>CAVZUK010000001.1:0-72756 GCA_963778465.1 uncultured Actinomycetes bacterium
GAGCTGGTAGGAGGGCACTAGCGGGTCCCTGCACGCGGCCTCTTGAATCGCCGCCAATGACCCACTTGGTCATCAGCCCTCGACGACGCGGAAACCCATGAAAGGTGCCTGACCTACTCGGTCGGAGTTGGCAGAGATTCGGGATCACGAACGAGCTGATTGGCACGGTCCGACATCCCGCTCACTTGTCCTTGGGGTTTCGCCGTTTTTCAACCCGGGATTCACGGGCGGCGCGTAGAGCTTCGACATGCGAATGGGGCCGGGAAGCTCGCCCGTCATACGTCCCTCAGGGTGTACCAACCGCTCAGTAGAATTGGTTTTGGGAGCTTTACGTCGTCCCGAGTGATCCGCAAGGCGTAGCAGCAGACGGCGCCCCCGGGCCGTGTGTGGCTTCGGGGAGCCGCCCCTTCGAACCATGGCGGGTGTCCGCTAGGACGTGTACGCTTCGCTTCTCCCTGCAGCGACTGAGCCACTTGATCCGATGCGCCGGTTTGCGGGGGGAAACACGAGATCGCTTGTCCAAAGTCAGGAACCGTCGATGTTCCGATTCAACAGGGTGCCGGGTCCGAGGGGTGTGGGTCCGGCGAGGAGAGGGGGGTTGGCCGGCCTGGTCCTCGCGGGCCTGGTGGCGGGCCAGCTGGCGTTCGGGGTGGCGTCGGCGGCGACGCCCCAGCCGAGCGGGGCGAGACTGGCGGCGACCACCAACCCGATCACGGTCACGGCGATCGCCACCGGCGGGTCCCACACCTGCGCCCTCACGAGCGCCGGCGGGGTGTTGTGCTGGGGCGCCAACAACTTCGGCCAGCTGGGGGACGGCACGACGACGGGCCGCACCACGCCTGTCGCCGTGCGCGGGCTCCCGGGCAACGTGAAGGCGATCGCCGCCGGGAGCAATTACACCTGTGCCCTCACCGGCACCGGTGGGGTGGCGTGCTGGGGCGCCAACTTCTTTGGCCAGCTGGGGAACGGCACGACGACCAACAGCGTCACTCCCGTCGCCGTGCGAGGGCTTTTTCCCACGAGTGACGTAGCGGCGATCACCGCCGGGCAGGAGCAGACCTGCGCCCTCACGAGCGCCGGCGCGGTGTGGTGCTGGGGCTGGAACTCCTATGGCCAGCTGGGAGACGGCACGATGACGGACCGCGCTACCCCCGTCGCCGTGGGCGGGCTCCCGAGCCCCGTGACGGCCATCGCAGCGGGGTACGAGCACACGTGCGCCCTCACCCGTGCCGGCGCAGTGTGGTGCTGGGGCTTCGACCGTGCCGGTCAGCTGGGGAACGGCACGAGGACGGACAGCTCGGTTCCCGTCGCCGTGGGCGGGCTCCTGAGCGGCGTGAAGGCGATCGCCACCGGCGATCACAGTTGCGCCCTCACGAACACCGGCGCGGTGTGGTGCTGGGGCGCCAACGGCTCCGGCGAGCTGGGGAACGGCACGACGACCAGCAGCCCGCTCCCCGAAGCCGTGCGCGGGCTCCCGAGCGATTTGACCGCGATCGCCGCCGGCGGGGCCCACACCTGCGCCCTCACGAGCGGCGGCGCGATGTGGTGCTGGGGCGGCAATCGTGCAGGCCAGCTGGGAGACGGCACGACGACGCCCAGTGCCCTCCGCGTCGCCGTCGGCGGCCTCCCGTCCGGCGTGACGGCGATCGCCGCCGGTGTCGAGCACACCTGCGCCCTCACGACCGCCGGCGCGGTGTGGTGCTGGGGGGCCAACGGCTCCGGCCAGCTGGGGAACGGCACGACAACCAACAGCTCGGTCCCCGTCGCCGTGAGCGGCCTGCCCCCACTCGGCGTGACCGCGATCGCCGCCGGCGGGGCCCACACCTGCGCCCTCACGGGCGCCGGCGCGGTGTGGTGTTGGGGGGCCAACGGTTCCGGCCAGCTGGGAACGGCACGACAACCAACCGCTCGGTCCCCGTCGCCGTGAGCGGCCTGCCCCCACTCGGCGTGACCGCGATCGCCCCCGGTGCCGAGCACACCTGCGCTCTCACGAGCACCGGCGCGGTGTGGTGCTGGGGGCGCAACAACTCCGGCCAGCTGGGAGACGGCACGACGACCAACCGTTCGGTCCCCGTCCCCGTGGGCGGGCTCCCGGCCGGCGTGACGGCGATCGCCGCCGGCGGGGACCACACCTGCGCCCTCACGAGCGCCGGCGCGGTGTGGTGCTGGGGCTCGAACAGCTCCGGTCAGCTGGGAGACGGCGGGACGACGGATAGCGCGACCCCCTTCCCCGTGCTCGGGACCACCCCCGTCTGCACGCAAGGGGTGTGCACGCTCAAGCTCGACGTGACGGCGATCGCCGCCGGCTTCGAGCACACCTGCGCCCTCACGAAGGAAGCCGCGGTGTGGTGCTGGGGCTACAACTTCTACGGTCAGCTGGGAGACGGCACGGACACCAACAGCGTCACTCCCGTCGCCGTGCACCGGCTCGCGGGCGGCGTGAAGGCGATCGCCGCCGGCGACGACCGCACCTGCGCCCTCACGACCGCCGGCACGGTGTGGTGCTGGGGCTTCAACCGACAGGGTCTGGGGAACTCGTTCATCATCAGCGCGGAACCCGAACCCGTGGGCGGACCCCCGGGCGTCACGACGGCGATTGCCGCCGGGAGCGCGCACACCTGCGCCCTCACTCGTGCCGGCGAGGTGTGGTGCTGGGGCTTGAACACCTCCGGCCAGGTGGGGGACGGCACGAGGACAAACTACCTACAGCCCGTCTTGGACCCCGTCCGCGTGGGTGGGCTTCCGGGCGTCGCGATGGCGATCGCCGCCGGGGGCGGGCACTCCTGCGCCCTCACGACCGCCGGCGCGGTGTGGTGCTGGGGCCGCAACTCCCATGGCGAGCTGGGGGACGGCACGACGACCGACAGATTGGTCCCCGTCCCCGTGGGTGGGCTGTAGGACCGGCATCTTCGGAACGGAATCGGGCTCGGGTGACGCTGACGTCCAGCCAAGTGGTTGGCTGTAGCGACTGAAGACGCATGCCTTGTCCGGGAGAGAGGGGTCAGGTCCGAGCGATACGAGGACCGGTTTTGAGTTGTGCGATGTCCCTGCATATCTCCACTACCTACGACGTCGGGAGCGACTCGGCCTGACGGAACGCCCGATGGCACAGAGTGCGCTTCAAGCGGCCGCCGCTCTTCTCATGGCGGGCCTCGGCCCCGGCGCCTCCGCGGCGTTCGGCAGTACCGTCGCGCCCGTCAGCAACTCCCGACCCGCCGCCGTCAGCCTCTCAGACTCGGTGGTGGGAAACCTTGCGTCAAGGGGCTAGTGCTCCTGAAGTCCGTCCCCCCCGACACATACTGGTGGTAGGAGCCGAGGCTGGAGCGCTCGTGCACGTTGGGCGCGTCTCGTGTCCGCCACCCGGCGGATGAAGTTCGCCAGGTGGAAGGGTGAGTGAGGCGTCGAAGGCGCACGCACCAGGGGACCAGAGGGCGCCCGCTGCCACGGTCCTGGTCGCACGACGGATGAGAAAGTTGGGGGCTCGAATCTCTCGGATCGGCGTTGATACTCAATGGCCGAGCACCCAGGCCGCGTTGTCTTGAAAGAGCCCGCGGAATTGCGATGACGGAGCAGGTCCACCCGACGCCTCGAAGTCCTGCAGGGGATGCGCCAGCCCCTCCGCGTGCGGGTAGTCGCTGCCGAACATGAAGAGGTCGCCGAACGCTGAGGACAGGCGGGCTGGCCGTTCGAAGCCGAAGGTCGCCACCCGCACCTGGCGTTTGATGTACGCGCTCGGCGTCAGCTCGAGGCGGTCGGTTGGCAGGCCGTTGTACTCGGCGTGGAACTTGTAGCAGGCGTCGATGGCCGAGAGGAATTGTCCCAACCATGACGAGGTGAATTCGAATAGACCCACTCTGAGCAGCGGGTGGCGCGCCAACACGCCGCCCGCTGCCAGGTCGGTGAGCGCCAACATCGGCGTCGTCGAGATGAAGGCCGACATCAGCATCGGCTCGACCGGATTGATGTCCCCGTCGTACCAGGCGTCGTCGAAGGGGCGAGGGCCGTCCGCGATATGGAAGACCACGGCGACGTCATGGTGCTCGAAGGCGCTCCAGCAGTCGTCGAGTGCGAGGCTCGAGAAGCCCCGGCCGTCCACCGGACCGATGGGGACCATCGCCGCCGATACGCCGCCCGCGGCCAGGGAGGCGAGCTGGGTCTCGAGCCAGGCGGGGTCGCGGAGCGATACGTGTCCCACGGGATGCAGCCGGCCCCCTCCCGCCGGTCCGATCTCCTCGATCACCCAGCGGTTCCACGCCTCCATGTTGGCCAGCTGGGCCTCGGCCTGATCTTCAAGGGTCCGCACCCAGAAGAGCCCGAAGTTGGGGAACAGGATCGCCTCGTCGATACCCTGGCGATCCATCAGCTGGAGCCTCGCCACCGGATCGTGGTCGTGAGCGGGAAGTTCGTGGAACGACACTCCGGGGGGGAGCCCGGCGCGTTGGCGAACCCGCCCCTCACCCATGGAGCCGATGTCGCCCGGGGTATGGATCTCGGCCAGGTGAATCCGCCTCCCATCGGGTGCGGTCAGCCACACATAACCCAACTCGTCGTCCTCCATCCGGAGCGCCAAATGGCGGCGCCCAACCGGGAGATGGTCAGCCCAGAGCGAGCCGGTCTCGAACAGATGGGTATCGGCATCGATCACCCTCTGAGCCACGGATCCAGGCTAGAGGCACGGAGGCGTCGACGCCTCGGCCGAAGCCAGAGCGCCGGGTCAGTCCCGGAGCGGTTGGCCGTCGACCGTCACCGCAGCGCGGTCGGGGTAGAAGGACAGCATCGCTTGCACTTCGGCCGCCTCAGGGATGGGCGTCTCGTAGCTCCACGCGAGCCCGTCATGGGTCTCGCCGTCGATGTCGACGGACCAGTACGACGCCTCACCCTTGAAGGGACATCTGGTATGGAACGTCGTGAGCCGCAGGAGGTCCATCTGAACGTCGTCTCGCGGCAGGTAATACCGGACGGGCAGCCCGGTCTCGTTGAGCTCCATCGCCCGGTCGGTGGTGGCAAGTAGTTGGCCACCCAGCTTGACCTCCACATGGGCGCTGCTTGGGGCGATGCTGATGGTGTGGCCTGGGGTCATACCTGGTTCAACGGCTCGAGTGATCGGTGCTATTCCTCAACAGCGGATCCTCGCCAAGCTCCGGGGGGATCCTTCTTGACGACTCCGGAGCCGAGTTCGAGCACGGCCCGACCCCGGGTGGGGTCATAACCGACATTGACGTTGGGCATCCGCTGGGCGTGCGGAAAGCGTGGGTATTCCGTACGCCCTGACGGGCATCGGACGCCGTCGCCATAGGCCATGACGTCGAGGTGCCAGCGGGTCACGTCGAGCCAGGTGCGAGCCCCGGAATACACCTCGAGAAACAGGAGCCCGCCGGGTTGGACGGTCGCGGCCGTATGGGGGAGGCGGCGAGGGAACCGCAGCCCACCGACCCAGACGCTCGGACCGACGGGCGCGGGGCGGGAGAGATCAGGGGTGAACGCCCCAATGGGTGTCACCGAGAGATCGAACCAGTCCATCCCGCGGCCATCGACGACCTCCGATTCGGCGCGCGACAGCGTGATCCGGTAATCCCCGGTGGTCCACTGGAAGGGCTTGCGTATGCCGAGGAATCTCCCCTCGTGCGTCCCCAGTTCGCGGAAGCCGTCCGCGGCGATACGGCTGTCGGACTCGTCGAACGAGCTCCACGTGGAGAAGATGAGGCCCTTTCCGATTCCTCTCCCGGTCCCGGGATCACTGACGTTCGTCTGAAGTCCGAGATAGCACTGGGCGCCGTCGACCGAGCCGTTGAACAGGGCGAGGTACTCGCCGACCGCCGTACCGGGATCGACGTGGATCGTCAGGTCCCACTCCAGAGTTTCGACCGGAGTGGTGAACCCCCAGTGGAGGTAGATGACGTGCGCGGGCATCTTGATGGGTTCATCCAACGAGGAGGAGTCACCGAACCCGGCCGCTCTCAGGAATGTGACAAGACGGTCGACCGCCCGTCCGAGGACCATGGCCATCGCTACCACGGGCAGTCGGGCGAGCGAAACGAGGCTGGCAGCGCGTGGCAAGAAGAGCACTCATTTTGACAACCAAAGATTTGGTATCTAACTTTATCCTCAGTGATCGACAGCCTGACCGGCCAATCTCCCCTCTGATGCGAGCCGCGCCGCACGATCGCGCACCGTCGACCGGCAGCATCGATCCACACGTCAGGCGAGTCGCGATCGTCATCGTCCTCGGCTCGATCATGTCCGTCCTCGACACGACGATCGTGAACGTCGCGCTCGACAGCCTTTCGCGGGACCTGCACACGCCCCTGAGCGACATCCAGTGGGTGACCTCGGCGTACCTCCTGGCGCTGGCCGCCGTCATTCCCCTCTGTGGGTGGGCCGTCCGAAGATACGGCGCGTTTCGCGTCTACCTACAGGCACTCATACTGTTCACCCTGGGCTCGGCTCTCTGCGGTGTGGCGACCTCGTTTGGGGAGCTGATCGCCTTCCGAGCACTGCAAGGCATTGGGGGTGGCCTGCTCGTTCCGACCGGCCTGACGATCCTGGTGCAAGCGGCCGGTCGCACCAACCTACCCAAGGTCATGAGCTTGATCGGCGTGCCGATCGTGCTGGCCCCGGTATTCGGACCGACCGTCGGCGGGCTCCTTCTGCAGAGCGTGGGCTGGCACGCGATCTTCATGGTCAACGTGCCAATCGGGATCGCGACCACACTCGTGGCGCTGCGCCTGCTCCCGCGTGATGCACCGGACAGGGAGGGTGCCGGTCGACTCGACTGGCCGGGCCTCTTGCTGGCCGGCGCGGGTGCAGTGGGCATCATCTACGGGCTCTCCGAGAGCGCCACCGCCGAGAGCTTCACCTCGGGCACCGTCCTCCTTCCCATCCTGGCGGGTCTGCTGCTGGTCGCCATCTTCGTCATCCGGACGCGACGCATCGACTATCCGTTGCTCGATCTCCAGCTCTACAAGATTCGTGCCTACAGCTCAGCGGTCGTCGTGATGCTGTTCCTCAGCGCCGCACTGTATGGGGCCCTCCTTCTCTTGCCGCTCTACTTCCAGGTAGCGCGCGGCCAGGACGCCATCCACACGGGACTCCTCCTCGTCCCCACGGGCATCGGCGCCGCCATCGGCATGAACCGCTCAGCGCTCGCCACCCACCGATTTGGCGCCGGCCTCACCTCGCTCTACGGGGGTGTGATCCTGGCGGTCAGCACCGTCCCGTTCCTCTTCGTCGACGCGACGACGTCCTACGTCGCCCTGGGCGCGGCGATGGTGGTCCGGGGGGTGGGGGTTGGCCTGGCGCTCATGCCGGCCATGACCGCCGCCTTCTCGACCCTCAGCCACGATCAGGTCAACGACGCCAGCCCTCAGCTCAACATCATCCAACGGGTCGGGGGCTCGCTCGGGACCGCCGTGATCGCCGTGATCCTTCAGAGCAAGCTTGTGCACCTTCCCCCGCATGCGAGCGCCAATGCCACCGCTGCGGCCTTTGCTCAGACCTACTGGTGGGTGCTCGCCATGACCGTCGTGGCGCTGGTACCGACCACGGTCCTCTGGCGGATCGAACGTCGATCTCGAAGAGAAGGGCACCTGACGGAGGTCTCGGAGGAAGCCCTGATCGAGAGCCTCGCATGACGTCTCTCGGTGAGTCGACCGGTCGCCACGCCGCACTCGAGAATTTGCGGACAGCGATAAGTGAGCTCTTCGGGGCGGAACGCCGTCTCCGCGGTCGGGAGCAGGGGACGCAAAACGAGCTCACCCTTTCGCAGTTGCGTGCCCTGGTCGTCCTCGGGACAGCGGACGAGGTGATGGCCGGGAATCTTGCCAAGAGTGCCGGTCTCAACCCTGCCAGCGTGACGGCCATGTTGGACCAGCTCGAATCCAACGGCATCGTGGAGCGTCGGCGCGCGGGCCACGATCGGCGAGTGTGCATGGTCGCTCTTACCGACAAGGGACGGAGGATCGTGGACGAGAAGCGGTCCCGTTGGGAAGCTCTCTGGGAAGAGCGCCTCGGCGACCTGTCCGAGGCGGAGCTGGTGGCGGCATTGCGAGTCTTTCGGACCATCAGCCAGTTGCTCGACGAGCTCTGAGCCGCACCACGAGTTCCTCGACGGATCCTTACGTGAAGGCGTACGGATCGGCGCGGTGCGGTTTCGCAAAACGCATGTGAAGCGAGATCGCGCCGCTGGCCAGCGCCGCATAGAAGCACCAGAGCGATGCGAACCCGTCCGCGGTGAGGACGGCCAGCACCACCACTGCGGCAAGATTGGCGATGCCGAAGATCACGATGTCTCTGTAGCCGGAGATCAACAACGACCCACAGGTCGCGACGATGTACAGGCCGATGATCACCACGCCGTGTTTCAGCCCGATGCTGTAGCTGAGATGGTACGCAGCGAGCTGGACCGTGACCGGCCCCCGCAGCATCGTCGCGAGGAGCACCGTCGCCACCGCGACGCCCAACGCGAGAAACGGTGCGATCGTCCACCTGCGGCGGGCCGATGGCTCGAGCCTCAGGATGGAAAGCGGTACCAGCACCGGCACTATTACCAGGGCAATCACCAGATAGATCCACATCGCCACCCGGCCGACGGCGTGTGGTAGATCGCCCTCCAGTCCCCACCACACCAGTGCCTCGTCGAGCTGGTGCACGCCGAGTACCAGTGGCACGGTGGCCAGGAGCAGGTGCGTGTTGCGCCCGCGCAAGTGGCGGTAGGCGTCGACGCCGATAGCGGTGACGATGAGCCCGCCGGCGAGGTCACCCTCGGGAGAAAAGCACACTGACGAACCTATCGTTTTTCGGCCGCAGGAGTGCCCGACACCAGGTCAGCGATCGGAGGGAGCCGGACGGAGATCTGCCGCCGTGAGGGAGCCACCCACGATATTGCTCGCCACGACGCTCAACTGCAGTCGCTGGCGCCGGGCATGCTTTCGAAGCAGCCCGAAGGCCTCTTCCATGTCGACCTTCAATCGCTCGGCCACGACCCCCTTGGCCTGCTCGATGACGATCCGAGAATTGAGGGCGCTCTCGAGCTGAACAGAGAGGTCGGTCCGCTGTTTGACGGTGCGCTCCTGCAGGATGCCAATGGTGGCCACGTCGGCCAGGGCCTGTGTCAGATGGACCTTCGACCGCGGGATCTCGTGCGGGGCGACGTCGAAGACGTTCAAGGCTCCGATCACGTCGCTTCGGAGCCGCAACGGCAGAGCGTGAACCATGACGAAACCACTTTGACGGGCGACAGGGGAGAACCGGGGCCACCGATCTCCGGCCTCGTCGAGGCGCTTGTTCAGAATCGGCAGCCCCGTCCGATAGCACTCCAGGCACGGACCGTCTCCATTCTGGACCTCGATGAGCTCAGCCGTCCGCATGCGCTCAGTGGACGACGCGAGCACCTGGAGCCGGCCACGGCTGTCGGCGAGGGCCAGACCCACCTCGGCCACTTCGAGCAATTCGACGCACCGCTCGGCCAAGAGGGACAAGAAGTCGATGAGATCGAAGTCGGCCACCAGCGTGTCGGCCAATTCCACGAACGTTCGGGCGAGCCATTCGTCCCGAGTGTCCATCGTCATGCCTCCCGAGCGGGACGATCGGCCGACCTTCGACGCGCACAGTGGGCAGCGCCTCTCCCGAAGGCTAGTCCTGCCTCGGTGGGCGGTCGAAGGCGGCCCCTCCCGGATGGTCGAGGTGCGGTCACGGCTAATCGAACCGCAACTGTCCGTTGACCACCTGGCCGGCTACCTCGCCGATGGGTATTCCGGCAGCGAAGGCGTGAGCGCGCAGGCGGACCAATGCCTCCGCCACGTTCCGTTCGAGCTGGGCCGAGATCATGCCGGTGGCTTGGTGCACGACGGCTCGGGAATCCGCGAGGTCGAGTGCCCAAGCCAACGACTCGGAGGTGGCGTCGGACTGCAGGACGAGCACGAGTTGGCTCACCAAACTCGCGACCAGCAGGGCGTCGGACAGATCTTGAACCGTCGGGCTCTTCGGTTCGTCCCAGTGCAGGACGATCACCCCAAGCTTGGTCTGTCCTACCTGGAGAGGCACCGCGTACACCGCCCGGACGCCGATCTGGGCGGCTGCCCCGACAAAATGCGGCCACCGGACCTGCTCCGCTTGAACGTCGCCGACCAGTACGGGTTGACCCTTGTCGTAGGCATCCAGGCTCGGCCCTTCGCCCAAGATGAACTCCTGGTCCTGAACGCTCCCGGCCCGTCCGTCGAATGCGCTGGCCACGGCCTGGCTACCCGTTGCGCTCATCAGAACGAGGGAAACGCCGTTGACGCCAAGAACGTCGCAACACGTTTGACAGATCGCCGTCAGTGACGGCGGTTCGTCGTCGATCGCACCCAGGCTGGCCAGGAGTCGCTCTGCGAGGTCGACCCTCCCCGGTCCGCCAAACAGTGTTTCCCTGGTCTATTCGCCGCCTTTGGACAGGGCGGAGATCTGGGCGGGGGTTGGCCAGCGAACCTTGGACGCCAATCCGAGATGCTCCAAGAGTCGGATCAACCGCGCCGAAGGATCGAGCTGGTGTCGGAGGACGCCGTGACGGGCCGAGGACGGGGCGGCGTGATGAAAGTTGTGCCAACTCTCGCCAAGGGAGGGGAGCGCCAAGAGAGCGAGGTTCGTGCTGCGGTCCTTCGTGGCGAATGGCCTCCGTCCCCAGAGGTGGCAAGCCGAGTTGATGCTCCACGTGACGTGATGCAGCAGCGCCATGCGGACCAACCCGGCCCAAAGGAAGACCGCGAGAGCTCCGGCCAATGTGCCGTACAGAGACAACCCGATCCCGAACGGGATTGCCAGCGAGACGACCGCCAACAAAGGGAACAGCCGGTCGACGATGACGAGATCGGCATCTCGGTGCAGGTCCGGAGCAAAGCGCCTCGTGTCCGTCGGATCGTTCGAGAAGAGCCAGCCCACCTGGGCATGTACAAATCCCCGCAGAACGCCGAAGACTCCGGAGCCGTATTTGTACGGTGAATGGGGATCACCGGGCTGATCCCCGTACATGTGGTGTCGACGATGGACCGCGACCCAGCCGATCACGCCGCCTTCGAGGGCCATCGATCCGGCAACGGCAAACAGCACCTTGAGGAAGCGAGTGGTCTTGAAGCTGCGGTGGGTGAAGAGGCGATGAAAACCGGTCGCGATGCCGAACCCGGTGAAGAGGTAGAGCGCGGTTCCGATGACCACGTCCCAGACATTTAAGCCGGCCCAACCCAGGGGTAAGAAGAGGGCGAGGCCCAGGAGTGGCCCGCATACGAGGAGGCCCGTAACGAGCCGACCCACCGTCCATCTTGGCGCTGGATCCAACGGATCGCCGCCAAGTGGGGACTGATCGTGGGATCCTGGGATCGGATCGGCAACCGGCGCTTCCAGCACTGTTCCCGGCAAGTTGAATTCCTCTGCCGCCCGGCCCAGCCCGCTCGTGAGCGGCACCGCCAGGGCGTTGCTTGGGCCACCGGGGTCTGGGGCGACGTTTCGATCACCATAGGCGACCCACGATGCCTTCGCGGGTCGCCCAGGTCGTTCCCCGAGTGACTCCATCACGGCCGCGTCCCGGGAGCCCTGTCGGTGCGTCGAAGTGAGAGCGACGCACCGACCGTTTGTCAGCTCGTGGCCTGGCTGATCGTGTGCTCGGGGATGCCGAACGTGGCGCCCAGAGCCGACTCGGGCACGATGGGGGCCGATTCCTTGAGGTCGCCACCCACTTTGGACCTGTAGGAGGGGCTCACCTTCGTCACGCCGTCCTCACGTCAAAGGACGGTCAACGGATCCCCGTGAACGGTTTCACAACTGCGGTGGAGCCCGACGTAGGTCCTTGTCCTCGGGGCCGATGGTGACCAGACTGTTGTGGGAGCTTTCCTAAGGAGGGGTATCTTGCAGTCATTCAGCACAATCAGCATCCGGTGAGCAGCCGACATGGCACAACATTCTCCACCGAACGCCGGCTCCAATCGCTCACGACTCAGCGGCGGGGCGATCACCATGCTCGTCGGGCTGGCGTTGCTCGTCATCTTCATGGCCCAGAACACCGAGAAGATCACGCTCCACTTCTTGGCCTGGAGCTTTACCTGGCCGCTCTGGCTCTTCACCCTCGTCATCGCTTGCCTCGGAGCGCTCGTATGGATCGGCGCCGGGATGCTACGCCGCCACCGGCGTCGTAAGGAGCGCCGAGCGGAGAGGCGGGGCTGAGGGCGAAGGGTCGCAACGCGCCGGCCCCTCAGCTGGTCGTGGCGGCCCCGGCCCCTTTGACCTTGGCCCCTTTGACCTTGGCCCCTCTGGCCCCTTTGGCCTTGGCCGAGGCCTCCGTCGTCTCGGCGACCAGATCACGCAGCCGAGCCAGGGAGATCGTGATCTCCGCGATCAGCGCGCGCGTTCGCAGGATCTCGACCACCCCCTGCTCGGCCCAGGGATCGTCCACTGGGGCGTTCGTGGTCAGCTCGCAGGACAGCGCGTCGAGGTGGTCGACGTCGATCGGCACGGGCACCGGTGGCGGTGGCTCACGCCGGGCGATGGCAGCGGCGACCGCTGCGTGGGCAGCCTGAAGCTCGTGGACCCGCTCCACGAGCGCATCGACCATCTTCGCGGCCTCCGGCGGGGGTGACGCCACCGACTGGCGCGCCAGCATCTCGGCCCCGTACCAGCGTGTGTGCACGAACACCGACATTCGTTGCCAAAGCGAGATCTCCTCCGCCTTGGGCTGCTCACTGAGGAACACCGCGAGCACGCCGTCGGCGCGCAGCGCCTGGATCCGGGCCCGTGTGCGGAGACGGGACAGCTGCTCCATCCCGGCAGAGCGCAGCCGGCGCTGCAGCATGGCCGCGACGAAGTCCCCACATGCCTCGATCGCGTCACCGAGCGACTCCGCGAGCTGTCCGGCGGCGCCCCGAGGCCACGCTACGAGACCCAGCGCCACGCCCGCCGCCGCTCCGAGCGCGACATCCTCGACGCGGATGACACCGATCTCCCAGCCTCGAGGCTCGACCAGGTCGAAGAGTACCGACACGATGACGGTGAACCCCGCCTGCCCCCACACGACGTTGATGGATCCGGCGAGTAGCCCGCCCACGACGACGACGGGCAGCAGGTACAGATGCAGGTCGTCGCTCGTACCGATCGCGAGCAGCAGCGGGACCGCAACGGCGAAACCGATGACCGTTCCCAGCACGGCCTGAAGCGCCGTAGCGCCCGTTCGGACCGCGCTCGTGCGCATGACGCTCAACGTGGCGAACAGCACCCAGAAGGCGTTCTCGACGTGGAGCAGGCCGCCCAACAGCCGTGCCAGCGACAACGCGACCGCCAGGCGCACGCTGTTCTGGAGCACGACAGAGCGGGTACTGAAGGTCGAGGACACGATCGCGACCAGGCGGTCCAGGATGGCCACCAGGCGGCGCTCGAGCCCGTCGCTCAGTGAGCCGAAGCGGGTCGGGAAGCGATCAGCGCCGGCCACGACCCGGGCGTCCGCAACCACCCCGCGCACCGAGGTGGAGATCTCGCCGACGAGCACCGAGCGGTCAGCGCCGACCGCGAGTGTGTCGTCGGCGCAGCCGCAGGCGAGATCGCGCCCGAGCGCCGCGTCGGTGCGCTCCCGATGCGCCCGCCCGGCATCGACGACCGTGAACTCATCCGGGGCCGGGCCTTCGCCACGCAAGGCCGAGGCGGTCGCGTCGAGCACCCGGCGCAGCTGGCGCTCCAGGATCCGCTCGGCCTCGGCAACGCCCAGCGGCGCGACGGGGCGCAGTGAGAGCCGGTCCAGCAGGAGCTGCACGCGGCTCAAGCCGTAACCCACGCGGAGCTGCGCGTGGTCGCGCTCCGTGGCCAACGTGGGGCGCTCCCCGACCGCGAGGCTGTCCGGGCCCGCGCTGGCAAGCGCGTCGCGGACGGGCTCGACGAAGGAGTCGGCTGCACCTTCCCTCCGTTGGCTCAACCGTCCGATGCGTCCAGCGAGCGTGTCGATGGCATCGGCGAGCGCTGGGCGCAGGCGGTCCGGGGGGCGCTGAGGCCATATCGTGAGGGCTGCCAGCAACGAGATGCCGCCCCCGAGCAGGGCTCCGGACACTCGGGAGTCGAGGCTTTCGATCGGCGCCGGGACGGTGCAGGAGACCAGGAACAACAGCACCACGCCGTTCGCACCCATGGCGACGTTGCGGCCCACCGCAGTGGACAGCGAGACGCAGAGCGCGACCACGAACAGCATCAGGGCCGCAACGACGGTGTTCTCGGACACGACGGTTCCGAGCGCGACGAGCGCGGCGACGAACACGGTGCCGAGTATGTAGGCGCGTGCCTGCCGTCCCAGATCGCCGCCAAAGTCGGCGAGCACGAGGAGCCCGATGACGGTCAGCATCGAAAAGACCGCCATCTCCGGGTCGTCGACCACGATCCAGCCCAGGTAGAAGGCGAGCGTCGCGCCGATCGCTGCCCGCAAGGCGCGCCGTTGCGCCGTGCCGAACATGGCCGTAGGCCGGCGAGATGCCTTGTTCCTACCGGAAGGCGCTGTCAGGGTCGCCTTCGGCCTTGATCTCGTTCGACCTCCTCCGGGTGCGCCAATCTCGAAGCCATGGCGGGCCTCACCGCCCGGTCCCGAGGGCGATGACCGCGTAGGTGTCATCGGAGCTGGAGAGGAAGGTCGAGCCTCCGCAGGGCACCCCGGCGGCATCGCGGCCGGAGGTGGCGCTCTGCCGTGTTGGCGTAGTAGGCGGTTGGTGCAACGCATCGTGCAGAAACGGGCGAGACATCGACCACGCCGATGAATGCTAGAACTCCTCTCACGACACTCGGAAGCAAGATCTTCTCGGCTGCCGCCAGGCTGCCACCGGCGCAGTACCGCCAGGTGGCCGTGGAGCGGGATCTCGCAGCCAAGATGTCCGACGGGACGGTGCTGCTGGCCGACCGCTGGGCGCCGGTTTCCAACATCGCGGGCCGATCGCCGATCGTGCTCCTGCGATCCCCCTACGGGCGCCGCCAGCTCGGGGTCGTCGGCCGACTCTTCGCCGAGCGCGGCTACCAGGCGGTGATCCAGAGCTGCCGGGGAACCTTCGGGTCGGGCGGGGACTTCGAACCCTTTCGCCACGAGCGCCAGGACGGGCGCGACACCCTGGCGTGGCTCGCCGACCAGCCGTGGTTCAGCGGTTGGGTCGGCACCTTCGGTCCGAGCTATCTCGGTCTGGTCCAGTGGGCGGTCTGCGAGGACGCGCCCGACTACCTGCGGGCGATGGCGCCCTCCGTGACGGCCGCCGACTTCAGGGACGCCGTGATCTACCCCGGGAACGCCCTCGCCTTCGAGAGCATGCTGTCGTGGATCCACCAGGTCGGCCACCAGGAGCTGCCGCCGCATCGGGTGTTCGCCGCGATGTTGCAGGCCCGCCGCGACCTGCCTCCCGTCTATGCCGCGCTGCCCCTACGCGACGCCGATCGACGTGTCGTCGGCCGGAGCGTCGGCTTCTATCAGGACTGGCTCGCTCACGACACGCCAGGCGATCCCTGGTGGGACCCGGTCGACTTCCGGGCCGGACGCTCGAGCGCGCCGCCTGCGGCCCTCGTGGCCGGTTGGTACGACATCTTTCTCCCTGCGCAGATCGACGACTTCCTCGCCCTGCGCGCCGCAGGACGCGAGGCCCGGCTCACCATCGGGCCGTGGACCCACGGGAGCCCCCGCGGGTTCGGTGCGGGCATCCGTGACGCGCTGGATTGGTTCGACGAGCGCTTCGCCGCCGATGGCCCCTCCCACGCGCTCCCCGCCAACGGCGCGTCCCCGCCGCGAGCCCTTCCGACGACCGTCCGCCTCTACGTGGTCGGCGCCCGGCGCTGGGTGGAGCTGCCCGACTGGCCGCCGCCTGCGACCGTCACGCGCTCGGCACCTCCACGCCGGTGGGCGACTCGGACCCGAGGACCCGACCGCGTCGGGACCCGACCGGTTCCGGTACGACCCCGCCGATCCGACGCCCGGCATCGGAGGCCCCAGCCTCGACATGCGCAACGCCGGACCCAAGGACCAGCGCCGCCGCGAGGAGCGTTCCGACGTCCTCACCTACACCAGCACGCCGATGGAAGAGCCGATGACCGTGGCCGGACCGCTGTCCGCCGACCTCTACTTCCGCTCGTCGATCCGGCACACGGACCTGGTCGTGCGCTTGTGCGTCGTGTCGGAAAAGGGCCGCTCCACCAACCTGAGCGGTGGGGTCCTGCGCCTTTCCCCGGAGGTCGCCGAGCCCGACGGGGACTCGGTGCTGCACCTGCGGGTCGCCATGTGGCCGGCGGCAGTGACGTTTCGGCGCGGAGAACGGTTACGACTCCAGGTCTCGAGCGGCGCCCATCCGCTCATCGCGCGCAACACCGGAAGCGGGGAGCCGCTGGCCTCGGCGGTCACTCTGGTGGTCGCCGACCAAGAGGTCTTCCACGACCCGGCGAGGCCCTCCGCGATCGAGCTGCCGGTCAGCTCGATCTGAGGAGGATCTCGATCTCGGTCAACGACGGGATCGCGCGACCGCAGCGACCGGGATGTAGTTCCAGTGGGTCGAATAGCCGAAGAGTCTGGCGCCCTGTGATCGGAGCCATCGTGCGAGCTGGGGTGCGCGCCGGTCGCTGATCTTGATCGCGAGGACCATCGCACCATCGAAGAGGGCAGCGCAGAGGCTCTCTTCGTACTCTCGGTCGTTCGTATACCCCCGCTGCAGTGTCATCACCGCCCGTGACCAGAAGTTCATCTTGCGAAGCTGGGGGTTGATGCATCGCATGCCGGCCTCGCCCTGAAAGATCCAGATGTCGTCCTGCTTGACGGAGAACTCTTCCGACACGCGTTGGAGGCATTGGCGCCCCTCGTGGGGGTGATCGAAGACGGCGAAGAGACGATGACGAGGTGGGATCAGAAGCTTGACGCTGTTCTGCATCTCGGGCCCTCGAGGATGGTCGTCTACCTGCTCGGATCGATACTCGCTGAGAGGGATCTCCAAGATGGAGCATAGTTGCAGGGGCGGCTCGAGCGGCTGGCGACGGGGCGGCTCGACCGTGGCGCGTGCGATCATTCGGGTGCACGGAGAGATGGGCGTGGATATGCACCGGCCGGACGTCTTCATCGGGCGAGCAGACGAGCTAGACGCGCTCTCGTCGGCCTTCGCCGGCGCGGTAGCCGCGAGTCCCCAGGTGGTCGTGATCGAGGCCGAGGCGGGGATGGGCAAGAGCTCCCTCATCCGGACCTTCGTGGCCGGCCTGGCGAACGTCAAGGTCTGGGAGGCGACCGGCGACGAGCTGGAGATGTCCCTCGAGTACGGGCTGATCTCTCAGCTGACCCGGGTGATGGAGGACGAACTCCTGCTGCAGCTGCCGGATCTGGCGTCTGGACCGGCTCCGAGCACCGACCCGTTCTCGGTCGGCGCCGAGCTCGTCCAGAGCTTGGGTATGGGGCAGGGCGACAGCTCGGTCCTGGTCCTGGTGCTGGACGACATGCACTGGGCGGACGCCGGCTCCACCAAAGCCCTGCTCTTCGCCCTGCGGCGCCTTCGCCACGATCGGGTACTGGTCCTTCTCTCGACGCGTCCGCGAGCCGGGACGAGGTTGGGGGAGAGTTGGGAGCGTTTCATCCACGATCCGCTGCGAGTACGTCGGATCCAGCCCGTTGGGCTAGGTGTCTCGGAGATCAAGGAGCTCGCCGAGGCGCTCGGCGTCGGGGATCTCGGCACGCCGGCGGCCGAGCGTCTCCGCCGGCACACCGACGGCCACCCTCTCTACATCCGCGCCCTCCTGGAGGAGCTGCCCGCGGAGGCCTTGGCCGGCGGCTCGGCCTCCCTCCCCGCCCCCCGCACCCTGGCTATGACCGTGCTCTCACGTCTGGCCGGGCTTTCGCGGCCGGCGCAGCGCCTGGTCGGCGCCGCGGCCGTGCTGGGGCAGCGCTGTCCCCTGCGGCTCGCCGTCGCCCTGGCCGGACTGACCGACGACGAGGGCGCCGGCGCCCTGGAGGAGGCGATGGAGGCCCGCCTGCTGGAGCGTCGCGCCCTCGGCGCGGTCGATGAGGTCGCCTTCGTCCATCCGCTGCTGCGGGCGGCCGTCTACGACGACCTTTCCCCCACGCTTCGCCAGCAGCTACATCGCCGGGCGGCGACTCTCCTGCCGGAAGCTGCAGGGATCTCGCACCGGGTCGCAGCCAGCCCGACCTACGACGACCAGTTGGCCGGCGAGCTGACGGCTCTGGCCCTCGCGGAGAGTGCGAGAGAGGAGACCTCGTCGGCGATCGATCACCTCCTCATGGCCGCCGAGCTGGCCGGTACCAGGGAAAAGCGGGAGTCGCGCCTCCTCTCCGCGGCGCAGTTGATGATCCAGGTGGGCGGGGATCGAATGAGCAGCCTGCGGAGCCGAGTCGAGTCCTGCGCCGAAGGTCCGGCAAAGAGCTACGCCGTCGGTTGTCTGGCGTTGCAATCGGGCAATCTCGCCGAGGCCGTCGTCCACCTCGAGGCGGCGGTGACCGCGGCGACGACTTCGTCGGATCCGTCCCTTCGTGGAATGGCCGCCGTGACGTTGGCGATGACGCACATCGTGCGGGGTGACGGTCCGTCGGCGAACCGCTGGGCGCGGGACGCACTCGACCATGCGGACGGGAACGCGACGGTCGTCGTGTTCGGTCGGCTGCCGCTAGCCGCCTCCGAGGCTCTGGCGGGAAACCTCCCGGCCGCCCTCGACGTCCTCGATGCCCCTCCGACGACGGCCGCCAAGCCGCGGGCATTCGAGGCGAACCTGGTTCGCGAGCGGGGGATGATCCGCCTCTGGGCCAACGACGCGTGGGGAGCGATCGATGATCTCCTGGCGGCCCTCCGGTGGTCGCGATCCGGGTCCGGGGTCTACAGCCTGCCCATGCTCCACGGCAACCTGGCGGACGCGCAGTTCCGGGTCGGGTTGTGGGACGACGCCCTGGTACACGCCGACCTGGCCGTCTCCCTGGCCCACGACATGGACCGGCCGATCGACCTGTGCATGGTCCACGCCGTGGCCTGCTACGTCCATGCAGGACGAGGCGAGTTCGAGATCGCCACAGCGCATGCGGAACAGGCCCGGCATCATGCCGCTGCCGTCCCCACCACGCCCAACACGGTCTTCTGCTCGTTGGCTGCGGCGAAGCTCGCGGGGAACCGGGGCCGCTACGAGGACATGCTCGAGGCGCTCGATCCGCTCACCGGCGAGGTCGGCCGGTTCCTCGAGCGATTGCGCGCCGAGCAACCGCTGGCACTCCGTGCGGAGGCGCTGATCGGCCTCGCTCGGTGGCGAGACGCCGAAACCGTCGTATCCGCGCTCGAGGTCCTGGCGGAAGACGGATTCGCCGCGACGCGCCTCGACGCCGCCCGGCTTCGTGGATCCCTCGAGGCGGGCCTGGGGCAACACTCGGCAGCGGAGACCTCCTTCGTCGAGGCACGGGACATCGCCCAAGGCGACAAGTTGCTCTTCGGCCAGGCTGCGGTAGACCTTGACCACGGTCGCGCACTCAGCCAAGTGGGGGCCCGTCGTCAGGCGATCTCCCTGCTCCAGTCCGCTCGCCGTCTCTTCGCCACCATGGGTGCCCGTCCTTACGTGGACCAGTGCGATGCCTTGCTCAGCGAGTCGGGGGTGTCCGGGCGGAGCCGGAATCGGGCGAAGAGCCGCATCGGGCTGACGCCGAAGGAGGAGTCGGTCGCCCGTCTGGTGGCATCCGGCCTGTCCAATGCCCAGGCGGCCGAGGAACTCTTCGTGAGCACCAAGACCATCGAGTACCACCTGGGCAACGTCTTCTCCAAGCTCGGCGTCAACTCGCGCCACGAGCTGTCCGGCGCGCTCGGCGCGCTCGGCGAGGTCGGCGCCTGATCCCCGGCCGGTCCTGGGGCCACGGATGGGGCCACGGATGGGGCCACGGGGCCGACGGCCCGAAGACCTGAGAGCCGCACACCCCGGGGATCGACCCCTCGGAAACTGGGGTCTTTCCTAGGGACCTCCCTAGGGACAACTCCGCCCCGATCCGTCACGCTGCTCCTTGCCGCTGATGAGGACTGCCTCGGGGGTTGGAACCCCGAGGCAGTCCAGGGCGGTCGCCGGCACACCGAGCCGGCGGGCGAAGACGAGGTGGACGAGCGGACAACGTGGTCGGACTGAAGATCGAGCTCTCCAGATCGGAGACGGGCCAACTGCGGGGTCGGGCGTGGCAGGAAGGCGGCGGTCCCTCCCGTTCGTTCACCGGCGTGCTCGAGATGCTCGGCGTGCTCGAGGAGCTGAGCACGCCGGAACGTGCGGGTGGCTCGGAGCCTGCCGCCGGGGACAGGTCGTCCTAGAGATCCGACAAAGAACACCGGGGAGGCAACATGTTCGCATCATTGGCCCGTGCCGTGACGGCCCACCCGTGGCGCGTCATCGTCTTGTGGCTGATCGGAGCAGTGGCGATCATCGGGTTGGCACCGAAGCTGGGTGACTACACCACGGCCAACCAGCAGGCCTTCTTGTCGCAGAGCTACGAGTCGGTCCAGGCCCAGAACGTCGGGGACGCCAAGTTCCCGGCGCAGTCGGGTGCCAGCGGCACCATCGTGATCAACCGGGCGGACGGGGCGGTGCTCAGCCAAGCCGACCAGTCCAAGGTCTCGTCGTTGGCCTCCTCGCTGCAGAACGATCACATTCCGTCCGTGACATCCGTCAGCGTGCCGCCGAACGGCGTCTCCAAGAACGGCAAGGTCGAGATCGTCGCCGCCTACTTCAACGGGCAGCCTGGCGACGACAACGTCAACACCGCAGTCGGGACCGTCCGGGACAAGACGACGGCCTACCTGCAAGGGTCGGGCCTCGACAGCGGGCTCACCGGGAGCGCGGCCACCTCGGTGGACAGCAACAACGCGTATTCCACCGCCGAGAAGATCATCGGCATCGCCACGGTGGTGCTCATCGTGCTCCTGCTCGCACTCATCTTCCGGAGCCCGATCGTGGCGGTCCTGCCGGTCGGCGTGATCTTCGTCATCCACAGCATGGCCGAGGGCCTCACCGCTTCGCTGGCCAAGGGCTTCGGCTTCCAGGTCGGCAATTCGCTCGGACCGTTGCTCATCGTGGTCATGTTCGGGGTGGGCACCGACTACATCGTCTTCTCGCTGTTCCGATACCGCGAGCGCCTACAGGCCGGCGAGCCGCACGACCAGGCGCTGCGGCACGCCTCCTCGGCGATCGGCAGGGTCATCGCCTCTTCGGCCCTGACCGTGATCATCGCCTTTGCCGCCTTGCTGCTGGCCAGCCTGGGCTCGTTGCAGACCCTGGCACCGGGGCTCATCGTCGGTGTGGCGGTCATGTTGCTGGCGGCGCTGACCCTCATACCGGCCCTCTTCGCCGTGCTGGGCCGAGCACTCTTCTGGCCGGGCGGCGTCAAGGCGCCCCGACGCGAGCCACTCTCGGCGCGCATCGGGCGGGTGGTCTCCGCCCATCCCGCACGGATCCTCGGCGTGCTGGTCGTGGTCCTGGCAGCCCTGGCGTTCGGCACGACCAAATTCGCCGCCACCTACAACACGTTGGCCGAGCTACCGGCGGACACGCCCTCCCTGCAGGCCTTCAACACCATGGCCTCGGCATTCCCTGCGGGAGCCCTCGGACCCACCCAGGTGTACGTGAACGGCACCACCCCGCTCACGAGCAGCTCGCTGGACAACCTCGACAGCCGGCTGTCCAAGGCCCAGGGGGTGGCCGAGGTGGCCCCGGCGCAGTTCAGTGCCGACAAGACGGCGGCGCTGGTGACGGTGATCTTGGAGGACGATCCGTATAGCAACGCGGCCATGGACGACGTCCAGGGGCCGGTCCGCCAGGCAGCCCACGGCTCGGTGCCGGGCGATCAGGTGCTGGTCGGAGGCCAGACGTCGACCCTCGTGGACGTCCGGCAGTCCATCCATCACGACACGCGGCTGATCTTCCCCGTCGCCTTCGCGCTGATCGCTGTCATCCTCGGGCTGCTGCTGCTGTCGATCGTGGCGCCGGTGTACCTCCTCGCGGGGGTCGCCCTGACCTATGCGGCCACGCTCGGGGCCTTGAGCCTCGTATTCATCAGCGGCGCAGGCGAATCCGGTGTCGACTTCTCCAACCCGATCGTCCTCTATCTCTTCGTGATCGCCATCGGCACCGACTACAACATCTTGATGTCGGACCGGCTGCGCGAGGAGTACCTGGAGGGACGTTCGCCGACGCAGATGGTGGTCAACGCCATCACCCACGGAGCACCGGCCGTCTGGACGGCGGGCGTGATCCTGGCCGGCACCTTCGCCTCCCTGCTCATCTGCGGTATCACCAACTTGGTCCAGCTGGGATTCGGAGTGACCGTGGGCATCGTGATCTCGTCCTTCCTCCTCGCACCGGTGATCATCCCGTCGGTGGCGCGGTTGCAGGGCCGAGCCTTCTGGTGGCCCGGTAGGCCGCGGCGGCGGGCGCTCGCCCCGGTACCGTCCGTGGCAGAGAGATCGGCCGAGCCGAGCTGGGAGCCTGTGCCGAGCGCCCCGAGTGCGTCGCTGGCGACAGCGGAGGGAGCGATCCAGCTCCGCACCAACGTCGAGCCGGTGCAGGGAATCGCTGCGCACGCTCGTGTTGCGAGAGAGCGGCGAAGGTCTCGTCGCCGGCGGCGTCGGGGTTGATGAGCTTTACCGCAGGCGCTCGATCGGGCCGGCGGCTCCGAGCGGAGGAGTGTGACCTCAGTGAAGACGCTGCGGCAGGCGCCCTACGCCGCCATCCATGGCGAGCATGTCGGTGAACGTGCGGTCCGCATGGTTGGCCCGCCACGCGAGCATGGCCTGCGCCTCCTCGAGAACGCGGGCGAGGTCCGTCACCTCCACCCGCCAGGAGGGGTCGGCGGCCAGGTCGAAGCAACGCCACTGGCCGTCGCCGAGCTGAACGTAGGCCGTGGTATCCGAGCGTGAGACCGCCAGGTGCATCGACTCGAGCTGGCGGTCCCAAGGCCAGGGATACGGCCCGAACAAGATGCGCTCCCACCGCCAGTCGTACTCCCAGTGGGCGACGGAGCGCCACCACGGGGGCTGGTCCCCCCGGAGGAACGCCGTGAGCGGGAGCCCGTCGCATTGGGCGGGAACCTCGATCCCGATGGCTTCGCAGATGGTCGGCAGGATGTCGACGCTCTCCGTGAAGACCTCGACGGCGGACCCGTGCACCTCGGGGTGGCGGGGGTCACGGACGATGCAGGGTACGTGGTAGCTCGCCTCGAACATGCCGCCTTTGCCGATCGCCCCCTGGTCTCCCAGCTGCTCGCCGTGGTCGGCCGTGACGACGACGAAGGTGTCGTCCCACATCCTGAGCTCGACCAAGGCGCCGAAGAGCCGGCCAAGTTGGCTGTCGACGTCGGAGACCATCCCGAAGTACTGGGCCTGCAGCCCGCGGAGGCCGCCCTCCTCGTCGCTCGGCGGGAGGAAGGCGGCGAGGTTCCCGCAGAACGGCACCTCCCGCGGTGGTGAAGGGATGGGCGCGGGCATGTCGTCGGGGTGGTAGGCGGTCGACCAGTGACCGGCGGCGGCGTAGGGGGGGTGGGGCCGGGAGTAGCTGACGTGCGCGAACCACGAGTCGTCGCGGCGCTCCAACCACTCGATGACGCGATCGGTCACGAAGGCGGACTGGCCGTGCTCGGTCGGCCGCCCGGGCTCGGTGGCCAGCGCCTTCTCGCCGGTCTCGATCTCCCCGTACCCGAGGTCGGCGAGATGCGCGCGCCAGTCGTCTTGGTCCTCGGTGACGGCGAGACCCACCTCGAAACCGGGAGGGAACCCCTGATAGGTGAAGAGACGCGGGTCGCTCGGGCCCGTGGTCAGGCGAGGGTCGGTGCTCTGATCGGCGTACCCGAACACCGTGGGCACGTAGCCGGCTCGCTGGGCCACCCGGGCGACGTTGTCGAAGCGATCGTCGAGCGGGGTGCCGTTGCCCACGACTCGATTGTTCATCTGGTAGGTGCCCGTGTAGAGGCACGCCCGCGCCGGCGAGCAGGGCGCGGACTGCGAGTAGTGGCGGGACAGACGGAGACCCGCTGCGGCCAAACGGTCGAGAGAGGGTGTGCGGACGACCGGGTGACCTGCCGCGGACAAGCAGTCACCCCGGTATTGGTCCATGGTGACCAGCAGGACGTTCATCCAGGCCTTGCCCGGCGGGGATCCTTGCCTTCGTGGACTGCCCCGAGGAGCGCGCGCCATCCGGCCACCGGCCGGACGGCTGCGTCCGGCACCTTCGCTGCGTCGTCCGCCCGTCGCAGCGCGACCATCGCCTCCCAGTCATCCCGCTCCCGGAAGGCCGACACCTCGCACCGGTCCATGGCCCCACCCTGCGCGCGCGCAAGGTCGTCGTGCTGTTCTCGCTCAGGATCGACCGGTAGGCCGGGTCGGTCGCCACCAGATAGCGCTTGGCGTCGACGTGCCCCACCACCAGCGCGCCCACCCGCGCTCCGAGCAGCGGCGTCACCAGCTCCGCGCCGAGCGCCCCGTGGTCCCCGTCTCCGAGGTCCAGCGAGGAGGCGATGTCGTGGACCAGGCCGGCCGCGACCAGTTGGGGGTCGTCTGGGTGCGATTCCGCCAACAGCTCGGCCGTCTGGAGCAGGTGAGGGAGTGGGCCGACCACGTCGTCGCTCGGCCGTCCCTCCAACACCTCGAGCGCCCAAACCAGTCCCTCCACCGAGGTGAACGGCGTCATCGACACGGGTTCAAGGTACCGGGTTCTCCGGCATCCGATCGCAGGGACCCGCCCAGGGGAGCGATGTGCGGCGGGTCGTCAAGCCCCGTAGCAACGTCGAGCGGTGCCGTGGAACAACTGGGCGCGCTCGTCCCTCGAGTACCCGGAG
The DNA here is from genome assembly GCA_963778465.1 of uncultured Actinomycetes bacterium. GTDB lineage: Bacteria > Actinomycetota > Acidimicrobiia > Acidimicrobiales > RAAP-2 > CAVZBW01. The sequence continues at coordinate 24,797 of CAVZUK010000001.1, forward strand.
AAGACCTCGCCGTACGCGGCGTAGAGGTCGGTGAAGCTCGAACGAAGGCGCTCGATCGGGATGTCGGACCCGAGCATGCACCGCTCCGGCCCGAACAGCTCGGTCACCTCGAGCAGCCACGGACGTATCGTCGCGACCGTCCAATCCCCGAAGATCGTGCCGATGGCATCGATCCGAGTGACGATCTGCGGGACGGCCGCAACAGCGGCGAGGCGCTCCAGGTGCTCGGCCCGTCCACTCTCGCTCAGGTCGGTGGGCCAGCCGAAGTGGTCGACGACGATCCGGAGATCGGGGAACTGCTCGGCGACACGGACCACCACGTCCAACCGGTCGGACGTGGCCTCGATCGTGGCAACCAGACCCGCCTGGGTGAGCTGCCCCAGGTTGTACAGGACCAGCGGATCCTCGAGGAAATGCTCGCCGCCCAGGCCGCCCGTCGACATCCCCTCGACCACCCGCATTCGCACGCTCCGTACGACGGGGACGCGGTGGCTCAGCTCGAGCAGCTCCGCGAATCCGCCCGAGGCCGGATCACCGAGCGTCACCATCCCGATGACCGGCGGAAGGCTCCCTTGCCGAGCGACCCATTCGACCGCGGCGACCGGGTCGGCCGCGCCGGCATCGGACCACACCACACCGACGATGTCCTTGCCCTCGGTCTCCTGCCGGTAGTCCGCCAGCGTGTAGGTGTCGGGCAGGCTGTCGTAGTTGCCGATCATGTCGCGCACCAGCGTGCGGTCCGACAGCCAGAACACCGGGTTGCTCTGCTGGTCCCAGAGGTGCACGTTGCAGTCGATCAACGAGCCGAGGTCCGATCGGGCGGCAGGGTCCACGCGCCGGAGTGTACCGAGCGACAGTGACGGCCGATCTTGGTACCTTCGGCCAAGGATGCGATCCCGGCGAGGCTTGGGGCGCGGGGGACCGCTCGCCCCGCCACCGGTGGGACCGCAAGACGGCGGAAAGGCGCTGACCGGCAAGGGCACCCGTGAACGACGAGATCGAACAACTGCGAGAGACGCTGCGCGGCGCCCTTGGAACCCGGGACGAGACGCCGCCGACGATCGACCCGCAGTGGCGCCGGCGATGGGGCCAGCTCGCCGCGCTCGGACTTCCCGCCCTGTGCGCGCCGGAGGACCGGGGCGGCCTGGGGTTCCACGTCGAGGCGGCCGTGGCCGGCGCGCTCGAGCTCGGCGCTGCGCTGCACGGCTCTCCCTTTGCCGGCCTGACGGCGAGCGTCTACGCCCTCTCGAGGACCGAGGACCCCGTCGCCGAGGCCGTGCTCACGGGGATCCTCGCAGGTGACCGGGTTTGCGCCTTTGGGATCCTGGACGCGGGGACGGGCATCGCCCGCGTGGTGGATGGAGTCCCCGAAGCCGACTCGCTCGTCCTCCTCGATCCGTCGCGTGGCGAGTTCCTGCTCGCCGGCGACGCGTCGGGTTGGACGACCCAGGTGCCCCTCGTTGCCTTCGACGTGAGCCGCACTCATGGCGACGTGGTCGTCGAGAGCGCCGCAGGCCGCTGGGCCGGGGACGGAGCGACCTCCCGTGACCTCTACGGGCTGCTCCTGTCCGCCGACGCGCTCGGTGGCGTGCAGCGCATGCTCGACCGCACCGTCGACTATGCCCGCCAGCGCCGAGGGTTCGGACGCACGATCGGCGGGTTCCAGGCGGTCCAGCACCGCCTGGTCGACCACACGGTGCGGGCGCGGGGCATGTCGCTCGTGGTCGCGGAGGCGGCCCGGTTGCTCGGTGCAGCCTCGCCGGACGCATCACGGGCCGTCGCGCTGGCCGAGGTGGCCGTCGGCTCCGATGCCGTGCACATCCTCCACGACCTGGTGCAGCTCACGGGAGCCATCGGCTTCACCTGGGAGTACGGATTGCACCTCTACGAGCGCCGCGCCCATCAGGACGCGCGGCTGGCCGCCAGTCCCCGGGCGGCGATCCGCCGGCTTGCCGTCATGGAGGGTTGGACGGGTGCAGGTTCAGGACGTGGGTAGCCCGAGGATGCGGGTGGCGACGAGATTGCGTTGGATCTGCGACGTGCCGCCCATGACGCTCTGGGCGCGGCTGTAGAGGTAGGCCTTGAGCCAGGTGTCGGCGCCGTTCGCCGGATCCGCCTCCCCGCCTCCAGGGCCGGTGCCACCGATGGCGAGGGCGGCGTGGCCGATCGTCTGCTCCGTCCAGGTCATCAAGAGCTTGTCGACCGAGCCCTGCGCGCCGCCGCTCGTGCCGTCGAGGCGCTCCGAGAGGCGGCGGGAAACGTGGTGGCGCAGCATGTCGGACTCGACGATCGCCCAGCCCAGCTCGCGTCGCTGTTCCGCGCTGCCGCGAGCCGGATCCTGCCTCGCCGCCGAGACCAGCTCGTTGACCAGCTTGCGGTAGCGCGCCACGTACCCCAGCTCGCCGGGCTCTCGCTCGTGGCTCACCACGGTCATCGCCAGCGCCCACCCGTCACCCGGCGCTCCGATCATGTCGTCGGCTGGGACACGGACCCCGTCGAAGGTCACCTCGCCAAACTCCCTGGTGATCCCGTTGATCATCCTGATCGGCCGCTGCTCGATGCCGGGCTGGCCCATCGCCACGACGAACGCCGAGATCCCCTTGTGCCGGGGGACGTCGTGTGCGGTTCGTGCGAGGACCAGGCACCAGTCGGCCTCGTCCGAGTAGCTGGTCCACACCTTGCGGCCGCTGATGACGTAGTGCCCGCCGTCGAGGTCGGCCCGCGTTCGCAGCGAGGCCAGGTCCGAGCCGGCGTCCGGCTCGCTGAAGCCCTGGCACCACCGGTCGCGCCCGCTCACCATCCCGGGCAGGAACCGCTCCTTGTTGGCCTCGCTGCCGTGTTCGAGGATCCCGTGGACGAGATAGCCGAGCCCCGGGCGCGGCGGTGCGCCGGCGGCGGTCAACTCCTCGTCCACGATCACGTCATAGACGCTCGAGAGCCCGTGGCCACCGATCTCCTCCGGCCACGACAGACCGAAGAACCCGGCGTCGTAGAGGGCACGGTGCCATGCCGCCATCCCCCGCCAGTACTCGTCGTCCGTCGACGAGGTCGGCAAACCGGGGTTGTGGTCGACGAGCCAGGCCCGTAGCCGCCGGCGGAGGTCCGCCTCTGCCGGGGAGTCACCGAAGTCCATCGCCACCACCGACGCGCCCTTGCGTAAGACCCTGTTGCGTAAGACCCTGTTGCGTAAGACCCTGTTGCGTAAGACCCTGTTGCGTAAGACCCTGTTGCGAGAGATCCCGTTGCAACGGTTGCTGCGAAAGGCCTTGAGAGGAGAGCACCCGCTCGAGGCTCGGCCCGACGCCGCCCAGCAACTCCGCCGAGGCCAGAGCCCTGCGCAGGAACACGTGGGCCATGCACTCCCACGTGTTGCCGATCCCGCCGTGCACCTGGATCGCCGCCTCGCACACCTCCCGACTCGCTCGGGCGCAGTACGCCTTGGCGGCCGCCGCCGCCGCCAGCGCCTCCGTCGGGGGCAGGGCGTCGACGGCCCATGCGGCATGCAGCATGATGCTGCGCGACCCCTCTGCCGCGACGTGCGCGTCGGCCAGGAGGTGCTGCACAGCCTGGAACGACCCGATGGCCACCCCGAACTGCCGGCGTACCCTCGCGTAGTCACAGGCCAGCTCGACCGCGCCCCGCATCACCCCCACGAGGTCGGCGCACGTCAGCGACAGTCCCAGTGCGGTCCACCTGCCGAGGTCGTCGGTGGGCACGGCACCGATCGGGGTCCCGCCCGGGCCGGCATGGGCCAGACGCCGGGTCAGGTCGGCCGCCACGGCGGTCGGTCCGACGGGAAGCTCGACGACCTGGCCCTGGCGGAGGCCCAACGCCAGCGACGCGCCGGCGGCGTCGACGGCCAGCGAGTCGCCGAGTTCGGCGAGGTCCGCGCTCAGCGCCACCGTCTCCCGCCCGGCGGCAGCCGCGCCGATCAGGCGACGCAGCTCGGTCGCGAGCGTTGGCCCCACGAACGGTGTGTCGGCGAGTCCGCGCCCCAGCTCCTCCGCGACGATCGCCGTCTCGATGCCCGAGCCCCAGGCCCCGCCCTCGCCGGTCGCGGAGCGCAGCTCCCGCCAGCCCGACGCCTCCACGGCCGCGTCGATCTTGGCCCTTCGCTCCGCGTCGTCGAGATCGGCCACCCCCTTCGGGCCGAGCCGCCCGACGACCTGCTTCACGGAATCGCGCAGCGCCTCCTGCTCGGGGGAGGGACGCACGTCCATCAGGCATCCTCCATGGGCGTGGCTTCCTCGGGACCGGCGCGAAGGGGGCCGGGACGATGCGCCATGTCGAACCACACTACCTCGCCGCCGAATCGTTCTCGAAGGCGACGTCGATTTCATCTATCTTGGCGGTCGTGGCCGCGTCCCCGTGCCTCGGTGTGGGAGCGTGTCGTGTCGCAGCGAGCTGGCGGAGCGCCGGCGGGTCGGCCGATCGGTGGCCGGCGGTCGACCGCTCCCGCTCCCGTCTCCGACCGTGATCGCAAGGGAGGGTTATCCGGTGACCATGACCAGTGACATCTACTACGACCCGTTCGATGTCGAGATCGACAAGGATCCCCACCCACTGTGGCACCGGATGCGCGACGAGGCGCCCCTCTACTACAACGAGCGGTTCAACTTCTACGCGCTCAGCCGCTACGACGACGTCGAGCAAGCCCTCGTCGATTGGGACACCTACCGCTCCGGTCAGGGGTCGACGCTCGAGATCATCATGGCGAACATGGAGATCCCCCCGGGGCTCATCTTGTTCGAAGATCCGCCGGTGCACGACGTCCATCGGGGTCTGCTCTCACGGGTGTTCACCCCGAGGAAGATGAACGCCATCGAGCCCAAGGTGCGCGAGTTCTGCGCCCGCACGCTCGACCCGCTCGTCGGGACCGGCCGCTTCGACTTCATCACCGACCTGGGCGCGGTGATGCCCATGCTCACCATCGGCATGCTCCTCGGCATTCCCGAGAAGGACCAGGTGGCCATCCGAGACCGGATCGACGAAGGTCTGCGGATCAAGGAGGACGAGGAGGTGCCGACCAACGACGTGCTCGGGGCGGGGGCCGAGATCTTCTCGGAGTACATCGACTGGCGCGCCGACAACCCGACCGACGACCTGATGACCGAGATGCTCAACGCCGAGTTCGACGACGAGACCGGCGCGAGGCGGCGGCTCACCCGGGACGAGGTGCTGACCTACGTGATGCTGCTCGCCGGGGCGGGCAACGAGACGACGACCCGCCTGATCGGCTGGACCGGCGCCGTGCTCTCGGAAAATCCGGACCAGAGGAGGGAGCTGGCAACCGACCGCTCGCTGGTGCCCAAGGCCATAGAGGAGATCCTCCGCTTCGAGGCGCCCTCGCCGGTGCAGGCCAGGGTCATGACCCGCGACGTCGAGCACCACGGGCACAAGGTTGCTGCCGGCAGCATCATGGTGCTGCTCAACGGATCGGGCAACCGTGACGACCGCCACTTCCCAGACGGCGACCGGTTCGACATCCACCGCACCATCGACCACCACCTGAGCTTCGGCTACGGCATCCACTTCTGCCTGGGCGCGGCGCTGGCGCGCCTGGAGGGTCGGGTGGCGCTCGACGAGGTGCTGCAGCGCTTCCCCGATTGGCAGGTCGACTGGGACTCGGTGGTGCAGGCACACACCCCGACGGTGCGGGGGTGGGAGAGGCTGCCTGCGGCAGTAGCCTGACCCGGTGAACGACGTGGCGGCCTCCGAGACCGCTGTCGCCGGAGCCGCCCGAGCCGCGCCACGCTCGCCGAAGGGGGCGAGGACCCGCGCCCGCCTCGTAGACGCGGCCAAGCGAGTGTTCGAACGCGACGGCTTCCTCGAGGCCCGCATCGTCGACATCGCGGAGACGGCCCAGATCGCGCCCGGGTCCTTCTACCACTACTTCGACTCCAAGGAGCAGATCTTCCGCGAGGTCGCGCAGGACCAGGAGGAGCGTCTGACGGCGCCGGCCGGCGAGGGGTCGCCGACATCCGTGGCACCCGACGCATCGCCCTGGGACCGGATCCGGCGGGCCAACCGCCTCTACCTCGAGCGCTACCGCGACGAGGCGGCGCTCATGGGCGTGATCGAACAGGTGTCGCGGTACGACGCGGAGGTCAACGCAGCGCGCATGGCGACGATGAAGCACTTCGTCGAGCGCGCCGAGCGCGCCATACGTCGCCTCCAACGCGCGGGCCAGGTCGACCGGCGGATCAAGCCGTCGACGGCGGCAGACGCGCTTGGCGCGATGGTGGCCCGCTTCGCCGAGCTCTGGCTCGTCCAGGGCTACCGCGACTACGACTTCGACGAGGCCGTCGAGCAGCTCACGGTCCTCTGGGGCAATGCCCTCGGCCTCGCCCCCGACCCCGCGCCCCGCCGGCGACGGCGGTACGCTCGTGCGCTCGGCGCTCGGCGCTCGGCGCTCGGGGCTCAGGGGTCGGTCCGGGCTCGCCCGGAGCGCTTGGTCGAGGCCTCCGAGGCCACCTTGGGCCTGACGACCTTGCCCGACGCCGTGCGGGGCAGGGGGCCGTCCCAGACCACGAGCTCCTCGGGGAGCTTGCGGCGCGCCGTCCCCCCTCGCAACAGGTGGGCGATCACGTCCTCCAGGGCGATCGCCACGCCCGGCTCGGCAACGACGGCGACCACGAGGCGTTCGCCGGTCGTCGGGTCCGACACGCCGAACGCGGCGCATTCGCTCGCCCCCGCGAGCCCGGCCAGCGCCGCGTCGATCTCGTCGAGCGAGATCTTCAGGCCGTTGCGGTTGACCACGTCCTTGAGGCGACCCACCACGGTGAGCCGGCCCCCGCTCATCTCGACGAGGTCGCCGCTGCGGAACCAGCCCTCCGGCAAGGCCGCGGCATCGTCCTCGGGGTTGGCGTAGCCGAGGAACACCCCGGGCCCGCGGAGCAACCCCTCCTGCGGATGGTCGACCGAGCCCACGCGCACCTCGCTTCCCGGCATGAGCGCCCCGTCGTCCGACAGCCGTCGCTCGCGGTCGTCGTCGGGGAGGCTTCCCGTGAAGTTGGGAGCCTCCGACGAGCCGTACACCCGAGCGATCTCGATGCCGAACCGGTCGGTCGCCCACTCGAGCAGCGGACGCGGGAGCATCGCGCCGCCGAGTGCGAGCGTCCGTAGGGCGATGCGGTCCTCGCCCGTCGCCTGGGCGGATCGCAGCAGTCGCTCGGCGATGACCGGCGCCCCCCCGAGGATCGTCGCCCCCTCACGGTTGAGCCGGTCGAGCGAGTGGTGGGGCTCGAACCGGTCGTCGAGCACGAGGGCGGCGTGGCAGTCGGCGGCGAGATGCATCTGCATGATGCCGGCGATGCTGGTCAGCGGGCTCACGAGGTACAGCACACTCTCGTGGTCGGCGGACGTGATGCGCGCCATGTTGGCGGCGCCGGCCGTGAGGGTGTTGAGCGAGTGCACGACGCCCTTCGGCCGGCCGGTCGTCCCCGAGGTGAACAGGATCAGGGCCGGGGCATCGCGGCCGGGCTCGGGTATCGACCGGCCGTCGGCGGGCGTCCCGTCGCCGAAGGACTCGAGCGCCAGCACGCCCTCGTCCCGCCGACCGACGAGCCGGGCGCGCTCGTGCCGGGGTGCGACGACCAGCGCCCGGGGGAGGAGGTCCAGCGCGTGGGCCATGTCCGCCGGCCCACAGCGACGATCGAGGACGAGCACGGTGAGGCCGGAGCGCAGGATCGAGTGGTAGGCGACCACGCCCTCGACCGTGTTGCCGGTCACGAGGACGACGCCGCGCCCGGGATCGCTCAGCCCGTCGAGCAAGGCGGCACCCGCGGCGACGGCCGTGGCGAGCTGCGCCCGGGTCAGCCGCCGGGCTTCGTCTGCAACGGCGAGAGCGTCAGGACGTCGGAGGGCGGCCGACTCGATGCCGTCGGCCAGCCGGCGACCGTCCCACCAGCCCTCGGACCGGTACCGCTCGGCGCGGTCGCCGGATACGATTGAATTCGAAATCAGATTCGACTCCCTTTCAGATATGACTTCGGGGCCTCGAGGGCGCCCGGGGCGCCGAGGCCGCCTCACGGAGCGTGCTGCCATGCCGAGCGATGCCGGGATCTTCGACTTCGACAACCACTACTACGAGCCCGAGGACGCCTTCACGAGGCACCAGGAACGACGCCTCGGCAACCGCGGCATCCGGTGGGCGCACGTCGACGGCAAGCGTCGGCTCCTCGTCGGAGGGGCCATCAACTCCTACGTCGCCAACCCGACCTTCGATCCCGTCTCGAGGCCCGGCGCGCTCTACGACTGGTATCGCGGCAACCCCCGGCGGCAGTCGATCCGGGAGGCGTTCGGGGAGCTCGAGCCCATTCGGCCCGAGTACCGCGACCGGGAGGCCCGAATCGAGGTGATGGACCGGCAGGGCCTCTCGGGGATCGTGCTCTTCCCGACCCTCGGCGTGGGCATCGAAGATGCGCTCAAGCACGACCCCGAGGCCTGCGTCGAGGTGTTCCGTGCCTTCAACCGCTGGCTCGACGAGGACTGGGGTTTCCGGTACCGGGACCGCATACTGGCCGTGCCCTACGTCCCGTTGCTCGATCCGGTGGCGGCCGGCGCCGAGCTGCGGCGTGTCCTCGACGCCGGTGCCGCCGTCGTCAACGTGCGGAACGGGCCCGTCCCCGTTCCCGGCGGGTACCGTTCGCCGTTCGATCCCCTCTACGACCCGTTTTGGTCGCTCGCCGCCGAGGCGGGTGTCGTCGTTGCCACCCACGCCGGCGTCGACGGGTACGACGCCGTGGTGAAGATGTGGGAACCGGAGGGGGGCGAGAGCTCGCTGTTCCGATCGCCCCTTCGCGGTGTCGTGACAAAGGGGCGAGCCGTGACCGACTTCTACGCCGCGGCCCTGTGCCACCGGCTCTTTGAGCGGCATCCCCGGCTGCGCATGGCGAGCGTGGAGAACGGGGCCTCCTGGATCCCGGACCTCCTGCACCGCCTCGACGACGCGGCCAACCGCAATCCCGACTACTTCCCCGAGCATCCCCGCGACCTTTTCGGGGAGCACGTCTGGATCACGCCCTTCTGGGAGGATCGCGTGCCGGAGCTGCTGGGCGACGTCCGAGCCGACCGCCTCCTTCTCGGGTCGGACTGGCCCCACGCCGAAGGCACTCGGGAGCCCGCCGACTTCGTGTCCGAGGCGCTGCAGGGTCTCCCGGGAGACGACGTCCGCCGGATCGCGCGGGAGAACGCGCTCGAGCTCCTCGGGGTTTCGCCGGGCTGACGCCCCCGTCAGGATCTCCCACCCCGCAGGCGCGACAGGTTGGCCCGCAACGCGGCCTCGTCGAAGGACGCCGACTCCGCGGCGATCGCCGGGGCGAGCGAGGACCGCACGGCCTCGTGCAGGGCCCGGTTGAGCAGGGCCTTGGTCTCACGGACGGCCTGCGGGGGCAGGTTGGCCAGCCGCTCCGCCAGCTCGACCGCCGCCCCCACCGAGTCCCCGGTCCCCACCACCCGGTTGGCCAACCCCAGCTGGAGGGCGTCCTTGGCGGGCAGCCGATCGCCCAGCAGGATGAACTCCTTGGCGCGCAACAGGCTCGTGAGGAGCGGCCAGGTCAGGCCCCCGCCGTCCGCGGCCACGAGTCCGAGGGAGACGTGCGGGTCGGCAAAGTAGGCCTGCTCCTCGACGATGACGAGGTCGCTCATGGCCGCCAGGCTGCATCCGAGGCCGACCGCGGGGCCGTTGACCGCTGCGAGGATCGGGACCTCCATGGACGTCATCCCGCGCACGATGTCGGCTCCCTCGGCCATGATCGCGCCGCGCAGCGCGAGGTCGCCGACCATCCGGTCGAGCAGGTCGAGGTCGCCGCCGGCGCAAAACGCCTTGCCGGCCCCCGTCACGACGACAGCCCGGACCTCGGGGTCCGCGTCGAGCTCGTGCCAGATTCGGGCGATCTCCCCGTGCAGGGCCTGGTCGGCGGCGTTGAATGCGGCCGGGCGGTTGAGCGTCACGATCCGGACGCGACCCCTCGCCTCCACCAACAGCTCCTCTCCCGGGCCACGCGTGGTCATCCCGTCACCCATGCTGCTCCTCTCCGTCCTCGTAGCCGTCTCTCGTAGCCGTCTCTCGTAGCCGGCCCCTGTCATGGAAGGGCGGGCGGCTGGACCTCGACCTCCCGCCGGTCGATGAGCCACTGGTCTCCCAACCTGACGAAGGCGTCCCGATACCGGCCAGCGATCTGCGGGGTCACGACGCCGTCGATCCTGCGGAGGAACACGAAGTCTGACACCGCTCGTGCCCGATCCCCGTCGACGTCGATGACCGCGTTGGTCGTCAGGTGCTTGCCCCGCAGCTCCAGTGGCTGGTTCTGCGCGAACCACCGCTCGAGGGCGTCTCGGCCGGTGACCACCACGCCGGCGAAGGCGAACGAACCGCCGGGCGCGAACCGCCGGACGAGGTCCGAGAACTGCCCGTCGTCGCAGAGGTGGCAGTATTCGGCAAGCGTCCTCGAGATGGCGAGCTGGGCCGCGACATCCGGGGGATCACTCCCCGCGCCCACCGCGCTCAGCTCTCCCTCGGGAGGCCGAGGCCGCGCTCGGCGATGGTATTGCGCTGGATCTCGTCGGTTCCGCCCCCGATCCGGAGTCCGGGGGCGAAGAGGAACCGCTCGATCCATCCCTCGGCTGGCGGGTCGTCCGGAGCGGTCGCCGCCGGACCCAGCAGCGCGAGCCCGGCGTCCGCCGTGAGGCGCGCGTGCTCGGAGTACAACAGCTTGGCGACCGATCCACCGGCCGGAACCCCGGCACCGCCGGGTGCCCTCGCCTGCAGCAGGTCGAGGATCCGCTCCCGTGAGACCGCTCTCGTCACCGCCTGGCGCACGACCGCCTCGCGGTCCCGTCGGAGCCGCCGGGCCTGCGCGGCGAGCGGGACCGCGCCCCGGCCGCTCGTGCCACCGCCGATCGCCGCCCGCTCGTGGCTGAGCATGGTCCGGAGGACGGTCCACCCCTCTCCGAGCTCACCGATCAGGCCGCCGTCGGGGACGAGGGCGCGCTCGAGGAAGACCTCGTTGAAGTGGTACGAGCCCGAGAGCTGTCGCAGCGGGCGGACGTCGACCCCCGGCTGGGACATGGGCAGGGCGAAGCACGAGAGCCCGCGTCGGCCGGGCGCCGACCGATCGGTGCGCGCGATGAGGAGTGCGAAGTCGCTGCTCCCGGCCCCCGAGGTCCAGACCTTTTGGCCGCTGACCGACCACCCGCCGCCGACCGGCGTGGCCAGCGTGCTGACGCTCGCCAGGTCGGACCCGGCGCCGGGCTCGGAGAGCAGCTGGCACCAGCTCTGCTCGCCGCGGATCACGCGGGGGAGATGCTCGAGGCGCTGCGCGTGCGTGCCGTGCGCGAACAGCACCGGCGGGACCATCTCGAGGGCGACGGCCATCATCTTGGTCGAGACGCCGTAGTGAACCTGCTCCTCGGCCACGACGTCGTCCTGCCATCGCGGTGCGCCGTGGCCCCCGTACTCGTTGGGCCACGACCGCCCGGCGAGGCCCGCGTCGAAGAGCTTGCGCTGCCACTCGCTCGTCACCGTGAGCGCGGCACGCTCCCGGGCGCGGTACTCCTCTCGACCGGAGGCCGCGACGACGTGGACGGCCGAGAAGTCCCCGGGGTCCCCCTTTTTGGGAGCGTGCCGGTCGAACCACGCCCGTACCCTCGTGCGGAAGTCCTCGGGGCCGGCGTGCCGGTCGAACTCGACGTCAGCGTCCCCAGGTGTCGGCGTGCCGCCGCCGGCGGAGCCCATTCGCCGGACAGTATCAAAGTCGACGCCGGATTCGGAAACGCCCGCCCGCCGAGGACGGGCCCGCCGGACAGGACCGTCGGTCTCCCTGGCCGGGCGCTCTAACTGGCCGGGCGCTCTACCTGGCCGGGCGGTCGCTCAGGCCCTCCGCGACGATGAACCGGCATCGGCACCGCGCGATCCGCCACCCCCCGGCGGTGCGGACCAGGTCGTCGTCGTACACGGCGTGTCGGGCATCGCCGGTCGTGCGGTCGACGAAGAGGAGGTTGCGCAGTGTCCGGGCGTGGTCGGCGTCGACCGCCTCGATGACCGGCGGGCCACCGAGGTGAAGCCCGCCGGGGGCGCCCGACAGCATCCTGCGGAGACCGTCGTGGCCGGTGAACGTGCGCCCGTAGACCTCGTAGGAGGCGTCGGCGGTGAAGAGGGCGATCCATCCGTCGAGGTCGTCGAGGTCGAGGTCGAGGCAGTACCGGGCGAGCAGGTTCCGGATCTCGGCCGCGTCGTCCGGGCTGAGGGTCATCGGCGTCATGCTCGCGCCAGTCCGAGGAGCTGTCGACCGACGAGGCCGCGCAGGATCTCCGACGATCCGCCGGAGATGGTGAGCGCACGGCTCCACAGGAAGTTGTGGCGCCAGTGCTGAGCCACGTCCGCTCCGGCCTCGTCGATCGACACGGACGAAGCGATGACCTGCAGCGCGAGCTCGCAGAGCTCTACGTTCGTCTCCGTGTAGCTCAACTTGGTGATCGGCCCGTCGCTCGGGTGCTCCTCGTCGGCGAGTATCCGCTCCACGGCGTCCCGGGTGATGAGCTTCACGCCCTCCACCTTGGCCTGTGCGGTCGCCAGCCGCGCCTGCACGTCCTCGTGATCGAGCGCGAGCGAGCCGTCGGGGAGCCGCGCCGCGGCCGCCAGGGCGACGAGGTCGCGCAACATCGTCTCCAGCTGGATGACGTTGGCACCGACGAAGGCCCGTTCGGAGGCCAGCCCCGAGGTCACCACGGCCCAGCCACCGTTGACCTCGCCGAGGACGTGGTGCGAGCGAAGGCGCACGGCGTCGAGGAAGACCTCGCAGTACTCCGCGTGGCCCGTCATCTCCCGGATCGGCCGCACCTCGATGCCGGGGAGATCCATCGGGACGAGGAAGGCGGTGATGCCGGCATGCCGGTCGGCCTCCGGGTCGGTCCGGGCGAGCAGCAGCCCCATCTGCGCCCAGTGCGCGTCGGTGCTCCAGATCTTCTGGCCGGTGACGACGAACCCGTCGCCGTCGCGCTCGGCGCGCGTGCGCAACGAGGCGAGATCGCTGCCGACGTCGGGCTCGCTGAAGAGCTGGCACCAGACGTGCTCTCCGGTCCGGATCCTCGGGAGGAGCTCGCGCTTCTGCGGCTCGGTGCCCCAGGTGATGATGGCGTGCGCCGCGAGCATGACCTGGTCGAGGGGCCGGTAGGCGCCGGATCTGATGAGCTCCTCCATCACCACGAGGTCCTGCGCCGGACCGTGACCGGGGCGCCCGCCCCACTCGACTGGCCATCCCCCGCCCAGGAACTGCGCTTCGTAGAGGGACGCCAGCCACCGCCGGATCTCCCGTTCCTCGCCGGGGTCGTGGGGCGTCCGGACGCCCTCGGCGCGCAGGAGCGGGGCGCCAGCGGCGATGAAGGCGCGGACCTCCTCCCGGAAGGCGGTGAGGTCAGCGTCCATGCTGGGCCTTCCCGCCACCCGGGGGCGCCGGGGCTGAGCGGGCCCCGATGGACGGAGACGGGGGAGGCGTGCCGGCCATGGCGCCCCCGTCCACGACGAGCTCGGCGCCGGTCACGAACGAGGCGCGCTCGGACACGAGGTAGCAGACGGCTTCCGCGACGTCGTCCGGCTCACCGATACGACCCAGCGGGGTCGCGCCCAGGCGCTCCAGCGCGCCGGGGTCGTCCTCTCGCAGGATCATGGGCGTGGCGATGGCGCCGGGGAGCACCGCGTTGACCCGGATCTTGTCGGCCGCCAGCTCCAGTGCCGCGACCTTGGTGAGGCCGCGGAGCGCGAACTTCGAGGACACGTAGGCGCCGTGCGCGCTCCAGGCCCCGACGGCCGCGGTCGAGAGGATGTTGACGACGGCCCCGCCGGCTCGTCGCAGCTCGGGGAGCGCGGCCTGCAGCCCGTTGAACGCACCGAGGCAGTTGACGCGCCAGAGATCCTCGAATTCTCCCGGCGTCTCGCGCTCGATCGGGGCCCGCCGCAGCACGCCGGCGTTGTTGACGAGGATGTCGATGCGGCCGAAGGCCGATGCCCCCCGGTCGATCAGCGCGCGCCAGGACATCGGGTCGCGGACGTCGAGGTGCCCGACGACGCACCGGTCGCCGAGCCGTTCGCCCACGAGATCGAGCTCGTCGGTGAGGACGTCGCCGCCGACGATGCGCGCACCGGTCTCGGCTAGGCGCAGCGCGATCGCCCGCCCCTGGCCCCGTGCCGCGCCGGACACCACGGCGACCTTGTCGTCGAGCTCACCCACGGCTCAGCCGAGCAACGGGTCGAGGCGGGAGCGGTCGGCGTCGCTCAGAGGGCGCAGCGCTTCGCCCTTGCCGGGACGCCAGTAGACGCGCCCCGCGCGCCAGGCCTCGGCACGGAGGCGCTGCTTGTCGATCTTCATGCTGGCGAGCTTGGGGAGCTCGTCGGTCACCCGCACAAAGGCCGGGCGCCACTTGGTGCCCAGATCGGGCTGCTCGTCGAGGAAGGCGTCGAAGGCGCCGGCGTCGAAGGCGGTGCCGGAGGCGAGCTCGAGGGCGACCATGACGCGGTCGCCGACCGGCTCGTCTGGCACCGCGTACACGGCAACGGAGCGGACGCCGGGATGGGCCGCCACGATGGCCTCGACGGGCGCGGCGGCGAAGTTCTCCCCGTCGACCCGCAGCCACTCGTTGGAGCGGCCGGCGAAGTACAGCCAACCCTCGGCGTCGCGGTAGGCGAGATCTCCCGACCAGTACCAACCCTCCCGGAAGCGGCTACTCGTGGCCTCGTCGTTCTTGTAGTAGCCCTCGAAACCCGCGGCCGGCCGGGTCTCCACGATCTCGCCGGTCGCCTCTGCGAGGTTGGTCGGGCGCCCGCCCGTGTCGAAGGTCACCGGCGGGCACTCCACGCCCGTCTCGGGGTCGACCACCAACACGGTCGACTCGGCGGATCCCAGTGCCCCCGGCGGCATGGAGGGGTCACGGCGGATGATGATGATGCCCTCGGTGGACCCGTAGCTGTCCCGCACGGCACATCCGAAGCGGCGGGCGAATTCCTCGATGTCCCTGCCGGAGGCCTCGTTGCCGACCGCCAACCGCAGCGGGTTGTCCGCGTCGCCTGGCTCCGGCGGGGTGGCCAGGATGTAGTTCAAGACCTTGCCGGTGTAGGTGAGCATGGTCGCCCCGAAGCGGCGCACGTCGGGAAGCGTTCCCGAGGCGGAGAACCGCCGGCGAGTGGCGATCGGGATGCCGGCGGTGATCGCCGATGCCCATCCCGTGAACAGTGAGCTCGAGTGGAAGAACGGCAGCGGCGAGTAGACCGCGTCACCGTCGCCGAGGTTGGCGATCCTTGCGACGTGCGTGCCCGTCCGCCGGTAGCGGCCCTGGGTGCACCGCACGGCCTTGGGCAATCCCGTCGATCCGGACGTGAAGATCAGGAGGAAGAGGTCGTCCTCCCCCACCGGCGCGGTGGGGAGGGGGCCGCCATCGGCCAGGGCGGCCGCGTACTCGGCGCTGTCGGCGAGTAGGACCCGATCCCGCGCGATCCCGGTGTCGGCGCCGTCGAGGAGCGGGAGGAGGGCCGTCGCCGTGACGAGGAGCTGGCAGTCGGTGTGACGGACCAGCTGCGCCAGCTGGTCGCCGCGGTAGGTCGAGTTGATGCCGACGACCACGCTTCCAGACAGCGCGGTCGCGGCGAGCCAGAACAGGTAGTCCGGGACGTTGTCCAGGAGCACGCCGATGTGGGGTGGGCGGTCGTCGTCGCGGACGTGCTCGAACAGCGCGGCGCGGCTGCTCGCCTCGTCGACGAGCTGCCGATAGGTCCAGGTGCGGTCCTCGAAGTAGAGGGCGTCCCCGTCGTCCGCGGCGCGCGCCCTCGCAAGAGCTCCGCGACGGTCGTCACCGGCGCGCGGGACCCACGACGAGGCCGGGGCGGGGCCAGGTCGTCTCTACGACGCGTCCGGAGCGGGAGAGCGTGATGACGGCCCGGCGGCGGTCGGGACCGCCGAAGGCGATGTTGGTGGTCATGTCGCCGGGGATCGGATGGACGTCCGCCTCCCCGCCGTCGGGTGTGATCACGACGATCCCGTCGGCGATCGCCCCGATCACGATGCGCCCGTCGTCCTCGACGGCGAGCGAGTCGAACGCATACGGCGTCGCCGCGACGCAGACGCCTCCGTGACGCATCCCGACCCTCCCGCTGACGGCCGCCACTTCGCCCGGACCCGCCAGGTCCCACGCCCAGAGTCGTCCGCTGAGCGTCTCCGCGACGTAGACGCGCCGGCCGTCGGGCGACAAGCCGACGCCGTTCGGCGCGAGCAGCGGGAAGGCCACCTCCCGCACCGTGGCGCCGTCCGGCGGGATGTAGTACAGCCCGCCGCGGTCGAGCGTCTCGTGCCGGCCCTTTCCGTGGTCCGTGAACCACAGGCCCCCGGCCTCGTCGAACACGAGGTCGTTGGGGCCCCGGAGGACTCGCCCGCTGCACTGGCGGTGCAGGACGGTGACGGCTCCGGAGGTCAGGTCGATCCGTTCGATCCATCCGCCGGAGAAGCCCGGCGGCTCGTTGGTGTGGGTGGCGAGGTCCACGGGCATGCGCGACCCGTCGTCGAGGGTGGTCCACAGGAACCCGCCGTTGTTGGCGACGATCGCCGTCGTGGGCGTCTCGGGCGCCATGCCGTTGGGTCCGCCCCCGGGCGTCGCCACGACCGTCGTCTCGCCGTCGGCGAGGCGAAGGACCTTTCCCCCGTCGATGTCGACCACGAAGACGGCGCCGTCGTCGGCGATGACGGGCCCCTCGGTGAACCCGAGGCCGGTGCCGAGGACCTCGAAGCGGAGTGGATCGTGGACCGTGACCTTCATGCGCCCCTCCCAAGAAATCGAATTCGACTTCGACGATAATCGTCATCGGCGAGATCGACCGGGCCGGTCGCCGCCGAAGTGCTGCCCGGCGCGGGCACGGTCAGCCGCTCCACGTCGTCGAGGCCAGCCGGGGCGCCCACTCGTCCCGCAAGGCGCGCCGGAGCGCCTTCCCCGAGGCGAGCCTCGGCACTCGGTCGACCACGATCACGTGTCGGAGGCTCTTGTACGTGGCGAGCGATCCTGCGACGAGCTCCTGCAGCTCGCCTTCCGAGACCGCATGGGCATTGTCGAGCTGGACCGCCGCCACCGGCACCTCCCCGGCCCGCTCGTCGGGGATGCCGAAGACGGCGCAGTCGACCACCGCGGGATGCTCGAGCAGCACCGCCTCCACCTCCGCGGGGGCCACTTGGAAGCCGCTGACCTTGATCATCTCTTTTGCCCGGTCGGTGAGGTGCACCCAACCATCGGGCTCGAGCCAGCCGAGGTCGCCGGTGCGGTACCAGTCGCCGGCGAATGCGCCCGCCGTCGCCGGCTCCGGAAGGTAGCCGACCATCGCGGAGGGACTCAGGGCCTGGATCTCGCCGATCTCCCCGGAAGGCAGGATCCGGCCCGAATCGACGTCCGCAACACGCAGCTCGACGCCGGCCGGAGGGAGGCCGGCCGAGTCGAGCCGCCAGGCGTCCGGGCGGTCCGCGGGGTTGCAGGCGAGCACCGGGAGCTCGCTCGCCCCGTATGCCGGCAGCCATCGCACGCCGGTGCGCTCGGTGACCCGGTTGGCCACCGCCTCCGTGACCGGTGTGGCTCCCCACATGATGTAGCGGAGCGACGAGAGGTCGTAGTCCTCCAGGTGCGGGTGGTTGGCCATGGCCAGCGCGATCGGGGCCACCGCCATCTCGAGCGTCATGCGCTCCGCCTCGATCCGGTGGAGGACCTCGTCGAGGTCGAATCTCGGGTGGAGGCGCACGCAGGCTCCGGCCGCCGCCGCCGCGAGCAGGTTGAGCAGGCCGAGGATATGGGTCGGGGGAGTGGCCACCTGGAAGCGGTCTTCGTGCCCGAGGGCCAGCGACCGGACCCAGTGGCTGGTGGCATGGGACATGGACCGGTGGGTGTGGCGGACGGCCTTGGGCAGGCCGGTCGTGCCCGAGCTGAAGACGAGGACGGACTCGGTCTCCTCGTCCGCCGAGACCTCGACCGGCCGGCCATCCGAGCGCAGCAGCGAGCGGGTGACCTTCGGGTCGTCCACGTCCGTGACGGCGACGTGCTCGCCGACGAGCGCTCCGGCGGCACGGTCGCACACTCCCCATGCCGGCTCGGTGAGGGCGACGGCGTGGGCGACCTCCGTGGCCTTCCACGCGGGGCTCATCAGCACGGCGGCCGCACCCAGCCTGCTGAGCGCGTTGACCGCCAGGACGAACTCGACCCGGTTGGCCATCATCACCGCGACCCTCTGGCCGGCCTCGACACCGACCGATGCCAGGTAGGAGGCGAAGGCGTTGCTGCTCCGGTCGGCCGCGGCGAACGTCCATCTCTCGTCCCCCGAAAGGACGAAGTCCCTGTCGGGTAGCCGTGCCGCGGCCCGTCGGAGGCCGTGGTGCAGCAAAGGGGGACCTCTGGTGCCTAGGCGATCACGTAGTGGTCGGGGTCGACGGTCCGGGTCCAGTCCCAGTACCGGTCGATCGGCCACGGCGACAGCGTGAACACCTTGCCCTCGGGGTTCTTGTAGTGGCTGTGGGTGATGGAGGGGTGTGCCCACACGAGCTGGCTGATCTCGGACTGGTGCTGTTCGGCATACTCGTCGTGGGCGTCCTGGCGCACCTCGATGGTGCTCGCTCCCGATGCGAGGACGCGGTGGATCGCATCCATGGCGTAGTGCGCCTGGTACTCCGAGTGGTAGAAGAGGCTGGCGCCGTGCGCCAGGTTCGTCCCCGGGCCGTACATGCAGAACAGGTTCGGGAAGTTGGGAATCGTGATGCCGAGGTAGGCCGTCGGCTCGTCCGCCCACTGCTCCCGCAACGAGGCGCCGTGGCGCCCGGTCATCTCCATCGGGGCGAGAAACTCGTTGTGCCGGAACCCCGTCGCGTAGCAGATGATGTCCGCCTCGTGGAGAACGCCGTCCACGGTCACGACGCCCTCGGGCACGATCCGGTCGATGCCGGTGCGCACGTAGTCGACCTGTGGCTTGGCCAGGCATCGGAGCCAGGACCCGTTGTCCTGCAGCACGCGCTTGCCCATGGCCGGATAGTCGGGCGTCGTCTTCTCGATCAGGTCCGGTCGATCGGCGAGGATCGACTGCATCCACGCCGCCAGGAGGTCCCGCCGCTGGGCGTTGGTCGAATTGACCGACTGGCCCGTCTCGTCGTGGTGGTCGGGGTCGATCCGGTACTGCTCCGTGCCGATGGCGATACCCGGGAACGTCATGAGGAACCGGAACCATCTCGCATAGAAGGGCAGGTGGCGCAGCGCCCAGCGGTCGCCGGGCGGCACGGTCGCGTGGTACATCATGTTGGGGATGATCCACTGAGCGGTGCGCTGGAAGATTGTCAGATGCCCGACGCGCTCGGCGATCGTCGGTGCGATCTGGAACCCGCTCGCCCCGGCGCCGACGAGGGCGAAGCGTGAGCCCGTGATGTCCAGCCCGGCCGGCCAGCGAGCAGAGTGGAACGAGGGTCCGGCGAAGTCGTCCATCCCCGCGATCTCGGGAAGCCGGGGAAGGTTGAGCGAACCGACGGCGCTGATCACGAAGCGCGCCTCGAGGACCTCCTCGTCTCCGTCCGGTCCCCGCACGGCAACCTGCCACCGCTCCGTTGACTCGTCCCACGTGACCGACTCGACCGTCGTCCCGAAACGGCAGTGGGGCTGGAGCCCGTACTTGGTCACGATGCTCGAGAAGTACTCCTGGAGCTCCGGCTGCTGGCAGTAGTACTCGCTCCAGTGGTCGCCGGGCTCGAAGGAGTAGCAGTACTGGTGGCTGCCGACGTCTACCCGGGCACCGGGATAGCTGTTCTCCCACCAGGTTCCGCCGGGCCCGTCGTTCTTGTCGACGATGGTGAACGGCAACCCGGCCTGGGCGAGCCGGATGCCCGCGAGGATGCCCGACTCCCCACAGCCGATCACGACGACGGGCGATGCCGCCTTGGACTCCTCCGGCACCTCCGGGCCCCAGGAGATGGCGAGGGCGTCGGCGCCGTCGAATTGCATGTCCTCCATGAACATGCCCTCGAGCGTGCCGCCGACGGGCTTTCGCCCGAGGAATTCCATCATCTCGCGCAGGAGCTCGCGTGGGAGCGTATGCGGCTCGCATCCCCCGTCGCGATACGCGGCGATCGCGGGCACGGCCCGGCGACGCACCTCGGCGAGCTCGTCGTCGGGCATCCGACCCTGAAACTCCGTGGACACCGCCACCCGTGGCCCGATCTCTCCTCGGATCCAGGAGGGATCCCCGGTCATGTGGACGAGCGAGCACATCAGTGCCGGCACGCTGACGTCCTCGAGGGCGGCGGCGATCGCCTGATCGTCGTCGTCGAATGGTTCCCCCGCATGGGGGTTGCGGCCCGCCATCGGCTAGACGATAGCTGCGCCGGCGTGCGCCGTCCCGAGCGGTGGGGACGCCGCGGCGTGGTGGCTCAGCCGGAGAGGAGCTGCTGGGCCCGGTCTACGTCGGTGGCGTCGAATGCCGCGACGTCGTGCGCTCCCACCTCCTCCGCCGCCCGTCGGAGCCGGCCGGGGTCGCGCCTCCTGAGGATCACCTCCGAGGCCCGGGGGTTTGCCGGGTGGGTCTCGAGCCCGATGGCGGAGCTGCCCCCGACCACGACCGCCGCCTGAGCGACCAGCTCGCCGGCGGGGTCGGCGTCGGGGGCGCTCATCGCCCGGGGAGGCGTGTCGTGATCTCCTGGACGAACCAGCCGTTGCCGTCCGGGTCGCGGAACGAGACGAAGGAGCCGTAGCTCGCGCGCTCCGGAGCGGGGCCGAGGACCCGTGCGGCCTCCCCTGCGTGGTGGAAGACCCCGCCGGCATCGTGGAACACGTCGCTCACCTCGACGCCATGCCCGACCAGGCCGGCCCGGGCCGCCTCGATGTCGTCGACCACCAGTTGCAGGCCGTCCGCCGAGCCGGGTGCGGCCGAGGTGACCCCGCTGCCGAGGATGATGGAGCATGCCGACCCCGGAGGGGTCATCTGCACCACGCGGAAACCGTCCTCGCCGGCGATGTCGGCATCGAGCCTCCATCCCAGCATCTTGTAGAAGTCCCGGGCTCGATCCACGTCGGAGACGGGCACTACCACCACTTCGAGCCTCATGTCCATGACGGCGCTCCTGTCGCTTGCCGGTGATGTCCCGTCGCCGTTCTCGCTGCCGCTGCCACTGCCGCTGCCGGGCAGACGGGGACGGGCAGACGGGGACGGGCAGACGGGGACGGGCAGACGGGGCCGCCATCATGATCGCGCTCAGGATCGCCCGGCCGCCTCCCTCCTGGCGGGAGTGGGCCTCAGTAGGGCGAGGGTTGGTTGAAGACGATGACGAGGCTCACGATCTTGCCGTCCCGGACGCTGAAGTAGTTCGACAGGACCAAATCCTCGGGGAGGTTGGTCTTGTCGTACGTCCCGTCGTACTTGGCCCGCACGATGACGTCGCCGTAGTGGTCGACGACCTCGAGCACGTCCATCGTGACGTGATCGCCGACGAGCTCCTTGTCCACGAACCGCCGGATCGCGTCGGCGCCGGTGATCTCGCGGCGGTTGTCGTTGACGTAGGCATCGGCGGCGAACGTCGCCATGATCCGGTCGACGTCGAAGCCGTTGACGGCCGAGATGTGCTCGGCCACGACGTCGGGCAGCGTGGCGGTCTCGGGTCGCCCGGCGGTGGTGGGTCGCTCGGCGGCGGTGTGCTCGGTAGGCATCTGGTCTGTTCCTCCTCGTAGGCGCTGGGAATCTCCCCCCACACCGTCTCCGGTCCCGTTGGGGGAGAGTCAACCCCGCCTTCTGGGCTTGAACCTCCCCCTGGGGGAGGTCCGATACTGGTGGGATGCGACCATCGCTTCCGATCGGCGACTTCTCGAGGGCGACGCATCTGAGCATCAAGGCCTTGCGCTACTACCACCGGGTCGGGCTCCTCGAGCCCGCCGAGGTCGACGCGGCGACGGGCCACCGGCGCTACACCCCCGATCAGATCGCCAGCGCGCAGGTCATCAAGCGGCTCCGCGCTCTCGACATGCCGGTCGACGAGGTGGGTGCGGTGATCCACACGAAGGAGGTCGGGAGGCGCAACGATCTGATCTCCGTCCACCTCTGTCGGCTCGAGGACGCACTCGCGAGGACGCAGGAGGCGACCGCCTCTCTGCGCGATCTCCTCGAGCCCCAGGAGGAGCCGACGACCGAGGCCTTCGAGCACCGCAGGATCGGGGCCACCGAGACGGCGGCCGTCCACGACGTCGTCGACCTCGAGGACATCTCCTCGTGGTTCCAGGGAGCGTTCGGCGAGATTCACGCCGTGCTGGGCGCCCAGGGGCTCCGCCCGGCCGGGGCCAGTGGTGGGATCTACGCGACCGAGCTCTTCGCGCACGAGCGGGGCGAGTGCACCGTCTTCGTGCCCGCGACCGGGGCCGTCCGTGCCTCCGGTCGTGTCGAGCAGTTGGTCGTGCCCGGCATCGAGATGGCGATCACCACCCATGCCGGCAACCACCGCGACATCGACCGTTCGTACGGCTCCCTTGCGACCTACGTGGCCGAGCACGCCATCGCGGTCGAGGGTCCCATCCGCGAGTACTACGTGGTGGGCAGGCGGGAGACCTCCGACGAGGCGCGGTGGGTCACCGAGATCGGTTGGCCCATCTTCGACGTGGGATCGGGCCGCTCGGCCTGACGATGCCGACCGGAGCGCACGCCGACCGTCCCGAAACGCGTGCCGACCGGCCGCTAGCATCGGTGCCGCAACCAAGGGAGGGCTCGCGTCCGCCGGTGATCAAGTACATCGGATCAAAGAGAAGGCTCGTGCCCGTCCTCGGAGAGATGCTGGCCTCCAGCGGCGCCTCGACCGCGCTCGATCTCTTCACCGGTACCACCCGGGTGGCTCAGGAGTTCAAGCGGCGTGGCGCTTCCGTCACGGCCGTCGACACGGCCCGATACTCCGAGGTCTTCGCGAGATGCCACATCCAGACGGATGGGAGCGCGGTCGAAAAGGACGACCTGCGCGAAGCGCTCGAGTACCTCAACGCCCTACCCGGGAAGGCGGGGTACTTCACCGAGACGTTCTGCGTCCGGTCCCGGTTCTTCCAGCCCTTCAACGGCGAGAGGGTGGATGCCATCCGGGATCGGATCGAGTCGGACTTCGGAGGAAGCGACCTCTATCCCATCCTGCTCACCAGCCTCATCGACGCCGCGGATCGCGTCGACTCGACGACGGGACTGCAGATGGCCTACGTGAAACGCTGGGCTCCCCGCTCCTACAACCGCCTGGAGCTTCGTGCGCCCGAGCTCTTGGCGGGTCCCGGGCGGGCCGTCCGGGCTGATGCGACCGAAGTGGTCGAGACGCTGGGCGAGTTCGACCTGGCCTACCTCGACCCTCCCTACAACCAGCACCGCTACTTCACCAACTACCACATCTGGGAGACGCTGGTGGCCTGGGACGACCCCGACCACTACGGGAAGGCGTGCAAGCGGGTCGACTCGCGCGACGCGTCCAACAAGAGCGCGTTCAATCGCAGGCGAGAGATGCCCGAGGCCCTGCGGGAGGCCATCCGCCAGGTGCGGGCCCGCGTGCTGGTGCTGTCGTACAACGACGAGTCCTGGGTCTCTCTCGATCAGCTCGCGGCGTGGTGCTCCGTGCGTGGCCACGTGCACGCGCTGGCGTTCGACTCCAAGCGCTACGTGGGGGCGCAGATCGGCATCTACAACCCGAGCGGGCAGCGGGTCGGCGAGGTGACCCGCCTGAGGAACCTCGAATACGTGCTGGTCGCAGGGTCGAAGTCCGACGTCGAGGCGGTGGTGGCCCCGCACGAGGCGCAAGCCGGAGCGGTCGGCGCTCAGCGATCCGGCAAGCCGGCAAGCTCGGCCTCCGCCAACAGCGCCTGTCTCGCGTAGCCACGCTCGACGGATTGGTGGCGCGCCGAGCGCGAGATGCTCGCGTGCCCGTTCGACGTCGCCCTGCCGACCGCGAGCCTTGTACATCCGACCGAACGCAAGATGTCCCCGCGCCTCGGCAAAGCGCAGGTCTCCTCGCGCACAGAGCTGTGCGGCATAGGTGAGGTAGGACTCGGCCTCGTCGTGACGCCCGAGCACCGTCGCGAGCCCGCCCAGTGGGTTGGCGATCGGCCCGCTGCTGGTGGTCGGTTGCTCGTTCGCGACCTGGCCGCCGTAGGGCGCAAGCAGGTCGAGGAGCACCTGGGCGGCCCGCACGTCGCGCAGCTCGATGGCGGCGTAGGCATAGGGCCCCATCGTGTCGACCCACGTGGCGTCCTCCGGGACCGAGGCGAACTGGTCGCCTGCGGCTTCCTCGAGGAGCGCCCGGGCCCGGGTCTCGTCGCCTTCCTCGAGAATCGCCATGACGAGGATCGCCCGGTACGCGGGAGTGTCCGGGTGCTCCTCGAGCGACCGTTCGATGAGCGGAACCAGCTCGCCCAACCGACCCTGTTGGAGCCGAATGCTCGCCAGTTGGCCTCCATAGAAGGGGATGGCATCGGGCTGGCCCGTGTCCATCCCGATGCGGAGCGCCCGCTCGGCGAGGCCGTCCGCACGGTCGGGCTCCCCGACCATCAGGGCCTCGGTCGCCTCGTTGACCGCGTGGATCCAGAGGTAGGTGGGCTCTCGTAGCCGCTCGGTCAGCCGCCTCGCGCGTCCCAGGCAACTTGCGGCGAGCTCGAAGTCGCCTCCCTGGATGGCGGTCTTCCGCCGGACGGTGAGGGCGCGCAGGAGCAAGCCGGGATCGGCCAGCGACTCCGCGAGCTCCAGCACCTCGATGGAGATCCCCAGGCGCTGTTGGTGCATCCGGGGAACCGAAAGTGGTGTTTGCACCAGATCTGCGACGACGACGGTGGTCTCGGCGTGCCCGAGCCTCCTTGCCATGGAGAGCGCCTCGTCTGCCAGCTCGACGCGACGGTCCAACGAGCTGCCGAACGTCAGCTCGGTGCAGAGGGTGGCGAGGAGAAGGGCGCGTTCGCGGCTGTCCGAAGCCGGGAGCGCGGCGAGCGCCGCTTCGAGGACGGAGATCCTCTCCGTGTCGATCTCGAGAGCCGAGCTGACGAGGCCCCGGTTGTTACCGAGCGCGGCCGATACCAGCCGGTCGGTGTCGGAGAGCTCTCTCGCACGGCGGGCGGCGTCGAGGAAGGTCTCCCGGTAGTCCGAGGAGCCGGCCTGCCGCTGCGCGGTGCCAAGGCCGAGGAGGAGGTCCATCCGGAGGCTGGCGTCCGGATCGGTGTCGTCCTCGAGGAGCGCCAGCGCTTGGGAGAAATGGCGCACTGCTTCGTCGGGCGCCAGCGCCTCGAGTGCCGCCGTGCCCGCCTGCAGCCCGTAGGAGACGGCCTTGGCCAGCTCGACGGGGCGGGTGGCATTGGACCAGTGGTAGGCCAGCTCGGCCACACGCCGGCCCGGCACCCCGCGGCAGGCGGCCTCGATGGCCTCGGCGACGCTGCGGTGGACCCGCGCTCGACGGGTCGCCCCGAGCTCCTGGTACAGCGTGTGCTGCACCAGTGCGTGGGAGAAGGTGTAGCACCCGGCGCGCTCGTGCACCTCCCGGACGAGCGCGGCAGAGCTCGCCCCGTCGAGGATGTCGAGCAGCTCGTCCTCGGAGCGGTCGCTGACCGCGGCCAGCAGGTCGAGGTCGAACTCCCGTCCGATGACCGATGCAAGCGACAGGGCTCTCCTCGCGCCCTCCCCCAGCCGGGCCACACGGGACGCCACGACCTGCACCACGCTCTCGGGCAGGGTCCACCGCTCGAGGTCCTCTCGAGCCTGCCAGCGGCCGGACTCGGTCCGAAAGATGACGCCGGTCTCGTAGAGGTGGGCCAGGACCTCGCCGACGAAGTAGGGATTGCCTTCCGTCTCCCGGTAGAGGGCGAGCGCGAGCTCGTGACCGGGCTCGGCGAGCTCGTGGCCCGCGGCGGCCTCGAGGAAGGCGACCACACCGGCGTCGTCGAGACCGGTGAGGTCGATCTCGCTCACCCTGGGCTCCCTCCGCAGGGTGACCAGGGCGGAGGTGAGCGGGTGGGCGTCGGTGAGCTCCGAGCGGCGGTAGGTGCCGATGACGAGAAGCCGGATGGCGTCGTCGCTCGTCACGAGGAGGCGGAGGAGCTGGAGGCTTCCCTTGTCCGCCCACTGCAGGTCGTCGAGCACGAGGACGACGACCTGGGATTGGGCCACCTGGCTCAGGAGACCCACGGCGGCGCCCAGCAGCAGGTAGCGCTCGGTGTCCGGGTCCGAGCTCTGTCGGACGGGCAGCTCGCCCAACCGCTTGCCGAGGGCCGGGACCATCCGGGCCAGTTCCGCGCCGTAGGTCTGGACGTGGGAAGCGAGGACCTCGTCGGGGGCGGACGCGACGTAGTGGTGCAGGGCCTCGGCAAACGGGCCGTACGGCACGGCCAGGTCCTCGTCGCAGCGCCCGAGCAGGACGCAGGCTCCCGCTTCGTGGGCGAGGCGTGCCGCATGGGCGGCCAGCGCGGTCTTGCCGACGCCGGGATCCCCCGAGATCAAGACGACCCCGCGACCGTCACCCGCCGCCGCGCTCTTGAGGGCGTGAGCCAGGTGGTCGAGCTCTCGCTGCCGTCCGATCATGCCGACGGCGGGTGCGATCGCCAGGCGCGTCGGGAGGGGGATCTGGCTCGTGCCGGTTTCGGCCTCGGCGTCAGGGAGGGGGTCCCAGGAGACCTCGAGGACCTCGATCGGCTCGGCCAGACCCTTCAGCTGCATCTCGCCCAGCGAGTGGAGGGTGTGGGCGATCCGCCGCCCGGCCATCATCCTGACGAATTCTGTCGTGAGGATCTGGCCGCCCCGGGCCTCGGCGCACAGCCGTGCCGATTCGACTACCGGGTCGCCAAAGTAGTCGTCGCCCTCTCGGCTGGCCTCGCCGGTGCTGAGCCCGACCCGGAGTCCGAGGGAGTGGTCGCCGGTGCGGTTCTCCCGGTCGACGGCTTGTTGCATGGCCACCGCGCACGCGAGGGCCGCCGAGCCGCTCGGGAAGACCACCATGATCCCGTCGCCCAGGTTCTTGACCTCGGTGCCTCCGGTTGCGGCGACCGCCTTGCGCAGCGCGGAGAAGTGTGCCCGTCGCAACGAGTCCGCCGCCTCGGGCACGAGCGACGAGGCGAGCTCCGTCGATCCGACGAGGTCGGTGAAAAGAATTGTGACGTTCTCGGTCTGGGCCATCCCGTTCCCCAACCCCTCTTGGGTGGTGGCAACAGTAGGGGGGCCGGAGGAAGCTGTCGACCTTTAGGACCCGGGCAGCCGGGCGACCTCTTCCTCGACCTTCCGGACCACCATGTCGTAGCCTCGCTCGGTCGACAGGCGCTTGGCCCGGGCGAGATGCTCCCTGGCCGCTTCGAGGTCGCCCGGTCGTCTCCGGGCCACCAGCATCCGACCCCATCCGAGCTCGGCGCGCGCCTCTGCGTACTTGAGGTGCCCGCGAACCGTCAGTCGGGTGCCCTCCGCCAGGTACGACTCGGCTTCGTCGAAGCGCCCAAGCACGGTGGCGAGGCTGCCGAGCGGGTTGGCGATGGGACCGTTGTTGCAGGTCGGATGCTCGTTCACGACCTGGTCGCCGTACGGAGCCAGCAGGTCGAACAGCTTCGCCGCGACCGTCACTGCCTGCAGCTCGATCGTGACGTAGGCATAGGCGAAGAGGGTGTCGAACCAGTTCGCGTCGTGAGGCACGGAGGCGAAGTTGTCCCTGGCGGCGATCTCGAGACGCTCGGCGGCCTGGTCCCGGTCGCCGGTATCGAGAAAGGCGATCGTGCGCACGGCTGAGAAGACCTGGCTATCGGGGTTGTCCCGGATCACCTGGTCGAGCAGGGGTACGAGCTCCACCAGGCGGCCCTGCTGCAGTCTTGCGACGGCGAGCTGGCCGCCGTAGAAGGCCAGCGCATCGGGCTGGCCGGTGTCCATTCCGATCCGCAGGGCCCGCTCGGCGCGAGTCTCGGCCTCCTCGGGATCGCCCAGCATCAGGGCCTCGGTCGCCTCTTGCACCGCGTTGAGCCAGAGGAAGGCGGGCTCCTTGAGGCGCTCGCTCAGCTCCCGGGCCCGCTCGAGGTAGCGCGCGCCGAGCTCGAAGTCGCCGTCCTTGAGCGCCGTGGCTCGCCGGATGGTGAGAGCGCGGAACAACAGCCCCGGGTCCCCGAGGGACTCGGCGAGCTGCAACGCCTCGGTGGAGTCGTGCAGGCGGCGCTCGTGCAGCCAGGGCACCGAGAGGGGCGCGTGGACGAGACAGGCCACCACGACGGAGGTTTCGTCGTCGCCCAGCCGGCGCGCCATGGCCTGGGCTTGGTCGGCGAGCTCGATGCGACGGCTCAGGGGACTGCCGAGGGTCAGCTCGGCGCACAATGTGCCGAGGAGCAGGGTCCGCTCCTTGCTGTCCCCCTCGGGAAGCGCCAGGAGGGCGGCCTCCAGGATGGAGATGCGTTCGGCGTCCACTCCCCGCGATGAGCTCACCACCCCCCGGTTGTTGCCGAGCGCCGCGGCCACCAGCCGGTCGGTGTCGCCGAGGCCCTGGGCGCGGTGGGCGGCGTCGAGGAAGGTCTCCCGGTAGGACGGGATCCCGGCTTGACGCTGGGCGGTGGCCAACCCGATCAACAGGTCGACGCCGAGCAGGGGGTCCTGGTTGGAGTCGTCCTGGAAGAAGCCCCAGGCCTGGGAGAAGTGGCGCAGGGCCTCGTCCGGTGCCAACGCCTCGAGCGCGGCGAGCCCCGCCTGGTAGCCGTAGGAGATGGCCTTCGTCATCTCGATCGGCCGGGTCGCGTTGGACCAGTGATGGGCGAGCTCCACCACTCGGCCGGCGGGACCGCGCCCGCATCCGGCCTCGATCGCCTCGGCGATGTGGCGGTGCACCCGCGCCCGGCGCGTGACGCCGAGGTCCTGGTACAGCGTGTGCTGGATGAGCGCGTGGGGAAACGTGTAGCGCCCCGGCAACTCGGGCATCTCCCGCAGGAGGGCGCTCGAGGCGGCGTCGTCGAGGATGTCCAGCAGCTCGTCCTCCGAGCGCTCCGTGACCGCGGCGAGCAGGTCGAGGTCGAACTCCCGTCCGATCACCGAGGCAAACGACAGGACCTTCCTCGTGTCCTCCCCGAGCCGCGCCACCCTCGACCCGATGACCTGCCGGACGCTCTCGGGCAGCGCCATGCTCTCGAAGCCGCCCTGGGGTGCCCATCGGCCCGTCTCGCCCTCGAAGGCGATGGCCCCGGTCTCGTACAGGTGGCGGAGGACCTCGCCGACGAAGTACGGGTTGCCGTCGGTCTCCCGGTACAGCGCGTGCGCGAGCTCGAGGCCCGGCTCCCGGAGGTCGTGGCCGGCTGCCGCCTCGACGTAGGCGACGACGCCGTTGTCGTCGAGCCCGATCAGGTCGATCTCGCCCACCCCGTGCTCCCTCCGGAGCGTCACCAACGCGGAGGTGAGGGGGTGCGCCTCGGAGAGGTCCGATCGGCGGTAGGTGCCCACCACGAGGACGCGATCCCCCCGGTCGCTCGTCACGATGTGGCGGAGCAGCTGCACGCTCGGCTTGTCCGCCCAATGCAGGTCGTCCAGCACGAGGACGAGCGGTTGGCCCCTCGAGATCTGCTCCAGCATGCCGAGCACCGCGCTCGAAGAGCAGGTAGCGCTCCGTGTTGGGATCGGAGCTCTGCAGGTCGGGCAGCTCTCCCAGCCGCTGGCCGAGTGAGGGCACGATCCGGGCCAGCTCCGCCCCGTGGTCTCGGACGTGGGAGGCGAGGGCCTCGTCGGGTGCGGACTTGACGTAGTGATGGAGGGCCTCCACGAACGGGCCGTAGGGAACGGTCAGGTCCTCGTCGCAGCGGCCGAGCAGGACGCAGGCACCGGCGTCGAAGGCCAGACGCGCCGCGTGCGCGGCGAGCGCGGTCTTCCCCACTCCGGGGTCCCCGGAGATCAAGACGACCTCCCGACCGTCTCCCGCGGTCACCCGTTTGAGGGAGTTGGACAGCATGTGGGCCTGGGTCTCTCGACCGATGAGGCCGACCGAGGGAGGTATCGCCAGGCGCGCCGGCAGTGGGACGAGGGCCGTCGCCACGTCGTCCTCG
Source organism: uncultured Actinomycetes bacterium (assembly GCA_963778465.1). Classification (GTDB taxonomy): domain Bacteria; phylum Actinomycetota; class Acidimicrobiia; order Acidimicrobiales; family RAAP-2; genus CAVZBW01. The sequence goes on from CAVZUK010000001.1 coordinate 54,824, forward strand.
ACGAGCGGATCCCAACCGACCTCCAGGACCTCGAGAGGTTCGGGCAGACCCTTCAGCTCCATCTCCCCGAGAGCCCGGAGCGCGTGGGCGATGCGTCGCCCCGCCATCATCTTCACGAACTCGGTGGTGAGGATCTGGCCACCCTCGGCCCTGGCGCAGAGTCGAGCGGCCTCGATGATCGGGTCGCCAAAGTAGTCGTCGCCCTCGCGCGTGGCCTCGCCGGTGCTCAGTCCCACGCGCAGGCCCGAAGCGACGCCCTCCCGCCGATTGCGTCGATCGACGCCCTGCTGCATCGCCACTGCGCACGACAACGCGGTGGAGCTGCTGCGGAAGACGACCATGATGCCGTCTCCGAGGTTCTTTACCTCCGTGCCTCCCGAGGACGCGACCGCCCGGCGCAGCTCCGAGAAGAGTGCCCGGCGCATCGAGTCGGCGGTCTCGGGCGTGGGTGTGGGCGCCGGGTCAACCTGCTCCACAAGCCCCGTGAACAGGACCGTGACATTCTCCGTCTGCGCCACCCGTACTCCCGCTCCTGCTCCCTCACCCACCACAGTAGGGGGGGCGGGCGGTCCCGTGCCCCTCCGGGGGTTACCGGTACACCGTCCCCCCGTCGACGCTGATCACCTGGCCGTTGATCCACTCCCCGTCGTCCGATCCGAGGTAGGCGACCATCGCGGCGATGTCCTCGGGCTCACCCAGGCGGGCGCTGCGCGTCATGCCGAGGGCGTGGTCGCGGAATTCCGGCGCGATGGATGCCCGCACGGGCGCCGTCAGCACGAGCCCTGGGGCGACGGCGTTGGCGCGGATCCCCTGCTTGCCCCAGCGGGAGGCGATGTGACGGACGAGGGCGTTGATGGCGCTCTTGGCCATGGCGTACGACGGTCGTTCTGGCTCGCCGACGAAGGAGGCGACCGAGCTCGTCAACACGAGGGCCCCGCCGCCGCGCCGCAGCAGCTCGGGGACGGCGTGCCGCGCGCAGAGGAGGTAGCCGCGCATGTTGACCTCCATCGTCCGGTCGAAGACCTCCAGCGGAACGTCGACGACGTTGCTGTCGCGCCCGATGTTGTCCGGGGACAGGTCGGCCGCGTTCGCGTGCAACAGGTCGATGCCGCCGTACTCGGCGACCGCGAAGCTCACGAGCTCGGTCACCGAGGTGTCGTCGCTCGTGTCGGTCGTCCGCGCCGCGGCCCGGCCTCCCTGCTCGACGATCTCTTCCGCGACGGCCTCGGCGGCCGAGCCGTTGAGGTCCCCGAGCACGACGGTCGCTCCCTCCTCGGCCAGCCGCCTGCAGGTGGCCGATCCGATGCCGCCCGCACCTCCGGCGACGACCGCGACCTTTCCGTTGAGCCCTCTCATCTCTCCTCCAGCGCCTCGTGATCAGCTGGGCAGCATCGTCTGCATGAGGCGGCGCCCCGACTCCTTGCCGCTCACCTTGCCCAGCGCGTAGTCGACGGCATCGTAGGTGGCCGGTGCGGGTGATGCCGGGCTCAACACGTCGTCGAGCAACGGGGACACCCGTTCCGCCACCGGTGCGAGGGCGTCGAGGTCGAAGCCGTACAGGCCGGCGGCGTTCGTGCTGCACATCCGGCGGACCTCGTCGGCGCTGCACCCGTTGAGGGCGTCTCGGAGCGCGAACTGCGAGTGCGGCCAGGTGCCCTCGATGTGCGGGAAGTCCGCTCCCCACATGATCCGGTCGACCCCGATCTGGTCGCGAACGTCGCATTCGGCCCGGCTCATGAACGAGGCCCCCACGTAGCAGTTGGACCGCCAGTACTCGGTCGGCGACTTCCCGAGGTGGTCGGTGATGCCGCGCTCGAACGGCGACGAGTACTGCTCGTCGAGCTGCTGGAGCATCGTCGGGATCCAGTCGGAGCCCTGCTCGGTGAAGGCCACGCGCAGGTCCGGGTACCGTTCGAAGACGCCGCCGAAGATCAGCTGCCAGAGTGGCCGGCGGGCGAACCACATGAATTCGACCTTGGTCACCCACATGGCGTTCGGGCCGTAGCCTTCCCAGGGGGTGCCCCCGGAGTGGAAGGTGACCGGTAGGCCGGTGTCCACGCACGCCGCCCACAACGGGTCGTACCGGCGATCGTGGTAGGAGGGCAGCTCGTAGTCGCCCGTCGGGAGCATGACGCTGGCCAGCCCGGCCTGCCTCACCCAGTGGACGTCGTGCACGGCGGCGTCGGTGTCGTGTGGCTGGACGATGGCCACCCCCGCTCGCCGGCCCGGCAGCTCGGCGCAGAACCCCGCCAACCACCGATTGAAGGCCCGAGCCCCGGCCTGGCGGAGCCTCCGGTTGGTGTCGGGGAACGGGAAGGCCGCCCCCCACGGCGGCTCGTTGCTGTTCTGGAAGTCCGCGAAGAGGACCTCGGCGACGATCCCCTCCGACTCGAGCTCCGCGTTGCGCCGGTCGGAGTCGAAGACACCCGAGGTTCCTCCGCTCGAGACCGCCTCCTGGCTCGCGTAGAGGGCCACCATGTCCTCGCCGAAGAGGGCGTGGACCAGCTCGTCGCCCTCGGCGAGGCCCATCGTGCGGTTCCGCTCGTTGCGCCACGCCTCTCGCGCCGGCACGAAGCGGTCGAACTCGTCGAGCAGCTCGGCGTCGACGTACGGCCGGTACTCGGCGATCGGCGGTCCGGCGTGACCGTCGGCCGACACGAGGATCAGGTGCTCGGGCATTTGCCACCCCCATTCCCAAGACCACGCAGACCAACCTGCGTGGCCTCGACCTCGTAGGCGCTGCGTCGTCCGGGACTTTAGCGTATGGCATACTCAAAAGCAATGGGACCGGGACGAGACCAGCCGCCGGCGGCGGCCCCTCCGCGCCGCGGGCGGCCGGCGCGCCTGTCTCGCGAGCAGATCGTCGAGGCCGTGGCGGAGATGCTGTTGCGGGACCCTTCGACCCCCTTGACCGTCGCCCGCGCCGCGGACGCCGTCGGCGCGAAGCCGATGTCGCTCTACCGCCATTTCCGGGACCGCGACGATCTCGTCGCCGCCGTGGCCCGCCGGTTGTTCGCCGGTACCCGGCCCGAGGTCGACGAGGGTACCCCGTGGCAGGTGGAGGTGGGGTTGTGGATGGTGGCGGTCTACCGCCAGGCCCGCCGGGTGCCGCAGATCGTCCAGCTGCTCGCGGGGGGAGAATCAGCCGAGTGGCTCGGCGACTTCGCCTACCTCGTCCGCCTCTTCGAGCGTGCGGGGGTACGCGACGAGGGCGTCCTCGCCGAAGCCGTCTACTGGGTCGCGACCAACACCATGGGCCAGGCCATGATCCACGCGGCGGGACAGGGTCACCTGCGCCCCGATCGTCTCTCGGCCAGCCTGGCGCGCCTCGACGAGGAGGACGCCGCCCGCACGGCGAGGCTCGTTCCTCGCTTCGACGGGTTCCGTGACGAGGGGTTCGATCTCGTCGTCCGACTGACGGTGGCGGGGCTCGAACGGCTGCTCGCCGAGCGCCCGGCGGGTCCCTGGTCCCGCAACTAGTACCGCAGCGCCCTGCGCACGACTTCGCCCACGGCGTCCGTCTCGACCAGAAACCCGTCGTGGCCGACGGGCGACTCGATGGCGACGACCTGGGCGGGATCGGGCAGGAGCGCGGCGATCTCCTCCTGGAGCTCGAGCGGGTACAGCCGGTCCGAGGACAGTCCGGCCACGCTCACCTCGGCGCGCACCCGAACCAGCGCTCTTTCGACCCCGCCCCGTCCCCGTCCGATGTCGTGGTGGTTCATCGCCTCGCTCAGCACGACGTAGGAGTTGGGGTCGAACCGGGACAGCAGCTTGTCCCCGTGGTGCTCGAGGTAGGACTCGACGGCGTACCGACCGCCCTTGAGCGGGTCCTCCTCTCCCTGGGGAGCGCGTCCGAACCGAGCCGCCAGCTCGGCCCGGGACCGGTAGCTGACCTGCCCCATGCCGCGAGCGACGGCCATGCCGCGCCTCGGCCCCTGCCCCGTGCCGGCCGAGTAGTAGTCGCCTCCGAGATAGTCCGGATCGCCGCGGATCGCCCGCACCTGCAACGAGGACAGTGCGATCTGCTCGGCGGTCGAGGAGGCTCCCACCGCGAGGACCACGGCTCGCCGGACCCGCTCGGGTTGGCCGACCAGCCACTCGAGCACCCGCATGCCGCCCATGGACCCGCCGACCACCGCCGCCCAGCGGTCGATGCCGAGCTGGTCGGCCAGCCCGACCTCCGCCGCCACCTGGTCGCGTATCGTGAGGATCGGGAAACGGGATCCGTAGGCCGCGCCGTCGGGGGCGAGCGACGAGGGTCCGGTGGTTCCCTGGCACCCGCCGAGCACGTTGGGGCAGACGACGAAGAAGCGGTCGGTGTCGACGGCCGCTCCCGGTCCGATGAGCGGGTCCCACCAGCCGGCCGTGGGGTGCCCCGCGCCGGCCGGACCGGCCGCGTGGGAGTCTCCGGTGAGGGCGTGCAGGACGAGCACCGCATTGGAGCGACGTTCGTCGAGTGCGCCCCAGGTCTCGAACGCGACGTCCACGAACGGCAGCCACCCGCCGGCCTCGAGCGCCATCCCCTCGCCCGCCACCCGGGCGAACTGGCGCCGGCCCGGTTCGTCCCCCGGACGCCAGTACCCGGGAGCGTCTGGCGGAGTCAAGCGCCCTTGGCCGCCCGGAACCCGGCCTCGAGGTCGGCCAGGATGTCGTCGATCGTCTCGGTGCCGACGCTCAGGCGCACCAGGTCCGGGGTGACGCCGGTGGTCAGCTGCTCCGCCTCGTTGAGCTGGGAGTGCGTGGTCGACGCGGGATGGATGGCCAGGCTCCGGACGTCTCCCACGTTGGCCAGGTGGCTGAACAGCTCGAGTCCCTCGATGAAGCGCCGTCCGGCCTCGATGCCGCCCTCGATGCCGAAGGCCAGGATGGCGCCCCCGCCCTTGGGGAGGTACCGCTGCTGCCGCTCGTGCCACGGGCTGGACTCGAGGCCGGGGTAGGCGACCCAGCTGACCTCGTCCCGCCGCTCGAGCCATTGCGCCACCCTGGTCGCGTTTTCCACGTGCCGCTCCATGCGGAGGCTCAACGTCTCGAGTCCCTGGAGGAAGAGGAAGGAATTCAACGGTGCGATGGCCGGCCCCGTGTCGCGCAGGTACTGCAACCGCGCCTTGAGCACGAAGCGTGCGGGAAACAGCGGCTCGGGCAGCTGCGAGAAGACGAGCCCGTGGTAGCTCGGGTCGGGCTCGATGAAGTTGGGAAACCTCCCGCTGGCCTCGTAGGCGAATTTCCCGCCGTCGACGATCACCCCGCCGATGGACGTGCCATGGCCGCCGATGAACTTGGTGGCCGAGTGCACCACGATGTCCGCGCCATAGCTCAGGGGGCGGGCCAGGTAGGGAGTCGCCACCGTGTTGTCGATCACGAGCGGGATGCCGTGGGCGTGGGCCACGCCGGAGACCCCCTCAAAGTCGAGCACGTCGCCCTTGGGGTTGCCGACCGTCTCGGCGAAGAAGGCCTTGGTGTTGTCCCGCACGGCGCGTTGCCACTGGTCGAGGTCGTCCGGCTCGTCGATGAAGGTGACCTCGATACCCAGCTTGGGCAGCGTGTAGTGCAAGAGGTTGTAGGTCCCGCCGTAGAGCGAGGCCGAGGAGACCACGTGGCCCCCGTTCTCGGCCAGGTTCAAGAGGGTGACCGTCTCCGCAGCCTGGCCGCTCGCGGTCGCCAGCGCCGCCACCCCTCCCTCGAGCGAGGCGATGCGCTCCTCGAAGACCGCCTGCGTCGGGTTCATGATCCGCGTGTAGATGTTGCCGAGCTCCTCCAGGCCGAAGAGCGCGGCGGCGTGCGCGGTGTCGCGGAACGTGTAGCTCGTGGTCTGGTAGATCGGGACCGCTCGGGCGCCGGTCGTCGGGTCGGGCGAGGCGCCGGCGTGAACCTGGCGGGTTTCGAAGCCCCAGTCGGGCATGTGCACTCCTTGGTAAGGGGGACGTCCTGACACGCCCCCGATTTCACGGTGTAGCCGTACGGGCGCCGGGTCGAGCAAGATTAACCGGATAAAGTCGACGATTCAACTAGGGTTTTCGTTCCCTGCTCAGATGGGTTCTGGCGCGCTCGCAGGTGTTGCTAGTCGGCGGTCTGGTCGAGCGCCCGGGTCAGGTCGGCGACGAGATCGTCGGCGTCCTCTAGACCGACCGAGAGGCGGAGCAGTGCCGGGTCCACGGAGAGGGCCGATCCGGCGACCGACGCGTGGGTCATGCGTCCGGGGTGCTCGATGAGCGACTCGACCGCCCCCAGCGATTCGGCGAGGGCGAAGATCGAGGTCGACGCCGCGACCTCGAGGGCGCGAGGCTCGCCGCCGCGCACGGTGAAGGAGACCATCCCGCCAAAGGAGCGCATCTGGCGGCTCGCGACGTCGTGACCCTCGTGCCCCTTCGAAAGATTGAACTGCATCTAAGAGGACGATCCGAGCAGTCGCACTTTCTGGCCGGGATGAAGCGCCTGGATTCCTGCCGTCACGACAATATCGCCGGTGTCGAGGCCATCGGCAATTACGACCGTGCCCGGGTCGTGGCGCAGCAATTCCACGTTACGCAGAGACACCGTTAGGGCTTTCGGGTCGACGATCCAGACAGCGGGTTGCCGATTGAGTTCGGTCAGGGCTGTGGCGGGGATGGCGATGACCGGTTCGGATGGCAGATTGACGGTTCCGGTAACGGTTGCGCCGAGCCGCATCGCCTCCGGCGGCTCGTTCAATCCAACTTTGACCTCGAAGGTCCGGGTGACAGGGTCGGCCCGCGCCCCGACTTCCCGCACTCGCCCGGTCGCCGTCACGCTGGGATCGTCGGTCAGACGCACCGTGATCGGGGCGTCGCTTGGCGCTGACCTGAGTAATTGGGCCGGCACGTCGAAAACGGCATCGCGCCCGCCCTGACGGGCGAGTCGAACGATCATCTGTCCGGCCTGCACGACCTCGCCCGGTTCGGCGCCTCGGGCAGTGACCGTCCCGGTCGCATCCGCCGTCAAGGTGGTCCAGCCGACGCGGTCGCGCGCGATCTGCAACTGAGCTTGCGCGTTGTCGACCTGGGACTGCGCGCTTTGCAATGCGTTCTGGGCCTGATCGAAGCGGGCTCGAGGTGTATGTCCGTTAGCCAGCAACTGTCGCTGCCGTTCGAAGGTGCCGCGCGCGTAGGTCAATTGTCCTTGTGCGGCCGCAAGGGCGGATTCCGCCGAGCGCAGTTCGTTGAGCTCATTCTCAGGGTCGAGCTTGGCGAGCACTTGTCCCGCCTTGACCCGCTCGCCGATATTGACCGGTCTCTCGATAAGCCGCCCGGCGATACGAAAGGCGAGCGCCGGCTCGTCTTCGGCCTGGACGTGCCCGGTTAGCACCACGGTTTCGCTGGCCTCGCCCCGGCTGGCGGTGACCGTCCGCACAGGGCGCACCTCGGGCGCCTGGGCTTTGGTGTCCGGCTTGCACGACGCCAGCGCGAGCGCGACGGCCGGCAAAATCCACCAAAACCAAAGGGAACTGCGATTTCTCACCGGAACCCACCCCCGGCGAATTTCTTAACCCGAGGCTCTGCAGGTCGCAAGCGACACGGGACACAATCGCGACCCCGCAAACGGGACGGCCGTCGATTCCCAGAGACAGGGGCACTCGCTACGAGCGGCTGGGTGTGACCGGCATCGTTGCGATACTGGTCCAGGCGACGGGGGCGCCGGCCTTCTCTGCCGCTTGTTCAGGGGCTAGCGCCGGTGTCCCAGTGGATGGCGAGAAAGCGCCGGCCCGAGACATTGCCGGCCGCATCGGAGACGAGCCAGACAAGCGGCGGCGCCATGATCTCAGGCTGGATCAGCTTGTCCCGGTCGAAGCCGGCCACGTCGGAAATCATCGGCGTGTTTGTGACGCCGCCGGGAACTAGGACATTGACCGTGACCCCGGTGCCGCCTAGGTCTTTCGCCATGATCGCGCTGAGCGCCTCGAGCGCCGCCTTTGAGGGGCCGTAGGTCGGGGAGCCAGCGTTCAACATCGTTCCGAGGCTGGTCGTGACGTTGACGATCCGGCCCCACCCCTGGCGCATCATCTCGGGCACGACGGCGTTGGCGAGCGCCAACGGGGCCGTCGTATGGACCGCGACAAATCGGCGCCACTGATCGGGTGTGATTTCCCAGAATTTCAGGGGACGCTGCCAACTATCCGGCCGGATTGAACCGGGCCCGATCCCGGCATTGTTGACCAGTATATCGATGCGGCCAAACCGGGCGCGAGTGGCCCGGACGATCTCATCCGTCGCGGCATCGCTGGTTAGATCCGTTTGGATGGTGAGGAGGTCGTCCGCCTTTCCCAGCTCACCCGCGCTGGCGGCGAGCGCTCCCAAAGACTCTCGATCGCGATCGACGCCAGCGACCCGGATACCTGCCGCGAGCAGGCCTCGTGTCATCGCCCTGCCTATGCCACCCGCGGCGCCAGTCACGATCGCTACTCTTTGGTTTTCGGCCATTGTGCGCTTCCTCCCGCTCTGTCGGCCTTCACCCTAGCTCAGGGCGTGCTCCCGCGTATCGAAGCGGAATGTCCCGGTAGTGCAAGGCTGGCCACCTTGGTCAGCGTGTCGCCGTCGAGCCGCAGGACGTCGATGTCGCCGTCGACGAAGTTTCCTACGTAAAGGTAATGCCCATCGGGACTAAACGCGATCCCTTCGGCGAGGCCGCCCACGTTGGCTTGGGCCACCTTATGGACCGTCTTTCCATCGATTTTGAGTAGCGCCACATAGGATTTCTCGTGATGGTAAAAGGCCGATTTGGGCGTGCCGCCGGTGCCGTTCAGCAGTAGCGAGGCGGCATAGCCCCCGGCCGGGCTCACGGCTAGTCCCTCGGGGCCATCGCCCACGACCACCTGATCGACGACCCGGGGCGGGCTCGCCTCGAGATCGATAATTCCGACGGTGTCGACCTGACCATCCTGACCGCCCCCGATATTGCCGACGATCCCGAGCTTGCCGTCCGGCGTCACTTGGACGTTGAGGGGGATCAGCCCGCTCGCCATATCGTAGTTCTTCCCATTGACCTTGGCGTAACTCACCTTCTGGTCGTCAATGTCGAGCAGCGCCACCCGGTTGGCGCCGGGCTTGGTGACAAGGGCATGCTTGCCGTCAGGTGTGATCGCGACGGCCGAGGGTAATGCCGGCGGCGCTTTTTGCGCTCCCGAGGTCGGAGCGGGGCTGGCGACCGACACCGTGTCGACGAATTTGACGGTCTTGCCGTCGATCGACAGCACGCTGACCGTGTCATCGGCGCGGTTAGCGACCAGCGCCAGCGTTCCGGCGCGGTTGATGGCCATTCCCGAAGGCTGTTTGCCGGCCTCGACCGTGCCGATCTGAGCGGGCGGCGACACGGTCAGATCAATGACATAGATTTTGTTGTCGGGCACTCCTTTCCAGGCTTCACCGTCTTTGACCCAGTCGAGCGAATTCGCGACCAAGGCTAAATGCTCGTCGGGCGTGATTGCCAAATTTACCGGCGGCCCGGTGATCGTGTTCATCAGCGGCAGGTTGGCGACGATCCGTGGCTTGGTGGGCTCACGGATATCGATGACCGATACCGTGTCCTTGCCTGGCGGATGGGTAACCGTCTTGCCGCCCGCGTCGAACGAGACTTTCTCGTCATTGCCGGTGATCAGGAGCTGCGCCCTGGCGCTGCCGGCTGGTGCAAGCAGGGCGCCGACCGCCGTGCTCAGCACCAGGAGCCGCAAGAAAGCCTTCATGGTCCCCTCCCGTTTGGTCTCATTGCTAGGGCCACTCTGCCACAAAACAGACGATGCAGCAGCACGACACCTCTCAGCGGTCATAAGCGGTCATGTGTTCGGCCTCGAAAGGTGCGGTACGCATGACCGCGGGCCATGATGAATTCCGCGGATAGGGTCCCAATCACTTCGGCGCACCCTTTGTGCTTGTCCGTTTCGGGTCTTCCCCATCCCGGCTTGACCGGATTGCCATCACCTCACACTTCACCCTCGCACGTGGGGTCTCCTCCTGGCCGAGCCTTTGGTGTGGGGTCAGGTCGGCTTGGGAATGGAATACGTAGTTCTGTAGACCTCTCCCCTGGTGAGCACCGACCAGACGATGCGGGCCATCTTGTTGGCCAGTGCGACCGATGCCAGACGAGCGGATTTGCGTCCAAGCATCTTCTTCAACCAGTCCGCCTCGCCTCGCGCCTTGCCACGGGCATAGCGGATGACACTGGTAGCACCAACGACCCGCAGACGGCGGATATAGGTGTTGCCGGCCTTGGTGATGCTGCCCAATCGGTCCTTGCCACCGCTCGAATTTTGCCGTGGCACCAGCCCCAGCCATGCCGCTAATTGGCGGCCGTTCCTGAAAGCAGACGGATCGGGGACCGAGGCCGCAATCGCTGAGGCGGTAATCGGGCCGATGCCGGGGATGGTGGCGAGGTTGCGGCTGGCCTCATCGGTCCTATGGCAGGCCAGGATCCGCCGTTCCAGCGCGTCGACACGTTTGTCGCATTCGTCGATTTGGTCAGCGATCTGCCAAAGAGCGACGCGGGCCAACTCCGGCACCTCGGCGTTGTCGAGACCAGTAATGAGATCCTTGACCTTGCGGCGCCCTTGCGCAGCGACGATGCCGAATTCGGCGAGATGGGCACGCATAGCGTTGACCAGCATGGTGCGCTGGCGCACCAGCAGATCGCGTGTCCGGTGCAGCATCAGGACGCTTTGCTGCTCTTCGTTCTTGATCGGGACGAACACCATATGGGGCCCCATCAATGCCTCGGCGATCGCGGCAGCGTCGTTGGCGTCGTTCTTCTTGTCGCGTTGGACGTACGGTTTGACCTTGGCTGGCGCGATCAGCCGCACCTCAGCCCCAGCGCCGAGATCCGTCGAGCCCAGTGGTGGGCGGAGGCACACGCCTCCATGCCGACAACACAGGGAGGCAGCGTTTTGAAAAATGCTTCCACGCCAGCACGGCGCAGCTGCCGGCGCAGCATCGCCCGCCCGGGCTCGTCGACCGCATGGATCTGAAATACGTGCTTACGAGATCAAGACCAACGATAACAAGCGCCATCTCGACGGCCCTCCGGAATGTGGCGTTACAACTGAGAGCGCCCTAGGGCATTCGATGCCGGTGGGCGGTCGTCCACACCATCACTTCCAGCGCACCCAGCCGATTTCGCAGGTGATGCACCAAACCTCGAGCAAGAACCTGGCGAAGGCGGAGTTCATGATGGCGCTGGGATTCGCGATCGCACGCTCGACCGATATCGATACGCATCTGCACGTCCAGGGTATGCTGGCCGAGCTGATACAGCACGCTGAGTTCGTCCGCTCCTGCATCCGTGCCAGCGAGGCCGACGCCGCGATCAGCCCAGCGTCCGGGCTGATGACCCCGGCCGAGATGCCACTGTGGACTATGCGGATGATGTTTCCGAAGATGTTTGTGCGTGCCTGCGAAATCATCCAGCTGATGGGCGCCGATAGGCTGGTCGCGGTGCCGTCCTATGCCGAGCTCAGGGGCCCTGCTGTGGCTGATGTCGAGAAATACGCGCAGGCCGCCAACGCCGATGCGCCGACCCGGATCAAGCTGTTCCGCCTCGCTTTCGACGCCGCGGTGTCGTCCTTCTCCGGCCGGCAGCAATTATACGAGCGCTATTACTCGGGCGACCCGGTCCGCCTCGCCGGCGCGCTCTACGCGCTCTACGACAAGGACCCATATGTCGCGCGGATTCACGGGATGCTGGACGCCTTGAGGCTAAGCAAACGAGGGTATGACCTCGGGGGCGAACCGGGAGCCGATGTTGGCCTCGGAGAAAGGAGCAGGCCGATGAGAGCAACCTTCCTGGGATGGCTCGTTCAGCGACAGTTGCGGCGTTGCGGCCCTGACTTTGATCGTGATCCTGGCTCCGATCAGCCCTTTCGCAGATGAGTCACCGGCCCTGGGCCAAGAGCAAAAGCAAGCCAAGTCGGACCGCTGTAAATTCATGATGGATAAGGTCAATAGCATCATCTTGAGCTTGAACGCCAAGGGCGAAATCACCTTTCTAAACCACTACGGTCAACAATTCTTTGGTTACCCCGATAAGGAGATTCTGGGCAAACCTATGTTGGGAATACTGACACCCTCGGCCGGATTCAAGGGCCGAGATCTGGTGGCTTTTTTGACAGGCCTCGTTCGTGAACCGAATCGCTATGCCTACAGTGTCAATGTAAATATGTTGCGCAACGGCGAGCGGGTTTGGATATTTTGGGCCAACAAGGGTATTTATGACGACCAAGGGCAGGTGCTGGAAGTTCTGAGGGTGGGCGTGGATATTACAGGGAGAGAACGCCGTCTCGAGGCTGCGACCCAGGAACTTAGGAATATCGGCAATATGTTGCAGGGCCGGGCTTGGGTCCAGCGCCGGAAACTTGAAGACATCACCGGCCGTATCGAGGAGATCAGCCAGGAGCTGGAACGGCCCTTGGAGCAAACCAAACCAGGTGTCCTGGAGAGCGTGGCGCCCCCTAACCATTAACCGCTGGCGAGGCTTACCCCGATCGTAGAGTGGGCGGGAAACGGTCGTCGATGGCAGCGCGACGGGCCGCCGGACGCCGCACGAGATAGTCTTCCACCCCGTCGTCTCCGGTCAGGAACAGCCGGTTCTCGCCGATCCGATCCAGCAGCCCACAGCGCCGGAACATTTGGCGGACCGGGTCCTGCAGCTCGGCAAATAGGATTTCGGTCTTGGTTTTTTCGGCCTCGGCGACCAAACCCAACAAGGTATCCGTGGACGAAAGATCAATCCCGAAATTCGCATGAAGGCTCAAGAGAATCGTCCAAAGCGGCACACGCCGAGAGAGCAGACCGCGTACCTCATTCCGGAATCGAAGGGTGTTGGCAAAGAACAACGGCCCGTTCAGCCGCAGAATTCTAGGCCCTCTATGGGGCCGGGATCAGGGGAGCGCCCCATGCTGTCGTATGTGTGCTCCCGGCCGGCTACCGGGCGTAGGCGGGAGACGGAAAAGTGGCTGGCGCCCCAGATGAAGCGAAGCAGAGAGAGCACGATGGCGATCGCCAGCCCGGGGAGTATTCCGACAGTAACAACGCTGACCTACGCCAACATGGCTTGCCCGAACTCGCCTGGATGAAACTGATAAAAGCGCTTCAATTCTCCGACGTTCATCATCTGTGCCACCGCATGGACGACGATCGCGCCGAGCCAGCCTGCGGCAGGTATGAACAGCGGCATCAGCGCAACCAGGGTGACCAGCACCATGCCTGCTGCCGCCAGCGACGACACCTGGCTCTTGGCGCCGGCCCGGTCGTTAACTGCCGTGGACGACATGCTGCAGCCGGCCGCCAGCCCGCCGAGGCAAGCCGCGGCGACGTTGGCAACGCCGAGGGCGATCAGCTCCTGGTTCGGGTCGATATCGTATCCGTATTCTCGGCCGAGGGTATGTCCGACCCCCAACGCCTCGGAGAGGACGAACAGGACGATCGCAAAGGCGCCCGGCAAGAGGTCGAGCACGTCGTCGAAATTTACGTTTGGTAGGTTCACCGCGGGCAATCCGGCCTGCATGACACCGACTCTCTGTACGCTGCGTTCAGAAAGTCCGAAGGGCGAAACTACCAGGATCCCGCCGGCCATGATCATTAACGGTGCAGGGGCGCGGGGGGGGTCCACGCCTCGAGGATGTACAACAAGGCCAAGGCGCCAGCGCCGACGGCAAAGGTCACCCAGTGGGTCCCACCTAAATGCCCGAGAAGATCCAGAGCCGGTGGATGGTCTCGCCATGGCCTCTGTGAAGGCCAAAGATTTTCGGGGCCTGGTTCACGGCGATATTGATCGCCAGCCGGAAAATGAACCCGGTCATCACCGAATGAGAAATGAATACAGTGACGAACCCCAGCCGCGCCAGTCCGCACAGCAGGAAGATGATCCCCACCACCAGGACCAGCAGAACGAGCAGTTGCGCGAGTTCCCTGGGACCGCTGACCAAAAATGGCGCGGCGACTGGGGCCATCATGATGGAGAGCCAGAGGTCGGGGCCGACACCGCCTGGCGCGTGGTGCCCAAAAAGGCATAAACCCGCAAGCGAGCCCAAAAGCGTGTAGAGTCCCGCCTGAAGCGGCCCACCGGCCATGACCGAGTAGGCAATTCCTTCAGGAACCAGAATCGCCCAGAGTGTTAGTCCGGCGACGACGTCGTCGCGGAGCCACCCGGGATCATAGGCGGGCAGCCATACCAGGATCGGCAAAAACCGGCTGAACGCGTTTGGTGTTAGTAGCGGTTTCCGAGCCATTCGCATCTAAGCCGACCGGCACCGAGCCATCTGGCGGGCCGAGGCGCTCGAATACCGCATTGTCGGCATCAGCGAAACATTACCCCTGCGCGGATAGCGGACTAACCCCGTCCACTTTTTCGGGGGAACATCACCGTCGCGCGCTACCGCGGGCTAAGTCCGGCGCGACAGGAAGATTTGCTGTGATCCGTAGGACAACCAGATCCGTCAGGAGATAAGGAAATTGATCCCGAGCACGAGGTCTGCATCGCTTAGCTCCGCATTGGTCACGACGAACTCGGGGTGGTTGACGACCTCTCCCCCGATTTCCAATTGAGCGAACCGATGAACATGGGAGCTTACCTGTTCACCAGCCACACCGAGCACTATTCCCGATCGATGATCGAACAGTGCTCCGATCTTGCGGCCGTCGAGTTGTACACCGGAAAGAACAGATGGTCGCTGCGCGACCGACCCGCGGCGATCGTGGCCCAGGACCCGGACCAAGCCGGCGCCGCACTTGGAGAGGATTGTCTTTTGTAAAGCACCAGGCGGTGATGCGGCAGGTCGAGATCGGCGTCGAAGTTGCTCAGCACGTCCGCACCGAGCACACCGTCGAGCGGTCCGAGGAAAATGCTCGGCGTATTGATCGAAGAGACGAGAATCCGTCGCCATGGTATTGCCGGGCCGCCCACGCTGAAGCTGCGCAGTTCGACCTCAAGGTGCCGACGCCAAACCCGCCCATCGGCCTTTGGAATTCGATGCGAGAGGGCTGCACGCCGATCCGCTGGGCCGCAGCGGGCGTCAGGATAGTTGAAGCAGCGCCGGTATCGAGGAAGAGGGTTACCGGCTTTCCATTGGCGAGCAAGATCACGATCGGTGTATTTTGGACTGTCGCCACCGTAGTTTCCCCGATCCGGCTCGTGCTGCAGCGAGCGTCCGCCGCATGAAACTGCGGGATGAGCGGCCTCGGATGAGCTCTTCGGGTCGAGCATCGCGATTTTGAGGCGCTGAACATGACGCCCGAGAGCCGCTGCGCGAGGCTTTTCGGGGTGCCCGCTACCTGCCGGCCGATGACTACCTGCACCACGCCATCGAAGATTACCCGTTACGGCTTGTCACGCCCGACACGCTCGTCCCCGGCAAGCATGTTGGGACGCTGTACGCCAAGCGGCTAGGCTGGCTCGACGCGGCCCTCGCTGCACAGCCCGATCGGCCGACCGTCCTGATGCATCATCCGCCATTCGCGACGGGCATTACCTGCATGGTCAAGGTGTTTCAGGCTGCCGGCAAGATGAAAGCCAACCCCGCCTGCAAGAACCCCTGCCTTGACGCCGGCACGCTGATCACCGAAGCCGATTTGCAGGCCGGGCTGAAGATGTACAACGTGACCCTGCGCGAGGCCGATGCGGTGTTCATCAACACCGGCTGGGGCGATCTGTTCGCGCAGTGGCCGGCCCAGAACGCGACCTACAACAAAGGCGAGCCCGGCCTCAGCACGGCGGCCGCGGCGTGGCTTGCATCGCAAAAAGTCGTTACCGTAGGCGCCGACAACTGGGCGGTCGAGGTAATCCCGGGCGAGAACGCGGACATCGCATTTCCGGTACACAAATTGTTGCTAGCCGATAACGGCATCCACATCATTGAGAACGTGCGCACCGACCTGATCGCCGCCGCCGCTGCACAATCGGGCCGGGCCACTTTTTTTCTGAATATGACGGTGCCGAAGGCGGTCGGGCTGACCGGCACTTTTGTCAACATCGAAGCGATTCAGTAGTGCATGATGCCAGGGGCGGTGCTGCGGCGCCGGCTGTTCCTGGCCGGAACGCTGGCCTGCTGCCTCGGCCTCGCAAGGGCGGCAAGGGCAGAGGGGCGGCGCTTCCGGATTGGTCTCGCTGACCTCGACGAGACGCCGGGTGTGACCCTGGAGGGGCTCGGCTTCACCGGTTCCGATGTGCGGCGCAGCTTTGAGCTGGCGGCACGCACAATGCCAGTCGACATGCTTTATTTCGACAATGCCGGCGATCCTGCCCGTGCCATCGCCAACGCCGAGGCCGCGATCGCCGCCAAAGTCGACCTGCTGATCGAATACAACTCCGACGCCGACGCGAACGCAGAGATCGCCCGCCGCCTTGCCGCCGCCGCCGTTCCGGCCCTGGCACTGGTCGATCCGCTGCCCGGTGCGCCGCTCTACGGCCCCGATAACCGCTCCGCCGGCCGCATCGCCGGGCGCGCGCTCGGTGCTTTCGCGCGAGAAACCTGGCCGGGCGAGCAGGTCCTCGGGGTGCTGATCGGCGACCTTGCCGATCCCGGCCCCGCCGTCGGAGATCGCGTGCGAGGCATCACTGAAGGCGTAAGCGAAGCGCTGCCGGCGCTGAAGCTCGCGCCGCTCGACACCGGTGGACGGTCGGTGCGCGCCGACGCGCTGTTGGCGAAATTCCTGCGGACAGAGCGCGGCCAGCGGCTGCTGATCGCGACCCTCGACGACCTGGCCGCCGTGTACGCCAAGAATGCCATCGAAATGAACCGGCGACAGAGCGACTGCATCATCGTCAGCCAAGGGCTCGACCCGAATATCCACGGCGGCGCCAGCGAGAAGAAGGAGATCGACCCCAACAACCGCGGCAGCGTAGTGCTCGGCTCGGTCGCGTACTACATGGACCGTTACGGCTACGACGTACTGCCGTTCGCTTTACGTTTGCTCGCTGGCGAGACGCTGCCCCGCGCACGGTGACGCGACATCTCTTGGTCACCGCCGCCAACGTATTCCGGGAATATCCGCCATTCGATATGAACTGAGAGGGCGGGTTAAAATGCATTATGCTCCCAAGCGCCGCTGGTGGTACTCGAGTTTGACCTGAGTATTCACGGTGCTGTTGACCACATTACCACATGGATAACGTAAACGGCCGCCGCGGATAATGCCTTAACCTAAATGTCGGCTATTCACTTGGGGCCGGCCATTTACTGGGTTCACCGTTTACGAGGTGATGCCGATACCAATCGGACAACCGGTGCGGGTAGGTCCATTCTAGTTCTGTTGTGTCGTCAACGACGATGGCCCGAGAAATGATGCTCATTTTTTAGCGTGGAAAAACTTCAAGCCTAAACCAGCCGATCCCGACTAAAAGGGGTTATCGGGAGGATGCCGGGCCTGGATCCGGCCTGCTGATTCCGGCGATGTCGCTCGGTCATTCCGAGATCATGTCGCTCGCTGTTCCGACATGATGTCGCCCGCTTGAGGCGTATTGCTGACGACCGGGTTTTTGACGAAAATCGTAGCGGTGGTCAATCCTTGAGGGCTGATCGTGGTCGGGTTCGGCGCAGGCTGTCGCCGGCCAGATCGATGCGATGGGCGTTGTGGACGAGGCGGTCGAGGATGGCGTCGGCATAGGTCGGGTCGCCGGTCGCCTCGTGCCATTTGTCGATGGGGATTTGGCTGGTCAGGATGGTCGAGCGGCGGCCGTATCGTTCTTCGAGGATCTCGTAGAGATCACGGCGAGCGCTTCCGTCGAGCGGTTTGAGGAGCCCAATGGTTGGGTGAGAAAGCTGGACGCCGTTGAGGCTGCGCATGATGCCGCAGGGGATGGCGCGGGGCGGTACGCCGCGTGGGCCAGGGCGAGATCGGCGAAAAGCTTGGGGACGCGCTGATAGAGCACCGAGCGGTTGTCGCGGCAAGCCTGGTGGCCCCGCAGGGCACAGGCAAGCCAACTTTTGCCGACGCCGG
>CAVZUK010000002.1:0-1457889 GCA_963778465.1 uncultured Actinomycetes bacterium
GGCAACCCCGGGTAGTAGACGCGCTCCACTGCAGGGTGGGCCTCGAGCGCCTCGGCGATCCGGCCGGCGTTCTCCGCGTGCCGGTCCATCCGGACGGCGAGGGTCTTGACGCCGCGCAGGACGAGGAAGCAGTCGAAGGGCCCGGGCACCGCGCCAGTGGCGTTCTGGAGGAAGCCGATGCGCTCGGCGAGCCTGTCCTGGGACGTGGCGACGAAGCCCCCGACCACGTCGCTGTGCCCGCCCAGGTACTTGGTCGTCGAGTGGACCACCACGTCGGCGCCGAGCGACAGGGGCCGTTGGAGGTATGGGGTGGCGAACGTGTTGTCGACTACCACGATGGCGTTGCGCTCGTGGGCGAGCTCGGCCAGCGCGACGATGTCGGCGATCCGCAGGTAGGGATTGGACGGCGTCTCCACCCAGACGAGGCGAGTTGCCGGCCGCCACGAAGCGAGCACCTCATCGAGGTCGCCGAGGGGTACTGGGGTCGTGCGCACGCCGACGGACGCATGGACCTCGGAGAGCAGCCGGTAGGTGCCGCCGTAGGCGTCGTTGCCGATCAGGACGTGATCGCCCGGGTCGAGCAACCGCAGGACAGCATCCTCTGCGGCGAGCCCGCTCGCGAAGGCGTGGCCGTGCGCCGCCCCCTCGAGCGCGGCCAGGCAGGTCTCGAGCGCGGCACGTGTCGGGTTGGCGGACCGGCTGTACTCGTAGCCCCGGTGCACGCCCACCTCGGAGTGGCGGAAGGTGGTCGTCTGATAGATCGGAGGCACCACCGCGCCGGTCGCGTCGTCCGGGGGCTGGCCGGCGTGGATGGCGAGCGTCTCGAATGCCAGCTCGTCGTCGGTCCCGGCCACTTCAACCACGCTCGAGGAACGCGAGCAGGTCCGAGCGCGTCAAGACCCCCACGGGACGGCCTCCGTCGAGCACGAGCACGGCGGGGAAGGCGTGGAGTCGGTCGGCCACGCGGTCGACGCTCTCGCCCTGGCCCATGGTGGGCATGGGCGGCTCCATGATCGAGCTCACCGGCAGGTCGAAGATCTCCGGATGGTGGAGGGTCTGCTCCAGGAGGAGCCGATCCGTCACGGCGCCCACCACCTCGGCCAGCGCCAGGGGCGGCTCGGCCTGGACCACGGGGACCTGGGAGACGCCGTACTCCTCCAGGACCGAGGCGGCCGCCCGGACGGTCTCCGCCGGATGGACGTGCACGAGCGGGGGGAGCCGGCTCCCCTTCGCGGCCAGGATGGTGGCGGCCGTCTGGCCGGCGGCCCGGGCGAAACCGTGGTCGGCCATCCATTCGTCGTCGTACAGCTTGGAGAGGTACCCGCGGCCGGAGTCCGGGACGAGGACCACGATCACGTCGTCGGGGCCGAGGGTCTTGCCGACCTCGAGCGCCGCCCACACCGCGGTGCCGGTCGACCCGCCGACGAGGATCCCCTCCTGCCTCGTCACCCGGCGTGCCGTGAGGAAGGAGTCTCGATCGGAGACGGCCACGACGCGGTCGACCACGTCGGGGTCGTAGGTGGTCGGCCAGAAGTCCTCGCCGATCCCCTCGACCAGGTATGGCCGGCCGCCGCCGCCGGAGTAGATGGAACCCTCGGGGTCGGCCGCGATGACCTGGATCCCTGCATCCTGCGCCTTGAGGTATCGCCCGACGCCGGTGATGGTCCCCCCGGTCCCGACCCCGGCGACGAAGTGGGTGATCCGGCCGGCCGTCTGGCGCCAGATCTCCGGTCCGGTGGACCTCTCGTGGGCGGCGGGGTTGGCGGGGTTGCGGTACTGGTTGGGCTGATAGGCGCCGGGTGTCGACTCGGTGATCCGGTTGGCCACCGAGTAGTAGGAGTCGGGGTGGTCGGGTGGCACCGCCGTGGGGCAGATCACCACCTCGGCACCGAAGGCGCGCAGGAGCTGTCGCTTCTCGAGGCCGATCTTGTCGGGCATGGTGAAGACGCACCGGTAGCCACGCTGGGCGGCCACCATCGCCAGCGCGACCCCGGTGTTGCCCGACGTCGGCTCGACGATCGTGGCACCCCGGCCGAGCAGGCCCGCGGACTCGGCGGCGTCGATCATGGCGAGCGCCGGGCGATCCTTCACACTGCCCCCCGGGTTGAGGTACTCGAGCTTGGCGAGCAGGTGGCAGGAGAGGTCGCGGCCCACCCGGTCGAGCCGCACGAGGGGCGTGTTGCCGACCAGGTCGATGGCGCTGTCGACGACCTCCATCGGCGGTCCGGGATCGGTGACCGGTTGCACTGCGACGCCGGCGGGCGCGAGGACGGGGCCATCGCTGAACAGCACGGTCGGGAAGCCGGCGTCGTGCACGTCGCGGGCGATCTCGACGGACAACGGCGAATTGCCGACGACGCCGACCAGGCCCGGGATGATCCCCCGCAACTCCCCGATCAGCGCCGGTGCCGTCGACCGGGCGGGCACCGTCACGATCCGTCGAGCTCGCGCCGCCAGGCGATGCGGCGCCTCGTCCGGCTCGACCACGAGGAGCACGTCGATGCGGGACACGCGTCAGCCCCCGGCTCTCGGGAGAGCTCGTTCCATGGACCGGGTCACCACGCTTCCGCGACCGCTACGGCGTCGTGGTGGTCGTCGTGGTCGACGTCGTCGTGGTCGTGCTCGAGGTCGTGGTGCTGGTCGAGCCGGTCGTGGTGGTGCGCGGCACGGTCGTCGTGGTGCGCGGCACGGTCGTCGTGGTCGTCGAGCCCGTCGTGGTCGTGCGCGGCACCGTCGTGGTGGTGACCGGCGTGGAGCTACCGAGCGGGGAGATGACCGCGAAGCCCTCGACGAAGGCCTGCGCGTCGTTAGGCGGGTTGGTGGCCGTGCTCGAGCAGTTGACCTGGCCCAGGTCGATCCCGGTGAGCGAGGTGGCCTGCGGTGCGTTGATGGGCCCGCGCGGCTTCTTGCCGACGCAGGTGGGCACGTTCAGGTTGCCCTCGGGCAGCCCTCCACCCGACTTCGGTGCGAGCAGGGCGTCGCGGTTCTTTTGTACCCACGTGGTCAGCTGCTCGGCGCCCTGGCTGAAGTTGGGGCCGACGGCGTCGTCGACCCCCTGGCTCACGGCAAGTGCCGGGATGCCTCTCTGGAGCGCGGCGCGCGCCGCGCCGACCGTCCCCGAGACGTTGGCCAGAGGTCCGACGTTCTCGCCGTAGTTGATGCCGGAGACCACGAGGTTGGGCCGGGTCGAGACGCCCTGGTCGTCGATCGCCCAGACGATGGTGTCCACCGGAAATCCGTGGACGGCCTTGGCCGCGTAGCCGCTGGCCGTCGTAGCGTCGGTCACGGTCAGATTGCCGCTGGTCTGCTCGTTGCCGGTGCCGCTCTCGTTGGTCGCCGGGGCGACGACGGTGACCTGGGTCTGGGGCAGCTTCCGCAGGGCCTGCACGGCCGCGTCGATGCCGGGCGCTCCGACGCCGTCGTCGTTGGTCACGAGCACCTGCAGCGTGCCGGTCGTGTGCGCGGTGGTGGACGTGGTGGAGCTCGAACCCCCGGAGCTGCACGCAGCGGCGGCGACGGCTACCGCGACGAGTATGCCGAGCCGTGTGACCCCATGTCCCCGCCACGACGCTGTATGGAGGAACCCGATCATCAAACCCCTGCCGGTGGTCACGAAGGTGGGGGCATTATGGCATGGGCCACGCGCTCGGACACTCGACCTGGTTACCAGGGGACCCTAGAATCTCGGCGGAGCCGGGGGCCGGCGTGCGGCGGGCTGCTTCCCGGCCGAGGGGAGAGCCATGAAGCGACTCATTCGGTCCCTGGTCGGTCTCGGCGTGTTGCTCGGCGGCCTGGCGTCCGGGGGCACAGCCTTCGCGCAATCGGGCACGACCGGCCCTATCAAGGTGTGGGGCGTCGTCAACGGGAGCACCACCAACCGGCCTCAACCCGTGCTCGTCACCGGTGCCATCGGCGACGTGGGCACCGAGCAGGCGGTCGAATTCGTCGGGGAAGCCCGACGGCAAGGGAAACTACTTCAAGCTCAAGTTGCGCAAGGGAACCTTGATGCTCAACGGGACCCAGTTCAACGCCGCGCTCAACTCGGACGAATCCGGACCGGCGCCGGCGGACTACGACACGACGACCTGCACGGGATCGTTCACCGTGGGACCCGCACCGGTCCCGGTGGTGAGCGGCACGGGCGCCTACGCCCGGATCAGCGGCTCGGTGAACCTGAGCGCCCAGCTCGCCATCCTGCTCTCCAAGACCGAGGCGGGAGCGTGCAACACCGGAGCGAACGCCACCTCGCTCGGATTTTGGGGTGTGGTGACGGGCGAGGGGACCGTCAGCTACTAAGTCCATTCGCCTCGGTCGCTCCGGGGCCGAACCGTCGCTCGGCCCCGGCGCTTCTGCGGGTATCGTCATCACACTCAGGCCGCCTGGGGCGCCATCAGCGAGGCCACGGCCACGATCATCGATTGGAGCACGTCTTCGCCCGGTTGCTCCACGGCGTCCATGCGTGCGATCTGGCGGATCAGCCCGAAACCCTCTTCCACCATCGAGCCGGCGAGGACCGGTCCGTGGGCGGAGGCCACAACCGTGGGACGGAGCCCGCGCGCTGCGGTCGACGTGCGCGTCGTACTTGGCCGGGTCGAGGAGAGCGTGCCAACCCGGGTTGGACCGTGCTTCGTGAAGGAGGGACTCCTTCCAAAAGGCGTGCTCGAGCTCCGCCGCGCTCGTCACCGGATGGGTCAGGGAGCTCGCGCGGGGCAGGCGGTCATCACGGCGTCGAGGTTGCCGATGTGATCTCGGTCACCGTGGGAGACGTAGATCCACCGGACGTCGTCGGGGTCGACGATCGACAGGGCCTGCTCCAGCCACCGGTCTCGGTTGACGGCGCAGCCCGTGTCCACGATGACCGGCTTGGCTGCACGGCCAGCTGCGGTCCCACACGGGCGAGCTGGCGCTCGTCGGGATCGGAGCCGACTGCGGCGGGTCGGTCGACAGTCTGCTCGTCGGCCTGGCGCTGCGCCTGGCCGTCCCGACGAGGCCCTCGAGCGGGCCCGGGCCGGCGTGCCCCCGACCGCTACCAGCGCGGGGACCAGCTGGACGTGCGGAGGAGCTTGCTCTCCCACTGGTCGCGCAGCTCGAGTCCCTTGATCATGTAGGAGCCTGGCCAGGTGTCGGCGTCGTGGTACTCCTCCCTGGTCGTGAGGAGGCCGCCGAGGATCGAGAAGTTCATGACCTTCTGCATCAAGATGGCCTCCGGGCGGATGCCCGAGCCATGGGCCACCTGGAAGCAGGCCTGGATGTCGAGCAGCTTCTTGTCGGCCGGCGTCTGCCGCATGTACTGCCAGTAGTCGTGGTCCCATAGCTCGATGTAGTCGTCCAGTGGGGCGTCCGGCCATCCGGTGTCCTCCATGTACAACGAGAGCTCGTGCTCGCGCCCGTCGGTGGCCACCTCGCCGAGGTCCACCTCCTGCATGGCGGACCAGTACACGGGCAGGAGGAGCTTCCCGGTGACCTCGTAGCGGTATCCGTCGAGCCGGGAGACCAGGTCGCTCAGATCTCCGCCGATCATCCGTTGCCCGAGGGCCTCCCAGGCCGCACCGTCCGACACGGCCGTGATGGTGACCACCTGGTACGCGGGTCCGCTTCCCATCGCGTGGTTCAGGTACCACAGCAGCCGCGCGTCGTCCGAGCGGGCGAGCGACCCCATCCACTCGTCCCGGTAGACGTCCTCGAAGGTCGAGGCGTGCCGGCCGATCAATTTGTGCACCTCGTGCATCAGGAGCATCTGGAGCGCCTCACTTGCTGGTGTCGACGTGGGGGCGGGGCCCCGTCACTGGAGCGGTGACCACGTTGCGGTCCGGAGCAGCTTGCTGCGCCACTGGTCGCGGAGCTCGAGCGCTTCGTGCATCCAGGATCCCGGCTGGGTGACCTGTGGCGGGATGTCGTGCGTCAGCAGCCGGATCAGCGGGGGCAGGCTGGCCAGCCGCTGCATCAGGGTGACCTCCGGGTACCGGCCGGCGCCAGGCATGGTCTGGAGCGCCAGCTCGATGCTCATCTGCACCTGGGAACCCTCGGCCCCGAGCGTGCTGCGGTAGTGGCCGCCCGCCTCCCGGATGTAGTCGCGGACCCTTCCGGGGAAGGGCCACATCGTGTCCTCCATGTACATGGTCGACTCGTGCTCGCCCGGTTCGGTCGGTACCTCTGCGAGCGGTCCGATCGTGGGGGACCACTCGAGGGCCGCCATGACCCGGGCCTGGGACTCGTGCTGCACGCCGTCAAGTCGGCGGGCCCAGTCCTGGAGGTCGCCGCGTGCGATCCGCTCGGCCAGTCGGGCCCAGGCGGCACCGTCGGCGACCGCGGTGACGGTCACCGCCCGGTACGCGAGGCCGCTCCCGTGCGCGAGGTCGAAGTACCAGAGGAGCCGGGCGTCGGAGTCCGCGCCGAGGGCGGGCATCCACTCGTCCCGGTAGGCCTCCTCGAACCGGGCCGCGGACTTCCCGACGACCTTGTGGACCTCGTGGATGAAGAGCACCCATCCCCCCTTGTCGTGCACCGGGCCGGCGCCGGCATCATGGTAGGCGTTTCCCAGGGCGGGGACGGCCGCAGAGCGACGTGGAGATCCAGTGCAGAATTGGGGTGGACGGCCCGGCGATGGCCCGGGGGAGGGGGGGGATGCCCGTTGCAGCGCGTGCGCCGACTGAGTCGCGTCGACCGGGAGTACCTCGAGTTCGCTCCCCAGTACCTGGCCGTGAGCCTGCTGCGCTTCGCCGCCCGCCCCGACGGGACGGTCCCGACGGCGGAGGAGATCGTCTCCCGCGTGCGTTCGGTCCTGGACCGGAGGGATGCGCCACCGATCGTTGCCTCGATGCGTCAGAGGGTCCGCCCGACGCCGACGGGCATCGCGCCCCCCTTTTTGGAGGACGATCCGTCCTTCGACACCTCGCGCCACTTCTACCGGCACGGCAACCGGCAACCGGTGAGCTCGGAGAATCCGGGGTGGCTGCTCACCGACGCCCTCAGCCGGCCGCTCGATCCTGACCGGCCCCTCTGGCGGGTCGAGATCGTCGACACCTTCGACGACGGGTCGATCGGTTTGCTCAGCACCATCCATCACGCGATCGCCGATGGGGTCGCCGCCTTCAGCGCGATCGTCATCGCTGCGCTCGAGCTCACGCCGGAGGGTAAGCAACTCGATCCCGTGGTGGATCCGTGGACGCCGCGCCAACCGGCGACCGCGGCCCGAACGCTCCCGCTCGCGCTCGTGGACCGGGTCGGATCCCTGGTCGAGGTGGGTCGCCGGGCCGGGCGGGCTCTGGGGCGCATCGACCAGCGCAGCGTGAGCGCCGCGGCAGCCCGCTTTGCCGGCTACCTGCAAGACGAGCCCCCCCGCAACGAGCGGCCGCCCCGGGTCCAGACCTTCGCCGACCGCCGCGGTTGGGGGATGCACCTCTACCGGCGCTCCCTCCTCGAGCTCCGCCTCGCCTCGCGCGCGCTCGGCGTGACGATCACCGATCTGTTTCTCGCCGCGGCGGCGCTCGCCTGGGGGCGGATCCGCCCGGACGCGGCGGAGGTCTGGGTCCTCGTACCCGTCGACCTGCGCGAGCCGGGGGAGATCACGAGCACCAACCTCGTCGGGTACGTCCTCGTGAGCGTGCCCTGCCGTCTCGACCCCTTGGCAACGGTGCGGGCCGCCCACGCCCGGTCCGCCAAGGCAAAGGAGCAGGATCAGGCGAGGGCGCTCGACGAGCTGGCTCGGGTGCGCTCCTTCCTGCCCGCCGCCTGG
The DNA here is from genome assembly GCA_963778465.1 of uncultured Actinomycetes bacterium. Taxonomy (GTDB): domain Bacteria; phylum Actinomycetota; class Acidimicrobiia; order Acidimicrobiales; family RAAP-2; genus CAVZBW01. The sequence goes on from CAVZUK010000002.1 coordinate 7,736, forward strand.
CAGGGCATCCGCTGGGGAAGGCTCGACCGGGCGGACCTCGCGCTCTCCAACATGCCGGGCTTCCCCTTCACCCTGTACTGCGAGAGGGCGCCGCTGCACGACGCGTTCGGCGCCTCGAGCCTCTACGACACGTCGTGGGGGAAGATCACGTTCGTCACCTTCGGTGAGGTCGTCTACGGGACGCTCCTCCACGACTCCGGGCCCCGCGAGGGCGGGACGTTCGACGACGCCTTCTCGGACGGGGTCACGCGCCTTTGCACCATCGCCTCCCACCGCCGGCTGCTCGCGCGCCAGCCGCAGCTGGTCGCCCTCGGCATGGGGGACCTGGACGACCTGACACGGTCGGTCGAGCTCGTCGCCTTCGAGGCGGGGGAGGAGATCGTCACCGAGGGCGCGCCCGCCGACGCGTACTACGTCATCGAGACCGGCAGCGCGGTGGTGATCGTGGAGGCCGGAAGATCGCTGGGCACGCTCGGCCCGGGGGACTCGTTCGGCGAGATGGGCGTCTTCCACGGCGGCGTCCGCCGGGCGACCGTGACGGCAACGCGACGGACACAGGTGTTGCGCATCGATGCCACCAACGCGGTCGCCGCCTTCCACGGAGACGTCGTGAGCTCCCGTCCGGTCGAACGCATCATCGACGGCTACGAGGACGTGCTGCGCCACATCGAAGGGTCGGTGACCGCCTCGGAGTGAGCTATCCGCCGATCTGCTCACCCCGGAGGGGCAGTCCAGCTGCCCGGTAGGCGTCGTCGATCAACCCCATCGTCACGACCGCGTCGGATCCCGGAGTGAGGACCGGGGTGCCCCTGAGGACCGCGCTCGTGAAGGCCCGCAGCTGGTACTCGTAGGTGGAGTCCCCGCGCACCCGGAAGCGTCGTGTGCGGCCACCGGCGGTGAGGCGGACGAGATGGAAGAACTGGGGGGCGACGAAGTTGAGTACGTGGAGCTGGCCACGATCGCCCTTCACCCGGGCCGCGATGTGCAGGAGGCGCGAGGACCACATCGAGGTGTCGGTGCGACCGGCGGCGCCGTTGGGGAAGCGGAGGTGGATGGTCATCGCCCGGTCGACCTTCGGGTCGCGGGTCAAGGCGTGTGCCGAGACCACCTCGGGCTCGCCCGGGCCGAGGAGCCGGAGGCAGTGCAGCCCGTAGCAGCCGGCGTCCATGGTGGCGCCGCCACCCAGCTCGTAGCGGTAGCGGATGTCGCTGAAGACGGGCAGCGGGAAGCACATCCACGTCCGGACCTCCTGGATCTCGCCCAGCTCGCCGCCGTGAACGATCTCTCGAAGCCGCTCGGCGAGCGGGTGGTAGCGGTAGTGAAAGGCCTCCATGAGGACGCGGTCGTTGCTCGCCGCGGCGTCGGTCATGTGCCGCGCCTCGGCGGCGTTGGACGCCAGGGGCTTCTCGCACAGCACGTGCTTGCCGGACTCGAGGGCCCGGACGGCCCACTGGGCATGCAAGCCGTTGGGAAGCGGGACGTAGACGGCGTCGATGCGGTCGTCGGCAAAGACGTCCTCGTAGCGCTCGTGCACGACCGGGACGTCATGCTTGCGGGCGAACGCCGCGGCCCGCCCGGGATCCCGGGCGGCGATGGCCGTCACCGTGGCCTCCTCGACCCGCTTCGCCGGCTTCACGAGGGCGCTCGGGGCGATCTTCGCAGCCCCGAGGATCCCGATCCTCACCCTGCCAGCCCCCGTGCCGCCAGCCCCCGTGCCGCCCCCGGTCGTCTCCATGCCCTCCGCCCCTGCGCCGCCGATCGTCGGTGGCCCAGTATTCCAGAGCTGGCACAGAGGCCGGCCTTTTGTATGTATGCATGCATCGGCGTAACCTCCCCGACATGAGGACTCCCATCTGCCAGACCCTCGACATCGAGTTCCCGATCTTCGCCTTCTCGCACTGCCGGGACGTCGTGGCGGCCGTGAGCCGAGCGGGCGGTTTCGGGGTGCTGGGCGCCCTGGCCTTCAGCCCGGATCAGCTCGAGATCGAGCTCAATTGGATCGACGAGCACGTCAACGGCAAGCCCTACGGCGTGGACATCGTCATGCCGATGAAGTACGTGGGCAAGGGTGGTGGTGATGAGGCGCAGGTCACCAACCTCGAGGCCATGATCCCCAAGGAGTACTGGGACTTCACCGACAAGATCCTGGCCGAGCACGACGTTCCTCCCCTTCCCGAGGGGCTCGATCGCCAGACGCCCAAGGCCGCCGGCCTGGGGGTGGACGAGGAGGGCCCGGGTCAGGTGGAGGTCTCCCTGGCCCACGGAGCAAAGATGCTCGTCAACGCCCTCGGGCCGCCCCCGCCGCAAGTGGTCAAGACCGCCCACGACCACGGGGTCCTGGTCGGGGCCCTGGTCGGGGCCAAGCAGCACGCGGAGCGACAAGTGGCGCAAGGCGTCGACGTCATCGTGGCCCAGGGCACCGAGGCGGGAGGTCACTGCGGAGAGATCTCGACGATGGTCCTCGTTCCGGAGGTGGTCGACGCGGTGGGTCCCGACGTCCCGGTCCTCGCCGCAGGTGGCATCGCGACCGGCCGGCAGATGACCGCCGCCCTGGCGCTCGGCGCGCAGGGAGTCTGGACGGGCTCGATGTGGTTGACGGTGGCCGAGGCAGACACCAACCCGGCGTCCCTCGAGAACCTTCTCGCGGCGAGCTCACGCGACACCGTTCGCTCTCGGTCGATGACGGGCAAGCCGGCGCGCCAGCTGCGGTCCGCCTGGACGCAGGCGTGGGAACGCGAGGACTCCCCGGGAACGTTGCCCATGCCGTTGCAGGGGCTGCTCTACAACTACGCCTCTCGCCGCTTCGTCCGCGTGCAGAACAAGGAGCTCTCCGGGTTTCCGGTGGGCCAGATCGTCGGCCGGCTCAACAGCGTCCGGCCGGCCAGGGACGTCATGCTCGATATGGTCGAGGAGTGGATCGGGACGACCCAGCGGCTCGACCAGCTCATCGAAGAGTGAGCATCACGACTCGAAGGCCGAGAGTGGGTGCCGCGGGCCAGCGGCGGGAAGCGGGCATCGCGCGATGAGCACCGCCCGCACCCGACGGCCGATCACGCAGCTCCGTTGCGATCCGGATCTGCACGCAATCCAGGAGTTCACCGATCTGGTGGCCGCGAGCGCCAGGAGCTCGGCGCAGCGCGAGCGCCTGCGGCGCGCCACCGCGGCCCCGGTCACGACCGCCTCCCTGACCGCCCTCCGGCTGATCGAGCGGTTCGGGCCGCTCGCCATGTCCGAGGTGGCGCGACGGCTCAACCTCGACCAGTCCACGCTCAGTCGTCAGGTGCGACCGCTCGAAAAGGAGGGCTTGGTGGAGCGCAGGAACGACACCGGGGACCGCCGGGTGGTCTGGATGAGCGTCTCGGCGAAGGGCAGGCGCCTGCTGCAGCGGATGCGCGACGTGGCGCTGAACGACTACGACGTCGCCCTGAGCGACTGGACCGCAAGAGACCGCGCCCGGCTCGGAGCCCTGCTCGAAAGGTTGCGGGGCGATCTCCTCGCGGTGAGGGTCGACGCGGACGGCTGGTCGGTCGAGAAACGCACGGAGCAGAGCATCGCCGACCTACGCGTGGGGTCGTGAGCGACCGCACCTTCAGTGCGCTGCGAGAGCACCTTCATCAGGTCCCGGTCCTAGGAAGGAAGACCTATTCGGCCGATCTCTTCGTCATGTACACGCTATTGGGGTCGTCCTCGTATTGCCCGATGGGTGAGCAGTGCTCAAAGCCAAAAATCAAATAGCGCCTCCGTGCTGGTTGGAAGAACCCAAATGAGCCGGTCCCCGGACTTATTCGCTCGTATCCCCGTGTCTGCGCTTCTTCGAGGATGTGCGAGAGCATGAGCGCTGCAACACCCTCGTCCGGTCGTCACCCCTGCCAGACGGGCATGCCGGCGCTGGCCGGAATGGGGCAGACCTTGGGCCCGTCCATCTTCCCCGGCGGTGCCCCCAAACGACGGAGCAGGTGGGAGAAGTTCATCCCGTAGCCGCTTGCGCCGCTCTCGGAGGCGTAGGTGGGGTCGCTGTTGTAACACGCCGCAGCCATGGTGTCGGGCAGCGAATTCCGCGTTGGCCCAGCCCGTCTCGATGCCGTAGCTGCAGTTCTTCGTGGTCATGTTCCCGATGACGGTGTTGACGCCGACCGTGAGCCCCACCTTGATGCGGGCCTTGGGCGTGATGCACTCGGCCACGTAGACGGTCAGCCCGGACGCGGTCCCGCTCGTGAGCTGGTACGCGATGTAGTCGGGGGCGGGTGGGAACCATGCGCCGGTCGTGTCGACGTAGGTGATGACGCCGGGGCCGAGCGTGTAGACCTTGCCCATCCCCGTGTAGTCGACTCCCTGGTCGATCCGGTCCGGGACGAGGCTGACCACCGAACGCAGCGGGTTCTGGTAGCCGTCGATGCTGGGTGGCGTGCCTGCGGATGCCCCACCGACCGGGATCGCGACGCCTGCAAACGCGATGAGAGTGGTGGCGACGACGAGTGTGCAGACCCCACCCCTGATTCGCGGCATCCGGAAACCCTAAACGATCGGCCGCCCCCGTTGGCGAACCGAGGTCGCTAGCCGGCCACCTGGAGTTGCGCGAGCGACGAGCTGCTCAACTGTCCGGGGAGCGCCTGCACGCCCCGCCCGCGACCTGCGACGGTGGCATCGAGGAAGTCGATCGCCGCGTTGTCGAGGACGGGCGTCCACGGCGTGCCGCCCTGGATGGGCGGGAGATGGTCGGCGCCGAGGAGCGTGACGTAGTAGCGAGGAGCCTGTACCTGGTCGTAGACGGTCTGGCTGCTCGAATACGGGACCACCGAGTCGGCGTTGCCCTGGACGAGGAGAAGCGGCCGTGTCGAGGTGGCGACGGCTCCGCTCATCGGGTCGGGTGCGTCCGCGATCACCGCATCGACACGGGGATCCGACAGGCCATCCTGGTAACCGACCATGAGGGCGACGTCGGCGCCGTCGGAGTGTCCCGCCACCGCGATCTCGGACGGGTCGATCTTGGGGCCGACCGAGCCGTCGTGCAGCAGGCTCGAGATGACGAAGGAGACGTCCGTCGCCTCGTTGGGCAGATCGGTGCGATCGAGGGGATAGCCGCGTGACGGATCCTCGAGGGGGAAGGACGGGGCCGCCACCACGTACCCGGCCGACGCGACCTCGGTGCAGAACCGTTGGTAGGTCGATGGCCCGACGTCGTAGCCGTGGACGAAGACGACCAACGGGAACCGTCCCGCGGCGGCCGGAAGGTAGACGGTCGTCGGGAGGCTGCGATCCGGCGCGAGCACCTGGCCGTCGCTCACCAATTGCCGGGAGGTGTCGACGAGGGGAATTTGCGTTGTCGTGACGGAAAGATTGCGCATCGGGGCGCCACGGGCGTCGCCGGTGCCCGAGTGGTGCGCTGCGGACCCCGCCGAGGTGGCCGAGGACGCGCCCGGCGACGCGGGTGCGGGCGAGGGCCCCGCTCCTCCGTTGCCCAGCGAGAGCAGCGCGACGGCGATCCCCGTGGCGAGCAGCACCGCCGATGCGATGAGCGCGGCGAGCCTCCGGCGCCTCCGACGGTGGCGGGAGGCACGGGTCCCGCCACCTCGCTCCTTGGTCCGGGGCGAGGCCGTAGCCCTCTGGTCGCTCCCGAGAGGCACGCACGATTCTTGCGCTTCTGCGGGCGCCGCACACCGCGACCGGATCTGGCCACCGGGAGCGTTTTCGAGCCGGCTTAACGTGCTGGTCAGCTTTCCCGCTCACCATGCTTGCCATGAGAGGTGCGTCGTGAGAGGTGCGTCGTGAGAGGTGTGCCACGAGAAGTGTGCCATGAGAGGTGTGCCATGAGAGTGGTGAGCGGATGAGCCGTGCCGGGGTCGTGAACGCACGCCCGGACTCGCCCACCGGGCGGGACGCCGCCAATCTCGGTCGCACCGCCCGCCGTCAGGCGCGGGTCTGGTCCGCCAGGGTGGACAGCTGGTCCGGCCACGCTTCCGCCGGTCTCGAGCGAGTGACGCGGGCGGTGCTCGAGGCGTCGGAGGTGCGGCCGGGGGAGGACGCCCTCGACCTGGGTTGCGGCACCGGGCAGCTTGCCCTCCCGCTGGCCGCCAGCGGTGCGCGGGTGGTCGCGATCGACGTGAGCCCGCAGATGACGCGACGGCTCCGGGAGGAGGCGTCCCGGAGGGGCGTGCGAGGGGTGGACGTGGTGACCCTCCCGATCGAGGCGCTGGACCTGCCCCGGCAGAGCGCAGACCTCGTCGTCACGAGCTACGCGATGCACCACCTGCGCGACGTCGACAAGGCCAGGGTGGTCGGTCGCGCCTTCGAATGGCTTCGGCCCGGAGGCCGTCTCGTCATCGCCGACATGATGTTCGGGCGCGGTGGGACGCGCCAGGACCGAGCCATCCTGCGCTCCAAGGTCGGCGCGCTCGCCCGCAAGGGTCCGGGCGGATGGTGGCGGATCGTGAAGAACGCCGTCCGGTTCGCGCTGCGGATCCACGAGCGGCCGATCTCGCTCCGGTCGTGGCACGAGCTCCTGCTGCGCGCCGGCTTCCAGGTCGAGTCGGCGCGCATCGTGGTGTCGGAGGCGGGCCTTGTGGTCGGTCGCCGCCCGAGCTCCTGATCCGTCTCTCGGGGCGCGGTGCTCGTCGTGTCCTCGGCACCTTGATCCTTCGGCCATTCATCGGCCGTTCACATCCTCGAAACGGACGTGGAACAAGCTCCCGGGCATGAGGCAGAGCCTGGCCGTGGGCATCGCGCAATGGCTCGCCCTTGCCGGTCAGCCCGAGGCCAACCTGGCTGCCGCCCTCTCGTTGATCGCGGAGGCCCGAACCATGGGCGCCGAGCTGATGGTGCTGCCCGAGCTCTGGCTGTGCGGGTACGACCCCGCCACGTTGGCCACTGACGCGGTCAAGTCGGCAGTCGAGGCCGGTGACCCCATGCTGACCCGGCTGGCCGCCGCGGCGCGGGAGTACCGGATGTGGCTCGTGGCCGGGAGCGTCCCCGAGGTCGACGGGGGCCGGCTCTACAACAGCTGCTTCGTCTTCGGGCCCTCGGGGAAGCTCGTCACCCGGCATCGCAAGGCCCACCTCTACCCACCGAGGGGCGAGGAGTCGGTCTTCACCGCCGGGGACCGGCTCACCACGTTCTCCGATCCTTCGCTCGGCTCGGTGGGCGTGGTGGTCTGCTTCGACGGCGACTTCCCCGAGGTCGCCGCAGCGCTCAGCCGCGGCGGGGCACGACTCGTCGTGGCCCCGTGCGCCTGTGAGGTGGAAGCGGCCCAATGGTGGGACCTCGTCTACCCCGCGACCGCGCTGGTCAACGGGCAGTGGTGGGTCCAGGCCAACCAGTGCGGGCGGACGTCGTCGGGGACCTTCCTCGGCGGCAGCCGGGTCGTCGCCCCTTCGGGCACCATCATCGCGGAGGCCGCCAGGGCACTGCCGGGCGTCACGCCACCCGCCGAGGTGTTGGTCCGCCGCATCGACCTGCGGATCGCCGATCAGTGCGACCCGAAGTCCGAGCTGTTGCGGACGAGGAGGCGCCCCGACCTCTACGCCTGAGGCCGGCGTTCGAAGCCCAGGGGGAGCCGTGCCGGTCCCCATATCCCGAAGGTCGGGGGCTTCCATTCGACTGGCGCCTCGAGGCGGAGGTCGGCCATCAGCTGCGGCAGGACGACGAGGGCTTCCTGGAGCTCCGCCCGCGCCAGCGCGGCCCCCAGGCAGTGATGGATGCCGGAGCCGAAGGTGAGCTGGCCGACCTCCCGCTCGGTGGTGATGTCGAAGCAGTCCGGCTGCGAGAAGACGGCCGGAGACCGGTTGGCCCCCGCCAGGGACACCGAGACGATGGTCCCCCGGGGGAAGAGGACCCCTCGATACTCGATGTCCTCGGCAGCGAAGCGCACCGTCCCCCGCACGGCTCCCAGGTAGCGCATCGATTCCTCGACCGCCCGAGGGGCGAGCTCCGGTCGTCGCGCCAGGAGCTCCCACTGGGCGGGATGCTCGGCGAAGAGGGCCACCGTGCAGGCGAGCTGGTTTCGTGTCGTGTCGGTGCCGGCCATGAGGACGGCCTCGGCCAGCATCGACATCTCCGACGTGGACAGCCGGTCGCCCGACTGCTCGATCGCGATCAGATCGCTGAGGAGGTCAGCGCCCGGCGACTTCCGCCGCTCCTCGATGAGCGATCGTACGTAGTCCCCGAGCTCCTCGGCGGCCCGCGCGATCAGCGGCATGTCGCGATCGAGGTCCTGGTTGAAGATGCGGAAGATGTCGGTCGCCCACAGGGAGAAGCGGTCGGCATCCTCCGAGGGGGCGCCCAACAGCTCGCAGATGATCGGGATCGGATACGGCTCGCACACGTCCCCGACCAGCTCGCAGCGCCCCGCATCGCAGACGGCCTCGGCGAGGTGGCCGATCACCCGGCGCATGGTGGGCCGGAGGCGGTCGGCCGAGAGGGGGGTGAACGCCGGCGCCACGAGCCTGCGAAGCCGCGCGTGCTCGTCACCCTCCATCTCGAGGATGGAGGGGCGGCGCCTCGCTGGCTGCTCGGGTGTCGCCACGCCGCCCATCCGCGGGATGAGCGACAGGGCGGAGTGAAACCGTCGATCGCGCAGCACGGCGACGACGTCGGGGTAGTCGGTGAGGGCGTAGCCCATCGTGGTGCGGGCCAGCCAGTGCTGCGATCGTGCGTCTGAAACGGCCGCCAGCGCCTGCACGCGATCGAGCCCCTGAAGGTCGAGGTTGGGAAGGTCGAGCTCGTCGACGGGGGTTGTCACGGACCTCGCTTCCTCGCCCGGACCTAGGAGATCGCGCCAATCACCCTAGGGCAGGGGATCTCGAGGCTCCGGGTCGGCCGGGGACACCTCGAGCTCGTCCACGTCCACCTCCACCCCGAGCGTGGGGATGATCCGGTCCAGCCGGCGCGGCAGGTACCAGTTGGCGTCGCCGAGGAGTTCCATGACCGAGGGCACGAGCACCATCCGCACCAGGGTGGCGTCGATGAGGATGGCGGCGGCCAGCCCGAATCCGAAGACGGCGAGTACCCGGAGCGGATCGTTGATCACGAACGACCCGAAGACGCAGATCATGATGGCCGCTGCGGCGGTGATCACTCTGGCCGTTCGGGCCAGCCCGTCGGCGACGGCGCGGGAGTTGTCGCCCGTGCGGCGCCACTCCTCGCGGATTCGCGTGAGGAGGAACACCTCGTAGTCCATCGAGAGCCCGAACAGGATGGTGAACATCATGAGCGGGATCCAGGGATCGATCGGGCCACTCGCCCCGTTGCCGAAGAGGCCGTCGGCCCACCCCCACTGGAACACGGCCACCACCACCCCGTAGGCGGCCCCGACCGCGAGGAGGTTCATCACCGCGGCCTTGAGGGGGATGGCGATCGAGCGGAACACCGCCATCAAGAGGATGATGGACACCAGGATCACGGTGCCGATCACCCAGAACAGGCGCCCCGAGAGGTACGCCGAGGCGTCCACCCCGGCGGCCGTCTGTCCGCCGACGACCACGTGCACGCCCGTCCCCTCGGTGGCCGCCGGGATCACCTCCCCCCGGAGATGGGTCACCAGAGCCGCGGTCTCCGCCGCCTGGGGTGCCCCGGTCGGGTAGACGACGATGACGGCGGCATCGTGCGCCGCGTTGATGGTCGCCGGGGTCACGTAGGCCACCCCGGGCGTGCGAGCGAGGTCGGCGTCGAGACGCTCGACCGCCGCCGCCCCCGCGCCCGGCGGCAGCTCGGCCGCCAGGAGGAGCGGCCCGTTGAACCCGGGTCCGAAGCCCTCGGCCAGGAGGTCGAAGGCCTGGCGCGTGGTCAGGGTGGTCGGGTCGTTCCCGGCGTCCGTGAATGCCAGCCGCATCGAGAACAGCGGGATGGCGAGGACGACGAGGACCAGGAGCGCGCAGCCGCCGGTGGTCCACGGGTGGCGCTGGACCACCCGGCTCCACCGGAACCAGAAGCTGCGGGGGCTCGGCGGGGCGCCGGAGACCAGCAGTCCCGGGATGTGCAGCCGGTCGATCGCCCGCCCGGCATAGCCGAGCAGCGCGGGGAGCAGGGTGAGCGCACCGGCCATCACGAGGACCACGCCGGCGATGGCGCTGACGGCCAGGCCGACCATGAAGGGGAGGTCCACGATGAAGAGCCCGCACAGGGAGATGATCACCGTGGTCCCTGCGAACAGCACGGCACGTCCGGAGGTGGCCAAGGAGACCATGACCGCCCGCCGCGGGTCGAGACCCTGCGCTAGGCCCTGCCGGTAGCGGGTGACGATGAAGAGGGCGTAGTCGATGCCGACGCCGAGCCCGATCATCGCCAGGAGCTCGGGCGAGAAGGTCGGCACGTTGAGGAGGTGGCTGATCAGGTCCTCGACGGCGAAGCCGATGGCCACGCCAAAGAGCGCGGTGATGATGGGCAGGCCCATGGCCACGACCGATCCGAAGGCGATGAGCATGATGATGATCGCCGCCGTGATGCCGATCCCCTCGCTCGACCCCGGAGCGGCCGAGACGACGCCCTCCACCACCTGGCCGCCGACCGCTACGTAGTAGCCCGGCACGGCGAAGGACTGCGCCGTCGTCACGACCTCCTTGACGGCGCTGTTGGGGACGGAGGAGGGGCCCTCGTCGAATTGCACGACGCTGAACCCGATGTGGCCGTCGCTCGAGATCTGGTCGTGCGCCCTGGGGTCGTGGGGGCCGACGACCCCGCTCACGTGGGGGATGCGACGCAGCGCGGCGTCCATCCGCGCCGTGCGAGCGACGTTGGAGGCGCTGTCCAACGGTGCGGACGTCTGCATGACGACGTACGCCGGCGTGCCGGCCTGTTGCGGGAACCTCGTCTGGAGGATCGTCTGGGCCTGCTCGGAGGGAGACTGGCCGTTGCTGAAGTTCGTCTGGAAGTGGCTGCCGACCGCCTGGCCGAGGGCCGTCATGGCCACGATGGCCAGGATCCAGGAGACGACCACTCTGCGCCGGTGGTCGTAGCACCATCCGGCGAGGCGACCGAGACGACCCGCAGGACCGACGCCGCCGGGCTGGTTGCCTCCGACTGCCCGGGTCGGAGCGGGCCGCTGCGTAATATTCATCAACGATGAGTTGTATCACAGAATTCCCTCAGAGATGAATATGCTCCGAGCTGGTTCGATGCCAGGCCTCGGGGGCGGCGGTGAGCCAGCGAGCGGGCAGGAGGCCCGGCGGCGCCAACACCCGCCAGGAGATCGTCGAGGCCGCGGGGAAGGTCTTCGACGAGCTGGGATTCAACGGGGCCAGCATCCGGGGCATCGCCCAGCGTGCGGGGGTCGACCCTGCGCTGGTCCACCACTACTTCACCGACAAGGCCCAGCTCTTCGTCGAGGCTCGCGGGCTGCCCAGGGACCCTCGCCGGGTGGCCGAGGAGGCGGCCGCCCCGACGGGTTCCTTCGACGGTCGCCGGGTGGTGGAGCGGTTCTTGGAGCAGTGGGAGCGGGGTGAGGAGGGGCCGGGTTCGCGGTCGTTTCTCGCGGCCGTGCAGGCCATGGCCGCGTCGCCCGACGCCGCCGACGCCATGCGGGAGTTCTTGCTGGAGCGCCTTGCCGTCGCGCTGGGCGATGGCGAGGGACCCCGATGGCGCCAGGCGCTCGTCTCGTCCCAGCTGGTCGGCCTCGGATGGGCGCGCTACGTCATGCGCTTCGAGCCGCTGGCCTCGGCCAGCCGGCAGGAGGTGGCGGACCTCGTCGGACCGACCCTGGATCGCTACGTCACGAACGGCGAGTGAGCTCGCCCAGCGCCTCGAGCAGGGCGTCGATGTCCTCGCTGTCGTTGTACCCGTGCGGGGAGACCCGGATCCCTCCGCCCCGAGGAGACACGACCACCTTGCGTTGGGCCAGGCGCTCGACGAGCTCGGCGGGGTCTTGGCCCGCGAGCTCGAAGGTCACGATGCCCGAACGCCCGTCACCCTCTCGAGCGGAGAGGACCCTCGCGCCCTGGCCGGCGAGCCCCGCCGCGAGACGCCGGCAGAGGCCGTCGACGTGCTCCCACAACGCCTCCTTGCCTGCCGCGAGCAGCAGGTCGAGCGCCGCACCGAGGCCGGCGATCCCGACGAGGTTCACCGTCCCCGACTCGTAGCGCCGCGCCGAGTCGTCCCAGACGAGGCGCAGGTTGTCCCACTCCTCGCGATGGCGCACCGAGGCCCAACCCGGCTCGGCCGGTCGGAGGTGCTCCATGATCCCGTGGCGAACGAAGAAGAGCCCGATGCCCGGAGGCCCGAGGAGCCACTTGTGGGCTCCCCCCGCCGCGAGGTCCACGCCCCACTCGCCCAGCTCGGCGGGGAGGACCCCGAGGCCCTGGATGACGTCGGCGCAGACGAGCGCTCCGGCGTCGTGCGCGACCCGCGTCAGGGCAGCGAGGTCGTTGCGCCAACCCCGGCGGAATTGCACCCAGCTCAGCGCCAGCAGCCGGGGCGGCGGTCCCCGGTGGATGGCCCGTTGGAAGGCCTCCAGGGTCACGGCCTCTCCCGGGCCCTCGGGAGGGATCGCGTCGACCACCACGCCACGGGACTCGAGGGCCGTCCAGGGGTACACGTTCGAGGGGAACTCGAGACCCGGGATCAAGATGCGATCGCCGGGGCGCCAGTCGATGCCGGAGGCCACGAAGCCGAGCCCCTCGCTCGTGTTCTTGACGAAGGCGATCTCCTCGGACTCGACGCCCATGAGGCGCGCCGCCTTCGCTCGCACGAGCTCCGCATGGTCCTCCGGCGCGCCCGAGAAGCATCCACTCTCGAGCGCCGTCGCCGTCCAGTCCATCATGGCCGCGGCCACCGGAGTCGCCAGCGCGCTGACGGAGGCGTGGTTGAGATAGCACCAGGCGTCGCAGATGGGGAAGAGTTCCCGCGGCAGGGGGCTCGCCACCGACCGGCCGCTCACTCGGAGAGGGCGTCGATCCTGCGCACCTGCTCGTCGTTCAAGCGCAGCGTCGCTGCGGCGACGTTCTCCTCGAGGTGGCTCACCGTGGAGGTGCCCGGGATCGGCAGCATCACCGGGGAGTGCTGCAGGAGCCAGGCCAGGCCCACCTGAGACGGGGTGGCCCGGAGCTCCCGTGCGGCGTCCCCGAGGGGACCGGCATCGGAGGCGACCGACCCGCCCGCGATGGGCGCCCAGGGAATGAAGCCGATGCCGAGCGCCGCGCAGTGGCCGAGCACGTCCTCCGAGACGCGATGGGTGAGGTTGTACTGGTTCTGGACCGTCACGATCGGCACTTGTCGCCGCGCCGCGTCGATGTCGGCGGTGCCGACGTTGGAGAGTCCCACCTCGGCCACCTTGCCCTCGCTGCGGAGCTCGGCCAGCACGCCGAATTGCTCGTCGACGGGCACCTTGGGGTCGATCCGGTGGAGCTGGAAGAGGTCGAGGCGATCGACGCGCAGCCGCCGCAGGCTCATCTCGCACTCCTGGCGCAGGTACTCGGGACGGGCGACCGGGTGCCACTGGCCGGGCCCCGTACGCACCAGGCCGGCCTTGGTGGCGACGAGGAGGTTTTCGGGGTAGGGCCAGAGCGCCTCGGCGATGAGCTCCTCGCTCACGTAGGGACCGTAGGAGTTCGCCGTGTCGATGAAGTCGACCCCGAGGTCGACGGCCCGGCGGAGGACCCTGATCGCCTCGTCGTGGTCGGCGGGCGGGCCCCAGATCCCGGGCCCCGTGATGCGCATCGCTCCGTACCCGAGACGGTGGATCGTCCGGTCGCCGATCACGTGCGTTCCGCTCATCTCGAGCGGATGGTTTGCCGTCGTGTCGGTCATGGAGGCGAGCGTACCGGTCGGCTCATTCGTGACCGCCGTCCTCGACCAGCTCGGCTTGGTAGCCCTCGAAGATGCCCGTCTCGAGGACGCCGGGCAGTCGTTTGATCTCGGCGTGCAACCCGGGCGGGATCTCGTCGAAGTGGGCATCTACGAGGAGGAAACCGCTCTCCGTGATGACCGGTCCGTCCTTGCCGGAGCCGCATCTCAAGGAGGCGTCCCTGCTGCCGTTTCGTTGCAGGAACGTCACCAGATGCTGGATCGCGTTGGGGTGCACCTCGATGGGCACCGGGAAGCGGCTCCCGAGTCGCTCCACTCGCTTGGTGGCGTCGATCACGACGTAGCGACGGTCGCAGCTCGACCACAGGAGCTTCTCCTTGAAGAGCGCCCCGCCCCGGCCCTTGAGGAATCGACCGGCCGGGTCCACCTCGTCGGCCCCGTCGACGATCCACGACAGCGGGCCGAGGCCTAGCCGGACGAGAGGCAGGCCCAGCGTGCTGGCCGCAAGCTCCGTCTCCTGGGACGTGGTGGCGACCTTGACCGAGAGCCCTTCGTCCCGGGCCCGCTCGGCGATCGCCCAGAGGGACAGGTACGCGCTCGAGCCCGACCCGATCCCGATGACCTCGCCGTCCTGCGCGATGCCGGCGAGGCGCTGCGCGGCGCGCCACTTGGCGTCGGCGTGCGAGATCTCGGACGGCCAGGGCAGGAAGGGGGCGGCCTGCCAGCGCGAGGGTGCCGGCTCGGGGCTCATGAGCGCCGGGTGAGGTGGACGGCGGCCAGCTGGCGGTCGGTCAGCTGCTGGTAATAGCTCCAGCCCCCGTAGTACTCGGTCAGCCGTGACCAGATGCGCTCGCGGTCGGCGCCGGCGAGGATCTCGGCGTCGACGTCCAAGCGGTCCGTCCCCGCCTGCACCGTGGCTTCGGGACGGGCACGGAGATTGTGGAGCCACGAGGGCGTCTCGGGGCGCCCACCGTTGGAGGCCACGACCCAAAAGCTCTCTGCGTCCGCCATGTAGAGGAGGGGCGTGGTGCGGGGCTTCCCCGAACGCCGACCCGTCGTCGTGAGCAGCAGGATCGGCCCGAACAGGCTGCGGTGACCGATGCGCCCGCCGGTGCGTTCGTAGAGCTGGCGATGCAGGGGGTAGACCCATCTCCCGACCGTCCGATCCAACTTGACCGTGTACTTCGGGTCCACGCTCGCCTCCTCGGGTGCCGGCCTATCGTACGGTGTGACGATGGACCCGACGGCGGGAGCCGACCAGGCAGGGTCCCCGAGATCCGGCCACTCGTGCGCGGCGTCCTCGGTCGGCGGTTCCCCCGCAGCGACCGTCTGGCTCCTCCGGCACGGGCAGAGCGTCTGGAACGAGAGAGGCCTCGCGCAGGGCCAGACCGAGGCGGCACCTGGCCTCACCGAACGCGGCCGGCGCGAGGCGCTCGCCGCCGCGGGAGAGCTCGAAGACGCCGGCATCTCGCTGGTGCTGGCGAGCGACCTGCTCCGGGCCGAGGAGACCGCCCGGATCGTCGCCGACCACCTCGGGGTGGAGATGCGTCTCGAGCCGCGGTTGCGCGAACGGGCGCTGGGCGTCGCCGAGGGTCGCCCGGCCCGCGAGCTGACCGGCCCGCTTGGCGGTGGGGGTGTCGAGCGTGGCCGGGTGGTCGACGCCGATGCCAGACCACGGGGCGGGGAGTCGATCCGCCAGCTCGTCCACCGGGTGTCCTGGTACCTCGACGACCTGCTCCGCGACGGCACGCCCGACCGGCCGCTCCTCGTGACCCACGGAGGCGTGGTGCGGGCCGCCCTGGCGGTGGCGCGGCGCACGGACGTCGAGCGCATGCCGTGGGCGGCGGTGTCCAATGCGCAGGCCGTCGAGCTCCGGCTCTCGCTCCCCTCGCTCCCCTCGGGCACCGAACCCGACGGCGGCTGACGCACCTCGGATACGGAGTTACCGACCGCCAACAGCGCCGGCCCCACCCGACCGCACCGACCGTTCAATTGCATGATCTGGACGATCGGCTCACGGTGATGATCGGGCTCCAGGGAGCCTGCCGGGGCGTCCCGCCCGCCGGAGCGGGCACCTGCCCCGTCTGCTGCGCACCCCTGCGGTCCGGGCTCGACGTCTGCCCCAGCTGCCGCCTGGTCGCACTGCAGCTCGGACGGCCCCTCGGGCGCGCCCTTCCCATCTCCCTGGTCGACGGCGGGACGCCCCTCTACCGTTCCCTGGTCGGCTACAAGCGACCGGCGACGCCATCGTCACGTCACTGCCGCCGCCTTGCGACCCTCCTGTCCGTCTTTTGGGAGCACCACCGTGCCTGCATGGCTCCGGCCGGCCCCGACCTGGTGGTCGTGGTGCCGTCGCTCGACGGCCGGGACCACCCCCTCAACGGCGTCGTGGATTCGGTGCCGGCCCTCGCATCGAGCCTGTGCCGCCCGCTCCGGCCCGGTTCTCGGCCGGCCCGGCATTCGCGGGCGTCGACCAGGGCCTTTGCGAGAGCGGGGCCTTCCGTCTCGGGGCGCAGGATCCTGCTGGTGGACGACGTCTACACGACCGGTGCGCATCTGCACTCGGCGGCCGCCGCGCTGACGGACGGCGGCGCGGCGGCAGTGACGTTGCTCGTGATGGCCCGGCGGTTGCACCGCGAGTGGCACCGCTCGGACGAGATGCCGTGGCGGGCGACCGAGTGCGCCCGGTGCGGCCCTCGGGCCTCAGCCGGCCTCGGAGTTTCGGGTGCTGCGGGCGACGATGAGCCGGGCGATCACGAGGAGCAGCAGCACCAGCACGATGAGGAGTAGCGCGGCGTCGTAGGACAGTGCGTGCGCCTGGCTGGACGGCTCGCTGTAGAACGCCCAGACCGGATAGGTGAGGTATCCGACGGGGCTGTGGGTCAGCTGCAGGGTGGGAGGCTGGGTGCTCCAGCCGGCCGTGTAGAGGAGCGGAGCGGTCTCACCGCCCGCGATGGCGAGCGCCACGAGCAGACCCGTGATGATGCCCGGCGTGGCCGTTCGGAGCACCACCTTGCGGAGGGCGTAGCCGGTCGACATGCCGAGGGCCTGGGCACCCTCCCGGTAGTTGGTCGGCACCTGGCGCAGCGCCGTCTCGGTCGACTTGGCGATGTAGGGGATCACCATGATGCTCAGCACGATCCAGGCCGCGAGGAGCGAGAATTGCCAGTGCAGCCCGACCACGAGGGCGACGTAGCCGACGTAGCCGAGGACGATCGAGGGGAACCCGGAGAGGACGTCGGTGGCCCCCCGCAGGATCGTCCCTCCCGCCCGGCCGCTGCGGCGGGGCTTGGACAGCTCGGCGAGGTGGATGCCGGTCAGGAGCCCGACGCTCCCGGCGAGGATCAGCACGCCGAAGATCAGTAGCAGCGTGCCCAGGATCGCGTTGAGGAGCCCGCCGCCGTTTCCCTCGGTGTTGGTCCACAGCACGTCCCAGCGCCAGTTGGGGATCGCTCGGGCCACCACCCCGACCACGAGCCAGATCGCGGGCCCGAGGATGAGGAGCAACGCCAGGTAGCTCCAACCCTGGTAGATGCCCTGGACGATGCGGCGCCGGCGGGTCCGGCGGTGCCCGGGGCTCATCGACCGACCGGAGCCGCGTTACGCCCCGTCTTGGCCACGATGATCCGAGCGATGACGTTCACGAGGACGGAGATGACCGCGAGGATGAGGGCGGCGAAGGCGAGGGCGGAGACCGCGTAGCCGGTTCCGTCGGTCTCGGCGCCGTCGAGCTGGCTCACGATGGTCGCGGCGATCGTGGTCATGGGGCTGTAGATGTTGGGGGCGACGTGCCCCGTGATCGAGCCGGAGATCATGGCGACCGCGATGGTCTCGCCGATGGCGCGCCCGAGCCCAAGCACGCTCGCCCCGATGATGCCGGCTCGCACCCAGGGGATCGTGACCCGCCGGGTCACCTCGAATTCGGTCATCCCGAGGGCGGAGGCACCCTCCTTGGGGAGCACGGGGACCTGCCGGAAGAGCTCCCGAGTGGTGGCGGCGATGATCGGGATGATCATCAGGGAGAGGACGATGCCGGAGGTGAGGAGACCCTCTCCGTGGCCCGTCGGCGGGCCGAACCAGTTGAAGACCGGCAGGTCGGGCATGGCGTTCGCGATGTGCGGGTAGACGTGCTCGGCCAGGAACGGCCCGAGGGTGAAGATGCCCCAGAGCCCGATGATGACGCTCGGGATGCCGGCGAGGAGCTCCAGGGTGAAGCCGAGTGACCGGGAGATCACCCCGGGCAGGCGCCCGGTGAGCGCCAGGGCGCCGCCGATGGAGATCGGCACGGCGATGATGAGCGCGATGACGGACGACTGGATCGTGCCGAGGATGAGCGGCCACGCGCCGTAGGTCGCCCCTTGCGGATGGGTCACGCCGTCGGTGGTGACCGGCTGGGCGTAGCCGCCACCGGGGTTCCACTCCGAGCTCGTGATGAAGTGCCAGCCCTCGAGTTTCATGGCTGGCCACGCCTTGAGGGCGAGGATCGTTACGCAGAACGCGAGCGCGACCAGCGGGACGATGGCCGCGACGCGACCGGCCCATCGCCAGACGTGCTCCTCGCCCGAGCGAAGCCCGGAGAGGGCGTCCGCGAACCGCCGGGTGAGGGGTGCCCGGCGGTTCGCGTCCGCGCTCGGAGGTACGGGCAGCGGTGTGGATGTCCCGCTGACGGTGGACATTGGACTAGTCGATCGAAGTCGATCGATTCCCGATGGATCCCGTTACTTGATGTTCGAGATCTGCTTCTCGGAGTTGGTCACGATCTTGGACGGCAGTGGCTGGAAGTACACCGGGCTCAGGTACTGGCTGCTGTTGCCGTCCTTGGGGTTGATCGCCCAGGTGAGGACCGAACGGATCGCCTTGGCCGTGTTGGAGTCCGACTGCTGGCTGTTCACGATCGCGTACTCGTAGTTGATGATCGGGTAGCCGTTGTTGACGGGTCCGTAGATCATCGAGATCGTCCCGTTGGCTGGCGTCTTGGACGTGTAGTAGTTCGCCTGGTTCTCGATCGTGGTCGCCGAGGGCAACTCGTACTGGCCCTTGCCGTTCTGCAGCTCCGCCTCGCCGAGCCCGGCCTGCAGGGACTGGGTCAGGTAGCTGATGCCGACGTAGGCGACGCAGCCGGGCGTGGCCTTGCATCCCGACACCATGCCGCTGTTGCCCGTCTCCGCCAGCGCCCCCGGGGCGTTGGGCCAGCTGACCGTCGTGTTGTAGCCGATCTTGGCGCCCCAGCCGGTCGCGTCGGTCTTGGACAGGAACTGGGTGAACAGGAACGTGTCACCGCTGCTGTCGGCGCGGTGCACGGTCACGATCGGCGTGTTGGGCAGCGTCACCCCCGGGTTGATGCTCGCGATCTGCGAGGCGTTCCAGCTGGTCACCTGGCCCTGGTAGATCTCCGAGAGCACCTTGCCGCTGAGCTTCAGGTGCGCGGTCACTCCCGGGACGTTGTACGCCACGATCTGGGCCGAGATGGCGAGCGGGATGTTCTGCAGGTGGGGGCTGGCCGAGACCTCGGAGGGGGAGAGGTAGGCGTCGGACGCGCCGATGTCCACCGTCCCGTTGGAGGCGTCGGTGATGCCGGTCCCAGACCCGGTTCCGGCCGTCGTGATGCTCACGTTGGTGTACTTGCCCGTGTAGCCGGGAACCCAGAGGTTCCACAGCGGGTACAGCAGGGTGCTGCCCGTCTCGGTCAGGGAGACCGAACCCGACGGCGGCGCCACCACCGTGGTCGAACTGCTCTTGGAGTTGGACGACGACGCGAACGCCGTGCCCCCGACCGCTACCGATCCGGCGGCGGTGCACAGGGCCGCCGCGGATGCGAGCAGCCCTCTTCGGATATTGCGGGTCACTAGGTATCCCTCCTTGTAGGTTTGCTTTTCAGCTCTCTTCGCCACCGGCGCCACCCGGCGGCAGCTCACCCGATCGTGCCGCTGACGTAGCGCTGGGTAGGCGTCTCACGCGGCCGCTCGAAGATCTCCTCGGTGGGGCCGTGCTCGATGAGCTTCCCCTCGAAGAGGAACATCGTCATGTGCGACACCCGGCGGGCCTGAGCCAGGTTGTGCGTCACCACGATCAGGGTGAGCGCGGGGCTCAGGTTGCGCATGAGCTCCTCCACGGCCTCGGTGGAGAAGGGGTCCAGGGCGGAGGTCGGCTCGTCCAGGAGCAGCACCTCGGGGCCCACGGCGAGTGCCCGGGCCAGGCAGAGGAGTTGCTGCTGGCCACCCGAGAGGCGGAACGGAGAGTCGTTGAGGCGGTCCTTGATGGCGTCCCAGAGCCCGACCTGGCGTAGCCGCTCCTCGGCCACGACGTCGAGCTGCTTGCCCTTGGCGATCCGGTGCGCCTTCACCCCGGCCACGACGTTGTCACGGATCGACATGGGGAAGGGATTGGGCCGCTGGAAGAGCATGCCGACGCTGCGGCGGAGCTCCAGGAGGTCGCGCTTGTGGTCCCAGAGGCTGGAGCCGTCGTACATGACGTCGCCGTTGCGCCGGAAGCCGGGCACCCCGTCGTTCATCCGGTTGAGGGTCCGGAGCAGCGTCGACTTGCCGGAGCCGGTCGGACCGATCAGGGCGATGATCGAACCCCGGGAAAAGGGCATGTTGACATCCGACAGGACGCGCTTTTGCCCGAACGAGAGGTCGAGCCGCTCCGCCTCCATGACGTTGGAGGGACGCCCGCTGTCGGGATCCAGGTGCTGGAGCGCGGGGTCGATCGATTCCCGGCTCCCGTCGACACTGGCCTCGCGCTGCGCCACTGGATCTCTCATGGGTTCGGGGTTGATGGAGGCCTTCCTCGGATCGTCGGGGGGAGGGCCGTCACCCGGTCAACCGGTCTCCCTCCACCCGACGCGGATGGTAGGAGCGCCAGGTGAACATTTGGAAACACACAACTGACACGGAGCTGAACGCAGCGGGAAATCTTCGACATCCCAAGTGATCGTGCGCGCCGGGCCGCGCCCACCACCGCGCAGGACGCGGGCAGGTCAGGTGCCCGCCAGCAGCACCTCTGCGGCCGAGGTCAGCGCTTCGATGTGACCGTCGACCGCCCCGAGCCCGGTGCGCATCGTGCTCAGCGACACGTGGGTGGCCGGAGAGCCCTGCCACTTCTCGAATTGGCGCTCGAAGGTCGCCGGGTCGGACGGAGACCACTCCAGCCGCCCCTCGATGCCGATGGTCCGAGGGTCGCGCCCCACCTCCTGGGCCGACCGGGCGACGACTTGGAACGCTTCGTCCAGGTGGTGGCCAGGTGGCACCTGGGGCAGCCACCCGTCCGCCAGCCGGCCGACACGGCGCAGGGCGGCGGGGGCCACGGCGCCGAGCCAGAGGGGTATGGGTCGCTGCACCGGCAGAGGGGCGATCCCGGCGCCGACCACGGTGTCGTGCTCTCCCCGGAACGTGACGCTGGGCCGGGTCCACAGCAGGCGGAGGAGCTCGATCTGCTCGTCGAGCCGGCGCCCGCGATCGCCGAAGTCGCGGCCCAGCGCCTGGTATTCGACGGCGTTCCATCCGAGCCCGAGCCCGAGCCGTAGCCGGCCGCCCGAGAGGACGTCGAGCGTGGCCGCCTGCTTGGCGATGAGGGCCGTCTGTCGCTGGGGTGCGATCAGGATGCCGGTGGCCAGCTCGAGCGGGCAGATCGCGGCCAGGTAGGCGAACAGGACCATGGGCTCGTAAAAGGTGTCGTGCACGTCGTAGTACCCCTGCCAGCCTTCATGGACCTCCGGATCGGCTCCGAGCACGTGGTCGTAGGCGAGGATGTGGTGGTAGCCGAGGTCGGTCGCGGCTTCGGCGTAGGCACGGACCGCGCCCAGGTCCGTGCCGATCTCCGTCTGAGGGAACACGACGCCGACTCGCATGCGTCTCTGTTCTACCCGCTGCCGTTCGGCATCTACCCGCTGCCGTCTTGCGCGCGACCGCCCGGGCGTCCCGGCCCTGGGCCCCGGTACGGTGGGACGCCATGCAGCTGAGAGTGTTCATCGAGCCCCAGCAGGGGGCCAGCTACGACCAGCAGCTCCGCATGGCGCAGGCCGTTGAGGAGAGCGGCTTCGACGGGTTCTTCCGCTCAGACCACTTCCTCACCATGGGCGGAGACGGGCTCCCGGGTCCGACCGACGCATGGGTCACCCTCGCGGCGCTGGCGCGGGAGACGCGACGCCTGCGGATCGGCACCCTGGTCACGTCGGCGACCTTCCGGCTTCCGGGCCTGCTCGCGGTTCAGGTGGCCGAGGTGGACCAGATGAGCGGTGGTCGGGTGGAGCTCGGACTCGGCGCCGGGTGGTACGAGCAGGAGCATCGGGCCTACGGGGTCCCGTTTCCCCCGCTCGGCGAGCGCTTCGAGCGCCTCGGCGAGCAGCTGGCGATCGTCTCGGGCCTGTGGTCGACGCCGGTCGGGGACACCTTCAGCTTCGCCGGGAAGCACTACCAGCTCGAAGACAGCCCGGCCCTACCCAACCCCGTCCAGATCCCGCATCCGCCGATCATCGTGGGAGGGGGTGGTGCCGTCCGGACGCCGCGGCTGGCCGCCCGGTTCGCGGACGAGTTCAACGCCGCCTTTCGGCCGGTTGCCGACGTCGCCACCCAGTACCAACGGGTGCGTCTCGCGTGCGAGGAGCACGGGCGCGATCCCGACGGGATCGTCCTGTCGGCCGCTCTGGTGGTGTGTTGCGGGACCGACCAAGCGGAGTTCGAGCGCCGCGCCGCGCGCATCGGACGGCAGCCCGATGAGCTGCGCGCCAACGGGGCGGCCGGGACGCCGGAAGAGGTGGCCGACAAGATCGCGGTCTATGCCCAGGCGGGGGCGCAGAGGATGTACCTCCAGGTCCTCGACCTCGACGACCTCGACCACGTCCGGCTCATCGCGCAGGAGGTCATGCCTCGGCTGCCGGGGTGACGCCTTTGACACCTGCGACGCCCCGAGCTGGCCGGTGGTGGGACGCCGTGCTGCCCGACGGAGCGGCTGCGTGCTCCGTGCTCGTCGCCGCTCCGGGTCTCCGTGCGTTGCCGTCGGCCGAGCTGGAAGCCGTCGCCTCGGCCGGCCCGCGACGGGTCGAGAAGTTCACTGCGGGTCGTCATTGCGCCGCCGTCGCTCTTGCCGCCCTCGGCTGTCCCGACACGCCGGTGCGGAGCGGCCCCGGTGGCCAGCCGGACTGGCCGGCCGGCATCGTCGGGAGCATCACCCACGACGACGAGCGGGCTCTGGCGGTGGTCTGCCGTGCGGGAGAGGTCCGTGGCCTGGGCGTGGACATGGAGCGGATGAGGACGCTGCGCCCGGCATTGGCTCGCAGGCTGTGCGGCGAGGCCGAGCTGCACGCGGCCGCCCTGGTGGTAGAGGAGCCCTTGTTGGCGATCTTCAGCGCCAAGGAGAGCGTCTACAAGGCCTGGTACCCGCTGGTCGACACCTCGCTCGGTTTCCTCGACGTGGAGATCGGATTCGATCCCGGGGGAGACGGGTTCCGCGTCGCCTTCCGTGAGCCGGTGCGGGCGGCCGCGGCGCTTTCCTCGGGCTCGTGGCGCGGTCGTATGGCCGGTGGCGACGGTCGGATCTGCACCTCCGTGACGGTGGTCGCCGGATGAGCCCTGGGTGTTCCGGTCAGGAAGAGGCCGACCTCAGGACAAGTCCACGACCACGCTGCGGACGGCCTTGTCGTGCCAGGCCTGGCGCATCGGGTCCCAGAGCGGCCACAGGACGTCGAGGATCCACGGGACGATGAACAGGATCAGGAAGATGTACTCGACGACCGCTCGGGCGAAGGCCCGCAGCGGCCCGATCGACCCTCCGCTGTCCATGTCTCGCACCGAGATCCGCAGCGCCATCTTGCCCACCGTCTGCCCGTTGGGCGATCCGTTGAGCGCCGTGAAGTACGCAAAGTGGATCACCAGGCCGACGAGGATGGCGGCCGCCTCGGCGTCGTTCCCGAAGATCAAGCGGATGATGAGGCTCGCGGCGTAGACGATGATCGCGTCGATGATGAAGGCGACGACGCGCTTCCACCAGAGGGCGAGCGGCCGACCCTGGACGTCCACCGGACCGGGCCGGGGGGTCGAGGGGGACGCGTAAGGAGGGTACGGCGGCGGCGAGTACCGCGGCGGCGTCTCCTGCCCCGGGTACGGATAACCCGGAGGCGGCGGCGGCGCCTGGCCGGGGTACGCGGGAGGCGGCGGCGCCTCCGACCCCGGATAGGGGAGAGGGGCCCCGGTTCCTCCGGGCGGTGGGGGAGGCGGTGGCGCGCTGCCCCCGCCGGCAGGATTATCCGGCTCGTCTGGCGGTAGAGAGGTCATGCAGTGCCACATCATGGCATGCGAGCCGAAGCCGAAATGGCACGGGGCTTGGCTACCGTTCCCCGCAGTGCCGGTCGTCGACATCGTCCTTGGCCTGCTGGTCGTGCTGGGAGCGCTCTACGGGCTCCGGATGGGCGCGCTCGTCCAGCTGTTCACCTTCGGCGGCTTCTGGTTGGGTCTCACCCTCGGCGCGCTCCTCGCCGCCGCCATCGTCCCCGCCGTCACCTCCCTGCCGCTCCAAGCCGCGCTGAGCCTGGCGGCTCTCCTGGGCCTGGCCTTCTTCCTGGCGTCGGTCGGTCACCTCATCGGCAGCCGCTCCAGCCTGGCCGTGCGTCGATACCACCTCGGTGGGGTCGACTCGGCCTTCGGCGTGGTCGTCTCCATGGCGGCGGTCCTCGTCTCGGCCTGGCTCGTGGGCAACGTGCTGGCCCAGAGCCGCTTCACTCCCGTGAGCACGGCGATCCAGCGCTCGCACATCCTGGGAGCCGTCGACGGAGTGCTGCCACCGGTTCCGTCCGTGTTCTCCCGCATCGACGCCTTCCTCCAGAGCGAGGGCTTTCCGCCCGCCTTCGCCGAGCTCGGTCCCCCGACGTGGAGCTCGGTTCCGACGCCAACGAGCGCGCAGGCCGAGGCGATCGGTTCCGCCGTCGCCCGATCCACGGTCAAGGTGCTGGGCGTGGCCTGCGGCGAGGAGCAGGAGGGGACGGGCTTCGTCGTGGCCCCCGGGATGGTGGTGACCAACGCCCATGTCGTCGCCGGCGAGCAGGGCACGCAGGTCTACGTCGACGACGTCGGGTATTCGGCGACGCCCGTCTACTTCGACCCCGACTACGACATCGCAGTGCTCCGCACCGACGCGCCCCTCGGGCCGAGCCTCGCTCTCGACGCCGGGACCGTGGCCCGGGGGACGCAGGGCGCGGTGGTCGGCTACCCGGAGGACGGTCCTTTGACCGCCGCTCCCGCCGGGGTGGCCGGGCCGATCACCGCCGCGGGTCGCAATATCTACAACGACAGCCTGGTGACGCGTGACATCTACCAGCTCGACGCCGACGTGGAGCCGGGCAACTCGGGCAGTCCTGTGGTCACCTCGAGCGGGACGGTCATCGGCGTGGTCTTCTCGCGTTCGACGATCGACCAGGGCGTCGGCTACGCGCTCACCTCGCCGGGCGTCCTCTCCCGCGTCCAGCAGGCCGAGGCCCGCACCGCCGGGGTGAGCACCGGAGCGTGCGTCCACGGCTGAGCGCTCCGGCGCGTCCCAGACGCGCAAGAATGATCGCGATGGCCCAGCGGATCGAGGATTACGCCATGATCGGCGATCTGCATTCGGCCGCTCTCGTGGGCCGCGACGGGTCCATCGACTGGCTGTGCTTCCCGCGGTTCGACTCGGAGTCCTGCTTCTCGCGGCTGCTCGGGCACGAGCAGCACGGGTTCTGGCGCATCGCCCCGGTGGGGGCCCCGGCATCGGTGACGGCGGTGCGGCGGAGGTACCGCCCGGGCACCCTCGTACTGGAGACCGAGTTCGAGACCGAGGACGGGCGCGTCCGCCTGACCGATTGCATGCCTATCCGGGAGGACCACCCCCAGGTCGTGCGCGTGATCGAGGGTCTGTCGGGCAGGGTGCCGATGCAGATGGACCTGGTGATCCGCTTCAGCTACGGGCAGGGTCTGCCGTGGGTGATGCAGAACGACGGGTTGCTCACCGCTACCGCCGGTCCCGACGCGCTCGCGCTCTTCACGCGCGCCGAGACCCGGGGGGAGGACTTCCGCACCGTCTCCGAGTTCTCGATCTCCGAGGGCCAGCAGGTTCCGTTCTCGCTCATCTACTTCCCCTCCCACCTGGCGCCCCCGCGGCCCATCGATCCCTGGTACGCGATCGCCACGACGACCCGGTGGTGGGAGGACTGGACGGCGGGCTGCTCGTATCAAGGCGACTACCAGGAGGCGGTCGTCCGGTCGCTGATCACCCTCAAGGCGCTGACCTACGAGCCCACGGGGGGGATCGTCGCGGCCGCCACGACGTCGCTGCCGGAGAGCCTCGGCGGCTCGCGCAACTGGGACTACCGGTACTGCTGGCTCCGTGATGCGACGTTGACGCTCGAGTCCCTCATGAAGGGCGGGTACTACGACGAGGCCATGTCGTGGCGGGACTGGCTGCTCCGCGCGGTCGCCGGAGACGCGACCAAGTTGCAGATCATGTACGGCCCCTCGGGCGAGCGACGACTCGACGAGTGGGAGGTCGAGTGGTTGCCGGGCTACGAGGGTGCCGCTCCGGTGAGGGTGGGAAACGCCGCAGCCGGCCAGTTCCAGCTCGACGTGTACGGGGAGGTCATGTCGGCCTTCCAGAGCTCCTGCTCGGTGACCGGCATGCAGAGCAAGGCGCAGTGGAGCCTGCAGCGCGCGTTGATCGATTTCGTCGAGAAGTCCTGGCGGCAGCCCGACGACGGCATCTGGGAGGTGCGCGGGCCGCGGCGCCACTTCACCCACTCCAAGATGATGGCCTGGGTGGCGGTCGATCGGGCCGTGCGGACGATGGAGCAGTGGCCGGTCGAGGGTCCCTTGGACCGGTGGCGCGCCCTTCGCGACGAGATCCACGCCGACGTCCTGGCCAAGGGGTTCAACGAGCGCCGCCAGGCGTTCACGCAGTACTACGGCTGCGACGACCTGGACGCCAGCATCCTGATGATGCCGCTGGTCGGGTTCCTCCCGGCGACGGACCCTCGGATGGTGAGCACGATCGAGGCCATCGAGCGCGAGCTCACCGAGGGAGGCTTCGTCCTGCGCTACGTCACCAAGGACGACGGCGTGGTGGACGGGCTCTCCGGCCGGGAGGGCGCCTTCCTGGCGTGCTCGTTCTGGCTCGCCGACTGCCTCCACATGATCGGTCGCGTCGACGACGCCCGGGAGCTCTTCGAACGTCTGGTCGGGCTCTCCAACGACGTCGGCCTCCTCTCCGAGGAGTACGACCACGTCACGGGGCGTCAGGTCGGCAACTTCCCGCAGGCCTTCTCCCACGTGTCGCTGGTCAACACCGCCTATCGCCTGTCGGGCAATGCCACGCCCGAGCGGGGCACGCCCGAGCACGAAGCGGTCGGCCACCGCATCCGCGGTTGCCTCGGTGCGCCGGTCGGGTCGGGCGACGAGGCCCAGCAGGTCGGACCCCTCCGGCGGGGCGCGGCTGGTGCCCACAAATGGCACGGCGAGACCTGGGTCGATCGCGACGCAGGATCGTCCCGGGGCGCGGTACCGTCCGAGGAGCCACCGAGCACCGACGGCCACCGCGCCCGCCGGAAGCGAGGATCGGGCTAGCAACGTGCAGCAACACCCGGGGCAGGACAGCCTCGGGTAGGACCGCAACCGGCAGGATCCCAAGGAAGGCGCAGGATCCCAAGGGTAAGCGGCAGGATCCGAGGAGAAGGAGCACCATGAAGGCCCTGACCGTCGTACCGATGCAGGCGGGCTCGGCAGAGCTCTCCGACGTGGCAGACCCGCCCCACGACGACGGGCCCGTCCTCGTCGAGACCCAGGCCGTGGGCATCTGCGGGACGGACATCGAGATCCTCTCGGGCGAGTACGGCTGGGCGCCGCCGGGCCGCGAGCGGCTGGTGCTCGGGCACGAGTCCCTCGGGAAGGTCGTCGAGGCCCCGGAGGGCTCGGGTTTCGCAGCCGGCGACCTGGTGGTCGGCATCGTGCGTCGCCCCGACCCCGTGCCGTGCCCCAACTGCGCGGTCGGCGAGTGGGACTTCTGCCGCAACGGGCAGTACACGGAGCGGGGGATCAAGGCGCACGACGGTTACCTCTCGGAGCGCTACCGCATCACCCCCGACTTCCTGGTCAAGGTGGACAGCTCGCTCGGGCTCCACGGCGTGCTGCTCGAGCCGACGAGCGTCGTGGCGAAGGCCTGGGAGCAGGTGGACCGCATCGGCGGCCGGGCCCACTGGGCGCCGCAGCGGGCGGTGGTCACCGGGGCGGGGCCGATCGGTCTGCTCGCCGCCCTGATCGGCGTGCAACGCGGCCTCGACGTCCACGTGATCGACCGGGTCACCGACGGGCCCAAGCCCGAGCTGGTCCAGTCGCTCGGCGCGAGCTACCACACCGGCACGATCGACCAGGCGTGCAAGGACCCGGACGTCGTGATCGAGTGCACCGGGGTCGGTTCGCTCGTCTTCGATGCCATGCACCATGCCGCCTCCGGCGGTGTCGTCTGCCTCACCGGCGTGTCGTCGGGTGGGCACTCCCTTGCGGTCGATGCCGGCCAGCTCAACCGCGAGATGGTGCTCGAGAACGAGGCCGTCGTCGGCTCGGTCAACGCCAACCGCCGCCACTACGAGGGAGCAGCCGATGCCCTCGCCAAGGCCGACGCCGACTGGCTCGCGGGTCTCATCACCCGGCGAGTGCCCCTCGACCAGTGGGAGAGCGCGCTCAACCGGGAGAAGGACGACATCAAGGTCGTGATCGAGGTCGCGTCCGAGTGAGTGGCGCCGCTCGATGACGGATGGCCCGGGATCGGACCCGGGGCAACCAGAGGCGCCGTCCGGCGACCCAGGCGACCCAGGCAACGCAGGCGACTCCGGCCACGCAGGCAACGCAGGCGACCCGGGTGACCGCGCCCGCAGCATCGGGCCCGGGGTGCTCGAGATCGACACGCTGCTCGGCGGGTGGCGGCGTGTCACCGCCGGGTACCTGATCGAGGGACCTGCCCCGGTGCTCGTCGAGACGGGAAGCCAGTCCTCGGTGCCGGCCCTTCTCGACTCCCTCCAGGCTTTGGGGGTGGGGGCGTCCGACCTCGCCGGGGTGGTCGTCACCCACATCCATCTCGACCACGCGGGAGGGGTGGGGGACGTAGCGCGCGCCTTTCCGGCGGCCACCGTCTACGTGCACGAGAAGGGCGCCCGCCACCTGGCCGACCCCACCCGCCTGATCGACTCGGCCGCCCGGGTGTACGGGTCGCTCCTCGACTCCCTCTACGGGCGGCTCGATCCGACTCCCGCCGAGCGCATCCGTGTCCTGCCCGACGGCGAGACGATCCAGATCGGTCCCGACCGGATCCTCACCGCAGTCGACTCGCCGGGACACGCCAAGCACCACGTGGGTCTGCACGACTCGGTGACCGGGATCCTGTTCGCGGGCGACGCGGTCGGGGTCAAGCTTCCGGACGGCGGGGTGCTCCGGCCGTCCACCCCGCCGCCGGACTTCGATCTCGACCAGGCGCTCGAATCGTTGCGGCGCTTCGCCGCCCGCCGGCCGACCGGCATCGCCCTGGCGCACTACGGATTGTTGCCGGACCCCCAGGAGCTCCTCGAGGAGGCCGAGGGGGTCCTCCGGCAGTGGGCGGAGACGGCCGAGGCGGCCTACCGGGCCGGCGACGACATCGCAGAGGCACTGGCGCGGCGATTCGATTCCGACCTCGCCGGGCTGGCGCCCGAGCACCTCGAGAAGCTCGAGGTCATGAACGGCGTGCACTCCAATGCCGCCGGCCTGCGGAGGTGGCTCGACCATCGGGAGCAGCCCGCCCCCGGCCCGTGACGACTACCGTTTCAGGAATGGCTGCGATCGACGTGTTGCCCTCTGAACGCCTGGCCTTCGACGCCGACAACCACTACTACGAGGCGCTCGACGCCTTCACCCGCCACCTCGATCCCAAGCTGGGCGGCCGGGTGCTGCAATGGGCCGAGATCGACGGTCGCCGGTACCACGTCGTCGGAGGCCGGGTGAACCACGCGGTCGTCAATCCCACGTTCGACCCCGTGGCCTCGGCCGGGGCCCTGTCCGACTACTTCCGGGGCAACCCGGACGGGCGCTCGCCGCTCGAGCTCCTGAGGACACGTGAGGCGATCCGGCCCGAGTACCGGGACCGCGACGCCCGCCTCGAGGTGATGGACGCCCAGGGGCTCGCCAAGATGTGGCTCTTTCCGACCCTCGGCATCCTCTACGAGGAGGTGCTCAAGCACGACCCCGGGGCCGTCGTGCTCCTGTTCCGGGCGTTCAACCGCTGGCTCTCGGAGGACTGGGGATTCCAGTACCGGGACCGGATCTTCGCCGCTCCCTACGTGACCCTCGTCGACGTGGACGAGGCCGTCCGCGAGCTCGAGTGGGCCCTCGGCGAAGGAGCGCGGGTCCTCGTGATGCGCCCCGCCGCGCCGGTCACCGCTTCGGGGGCGCGGTCCCCCGTCGACCCCCTCTTCGACCCGTTTTGGGCGAGAGTCAACGAGGCGGGCATCACGGTCGTGGCGCACGCCGGCGACAGCGGGGTGTCGACCAACGGGTACGCGCCGGAGGGGTTCTCGGCGACCTTCGGCGAGGGCGGGGGCCCCAACATCAAGCTCTTCTCGATCGAGCGGGCCGCCCACGACTTCCTCGCGACCCTGGTGCTCGGCAAGCTGTTCGATCGTTTCCCCAACCTGAGGGTGGCCTCGGTGGAGAACGGTTCGGAATTCCTCGTCTACCTGTTCCGCAAGCTCGGGAGTGTGGCCAAGAAGTCGCCAGGCTACTTCTCCGAGGACCCGATCGAGACGTTCCGCCGGCACATCTGGATCAACCCGTTCTGGGAGGACGACGTCCATGAGGTCGTCGAGCTGGTGGGCGCCGACCGGGTCATCTTCGGTTCCGACTGGCCCCATATCGAGGGCCTTCCCGAGCCGCTGGACTACCTCACCGAGCTCCGGAAATTCGACGACGAGTCCGTGCGCCGGATCATGTGTACCAACGCCTCAGAGCTCAACGAGCTGCAGCCGGCACGTTGAGGTCGAGCCCAGGGGGACCTTGGGCCCTGGGCGTGCGGGATCGGAGGGGTCAGCCTTCGTAGTGATCGACCCGATGGGAGCCTCCTTGGTTGGGCCGCCTCGGGGCCGCGAGTAGTACGGGAAGTGCAACATGCAGATGGGTGTATCTCCAGAGATCGTCGGCGACACGATCGTCGACACGCTACGTGACAACGGCCGGCGGTTTCCCGGCCGACCGGCGCTCCGGCGCCGGACGCGGAACGGCTGGGAGACCCTGACCTACCGGGACTACGTGCGCGGGGTGGCCGAGGTCTCCGCAGGGCTGGTGGAGATGGGCATCGGGCCGTCGGAGCACGTCGGGATCCTGTCCAACAACCGGGTGGAGTGGCATCTGGCCGACTTCGGGTCCATGGCCATCGGCGCGGCGGTCGTGCCCATCTACCAGACGAGCTCGGCCGAGCAGGTTGCCTACATCCTGGACCACTCCGAATCTCGGGTGTGCTTCGTCGAGGGCGAGGAATTCCTGGGCAAGGTGTTGGAGATGCGGGACCAGCTTCCGAAGCTGCACCGGGTCGTGGTCTTCGAGGGCGGGGCCCGGTCGGACGATCCGTTCGTAGTGGGTTTCGACGAGGTGCGTGCAGTAGGGGCGCAGGCCCTCGAGCGGGATCCCCAACGATTCGAGCGCCTGGCCGACGCGGTCAAGGCCGACGACGTGGCGACCCTCGTCTACACCAGCGGCACGACGGGGCCACCCAAGGGCGCGGAGGTGACCCACGCCAACATCATGTGGGTGATGCGGGCGGCCGTACCCTTCATCCACTGCACGAGGGGCGAGCGGTTCTTGTCGTTCCTCCCCTTGAGCCACGTCGCCGAGCGCATGATCAGCGACTTCTGCTCCGTCGCGGTGACCGGGGAGACCTGGTTCGCGAGGAGCCTCAGCACCGTCGTCCAGGACCTTGCCGAGTGTCGTCCGACTATCTTCTTCGCCGTGCCCCGCGTGTGGGAGAAGCTGCACGAGGCGGTCGTGGCCCGGGTCGAGGACTCGCCCCGCGTCCTGGAATTCGTCGTCCAGCGCTACATCCAGCTCGGGCAGCAGGTGACGGCCCGACGTCAGGCCCGCAACCCGGTCCCCGTTTGGGAGGACCTCGCGCTGCGGGCGATGGACGCGGCCATCGGGTCGCGGATCCGCCAGCAGCTCGGTCTCGACAAGGCGCACATCCTCGCGTCGAGCGCCGCCCCGGTGAGTCCGGACCTGCTGCGCTGGCTCCACGCCATCGGGTTGCCGGTCATCGAGATCTACGGGCAGACCGAGGCGTGCGGTCCCTCGACGTGCAACCCTCCCGAGGACATTCGCATCGGCACCGTCGGGGTGCCGGTGCCCGGGGTGGAGGTGGAGATCGCGTCGGACGGCGAGGTGATGGTGCGGGGCGGCAACGTCTGCCGCGGGTACTTCCGGGACCCCGAGAGCACCGCCGAGCTGATCGACGGCGACGGGTGGATGCACACCGGCGACATCGGGAAGCTCGATGCCGACGGCTACCTCACCATCACGGGCCGCAAGAAGGACCTGATCATCACGGCGGCCGGCCAGAACATCTCGCCGCAGGAGATCGAGGAGGACCTGCGGCACAACGGCCTGATCTCGGAGGCGGTGGTCGTGGGGGAGGGACGGCGCTATCTCACGGCGCTCGTCACGCTGGACGAGGAAGCGGTGGTCCCGTGGGCCCAGCGGCACGGCAAGGTGGCCGACTACGAGGCGCTGGTCTCGGACCCCGACCTGCACGCGGAGATCGACCGCACGATCGAATCCGTCAATCAACGGCATGCCCGGGTCGAGAACATCCGCAAGTACCGCGTGTTGCCGCACGAGTTCACGGTGGCCTCGGGGGAGTTCACCCCCACCTTCAAGGTCAAGCGTCACGCCGTGACCGAGCACCATGGCTCCCTGGTCGAGGAGATGTATGCCGAGTAGCGGGACGTTGCCCGCCGACGAGTGGCGATGAGCCCGTCCGGGGAAGAGAGGGACGACGTCCGAGAGATCGCGGTCCCTCCTCGGCCCCTCTCGAAGTTGCGGCCGCTGATCGGAAGGGAGCGCTACGGCGAACTGCGCGCCGCTGCGGCCGAGGCACACGCCGAGCTCGACGGGGTCACCGTCTGGAACGTCAACTCGTCGGCGGCAGGCGGCGGGGTGGCGGAGATCCTCCAGGTGCTCGTCGGTTACAGCCGGGATGCCGGGGTCGACGCCCGCTGGGCCGTGCTGCCCGGCAACCCCGACTTCTACGCCGTCACCAAGCGGCTGCACAACCGCATGCACGGGTTCCCCGGAGACGACGGCGAGCTCGGTCCCAAGGAGGCGGACCTCTACGAGTTGATGACGGACGCCTTCGCGTCGCATTTCCTGCGGCGCATCCGGCCGGGCGACGTCGCCCTGCTCCACGACCCCCAGACGGCCGGCCTCGTGCGCCCGCTCGCCGCCGCGGGGGTCGTGACCATCTGGCGCTGCCACATCGGGTCCGACGTGGCGAACGACCACACCGAAGACGCGTGGTCCTTTCTCCGGCCGCACGTCGAGGCGAGCGCCGCGCTCGTGTTCTCCCGCAAGGAGTACGTACCCGCATGGGCCCCCGAGGGAAGGGCGTACGTGATCGCCCCGTCGATCGATCCGTTCTCTCCGAAGAACGAGGCGATGGCCAAGGACGAGGTCCTGCGGGTGCTGCGCGACATCCAGGTGGTCGGACCGCCGCGACGCGCGCAGCCAGTTCTCCGACGTAGCCGAATCTGGCCGGTCCAACACCCCGCAGCGGTCGTCGCCGGGCAGGGAGCGCTCGACCCTCGACACCCGCTCGTCGTCCAGGTCTCGAGATGGGACCGCTTGAAGGACATGGCCGGAGTCATGGAAGGCTTCGCCTCGAGCGTGGTGGGACGGACCGACGCGCAGCTGGCCCTCGTCGGACCGGAGGTCGACGGCGTGGCCGACGACCCCGAAGGGGAGGGCATCCTCGCCGAGTGCATCGAGGCCTGGCACCACCTCTCGCCCGACGCGCAGCGACGCGTCCGGCTGATCACCCTTCCCATGCAGGACCTGCGTGAGAACGCCCTCATGGTCAACGCGATCCAGCGACAGGCCACCGTCGTGGTCCAAAAGAGCCTCGCCGAGGGGTTCGGGCTGACCGTGGCGGAGGCCATGTGGAAGGCCAAGCCGGTCGTGGCCTCGGCGGTCGGGGGCATCATCGACCAGCTCACCGCCGACACCGGAATCCTCCTCGAGGATCCGACCGACCTCGACGCCTTCGGCCTCGCGCTGGCCTCCCTGCTCCAGCAGCCCGAGACCATCCGGGCGCTCGGTGGGAGGGCGCGGCGCCGAGTGATCGCCGGGTTCGTGGGCGATCGCCACCTCATCGCTTACGCGTCACTCATGCGCCGCCTGCTGGGCTGACTCCTGGCATCGCCGCCGGAGGATCCCCGATGGCGCCGACGGTCACTCACGCGGGTGGGGCACGCGCCCGAGGAGGCCCGATCGGCGATCCCGCTCCGTCTTGTCCCGGTGGTGGGGCCAGCAGCGCGGCTGGAGGTTGTCGTAAGAGGTCGACCCTCCATTGGCCACCGGGTCGACGTGGTCCCACTCGAGCCCGTAGCTCCGGCCGCATCCTGCTTCGACGCAATGGGCGCCTTGGAGGCCTGGCGGTGACCCGAGCTCGAGGGCGGTCCGCAGCTCCGCATTGATGTGGCGGCCGAAGTGCTTGACGGTGTGGATGCTCACCCCGTCGAGAACGACGGCTTTAAGGAACGCATCCTCTCCGATCGTGCGGGCGAGGTCGACCGGGATCGGACCGCCGCCGACGAGGTGGCAACGCTCACCCTCGTGGAGATGACCGCGCCGGTAGGCGGCGAGGTCACAGACGACAACCAGCTCGGACCGTGTCGCATGGCCTTTCCCGGAGCCGGACAGCATTGCCGCCAACGCGTCAGCCGCATGCGCGCAGAAGGGCTCCTCGACACCCTCGGCACGACGATCCCGACGCCGCCGATCGGCATCTGCCTCGATCCTGTTGACGATCGGGAGCCCGACCTCGGGCGTGAAGGCGCCTGAGATCCGGACCATCCCCTCGCGGTCCCGCCAGTGTCGGAACTCGCGGAGCCGACGTTGCCGCTGATGGAGCCGCGCCGGATCGGCGTCGCGCAGCCTCCTGTCTCGCACGGCGTCGCGTAGGGCACCCAACCCGGAAGTGCGGGCCACCTCGACGAACTCGCGTTCTGCGTCGGGCATCTCGGAGTAGCTCCGTCCGATCTCGTGGGCCTGGGCGAGCGAAAGCTCTCCCGAAAGCAGGGCGGCCTTGGTCTCGGGGCATTCCTCCACGGACTTTGCCGTCTCCAGCGCGTTTCGTGCTTCGCCGTTCGTCGAGCCCATCTGCTGTGCAAGCCAGTCGATACCGGTCGAGAATCCCTGGTCACGATGAGCTCCATGCTCCACGGCTCGAGCCGCCAGTCGGACACGAAGAGCCGCGCACGCCTTTTCGGTCGCGGCAAGCCTCTCGACCGCGACGAGGCAGTCCTTGGGAGACAAGAGCGAAGGATCGAAGTCACAGAGCGCGTCGCGAAGCTGCTGTGCGAGTCGCCACAGGTCATCGGGCACGCCATCACCTCCTCGGTGGCTCCCCAGAAGTGGGTGCCGTCCCATGTGAGGAGGTCGATGGGCTCAACCTCGAAGCGCTGGACGGAACTATAGGCGAACAGGTGTTCGCTGTCAAGGGGACGGGCGGTTTCCCGTTCGTTTCCCAAGGGTTTGCACACCGTTTCCCTTGGCTTTTCCAACTGTTCTCGTGAGGAAGATAAGGGGCATCGCATGTGCAGGTTGGTGGTCACCGGAGTAGGTTTTCGGCAAAGAAGGGAGTGAGATGACGGGCACACCCCAGACCGTCACGGTGCTCTTTACGGATCTCGTGGGCTCGACAGAGCTCTTCTCGGCGCTCGCCCCTTCGCAAGCCGACGAGGTTCGCCAGGAGCACTTCGCCCTCTTGCGCTCCGCCGTGAGCGCGGCAGGTGGCTCGGAGGTCAAGAACCTGGGCGACGGCCTGATGGTGACGTTCTCCAGCCTGAGCCGCGCCCTCGCCTGCGCCGTCGGGATGCAGCAGGGCATAGAGCGCCACAACCGTCGGGCCGACCGTCCCCTGGCCATCCGGGTCGGGCTGTCGACCGGTGAGGCGACGGAGGAGGACGGCGACTTCTTTGGCGAGCCCGTCATCGAGGCGGCGAGACTGTGCCGCGTTCGCCGAGGGTGGTGAGATCCTCACGACCGGCCTGGCTCGCGCGATGGCGGGTCGGCATGCCACCTTGGAGTTCGCCTCTCGAGGCGAGGTCGGGCTCAAGGGTCTGCCCGAGCCCGTCGAGGTGGTCGAGGTGCAGTGGGCGCCCTCCGCCGAGGCGGAGCAGCAGGGCGACCTCCTACCGCTCCCCAGCCGGCTCGTGGCCACGTCGGCCGAGAGCCTCTTTGCCTTCTTCGGTCGTGGCGTCGAGCTCGAGACGCTCCTCGACGCGCACAAGCGCGCCAGCAACGACGGCCACCTCGGCGTCGTGCTGATCTCCGGCGAGCCGGGCGTCGGCAAGACCACGCTCGTCGCACAGTCGGCCCGGGTCGCGCACCGCGCCGAGTCGAACGTCGTCTACGGCGGCTGCGACGAGGACCTGGCGATCCCCTACAAGCCGTGGGTGGAGGCCCTGACCCCTCTCGTCGAGTCCATCGCGAAGGAGGACCTCGAGCGCTTCGTCGCCGCCAACGGCTCGGCCCTCTCTCACCTGGTGCCCGCCTTGGCGCGGCGCCTGGGACAGGCTGCACCGACCTTGGTCGCCGACTCCGACGCCGAGCGATTCATGGTGATGGAAGGCGTCGTGCGCCTGCTGGCCGCCGTGTCGGAGGCCGCGCCCGTTCTCGTCGTCCTCGACGATCTCCACTGGGCAGACGCCGCCAGCCTCCAGCTCCTGCGTCATCTGGCCAGGTCGCCGGCGGCCATGCGCGTCATCGTGCTCGGAACCTTCCGGGACAGCGACCTCTCCCGGACCCATCCCCTCACCGCGCTCCTCGCCGAACTCCGTCGGGAGCCGGCGGTGCAGCGCCTGAGCCTCGGTGGGTTGGAGGAGGTCGAGATCATCGGCCTGCTCGAGGCGGCTGCCGGCCACGCGATGACCGAGGAGGGGGTCGGCCTGGCCCACGCCCTGAGACGGGAGACGGGTGGGAACCCCTTCTTCGTCGTCGAGCTGGTCCGTCACCTCGCCCAGAACGGGACCTTCGTCCAGGGACCCGACGGCATGTGGCACCTCACGACCGACCTGGACAAGGTCGGGCTCCCGGGGAGCGTCCGCGAGGTCGTGGCCCACCGAGTCGCCAGCCTCGGCCCCGAGATCGAGCGGACCCTCTCGATGGCCGCGGTGATCGGGCGCGACTTCGACCTCACGGTGCTGACCGGCCTCCTCGACGCCGACGAGCTCGACGTGATCGACCAGATCGAGCAATCGATCGCCGCAGGCCTCATCATCGAGACCGAGCAGGTCGACCGTTACCGCTTCGTCCACGCCCTCATCCAACACACCCTCTACCAAGACCTCGGAGCAACGCGGCGGCGCAGGGCGCACCAGCGTGTGGCCGAGGCCTTGGAGGAGGCGGGCGCGGACGACCCCGATCGACTGGCGGCGCTGGCGCGACACTGGCTGGCGGCGACGCGCCCTACCGACACCAGCAAGGCGCTGCACTACGCCCGACGCGCCGGGGAGGCTGCGCTCGCCGCGTTCGCGCCACTGGACGCCGTCAGCTGGTTCTCGGAGGCCCTGGAGCTCATCGGAGGCCGGCGCGCCCCCGACGGGCAGGAGTTGTGCCGGCTCCTGGTGGACCTGGGGACGGCGCAGCACCAGGCGGGCATGCCCGAGCAGCGCGTCACCCTCCTGGACGCCGCCGCCATGGCGCGACGCCTCGGCGACTCCGAGCTGCTGGTCGCCGCAGCGCTCGGGAGCCGGCGGGGGCTCGACGTCGCGGCGGAGGCGGACGCCGAGCGCATCGCCGTCCTCGAGGCCGCGCTCGAGACCGTGGGCGACTCCGATCCCGCTTCGCGGGCCCTTCTGCTCGCCTCGCTGGGGGAGGTCGTCGACACCCGCGACTGGCGCCTCCGCCGGGAACTCGGCGACGCCGCGGTAGCCATCGCCCAGCGCCTCGAGGACGAGGCCGTCGCTGCCGACGTGCTCCTCAACTGCTACCACTTCCGGGGACAGCCGGAGACCTCCGCCGACCGCTTGGCCGACACCGCGCAGGCGCTCGCCATCAGTGCGCGGCTCGGAAACCCCGTGCTCCGCTTCCGGGCCTGCCACTTCCGCAAGTGGGCCTGCACGGAGGTGGGAGAGCTCGACGAGGCGGACCGCTGCCTCGAGGAGATGGAGTCGCTCCAAGAGCTCACCGGGCTTCCGTACTGTCAGTGGGAAGTCCTGCTCACCAAGGCCTGGCGGAGCCTCCTGGCCGGGGATGCCGAGGCCGCTGAGCGGCACAACGACGAGGCCCTCGCGGTGGGCAGCGCCCTCGGTGCCCCCGAGGCCCTCGGCGCCTACGGCGGGGTGCTCTTCGAGATCCGCTTCGAGCAGGGCCGCCTCGACGAGCTGATCGAACTCTTCGCCCAGGCCGTCGCCGACAATCCGGCGCTCCCCGTGCTGCAGATCGCCATGGCCCTCGGGTACTGCGCCGTGGGCCGTCTGGACGAGGCCCGCGACCTGTTCGCACCGGCCGTGGCCAACGGGTTCGAGGACTTCCCCCGCGACTACACCTGGGCCACCTGCATGGTTCTCGCCCAGGAGATCGCGGTCGCGTTGGAGGACCGTCCCGCCGCCGAGCTCCTCTACGGGCAACTCCTGCCGTTCGGCCACCTCGTGGCGCTGACCCCGGGAACGGTCGACGGGTCGCTGTCCCGGTCGCTCGGGAGCCTGGCCCGCCTCCTCGGGCGCTTGGACGAGGCCGAGACCCACCTCCTCCGGGCCCTCGACGTCCACCAGCGGATGGCGGCCCCGTACTGGACCGCCCACACGCAGCTCGACTATGCCGACGTGCTGCGCGATCTCGGCCGGACCGACGAGGCGAGGGAGCTGGCCGGCCTGGCGCTCGAGGCCGCGCAGCGCGTCGGCTACGGCGCCCTCGAGCGCCGTGCCAACGCCCTCGTTTCCGGCGTCGCCTGACCCGCGGCACGCTCGGGTAGTGGGTCAGTCCCACTACCCACGCTTGTGCCCCCTGGACCCGCCTTCTAACGTCCACCCGACGGCGAGGTGATCGCGTCAGGGGGGAAGATGAGTTTGCGCGTCGTGGGGGCCGGCGTCGGACGGACCGGGACCACTTCTTTGAAGGCCGCCCTCGAGCAGCTGCTACGTGGTCGATGCCATCACATGTCCGAGATGTTCGACGATGAACGACAGGTAGCAGGGTGGACCGCCGCATGCCGAGGCGAGCCCGTCGACTGGTCGGAGCTCCTGGCCGACTACGTCGCTCAGGTCGACTGGCCGGGGGCCAGCTTCTGGCCCGAGCTCACCGCGGCCAACCCCGACGCCCTCGTCGTGCTCTCGGTTCGCGATCCGGACGCGTGGTACACGAGCGCGTCCAACACCATCTTCGGTGCCATGAGCCGAGGCGACGAGGAGGTCGGCCCGTGGATCGCCGCGGTTCGCCGCATGTTGGGCCAGCGGTTCAGCGACCGGTTTTCGGACCGCGACGCGATGATCGAGGCTTACGAGCGCCACAACGACGCCGTGCGGCGGGGCGTCCCCGGCGACCGGCTCCTCGAATGGACCACCGCTGACGGGTGGCCGCCCATCTGCCAGCGGCTGGGGGTCCCGATCCCTGACGGGGAATTCCCGTGGGTCAACACGACCGAGGACTTCCAGGCGATGGTGGCCGCACTCGCAGACGGCGCCGCATCCGGCGACGACGAAGTGGGGCGCTGAGCCAAGGGCACGAGTCCGGCGTGGCCGCCGACACGGTGCTCGACGACAGGATGTCAGACGACACCACCGGGCCTGACGTCGGGCCGGCAGGAGAACAGGGACGACGAGCCGAGCAGCGTCGCGTCTGTGGCGCGGGGCACGTCCGTCCATGCCAAGACATGCAACGCCCCAGGTCGGTCCCCTTTGGCCGATGGCGACGAGGGTCAATTGACGCCGGGTCCGATTGCTCTCATAATAAAAGTACGCAGCGATGATAGGAGAGAGTAGATGGACAACGCAGAGGTCTTCCGGAGCTACCTGGAGCGCTTCTCGAGGGGCGACGTCGAGGGTGCGGCTGAATTGCTCGCCGAGGACTTCACGTTCAAGGGCCCGATCCTGGAGTCGACCGGCAAGGCGGACTTCCTCGCCGGATCCGCCTCCGCGGCGGCGATGGCCCGTGGGTGTGAGATCCACCGCCAATGGGTCGATGGCGACACGGTGTGCTCGATCTACGATTTCAAGGTGGAGACCCCGCAGAGCGCCGGCTCGATCCCCATGGCCGAGTGGAGCACTATCGAAGGTGGAAAGTTGGTGTCCTCGCGCCTCATCTTCGACACTGCGGAGATGCACGCCTTGTTGCCGCCCGCTTAGCTCGTCGGGCGATGCCAAAGTCTCCTTGGACCGGCTACGGACGATTCTGTCCGTTGGCTTGTGCGCTGGACATCGTTGGCGATCGTTGGACGCTGGTGATCGTCCAGGAGCTGATGAAGCGAACAAGTCGGTACGGGGAACTCGTTCGCCGTCTCCCCGGCATCAGCACGACCGTCCTGGCTGAGCGGTTGCGCAAGCTCGAATCCGCGGGACTGGTGGAGCGTCAGGTCGGAGCGGTCGGCTCGGGCGTCGCGTACGCCATCACCGACAAGGGCCTCGGACTTGGCGACTCGCTCGAAGCGCTTCGACGTTGGGGAGTGAATTACCTCGCCGACCCCTCAGCCGACGGTGCGGCCTGCCGTTCCTACGACGTGCACTACGTCGAGGGCATCGAGGCGCTCGAAGATGGTGAGTTCGGTCTCGTGGTCGATGGCCGGCCGAGCACGCTTCGCTTCGCTGGTGGCCACCTCGAACACTCACCGGGTCAACCTGTGGACCCGGCGCTCACCGTGAGCACCAGCAAAGCCTTCATGGAGAGGTGGGCGGCAGGCTCGTCTTCGTGGGACGACGGGCTTGAATCGGGCGAGGTCGCCCTCGCAGGTCATCTCGACCGATGGGATGACTGGCTCGCAGCAACCGGGTACCTCCTTGCCTACGGGCAGGAGGCAGATAGGAGTCGATGAGTCGATGCAGAACGGCGAGCAGCTCTTCTGGGCGTTAGCCGACGACCTCTTGAATAGGCCCGGCATAACGCGAAGCACAATGATGGGCAATCCCTGCCTGCGTTGCGACGGAGCCTTTTTCGCATGTGTGGAGAGCAAGACGGGGCGCCTCATCGTCAAGCTCCCCGGCGCTCGAGTGCTGGTGCTTGTCAGCTCGGGGCGGGCCGTCCCGTTCGTGCCCAACGGCAGGGCTTTCCGGGAGTGGGCCGCATTCCCTGCGCCAAGACGAAAGGAATGGGCCGCCATCCTCGACGAGGCTCAACGATTCGTCAGTCCCTCATCGTCACTCTATGAACCGGACGAGCGGCCCTCCCTGGGCAGGGTTTGATGGCGGCCACCTCAAACATTAAAAGCGGAGGGAGTGGGATTCGAACCCACGGTACCCGCAAAGGGCACAACGGTTTTCGAGACCGCCCGATTCGGCCACTCTCGCATCCCTCCGAGGGGAGAGGCTAACGCCGATCTGACAACTCTCCGGCCGGGTGCGGCCGCACCGGCCTGGGGGACCTCACCTCAGGTGCGCCGGGACGAGAAGAAGCCCCCGAGGAGTGCGACCGACCGATCCGAGAGCAACCCACCGAAGACCTCTAGCTCGTGGTTGAGGCGCGGATCCACGCACAGGTTGTAGAGGGTGCCGCAGGCACCCGCCTTGGGGTCGTCTGCGCCGAAGACCAGGCGGCCGACCCGGGCGGCCACCAGGGCGCCGGCGCACATCGGACACGGCTCCAGGGTGACCGCCACCGTGGCATCGGTGAGGCGCCACCGCCCGAGGGCCCTTGCGGCATCCTGCAGCGCCAGGACCTCGGCGTGCGCGGTCGGGTCGCCCAGCAGCTCGCGCTCGTTGTGGCGGCTCGCCACCACCGATCCCCCCGCCACGACGACGCACCCGATAGGGACGTCCCCGTGGTCGACGGCGCGCGCCGCCTCCTCGAGGGCGAGGGCCATCGCCTCCTCGTCGGAGGGGACTGGGCGCGGGGATCCGGTCGTTGCCATCCGCGGAGGAGGTGGGATTTGAACCCACGGTGGGTCGCCCCACACACGATTTCCAATCGTGCCGATTCGGCCGCTCTCGCACTCCTCCGAACCCCGACGGCGCGTCATGGGGGTGAGCTCACGGCTGCCCCTGCCCCGGCCGGGTGGCCAACCACGCTACCGGAGCCGCCGCCACTCTCCGTTCCCCGTCGGACGACTAACATCTTTTTTCCGCGCCGGCGCTGGGTGCGGTGGCCGGGTCCTGCGCAACGGTCGCTCGTGAACCGAGTCAGGGTCGGAAGGCAGCAGCTCTCAGCGGGTGAGGCCGTGTGCCGTAGCAAACCTGGCTGCCGCACCGAGCGCCGGCGCAACATCGAACCCGTAGGCTGCCGACCGTGCCGAGCGAAGGTCAGCGAGAGGCGGTAGCCGAGGAGCAAGGGTTCGTATCCCTCTACCGGCGGTTCCGGCCAGGCCGGTTCGCCGAGCTCCGTGGCCAGCCCCACGTCGTCCGGGCGCTCACGGCGGCGGTCCGTGAGGGAACGGTCACTCACGCCTACCTCTTCAGCGGTCCGAGGGGGACCGGGAAGACCTCGGCCGCCCGGATCCTTGCCCGGGCGCTCAACTGCGCCGCCCCCGAGGACGGCGAGCCGTGTGGCCGCTGCGCGTCGTGCCTGGAGATCGCCCGCGGCACCTCGCTCGACGTCCACGAGCTGGACGCTGCGTCCAACAACGGCGTCGAGGCCATGCGCGACCTGGTGGCCCATGCCGCCTTGAGCACGCCCGGGCGGTGGAAGGTCTACATCGTCGAC
Organism: uncultured Actinomycetes bacterium; assembly: GCA_963778465.1. Taxonomy (GTDB): domain Bacteria; phylum Actinomycetota; class Acidimicrobiia; order Acidimicrobiales; family RAAP-2; genus CAVZBW01. The sequence goes on from CAVZUK010000002.1 coordinate 50,551, forward strand.
GAGGTCCACATGCTGTCCAACGCGGCGGCCAACGCCCTTTTGAAGACGTTGGAGGAGCCCCCCGGCCACGTCGTCTTCGTCCTCGCCACGACCGACCCGCAGAAGGTGCCGCCGACCATCAGGAGCAGGACCCAACACTTCGAGCTCGGGCTGATCGGCGCGGAGACCCTCGAGACGCTGTTGCGTGACGTCCGCGAGCGAGCGGATCTCGAGATCGACGACGAGGCGATCGCCGCGGCGGTGCGTCGCGGGCGGGGCTCGGCGAGGGACGCCCTCTCCGCCCTGGACCAGATGGTGGCGCTCGGGGGAGCCTACGAGGGTCGTCCTACGGTGGCCGGCGTCACCGGGCTCCTTGCCGACGAGGACGCCTCGTCGCTACTCGTCGCCGTGGCCGGGTTGCACGAAGCAGGGTGGGGACCTCAGCAGCTGGCGGGGGAGCTGGTCGACGAGCTTCGGCAGGCCTTCCTGCTGACCCTGGCGCCGGACCTCTCCGAGGCGGCCGGTGCCGACCGGGCGCGGCTCGAGGAGACCGGGAAGTCCCTGGGCCTCGCCAAGGTGGTCCGGGGAATGGAGTTGCTGGGTCGAGCCCAGGTCGAGATGCGCGATGCTCCCGATGCCCGAGTGGTCCTCGAGATCGCCCTCGTGCGCCTGGTCCGACCCGAGCTGGACGAGACCCCCGAGGCGATCATCGAGCGGCTGGCCCGCCTCGAGCGTGCCGCCCGGTCATCCACGTCGTCGGAACCAGCCCATTCTCCGGGCCCGCCTCCCGCCGCCCCACCACCCTCTACGCCACTGCCAGCCGCCGCGTCGCCCGCCAACCCGTCGCCCGCTGCCCAACCTGCCGCCCGAGCGCGCGCCGCCCCACCACCCTCTGCGCCAACGCCCGCCGCCCCGCTCCCACCGAAGGCTCCGGAGACAACGGAGCGCGGGCCCTCCCGAGCTTCGGCGGACGCAGACACCACCGGGGTGCCGCCCTTCCCGGACCGGGACACCTTGGTCGAGGCCTGGGGAGACCACATCCTGCGTGGCCTGCCCGTCCGGGCCAAGGCCCTCTGCAGCGTCGGGCGCTTCGTCGGGGTGGATCAGGGGGCGGCCTATTTCGCCCTCCCGAACGCTGCCCATCGCGACCGCTGCGAGGACGTCCGCCCGCTGCTCGAGACCGCTCTCTCGGAGTACTTCCGCCAGCCGGTCGGGATCCGGCTCGTGGTCGAGGGGCAGACCGATGCTCCGGCCACCGACCGGCCGCCCGTGGATGCCGACCCCTCGGAGGGCGTCGACTTCGATCCGAACGACCTCTCGGCACAGGTGGAGGCCGAATCCGAGGCGCAGGCCCGCCTGCTCGACGCCTTCCCCGGAGCTCAAGAGGTCTCGGAGTAGCGGTGTACACCCCAGCGCTCCGCGCCCTCATCGACGAGCTCGGCCGGCTCCCGGGCATCGGTCCCAAGTCGGCCCAGCGACTGGCCTTTCATCTGCTCAAGGTGCCCGAGGAGGACGCGTTGCGCCTGGCCGACGCCATCGTCGCCCTCAAGCGTCACACCACCTTGTGCGGACGGTGCTTCAACGTGGCGGAGCGCGGCCAGCTCTGCTCGATCTGCACCGACGATCGCCGGGATCCACACATGCTCTGCGTCGTCGAGGATCCCCGTGACGTCGTGGCGGTGGAGCGCACCCGGCAGTTCGCGGGTCGCTACCACGTACTGCAGGGTTCGCTGAATCCCCTGGAGGGGATCGGCCCGGACCAGCTGCGTGTCAAGGAGCTGTTGCAGCGGGTCGAGGAAGAGGAGGTCACCGAGGTCATCCTCTGCACCAACCCCAACCTCGAGGGAGAAGCGACCTCGATGTACCTGGCGCGTCTGCTTGCTCCGTTCGGGGTGCGCGTCACGCGATTGGCCAGCGGGCTGCCGGTGGGTGGCGACCTCGAGTACGCCGACGAGCTCACGCTCGGGCGGGCCCTGGAGGGGCGGCGAGCGCTCGAGCCTTGACGGAGAGACCCGAGCGGTGATCCCTCCCCGGCCCCGGCGGGTTTCCGAAAGGTTTAGTCGTCTCACAGGGGGCTGCCAGCTGGGTCCCAAGGTCGGGTGATCGGATGTGGGAAGCGGCGATGATCCCGCGGCTGAGGAGGAACAGATGAATCCCAAGATTGCCAGGACCCTCTTGATCGGTTCGGTGACGGCGGCGGCATTCGGCATCTCACTCGGGGCGACGGCAGCCCTCTCGGGAGCCTCGACCAGCGCCAGCTCCAACCCCTCGGCGTCGGTGACCGCGAGCAACGACGCGTCCAACTCGGGGGGCTCGCCCTCGACGTCGGCCCCCAACGGAGGTTCCGCCGCCAACGGTGGCTCGGGCGAGGCGCCCTCGGGGGGCTCCGGTCACCCGTGTCCGAACATGGGGGGCTCGGGCAACTCGGGCTCGGGCAACTCGGGCTCGGGCAACTCGGGCTCGGGCAACTCGGGATCCTGACCTAGCCGGCCGTCGGGGCCGGTGGCTCCGGCGGCCGGCTCCCGCGGCGGTCCGGCGGTCCGTCCGGACGTGGGTGGTGCTGAGGCACACTTGAAGGGTGCCCCGTCGATCCAGGCAGAACGACCGCCACCTCTGGTTGCTGCGCCATGCCAAGACCCTTCAAGATCCACCGTCGGGTGGCGCGGACCGTGACCGGCGGCTCGCCCCTCGCGGCGAGCGCGACGCGGACGCGATGGGTGTCCGCCTGGCGGCAGACTCCAAGAGGGGGAAGTTCTCCGGTCTGGACGGGGTGCCCCGCCCCGGCCTGGTGTTGTCGTCGAGCGCCACCCGGGCGGCACAGACGGCCGAGCGGGTATGGGCGACCGTGCCGAATCCCCCATCCATCCGCTACCTCGACTCGCTCTACGCGGCCACGCCACGAGAGGTGCTGCGCCAGGTCTCCCAGGCCGGTCCCGAGCTGCCCGCGGTCATGGTTGTCGGGCACAACCCGACCGCTCAGGAGCTCGCCATCGAGCTCGTCGATCGCCACAACAAGGCAGGACGCAAGCTCCTGGAGCGACAGACGCTCGCCACCTGCGCTCTGGTCGTCTATCGCTTCCGGGCCAAGACCTGGGGCGACCTCGACCTCGGCGAAGGCTCGGTCGTCGCCTTCCTGGTGCCGCCCTACTGACCGCCGTCAATGGACCGACGTCGTTAGGCCGACGTCGTTAGGCCGACGTCGTTAGGCCGACGTCCGGACCACCAAGGCGTCACCCTGGCCGCCGCCACCGCAGAGGGCGACGGCGGCGGTCCCGCCGCCACGCCGGCGCAGCTCGTACATGGCGGTGAGTGCCACCCGGGTGCCCGACATGCCGACCGGGTGACCCAGCGCGATGGCACCGCCGTTGACGTTCACCTTGCTCTCGGGGATGCCGAGCTCGTCCACGGACGCCAGCCCGACCGCGGCGAAGGCCTCGTTGATCTCGAACAGGTCGACGCCGTCGACGTCCTGCCCGATCTTGCTCAGCGCCTGCAGGATTGCCTTGGAGGGCTGGTGCAGCAGGGAGGTGTCAGGACCCGCGACCTGTCCGTAGCTGACGAACTCGCCGAGGGGCTCGAGCCCGAGCGCCTCCGCCTTGGCCCGGGAGGTCACGATGACGGCGGCACCGCCGTCGGAGATCTGGGAGGCGTTGCCGGCGGTGATCGTGCCCTCCTTGTCGAAGGCGGGCCTCAACGCCGAAAGGGACTCCGCCGTGGTGCCCGGTCGGACCCCCTCGTCGGTGTCCACGACGATGGGGTCGCCGCGGCGCTGGGGGACGCTCACCGGCGCGATCTCCTCCGCCATCCGGCCTTCCTTGATGGCCGCTGCCGCCTTCTCGTGGGAGCTGGCCGCAAAGGCGTCCTGGCGCTCCCTGCTCACCCCGACCTTCTTGTTGTAGCGCTCGGTCGAAAGGCCCATGGCGTCATGGTCGAAGGCGTCCGTCAGGCCGTCGTGCATCATCGAGTCCACCAGGGTGGCGTCGCCGATCCGGAACCCGGCGCGGGCGCCTGGGAGCAGGTGAGGGGCCTGGGTCATGGACTCCATCCCCCCGGCCACGACGATCTCGGCGTCCCCGGCGGCGATCATCTGGTCGGCCAGGTAGATGGTGTTGAGGCCGGAGAGGCAGACCTTGTTGACGGTGGTCGCCGGGACGCTCATCGGGATGCCGGCCTTGGCGGCCGCCTGACGTGCGGTGATCTGGCCCTGACCGGCGAGCAGCACATGGCCCATGAGGACGTAGTCGACCTGGTCGGGGCTGAGTCCGGCGCGCTCCAGAGCCGCTTGGATGGCGAATCCTCCGAGGTCCATGGCCGTCAAGCCGGCGAAGGCGCCGGAGAGCTTCCCGATCGGAGTCCTGGCTCCTGAGACGATGACCGAACCGGGCATGGCGTTGACCTCCGGAAGATTCCGCTAGTTGGCCGGCGGACGCCCTCGGCGGACGCACCACCAGGTTGCTTGGGCCGGCTTGGTGACCGGCCGGTAACCCATACTACGGGCCCGGTATCGTCGTTGCCCATGGATCAGATCCTCCAGGCCGTGATCGACGGCGCCCCCGGCGACGAGCTGGCACAGCTGCCCCTACCGGAGTCCTACCGGGCGGCGTTCGTCCGGAGGGACGAGGTCGAGATGTTCGAGGGGGTGGAGTCCGACGACAAGGATCCCCGCAAGTCGCTCCACGTCGACCGGGTCGCCCTCCCCGAGCTGGCCCCGGACGAGGCCTACGTCGCCGTCATGGCCTCGTCGATCAACTTCAACACCGTCTGGACCTCGATCTTCGAGCCCCTCCCCACCTTTGGCTTCCTCGACCGGCTGGGTAGGGAGAGCAAGTGGGGGGCCCGGCACGCGCTCGACTACCACGTGGTGGGCTCCGACGCGTCCGGGGTGGTCCTGCGGGTGGGCTCGGCCGTCCGCAAGTGGCGGCCGGGTGACCGGGTCACCGTGCACTGCAACTACGTGGACGACCAGGATCCCTCCGCCCACGACGACTCGATGCTGGCCGACAACCAGCGAATCTGGGGATTCGAGTCCAACTTCGGCGGGCTGGCCGACATCACCGTCGTCAAGGCCAACCAGCTGATGCCCAAGCCGAGGCATCTGAGCTGGGAAGAGGCGGCCGTCAACGCCCTGTGCAACTCCACCGCCTACCGGATGCTCGTGTCCCGCAACGGCGCGCCGGTCGCCCAGGGCGAGCGGGTCCTCGTGTGGGGCGCCACCGGCGGGCTCGGCAGCTTCGCCGTCCAGTACGCCCTGAACGGGGGTGCCACACCCGTCGGTGTCGTGTCATCGCCCGAGAAGGTGTCACTGCTCCACGATCTGGGCGTCGAGGCGGTCATCGACCGTCGGGAGGCCGGATACCGATTCTGGACCGACGAGCACACCCAGGACGAGCGGGAGTGGCGGCGCCTCGGCAGGGACATCCGGGCGCTCGTCGGAGAGGATCCCGACATCGTCTTCGAGCATCCCGGGCGCCAGACCATGGGTGCGTCCGTCTTCGTGTGCAAGAGAGGAGGGACGGTCGTCACTTGTGCCGCCACCTCGGGGTACATGATCGAGTACGACAACCGTCACCTGTGGATGAAGCTGAAGACCATCAAGGGCTCGCACTTCGCCAACTACCGAGAAGCCTGGAACGCGAACCAGCTGGTCTGCGAAGGCAGGATCCTCCCGCCCCTGTCCGCGGTCTACCCGCTCGTCGAGGTGGGGGAGGCGACGCTCCAGGTGCAACGGAACCTGCACGAGGGCAAGATCGGCGTACTGTGCCTGGCCCCCACCGAGGGCCTCGGCATCGAGGATCCCGAGCTGCGGGCCGGGGTCGGAGAGGAGCGGATCACCTTGTTTCGGAGGCACGGCGCATGAGCGAGACCCAGGGCGGCGTCCTGACCGAGATCGACCACGTGGCGATCGCCGTGCGGGATCTCGAGGAGGCCATCGCCTGGTACGAGGAGGTCTTCGGGGCCGAGGTCGTCCACCGCGAGCTGGTGGAGCGCGACGGGGTCGAAGAGGCCCTCATCAAGGTGGCGGACTCCTACGTCCAGCTGCTCACCCCGAGCCGGGCGGACTCGACCGTGGCCCGGTTCCTCGAGACCCGGGGCGAGGGCATCCATCACGTCGGCTACCGGGTGGACGACTGCGCCGCCGCGCTCGCCACGGTCCAGGCCCACGGCGGCAGGACCATCGACCAGGAGCCCCGGCCGGGCTCGAGGGGAACCACCGTCGCCTTCGTCCATCCCAAGGCCTCCTTCGGCACCCTGATCGAGCTGGTCGAGGAGCGCTGAGGCCGCCGGGCCCAGCTCCGCCCCGGCCCGGCCAGGGGGGCTTTCCTGTCCCGAGCAGTGCTCCGGTAGCCTTCGCCGCCATGGAGCACGGAATGACGGAACGGCTCGAGGAGCTGCAACACCGCAAGGAGACGGCGGTGCACGCGGGCAGCCCCGCCGCGGTCGAGCGCCAGCACGGGCGCGGGAAGATGACGGCTCGCGAGCGCCTCGACTACCTCCTCGACGAGGGCTCCTTCCAGGAGCTCGACATGCTCGCCCGGACGCGGGCGCCGGGTGTTCCCGGGAGCCGCCGCCCCTACACCGACGGCGTCGTCGTCGGCATGGGGATGATCGACGAACGGAAGGTCTGCGTCTTCAGCCAGGACTTCACGGTCAACGGCGGGTCCCTCGGCGAGGTCTTCGGCGAGAAGGTGCACAAGGTCATGGACCTCGCGACCTCCCTCGGGGTGCCGGTCATCGGCATCAACGACGGCGGGGGCGCCCGGGTCCAGGAGGGCGTGGTCGGGCTCCACTACTTCGGCGGCATCTTCAAGCGCAACGTCGACGCCTCGGGGGTCGTCCCCCAGATCAGCGTCGTGATGGGTTCGTGCGCCGGCGGGGCGGTGTACTCGCCCGCCATGACGGACTTCATCTTCATGGTCCAGGGGACCTCGCACATGTTCATCACGGGCCCCGACGTGGTCAAGACGGTGACCGGCGAGGACGTCACCCTGGAGGAGCTCGGCGGGGCCATGAGCCACGCCACCAAGTCGGGCGTCGCCACCTTCGTTTGCGCGGACGAGAAGTCCTGCCTGGACGAGGTCCGTTACCTGTTCTCGATGCTTCCCTCGAACAACCTCGAGGAGCCGCCGGCGGTGCTGCCCACCGACGACCCCACGCGCGCCACCCCGGAGCTCTCCGGGCTCATCCCACCCTCCCCCAACCAGCCCTACGACATGAAGAAGGTCATCGGCGGCGTGCTGGACGACGGGGAGTACCTCGAGACCCACGCCCACTGGGCCATGTCGATCACCTGCGGGTTCGGACGCCTCAACGGCCGGGTGGTGGGCGTGGTCGGCAACCAGCCGGCCGTGCTCGCCGGCGTGCTCGACATCGACTCCTCCGAGAAGGCCGCCCGGTTCGTGCGGACCTGCGACGCCTTCAACATCCCGTTGATCACCTTCGTCGACGTGCCCGGCTTCATGCCCGGGACCGACCAGGAGTACGGCGGCATCATCCGCCACGGCGCCAAGCTGCTCTACGCGTACTGCGAGTCGAGCGTCCCGCGGATCCAGGTCATCACGCGCAAGGCCTACGGCGGGGCCTACGTCGTCATGAACTCCAAATCGATCGGGGCGGACCTGGCCTTTGCGTGGCCGTCGGCCGAGCTCGCGGTCATGGGACCGCAGGGTGCCGTCGAGATCGTCTACCGGCGCGAGCTCGCCGAGGCGGCCGACCCCCCGGCCCGGCGCAACGAGCTGGTGGAGGAGTACACCGAGCGCTTCGCCAACCCCTACGTCGCCGCCGAGCGCGGCTACGTCGACGACGTCATCGACCCCGCCGACACCCGCCGCGTGCTCATCCGGAGCCTCGAGATGCTGATCTCGAAGCGGGAAGAGCTCCCTCGCCGCAAGCACGGGAACATGCCGCTGTGACGACCGAGCCGCTCGGGCTGCGCCCCCGCCCCCAGCCGGAGCCCGACATCCTCGCGATGCTGGCGGCGGCCGTCGACCAGGCCTGGCCCCGGCCCGTCGTGGCGCCGACCGGCGGTGAGGGCCAGGCCCAGCACCTGCGTTGGCGCTTCAGCGGGAGATGGTGGGCGCAGCCGACCGTGGCCCGCCGGGACCGGCCCTGGATGGTCGGACCTACGGGCGGCTAGGTCGAGGGACCTCCGACCATCGGGGGCCGCTGCGGCACGCCGTCACGAGGCGTCAGGCTGCGGGGGGCCGGTGCCGCTCCGCCAGCCCGATCAGGTCCTCCATCAGGCGCCCGAGCTCGAAGTCCTTGGGCGTGTAGACGCCGGCCACGCCCTTGCCGCGCAGCACCTCGGCGTCGTCGGGCGGGATGATCCCCCCCACGACGACGGGGGCGTCCACTCCCGCGGCACGCAGGCGGTCGACGATCTCGGGCACCAGCTCCAGGTGCGAGCCGGAGAGGATCGAGAGCCCCACCACGTCCGCGTCCTCGTCGCGCGCGGCGAGGACGATCTCCTCCGGGGTGAGGCGGATTCCCTGGTAGATCACCTCGAACCCGGCGTCCCGAGCCGCCACGGCGATCTGCTCGGCGCCGTTGGAATGGCCGTCGAGCCCGGGCTTGGCCACGAGCAGGCGCGGCGGTCCGCCCGTTCGCTCGGCGAGCTCGTGGGTGCGCCGGAGGACCGCAGCAAAACCCGCACCCCGATGACCGACGCCGCCGGTGACACCGGTCGGCGCCCGGTACTCGCCGAAGACGTCGCGCAGCGCCCCGGCCCACTCTCCGGTCGTGCCCCCGGCGTGGGCGAGCGAGATGGTCGGGACCATGACGTTGCCCGCGTCGGGCCCGTCGCTCTCGGCGACTCGGCGGAGCTCGTCGAGCGCACGCCTGACGGCGCCCGAATCCCGCGCCGCGCGCCAGCGCACGACGTCCTCTCGGAGCTCGGCCTCGACCGTGGGATCGACCTTCAAGATGCTCGAGGCCCCGCCGTCGGCGGTGAGCGGTGACGGCGCCGTCGAGGTGAAGCAGTTGACGCCGACCACCTTCTGCTCGCCCGTCTCGATGCGACGGAGCCGCTCCGCCTGGCTGCGCACCAGGCGGCTCTTGAGCTCGGCGATGGCCTCGAAGGCGCCCCCGAGGCCGAGCACGTCTTCGAGCTCGGTCCAGGCGGCCTCCATCAACTCTGCGGTCTTGTCCTCGATCACCTTGGAGCCCTCGAAGATGTCCCCGTACTCGAGCAGGTCGGACTCGAACGCCAGGATCTGCTGGATGCGCAGCGACCACTGCTGGTCCCACGGGCGCGGCAGGCCGAGCGCCTCGTTCCACGCCGGGAGCTGGATGGCGCGGGCGCGCGCCTTCGCCGACAGGGTCACCCCGAGCGTCTCGAGGACGATGCGCGGGACGTTGTTCTCCGGTTGTGCCTCCGTCAGCCCGAGGGAATTGACCTGGACGCCGTAGCGGAAGCGGCGCAGCTTCTCGTCGTCCACCCCGTAGCGCTCCCGGCAGATCCGGTCCCAGAGCGCGGTGAAGGCGCGCATCTTGCAGGCCTCCTCCACGAAGCGCACGCCCGAGTTGACGAAGAAGCTGATCCGACCGACCACCGTCGGCAGATCCGCCTCCGTCACCTGGCCCGAGTCGCGCACCGCGTCGATGACGCCGATGGCGGTCGCCAGGGCGTAGGCGAGCTCCTGGAGGGGTGTGGCACCCGCCTCCTGCAGGTGGTAGCTGCAGACGTTGATCGGGTTCCAGCGGGGCACGTTCCGCACGGTGTAGGTGATCAGGTCGACCGTGAGGCGGCGGCTGGGCCCCGGGGGGAAGATGTACGTTCCGCGGCTCAGGTACTCCTTCACGATGTCGTTCTGGGTGGTGCCCTGGAGCAGCGCGGGATCGACGCCCTGGCCCTCGGCGTTGGCCACGTAGAGGGCCAGGAGCCACGGGGCCGTGGCGTTGATGGTCATCGAGGTGTTCATCTCGGCGACCCGGATCCCCCTCAGGAGCTGTTGCATGTGCCCCAGGTGGGCCACCGGGACGCCGACCTTGCCCACCTCGCCGGCGGCCTGCGGGGCGTCGGGGTCGTAGCCGGTCTGCGTTGGCAGGTCGAACGCGATGGAGAGGCCGGTCTGGCCCTTGGCCAGGTTGGTCCGGTAGAGCTCGTTGGAGGCCCGGGCACTCGAGTGGCCCGAGTAGGTCCGCATGAACCAGGGCCTGGCCGCACCCCTGGGCGAGGGGTCCCGGAGTGGCTCCCTCTCGCCTACCGGCCCACCCACCGGCTCGTCGGCCGGTCGCTCTGCCGGTCCCATCACCCGAGGTCCCTCACGCGCTGCTCTCCCGTCGGTCGTTCAGCTCCTCCGTCCGTGCCGGGTCACTTCCGGTAATCGTAGAAGCCCTGCCCGGACTTCCGGCCCAGCTGCTCGGCGGCCACCATCCGACGGAGCAGCGGAACCGCCGCGTAGTTGGGATCGCGAAACTCCTCGTAGAGGGCGTCGAGGATGGCGAGAGAGGTGTCCAGGCCGACGAGGTCGAGCAGCGCGAAGGGGCCCATCGGGAACCCGCAGCCGCCCTTCATCGCCGTGTCGATGCCCTCCATGGAGGCCACTCCCTGCTCGAGGAGGCGCACGGCGTTATTCAAGTAGGGGAAGAGCAGGGCGTTCACGACGAACCCGGCCTGGTCCTTCACCTCCACGGTCTCCTTGCCGCACGCCTGGGCGAAGGCGTGGGCGGTGGCGATCGTCTCGTCGCTGGCGGTGAGTGGACGCACCACCTCGACCAGGCTCATCGAGGGGGCGGGGTTGAAGAAGTGGATGCCGCACACGGCTTCGGGGCGACTCGTCTCCATCGCGAGCTCGACCACGGGAAGCGTGGAGGTGTTGGTGGCCAGCACGGCCCCCGGCCGGGAGGCGCGATCGAGCTCGACGAAGAGCTCCTTCTTGATCTTGAGGTCCTCCACGGCGGACTCGATCACGAGGTCGCAGTCGGCAAGAGCGTGGAAGTCGCTCGTAGTGGTTACCCGGGAGAGGATCTCGTCCCGCTCCTCGGCGGTCCGCTTGCCACGATCGATCTGCTTGTTGAGCGACTTCTCCAGGCCGGCCAACATGGCATCGGCGGTGGACTTGCTGCGGCTCCGGAGCACCACGTCGTGGCCGGAGGCGGCGGCGGCCTCCGTGATGCCCGAGCCCATGATTCCCGAACCGATGATGGCGACCCTTTTCACAGACATGGCCGAACATGTTACCGACGAGTAGCCACGAGCGCCGGGCGGTTCGCCCCACCCCCGGCACTAGCGTGCCACCGGTGCCATCGCCTGGAACAGCCCCCGGGGCCACGGAGCCGACAGAGATCGCCGACCCGCCGCCGGCCGGTCGCGCCACGGGCGCTCCCACGATCGGGGTGCAGTCCTCCGACGCGCTCGAGCGCGAGGAGCACGAGCCCCTGGTCTGGGCGAGGGGCCTCGTCAAGGTTTTCGGCCCCCATGTCGCCGTCGACCACGTCGACTTCGACATCGGGAGGGGGGAGTCCTTCGGGTTCCTCGGACCCAACGGGGCGGGCAAGACGTCGACGATGCGGATGGTCTCCTGCCTGTCCCCGGTGAGCGAGGGGACGCTCCGGGTGTTCGGCATGGACCCGGCCACGCACGGCCCGACCATCCGGGCGCGCCTCGGTGTCGTCCCCCAGGAGGACACCCTCGACCTCGAGCTCACCGTGCTTGACAACCTCATGATCTACGGTCGCTACTTCGACCTGCCCCGGCGCGAGATCAAGGAACGAGCCGAGCGGCTCTTAGAGTTCGCCCAGCTCACGGAGCGTGCGGGGGACAAAGTGGACCCGCTTTCGGGCGGGATGAAGCGGCGGCTCACGATCGCCCGCGCGCTGATCTCCGAGCCCGAGCTGCTGATCCTCGACGAGCCGACGACCGGTCTCGACCCGCAGGCTCGGCACCTGCTGTGGGACCGCCTGTACCGGCTCAAGCAGGCCGGGGTGACCCTGATCATCACGACCCACTACATGGAAGAGGCGGAGCAGCTCTGCGACCGCCTCGTGGTCATGGACCACGGCCGGTTCGCCGCCCAAGGCTCGCCCAAGGAGCTCATCGAGCGGTACTCCAGCCGCGAGGTCGTCGAGATCCGACTCGAGCCCGACGACCACGAGCCGGTCGGGCGCCGCCTCGAGGACATGGTGCCGAGGGTGGAGGCGCTTCCGGACCGGCTGCTCCTCTACGTCGACGACGGGGACGCGACCCTGGCCGAGGTCCACCGGCTCGGACTGCGGCCCTTGAGCGCCCTGGTCCGCCGGTCCACCCTCGAGGACGTCTTCCTGCACCTGACCGGTCGATCACTGGTCGACTGATGGTCCTCGGGACGCTCAGCCAGCGCGACGCCCGGTCGACGCCGCTGTGGTACCGGGGGCTCGAGTACTGGCTGTACCAGTACAAGCGGACCTGGCGGAGCTCGGTCGCCACGAGCTTCCTCTTCCCCGTCCTGTACCTCGCGGCGATGGGGGTCGGCCTGGGCACGCTGGTCGACCAGCACATCCACAACGTGGACCAGGTCTCCTACCTCGATTTCATCGCGCCGGGCCTACTGGCCGCGACGGCCATGCAGATCGGCGGGAACGAGTCCATGTACCCCGTGATGGGTGCGATCAAGTGGATGCGGACGTACCTGGCGATGCTGGCGACGCCCCTTCGCGTGGTCGACGTGCTCCGCGGTCACCTGGCCTGGATCGCCATCCGGCTGACCATGGTCTCGGCGGTCTACCTGGTGGTCATGGCGGCCTTCGGCACCATCCTCTCGCCGCTCGCCATCCTGGCCCTCCCCGCCGGGATCGCCACGGGGCTGGCCTTCGCGGCGCCGATCGCCGCGTTCTCGGCGACCCAGGACGGCGACAAGGGCTTCATCACGATCTACCGGTTCGGGCTGATCCCGCTCTTCTTGTTCTCGGGAACCTTCTTCCCGGTCTCCGAGCTCCCGGGCTGGCTACAGCCCGTGGCCTACGCCACCCCCCTGTACCACGGGGTCACGCTGTGCCGGTCGCTCACGTTGGGCCAGGTGAGCTGGTCCAACCTCGGCGACGTCGCCTACCTGCTCGTCGTGGTGGCGGTCGGCTACGTGCTCGCCAAGCTGTCGTTCCGCCGGAGGCTGGTGGTGTGAGCGCCGCGACGACGACCGAGTCGCCCCCGTCCTTCCCGCTGCGCATCACGCCGCCGGCGCTGGTCGGCAGCCGGCGCGCCCGGCGCCTGGTCGAGCGCAACCTGCTCGTCTACCGGCGGGGATGGATCTACCTCCTCTCGGGCTTCTTCGAACCGCTCTTCTACCTGCTGTCGATCGGTCTCGGCCTGAACGGCTTGGTTGGGGACCTCCACGTCGACGGGCAGGTCATCCCGTACACGGCCTACGTGGCTCCGGGCCTGCTGGCCTCGGCCGCCATGAACGGTGCCGTCTTCGACTCGACCTTCGCCGTCTTCTTCAAGCTCAAGATCGCCAAGACCTACGACGCCGTGCTGGCGACGCCCCTCGGGGTGGGCGACGTGGCCCTGGGCGAGCTGACCTGGGCCCTCATCCGGGGCGGGCTCTACTCCGCCGCCTTCCTCGTGATCATGACGGCGCTCGGCTACTCCACCTCGCCGTGGGTGATCCTCGCCTACCCCTCGGCGCTGCTGATCGCCTTCGCCTTCGCGGCGGCGGGCATGGCGGCCACCTCCTACATGCGCAGCTGGCAGGACTTCGACATGGTGTCCCTCGCCATCCTGCCCCTCTTCCTGTTCTCCGCCACCTTCTATCCGCTCACCGTGTACCCCGGCTGGCTGCAACTGGTGGTGCGCTGCACGCCGCTGTACCAGGGGGTGGCGCTGGTCCGGGGCTTCGACCTCGGCGATTTCTCGTGGGCCATGCTCGGGCACGCCGCGTACCTCGCGATCATGGGCGTGGCCGGCCTCCTGATCAGCTCGCGCCGCCTGGCCCGCCTGCTCCTGCCCTGAGCGCGGATCCGGTGCGCCATCGACCGGGAGCCGGAGGGGTGGCGGATGGGGAGATGGCAGAGTGACGGCATGAGCCAACTCAACGGAGAGCCGGGGCCGCTCGCGCTCGTCGGCGGGAGCGAGTGGACCGAGGGCTGCAGCTTCGACGCCGAGCTGCTCGAGCGCTCGGGTGGGAACCGCGTGCTGGTGCTCCCGACCGCTGCCGCCTACGAGCAACCCGAGAGGGTCGTCTTCCAGGCCGGTCGCTGGTTCGAAGACCTGGGCGGCCAGGTGCAGGGGCTCATGGTGCTCTCGCGCGCCGACGCCCAGGACGAGAGCGCGGCCGAGCTCGTGCGGCAGGCGAGCTTCGTCTACCTGAGCGGAGGGTCGCCGCTGCACCTGCGGTCCGTGCTCAAGGACTCCCTGGTCTTCTCCGCGCTACGCGAGGCCTGGCTCAACGGAGCTGTCGTCGCCGGATCGGCGGCCGGGGCCATGGTACTGACCGATCCGATGGTCGATCCTCGCGGAGGGGCGCTCACCGTGGGCCTCGGTCTCGTGGACCAGATGGCGGTCGTGACCCACTTCGGGGATCTCCACGAGGACGCACACGGGGAGAAGATCCACCGGTCCGTCGCGCTCGGCGCCCCAGGGTATGCCCGTGGCGGCGATCCCCGAGCGGACCGCGCTCATCCGGGACGCGGGCGCGGGCTGGCGCAGCGCGGGGGAGGGCGTGGTGCGCGTCTTCGTCGACGGTCACACGGTGGAGGGGGGCTGGGCGATCCTGCCTCGCTGACGGGCGCCGCCCGGCGCGGGTGGGCCGCCCCGGCCTCACGTCGTCGACGACCTCGCGCTGCGGCGAACTGCTCCGCCTAGGTGCCTCCTTCGGCTGGGCGCCTACTCCGCCTCGGTGATCGTGACGCGCTCGATCGTCACGCGCTCCTTGGGCTTGCCGCCCTTGGTGCCCGCAGCGTCCAGTGCCTGCACGACCTCGCCGCCGGAGACGACCTCGCCGAAGAGCGAGTACTGCGGAGGCAGGCGGGCGCCGTCGGGCCCGCTGATGATGAAGAACTGGCTCCCGTTCGTGTCAGGTCCGGCATTGGCCATGGCGAGCGAGCCGATCTGGTAGCGCCCGGGCTGGGGCAGCTCGTCCTCGAAGCGGTACCCCGGCCCGCCCCTGCCGGAGCCCTCCGGGTCGCCCCCCTGGACCACGAAGCCCGGGATGATCCGGTGGAACACGATGCCGTCGAAGTAGTGGTAGCGGGCGAGGAAGACGAAGTTGTTGACGGCCTTGGGCGCCGAGACGGCGTCGAGGGCGATCACGAGGGTGCCCTTCGAGGTCTCCATCGTCGCCGAGTACCGGTGGTCGGGGTCGATGCACATCGGCGGTGGGGCGTCGAAGCGTTGGCGCGTGGGGCTCGATCCGTCCGGGTTGGGGCATTCGGGCGCAGGCATGGGACCTCCTACGAGGAGACGTTGAGGGACAGGATCCGGTGTATCACCTTGGGGGTGCCGCTGGTCGAGCCGTCCTGATTGATCTTGTTGACCACATCCATCCCAGAGGTCACCTGCCCGAAGAGGGAGTACTGGTTGGGGAGGCTCTCACCCTGGGCGCCGGCGACCACGAACCACTGGCTGCCGCCGCTGTGGGCCTGGCCCGTGTTGGCCATGGCGACGGAGCCGAGGGGGTACTGGTCGGCGGCGTTCGCGGCCTTGGCCGGGTACTCGTCGGCGATGGTGTAGCCGGGCCCGCCGCTCCCGGTCCCGCTCGGGTCACCGGTCTGGTCGACGAAGCCGGGGATGACCCGATGGAAGGTCACGCAACGGTAGAAGCCCTTGTCCGCCAGGAAGACGAAGTCGTTGACGGTCTGGGGCGCCTTGGAGGGGTCGAGCGCGATCGTGAACGTCCCCGCGTCGGTCTTGACCGTCGCCGTGTAGGTCTTGGACGTGTCGATCGTCATGCCCGGTGCCGACGTCCAGGTGAGGGTGTTCACCTTCGTCTTGGGGTTGCTGGGGCAGCCGGCGGCCACCGCCGTCTTGTCCGCTGCCGTCTGCGCGGCGTCGGTGGAGGTGCTCGACGAGGGATTCGTCGTGCCAGAGCTGCTCGCCGGCTTGCTCGAGCCGCCGCCGGTCACCGCGTAGGCGATGCCACCGATCGCCGCCGCCCCGACGACGACGATGGCGCCCCTCTTCAGAAACGACCGGCGGCGCTTGGCGCGGACCTCCTGAGCCAATTTGGCCGCCCGGTTGGCCTTTTGCCGCGCTCGTTTCTCGTTGGGCACGGGGCGAAACCCTAGTTGGCCTCCCTGCTCAGGAGGCACCGCCACCCTGGGTTCCGGAGCGCGGGGGTAACCTGCTCCGCCCATGGGGGAAGCAGTGGCAACCAGAGTCGGGCTTCGGACACGCACCGCCGTCGCCCTCGTGCTCGCGGCGGCGACCGGCACGGGGGCCTTGGCGGTCGGCTCGAGCGCCGGCGCCGCTTCGTCGTCCATCAAGATCGCGGTCGAGGGCCCGATGACCGGAGCCCAGGCCTCGACGGGGATCGACATGCTGCGCGGTGCGCAGCTGGCGGCCTCCGCCCTCAACGCCCAGGGCGGCGTGTCCGGGCACCAGATCACCATCGTCAAGGCGGACGACCGCGCCGATCCCTCGACGGGGATGAAGGTCGCGCACCAGATGGTGTCCGACGGCGTCTCGGCGGTGATCGGGCCGTTCAACTCGTCCGTCGGGGTGAAGAACCTCCCGATCTACCGCTCGGCGGGGGTGACGATCCTCCGGCTCACGTCGGCGACGTCGACGGAGGGATATGGAGTCACGACCCAGCCCATGGTCAGTCAGATCGCACCGGTCGAGGCGGACCAGCTCCACTCGGTCCTCCATGCCGGCTCCGTCGACATTCTGTTCGACCCCTCCACCTACACCGCCGGCATCGCGAGCCAGCTGCGGTCGCTGCTCCGTTCCGACGGCGTCTCGGTGCCGCTCTACCGCTCCGTGTCGCCGACGGCCACCTCCTCGCAGCGCACGGCGGTCTTGAACGCGGTGGCTTCGACGCACTCCGACGTCACCTACATGGCGATGTACGGCCCCCAAGCGGGGTTGATGGCCAAGGGGCTCTACGAGCTGACCTCCACCACGACCAGCGCGACCCCTCCGGGCCGCTGCTTCGTCGACCTGGCGGCGCAGGGTGCCGACTTCGTGTCTGCTGCCGGTGTGACCGCGGCCGAGGCGTGCCTCAACAGCGGGGTGCCGTCGGCCACCCAGCTGCCTGACGGCGCAGCGTACGTCTCGGCCTACCAGGACCGGTTCCATACGGCACCGGGCACCTGGGGCGCCTTCACGTATGACTCGCTCGACCTCTACGCGGCGGAGGCCAAGTCGTCGGGCCAGGTCAAGGGCCAACAGCTCCGTTCGGCGCTGAGCCACGCCTCGGACTTCTCCGGGGCGACCGGGACCATCACCATCGAGCCCGGAAGCGGGAACCGGCGCAACCCACCGGTCGTCATCTTGGACATCGACTCGTCGGGGCAGTACGTGATCGACCCGACCTGGGCGCAGGCGGCCGGCTTCCAGATCCCGTCGAGCTAGGGCCCACCGACTTGCACGGGCTGCGGAGAAGGCTGCTCGTCCTCGCGGCCAGCGTTTCGGTCGTGGGGGCGACCCTCGGGGCAACGGCCGCGGGCGCCCCGGTGGCGGGAGCCCAGACTTCGGGAGCCCAGACTTCGGGAGCCCAGACGGCATGGTCCGGACGCGTCATCCGGCTCGGCGCCATCTTCTCCACGACCGGAGTGGGAACCGCCTACGGGCCCCAGCAGGTGAAGGGGGCCCGCCTGGCCGTCGACGAGATCAACGCGGCGGGTGGCATCCGCGGCGCCCGGCTGCAGTTGACCATCGAGGACGACGGGTCGGAGCCGTCCCGGTCCGCCCAGGAGATGTCGTCTCTCATCAAGTCCGGGCGGAGCCTCGCGGTGCTCGGGCCGACCTTCTCCAACTCGGCTGCGCAGGCCGACCCCGTGGCCAACCAGCTGCGCACCACCGTCCTGGCGGTCAGCAACACGGGCCCGGGGATCGTCGGGACCTGTTCCTACCCGTGCGGGTGGGTGTTCCGGGACTCGCTCGGGGAGGCGTCCGCGCTGCCGGCGAACGTCGGCGCCTACGTCGACAGCGCCCATCCGACCACGGCGGTCGTCCTCTACCCGCAGGGCGACGCCTACGCCGTGAGCACGAGCCAGATCGCGGTGCAGTCCTTCGAGGCGGATGGGGTGAGCCAGGTCTCGAGCCTCGAGATCGCCCAGCCCGGGGGTGAGGCCGCCGCGGTCGCCCAAGCGCTGGCCCAGCACCCGGACGTCCTCATGGTCACGGCGTCCTCGTCGACGGTGGCCGGCACGGTCATCCAGGCGGCCCGCACCCAGGGCTTCTCCGGCGGGATCCTCGGGGGGAACGCGTTCAACAGCCCGGCCACCCAGACCGTCGCGGGCACCGCGAGCGCCGGTGCCCAGAGTGCGGCGGGGTGGTTCGCAGGAGCGAGCTACCGGGCCAACCGCGCGTTCGTCGCCGCCTACGGGCGCCGGTACGGAGAGGCGCCCGATCAGTTCTCGGCGCTGGCCTTCACCGGGGTCGAGCTGTTGGCGGCCGCACTCCGGCACGCTCCCTTGACGTTCGCCTCTCTGGCCCACGACCGTGCCGTCCTCCGCCCGGCCCTCGCCCGCGTACAGCTCGCCACCGTCTCGGGACCCTTCCGCTTCACCCGGACGCACGACGTGTACCAGCCCGTCTGGGTGGTCGCCATGGACGGGCACGGGCGCTACACCCTGGTGCGCCAGCTCCCGCCGTCGGCGTCCCTTCCCCCCACCGGCTGATCCCACCGACCGTCCGCTCAGGCCGGGAGGTCCCTCGGCGGCCATTCGGGGTCGAGCTGGCGCAGGAACAGGGCGCACCGTTCCTCCTCGTCCCGCTCGCCCAGCGCGGCGGCGGCGCGCTGCAGCGCCGCCAGGGAGCGCAGGAAGCCTCGGTTGGTGGGGTGCCGCCAGCGCACGTACCCCGATCCCCTCCATCCCGCACCCCGCAGGGTGTCGAGGCCCCGGTGGTAGCCGACTCGGGCAAAGGCGTAGCGCTCCACGTCGTCGGAGGTGAGCTCCGCCAGGGAGGCCCAGGCCTCGAGGCAGCGAGGGTGGCGTGCGGCGATGGCCGAATAGGCGGCTCGACGCCGGTCCGAGGGCTCCGCTCCCGCCGCTGCGAGGGCCCGCTCGATCTCCGGGTCGAGCGGTGGGAGCACGGTCTCGGGCAGCCCGCGGCTCAAGTTGACGTCTCTGATGTCGGACACGGTGGCACCCCGCAAGCGACGGTCGGCGAGGCCAGGGAGGTTACCCGGCTCCGATAGGGTCGTCGGGTGCCGCTGCTCGTCCAGAAATACGGAGGAACGTCGGTCGCCGACGCTGACCGTATCCGCGCCGTGGCCGACCACATCGCCCGCACCAGGCGATCCGGGGTCGAGGTCGTGGTGGTCGTCAGCGCGATGGGGAAGACCACCGACGACCTCGTGCGCCTGGCCGGCCAGGTCAGCCCGGAGCAGCCGCCGCGGGAGCTGGACATGCTCCTCTCCTCGGGCGAGCGCATCTCGATGGCCCTCCTGTGCATGGCCCTGGCGGACGCGGGGGTGCCCGGGGTCTCCTTCACCGGGAGCCAGGCGGGCATCATCACCGACACCGCCCACGGTCGCGCCAAGATCCTCGAGGTCCGGGAGGGTCGCATCCGCGAGGCCCTGGCCCGCGGCCAGATCCCCGTCGTGGCCGGCTTCCAGGGGGTCTCGATCGAGCGGGAGGTCACGACGATGGGTCGGGGCGCATCGGACACGACTGCGGTGGCCCTGGCGGCGGTCCTCGGCGCCGAGGCCTGCGAGATCTACACGGACGTCACCGGCGTCTTCAGCGCAGACCCGCGCGTCGTGCCCGAGGCCCGGCGGCTCCCCAGGGTGGGATTCGACGAGATGCTCGAGATCGCGGCGAGCGGGGGGAGGGTGCTCGCCCTGCGGTCGGTCGAGTTCGCCCGCAACCACCACGTCAACCTGCACGTCCGTTCGAGCTTCACCTGGGAGACCGGAACCTGGGTGGTCGAGGAGGAAGATCTGATGGAACAGGCCATCGTCACCGCCGTGACCCACGACGAGTCCGAGGCCAAGGTCACCGTGAGCGGCGTGGCGGACCGTCCGGGCATCGCCGCGACCCTCTTTCGCGGCCTCGCCGAGCGCAACGTCAACGTGGACCTGATCGTCCAGAACGTCTCGACCGGCGGGATGACGGACATCTCCTTCACGGCGCCCAAGGTGGACCTCGACGAGGCCGTCGCCGCCTGTGAGGAGCTCAAGGGATCCCTCGGTGCCTCCGCCGTCCTCTCCGACGTCGACATTGCACGGGTCTCGCTCGTCGGCGCGGGGATGAAATCCCATCCCGGTGTGACCGCGACCATGTTCGAGACCCTGGCCAAGGCGGGCATCAACATCGAGATGATCTCCACCTCGTCGATCCGCATCTCCTGCGTGATCCGGACGGCAGAGGTGGAGGAGGCGGTGCGCCTCCTGCACGGCGCGTTCTCCCTCGACACCACCCCGTAGGCTGGTGCGATGCGGGTAGGGATCGTCGGCGCCACGGGCCAGGCCGGCTCCGTGATGCGCTCCGTGCTGGCCGAGGGTCGTCTTCCTGTCGATGCCGTCCGCTTCTTCGCCTCGAGCCGATCTGCCGGCCGGCCTCTCGACTGGGACGGCGGGACCGTCGAGGTGGAGGACGCCGCGACGGCGGACTTCTCGGGCCTCGACGTCGTGCTCTCCGCGGCGGGGGCCACCTCTTCCCGGACCCTCTCCCCTCGGATCGCCGAATCCGGCGCCATCGTCGTGGACAACTCGTCCGCCTGGCGGATGCACCCCGACGTTCCCCTGGTCGTGCCCGAGGTCAACGCCGACGCGCTCGACCGGATACCGCTCGGCATCGTTGCCAACCCCAACTGCACGACCATGGTCGCCATGCCCGTGCTCCACCCCCTCGACCGGGACGCCGGCCTGCGCCGCTTGGTCGTCGCCACCTACCAGGCCGTCTCGGGGGGAGGGCGCGACGGCGTGTCCGAGCTCGAGCAGCAGGTGATCAAGACGGCCGGCTCCGCCGCCGAGCTGGCACTCGACGGCTCGGCGGTGCACTTCCCCCCCAACGAGAAGTTCCCCGGTCCGATCGCCCACAACGTCCTTCCCCTCGCCGGTTCGTTGCTCGACGACGGATCCGGAGAGACCGACGAGGAGCGCAAGTACGTCAACGAGAGCCGCAAGATCCTCGGCCTGCCCGAGCTCCCGGTGAGCTGCACGTGCGTCCGGGTGCCGGTCTTTACCGGGCACTCGGCGGCCATCCTCGCCGAGTTCGACCGAGAGCTCCCCCCGGATCGGGCGACCGAGATCCTGGCCGGGGCGCCGGGCGTGTCCCTCTCCGACCTGCCGACGCCGCTGTCGGCGACCGGCCGGGATGCGTGCTTCGTGGGCCGGATCCGGAGGGCCTCGGGCGCCGACCACGCCCTCTCCCTCTTCGTCGTCGGCGACAACCTCCGCAAGGGCGCCGCCCTCAATGCGGTGCAGATCGCGCAGGCGCTCGCCGAGCGCGGGGTCGCGCCCGCCCACTAGCCCTTCAGGCCTCCCCGGAGAGCGGGCGCCCAGGCCCGACCCGCCCACCACGCCCGGCGACCGCCCCACGCCGGCGACCGCCCGGCGCCCGGCCCGCGTGCAGGGTCCCGTTCCGAGACCGAGACCGAGGCCAGGTCCGCGGTCGCGTCACACCCCCTCGGTACGCTGGCCGGCAGGCTGGGTGTCGGACCATCCGACCCCCCTTAGCTGGGAGTATGCAGCCACGATGATCCTCGGACTGTTGTTGGGAGTGGTGGTCGGGGCGGCCCTGGGCCTCCTGGCCGGGGCGCTCGTCCAGCTCCGCCGTCGCGGCGACCTGGCCGCCGAGCGCCGCGAGCTGCGCGTCCGGCTCGAGGGCGCCCAGGCCGACGCACGGGCCCTACGGGGCGAGCTCGAGTCGGCAGCGGGCTGGGCGAGGGAGCTCGAGGTCGAGCGTGCCCGGATCGGCCGGGACCTCGAGCACGAGCGCCAGGCCTCGGGCGAGCGGGCCGAGGCCTGGGAGTCGACGCGCCAGCAGCTCGTCAACGAGTTCGCACGCCTCTCCCAGGCGGCGCTGGCCTCCAACAACGAGCAGTTCCTGTCGCTGGCAGACTCGCGCCTGCGGGAGTCCCGAGCGCGCCGCCAGCGGCGAGCTCTCGCAACGCCAGCAGGCGATCGACGGCCTCGTCCGGCCACTGCACGAGCAGTTGCAGCGCTACGAGTCCGAGCTCCGCAACGTCGAGCGGATCCGGACCGACGCCTACCGGGACCTCCTCGAGAAGGTGCGGCAGCTGGACGACACGCAAAAGGGTCTCGAGCGGGAGACTCGCAACCTGGCGACGGCGTTGCGCTCGCCGAGCGCACGCGGGCGCTGGGGCGAGCTCCAGCTGCGCAAGGTGGTCGAGATGGCCGGCATGCTCGAGCACTGCGACTTCGAGGTCCAGCTCACCGCGCCGGGGGAGGGCGACCGCCTGAGGCCGGACATGGTGGTGCACCTTCCTGGGGCCAAGCACGTCGTGGTGGACGCCAAGGTGCCGCTCGAGGCGTTCCAGCGTGCGGTCGCGTGCGACCAGGACGACGAGCGCCGGGCCGCCCTGGTGCACCACGCCCGCCAGGTTCGCCAACACGTCGAGGCACTCTCCAAGAAGGAGTACTGGAGGCGCTTCGATCCGTCGCCGGAGTTCGTGGTCGCCTTCATCCCCGGAGATCCGCTGCTGGCTGCGGCCTTCGAGCACGATCCGGGGCTGATCGAGTTCGCGGTCTCGAGCCGGGTGCTTCCCGCGACCCCGACCACTCTGATCTCGCTGCTCTGGGCGGTGGCCTACGGCTGGCGCCAGGACGCCCTGGCCGACAACGCCGCGGAGATACAGCGGCTCGGTACCGAGCTCTACCAGCGCCTGGCCACCATGGGGGATCATCTGGGAAAGCTCGGGCGCTCCCTCGGCAGCTCGGTCGAGGCGTACAACTCGGCCGTCGGGTCCCTCGAGAGCAGGGTGCTCGTGACGGCGCGCAAGTTCCCCGACCTCGGCGCCACCTCACCGGACCGGGCCCTTCCCAACCTCGAGCCCGTGCCGGTCACGACCCGCATCCTGCAGACTCCCGAGCTCGGGCAGGACGGTGGCGAGCAGGGGCCCGCCGAGCTGGCGGCGGCCCCCGAGCTCCTGACCTTCGACGACGCCCGCCCGCAGGCCCGCGGCGCGTAGGGAGCCGTTGCTCGGGGCTTTGTCCCGAGTAGGCCCTGAGCAGGGAGGATTGGCTGCCGTTCGCGCCCGTGTCACCATCTCGCCTGAATGGTCGCCAAGGTGCAACAGTGTTTGCGTTGGATGGCATGGAGTTCTCAGCCCTTTCCCAGATTGACGCGCCATGCTGTGTTGCGATCCTGTTGCGACGGGCGCGGCCTTGACCCGGGCAGACCTGGGTTCGGAGTCGGGCCGACGGACGACGAAGAGGCGCGAGCAAGGAGGACGTGAGTGAGGATCCTGGTTCTCGGTGGTGACGGATACCTCGGCTGGCCCACCGCTCTGCACCTCTCGCGAAACGGCCACGACGTGGGAGTCGTGGACAACTTCGTCCGGCGCCAGTACGACTTCGAGATGGGGGTGGACAGCCTCGTCCCGATCCGTAGCCTCCAGCACCGGGTGCGGACGTGGGAGACCGTGTCGGGTCGGCGCGTCGAGTGTTACGTCGGCGACCTCACGGACCCGGACTTCACCTTCCGGGTGCTCGACGAGTTCCGGCCCGAGGCCGTCGTGCACTTCGCCGAGCAGCGCTCCGCCCCCTACTCCATGATCGACCGCCAGCACGCCGTCTACACACAGGTCAACAACGTCGTCGGCACGCTCAACCTGCTCTACGCGATCGCCGAGACCGACCGGTCGATCCACCTGGTCAAGCTGGGGACGATGGGCGAGTACGGGACCCCCAACATCGACATCGAAGAGGGCTTCATCGAGATCGAGCACCGGGGACGCAAGGACCTGCTCCCCTATCCCAAGCAGCCCGGCTCCTTCTACCACCTGTCAAAGGTGCACGACAGCCACAACATCATGTTCGCCTGCCGCATCTGGGGCCTGCGGTCGACCGACCTCAACCAGGGCGTCGTCTACGGGCAGGAGACGGACGAGACGGCGCTCCACACGGATCTGGCGACCCGGTTCGACTACGACGGGGTCTTCGGCACGGTGCTCAATCGCTTCTGCGTGCAGGCCGTCGTCGGCAGCCCGCTCACCGTCTACGGCAAGGGCGGCCAGACCCGGGGCATGCTCGACATCCAAGACACCCTGGCGTGCATCGAGCTGGCCTGCCTCAATCCACCCGACGAGGGCGAGTACCGCGTCTTCAACCAGTTCACCGAGTCGTTCTCGGTGGGCCAGCTCGCCGAGATGGTCGCCGACGTCTACCCGGGCCGCGTTGAGATCTCCCACATCGAGGACCCGAGAGTGGAGAAGGAAGAGCACTACTACCGGGCCGCGCACACCCGGCTCCTCGATCTCGGCCTGGTGCCCCACCTGCTGACGGAGCAGACGATCAGGTCGATCCTGTCGGTGGCCGAGCGGCACCGCGAGCGCGTCGACCCGGTGGCCATCCGCCCGACCGTCGAGTGGCGCAAGACCTCGAGCACCCTCGTGACCTCGGGTCTTGGGCCGGAGCGCAACGGCCACGCCGACGCCTCGACCCTCTCGTTGGAGGACCGGGCGACACGGCTCAGCTGAGCCGCCGCCGCGCCCTTGGGCGATGTCCCATCCCCGGGCGCCCTCATGCGCGACGTTGAGACTTCCTGGTCGCAGTAGCGTTCTTGCCCGGTGCTGCCGTTGGAACGCGAGCGTGTCCACGCTCTTCCGCCACTAGAGAGCCGTCGTGCCCGGCGCCGCCGCGCCGCTTCATGGCTGCTCGTGGCCTTGGCCGCCGTGCTCCTGTTCGGGCTGCTGATCGGCGGGTTGGTCGACATCGGGCGCGCCTCGCGGCCCTACTGGCGCTCGATCAACCGGTCCTATGCGGATCAGGCCGCGCCGATCGTCACGAGCTCCAACCAGACCGCCGCGGCGCTGTCCACGTTCATGAGCGAGGCGTCCGGCCTCGGCCGACACCAGGTCCAGGTGCAGCTGGAGACGCTCGTCCGTGTGGCGGACTACGACGCGTCCCTGGCCACCCAACTCGTGCCGCCCGAGCCCTCGGCGCCGATCGCTACCACCTTCACGTCGTCCATGGACGATCGGGCCACGGCGATGGGGAACCTCCAGAACGCGCTCTTCGGGCTGCTCGGCATCCAGTCCACGACCTCGGGAACGACGACCTCGGGAACCACCGTCTCGCGGGCCTCCGGAGGGTCCGGTGCCCCGGCGATCCTGAGCACCTCCGAGGTCGAGACCCGGCTCCAGGGGGTGGCCGATCTCCTGCGCCGGTCGGACCAGCAGTACGCCGCGTTCCAGTCGGCGACCGGGTCGGCGCCAGGACACGCGCACGTGGCGGACTCGGTGTGGTTGCGTGATCCGGCGCAGTGGACGAGCGCGCAGCTCGCGGCGTTCACCCAGGCGGTCGCGACCTCTCCGAGCCTCGCGGTGGTGCACCACGTCGTGCTCTCGCCGAACGGGATTCGCCTGACCCCCGCCTCCGTGCCCCCCGGTGCCCAGGCCGCGGCCCAGAACGGGGCGCCACCCGGAGCGTCCGTGCTCCCGCCGACGACCAAGCTCGGCGTCCAGGCCGTGGTCCAGAACCTGGGGAACGTCCCGGAGTCCGACGTGGTCGTCAGGGCGTCGGTGCAGCCGTCGTCGGGGGGAACCGCCGAGGTCGCCACCGCGCACGTGTCGATGCCACCCGGCACGTCCGCCGTGGCGACCCTGACCGACCTCCCGGTCCAGCCCGCGCAGACCTACACGCTCACCGTCACGGTCGTGGCACCGGCCGGTCAGGCCGATCGCAGCAGCCTCTCGCAGTCCTTCACCATCTGGGTCGCTCCCGCCACCAAGTCGGCCTCGGGGACTTGACCGGAGCCGGTCGGGCCGGGCCCGAACGGGGACCGGCTTCGCCGGGCCCGGGCGGGCCAAATGAGGCGGCCGGATGAATTCGTGGCGCTCGCGTCGACCGGCGGTCCCCCCGGGCCGTAGGATCGGATGCGGAATTCCGAGAAGGACCCGAGCAAGGCCGACGGGCAGGATCACCGAGAGTCGGGCAATGGAGCTCCCACGGGAGGGTGAGCACCCCAGGGCAGGGGGGCACCCGAGGGATGAAGCGCCGCCCCGAGGCGGCTAAAAGAAGGGATCTGGCGCACGTGGCCGAGAGCATCACGATCACCGACAACCGGACCGGCGACAGCATGGAGATCCCCATCGTCAACGGGGGCGTCTCGGCGACGGAGTGGACCAAACTCCTCCCGGGTCTCTGGTTCTTCGACGCGGGGTTGGTCTCCACGGCGATGTGCGAGAGCGCCATCACCTATCTCGATGGCGAGGCGGGGATCCTCCGCTACCGGGGCTACCCCATCGAGCAGCTTGCCGAGAAGTCGAGCTACCTCGAGGTCGCCTACCTTCTGATCCACGGAGAGCTCCCGACCACCGGGCAATACGAGTCGTGGAAGCACGAGATCACGTACCACACGTTCATCCACGAGAACGTACGCAAGCGGTTCCTCGAGGGGTTCCACTACGACGCGCACCCCATGGGCATGCTGGTCTCCGCCGTCGCCGCGCTCTCGACCTTCTACCTCGACGCCAAGGACATCTTCAATCCGGAATCCCGTTACAAGCAGATCATCCGCCTCATCGCAAAGATGCCCACCCTCGCGGGCGCCGCTCACCGGTTCAGCGTCGGCATGCCCTTCGTCTACCCGGACAACTCGCTCGAGTTCACCGCGAACTTCCTCTCGATGATGTGGAAGGTCGCGGAGCCCCGCTTCGAGGCCGATCCCGTGCTGGCCAAGGCACTCGACGTCCTCTTCATCCTCCACGCCGACCACGAGCAGAACTGCTCGACCACGGCGATGCGGGTGGTCGGCTCCTCCCACGCGGATCCCTACTCGGCATGCGCCGCCGCCGCCGCCGCCCTCTACGGCCCCCGCCACGGGGGTGCAAACGAGGCCGTGATCCGGATGCTCACCGAGATCGGCTCGATCGAGAACGTGCCGGCCTTCATCGAGAGCGTCAAGGCGGGGCACGGGCGACTGCAGGGCTTCGGTCACCGCGTCTACAAGAGCTACGACCCCCGGGCGATGATCATCAAGCGCACGGCGGACGAGGTCTTCGAGGTGACCGGCAAGAACCCCCTGCTCGACATCGCGCTCAAGCTCGAGGAGATCGCCCTCTCCGACGAGTACTTCGTGTCCCGCCGCCTCTATCCCAACGTGGACTTCTACTCGGGGCTGATCTACCAGGCGATGGGCTTTCCGATGGAGATGTTCCCCGTCCTCTTCGCCATCCCCCGGACCTCGGGTTGGCTCGCCCATTGGCAGGAGCTCTTGGACCAGGACTCGAAGATCGTCCGGCCGAGGCAGCTCTACGTGGGTGCCGAGCCGCGCGACTACGTGGCCATGGGCGAGCGCTGAGCCTCGACCCTCACCCCCGGCGGGCTGCGGTCGACCGATCGATCACCCGCATCAGGCCCTCCTGCACCATCGAGACGACGAGCCGGCCGGACCGGTCGAAGAAGAAGCCCCGGGCGAGGCCCCTCGAGCCGGCGGCTACCGGGGAGTCCATGTCGTAGAGGAGCCAGTCGTCGGCCCGGAACGGCCGGTGGAACCACATGCAGTGGTCGATGGTGGCACCCATGAAGTCGTCGTCGTCCCAGCGCACCGGGTGGGGCTGGAGCATGGTGTCGAAGAGGGACATGTCCGAGGCGTAGGCCGCCACGCAGGCATGGAGCAGGGGATCGTCGTCCAGCCGACCGTCGGCGCGGATCCACAGGCGCAGCACCGGGTCGTGCTGCCCTGCGTGTTTGAAGGGCAGCTCTCCCAGGTAGCGCTGGTCGATCGGGTGCGGGCGGGCAAACCATTCCTCGAGCTCCTCCCGCCAGGGCGCGAGCCGCTCGGGCAGGGGGGCCAACGTTTCGGGATCCGGCACGTCGGGCATGGGGAACTCGTGCTCGATGCCGGGCTCGTCACGGTGGAACGACGCCGCCATGTTGAAGATCGCCCGGCCGTGCTGGATCGCGACCACCCGCCGGGTGGTGAACGACCGGCCGTCCCGGATCCGGTCGACCTCGTAGAGGATCGGGACCGTGGGGTCCCCGGGGCGCAGGAAGTAGGAGTGCAACGAGTGGATGCGCCCCTCGTCCACGGTGCGGCCGGCGGCCATCAGCGCCTGTGCGGCCACCTGGCCCCCGAAGACCCTCTGGCGCTCCTCCTTGGGCTGGATGCCCCGGAAGATGTTGACCTCGATGTTCTCGAGGTCGAGTAGATGGACCAAAAAGTCGAGGGATTCGCTCACGTGGCCTATGTTTGCAGGCAGATCCGGCGACGCTCGACGGGTGGCCGGATAGGGGAAGGACGCGCACAGAGGGGCTGGCCGGCCCCGGATAGGATCGTGGGATGTCCGAACTGATCGAGCGCCTCTGGGCGTGGTTGCACACCCACGAGGGCCGCAAGATCTTCCGGTACACGATGGTGTCGGTCATCTCGACCGCCGTGTCCTTCGTCGTCCTGGCCCTCGTCTACGGGGTGCTCCGGCTCTGGACCGAGGTGCCGAGCACGGTCTTCGCCAACTCGGTCGCCACGTTCCCCTCCTACTGGCTCAACCGCCAGTGGGCGTGGGGGAAGACCGGGCGCTCCCACTTCGTGAAGGAGGTGATCCCGTTCTGGACGATGTCGGCCATCGGGATCGCCTTCTCGATCGTCGGTGCCTCCGTGGCCCGGCACATCGGGCTCAAGTACCAGCTCGACCACCTCTCCCTGACCATCGTCGTCCTGGTCGCGAACGTGCTGTCCTTCGGGATCTTCTGGGTGATCAAGCTCCTGCTCTTCAACCGGATCTTCCACGTGAGCGAGCTCGAGGAGGTCGAGGAGCACCTGGAGATGGAGGAGCACTCGGAGGGTGCGCCGATCGGCTGAGAGTCGGGCGACGTCCCGGCCCGGCCCGGACCGGGCTCGTGCTCAGGGCAGCTCGGGGATCGCCGCTCGTGGGCGCTTCGCTCGGGGGATCTCAGTCCCGGAAGTTGACGAACTGGAGTGCGATCCCGAAGTCCTCGCCCTTGCACGCGGCGATGATCGCCTGGAGGCTGTCGCGCTGCTTCCCGGTGACCCGGAGCTGATCACCCTGGGTCTGCGAACCCACGCCCTTCAGGTTCTGGTCCTTGATGAACTTGTTGATCCGCCTCGCGTTGTCCGCCGAGATCCCCGCCTTGATGCCGACGTGCTGGCGCGCCGTGCCCTTGGTGGCCTCCTCGACCTTTGCGGGCTCGAGGGCCTTGAGCGGCACCTCGCGGCGGACCAGCTTCTCCTGGAGCACCTGGTAGAGGGCGCGCAGCCGGTCCTCGGTCGCCGATCGCAGCACGAGCTCGGTCTCGCCGAGCTCGATCGACGAGTCCGTCCCCTTGAAGTCGAACCGCGTGGAGGCCTCGCGGTTGGCCTGGTCCACGGCGTTGCGAACCTCCTGCATATCGACCTGGGAGACGATGTCAAAGCTCGGCACGGATGTCACAGTACCGGTCGGGGGGCCGAGACAGCGCCGACTATTCTGCCGTGACGGGTCGGTGTCCGAGTGGCCAAAGGAAGCAGACTGTAAATCTGCCGGCGCAGCCTACGGGGGTTCGAATCCCTCCCGGCCCACCAACGGATTCCTCCGGTGCAGCGATCAACGCACTTTCGAAGTGGTCACGGCTGGACCTTGGATGAGTTGCGGGATCATGCGCGCTGGCCTCGGGAGCTCCGGTCTGTCCGGGCCCGGGCCGGGGGGCTACGCTTGGTCGGATCCGCCGAGGGGTCGGCAGGAGCAGCAAAGGGGGTCCCGTTGAGACACTCCGGTGACGTGGTCTTGGGGGAGCAGATCTGGCGGCGGCAGGGCCATCATCTCCGGCTCGTGGGCCGGGTCGACGAGGTCGCCTTCCTCGCCCATCACGCCACCGGGGAGATCCACTACGGGACGCCCGAATTCTGGCGGCAGTGGAAGTACCTCCCGACCGTCGTGAGCTACGTCCGCCGCCGGCGCAGCGGCTCCGAGGTGGTCCACTTCCACCGACCGGATCTGGGCGTCCCGGTGCCCGAGACCCAGGTGCTCCCGCGGGCGTGTCCCGTGGAGCGAGCCGCCCGTCGCCACCACGTGTGGCACCGCATCCGGGTGCGTGCCGCCTGACGCTCACGGGTTGACCCGGTAGAGGCGCCATGACGGTTCGGTGCCGATGCCGGGCACGTCGAGCACGCGGGTCGCGATGCCGGCCCCCGTCGACCAGAACGTCGGGTAGCGGCGATTGACCGCATCGAGGCTCCCGTTGACGCGATCGGGCACGAGGATGTACTCGATCCCGTAGCGCTTGGGGTCGTTCAAGTCTCGTTGAAACTGGTAGTCGCTCGTGATCACGAACTGGTGAGGGCGGTTCGACGAGATGAAGATGCGCCAGCCGACGAAGGTGTCCATGAGGACCGATCCGTTCGGGAGCTGGAGCGAGTCCAGGTACTTGGCGAGCCGCACCTCCTGGGGAAACCCCTGCAGCTGGGCGTTGGTGGCCGGCGGGTACTGGTCGGGGTGGACGACCGAACGCAGGGCGTA
Organism: uncultured Actinomycetes bacterium; assembly: GCA_963778465.1. Taxonomy (GTDB): domain Bacteria; phylum Actinomycetota; class Acidimicrobiia; order Acidimicrobiales; family RAAP-2; genus CAVZBW01. The sequence continues at coordinate 81,251 of CAVZUK010000002.1, forward strand.
CTCCTGGATCCCGATCTGGGGGTTCAACATGGCATTCCAAGAGACCGGGATCGCGGGGACGAGGACGACCACCGCGCAGAGCGCGGTGGTCAGGCGCTCGGTGCGTGAGAGCGTCCGCAGGGGTGCCATGCCTTCGCGGGCCTTGCGCTCTCGATAGGCCGGCGAGGGGCGCAGTGTCGCCACCAGGACCACGGTGAGCGGGACGGTCATGAGGTAGAAGCGCAACCAGGGGAACGTGGAGCCCGACAGGTAGCCCATCGCCTCGAAGGCGAGGGCCGCACCGTAGAGGACGAGGGGCGGGAGGACCTCGGCGTCGCGCCGCCAGGCCGCCAGCACCACCGCGACGATGACGATGGTGAACAACAGCGGCTCGAGCGAGACGGCGTCACGGACGATGAGTGCGATCGGGCCGCCGGCGTAGGCGTTGGCACCACCGAAACCGGCCGACGTCCCGAGGCCGTTCGTTGCCTTGACGATGGTCGAGTTCCCGTACTGCGAGGAGAATTGCGCGAGGGCATTCCCGGTGATCAGCCAGCTGCTGAACGTCCAGAGGACGAAGCTGAGCGCGAGCGGGAAGCCGACGATCATCGCATCGAGCGCACCGGACGAGAGCGCACCCCGGTTGGGGGTTCCCTCGCCCCGGCGCCGCCAGAGTGAGACCGAGAGGACGAGCACGACCGCGCCCACCCCCACGGCTAGGGACTCGTATCGGGTCAGGTAGTCGAGCCCGAGGGCGATGCCCGCCACCACGAGGTCGTTGACCCGTTCGGTGCGGATCCAGCGCATGAGCCGGCGGACCGCCCAGGTCGTGAAGAAGAGGTAGAAGGGCTCGCTCTGGCCGCTGCCCGCGTAGAGGACGATCATCGGGTGGAAGGCAAAGGCGATCGTGAGCCCCGCGGTCCACCAGCGCGAGCCGCCCCGGTCGAGCACGATCCCGCGGATCTCGCAAACGGTCCCGGCGGCGAAGGCGGAGGAGACCAGGATCCCGGCCACCCCCCGGTCGAGCAGCGCCGGCCACAGGCCCTTGAACAAGAGGAGCGGAAGGTCGAGCAGGCTCGGCAGCGGGTTCCACACGAACCCCACGGCCGAGAGGTGGGGGTCCCTGCTGAAGATGACGTAGCTGGCGTTGGCGACGCGGCTGATGCCGTCGCCGAAGATGTAGTTGTAGTGCAGGTCGAGCACGAGGCCGATCGCCGCGTAGACGGCGTAGAGCGCGACGAAGAGGGCGACGGTCGCGCGTATCGAGGAACCGCCGTAGGCGGCCCGCCGATCCGTCGGCCTCCCGGTGATCCGGTCGCGGAGCGCCCGGGTCGCCTGCTCGCTCGTCCACGAGGGCGTCTCGATCAGGCCGGCGGGCGGAGGCGAGGGGGAGGGTGCAGGGCGCAGGCTCGTCACGTCGGAGGTCACGGGGGAGTCGACTCCGGAAGGTGTCGGCGCCTCAGGTGGAGGCCGTGGTGCGTCTTCTCCCAGTAGCTCGGATAGAAGACCAGCTGGACGAAGGCCTTGACCGCGGCGATCGCCATGAGGATCCAATAGAGCGGGGCGAGCAGGCTGGCCCCCGCCAGCTGGGGTTTGCGGTCCGCTCTGGCCGCGACGACGCCCATGTAGACGATCGCGGCGTTGCCGAGGAGGAGGGAGACCAGCGCGGCGTAGTACGCGAAGGGCGGGAAGAGGTTCCGGATGAACGTCGGCTGGGCGAACAGCCATGCGAGGGTGAGCAGCCAGAAGACGGAGTTGATGAGCGTGACCGCCGGGGTGCCGGCGGTGAGGCCGGCGAAGCGGAACACCCCCCTCGTCCCGAGCTGTCGCCACAACTGGACGGGGTGGCGGGTGTGCACGAGGAACGTCTGGAGGTAGCCCTTGTACCAGCGCGAGCGCTGGCGGATCCAGTTGATCGGGTCGCTGTTCGCCTCCTCGTAGGTCACCGAGTCGAGGACGGCCGTGGAGTAGCCGAGGCGGGCCAGGCGGATCCCGACGTCGGCGTCCTCGGTGACGTTGAACGGGTCCCAGCCGCCCACCTCCGCCAACGTCTCCATCCGCATGTGGTTGGAGGTGCCGCCAAGGGGGATCGGCGACGCGTCCTTCATGAGACCCGGAAGCGTGTAGCCGAACCACTGGTCGTACTCCGAGGCGAACCAGCGGGTGAGCAGGTTCTGCCGCACGTTGTGGTACTTGAGCATCGCCTGGATGCAGGCCACGTCGGTGGGGACCTTCCGGAAGGCGGCGACCACCCGGCGTAGCTGCAGCGGGTCGGGGATGTCCTCGGCGTCGTAGATCGTGACCAGCTCGCCGCTGGCGTCGACCAGACCGTAGTTGCACGCCTTGGGCTTGGTGCGCGGCTCGGCCGCGGGGACGAGGACGATCTCGACCAGCTCCGCGGCCTCGCTCTCCGCCGCGGCCGAGATGGTGTCGGTGTCATCGGCCTCGAGCAGGAGCCGGATGTCGAGCTTGTCCTTCGGATAGTCGAGCTGGCCGACCCCGCGGAGGAGATCGTGGACGATGTCGTGCTCTTTGAATGCGGGCAGGAGCACCGTGTAGACGGGCAGCTCGTCGTCGCTCAGCGCAAGCGCCTCCTCGTCGCTCACCCGCATGGCCGGCTTGTTGTTGAGCCCCAGCACGAAGAGGTACAGCCGATCGGCGAGCGTCACGAGATAGACGATCATGGCGCCGGAGATCGCCGCGACGAGCGTGCCGGTCGGGTACCGGATGAGGAGCCCGACGAGGACGGCGACAACCAACAGGAGGGTCACCCGCTGGCGGCCGGTCGCGGTCACCGCGGCCGAGAAGACGGGGGAGTCGCGCCGGAGCCCGTTGACGCTGGCGTCGAGCGCCCCGTCCTCCGGGGCAGAGGTCTCCGTGGCCACCGCGCCGCTATGCCCGGTCCGCGGCGGCGACCAGCTGGCGACCGACGTCCACCAGTCGACCGATGGTGGCCCGTCCGGGCTCCGTCAGCGCCTCTCCGTAGTTCCCTCGCACGAGCATGCTGACCGTGGAACGGACGCTGTGGCTGGCGGCCGGCGGAGCCGGCTGGGGCAGGCCCCCGACCCCGATCTCGACGTCCGGGCTGATGACGTTGACCCGCTGGTACTTGACGGCGCCGTGCGAGTCCACCCGCCAGGTCCAGGTCAGCATGGCGGACGCCAGGTCCGTCGGTTGCTCCACGAGTGCGGTGCTGTTGTAGTACAGCGTGGCGGTCACGCCGTGGCCGAGCCCGTAGCTCCCCCCGCGCACGTAGGCGTTGCCGAGCTTGTAGGACGAGGTCGCCGGGTAGACGGAGAGGCGGCCCGTCTGGCCCGTCGTGAGCACATCCACGCCGAGGGGCTCGGAAGCGGAGGCGGTCGAGCCGATCGAACCCGTCGAACCCGTCGAACCCGTCGAACCCGTGGCCTCGGGCCTCTCCACGACGCGCTGCAGCGTCGAGCCGGGGCCGAAGTAGGAGGGCGCCCAGGCGTAGCCCTGCTGGTGCACGGCGTGCCAACCGAAGAGTCCTGGGACCGTGCCAACCAGGGCCGGCCCCGCCGCCGGTAGCGAGGCGCCGTCGACGCTGGACGGCACCGCGGGCGAGAGCCAGGCGAGGAGGGCGGCGGCGCCGGCGAGAACCGCCAACGCCGTCCACGGGGTGCGGCGCACGGTCAACGGGCGCGGACTCGGACGACGGCGTCCGGCGACGCGGTCCCGCAGGAAGAGTCCCGCCACGAGCAACGGCGCGACCGCGGCCGGGACGAGGGTGCGCACCGTCGGCGAGGCACCCGACAGCACGACCGTTCCGGCGAGACCGAGGAGCATCGTGGCGGCAGCCGCGGCCAGCCGCCTGTGGTACCGGCCGCCGACGGCGACCATCACCGACACCGACGCCAGCAGGACGTTGAGGAGGGCGAAGTCCTCGACCGATCCCCCCAGGAGCGCACCGACGAGCCGGTAGATCAGGGGCCACGAAGCCGCGACCACGATCCACGGAGCCCAGTAGCGGGTCGCCGGGCGCGTGCCGAAGAGCGCGACGCACCCGGCCGCCACGAACAGCACGATCGAGAGGATGTCGACTCGCCAGAGCTGGGCCTCGATCCCGAGGCGGGGCGCGAGCAACCCGTCGACCATCGCCACGAGGAGCAGCAGGGCTCCGGCCACGATCCAGTCGACCTGTCGGTCGTCGATGGGTGGGCCGGCCTCCTCTCGTAGCCACTTTCCCGTGGCCGCCAGTCCCGCCCAGAGTGGGAGCAAAAGCACGTAGGCGAGGAGGTCTCCGCCCCTGTTCTGCCGGACCACGGAGCCAAACGAGGCGTGGAAGGCGACGGCGGCGAGGGCGGCGAGCGTCACCCAGCGCAGCGTCAGGTTGAGTCGCCGGGCCCGGGAGTCCCGGGGGACGAGTGGGGTGATCGGAGCCGGGGCCTTCGCCCCCTCCTCGACGCGCTCGACCGCGACCGACCGGGGAGACGTGACGCCCTCGAGCCGCGTGGCCTCGCCGACCGCGGAGTCCCGCTCGATCGCCCTCTGCAGAGCCGTCAGACCTTCCATGGGCTACGCCTCCGGGTTGGCCTGGCCATGCCGTGCCCTCCGGACCAGGAGGAACGTGACCAGGAGGATCACCAGCGCCAAGGCGCAACCTCCGAGCACGCCGATCAGGACGATCGGCGGCGTGGGGGAGGGCACGCCGTACTCGGTCGTGGCCGCACCACCGGCCCGTACCGTGAGGTTCACGATGGTTCCCGTCGGTGTCGTGGCCAGGACGTCGCCGGTCAACGACGACCACTGGCTCTCCGAATCGCCCAGCGAGCCGAGCAGGTGGGTGGCCATGTCCCAGCTCCCGCTGGTGCTGACCGTCACCACCGTGCGCTGGTGGCTCGACTGGTCAAAGACCTGGAGGGCGGCGACGGGGAGCGTCACGTCGGCCGACATCGGCTCGTGGAACTCCGCCTCGAGCGTCGTGGTCGAGAGGCTGGCCAAGGGGGGGTCGAAATGGGCGCGCAGGACCTCGCTGCTCCCGACGACGAGGACCGGGAGGTTGCTACCCGTGGCGGTGCTGAGTCCCACGACGCTCGGGTCGAGCAGCACGGAGCTCATCTGCTGCATGCCCGCTACCACCTGGACCGCGGCGTCGAGCTCGACGGCCGTGTTGTCGGCCAGCGCCACCTGGAAGGTCGGGAGCATGGCGGCGGGGAGTGCGGGGAAGCCCCCGGTGCCGCCCGACTTCAACGTGACGCTTACCCAAGACCGGGGGTCCACGGTGAAGTTCATGACCCGGCCCCCGCTGCTGCAGCCACCGACCGGCCAGTACGAGACCACGAGGGCCAACGGGGTGCTCCTCGAGATCGCGGGGCTGGGGATGGTGAACTGCTGCGAGAGCTGACCGCTCTCGTTGAGGGTCCAGCTTCCGAGCACGGTCGATCCCGCAGTCGCCATGGCGGTGGCCTTCTCGTTGGGGCCCGGCGGCGTGTACTCGGCCTGCAGGTGCACGTCCATCGACGACACGGTCCCGCCGAAGCTCGCCTCGTCCAACCCGAGGGCGATGGTCTGCTGCCCCGACAACGTCGTCGTGCCACCGATGCCGAGCTGGCTGAAGGTGGCCTGGGTCGAGCTCAGGGTCGCCCCCGACGAGCCCTCGACCACCGAGGCGCTCGGGCCCTGGGCGAGCGGCAGCACCCGCGTCAGCAGCTGGCTCTGCTCGGGCAGCGTCTCCGCCGATCCCGAGATCACGAGCACGGTCCCGCTCAGTCCGCCGTTGACCACGGTCAGGCCCGTCGTACCCGACTGCCGGATCACCACGGCGCGTGCAAATTGGGTGAGCGAGGGCGCGACCGGCAGCGGGTCGCTCTCCGGCAGGGAGACGACCGAGAGCTGGACGGCCTGCGGGCGGTAACGCTCGGCGATGGCCGCGGCGAGGTCGAGGGCCGCGGACTGCTCGCTCGGCGTGGGCGTCGGTGGGACGTAGATGATGAGCCGCTGCAAGATCGGTGGGAAGAAGTTGGCCACCGTCGTCGGCGTCACCGCATTCCCCCCGAAGGCGACCTCGGGGTTCACGAGCACGAAGGACTGGGTCGAGTTGCAGAACCTCGTGCCAGAGGTCTGCCGGTACTGCAGGGTGAGGGGGATCCTCTGGTCGACCTGCTTGGCTCCGGACAGGCTGACGAGGAGGTTGACCGTCGGTTGGTTGCTCCCGACGGGGGGTGTGCTCACCACCGCGAGCTGCTCGGTTCCCGAGGTCACGCTGATGTAGCCCGATCCGACGTTGGTCGGCACCTCGATGGACCCCGCCAGGGCCTCCGCCTGGAGGCCCTGCGGGACGGGGATCTGGACCGTCACCGCAGACCCGGAGCCGTTGAGCGAGAGGTTGGCCGGAAGGCCCATCTGGGGGAAGCTGAGCGTCACCGGGGCACCCGAGGCGGCGGGGGTCGCCGCGCCGGCGGTGGCCGAACCCGCCAGCGCCGCGGTCACGACCATCACGCCGACGAGCAGTGCTGCGGCACGAGCCGCTCCGGCGGCGCGTGCGGTCCGGAGGAGGCTTCCGACCCGGAGCCTCGAGAGATAGTTGCGCATCAGCTGGCCTGAGACTCGTCGGGCGAGGCGAGCTGGTGCACGCGGGTCTTGAGGGCCCTCGGGCTGAAGGGCTTGGCCATGAAGGCGTCGGCGCCGCTCCGCCGAGCCTCGCCTTCTACGTCCATGGAGAGGTCGGCGGTCATGACGACGATCGGGAGATGCGGTCGAGCGAGCCGGGCCCGTGCCGTGAGCTCGAGACCCGTCATCCCGGGGAGCCGCACGTCGGCCACCATGGCGTCCCAGGAGCCCTCCTCGAGCTCTGCGAGCGCCTGCTCGCCGGTCGTCACGGCTCTGGCATGGTCGCCATGGCTCCCGAGCAGACGCTCGAGGAGGAGGGCGATGCTCTCGTCGTCGTCGACGATGAGGAATCGCCTACCGAGTCCCCGCGGCAATTGTCGTGTGGTTTCCAACGTCGCTCCTCGGGTCCGGGCCGGTGCAGGGCTGGTGAGAAATCTCGCGGAGGGGGGGAGCATCCCCGTTTCGGCTCGGTTTCATCCCGGTTGTATTCGGCCGGTTCCGCCGTCCCGACCGCCCGGGCGTGGGTGCGTGTGGCACCCCCGCGGGATCTCTAGCCTGGAGGTGTGGCCGTCCTGATCGCCTCCAACGTGGCGTTCGCCATCGTCTTCGGGATCTTCGTCGTGGCCATGGTGGTGCTCGCCGTGGTCGTGATGCTGTGGGCGATCCGTCGGGACCGCGCGGGCAGGGCCAACTGGCTTCGGGGACGCCAGGACGGCGGGAGCCCGTCGAGCAACGGCCGCCGATGAGCGACCCCGCGACCGAGGGCCGCCGGTCGTTGCTCCATCGCTGGCGACGCAGGTCGAGCGTCGCTCCGACGACCGCCTTCGTGCTGGCCGGCGGCGGGTCCAGGGGCGCCGTCCAGGTGGGGATGCTGGCCGAGCTGGTCGAGCGGGGGTTCCGGGCCGATCGGGTGTACGGGGCGTCGGTGGGTGCGGTGAACGGTGCCGCCTACTCCGGCGACCCCACGCCCCAGGGGATCGAGCGGCTGACCAAGGTCTGGCGCGGGCTCACCGGAGCCGAGATCTTTCCGACGGGCCGGGTCCACGGCCCCTGGCGCTACCTGCAGCAGCGGCCGGCCGTGCACCGCGACAGCGGCTTGCGCAGGGTGGTCGAGTCGGGGCTGGTGTTCGAGCGGCTCGAGGACGCGGAGGTCCCGATCGAGGTGGTGGCCACCTCGCTCAAGGACGGCCGAGAGTGCTGGTTTACGCACGGCCCGGCGGTCGAGGCCGTCATGGCCTCTGCGGCGATCCCGGCGCTGTTGCCGCCCGTCTCGGTCCGCGGGGACCTGATGATCGACGGCGGGGTCGTCAACAACGTCCCGATCGGACGTGCCGCGGCGGGCGGGGCCACGAGGATCTTCGTCCTGCTGTGCGGTCCGATGCCCTACCGGCCGGCGGTGCCGCGGCGGCCCGTCGAGGCTGTGCTCTCCGCCTTCTACGTCGCGATCCACGCCCGCTTCGCGCGGGAGCTGGCGGCCCTCCCCGAGGGGGTGGAGGTCATCGTCTTCAACGGGGGTGGCGACCCCGTGACCGACTACCGCGACTTCTCGAGCACGAACGAGCGCATAGCCGCCGGCCGGCGCGAGGTCGCGGACGTCTTGGATCGGTACCGCGGCACCTCGCACGACGTCTTGGATCGCTGAGAGCCGGTGGTGGGACTCGAACCCACGACCTGACGATTACAAATCGCCTGCGCTTCCAGCTGCGCCACACCGGCCTGGCAGCGAGCTTACGGAGGACGGGAACGTCGGGGAGGGCGTCAACCACCGCCGTGGGCGGGCGAGCCGGTCCCGGGCGCGTCCGAGGGGCCCCGACGGGGCCCCTCGTCGCTCGCTCTTCGGATCTCCGCCGGTGGGCGGAACGGCTCAGGCCGCGCTCGACTCCGCAGCGGCGTCGCCCGCCGACGCGCTCTCGGTCCCGCTGCCGACCTGGACCCGGCGGGGTCGGGCGGCCTCGGCGACCGGGACCACGACCGTCAGGACGCCGGCGTCGTAGTCGGCTCGCACCGCCTCGGCGTCCAGGCCCTCACGCAGTCGCAGCTGGCGTACGAAGCGCCCGGTCGGACGCTCGGAGACGACCACCTCGTCACCGTCCTGGCGGACGTTGGTGCGATCCGCGGCGACGGTCAGCGTGCCCTTGTCGACGGTCACGTCGATGGTGTCGGGGTCGACCCCGGGAAGGTCGAACTGGAGGACCAGCTCGTGCTCACGACGCACGGCGTCGAACGGCATTCGGGGCGCCCGGGCATAGCCCAGGGTCGGGCGCGCTTGCGCGGACCAACGGTCCAGCTCACGGAAGGGGTCAAATCGCACAACGGTCATCACAGGCCTCCTCTTTCTCTTGTCCTCTCCGGGGGCCCTACCTGCTCCCGGCGTGTCGCATGTCTTCTTAGTGATCTCAGTATAGCGATGGTGGTGAGAATCCGTCAATAAACCTGAGCGTCTATAACTCAGGTTTCTTTACCACGCACCATGACGACCCGACACCCGGGCTTCCGGACCCCGTCGAGGGGCACACTCCGGCGTCGGCCTTCGGGGTGCCCTCGGTGGGGCTGTCCCGGAGGTGGTTGCGTCGAGGGTGGGTGGTTGGCAGGCTGAGGCCGTGGCGAGCTCCAACACGCGTCCGGACCCCGGCGGCGAGATGGGGGGTGAGGACGGGCCCAACCTCGCACGAGCCGCCGTCCTGATCGTCGTCGCCGTGGTCCTCGGCATACTCCTCCTCCAGGTGGGGAGCCGGCCGGTGGCCCACCTGCCCGGCTCGGCGGCCGCGGCGACCTCCTCGACGACGACCAGCGCGCCGACCACCACGACCACGATCAACCGCGCCAACGTCCACGTCCTCGTCGCCAACGGCACGTCGACCGCCGAGGGGGCCACCGACTACGCCAACGAGCTCCACACCCAGGGTTGGGCGACCCTCCCCCCCGCCGACACGACGACTCCCGCCACCGCCTCGAACGTCTACTACTCGGCCGGGAATCAGGCTGCCGCAGCCGCCCTGGCCACCGAGCTCGGGCTGAAGCCCGCCGCGGTGCAGCCGCTCAGCACGACGGTCCCCGTGAGCTCGGTGGCCGGAGCCGACCTGGTCCTCGTGCTCGGGCCCGACCTCGCCTCGCGGGCTCCGACGACCACCTCGACTTAGGGCTCGACACGGGCGTGGTGGCCCAGGAGGGGCCCGGCCAGGGGTCGCCGGCGACGTGGGCCGCGGGGGCGGCCCTCCCGGCGACGCTGTGCGCGCTTCGGGATGATCCCCACCACGCCGCGGTCTTCCTCGACTACGACGGGACCCTGGCGCCGATCGTGGCCGACCCCGCCGCGGCCGCCCCCTGGCCCGGCGTGCCGGAGCTCCTGTCTCGCCTTGGTGGTCGCATGGCCCGCGTGGTGGTCGTCTCCGGCCGCCCGGGTCGGTTCCTTGCCGCGACGCTCGGAGCGCATCGAGGGGTGGACCTCTTCGGCCTGTACGGGATGGAGCGCGTGGCGAGCGACGGATCGGTGGCCGTCGACCCGTCGCTCGAACACTGGAGAGGCCCGGTGGACGAGATCCGGCAACGGGCCGAGCGCGAATCCCCGCCCGGCGTGCACGTCGAGCCCAAGGGCCTTTCCGTCACCCTCCACTGGCGCGCCGACCCGGTGTCCGAACCCTGGGTCGAGGACTTCGCCCGCCAGGCGGAGGATCGGGCGGGCCTCCTCGGCCAGCGGGGCCGGATGTCCATCGAGCTGCGGCCCCCGGTCCACACCGACAAGGGGACGGTGGTCCGCGAGATCGGTGCGGGGTACCGCGCCGCGTCCTACTTCGGCGACGACCTGGGTGACCTGGCGGCCTTCCGCGCCCTCGACCAGCTCGCGGAGCTCGGGCTGGCGGTGACCCGGGTGGCCGTGGTCGACCCGGAGAGCCCTCCCCAGGTGCTGGAGGCCGCCGACCTCTTGGTGGCCGGGCCCGGGGGAGCGGTGGCCCTGCTCGAGGAGCTCGTCACCGGCCGGCGGCCCGCAGCTGATCCTCCAGCCAGTCGGCGGCCCGGCGGCTGAGCACCCTCTCCCGCAGCGCATCGGCGCGGCGGCGCCGTTCGGAGAGGTCCATGCGGAGCGCGGCGTCGAGCGCCTCCGCCGTCCCCTGGACGTCGAAGGGGTTGAGCCCGACGGCGTCCTCCCGCAGCTCCGGCCAGGCTCCCGCCTCGCGGGAGAGCGCCAGCACCCCGTCGGTGGCGTTGATGAGCGGGCCTTCCTTGGCCACCAGGTTGAGTCCGTCGCGCAGCGGGTTCACGAGGAGCACGTCGTACTCGCAGAGGGCCGCCAAGGACCGGGCGCGGTCGTCGGCCACATCGAGGACGATCGGCTTCCAGTCCCCCTGCCCCCATCGCTCGTTGATGCGCTCCACGGCGTGCTCCACCTCCGAGCGGTACGCGAGGTACTCCGCCAACCCCTCGCGGGAGGGGTAGGCGAGCGCGAGCAGGACCACCCTGCCGCGCCAGTCGGGATGGAGCTCGAGCAGCTCCTCCACCGCCCAGCAGCCGCGCAGGATGTTCTTGGATAGCTCGACGCGGTCCACCCTCACGATCAGCCGGCGGTCCCCGACGAGCTGGCGCAGGGACCGTCGCGCCTGGGCGCAGGCCGGGCTCGCCGCCTCTCCCTGGATCGCTTCTGGGACCGGCCCGATCGGCGCGACGAAGGTCGGTGGTGGCGGGCTCCCTGCCGCGGCCGCCAGCTCCGGATCCTCCCAGCATTGGCGGAAGCAGGCCTCCCAGCGCACCGCGTGGAACCCACAGGCGCCAAAGCCGGCCATCCCGGACAACAGCTCCCCGGCCACGTCCGGCGGCAGGACCCGCAGGATCTCCGGGCTGCAAAACGGGGTGTGCAGAAAGTGGACGGTCCGCAGGTCGGGCCGCTCCCGGGCGATGAGCTGTCCCGTCAACAAGAGGTGATAGTCCTGGACGAGCACGCTCGAACCCTCGGGTGCCTCTTCCGCCACCAAACGGGCGAACTGCCGGTTGAGCTCACGGTAGCCCTCCCAGGCCTCGCGCCAGCGCGAGTCGAAGCGTGGCCGGCGCGACAGGTCGAAGAGATGGTGGAAGCAGAACCACAGCGTGGCGTTCGAGATGACGTCGTAGGCCATGCGGTAGACGTCGGGCGACGGGAACACGTTGAGGAGCCGTAGTCCCTCCCCGCGCATGAGGCCACGGGCCGCAGCGGTCCGGTCGGCCTCGCTCATCGAGCAGGAGATCCACGTCGAACCCGAGCCCTCGAGCAGGGGCTGGAGGGTGCCGGCCAGCCCTCCTGCGGCGCCGACGGCAACCGGGTCGCCGCCGTCGTCCAGACGGAACGAGAGCGGGCCTCGGTTGGAGACGACCACGACGGGATCCACGCCTGGGGACCCTAATCCCCGGTCCGTTCGGCGGGCCTTTCTCGTCCGCCCGCTCGCCCGCCTCCTCGCCCGCCTCCTCGTGGCCTCCGGCCCGCCTCCTCTCGCCGGTCCCCCCCCGGCGGCTCGGCCGGAGCCTCAGGTCGGGTCGGGTCTGGCCGCGACGGGCGAGGGACGACGAGCCAGCGCGGCCTCGAGCACCTCCCGGGCCTGCGGTCGCAGTTCGTCGAGGGGCCGGTTCCGGTGGGCCCGGACGCCGAGGTCCACCTGCCCCACCGAGCCCGGACCCCAGATGCGGGCGACGTCGACGAGCAGCCCCAGCTCGACCCCGTAGCCGGGCTCGAGATCGACCTCCTCGAGGACGTGGCGCCGTGCCGCGGTCTCGCCGGCAAGGGGCTGGCGGATGTCGGTCAGATCGGGAAACAGCAGCTCGATGATCGGCTTGGCGACGAGCTCGGTCACCCGGCCCCCACCGGTCGGCTGTCCCCGGTAGGGGCGGCGGTAGAAGCCCTTGACGAGGACCGTCTCCGGGGAGACGAGCAGGGGCCCGACGAGGCGCTCGACGAAGTGCGCGTGGAGCCCGGTGACATCGCCGTCGAGGAAGACGAGCAGGTCGCCGGACGCCTCGGTGATGCCGGCGCGCATCGCCCGGCCCTTGCCGTGCGGGGACCGGCGGCTCACGACGGTGGCACCCGCGGCCCGGGCGACCTCCGCGGTCTCGTCGGTCGAGCCGTCGTCGACCACGATCACCTCGTCGACCAACCCGACGCCCCCGGCCTCGGCCACCAGGCTGCTCAGGACCGATTCGACGACCCCGCGCAGCGTGCCGGCCTCGTTGCGCGCCGGGATGCAGACGGACACCCGCCGGCCTTCCTTTGCCCCCATCAGGCGATCGGCCGTCATCCCGGAGTGCTCGAACGTGTGCGGGCGGTCGGCCACTCCTCGATCTTTGCCGACGCGAGCGGCGACGTTTTCCGCAGGCGGGCCCTTTCACCCCGCCGACACCAGAGCGCCACCGTGCCGACACCCCGATCGGGGCCGGCTTGGACCCCCGACCGGCACGGCCCCGACCTCCGGCGAGCACGGCTCTGACCTCCGACCGGCACGGCATCGACGCAGGGTGCTTTGACGTGGGCGTCTCGATAGAGCAGCATGGAGGCATCATCCAGAGCGGCTGAGGGACGGGCCCTGTGACGCCGCGGCAACCAGTGTGGACGACGGAAACCTCCAGAGGAGGAATCCGGAGACGCACCAGGTGCCAATGCCCGACCGATGAGGAGGCTGAGATGCACCACCTGACGGGACTGCGTTGCCGGGAATGCGGCCGCCGATTCCCCGCCGAGGCGCTCCACGTGTGCGACTTCTGCTTTGGTCCGCTCGAGGTGGCCTACGACTACGAGCGGTTGGCCAGCGAGGTCACGAGGGAGCGGATCGCCGCCGGCCCCCTCTCGATGTGGCGGTACCGCGACCTGCTTCCCGTGGGTGACGGCACCCCGGTCGACCTCGGAGCCGGCTGGACGCCGCTCGTGCGGGCCGATCGGCTGGCCGCCGAGCTGGGGCTCGGGGAGCTGTGGCTCAAGGACGACACCGCCAACCCCACCGGCTCGTTCAAGGACCGGGTGGTCTCCGTGGCGCTGACCAAGGCGCGCGAGCTGGGTTTCAAGGTGGTCGCCTGCGCGTCCACCGGCAACCTCGCCAACTCGGTCGCCGCCCATGCCGCCCGGGCCGGGCTCGCCTCGATCGTCTTCATTCCCGAGGACCTGGAGCAGGCCAAGGTGGTCGCCACCGCGGTCTACGGCGGCCATGTGGTCGCCGTCCGGGGCTCCTACGACGACGTGAACCGCCTCTGCGCCGAGCTGACGAGCGAGCACCCGACGTGGGGATTCGCGAACGTCAACCTGCGGACGTACTACGCGGAGGGCTCCAAGACCCTGGCCTTCGAGATGGTCGAGCAGCTGGGATGGCAGGCGCCAGACCACGTGATCGTTCCGGTGGGTTCGGGGAGCCAGCTGACCAAGGTGGCCAAGGGATTCGAGGAGCTGGGCGCCCTCGGACTGCTGGACGAGGTGCCCGAGGTGCGGGTCTCCGGGGCCCAGCCCGAGGGGTGCTCGCCCGTCGCCACGGCCTTCGTGCAGGGGACGGACGCCATCCGGCCCGTTCGCCCCTCCACCATCGCCAAGTCCCTGGCCATCGGCAATCCGGCGGACGGGTGGTACGCGCTCGAGACCGTACGGCGCACCGGCGGGGCGCTCGCTGCGGTCGGCGACACCGAGATCATCGATGCCATCCGCCTGTTGGCGCGCACCGAGGGCATCTTCGCGGAGACGGCGGGTGGCGTCACCATCGCCACCCTGGCCACGTTGGCGGCACGCGGCGTGGTCCGCCCCGACGAGCGGGTCGTCGCGATCGTGAGCGGTCACGGTCTGAAGACCGTCGAGGCCCTGGCAGGCGTGGTGCAACCCACCGCAACGATCGATCCGAGCCTGGAGTCCTTCGAGGCCTTGCAGCAGGACTTGGACCCCGCAGGCCGATCCGACGGGAGGACGAGATGAGCGTCAAGGTCCGCATCCCCACCCAGCTGCGCAACGTCACCGGCGGCAAGGGAGAGCTCGAGGCCGAGGGTTCCACGGTGGGAGAGGTCCTCCAGAAGCTGGACGCCGACTACCCGGGCCTCGGCGAGCGCCTGTTCGACGACGCCGGGGCCCTGCGGCGGTTCGTGAACGTCTTCCTCGACGACGAGGACGTGCGCTTCTTGCAGGGCCTGGACACGCCGGTGCCCGACGGCCACACGCTGTCCGTGGTGCCGGCGGTGGCCGGCGGCTGAGTCCCTCCCGGAGGGATCGCCCCCAACGAGGGGCGGTTGCGCTCTCGGCGCGCGCGTGGTTTGCTGTTGGCACTCGTAGAGTGAGAGTGCTAAACGGCCCGAGCCGGGCGCCAAGGGGCGCCAGGCGGCGCAGGGCAGGTCGACAACCGGAGGTTGCGTAGAGATGGCAAAGCTCATCGCCTTTGATGCCGAGGCCCGGCGCGGGCTCGAGACGGGGATGAACAAGCTGGCCGACGCGGTACGGGTCACCCTCGGACCGAGGGGCCGCAACGTCGTGCTGGACAAGAAGTGGGGTGCCCCGACCATCACCAACGACGGGGTCTCGATCGCCAAGGAGATCGAGCTCGAGGAGCCCTTCGAGAAGATCGGGGCCGAGCTGGTCAAGGAGGTCGCGAAGAAGACCGACGACGTGGCCGGTGACGGCACGACGACGGCCACGGTCCTGGCCTGGGCGATGGTCCACGAGGGCCTGCGCAACGTCGCCGCCGGGGCCAACCCGATGTCGCTGAAGCGGGGCATCGAGGTCGCCACCGAGGAGGCGGTGAGCTCGCTGCACTCGATCGCCAAGGAGACGGAGACCAAGTCGCAGATCGCCCAGGTGGCCTCCATCTCGGCGGCGGACACCGAGATCGGCGAGATGATCTCGGAGGCCATCGACAAGGTCGGCAAGGACGGTGTGATCACCGTCGAGGAGTCTCAGACCTTCGGCATGGAGATGGAGCTCGTCGAGGGCATGCGCTTCGACAAGGGCTACATCTCCCCGTACTTCGTCACCGACCCCGAGCGGATGGAGGCGGTGCTCGAGGACCCCTACATCCTCCTCGTCGGCACCAAGATCTCGGCCGTGCGCGACCTCCTGCCCCTGCTGGAGAAGACGATGCAGGCCGGCCGCCCGCTGGCCATCATCGCCGAGGACGTCGAGGGCGAGGCTCTTGCCACCCTGGTCGTGAACAAGATCCGCGGCACCTTCAAGAGCGTCGCGGTCAAGGCTCCGGGCTTCGGTGAGCGTCGCAAGGCCATGCTCCAGGACATGGCGATCCTGACCGGCGGACAGGTTGTGACCGAAGAGGTCGGCCTCAAGCTCGAGAACGTGGGCCTCGACCTGCTCGGCCGGGCCCGCAAGGTGGTCGTGACCAAGGACGAGACCACCGTCGTCGAGGGCATCGGCGAGGAGTCCGACATCAAGGGCCGGATCAACCAGATCAAGACCGAGATCGAGAACACGGACTCCGACTACGACCGGGAGAAGCTGCAGGAGCGCCTTGCCAAGCTCTCCGGCGGCGTCGCGGTGATCAAGGTGGGTGCCGCCACCGAGGTCGAGCTCAAGGAGAAGAAGCACCGGATCGAGGACGCCGTGTCCACGACCAAGGCCGCCATCGAGGAGGGCGTGGTGCCCGGCGGCGGCGTGGCCCTGCTGCGTGCGCAGGCCGCCATCTTGGACCGCGCCGACAAGCTGGACAGCGACGAGGCCACCGGCGCCCGCATCGTGGCGCGTGCCGTGGAGGAGCCCCTCAAGCAGATCGCGGTCAACGCGGGCCTCGAGGGTGGCGTCGTGGTCGAGCGGGTGCGCAACCTGAAGAACGCGGCGGAGGGCCTGAACGCGGCCACCGGCGAGTACACCGACCTGTTCAAGGACGGGGTCATCGACGCCGCCAAGGTGACGCGCTCTGCGCTGCAAAACGCTGCCTCGATCGCCGCGCTGTTCCTCACGACCGAGGCGGTCATCGTCGACAAGCCGGAGAAGGACGCCGCCCCCGCCATGCCCGGCGGCGGCATGGACGACTTCTGATCCCGGCCACGGACGGGGCCACTCTCGAGCCGGCGCCCGACACCGGGAGAACCGGCCGGAGAGACCGCCACGAAACGGCCGGAGACGGCCACCGAAACGGATGGTACGAGGGGCGCCTTCGGGCGCCCCTCGGCCGTTCGGGACGTCTCGGGACGGCTTCGTAGACTGACCCGCGATGAGCCCCCCAGACCTACGCACGCCGGAGCCCCTCGTGGCGCCTCAGGGATGGTCGGTCCTCCACCTCTTCGTCACGGTTCCCGGACCGCTCGACCGGGCGGGGATCGCCAAGGCGGTGGTCGGCGCACGGGGCGATGGCTATCAGGTCGTGACGGCGGGGCTGCTCGGGCACAAGGCGGACGTCGCCCTCATGATCGTGGGCGAGGACCTCTGGCGCCTGCGCGCCTTCCAGTCGGAGGTGATGGGTGCCGGGCTCCGGCTCGAGACCTCCTACGTGTCGCTCACCGAGGTCTCCGAGTACGCCGCGGGCGTCCCCGAGGAGATGCGCCGGGCGCGGCTCTACCCCGAGCTGCCTCCCCCGGACAAGCGGGCCTTCTGCTTCTACCCCATGTCCAAGCGCCGGGCGGCGGACGACAACTGGTACCGGCTCGAGTTCGAGCGCCGCAAGGAGCTCATGCAGGGCCACGGTGCCGTGGGCAGGACCTTCCGTGGGCGAGTGCTCCAGCTCATCACCGGGTCGACCGGCCTCGACGACTGGGAGTGGGGGGTCACCCTCTTCGGCCGGACGCTCGAGGACCTGAAGGACTGCGTCTACCAGATGCGCTTCGACGAGGCGTCCGCCCGCTACGCCGAGTTCGGTCCCTTCTACGTCGGCGCGGTCGACGAGCTCGACGTGGTGCTCGATGCCGTCTCCCGGGGCACGTCGGGCTGATGGGCGACCTGGCGGCACTCCGTAGCTCGCTGTCCGAGCTCGACCGCATCGTGGTGGCCTTCAGCGGCGGCGCCGACTCCTCGCTGCTGGCCTGGGTGGCCAACGACACGCTGGGCTCCGAGCGCGTCCTGTGCGTGACGGCGCTCTCGCCGTCGTTGGCTCGGCAGGAGGAGGCGGAGTGCCGCTCGCTGGCGGCCGAGTGGGGCCTGCGCTGGAGCGGGATACCGACGAGCGAGATGGAGGACGCTGCGTACGTGACCAACGGGTCCGACCGCTGCGCCCACTGCAAGGGAGCGCTCATGGACGTCCTCCTGCCCCTGGCCGGATCGAGCGGGTCGGTCGTGGTGCTCGGCGTCAACCTCGACGATCTCGGGGACCACCGACCGGGCCAGGCCGTGGCGATCGGACGCGGGGCGCGGTTCCCCCTCGTCGGCGCCGGGTTCACCAAGTCCGACGTCCGCACCGCGTCGAAGGACCTCGGTCTGCGCACCTGGGACAAGCCGGCGGCGGCGTGCCTCGCATCCCGCATCCCGTACGGGACCCCGGTGACCGTGGGCCGGCTCCGCTCCGTCGACCTCGCCGAGTCGGTTCTCCGCGACCTCGGCCTCCGCCAGGTCCGGGTGCGGCACCACGGCACGACGGCGCGCATCGAGGTCCCCGACGAGGACCTGACGCGGGTGCTCGAGCTCCGGGCGCCGATCGTCGAGCGGTTGCGTGCCGTCGGCTTCCTCCACGTGGCCATGGACCTCGAGGGCTACCGCTCGGGGAGCCTCAATCGGAGCCTGGCGGGTCCAGCTGGGGCGGCACCGTCGTGATCACGTACCGGCGCTCCACCGAGGTGGCCCCGCGGGGATGACGATCCAGGTCCGCGT
Organism: uncultured Actinomycetes bacterium; assembly: GCA_963778465.1. GTDB lineage: Bacteria > Actinomycetota > Acidimicrobiia > Acidimicrobiales > RAAP-2 > CAVZBW01. Next base: position 99,528 of record CAVZUK010000002.1, read on the forward strand.
CCGCCTCACCTTCCCCGAGCCCCTGGTGCGGGAGCCCGTGCTCTCGAGGGCGCTGCGGATGTTCCCGGTCGAGATCAACATCCGGCGTGCCGACGTGGGCGAGGACCAGGGTTGGATCCTCTGCGAGGTGGACGGGGAGCCATCCGTGGTCGAAGGCACGATCGGCTGGTTCCGTGAGACGGGGGTGCAGGTGGATCTCCTGGGCGACGTGCTCGAGGGCTGACGGGCTTCAGCCCTCCGGGTGGCGCGAGGGCCGGCCGGATCGGGCCAGCCCGTCGGCTCAGGAGTCGGGTCCGTCGGGGCGGCCACCGATCTGCCACCCGGCCGAGGACACGCGCCGGGGTTCGTAGAAGACGCAGCCGTCGGGGCAGCCGAAGGGCAAGGCCTCGTTCGCCCCGAGCTTGCAGCGCTCGAGCTTCTCGAACCTGGCGGTCGTCTGCATGACGTAGTGGCGGCAGTCCTCGTTCACGCCCACTCCATCATTGTGGTCCAAACGTGCGCCCACCCGCAGGTCAAGGCCACCACCACCGGCACCCACCCGGCACGCGCCCCTGCCGCACGCGCCCCCGCAGGAGCCGCAGCCGGTAGTTTGCTCGGCGTGGACCGGAGCGTCTCGGAACGGACACTGCTGCGCTGGAGCGAGGCGCTCGCAGGGATCGCCCGCACCGGCCTGGGCTTTACCGAGAGCCTGTACGAGCGCGAGCGCTTCGAGGAGGTGCTCCGAGTGGCGGCGGACATCCGCGCCGCCTCGGAGCCGTCGACGCCCTCGGCGGAGGATGCCGAGGGTCAGGTCCAGGACTGGCTCTCCCAGGTGGGTCACGGGATCGCCGGCTACGTCACCCCCAAGGTCGCCGTCGGGGCGGCCGTCAGCAACGACCGCGGCGAGCTCCTGCTGATCCAGCGCTCCGACTCGGGGGCCTGGCTCTACCCGACCGGCTGGTGCGACGCCGGCTACTCGGCGGCCGAGGTGGCCGTGAAGGAGGTCGAGGAGGAGACCGGGATCGAGATCGAGCCCGTCCGGCTCATCGCGGTCCTCGACGGTCTCCGGCTCGGCATGAGCCGGTTCGCCCTCTACTCGCTCGTGTTCCACTGCCGGGCGATCGGCGGGAAGCTGTCGCCCCACCCGCTCGAGTGTCGCGACGCCGGATGGTTCGCGCCCGACGCCCTCCCGGCGCCGTTGATCGGGGCCGAGCGCTGGGGCGAGCCCGTGTTCGCCGCCCTACGTGGCGAGCAGCCCGACGTCGTGTACGACCAGGTTCGTCAGCCGGTGTGGCGGGGTGACGCCAAGGTCGACGAGTGAGCGGGGCCGGCCCGGCGCCGCTCGCCGCGACGCGCTGATGCCGGACCCGGCCGACTGTCGCGTGTCCGAGGCCACGGCCGCCGACCCGGAGCTGCTCCGGTCCATCCTTCCCCTGCTTCCGCAGCTGTCCAGCTCACCGCCCCCGCTCTCGCTGGCGGAGCTCGAGCGGATCGTCTCCTCCCCGTCCACCCGCCTCCTCGTGGCCGAGGACGCGGACGGGAGGGTCCAGGGCATGCTCACCCTCGTGCTCTTCTTCGTCCCGACCGGCATGCGCGCCTGGATCGAGGACGTCGTGGTGGACGAGGGCATCCGACGCGGCGGCGTGGGTGCCGCTCTGGTGCAGTCCGCGTTGGCGGTCGCCGAGGCCGCGGGCGCCCGCACGGTCGACCTCACCTCCCGGCCGAGCAGGGAGGCCGCCAACCGGCTCTACCAGCGCCTGGGCTTCGAGCTCCGAGACACGAACGTCTACCGCTACCGGGCCCAGTCCGCGAGCGGGGCGGGCGCCGAGGGGTAGACGCCCCGATCGGGATGTCCGCCGAGCCGCCCGCCGGTGGCGCGGTCAACGTGGCGGGGGAGAACCCTCCTGTGCCCGCCAGGCGTCCTCCGCCCGCGCCTGGAGCTCCCTGACCGGAATCCCCGTCCGCGTGGACAGGGCGACCAGGTCCTCGATCTCCGGCTTGGCCCGGTGCTCGCCGACCTTCATCCGCACCGGCTGGCCCTCCACCAGCACGGTCGTCATCTGCCGTGCTGCGGGCCACCGGGTAGCAGAGAGCGCACGCGCCCCGAAGGTGCCCGTCGTCCGGCGAAGGACGTGCCGCAACGACGCGACGAGGGTCGGATCCGCGAGGGCGTGGACGACGTGGCCCGGCCGACCCTTCTTCATGACCACCGAGCTCACCCAGGCGTCGTGTGCGCCCGCCTCGAGCAGGTCGCGCACCGCCAGCGCCAGCTGCTCGCCGGTCACGTCGTCGACGGTGGCCTCGAGCACGATCACCGGTTGCCCGTCGTCGGCAGCCTGGGCGCGGGTCTCGACGGTGCCGAGGACCACCTGGGTGCAATTGGGAAGCTCCTCCAGGTCCCGGGCACCCGCCCCGAAGCCGGATCGGGTCACGGTCATGGCCGGGAGGGGACCGTAGGAGGTCGCCAGAGCCGCGAGCAGGGCCGCGCCGGTCGGGGTGGTCAGCTCGTGCGGTGTGTCGACCCCACGCACGGGGGCGCCCCGCAGGAGGTCGACCACGGCCGGCGCGGGGTTGGGGAGGACGCCGTGAGCGGCCCGAACGGTGCCGGTGCCGGTCGCGACCGGCGACGCCCGGACCTCGTCGATCCCGAGGACCTCCAAGGCGGCCACCGTTCCCACGACGTCGACGATGGCATCGTGGCCACCGGCCTCGTGGAGGTGGACTTCCGCGACCGAGCGCCGGTGGAGGCGGGCCTCCACCCGGGCCAGGGCGTCGAAGACGGCGAGGGCCCGGGACGTGACGCGCCGGGGGAGCCGTGCCTCGGTGATCAATGCCGCGATGTGGCTGTGGCTCCGGGAGACCGCATCGTCCTGGACGTCGACCACGGCCTGGGTGCAGGCGATGCCCCCCCGCAGGACCTCACGGCGCCCGAGCTCCCACCCCGCGATGGGGATGCGGCGGAGAATGGAACGGATCTCGTCGAGATCGGCCCCGGCGTCGACGAGGCTGCCGAGCGCCATGTCCCCCGCGATGCCCGCGAAGCAGTGGAACCATGCCAGGCGCCGGCCGGGCGGCCCCGCCCCGCCGTCCGCCGGGCGCCCGCTCACGGGCCGAGGAGCCGGGCCACCGCGCAGGCGGCTCCGAACCCGTTGTCGATGCCCACCACGCTCACGCCCGCTGCGCACGAGGCCGTCATCGCCAGGAGGGCCGTCACCCCCTCCAGCGCGGAGCCGTAGCCGACGCTCGTGGGCACCGCCACGACCGGGGCCGGGGTGATGCCGCCGACGACGCTCGCCAGGGCGCCCTCCATGCCGGCGACGACGACCACGGCGTCGGCCGCGAGGAGTCGGTCCACCGAGGCGAGCAGCCGGTGGACCCCGGCCACCCCGCAGTCGGCCACGAGCTCCGAGGGCCAGCCGAGCGCGAGCAGCACGCCGGCGCATTCCTCGGCGACGGGCAGGTCGGCCGTCCCGGCGGTGACGATCAGGACCGAGGCCTGCCGGGGGGCAGCCGGGCGCCAGACGGCCAGTTGGCCGGCTCGGTCGGCCGAGCCGGCGGCCCGGGGGGCCCCGGTGACTTCGGGCGTGTCGTGGCCGGCGTCCCCCGTCGCCTCGACGGCGGCCCGGACCTGCTCGGGATCCGCCCTGGTCAACAGCACGGGGCCACCGGGCTCGGACAGCAACTCGCAGACGATCTCGGCGACCTGCCGGGGCGTCTTGCCCGGTCCGTAGACGGCCTCCGGGAGGGACTGGCGGAGCCGGCGGTGGTGGTCGACGCGGGCGAAGGGGAGCTCCACGAACGGGAGCCGCCGGAGCCGTCGCACGGCGTCGTCCGGATCGCACGTGCCATCGGCGACGCCCTTGAGCAGCGCTCGCAATGCCGCCTCGTCCACCGCAGTCACTATCCTCCCGGGCGGTGCAACCTACCATCCGAACGGTCGCCTACCTCGGCCCTCCCGGCACCTTCACCGAGGAGGCCCTGCTCACACAGCCCGACTACGCCGGCGCCGAGCTGCGCCTCCGCTCCACGATCGCGGACGTGCTCTCCTCGGTCGCCGGGGAGGAGGTCGACCTCGGCTTCGTGCCGATGGAGAACGCCATCGACGGGACGGTGAGCGCGACCCTCGACGCGCTGCTCTTCGACGTGGACCTCCTGGTCCAGCGCGAGGTGGTGATGGACATCCACCTGCACCTGATGGCGATGCCGGGCGTTCGGCTCTCCGACATCGTCAGGGTCGTGTCGATCCCGGTGGCCCTTGCCCAGTGCGAGCACAGTTTGCGACGCCTCGTGCCGGGGGCCGAGCACGTCGCCGCCAACTCGACGGCGGACGCGGCCCGGGCGCTGGCGGAGCATCCGGACGCATCCGTGGCCGCCCTCGCCCCGAGGGTGGCGGCCGACCTCTACGGGCTCGAGCTGCTCGTCGAAGACGTCGAGGACCATCCCGACAACCAGACGCGCTTCGTCGCCGTGGCGACGTCGGGCATCCCGGCCCCGACGGGCCACGACCGGACGAGCATCGTGTGCTTCCAGCACGCCGACCGGCCCGGCAACCTCCACGGCATCCTCGGTCAGTTCGCCGCCCGCAACATCAACCTCACCAAGCTCGAGTCCCGGCCCACCAAGCGCAACCTCGGCGAGTACTGCTTCGTGATCGACCTCGACGGCCACCTGGCGGACGAGGTTGTCGGGGACTGCCTGAGGGACCTCCACGCGGGCCTGGCTCGCGTCAAGTTCCTCGGCTCGTACCCCGCCGCCGGCGCGCACGGACCGGTGCGGCGGCGCAAGGCCGACGACGCTTGGCGCGCCGCGGACGAATGGCTCCAGCAGCTACGGGTCCAGATCCGGTAAGAACGAGCGGGCTCGGTCCAAGGGAAGACGATCGAGACCGGACCGGGCCCGGACGAGGAGGGATGGCAGAGCGGACGAATGCGCGGCTCTTGAAAAGCCGTGGGACTCCGGTTCCCGTGGGTTCGAATCCCACTCCCTCCGCCAACCAAGTCGTGTTCGACCCGGCCCACGGCGACGGGCCGGGCTGGGGCACCGTCTTGCGAAATCTGATGATTTCTAGGCACCTAGCTAGACACCCGTCGTGGTCTCCCCGATGTCTAAATCATGAGCTAGATTTAGATAGATTTATCTAGATTCGATCAGATTTTCCGAGAGAGGGCAAGAGGCAACGGCGCAGAGCCATGGACCCGGTGCGCAACCCCTACAACCCCGGAGCGGGAACACGGCCTCCCACGCTCGTCGGACGCGACGGGGAGATCGACGCCATGGACGTCACGCTCCAGCGCCTTCTCCGGGGAACCAACTCACAGAGTCAGCTGCTCACCGGACTGAGGGGGACGGGAAAGACCGTGCTGCTCAACGAGTTCGAGGACCTCGCCGAGGGTCGTGGCTACTTCCACGAGTACATCGAGGTCAACGAGGACGGCAGCCTGGCACCAGCCATCGCCGCCGCCCTGCGGCGCGTGCTGCTCGCCATGGATGCCAAGCGCCGCATCGGCGACGCGGTGCGTCGTGCCCTGGGCGTGCTCAAGGCCTTTACCGTCCGCATCCCCAACGGCCCGGAATTGAGCATCGATGTCGACGCCGTCCTCGGGCCGGCTGATTCGGGAGAACTGGGCGCCGATCTGGCCGGGCTCTTCCTCGAGGTAGGAGGGGTGGCAAGGGCCAATGAAACCGGCATCCTCCTCGCTATCGACGAACTCCACTACGTCGACCATCCCACCCTCACTGCGTTGCTCGTCGGCCTCCACCGCGCCTCCCAGGAGCGCCTCCCCATCACGATCTCCGGTGCCGGACTGCCGACGCTGGCCGCCCTCACGGGCGAGGCCAAGACCTACGCCGAGCGAATGTTCGTCATGTCGAAGATGGGAATGCTCAGCGAGGAGGAGGCTGCGGAGGCACTGCAGACGCCCGCACAATCCGAGAGGGTCACCTGGGCCGATGACGCCATCGCGCGCGCCCTCCAGGTGACGAGGTGCTATCCCTACTTCCTCCAGGAGTTCGGAAAGCATGCCTGGGACATCGCCGACGGACCTGATGCGGTCACCCTCGACGACTTCGAACGCTCCGTGCCCCTTTCCGTCGCCAAGCTCGACGACAGCTTCTTTCTCGTGCGTGCTGCCGGCTCGACTCCTGGTGAACGCGCCTACATGCGCGCCATGGCGCAACTCGGCGCGGGTCCGGTCCGGACAGCGGACGTGGCGGCCGCGATGGGAAAGGCGCCGCGCTCTCTCAGTCCGGTCCGAGAAGGCCTCATAAAGAGAGCGATGTGCTACGCGCCGAACCGCGGCGAGATCGCCTTCACCGTCCCGCTCTTCGACGAGTTCATGAAGCGGTGGATCCCCGAGGAGTGAAACACCGGCCGCAACGCGCCCTGCGGCCATCGGCCACCGGCGTAGCAGCACCGTCCGATTTTCCAACGACCGCACCCGAGGTGCCCACTGGCGCCGCACGGGCGCGGCGACAAGCCGTTTGCCCTGGTGGCCCGTATGCTGTCGGCGTGCCCCCGCGCCGCGTGCCGGACGGTCACACCCCTGCGGGTGAAGCCAACGTCGAGGATGTCCTCGAGCGGGTGCGTGCCCGCGGCGGGCGGGTCACGACGGCTCGCCGCCTGCTGCTCGGCTTGGTCTTCGAGTCGCCAGGTCACCACACGGCCGAACAGCTCGCTGCCGAGGTTCAGGCGAGAGCGCCCGACGTCCACCTGTCCACCGTGTACCGCAACCTCGAGGAGCTGGAGCGCCTGGGCGTCGTCGTGCACGCGCACCTCGGCCACGGCCCGGCGACCTACCACCTGGCGACCGCCACCCACTCCCACTTCGTGTGCGGGACCTGTGGCGCGACCATCGAGGCCCCGGACGAGCTCTTCCGCGGTCTCGCCCGCCAGGCGCGTCAACGGTTCGGCTTCGTGATCGACCCTCGCCACTTCGCGGTGCTCGGCACGTGCGAGTCCTGCGCCGAGGCGGCCGCCGAAGGCTCGCCCGACGACACCGCAGCGGCCCGGGGAGAGCGCCTGGGCGACGGACACGGTCACGGCTGACCGCCGATGGCCGCGGGCATGTCGGAGGGGCCGGGCACCGTGGTGGTGGTCGAGGACGACCAGCACATCTCTGACCTCGTGGCCATGTACCTGCGTCGAGAGGGCTTCCGGGTGGTCCAGCTCCGGGAAGGTGGGCGCGCACAGGAGGCGGTCGGCCGGCACGGCGCCCGGCTCGCCATCGTCGACGTCGGCCTGCCCGGCGACGTCGACGGCTTCGAGGTGACCCGCAGGCTGCGGGCCCAGGGCACCACGCCGGTCATCATGCTCACGGCCCGCGACGACGAGATCGATCGCGTGCTCGGACTGGAGATCGGCGCGGACGACTACGTCACCAAGCCCTTCTCGCCGCGCGAGCTCGTGGCACGCGTGCGCGCCATCCTCCGCCGGGACTCGGGCTCGCGCCCGGCGGCGCCGGTCAGCAAGGTGGGCGACTACCGGGTCGACGAGGCACGCCGGGAGGTTCGGAGGGAAGGCGGCGGGCTGGTCGAGCTCACCGTCCGGGAATTCGACCTGCTGGTCGCCCTGGCGCGCAACCGCGGGATCGTGTTGTCGAGGCGCCAGCTGCTGGACGACGCCTGGGGCGCCGACTGGTACGGGGACGAGCGGACGGTGGACGTCCACGTCCGGCAACTGCGAAAGAAGCTCGGCGACGACCTGCCCCTGCACACGGTGCGCGGCGTCGGGTACCGGCTGGACTAGTCGCGGCGGCTGGTCCGGTGCGGGCGCGCATCCTGGCGGCGATCGTCGCGCTGGTGGCGGGGACGCTCGTCCTCGCGAGCGTCGGCAGCTTCCTCCTGATCCGCCGGGACACCCTCTCGAGCGCCGAGAGCCAGCTCCGAACCCAGGTCCGCAGCATCGCCGAGCACCCCGCCCTGCTGGCCCTCCGGTTGCCCGGCGAGCGGACGCTGCGCCCGGGGCGGTGCTGCCTGACGGTGCTGCGCGTGGTCGGCGGGTTCAGCACGCTCTCGGTCAACGCGGCCGAGGGAGGGGAGTGGACGAGGCCGATGCCCGAGGTTCTGCGGGGCGTGAGCCTGCCGGTCGGCCGCATCGAGGCGGGCTCGTCGGTGAGCGGCCACGTCGGCGACAGCGTCTACGTGGTGGACCCCATGACCCTGAACGCCCGGCAGCGGACCCGGTTCGTCCCCGCCATCCCGACCGCCGCGACGCCGGTGCTCGTGGCGACCCGCGACGTCTCGGCCCCGGCCGGCGGATTCGGCTACTTCGCCATCGTGGGCGCGGCGGTTCTCGTCATCGCCGGGGCCGCCTCCTACTTCCTCGCCAGCCGGCTGGCCCGGCCGCTGCGCCGGGCCGTCGACGTCACGGGCAGGATCGCCGGTGGCGATCTCGACGCGCGGGTTGACGCGTCGGCGTCCGACCCGCCCGAGCTCGTCGCGCTCCGCGAGTCGATCAACACGATGGGCGACCGGCTCTCCGAGGCGAGGGAGCAGCAGCGCCAGTTCCTCCTCTCGGTGTCCCACGACCTACGGACCCCGCTCACGTCGATCGGCGGCTACGCGCAGGCCGTCGCCGACGGCACCGCGGAGGACGTGCCGGCGGCCATCGAGGTGATCCGCACGGAGGCCCACCGCCTCGAGCGGCTGGTCCAGGACCTCCTGGATCTCGCCCGCCTCGACGCCGGCCGCTTCTCGTTCCGGCCGGAGCCGACCGAGGTCACCCCTCTCGTTGTCGAGACCGTCGAGAGCTTCCGCCCCGCCGCCACCCGACGGTCCCTGTCGCTCGACGCCGACGTGCCCGACGGGGATCCGATGATGCTCTCGACGGACCGGGATCGGACCCGCCAGGTGCTTGCCAACCTGATCGACAATGCCCTCCGGTTCGCCCGCTCCCGTGTGCAGGTGGGGGCCCGGCGAGATGGCCCCGGGCTCCTCTTGTGGGTCACCGACGACGGGCCGGGCATCGCCCCGGAGGATCTCGAACGGGTGTGGGACCGGCACTTCAGCACGGACCGCTCTGGCGCCTCGGGCGCCGGCATGGGGCTCGGCCTGGCCATCGTCGCCGAGCTGGTCGGGGCGATGCGCGGTGTGGTCCAGGCCGAGTCCCCGGTCGCCGGCGAGGAGGGCACGAGGATGGTGGTGCGCCTCCCCCCTCTGTGAGCCTCAGCTGGACGAGCCGCCCGAGCCGGGGCAGGCCGTTTGGATCCTCTGCTCGGCCTTGGAGAGACGGTCCGAGGCCTTCTTCAGACGGTTCTCGAGTGCCTGGAAGCGCTTGGACAGCCGAGGGACCCCGCCCTGCTGGGTCTCGGTCACCCAGCCGGCGACCTCGCCTGCGTACTTCTGGACGTCTGCCTGGGCCGTCTGGATCTTCTGGAGGCGGGTGCTCGCCTGCGAGCAATTGGCGGCGCTGGTGGTGGCCTGGGGGCTGGTGCTGGCGCCGGCCACGCCGAAGCTGGCCAGCGTCAGGGCGCCCGCCACTCCCGCGCCAGCCGCTGCCTTGGCCAGAATCGATCGACTTCGCATCGGTAGTGTCGCTTTCTCTCGTCAGTATGTGGTCCCGTTATGACGCGCCCGTGTTAGGTGCGGATGGAGCGCGTGTTAGGGGCCGATGAGGGCTCCAGGGGCCACGAGGTGGGGCAATCGCCGACACTTGCACACCCGGTCCGCCCCATTACAATACGGTTACGGGTCGTTTGCGGAGGGAGTCGGGACCCCGACCCCCTGGCTCGTCCACCGAGGGGTCCGCACCTGGTGATACGGGAGCGCAGATTGGTCGCAAATCGGACGCCCAACCATGATGCGTCCGCGGCGACGTGGAGGAGAGTCCCGTGACCGCGACCGAGGTGGAGGGCGCTCGCCCACGAGCGGCCCGCCCGTCCGCGGCGCTTCGTCTGCGCGCCATGGGGGCGTCCGCGGCGCAGCGCTTCGATCACTGGTCGGGCCAGGCCAGCATGCGCCTCGAGCTGCTCCGCCTGCGCCTGTTGCCGGGTCGCTGGCTCCGCCAGGGTCAGGAGGACGCCTCCGATCTGGACGACGCCGCCTTCCTGCGCCGGCCCGCCATCCTGGGCTTCGTCGCCCTCATGATGGTGGCCCTCGGGGCTTCGCTCCCGAGCTCGCCCTTCAAGCTGGAGATGCCCGGGGCCTGGTTCTTCGGGATGCCGTCGACGCCGGGAGCGACCGACCAGGGCCTCTTCGTCGGCCTCGTGGCCGTCTACGGCGGGTTGGTCCTGTTCATGCGGGTCTGGTTCCGGCTGACCAAGGCCCTCGCCGTGCGTCCCGGGGTGCCCGTCAAGTACCTGGCCATGATGTTCGCCCTGTGGGTCGTGCCCATGTTGATCGTCCCGCCCCTCTTCAGCCAGGACGTCTACTCGTACGCGGCCCAGGGCGAGATGGTGAGCCACCACATCAGCCCCTACGTCTACGGACCCTTCGTCCTCGGCGGCAGTCCCTACGTCAGCGGGGTCAACGCGCTCTGGGGCAACACCCCGGCACCCTACGGTCCGTTCTTCTTGATCATCGACGGGGCGCTGGCCAGCCTGAGCATGCACAACGTGCTCGTGACGGTGGTCCTGCTGCGGATGCTCTCCCTGGTCGGCGTGATCCTCATCGCCTGGAGCATCCCCCAGCTGGCCCGACTGTACGGTCGTGACCCGTCGGCGATCTTCTCCCTCGCCGTCCTCAACCCCCTGGTCCTGCTGTCCCTCGTGGCGAGCGCCCACAACGACGCGCTCATGCTCGGTGTCATGTTGTGCGGCCTCGCCTTCGCGAAGCGCGGCCGGCCGGTCGTCGGGGTGCTCATCTGCGCGGTGGCCGCCGCGATCAAGGCGCCGGCCGAGCTCGCCGTGCTCTACATCGGCTGGGAGTGGCTGGGCACGGGGATCCCGTGGCGCCAGCGTGTGCGGCCCGTGGTCACGGCCCTGTTGATCTCGGCGGCCGTGATGGTGGCCTTCACGGCGGTCAGCGGTCTCGGGTTCGGCTGGGTGGCCAACCTGGAGACGCCGGGCACCGTCCGCAGCTGGCTGGCTCCGGCCACCGGGATCGGGATGCTCTTGAGCTGGATCGCCCACCTCCTTCACCTCGGGGTCTCCCAGGGTGCCGTCCTCTCGGTGACCCGGGTGATCGGCCTTCTGAGCGCGGCGGTGGCGGGTGTCTACCTCCTGTTGAACGCCGACCGGCTGGGCACGCTCCGCTCCCTCGGCTTCACGTTGCTCCTGTTCGTCGCCCTCGGCCCGGTCGTGCAGCCCTGGTACCTGTCGTGGGGGCTCATCATCCTGGCCGTGGTCGCCACCGGCTGGACCCGGCGCCTCATCGTGGTGCTGTCGGTGCTCTCGCCCTTCATCGGGCTGACCGGGGGACGCCAGCTGCTCGACCAGCTCATCCATTCCGACCTGCTGGTGGTGGCGGTCGCCCTGATGGCCCTGCTCGCGGTGCTCGTGGCACCGCTCGGCCCCTGGTCGAGGTCCGCGATGCCCGAGGACGAGGCGAGGGGTGGGTCGGACTGGACGCCGGGCAGACCACCGCTCGCCGGCGTCTGATCTCCGGGACCTTCCTCTCAGAGCATCCGCTGCAGCTCGACGACGTCGAGCCACTGGCCGTGCTTGCGGCCGACCTCCTTCTCCACCCCCACCACCTCGAAGCCGCAGGAGCGGTGGAGCGCGATGGACGCCTCGTTGTGCCCCACCACCCGGGCGATGACCGTGTGGAAGCCGTGCTCGCCGGCCAGGCGCACGAGCTCACCCAGGATGCTCTTGCCGACGCCGCCGCTGCGCCGGAGCCGGTCCACGTAGACGGAGTCCTCGACCGTCGTGGCGTACGCGGGCCGGTTGCGGTAGCGGGAGAGGGAGCCGAACCCGAGCACCTGCTCCTCGTCGTCCACTGCCACGACCGCCGGATGGGCCCCCTGGTGGCGGGCCAGCCACGCCTGCTCGTCGTCGACGGTCCACTGGATGATGTCGAAGTTGAGCTGCGAGCCCGTGACCTCGGCGTTGTAGATGGTCCGGATGGACGGGCCGTCCTCGGTGCGTGCCAGCCGAATCCTCACGCAGCGGAGGATACCGACGGGTCGGGTAGCATGGTGAGCTGCGGTCCTGCGAGGGACGACCCGGCGGTGCGTGCCCCCTTAGCTCAGTCGGCAGAGCACAGCCATGGTAAGGCTGGTGTCGTCGGTTCGATTCCGACAGGGGGCTCTCCAGGCGGCGTAGCTCAGTTGGTTAGAGCACACGGCTCATAATCGTGGGGTCGCGGGTTCGAGTCCCGCCGCCGCTACCAGAGGTACCCGGGCAGGACGAGAAGGCAGGACGAGGAGGTGTGGATTGCCAAAGAACGAGAAGCGGGTCCAGGTCACGTTGGCGTGCGAGCTCTGCAAGCGTCGCAACTACATCACGACGAAGAACAAGCAGAACGATCGTGAGCGAATCGAGATGAGCAAGTACTGCCGGTGGGACCGCCGCCACACGCTGCATAAGGAGACGCGCTAACCTTTCTCCCGCTCCCCTGGTCAGGATGGTCGCGACCACTCGCCGGAGGACGACCGAGCGCATCGCCGCAAAGGGCAGTAGCTCAATTGGTAGAGCACCGGTCTCCAAAACCGGCGGTTGGGGGTTCGAGTCCCTCCTGCCCTGCTGGGAGCCTGCCGACACCGGCAGGTCCGCTGGACGAAAGTGTCAACGCCGGAGCCGCCTTGTGAGTCGCCAGAGCAAGCGCATGATGCGCCGAGAAGCGCAGGACGCCGACGGTCAGGCCGCGTTCGATCCCACGCCGGACGAGGACCTGACCGCGGATCTCGACGTCGAGGAGGCCTTGGACGCGGCCCCGATCGCCGCGGCCAGGGGCGGCCGCTCGGGCTCGCGGTCAAAGGACCGGTCCCGCTCGTCCGGGGGGCGTCTCACGCCGGCTCGCCTGGCACGGGAGGTGCGCAACGAGCTCCGTCAGGTGGTGTGGCCCAACAGCAGCGAGCTCGTCAACTACACGACCGTGGTGCTCACGGTCCTGGTGCTCATGATCGCCCTGATCTTCGTGCTCAACCTGGCCTTCGGCAAGGCGGTCCTGTACCTGTTCCAGAAGTAGCGGCCCCACGGAGGGGCCCGGCGGCGGGCCTCAGCGGCGGGCCCGGACGACCGGGCCGCTCTCCGAGATTGCGATGCGGTGAGAATTGACCTTCGACGACCATGACATGACGACCACCGGGGATATGACGACCAACGGCAGCGACCCGTCGGCCGGCGAGCAGGAGCTCGCGACCGAGGAAGGCTCCGCCGCGCCCGCGGGCGGGCTCGAGGAGGCTCCGGAGTCCGTCGCGACGGGCGCCCTCGAGCCCGAGGGCGGGGCACCCGAGGGCGGAGCAGACGCCGAGGTCGAGGAGGATCTCGAGGACCTGGAGGAGGAGGCTCCCTACGTCCCGAGCCCCTACGACCGGCCGGGCCGCTGGTACGTGGTGCACACCTACTCCGGTTACGAGAACAAGGTGCGCTCGAACCTCCAGAGCGTCGTGACCTCGCGGGGGATGGAGGATCGCGTCCACGAGGTGGCCATCCCGGTCGAGGACGTGGTGGAGTTCAAGGGCGGCAAGAAGGTCGTCGTCCAGAAGAAGATGTACCCGGGTTACATCCTGGTTCGTTGCGACCTGGACGACGACACCTGGGGGGCCGTCCGCAACACGCCCGGGGTCACCGGCTTCGTCGGGCCGGGGACCAAGCCCACGCCGCTCTCGCGCCGTGAGGTCGAGGGGATGCTCCAGGTCAAGCCCGAGGGCACGGAGGCCCAGCCGAAGCGGAGCCGCCCACGCCTCGAGTACGAGCTCAACGAGACGGTCCGGGTCAAGGAGGGTCCCTTCGCGGACTTCTCCGGCCAGATCGCCGAGATCAACGAGGATCAGCTCAAGCTCAAGGTGCTCGTCAACATCTTCGGCCGGGAGACGCCGGTCGAGCTGGAGTTCAGCCAGGTCGCCAAGCTCTGAGTCGAGCGGCGCCCGCCGCCCGCCCGAGAGCCCAGACACAACCATCCGAGGGAACCCGAGGAAAGACCCGAGGCAAGAGGAAAGAAGATCGATGCCCCCGAGAAAGCGCGTCATGGCCGTGGTCAAGATCCAGCTGGACGCCGGCGCAGCGACGCCGGCGCCGCCGGTCGGTACGGCGCTCGGCCCCCACGGCGTCCAGACCATGGAATTCTGCAAGCAGTACAACGCCGCCACCGAGTCGCAGCGGGGGACGGTCGTCCCCGTGGAGATCACGATCTACGAGGACCGGACGTTCTCCTTCGTGCTCAAGACGCCACCGACACCGGTGCTGCTGCGTCAGGCGGTGGGCATCCCGAAGGGCGCCACGACGGCCGGCCGGGAGCAGGTGGGCACGGTGACCGACGAGCAGCTGGCCGATATCGCGCGGATCAAGATGCCCGACCTGAACACCGAGGACCTGGAGTCCGCAAAGAAGCAGATCGCCGGTACCGCCCGGTCCATGGGCATCGCCGTCGGGTGAGGAAAGAGCGATGAGCAAGCACGGAAAGAAGTACCGCCAGGCGACGAACCGAGTCGAACGCGATGAGGCCCTGGCCCCGACAGATGCGCTGGACCTGCTCAAGGAGATCGCGCCCGCTCGATTCGACGAGACGGTCGAGCTGGCGGTGCGGCTCGGCGTCGACCCGCGCAAGGCGGACCAGATCGTGCGCGGCACGCTCTCGCTACCGGCCGGAACCGGCAAGGCCGTGCGGGTCGCCGTCTTTGCCGCAGGCGAGCAGGCCGCCGAGGCGAGGCAGGCCGGTGCCGACGTCATCGGGGCAGACGACCTGGTCGCCCGGGTGCGCGAGGGCTTCTTGGACTTCGACGTCGCCGTCGCCACGCCCGACCTCATGGGTCAGGTGGGTTCCCTGGGGCGCATCCTCGGCCCGCGCGGGTTGATGCCGAACCCCAAGACCGGCACCGTGACCAACGACGTCGGCCGGACCGTGACCGAGTTCAAGGGTGGCCGTGTGGAGTACCGCACGGATCGTGTCGGCAACGTCCACTTGCCCATCGGCAAGGTGTCGTTCACCCGGGACCAGCTGCTGAGCAACTTCCACGCCGTGGTCGAGGAGCTGTTCCGCGCCAAGCCCGCCTCGGCCAAGGGCCGTTACATCCGGTCGATCGCCGTCTCGTCCACGATGAGCCCGGGAGTGCGGGTCGATCCGGCCAAGGCGCGCGAGGTGGAAGAGGCCGTCGCCTGAGCTGATAACCTCTACCCTTCTTCCCGCCCGAATGCGGGAGGCAATTCGAGTTCTTCGCCGCAGACCTCCGGTGCACCGCTGGTGCGCAAAGGGCCCCGAGCCCGCCTGACGAGGCGAGTCGTTCCGGCAGCCAACCTGGCTGCGCGGTGCGCCCGCCCCCGATTGGCAGGCCCTCGCTCTCCGGAGGATCTCCGGCACGTACGGGAGCGAGCATGGTCGAGCCGAGAGCGGAAAAGGTCGCAGTGGTCGAGGAGGTGCGGGAACGCCTCGAGGGATCCTCGGGCTCCGTCCTGACCGAGTACCGCGGCCTCACGGTCAAGGACATGGCGGAGTTGCGGATCCGGCTCTCCGAGGCCGGCGGCGACTACAAGGTCTTCAAGAACACCCTGGTCCGCCGTGCCGTGAGCGGCAGTGAGCACGAGGTGCTGGGATCGCTGCTCACCGGCCCGACGGCCATCGCCTTCGTTCGTGACGAGATCACGGCGGTGGCCAAGGCCCTGCGAGACTTCTCCCGGGCCCACCCCAACCTGGTCATGAAGGGCGGGCTGCTCGACGGCAAGCTGCTCGACGGCCGTGATCTGGCGGCGTTGGCGGACCTTCCGACCCGGGACGTCCTCCTCGCCCAGCTGGCCGGGGCCATCGCGGCTCCGCTTCGCCAGCTGGCGGGCCTGATGGAGGCCCTGCCCCGCAACCTCGCCTACGGCCTGTCCGCCCTGGCCGACCAGCGTCGGTCGGAGGGCGGGGAAGAGGCCGCCGAGTCCGCTTCCGCGGATTCCGCCACAGAGGATTCCGCCACAGAGGAGGCCGCCACAGAGGAGGCCGCCAGCGCAGAGGCTGCCAGCGCAGAGGCTGCCAGCGCAGAGGCTGCCAGCGCGGAGGCTGGTGCGACCGCCGAGGCCGCCACCCCCGAGACCGCCTCCGGTGAGGAAGCGGCCGACGAAGCCAACGGGTCGGGCGCATCGCCCACCCCCGAGTCAAACACCGAGGAATGAGGAAGGAGCCACGATGGCCGGGACCCTGACCAAGGAGCAGATCCTCGACGGGATCGCCGAACTCTCCGTGCTCGAGCTGAGCGAGCTGTTGAAGGACTTCGAGGACCGCTTCGGCGTGACCGCGGCCGCCCCTGTGGCGATTGCCGCCCCGAGCGCGCCAGCCGGCGGGGCGGAGGACGCCGGCGCCGAGGAGCAGACCGAGTTCGACGTCGTCCTCACGGGGGCCGGCGACAAGAAGATCCAGGTCATCAAGGAGGTGCGGTCCCTCACCAGCCTCGGCCTCAAGGAGGCCAAGGACTTGGTGGACAACGCACCCAAGCCGGTGCTCGAGCGAGTGTCCAAGGAGGACGCCGATAAGGCCAAGGCCGCCCTCGAGGGCGCCGGGGCCAGTGTCGAGGTGAAGTAGCCGCGGAGTGCTTGACGGGCCCTTGGCTTGCCTTTAGCCTTTCCGTGACCCTTGGGGCCTCGGCCTCCAGGGTGTTCGCGTCGCGTGTTGTAGAGGCGTCTCCGCGCGGGTATGCTTACGGGTTGCCGTGGCTCTTCTTGCTGCTTTTCCTGCGTGACCCCCTGAATGGGCCGCGCCAATCCAGCTGACCGGCCGCGGGCCGGTCTCTCGCCCGAACGTCGCCGACCCCCCGAAAGGGGGCGCCACGAGCGGCAGGGGGAGGCGCGTCAGCCCGCAGTTCGCCCGACCGCAGTCGCTTTACCCGACCCGTCTCACGAGTACCACGTCCCGTTCACCCCGCACACTGGAGGAGTAGGCGTTGCCCACTCGTAGTCCCGAACGTGTCTCCTTTGCCAACATCGACGAGGCGCTGCCGCTGCCGGACCTCATCGCGATCCAGCGTGACTCGTTCCAGTGGTTCCTCGATCATGGGTTGGCGGAGGCCTTCAACGACATCAGCCCGATCGAGGACTTCACCGGCCAGCTGAGCCTCGAGCTCGAGTTCGACCCGGCCGATCCGGACCTTCGCCCGCCGCCCAAGTTCACGGTGGAGGAGTGCAAGGAAAAGGACATGACGTACGCCGCTCCGGTGTTCGTGCGGGCACGCTTCCTCAACGCCACCACCGGCGAGATCAAGGAGCAGACCGTCTTCATGGGGGACTTCCCGATGATGACGGATCGGGGCACCTTCATCGTGAACGGCACCGAGCGCGTGGTCGTCAGCCAGCTCGTGCGGTCGCCCGGCGTGATCTTCCAACCCGGCCGCGACGCGAAGACCATCTTCACCGGGACCATCCACCCCTATCGCGGGGAGTGGATCGAGATGGACATCGAGGCCCGGCCGTCGCGCGACGTCACCGCCGGCGCTCGTGTCGCCCGCAAGCGGCGGCTGTCGCTGTTCGTGCTGCTGCGCGCCCTCGGCTACGGGGACGAGGCCTTCCTCGAGCGCTTCGTCCGCCACTTCGACTTCCTGGCGGGCCAGTGGGAGAAGGAGCGGGAGCTGGCCCCGACCCGGGAGGAGGCGCTGCTCGAGATCTACAAGCGCGCCCGTCCCGGCGAGCCGCTCTCGGTGGAGGCGGCCCGGCAGTACTTCGAGAACGCCTTCTTCAATTCGAAGCGCTACGACCTGACCCGGGTCGGTCGCTACAAGCTCAACCGCAAGCTCGGTCCCGAGATCGAGCGGATCTCCGAGCTCTTCGGGATCGAGCTGGAGCGTCCCGCCCCCAACCAGGGCGTGCTCAGCCCGTCGGAGATCCTCGCCTCGTCGACCTACATGCTCCACCTCGCGCTCCACATGGCCGACGGAGACTCGACGTACCGGATCGACGACCAGGACCACTTCGCCAACCGGCGCATCCGCTCCGTGGGGGAGCTGATCCAGAACCAGGTGCGTGTCGGTCTCTCCCGGATGGAACGAGTGGTCCGGGAGCGGATGACGACCCAGGACGTCGAGGCGATCACGCCCCAGACGCTCATCAACATCCGTCCCGTGGTGGCCGCCGTAAAGGAGTTCTTCGGCACCAGCCAGCTCAGCCAGTTCATGGACCAGAACAACCCCCTGTCGGGCCTGGCCCACAAGCGCCGGCTCTCCGCCCTCGGCCCCGGCGGGCTCTCGCGTGAGCGCGCCGGCTTCGAGGTGCGAGACGTCCACACGTCCCACTACGGGCGGATGTGCCCGATCGAGACGCCCGAGGGTCCGAACATCGGGCTGATCGGGGCACTGGCCACCTACGCAAGGGTCAACGAGTACGGCTTCATCGAGACCCCGTACCGCAAGGTGGTCGACGGCACCGTCACCGACGAGATCATCTACCTCGCCGCCGACGAGGAAGAGGAGCACGTCATCGCCCAGGCCAACGCGGCGGTCGCGACCGACGGCCGGCTCGTCTCCGAGCGCGTCCTCGTCCGTCGTGGCCCGCAGGGTACGGGCGTCCGGGTGGGCGCCGTGAGCACGACCTTCGGGACGACCAGCGAGATCGACTACGTGCCGCCTTCCGAGGTCGACCTGATGGACGTCTCGCCCAAGCAGACGGTGTCCGTGTCGACCGCACTGATCCCCTTCGTCGAGCACGACGACGCCAACCGTGCGCTGATGGGCGCCAACATGCAGAAGCAGGCGGTGCCCCTCGTCGTGCCCGAGGCTCCCTACATCGGGACCGGCGTCGAGGCCCGGGCGGCCCGCGACGCCGGAGACGTGATCATCGCGGAGGGCGACGGGTCCGTGACCGAAGTTTCCGGCGACCAGATCGTCGTCGAGTACCAGCCGGGCCAGCGGGACCGCCTCAGCCAACCGCTGGCCCGCAAGGTCTACCGCCTGGCCAAGTTCCGCCGCTCCAACCAGAACACCTGCATCAACCAGCGGGCGCTCGTGGAGGAGGGTCAGCACGTCGCCACGGGCGACCTCCTGGCCGACGGTCCCTCCACCCACAACGGCGAGCTGGCCCTGGGCAAGAACCTGCTCGTCGCGTTCATGCCCTGGGAGGGCTTCAATTACGAGGACGCCATCATCCTCTCCGAGCGGCTGGTGCGTGACGACGTGCTCACGTCCATCCACATCGAGGAGCACGAGGTGGACGCCCGCGACACCAAGCTCGGCGCGGAGGAGATCACCCGGGACATCCCCAACTTGTCGGAGGAGATCCTGGCGGACCTCGACGAGCGCGGGATCGTCCGGATCGGTGCCGAGGTCGACGCCGGCGACGTGCTGGTCGGCAAGGTCACCCCGAAGGGCGAGACGGAGCAGACGCCCGAGGAGCGGCTGCTGCGGGCCATCTTCGGCGAGAAGGCGCGCGAGGTGCGTGACACCAGCCTCAAGGTCCCCCACGGGGAGTCCGGAAAGGTGATCGACGTGCGGGTCTTCTCGCGGGACGACTCCCACGAGCTGCCGCCCGGGGTCAACGAGCTGGTGCGCGTCTACGTGGCCCAGAAGCGCAAGATCTCCGAGGGGGACAAGCTGGCTGGCCGCCACGGGAACAAGGGGGTCATCTCCAAGATCCTGCCGATCGAGGACATGCCCTTCCTGGAGGACGGGACCCCCGTCGACATCATCTTGAACCCCCTCGGTGTGCCCAGCCGGATGAACGTCGGGCAGGTGCTCGAGTCCCACCTCGGCTACTGCGCCCGGTGGGGTTGGGACGGGGTCTCGGAGTCGGCGGTGCTCGACGGAGGGAGCGCCGACGGTGCGGAGCGCAAGACGCGACCCCGCACCGATCCAAAGGTCTGGGTGTCCACGCCCGTGTTCGACGGTGCCCACTGGGACGAGCAGGAGGAGGCGGGCAACCAGCCCACCATCCAGCAGATCTTCGGGCGTCTTTCCCCCGACTCGGTCAACGGCGGCGTGCAGATCCATCCCGACGGCAAGGCGGTGCTGAACAACGGGAGGAGCGGGGAGCGTTACGACAACCCGGTCTCGGTCGGCTACATCTACATCCTGAAGCTTGCCCACCTGGTGGACGACAAGATCCACGCCCGCTCGACGGGTCCGTACTCGATGATCACCCAGCAGCCTCTCGGCGGCAAGGCGCAGTTCGGGGGTCAGCGCTTCGGGGAGATGGAGGTCTGGGCCCTCGAGGCCTTCGGCTCCGCCTACGCCCTGCAGGAGCTGCTCACCATCAAGTCCGACGACGTGCTCGGCCGGGTCAAGGTCTACGAGGCGATCGTCAAGGGCGAGAACATCCCCGAGCCGGGCATTCCCGAGAGCTTCAAGGTGCTCATCAAGGAGATGCAGTCGCTCTGCTTGAATGTCGAGGTCCTCTCGCAGACCGGCGAGGAGATCGAGATGCACGAGCTCGACGAGGACGTGTTCCGCACGGCGGAGGAATTGGGGATCGACATCAGCCGCCCCGAGCGAGGGTCGGATGAGGAAGACGAGCGGCGCGCGGCCGAGAGGAGCTTTTCGTGACGGCACTCGACGTCAACATGTTCGACCAGCTCCGTATCGGGCTGGCCACGGGTGACTCCATCCGTGGCTGGTCCAACGGAGAGGTCAAGAAGCCCGAGACCATCAACTACCGCACGCTGCGTCCGGAGAAGGACGGGCTCTTCTGCGAGAAGATCTTCGGTCCGACCAAGGACTGGGAGTGCTACTGCGGCAAGTACAAGCGGGTCCGCTTCAAGGGCATCATCTGCGAGCGCTGTGGCGTCGAGGTCACTCGGTCCAAGGTGCGGCGCGAGCGCATGGGCCACATCGAGCTGGCCGCTCCCGTGGTGCACATCTGGTACCTGAGGGGCACGCGTAGCTGGTTGGCCTACCTGCTCATGGGGACCGAAGCGCGCGAGGAGCTCAAGGCCAAGCAGCTCGAGAAGGTGATCTACTTCGCCGCCAACCTCGTGACCTGGGTCGACGAGGACAAGCGCCACACGGAGCTGCCGAACCTCGAGGCCGAGCTGGCCGAGGAGGTCGTCGACATCGAGCGCCGGCGCGACCTCGACATCGACCGCCGCTTCAAGGCCCTCGAGGAGGAGCTGGCGAGGCTCGAGTCCGAGGGAGCCCGGGAGGCCGAGCTCAAGGCGCGCCAGCGCGCGGCGGAGAAGGAGATCACCGCCCTGCGCGAGCGCTCCCAGGAGGAGATCGAGCGGGCGCAGCGGGCGCTCGACGAGTTTCGCAACCTCTTCGCGAGGAAGATCATCGAGGACGAGCTGTTGTGGCGCGAGATGCAGCTGCGCTACTCGGACTACTTCGAGGGCGGTATGGGGGCGGAGACCATCTCGCGCCTCATCGACCGCATCGACCTCGACGAGGAGGAGAAGAAGCTCCGCGCCATGATCGAGGCCGCCGACGGGCGCCGTCCACTCTCGGCGCAGCGGCGCCAGAAGGTCATCAAGCGGCTCAAGATCGTCTCGGCGTTCAATCGCCGGGACGAGCACGGCCGGCGCGTCAACGACCCTCGGGCGATGATCCTCGAGGCGGTCCCGGTGATCCCGCCGGACCTGCGGCCCATGGTGCAGCTCGACGGCGGGCGGTTCGCCACCTCGGACCTGAACGACCTCTATCGGCGGGTCATCAACCGCAACAACCGGCTCAAGAGGCTGCTCGACCTCGGCGCGCCCGAGATCATCATCAACAACGAGAAGCGGATGCTCCAAGAGGCGGTCGACGCCCTCTTCGACAACGGGCGCAGGGGCCGTCCCGTCACCGGACCGGGCAACCGCCCGCTCAAGAGCCTCTCGGACATGCTCAAGGGCAAGCAGGGCCGGTTCCGCCAGAACCTGCTGGGCAAGCGGGTGGACTACTCGGGGCGTTCGGTCATCGTCATCGGCCCGACCCTGCGCCTGCACCAGTGCGGCCTGCCCAAGCTGATGGCCCTCGAGCTGTTCAAGCCCTTCGTCATGAAGCGCCTGGTCGACGCCGAGCTGGCGCAAAACATCAAGTCGGCCAAGCGGATGGTGGAGCGTCGCCGCCCGCAGGTCTGGGACGTGCTCGAGAGCGTGATCAAGGAGCACCCGGTCCTGCTCAACCGGGCGCCGACCCTGCACCGGCTCGGGATCCAGGCCTTCGAGCCGATCCTGGTCGAGGGCAAGGCGATCCAGGTTCACCCCCTCGTGTGCACCGCCTTCAACGCGGACTTCGACGGGGACCAGATGGCGGTCCACCTGCCCCTGTCGGCCGAGGCCCAGGCCGAGTCCCGGGTGCTCATGCTCTCGGCCAACAACATCCTGTCCCCGGCCACCGGACGCCCGATCACCGTGCCGACCCAGGACATGGTCTTCGGCGCGTACTACCTCACCCTCCCCATCGAGGGAGTCAAGGGCGAGGGTCGGGTGTTCCGCCATCCCTTCGAGGTGGAGCAGGCTTTCGACGCGGGAGACATCGACCTGCACGCCAAGGTGGTCCTCCGGCCCCTCCCGGCGTCCTCGATGGACCGACGGTTGGCCGCGGGCACGATCGCGGGCAACGCCGCCACCACCAACGGTGCGGCGAGCGCCAACGGCAGCGGCGCCGACGGTGGGGAAGCGGAGCCCGACGAGGCCGACTCGGTCGCGGGACGCGAGATCGAGACCACCCCGGGACGGATCTTCTTCAACGACGCCCTGCCCGGCGGCTTCCGCTACGTCAACAGCGTGATCGGCAAGCGCGACGTCCCCATCGGGTCGATCGTGGAGGAGCTGAGCAGCGTCTACCCGAAGCACGTGGTCGCGGAGAGCCTCGACCGGATCAAGGCTCTCGGCTTCCGGTTCGCCACGCAGTCCGGACTCACGATCTCGATCGACGACGTCCGCACGCCGCCCGACAAGGACGCCATCCTGGACCGCTACGAGAAGGAGGCGGAGAAGGCGGAGACCCAGTTCAAGCGCGGCATCATCACGGACGACGAGCGCCGCCAGAAGGAGATCGAGATCTGGACCTCGGCCAACTCCGAGGTCGGCCGCGCCATGGAGAAGACCCTGTCTTCGATGGCCTTCAACCCCCTCGACATGATGGTGGACTCCGGGGCCAGAGGGAACGCCCAGCAGATCCGGCAGATCGCCGGCATGAAGGGCCTCGTGTCCAACCCGAGGGGCGAGATGATCCCGAGGCCGATCAAGTCCTCCTTCCGTGAGGGGCTCTCGGTCCTCGAGTACTTCATCTCGACCCACGGCGCCAGGAAGGGCCTCGCCGACACCGCACTCCGCACCGCCGACTCGGGCTACCTGACCCGGCGGCTCGTGGACGTGGCCCAGGAGCTCATCATCCGGATCGACGACTGCGGGACACAGCGCGGCATCTGGATCGAACAGGTCGCGCCGGACGATCCCGGGCACCGCAACTACCTGGAGACCCGCCTCTACGGCCGGGCCCTGACCGAGCCGATCACGCTCTCCGACGGCACCGTGCTCGAGGCGGGCACCGTGCTCGACGACGACCAGGTCGAGGCCCTGCGCGACGACCCGTCGCTCGACAGGGTCCGGGTCCGCTCCGTCCTCACCTGCGAGTCGACCCACGGCGTGTGCATCCTCTGCTACGGGCAGTCCCTGGCGACGGGGCGCCTGATCGAGCTCGGTGAGGCGGTCGGCGTGATCGCCGCCCAGTCCATCGGCGAGCCCGGCACCCAGCTCACGATGCGGACGTTCCACACCGGTGGCATCGTCGGCGAAGACATCACCCACGGCCTTCCCCGGGTGGTCGAGCTCTTCGAGGCTCGCACCCCCAAGGGAGCGGCGGTTCTCGCCCGGCACTCGGGCGTGGTCCGCGTCGAGGACGAGGAGGGTGGTCGGCGGATCACCGTGGTCGCGGACGACGGGTCCGAGGACTCGGCGGTGGTCGCGCAGCGGGCCCACCTCCAGTTCGCCGACGGGCAGGAGGTCCAGGCGGGCGACGCTCTCGTCGAGGGCCCCAAGGACCCGAAGGAGCTGCTCGAGGTCAAGGGCATCCGGGAGACCCAGCAGTACCTCGTCGAGGAGGTCCAGAAGGTCTACCGGGACCAGGGCGTGTCGATCCACGACAAGCACATCGAGCTGATCGTGCGCCAGATGCTGCGCCGGGTGCTCGTGGCCGAGCCGGGCGACGCCCCCTTCCTCCCCGGAGAGCGGGTCGACAACCAGGTCTACGCCGAGGTGAACCGGAATCTGGTGGAGGAGGGCAACCGCCCTGCCGAGGGACGCCCCGAGCTGATGGGGATCACCAAGGCATCGCTCGCCACCGACAGCTGGCTGTCGGCGGCCTCCTTCCAGGAGACCACGAGGGTCCTCACCGAGGCCGCCATCGAGGGTCGCTCCGACCAGCTCTTCGGCCTGAAGGAGAACATCATCATCGGCAAGCTGATCCCGGCCGGCACCGGGATGGAGCGCTACCGGACGATCGAGCTCGAGATGCCCGACGCCGAGGCGTTGCCGTTCTGGGCCCTCGGGTCGGGTGGGGACACCGAGACCGAGGATCTGGCGGCCTGGTTGCGGGACATGAGCGGCGACGGCGTCGACGACACCCCGTTCGACAGCTCGATCGACGCCAGCTGGCTGGGGGTCCCCCC
The DNA here is from genome assembly GCA_963778465.1 of uncultured Actinomycetes bacterium. Classification (GTDB taxonomy): domain Bacteria; phylum Actinomycetota; class Acidimicrobiia; order Acidimicrobiales; family RAAP-2; genus CAVZBW01. Next base: position 124,088 of record CAVZUK010000002.1, read on the forward strand.
GAGCGACGCCGGCGCGGCCGAGGGATCGTCCGGGGTCGAGGAAGCCAATCCGGGGCCGGCCGCGCTGGGGTAGCCGACAGGGGCTACAATGGATGAGCTGGCGTGCGCGGCCCTGTTGGGCTGCGCGCCCGGACGGCTGCGGCCGTTTCCCACCAAAACTTTGTTCACCGAGAGGACTCGCGTGCCCACGATCGCGCAGCTCGTCCGCAAGGGACGGGAGGCAAAGAAGACGAAGGTCAAAACGGCGGCACTCAAGGGTGCCCCGCAGCGTCGCGGGGTGTGCACGCGCGTGTACACGACCACTCCCAAGAAGCCGAACTCGGCGCTCCGCAAGGTTGCCCGGGTGCGGCTGACGAGTGGCGTGGAGGTGACCGCCTACATCCCCGGCGTCGGGCACAACCTCCAGGAGCACTCGATGGTGCTGGTGCGCGGCGGTCGGGTCAAGGACCTGCCGGGAGTCCGCTACAAGGTGATCCGGGGGGCGCTCGACACGTCGGGCGTCCGAGAGCGCAACCAGGCCCGTAGCCGCTACGGCGCGAAGAAGGAGGGCTGATGCCGCGTAACGGTCCCGCCCCCCGACGCGAGCTCGTGCCCGACCCCGTCTACCACTCGGTCCTCGTGAGCCAGGTGGTCAACAAGGTCCTGAGTCGCGGCAAGCGCACCCTCTCGGAGCGCATCGTCTACGGAGCGCTCGACACGGTCCGCGACCGGACCGCCACGGAGCCGATCGCCGTGTTGAAGCGCGCCGTCGAGAACACCCGGCCCGAGCTCGAGGTCAAGAGCCGGCGAGTCGGTGGCGCGACCTACCAGGTGCCCATCGAGGTGCGCCCCCGGCGGGCGACCACGCTCGCCATCCGGTGGCTGGTCAGCTACTCGCGGCAGCGTCGCGAAAAGACCATGGCGGAGCGCCTGGCGGGGGAGCTGCTCGACGCGTCGAACGGCGTCGGTTCGGCGGTCAAGCGCCGTGAAGATATGCACAAGATGGCCGAGTCCAACAAGGCCTTCGCCCACTACCGCTGGTAGTGGGTACGTCTCCCTACCAGCATTCTTGAGGCGATACGGAGCTGATCCATATGGCTGATCCTCTGGCGATCCGCGAGTTCCCGCTGGCCAGGACCCGAAACATCGGGATCATGGCCCACATCGACGCGGGCAAGACCACCACCACCGAGCGCATCCTCTACTACACCGGTCGCAACTACAAGATCGGCGAGGTCCACGAGGGTGCGGCCACCATGGACTGGATGGTCCAGGAGCAGGAGCGTGGCATCACGATCACGTCCGCCGCCACGACGTGCCGTTGGCGGGACACCTGGATCAACATCATCGACACGCCGGGCCACGTCGACTTCACGGTCGAGGTGGAGCGGTCGCTGCGCGTCCTCGACGGGGCGGTGGCGGTCTTCGACGCCGTGGCCGGGGTCGAGCCCCAGAGCGAGACGGTGTGGCGCCAGGCCGACAAGTACCACGTTCCGCGGCTCTGCTTCGTCAACAAGATGGACCGCGTGGGTGCCGACTTCGACCGCACGGTCGAGATGATCCGGGACCGGCTCGACGCAACCCCCGCCGTGGTCCAGCTGCCGATCGGCGTGGAGGCCGACTTCCGCGGCATCGTGGACGTCGTCGGGTCCCGGGCGCTCGTCTGGGAGGACGGCATGGGCGAGAAGTGGACGGAGACGGACGTCCCGTCCGAGCTCGTCGAGCAGGTCGCCGACGCCCGGCACCAGCTCGTCGACCTCCTCTCCAACCACGACGACGGCATCATGGAGAAGTACCTGGCCGAGGAGGAGATCACGGCCGACGACCTCCGGCGGGCCCTGAGGGTGGCCACCCTGGCCAGCCAGGCGGTCCCGGTGCTGTGCGGCTCCGCCTTCAAGAACAAGGGCGTCCAGCCCATGCTCGACGCCGTGGTCGACTACCTGCCGAGCCCCCTCGACCTCCCCCCGACCACGGGCACGAGCCCCAAGGACGGCCAGGCCGTGGAGCGGCCGCCGGAGGACGACGCCCCCTTCGCCGCCCTGGCCTTCAAGATCATGACGGACCCCTTCGTCGGGAAGCTCACGTACCTCCGGGTCTATTCGGGCACCCTGCACAAGGGCTCGACCGTGATCAACTCGAGCCGGGACAAGCGTGAGCGCGTGGGCCGGCTGCTGCAGATGCACGCCAACCACCGGGAGGACAAGGACAGCATCTTCGCCGGCGACATCGTCGCCGCCGTCGGGCTCAAGTCGGTGACCACCGGTGACACCCTGTGCGACCCGGGCAAGCCCGTGGTGCTCGAGGCCCTGGAGTTCCCCGAGCCGGTCATCCACGTGGCCGTCGAGCCCAAGACCAAGGCGGACCAGGACAAGCTGTCCAAGGCACTCTTCGCCCTCTCCGAGGAGGACCCGACCTTCCGGGTGCGCACCGACGAGGAGACCGGCCAGACGGTCATCTCCGGCATGGGCGAGCTCCACTTGGAGGTCCTCGTCGACCGGATGCTCCGGGAGTTCAGCGTGGACGCCAACGTGGGCAAGCCACAGGTCGCCTACCGGGAGACCGTCCGCAAGTCGGTCCACGACATCCAGGGCCGTTACGTCCGCCAGACCGGCGGCCGGGGCCAGTACGGCCACGTGGTCATCGACCTCGAGCCGACCGGCCCTGGCGGTGGCTACGAGTTCGTCGACAAGGTCACGGGTGGCGACATCCCGAAGGAGTACATCCCCTCGGTCGATGCCGGGATCCAGGACGCCCTGACCTCGGGGATCCTGGCCGGGTACCCGACGGTGGACATCCGGGCCATCCTGACCGACGGCTCGTACCACGACGTCGACTCTTCGGAGATGGCGTTCCGGATCGCGGGCTCGATGGCCGTCAAGGACGCCGCCCGGAAGGCCGATCCGGTCCTGCTCGAGCCCGTCATGAGCGTCGAGGTCGTCACCCCGGAGGACTACATGGGCGACGTCATCGGCGACCTCTCGTCCCGTCGTGGCCGGGTCGAGGGGATGGAGCAGCGGGGAAACTCGCAGCTGATCCGGAGCCAGGTGCCCCTGGCCGACATGTTCGGCTACGCTACTGACCTGCGTTCGCGTACGCAGGGTCGCGCCACGTACACGATGCAGTTCCACGCGTACAACGAAGTGCCCGAGTCGATCGCTAGAGAGATCATCGCTCGGGCACGCGGTGAGTGACGGTACGAAGGAAACCGGCCGACGGGTGACCGTCGACAAGCCGTCGAAAAGCAGAAAGTGATCTCGCAGATATGGCGAAGCAGAAGTTCGAGCGGTCCAAGCCCCACATCAACGTCGGCACCATGGGTCACATCGACCATGGCAAGACCACGCTGACCGCCGCGATCACCAAGGTCCTCGCAGAGGAGAACCCCAACACCTCCTTCACGCCGTTCGACCAGATCGACAAGGCGCCCGAGGAGAAGCAGCGGGGCATCACGATCTCGATCGCCCACGTGGAGTACGAGACGCCCAACCGGCACTACGCGCACGTCGACATGCCGGGCCACGCCGACTACATCAAGAACATGATCACCGGCGCCGCCCAGGTGGACGGGGCCATCCTGGTGGTCTCCGCGGCCGACGGGCCCATGCCCCAGACGCGTGAGCACGTCCTCCTGGCCCGCCAGGTGGGCGTCCCCTACATCGTCGTCGCGCTCAACAAGGCCGACATGGTCGACGACGAGGAGCTCCTCGAGCTGGTCGAGCTCGAGGTGCGAGAGCTGCTCAACGAGTACGAGTTCCCCGGCGACGACATCCCGATCATCCGGGTGAGCGCGCTCAAGGCCCTCGAGGGCGACCCGGAGTGGACGCCCAAGGTCCTCGAGCTCATGGAGGCCGTGGACACCTACATCCCCGAGCCCGAGCGGGACATCGACAAGCCCTTCCTCATGCCGGTCGAGGACGTGATGTCCATCACCGGTCGGGGGACGGTCGTGACCGGCAAGGTCGAGCAGGGTGCGGTCCACGTGGGCGACGAGGTCGAGATCGTCGGGTTGCGAGCCACGCAAAAGACGACGGTCACCGGTGTGGAGATGTTCCGCAAGCTCCTCGACCAGGGCCAGGCGGGCGACAACATCGGCGCCCTCCTCCGGGGAACGAAGAAGGAGGAGGTGGAGCGGGGCCAGGTGCTGTGCAAGCCGGGCTCGATCACGCCCCACACCAACTTCGAGGCGAACGTCTTGGTCCTGACCAAGGAGGAGGGCGGGCGCCACAAGCCGTTCTTCACCAACTACCGCCCGCAGTTCTACTTCCGGACGACGGACGTGACCGGGACGATCGCGCTGCCCGAGGGCACCGAGATGGTGATGCCCGGCGACAACACCGAGATGACGGTGGAGCTGGGCAAGCCGATCGCCATGGACGAGGGTCTCCGCTTTGCCATCCGAGAGGGTGGGCGGACCGTCGCCGCCGGGCGAGTCACCAAGATCCTCAAGTAGCGGTCGACGATGACGAGGGGCAGGGCTAGGGTGCACGACGATGGCTGACGGCCCACGGCAAAAGATCAGGATCCGGCTCAAGGCCTACGACCACGAGATCCTCGACCAGTCCACCGAGAAGATCGTCCAGACGGTGCTGCGCACCCAGGCAAAGATCCAGGGACCCGTGCCTCTGCCGACGGAGAAGCACCGTTACACGGTGATCCGCTCGCCGCACAAGTACAAGGACAGCCGCGAGCACTTCGAGATGCGGGTGCACAAGCGGCTGGTGGACATCGTCGAGCACACGCCCAAGACGGTCGACTCCCTGCAACGGCTCGACCTCCCCGCGGGCGTGGACATCGAGATCAAGATCCAGACCGCCTGATCCCGGGCGGTCGGCGGCCGTCCCCGCCCCGCTGACGCGGTGGCGGGGCCGCACCGCATCGTGTAGATTCTCAGGTCGGGCCGTTTTTCGGTCCGTGGGCATGACCGCTTCGCAAGGAGGCGGCTCGTGCCCGAACCATCAGACGTGCCGGAGCGCCCGGCGCATCTCCGTAAGGGAGTGCCGGGGACCTTCGGTCGCAACCGTTCACGCTCCGCACGGTTCCCGCCGGCGGAGCGTTGGTGTGCATGGTCCTCGGCCTCGCACGCGACAGGAGATCCAGGAGACGTGGCTACAAAGGCGATTGTCGGCGAGAAGGTCGGCATGACGCAGATCTGGGATGACCAGAACCGCGCCGTACCGGTGACGGTGTTGCGCGTCGCGCCCGTCCGAGTGGTCCAGGTCAAGACGCCCGAGCGTGAGGGCTACGGAGCGCTGCAGGTCACCTGGGGCTTCCGGCGCGCCTCGACGCTGACCAAGCCCGAGCAGGGGCACTACGACGCGGCGGGCGTGGAGCCCGGGCGCCGGCTGGTCGAGCTGCGCATCGACGACGTCTCGGACTACGAGGTGGGCCAGGAGCTCACCGCAGAGAGCTGGGCGCCGGGCGAGCGGGTGGACGCCGTCGCAGTGAGCAAGGGCAAGGGATTCGCCGGCGGGATGAAGCGTCACAATTTCAAGGGCCAGGGCGCCTCGCACGGGAACCACAAGCACCATCGGGCTCCGGGCTCGATCGGCGGGTGCGCGACGCCCTCCCGGGTGTTCAAGGGGACTCGGATGGCCGGTCGCATGGGGGGTCGCCAGGTGACGGCCCTCAACCTCGAGGTCGTCTCCGCCGACCCGGAGCGCCAGCTGGTGCTGGTCCGGGGAGCGATCCCCGGGCGCGCGGGGGCATGGTCCTGCTGCGCGACAGCGTCAAGGCCGCGCCGTCCAATGGCGCTGCGGCGAACGGGAGCCGGTGATGAGCGCGACGTCGGGCACCTCTTCCGTGGACTCCGCCCCCCCGTTGCAGCGCCTGCGGCCGATCGGCCGTGAGCGGCCGGTGCCGGTGCAGCGCAGCGTGACCCGCCGCTCGAAGGATGGGACCGAGCTGGGCGAAGTCGAGCTCGACCCGGCGTGGTTCGGGGTGGAGCCCAACCAGGCCCTCCTCCATCAGGTGGTCACCGCCCAGCTGGCCGCAGCGAGGGCCGGATCCGGCTCCACCCTCCGGCGCTCCGAGGTCCGTGGCGGAGGTGCCAAGCCCTATCGCCAGAAGGGGACGGGCCGGGCGCGGCAGGGCTCGATCCGCGCCACCCAGTTCGCCGGCGGCGGCATCCCGATGGGTCCCAAGCCCCGGAACCACCGCCAGCGCACCCCCAAGAAGATGGTGCGTGCCGCCCTCGTCTCCGCCCTCTCCGATCGGGCCGCCGAGGACCGGATCGCTCTGGTCGACGCCTGGAGCTGGGAGGTCCCGCGGACCAAGGGCGCACTCGAGGCGCTCGCCGCGCTGTCCCTCGAGGGCCGGGTGCTCGTGGTGCTCGACGCCGAGGACGAGGCGGCGCGCCGGTCCTTCGCCAACCTGCCCCACGTCGACACGCTGGCGTCGGCCGAGCTCAACGCCTACGACATCCTGCGCAGCGATTGGGTGGTGTTCAACGATGCCACCCTGCCGGGCGCGACCGCGCCCGACGCCGCAGTCTCGGAGGACGCCGAAGCGGTCGAGGCCGAAGCGGTCGACGCGGCGCCGAGCGAGGCTCCGACGGCCGGCGGCACGACCGACAGGGACGACGAGGCGGACTCGGACGGGGAGGAGGAGGCCTGATGCGGGAGCCGACCCAGGTGCTCATCCGACCGGTGATCTCCGAGAAGAGCTACGGGCTCATGGACCACAACACCTACGTGTTCGTCGTCGACCTCCGAGCGACCAAGATCGACATCCGCCGCGCCGTGGAGGAGTCCTTCCACGTCCGGGTGGACAAGGTCAACACCCTGCACCGCACCGGCAAGGCCCGGCGCAACCGACGTACGGGTTCCTGGGGCCGTCAGGCCTCGACCAAGCGCGCTTACGTCACGTTGCACGACGGCGACACCATCGACTTCTTCGAGAGCTGATCAGGAGCTCTGAGATGCCACTTCGCTCACGCAAGCCGACCAGCCCCGCCCGGAGGTTCCAGTCGGTCTCGGACTTCTCCGAGATCACCCGGAGCCGTCCGGAGCGCTCGCTCGTCTCGCCACGGCCCAGCTCGGGCGGCCGCAACAGCTACGGCCGCAAGACCGCCCGCCACCGCGGCGGTGGGCACAAGCGCCAGTACCGCCAGATCGACTTCCGGCGGGACAAGGACGGTGTGCCGGCCAAGGTGGCCGCCATCGAGTACGACCCCAACCGCAACGCCCGGATCGCCCTCTTGCACTACTTCGACGGGGAGAAGCGCTACATCCTGGCGCCTTCGCAGGTGCGGGTCGGCGACCGGCTGCAGAGCGGGCAGGGCTCGGAGATCCGTCCCGGCAACGCGCTTCCGATGCGCTACATCCCCGTCGGCTCGGTCATCCACAACATCGAGTTGCGTCCGGGCGGGGGCGGGAAGCTGGCCCGTGGGGCCGGGATGAGCGCCCAGCTCGTTGCCAAGGAGGGACTGTTCGCCACCCTGCGACTCCCCTCCACGGAGATGCGGCGGGTCTCGATCGACTGCCGCGCCACCCTGGGCTCGGTGGGGAACCCCGAGGCGGAGCTGATCAAGCTCGGCAAGGCGGGTCGCAACCGGTGGAAGGGCGTGCGACCGCAGACGCGTGGCGTCGCCATGAACCCGGTGGACCATCCGCTCGGCGGCGGCGAGGGCAAGTCCTCGGGCGGGCGGCATCCGGTGTCCCCCTGGGGCAAGCCCGAAGGCCGGACCCGGGCACGCCATAAGGACTCGGACAAGATGATCGTCCGCCGCCGGCGCACGCGTGGCGCACGGCGGTAGTGGAGGACATGTAGATGCCCCGCAGCCTCAAGAAGGGACCCTTCGTCGACCAGCACCTGCTCGACAAGGTCGACGTGCTCAATTCCTCCGGGGAGAAGCGCGTCATCCGGACGTGGTCGAGACGCTCGACCATCATCCCGGACATGGTCGGCCACACCATCGCGGTCCACGACGGCCGGCGCCACGTCCCCGTGTACGTCACCGAGTCGATGGTCGGGCACAAGCTGGGCGAGTTCGCCCCGACGAGGACCTTCCGGTTCCACGCGGGCCAGGAACGGGCCGGGAGGCGATGAAGTGCCCGGGCTGAAGACCAACGAGCGTCCGGGGACCGCGCCGTCCTGCGGCACCACCACATGTCGGCGTCCAAGGCGAGGCAGGTTCTCGACCTCATCCGGGGGCGGGACGTGGACCGGGCCCAGGAGGTGCTCGCCGGCTGCGAGCGCGGCGCCGCCGAGGTGGTGTCCAAGGTGCTGGCATCGGCCGTGGCCAACGCCGTGCACAACGACGGTCAGGACTCGGAGGACCTCTACGTCTCTGCGTGCTTCGCGGACGAGGGCGTCACCCTGAAGCGGTGGCGGCCGCGTGCCCGTGGGCGGGCCACCCGGATCCGCAAGCGGACGAGCCACATCACGATCATCGTCAGCCGGCTGCCCGAGGAGCGCCTCGAGCGCCGGCGTGCCGAGCGTGCTGCGCACGGCAGCCAGCGGTCCCGTCGGGTCGCGGAGTCGCGCCGGCGTGCCGACCTGGCGGGCCGTCTGGGACGGCGCCGCGCCTCCCAAGAGGCGGCGGCAGCAGCCGCCGAGGCGGAGGCCGCCGAGGCTGCGGCGGCTGAGGCAGAGGCAGCAGAGGCAGAGGCAGAGGCAGCAGAGGCAGAGGCAGCGGAGGAGACAGAGCCCGAGGTGGCGGAGGCCGCGACCGAGACCGACTCGGAGCCGGAGGGCGAGCAGGCCACCGGTGCCGACGACGTGGCCGACGAGGCCGCATCGGTCGGGGAGGCCTCCGCGGACGAGGGCGACGAGGCAGAGCCGGAGCCGGGTGACGACCAGGAGAAGGATCGGTAATGGGACAGAAGGTCAACCCGTACGGCTTCCGACTGGGAATCACCACGGACTGGAAGTCCCGGTGGTTCGAGGAGCGGCACTACCGCGACTTCGTCGTCGAGGACTGGAAGATCCGCGACTACCTGATGGGCGAGCTCGAGGCGGCCGCCGTGAGCCGGATCGAGGTCGAGCGCACCCGCGACCGGCTGAGGGTCGACATCTACACGGCCCGTCCCGGCATCGTGATCGGGCGCCGCGGGTCGGAGGCCGACCGCCTCAAGAAGCGGCTCGAGGAGATCACCGGCCTGCAGAACCGCATCCAGCTCAACATCCAGGAGATCAAGCAGCCCGAGCTCGACGCCGCACTCATCGCGGAGGGCATCTGTGACCAGCTGGCGCGCCGGGTCGCGTTCCGCCGGGCGATGAAGCGCGCCATCCAGACGGTCCAGAAGGCGGGCGCGCAGGGGGTGCGGGTCCAGTGCTCGGGCCGCCTCGGCGGCTCGGAGATGGCCCGCAAGGAGTCCTACCGGGAAGGCCGCGTGCCATTGCACACGCTGCGGGCCGATATCGACTACGGATTTCGGGAGGCTCGGACCACGTCGGGCCGCGTCGGCGTCAAGGTGTGGATCTACAAGGGCGACATCCTCCCCTACAAGATCTCGGTCGACGACAAGATCACGCGCGAGGCCGCCATGGCGGTGGGCGAGACCTCCGGTCAGGCGCGACCCCGGCGGCTGATCACGGCGGGGGGTGGCCGCCGCCGCCAGGACCAGGGCGAGCCGGGGAGCAGGGGCGAGGGCGAGGCCGAGGGCGAGGCCGAGGTCGAGGTCGAGGTCGAGGCACCGGAGGCGGCTCCGGCGGCCCAGGCGGATACGGGCAACGGCGCGGAGGCGGGCGTCGCCGCGACGGAGGCGCCGCTCGGGGAGGGCGTGTCCGTCGAGACGGTCGAGACGGTCGAGACGGTCGAGGCGGCCGAGCCGGCCGAGCCGTCCCCCGGGGACCTCGTCGCGACGCCTTCGGAGCCCGACGAGCTCGAGCGCCGGCTGGCCGAGGACGAGGAGATGGAGCGCCGTACCCGCCAGCACCACGAGGCGCCGCACTTCCGCAAGGAGGTGGACTGAGCATGCTCATGCCCCGCAAGGTGCGGCACCGCAAGCAGCAACGGGGACGCATGGCCGGCGCCGCAAAGGGTGGCACCACCGTCAGCTTCGGCGACTTCGGCATCCAGGCGCTCGAGCCGGCATGGCTCACGGCGCGCCAGATCGAGGCCGCCCGTATCGCGATGACGCGCCACGTCCGACGGGGCGGCAAGGTCTGGATCCGGGTGTTCCCCGACAAACCGGTGACCGAGAAGCCGGCCGAGACCCGGATGGGCTCGGGCAAGGGCAACCCGGAGCACTGGGTGGCGGTCGTCAAGCCGGGAAAGAGTGCTCTTCGAGCTGGGCGGCGTGGACCGGGAGCTGGCCGAGGCGGCCATGTCGCGGGCCATCCAGAAACTCCCGATCAAGGCGCGCTTCATCGTGCGCCCCGGCACCCATGGTGCGGCGGAGGTGCAGGTCTGATGACGGCGGTATCCGAGCTGACCGAGCTCGGTCAGGTGGAGCTCGAGGGACGCCTCGCGGAGAGTCGACGCGAGCTGTTCAATCTGCGCTTCCAGCTCGCCACGGGCCAGCTGGACAACACGTCGCGCCTCGGGCTCGTGCGACGGGACGTGGCGAGGATCCTGACCGTCCTGCGCGAGCGCGAGATCGCCGAGGCGGAGGCCGCCTGGTCGGCGGCGGGCGCCGCGAGCGCTGGGGTCGCCTCGAGCGGCCAGGGCGCCCGAGAAGAGGGTCCCGCCGACGCGGCGGCCCGTGAGGAGGAGGGCGCGTGATGACGGAGGCCATGAGCACCGACGCGACGAACAACGACGCCGCGAACAACGACGCCGCGAACAACGAGGCCGTGGACAAGGACGCCGTCAGCAACGGCACCACGAGCGCCCCGGCGGCGAGCGCCGGCACCGCGGCCGAGGCGGCGAGCGAGGGCCGGGCCAACGCACGCAAGGTGCGGGAGGGCACCGTGGTGTCGGACCGTATGGAGTCGACCATCGTCGTCGCGGTGGTCGAGCGGGTGCGCCACCCCCGGTACGGCAAGACGGTGCAGCGCACCAAGCGCCTGTACTGCAGCGACCCGGAGAACTCGGCCAAGGTCGGCGACCGGGTGCGCGTGATCGAGACCCGTCCCGTGTCCAAGCTGAAGCGCTGGCGGCTCGCCGAGGTGACGGAGCGTGCCCGATGATCCAGCAGGAGTCGCGCCTACGGGTGGCGGACAACTCCGGGGCCCGGGAGGTGCTGTGCATCCGGGTCCTCGGGGGGTCGCGCCGGCGCTACGCGAGCATCGGCGACGTCTTCGTGGCCACGGTCAAGGACGCCATCCCCGGCGCGGCCGTGAAGAAGGGCGACGTGGTGCGGTGCGTGGTCGTGCGCACCAAGAAGGAGAAGCGGCGGCCCGACGGCAGCTACATCCGCTTCGACGAGAACGCCGCCGTCCTGATCAACGACCAGCAGCAGCCGCGCGGCACCCGGATCTTCGGACCGGTCGGTCGAGAGCTCCGGGACAAGCGCTTCATGCGAATCGTCTCGCTGGCGCCGGAGGTGTTGTGATGAGAATCCGCAAGGGTGACCGGGTGATCGTCCGGTCCGGCAAGTACAAGGGCCACCGGGCCGAGGTGGTCCGCGCCATCCCGTCGGAGGGTCGGGTGGTGATCGAGGGTGCCAACGTGGCCAAGCGCCACGCCAAGCCGACCCGCGCCACGATGCAGGGCGGGATCATCGACAAGTTCATGCCGATGCCGGTCTCGGCGGTCTCGATCGTCTGCGGGTCGTGCGGGCCCACGAGGATCGGGATGCGCTTCGACGAGTCGGGCAAGAAGGTGCGCGTGTGCCGGAAGTGCGGGAACGACCTGTGAGCGCGACCGCCCCCACGCGCCAGCTGCCCCGCCTCGAGGACCGCTACCGCAGGGAGATCCGGGACGCCCTGCGCTCGGAGCTCGGCCTCGGCAACGTCATGGAGGTCCCGCGGCTCGAGAAGATCGTGATCAACATGGGCGTGGGCCGGGCCACCCAGTCGCCGTCCCTTATCGAGGGGGCCCAGCGTGACCTCGAGGTCATCACCGGACAGAAGCCGGTGGTCACCCGGGCCAAGCAGTCCATCGCCAGCTTCAAGCTCCGCGAGGGCATGCCGATCGGGGTGAAGGTGACCCTGCGGGGCGACCGGGCTTGGGAGTTCCTGGACCGCCTGATCAGCCTGGCCATCCCGAGGATCCGCGACTTCCGGGGCCTCTCCCCGCGCGGCTTCGACGGCCGCGGCAACTACACCTTCGGGGTGACCGAGCAGCTGATCTTCCCCGAGATCGATTACGACCGCATCGACACCGTGCGCGGGATGGACATCACCATCGTGACGACCGCCCGCGACGACGCAGGGGGCCGGGGGCTGCTCAGGGCGCTCGGCTTCCCCTTCCGACAGGAGACTCGATAACCACCATGGCCAAGAAGGCGCTCGTCGAAAAGCAACAAGCCATTCCCAAGTTCAAGGTGCGCGGCTACACCCGATGCCGTCGCTGTGGACGACCGCGGTCGGTGTACAAGAAGTTCGGCCTCTGCCGGATCTGCCTGAGGACGATGGTGCACGCGGGGGAGATCCCCGGCGTGACCAAGGCGAGCTGGTGAGGTGAGGCCCAGATGACGATGACCGACCCGATCGCCGACATGCTCACGCGCATCCGCAACGCCAACTCGGCGCAGCTCGAGACCGTGCGCATGCCCGGCTCCAAGCTGAAGGAGTCGCTGGCCGACATCCTGCACCGGGAGGGCTACATCTCCGGATTCCGGCTGGAGCCGACCGAAGGGCGTCCCGGCTCGACGCTCGAGATCACGATGAAGTACGCGCTGGACCGCTCGCGGACGATCGCCGGGATCAAGAGGGTCTCCAAGCCGGGCCTGCGCATCTACGCGCGCGCCGACGGGATCCCGCGCGTCCTGGGCGGGATCGGCGTGGCGGTGGTCTCGACGAGCAAGGGGCTGATGACCGACCGAGAGGCGCGCCGGCGGCGCCTGGGTGGCGAGGTGCTCTGCTATGTGTGGTGATCGCTGATGTCCCGTGTCGGACGCATGCCCATCCCCGTGCCCTCGGGTGTCGACGTGACGCTGGGTGACGGCGCCGTCACCGTGAAGGGCCCCCAGGGCACCCTGGCGCGCGGTCTCCCCGAGCGGATCACGCTGCGCCAGGAGGGCGACGTGCTGGTCGTGGAGCGGCCCAACGACGAGCGCCAGAACCGGGCGCTGCACGGCCTGACCCGCTCGCTCGTGGCCAACATGGTGACGGGCGTGACCCAGGGCTTCTCGAAGGAGCTCGAGATCGTGGGCGTGGGCTACCGGGCCAACGCTCGGGGGCCGCGCACCCTCGAGATGTCGCTCGGCTTCTCCCACCCCGTGCTGGTCGAGGCCCCCGAGGGCATCACCTTCGAGGTCCCCTCGCCGACCAGGGTGGTGGTGCGCGGCATCGACAAGGAGCTGGTGGGCCAGGTGGCCGCCGACATCCGCAAGCATCGCCGTCCCGAGCCCTACAAGGGCAAGGGCGTGCGGTACGCGGGCGAGCGCGTGATGCGCAAGGCCGGGAAGGCGGCGAAGTGATGACGTCCAAGAGCTCGACCAGGTACCTGCGGCTGCGTCGGCATGCCCGGGTCCGCCGCAAGCTGAGTGGGACGTCGGAGCGGCCACGCCTCGCCGTGCACCGCTCGCACCGGCACATCTCGGCGCAGATCATCGACGACACGAGCGGGAGCACCGTGGCCTCGGCCTCGAGCGTCGAGTCCGAGCTGCGCCAGCGGTTCGGCCAGGCGGGCGGCGGTAACGTGGCCGCCGCCGAGGCCGTCGGCAGGTTGGTAGGCGTCAGGGCCGGCGAGGCCGGGATCCGGCGCGTCGTCTTCGATCGGGGCGGCTACGCGTACCACGGCCGAGTCGCGGCGGTGGCCGACGGGGCCCGCGCCGAGGGATTGGAGTTCTAGGAGATGCCTGACCCACAGTACGAAGAGCGCACCATCCGGGTGAACCGGGTGGCCAAGGTCGTCCAGGGCGGGCGCCGCTTCTCGTTCGCCGCGTTGATGGTGGTGGGCGACGGCAACGGCCGCGTGGGCCTCGGCTACGGCAAGGCCAAGGAGGCCGGCCTGGCGGTGCAGAAGGGCATCGAGGAGGCCAGGAAGAACGTCTTCGAGGTGCCCCTTGCCGGCACGACCATCGTTCACGCCGTCCTCGGCGAGAGCGGTGCCGGGCGGGTGCTGTTGAAGCCTGCCGCCCCGGGCACGGGCGTCATCGCCGGTGGGGCGGCGCGCGCCATCCTCGAGATGGCCGGCATCCGGGACATCCTTTCCAAGTCCCTCGGATCGTCCAACGCGATCAACGTCGCCCACGCGACCATCGCCGGGCTGCGCGACCTGCGCCGGCCCGACGTGGTGGCCCGCCTGCGCGACCTGGACGCCGACGAGGTCGTCCCCGCGGGGGTGCTGCGCGCCTACCGGGAGCGCCGGCGCGAGATCGATATGTACACGGAGGCGAGATGAGCCACGAGCCACGTGCCCGCTGGGCCGAGGGCGGCGTCGCACCCGGGCCGCATCTCAAGGTGACCCAGGTCCGGTCCGGCATCGGCGCCAAGCCCAAGACCCGGGGGACGCTGCGGGCCCTGGGCCTGCGTGGCCCCGGCCGGGTCAACCGCCTCCCCGATCGTCCCGAGATCCGCGGGATGCTCGACCGGGTGGGTCATCTCGTACGCGTCGAGGAGGTGACGTCGTGAAGCTGCACGAGCTCGCGCCGGCCCCCGGCTCGCACCGCCGCGCCCGCAGGGTGGGTCGGGGCACCGGCGGCAAGGGCGGGAAGACCGCCGGTCGCGGCACCAAGGGCCAGGGCGCGCGGGACAACGTGAAGCCCGGCTTCGAGGGCGGCCAGCTGCCCCTCTTGCAGCGGATCCCCAAGCTGCGGGGGTTCAAGAACCCGTTCCGGATCGAGTACGTCCCGGTGAACGTGGACGTGCTCGAGGCGCTCGGCGTCGACGTCGTGACGCCGGAGACCCTGGCGCGAGCCGGCGTCGTCCGCAAGGGGGCCCTGGTCAAGGTGCTGGGCCGCGGCGAGATCCGCCGCGCCGTCGAGGTCCACGCCCACGCCTTCTCGCGCGCCGCCGAGGAGGCCATCACCGCCGCCGGCGGCCGTGTCGAGCGCCTGCCCCTTCCCTACGCTCAGGGTCGTCCGCCTGCACGAGGCAACGCCCTGATGAACAGGTAGGGTCTCGCCCAAGTCACTTTCGGCGGACGGGCGGCTCGGCGAGGAAGGACCATGCTCTCCAGGCTCGGCAATATCTTCCGGGTACCGGACCTGCGCAACAAGGTCCTGTTCACCTTAACCATCGTCGCCCTGTACCAGCTCGGGGCGAACGTCCCCGTGCCCGGGGTCAGTTACGCGCGGGTGCAGCAGTTGCAACACGCCGCGGGTGCATCCGGCGTGCTCGGCTTCCTCAACCTGTTCTCGGGCGGGGCCCTCACGCGGCTCGCCATCTTCGGGTTGGGCGTGATGCCCTACATCACGAGCTCGATTATCATCCAGCTGCTCGCCACGGTGATCCCCAAGCTCGAGGAGTGGAGGGACCAGGGCGCGGTCGGGCAGAAGAAGCTCACCCAGACCACCCGCTATCTCACGATCGCGCTCGCGTTGATGCAGTCGACGGGTCTCGTCTACGTCTTCCACGGCAACGACTCGAGCTTCCTCGGCCTGAGCCAGAGCATCGACCTGATCCCCAACTTCTCGCTGCCGCTCGGGGCGTTCATGGTGCTGTGCCTGACCGCGGGCACCGCCTTCGTCATGTGGCTCGCCGAGCTGATCACCCAGCGGGGCATCGGCCAGGGCATGTCCATCCTGATCTTCGCCAACGTGGTGGCGGGCATCCCCTCGGGAGGGAACGCCATCCTGCAGGAGGGCGGGGACGTCAAGTTCGCGGTGATCATCGCGGTCTCGTTGCTCCTGCTCGTGGCCATCGTCTTCGTGGAGCAGGGGCAGCGCCGGATCCCGGTCACCTTCGCCAAACGGGTGGTGGGGCGCCGCACGACCGGGGGCACCACCACCTACATACCGCTCAAGGTCAACCAGTCCGGGGTGATCCCGATCATCTTCGCGAGCTCGGTCCTGTACATCCCGGTGCTGCTCTCGAACATCGTCCCCTCGACCAGTTTCCGCAATTTCGTCAACCACAACCTCACGCCGACCAGCGGCTTCTACATCACGTCGTACTTCATCCTCATCGTCCTGTTCTGCTTCTTCTACGTGTTCGTGGCCTTCGATCCCCATCAACAGGCCGACATCCTGCGCAAACAGGGCGGCTTCATCCCGGCGATCCGGCCGGGCCCGCAGACCGAGCGCTACCTCTCGCACATCCTGAGCCGCCTCACGGTCCCGGGGTCCCTGTTCCTCGCGACGGTGGCCGTCCTGCCGTCGGTCCTCATGGCGGCGTGGAACATCAACCGGTTCCCGTTCTACGGGACGACCCTGCTGATCTCCGTGGGGGTCGCCCTGGAGACCATGAAGCAGATCGACAGCCAGTTGATGATGCGCAATTACGAGGGATTCCTTAAGTAGGGGCTGGTGGTTCCCGGGGTACGAATCGTGGTGCTGGGCAAGCAGGGGGCCGGAAAGGGGACGCAGTGCGTGCGACTTTCCCACCATTACGTGGTGGCCCACATCTCCACCGGCGACATGTTGCGGGCGGCCGTCAAGGCAGGGACCGAGCTCGGTGAGCGGGCCAGGGCGGAGATGGACCGCGGCAACCTGATCCCCGACACCCTCGTCATGGAGATGGTGGAGAGCCGGCTGAGCGAGCCCGACACCCGTCGCGGCTTCGTGCTCGACGGCTGCCCGCGCACGACGGCCCAGGCCGAGATGCTCGAGGACCTGCTCTTCCCGATGCACCTCGACCTCGCGATCGACATCGAGGTCCCGACCTCGGCCGTGCTCCGCCGGCTGGCCTCCCGCCGGGTGTGCGCCGACTGCGGCACCAACTACTCCGTGGCGGCCCCTCCGACCACGCCGTGGATCTGCGACGTGTGCGGCGGCGACGTGGTGCAGCGAGAGGACGACAAGGAGGACGCCATCGCACGCCGTCTCGAGCTCTACGAGCGCCAGACGGCGCCGCTCATCGACTGGTACCACGAGCGAGGCCTGCTCGAGCGCGTCTACGGAGTCGGCTCGCAGGACGCGGTCACCCGCCGGATGGTGCGCTCCATAGAGGAGCGCCGCCGCAGGGGGCCGGTCGGGTGAGGCGCCGGCCGGAGGAGATCGCCAAGATGCGCCGGGCCGGCCTGGTAGTAGCCGAGATGCTCGACGTCACCGCCGAGGCCGCGAAGCCCGGGGTGACCACCCGGGAGCTGGATCGCCTCGCCCGAGAGGTGCTCGAGCGGAGGGGAGCCACGTCGAATTTCCTCGGGTACCACGGGTTTCCCGCGGTGATCTGCACGTCGCCCAACAGCATGATCGTGCACGGGATCCCCGGCGAGTACGAGCTCGCCGACGGGGACATCGTGTCCCTCGACTGCGGGGCCATCATCGAGGGCTACCACGGCGACGCCGCCCGGACGGTCGCCGTCGGGGAGGTCTCCGCCGAGGCCCGCCGGCTCCTCGAGGTCACCGAGCGCAGCCTGTGGGCCGGGATCGAGCAGCTGCGCCCGGGACGCCGGCTCCACGAGGTCGGTCGGGCGGTCCAGCAGGTGGCCGAGGCGGCCGGCTACTCGGTGGTGCGCGAGTACGTCGGCCATGCCATCGGCACCGCCATGCACGAGCAGCCCCAGGTCCCCAACTACTGGCCGGGCAGCCCCGGGCCCACCTTGAAGCGCGGCATGGTCTTTGCCGTGGAGCCGATGGTCAACGTGGGCAGCGCCGAGACCCGGGTGCTGGACGACCAGTGGAGCGTGGTCACGGCCGACGGGAAGCTCTCCGCCCACTTCGAGCACTCGATCGCTGTCACCGACGACGGTCCCGAGGTGTTGACCCTGGCCTGAGCGGGCTCAGGGCCCCCCCGCCCGCCCGCTCGCCCGGCGGTCCGCCAATCCCCGGGCACGGCTCGCCAGCCCAGCCACCCCGAGCAGGCCGGCCACCTCTTCGAAGGCTGCCGTCGGCCCTTTCCAGCGCAGGTCCTCGGCGCACCCGAGCAGGCTCCGGTCCACCCGGAGCGTCGCCAGGTCCAAGAAGAGCTCGGCCAGGGCCCGCTCCTCGGCCAGGCGCTCGGCCAGGCGGGGCGCGCCCCGGACGGCTTTGCGCACTTCCGGGTCCCAGTCGGCCACCCGGTCCGGTATGGCGTCCAGGGTCCCGTAGTGGGCGAGCACGATCGAGGCGGAACGCTTGCCCCATCCGGCCAGGCCGGGAAACCCGTCGGCCGAGTCGCCGACCAGGGCCAACCAGTGGGGGATGGAGTGGGGAAGCACCTCGTAGCGCTCGAGCACGCCGTCCTCGTCGACGAGCCGCCCCTGGCGGCGGTCCAGCTGGACGACCCGGCGCCCCCGCACCGCCTGGGCCAGGTCCTTGTCGGGGGTGCAGATCACCACCTGCTCGACCTCGGGATCGTCGTCGGCCACCGCGGCGGCCGAGGCGAGGGCGTCGTCGGCCTCGAGGTCCACCATCGGCCAGACCGTGATGCCGAGCGCCACCAGGGAGGATTCGAGGAGGGGGAACTGGCCCAGGAGCTCGGGCGGGACGCCGGCGGACGTCTTGTAGCCCGGCCAGCGCTCGTTGCGGAAGGACTCGATCACGTGGTCGGTGGCCACCCCCAGGTGGGTGGCCCCCTCCGCCAGCATCGTGACCAGCGAGGCCAGCACCCCGCCGACGGCGGCCACCTCCGTCCCGCCCGGCCCCTTGCGGGACGGCTGGCCGAAGTGGTGCCGGAACAGCTCGTAGGTGCCGTCGACCAGGTGGACGCGCATAGGCTGAGCTTCGCACCGTTGCGGCCCGGTTCGCGGGGCTAGGCCGCTCCGGCCCAGGCCTCGGGGTCGACCGGGGTGGCAGAGCCCCGTGAGCGCGGTAAACTATCTGTTCGGCTCCGCGCCCCGGCCCGAACGTCCCCGACTGAAGGCCACCGGCGCAGGGAACCCCGTTCTTGCGGATGCGGCCTCGCGCCTTCCGCGGGGGGCGGTCCCGAGGCCCGGGCTCGCTCCGGGCCGGGAGCAGCAAGGGTCAACGAACCGAGGAGAAGTCACCTGCCCAAGCCCAAGGAAGATGCGATCGTGCTGGAGGGCACGGTGGTCGAGTCCCTCCCCAACGCCATGTTCCGCGTCGAGCTCGAGAACCGCCACCAGGTGCTGGCGCACAGCTCGGGCAAGATGCGCATGCACCGAATCCGTATCTTGCCTGGTGACAAGGTGCAAGTCGAGATCACGCCCTACGACCTCACCCGAGGGCGGATCACCTACCGGTACAAGTGAGTGAGTACGAGCAAGTGAGTACGAGCAAGTGAGTACGAGCAAGGACGTGCAGCGATGAAGGTCAGACCCAGCGTCAAGCCGATCTGCGAGAAGTGCAAGGTCGTCCGCCGTCGCGGTCGGGTCGTCATCATCTGCAGCAACCCCCGCCACAAGCAGCGCCAGGGTTGAGAGAGCATCCAGGGGAACAGGGGAGCTAATGGCTCGAATCGCAGGAGTGGACATCCCTCGGGAGAAGCGCCTCGAGGTGTCGTTGACCTACATCTACGGCGTGGGGCGCACCACCGCCCGACAGATCTGTGAGGCCACCGACGTCGGCAGTGACACCCGGGTGCGGGACCTGACCGACGAGGAGGTCACCCGCCTGCGGAACTACATCGACAACTCCCTCGAGGTCGAGGGAGACCTGCGCCGGGACGTCTCCCAGGACATCAAGCGCAAGATGGAGATCAACTGCTACCAGGGCCTCCGCCATCGCCGGGGGCTGCCGGTGCACGGCCAGAGGACGCACACCAACGCGAGGACCCGCAAGGGCCCCAAGAAGACCGTCGCCGGCAAGAAGAAGGTTCGCAAGTAGATGCCCAAGCCCACCAAGCAGCAGGGTCGCCGCACCCGCCGGCGGGAGCGCAAGAACGTCGCCTACGGCGTGGCGCACATCAAGAGCTCGTTCAACAACACGATCGTCTCCATCGCCGACCCCGAGGGCAACGTGCTCGCCTGGGCCTCGGCCGGGAACGTGGGCTTCAAGGGCTCCCGCAAGTCGACGCCGTTCGCCGCCCAGCTGGCCGCGGAGGCGTGCGCCCGCCGGGCGATGGAGCACGGCGTCCGCAAGGTCGACGTCCTGGTGCGTGGTCCGGGCTCGGGCCGGGAGACGGCCATCCGCTCCCTGGCGGCGGTGGGCATCGAAGTCGTCGGGATCAAGGACGTGACCCCGATCCCGCACAACGGCTGCCGCCCCAAGAAGCGCCGCCGGGTCTGAGGAGGAACAAGGCGTGGCTCGATACACCGGACCCGTCTGCCGGCTCTGCCGGCGGGAGCGGACCAAGTTGTTCTTGAAGGGGGAGCGCTGCTACTCGCTCAAGTGCCCCGTCTCCGAGGCGGTCACCGACCGCCACAGCCGGGCCTACCCCCCCGGCGAGCACGGGCGTGACCGGATGCGCCAGGGCTCCGAGTACCTGACCCAGCTGCGGGAGAAGCAGAAGGCCCGCCGCATCTACGGCGTGCTCGAGCGGCAGTTCCGCAACCTCTACGAGGAGGCCAACCGCCAGCCCGGCATCACGGGAGAGAACCTCCTCCGCATGCTCGAGCAGCGGCTGGACAACGTGGTGTTCCGCGCCGGGTGGGGCGCCAGCCGGTCCCAAGCCCGCCAGTTCGTGCGCCACGGTCACGTCCTCGTCGACGGCAAGCGCGTGACGATCCCGAGCTACCGGGTCAAGGGGGGCGAGAAGATCTCCCTGCGCACCAACGCCCGGACCATGTTCCCGGTCCGTCGCAACATGGACACCCTGGAGCGGCAGCTTCCCCCGTGGCTGCAGACCGACGACGGGGGGTTCGCGGTGGAGGTCCTCAACCCGCCGCTTCGCGAGCACATCGACGAGCCGCTGCAAGAGCAGCTCATCGTCGAGCTCTATTCCAAGTAATCGATCGAGGAGCCAGCGAACGATGCTCATCATCCAACGTCCGACCGTCGAGGCGATCGACGAGGAGCAGGACCACCGCCAGCGGTTTGCGGTCGGCCCGCTCGACCCGGGCTTCGGCCACACCCTCGGCAACTCCCTCCGCCGTACCCTGCTCTCCTCCGTCCCCGGGGCGGCCGTGACCCAGGTGCGCTTCGACGAGGCGCTCCACGAGTTCACCACCCTGCCCGGCGTCAAGGAGGACGTCACCGAGATCATCCTCAACCTGAAGGACCTCCTG
Organism: uncultured Actinomycetes bacterium; assembly: GCA_963778465.1. Taxonomy (GTDB): domain Bacteria; phylum Actinomycetota; class Acidimicrobiia; order Acidimicrobiales; family RAAP-2; genus CAVZBW01. The sequence goes on from CAVZUK010000002.1 coordinate 145,266, forward strand.
ATCCGGATGGACAGCGACGAGCCGGCGACCCTGCGCCTCGACAAGCGTGGCCCGGGCGAGGCGCTGGCCGGCGACTTCAGCACGCCTGCGGGGGTCGAGATCCTCAACCCGGCCCTACGGCTGGCGACCATCAACGCAAAGGGCCGCCTGGCGGTCGACGTGACCGCGGAGCGCGGGCGGGGCTACGTCTCGGCCGAGCGCAACAAGCGGACCACGGCGATCGGCGTGATCCCGATCGATGCGATCTTCTCGCCGGTGCGCCGGGTGACGTACGACATCGAGCCGGTCCGGGTCGAGCAGTCGACGGACTTCGACCGGCTGGTCCTCGACATCGAGACCGACGGGACCCTGCGCCCGAGGGAGGCCCTGGCCTCGGCCGGGGACACCCTGCGGGCGCTGGTCGGGCTGGTCGCCGATCTCGAGGAGGCCCCCCAGGGGCTCGAGCTCGGTGAGGCCGGCAGCGGCGCGGGTGGCTCGCCCGACCTCGACCTGCGCATCGAGGACCTCGACCTCTCGGAGCGCCCCCGCAACTGCCTGAAGCGCGCCCAGATCAACACGGTGGGCGAGCTCCTGCAGCGCAGCGTGGACGACCTGCTGAGCATCACCAACTTCGGCCAGAAGTCGCTCGACGAGGTCCTCCAGCGTCTCGACGAGCGCGGCCTCGCGCTCCGCTCGAGCTGATGCTCGGCACTCCAAAGAAGGGCCACCGGCTGGGCTCGGACGCCGCCCACCAGCGCGCCATGCTGGGCAACCTGGTGGCCTCCCTGATCGCTGCCGAGTCGCTGGTGACCACGGAGACCAAGGCCAAGACCATGCGCCCGGTGATGGAGAAGTGCATCACGGCCGCCCGCAAGGGGGGCATGCACCAGCACCGCCAGGTGGTGGCGCTCATCCGGGACAAGGACATGGCCAAGAAGCTGTTCGACGAGATCGCTCCCCGTTACGCGGAGCGGCCCGGCGGCTACACCCGGATCCTCAAGCTGGGACCGCGCCCGGGGGACAACGCCCCCATGGCGCGGATCGAGCTGGTCTGAGCGGAGGGGCTCCCCCGGGCGAGGGTCCGGTGGCGCAGGACCCGGTCCAGACGTCCCGCCCGGCCCAAACGCCGCGCCCAGGAGAGCCGGCCAGCCCGGCCGATCTCCCGGCCCTCCGCCGGTGGCGCCTCCTCGTGGCGTACAACGGGCGGCGCTTTCGCGGCTTCGCCGAGCAGGACGGCGTGCCGACGGTGGCGGGCGAGCTCGCGGCGGCCCTCAAGAGGGCGACACGGATGCCCGAGGCCCCCGCCCTCACGTGCGCCGGGAGGACGGACGCCGGGGTCCACGCACGGGGCCAGGTGGTGCACGTCGACCTCCCCTCGCCCCTGCCGGTGCTACGCCGCCGGGGCCTCGAGTGGGAGATGACGGGCCCGGACCTGGTCGGGGCCGTCAACCGCCAGATCGCGCCCGACGTGGTCGTCCGTGCCGCCGAGCCGGCGGCCCCTGGCTTCGATGCCCGCCGCTCGGCCGTCGCCCGCCGGTACCGCTACCTGGTGTGGAACTCGCCGTCTCCCGACCCCCTGCTCGACCCGCTGGTCTGGCACGTGCCCGAGCCCCTCGACCTGGCCGCCATGCGGGGTGCCTCTGACGCGGTGGAGGGGGAGCACGACTTCCGGGGGTTCTGTCGGCGCCCACCTGGCACCCCCGCCGACCAGCCGATCCTCCGACGGGTGCGGCGCACCTCGTGGCACGAGCTGCCCCCGCCCGTGGGTGCCGAGGGCGGCGACGAGGTCCCTTCGGACCAGGGCCGCCTGCTGCGATTCGACGTCGAGGCCGACGCCTTCTGCCACCAGATGGTCCGGTCCCTGGTGGCGGTCCTCGTGGAGGTCGGGCGGGGACGGGAGAGGGCGGCCGGCGTGGTGGCCCGGCTCCGCAGCGGGGAGCGGGCCGGCGCCCCCCGGCCGGCACCGGCCTGCGGGCTCTGCCTGGTGGCCGTGCGATATCCCCAGGGCGAGGCTATGGTGGTGGGCCGGTCCTGACTCCGTGAACCCGCCGAGCGCGTCTGCCGCCGGCAGTCGATCACCCGGGACTTCGAGAAGATCTCACAAGGAGCGTCATTCGTGCGCACGTACGCACCAAAGCCCAAAGACATCGAGCGTGCCTGGCACGTCGTCGACGCCGACGGCCTGGTCCTCGGGCGCCTGGCGAGCGAGGTCGCACGTATCCTGCGGGGCAAGCACCGCCCCTACGTGGCCCCCTACATCGACACCGGCGACCACGTCATCATCGTCAACGCGGCCAAGGTCGTGATGACCGCCGGCAAGGCTCGCCGCACCGTCGCCTACCGCCACAGCGGCTATCCCGGCGGGCTCTCCGAGCGAACCTACGAGCAGCTGCTCGAGGAGCGACCCGAGGAGGTCGTGCGCCAGGCGGTGCGCGGGATGCTGCCCAAGACCCGCCTGGGCCGCCAGATGCTGACCAAGCTCAAGGTCTACGCGGGGGAGGACCACCCCCACGCCGCACAGTCCCCGGAGCCCCTGGAGCTGCCGGCGGCCCGCAGGGCCTCCTGAGCGTTCGAAAGAGGAGTTGGACCATGCCCGCACCCCTGTGCCAGAACACCGGCCGCCGCAAGGAGGCCGTCGCCCGCGTCCGGTTCCGTCCCGGACAGGGGACCATCACCGTCAATCGGCGGAGCATCGAGTCGTACTTCCCCTCGGCTACCCACCGGATGCTGGCGACCGAGCCGCTCCGGGTGACCAACAATCTCGAGGCCTACGACATCGACGCGACCATCGACGGCGGTGGTACGTCGGGCCAGGCCGGGGCGCTGCGCCTCGGCATCGCCCGGAGCCTCTGCGAGCTCGATCCGGAGCTGCGCCCGGTTCTCAAGCGTTCCGGGCTCCTCACCCGTGATGCCCGGATCAAGGAGAGCAAGAAGTACGGGCTGAAGAAGGCCCGCAAGGCGCCGCAGTACTCCAAGCGGTAGTGGTTCGACCCCCCTTCGGCACCGACGGTCTCCGTGGGGTCGCCAACGTCGAGCTGACCCCCGAGCTCGCGCTCGCCGTCGGTCGGGCCGCAGCGCGGATCATCCCGGCGCCCCTCTTCCTCGTCGGTCGCGACACCCGCAGGTCGGGCCCCCTGCTGCAGGCGGCCCTGTCCGCCGGCATGGCCTCGGAGGGAGCCGACGTGCTGGACGTGGGGGTCCTGCCGACGCCCGGCATCGCCTTCCTGGCCGAGCAGCGCCAGGCTCCGGGGGCGGTCCTGTCCGCCTCGCACAACCCCTACGCCGACAACGGGATCAAGCTCTTCGACGTCGGGGGCACCAAGCTCCCGGTGGACACGGAGGCGGCGCTCGGGCGGGAGCTCGACGCCCTGATCGCCGACCCCGACCGCCCGCCCCGCCGGCCGGTGGGCCAGGGGCTCGGCGGGATCGTCACCGACCCGGCGGTCTCCGGCGAGTACCGCCACCACCTCCGCAGCACCATCTCCGGGCGCCGCCTCGAGGGGCTGAGGGTGGTACTCGACGGGGCGAACGGCGCCGCCAGCGTCGTGGCACCGGAGGTCTTCGGCGCCCTCGGCGCCACCGTGCACGCGCTCAACTGCGAGCCCGACGGCGTCAACATCAACGAGCACTGCGGGTCCACCGACCCCGGTGACCTCCAGCGCCTGGTGGTGGAGGAGGGCGCGCACCTCGGGCTCGCCTTCGACGGCGATGCCGACCGGCTGGTGGCGGTCGACGACGGCGGGACCGTGGTCGACGGCGACCAGCTCCTGGCGCTCTTCGCGGAGGACCTCCGGTCCCGGGACGAGCTCACCGGCGACGCCGTCGTGGTCACCGTCATGTCCAACCTCGGGCTCCGCCTCGCCCTGGCCGCCAAGGGGATCGAGGTCGTGGAGACCCCCGTCGGGGACCGCAACGTGCTGGCTGCGCTCGATTCCGGCGGATGGTCGCTCGGCGGGGAGCAGTCGGGGCACATCGTCTTTCGGGACCGCGCCACGACGGGCGACGGCATCCTGACGGCCGTCGTCCTGGCCGACCTCGTCGTCCGCCAGCAGCGCTCCCTCGCCGAGCTGGTGGACGGCCTGATCGAGCGCGTGCCCCAGGTACTGGTCAACGTCGCGGCGGCCGACCCGGCGAGCCTGGTGGAGGCCGAGCCGGTCCGTCGGGCGGTGGCCGAGGTCGCAGAGCGGCTCGGCGAGAAGGGCCGGGTCCTTGTCCGGGCGAGCGGTACCGAGCCGCTCGTGCGGATCATGGTGGAGGCGGTGCTCGAGGAGGACGCCACGTCGGCGGCCGACCATCTGGCCGAGGTGGTCTCCGGGGTGCAGCAACGCCCGGAGGACTAGGACGCCGATGCTCCCCGTCCTGACCGTCGAGGAGATGCGGGCGGCAGACGCGGCCACCATCCGCCACGTGCCGGAGTCCGCCCTCGTCGACCGGGCGGGCACGGCGACGGCGCACGCCGCGATGCGGATGCTGGGCGGCGCCTACGGGCGCCGGGTCCTCGTGCTCGCAGGCAAGGGCAACAACGGCGCCGACGGCCGGGTGGCCGCCGCCCGCCTGTCGGCGCGCGGGGCCCTCGTGGCCATCGCCGCGCCGGGCGAGGACGTGCCCGCCGGAGGCTGCGACCTCGTGGTCGACGCGGTGCTCGGGACGGGGTTTCGGGGGAGCTACGACGCGCCCGCCGTGCCGGCCGGGGCACCCGTGCTGGCCGTCGACATCCCCTCCGGCGTGGCCGGGGACACCGGGGAGGCTCCGGGCCGCCCGGTGCCGGCCGACCGCACGGTGACCTTCGCGGCCTGGAAGCGCGGCCTGCTGCTGGGCGAGGGCCGGCGGCTCGCCGGCGAGGTGGAGGTCGCCGACATCGGCGTGGCGCCCGGGGACGCATCGGCCGCCCTTGTCGAGGACCGCGACGTGCGCGCCCTGCTGCCGCGGCGGCCCCCGCAGGCCCACAAGTGGATGACGGCGTTGGCGGTCGTGGCCGGCTCGCCGGGGATGGAGGGTGCCGCCGCCCTCTGCGCGAGCGGGGCCACCCGGGCGGGGGCGGGCATGGTGCGCCTCGCCGTCCCGGGCAGCGAGGGGGGATTGCCCGGACCGTGGCCCATCGAGGCGGTGCGCCTCGCTCTCCCCCTGCAGGGGTGGGCGGAGCGGGTGCTCGACCAGATCGATCGGTGCCGGGCCCTGGTGGTGGGGCCGGGGCTCGGGCGGGACGAGGCGACCCAGGCCGAGATCCGCAAGCTGGTGGCGCGTGCGACCGTGCCCACGGTGGTGGACGCCGACGCCCTCTTCGCCCTGAGTGGTTCGGCGTGGCCCGTGCGGGAGCGCGACGATCGGTTGGTGCTCACGCCCCACGACGGCGAGTATCAGCGGCTCCTGGGCTCGCCGGCCGGCCCCGACCGTATCGGCGCGGCCGAGCGACTGGCCGACCGGGTCGGGGCGACGGCGCTGGTCAAGGGGTCGGTGACCGCGGTGGCGGGCCCGGTGCCGGGTCGAACGAGGGTGCTGCTCGCCGCCGCCGGTTCGGCGCGGCTGGCGACCGCCGGGACGGGGGACGTCCTGAGCGGCGTCATCGGCGCCCTGCTGGCGCGGGGCCTCGAGCCCCCGGTCGCCGCCGCGCTCGGCGCACACGTGCACGGCCGCGCCGCTTCCCTCGGGCACGCCGAGGGTCTCGGTGCGGGCGACCTTCCGGGCCTCGTGGCCCGCTGGCTCTCGGAGATCTGATGGTCCGGGACTGGAACGATCGCAAGAGCGGTGGGCCCGATCCCGGGGACGCCTTCGAACGCCGGCACCCGAGGCCCGCCTGGGCGGAGGTCGACGCGGTCGCGCTCCGCCACAACGCGGCGACGCTCGCCGCCCTGGTCGCGCCGAGCACCCTGTGCGCCGTGGTGAAGGCCGACGGCTACGGGCACGGCGCCAAGGTCGTCGCAGGGGCGGCGACGGCCGCGGGGGCCGTCGGCGTGGCCGTGGCGCTGGTCGAGGAGGGCGTCCGGCTGCGCGACGCCCAGTTCTCCGATCCCGTGCTCCTTTTGTCGGAGCCGCCGCCCGGCTCCGAGCCCGAGGTGGTCGAGCTCGGGCTGGAACCGACCGTGTGCAGCGTGGGGGCGGTGCAGCGCCTGCTCGACGCGGCCCGCGCGCTCGGACGGCGCGTCCCCGTGCACGTCAAGGTCGACACCGGGATGCACCGGCAGGGGGCCTCACCCGAGGAGGTGGCGGGGGTCTGCGAGCTCGTGGCGGCCGGATCGCCGTCGCTCGTGGCGGCGGGACTGTGGACCCATCTGGCGGTGGCCGACGGCGCGTCCCCCGACGACCGGGCCTTCACGGCCGAGCAGCTCCGGCGGTTCGAGGACGTGCGCCGCCGCCTGTCCCAGCGGGGCCTCGAGCCGAGGATGTCGCACGTCGCGAACAGCGCCGGCGCCATCGCCGTGCCCTCGGCGCGCTACCAGATGGCGCGCTGCGGCCTCGCCCTGTACGGCTACCCGCCGTCGGAGTGGGTCCGAGAGGCCCTGGAGCGGCAGGCGCCCGGGGCGACGCTCCGGCCGGTGCTCTCGCTCAAGGCGAGGGTGTCCGCCGTGCGCGAGCTGGCGGCCGGCGAGCGGCCCTCCTACGGGCGGCTCCGGCCGTTGCCTGCTCGCTCCCTCGTCGCCACCGTGCCCCTGGGGTACGCCGACGGCGTCGCCCGCGCCCTGTTCGCCGGCGGGGCCGAGGTGCTGATCGGGGGCAGGCGCCGGCCGCTGGCCGGAATGGTGACGATGGACCAGATCGTGGTCGACTGCGGCGAGGACGCCCAGGTGTCGGTCGGCGACGAGGTCGTGCTGATCGGCCGCCAGGGCGCCGAGGAGATCACGGCGGACGAGTGGGCCGCTCGCACCGGCACGATCAGCTACGAGGTCCTGACGGCCATCGGGTCCCGGGTGCCCCGCCGGGTGGTCGGGGCGGAGCCCGAGGACGAGCTCGAGGAAGACGGCCCGGACGAGTCGGCCGGGACCCGGCAGCGGATGGGGCGCTGGATGCAAGAGGCCCGCCTGCGCTGAGGCGGCGGGGTCAGGCTCGGTCCCGCGGGGCCGCCCCTACGATGGCCGTGCATGCGCAAGCGATGGATCGCCGTGACGGCGCCCGTCGTGGCTGTCGCCGCCGGGGCGACCGGGTACGCGGTCTATCGGGCGGGCGGCAGACGGTGGCGGGCCGACGAGGAGCAGCTGGTGGCGGCCGGCCTCTCCGTGCCCGGGGACCTGGAGCACCACTTCGTCCGCACCGACGACGGCGGCCGGATGCACGTGGTCGAGCGCGGGTCGGGCCCCCCGCTCGTGCTCGTGCACGGGGTCGGGCTCTCGGCGGCCGTGTGGGCCTACCAGCTCCGGCAGCTCTCGGTGTCGCACCGGGTCGTCGCGATGGACGTGAGGGGCCACGGCCAGTCGCTGCCCGGCCTCGGCGGGTACTCGATGGACCGGCTCGGCGACGACGTGCTCGCGGTCCTGCGCGCCCTCGACGTCCGGGGGGGCGTGCTCGCGGGGCACTCGATGGGCGGGATGGTCTCCCTCCGCCTGGCCTGCCGCCGGCCCGGCGAACTGTCCGCCCACGTGGGGGCCCTGGCCCTGGTCGCCACCCAGGCCGGTCCCCTCGTCACCGGCCCCGGGCACGCCTGGAGGGCCGAGCGACTGGCGGCGCTCACCCGCCGGACGTTGCGGACGTCCAACCGGATGGGACTGAGCGTGCGGCCCGGCGGCGACATCGGGGCCTGGGCGGCCCGCCTGGCCTTCGGGCAGCACCCCCGTCCCGAGCACGTCGAGCTCACCCGGTCGCTGTTCGTGGCGACCCCCGAGGAGACCCTCGCCGAGCTCTACGCGACCATCGTGGGCTTCGACGTGCGCCGCGACCTCGGGGCCGTCTCGCTCCCGAGCACCATCGTCGTCGGAAGCCGGGACGTGCTCACCCCGGTCCGCTCTGCGCGGCTCCTGCAGCGCTCGATCGGGGGCTCCGAGCTCGTCAGGCTGCCCGGCGCCGGGCACATGCTCATGCTCGAGCGAGCCCAGGAGCTGAACCAGCTGCTCGCGGACCTGGCGGGCGCATCCGTGCCGGCCACCGCCTGACTGCCCGCAGGTACGATTCTCCCGGTGGCCGCGGACGGGTCCCTGGACCTCCTCGACGAGGTGCGCGTCGAGGCCTCCACGTGCACCCGCTGCCGGCTGGCCGAGCGCCGGACCCAGGTGGTCTTCGGGGTCGGCGACCCGAGGGCCGACCTGATGTTCGTCGGCGAGGGTCCGGGACGGGACGAGGACCTGGCGGGAGAGCCCTTCGTCGGCCGGTCGGGCCGGTTGCTCGATCGGCTCATGGACGAGGAGCTCGGCATGGAGCGCTCCGCCTGCTACATCGCGAACGTCGTCAAGTGCCGCCCGCCGGACAACCGTGACCCCCGCCCCGACGAGATCGAGGCCTGCTGGCCCTACCTCGAGCAGCAGGTCGAGCTGATCTCCCCCCGCGTCGTGGTCACCCTCGGCAACTTCGCGGGCGCGCCGAATTGCTGCAGACGACCCAGGGAATTCGCTCCCTGCGGGGCAGGTCCTACCCGTTCCGGACGGGACACCTCGTGCCCACCTACCACCCGGCCGCTGCGCTGCGCTCCGGCGGCGTGGTGCTCGCCGAGATGCGCGCCGACCTCGTGCGGGCCAAGCGGCTCCTGCGCGGGCCCCGGTGAGCGCCGAGGAGCCGGTCGGGGTGGTCCGCTCCCGCTCCGCCGTGGACACGAAGCGGCTCGCCGCGGGCCTGGCGGGCGTGTGTCGCCCGGGCGACGTGCTCCTCCTCGTCGGTGGCCTGGGCGCCGGCAAGACCACCTTCGCCCAGGGCCTGGCCGCCGGTCTCGGGGTGCGCGAGCGCGTCACCAGCCCGACCTTCACCCTGGTGCGGCACTACCGGACCGGCCGCTCCGAGGGCATCGTCGCGCTCCTCCACGCCGACGTCTACCGGCTCGAGGATCTGGCGGAGATCGAGGACCTGGCCCTCGACGAGTTGGTCGAGGACGGCGCGGTGGCGGCGGTGGAGTGGGGCGAGCGGGCGGCCCCCCTGCTCGGCTCCGACGCCCTCGTCGTCGAGCTCGAGCGCGAAGGTGCGGGCGCCGCCGTCCCGGGCGAAGCAGGCCCAACTTCCGAGGGCGGCATCCCCACCGGCGTCTCCGAGGACGAGGGCCGGACGATCGCCCTGCGAGCCGTGGGACCTCGCTGGCAGGAACGGGCGGGCGAGGTGGCCGACCTCGCGGCCGCCCTGCAGCGGACCTGAGCGGTGCGTCTCCTGGCCGTGGAGACGGCCACCGACCTGGTGGGAACGGCGGTCGCGGTCGACGCCACCGCGACCGCCGCCTGCTGGTCGCTCGGGCGTCGCCGGCACGCCGAGTCCCTGGCGCCGATGGTGCACGACGTCTGCCGGCACTCCGGCGTCGAGCTGTCGGAGCTCGACGCGATCGCCGTCGACGTCGGCCCGGGCCTCTTCACCGGCCTGCGGGTCGGGTTGGCCATGGCCAACGCGCTCGGCACCTCCCTCGGCATCGGCGTGCTCGGCGTCGGCAGCCTCGAGCTGCTGGCGGAGGGGGCCGCGGAGGGGGGCTGGCGCGGCGAGCTGGCCTCGGTGGTCGACGCCCGCCGGGGCCAGGTGTTCGTGGCGCGATTCACCGTGTCTGGCGACGGCTCGGTGCGCCGGCTCGGGGTCCCGGGCCGGTGCCGCCCCGACGACCTGCCGGCGTTGCTGACGGACGAGGCCGGGGCGGGCGAGGTCCTGGCCGTGGGCGACGGCGCCCTCCGCTACGCCGGGCAGATCGGCGAGATGCCGGGCGTCCGCGTGGCCGGCCCGTCCGCGGCCTTCCCCTCCCCGCCGGTGCTCGCCTCCCTCGCCTCCCGGCACGTGCTGAGGGACGGACTGCCCGAGCCGGGCGTGCCGGCCCAGCCCGAGTACCTGAGGGCGCCCGACGTGAAGGTCGGCTGGGTGCGAAGGAGCCGGGTGTGAACGATCCGCTGCGGTTCAGCAAGCTCCGTCGGCGTGACCTGGGAGACGTGCTGCGCATCGAGCGCCAGGCCTTCCCTGAGCCCTGGAGCGCGCAGGTCTTCGCCTCGGAGCTCGCCCTGCGGCGCGGGCGTGCCTACCGGGTCGCGCGCATCGGCAGGGAGGTCGTGGGCTACTTCGGCGTGATGTTCGTCGACGAGGAGGCGCACATCACCACGATCGCGGTGGCCCCGGGCCGCCAGGGCCACGGGCTCGGCACCGCACTCATGCTCGAGGTGATGCGCATCTCCCTCGAGCAGGGGGCGGATTCGCTGTCGCTCGAGGTGGCGGCGGGCAACGAGCGGGCCCAGGCGCTCTATCGCCGCTTCGGGCTGGCGCCGATCGGCATCCGCAAGAACTACTACCCGGCGACCGGCGAGGACGCCATCGTGATGATGGTGCACGACCTGTCCTCCGACCGCTACGCCCGGCGGTTGGAACGGATCCAGGGCCGCTTACCATCAACCGGATGAGTGGCCACCGGATGAGTGGCCACCGGATGAGTGGCCACCGGATGAGTGGCCACCGGATGAGTGGCCACCGGGTGAGGCGCCGCCGGTGAGGGTTCTCGGGATCGAGACGTCCTGCGACGAGACCGCGGCGGCCGTGGTGGAGGACGGCCGCCGGGTGCTGTCCTCGGTGGTGTCCAGCCAGGTGCCCCTGCATGCGCCCTTCGGCGGGGTCGTCCCCGAGCTCGCCGGTCGGGCCCACCTCGAGCGCGTGGGACCCGTGGTGGCCCGGGCCCTGCAGGAGGCCGGTGTCGCGGATGCCCGTGGGGACGGGTCTGGGGTCGACGGATCGGACGGTCTCCGGGAGCGTCCCGCCGTGGACGCCATCGCCGTCACCCGTGGTCCCGGGTTGGTAGGGAGCCTCCTCGTCGGGGTGAGCACCGCCAAGGGACTGGCCATGGGGTGGGGCCTGCCCCTGATCGGCGTCAACCATCTCGAGGCCCACCTCTTCGCGAGCAGCCTCGAGCATCCGGATCTGGAGGGGCCCGTCGTGGTGCTCCTCGTCTCCGGCGGCCACACGCTCCTCGTCCTGCTGGAGGAGCTCGGCCGCTACCGGGTGCTCGGCGAGACCCTTGACGACGCGGCCGGCGAGGCCTACGACAAGGTGGCGCGTTACCTCGGGCTCGCCTACCCCGGGGGACCGGCCATCGACCGGGCGGCAGGCGATGGTGACCCCAGGGCCTTCGACTTCCCCCGGGCCCTGCGCGACCAGGGCTACGACTTCTCGTTCTCGGGACTGAAGACGGCCGTGGTGCGAACCGTCGAGGCCCGCCCCGAGGCCAAGACGGAGGACGTCGCCGCGTCGTTCCAGGAGGCCGTGGTCGACGTGCTGCTGCGCAAGGCCCGCCGGGCGGTGTCCGAGTACCGGGCCCGGGGTCTCTGCCTGGCGGGCGGGGTGGCTGCCAACTCGCTCCTCCGTCGACGTACCGAGGAGGCGTGCGTCGCCGACGGCGTCACCGCCTACGTCCCGAGCCGGGCCATGTGCACCGACAACGCCGCCATGGTGGCGGCCGCCGGGTGGTGGCACCTGCGCCATCCGAGGCCGGCGGGCGCTGCGGACGGGCCGGGACCCCGAGACGAGGGCCGGTCATGGGGGTTCGGGGTGGATCCGGGGCTCTCCCTGGTCGCCCGTGCCTCACGCGGCGACTGAGGGGGCACGAGGGGCCGAACGGGCCCCGGGGCCCCCTGTTGCCGACCCGCCGCGGAACCACTATCTTGGCACTCGCAAGGTTTGAGTGCTAACGAATGCCAAGGAGGCGCGCACCGATGAAGTTGCACCCCCTCGACGACCGGATCGTGGTCCGGCCAGGCGAGTCCGAGGAGACCACCGCGTCCGGGCTCGTCATCCCCGACACCGCCAAGGAGAAGCCCCAGCAGGGCGAGGTGCTCGCGGTCGGCCCCGGCCGGCGTGCGGAGAACACCGGCGAGCTGGTCCCCCTCGAGGTCAAGGTCGGCGACACCGTCGTCTACTCGAAGTACGGGGGCACCGAGATCACCGTGGAGGGCGAGGACCTGCTGATCCTCTCCGGCCGCGACGTCCTGGCCAAGGTCGACAAGTAGCTCCTTCGGCCTCGGCCCGGCCGATCCGGCCGATCCGGCCGGGCGGGCGGGGCCAACCTTCGGGTCGCCCCAGTGGTCGCGCGGCAGCCACGGACGGCGTCGGTCGTCACCGGCGCCCCCGAGTGATCCCGAGAAGAGCGCGCCTCGCCAACGCGAACGCGACGAGAAGCACGACGGCAAACGCCGAGACAGGAGAGCAAGCAGGCTCATGGCAAAGATCCTCAAGTACGACGAGGCCGCCCGGCGCGGGCTCGAGGCCGGCGTGGACCGGCTGGCCAACACCGTGAAGGTCACGCTCGGCCCGAAGGGCCGCAACGTGGTCATCGAGAAGAAGTTCGGTGCCCCCACCATCACCAACGACGGCGTCTCCATCGCCCGTGAGGTCGAGCTGGAGGACCCCTTCGAGAACATGGGCGCGCAGCTCGTCAAGGAGGTGGCCACCAAGACCAACGACGTGGCCGGGGACGGGACGACCACCGCCACCGTGCTGGCCCAGGCCCTCATCAGCGAGGGTCTCCGCAACGTGGCGGCCGGTGCCAACCCGACCGCGCTCAAGCGCGGCATCGACCGAGCGGTGAGCGCCACCGTCGAGGCCATCGCCGCGCAGGCCAAGGAGATCGACTCCAAGAACGAGATCGCCCAGGTGGCTTCCATCTCGGCCGGTGACAGCGCCATCGGCGACGTCCTCGCCGACGCGATCGACCGGGTCGGCAAGGACGGGACCGTCACCGTCGAGGAGTCCAACACCTTTGGCCTGGAGCTCGACTTCACCGAGGGCATGCAGTTCGACAAGGGCTTCCTCTCGCCCTACTTCGTGACCGACCCCGAGCGCCAGGAGGCGGTGCTCGACGAGCCGACGATCCTCTTCGCCAACCAGAAGATCTCGGCCGTCCACGACCTCGTCCCCGTGCTCGAGAAGGTCATGCAGACCGGGCGCCCGCTGCTCATCGTGGCCGAGGACGTCGAGGGCGAGGCACTGGCGACGCTCGTGGTCAACAAGATCCGGGGCACCTTCACCTCCGTTGCGGTCAAGGCTCCGGGGTTCGGCGATCGCCGCAAGGCGATGCTGCAGGACATGGCGGTCCTGACCGGCGGTCAGGTCATCACCGAAGAGGTGGGCCTGAAGCTGGAGAACGCCACCGTCGACCTGCTCGGGCACGCCCGCCGGATCATCGTCACCAAGGACGACACGACCATCGTCGAGGGTGCCGGGGCCGAGGCCGAGGTCAAGGGGAGGATCGCCCAGATCCGCCGCGAGATCGAGGACACCGACTCGGACTGGGACCGCGAGAAGCTCCAGGAGCGCCTGGCCAAGCTGGCCGGCGGCGTGGCCGTGGTCAAGGTCGGTGCGGCCACCGAGGTCGAGCTGAAGGAGAAGAAGCACCGCATCGAGGACGCCCTCTCCGCCACCCGGGCGGCCATCGAGGAGGGCATCGTCGCCGGGGGCGGGACGGCCCTCGTGCGGAGCCGGCCGGCCATCGAGAAGGTCATCACCAGCCTGGACGGCGACGAGTCGACCGGCGCACGGATCGTGAGCCGGGCGCTCGAGGAGCCGCTGCGCTGGATCGCCTTCAACGCCGGCCTGGAGGGCGCCGTCCTGGTGCGCCAGGTCGAGCAGGCCGAAGGGTCGACGGGGCTCAACGCCATCACGGGCGAGCTGGAGGACCTGGTCAAGGCCGGCGTCATCGACCCGGCCAAGGTGACCCGGTCCGCCCTGCAGAACGCGGCGTCGATCGCCGCGTTGCTGCTGACCACCGAGGCGCTCGTGGCCGACAAGCCCGAGAAGCCCGACCCCGCAGCCGCCGCCGCGGCCGCCGCCGGCATGGGTGGCATGGGCGGCATGGGCGGCATGATGTGACAACCCTCGGCTGGTGAGCGCTTCCGTGCCGCGCCCCGCAGGGGCGCGGCCGGGGGCGCCCGCCCCGTGGGATCGACTCGAGCCGGACGCCCGCCGGGGCCTCGACGCCTCGCTGGTGCGCGGGCGGCTCGAGAGCGCCGGCCAGGGTGGCGCCCCCCCGGCCATCGAGAGGTGGACGGGCGAGCCGGGCGCCGTGCTCGTCGAGGCCTGGAACGCGCAGGCCGCCCTGCCGTCGGCCGTGCTGGTGGCACTCTTCGAGGAGGACGGCGAGACCCGGGTGGTCCTCACCCGCCGCTCGACGGCGCTGCGTGAGCACAGCGGGCAGATCAGCTTCCCCGGCGGCCGGATGGAACCCGGCGAGGGCGTCTGGGAGGCCGCCGGCCGGGAGGCGGGCGAGGAGGTCGGGATGGACCCCGAGGACCTCGAGCCCCTGGGTTGGCTCCATCCGGTGACGACGTACTCGTCGCGCTCGCTCATCCTCCCCGTCGTGGGGCTGCTCCCCGGGCGCCCCGACCTCGAGGCCAACCCGCACGAGGTGGCCCGGGTGTTCGATGTCTCCCTCGCCGAGCTCGCCGCGGAGGGGGCCTTCACCGAGGAGCGCTGGCGCATCCCGGCGCTCGAGGGTCGGAGGCAGGGCGCCGACTATTCCGTGTACTTCTACGACGTCGCCGACGAGAACGTGTGGGGGGCGACGGCCCGCATGCTCACCGAGCTGTTGGTGGTCGCGCTGGGCCTCGCAGGGGTGGCCGAGATGACGCCACCGGGGCCTTGAAGGCCCTAGTCTGAGGTATCGCCCGAGAGCTGGCTCGGACCGCTCGGAGACGACGCCGGCGCCGATCTCGCGTCGGGGTCGGCACCCGGCCCGGTGAGGCCGAGACGCAGCTCGGCGAGGTGTGAGGGCCCCGGAACCGGAGGAAACCATGGCGGACATCGAGATCGGCATCTTCAAGTCGGGCCGCCGGGCCTACGGCTTCGACGACATCGCCATCGTGCCCAGCCGGCGGACGCGGGACCCCGAGGACGTGGACATCTCGTGGGAGATCGATGCCTACCGGTTCGAGCTGCCGCTGCTCGGCGCGGCGATGGACGGGGTGACGAGCCCGCAGACGGCCATCGAGCTCGGACGGCTCGGGGGGCTGGGCGTCCTCAACCTCGAGGGACTCTGGTCCCGCTACGAGGACCCGACGCGCCTCTTCGACGAGGTACGCGAGCTCGACGACGAGAAGGCCACGGCGCGCATGCAGCAGATGTACGCCGAGCCGATCCGGCCCGAGCTCGTGACCGAGCGCATCCGCCAGATGAAGGAGGCCGGCATCACGACGGCCGCCTCCGTCACCCCGCAGCGCACCGTCCAGCTGGCCCCGGCCATCCTGGCCGCCGAGCTGGATCTGCTCGTGATCCAGGGCACCGTGGTCTCCGCCGAGCACGTCTCCAAGACGACCGAGCCGCTCAACCTGAAGCGCTTCATCCGGGAGTTCGAGATCCCCGTCATCGTCGGCGGATGCGCCTCCTACCAGGCGGGCCTCCACCTCATGCGTACCGGGGCGGTCGGCGTGCTGGTCGGCGTGGGCCCCGGCAACGCCTGCACGACCCGGGGCGTCCTCGGCATCGGCGTCCCGCAGGCCACCGCCATCGCCGACGTTGCCGGGGCCCGGATGCGCCACCTCGACGAGACCGGCGTCTACTGCCAGGTCATCGCCGACGGCGGGATGAGCAAGGGCGGCGACATCGCCAAGGCGATCGCCTGCGGGGCCGACGCGGTGATGCTCGGCTCCCCGCTCACCTCCGCCGTCGAGGCCCCGGCCCGTGGGTTCCACTGGGGGATGGCGACGTTCCATCCGACCCTGCCGCGCGGCGCTCGGGTCCGCACGAGCGTCCGGGGCTCTCTCGAGGAGATCCTCCTCGGGCCGGCGCACCAGAACGACGGCCGGATGAACCTCTTCGGCGCCCTGCGCACCGCGATGGCCACCTGCGGCTACGAGAGCGTCAAGGAATTCCAGAAGGCCGAGGTCATGATCGCCCCCGCCCTCCAGACCGAGGGCAAGGCGCTGCAGCGCGCCCAGGGCGTGGGCATGGGCCATTGAGTGCCCGCCCGCAGCACGCGTCCCCCCTCCGGTGAGCCGGGCGTCGCCGGCGGCCGTGCCCGAGACCGTCGGGGCGGTGGGCCAGGGTGGGGGCATGTCCGTCGACCTGACCACCGACCAGTCCGCCGGCATCTCCATGGAAAGGTGGCGGACGTGATCGTCGGGCGCCCCGGCGCCATCGAGTGGGAGTGAGCCCCGGACGGGACGCCGTGTGGCGCGACACCCTCTTTGACGACGCCTTCTTGGAGGACGGGGACCCGGACCAGGAGGATGGCGCCACCGGCGAGGACGACGCCCGTGGGGGAGAGGACGACCCGGTCGAGCTCGAGCACCGACCCAGCCCGGCCGCCACCACCGCCGCGACGGCGGCCGCGGCCGCAGCGGCCGGCGATCGCTGGGGGCCCGACGACCTGTTCGAGCCCGGCGACGAGACCGTGGCCGCGGCGGAGCGCTCGTGGGCCGACGAGAAGGCCGCCGCCCGGCTCGTCGAGGACCTGACCGAACCCCAGCGCGCCGCGGTCGAGCACCGTGGCGGCCCCCTGCTCGTGGTGGCGGGTGCCGGCTCGGGCAAGACCCGGGTGCTCACCCGACGGGTCGCCCACCTGATGGCCACGGCGGACGCCGCCCCGTGGGAGATCCTCGCCATCACCTTCACCAACAAGGCGGCCAACGAGATGCGCCACCGGGTGGCCGAGCTGGTCGGGCGCCGGGCTCAGCGGATGTGGGTGTCGACCTTCCACTCGGCGTGCCTGCGCATCCTGCGGGCCCACGCCACCCGCCTCGGGTACCGCTCGTCGTTCACCATCTACGACGAGACCGACTCGAGGCGGCTGATCGAGCTGGTCGTGGCCGAGCACGGCCTCGACCCGAAGCGCCTGCCCCCACGCTCGGTCGGGGCCGTGATCTCCCAGGCCAAGTCCGAGCTGGTCGACTTCGAGAGCTTCAAGGCGGCCGCCCTGGACGAGGGCGACCCCTTCCGGCGCCGCATCGGCGGCGTCTACGCCGACTACCAGCAGCGGCTCCTCGCGGCCAACGCGATGGACTTCGACGACCTCTTGATGGTCACCGTCAACCTGCTCGAGGCGTGCCCCGACGTGCTCGAGCACTACCAGCAGCGCTTCACCCACGTCCTCGTCGACGAGTTCCAGGACACCAACCGGGCCCAGGACGAGCTCGTCCGGCTCCTCGGGCGCGCCCACCGCAACGTGTGCGTGGTGGGCGACGCCGACCAGAGCATCTACCGCTGGCGGGGCGCCGAGGTGCGCAACATCTTGGAGTTCGAGCTGGCGTTCCCCGACGTGACCGTCGTGTCGCTCGAGCAGAACTTCCGTTCGACCAGGACCATCCTCGACGCGGCCAACGCCCTGATCGAGCACAACACGACCCGGCGCCCCAAGCACCTGTGGACCGACGGGGAGGCCGGCGCCCCCATCACCCGCTACCGGGCGGAGGACGAGCGTGACGAGGCGGCGTGGGTCGCCCGGGAGGCCCTCCGCCAGCACTCCGACGACCAGCTTCCCTACGGGCAGGTCGCCGTCTTCTACCGGACCAACGCCCAGAGCCGGGTGATGGAGGAGGAGTTCGCCGCCCTCGGCATCCCCTACCGGGTGATCGGCGGGACCCGCTTCTACGACCGCCGGGAGGTCAAGGACCTCCTCGCCTACCTCCGGATCGTCGCCAATCCCGACGACGAGATCTCGGCGCGCCGGATCGTCAACGTCCCCAAGCGCGGGATCGGCAACACCTCGGTGGCCCGGCTCACGGGTTGGGCGGTCAACCACCGGGTCCCCTTCGTGGCGGCCCTCGGGCAGGCCGAGGATGCCGGCCTCTCCGGCAAGGCCGCCAAGGGGGCGGGCCAGCTGGCCGCGCTGCTGGACGAGCTGCGCGCCCTGGCCGACCGGGTCCCACCGGCCGAGCTGGTCCAGGCGGTGGCGGACCGCACCGGCTACCTGGAGGAGCTCGTCGCCGAGGGGACGCACGAGGCCGACGGCCGGATCGAGAACATCGGGGAGCTGGTCGACGTGGCGGCGGGCTTCGAGGACCTGGCGGAGATGCTCGAGTCGGTCGCCCTGGTCACCGACGCCGACGAGGTGGAGGACGACGCCAACACCGTCTCGCTGATGACCCTCCACGTGGCCAAGGGCCTGGAGTTCTCCTCCGTGTTCCTCGTCGGGATGGAGGACGGGGTCTTCCCGCACCTGCGCTCGCTCGGCGACCCCGCCGCCCTGGAGGAGGAGCGCCGGCTCTGCTACGTCGGCGTCACCCGCGCCCGGCGCCGCCTCGCCCTCTCCCACGCCTGGAGCCGCATCATGTGGGGCAGCTCGTCGCAGTGCATCCCGAGCCGCTTCCTCTCGGAGATCCCCTCGGAGCTGATCGAGGACGCCGGCCGGCCCACCCGGCACGGGAGCCTCGGGGGCGTGGGCACCCGCCCGCCGTCCCTGCGGGGCGCGCCGCGCCGGCCGCCCCTGCTCGACCTGGTGCCCGGCGACGCCGTGGTCCACGACCGCTGGGGCGACGGCATCGTGCTCAGCACGTCGGGCGACGGGGAGCGGCTCGAGGCCCGGGTCCGCTTCGCCTCCGCCGGCGAGAAGCGCCTCTTGGTGGTGGTGGCCCCGCTCCAGCGCCCCTGACCGTCGGGCGGCACGGTGAGCTGCTTTTACGTCGGCTGCGTGGCAAGCTGGATGGGCCCATGAGCACTCCCACCCGCACCCCGACGCGTGGTGAGTACGAGTCCCCTGGCGCGCCGGCTCCGCGGCCGCGTCGCGGACCGTCCCACCGGCGATCCCGGAAGCGCCGCACCCGCGAGCAGATCATCCGCCGCCGGCGCATCGCCGTCTTGGTGCTCGCCGTGGTGCTGATCTTCGTCGGCTGGGTCGGGGTGTCGCTGGGCCAGGCGCTGACCAACCCGGCGCTCGGCTCCTCCGTCGGCGCCCGCCTCGCCGAGTGGTTCCGCGAGCACGGCGGCGCGCCGATCGTCAACTGGGCCGAGAACGTCTGGTACAGCCACCACCAGCCCAAGAAGGGCGGCAAGCCGCCCTCGGGCGCCTTCACCGCCCAGGGCCACACGTCGTCGACCAACGCGGCGAACGCCGCGACCGTCGCCCACCTGCCGACGCCGGCGCCCGTCACCTCGCCCGCCACCCCGCCGCTGCCCGGCGAGGGCCAGTGGCAGCCGGTCGGCCGGACCATCGACGGGACCCCCGCCGTCTACGAGGCCTTCGTCCGCCCCAACGCCGTGAACACGAGCTACGTCGTCGGCATCGCCTGGATGGACACGAAGCTCCTGTCGGCCACCCTGTACTCGGGGAGCACCATCCCCGGCGGCGGCCCCTTCACCCACACGGCGCCGATCACGCCGACCGCGGCGACGACCCTCGTCACGGCCTTCAACGCCGGCTTCCTCATGAGCGGGGCCAACGGCGGCTACTACACCGACGGCACCCAGCAGATCCCGCTCGTCAACGGGGCGGCGTCGATCGTCATCTACAAGGACGGGTCGATCAACATCGGGGCGTGGAACGAGAACGGGTTGACCATGACCCCGAACGTGGTCTCGGTCCGCCAGAACCTCGACCTCCTCGTCAACAACGGCCAACCGGCAGCGGGGCTGTCCTCGAACGACAACAACCAATTGGGGTGACACCCTCGGCGGCGCGGCAGCGGTGTGGCGCTCGGGGCTCGGCATCACCGCCAACGGGGCCATCGTCTACGTGGGCGGCCCGGCGATGGAGATCACCGACGTGGCGGACCTCCTGATCCGGGCGGGCGCCGTGCGGGGCATGGAGCTCGACATCAACACCGACTGGGTGAACTTCGCCAGCTACGCGCCGACGCCCCCCGACGGCGGCGCCGCCACCCCGCAGAACGGGACCAACTTGATCTCTTCGATGACCGGGGGCACCGACCGCTACTTCCAGTCGTACTGGTCCCGCGACTTCGTCACGATGTCGGCGCGGTCGCCCTCGGCGATCAAGAGCGGATCGAACCAGGCCGGCACGATCACCCCGAGCACGACGTCGACCACGACTCCGAGGAGCACCCGGTCGGCTCGCGGCCCGTAGGGGGGTGGCTTCGACGAGCGCCCGGCCCCGGCACTGCCGGGGTCCGTTCCTTTAACGGGGCTCTCGGTCGTATCGGGGCTCTCAGCCGGGCAGGCGCCGCCAGACCGACTGGGGGAGCAGGCGAAAGACGAAGAAGGCCCACCGCAGGACGGTGGGCACCCAGATCACGCTCTGGTTGGTCGTGAGGCCCTGGACGATGGCGTCGGCGACGACGTCCGCCGTGGTGGAGAACGGCGCCGCCGGCATCCCCTGGGTCATCTTGGTCTTGACGAAGCCCGGCCGCACCACCTGGACCACTACGCCCGTGCTGCGGGTGGCCTCCGAGAGGCCCAAGGCGAAGGCGTCGAGGCCTGCCTTGGCCGAGCCGTAGAGGTAGTTGGCCCGTCGGACCCGGACTCCCGCCACGGAGGAGAGCACGACCACCCGGCCGTGGCCCTGGCCGTCCAGGCGCCAGGCGGCTCGGGTCAAGGCGGCCGCGGGCCAGGCGTAGTTGACCGCGGCGATCTCGGCCACCCGGTCCGGCTCGTGCTCGTCCTTGTCCTGCTGCCCGAGCATGCCGACGGCCATCACGACGAGGTCGACCTCGCCCGCCAGCTCGAAGCAGCGGTCGACGGCACCGGCCGCACCCGCGACGTCGGTCGCCTCGAAGGGCACCGTGTGGACGGTGGTCGCCCCGGCCGCCCGGGCCTCGTCGGCGGCCCGCTCCAGCCCGGAGGCGTCGCGGCCCGCGAGGACGACGTTGCGGCAGCGGGCGGCGGCGAGCCGCCGGACGAGGGCCCTCGCGATGTCGGACGTGCCGCCGAGGATCACGGCCGACTGGGGATTGCCGAAGGCGTCGTTCACGCTTGTTCCTTGTTCGTTGGCGGGCTCGCTGACGGGCTTGCCGGCGGGCCGGTTGAGGCCGGCGGGCCAGTTGAGGGGCTGACGGGTGGCTTGGCGGACCGGGAGCCCGCTGGGCTCTTCTTGGCCGCGCCCTTCGACCTCGACGTGCTCCCGGATCCCGACGGGCGCGACGTGGCCCCCTTCGCGGCCGCGGCGCGCGGCGCCCGTGCGCGTGCCGTCTTGCGGGTCGGCGCGCCCGGCCGCCCGGAGGTCTCCGGTGAGACGGGGTCCAGTCGGAGCCGGCTCGAGAGGTCCGAGCGCAGCCGGCCCTCGGGATCGACGCGGCGGCGCACCGCCGCCAGCTCGTCGAGGCGCGGGTACATGGTCCGGAGGTGGTCGGGGCGGAGCCGGGAGTCCTTGGCCAGGTAGACCCGGCCGCCCGCTTCGGCCACTAGGTCGTCGAGCCGGTCGAGCACCTCGCCGAGGCCCGGTGGCCCGACGGGGAGGTCGAGGGCCAGCGTCCAGCCCTCCAGCGGGAACGAGAGCGGGCCCGGGTCACCCGGGCCGAAGCGCTTCAGGACCGCGAGGAACGAGGGCACGCGCCGCTCGCTCAGGAGCCGCACCGCCTGCCGCACCGTGTCGCCGTGGCGGTCGTCGACCGCGAACTGGTACTGGAGGAAGCCACGGGGCCCGTAGAGGAGGTTCCAGTCCGCGACGCCGTCGAGGGGGTGGAAGAAGCCGGGGATCGGCTGGGGCTCACGCAGCCTCCGGCGGGGCGCCCTCCGGTACATGGCCTCGTTGAAGGCGCGGATGCTCAGGGGGTTGAGCAGGCCCGGCGGGGCCACGGTGGGCACCCGCAGCCGGGTGGCCTCGGGGAAGGCGAGGGCCCGCCGGCGCCGACGGGGGTCCAGGTCCTCCCGCGCGCCGTGGTCCCCCCGGGTCAGGACCGCCCGCCCCGAGTGTCGGCCCGTCGTCATGCAGTCGACCCAGGCGACCGAGTAGCGGTAGAGGTGGTCGGAGCCCTCCATGAGGCTCATCACGCCGTCGAGGTCGTCGGTGCGCTCGGTGTCGACGAGGACCCACGTGGTCTCGACGGGCACCAACTGCACGGTGGCCTCGGTCACGACGCCGGTGAGGCCCATCCCGCCGGCCGTGGCCCAGAAGAGGTCCGGGTCGGTCGCCTCGGACACCCGGAGGACCCCGGTCGGCGTGGCCAGCTCGAAGTCGACGACGTGGCGGCAGAAGCTCCCGTCGCGGTGGTGGTTCTTGCCGTGGATGTCGGCGGCGATGGCGCCGCCGATCGTGACCTGCCGGGTGCCCGGGGTCACGGGTACGAACCAACCCTGAGGGAGGAACCGCCGCATGATCTCGTCCAGGCTGACGCCGCCGCCGGCCCGGAGCAGTCCCCCCTCCCGGTCCACGAGCTCGAGGTCGTCGAGCGCGGAGGTGTCGATCACGGTCCCCCCGGCGCACTGGGCGGCGTCGCCGTAACAACGCCCGAGGCCCCGGGGGATCAGGTGCCCGGCTGGCGCCGCCGCGAGGACGCTCGCCACGGACTCGCCGTCGGCGGGCGTGAGGAGCGCGGCCCGGCTCGGGGCGGTCCGTCCCCAGCCCGTGAGCAGCCGCTGGGGCGCAGCGTCCAGGGAGGCTCCCGGGTCCTCCTGTCTCGCGACGGTCATCGAGGGCTCAGGCGTAGACGCCGATCGCGAAGAGGGCCACCCAGAACAGGCCCAGGATCTGCAGCTGGTGATCGCTCAGGGCCAGGTCCTCGGGTGTCCCTCCCTTGTCGTCGAGCAGCAGCCACAGCACGTGGAGCACGCCGAGGATGATCGGGACCACGGTCAGCTCGATCACGACGGGATGGTCCCCCCGGTGCCCGGCCAGCCCGGTCCTATCGAAGGCCCACAGGCAGTAGGCGGTCACGGTGACCGTCGCGGAGAGCACGAGAGTGCTCTGGAGGAAGGTCCGGCTGTACTGGCTGAGCACGGCCCGGTGCGCCCCCCGGTCCTCCCCCAGGTGCTGGTACTCCGCCGCCCGCTTCCCGGCGACGATGAACAGGGCGCCGAACGAGGTGACGACGAGGAACCAGTTGGTCAGGGGCACGTGGGTCCCGACGCCCCCGGCGACCGCCCGCACGACGAACCCGCTCGCCACGACGCCCATCTCGATGACCGGCTCGCGCTTCAGCCAGAGGCTGTAGCCGAGTGCGGGCACGGCCACGTAGGCGGCCATCACAACGAAGAACTGCCAGCCCGCGAGGAGCCAGGCTCCGGCAAGGCCGACGGCGGCGAGGGAGAGCCCGATCGAGGCGGCGGCGGGCTCGGAGATGGCCCCCGAGGCCACCGGCCGGTGGCGCTTCTTCGGGTGCCGGCGGTCCGCCTCGGCGTCGAGGGCGTCGTTCACCAGGTAGGTGCCGGAGGCGACGACGCAGAAGATGCCGAAGACCCCGAGGGCGTGGAGGAAGACATTGAGGTGGGTAAGGACCGCCGCCGCCGCCGGGGCCATGAACACGAGGACGTTCTTGGACCACTGTCTCGGCCTCAGGGCGCGCACATAGTCCCTGACCAACCGGTGCGCCGAGGGCTTGGTCCCGTCCGGGGGGACGGGAGCCGGAGACACGGAGGCCGCCGGATCCTGCCGAGCGCTGGGGGTCGGGGTCGAAGGGGTCAAGGGAGGCGTGGACGCATGCTCGACCACCGCGTTCGACGGTACCACACGCCCTGGTCAGGAGGGCGCTGCGGAGGAGCCGGCGTCACCGGCCGGCGCTGCGGCGAGGGAAGACGTCGTCCGGGCGACGGTGGGGCTGCGTATCATCTGGCCCGATGAAGCGTCCCTACCGCGTGGTCGTGGCCAAGCCCGGGCTCGACGGACACGACCGGGGGGCCAAGGTGATCGCCCGGGCACTGAGGGACGCCGGCTTCGAGGTCATCTACACCGGCCTCCACCAGACCCCCGAGCAGATCGTGGACGCCGCCGTCCAGGAGGACGCCGACGCGGTCGGGCTCTCGCTGCTCTCGGGCGCCCACCTCACCCTCGTGCCGCGCATCGTCGACGGCCTCCGGGCGGCCGGGCTCGACGATCTGCTCGTCATCGTGGGCGGCATCATCCCCGAGGGGGACTTCGCCGCGCTCCACGAGGCGGGGGCGGATCGGATCTTCACGCCGGGCGAGCCCCTGGCCAACATCGTCTCGTGGCTGTCGGGCGCCCTCGACGAGCGGGAGGAGAGGGTGGCCGGGCAGGCCGGTTAGACATCCCAGGGCTCAGCGGCTCCCCGCACCTCGCTCGACCCCCTCGCCCGGACCCGAGGCCCCCGCCCGCGGCCACTCGCGGCCCGCGACCCGTCTCTCGCCGGGGACGCCGTCTTTCGCCACGGACGCAGGGCGCACTAGACAGTGTCCGGACATCGACAGGAAGGGATGCGGTGGACCTCTTCGAGTACCAGGGGAAGCAGTACTTCGCCCGGTTCGGGATACCCACGTCGCCCGGCGGGGTCGCGGACACCGTGGACCAGGCGGTCGCCCAGGCCGAGCAGGCCGGCTACCCCGTGGTGGTCAAGGCCCAGGTGAAGGTCGGCGGCCGCGGCAAGGCGGGTGGCATCAAGCTGGCCGCCGACGCCGACGAGGTGCGCACCCACGCGGGCGCCATCCTGGGCATGGACATCAAGGGCCACACGGTGGAGCGGATCTGGATCGAGAACGCCTCGGACATCGCCAAGGAGTACTACGCGAGCTTCACGTTGGACCGGGCGGCCAAGGTGCACCTCGGAATGCTGTCGGCCCGGGGCGGCGTCGACATCGAGGAGGTGGCGGCCGAAGAGCCGGAGGCGATCGCCCGGCTCCACGTCGATCCCACGGAGGGCATCGATGCGGCGGCGGCCCGGGCATGGGTCGACGACGCCAACCTCGATCCCGAGGCCCGCGAGCAGGCCGCCGCGGTGCTGCTCACCCTCTACCGCTGCTACGTCGAGGGCGACTGCGACCTCGCGGAGATCAACCCCCTCATCCTGACGACCGACGGCCGCGTGCACGCGCTCGACGCCAAGGTCACGCTCGACGACAACGCCCGCTACCGCCACCCCGAGTGGGAGGAGTTCGCGGCGACCGAGGTCGAGGACCCCCGGGAACGGCGGGCGAAGGAAAAAGGCCTCAACTACATCGGCCTCTCCGGCTCGGTCGGCATCATCGCCAACGGGGCCGGGCTGGCCATGAGCACGCTCGACGTGGTGAACCAGGTCGGCGGGACGGCGGCCAACTTCTTGGACATCGGGGGTGGCGCCAACGCCGACGTGATGGCGGCGGCCCTCGAGGTCATCAACTCGGACGAGGCGGTGCGCTCGATCCTCGTCAACATCTTCGGCGGCATCACCCGCTGCGACGAGGTGGCCAACGGCGTCGTCGAGGCGCTCGGGAGGGTGGACATCGCCTCCCCGATCGTCATCCGCATCGACGGGACCAACGCCGAGGCGGGGCGCGAGATCCTGGAGCCCCACCTCTCCGACCGGCTGGTGGCACGGCCCACGATGTTGGACGCAGCACGAGAGGCGGTCGCCCTGGCCGCCGTCGCGACCGGTGAGGGGGCACGGTGAGCATCTTCGTCGACGAGCAGACCAAGGTGATCGTCCAGGGCCTCACGGGCAGTCAGGGGCGCTTCCACGGCCTGCGCAACCGCGACTACGGGACCAAGGTGGTGGCCGGGGTCACCCCCGGCAAGGGCGGCAGCTCGGTCGACGGCATCCCCGTCTACGACTCGGTCGCCGAGGCCGTCGACAAGACGGGGGCCGACGCCTCGTTCGTCGTCGTGCCGCCCCCCCGGGCGGCCGAGGCCATCCTCGACGCGGCGGCCGCGGGAATTGCGCTCGTCGTGTGCATCACCGAGGGCATCCCGGCGCAGGACGAGGCGCTCGGCTACAACCGGCTGCGCCGCGACTTCCCGGCCACCCGCCTGATCGGCCCCAACTGCCCGGGCGTCATCTCTCCGGGCAAGTGCAACATCGGCATCACCTCCGGGGACATCGCGATGCCCGGGGGACCCGTCGGCATCGTGAGCCGGTCGGGCACCCTCACCTACCAGGCGCTGCACGAGCTCTCCCAGCAGGGAGTCGGGCAGACCACGTGCGTGGGAATCGGCGGGGACCCGGTGCCGGGCACCAACTTCATCGACTGCCTCGAGCGCTTCGAGGCGGACCCCGACACCTTGGCCGTCATGATGATCGGCGAGATCGGCGGGTCCGAGGAGGAGCGCGCCGCCGACTTCATCCGGGACCGCATGACCAAGCCCGTCGTGGCCTACATCGCGGGGGTGACCGCCCCTCCCGGTCGCAAGATGGGGCACGCCGGGGCCATCGTGTCGGGATCCCAGGGCACCGCCCAGGGGAAGATCGACGCGCTGAGCGCGGCCGGGGTCACCGTGGCCCAGAACCCGACCGAGGCCGGCGAGGCCATGGTGGAGGTCGTCCGCAAGCTCTGAGTCCGGCCGCTCTGAGTCCGGCCGTTACGGGTCCGCAAGCTCTGGGCGAGCCGGTAGCCTGCGGCAGCGTGCCGCGTCGCGGTTCTGGCGTCGGGGAGTGGCACCATCCTCGAGGCCATGCTCGAGTCGGCGGTACCGGTCTGCCTGGTGGTGGCCGACCGCCCGTGCCGCGCCCTCGAGGTCGCGGCGGCCGCGGGGGTCGAGGCCCGCCTGGTCGACCGCCGTTCCTACGGAGGCTTCTCCAGCTCCTTCGACCGTGAGGCCTACACCCGCGCCGTGCGCGACGCCCTCGTGGGGGCCTCCGTCGAGCTCGTGGCGATGGCGGGCTTCGGGACCGTGCTCGACGCCCCGGTGCACGAGGCCTACCCCGAACGCATCCTGAACACCCACCCGGCGCTGCTACCCCAGTTTCCGGGGTGGCACGCGGTGGAGGACGCCTTGGCGGCCGGCGCGAGCGAGACGGGCTGCACCGTGCACCTCGCGACGGTCGTGATGGACTCGGGGCCGATCCTCGCCCAAGAGCGCGTTCCCGTCCTCGAAGACGACACCGTCGAGAGCCTCCACGAGCGGATCAAGCGCGTGGAGCGGCGGTTGTACCCTGCGACCGTGAAAGCGGTGGGTGAGGCGATCGAGTCGGGCCGCGGGGCCCTCGGGGCGGCCGTCCCCGAGACGTCGCCGACCGCCGGCGGGGAGGTACGAGGGTGAGGGCCCTGCTGTCGGTCTACGACAAGACCGGTCTGGTGGAGTTGGCGGCAGGCCTCTCCGATCTCGAATGGGAGCTCGTCGCGAGCGGGCAGACGTCCAAGGCCCTCGCGGAGGCCGGCCTCGAGCACCGGCAGGTGGCGGAGCTGACCGGCTTCCCCGAAATCCTGGACGGGCGGGTCAAGACGCTGCACCCCCAGATCCACGGGGCGATCCTGGCCGACCGCTCCAAGCCGGGGCACCTGGACGACCTGCGCGAGCACGGCATCACGCCGATCGACCTCGTGGTCTCCAACCTCTACCCGTTCTCCTCGGACCCCTCCGTGGAGCTGATCGACATCGGCGGTCCGGGCATGGTGCGTGCCGCGGCCAAGAACTTCGAGCACGTCGGCGTCGTGGTGAGCCCCGACGACTACCCCTCGGTCCTGGAGGAGCTGCGCAGGAACGGCTCCCTCTCGCTGG
Organism: uncultured Actinomycetes bacterium; assembly: GCA_963778465.1. Taxonomy (GTDB): domain Bacteria; phylum Actinomycetota; class Acidimicrobiia; order Acidimicrobiales; family RAAP-2; genus CAVZBW01. Next base: position 172,789 of record CAVZUK010000002.1, read on the forward strand.
CGACGCGCCGGGGGCTCGCCCGCCGCGCCTTCGCGCACACGGCCGGCTACGACGCGGCCATCGTCGAATGGCTGGACGGGCTGGAGGCGGAGGACGCCGCCGAGGCTGCGGGCGCGTCGCTCCCCCCCACGCTCCACCTCACCCTGGAGCGGGCCCAGGACCTGCGCTACGGGGAGAACCCGCACCAGCGGGGCGCCCGGTACCGCCGAGCGGGGGCGGGCTCGTGGTGGGACACGGTGGTGCAGCGCTCCGGCCGTGAGCTCTCCTACCTCAACCTGTTCGACGCCGACGCGGCGTGGCGCCTCGTCCACGAGATGGTGGCCCTCGGCGCCATCCCGGCGTGGGGCGCGGCGCACGGGGACGCCCCCTCCGCGGTCGCCATCATCAAGCACGCCAACCCCTGTGGCGCGGCGGTCGCCTCGGACCTGGCCACCGCCTACGGGCGTGCCCTCGAGAGCGACCCCCTCTCGGCGTTCGGTGGGATCGTCGCCCTGTCGGGTCCCGTGACCGACGAGGTGGCCGTCCTGATGGCGGAGGGACCCCAGGCCGACGTGGTCGTGGCGCCGCGCTACGAGGGCGGATCGCTCGCCCTGCTGACCGCCCGCCGCAAGGCCACTCGGCTCCTCGAGGCCGGCCCGCCCGAGGCGGCCACGCGGCAGGTGCGCACCATCGGCACGAGCCTGCTCGTCCAGGACGTCGACCGCGTCGCCCTCGACACCTCGGAGTGGACCGTGATGACCAAGGGCGTCCCCACCGAGGCCCAGTGGCGAGACCTCGCCCTGGCCTGGTTGGTGTGCGCGCGGACGACGTCCAACGCGATCGCGGTGGTGACCGACGGCCAAGCCGTCGGCGTGGGGGCCGGGCAGCAGTCGAGGGTGGTGGCGGCGGAGCTGGCCGTCTCCAAGGCGGGCGAGCGTGCGAGGGGCGGAGCCGGGGCGAGCGACGCCTTCTTCCCCTTCCCCGACGGCCTCGAGGTCCTGGCCCGCGCCGGGGTCACCGCGGTGGTGCAGCCGGGCGGATCGGTGCGCGACGGCGAGGTGGTCGCGGCGGCCGAGGCCGCGGGCGTGGTCATGGTGGCGACCGGTGAGCGGCACTTCCGTCACTGAGCCGCGTTCGCGGGAGCGGCGGTGGGCCGGCCGGGGCGGGCCGGCATGAGCGCCGTCCTGCTCGACGGCGAACGGCTGGCGGCGCGCATCCGCGCCGAGGTCGCCGATCGCGTCGAACGCCTACGGGCCGAGGGGGTGCAGGTGGGCCTCGGCACGATCCTCGTGGGCGACGACGGGCCGAGCGCCCGATACGTCGAGATGAAGCACGCCGACAGCGCAGAGGTGGGCATGACCTCGGTGCACGAGTCGCTGCCGGCGTCGGTGTCCCAGGAGGAGCTCGAGTCGGTCATCGAGCGGTTCAACCGGGACCCGAAGGTCCACGCCTACCTGGTCCAGCTGCCCCTGCCCGAGGGACTGGACGAGGAGCGGACGCTGCTCGCTGTCGATCCCGACAAGGACGTCGACGGGCTCCACCCCGTCAACCTGGGCCGCCTGGCGCTCGGGCATCCCGGGCCCATCTCGTGCACCCCCGCCGGGATCGTCGAGCTGCTCCACGCCTACGACGTGCCGGTCGAGGGCCGCCACGTGGTCATCATCGGGCGCGGCGTCACCATCGGGCGACCCCTGGCGATGCTCCTCGCGCTCAAGCGGCCCGGGTGCAACGCGGCGGTGACGGTCGTGCACACCGGGGTGGACGACCTCGCCTCCTACGTGCGCCAGGGCGACGTGGTCGTGGCCGCAGCCGGGCGGGCGGGCCTCGTCACGGCCGACATGGTCAAGCCGGGCGCGGCGGTCGTCGGAGCGGGGGTCAGCCGGGAGGGCAAGCGCGTGCTCTCCGACGTCGCCGAGGACGTGGCCGAGGTCGCCGGCTGGATCACCCCGAGGCTCGGCGGCGTGGGCCCGATGACCCGGGCCATGCTCCTCTCCAACGCCGTGCGGGCGGCCGAGCGAGGCGGGGGCGCGAGGGCGTGACGCGCATCGCCGACCTGCTCCGAGCCGGGCCCACCTACTCCTTCGAGTTCTTCCCGCCCAAGACGGAGGAGGAGGCCGCCGTCCTCGTGAAGACGCTGCGGGACCTCGAGCCCCTGCGGCCCTCCTTCGTCTCGGTCACCTACCGGGGCGGCGCGGCCTCGCGGCGGCGGACCTTCGATCTCGTCACCGGCATCCTCCACACCACGGCGCTCACGCCGATGGCCCACCTGATCTGCGTGGCACACTCCCGCCTGGAGCTCGCCGAGATCCTCGTCTCCTACCGGCGCGCCGGCGTGGACAACCTGCTCGCGCTCGGGGGCGACCCGCCGGCCGATCCCGAGGACGGTCCCGGCGAGCTCCGCCACGCGATCGAGCTGGTCGAGCTCGCCCACGCCATCGGGGGCTTCTCGATCGGGGTGGCGGCCCAGCCGGCGGGGCACCCCGCGTCGGCCTCCCTGGCCGAGGACCGGGAGCAACTCGCCCGCAAGCTCGCCCTGGCCGACTTCGGGGTGACCCAGTTCTTCTTCGAGGTGGGCGAGTACGTCGGGCTGATGGCCGAATTGGCCGCCCGCGGGATCTACAAGCCGGTCGTTCCCGGGATCATGCCGGTGACCTCCCTGCGGTCCATCCCCCGCATGGCCACCATGGGGGCCGCGGTGCCGCCCTGGGCGGTCGCGCGTCTCGAGGCGGCGGACCGCCGTGGCGGGAGCGATGCCGTGCGGGCCGAGGGAATCTCGATCGCCACCGCTCTCTGCCGGTCGCTGCTCGAGGCCGGGGCCCCGGGGCTGCACTTCTACACCCTCAACCGCTCCACGGCCACACGCGAGATCTACCGCTCCCTCGGCCTGGCGGCCGCTGCCGACACCCGCGGCTGAGGTCTCCCGGCCGAACGCGTTCCGTCGAGCCAAGAAGGAGAACCCACACGCGCAAAAACGGTGCCGGGAGGGGGGAGACCGGCACCGTCTTTGCTGGGGGAGGATCTACCGTGCCCGCCGGCGTGGCGAGCACGGGGCGATCACTGGGGAGGCCCGCTGGCCAGGGTGACCTGGACCGTCTGGGAGTTCCCGTTGCTGTCGGTGTAGGTCACCGACACCTTGTCGCCCGGCTTTTGCTGGAGCATGACCTTGGTCAGGCCGCTCGGCGAGGTCACGGTCTGTCCGTTGACCGCCGTGATGGTGTCGCCGGCGGCGAGGCCTGCGGACGAGGCGGGCGTGCCGGTGGGCACGGCGTCGATGTAGGCGCCCTGGACGCTCGACCCGCTGGAGCCGTTCGACCCGTCACCGCCGTTGGTCCCGTTGCTGCCGTTGCTGCCGTTGCTGCCGTTGCTGCCGTTGCCGAACCCCGGGATCTGGCCGAGGCCACCGCTGCCGGAGCTCGAGCTCGAGCTGCTCCCGACCTCGACACCCAGGAAGGCGGTCTGCCCGATGTGGATGTCGGACGTGGCGTTGCCCGCACTGATCTGCCGGGCGATCGACAGCGCCTGGTTGATCGGGATGGAGAAGCCCTGGGCGCTCGACCCCGACCCCGACCCCGACCCCTGGTTGAACTGGAAGTTCGAGGAGGCCGCGGTGTCCATGCCGACCACCTCGCCGTTGGTGTTGACGAGGGGACCGCCCGAGTCGCCGGGCTGGATGTTCGCGTTGGTCTGGATCAGGCCCGTGAGCTGCTCGCTCTCGGCGCCGTTGCCCTCGTCGCTCGCGGTGATCGACTGGTTGAGCGCCGTGACGGTCCCGCCGGCGTAGCTCGGCGTGCCGCCGGAGCCGCCGGCGTTGCCGATGCCGACCACGCCCTGGCCCACCGACACGCTCGAGGAGTCAGCGGTGTTGACCGTCTGCAGCCCGGACGCACCCTGGAGCTGGAGCACCGCGATGTCGTGGGTCCGGTCGTAGCCGACCACGTCGGCGTTGTAGGTCTTGCCGTTGCCGATGTCGGTCACGCTGATCTTGGTCGCGCCCTCGATCACGTGGTTGTTGGTGAGCACCTCGCCGTTGGACGTGAGGACCATGCCGGTCCCGGCCGCCTGCTCCTGCTGGTAGCTGAGGTCGGTGTTGATGTCCACGAGGCCGGGGTCGACGTTGTGGGCGATGGCTGCGGAGTCCGAGGGGCCGGACCCGTTGCCCGAAGAGCTCGAGCCCGAGCCGCCGCTCGGCGACGAGCCGCCGTTGGGCGACGAGCCGCCTCCCGGAGCCGTGGGAACGGTCTGCGGGGCGTTCGCCGACTGGTTGGAGGTGGGCTGCCAGGCCACGTGCCCGATCGCCACACCGGCCACCGTGGCCACGGCCACGGCGCCGACCACGATGCCGGCCAGGACGCCCTTGTTCCGGTGGCGTGCCGAGGCGGGCGGCGCCCAGCCGCCGCCGGAAGGAGGCTGCGATCCCCAGCCACCGGTCGGCGGTGGGGGAGGCCCCCAGCCGCTGCCACCGGCAGGGGGCTGCTGTCCCCAGCCGGCCTCGGTCGCCGGTGCGGCCGGCGCCTGGGCGGCCCAGGGGCTCGATCCGGCGGGCGGGGGGGTGCCCCAACCGCTCGGGGGAGCCGGGGGCGGCGCCCAGCCACCCTCCGGGTTGGGAGACGGACTTGGCACCGGGGCGGCCCAGGGGCTCGGGACCGCTGCGGGACCCTGGGGTCCCGGCGCGCCGGGATAGCCCTGCTGGCCGTACTCCTGGTTGCCGTAGCCCTGACCGCCGTAGCCCTGACCGCCGTAGCCCTGGCCGCCGTGGCCCTGGGGGGTGCCGTAGCCCTGACCGCCGTGGCCCTGGGGGGTGCCGTAGCCGGGCCAGGTCGGCTCCGGCTGGGCGGGGGGCTGTGCGGGCTGGGTGGGACCGCCCCAATGGGGCCACGTCTGGTCCTGGGCCTGGCCCTGGGCCGGGGGGCTCCCGGCGGGGCTGCGCCACTCCCCAGGTCGCTCGACCGGGGTAGGCATTGTGGGGTCGCTCACGGGGCCGACGAGGCTCCTGCCGTGCTCGGGGGCAGCGCCCTCGGGCGCTCCCGACTCTGGATCTTGCCCGCTGCTCTGTGTGTCGTCGTGCATTTGGCCCTTCTCCTGGGACCGTGGAGCGGGGTACCTCCCCGTCCTCGCTCGCTTTCCAGTAGACCCGGTGTCCTTAAGCGTTTCGTAAGGCGGTCATGTGCCCCGTCATAAATCTGCGTGATTTTCCGCGGCAGCCGGGTCCGACTTCCCCTCCCGGCCGTCGTCCTCGGCCCAGGCACGATGCGTGATCTGCCCGATTGGGGCAGCCGGAGCGCCGCCCCGTAGTCTTCGACCTTATGGGCGAGGCAATCACGATGGGACCCGACGGGGTCCTCCAGGTACCGGACGAGCCGATCATCCCCTTCATCGAGGGGGACGGGACGGGGATCGACATCTGGCCGGCGGCCAAGCTGGTCCTCGACACCGCAGCGGCCAAGCTCGGCAAGCGGGTCGACTGGCGGGAGGTCCTCGCCGGGGAGAAGGCCTTCAACGAGGTGGGGAGCTGGCTCCCCGACGAGACGGTCGAGACCTTCCGGACCTACCTCATTGGGATCAAGGGCCCCTTGACCACCCCGGTCGGCACCGGGATCCGCTCCCTCAACGTGGCCCTGCGCCAGATCCTCGACCTCTACGTCTGCCTCCGGCCCGTGCGGTGGTTCCAGGGGGTTCCCTCGCCGGTGCGCCACCCCGAGCGTGTCGACATGGTGATCTTCCGGGAGAACACCGAGGACGTCTACGCCGGCTACGAGGTCCAGGCGGGGACGCCCGAGTGCGACAAGCTCACGGCCTACCTCCGGGAGGAGATGGGTTGGCCGATCCGCGACGGCTCGGGGATCGGGATCAAGCCGGTCTCCGAGATGGGCTCCAAGCGCCTCGTGCGCGCCGCCATCCGCTACGCCCTCGCCCGCAAGCGCCGATCGGTCAGCCTGATCCACAAGGGGAACATCCAGAAGTTCACCGAGGGGGCGTTCCGCAACTGGGGCTACGAGGTCGTGCGGGAGGAGTTCTCGGACGTGGCGGTGGCCTGGGAGGACTGCGGCGGTGACGCCGGCGGCCTGCTCCTCGTCCAGGACGTGATCGCCGACAACGCGCTCCAGCAGGTGCTGACGCGGCCGGCGGACTACGACGTGCTGGCCACGACCAACCTGAACGGGGACTACATCTCCGACGCCCTGGCCGCGCAGGTGGGGGGCATCGGGATCGCCCCGGGGGCCAACATCAACTACGTGACGGGCCACGGCATCTTCGAGGCCACGCACGGGACCGCGCCCAAGTACGCGGGGCAGGACAAGGTCAACCCGGGCTCGGTGATCCTCTCCGGGGCGCTCATGTTCGAGCACCTCGGGTGGCACGACGCCTCGGCGGCGATCATCCGGGCGCTCGAGGAGACGGTGGCGGCCAAGATCGTCACGTACGACTTCGCCCGGCTGACCGAGGGGGCGCACGAGGTCCGGTGCTCCGAGTTCGCCGAGGCGATCGCCTCGCGCATCTGAGCGCCGACCGGCTGGCCCGCTTCGCCCCCCAGCGCAGCGGACATTAACCTCGACCCATGCCTTCCAACCCCCCGCTCCACGTCACGGTGACCGGTGCCGCCGGCCAGATCGGCTACTCGCTCCTCTTCCGCATCGCCTCTGGCCAGATGTTCGGCGCCGACCAGCCGGTCGTGCTGCGCCTCCTCGAGATCGAGCCCGCCATGCGGGCGCTCGAGGGCGTGGCCATGGAGCTCGACGACTGCGCCTTTCCCCTGGTCGACGACATGGTCCTGACTTCGGACCTGAAGACCGCCTTCGACGGGACGTCGTGGGCCCTGCTCGTCGGGTCGATCCCGCGCAAGGCGGGCATGGAGCGCGGTGAGCTGCTCGGCGTGAACGGGGGGATCTTCAAGCCACAGGGACGGGCCATCGCGGCCCACGCGGCGTCGGACGTGCGCGTGCTCGTGGTCGGCAACCCCTGCAACACCAATTGCCTGATTGCACGGTCCAACGGCGCGGACGTCCCCCCGGATCGCTGGTTCGCCATGACCCGGCTCGACGAGAACCGGGCCAAGAGCCAGCTGGCCAAGCGGGCGGGGGTCCCCGTCGCCTCGGTCTCCCGGCTCGGGATCTGGGGCAACCACTCGGCGACGCAGTTCCCCGACTACGCCAACGCCAAGATCGACGGGCGGCCGGTCCCCGAGGTGATCGAGGACACGGAATGGCTCCAGGGGGAATTTCTCGCCACCGTACAGAAGCGGGGTGCGGCGGTGATCGAGGCCAGAGGGGCGTCGTCCGCGGCATCGGCGGCCTCGGCAGTGGTCGACACCGTGCGCGGGCTGCGCACGCCGACCCCCGAGGGTGACTGCGTCTCGGTGGCCGTCACGAGCACGGGTCAGTACTCGGTGCCCGAGGGCCTCCAGTTCGGCTTCCCGCTGGCCGCCGACGGCCGCGGCGCCTGGTCGGTCATCGAGGGCCTCCCGCACGACGACTTCGCGAAGGAGCGCATCGCGGTCACCACCGACGAGCTCCTCTCGGAGCGCCAAGAGGTGCAGTCGCTCGACCTCATGGGCTGAGCGACGAGGCCAGTGGCTAGGAGGCGACCGGCCTCGCGACCTCGATGCCGGCGTGTTCGAGGAAGGCCAGCTTCCTCGCAAGGGTGCCCTGCCAGAGCGTCATCTCGGTGTCGAAGAGGCGCCGGTCGCCGTCCTCGCACGCGTGCTCCAGCTCATCGAACGCGGAATCCTCGGCGTCCAGCAGCTGCCGGTACGTCCGAAGGAAGTGGTCGTCGATCGGTTTGGGCACGAACCCTCCTCTCGTCGTGGCCCGCTCCCGGCGGGCCCGTCATCGCTCCGATCCTCGGGGCCATGGTCATTTCGACACTACCCAGGCAAGCGTGACGTTGCACCCCCTGCCGGGGCCGGGTCGAACGCCCCGGTGGGTTAGCTTGCCCGCAGTGAGCGAACCGGTGATCCGGCTTCTCGAGGCCCACGAGGCGGGCCGGCTGGTCGAGGCGATCCGCGCGGTCTACGGCTCGACCTACGACGTCATCTGGCTGTACGACGAGTCGGAGGTGGCGTCCCGGATCAGTCGCGGGGTGCTGCTGTCCGCCATCGCGGAGATGGACGGCGAGCTCGTCTGCCACTCGGGGCTCACCCTGCACTCGCCCGACGACCGCGTCGGGCATGCCGGGCAGGCGGTGACCCTGCCGGCGGCGCGCGGGCACCACCTCTTCACGGCGACCAAGCGCTTCTTGGCCCGCGAGGCAGCCGGCCGCCGGCTCTTCGGCATGTACAGCGAGGCCACCGCCGCGCACCCCTACAGCCAGAGGGCCAACGTCGAGCTGGGGGCGCACGAGAGCGGCTTCCTGCTCGGGTACATCCCCGCCTCGGTCGAGAACAGCGTGAGCCAGGGCAGGAACCGCCGTCAGTCGGCCGCGCTCTTCTACCTTGCCTTGGACCGGGCCCCGGGGCGGCAGGCCTATGTGCCGGACTCCTACCGCGACGTCGTCCTCGAGACCATCGCCGTGTGCGAGCTGCACGCCCGGATGGCCGAGGTCTCCCGCCACACCCGGGTGCCCCGCCGCTCGGCGCTGCACACGAGCGTCAACGCCGTGACGAACGTCGCCGTGGTGACGGCCACCGAGCCGGGGACCGACCTGTCGGAGGCGGTCTCCGAAGCCCGGGGGAGGCTCTTCCGTCACGGCTACGACGCCGTCTACGTCGACCTTCCGCTGGAGGTTCCCACCACCGGCCTCGTCGCCGATCCGCTGCACCAAGTGGGGATGTCCTACGCCGGGGTCTTCCCCAACCCCAAGTGGCACGGCGACGTGCTGCGCCTCCAGTCCGTGCGCTCGGGGACCTTCTGCCTGGCGGACGTGGCGGTGGCCTCCGATCACGGGCGTCGCCTGCTCGGGTACGTGGCGGACGACCTGGAGCGGTCCGGCCACCAGGTTCACGACGGCGAGGCCGGGCCGCGCCCGGCGTGAGCGGGAGCCCCCCGCCCTTGGGGGGATCGGCCGGGGCTCCCGCCGTCGCCGCTCGCTCACGAGGACTTGGGGCTCGTGAGGTCGTAGAGGGTGGTGCCACCCACCGTCTTCGTGTTGAAGTGCGCCTCCACCCATGAGGTGATCTGGCTGGCGTCGCCCGACGAGCTGTTGGCGCCCGGACCCGCCCCGCCGCCGCCGGCCACCAAGTAGTGGATCTCCCCCTTGGCCACGTATGCCTCAAACTGGGCGAGCGTGGGCGCGGGGTCGGTGCCGTTGAAGCCGCCGATGGCCATGGTGGGTTCCTCCGCCGCCAGCTGGTAGCCGGCGGCGGAGTTGGCGCCGACCGTGGCCAGCACCCAGCGGTAGTGGCTCGCACCATCCTCGAGCGCGTGCACCACCGCGGCGTCGGGGGTGCTCGCGTTGAGCAGGCCGCCGCCCGCTCCGCTGCCGCCCGGGCCACCGGCCCGATTCCCCGCGCCGGGGAACCCGCCGGCGGCCGCTCCCGAGGGTGGGCCGAATCCCGCCCGCCCCGTCCCGGATTGACCGGTCCCGGTCTGACCTGTTCCGGCCTGGCCCAGACCCGCCTGTCCCTGTCCGGATGGCCCGAGGCCCCGACCGGAGCCGGGTAGGCCCCCGGGCGGCCGGAAGCTCGCGCCTCCGGGGCCACCGACCCCGCCGGGGCCGCCCGACGTGCCGGCGAGTGTGGGGCCGGCGGAGACGATGCCGCCGCTGTGCCGCGTGTTCGCGGTCTCGAGGGCGTAGGCGGTAGGGCCCGCGAGCCCCACGACGATCGCCGCCGCCAGGGCCGCAGATGCGGCGACGCGGCCCATCCAGTGGGAGGCGACGAGCAGCGTCGCCGTCACGATGCCGCCCACGAGGACGAGCGGCAGGAGCCACGGCAGCCACCCCGACGAGCGTCCGAGGAGGACGGCGGCCCAGATGGCGGTCGTCAGGACCACGGCGGCCAGCACGATGCGGGATGCCAGGCGGTCACGCCGTTGCCACAGCATCCAGCCGCCGATCCCGACCAGCGCGGCGATGGCCGGCGCCAGGGCCACGGTGTAGTAGGGGTGGATGATCCCCTGGGCGAAGCTGAACACGGCGCCGGTGACGAGGAGCCACAGACCCCACAGCATCAGCGAGGCCCGGGTCCGGTCGGTGCGCCCCGCCCGGCGGGTCAGCCACAGGCCGGCCGCCAGCAGCACGAGGGCCGCGGGGATCAGCCAGGAGATCTGCCCCCCCATGTCGGTGAGGAATAGGCGGTCCCACCCCGTCGGGCCCCAGATGCTGGCGTGGCCCGTCCCCCCGAAGCCTCCGACGCTGCCCGACTCCTGGCCGGAGATCCGCCCGAGGCCGTTGTAGCCGAAGATGAGGTTCCAGATGCTGTTGTTCTGCGATCCCCCGATGTAGGGACGGTCGGCGCTCGGCACCAGTGACACGACGACGGGCCACCACAGTGCGGCCACGAGCGTGGCGCCGGCGGTGGTGGCCAGCTGGCGCAACCGTCGGCCAAGGCCGGTCGGCGCCGCCACGAGGTAGACGATCCCGATGGCCGGGAGCACGAGGAAGGCCTGCATCATCTTGGTGATGAAGCCCGTGCCCACGAGGACCCCGGCCAGGACGAGCCACCGCCCGTTGGCGCGCTCCAGGGCCCGCACCGTGCAGTAGGCGGCGCCGGTGAGCAGGAGCACGAGCAGGGCGTCGGGGTTGTTGTAGCGGAACATGAGCACCGCCACCGGGGTGAGCGCCATGACGCCGGCGGCCAGCAGGCCGGCGCCTGCACTGGCCACCCGCCGCACCGCGGCGTACACCAGCGCGACGGTGGCGACACCCTCCAAGGCCTGTGGCACGAGGATGCTCCAGGCGTTGACCCCGAACATCCTCGCGGAGAGGTCCATGACCCATAGCGCGGCCGGCGGCTTGTCGACGGTGATGAAGCTCGACGAGTCGAAGGACCCGAAGAAGAACGCCTTCCAGCTCTTGGAGCCCGCCTGGACGGCCGCCGAGTAGAAGCTGTTGGCCCAGCCCGAGGACCCGAGGTCCCACAAGTAAAGGACGGCCGTCGCGGCCAGAATGGCGAGCAGGGCCGGGCGCACCCACGACGGATCCTCGGGACGGCCGCGCACCAGACGGCGGGCCAGCCCCTGTCCCGGCGTGCGAGGCCCGGGCCGGCCACCCCCGGGATCGTCCCGTCCGGTGTCGGGCCCCGCCGGGAGCAACACGGCCCCCGGCGGGGCCGGACGATCGTCGATGACGGTCATTGTTGGCTCCCTTGGTCTCGGTTCGGATCGAGGACTGGTGCGACGGCGCGGTCCACCGCGGCGGTCGTTGCGCCGTTGGCGAATGCCGGGCCCCCGGCGAAGGGATCCCGCGGCCCCAAGGCTCTGAGCGCGACCAGGCGGGAAAAGCCGGCCACGACGGTGCCGGCCGTGACGGCGAAGAGGTCGGCCACCGCGGATCCCCCGAGCAGCGTCTGGGCCACCCACAGCGCCATGAGGGTGAAGACCGCGTTGGTCGCGAAGACGGTCAGGCCTCCGACGACGAAGCGGCGGTGGGACGACTGGTCCGGCTCACCGGCGTTGAGCCGGACGTGCGCCCACGTGTTGCCGACCGAGCAGATGGCGAGGGCCAGCACGTCGGCCAGCCAGACGCCCGCGACGGGGCGCAGGAGGAGGAAGAGGACGAGGAAGGCGAGCGTGCTCACGAGCCCGACGCCGGCGACCCGCCGGAGGGTCTGGCGGGCTCGCTCCTGGCGCGCCGGGGTCGGGAGCTGCGCCCATCCGCGCCCGGCGGAGAACTCCCGGACGAGCCGGGCGATACCCCGCAGGTCCCCGAGGGCCGTGCGCGCCACGTCGACGCGGGAGTCGGGATCGTCGACCCAGTCGACCGGCACCTCGTGGATGCGCAGCCCGTTGCGCTCGGCGAGGACGAGCAGCTCGGTGTCGAAGAACCACTCGTTGTCGTGCACGAGCGGCAGCAACGCCTGGGCCGCCTCCCGGCGCATCGCCTTGAACCCGCACTGCGCGTCGGAGAACGAGTTGCCGAGCACGGCCCGGACGAGCAGGTTGTAGCAGCGGGAGATCACCTCTCGCTTGGGCCCCCGGGTCACGCGGGCGCCGTGTGCCAGCCGGGTACCGATCGCGAGGTCGCTGTGGCCCGAGACGAGCGGGGCCACGAGGGGGAGCAGGGCATCGAGCCCCGTCGAGAGGTCGACGTCCATGTAGGCCACGACGTCGGCGCTGCTGGCACCCCACGCGGCTCGCAGCGCACGACCGCGCCCCTTCTCGGCGAGATGCACGACGCGGACGCCGCGTAGCTCCCGGGCGACGGCGACGGCCACCTCGTAGGTGCCGTCGGTGCTGGCGTTGTCGGCGATCGTCACCAGCGCGGTCAGCGGGAAGGACCGGTCGAGGTACTCGCGCAGGCGAGCCACGCTCCGGCGCAACGTGGCCGCCTCGTTGTAGACGGGGACCACGATCTCCACCTGGGTCCGGTGACCCCGCGACGGCGGCGCCGCGGTGTGTGCGGTCAGGGTGCTCATGGCCCCCGATCCTGAGGGCCGCTCCTTCACGCCAGCTGTGACACGGCTGTGAGGGTGCTACGTAAGAGCAGGTCTTATGCCTGTTTCGCCCTCCGCGTCCTCCCGATCCGGGGTCGGCGGCGCGTCCGTCGGAGCGCCGAGGGGCAGCCAGACCACGAAGATCGTCCCACCGTCGGGGTTGGGCCGCACGGAGGCATCGCCCCCGTGCGAGGCCACGATGGCCGCGACGATGGAGAGCCCCAGCCCCGCGCCGCCGCTGCCGCGGCTCCTCGAGGCATCGGCGCGGTAGAAGCGCTCGAACACCCGCTCGGCCTGCTCCCGGGTGAGCCCCGGGCCGCGGTCGGCGACCTCCACGAACGCCCGGTCGCCCATGGTGCCGACCCTCACGGTGGAGGGGGTGCCGGGCGGCGTGTGGGCGCGCACGTTGGCGAGCAGGTTGTCGAGGACCTGGCGGAGCCGGGGGCCGTCGCCGATCACCTCCACCGGGCGCTCGGCACGAAGGGTCACGGGCCATTCCGGCCCGACCGCCGCGGCCGAGTGGATGGCCTCCGCGGCGAGGGAGACGAGCTCGACCGGGCCGCGCTCGAGCGGTCGACCCTCGTCGAGGCGCGCGAGCAGCATCAGGTCCTCGACGAGTACCGTCATCCGCTCGCTCTCGATGCGGATGCCGCGCATCACGCGTTCGAGGTCCGCGGGGTTGTGCTCCGCGCCGCGCGAGAAGAGCTCCGAGTAGGCCGACACCGCGGCGAGGGGCGTGCGCAGCTCGTGCGACGCGTCGGCCACGAAGCGCCGCATCCGCTCCTCGGAGGCGGCGAGCCGTCGTGCGGTGGCGTCCCGCTCCATGAAGGCCCCCTGGATGCGCTCGAGCATCACGTTGAGGGCTCGAGCGAGGTGGCCCACCTCGGTGCGGGCATCGTCGCCGGGCACGCGGCGGTCGAGTTGACCCGCGGCGATGGCGTCCGCCGTGCGCTCGACCCCCTCCAGGGGGCGCAGCCCGACGCGCACGAGCCACCAACCGAGGCCCATCGCGATGACCAGGGCGCCTCCGGTGACGGCCAGCTCGATGAGCAGGAGCCGGTTCAACGTGGCATAGGTGCTGTCGAGGGGCAGCCCGACGATGAGCAGGCCGCCCTCGGGGGTCTCGCTCGCCCGGACGGTGGAATTCCGGACCGCCGCTCGTCGTGGACGGCACGTCGAAGTAGACGGCCGCCGGCTGGCCCTCGCTCGAGGACGGCACCGTGATGTGGGTGGGCAGCTGCGGGGAGTACTGCTTGCCGCCCGGCTCGACGGCGGGCAGCTGGACCCTCACCTGACCGTCCGACGAGCGCACCTCGAGCGAGACGCCGGCGGCGGCCCGCTCCACCCCAGGGGGCGTCTGATTGGAGGTGGCGCCCGAGGTCGGCCCCGTGGGGCCGACCAGCCCGGGGATCGTCGTGCTGGCCAGCTGCTGGTCCACCCGGTCGAGGAGGAAGGAGCGCAACGAGGAGTAGGTCACCACGTCGGCCACGATCAGGCCGACCAGGGAGACGACCGCGAGGGCCAGGAGCAGCCTCGCTCGGAGGGACATCAGCCGCTCTCGGGCGGCTCGCGGAGGGCGTAGCCGACGAGCCGGATGGTCTGGATGAGGGGCGGTCCGTGCCGCTCCAGCTTCTTGCGCAGGTAGCTCACATACGTCTCGACCACGTTGGCGTCGCCGTCGAAGTCGTAGTGCCACACCGAGTCGAGGATCTGGCTCTTCGAGAGGACCTGGCGAGGATTCTCCATGAAGTACTGGAGGAGCTTGAACTCGGTGGCGGTGAGCGAGATCTCCGCGCCGTTGCGGCGCACGACGTGGCCCAGCACGTCCATCTCCACGTCGTCGAACCGGAGCGCCTCACCGGCGGCCAGGCCGCCGTAGACGCGCTCGATGATGATCTTGACGCGGGCCACGATCTCGGCGAGCGCGAAGGGCTTGGTCACGTAGTCGTCGCCGCCCTCGGTGAGGCCGGTCAGCTTGTCCTCGAGGGCGTCCCTGGCCGTGAGGAACAGGATCGGGGTCCGGATGCCCTGGGATCGAAGGCGCCTGGTCACCTCGAAGCCGTCGAGGTCGGGCAGCATGACGTCCAGGATGATCATGTCGGGCCGCCCCACTTGGGCGGCCTGCAGCGCGCTGCGACCGGTGGCCGCCTCCTCGACCTCGAATCCCTCGTAGCGCAGGGCCGTGGCCACGGCGTCGGTGATCGAGGGCTCGTCGTCGACCACGAGCACCCGCTGGCCCCCTGCGTCCGTCACCGTCCGGTCCATCACCGCCTGCCTTCCCCGCCGGCACCGGGGGCCGATGCCCGGGGCGCCCGTCGCGTGGCTGCATGTTGGCACCGCGACGTCGAGCGATCCTGTGCGTCCCCTGTGTGCCCGCTGTGGACAGACGTCCGGTGCCCGGACGGTCAGTGCCTCGGGCGTCAGTAGGTGGTGATCGACCGGATCTCCTCCAGCTGCGCGCCGGCGACGGCCAAGATCTCCTGGCCGGCCACGAGGAGCGAGAGGTCGCCCCGCACGCGCACCTTGCCTCGGGCGAGCGCGGAAGCTGGGTGGAGGTCGCCCCGGCTGAGCGCAGCAGCGTCCTCGTATGCGACGGAGATGACGACGTCGGCGCCGTCGGTCAGATCCCCCCCGACTCCGGGCATGCGCACCGACAGCGTCGCCCTGCCGTCGGAGACCTCGAGGACCGTGGCCAGAAGGCCGCCGTCGGCACCGAGGTCGTCGGGCACGTCGTCGATCAGCTGGGCGACCGAGAAGGAGGTCCGGTGCGGGGCACCCCCGGGCGGCCCGGCGTCGGTGGGTGGCAGCTCGGAGAGGACCGCCGTGACGGCGGCCGCCCACTCAGGGGAGAGAAACCTGGGCACGCTCGCTGCGCTCGATCGCCTCCTCCGGCGTCAACCGCTTGCGGCGGAGGATCTTGCGGCCCAGCCACGCGACGGGGTCGTAGGAGGAGTCGACCACGCGCTCCTTCAGCGGGATGATGCCGTTGTCGGTGATCTTGATGTGCTCCGGACAGACCTCGGTGCAGCACTTGGTGATGTTGCAGTAGCCGAGTCCCTCTTGCTTGCGGAGGAGCTCCCGACGGTCGTTCGTGTCGAGCGGGTGCATCTCGAGCTCGGCGAAGCGGATGAAGAACCGGGGGCCCGCGTAGTGCAGCTTGTTGTCCTCGTGGTCGCGGATGACGTGGCAGACGTTCTGGCACATGAAGCACTCGATGCACTTGCGGAATTCCTGCCCGCGCTCGATGTCCACCTGCTGCATCCGGTAGCCCTCGGCGGGGCGGGGCGGGGGGGCGAAGGCGGGAACGCGCTTGGCCATCTCGTAGTTGAAGCTGACGTCGGTCACGAGGTCCCGGATGATCGGGAACGTGCGCATCGGGGCGACCGTCACCGGGCCCTCCGGCAGCGAGTCCATCCGGGTCATGCACATGAGGCGCGGCGTGCCGTTGATCTCCGCCGAGCACGAGCCGCACTTGCCGGCCTTGCAGTTCCACCGGCAGGCGAGGTCCGGCGCCGGACCGGCCTGGATCCGGTGGAGCACGTCGAGGACGACCTCGCCCTCCGAGCCGGGGAGCTCGTAGTCGCGGAACTCGCCGCCGTCGGAGTCCCCCCTCCACACGCGCATCGTGAAGGTGCCGGCCGCGGTCTCGGCAGCGTCCCCGGCCGCTCCCGTCTCGCCGGACTGGGCCTCGGTGGCCGGACCCCGACCGTCGGCTCCGGCGGTGCCGGTACCGCCCGGCTGGTTGGACTCGATGACGTCGGCCACTACTTCGTCTCCTCGAAGAGCTTGCGAAGCTCCTCCGGCATGACCGGCAGGGGCTCGGGGGTGAGGGTGATCTCGGTGTCGTACCAGCCGCCGCCCGGCTGGCGCTGGACCTGGTTGATCTTGCCGAACTCGGCGTCGGGCCCGGGGTAGTCGTCGCGGGTGTGGCCGCCCCGGCTCTCCCGGCGGGCGAGCGCGCCCTGGGCCACCATGGTCGACACCGTCAGCATGGAGGGGAGGTCGGTGGCCAGGTTCCATCCGGGGTTGTAGGCGGCGCCACCGGCGGCGGACACCTTGGCCGTGCGCTCCTTGAGCTCGCCCAGCTTCTGCAGCGCCTCCTCGAGCTCGGGACCCGTCCGGATGATGCCGACCAGCGCCTGCATGGTCTCCTGCAGTGCGTGGTGGATCTCGTAGGGGTTCTCACCGCCCTCTCGCTGCAGGGGCTCCTGGCCCGAGGTCAGCGCCCGGCGGATCGCCGCCGCGTCGACGGAGGGCGCATCGCCGCGGCCCTCGGCAAAGTCCGAGGCTCCGATGCCGGCACGGCGGCCGAACACCAACAGGTCGGAGAGCGAGTTGCCACCGAGGCGGTTGGAGCCGTGCATCCCGCCGGCCACCTCGCCGCACGCGAAGAGCCCGGGCACGGTGGTCGCCCCGGTGTCGGCGTCCACCCGGACCCCGCCCATGGCGTAGTGGCAGGTGGGTCCCACCTCCATCGGCTCCCGGGTGATGTCGACGCCCGCCAGCTCCATGAACTGGTGGTACATCGAAGGCAGCCGCCGGCGGATGTACTCGGGGGACCGGCGGGAGGCGATGTCCAAGAACACGCCACCGTGCGGGCTCCCGCGGCCGGCCTTGACCTCCGAGTTGATGGCACGGGCCACCTCGTCCCGGGGCAGCAGGTCCGGCGTGCGGCGGGCGGCGCTGTGGTCCTCGTACCAGCGGTCGGCTTCCTCCTCGGTCTCCGCCGTCTCGGCACGGAACATCTCCGGCACGTACTGGAACATGAAGCGCGTCCGGTCGCTGTTGCGCAGCGTCCCCCCGTCGCCTCGGACGCTCTCCGTGACGAGGAGCCCGCGGACCGACAGCGGCCACACCATGCCGGTCGGGTGGAACTGGACGAACTCCATGTCGATCATGTCCGCACCGGCCCACAGGGCCATGGCGTGGCCGTCGCCGGTGGACTCCCAGCTGTTGGACGTGATCTTCCACGACTTGCCGAACGAGCCGGTGGCGAGCACCACCGAGCGGGCGGTGAAGGCGACCGGCTCCCCGGTCGGCCGCCAGTAGCCGACGGCCCCCGAGACCCGGCCCTGCGCGTCCTTGAGGAGGCGGAGGACCTTGCACTCCATGAACACGTCGATGCCCATGGCCACGGCGCGCTGCTGGAGGGTCCGGATCATCTCGAGTCCGGTGCGGTCGCCGACGTGGGCCAGCCGGGCGTAGCGGTGGCCGCCGAAGTCGCGCTGGAGGATCCGCCCGTCCTTGGTGCGGTCGAACAGCGCCCCCCAGGCCTCGAGCTCGTACACCCGGTCGGGCGCCTCCTGGGCGTGCAGCTGGGCCATCCGCCAGTTGTTGAGCATCTTGCCGCCGCGCATGGTGTCGCGGAAGTGGACCTGCCAGTTGTCCTCGGGGTAGACGTGGGCCATCGACGCGGCGATGCCGCCCTCGGCCATGACGGTGTGGGCCTTGCCGAGCAGCGACTTGCACACGAGGGCGGTGCGCAGCCCCCGGTGCTTCGCCTCGATGGCCGCCCGCAGCCCGGCGCCGCCGGCGCCGATAACTACGACGTCGTAGTCGTGGGTCTCGTAGTCGAGCGTCGCGTCGGGCATCAGAAGAACTTCGGGTCGGTGATGGTGCCGGAGGCCACGAGCCGGACGTAGAGGTCCGTCAGGGCCACGAAGACGAGGCTGGCCCAGGCGAACTGCATGTGCCGGGCGTTGAGCGGGGTCAGGAACTTCCAGACCCGGTGGCGGACCTTGGCCGTGGAGAAGCTCCGCGAGCCGCCGCCGCAGAGATGTCGCGCCGCGTGGCACGAGAGGCTGTAGGTCCACAGCAGCGCCGCGTTGACGCACAGGACGAGGGTGCCGAGGCTCATTCCGATCCCCCCGTCACCGGGCATCCGGAACGCCACGACCGCGTCGATGGTCAGGATCACGTTGAAGACGAGGCCGAGCAGGAAGAAGTACCGGTGGGCGTTCTGCAGGATCAGGGGGAACCTGGTCTCGCCGCTGTACTTCTTGTGGGCGTCGGACACCGCGCACGCCGGCGGCGAGCCCCAAAACGACCGGTAGTAGGCCTTGCGGTAGTAGTAGCAGGTCAGCCGGAACCCGAGCGGGCCGCCGAGGATGAGGAGTGCCGGCGTCACCCCCGTGTACCAGTGCAAGACGAACGTCGACCCCTTGGCGCCTTCCACGCAGCTCTGAGTGATGCACGGAGAGAAGAAGGGCGAGATCAGGTCGCGGTGCAGGTCCGCCCCGGCGTAGTAGTTCTTGTTCACGAAGACCGCCCACGTCGTGTAGATGACGAAGGCGGTCAGCACGGTCACCGTGACGGCCGGCTGGACCCACCAGCGGTCCTTGCGCACCGTTCGCACATCGGGACCGCCGCGCCGGCCCCCGATGGCCACCGGGGTGGCCGTCGCGCTCTCGACCGTCGTCACGCACTACCTCCTCTGACCGGCTCCGTTGCCGAAAAAATCTGCCGTCGCATCATTCCAGACGCCGGCTCTCCCTGGCCAGACCGATACGCGATGGAATCCATAGGCTGCGCCAATAGCGATGGCGGGTCCTGGAGCCTGTGCCGATGGGCGGCGGTCGATCTCTGCGGACCCCGAAGGGCGCCGGCGGATGGTGGCGCCGCTCGCGCCGCGGTGGTTGGCGCGTCCGGCCCCAGGCGTAGGCTCACGCCCATGGCCGACCAGCCCACCCATCACCACTACGCCCCCGCCGACCTGCCCCGAACGATCGCGGAGCTGCGCGAGTCCGGATGGGCTTCGGTGCCCGTCTCCCAGGAGCTCCGCCGCAACGCGGCGGCCCGGATCGCCGCGGGCGAGCCGCTCGTACCCGGTGTCCTCGGCTTCGAGGACACGGTCATCCCCCAGATGGAGAACGCGCTGCTGGCGGGACACGACTTCATCCTGCTGGGCGAGCGAGGCCAGGCCAAGACCCGGGTCATTCGCTCGCTGGTGCAGCTGCTCGACACCTGGCTGCCGATCGTCGCCGGCTCGGAGATCAACGACGACCCCTACCACCCGACCTCCCGCTACGCCCGGCTCCGGATCTCCGAGCAGGGCGACGACACGGCCGTGGAGTGGGTGCACCGGGAGGACCGCTACGGCGAGAAGCTGGCCACGCCTGACACCTCGATCGCCGACCTGATCGGTGAGGTCGACCCGATCAAGGTCGCCGAGGGTCGGTACCTGAGCGACGAGCTGGCCCTGCACTACGGCCTCGTCCCCCGCGTCAACCGCGGCATCTTCGCCATCAACGAGCTCCCCGACCTGGCCGAGCGCATCCAGGTGGGCCTGCTCAACGTGCTCGAGGAGCGCGACGTGCAGATCCGCGGCCACCGGGTGCGCCTGCCCCTCGACATCGTGCTCGTCGCCACCGCCAACCCCGAGGACTACACGAACCGGGGCCGGATCATCACCCCGCTCAAGGATCGCTTTGGGGCGCAGATCCGTACGCACTACCCCGAGGACTCCGCCATCGAGGTGCAGATCATCCATTCGGAGGCCTCCGTGCCCGAGGGCGGGATCCCGGTGGTCGTGCCGGATTACCTGACCGAGGTGGTGGCCGAGTTGAGCCATCTCGCCAGGCGGAGCCCCCACCTCAACCAGCGCAGCGGGGTCTCGGTGCGCCTCTCGATCGCCAACTACGAAACGATGGTGGCCAACGCGACCCGCCGGGCGCTGCGGACCGGCGAGCCCGTGGCGGTGCCGAGGGTGAGCGATCTCGGCGCCCTCACCTCCTCGACCCAGGGCAAGGTCGAGATCGAGGCCCTGGAGGAGGGGCGGGAGGGCGAGGTGGTGGCCCAGCTCATCGCCGCGGCGCTGCTCGCCGTCTTCCGCCGGAGGGTCCGCCTCGAGGATCCCGCCTCCGTCGTCAACTCCTTCGGCGAGGAGGTGGTCGTGCATGTCGGCGACGACCTGGCCTCCTCGGAGTACCTGAAGGTGCTGCAGATCCAGCCCGCGCTCGAGGGGCCCGTCCGGGCGCTGGCCGGGCCCGAGGCGAACGAGACGCCCGGCCTCGTGGCGAGCGCCCTCGAGTTCCTCTTGGAGGGCCTCCACCTGACCAAGCGGCTCAACAAGGACGCCTACGGCGCCCGGGCCCTGTACCGGAGCCGCAAGCGATGAGCGCCCGCTACGACTACCGGCGCTGGGACGGGAGCCAGGACTTCTCGGACCTCGACGCCGACGACCTGCTGGCCGGGCTCACCGACGACCTGCTCGCCGGAGGGAGCCTCGACGACGCCATCCGGCGGCTGCTCCGGGGCGGCATGCGGACCGCGGACGGTCGGGAGGTCCCCGGGCTGCGCGACATGCTCGAGCGCCTGCGCCGGCGCCGCGAGGAGCTGCTCTCCGAGGGCGACCCCGACGGGGAGATGGCCCGGGTGGCCGAGCGCCTGGAGGAGATCCTCGACGAGGAGAGCGCCGCCATCGACGACCTCGAGCAGGAGGCCCGGGACTCCGGCGACCAGCGCCGGACCGAGGTCACCGAGGGGGTCACCTCCGAGCGGCGCCTCGCCCTCGACCTCCTGCCCGACGACCTGAGCGGGCGCGTGCGGAGCCTGCAGCACTACGAGTTCATCTCGAGCGAGGCCCGCGAGCACTTCGAGGAGCTGATGGAGGAGCTGCGTGAGGAGGTGGCGCGGACCTACTTCGAGAACGTCTCGGAGGCCCTGCAGTCCTTCGACCCCGAACAGATGCGCCGGATGCGCGACGCCCTCGACGCCCTCAACCGGATGCTCGAGCAGCGGGAGCAGGGGGAGTCGCTCGACCCGAGCTTCCAGGACTTCATGGACCAGTACGGGGACCTGTTCCCCGGCGATCCCCAGTCGCTCGACGAGCTGCTCGAGCAGCTGGCGCAGCGCATGGCCGCCGCCGAGGCCATGTTCCGCTCGCTCTCGCCCGAGCAGCAGGCCCAGCTCCGCGAGCTCGCCGAGACCCTCCTCGAGGACATGGACCTTCGCTGGCAGCTCGACCGGCTGTCCTCGAACCTCCAGCGCGCCGTCCCCCAGGCCGGCTGGGACCGCGCCTACGGGTTCCAGGGGGACCAGCCCATGGGGATGGCGCAGGCCACCGACCTCGCCTCTCAGCTGGGCGAGCTGGACCGCATGGAGGAGATCATGCGCTCGGCCGCCTCACCCGCCGCCCTCTCCGAGGTGGACCTCGACCAGGTGCGCCGCCACCTGGGCGACGACACGGCGCGGGCCCTCGATCGACTGGCCCGACTGGCGCGGACCCTCCAGGAGGAGGGCCTGATCGAGCAGCGCGGCAGCGAGACCGAGCTCACCCCGAAGGGCGTCCGGCGGATCGGCCAGCGCGCGCTGAGCGACCTCTTCTCGCAGATGGCCCGCGACCGGGTGGGGGAGCACCGCGCCACCTGGTCCGGAGCGGGGCACGACCGGGAGGAGGTCTCCAAGCCCTACGAGTACGGCGACCCCTTCAACCTCCACCTCTCCAACACCATCAACAACGCCGTGCGCCGCTCGGGGCAGGGCGTGCCCGTCCGCCTCCAGCCGGACGACTTCGAGGTGGTGGAGACCGAGGCGCTCACCCGCTCGGCCACCGTGCTGCTCGTGGACCTCTCGATGTCCATGCCGATGCGCGACAACTTCGTGCCGGCCAAGAAGATGGCGATGGCGCTGCACACCCTCATCACGAGCAAGTTCCCCCGGGACTACCTCGGCGTGGTCGGCTTCTCGGAGGTTGCCCGCGAGATCAAGCCCCAGGAGCTCCCGAGCGCCATGTGGGACTACGTCTACGGGACCAACCTCCAGCACGCCCTGATGCTCGCCCGCCGGATGCTCGTGCACCAGCCCGGGACCAAGCAGATCATCTGTGTCACCGACGGCGAGCCGACGGCGCACATCGACCCCGACGGCGAGGTCTACTTCAACTACCCCCCGATCCCCGAGACGCTGCACCGCACGATGGCCGAGGTGATCCGCTGCACCCGGGCGGGCATCACGATCAACATGTTCGTCCTCGACATGGAGCGCACCCGCTACCCCTTCGTCGAGCAGATCTCGAGGGCCAACGGCGGGCGGGCCTTCTTCACCACGCCCGACGCGCTCGGGGGCTACGTGCTCGTCGACTTCCTCCAGCACCGCCGGCTGCTGCGCCCGGCCGGCTAGCCGTGTCCGAGGCGCGCCTCGACGCGTCTCCCCTGCCCCTCTACGGGGCCACCCCGGCGGACCTGGCCGGGCTGCTCGGCTCCGAGCCCCGCTACCGGGTCGCGCAGGTCTGGCGCGGCCTCTACGCCCACGGCCGGCTCCCGGCCGAGATGACCGACCTGCCCGCTGCCCTGCGCGAGCGGCTGAGCGGGCTGCTCCGCCCGTCCCTCCGGGAGGCCGCCCGGTCGATCGCGGACGGTGGGGACACGCTCAAGTGGCTCTTCGAGCTCGGCGACGGGGCGCGGATCGAGACCGTGCTCATGGCCTACCCCGACCGGGTCACCGTCTGCGTCTCGACCCAGGCGGGCTGCGCGATGGCGTGCCAGTTCTGCGCCACCGGGCAGGCGGGGTTTTCGCGGCACCTCGAGACCGCGGAGATCATCGAGCAGGTGGTGCGCGCGGCGCGCCAGGCGCGTCCCCGGAGGCTCTCCAACGTCGTGTTCATGGGGATGGGCGAGCCGCTCGCCAATTACGACCGCGTCTGGGCGGCGATCGAGCGGCTGCACGGCGACGTCGGCCTCTCGGCGCGCCATCTCACGCTGTCGACCGTCGGGCTCGTGCCCGGCATCCGCCGGTTGGCCGGAGAGTCGCTGCCGGTGAATCTCGCCGTCTCGCTGCACGCCGCCAACGACCGGTTGCGCGACCAGCTCGTCCCGATCAACCGCCGTTACCCTCTGGAGATGCTCATGGCGGCTTGCGCCGAGTACGCCGAGCGCACCCGGCGGCGACTCTCGTTCGAGTGGGCCCTCATCGACGGCGTCAACGACTCGTTCGCCGACGCCGACGAGCTGGCCGCATGGTGCCGCCCCCTCGGCGCCCACGTCAACGTCATCCCGCTCAATCCCACCGCCGGATACGCCACCCGGGGCACGCCGCCGCGCCGGGTCCGCTCCTTTGTCGAGCGCCTGGCTCGCTCGGGGATCAACGCCACGGTGCGGAGCACCCGAGGCACGGAGATCGACGCGGCGTGCGGCCAGCTGGCCGCCCTCGATCGGGTCCCGGAGGCCGGGGGCGGCTGAGTCCTCGATGCCGGGGGGAACGACGCCGCGGAGGATCCTGCTCCTCCACCCGATGCGGTCGGAGCTGCGACCGATGGTCAAGCTGCTCGGGGCGAGTCGCACGACCGTGGGTCCCGACGTCGTGCACTCGGCGGTTCGCGGCGGCCGCGAGCTGTTCGCCTCCACCATCGGCGTGGGACCGGACCGCGCTCGGGAGAGCACGCGCCGGCTCGTCGGGGCGCTGGAGGTCGACCATGTGGTGGTGTGCGGCATCGCCGGCGCCATCCATCCCGAGATGGCGGTCGGGACCGTCGTCGTGCCCGACGTCGTGATCGACCTCGAGACCGGCAGGGAGTTCCCCTCGCATCCCCTCGGCGGGACGTGCCCGGACGGCACGAGGGGTCCCGTCGTCAGCTCGGGACGGCTCGTCGTGGAGGACCACGAGGTCCGCGGACTCGTCGAGCGAGGGGTCGTCGCCATCGACATGGAGACCGCCGCGGTTGCGGAGGTGTGCCAGGCGTTGGCGACGCCGTGGACGGCGATCCGTTGCGTCAGCGACCGGCCGCGCGACGGCATGGTCGACGATTCGGTCTTCCAACTGCTCGACGAGGACGGCAACGCGGACGTGCGCGCCGCGCTGCGCTTCGTGCTCTCGCACCCCCGTCGCGTACCCGACCTTCTCCGTCTGGGTCGCGACTCGACGATGGCCGCGCGACGCGCGGCGCGCTCCACGTTGCTCGCCTGCGAAGGCTGAACCTCCTTGCGGGCGGCGACGCCCGCAACTCGCCCCGGTGGCGCTCCCGCTCGAGTCTTCCCCGGGGGACCAGGGGCCTGTGGAAAGAACTGCTGGTCGCGCCCTTGCGCTGGCTGCCCATATGGGGGAAGATGACACGGTTGTAGTTCACACGGCTGTAGTTACACACGTGCCACTCCCGGGTGGCGAGGGGAGGCCCGACCGTGGATCTGGCCACACTGCTCAACGATCGCCAAGAGCTCAGCTGGCAGGCGAGGGCGAACTGCATGGGAGTCGACCCCGACCTGTTCTTCCCTGAGCGGGGCGCGTCGACGCGCGAGGCCAAGGAGGTGTGCCGCGGCTGCGTGGTGCGCGAGGACTGCCTCGAGTACGCGCTGGCCAACGGCGAGAAGTTCGGTATCTGGGGCGGCCTGAGCGAGCGGGAGCGTCGGCGCATCCGCCGCATGCGCACGCTCCAGCGCCGCGCCGCGGTCAACGCGTCGTAGGTCCGCCGGCGCTGCCCGGTCTCCCGGGGAGGGCGGTCAGTCCGGGCTGACGGCGCCCACGAGATCGAGCCGCTCGAGACGCGACTCGATGGTCGAGCTCTCGGCGAGCCCCAGTGGCTCCCACCGCTCACGATCGATGGCGTGGAGCACGTCTCGGGGAAGCAGGCCCACCAGCTCGGCATCCACGATGGACGTTCCCGTGCCCCGTAGCCGGTCGGCGATCTCGTCGTGGGCGCGCCCGGGTCCGAGGCGCCACGGATCGATGAGGTTGCAGGACACCTGCACCTTGGAGCCGAGGCGGAACCCGAGGGCGCGCAACGTGGGCCCCCGGACCTCCCGGGCGATCCGCTCGGCGAGCGCGAGGTCGTCGGCGCCCAGCCAGAGGTTGTAGGCGACGAGCACCGGTCGCGCGCCGACGGCCGTGACGCCCGCGGTGGCGTGCCCGACCGTCCCGCGCATCGTGCGCCGGGCCTCGGGCAGGGTCCGGACCTCTCCCGTCGGGAGCGGGCCGTAGAGGACGCACGGGAGCCCGAGGGCGGACGTGGCCCAGCTCGCGAACCGGTCACGGGCGGCGACCGCCGGTGCCAGGTCGGCGTCACGGGGGACCGGGCAACCCCGACCGAGTGGCACGAAAGGGACCACGTCGACCACGCCGGAGCGAGGGTGGGCGCCCTGGTGGGCTCGCAGGTCGAGCCGGTCGACGGCGGCCGACACGAGCCGCCGGACCGCTTCCTCGAGGGTCGCAGGGGTCCCGGCCAGGGTCAGGACGGAACGATGGTGGTGCTCGTCACGGTGCAAGTCCAGCAAGCAGGGCCCGGCCTCGGCCGAGAGGTCGGCGAGCACGTCGCGCCGACGCCCCTCGCTCACGTTGACGACACATTCGAGCAGCGATCCCGGCGACCCCTCCTCGAGGGGACCGGACGCGCTCAGGATGTGGTGACGACCTCGCTCATCCGGCGGCGCCGCAAGATCCGCCGCCGCTCACGCTCGGAGCGTCCACCCCAGATGCCGTGGTCGATCCGGTTGACGAGGGCGTACTCGAGACATGGCTCGGCAACCGGGCAGTCCGCACAAATCCGCTGCG
This sequence comes from uncultured Actinomycetes bacterium, assembly GCA_963778465.1. Lineage (GTDB taxonomy): Bacteria > Actinomycetota > Acidimicrobiia > Acidimicrobiales > RAAP-2 > CAVZBW01. The sequence goes on from CAVZUK010000002.1 coordinate 198,773, forward strand.
CTGCCTGCACTCCGACCCCGTCACTCGGGAAGAAGACAGTGGGGGGAACCTCCCGACACTTTCCCCGTGCCATCCATTCGGTGTCCATTGAAGCGATCTCCCTTGTCCGAGGCCAAGTGTAGCGGCAGGTAGGTTGGACACGCCCGATGAGCCAACACCCACGCCGCGGCGCCCTCACCGGGCGGCCTGTCAACCCGGTAAGCTGCGGCTTCGCTCGATTCTGCCGCGCTGCGACCGTCCCGTGGAGCCTGCGGGGTGACGCCCCAAGGGCGCCAACAAGGCCGTTTATCAGGGCGCATATAGACGTATAAAAAGGCCATAAATAGGAGTGACTATGTCCGACACAGGGCCCGCCATGTCCGAGGTCGACGAATCCCAGGATCCCGCCGAAGTCGAGCCCGAACCGCCGATCGGACACGTCCGCGTCGTCTATCTCGGTCCGGTCGCGCCCCACTGGGAGGTGCAGTCGGACTACGGGGACCCCGAGGTCATCGACGCCTTTCGCGACCGTGTCCAGGCGCGGCTCGTGCTCCTGCCGCCGCACGATCCCCAGTTCCGCCGCAACCGGGAGCGGGTGGTGCGCGACGCCGAGCGCGAGCGACTCGCCCTCGAGTGGGACCTCGGCTTCCCCGAAGAGGGCTGAGCCGGAAAGCTGAGTGGCGCCCAACTCGAGGGTGCCGAGCTGAGTGGCGCCCAACTCGAGGGTGCCGAGCTGAAGGGCGCCCAGGTCAGGGCGCCGCAACGGCCGCCGAGGCGCCGGTCAGCCCGGCTGGCCCGGTTCCGGTGCGCCGGGGTCGGACTCGTCGGAACCGGCGTCGTCGGAACCGGCGTCATTTGGACCCGAGCCGCCCTCGTCCGTTGAGGCCGCGGTCGGCCCGCTCTGGGCGCTCGGACCGGGCAGCTCGTCCTGGGGCAGGTCGATGCGCTCGAGCCAGAGCCCGGGCGCGTCCACCTCGGCAGGGGTCGGGAGCGTGCGATCGGAGGACCACAGACGGGCCAGACCCTCCTCGCCGGCCCGGTCGAGAACGCCCTTGACGAAGGCTGCGCCCCGGTCGACCTCGGTTCGGCCGATATCGATGCCGAAGAGGGCCGCTGCGGCCTGCTCGCCCTTCGCGTCGTCGATCCGGTAGCGGTACCAGGCCTCGCCGAGGGTGGCGGAGGAGGCGGTGAGCCGCTGGGCGATCACGGTGGTGGCGTGATCCACGTAGCCCCCGAGCGCCGTGATGAGGGCCGTGAGCCGGGCCGATCCCGGGCGTGCACCCGGGGTGAGCAGGTCGGCCAGCAGCGACTCGGGATCGCCCATGATGCTTTGCAGGGCCTCGGGGTCCGACACCTGGCCGCCCAGACGGTCGGCGATCTCCCGCTGGAAGCCCGCCGCCTCCGTCGTGGCCTCCCGCAACAGATCTCTGACGCGCTCGGCGACGTGCGGGCGACCGAGCACCGCGTGCGTCGTGAGCTCCCTGATGCAGACCCACAGCTCGGTCTGGTCGACCGGCAGGCTCCAGTCGTCGGCGAACGCCTTGACGTTCTCGGGGACGACGAGGAGCTCGTGTCCCGGGGGCCAGGGGAGCGGGACGGCGTACTGGCCGAGTGCGCGGCGGGCCAGGTGACCGGCCGTGGAGCCGAATTGCAGGCCCATGAGCACCGGCCCCATGGTGACGGCGAAGCGGCCGAGCAGCTCCTGGAGCCCGTCTGTGCCCTGCTCGTCGAACCCGAACCCGAGCCCGCCCTGCCCGAGACCGGCGATGTCCGGCAGCCCGGTCGAACCCTCCTGCGCCTTGACCATGGCGTCCAGGTACGGACGCCATGCCTCGAGCACCCGGACCGACCACGTGCCCCGGCCCGTCCCCGTGAAGGTGAGGGGTTGGCCGTCGGGCGAGAGGGGAAATCCCGTGAACTCCGCCACGTGCAGCTCGGCCACGCGGGCGAGGTCGCTCAGGCGCATGCGCTCGAGCGGATCGGCATTGCCCTCGGGCGCGCCGTCGGTGGCGACGCCGTAGGCGAGGCTCTTCGCCGCCTCCCACCACGGCGGCATGCCGCCCGTGGTGCCCCCGACCACCTTGAGCAAGTCGCCGAGGAGGTTCTGCAGAGGGTTGCTGGACTCCTCGGGATCCGTCACGAGGACCGCCGCCGGCTGCCGGTTCGCATAGAGATCATGCTATGGCGACGATCCGAGGGCGACGTCAACAGGCCGCTCGCGGCCGTCCCGCACGACGTCGAGGCGTACGGAGGTGCCGGGGTCGAGCACGTAGAGCCGGGTCTTGAGCTCGGCCGTCGAGCGCACGGGCGCCCCGTCCACGCTCGTGATCACGTCCCCGGCGTGCAGCTCGTTGATCGCCGGGCTGTGCGCTTGCAACTTGACCACGAGGGCCCCGTCCGAAGCGTCCTTGTTGGCCTTCCCGCTGGTGCCCGTCGTGCTCGAGGAGCTGTTCCGAGAGGGATCCGAGCCCTTGGGGACGTCGTCGCGGCTGCTGACCCCCAGCCACCCGTGGACCACCTGGCCGGAGGTGACGAGGTCATGCGCCACCCCCAGGACCAGCTGGGAGGGGAGGAACACCTCCCGGGTCGTCCCCGACGTGGGGCTGACGTCCTGGTCCCGTATGCCGATGACCCGACCGCTCGAGTCGACGAGGACGTTGTCACTCGTGCTCGAGCCCGAGGTGCCCGGCACGGCGGCGATGGTCGCCATGCCGCCGCTGCCGGTGGTGGCGGTGGTCAGGGTCTCGAGGGTCACCCAGGACCACGACGCGCGGATCACCGCAGGTCCGGAGGAGGGGCTGACGGCCATGCCCACGAGACGCTCTCCCGAGCTCAGGCCACCGTCGTCCGCGAACCGGGGGACGGCGAGGCTGCTCGGCACCCGGACCACGGCGACGTCGGACTCGGGATCGACGGCGACCATGGTGGCGGGCATCTGCTGGCCGTCGGAGGTGGTCACGGTGAGGATCTCGGCGCCGGCCAGGCCGCCGGCGGTGGTGGCCACGAGCCCGTCGGCGGCGATGGCGATGCCGCTGCGAACGACGGTGCCGGTCGGTCCGGTAACGGAGATGAGGACGAGGGCGTTCGCGAGGCTGGAAAGGGCCGGAGGGGCGATCTGGTTGGTGATCGGGTTGGGCAGGGTCGCCGAGCTCGTCCGGGCAGCGCCGTCGGAGCCGCCTCCCTGGTTGACGGAGGTGGCGAGCACGAGCCCGCCGGCCACGACGGCCGCCGCGATGCCCGAACCGAGCAGCACGGTGGTCCAGGCTCGCCGGCTCGGCCGGCCCCGGGCCAGCCCGGGTCGAGAAGAGGACCCTGCTGGGGATCGGGGCCCCGTGGCGTCGGGTCCGACGGCGTCTCCTCGCGGGGGTTGCGAGCCCGAGGCGCCGGTCGGGTCCCCCGCCTCGGGACCGCTCGCCGCGAACAGCTCGGAGGGGTGGCGCCAATTGCGCTCCTGCGGGGGTACCCAGCCGCGGAACCCGCTGACCTCGCCGGTGCCTTCGTCCTCGGATCCGTCCTCGTGGTGCGGCGGCTCCGGGTCGTTGGGTCCATCCCCCGCCGGGTACGGGCCTCCTCCGGTCATTTCGCCGAGGATATCCAGGACAAAGGGACCAAGGGCATCGCCCCTCTCGTCGTACCATGAGCGGGGATGTCACGCGACCTGGCCATCGACCTCGGAACCGCCAACAGCCTGATCTTTGCCCGGGGTCGGGGCATCGTCCTGAACGAGCCCACCGTGGTCGCCCTCAACACGAGGAGCCGGGAAGTGCTGGCCATCGGCGCAGAGGCGTGGCAGATGATTGGTCGCACCCCGGGTTACATCGTGGCCGAGCGCCCCATGCGCCAGGGAGCCATCACCGACTTCGACCTCACCGAGCGGATGATCCGGATGCTGCTCCAGCGGGTGGGGGTCTCCCGGATCAACCGCTCCCGCGTGCTCATCTGCGTACCCTCGGCCATCACCTCGGTCGAGCGGCGTGCCGTGAAGGAGGCAGCGCGCCGGGCCGGTGCCAGCAGCACGTTCCTCATCGAGCAGCCCATGGCCGCCGCCATCGGCGCCGGGCTCGCCATCAACGAGCCCATGGGATCGATGGTGGTGGACGTGGGCGGGGGCACGGCGGAGATGGCGGTCATCTCGCTCGGGGGGGTGGTGTCGCTGCGGGCCATCCGTTGCGGCGGGTTCGACTTCGACGCCGCCATCCAGGCCCACGTGCGCAACGAGTACAACATCGCCATCGGCGAGCGCACGGCCGAGGCGGTGAAGATGGCGATCGGCTCCGCCCACCCCTACGACGGGGAGCGCCAGGCCGAGATCCGGGGTCGGGACGTGTCGACGGGTCGGCCACGCGAGGTCGTGCTCACCCCCGAGGAGGTGCGGGAGTCCGTCGAGGTCCACGTCTCGCGGATCCTGCAGACGGCGTCGCACTGTCTGAGCGACGCCCCGCCCGAGCTGGCCCAGGACATCATCTTCCAGGGGATCCACATGGTCGGCGGGGGGTCGCTCCTCCGGGGGATGGGTCAGCGCATGGCGGACGCCACCTCGGTTCCGGTGCACCTCGTGGACACGCCGCTCGAATGCGTCGTCCTCGGCGCCGGTCGCTGCCTCGATTCGCTCGAGGACCTGCGAGAGGTCTTCTCGGCGGCGGAGCGCTGAGCTCCTCGAGGGCCGCTCAGCCCTCCCGCTCGGTCTGCACCCACGCCGTGACGCCCCCGACAAGGTTGGCGGCGTCCCAGCCCCCCCGATCGAGGGCCGCTGCGGCCGCAGCCGATCGGACCCCCGCCGCGCACAGCACCACGATCTGGCGATCAGTCGGAAGCTCGCCGGCCCGGTCGGAAAGCTGGCCGAGGGGGATGTGGGCGGCACCGGGAAAGGACCACTCGGCGACCTCGTCGTCCTCGCGCACGTCGAGCACGTAGGGCGGCTGGTCGGACGCCAACCGCGTGCGCAGCTCGTCGGGGTGGATCTCCGAATAGGCCATGGCTCTCCCGGGCAGCCTTGCACGAGCCGGCCCCTGGCGGCGATCAGGGCGCGAGCAGGTCCTCGGCGACCTGGCGGACCTGCCAGTCGCGATCGGAGAGGCACCGGCGGAGCGCGTCCTCGACCTCGGGGCCGCCGAAGGCAGCCAGCGCCACCGCGGCGCGGCGGCGCACCGCGGGCCGATCCTCCAGGCCACCGAGCACGGCGGGCAGCCCCCGACGGTCTCCGATCGCGCCCAGGGCGGCGATGGCCGCCTCACGGCATCGGGGGTCGAGATGCGAGCCGGCCAGAGCCGCGAGCTGCACCACGGCGCGGCGATCCCGGCGCTCGCCGACGGCCCAGCACGCCGCCTCGACCACGACGGGCTCGTCGTCGGACAGGCGCCGGCGAACCGCCGCGAGGACGCGGGCCCGCTCGGAGCTCGTGGCCGCCTCGACCGAGAGCTCGCAGGCCCGTCGACGCACCGAGGGCGCCGGGTCCTCGAGCGCGTCGGCGAGCTCCACGGTGTGCAGGTCCCCGGCGCGCTGGAGTGCGGCGATCGCCGCGGCCCGTACCGAGGGGTCGGTGTGGGCGAGTCCGGCTCGGGCGCTTGCCGCGTCGGATCCGAAGCCCGAGAGGACGACACCACGGCGCACGCGGTCGTCTCGGGCCGCATCGGTGGCAGGATCTTCCTGCATCGCCCGAGTATGGCGGGCGCGGTCCCGCCATCACACGAGCTCGACACCCACGAACCGACAAGCACCACCTCGAAACGCACCGGCCGACCATGTCCCACGCCCATCCCCAGTCCACCGAGTCGCCGGTGGCTGCCCCGAGGCCGCCGGCGCGCCGGCGGCGCTGGCCGATCGTCGTCGGGGTGATCCTCGCCCTGCTGATCGTCTTCTGCGTGGTCGCGGATCACGTCACGCTCGACTACTACGCGATCGCGCCGGGGGAGGCACAATCGGTCGGTCCGCTCATCCACGTCCCGCCCTCCAAGGCCCACCCGGTCAACGGGTCGGTGTTGCTGACGGACGTCTACCTCTCTCAGGTCACCCTGCTCGGCTACCTGCCCGATCTCCTCTCGTCGAACACCGACCTCGTGCCGACGTCGAACCTGCTCGAGCCCGGGACCTCGCCGGAGCAGCTGACCGACCAGGGCTACCTGGAGATGGCCCAGTCCCAGTCGGCCGCGAAGGCGCTCGCGCTGCAGACCCTCGGGTACACCGTGCCCGAGCACGACGCCGGCACGCTCGTCTTCTCGGTGCAGTCCGGATCCCCCGCCGCCGCCGTCTTGAGCGTCGCCCAGATCATCACCGCCGTTGACGGGACGCCGACGCCGAACGAGTGCGCGTTCGTGGCGGCCATCCACGACAAGCCGGCAGGGACCATTGTGAACTTGAGCGTCGAGCAATCCACGGTGACGCCCGAGGCGGAGATCAAGCCGGGTCCGGTGGTGACGAAGAGCGTGCGCCTGGCGGAGCCTCCGGCCGGTCTCGGCCCGTCGGGATGCCCCGGGGTCACGGGTCCGGCCAAGGGGTTCTTAGGGATCAGCCCGGAGACCCAGCAGGACTTCACCTACCCGTTCCCCATCAACGTCGACACGACCGACATCGGCGGGCCATCCGCGGGACTTGCGATGACGCTCGGGATCATCGACAAGCTGTCGACCGGTGACCTGACCGGCCACCACGTCATTGCGGCGACGGGGACCATCTCGAGCGACGGAACCGTCGGCGACGTGAGCGGCGTGCCGCAAAAGACGGTGGCGGTCGAGCAGGCCGGTGCGACGGACTTCCTCGTGCCCCCCCAGGAGCTCAAGGCGGCAGACTCCAAGGCCAACAGCTCCCTCCACGTCTACGCCGTGTCCACGCTGCAGCAGGCGCTCGGCGTCCTCCGCCGCCTCGGGGGCCAGGTGCCGACGACCCACTGAGGCGGCCCATGGCGGCTCCCACGACGGCACCCGTCAGGTGTTGGTGCCCGTCGAGTTGCCGCCGTGCGCGGTCGGCAAAACCCGATCGCCGTCCTGACCCGCCCTAGTCTTGACGTCTATGTCGGATGAGCGAGCAATTTCCTCCTCCCGAGTTTCGGCGACGGACGTGACGCGACACTCCTTCGGGGTCGTGCGGCGCGGCTACGACCCCCGGGAGGTGCGGTCCTACCTCGAGCTCGTGGCCCGGGAGCTCGCCGCCTGGGAGGAGCGGGAGCAGGAGTACCGACGCCAGCTCCAGGAGGCGAAGCACCGCGCGCAGAATCCGGTGCTGGACGAGGCCACGATCACCCAGGCCCTGGGCCAGCAGACCGCCGCGGTCCTCCGCAAGGCGCACGAGGAGGCGGCCCGGCTGGTGGCGGACGCCGAGGAGCGGGCCGTCACACTGACGCGCGAGGCGCAGCAAAGGGTGACCGAGACGACGGTGCAGGCCGAGGCCTCGGGTGCCGAGCGCATCGCGGAAGCCGAGCTGGCCGCGGGTTCGGTGCGTCACCAGGCCGAGGAGGAGGCACGGCGGATCGCCGAGGCGGCGCGCCAGGAGGGCGACACGGTGATGGCGCGCGCCCGGGAGCACGGGCGCCTCATGGTCGAGGAGGCCCAAAACGCCCGCAAGCGCGTCCTCGGCGACATGGCGCAGCGGCGGCGGCTCGTGCATGTGCAGATCGAGCAGCTGCGGGCGGCGCGCGACGAATTGGCCGCCGCCGTGATGTCGGTGCGCGACCGATTCGACGAGATCACGGGGAAGCTGGCGACGGCCGAGGACGAGGCACGTCAGGCCGCCGCCGCGACGGGCCAGCGCATCGCAGCCGACGGTTCCGAGTACGAGATCGAGGTGACCGAGTCCTCCGATCTCCTCGTGCACGAGGTCCTGGCCGGCGCGCACGTGGCCCCGGACGAGGAGATGGGCGAGGCGCCCCAACAGGCCTCTTCGCCCGGAACCCTCGAGGCGGAGCAGGCGGAGCCGGACCAGCTCGGGGGCGTCGGAACCGAGGCCGCCGGACGGCAGGTGACGGACTCGCCTACCGGGGGGCCGCCCACGATCCAGCAGCCGACCGTGGACGAGCCCCGTCCGGGTGAGCCGGGGAGTCTCGACGCCACGGCGGTCGTGCCGGTCACCGAGTCGGGTGGCGGCGGGAACGAGTCCGCCGAGGGCGGCTCGGCGCACGCCTCCTCGGGCGAGGCACCGACCGGCGAGGTGGAGGCGACGCCGTTCGCGACGGGGGAGACCGGGGAGGACTCGACGCTCGACGACCGCTCGGTCGAGGAGCTCTTCGCGAGGATCCGGGCCAGCCAGAGCGAAGGGAGCGCCGAGGGCGGCGCCGAGGAGGGCGCCGAGGCCCACCCGCCCGGTGGTGAGCCCGACGGCGTCGCCGATGCCGCGCTCGACGGGGTCGCCGGGAGCGAGGACGACGATACCGAGCTCGTACCGGAGCGCTCGGGTGAGGACACGGCCCTGCTCGCCCGGCGGGAGGAGCTGCTCGGTCCGGTCCAGGCGAAGCTCAGTCGCCGGCTCAAGCGCGCCCTCCAGGACGACCAGAACCGGCTGCTCGACGAGCTGCGCAGCCGTTCGGGCGAGTGGTCCGGCGATCTGCTCGGCAGCGAGGCCGAGCACCTTGCGACCTTCTCCGGCGCCGCCCTGCCCCTGCTGCGGGAGGCCGCAGGGGCGGGCCGCCAGTTCCCCGAGACCGCAGCCCGATCGGGTGGGAAACGGGCGCTGCCGCCCGAGGCCATGGTGCGCCCGGTGGCGGACGATCTCGCGGAGACGGTGGTCGCGCTGCTGCGGCGCCGGCTCCCGGGTGGAGACGAGGGTCCCACGGTCGACGAGCTCGACGACGCCTCGGACGCGGTAGGCGCCGCGTTCCGGGAGTGGCGGGGCGCCAAGGTGGAGCGCCTCGTGGGGGACTACTCGGTACAGGCGTTCAGCCTCGGGATCCTCGACGCGGTCGGGTCCGGCGCTCAGGTGCGCTGGGTGGTCGGCGGCGACGGGCCCCCTTGCGCCGACTGCGACGACAACTCCCTCGCCGGCGCCATCCCGGCGGGCGAGGACTTCCCGACCGGACATCCCTGCCCGCCAGCCCACGCCGGGTGCCGCTGCCTGGTCGCGCCGGCCGGCTAGGCCACGGGGGGTGTCGCGCGCCTGGCGGTTCGCCCACGGGGCCCAGCCGGTTTCGCCGAAGAGCAAGGTGGCACCCGCCGACTACCGCAGCGGGGTGGGGTCCGTTCCGCGGCGGTCCCGCATAGGCTGACCGCCCGTGCGAGTCCCCGGAGACGTAGCCCCACGCTCCGTTCGCACGCGCCACCGGCGCCGCTGGTGGATCCTCGTCCTGGTCATCCTCGTCGTCATCCTGCTCGCGTCCCTGCGGACGCTGGCGACGGTGTACACCGACGCCCTCTGGTTCGACTCGATCAACCAGCACGCCGTCTGGGTTCGCCTCCTCGAGATCAAGGTCGGCCTGTTCGTCAGCTTCGGGGGGATCTTCTTCGTGCTGGCGTGGGTCAACCTCTTGGTCGCCGACCGGTTGTCGGTCGCCTCTGCCTCTACGCCGGCGGATCCCGAGGACGAGCTGGTCCGGCGCTACCAGCGGGCCGTGCGGCCCTACGCGGGGTGGGTCTACTGGATCCTGGCGTTGGCCATGGCGCTCGTGGCGGCGACGGGCAGCATCGGCGAATGGCAGAACTGGATCCTGTTCACCCACAGCATCGCCTTCGGCGTGACGGACCCGCAGTTCCACCGGGACGTCGGGTTCTTCGTCTTCAAGCTGCCGTTCCTCTCCTTCATGATCAATTGGGCGCTCATCTCGCTCGCGGTCGTGACGGTGGTCGTGGCGGTCTTCCACTACCTGAACGGCGGGATCCGGCCCCAGAACCGGACACAGCGAGTCCGCCCCGCGGTCAAGGCGCACCTCTCCGTCCTCCTCGCGCTGATCGCCATCGTCAAGGCGGGCGGGTACGTCGTCGCCACCTTCCAGCTGGACATCTCCAACAACGGCTACGTCGAGGGCGCCGGCTACACCGACGTCCACGCACGCCTGCCGGCCCTCGAGGTCCTCTTCTGGGTGTCGCTGGCGGCGGCGGCGATCCTGCTGCTCAACATCCGCCGCCAGGGATGGACGCTCCCGGCCCTCGCGGTCGGGGTCTGGGCCTTCGTCGCTCTCGTGATCGGTGTCATCTACCCGGCGGTCCTCCAGGCGGTGCGGGTCAACCCCGCGCAGAGCGCCCAGGAGCGGCCCTACATCACGCGCAACATCGACGCCACACGGACCGCCTACGACATCGGTCCCGACAACCTGACCTCGACCAAGTACACCGGGAACGCGCGGATCACCGGGACCACCCTCGAGGCCAACAGTCCGACGCTGCACAGCGTCCGCTTGTGGGATCCCGATATCGCGGTGCCCACCGTGCAGAAGCAGCAGAACAAGCAGACCTACTACCAGATCCCGCTGCTCGAGACGGACCGCTACGACATCGGCAACACGCTCACGCCCGCCATGGTCGGCGTCCGCCAGGTCGATTCCTCCAACCTGCCCGCCGCCTCTCAGACCTGGGTCAACACGCATCTCGTCTACACCCACGGCGAAGGCATGGTCACCGCGCCGTCCAACCAGGTCAACGACTCGGGGTTGCCCAACTACGGCATCAGCGGGGTGCCCTCGACCTCGACGGGCGGTTGGCCCAAGATCACCCAGCCGGGCGTCTACTTCGGTCTCAACCAGCAGGGCTGGGTGGTGGCCAATACCAAGTCGCCCGAGATCGACTACCAGACCACCAACGGGAACAACTCGACGAGCCACTACTCGGGGCCGGGCGGGGTGCAGCTGACCTCGTTCCTCAAGCGGGCGGCCTTCGCGATCCGGCTGGCCGACTTCAACCTGCTCGTCTCGAACCAGATCACCTCGGACTCCCGCATCATGTTCGTCCGGGACATCAAGGCCATGGCGCAGAAGGCCGCGCCCTTCCTCACGTACGACAACACCCCCTACCCGGTCCTCGTGAACGGGCACATCGACTGGGTGCTCAACGCATATACGACCACGAGCGAGTACCCCTACTCGGAGAACGCCAACTCCTTCGAGGTGCCGTCGGGGTCGAGCCTCGGCGGCAGCACCAACTACGTTCGCAACTCGGTCGCCGTCGTCGTCGACGCGTACTCGGGGAAGATGACCTTCTACGCCCTGGATCAGCAGGACCCGATCCTGAAATCCTACGAGGCGAGCTTCCCCTCGTTGTTCGTGAACAAGACGGCGATGCCCTCGACGTTGCTCGCGCACCTGCGGTTCCCGTCGGACCTCTTCGCCCTCCAGACCGCGGCTTACGGTCGCTACCGCATCACGAACCCGAGCACCTTCTACGGCTACACCGACTCGTGGAGCATCTCGCCGACGGCAGGAGTGGGGTCGCCGTCGGAGGCCCTGCAGGTGGTGCGAGAGCGCAACGCACAGGGCCAGCTGGTCACCGGCCCGGTCGAGCGGATGTCCCCCCTCTACCAGGTCCAGCAGCTGCCGGGGAGCTCCCAGCTGACCTTCGCCGCGACGGAGGCTTACGTGCCGACGTCGCCCAACGACTCCATACAGACCCTCTCGGGGTTCATGGTGGCGAGCTCCGACTCCGCCACCTACGGCAAGCTCAACGTCTACACGGTGCAGGCCCAGGGCGTCCCCGGCCCCGCCCTGGTGGACTCCGACATCCAGGCCGACTCCAAGGTCTCGAGCCAGATCACCCTGCTCAACCAGAACGGGTCAACGGTGCTGTTCGGCAACGTGCTCATGCTCCCCATCGGCCAGTCGATGCTCTACGTCCGACCGGTCTACGTGACGTCCAACCGCAACCCCTTCCCGGTGCTCCAGTTCGTGATCGCCGACTTCAACGGCACCATCTCGATGCAACCGACGCTCGACGCCGCCCTGACCGACGTGCTCGGGCTGCAGGTGTCAGGCACCGCGGGATCCAACAATTCGTCGGGCTCGTCGTCCAAGAGCACCAGCGGCGCCGGGTTGAGCGCCGAAGACCTCCAAGCCCTGCGAAGTGCGCTGAGCCAGGCGAGCACCTCCTACAACCAGGCTCAGACCGCCCTCAAGAACGGCGACCTCAGCGGGTACCAAGCGGACATCCAGAAGATGAACGCCTCGCTCCAGCAGGCTCAGAACATTCTCGGGTCCAGTAGCTCGTCGGGGACCTCGTCGTCGAGCGGTTCCACGTCTTCGTCGTCCACGACCACGTCGTCGACGACCTCGACGACCTCGACGACCGCACCGAGCACGTCGAGCACGGCGCCGAGCGCCACCTCGGCCTCGAGCTCGGCGACCCCGTCTGCGGAGCCGCTCGGCACGACGACGACCACGGCGGGATCGACCTCGAGCACCGCCGCCCCCTCGGCCAAGCCCACGACATCCTCCAAGCTGTAGGCGTCGGAGAGCCCGAACGGGCCCCTGCCTGGCTACGGCCAGGGTCGTGGTGGGATCATTTCCTCAGTGGCCAGGAGCCGGGCGTTGCTGGCCCAACAGGTTGGGTGGTCGGCGGTCGTCGGAATCGGCCGGCGGCCCGGCGAGAAGGAGCGAAGTCGATGGGCCTGATGGACAAGGTGAAGAGCCAGGCTGCGGTGGCGACGGCGGCGGCCAAGGAGGCTGCGCAAAAGGGCCAGGCGAAGCTCGACGACATCCAGTCCAAGCGTGCCGCCGACGCGATCCTGCGGGATCTCGGTGCGACGCTCTACGCGGAGAAGACGGGCCGCCAGACCTCCGCGACGGCGATGGACCAAGAGCGCCTGGTCACGGCACTGCAGCATCACGAGGAGCTGCACGGCCCCATCTCGCTGGTGCTCGAGTCGCCCGCAGCCACGATGACGGACGGTCCTCAGGCGTCTTGACCTGCCCCGTTGGATGGCCGCCCTGCCGGGGCGGTAAAGTACGGGGAACGGCGCGGGGTGGAGCAGTCTGGTAGCTCGTCGGGCTCATAACCCGAAGGTCGGAGGTTCAAATCCTCCCCCCGCCACCATTGAAACGCTGGTCGGCGCCTCTCGTGCATAGGGCACAGGCGCCTGACCAGCCGTTTCGCCTTCGGGCCGAGGTTGAAGATCGGGGTTTCTCGGGGCTTTTTATCGGGACCTGCTCAGGGTTGCCCTATGCAGCACCATGCTGGGTGACGCCGCGCACGTGTCCCATATGCTGCGCCTTCGCGATCGAGTCTTTGGTCGAGATGGCGTTGCATAGGGCTGCATAGGGCATGCCCCATGCAGGTGCACTACTCAATGTCAGCGTTGAATGACGAGGTCATCAGAGCGTCCAGCCTCGAGTCGCGACCACTGGGCGATCGGGCGTCCTCCTGGCCACGGGGACGCGGGTGGCCAATCGGGCGGGCCGGATTCGGTCCGCGTGTACGTGCACAGTTGTGGCCAGCCTGGGGGCGAGTCTTCCCATCCCTCCTGGCGTCCGTAGATGGACAGATCCATGAGCGCGTAGCTGTAGTCCATGACCTCGACGCCACGGGTGGTGGTCCAGTAGGTCTCGAAGACGCGGTCACCGTCCCGCAGGTAGCACACAAGGTGCATCCTGCCGATGTGGCGACCGACGAGGAGCACGTCGAGGGAGGCCTCTGCCGAGTACCACGGCACCTCCCAGGCCATGAAATCGCGATAGCGGGAACTCTCGTCGTAGGGACCCTGGCACAAGACCGCGAAGGTGATGTCCCGAGAGTGCAGGTAGGACAACTCTTGGACCTGGGTGGTCACCCACGTGCAGCCCTCGCACTGCTCGGCTGCGGGATGGCCCGGGTGCCACATGAAGTAGTAGGCGATGAGCTGTCGCCGACCTTCGAATGCCTCGAGCAGGCTGATGGGACCGTCGGGCCCGATGAGCGTGACGGTTGCATCGACCTCGACCATGGGGAGCTGGCGCCGGGCCGCGGCGATCGAGTCGCCTTCTCGGGTGTGTGCCTTTTCGCGGACCCGCAGGCTGTCCACTTCGGCCTCGAAGGTGGCCCGGTGGACGGCCGCGGGCCTGCTTGGTCCGTTGGTGGCGCCGGATCCTGGCTCGCCGAGATCTGTCGATTCGTGGTTCATGAGCGTCTCTCTTCCGTGTTTGTCAACGATGGATGCTTAGCTCTGTCCCGTCCGGCTACCAGGGCAAGGACGTCCCTGTCTCGAGCAGGGTCTTCAGGCTGGAAAGCACGGCTGGCCAGCCATACGAGATGCCCTGGAGAACGCCGCTGCCGGGTTCGAAGCCGTCGTGGACGACCGTGAGTTTGACCACACCGTCCCCGGTGTCCTCGATGTCGAAGGCGACCTTGGAGCGGGGCTCAGCCCGCCAGGCGTCAGCGGTGGTCTCGTCCATGCCGACCAGGGCGGCCCATTCGGGCGTGAACGTGTGCCAGGTATAGGCCAGCCGGCGAGATGGATCGGACTCGAGGATCACTTGTTCGGGGTCGCTCACCACGAGGCCGACCTCCTCGTGTGCCAAGTCGTAGGTCGAACCCTTCTTCCAGTCCGAGCGGAAGGTCTTCGGACCAGCTCGATGGTGCGACCAGTACCGTTTCGTGACGGTGGGTTCGGTAAGTCCCTGCCAGACCCGCTCGGGCGTGGTGTGGATATAGGTCGTGTAGATGAAGCTGGTCGTCTGGTCGATGTCTACAGTCATGGCCTTGTCTCCTGTCGTTGAGTTGCCGGATTGAATCTGGTGCGGGTCCTTGAGGGCAGCCTTCATTCTCCGGCCGACGCCAACGCGAGCTCTCGTGCCCGAGGGATCGAATCCACCTTGGAACGCTCCGGACGCCGGATGAGGAGGACTGCTACGGGAACAGCGAGCAGACCGGTCAGTCCGCACACGCAGAGGGACAACTGAAGGCCACCGGTGAGCGCTGCAGGTGCGGCATCGCCGCGGTGGACGAGGGTGTGGAAGTGCGAGGCCGCGATGGACGACGCGACAGCAACCCCGATCGCGCCGCCCAGGTTCCGAGAGGTGTTGAGCAACCCGGAGGCGACCCCAGCGTCGCGCTGGGACACGCCCGTGAGGGCTCCAATGGAGATCGGAATGGACGCGAGCGCGGAGCCGATACCGGCCACGAAGAATGGCCCGGCCAAGTCTCGCCAGAAGCTCCCGTTGGGCGGGGACTGGGCGGCCCACAGCATCCCGATGCCGATGAGGGCCATTCCGAAGACCATGACGGCTCTGGGCGAGGCGTTCGTCATGGCCTTCTGGATGATCCCGGAGAAGGCAACGCACAGAGCGGTGACCGAAGCTGTCATCCAGGCCGCACCGGTGGCCAAAGCGGAGTAGCCGAGCACCTGCTGCATATAGAGGGTGCCCAAGAAGACGAAGGTCAAGAAGCTCGTTCCGAACAAGAAGCTAACGGCGTTCGACGCCGCCACGCCGCCCACGCGGAGCAGTGACAACGGCAGCAGGGGTGTCACGACCTTGCTCTCGATGACGAAGAACGCTGCCAGCAGCACAGCTCCGACCACGAGCATGGCGACGCTCTTCGGGGCTGCCCATCCGACTTGCGGTGCCTCCGAGATGGCGTAGACGATGACCAGCAGGGCGGCGGTGATCGAGAGAGCACCGAAAGGGTCGTAGTGCCGGCGGGTGCTTCCGGCGCGGCTTTCGGGCACGACCCGGGGGGCCAGGACCAGCGCGGCGGCGCCGATCGGGACGTTGAAGAAGAAGATGTACTGCCATCCGAGATAGGCGGTGAGGACGCCCCCGGCGAGGAGCCCAACGGTCGCGCCCAGGGCGCCGACGCCACCCCAGATACTCAGCGCCTTGTTGCGTTCCGCCCCCTCGGGGAACAGGTTCATCACGATCGACAGCGCGGCGGGGAGCACGAGCGCGGCACCGAGCCCCTGGATACCTCGCATCACGATCAGAGACGTATCGGAGTTGGCAAGACCGCCACCGAGCGAGGCGCCGGTGAAGACGATCACGCCGGCCATGAGGAGTCGGCGTCGTCCGAGCATGTCCGCCGCGCGGCCGCCGAGGAGCAGAAAGCCGGCGAAGGTCAGCCCGTAGGCGGTCACCACCCACTGCAGGTCGGACTCAGGGAAGTGGAGCTGGTGGCCGATGGTCGGCAGGGCGACGTTGACGATCGTGAAGTCCACGATGGTGATGAAGTAGGCCATCACAAGGAGGGCAAAAGCTTGCCAGCGCTGGCTCGACGTCTGGGGAGGCTGGCTCGGCCCGACCCGGGCAGTTGGGCCGCTGGGCCCAGTTCCACTCGGTTCGGCAATGGCCTCTTCCGGGCACGAGACGTTCTGCATGTCATCCTCCTTGTCGATATGCAACCAAAGGTAGCACGTGTGTCCCCCATATGCAACAAGAAGTTGCATGTATGGTCCGTGACGTGCTACTCTGGGTTGCAGATCGAGATTCCGAGCGAGGAAAGGACCCGATAGTGATGGCAGGACTCGTGATTGAGCGGGACATTCTGATCGAGGCACCGGCGGAAGTGGTATGGCGTACCATCACCGAGCCCGACCAGATGACACTGTGGTTCGCCGACCGGGTGGACCTCGACGTCGAACCCGGTGCCCACGGCTACATGCAGTTCGGCGACCAGGGAGGGCCGGTCGTCGTGGAGACGGTCGATCCCCCTAACCGTTTCTCGTTCCGCTGGAACTATCCCCGCGAGGAAGAACCGGTGGTGGGCAACTCAATGCTCGTCGAGTTCACCCTGACGCCTGAGGGCGACGAGCGGACCCGTCTCCGAGTGACTGAGAAGGGCCACGAACTGCGGAATTGGCCCGACGCCGAGAAGCAGCGTTACGCCGACGAGCACCAGGGCGGGTGGGCCGAGTTTCTGGGACGCCTCGCCAGCGTGCTCGCGGAGCGCCGGTCGAGATGACAGCGCATACCGATGACGAGTTGTGGTCTGTCATCGCCGACCCGTCTCGTCGCCGGGTACTCGACCTGCTCGTGAGCCACGGTGAGGCCAGTGCATGGTGGCTGGCCGGCCAGGTGCCGTTCTCCCGCCAGGCGGTTTCCAAGCATCTGGTCGTGCTGGAAGAGGCGGGGCTGCTCAGCCGCCGCAAGCAGGGTCGAGAGGTTCTCTACCAGGTGGACCCCGACCGTCTCCACCAAGCCACCCGGGCTATGGCTGACCTCGCCGCGCAATGGGACCGGCGGCTCAACACAATCAAGCGCCTCGCCGAGGCCGCGCACGCAGCAGCAAAGAACCAAGCAAAGGCTCCCAAGAGGAAGAGGAGTCAATCGTGATGCCGAACCATCGCGTCGGGAGCGCAGCGTCTGGCCAGATTCAAATAAGCGCCATCAAGGCACTTGGCGAGGCCGTCGAACGACCGCAATGGCTCCCCGCGTGGTCACTTGCCCCCGGCCGACGACGCCCGGGAGAAATAGTCAATACCTGTGGATGATGTCCCGGTCAGTTACGCGGCGACCTCCGTGTCGTCCTCGCCCGGACGCTCGACCATCACCCCCTTCTCGAAGACGACGCCGGCTCGAACGAGCGCGACCAGATGTGGGGCGTTGACGGACCGCCAGCGATCCTGTGCGGCCTCGATCAGCTTGTAGGCCATGGCCAGTCCCGCCGATCTCGAACCCGGTCCCTTGGTGACTTTGGTGCGAAGCCGGACCGTGGCGAAGGTCGACTCGATCGGGTTTGTCGTCTTGAGATGGATCCAGTGCTCGGCCGGGAAGTCGAAGAAGCGGAGCAGCGCCTCGGCGTCGTCGGTGATCTTGGCGACGGCTTTGGGCCACTTGACCCCGTAGTCGCGCTCGAAGGCCTTGATAGCCACGAGGGCGTGGTCTCGGTCCTCGGCGTCGCGGATCTCCGCCATGGCCCGCCGGGCGGTGGGCTGGGCGGATGTGGGCAGAGCGCTCAGCACGTTTGCGGCCTTGTGCACCCAACAGCGCTGGCTCGCGGTGTCGGGGAACACGTCGGCCAGGGCCGCCCAGAACCCGAGCGCCCCATCCCCAACCGCCACCACGGGGGGCCGCATGCCCCGCCGGCGCAGGTCTCGCAGCAGGTCGGCCCACGACTCGGTCGATTCACGGACACCATCGGCAATGGCGACGAGCTCCTTGGTCCCATCCGAACGCACCCCCACGATGACCAGCGCACAGAGCCGGTGCTCGTCCAAGCGGACGTTGAAGTGCACCCCGTCGGCCCAGAGGTACACGTAGTCGACCTCGGCCAGGCTGCGTCGGGAGAACCGCTCCGCCTCTTCCTGCCAGGCGGTGGTCAGGCGAGTGACGACCGACGCCGACAGGCTCGCCGCGGACCCGAAGAACCCTTCGAGGGCCGGCGCGAAGTCTTTCGACGACAGTCCGTGCCGGTACATGAGCGGGAGCACCTCGGCCACCTTCGGGCTCTTGCGAGCCCACGGGGGGATGATCGAGCTTCGGAACCGGTGCCGCTCCCCGGTGGCCTCGTCGACCCGGCGGTCGTTCACCCTCGGGGCCACCACCTCGACCGGCCCGGCACCGGTCTGGATGCTCCGGGGCTTCGCATGACCGTTGCGGACGACCAGACGGTGTCCTGCGTCGTCGACCCAGTCGGCCAGGGCCGCCACGTAGGCGTCGACCTCGGCCTCCAAGGCGACGGCCAGCATCCGTCGGGCGCCCTCGCGCACGATCTCGTCCAACGCGGACCCGAGCTCCGCGGTCGTGTGCTCGTCAGCTACTACTCTCAACATTGGCGTTCCTTCCTCGCCGGGGCGGCAACCCCGACGTTCTCTTGTTCTCAATGAGGAAGGTACGCCGCGCCTCCGATCAGGTGGTCGATCCACAGGTTTCGGTTATAACTCGTGGCGCCGTCAGAGCAAGTCATCAAGGGCTTGCTCGCCCTCGGGAGCCTCCTCGGCCTCGCATGGATGCCGAAGCTAGCTGCGAGCGGCTGGGCCATTGTTACGGCCGCGCTCCGGCGGATGACCCGCCCGATAGCCCGAGACAGGAGGACTCGGACGCAGAAACGACTCCGAGCGCCGTACCCCGTGATGCTTTTCATGGCTCACGGCCCCATATGTCCGACTACCACGACGACCCGGCAACCGGCGTCGTGCCGGCGGCCACCCGTGATCAGAGGAGGGGAACTGTGGGTCTGTTCCGCAGGAGGGCTGGGCGGTGCCCTCCGCTCATGTCGACGTACGTCGGCAATGTGGATGTGCCGACGCACGTCGACATGGTATAATTGTGGGCGTACGTCGACACGGCTCATCTGTCGACGTTCGTCGACAGATGAGGACCCGTGAAGCTCAATTCCGTGCAGGACGTCGCCGCCGCCGTCCGGGGCCGGCGCCAGGCCCTGGGGCTCAGCCAGGGCGAGCTGGCGTCCATGGCCGGCGTCTCCCGTGACTGGATGAACTATTTCGAGGGCGGCAAGCCCACCGTCGAGCTTGCTCACGTCCTCCGCGTCCTCGACGCCCTCGGCCTCTGCCTCGACCTCGACGAGGGTGGACCACGTAAAGACACTCCCGCCGCGAGCCCGGTCGACCTCGATGACCTCCTGGAGGAGTACAGAGACCGATGAGGGATGCCCTCGTCGTCATCCTGGACGATGCCGTCGCCGGGACCCTGACCCGCCTGCCACAGGGGCGCCTGCGGTTCGACTACGACGACGATTACCGCCGCCGATCCGAGCCGACGCCCCTGTCGTTGTCCATGCCGACGCAGATCAAGTCCCATCCCGACAACGTCGTCACTCCCTGGTTGTGTGGCCTGCTCCCCGACAACGAGGCCGTCCTGACTCGCTGGGGCCGTCAATTCCACGTCTCGGCCTCGTCGCCGTTCGCACTCCTGGGCTCACCGATCGGGAAGGATTGCGCTGGGGCCGTCCGTTTTGCTCCTTACGATGACGTCCACCGGATTCTGACGCGGCCGGGCGATATCACGTGGTTGAGCGACGACCAGGTCGCCGAACGCCTTCGGGACCTCCGGGAGGACTCCACGTCGTGGCTCGGCAGATCGTTCACGGGCCAGTTCAGCCTCGCCGGTGCGCAGGCCAAGACTGCCCTCTTGCAGAGAGACGGGAAGTGGGGTGTTCCCTCAGGATCGGTCCCGACGACGCACATCCTCAAACCTGCGGTATCGGGGTTCGACGATCACGACCTCAACGAGCATCTATGTCTCGATGCGGCTCGTCGAGCCGGCCTCCTTGCCGTCCGCACGACAGTCGGGAGCTTCGGCGATGAGTCGGCCGTCATCGTCGATCGCTATGACCGTGTGATCCGAGACGACCGGATCGTTCGGGTCCATCAAGAGGATCTCTGCCAGGCACTCGGCGTGCCTCCGTCACGCAAGTACCAGAACGAGGGTGGCCCGTCCCCACGCGACATCGCCGGTCTGCTCCGGCGGGTGATGCCTCCCCGTGTCGCCGACGTAGCCGTCTGGCGCTTCGCCGACGCGCTGATCTGGAACTGGTTCGTCGCCGGGACAGACGCGCACGCCAAGAACTACTCGGTTCTGCTGGCTGACAACCAGGTCCGTCTGGCGCCGATGTACGACGTGGCATCGGCACTGCCATACGGCACCCATGAGAAGAAACTGCGTATAGCCATGAAGATCGGTGGGGATTACGGGGTGTATCCCGAGCGCAACACTTGGCCGGCGGCAGCAAAGGATCTTGGTGTTGACCCCGGCCGACTCGTTGCGCGGGTTCAGGAGATTGGTATGACGATCGCCGACTCGTTCGCAGATGCCGCGAACACGCCCGAGGTTCGAGCACTTGTGCGGCCTCTGCCGGACAAACTCGTGGACCTGATCTCCGATCGAGTCACTAGGTGCGTGCGAGTAGTCGTCGAAGGCGCCCGAGCTGTGTAGTCGATTCGAGCCGACAACACACCAACCATGTATCTGAGCTCTATCTCTATCGAAGGGTCTCGAGCAGCGGCAACCGAGCAGCTCGTATGCACTTTCCCCGGTCGCTTCAGCGTCCTCCTGGGAGCCAACAACGCTGGCAAGACGACTATCTGTGACGCTCTCTATCTGGCACACATCCACCGTTTCCCCCAAATACCCCGTCCGTCACTGGCAGCACTCGGTGACGTTCCGAGGTCCATCACGATCGACTTCGCCTTCGGTGGTGACGGGGATGAGGGACCCCTCGGCCAATCCCTCGTCACCCGCCCGGCCTGAGGGTCCCCCCGGACAGACGACCTTCCATGCTTCAGTTCCGTCCGATCTGATGAAGCTGAAGGGAGAGAACAGCTCAGTTGTCTTCCGCCGCCATCGCAGCGAGCAACTGGTCGGCGAGAAGCTCCTCGTGGACGATGCGGCCGTCGGCGCGGAAGGCGGCAGCCAGCTCGGAGTCCCACGGGGTGTCGACGCAGTCGCGGGTGTCGATGTCGAGAGCAAGGCCTGCGGCGTCGGCGTGTGCCAATGCGGCGGAGTAGTCGGGAGCGGTCATCCGCCATGGGCGGATGCCGGCCGTGTGCATGCGGGCACAGATGGCGATGCCCGGAGCGTCGAAGTCGCCGTGGTAGCGCAGGTTGGCGCCGTTGCGGCGGAGCTGGGCTAGCAGTTCGGTGACCGCGGTCGACGGGTTGCCATTTCCCGCGATCACACACACGGAGAGCTGCCGCTCCACCGCCGCTTCGACGAGCCGTGGGTTCTCGACAACGAAGACCCGCGAGGCGGTCGGTACGGTCAGCGGCTGGCGCCGGAGCGCGAGCAGCGTGACGTGCACCGGTAGGCCGCCTTCCGTAGCGGCCCACACCTGGCGGTCGAGCGGGGACGAGCCGACCACCGGTAGACGCCAGGTCAGCACCGGGGCCGAGACTCGGTCGGGCACGATGCCGACGGCCTCCCACAGCTCACGGCCGTCGAGCGGTCCCACCACGTGTTGCAGCGCAAGGACGATCAAGGCCGCCCGCCGCGTGCCGGGGTCGAGGGCGTGAGCCGACCCGTACAGCCGGGCCGCCAGCTCGGTGCGTCCGGCACCGGCAGCCGGCACCCGGTCGAGCAGCCGGCGGACGTCGCCGGTGAGCTCGACGACGGCCGCCGCGTCGAGGTCGCCGACGAGACCGCGGCGTCTCGCGTCCACGGCCCAGTCGGTGGCCCAGGCCTCCGGCCAGGCGGCGACGGAATGGGCCAGGGCGGCGTGGGCGTCGGCTCGCCGAGCCGCGCGTTCGCGACGGTGGATCGACTCGGCTCCGGGCGGATGCCCGAGCAGCATCAGGGCATCGTCGAGGTCGGTGCCGACGGCGCGGCGTAGGAGCGCGGTCTCCAGCTCGTCCAGCCGCACACGGGCGGCCGGTGGACGCCCGAGCAGTGACGTGAGCGCCAGCGTCCCGGCTTGGTCGAGCGCTGGCCGAGCGACGGTGGCGTGAGTGGTATCCCCGCCACGATCCAGCCGGCGTCGCGCAGCCGCCCAGAGCCCGCTCAGACTCGGCTCGAGCAACGATGCCGGCACCTCGCGCGCCCGGCTCACAGCAGGGCGCCCTGGATGGGTTGGGAGCTCCCGCCGACGGTGCCGGTGTCGTCCGCCACCACCTCCTCGATGCCGTAGCGCCACGCGGCTGGTAGCAGGACGACGGTGTCGCCCTCGGTGGCCACGAGGCGGTGATCCTCCAACAGATCGAGCACCGCGTCGGTCAGCCTTTCCGGGTCCTCGGCGAGCTGCGACCAGTACTTCCTGTGGCTGTTGGCCAGCTCGGTCACGATCGCCTCGACGTCGTCGCGGCCGAGCGCGGCCCCGGTAACAACGTCAGATCCGGGCTCCCGGTCGGCAATCGCCTGCGTGAGCAGCAGCAGGGCTGCGTGTCCGACGGTGCCAGCTCGAGGGAACGCGCTATCGGTCAGGCGGCCGTCCTCGTCGATGACGGCGAGACCTTCGGCGCGTACCTCGATCGTCACGTCGAACATCTCGGAGAAGATCGCCACTTCCTCGCTCAGACGGCGCCGCAGTTCGGCCCACTCGGCGCCGTCGAGGTCGCTGCGGTGCAGCACGGGATCCTCCAGCAGCCGGCAACGCATCCAGGCGCGCGACGTCGCCAGCCGCGCCTCGCTGCGGTCGACGAGCTCGACCGCGGACTCGGCCGTGGCCAGCACCGGCAGGGGAAGCAGGGCAACGCGGTCGGCGCGGATGCGCAGCACCGCGTCGGCATCCTCGTCGGCGGCGTAGCGGTCGATACGGTCATGCATCTCCTCGGCGAGGCCGTGGTCCACCATCCACTTCAGCGCAACCACGACGGCGCGCCGATCGGCGGCCTCGTCGGTCAGCGTGACCTCAGCGTCGGTCGCGGCCGAGCGAATTTCATGGATCAGGTCGCGCAGGCTGATGACATTCGGTCCTGCCGCCACTGCGGCGAGCGCCAGGGCGAGGAGGGTGTACTCCCGCTGAGTGAGCGGCCGCGAGGCGCTGCCGACCGTCATCAACGGTCGCCGGTGTGGCACCCACGTGCTCTTGAGCAGGCGGGCCGTGTCGGCCGTGACCTGCAATCGGTATCCGAATCGTTGGGTGAACCAGCGGTCGAGGGCGTGCTCGTGGCGGCGGATGAGGGCGAACACGTCGAAATCGCGTTCGGCCAGGACGAGCGGCCGGGCCACCAGGTGCCGACAGGCGACACGCAGCTCGGCGAGCTGGTGGGTCGAGATGTCGGTCATGCCCGGGTCACGACTGGGTCACCCGGTGCACGCTGACGACGAGGTCGTGCAGCACGAGGCGTCCCTCGGGACACTCGACGACGGTGCTGCGGCCCGGGACCCGGGCGAGGTCGCAGCGCAGGATGCCGGTCCTCGCCGACGCCGACCCCGTGGCGCCGACCGGAGCGCGGGCAGTCGCCTGCCCGACCAGATCTCGCAAGGTGACGAAGGCGGGCATGGTCAGCGAAGCGCGTTTGTCGAGTGTCGTACCGGCCCACGTCAGGATCTCCTCGACTACCCGCCCCGAGTCGGCCCGCTCGCGCTCGCGGCGCCGGCTCAGCAGCTCGCGCTCGGCCGACCGGTCCCGGATCGGGCTGGCCCGCCCGCGCTGCGTAGTGTCGCCACGCTCGCGCATCGATACGGGCACCCGCGCCCGCGGCGCGCTTGCCCACGACGTCGTGGTGGCTACCGGGTCGTCGCCGTCGGCGGCGAGCATGCCGAGGTGGCGCCAGCTCCCGAGGCCGAACGCACCAGCGGCCAGCTGGTGGACCTCGGCGGTGGACTCGGCCCGGTCGAAGTAGCCGGCCAGGCGGACGAGGTCGGCGCGCCGCGAGGTCGCGCCGAGCCCGACGCGCGACAAGCGGGTGAGGTTCGCCGTGAGGGTGCGCACGGCGGCCAGCGCTTGCCGGGTGAGCTGGTCGAGGCGGGCCGGGCGTCCGGGGGCGGCCACGAACCACATCGCAAGGTGCTCCCAGTCTTCGGCGCTGGTGCCGGGTTGGCGCCGCACGGCCACCTGGTCGGCGAGCCCGGCCGCATCGACACGAGACGCAAGCCCGGTGCGCATGACGCCGACCATCGGGCCGACAACCGGCAGGATGCCCTCGAGCAGGCGACCGATGGGCCTGGCCATGCGCTCGATCTCGGTGAGCTGCTCGCCCACGTAGTCGACGAGCACGCCGGCGAGGAACTGCACCGCGTCGGCGTCGAGGTCGTAGCGGCTCTGCCACTGGTTGAGCTCGGCGAAGAACTGGGTCAGCTCCGTGGTGAAGCGCTCGTGCACGTCGAAGGCGGTGCGGGCGGCGTCGACCAGGCGCGTTGGCGGTCCGACGAAGCGGCTCTCGACGTCTTCGGCGACCGTCGTCAGTGCCCGGAGAAGCTCGCGCAGGCGTCCTGCCTGCACGTCGCCGACCTCGTCGGCGCCGGCGAGCAGCCGCTCGACCGCCTCGTAGACCTCCTGGCCCGGCCGGGTGATGAGGTAGCGATTGCGCCGCCGGTAGTAGTCGTCGAGGCTCGTAGGGTTGCCGACCGACGACGACACCGTGAGGTTCCCCCACTGGCGCAGCCGTTCGAGGCGGTCGGGCACCACTGCTGGGTCGACACCAGCGTCGACGACGGCGGTGGCGACCTCCTCCGGGGTGAACTCCGTGAAGAACGTGCCGGTGAACACCGCGAGGATCGCACGGTACTCGCGCCACTCGTCGCCGCCGAGGTAACGGAACAGCGCCCGCGCCGTGGCAGCGACCTTCTCGTCCGCGTGGGCGTCAATGTCCGGGCTCATCGTGAAGTCATCCGCTCGAGGGTGCGGCCGTCCCAGCGGTAGTGCTCCAGCAGGATCACCCCCGCGGCGGCGTCGCGGATCACCTCGACGATCGCCAACTCGGGCACGGAGGCGTGGGTGCCCCAGAGGCGCTCACTCGTGGCGATGACGTCGAGGTCGAGGTCGACGAGCAGGCCGAACAGCTTGGCGTGGTTGTCCTCGGAGACCTTGGCGAAGGCGTCGTCGAGGAGCACGAAACGCGGGATGCCGATGGGCGCCTCGCCGGGTGCCGACGCGGCCGCGGCGAGCGCGTCGCAGGAGGCGGCCACCGCGGCGAACAGCGGGAGGTAGGTAACCAGCTTCTTCTCGCCCTCCGACAGCTGGGTGCGCCGACCAAGCACGGTCTCGCGATCGCTGCGCTGGACGATCACCCGCAGCTCGTGCCACTGCTTGTAGTCGAGCGTGGTGGAGATGAGCTGGCGGTAGGGCACGTCGGGCTGCAGGCGGCGGGCCTCGTCGAGCCGGGCCGATAGGAGCTGGCGCAGCTCGCGTTCGTCGTCGTCGGTGCGCAGATCGGGCACGATGGTGAGCAGGTCGACCATCCGTGCCGTCTCGGGTTCCAGCTCGGGCGAGCGGCGCCAGCGCAGCCGCACCCCGATCTCGTGGGAGGTGCGCACCGTGGCGAGGCGCTCGTTCATCAGCTCCACGAGCGCACCGGCGCCGTATGCC
Organism: uncultured Actinomycetes bacterium; assembly: GCA_963778465.1. GTDB lineage: Bacteria > Actinomycetota > Acidimicrobiia > Acidimicrobiales > RAAP-2 > CAVZBW01. The sequence goes on from CAVZUK010000002.1 coordinate 224,488, forward strand.
TTCTCCGCGATCTCGCGGGCGATCAGCCCTTGGAGCAGCTCCCGCAGGGCGGCGGCCTGTTTGGCGTTGAGCAGGCCGGCGAGCTGGTGGTGCTGGGTGGCGATCGAGCGGGCCGCCGCCGGGAGAGCGGCGCGGCCAGTCGGGCCGTTGACCTCGATGGTGAGCGGCAGCAGCGGGTCGGCCTGGCGGACCTCGGCGTCCCAGCCGGCGCCGAGTGCATCGCGCCGACCCCGGAGGGACTGGTGGACGCCGTCGGCCCCGGGCGCGCCGGGGGATCTCGGCGGGAGCACGGAAGCGAGGTCGGCGACGAACGCGTCGAGCCCGGCCGCGCCGGTTTCGGCGGACACCGGGGGCGTGGCGACCATGTCGTCGTCGCCGGCGACCGCGTCGAACACGCCCGGGAGACCGACGACCGTGACGATTCGGCACCGCTCGGCTTCGCAGCGTTCCTCGGCACTGTCGCGCTGGTCGGCGACGGCGCTCAGCTCGGCGTTCGCCGTGGCCCGCGCACCGATCGCGGCCCCATGCGCATTGCGGCCGGTCGTGAGGTCGCGCTCGACCGACTGCAGATCGGCCTGGCACTGCTCGATCGTGCCAACTACCTCGGCGTATTCGACTCCAATGGCGTCCTCGATCGTCGCCAACCGGGCCCGCTGCTGGTCGCGCTCGGTACTCACGGCATGGAGTGCCTCTCGCTCGGCCGAGCCCGCCTCGAGCGCGGTGCGCCAGTCGCCGGTCCGGCCGATCCACGCCTCGATCGAGCGGTTGAGCGCTTGAGCCCGGCCAGCGGTGTCAGCGGTGAGCCGGCCCAGGTCGGCCAGCTCGCGCCCGAAGCGCTCCAGGCCATCACGGTCGGCGGGAAGGCCCAACGTCGTGGCGACACGGTGCAGTTCGCTCGCCGCGGCGGCGGCGGCGGCATCGGAGCGAGCGCGGTGCTCGGTTGCGTCGAGGCGCAGGACCTCGGCGTCGGTCGCCGCAGCATCGGCGGTGAGGTAGGTGGCCCGGGCGGCGTGGATGGGTCCGGTTACCGGCAACCGCGAACGCAGCGCCCGGGCTGCGTCGCGCATCACCGTTTCCGTCTCCTGCGCCCGGCGCGCTGCGGCAGTGGCGAGGACCGCGGCGTCGAGCTGCGCGGCCGCCTCGCGGCGGGCTCGTTCCAACGCCGCGCGCCGGGCGGTGACGCCGACGTGCACCGCGACGTCCTTGGTATGCCGGCCACGGAGCCCACCGAGGCGGAAGGACCCGTCGACCGCGATTGCCGTCGGCGCACTGGCATCGACGTCGTGGGAGATCGACTCCAGCAGCTTGGCGACGTGGCCCGGATCGACCTGGCCGATGAGGTGCTCGGGCACGGTGACGGTCAGCAAGTCGCTGAGCGGGGAGGCGACGCCGCCGCTCGCCACAGCGACGAGATCACCGGAGGTGAGCCGGGCCGACCCGTCGGCGCTGACCCGTGCCGACAGCAATCCCGACGCTTCGAGTGCGGCCTCGAGCGGCGCGTGGAACGCCGGGTCGAGACCCGGCGCGAAGTCGACGAGGTCGGCAAGGCGGTGGTCGGTAGCGGCCTGCCAACTGAGCCGTGGTGGGTCGGGCTCCGAGCGTGCCGCCAGCTCGGCGACCCGAGCGCGGACCTCGGCTTCGGTGCCGCTGGCCTTCTGCAGCTCGCTCGTTGCCGCCGCGAGCCTGCTCTCGATCACCTCGAGGATCGCCTCGATGTTGGCGAGGCGTTGGGCGCGGGCCGCGTCCTCGGCGCTGTCGTCCGCGTCCGGCAGCTCGTCGAGGGCTACTGCCGCAACGGTGTGGCCGGCGGTGGCAGCCTGCCCGCCCAGCTCCGCATCCCACGCCGCGACCTGGCCGCGCCAGGCCGAGCGTGCCTCGGCGAGGGCGGCCAACGCGCCGTCGCGGGCCCGGGCCGCGGCAGTGGCGCGCTCGGCGGCGGCGGCGAGGTTCCGGTCCGCGTCGCGCAGATCCCGCTCGGCGTCGTCGGTGAGGCGCTGCCGACGGGCAACCTCGTTGACATCGAGCCGCCGGCTCAATGTAGAGGTGTCGACCCGGCGCAGGCCGGCGACGATGGCGCCGGGCTCGAAGGGCTCGGCGGGTTCAGCGGGTTCAGCGGCCTCGACGCCTTCGAGCGGTCGCTCGGCGACTGCGACGATGCCAGGGCCGGGCTCGGTCAGCCCGAGCGCCGCGACCGTCCCGGTGACGGCGGTGAGCGCCTCGTTGAGGCGGGCGGTGTCGTCGCGGCCGCGCCGCTGCGCGCCCAGCAATCGGACGGCCGCGTCCGCCGCGGCCAGTTCCGCCCGTTCGGCCCGCTGCCGGGCGGCGTCGGTGTCGCGTTCGAGCGTGTGCACCAGCTCCCGCAGCCCGCCGAGCTGCTGGCCCGCCTGGTAGGCCGAGGACTCCTTGAGCGCGCCGATCTCGGCACGCAACGTCCGCTCGGCGTCGGTGAGCCGTTCGACCTTGGCGTCGAGACGGTCGACCTCGGCGGCGGCTTCCACCAGACGACGGCGCGCCATGTCGAGCTTGCGCCCGAGGCCATGGGACTCGGCGACCGCGGCGCGGGCCGTGTCGAGTCGGCCGTGCAGGTCGTCGGCGCAGTACGCGCGATAGATGGCCAGCAGACCGTCTACCGCATCGCGGGTGCGGGCCAGCTCGGCGACGTTGCGGCGGTGGTCGTCGAGGTCGTCGAGCGGCTGCGCGGCCTCGGCGAGCGCTTGCTCGGAGAGCTTCGGCAGCGCGTCGCGGAGATGGTCGGGCAAGTCGACGTCGATGCGGTCGCCGACCCTCGGGTTGCGCACGACGTTGATCAGCCCGATGTGCTGGTCGATCGACACCCCGGCGAAGAGTCGGCGCTCGACCTCGGCCCGGTAGTCACGACGCCGGCCGTCGGAGAACACCTCCTCGCCGTCGAGCTGTGCCCGCAGCGCGTCGGCCGAGAGCGCGGTGCCGCCCTCTGCGAGGTGGAGGTCGATGCCCGCCCGGCGCTCGGTGACGAACCACCACGTCGTCACGGTGTCGGACTGCCGGTTGGCCTTGATCCCGCATCCGCACGTCAGGTGGCGGCCGACCCGCTCGAACTCGATCCACAGGTATCCGACGGGCTGCGGGTCTGAGCGGTCGGCGAGCATCCACGACTTGAGGATTCCCACCTGCTCTCCGGCTGCGTCGATACGGCCCTGGCGCGCAGTCAGCAAGAATGGCAGCAGCATGTTCATCGCGGTCGACTTGCCCGAGCCGTTGACGCCGCGCAGCAGCAGGCGTCCGCCGCCGAACTCCAGCACTTCGTGCTCGTACTGGTAGACGTTGACGATCCCGGCGCGGGACAGCCGCCACCTGCCCGGGCGTTCGTTGCGGGCACTCGTCGCACTCACTCCCGACGACAGTAACTGGTGGCTGCAACGTAGCCGGGCTGCCGAGGAGCGCAGCTCCGGACCAGTGCGGTCCTGCCAGCTATTCCCGTTGGGACGAGTAGAGAGAGAAGCGTCGGGAGCCGACCACCGAGCCGCGGGCGGGCGACGAGCGGACCTCGCGTTGGGCCAGCTCATCTATGGCCTGTGCACCGAGCCCGGACTCGGCATCCTTGGGTCCGCCCAACTCCCAGTACGTGGCGCTGGGCTCGAAGCCCAGCTTCACGAGTGTTGGGGCAGCTCGGCCACCCGGAGCCTTGAGAGGTATAGTTTCTATACCATGATCCCGTGGAGTTCGAGTTCGATCCGAACAAGAGTGCGGCCAACAGGGCCAAGCACGGGATCGACTTCGTGCAGGCGCGGGCCCTGTGGGACGACTCAGGTCGTGTCGAGGTGCCAGCCCGTACGGTCGGCGAGCCGCGGTCGCTGGTGGTGGGTCGAATCGCCGATCTGCACTGGTCGGCCGTCGTCACGTACCGGGACCAACGTGTCCGGGTCATCTCGGTGCGGCGCTCACGGCCAGAGGAGGTGAGCCTCTATGAAGGAGATGACGACTGAGGAGTTCGACGAACGCTTCGATGCGGGCGAGGACGTGAGTAGCGTCCTCGACGCTGCCGCTGTCCGACGGCCGGGATTGGAGCAAAGACGGGTGAACGTCGACTTCCCCACGTGGATGATCGAGGCACTCGACCGAGAGGCGAAGCGTCTTGGGGTGACCCGCCAGTCGGTGATCAAGGTATGGATTGCCGAGCGACTCGAGCAGCAACGAACGAGTGCCGCATGATAGCTGACTACTGACCTCTTCCACCCTGAAGGTCGGGGGTTTCTCGGGAAAGATCACCGACTATGCCGTGATGCTTCAGGACAGCGGCTATCACTGCATAGGGCACGATGTTCGTTACGAGCCGCTTCATCGGGTACGTAATCCAGCGGTAGAACCTACGTTCCTGATCCCCGCCACTAGCAGGCGCTCGAAAGGGTCGCCGAAGCGTTATCGAAAGCCCCGGTCCCGGCCGGATCCGGGGGTCTTTCGCGAACTTCGGCGAAGTCACAGGTCGGCGGCTTCTGTCCGACGGCGTCTTTCGGCATTTGTTGAGACGCCTCCCGCCAGACCACCCTCCGCGTAAACATGATTGGGGTTGGTGGGTCGCTGGCGCAGGGACTCATCGTTGACGACGTGTTGGTCAGCCTGGTGCAAGGGCCGGGGACCGCCTGTGACCTGCCCGATGTATCTCGGGATCTTGGTCCCGAGATACATCGCTGTGGTCCGCTGGCACCTCGTCGCTCCGCTTGTAGTTCCGGGTCTCTCGCACCTCAGCGGCAAGACATATCGCTGTCCCAGGCTCGATATCAGACGGTCCGGAGTGCCTCGGATGGGGAAAGGCGGGCGGCCCTCAGTGCCGGATAGATACCAGCGACGGCTCCAACGACGATCGCGATTGCCACGGCACCAAGGAGCGCTGGTACGGACACGACGGCGCTCCAGTGGCGAGCAGAAGAACAGACGGTGGTCGCGAATCCTCCGAGCACCGCCCCCGCGGTGCCACCGATCAAGGCGAGGAGAGCGGCTTCGGAGACGAACTGGACACCGATGTGGGCCCGTCGGGCGCCGAGGGCCCGCCGCAATCCGATCTCCCCCCGGCGTTCGAGCACGGCGATGACCATGACGTTCGCGATCCCGATGCCTCCCACGACGAGGGCGACTGCTCCGAGGGCAAGAAACAGACTTTGAAAAGAGGCCGAGGCGTCCGCCCGGGCGGTGAGCGCGTCGGTGGGGTTGGTGATCGAGACGTCTTGGGGGGCGGCCGGGTCGGCGGTGGCGCCGAGCACCGACTGGACCGCATCCACACTCGCCGGGTAGGTGCGGACGTAGACCTGGACCGGCGATCCGTCCGCGCCGAGGAGTGTCTCGGCTATCGGGAAGCCGATCAGAGCCGCCCGATCGAGTTCAGGAGCCAGCGGGAGGCGGTCCAGGATGCCGACGACGCTGAACCAGTGTTTGCCCAGCCACACCTGGGTCGTGCCATCGGTTCGGTCGACACCGAGAGCGCTGGCTGCGTCGGCGCCGAGGACCACGGCGGGGAAGTGATCGGTAGCAGCGTTGAGGAACCGGCCGCGAGCGAGATGCCCTTCGAGGGTGGGAAGCAGGTTTGTTCGGGCGGCATAGACCGTGATGGCTTCGGTGTTGGCGGGGGAGATGCGGTCGTTTCGGAACACGTTGGCGTTCACCTCGCCGATGGCGGATGCGGCGATGACCGGGGCAATTCGGGCCACCATTGCCGGTGCGGTTTTGGGCAAGGTCACGGTTTGGCCACTGAAGGAGGAGCTCGGGGTGACGGTCAACAGGTTGGTGCCAAGCGCGTCGATCTGAGCCACGAGCTGGGCCCGACTAGAGCTGGAGATCCCGAGAACGCCCACCATCGTTGCAATGCCCAGGGCGATGCCGGCGGCCGACAGGATCGCTCGTGCCGGCCGCCCGCGCATCCCGAGGACCGCAAGCGGCCAGACATCAGCCGCCCGCAGCCGGCTGCGGGGAGTGGGTTCACGGACGGCTGGGGCGGGCCGCCCAAGGCTCCACCTCACCGGGCCTCGCTGTCGTCTTCAACGACGCCATCGCGAAGCCTGATGGTCCGTGAGACCGTGTCGGCGATCTCGGGGTTGTGGGTCACCACGACGATGGTGGTGCCCCCGGCATTGAGCTCGGTGAGGAGGCGGAGGATGTCACGTCCGGTGCCGGTGTCAAGGCTTCCGGTCGGCTCGTCGGCCAGGATGATGTCGGGCCGGCCAACAAGGGCCCGGGCAATTGCGGCGCGCTGGCACTCGCCGCCCGAGAGCTCGCCGGGGCGGTGGGTGTTTCGGTGGCTGAGCCCGACGGTGTCGAGCGCCTCAGCCGCCGCTCGCCGCCGCTCGGCGGCAGGCAGGCCGCGATAGAGCAAGCCGTTGGCCACGTTGTCGAGGGTGGAGAGGCTTGGGACGAGAAAGAACTGTTGGAACACGAAGCCGAGGTGAGTGGCCCGTATCCCCGACAGCTCACCGTCGGAGAGGTGCTCGACGGCTTCTCCGCTCACCGTGACCGAGCCGGACGTCGATCGCTCAAGGGTTCCGGCGATGGACAACAGGGTCGATTTTCCCGACCCCGATGGACCGACGACCGCAACGAGCTCTCCGTTGCCGATGCTGAGTGTCACCGATCGAAGAGCGACGACCGGGGGTGTCCCGGCGTGCTCTTTGGTCACCTCTCGCAGTTCCAGCGCGGTCACTGGGCAACGATCACCTTGGCGCCTGGGGCGATCCCCGCCCCGCTCACCTGGACCCTGCTGCCCGCGTAGATGCCAGTGGTCACGCCCACCAGGTGATGCGTCCCCGAGGCGCTGACCACTTCGACGCCGTAACCACCGCCCGATAGCGCCAGAAGAGCGGACACCGGCACCGCCAGCACCCTAGAGACCGATTGGGTCGTAAGCGATACCTGCACAGCAACACCGGACCCCGACCCCGTCGCAGCCGGATCGTCAGGCGTCACCGTCAGGACGGTCGACGCTTGGGACTCGGAGGAGCCCGTTCCCGAGGACGTCCCCGAGGCGGACGACGAGCTCGGCGGAGCCGGGCCGACGGCCGTCACCTTGCCGGGCGTGGCGGCATTGGTGGGAAGCACGATGGACACCGCTTCGCCGACGCTGACGGGTGGGAGATTGGGGTTGAGGGGGACGGTCACCGTCCGGGCTGTGGTGGTCACCTGATAGGGGAGGTCGCCGGGCGATGCGGCCTGGCCGGTGGCTACGCTCTCGGCGCCGACGAGGACGGCCGAGGGGAGGAAGATCACCTGCCCGAGTGCGATCTGGCCGTTAGCGAGCTGGCCCTGGGACAGCTGCCAGCGCTCGATGGCATCGACGGTGAGCGTGTCGAGGTGCCCGCTGGCGGTCGAGAAGAGCCCGGCGGCGTCCCCCAGCGCAATTAGGTTGGACTGCAGTTCGGCCACGTCGGGGCCGTCGGTCATCCCGGCGGCGAACGATCGCCAGGCGGGCGTCGTCCCCGTCATGAGTACCACCGGCTGGTTGTCGACCCGGTAAAGGACCTGACCGGCGGCTATGACCGCACCCACCGCGGGAAGCTCGGTGTAGATCCCGGCGAGGCGGTTGACCACCGGCGCCGTCGGGGCATAACCGAGAGTGGCGCCGGTGAGCACGGTCGTGGCGAGATCAGTTCGGACCACAATGGCCGTCGTCACCGGTTGCGGAGCTGGCGCGGCGGGGGCGGGCGCGCCACCGCGGATAGCAATGGTGCCGACGGACCCGACGATCACCGCACCCACGAATGCCACCGAGAGAGCGAGGCGCCGACGAGTCACGGTCCGCTCCCGTCGTCATGTACGGCGGCGGGGAGCAGGTGCCGGCAGGCGGAATCGGCCGTCCGGAACTGCGGGGAGTAGCGACCAAAGTTGGATGTGATCCCGGGCACATTGCCCAGGTCGAGGGAGCCTTGTGAAGTCGGGTCCAACATGTTGATGTCGTGGGAGCGCATGCACCGGGCGTAACGAGTCAGTGCAGGGAGCCAGGCGGTGACCTCTTGGCGAGCGCCTGCCTGTTTGGTTGCTTCGAGCTTCTGGAGGACATGGCCACACGCGGCGTCGGCCCGGCTGGTCGCCGGCCCTGGCGGTGGGAGTTGGATGCTCAGACCAGTGAAACCCTGTCGGTGGTATGGATCTGGCTCGGCGACGCCATGGCTGCGCATGCACCGCGCCCAGCTGATGAGCTGCCGGTCGCGCTGGGTCGACGTCAGCGGCTGTGCCGGCTGCTGGGTGGTTCCGTGTCCCGACAACCCCGCTACCGATGGCGGTCCTGATCCCGCCGAACAGGCCGACGCCAGCACTCCAGCGATCGCCGCTGCCACAAGCACGCAAGGAAGGCGGTTCTTTCGTCTCCACCTCGCTCGGGCCTGCCAGTCACGTTTCATATCGTCACCACCTCGCTCGTGCAGCCGTTGGCTCACGAGAAGTCCTACACATTGAGAGGTCACATCGCTGCAACACGACAAGGACTCGAGCGGTTCGATTACGGAGTGAAAGCCCAGGTCGCTGGCCCACGCTGACTACCCACGCGGCCTTGTTCGGGATGGTCTGTGATGTGGATGTGACCTGCCCTGGTGCAGGATGGTTTCGTGCGAGTTCTTGTCGTCGAAGACCAGGCGGAGCTAGCCGACGACATCGTCGATGGACTGCGTGACCGGGGCATCGGCGCCGATGTCGCCTACGACGGGGCCGAGGGGATCGAGAAGGCGCTCATGAACCACTACGACGTGGTCGTATTGGACCGCGACCTTCCCAAGGTCCACGGCGATGCCGTGTGTGCGGCATTGGTGGGCGCCCCCTCGGAGGCCCGGATCCTCATGCTGACCGCGGCGGGCAGCGTTGGCGACCGGGTCCAGGGGCTCAACCTTGGTGCGGACGACTATCTGTCAAAACCGTTCGCCTTCGAAGAACTTGTGGCCCGGATCCACGCCCTCTCGCGGCGGGCACCGGCATCGGCCCCGGTCATAGTCAAGGGCGACATCGTCTTCGACCGGGCTCGGCGACGGGTGAGCCGGTCCGGGCGTCCGGTTTCGCTGACCCGCAAGGAGATCGGAATGCTCGAGGTGCTCGTGATCGCCGACGGTGCCGTGGTCAGCGCCGAGGACCTCTTCGAACGGGTCTGGGACGAACAAGCCGATCCGTTCAGCCGCACCGTGATGGTGACCATGGCGCGACTACGGCGCAAGCTTGGCGAGCCTGACCCAATCGAGACCGTGGTTGGCAGCGGATACCGATTGCGATGAGGGCCAGTGCCTTGATCCGATGGCCAAGTCGGTGGTGGCCGCAGAGGATTCGGGCTCGCCTCACGCTTCTCTACGCGATCCTGTTTCTAGCCGCGGGGTCCGTGCTCCTGGGCCTCACCTACGGTCTTGTGGCGAGCCGGTTGCCTGCGACCACGCCGATCTCGAAGCTCAATAGCAACCAACAAGAGAAACTCCTGAACGCGTGCAAGCAGGGACAGCACCTTCCGAAGTCAGACGTTGGCGTCAAGGCACGGAAGGCCCACATCAACGGGGCGTGTGTCAAGTTGACAACTGAGGCGGCGAACGTTGCCACAGTCAATCAACGCGACCAGACTCTGAACACCCTCTTGCTCTTTTCTCTCGTCGGACTCGGACTCATGGCCGTCGCTTCTGGTGGTCTCGGCTGGATCGTCTCAGGCCGGGTCCTCCGACCGGTCCGGATCATCACCGAGACCGCGAGGAGAGCTTCCGAACAGCACCTCGGAGAACGCCTCGCCCTCACCGGTCCACGGGACGAGCTGAAGGAACTGGCCGACACGTTCGATGACATGCTCGAACGCCTGGACGCGGCGTTCGCCAGCCAGAAGCGCTTCGTCGCCAACGCGTCACATGAGCTGCGTACTCCGCTCACGGTCATGCGAACCGCGATCGACGTCACGTTGGCCAAACCGTCAAGGACTGCCGATCAGCTCGAGGCGATGGCCGAGAAGGTCCGCCGTTCCGTCGAGCGTGCCGAGCAAATGATCGACGGACTTCTGACGTTGGCTGTCAGCGACCGGGGCCATTCCGGTCACGAGCCGTTCGACCTCGCCACGTCGGCCGAGGATGCTCTCGACGCCGCTTCCACGGCAATGGCGGAGCTCGAACTTCGGGTAGAAATGGCCCTGGAGCCGGCAGGGACCGCCGGCGATCACTTCCTCCTCGATCGGATGATTGCCAACCTGGTCGACAACGCGGTACGTCACAACATTCGCTACGGGTGGATCCGCGTCCGGACCGGCGCCAAGAACGGCAGCGCATTCTTCGAGATCGCCAACAGCGGACCGTTCGTCTCCGAAGATGCGATCCGGTCGCTCTTTGAGCCCTTCGGGCGGTCCGAGGCCAGAGTCAACCCCCAGAAGGGAGTCGGACTCGGGCTATCCATTGTCGACTCCATCGCCATTGCCCACAACGCATCGGTGGATGTCCGAAGCCAGAGCGTAGGCGGGCTGGACATAACCGTCGTGCTCCCAGCGGATGGAACGAAGAGCTCGGCTGCGGATGTTCCTCTCGACGGGTGAGGGGCTGGTCCGTCCCTCATCTTGCGCGCATGCCCTTGGCGCGGGTTCGCGGATCGGAAATGGTCCCCGACGGTTGTCGAGTGCCCGACGTGAGGTCGATCAAAAGTCGGCCGGCCAGGTTGTGGAGGTATTCTGCAGCGGACGTGCGAGGCTGGTGACCTTTCGGGGCTTCGGACCCGAAGGTCTCACCGGGTCCGAAAGCGACGACGGATTTCTCGGGACTTCCCGGTGAAGCGACGAACTACGTAAGCCACACGATCAGCGAGCAACGCGATGGTCGTAGCGCTCGTAGCGGCGAAAGAGGTGGGGACGATCGATGATTCGACCGATCTTCACTGGTGCCAAACGGTCAACGTGGCGGCGGGACGGCTGAACACCTCTGGGACCCGGAACCGGCTGCGGGTGGCGATGCAAGTGGCCGGACGAATCCATGAACAGAGAAACCGTGGAAGTCGCTATGGCTAGAAGGAAAACGAGGAGACATGCGGCCAGCGAGATCGAGACGAGAAGTGTCGCGCAGGGAGCCAAGGTGAGTGCGGCGCAGTAGGTGGCCCGGTCAACCCTGAGTCGAGCCCCGTGGCGGAGCTTGCTGTCGCCGATGACCTGCCTCACGAAACGGAGCATAGGGGGCTCTGGCGCCGACACGTCAGGCCGGTCCAGCGACCAAGGGTTCAACGATACCTTGCGGCGTTGTCTGGAGGCCGTGCCGTTCCAAGCCGTATGTGAGAGTGGGGGTGACGACTTTCCTCTCACAGACACGACGACCTTCGATCAAGAGGAGTTGGTCCCAAATCCCCTGCTCAAGGAAGTGTCAAGCCAACAGTCTGAACCTCGACTCGAGGCTCAGACCCTTCTAAGATATCCGAGCGAGAGATATACCTCGAGCCTCCGTCGCCAACAAGAACCTGTTCGAGGCGTTCGTCTGGGTCCTCGGAGTGCTGCTTCCCGATCGAGGTGATCTTGGAACCGGTCGTCGTATCCTCGACCACAATCGGGTCGTCGGCGCGTCGGCTCGATCAAGGACGTCGGTGTCGATTTCACCTCGGCTCGTTCGTCACCTCAGTGACAGAATCGATACCCGATCCGAAAGGACGACCGTTATGCGATACACCCTTCTGCTCCACTATCAGGAGCGAACCGCCGACGAACTTGGCCCGGAAGCCCTCGCTGAAGGGATGCGGGCGTTTCAGGCGTACGCCGAGGCGCTCGATGACGCGGGGGTGCTCGCCAGCGCCGAGGTGCTCCAGCAATCGAGCGCCACGACCACGGTGACGTCGGCCGGGGGTGAGTTCGTCGTGCAAGACGGCCCATTCGCGGATACGAAGGAGCAGCTTGGTGGCACCTTCGTCGTCGATGTCGCGGATCTCGACGCCGCGATCGAGTGGGCCAGGCAGGCGCCGTCCGTGTCATGGGGTCACGTCGAGATCCGACCGACCGCGACCCGCTACGTGGATGGCTCATGGCGGGGCTCACAGCCGGTCGAGTGATGGACGTCGGCGGCCTAGCCGACCTCGATGCCCGAGCGGCCGCCGAGCGTGCCGCGAGGGAATCCTATGGACGGCTGGTAGCGCTGCTGGCAGCCTCTACGCGCGACATCGCCCTGGCGGAGGATGCCCTTGCCGACGCCTTCGAGCGGGCGTTGCGCACCTGGGCGAAGCGTGGCGTTCCCGACAATCCACAGGGCTGGCTCATGACTGTCGCCCGCAACCGCATCCGCGATCTTCTCGCCTCGGGGGCGGCCCGAACCTCTACTCCGCTCGATGACCACTTCCCGCCGACGGGCACCGATGCCGCCGCTCTTGCTGAATTCGACCCCGACTCGATCCCCGACAAGCGGCTGGAGCTGCTGTTCGCCTGTGCACACCCCGCGATCGAGCCTGCGGTGCGCACGCCTCTCATGCTCCAGGTTGTGCTCGGCTTCGACGCGGCCAGGATCGCGCGTGTGTTCATGGTGCGATCGTCCGCGATGGCCCAGCGCCTGGTCCGCGCAAAGCGCCGAATTCGCGACATTGGTATCCCGTTCCGAGTCCCGACGCGCGCCGATATGCCCGAACGACTGCCCGCCGTGCTTGAGGCCATCTATGGCGCCTACGCGATTGACTGGCTCGACCAATACGAACGGATACGAGAATCGATCGCCGACGAGGCCCGCTGGCTCGCGGTGCTTACGGCAACACTGCTCGACACCGAACCCGAGGCGTGGGGCCTCGCAGCGCTGCTCACGCTTGCGCAGTCACGGGCGCCCGCACGCACGGGTAGGCCGTGGCCGCCGCTCGATGAGCAGGACACCGCCCTCTGGGATCGCACCTTGATCGCTGAAGGCGAGAGGCTGCTCCGGCGGGGACATGTCCTTGGCAGGCCGCTCGGACGGTTCCAGCTCGAGGCCGCGATCCAGTCCGCGCACTGTGATCGGGCTCGCACCGGCGAACTCGATCGCTCCAACGTTGTCAAGCTCTACCGGGGGCTTGTGGCGATCGCGCCCACCACCGGAGCCGCAGACGCCTTAGCGGCACTCATGGAACGTGACGATGATTGACTGGGTTGTAGTACCGGGAGCAGTCAAGGAGCTCTCCGGCCCGTTCAGGGCGGACTGACGCCATGACGGACGTCATCATCTCGAACGTCGAAAGGGTCGCCGAAACGTTGTCGAGAGCCTCGGGTCCAAGCCGGATTCGAGACCCTTCGCTCTTCTGGGCGTTGGGCGGCCGTCCGCGCCCGAAAGAGCGACGATCGAGGGGTTGCCGGGGTGTGCCGGGCTCTCAGGGAGCGATCGAAGGGGTGACAGGGTCCGGCTCATCGAGCCGGTCAAAAGGGATTGGGTAACGCCGGCGCGTCGGGAAACCACACCTACGCGGGACCTCTGGATGGATGCGCGGTCAGCCAACGGGTAACGAACAATTCAGATGAGTGAGGAGGTCAACCACGCCATGTCCAAACTGCCCCTGGCCAACATGATCACCTTCGGAGTGCAGGACGTCCCGGCCGGGCGGGACTTCTATCGTGGCCTCGGCTGGCCCCAGGTGTTCGCCCCGTCGCGCACAACGAAATCCCACGGACCGGTCGGGTACTTGACCTCGAACGTGGTCGCGACCGGCTCGAGCTCGGCGTCGTCGGTCACCTGCTCGGCCTGGCCTTCGAGCACGACGTCAAGCGCTCCCTCGGCGAGGCCGCTGCGCTCGGTCGTCAGCACGCACGACGGGTTCTCGGCCAGATTCCTCGCCTTGCGCTCCTCTGGTCCGGTAGCGAGCCAGAGCGCCTCCTCGTGCCAGACAGCGATCAGCGGCGTGACGTGCGGCCGGCCGTCGGGACGGACGGTGGATAGTCAGAAGGTGTCCGCGGCACGTAACTGCTCAAGTCCGAGGCCCACGGCGTCGGCGTCGAGTCCGGCTCGCTGAACCCATGGATCTCCGCTGTCACGTCCTCCGCTGCCATCCCATTTCCTCCCTGTCCGGATCGCCACAACCGGTGGCGAACTGCCAGTGACATCGCCGACCTTACCGAGACGGCTTGAACGTCTTCCTCGTCGGGGCCGTGCTCGCCGAACAACGCGACGCCTGGGCCACCCAGCGCCACGACGTCCCGAAACCTCCACGGCCAAACTCCGCCCTCAGCGCGATACTCAACCCCAAGGCGCAGAGCTGCCCGCTCCGCCTGAACACCGAGGGTCACAGCTCGAAGGCCACCACTCGAATGGGGGCGCCACCCGGGCTGGTTATCCCCTGAGAAGGAATGACACAGGTTCCGTGAATGGCGAAACACATCCGGGTGAGATTCGGATCGCCTCGCCTGAGGAGTTCTCGGCTCTGCGTCAGATCGAAAACGACGCGGACGAGATGTTCGCTTCGGTGGGTATCGGGCCTTTCAACGAGGTACCAGAAGACGACCATCTCGACATTGCCGAGGTGGTCCTGGCCTACGGCACACCGGCGGTCGGGTTCGCCTGCGTGGAGGTGGTCGACGGTCTCGCTCATCTGTGGCAGCTGTCCGTCCTCCCGGATCATGGCCGGCGAGGGATTGGATCAGCGCTGCTCCAGGCCGTCTGCGACTGGGCGGCGGACAACCGGTATCCGGCGGTGACCCTCACGACCTTCCGCGACGTCGCCTGGAACGGACCGTTCTACGCCCGCCACGGTTTCCGAACGCTCGAAGACCTCTCTCCGGGGCTGGGCGCTATTCGTACCCACGAACAGACAATCGGAGACGACAGCTACGGTCCCCGTGTCGCCATGCGAAAGGACCTGGACGATCCCGCCCGGGGGCGGCCGGGATAGCTCTTGCCATGCGGATCGCCGCCCACGCTGCCGTTGAGCAGCGGGTTCATGGCTCGGAGGTGCCGGCCCAGCTGGAAAGTCTTTGAAAGAATCCGGGCGGGCGTGTCGGATTGGGGCAGGAGCGTTCGTAGTAGGGGTGAGCGACCGCCCACGAGGGCGCCCCACACCACAGGAGACGATTCCGAATGCAGTACCTGGTTTCCGTGATCGACGACAAGACTCTCCGAACCGACACCGAGCTCGAGACCGGCACCGCCGCCCAGGACGAGATGGCTGCCATCGACGTGTTCAACGAGCGGCTACAGGCCGAGGGCTACTGGGTCTTCGCCGGCGGGCTCGCGGCACCTGGCGCGGCCACCGTCATCGACAACCGAAGCGGGGAGGTGATCTTCACCGACGGTCCCTTCGTGGAGTCGAAGGAGTTCCTCGCCGGCTTCTGGATCATCGAGGCCGCCGACCTCGATGTGGCGCTCGAGCTCGCCGCCGAGGGGTCGAAGGCCTGCAACCGGAAGGTCGAGGTGCGCCCCCTCCGGTGAGCGTGCTCGACGTCCGGGAGGCGATCACCGAGGTCCACGATAACGAGTGGGCGCGGGTGGTCGCGACGCTGGCCAGGCGCTTCGGTGATCTCGACCTCGCAGAAGAGGCGGCTGCCGAGGCGTTCGCGACCGCCGTCGCGCGGTGGCCGGCCGACGGCGTACCCCCCAACCCGGGTGCCTGGCTGACCACGACCGCCAACCGCAAAGCCATCGACCGGATCCGGCGCGAGCGCAAGCGCCATGACAAGCAGACGCAGAGTCGGATGGTGGACGACCACCTGAGAGGCGATGACCCGCCCGAGCCGCGAGATGCCCTCGGTGGCATCGACGACGAGCGGCTGCGACTGATCTTCACCTGCTGCCACCCGGCGCTGTCGATGGAGACCCGGGTGGCGCTCACGCTTCGCATGGTCGCCGGAATGACCGTGCCCGAGATTGCCCGCGCCTTCCTCGTCCCCGAGAACACCATGGGCCGGCGGATCACGCGCGCGAAGGCCAAGATCAAGGCGGCTCGCATCCCGTACCGGGTGCCGTCCGCGCCGGATCTCCCGCCACGCGTCTCTGGCGTCCTCGCCGTCCTCTTCCTCGTCTTCAACGAGGGCTACCTGGCGACGGGCCCCGATACCGATCCCGTGCGGAGTGACCTCACCGCCGAAGCGATCCGGCTCGCCCGCATGATCCGCACGCTCATGCCGCAAGACGGAGAGGTGGCCGGGCTGCTGGCGCTGATGCTCCTTACCGAGGCGCGCCGCACCGCCCGAATCTCGTCCAGCGGCGAACTGGTGCCTCTCCACGAGCAGGACCGTGACGCCTGGAATGTCGAGCTGATCGCCGAGGGTCACCGACTGGTCCGCGAGCGCCTGGCTGCTGCCAGAGCCGGCGTTGTTCCAGGTCGCTACCAGATCCTCGCCGCGATCAACTCGGTGCACACCTCCGCCCGCCAGGCCGGCGACACCGACTGGTCGCAGGTCGTCGCACTCTACGACCAGCTGGTCCGCATCGATCCCTCACCGATCGTCGCCCTCAACCGGGCCATCGCGGTTGCCGAGCTCGATGGCCCGGAGGTGGCGATGGTGGCCGTCGACCGTCTCGAGGACCCGCTGGCCGGCTATCACGCCTACCACACGACCCGCGCCGACCTCCTGCGCAGGCTGGGCCTCAGCCAGCAATCGCGCGAGGCGTACGCGAAAGCGATCGAATTGGCTGGCAATACCGCCGAAACCGCCTACCTCACACGGCGACGCGACCAAACGCCGGGGCAGACGATGAGTTCCGGACCTGGCGAACGTCGGTAATGGTGAAAGAACGAGCTCACGAGGAGGTGGCCAGATGGCCGACGAAAGTGTCAGCGCAACCCGGCTCATCGACGCCCCGGCGGAGGCCATCTTCGCCGTCCTTGCCGAGCCGGCAAGTCACGCCGCCATCGATGGCACGGGGTGGGTCCGCGAAGCTCTCGACAGCGAGCCGTTGAGCGCCCCCGGCCAGGTTTTCCGGATGGCCATGTACCACCCGGGCCACCCAGAGGGGAACTACGAGGTTGCCAACCGGGTCCAGGTGTTCGAACCCCCGAGCACCATCTCCTGGGAGCCGGGGTCCGAAGCCGGCGACGGCACCCTGAGCTTCGGAGGCTGGACTTGGAGCTACGACCTCACGCCGGCTGGACCCTCGAGCACCACCGTCAGGCTCTCCTATGACTGGTCGGCGGTCCCGGACGCCATCCGGGAGCACATCGGATTTCCGCCGTTCCCTGCTGAGCATCTGGACAACTCGCTCGCCCATCTCTCCGAGCTGGTGACCCCCTGAACTGTCCCCAGGCCGAAGCCGCGACACCCAGCTGAGGCGCCCAGCCGCACGCCGGCCTCGGCTACAAGCGGGAGACGAGCTCTGCCACGATCTCGGCCGCCGGTTGTGGCTGTCTGGCGAGCGCAACGCTTTGTCCTGCCCACAGTGAGAGCGCTTCGACATCACCGGTGGTACCGACCATTGGCGCTGCGGTCTCGTAGCGGAGTATCGACTCGCCGGACGCAAAGTGCGCGATGACCTCGCCCTCTCCCGGTCGACTCCCCAGTGGCGGCCGCCCCGCGGCCTCCCATGCCCTGGCGGTCGAGTTGCGGAGGACCCGGTGGGGTGCATCCGGCCATCCGACCTCGAACAGGTTGGGGTACCACTGCGCATCGGTCTCGGCGGCGTCCATCAGAAGACGGAGGTACTCCTCGTGAATGGGCATCTCCTGGGCAAGCAGGAACCGGGTACCGAGCCACGCCGCCTGAGCCCCCAGCGCGAACACGGCGGCCACCCCGCGAGCGTCCCCGATCCCACCGGCCGCGATCACCGGCACCGGTGCCACCGCGTCGACGACGGCGGGCACCAAGGGAAGCGTCGCGACTCGACTCCAGACGTGGCCGCCAGCTTCCCAACCCTGTGCCACGACGACATCGACTCCGCTGGCGACCGCCCGCCGAGCTTCTTCGGCGCTGCCGACCGTGTGCAGGAGGACCGCGCCGGCGTCGTGCACCTGCTCGACGTAGTCGGCGGGGTCTCCCCACATCAGCGACACGATCCGCAATCCTGCGTCCAGGGCCTCGTCGAGTCGACGGTGCTGATCGGAGTTGAGAATCAGGTTGCCACCGAACGGACGATCGGTGAGCGATGCCGTCTCACGAACGGCGTCTCCGGCGGGAGTGGACCACGTCAGCGCCAGCATCCCGAGAGCGCCGGCATCGGAGACCGCAGCCGCCAGCTCGGCCACCTCCGACATCGGCGCCTGGACGATCGGCTGTTCGATTCCGAGCAGATCGCAGACCGGCGTTCGCACCAAGACCACCCACCCCTTCGCTCCGGCTTCGCGGCGCCTGCAAGCTGCCTCGACGTGTACCCGTCTCGACAGGGCGGGCAGGGCCGAACACCACCTAGGACTGATAGGACGTCGGCATCGACTCGGGAGCGCGCCTGTTCCATCCGTGGAAGTTCGTGTAGTCGCTCGCTTCCCAGGCCTCGTGCAGCCCAGGCTTGCTCAGGTCCCAGTCGGGGCGGATCTCGCTCGTCGCAGCGCGCAGGTCGTGCCAGAGGTCGTAGAAAGAGGGCCGTCCCCAGAACCAATACCCGTTGTAGACGCTGTGAACGACCAGTCCCGGCTTGAGCACCAGCGTGTGGGGGATCATCGGATCGTGCTCGGGGTCGGTGTATTCCTGGATCTCGAGATCCTTCTGGACTGTCCGAGCGGGATCGGAGAGAAAGGTCCACTGGGCGCCGACCGAGGCACGGAACTCCTGTGTCGTGTGATGGTCGTCGGTCGAGATCGTGACGATCTGGGTGTAGCCGACGGCGACCTTCGGATAGTTCGCCGCGAGCTCCAGGTGCTGTTGATGCTCCTTGGGGCAGTAATTTCCCCGGGCCAGCGTGAGGACCAGCGGGTCGTCGCCCTGGAGCTCGCTCAGCTTGCGGACCGTGTTGGTGTGATCCGGTAGGGAGTAGTCGGGGAAGGTCCCGCCGGGCCTGATGTCGGATCGCATGGATCACCGCCTCTCTCGTCGCCGCAAATGCGCAACCTTCGCGGTGGAGTCGAGCCCGCCCGGCCATCGACCGGCGGGGCTTGTCCACCACAACCCTATTCGTTGCGACTGCCGCCGCCAACGTGCTCAGACGTGGGGTCTGGATTTTGACGATCGGCTGCGACGGGGGCGCGAGGAGGATGGCCATCGCGCTCGCGGTCTCTGCCGGGTCTCGAGCCGTCGGGTCTTGATCGTGGCCGGCTGGAAGGGTTGCCTCCCGATATCCGGCCGTGCCGTCAGGCGAGCGGAGCGACCGGTTCCGACGAAGTCGTGGCCCCCATGCGAACGAAGGGTCCGAACGCAGCTCCGACGAGTGCCGCTATGCCGGCCACCAGCATGGTGACGCGTAAGCCGCTCATGAACGCCGCGTGGCTCCCAGCGGTGACGGCGCTCGCCAGGTGAGCGGACGCGCCGTGTGGGACGGGCGCCAGGCCCTGTGATACCTCCGCAGATGACCGAGCCACGGTGTGGGCGACATCGGGAGGTACTCCGGCACCGATGAGGTGGCCCACCAACCCGCTCGTCACGACGGCGGCGAGAATCGAGCCGCACACGGCGGTGCCGAGAACCCCACCCAGCTGGATTGCGGTCGTCTGGATGCCGCCTGCGACGCCTGCCTCGTCGACGGGGACGTTTCCGACGATGGCGTCGGTCGCCGCGGTGACCACGAGGCCGATGCCGAGGCCGATGAGAATGAAGGGCGGCCAGAGATGGATGTAGCTCGAGTCGACCTGCAGTGTGGACAGGCTCAAGAGCGCCACGGCGGTGGCCAGGAGTCCACCGGTGATGGGCACCGAGGGGCCGAATCGTTCAGTGAGGCGCGCCCCCAGGTTGCCGGAGATGGAAAAGGCAACGGTCAGAGGGAGCAGGCGGACGCCGGCCTCCACCGGGCTGTAGCCGTGCACGCTCTGGAGGTAGAGCCCGACGAAGAAGAGCACGCCCAAGAGGGCGAAGAAGTCGAGGAGCACGATCGCCGTGCTCAAGGAAACCGAGCGATTGGCGAAGATCGAGAGCGGCACGAGCGGATCCCTCCGAACGTGCTCGATGACGACGAACAGGACGAGGAGCACCACGCCGAGCGCGATCAGGCCCAGAGTCCTGGGACTTCCCCAGCCCCAGCTCTGGGCGTTGATGAGGGCGTAGACGACGGCGAGCAACCCGGACGCCAGGCAGACGACGCCGGGGATGTCGAAGCGGGCGACCTTGCTCTCGCGCGACTCGCTCAGCACCGATACGCCGAGCGCCACGGTGAGGACACCTACCGGAACGTTGATGAAGAACACGCTCTGCCAGGAGATGTGCTCCACGAAGAGCCCCCCGACGATGGGACCGGCGGCCGTCGCAGTCGCCGATGCGCTCACCCAGATGCCCACGGCGCGATTGAGCTGGTCGGGAGGGTACGCCGCACGCATGAGGGCCAGGGTGTTGGGGAGCAACAACCCCGCGAAGGCACCTTGGATGCCCCGAAAGACGATGACGCCATCGATGGTTCCGGCGAGCCCGATGGCCAGCGACGAGAGCGTGAACCCGCAGACGCCGACAAGGAAGACCCGGCGTCGACCGAATCGGTCTCCGAGCTTGCCGCCGAGGATCAAGGACACCGCGATGACCAGGAGGTAGGCGTTGGTGATCCATTGCAGATCGGCGAGCGAGGCGTGGAGGTCTCGCCCGATGTACGGGTTCGCCACCGCGACCACCGACCCGTCGATGCCCACCATGACGACGGCCAGCGACACGACGACGAGGGTGAGCCCCGGCCTCGTGCGGACCGGGGCCGGAGTGGCGACCTCTGCGGTGACCTCGGTCAACGTGGTTCCTCCCGGCGCTTCGGACAACGCCCGGCTCGTTCGATGGCGGCTCATGCCAGAGTGACAGTTTCTGCCGTTGAGGCACAAATCGGCTAGGATGAACACCGCTCGTCAGCACGCCGCGGGAGCGACCTGGCGGGGACGGGGGATGGAAGAGTGAGCGGAAGTCTCACGGCGCGAAACAAGGACCGGACCCGCCGCGAGCTCGCGGAGGCGGCTTCCCGGCTGTTCGCAGAGCGGGGCTACACATCGACCACGATCCAGGACATCGTCCAGGCGGTGGACGTCTCCCCACGGACGTTCTTCCGTTACTTCCCGTGCAAAGAGGACGTCGTCATCGCCATTGCCAGCTTCAGCATGGACGACGTGCTCAGCTACGTGGCCGAGCACGATCCCGACGAGCCGCTCGAGTCGGTCCTCCGAGCGACCTTCACCGAGCTCCTCTCGTCGGTCCGCGCCGAGCCCGAAGCGGCACGCTCCTTCCAGCGGACTCTGCGGGAGACGCCGACTCTGCGAGGGCGCTGGCTGGAGGAACAGCGCCGAAACCGAGACCGGCTCGCCGAGGCTTTGGCCCCTTGGTTTCCAGTCGAATCCTCGCCCCTCGCCGCGCACCTCGTGGCCGGCATCGCACTCGTCACGGTGGACGAGGTGATGGCCCTCTGGGCCGATCAGCCGTCCGAGCCCGATCCGCTCGCCCTACTCAACGAGGCGTTCGACCTGCTTGCGGGCTCGTTGCTCTCGCGGAAGTGATCTTTCTCACGATTTGAGTTATCTGAATCAGCTTCGCGACTTCGTGGCACTTGCGCTGGCGAGTGGCTGGCAGTTCAATCTCGACGTCCGAACCTCGACGAGGCTCTCTGGTCCTCTTGAGGACGCGTCAACGCGTCGCAGATCAACCTGATCAGGAATCTTCCCGGATGAACTCGGCAACGCCCGCGCGACCGGTGGCATCGAGGCTTCTCCCGATGGCGTGGAGCGGCTCATTGAGGCGATCGTCGCGGGGAGGCTCACCGAGCCGATCGCCGCGGCCTTCCCGATCGAGAGGATTCGCGACGCCGTCGCCCTGCAGGCCGGACGCCACGTCCACGGCAAGATCGTGGTGACGCTGTGACCGAAGGCGCGACTGGGAGAGGCCTTGAAGTCACTACGCCGTCGCAGGGTCCTAGCCTGACCGTAGGCCTATGCGCGTTCTCGAATTCGTCATCCTCGGCACCTGGATCGTGTTCTGGATCTACTGGTTGGCCGCGGCCGGCGGCGTCAAGGCGGGCCGGACCCGATGGGGTCGTTTCGCTGGGAGCCGGGTGGTGCTCCTGCTCGTCGTGCTGCTCCTGGTCCGGGCGAAGGTCTTCAAGGGCGCGCAGGTCAACCGAGACCCGTGGCTCGGCGCGGTCGGGATCGCCATCCTCTTGTGCGGTCTGGCCCTGGCGATCTGGGCCCGGAGGTACCTCGGCCGGAACTGGGGGATGCCCATGTCGGAGAAGGTCGACCCCGAGCTCGTGACGACCGGCCCCTACCGAAGGGTCCGTCACCCCATCTACTCGGGGATCCTCCTCGGCATGGTGGGAACCGCAGTGGCGCTCGGCTGGTACTGGCTGATCGCCGTGGGCGTGCTCGGGGCGTACTTCGTCTACAGCGCCGTCATGGAGGAGCGCTACATGACCGGTCTCTTTCCCAACTCGTACCCCGCCTACAAGCGCTCGACCAAGATGCTCATCCCGTTCGTCCTCTGAGGGTCGTCGCCCACTGACCCGTAAGTTGGTGCCGTGAGCGATGACGCCTGGGCCGATCTGGCTGACCAGTTCGTCGATGAGGCCTATGCCTCGGTCAAGGGGTACGTGCGGACCTATGTGATGCACCAGCACTTGCTGGAGCATCTGCCGGCACCTCCGGCACCCGTGCTCGACGTCGGCGGCGGGGCCGGGCACCAGTCGTTTCCGCTGGCCCAGGCCGGCTACGACGTCACGTTGCTGGATCCATCGCCGGCGATGCTCGACAGAGCCCGACAGCGACTCGAGCGGCTTCCTGGTGAGATCCAGCGACGCGTCACACTCTTGGAGGCCGACGGGGAGAAAGCCGGTGAGGCGGTGGACGGACGACGCTTCGCCGCCGTGCTGTGCCACGGCGTGCTCGGATACCTGGAGCAGCCGGAGCCGCTCGTCGACCAGTTGTGCGGGTGCACGGCACCCGGGGGATTGGTCTCGATCATGACGGGCAACGCCAAGGCGGCGGCGGTGCGCCCGGCCTTGGAACGACGGTGGGACGACGCCCTGGCGTCGTTCGAGGCCAGAAGCGAGGTGGGCGTGCTCGGAGTGCCGGGCCGAGCGGACACGGTGGAGGAGATCAGCGAGCTCGTACGCAGGCGCGGCGTGGAGCCACTGCGTTGGTACGGGGTATGGCTGTTCGTCGACTGGCTCGAATTCAGCGGGGTCGAGTTGGACCCCGGTGACTCCAAGCAGGTGGCGGCGACGGCCGCCGTCGAGCTCGAGGCCAGCCGACGAGACCCCTACCGCCAACTCAGCCGCGTCTTTCACCTCGTCGGACGCAAGGACCCGAGCTGACCGAGGAGAGATGCGACCAGGGGCAGCGGTCGTGATCGACAGCGCGAGCTGGCCCGTCAGGCCGTCGTTGTTGTTCCGGTGCCGGCTCCGGTGCCGTAGGTGGTAACCCCGTTGATGCTGGAGGACCAGTCTCCGGAGCTGTCAGAGGCGTAGGCAGACGATCCAACGGTCGAGCTGGTGTAGACGTAGCCCACCCCGCCTTCCTCCGTCGCGATCGCGACAGAGCCCGTGCCATCGGCGGTCGCAGTGGCGCTGCTGCCGGCCCCGTTGGCCGCTGCGGTAGCGGTGCCCCCGTCATCCGCACCGGCTGTCGCCGTTCCACCCGACACGCCGATCGCCGAGGCGTTGGTGGTCGCCGAGGTCGATCCGGTGGTGCTGGTGGCCGTTGCCTTCCCCGTGCTGCCACCCCCCTCGGCGAAGGACAGGGCGTTGGTCCCGACTCCATTGCTCGAGGCGACGGCGTCGTTGCCACTGCCGCCCGATGCACCGGTCCCCGCGTACGCATCGGCGCTCCCGCCTCCGGCACCGGTGGCCTGGGCCACATTGTTGTCGGTGGCGGTGTTCGGAGAGGTTCCGCTGGCCACGCCAGCTTGAGCATCGGCGGAGCTGTTGCTGTCGGTGGTGGCCAAAGCGGTGTTGCTTCCCACAGCGATTTGGGCCGACGCTGTCCGGTTTCCATTGCTGGCGGTCGCGGAGACGGGGCGGTTGTCCTGGCTGTTGATCCCGTCTCCCGCGGCCGCCGTGGCCGTGCCACGGATCTGGAGGATCGGGGGAGGGTTGAGGCTGCCGGCCCAGTTCGGCAGGCTCGAGGGTCCCGTGCTGCCGCCGAGAGGGCCGAGAACCTCCGCCAGCTGGCCCCAATGGCTCCCACCGACGCCACCACCACCGTCGGTGCCTGCGAGATCGTCGTTGCCGGCCAAGCCGTCGGCTTGGCCGGCAAGGTCCTCGGTGTGCCCTGGTACCGGTCCCCATGCTGACACCTCGTCGGGGAGAGCGGTCGCCGCAGACAACCAAGACGGATGATTGGCGCCAATGCCCGAACCGGTTCCACTGGCCAGGGGATGCTGGCGGGCTCCGCCTCCGGGTCCACCCCGTCCGCCCGAGTCGGGAGCGTGAGCGGTGGCCGTCAGGCTGAGGGATGTGGCGCAGGCGATCACGCCGGCGACCCCCACGGCGCCCGCCCCCAAGGCTCCGACCACTCTGACCTCCCGGGCGGTCCTTTGTGGCCCGTCTCGGAGAGGACTCTTCAACCCGACCGTGGCGCTCGAGACAACGCGTTGGCCACCTCGCGATCGCGCATGGGCGCCTCTGTTCCGTCTGGCCGGCACGACACCTCCCTTTGATCCGCAGTTGCAGCGGGAGCGAACTCCGAGGCGCCGAATGCTAGGGGCCTCGAAGCCGTGAGATGGAGCACGGCGGTGATGTATGCCCAGCTCAGCAATAAGAATTTCCTAAAGCGTCTTCTGAGGTTCGCAACGGCTCGTCCCCCGGTCGAATGCTCCGCTCTGGATTCGGGAGCGTCACGATTCGGCGAGAGAGGAAGCTCGAAGGACGATCGCGAACGTCACTTCTCACGGAAGCAGCTAGCCGGGAAGGTCCTCAGGCCGCTTGGCCGCGAGGTGGCCGGTCCGGAGCCCGGTGGATTGGCCGACCTCGATCAGGTAACCGTCGGGGTCTCGCATGTAACAGCGGATCTCCGCTCCCCGGTCGATCGGAGGGGTGACGAACTCGGCGCCGCGCTCGCTCCAGGAGCGATAACAGGCGTGGATGTCGGCAACCCTCAGGTTCAAGAAGATCGAGGTGGTCGGACCAGCCTCGTAGTTGACGACACTGATGTCCGGCTTGTCCGGGGTAGGCCCGCCTCCCGGATTCATGATGATCCAGGAGTTCGACAGCTGGACCATGCAGGGGTTCTCCTCGAGGACCACTCTTCCTCCGAGCACCTCTGAATAGAAGCGCCGGGAATCGGCCACCTTGCGCACCGTGATGAAGAGCGTGACGAGGATCCCCTCGTCGGGCGTCGGAAGGTTCGCGAAATCGATGAAAGGCGCGTCGTCGGTCATGGAAACACTCCCTCGCTCGTCGGACTGCGCGGCCGCTTCTGGCCTATCAGTTGGACGTCTGCGATACCGCCGTCATTTCGGCGATCAGTGGTTCTGGCCATCGACCACCACAAAAGGCTGTGTCGGAGGTCACTTGCCCGTTGTGGATGCGAAGGATGTGAGCCTGATGGCACATGTGGGTCACACCGCCTTCTTCCCAGGTGAGCGTGAACTCGACGAGCTCGCCGTCGGCTAGAGGCCTGCGATGCAGATGCTGGAAGGTGCCCGGGTCTGCGTACCAGCGGCAGAGCTCTTCACGCACCGCGTCGGAACCTCTGGTGGTGAAACGCCAGTTCGGAACGGTGGCATCGAGGACGGCGTCGTTGCTGAAGACACCTGCCGGTACGGCTCCCGCCTCGATTCCGGCCAGAAGGGCATCGACGGGATCCATTCGCAACTCCTCATCCCTTGACGTAGGAGAGCTTTTCGGCGACCTTGCCGTTCCGGACACGGAATAGGTCCACTCCGCGGATGTGTCCACCGTTGAACGTGTAGCGCCAGCGTTGCACGACCCGGTCGCCCGCTCGAAAGGTCTCCTCCTCCTCGAATCGAGAACGGCCGTCTTCGAAGATGGATTCCCAGGCGGCCCGGATAGCTTCGACTCCCACGCAGCGGGTGCCGTCTGGTGCGGGGCCGGTGGCGTCGAAGACGCAGTCCTCGGTCAGCATCGCCAGGGCGCCCTCGAGGTCGTGATCGGCCCAGGCCTCTCCGAACACCTCGACCACCTTCAGCGGGTCCATCGCCGAGTCAACGCCCAGTCAATCGGGCTTGGCGTAGTTGCTGGCGCCGAACCAGTCGACCACGATGACGGCTTGGTCCCCGACGACCCAGGCGTCGTGGCCGCTCGGCAGCGAGGTCACATCCCCTGGTTCGGCGACGAACTCCGTGCCGTCGTCCATCCGGATCGCCAGCCGGCCCGCTACGTGATACTGGAAATGCGGTGCAGTGCAACTATCGGTCCCAGCGATGGGTTTCACGTCGTTGGACCATCGCCAGCCCGGTTCGAGTACGAGACGACCGATCTCGGCGTCACCCACCCTGAGGATCTCGGCCCTCCCGTTGGGGAACTCCCTCACCTCGTCCGATTTGTCGAAGCCGCGATGCTCGGTCTGCTGCATCCGTGCCTCCTCGATGCGGTACTTGCCCGCTAGCGAGCCGATGCCTTACTCTGACTTACTAGTAGGTCAATGTCAATACCGGTCTTGCGGAGAGGTAGCGATGGCGACGAGCAACAGTGGCGGCGGGGGGACGGCTTCTGCGATCCTCGACGTCGCCGAGCGACTGGTGCAGACCCGGGGGTTCAATGCCTTCTCGTACGCCGACGTCGCGGGCGAGCTTGGGATCACCAAGCCGGCCCTCCACTACCACTTTGCCGGCAAGGCCGAGCTGGGCCAGGCGCTCCTGGCCCGGTATGCCTCGAGGTTCAGCGATGCGCTCGACGCGATCGATGCCCGGGAGGCCGACGCCGCCAGCAGCCTGAACTCCTACATCGAGCTCTACGCGCAGGTGCTGGCCCAGGACCGGATGTGCCTGTGCGGGATGCTCGCCGCCGATTACCAGACCCTGCCCGATCCGATGCGACGGGCCCTCATCGGGTTTTTCGACCGCAACGAGACCTGGCTTGCGAGCGTGATCGACGCGGGACGGGACGACGGAACCATCCTCGTGGATGGCGTGAGCCGGGAGGTCGCTCAAATGATCATCGGCACCCTCGAAGGAGCGATGCTCGTCGCCCGCACCTACGGCGACCCGGAGCGCTTCGCCAGCTCGGCCGGGCGACTTTTGGCCGAGGTCATCTCCTCGTAGAAGCGCCCTGGACGACGCAGACTCCAAGGGCTTCGGGACTGCTGCCAGTCCTGGACCTCGAGGAAGGTGCCCACCCGTTCGAAGGTCCCCACTGCGATGAACTCCGAGAGGGGTGTCCAGTCGGCGGCCGTCGTCGCGTCAGGCGCGATCCCTCTCAGCGTTCGCTCGTAGTCGAGGACCCTGCGCCTGAGTGGACCGAGAGCGTCGTCAGGAAAGAACATGGGCCGCCGGGCTCTCGCCGTCGACCATCGGGGGGGCCTATTCCGCCGCCCGGCGGCGCGGGCCACTCGGCAGGAAATGGGGTAGGTCCTCGGTGGTGAGGATGCCGGGATCCGCGGCGCACACGTACGGGATGGCGTTGACGGGGCCGTTCGCATTGAACGCGGGCACGTACGAGGCCAGGTCGTCGAGCGGGACCGGGAACGGCATGCTGACGTCGAACGGCGCGTCTCCGTGTATCCGGATGCGCCAGCCGGTCGGCTGCAAGCCCCAGTCCGCATCGACATCCCTCGAGACGAAGGCGTACTGGGTGAAGCGGATCCGGTCGATCCCGCCGCTGCGGCCCAGCACGGCGACCCGCTGTGCGGCGGCCGTCCCCGCCTTGATCTCGCCGGCCACGATGGACTCGTCCCTCCTGGCCGCGGCCACGCCACCCTCGGCCGTCCATTCGTCGATCGTGAAGCCCGCGAGATCCGCCAGTACCGTCAGGGCGGGCTGGTACTCGCCGAAGAGATGGTTCCTGCGTCGATCCGGGTCGAACTCCGACACCGGCTTCCCGAATCGCATCTGCTCGAGCACCATGTGCGGCGACGGCCGGCGCGACAGATCGCCGAACTCCTCGATCTCGATCAGGTCGACCCGACGCTCGACCGAGAGCAACGCCATCGGCAGGGTCTCGGTGATGAACCCGGGATCACTCCCGCTCGCCCATACCGAGGCCCTGCCCTGCTCGCACGCCTCGAGGACCCGAGCCCGGAGCCCGTCGCCGAGCCGCACGCCGCGGGCGACCAGGTCGGTGCAGGTGGTGACGACGTTGGTTCCCCGTTGCAGCAACGAGGTGACGTCGTCGACGAGCTCCTCTTGGGTCAGCCCTGCCCGTGTCCTGCCGCTCCCGGTGGCACGCGGCATGTAGACGCAGCAGTCCGCGTCGACCTCGAAGATCGCGTCGCGGTTTGAGGTGGCCACGACGCCGGTTGGACCCTCGCCGCACAGCTCACCGGCGACGACCCCGTCCTTTGCCGGGTCGTAGACGAAGACCCCGACCAGTTGGAGCGACGGGTCCCGGATCACCTCCCGGAGCGCACGCTGGCCGGTGTTGCCGGTCGCCCACTGGATCACGCGGCACGTCGAGGAAGTCATGCCATCCCCCTGTCGGATGAGCCGAACCTCCTTGAAACCTGCCGATCGGCTCTCCCGGGACCATCGGTCGGCCGGTCGATGGAGGTCGGAACGGAAACTGTCGAGTCGCCCGGAGAATCGGGCGTTCGAAGAGTAGGATATCTTCAATCTCAGAAACGAGAAGGGCATTCCACCAGGTAGGGGGGCACATGAAAGCACGCTGGACTCGGTGGCCCGTCGCTGTCGCAGCAGCCTGTCTGGTTGCCCCGGTCTTGGCGGCAATGGCCGCATCGCCCGCGTCGGCGGCGCCCGAGCCGATCACGCTGGCGGTCGTCACCTCGCTGAGCGGGCCGGCGGCACCCGAGGACCAGGGGGTCCCGGCCGCCTTCGAGGCGCGTCTCGCGCTGCAAAACGCCAAGGGCGGCGTCAACGGCCACAAGCTCGTGCCGTTGGTGATCGACGACCAGACTTCTCCGACGGCCGTCGTAACCGGAGTGCAGGACGCGCTCTCCAAGGGTGCGTTCGGCATCGTCTCGGAGAGCGCACTCTTCTTCGCCGCCGCCAAGTACCCCGAGCAGGCCGGGGTGCCGGTCACCGGCTTCTACGGCGACGGCCCGGAGTGGGGTGAGCAGCCCTACACCAACATGTTCGCGGCCGACGAGGGCAGCGTGGATCCCAAGTATCCCGTCAACACGCTCCAGGGGACGATCCTCAAGAGGTACGGGGGCACGACCGTGGCCACCTACGGCTACAGCATCTCGCCCTCCTCCACCCGCGCCACCATCGGCACGGCGCGGTCGTTCGAGCACGTCGGCGGCAAGGTCGGCGTCGAGGACACCTCCCTGCCCTTCGGCACCACGAACTTCACCACCCCGGCGATCATCGCCAAGCAGAAGCACGTCGATGCGCTCTGGCCCAACCTGGACGACAACTCGAACTTCGCCCTCGCCACGGCCCTCAAGCAGGACGGCGTGAAGATCAAGGCCGCCGTGTACGCGACCGGGTACGACCCGGCCGTCATCCACTCGCCGACCTGGCAGGACCTCCAGGGCGGGTACTTCCTCTCCCTGTACCGGCCCTGGTCGCTGCCGAACAACGCCACCCGGCAGATGTCCGCGGCACTGCAGAAGTACGCCCACTACTCGCCGAGCCAGTTCCCGACGTTCATGCAGTACGAGGCGTGGGTGGGTGCCGACCTCATGATCAAGGGCCTCCAGATGGCCGGGAAGAATCCCACCCACGAGGGAGTCATCAAGGCGCTCAGGGGAGTGAAGTCCTACAACGCCAACGGGCTCCTGCCCATCACCGTCAACTACTCGACGGCCTTTGGGCACGACCCGCCCAAGCAGTGCACCTGGATCGTCCAGGCACAGGCCAACGGCTTCGTGCCGACCAGCTCCCAACCGGTGTGCGGGACCGACATCCCGGGTACCTCGACGGCCAGTTCGAGCTGATCGACCGCGGGGTGCCGCCCGCCCGTCTCGACGTCGAGGCCCTACGCCGTCCCCGGCATGGGACCCGGGCCGTGTTCCGCAGGGAGCTCGCCGCGCAGACCCATGCTGTTGAGGACGCCCGCGAGCGCCAGGTAACCACCGATCACGAAGAGCAGCTCGAAGAGCTGGGACGGCTCCAGCGACGAGGCGAGCGTGGACCACGTCTCGTGTCCCACGCAGAAGCCGTCCACGATCTCGTCGACCGCCGTGAGGAGCCCGGCCTCGAGGGGCGACCAGACGGAGGCGCCGGCGCCCTCGGGCACGGCGGCGAGCTGCGCGTCGGAGAGCCCCGACTCGCGACCGATCCGGTGGTGCTGGTTCCACTCGTATCCGGACCGGGTGCGCCAGGCGACTCGCAGGATCAGCAGTTCGCGATGGGTGGGCTCCAACCGGGACTCCCCGCTCGCCAGCATGTCGGAGAACGTCAGCCAGGTCTCGCTGAGTGGGACGTGGTGGGCGAACAGCTCGAGCACGATCGGCATCGGCGGAGCGTCGGGGCCTCCGGAGAGGTAGATCTCGGGACGCCGCAGATGGGCGAGGAGGACCGCCCGGGTCTCTTCGTCCCAATCGGCGAAGGGAATCGGCGGGAGACGCAGCCCCTCGTCCTGCTGCCGGTTGGTCATCGTCCGAACGCGCCTCGACCTCTCGTTGCGACGGCCCCTGAAAGTAACATTGTTGGGTGACAAGAGCAGCGTTCTCGGTCCTGGCCGCGACGCCGGGCGAGCCGTGACTGCTCCTCAGGGAGGCGTGCACCCCGGGGACTCCATACCCGCGGTCCTGGCCCTCGCCGAGGAGCGCTACGGCGACCGGGTGGCGATCCGGGACGGCGGGGCGTCACTGACCTACGCCGGGTTGGCGAGCGCCGCCAGGGAGTTCGGCGCCGCCCTGGTCGGGTCGGGGATCGAGCCGGACGACCGGGTAGGTCTTTGGGCCTTCAACAGCGCCGAATGGGTGATCGCCGCACTCGGCGTCTTCAGTGCCGGCGCAGTGCTCGTGCCGGTCAACACCCGCTTCAAGGGTCGCGAGGCGGCGGAGATCCTCCAGCGCAGCGGGGCCCGCGCCGTGGTCACCGTCACGGAGTTCCTCGGGCGCGACCACGCGGCGATGCTCGAGGATTCCGGCGTCGATCTCCCCGCCCTCGAGACCGTCGTCGCGGCCCGGGGAAGGGCCACGGGCCGCTCGGTGGACTGGCGCCGGTTCCTGGCCCGCTCGGGCCCGGGGCCCCGAGCGGAGCTTCGGCGCCGGAGTGCGGCCCTCGGCCCCGGGGACCGCTCCGACATCCTCTTCACCTCGGGGACGACCGGGATGCCCAAGGGAGTGGTGATGACGCACGGCCGGACGCTGCGCGTCGCCACCGACTGGGTGGCCATGACCGGTCTGACCGCGGGCGACACCTACCTGATGGTGAATCCCTACTTCCACATGTTCGGCCTCAAGGCGGGCATCCTGGCCTCCGTCGCCGCCGGCGCCACGATGCTGCCCGAGGCGGTGTTCGACGTCGACCGGGTGCTGTCCGCGGTGGAGCGCGAACACGTCACCGTCCTGCCCGGCCCGCCGACGCTCTACCAGTCGATCCTGGACCATCCCGACCGCCAGGACCACGACCTCTCCACCCTCCGCGTCGCCGTGACCGGCGCAGCCGACATCCCGGTGGAGCTGATACGACGCGTGCACGACGAGCTGCCGTTCTCGAGGATCGTCACCGGGTACGGCCTGACCGAGGCAGGGACGGCGTGTGGGACATCTGACGACGACGATCCCGAGGCCATCGCCACCACCGTGGGTCGCCCACGTCCGGGGTTCGAGGTGCGTCTGGTCGATGCCGCGGGCGCCGACGTGGGACCCGCGGAGGCGGGAGAGGTCCTGCTCCGGGGTCCGAGCGTGATGCAGTGCTACCTCGACGACCCCGGCGAGACCGCCAAGACGCTGTCCGATCAGGGCTGGCTGCGCACCGGCGACCTCGGGACGTTCGACGTGTCCGGCCGGCTCAAGATCGTCGGTCGCGTCAAGGACATGTTCATCGTCGGCGGGTTCAATGCATACCCGGCCGAGATCGAGAATGTCCTGCTGCGTCATCCTGCGGTGCAGCAGGCCGCAGTGATCGGCATCCCCGACGGGAGGCTGGGCGAGGTCGGGATGGCCTTCGTCGTCCCGGCCCAACCGGTCACGGCCGACGAGATCATCCATTGGAGTCGCCAGGAGATGGCCAACTACAAGGTGCCCCGCGCCGTCGAGATCGTCGACGAGCTGCCCCTCAACGCCACCGGGAAGGTGGTCAAGGACGACCTGCGAGCGCGGGCCGCCGCTCGCCGGCAGGGCGCATCCGCGTGAGCGGCCCGCGGGCAACGGGACTCTCGGCCCTCGCCGACCTCCGGGTGGTCGAGATGGGGGTGTGGGTCGCCGCGCCGTCGGCGGCCGGCCTCCTCGCGGACTGGGGCGCCGACGTGATCAAGGTGGAGCCGCCGGGCGGGGATCCCATGCGCCGCGCGTTCGGCTCGCTCGGGATCGGAGAGGCGTTCGCCAACCCCGCCTTCACGCTCGACAACCGCGGCAAGCGCAGCATCGTGCTCGACCTGAGCGAGCCCGAGGACCGCGAAAGCCTGGAAGAGCTGCTCCGCTCGGCGGACGTCTTCCTCACCAACCTGCGCTCCGACGCCCTCGACCGGCTCGGCCTGGAGCCGACCGACACCGTCTCCCGCCACCCGCGCCTCGTGTACTGCAGCGTGAGCGGCTACGGCCTGCGAGGGGAGGACCGCAATCGGGCGGCGTACGACATCGGCGCCTTCTGGGCCCGAACGGGCCTCTCGGCCCAGCTCGCCAACAACGAGGGCCACCCGCTCAACGCCCGCGGCGGCATCGGGGACCACATCAGCGGGCTGGCGGCGCTGTCCGGGGTGCTCGGCGCGGTGCTCGAGCAGCGGCACACGGGCCGCGGCCGGGTGGTCGAGGTCTCGCTCCTGCGGACCGGCACCTACGTGCTCGGGTGGGACCTGAGCCTCCAGGAGGCGCTGGGCAAGGTGGCCGGCCCGGAACCACGGCACGCCAACCAGTCGCCCCTCATGAATTCCTACAAGACCAAGGACGGCCGTTGGCTCTTCCTCACGTGCCTGGAGGCCAACCGCCACCTCGACAAGGTCTACCGGGCGCTCGGCCGGGAGGACCTGCTCGACGACCCTCGCTTCGCCGACGCGGCGGCGCTGCGCCGGCACCGGAGCGAGGTGATCGCGGTGCTCGACGAGATCGTCGCCCAGGAGGCGCTCGACGTCTGGGCCGAGCGGTTCGACCGAGAGGGCGTGTGGTGGGCGCCGGCCCAGGGCCCGGCCGACGTCCTCGACGACCCCCAGCTGGCCGTCAACGACGGGTTCCTCCAGCTGTCCGAAGAGGACGGGACCACCCGGCGGACGGTCAACGGGCCGGTCAGCTTCTCGGACCTCCCCGTCGGCCCGGCGACCCGGGCGCCGCAGCTGGGCGAGCACACCGAGGAGGTCCTGGCCGAGTTGCGTCGACCGGCTCCGCGCGGCCGGCCGCCGGGTAGCGGCGTCTGATCCTCAGGCCTGGCCCCGCGCCCTCGCCAGCAGACCGCGGGCGATGACCAGGCGCTGGATCTCGTTCGTCCCCTCTCCGATGACCATGAGCGGGGCGTCCCGGTAGAGGCGCTCGACGGGGAACTCCGTCGTGTAGCCCACCCCACCGTGGATGCGCATCGCCTCCGTGGCGAGCTCGAGAGCGGTCTCGCTGGCGAACAGCTTCGCCATGCCGGCCTCGACGTCGCAGCGCAGGCCCTCGGCTCGCCGCAGGGCGGCGTTCCGGGTGAGCAGGCGGGACGCCTCCAGCCGGGTCGCCATGTCGGCCAGCTTCAGCTGGATCGCCTGGTGCTCGCCGATGACCTTGCCCATGGTCTCGCGCTGCAGCGAGTAGGCGAGCGCTGAGTCGAAGGCCGCCCGGGCCACTCCGACCGCCCGGGCCGCGATGTTGATGCGTCCGATCTCGAGAACGCCGAGGATCTGCGGCAGCCCGCGTCCGAGGTCGCCGATGACGTTCCCTGCGGGGATGCGGTGGTCGTCGTAGGCCATGCCCACCGTCTCGACGCCCCGGTAGCCCAGCTTGTCGACGTGCTTGCTGACCGTGATGCCCCCGGAGCGCGGACCGGGCTCCTTCTCGACGATGAAGGCGGAGATGCCCTCCTCGCTGCGAGCCGCGAGGGCCACGATGCTGGCGCGCTCACCGTTCGTGACCCACGCCTTGCTGCCGTTCAGTACGTATTCGTCGCCGTCGCGCCGCGCCTTGCACGAGATGTTCCTCGTGTCGCTGCCCGCGTCGGGCTCGGACAGCGAGAGCGCACCCCGGCGCTCGCCCGTGGCCATCGAGGGGAGCCAGCGCTGCTGCTGCTCCTCGGTACCGTGCGTCAGGATCAGCGTGGCCGCCATCGTGTGGGTGTTGACGATCCCGGTCAGGCTCATCCACCCGTAGGCGAGCTCCTCGATCACCCCGACGTAGGTCAGCAGGTCCAGTCCGAGTCCTCCGTAGGCCTCGGGGATGGTCACGCCGAAGAGCCCGAGGTCTCGCATCTCCCTCACGATCTCCTCGGGGTAGGAGTCCGTGCGCTCCAGCTCCGCGGCCACCGGGATCACGGAGCGACGCACGAAGGTGCGGACCGTCCCGATGATCTCCGACCGGGTCTCCTCGTCTACCGCCTGCGGCCGCCCATCGCTCATGACAGAGCCTTTCTCATCGTGAAAACCCTACATTTCGTAGCTGTTGACGCTCGATCTCAATTCGGAGAAGAATGTTTCCGGTTGCGAGGGGTGCGGCCACCGGGCTCCCAAGAGCCTGCCATCCGTCACCGTCGGCCGTTCTACCTCATGAGCACCTACGACCTTCCCGAGGAGCTGCCGGTCAGCTCCGATGGTCTCACTCGCATCGTCGCGCTCGATCGGCCCGAGGAGCTCGACCCCAACAACGGCGTGCTCCACGCCGGACGGGCCGCGCGGTGGCCCGGGCTCGAGCGGGCGTCGTCGGAAGTTCCGGCGTAGGCGGTCGCTGAGGGGGCCCATGGTCAGGGACAGGCAGCAAGAGATGGCGTTGGTGGGCTTCATGCAGGCGGGGAACGCGACCGTCTACGCGGGCTCGTGGCGGCACCCGGCGACCGAGCACGGCTTCCTCACCGCCGGCTACTACGAGAAGTTGGCGCGCACCCTCGAGGACGGATGCTTCGACCTCATGTTCTTCGACGACCGCCTCGCCATGCCGGGCATCTACGGGGGCTCGTTCTCCGAGGCGGTGCGGACGGGGGCCAGGCCGGTCAAGCTCGACCTGAGCGTGGTGCTGGGCATCTGCGCGGCGGTGACGAGCCGGATCGGCTTGGGCGCCACCTATTCGACGACCTACTACACGCCGTTCCACGTCGCCCGCACCTTCGCCACGCTCGACCACCTCTCGGCCGGGCGCGCCGCGTGGAACGTTGTCACCTCGGTCAACGACAGCGAGGCCCAGAATTACGGCCTGAAGGAGGCCATACCGCACGACCTGCGCTACGACCGCGCCGACGAGTTCCTCGAGGCGACCACCGGCTTGTGGGACACCTGGGACGACGACGCGCTGGTGCTCGACCGCGCCGCGCCGCTGTTCGCCGATCCGGCCAAGGTGCACGAGCTCGGCTACGAGGGCCAATGGTTCAGCGTGCGCGGCCCGCTCACGGTGCCCCGTTGCCCGCAGGGCCGGCCCGTCCTGCTGCAGGCCGGCTCGTCGGGGAGGGGCAGGGAATTCGCGGCCCGCTGGGCCGAGCTGATCTTCACCGGCGATCCGGGCATCGAGGTCGCACGGGCCCACTACAAGGACCAGAAGGAGAAGATCGGTGCCCGCGGCCGCAACCCCGACATGGTGAAGATGCTGCCGATGGCCTACACGGTCGCCGGAGAGTCCAAAGCGCACGCCGAGGAGCGGGAGCAGATGTTCCTGAACGACCTCGTCGACCCGATGGCCTCGCTCACGCTGCTGTCCGAGCTGATGAACTACGACTTCTCCGGCCTCGACCTGGACGCACCGATCACCGACGAGCTCATCGAGTCCGTGTCGGGCATCCGGGGCCTCGTGCAGAACATCAAGACGCACATCGGCAGCGAGTCGGTCACGCTCGGCGACCTGGCCGGGCACCGAGCCACCCTCCTGCAGGGCCCCCGGTTCGTCGGGACCGGACCGGACATCGCGGACCAGATGGAGGCATGGTTCGACGGTGGCGCATGCGACGGGTTCGTCGTCGCGGCGACCCACTCACCGGGCGCCTACGAAGACGTGGTCCGCCTGGTCGTGCCCGAGCTCCAGCGGCGGGGTCTGTTCCGCGAGCGCTACGCCGGCAGCACGCTGCGGGAGCACCTCGGGATCGAGCGTCCGGCATCATCAAGGGGTGCCTGACCTGTCCGACCTCGCTGCACACCACCGTCCGCTCGAGGGCCTGCGCGTCATCGACGCGGCCACCCTCGCGGCCGGGCCCATGGTGGCGACCATGCTCGGGGAGTTCGGTGCCGAGGTGATCAAGGTCGAGCAGCCCGGGGCGGGCGATCCGTTGCGGACGTGGGGCGAGCAAAAGGACGGCATCGGCCTCTTCTGGAAGAGCATGAGCCGCAACAAGCGGTGCGTGACGCTGGACCTGCGTCACTCCGAAGGGCAAGAGCTGTTCCACCGGCTCCTCGACGTCAGCGACGTCCTCGTCACCAACAACCGCCCGAGCGCGCTGGCCAAGTGGGGTCTCGACTACGACTCGGTGCACGCCGAGCACCCCCGCCTCGTCATGCTCCACGTCACCGGGTACGGCGGGGGAGGACCCAAGAGCGACCGACCCGGCTTCGGCACGCTGGCCGAGGCGATGAGCGGGTTCGCCCATGTGACGGGCCAGCCGGACGGGCCGCCGACCCTGCCGCCGTTCTTCCTCGCCGACGGCGTCGCCGCACAGTCCGCCACGGCTGCGGTCATGATGGCGCTCTACCACCGAGACCTGCGGGGCGGGAGCGGGCAGCTGATCGACGTCAACCTCATCGAGCCGCTGGCCCGGCTGATCGAGACCGCGACGCTCGCCTACAGCCATCTCGGCAAGATCCCCGGCCGCGTCGGCAACCTGCTCCCCGCCAGCGCGCCACGCAACGCCTACGAGACGGCGGACGGGAATTGGGTCGCCATCTCGAGCGCGTCGCCCAACGCGGCCATGAGGGTGTTCCGCGCCATCGACCGGCCGGAGCTCGTCGACGACCCCGACTACGCCGAAGCGGTGAGCCGCCAGCGGCGGGCGGTCGAGATCGACGCGCTCGTGGCGGCGTGGATCCGGGAACGGAGCCTCGGCGAGGTGATGGGTGCCTTCGAGCGGTTCGACGTGGCGGCCGCTCCCGTCTACGACGCTCAGCAGCTGCTCGCCGACGAGCACCTGCGGGCCCGTGGTTCCTTCGTGCGCGTCGATGACGGGGACCTCGGGGCGATGACGGTCCAGGGCCCGGTGGCGAAGATGAGCGAGACGCCCGGCAAGATCGAGCACCTCGGCCGGGCCCTTGGCGCGGACAACGACGCGGTCTACGGTGAGCTCCTCGGACTGGGGGCGGAGCGGCTGGACGCCCTCCGCGCCCTCGGCACCATCTGAGGCCGCGGCGGAGAGCGAAGGAGGTCCCGTGCGCGCACCCCGAGCCCGCCGTTCCGAGCTGGCGACCCCGGCCAGCAACGAACGCATGTGCGAGAAGGCGGCGTCGGCGGGAGCCGACCTCGTGTTCCTCGACCTCGAGGATGCCTGCGCGCCGGCGGTCAAGGAGTCGTCCCGGGCCAACGTGGTGGGTGCCCTCACGCAGCTCGACTGGGGGCGGACCGTGCGGGCCGTGCGGATCAACGGCCTCGAGACGCCGTGGTGCCACGACGACATCATCGAGGTCGTCACGGGCGCGCGTGGGTCCCTCGACGTCCTGATCGTCCCGAAGGTGCGCTCGGCCCGCGACGTGTGGTGGGTCGACGTGCTGCTCGGTCAGCTCGAGACCAAGCTCGGGCTGAGCAGCCCGATCGGCCTCGAGGTGCTCATCGAGGAGGCGGAGGGCCTCGCCAACGTGCTCGAGATCGCAAGATCGAGCGACCGGCTCGAGGCACTGATCTTCGGTGCCGGTGACCTCTCCGCGTCGCTCCACGCCCGCGTGGACGGAAACTTCGAGCCGCTCGCCGACTACCCGGGGGATTTCTGGCACTTCGCGCGGGCCCAGGTGCTGACGGCGGCGCGGACCGGCATGGTCGACGCCGTCGACGCCCCCTATCCCGCCTACCGGGATCCCGAGGGGTACCGGCGGGCGGCCCTGCAGGCGAGCGCCCTCGGCTTCGACGGGAAGTGGGCCATCCACCCCGATCAGGTGGCGATCGCCAACGAGGTCTTCTCGCCGACCGCCGAGGAGGTGGCCGAGGCCGAGGAGGCCGTGCGCGTCTACCGCGAGGCCGAGGCGGGCGGAGTGGGGGCGATCGGCCGCGACGGCAGGCTGGTCGACGCCGCCCACATGCGCCTCGCCGCCAACACCCTCCACAAGGCATCGCTGGGCGACGGGCGCTGACAGCCCCTCGCCGCTGCGGCGGAAACGGCCTTCTCGCAAGAGGAGAGGCCTGCTATCATTGGCATGCTTCGTCGAACGTCGCACGGGGAGGACCCGCTGATGGCACGTTGGCCCAAGCCGGCCGAGGGCAGCTGGACCGAGCACTTCGGGCTGGGGACCGAGCCGATCTCCTACGACGACTCCATCTCGCCCGAGTTCTACGAGCTCGAGCGCGAGGCCGTCTTCAAGCGTGCCTGGTTGAACGTCGGCCGTGTCGAGCAGCTGCCGCGCACCGGCAGCTACTTCACGAAGGAGCTGGCGGTGGCGCGCACCTCCGTCGTCGTCGTGAGGGGGAAGGACGGGGAGGTCCGCGCCTTCCACAACGTCTGCCGCCACCGGGGCAACAAGCTCGTGTGGACCGACGACCCCAAGGAGGAGACGAGCGGTTTCTGCCGGCAGTTTGTCTGCAAGTACCATGGGTGGCGCTACGACCTCGACGGCTCCCTGTCGTTCGTCCAGCAGGAGCAGGAGTTCTTCGATCTCGACAAGGACGCGTTGGGGCTCGTCCCGGTGCATTGCGAGATCTGGGCCGGATTCATCTTCGTGAACCTGGCCAGGGAGCCCGCCCAGAGCCTGCGCGACTTCCTCGGCCCGATGGTGACGAAGCTCGAGAGCTACCCCTTCGAGAAGCAGAGCGAGCGGTGGCTCTACCGCGCCACGGTCAACAGCAACTGGAAGATCTACATGGACGCCTTCCAGGAGTTCTACCACGCGCCCGTCCTGCACGCGAAGCAGACGCCACCCGACTGGTCCATCGCGGCGCAGCAGGCGGGGTTCGAGGCCCCCGCGTACGCGATCGACGGGCCCCACCGGCTCGTGAGCACCGCCGGGGTGCATCCCTGGAGCCTGCCGGCCGGCATGCTCAAACCCATCGAGCTCCTCACGAGGAGCGGCCTCTTCGGTCCGTGGGACGCGCCCGACCTCGGCTACGACCAGCAAGCGGCCGGCATCAACCCGGCCGGTTGCGACCCGTGGGGACTCGATTCGTTCCAGGTCTTCCCCAACTTCGTGATCCTCGTCTGGGGCCAGGGCTGGTACCTCACGTACCACTACTGGCCGACGTCGCACAACACGCACGTCTTCGAGGGGACGCTCTACTTCGTGCCGGCCGAGACCGCGCGCGAGCGGGTGGCCCACGAGCTCGCCGCCGCCTCCTTCAAGGAGTACGGGCTGCAGGACGCCAACACGCTCGAGGCGACCCAGACGATGCTCGAGTCGAGGGTGGTCGAACGGTTCCCGCTCAACGACCAGGAGGTCCTGTGCCGTCACCTCCACGAGGTGACCGCGCAATGGGTCGACGACTACCGGAAGTCGCTGGAGCACGCGGGGGCATGATGCAGACGTCCAGCACGAACCCGAGGCTGCTCCCCCCCGAATTCGCCGAGCTCGAGCCGTTCGCCTCCCGGTGGTGCCTGCGCACGGAGCACGAGCGCTTCGCGATGCGCCTCGCCAGCACGATGGAGCAGATGCAGACGCTGTACGACGCCGTCACGGCCCGGGCGGACGAGGCCATGACCTACTGCGACCGGTTCCCCCTGGACGACCTTCCCGAGGACGCGAGGAACCTCTTGCACCTGCTGTTCTCCATGGTCGCCGTCTCGTTCCCGGTGGAGTGCTGGGGCCAGCCCCGCGTGCCCGACTCCGGCGCCGCGTATCTGGACCTGGTCGTCGAGCCCGGACCCTGAGCGGGCCCGTCATCGGCCGCGGTTGGTCCGTGAGCGATACCGGGAGCGTATGAAACCGGTCGAAGCTCCGGTCGGCGACGACGTCAGCCGACGGGGCGATCAGATCGACTACGACGTGATCGTCGTGGGGGCGGGCATCACCGGGATCTACCAGCTGTACCTGGCTCTCGAATCTGGCTTCACCGCTCGGCTGCTGGAGGCCGGCGGCGGCGTCGGCGGCACCTGGTACTGGAACCGCTATCCCGAGGCCCGCTTCGACTCGGAGAGCTACACGTACGCCTACATCTTCTCGAAAGAGCTGTTCGAAGAGTGGGAGTGGCAGGAGCACTTCGCCTCCCAACCGGAGATCGAGCGCTACTTGAACCTGGTGGTCGACAAGTTCGACCTGCGGCGCCACGTCCAATTGGGCGCTCGGGTCACCTCGGCCGTCTACGAACAGCCCTCGGCCACCTGGCAGGTGAGAGCGGCCGACGGGACCGAGCTGCGGTCGCAATTCCTGATACCGGCGACCGGCGTCCTCTCGCTGCCCTACGTCCCCGACGTTCCGGGTCGGGAGCGCTTTCGAGGTGCCTCGGCGCACACCGGGCTGTGGCCGGCCGCCGGGATCGAGATGGCGGGCAAGCGGGTAGCCGTCGTCGGAACGGGATCGAGCGGGGTCCAGCTGATTCCCGCCATCGCCGACGAGGTGGCGTCCCTCACCGTCTACCAGCGCAGCGCCAACTGGTGCACCCCGCTCAACAACCGACCGATCACCCCAGACGAGCAAGCCGATCTCAAGGCTGGCTTCGAGTCGATGAGGGACACCTTGGTCCGCTCGCGCAGCGGGTTCCTCCACCTCCCTCACGATCGGGCGACCTTCGACGACTCGAAGGAGGAGCGCTGGAGGTTCTACGAGCAGCTGTGGAACCGTCCCGGGTTCGCCAAGTTCTCCAGCAACTACACCGACATGCTGAGCGACGAGGCCGCCAACGCCGAATGGTGCCGGTTCATCGCCGAGAAGATCCGCAGCATCGTCGAGGATCCGGACGTCGCCGAGAAGCTCATTCCGAAGGACCACGGGTACGGCGGCAAGCGCCCCCCCTACGTCACCGGCTACTACGAGACCTACAACCTGTCCAACGTCCGGCTCGTCGACCTCACCGAGACGCCGATGCTGCGGGTGACCGAGGCCGGCATCGAGACGGCCGAGGGTCTGGAGGAGCTGGACGTGATCGTCTGGGCCACCGGGTTCGACTTCGGCACCGGCGCCCTGTCGCGGATGGGCGTCCGCGGCCGCGACGGCCGGCGGCTGGAGGAGCACTGGGCCGATGGGCCACAGACCTTCCTCGGCCTCATGAGCCACGGCTTCCCGAATTTCTTCTTCCCGGGCGGCCCGCACGGGTCGGCCGGGAACAACCCGCGGTACTCGGGCGATCAGTCCGACTTCATCAACGACGCCCTGGTGTTCGTGCGCCAGCACGGGTACCGGACCATGGAGGTCCCCGCCGCCCTGGAAGCGGAGTGGACGACCATGGTGGAGACGGAGGCGGTGAAATGGGGCTTCGGCAAGCAGAGCTACTTCTACGGCCTCAACATCCCCGGAAAGCCCCGGCGGTACCTGATCAATCCGGCCGGCCGGCCCAAGCTCCTCGAGATCATGGCCGAAACGGTCGGGGACGGGTACCCGGGCTTCCTGAGCTGAAGGGGACCGGGAGGTCGCCCCGGGAGTCCGGGGGGCCGCGGGCCGACCGTGACGCTCAGCCCGTCACACCGTGACGAGCCGGCGCAGGGCGGCGGCGATCTCCTGGCGGCCGGGCAGCCAGGCCTGCTCGAGCCCCGGCGCATAGGGAGGCGGGGTGGCGGGGGCGCCCAGCCGGACGACGGGCGCGTCCAACGACCAGAACCCCTCGCCGGCGACCCTCGCCGCGATCTCCGCCCCGATGCCAAAGGGAAGGACCGCCTCGTGGACGATCACCAGGCGGCTGGTGCGGGCGACGGACTCGAGCACGGTCTCCATGTCGAGCGGGGCGACGGTCCGGAGATCGATCACCTCGGCCGAGATCCCTTCGCCCGCCACCTCCTCGGCGGCGGCCAGAGCCTCGTGGCACATCCGGGAGACGGTGACGAGCGTGACGTGCGATCCGGGACGGAGGACCTTGGCCCGCCCGATCGGGACCAGGTGGTCGGCCGGTGGTTGTGGACCCTTCAGCCCGTAGAGCAAGCGGTTTTCGATGAAGACGACCGGGTTCGGGTCCCGGATGGCGGCACGCAGGAGGCCGTAGGTGTCGGCCGGTGTCGAGGGCATCACCACGCTCAGGCCCGGAACGTGGGCCAGGAGCGCCTCCAGGCTCTGGGAATGCTGGCTGCCCGACGAACGGCCCGCGCCAAACTGCGTGCGCACGGTGAGCGACATCTCGGCCTTGCCCCCCGTCATGTAGGGCATCTTGGCCGCCTGGTTGAGGAGCTGGTCCATACAGACGCCGACGAAGTCGAGGTACATGAGCTCGACCACCGGCCGCATGCCCGCCATGGCGGCTCCGACCCCGAGGCCGATGACCGCCGTCTCGGAGATGGGCGTGTCGCGCACCCGGTCTCCGAACCTCTGCTGGAGGCCTCGGGTGAGGCCGAACACGTTGCCGCCCCGACCGACGTCGATCCCGGCGACCAACACCCGGTCGTCGGCTTGGAGTTCCGTCTCCAGGGCCGAGCGGACGGCGTCCATGACCCGGAAGGTGGGGACGCCCGCCGCCGGGGCCGGTGGCTCGGGTGCCTCCGGACGGGGCCGGAGCACGAAGTGGTGCAGCGTCGCCGGGTCGGGCTCCGAGAGCAGGCGGGCGGCCGAGACGGCCCGGTCGAGCTCCCTTTCTACGGCAGCCCGCTCGGCGTCGAG
Organism: uncultured Actinomycetes bacterium; assembly: GCA_963778465.1. Taxonomy (GTDB): domain Bacteria; phylum Actinomycetota; class Acidimicrobiia; order Acidimicrobiales; family RAAP-2; genus CAVZBW01. The sequence continues at coordinate 267,606 of CAVZUK010000002.1, forward strand.
CTCCTCGGCTCCGATTCCGGCCGACCGGAGGCGCTGGTGGTGGCGGGCGATCGGGTCGGCGGCCCGCCAAGCCTCCACCTCCTCGTCGCTCCGGTAGCGCTCCGGATCACCCTCGTAATGGCCGTGCCAGCGGTAGGTCGCGGCCTCGACGACGACGGGACCGTCGCCTCGGCGGACCGTCTCGATCACGTTCGTCATGGCGGCTGCCGTGGCCGCGACGTCGTTGCCGTCGACGCTCCGGCAGGCCAGGCCGTACCCGGCGGCCCGGGCGGCGAGGGTGGCGGCGCTCTGGGTGTCGGCAGGCGAGAACTCGGCGTAACCGTTGTTCTCGCACCAGAACACCACGGGGAGCCGCCACACGGCGGCCAGGTTGACCGCTTCGTGGAACGCGCCCTGAGCTGTAGCGCCGTCGCCGAAGAAGGCCACGGCCACCCCGCCGTCGTCGCGGAGCTGCGACGCCGCCGCCGCGCCGACGGCGATGGGGAGACCGGCCGCCACGATGCCGTTCGCTCCGAAGATGCCGATGCCGGGGTCCGCGATGTGCATCGACCCGCCCCGGCCCCTGTTGGTGCCGGCCTCCTTCCCCATCAGCTCGGCGAACATCGCAAGTGGATCGAGGCCCTTGGCCAGGCAGTGCCCGTGGCCGCGGTGGGTGGAGGTGATGGCGTCGCTCGGGCGAAGGGGCCAGCAGGCGCCGACGGCGGAGGCCTCCTGGCCGGTGGAGAGGTGGACGAACCCGGGGATCTCGCCGTCGCGGTAGAGGACAGCCACCCGCTCCTCGAAGCCCCGGATCACCAGCATGCGCCGGTACATCTCGAGGAGGTCCTCGAGCGGGAAGGGGGGCTCTTCGGTCTCCTCCGGTGCCCCGAGTTGGAAGGCCACGGCCAGCTATTGTACTGATCGGTACATACCCGTCACACACGGGTATGTACGGCTCGGTACACACGTCACCGGCGGGTCGCGGTCATGGCAAGGGGGCGCCATCATGCACGAGGCAGGTGGTCCGTCGGTCGGTGCCGCGCCGGTCCCACCGCCGACATCCCCCGACATGAACTGGTTCGGGGTGCTCGATCACCATGCCAGCCGGCCCTCGAAGGTGGCCCTTCGCTACCGGGGCTCGGAGGTGAGCTACGGCGAGCTGGCGCAACGGGCGCGAGCGCTGGCCGCCGGCCTCCACGAGCGGGGGATCGGGGCTCGTGACGTGGTGGGCCTCCTCTCGTACAACAACGTCGAGTTCCTGGTGACCGTGTTCGGTGCCAACTACCTCGGCGCGGCGGTGATGCCACTCAACTGGCGCCTGGCCGCGCCGGAGGTGCGGTTCATCCTCGAGCACTCCGGGGCCCGCGCCCTGGTCTGCGACGAGGCGCTGGCCGCACTGGCCGACGACGCCACGGAAGGCTTCCACCAGCTGCTCAAGGTCTGCATCTCGCCCGCGCAGCGCCCGTCCTGGGAGCGCTTCGACGACCTCGGCACGACGGCCCCCGTCCCTGCCCGCGCCTCGGCGGACGGGGACGACCTGCACCGGCTGATGTACACCTCGGGCACGACGGGAAGGCCCAAGGGGGTCATGATCACCCACGCGAACCTGGCCTGGAAGAATTACGCCCACCTGGCCGAGCTGGCGATCACGGAGGCCGACCTCGGCTTGGCCTGCGGGCCGCTCTACCACGTCGGTGCGCTGGACCTGACGACGACGTCACTGCTGGCGGTGGGGGCGTCGACCGTCATCCACCGCACCTTCGACGCCGATCAGGTCGTCGATGAGGTCGAGCGGTCGGGAGTCACGACCCTGTGGATGGCCCCCGCCATGGTCCGGGCCGTGCTGGACGTCCCGGGAGTCGAGCGACGGGACCTCTCGTCGGTCCGCCTGCTCATCGCCGGAGGCGAGAAGATGCCGTTGCCCCTGATCGACCGGCTGGAGCGCACCTTCCCCGCAGCCTGGTTCGCCGACGCCTACGGCTTGACCGAGACCGTCTCCGGGGACACCTTCTTGGACCGGGCCAGCGTCAGGACGAAGCGGGGAAGCGTCGGGCGGCCCTGCCAGTACCTGGAGCTCCGGATCGAGGGCGCCGACGGGACCGCGGCTCCGCCCGGCGAGCGGGGCGAGGTGCTCCTGCGCGGGCCCAAGGTCTTCACCGGCTACTGGCGCGACCCGGAAGCTACGGCGGCCGCCTTCGCCGGCGGCTGGTTCCACACCGGCGACATCGGCCTACGAGACGAGGATGGCTATCTCTATATCGTCGACCGCCTCAAGGACATGATCGTCTCGGGCGGGGAGAACATCGCCGGCTCCGAGATCGAGCGGGTGCTCCACGAGCACCCGGCGGTGCTGGAGGCGGCCGCCGTGGGCCGCCCCGATCCCCGCTGGGGAGAGGTACCGGTGGCCTTCGTCGTCGTTGTTGCCGGTGTCACGGTCACTCCGGAGGACCTGGTCGAGCACTGTCGTGGTCAGCTGGCCCGCTTCAAGGTGCCTCGAACGGTCACTCTCGTCGAGTCCCTGCCCCGCAACGCCTCCGGCAAGGTCTTGAAGCGCGAGCTGCGGAGCGGCTTGTGAGCGGCACCCGACGGGGGAGTAGCGTTTTGACCATCCGGTCGGTACAAATTCGTGCGGCGCCGCCCGCGCGGTCGGCCCGTCGACGTGCGAGGGGGATATGAACCAAGACCACAAGACGTGGCCGCACCACGAACTGGGCAAGGAGCTGAGCAACTGGGGCCGCTGGGGCGACGACGACGAGATCGGCACCCTCAACTTCGTCACCCCGCAAAAGCGGGTCCGGGCGGCGAGACTGGTGAAGACGGGGAGGAACTTCGACCTGGGCATGCCCTTCGACAAGGACGGGCCGTTCCTGCCCGGGGGGTTCCGGGTCAACCCGCTCCATGTCATGACCTTCATGCCCTCCGACACCGCCCAGGCCCCCGACGGCCTGATCACCGCCGACGACATGGTGGTGATGGGCCTGCAGGCGGCGACGCAGTGGGACAGCCTGGCCCACGTCGGCTACGACGGGCTCTTCTACAACAACGTCCCGGCGGGCACCGTGAAGACCACCGGGGGAGCGACCAGGAACTCGTTCGCCAAGGCGGTCGAGCACCTCATCTCGCGCGGCGTGCTGCTCGACGTCGCCCGCCTCAACGGCGTCGACCGGCTCGAGGACCGCTACGAGATCACCGCCGCCGACCTGTCGGCGGCAGAGGAGCGCCAGGGAGTGCGCGTCGAGTCGGGCGACATCCTGCTCGTGCGCAGCGGGTGGTACCAGTGGTTCCTCGAGGGCGACCGGGCGCATTTCATGGGAGACGAGGCGGGGCCGGGGCTCGACACCTGCCGCTGGTTGCACGAGCGGGAGGTGGCCGCTCTGGCGCTCGACAACTGGGCGTGTGAGATCTGGCCGAGCCAGCTGCCGGGAGCGAACATTCCGTTCCATCAGGTCACCATCCGCGACATGGGCCTGACACTCGGCGAGATGTTCAACCTCGAGGCGCTGGCGGCCGACTGCGAGGAGGACGGCGTCTCCGAATTCCTCTTCTGCGCCCCGGGCCTGAAGGTCACCGGGTCCGTCGGCTCGCCCATCACACCGATGGCCCTCAAGTGAACCCCGAGCCGGCACCCCGAGCGCTACCGCCGATGTGACATGTAGTGCGCCGACCAGTCACGCAGGTCGGCCGGGACGTAGTACTCCGCCTCGTCGTTGACGGTGTCCCAATGGGCCGCCAGTTCCTCGATGGTGGCCGGCTCGGAGCCCGTCGGGGTCCAGCCGGCGGTCACTCCGACGAACATCCGGGCAAAGCGGCCACCGCCGGCCAGGTAGATCCCGCCGCTGACCGGGCAGGCCTCGTGGGACAGCAGGGCGACCATCGGCGCGACCAGCTCGGGCTGCATGTGCTCGGGAGCCGGCTGGGTCAGCGCATCGAGGCCCTGCGACGGGTGGGACCCCATCCGGGTCCAGGCGTTGGGAGCGATGAGGTTCACCTTGATGCCGTGCGGGGCGCCGGCCACCGTCAGGCTGTTGCACAGCCCGATGACCGCCGCTTTGGCGGTGGCGTAACCGAGATTGTCGGCAAGCCCGAACACGCCGCTCGACGTGGTGAGCACGATCCGGCCGTAGCGCTGCTCGACCATATGGGGCCAGGCGGCCCGCGTGGTGTGGAAGCAACCCCCGACATGCACGGCCAGATGGCTCTTCAGGTTGGCGGCGTCGACCTCGGGCATGCCGCCCCAGCGGATGTTGCCGGCGTTGTTGATCACGGCGTCGACGCGACCGAAGGAAGCCACCGCCGCCTCGACGACCGCCGCTCCGCCCTCGGCCGTGGCCACGTCGCTCACGTCGGCGACGGCGCGCCCTCCGTCCTCGACGATCTCCTCGGCCACGCTCCGGGCCGGTTGGGGGTCGGTGCCGTCCCCCTCCTTGGTGCCTCCGAGGTCGTTGACGACGACCATGGCCCCGCGCCGGGCCAAGAAGTGGGCGTAGGACCGCCCGATGCCCCGGCCGGCCCCCGTGACGACGACGACGCGGCCGTCGAAGCGGTAGTCGGTCACCCGGGCCGTTCGCCGGGCGTTGGCCGGACCGTGAAGCCCCAGGGGATGCCGAGGCTGGTGGCCGGGTCGGTCACGATGGTGTCGTCGGAGACGAGCTGGAGGCGCACGCCGCGGCTCTCGAGATGGCGCCGGGCGCGTGCCAGGTCGGCCACCTTCCACGTGATGGCGTGGTACGTGTCGTCGGGGTCGTTCGGCGACCAGTCGTCGTGGGCGGCGGTGCCACCGTCGGGCACGGCGTACTCGAGGACGGCATCGCCGAGCCTGACCGACACGGCGGAGGTCCGTCGCAACTTGTCGCGGCCTTCGTGCATGATCTCCCCACCGAGCACGTCGACCACCAGACGCAGGGCGCGCTCGGGGCGGGCGGTCAGCACCGTGTGGTGCGAGCAGCGCTCGATGCCGAGCGGATCGTCCTCCGAGACCGGGGGCAGGGACCAGTCCGGGGCGGTCCGGGGGTCGAGGCCGAAGGCGATCGCGGGGAAGAACTCGTAGCGCAGGCCGGTGTCCTCGGGCAGCGAGAAGTAGAGCGTCATGGGCGAGCCGGCGGCCGTCGGCGGCTCGTCGCCCTCGGCCAGCTCGTCGAGCTGGTTCACGACTCCGATGTCGTGGTCTTTGAGGCGCCGGTACACGACATCCAGCCCTTCGATGTACCAGCCGAAGCCCTTGAGGTGCGGCCGGACCACCGTGGCGTAGCGCTGCACGCCGAGCAGCACGTAGCGCTTGGGGTCGATGGTGTCGAAGAGGACGTCGCCGATGAACGTGAACGTCGAATAGTCGCTCGGATAGCCCGGTCGAGGTGGTGCACCCCGGCGCAGTTCGGCCAGGTTCGTGCTCGGCCGGCCAAAGACGTCGGCGAACCACCGCTCGGCTTCCCCGAGATCGGGCACGTGATGGCTAGGGTGGTACATCATCGTCACCCGGTAATCGCCCCTATGCCCGTCCGCCCGGGACCGGGTGCCGGCGTCTGTCACTTGGCGCCTCTCATTTGGCGTCGGTCATCCGGCGAAGCCCGGGTCAGACGGTGGCCGGGACCCGCTCGAAGCCCACCAGCCGGGCCAGGGTGCCGCCGAGGATGGCCTTGCGCTCGTCCTCGGGCACGTCGGCGAACTGCTCGGTGATCAGCCGCTTGCTGTGGCGGAAGGTGCCCTCGGCGTGCGGGTAGTCGTTGCCCCACATGATGGTGGTGGGCCCCGTCAAGTGCCGGGCCGCCAGCGCGATGGGGTCGTCCTGGAACGACACGTGGATCTGGCGGCGGATGTACTCGCTCGGCTTGAGCGGGTGGGGCCAGCGGTCGTTGAGGCGGAAGAGCCGTGCCATGGCCGGCTGCTCGCTCGACGGGCGAGTGTCGTCCCAGTGGCCGAGCCACCAGTCGGCGTCCTGGCCGATGCCGGTCACCCAGGCCTTGTCCATCCCGCCCATGAGGGAGACCAGCCAGTGGGCGTTGAACTCGATCAACCCGAAGTGCAGGTCCGGGAACCGCTCGGGTACCCCGCCACCGACCAGTTGGCACAGGAGCTGGGAGGCGACGAAGGGGTGGCCCATGAACGCCTGGGTGAACATCCGCTCCGAGGCCAGCCGTCCGTCGATCGCCATGTTGGCCTGCATGGCCATGTCGGTGACCGACTTCATCGTCGAAGACTCCGGGTCGTCGACCTTCACCCCCCCGGTTGCGGTGTGGAAGAAGACGGGGGTTCCGTTGGCCTGGGCGGCGGCCCAGACGGGATCGAGGTTCCGCGAGTAGTACGGCTCGGGTGGGATGGCGGGGAGCAGGATGGCCCCCAGCCCGGCCCGTGCGATCCGCTCGATCTCGGCCACCGCGTCGTCGACGTCGGTGATGGGCACCGGGCAGGTCGGCCGGATCCGCTGCCTGTACGGCAGGAAGCGCTCGATGAGGTAGTCGTTGTAGACCCGGGCGTGGGCCATCGAGAGCTCATGGTCGTCGGAGTAGAGCCCGAACAACGAGAGGTTCGGATGCATCAGCGAGGCGTCGATCCCGTCGGAATCCATGTCGGCCAGGATCCCCTCGGGATCGCCGTCGGGGGGCGGGCCGTCGGTCTGGCGGTAACGAGAGATCGTCCAGCCCTCGAAGCCCGGCGTGTGCAGGCGCCGAAAGTACCGTGCGCCTCCCTCGACCATCGGCTCGATCTCGAAGTCCTCCTCCCACACCCCCCGCGGCCGCAGGTGCTCGGGGAGCCGGGTGACGAAGAGATCGGTCGGCTCCAGGATGTGCCCATCGGCGGAAACCACGAAATCGCGGGTCTCGGTCGTCATCTCCGCCCTCCTCTGTCGAGCTCCCAGCTTGACCGGCGGCGAGGCTGACCGGCGAGCCGATCCCCCTCGCCCCGTCCCGCTCCATCCTGACAAGTACTGACTCTGACCGATCAGCTCGCACGGACTAGTACTGACTAGTTGGTCCAAAAAAAGACGCTAGTGGTCGTCCCGGTGCAGGTCAAGGGCACCACAGGCGCCCAGGACCGCCCGCCCGAGCGGCCGAGACCTGGTGGCGCGGGACCTTCGGGTCGATCGCCTCTATCGGATCGGCTCGTCGCCCACCAGGCTGGTGCGGACCATCTCGCGGGGCGAGCCGAAGTCGTAGGGCTCGACCCGGTGCAGCAGGCCGCGGTTGTCCCAGATGACGGTGTCGCCGACCGACCAGTGGTGGCGGTACACGGATCCCGAGCCGGTCGCTCGCTCGAGCACGTCGTCCAGCAACGCCCGACCTGCGGGAAGTTCCATGCCGACCACCGCCGCCGCCGTGGCGCCGATCACGAGCGACCGGCGCCCGGAGCGGTGCCGCCAGACCAACGGGTGCCGGCGCGTCCCGGGGTCCGGCGGGTCGCCCTGTTCCGGGGGTGGTGCACCGGTCGTCAGCCGCTGGGTGGCGGCCACCGAATGCAGCACGTGCAGCCTCCCGCAACGCTCCTGTTCTTCCGGCGTCAGGGCGTCGAAGGCCCTGTAGGTGCTCGCGAACTCGGTCTCGCCCCCCTGTTCGGCCAGGGCCACCGCCGAGAGGATGGTCGCCGCCTGAGGGTTGCTTCCTTCGGGCAGCGTGCAGCCATCCATGTGCCAGTGGAAGGTCCCCCTGAGGTACTCCGCCTTGGCGCTCTTGGTCTTGTCGAGGGTCACCAGCATGGTGCCGGGCACGCTCTTCTGTCCGACCGAGAAGTCGACCTCCCCCAACCGCTTGGCCATGGCCACTTGCGTCTCCGGTTCCAGACTCAACTTGGGGAACACCAGCACGCCGTGCTTCTTCAGCGCCGCCAGGACGGCACCGGGCAGCGCCTGGTCGTCGAGAAGGCGCTCGGCGTCGACGCCCTGCATCTCGGCCCCGACGTGTTCGCTCAGCTTGATCACGGCCAAGCCGCTCATGCCGATGGAGCCTCCCTGCAGTGGGTGATCGGGTTGTTGCCGACGGGGACCGCCCGTAGCCTAGACCGACCGGTCGGTCTAGGCTGAGCGCCGTGCCGGGACGTCGACGGGGATACCTGCTGGCGTGAACGGCGAGCGGCGGGTGGTCGCCATTCTCGGGGCTGGCGGATCGCTTGGGGGAGCCATCACGCGCAAACTGGCCGGCGAATCACTTGCCGGCCTGGTGGTGAGCGATCTCAGCATGGCGGCGATCGAGACCTCGGTGGCCGGGGTGCAGGAGGGTGGACCCCCCGTCGAGGTCGTGACGGCCGATGTCACCGAACGCGAGCAGGTGGACGCCGTCGTCGCTCGGGCCATTGGACGATTTGGGCGGCTGGACGTCTTCATCAGCAACGCCGGCATCCCACCCGCCAACGGACGCATCCACAACCTGACCGACGACGACTGGGAGCGCGCCTTCCGGGTCAACGTGATGGGTCACGTCCACGCCATCCAGGCCGCCGTGCCCGTGATGCGCGGCCAGGAGGGGGGCGGTGCCCTGGTGCTGACCGCGTCGGTGGCCGGGCTGACGGCGTGGGCCTATGCGGCCCCGTACTGCGCGACCAAGGCGGCGGTGATCGAGTTGGCCAAGGTGGCGGCCGTCGAGTACGCACGCGACAACATCCGCGTGAATTGTGTCTGCCCGGGCACGTTCGTCTCCGCCATGCACGCCGAGCTGCCGCCGTCCGCTATCGAGGACATCGCCGAGCGCCATCCGCTGGGGCTGGGCTCGCCCGACGACCTCGTCGGGGCCTACTCCTACCTGGCGAGCGACGCCGCCCGCTGGACCACCGGGTCGGCGTTGATCGTGGACGGGGGCTACTCCGCTCCCTGAGCAGGGCCGTGCCGGTGCCTCAGGAGGCGCCGGCCACCTGGGCCGGGTGACCGTCGAGCGGCGGGACCATCTCGGAGGCCGGGTTGGCGACGCCCCACACGAAGATCTCGGCGAAGACCGCGGCCACCTCCTTGGCCGACAGGCGGCCCTTGTCCTTCAGCCAGAGGTACGTGTAGTTGTGCATGCCCAGCCAGGCCCGGGCCGACACCCTCGGATCGAGCGCCCGGAACTGCCCGGATGCCGCACCCGCCTCGAAGACTGCCTCGACTCGCCCCTCGTACTGCCGCCGGCGGCGGCGGAATTGCTTCGCGTTCTCGCCCGTCAACGCGTGGAACTCGTGGAGGAACACCCACACGTGGTCGGGATAGCGCATGATCACGGCGACGAGCTCCTGGCCCAGCATGGCCAGCTGCTCGGCGGGCGAGCCGCCGGCCAGGGCAACCCGGTCGGCCCCCATCATGACCTCGTCCATCACCCGGTCGTGGATGGCGGCCAGGAGATGCTCCTTGGAGCCGATGTAGTAGTAGAGGGCACCCTTGCCGAGCTGGTTGGCCTCGCAGAGCTCCACGGTGCTGGTGGCGTGGTATCCACGTTTCGCGAAGACTCTGGCCGACAAGTCGATGATGCCGTTTCGTCGCTCGTGCCACTTGGCGCTCCGCCGCGAGTCGTCCTTTGCTTTGACGGCCTTACCGTTGGGCATCTCTCGCCTTGTCTCGCGCCGGTCGCGGACTCCCGCACTGCTGTCCGCCCGATGCTACCGGCGGCCACCGAACGCCCACGGCATGTGTTGGCGACATCTTTTGGGTGCGGGCGGCCATCAGCACCCCAGCGCCCGGGCGATCACCATGTGCTGGATCTCGTTCGTTCCTTCCCCGATCTCGAGGACCTTGGCGTCGCAGTAGAACCGGGCCACGGGGGAATCGAGCATGTAGCCGAGGCCGCCGTGGATCTGGACCGCCTCGGACGCGGCGGCGGTGGCCACGCGGCTGGCCTTCAACTTCGCCATCGCCGCCTCTTTCGAGAAGGGCTGACCGCTGTCGCGAAGTGAGGCGGCGCGATAGGTGAGCCATCGGGCCGCCTCGAGCTCGGTGGCGATGTCCGCGAGCTTGAATTGCACCGCCTGGAACTGTGCGATGGGCTTGCCGAACTGGCGTCGCTCGCGGGCGTAGTCGCGGGCCAGGTCGAGCACCGCCTGGGTCAGGCTGAGCGCGAGGGCGGCGACGGAGATCCGGCCGACCTCGAGGGTCGCGAGGAATTGGCTCATCCCGAGCTCGGGATCGCCAACGAGATGATCGTCGCCCACCCAGACGTCGTCGAAGAAGAGCTCACGAGTGTCCAGGGCGCGCCACCCGATGCCTCGCAGCTTGGGTCCCATCGTGAAGCCCGGCGTGCCCCGCTCGACCACGAAGGCCCCGAATCGCGAGGGCTGGCCGCCGGCCGGCGTCGTCCGGGCCAAGAGGGTGACGCCGAGGGACATGTCGGTTCCGGCATTCGAGATGAACGTCTTGTGGCCGTTGATCAGCCAGCCGCCGTCCCGCCGCTCGGCTCGCGTGCGGATCCCCCGGGCGTCGGAGCCCGCTTCGGGCTCGGTCAGCCCGAAGGCGCCCAGGGCTCGCCCCTCGGCCAGAGGGCGCAGCCAGCGCTGGCGTTGACCGTCGTCGCCGAAGAGCAGGAGCGGCAGCGAACCGATGGTGACGTGCGCCTGCCAGGCGGCCGCCACCGATTGGTCGGCCACGCCGATCTGCTCCATGGCGGCCACGAACCCCACCGTCGACATGCCGAGGCCGCCCCATGCTTCGGGCACCAGGATGCCCAGCAACCCCAGCTCACCCATCTCGCGTAGGAGGTCGGTCGGGCACTCGCCCCGCTCCCAGGCTGCCGGCGCCCGGTGGACGATCTCCTTGGTAGCGAACTGGCGGCAGAGGTCGGCCAGCGCCTGCTCGCTCTCACTGAGAGAAAAGTCCACGTCGGGATATGCTACGCGACCGGTCAGTACAACGCGAGGCGCCCGGCCGGCGTTCGAGGTACCGTCCTCGGCGCGTCGCAGCGATCAGGAGGTGCGTCGAGGGTGACCACGACCGAAGTTCCCCCCGCGAAGGTCGGTCTCCGGGTGCCCGAGCGCTGGCGACTCGGTCCCGCCTTCGTGCCGAAGGGTCGGTACACCGATCCGGAGTTCCTCCAGCTCGAGCTCGACCGGCTGTTCCCGAGGACGTGGCTCAACGCCTGTCGCTTCGACGAGGTCGAGCGGGTCGGCGACTACGTCGAGTTGGAGATCGGCGACCAGTCGATCGTCGTCGTGCGCACCGAGGAGGGCCTGCGGGCCTACTACAACGCCTGTCGTCACCGCGGCACACGGTTGGTCAAGGGCGCAGGCCGCATCGGCGAGTTTCGCTGCCCCTTCCATTCGTGGCGCTGGAACCTGGACGGCTCCCTCAAGTACCAGGCCGACGAGGAAAACTTCGACCCCCGGCCGCCGGAGGAGCTCTGCCTGCCCGAATTGCGGATCGACACCTGGGGCGGCTGGGTCTTCGTCAACATGGACCCGGGCGCAGAGGCGTTGCTCGACTACCTCGATCCGCTGCCGGCGAGGCTCGATGGGTACAAGCTCGAGCACATGCGGGTCGCCTGGTACAAGTCGGTGGTCGTCAAGGCCAACTGGAAGACGGCCCTCGATGCCTTCAACGAGAGCTGGCACGTGCCCGGCACCCACCCGCAGCTCCTGCGCCCCGACAAGCGGCCCACGCCCCCCACCATCGCCGAGTGCGAGAACTACGGCGGGCGGACCTTCAACGAGCTGTTCCGCTATCACTCCCGGCACGCCGACATCTTCCGCTACGGCCCGGATGCCGACTCGACCAAGTTGCGGCCCGAGTACGGGGTCGACCCCAAGTCGGTCTACGACAACGTCGTCTACAACTTGCGTGAGCTGCGCAGCCTGTACCTGCCGACCGATCTCGGCGCCGCCGCCGAGCTGTTGACCATGCCCGAGGCCTGGAGCCCCCAGGGAAACGCCATCTACCGCGAGTTGCGCAAGAAGCACGCTCGAGCGGCCGGAGTGGACTACCCGGAGCTCTCCGAGGCGCAGCTCAAGGCGGGCATGTACGACTGGCACGTCTTACCGAACACGGTCTTTCTCGTCGACTTCGGCTCGGCCCTGGCCTACCGCACCCGCCCCCACCCCAAGGACCCCGACCAGTGCATCTTCGACGTCCAGGGCCTCTGGTTGCCGTCGGCCGAGGGCATCGACACGGCCCGCCCGGAGTTTTACGACGACTGGCGCCAGGCGTCGCTCGGCGCCATCCTCGAGCAGGACTTCTCGAACATGTCGGAGGTCCAGGTCGGCCTCCATTCGGCTGGGTTCGATGGCTACCACCTCAATCGGGCCCAGGAGATGACGATCTGGAACTATCACCGAGCCATCGACGAATTCCTCTTCTCCTCATGAGCGACGTCGAGTTCCGCCAGCAGCCGAACTGATCGGCGGCGCTTTCATCCCGGGCACTCGCGGCAGGCCGGCCGGAGGAGAGATTCTGGACTTTAGCTACGTCAGCCGCCGATGCTCGATTGCGCAGCAACCTTGTCGAGAACCTTGGCGTCTGGCGCTAGCAGGTAGCCCTTCGAGACTTCTGAGACGACCGCGGCATCCCACTTCTTTACGAAGTCCTGGTGGGTCGGATAGAGCCGGGCGAGCTTCGCCGCACTGAACGGGATGGTCGTCCCGAAGAGCTTGCAGAATCCACCACCTGCGCTGGACGTGTCGCCAGTTCCATTCACGACCGCTATAGGGGCTGCGACCTGTGGGGTTCGAATCCCGCCCTCGGCCTCGCCGAGGCTGTTCGTCACGTACTTGCCTGGACCGGCCACGTCGAGGCGCGGGGACTGCGGAGGAGGGTTCCCGGTCTCGACCCAGTTGTTGAGAGCGACTACCGCCGCCCGGAGCGGGTAGGTATGCGCTCCAGCGTTGATCGGGACGGGGCAACTGATCGCTCCATTGTCAAAGGACGAGACCGGGTCGATCATCGTGTCGAATGTCTTCACGTCTGCTGCGCCATTACCTGAATCGGCCATTGACTCGACAAGACCGTAAGTATCGTAATGCGCGGTTCCGGCTACCTCCCACTCGCGGATGTACTTTGTCGGAGGTTGTCGAGCATCAACGTAACCGAGGACCGCCACGTCCGCTTCCGTCTCGAACATCATGACCGGGACAGTCAGGTCGGTGCGGATGAGCACCGTCGCGGGCGGGTTGATCGCAGGCTGGGGGCCCTGGGAGAGCGCAGCGCCCGAGGCAAACCGGCTGTAGACGAAGTAGCCGTCGTAGACACCTCGTGATCGGGGTTGCAGGGCGTCGATGTAGGTGACGAGCCGAGTCGCGGACTGCGACTCGCCAAGAGCGAGAATCCGCTTGGGCTTGAGGCCACGGAGCACGATCGACGCATCACGGCGCACCGCAGCTCCGCCCTGCTCAAAAATGCTGTAGGAGTAGCTGTCGCCCGGGTGCTCGAGCGAACCATAGCGGGCCGGATCAGCCCCTTTGATCCCTCCGGCTTGACCGGCGCTCGCGCCGAGGGTGCCGGATGCGCCCACAATGCCCGCTGCTTGGGCGCTGATTCCGACATAGACCATGCCACTACGGATCATCTGTACGTGGTCGGTCAACCAGGCGGCCGCCGCGTCCACGCCGCCGCTCACGTTCAGCCATTCGACAATGACGGTCCCGTCGAAGTGCTGAGGATTGATGGGCCTGTACACCACCATCCGCGTCCTATACGGCGCGGAGCTCGCCGCTTTGACCGTCCAACGACCACTCGAGATCAATGGACTTGCCGTGGTGTACGCCGAGGCGGTGCCGGAGAGAAAGTACTCGTTCTGCTCGTAGCCCACAGTGCTCAGATCGAAGGTCGTAGTGCCCTCCAGATTGATTCCGGTTCCTCCGGTCACGGGCCCACTGACTGTCGCTTCCGGAACGCTGGCTGGCACTGATGTGACGGCAGCGGCCCCCGCGGCCGGCGAACCGGAAGTCGCAAGGGACAGGCTCATCGTCATTGCGATGAGCACGAAGAGCGCCATTCCAGACGGCGCTGCCTTTCGCCGGATACGCGTGCTGGCCAGCCTGAAGTTTGTTCCGAAACGGCCCACTCAGCACCCCCGAACGCGCCCCCTGGCGCTGACAGAGTGTGCCAGTCATGGCGTAATCTGTCAACGCCGAGGCGGGCCAGGACCCGGGCAGTTCCCGACGTCAGGCCTGTTGCGTGAACCAGCCGGACAGGAGCTCCTGCGGTGCGGATCCTCCATCGATGACGTGGTTGGTCCGGCTGCTCACCCGCCAGCCGCTCGCTGTTCGGCTGAACTCCCAGTAATTGGCCGACACGCGCCACACCTCGTAGCCGGTATCGGTGTGGAGGTACACGCGCGAGTAACCGACCGCTCGCGCGCGATCGCCGTCGATCTCCACAAGAGGAAAGGCCGGGATATGAGCCGAACCCTGACGGATCAGGGCCTGGTGGCCTTCGCTGTTGACCATCTCTTCGATCGCAGCGGGGCCGATCAGGTGTGACATATCAGACTTCAGAACGGCATCATCAGAGAAGAGTGCAGCGGCGGCCTCGGCTTGACCGGTGTCCACGGCCGGGCCCCAGCTGTTGATGAGGCGGTGGATGGCGAGCTGGTCTTCAAGCCGGGTCACGCGTGCCTCTAACGCGGTCACGACCTCGCGCAGCTCCGCATCCTCCACGACTAACCCGTTCTCAACGCCTTACGGGACTGCGCCCAGGGCCAGCGTGCCCTTGGCGTCGAGCAGGTGATGATGAGACTCGTGGACGACGCTGCGGCCGATCCCGATCAGTGTGAAGGTGTAGATCCCGTATTGTCCGCGGTCATTGATGACCGTGCGGGACCACTGGAAGGCGCTCAGATGTCCGAGGATGCCAGCGAGCCGGGAGGCATTGTCCTCGAGTTCGTCAGCCAACTGTTGCGCGTCCAGCTCGTTGTAGCGCTCCCATTCGTCCTGCCCTGGATTGAACATGGGCACGGTGGGTGCCTCCTGCTCGAGACCCAGCTCGAGACGCTCGCCGGCCACCCGCACGATGCCGCTCACGTGGGCTCCGTACTGAATTGGCGAGAACACGCCCGGATCGGGAATGCGTCGCAGGTATCCGCCATCGGCCCCGACAAGAAACGTGCGCCACTTGCCTGCCAGATCGACCACCCGGGGTCCGAGCTCCGCTGGCTCCATGTCCGCCGGACTCAAGCCGCATTGAGGACACGACTCCTCCTGGATGCGGGACCACTGCCAACCTTCGCCGCGTGAGGCCCGGAGCTTTTCGAAGTCGTCGGCCTGGCTCTGCGCGGCCGTCGAATCTGACATCGACGCCCAGCCTATCCCTCGGGCTCGAGCAACGGTCAGGCGAAGAACCGCCACCGCTACACTCGGATTCGGTGACCAACGTCGAGTTCTACGTCGATCCGAGCTGTCCCTGGGCTTGGATCACGTCCCGATGGTTGCTCGAGGTCGCGCCGCAAAGGGAGCTCCAAATCAGTTGGCGCTCCTACTGCCTGGAGATCCGCGACGATTACGACGTCGCACCGACCGTGCCCGAAAACTACCGCCAACAAGCTCTCGACGGTCACGCGCTCTCCCACCAAATGCTGCGCATCTTGGAGGCGGCACGCGCAGAAGCGGGCGAAGATACCGTCGACCAGCTCTACACGGAGTGGGGACGGCGCCGGTTCTCACGCTCCGGTTCCCAAGGGGATCGGATTCTCATCGATACCGTCGTCGCCGCAGGCCTCGACGCGTGCCTGGTGGAGGCGGCCGGCGACGAGAAGTGGGACGGACCCATCTGCGAGTCGATGGAGATCGCCTATGCGTTCGGCGGGCCCAAAACCCAGACGCCGACCATCGTCGTCAGGGCCGATCCTCCCCATGGCTTCAAAGGGCCCGTGATGGCGCCTGCTCCCACCGGGCCTCAGGCCGTTCGGCTCTGGGACGCCATCACCGTGCTCTCAGAGCATGACGGGTTCTACGAGATCACGCGGCCCCGCATCAGGATGCCGCGTGATCACACCGCGACCTAGGCCTGACTGCAACAAGCTCGTGTTCTCGGGTTGGCAGCGTTCCCGCCCGTATCTCGTCAACCCCGCACAACTCAGGTGCCGGGAGAGCTGCAACCGGCTCGTCGAGGTCTCAACCAGTTCGACCTGCACCGGTCGGTCAGGTACGGACCTATATACGTGAGGGCGGGTGCGCAGCCGACCGCCCAGTGTTTCCATGAGTAAGCGCAGTCGAACTCGGCGAGGTCCGGACCTATGGGACGGATCGTTCGTTCCTCTGGAGGTTCCGGGGACGATCTAGTCTCACATCAGTGGCTCAGTCGCTTTCCCAAAATGTCCGATCGAAGCATGCGGAGCAGATGGTCTTCGAGCTCGAATCTGTCGCACTCGAGCTCTTCGAAGAACGAGGATTCGCGAACGTAACGGTGGAAGAGATCGCGGCGGAGGCTGGAACTTCCTCGCGCACCTTCTATCGCCATTTCGCAACGAAGGAAGAGATCTTCCAGGTTCGAATCGACCATCGGGCCAAAGCACTACGGTCCGCCCTTGCGGAGCGGCCCGTTGACGAGGCACCAGTGCGTTCGCTGCGTGAGGCATTTGTCTGCGTCGTCGCCACCGAAGACGCACTTCTGCGTCGTCGGTGGATGATCCTCGTCGAGTCCTCTCCGTCTCTAGTGCGCGCCGCGCTCGGTGGTATCCAGCTCAAGGTAAATACCGTCATGGCGGAGTTCTTTGGTGTCCGCCTTGGCCTCTCGGCTGACTCACTCGTTCCGGCGATGCTCGCTGCAGCGGCCGGTGGAGTGCTGCTCGCCACAAATACCCGATGGCTCCTTGAGGGAGGAGTGCTTGAGGAGCAGATCGCCGAGGCGCTCGAAGTTCTTGAGAGAGCGCTCGACGCGGGCGCTGCCGAGACCAATCTTCGGAGCGATTGACATACGACCGGTGGATCCGTCACCTATCCGCGCGGCCCCTTACTCGAGGACGGACGGGTCCTGGCGAATGGCCCTCCGGGCGGCGCTCGCGAACCAGTTGTCGAAGTTGCCCTTGGCGGCGGAGGCGGCGATCAGGTCACCAAAACCACGCGCCGTCCCGGGGTTCATCGGCACGCCCGCGCCCAGCGCCTCCACGTGCCACGCCTGGCGGCAGCGCCACTCGAGAACCGCTGCCCGCAGGTAGGCCTCGCGGACGTTGGGGCCGATGACCAGCACCCCGTGGTTGACCATGAGGGCGATGTCCGCGCTCCGCAGTGCGATGACCACCTCCTCTGCGTTGGCCGCCAGGTTGACCGGGCCGTCGTAGCCGGCGTCGATGGCGATCTCCCCGCCGTACATCGCGCTGGTCTGGTCGTAGACGGGTGGGACCCGGTGGCAGTCGGCCCAGATGGTGCCCCAGCGGGGATGGTTGTGGATGACGACCCCGGCATTCGGCCGGTGCCGGTGGAGCACCACGTGGAGCTGGACGGCTGGGGAGACGACCCATCGCCCCTCGAGCTGCCGGCCCTCGGCGTCCATCCGGGCCACGTCGCCGGCGCAGAGCTCGTCCCAGCTCAGTCCGAGCGGATTGACGAGGAAGGTGCCGTCAGGCTGGCGGTAGGTGATGTGTCCCGCCAGGTGGTCGTCGTAGCCCTCGGCGTGCAGCACCCGGGCCAGCAGGGCCAGCTCCTGGCGAGGGGTGACGTTGAGGACCGGATACGCCTGCGGTTGTGCGTCCACCGCGGTCGAGTTCATGATGCTTCCTCCTTTGTCGTCGACCACCGGAGGGTGGTCGACCAAGGCCGTGTCGGAGCCGCACCTGATGCTTCCACGAGCAGCCGGTCCGTGCCGCGCTCACATCTGCTCGTACTCCACGGTCACGACGTCGCCTCGAGGCAGCCCCTGGCAGGTGAGGATCCAGCCCTCGTCGACCTCCTCGGGGGTGAGCGCGTTGTTGACGCGCATGGTGGCCGCCCCCTCCTTCAAGAACGCCATGCACGTGGCGCAGTTCCCCGACTCGCACGAGAACGGCGGCCGGAGGCCGCCCCGCCTCGCCGTCTCGAGCAGCGTGTCGCCCGGCTGGTAGGCGATGGTCTCGGTCCTGCCCCCGAGCGCGACGGTCACCGTCTGGGGGACCTTCTCCCCGCCGGTCGCGCCGGGCTGGGCGAGGGCGGCGTCCTTCTCCGGCTGCTCCACCAAGAAGCGCTCCACGAAGATCCGCTCCTCCTCCACCCCCATCCCGTGCAGGGTCGATTCGACGAGGTCCATGAAGGGACCGGGACCGCACACGTAGAAGTCGGCGTCGACCGCGCTCCCCACGAATCCGGCGATCTCTGCGCTTGTGAGGAACCCTCCGTCGGCGTCGACATGGTGCCGTACCTCGAGCCGGGAGCCGTGCCTCGCGCAGAGCCCGGAGAGCGCACCCTCGAAGATGATCGCGGAGCGCTCGCGGTTGGCGTAGAGCAGCCGCACGGTGCGCTCCATGGCCGCCAGCACGTGCCTCGTGATTGACATCACCGGGGTGATCCCGCTGCCCCCGCACAGGCCGACCATGGCGCGGTCCGTGCCCTGCGGGCAGAAGACCCCGGCCGGCTTGGTCAGCTCGAGGGCGTCGCCCTCCGATACCTGGTCGAGGAGCCAGTTGGAGACGAGCCCGCCCGTCACCCTCTTGACGGTGACGGTCAGGTCGCCATCCGTCCCCGGGTCGCTTGACATTGAGTACGAGCGCAGGTGAACCTCGCGGTCGAGCTGGACCCGGAAGGTGCAGAACTGTCCGGGCCGGTAGCGGAAGGTCGCCCTCAGCTCCTCGGGCACCTCGAGGACGAAGGAGCTCGCCTCGCGCGTCTCGGGTACGACCGCCCTCACCCGCAGGGAGTGGTAGCCGTGCTGGCGCAGGACCGGGTCGTGGTCAATCACCGTCCACCCCCCGCCCTCTCAGAGCGGCACGGCGGGCGGCAGGATGGCGGTCGCCAGCACGTCGGCGCCGAGCCGGCGGGTGAGTGCGGTGCCCGCCCCGAGCATCTGGTCGAGCACGATCGTGCGCCGGACGTAGCCGTGGAGGGGATGCTCGGTCGTGAAGCCGAGGCCTGCGATCACCTGCTGCGCGTGGCGTGCCACCAGTCTCGCCGCCGACCCGGCGAAGGCCTTGGCCATGGCACCGTAGGCAGCGGGGTCCTCCCAGGAGGCGCCGAGGAGCGAGGCTGCCGCCTCCGCCCACACGAGCGCTTCGGCCAGACGGTGCCGCACCGCCTGGAAGGCGCCGATGGGCCGGCCGAATTGCTCGCGCTCGAGGGCATGGCGGCGGGCCAGCTCGAGCATGGCGCGTGCCGCTCCCAGGAGCTCGTGCCCGAGGGCGAGCTGTCCCAGGGCCAGGGCGTGGTCCCAGGCGGCGACCCCGAGCGGCTCGGTCGCGTCCATCTGTACCTCCCCGGAGACCTCCCGCAGCGCGAGCTCGGGGTCGATGCCGCCGACCGGGCGCCACGTCAGCGCGCCGGCCGGAAGGGCGAGGGCGCGCCGTTCGTTCCCGCACCCGGCCACGACGACGGCCGTCTCGACCGACGCGGCCCCGCCCATGGCCAGGCCACCCGCCGAGCAGACGGATCCCACCACGCGTCCGGGAGGATCGCAGCTCCCGGGGGGCGGCAGGACCACGAGCGGTGCCCCCGCGCCCCCGGCGAGGCCGAGCGCGTGCCCGAGGACGCGGCCGAGCGCGGACGAGCTCGCGTTGGACGACCCCTGACCCTCGAACAGGACCGAGACGGCGGCCGGCGTGTCCTCGCCGAGCGCGTCCTCCCAGCCCAGGTCGTCGAGGGCAGCGTCGAGCCGGTCGCCGGTGCAGCGATCGGCGGCGTGCTGGACACTACGGCGGAACAGCTCGAGATCGGGACCCTCCATCAACGGTCCTCCCCGAGCTCGAGGAGGTGGCGGGCCACGATGTTGCGCTGGATCTCCGCGCTGCCGCCGTAGATGGTGGCCGCCCTCGCGTAGAGGTACTCGGCGCGCCACTGCGTGCTCGTCGGGTCGTCGCCGATCGTGATGTCGGGACCCAACGCGTCGCCGACGAGGTCGAAGAGGGCCTGCTCGGCGGTCGCCAACAGGATCTTGTCCACGGAGGTCTCCGCGCCGAGCCGCTCGCCACCCGCGAGCCGGTACTGCGTCGAGCGCGACCGCGCCCGGAACGCCCACAACAGCTCCACGGTCCGCCCGAGCGCATCGGGGTCGAGCGCGCCCTCCGGCGTCACCGCGACCAGCTGCGCCAGGCGCCGCTGCAGGTAGGCGGCACGGTGCCAGAGGGCGGTGCTGCGCTCGTAGGGCAAGAGGTCCATCGCGATCGACCAGCCGCCGTCCACCTCGCCGAGGAGGCGGTCGGCGGGGACGACCACGCCGTCGAAGAAGACCTCGCAAAACTCCTCGACGCCGTGCATCGACCCGATCGGGCGCACGGTGATCCCGGGACTGTCCATGTCGACGAACAGCCCCGTGATCCCGCGGTGAGCCGAATCGGTCGTGCCCGTGCGCGTGAGGAGCACGCAGCGCTGGGCGTACTGCGCCAGGCTCGTCCAGACCTTTTGGCCCTCGACCTCCCACCCTCGGTCGGTGCGCACGGCGCGGCAGGCCAGCGACGCCAGGCTGCTGCCGGCGCCCGGCTCGGAGAACCCCTGGCACCAGACCTCGTCCCCGCGCAGCACGCGTGGCACCATCTCGGCCGCCAGGTCCGGTGGCGCATGGTCGAGCATCGTCGGCACCAGGAACTCGGGCATCGTGTAGAGGCCGGACTCGACGAGGTCACGCGACGTGAGCGCCTCCCCCAGGTAGGCCCGCAGCAGGTTGGAGCCTCCGAGGCCGCCGACGCGCTCGGGCCAGCCCCGTCGCGCCCAACCGGCGTCGTGGGTCAGCCGGCGCACCTTCGCCAGTTGGGCCACCTGCTCGTCGAGCGTGCCCTTACCCGCGAACTCGGGCTTCAGCGCCGCGGCGTGCTCGTCCAGCCATCCGTCGACGGCCACCTTGAACGCGTCGAGGTCCATCCGGGAATCCCTGGCGACGGGTGCGCGCTAGGAGGCGGGTCCGGTCGACGGTGCGGGTCGGGTCGGATCGTGGGCCTTGCCCGAATCCCTCGCCCCGCTGCGCCGGAGGAACGTCATCGCCCGAGTGTGCAGGCGCCACCCCATCTCGGTGCGCCGGTAGGAGTCCGTGTACCAGCCGATGCGCATGTCGTGGGTGGACTGATCGACGAAGCACAGCGTCTGGTGGCCGGTACCGGCATCGCCGTCGAGCTGGAGGACGGGGGTGCCGGTGAGGAAGAGGCCCTTGGGCGCGGCCGCCACCAGTGCGGGGAAGTCGTGGAGACCGTAGGTCGAGCCGAAGGCGCTGTAGGTCCCGTCGGACGTGAAGACGTCGATCACGGCCTCGACGTCGTCCTGGGTCATGCCGACGGCGTAGCGGGCGAGCAACTGCTCGATCTCCATGATGTCGGCCATCTGCGGCTGGTCCATTGGTCGCCTCGTCTCCAGCGTGCCGTGCCGTCCCTCTCACGATAACAGCATTCTCGTCCGGCGTAATTGGCCGTGCACCTTCCTCGACGGGAGGCGCGGAGTGCCGGCAGCAGCGCCGGAAGCCGGATGGCGGAAAAGGGTCGTCACCACCGAGACCTGGGTGAGAGTCCCGCTCTCACAAGGAGGGAACCGTCTACGCTGTCCCGGTGGCCACCGAGCACTCCGGCGAAGGAAACGCCGATGCGCCCGTCCGCCGGCGGGACCTCGCCGTGGCCCGCTCGCTCGACTCGGCCCGGGTCCGCAGCGAGGGGCGGGTGCAGCGCTTCCTCGATGCGGGATTCGAGCTGCTCGCCAGCGCGGAGTCGGGCAAGGACTTCACCGTCCAGGAGGTGGTCGATCGCTCCGGCCAATCCCTGCGGGGCTTCTACCAGTACTTCGCCGGGAAGCACGAGCTGCTCCTCGCCCTCTTCGACGAGGCGATCCGATCGACCGCGGACCGTCTGGAAGAGGTGATCGCGAAGGAGGACCGCGAGCTCGACCGGCTGCATCTCTTCGTGGTCGAGTACTTCCGCATGTGCCTGCCGATGCCCAAGGGGCGGGCCTCGAAGAACCATCCGTCGCCCGTCCTGGCCGAATTCAGCCACGAATTGATGACCGCGCACCAGGACGAGGCGACGCGGGCCTTCGTCCCTCTCGTCTCCCTCCTCGGGAAGGTGCTGGCCGACGCCGCAGCGGCGGGCGTGGTCCGTCCCGAGCTCGATCACACGGAGGCCGCAGCGGCCGTCCTCGCAACCATCATGTTCAACGCCGCCTACGCGCCGACGATCAGCGGGGTCAAGCGAACGAGCGCGGCGCGTGCCGCCGACCAGATCTGGACGTTGGTCTCGGCCGGGATCCTGGCCGACCGGTCCGTCTGAGTCCCGATCACCCCAGCTTCTGGAGCGACGGTGTCACGGACGCCAGGAACTCGCGTGTCCGCAGGGCGGACGCCTTCACCTCGTCCCGCCCGTCACCGAGTGGCACGATGCGGGCGTTGAGATCGGACACGCCGGCCTCGGCAAACCTGCGGAGCCGCTGCTCCATCGTCGCCTCGCTACCGCAGACGAGGATCTCCCCGATGGTCTTGGCGTCGCCGTGCTCCATCAGCCTCGCGTAGTTGGGTGAGGTCGCGACCTCGCTGAGCGTGCGGTTCGTCTGGTTCATGGCGGCGCCGACCTCGTCGTCGCGGCACAGGCAGACCGGTACGCCGGCCATGATCCGCGGCGCCCCCCGGCCCGCCTGCTCTGCCGCCCTCGTGATCTGCGGCACGACGTGGGACGCGATCGTGCGCTCGTCGGCCAACCAGAGGATCGTGCCGGCGGCCCGTTGGCCGGCCAGCCGGAGCATCACGGGTCCCAGGGCCGCGACCATGACCGGCGTCGGCGTGATGTCGGTGATGTCGAGTGGCTGGTGGATCGAGAAGAGCTCGTTTTGCACGTCGACCGTGCCCGGGCCGGCCAACGCCTGGTCGAGGACGTCGAGGTAGCAGCGCATCGTGGTGGCGTGCCGCTCGTAGGGCAGGCCGAGCATGTCCTCGATGATCCAATTGTGCGAGACGCCCACACCAAGGACGAAGCGGCCACCCGCGACCGCTTGGGCCGACAGCGCCTGCTGGGCCAGCACGACGGGGTGGCGCGGCTGGACCGGCACGACGGCCGTGCCGATCTCTATGCGCGACGTGGCCGCCGCCAACAGGGTGGCCGCCGTCATCACGTCGAATTCGTCGGGGATCTGCGGTGTCCAAACCGAGTCGAGGCCGGCCTCGTCCGCCCAGCGGGCGTCGGCGACCATCTTCTCGACCTTGGTCGCGTACCGACCGCGGTCGGCACTCACCTGCAGACCCATCCGCATGCCGGCGCTCCTTTCCGTCTGGAGTAGCGAAACTCGAGATCGTCAGCTCGGAAAGCCCATTCTCTCAAACCGTATCCGTCGCTTCCCTCCTGTGCTAGGGACGGTTGACAAGAATGTGCACGGTTAATAACATCCGAGCACCCCACCGGCGGCTTCTCCCGCAGCGGGCCGTACGAGGCCGCGGCGGGCGAGGCCCTTGGGTTGAGAGGATCTCGGGCGGGGCCGGGGCCCGGGCGCCGGCCCCGATGGGGAGGCTGCACGAGTGGACACCGCGGAGCTGAGCGGCCCGTCGGGCACGGAACGTGTCGCCGTCGTCACCGGCGGGGGGTCTGGCATGGGGGCTGCGATCGCGCGCCGCCTCGCCTCGCGAGGGCACCGGGTCGCCGTCCTCGACATCAACGGCGAGGCCGCGTCGGGCGTCGGGAAGATGCTCGAGGCTGAGGGCCACCGTGCGCTCGGCGTCGAGGTGGACGTCAGCACGCGCCCCGCGGTCGACACCGCGCTCGACGAGGTACGCCGAGCCTTCGGACCCGTCGAGATCATGGTCACGAGCGCAGGGATCGAGGGGTTCGTCGACTTCCTCGACATCACCCCCGAGGCGTGGGACCGCATGATGGCGGTGAACCTGACCGGGACGTTCCACTGCCTGCAGGCGGCCGTCCCGGACATGATCGGGGCGGGTTGGGGCCGCATCGTGACCATCTCGTCGTCCTCGGCGCAGTCGGGCACCCGGCGGATGGCGCACTACGTCGCCTCCAAGGGCGGGGTGATCGCGCTCACCAAGGCACTGGCGCTCGATCTCGCACCGAAGGGCATCACGGTCAACACGATCCCTCCCGGGGCTATCGACACCCCGATGATGCGCCGCCCGATCGAGACGGGGCAGATGGCCAGCATGGAGCAGGTGGTCGCCCGGGCGCCTCTCGGCCGCCTCGGCACTCCCGACGACATCGCCGCCGCGTGCGCGTTCTTGTGCTCGGAAGAGGCCGGCTACATCACGGGCCAGCAGATCAACGTCAACGGCGCCTGGTACCTGTGACGACGCCCCACCGGATCGCGCGTAGAGGAGCCAGGCCATGAGCGACGTGACCATCCTGCGGGCGGACCGCTGGGTCGACGTGAAGGCGGGGGAAGTGCGGTTCCCCGCGGCGATCGTCGTCGACGGCAACACGATCGTGGCGGTCAACCCGAAGGACCCTCCAAGGGAGGCCACCGAGGTCGACCTCGGGGACGTGACGCTGCTGCCCGGCCTGATGGACATGGAGCTCAACATGCTCATCGGCGGCCCCGGTGGTCCCGACGGGCTCCCCGATCCCCTGCACGGGGTGAAGGACTCGCCCGTCTACCGGACCCTGCGAGGCGTGGTCAACTGCGAGACCACCCTGATGGCCGGGTTCACCACCGTGCGCAACCTCGGGCTGATGGTCTACACGGCGGGCTTTCTCCTCGACGTCGACCTGATGAAGGGCGTCGACAACGGTTGGTTCCCGGGACCCCGCATCATCCCGGCCGGCCATGCCATCACGCCGACGGGCGGCCATCTCGACCCGACGATGTTCCAGGGCCTGGCGCCGGGGATCATGCCCCAAAGCGTGGAGCAGGGGATCGCCAACGGCATCCCCGAGGTGCGCAAGGCCGTGCGCTACCAGATCAAGTACGGGGTCAAGGTCATCAAGATCTCGGCCTCGGGGGGCGTCATGTCCTTCAGCAGCGCGGCCGGCTGCCAGCAGTACTCCGACGAGGAGCTGGCCGCCATCGTCGACGAGGCGCACCGCAACGGTCTGCGCGTCGCCGCGCACGCGCACGGCGACGCCGGCATCCGGGCCTGCATCCGGGCGGGGGTGGACTGCATCGAGCACGGTTCGCTGGCCACCGACGACACCGTCGAGCTGATGGCCAAGTCGGGGACCTTCCTCGTTGGGACCACGGCCCTGGGCGACCACATGGCCGTCGATCGCATCCACCCCCTTCTCCAGCAGAAAGCGGCCGAGATCTTCCCGCAGGCCCGGCGGATGTTCGGCAAGGCCCTGGCGGCCGGGGTCAAGATCGCCTGCGGGTCCGATGCCCCCGCCATCCCGCACGGGACGCAGGCCGACGAGCTCGTCGCGATGGTCGACCGCGGCATGACGCCCATGCAGGCGCTGCAGGCCGCGACCGTGACCAGCGCGGAGCTGATCGAGCGAGAGTACGACCTCGGTCGAATCGCCCCGGGCTACCTGGCCGACGTGATCGCCGTCCCCGGGGACCCGTCGGAGGACATCAAGACGACCAAGGACGTCCGCTTCGTCATGAAGGACGGCCGGATCTACAAGGACAACAAAGCCGACAGGGACACCTCGGGGTCCACCGGGACAGCGGCGGGCGTTGACGTGCCCTGATCAGGGTGCTATCTCTACCCCGGAGCAAATGCTGAGCACTCGCTCAGCATCCGGCAGAGCCCGAAGGGGGCCGTCCATGGTGGACTACGACTCGGTCGACTTCTTCTCGGACACCTCGTTGATCGAGGACCCCTACCCGTACTTCGACCATCTGCGGGGGCGTTGCCCGGTCCTGCCCACCTCCCACCACGGGGTGGTCGCCGTCACGGGATTCGACGAAGCGTCGGAGATCTACCTGAACAGCGACGAGTTCTCCTCGTGCAATTCGGTGATCGGCCCGTTCGCGACCTTCCCTGTGCCGCTCGAGGGCGACGACGTCGGCGAGGTCATCGACCGCTACCGGGACCAGCTACCCATGAACGAGCACATGGTCACGATGGATGCCCCCGAGCACGTCCGGGAGCGCTCCCTGATCATGCGGCTCCTGACGCCGAAGAGGCTCAAGGAGAACGAGGAGTTCATGCGCCGACTCGCTGATCGTCAGATCGACGAGTTCGTCCGTTCGGGCCGGTGCGAGTTCATCCGTGCCTACGCCCAACCCTTCGCCATGCTCGTGGTCGCCGACGTCCTGGGGGTGCCCGAGTCCGACCACCGGCGGTTCCGCGAGGGCTTCGGGTTGTCGGCGTCGCCGGGAAAGATCGGAGCGGAGGGCGACGGGATGGAGATGAACGCCCTCAACTGGCTCGACGACTGGTTCAGCGAGTACATCGAGGACCGGAGGCGCGAACCACGTAACGACGTGCTGACGAATCTGGCACTCGCGACCTACCCCGACGGATCGACCCCCGACGTGACCAACGTCGTGCGCACGGCGACCTTTCTCTTCGCGGCGGGCCAGGAGACGACGGCGCGGCTGCTCGCCGTCGCGCTCAAGTACCTGGCCGAGAATCCCGAGCTGCAGGACGAGTTGCGAGCGCACGGGGAGCGGATCCCCGGCTTCATCGAGGAGGCCCTGCGCATCGAGAGTCCGGTCAAGGCGGATTTCCGCCTGGCCCGCCGAACCACCTCGGTCGGAGGGGTGGGCATCGCCGCCGGCACGCCGGTGATGGTGCTCAACGGCGCGGCCAACCGCGATCCGCGTCTGTTCGAGTGTCCCGGCGAGTTCCGCATCGACCGTCCCAACGCCCGGTTCCACATCGCCTTCGGCCGTGGCCCACACGCCTGCCCCGGCGGACCCCTGGCCCGGGTGGAGGGCCGGGTCAGCATCGAGCGCCTCCTCGACCGGCTGCGGGACATCCGGCTCTCCGACGAGGACCACGGGCCGCCGGGTGGTCGCCACTTCGACTACGAGCCCACGTGGGTGTTGCGAGGCCTCAGCAACCTGCACATCGAGTTCACCCCGTCGGAGGCGCAGTGAGCGCCCGGGTCGCGGTCGTCACCGGGGCGGGCTCGGGCATCGGTCTCGGCATCGCGGATCGGCTTGCGGCCGACGGGCTTGCCGTGGCACTCCTCGACCTGGACGGTGATGGCGTCGAAAAAGGGGCCGCCGAGCTCGCGGCCAGGGGGCACACGGCCTGGGCGCACGAGCTCGACGTGGCTGACCGCGACGCCACCGAACGCGCCTACGCCTCCGTCCGCCGGGACCTCGGACCGATAACGGTGGTGGTCACGAGCGCCGGGATCGAAGCCTTCGACCCCGTCGTGGACATCACGCAGGCCAAGTGGGACCGAATAGTCGCGGTGAACCTGACCGGGACGTTCTTGAGCGTGCAGCTGGCGATACCGGACATGCTCGCCGCGGGATGGGGACGCATCGTCACCATCTCCTCCTCGAGCGCTCAATCCGGCGCTCCGAACATGGCCCATTACGTGGCGTCGAAGGGTGGGGTCATCGGGCTCACCAAGGCGTTCGCCCGCGAGCTCGCCTCGCAGGGGATCACGGCCAACACCATCCCGCCGACCATCGTGGACACGCCGATGGCCCGCAAGGGGGAGGAGAGCGGCAACGTCCCGGCCATCGAGGTCCTCGGCCGGATGGTCCCGGTCGGCAGGGCGGGGACACCGGACGACATCGCGGCAGCGTGCTCGTACCTGTGCTCGGACGAGGCCAGCTACATCACCGGCCAGGTGATCGGGGTCAACGGGGGCATGTACATCTGAGCGCCGGGCCCGACGCCGTGCGGACGAGCCTCGCCGACCCGGGTGGCGGAGACGCGCCGGAGCCCGCTCCGAGAAGGATCGGCGCGGAGACGTCGGGCACCCGAGTGCGGTTGCTCGAGGCCGCCGAGCGGATCATGCTCGAAGAGGGCTACGCGTCGGTGACGTCGCGACGGGTGGCGGCGCGGGCGGGGCTCAAGCCGCAGCTGGTCCACTACTACTTCCGGACGATGGACGACCTGTTCCTCGCCCTGTTCGGGCGTCGAGCCGAGCAGGGTCTCGAGCGGATGTCTCGGGCGCTGGCGTCGAGCCAGCCGCTCTGGGCGCTGTGGGAGCTCAGCTGCGATCCCCGTGGCACGGCGTTGACGATGGAGTTCGCGGCACTCGCCAACCACCGCAAGGAGATCCGGGCCGAGATCGCCGAGTCGGCCGAGCGCTACCGAGTCGAACAGGCACGCGGACTCGAGAAGGTGCTCGAGCGCTACGGCGTGGCCGACCAGGAGATCTCGCCGCTCGTGTGCAGCGTGCTCATGACGAGTGTCTCCCAGGTGCTCGTCATCGAGCGAGGGACGCTCGGCATGACCACGGGTCACGAGGAAACCGATGCCCTGGTGCGGGGCCTGATCGGGCGCCTCGAGGGTCCTCGCGAGGGGGTCGGATGAGACTCCGATCGATCGCCTCACGGGGAGCCGACGCGGCAACCGAAGTGCTACTCTCGCATTGGTAGAGCGCCGTTCTCACTCTGCGCGTGTCAGCGGGTCGAGGCAAGGGGAGTGTGGTGGGGGAGTTCGAGACGATCGATTTCTTCCGTGGCAACGACCTCGTCGTCGACCCGTACCCGTACTTCGACCACCTGCGCGAGCAGTGCCCGGTGCGGCGGGAGCCTCACCACGACGTCGTGATGGTCACCGGGTACGACGAGGCGGTCGCCGTCTACGTGAACGCGGGCACCTTCTCGTCGTGCAATTCGGTGACCGGGCCCTTCCCGGGATTCCCCGTCCCGCTCGAGGGCGACGACGTCAGCGACCTGATCGAGCAGCACCGGGACGTCCTGCCTTTCAGCGATCAGATCACGACGATGGACCCGCCCAAGCACAGGGCCCACCGCGCCCTCGTCACGCGCTTGATCACACCCAAGAGGCTGCGGGAGAACGAGGACTTCATGTGGCGCAACGCCGATCGGCAGATCGACGAGTTCCTCGACCGTGGCGAATGCGAGTTCGTCTCTGACTTCGCCGGTCCCTTCACGCTCTACGTCATCGCCGACCTGCTGGGCGTTCCCGAGGAGGACCACGAGTGGTTCCGTCAGGAGCTCCAGGGCGGGGGCAGCCACCGCCCCCAGGGCCTCGGGAGCACCGGGTCCGCGTCGCTCGGTCACTCCCCGCTCGAGTTCCTCTACGACCGCGTCGGGGCCTACGTCGAGGAACGCCGCCGGGAGCCCCGTGACGACGTCCTGACCGGCCTGGCGACGGCGACCTTTCCCGACGGCTCCCTACCCGACGTCATCGACGTGGTGCGCGTCGCCGCCAACCTCTTCTCGGCCGGCCAGGAGACCACGGTGCGGCTGCTCGGGACCGCACTCCAGATCATCGCCGACCACAAGGGGGTCCAGGAGCGCTTGCGCGAGGACTACGCCCGGATCCCCGGGTTCGTCGAGGAGTGCCTCCGGTACGAGAGCCCGGTGAAGGGTGACTTCCGGCTCTCCCGCACGGCGGTCACCGTCGGCGGGGTCGACATCCCCGCGGGTACGACCGTCATGGTGCTCAACGGGGCCGCAGGACGCGATCCCCGTCACTTCGAGCATCCCGAGGAGTTCCGCATGGAGCGTGCCAATGCCAAGGAGCATCTGGCGTTCGGGAGGGGACCGCACGCCTGCCCCGGCGGACCGCTGGCCCGGGCGGAGGCCCGAATCAGCATCGAGCGACTCCTCGAGCGGATGAAGGACATCCGCATCTCCGAGTCGGCGCACGGCCCGGCCGACGCCCGCCACTACGACTACGTGCCGACCTACATCCTGCGCGGCCTGACACGCCTGCACCTCGAGTTCTCCTGAGACACAGGGACGACCCGACCCGCCGGACACCCGCGGGCGGCGGTCAGGAGCTGCCCGACGAGGTCCCGCCCCGAGACTCTTGGGCGAGCGCCTCCTGGTAGCGCTCCAGCTCACGACGATTTGCCTGGGCCTTCTCGACGATCGCGCTGCGTCCCGGGAGGTTCCACCACCCGGCACCGTCGAGCTCGATGGCGTCGGAGAGCAGCGCGGCCTCGACCTTGATGGGAGCGTCGGCCAGCGCGGCCAGATTCAAGGCGTCGCTGGGGCGAGCATCGATCTCCTGTCGACCGCTCGGAGCGTCGACGACGATGGTGGCGTAGAACGTGAAGTCCACCAGTCTGGTGACCGCCACTTCGATCACTCGAGCCCCGCAGGCAGCCAGGATCCTCGAAGAGAGCTGATGGGTCAACGGACGGGGGACCTCGACCGATTCCAAGGTCAGGGCCAACGGGGTGCCCTCGGAGGGACTGATGAAGAACGCGAGATAGCGCTCCGAGTCCCGGCCTTCAAGATCACGGCATGACTGTCTCGGCGCTCGGTGGGGAAGCCTTCTGCGGCGCTGGCGGCCCGGAGATGGCTCGGATCAACCGCCATCCCGAGGTCGGCCGCTACCTCAACCGACCCGTGGACCAACAGGCGATCGCCGCCTTCTACAGCCAGATGACCGACCACTGGGAAACGCACGGCTACGGTCCCTGGGCGCTGGAATCGACCGAACCCGGACTCGAGGGCCGCTTCGCGGGTTTGCCGGCCTCGCCGACAGCTTCTACGTCGAGCAGTCGACGGCAACCTCGAGCGCCGTACACAGCTGACGCATTCGCCCGTCGCTCAGCCGTCCGAGACGCTCGACGAGAACGCCGACCGAGACGCTTTCGACCGAGTCGAGGTTGACCGCGGACCGTCGCGGGACGGGGTCTTCGCCGGGTTCGAGCACCACCTCACTAGCCAGGCCCCGGACGGTCGTCGTGCAGGGGGCAACGAGTGCCCGACGTAGCCGAGGGATCGCAGCGTCACGCGACAACACCACTACCGGGCGCCGGCCGACCGTTGGCGGCTCGCACCACCAGACCTCCCCATGAGCCGGGAGAGGGCTCACAAGCCCGCTGCGGCTTCACGGAAGGAGGCCAAGTCCCCCCACTCGTCGACTTCGTCGAGCGGATGCTCGTCGTAGCCGGCATAGGCGGCGTCGATCTCGACGGCGCGGTGCCGAGCGATCAAGGCTTCGAGCGCTTCATCGAGAAGAGCGGCATCTGGGGTGTTCGGGCGCAGCCGGCGAGCATTCGCCAGCTTGTCCTGATCGACCGTCGTACTGACCCTCGTTCGACTCACGCCATCATTATGCCATGATGATGGCATAGGCGATCAGGTCGAGCTTTCTCGCGGAGCCGGGACGGCTCTGTCGTCCGGCTGAGTCCTCGAGCAGGGCCTTTTCCATTCCCCGCAGGATCGTGCTCCACTCCTGACGAGGCTCCGCCGGGAAATTTTGGCTCGCTGAGGCCGATTCCCACGATTCGCGGTGTCCAACTCCTTGGGAATGCCATCGGAGGAGGACAGGGTGCTACGAAAGGGGAGCCATGGACGTCCAGCTGCTCGACCGGGCGCAGGCCGGGGACGAATCGGCCTTCCAGGAGCTCGTGGAACCGCATCGCCGCGAGCTCCAGCTGCACTGCTACCGGATCCTCGGATCAGCTGCGGATGCCGAGGATGCGCTCCAGGAGTCGATGCTGGCCGCGTGGCAGGGACTGCGCAGGTTCGAGGGAAGGTCGTCGCTTCGCACGTGGCTGTACCGGATCGCGACCACGCGCGCGCTCAACGTGCTCCGGGCCGATAGGCGTCGCCCGACCGTGGCACTGCCGCACGACGTCGATCCACCGGAGCCGACCCGGCTCGGGGACGTCGGATGGCTGGAGCCCTATCCGGACGTTCTCCTCGACGGCATCTCGTCCAGCCCGGAGGCCCGCTACGAGGCCCGCCAGGCCGTGTCGCTCGCCTTCGTGACCGCGCTCCAGCTGTTGCCACCGCTGCAGCGGGCGGTCCTCGTTCTCTGCGACGTCCTCGACTTTCCTGCGCGCGGGGCCGCCCAGATGCTCGACACGACCGAGCAGTCGGTGTATAGCGCCCTCAAACGAGCGCGGGTCACCCTGAGGCGCGAGCTCCCTTCGGCCGATGAACCGGGACCGCCTCCCGCCGGCTCTCCGGAGGAGCAGGCCCTCGTCGCCCGGCTCGTCGAGGCGTTCGAAACGGCCGACGTTGCCGGGATCGTGGCCTGTATGACCGAGGACGCATGGCTGCGCATGCCGCCCGTACCGCTCGAGTACCAGGGCCGGGAGCTGGCGGGGGAGTTCTTCGCGACGGTGGCGTTTCGCGAAGGCCGGCGCTACCGGCTCCTCCCCATCCGGGCGAACGGCCAACCCGCCTTCGGCGTCTACCTGCGTGACCCCCTCGCCGCAGTTGCCCACGCCTTCGGGTTGCTGGTCGTCACCCTCGCCGGCGACAAAGCGAGCGCCATCACGCGCTTCGACAACTCGGCGTTGGATCGATTCGGGCTTCCCCGCATCCTCGCCGATTGAGCGGACGGATTCCTCGACGCTCCCAAAGCCTCCGGTGCGACGCGGAACGGTTTCTTGACTCGCCCGATGGGATCGGCCAGCATGGCTCTGGCGAGTTCCGCGCCTCCCTTCGTCGGCGATCCCAGCAAGCTGGCACATGGAGGGAAAGGGGATCATGTCCTCGGGTCGTTGTCCGTTACCCATTCCGAGGGTGTAGCTGGGGCGCCGATCGGAGTGTGCGAGCCCGGATGACGACGAGGAAGCATCTCAAGCGTCGTGTCAGGTCGCGTGCGGCCCGGAGCGGCGAACCTTACGCGACCGCCCTGCGGAGAATCCGTCAACAGGAGGACCGCATGCCCACCACCCCCGCCGAGGACGTCATCGCGTCCTGCTCGTTCTGCGGCAAGCCCCATACCTCGGTAGAGAGGCTGGTAGCCGGACCCGGCGTGTACATCTGCAACGAGTGCGTCGCACTCTGCGCCGCGATCGTCGAGGAGGGTTCGCAGGTTCCCCCGGAGGAGTCTTCGCGACGGCGATCCCAGTACGAGAACCGCCCCAACGAGGAGATCCTCGCAATGCTTCCGGCGCTGGTCGGCACGGCGGACCGGATCGAAGCCGAGCTTGTGGGTTGGGTCCGCCGCTTGAGAGAGCGGGGCTCGGACTGGCAAGGCATCGCCGCCGGACTTGGCATGAGTGCCGATGCCGCTCGCCGACGCTTCGGCGCCGAAGGCCCGCAGTAGCCCCCGGATCGACTGCTCATGTCGGGGACGGGGTTGAGTCCACCCCGTCGTTTGGCGAGGGGAGCGCCGTTCCCGGGAGAAACCTTGTCACACGTGTCGATTCCCGGTCCGCTCGTTCGACGCTCTGGCAGAGTGAGGCGAACGGCGCCGCACCCCGTGCAAAGGAGAACAGCGTCATGCGATACCTGGGCTACACCCTGGGCGACGAGTCGGCCCAGCCGACGGAACCCCCAAACCCCGAGTTGTTCGAGAAGATGGGCAAGTTCGTGGAAGAGGCGGTCAAGGCCGGCGTCATCGTGGCCACCGGGGGCATCCTTCCGACGGCGATGGGCGCCAAGATCAGCCTCAAGGACGGCGAGTACACCGTCGTCGACGGGCCCTTCGCGGAGACCAAGGAGCTGGTCGGCGGCTGGGCCCTCTTGGAATGCCGCGATCTGGATGAGGCGGTCGAGTGGTCCAAGCGGTTTCTGGGAGTGCTGGGAGAGGGCGAGGTGCGTGTCCGGCCCGTCACCGGCTGAGGCGCGACAGGCCTATGGCGGTGGTTGAATCGGCGGCATGGCGGCCGCCGATTCGCCCACCGCCGTGGAGACGGTCTTCAGGATCGAGTTCCCGCGCGTCGTCGCCACGCTCTCTCGCCTGACCGGCGACATCGACCTGGCCGAGGAGCTGGCCCAAGACGCGCTGGTCGACGCCCTCCGGCAGTGGCCCGAGCAGGGCATGCCGGCCAACCCCGGCGCGTGGCTGACAGCGGTGGGCAAGCGCAAGGCGATCGACCGCTTCCGGCGCGATCGCACCCTGGCCGACAAGTACGCGCAGCTCGGCCGGTCGCTCGAGGCGCTCGGTGCGGCGTCCTCCGACCCGCCGGCCGTCGGCGAGGATCCGATCGACGACGATCGGCTGCGCCTCATCTTCGTGGCATGCCACCCGATCATCCCGGTGAACTCTCGGGTCGCGCTCACGCTCCGCCTCGTGGGTGGCCTGACCACGTCCGAGATCGCGCGCGCCTACGTGGTCCCCGAGAGCACCGTTGCCCAGCGGATCGTCCGGGCCAAGAAGGCCATTGCCAAGGCGGGCGTTCCCTTCGAGGTGCCTTCGACCGAGGACCGGGCCGAACGCCTGAGGTCCGTGCTCGAGGTGATCTACCTCATCTTCAACGAGGGCTACTCGGCCACGTCGGGCAAAGACTGGCTGCGTCCCGAGCTCTGCGCCGAGGCGCTGCGTCTGGGACGGATCCTGGCGGCCCTCGCCCCCGACCAAGCCGAGATCCATGGGCTCGTGGCCCTCATGGAGTTGCAATCCTCGAGGCTGAGCGCAAGGGTCGACTTGTCGGGCGCTCCGGTCCTCCTCGCCGACCAGGATCGCCGAAGGTGGGATCGGCTCCACATCGCCCGGGGTGAGGCCGCGCTGCGTCGTGCGGATGAGCTGTCCGAGGTTCGCGGGCCTTACTCGCTACAGGCGGCGATCGCCGCCTGCCATGCCCGCGCCTTCCGCCCCGAGGAGACCGATTGGGCCGAGGTCGTCAGCGTCTACGGCGAGCTGGCGGTCGTGATGCCCTCTCCCGTCGTCGAGCTGAACCGTGCCGTCGCGGTCTCCATGGCGACCGGGCCGGCGTCGGCCCTTCCCCTGGTCGAGGAACTGGTCGATCTCGGGGTCCTCGACCGGTACCACCTGCTCCATGCCGTGCGCGGCGACCTGCTCGAGAAGGTGGGACGACACCGCGAGGCCGCCGAAGCGTTTGGTCTTGCCGCCGCGCTGGCGCAGAACGCGCCCGAGCGCCGGCTCCTCGAGCAGCACGCCGCCGACTCCCTCGGTCGCTGCGACGAACCGATCGCGCCGAGCAACGCCTGAACAGGCGAGCTCACGACGGTGCCTCCTCCTTGAGGTGGCGGCCGAGCGCCTCGAGCCAGTCCCCGGTTCCTTCCTCCCGCCACGCAGGCTGCTCGCGTCCGTCGAGATACGCACCCGCCTCGACCAGGACGAGCTTGGTGCCGCCACCGTCGTCGACGAACTCCACGGTCGTGAGCGACGCCGTCGCCACCGTGTCGTCCTCGGAGAGCACAGAGGTGTAGACGATCCGCTCGCCGTGGACGATCTCGCGGTAGAGCGACTCCCAGGTCATCCGCTTGCCTTCGTGGACGGCGTGGTTGTGCTCGATGCCACCGGGGCGGAACTCCATCTCGTAGTTGTCCGGACTGCCGGCAAACCAGCGGGCCTTGATCTTCGGATCGGCCCAAGCCTCGAATACCCGGGCGGGTGGGAGCGGGTAGGTGCGCTCCAGGGTGAAGGTGGCGTGGACGATGCTGCGTTCGATCATCGGTGCTCCTTGTTGTCTCTTTGTCGTTCCGGTCGCTGCCCAACGTGGGTCGGTGGGTGGTCGTCCGGCTCGGCGAGCACGTCGTCGAGCCGGTCGAGCCGGCGTTCCCACTCGGTGCGCTGCGCGACGAGCCATTCCTCTGCCCGGCGCAGTGCCTGCGGTTCCAAGCGGCACGTTCGAACTCGACCGACCTTTTCGGATGCCACGATCCCGGCCTCCTCCAGCACGCCCAGGTGCTGGACCACGGCGGCCAGGGACATGGCCAACGGCTCCGCCAACCGACTGACCGACGCCGGTCCGCCCGCCAGACGCTCCACCATGGACCGCCGGCTGGGATCGGCCAGCGCACGGAACGCCCGGTCGAGCTCCTCCGAACGGTTAACCACTTCCTTGAGTATCGCGGGCCCGGCAGCAATAGTCAAGTGATTGCCTAACTATTTGATTCGGCAGGGAGTCGGCGAGCGCCGGGAGCCTCGGGCGGCTGGATCGGTAGCCTCCGGTCAGTGTCCGCTCCGCTGACGGCATCAGAAGAGGCGGTGGCCCTGGAGGCGGCCCGTGCGGGGGACGAGTCGGCGTTCGCGAGGCTGATCGCTCCCTATCACGTGAGCTTGCACGCACTGTGCTACCGGATGCTCGGTTCGGTACACGACGCCGACGACGCCCTGCAGGACGCACTGCTGGGAGCCTGGCGAGGGTTGGGGACCTTCGAGGGCCGCAGCTCCTTCCGCTCCCGGCTCTTTCGGATCGCGACCAACGCGGCGATCCGCGTCGGGAAGAGCCGGCAGCGCCGGGTGCTCGCCGCAGGTCGGGGCCCTTGGGGCGGATCGCTGCGCGACCTGGGCGAGCCGCTCTCCGAGGGAGTCTTCGTCGAGCCCTGCCCGGACGGTGAGCTTCGTGACGACGCGGATCGGCTCGATCCCCAAGCCCGCTACGACGAGTTGGAGAGCGTCGAGCTGGCGTTCGTCGCTGCGCTGCAGGAGCTGCCGGCGACGCAGCGGGCCGTGCTGGTGCTCCGGGACGTGTTGGCGATCCCGGCCGCGGAGGTGGCCGACGCGCTCGACACTTCGGTCGCCTCGGTGAACAGCTCCAGCGGGCCCGGAACCGAATGGAGCAGCGAGGGCCCCGGGACTCGCAGCAGGCGACGTTGCGCGCGCTGGGAGAGGAGGGACAGCGCAAGCTCGTGCGCTCGCTGGTGGAGGCGTGGGAGCACCACGACGTCGACGGTCTCGTCAGCCTCCTGGCCGAAGACGCCCGGTTCACGATGCCACCGCTGCCGGCCTGGTTCGACGGCAGGGGCGCGGTGAGGGATTTCTTCGAGGAGCGCATGTTCGAGCACGCCTGGCGGGTGCTGGCGATGACCGCCAACGGCCAGCTGGCGCTGGCCTGCTACATGGGTGATGGCCTCGGCGACCGTTTGCACCTGAGCGCGGTCAACGTGGTCACGCTTCGTGGTCGGCAGGTGGTGGCGCTCGACGGGTTCTTGGCGCATGGCGTCCAGCAGCCCTTCGGCCTTGCCGGGCACTGGGCAATCGGGCGCCCGCCCGGCCACTCGGGCGCCGGTGTCCAGGTCGGCGCACCATCCTCGGTCCGGGTGGATGAAGGTAGGACAGCTCCGTGACCCGAGTGGTGACCCTCGTGCAACCTTCGCACTGCTCGGCCGCCGGACGACCCGGATGCCAAATGAAGTAGTAGGCGGCGAGTTCCCCTGCCAAGGGGAGAACCCATGAATCGCCGGCTGACTCAGCCTCGGATGCTGTTTCCCGCACCGACAGATTGGACCCAGGGCGGCTTCAGCCGCAGTTGACCTCTACGCTGCTCGTGCGTCCTTTGGTCACGGTGACCGGTCCCGAGGCTTTGCAGTCCGAGGCGCCTCTTTCGAATTGCGGACTCTGCCCGGAGACGGTGTAGGTACCGACAGTTGCAGGTACTGAGAATCGACCGTTCGCACCGACGGCAATGAGGTCCCTCGACCCGTTCGCCCTCCGGAGGATGACTTCTCCGCTCAGGGTTCGCGGAACCCTGCCGGAAGGACCACCCACGGCCTGGAGCGTGCCGGTCAAAGTCCCCGTCGGACCTGGGGGGCCATTGGGCGATGAACAACTGGCCAACGACACCAAAGCGGCCATTCCGGCAAGTAGAGACAACAAGGTCAGGGGCCTTTGACGCACGGCATACCGTCTTTCGCGCGTAGTTGACCGGCTTGCACGAACGAACCTGCCAGCGAAGCATGAGCCGACCCCCGCGGCTGCGAGGTGATCGCGTGCGGCGTCCCTCGTTTGCCTCATCGGTCCCTCCCACACTTCGGCGCTCGCGCCTAAGTTTCACGTCGCGTCGCTCGATGCCACCAGTGTGAGTAGTGGGGTCGTCAACAGGGAATGCGGCCAGCTGGCGTCTTGCAGGTGGGCCTAGGTACACCCCACTTAGGTGGTCAGCCCCACTGCCACTGCAGGCTCGCACCGGGCAAGCTGGGACGTCCGGCGGACTGCTGGACGGCTCCCTACTGATGGCCGCCGTCGGGCCAGATCGAGCTCGACTGGTGGGTGGGCATTCCACGACGGGCACATCCTTTGACTCGCTGCGGATCGACAGCCCTCGCCGGTCCAGGGTCGGAGGCTGCGACAACCGTCTCCGGGAAGCGTCCATGTCGCTCAGACCCTTGTTGGAACGCACCGACTCACCGGTCTCGCGGTTCGTGGCCGACACCTTCCCGAACGCCAAGGATGTTCTACGGGGGTTCCGGGAAAGGGCCGGCGATCTGCAGTACCCACGGCGGGGCGTCAACCCGGGCACCCTTGGGAGTGCCATCGACTGGGGGGTGAAACTCCTCGTTGAGCTCGCAATGGTTGCTTGCCCGGATCGGCACGCTCGGGCGTGTGGAAGCCGTTACGGCTTGACGCTGAGCGTGGTTTCATGCGGCGCGATCGTCTTACGCCGGTGTGGGCGACGGCTCAGGCGACGGCGCAGGACTCCGGTGTAGGGTGCTGCTGGGCTCGCTCATGTGGGCCGATCGGCAGTTAGGAATGCCGAGCACACCTTCAACTGACCGGAGCCCCATCATGGCGTACGGCGTCATTCATTTTTTTCCCGGCGGAACGCAGAG
Organism: uncultured Actinomycetes bacterium; assembly: GCA_963778465.1. Classification (GTDB taxonomy): domain Bacteria; phylum Actinomycetota; class Acidimicrobiia; order Acidimicrobiales; family RAAP-2; genus CAVZBW01. The sequence goes on from CAVZUK010000002.1 coordinate 306,021, forward strand.
CCAGTACGACAAGACTGTGGCCGAGGTTCATCCCGCGGGCGGTGGCCTGCCAGAAGGCCAGACGTTCCATGCCGCGGGCGCTTCCGAGGGCGGCTGGACGATCATGGCCGTTCACAATTCGAAGGGCAGTTGGGAGAGCTTCCGCGACGGAACCCTCATCCCACGTATGCGGCAGGGCATTGAGGGAGGGTTCGAGACCCCGCCTGAAGAGACGGGATTCGAGGTTCACAACCTGCTTCCCTGAGCGGGATCTCACGGGGTTCAGTCGGGCCAGTCGTGTCGCCGCCGTCACCCGTCGGCACCGAAGAGGAATAGCCTCAACCGCCGACCACAAGGAGACGACAGCATGCCGACCATATTGGGACACCACGACATCTCGAAAGGCAAGGATCGCTGGCTGAACTCGCCTAAGCGCGAAGAGATCTTCGGCCAGATCGGCGTCACCAACATCCGGACGTTCGTGAACCCAGACGACCCGACAAAGGTGGCGCTCCTCATGGACGTTCCTGACATGGATGCATTTGCGTCCGTCATGCAGTCAGAGGCCGCCGGCGAGGCCATGGATCACGACGGCGTTGTGCCCGAAACGTTGGTCATCCTCGTCGAGGAATAACGTCTCAAGACCGCCGATTTCGGACGTTGCGGCAAATCGAAAACATCGTCACCGCGGGAGAGGACGCAGCCTCGCGCGGCGGGTTCGCCCCCTTGGGGCAATCCACATCCCGTCAGGACGCGTCGTCGCCCTTTGGATTCCTCGGGGCGGTCCACGACCACGGCGGCGCTACTGGGGCAACGCAACGACAGTGAAGTTGACGTCCGAATTGCCGTCTGCCAAGAAGCTGAAGGGAGCGACTGCGAGGGTCGTGGGGTTCACCACATAGTGGTTGTCAGGAGGAATTCCGTTGCCGATCCGCCCTCCCACGGCCCCGGCGACAAGATCCCGACCCCCGGAGAGCCAGACCGCCCAAGCAAGCGCGTCGCCGACGTTGATTCGAGCACCGGGCACGGCCTGTATCGACAGCTCGGGCACGTTCACTAGAGCGAGTTGGGTCACGGGCCCAGCTGCACCTCCCGGCGCCGAGAGGAACACGGCGAGCGTGCGACCATCGGGAGAGAACGCGCCGCCCCAGTTGAATCCGCTCCCAAGGGGGTCGAGGATCGAGGCCGAAGCCCCGGTGGCGGTGTTGGTGATCTGCAAGGAGCAGGATTCCGCCTGTGGGCTCTCGCACGACCCGGGCAGCCAAGCCACAAGGCTGCTCCGAGCGTGGGGCGCGGTGAACGTGTCGATCACCTTCCACGCGGGGCCGAGGACTCGGACTCGGCCGGACGAGGGATTCCACAGTCCGAGTCTCGATGGAGTCGTTCCGATCTGCTCCGGCTCGGATCGGACGAGGATTCCGTTGGCCGTCACTGGCGACGGGTTCCCCAACAGCTCCGGGTCGGAGAGATACCACCCCTTCGGAAAGGTCACGACTCGATCGAGCGATCGCCCATCCGTGGTGTACTCGCCCATCACCGGTCCGTTCTCGCTCGCCTTGTGAACCCCGGTCGGCGAGGCGTACCGGTTCAAGAAGGGGCTATAGAAGTCGACGAAGAGAAACCGTCGGTCCAATGACGCAAAGACCTGCGTTGCGTGAGGGATCAGGACGCTACGTCCGGTGGTGGGGTTGAAGCCGACCGCTCCGGTGTTCGAATAGTTGCCCGAGACGTACTGGCCGTTGCGTTCGGGTTCAGTGCGGATCCACCAGATCCAACCGTTGAGGGCAACGAGCGTCGTCGTCGGCTCCGCGTTGGCCCGTCTCACGACTCGCTGCGCGCCGGTGGCCACATCGCCGACGTGGAGCTGGTCGTTGTAGTCGACCCACGCCACCTGCGAAGAAGCCGGTGGATTCGCCGCTGCAGTGAAGCCTCGTAGCGGAGCTGCTCGATGCGGTCGCGTCGTCTGACCGGAGCCGCCAGAAGCGACGACGATGCCTACGAGCAGTGCGAACACCAGACCCGTGATCGCTGCGACGTAGAGCACGCGGCGATGGCGACGACGTCGACGTGCCTCTTCAAAGAGATCTTCGGCTTCCGGCGGACGAGGCGTCGCCGGCCGTTCCGTTGTGACTGCCACCCACCCCTCCCCATCGCATTGCTACTCGGTTCTGTTTGACCTACTATGACTAGTACCATGTTCCCCGTCAAGATCGACCGCACGGAACCGGTCGCCCTGCACGACCAAGTCGCTGCGGAGATCCGGCGCGCAATAGCCGACGGTGAGGCGGGACCCGGCGATCGGTTGCCGCTGGCGAAGGACCTCGCAGCCGTGCTCGAGGTCAACAAGAACACCGTGCTACGGGCCCTGCACATCCTGCGGGAAGAGGGCCTTCTCGAGTTCCGGCGCGGGAGAGGTATCACGGTGACCGGAACCCCGGAGCGCAGCGCACTGATCGAGCGAATCCGCGAGCTCCTCGAGCTGGCCCGCCACGAGGGTTACCGCCCCAACGAGCTCGTCCAGCTGATCGAGCGCGTCTCGAGCTCGTAGCAGGACGATAGGTCTCGGGCACTGCGGTCCGGCTGCGCGGCTGACCTACCGGAACCCTTGGCGCAGCCCGTCGCAGCCCGTCGCAGCCCCGGTGCCGGGGTGTGGCGCGCCGCCTCCGCGGCGCGATCGGTCGACCGCTCGTTCACGGCGCCTCCTCCCTGACGCAGCCTGAGAGCCCTCGCTTCTCGCGTGCCTCCGCGTGCGCCGCCTCGGCCAGACGTTTGATCCTGCCGAGTCGGCGGTCCCATTGCGCGGCGAGGTCAGCCATCGCCCGGATGGCCTCGGCGAGTCGGTCGGCCTCCACCTGGTAGAGAACCTCGCGACCTTCCTTGCGCCGGCTGACCAGGCCGGCCCCCTCGAGCACCCCGAGATGCTTGGAGACCGCCTGGCGGGAGAACGGCACGTGGCCGGCCAACCAGCTGGCGCTGACCTCTCCGTTGCCGACGACGAGGTCGAGCACGCGGCGACGGGACGGCTCGGCGACGGCCGACCACAACTCGTCATCGGCCTGCACCGTCATCACGGCCCTCGCTCCGCGAGCAGGTCGGCGAGCCGGTCCAGGAACTTCGCCCATCCGCCCCGGTGCTCGTCGGCGTACCGCTCCTTCTCGGCCTCGGGCACGCCGAGCAGCTCATGGCCGCTCTCGGACACCCGAAGCCGGGTCCGCTCGTCGCCAACTGCCGTCAACGTGAACTCGACGAGCATCGAGTTGCCGGCCACCGGCTCCTCGTCGCGAGGGTGGTTCCAACGGAACGAGAACCGAGTCGGAGGATCGACCGTCTCCACGACGACCGGCCCGCCCTGGTCCCCGAAGCCGATGTAGCCGTGGGCACCCGGTTCCGCCACCAGCTCGACGCGGTCGCCGAACCACTGGCTGATCTGGTCGGGCTCGGTGATGGTGCGCCACACCGCCTCTACAGGAGCCTCGACGACGATTTCCCGCTCGATCGCTAGGCCTGGCATCACACGCCCTTCGGGTCACGCTTCTCGGAGAGCAACTCACCGTAGCAACCCACGGGGACACATGCAACCTATACTTGCAGGTGTCTCAGGTGGCGATCTCCGCGTCGGGGGTGTGGGTGTGTATCCGGGCACCGGACTGGTTGAAGATGCTGATGACCTCGGCGGGTCGTCCACCGGTGGCCGCCATGGCATGCGGGGTCCGGGTGTCGAACTCAGCCGCCTCGCCGCGGGCCAGGGTGAGGTCCCGCTCCCCGAGCCGCAGCCGGAGCCGCCCATGGAGCACGTAGATCCACTCGTAGCCGTCGTGGGTTCGCAGGGTGGGCGTCTTGGCCCGGGGCGGGTAGGTGATCTTGAAGGTGTGGATGGGGGCGTGATCCGGGGAGAGGGCGACGATGAGCAGGCCGTCGTGGCGAACCGGCGCTTGCCGGATGCGCGGGTCCGGCGTCTCGCCGGGGATCAGGTCGTCGATCCTGATCCCGAGCTGGCGGGTCAGCGGGACGAGCAGCTCCAAGGTGGCCTGGCGTTTGCCGCCCTCCAGCCGGGACAGGGTGCTGGACGAGATCCCCGTGCGGGCGGCGAGGTCATCGAGCGTGAACCCCCGATCGCGGCGGGCGGCGCGCAGCCGTGAGCCGACCTGGCCGAGCGCGCCGTCCATACCGGACCCCTTTCCTTCCTTGCCAATTCCGCAAACCATCTTGCCATTCAATCGGACGGAGGTCCATGCTGGCCGGCGTGAGCAGAGAGGCGCGACACGACCCCCACCCGGCGAACTCGCCGACCGACGAACGGGACCCGGCCGCCTTCTGGGAGACCCGATACGGCGAGAGCGAGCAGATCTGGTCCGGCAAGCCCAACGAGGCCCTCGCCGCCACGGTCGCTGCCCTCGAGCCGGGACGCTCGCTGGACCTCGGCTGTGGAGAAGGCGGCGACAGCGTCTGGCTCGCCGAGCGGGGCTGGGAGGTCGTCGCCGTCGACATCGCCGAGACGGCGATCAGCCGTGCCAGGGACGAGGCGGCGACGCATCGCATTCCTGACGGACGGATCGCGTGGATCGTCCAGGACCTCGCGTGCTGGCAACCGACCGACACCTACGACCTGGTGTCGGCGTGCTTCTTGCACTCCCCGCGCGAATTTCCCCGGAGGTCCGTCCTGCGACGTGCCGCTGCCGCCGTCGGGCTCGGGGGGCACCTGCTGCTCGTCGGTCACGCCGAGCCGCCGCCGTGGTCCCGTGGGGAGGACCACGGCCACGCACACCACCGCTTCCTCAGCCCAGTCGAGGAGATCGCCGACTTGCAGCTGGAAGCCGACGCGTGGGAGACCGTCGTCAGCGATGTCCGACCTCGCCGGGCGCAGGGGCCCCACGGAGATCTCGCCACCCTCCGTGACACCGTGGTCCTCCTCCGTCGCCGCTGACCTCGGGGTCCGGGTCGCCGGCGGGCTCCGACCGTCGACGTCTAGCGTCGACGTCGTGGGAGCATCGGGCGCCGCGGCGAGCGACAGGTGATCGGCGACCGCTGGGGCGTCACGGCGGCCGAGGTCACGCGTCGATACCCGTGTGACGACCTCGTACCCGGGGCAGGGTTGCAGCTGTGGCGAGGGATCACGGTCCGGGCGGCGCCGCGGGATGTCTGGCCCTGGGTGGGGCAGATCCGCATCGCGCCGTACTCCTACGACTGGATCGACAACCTGGGCCGCCGGTCGCCTCACGAGCTTCGCGGCCTTCCCGACCCCCTTCCCGGCGAGCACTTCACCACGGCCTTCGGGGGGCGCCGGTTGGGTCGGATCGTCGCGGTGACTCCCGGGGAGCACCTGACGGGCCGGATCATGGGCGCGGTGATGTCGTATGTCCTCGTCGCGGAATCTCAGGACACCCGGCTCCTGCTCAAGGTTGTCGCCACGGGCGGTCGGGTCCGTGGACCGCTGCTGTCGGTGGGGGATCTGGTCATGGCCCGGCGTCAGCTGCTCAACCTCGGACGGCTCGCCGAGCAAACCGCGGCGACTTCCTCGGTAGTGGCTGGCGCGAGCCTGGAGATGAGACCGCCAGACGGCGAGAGTGAGAGCTGATGAAACGCAACCGGTCCATCCCCCCGTCCACCGTCATTCCGGTGCTCGTCTACCCCGACGTCCGCCAGGCAGTGGCGTGGTTGACCCAGGCGTTGGGGTTCGTGGAACGGACCCGCATCGGCGAGGATCATCGGGCGCAGCTGAGCATCGGCCGTGACGGCGCCATGATCGTGGCCGACGTCAGCGGGGAGCGGCAACCCCCGCAGATCGGCGTCGTGACCCACGAGCTGAAGGTTCGGGTCGACGACGTCGGGGCGCACTTCGAGCGAGCTCGCGCCCATGGAGCACGAGTCGTGGAGCCGCCGACCGATCGCGAGTACGGCGAGCGGGAGTGCACCGTCGAGGACCTCGCCGGCCACCGCTGGCAGTTCACCGAGACCGTGCGGGACGTGGCTCCGGAGGAGTACGGGTGCGAGACCGTGGCACCCTGGCCCGAGCCGTAGAAACCGAGAACGACGAGAACGGCAACGACGAGAAGAAGGAGCGTGATGGAGATCGTCCCCAAGCAACCCTCGGTGAAGGGACCGTCGGAGTGGTTCACCGGTGACGTCTGGATCGACCTGGTCGCCACCGGACGGGAACCGTCTCGCCTCAACGTCGGTGCCGTCCACTTCAGTCCCGGTGCGCGCACCGCCTGGCACTCCCACGAGATGGGCCAGACGCTCTACGTGACCGAAGGAAGAGGGCTCGTGCAGAGCCGAGGCGAGGTCATCCGGGAGCTGAGCCCCGGTGACGTCGTCTACACCCCCGACGGCGAGGAGCACTGGCACGGTGCCGCGCCCGAGCACGTGATGACGCACCTGTCCATCACCGAAGGACCGGCCCGCTGGGGCGACCTCGTCTCCGACGAGGAGTATCGCGGGCGGACGTAGCGACCTCCGGTAGCGCCGCGGGACGCTATGCTGGCGTTCGATGCCGCGGGCTTTTGCCCAGCGGCGGCTGGCGAACTGGTGCCGGCCAGGCCCACGAGACATGTATCGAGTCGGCCATCCCCCCTGGACCGACTGGAGTTTCGTGAATCCTTCTTCAACTACTGACGCGCCTACCCGCTTCTGCGACCTCGGCGTTCCTCGAGTGCTGACGACGGTCTTGGAGGGCCAGGGCATCGTCGCGCCGTTCCCCATCCAAGCCGCCACCATTCCCGACTCGATTGCCGGGCGCGACGTATGCGGCAAGGCCCCGACCGGATCGGGTAAGACGTTGGCCTTCGGGCTGGCGATCCTGTCTCGGCTCGACGCCAGGCCTCGGTCTTCGCGACGCGGTCCGCGCCGTCCCTCGGCACTGGTGCTGGTCCCGACCCGCGAGCTCGCCGCTCAGATCGAGGCGGACCTGGCTCCCTTCGCGAAGGCGATCGGTGCGCGCGTGGCATCGATCTACGGCGGCGTCGGCTACGGCAAGCAGCTGGCCGTCCTGCGGAACGGCGTCGACGTGCTCGTCGCTTGCCCTGGGAGGCTCGCAGACCTGATCGAGCGGGGTTCGGTCGATCTTTCCGCGGTGGAGATGGTAGTCGTCGACGAGGCCGATCGGATGGCGGACATGGGCTTTCTCCCCGAGGTACGCCGCCTCATCGATAGGACCAGCGGCGCACGCCAGACGTTGCTCTTCTCCGCCACGCTGGGCGGGCCAGTCGACAAGCTCGTCCGCGACTACCAGCACGACCCGGTGCGCCATGACGTGGATCCCGCTCGTGCCGACCGTGGGGAGGTGCACCACCACTTTTGGCGCGTCGAACATCTCAACCGGGTCGAGGTGACCGCGGAGGCGATCACCGCTCGTGGGCCGGCGATGGTCTTCTGCCGGACCAAGCGGGGAGCAGACCGCCTCTCGGATCGCCTCGCACGATCCGGGCTCCGGTCGGCCGCCATTCACGGTGATCGCACTCAGGGCCAGCGGGAACGGGCCCTCGGTGCCTTCCGTGCCGGCCGGCTCGACGCCCTCGTGGCGACCGACATCGCCGCGCGAGGGATCCACGTGGACGAGGTGCCCCTGGTCGTCCACTACGACCCCCCCGCCGATCCCACCGACTACGTCCACCGCGCCGGGCGAACCGGACGAGCCGGCGCCGACGGGATCGTGGTGTCGTTGATCGGGTACGAGCACCTCGGCAAGACCAAGAGCCTGCAGCGAGAGCTCGGCCTCTCGAGAGGGATCTCGTCGCCGGACGTGCCGTCGCTCGCCACGGTGGATCGCGATGGGGGCGCAGAGCGCGCGAGGCCTCCTGCTCGCCGACGGGCGCGTCGAACCGCTCGGCGGTAACGCGGCTTCGGCTTCGGCTTCGGCTGCGACACCGACCCACTCCTGGCGGTGACGCCGCTCGGCTTCGCGCCCAACTTTGAAGGTCTTCTTAGCTGCCTCTCATCGGGATTTCTCATTGCTCCCTCAGCATGGGAGGTGCAGAAGACCAACGAGTGGGGAGGCGCAAAGTGACCACCGTTACCGCAGTCGAGACCGACGAGAGGCGGGGAGCGCGAGCAGTTTCAGGGGTGGTGGCCGTCGGCTTCCCGCTGAACGCCGAGCAACGCCAGACCGTGGTCGAGGCTATGGGACCAGCTTGCGAGCTCGAGGACATTCGCCAGGCGCCGGCCGACGCTGCAGTGGTCGTCGTGTCTCCCTGCAGTCCCCAGGCCCTCCATGCGCTGCAGGCGCTCTTCCCCGTCGCCGACATCGTGGTCGTCGACCAGGACGGGGTGCCGGACCCGGATGCCGCCCGCCGGGCGATCGGCGCCGGGGCCCGTGACTACCTGACGATCTCCGATTTGGTCGAGCTCGGGCGACAGCTCGGCAGGCGGATCGCCGCCACTTGGCGATCGGCCGCCACGACCGCCGCCTGAGGCCACCACTCCCCGGAGCATCCGGCTGGTCGCAGGCATAAGAGACACATCCGGGGCACGTTGCCCGGGGCGATGTGTTCGGGGATAGTCAACCGCATAGACTGTCTACCGAGATGACTACTAGCGGTGCCGCATCAACTCGGTCCCGTCGGGGCGGCGACGAGCCCCGTGGGCTCGTCCCTCTGCCGTGGATGCTGCGGCGGGTCAACCAGCGCTACCGCGCCGCCAGCCGGGCCCGGCTCGTGGAGTCCGGGCTCGGGGACCTTCCCCAGCCCGGCTACTGGGCCCTCATGGTGCTGTCCCGTGGCAGCACCGAGGCCAGCCGCCTGATGGAGGAGATGGGGGTGAGCAAGCAGGCGGTGTCCAAGCTCGTCGACATCGTGGTCGCGGCCGGCTTCGTGGAACGGAGGGTCAACGGCGAGGACCGGCGCCGGACCGATCTCCTCCTGACCGCAAAGGGCCGCAAGGCCGTCGGCGTCATCGAGGACGCGGCGCGGAGCATCGAGGATGCCTTCGTTGCGGAGCTTGGGGCGAAGCCGTTTGCCGACCTCGTCCGGATGCTGTCGCAGCTCGCCCGGTGGGAGGGCTGATGCCCTGCGGGACGGGACCGCTGCTCGGGTCCGCCTTTGCGCGGGCTCAGCCCTGGCAGCGCTACGTGCTCTGCCTCGCCATGATCGTCGGTGGAGGCCTGCTCGTTGCCCTGGGGCACGTTGGCGGCGGACTGCTCGCAGCCGCCGGGGTCCTGGCTCTGTGGCGCATGGTCCGTCTCCGGTCTCGGCGCTCGCGCGTTCCATCCACTCGACTCGACGAGGTGGAGCCGACGTGATCGCCCACCGGATCGCCGCCACATCCGCTGCCGTGCTGATGGCCACGGCCGCCCTCGCTGGCTCCGGCGCCGGGGCGTCACCCGTCTCGTTCGTCTACCGCTTCGGCGCCGTCGGGAGCAGGGGCAAGATCGTCGAGACCGAGCGCCGCGCCCCGACGCCCATCTTGGGGATCGAGGGCACGGTGGTCGAGATCGCGACGTCCAATTCCGACGGTTATGCCCTGACGTCCAACGGGACGGTCTGGGCTTGGGGCGCGGGCGCCTTCGGCGAACTGGGCGACGGGTCCACGCCCCGGTACGAATTGCGTGCGGTCCGGGTCCAGTTCCCCGAGGGGGTGCGGATCACGTCGCTCGCGAACCCCATGCCCTTCGACGGTGCCCTGGCCATCGACTCGACGGGTCACGCCTGGGTGTGGGGTCTCAACGTCTCCGGCGATCTTTGCGCCACGACGCAGGTGGCGCGCCGTCCGGTGCGGCTTCCGCTGGCCCAGGTCACCTTGGCCACCGGCGCCCGGGATCATTCGCTGCTCTACGCCGCAGGGCATGTCCTCGCGTGTGGCGACGGCGCGGGAGGTGCGCTCGGCACCGGCTCCACGACCGACGTCTCGACGCCGACCCCGGTGGTGGGACTGCCGGCGACGAAGGTCCTGGCGCTGACCTCCTCCTGGGAGGGCTCCGGCGCGCTGCTCCGTGATGGCAACTACTGGAACTGGGGATACAACGCCGCCGGGCAGCTCGGCGACGGTACGACGACGGACAGCGCCGTCCCCGTGCAGGTTCGGCTGCCCGATGTCGTGCGGCAGGTCTTCCAGGGAGGCAGTGGGCCGGCCAACGGCCAGTCGGTGGCCATCCTGGAGAATGGATCGGTATGGGCCTGGGGCGACAACACGCGTGGACAGCTGGGCGACGGCACCAGGATCAGCTCGGACGTCCCCGTCCCGGTCGACGTCCCGTCCGGCACGAGCTTCGTCGAGGTCGTGTCGGGCGGCTATTCGTCCTACGGCATCGACCGATTCGGCCACCTCTGGTCCTGGGGCGACAACCGGAACGGGCAGCTCGGGAGGGCCTCCGGGCCAGGCGCGGAGACCCGCCCGGTCCCGGTGGGGATCCAGGCCACCCAGGTCTCCTCGACCGCCAACAACGTGGCCGGGTTCTCGAGGGAAGGGCGAGGTTGACGCGATGGGTGCGATGACCCAGCAGGTACTCGGCTCCACGTCTGCCGTCGGCGCCCGGCTCTTCGGGGGCCACGGCGGCCACCACGGGCTCCGCATCATCATCCTGGTTGTCGTCGTCGTGGCGATCGCCGTGGCGATCGTCCTACTGGTCCGGCGTGCCCGGCGACACCGCGAGGACGCCGGGTCTGCCCACGACCTCACGCCGCGGCCGCCCGAGCCCACACCACGGCCGCCCGAGCCCACACCAAGGCCGCCCGAGCCAGCAGCTCGGACGCCAGAGCCCGCGCCGAGCGGGTCGCCGGTCCGGACAGCGCCGACCCGGACGTGGCGGGACGGCAAGGGAAAGCGGGCGAGCGGCATCGCCGCGACGAACCTGACCAAGCGCTACGGCGAGAAGGTGGCCGTAGACGACCTGACCTTCGAGGTCACTCCCGGCAGGGTCACCGGCTTCCTCGGGCCCAACGGCGCCGGCAAGTCGACCACCATGCGGATCGTCATGGGACTCGACCGTCCCGACGCCGGCTCGGTCACCGTAAACGGTCGCCCGTACCACGAGCTCGCCTGGCCCTTGCGGGAAGTGGGCGCCCTACTCGAGGCCAAGGCCACCCATCCGGGCCGGAGCGCGTTCGCGCACCTCTCGATGCTCGCAAAGGCGAACCGCATCCCGCGCCGGCGCGTCGAGGAGATGCTCGACATGGTCGGACTCTCCTCGGTCGCGGGCAAGCGGGTGGGCGAGTTCTCGTTGGGCATGGGTCAGCGTCTGGGCATCGCGGCGGCGATGCTCGGCAACCCCGGTGTTGTCATGTTCGACGAGCCCGTCAACGGGCTGGACACCGACGGCATCCGGTGGGTGCGCCAGCTCCTGCGCCATCTGGCCTCCGAGGGACGGTCGGTGTTCGTCTCGAGCCATCTCATGAGCGAGATGGCGAGGACCGCGGACGAGCTGGTGGTGATCGGCAAGGGCCGGCTCATCGCCCAGATGCCCGTTGCCGAGTTCACCTCCCGTTACGCCACGGGCTACGTCCGGGTGCGGTCCCCGCAGGTCGACGACCTCCGCCTGGCGCTCGAGGAGGCCGGGGCCTCGGTCGCATCCGAGGAGGACCGGTCCATCTCGGTGCGGGGGGTGAGCCAAGACGCGATCGGGGAGACCGCGTGGCGGCACTCGATCATGCTCCAGGAGCTGGCGCCGCAGTCGGCCTCGTTGGAGGAGGCCTTCATGGAATCCACCGAAGCCCACCTCGAGTTTGGTGGCGTCCGGGACGACGGGCCGGGCTCCGGGAGCCCCGGGGTGCCCGGCGACGGGGCTGCCGTCCCGGAAGGCGAGGAGGGGCCATGACCCAACAGCTGATCCAACCCGATGAGGCGGAAGTGATGCCGACCGGCCGCTACGGGTTGGGCGCCGTCCTGTCGTCGGAGTGGACCAAGTTCGTCTCGGTCCGGTCGACCGTCTGGACCCTGATCATCACCGCGGCGACCGGCGTGGGCATCGGCGCGATCGTGACCTCCGCCCAGGCGGCCCGGTTCGCCACCCGGTCCCTGCACGCCCAGACCCTCTTCGATCCCACCCGCTCGAGCCTGTCGGGGCTCCTCTTCGCCCAGCTCGCCGTCGGCGTACTGGGGGTCCTCGTCGTCAGCGCGGAGTACAGCACCGGGACGATCCGCGCCACCTTCTCCGCGGTGCCGAGGCGCCCGCTCGTGCTGGTGGCGAAGGCGGCGCTGTTCGGTGCCGTCATCTTCGTGGTGGGCGAGGCGGTGTCCTTCGTGGCCTTCGTCGTGGGCCAGGGCATTTTGTCCGGGAAGACGCCGACGGCCTCGCTCTCGGACCCGACGGTGGTGCGTGCGGTCGTGAGCGGCGGTCTCTATCTCACGGCCCTCGGGCTGATGGCGCTCGGCCTGGCGTGGATTCTCCGGCATACGGCGGCGGCCATCAGCACCTACGTGGCCGTTCTGCTGATCCTGCCGATCATCGCCGACGTCCTGCCGTCGTCGTTCTCGAGCGACATCGACCGGTTCCTGCCGGCGGACATCGGCACCGTGATGCTGAGCGTCAACTACCACGGGTCCGATCCGTTCGGTCCGTGGGCCAGCTTCGCGTTGCTCTGTGGGTATGCCGCTGCGCTGCTGATCATCGGGGGGGTGCTCCTGGTCCGCCGGGACGCCTGACCCCGGAGCCGCCTACGTTCGCGTTGCGCCCACGACGCCGGAGAGGATCGTGCCGACGATGTGGCGGACGGCTTTCCGGCCCGGCGGGTCGCCCTCCCGGTCCGTGAAGACGAGGTGCACGGCGCCGACCAACGTGGGTGCGAGTTGTCGACGACGTTGGCGGGGCGTTCACGATGCGCCATGCCACGCTCGCCGTTACGGCGGCGCGAGACCCCCGCTGAGAGGGCCAGGGAAGGCACGCACATTCACTCGAACGAGTGACGCGCCCACCCCGGCAACGGCAGACGAGCGCGGCGTGCCCGCCCGCCGGGAGAATGGTGGCAATACGAAACGGGAAAGGGAGAGACCATGACCGCTGAGCACCCCGGAGAAGCGCCCCGGAGGATCCGGGGCGCCCCAGACGTGGTGGCCCCCACCAACCGGATCAACGTCGCCCTCCCCTTCTCCAAGATTCAGACGCTCGAGCCGAGCAAGGAGCTGGGGGAGTTGGCCGAGGTGGTTGCAGGGCTGGCCGCGATCCTCGAGGAGGTGGCGCCGGGCAAGGAGAGCAAGAAGCTCCACGACCACGCGAGACGGCTGGCGGGGCAGCTCCAAGAGGGCTGAGACGCACGGACGCCGACCGTGGGCGCCAACTGTGGATAGTCGGCGTCGGTCCGTCAGGTGCGCGCCCCCAAGGGCTCAGCGGGCCGGGTCTGATCGCCCCGCAGACGTAGACCCAGACGCAGAGGCCGAGCGAGGTCGGAGTCGGCGTCGCGCAGGCCGAGGGTCCGGACGAGGCCGAATCTCTCCGCGTCGACGGTGCCGGGGCGCGCCGTGTGGACGACGAGGCGGACCTCGCTGCCCTCGACGGTCAGGACGTCGCAGTCGACAGTGAGCCGACCGACCTCGGGATGGTCGATGGTCTTGCGGTCGCCGTGGTGTGCGGCGACGTCCCGGCGTTGCCAGGCCTCGGTGAACCGCGGGCTGACCCCGTGGAGGTCGTCGACGAGCTGGCGGACCCCGCAGTCGTCGGGGTAGCGGCCGGCGACGATCCTGAGGTGGGCAACCATCGACCGCTCCCACGCCGCAGTCTGTTCCTCGGTCCTGACGACCCGCCCCTGTTGGCCGGAGAAGTGACGCCACAGCACGTTGCGGTCCCGCCCGGCGAGCGAGGCGGGCTCCCCCATGAGGGCCGCCCACGTGCGGTTGCAGGTGAGCATGGTCCAGGCGGGGTCGAAGACGCCCACCGCAACGTCGTCGAGCCGCTCGAGGAGGCGACGCACGCTCGGTGTCAGGATGGCGACCAGACACGCCGGGCGGGGTGCCGTCTTCCCGGCCAGCCGGTACAGGTGGTCACGCTCCTGGTCGCTCAGGCGCAGTCCCCGCGCCAGACTGCCCAGGACCTCGACCGAGGGGTTGGTGGCCCTGCCCTGCTCCAGCCGGACGAGGTAGTCGACCGACAGGCCTGCGAGTCCCGCCAGCTCCTCCCGTCGTAGCCCGTTCGTCCGCCGCTGGCCGTGCGCCGGCAGGCCGCACGAGGCCGGAGTCACGCGGGAGCGCCACTCGCGGAGGCAGGACCCCAGCTCGTTGTCCGTCACGGCCACCGCTCCAGTGTGTCGCGCCGCCGCCTCCACCATGTCGCGTTGGGTGGTACTGGCAGTCCTACCGACCGACCGGACCTGGTGGGGGCAGGGTCGCCCTGCGAGGGTGGACGCCATGACCACGACGCTGATCACCGGATCCAACAAGGGGCTGGGACGGGAGACGGCCCGCCGGCTCGCCGCACTCGGCCACACCGTCTACCTGGGGGCGCGGGACCGGGAGCGGGGGGAGGAGGCGGCGCGTGCCGTCGGCGGCCGTTTCGTGGCGCTCGACGTGACCGACGAGGTTTCGGTCGCGGCGGCCGCAGCCGAGCTCCGGCAGCGCTCCGGCCGGCTGGACGTGCTGGTCAACAACGCCGGGGTGCGCGGCGGCTCTCAGCCGGCAGTGGAAACCACCGCAGACGACCTGCTCGCCGTGTACCGGGTCAACGTCCTCGGCGTGGTCCGGGTCACCCACGCCATGCTTCCACTGCTCGACGAGAGCGAGGCTCCGGTCATCGTCAACGTCTCGAGCGGGCTCGGGTCGTTGGCCGTCACCACGGACGCCGGGCGCTTCGAGTCGAGCTTCACCACGCTCGCCTACCCGTCGTCCAAGGCGGCCGTCAACATGCTCACCTCGCAGTACGCGAAGGCGCTGCCCCGCTACCGGGTCAACGCCGTGGATCCTGGGTACACGGCGACCGACCTCAACGACCATCGGGGCACCAAGACGGTGGAACAGGGTGCCGGGATCATCGTGGCCATGGCAACCATCGGGCCGGACGAGCCGACGGGCACCTTCGTCGACGAGCAGGGCACGGTGCCGTGGTAGCGCGCCCCACGGTCGCGTGCGGGCGGCATCCCGCTAGTCTCGAATTTAGTTATGTCATCACAAGTATCTGTCACGCCCGCCGGAGCGGGAGCCCCGGCCATTCACGAGCTCAGCCGGAACCGGCGGATCGGGATCCTCCTCATCTGCTCCATGAGCCTGCTGATCGTGGGGCTGGACGTCACCATCGTCAACGTCGCCCTCCCGTCGATCGGGCGCGAGCTGCACGCCACGGTGTCGGGGCTGCAGTGGACGGTCGACGCGTACACGCTGGTGCTCGCGAGCCTGCTCATGCTGTCGGGCTCGACGGCGGACCGGCTCGGGCGCCGGCGCACCTTCGTGATCGGGCTCACGGTCTTCTCGGTGGGCTCCCTCCTGTGCAGCCTCGCCCCGAGCCTCGGCCTGCTCGTGGTGTTCCGGATGCTGCAGGCCGTCGGCGGCTCGATGCTCAACCCCGTGGCCATGTCGATCATCACCAACACCTTCACCGAGCCGCGAGAGCGTGCCCAGGCAGTGGGCGTATGGGGCGCCGTCGTCGGCATCTCGATGGCGCTCGGGCCCGTGGTGGGCGGGCTCCTCGTTTCGAGCGCAGGATGGCAGTCGATCTTCTGGATCAACATTCCCGTCGGGGTGGTCGCGATCGTCCTGGCCCTGCGCTACATCCCGGAGTCCAAGGCGCCGAGGGCACGGCGCTTCGACCTGGTCGGCCAGCTGCTGATGATCGCGTTCCTGGCCACCCTCACCTACGGCATCATCGAGGCGCCGAGCCGAGGTTGGACCTCCCCGCAGATCCTCGTCGCCTTCGCCGTGGCGCTGGCGGCCCTCGTCGGCTTCCTCCTCTACGAGCCGCGGCGTGAGGAGCCACTGATCGACCTGCGGTTCTTCCGGTCGATCCCCTTCGCGTCGGCCACGGTCACCGCGGTCGCGGCGTTCGCTGCGCTCGGCGGGTTCCTCTTCTTGAACACGCTCTACCTCCAGGAGGTGCGCGGTCTCTCGCCCCTGCGCGCCGGGCTCGATACCCTGCCGATGGCCATCATGACGATGGTGGCATCGCCGCTGTCGGGCCGGATCGTCGGCCACCGCGGCGCGCGCCTGCCCCTCGTCGTCTCGGGGATCGCCCTGGCGTCGGCCTGCGCCATGCTGGTGGCCGTCGACGCGGTGACCCCCTTCACGTGGCTCTTCGCGGCCTACGTGGTCTTCGGCATCGGCTTCGGGCTGGTCAACGCACCCATCACCAACGCCGCGGTGTCGGGGATGCCCCGCGCCCAGGCGGGCGTCGCCTCCGCCGTCGCCTCGACCTCCCGGCAGGTCGGGCAGACTCTGGGCGTGGCCGTCGTCGGGGCACTCGTCACGAGCCACCTCAGCGGCTCGGTGCACGCCGACCTGGCGTCGGCGAGCCACGCCGGCTGGTGGACCCTGGCGGGATGCGGCCTCGTGGTGCTGGTCCTCGGCCTCGTGTCCACCTCGCGGCGAGCCCGCGAGTCCGCCCGGCGCACGGCGGAACAGCTCAACCCCGAGGTCCTCCTGGAGCGGGAGCCGGCGCGTTGACGACCGAGGACGGCACCGGTGCGCGCCCCGTCCCCGCCACAGGGGTGGACGGCGTGCCGGACGACGCCCGTATCGCGTGGTCGATCTTTCGGGACCTGGTACTCGACAACGAGTGCCGGCGGGAGGTCTCCGAGGCGGTCGGGCTCAGCTTCGGACGCGTCCGGGCGATCCGCCGGCTCGCCCGAACCCCGATGTCCATGGGAGAGCTCGCCGCTGCGCTGAGCACGGACGCCCCTTACGCCACCGTGATCGTCGACGACCTCGAGGCGCAGGGGCTCGTGCGCCGGCGGCGTCACGAGGGCGACCGGCGGACCAAGGTCGTCGAGGTGACCGCCAAGGGCAAGCAGCTGGCTCGACGGGCCGAGGCGATCCTCGGTAGGCCCCCACCGGGGCTGGGCGCCCTCCCCGCCGAGGATCTCCAGGTCCTGCGGGCCATCCTCGAGAAGGTCGCCGCCGACCGGCCGCGCTGAGCAGACGCGGGTCAGGGCCGGGACTGCCCTCCGTTGACCCGCCAGACGTTCCCGGTCGCCCAACGACCCGCGGGGGAGACGAGGAAGAGGGTCATGAGGGCCTGGTCCAGGGCCTCGCCGAGGAAGCCGAGCGGCGTCGTCGCCTTCATGGTCTCCTGGAAGGCCGCCTCCTGATCGGGGTCGATCTTGCCCTCCGCGTACCGGAAGGAGGCGAAGTTGGTCGGCGTCGCTCCGGGCGCGAGGGCGTTGACCCGGATTCCGAGGGGGCCCACCTCCGCGGCCAGGACCCTCGTCAGGAAGGCGACGCCCGACTTGCTCATGCCGTAGAGCGCCTGGGTCGGGAAGGGCGTGTCGATCACGGTCGAGGCGACGTTGACGATGCTGCCGGAACCCTGCGGGATCATGACGCCGAGGGCGGCCTGGCATCCGAACAGGACCCCTTTGAGGTTGATCCCGATGAGCCGGTCGAAGTCGGCCTCGGAGGTCTCCATCACCGGCTTGGAGAAGCCGACACCCGCCACGTTGCAGATGATGTCCAGTCGACCGCTCCCGTTGACGGCGAGCTCGACCAGGGCGTCGACGTCCGCCCGCCGAGAGGTGTCGGCTCGACGCGCCACGGCCGAGCCCCCCTCCGCGGAGATGCTGGCCGCCACACGGGTGGCGCCCTCCTCGTCGATGTCACCGACGACGACCGCCGCTCCGGCCGCAGCCAACACCTGGGCGGTCGCCTCGCCGATGCCGCTCGCCGCCCCCGTGACGACCGCCGCCTGGCCGTCGAGGCGGAAGAGCTGGGGAAGGTCGATCATGGGGTGCTCCCTTCGGTTGCTTCGCGTTGCGTCAACGAGAGGCAGATCATTGCAACGGGCGACCGGGACCGCCAGCCCCGGGCTGGCCGGGTGACCCGAGGTGACCGAGCTCCTCGGCCAGCCGGTGCGCCTCGGCCCGCTCCCGCTCGAGTGCGGTCCGGACCAGGTCGGTGCGGCCGGCGCGCAGCAACCGCTTTGCCGCGGCCACCGCCGCCCGCGGCTGGGCCGCCACGGCCTCCGCCAGCCCGAGCGCCTCTGCGAGCAGGATCTCTCGAGTGCAGGAGCGCAGGGCCAGGCCCATCGCGACGGCCTCCTCGGCGCCCACCCAGCGGGAGGTGTACAGCAGCTCGGCGGCGCGCTGGCCCCCGACCATCGCCGGCAGCAGGACGCTGCTCGCGGCCTCGGGCGCCGTGCCGAGAGTGGTGAACGGAAAGCGCAGCCGGGCGTCGTCGGACACGATAACGAGGTCGCAGTGCAGGAGGACCGTGGCTCCGAACCCGACCGCGGGACCGTGGACCGCGGCCAGGAGCGGCCTGCCGAGCGACGACAGTGCGGCGATGAGCTGGTCGAACGTCTCGGCCAGGGCCGCGCCCGCTTCGGGTCCCTCGCTCAGGGCGGCGAGATCGACGCCGCTCGAGAAGGCCGGCCCGGAGCCGCAGAGCAAGACCGCCCCGACGTCGGGGTCCCGGTCGGCCTCGGCCAGGAGCCGTGCGAGGAGCCGGTAGGAATCGGCGGTGAAGGCATTGCGTCGCCCGGGCCGATTCAGCGTGACGATCCGGACCTGGCCCTGGTCCTCGCACAGCACGGCATCCCCGGCCGGCGACACGGCGTCTTCGGCCGGGGGCGACATGGCCGCATCGTACGGTGAGGAGTGGTCCGTCGGGGCCCCGGTGGACCCGCCCTCAGAGGTCTCGCTCGTAGACGTACATGAGCGGGCCCTCGTCTCCGCGGGACCGGTTGGTGAAGCCGAGGCTCTCGTAGAGCTGCCGGGCGGCGCGGTCGGGCTCGTCGACGCCGATGTCCATCGTGTCGGCGCCCCGTCGCCTGGCCTCACCGAGCGCCTCCTCCACGAGGGCGCGCCCCAGCCCCCGGCCTCGCCGGGAGGGCACCACGTAGAGCTCCGCCAGGTAGCACTCGAGGCCATCGGTCCACAGGGCCAGGCGGAAGCGGAGCACGGCCAGGCCGTGAGGGCCGTCGGGCCCGTCGTCGACGACGAGCACCTCGGTGTCGCCGTGCTCGAGAAGCTGTCCCAGTCGGGCGGTCAGGACAGCCGGGGTGGGCGTGGGCTCTTCGAACTCCCGGTTGAAGTCGTGGAGCAGGCGTCCCGGCGCGCCGAGGTCCTCGGGGCCAGCACGCCGCACGCGGGGCGAGCCGAGATCCGTCATCGTGGCCACCGTACCGGTGGTGGATGACGAGTTGCCGGGCACCTGCGAGCATGGTTCGCCAGCTGGTCGACAACCTGGTCTCCAACGCGCTCAAGTACGCCGGTCCCGGCGTGCGCCCAACGCCCGCGGTCAGCAGACGCAGGGCTCCGGGCTCGGTCTCGTCATTGCCCAGGCGGTGGCCGCCCTCCATCACGGCGCCATCACCGTGCAGAGCGAGGTGGGTCGGGGGTCGAGGTTCGCCGTCACCCTGTACGACCGCTGACGGATCGGGCGGAAGCGTCGCCCCCCCTACGAACGGGGCTTGCTCCTCCCCTTGGGGGAGGTCGGAGACTCATGGGATGGCCGACGCTCGAGGACCCCGGCGAGGACAGGTGGACGGACGAGAGGCGGAACGCCGCGCGTGGTACGAGGGCAAGCGAGTCCTGGTGACCGGCGGGACACGCGGGATCGGTGCCTCGGTCGTCGCCCGGATGGAAGCGTACGGTGCTCGGGTTCTCGCCGCCGCACGAGGGAGGCCGGGAGGCCGCGACGATCGGTCGGTCCGGGCGGACGTCTCCACGCTGGAGGGCTCCCGGGCCGTCGCCGACGCGGTCCGCGAGGTTCTCGGTGGGATCGACGTCATCGTGCATTGCGCGGGATCCTCGCTGGCCAAGCCCGGCGGCACCTTCGCCCTCGACGATGCGGACTGGATGGCCGCGCTGAGCCTGAACCTGCTCTCGGCCGTGCGACTCGATCGCCTTCTCGTCCCGTCGATGACGGAGCAGGGCGAGGGGTCGGTCATCCACGTGTCCTCCCTGCAGTGGAAGCGTCCAAACCCGTCGTCCCCCGCCTACGGCCCGTCCAAGGCGGCACTCGTGTCCTACAGCAAGGTCCTCGCCACGGAGGTCGCTCCCTACGGCGTGCGCGTCAACACGGTGACGCCAGGGTTCATCGAAACGAGTGGCGCCGAGTCGAGGCTCGAGGGGATCACGCTCGCGGAAGGGGTCACCCGCGAGGAGGCGGTGCAGCTCCTCATCTCCGCCATCGGGGGTGTCCCCCTCGGACGTCCGGGCCTCCCCGACGAGGTCGCCCGGTTGGTCACGTTCCTCGCATCCGACGATGCCTCCTACCTGACCGGCGCCGAGTACGTCGTCGACGGGGGCAACTGTCCGGTGATCTGACCCGGCCCCCCGTCAGAGGTTGCGCCTCGTCAGAGGTTGCGCGGCCCCGGCCCCTGCTCGCCCAGGACGTCACCGGGATTGATGAGCTTGCAGAGTCCGAGGGAGAGGCAGCCGCAGCCGATGCACCCGGTCAGCCGGTCCCGCAGATGCTGCAGGCGTTGGATCCGGTCGTCGAGGTCGTCCCGCCACGCCGCCGACAGGCGCTCCCAGTCGCGCCGGCTCGGGGTCCGGCCGTCGGGCAGCCGGTCGAGCGCAGCCCGGATGCGTCGCAGGGAGATGCCCACGCTCTGCGACGCGCGGATGAAGGCCACCCGGCGGAGGACCTCTCGCGGGTAGCGGCGCTGGTTTCCCGTCGTCCGCCTGCTGTGGATCAGGCCCTCTGCCTCGTAGAAGTGCAGGGCCGAGACGCTGACGCCGCTGCGTTGCGCGACCTGGCCGACGGTGAGCTCGCCCGAGGGATGTGATCTGGACATGGGTCTTGACCTCAAGAATACCTGAGGTTCTAACGTGGCACACATGATCCTCACCCCAGCGCAAGAGCGGTTCTTGACCCGGCAGGCCCGCGGGCACCTGGCCACTGTGGGAAGCGACGGCACGCCGCAGGTCAAGCCCGTCGGGTTCACCTACCGGCCCGAGCTCGGTGCCATCGACGTCGCCGGGTTCAACATGGGACAGAGCGCGAAGTACCGCAATGTCACCACCAACCCCAAGGTGGCGTTCGTCGTCGACGAGGTGACGGAGCCGACCATGGCCGGTGCCCACTTCCTCGAGCTCCGGGGAGTCGCCCGGACGGCCGTCGCCGCTCACGATCCGAGCGGGCACCTGGCGCCGGAGATCATCCGGATCCATATTCGCCGGGTCGTCTCCTTCAACGTCGACCCCGACCGCCCCGGCTTCGAGGCCCGGAACGTCGCCGCAGAAGACGGCACGAGCGAGGTGGCCTGAACGGTGCTGGCCGTGGAGGTGGCGAGGTTCGGTGGCCCCGAGGTCCTGGGGCCGCGCGATCTGCCCGATCCGGTGCCCGGACCGGGACAGGTCGCCGTGGCGGTGTCGGCGAGCGACGTCCTGTTCGTCGACACCATGATCCGGTCCGGCCGGGGTCGGGGCTATTTCCCCATCCGGCCGCCGTACGTGCCCGGAAACGGCGTGGGTGGCGAGGTGGTCGTCGTGGGCGAAGGGGTCGACTCCGGGTGGCTCGGTCGACAGGTGGTCGCCCACACGGGTGGCCCGGGAGGAACCGGCGGCTATGCCGAGCAGGCCGAAGCCGATCTCGAGTCCATCGCGGCCGTGCCCGAGGGCGTGGGGCTCCTCACGGCCACCGCCGTCCTCCACGACGGCACGACGGCGCTGCGCATACTCGAGCAGGTGGACGTCCGGTCCGGCGGGTGGGTCCTCGTGCTGGGCGCCGCGGGCGGGATGGGCATCCTGCTGGTGCAGCTCCTGGTCGCCCGTGGCACGCAGGTCGTCGGCGCCGTGAGGGGAGGGGCCAAGCGAGACGCGGTGGCCCGTGCCGGGGCGCACGCCACCGTCGACTACGGACAGCCAGGATGGACCGACGGTGTGCTCGAGGCCACCGGCGGCAGCCGCCCCTGGGCGGTCCTCGACGGCGTGGGCGGCCGCCTCGGCGCGGAGGCGTTCCCGTTGCTCGCCGAGGAAGGGTGGTTCTCCGCCCACGGCAGCGCGGGTGGCTCGTTTGCGTCGTTCGACCCGGATGCGGCACGACGCCGCGGGATCGCGGTCACGACGATCGCCGACCTGCAGCACGGACCCGGAGACCGACCCCGGCTGCTGCGCGCCGCGCTGGACGAGGTCCGCCGCGGCCGCCTGCGGCCGTTCGTCGGGCAGACCTTCTCGCTCGCGGAGGCCTCGAAGGCCCACCAGGCCCTGGAGTCCCGAGAGACCGTGGCGAAGACGTTGCTGCTCTCCATCTGACGGTTCCCCGCGAAGGCCCCGGTGTGGAGTCCGAGAGGGGGCCCCCGTCACGACCAATTCCGAGGCCCGGCGGTGTCGGTACTGGTGACGATGCTCCACCGTGGAGCCGACCAAGGAGGTCCATCATGGCGACGTTCGTTCTCGTGTACCGCGCCCCCAGGGGCTACACGCCGGGCAACCCGGAGATCGCAGGGCGCTGGCAGCGCTACCTCGAGGGGCTCGGCGACCATCTCGTCGACGCCGGCAACCCCGTCTTCAGCCGCACGACCGTCGGCAACGTCGGTGGCGACTCGGACCTGGGCGGATACTCGCTCATCACCGCGCCCGACGCGGCCGCCGCGGTCGAGCTCGCCGGGGCGTGCCCGATCCTCGAGGCCGGCGGGGGTGTCGAGGTCGGCGAGCTCACGCTGCTCCACCTGGAGGGCGTGGCCACCACGGCCGGCGACCACGCCGCGGCGGTCGGCCTGTCGCGCTGAGGGAGCCTTCTGGCCGGGTCAGTACGCGTCGCCGCCACGGTCGAGTCCGTGGCGGTGCGCGTACACGGCGGCCTGGGCGCGGTCGCGGCTTCCGGTCTTGGCGAAGATCCGGTTGATGTGGGTCTTCACCGTCGACTCGGCGACGTAGAGGCGCTCCGCGATCTCGGTGTTGGTGAGCCCTGCGGCCAGGAGAGCCAACACCTCGGCCTCTCGGTCGGTGAGGTCGTCGGGGAGGGCGGCGGGCCGCCCGCGCCCGTGCCGGGCTGCGGTGAGGAGCGTTGACTGGACCGCGGGGTCGAGCACCGACTGACCCGCAGCCGCCGCCTCGATCGCGCGCCGTATGTCGTCGCGCGACGCGTCCTTGGTGAGATAGCCCGATGCTCCGGCGGAGAGCGCACCGACGACGGACTCGTCGTCGGCAAAAGTGGTGAGGACGACCACGGC
The DNA here is from genome assembly GCA_963778465.1 of uncultured Actinomycetes bacterium. Lineage (GTDB taxonomy): Bacteria > Actinomycetota > Acidimicrobiia > Acidimicrobiales > RAAP-2 > CAVZBW01. The sequence goes on from CAVZUK010000002.1 coordinate 329,179, forward strand.
GACGTCCGGGTGCCGTGCCCGGAGCCGCCGCGTCGCTTCGATGCCGTCGAGCCTCGGCATTCTCAGGTCCATCAACACGACCTCGGGCGAATGCTCCGCCACGAGCTCGAGGGCCTCCTCGCCGTCGGAGGCGAGCCCGGCTACCTCGGTGTCGGGGAAGCCCGCGATGATCGTGGCAAGACCCTCCCGGATCACGCGCTGGTCGTCCGCGATGAGCACCCTCACGCGGCCGCCCCGTCGTGGGCCGGTCCGGGCGCTCCGGCGACCGGGATCGTCGCCGCGACGCGCCATCCCCCCGGCGACGGCCCCGCCTCGAGGGTCCCGCCGAGGAGGTCCAGCCGTTCGGCGATCCCGAGCAGGCCGTATCCCGCGCCCGTTTCCTCGAGCGACGGCACACCGGCGGCCGCGGCGTTGTCGACGGTGACGGCGACGGTTCCGTCGGCGAAGCGGAGGGCGACCGTGGTCGGCGCCCCGGCGGCGTGCTTCATCACGTTGGTCAGCGCCTCCTGCACCACCCGGTAGGCGGCGGTGACCACCTGCGCCGGCAGGGGCCGGGGGGAACCGGTCACCGAGAAGCGGGCATCGTGTTCACGGGAGAGCTTGGCCAACTGGTCTCCGAGCGGGGTGGGATCCTCGCGGAGGGCGCGCACCGCGCCGCGCGCCTCGTCGAGCCCCTCGCGCACCAACTGTCGCGTCCGCTCGAGCTGCGACCGAACCGCGTCGCTCACCTTTGGCTCGGCGTCCGCGACCGTCGAGAGGGCCTCGAGCTGCACGGAGAGGGCGGCGAGCGTGTGGGCCAGGACGTCGTGCAGCTCGCGGGCCAGGTGGTTCCGCTCCGAGAGGACCTGCGCCCTCGCCTGCTGGACCTCGGCCCGTGCCGTCTCGAGCTCGACCTCGGCCCGTTGCTCGGAGCGCTCGAGGGCCTGTTGACGCACGGTCCCGACGAGCAGTCCTGCGAACACGGCGGCCAGGCCGCCGACCGGGATCGCCAGCGAATGTCCCGCGATCGCCACGCTCGAGAACATGGCGCCACAGCCGACGACGCCGATCCCCACCGCCAGGGACTGCGGCCCGCGCATCGCGGCGCCGAGGGCTGCGACCGCGACGAAGATGAGCGCCTGCGGTGCGAAGGCGACGAGCACGCCACCGACGATCGCCATCCCGGCGAGGGGAGCACTGGCCAGTGGGGGCTGCAGGGAGGTGTACTCCCGGAGCGCCACCCAGAGGATCCAGCAGCCCGTCGCCGCCGCGAGGAGCACCGACGCGGCGACCTGGGTCCCGCCGGTGTCGAGCCGTCCGATCTGGGCGGCGACACTCCAGGTCAGGAGGCCCAACCCCACCACGTTGACCGCGGCGGGGAGGACGACCCACGTGACCGGGGGGCGGGCGGTCGTCGGCGAGCCGGTCACGGCTCCATGATGGACCTCGACGCCCCGACCGCGGGCCGGCGGGGGGCCGGGGTCAGCCCGACCGGGAGGCCCACCGCTCCTCGACGGACCCCGACGGCCCGCCAGGACAGCACGCCCGTGCGGATCACGGCCTCGGAGAGGGCCATGATGATCAGCGCCGAGGTCCAGGCCGCGGCGCTGGTGATGCTGTGAGCGGCGCTGAAGCGCTCGACCGCGGCGCCGCCCCCGTGGGTGGCGTAGACCTGGAAGGCCAGGCGGCCCCCGGTCCCGAGGATCCACAACGTGGCGGCCACCAGTCCGGCCTTGGCGAAGGGCACGCCGTCGCCGTCGGCCCTGACGGCCGTGAAGAGTCCCGCCAGGGCGCCGAGGGTCCCTCCGACGAGACCGCATCCGATGACGAGAAGGAGATCGTTGCCGGCCGTGGGCACGCTGTGGAGATAGTTGGCCGCCACGTAGGCGACGAGGCCGATGGGCAGGAGGAGCGAGTGCGTGGTGAGGCGCCGACCACGTACCTGCAGGAGGACGAGCCCGATGAGTGCGATGTCGATGGCGTAGTCACTGAGCGTCATGCACCCAGTGTCGGGAACCGACCGCCGGAGGTCGTCAACCCCGGGGTGGATCGCAGGGTGGAACCTGCTCCATCCCCATCCCGGCCCTGCCTCGCCACATGAGAAGAGCGCTGACGCTGGGCGTTGTCAGCACCTCCCCGCCGGCAGGCGCTCCTCTAGGACGCCGCGTGGTAGCAGTTGAACATCCACCGGATGCCGAAGCGGTCGAGGGTGCAGCCCCAGTAGGCCCAGGGCATCTCCTGCATTCCCGTGGACTCGCTGCCACCCGCGCTCAGCTCCGCGTAGAGCCGATCGGTCTCTGCCCGGGTGTCGGGCTCCAGGTTGATCGTGACGTTGTTGCCGACCCTCAGCTCGTGGCCCATCGACTCCACCATGTCGGTGCCCATGAGCACGTGTCCGGCCAGGATCGGCAGCTCGACGTGGGCGACCATGTTCCGCTCGGCGTCGGAGAGCTCGGGTCCGCCGGGGCTGCTCGGTATGTCGCCCATCCGCGTGAGGGGCGCGACGAGCTCGGTCCCGAAGACGGACCGGTAGAAGAGAAAGGCCTCCTCGGTCTGTCCCATGAAGTTGAGGTAGGTACTCACCCTGCTCATCGCCACGCTCCTCGCTCTCCGGGCGGCCGTCCGCCGGCGTGCTGTGTAGAGGTTCGACGTCTCCGCGGCCCGGGTCTCATCGCCGCGACCGTGCCGATTCTGCGCCTCTTCTCCGTCCGCCGTCCACCGACCCGCCGTGCTATCGATGGGCGGTGCCGGGGGACCCGACGGCGGGAGGTGCGGCTGATGGCATTTCGAGGGTGGCCGGTCGAGGCGGTCGAGTTCTACGAGCAGCTCGAGACCGACAACACCAAGGCCTACTGGCAGGAGCACAGGTCGGTGTACGAACGGTGCGTCAAGGGCCCGATGGAAGAGCTCCTCGCCGAGCTCGCCGTCGACTTCGGCACCGGGCGTGTCTTCCGTCCCTACCGGGACGTGCGTTTCAGCAAGGACAAGTCCCCCTACAAGACCAACTGCGCCGCCCACCTCCAAGGCGGGTACATCTCCCTCTCCGCCGACGGGCTCTTCGTCGGGAGCGGGCTCTACATGCCGGAACCGGGCCAGCTCCGGCGCTATCGCGAGGCCGTCGACGGCCATCTCTCGGGATCGAGGCTGGAGTCGATCGTCTCGGTCCTGCGCCAGGCCGGCTACGAGGTCGGCGCCCACGACGTCCTCAAGGTGGCGCCCAAGGGATATCCCAAGGACCACCCTCGCATCGAGCTGCTCAAGCGCAAGGGCATCGTCATGTCCAAGTCCTGGCCGGTCGAGGCCTGGCTCGGCACGAGGAGGGCCAGGGACCGCGTGGTCGCCAGCCTCGAGGCCGCCGGTCCCCTCAACGCCTGGCTGGCGGAGTTCGTCGGCTGACGGTGGACCGCCCTCCGGTCTTGGCGAAGGATCGTGAAGATCGGGCGGGCCGAAGGAGCCGGTGACCCCCTCGGCCACCAAGACGGCCCGATCTCTCGGCCCCCGATGCTGAAGGAAGACTCAGTTCTCGCGAAGGAGCTTCAGAACCTGGGCCGCGGGGAGCCCGGGTGAGGTAGGCCATTCGGGTGATGCCGGACGAGGCCTCGAAGGGCTGTCAGCCAAAGGGACCACTGCCGACAACGACGCCAGTCAATCGCCTACGACGCATTGCGGATCGCCTCAACGCGCCCAGATGGACCGTCACCTGGGAACGCTCGGTGTCGACCGAAGACCAAGGACACGATGCCGAGAGGGATGATGCGACACGAGACGTCGCTCTCCTCCTCCGGTTGGCCGAGGCCGCCGCAAACGATGACGACGCGGCCGTTCATTATGCGCTGGAGGAGCTCGAAACCGAGCAATAGCGGAACGATGTGACCTCCCGGCGGGTCCGTCAATCGGCGCGATGGACCTCGAGGTCAACCGGGTGGCTCGCGTCAACGGCCGCAAAGTCCGGATCCCGTCGCTCGCCGAGCGCAGCGAAGGCCTCGAGGTTGGCCGGCTGGCCGAGCAGCCGGGCGAAGGCTCGGTTCTCCCGCGAGCGCGCCGCTCGAATCAGGTCGCGATGGGCGGCCACCATGGTGCGCTTGGTCTCGATGAGCGAGGCGATCGGCTTGGCGGCGAGCTGCCGGGCCACTGCGAGCGTCTCGGCCATGAGCGCCTCCGGCGGGATCACTCGCCAGGCGAGGCCCATGCGCTCGCACTCCTCTGCCGAGAACCACTCCGAGCTGAGCAGCAGCCAGCTGGCCCGCTGGCGCCCGAGCAGCAGCGGGAACAGATAGGAGCTGGCCGCCTCGGGCGCCACGCCGAGATCCGTGAAGGGGCAGCGGATCCGTGCCTCCGTCGACATCACGACGAGCTCGGCGTAGCCGAGCAGCGTGGCGCCGATGCCGAGGGCGAGCCCGTTCACGGCGCATACCAGGGGCTTCGGAAAGGTCGTCAACTCGTCGATCAGGCCGGGGAACCCATGGATCCCTGCCCGGAAGCTCTCGGGATCCGCGGTTCGTGCCGCCATCTCGAGCACATCGGTCCCGGCGGAGAAGGCGCGACCCTCGCCCGTGAGCACGACCACGGCGACGTCGGGCGCTGCCGCTGCGCCCCGGAGGGCCTCCGTGGTGGCATCGTAGAGCGCCTCGTTGAACGCGTTGAGGGCATCGGGCCGGTCGAGGGTGATCACCCGGACCCGGCCGTCGTCATCGATCCGCAGCAGGGGATCCTTCGCCTCTTGGGAGCCAGACATAGGCCGAAAACTAGCCCTCGACTGCGGCAGCGCCGAGGCCAACCAGGTGGGCGAGGCGGCCGGCGGTGAGCGGGCACCGTACCTCTGCGACGTGTTTCCTCTCTCGTGTTGCCCGGACCGGGCCCGTCGAGTCGTCGCCGGCAGCGCGCTCAGGACCGCTTGAGCCTCCACACCGCGAGCGGCGCGAAGACGACCACGATCCCGGCCGTCCAGAGCAGGGAGGGAACGAGGTAGTACGACAGGGAGTGACCGAGCAGCTGCTCTGCGGCGGGTCCTCCCGTGAGGATCCGCACCGTGTTGCACATGTAGGTCATCGGCTGGTTGTCGGCGATGGCCTGCATCCACCCGGGCATGGTGGCGACCGGTACGTAGGCACTGGAGACGAACGTGAGGGGGAACACGAGGAACGACAGGCCCTGGGCCGCCTGCGGGCTGCCGGCCACGAGCCCGAGCGCGATGAACACCCAGACGAAGGCGAATCCGTAGAGGACGGTCAACGCCGCGGCCGCGATGCCGTCGCCGGCGCCGCCGTGCAGCCGGAACCCCACGAGGAAGCCGACCGCCGTCATGACCACGACGCCCCACACGACGAGGGTGGTGTCCGCGCCGGCCCGCCCGGTGGCGACGGAGAACAATCGGATCGGCAGGCTCCTCAGGCGGTCGAAGAGCCCGCCCTCGAGGTCGTCGGCGACGCCGCTCGCCGCACCCATCCCCTGGAACAGGACGCCGGTGACGACGAAGCCGGGAACCAGGAAGTCGACGTAGCTCAAGCCGCCCGTGTGGGCCACGGCTCCACCGAACACGTAACGGAAGATGAGCAGGAAGAGGACTCCCTGTGCCGTTCCGGCGACGATGAGCGCCGGAGTCCGAACGAACTTCTTGAGCGTCCTCGCCGCGACCTGCAGGGAGGCGGTCAGGTACGTGGCGCCGGCGTTGACGGCCGAGCGGACCGCGGGGGCCGGGGGATCGTTGCCAACGATGCCGACGGTCATGCTGCGTCGTTCTCCTTCGTGTCGCTGAGCTTCCTGGTCGTGGGCTTCTCGGCGCCGGTGCTGGCACGGTGGCCGGTCAGGGCCAGGAACACCTCGTCGAGCGTCGGGCGACGGAGACCGAGGTCCTCCACCTCGATGCCGGCGTCGTCGAGCGTCCGGACGATCGTCGGGAGGAGCTTCGTGCCACGGCGCGCCGCGATCGAGCACCGACGGGTGGACGGGTCGGTTGCCGGCTCGCCCAGGCCGTGCGACGAGAGGACCTCCGCGGCCCTGGCCATGGTGGGGACGTCGACGGTGTGCAGCTCGATGACGTCCGTGCCGACGCCCGACTTGAGCGCGCCGGGCGATCCCTGGGCGATCACGCGTCCCTCGTTGATGATGACGATCGAGGACGCCAGGTGGTCGGCCTCGTCGAGGTACTGGGTGGTGAGGACGATGTCCGTGCCGCGGTCGCCCATGGCGCGGAGGCTGTCCCACACCTCGTTCCGGCTGGCCGGATCGAGCCCCGTGGTGGGCTCGTCGAGCAGCAGGAGCCGGGGCGAGCCCACGAGGCTCGCGCCCAGGTCGAGCCGCCGGCGCATCCCTCCCGAGTAGGTGCGCACCAACCGGTCGCCGGCATCGGTCAGCCGGACCTGCTCGAGGATCCGCTCTGCGCTCGCCCTCGCCTGTCGGGCCGTCTGTCCGTAGAGGCGGGCCACCATCGTCAGGTTCTCCCGACCGGTCATCATCTTCTCGACGGCGGCCGACTGGCCCGCGAGCCCGATCATCCGGCGGACGGCCATGGGGTTGCGCACGACGTCGTGCCCGCCGACCCGGAGGGAGCCGGTATCGGGCTCGAGCAGGGTGGCCAGCATCCGCACGAAGGTGGTCTTGCCCGCCCCGTTCGGTCCGAGAATCGCGACGGCCTGTTCGGGCTGCACGGTGAGGTCCAGTCCCTGGAGCGCCGTTACCTTCCCGAATCGCTTGCAGAGATCGTCGGCCTCGATGAGAGCGGCCATGGGGTGCACTCCTCTCCGTCTGCGGGTGATCGCTGCCGGCTCACCGGCCCGGGAGGCGGGGCGGTCAACAGAACAACGTTTGATTACAGAACACTATTCTGTACGACTCCACCCGGCTTGTCAAACGCCGTTCGATCGGCTGGAACGGAGTTCGACCCAGCTAGGGTGAGGTTCGATGCCACCGCGCGAACGGCCCGGTCAGGACCTCGCCGGTATCCCCCGGCCGAGCTGGCAACGGCCGAGCTCGCCCGCACCCCGCGCCCCCTGACCCGCGAGGCCATCGTCGACGCTGCGATCCGCGTGCTCGACGCCCACGGGATGGACGGCCTGTCCATGCGGCGGGTCGGGGAGGAGCTCGGAACCGGGGCCGGGTCCCTCTATTGGCACGTGCGCAACAAGGAGGAGCTGATCCAGCTGGTCTTCGAGAGGGTGACGGAGCAGATGGTGCTCCCGGAGCCAGACCCTTCACGGTGGAAGGAACAGCTGAGCGATCTGATGCACGAGATGCGCGCTCGGTTGAAGAGTCACCGCGACGTGGCGCGGCTCTCCCTCGGCCGGGTGCCGATGGGCCCGACCGTCGCGATGACCAACGAGTGGCTCTTCCGCCTCCTCAAGCCGGTGGGCATCCCGGACCACGTCATCGCCTTCATCGGAGACATGGCCGCCCTCTACGTGGGAGCCCACGCCTTCGAGGAGAGCCTCGGTTTGTCCTCGCCGACCGGGGAGGAGATGGCGCCGGAGCAGATCATCGAGATGTTCCGGGAGTACGTCCTGTCACTGCCCGAGGATCGGTTTCCCTATACGCGCGGCGCCGTCGACCTGCTCCTGGCCGGCGGTCCGGACGAGCGTTACGAGTTCGGCGTCGACCTCATCCTGCGAGGTCTCGAGAGCTACGTGGTCAAGTCCTGACCCGGTAGTCGACAAAGGTCGCGAACGGTGATTGCCGCACGGCGAGGTGCTCGAGCTCGACCGGGGTCGCAAACCCCTCGAAGAGCCTCTTGCCGGCTCCGAGCACCACGGGGGCAATGATGACGGAGAGCTCGTCGAGGTAGCCCGCAGCCAAGGCCTGGCGGATCACGTCGGCCCCTCCCATCACGTGCACCTGCTTGGTCCCTGCAGCGGCCCTGGCACGCTCGACGGCCTGTGCGAGGCCGCCAACGAAGGTGAACTCCCCACCGGCCGGCTCCTCCTCCGGACGGTGGGTGACTACGAAGAGGGGCACCCCGAAGGGGTTCGCGTCGCCCCAGTGACCGGCGGCCTCGTAGGTGCGGCGTCCGGCGATCACGGCCCCGTTGGCGGCCATCACGTCCTCGAGCCAGGCCCTGTCCACGCCGGTCGGTTGCCCCCGCTCAGGCGAGTCGTAGGTCCAGGGCCCGCCGAACACCCAGTAGTGCAGCCGCTCGCCGCCCACGCCCAGCCCGCATCCGGGTCCGTCGTCCGGGCCGGCGACATAGCCGTCCACCGAGACGGTGATTCCCGCAACGACCTTGCCCATCGCTTCCTCCCCTGGGTCTCGCATTCACTCGTTGACACAGAGACGACGCCGAGCGCCCCGTGTTCTCATCGCCAGCCGGCGCGCCGTGGGTCCCGCAGCCCGCCGGCCACCGTCAGGTCGACGGGCGACGGGCGACGAAGCTCACGATCGGGGGCGATTCGAGGTAATCGTCCCAGAACCCCACGGGGAAGCCACGCCGTCCGCCCTCGGAGACCTCGGGCATGATCCAGCGGAAGTCCGCGAGACCGGCGGCGGCGAAGGCGCTCCGGTAGGCCCCGGTCGGCAGGTAGTAGTTGTGGAGATCGAACACCGACCCGTCGGCATTGAAGAACCGGTAGGTGATGGTGTCGCCCTCTCCGGGAGGCGCGGCGCCGAGCTTCACGAACCCGTAGCGGCGATACCGCGGGTAGTCGGCGGGCGGGTTTTCGGGGTAGTCGTTGCAGCCCACGACCAGCCCTCCGGGCACGACCAGGCGCGCCACGGTGTCGACGAGGGTCTCGAGCTCGACCCGCGTGCGGGCATAGTTGAAGAGGAAGGCGCAACAGACGACGTCGAATCGCTCTCCGAGTTCGAGACCGGCCACGTCTGCCGGGAGGTACTCGATCCCCAGGGGCTCCGCCCCCTCGGCTCTTCGGGCGAGGCCGATCTGCTCGGCGGAGATGTCGACGCCGAGGATACGGGCGGGGTGCCGGCGGGCGAGGGCCCGGGTGTAGATGCCGTCCCCGCAGGCCAGGTCGGCCACCGAGAGACCCGCGAGATCGGGCAGGAGCCGCAGCGTCGAGTAGACCTCGACATGCTGGCGGATCGGCAGGAGCTCCAGCTTCTGGTAGTCGATGGCGATCTCGTCGTACTCCTCGGCCGCATGGTCGAACGACGCGGTCACGCTCGCGGCCGCCCCCTGCCGGACGCGGTCGGTTCGGTCGGTTGGAGCCGCAGGCGGAACCAGACGGTCTTTCCGGCCCCACCGCTCGCCGCCGTTACGCCCCAGTCGTCGGCCAGCGATTGGACGATCATGAGCCCGCGCCCGTGCATCTCGGTCACCGCGGGCCGCTGGACCTCGGGGGAGCCCCTTCCCCTGTCGCTCACGGCCACCAACAGCGAGTCCGCCTCGACTTCGACGTCGATCTCGAATTCGGTTTGCCCGTGCAGGATCGCGTTGGTGGCGAGCTCGGAGACCATGAGCGCCACGGACTCCCCGACCTCACGAGGCAGTCGACCCGCGGCGCCGAGGACGAACCGGCGGGCGGCGGGCACCGACGCGGGATCGGCGGGAAAGGTCCGTGAGGTGCTCATTCGGTCATCGGCAACGTGCCGGCGAGCCCGGTGATCTCGAGCAGGCGGCGGATGGCGGGGGCGGGCCCCTGCAGCTCGATGCGAGGGACGCGCTCGGCGACGGAGATGAGGAGGGCGATGCCCGAACTGTCCATGAACGTCAGCTTCTGGACGTCGAGCACGATCCGCTCGGGGCCGCGGCCGACCACCGCGTCGATCGTCGTCTGGACCTCCCCGACGTTGGAGAGGTCGAGCTCCCCGCAGAGGTGGATCACCGGCGACGCGCCGACCTCGGACACCTCGACCTCGATCGGCGAGGGTCCCCTGGGTCCTACGCCTGCCATCGCAAGCCGATCAGTGCCACGTCGTCCTGCGGTGCGTCGAGGGTCATGTCGGTCACGATGGAGCCCAGCCGTTCGTCGAGGGTGGCAGAGGGCTGGGTCGCCGCGCGTTCGAGACGTCTCATGCTGTCGTCGAGGTTCTCGTCCCGCCGCTCGACCAGCCCGTCGGTGAACGCGACCAGGGTGGATCCGGGACCCACGGTGACCACGAGGGGATCCGCCCCGTCGTCGGTGGCGACCCCGATCGGTGCGGCCGGAGGGACCGCGAGGATCTCGGCCCCGTCCTCGGAGACGAGGAGGGGAGGCAGGTGCCCGGCGTTGGCCAGCGTCACCTCGTGGCGCCGCACGTCGACGAGTCCACAGAGCACCGTGGCGAAGTGACCGTCCGCGGTCAGGTCCAGGGTCTTGCGCAGTTGTGTGAGGATCTCGGAGGGAGGATGGTTCTCGAGCGCGAACCCCCGGCTGGAGAAGCGCAAGGAGCCCATGACGGCCGCCGCGGCCACGCCGCGTCCCGAGACGTCGCCGACGATAAAGACAAACCTGCCTTTATCAAGCACCACGAAATCGTACCAGTCGCCCCCGATGTCCATTCCTCGCGAGCCGGGAAGGTAGCGGGCGGCGACATCGATTCCCTCGATCTCGGGAAGGGTTTGTGGGAGGAGCGCCTGTTGCAGCGTCTCGGCGATGGTCCGCTGCTCGGCATAGAGCTGGGTCAGCTCCTTGCCCATTCGCTCCGCGGTTCGCCGCCGCCGGGCCACGTATTCGACCGTCGCGGCGCTGCCGAGCGACAGCACGGTGCCCGCTGCGAGGACGATCCAGGGGAGCGAGGAGGAAAGCGTCCCGGTCAGCGAGCCGTTGGGGGTCCCGACGACCGTGATGGTGGTGTCCCCAAAGGGGACGGACGCGGTGGCGCTCTTGCCCTGGATGGGCGTCGGCACCGACGCACCGATGAGCTGGGCCTCCGTCTCGTGGGGGCCGAGGTAGACGGCGTAGTTGAGCTGGCCGAACGGCGACGACTTGGGCACCGTGATCTTTCGTCCGGCCGGCAGCAGGCTTTCGGCATAGACGATGTAGCCGTCGGAGTTCGCGGCGGCGTCGGCGTAACCGATCCTGGGCGGCGACCCGCCGAGGATCCCGGTCACCTGCAACTGAGGGCTGACCCGGAGGTGCGCGAAGAAGGCGCCGGCGCCGCCGTCGCGCACCAGTTGCGGCTCCGCCCCCTCGGAGGCGACGAACGTCGCTCCGGTGGCGGTGCGCTGCAGGAGGGAGACCGAGGCGAAATAGCCGGCGGGTTGGATCTTTCCCGCCACGAAGGTCTGGAAGGCCGAAGGAGAGTCGGTGGTCGTCGCGACGGTCAAGGCGTCGGCCAGCTGCGACTCGACCGACGGGAGGGCCGTGCTCAGCGTGGAGGCCACTTGGCGCACCTGCAGCTGGAGGACGCGGTCGCTGTCGTTGTCGTTGGCCATGGCCGCCGCCCACGTCAGCAAGCCGGTGAGGCCCAGCCCGACGACCGCCACCACGATGCTCTGTGGGCGCAGCCAGCGGGTGAGACGCGATTCCTTCATGACTCGGGCAGCATCTCCAGTGGCACAGCCCCGTGGCAGCAGGAGCTGGTTGCGTCCTCCCTACGGGCGTCACCCTATCGGCGGCCTCTTCCGTGTGCTCGCACCGTGGACGCGGCGATTGTCCCTCTTGGTCTCGCCGGTGCGATCCCGAGCACACGCCGGGGGTCGGGAGAGCCAGCTCCGGGTGATCCGGGACGGCCGTATGATGCTGAGCCGGACCAGGAGGGGAGGGCGGGTCACCCGTGATCGACATCGACCAGCTCGAAAAGTGGATGGACGAGTCCGGACTTCCGGGCAAGGGCGAGGAGATCACCCAGTCCTACGTCTCCGGCGGGTCGCAGAACGAGATCTACGAGATCCGAAGGGGGGACCTCCACGGCGCCATCCGCATCCCCCCGCCCTCGGCGCCGGAGAGCCGCGACGAGGGCATCCTGCGGGAGTGGCGGATCATCGAGGCGCTCGACGGGACCGACGTTCCCCATACCCCGGCCATCGCCATGTGCGCCGACAAGGCCGTGCTCGGCCGTTCCTTCTACATGATGGGCTTCGTGGACGGGTGGTCGCCGATGAACACCGACGGATGGCCGGCGCCCTTCGACGAGGACCTCGAGGCCCGCAAGGGCCTCTCGTATCAGCTCGTCGAGGGGATCGCCCTGCTCGGCAACGTGGATTGGCGGGCGCGCGGGCTCGAAGACCTGGGCAGGCCCGCCGGGTTCCACGACCGGCAGGTCGACCGGTGGACGGCGTTCCTCCAGCGCATCCAGCAGCGGGAGCTGCCCGGGTTCGACCTCGCCTCCGCATGGCTCCGGTCCCACCGTCCCATCGACTACATCCCCGGCCTGATGCACGGCGACTACCAGTTTGCCAACGTGATGTTCCAGCACGGAGCACCGGCCCGGCTCGCCGCGATCGTCGATTGGGAGATGGGCACCGTCGGTGACCCCAAGCTCGACCTCGGATGGGTGGTCCAGGGATGGCCCGCAGACACCAACGACCCCTCGGTGTCCGGGGCAAGCTACGCCGACATGTACGGCATGCCGTCGAAGCAGGAGGTCGTCGACCACTACGCCGACGTGTCCGGGCGCCAGGTCGACGATCTCGACTACTACGTCATCCTGGCCAAGTGGAAGCTGGCGGTGGTGCTCGAGCAGGGCTTCCAACGAGCCGGCGACGATCCGAAGCTCCAGGCCTTCGGGCCTATCGTCCTCAACCTGATGCAGGACGCCGCCGACCTGGCGGAGACGACCGACTACTCCCTGGAGAAGACTCCGGGCGCCTGAGATTCCGGCGACGAGCGGAGCCGCGGCCGGCGTCCTGCTCGCCGGGACGTCCTACGCCGCCGGTGCCGCTCGGACCGAGGAGCGACCCATGAAGGCGGCGAGGCCCTCCCACGGGGTCGCGCCAGGCGGCGGGGCCAGCTCGGACCCGAACGGATTCCCCCTCCCCATCGTGTTGCGGTACTCGGGGCGCAGCATGGCCCGGGCGCCCGCGAGGGCGGTGCTCGCCAGATCGTCGTCGGAGAGCTCCTGTCCCGTGCCGTCGGCCAGGTCCCAGGTGTGTGTGGTCAGCTCGGCGAGGTACATGTCGACCAGCGTCGAGCCCGTGTAGGTCTCGCCCCACGGCATGGTGACGGTCGCCTCGAGCCGCGCGTCGTCGGCCCAGGCCTCCCGTGCCTCGTCGCCGGCGTGACGGAGCTCTTGCGGGGCTGCGGCGAGCTCGACGTGCGGGAACTCCGCGGCGGTCGGGTTCTCGCCTCGCCCCAGGGCGACGGTGCGATGCGCGGCGCCGACCAGGTGGTCGACCAGGGCCGCGACGTCGTAGTCCGGACACGCCGTCGGCAGGCCGAGCTGGCCCGGCTCGACGCGCTCGGTGACCTCGGCGGCGTGCTCGAACGCCTGGTAGAGGGCGGGGCGGCGGTCGTCGTCTTGCATTGGCGGATCCTCTCCGGCTCGTAGTTGGCTTCAATGGCTGCCGGTAGCTTGCCGGCCTAAATCGGACACGTTGTGGCCACTTCTGCCGATGGGTGGCTCAAACTACGATCGGCCACCGCCACGGTGGCCGGGACGACAGGAGCGACGACGCCATGACCGAGGGAACGATCGCGGCGCGGCTGGCCGACCTCGGCCTCAGACTGCACGGTCCGCACCCGCCGCACGACCCGCTCGATGCGGTCGTGGTTCACGACGGCATCGCCCGCACCTCCGGTCAGCTGCCCCGCGTCGACGGGGTGCTGACCTGCCTCGGCCGCCTCGGCGACACCGTGACCGTGGACGAGGGACGCGCCGCGGCGGCGGTGTGCGCGCTCAACGCCCTCGCCGTCCTCGATGCCGCGCTCGGCTCGCTCGACCGCATCTCCCGGGTGCTCACGGTGACGGGTTTCGTCTCGTCGGCACCGGACTTCTTCGAGCAGCCAGCCGTCGTCGACGGTGCGAGCACGGTGCTCGCCGACGTCTTCGGGGCCGCCGGGCGGCACACCCGTTCTGCGATCGGTGTGGCGGCGCTCCCTCGCAACGGGGCGGTCGAGATCGAGGTCACGGTCGCCCTCCGCGACTGAGCGCCGGACGACGCCTCGCGTTGGGACTCGCCGGTAGCCTCGGCAGCGTGCCCGAGCGTGCACCGCTCCGCCTGTACGGGCGGCCCAGCGACAAGGCCGAGCTCGACTGGGCGTGGGTGGACGGGCGGCTGTCCGCCGCCGGTACCTACTGGGTCACGGCCCGGACCGACGGGCACCCTCATCCACGTCCGGTGTGGGGCGTGTGGCGCGGGCACCGCCTCCATTTGAGCGTCGGCACCCCGCGAACCGCCGAGGCACTGGCGGCCGATCCCACGGTCACCGTGCACCTCGACAGTGGGACCGAGGTCGTGATCGTCGAGGGCAGGGCCGCCGGCTCGAGCAGCGATCCGGAGGTGTTGGCCCACTACGACCGCAAGTACGACTGGAGCTACGACCTCTCCGAGTACGGACCCCTGACGTGCGTGGTTCCCGAGACGGTGCTGGCCTGGCGCACGACCGGATGGGCCGGGCGGGGGAGCTTCCAGCAGACCGGTCGGTGGCGCTTCCGTCCGTGATCGTGTCGGGTTGACCGAACGGTCACGATCTCGACGGTGAGAGGCTGTTGGCGCCGGATGGCCATCGCAGTCGAGGAGGATCGACGATGTCTCACTCGCAGTGGCACAAGATCTATTCCACGAAGGTCGCCGCACCTCCGGAGGTGCTGTTCGGGCTGCTCTCCGATCTTCCCCGTTACGCCGACTGGCTTCCGGGTTCGGCGCAGTTCTCGGGCACGACCGACGTCGAGCCTTACCCTGTGCAGCGCGGAAGCCGGTACCACGACGGGAAGCCCGGTCAGCAAGGCAAGGACTGGTGGGGGACGGTGACCGGATTCCAGCCGCCCGGTTCTCTCGACTTCCATCACACCATCACGGTCAAGCAGCTCCGAGCGACCGTCGACGTCCACATCCACTACTCCTTCGAGCTCGAGGACGGCGGGACGCAGGTCGGGCGCTGGCTCGTGCTCGACATCGCCATGCCGACCGTCGCGCGGCCACTGCGGCGGGCGATCACGGGGAGTTTTGACCGGGAGAACGTGCGGACCCTGGCGGCCGTGAAGGCGGCGGCGGAGTCCGGCGCCACTCGGTCGGCTTAGGGGCTGCTCGCCCGAGGGCGCTTCTTCGTGCGGCCGGAGACGGCCGATCCCAGGGGTTGGTTGAGGTAGCGCTGGATGTTGGGGCCGATCAGGTCGACGAGCTCGTCCTCGGGAAGGCTGGCCAGGGGTTCGATCTTCCAGACGTAGCGGAGCAACGCGAGGCCCACCATCTGCGAGGTGACGGCGGTGGCCCGGAGCGCGCGATCCTCGCCGCTCAGACCCTCGGCGGTCACTCCCACCAGCACCTGGGAGATCACGGTTCGCAGCACGTCCATCGCCTGGGGCACGTACGAGGCCGTGAGGAGCAGCGATCTCATCACCGTGGCCGAGTGCTCGTCGCGCCACGCCGCGACGATCGCGCGGATGCAGGCTTCGCCTCGTTGATCGATCGGGGTGGCCGCAGCCCCGGCCACCTGTTCGATGAAGGCGGTCGGCGGGGTCAGCGACGCCTGGAGGAGGGCCTCCTTGTCGGCGAAGTAGTAGTGGACGAGGGCGGGGTCGACGTCGGCGGCCCGCGCCACGGCCCGCATCGAGGTGCCGGCCCAGCCCTCGGTCGCGAACGACTGCCGGGCCGCCTCGAGGATGCGCTCGGCGAGGATCCCCGGTTGCTCCTTGTCTCCCGGCTCTCGCCGCCGCCGGCTCTGGGGCTGGCCCTGTCCCCGACCCTGTCCCCGGCCCTGTCCCCGGCCCTGTCCCCGGCCCTGGGCTACGCCCCCTCGTCGGCTGCTCGAACGGGGGCTTACCGGCATGACGCACTTCCTTTCCGCGGGTCGACGGGAGCGCCCGGATGCTGCGCCTCCCGCTGGCCCCTACTGCTGTTGGCGGGATCAGACCCTAGTCAAAAATATTCATCGAATGGCGAACAGACCCTTGCGGAGGGGTGCGAATTCATCATAAGATGAATTCGCTCGGCGGTCCCGCTCGGGGCTGGCCGGGCGGCATCATCCCAACGACCCGCAGCCGCCTGCATCGCAGACCCGTCGGTCCGACGCGCCTCGAGCAGGTCGGGAACACGAGGAGGAACCACCATGGACAAGGAGAAGGCCGCAGCCCTGAGCGAGCGTCTCGCGAACGACGAGGCCCTCCGTCAGCGACTCTCGACGGCGGAGTCCGGCAGTCGCTGGCGCCTCCTGCAGGAGACTGGCCTCGACGTCTCCGCAGAGGACGAGCCGGACATCGACGCCGCCTGCGGCGTTCACGAGCTGTCCGAGGAGGACCTGAAGAGCGCCTCCGGCGGAATGGCCGGGGCCGGCTCTTCGTTGCTGGCGAAGGCCGAGCCGATGATGTCTCGGCCGGTCGGCTAGTCGCCGGTCGTCTGACCGTTCGGGCGCAGGCGGCACCTCGCCGACCATGAGCACGACCGTCTTCCGCCGCCAGGCGCTGGCGGGGGCTGCCTCGCCCGAGCAGCTCGACCAGGTGATGCGCGCGGCGCTGCCGCTGCAATGGGCCGCCCTCGTCGCGCTCCTGCTCGCGGTCACCGCCGCAGTGGTCTGGTCGGCGGTGACCACCGTCCCGGTCACGGTGACCGGGCGGGGTGGCTACCTCCCGCTCGGGGGCCTCTTGCCGGTCGAGACGCCGGTGACCGGGCGGGTGAGCCCGACCCCCTCGTTGCGGATCGGCAACCGGGTTCGTGCCGGCCAGGTGCTGGCGGTGGTGAAGACGCCGTCACCGCTCGGCGCTACCGGCGGGGAGAGCTACGCAGTGGTCACTCCCCGAGCCGGCGTCGTCGTCGAGGTCAGCCCCGTGGCCGACACCTATGTCGGAGCGGGCAAGGAGCTCGCGGTCGTCGAGCCCGCCGATCGGCCCCTGGTCGTCTACGCCTTCGTCGGAACCCAGCAGGCCTCTGAGCTGGCGCCGGGCGTGCCCACCCAGGTCGAGTTCGGCGGTGGCCTGAGCGACCGCTTCGGCTACGCCGAGGGCACGGTGGCGACCGTGAGCCGGTACCCGATCCCGCTCGACCAGGTCAGCGCCCTCGTGGCCGACCCCTCGGTGGCGGCGGCCCTGAGCGGTCTCGGTCCCATCAAGGAGGTGACGGTCGCCCTCGAACCTTCACCCTCTCCGAGCGGGCTGACATGGGCGTCGGGCACAGGCCCGGCAGCCCGCGTGCCGGCGGGCCTGCCGGTGTCCGTCCGCTTCATGCTCGGCTCGCACCACCCGATCAGCGACGTGCTGTGAGTGTCGGCGTGAGCCCCGCCCCGCCTGCGGAGACCGCGACACCCCCCACGGAGGTCGGCCCCGCCGAGCCCGTCACGACGGCGCAGCGCCGTCGGCGGGTCGACACACCCTCGGTGCTGCAGATGGAGGCGCTCGAATGCGGGGCGGCGGCCCTCGGCATCGTTCTCGCCACCTACGGCAAGTGGGTCCCCCTGGAGGAGCTCCGCGTCGCCTGCGGCGTCTCGCGTGACGGGTCCCGGGCCGACGCCCTCGCCAGGGCGGCGCGGCACTATGGGCTCGCCGCGAAGGGGGTGCGGCTCGACCCACCGGATCTCGACCTCGTCGCCCTGCCACTCATCGCCTACTGGAACTTCAACCACTTCGTGGTGGTCACCGGCACGTCCCCGCGGGGCGTCCGGCTGCAGGATCCCGCGGTCGGTCGCCGGCAGGTGACCTGGGCCGAGTTCGACCGGGCGTTCACCGGCGTCGCCATCGCCCTCGAGCCGGGCGAGCACTTCGAGCCCTCCGGACGGGCGCCGTCGGCGGTCCACGCGCTGCGCGATCGGCTCTCGGGCGCGCACCCGGCACTGACGCTCTGCCTCCTCGCCGGGGTCGGCCTGCTCGTCCCCGGGCTCGCGGTTCCCGCGGCGGTCCGCATCTTCGTCGACCAGTACCTGGGCGAGGGCGACCGCTCCTGGCTGTGGATCCTGGTCGCCGTCGTCGCCGTGGCCGCCATTGCCCAGCTGGCGTTCACGCTGCTCCAGCAACGGGTGCTCCTGCGGCTGTCCACCAAGCTCTCGGTCTCGATGTCGAGCCGGTTCTTCGACCACGTGCTGGCGTTGCCCGTCCGCTTCTTCGCCCAGCGCTACCCGGGCCAGGTGGTCAACCGGGTGGGTCTCAACGACCAGATCGCCCGGCTCCTGTCGAGCCAGCTCTCGGCCACCCTCCTCAGCGCGGTGACGGCGGTCCTCTACGTGGTCCTGATGGCCGTCTACGACTGGCAGCTCACGATCATCGCCGTAGGTCTGGCCGCCGGCAACGTCGTCGTCGCACTTTGGGGAGGGCGCAGCCAGCAGGACGCCAACGCACGGGTGGTGCGGACGCACGGTGCGATGGTCGCGACCGCGGTGTCGGCCCTGACCACGATCGAGACCGTCAAGGCGACGGGAGACGAGAGCCTCCTGTTCTCCCGGTGGGCCGGCCAGCAGGCCAAGCTCGTCAATGCCGAGCGTGACCTCGTGCAGTTCGCTTCGGTTTCCGCGGCGGTCCCGGTCGCCGTGATGGGCATGACCACCGCGGCCGTGATCGGCGTGGGTGCCTGGCAGGTCGTCGGTGGCACGCTCACCCTGGGCACCCTGGTCGCTTTCCAGGTCCTCGTCGCCGGGTTCACGAGCCCCCTCGGACAGCTGGTCTCCTTCTCCCAGACGGTGCGCCAAGCGGCGGCCAGCCTCGTCCACCTGGACGACGTGCTGGCGCACCCGGTCGATCCGGGCGCACGTCCCGCCCCCCTCGGCGCCGAACATGGCGGTGGCGCTCCGGCGCATCTCACCGCTCTCCCCCGGTCGCGACCGGCGTCGCTCTCCGGGGCCCTCGAGCTGCGCCGGGTGACCTTTGGCTATCAACCGCTCGAGGCCCCCCTGATCGAGGACTTCTCCCTCAGGGTCGCGCCCGGACAGCGGATCGCCCTCGTCGGAGCGACGGCGAGCGGCAAGTCGACCATCGCCCGCCTCGCGGCGGGCCTCGAGCGTCCGTGGTCGGGCCAGGTCCTGCTCGACGGCGTCGACCGCGCCGAGCTGCCGGCGGGTTTGGTCGCCGCATCCGTCTCCTTCGTGGATCAAGACATCCGGCTCTTCGAGGCCTCCGTGCACGACAACCTGTCGCTCTGGGACCCGACGATCCCCGAGGAGGCGGTCGTTCGCGCCGCCACCGACGCGGCCGTGCACGACGACATCGTGCGCCGCCCCGGGGGGTACGCACGGATGGTCGCCGAGGGGGGGTCTGACTGGAGCGGAGGCCAGCGCCAGCGACTCGAGATCGCGAGGGCGCTGTCGACCGACCCGGCCCTCGTCATCCTCGACGAGGCGACCGCAGCATTGGACCCCCTCGTCGAGGCCGCGGTCGACCGCCGCCTTCGAGCCCGCGGCTGCAGCTGCCTCGTCATCGCCCACCGGCTGTCGACGGTGCGCGACTGCGACGAGATCGTCGTGCTCGAAGGCGGCAGGCCGGTCGAGCGGGGCCGCCACGACGAGCTCATCGCCCGGGGCGGTCACTACGCACGCCTGGTCGGGGAGTGACGGGGATGCGCCGGACCCTTTCCGGTTCCGTGCCCCTCGTCCTGGACGATCCCCACCGGGCGTGGCAGATCAGCGGAGGCGGCGCCCAGGTGTTCGCGGTGGGTTGTCGCGCGAGCTCGCGGCGGTTCCCGCTCTTCTCTCTCGCCCCGGGCGACTGGGCGCTCCCGGTGCCGTCCGGGGCCCTGGTTCTCGTCGTCGTCGGGATCGACCCGGCGGCGACCGCCGAGGCCGTGCCGCTCCCGTGCGATCTCGGTCACCCCGGCGCCGGCTGCGAGCCTGCCGAGGTGCTCGCCCGGCCGGGGGCACTCGAGGCGGTCGAGACGTGGATCGAGCGGCTCACGCTCGCCGTCGGAGAACCCGGGCCGGCGGACGGGATCGCCATCCGTCCCGGAGACCCGACCCGGCTCGACGCCGGGGATCTGGCCTGGTGTGGGCAAGGAACCGTCTGGATCGAGATCGCCGACGGACCCCGGTCGGTGGCCTTCTTCGGGGACGAGCCGGCCGACGGCTCTCGGTTGTGCGACGCGGCGCCCGGGTGCGTGCCCCTGCCTCCCGCCGCCTGGGTGCGCGCCCGCCGACCGACGGTCGTGGCGACGGAGGATGGCCACGCCGCCCTCTCGACCGCCGAGGGTTGGCGCGGACTGGACCGCTACGAGCGAGCGGTGCTCCGGCGGCTCGGGGCCCGACTCGAGGCACAGGCGGACGACCTTCCCGACCGGCTGGAGCGGCGCGGTGCCCAGGAACGGCGCCAACGCGAACGGGCGGCGGGACGGCTGTCCCGGGTGCTCGAGCCGGACCGTCGACGGGTGGCCGAGCCCGCCACGGACGACCCGGTGGACCGTTCCCTCGCCGTGGTCGCCCGGTACCTCGCCGTGTCGCTGCGGCTCCCGCGCGGCCGGCCGTCCGGGGACGTGCTCGATCGTGTGGAGGCGGTGGCCCGGTCGTCGGGCCTCCGTTCGCGCCGGGTGACCCTCGGTGGGCGATGGTGGCGGGAGAGCGCCGGCGCCCTGGTCGGCACGCGGCTCGACGGCACTCCGGTGGCCCTGCTTCCGGGGCGGAGCGGCACGGTCGAGATGGTCGATCCCGCAGGCGCCTCTCGCCGGGCGGTCGACTCCGCCGGCGCGGCCTCGCTGGCGGCCCCGGCCGTCATGCTGTACCGGCCACTGCCGCCCGGGCCGCTGTCGCTGCGCGAGCTCTACCGGTCGGCGCGCCGGGGTGCCGGGCCCGACGTCCGGCGGATCGTGACCGTCGGGGTGGCCCTCGGACTCCTCTCGCTCTTCCCGCCGCTCGTCACGGAGTACATCTTCGGGACGGTCGTGCCCGAGCGCCAGGCCGGCGAGCTGGTCGGCCTCACCGGGCTGCTCTTGGCGTTCGCGGTGTCCACCTACGCCTTCTCGGTGGCGCAGCGCCAGGCCCTGGCCCGGGTCACCGGGCAGATGGGGGCCGAGGCCCAGGCGGCGCTGTGGGACCGGGTCCTGCGGCTCCCACTCGGCTTCTTCCGGCGCCACAGCGTCGGGTCGATCGCGAGCAAGGTCATGGCCGTCGACCAGATCGAGGAGTTGGCAGCGGAATCGGCGAGCGCTTGCATCGCGGTGCTCCCCGTCGCCGTGTTCAACCTCGCGCTGGCCTTCGTCCTCCAGGCCAGGTTGGCGGCGTTCGCTCTCGCCGTGGTCGTCGTCGGGACCCTCGCGCTGGCCTGGTTCAGCCGCGCCCAGACCCGCCATCTCGCGGCCATGACGGCGGCCGGCGAGGAGACCTTCGGTCTCGCCACCCAATTGATCGAGGGCATCGCCAAGCTCCGGGTGGCCAATGCCGAGCGCCGCGCCTTCTGCCTCTGGGCGGACCGCTTCGCCGGCGTCAAGGAGGCATTCGTGACGGCCCAGCGTGGTTTCGCCGTCGTGACCGCGGTCGGTGCCAGCGTCACCACCCTGACCATCCTCGCGATCCTCCTCGCCGTCGCGACCCTCCCGGTCGGATCGGTGTCGCAGGCGACCTTCATCGCCTTCAACACGGCGTTCGGTCAGGTCCTCGCCGCCACCGTCGCGGTGACCGGGGTGGCCGTCTTCGCCGCGCAGGCGAGACCGCTTGCGGAGAGCGTGCTGCCGGTGGTCGGGACGCCGGCCGAGATCTCGGCCGAGGGCGCAGACCCCGGAGCCCTCTCCGGTGCGATCGAGGTCAGCCACGTGGGCCTCCGTTACGCGGAGGACGCCCCCAAGGCGCTGGACGACGTGTCCCTGGAGCTCGCACCGGGCGAGTTCGTCGGAGTGGTGGGCCCGTCGGGTTCGGGGAAGTCCACGCTCCTGCGCCTGATGCTCGGCCTCGATCGACCAGGGGTCGGCACCGTGCGCTACGACGGCAACGACCTCGCGACCCTCGACCTCCAGGCGGTTCGCCGGCAGATCGGCGTGGTCACCCAGAGCGTCCGGCTGCTCCCCGGAGACGTGCTCACGAACATCGTGGGCAACCACCGCCTCACCGAGGACGACGCCTGGGCGGCGGCCGAGATCGCCGGCATCGCCGAGGACATTCGTGCCATGCCCATGCAGATGCACACCTTCGTCACCGAGGGCTCCTCCACCTTCTCCGGCGGGCAACGCCAAAGGTTGCTCATCGCCCGAGCGGTGGTCGCCAAGCCCCGCATCCTTCTCTTCGACGAGGCCACGAGCGCCCTCGACAACCGGAGCCAGTCCCGGGTGACGGCCGCGCTCGCTCGCCTGCGGGCGAGCCGGGTGGTGATCGCCCACCGGCTGTCGACCATCCGGGGGGCCGACCGCATCCTCGTGCTCCAAGGCGGCCGACTCGTGGAGTCCGGCACGTACGGGGCGCTCATGGCGGCGAGGGGGGTCTTCGCCCGGCTGGCCGAGCGGCAGCTCCAGTGAGCGCGGCGGCGTGATCGTCCCGTGTCCAGCGCGGACGGGATCCGCGTGTGCGGCGCAGATGGGTGACAAGAGGCTTCTTTGCAGACGCGATGTGTTACAGCGACGGTGGCACGGGCAGGGCAGGGCGACCGACGAGAAGGACGAGAAGGAGGAGGACCTGGTGGGCGAAGACCTCGACGACCGGAGCACCGCGAGGGCGGTGGGGCGGCCGGACACGGCGCGGACGGAGAAGCCGCAGCGTTCCGGAGAGAGACGGTTCAGTCGCCGCACGCTGTTCGGCGCCGGCGTGGCGGCCGGGACGGCGGTCACCATGGCACGGGCCGGCCTCGCGGGTGCCGCAGTGACACCTGCCGTTCCACCGAGGGGCGCCGCCCTTCCCCAGCCCGGCGCCTCGGGCATCGACCACATCGTCGTCGTGATGATGGAGAACCGGTCCTTCGACCACTTCTTGGGGTGGCTGCCCGGTGCCAACGGCAAGCAGGCCGGCCTGTCGTACCCGGACCGGTCTGGCGAGCTCCATCCCACCTACCACCTCACCACGTACCAGGGTCTCGGCTTCGCGGACCCGGACCACAGCTACGAGGGGGGCCGGATCGAGCTCAACGGTGGCGCATGCGACGGGTGGCTGCTCGACCAGGCCAACGACGAGTTTTGCATCGGCTACTACGAGCAGAGCGATCTCGCCTTCCTCGGTCGGGCGGCGCCCTACTGGACGACCACCGACGCCTTCTTCGCCTCGACCATGGCCGAGACGTACCCCAACCGCTTCTACATGCACTCGGCGCAGACCGACCGCCTCCACGACACCATCGAGCCCTTCCCCTCTGCCCTCCCCACGATCTGGGACCGCCTGGAGGCGGCAGGGGTCGGGCACCGGTACTACTTCTCCGACGTTCCCTTCACCGCCTTTTGGGGCCTCAAGTACCTGGGGATCTCGCACACCTTGCTCCGGTTCCTCCTCGACTGCGCGACCGGACGCCTGCCCGCTGTCTCCTTCGTCGATCCCCGTTTCATCGGAGAGGAAGAGGGGCTCTCCGGCGACGACCACCCCTTCGGCGACATCCGGGTCGGCGAGGCGTTCCTCAGTCAGGTGTACGCCGCGGTGACCTCGAGCCCCAACTGGGCCAAGACGGTGCTCGTGATCACGTTCGACGAGTGGGGAGGATTCTTCGACCACGTACCCCCGTCGACCGCACCGGACGTGAGCCCGGTCACCGCCCTGCGCGGCTTTCGAGTCCCGACCCTCGTGATCAGCCCGATGGCACCCCGGCAGCTCGTGGCGCACCAGACCTACGACCACACCTCCATCTTGAAGATGATCGAGTGGCGCTGGAACCTGCCCCCGCTCACTCCCCGGGACGCCGCCGCGCGCAACCTGGCCGAGGTCCTCGAGTGGTCGTCGCCCAACCTGACCGCTCCGCGGTGGTCCGTCCCGCCGGCCAGCTCGATCACGCCGGCCCGGCCGGCCACCCCGGCCCAGCAGGCGGCGGCGGCCAAGCACGACGCCGTCTGGCGCAGGCTGCAGACCCGCGCCGACCAGTACGGCTTCTCGTCGACGGGGTGACGCCCGCGTCGGCCCGCCGCGTTGAACCATTGCTCGTGTCGTCGGACCGATCGAGCTGAACCTGGGCGACACCTGCTTCCTTGGTGCGTGCCGTCTTTCAAACTTCAGCGTCCTCTGACCACGGGCATTGCCGGCTCTGGAGGACGCCCGCAACGCCGGAATGGGAACCGTTAGCGCCGGCTGCTGGCCAGGCGGCGAACATGATCGGCAAGGGGCGCTGTGACGAAGACAACGACCCGATCGACCTTGAGTTCCTTCAGCTGTTCGAGCGCAGTTGCGCGCAGATCGGAGGATACGGTGACCACGAAAGACGCCGGATCGCGCCCCGAGGAGACCCGCGCTGCCCTGGCCACCTCGAGCAGAGGCGTCAGGCTTGGGCCACCCGGCAGGTGGACGCCGTCGGCCAGCCGGCCTGCCAGATCGGCCACTTTCGGCCCAAAACCGCCGACAACGATTGGCGGCGGAGGGTCGGGCCGAAGGAACCCACCAACATTGCCCACAGTCCCTGACCACACCGTCCGCAGCGTGGTCACGGCCGCGTCGAGTGATTCCCGCCTGGCGGTGTCGCCGAGCACCAACCGACCGAACGCTCGCTGCTCGGACGCGTAGGGCGTGTCTGGTCCACCACCGGCACCGAGGCCCAACAACAGGCGGCCCTCACTCACTTCTTGCAGCGTGGCGGCCATCACTCCAAGGGTCCCGGGATCACGGTTGGCAACGTTGAGAACCATCGGCCCGACGGCGATGCGTGGCACCGTGGAAGCGATCGCCGTGAGTGTCGTCCAGCACTCGAGGACCCGGTCCCGTCCGTGCACCGACCCAGCCAAGTGGTCGTTCAACCACACTCCATCGAACCCCTCGCCCTCGGCGGTGATGGCCCCCTCTCGTACGTCGTGCCACGTGGCGCCGAAGGAGTCGAACAACAGGTCAACCTTCAGATCTCGGCCCTCCTCAAATCCAGGTGCGTCCCGGCGCTGAAGCCGCCTCTCCGAGAACGAGCGACGCCTTCCTCATATGGCCCTGGGTCCATTTTTCGGAGGTGGTTCCACCAGTGCGCAATCCGTGTCCTCTCGGGTCTATACGCGACCCGAACGTAACTCGACTGTTAGTGAAGAGCGTTCTTCCCAGGTCACTCGGGATCGGCCGTTGAAGAGTCCCCTTTCTGGGTGATCGAGAACTGCCTCGAGGAGACTCTGCCGGCTCGAGCTACGTGAGCCTCGGGACACGATTCCAGCTGTTCCTTTGCGCTCCCGCCGACATCGAGGCCAGGCGTCGACGACGGTCGACGATCCGAGGAGCCCGTCCCTAGAGGGTGCCGCCGCCCAGGACCCGGTCGATCGCGCCTTGCGCGAGCGCGGCGCGTCCGAGCCGGGTCGTGGCGTAGTCGAAGCCGTTCTGGTCCGTGTGCATCTGTGCGCGCACCAGGGAGGCGTGCTCGAGCTCCTGCAGGCCCTCGGCGACGAGGCGGACGATCTGGCGCCACAGCAGGTCGTCGGGCGTCGGCTTCGTCGGGTAGTAATCCTGGTAATTGACGAACTCGTAGGCGATGTCCGACGCCTCGGGTCCCGAGCTCATGTTCGGGCCGCCGGTCGTGACGCCACTGTCGTCGGCGCCCGGACCGCCGGGACCGAAGCCCTTGGCCATCACCTCTGATGCCAGCTGCTTGAGCGGCAACGCGTTCAGCCGGTCGAGCTCGGCCTGGAGCTGGGCACCCGTCTGGTCCGGCGCGCCACCCCCCTCGTCCTGCCTCTTTCCGAACAGCGGCGACATCGTGCGCTCCTCGCTATGCGTGCTCTTCGGCGCGATCGCCGGCGCGGTTGCGGGCGGACCGAGTCACGGATGATAAGGGAACGCGTCGCCGCGCCAGAGGAAGATTGCAGGCGGCCTAAGACTGGTCGGCCGACGAGACGGCCTCGGACACCCACACCTCGGGCTCGCCCGAGCCGCCGACCGCGGCCACGAAGGCCTGGAGCTCGGGGGTGCCGAAGAAGCTCTCGAACTGCTCCGCCGTCTCCCACTCGTCCACGACGACGACGAAGTCCGCTCCGACGCCGAAGCGATGGTGCAGGGCGCCCTGCCGTTTGGCCCGCTCGGCGATGCCCGCCATCTCCTCGGCGCGCTCGCTCAACGCCGCCCGGAACGTCTCGACGTCGCCCGGCACCTTCATGGTGATCAGTACGCTCATCTCGGTTTCCTCGCTCCCTTCCCCTGCGCCGGCCCGGATCGCCGGCCCCCTCAGTGCCCATTCGGCGCCTGGCCGCGCCCCGGATCAGCGGGCCCGCGCGCCCAGGGAGCGCGGCAGCGATCCATGGGAGACTCTCGCCGTGCTGAGCCGATTCGACGACTACCCGATCCATCAGATGCCCGTGCCAGTGGCCCATACCGGGACGTCGGACCGCAATCACTACGACCGGTACTTCTTCAACGGCTACCTGCCGGAGGGTGAGATCTTCTTTGGCGGGGCGATGGGGCTGTACCCCAACCGGCAGGTCATCGACGCCGCCTTCAGCGTCGTCCACGACGGGCGCCAGCACAACGTCTATGCCAGCGGGCGCGCGCCGATCGAGCGGGGGCACACGTCGGTTGGACCCGTCCGGGTCGAGGTGGTGGAGCCCATGGAGACCGTCCGGCTGCTCGTCGACGGGGGCGACTACGGCGTCGAGGCGGACCTCGTCTTCCGGGCCCGGTCGGTCGCTTGCGAGGAGGAGCGGCAGATGCGCACCGCGGGCGGCATCCCGATGATGGACGTCACGCGCTTCACGCAGAACGGGACGTGGGAGGGGTCGATCATCGTGGCCGGGACGGCGATCGAGCTCGACGCCGCGAGAGCCCGCGGCACGCGCGACCGCTCGTGGGGTATCCGCCCGGTTGGCGAGCCGCCCGGAGGCGCCCCGGCGGCGGCCGGGATGGGCATGCAGATCTTCTGGCTATGGGGTCCCTGTCACTTCGACTCGGAGACGGTCTACCTTGCGCTGTTCGACGACGCCGAGGGCTCCAAGTTCTACCAGCACGCCCGGATCGCACCGGTGCTCTCGTCCGGCGACGACGTGATCGATCGGGGGGAGGCCACACGGGTGGTGCGCGAGACGGACTTCCGGATCGACTGGGAGCCGGGTACCCGCCGGGCCCGCCGGGCGGACGTGACCCTCCACGAGCTCGGTGGCGCATCACGGAAACTCACCTACCAGGTGCTCTACACGTTCCAGATGTGCGGGATCGGGTACTCCCACCCGACGTGGGCCCACGGTCGGTGGCACGGCGAGCTCGAGGTGGGTGGCGACGAGTGGTCGCTCGGCGAGGTCGACCCGATGGCCCCGCACAACCTGCACATCCAGAACGTGTGCCGGGTGACCATGGACGGGCGGCCGGGGTGGGGGATCCTCGAGCAGATTGCGGTTGGCCCGCACCGGCCCACTGGGCTGCGAGGGGTGCTCGACCCCTTCACGGCATAGGGTTCTCGGCGGATCGTTCGAGACCGCCGTCATAAAGGGGGAGACCGAGATGAGCCTGACCGATGCCAAGACGTCCCCGATCCGTAACGCCGACCGGTTCTTCATCGGCGGCGAGTGGGTCAAGCCCTCGTCGGCGGCGATGATCGACGTCATCGACTCGGCGACCGAGGAGCTCTACTTCCGGGTGGCGGAGGCCATGGAGCCCGACATGGCCCGTGCGGTCCGAGCGGCGCGCCAGGCGTTCGACGAGGGCCCCTGGCCGAGGATGACGCACGCTCAGCGGGCCGAGTACCTGCGGGCCCTGGCGGAAGGGCTGAGGGAGCGGACCGACCGCTTCGCCCAGATCTGGCCCCGTGAGTCCGGCGTGCTCCACGTGATCGCCCAGCACTCGGTGGCCGGTTCGGCCGGCACGTTCGAGTACTACGCCGGGCTCGCCGACACCTACCCCTTCGAGGAAAGGGCCCAGCCGAGCCTGGGCGGGGAGTTCGGCCTCCTCGTGCGGGAACCCGTGGGCGTGGTCGGGGCGATCATCCCGTGGAACGGGCCCCTCGGGCTCATCAGCTACAAGGTCGCCCCGGCGCTGATCGCCGGCTGCACCGTCGTCCTCAAGTCCTCCCCGGAGGCTCCGGGCGAGGGCTACCTCGTGGCCGAGGCGGCCGAGGCCGCCGGCCTTCCCCCTGGGGTGCTCAACGTCGTGACGGCGGACCGCGAGGTCTCGGAGCTCCTCGTGCGCGACCCGCTCGTCGACAAGATCACCTTCACCGGGTCCACGGCGGCGGGGCGGCGCATCGCCTCGCTCTGCGGGGAGCGGATCGCTCGCTGCACCCTCGAGCTCGGCGGCAAGTCGGCCGCCGTGATCCTCGACGACGCCGACCTCGGGGCGTCCGCCGCGGCGCTGGCCGGCGCCGAGTGCATGCTCTCGGGGCAGGTGTGCTCGTCGCTCACGAGGATCGTGGTCACCCGGTCTCGCCACGACGAGCTCGTCGACGCCCTGGCGGGGACCTTCTCGCAGGTCCGGGTGGGCGATCCCTTCGACGCACAGACGCAGATGGGTCCCCTCGCAGCGGAGCGCCAGCGCACCCGCGTCGAGGGCTACATCGCCAAGGGCGTGGAGGAGGGGGCGACGCTCGCCGCGGGCGGCGGTCGACCCGCGGGGCTCGATCGGGGTTGGTACGTCGAGCCCACGGTCTTCGCCAACGTCGACAACTCCTCGACCATCGCCCGGGAGGAGATCTTCGGACCCGTCCTGAGCGTGATCGCGGCGGACGACGAGCGGCAGGCGGTGGCCCTCGCCAATGACACCATCTACGGGCTCAACGCCTCGGTGTTCACCAACGACGCCGATCGGGCCCGGGAGGTCGCGGGGAAGCTGCGAGCGGGCACCGTCGGCCACAACGCCTTCCGCACCGACTTCGGGATCGCCTTCGGCGGGTTCAAGCAGTCGGGTCTCGGCCGGGAGGGCGGCACGGAGGGTCTCCTGCCGTTCCTGGAGACCAAGACCGTGATCTTGAACGGGGTCCCCTCCGCCTACGCCGAGGAGGACCAGTAGCGGCCCGGCGCGTCGAGATGGCGGCGAACGACCCGGCGACCCGCCCGACCGTCTCGGTCCGCGACGTCGAGGCGACGCGGCCGCGGCTCGAGGCCTGGCTCGCCTCGAAGCTCCCCGGGGACGCCGCACCGCGGCTCTCCGAGCTGCGGAGGCCCGAGGGGAGCGGGATGTCGAGCGAGACCCTGCTCTTCGACGCGGACTGGACCGAGGACGGCGCGGCCCGCCGGTCGTCCCTCGTCGCCCGCCTGGCCCCGGCGCCGCACGCCGTCCCCGTCTTCCCGCGCTACGACATGGCGGTCCAGTTCCGGCTGCTCGACCTCGTCCGGCGGCGCAGCGGCGTCCCGGTCCCCGCGGTGCGGTGGTTCGAGCCGGATCCCGGCGTGCTCGGCGTCCCGTTCTTCGTGATGGACGCCGTCGAGGGGCGGGTGCCCGCGGACATCCCCTCGTACAACATGGCCGGATGGGTCTTCGACGCCTCGCCTGAGGAGCGCAACCGGCTCGAGCGTGCCTCCGTCGCTCGTCTCGCCGAGCTCCACGGCCTCGTCGCCTCCGGGGAGGAGCTGGCGTTCCTGCAGCTTCCCGCCGCCGGTGACACGCCGCTGCGCCGGCACGTGGCCGACCAGATCGCCTACTACGACTGGACGGTCGCCGACGGCGTCCGCTCGCCGCTGATCGAACGCGGCTTCCGCTGGCTGGAGGACCACTGGCCCGAGGAGCCCGAGACGGTGGTGAGCTGGGGCGACTCGAGGGTCGGCAACATCGTCTACCAGGGCTTCGAGCCAGCGGCCCTGCTCGACTGGGAGATGGCCGCCCTCGGCCCCCGAGAGCTCGACGTGGGGTGGATGATCGTGCTGCACCAATTCTTCGAGGGCATCGCCCACCGCCTCGAGCTGCCCGGTCTCCCGGACTTCTTACGCCGCGAGGAGGTGGCTTCCGCCTACGAGGCGGCCTGCGGTGGGCCGTTGCGCAACCTCGAGTGGTTCGAGACGTACGCGGCGCTGCGCCACGGCATCGTGATGTTCCGCATCATGCGGCGCACGGTGCACTTCGGTGAGGGCGAGATGCCCGACGACCCCGAGGACTCGATCATGCACCGCGACCTGATCGAGCGGATGCTCGACGGCACCCACTGGTCGTCTCCGTGACCGGCGAGATCGGCCCGCTCCTCGAGGCGGACGAGCGCTTCTGCCACCAGATCACCGACACCTTCGCCGTCGTCGGCGCGAGCGACCCGTCCTGGACCGAGAAGGTGTGCGCCATGGCCGCGGCGCGTGACGGGAGCCTCCAGCTCGGATTCGGGCTCGGCAAGTACACCAACCGCAACGTCATGGACGGGTACGCGGGCGTCTCCCGAGGGGTGGAGCAGGTCACGGTGCGTGCCAGCCGGAGGCTCGGGGCGGATCCCGAGCACACCGTCATCGGTCCCGTCCGCTACGAGGTCGTCGAGCCGCTGCGGGCGATCCGGTTCGTCCTCGAGCCCAACGCGGTCCAGCCGATCGCCTTCGACTGGACGTTCCGTTCGGTCGTCCCGCCGTTCCTCGAGGATCGCACCCACACCCGCACCGGGTTCCGGCTCTCGGCCGACCTCGTCCGCTACCACCAGACGGGGGTGGCGTCGGGTTGGGTCGAGCTGGACGGCTCCCGCACGGAGATCGATCCCCGCTCCTGGGTCTCGACGCGCGACCACTCCTGGGGGGTCCGCTACGACGTCGGCGTGCCGCCGACCGACCTCGAGCCCAGTGGCATCCCCGAGGGGGTGAGCTTCCGGATGATCTGGTGCCCCGTCCTCATGGAGCGCCGAGACGGCAGTCGCTACGCGCTCATGATGCATTACCAGATCCTCCAGGCCCCTGGCTTCGTGCGGAAGACGGTCATGGGCGGGATCGAGCACCCCGGAGGGCAGCTGGTTCCCTGGTCCGATCTCGATCCCGAGTTGGAGTTCGACCGGGCCAACCGGCGGCTCCGGGGAGGTCGGATCCGGGCCACCGCGGACGGCACGACGAGGACCCTGACCCTCGAGGCCGTGTCCGACACGGGCTTTCACCTGGGCGCCGGCCTCTACTTCGGGCTGGACGGGCATCATCACGGCGAGTGGCGAGGCGACCTCCACGTGGACGGGGAGCGCATCGCGGACTGCAGCACCCCCGAGGCCGCCCGCCGGCTCCACCAGATCCGCGACACGGTCGTGCACGTCGTCGACCCGCTCGAGGGAGCCGAGGGGTGGGGCAACTGCCAGCCGATCATCGCCGGCGGGGATCCGGCCCTCGGGCTGTCGGCCGAAGACTCCTTCATGTGACGGTGCGACTTCAGGGGACGCGACTGCATGCGACCCTGCGACCGGTCGCCCGATGGCAGCGACCGGTCAGGTGACGGCGCGACCTTCGGAGGGCTTGGCCTTCTTGGCGCGGCTCGGAGCGACCCGGGGCGGCTCGCCCGGCATCTTCGGGTAGACGGGCGGCCAGGGGGCATCCATCAGCCCCGCGGCGCGGTCCCGCTCGGCCAGCGCGAGCAACGGCTCGAGCGACTGCGGTTCGCCCGTCATGGACTCCCACGGATCCCCCCGTTCCCGCACGCGATCCGGCACGGTGGCGATGGTGAGGGCGTCGGGTCGGACGGTCGCCAGCTCGTCCCAGCAAAATGGCGTCGAGACCTGTGCTCCGGGGCGGGCGCGCACCGACCACGCGCCGAAGATCGTCTTGTGCGGCGCATTCTGGTTGAAGTCGACGAACACCCTCTTGCCCCGCTCCTCCTTCCACCAGGCGGCCGTGATCAGGTCGGGACGACGGCGCTCGAGCTCCCTCGCCGCCGCCACGGCCGCCGCACGCACCTCGTAGGACGTCCAGCGCGACTCGAGATGGGCAAAGACGTGGATGCCGCGATTGCCCGTCGTCTTTGGCAGCGCCACGACACCGAGCTCGTCCAAGAGGCGCCGTGTCTCCTGCGCCGCCTCCTGCACCATCGGGAACGTCACGCCGGGCGTGGGGTCGAGATCGATCCGGAGCTGATCGGCGTGCTCGAGATCGTCGGCTTGGGACGGCCAGACGTGGAAGCCGAGGCAGGCCAGGTTGACCGCCCACAGGACGTGGGCCAGGTCGCGCGCCACCAGCGCCTGCGAGGTCGTCCCGTTCGGCGTCGACACGATCGCCGTCTCGAGCCACTCCGGTCGCTGCGCCGGGACCCGCTTCTGGAAGAAGGACGACCCTCCGGCTCCGTGCGGGAACCGCTGCAGCAGGACCGGGCGACCCCCCATGGCCCTCATGAGGGGCGCCTCGACCGCCTGGTAGTAGCGGACCAGATCGAGCTTCGTGTCCCCCCGCTCGTCGAAGAGCACCTTGCCGGGACTGCTGATCCGCACCTCGCGGCCGGCCGCCTCGACGACGGCGTCCCCCGGGTCGGGCTTGCTCGGCGGGCTGGGCACGCGCGCGACTGTACGCCCGTCTGCGCGGGCTGATCCCGCCGGCAAGCTCCCCGGGATCCCTATGAGCTCTCCGTCGTCCGGTAGTCGCCGAAGGGGGCGTCGCGTTGGGTCAGGGCCGCCGTCAGGCTCCCCTTGTTGATGTTCGCGAGGAAGCTCTCCATGCTCGCCTGGCGCGTCCCCAGTGCGCAGAGCTCGGTGCCGACGCGAATGGCCGTCCGCAGGCCCATGACCTCCATGCCGCGGTGGACCACGCGCTTGTTCAGCTGCACGAGGTCGGGCGGGAGCATGGCGATGCGCTCGGCCTGCTCCACCACCTTGCCGTCGAGCTCCTCCGCGGGGAAGGCCCGGTTGGCCCATCCCCGGGCCGCGGCCTCGGTGCCGCTGATCGAGTCCCCGGTCAGCATCATCTCCATGGCCAGCCGCATCCCGACGAACCAGGAGTGGAAGTGCATGTCCGGCACGCCGAACCGCACGGCGGGGTAGCCCATCTTGGCGTCCTCGGCGATGTAGACGAGGTCGCAGCCGGTCGCGAGCTCGCTACCGCCCGCCAGGCAGTAGCCGTGCACCTGCGCGATGACGGGCTTGGCCAGGTCCCAGATGCTCATCCAGCCCTCGGTGACGTGGCGGGGCCACTGACCGTCGCCGCCGGGCGTGTAGAACGGGAGCTCGGTCCCCTCGTTTCCCCCGCCGAGGTCGTAGCCGGCGGAGAAGCTGGGTCCGGCACCCCGCACGATCATCACCCGGATCGCGTCGTCCGCGTCTCCGGCCCTGAGGGCCTCGAGCAGGGCACCACGTAGGGGGTTGTTGAGGGCGTTGCGCTTCTCGGGACGGTTCAGGGTGAGGCGGCGGACGCCCTCCGTAGGCTCATCGATCAATACGAGGTCGCTCACGACTTGCTCCTTTCGACGGTGGTCTCGGCACCGTACCGGGTGGCACGGCGCCGGGCAGGTGGACGTCGTCGGGATCGACCTTGGGCAGGGGGTACACCGGCCGGCGGTGGTCCCGGGCCGGGCTCCTCTGCGGAGTGCGGCGGCTCAGTCGATGCTCGAGAGTGCCCGGGTGGCGTGGCGCTCGATGATCGGGTAGCCGCGCAGCACCGCGGCGCCCCGCGCCTCGTGCAGGTGGTGACGGGCCCTCTCCGCGTCCTGTCCGGTGCCGCGGCGCAGGTACATCTGGCCCCACGACAGCTCGGTGCAGGCGTTGATGAAGCCCGCACCAACGCGCGCGTTCACATCCACCGCGAGCCGGTAGAGCTCCTCGGCCTCCTGGTAGCGCTCGAGAACGGTGGCCAGGCCGGCGGTGAAGTACGCGACGGGCCCGCTCGATGCGACGATGTTGGCGTCGTAGTGGGCGTGGTAGGGGCGGAGCAGCTCGTAGAGCTCGCCCGCGATCGACCGGGCGTTCATCCGCACGGCGATCTCCGAGTAGAAGTTGAGCGCCGTCAGCCACGAGGCGTCGCGAGGCATGGACGAGAAGCCTCGACGCGCCGCCCGGTCCAGCAGCGCCTCGGCTCCGCGGGGTCGGTCGAGGTCGCTGTACGCGAGCGCCACGGCGGCGGTGAAGACGGGGAGCGGGAAGGCCGTGGCCACGTCGATCATCGCCGGCAGGATCTCCGCCAGGCGTCCCTGCTGCCAGCGGATGCACGTCAGCTGTGCGCCGTAGAGGGTGAGGGGGTGGTAGGTCTGCCCGGCGCGCCTCGCCCAGAGCGGCTCCATCGCGAAGCGCTCCGCGGCGTCGTGATCACCGTCCATCACCGAGCTCAAGGCCTGCCGGAAGCCGCTGATCCAGCGCAGCCAGGGCTGACCCAGCCCGTCGCTGAGCGAGACCATGGCCTTCACCGACATGTCGGCGTCGGCTCGCCGTCCGACCTGGAGCGCGACGAAAGAGTGGTTCATGCACGCCCAGTAGCGCGCCACCGGGTCGTCCAGCTTGTCGGCGAGCTGCAGCGTCTCCGCGGCCGTCTCGAGACGCTCCTCGCGACTCTCCGGCAGGTCGAGCGGGAAGGCCAGCCGGACCGAGACGTCCACGAACGTGGCGGGATCGTCGAGGGCACGGGCGATCGCCAGCGCCTCGTCCGCGAGCTCGCGGCGGTGCTCGACCGTGCTGCCGAAGGAGAGCTCGTTGCAGAGCGCCGCGAGGACGCGGGCTCTCGACGGCGAATCGGGTGGCGCAACCGCCAGCGCCGACTCGAGCACGTCGACCTTTTCCGGGTTGACGCGCCACAGGTCGGCCGGGATGGCCCCGAAGCTGGCCTCGAGCGAGGCCGAGACGAGCCGCTCGTGGTCGCCAGAGACCTCGGCCAGCCGGGCGGCGCGGCAGAGGGTATCCCCGAATCGCTCCTTGCCCGCTTGGCGCTGCGCTCTGCCGAGCCCCACGCTCAGGTCGATGCTCTGCCGGGTCTCTGGCTCCTCCAGGCGGTGGTGCATGTCGATGGCCCGCTCGTACCAGTCCACCGCTTCGGCGGGGGCCAGCCCGCTCAGAGCCGCCTCGCCCGCTTGGGCGCACAGGTCGATCGCCCTCGGGAGGTCGGAGGGCTGTCCCGTCGACGACCAGTGCATCGCGAGCTCCCCGACTCGCTCCCTCGGGACGGCTCCCTCGTCGACGTCCAGGGCGAGCGCCACCTTGCGGTGGGCGAGGCCGCGCCGGGCCGGGCCGAGCTCCTGGCTCAGGCTGTGCTGGACGAGCTCGCTCGCGAACCGGAACCTCCAGGGCGGCTCGGCGACCTCGTCGAGCAGCTTCTCCGACGCCGCCCGTTCGAGGATCACGAGTAGCTCGGTCTCCGAGGTCTCGCAGGCGCGAGACAGCATGGCGAGATCGAATTCGGGACCGATGACCGAGGCGACGGAGAGCGCGTCGGCACCCCGGTCGCCCAGGCGGGCCACACGGGCGTTGATGACCTGGCTCACGCTTTCGGGGAGGGCGATCGAGTCAGCCCTCCCACGCAGCCACAGGTGACCGTCGTCGTCGACGTTGACCGTCCCCGATTCGAAGAGGTGGCGCACCACCTCGGTGACGAAGAACGGGTTGCCCCCGGTATGCGAGCGGACCTGCTGCGCCAGGTTCGAGGCCACGGCGTCGCCGTGGTGGTGCGTGGCCGCCTCGATGAGGGCCAGCACGTCGTCCTCGTCGAAGCTGCAGAGCTCCATCATGTTGGCGCAGGGCTCGCGTTGGAGGGCGCCGAGCAGCTGGTTGAGCGGATGGCTCCTCGTGACCTCGCCTCCTCGGTACAGGCCGACGAGGAAGAGATGCGCCGACCACGTCGAGCGCAGCAGGTGGTGCACGAGCTGGAGGCTCTCCGCGTCGGCCCACTGGATGTCGTCGAGGACGAAGACGAGGGGGGTGGTGCTCGAGATGGACTCGAGCAGCCGAACGATCCCGCCGTAGCGGAGGTGCCGCCGTGCGTCGGGGTGTGCCTCGTTGGCGGGGGCGGAGGGATCGACCATGCGCCGGAGCGAGGGCATGACCGTCGCCAGCTCCTCGATGTCCGGCCCCATGAGGGGGCACAGGGCCTCGGGGTCCGAGTGCTCGACGAGGTGGTCGAGGCCCTCGAAGAACGGTCGGTAGGGCAGGGTCAGGGCCTCGTCGAAGCGGCCGAGCAGGGCGCACGCGCCGAGCTCGTGCGCCCGGCGGGCCAGCTCCGCCGCGAGGGTGGTCTTGCCCGCCCCGGCCTCGCCGGAGATGAAGACGGCCTCGTGCCCGAGGCCTTCGGCGACCCGCTCGTAGGACGAGACAAGGCGGTGGAGCTCGGGTTCCCTCCCCACGACCTTGCCGATCTCGGGGCGCCGGGAGAGCTGCCACTGCAGGGGCACGCCGCGGCCGGGCTGGCGGCCGCTCGGTGGATCCCAGACGAGGGCGAACCCCTCCACGGGCTCCGCCCCCGGTCCGACCTCGAGGTTCCCGATCCGATGGAACCGGTAGGAGCGCCGGCGGTAGACCGCTCGCAGCGCCTGGGAGACGAGGATCTCTCCGGCGTCCGCCTTGGCGCAGAGGCGGGCCGCCTCCCGGACCACGTCGCCGTTGGCGTGCCCGCCGTGGACCGAGGCGTCCCCGGCGCTCATGCCGATGCGGACCGGGATGGCGAGGCCGACTACGCCGTGGGCGTCGTTGTTCTCCTGGATCGCCTGCTGCATCCGCACGGCTCCGGCCACCGAGGCGCTGATCGACGTGGAGATCGTCATCAGCGCATCTCCGAAGCTCTTGACCGTCGAGCCGTTGTTGGCGATGAGCTCGCGCAAGGTGGACAGCTGCTGGCACCGCAGTTCGTCGGCCGCCCCCGACGGGAAGCGGTTGGCGAGCGCGCACGACCCCACCAGCTCGATGAACGTGACTACGACGATCCTGTCTGACGCCATCTGCCCTTGCGCCGACCCCTCTCGGGTCCTCACGCCCGATGAGCGGGCGTTGGGGTCAGGGCCGGTGCAAAGTATGCCCCGGGAGGGGAGTCCCCGCACGGGCGGATCGTCCGGACCCGGGTGGTGGGCAAACGCCTCCGGCGGGTCACCGCCGGGGTGGGCGCCCCTGCCACACCGACGGCACCGGAGCCGGCGCTTAGGCTGTTGGCCTGGCCGGATTCCGCCGGCCGGAGGAGCGGAGGAGCGATGTCGGGGAGCCGTTGGATCGACCGGTCGGTGGGCACCGTCGCCGGGTGGCTGAGGCCCCCGGAGGGTTGGGTGACGCGCCCCCCGGGGTTCGCCATGCTCCTGTACTGGACGCCGATCGTCGCGTTCTTGGTCGTCGCGATCGTCGCGGTCGAGCTGGAGGACCTGAGCCTGATGTGGCAGCTGGTGGTGTGGACCGCCGCCGTCCTGCTCGTCGCGGTGGCCGACGCTGCGGCGCACCGGACGGGGGCCGAGACCGCCCGCGCGCGGAACCCGGCCGACCAACGGGAGCGACCCGGCTGATCCGTCGGAGGAGCCGTATCTCGATCTCCGATCCGTCCTCCCGCTGCCTCCTCGGCGGCGGAGGGGGGACGGCTCAGTAGATCGGAGGCGGCAGCTTGTCGAGGCTCCCCAGCGCCTCGGCGAGCGTCTGGGCGGCGGACACTCGCACCGAGTTCCACTGGATCAGCCCGCTCTGTTGCACGAAGTCGTCGACCGCCTCGACGCTCGCCGCCTCCACCACCGCCACTCCCTCGGGCTCGCTCGCGAGGAGGTCGTCAAGCTCGCTCCTCTCCTGCGGCGGATCCCGCGCCACATCGACCGCCTGGCCGCGATGGCAGAGCGAGGTGGCCTGCGGGCACGGGCGAGCCTGTTCTCGGTCGACGAGGACGTCCGGACCGTCACCAAGCTCGTCAACCGGGTGCTGCTTGCGTCGATCGGCGGAGCCGTCGGGATCATCTCGGTGATCCTGATCCTGATCGGGATCAAGGGCGGCCCCGTCTTCACCGGGCGGACGTCGCTCTATGAGTTCTTCGGCTATTTCGGACTGTTCTGCAGCACGATCCTGGTCATGCGCGTGCTCGTGGCGATCTTCCGCGACGGCATGAACTGACGGGCCGCGCCGCTCCTACGGCGTGGCCGTCTGGACGAGCCTGTGGATCTCCAGCACCGCCGGTTGGCCGGCGTCGACGCCGACCTCGCCGAGGATGGGCATGAGGACCTGGCCGAA
Organism: uncultured Actinomycetes bacterium; assembly: GCA_963778465.1. Classification (GTDB taxonomy): domain Bacteria; phylum Actinomycetota; class Acidimicrobiia; order Acidimicrobiales; family RAAP-2; genus CAVZBW01. The sequence continues at coordinate 367,120 of CAVZUK010000002.1, forward strand.
GGCCTCGAAGCTCTCGCGGGAGTCCCAGATGTCGTAGACCATGAGGTCCCCGTCGTCCCCGAAGCAGGAGTGGTGGAGCCGGTGAGGGTTCCCTCCCTCGCCGCCTTCGTCGAGGCGCCGGTGGATCTCTTCGAACTGCGCAAGGGTCATGCCCTTCGGGTGGAAGTAGACGGCGATGGCCATGGTGGTGCTCTCCTCCGGGTCTAGGTCGTTGCTCCTTGTCGCGGTGATTCGTGGCGGTGCTCCGTGGTGCGGGGCGACGCCCGCGGCGGTCAGTCGAGGGCCAGCGCAGCGGCGCCCGCGAACACGTCGGATGCCAGGGGGTCGTCTCCGTCGACCACCGCCTCCGCTCCTGCCCGGTCCTCGCGGTTGCCGACGACCCGGCAAAAGGCGGTGGAGTCCACGATCACCCGGGAGTCCCACCGCGAGGCCGGCGAGGCCGGGGAGGCCGGTGCGGGATCGTCCGGGGCGCCGTCCAGGTTGACGTCCCAGGTACCGCCGCCCGAGCCGGTGAGGACGAGGCGGACGCGGCGGCCGGGACGCACCCGGTCCGCCCGGGCCATGCCCGCCGGGAGGAGGGCGACCGCGAGATCCGTCATCCTGGCGAGCCGGGCGGGGTCGGGCGCGAGGAGCGGCCGGCCGGTCGCCCGGCGGATGTCCTCGTCGTGGATCCACATCTCGAAGGCACGCACCACCAGCAGCTGGTCGAGGGGAAGCTCGACGCCGTAGAAGGGCACCACTGCCTCGGGGTCCTCCCGGCCGGCGCGCTCGAGGGCCGCAGCAGTGAGCCGGCGCCACTCCTCGAGGGTCTCCGAGGGGTCCCTGGCGGCCTGGTCCAGGGCCGACGGTTGGGTCGACTCGACGTGGTCGGCCCGTCCGGCCGCCGCGTCACCGTCGAGGGCGGCCAGGAAGCTCGTCTCGACGCCGATGAGATGACCGAGCAGTCCCTGTGCATCGAGGTCGCGGAGTGCCGGACGGGACCACTCGTCCCTTCCGAGGGTGCCGAGCAATCCCTCCAGGATCACGACGGTACGGCGCAGCGTCTCGGCCCCGTCGATGTGCTCGGTGGGTGCACCCCGGCCCTGGGCGTGCGCCTCGATCGACGCCTCCAAGACCCTGCGGCGCAGCCGCTCGGAGGGATCCTCCACATCCGCCTCGGCCAGGGCGAACCGCAGCTCGGAGATGGGGTCGCCGCGAAGCATCGGTTCCTCGGTCACGCCGGCTCCATCTCGAGCGGTGCGAGCCACTGCCTCAGCTTGGACTGGGCCAGGCGCAGCCGCGACTTGGCCGTCCCCGGTGGGATGCCCAGCTGCTCGGCGACCTCGAGGTACGTGTGGCCCTTCCAGAAGGCCAGCTCCACCGCCTCCCTCTGCTCGTCGGGCAGGCGGGCGAGCGCGCGACGCACGACCTCGGCCACCGTCGCGGCATCCATCTCGTCCGCGCCGTAGGGGCTGGAGGTGGACTGGGGAACGACGCACTGCTCCTCACGGAGCTTGCGGCGGCCGTCGCTGCGCAAGGCGTCCACCGCTCGTCGGTGGGCCTGCACGCCGAGGTAGGCGTGGAGCGAGCCGCGTCCGGGATCGAATCGCTCGGGATGGTGCCAGAGCGAGACCAGCACCTCCTGCACCACGTCCTCCGCGATCGGGGTGCTGCGGGCTACCCGCCGCGCGATCCCGAACACGAAGCCTCCGTAGCGGTCGAACACCTCGCCGATGGCCTCCTCATCACCTGCGGCCATGCGCGCGACGAGGAGCTCCTCCGTTCCCCTCACCCGCTCAAAGATAGCGTCCCGGTCGCGATTTTTCCCTTGGTCCGGCCGGGTCTCGTCCAAGACCGGGGCGTCGATGAGCAGCGAGGCTCCCACGCCATCCATTCGTCCTGCGGGTGACGACGGGATCACTGCCCTTCTATCCTCCCGGGCAGGGACGGCGCGCGTGCGCTCCCGGGGAGGGAATGGTGAGATCCAGGGCCGCGCTGTTGTTCGAGTCTCCGGGTCGTTACGAGGTCTGCGACGTCGACCTCGATCCGCCCAAGGAGCACGAGGTGCTGGTGCGCATGGTGGCGAGCGGCCTGTGTCACAGCGACGTCCACTATCTGGTCGGCGACCACTCCACGGTCCTGCCGATGTGCGCCGGTCACGAGGGGGCCGGGATCGTCGAGGAGGTCGGTCCGGGCGTCGCCGGCATCCGCCAGGGTGACCACGTAGTGGCATCCTTCATCCCGGGCTGCGGCCGCTGTCGCTACTGCGCCGCCGGGCGTTCCAACCTGTGCGCCCTGGGAGCGCATCTCCAGCGCGGCCCGCAGCTGGACGGCACCTACCGGATGCACTACCAGGGCCGCGACCTCGCGGCAGTTCCTGCTGATCTCGACCTTCTCGGCGTGGAGCGTCGTTCCCGAGCATTCCCTCGTCAAGGTTCCCGACGACGTCCCCCTGGAGACGGTGTGCCTGCTCGGGTGCGGGGTCGGCACGGGGTTCGGGTCGGCGATCAACGCAGCCGGCGTCCGCCCGGGGGACACCGTCATCGTGATGGGGGTCGGTGGAGTGGGCATCAACGCGGTCCAGGGGGCGGCACTGGCCGGTGCCGCGTCGGTGGTCGCCGTGGACCCGGTGAGCGTTCAAGCGGGAGATGGCCGCCAAGCTCGGGGCCACCCATACCTTCGCCCACATCGACGAGGCCGCCGACTTCGCCCGCTCGGTCACCGACGGCCAGGGGGCCGAGAGCGCCATCGTGACCATCGACGTCCCGACCGGCCAGCACGTGGCGCAGGCCTTCGAGGCGGTCGGCAAGGGCGGCACGATCGTGGTCACGGGCATGGCCAGCATGAAGGAGTCCCCGGCGATACCGATCAGCCTGCTCATGCTGGCGGGCTACGAGAAGCGGATCCAGGGCTGCCTCTTCGGCATGTGCAACCCGGCCGTGGACATCCTCCGCCAGGTGGACCTCTACCGCGCCGGGCACCTCAAGCTCGACGAGCTCGTGACCCGCCGCTACTCGATCGACGAGATCAACGTCGCCGTCGACGACCTTCTCGAGGGCAGGAACATCCGAGGCGTGGTCGTGCACGGCCACTGACAGGCTCACGCTGGGACCGGCGACGCTTGCCCGGTGACCCAAACGGCGCGATCCTGACGTGGCGGAGGGAGTGCTCCTCGGGTTCGCCCTCCGGGCCGCAGAGGACGTGCAGGAGGGGTAGGAGGGCCGCCATGCGGGTCGAGTCGTCGTTCGTCGCATCCCGCGAACACTGTCTCCGGCTGCCCGGGACCGGCGTCCGCTGAGCCGGGAGCGGATGCGCATGGCGAAGCCGGCCTTCACCCCGGGGTCCCCCAAGCGAACGGGGGCCGCTGCGGGGCCGCCCGCGACCCGTTACATCAAGGGCCGGAGGGCCCATCTCGCCTACCAGGTCGCCGGCGAGGGTCCGCCCCACCTCGTCGCCGTGCTCGGCACCGTGAGTGGCTCGATCGCGTGGGAGGAATGGGCCGCCGCACCGTTTTTTCATCGCCTGAGCACCTTCTGCCAGCTGGTGACCTTCGACCAGCAGGGCAGCGGGCGCTCGGATCCCGTGGAGAGCGCCTGCCCGCCGACGCTCGAGGAACGCGTGGACGACCTGCGCAGCGTCATGGACGCCGCGGGGCTCGAGCGGACGGCCTTGTTCGGGACGCACGACGGTGGCGCGGTGAGCATGCTGTTCGCGGCGACCTACCCCGAGCGGGTGAGCGCCCTGGTCCTCGCGAACACCTGGGCCCGCCTCCTCGAGGACGACGACTTCCCGGTGGGGTTCCCGCGCGAGCTCCTCGAGACCGGCACGGACCGGCACTCGGGTTCGTGGGGCGCCGGCTCGAGCATCGACTATCTCGCGCCCAGCGTGGCGGCCAACCCCGAGGTGCGCGACGCGTGGGCCCGCCACGAGCAGTCCTCGGCCAGCCCGGGTCAGGCAGTGGCCATCTCCCGGATGGCCATCGAGGTCGACGTCCGAGAGGCTCTGCCGGCCATCTCGGCGCCGACGCTCGTGATGCACGCCATCGAGGACCTCGTCACCCCGATCGGGCACGGCCGGTACCTTGCCGAGCACATCGCCGGGGCCAGGCTCGTCGAGTTCGCGAGCCGGGACCACCTGATCCTCATCGGCGAGGGCAACGTCATCCTCGACGAGGTGGAGGAGTTCCTGACCGGCGTGCGACGCGGTCCGTATCGGGAACGGATGCTCGCCACGCTCGTGTTCACCGACGTGGTGGGGTCGACCGAGACGGCCGACCATCTCGGCGACCGTGCCTGGCGGGATCTCATCTCCCGCCACCATGTCGTCGTCCGCCGCGAGCTGGCTCGGTTCGAGGGGACAGAGATCGACCGGGCGGGGGACGGTTTCCTCGCCGTGTTCGACGGCCCCGGGCGCGCCATCCAGTGCGCCCTGGCCATCCTCTCGGCCATCGAGCCCCTCGGGCTTCGGCTCCGCGTCGGCGTCCACACTGGCGAGTGCGAGGTGCTCGACGACGGGATCGCGGGGATGGCCGTGCACATCGGCGCGCGGGTGGCGTCGCACGCCGAACCCGGAGAGGTCCTCGTCTCGAGCACGGTGAAGGAACTGGTCGTCGGGTCGGACATCTGCTTCGCCGACCGGGGCTCGCGGTCCCTCAAGGGCGTGCCCGGCGAATGGACCCTCTACGGGGTGGAGCGCTCCTCTCGCTGAGCGGAGCCGACGGGTCGGCGGCCTAAGGCGAGACGACGATCTCGCCCTCCCGGCGCGACACCAGCGTCACGTCACCCGGCTCGAGCGGCGGAGCGCCGCTGTGGACGGGTGCCGGAGGCGTGATGATGAGCAGGGTTATCTGCGTCGCGCTCTGGCTGATGCCGACCTCGAACTCGTTCTCTCGTGCCGCCTGCACCCAGATGGCGCTGAGCGGCAGCCGGGCCGCCAGCCCCTTCTTCATGGCCTCGATCAGCCCGGCGCGCAGGATCGGCTCGATCGGCTGCGCCCGCGGCCACCAGCCCTGCAGCCAGTCGTTGTCGAAGTGCTGCGCCGCGGAGGTCCCGACCCGTGCGGCGGCGAGCTCGACCAGCGTCGACGTCCCGCCCTGGCCCGCCCCCTCGAGTGACCTGAGCGCCTGCTCGTAGTTGGCCACGAAATTCTCCGGCTCTCCGCCAAAACGAGCATCCAGCTGGCTGATCCAGGGCCCAGTGGTAAGCCTGACCTGCTCCGCCGCCATCGAGCCTCCCCTCTCTCTCCTGCGCAGCAAGAGTAGCTCTCGTCGGGGACGGGAGCCTCGTGCTGCAGCGCAGGGCGCTCAGTTCGCCGGGTGCTCCGCGAGCCAGCGGGCGTTGAAGGCGAACTGGTCGTCGATGCTCCTGCGGACCTCGTTCTTGCCCGCCCAATCGGCGATCTTGCCCCCGATCAGCGGGACCTTCACCTCCACGGTGATGGCGACCTCGTGCGTGCACCCTTCCCCGGCCGGCACCAGGCGCATGGTGCCGGAGAGTCGGAGCGGTGCCCCCTTGACCTCGGTCTCGAACGAGCCCTGCCACGAGCCGTCGCCGGCCCGTTGCCATTCGTCGGCCTGGATCGTCGTGTTGGCCGGCTTGATCACCTTCTTGGCGAACCCCGGCACGTTGGCCTCGACGACCTGGGAGGTCCGGATCCGAAAGGACGAGTCGTCCCCCGCAGACTCGAGGACCTGGACGTCGCGGTGTTGCATGCTCTCGTACATGGCAACGGTGGCATCCTTGTCGCGGAGCATGGCGATCACCGCGTCGATCGGCGCGTCGTAGGTGTAGGAGCCCTTCACTTCCACGGCACTCTCCCCCTCTCGACACGAGCTCGTGCCTTCGTCGCGCCCATCTTGTGGTCGCACTGGGTAGCTTCCCACGGACGACGCGGGTTTCGGTTGGGTCACCCCGTCCGGGGGCAGGTGCGCGATGAGTACGAGGTGCTCCGGGCGTCACCAGTCACAGACCCCGAGTCGCGAGCGAGCATCGAAGGAGACCGCCATGCCCCGGATCACGCCCAACCTCTGGTTCGACACGCAGAGCGAGCAGGCGGCAGCGTTCTACGTCTCGGTCTTCCCCAACTCCGAGATCCGGAGGGTGTCCCACTACACCGAGTCGGGCCCTCGCCCCGCCGGCACCGTCCTCACGGTCGAATTCGTGCTCGACGGGCAGGAGTTCACCGCGATCAACGGCGGGCCGGAGTTCACGTTCGACGAGGCCATCTCCTTCCTGATCCCCTGCGTCGACCAGGGCGAGATCGACTACTACTGGAGCAGGCTGTCCGAGGGTGGCGAGGAGCAACCATGCGGTTGGCTCAAGGACCGCTTCGGGGTCTCGTGGCAGGTCGTGCCCGAGGACCTGGCCGAACTGATGTGCGATCCCGACGAGGGGCGCCGCGACCGGGCCATGCGGGCGGTCTTCGGCATGAAGAAACTCGACCTCGCGACGATCCGTGCCGCAGCCGACGCCTCGTAGCGACGCGACGACGCTCGGCTCGACCCCCCCGCTCTGCCGACCTGTGGGTTGAGGTTGACCCCCACCCATGGTAAGTAGTAACTTACGGTAAGTGATGACGAACGCTTCGAGATCCGCTCAGGCGACGGCGCTTGCCGCGCTCGGGGATCCGACGCGGCGAGCCATCTTCGAGCAGCTCGGGGAGCGCCCCTCTGCGGTGGGCGAGCTGGCCGGCCGGCTCCCGGTGAGCCGCCCGGCGGTCTCCCAGCACCTCAAGGTGCTGAAGGAGGCGGGGCTGGTCGTCGACGAGCGCCAGGGCGCCCGGCGGGTCTACCGGCTCCATCCCGAGGGGATCGCCGAGCTGCGCGACTACCTCGACCGGTTTTGGGGTTCGGCCCTCGCCAGCTTCAAGGCCGGCGTCGAACGAAGCGGGGTGCAGGGTCCGGCTCGGGAAGCACGACAGAGAGAGGAAGAGTCAGATGAGTGATGCGGCGGCCACGGCGGTCGAATGCTCGGTGGTGGTCAACGCCCCGATCGAGCGCGCCTTCGAGTTCTTCACGGCCGACATCGGGATCTGGTGGCCTCCGGATCACCACATCCTCCAGGCGGAGCTGGCGGAGATGGTCTTCGAGCCCCGGGTGGGCGGGCACGTCTACGACCGGGGGACCGACGGGTCGGAGTGCCGCTGGGCGACCGTCCTCGCGTACGAACCGCCCCGGAGGCTGGTCGTCTCCTGGAACATCAGCCTGTCCTGGCAGCTCGAGGCCGATCCGAACAAGGTGAGCGAGGTCGAGGTCTCCTTCTCCGAGGAGGGCACGCAACGCACCCGGGTGGTCCTCGAGCACCGCCACCTCGACCGTCACGGCGACGGCTGGGAGCAGATGCGCGGCGCCGTGAGCTCCGACGGCGGGTGGAAGGTCGGGCTCCGACGCTTCGCCGACCTGCTGGAAGCGGCCCCGGCTCCCCGCCCCTCGTGAGGGGGTTCTTCTTCCGCCTGATCCCGCCCCGTGCGGACTTCGCCTTCACGATGACCGAGGGCGAGAGAGCGACGATGACGGCCCACTTCGGCTACTGGTCCGAGCTCTCCCGGCAGGGCAAGGCCTTGGCCTTCGGCCCGGTACAGGAACCCACGGGCACCTACGGGATCGGGATCGTGCTGGCGGAGGACCTGGCCGAGGCGCAAGCCATCGCCGACGGGGACCCGGCCTCCGCCTCCCCGCACGGGTTCCGGGCCGAGGTGGCGCCCATGCTGAGCCTGGTCACGCCGGGGGAGCGCTTCGACGCGCTCTGAGGGGGACGCGCCCACACCACACCTCGCCGCTCCGGGAGTGCCGCCCCTATGTTATGGACGTCAACAGCGGGGGACCATGTCGGAGGCCGGGTGCTTTCATCGGTGAGGGTGGTGGACGCGACCACGGGGGTCGCCGGTGGCTACTGCGCCAAGCTGTTGGGCGACGCCGGAGCGGAGGTCGTCAAGGCCGAGTTGCCCGGTGGCGATCCCCTGCGGAGGTGGTCGTGCAGTCGCAGGCTCCCCCAAGGGGAGGACGGAGCGCTCTTCCGCTACCTCCACCACGGCCACCGGTCGGTCGTCGTGGCGCCGGGCGGCGCCGGCGTCGAGGACGTGGCCGGGGAGGCCGACGTCGTCCTGGTCGGTCGCGAGGGCGCCGCCGGCGATCCCGCGGACCTCGCCGGCCGCCACCCGCAGCTGGTCGTGGTGGCGATCTCCCCCTACGGGCTCGAGGGCCCGTACGCCGCGAGGGCCGCGAGCGAGCTCACGATCCAGGCGGACAGCGGGGGGCTCGCCCTCCGGGGGCGCCTCGACCGGCCGCCGGTCCAGGCGGGCGGCCAGGTGACCGAATGGGTGACCGGCGTGTACGCGGCGGTCGCCGCCCTAGCCGCGCTGCGGCGATCTCGTCGCAGCGGGTGGGGCGAGCTGATCGACGTGTCGTGGTGCGAGGTCGCCAACTTGACGTGCGCCAACTTCGGCGACCTCTACGACTCCCTGCGCGGTCGGCCCGACCTCTCGGATGCGCCGGCCTACCGCTCGTGGGAGACCCCCTCCGTCGAGCCCACCAAGGACGGCTACGTCGGGTTCAACACCAACACCCGGCAGCAATTCGACGACTTCTTGTTGCTGATCGAGCGTCCGGACCTGCTCGAGGAGCCGGCGTGGGCGTTGCTGACGACCCGCCAGGAGCGATGGGACGACTGGAACGCCATCGTCCACGAATGGACGACGGCGCACGAGACCGCCGAGATCGTGGAGAAGGCGGCCCTCCTGCGGATCCCCGTCGCCCCGGTGTCGGACCCTCCGGCGGTCCTCCGTCTGGAGCAGGCCGAGCGGCGCGGCGTCTTCGTGGACGATCCCACCGGCTCCTTCCGGCTCCCCCACCGTCCATGGGCGATCGACGGTGAGCCGCCGCCGCCGCCGTCGTCCGCCCCGCGGCTCGGGGAGCACACGGGTGCTCCGTGGCGCGAGCGGTCCCGCGAGAGAACGCCGGCCGCCCCGGCGTCGTCGCCGGCGGACCGGGGCCTTCCCCTGGACGGCGTGCGCATCGTCGACCTGACGGCGTGGTGGGCCGGTCCGTCGGCGACCGGGATACTCGGAGCGCTCGGTGCCGACGTCGTGCACGTCGAATCCGTCACGCGGCCGGACGGCATGCGGATGGCGGGCGGCATGTTCTACGACCAGCCGCAGTGGTGGGAGCGCAGCGCCTTCTTCCTGCAGGCCAACACGAACAAGCGGGGGATCACGCTCGACCTCGCCTCCACGGCGGGGCGGGAGCTCGTCCTGCGCTTGGTCGCCGACGCCGACCTCGTCATGGAGAACTTCACCCCGAGGGTCCTCGAGTCCTTCGACCTCGGCTGGGACGTCGTCCATCGCGCCAACCCGACGGCGGTCATGGTGCGCATGCCCGCCTTCGGGTTGGACGGCCCCTGGCGGGACCGGCCGGGCTTTGCCCAGACCATGGAGCAGGTCACGGGACTGGCGTGGCAGACCGGCGAGCTCGACGACCAGCCGCGGATCCAGCGCGGGCCGTGCGACCCCAACGGCGGCATGCACGCGGCCCTGGCGGCCCTGGTCGGCCTCGCGACGCGCGACGCCACCGGGACCGGGTGCCTCGTCGAGGCGCCGATGTTCGAGGCGGCGCTGGCGATCGCCGCAGAGCCGGTCCTCGAGTGGTCGGCCTACGGCCACGGCCTGATGCGCGACGGCAACCGGAGCCCCCGCGCCGCACCCCAGGGTCTCTACGCCTGCCGGGGTGTCGAGCGGTGGCTGGCCCTCTCCGTGCTCGACGACGCGCAGTGGCGAGCCCTGGTCGAGATGCTCGGACGCCCGGAGTGGGCCATCGATCCGGCCCTTTCCGACGCGGAGGGTCGCCGGGCTCACCACGACGAGATCGACGAACACCTGGGTGGGTGGGCGGCCGCCCGCGACCTCGACCAGGCGGTGGAAGAGCTCGTCGCGGCCGGCGTGCCCGCCGCGCGCACCGTGGACCAGCGACGGACGGCAGAGCAGCCCCAGTTCGTGGCCCGCGGCTATTGCGAGGCCGTCGACCACCCCGTGGTCGGGACGCATCCGACCCCCACCTGGCCGTTTCGCTTCGCCGGAGTGGACCGCTGGGTCCGCAGGCCGGCTCCCACCCTCGGCCAGCACAACCGGGAGGTGCTGGGAGGCCGCCTCGGCTGTACCGACGACGAGCTGGGCTCGCTGGCCGATGCGGGGGTCATCGGGGACTGGCCGGTCGGTCTCTAGATGGCACCCACACCCCCGGCCTCACCGCACTCTCGCTCGGCTCGCGCCGTCGGCGCCCATCGTGGCGACGGCCCCTCGTAGGACCCGAAGGACATCAAGGAGCACCAATGACCGATCTGTTCGACCGTTATGCCGTCATCGACGTCGACACACACCTGACCGAGCCACCCGACGTGTGGACGTCGCGGCTTCCGAGCGCCCTCCACGACGCCGTGCCGCACATCGAGCGAGTCGGCGAGCAGGACGTCTGGATGGCGGGCGGCGAGCGTCTCGGAGCGCCCGGCTACTACTCGATGGCGGGGTGGCCGGGCGTCATGCCGGCCTCGATACCGCCCACCTTCGACGACATCGCCGAGCCCATGTACGACGGTCGGGCGCGGCTCGAGTTCCTCGATCGCGAGGGCATCGAGGCCCAGGTGCTCTATCCGAACGTGGGCGGGTTCGGCAACGGCTACTTCCTCCGGCTGGGAGATCGCCAACTCGTGACCGACTGCGTGCGCGCCTACAACGACTTCCTGACGGACTGGTGCAGCGCCGATCCGTCGCGCCTGATCGCCGTCACCGCCATTCCCTTCTGGGACCTCGACCTGGCCGTGGAGGAGATGCGGCGGTGCATCGAACGGGGGCACCGGGCGGTCAATTTCTGCAACCAGCCCCAGGATTACGGCCAGCCGCCCCTCGCGCATCCGCACTGGGACCCGGTGTGGGCCGCGGCCCACGAGGCCGGCGTCTCGGTCAGCTTCCACGTGGGCGGCGGGTCCATGGGGACCCAGTTCGAGGACGTCGCCGGGATGGGCTGGATGACCAATTTCGCCAAGGTCTCGTCCCTCATCTTCATGGACAACATGCGGTGCCTCGCCGACCTCATCTTCGGCGGGGTGTGCCACCGGTTCCCGGACCTGAAGTTCGTCTCGGTCGAGTCGGGCATCGGCTGGATCCCCGCAGCGCTCGAGACCTTCGACTGGCAGTGGCGCAACGGGGGAGTGGGCCTCGACCACCCCGAGTACGACCTCCTCCCGAGCGAGTACTTCCGGCGCCAGATCTACGGTTGCTTCTGGTTCGAGCGGAGGACGGCGCTCGACGCCATCGAGCAGTATCCGGACAACGTCCTGTTCGAGAGCGACTATCCGCACCCGACCTGCCAGCACCCGGGCGAGCGCACCCCTGGGCAGCGCCCCCGGGACTACGCCTCGGAGCTCTTCGCGGACCTGCCCGCCGACGTCGTCTCCAAGGTCCTGCACGACAACGCGGCCTCGCTCTACCGGCTCCCGTGAACCCCCCCGATCTCGGCAGCGCCCACGTCCGGGCGACGCTCGCCGACCGTGTGCTGCGGCTGCAGGTCGACCGGCCGGAGCGGCGCAATGCCTTCACCCAGGAGATGTACCGCGCCATGAAGCGGGCCGCGGTGTGGGCCGACCGTGAGGAGCAGGTGGACGTCGTCGTCCTGACCGGCACGGACCGCTGGTTCGGCGCGGGAGGCGACCTGGCGCGAACCGCCCATGCCGACGACCTCGACGTCGAATGGGACGGCACCGACCAGTTCCCCTTCCGCCACATCGAGCGCTGCCGCAAGCTGTGGGTCGCCCGCATCAACGGCGTGTGCCACGCCGGCGGCGTCGACCTGGCGCTCCATTGCGACCTGTCGATCGCCTCCGATCGAGCGACCTTCCGCCTGCCCGAGCTGCTCCGCGGCCTCCCCGACCCGCACATGTCGGCGCGCCTCGTGGCCGCCGTCGGGCTGGCGCGGGCCCGCTTCCTGATCTTCACCGCGGCCCGGATCGACGCGGCCACCGCGCTGGCCATGGGCCTCGTGGGCGACGTCGTCGCGCACGACGAGCTGGACGAGCGGGTGGACTGGGCGGTCACACAGATCCGCTCGACGGGGCCGGCGGCCCGAGCCGCCCTGAAGCGCGAGATCAACCACCGGCTGCCGCCCGCCGACCTCACGCTGTTTCGCGACGTGCCGAGCGAAGAGCTGATGGAGGGCATGGCCTCCTTCGTCGAGAAGCGCCCGCCGCGTTGGGCCGAGGGGCTGAGCCAGTGAACCCTTGACCGCCCCGGGGTCATTGCTTACGTGCGCGATGCAACTGGGGGAGGAGAGGGTGCCCCGGCCGCGGGGATCCGGGTCGTGCCGTAGCCGGACCCTGGGGGATCTCGGCCCCGACCCTGCTGCGCCGGCTCAAGGGCAAGAACTTCAGGCCGGGGCCGTGGCACCTCGGCAAGTGGAGCCCGATCGTGGGATGGGTGGGAGTCGCGTGGGTCTTCGTCATCACGATCCTCTTCATGCTGCCCGAGACCGGGCCGTTCAACTCGATCGGCTGGACTACGTTGAACTACGCACCGATCGCGGTCGGCGTGGTCGTCGCCTACTCGGGGATCTTCTGGCTCGTGAGCGCCCGCAAGTGGTTCACCGGCCCGAGGGTGCAGGGCGACGAGGCCAAGCTGGCCGCCATCGAGCAGGAGTTCACCCACATCGAAGCGGAGCTCGAAGAGGTCGATTGACTGACGGTTCGTCTGCAGGCGAGCGGAGACCACCGGTCGGGTGGTTGACCCTCGACGAGCTGTCCGCCGAGGTCGAGGCCGGGCTGATCGATACCGTCCTCGTCGGGATCACCGACATGCAGGGCCGCCTGCAGGGGAAGCGGACCGACGCCGTCTACTTCCTGGACGAGGTGGTGCCGAACGCCGCCGAGGGGTGCAACTACCTCCTCGCCGTCGACGTGGACATGAACACCGTGGACGGCTACGCCCTCGCCTCGTGGGACCTCGGCTACGGCGACTTCGTACTCCGGCCGGATCTCTCCACCCTGCGTAGGGTCCCCTGGCATGAGCACACGGCGTTGTGCCTGGCGGACGTGATCACGACGGAGGGCGTGGAGGTCGCCCCCTCCCCCCGCCAGGTGCTGCGGCGCCAGCTCGACCGTCTCTCGGAGCGGGGCTTCCGGGCCTACGCCGCCACCGAGCTCGAGTTCATCGTCTTCAAGGAGACCTACGAGGAGGCGTGGGACAGCGCCTACCGGGGCCTCACCCCGGCCAACCTGTACAACGTCGACTACTCGCTCCTCGGCACTGGCCGGATCGAGCCGCTGCTGCGCCGGATCCGACTCGGGATGGCGGGCGCGGGGATGCTCGTCGAGTCGGCCAAGGGGGAGTGCAATTACGGCCAGCACGAGATCGCCTTCCGCTACTCCGAGGCCCTGGCCAAGGCCGACGAGCACGTCCTCTTCAAGACGGGGGCCAAGGAGATCGCCTCGCAGGAGGCGCACAGCATCACCTTCATGGCCAAGTTCAACGAGAGGGAGGGCAACTCCTGCCACGTCCACTTCTCGCTGCGTGACGAGGACGGTACGCCCTCCTTTCCGGAGGGTTCCCACGGCCACTCGCGGGTCTTCGAGCACGCCCTGGCCGGGATGCTCGCGTCGCTGCGCGAGACGACGCTCTTCCACGCGCCCAACATCAACAGCTACAAGCGCTTCGTCGAGGGCTCCTTCGCCCCGACCGCCATCGCCTGGGGTCGGGACAACCGGACCTGCGCCTTCCGGGTCGTGGGGCACGGCGACGGCCTCCGGATGGAGTGCCGGGTCCCCGGCGGCGACGTGAACCCGTACCTCTCGATCGCCGCGCTCGTGGCGGGCGCCGTCAAGGGCCTCGACGAGCGGCTCCCGCTCGAGGACGAGCACATCGGCAACGCCTACGCCTCGGGAAAGCCCCGGGTCCCGTCGACCCTTCGAGATGCGGCCGACCTCTTCACGAAGAGCGCCTTCGCCCGTGCCGCGTTCACCGACGAGGTCGTCGACCACTACGCCAACTTCGCGCGGGTCGAGCTCGAGGCCTACGACGCGGCCGTCACCGACTGGGAGCGGTTCCGGGGCTTCGAGCGGCTGTGACCGCCACGTCGTCGATCCTCAACCCGGCGACGGAGCAGCTCGTCCGGACCGTCCCTCGGCTCACGGCCGCGGAGACCGACCGGGCGATCGACCGGGCGGCCGCGGCCTGGCCCGCCTGGGCCGGGGTCGCGCCGGCCGACCGCGCCCGCCTGCTCCGGCGGTTCGCCGGGGCCGTCGACGCGGCGCGAGGCGAGCTGGCGGCGCTCGAGGTCGAGGGTGCGGGTCACACGGTGACCAATGCCCGCTGGGAGGCCGGGACGGTCCGCGACGTCGTCGAGTACTACGCGGCGGCGCCCGAGCGCCACTTCGGCCGGCAGATCCCGGTGGCCGGCGGGATCGACGTGACCTTCCGCGAGCCCCTCGGCGTCGTCGGGGTGATCGTGCCGTGGAACTTCCCGATGCTCATCGCCAGCTGGGGCTTCGCCCCGGCGCTGGCGGCGGGCAACGCGGTCGTCGTGAAGCCCGCCGAGCTCACGCCGCTCTCGGTCCTCCGCCTGGCCGAGCTCGCCGTGGAGGCGGGGATCCCCGAGGGGGTCCTGCAGGTCGTCACCGGCTCGGGCTCCGAGATCGGTCGCCGCCTCGTCGAGCACCCCGCCGTCCGCAAGGTCTGCTTCACCGGCTCGACCGAGGTCGGCCGCGAGATCATGGCGGGTTGCGCCGAGCAGGTGAAACGGGTGACCCTCGAGCTCGGAGGCAAGTCGGCCAACGTGGTCTTCGCCGACTGCGATCTCGAGCGGGCCACGAGCACGGCCCCCTCTTCGGTGTTCGACAACGCCGGCCAGGACTGCTGCGCCCGCTCCCGCCTCCTCGTGGAGCGCTCCTGCTACGACCGGTTCATGGAGCTGTTCGAGCCGGCGGTGAAGGCGGTTGCGGTCGGCGACCCGACGGACGAGGCGAGCGAGATGGGGCCGCTCATCTCGGCGGGCCACCGGGAGAAGGTGGCGTCGTTCGTGCCGGCCTCGGCGCCCGTGGCCTTCCGGGGCTCCGCGCCCGCCGGCCCCGGGTTCTGGTTCCCGCCCACGGTGCTGGCACCGATCGAGCCCACGGCCCGCGCCGTTCGCGAGGAGATCTTCGGACCGGTCGTCGCGGTCGTCCCGTTCGACGACGAGGCCGACGCCGTCCGCATCGCCAACGACACCCCCTACGGCCTCTCGGGCTCGATCTGGACGCGCGACGTCGGCCGGGCGCTGCGGGTGGCGAGGGCGGTCGAGACCGGGAACCTCTCGGTCAACTCGCACTCCTCGGTGCGTTACTCGACGCCCTTCGGCGGGTTCAAGCAGTCGGGTCTCGGTCGTGAGCTCGGACCCGACGCGCTGGAGGCGTTCTCCGACGTGAAGAACGTCTTCATCTCGACGGACGGCTGAGCCGCCGGCTCTCGCCGGCCGGTTCGCCGTCGGAGACGAACCCGGAGCCGTCCTCGGCCATGACGCCCGCCCCGATCTCCGCCGAGGCCAGCTCACCGACCTCAAGGAGGCCGGTGCCGATCTCCTCCGAGAGGGCGTGCTCCTCGTGGACGTAGCGGCCACCCCGCAGCCAGGAGGCGATGGCGGCGAGGAACGTGGTGGCAGCCGCGAAGTCGAAGGCCCAGTGCAGGCCCTGCTCGAAGGCCGGCGAGATCAGCTTCGGGAAGAAGCTTCGCCCGGTGAGGTAGGCGGCATGGGCCGATCCGAGGTTCGCGAGGACCTGGTGGGGGACCTCCGTCTGGATCGGGTTGAAGCCGAGGAAGGCGGCGAAGAGGCTACCGATCGGCGGGAGCTGCGAGACCTGGCGGGCCGCATCGGACGGCACGCCCTGGCCGACGAGGCCCTCGTAGAGGTGGTGGGGCAGGGTCGAGACCAGTCCCAGGGTCACGATGGAGAAGAAGACGCCGATCGAGAGGACCTGCGCCGAGTTCATGAACGTGGCGTTCATCCCCGCCCCCGCACCCCGCTGGTCGGGGGGCAACGAGTTCATCACGGCGGTCTGGTTGGGGGTGATGAAGAGGCCCGCGAACACCGAGAAGGCGAGGATGATCGCCGCAAAGGGCAGGTACTGGAAGTCCATCGGGAGGAGATCGAGGAGCAGGTAGCAGACGCCCGACCCGAGGAGCCCGATCGTGGCGATCCACTTGGCCCCGTGGCGGTCGGCCAGGATGCCGGCGACCGGTCCCGACACGAAGAACCCGAGGGTGAGCGGGATCATGTAGATGCCCGCCCACAGCGGCGTCTGGGAGAAGTCGTAGCCGTGCTGGGGCAGCCAGATGCCCTGGAGCCAGATGATCAGCATGAACTGCAGGCCGCCCCGACCGATGGCCGAAAAGAAGGAGGCGGTCACCGCCGCCGTGTAGGCCCGGATGCGGAAGAGGTGCAGCTGGAACATCGGGTTGTCCACCCGCAGCTCGATCACCACGAACAGCACCAGCACGGCGAGCCCGCCAAAGACCATGGACAGCACGAACGGGCTCGTCCAACCCATGGTGTGGCCCCCGTAGGGCTGGATGCCGTAGACGATGCCGACCAGCAGGGCGATGAGTCCGACGGCGAAGGTGATGTTGCCGAGCCAGTCGATGCTCGTCTTGATCCGCACACCCGTGTCCACGAGCTTGAGGTAGGCCCACAGGGTCCCGAAGAGGCCGAAGGGTACCGAGACCAGGAACACGAGCCGCCAGTTGACCGGCGCGAGCAGGCCCCCCAGGATGAGCCCGAGGAAGGCGCCGGAGACGAGGGCGATGCCGTTGATGCCCTGCGCCTTGCCCCGCTCGTTCTCGGGGAAGGCGTCCGTGATGATGGCGCTCGAGTTGGCGAACAGGAATGCCCCACCGACGCCCTGCCCAACGCGCATGAGGACGATCCACAGCGCCCCCGACGTGCCGGTGAGCCAATTGACCGACAGCAGGATGGAGAAGACCGTGAAGATGGCGAAGCCGAGGTTGTACATCCGGACCCGCCCGTACATGTCGCCGACGCGGCCGAAGCTCACGACCAGGACCGCGGTCACGAGGAGGAACCCCATCAGGATCCACAGGAAGTACGACGTGTTGCCCGGAGCGAGAGGCTGCAGGTGGATCCCCCGGAAGATGTCGGGCAGCGAGATGAGCAGGATCGACTGGTTGATGGTGACCATCAGGATCCCGAGCGTCGTGTTGGAGAGCGCGATCCACTTGTAGCGGTCGGACTGTGCCGCTCCTGCCGGTGGTGCGATCGTCACCCCGGGACCTCCTCGCGCGCCCCCGGGCGGCCGCCCCGGCCTCTTCGACGAGGTCGGCCAGGTGGCGCAGCGCACCGGCGGCGTCGCCCAGGGCCGCCACCTCCCCGGCCGAGAGCTCGCCCAGGAGGATGGAGAAGCGGTCGGAGATCTGCCGGCGGGCGGCCTTCAGGTACCGGGAGCCCTCCCGGGTGATGGCGACGAGCACGACCCTCCCGTCGGACGGATCGTTGTGCCGCTCGACCAGGCCCAGCCCTTCCAGCTGGGCCACGAGCGTGGTCATCGAGGGCTGGGCGATTCCCTCGCCCAGTGCCAGCTGGGTCAGGCGGCGGGGACCGTTGCGCTCCAGCGCCGTCAGCGTCGAGGCGGCGGTGAGGGAGATGTCGCGGGGCCGTTGGCGGATGACCAGCGAGGCGAGTCGGAACAGGGACTCGGCCAGGGTCGAGCCGGCGTCAGAGTGTGCCACCCCTTAACCATAGGTAGATCTATATAGATTTGCAATATAGATTGGCAATATAGACGGACGATGTATCGGGCGGGCCGGCGGGGTCGCCGACGCTTTGGGTCTAGCCGATCTCGACGGGCACCGAGTCGAAGCCCCGCGTCAGCGGTAGGCCGGGTAGGTCGAGTGCCGGTTCCTCCTCGAGAAGGGTGAGCCGTGGGAACCGGGTCACGAAGGAAGCGACGGCGATCTCGCCCTCGAGACGCGCCATGGCGGCGCCGATGCAGGAGTGCACCCCGAAGGCGAGCGCCAGTGACCCGCCGTCGGGCCGGGTGATGTCGAAGCGCTCGGGACCCCGGTAGCGGGCGGGATCCCGGTTGGCTCCACCGAGCAGCCCGCAGACCTGCTCGCCGGGTGACAGGGTCAACTCCCCGATGCGCACCTCGGTGAGGGCCACCCTCGGCAGGGTGACCTGCACGGGCGGCTCGAAACGAAGGAGCTCCTCGATGGCGGCCTTGGCGAGTCCCGGATC
This sequence comes from uncultured Actinomycetes bacterium, assembly GCA_963778465.1. Lineage (GTDB taxonomy): Bacteria > Actinomycetota > Acidimicrobiia > Acidimicrobiales > RAAP-2 > CAVZBW01. Next base: position 385,355 of record CAVZUK010000002.1, read on the forward strand.
CTCTCGCAGCGCGGCGAGCTGGTCGGGGTGCCGCAGCAGCGTCACGATGCCCATGGCGATGTGGTTGCGGGTGTTGTGGTAGGCCGCGCCCACCAGGGTGGTGGCGGTGGCCAGCAGCTCCTCCTCGTCGAGGGTGCCGCGGTCTCGCTCCGAGAGCAGGCGGGCCATCATGTCGCCGCCAGCACCGTCGGCCTCGCGCATCAAGTCGCGGAAGTAGTCGCAGAACTCGACTGCCGCCGTGTCCGCGTGACGCATCATCTCGTCGTCGCAGACCGGGTGGACGGCCTCCACCAGCCCCTCGGCCCAGGCCCGGCACTGGCCCTGGTCCTCCTCGCCCATCCCCCCGAGCAGCTGGCAGATCACCGCCACGGGGATGTTCTCGGCATAGTCGGCCACGAGGTCGCCGCCGCCCGCCGCGGCGAAGCGGTCGAGCAGGCGGTCGACGAGGTCCTGCACGTAGGGCCGCATCGACTCGAGCGCCCGGGGGGTGAAGAAGGAGGACAGGATGCGCCGGATCCGGGTGTGGTCCGGGGGGTCGATGAACGGCAGCATCCGTCCGAACAGCTGGAGCGAGGCGCTGTCCCCGAACCGGGGGTCCTGCTCGAGCCGGGCGGCGTTGAACCCCTGGCCCACGGAGGGCGATCGGAACACGTCCTGGCAGGACGCGAAGTCGCTCGCGAACCAGAAGCCGAGCGAGCTTTCGAACATGGGCGCCGCCTCCCGCAGCTCCCGCAGCACGGGGTACGGGTCGGACTCGAAGGGCGGGGACATCACCCGTTGGACGAGCTCCTCGGCGTCGGGCATGGGTCCCCCTCCAGTCCTTCCGGATCAGACCGTGGTCAAGGCGTCGGCCAACAGCTCGACGGAGCGGAGCCGGTCCTCCGTGCTCGCCGACTGGTGGACCGTGATGAGCTCGTCGGCGCCCGCGTGCTCGGCGAAGGCCTCGACGTAGGACCGCACCTCGTCCGGCGTGCCGACGGCCGTGTAGAGGAGCATCTGCTCGATCTGCCGGGCCGCAGGGGATCCGAGCAGGGCGTCCGTCTCGTCGGCGTCCAGGTTGCGGCCGCGGCCGAGGAGGGAGAGGACCCGGGCGCGCCGCGCCGCCTGGAGCTGTCGGTCCGCCTCCGCCTTGGAGTCGGCTGCCACCACGTTCACCCCGGCGATGACGTAGGGATCTTCGAGCTGGGCGGAGGGACGGAACTCCTCCCGGTAGGCGGCGACGGCGTGTTGGAGGGCCGCCGGCGCGAAGTGCGAGGCGAACGCGTACGGGAGCCCGAGCGCCGCCGCCAGCCTCGCCCCGAACATCGACGATCCGAGGACGTAGAGCGGCACGTTGGTGCCCTTGCCGGGCGTGGCGTCGACGCCGGGCACGAGGGTGGCCCCGGAGAGGTAGCCCTGGAGCTCGAGGACGTCCTGGGGAAACGTGTCGGCCGAGGAGGCGTCGCGCCGCAGCGCCCGCATCGTGTTGCGGTCCGAGCCCGGAGCCCGGCCGAGCCCCAGGTCGATGCGGCCGGGGTGCAGCGACTCGAGCGTCCCGAACTGCTCGGCGATCACGAGCGGGGAGTGGTTGGGCAGCATGATGCCGCCGGCGCCCAGGCGGATGGACGTCGTGTGGGCGCCGACGTGGGCGATGAGCACGCTCGTCGCGGACGACGCGATCGAGGCGATGTTGTGGTGCTCGGCGTACCAGACCCGCAGGTAGCCGAGCTCCTCGGCCCGCCGGGCGAGCTCGACGCTGGCCGCGAACGTGTCACTCGGGGAGGACCCACGGCGGACGGGGGCCAGGTCGAGGATGGAGAGCGGCAGGTTCATGGCGATCGTTGGGTCGAGCCCACTCACGGTACCGGGTAGTCGGTCGGCTTCGAACGACTCAGCCAGGAGCTGCTGGGCCTGGGCCCCGCCAACCTGCGCTCCGCTGCTCGGGCTGGGCGAGTGCCCTTCGGGGAACGCCGGTGCGATCTGAGTTTCCGACTCCCGCCCTCGTCCTCCCTGCTGAGCCGAAGACAGAGCGCCGGGAGCTGGACGGGAAAGTCGTCGGGGTCGGTCCATGGACAGACCGTTCAGCCGCGACTTGCCTTTCCGCATCTGCGCAGCCTCTCGTAGCGTCCAAGCTGGGTGTTCCCTCATGCCATGTGCAAGTCAACTGCACGTCTTCGAGGTTTTGGCGAAGGAAGGCGTTCCAGCCGGTCTTGTAGTCCGCCGAGGGAGACCACGGAGGTGAGAATCCTGTGAAGGTGTAGGCGCACCCCAGCGAACTGAGTGCGACACAGAAGTCCTGCGTCGCGCAGGAGATGGCACTGATCGCCCCCCCGGCTGACGTCCCCTTCCCAAGGAAAATCGAAGGCCCCCTTGACCATTGACCATTCCAATACACGGCAGTTTGACCCGTGTTGTCTACGCTGAGGCAGAACGACGTGGTCGTACACGAGACCCGTTCAGCCCTTCCTCCGTCTGGGAGCGCTTCTGCGGCCGACCAGGAATAGCCGGTATAGGCGAAGGCATGCTCCGCGCCGTCTACGGCCACACAGAACGGGTCGGTCTCGAAGGCACATGACACGGAGGTCAGGGGCGTCCCTGACTTGTCCAGTTGAGTCCTCCCGAAGAGGCCACGGGTGGAGGGCGACACGTTCACCTCATTGCCAGACGTGTCGGCGGCGCCTCCGGCATCAACCGCCGCACAGAAGGCCATCACGCAAGACAACGACGTGAACGGATTGTGACCGCCAAGTCCGTTGCTACTTGACGCCAACGCGCCATATCCGCCCCATCCACCCACGGCGTAGGCGTACCCCAATCCCGCCTGACTCACGGCGTAGCAGGTAGTTGCGCCCGTACAATCCGCGCCAACGATGCCGCGGCCCAGCTGGTGGATCCACGCTTCATTCCAGGCTCCGGCAGCGTAGGTGTACGTACTCCCACTCCCGTCCATGGCTGTGCAGAAAACACTGTTCAGGCAGGAGATCGTGACCAGAGGCTGAGATACCGCGATGGGCTCCGGTGCGCGCCACTCACCGTTCGAATACTCAAATGCCCGTCCTCGCCTGTCCACGGCCATGCAGAAGGTGTTCGAGGCACAAGACACACCAGTCAGGTCACACGTTGACCGAGTGTCGATGAGGTGCCCCTTAGACCAGGTGCCAAGCTGCGATGCGGTTGCGGTTGCTTTGCCACTAACCATACGAATCGCGTGGCTCGATCCTTGGCTCCGCATCGCTTCCCCGGGCCGTCCGCCATGGTGTTCTGTGCCCGAGGCTGGGACGGAACCGCCCGCAACTGCTGTGAGAATGACTAGCGAGGCGCCGATCCAGACTGCCGTCAGTCTGGACGCACGCAGCCCTGGGCCCACAAAAGCCTCACTTGACAGTCACGTATTCCGTCACCGGAGCGTGTCCCCGAGTCTGGACAACCTTCCACAGCACGGTACCGGGGCGAGGGATGTAAGGCGTCCCCTTTCGCCCCGAGTACGGCTGTCAAAGACTGTAATATGCGGGTCGTTGCAGCAGATGTCAAGGTTTCGTGTTGGGCGGCCGCCATGGGATCAGGATCCAGGACGGGTGTCTGATGGGTTGGAGGCCGGTGGAACGACAGGTGATCTGGAGTAGATCGGCGTCGATCTGGAGGGATGGGCCGATCGGGTTGGTGACTCAGATCAGGGATCTACCTGAGGGGGCTTCGATCTCCAAGGTCGAGTAGCGGGGGGAAGCAGCTGGGACGCTCGGCGATGATCGTCGAGTTACGGGGGGCCACAGCTCGGCAGCGCGTTGCCTCGAAATTGACTACCGTCTCCAGCGAACGCTACGACCGCCGGGGAGGGTGCGATGAGCGGTGCGATGGGCGAGACGACCGTGCGGGCATGGCAGGTGGTGCGCAACGGCCGGCCGCGAGAGGCGCTCGAGCTCCGTTCGATCCCTCCACCGACGCCGGGAGCCGGTGAGATCCTCGTCCGGGTCTCGGCCTCGGTGTGCAACTACAACGAGGTCGACGGGTGCCACGGCCGGTACCTCACGGTCAACCCCCCGCTGCCCTACACGCTCGGCATGGAGTACGTCGGGGAGGTGATCGGTGCGGGCGAGGGGGCCGAGGACTGGATCGGCCGGCGCGTGACCGGCGCCGCCACGGGGGCGATCGGCGCACACGCCGAGCAGGTCGTGGGCCCGGTCTCCATGGCCTTCGAGGCGCCGGCCGAGCTGGACGACGCGGGCGCCGCAGCCTTTTTCTTCCCTTTCCACCTCGCCCACCTCGGCCTGCACGAGCGGGGCCGGCTGGAAGAGGGCGAGACCGTGCTCGTCCATGCAGCGGCAGGGGGCGTCGGGTCGGCCGCGGTCCAGCTCGCCGCCGCCGCCGGTGCCCGGGTCATCGCTACCGCCGGAGGACCCCGCAAGCTGGAGCTGGCGCGCGAACTCGGCGCCGACGTGGCCGTCGACTACCGGGCGGGCGGGTTCGCCGATGCGGTGCTCGACGCCACGGGTGGCCGCGGCGTCGACGTGTGCTTCGACGGTGTCGGGGGCGACGTGATGGCGGAGTCGCTGCGCTGCCTGGCCCGAAACGGCCGGCATCTCGTCGTCGGGTTCGCGAGCGGGATCGAGGCCGAGGAGGTGCCGATGGTCACCGGGCGGACGCTGTGCTTCGGCAACATCTCGCTCGTGGGGGTGATCCTGGCCTACGGCGATCCCTCGGCCATTCCGCCCGGCTCGGGCTTCAACCCGACGCCGCCCGAGATCGGCGAGGCGGTGCAACGACACCTGGTGGAGCTCGTCGCGGCCGGGCGGATCCGGCCGATCGTGGGCAAGACGGTGCCGTTCTCGGAGTTGCCGGGGGCCCTCGAGGAGATGGAGGACCGCTCGACGGTCGGGCGGGTGGTCATCGGGCGGTGAGCGGGGAGGTCAGCGACCGTCGAGCCGGGCGGCCACCGCCTCGATCACGACGTCCACCTTGGGCCCCGCGGCCACCCGCATGGCGGTCACTCCGAAGTCGTTGCGGTCGACCTGCGCGACGGCCCGGATGCGCACCGACGCGTCGTCCTGGGAAAGCTCCTCGACGGTCAGCGCGACCGGCCTGCTCTGCCCGTGGACGAGCAGCGTCCCCGGCACCGACCATCCGCCCGGGCTCTGACCGACGCCCGACCCGGTGAACTCGATGGTCGGGTAGCGGTCCACGTCGAGGAGCTTCTCGGCCTTCACGTGCTCGTCTCGCTTGGCCATCGGCGTGCGGAAGCTGGCGGCCGCCAGCACGGCGTGCACGGTCGACCCACCGAGGGGATCCGCCACCGTGAACGAGCCGTCGGTCAACGCCAGAGACCCGCGGATGGTGAACAGCCCGAGCTTGCGGGCCGAGAAGCGGACGGTCGTGGCCTCGGGGACCAGGCGGTAGGTCCCCGGCACGAGTCCGGGAACGGCTTGAACCGGATGATCTGTGCGCATGATCCTTGACCTTTCTGTGTGGTACCGAGGGCGACGACCCGTGGGGCCTCGGATCCCCGGACGGTCCGGGGTCTCCGGGGGTGGCGGCTAGTTGCCGCGGCCACGCAGCTGCTCCCGCAGGAAGCCCACCTTGGCGGGATCGGCGATGCCGTGGATCTGCGTGATCCGGTTCTCGTCGAAGGTGAGCACGAAGACCATGGCGAGCTCCCGGTCGGCGAAGGCGAGGACCGCCGGCCGTCCGCCGACGGGCTGCGAGACGAGCGTGCCGTGGCCTCCCCAGAAGTGCAGGAGGTTGTGCGCCACGTTGTCGGACCCTCTCACGACCAGATTCGTCCGGACGTCAAGGGTCCCCGAGACGTCCGGGTCGAGCACCGAAAGGAGGCCCGCGAAGTCGCCGTCGGCGCAAGCGGCGATGAACCGCTCGGTCACCTCGACGTGCTCGCTGGGGGCGACGGCGAAGCGCGCCCGGCCGTCGTCGTCCTCGATCTTGAGGCGGGCCCTCCGGGCGAGCTGCCGGCAGGTCGGCACCGGCCGGCCGACCGTGTCGGCGATCACGTCGAAGGGCATCTGGAAGATGTCGTGCAACACGTACGCCACCCGCTCGGCGGGGCTGAGTCGCTCGAGCACCACCAGCAGCGCCAGGCGCACGCCGTCGTCCAACGTGACGCGGTCGGCGGGGTCGACCGCCGTCGTGTCGACGGTCGCCACGACCGCCTCGCCCGACGCGAGGTCGTAGGGGCGCTGCCGGCGCATCCGGGCCGATCGGATGTGGTCGAGGCACAGCCGGCTGGTCACCACGATGAGCCAGCCCCGCTCGTCCTCGATCTCCTCGGCGTTGGCCCTCAACAGCCGGGCAAAGGCCTCCTGGACGATGTCCTCGGCCTCGCCCACGTCGCCCAGCATCCGGAAGGCCAGGTCGACGAGGTAGGAGCGGTTGCCCCTCCACACCTCGGTGATCCGTGCCTGTTCCCGGTCGGCGCTCACGGGCCCGCCCATCCTCGTATCCGTCGTCACAAAAGGTAGGACGAGACAGACCGCCGAAACGTGACGCGTCCCGATCGGTCCGCTGAGCCCGCTGCCCGGACCGTCCCGCCGACGGGGCCCGAGTGTCACGTCTCGCGGGCCGGTCTCGTCCTAGATCCCTGCGGGCGCTTGGCCCGAACGTGTCCTCCACGGATGCGTGTTCCGACGGAAGGAGGAGCGATGGTGATGGAGCTCGTGCAAGGCCGGATCGTCACCGAGCACGTCGAGCGGATGGCCCTCTTCTACGCGAGGGTCGTCGGGGCCTCCGTGGCGCCGAACGAGTACTACGTCGAGGTGCCGACCGGTTCGATGTCGGTCGGCTTCTCGAGGCCGCGCTTCACCGAGGACCACGTCGTCACTGCGCACTCGACGAGCCGGCCGGGCTCTTCGTGCCCCGCCGGGGTGGGGGCTCGCACCGGCGAGACCATCTTCGATTTCGTGGCGGACGACGTGGACGCGGAGTACGGGCGGCTCGACGCCCTCGGCGTCGACTGGGTCCTGCTGCCCACGGTGCAACCCTGGGGCAAGCGGTCGATGATCTTTCGCGACCCGGAGGGCCATCTGGTGAGCGTCTTCTCCCGGGAGACGGTCGACCGATGACGTCCGAAACGCTCGCCATCGAGGCGCAGGAGCTCGTCAAGACGTACCCGGGGAACGTGCAGGCGGTGCGCGGGATCAGCTTCGATGTCGAGAGCGGAGAGGCCTTCGGTCTGCTCGGACCGAACGGCGCGGGAAAGACGACGACGATCGGGATGCTCAACTCGACGGTGACGCCGACGTCGGGGCGGGCCCTTCTCGGGGGCCGCGACGTGGCGCGGGACCCGGTCGGGACGAGGTCGATCAGCAGCGTCGTCTTCCAGGACGCGGTCGTCGACCGTCCCCTGACGGGCCGGCAGAACCTCGAGCTGCATCTCCGGCTCTGGGGCGTCAGCGGGCCCGAGGGCCGCCGGCGTCTCTCGGAGCTGGCCGAGACGGTCGGCATCGTGGAGCTGCTCGAACGGCCGGTCGGGTCCTACAGCGGGGGAGAGCGTCGGCGCCTCGAGATCGTCCGGGCGCTCCTGTCGGCACCGCAGGTGCTCTTCCTCGACGAGCCCACCGTCGGGCTGGACACCCGGGTGCGCCACGATCTGTTCGACGCCATCGCCGGGCTCCGCGAGCAGACCGGCGTCACGATCCTCATGACCACCCACTACCTCGACGAGGCCGAGCGGTTGTGCGACCGCATCGCGGTGGTGGACGCCGGGAGCGTCGTGGCCTGCGACAGCCCGGCCAACTTCCTGGCCTCCCTGGGCGACGTGATGCTCGACGTCCGGGTGGACGACACGGAGAGGGTGGTCCGGGTCCTCCGGAGCCACGGCGTGGCGCCCGAGGACGTCGTCGTCATCGGGGGCACGGTCACCGCCTCGCTGCGAGCGATGAGTGGCGGCCATGCCCTCCAGCTGCTCGCCGAGGGCTCCGTCGAGGTGCGCTCGGCCACCACGCGAAGCCCCAGCCTCGACGACGTCTACCTGCGACTGACCGGCGACCCGATCGCCCCGATGGACCAGCTGGAAAGGACCCAGCTGGAACCGACCCAGCTCGAAAGGACCCAGCCATGACCATGACCGCAACGGCCCCGGCCACCCTCTCGGTGATCCCGGACCGCCGCCGATCCGCCAGGGTGGGAGCTGTACGCACGCTGGCCCTCCGCCGCCTCACCCTGACCCTCCGCAACCCTCGCTCGGTGGCCGTCCCGGTGCTGACGCCGCTCCTGTTCGCCCTCGTGATCGCCCCGGCGCTCGCCAATACCATCGCGGCGCCCGGGGGGGCCAACGCCTACATGACGTACGTCGCCCTGGCCACGGCCGGTCTGTTGATCCCGCTCAACTGCATGTTCTCGGGGTTGGGGGTGATCGTCGACCGCCAGCAGGGCGCGATGAGAGAGCTGCTCGTGGCGCCCATCCGGCGGTCGTCGATCGTGCTCGGGAACCTCGTGGCGGCTCTGGCGGTCACGACGGGCCAGCTCGTCGTCCTCATCGCGGCCTCCGCCCTCAGAGGGGCGACCTACACGGCGGGCCTGCACGTCCTGTGGTTCGTCGGTGCCGCGTTGCTCTTCGCCATCTTGATGTACGGGATGGCCGAGGTCCTCTCGACCCGGCTGCAGAGCCCGGAGGAGTACATCGGGGTGCTCCCCGTCGTCGCCATCGTCCCGTTCTTCTTCGCCGGGACCCTCTTCCCGATCACCTCGCTGCCGCACTGGCTGGACGCCGCCGCCAAGGTGCTTCCCCTGACCCACGCGATGGCCCTGTTCCGCTACGGGCTGACCGCCCACAGCGGCGTGCAGGCGCTGCACAACATCTGGGGGATGAGCAACGCCGGGGTGATGGCACTCCTCTCGCTCGCCGTCGTCGGGCTCTACGCCCTCGTCGTCTTCTTGGGCGCGATCCGGCTTTTCACCAGGGCGGGCACGAGCTGACTACGCCGTCGTCATCGGCTCGAGCTCCGGCTCCGAGACTTCCCGTTGCGCAGGGCTCGCCCGTTCCGGGCGGTGCGGCCCGTTCGTGCCTTTCGTGCGGCACGCTCGGCGCCTTCGGCGTGCAAGCCGGCCAGGAGCAGGCGGGCCGTGCGCTGCAGGCGACGGTCGACCTCCTCGAGGCTCAGTTGGCCGTGCGCCCACGCGTAGAGGGCACCGCCCCAGGCCAGGCTCAGCGGTTCGAGGAGGCGCTCGGGTCGGGGGATCTCGTCGGCGATCGCCTCGCGGAGGTAGCCGAGCAGGACCTCGATGGCCTCCGCCCGGCACGCTTGGGCACCCGGGTCGGACGCCCCGATGGCGAACACGACGGCCCTTCCGAGGTTGGGCGAGCTCTCGAGCGCCGCGCAGGTCTGGTGCAGCAGGGCGGCCACCCGCCCGGCGGCGGTCCTGCTGCCCGCTCCGGGATACCGGCGGGGCAGGGCCCGGTTCCACTCGAGGTGCGCCGAGGCGATGAGGTGGTCCTTCGAGGAGAAGTGCCGGTAGATGGTCGCCGACGACAGCCCGGTGCGGGCCACGACGTCGCGGATCTGCACCGCGTCGTAGCCGCCCTCCTCGGCGAGGTCCCGCGCCGCTTCGATGGCGCGGGACCTGGCGTCGTCGGCGGAGGCTCGGGACGAGCCCGAGGGTGACCGGGTGGGCACGTGAAGGTGCGCGTCAGGCGGCGATCGACGTCCACCTGACCGGGAGCTCGGCGAACCCGTCGATCAGGTTGGAGTGGATGCGGGGCATCTGGCGGGCGTCACCGTCGACGGTCAGCCCTTCGAAGCGCGTGACGATCTGCTCGAACATCGTCCGCGCCTCGATGCGGGCGAGGGAGGCGCCCATGCAGAAGTGGGGTCCCCCGGCCCCGAAGGCCACGTGGTCGTTGGGCTTGCGCGTGAGCTCGAGCGTGTCGGGACGGTCGAAGACCCGGTCGTCGCGGTTGGCGGAGGGGTAGGAGAGCACGACGCGATCGCCCTGGCTGATGGGGAGGTCGCCGATCCGGGTGTCCTCGGCCGCCTGTCGGCAGAAGTACATGACCGGCGTCACGTACCGGAGGAGCTCCTCGATCGCCGTCGGGAGCATCGCCGGGTCCGACCGCAACCGCTCCAGCTGGTCGGGGAATTCGATCAGGGCGAGGGTCCCCGTCGTGATCAGGTTGCGGGTGGTCTCGCTCCCGGCGTTCTGCAGGAGCATGAAGAACGTCGACACCTGGAACTGCGTGAGGCGGTGGCCTTCCACCTCGGCCTCCAGCAGCAGGCTCAGCATGTCGTCCTGGGGCGACTCCTGGCGCTGGCGACTGAGGCCGTCCGCGTAGGCGAACATCTCCGTCATCGCCTCGCTGCGCTCGTCCACGCTGAGCTCGGGATCGAAGCCGAACGTCTTCTCGGTCCAGGCGAAGACCTTTTCTCGATCGGGCTCGGGGATCCCGACCATGTCGGCGATCACGTGCAGGGGCAGCCAGAGCGCAAGGTCGTGCACCAGGTCCGCCGAGTGACGACCCCGCAGGCCCTCGATGATCGAGTCGACGCGGGCCCGCAGCTTGTCCTGCAGCTCGGCCACCCGCCGCGGCGAGAAGCCCTTGTTGACGATCCTGCGCATCTGGACGTGCTCGTGCCCGTCCAGGTTGATCAGCAGGTCCATCTCCGGCTCGGGGGCAGATCCCGGCGGGATCTCGACGAAGGGGGCCGGCGCATTGCGCCACACCTCCGGATTCCGGGAGACCGCCTGCACGTCGGCGTGGCGGGCCACCACCCAGTAGCCGCCGTCGTAGTCGGGGTGCTCGTGGTGCGAGACGGGGTCGTTGTCCCGGAGCCACTGGAACCGCTCGTAGGGGAAGCCGTGGGCGTAGAGGTTGGGGTCGTGTATTGGCAGCTCGGTCATCGGTCCGATCCCTGGGCGATCTGGGTGGCGATGCTACTCACCTGCGCCGGCTGGAGCGGCGCTGCGGGAAAGCCTCCTCGATCCCACCGCCGGTGGTCACGACCTGCCGCCCTCCGGGATCCACCGCCCGGAGTCCCGCCATTCGACTGCGGCGTGGAAGCCCTCCTCCGCAGCCAGCTGCTGGAACCAACGCCCCTCGGGGGAGTGCCGGGTGATGCCGTCGAAGAGGGTGGCGAGGATCTGGGTGCCGTGCAGGCCCATGTTGTCGTAGGCCTGGTTGATCATGAGCTTCTGCATGACCAGCTGGTTGATGGGCACGCCGGCCATGCGATCGGCCAGCTCCTCGACCCGAGAGTCGAGATCCTGGGCGGGCAAGGACTCGAGGACCAGCCCCCATTCCGCAGCCTGGCGGCCGTCGATCGTGTCGCCGGTCAGCAACATGCGCTTGGCCCGCTCTGCTCCGAGCCGGTACACCCACATGGCCGTCGTGGGGCAGCCCCACACGCGGGCCGGCATGTAGCCGATGCGAGCGTCGTCCGCCATGACCACGATGTCGCAGCACAGCGCGATGTCGCTGCCGCCGGCCACTGCGTAACCGTGGACCTTGCAGATGGTCGGCTTCAACGAACGGAACAGGCTCGTGAAGTCGTCGGTGTTGGACTTCATGGACCGGTAGTCCTTGATCGGGTCCCACACCGGGGGCTGGGTCCCGCGCCCGGTCTCGGCGAAGTCCTTGAGGTCGTACCCCGCGCAGAACGCCCGCCCCTCCCCCCGGAGGACGATGACGTGCACCTCCGGATCGTCGTTGGCTCTCTCCACCGCCCGTCGGATCTCCGACGGCATGCCGCGGCTGATGGCGTTGAGCCGTGCCGGGCGATCGAGCGTCACGTAGGCCTTGCGGTCCTTCGTCTCGTAGCGCAGGGTGTCGAAGCTGTCGGGGGTCACATGCTCTCCGCGGATCTCTGGGACGACGACGGATCTCGGGACTAGGACGCCCGGCGGTAGGACCGCACGGCGAGGGGGACGAACACGGCGAAGATGGCCGCGAGCCACAGCGCGCTCTGCCAGGCGTGCTCGACCAAGGGTCCGCCGAGCGCCAGGGCCCGCATCTCCTCCACGACGATCGTCACGGGCTGGTTGTTCGCGAAGGCCTGGAGCCAGCCGGGCATCGAGGCCACGGGGACGAAGGCGGCGCTGATGAACGTGAGCGGGAAGAGCCAGATGAGCCCGAACGATCCGACCGACTCCTCGTCGCGGATGGCCAGCCCGATGTAGGCGCTGATGGTGCAGATGGCCACCCCGAAGACGATACCGAGGACCATCATCATGACGGCGGGGACGAAGCCGTTTTGGAAGCGGAAGCCCACCGCGAAACCGACCGCCAGCAGGATGAGCAACGTCCCGGTCAACCGCAGGGTGTCCGCGGTGAGCCGACCCAGGAGCACCGCAGAGCGGGCCATCGGCATCGAGCGGAAGCGGTCGATGACGCCCCGCTGCATCTGGCGGGCCAGGGCGATCGCCGTGCCAAACGAGGCAAAAGCCGCCGACTGGGCGATGATCCCGGGGATCAGGTAGTTGACGTAACCACCGGGAACGTCCACGTTGATCGCCCCGCCGAAGACGTAGCGGAACAAGAGGACGAACATCACCGGCTGGATCACCGCGAACACCAGGAAGGCCGGGTTCCTCGTCCAGATCTTGACGTCTCGCCGGGTCAGGTTGAGGGTGTCGCTCCAGCCGTAGCGGATGCGCTGCAGGGCGGGAGGCCCAGGAGTGTCGAGCGCGACTCGAGATGGAAGGGCGTGGACGGTCATCGGTTGGCTCCCGTGGTCGCCCCGGACCTCTCGGTCTCGGGCTCGGTCGTCATGGGTCTCGCCGTGGCTCCGCCCGATCGGGCGTCGGCGGGTGCGTCGCCGCCGGTGTCCCCGCCGGGGTCCTCCTCTTCGGCTTCCTCGGCTGCCCGGCCGGTCAGGGCGAGGAAGACGTCGTCGAGCGAAGGCCGCCGGATCCCGAGGCCCTCGGAGTGGATCCCGACGCCGTCGAGCGCCCGCACCGTCAACACCAGGGCCTCGGAACCCCGGGTCCCGACGCGTATGCCGATCCTCGCAGCACCGGCGTCGACCATCGGCTCGCCGTCTCCGATCGACGCGACCGCCCCGGCGGCCTCGTGCAGCCGCGAGCGGTCCGTCACCTCGAACTCGACGACGTCGCCGCCGATCCGGTTCTTCAGGCTCGGACCGGTGCCGGCGGCGATCACCAGACCGTGGTCGATGACCACGATCTCGTCTGCCAGCTCGTCGGCCTCCTCCAGGTACTGGGTCGTGAGCAGCAGCGTCGTGCCGCGGGCCACCAGCTCGCGGATGACCTCCCACATGCCGATGCGGCTGCGGGGGTCGAGGCCCGTGGTCGGCTCGTCCAGGAACAGGACGGAGGGATCCGAGACCAGGCTCGCCGCGAGGTCGAGGCGGCGCTGCATCCCGCCCGAGTAGCCCTTGGCGGGCCGGTCGGCGGCGGCCGAGAGGTCGAAGCGCTCCAACAGCTCGCCGGCGCGACGTCGAGCCTCCTCCTTGCCGAGGTGGTAGAGGCGGCCCATGATCTCGAGGTTCTCCCGGCCGGTGAGCTCGTCCTGGATCGCCGCCGACTGCCCGGCCAGGGCGATGATCTCCCGCACGGCGGCTGCAGAGCGGACCACGTCACGGCCCTCGACGAGCGCCCACCCTTCGTCGGGCTCCATCAGCGTCGAGAGGATCCGGACGGCTGTGGTCTTGCCGGCGCCGTTGGGGCCCAGCACGCCGAGGACCCGGCCCCGCTCCACGCTCAGGTCGATGCCCCGCAGGGCCTTGACCTCCCCAAAGGACTTGCGGAGCCCCTCGACGAGGATGGCCGGTCCGTCCCATTCCGTTGCACCGTCGAGGTCCGGCATTGGCTCCTATCTCCCGCTCTGCGTCGAAGCGCGTAACCACCCGTCAGTCGACCGGATGCCTCTTGATCAGTACCCGGTTGCTCCGTGACCGGGGTGAGCCCCCTGGCGCTTCTGGCTCGGCCGCCGGTCGAACTCAGCCGGTTCTGCTCCAGCCGGCGACGGGCGACAACGCCATGTTAACGGGCCACCTACCAAGACCTTTCCGACGGGCCCCGGGGCAGGTCTCAGGACAGTCCGGAGAGTGCCTCCTCGGCGCGAGCCTCCAGGTTGGCGTAGCCGTGCTCCCGCGCCTCGTTCTTGGCCTTCTCCAGGAGCTGTCTCGCCCGGTCACCGTCTTCCGGTCCGGCACGGGCGACGAGCATCCGGCCCCACTCGAGCTCGGTGCGCGCAGCGAAGAAGGAGGCGCGCTGTCGCAGGCTGCGCTCGAGGCTCTGGGCGAACGCGGCCTCGGCCTCGGCAAAGCATCCCATCACCCCCGCCAGCCCTCCGACGAAATGCGCGACGGGCCCGGTGACGACGACGGTGCTCGCTTGAATCTGCTGGATCCAAGGACGCAGGGCCTCCAAGAGCACGGGAGCGGCCTCGCGGTGCCCGAGCCGCACCGCCACATCGGCGAGCTGGTGCGCGACCATGAGCCAGGTGGGATCCTTGGGCCAGTTCCGCACGCGCACGAGCGACTCTTCGAGCAAGTCCCTCGCTGCCTCGACCCGGCCGGCCTCGCAGTGGGCCAGGGCCATGGTGCCCCGGAACCTCAGGTCGTCGGGCCATGTGGTCAGGATCTGCTCCAGCAGCGGCACGAGCTCGTGGAGCCGGCCCTGCTGGGCGCGAATGTTGGCCAATTGGGCGCTGTAGAGCTCGAACGCGCTGCTTCGCCCGAGCTCCGTGCCGAGCGCCAGGGCAGCGTCGGCGAGTTGCTCGGACTCGTTGAGGCGGCCCCGCAGGAGCAAGATGGTCGCCTGGCGGGTGGTGGCGACGAAGCGCAGAAACGGATGGCCCAGCTGCACGGCGCACTCGTGCATCCGGGTCACGCATCGTTCGGCCTCGTCGACGAGCCCTGCCTGGCAGGAGACCACTGATCGGTGGGAGAGAGCCCAGAACAGCAGCACCGGATCCCGCAGCTCCTCCGCCACGGGCAGGATCTCGGCCGACTCGATGAGGCGGTTCTCGAAGGTCTCCGGTACCTCCAGGGGCACCGCTAGGCGGTTGGCGACCTCGACGACGACTCGAGTGTCGTCGAGCGAGCGGGCGATCGTCTGCGCCTCGCTGGCCATGCGCAGCCGCTGTTCCAACGGGGTCCCAAAGGAGATCTCACAACACAGCGCACTGAGGAGCCGTGCCCGATTGGCCGAAGGCCCATCTCCGACGGCGTCGAGCGCCGCCTCGAGCGCGGACACCCTGTCGGAGTCGCCGGAGACCGACGACGGCCATCCGTCTTCGATGTTCATCAACGCGGCGGCCACCAGCCGAGAGGTCTCACCGAGTCGTTGGGCCGAGCGGGCGGCGCCGAGGAGCATCTCGCGATGTGCCGGGTCTCCGGCACGCCGCATCGCTGTGCCCAAGCCGATCGAGACGTCGAGATCGGCGAGCGCGTCGTGCTCGCCCAGCCGATCGCGCAGCTCCGCAGCCTGTCGGAACCAGCGGAGGGCCTCATGGGGGGCCAACACTCGGAGGGCAATCTGGCCCGCCCTCGTGCAGTAGGCCGCGGCAGCGGCAGCGTCCGCCGGGTCGCCCGTGGCGGTCCACTGGTGCGCGAGGTGTCCGACTCGGGTGGCCAGCCGCCGCTGCCGGATCGTGGACCACGACTCCCATCCGGTGATGTCCAGGGGGCCGTGTCCGAATTCCTCTCTGCACAGATCCTCGAGGGCAGCGGCCACCTTGCGGTGCAGCCGCGCTCGGCGCGTGGCACCCAGATCCTGGTCCAACGTGTGGCCGATCAGAGCGTGAGCGAAGCGGTAGCGCCCCGGAGACTCGCCGACCTCCACCACGAGGCCCGCGGCCAAGGCTGCGTCCAGGAGGTCGAGAACGTCGTCCTCGTCGCTCTCCGAGGCTGCGCTGAGGACGTCGAGGTCGAACTCCCGTCCGATCATCGCCGCGAGCGAGAGGAGTCGAGACGACTGCTCACCCAGCCGCTCGACCCGAGCGCGGACGACCTGTCGGATGCTGGAGGGCAGATCCATCGTCGTGACGTCATGCCGTGCCTGCCATTCCCCGTCTGCGTCCTGGAAGAAGGTGCCGATCTCGGAGAGATGCCGCAGCATCTCGGAGACGAAGAACGGGTTGCCGTCCGTCTCATGGTGGAGAAATCGGGCAAGTCGCTCGCCGTTCGAGCCCAGGCTCTTCCCGGCTGCCCCCTCCAAGAAAGAGAGCACGGCGGCCTCGTCGATGCAGCTCAGCTCGACGAACGAGGAACCCTGCTCTCTGCGCATGGCAGCCAGGAACTGCGTGAAGGCATCGGCTCGTCCGGGGGCGTCTCTGCAGGTGCCGACGATGAGCAGGCGCTGCCCCCTCGAAGAGGTGATCAGATGCCGGAGCAGCTGGAGGCTCGGTTCGTCCGCCCATTGCAGGTCGTCGAGGACGAGGACCATCGCCTCCGGCGTAGCGGCCCGCGCCACGAGGTTCACCACCGACGAGAAAAGGAGAAAGCGTTGGGTCTCGGGGTCGGCGCTGCGATCGGGCGGCAGGTTCGGGATGCGGCGAGAGAGCGCAGGGACCAGCATCGCCAGCACGGCTCCGTCCTCGTCCAGGTGTTGCTGGAGCACCTCCTCGGGCGCGTGGACCACGTAGTGGGCGAGCGCCTCGGCGACCCCCCGGTAGGGGATGCTCCCCTCCTCATCGAAGTGTCCCCAGAGCACGCAGGCCCCGAGGTCGTACGCGGTGCGGGCGAGCGCACTGACGAGCGTCGTCTTGCCGATACCCGGTTCGCCCGAGACGAAGACCACCTCGCGGCCCTCGCCGGCCACGACCCGCTTGAACGCGTCCAGGAGAAGGTCCTGCTCCTCCTCCCGACCCACGACTCGGCCGACCGCAGGTCCCTTCGAGAGCCCCTGTGCCAGGGGGATCCCTCCCGCCGCGGTCTCCCGTACCGTGTCGGGTAGTGGCTCCCATCCCACCTCGAGGGTCTCCACCGGCTCGGACAGGCCCTTGAGCTCGAGGGCACCGACGGGGACGAAGCGGAATTCCGCGCGCCGCCCAGCTAGAAGCCGGACGAGCTCGGCAACGAGGATCTGTCCGGGCTGGCACGCCGCGCACAACCGCGACGCCTCGATGACCGGCTCGCCAAAGTAGTCGTCGTCCTCGAGAGTGGCCTCGCCGGTGCTGGCCCCGACTCGGAGACCCAGCGGGTGATTGCGATGTTCGCGGCGATTGTCGAGGTCGACCTCTTGTTGCATGCTCACGGCGCAGGCCAGGGCCGCGGTCCCCGACCCGAAGGTGACCATGAGACCGTCACCAAGATTCTTGACCTCGGTGCCGCGAGTCGCCGCGATGGCTCGGCGTAGAGCAGAGAAGTGCGCTCGCCGGATCTTCTCCGCCATGTCCGGGCTGACGGACTGGGAGAGGGCTGTCGAGCCGGCCAGGTCCGTAAAGAGAACGACGACGTGCTGGTGCGCCGAAGGCCCTTCATCTGACGATTCGATGGTCGGAAGGGGGGTCCCTGCCATGCCGTTCCAGTCGACTCTCGGGTGGCTCAGTTTGACATACAGAGATTTGGCGGGAGCTGTGGTGCCCTCGGCGGTCGAGAAGGAATCAGGTGCCGCTCGAGCCGACGGACCGACGGGAAGGTGAGGTCAGGCGTTAGTGTCGTGCCCCTAGCAAAGGGGAAGGACGATGCGGCAATCAGAGCGATTGAGCCGGACCCGGGCAACGTCCCTTGCTTCGCAGCCACCGCGAGTGGTGGTCGACCTCCTGCGCTTCGGTCCTCGACCCGACGGCTCGAGGCCGACGGGACAAGAGATCGTCTCCCATGCCCGTCGCCTGGTCGAGCGTCCCGATCCCCACCCGACAGTGGCGCGGCTGCGCCAGCGGATCCGCCGCGTGCCGTCGGACGTCGGACGTCCGTTTTGGGAGGACGACCCCCTCTTCGACGCGAATCGCCACCTCGGCGTGCATGCTGCGTCCTCGCCGGTGCCGACCCAGGTTCGGTCGGAGCTCGTCCGCGACGCGCTGCATCGGACCCTCGATCCGAAGAGACCTCTTTGGCGCGCCGAGCTCGTCGATTGCTTCGACGACGGCACCCTGGGCCTGCTCCTCACTTACTACGAGGCGATTGCCGACCCACTGTCCTTCTACACGGCGATCGCGTTGTTGACGATCGGGCCCCAGGCCGCGAACCCGTCCACCGTCTCCGCGGTCGACCGCTGGGTCCCGACGCCGCCAGCTTCCGGCTCCGCGGTGATCCGCGAAGCAATCCTCGACTGCGCGGCCTCGGTCCCCGGGGCTCTGGAGCGGATCGCCCGCTCACTGCGGCGCGCCGACCTCGAGACCTCGACCGCCGCGGTCGCGAGGCTCGGCTCCTTCCTGCATCAGGCCTCCAGTCCCGACGAGGGCCGGTGCCGGGCGCCGGGGACCTCGACCATCGACAACGTCGAGGCAAGCCTGGACGCCTGGTCCACGCCCCTGCTCGACCTGAGGATCGCCTCCCGGGGATTGGGCTCGAGCACGACCGACCTGCTCCTGGCGGCGGCGGCCTCGGCATGGTCCTCGATCGAACCGTCGGCGAGCACCGTCCGGGTTCGGATCCCGACCTTCTTCGCGTCGGCGCGCGAGGCCCCGGGGGACGACGAGATCGGCGATGCACTCGTCGACCTGCCCTGTGGCCTGGATCTGCTCGGCACGCTCCGGGCAGTGCAGGACACCGGGATCAGCGTGAACCGGCAGGACCGAGCTCGGACGCTCGCCCAGGTGCGGAGGTTCGTTCCGTGGTTGCCGGGCGCAGCCGGGCGATCCCTCCTCGGCTCGATAGACGGATGCGATCTCGTCCTCTCGCACGTTCCAGGGCTGAACGGGGCCTGGTCATGTCATGGAGCGCCATTGTGTGAGGTCCTGGGTTCGTCGACCCTCCGCCACGAGCGGGCCGGGCTCACCTTCGTGACTTTCGGGGAGACGGTCTACGCATCCGTGTTCCCGGACCGCCGCCGCTCAGCCGTCCGGGCCCTGGGTGAGGCCGTGAGACAGCGTGTGGAGGATCTCTGCCGGATGGGTGCGCACCACGCACTGCTTGCTCGGCAGCCGCACTTGGTGGCGCTGTCGGCCAAAGACCTGGACGAACTCGCTCGGACGGCCGAGCTCGTCCCATTCGTCCCGGGAGACGAGATCGTCAGGGAGGGCGCGCCGGCCGATGCCTTCTACGTCTTGACCAGCGGGTCGGCCATGGTCACCGTCGATGGCATGACCCGTCGCACCATCCGCTCTGGCGAGTCTTTTGGCGAGCTCGGGATCCTGCGAGGGGGAGTGCGGTCCGCAACCGTGACCGCGATGCAGCCCCTCGAGGCCCTCCGAGTCGACCGGGCGGCCTTCTTGGCGGTATTTCGCAACGACCGCTCGAATTTGCAGCCCGTCGAGGCGATCATCCATGGATACGAGTACGCGGACGCAGCGGGTCGAGGCGGGCCCGCGGGCGACGGTGCCGGACCCGGCTCCTAGGAGTGTCCATGAGCACGGTAGGAGCACGGAAGGGTCGCGAGCACGGTCGCTCGAGTCGACGACCCTGGCCGACGCGCAACACGTTCTGGAACCTGGCGCTGGCGATGGTCTGCTTTGGTCTGCTCATGGGCGTCATCTTTCCCTTCTTTTCCGTCGCCCTCGGGATCGACAGCTCGGAGGCGCTGCGCCCCGCCTTCTTCTTCGCCTGCTTGGGGGCGGGATTCTTGGTGGGGATCGTCAACTACACCCTGGCGCGTTGGGTGGTGGGCCATCGGCTGCGGCAGTTGAGCGCCCGGATGCACGCGGCCGAGGAGGAGCTCCGCCAGGTGGCCGCCTCGGGCGAATGGCGCGAGGAGGCGACGGCCATAACCGCGCCCGTCAACTCACAAGACGAGTTCGGCGAGAGTGCGGCGGCGTTCAACTACCTCATGGCCTCGCTCGATGCGGCACAGAGGGAGCAGCGCAAGCTGCAGGACCAGCTATCCACGCAGGCCAAGTTGGCGGCTCTCGGCACCCTGACGGCCGGTGTGGCGCACGAGGTGAAGAACCCGCTCAACTTCGTGATCAACTTTGCAGAGATCAACCAGGAGCTCTGTGTCGACCTGCATGATCTCCTTCCCGAGTCGGAGACGTCCGACGAAGTTCGCCAGACGATGTCCGATCTGCAGGACAACTCGGTCGTCATCGCCGGGCACGCCCGGAGGGCGCTCGAGGTCATGGCCAGCATGCTGCAACTGGGCAGGGTCAGTCCCGGCGAGGCGAAGGACTGCAAGGTCAACCACCTCGTCGAGCAGAGCGCGAGCCTCGCCTACCACGGCTGGCGCGCCAAGCGTCCCGATCGCTTCTGCAAGGTGACGACCGAGCTCGACGACAGCGATCCGGTCGTTCGCGGTTTCGAGGCCGACCTGGCACGGGTGGTGATCAACCTTGTCAGCAACGCGTGCGATGCCGCCGGCTCGGCGTCGAGCGCGTCGGGTTCCGGCCAGGCCGGCGCTGCTGTACGGAGCGGGATCGTCGTCGTGCGCGTCGATCACGACGATCGGCAGGTCACGATCCGGGTGATCGACAACGGTGACGGGATCGCACAGGAGCTCGCCACGCGCATCTTCGATCCCTTCTTCACCACCAAGGAGGGCACGGAGGGAACTGGGCTCGGACTTTCGATAAGCCGCGACATCGTCGAGCGCCATGGCGGCAGCCTGTCGCACCGACGAGGTCCGGGAGAATCCGGCACCGAGTTTCGCGTGTGCCTCCCCGCACGCGGAGCGGCGGGGGCGTCCCGGCCGGCATCGGGCTCGGGGTCACTGGCTCGTTTGCCGGCGGGGGAAGGACAGAGGTCATGACGGCGCGGGACGTGTTGGTCGTGGACGACGAACCGGACAGCAGGGCCTTGTTCCAACAGGGGCTACGGCGCGAGGTCCGCCGCGGGGTCCTTCGCCTCCATTTCGCGGCCGATGGCGCCGAGGCGCTCGAGATCCTGCGACGCAATGAGATAGACGGAATCGTGGTCCTGACCGATCTCAACATGCCCGGCATAAATGGGCTGCAATTGCTCGAGGAGGTGCGCAAGCGCTGGGCGAACGTGGCCGTGTACCTCGTGACCGCGTACGACAGCGAGGACTACCGGGCTCGGGCGGCCACGCTCGGCGCCGACGGCTATCTGACCAAGCCGATCGACTTCAGCGAGATCCGCGAGCTGCTGGCTCCGTGAGCACGTCGCCTTTGCGTGACGCTCCGCTGGTAGTGTCCGGCCGGGCGGGACCCGTTTCCTGCACGTATTTTCTCGGAGCGTCGAGCGATGACACGAATCTCGGACCCGGCATCTGAGTCGGAAGAGCCACCGGGCTCGCCGGAGCCGGTCGAGCTTCTGGTCGTCGACGACGAGGAGGACGTGGAGGCGCTCTTTCGTCTCCGATTCCGAAAAGAGCTCCGACGTGACGAGCTTCGCCTGCGCTTCCTGAGTGATCCCGTTGCGGCTCTGAAGGTCATCGAGACGGACCCGGACATCGAAGTCGTCGTCACGGACCTCAACATGCCCGGCATGAACGGTCTCGAGCTCATCGAGCACGTGGACCGGTTGCGACGGGACCTCAAGACGATCGTGTTGACCGCGTACGACGACATGGCCAACATCCGGGCGGCCATGATGCGCGGAGCGTTCGACTTCCAGGTCAAGCCTCTCCAAATCGACGACCTCCGGGCGACCATCAACAAGGCGGTGGAACTGGTGAGGGCGCTCCGAGCCGGAGACGCGGCGGTACGGAAGGCCACTGAGCTCGACGCCCACAACCAATTCGTAGAGGAGATCTTCGGCCGCTACGTCAGCCACGACGTCAAGACCCACCTTCTGGGTTCGCCCGAGGGGTTCGGCCGGAGCGAGCGCCGGATGCTCACCGTATTGATGGCCGACATCCGCGGCTTCACGATGCTCGCCGACCTGCTGGCTCCCGAGCATGCCGTGGAGATGCTGAACGGCTATCTCGAGACGGCAAGCGAGGTGATCCTCCGACGCAACGGCACGATCAACGAGATCCTGGGCGACTCCCTTCTCGTCTTCTTCGGGGCACCCCTCGAGGACGAATTGGCCGCCGAGCACGCCGTTGCCGCTGCGGTCGAGCTGCAACTGGCTATGGCCGAGCTCAACGACCGTCACCGTTCAAAGGACCTCCCCGGGCTGGCGATCGGTATCGGCATCCACACTGGAGAGGCCCTGGTCGGAACCATCGGGTCTCGCCATCGGCAGAAGTACGCGGCGGTGGGCAAGAACGTCAACCTCGTCTCCCGTATCGAGGCCCAAACCCTTGGAGGCCAGATCCTGGTCTCGGAGGCGACGAGGTCAGCGGTGGGTGAGAACCTCGAGACCTCCGGCGAGGTGCAGTTGAGGTTGAAGGGAGTCGCCGATCCGGTCACCGTCCACGAGGTCCGAGGCCTCGGGCCGCCCTACGCGCTCCGGCTGCATCGCTCGACGGCACAGTTGGTCGAGCTCTCCGAGCCCCGTGCGGCCGTTATCTACCCCATCTCCAACGAGAGGGTGGGTCAGGGCCAGGAAGGCGAGATCCTCGCGACGTCTCCCGATGCCTCCCGTGTCCGGTGCTCGGTCGAGCTCGAAGCGGGGGAGGAGATCCTCCTGCGCGACAACGGGAGCGAACGCAGCGCAAGGGTCACGCACGACGCTCGCCTCGGTGAAAGGGAGTACGTAGCGATCTACACCTCGCTGCCACGGCCGAACCACGGCACGTTCGGGGCAGATCCGTGAGCGCACCCTCGAGTCCTTCGACCGGTTCCCGAGGCTCCAGAGTGCGGCGCAGTGACGTCGACGACGCCATCGAGGTCACGTTCCTCGGGGTGCGCGGCTCGACGCCAGCGCCGGGGGCGGAGTTCGCCGGCTTCGGCGGTCACACGTCCTGCATCGCCGTGGGCCTCTCCGGGGAGCCCCCCACGCTCTTGCTCGACGCCGGGACGGGTATCCGCGACGCGTCTGCCCTACTGCGGGGGAGGCCCTTCGATGGGACGATCCTGCTCTCCCATCTCCATTGGGACCACGTGCAAGGCCTACCGTTCTTCACCGCCGCGGACCGAGAAGACGCGCGCAACACCCTGGTCATGCCCTCGCAGGGAAGTCTCGACGCCGAGCGTCTCTTCGGCGGGATGATGTCTCCGCCGTACTTTCCGATCGAGCCCTCGGACCTGAAAGGCGAATGGCGCTTCCAACTGATCGATGAGGGTTCTTCGTCCCTCGAGTCCTTCACGGTGACGGCTCGGGAGCTGCCGCACAAAGGCGGCAGGACTTTTGGGTTCCGAGTGGAGGCCGGACGGGCCGACGGCACCGGTTCGGTGTCGCTGGCGTACCTGCCCGACCACGGCCCGACTCAGCTTGGCAGAGGCCGGTCCGGGTTTGGCTTGCTGCACGACGCCGCACTCGAGCTGGCTACGGGGGCGACGTTGCTCGTGCATGGCGGCCAGTTCACTCTCGAGGAGCATGCGATCGCCGAGTCGTTCGGTCATGCGACGATCGAATACGCGTTGGAGCTGGCCGACGCAGCAGGAGTGGGCGAACTCATCGTGACGCACCACTCACCCACACGCACCGACGACGAGCTCGAGGCCGTAGAGCGGTCATACGTATCCGATCCCAGCACCGAGGGATTCGCCCGGCAGGGCGAGCGCATCGTGCTTCATCCGCACGGGAGTGCGGTCGTTGACGCACCGCGCCGAGACGGGGTGGTCGCCGGGGGGCGCGGCCAAACCTGAGCCGGCTCAGCGCGCCATGCCCAGTTGACCGCCGTCGCTGAGGCGGGTGACCTCGGGGAGGGCGGCCACCACGATGTCGACCACGACGTCGAACCGGCGCGTCTGGAGGTCGGCCATGCCGGGCAGCACCCTGGCGACGCGCGCCGCGTCCGCGTCGGGGAGGCGGACCAGGGCCGCCGACAGCTGTCGGGTAGGCGCGTTGCCCGGAGTGAGCGCGTCGACCATCGCGTGGCCCATGACGGTGGTCGAGATCCAGTAGGAGACCCGGGCCAGCTCGGCGTCGTCCCGCACGCCCGCCAGCTCGAGGATCTTGAGCAGGTCGGCACTGTTCACGAGCCATGCCGGCGAGGCCCCCGAGGCGATGAGGTGCGTCAGCTGCGGGTGGGCCACGGCGCTGCTGTGCGCGGCGATCATCCACGCCCGGAGACCCTCCTCCCAGCTGGTCCCCGCCTCGATGGTGCCTCTCTGTTGCCCGAGGAGCGTCCAGGCGACCTCGTTGAGGAGGTCCGTGTGGCTGCGGAACTGCCGGTAGAGGCTCATCGGCGCGACCCCGAGGCGCTCCGCGACCTCGGCCATCGTCGGTGTGCGCCCGCGGTCGGCGTCGAGCAGTGCGATCGCCGCCCCGACGATCTCCTCGGGGCTGACGGTCCGCCCTCTCGACGTCCGCCGCCTCGTCGCCTCCGGCGTGTCCTGGCCGCTGCCCGACGCCAGCTGCCTGCGCCATGCGCTGATGTGCGAGTGGTAGAGGCCCTCGCGCTCGAGGAACGCCCGCCGCGCCTCTGCGCCATCGGCGGCGTCGTAGTCGGCCAGCAATCGCGCCTTGGTGGCGCGATCGAAGGCCCGTCGCCTTCCCGCCTCTCGAGGAGCCCTTGACGCCCGCACCACTGGCAATTTACTGTAGTTCGTACTGGAGTACGGCTACATAACTACCTACACAGGTAGCGAGGCCAGTGACCGGTGCGGCCGCCGCGGACGGGACGCCACTGCGGGCGCCGCCGTGGGCGAGACCGCCGGCCGGAGGGATCAAGGGGGACGGATGGGGACAGGTCCGCTGACGGGCAAGGTGGCGGTGGTCGCGGGCGGGAGCCGCAACATCGGGCGCGGCATCGCCGTCGAGCTGGCCCGCGCCGGCGCTGAGGTCTGGATCACGGGCCGTACCGAGGGGGAGAGCGAGCAGGATCTCGGCACCCTCCGCGGCACGACCGCGCAGATCGCCTCGCTCGGCGGTGCGGCCCGGTGGGTGCGCTGCGACCATCGGGACGACGCCGAGGTGAAGCGGGCCTTCGATCAGATCCTGGAGGGATCCGGTCGGGTCGATATCCTGGTCAACAACGCCTCCCCCGACTTCTCGCCGATGGTCGGGAAGCCCTTTTGGGAGGTCCCGCCGGACGCCGTCGCGGCGTGCCTGGAGATCGGCCCCAAGTCCGACCTCGTCGCCATGTGCCAGGTCGTGCCCAGCATGCTGAATTCCGGGGGCGGCCTGATCGTGAACATCTCGTCGCACGGCTCGCACGAGTACGTCCTCTCGGTTCCCTACGGGGCGGGCAAGGCCGCGATCGACAAGATCACCCACGACACCGCCCTCGAGCTGAGGGACCACGGGGTCTGCGTCGTGTCGCTGTGGCCAGGCTACGTCACCGGTCGCGAGGCCGGTGAGGGGATGGAGTTTCTCGCGGACGACCCGGTGTTCATGGAGGCGACGCGCCGCATCGGCGAGTCGCCGAGCTTCCCCGGCCGCGCCGTCGTGGCCTTGGCGTCGGCCAACGACATGATGCGCTGGAGCGGCTGTGCGGTGACCACGCGCCGGCTGGGGGACGAGTACGGGTTCGTCGACGCCGACGGGTCCAGGCCGCAGCGCGACATGCGCTTCCAGACGACCCTGAGCGAGGAGGAGATCCCGGCCCTCTTCCGGATTCTCGAGCCGTTCGGCACGAGCCAGATGTCGATCTGCGATTGACCTGGGGCCGCACGAGAGGTCGGACCAGCGACAGGAGGGGGAACGTGGTGGGATTGCGCGAGGACGCCGGACGGCGGCGGGGGTACGGGGCTCGGTCATGCACCACGGCCTGCGCCGTGTGGATCGCCTTGGTCTTGGCCCTGCTTGCGACGTCGGCCGGCCCTGCAAGCGCGCAGTCGTCACAGGGGAGCGCCCCCGGCGTCACGTCGAAGACCGTCACCGTTGGCAACATCGCGTCGTTGAGCGGGCCGATCCCGGGCGCGTTCGACGGGGCGCCCTACGGGGTCGAGGCCTACTTCGCCTATATCAACTCCAAGGGCGGCGTCGACGGTCGGAAGCTCGTGGTCACCTCGACGGACGACGCGTTCACCTGCCAGGGCAGCATCAACCAGGCGCAGCAGCTCATGGGGAACGTGTTCGCCCTCGTCGGCAACTTCTCCCTGTACGACTCGTGCCAGGCGCAGGTGCTCGCCAAGCACTCGAGCGTCCCGGACGTCTCCTACGCCTTGAGCCAGCAGGCCAAGGCGCTCCCCAACCTCTACAGCCCGCAGCCCTCCCCTCCCGGGAGCCAGACCGGACCGTTCCGCTACCTCCTGTCGATCCACCCCCAGGACAAGAAGGTCGGGGCGCTGTCCACGACGGGGAGCTCGGCGTACTCCATGCGTCAGCAGCTCGCGGCCATGCACTCGGTGGGCTACAAGATCGTCTACACACACAGCGTCCCGTTCACGCAGGCCGACTACACCTCGGACATCCTCCGGATGCGCAACGCGGGCGTCAACGTGCTCAACATCACCGACCTGACCTTCCCCGGCCAACTGCTCGCCGAGGCCCGCCTGCAAAACTGGCACCCGCTGATCATCGATCCGACGCTCTACAGCTACACCGAGCTAGAGACCGCGGGGCCAGGTGCGGAGGGCGCCTACATCCCGCTCCTCGAGGCGATGTTCCTCGGGCAGGACCGGGCCACCAACCCCGCGGTCGACACGTTCCTCACCTGGATCAACCGCACGCACCCCGGCTTCAAGCCCGACCTCTTCACCTTCTACGGGTGGATATCGGCGGCCCTCTTCGCCGACGCCCTCACGGCGGCGGGACCCAATCCGACGGACTCCACCCTCTACAAGGAGCTCAAGGCCAACCACGATTTCACGGCCAGCGGGATGGTTCCGAGCACGGACGTCGGCAACAAGAAGCCGCCGCTCTGCTACCTGATGGCGCAGGCGCACGACAACACCTGGGTGCGGGACTACCCCAAGGAGGGCTTCACGTGTAAGTACGCGGGCTACTACCACTACCGGGGTCAGTAGCCCGGAGGCGGGCGGTCGGGGCCGGCGGGCGCCGGGTCGTCGTCATGCGGGGCGCAACAAGAGTTCCGCCAGCGGTTCGGGCCGTGCCAGGGCCATCAGGTGACCGCCAGGGAGCAGCCGGGCCGGTAGACCGAGGCGGTCCCGGGCGATCCTCGCCTGGAAGTCCGGCGGAAAGAACCGGTCGTCGCGGCCGACGACGACCTGGGTCGGGACGTCCGGCCAACCGTCCAAGGCCCACACCGAGCGGAACACGGCGTCGGACTCCGGCCGCTGGTGCGCCTCGCCGCTGGCCACCACGTCCTCGGGGACGTCGTGGAGGAAGTAGACGGCCGGATCGAACTCCGTCGCGTAGCCGAGCCGATCGGCGGCGGCGACGCGTGCCTCGAGCCACCCGGTGTGCTCCCACCAGTCGCCGGGCGTCTCGCCCGGCTGGGGGATCATGGCGTTGACAAGGGTGAGGCCCCGCACGCCGGGGTCTCCCGCGACCAGCGACGCCGTGAACCCGCCGAGCGACTGGGCTACGAGGACCACGTCCCGGCTGCCCGAGACCGCTGCCCTCACGAGTCCGGCGTAGCCGGAGAGCCCGATCTCCTCGTCGTCGCCGGGCAGGTCCACCGCGATCGCCTCGTGCCCCGACGCTGGAGGAGGGGGACGAGGCGATGCCAGTACCACGCCGAGCCTCCCGCGCCGGGGACGAGGACGAAGGTGGTCATCCGACGGGTGCTGTCTCGTGCGGGCATGACGACTCCTCTGGCTCGTGTCCGCGGTCCCGTGTCTGACGGGGCCCGTGGGCGGGCCCGTCGCACATTCGACCGCACTCCCGACCCGAAGTCATCGGTCTCGGGGACCTTCGACCCTGCCGCAGATCCCGGACCAAGCGGCACCATCGCGTCAAGACGGTCGGGTGTGGCCCCGTCGAGGGGACAGGAGGTCCACGGATGCGCGCAATAGTGGTGTACGAATCGATGTTCGGGAATACCCACCGGGTGGCGGAAGCCATCGGGCGTGGGCTCGAGACCGCCGGGGAGGCCTTGGTCCTGCCCGTGGACGACGCCGAGGGAGACCTGGTCTTCGCGGCCGACCTGCTGGTCGTCGGAGGTCCGACCCACGTGCACGGGCTGAGCAGGCCCCGCACCAGGGATGCCGCACTCGACATGGCCGGCAAGCCCGGAAACCGTCTCGCCCTCGATGCCCATGCCCACGGGGCCGACCTGCGCGGGTGGCTGGGGTCCCTCGGCCACGCCGGCGGTCCCGCCGCGGCCTTCGACACGAGGCTCTCCTACCCCATGTCCGGTCGGGCCTCCAAAGGGATCGCTCGCGAGCTCGGCCGGCGGGGGTACTCGATGGTGGTTCCACCGGAGAGCTTCGTGGTGACCAAGGACAACGCACTCCTCGCAGGGGAAGAGGAGCGGGCGGTGGCATGGGGACGGAGGCTCGCCACGGTCCTGAGCGCAGCTGCGCCGCCGGCGCGGCGCTAGCCGGTCACCACCCGCACGAGGTCCTCGCCCCACACCACCTCTCCTGCGAAGTGCTGCCGGGCGAGGGCTATCCATTCGTCCGCCGAGCCCGGCGCCGGCGTCGGGACCTGGTGGGTGAGGACGAGGGTGGCCACGCCTCCCCGAGCGGCGGTCTTGGCCGCCTGCTCGACCGTGGAGTGGTAATCGATGGTGTCTCGAAAGCGCTGCATCGGGACGAGGCGCACGAGGTCGTCGCGCAGCACGGTCTGCACGTACACATCGGCGCCCTCGCACAACTGGTCGATGCCGTCGCAGGGTACGGAGTCGCCCGCCAGCACCACCGCTCGCCCCTCGTGCTCGACGCGGTAGGCGAGCGTCGGCTCCACGGGGCGGTGGTTGCTCGACCGGGCGACGACCGTGACCGTGCCCTCCGCGTGGACGACCCCCGGCGACGCCTCGGTGACCTCGACCAACGGATCCCAGTCGAGGTCGGCGTGGTGTGCGCGGCGATAGGAGATGTCGGGGGCCAGCGCGGCGAGCGTGCCCTCGACGACCCGGTTGGTCGCATGTGGTCCGATGATCCGCAGTGGCGTCGGTGCCTGGGTCATGATCCAGTGGGTCGTGACCACGTCGCCGAGGTCGCTGATGTGGTCGCTGTGCAGATGGGTGAGAAGGATTGCGTCGAGCATGATCGGGAGCGTCCCGGCGGCCGCCATCCGCATGCACACCGCCCGTCCGGCGTCGAAGAGCAGCGTCTGGCCGCCGGCCCTGACGAGCGTCGCCGCGCCGGCCCGAGCGGCGTCCGGGATCGGGTTGCCCGTGCCGAGCAGCACCACCTCGATGGTCATGGCCGGCTAGCCGCCGGCGTACGGATCTTCGTTCTGAACACCATCGCGTCGTCCTCGATCCCTCTCCATTTGACCGTCCGGTAGTCGCGCAGGTAGCTCTGGTGCACCTGCCAGGGCGGCCTCGAGCCCTGCTTGGGCAGGAGATGGGCAGCCCGCTGGATGTACCCCGACTCCAGATTGAGGAGTGGGCCGGCGGCCACCGACTCGGAGTGGTCGACCGGCCGGCACTCACGCCAGCCCGCGCGCCCGCATGTGCTGGAGCAGGCGGCACACGTAGTCGCACGTTAGGTCGCACTTGAGCGTCCACGAGGCGTTGGTGTAGCCGACGGCGATGGCGAGGTTGGGCACACCTTCGAGCATCATGCCCTTGTAAGTGAGCCGACTCGGGATGTCGACATGCTCGCCGTCGACGGTGAGCTCCATCCCACCGAGGAACAGCAGCTCCAGGCCCGTCGCGGTCACGACGATGTCGGCCTCGAGCTCGGTGCCCGACTTGAGCTTGAGGCCGCGCTCGTTGAAGGCCTCGATGCGATCGGTGACGACCGACACGCTGCCCGCGTGGATCGCTTTGAAGAGGTCCCCGTTGGGCACGATGCATAGTCGTTGGTCCCACGGGTCGTAGCGGGGGGTGAAGTGGGTCTCGACGTCGTACCCGTCGGGCAGGCGCCGCACGAGCTGACCTCGCAGCAGCTTCTTGACGAGCTCTGGGCGGCGCCGGCTCAGCTGGAAGAAGCCCAGGGTGGTGAGCGCCTTGAACCACCGGACCACGGGCCCCGACCACCGGCGTGGGAGGTTGCGGCGCAACCAGTCGGCGATCGGGTCGCGCGAGGGCAGCGAGGCGACGTAGCTCGGCGACCGCTGGAGCATCGTGACGTGGCCGGCCGACGCGGCCAGTGCCGGGATGAGGGTGACCGCGGTCGCCCCGCTCCCGACGACGACGATCCGCTTGCCGTCGTAGTCGAGGTCCTCGGGCCACGATTGGGGGTGGACGATCGTGCCCGAGAAGCTGTCGGAGCCCGCGAATTCGGGTTGGTGCCCCTGGTCGTACCGGTAGTAGCCGGTGCACCCGAAGAGGAAGCCGCAGGTGACCTGGATCGTCTCGCCGTCGTCGGTCCGGCGGGCCGTGACGAGCCAGCGCGCCTGTTCGCTCGACCAGTCGGCCCGGACGATGCGGTGCCGGAACCGGACATGCCGTTCGACCCCCGCGTCGGCTGCCGTGTCCTGGATGTACCGGAGGATGGTCTCCCCCTCGGCAATCGCCTCCTTGCCCTCCCAGGGCCGGAACGCGTAGCCGAGGGTGAACATGTCGGAGTCCGAGCGGATGCCCGGGTACCGGAACAGATCCCAGGTCCCCCCGATGGCGTCGCGCGCCTCGAAGATGGCGTAGGAGGCCCACGGGCAACGGGTCTGGATGTAGCGACCGGCCCCTATGCCGGACAACCCGGCTCCGACGATCAGTACGTCGAAATGCTCCAAGCGCCGGCAGCGTACTCCAAGCCGCCCGCGCGCTCTCAGGCTGCCGCCGCAAGCGACCTCTGGTCGCCGCCCGTGCCGGTCGAGCTCAGAGGCGAAAGATCGAGAGGTAGGTGGCGGGCGTGTGAACCTCGAAGTCGCTGTGCACCGAGCCGGACGAGGCGGCGTAGGCATCGCCTGATTCCATGACGCGCCCTTGGTTCTTGATCTTGCCCTCGAGCAAATAGGAGAACTCGGCATGGGCGTGCTCGTGGGGATTGCCTCGGTAGCCGGACTCGGCCTCGATCAGAGCCAATGTCTAGCCGTCGGCCTGGGCCAGGATGTTCGCCCTGGCGTTGCCGGACGCCCCCCAGGGGACCCATTGCACCTGACTGGCGTCGGCGATGTCCCATCCCTTGGGCGACGGCGTTTCGGGAACGGTGCTCATCTTGCCTGCCTTCTGTTTCGCCGTAAGCGTGCCGCTTTACGAAATGCTAAATCGGCGTTGCCTCGATGGTGGCCAATTGGTCCATCGCGGGTCCGAAAGTGGACTCGAGCCAGCCGCCCGGGTCATCACCGACCGGCCCTGTGACGAGGGTGGAAACGCCCACCTCGGCAAGGGCCTCCGCCCCCCGGACGACGTCATCCACCCCTGCTCCGGGGGGCAGGTCACGGAACCCGGCAGTGACCTCGATCTCGTTGGGATCGCGGCCGACGTTCTCGCAGTGGTGGCGAAGCACGTCAATCTTGTGGGCGACCTCCTCCTTTCCGCCGAAGAAGTTGCAGGCGTCCGCGTACTGAGCAACGAGCCGCAGCGTCTTGCGCTCGCCACCGCCCCCGATCAGGATGCGGGGCCGGGGCCGGCTCAGGGGAGGGGGGCTGCAGAGGGTCTCGGCGAGCTGGTAGTGGCGGCCTACGAAGGGCCCGTCGTCGTCGCTCCACATCTGTAGACAGATCCGAATCGCCTCCTCGAGTAGCTCGAAGCGTTCGCCGAGGGGCGGGAACGGCACGCCGAGGCCGCGGTGCTCACGTTCGTACCAGGCCGCGCCGATGCCCAACTCGGCCCGGGCCTGCGAGAGGACGTCAAGGGTCGCGACGATCTTCGCGAGCAGGCCCGGGTGGCGGTAGGTCACGCCGGTCACCAGGAGCCGTAACCTGATCCGCTGAGTCGTGCCGGCCACGAATCCGAGTGCCGTATATCCCTCCAGCATCGGATCCTCGGCCGGGGCCATCCGGTCCATCTGGAAGTAGTGGTCCATGAAGGACAGGGTCCGAACACCCATGGCCTCGGACCGCCTGGCGAGGTCTGTGATTTCGGGGCCGATTCTGGCTGGACCCCCGGCCCAGTCGAAGCGGTGAACGTGGAGGTCGAGATTCATCGACCTATTCCTACCCCAGCCGGACTTGCGCATTCCTGGGCCCGAGCCCGGTCGAGGCAGGCTGGTTCGAGGGCCTGAGCTGGTACGCGCGACGCTTAGTTGTTGAGCAGGCCCCCGATGAAGGAGCCGGGCGAGTTGTTGCCACCACCGTCCTCGTTCTGCGGGAGGTAGGGCGCGATGGCATGGGCCAGTTGCGAGATGGGCATGGTCTGGAGCCAGACCATGCCGGGACCCGTCACCGACGCGAGGAAGAGCGAGTCGGCGCCGAAGAGCATGTTCTTCACGCCCTTGACCATCTTGATCTCGAAGCTCATCGAGGCGTCGAAGAGCCCTACGTGGCCCGGTATCACGCGGATGTTCTCGCCCGGTGCCAGGTGGTACTCGACCAGCTCCCCGGAGAGGGCGATCCATGCGGTGCCCTGGCCGGTCACCCGCTGGAGGATGAAGCCGCTCCCGCCGAAGATCCCTGCGCCGAGCTTCTGCTGGAAGCCGATCGAGACGTTGACCCCCGAGGGTCGCGGCGAGGAAGCCGTGCCGGTGGACGAGGTACTCCCGGTCTGCTGCGATGGCCACGGGCCGGATCTCGCCGGGCAACTTGGCCGCGAAGGAGATGGTGCCGGGCTCACCCTCGGCCTGGTACTCGGTGAGGAAGAGGCCGCCGCCCGCCACCGTCCGCTTGAGCGCGCCAAACATCCCCTTCGATCCGGCCCCGGAGGTGGAGGTGGACAGCTGGATCGAGGGCGACATCCACGAGAGCTCCCCGCCAGGAGACACGAGGCTCTGGCCGGGATCGAGCTCGACCTGCAGCACCGGCATCACGGTGCCGAGGACGCGGTGACGGACGCCGGCCGCCGCGTCGACGGCAGCGGGATCGTCGGGAGAGGGTGGGGATCCGGGGGGTGGCGACGTATCCGACATGGGCTCTCCTTGGTCTCTGCGGGGCAGCCGACGGTTGGTCGCGCCGAGATTAGGCTAGGAGATGCTGCAAGATGAGTGCGCTCTTTGGTTTCCCCGATCCCGTCAACGAGACGTCCGCTCGGGTCGTCGCGGGAGGCGTCGTCGCGATGGCGACTGCCACTGTCGCCCTCGATCAGCCGTGGATCCTCGTGCCCCTGACCTACGGCTTCGCTGCCCGGGTGACCACGGGTCCCAAATTGAGCCCCCTCGGTCAGATCGCCACCCGGGTGGTCACGCCGCGGCTGCGCGTGCGCCATCGGTACTCGCCGGGATCTCCCAAGCGTCTGGCTCAGGGGATGGGCCTGGCGATGTCGGGTGCCGCCCTGATCGCCCACTACGGCTTCTGCCG
This sequence comes from uncultured Actinomycetes bacterium, assembly GCA_963778465.1. Classification (GTDB taxonomy): domain Bacteria; phylum Actinomycetota; class Acidimicrobiia; order Acidimicrobiales; family RAAP-2; genus CAVZBW01. The sequence continues at coordinate 418,696 of CAVZUK010000002.1, forward strand.
AAAGCGGCTGGCCTACGGCCTGCTGACCGGTCTGGCCCTCGCAGCGGGCCTCGAGTCGTTCGCCGGCTTCTGCGTGGCGTGCCGCCTCTACGCCGGCCTGGTAAGCCTGGGTGTCCTGCCCGAGACGGTGTGCGAGCGGTGCGCCGACCCCGATCTCACAGGTTGACCGTGGAGGTCCCCAAGCGATCGGCGACGGCGGTCCGATGGCAGGTGGCGCCGTCGCGCTCGTAGCAGAGGAGCGCCACGGGCCCGCTCCCCTGGAGGGATCTCACCCGGTCGAGGGCCGGCCCGCCGTGTTCGTCGAGATGCTCGGCGTAGACCCGTTTGGCCTCCTCGCGGCCGCTTCGGTACCCCGGCCGGTTCTCCCGGGGGTTGCCGAGGCTCCGCTCGTGCACGTACGTGATCCCGGCGGCGACGAGTGCCGAGGAGAGCGCGGCCTTGGAGAAACCGCGTCGACGGCTGACGGCGTGCAGGCGAACGTCGACCACCGCGGCGACGCCGTTTCGCGTGAGCAGTCCGACGAGCTCCTCGAGGGTGCGATCCTGGTAGCCGACCGTGAGGACGGTCGCGGTGGCCACCGGCGCGTCTCAGCCGATGGTGGTGACGTAGGCGCCGACGAGCTCCGCGGTCTGCTGGTCCACCCCGCCGTCCCGCCGGTCCGCGTGCCCTTCCTGGAAGCGTGCGAACGCCGCCGTCTCGGTGATCGGGTTGGGCTCCTCGTCGCCGTGGTCGTGGAACGAGACGTGGACGAAAGAGCCGTCCGCAAGACGGAGCACGAGGTAGCTCACGTTGCCGGGCCGGGTGGCGTCGAGCTCGTCGAAGACGGCTTCGATGCGCCGCTGGTTCTCGTCCGCCGCCTCCGACGACCGGGTCGCGTATCGGGTCACCAACCGCTTCTGCATGCCGGTCTCCTTTCGGGCGCGGCGCCAGTGGTCACGCGTCCGGGCTCTCGCCGAGACTGTACCGGCTCGGCTCGACCGGCCCGGGTGCCGCCGAGGACCGGACGGATGACCCCCCGGGGGCACAAGGGATCGGGCGGTCGTGTTTCAGGATGTTGAAGGGTAGGGAGACGGCAGACAGGTGAAGACGAGGACGGGAGGTGGACCATGTCGAGCGCACGCGAGTTGGTCGAGGAGCTGAGGGCTCCCACTCGTTCCCTGCGGAAGGCCGCACCGCAAGCATGGGCGGGCTTTTCCCAATTGCACGACGCGACGATCTCGGAGGGATCGCTGTCCGCGGCCGTGAAGGAGCTCATGGCCCTGGCCATCGCCGTGGTCAAGCAGTGCGACGGGTGCATCGTCTACCACGCCAAGGCTGCGGCTGCGGACGGAGCCGCCCCGCCGGCCGGCCAGGTCCCCGCGCCCTGACCGCCCGCTCGGTTCCGCCCGCTCGCGCTGCCGGCTTACAATCCGGGCACCTATGAGCGGGGAGGCGTTGGAAGAGGAGCTGGCCGCGATGGTCGGAAAGCCGGTCGGATCGCGCGAGGTGGCGACGGCGCCCGATCCGGTCAACCAGCCGATGATCCGGCACTGGGCGGCCGCCTTCGAGGACTGGAATCCCGTCTACACCGACGAAGCGCAGGCGTCGGCCTCGAGGTTCGGCGGGATCGTCGCCCCGCCGCTCATGCTGCAGACCTGGACCATGGCGACGCCGCGCATCACCGGGATCGCCGAGCGGGGCGGGTCGCCGGTCGAGACGGAGGACGGCGGCCCGCTCGGCATCCTGGACGCGGCCGGATACCGCGGGACCCTGGCGACCAACTCGGAGTTCGAGATCCTCCGGTACCTTCGGCTCGGGGAGGTCGTCTCGGCGAGCACGGTCATCGATGCGATCTCCGAGGAAAAGCAGACCCGTCTGGGCCCGGGCCGCTTCGTCACCTGGGTCACGACGTACCGCAACGAGGTTGGTGAGGTGATCGGTCGCCAGACGTTCCGGATCCTCAAGTTCAAGACCGGTGAGGAGCGGGGTTGAGCGAGCGGGCCGGATCGACGGACGGTGCGCCGGCGAGGGTGAGCGTCGACTGGAACGGGGTCTCGGTCGGAGACGAGCTCTCTCCGATGGAGATCGACGTCACCCCGACGGTGGTCGTGGCGGGAGCCGTGGCCACTCGGGATTTCATGCCCGTCCACCACGACCGCGACTACGCCAACACGCAGGGCGCGCCGGACATCTTCATGAACATCCTGTCCGACACGGCCTACTGCAGCAGGTTCCTCACGGACTGGGCGGGCCCCGACGCGCGGATCCGCCGCCTCACCGTCCGCCTCGGCGTCCCGATGTTTCCGGGCAGCCGCCTCGTGTACACGGGGATGGTGTCCGGCGTGTCGCGCGATGGGGCGGAGGGGCTCGTGGAGGTCGAGTTCCGCGCCGTGAACGACCTGGGCGAGCACCTCACGGGGACGGCGGAGATCGGCCTGCCGGTCGAGCCCGCCTCGGCGGCCTCCACGGCCTGAGGGACCGCGAGGGTCTCGTCGACCGGTTGCCGAACAGCGGGCCGCCACCCACCTATGCCGGCGGCGTCCGGCTCTTGGCCACGGACATCGACGGGACGCTCGTGCGCCGGGACGGCTCGCCGTCCCCCCGGACGCTCGCCGCGGTGAGGGCTGCCGCTGAGGCGGGGCTCGAGGTGGTCCTCGTCACGGCCCGGCCGCCCCGATGGGTCGATTCCCTCGTCGAGCAGCTGGGGTGCCACCCCGTGGTCGTGTGCTCCAACGGAGCGCTCCTCTACGACGCCATCGCCCGGGAGGTGGTGGCCGAGCACGCCCTGCAGCCCGCGATGGCCGCCGAGGTGCTGGCGCGCCTGCGCGCCGAGTTCCTGGGCGTCGCGGTGGCCGTCGAGGTCGGCCTGGGCTATGGCCAGGAGCCCCACTACCTGGCGCAGTGGCCCGTTCCCACGGACGCGGTGGTCGCCCTGGCGGAGGCGCTCGTCTCCGATCCGGTGGCCAAGCTGATCGTCCGGCACGCCGAGTCGGGTGACCACTGGGAGCTGATCGAGCGGGCAAGGAGGGCCGTCGGCGGGATCGCGGAGGTCACCAGCTCCGGCCCCGCCTCCCCGATAGAGATCGCCGCACCCGGCGTCAACAAGGCGCTGGCGCTCGAGATCGTTGCCGGGCAGCTGGGCGCTCCCGCCGGCACCGTGGTGGCTTTCGGGGACATGCCCAACGACTTGTCCATGCTGGCCTGGGCCGGGCGCTCGGTGGCTCCCGCCAACGCCCACGCCGACGTGCTGGCGATGGTCGACCACGTGACCGAGGACTGCGACGCCGACGGCGTCGCCCTCGTCATCGAGGCGATCCTCGACGCTCGGTGATCGGGCCCCAAGGACGGCTCAGCGGGGCAGGTCAGCGGGGCAGGTCAGCGAAGGTCGTCGACGTGGGGCACCCGTCCGGCGTCCCTCGAGAAGAGCACGTCGTTGTAGCCCTCGCCCGGACCGACCATCTCGAAGGTCCGGGGTTGCACGAAGGTCACGTAGAGCGCCCGCCGGCCCGGGGCCCCCAGGTCCGAAGGGGGTGGAGCGGAATGCAAGGTGTGGCCGAAATGCGCCGTGACGTCTCCGGGCCGGGTGCGCAGCGCCGCGACCGGCAGACTCTTCGTCTCCTCGTCGGTCGGCAGGCGGGAGGTGCCCTTGTGCGAGCCGGCGATCATCAGGAGCTGGCCATTGGCCGGTGACGCGGCGTCGAGCTGGATGCCCACGTTGAGCACCGGGCACATGACCGGGTGACCCCCCATCCCGCAGTCCCGGTGCCACGGCAGGTCGGCGAGCCCCGTTTGCGCGCCGGGCACCTTGATCACGACGCTGTCGCCGTCAAGGCGGTCGGTGGCGTCGCGAAGCTCGCGCCCGCCGAGGTCGGCGATCCGCCGCATCCGTCGGTCAGACCCGAGCGCTGCGACGAGCTCGGACAGCTCGTTGAGATAGATGACCCGGTTGCAGACCTCCCGCGACCCGACGGTCGTCCACCACGAGCGCTGGTCGTCCGGCCGCGCACGGGCGACCGCGGCGCGGACGACCTCGCGCATCGCCTCGATCTCGTTCGCGCCGAACACGGAGCGCAGGTGGACGAATCCCGCAACTTGCAGGAAGCTCCGCATCTCGTCGTCGGAATCCTCGAGCCCGAACGAGCGGTCCAGGACCAGGGGCTCGCCGTCGCCGTCTTGGAGCGGCGGCGGTGCGGCGAGGTCGTACATCGCCTGGCCGTCGAGGACCACCCGGAGCACCGGCTCCCATTGGGCGAGGTCTCCCATCCCACCCCTCGGGAAGGTGGCGTCGCCGGCGTAGAGGAGGGAGAAGGACGATCGCAGCTCGCAGACGAAATCCGACCAGCTCCGGGGGTCGAGCTCGACCACGGTCGACGCGCCGGCGTCCCCTGCCTCGACGGCGATCCGGGAGCCGGACGCAGCGTACGTGTAGGCGGCTCCGTCCGGCATGCGGAAGGCGATGGGTCGCAGGCCGCCAAGGTCCGCCGACGACCGGGAGCCGAGCTTTTCGGGCAGTACCACTGCATGAAAGTGCTCGAAGTCGATGGGGGCGAACCGCTCCTGCACGGGCTCTACAGTAACGCCGGAGACGTCGCCCGGCCCTGCGGGACGAGCGGCGCCGGAGGGGGCCGAAAGCGTCCTCCGTTCGGACGGAGGGGAGCCATGAACCACGCCATCGGGGAGAGCATCACGTTTGCCGTGGGGGTGGCGCTCAGCCCCCTCCCGATCGTCGCCGTCATCTTGATGCTGCTCTCCAAGCGCTCCGGGCCCAACGCCACGGCGTTCGTCTTCGGATGGATTGCGGGGATCGGGCTGGCGCTCGTCGCCGTCCTGGCCGTATGCGCCGCCATCGGGCTCTCGACGGGTGGGTCGAACACGACCAACGGGACCAGCACCCTCCGGCTCGTCCTGGGCATCGTCCTCGTGGTCGTGGGTCTCCGTCGTATCCGGAGGGGGAGGGACGAGGGGCAGTCCTCTGCACCGCCCAAGTGGTTGGAGCGGATCGAGGAGATCTCGCCGGGCCGGGCACTGGGCCTCGGGTTCGTCCTGGCGGCCATCAACCCGAAGAACCTCATCCTCATCATCGGAGGTGGGACCGCCATCGCCCAGACCGCCGCCTCACTTGGCCAGAAGTCGATCGCCGCGATCATCTTCGTCGTGCTCGGTTCAGCGTCCGTGGTCGCGCCGGTGGTCCTCTATCACGTCTCGCGGCGGCGGGCCGAGCCCATCCTGGCCAAGTGGCGCGACGCCTTGGAGCACCACGCGAGCGCGACCGTCGGTGCGGTGATCCTGGTGCTGGGCGTCCTGCTGATCGGCAAGGGGGTCGGCGCCTTCTGACGCCCGGCGCGTCTCAGGACGCGGTGGCAGGTGGTCGGGGTGGGCGGTCCGCGATCGGTGCCGAGGACACGGCGGGGGGAGGGGGGAGTCCGGATCGCTCGAAGACCTCGCGGCGGATCTCGTCGTCCGCGAGGGCCGCCTGGTCGGGTGGGAGCGGCGGAACGGCGTCGCCCAGATCTCGGCCAGGGCGTCGGTGTCGCCCGGGAAGGCGTACCCGTTCTCGACGTAGTGATCGAAGAACGACCGTCCGAAGGTCCCCTCGTCGAGCCCCTCCAGGCGCTCGTAGCGCGACCGGAGCACGGGATCGTGCCCGTCGGCGCCGTAGGGCAGGAAGGGCGCATAGGGGTCGTCGGGCACCCACGGGATCCCCGGGATGGTGAAGACGTTGGCCCGGATCATGTCGTAGCCCACCCATCGGGCGTGGTCGAGGCGCAGCTGGTGCAGCGCGTCGACGAATTCGGCATGCACGTGGAGCGCGCTGGCGATGTCGACCACGAGGTCGATCTTGGGCTTGTCCACGACGCCGTCGAGCAGCGCGAGGACGCAGAGCACGCGGACCAGGTCGAGCCGCGTTTCGCCGTCCTCGATCACACGCACCAGCTCTCCCGAGGCGATGGTGGCCAGCGCGTCGACGTCGAGGCGGCCACCTCCCCCGAAGACCGTGCCTAGGGCGCTCGTGATCCCGGCCCGGTCTGCGGTCGAGAGCGGCGCCGTCCCGCCGGCGCTCGCGACGGTGTAGGCGGCTCTCCCGATCGCGTCGAGCTGCTCGGGGGTGGCCACGGTAGGCATGGCCCGGGTCTATCAGGACTCCGGCCTCGTGGTCGAAGCGACGAGGAATCGAAGGCCCCCGGAGTTAGCCTGTACACGTGCCTGGTCGATTTTCTCGTAGGTTGCGAGATAACGAGGAGCGACCAGGACCACTACCGCTCCCTCCCGGGCCCGTCTCGAACGGAGAGTTCGTACCGGCGGCCCCTTCGGGTAGCGACCGCCATGTCGAGAGGCTCATTCGGACCGCCGCGGACGAGTCGGCGCGGCGCCTCGGCCTGAGTCGAAGGAGGTTCTTGCAGACCACCGGAGCCGTGGCCGTATCCCTGGCCGCCTTCGACACCGTGGGATGTTCGGGACCGGCCGCAGTGGCCCGTGGCGGCGCCAAGGGAAAGGGCGGCACCTTCTCCACCCCCGCTCCGACCGACGTGGCCGCGTGCGAAGCCGCGCTCAACGGGACGGGCCAGTTCATCTTCGACGTCCACACCCACCACGTGATCCCCAACGGGCCTTGGGTCAGCGACGCCCCCGAGACGGTCGGGCTGGTCCTCGGCATGCTGCCGGCCGGTTGCTCCGACGCCGACCAGCTGGACTGCGTCGACCGAGCCAATTACCTCCACGACATGTTCTTGGCCAGCGACACGACGATGGCGATGCTGAGCGACGTCCCCAACTCGGGGCCCGGCAACGCTCCCATCCCCTTCACCTCGGCCCTCACGACAAGGGAGCTGACGGCTCAGCTGGCCCACGGCGGCGCCGACCGCATGCTGGTCGAGAACATCATCGCCCCCAATGTGGGTCCGGTCGGTTCCACACTCGACGGGATGACCGCCGCCGCGGGCTCCGGCCATCTGGCCGCGTTCAAGGTCTATACGGCGTGGAGCCCGACGGGCCAGGGCTACTCCTTGACGGATCCGGTCGTCGGGCTGCCCACGCTCCAGCACGCCCACGACCTCGGGGTGAGGATCCTCGTGGCGCACAAGGGCCTGCCGCTCGTCAACTTCGACCCGGCCTTCAACGGGCCCGACGACGTGGTCGCCGTATCACGACTCTTTCCCGACATGAGCTTCGTCGTCTACCACGCGTCCTGGGATCCCTCGCAGGTGGAGGGGCCGTACGATCCGATGGCCACCCTTGGGATCGACACGCTGCTCGCCGCCCTCGACCGCCATGGTGTGCCGCCAAACGACAACGTCTGGGTGGACGTCGGCACGCTCTGGCGCCAACTGCTGACGGAACCCGATCAGGCGGCGCACGCACTCGGCAAATTGCTCAGCCGGGTCGGAGAGCAGAGGGTGCTCTGGGGCACCGACGCCATTTGGTACGGGAGCCCACAGCCTCAGATCCAGGCGTTCAGGGCCTTCGAGATCTCCCCGGAGTTCCAGGAGAGCTTCGGATATCCCGAGCTGACGGACTCGCTCAAGGCGCAGGTGTTCGGCCTCAACGCGGCAGCGCTCTTCGGTGTCGACGCGGAGGCGACCCGCTGCGGCTTGGCGAGCGACCCTCTCTCCACGGGGATATCCGAGACCGCCCACCTGCACGACGAAGGTGCGCTCCCTTCGAGCTGGACCCCGCGGGGCCCGGTGACGCGCCGCGAGATCCTCGGATGGCTGCGCACCGCGGGGTCGCGATGGAGGCCGACCTGACCGGCGGCCTCAGGCGGCCGGGCTCTCCCTGCCCGTGACCGCGCCGCGGGCGGCGTAGGCCGCGAGGCCGTCGGCGCAACGCTGCACGAACCGCCGCAGGAACCACTGCAGGGCCCATCCGGTGCCCCGGTGGTTGGGCTCGAAGCGCTCGTGCCAGGTGATGACCGTCCCCTGGTCACGGGCCCGCAGCTCGATCCGAGCCTCGTGTCCGCGCATGGGCAGACCCGAGAGCGCGGTATAGCTCAGCAGCTCGCCCGGACGCAGCTCCACGAGCTCCTCCCGGCTGTGGACGGTGCCTGTCGTGAAGACCCGGATGGCGCCCTCGCTCTCGCCGCCCTCGACTCCGGCCTTTTCGAGGGCAAAGGTCCCGATGGGAGACCACGTGGGCCACGTCGCCCCCTCGCTGAGCAGCGAGTACACGGTCTCGGGGTCTGCCGGTGACTCGGCCCGGACGGAGAAGCTGACCTCTCTTGCCACGATCCGACCTCCTCTGGTGCGGCTCCCGGGCACTCCACCCGGTCGTGATGTACCAGATGGTACACTAGTCGGTGTGAGTGATCAACGTGACACCCCGACAGCGAGAGACCGGCTCCTGACCGCAACCCTCGCCTATGCCGAGCAGCACGGTGTGAGCGAGCTCAGCCTGCGCGACCTCGCGCGCGAGATCGGGACGAGCCACCGGATGCTCATCTACCACTTCGGCTCCAAGGAGGGCCTGCTCGTCGCGGTGGTCCGGTCGGTCGAAGCAGCCCAAAGGGCCTTCCTGGACGAGCTGGCCCAAGACCCGGACCTCGACGCAGCCAGCGCTATCCGCACCATGTGGCGGCGGTTCTCGGAACCCTCGCTCGCCCCGAGCGAGCGGCTCTTCTTCGACGTCTACGTCGAGGCGCTCAAGGGTCGCCCGGGCACCGCAGGCTTCCTCGACGACGTCGTCGACTCGTGGGTCGATGCGACGGTGCACCAGGCGGCGCGGCTTGGCGTGCCCGAGGACCGGGCGAGGGTCGACGCTCGGCTCGGCGTGGCGGTCATGCGAGGGTTGATCCTCGATCTGCTGGCCACGGGCGATCGCGAGGCGCTCGACGCGGTGCTGGAGCGCTTCGTCGACCTCTACGTGGCCGCGGCACCGGGCGGGTGAGGGTGGCGCCGCGGCGGCCGGTGGCAGGGCGCCGCCCGCCGATCGGGTGGAGACCGCCCGGGTAGGCTCCTTCGGTCCCGCGGCCGGTCCGCGGCCGCTGATACGGCCCGTCGCCGGGACGAGTCCCCGACGGTCGACGCAATGGAGGACGAGTGGTCGAACGCAATCCGCACGCCGGGGGGGCGATCAGCGAGGACGACGCCACGATCGCCGCGGCGCTCGAGGACGTGAGCATCCCGACGCTGCTGGTCTCGATGGTGCACCTGACGGGTGATCCGTCGTGGATCCGAGGCGACCTGCACCCCCAGGGCATCTTCTTGAACGAGGTGCAGGGCTACATGAGCGAGGAGGACAAGGCCGAGGCCCGTCGGCGTGCCCTCTCCGCCATCGTCGCCTTCCGGGACGGCGGTTGCGTCCTCCCTGCGCCACCCTCCCGCGAGCTCGTCCGGGAGATGATGAGCTTCCTCGCCTGCGAGGAGGTTCCCGAGGACTACGTCGACCTCATGCTCGAGGAGATGGAGCTCGACGGCACCGACGCCCGCCGTGTCGAGCTGCACGGGGACTCGGCTGCCCGCGAGGCCTTCCCGGTGGTCGTGATCGGCTGCGGCCAGTCCGGTCTCCTGGCGGGGATCCGCCTGCAGCAGGCGGGCATCCCCTTCACCATCATCGAGAAGAACCCGGCCGTGGGGGGCACCTGGTGGGAGAACCAGTACCCCGGATGCCGGGTCGACGTCGGCAACCACTTCTACTGCTATTCGTTCGAGCCGAGCGACCATTGGACGGAGTTCTTCGCGCAGCAGCCCGAGCTCCAGCGGTATTTCGAGGGCGTCATGGCCAAGCACGGCATCGCCCCGCACGTGCGGTTCGAGACCGAGGTGGTGCGGGCCGTCTGGGACGAGGACCGAGCCACGTGGTCGGTCACCATCCGGACCAAGGATGGGTCCGAGGAGGTGCTCGAGGCGCGGGCCGTGATCTCGGCGGTCGGGCTGCTGAGCCGGCCCTCGGTGCCCGACATCCCCGGCCTCGAGGACTTCGAGGGCCCGGCGTTCCATTCGGCGCGCTGGGACCACTCGGTGGACTACCGCGGCAAGCGGGTGGCCATGATCGGGGCCGGGGCGAGCGGCTTCCAGATCGCCCCGGCCATCGCCGAGGACGTGGCGCACCTCACGGTCTTCCAGCGCACCGCCCAGTGGATGTTCCCCAACCCCAACTACCACGCCAAGGTGGGCCCCGGCGTCCAGTGGGCGATCCGCCACCTGCCCTTCTACGGCCGGTGGTACCGGTTCCTCATCTTCTGGCCGGCCAGCGGCCGTTCACTGGAGAATTCGCGGATCGACCCTTCCTGGCCGGACCAGCGGCGGGCCGTCAACGCCCACAACGACGCCGCGCGCCAGATGTTCACCGACTGGATCACGAGCCAGGTGCCCGACGACCCCGAGCTCCTCGCGAAGGTGATCCCGGACTACCCGGCGACCGCCAAGCGGACGTTGCAGGACAACGGCAGCTGGCTGCGCACGCTCTCGCGGGACAACGTGGAGCTCGTCCGGGAGGGCGTGGAACGCGTCGAGCGTGACGCCGTGGTCACGGTGGACGGTAGGCGCCACGAGTGCGACATCATCGTGCTCGCCACCGGGTTCCACGCGAACCGGTTCCTCTGGCCGATGGAGATCGTGGGCCGCGGCGGGGCCGTGTTGTCGGAGGAGTGGGGCGACACCCCCGCCGCCTACCTCGGCATCACCGCACCGAGGTTTCCCAACCTGTTCTGCATGTACGGGCCCGGGACCAACCTCGCCCACGGGGGCAGCCTCATCTTCCACTCGGAGTGCCAGATGCGCTACATCTCCGGCTGTATCGACCTGCTCGTGTCGGGCGGGCTCCAGGCCATGGAGCCTCGCCAGGAGGTGCACGACGCCTACTACGAGCGGACCCAAAAGGAGCTCGAGAGCCTCGTGTGGTCGAGCCCGGCGGTCGAGCACTCCTACTACAAGAACAAGGAGGGCAAGATCCACGTCCTGAGCCCGTGGCCCCTCGGCGACTACTGGCGCTGGACGCGCGAACCGGATCCCGACGACTTCCTGATCAGCTGACCGCTTCCTGATCGGCTGACCGTGGCCCGCTTTGGTGCGACGGGGCGGCACTCAGTCGAAGGGCAGGCCGTGGGGCGCCCGGCGGGCGAGGAGCTCCTGCGCCCGGTGCTCGATCTGGCCGTCGTAGCCCGGGCTCGTCGGGATCACGAATTGCCCGCTCCGGACGGCGTCGAGCACGAGGTCGGCGACGAGCACGGGGTCGGCCCCCGTGCTCGTCATGTCGCTCAGCGCCTTGTCGACGAAGGCGGCGTCCTCCGCCCCGATGCCGGCCGCGAGCGAGCGGGGTCGGTTGCGCGCCGATTCGGCGATGCGGGTGTCGACCGATCCGGGGACGAGGACGGAGGCACCGATGCTCGCGCCCGTGGCGGTGAGATCGTGAGCCAACGACTCGCTGAGGCCGAGGGCGGCGAACTTGCTCACGTTGTACGGACCGCTGAACGCGTTGCTGACCAGCCCGGCCAGCGACGACGTGTTGACGACGTGGCCCTCCCCGCCCTGGGCGATCATGCGTGGCACGAACGACCGGATCCCGTGGATGATCCCCCACACGTTGACGCCGAGGACCCATCGCCAGTCCTCGAGGGTCCGCTCCCAGAGCAGCCCGGCCTGGAAGACCCCTGCGTTGTTGCACAGCAGGTGGACGGCGCCGAAGCGCTCGTAGGCGCGATCGGCGAGGGCGTCCACGGATCCCGGGTCGGACACGTCGCAGAGGACTCCGACCGTCTCGCCGCCCGCCAGGCCCACCGTCTCGTCCAACGCCTCGGCTTCTACGTCCGAGGCCACGACCCTCATCCCCGAGGCGGTGCAGCGGATGACGAGCGCCCGCCCGATGCCGCTCCCGGCGCCCGTTACGACCGCCGTCTTTCCCGAAAGGTCCTCGATCATCGCTCCACCTCTGCTAGTCCCCCGGGGCCGCCACGGCCCGGCCGGATCCGAAGGTGCCACGGTCGATCTGCTCGTAGGTATCGAGTGCCTCTTGCAGCTTGATGCGCTCGGTGTGGAGTGCGATCCGGCCCGACGATGCCAGCGCCACCAGCTCGCGCAGCTCGGCAACCGTGCCCCAGAACGTGTTGGCGATGCTCGCCTCGTAGGGCAGGCCGAGGAAGGACAGGTCGATGCTGCCGCCGCCGACCCCGACGATCACGATCCTCCCCATGCGGCGGACGACGGCCGCGGCGAGCGCCAGCGTCGAGTTGGTCCCGACGCAGTCGAGGACCAGGACCGCGCCGTGATCGCCCACCGCGTCCCGCACCGCGGTGGGGTCGCCCTCCAGTGCGTCGTCAGCACCGAGGGACGTGGCCAGCGCGCGCTTCTCGGCCGACAGGTCGACGGCCACCACCCTCACCGCGGTCAGCGCCCGCAGCAGCTGGATGGCCGCGTGGCCCAACCCACCGATGCCGATGACGACGACCGTCTCGCCGGGCAGGAGATCGGGGAGGCTCCTCTTGATCACGTGGTACGGGGTGAGCGCGGCGTCGTCCAAGGGGGCGGCCAGGCACGGGTCCAGGTCGCCCAGGGGGACCAGGTGTCGGGCCGCCGGCACGACCAGGTACTCGGCCAGCCCTCCGTCCCGGAAGAGACCACTCCCGGGGGCGCCCGACGCCGCGGCGACCGGGCATTGCTGCTCGTGGCCGATCGAGCAGAACCAGCAGTGCCCGCAGCCCCACGCGCCGTGCACGATCACCGGCAGGCCGGCCTCGAGCCCGCCGACTCCGGGTCCCGTGGACTCGACCCAGCCCGAGGTCTCGTGGCCGATGGTGAAGGGCACGGGTGGCTTCACGCCGGCGTGCACCAGGTGGAGGTCCGAGTGGCAGAGCCCCGCTCCGGCCACCTTGACGAGCACCTCTCCCGGGCCCGGCTGTGGCACCGGGACCTCCCGGAGCTCGAGCTTGCCGGCGTCTACCAGCTGCAGCGCCCGCATCAGCCGGCCGACCCCCGCTCGGGGATGAACTCGATCGGCACCGAGGCGTAGCTGCGGGCGAAGGTCGCCGGCAGGATGTGGGGCTCGGCACCCGGGGCCAGCCGCCAGTCCGGGATGCGCCGCAGGAGCTCCTCGAACATCACCCGGATCTCGAGCCGGGCGAGGGTTGCCCCGAGGCAGAAGTGCGTGCCGAAGCCGAAGGCGACGTGGTGCTCGCCGGCTCGGCCCACGTCGAAGCGCTCGGGATCGTCGAACACCCGGTCGTCGCGGTTCGCGGACCCGTAGAGGAGGAGGAGCTCGTCCCCCTCGTGCAGGGACTGCCCCTCGAGCTCGTGGTCCTCGGTCACGGTCCGCCGCATGTTGGAGATGGGCGAGACCCAGCGGATGAACTCCTCGACGGCGGCCCGCTTGAGCAGAGCCGGGTCGTCGAGGAGCCGCCGCCGTTCCTCCGGCCGGCGGGCCAGCTCGAAGATGATCGATCCGATCACGGTGCGGGTGGTCTCCGCCCCCCCGTCGAGCACGAGGATCGTCTCGGCGAGGACCTCGTGGTCGGTCCAGCGTCGCCCGCCCACCTCGCTGTGGGTCCACACCGAGATGAGGTCGTCCACCGGGTCGGCCCGCCGCTCGGCGACGACCTGCAGGGTCTCGGTGGCGAACTCGATCATGGCGTCGCTCATCTGGCCGCTCGGCTCGAGCATGCGGCCGTCCGCCGGCGTCTGCCCGGCCTGGAACATGGTCTGCTCGGACCACTTCCGGACGAGCGGCCACTTCTCGGGGGAGTACCCGAGCAGCCGGCAGATGACCTTCGCCGGCAGGCGAGAGGCCAGCTCCTCGACCGCCTCGCACTCTCCGCGGGAGGCGACGTCGTCGATGAGCTCGGTCACGATCGACCTCACCCATTCCTCGTGGCCCCGGACCGACCGGGGCATGAAGCGGTGGGCGACGAGCTTGCGCTGCGTCATGTGCTCGGGGTCGTCCTTGTTGATCATCGAGGTGTCCGCCCGCTGGTCGGTGTGGGGCCTCGACCCGTCGGAGGACGTGTAGCGCGCCGTGTCCCGCTCCACCCGGACGACGTCGGAGTAGCGGGAGATCCCCCAGATGCGCTGGACCGGGTCCCAGTGCACCGGCGAGCGGTCCCGCAACCACCGGTAGGCGTCGAAGGGGTCGACGTACCACTCCGGATCGAGCAGGTTGATCGCGGGCGCGCTCTCCCCGGTGGAGCGGCTCGCTTCGATGGTGCCCCGTCCCGTCATGAGGCGGATTGTAGAACTTTGCCCTACGATCGGGCCCGGTCGTCGGAAAGGAGCTCGTGATGACCTTGACCCAGCCCGCGCCGGAGGCCGTCCACGTCGGAGTCGACGAGCTGCCCTTCGTCGAGATCGGCGGAGGCAACCAGCTCAAGGTGATCCACGTCGACGAGAGCCAGGGCCTCTGGATCGTCGAGAACATCTTCATGGCCGGCTTCGAGGTGCAGACCCACCGGCACACCGGACCGGTCTACGGGTACACGACGTCCGGGGCGTGGAAGTACAAGGAGTACGACTACGTCAACCGCGCCGGCTCCTACCTCTTCGAGCCCGCCGGGTCCGTCCACACGCTCCAGTGCATCGAGGACGACACGCGCGTGTGGTTCCAGATGTACGGCGCCAACCTCAACCTGAACGAGGACGGCACCATCGACAGCGTCACCGACGGCCAGGGAACGCTCGCCGCGTACTACGCGCTGTGCGAGGCGCAGGGCCTCCCCCGACCATCGGTCATCGTCAAGTAGGCGGCCGCACGAGGGAGAGCGGCCGAGACGCGTTCGTAAGCGGCGACCAGGAACGGGTTCGGTCACGACATGCGCTACGACCCGCGCGCCCGGCCGGAGCAGGACACACCGCCCTCCGACGCGTTCGCCGTCCGCCATGCGACGCTCGAGAGTGGCCTCGGGGTGGCGTTCCTCCACGAGGGCGCCGGGGGCTACCCCCTCCTCCTGCTGCACGGCTATCCCGAGACCAAGCGGATCTGGTGGCGCAACGTCGGCCCCCTCGCCGCCGCCGGGTTCGAGGTCATCGCTCCCGACCTACGCGGCTACGGGGACAGCGACCTCTCGGCGGACGACGCCTACGACCTCGTGCTGTACAGCCGCGACGTGCACGCACTGGTGCACGACGTGCTCGGCCACGAGCGCTGCGCCGTGGTGGGCGGCGACATCGGCGGCGTCGTGGCGGTCGACCTGTGCCAGCGCTTCGGTGGCTTCGTCGAGCGGCTCTGCTTCTTCAATTCCGTGCCGCCCTTCACGCCCGGCTACGACCTCTCCAACTTCAGTGCGCTGGCCGGTGGGCCGACCGGTGACTACCAGGAACTGCAGGGGGCGCGACCCGACGAGCTGGCCGCGATGCTGCCCAACGAGGCGGCCCGGCGGCAGTGGATCGCGGCCATGTACACGAGCCGTCTCTGGGCTTCTCCGGGCACCTTCACCGCCGAGCAGGTGGCGTTCATGACGGAGCCCTTCGGCACCGAGGACCGGATCCGTGCGTCGTGGGCCCCCTACCAGCTGGCGCACGGGCGGCCGATGTCGGAAGCGCCGATGACGGCGGGTCCCGTGTCGGTGCCGACCCTGCTGCTCTACGGTCCCGACGACCACGTCGTCGGAGAGGACTTCGTGCCGGCCTGCGAGGCCGGGTTCGATGACCGGATCGGACCGCTGGTCGTGCCCGGAGCCGGCCATTTCCTGCAGTGGGAACGGGCCGACATCTTGAACCGTCTGCTGGGCGCCACGATGGGCGATCTCGTTGCCGGGGGCGGCGAGGCGGCCCGGCACGGGCGGCGGTGAGGGTCTCCGACCTCCGGGTCGTGGACCTGTCGGTGGGCATCGCCGGTGCGTACTGCACCAAGCTGCTCGCGGATGCCGGGGCCGACGTCCTCGTCGCCGATGCCGAACCCATCGACAGCGGGCCCGTCGACACCCAGTCCGTCCACGCCGGGCTCCGGCAGTTCCTCCTCGCCTCCAAGCGCTCCGTGAGCCCGGAGCACGGCGCACGTCTCGCGCGGGAGGCCGATCTCGTCGTCGCCGGCGCCTCCTTCGACGCGTCCGAGGCCCTTCGCGACGACCCGGCGCGAGTCGTCGTCTCGATCACCCCGTTCGGGCGGTCGGGCCCCTGGGTTGGACGCCCGGCGACCGAGTTCACCCTGCAGGCGGCCTGCGGGTCGACCGGCAGCCGGGGCCTTCCCGGGGAGCCTCCACTCGCCGCGGGAGGCGGCGTGGGCGAGTGGTTGACGGGCGCCTACGCCGCGGTGGGGGCGCTGTCCGCGGCGTGGCGGGTCTCCCGGACCGGTTTCGGGGGCCTCGTCGACGTCGCCCTGCTCGACTGCATGGCCGTGGGCATGGCCACCTTCCCCTCCGTCTTTGCCGACTTCGCCGCGGCCTGCGGGCGCCGGCCCGTTCCCGCGACGACCCGACGGATCGAGGTGCCGTCCGTCGAGCCGACGGCCGACGGCTGGGTCAACTTCACGACCAACAGTGCCCAGCAGTTCGCGGACTTCGCTGCCTTGATCGGCCATCCCGAGATCACCGAGGACGCCCGATTCGTGCGCGCCATGCCGCGCTTCGAGAACCGAGAGGCCTTCTGGGAGCTCACCCGCGCCTACACGCGGCCGCGGAGCTCACAGACCGTGCTCGACGAGGCGGGCCTGCTCCGCATCCCCGTCGCCCCGGTGCTCGAGGGCTCGTCGGTGCTCACTTTCCCCCATTTCGTCGAGCGCGGGGTCTTCGTGGAGAACCCCACGGGAGGCTTCCTGCAGCCCCGATCCCCTTACCGGCTGCACGGGTTGGAGCAGCAGGCGTTCGGCCCGCTGCCCGGGCCGGGGGAGGACGATGCCGGCGTCGGCTGGGCTGGCGTCGACCGGGCTGGCGTCGACCGGGCTGGCGTCGACCGGGCCGCCGTCGACCGGGCCGTCGTCGACCGGGCCGTCGTCGACCGGGCCGCCGTCGACGTGGAGGAGCCGGAGCGGCGGCGACCGGGTTTGCCGACCGCCCGGGATGGGACAGCGGAGGACGCGTTGCCGCTGCGGGGGATCCGGACGGTCGATCTGACCGCCTGGTGGGCCGGGCCGAGCGCCACCCACGTGTTGGCCGCCCTCGGCGCCGACGTCATCAAAGTGGAGTCGACGGTTCGGCCCGACCTCATGCGCTTCTCGAGCGTCAAGGGACCGGGCGAGGAGCGCTGGTGGGAGTGGGGACCGCTCGCCCACGCCGTCAACACCAACAAACGGGGCGTGACGATGGACCTCACCCGGGACGAGGGCCGGGCCCTGGCGGAGCGACTCTTCGCCACCGCCGACCTCGTCGTCGAGAACTACACGCCGCGCGTGATGGAGCAGTTCGGTTTCGACTGGGACCGGCTACACGAGCTCAATCCCCGCCTCTGCCTGGTGCGGATGCCGGCCTTCGGGCTCGACGGGCCATGGAGGGACCGCCCGGGCTTCGCCCAGACGATGGAGTCCCTGACCGGGTTGGCCGCCGGCACCGGCTGGCCGGACGGATCCCCGGTCCTCGTGGGGGGAGCCGCAGACCCGATCTCGGGGCTCCACGCGACCTTTGCCGCCCTGGTCGCGCTCTGCGTCCGGTCGGAGAGCGGCGCTGGCTATCTCGTGGAGTCGACCATGGTGGAGGCGGCCCTCAATGCGGCCACCCCGGCGCTGATCGCGAGCCAGCTCACCGGTCGCACGCCGGGGAGGGTCGGCAACCGGAGCACCAGCGGATCGGTGCCGCAGGGCGTCTATCCGTGCGCGGCCGAGGACACGTGGGTGGCGATCGAGGTGGAGAACGACGGCCAATGGGCCCGGCTCTGCGAAGTCCTCGGGACGGAGGGCCTCGACGGCGAGCCGGGCTTCGCCGATTGGACGACCCGGTGGGCACGGGCAGACGAGCTCGACCAGTGGCTCCGCGTCGTGACCGGTGCCTGGGATGCCGGCGACCTCGCCGAGCGGCTCGTCGCGTCGGGCGTCCCCTCGGCCGTCGTGATCCGCCCCCCGGAGATCGCGGACAACCCGCAGATCCGGCACCGGGGGATGTTCGAGGTCGAGGACCATCCTCTCACCGGACGACACCGTCTCCCGGGCCTGCCCTTCAGGATGGACGGCGTGCCGGCATGGGTCCGGTTCCCGTCGCCGCTACTCGGAGAGCACAACGACGAGGTGTTCGGAGAGCTCGGCGTCGATGCAAGAGCCCGGACGGACCTGCGCGACCCGCGGCATCATCGGGGAAGATCTGGCGCAGGCCCGATGAATCCTTGGATCCGACCCGCAGGGGGGAGCCGGTGAGCACGCATCCGTTCCGCGACGTGGCCATCGTGGGCATCCACAACACGCCGCAGGCGCGCCGCCTCGAGGGTCACGACGGTCGGACCATCACCATGGAGGCGGCCCTCGGGGCCGTGGCCGACGCCGGGCTCACCCCCTACGACGTCGACGGGGTCGTCGGGGGCGCGGGCGCCACGGACTTCGTCTACCAGCACCGCATCGGGCCGGTGTGGCGGTCGATGTCGGGGGCCGGGATCCCCGCGGTGCTCGAGGCCGCCGCCGCCATCGCATGCGGCTTCGCCACCACCGTGCTCATCGCCTCCGGATCCGCCGGCGTCTACACCGAGCGCGAATCCACCGCCCCGTGGACCCGGCCGGCGCACGAGTTCGTCGTGGGCTTCGGGATGTTCACCGCGGCGGAGTTCGCCCTGATCGCCCGCCGGCACATGGAGGTCTACGGCACGAGGCCGGAGTCGCTGGCGACGGTCGCCGCCACCATCCGCAACAACGGGCACGTCAACCCCGAGGCCATCTACCACGGGCGGGGTCCGTTCACGCCGGCGGACATCCTCGCCAGCCGGATGGTCGCCGATCCCTTTCACCTCTTGGACTGCTCCACGACGTCGGAGGGAGGGTGCGCGCTGGTGCTGCAGCGAGCCGACCGCGGCGCCGACGGCGCGAAGGACCCGGTGTTCGTGCTCGGCGGGAGCACGGACCACTACGGCCCCTCGTACCAGCACCCACCGAGCTTCGACCTCGCCGGGCGCCGTGACCCCGGGCTGGTCAACGGGTGGGTGGGGCGCCGGGCGGCAAGGGCGGCGTTCGCCACCTGCGGGCTGGGGCCGCGCGACGTCGACGTCTGCGAGTTCTACGACCCCTTCAGCTTCGAGATCATCCGCCAGTTCGAGGCGTTCGGGTTCTGCGGCGAGGGCGAGGGAGGGGACTTCGTGCTCGACGGGTCGATCGAGGTGGGCGGCCGCAACCCGATCACGACCGACGGCGGGCTCATGTCCTTCAGCCATGCCGGCGCCCAGGCCCAGCTCCTCCAGCGGGTGATCCGCGCCGTCCAGCAGTTGCGCGGGGAGTGTGCCACCCAGCAGGTGCCCGGTGCCCGGGTGGCGATGTGCTCGGGCGGGGGTGCCGGGGCGTTGTTCACCGACGTGATGCTGCTCGGGAGGGATCGACCGTGACCTGGTTGGAACCGCAGAAGGGTGCGATACCGGAGCCCCGACCCTCGCTGGTCTCGCGGCCCTATTGGGATGGCCTGGAGCGTGGCGAGCTGCTGTACCAGCGATGCGGGAACTGTGGGGGCGTCACGCACACCCCGGCGTCGGTGTGCTCGCACTGCGGATCCGCGAACCTCGCCTGGGAACCGAGCAGCGGGCGGGGCGTCATCTACAGCTGGACGATCGTGTGGCGTCCCCAGACGCCCGAGTTCACCGTGCCCTACGTGCCGATCGTGGTCGACGTCGAGGAGGGGTGGCAGCTGCTGTCGAATCTTGTCGGATGCGAGCACGACGCGGTCCACGTGAGGATGGCCGTCGAGGTCGAGTACCACCGTGTCGGCGGGGTGACCCTGCCCTACTTCCGGCCCCGCTGAGGCGGCGAGGCGGCCCCTCGTCGCCTACGCGGTCTTGACGGTGTTGCGCGAGCTGATCTTCGCCCAGGCGGCGCGGTCCCTCTCGTCCGCCGGACGCCCCACCCGCGTCACCGTGTCGACGTCGGGGGACTCGGCCCGGAGGGCGGCGACCCGGCACTGGTCCTCCGGGCGGTGGGCAAAGGGGTCGAAGCGGTAGTGGCGCATGGCGTTTCGGTGCGTGATCTTGTCGATCTGGCCCTCTTCCAGCCCCGCGAGCACCTCGACGAGGGTCTCAGGCGCGGTCGGCCAGGTGCCGTCCGAGTGCGGGTAGTCCGACTCCCAGCAGACGTTGTCGATGTTGAAGTGCTCGATGTTGGCGACGCCCACGGGCTCCTTGATGAAGCAGCACAAGATGTTGCGCCGAAAGACGTCGGTCGGCCCGTGCACGCCCTCGGGGAAGCGGTGCCCCGTCCAACCCTGGTGCCGGTCGAGGACGTGCTCGGCGCGCCACAGGAAGTACGGGATCCACCCGATGTCGCCCTCGGTGAGCGAGAACGTGAGCCCGGGAAAGCGCTCAAAGGCGTTGCACCAGATCAGGTCGGCGAGCGTGAGGATGGAGGAGACGGGCGAGAGCGTCATGGCGGTGCTGGCGGGCGCATCGGCGGAGGTGTGGAAGTTCCGAGACGACGAGCCCACGTGGCAGCACAGCACGGTCCCCTCGTCGACGGCGGCTGCGAACAGCGGGTCCCACGCCCGGGAGTGGATGCTCGGCATGCCGAGCGCCTCGGGGTTCTCGGAGAAGGTCACGGCGTGACAGCCCTTGGCGGCCAGCCGACGTACCTCCCTGCCGGCCAGCTCGGGGTCGAAGAGCGGCAGCAGCCCGCACGGGATGAAGCGGTCGGGGTAGGCGCCGCACCACTCTTCGACGTGCCAGTCGTTGTAGGCCTGGATCATGACCAGGTTGACGTCCGGGTCGGGACCCTGGTTGAGGACCTGGCCCGAGAAGCCGGTCCAGTTGGGGAAGTTGAGCCCGGCCAGCTGGCCGCCGGCGTTCATGTCGCGCACCCGCTGGTGCACGTCGTAGCAGCCGGGACGCATCTCCTCGTACCGGCTGGCGTCGATGTTGAAGTACTCGGGCGACTTGCCGGCGACGGCGTTCAGGCCGAGGTTCCTCCCCCGGACGTCGCCGTAGTACCACTGCTGGGTCCCGTCGGGCTCCTCGACGACGCGGGGTACCCGATCCCGGTACCGCGCCGGCACGTGCCGGTCGAACATATCGGCGGGCTCGGCGATATGGTCGTCCACGCTGATGAGGATCAAGTCGTCGGCCTTCACGAGGCGACGGTAGCAGTAGGTTGTCGAGGGTTCCACGGTCCCGGGGAGTGAGCGCCGTGTGGGGGAGAGCGCCTTGAGCGAGCGGCGGATCATCGACGCGGACGGCCACGTGCTCGAGCCCCGTTCGGCATGGGCTTCGCTGCCCGACCCCTATCGGCCGGTGATCGACACCGACCCGGGCGGCCTCGACCACGTCCGTGTCGGCGGGCAGGAGGTTTTCGTGGCCCGGCTCGGTCAGATGGGCCTTCCCGGCACCGACGTCGGCGAGCCGGTCGGGCCGGTCCCCCTCGAGGAGGCGCGAGCGGGTGCCTCGGACCCGGTGGCCCGCCTCGCCGACATGGACGGCGAAGGCATCGACGAGGTCGTCCTCTACCCGACGATCGGACTGGGCTTTTGGGCCATCACCGACCCGGCGGCTGCCATCGCGGTGGCGAGGGCCTACAACGACTGGCTGGCCGACTACTGCTCGGCCGACCCGGCGCGCCTGCACGGTGCGGCGATGGTGCCCTTCCAGGATCCCGACGCCGCCGTGGCCGAGCTCGAGAGGGCGAGGGAGGAGCTCGGGTTCGTCTCCGCCTTCGTCCGTCCGAACCCCTGCCTCGGCCGCACGCTGGTCGACCCGGCCAACGAGCGGTTCTGGTCGGCGGCCGCATCCCTCGGCGTGCCGGTGGCGGTGCACGAGGGGTTCCAGGCGGCGATCCCTCCGCTCGGCTCCGACCGCCAGCCGACCAACGTGCTCGTGTTGCACGCCGTCTCCCACACCTTCGAGCAAATGCTCGCATGCGCCCAGCTCATCGGCCTGGGCGTCCTGGAGCGGCACCCGACGCTCAAGGTCGTGTTCCTGGAGGCGGGCGGTGGCTGGGCCCCGTACTGGCTGGGTCGTCTGGACCACCAGGTCCCCTCGTACCACCGGTACGCACCGCCGCTGTCGCTGCTGCCGAGCCAGTACTTCGCCCGCCAGTGCTGGGTCAGCTTCGAGATCGACGAGGAGACCTTGCCGGCACTGGCGCCGTTCCTCGGGCCGGACCGCATCGTGTGGGGATCGGACTACCCGCACGCCGACTCCACGTTCCCCGGGGCCGTGGCCGAGATCGAGAAGGCGGTCTCGCCCCTGGACGAGGAGAGCCGCCGGCGTATCCTCGGTGCAAACGCCGCCGAGCTCTACTCGCTCGACGAGTCGCCCACCTGATCAGGCGCCCCCGAAGGACGCCTCCGGGTCGGCACGCCATCCCGTGAGCAGCTGCCCCCCGAGCTCGTCGCAGGGCCAGCGCAGGGTCTGGGCCTCGGAGACGATGGCGTCGACCACGGCGCGGGCGGCGGCCGGAGCGGGCGTGATGTAGTCGTCCACGGCGAGGCGGCCCTGGTGGGCGGCCCGTGCCATCTCCTCGTACCCGGGCTCCGTGGCGGCCTCGGGCTCCCGGGCGGACAAGGCCAGCATGTCCGTGTCCACCGGCCCGGGCATGATCTCGACGACCCGGATCCCGAACGGCGCGACCTCCGTGCGCAACGACTCCCCCAAGGCCTGGACGGCCGCCTTGGAGGCCCGGTAGACGGAGTAGAAGGGTGCGGGCACGAGCAGCGACGACGAGGTCACGTTGCACACGACGCCACCGCCGTTGGCCCGCAGGATGGGAACGGCGCGGCGCGTGATCTCGACGAGCCCGAACACGTTGGTCTCGAAGACCGATCGCCACTCGTCCATCGGAACCGCCTCGACGGGCAGGTAGCGCCGCTCGATCCCCGCGTTGTTGACGAGCACCCGGAGGTCGGCCGGGAGGTCGATGGTCTCGGGGTGGTCGACGTCGACCCGGCCCACAGTCACGGTGCCGAGCGAGCCGGGGTCCGTCCCGGCCTCCTCGGCCGCGGCCTCGAGCTCGCCACTCAGGTCGGGCGAGGAAGAGGGATCCCGCATGGTCGCCACGACGTCGAAGCCGGCCACCGCCAGCTGCACGGCCACCGCGCGGCCGAGGCCGCGGCTGGCGCCGGTGACGAGGGCGACACCTTCGGGCTTCACGGCTGTCCCTCGGTCCCCTTGGCCCCGCGTCAGATGCGGTACAGCCGGGCGGCGTTCTCGCCCAGCACCTTCCGCTGCACCTCCGGCCGCAGCGGCCGGATCTTGTCCTCGATGGTCTGGAGCGGGTCGGGGTAGAGGCACGTCGGATGCGGGAAGTCCGTCTCGAAGAGCACGTTGTCCTCTCCGACCGTGGCGACGAGGTCCGCGATCCTGTCGTGGCCCTGTTCGAACCAGTACGTGGCGTAGATCTGGCGCCGGAAGTACTCCGACGGGCGCATCGAGAGCCGCTCCAGCTGTCGGGGGGCGTTCTCCGCCATCTCGTAGTCGAGCGCCTCCAAGATGAAGGGCACCCAGCCGATGCCGCTCTCGACGGAGACGAACTTGAGCGACGGGAAGCGGTCGAGGATGCCCGACACGATGATGTTGGCGACGACCCGGGCGTTGCCGATGAACAGCAGCGATCCGCCCAGCGCGAGCTTGGTGTCCTCGTCCTGGGAGGGCCACGGGTAGGTCCCGAAGTACGTCATCGTCGTGACGCTCGCCCCGATGTGGAAGTGCACCGGGAGCAGGGCCTCGCTGCAGACCTCCCAGAGAGGATCCCAGGCCCGGTCGGCCAGGTCGGGCCCGCCGAGGTCCTGCGGATCGCAGGTCATGTTGACGCCGCGCAGACCCATCCGCTCGACCCGCTGCGCCTCGCGCACGGAGGCCTGCACGTCCCATGCGGGGAGGACCCCGAGCGGGAGGAGGCGGTCGCCGGAGTCCGCCTGCACCTGGGCCGTGTAGTCGTTGTAGATCTGGAGGCAGGCGAGCCGGAGCGCCGCGTCCGGGATGGCCTGCGCAAGACCCTCTCCTCCGAGACCCACGTTGTTCGGGAAGAGGACCTGCGCCCAGATGCCGGCCTCGTCCATCAGCTCCAACCTCGCGGACGGGTCGTAGGCGGCGGGGTGGATCTGGTCGATGGTCCACTCGTAGAGGGCCTCGAGCGGTCGACCCTTCCTCCCGCGGGGGTCCACCACGCCGCCTCCGCTCGCGAAGCCCATCACGGTGTCGCCGACGACCCAGCTCTCGACCCCCTCGACCTCCTTCACGTGGGGCACGCGGTCGCGCAGCGCGGCGGGCGCCCTCGACGTCCAGAGGTCGTGGCGTTCGGTGAGATGGGTGTCCGCGTCGACGACCCGGAGCCCCTCGAGCGCCAGCGCCATGTGGTCCTCCCCTGGGTTGCGGACGAGCGGCCGCGTCGCGGCCGGCCGGCCACGGTACCGGATTCCGCGGGCCAGGGACAACGTGCGTTTTCCGGACGCCGTCGGCCCAGCGCCCATGCGGTCCCGCCGATAGGGTTCGGGTCCGAGCGAGGTGCGTGGGGGTGGGTCCTGCGCGGGAAAGGGGGACCCGGTGCCCGTTGTCGAGGTAGACGGCACGGCGCTCGCCTACGAGATCGTGGGCAGTGGGCAGCCGTGGGTGATCACGCCGGGAGGCCGGTTCAGCAAGGACGTGCCGGGGATCCGCCAGCTCGCCGAGAAGCTGGCCGCCGACGGGCGCCAGGTGCTCATCTGGGATCGCCCCAACACCGGCGCGTCCGCCGTGTGCTTCGAAGGGGAGTCCGAGTCCGAGATGCAGGCCGACCGTCTTGCCGGCCTCCTGCGCGCCCTCGGCATGGCCCCCGCCGTCATCGTCGGGGGCTCCGGCGGCGCCCGGGTCTCCTTGCTGGCGGCCGCCCGGCACCCCGACGTCGCCTCCGGGCTCGCCATGTGGTGGATCAGCGGCGGCACCTACGGCCTCATGCTGCTCGCCCTGACCTACTGCGGGGAGTCCATCCACGCGGCCTGGCGCGGCGGGATGGAGGAGGTGGTCGGGCTCCCCGAATGGCAGGAGGTGCTCGAGCGCAACCCGGGCAACCGCCAGCGGTTCTTGGACCTCGACCCGTGCGCGTTCATCGAGACCCTCGAGCGCTGGATGCTCGTCTACTGCCCGGATCCGTCGATGCTCGTCCCCGGAGTGGCGGACGCCGACCTCGCCCGGGTCGATCTTCCGACCCTCGTGTTCCGCAGCGGTGTCAGCGATCCTCATCACACCCGGGCCACCTCGGAGCGCCTCCACGAGCTGATCCCCGGTTCGCAGCTGGTCGAGCCGCCCTGGGGCGACGCCGAGTGGAACGAGCGTGGCGCCGCGGCCCGCGCCGGGACGGGCGGGCTCTTCGAAGGTTGGCCGCTGCTCGCACCCCAGCTGCTCGACTTCGCCGACGCTCGGGTCCGGCGCTGAGCAGAGCGGCGAAAACCCTCGGAGACCCGGACCCTCAGGAGCGGCAGCGGCCGAGGAAGTCGATCGCCTGGACCCAGGCCTCGGCGGCGGCCCCGGGGCGGTGCCAGTCCTCGAAGTGCCCGGCGAAGGTGTGGCCGGCGCCCTCGTAGACGCTCACCTCGAGCGGGATCGACCACTGGTCGCACCGGTGCGCGATGTCGGCGATCAGGTCCGCCGGCCAGACCGGGTCCTCGTCACCCACGACGAGGAGCACCGGCTTGCGCAACTGCCACACGAGGTCGATCGGATGCTGGGGCCGTTTCGGGGTGAGCTCCGAGAAGCGCGGCTGGCTCGGATAGAAGAGGACCGCTGCGTCCACGGACCTCCCCTGGCACGCGGCCATCATGGCCAGGGTGCCGCCCGTGCAGTAGCCCCACACCGCCACCTGCTCGAGGCGCTCTGCGCCGTGAAGGAGATCGACGGCGGCCAGCATGTCCTCCGAGCCCTGGCGGAAGTCGAGGGCGTCGATCGCCCCCTGGATGACCGGCAGGTGGGCCAGGGACGTGAGGCGGTCCGGATCTTCGGGTCCGTGCCCGTGGTAGTAGTCGGGAACGGCGGCGAGATAGCCCTCCCGGGCGAGCCTCGTCCCGACGTCGCGGATGAAGTGGTTGATCCCCTGAGCCTCTGGGGCGACCACGACGCCGGCGACCGGGGCGTGGTCGTCGGGCCGGAAGAGGAGCACCGGCACGTCGGTGTCGCCCGCCCGCAGCACCGTCGACTCCTCGTGGACGCCCGGCGCCCCGTGCGGCGTGTGTCCCGCGTCGTGGTCGCCGTCCCGGTCGTTCATGCAACCCCCCGCGGCCGGTCCGCTCCAGCCGGCCTCCCCGGACCTCCGTCGGGGGCGAGTCTTGCACGGCCCGATCGTTTCGGATCACCATGAGCGGGTCCTGTGGGCCAGGAGAAGAGTCGGGGGATCATCCGGTGGACGAATCGGTGGGCGCGGGGACGGACGGCGGCACGGACGAGGGCGTGGAGACGGTCGACGTCGGCCCCCGCCACCTCCTGTCGCTCATGCAGATGCGCAGGGTCGAAGATCCCGAGGCGGGACGGGCCCTCGAGATGGTGTCGCGCGACGAGGTCAACAACCCCCACGGCAGCCTCCACGGTGGCCTTATGGCCACCCTGATCGAGTGCGGTGCGGCGGGTTTCGCCGTCGAGGCGGCGGGCACGGCCAACATCGTGGCCACCGACATGAACATCCGGTTCCTCCGGAAGGTCAAGAGCGGACCCGCCAGGGTGGTGCCCAAGCTGCTGCGACGCGGGAGACGCAACGTCGTGGTCCAGGCCGACGTGGTCGACGTCGGCGACGAGCGCTCGCTCGTGGCCACCGCGACGCTCTCCTACGCCATCCTCGACTGATCGGCACCGGACGGATGGCGACCGCCGACTCCGCCAGCTCACCGGTGGCCCGCCGGTTCGAAGGCCGGGTGGCCGTGGTGACGGGTGCGGGATCAGGGCTCGGCCGCGCCACGGCCCGGCGCCTGGCGCTCGAGGGGGCGACGGTCGCGCCGCTGGATCTCGACGGCGCCGCCGCGCAGGCAACCGCGTCGTCGATCGTGGAGGCGGGTGGCCGGGCGGAGAGTTGGCGGCTGGACGTGAGCCGGCCGGACGAGGTGCGGGACGTGACCGAGGCGGTCGCCGCATCGCTCGGTCGACCTGGAGTGCTCGTCAACAGTGCCGGGGTGGGTCGGTTCGACCACACGACCGAGGTCGCCTTCGACACCTGGAGCCGCACGCTGGGCGTGAACCTCACGGGAACTTTCCTCATGTGCCAGGCGATGATCCCCCACCTCCTCGACGGTGGCGGATCGATCGTCAACATCGCCTCCAACAGCGGGCTGCAGGGCGTCGCCTACGCGGCCGCCTACTGCGCCTCGAAGGGCGGGGTCTGCCTGCTCACCCGGTCGCTGGCTCTCGAGTACGCCGGCCGGGGGGTGCGGATCAATGCCGTTGCGCCCGGCGGGATGCGGACGCCGTTGCTCGACGGGTTCGTCCCGCCGGAGGGCGTCGAGCGGGACCGGCTCCCACGCGGCGTCAAGGTCCCACACGCCGATCCCGACGAGGTCGCCTCCCTCGTCGCCTATGTCGCCTCCGACGAGTCGCGCTTCATGGTCGGCAGCGTCGTCTCGATGGACGGGGGCCTCACGGCGTGAGCGCCCCGCCGCCTACTCGATCCGCTCCAGGCCCGGTCCGCCGTCGGAGAGGGCGCGCCGGCGGGTGATCACCCACCGCCCCTCGCGCACCTCGTACTCGTCGACGTAGCGGCCCCAATGGTCGACCCCGTGGGGCATGACCACGAGGAAGTAGCTCCGGCCCCGCGCGTGGCTCTCGTCGTCGACGTCGATCTGGTGGGTCGCCACGAAGTGGCGGATGTGGTGCTTCCCGCGACCCGTGCCCGGTGCCACCGTGGCGTCCCACGTCGCCTTGGTGCCGGTGAAGATCGTGGCGATCTGCTCTCTCCCCTCGAACCGGCGGAGGTCGCCGCCGGCCGAGACGAGCTCCATCACCGCGTCGGATGCGAAGACCTGCATCTGCTGCTCGAAGCGGCCCGAATCGCCGTTGGCGTTGTAGCGCGCCACCAGATCGCGAATGCTCTCGCGTGCCGCGAGCTCCCACAGCTCCATCGCGAATGGTCCCCCCGTTCCTGGAACAAGACCGGCATTTGGCCCGGAATTTGGCAAGGTGCCGGCCGGGCGGTGCCCCGCCGGAGTCCCGCCGGACGAGGTATAGCATGCGGCTGCAACGTGCGGTGGGTGATCATCCCGGGTGCGCCGTAGCCACCTGGTCAGGGGAGGGGCAGACATGACGGCAACCGATGAGCGCGCTGGGGTTCAGCAGGGCGAGTCCCGGATGTTGATCGACGGCAAGCTGGTCGAGGCCAGGTCCGGCCGGACGTTCGACAACGTCAACCCGGCGACCGAGGAAGTGCTGGGGCAGGTCGCCGACGCCGGCCACGAGGACGTGGACCAGGCGATCGGGGCGGCCCGGCGGGCCTTCGACGAGTCCTCCTGGGCGACGGACAGGGAGCTGCGCAAGCAATGCCTGCGCCAGCTCCAGGCCGCGCTGGAGGAGGAGCGGGAGCTGCTGAGAGCCGAGCTGGTCGCCGAGGTCGGCGCCCCGGTGCTCCTCACCTACGGCCCACAGCTCGACGCCCCCCTTGCCGAGGGCCTGACGTGGCCCGCCAACTTCATCGACGAGTTCCAGTGGGAGCGCGACCTTCCCGACGGCAACGCCTTCGGGCAGCACAGCTGGCGCAAGGTGGCCAAGGAGGCCGTCGGCGTGGTCGGGGCGATCGTGCCGTGGAACTACCCCTTCGAGGTCACGGTCAACAAGCTGGGCCAGGCGCTCGCCACCGGTAACACCGTCATCTTGAAGGCGGCGCCCAACACGCCGTGGAACGCCACCCGCATCGGCCGGCTGGTGGCCGAGCGCACGGACTTCCCGCCCGGCGTCCTGCAGGTCGTCACGACGCAGGACAACAGCGTCGCCGAGGACCTCGTCATCGACCCGAGGGTCGACCTGATCTCGTTCACCGGGTCCACCGCGGTCGGCCGGCGCATCATGGAGAAGGGCGCCCCCACGCTGAAGCGCCTCTTCCTCGAGCTGGGCGGCAAGTCGGCCGACATCGTGCTCGACGACACCGACTTCGAGGCGAAGCTCTCGATGGCGTGGACGATCTGCTCGCACGGCGGGCAGGGCTGCGTGATGCTCACGAGGATGCTCCTGCCGCGGTCCCGCTACGACGAGGGCATCGCGATCATGGAGGAGGGCTTCCGCAACGTCCCCTACGGCGACCCCACGGATGCGTCCAACATCCAG
The DNA here is from genome assembly GCA_963778465.1 of uncultured Actinomycetes bacterium. Lineage (GTDB taxonomy): Bacteria > Actinomycetota > Acidimicrobiia > Acidimicrobiales > RAAP-2 > CAVZBW01. The sequence goes on from CAVZUK010000002.1 coordinate 447,894, forward strand.
GGCCCACAGATCAGCGCCGTCCAGCGCGATCGGGTCCTCGGATACATCGAGAAGGGCAAGGCGGAGGGAGCCCGGGCCGTGGTCGGCGGGGGTCGCCCGGCCCACCTGCCCAGGGGCTACTACGTCGAGCCCACCCTCTTTGCCGACGTCGACAACTCGATGACCATCGCCCGCGAGGAGATCTTCGGACCGGTCCTGGTCGTCGTGCCGTTCGAGGACGACGACGATGCGGTCCGGATCGCCAACGACAACCAGTACGGCCTGGGTTGCGGCGTGACCTCGGGGTCCGAGGAGCGGGCGCTGGCCGTGGGCCGGCGGATCCGGGCCGGCACCGTCGGCATCAACGGCGGCGTCTGGTACGGGCCCGACGCCCCCTTCGGCGGCTACAAGGCGAGCGGCATCGGCCGGCAAAACGGTGTCGAGGGCTTCGAGCAGTACGTCGAGACCAAGACGTACGCCGGGGGCCTGCCACCCGCCTGACCCCCGGCGCCCCCGGGCTCCACGAGAGCACGGGGCCAACGGGCCAGGATAGGCATCCAACGGCCGCACCTGCGACCATAGGCACTTCGAGTCCCTCGCGAGGGTGGAGGTCGAGCGGTGTCATTGAAGTACTACCCGGAAGGGGCGCCGTTTCCCGGCGTCGTCGCACGGACGGCCGACGAGTCCAGCCCGGCCTGGCCGACGCTGCCGCGGGCCCGGCTCGGCGCTCCCAACGTGCTCTTCGTGGTCCTCGACGACACCGGCTTCGGGCAACTGGGCTGCTTCGGCGCTCCCATCGAGACGCCCAATTTCGACCGCTTGGCCGAGAACGGCCTGCGCTACAACAACATGCACACGACGGCGCTGTGCTCGCCGAGCCGAGCGTGCATCCTGACCGGCCGCAACCACCACTCCAACGCCATGGCCTGCGTCACCGAGTTCGCCACGGGCTTTCCGGGCTACAACGGCCTCATCCCGTTGGAGAACGGCTTCCTCTCCGAGATCCTGGTGGAGCGCGGCTACAACACCTACATGCTCGGCAAGTGGCACCTCGTGCCGAGCGCCCACGAGACCGGTGCGGGACCCTTCGAGCGTTGGCCGCTCGGTCGAGGGTTCCAGCGCTTCTACGGGTTCCTCGGGGGCGACACCAGCCAGTGGCATCCCGACCTCGTCTACGACAACCACCACGTCGCCCCGCCTGCGACACCCGAGGACGGGTACCACCTCACCGAGGACCTGGTCGACAAGGCCATCCAGTTCATCGCCGACGCGAAGCAGGTGGACCCCGACAAACCCTTCTTCCTCCACTTCTGCCCGGGCGCCACCCATGCCCCGCACCACGTCCCGAAGGAGTGGGCGGACCGCTACCGGGGAGCCTTCGACGAGGGGTGGGACGCGTACCGCGAGCACGCCCTCGTCCGGCAAAAGGCGATGGGCATCATGGCGCCGGGCGTCGAGCTGTCACGGCACGACCCGGACGTGCCCCGGTGGGAGGACCTGTCACCGGACACCCGCCGGGTCGCCGCCCGGATGATGGAGGTGTACGCCGGCTTCCTGAGCCACACCGACCATCACCTCGGGAGGCTGCTCGACTTCCTCAGCCTCCTGGGCGAGCTCGACAACACGATCATCATGGCCGTCTCCGACAACGGTGCGAGCGCCGAGGGGGGCGTCGACGGCGCCACCAACGAGGCGAACTTCTTCAACAACTCGCCGGAGACGATCGCCGAATCGTTGGCTGTCATCGACGAGCTGGGAGGACCCAAGCACTTCAACCACTATCCCTGGGGATGGACCTGGGCCGGGAACGCGCCCTTCCGCCGCTGGAAGCGCGAGACCTACCGCGGCGGGTCCTCCGACCCCTTTCTCGTCCACTGGCCGGACGGCATCGAGGGAAAGGGGGAGGTCCGCACCCAGTACGCGCACATCATCGACATGGTGCCGACCGTGCTCGACATCCTCGACATCGAGCCGCCTTCGGCGCTCCGCGGGATCCCGCAGTCGGACATCCAGGGCGTGAGCTTCGCCCGGACCCTCAACGACGCCAAGGCGGAGAGCCGGCACCACACGCAGTACTTCGAGATGCTGGGTCACCGCTCGCTCTACCACGAGGGTTGGCGCGCCGTATGCCCGTGGCCGGGACCGTCGTTCGCGGAGTCCCAGCCGTTCGGGCGGCCCATCTCCTCGGCGCAGCTGTCGGACCTCGACGCCCACGGCTGGGAGCTGTACCACGTCGAGCAGGACCCGACCGAGAACCACGACGTCGCGGACGCCGAGCCCGAGCGCCTCATGGCCATGATCGCGCTCTGGTACGTGGAGGCGGGGAAGTACAACGTGTTGCCGATCGACGGCAGTGGCATCGACCGGGTGTTGGTCGAGAAGCCGCAGATCGCCGCCCCTCGCAACGAGTACGTGTACGTCCCGAGGACCCAGTCCGTCCCGTTCTTCGTGGCTCCGAGGGTCCTCAACCGGCCGCACAGCCTCACCGCCGAGGTCGAGATGGCCGAAGGGGGGGCGGAGGGCGTGCTCCTCTGCCAGGGCAGCGCTGCTGGCGGCTACTCGTTCTACCTGCAGGGGGGTCTCCTGCACTACGCCCACAACTACCTGGGAAAGCGCGTCTTCCGGGTGGTGTCGAACGGACCCGTGGCACCGGGTCGACGCTCGCTGCGGTTCGAGTTCGAGCCGACCGGCAAGCTCGACATCGCGCGGGGCAGGGGGGCTCCGGGCCGACTGCAGCTCTACGTGGACGGCACGCTCGTCGGTCAGTCCGAGGCGGACTACACGACGCCGCTCATCTTCAACCCCGGGATGCTTTCGTGCGGCGCAAACCCCGGCTCACCGATCGTCGACGACTACCGTCCGCCCTTCGCCTTCACGGGGGTGCTGCACCGGGTGACGGTGGACCTGAGCGGCGAGCTGATCACCGACTCGGAGGCGGAGCTGCGCCTGCACATGGCACGCCAGTAGCGTGGACAGTCCGGGCGGGGAAGGTAGTCCATGACACTCGAAGAGCTGGCAGCCAGGGAGAGCATCGGCGACGGCCTCTACCGTTACTGCCGGAGCCTGGACCGGATGGACCGCGATCTGTACTGGACGGTCTTCGAGCCGGAGACCCAACTCGACTACGGCGAGTACTTCGCGGGCACGGCTGCGGAATTCCTGGAGTGGGTGTGGAAGGCGCACGGCGCGATGCAAGCGCACTCGCATCAGATCACCAACGTCTTGACCCAGGTGGATGCCGACGGGGCCGGTGCCGCGAGCGAGTCGTACGTGACCGTCTGCTTGCGGACGAAGCCCGACGAGGACGGGAGGACCTCGGACATCGTCGACCGGGGCCGCTACCTGGACCGCTGGATCCGGCACCCCGACGGCGCCTGGCGGATCTCGGACCGGCGCTATGTGACCGACATCGCTCAGGTGTCGGACGCCTCATCGGCGCCGCCGGTCGTCGCCGTCCGGGACCTCCGCGACCCCTCTTACCAGTTGTTCAGCCGGGCTCCTCGGTGACCCCGAAACGATCCCGGTAGAAGGCGAAGCTCTTTCGCAGCCGCTCGGGGTCCAGGTCGAGAGCGCCCGGGTCGTAACGGATGGACCCGAAGCGGCCTCTCGGGTGATCGGCCATGAAAGCCTCCATCGCCGTCCGGGCGGTGCCGGTCATGGGTTGTCGGGCCAACCGGTAGATGCGGTCCACCATCGCGAGATCGTCGGCCATGAACTCGTCGAAGCGGACGTCGATCGACTGGTCGGCCGGCAACAGGTCCCGGTTTTCGACGCAGCTGCCGAGCATCCGGGCCAGGCGGTCCTCCCAGTACCGCCCGATGCCGGCGACGTCGACACGCGTGTGGGACATCCGGGCCGAGTAGGCGAGCATGGTGACCATCGAGATGGTGACCGAGGCCGGATCGCGGTGGGTCACCACGAAGGTGGCGTCGGGGAACGTCTCCCGGAGGACCGGGAATTGCTCGAGGTGCTGCGGTGACTTCAACACCCAACGCGACCCGCCCCGTTGCCACTGGAGGACCTTGAGCACCCGCTCGAGGTATCGGTAGCTGGGCCCTTGATCGTGGGCGAGGTAGTAGTCCCGCCAGGTCGGGATCGGCGCGATCGTCTCGAACAGCATCGTCGAGAAGTCGATGGCGAGGAGCTGGATCTCCTCGTGGACGTGGTCCACCGTCATCTCGTGCATGCGGTCGAAGTGCGGCATGGCCGCGTGGACCAGCCAGAGGGATTGCTCGGTGCGCGCCAGGCGGGGATCCGCCTCCCCTACGCCGGGCCTCTCCTGATCGGCCAGCACCGGCTCGAGGCTCTCCCAGTAGGGCAGCGACCGTAGGGCCGGATCGGCGGACATGAGATTGTGGAGGTGGGTGGTCCCGGTGCGTGGTAGGCCGCAGATGACGATCGGTGCCCGAATCTCCTGCGCCAGGATCTCGGGGTGACGAGCGATCCGGTGCTCGATGAGGAGCCGGTTGCGGAGCAGGCCGGACAGCATGGCGTGCTGGGCGAAGACTCCGGCGGGGCTCAGGTTCGCCTCGGTGCGCAGCGCACGGCAGAGCACGTCCAGTCGCTCGACGAAGCCGTCGTCGCCGAAGTCGTCCAACCCGGTCTGCTCCGCGGCGGCCTCCATCAGCGAGCCCGGGTCGAGGTGGATTCCAGCGGCGCCGGCGGTCATGAATTCGATCACCGGGCGAACCTCGTCCGCGAAGACCGGTTCGCCCAGGTCGTCGAGGCTGACGGGGAGGGGCCGCTCGGTCAGAGGACGACGCCCTTGATCTTCAGGTCCATGATCTTGTCCATGTCCATCCCGAGCTCACCCAGCAGTTCGTCGGTGTGCTCGCCGTGCTCGGGCCCGCGGGTCAGCTCCGGGGGCGTCTCGTCGAACTGCAGCGGCGAGGCCACCATCCGGAAGACCGTGCCGGACTTCGCCTCGACCTCGCGGATGTAGCCGTTGGCCAGCGCCTGGGGGTCCTCCAGCAGCTCCGAGGGCCTCTGCACGGGTGCCCAGACCCCCTTCGCGTCCATGAGGACGTCCTTCCACTCGGCGAACGACCGCTCCGCGAAGATCTCGTCGAGCGCGGTGACGCAGGCCTCGCTGTTCTCCCTGCGGGCGCTCGAGTCCACGAACCGGGGGTCATCGGCCAGCTCGGGATGGCCGAGCAGGCCGACCAGGTCGGCCCAGTACCGGTCGGACTCGAGCATGACGAGCGAGAGGAACCTGCCGTCGGACGTCCGGTAGAGGTTGACGATGGGGTTGGGAACCTTGCGACGGTTGCCCTTGGGCATCCGCTCGATGCCGAAGAGCCCTGCGGCGAGGGACGAGGCGCCGGTGGCCCACATGGAGGTGGCGAGGAGCGAGTTGTCCACGACGACGGGCTCGCCGGTCCGCTCCCGATGGAAGAGGGCGGCGGAGATCCCACCGGCGATGGTGAGACCGCCGATGACGTCGCCGAAGGCCGGTCCGGGCTGCGAGATCGGGTAGCTCCCGTCGTCGGGATCGCTGATGATGTCGGCCGGACCGCCACGTCCCCAGAAGGTGCACCCGTCGTAGCCGCCCCGTTCCGCCTCGGGTCCGCGCTGGCCGTTGCCCGAGCCGCGCACGTAGATGACGTTCGGGTTGACGGCGCGGACGTCCTCCACGTCGATGCGGAGCTTGCGCCGCGCCTGGGGGCGGAAGTTGGTCAGGAACACGTCCGCCGTCTTGCAGAGCTCGAGCAGGATGTTGCGACCCTCCTCGGTGCCCATGTCGACGCCGATGCTCCGCTTGCCCCGATTGGCGAGCTCCATCATGTGGGCTACGCCGCCCGGGCCGACCGGGATCATCCCCATGGCGGCCAGCCCCCGCTGAGGGTCGCCGGTCTCCGGGTGCTCGATCTTGATGACATCGGCCCCCCACTCGGCGAGGACCGCGCCGGTCACCGGCACGTAGGTCCAGGAGGCGACCTCCACCACCCGGACACCTTGCATGACTCCAGCCACGGTTCTACCCTCCGTCGGTCGGCTCGGTTTCGCTCAAGAGTCGCCGGCGCCCGCGCCGGCGAAGATGGCGGGATCGATGTTCCCCGTCATGATGGCCCCGACCGTGCCTCCGTCCGTGACGAGGTTCTCGCCCGTGATGTAGGCCGCGGCGCGGCTGTTGAGGAAGATCAGCGGGAAGGCCTGCTCCTCGGGTGTCGACCGGCGGCCGAGCGGCACGGGGAAGCTCTCCATGAATTCCCTGCCGACGGCAGCGATGAAGTCCGGCATCATCGGCGTGTCGGTCGGCCCCGGGCTGATCGAGTTCACCCGGATCCCCTTGGAGGCGAGGGCGAACGACGCCCACTGGGTCCAGATGATGATCGCCTCCTTGGAGGGCGCGTAGCCGCCCGAGATCTCCTCGGGGTGCTCGGCGCACCACTCACGGCCGGCGGCGAATCCCTCGGTCAACACGAGCGGCATCCACTTCGCGATGTTGGCCATCCAGCCGATGCCCGCCGTCGACGAGATGCTGGCGATGGCGCCGCCGGGACTCATGTGAGGGACCACGAGGTCGGCGAGATGGCGCATCGCGACGAAGTTGACCGTCATCACGTCGAGGTCGCTGTACTTGCTCCCGGGAAGCCCCGCGCAATTGAACAGCGCGTAGATCTCTCCGCCGATCCTCTCGATCGCCTGGGCGGTGGCCTCGGGGTCCCTCAGGTCCACCGACTGGTGGCTGGCGACGTCGACCGGCGGGTCGCGCAGGTCGATGACGTGGACTTCGGCACCGAGGTCCTTGAGCTCGGTCACCGCGGCGGCCCCCATGCCGGCTCCGCCGCCCCCGGCAACGACGACCCGCGTCCCCTCGTACCCCCATACCGACGACAACTGTCCCCCTGTCTCCGGCCTACGTGGCCCCGGCCGCATGCTTGCCGACGACCCCTGGGCCGTCAAGATGGGTGGGGAGGGTGGCCCGGACTCCGGCGCTCTCAGCGCGGAAGGCCCAACCCGTGCTCGGCAAGGATGTTGCGGTTGATCTCCGTGGTGCCTCCGGCGATCGTCGCCTGCCGGGAGGAGGCGAGGTTCTTGGCCCAGGGCCCGCCCAGGCCCTCCATGCCCATCAGGTCGGTGGCCACCTCGGCGAGGGCCTGCTCCGTCTGCGACCACATGAGCTTGGTGAGGCTCCCCGTGCTGGGGGAGGGATCGTGCCCGCGAGACACACGCTCGAGCTCCCGCGTCGTCGTCCAGCGCATGCAGGCGATGCGTTGGTACACCATGGCCAGCCGGTTGCGGATGGTCGGGTCGGCGAGTCCCGGCAGGCCCTTGGCCTCGGCCACCAGGCGGTCGAATCGCTGGCCGAGCGACAGGTGGAGGCGGGCGACACCCGCCCGTTCGTGGCTGAGGGTGGTCATCGCCACCCGCCAGCCCTCGTTGAGCGAGCCGAGCAGCGCATCGCGCGGGACCCGCACGCCGTCGAAGAAGAGCTCGGAAAAGGTCAGGTCCCCCGACATCGTCCGAAGCGGGCGGACCTCGACGCCCGGCAGGCGCATGTCGATGAGGAGGCAGCTGATGCCCCGGTGCTTGGGCGCCTCCGGGTCGGTGCGGACGTAGAGCTGGCACCAGTCGGCGTGCCGACCGAGGCTGTTCCAGGTCTTCTGGCCGTCGACGACGAACACGTCGCCCTCCAGACGTGCCCGGCAGCGCAGCGACGCCAGGTCCGAGCCGGCGTCGGGCTCCGACATGCCCTGGCTCCAGATCTCGTCGCCGCGCAGCATGGGGCGCAGGAACCGCTCCCGCTGCTGGTCGGTGCCTGCGGCCATGATGGCGGGGGCGATGTTGGAGACGCCGATGACGTTGACGGGCCCCGGCGCCTCCGCCCTCGCCATCTCCTCGTGCCAGGCCAGCTGGTCGACCACGTCGGCGTCCCGGCCGCCGTAGTCGGCCGGCCATGCCACCGCCGCCCAACCGGCGTCGGCCAGGATGCGGTTCCAACCCCTCAGGACCTCGAAGGCCTCGTCGTCGTCACCCATGTGCCGGCCGGCCTCGACGACGTCGGGCGTCAGGTGGTCGGCCAGCCAGCGCGCCAGTTCGTCCCGGATCTCGGCGGAGACCGGTTCGCCTTTGGGCGGCTCGGGGCCGCGTCGGTCCGCCGCAGGGTCCGGGAGGGTCATGCTCGAGGCTCCGTCGCGCTCAGTCTTCGATGCTGATGCAGCTCTCGGGGCAGTTGTCCACCGCCGTCTTGGCCTTGTCCTCGAGCCCCGCCGGCACCTCGGGGCTCAGCACCACGCTGTGGCCCCGCTCGTCGCTCGTGAAGAGCTCCGGGGCCAGCGAATAGCAGCGCCCATGGCCGGTGCAGAGATCGGAGTCGAGGACGATGCGCACCTCGCCGAGCGTACTCGACCAGCTGGTAGCGTCACCGGGCGTTCGATCACGAGCACGTACGGGCGGAGGGGTCTCGGCCCGGAAGGGGGAGTGTCCCATGCCTGACGCCGTCATCGTCTCGGCGTGCCGCACCGCGATCGCCACGTCCCGAAAGGGCTCCCTGACGGAGACCGACGCCTTCGTGCTGGCCCGGGCAGTCCTCGAGGAATCCCTCCAACGCAGCGGCCTGCCGCCGTCGGAGGTCGACGACCTCATCCTGGCCGAGTCGCTCTACGGGGGTGGTGTCGTGGCCCGCTACGCGGCGGTCGAGGCGGGCCTCACGACAGTGCCGGGGATGGCCGACAACCGGCACTGCGCCTCCGGCCTCTCGGCCGTCCAGATCGCGTCCGGCAGCATCATGGCGGGGATGGACCGCGCCGTGATCGCCGGTGGCGTCCAGTCGGGCTCGACCGCGCCCGTGGGCCGGCGCCGCGTGCCGGGCACCGACGAGTGGGAGGACCCCTGGATGTCGCCTTCGCACCCCGACACGCCCGAGGCGCCCGCGATGGACATGTCGATCACTGTCGGGTGGAACACGGCCCAGGAGGCCGGCGTCTCCCGGCAGGAGATGGACCGCTGGGCCTTCGACTCGCACCGCAAGGCCGTGGAGGCGATCGACGAGGGACGGTTCCGCGAGGAGATCTTCCCCCTGAAGGTCACCCTCCGGGACGGGTCGAGCACCGTCTTCGACACGGACGAGCACCCCCGGCGCGACACCACGATGGAAAAGCTGGCCAGCTTGAAGCCCCTGCACCCCGAGATCCCCGGCTTCTCGATCACGGCCGGCAACTCGTCGGGCCTCAACGACGCGGCGGCCGCGCTGGTGCTGACGTCGGACGACTTTGCCCGCGCCCACGGGCTGACGCCCCTCGCCCGCGTGCGGTCGTGGGCCTCGGTGGGCGTGGAGCCGGCCCGCACGGGTCTCGCCCCGACCACGGCGATCCCGAAGGCATTGAGCCGGGCCGGCCTCGACGTCGGCGACGTGGCCCTGTTCGAGATCAACGAGGCGTTCGCCTCGATGTGCGTCGCCACGACCCGGATCCTCGGCATCGATCCCGCCATCGTCAACGTGAGCGGCAGCGGCTGCAGTCTCGGCCATCCCATCGCCGCCACCGGGGCGAGGATGCTGACCACGCTCACCTTCGACCTGGCGCGGCGTGGCGGGGGGATCGGCGTCGCCTCCATGTGCGCGGGCGGCGGCATGGGATCGGCGGTCGTCATCGAGGTCGGCGCCTGACCGTGGGCCATCTGGACGAGCGGGCCGGGCTGGCCGGCCGCGTCGGCATCGTCGTCGGCGGGGGAGGAGGCCTGGGCCGCGCCTGCGCCCTCGACCTCGGGCGGGCCGGGGTCCGCCTCGCCCTGTGCGACAAGGACGCCGAAGGGTTGGCGGACGTGGCGGCGGAGCTCGGCGCCGACGATCCCGACACGCTCACCGAGGCATTGGACGCGCGGGACCCCGAGGCGCTGGAGCACTTCTTCGAGCGCGCCGACGAGGCCTTCGGCCGGCGGCTGGACATCCTCGTGAACGTGGTGGGCGGCACCTTCCGGCAGCCCTTCGAGGGCACGAACCCCCGGGGCTGGGACGCCCTGATCCGGGCCAACTTCACCTGGCTGCTCACGTCGACGCACCTCGCCATCCCCCGCATGCGGGCGGCCGGCCGCGGCAGCATCATCAACCTCACGTCGATCGAGGCGCACCGTGCGGCGCCAAACTTCGCCGTCTACGCCGCGATGAAGGCCGGTGTCACCAGCCTCACACGGAGCCTGGCGCTGGAGCTGGCACCGGACGGGATCCGGATCAACACCATCGCTCCGGACTACGTCCCGACGCCCAACCTCCGGGCCTCGATGGCGGGGACCGACGAGGAACGCGCCTTCGCCGACCAGATCTCGATCCCGATGGGGCGGGCGGGGACCTACGAGGACGTGGGCGGTTGCGCGCTGTTCCTGGCGTCGGACCTCTCGTCCTTCGTCACGGGGACGTCGATCCACCCCGACGGCGGGGCCTGGGCCTCGTCCGGGTGGCTCAACTGGCCCGACCAGGGCTACTCGAACCACCCGCCCCTCGACGTCGTGCGGGGTTACCTTTCCGGCGAGGGCTGACCCGGTCCGACTCCCGTCGTCGAGCTCAGCCTCGTCGGCCCGCCCGGGATCCTCCGGGTCGTGAACCGGAACGGCGCGCCGAACGTGTGCGCCGGGTCGGCCATGAGCGTGTCGGTCCCGTGCCAGAGGAGGTCGACCCCACTGCGCCGCAGGTGATCCGCGGCCCGGTCCAGGTCCGACACGACGAAGGTCAAGGCGTGACAGGTCGGCCCGTTGGCTTCCAGGTCGCGCCGTGCCAGGGCGGCACCCCCACCCGCGGCGGCGTCACGGGCACCGTCCGTCGGCATGGCCACGGGCACGGCACGGGGCACGGCACGGGGCACGGCACGGGTCAGGGCGATCGGCATGGCCAGCTCCACGATCAACTCGGTGCCGATCTGCACGAAGATGCTGCGGGTGCCCGTGTCCGCCGAGGCCTCCTCGTGGAGCAGCGTGCCCCCCACGGCGCCGACGTACACCGCCGCGGCCTTGCCGAGATCGGGGACGACGACCGTCGCGTGAGACAACACCTCGATGCCCAGGGGATTGGAGCTCGCTGTCCAGCGTGCCGGCCATCCGGGTTCGAAGCGAGGGTCGTCCGCGAAGTGGCCGGGGCCGCGGGGTCCGCCTTCCCTCGGGGACGGCTCGTAGAACTCGAGCTGGGTGAACGTGTCCCTCGGGTGGGTGTAGATGTCGCCGCCGTGGACCGGTCGCCGGCCGGCGACGCGGCCCGGGAGGAAGACGCGGATGCCCGCGTCGCTCAGGCGGTCCCACATCTCGGCGACGTCGTCGCAGTACCAGGCGAGCGAGTGCCAGTGCCGGCCGAACCGGGAGAAGAAGCGCCCGATCGGGGCGGTGCGTGCTGCCGGCCGGTCGGCCGGCGCGGCCGTCTCGATCACGGCGTCCGCGACGACGAGGAGCGATCCCATGCGCTCCTCACGCGGCAGGTAGTGGCCGTCCATCATCCCGTGGTGCGGTCCGAAGACCCGGTCGTACCAGGCGTCGAGGGGGTCGAGCGCCTCCGACACGTGGATGACGTGGAAGAGCTTGCCGACGCTCACCGCGCCGCGGTCACCCCGACCAACTCATCGTGAGGGTCGAAGATCGAAGACGTAGGAGGGGTCGAGCAGCTGGGGTCGCGCCACGCCGATGAGGGTCATGGCCATGTGCAGCTCCCGGCGCAGGATGGCGAGGACGGCGGCGACGCCCGCCTGTCCCTCGGCGGCCAGGCCCAGCATCGCCGGGCGGCCGACGAACACGCTTCGCGCCCCCATGGCCAACGCCGTGACCACGTCGATACCCCGGCGCACGCCGCCGTCGAGGTAGACCTCGACGGGACGGGTAGAGGCGTCCGGTCCCGCGCTGCCGCCGACGGCCTGGACGACCTCCCGGAGCACGTCGAGCGTGGCGGGGCTGCGGTCGAGCTGCCGTCCACCGTGGTTGGAGACCCACACGCCGGAGGCGCCGTGGCTCACCGCCAGGGCGGCGTCCTCCGCGGTGAGCACGCCCTTCAGCACGAGGGGGCACCCGCCGCAGGCCTCGCGGATCCACTCGACGTCGGACCAGGAGTTGCGAAAGCCGATGGTGGTCGCGTCGAACTCCGGGGCGAGATGTGCCCAGTGCCCGTCGTAGTAGGGGCTGTCGGGGAGCGCGCGGCGGGTGATCCGCTCCCGGTCCCGGTAACCCACGACCGCGACGTCGACCGTGAGCACCACCGCACCGCATCCACCCTCCACGGCGGTTCGCACGAGCGAGGTGTTGGCCTCCCGGTCGGGGCCCGCGTACAGCTGGAACCACCAAGGAGCACCCGCATCCGCAGCGACCGTCGCCACCCGGTCGAGCGGCACGCTCGAAGCGGTCGACACGCAGATCGGCACGCCCGCCTCCGCCGCCGCGCGGCACATCGCCAGCTCGGCGTCGGGATGGGCGAGCGCGTGCTCGGCCATCGGCGCGATCCCGACCGGCATGGCGACATCCGTGCCGAGGAGCGACGTCTCGGTCGTGAGGTCGTCGAGCCCCGTGAGGACGCGGGGCCGCAGCCTGCGCCGCCGGAAGGCCTCGAGGTTGTCCCGGGCGGTCTCCTCGTCGCCCGACGCGGCCAGGACGTAGCTGCTCACCTCGGGAGGCAGCCGCTCTGCGCCGAGCGCCATCACCTCGTCGACGTTGATGCACTCGGCGACGGCTCGGGGCTGCGACGGCGCGGTGGCCTCCCCCCCTTGGTTCTCGGCCACCGCCCCCACCCTCGCTTGAGCAACCCCTCGGCCCACAGTATAAAAAATCGCGGGATGCTCGACCTGGTGATCCGCGACGGCCTGGTGGTCGACGGCAGGGGTGGGGCCGGCCGCCGGGCCGACGTCGCCGTGACGGACGGTCGCGTGCAGGTCGTCGGGACCGTCGGCGACCGGGCACGCCGGGAGATCGACGCAGCAGGTCGCGTCGTGTCGCCGGGCTTCGTCGACGTCCACACCCACTACGACGCCCAGCTCTTCTGGGACCCGGGCGCCTCCCCCTCCCCGCTCCACGGCGTGACCACCGTCGTGGCCGGGAACTGCGGGCTGTCCCTCGCCCCCGCCCGCCCCGGGGACGTCGACTTCCTGGTCCGGATGCTCTCGAGGGTCGAGGCCATCCCGCTCGAGTCGCTGCAGGAGGGGGTGCCCTTCTCGTGGCAGAGCTTTCCCGAGCTGCTCGACACGATCGACGGGATGGAGCTCGTCCCGAACGTGGGCTACCTCGCCGGCCACTCGGCCATCCGCCGTGCCGTGATGGGCGAGCGGGCCTCGTCCGTCGCGGCGTCCGCGACCGAGCTCCGGTCGATGACCGAGGTCCTCGACGAGGCGCTCGCGGCGGGCGCCCTCGGGTTCTCGAGCTCGACGTCGGCCACCCAGCGTGACGGCGACGGCGCTCCCACGCCCCCCAACTGGGCGACCCGGGAGGAATTCGTGGCGCTGGCGAGGGCCTGCGGGTCGTACCCGGGCACGAGCGTCGAATTCATCCCCGAGTCCTCGGCCTACGGCTTCACTTCCGATGACCTCGAGCTCATGGCGGCGATGTCCGTCGCGGCCGGGCGTCCCCTCAATTGGAACTCGGTGCTGCTCAACTACCCGGCGATCCCGGACCTCTGCGACCGTCAGCTGGCGTCCGCGGACGCCGGGCGGGCCGCGGGCGGCTGTGTCGTGCCCATGATCATCCCCCACAACTTCCGGGTGCGGACCGACTTCCTCGAGAGCGACGTCGGCTTCCGCTCGGTCCCCGGTTTCGACCGCGTCTTCTCTCTCGATCGGGACCGGCGCGTGCGCGCCCTCGCCGACCCATCCGTCCGCGCCGAGCTGAAGTCGCATCTCGAGGGGGCCCGCCTCGGGTCCAACGCCATGTTCCGCGACACCCTTGCAGACCAGCTGGTGAGCGACACGGGGGATCCGTCGCTCGCCCCCCTGATCGGGTGCCGGGTCGCCGACATCGCCGCGGGGCGAGGGTCCGATCTGGTCGAGACCTTCTTCGACCTGGCCGTCGAGAGCCGGCTCGACATCGGCTTCGTCCGGCACCTCGCGCCGGCCGGCGATGCCGAGCAACGGGCCCGCCGCCGTCGGGTGCTGCGTGACCCGCGGGTGGTGCTCGGCGCGTCGGACGGCGGCGCCCACGTGCGCGGCGTGCTCAACGTGGAGTACTCCACCGCCTGCTTCGCGGAGCTCGTCCGCGACGACGACGTCTTCACGATCGAGGAGCTCGTCCAGGAGCTCGCCGACGTGCCGGCCCGCCTCTACGGGCTGTCCGGGCGGGGGAGGCTCGAGCCCGGGGCGTGGGCGGACGTGGTGATCTTCGACCCGGACGTCATCGCGCCGTCACCGGTCAGCCTGGTCCGGGACCTCCCGGGAGGGGCGGCGCGCCTGTTCAGTCACGGCGTCGGCATCGACGCGGTGCTCGTGCGCGGGGTCGAGGTCGTCCACGGCGGCGCGTTCACGGGCGCGACCCCGGGGCGCCTGCTGCGCTCGGGGCGAGACACCGCGACCACGCCGGTTCCCGGGCTCCTGCGCCGCGCCCGGGGGGGCCGGTGAGCGACCGTCACCGGCCCGGGATCAGCCTGCGGACCGCTCGGCCACCAGGGCCGAGCGGTTGACCTTGCCCGCCGCGCTGCGGGGGATCTCCCCGACGACCTCGACGGACTTCGGGACCTTGTAGGCCGCAAGCCGGGCGCGGCAGTGGCCACGGAGCTCCTCCGCCGAGGGTGGGTGCGCGGCGTCGAGGGGCTCGACGATGGCGTGCACCCGGTTGCCCCACTCCCGGTCCGGCAGACCGACGACGACGACGTCGGCGACGCCCTCGTGCTCGGAGAGGGCGATCTCGACCTCGGCCGGGTAGACGTTGGCCCCGCCGCTCACGATCATGTCCACCCGGCGGTCGGCGATGTAGAGGTAGCCCTCCTCGTCCACCCAGCCCATGTCGCCGAAGGTGTGGAAGCCGTCGTCGGTCCGCCGCGGCGCCTGGGCTCCGACGTACGCGAACGTCGGGGTCTCGTCCTCCCGCCGCATGAAGACGTCGCCGATCTCGCCCGGGGTCAGCTCCCGCCCGTCGGTGTCGAGGATCCGGACCTCGCAGCCCACCGGCTTGCCCACCGTCCCCTCGTGCCGGAGCCACTCGTCGCCTCGGACCATGGCCAGGCCGATCCCCTCGGTCCCGCCGTAGCTGAAGAAGAAGTGCTCGGGACCGACCAGCTCGATCCACTCCCGGACGACCCACGGCGCGAGCGGCGCGCCGCCGCAGAGGATGGAGTCGACGCTCGAGAAGTCCCGCTCCTTCACGTCGGGCACCTCGGCCATCCGCTGCAGCATGGCCGGGACGGTGATGGCGGTGTTGACGCCGTGGCGCTCGATCAGGTCCGCGGCGAGGGCGGCGTCGAAGCGCTCCATGACGATCAGCGTCTGCGCGGCCAGCAGGCCGTTCAGGCAGGCGAAGCCGTTGGTGTGGTACAGCGGCGAGATCACGAGCTGGGTGGCTCGGTCGCGCACGCCCATGGCGTCCGTCGCGCTCGCCGTCGGGTCGAGGGTCATCGTTCCCGGGCCCGGGGTGACGATCAGCTTGGGCCGTCCCGTCGAGCCCGAGGTGGCGATCGATCGGGCGGGATCGGCCACGCGGTCGGGCACGGGGTCGCCGGACAGCGACGCCGACGACGCGACGTCGCCGAGGCCCACCGTGCCCGGTGCCGCGTCCTCCCAGGCCCCGACGACGGCGGCCGGGCGAGCCAGTTCGAGCAGCCGGTCGCGCTCCCACGGGGGAAGGTCCCAGCGCAGGGGCAGGACGGTGGCGCCGAGCTTCCATGCGGCCAGCGTGCAAAAGAAGTGCTCGGCCGAGTTGACGAGCGCGACGACCACGGTGTCGCCTTGGGCCACGCCCCGCTGGTCGAGGAGCCGCGCCACCTGGTTGGCCCGGCGCTCGAGCTCGTCCCAGCGCACCCGGCGCTCCGAGCCCTCGGGGTCGACGTGGACGATCGCGGTCTCCTCGGGATGTCGCTCGGCCAGCAGGGTCACCTGCCGGCCGTAGGAGACCTCGTCGCCCGCCTCGTCGCTCGCATGCATCTCGCCCGGCCACCCCCGCCACAAATGAGACTCGAGACCCTGATGTTAGGGTGATGGCGTAGGCGACGAGGGGCTGGAGAGCGGAGCCGCCGGCCGGCTCCGCGATCGTCGTTCGATGCGGGGGATTGCGGTCCATGCTCGACGTGGTGGTGCGGAACGGAACCGTCGTCGACGGGACGGGCGTCCCGGGACGCCGCCAGGACGTGGGGATCCGCGATGGCAGGATCGTCGCCCTGGGCGACGTCGAGGAGCCCGCCGCGCGCACCATCGACGCGGAGGGGCGGGTCGTGGGACCCGGCTTCGTCGACCTCCACACGCACTACGACGCCCAGCTGTTCTACGACCCGGGCCTTTCGCCGTCGCCCCTCCACGGAGTGACCACCGTCGTCGCCGGCAACTGCGGCCTGACGCTGGCCCCGGTCCGGCCGGGCGACCAGTCGTTCCTGGCGCGGCTCCTCGCCCGGGTGGAGTCGATCCCCGAGGAGACGATCGAGGCCGGTGTCGAGTTCCGGTGGCAGGCGTTCGGGGAGTTCCTCGAGGTGGTCGAGGCCCAGCCCCTCGCCGCCAACATCGGGTTCCTGGTGGGACATTCGGCCGTCCGCCGGGCCGTCATGGGGGAGGCCGCGTCGACGGGTCCCGCCGACGCCGAGCAGCTCGCGGAGATGTGCCGCGTCCTCGGTCGCTCGATCGCCGAGGGCGGCCTCGGGTTCTCCACCGCCAACGCGGCAACCCAGGTGGACGGGGACGGAAGGCCGACCCCGCCCAACTTCGCCGAGCGCGGCGAGCTTGTCGGGCTGTCGGCCGTCTGCGGGGACTACCCGGGGACGTCGATCGAGTTCATCCCGGACTCGTTCATCCGAGGCTTCACGGACGAGGACGTCGACCTCATGGCCGACATGTCCGCCGCGGCCAACCGGCCGCTCAATTGGAACACCCCGCTCATCAATCCGAAGATCCCCGACCTCTTCCGGCGACAGCTGCGGGCCAGCGAGGTGGCACGCGGTCGCGGTGGCAAGGTGGTGCCCCTGTTCACGCCCCAAAACCTGCAGTTGCAGCACGACTTCCTGCGCGGGTACGTGTTCCGGGCGCTGCCCGGCTGGGGCTGGCTCTTCGACCTCGACCGGGACGCCCGACTCGCGGCGCTGCGGGATCCGGAGGTGCGGGCCGGCCTGGAGAAGGCCGCCGCCGAGCCCGAGAGCGGGCTGGCCACCGTGGTGCGGAATTGGGCGAGCTATCGGGTCAACGAGGTCGCCGGCGGGCCCGCCGCCGACCTCGAGGGTCGCAACATCGGCGAACTGGCCCGGCAATGGGGGACGAGCCCGTTCGACGCGATGATCGAGGTGGTGGTGCGGTCCCGGCTCCAGGCGGGCTTCGTCCGCGCTCGCTACCCGGACCCCTCCGAGGACCGCTGGTGCTGGGAGGCCCGCAACGAGCTCCTCGCCGATCCGCGGGTCGTGCTGCAGGCCTCCGACGCGGGGGCCCACCTCGACATGATGGCCGGTGCCGACTTTCCCACCCAGTGCCTGGCCGAGCTCGTCCGAGAGCACCACGTGTTCAGGGTCGAGGAGATGGTGCGTCAGCTGACCAGCGTGCCCGCGGGGCTCTACGGGCTGGTCGACCGGGGCCACCTGGCGACGGGCGCCCGGGCCGATCTCGTCGTCTTCGATCCGGAGACGGTGGGCGCGACCGCCCTCCAGACGGTCCACGACCTGCCGGCGGGTGCCGCCCGACTGGTCACGGGGTCCATCGGCATGGACCACGTGCTGGTCGCCGGAGAGGGCGTGGTGGAAGGTGGCGAATACACGGGCGTCCACCCGGGCTCGGTCCTGCGCTCGGGTCGGGACACCACGACCGTCACCGCCCGGGACTAGCCGGCCGGGTGCAGCGCGTGACGCCGCGGAAGCCGGCCCGCTCGGGCAGGGGTGCGGGTGGGGTCTGCCTCGGCATCGACGTCGGCGGCACCTTCACCGACGCCGTCTTGACCGACGGCGCCCGGTCGTGGAGGGCGAAGTCGCCGACCACCCCGGGGCGCCTCGCCGACGGGGTGCTGGCCGCCGCCGAGCTGGCGGCGCGGCGCTGGGGCGGCACCCTCGAGGATCTCCTGCCGACGGTCGGGCGCTTCGGGCTCGGCACCACCGCGGTCACCAACACGCTGGCCTCGCGAACCGGCCGGCGCGTCGGGCTGCTCACCACGGAGGGCTTCGAGGGGATGCTCCCCTTCGCCAAGGGGACCCGGGTGATCGACGACGAGGGGTGGCTCGCACCCCCTCCCGAGATCGTGCCGCACCGCTGCATCGCCGGCATCCGTGAGCGGACGGACCGCAACGGCGAGGTCGTCGAGCCCCTCGATCTCGCCCAGGTGGCGGGTCAGGGGCGGCGGCTGGTGGAGGACGAGGGCGTCGAGGCCATCGCCGTGTCGTACCTGTGGTCCTTCCTCAACCCGGCCCACGAGCGGGCCACGGTCGAGCTGGTGTCGCTGGCCCATCCCGAGGTGCCGGTGGTCGCGGGCTCGGACCTGCACCCGGCGATACGGGAGTACGAGCGCACCACCTTCGCCGTCCTCAACGCCTACGTGTCGGGTGCGCTCGGCGGGATCGAGGAGCTCGAGGGCGCCCTCGCGGACCTCGGGCTTTCCGTGCCCCTGCTCCTGGTCCACTCCGGCGGGGGCTCCATCACGGTCGGCGAGGCCCGGCGCCAGCCGCTGGCCCTCGCCGCCTCGGGACCGGCCGCCGGCGTTGCCGCAGCGGTGGCCTTCGCCCGAGAGGAAGGCGCCGCCGCCAACCTCGTGACCTGCGACATGGGCGGGACGTCGTTCGACGTGTCGCTGGTCGAGGGCGGGGAGCCCGCCCGACGTACCCGCGGCGAGCTCATGGGGGTGTGGACCGCGCTGTCGCTGATCGACGTGCAGTCGATCGGCGCCGGCGGAGGGTCGCTCGGATGGGTCGACGCCAGGGGGATGCTCCGGGTCGGGACCCCGCTCGGCCGGCGCGGTGCCGGGGCCGGCCTGCTACGGCCGTGGTGGTCGCGACGCCACGGTGACCGACGCCCTCGTGGTGCTCGGGTTCATCGACCCGGACCGGTTCTTGGGCGGGGACTTCGCCCTCGACGCCGGCGCCGCCCGCGAGGCGTGCGGGCGCCTGGGCGAGCCTCTCGGGATGGGCGCCGAGGAGGTGGCCTGGGGCGTGCGACAGATCGCCCTGGCCGGCATGGTCAAGGCGACGCGCTCCCGGCTCGCCTCCCTCGGCCTCGATCCACGAGACCACCACATCTTGAGCTTCGGGGGGAGCGGCTCGCTCTTCACGCCCGAGATCGCGAGAGCCCTCGGCGTGCCCCGGGTCGTCGTGCCGCAGCTGGCGTCGGTGCTCTCGGCGTTCGGCGCCGCCACCACCGACGTGCGGCGCGAGCGGGTCCGCTCCGTGCTCGGCACCATGCCGGTGGACCCCGTGCTCGTGCAGAAGCTGCTGGACGAGCTCGCCGCCGGGGTGGACGACGACCTGGCGGCCGACGGGGTCGCCCCCGACGACCGCAGCGTCCGCTTCGAGGGCGACCTGCGATTCAGCCGGCAGGTCTACGAGCTGCAGCTGCCCGTCTCGACGACGCGGATCGACGAGGCGGCCCTGGAGCGCCTGCTGCGCGACTTCCAGGAGGAGTACGCGAAGCGCTACGGCAAGGGCTCGATCGTTCTCGGCACGCCGGTCGAGTTGGTCGGCCTGCGGGCGATCGGGATCGGCGCGACGGTGCGGGCCTCCCTCGGCAGCGAGTCCCCGGGCGCCGCCGGGGGCCCCGCTGCGACGGCGGCCGGGCGGCGGCCTACGCAGCCGGCGACGCCGGTGGGGACCCGGGCCGTGCGCCTCGAGCGCCACGCGCAGCCGAGCGAGGTCGCCGTCCACCGCGGGCCCGACCTGCGACCGGGCCACTCGCTGGACGGCCCTGCCGTGGTCGACGGGTCGGACACGACGATCTGGGTCCCCCGGGGCTGCTCGGCGCGGGTGGACGTGCACGGGACCCTGGAGATGGAGGTGCGATGACGGAGGTGCCAGCGTGAGCGTGCGGACTGCCGAGCCTGCGGCCGCGATCGATCCCATCGACCTCGAGGTGTTGCGCACCCGCCTGGAGACGATCGGC
This sequence comes from uncultured Actinomycetes bacterium, assembly GCA_963778465.1. Lineage (GTDB taxonomy): Bacteria > Actinomycetota > Acidimicrobiia > Acidimicrobiales > RAAP-2 > CAVZBW01. Next base: position 468,023 of record CAVZUK010000002.1, read on the forward strand.
GAGCAGGCCGCCGCGGCGGTCGAGCACACGGCCATCTCGCCGACCGTGACCGAGTCCAAGGACTACTCGGTCACGCTGGTCGACGCGGCCGGGGGCCTGATCGTCGGGACCGGGATGGTCCTGTTCCACTTCGGGGCGGCGACGCACGCCGTCCGCTCGACCATCGAGCGCCACGGCGAGACCGTCGCCCCCGGGGACGTCTTCTTGTCCAACGACCCCCACAACGGCGGTGGGCTCCACCCCCAGGACGTGATGGTCCAGCGCCCGGTCTTCGTGGACGGCCGGCTGGTCGCCTGGGTCGGCATCTCGGCACACATGATGGACATGGGGGGCATGGTGGTCGGCTCCTTCGCCCCCGAGGCCACCGAGTGCTACCAGGAGGGTCTGCGCCTGCCGCCGGTCCGGCTGTTCCGCCGGGGCGAGGAGGTCACCGAGGTCTTCGACGTGCTGCGCAACAACGTGCGCATGTCCCAGCTCGTCGAGATGGACCTGCGGGGCCTGGTGGCCGGGTGCCACCTGGCCAACGAGAGGGTCGAAGCGGTCGTGCGCGAGGTCGGGGCCGAGCGGTTCGTGGGGCACCTGCGAGCCATCCGCGACCTGACGGAGACCGAGATGCGACGGCGCATCGAGGCCCTGGAGGACGGCACCTACCGCGCCACCTCGTGGACGGAGTTCGGCCGGGAGTTCTACGAGATCCCCTGCGCGCTCACCGTCGACGGCGACCGGCTCGTCTTCGACTTCGAGGGGGCGTCACCCCAGACCGACCACTTCTTCAACTCGAAGCCCTACATCATCGAGAGCGAGCTGGCCGTCATGCTGTCGTGGCGCCTGGCGGTCGACCTGCCGTTCAACGAGGGCTTCTTCGCCCCGATCGAGCTCCGCTGCCCCGAGGGCACCGTCGTCAACGCCCGTCCCCCGGCACCCATCGCCGCAGCCCACATGCACGTCGGCCTCAACGCCGCCGACGTGGCGGTGCAGGCGGTGATGCTGGCCCTCGGTGCCTCGCCACGGGCTGCGGCGCGGCGGCATCTCGCCGGTCCGGGCTTCGAGTCCGCGATCGGGAACAACCTTTGGTCGTGGGTGGGTCCCGACGGCGCGACGGATGCCTACATCGTGCTGGACGGCAACTGGGTCGGCGGCTCGGCCGGTGTCGAGCGCGACGGGCTCGACCTCGGCCGCAACCTCCTCGGCACGAGGTTGCACGGGTCCTTCCCCGACATCGAGATCCTCGAGTCGTGGTACCCGCTGCTGTTCCTCGAGCGGTCCGCCCGCGCCGGCACGGGCGGGGCGGGTCGACAGCGGGCGGGGGGCGGCAACCAGTTCAGCTTCCGTCCCCACGGTGTCGAGGAGATCCACGGCACGACGTTCGCGATGCGGCGCTGGATGCCGCTGTCCGGCGCGGCCGGTGGCGAGCCCGGCGCGTGCAACGAGTTCCTCGTCCACCGCGGCGACGGCTCCGTCGAGCCGGTCGACATCAACGCGAGCGGGATCGTCGTGGGCGAATCGGACTGGTTCCAGATGCGGCTCTCGAGCGGCGGCGGCTTCGGCGACCCGCTGGACCGCGAGCCCGGAGCGGTCGCCGCCGACGTGGGGGACGAGAGGTTCTCCGACGCGGACGCGGAAGCTGTCTATGGCGTCGTGCTCGCGGGCGACGGCGGGGTCCTCGTCGAAGCCACCGCGAAGCGGCGCGACGACCTGCGTGCGGAGCGCCTCGCCGCGGCCCGGCCGGCGGTGCGCCCGAGGACCCGGGCCGAGGTGGACGGGTTGGCCGCCTCGGAGCCCGTGCCGCTCCACCCGGGCGTCGTCCAGCGGGGCGCGGTGGCCTGTGCCGAGGCGAGCGGCGCTCCCCTCGCCGTCGCACCGGATCACTGGACCGACGGCTGCCCGGTCCTCGTGCAGAGCCGTTGGTCCGGGGGATCCCCCGTCGTGCTGAGGACGTACCTCGACCCCGAGGTCGGGCGGTCCCTCTTCGTGGAGGTGGCCCTTGCGGAGTCTCCGCGCACCTTCGAGACGAGCCCGCTGCGCTGGACCCGAGCCGGGGTGCGATGACCCGCCACTACGAGGTCATCTCCTGCGACGGACACCTGGAGATCCCGCCCGAGCCATGGGTGCGCCACGTTCCCGAGGTGCACCGCGAGCGGGCCCCTCGGCTCGTCGAGCTCCGCACGGGCGGCGAGGGATGGATCGTGGAGGGCAGCCCCCTCATCCACAACGGGCAGAACGTCGCCGCCGGACGCCCGCTCAAGGTCAAGGGCGGCTCCTACTGGGAAGCGGACGGCACGCCGGTGCCGGGCACCGGTGACGCACGGCAGCGGCTGGCCGAGCAGGACCGGGACGGCATCGACGCGGAGGTCCTCTACCCGCCGGTGTTCATCAGCCGGTTCATCGAGAACATCGAGGACCGCGAGGCCTACGTGGCGATGGTCCGCGCCTTCAACGACTTCCTGGCGGAGGACTACTGCCCGGTGGCGCCCGACCGGCTGATCGCCAACGCGGTGATCCCCGCCTGCGGGCTCGACGACGCCCTGGCCGAGCTCGACCGGGTCGACCGGCTCGGCTTCAAGTCCGTCTGCCTCAGCTCGTTTCCCAACGGCTCCGGGGAGCCCGCCCCCGAGGACGACCGGTTCTGGGAGCGGGCGCTCGAGCTCGGGATGCCCCTCACGGCCCATTCCGCCCTTGGGGCTCGATCCAACCCCCTGCTCGTGCAGTCGGCGCGGGGGACGTTCGACCTCCAGGCGTCGATGTTGTCGCGCACCGTGCCGCCGCCGGTGACGGGGATCGTGCGGATGATCCTCTCGGGCGTGCTCGACCGGATCCCCGACCTGCGGATCTACTTCGCCGAGACCAACGCCAGCTGGATGCCCGGGCTCCTGTACATGATCGACGACTCGTACGCCATCTTCCGCCACTGGTACGGCGTGGACCTCGCGATGAGGCCGAGCGAGTACGTGTGGCGGCACTTCTACTTTGGGATCGTCCGCGACCCCCTCGCCATGAGGATGCGCGACCTGCTCGACGTCGATCACCTCATGTGGGGATCGGACTTCCCCCACTCGGTCTCGTCCTTCCCCGAGAGCCGCCGATGGTTGGACGACATCTTCGACGGGTGTCCCGAGGGCGTCCGGCGCAAGGTCCTCGTGGAGAATCCCTGCCGCTACTTCGGACTCGATCCGGAGGCGAAGCTGCCGGACACGCCCCGCTGACCCGCAGGGGGGTGCTGGTACGCTGCGCCGCAGGCGGCACCCCGGGCGTGCCGCAGGCGTGACCGAGGGGGTGCGATGGCGGGCGGCCGAGCGGAAGCGGATTTCGACCATCAGTCGCTGGAGTGGCTGGGGGACCGCCACGCCAACAACGCGGAGCTGCGCTCGCGGTGTCCCGTCGTGTGGAACCAGCACTACGGGGGGTTCTGGTTCGTCTCGGGTTACGACGAGGTGGCCGCGGTGGCGCGCGACAGCGAGACCTTCACCCCGCGGTACGAGGAAGGCGGCCCCGACGGGCTCCGGTACATCGGGATCATGGGGATCCCCCGAGGGGAGGGCATGCCGCCGATCGGCATCGCCGAGGCCGAGGGGACGCGCCACGCCGCGCTGCGCCGGGTGATCAACCCCTTCATGCTGCCGCCGGCGGTCGCCAAGGACCGGGCGTTCGTGGAGCAGTCGGCCACCTGGTTCCTCGACCAGCACATCTCCGAGGGGCGCATGGACCTGGTCCTCGACTTCACCAATCCGGTCCCTGCGCTCTGGACCATGCGGATGCTCGACCTGCCCGCCGAGAGCTGGGAGCACTACGCGGCGTACTTCCATGCCACCGCCGCCTACGGGCAGGACATGCCAGAGTACCAGGAGGCGGTGAGCCGGACCCCCGACATGATCGCCGAGGTGACCGAGATCATCGAGGAGCGGCGGCAACGTCCCGGTGACGACCTCATGTCACACCTCGTCGGCCTGGAGGTCGACGGCCAAACCCTCGCCAACGACGCCCTCATCGCCATCCTGTGGAACCTCATCGGGGGCGGGCTGGACACGACGACGTCCCTGACCTCGCTGGCGCTCGCCCACTTGGACCAGCACCCGGACCTGCGGGCGCGCCTCGTGGAGGATCCCGGGCTCTTGCTACCGGCCTGCGAGGAGTACCTCCGGTGGACGTCGGTCAACGAGACGCTGACCCGGACGTGCACCCGCGACACCGAGCTGGCCGGGCAGCGCATCCGCCGCGGCGATTTCGTGATGATGAGCTGGCTCGGGGCGAACTTCGACCCCGGGGTCTTCGACCGTCCCGACGAGGTCGTCATCGACCGCTCGCCCAACTCCCATCTGGCGTTCGGCGTGGGCGCCCACCGCTGCATCGGCCTGCACGTCGCCCGTGCGCTCTTCCAGGTGATGATGCGCGAGGTGCTCACCCGCATTCCCGACTACCGGGTCGAGCGCGAGGCCACGCAGTTCTACCAGGGCAACCCGGAGCTCTACGGAGTCGTCAAGATGCCGGTCACCTTCACGCCGGGAGAGCCCGTCGGGGTGGCCGCACCCCGGTAGCACCAGCGGGGCCCTCCGGGCTCCGCGGGCGGCGCGTCGGTGGAGAACCCGACCGGGGCGGAGGCCCCTGTCAGGGCCGCGGCGGTGGGGTCGAGAGCCACTGCCACGAGGTCAGCTCGACGAGCTGACCGTCGGGGTCGCGGACCATGACGGCGGCCCCGAGGTCGGTGTCCTCGAGGACGGTGCCGCCGCAGGCGCGCACCTTTTCGAGCGCGGCGGGGATGTCGCGGACCGAGAGGGAGAGGTGGGTGAGCCCCGTCTCGTTCATCACCCGCTCGTCACGTTCGGGTCCCGGTGCCTTCGAGAAGTCGAGCAGCTCGAGCACGAGCCCGTCGCGGATCAGGTAGACCGCGTGCAACCCGATGGGCTCGGGAATCTGCAGCAACCGACCGGTCCCCTCGTCCGGAGCGTCGAGCTCCCACCAGTGGCGGAAGCCCAAGGCCTCCTCGTAGAAGTGCCGGGACTTGGTCACGTCCCGGACGCACAGGCCCACGTGGTTGAAGGCGACGGACGCCTCCCCGTCGGGACCGGGATCCTGCGCTGGTGTCATGGCTCTCCTGGGTCAGGCGCTGCCCGATGCGGCCATCTCGGCCTCACCGAGGTAGCGGTCGATGATCTCCTGGCCCGCGTCCGAGGCGGGTCCCGACCACCCCACCCGCCCCCGGGTGAGGATGACGCAGGTGTCGGCGAGAGAGAGGGCGCGGTGCACGAACTGCTCGCTCAGCACGATCGTGATGCCCGACCGCCGGGCCTGGTCGAGGGCCTGGAACACCTGCTCGGCCACGAGGGGCGCCAGCCCCAGCGACATCTCGTCGGCGATGATCAGCTTGGGCGGGAGGGCCAGCGCCCGGGCGAGGGCGAGCATCTGCTGCTCCCCGCCGGAGAGGCTGCCGGCGCGCTGCATCTTGCGTGCGCCGAGCACCGGGAACATCTCGATGGCCCGGTCTATGGCGTTCGTCCGTTCGTGCCGCCGCTCCTGCGCGACGGCCATCCGAAGGTTGTCGACCACGGAGAGGCCGGGAAAGATCCCCCTCCCCTCGGGGATGTAGGTCAGGCCGAGCTTGCGGATGCGGTGGGGGTGCTTGCCGGTGACGTCCTTGCCGTCGAAGAAGATCTTGCCGCCGGCGGGCGGGACCAGGCCCGAGACGGCGCGCGCCAGGGTGCTCTTTCCGGCGCCGTTCGCACCGAGGACCGCGAGCACCCCGCCCGGGGCGACCTCGGCGCTCACTCCGAAGAGCGCCTGTGACGTGCCGTAGCGGACGTCGAGGTCCGCAACCTTCAGGATCGGTTCGTTCACGAGGTCGCACCCCCTTGCGCCTGCGCCTCCGACGTCGTCGGTCCGTCGACGGGCGACGCTGACGGTGCGGCGGACGGTGCGGCGGACGGTGATGGCGCGGCGGACGCCTCGGGAGGCGTCGCACCCGGCCCGCCGCCGGAGCTCCCGCCCGCGGGCCCCGAGGTCGCCTCGTCGTCGCCCAGGTACGCGGCGCGCACTGCGGGATCGCTGCGGATCTCCTCGGGGCTGCCCGCCGCGATGCGCTCGCCGAAGTCGAGGACGAAGATGCGGCTCGACAGCGCGAGCACCGCCGCCACGTCGTGCTCGACGATCAACAACGAGACCGCTCGATCGCCCTGGGCGACCACGCGCCGAAATACCTCGAGGAGGTTCTCGGATGCCTTGATGTCGAGGCCGGAGAGGGGCTCGTCGAGCAGCACGAGGTCCGGCTGGCTGGCCAGGGCGCGGCCCACCTCGACCAGGCGGCTGATACCGAGCGGCAGCGCTGCCACCGGTGCCTTGGCCACCCTTGTCAGGTTGAGGAGCTCGAGTAGCCCGTCGATCGCCTCGTTCTCCGAGCGCGATGGGGGCAGGAGCGAGCGAGGGTCCACCATGTCGCGCCAGAGCCGGCGCCGGGAGACGCGCACTCGGTGGGCCAGCACCAGGTGCTCCCGTACCGTGAGACCCATGAAGAGCTCGGGCTGCTGGAAGGTGCGTGCCAGGCCCTTCCTCGCCCGGGCCTGGGGACTCGTGTCGGTGACGTCCTCCCCGTGCATCCACACCTTGCCGCCGCTCGCCCGCAACAGTCCTGAGAGGACCGCGAACATCGTCGACTTCCCCGCTCCGTTGGGACCGACCAGCCCCGCGATGGTGCCCCGGGGCACCTCGAGGCTCACGTCGGAGAGGGCGAGCAGGCCGCCGAAGCGGACGGTCACGCCCCGGGCCTCGAGCACCGGGGTCGCCGTCGGCGTCGCGGTCGCCACCCCGTCGCCGGGCATCGTGGCGGCGTCCTGGCTCACGAGATCTTCTCCGCCACCCGTGCGGAGGGGGCGCCGTTGTCGACCAGGGTGCCGTCGGCCGTGATAGCACCCGCGAGGACCGGGGTCTGGCGGCGGTCGGCCAGCTTGAGCAGCCATCGGCGGAACTGTTGACCCTGCTGGGCGAGCGTGCCGTCCGGGTACTTCGCGGCGCCGATGGCACCCAGGCCGAAGAGCACCGGCGGGACGTTGGCCGTCCAGTTGGGGAGGTAGGCCTGGGCAAGGGCCGGCAGCATGACGAAGGTGATGCCCGCGACCAGCGCCGCCGCGTTGGAGCGCACGCCGATCGTGACGAGCACCGCCAACCAGACCACCCCGAGGAATGTCGCGAACTCCGTCGGTTGGATCGTGGTCTGGGCCACGGCGAGGAAGCCACCGCCGATGCCCGCGACGAAGGCGGCCAGGGAAGCCACGATCACCTTCATCTGCACCACGCTGATGCCGGTGGTCTTGGTGGCCGGCTCGCTCCATCGGGCCGCGTTCAGGGCGAGCCCCGTGGTGGACCGCCGGAGGTTCAAGATGAACAGGGCCACGATGCAAAAGGCGATCAGGCACACGTAGGCGAAGGACATGTCGGAGGTGGCGAAGCTCGGCCGAGTGACGTTCAGGCCGAGTCCCTGGTTCACGAAGATCGGCAGGGTGAAGACCAGGTTCTCCATCAAGAGGCCGAAGGTCAGCGTGACCAGGGCCACGTAGAGGTCGCCCAGGCGGATGCTCAGGAAGCCGATGATGAGCCCCATCGGGAGCGCGATGAGGCCACCGGCGACGATCGCCGCAAGGACGGGCCAGCCGTGGTTGGTGACCAGTTGGGCCGTGGTGAGGGCCCCGACGCCGGCGAAGGTGATCTGGCAGAGCCAGAGCATCCCGCCCTCGCCGATGACGAGGGTCCACGACAGGTAGATGATGCCGAAGGCGAAGGCCTGGGCCATGAGCCCGACCCAGAAGCCCTGGACGATGAGCGGCAGGATGGCCGCGATCGCGATGAGCAGGAGCGGGCCGGTGTACTTGCTGATCAGGCTCAGCGATCCGGTCTCGAGGGCGCTCGAGGTGGAGCCGGCGAGTCGGCTCTCTCCTTGCGGGATGATCGCCCTGTCGAGGGCGCCGCCCACCCGTTCCACCTCGCCGACCCGGCCGCGCCGGGCCAGGTTGTAAAAGAGGACCAGGGCGATGACGATGAACGGGATGGCGTCGACGATCTCGCTGGTCCAGGTGGAGTCCGAGGGCAGGTAGCGCTGGATGAGGGAGGTGGCGATGCCCATCAGCAGGCCCACAGCCACCGCCACGGGAAGGTTCCGGAGCTTGGCCGCCACCACGGCGGCAAAGGCGGCGGCGATCAAAAGGGTGAAGTTGCCCGGATCCAGGCCGATGATCGGGGCGGCCAGCACGCCCGCCAAGCCGGCGAAGAAGGTGCTCACCGCCCACACCCCGACCGAGATGGCGCCCGGATTCGTGCCGGACAGATCGGTCATGGCCGGCGAGTCGACCATCGCCCGAACCTTGAGGCCGACGTCGGTGTAGCGCAGCACAACGGCGCCGATCACCACCGTTGCGACCACGCAGATGTAGACGATGATCTGGTCCATCGTCACCGGCACGCCGAGGAAGTCGAAGACCCGGACCGGCTCGGGCGCCAGCCCCGGTGCCTTGAGGATCGCCTCGTTCCCGAAGATGATCGTGGCGAGCGAGGGCACGGCCACGAGCAAGCCGACGGTCGCCACCACCTTGATGAGCGGCGAGGACAGCCGGAGGTGCCGGAAGAGCACGGCATAGAAGAAGATCCCCATCGCCGGCGCGGCGATGCCGATCGCCACGATGGCCGCGGGCAGGATGGCCCAGCTCTCCTGCGTGTGAAGGTAGTAGTAGAAGCGGGCGATGAAGAAGGCGAATGCGCCAAAGGCGAAGTTCAAGATGCCCGACGACTCGTAGGTGATCACCAAGCCCGCGGACGCGATGGCGTAGATCCCACCGAGTACCAGCCCGGCAATCACGAACTGGAGCATCCAGGCGCCCCCCTTTTTGCACGGCCACGCAGGCCTGTCCAGATGGTCTCGTCGTCCCGCTGCAAAAATCCCTCCCTGCAACGGGGTCCCAAGACGGTATCGATCGGCGCCGTTCCGCCAACGGCCGGCACATGGTAGCTCGCGCCCGCCGCCGGCGTTCCGTCGGTCGAGGGGGGTGCCTTGACCGTGTGTAGCGATGACCGTAAGGTCTGTAACAGTCACCGTAAGGTGTTCGTAACGTAAGCGTGCAGTCCACGGGGGGGCACATGCGTTCACGCTTTATCAAGGTCTCGATGACTGGCGCCCTGCTGTCGGGGCTCGTCGCAGGGATGGGGCTGGCCACCACCGCCGCGCCCGCCTCGGCCGCGAACTCGCCGATCACCATCGCCTTCGTCACGTCCCTCACGGGACAGGCTGCGGCAGAGTTCTCGGCGTCGCCGCAGGCTTTCCTTGCCCGCCTCAGGATGGCCAACGCCCAGGGCGGGGTCAATGGCCACAAGCTGGTCCCAATGATCATCGACGACGAGACGAGCCCGACCACGGTCGTCACCGGCGTGCAGAACGCGCTCTCCAAGGGGGCCTTCGGCATCGTCTCGGACAGCCCGCTCTTCTTTGCAGCGGCGAAATACCCCAACGAAGCGGGCGTTCCCGTCACGGGCGGCAGCTTCGACGGCCCGGAGTGGGGCACGCAGCCCTACGAATCGAACATGTTCGCCTCCGACACTGGCAGCGTCGACCCCAAGTACCCGGTCAACACCGGCATCGGGGGCTTCCTCAAGGCCAAGGGCGGGACCATCGTCGGCTCCTACGGGTACTCGATCTCGCCATCGTCCACCCGCTCGGCGATCGGTACCGCCCAATCGATGGTGCACGCAGGGGGCAAGACCGGCGTGCTCGACACCTCCGTGCCCTTCGGGAGCGTCGAGTTCACCAACGCCGCCCTGGTGGCGAAGCAGAACAAGGTCAATGCCGTGTACGCCGGCATGGACAACAACTCCAACTACGCCCTGGCGACGGCCTACCAGCAGGCCGGCATCAAGCCCAAGGTGGTGGTCTTCCCGACCGGTTACGAGTCCGACGTGATCAATTCGCCGGCCTGGCAGGTGGTCCAGGGCGCCTACTTCGACTCCGAGTTCCGCCCCTTTGCCCTGCCCAACTCCGGTACGCAGCAGATGCAGGCCGCCATGCAGAAGTACGCTGGCTGGAAGTCCTCGCAGTTCCCCAATTTCTCCCAGTACGAGGCCTGGTTGGGCGCGGATCTCATGATCAAGGGCCTCCAGCTGGCGGGCAAGAACCCGACCCAGTCCGCGGTCAACAAGGACCTTCGCAACCTCAAGTCCTACAACGGCAACGGACTGCTGCCCAACCCGATCAACTACTCGACCATCTTCGGGCACGACCTGCCCAAGCTGTGCGGGTGGTACATGCTGGCGAGCAAGAACGGCTTCACGCCACCGGCGTCCCTGACCTGCGGGACGGACATCCCGGGCACGACGACGGTCTCCGGCTCGTAGGCAGCCCTGCTCGGTAGACGGCCCAGTCTGCCGGGTCGGACGTCAGGAGAGCCGGGGGACCACCTGGTCGGCCAGCAGCTCGAGCGTCCGAGGGTGCGCCCGGTCGTGGGTGAAGAAGACGAAGAAACTCACCCCGCGTGAAGCCCTCTCCATGATGCGCTCGGCAACCATGGCCGGGGTGCCGACGTACCCGCCGGCGTCCAGGCCCCAGCCCGGCCCGCCGAACCGGCGTTCCGCTTTGGCGCGGGCCTCGCTCAGCGAGGCCTCGTCCGCGGCGAGCACCAGCACGGCCTCCTGCGCGGTCCGGACCGAAGCCGGGTCTCGCCCGATGTGTGCGCACTCCTCGTCGAGGGCCCGCCGGCTGGCCTCCCATCCGGCCAGTCCGTAGGTGGGGACGTTCCACACGTCCGCGTAGCGGGCCACCAGGGGAAGCGTGCGCCGGGGCCCGACCCCCCCGACGTGGATCGGCGGCCGCGGCCGCTGGAGGGGTGCGGGCAGGTTGGGAAGCTCGGCCACCCGGTAGTGGTCGCCCTCGAAGCTCGTGGGCTCACCGCTGAACATCTTGGTCAGGATCTCGAGCGCCTCGCCGAGCCGGCCGGACCGCTCGGCGAAGCTGCCCCACTCGAGGCCGGCCTCCTCGTGCTCGACCTGGACCGACCCGCTGCCGATCCCGAGCTCGAGCCGCCCGCCGCTCAGGACGTCGAGCGTGCTCGCCATCTTGGCGAGGAGCGCCGGGTGCCGGAAGTTGTTGCAGAGCACGAGATGCCCGACACGCAGCCGGGTGGTCTGGGCGAGGACATAGCTGGCGAGCGTCCAGGCCTCGAAGGAGGGCAGCGCTGGCAGTCCCGGGCTGTAGAGGTGGTCGTAGAACCACAGGGAGTGGAAGCCGAGCTCCTCGGCGATCCTCGCCCGGTCGATGATCTCCTCGAAGGGGAGGGAGACCTGGGGGGCGTAGATGCCGATCTCGATGCTCACCGTCCACCCTCCGGGTGGGTGCTCATCGGCCGCCCTTGGGGTCGACGCGCGCCATGATCCGTGCCGCCAGGCGATCGCCGTTCCCGGTGTCACGCACCTCGACGCGCACATGGTCGTCGCCGGCCGCGACCGCGGTCGCCCGCGCCGGGCCGAACCGCACCGTCGTCAGGTAACGGGTGTCGAGGTCGAGCACCCGCCGACGGGTCAGGGACTCCGCCGCGAGCTCGCCCAGGAGGGCGACGATGCCCCCCTGGAGCGCCCCCGACGCCTGCGCCAGGAACGGGCCGTGCTCGATCTCGACGACGCCGCGCGCCACCTCGCTGGCCCCGACGTGCTCGGCGATCGGCGCGTCCAGGGATCCCGTGGTGTGCATGCCGGCCATCGTCACGGGTGCGACGTCCTGGGGGCGCGGCGACGGCATGAAGGTCAGGTAGCTGACGGCCACCAGGGAGCCGGAGCGGCCGTCCGTGAAGTCCACCTCCGTCGCGACGGTGTTGCGCCCCACCTTCAAGATGCGGCTCTTGGCCCAGAGCCGCTCGCCCACCGGCGAGAGGGTGCGTACGTCGATGTCCAGGGTGAGCGGGAGGCGGGGAGCGGTGGCGGCGTTGGCGGGCAGGCCGGCAACGACGTCCGCGATCGTCGCGAGGATCGCCGGGCGCACCACCCTCGAGCCCGGTGCGAGCACGTAGGGGGAGACCACCAGCTCGCCTTCCATCCCCGGACCGTCCTCGACGACGTCGCAGTGGAAGTCGAGGTCGTTGATGAAGGTCTTGGTGCCGTCGGGGTCCGGCATCGTCTTCGGCTCGGTCTCCATCTCGCCCCTACCCCTGGCGTGCGTCCCTCGGGGGGGACACCGGCAGCTCGCTCGCCGCGGGGAGGACCTCGTCGGCGAACCGCCGGAGGCCCTCGAGCGCGTCCTTGGTGCTCTGCCACGGCCGGACGAGGGCGCGCCCCACGCCGGCCTCCGCGCACCGGCGGAGCCCCTCCAGGGTGGGCTCGCCCGCTCCGATGGTGATCTCCACGTCGCCGGGCCGGCCCGCCTCCTCCCGCAGTTGGGCCATGCGGGCCGCCTCCGGCGGGATCTGGTCCACCGTGTGGTTCATCGGGATCCAACCGTCCCCGAGCAGGGCTGCCCGGCGGAGGGCGGCCGGCCCGTCACCGCCGATGTGGAGCGGCGGCCAGGGCGAGTGGACGGGCTTGGGCTCGAACTTGACCGGTCCGAAGTCGAAGAATTCTCCGTGGTGCTCGATGACCTCGTCCGACCAGAGCCGCTGGCACACCTCGATCGCCTCGTCCACGCGCCGGCCGCGGGTGGCGAAGTCGAGGCCCACGGCCTCCCATTCGGCCTCGAGCCAGCTCGCGCCGATGCCGAACTCGACACGGCCCTGCGAGACCACGTCGAGGGTGGTCACGGCCCGGGCCACCGAGAAGGGGTGTCGGAGGCCGATGTTGTAGACCTGGGTCCCGAAGTGGATCCGGTCTGTCTGCCCGGCCAGGAACCCGAGGTACGTGAACACGTCGAACACCGGGATCTCCGGCGGGATCGGCGGGTGGTCCGAGCCGGCGTAGGGGCTGCCGCCCATCTGCATCGGGATGACGAGGTGCTCGGGCATCCACACGGAGTCGTATCCGAGCCGGTCCGCCTCCCTGGTGGCCTCAGCCCAGATGCTCGGCCGCAGCATTCCGAGCGAGATGCCGATCTTCACGAGATCACCCTTTCGTCACCGTCTCGTCACCGTCGCCCCCCCGACGGGCCGGTGCGACTCGGTCAGACAGTATGTATGTTTGATACGCCATGTATCAACACCGGGGGGAGACCGGTGGCCGCCGGGCCGCACACGTCGAGGACACGCGCCGTGCCCTGCTCGACGCAGCCCGCGAGGAGTTCGCGACGAACGGGTTCCAGGCGACCCGGACGGAGGTCATCGTCCAGCGCGCCGGGCTCACGCGGGGTGCGCTGTACCACCACTTTCGGGACAAGGAGGACCTCTTCCGGGAGGTCTTCGAGGAGGTGTCGGCGGAGGTCGTCCCGCGGCTGTTCCGCCGGTCGACCGATCCGGACGCCGACGCCTGGTCCCTCTTCCTTGCGAACAGCGAGATCTACCTCGACGCGGCCTCGCGCAACCGCGCCTACCGCCAGATCGTGCTCATCGACGGCCCGGCGGTCATGGGCTGGCGCCACTGGTCCGAGCGCGGCAGCGGTCCCACCGGGGCCATCGTCGACTACCTCGTCCAGGGCGTCGAGCAGGGCGTCCTCGATCCACTGCCCGTCGAGCCGCTCGCCCACCTGCTGTGGTCGCTCGGCGTCGGCTCCGCGATGTATGTGGCGCACGCCGACGACCCGGTCTCGGCGCGACGCGAGATCGGCATGTGCAACGACCGGCTCCTGGCGGGGCTGGCCACCGGCGGCGGCGGGACCGCCCGGTCCAAGAGCGCAAGACGAAAGACCAACCGCACAGGAGGTGCAGAGAACGATGGCGTGGGACTTCTCGACGGAACCGGAGTTCGGGGAAAAGCTGGACTGGGCGCGCGAGTTCGTCGCCGAGAGGATCGAGCCCCTGGATCTCCTGTACCCGCACCGCCAGTTCCACCCGCTCGACGACGAGCTGCGGCCCATCGTCGATCCGATGAAGCAGGAGGTGCGTGACCACGACCTCTGGGCCTCGCACCTCGGGCCGGAGCTCGGCGGCAAGGGCTACGGCCAGCTCAAGTTGGCCCTGCTCAACGAGATCCTGGGGGTCTCCAGCTGGGCCCCCATCGTCTTCGGCACGCAGGCACCCGACACCGGGAACGCGGAGATCATCGCCCACTACGGGACCGACGAGCAGAAGGAGCGCTACCTCCAGCCGCTGCTCAACGGCGAGGTCTTCTCCTGCTACTCCATGACCGAGCCCCAGGCCGGCTCGGACCCCCAGCAGTTCACCACCCGGGCGGTGCGCGACGGCGACGAGTGGGTGATCAGCGGCTGGAAGTTCTTCTCCTCCAACGCCCGCACCTCGGCGTTCCTCATCGTCATGGCCATCACCGACCCCGACGTCAGCGTGTACCAGGGCGCGTCCATGTTCCTCGTGCCCACGGACACGCCGGGCGTGGACATCGTCCGCAACGTCGGGCTCGGCGGCGAGCGCGAGGACGAGGGCATGCACGCGCTGATCCACTACAACGACGTGCGCGTTCCGGCGGACGGCCTGCTCGGTGGGGAGGGCCAGGCGTTCGCGATCGCCCAGACCCGGCTCGGCGGCGGGCGGGTCCACCACGCCATGCGCTCCGTGGCCACCTGCCAGCGGGCCCTGGACCTTCTCTGCGAGCGGGTGCTCAGCCGGGAGACTCAGGGCAGCCTCCTGGCCCGCAAGCAATTCATCCAGGGCGACATCGCCGACTCCTACGCCGAGCTCCAGCAGTTCCGGCTCCTCGTCCTCTTCACCGCCTGGGAGATCGACCAGTACAAGGACTACCGGCGTACCCGCAAGAACATCGCCGCCATCAAGGCGCTCACCCCCAAGGTGGTCCACGACGCGGTCTGGCGCGCCATGCACGCCCACGGCGCGCTCGGCGTCTCCAACGAGATGCCCCTCGCCGGGATGTGGATGATGGCGCCGATCATGAGCGTGGTCGACGGACCGACCGAGGTCCACAAGGTGACCGTGGCGCGGGAGGTGCTCAAGGGCTACGAGCCCTCGCCGGGCCTGTGGCCGACGGCCCACCTTCCGGCGAAGAAGGACGAGGCGCGCAAGAAGCTGGCGGCCTACGTCGAGCACGTCGTTGGCAACTCCTGAGGGCGGGCGCCGACGTGCGTGCGCTTCGCTGTAACGAGTACGGGACGCCGAGTGGCCTCGGCGTCGAGGAGATCGAAGATCCCGAGCCGTCCGAGGGGAGGGCGGTCGTGGACGTGGCCGCGGCGGCGCTCAACTTCTCGGACGTGCTGTTGGTGGCCGACCGCTACCAGGTGCACGCTCCCGTCCCCTTCACCCCGGGGAGCGAGTTCGCCGGCACCGTTCGGGCGCTCGGGGCGGGGGTGGCGGGCCTCGCGGTGGGCGACCGGGTGATGGGAGCCACCCTGTTCGGGGCCTTCGCCGAGCAGGTCGAGGTCTCGGCGGCGGGACTTCAACCGGTCCCGCCGGGCATCGACCTGCCGACCGCCGCCGCCTTCGGCGTGGCCTACCGCACGGCCTACCACGCCCTGCGCAGCGTCGCGCTGGTCGAGGAGGGTGAGTGGGTGGTCGTCCTCGGGGCCGCCGGTGGCGTCGGGCTCGCCGCGGTCGAGCTCGCCACGTTGCTCGGTGCGAGGGTGGTGGCGGCCGCCTCGACCCCCGAGAAGCTCGAGGTCTGTCGCGCCAAGGGCGCCGTCGGTCTCATCGACTACACGCGCGAGGACCTGAAGCAGCGCATCCGCGACCTGACGGGCGCAGGCGCGGACGTCGTGATCGACCCCGTCGGCGGGCCGAGCGCAGAGGCGTCGCTGCGGGCGCTGCGCTGGAGGGGCCGCTTCGTCTCGTTGGGCTTCACCTCGGGGGAGATCCCCCGGATACCGCTCAACCTGGTGCTGCTCAAGGGCGTGGTGGTGACCGGGTTCGCCATCGAGGGCCTGGCCCGCAACCAGCCCGACGACGTCGCCCGGGACATGAGGGAGCTGGCCGAGCTGCTCGCCTCGGGGCGCGCCTCTCCCCACATCTGCGGCCGGGTGCCGCTCGAGGAGGCCCCCGCGGCCATGAGCGCGATGGCCCAGCGGCAGGTGACGGGAAAGTTCCTCATCGTGCCCGGCCGTTGAGGGCTCCCGGAGCGCGCGTGCGGGCGACCGGTACGATCGGACGCCGATGGTGAAGCTGCCGATCATCGACGCCGACGGCCACGTGATGGAGCCCTTCGCGCTGTGGCAGGAGCGCCTCCCCCGTGCGTACCGCGAGCTGGCGTGGAGCCGCAGCTTGGGCGACGGGCGAGAGACGATCAGGTTCGCTGGCCGCGCGACGGGCTTCGAGTGGAGCATCGGATCCCTCTGCACGCCGGGCGGGCTGAGCCGCCAGGGTCGGCTCGACATCGACCTCGACACCGAGGTGGATCCCGGCGTGCACGACCCGACGCGCCGGCTCGAGCTCATGGATGCCCAGGGCATCGCGGTGAGCGTCCTGTTCCCGACGATGACCCTCGGGCTCGACGACCTGCCGGACCAGGGGTTCGCCAACGCCTCGGCCCGCGCCTACAACGAGTGGATCGAGGAGTTCTGCTCGGCCGACCCCGCCCGGCTGCGCTGGGCCGCCGTGCTCCCGCTGGCCGACCTCGGCTGGGCCGCCGACGAGCTCGACCGGACGATCGAGGCGGGGGCCACGACGGTCATGCTGTCGCCGATACCGACCCCGGGTGGCCAGTCCCTCGGCCACCCCGACGTCGACGCCGTCTGGGCCAGGCTGGTGGAGGCGGGAATGCCGGCGGTGGTGCACGCGTCCAATCCGGCCAGCCCGACGCTCGGCCTGGTCCGCCACCTCGCCAACCGTGCCCAGTGGCAGATGGGGGTCCCCATCCAGCTCCAGCTGGCGGTCATGCACGTGATCGACGGCGGGGTGCTCGAGCGCTTCCCGGAGCTGCGCATCGGCTTCTTCGAGGGCGACGTCGGATGGTTGGCCCACTGGCTCGGCCGCCTCGACGAGACGTACGCCAAGATGGCGCTCGTCTCGGGCGAGCGCCGGCGCGGGGCGCTCCGACAGTTTCAGGACCAGTGCGTCATCTCCGGTGAGCCGGCCGACGCCGGGCTGGCCCTCACGGTCGCCACGGTCGGGGCCGACCGGGTCCTCTGGGCCAGCGACTGGCCCCACCAGGACGGGGCGTGGCCCGATCCCGTGGAGATCCTGAGGGACCGCCCGGATCTGACCGACGCCGACAAGCGGGCCGTCTTCGTGGAGGGGCCCGCCCGCTTCTACGGCGTCGACCTTGCTCGGCTGCTCGCGCACCTCGGGCCCGGTTGGAGCCTGGACGCCCCGATCGCCGAGCTGGGCGGCATGCTGGCGGCGACCCGGCGCGCCGTGTCCGCCTAGGAGCGAGTGGTGGCGCCTGACACCGGCTTGGACCTCGTGGTACGCGGCGCGACGATCCTCGACGGCACCGGAGGCTCCGGCGTCCAGGGGGACCTGGCGGTCTCGGGCGGCGTGATCGAGGCCGTGGGCGGCCGCGTCGGCGGGCGAGGAGCGGAGGAGGTCGACGGTCGCGGCCTCGTGCTCGCGCCGGGGTTCATCGATCCGCACACCCATCTCGACGCCAACCTGTTCTGGGATCCGGACGTGACGCCCTCGTCGAGCTTCGGGGTCACGACGGTGGTCACCGCCAACTGCGGCTACTCGCTGGCACCCCTCGACGGCGACGCCGGGCGGCGCTACGTGGTGTCCGCCCTGAGCACGGTCGAGCAGATCCCCGAGGAGGCGATCTGGGCCGGGGTGCCCTTCGACTGGGACGATCTCGACTCCTACAGCCGCCGGTTGGACGCAGCTGTCCGTGGCGCTCAACCACGCGTTCCTCGTCGGGCACGTCCCGCTGCGGGCGGCCGCGCTCGGGGTGCCCGCGGCCCACGACCGCCCGGCCGAGCCCGGTGAGATCGAGGCGATGGGCCGGCTCCTGCGACGGGGCCTCGAGCTCGGGGCGCTCGGCTTCTCGACGGATCAGGTGATCGGCAATCCCGGCCCCGGGGGTACGGCGCTGCCGGGGCAGATCTGCGGCGCCGACGAGCTCCTCGCGCTGGCAAGCGTGCTCCGCGACGGACCCGGACCCGGCCTCCTCACGATGGCCAACGCGGCCCTTCTCCAGGGCCGTCCCGAGCGCGAGGCCGACCTGGCCTGGCACGAGCGGCTCGCCGAGGCCTCGGGGCGCGACGTGGTGGTCGGGCCCGTCTTCGACTCCCACGACGACCCGGGCGGTGGCCTCGCCATCATGGACCTCGTGCTCGAGGGACGCCGGACCGGGGTGAGGGTCGTCCCGCAGATCTCGACGCGGCCCTTCGAGCTCTGGACGCGCCTCGACAGCCCCGGCCTGCTCGTCCGGTCGCTGCCGACGTTGCTCGCGGCGGTGCGCGCCGGGGGCGCGGAGGGGGTCCGGGAGCTGGCCCGGGACCCGGAGCGCCGGCGGCTCCTGGCCGCCGAAGGGACGAAGATCCCCTCGACACCCGTCTTCTCCGGCCGCTGGGACCACGTCTTCGTCCGGTACTCCCCGCACGGCGACGCCGCCGGGCGTGACCTGGCGGCGCTCTCGGCCGAGCGGGGGGTCGGTCCGACGGACGTGCTGCTCGACCTGGCGACGGCCGACGGCTTCGAGACCCAGGTGGCGACGATCATGCGCAACGGCGACGACGACCAGGTGGCGCGTCTCGTCGCGCACCCGGCGGCGATGATCGGTGCCTCCGACGCCGGCGCCCACGTGCTGGCCAACACCGACAGCTGCTACGCGGTGTGGACGCTGCAGCACTGGGTGCGGGAACGGGCCGTCCTCACCCTCGAGCAGGCCGTGGCCAAGCTGACCGGCGACCAGGCCGTGCTCCTCGGCCTCGGCGACCGGGGCTTCCTGCGGCCCGGCCTCGCTGCCGACCTCGTGCTCTTCGATCCCGATCGAGTGGGGACGACCGGCGTCCGCTTCGTGGACGACCAGCCCGGCGGCTGCCGGCGACTGGTGACCGACGCCACGGGCGTCGTGATGAGCGCGGTCAACGGGGAGGTGGCCACCCGGGAGGGCCGCCCGACCGGCTCGCGATCGGGACGCCGGCTGCGGCCGGCGGGGGTCGCGATCTGATGCTGCTCCCCAAGGCCGCGGGGCCCCACGACCCGTTGTCCGGCACCCCGCCGCGGCGCCCGGGCTCGGTCCGGCGCACCTCGAGCATCGACTCGGCGAGGCCCTTCGGGCTGCGTGCCGACGTGCTCGTCGAGGCTCGGGCCCGGGACCTGCGCACCGGTGCCGACGGCTCGGCCGAGGTCCTCGGCGCCGCGACGCTGCGTGCCCGCATCGAGGGACCGAGCCGCCGCCTGCTCTCGCTCGAGACGACCCCCGAGGTGCCGGCCCTCGCCGCGCTGGTCGGCCTGCGCACCTCGTCCGGCTTCCGGGCGCGCCTCGACCAGGTGGCCCCCTCCGAGCGCGACGCCAACTCACTGCTGTATCTCCTGCTCGACGACCTGCCGGGCGCCTCGCTCGTCTCCGGCTACGCCATGCAGCGCGGGGAGGAGGGGCAGCGCAAGGAGGGTGGCACGTCGGCCGCCCCGCTGATCTCGGCGGGCATGGTCCGCTCGGACATCTGCGCGGGTTGGGCGAACGACGCGACGATCATGGTCACGATCCGCGACAAGGGCGTGATCCCCACGCCGGCCGGCCCGCCGGCCCCCACGCTGGAGCCCGCCGACGACCCGATGGCCTGGCACGAGATGGACCCGTTGCCGCCCCACGGCATGCGCCGGCGACGGCGGCTCGACATCGTCGCCCCCGACGGCGACATTCGAGACGCCCGAGCCGCCGGCGATCTCGGCGGCCCGGGGCCGGTCGGAGCACGCTTCGAGCTGGACGTCCATTTCCGCGACAGCTACGTGGACCATGCGGGGGCCGAGTCCGTGCTCCACGAGTACACGGTCCTCGGCGAGATCGACGCCGCAGAGCGGCGCGTGGCGCAGCTGGCGGCGAGCGCGCGGGTCCTGCCGTGGACGGAGTGCCCCGGTGCCGTCGCCAGCGCGGGCCGGCTTGCCGGCATGCCGCTCGCCGGTCTCCGTCCCTGGGTCCGCCAGGAGCTCGTGGGCGTGAGCACCTGCACGCACTTGAATGACACGCTGCGCTCGCTCGCGGACGTCGACGCGCTGCTGGAGCACCTCGCGGGCGCGTCGACATGACGGTGGCGGGTCCGCTGCTGGCTCGCCGGTCGACGGACGAGTACGCACCGCTGCCGGCCACCGCTGCGGATCGCCAGGCCGAAGCCTCGGTCGCCGAGCGGGTCTCCACGGTCGCGGCCAAGCTCGGCGCGTCGGCCAGCGAGCACCTGCTGGACCGCCGGGGGACGGCCATCGCGCTGCGGGCGATCGACGCGGCGCACGGCGGCGGCTTCTACCCGATCGACGAGGCGGCCGAGTGGGACGCCGAGGCGGCCGGGTCGGCGTTCGCCCGAGGGGCGCCGGTCGTCGACGTGCAGACCCACTTGATCGACCCGGCGCGTTGGACGCGCCCGAGCGCCGGCGCCCTCGGGGTGTTCTTGCAGATGGTCGACCACGAGCGCTGGGGCGACGGCGTGGACCCCACCCGGATCGATGCGGGGGAGTGGGCGGCGCTGGTGTTCGGGACGAGCGAGACGCAGGTCGCCCTCCTCACGTCGACGCCGGGATCGGTGGACGACAACGTCCTCACCAATCCGCAGATCGGCGCGGCACGGGAGGTGGTCGATCGCTACGCGGGGAGCGGGCGCGTGCTCACCCACACCATCGTCCACCCGAACCTGGGCGAGGCCGAGCTCGACCAGATGGGGGAGTGGCGCCGCCGGCTCGACCCGTCGGGCTGGAAGGTGTACACGCTCTACGGACCGCCGACGCCCGCTTCCCCGACGGGCGGTTGGTTCCTCGACGACGAGGAGGTCGGCATGCCCTTCCTCGAGCGGGTGGCCGAGCTCGGACCGAGGGTGGTGGCGACCCACAAGGGATTGGGCGGTCCGGTCCCTGGCGCCTCGGTGGCGGCCGCGTCGCCCCGCGACATCGGCCCGGCGGCGCGGGCCTTTCCCGGGATCGACTTCGTCGTGTACCACTCCGGCTACGAGCGGGACCCGGAGGGCCAGGAGGGACCCTACGAGCCGGGGAACCCGGGCGGGGGCGTCGACCGCCTGTTGGAGAGCGTGCGCGCCGCGGGCATCGGGCCGGAGGGCAACGTCTACGCCGAGCTCGGGAGCACCTGGTACCTGATGCTGCGTAGGCCGGCCGAGGCGGCCCACGTGCTCGGCAAGCTCCTCTCCTCGCTCGGCCCCGACCGCATCGTCTGGGGCACCGACTCGGTGTGGTACGGCTCTCCGCAGCCGCTCATCGACGCCTTCCGGGCCTTCGTGATCCCCGAGTCGTTCCAGGAGCGCTTCGGCTACCCGCCGCTCACCCCGGAGGCCAAGGACAAGATCCTCAGCCACAACGCGCAACGCGTCTACGGGGTCTCCCCCGGCGCCCTCGCCACCCGCGCTCCCGACGACTGGATCGGCTCCGCCTCGGTCGAGCTCCGCCGGGCCGTCGCCTCTTCGGGCTGACCTACCCGCGGGGCTGCTTTGTCAGCTCCTCGTGATCACCCAGGAGCTTGCCGGGGGTGGTGCACGACACGTACGCGGTGCCCAACACCGAGTCGGCGGCGGACCGTTGGGCCGGGGCACTTGGCCACCGCGACGATCAGGCAGCCGCTCGTCTGAGCGGGCGGAAGAAGCTCCGGATGTCTTCGACCAAGAGGTCCGGCTCCTCCGCCGCAGCGAAGTGTCCACCCCTCGGCATGATCGTCCAGCGCGCCAGGTTGGTGTGGCGCTCCGCGAGGCGGCGGGGGACGAACACGAGGTCGTTCGGAAACACCGCGATGGCCGTCGGGGCCTCGATGGCGGGAGTCCGGTCGTGGACGAGACGGGTGCCTTGGCGCCAGTTCTCCCAGTAGTAGCGCATGGTGGAGCCGATGGAACCCGTGACCCAGTAGAGCATGACGCTGGTCAGCAGCATGTCCCTCGACAGCGCGTCGTAGACGTCGCCCTGGTGGTCGCTCCAGAGGCGGCGACGCTCGAGCAGCCACGAGGCCAGCCCGACCGGCGAGTCGTTGAGGGCGTAGGCCAGCGTCTGGGGATCTTGGGACTGGACCGCGACGTGGCTCGCGGCCGACGCCATCCGCTGCTGCATCTTCTCGAACCAGCCCTCCTCCCCGGGGCCGTAGTCGTCCGGCGAGAGGCCCGAGTAGTACGAGGCGCGCAGGAGCACCGGCAGGCTCAGGTGCACCCCGATCATGCGCTCGGGGAACTCGTGCCCCAGCTGCGCCGAGACGCTCGCCCCCCAGTCCCCCCCGTGCGCCCCGAAGCGCTCGTGGCCGAGCACCTCGGACATCAGCCGCACCCAGAGGGCCGCGGTGGAGCGCACCGTGACCCCGGTTCGCTCGAGCGGCGTGGAGAAGGCGTACCCCGGCAGTGACGGGACCACCACGTCGAAGGCGTCGGCGGGGTCGGCCCCGCACGAGGCCGGGTCGGCCAGCGCCTCGATCGTCTCGGCGAAGTCCCAGAAGGTCCACGGCCAGCCGTGGGTGAGCACGAGCGGCAGCGGGTCGGGCCCGGTGGCCGGTCGGTGGAGGTAGTGGAGGGGGACGCCGTCGAGCAACACGCGGTAGTGGTCGTATCGGTTCATGGCCGCCTCCTGGGCGCGCCAGTCGTAGCCGTCGCGCCAGTAGCGGACGAGGTCCTCGAGCCACCCGCGATTGGTGCCGTAGCGCCAGTCCTGGTTGCCGGGATCGTCCGGCCACCGGGTCGCCGCGAGACGGCGGTCGAGGTCTTCGAGCACCGACTCGGGCACGGCGATCTCGAAGCGCTCGGGTTTCGGCGTCACGCCGAGGCCGCCGTCAGGTCCGTCGCCCGGGGCGTCAGCCGATCGGGACCGGCTCGGGGGCGGGCTGGCGCACCGCCACGCGGCCGTATTCCGAGGGAGGCCCGAGCACCTTCGCCATCACGCCGTAGACGAGCGCTCCGTACGGCCACTGGGTCACGATCCGCCCGGACGGCGACTTGTAGTAGTTGTTGCTGACCACCCACGCCGTGCCGTCCATCTTGCCCTGCATCCATCGGTTGTAGCGCTCGTAGTAGGCCGGACGGACCTCGAGCGCGGTGCATCCCTCGCGGACCATGCGCCGCACCGCGTGCACGACGTGCTCGGCCTGGCGCTCGAGGCCCGAGATGATCTCGCCACCGTTCGTGTTGGGGCCGTAGAGCATGTAGAAGTTGGGGAACTCCGGCACCGTGATGCCGAGGAAGGCCTGGGGCTCGCCCGCCCAGTACTCGTGGATGGTCCGACCCTCACGGCCGATGACCTCCAGGCTGGCGAGGTAGTTGGCGGGCTGGAACCCCGTCGCCATCACGAGCACGTCGACCTCGCGCTCCACCCCCGTCGCGTCGACGATCCCCCGCTTGGTCACCGATGCCACCGCCTGGGGGACGAGCTCCACGTTGTCGCGGAGCAGGGCCGGGTAGAAGGTCGAGTTCAAGATCGGCCGCTTGCCGGGGTAGGGGTACTTCGGGGTCACCGCCTCCCGCAGGTCCGGGCGATCGGCGAACACCCGGTCGATGAAGTCGCGGCACTGACGTTCCCGCAGGGAGTTGATCTTGGTGCCGGGGCGGTGGATGGCCCCACCGAACTGGTTCCGCTCGAGCATGTAGGCCATCCGCCACCGGCCGATGCGTCGCTGGATCGGGTTGTGGAGCTTGGTGCGCTCCTCCGGCGTGAAGTCCCGGTCGCCCTTGGGGACGACCCAGCCGGGCTCGCGCTGGAAGAGGTAGACGTGCCCCACCTCCTTGGCGATCTCCGGGATCACCTGGGTGGCCGTAGAACCCGTGCCGACCACCGCCACCCGCTTGCCGCGCAGGTCGTGCTGGTGCTCCCAGCGGAAGGTATGGAACTTGGGGCCCTCGAAGTCCTCGAGCCCCGGCCACTCGGGGTACCGGGGGTAGTTGAGCAGCCCGAGGGCGCTCACGACGACGTGCGCGCTCAGCTCCTCGCCGCCGAGCAGCCGCACCGTGTAGGCGTGACGGTCCTCGTCCCACTCGGCCTCTTCGACGGTGGTCGAGAAGCGGAAATGCGGCCGCAGGCCGTAGTCGTCGACGACCTCCTCCAGGTACCGGTGCAGCTCGGCCTGCCGGGCGTGGGTGCGGGACCAGTCATAGCCCTTGAACGAGTAGGAGTAGAGGTGCGACCAGACGTCGACCTCGGCCCCGGGGTACTGGTTGTCCCACCAGGTGCCGCCCGGCCGCTCGGACTTCTCGAAGATGGTGAAGGTGTGGACCCCCGCCCTCTTGAGCTTCACGCCGAGACCAATCCCACCGAAACCACCGCCGACGATCGCGACGTGCGGAGTCCCCGCGGCTCCGAAGCGGCTGTTCCTGCCGACGGACTTCACGCAATCCCCCCAACGACGACCGGCTCTACCCCGCCGCGGCCACCCCACGGCGGCTCAAGCGTACTGATTGGCGGGCACACGGGTCGCGGGGCCCTGTGCGAAGATCGCAGCCGCACCGGCCGGGCCCCTGCGGCCGAGCCACCGCCGGTGCCCGCCCGAGGGAGGGGAAATGAGCGAGCTGTCGGACCTGCTGGACGTGTTGGAGCTGGAGCCCGTGGGCGAAGGGCGCTTCCGTGCGCAGAACTTCGGGGCCGCTCCGGGAGGGGTCGTCTTCGGCGGTCAGCTCCTCGCCCAGACGATCGTGGCCGCGGCGACCGTCGACCCGACAAAGGAAGTCAAGACGGTGCACACGGTGTTCGCCCGGGGGGGCGCCATCGACCAGCCCCTGGACATCGAGCTCGACGTCATGCACACCGGGCGCGCCCTCGGCAGCACGACGGTGACGATCCGGCAGGGCGATCGTCTCTGCACCCGCTCGATCGTGCTGCTGAGCGCGGTCGAGCCCGACCTGATCCGCCACGGCACGGACGCGCCCGACGTCGGTCCGCCGGAGCGGGCCGTGGCCTCGGCCGGCGAGGGGGACTTCTGGGAGGTGAGGGTCGTCGACGGCGTGAGCCTGAGCGACCCCGACGCGGTCGGTCCCCCCGAGCTCTACGTCTGGAGCCGCTTCCCCGGTGCCGAGGCCACGGGAGCGAAGGGCCAGGCGCTGCTCGCCTACGCCACGGACGGCTTCCTCATCGGGACCGCCATGCGCCCGCACGAGGGCATCGGGCAGTCGATGTCCCACGTGTCGATCTCGACGAGCGTGCTCGGGCACACCCTGACCTTCCACGAGCCCATCGACGCGGCCCGCTGGTACCTGATCGCGCACGAGAGCCCGTATGCCGGGCGGGGACGCTCCTACGGTCGGGCCAACGTCTTCGACGAGCAGGGCCGCATCGTGGCGTCGTTCGTGCAGGACAACATGATCCGGTCCTACCCCGAGGGCCAGAGGCCCGCGGCGGGAGAGCGCTCCAAGTTCTGAATCGGCGGGTTGTCGGTATCATGACCACAGAAAACGGCGGTTTCGGGCCGCCGGGATTGGGGAGCGGATGACGTCGGGCATCGGATCTTGGGGGGTTTACCTGCCCTTCTGGCGGCTGGACCGCAAGACGATCGGGCTGGCGCTCGGATCGCCGGCCGGGCGTGGCACGAGGACCGTCGCCTCCTTCGACGAGGACACGACGACCTTGGGGGTGGAGGCCGCCCGGCGAGCCCTGGCGGTCGCTCCGGCCGGGCCCGACGAGCTCCTCTTCTCGACGACCGACCCCTCCTACCAGGACAAGACCAACGCCACGACCATCCACGCAGCGCTCGGTCTGCCCCAGCGGGCGGCCGCCTACGACCTGGTGGGCTCGGTGCGGTCCTCGGTCGGCGCGCTCGTGGCGGGCCTCGACGCCGCGGCCCGGCGCCCGGCCCTGGTGGTGCTCTCCGAGCTGCGCACCGGCCTGGCGGGCGGCGGGGACGAGCGCCAGAGCGGCGACGGCGCCGTGGCCTTCACGTGCGTTCCCGACGGCGCCGTGCTCGAGCTGGTCGGTCGGGCGGCCGCCACCGAGGAGTTCCTCGACCGCTGGCGGATCCCCGGCGAGGCCCACTCGCACCTGTGGGAGGAGCGGTTCGGCGAGCAGGCCTACGTGCCGCTGGCCCAGGCCGCCTTCGCCGACGCGCTCAAGGAGGCCGGCATCACCGCCGACGCGGTGGACCACCTGATCGTGACCGGCCTGCAGGCGCGCGCCGTGCGCGTCGCGACCTCCTCCCTCGGCGTGGCCCCCTCCGCGCTGGCGCCGGACCACACCGCGACCGCCGGCAACCTGGGCGCCGCAGACTTCGGCGTGAGCCTCTCCGACGTGCTCGAGCGGGCCACCCCCGGGCAGGTGATCGTTACGCTCCAGCTCGCCGACGGCGCGGACGCCCTCGTGTGGCGGACGACCGAGGCGCTGCCGGCCGCGCAGGCCGCCCGCCGCGAGGCCCACGTGCCGAGCGTCGAGGAGCAGCTGGCCTCGGGGCGGACCGACCTCTCGTACACGTCGTTCCTCACCTGGCGCGGGCAGATGCGGCGCGAGCCGCCCCGGCGACCGAACCCCATGCGTCCGGACGCCCCGGCGATGCTGCGACGGGAGCTCTGGAAGTACGGCTTCAACGCCAGCCGCTGCCTGGCCTGCGGGTTCCGCCATCTGCCGCCGACCCGGGTGTGCCTCCGCTGCAAGGCCGTCGACCAGATGGAGCCCGAGCGCCTCGCCGACGTCGAGGGGACCGTCGCCACGTTCACGGTCGACCACCTGGCCTTCAGCCTCTCGCCGCCGACGGTGGCGGTCGTGGTCGATTTCGACGGCGGCGGTCGGTACCGCTGCGAGCTGACGGACTGCGACCCCAGCGCCATCGGCATCGGAGATCGCGTCGAGATGACCTTCCGCCGCTTTTACGAGGCGGAGGGCATCCACAACTACTTCTGGAAGGCGCGCCCGATCCTGGGTGGCCCGACACCGGCTCCGACACAAGGAGGAGAGTCACATGGCCAGTAACGGCATCCGCGACCGGGTGGCGATCGTCGGCATGGGCTGCACCCAATTCGGCGAGCGCTGGGACAAGGGCACGGACGACCTGCTCACGGACGCCACCAAGGACGCCATCGCCTCGGCGGGGGTCAAGCTCGACGACATCGACTCCTTCTGGCTCGGAACCATGGGCTCGGGCAGCGCAGGGCTCACGCTCTCCCGGCCGCTCAAGCTCGACTACCGGCCCGTGACGCGCGTGGAGAACTTCTGCGCGACCGGCTCCGAGGCCCTGCGCAACGCCTGCTACGCGGTGGCCTCGGGCGCCTACGACCTCGTCATGGCCATCGGCGTCGAGAAGCTGAAGGACAACGGCTACTCGGGCCTGACCGGCGTGCACTCCGTCGGCGACGGCACCGGCGGCTCCCTCACCGCTCCCGCCACCTTCTCCTTCCTCGCTCCGTCCTACGGCCACAAGTACGGCGTGGACCCGGACGAGATGAAGGAGGTCATGACCCGCATCGCGTGGAAGAACCACCACAACGGTGCCTTGAACCCCCGGGCGCAGTTCCGCAAGGAGGTGCCGCTCGAGACCATCTCGAAGTCCCCGACCGTTGCCGGGCAGCTGGGCGTCTTCGACTGCAGCGGCGTGGCCGACGGGTCGGCCGCCGCCATCATCTGCCGTACCGAGGACGCCCACCGCTACACCGACGAGCCGCTGTACGTGAAGGGCCTGAGCTTCGTCGCCGGGCCGGCCGCCGGTCCGATCGATCCCGACTACGACTACACGAGCTTCGAGGAGGTCGTCCGCTCGGCACAGGACGCCTACCGCCAGGCGGGCGTCACCAACGCCCGGGAGCAGTTGGCGATGGCCGAGGTGCACGACTGCTTCACCCCGACCGAGCTGGTGCTCATGGAGGACCTCGGTTTCTCCGAGCGCGGCACGGCGTGGAAGGAGGTGCTCGCCGGCACTTTCGATCTCGACGGCGAGCTTCCGGTCAACCCCGACGGCGGCCTCAAGAGCTTCGGCCACCCGATCGGGGCCTCGGGCCTCAGAATGATGTTCGAGTGCTGGCTGCAGCTGCGCCGACAAGCTCCTGCGGAGCGCCAGATCAAGAGCGTGACCGAGGGAGGTCGCACCCTCGGGCTGACCCACAACCTGGGTGGCGGCCCGGGCGAGTGCGTGAGCTTCGTCAGCATCGTCGGCTCGGAGCTCTCCTCCTGACGCCCCGCCGACCGATCCCCCGGAGGTCGTGGTGATGGTCGATGCCCTGGGCGTCGACCCGATGGCGGAGACCGAGGACCAGGCCGCCCTGCGCCAGCTGGCTCGGGACCTCGCCGAGCGCGAGGTCGGACCGCGTGCCGGCCACGGCGACGAGACCGGTGAGGTCCCGCGCGAGGCGATCAAGGCGCTCGCCG
The DNA here is from genome assembly GCA_963778465.1 of uncultured Actinomycetes bacterium. Taxonomy (GTDB): domain Bacteria; phylum Actinomycetota; class Acidimicrobiia; order Acidimicrobiales; family RAAP-2; genus CAVZBW01. The sequence continues at coordinate 496,411 of CAVZUK010000002.1, forward strand.
ATGCCGACCTGTTCCGGGTGACGATCGGCGAGCAGTGGGGCGGGCTCGGGTTCGGCGACGTCGAGGCGTCCATCGTGCTCGAGGAGGTGGCCCGCCATGACGTGTCCACCGCCATCTGCTGCCAGCTCGCCTACAACGGCCCCGCGCGCGGGATCGAGCACCTGGGCAGCCCCGCGCTCAAGGACCGCTGGCTGCCCGAGGTCGCCGACGGCGCGGCCATCGTGAGTATCGGGATCACCGAGCCCGACGCCGGCTCGGCCGTGCAGAACATGCGCGCCGCGCTCACCGAGGACGGACCGGGACGCTTCCGGCTGAACGGGTACAAGAATTACTCGACCCTCGGCGACGTCGCCTCGGGCGTGCTCGTCTGGTGCCGCTGGCCCGGCGGGGAGGGGGCCAAGGGGATCGGCGCGGTGGTCGTCCCGACGGATCGGGACGGGGTTTCGGTCACCGGCCGCCACCGGGGCATGGGGATCCACGCCGCCACGGAGGCCGAGCTGGCCTTTGACGGCGTGAGCGTCACCGCGGAGGAGGTGCTCCTGGCGGGCGACCCCGCGACGACGGAGGCCTTCAAGGTGCTCCTCGCCCACCTCAACCACGAGCGCTGCGGCAACGCGGCCATGTGCATCGGCGCGGCGCAGGGTGCGCTCGAGCACTCCGTGCGCTACATGAGCGAGCGCGTGGTCGGGGGCAAGCCGATCGCCGCGCTGCAGGGCCTGCAGTGGAAGCTGGCCGACATGGCCACCAGCCTGGAGGGGGCGCGCCTCCTCCTGGCGAGGGCGGTCCGGCTTGCCGGTCCGGGTGGGACGCCGCCTGCCCTCGAGTCGGCCATGGCCAAGACCGCCGCCAACCTGGCGGCCAAGCTCGTCTGCGACGAGGCCATCCAGATCCACGGGGGGTACGGCTACAGCCGGGAGTACCCGCTCGAGCGCGCCTACCGGGACATCCGCGGGCTGTGCATCGGCGCCGGGACCGTGGAGGCGCAGCGCAACTACATCGGCTCGAGCGTCGCCCGTGGCGCCACGTCGTGCTCCCCGGGCTGGCGCAAGCCGCTGAGCTAAGCCGAGCCCGCTCGGCGCTCGGGGGTCAGCGGGCGGTGTAGCCGCCGTCGACGCCGAACCAGGCCCCGGTGCAGAAGCTGGCCGCGTCGGAGGCCAGGAAGGCCACCATCTCCGCCACCTCCCAGGCCTCACCGAGCCGGTGCATGGCCTGCAGCGAGAGCATGGCGTCTCGCACCTCGGTGATCGAGAAGGCCCGCTCGCTCATCGGCGTGTCCATGTTGCCCGGGCCGATCGCGTTGACCCGGATCCCCCGGTCCCCGTACTCGAGGGCCGCCGTGCGGGTCAGCCCGAGGACGCCGTGCTTGGAGGCCGTGTAAGCGGCCGCCATGGCCAGACCGGCCATCGACATGATGGAGCCGATGTTGACGATCGAGCCGCCTCCGGCGGCGAGCATCGGCGGGATCTCCGACCGCATGCAGTAGAAGACGCCGTCGAGGTTGACGGAGAGGATCCGCCGCCAGGTCTCGATCGTGGTGTCGGCGGTGGCGGTCCCGCCGCCGTCCGCCACCCCGGCGCAGTTGACGGCGGCGTCGAGCCGGCCGAACGCTCCGAGCGCGTCGTCCACCATGGCCTGGCACTGGTCCGGCTTGCTCACGTCCAGGGTGAAGGGGTGCGCCGCCGGTCCGATGTCCTTGGCCACCTGGGCCGCACCCTCGCCGTTGCGATCCGCCACCAGGACCCGGGCGCCACGCTCGGCGAGGAGGCGGGCGGACGCCTCCCCCATGCCGGAGGCGCCACCCGTCACGAGCGCCGCCCTCTCCGACAAGTCGAGCCGGCCCAATCCCGGTGGTCCCGACCCCGATGACCCCGACCCGATCGACACGGCGCCGAGTGCCTACCCGGCTGAGGTGGACGGCTCTGCGCCGAGGGCCCGGCGTGCGAAGTCGATGAGGTGCTGGAGCGTGGCCGCGCTCGGGGTGGTGTCCTGGATCAGGTGGTAGCGGGTGGTGTCGACCGTGTACCCGAAGATCACCCGGGCGTCACGCGCCGGGTCCGGGCTGTGGAGCGCGCCGCTCTTGGTGGCCAGCCGGATCTGGCGCTCGAGGGGGGAGATGAGCAGGGCCTGGGTCCGCTTGAACTCCTCGGGGAACAGGAGCGCGAGCCTCCCGAAGCCGAGGCTCCACGGCAGGGTCTTGCGGGCGGCCTCGGGGTCCATCGCCTGGCGCACGAGGCCCTCGATCCAGGCTCCGATGCGCGCCATCGGCTCGGGCTGGGCGGCCATCCGGTGCTGGAGGTACTCCGCGATCCGCCGTGACCCCTGCTCCAGGGCTACGAGCAGGAGCTCGTCCTTGGAGCGGAAGTGCCGGTAGAACGCCTTGGTGGACAGCCCGGCCTGCTGGAGGATCTCGCGGACGGACGGCTCGATGTTGGCGGCGCGGGCCGTGACCGCGAACGTCGCCGAGATCAGCTGCTCCACCTCGTCCGCGGAGGCCGCGTCGTCGGGCTCGACCCGGGTGAGCTCCATTCCCATCGTCAACCACTCTAGAACTTGTTCCCGAGAACACCCGTTTCCCCACCTCGGGACCGGTGGTATCGTCCATGGCCGAGGTTCCTCGGGACGTGGGGATCCGGGACTGGGGGATGCGGCGTGGAACGCGAGGTCCTGCTGACCGGGATCGGCGGGCAGGGAATCCAGCTGGCGGCCCGAACCCTGGCGGTGGCGGCCATGGACGAGGGCCGCGAGGTTCGCGTCTTCGGCAGCTATGGCGGGATGATGCGCGGCGGGAACACCGACGCCACGCTCGTCGTGAGCGATCGTCGAATCTCGTCGCCGCCCACGGTGCCGCGCGGCTGGTCGGCCCTGGCGATGCACCACGAGCACTGGCCGCCGGTCCGCGACCGGCTGCGCGGAGGCGGGTTCGCACTGGTGGACTCGAGTGTCTTCCGGGACCTTGTCCACGTCGAGGGCTGCACGGTGCTGGAGGTGCCGGCGACCCGGCTCGCCGGCGAGATGGGCACGCCGGCGGCCGCCTCCATGGTGGCGATCGGTGCGTTCGCCGCAGCCACCGGGCTGGTCGGGCTGGCCGCCCTCGAGGGGGCGACGGGCAAGGTGTTGCCGAGCTACCGCTCCGCCCACCGAGCGGCCAACGCCGCGGCGGTCGTTGCGGGCCACCGACTCGTGGCGGATCGCCTGGTCGCCGCGTGGAAGGAGATGCCAGTGGGGACGGGAGCGCCGTGACCGACCGTTCGACCCACCGAGTGACCGGCAAGGGAGACGTGCTCACGCGCGGCACGGTGCTGATCGACGTCGAGGCCTGTAAGGGTTGCGACCTCTGCATCGACGCCTGCAAGCCAGGGGTGCTCGAGATGACCACCGACCGGCGCAACGAGCGGGGCTACCGGTATCCGGAGCTCCGGGCCGGGTGCACGGCCTGCCGCGCCTGCGCCCAGATCTGCCCGGACTTCGTCTTTCAGGTGTGGAAGTTCGACGAGCCCGTCGAGATCCCGGCCGGTCCGGTGCCCTCCGCTCACCACCGCGGGGCCGACGGGTGACGCGCCGGCTGATGGAGGGCTCCGAGGCCATCGCCGAGGCGATGGTCGCGGCGGGATGCCGATTCTTCACCGGCTATCCGATGACGCCGTTCACCGAGGTCCTCGAGCACATGGCCCGCCTGCTCCCCGACGCAGGTGGCACCTGCATCAACGCGGAGAGCGAGCTCGAGGCCGTGGGCATGGCGTGGGGTGCGGCCGCGACGGGCACCCGGGCGGCGACGGGCTCCGTCGGCCAGGGCCTGTCTCTGATGCAGGAGTCGCTGTCGGAGATCTGCCACGCGCGCCTTCCCCTGGTGGTCCTCAACATGGCGCGGGGTCAAGGCGATTACTTCCAGGCCACGAGGGGTGGGGGTCACGGCGACTACCGCCACATCGTCCTCGCCCCGTCCGACGTCACCGAGGCCGTCGAGCTGATCCAGCTGGCCTTCGACCTCGCGGACCGTTGGCGGAACCCGGTGATGTTCCTGGGCGACTACTTCCTCGCCCATGTGCTCGAGGCGGTGGAGGTGGAGCCGGCCCGCTTCCCCCCGCAGGAGGAGAAGTCCTGGAGCCTGGACGGCATGAGCGGCGGCAGCGGCTCGGCCAAGCTCATCTCCCCGCTCGGGAGCCAGAAGCGGGGGACGCCCGGGTACGTCGACCATGGCACCCACCTGGCCACGATCGCGGAGCACGTGCGGGCGATGGGCGAGGGAGTCGAGCCACTCGTCGAGACGGCGTGGCTGGAGGACGCCGAGCTGGTGGTCGTCGCCTACGGGACGCCCGGCAGCTACGTCCGCTTCGCCGTCGAGCAGCTGCGCGAGACCGGAGCCCCCGTCGGGTTCGCCCGGCCCGTCACGCTCTGGCCCTTCCCCCGCTCGGCCATCGCCGAGGCCGCGGCAGGAGCGCGGGCGGTCGCCGTCTACGAGCTCAACACGGGCCAGATGGTGGAGGACGTCCGGCTCTCGGTTCTCGGTCGATGCCCGGTCGAGTTCATCGGCGGGATGAGCTTCGACAGCTCGGGCTTCGGCATCGCCCCGGATCTCGACGTCGACCGGCTGGGGGAGCGCATCACCAGGGCCCTGGACGCCACTGCCGTCAGCCCCGCTGCATTCAACGCCACTGTACCCATCGCCACTGCACACAACGTCAACAGGGAGCGAGTATGAGCACCCGGACCATCGCCCTCGCCGGCCAGCCGCCCGGACGGGTGGTCGACGACTTCAAGCCCTCCCTCATCGTGCACGGCGAGCACTCGCTGTGCCCGGGTTGCGGCGAGCCCGTCGCCATGCGCAGCGTGGTGGAGCTCATCGAGGAGCTGGGCTTCGTCCAGCGCGCCATCGCCGTCTTCGGCATCGGTTGCTACACCGCCTTCTCCTCCAATTTCGACATCGAGTCCCTCCAGGCCCTGCACGGTCGGGCCCCTTCGCTGGCCACCGGCGTCAAGCGAACCAAGCCGGGCACGATCGTCTTCACCGTCCAGGGCGACGGGGACATGGTCAACGAGGGGCTCCAGGAAGTGCTCCACGCGGGCGCACGTGGCGAGTCGATCACCTGCGTGTTGCTGAACAACGGGGTCTTCGGCGAGACCGGCGGCCACATGACGGCGACGACCGTGCTGGGCCAGCGCACCAAGAACACCCTCGAGGGTCGCGAGCCGGGCCGGCACGGCTACCCGATCCTCATCTCCAACCTCCTCGCCCAGCTCGAAGGCGTCGACTACGTCGCCCGGGGGGCGGTCAACTCGGCCGGCAACGTGGCGCGTACCCGGCGGATGCTGCGGCGGGCCCTGGAGCTGCAGGCGGCGGGTGCCGGGCTCACCTTCGTCGAGATCCTGACCATGTGCCCGACCGGGTGGTTCATCGAGACCGGCGAGGCGCCCGACTACCTCGACGACAAGCTGGCCGCCGTCCACCGGATCGGCGTCTTGAAGGACGTGACCGCAGGCTCGAGCCGCGACGCCGCGGCCGGCGGAGACGGCGGAGACGGCGGACACGGCGGGGACGAGGCGGACGCGGAGGGAGCCGGTGCAACCGCTCCTCCTGGGTGACCTCCTCGCCGTCACGGCGCAACGGGCCCCCGGTCGCGTCGCCGCGAGCCTGCGGGGCGAGACCGTCACCTACGCCGAGCTGGAGGACTCCTGCCGGCAACTGACCCGGGCGCTCGCGGCGCGGCGCATCGGAAGCGGTCATCGCGTCGTGTGGTGGGGCGACACCACCCTCGAGGTCATCCCGCTGTGGTTCGCGCTCGCCCGGCTGGGCGCGGTGTGCGTGCCGGTCAACCCGAGGGCGACGCCCGAGGAGGCCGAGCAGGTGCTGGCCCGCTCCGACCCGACGGTGGTGGTGAGCGACGAGTCCCGCTGGGGCCAGGTCACCCTCGGCGCGCTCCGTGCCGACCGCGCCTCGACGGGGGCCGACTGGGCGGAGGTGGACGAGCGCGATCCGCACGTCATCTTCTTCACGTCGGGTTCGTCCGGCCGTCCAAAGGGCGTCGAGCTCTCCCACCGGACCTCCCGGCTGCGGGTCATGGGCGACGCCACCGCGTGGCCCACCGGACCGGTCGTGTGCATGTTCCCGCAGTTCCACATGGCCGGCTGGTACGGGCCGATGAACGCCTGGGCCTCGGCCGACGAGGTGGTGTACGTCGACCGAGCCGACGCCGAGGCGCTCCTCGGCGCGGTGCACGACAGACGGGCCGTGCGCCTCTACGCCATCCCGGCGGTCTGGCGTCGCATCCTCGAGACCGACCGCTCCGCCTACGATCTCTCCTCGCTCGTGTGCTGCGACACCGGCACCTCCGCGACCACGCCGGAGTTGCTGCGCGCCATCGCCGAGGCCTTCCCCGGCACCCAGACGTCGATCACCTACGGCTCGACGGAGGCGGGCAGCGTCTGCCGGCTGTGGCCGGAGGATGTCCACCGCAAGCCCGGATCCGTCGGCCCGGCGGCGCCCGGGTGCACGGTGCGCATCGCCGAGGACGGCGAGCTGCTCGTCCGCAACCCCGTCCTGATGAACGGCTACTTCCGCGACGTCGAGGCGACGGCGGCCGCCCTCGAGGGTGGATGGTTCCACACGGGGGACCTGGGCGAGCGCGACGAGGAGGGCTACTACCGCATCGTCGGTCGGGCCAAGGAGGTCATCCGGACGGGCGGCGAGACGGTGGCGCCCGTCGAGGTGGACGCCGTGCTCCTGCAGCTGCCGGGCGTGGTGGACGCCGCCGTGGCGGGCGTCCCCGACGAAGATTGGGGTGAGGTCGTCACGGCCTTCGTCGTCGTCCGGCCGGACGTTGACCTCGGGCTCGAGGACTTGCGCAGCCACTGCGAGGGTCGGTTGGCGAGCTTCAAGCACCCTCGCCGCCTGGTCATGGTCGAAGAGCTCCCGCGCACCGGCGCCACGCGTCAGGTGCAGCGCCGCATCCTCGTGGAGTGGGCCACCGCCGGACGGGCGGAGGCGCCGTGAGCGCCACCGCGCCCCCCGCTCGCTCGGATGGCTCGCCTCGCCCGCTCGGGATCGTGAGCGTCGCCTTCGGGACGTCGTGCACGTACCCGGAGGCGGCCCGGCGGCGCGGCCGGCCTCGGGTTCGACCACCTCGACATCGGTCTCGACCGGCTGCCCGACGACGGGCCCGGCGCCCTCGCCCTGCCGGTCGGGGACCGCATCGGCTCGAAGCCGCAGTCGGGGTGCACGGTTCGCCCGCCCCGCCGATGCACGTGGGAGGAGGGGGTGGCGTTCCTCCGTAGCGTGCCGGCGATCCGGGTCGAGCCCGGGCCGAGCTCGCTGCTCGACAGCGCGGAGGCGGTACGGGCCATGTGCGAAGAGGTTCCGGGCCTGCGGATCACGCTCGATACCGGATGGGCTGTGTGCTGCGGCTACGACCCCCTCGAGGTGGCGGATCTGGCGGGCCACGTCCAGCTGCGCCAGGCGCGTCCCGGCGCGCCGCAGCTCCATCCCGACGAGGACGGGGACGTGGACTTCCCCTCGGTCCTGGGGGGCTTCGACGAGATCGGCTATGCCGGGCTGTTCAGCGTGGAGTACTTCGACCTCCCCGACCTGAAGCTGCCCCTCGAGGATCCGGTCGGCCACTGCGTCGCCTTGGCGGAGAGGGTCCGGCCCCTCCTCGGTCGTTGAGCTCGTCGGGATCAGCGCCCGGAGGCCGCAGACGGAGCGGCCGGTGGGACCCCCGCCTCTCGGTCAACGCCTACTCCAGCCGGAACTTCTCGCTCTCCGAGGATCTCGCCCTCTACGACGCGCTCCGCGTCCACCGGGTGACGCTGTCGCTGCCCAAGTTGCTGGCGCACGGCCTCGAGGGCGCGGTAGCGGACATCGTCGACGAGATCGCCGACCGTGGCCTGGTCGTCGACGGCATCATCCCGGCCGTGGCGTTCGACCTCTCCGACCCCACCTCGTGGACGGAGCCCCGCGAGACCCTGGCCCTGACCGTCGAGACGGCGGCGCGGCTCGGGGCCTCGACGGTGCAGACGACGGGGGGACGTGGCGCCGGGCTGCCGTTCGAAGCGTCCGCCGAGCGCTTCGCCTCCGCCATCGAGCCGGTCGCCCGCGAGGCCGCCCGGCGAGGCGTGCGCCTGGCCCTCGAGGCGACCCGGCCCCAGTTCGCGCACATCGCCTTCGTCCATACGATGCGCGACGCCGTGAGGCTCGCCTCGGACCTCGGGTTGTGGTTGGTGCTCGACACGGCGCACGGGTGGTGGGAGCCGGGGGTCCTCGAGCTCTACTCGACCGCGGCGCCCCGGTGCGCCTCGCTCCAGGTGGCCGACCTGGCCCTCGACGAGCCGGTGCTCGAGCGGCTGGTCCCCGGGGACGGCCACGTCGACCTCGGCGCCCTGGTCGGCGCGGCGCTCGGAGGCGGGTTCGGCGGTCCCTTCGAGCTCGAGATCCTGGGCGGCGCCATCGAGGCCGAAGGCTACGAATCGGCCATCCGCCGCTCCCTCGACCACCTGACCGCCCTGCTCGACGCCGCCGGGGGGGAAGCGGCGGATCGGGCCCGAGCCCGTGCGAAAACGCCCGCTTTCGGGACGGGACGGGGCGCTGGTACCATCAGGACGTAGACAACGGAACGGTACGCCGACCAGCGTCCAGCGGTTCGGGGACGACGCGGGGGCGATCAACAAGGAGGGGCCAGGCATGCCGTCGAGAGAGCTCGATTTCCCGGTGTTCGACGCCGACAACCACATGTACGAGACCACCGAGGCCTTCACCAAGTACCTGCCCAAGGAGTACGAGGGCCTCATCAAGTACGTGGAGGTGAAGGGCCGGACCAAGATCGCGGTCAAGAACAAGATCAGCGAGTACATCCCCAACCCCACCTTCGAGGTGGTGGCCGCCCCCGGGGCCCAGGAGGAGTTCTTCAAGCACGGCAACCCCGACGGCAAGTCCCGAAGGGAGATCTTGGGCCGTGGGGTCCGGGCCCTGCCGGGCTTCAAAGACCCCGACGCCCGGATCAAGCTCATGGACGAGCTCGGCATCGACCGGGCCCTCATGTGGCCCACCTTGGCCAGCCTCCTAGAAGAGCGCATCCACGACGACCCCCCGGCCGTCCTGGCCGTCATCCACGCCTTGAACGAGTGGATGGTCGAGCACTGGAGCTTCAACTACGAGGGGCGGATCTTCCCCACCCCGGTCATCAACCTCGGGACCTTGGACGGCGCCTTGGAAGAGCTCGACTACGTGCTCGACCACGGGGCCCGGGTCATCTTGGTCCGCCCGGCCCCGGCCTGGGGCTACCTCGGCCCCCGCAGCCCGGCCCTGCCCGAGTTCGACCCCTTCTGGTCACGGGTCCAAGAGGCCGGGATCCTGGTCGGCATGCACGCCAGCGACAGCGGCTACCAGCGCTTCACCAACGAGTGGGAGGGGGTGCGCGACGGCGAGATGCTCCCCTTCAAGGGGATCTCGGGCTTCCAGGCCATCATCGGCCACCAGAGCCGGCCCATCATCGACACCGTGGCCTCGCTCATCGGCCACGGCCTGTGCACGCGCTTTCCGAAGCTGCGCTTCGCCCCGGTCGAGAACGGCAGCAACTGGGTGCGCCCCATCGTGAGCGACATGGAGTACGCCTGGCACCACACCCCGAACGCCTTCGAGGAGAACCCCGTCGAGGTGTTCAAGCGCAACATCTACGTCCACCCCTTCCACGAGGAGGACCCCCGCAGCCTGATCGAGCTGCTCGGCACCGACCGGGTGCTCTTCGGCTCGGACTACCCCCACCCCGAGGGCATGGCCGACCCCATCACCTTCGTCGACGAGCTCACCTTCTTGGACAAGGACGAGCAGGCCAAGGTCATGGGCGGCAACCTGGCCAAGCTGATGGGAGTGGCCGCCTGAGGAGGCGGCCCCCGCCCGGGGGTCGCCCCGCTGACCGGCCCCCGAAACCGGACAAGCCGATCGCCCGGGTCCGGACCGCAACATTTGTCCGAGCTCCGTCGAGCCGGATACTGTCCGAGCCAGTCCCGCCGAGTATGCGATCGTGAAGCGGTGAGAGTCGCGGTGGTGGGGGCTACCGGGTTCGTCGGACGGGAGCTATCGGTTGCTCTTGTCGAGGCCCAATACGACGTCATCGCGCTCTCGCGTCGTGCGCCCGAGATCGCCGGTGCCACAGGACGGTCGGTTGACGTGGCCGACGGGGATTCCCTCCGGAGCGCATTAGCTGGATGCGAGGTCGCTTTCTATCTCGTGCACTCGCTGAGTGCCGAAGATTTTCGTGCTCGTGATCGCCAGCTGGCAGAGGGCTTCGGGCGAGCCGCTGCAGCCGCGGGTCTTCGACGCATCGTTTACCTCGGTGGCCTGGGCCATGACCCCGAGTCCGAGCATCTCGCGAGCCGCCAGGAGGTCGGCATAGCGCTCGCATCTAGTGGGGTTCCCATTGTCGAGCTTCGAGCAGCGGTGGTGCTCGGCGCTGGCAGCATTTCGTTTGAGATGTTGCGGTATATAACCGAGCGGCTTCCGTTCATGGTCTGTCCACGCTGGGTCCGCACCGCGATTCAACCGATCGCCTCAGCCGACATGACCCGCTATCTCGTCGCGGCGATCGACGTCGCGCCCGGCGTGTACGAGATCGGCGGCGCCGAGGTCACGTCGTATCGCGAGATGATCGCGGCATACGCTCTGGCGCGTGGTCTTCGGCGTCGGCGCATCGTCGACGTGCCGTACCTCACGCCTCGACTGTCCTCGTACTGGTTGGATCTCGTCACTCCCGTGGATCGCCGCGTCAGTCACGCGCTCATCGAGAGCCTCGTGACCGAGGTCGTGGTTGATGATCAGGGCCGGACCGACGCGGCGTTCGACATCGAGCCGATGGGCCTTGGCGACGCCCTGTTGGCGGCACTCGACGACCAGGCGCTCGAGCTCGATCACGACCTCCTCAGTCGCGACAGCGGGCTTAGGGACGGCGTCTACACCGTTCGCGTCACCGCCCCTCTTTCGGGCGCTGCATCGACGCGCCTCGACGCCGATCTCGCACGGATCGGAGGGAGCTACGGCTGGTACGGCCTGACGTTCGCGTGGAGAGTGCGTGCGCTCCTCGGTCGTATCGTCGGGGAGAACTGGAAGCTCACCTCCCCGCAGGCGATCGTCCGGGGCACCGCGGTGGACTGGTGGCTCGTTGCTCGACGTGATCCCGGTGTGCTCGTGCTGCGCGCAGCTCGCTGGTTTCCTGGAGAAGCATGGCTCGGCTATCAGTGCGCGGAGCACGAGCTGATCCAAGTCGGCTCGCTCCGACCGAAGGGAATCCCCGGGTTCCTCTATTGGAAACTGCTCCAACCGGTGCACCGTCAAGTCTTCCGGGGGCTTGCTCGACACCGAGTTGCGCGCGCCGCACAACCACGAGCCGGACTCTTCGATCGGATCGGCGTAACGAACGAGGCTTGAACAGAGAGAGCGGCCGGTGAACCGCCGAGACGGTAGGGAAGACCCGTTCGGCACATTCGGGGCGCCTGGATCGCCGGGAGTGAAGGGCTCACTCAGAGGTGCCCCGACCGTTGGTGATGATGCTACGCCCAGATGTACTCCCCGGCGATGGCGCCAGCGCGCCATTTGGCTACGGTAACCATACGGGCACCGTTGGCGAACTCCCCGACGACGCACGTCCAATCTCCGGACCCGAACCTGATCGGGTGGGACGTGATCTGGGGAGGTGCACCGCCGCCGCTGTGTTCGACGTATGACTTCATGGCCCCGATGTGCTCCTCGATGCCGTGGGTCGGGGGCTGGCCTTGCCAGTCCACGAGTACATCGTCGGTGTGACAATGAGCGAAGACGCCGGTCCAGTCGGCGTTGTTCCATCCCACGAAGTCGAGTTGATCCATGCCTTGAAGGTTGCGATCAACGGCGTCGTCGTTCGGCATATCAGCGCCTCCTGTGTAATCGACTCATCAACCACTCATGCTCAAGGTATAACCAAGGGCCGTGACGCCCCCTGCCCCCGATCGCCGGTTAGAGGATGGGAAGCAAGTCGCCCCGGGCTCGGGTCCCAGGGCCACGGGCACGGGCGACGGGGCGTCGCCGGGCGGGTGTGTCAAATGGCGCACCCTATCGGTCAATTTTCCCTCTTTCTTCCGCCTCGCCCTCTCGTGACCGGCAAGAGGTTTTGTCAGAAGCTGACCGATCCCGATCCGGTCACCGTGGCAAAAGGGCGACGGGCTGAGCGTTTGTGGCTCTGATTGCAGCTCATCTCTTGTCCTCGGCCCGTCGTCCAGACATGGATGTCGCCGTCCGGGGATTGGCCCGAGGCCAGAGTGCTCCCTGCTCCCAAAAGGGTGGTGACGGCCGCCGGCCGGGTCGTTTCTTGGTGACTCTGCCCGGTCCTACCTGACGGTATTACGGCGCGTTGATGAACGCGAAATGAAATCGGCGTCAAACGACTTGTGGCCGGTCGGAGGCTCTGAGATACAAGAGTTGGGGACGATCGGGAGAGGGAGAGCCATGGCGGATGTCATTGATGCCGACTTCGGTAGCGGGGGCGGTTGAGCCACTGCGGATCGAGCCGGTCTGTGTCGTTGAACGTCAAGGTGCACTGCGTCGATTCGGGAGGGCTCTTCTACGGGGCGCGCTTTCGATGCACCAGTTTCCGAGTCCCCCTCCTCACGAGTTGTTCAAGGACTGGCCGGGCTACCGCGACTGAGCGAGTCCAGTCCGAGGGCTTCGCAGGGAGGTGTTGCCCGGTCGGGTGAGCGTGAGCTTCGCCCTTCCCGGAAAGGTAGGGCGGTGGCCTCAACTTCCACTTCCAGGGTCACCTGCTCGTCGGCCATCGAAAGCCGAATGGCGAAAATCCGTGTGCTGCGAGTGTTCGGGTTCCTGCGAGGCGATAGAGGGAAGGCTCAGAGCCGGTAGAGCTTGGCCGCGTTCTCCCCGAGGATCTTGCGGCGGGAGGAGTCGCGCAGGGTCTCCATCTTGGGCGCCACGGTCTCGAGCGGCTTGGGGTACAGGCAGGTCGGGTGCGGGAAGTCCGTCTCGAAGAGGATGTTGTCCTCTCCGACGGAGTCGACGAGCGCCTGCAGGTTGCCCTTGTTCTGCTCGAACCAGAACGTCGCGAACCAGTGGTCGGCGAAGTACTCGGAGGGCATCCGCTCAAGGTCCTTGAGCTGCTCGGGCGCGTTCTCCGACACCTCGTAGTCCACGGTCTCGAGGATGAAGGGGATCCAGCCGATCCCGCTCTCCACCGACACCATCTGCAGCCCGGGGTGACGGTCGAACATGCCGGTGACGATGGAGTTGGCCACCATGCGGGCGTTGTTGAGGAACAGCATCGAGCCGCCGAGGGCCGGCTTGACGTACTCGTGCTGGGAGGGCCAGAAGTACTCGCCGAAGAAGTTCATGGCCGTGAGGCTCGCCCCGATGTGGAAGTGCACCGGCAGGTGGAGAGCGGCGCACACCTCCCAGAGCGGGTCCCACTCCCGGCTCGCCAGGTCGGGCGCTCCGAGATCCTGGGGGTCCGACGTCATGTTGACGCCGCGCAGGCCCATGCCCGAGATGCGCTCCGCCTCGCGGACGCAGGCGCCGACGTTCCACGCGGGCAGCACCGGCATCGGCAGGAACCGGTTGTTGCTCTCGGCCTGCAGCTCGGCCCGGCTGTCGTTGTAGATCTCGATGACGGCCTGGCGCAGCGCCTCGTCCTCGATCGGCTGGAGGTTCTGGCCCCCGATGCCGAGCGAGTTGGGGAAGAGGACCTGTGCCTGGATGCCGCACTCGTCGAGGACCCGGAGCCGCTCCTTCGGATCCCAGGCGGCCTGGTGGACTTCGTCGATGCTCCAGACCTCCATCGACTCGTTGAAGGCGAACTTGTTGCCCTGGCGATCGATGACCCCGCCGCCGCCGGCCCGCCCGCAGGGGATGCCGTCGATGATCCACGTCGGCTCGCCCTCGAACTGCTCCACGTGAGGGACCCGGTCCTTGTAGGCGGCGGGCGCCCGCTTGACCCACAGGTCGTGCTGCTCGGTCATATGCGAGTCGGCGTCGACCACCCGCACGTCCTCAAGAGAGAGACTCATCCGATAACCCCCTTCGTGGGCCGCCTCACGGCTCGCCCCGATGTTGGATCCTCATCGACGTCCTACCACAGATTCCAAATTTCCGAACCGCCACCGCGAGGCCCTCTCAGCGATCGACGGGGAGCGATCGGCCGCCCCGCCAGGTGCGGAGGACCAGGAACTCGCCCTTGAGCGCGGCCCTGTCCCACTGCCCGAAGCTCATCGTGGTGTCCGGGCCGCCCAGCGAGGCCGGCAGGCACTTGACCCGCTCCCAGGATTCCTTGACGGCGGCCGGGGTGAAGAGCTCGGCGCCGGCCAGCGCCTCCGTCAGGAGACGCCCCAGGTCGTCTCCCGCGGCGAACATGAGCGGGGACCGCTCGCGGCGCGAGGGTTCGAGGTCCAAGAGCGCCTCGAGGCGGGGGTTGCGCTCCGACCACGCGTCCACGTAGGTCCAGCCCTCCCAGAGGGCCGTCCAGTCGGGGTTGGCCCAGCCGAACATGAGCGCCGAATTGGTGGCGACCGCCGGGGGCTTCCAGCCCGACGCCGCGATGGCGCGGCCGAGCGCCCCGGCCGACAGGCCGAGACCGAGGTAGACGAGGCCGTCGGCCTCGTGCCGTCGGATCTCCTCCACCGTGGCGGTCAGGTCGTCGGCGACGGGGGAGACGAAGGAGGTGGCATCGATCCGCAGGCCCCGGCGCTCGACGGCGCGATCGAGGTAGGCCCCGTACCGGGTGCCGATGGGGGAGCGGTCCTGGACCAGGACCAGGCGCCGGCAGCCCCGCTCCGCCAGATGGTCGGCCAGCAGGAACGGCTCCTCTTCGAGGGAGCCGATCTGGTAGTGGAACATCCACTCGCTTCGCGTGCGGTCGCTGCCCGTCCAATTGCAACACGGCATGCGTGCCTCGTCGGCGAGGTCGCGCACCACGAGGCCGTTATCGGTGATGGACGGGCCGAGGATGGCCACGACGTCCTGGTCGACCAGGCGGGAAAACGCGTGGGCCACCGCCGCCGCGGTGCCCCCGGGGAGCCCGTCGGCGACCTCGACCACGAGCTCCACCGGCCGATCCAGGCGACCGGTCGCCGTCGCCTGGTCGAGCACCCGGCGCACCTCGGCCACCATCGGGCTCTCCGGCCCGACGTGGTCGATCAGGACGCCGACCTTGACGGGGGCTGCGCTCACCGCCCACCTCCCTTCGGTTCTTCGATCTCGATCCAGGCCCCGCCTCGCGAGGCCGAGCAACGGGCGGCTTCGATCGCCCGCATGCAGGCCAGCCCGTCGGCGAAGGTGGCGGGGTGCGGGCCCGGCAGCGGCGGGTCGCCCTCGATCGCCCGGCGAAACGCAGTGGCCAGGCGGATGTAGGGGGGCAGCTCGCTGCGGGTCATGTCCGCCAGCGGTCCGACCGCAAGGTCCTCGACGTCGGGCAGCTCGTAGCCCTCGGGGGGAACGAGGCGTTGCCCACCGGGGTCCTCCCCGTCGGCGAGCTTCACCGAGTCGCCCTCGGACCACAGGGTGCCGGCGGTCCCCATCACCCGCGTGGCGGAGAACATCGGCCCGACGCTCGAGGCGTTTTGCACGACGCACGCCTCGACGCCGTCGCGCATCTTGAACCGGATGGTGAAGCCGTCGTCGACGCCGATGGAGGGCTCGCTCAGTGCGGTCAGTCCCGCGCTGACTGCCGCGATCTCGCCGAACCACTGCCGCAGCGCGTCGACGCGATGCGATCCCGACGCCCCGAGCCACCCGCCGCCGGCCTCGACCTCGTACCACCAGGCGGGCATCGTGATCTCGCGCAGCATGGAGAGGAACGAGACGCTGATGGCGAGCCGGGGCTCGCCGATGCGACCCTCACGGAGCGCCCACTCGACGAGCGACTGGGTGTGGGACCACCGGAACTCGTGCCCGACCATCCCGACCCGGTGGGCCCGGGCCGCCGCGTCGACCAGCGCCGCCGCCTGGGGCACGTCGAGGGTGAACGGCTTCTCGCACAGCACGTGGCACCCGGCCTCGATGGCCTCGGTCGCGAGCGGGGCGTGGGTGGCCGGCGGCGTGGCGATCGACACGGCGTCGATCCCGACCTCGAGTGCCTGGGTTAGCGAGGTGCAGGCGCTCCCGACGCCGAAGCGCTCCGCCCTCCGGGCGGTCTTGGCCGCGTCGGTCCCGACGAGCGCCACCACGTCGAACCCGGCCGATCGCAGCGCGGGGAGGTGGATGCGGGCCCCGAACGAGGTGCCCACCACCGCCGCCTTGATCGTCACGACGGCCAGCCCTCGACCAGTCCGAGCTCCGCGCAGAGGGCCTGCGACTCGATGAGCGACCCGTTGGTGGGCGCCGGGTCGGGATTGTCGGCCAACCATGCCACGACCGATCCGCAGACCTCCGGGGGAGCGGCCTGGCTGGGGTCGAGGCCGGCCACGTCGGCCATGTGCAGCTGCATGCGCTCGGTGAGGATGAAGCCGGGGTGCACGTTGTAGGCGCGCAGGCCCCGGTCGCCGAGCTCGACCGCCAGGATGCCGGCGACCTTGAAGAGGCCACCCTTTCCGACCGCGTAACCGACGCCGTAGCTGCCCATGTCGAGCGGGTCGACGTACGCGACCGCCGAGGTCACGTTGATGACGGTGCCGCCGCCCCGCTCGATCATCCCGGGCACGAGCGTCGTGATGAGGGCGAGCGGGGCCACCAGGTCGATCGACAGCTCGTCGTTGAGGTCGGCCAGGGAGAGCCCGAGGACCGGGGCCTGGGCGCCACGCCCGGTGTAGATGGCGTTGTTGACGAGGAGGTCGACGCGGCCCCAACGCTCGAGAAGCCGCCCGACCATGGTCCCGACGGAGAGCGGGTCCGCCAGGTCGACCGCCAGCGGCAGCGCCTCGACGCCGGCCTCACGGACGAGCTCCGCGGTGCTCTCCACGCTGCCGGGGAGGGCGCGGCGCTCGCCGTCGTGGCCCACGTCGAAGCCCTCGCCCTCCCGTGCCGTGCGGGCGGTCACCGCCACGTCGAACCCGGCCCGGGCGAGCGCCACCGCCGCGGCGCGGCCCACGCCCCTGCTGGCGCCCGTCACGAGCGCCCTCCGTCGTTCGTTGCCCATGGTCGTCCCCTGTCCGTCTCGGGCGCCGCTCAGAAGCGCCCCAACGGGGGCGACTAGCTCAAGTTGCGCAGATCAGCTTGCCGTCGTTCAGCTCGACGAACTTCTTGTCCTTGATGCCCATGAGGAAGAAGCAGCTGTTGTTGGCCGGCTTCCCCTTCACGAAGTGGATCGGCGGCGTGAGCCCCCCGAGCGTGGTGCTCGCGGGCATCGCATAGAGGCCCGAGACGATCTCGGCCGAGGTCGGCGTGGCGCTCAGGTGCCCGGACGCCACCGCCTCCTGCAGCTCGGCCCCGTCCGACCACGACTGGAGGACCACCTCGCCGAAGTTGGGTCCCTTGGGCACGGCCGGCGCGTACTTGTCGAGCGCCTCGTACATGGTCTTGGTGGCGTTGTTGTGCACGAACCAGGGGAGGTCGGACTGGGTGTCGATGTTCCCCTCCATCGCCGGGATGCTGAGCCACGACAGCGACACCGTGCCGTCACTGCTCAGCTCCACGGGGGTGTAGCCCTGTGCGGCGCAGTCCTGGGCCACCTTGGCGACGATGGCGGACGCGTCACCGACGACCATGGCGTCCGCCTTGGACTGCTTCGCGGCGATGCACTGGGCCGTGTAGTTGGGGGCCGAGAAGGAGATGCCCGACTCGTACACCATCTTGATCCCCACCTTGGCCAGGTCCTGCTTGCCCTGGGCCACGGACTGGGCACAGATGGCCACCTCTACGCAGTAGAGGGCGGCCTCGGCCTTGACCCCCTGCTTCTTGGCCACGATGGCCCCGACGGGGTTGGTGTAATTGAACGTGGCCCCCGGCGGGTAGAAGTCGGGGTTCTGGTAGCCGGCGTCGGTCTCCTGCCCGCCGAGCACGGGGACCTTCTGCCCCTCGACGTAGGAGGCCCAGGAGGCGTCCTCGTCGCTGTTGTCAAAGAGGGCGACGGCGTGGTCGCTCTCGACCAGCGTCTTCGCGTCGGCCAGCGAGTTGCCGGGGTTGTAGGCGTCGTCCTTGATGATCAGCTGGACCTGGTGACCGGCGAGACCGCCGTGGCTGTTGACCCACGACGCCCAGGCCTGCATGGTCGCCGAGGTCTGGCTGATGGTCGAGGCCTCCGGTCCCGTGCAGCTGCAGATGTCGCCGACCACGACCGGGGCTTCGGTCGCCGCACCCGCCGGTGCCGAACCCGTGAGGGCGGCAAGCCCGATCAGGCTCCCGGAGAGCATGGCCGTCGCGATCGCGCCGGCGGCCGCCCGCCGCGCCGCACTCCAGGGACCCTTTTTCCGAAAACGACCCCGCATGTGAACCCCCCTCCTTGCTTCCCGGACGACGGTCCGGAATTTTGACATCCATGTGTCGGATGTAACGACTTCGAAACGCTACCTTCGCCGCTCGCCGCGCGCTCGGCACCCTGACACGAATGTCAGGCTATTCGATGCCGGCGCCCCCGCGGGAGCCGAATCTGCAGGTTGTTGGCGACCGGGCACCGTCGGGCCTCGGCCCAGATCTCGTGGCGCTGCTCCCAGTAGTCGCCCCCATGGTGGTCGAAGTCGACGGTCGCCCGCTCCGTCTGGTCCGTGTTGCTCAAGGTGCGAACCTTCCCACCCTCGTCAGGACCTCGGCCCCCTCCGCCCCCACGCGCACGACGCCGCGCTCGAGGAAGCCACCGGTGCCTTCCGCCGTGACCCAGGACTGGACGCACAGCACGGCGTCCTCCTGGAGCACCGCCCCGTCGCCGCGGCCGAGCCCGATCACCGGCGGCTCCACTCCCAGCCCGAGGCCGTGTGCCAGCACGACGGACGGGAGTCGCTCGCCGGTCGACTCCCACGCCCGGCGCAGGTCGGCCCCGGTGTTGCCGGCCCGGCAGGCACCGACCAGGGCATCGAGCCCGCGCCAGCACCGTTCCGCCAGGGCCCCGGCGCCCCTGGGCGCCGGCCCACTCGACAGGCGGGTGCGGGCCAGGCTGGCCTCGTAGCCGGCGTAGAGCGCACCCGGCGACAGGACCACGAGCTCGCCCTCGCCGACCGGCCGCTCGCTCGCCAGGTACCGGAAGCGCACCGGGCCCCGGGTGGCGGTGGCGAAGGCCACGCTTTCGCTCGCGGGGTTGGGGGCACCGAGGCGGGCCACGCACTCCTCGTAGACCCCGAGCAGCTCGCGCTCGGTGACGCCCGGCGCCAACGCCTGCTCGAGCGCCGAGAGCCCGGCCTCGGCGATGGCCGCCGCGACGGTGATGCAGGTCATCTCGTCGGCGGTCTTGCTCGAACGTGCCCGTGACATCACGGGCGAGCCGTCGACGAGCTCGCCACCGGGGAAGAGCGTGGGCAGCACCTGACCGAACATGGGTGTGAGGCCGTCGGTGCCGACCCGCTCGGCCTGGCCCAGCCCCGGGATGGCGCCGACCGCCTGCAAGAGGTTGCCGGGGTTCCAGAACATCGGGTACAGGTCCTCGTTGGCGATCTCGGGCGGGATCCCCTCGTCCCACACGGACAGCAGGTGCACCCGGCCGGTCTCGCGCACGGCCACGCAGACCGCTGCGAACGGATTGACCCCGGCCCGCCACAGCTGACGGGCTCCCGACGTGTAACGCACGTCGCCGATGCGACCGAGGATGAGTGCGTCCAGGTTGTCGGCCTCCATGCCTTCGAAGACCCTCTGGCGGCGGTCCTGGCGCAGCCGGGAGAAGTCGACCCGTGCGCCCTCCTCGAGCGCCATGGTCCCCACGAGAACGCCCTGGTCGCGGGGCCTCATGCCGTCACCTCGAAGGGCTCGTAGGAGGAGCCGCTCAGGAGCACCCAACCCGTGTCGGTCACGGCCACGATGTCCTCGGAGCGGTAGCCGGAGGCCCCTTCCTCCCAGATCACCGGCTCGAGGACGAGCACCATGCCGGGCTCCATCACCTGTCGCTCGTCGAACGCCTCGCCGAGATCGGTACCGATGAGCGGCATCTCCGCGCTGTCGGTGCCCACCCCGTGGGCCAGGTAGAAGTGCTCGATCCAGGGCCGCTCACCGCCGTTGGCCTCGATGGCGGCCCGGCCGAGTTGCAGCGCCGAGACCCCCGGCTTGCAGATGTCCAAGACGGCGTCGACGACGGTGCGCCACCGGCGGAATTGCGAGGCCTGCCGCTCGCTCGGGACCGGGCCGGCGCTCGTGATCCAGGTGCGGCCGTAGTCGGAGGCGTAGCCCTGATAGAGGATCCCCACGTCGACCCAGATCACGTCGCCCTCCCGGAGGAACCGGTCGGTGGTGGCGGTGGGGTAGGCCAGGTCGCCGTGGCTCGTCCACGGGCCGACCTCCTTGGTCGGGGCCATCACCTGCCAGATCGGGTCGATGCTGCTCGCCGAGGCTCCCAGCTCGAAGAGGTGACGCAGGAAGGCCGCGCTGAGCTCCGTCTGGCGCACCCCGGGACGGAGGATCGCCTGGGCCTCGACCATGGCCAGCTCGTTGATCCGCTGGGCCGTGCGGATGCAGGCCACCTCGTCGGGCGTCTTCCTGAGCTTGACGGGGCTCATGACGGATCCCGCGTCCACCCACTCGAACCCGGCGGGGTTGCGCAGCACGGCATGGGGCTGGTCGTCGACCCCGAGGCGCGCCCCCGGCGAGAAGAGCTCTCCGAGCGCCTGCGTCAGATGCTCGATCCCGTCGTCGAGATCGGGGAAGAGGGGACCGTGCAGGTGGTCCTCGGGGAGGTCGGGCGGGACGCCGTCCCAAAACGGCGTGAACAGGTGGGGTGCGTCTGCGCCCCGCACGACGACCGCCACGGGGCGGAACAGTCCGGCCCGGCCGCTGTCGTCCCCCGGCGCCAACGCACCGGTGGCGTAGGACACGGCGCTCGAGCCGAGGAGGACCAGGCCATCCATCCCCTCCTCCTCGAGCTGCGCCTGCAGGCGAGCGTGGCGCTCTTTTCGCATCCGGGCCAAGTCGGGGCGC
Organism: uncultured Actinomycetes bacterium; assembly: GCA_963778465.1. Taxonomy (GTDB): domain Bacteria; phylum Actinomycetota; class Acidimicrobiia; order Acidimicrobiales; family RAAP-2; genus CAVZBW01. Next base: position 517,415 of record CAVZUK010000002.1, read on the forward strand.
TCGGGGATCGCCTGTCCCCCGATCGTCGCTCCGGCCGCCCAATCCTCGACCGACATCGCCCTCCCCTCCCGAGCCGCCCCGCTTGGAGCATGCGGATTCCAAGCGGACTAGGAGCACCCTGTTCCCCAAGAACGCGCGTTGTCAACTCCTGGGGGCAACTCGTCTGGGTCAACTCGTGCGCGTCAACTGCTGGGTCAGCTCCTGCGGGGTCGGGGCGGCTGGGCACGCAGCGCCTCCATGACTCGTGCACAGGCCACCCCGTCCCGAAAGGAGGGTGAGACTTGGCGACCCTCCGCGACGGCCTGGCAGACCTCGGTCGCCCACGCCGTCATCGCGACCTCGTGGGGGTCGCCACGGGGGGGCGTGAATTCGAGATCCTCCCGGTGCCCGTCGACCCGGCGCAGCGTCAATCGGACGTCGGCCGTGTTGTCGATCGCACCCTCGGACCCGGTGACGACGATCCGGGGCGGCAGCGACACGGCGGAGGTGAACGAGGTGTCGACGCTGGCCGTGGCCCCGGTCTCGAGCTCCAACCAGGCGCTGAAGGCGTCCTCGGCGCTGCAGGTCTGCAGGCGGCCCTCGGCGTCGGGCCGCTCGGTGATCGTCGTCCACGTCGCCCCGCCAGCGGACTCGATCTCGCCGAGCAACCACCGGATCGTGTCGATGGCGTGCGAGCCGAAGGCACCGATCCACCCGCCGCCCCGCGACCGGTCGAAGAGCCAGCCGTAGGGACGCAGGGGCACCCGCGAGCCAGACGTCATGGCCACGTAGGTCAGGTGCTCGGGCCGGCCGATGGCACCGGCTTCGAGGAGCTCCTTCATCCGGCGCCGCGCCGGCTGGTGCCGGAACTCGAAGTTGACCAGGTTGACGACGCCTGCAGCCTCGGCCGCCTCCGCGAGCGAGGTGGCCTCGTCGAGCGAGGTCCCGAACGGCTTGTCGCAGAGCACGGCCCGGCCGGCGGCGATCGCCATGCGGGCGTGGTCGAGGTGGAGAAACGGTGGGGAATGGATCGAGACGAGGTCGACGTCCGCCCCGCAGAGGCGCTCGACCCCGGCGCGGTCGCGCGCCGAGACGACGTCGACGTCGCAGCCGATCGAGCGGAAGGTGGGCGCGACCACTCGCTCGCCGAACCCGGTGCCGACCACGCCCACTCGCATCGGCGTCATTCTTACGGCCTCACGGCGGTCCCGCCGCGGTGCTATGACTGCGTGCGATCGAGAGGCCGTGTCCAAGGGGGAGAGCCGTGGGGGTTATCGAGGATTGGCTCGAGTGCTACAACGCTCGGGACTGGGATCGCCTGGCGGGGTTCTTCTCCCCGACCGACTTTCTCCGAGTGGGTCCCTTCGCCGACACGATCTCCTCGAGCACGGAGTACGTGGCGTTCCTGCGGCGGGTGATCCCCACGCTGGGCCCGCAGTACGGTCTCACCGCCGAGCGGATCGTCTACTCGGACCGGACGGTTACCGCAGAGCTGGTCGAGCACTACGAGCTCCACGGCGAGCTGCGCCACACGCCGGAGGTGATCGTGTTCGACCTCGACGGCGACGGGCGCATCACGAGCGTCCACGTGTACGTGCAGCGGGTCGGAGAGGTGGCCGCGGCCGGAGGCCGGGCCGCCATGGGCGAAGTGGCGAAGGGGAACGATGGAGCTTGACGGGGCAGCGGCACTGGTGACCGGTGGAGCCGGTGGGCTCGGAGAGGCGACCGTCCGGCGGCTGTCCGCGGCCGGAGCGAAAGTGGTCGTCGCCGATCTGGCCGCCGACCGGGGCCGGGCGCTGGCGGACGAGCTCGGTACGGCCGAGTTCGTGGAGACGGACGTGACGAGCGAAGAGAGCGTGTCGCGCGCCCTCGAGCGCGCCGCGACGCTCAGTCCGGTACGGGTGGCGGTCGCCGTCCACGGCGGCTTCGGCGGGGGTGGGCGAACGCTCAAGTCCGACGGTACGCCGCACAGCCTCGACGACTACCGCAAGGTGCTCGACCACTACCTGGTGGGGACCTTCAACGTCCTGCGCCTCTCGGCGGCCGCCATCTCCAAGACCGAGCCGCTCGAGGGCGGGGAGCGGGGCGTGATCGTCAACACCGCCTCGATCGCCGGGTACGAGGGCACGATCGGCCAGGTGGCCTACGCGAGCGCCAAGGGCGGCGTCATCGGGATGACCCTGACGGCCGCCCGAGACCTTGCGGTGGTCGGCATCCGGGTGGTGACGATCGCGCCGGGGACGTTCGCCACGCCGGCCTACGGGATGCCCGAGGACCAGCTCGATGCCATCTGGGGTCCGGTGGTCCCCTTCCCCAAGCGCATGGGGCGCCCCGCCGAGTACGCGCAGCTGGTGGCGGCCATCTGCGAGAACCCCTATCTCAACGGCGAGGTCATCCGGATCGACGGGGCGATCCGCTTCGGGCCGAAGAGCCCCCGTTGACCGGGCCTCGTCGAGCGAGCGCCCGTTGACCGAGAAGCCCCGACCCGCGCTGGTCGAGGGTCACGCCTTCGAGGCGCTCGACTGGCACGAGGTGGCGGTCGACGGCGCCGACTGGGCCATCGAGATGGCGGTCACGCCGCGCGTCGTCAACTCCTCGGGCGTGCTCCAGGGTGGGCTGCTGGCCACCCTGGCAGACATGGTGGCGGGGACCGCGCTCGTGCGCGGCAGGGATCCCTACGCGCGCGCAGCGCGACGACGGAGATGCACGTCAGCTTTCTCGAGGCGGCGCGGGAGGGGCCGGTCGTCGCCACCGCCCACGTCCTGCGGCGCGGCCGGAGGACGGCGGTGGTACGGGTGGACGTGCGGGATCGCAGTGCGGGGGAGATCCTCGTGGCGACCGCGACCCTCTCGTTCGCGGTGAGGCGCGCGGAGGACGCCTGACGCTGCCCGGGCGCGAGAGCCCCGGCTACCGACCCTCGGGTCCGAAGCGGCCCCAGTCCCAGTGCATCATCGACTCGTACGGTGCGGCGAGGAGCGGTCGGGTTGCGCCGTCCTTCCACGACCGCCGCAGCGGCTCGGCGAGCCGTTGCCCCGCCGCCGCCGGGTCGTCGTCGAGGTAGTAGAGGGTCATGCGGTACCGGCCCTCCTTGAAGTTGGGCCGGCGGCGGATGGCGGGTGAGGTCGCGAAGACCCATGCGCCCGCCACTCCGGGGACCGACATCAGCTCCGGCATGACCTCGGCGTGGGCCCGCTGGAGGTAGGCGTCCCACCCCTCGCGGTCCTGGTCCGCCGGCTCCTCGATCACCAGCTCGACGCCGCGGTTGGGCCGGAAGGGAACGACCTCCGGCGTGACGAGGGCGCTCGGGGCCGCGTGGGTCTCGAGCAGGAGCAGGCCGCCCGTGTACACCGAGGGGAGCCGGTGCGAGAACCGTCCCATGTCGGCCAGGCGCTGGCCGAGCGTCAAGAAGTCGTCGAGCGTCGGGTCCACCGGCTCGCCCATCAGGTAGGACACGACGTGGTCGATCGACGCCCAGTCGCCCACCTCGGCCGCTCGCGCCGCCCGGCACCCTGGCGTGGACGCCCAACGCTGCCCGAAGACGAGCCCGGGCAGCTGGTACTGCTCGGGCATGTGGTCCAGCTGGTGCCATTCGAGGTACGGCCGGTCGTCGCCCGTCGTCGAACGACCCGACAACGAAAAGAACCCGACCTTGACTCGGTTCATGCCGCTCCCCCCATGGGCGTTGCCCGTCGGTTGGTCGTACACTCTGCCATGTGCGAGTGATCGTCGATTACGACCTGTGCGAGTCCAACGCGCTGTGCATGGCGGCCGCCCCCGAGGTATTCGAGGTGCGCGACGACGACTACCTGTACGTCTTGCAGGAGGAGCCGCCCGAGGATCTCCGGGCAAAGGTCGAGGCCGCCGCCCGGTCCTGCCCCAAGGCGGCCATCACGATCGAGGGCTGACCCCGGTCCAGTCCTCGTAGAGGGCACGCTCCCTCGACAGGGCCTGCGCGTCGACGTCGATCGAGGCCAGCTCCGCCGCTTCTTCCGACGTGGCGAGCCACATGACGACGGCCCCGATCAGCTCCGGCGGTGCCCACCCGGACCCGTCGAAGCCGAAGGGCCCCATGTCGGCGAGGATCCGCTCGGTCACCACGCCGCCGGGTTGCAGGTTGAAGAACCTCACGCCGGCGTCGGCGTGCTCGACGGCGAGGACCCCGAGGACGCGGTGGAGCGCGCCCTTGCTCACCCCGTAGCCCATGCCCCAACCACCGGAGCCCGCAGGGGCCGGCGGGTCCGTGAAGCCCGCGCTCGAGGTCATCGTGACGACGGTGCCCGTCCCGCGCTGGAGCATGCCGGGGAGCACCATCTGCAGGATGTGGAGCGGCGCGATGACGTTGGCCGCAAGGTGGCGCTCGATGAGCTCGACCGGGGTGTCGAGGAACTGGTCCATGTGGCCGGGCCCCACGTAGCGCCCGTTGTTGACGAGGAGGTCGACCCGCCCCCACCGCTCGAGCAGCGTGGCGACGGCGGCGCCGACGGACGCCAGGTCGAGGAGGTCGGCCGGCAGGACCAGCACCGAGCGACCCGTCGACTCGATCTCGAGCGCGGTGCTCTCGAGCGAACCGGGGAGCGGGCTCGTGTCGCTCGCCCGCAGCGTGGACGAGTGCTCGCGGGCCTCGCCCTCGCGGCGGCTTCGCGCCGTGATGGCCACGTCGTAGCCCGCATTGGCCGCGGCGATGGCGACGGCCCTGCCGATGCCTCGGCTGGCCCCGGTCACCAGCGCCACCGGGGTGCTGTCGTCGCCCGAGGCCCCCGACTCCTGACTGCGATCCATCCGACCCACCCCCGTTTGCCGTCTCGCTCGTGCGGGCCCGTCCCGTCCGATCAGGCCGGTGCCCGGCGCCGGCTCTGGCCCGCCCATCTTGCTCTGGTCGGGCCATCCTGTCGCACGGTACGTTCACCCGCATGTCCAGGCCCCTGCCGCAGCTGACGCCGGAGACCGAGTTCTTCTGGACCTCCGGGAAGGACGGCGCCCTCCGCTTCCGCCGCTGCGCGGACTGCGGTGCGCTGCAACACCCGCCCGGCCCGATCTGCCGCGATTGCGGATCCTCCGACCTGGCTCCGGACCGGGTGGCGGGGAAGGGGGTGGTCGTCGGCTTCACGGTCAACCACCATCGGTGGTCCCCGGCCTTCCCGCCGCCCTACGTCGTGGCGATCGTGGCCCTCGACGAGGACCCCCGCATCCGCCTCACCACGAACCTGGTCGGCGTGGATCCCTCCGAGGTCGAGGTGGGCCAGCGGGTCGAGGTGCGCTTCGAACAGGTCGAGGACGTCTGGCTGCCGATCTTCGCCGTCGCGGATCTCGCCGCCGACGCCCCGCTCCCGGAGGAGGAGCCGATCGCGGAGCACGTGCGGCCGATGGTCCGCGGGGACAAGTTCGAGGACAAGGTCGCCGTCACGGGCATCGGCATGTCGACGATAGGGCGGCGCCTCGGCGTCGACCCCCTCGCCCTCACGATCGACGCGTGCCGGCGCGCCGTCGAAGACGCCGGGCTCACCATGGCCGACATCGACGGACTGTCGACCTACCCGGGCGGCCCGGCCGCCGGTGGCCACTCCGAGGGTGGGACCACCGCGCTCGAGGAATCGCTCCGGCTCCGCCCGACGTGGATCAACGGCGCCGGCGAGACGCCGGGGCAGAGCGGCTCGGTCGTCGCGGCGATGCTCGCCGTCGCCGCCGGACTGTGCCGCCACGTGCTGTGCTTCCGCACGGTGTGGGAGGCGACATGGGCGGACCGCCTGCGTTCCCGGGCGCCGTCGGGCCAGGGGGGCGGGCGGGTGGAGGGGGACTTCATGGCCTGGCGAGCTCCCTTCGGGGCGTTGAGCCCGGCCAACTGGATCGCCATGAACGCCTCCCACCACTTCCGCCGCTACGGCACGACGAGGGCGGCGCTCGGGACCATCGCCATCAACGCCCGGAGCAACGCGGCGCGCAACCCCAATGCCATCTACACGGATCCGATGACGATGGACGACTACCTCGGGGCGCGGATGATCACGACCCCCTTCGGCCTCTACGACTGCGACGTCCCCTGCGACGGCTCGATCGCGCTCGTGGTCTCCGCCGTGGACGTGGCAGGCGATCTGCGGCGCCGGCCGGTCCTGGTGGAGGCCGTCGGCACCCAGGTGATCGACCGGCCGAGCTGGGACCAGGGCACGCTCAGCCACGAGCCGCAGACGCAGGGCCCTGCCGCGCACCTGTGGAGCCGGACGTCCCTGCGCCCGTCCGACGTAGACGTCGCCGAGCTGTACGACGGGTTCACCTTCAACTGCCTCAGCTGGATCGAGGCGTTGGGCTTCTGCGGCATCGGGGAGGCGGGCGACTTCCTCTCGGACCCGGGTCGCATCGCCCTCGACGGAGAGCTCCCCCTCAACACCTTCGGCGGCCAGCTCTCCGCCGGGCGGACCCACGGCTACGGCTATCTCCACGAGGCGGTCGTGCAGCTTCGCGGTGACGGGGGAGAGCGCCAGGTTCCCGGCGCCGAGGTGGTGGCCGTGAGCACCGGCGGCGGCACGCCGGGGGGTTGCCTGCTGCTCGTCGGGGGGCGCTAGGGGCGCGGGCGGCTCACGCGTCGGCGGTGTAGACCCGCTGCACGAAGCGCCACGCGCCGTCCTCCTTGACCAGGGTGTCGGCGTACTGTCCCGACGCCGCGAGCTGCTGGCGGCCAGGTTCGCCCTCGAGAGCGAACATCTGCAGGTAGGCCCGCAGCGTGGCCCGCCGACCGTCCCCCTCGATCACCAGGTTGGTGGCGATATGGCGGGGCGAGCGCATGCGCTGCGCGAACTCCTTGGCGAACTCCTCGAGCGCGGCGCGACCCTCGATGAGCCGACCCGCCGCGTCGAGCACGCCGTCCTCGGTGAACACGCCGGCGAAGGCCCCGCCGTCGCCGCTGTCGATGGCGTGGTTGTAGCGGGCCGCCAGCGCCTGGATGGCCACCTGGTCGTCGGTCGTCAGCCCCATGCATCCCCCTTGGTCGGCGGCCCCACCCCGTCCCGGCGTGCCGAAGGTGGTCCTGGCCTTCGGATCCGAGGTGGGCCGATGGTATAACGGGTCGGGCGACCGGGAGGCACGTCGCCACGTCGCAGCGGTTGCGGGGGTACATGGGGATGGGCGGGGGTACGGCGTCGAGGTGACCAGGGCGCAGCTTGCGGAGCGTCGAGCGTGACGACGGCGCGGGTGACGGAGCGACCCGTCGACGGAGGTCGCGTCGCTCCCCGCTCGCTGGGTGCCAGGGTGGCGGAGCTGGCCCAGCTCCCGCACCGGCCGGGCGCGGCACGCTCGCCCCTGGCCGCGTCGACGATCCCTCCCGAGCAGACCGACGTCGTCGTCGTCGGCAGCGGCGCGGCGGCGCTCTCGGCGGCCGCCGGGGCCCTCGGCGCTGGTGTGTCGGTCGCCGTCTTCGAGAAGGGACCGGTGCACGGCGGCACGACGGCGTGTTCGGGAGGGGTCGCCCACATCTACGCCAACGCCGTGATGGGCGCCGCGGGCATCGAGGATCCCCGGCACGACGCCCTCGCCTACATGGCCCGAGTGGGCTTCCCGGGTTCCTACGACCCCGAGTCGCCCACCCTCGGCCTCCTGTCGGATGCCTTCTCGCTGCTCGAGACCTACTACGACCGGGGGTCCGAGGTCATGGCCCACCTCTCGGGCCTCGGTGCGGTGCTCATGGAGGCCCCGTGGCTCGCCTGGGACGGTCGCATGTACCCCGACTACTACGAGTTCCCCGAGAACCGGGCCGTGCGGGGGAGGGGTGTCCAGCCGAGGACGCCCGACGGCGGCACGGGCAACGGCGCAGAGCTGGTCCGGCAGCTGACGGCCTTTGCCGCCTCACGGGGCACCGAGGTGCGACTCAGCCACCGGGTGGTCGACCTCCTCATCGACGACGGTGCGGTCCGGGGCGTGGTCGTCGACGACGGCTCTCGGTGCCGGGAGGTGCGATCTACCGCGGTCGTCTTCGGCTCCGGCGGCTTCGCCCACGACCCCGAGCTCCGTCGGCGGCTGTTGCGGGCGCCGGTGGCCGGGGGATCGGGCGTGCCGTCCAACACCGGGGACCTGATCGGGTTGGCGGAGCGCGCCGGGGCGACCTTCGGCCCGATGCACAACGCCTGGTGGAACCAGCAGGTGCTCGAGGCGGTCGACGACTATGCCAACTCCGTGCTGGACGTCTGGGCCGTGCCGGGCGACGGGATGATCCTGGTGAACCGCCACGGGGTCCGGGCGGTCGACGAAAAGCGCGAGTACGAGTCCCGGGGCCGCGTGCACCACGTGTTCGAGGACGACGAGTACGTCAACCGGGTGCTCTTCATGATCTACGACGGCCGCACCGCCGAGGCCTACGGAGGTCGCTACCCCATCCCGCCCGCCGGCGCCGTGGCCGACCACGTGATCTCCGCGATCGGCGTCCCGTCCCTCGCCGCCGCCATCGAGGAGCGCCTGTCGCGGCGCTGGCGCAACGCCATGCCCGCGGGGATCGCCCCGGTCGAGCTCGATCCTTCCTTCTCGGAGCACCTGGCGTCGACCATCGCCCGTTTCAACGCCATGGCGGAGCGGGGTGTCGACGAGGACTTCGGGCGCGGGTCCAAGGCGGTGGAGTTCGCCTTCCACGGGCCCCCGGCGAAGGACAACACGCTCCCCAACGCCTCGATGTACCCGATCGACCCGTCGGGACCCCTGTTCGCCATCTGCATCCTGGGCACCGCCTTTGACACCGACAGCGGTCCGCGCATCGGCACGAGCGGCCAGATCCTCGGGTGCGGCGGTCCGATCCCCGGGCTCTACGGAGCGGGCAATTGCGTCGACGCCGTCTTCGGACAGGGCTATCCCGGCGGGGGATCCACGATCGGGCCGGGGATGGTCTTCGGCTTCCTCGCCGGCCAGCACGCCGCGGCGCTGGCTCGCCGCACAGATGGCACGGCCTTAGCTCGCCGCTCGCCGGGGGCGGCGCGGTGAAGCTCGCCTACCGGGACCTCCCGGCCCCGGAGCCGCCGGGTCGGGTCGGATCGGGCATGCCCGCGGTCGTCCTCCACCGAGAGGGCGAGACGTCCTTCGCGCGGCCGCTCGACGTGGTCCGGGCCACGCGGGAGGTCGGCCGCGTGCTGGTGCCCTTTGGCAACTACGCCTCGTACCCGAGCGGCATGGAGGTGGGGGGCATCTGCTGGTACCGGCTCCTGCCCGGCTACGCCGGCACCGACCCGATCTCCCTGGCGACCGCCGTGGTGCAGGTCTGCGACCTTCTCGACGACCAGGAGCTCTCGGGCGTCCTGCTCGTGGGCTTCGGCCAGGGGGCGGTCGTCGCCCTGGGCGCCGCGCTGCTGCCGCGCAGGGCGCGTGCGCGCCCTCGTGTGCGCGGACCTCCACGAGGCACACCTGGACCTGCTCCCCCCTGCGGTGTGGGAGGTGGGCGATCCGCCTCCGGTGCTGCTCGCGCGCGCCGGTGCATCGACGGAGGGCGCCGGCGCCGGCATGGTGCTCGAGCGCGAGCAGGAGGCGCTCGCCACCCGGGGCGTCGGCGCCTCGACGTGGAGCTGGGTCGGGGAGGCGGCCGATCGTGACGCGACCGAGCACGCGCTGTCCGACGGCATCGCCGGGTGGATCCGGGCCCTGCCGCGTCTGCATCTGGAGGAGGTCCCGTGACGGGCACCCGGGCGCCCGAGCGGCCCGCCGCGCACGGGCCCGCACGTCCCCGACCGCTGGCGGCTCGGGCCGGCATTCGTGCCCAAGGGTCGCTACACCGATCCGGCGTTCCTCGACCTCGAGCTCGAGCGGCTGTTCCCGAGGACCTGGCTCAACGCGTGCCGGGTCGACGAGGTCGAGCGGGTGGGGGACTACGTCGACTTCGCGATCGGCGACCAGTCCATCGTGGTCGTCCGCACCGAGGCGGGTCTCCGGGCGTACTTCAACGCCTGCCGGCACCGGGGCACGAGGCTCGTCTCCGGGCAGGGCCGGATCGGCGAGTTCCGTTGCCCCTTCCACGCCTGGCGCTGGAACCTGGACGGGACGCTCAAGTTCCAGGCCGACGCGGCCAACTTCGAGCCCCGGACCGAGGCCGAGCTGTGCCTCCCGGAGTGCCGGGTCGACACCTGGGGAGGGTGGGTGTTCGTCAACCTGGATGCCGGCGCCGAGCCGCTGGCGGACTACCTGGACCCCATTCCGTCGCGGCTCGACGGCTTCAAGCTCGAGGACATGCGGATCGCCTGGTACAAGTCGGTGATCCTGCCGGCCAACTGGAAGACCGCCCTCGACGCGTTCATCGAGAGCTGGCACGTGCCGGGCACCCACCCGCAGCTGATGCGGCCGGACAAGCACAAGACGCCGCCGACCATCGCCGAGTGCGAGCGGTACGGCGCCACCTTCAACGAGCTGTTCCGCTACCACTCGCGCCATGCCGACGTCTACCGCTACGGCGGCGACGGGGATGCCACCAGGGTGCGCGCCGAGTACGGCGTCGATCCCCAGGCCATCTACACGAACGTGGAGTACTCGCTGCGCGAGCTCGGGGCCCTCTACCTGAAGACCGATCTCGGCGCGGCCGCCGAGCTGCGCACGATCGATGCCGCCCGCGGCCCCGACGGCAACGCCATCTATCAGCAGCTCCGCAAGAAGCATGCCCGGGCGGCCGGCATCGACTACCCCGATGTCACCCAGGAGCAGCTCAGGGGCGCTATGTACGACTGGCACGTCCTGCCCAACACCGTCTTCCTGATCGACATGGGCTGCTGCCTGGCCTACCGCGCCCGGCCCAACGGCCGCGACCCCGACACCTGCGTCTTCGACGTCCAGGGGCTGGAGCTCCCGCCGAGCGACGGACTCGAGACCGCACTCCCGCGGCGCTTCGACGACTGGCGCCAGGCCCAGATGGGCGAGATCCTCGAGCAGGACTTCTCCAACATGTCCGAGGTGACCGCCGGGCTGCACTCCGCCGGGTACGACGGCCATCGCCTCAACACCGCGCAGGAGATGACCATCTGGAACTACCACCGCGCCATCGACGAGTTCCTCTTCGGCTCGTGACAACCAGTGTTCTCGGTACTACCATGACCCCGCCTGACACCGCCACGGGGGGAGGTATGCATGTCCGTTAACGGGTGGCTCGCTGCGGACAGCGACATGCACGTTATGGAGCCGGCCGACCTCTGGCAGCGCTACATGGACCCGGCCTGGGAGCACGCGATCCCGGTCGGCATGGAAGAGATCGAACGCGACATGCGGGTCAAGGTCAAGAACTCGATCCTGTTGCGCCTCGGAAGGATGCGGCCCCGAGCCAGCGGCCGCCCATGGAAAGCCGAGCAGGATCCCGTGTACGCGCACGCCGAGGAGCGCCGATGGGATGCCAAGTCGCAGGTGATGGCCATGGAGATGGAGCACCTCGACTCGGCGGTGCTCTTCCCCAGCCGGGGGCTCTTCGTGCTGGCCCAGCAGAGCGCCGAGCACATCGGGCCAAACGGCCTCGAGCCGGACCTCGCCGCCGCGATCGCCCGTGGCTACAACGACTGGATGGCGGACTTCGTCGCGGACTGCGAGATGCCCGACCAGGTGTTCGGGTCCGCCATGGTCGCCCCCCACGACGTGGGCTCCGCGGTGGACGAGCTGGCGCGCAACGTCGAGCGCGGGTTCAAGGCGGCCTTTCTCACGCCCGGCCTCGTCGACAACCGCCCGTGGCACGATCCGGTCTACGACCCTCTCTGGCGCGAGGCCGAGCGCCTCGACGTGCCCGTGTGCTTCCACGGCGGAGGCGTGACCTCGCTCAAGCCGGACTTCGCCTTCAGCGAGCACCTGGACAAGATGCTGCTCTGGCACCCCTTCAACCAGCCACTCGGCATCATGTTCGTGATCACGTGCTTCACCTCGGGCGGCATCCTCGAGCGGTTCCCGGGTCTCCGGGTGGGCCTGCTCGAGGGCAACTGCTCCTGGGGTCCCTTCCTCATGTACCGCCTGGACGAGCACTGGGAATGGACGGGCAAATACGAGGCGCCCGACGTCCTGCGCAAGCCCTCGGAGTACATGCTCTCCAACTGCTACTTGTCGTGCGAGGCGGACGAGCTGGCCGCCAAGCACTACTTTGAGGACTTCGGCGACGACAACGTGGTGTTCTCGACGGACTACCCCCACGCCGACTCCAAGTTCCCCGGGGCCACCGACGCGTTTTTGGAGCTGCCCTTCGAGGAGAGCACCAAGCGCAAGGTGCTGTGGGACAACTACGCCAAGCTCTACCACCTACCCACACCTGCCTCCGATCCTGCGGCCGGCGCCGGCGGGGCGCCCGAGACCGGAGGTCGCTGACATGGCGGACGATGCGCAGTACGACGCGGCGGGCGCGGACATCCAGCGCCAGCTCTGGGGCGAGCAGGTCGGCGGCGCGCGGTCACCCGCCAACGCCGCCGCCCAGCTGGCGCCCGACTACTTCGCCCTGGTCCGCCGGTTCTGCTTCGGGATGTTCTGGGCCCGCCCCAACCTCGCCGTCCGGGACCGCTCGCTCATCACTGTGGCCATGCTGGCGGCCATGGGGCGGCAGGAGGAGCTGGCGGGCCACCTGCGGGGCGCGCTCAACGTCGGCATCACCAAGGAGGAGCTGGTCGAGGTGCTGATGCAGGCCGGGGTGTACGCCGGCGTCCCGCTCGGCGTGGCGGCTCTACGGACGGCGGCACCCATTCTCGGCGACGATTGAGCGTGGTGTTGCGCCCGACCGGTGCACGCCCGCGGTGACCCCTTCCTCAGGACTCGTCGGGTGGGCTGAGCTCCAGCCGGAGCCCGGCCGCATGCTCCATCACCTCGACGAGGTCGCTGATGTCCCGGCCGCCGAGGCCCTGCGCCTTGGCGTAGACCAGCATCTGGTGCACGGCCGAGGCCAGGGGGAGCGGAACCGACGCCTGCCGGCCCACCTCGAGCATCAGGCCCGCATCCTTGGCGGCGAGCTCGATGGCGAAATCCGGATGGCGTCCCCGCTCGGAGATCTCGTCGACCCGCCGCTCGAGGTAGGAATTCGCGCCGCCCGACGTGCGCACCATCTCGAGCAGCCTCCGCAGGTCGATCCCGTTGCCGGCCGCCATGGCGAGACCCTCGAGGGAGGTCCACATCGAGCTGAACGCCATCAAGGAATTGACCAGCTTGCCCACGTTGCCGCAGCCGAGCGGCCCGAGGTGGAAGACGCCACGACCGAGCGCGTCCAGCAGGGGGCGGACGCGATCCACGGCCTCGGGCTCGCCGCCCACGATGAACACGAGCATGCGGTTGCGGGCGCCGGGCGCGCCGCCGGTCAACGGAGCCTCGACCAGCTGGGCGCCCCTCGTCGCGAGGCGCCGACCGACCTGCTTCACGAGCTCCGGGGAGTTGGTCGTCAGGTCGACCAGTACCTTGCCGGCCGCCGCACCCTCGAGCCATTGCTCGGAGACCTCGGACATCACCTCGGGCGTCGGCAGGGACAGGAAGGTGATGTCGGCCGCCGCCGCCACCTCAGCCGGGTTACCAGCGGCGGCGGCCCCGGCGTCGACCTGAACCTTGAGCCGGGACGGATCGGTGTCGAGCGCCGTCACCCGGTGGCCGTCGGCGAGCAGGTTGGCGCAGACGCCCGCGCCGATGTTGCCGAGGCCGATCATGCCGATGTCTTGCGGAGTCGTCGATTGCTGAGGGTCCCCCATGGGGCCATGGTAGAGGGCGGAACGACGGGCGTCCCGGGACGGTGCCCGAGACGGTGAACGCGAAGGGGGGTTCGGCCATGGGGGAGACGGGGGCGCCAGAGCTCCGGCGAGTCGTGTGCGGCAGGACCCGGGGCGGGGGCTGGGGCGTGCTCGAGGACGCGACGGCCACGGCCACCGAGACCATGGAGGTGCAGGGGGCCCCCTTCGGGGTCGCCCACCTCTGGGCGGCCGACGAACGCGGCCTCGACCCGAGCGACCGAGCGCCACTCGCTGCCCTGGCGGAGATCTTCTCGCTCGGCGCGGGCTCGACACGGTTCTTCGTCGAGTCGATGGCGCCCACACCCGAGCCCACCGGTTGGCACCGCACCAACACGATCGACCTCGAGTACATCGTGTCTGGCGAGATCGATCTGTTCATGGAGGACGGCAGCTCGGTCACGCTGCGCCAGGGCGACGTCAACATCCAGCTGGGGGGCGTCCACCAGTGGTGGAACCGCTCGGCGGACCCGTGCGTGCTGCTGATCGTCATGGTCGGGGTGCCGAGCGAGGAGACGCCGGGACTCGTGGGCGTCGAGCAATCCGGGGGGGAGCGCTAGCCGTGGAGACCTTTCTGCCGTTCATCGTCATCGGCATCGCCACCGGATCCGTCTACGGGTTGGCCGGCGTGGGGCTCGTCCTCACCTACAAGACGTCGGGCATCTTCAACTTCGCCTACGGGTCGCTGGCCGCTCTCACGGTCTTCGTCTTCTACTGGCTGCACAACGAGCACGGCATGGCCTGGCCGCTGGCGGCCGCGCTGTGCCTGTTCGTCCTGGCTCCGCTGGAGGGCCTCGGGCTCGAGCTCTTGGGTCGCGCCCTCGAGCCGGTCGGCGCGACCCTCAAGGTGGTCGCCACCGTCGGCCTCCTCTTGATCGTGCTCGGCATCGGCACCCTCTGGTACGGCAACAACACGGTGAACTTCCCGGCATTCCTGCCGACGTCGACGGTCCATCTCCTGGGGGTCAACATCGGCTGGGACCAGATCACGGTGGTCATCATTTCGGTGCTCGCGACCGCGGTGCTCTATTACTTCTTCCGCTTCGTCCGCCTCGGCGTCGCCATGCGGGGCGTCGTCGACAACCCCGACCTGGTCTCGATCACCGGGGAGAACCCCTACCGGATCCGCCGCTGGGCCTGGGTGATCAGCATGATGTTCTGCTCGGCGGCCGGGTTGCTGCTCGCCCCGAGCCTCAGCCTGGACGCCCTCGTGATCACCATGCTCGTCGTCCAGGCCTTCGGCGCCGCGGCGATCGGGTACTTCTCGAGCCTGCCGCTCACCTTCGTGGGTGGACTCGTCATCGGCATCCTCGGCTCCCTCGCCACGAAGTACGCGGTCAGCATCAGCTGGCTGAGCGGGCTCCCGGCCGGCCTGCCCTTCATCATCCTGTTCGTCGTCCTGGTGGTCACCCCACGGGCCCGATTGGCCGAGCGCCGCGTGGTCCTCTCGCTGCCGGTGCGCAAGTCCTGGTACGCGCCGACCCGGGTGCGGCTCGTGGCCTTCGCCGCCGTGCTCGTGGTGGCCGGCTTCATGCCCCAACTGGCCGGAAACGACCTGTCGATCTGGTCCAACGCCCTGATCGACATCATCCTGTTCCTCTCCCTCGGCCTCCTCGTCCGCACCTCCGGGCAGATCTCGCTCTGCCACCTGGCGTTCGCCGCCGTCGGGGCGGCCGCCTTCGGGCACTTCGCCGACAGCTACCACATCCCGTGGCTCCTCTCGATGCTCCTTGCCGCGCTCGTCGCCGTCCCCGTCGGGGCCCTCGTGTCCATTCCGGCGATCCGGCTCTCCGGGGTGTTCCTGGCCCTCGCCACCTTCGGCTTCGGGATCCTGCTCGAACAGATGATCTACACGACCACCTGGATGTTCGGGCCGACGACGTCGGGGATCCCCGCGCCCCGGCCCAACGTGAGCATCGGCTCGTGGCACCTCGCCTCCGACAACGGCTACTACTACGTGCTGCTGATCTTCGCCGTCGTGATCGTCGCCTTGATCATGGCCATCGGGAAGGGCCGGATGGGCCGCCTCCTCGGTGGGCTGGCGGACTCGCCGGTCGCCCTCGAGACCCATGGGGCCACCACCAACGTCCTGCGGGTGCTCGTGTTCTGCATCTCGGCCGCGATCGCGAGCCTCGCCGGAGCCCTGACGGCGGTGCTCTTCCACTACAGCGTCGGCAGCAACTACTCGTCCTTCAACTCGCTGATCCTCGTCGCCCTGGTGGTGATCTCGGTGGCCGGCGAGCCCTGGTACGGGATCATCGCCGCCGTCGGCTACACGGTGTTCCCCGGGTACGTGACGATCGCCAACATCAACACCTACCTCCAGATCGCCTTCGGGTTCTTCGCCGCCACGTTCGCCGTCCAGGCCAGCAAGGTGCCGACGGTGCCCCTGCCCATCCGGAGGGTGCTCGACCGGCTGGGCGGCCGACCGCCGGAGCAGCCGGTCACCCAGGAGGAGGTGCGCCAGGCGGTGGTGCGCGCCCGCGGCGCGGAGGAGGTCGCGGCGGCCGAGGACCTGGCTTTGGCCGCCGCCGGCACGTCGTCGCCCTCTGCACCACCACCCGAGTCGCCGCCGCTGACCTCCCCGGCGCCGGCCATGGCGGGGGTACCGAGCGGCAGCGGCGGCGACCCCCCGGGCGAGCGGCCGGATGGGGCATCGGCGGCCGCGTCGGGCGCAGCGGAAGCGACCCCGACCCCCTCGCCGGCAAAGGGCGGGATCGAGGTGCGCGAGCTCTCGGTGCGCTTCGGCGGTGTCGCCGCCGTGCAGAAGGTGAGCCTGGCGGCGCCCATGGCGAGCATCACCGGACTCGTGGGACCCAACGGCGCGGGCAAGACGACGACCTTCAACGCCTGCTCGGGCCTCGTGAAGCCGAGCCACGGGCGGGTCATCCTGCACGGCCGGGACGTGACCTCGCTCGGCCCCTCCGGGCGTTCACGCCTCGGCCTCGGGCGCTCGTTCCAGCGGGCCGAGCTGTTCAACTCGCTGACCGTGCGCGAGAACGTGGAGCTCGGCCGCGAGGCCTCCATGGCCGGCGCCAACCCGCTGACCCAGGTGGCCGGGAGCCGCCAGGACCGGATCACCGTGCGGCGTGCCGTCGACGAGGCGATCGAGCTGACGGGGATCGCTCCGCTCTTGGGGCTCCAGGCGGGGCTCCTGCCGGCCGGCCAGCGCCGCATGGTCGAGCTCGCCCGGGTGCTCGCGGGCCCCTTCGACCTCCTCCTGCTGGACGAGCCCTCCTCGGGGCTGGACGCCGGCGAGACGGAGCGGTTCGGCGACGTTCTCACCGGTGCCGTCGCCCAGCATGGGATCGGCATCCTCCTCGTCGAGCACGACATGGCGCTCGTGCGCCAGGTCTGCCGCGACATCTACGTGCTGGACTTCGGGCAGCTCATCTTCCACGGGACACCGGCGGAGATGCTCGCCAGTCCCGCCGTGCGCTCGGCCTATCTCGGTTCCGAGGCGGCACCGACCCCCGACGAGCAGGACGCGGCCCTGGGAGCGCGGCCGTGACTCGGCGGGATCCCTGGAAGCCTCGCGGCCGTGGACCCCGTAGGATCACCCAGCGCTACCGGGCGGGAAGGCGGTCGTGCGGTGCTTGAGATCGAAAGGGTGACGGCGGGCTACGGCGACACCGTCGTCCTGCGCGACGTGAGCCTGTCGGTGCCGGACTCCAAGGTCGTGGCGCTGCTCGGGCCCAACGGCGCGGGCAAGACGACCCTGTTGCGGACGGCGTCCGGGCTGATCCGGCCCATGAGCGGCCGCGTGCGCCTCGCGGGGGAGGACGTGACCGGGAAGCGGGCCTACGTCATGGCCCGCAAAGGCCTGTGTCTCCTACCGGAGGGGCGCGGCATCTTTCCGTCGCTCACGGTCCGGGACAACCTGGTCCTCCAGTCCCCCAAGGGCAAGGAGGACGAGAGCGTCGAGCGCGCCTCGGAGGCCTTCCCGGCCCTGGCACCACGGCTCAAGCAGCTGGCCGGAAGCCTGAGCGGCGGCGAGCAGCAGATGCTGGCCCTCGTGCGCACCTACCTCACCGATCCGAAGATCGTCGTGGTGGACGAGGCCTCCCTCGGTCTCGCGCCGTTGCTCGTGGACCGCATCTTCGAGTCCCTGCGGCAGATCGTCGCCAACGGGACCTCCCTGCTGCTGGTCGAGCAGTACGTGACCCGGGCGCTCGACCTCGCGGACACGGCGTACCTCCTCAACCGGGGCCAGATCGTCTTCTCCGGCCCTTCGGACGAGCTGCGGGGCGAGGACGTGTTCGAGCGCTACCTCGGCATCGAGGTCGGGGCGTGAGCGTCGTCCCGCCCGATGACGGGATCCCGTACGGGACCCAGATCCGCCTGGTCTCGGTGCAACGCCCGGACGAGGTCGCCATCGTCTTCGCGGCCGAGGACGGCACCGAGCGCACGGTCTCGTGGGGCGAGCTCGACCGGCGATCCACCCAGCTCGCCCACGTGTTCGGGCGCCACGGTCTCGGGATCGGCGACCGCCTCGCCGTGTGCCTGCGCAACTCCCCCGAGCACCTCATGGCCTGCTTTGCCGGATGGAAGGTCGGCGCGGTGGTGGTCCCGATGCGCTGGGACCTGCCGGAGTGGGAGCGTGGCCGCGTCCTCCAGACGATGGCCCCCCGCCTGGTCGTGGACAAGGACCGCTGGGAGCTGTTCGACGAGAGCTTGTCCGCGCCCACGGACCCGCTTCCCGAGGTGGTCTCCCCCAACGGCTGGGGGGTGTGCAGCTCGGGTTCCACCGGCACGCCCAAGGTGATCCTGGTCAAGTCGCCGGGCGTCCACGCGCCGGGCACGGGCACGTCGACCGTCGTCGAGTCCTACGGTCCGCTCCCGGGCCCGCAGCGGGTCCTCGTGCCCGCCCCGCTGTACCACACCAACGGCTTCACCGCGACGCGCAACCTGCTGGCCGGCGAGGAGATCGTGCTCCTGGAGCGCTTCAACGCGCCGCGCATCTTGGATCTGATCGAGCGCCACCGGGTGACGGGCTTCATCGGCGCCACCCCCATGCTCGAGCGCCTCGCGGCCGTGCCCGGCATCGAGGGGCGCGACTTCTCGTCGCTCTACTGGGTCCAGCAGGGCGCGGCGCCCCTACCGGTGTGGCTCGGTCGGCGGTGGTGCGAGCTCGTCGGGCCCGAGCGCTTCTACATGAGCTACGGCGCGTCGGAGATGCACGGGCTGGTGGTCTGCCGCGGCGACGAGTGGCTGGAGCATCCGGGGACCCTCGGGCGGGGACTCGGGGAGACCGAGATCAAGATCCTCGGTCCAGACGGCGAGGAGCTCCCGCCGGGCGAGGTTGGCGGCATCTACATGCGCACGCCGACCGGACCTGCCGCCTTCTACGTCGGCGACAACGTGGCCCCCATGCCGCGGACCGCCGACGGCTTCGTGACCGTCGGTGACCTCGGCTGGCAGGACGAGGACGGCTTCCTCTACATGGCCGACCGCCGGGTGGACATGATCGTCACGGGCGGCGCCAACGTCTTTCCCGCCGAGGTGGAGTCGGCGTTGAGCGAACACCCCGGGGTTGCCGACGTCGCCGTCATCGGCCTGCGCGACCCCGAATGGGGACGACGGGTTCACGCGGTCGTCCAGCCGGCCGACCCGGCCGACCCCCCGACGCCCGAGGACGTCATCGCCTTCGCCAAGGGCCGGCTCGCCCCCTACAAGGTCCCCAAGTCGGTCGAGCTCGTGCCGTCGCTTCCCCGCAACGACGCCATGAAGCTGAACCGCGGCGCCCTCGTGGTCGAGCGGGAGGGGCCGGAGCCGGACGCCCCGGCGCAGTCTCCCCTCACGTCCACGTCCTGACCTCGGCACCGACGGCAGATCGCGAGGATCGGTGGGGGGACCGCTCGACGGGACGAGGGTGGTCGAGTTCGGCGGCTGGGTCGTCGGTCCCTCGACGACGGCGATCCTGGCCGACTGGGGCGCAGAGGTGGTCAAGATCGAGCCTCCCGGCGGCGACCCCAACCGGGCCTGGGTGACCGGCGCCAACCCGACCTTCGAGCTCGACAACCGGGGCAAGCGCAGCATCATGCTCGACCTCGGCACCGACGGCGGCCGGGACGTCGTCCTGCGCCTGCTGGGTCGCGCCGACGTGTTCGTGACCAACGTCCGTCAGCCCGCCCTGGCCTCCTTCGGACTCGACTACGAGACCCTCGCGGGCCGCTTCCCGAGGCTCGTCTACGCCCTCATCACCGGCTACGGACGGACCGGACCGGAACGGGACCGCGCCGCGTACGACTCGGGGGCCTTCTGGGCGCGCGCCGGCGTGCTGCGGGCGATGACGGCGCCCGGTGCCGAGCTCCCGATCTCCCCGGGGGGATCGGGCGACCACGTCACGAGCGTGACGACCGTGGCCGGGATCGCGGCCGCGCTGGTCGCCCGCGAGCGCACCGGGCGGGGCCAGCTGGTGTCGAGCTCCCTCCTGCGCGCCGGGATCTTCACCGTGGGCTCCGACGTGAACCGCGCGCTGCGCCTCGGGGAGGCCTACCCCGTCCGCCCGCGCACCCAGGCCCCGAACCCGCTCTTCAACTCCTACCGATGCCGAGACGGCGAGCATCTGTTCCTGCTCGGCCTGCAGCCCGACCGGCACTGGGAGCCGATGGCGAGGGCCCTGGGTCGCCCCGAGCTCCTCGAAGACCCCCGCTTCGCGACCTCGGCCGACCGGGCCGAGCACGCGTGGGCGCTCATCGAGGCGATGAGCGAGGCGTTCGCCTCGGCGGACCGCGCCGATTGGGGGGCGGTGCTCGACGCCCACGGCGTCTGGTGGTCGCCGGTCCAGTCTCCCGAGGACCTGCCCCGAGACGAGCAGGCCGTGGCCTCCGGGGCCTTTGTCGAGGGGCCGACCGCCGACGGCCCCAAGGCCATGGTGTCGAGCCCGGTCGACTTCTCGGACACGTCGTGGTCGGTGACCCGCCGTGCGCCGGAGACGGGCGAGCACACGGAGGAGCTGCTCCTCGAGCTGGGCTTTGACTGGGACGACATCACGGCCCTACGCGACCGAGGGGCGCTCGGATGACCCTCTCGCTGGCCAGGCGGCCCGCCGCCGGTCCCCTCCGCTGAGATACCGTGAGGCCATGCCCGAGTACGAATTCGTAAAGTACGAGACCCTCGAAGAGGGTCGCATCGCCCGCATCCTGCTCAACCGACCGGACACCCGCAACGCCCAGAACCGCGGCATGCTGGTGGACCTCGACGACGCCTTCCGCCACGCCGAGCAGGACGACGAGGTGCGCGTGGTGATCCTCGGCGGCGTCGGTCCGCTGTTCTCCTCCGGTCACGACATGGGGTCGAAGCAGTCGGTCGCGGAGCGGTCGACGCACCCCAGCTACACCGGCGACGGCGCCACCCGGCAGGGGACCGAGCAGTTGATGCTGCAAGAGTGGCACTACTACTTCTCCAACACCCTGCGCTGGCGCAACCTCCGCAAGATCACCGTTGCCCAGGTCCAGGGGACGGTCTACGCGGCCGGGCTCATGCTCATGTGGGCCTGCGACCTGATCGTGGCGGCCGACAACGCCTACTTCGCCGACGTCGTCGGCACGCGCCTCGGCATGTGCGGCGTCGAGTACTTCGCCCACCCGTGGGAGTTCGGGCCCAGGCGGACCAAGGAGCTCATGCTCACCGGCGATGCGATCGACGTCGAAGAGGCACACCGGCTCGGCATGGTGAGCAAGGTGTTCCCGCTCGACCAGCTCGAGGACAAGACGCTCGCCTACGCCAAGCGGATCGCCGAGCTGCCCACCATGACGGCGCTGTTGATCAAGGAGTCGGTCAACCAGAGCGTCGACAACATGGGTTTCTACAACGCGCTCAAGGCCTGCTTCACCCTGCACGAGCTCAACCACTCGCACTGGGCCGTGGTGCACGAGAACAAGTACCCCGTGGCCATGGTGGAGGACGGCATCGCAGACTGGCGAAACGCCCCTCCGGTGAAGCTCGCCGTCCCCGACGAGGTCGAAGGGCCCTTGCCGGCCCGCTGACGGCAGTCACCACGATGGGACCTCGCGAGCACCTTTGGAGGCGCCGGGCTGCGGTCGGGGCCGTGGCCCTGTTGAGCACCGGAAGCGCCCTCGCCGCCGGAGCGGGCGTGGCGCAGGGGCGTCCGATCGTCGAGGCGCGGATCGTGGGGAGCTCGGATTCGACGAGCGGTCCTGCTCTCACGGAGCCCGGCACGTACCAGGTCAACCTCCGCCTCGTCGTCGAGATCACGAACGGGAACCAGTTCCCGGTGGACTTCGCGTGCAGGCTCACCATCGGCGGTGTCGTCCAGTGGCAGGACGCCGGCCAGGTCGGCGCTATGCGCGGGCGGACCACCCCCATCTCGATCGAGCGGTTCCCGACGGAGGAGGACGTTCCTGCAGTTCCCACGTTCAGTTGTGAGCTGGGAAGGAAGGAGGCGTTTCTCTTCTTTCGAGACGTGGACTGGTCGGTTACTCGTCTGCCGATCTAACGGCCGCGTCTCGAGCCTTGCCGGGGTTGTGGGTAGGGGCGCTCTCTTTGCGAGACCTGCCATCTTGCAGGTAGGTCCTCGGACGGCGAGGGAACGATCCCCCTCTGGAGGGCATAGAGGAGATGGAGGACATGGAGGACGCCGTGAACGCATCCATCGCCGGCCCTAGCGGTCAGATCGTGGTCGCCGGTGCGGGCTACGCCGGGCTCCACGTCGCGTTGCGTTTCTCGTCCAAGCTGCGCAACCTCCCCGAGGTCGAGGTCGTGTTAGTCGACCGGCACGACTACCACCAGGTGCTCACCGAGCTGCCCCGGGTCGCCGGGGGCACTCGTGCCGCCGACGCGGTGCGGATACCGGTAGAGGACGTGCTCGCCGAGCGGGTCCGTTTCGTCCGGACAGAGATCATGGGCTTCGACCTGGACGAACAGCAGCTGCTCACTGAAGCTGGGCCGATCCGCTGGGGGCGTCTCGTACTCGCGCTCGGTAGCGGGCCCAATGACTTCGCCATCCCCGGCCTGGCCCAGCGAGCAATTTCGTTGTACTCGGCCGCGGACGCCGAGCGGGTTTGGGCGGCCGTCAACGAGACCCTCACGGCCGCCGAGGCGGCCAGCGATTCCGAGCAGCAGCGCCGCTTGGCCACCGTGGTGGTCGGCGGCGGCGGCGCCACCGGGGTCGAGCTCGCCGGCGAGCTGGCCGAGATCCTGCCCGAGCTGGCCAGCGAGCGTGGCCTGCCGCCCGACCGGACCGCCGTGCAGCTTGTCGAGGCAGGCCCCACGATCCTGGCCGGCTCATCCACGCAGCTGATCGACAAGGCCACCAAGATCCTCGCCGATCTCGGGGTTCGGGTTCGCACCAACGCCGTGGTGGCCGCCGCTTCGAGAGAGGGCTTCCGCCTCACGGACGGCCAGCTCCTCGGAGGT
Organism: uncultured Actinomycetes bacterium; assembly: GCA_963778465.1. Taxonomy (GTDB): domain Bacteria; phylum Actinomycetota; class Acidimicrobiia; order Acidimicrobiales; family RAAP-2; genus CAVZBW01. The sequence continues at coordinate 540,451 of CAVZUK010000002.1, forward strand.
GGCGTGTTCGTATGGGCGGGAGGACTGAAGGCGCCGGAGCTGGTGGCCGATTCCGGGTTGCCCACCGGCCACAACGGACGGGTCAAGGTCGACCAGTACCTACGTGTACTGGATCACCCGGAGGTCTACGTCGCCGGGGACCTCGCCTCGGTGGTCGATACGCGGACCGGACACGTGCTGCCCCCGCTGGCGCAGGTCGCGCTGGAAGAGGGCGAGACGGTGGCCCGGAACCTCGACGCGGAATTGAAGGGCCAGCCGCTCAAGGCCTTCACTTTCCGCGACAAAGGCTTCGTCATCTCGGTCGGGACCCGCCGCGGCGTCGCCGACGTCGCCGGCATCACCAGCGGCGGGCGCCTGGCCCACCTGCTCAAGGACGCCATCGAATGGGAGTACCGCGAGTCGGTCAAGCACTTGCGCGGATGGGATCCCATCGCCCGGTGACGAACCGGCTGGCGCCCCCGTTGACGTAGGGGTCGGGCCTCACCAGACAAAGGGCACCAGACGAGCGATGCAGGCAAGACCGGAAGGACGGCGGCTCCCCACGTCTCTGCTCGGCGTCAGGACCATGCCGATGACCTGAGGAAAGGCCTGTGGCAGGTATCGAGCCCAGGGATACCGGATCTACCCGGAATGCGACAGCAGGCTGCGCAGCCGCACCCGCCGCCCGGTGCGCAGGATGGCGCGGCGGTAGATGCCGGCCGCCACCCGGGCGATGCCCACCGTGCACACGATCGTGAGGATCACCGAGGCCAGGAATTCCCACCACGACACCGAGTGCAGGGCGACGAGGACCGGCATGGCGAAGGGTGCGGTGGGCGGCAGGTAGGCGAGGACCTTAAACAAGGTGGAGGCGCTTCCGGTGCCGAGGGTCGTCAGGGAGAAGATGTAGGCGAAGATGATCGGGAGGCTGAGCGGGAAGGCGAGGGCCTGCACCTGGTCCTGGCGCTCCACGGTCGAGCCTGCGGCCGCGTAGACCCAGCAGTAAAAGGCGTAGCCCAGCACGAGCCAGACGAGCGTGCTCACGAGCACGAGGGGGGCGGTGCCGTGCAGGAGGGTCGAGCCGACGCCCTCGGCGAGGACGAGGGCAAAGGCGACGATCAGGGCGGCCTGTGAAAAGGCGACCAGGCCGATGCCGAGGACCTTCCCCGTGAGGAGCTGGATGGGCCGCACGGCCGCCAGGAGCACCTCGACGACCCGGCTGGACTTCTCCTCCATGACCCCCATCAGGATCCACGTGTTGTACTGCGTCAGCATGACGAACACGAGGATCAGGCCCACCAGCGAGGTCGACTGCGCCGGTCCCTTGGTGGTTCCCGGCTGGACGCTGCTCACCGGGACCGCCTTGGCGCCGGACAGAGTCGAGGCCTGCGAGGCCGAGAGGTTGGCCGCCTCGAGGGCCTCGGCGACGCCGAGTGACCGGGAGGTGGCGCGGACGAATTGCGCGGTGGTCGAGGTGTCGGTCGATTCGATCGGCTTGTTCACGGTGAGCTGGTGCCCGCCGTCGAAGACGGCGAGGTCGAGGCGTCCCGAGCGCAGGGCGCTCCGCGCGGAGTTCTCGCTGGGCTCGGTCACGAAGTCCGCCGTCGTGCCGGCGCTCTTGGCCGCGGCGGCGACCGTCGATCTGAGCGACGGGGAGAGGGTCCCGACCACTCCCACGTGCTGCGGCGCCGGCTTGGAGCTGGTCAACGTGGGGATGACGATGGCGGCGGCCACGACGGCCAGGATCAGGACCGTCCCCACCCGGAAGATCCGACCCCGGAAGCGCTCGCGCATCTCCCGCGCCGCGACCAGACCGGCGCCGCTGGCGAACGGGCCACTCCTCGTGAGCGCTCCTGGCCCCGCGCGGCCCGTGCGGCGCTTCCACCAGGGAGACGGTCGGCCGGCGCCGGACCCCGAGCGGCGCCTCCAGCGGAACCAGAGCCGCACGGCCACGGCCACGGCCACGACGATGAGGATGATCCGCTGGATCACCGGAGCGCCTCCCGGAACACTTCCGACAATCGCCGGCGCTGGAACACGTACTCGGTCACCCGGCCCGCGGCCATGGCCGCGCGCAGCACGGACTCGCTGTCCACGTCGGGGTCGAGCACCATCCGCACCTCCCCGCCCGCGACCTGGGAGATGGCCACCCCGGGGAGCTCGCGCCGCCCACGAGCCGTCCCGGTCGCCCTCGACCCTCACCACGAGCCGGCGCGCGCCGCTGCTCGCGAGATCGTCCACCCGGCCGGTGGCGACGAGCCGTCCGTGGTCGATGATCGTGACGCACTCGCAGAGGTCCTCGACCTGGTCGAGCTGGTGGCTCGAGAAGATCACGCAGCGGCCCGAGCGGGCCTGGTCGACCAGCACGCTGCCGATGGCGTCGATGCCGGTGGGGTCGAGTCCGGCCAGCGGCTCGTCGAGGACGAGCAGCTCGGGACCGTGCACCAGGGCTGCGGCCAGCTGCACCCGTTGCTGGTTCCCGTGCGAGAGGGCCTCGACCTTGCTGTCGGCACGGTCCGCAACGCCCAGCCGCTCCAACCATGTGGCCGTCGCGGCGCAGGCGTCGGCTGCGCTCATCCCGTGCAGCCTCCCGAGGTAGTCGAGCTGCTCGGCCACGGGCATGCCGGGGTAGAGGCCGCGCTCCTCCGGCATGTATCCGAATCGCCGGCGCTCGTTCTGGCCGACCCGCTCGCCGTTCCACTTGACGGTCCCGGCGTCCAGGTCGGTGAGGCCGAAGACGGCCCGCATGGTCGTCGTCTTGCCCGCCCCGTTGGGTCCGAGGAACCCGACGACCTGCCCGGAGGGCACCGAGAAGGAGAGGTCGTCGAGCGCGGTCAGCGTGCCGAACCGTCGCGTCAGCCCTTGGAGCTCGAGGAGGCCACCCACCTCTTCAAACTTAACCTCCCCTGCGTGGTGGCCTCCGACCACCGGCACGGGGCCGCTGCGGGGGCGAGGGCGCTACGTGCGGTGGACGGGGACGTTGGAGTAGCCGGCCACGTTGGACATGTGGACGCGCCCGCAGCGGGACTCGTCGACCTCGTAGCTCGGCCAGCGCTTGGCCAGCTCCTCGATCGCGATGCGGCTCTCCATGCGGGCGAGCGCCGCGCCGAGGCAGCTGTGGATCCCGTACCCGAAGCCGATCGAAAGGCTCGGAGGGCGCTCGACGTCGAAGACGTCCGGCTCGTCGTAGAAGCGCTCGTCCCGGGTCGCCGAGCCGGTGATCAGGATGGTTGGGTGCCCGGGGGAGACCGTGACGCCGCTGTACTCGGCCTCCCGCACCGCGAAGCGCCCCTGGTACTGGGAGGGCGGCCAGTAGCGGAGGATCTCCTCCACCGCGCCGGGGACGCGGGAGCGATCGTCTAGCACCTTGCGCCACTGCTCGGGGTTGCGGTGGAAGAGCACGACGGCGTTGCCCACGAGCTTGGTCACGGTCTCCGCTCCGGCCCCGCCGAGCAGGCCCATGAAGCCGGCGATCTCGCCGTCGTCGAGCCGGGTCCGCTCCCCGTCCCCCCGGTCGACCTCCACCTCGATCAGACGGGTGATCATGTCGTCGCCGGGGTGGACGCGCTTGTCCGCGACCAGCTGCTGGAAGTACGCCGAGCTCTGCATCTGCGCCTCGATCCCCTCGGGGGTCGGGTCCATCTGTCCGGGCTCGCGGTGCAGCCCGATGTCGAGCCAGTGGCGGATCTGCTGGCGGTCCCCCTCGGGGACCCCGAGCATCCTCGAGATGATCTCGACGGGGAACGGCGCGCTGAAGTCCGCGACCGCGTCGAACTCCTCTGCGTCGTCGAAGGGCTCGATGAACGTGGTGATGACCTCGCGGATCATCGGCTCGAGGCTGGTCACGGCGCGGGGGGTGAAGACCCGGCTCACGAGCGCCCGCAGGCGGTCGTGGTCGGGCGGGTCCATCATGATGATGCTGTGGAGCTGGCGGATCAGCTCCGGGGGCTTGCTCAGGGTCGACAGGTCGACGCCGTGGCTGGACGAGAAGGTCTGCCATTCCTTGTGTGCGCGGCAGACGTCCTCGTAGCGGAAGAGCGCCCAGAAGCCGTACTTCTCGTTGAAGTACACGGGTGCGTGGTCGCGCATCCGCCGGTAGAGGTCGTAGGGGTCGTCGAAGAACTCCGACGAGAACGGGTCGAACTCGACCGGCGCTTCGCTCACCGTGGACATCGTTTCCTCCCCCCGAGACCGCTTCAGCCCGAGGCCTCGATCGTACCGTTTGCATCCTCGGCGGCGCGTGCCGGCCGGCTCGTGGGATCGAAGGCGCCCCTTGGTACCATGCCGGCAATGAGGGGGGTCGTGCAGGCCCAATGAGCGAAGACGGCGTGCAGGTCCCGCTGGACAAGGGTCTGAAGACGGGGTCCCTGGGCTTCCTGGCCCTCGTCGTGATCGGGGTCGCCTCCACCGCCCCCGCCTACAGCATCGCCTCGACGCTCGGCGGCATCTCCTTCCAGGCGGGGCTCCAGTCTCCGGCCACCGTGTTGCTGGGGTTCGTTCCGATGTTCCTCGTCGCGATCGCCTACCGCGAGCTCAACCGGGCCGAGCCCGACTGCGGCACCACCTTCACGTGGGCCACGATGGCCTTCGGACCCCGCACGGGATGGCTCGGGGGCTGGGGGATCATCGCGACCGACGTCATCGTCATGTCGAACCTGGCGGAGATCGCCGGGTCCTACACCTTTCAGCTCCTGGGTCTGCACGGCCTCGCGTCGAGCGAGTTGTGGGTGACCCTGCTCGGCGTCGCCTGGATCGCCATCCTGACCACGATCTCCTACCGGGGTGTCGCCCTCTCCGCCCGCGTGCAGACGTTGCTCCTCGCCACCGAGACGGTCGTGCTCATCGGCTTCTCGGCCACCGCCCTGGTGCGCGTCTACACGGGTCACGGTCCCTCGGTGGACGGTCACCCCGTCTCGCAGCGGCTCTCGCTCGAGTGGTTCAACCCCTTCCTCGTCCACGGATTCGGTCCGCTCGCCGCGGGCTTGTTGCTCGCCACGTTCATCTATTGGGGTTGGGACGCCGCGGTGGCCACGAACGAGGAGAGCGTCGATGCCAGCCGGGTTCCGGGCGCGGCCGCAGTCCTCTCCACCGTGCTGTTGCTCGTCACCTACGTCCTGGTCACCGTCTCCGCCCAGGCCTTCGCGGGTGTCGGCGACAAGGGCCTCGGACTCACCAATCCCGAGCACGGCAGCAACGTTGTCTCGGGTCTCGGATCGGCGGTCTTCGGCAGCTCGGGGATCGGCTCCGTGCTGGCCCACCTGCTGATCTTGATGGTCATCACGTCGGCGGCGGCCTCGGCTCAGAGCACCATCCTGCCCACCGCGAGGTCGACGCTGTCCATGGCCGCCTACAAGGCCTTGCCGGACCGCTTCGCACGGGTCCACCCGCGATTCCAGACCCCCACCTGGTCGACCGTCCTCATGGGGGCCGTGTCGATCGTCTTCTACGTGCTCATGACGCGGATCAGCACCAGCGTCCTGACCGACACGGTGGCCAGCGTGGGCCTCCTGATCGCCTTCTACTACGGCCTGACCGCGTTCGCCTGCACCTGGTTCTACCGCAACACCCTGACCAAGAGCTGGTCCCATTTCGTCAACAGGTGCGCCCTGCCCCTCGCGGGGGGCCTGATGCTCGGGGGCCTCTTCGTGTACGGGCTCGTCTACTACGCCGATCCCTCGCACTCCGACGGCGACGGTGTCTCGTTCTTCGGGCATCGGATCGGGGCGGTCTCTTTCATCGGCTTGGTCGCGCTCGTCCTCGGCGTCGTGCTCATGACCGCCTACCGGCACGCCCGGCCGGCGTTCTTCCGTGGGGAGACCCTCCCCAAGGCCGTCGCGCCAGTCCTTGACCGAGCCGCATCCTCACCGATCGACGCCGCGGTCGTCCCGCAGTCGGAGGGGGCCGGAGGAGGGCACTCCTCGTCCTGAGCGGTCGATGCGTCCCGTACGATGGGTCGCCATGCCCGCTCCACCCGCCGACCGTCTGCCGTCGCGCCCCGTGTGGCGACGGACCGACGCCCGGCCACGGGGAAAGCTGCTCCCGTGGACCTGAGCCTCTCCGCCGAGCAGGAGCTGCTGGTCGACGCCTTTTCGGCCCTCTACGCGAAGGAGTCGTCCACCGAGCGGGTCCGTGCCGCGGAGCCCCTGGGCTTCGACGCCGAGCTGTGGGCACGCCTGCTCGAGACCGGCGTCCTCGAGATGTCCGTCGGATCGGATCCCGGCGAGGCGGAGTCCGGTGCCGCCACCCTCCTCGACCTCGCGCTGGTGGCCGAGCAGCACGGTCGCCATCTCGGCTCGGCCCCGCTCGTCGAGACCCAGGTCGCCGCCCGGTTGCTGGGCCGCTGGGGGTCCGATCGGGCGTCGGAGCTCCTCCGCGATGCCCTCCGGGGCGAGGCGCTGGTGACCCTCGCGCTGCGCCCCCCGAGGGCGGGATGGCTCCGGATGGTGCCGGGCGGCGCGGTCGCCGATCGCATCCTGTTCCTCGACGGTGACCGGCTCTGCGTCGTGGAGGCCGCCGCGAACCGGTCGCCCGTCGCCAACCTCGGCTCCCTGCCCGTGGCCGACGTCGAGCTGGGGGCGGCCGTCCGAGAGGTGGAGGCCGCGCCCGGTGCGCCGGGCCTCTACTCGGCGGCCCTCGACGAGTGGATGATCCTCACGGCCAACGCGCTCGTCGGAATGGGGTCCCGCGCGCTCGAGATCGGCGTCGCCTACGCCAAGGAGCGGCGGGCCTTCGGGGTGCCCATCGGATCCTTCCAGGCGGTCGCCCAGGGCCTGGCCGACGCCGCCACGGCGATGGACGGCGGTCAGCTGCTGGCCCGAGAGGCGGCATGGGCCGCAGACGCCGACCCGTCCCGGACGGGCGAGCTGGCGCCCATGGCCCTCGGGTTCTCCGCCGAGTCGGCCCGGATGTCGAGCTACCGGAGCCTCCACTACCACGGCGGCTACGGCTTCATGCTGGAGTACGACATCCAGCTCTTCTGGCGCCGGGCCAAGGCATGGCCGGCGCTCTGGGGCTCGCCGGACGAGGCCTATGCGCTGGCCGCGGCGCGTCGGCTCGCCGGGCGGCCCGACGCCCCTGCCCACAGCCTTGCGCGGAGCGGCGCGTCGACCCGAGGGGAGGTCTGACCATGGACTTTCGGTTGGGCGATCGCAGTGACGCCTTCCGGGCCGAGGCCCGCAAGTTCCTCGACGAGGTCTTCACCGAGGAGATGCGCGAGCGGATGCACGCTACCGGCATCCACCACGACTGGGACTTCCACCGGGCCCAGGTCGAGCGCGGGTGGCTCGCTCCGGCATGGCCCGTCGAGTACGGGGGCCAGGGTCGCGACGCGATGGAGATGGTCGCCTTCTCCGAGGAGTTCCAGCGGGCCGGTGCCCCCACCTACGGGGCGGGCACGACGCTCATGATCGCCAACGTCATCCGCCGCCTCGGCACCGAGGAGCAGAGGCGGGAGATCCTGCCCCGTGCCCTGCGGGGGGAGATCATCGTCGTGCTCGGCTTCACCGAGCCCGAGTGCGGCTCCGACGTGGCCGCGGCCCAGACCCGGGCCGTCCGTGACGGCAACGAATGGGTGATCAACGGGCAGAAGATGTTCACGACCAACGCGCAGGACGCCGACTACGCCTTCATGCTCACCCGCACCAATCCCGACGTGGAAAAGCACCAGGGCCTGACCACCTTCCTCGTGCCGATGCGCGAGGGCGGTGTCGAGGTCCAGCCGGTCTTCACGCTCTCGGGGGAGCGGACCAACGTGACCTTCTACTCCGACGTCCGCGTGCCCGACAGCTACCGGGTCGGCGACGTCGACGGCGGATGGCAGGTGATGACCGTCGGTCTCACCTTCGAGCGCAGCGGGGCGCAGGGGGGCGAGTCCATCCGGGCGCTCGACGCCATGGAGCACTGGGCCAACACCACGGTCGGCGAGGACGGGCGGCCGCGCGCCGACGATCGGGGCGTGCGGGCCCGTCTCGGGCGCGCCGCCGCCGAAAACGAGGTGAGCGTGCTCCTGAGCCGCCGCTGCGCGTGGATGGAGGAGTCCGGGGTCCTGCCGGGGGTCGAGGGCTCGATGGCGAAGTTGTTCGCCTCGGAGGCGATCACCCGCCAGTCCGGCGACTTCGTGGACATGCTCGGTCCCGACGGGATCCGGAGCCAGGGCGATCCCACGGCCGTGGAGGGTGGGGCGGCCGAGTACGCCTTCCGTTTCTCCCTCGGCACCACCACCTACGGCGGCACGAGCGAGGTGCAGCGCAACATCATCGCCCAGCGCGGGCTCGGGCTGCCCCGGCCGCGCTGACGCCCCGTCGGCGCCCGGTCGAGCGGCTCAGATGACGCCGTCGGCGACGTAGCCGGCGAGCTCTTCCTCGCTCAAGCCGACCACCTCGCGCCAGACCTCCCGGTTGTGCTGCCCGAGCGACGGCGCCGGCGAGGGGGCCACGGGTCGCGCGCCGTCGAGCCTCGGGAAGGGGGCCTGCTGGCGCACGGGCCCGGCCACCGGGTCGTCGACGGTCACCAGGTCCCCTCGGGCGGCGATGTGGGGGTCGGCCAGGATGTCGGCCGCGTCGTAGATGGCGCCGACCGGGACGCCGTGCTCGATGCACGTCGCCTCGACCTCCTCGGCGCTCAGGCGCGACGCCCACTCGGCCACGATCCCGTTGATCTCGTCGGAGCCCGCGGCCCGGCGGGCCAGGGTGGACCATTTCGGGTCCTTGGCCAGCTCCGGCCGTCCCATCGCGTTGCAGAGCCGGGTGAAGTTGGCCTCGGAACCGGCGACGATGCAGACGTAGCGCCCGTCCGCCGTCAGGTAATTGTCGAGCGGCGCGGAGTTGGCCATGCGGTTGCCCTCGCGCCCCCGGGTGAGGCCCAGCCGGTCCTGCCCGGCGATGGTCCACTCGAGGATGCGCAGGATCGAGCCGTAGAGGGGGGCGTCGACCACCCCGCCCAGCCCGGTTCCCCCGTCGGAGCGGTCGCGGCGGTAGAGGGCCGCGACGACCGCCTCGGCGGCGAACACGCCGGTCAGGTAGTCCGACACCGTGACCCCGGGCCGGACCGGCGGCCGGTCGGGGTAGCCGGTCAGCTGCAGGAGGCCGCCAAAGGCGATCCCCACTCGGTCGAGCCCGGGCCGGCGCGAGTTGGGACCGTCCTGGCCGAAGACCGAGATGCGCGCCCATACGAGGCGGGGGTCGCAGTCCTGGGGACCGATGTGCCATCCCTCCACGGTGCCCGGCCGGAAGTTCTCGCAGACGACGTCGCAGCGCGCCGCCAGCCGGCGGAACAGCTCCTGGCCCCGCTCGGTCCGCAGGTCGAGGGTCACCCCCTTGCGACCGCGACCCTCGACCGCCCACCAGAGGGAGTAGCCACCCGCCCCCTGGTCGCCCTGCCCCTCGCCGTCGCCGTTGCCGTCGCTGTCGCCGGGGCCGGGGCGCACGAAGGGTCCGATGGTGCGCATGAAGTCCCCTCCCCGGGGATCTTCGATCTTGACCACCTCGGCGCCCATCTCGCCGAGCAGGCCGGCGCAGAAGGGCGCGCTGATCCGGGTCCCGACGTCGAGCACCCGGAGGCCGGCGAGCGGTTGCGGCTGGTCCGTCACGGCGCGCCGCGGCTCAGCGGCGGGCGGGCCGTGGCAGCCCGAGGACCCGCTCGCCGATGACGTTGCGCTGGATCTCGTTGGTGCCGGCCCAGATCGACGACGCCTGGTAATAGAGCCACGCCCGTTGCCACTGGCCGTCCCCGGGATTGCCGTCGGCCCCCTTCCACAGGGGTGCGGCGTCCCCGACGACCGACATGGCCGTGTCCTGGAGCCGCTTGGACATCTCGCTCCAATACAGCTTGAGCGCGCTGCCCTCCGGTCCGGGGTCGAGGCCCCGGCTGAGCCGGCTCACACCGCGGAGGTTGTGCAGCTGGAACAGCTTGACCTCGACATAGGCCTGGGCGAGGGCGCCGCGCAGGCGACGGTCGTCCAGGCCGCCGTTGCCGTCGGCCAGCCGTACGAGCTCCTCGAGCAGCTGCATGTGGATGACCAGCTGCCGGGGGTTGGTGCCGCGCTCGTGCGAGAGGGTCGAGTTGGCCACCCGCCAACCCTCGTGCACGGGGCCGATGACCTGGTCGTCGGGGACGAAGACGTCGCTCAGGAAGACCTCGTTGAACTCGGCCTCCCCGGTCATCTGGACGAGCGGACGCACCTCGACGCCGGGACGGTGCATGTCGACCACCAGGTAGGAGATGCCCTTGTGCTTGGGGGCTTCGGGATCCGTCCGGGCGAGGCAGACGCCCCAGTCGGCAAACTGGGCGTAGCTCGTCCACACCTTTTGCCCGCTCACCAGCCACCCGCCGTCCGTCCGGGTGGCGCGCGTCGAGATCCCGGCGAGGTCGCTCCCGGCCCCCGGCTCGCTGAAGAGCTGGCACCAGAGGTCCTCGGCCGTCCGTATGCGGGAGAGCCACCGGGACCGCTGGTCGTCGGTCCCGTGGGCGAGCAGGGTGGGGGCCGCCAGGTTGAGGCCGATGCGCCCGACCATCTCGGGGGCCCGGGCGCGCGCCAGCTCCTCTTGGACGATGAAGTGCTCCGCCGGCCCCGCGCCGCGGCCGCCGTACTCGGTGGGCCACGCCACCCCGACCCAGCCGCCCTCGGCGAGCGAGGCCTGCCAGCGGCGGAGGAACGCCACCTCCTCGGAGAGGTCGTCGAAGCGAGGCGGCAGCCCGTGGCCGTAGTCCCACGGAAGGTGCTCCATCAACCAGGCGCGGACCTCCGAGCGGAACGACTCCTCGGTCGGCGTGGGGGTGAGGTCCACGAGGCCAGCTTCGCACACCGCTCCGGCGGGGCCCCCGGTCCTAGACTCCCGCCGCATGGATTTCGAGCTGTCGGCGGACCAGGTGGCGCTGCAGGAAGCGGCGCGCGACCTCCTCGACGACCGGGCGGGTCACGACCAGGTGCGAGCCCACCTGTCCACCGGCGAGGGCCACGACGCCAGGTTGTGGCGCGACATGGCCGAGCAGGGGTGGTTGGGCGTGGCCCTGCCCGAGGCGATGGGCGGCCTGGGGCTGAGCTGGGTCGAGGCGGCCGTCCTCCTGGAGGAGGCCGGGGGGCACTGCGCGCCCGTGCCGCTGCTGCCGAGCCTGCTGGCCCTGGCGGTGCTGGCCGAGGCCGAGGACGCCCCCAAGGAGTGGGTGACCGAGCTCGCGGCGGGGGAGCGCATCGGCTGCGTCGCGTGGTCGGGGGGGCCGGGCGCCGTGGAGGCTGCGCCGGCGGGTCCCGGTGACCAATGGACGCTGACCGGACGGACCGGTCCGGTGGAGGCCGCCTCCATCGCCGACGTGGCCGTGGTGTCGACGGGCGCCGCGGTCTTCGGGGTGGACCTCCGGGCGGCGGGCCGGCCACGGCGCGAGCCGGCCATGGACGAGACGCGGGCCCTTTCGTGGCTCGACCTCGATGCCACGCCCGCCACGAGGCTCGGCGGCGAGGAGCTCGCCGCAGCGCTGCTCGACCGCGGCGCCGTGGGCGCCTCGGCCGAGATGCTGGGCGGCGCGGCGCGGGTGCTCGAGATGGCCTCGCAGTACGCCAAGGACCGGGTTCAGTTTGGCCAGCCCATCGGCAGCTTCCAGGCGGTCAAGCACCGCTGCGCCGACATGGTGGTCGACGTCGAGGGCATGCGATCGGCCACCTGGTACGGCGCGTGGGCCATCTCGGCGGGCGAGCCCGACGCGTCGATCGCCGCGTCGACGGCCAAGGTGTGGTGCTCGGAGGCCAGCCGCCGGGTGGTCGCCTCGGGGCTCCAGGTGCACGGGGGCATCGGCTTCACCTGGGAGCACGACATGCACCTCTACATCAAGCGCCAGCAGCTCGACGCCCTGAGCTACGGCGACGCGTCCTTCCACCGCCAGCGACTGGCCGATCTGCTGCGCGCCCGGATCGCGGGCGGCGGCAGCGTCTTCTGAGGAGAGCCGGACCTCGGCCGGCGAGAGCTTCAGCGTCGGAGCAGGTGGACCCCCTGGGCGACGGACCCAATTGGAGTGCCAGCTTCATTGGAGAGTTGCATCTGGACGAGGCCTGGGAGCCATGACTGTGAAACGTCAAATGTCCTCGCGCCCCTGGCTTGCAGCTGTCACCGCGTGGGCCATTGGCATAGTTGTCAACCGAAGCTGCGAAACGGTGGGTGAAGGTGATGGACGCCGATTTCCCCTATGAAACCCCTTTTTGGAGGGCTGTCAGCACTCGGGTATCCGGGCTATTGCCGCTCCCCGACCGCAGGCACGATGAGTACGGGAATGTCCGACAGTTGGGCGCACCGTTGACTGACCGAGCCAAGCATCCATTTGCGCAACCCGCTCATGCCTCGCGTGCCCACGACGAGCAGTTGGCTCCCCTTGCTCTCCTCGACCAAGACCTCGTGGGGGTTTCCGGCAAGCACTCGTTCCACGACCGTCACGTTTGGTGCCGGCTCGTTCTCCCTGGCAGCAGTGACCACCTGCTTGAGCATTCCCCGGAGACGGAGAATCGTCTCCTCGCCAGCGGCGCCCAGCGACGTTGTGCCGGTCAAACTCCAAGGGTCGCACCAAACCAGTACCGCATCCACCTCGTCGCCACTCAAGGTTGCGGCGTGGAGCGCCCATTCAAGAGCGCGTTGACTATCTGGTGAACCGTCGATTCCAACAACAATTCTCTTTGGCGAGGCCATGGACGGCCCCTTCTCCCTGTCGACACTCGTTATTGCCCAGGGAGGTTGTACCAGACGCACGTTGAGGTTCGGCCGACCGGTCCGATCGCTCGACTTCAATCGGCTGGTGGCATGACCCCACCGGGGCACCCCTTGCCCGGTTGTGCGATGCTGGCCGAGCGATGGGGGAGCGCGGCGCGACTGCCAAGAGCTCATGACGGCGCAATCGGCTCATCCACCGATTGTCCCGAGAGGGGATGATCCCTCAGGGCCAGCCACTCTTCGCAGCGACGAGCTCAACTTGTTCGACTCGACCGTGGTGGCTACCTCCTCGACGACATCGGTGTCCTTGTTGCCGTCTACTACGGAGCAACGGGGCTGGGCTGTGCATGGGCATATCGCCGGGTGGTCTTCCAGAGCGCTCGTTCTTCGTCTCCGGCGTCCTGCTGCCGCTCCTGGCGGGTGCATCGTGCTTCTGGGTGGGTTACGAGGTCATTCACCAGTCGGGGTGGGTCGCTTCCGCCTCCGTACTGGTGACCCTTGGGCTAGGCATCCCCCTCATCTGGCTAGCACGGCGGGAGAGTAGGAGCGACTTCTTCCGTCAAAAACCTGTCACGTACAACTCGATTGTCGAGTGCACAATGCCGCTGGGTCGACCGCAAGCCACGCGGGCGAGGCCGGCCAGGGTCGAGACACCGACGGGCGCTACGCGGAAGGCCGGCGAAGCTCCCGACTGTCGGAGCGAAATGCGAGCCCGAAGGGCCCTCGGTCGAGTCTCGATTCGAAGCGGCGACTCCAGCGTCCGAGCCTCGCCGTCCACTGCGGCGGCCAACGACGTCGGCCCCTGGACCTCGAGATGTCGGACCGTCCACTGGCACCAGCCTGGATATCGCTCGGGATGCCCGGAGGCCTCGAGCGCTACAAGACGGTTGACATCTGACGGGCGGTCGATCGAAAGTGTCGCCACGCCGAGGGCTCCTGTGCTCAGGCTGGGTCGTGAGCCGAATCCGACCAGGCTGGACAGCGTGTAGGGGTTGTTGGAAACCTGGATGACCCGCGCGTCCGCGATGGGGCCGTCCGGGCCCTCGAGGGTGAAGCCGAATGGGGCGGCCCCAGGGCCCAGCAGGTCCGGCAGCATCTCGGCCACCGTCCGCCCCTTGTCTTCCCTGTACCGTTCGGTTGCGACCATCTGGGCGTAGACGCCGAGGGACACGTTGTTGACGAAGACCTCGCCATTGACCGCCGCCAGATCGATAACGGCCTCACGAGCCACGCCGAACGCGTCGAGCGCCCCCACCGGATCCTCTCGATCAATCCCGAGGTCCATCGCGAGATGGTTCCGCGTGCCCGCCGGGACGCACACGAACGGTAGCCCGCGGGCCGCAGCCACGGACGCGACCACGGCTTGAGAACCGTCACCCCCCGCCATGCCCAACGCATCCGCTCCTCGATCGACCGCAGACTCGGCGAGCGACCGTAGGTCGTCGCCCGGCTCGAGGACGATCGGCTCCAGACCTCGGCGACGCGCCTCGTCGGCCAGGTTCAGCCTCCCGACCTTCCCGTCTCCCGACTTCGGGTTCATGAGGACGACGCCGTGACGAACCGGCGGTGCACGATGCCAACGCTGCGCCAGCTCCCTATGAGCCTCCCAACGAAGCGCCAGGGTCCCGAGTGCCGAGGCGGCCAGGATGCCGATGAGCACGATCAGGACCGCGATGGCGCCCCGCCCGGCTGCTACCAGGCTGGCAAACGCCCCCACGGCCAGGAGGATGGCCGCCACGGCGCCCCACCATCTGAACCGGCGGTTCGTGGCCGCGATCCATAGTGCCGAGATCGCTAGCCCACCGGCGAAGACGGAGGCGACAACGTATGGCAAGTCCCGAGCCGTGAACACGATCAAGACCACCAGGGTGGCGGCAAACACCACGAGGGCGCCGACTGCGGCGATCCTCGACCAGACCGGTGGCGTCCTGGACGCCCCGTGGGTGCGCGGGCATCCCATGGCCGGAGGTAGACGGCCGTCCACCATGACCGATCTCCCTTCGGCCGACCGGTTGCAAATTTCCGAGCTTGTGCCGAAGCTTAAACCCCATGGGTACTCGCCACTGGTGGGCGGCACCTAACCGAAAGCGCTCGCGTGAAGTGAAGGTCAGCGGGCCGGCACTCGTCAGAGCTTTGCTCGCTGTTGCGGCGCTCTCAGAAATCGAGCCGGAATAGGCCCTTTGGCCCTGCCGGCCGGGTAGCCGTGATCCAAGACTTGGACGTGAGGAGGTGTGCGCATGACCACTACGACGGACACCAAGATGGCATGGGAGCGGGTTGCCGACCGGCTGGACGGGCTGGGACTCAAGCTCAAGGTTCATCTCGAGGAGGCGGGGCCGGCCAGCGAAGTCTCGGATGCGCTCGCGCGGTTGGGTTCCGCCATCGAGGGGACGTTCTCGGTGATCGGCGCCTCGGTTCAAGACCCCGCCATCCGGGAGGACGCGAAGAATCTCGCGGTCGCCCTCGGCGACGCACTGGCCGACACCTTGTCCCACGAGGGGGAGGTACTGGCAGACGCCGCCGACGGATTGCGCTGTCGCGGCGCCTCCACCAAGGGCGAACCTCCGAAGCGTGCGACCGACGAATAGTGACACGGAGTGTCACCCAACCGAGCGGTGGACGACAGCACCTCAATGGGCAGGCGTAGCGCGAACGGAGCGCATCGGCGCCGACCAAATCCAAGCGACGTCGGGCATCGTCGGGGCTAACCGGTCCTACGCGACCAACCTGGGACGGCCTCGCAATCGCGTGACCGGTTGAGTCTTCCATGACACGCCGGCAGCGAGCAGCAGACGCAGCCGGTAGTGGTCAAAGCTGCGGAAGCCCCGGCCGCGACGCTTCACGGCCTTGACGGTGAGGTTGACTGCCTCAGTGGGTCCGTTCGAGGCGCCAGTGCTGTGGTGAGCAAGGATCTCGGTCTTCCAGCGGCTGAGTGTTCGACCGAGACGCTGCACTTCGAGCACCGAGGAGCCCTTGCACCAGTCGAGGGTGTCGTCGAGCCGGACCCGGGCCTGGTCAAGGTCGTCGGTCAGATAGATGTCGCGCACCTTCTCCTTGGCGCTCCACGTGTCGGTCACCTCGTCGAAAGAGTCACCGAGTTGCAGGGCCCCTCGGAGGCGCTCCCATCCCCGCTCGTCGAGCCGTTCGGCTCCCACGAGCAGAAGCTTGCGGACGTCGTAGAGAGGATCACCCTGCCAACCGCGGCGCTCGAAGGTGGCTTGCTGGACGCGCTGACGACAGCGGGTGACCGCCTGGTTGGCCAGGCGCACCACGTGGAAGGGGTCCACCACGAGGGTCAGGTCACGCCAGGGCGAGGGACGCAGGCTGAAGGGGTCACTGCGGGTCACCGCCGAGCGGTAACTCTCGTGGGGGTCGATAGAGACCACCTCGATCTGGGCCAACCACGACGGCGGCTGCATGGCCATCCACCTGCGCAGATCCTTGGCGTCGCGACCCTCGAACACGTCGAGGAGCGCCCCGGTCCCGACGTCCACCACGCCGGTGACGAACGACCTTCGGCGCTTCCGGCGGGCGTGGAGGAACACGGTCTCGTCGAGACCAACCATGGTGACGCCCTCGGTGCGGGCCGGATCGTCGAGAAGCGCTCCACCGACGTCGGTCACGCAGCGCCAGGCGGTCGACCAGGTAACGCCGAGCCGCCGGGCCTCCTGGGCAACCGACGAGATCTCCTGACCGACCCGTCGGCAGGTCTCCTCTCTCGCCCGGTTGGTGAGCACCCGGCGGGGTTCGGCCAACCAGGAGCGCTCGGTCCACGTCTTGACCGAGCATCGGCGATTCGCACAAGCCCAGATGCGCTTGCGCCATCGCAGCACGACCGGCCGCGTGCCCGCCGGCAGATCCCGCAGCGTCACCGTCCGGCGGTCCTTGGCCCGGGCCGGCTGGCCACACCTCGAGCACCGGGCCCAAGTGGCGACCGTCTCGATGACGTTCACCAGCTCACCGTCAAGCTCCTCGCTGCCGATCACCCTGAAGTCGCGCAGGGCCAACAGCGCGACGGTAGGTTCGTCTCCCACAGGGGCCTCTCCTCTCGTAGCCGTCAGACAGCCACGAGATTGGCGAGGCCCCTGCCTCATGTGGTGGACCTACACCGGGATGTTCAGGAGTGTCGTCCCAGGTTCAACGCGATGGGCCGGTTAGTGGAATACCTGTGGTCGCTGGTCAACACCCGTTGGCATCCAACCAGCTGACCCAGCCCCGCTCCATTTGCGATTCGCCCCTGGGTGCTGCGAGTACGAGTCACCCAAACCCATCTGGAGTTGTGGCCCTCCATCAAGTGGCCGCCGCTTGCCCCTTCGACGGTAGTGAGGCTGTGGGTCCTGGTTCGGTCGGACCAGTGGCCCGGTCGCGTAGCCTTGAGCTTCCGCTCGCGCACGTTCTTGTAACCGCCTCCTCATTCCGCGACCGAAGGCAGCCTCTGGGCGGCACCAGCCGCGGGAGCTCTGCCGGCAGGGGGTGGAGCAAGCCGTCGGCGGGAGGCCCGTCGTGCGACGTTGTGGTGGGCTCGACGCCTGCAACCGAATGGCGAATGATGCGATCCTTGAGCAACCCCGAGAGCTGGAGGGAGGCGATCCGGTGGGGAAGGAGAGCTCAGACGAGCAGCGGGGAAAGCACCATCCGCGATCGCTGAGGCTCCTGCGGGATGAGTTGGCCGCCCGCCGCACGATCGCCGGCCAGGTCATCTCCGTGGCACACCTCATGGGACGTCCGGTGCTGGACATTGGCGGCGTGCGGGTGGGGCGCGTCAACGATGTCGTCGTGCGGTGGGTGACCGGCACCTCGTACCCACGCGTCGTTGCCTTGCTCGTCCGTGCTTCTAAGGGAACCGTCCTCGTCTCCGTGGAGGATCTCACGCTGTTGCAGTCGAAGGTCACCATCGGCTCATCTGAGCTCAGCGTGGCGAAGCCGGTGCGGCACGAAGGCGACATCGCACTGGCCCGTGACGTTCTCGACCACCAGTTGGTCGACATCGAAGGCGTCCAGGTGGTCCGAGCTGCGGACGCCTACCTGCTCCGTATCCCCGATGGATGGGAGCTCGCCGGTGTCGACGTCGGCTTTCGCGCATTCGCCCGGCGGCTCATTCCCAGACGGCGGGCCTGCCCGACACCTCACCGCGTAATCGATTGGGCCGACCTCCAGACCTTTGTACCCCGGTCGACTGAGGCCGGACAGCCAGTTCCTCGTGGTCCGTCGACGTCGGCCGGGGAGGTCGGGAGCAGCATCCAGCTGGGCTCACCGGCCAGGGAGGTCCGAAGGCTCCGCGCCAAGGACGTTGCCGCCATCATCTCGGGGCTCGGCGCTCGCGAGCAGGCGCAGATGGCGACCCTGGTCGCTCCGCCGGCCGCCGCTCAGGCGTTGGCGAGCCTGAAAGCGGAGCAGCGGGACGCCCTCCTCGCCGAGCTCGACGAGGGTGACCGCGCTCGGCTGCTCAGGCTGTTGCAACGAAGCAGCTCCCCCTGACAAGCCCACCGGTCTCGGCGCGGCCGGAGGCATCTCGCGTCCGAAAGCGCTGGACGGTGCGGGTCCTGGCGGTGCTCGCCATTCTCGGACCCGGTCTCATCGCCGCCAATGCCGGGAACGACGCCGGGGGGATCCTCACCTATGCGAGCGCCGGCTCGCAGTTCGGCTACCGGACGCTCTTCTTGATGGTCCTTGTGACCGTGGCGTTGGTGGTCGTCCAGGAGATGTGCTCCCGGCTCGGTGTCTACACCGGAGAGGGGCTCGGCGGCCTGATCCGGGAGCAGTTCTCGGTCCCGAGCACCATGGGTGCCCTTTTACTCCTGCTCATCGCCAACGCCGGACTGACGGTGAGCGAGTTCGCCGGCGTGGGTGCGGCGATGCAGATCTTCGGCGTCTCTCCGTACATTTCGGTACCGATCGCCGCGGTCGGCGTGTGGGGGCTGACCGTCCTCGGGAGCTACTCACGGGCCGAGAGGCTCTTCCTCGTCCTGACCCTGGCCTTCCTGACCTATCCGATCGCCGCATTCTTGGGCCATCCCAACACCAAGCAGGTGTTCAGCAACTTGCTCTGGCCGCACTTCCTGCACACACACGCATTCCTGTTGATCGCCGTCGCCCTCATCGGGACCACGATCACGCCGTACATGCAGTTCTACGTGGCGTCAGCGGTGGTGGACAAGGGAGTGAAGCCGTCCGGCTACCGAGGCGAGCTCATCGACACGGTGAGCGGTGCCATCTGGAGCGATGTGATCAGCATCTTCATCATCGTGGCCACGGCGGCAGCGATCGGGGGAAGCGGTGCGTTGCACAGTGCTCGACAAGCGGCGGCGGCTCTGGAGCCCGCGGTGGGTGCGGCAGCTCCGGCGCTGTTCGGCTTCGGCCTGCTCGGTGCATCATTGCTCGCTGCCTCCGTGGTACCACTCTCGACTTCCTACGCCATCGCCGACGCCGTCGGGGCGCCCCGCTCGGTGTCGGCGAGCTTCCGACAGGCGCCACTCTTCTACGGCCTCTTCACGCTCCAGATCGTGGTCGGTGCAGCCATCGCCCTCGCTCCGGGAAATCTCGTCGCCCTCGTGGTCAACGCACAGGTTCTGAACGGGATCATCACTCCCTTGCTGCTGACCTACGTGCTCATCCTGGCGAATCGCAAGAGCGTGCTCGGAGGCGCCGCCAACGGCCGGATCTTCAAGTGGGTGGCGACCGTGTGTGTCGCCGTGGTCGGGCTCTTGTCGTTCGTGGTATTGGTCCAGACTGTGGTCGGTGCCGTGTGAGCTCCAGACCGTCAGTGTTGATGACAGCGGAGTTGATCGTGCGCCGATCGTCTCGGGTTGACGAGGAGGTTCCATGACCGAGCTGATGCAGGTCGCCGCCAAGCACCGGCGGCGGCTGAACGAGATCGTCAGGGTCCTCGACCGCTACGGCCTGGCGGCCTGGGCCGCGAGACCGGGGACAGCCATCCCGGGCGTCGAGATCGCCCAGAGGCTCGCCGAGCCGGGCCTCTCGGCCATGTCGGCCGGGGAGCGTCTTCGAGCCGCCCTCACCGAGCTTGGAACGACCTTCGTCAAGTTCGGTCAGATGCTCAGCCTCCGTCCCGACTTGGTCGGGCCTGACGTGGCGAGTGAGCTGGAGAAGCTCCAGACGTCGGTGGCTCCGGATGCACCGGGCATCGTCCGGGAGACCGTCGCTGCCGACCTGCACGCGCCTGTCGAGGAGCTCTACGCCACGTTCGAAGCGGACGCCATGGGCTCCGGGTCGGTGGCGCAAGTGCACGCAGCGACGCTCCACGAGGGCACGGACGTCGTCGTGAAGGTGCTCCACGCAGGCGTTGAGCGCAAGGTGACCGAAGACCTCGAGCTGATGCGTGCCCTCGCCGAGTTCCTGACGGAACACGACCCTGAGATCGCCCGGTATCGGCCCACGACGATGGTCGCCGAGTTCGACAGGATGATGCGCAGCGCGATCGACATGCGCCAGGAGCTGGCACATCTCGAGCGCTTCACCTCCAATTTCGCCATGGAGCCGGATGTCGTGATACCCGCTCCGCAGCCGACTCTCTCGAGCGCTCGGGTCCTGACCATGGGCCGGCTTGTCGGCCAGGCGTTCAGCGACCGGGCCACGCTCGAGGCAGCGGGTGGGGACGTGGACCGCCTCGTGCGCCGCGCCGCCGAAATCTACCTGGAAATGATCTTCCGTGACGGCGTGTTCCATGCGGATCCGCATCCTGGCAACTTCTTGCTGATCAGCGGGAACCGACTCGGGATCCTCGACTTCGGGGACGTCGGGTACGTCACGGCACCGCGTCGAACCCAGCTCGAGAACCTGGTGATCGCTGTCGGGACCCGCGACGTCGAGAGCCTCACCGACACGATCCTCGACATGACGGATCCACCGTCCGATGTGGACGTGCTGACCCTGCGAGGAGACATCGACATCTGGCTGCACCGGTACTTCCTCGGCGGGGTCTCGCACCTGGACGTGGCGGCCATCCTTCGCAGCTGGGCGCAGCTGATGCACGACCACCATCTCGTTCTTCCCGCTGATCTCGCCCTTCTCTTCCGGGTAATGCTGCGGCTGCAAGGGCTGGGTCGAAGCCTTGGCACCGACGTGAGTCTCACCGAGATGCTGACCCCCTACATGAGTGAGATCCTGGCCAAGCGGTTCGACCCCAAGCGGGTGGCGCACCATGCCGCTCGCACGGCGCGGTCCTGGCAGCACCTGGTGGAGTCGTTGCCGGACCAGTTGTTGGCGACGCTCGAGCGTGCAAGGACCGGGGAGCTGGGGGTGGACTTCCGGGTCCGTGACGTGGACGGGGCCGTCGACCGTCTGGTCGACGGCCTCCTGGCGTCCGCGTCCCTCCTGGCTGCGGCGCAGCTCATCTCCCGTCAGGCTGGTCCAACGGTCCACGGTGTCTCGATCGCCGGGATCGGCGCCGCAGCCAGCGCCCTCGTCACATGGCGCAGACTGGCGACGAAGCGGGCGGGCCATCGGACCGTCGTGCAACGAGCACGATCATTGAGGGACTGACGGCATCGATGGCGGAGAGCGGTACGACATCCGCCCCATAGTCCGGCGCAGGAAGACTTCTGTCAGGCGTCGACCTACTCGAACCGGCCGAGGTGGGGCGCCACGTCGGTGCTCTGGTCTCCCTCCTGTTCGAGTGATGGCCGGTACATCTGTGGGATGACCGGACGATCAAGGAACCCTCCACCCGTCAGCAGCCCATCCGGGCAAGCTCACGGCATCAGGACCAGCGGCCTGTGAGAACCGACGGAGATGGGTGCATGGGTGCCCAGGGCGCGGGCCTTCGGCGACGGCGCCCAATCGGCTGGTTTCGAGTGGGGGAGCGCCCAGAGTGGCCTGCTGGCGTCCGACCGGCAAATCCCCCGTGGAGGGACGACTCGAGCCCCCGAGGCCCTTGAGCTGAGCTGGGCCGCCGACCAGGCCGGCGAGATGCGCTCGCGGTACCAACGGGGACCTTTTACTCTGTCGCCTCGGCCAGGGAGGGATGAATGTTATGGGGTGGAGTTGACTCGGGGATATCAGAACCGCCAGCAGACCCGAGAATCAATCCAACCAAAACGGAAGGAAACGACATGACGCTCTCCGACAATCTGTACCGGCTGGCCGACCGGGCCAAGGAAGCCGAAGCGAAGGCCGCAAAGGCTCAGGAGAATGCGGCTCGGAACGCCAAACAGGCAAGGGCCGACCTGGAGCAGTCCGTCAACGAGTCCAGAGCGTCCGCCGAGGCGCAGGCGGCAAAGTTCCGCGACGATGCAAAGGCGTCCAAGGACAAGCTCTCAGCATGGTGGGATCAGCAACAAGAAGCATGGAACGCTCATCTGGCCAAGGTGCGAGAGGATATGGACCAGCGGAAGTCGGAGCACGATGTCAAGCATGCGAATCGGCGGGCCGACAGGGCGGAGGCCGACGCGGAGTTCGCCGTCGACTATGCCTACGCTGCGCTCGAGGAGGCGGAGTACGCAGTCCTCGATGCATTCCTGGCGCGGGCAGACGCCGCCGACATGTCTGCTCAAGCCGGCAGCTCCGCCTGAGCCCTCTCGGTGCGCCACAGGGGTAGGGGCGTAGCCCGGTCTCATGCCACACTCTCCTCTAGCTTCCTCGACTGAGAGGGCGAAAGTCTCTCCTACCTGTCCGCTCACGGAAGCGATGACTTTGGGCATTCACTGTCGGTGCAAAGGGGGGGCACGTTCGGGATGAACGCTCTCGTCATTGCGGTCATCGTGCTCGTCGTGGCACTTCTCGGCGTCATCCTCTACAGACTTCTGTGGCGGGCGGCCGGCCCGAATGAGGTCCTGCTCATCATGCGGCGTCGTGACGTTGGGAATCCCGAACTGACCGCGGGGTCACGGCTGCGTGTGGTGACCGGGCGAGGGACTTTGGTAAGGCCGGGTGTTGAAACAGCCCGCCGGTTGTCGCTGGCCCCGATGGAGACGACCCTGGCCGTTGACTGCTTGGCGGATGCGGCCGTCCCGCTCACGATCAAGGGGGTAGTCGTCTTCAAGATCGGTGACGACTACGCATCCCTTGCCAAAGCTGCCGGGCTGTTGTTCGGCGGCCCGGAGCGGCTGAACGCCGAGGCAGGCAAGGTGGCAGGCATGGGCGTGCGGGCCATTGTCGCCGACCTCACGGCCGAAGAAGTGGTGAGGGATCGAGAAAGACTGGGCGAAATGTCCCGCGTCGCTTCGGCGACCGCCATGGCGGAGACGGGCCTGATCCTCAGTTCGGTCAACATCCAGGAGATCGACGTATCGGCCAGCCAACCACCACAGTGATGGGGGCTCAGCCAGGTCGGCGGATCGCGTCCCGCCGAGAGGTGTAAGTCGGACACCGAGCTGATCTTCGACGCCGATCAGTGTGTCATGCCGTGATGGCCAGGGGCACCTCCTTGTCGTCGAGCTCGTCGGTGATGGCGTCGAGCAGGGCCATGGACTCCTCGGAGAGGTAGCGGCGCTCGGCCACACTCCACTCGTCGTGGGTCTCGACCAGCACGGCGCTGATCGACCGCAGGATCGAGGCGTCGTTGGGGAAGATTCCCACCACGTTGGTTCGGCGCTTGATCTCGCCGTTGACTCGTTCGAGCGGGACCCGTCACCTTTATCGCCTCCGGGAGAAGGGAATTGAAGCTGTCCGCCGGTACCTCGAGACTATTTGGGGTGAGGCCGCGACGAGGTTCCGTATCGTCGCCGAGAATCTGAACGACGGCAATCGGTGACGGAGCCGATCCGTCTCAGCTTCGAGCTTGCGTGCCCGCAAGCGACGGCCTTCTCGACCTGGACGACGCGCGCGTCAACTTGGTGGCCGGCTGACCATTCTGTGAGCGGTGAGCGCGAGATCGAGGTGATCTTCGAAGAGCACGTCGGCGGACGTATCTTCGAGAGGACATTTTCGGGGGTCGAGCGCGACTGGGGGTGGGTCACTGCCTGGGAGCCGCCCTCACGGCTTGCTTTCGCGTGGCATCTCCATTTTCCGCCGGAGGACGCCACGGACGTTGAGATCCGTTTCATCGATACGGGTCGCGACCGCACGCGCGTCGAGATCGAGCACGGTGGCTGGGAACGGTTGGGGGAGCGAGCGCCCGAGCGTCGGGAGGGCAACCGGCAAGGGTGGGATTCGGTCCTTCCGTACTTCGTTGACGCAATCGAGAGAGGAGAGGTCTGATGGCTATTGGGGCGAAGGACGACCCCTGGATCCTAAAGACGCCTCCCGGTACGTCGGAGTACTCGATGTACCGGGACGACGAGGCCGAACCTGCACTCCTCGTCTGCCAGGTGGGTTCGACGAGGCTGACCTACCAGGCTCGCGCCGTTGACGACCTTGCCGAATGGCTGGGCGAGCAGGGCGGATGGGTGCCGCTTGGCTCCGCTGACGAGGGAAAGGACCCTGCGCCAGGCACGGTCGAGGAGTTCGGGCGTTCGACTTCCAATCCGGTCGGTGGCTGGTACGGGATGCGCAAGGGATACCGAGGGCGTTTCGGCATGTACCTGCCGCCGCTTCTCGAGGAGCTCGGCCTAGCAGAGGTCACTCACGAAGCGCGGAACAACCAGATGCGCGCGAAAAGGGAAGGATGAGCATGGTCAAAGTTGTCCGATACCGCACGAAGCCCGAGCACGCCGAAGCGAACGCTGAACTGGTGCGGGCGGTTTTTGCGGAGCTCGCGGCAGACAATCCGGGCGGCCTTCAGTACGTCACTCTCCGTCTGGAAGACGGCGTGACTTTCGTCCACATCGCTGCGACCCAGGGCGAGAAGAACCCCCTTCCTTCGTCGGCGGCCTTCAATTCCTTTCAATCAGAGATAGCCGATCGTTGCGCGGAGGGTCCGATCATGATGGACGCGAAGGTCGTTGGGACGTACTCGCTGCCTATAGCCGAATCGTCAGTCTAGGAATCTCCCCTGTTGGCAAGGGCGTTGAGATCGACGATCTGGCAGGGGCATCCCCTCAAAGGCCGTCGCGATCAGACGTGGCGGAGCGCTCTGAGGCGGAAGGCCGAACCGCCGTCCATCTCGTTCATTCAGCGGCGAACACTCCGCTTGGCCGTCGACTTCTTGGCGGGCGCTCGCTTGGCCGTCGACTTCTTGGCGGGTGCTCGCGTGGCCGTCGACTTCTTGGCGGGCGCTCGCTTGGTGGTCGCAGCCTTTGTAGGGGCCGTCTTCGCGGGTGCCTTCTTCGCCTTCACCGGACTTGCCGCGGCCTTTCGCGGCGCAGCTGTAGCAGCGCGACGCTCGTTCGCCTGCTGCGCGAGAACGTCGGGGTCGGTGGGCCAGACGCCGCGAGCCAGTTTCGGAGCTTGGGACGGGTTCATGACGGTGTCCCGGAAGGCCTTCATGGCGGTTGCTTTGGCCACCGTCTTGGCCTTCACCTGAACGGGCTCCCCGGTCTGTGGATTGCGTGCCATCCGAGCGGGCCGGCTGATCTTGGTGAACTTGGCGAAGCCCGGGATGGTCACCACCTCCCCTTTGGACACGACCGCCGTGATGACATCGGTGACGCCAACAAGCGTGGCCTCCACTTGCTTCGGGTCCAGAGATGTGTGCGCAGCCACCGCTCGGACGAGCTCGCGTCGATTCATTGGGAAACCTCTCTCCTCGTAGAGCGGCTTAGCTTTAGCGAGAATTGGCTCCTGCGCAAGGATTTGGTGAGCCGAAGGGCCGGCTCTTCGGCATCAGTCGTGAACGCGAACCGGATTCGACCGGCCGAAACGCTCGGAATCCGCAGGCCTATCCGACCTCGACGGAGGTCAGCAGCCCGAAGGCCGAGAGCGTCGACGGCAGGATCACCAGCATCGGCATCACCGATAGATGGTCCCCTCTCCTACAGATGATGTCGCCGACGAGGGAGGACCGCGACCCGACGGTCGCTCGCTTCACTGAAGAACGTCGGCAAGCGGTGATCTCTGCGGATCCCCGTCGTCTCACCGGCGCGGCGAGGAAGGGGTCGCAAAGTACAGATGGCCACGATCGGCCATCGGGAGCGTAGCCAGCGTCTGGAGCGTGGCTTCGCTGCTGTAAGTCAAGAGATCATCCTTGTCCTTGGGCTCTGACCGTCGAACGACCCGCAGTGTGCCCCGGACCGCTGAATCGAAGGCGGGGTCGCGGTCGATGCTGGCCAGCGACAGGAGACTCTCGGCGAAGATCACGTCGAATCCCGGCTGGCCAAAAGAGCCTCGGCGGGAGTCGAAATAGGCCATGGAGCGCTGCGCCAAGGCAACTGCGCCAAGGACTGAATACCGCGACGGACGACTTGGGAAAGGGCGGCCAGCACCGTGATCATGATGCCCTCGTCGTAGGCGTAGGTGGCCTGGCTTCGCACCACCCGATGGTCGCGAAGGTGCAGAGTGTCGTCGTAGAGCACGGTCGAGCGATCGAGGAGATGGCTCTCGAGCCATGACACGGTGCGCTCGCTCTGCTCGAGATACGACTGTGGACCGGTGAGTCGATAGAGATCGACGCCCAAGAGCGCCGCGGGAGCGTTCGAGACCACGGACTTCTCGTCATTCGTGGCTCTTGCCGTGTGGCAGCCCTGTTTACCCGGACAAGGGGCGAACCGTTTGTTCACACGGATTGGCGGGCAGCACTGAGCACATTGGCCCACCACACGAGGTCATTGAGCATGGCGTCGACCGAAGGCTTGATCGCCTCCTCGATCTCGCTCATCGGTGCGTTGCCTCCTGCGGGGTGGACCTTGAATATCTCGCCACCACCTATGTGTGCACTGAACTTCGAGGGCACCATTTGGAGCTCAATCCCGATGCCACGCAGGTGTTCGATCGCTCGAGCGCCTCCGGTGCTTCCGTAACCGAGCGCGGAGAACGGTTTGCGCACCCACTCCTTGTACGCCTGGTCAAGGGCATTCTTCAGGGCGGCGGTGACCGAATGGTTGTACTCGGCAACGATGAAGACATATCCGTCAAAAGGACGGATGGCCTCCTGCCAAGCGAGCACTCTCGGGTCCTGGCTTGGAACGTGCAGATTGGTGCCTACCTCTGCGAAGAAGGGCAGGTCGAAATCTCGTAGGTCGAGTTTCTCAAGTGTGAGATCGTCACGGTGCGAGGCGTGGTTGAGAAGCCATTCTGCCGGCTTGTCCGCGAAGCGGGTGGGACGGGTGGATCCGATGATCATCGCCAATCGGGGCGTTGAGCTCACAGGGCTCCCCTTCCTCGGTATCGATCAGAGAGTGGATTTCCGATGGTAACCGCCGGTTTCGCGAGCGATGCAGCCTCTGCAGGGGCGCCCTGCGGGCAGTGTGTGGTCACCTCGCGGTGACCACACACTTGCTGGGACGGCAGGAGCACCCGCCGGCTCGAGAGGCCACCCAGACTGGAGCTTGTACCCAGGAGGCGATTCAGGGGGGGTAATTGCGCTGGCTGTGACCGGAAGCTGGGCTCCAGGCGTGCACGCTCACCGTGCTGCCGGAGACCAATGGGGATCGCGACCGAAGAACCCCAACAGGCGGTCTTGAACGCTCGCATCCTCCGGTACGGGAACCGCAGGAGCGAACATCTCCGATTTCTCGAACTGGTCCCGGTTCGCCCGGGCTCGGTCCAAGCCGATCTGGCACAGACGTGGGTCGAGTGTCACGTCAAGCCCGATCGCCTTCCTCAGATCCCACGTGTGTATGAGAACGTCCGTCGTCAGCACTCCAACTAGGGATTCCCGCTCTGTGCCGAGTACTCCGGGACGTGACAGCGCATCGAACAGTGCGTGGACCGTCACGGTCCATCGCGCTTCTGGGTCGTCCTTGGGTCGGACGGGCTTGGCGCCGAGCGGCCGCAGAACGAGCACGTCATGGAACCCGATGACGTGCTCGAGGACACCACGTGCGTCCCACTCGGTGCAGGGCGACGAGGCGCCCCAACGGCCCCTGGCGGAATGCACCGCGCCGGTGAAGCCGTCACAGGCTTGACGATGGTCCCCTAGGACGTCCTTCACTCTCATCCCCGTTCGTACACCGACGGATCGTCGCCTCGAGGCGTGAGACTAGGCCATCATCCCGCAACGGAGGCTGGGAATGCCGGCTCGTGTGATCGCTCGAGACTGCCAAAATTCGGGCAAGGAATCCGCTTCCCGTAGGGAGGGCGTCTGACGAGCACAAAGGTGCGTAGGGAGGTAACGGATGTGAGACCTGCCCCCAAGCAGGACGATCCCCTTTTGGCGGATACCTTCGGCGGCGGATCCGGCCCAGCGGTCCCATTGAGCCCACTCCGTTCTCCCCTTACGGGGTGACCAGAACCATTGCGCCCGCCTGAGGTCCGTGGGCGTTGGCGACCACCGCAACCTGGGCGTCGGCGACCTGGCGGTCCCCGCACTGCCCGCGCAATTGCAGAACCGCCTCGGTGAGGAAGGACAGCCCGTGCAAACGCCCCTCGGCGAGCTGCCCGCCGTGGGTGTTGAGGGCCAACGGACCCCCGGGTCCGATGCGGCGTCCACCGTCGACCCAGTCGTGGAACTCGCCCACCCCGCAGAACCCGAGAGCTTCGATCCACGAGATCGTGATGTGGGTGAAGCCGTCGTAGAGCTCCGCGACGTCGACGTCGGCGGGGCCGACGGATGCATCCGACCACAGGTGTCGGGCGCACTCCAGGGTCCCGCCGAAGAGGAAATCGTCGCCGTAGAGCCAGTCGGGATTGGATCCCGTCCCGTAGGCCAGCGAATCGACGACCACGGGGCGTTGCCGCAGATCGGCGGCGCGCTCGAGCGTGGTCATCACGGCGGCGACCGCGCCGTTCACGGGATAGTCGCAATCAAGGAGCAAGAGAGGGTCGGCGACGGGTCGCGACCCCAGGTAGTCGTCCATCGTGAGCGGCTCGCGGAGGACCGCACGGTCGTTCGACGCCGCCCAGCGACGGGCATTGAGGGCGATCTCCCCGTAGTCCTCGTAGGAGCCGCCGAGCTCTGCGACGCGACGTTGCTTGCGCATCGCCATCGCCAGGATGATGCCTCCTCCGTACCCGTAGGGAGCGGAGAACTGAAGAGCCCCCGTGGCTTGCGCCGGACCCGTTCGGAGTGCACCGGTGTGCCCCGAGCTTCGGTTGATGGTGCGGAAGACGAGGACGGTGTCGCACACTCCGGAAGCCACCGCCATGGCTCCATCGAGGGCACTGGCCAATCCCGACGGTCCGGTTCCCATGATGTCGTTGAACATCTTGACGTTCGGGATACCGAGCAGTCGTTGTGCGCCGATTGCCGAGGGAGAGTCACCGAATCCGAACTGGTATTCGACGATGCCATCGATGTCGGTGGCGGGAATGCCCGCATCTTCGATCGCATCTCGGCAGGCCGCGGACGTCAGTGACCGGACATCGGGAGCACCGTCCCGTGTGATCGGCGAGTACCCCACACCCACGACGGCCACGTCCCGGCTCAGGCGGCTCACGAGACATCCACGACGAACTGGGGGAGAGACCACCCCGCGCGGTCTTCGAACTCCGCTCGGACCGGAGTCCCCGGGCGCGGTGGCTCGCTCTGTGCTCCACGCACGTTGGCGAGGATCCGTAGTCCGGGCTGCTCGGCCAACTCGATCAATGCGACCACGTAGGGGACCTGTGCGACGAACGCCTGGTCGAAGGGTTGTCGGACCACGGTGGACGCAAAGACGACGCCCCTGCCGCTCAGCGCCTCCTCCCGGAGGGAGGTGCCGCCGCAGTATGGGCAGGCGACCTCCGGTGGATGGTGGAACCGCGCGCATCGGCTGCAGCGAAGGCACATCAGCTCGCCACGGCGTGCGCCGTCCCAGTAGAACTGGCTCAGCGTGTCGGGCACGGGGTGCGGGAGCTCGGTCACCTCAGCGGGCCGCTCCACCCCGGCTCCGGACCACCTCGACCATCGCCTCGAGCTGCTCGACGTAGTGGGGCACGCTGTGGTGCACGAAGCCCAGCTGGAGCGCGGTCGCCCCTGCGTCGACGAGCCGCTCGACGCTGCGGCCCGCACCCTGGGGATCCCCGACGGGATCGGCCGGGCGCCCGTTCGGCAGCACCACCTCCAGGGGCTGGCGCCGAGCCTGCCAGGCCGCCGTTTCCTTGGCCCTCGCCACGAGCGCGCCGAGCTCCGTGGCGCTCAGCCCGAAGGGCATCCAACCGTCGCCGAGCTCGACCGCCCGGCGCAGGCTCCTCCCGGTCCGACCGCCGATCCACAGTGGGACGGACTCCTGCTGCGCCCACGGGTCGACCACCATGCCCGAGAACCGGTAGTAGGGACCGTCGTAGGAGGGAAGGCGCTCGCCGAGGGAGGCCCGGAGGGCCCGGAGCGCGTCGTCGGCACGGGGTCCCCGGTCCTCGAAGGGCACGCCCAGCAGGTCGAATTCCTCCCGCAGCGAGCCCACCCCGAGCCCGAGGACGAGCCGACCCCCGCTCACCCGGTCGAGGGTGCCGTAGCGCTTGGCGATCTCGAGGGGGTGGTGGTAGCCGAGCACGAGCACGTTGGTCGTGAGCCGGATGCGCTCGGTCACCGCCGCGAGGTAGCCGAAGGTGGCGAGGGGGTCCCAGTAGCGGGCGCCCCGGACGGCGGCGACGTCGGTCGGGATGACGACGTGCTCGCTGCAGGTGAGGTGGTGGTACCCGAGGCGGTCGGCGGCCCTCGCCACCTCCGCCACGTCCTCGATGGTGGCCGACTCCTCCCAGGCGGCGTGACGCTCGGGCAGGAGCGTCATCGCCGGCGTGGTGATCCCGAGCAGCAGACCACCGATGCGTGACGGCACGGCTGGCGCCACGGTGAGCCCCCTCCCCCTCTCGCGCGCCGGCCGCTCCGGCTCGCCCGATCCCGGGTGCCCGACGCCGGGTGGACCCGGGCGGGAAACCGGACGGAGGGTACCATCGGGCTCCCGATGAAGCTCCGACCCACCTACCGCGCGCCGGCCGCGACGCGCTACCTGCGGCCGGGGGGAGCGTGGGACGTCCCGACGCTCGACGCGGCGATCCGTGCGCGGCCGGTGCAAAAGGGACCGGCGGTCGTCGACGGCGCGCGGCGCATCGACGCCCAGGAGCTGGAACGGTTGGTGGCGGGCTTGGCGGGCGGCCTCCGACGCCTCGGCGTGCGCCGCAGGGACGTCGTGTCCTGGCAGCTCCCCAACTGGTGGGAGGCCCTCGTCCTCTACCGGGCCTGCTGGCGTTGCGGCGCCGTCGCCGCGCCGATCCACCATCAGGTCGGCTCCGCGAGGTCGCAGAGCTGCTCGAGGTGCTCGACCCCGCGGTGACGTTCTCCGGTCCCGGCCTCCCGCTCGGGGAGCGGGCCGGGGTCATTGCCGCACGCACCCGTGACGGTCGGGGAGACGAGGCCTTTCTCGAGCTGTGCCGCGACGAGCCGGTGTCGGAGAGCGCGAGCCGCCCCTCCGACCTGGCCGTCGTGATCTTCACCTCGGGGTCGACGGGCCGACCGAAGGCGGTGCTGCACACCCACCGGGGCCTGGTGCACAAGGCGCTCACCATGACCGGCGTCCACGGCCTCGGCGGCACCGACGCCGTCTTGATGCCCGCGCCGCTGGCCCACGTCTCCGGCCTGCTCAACGCGGTGCTCGTCCCTGGTATGGCGGGCATGCGCGCCGTCCTCATGGAGCGATGGGACGTCGAGCGGGGCCTCCGCCTGATCGAGGACGAGGGGATCAGCTTCATGATCGGACCGCCGGCCATGTTCAGCGCCCTCATGGACGTGCCCGGGTTCGCCGGCTCGAGGGTCGAGAGCCTCCGCGTGGTGTCGTCGGGGATGATGGGCGTCACCCCCGAGTTCATCGAGGCGGCGCACCAGGGCCTCGGTGCGATCGTCAAGCGCAGCTACGGCTCGACCGAGGCGCCGACGGTGTCCACGTGCACCAACGACGACCCGCAGGAGCGGTGCCGGGACACCGACGGCCGGGCGGTGGGCCAGGCCGAGATCCGGGCCGTCGACCCCTCGACCGGTCGCCGCCGGCCCCCTGGCGTGCCCGGGGAGATCTGGATACGTGGGCCGGAGCTCTTCGTCGGCTACGGGGATCCCGAGGACACGGCGGCCGCCGTGCGGCGAGGCTGGTACCGCAGCGGAGACCTGGGCGTGGTCGACGCCGACGGGTGGCTCCGGATCACGGGCCGCTTGAAGGAGCTGATCATCCGCGGGGGCGAGAACATCTCCTCGGCCGAGGTGGAGCGGGCGCTCGAGCTGCATCCCGCCGTCTCGCAGGCCGTGGTGGTCGGGTGCCCCGACGAGCGTCTGGGCGAGCGCGTCGCCGCCTTCGTCGTCGGCCGCCAGACCCTCGACGTCGACGAATGCCGCCGCTGGTTCGCCGAGCTCGGCGTCGCCCGGTTCAAGACCCCCGAGGTCGTGTTCCAGGTCGACGAGCTGCCGCTCCTGGCCGCAGGCAAGCCCGATCGCGGTGCCCTGAAGGCCCGAGCGGCGGCACGGTGCGGCGTGCCCGAAGCCGACGGCCGGCGCGGCTAGAGGATCGAAGGGAGCCGAGGTGGACCTCTCGCTGAGCGAAGACGAGCTGGTCTTCCGGGACGAGCTGCGGGCATGGCTGGCCGCCAACGTGGAGCCGACGCCGGCCTTCTCGTCGCTCGAGGAGGAATTCGAGTGGGGACGTCGGTGGCAGGCGCGGATGGCCGCGGACCGCTGGATCGGCGTCCACTGGCCCGAGCGCTACGGGGGGCGCGGTGCCACCCCCCTGCAGCTCGCGGTCTTCCACATGGAGTACGCGCGCTCCAAGGCTCCCCAGCCGGTCAACCGCAACGGCATCAACCACGTGGGACCGACCCTGCTGGTCCACGGCACCGAGGAGCAGAAGACCCGTTGGCTCCCGAGGATCCTCGACGCCCAGGACATCTGGTGCCAGCTGTTCAGCGAGCCGGGCGCCGGGTCCGACCTGGCGTCGCTCGGCACCCGGGCCCTCAGGGTGGACGAAGGCTGGGTCCTCCAAGGCCAGAAGGTCTGGACCAGCTACGCGCAGTTCGCCGCGGTGGGGGATCGCCCTCGTCCGCACCGACCCCGAGGCTTCCAAGCACAAGGGCCTCTCCTACCTCGTGGTGGACATGACGGCCCCCGGGATCGAGATCCGACCGCTCGTCACCATGACGGGCGAGTCGGAATTCAACGAGGTCTTCTTCGACGAAGTCTTCGTCCCGCAGGACTCCCTGGTGGGCGAGCTGCACCACGGATGGTCGGTCGCCAACACGACCCTCGCCCACGAGCGGGGGACCTTTCCCTTCAAGGAGCAGGTGGTGCACGAGGTCTACGTCGAGGAGCTCTACTCCCTCGCCGCCGACCTCGGGACCCTCGACGATCCCGAGGTGTCCGACGCCCTGGCCGCCGCGGTGGTCAAGCTGCGCCTGCTGCGGCTCCAGAACCTGCGCACCCTCTCCGAGCTCGGCAAGGGCCGGGAGCTCGGGCCCGAGTCGAGCGTGTCCAAGCTGATGTGGACGGACATGACCCAGAGCCTCTCCGACGCCGCCTTGAAGGTGGTTGGTTCCGCGGCGCCCCTGTGGATCGACGCCACCGCCAATCCGATGGGCGGCAAGTGGCAGCGCCAGTGGCTCTGGTCGCGGGCGGCGAGCATCGCGGGGGGCACCTCGGAGATCCAGCGGACCGTGATCGGCGACCGGATCCTCGGGCTCCCCCGCTGATGCGCCGCCGAGCTCAGGCGGGGACCCTGGGCTCGATGTTCTGGTTGAAGTGGAACACGTTGTCGGGGTCGTAGGCCGCCTTGACCTGCGACAGCCGGTCGTAATTGCCCCGGTAGGTGGCGCGCACCCGCTCGTGGCCCTCGTCCATCATGAAGTTGACGTAGGCGCCTCCCGCCGAATACGGGTGGGTGGCCTCCCAGTAATCGACCGTCCAGTCCCGCACGAGCCCGGCGTTCTCCGGATCGGGGTCCACCCCGACGATGACCTCTGCCCAGGTCGCCTCTCGGTAGGCCCAGGGCGTGTCGGCGGTCCCGACGTCGTGCGCGGCGCCGTCGATCGGGTACAGGTGCACCGTCGACTGCGGCGTCGGCAGCTTGCTGCCCCACGCCTCGTGGGCGGCGATCGCATCGTCGGACAATTCGTTCACGAAGTCCGCACGCCAGTACCACTGGTGGCCCGGCGGGTAGATCGGGTCGAAGAGGGACTGGACCGCCGGGAACGGCGCCGGACCCACGCCGTGCAGCAGCGGCGTGCCCACGGTTTGCACGGCGGACAGGTCTCGGGCGGCCTCTTGCTCGTCGCCGGTGTGGCACCAGACGACCCCGCACACCTGCCGCATGTGCAGCTCCTCGGGGAACATGGGTGCCGGCGGGATCGTGAGGAAGGCGAAGAAGCCGTTGAGGTCGCGACCGGCCGACGGCAGGAATTCCCGGTACCAGCGCATGACCTCGGGGGCGTGCTCGATCGGCCAGAAGGTCGGGCCCGCCTGCACGATCGAGACGGGGTGGGCGCGGAAGGTGAACGAGGTGACGACGCCGAAGTTGCCGCCGCCGCCGCGCAGCGCCCAGAAGAGATCGGGGTTCTCGTCCTCGTTGGCCGTCACGCTCGTGCCGTCCGCCAGGACCACTCGGGCCTCGATCAGGTTGTCGATCGTCAGGCCGGCCTTCCGCGTGAGGTGCCCGATGCCGCCCCCGAGGGTCAGGCCGCCGATGCCCGTCGTCGAGATGATGCCTGCGGGCACCGCGAGGCCGCTTTCGTAGGTGGTTGCGTCGACCTGCGACAGCGTGCATCCCCCGCCGGCGCGGACCTTGCGGGTGCCGCCGTCGACCTCGACCGAGTCGAGGGGTGAGAGGTCGATCACCACGCCGTCGTCGCAGACGCCGAGCCCGGCCCCGTTGTGGCCGCCGCCCCGCACGGCGATCGGCAGATCGTGGCGGCGGGCGAAGGTCACCATCGCGGACACGTCGTTCTCCGACGCGCAGCGAGCGATCAGGGCCGGATAGCGGTCGATCATGGCGTTGTAGACGGACCTGGAGCTGTCGTAGGCGTCGTCCGCCGGTCCGATCAGCTCCCCGTCGAGGGAGGCGCCGAGCTCGCGGCGTGCGGCGTCTATGGCATTGGTCTGGGGGCTCATGGCTTTGCTCCTCTTCCTTGGCTCTCACAGGGAGGGTAAGACCGCCCGCTTCTGGTGTCATGACCAGGTCAGACTGTTTTTTTCGTCTCCATATGACCTCCATGGAGCATGTGCGATGATCAGATTTGACTAGTCCATGGAACGTCCACCGCTTCCCGGTCCCCTCCGCCACGTGGCGCTCACCCCCTTTGTCGGTCGTTCGAGGGAGTTGGAGATCCTCGGGGAGCTGCTGCCCCGCTCGCCCGACGCGGGCCAGCGCGTCGTGCTGGTCGGCGGTGAGCCGGGCTCGGGCAAGAGCCGGCTGGTCAAGGAGTTCGCGCAGAGTGTGGCCGGCCACGGCGTGCTCGTCCTCCACGGGGCCTGTGACGCCGTCGTGCCCACGCCGTTCCGACCGTTCGTCGAGGCGCTGGAGCAGCTCGTCCGGGTGACCGACCCGGCCGTTCTCCGGGCCGCGCTCGGCCCGTCGGGCGGCGAGCTTGCTCGACTGCTCGACCTCGAACCCCACGTGGGGGAGCTGCCCCCGCCGGTGGCCGCGGACCCCGACACCGAGCGGCACCGGCTCCACTCCGCGGTCGGCGACCTCTTTGTGCGGGTGGGGGATCGCCAGCCCGTCCTGCTCGTCGTCGAGGACTGCCATTGGGCCGACACGCCGACGCTCATGCTCCTGCGACATCTCGCGAAGGCCCACGGCAATCCCCGTCTGCTGGTGCTGGCGACCTTCCGTGACAACGACGCGGACGTGCCCGCCGAGCTGGCCGACGCCCTCGCCGACCTCCGTCGCTCCGACGACGTCGTGCGGATCGGCCTCGAGGGCCTGAACGAGGAGGACGTGGCGGAATTCGTCCAGCGGTCGAGCGGAGGGGAGGCCGACGCCGTCGACCCGGAGCTCGTCGCCTCCCTGCACAAGCTCACCGAGGGCAACGCCTTCTTGCTCTGCGAGCTCTGGCGCAACCTGGACGAGTCCGGTTGGACCAGCGCCGAGGGCGGGACCGTGCAGCTGCTCCTGTCACTGCAGGAGATCGCGGCGCCGGAGGGCGTGCGAGAGGTGGTCAACCAGCGCGCCCTGCGCCTCGACCCGGCCACGCGGGACATGCTCGAGCTGGCGGCCACGGTCGGCGCCGAGATCTCCCTCGGGGTGATCGCCGACGCCGCGGCGCCGGGGACCGACATGGGCGGCGCGCTCGAGGCGGCCGTGGCCATCGGCATGATCGAGGAGGTCCCGTCGGAGACGATCGCCTACCGGTTCACCCACGAGCTGGTCCGCCTGGCCCTCTACGACCAGCTGAGCGCGCTCCGGAGGGCGGAGCTGCACCTGCGGGTGGCCAAGGCCCTCGAGGCGACCGCCGGGACCGGGGGGAGCCGGGTCCTCGCCGAGCTCGCCTACCACTACACGCAGGCGATCCCCATCGGACGCCGCGACCGGGCCGTCGACTACAACATCGCGGCCGCCGCGGCGGCCGCCGGCGCGCTGGACCACGGGGAGGCGGTCAAACGGCTCGAGACGGCGGTGCGTCTCGGGATCGACGACGAGCGCCGCCGTGCCGAGGTGCAGGTCTCGCTCGGCACGGAGCTCGACCGCGCCGGGGACTCGCTGCGTTCGCTGGCCGCATTTCGCGAGGCCGCCGAGATCGCGCGCGGGGTGGGCGACGCCGAGATCTTCGCCCGCGCCGCCATCGGATTCGAGAACACCTGCTGGCGCCCGGGCCTGCGGGGGGAGGGGGCCGTCGCCATCCTCGAGGAGGCGCTCGTCAACCTCCCCGAGGAGGACTCTTCCCTCCGGGTGGGGGTGCTGGCGGGATTCGCCCGCACCCTCGACATGGAGCTGGGCGACCACGAGCGCGCCGCGGGTCCTCGAGACGAAGCGGTCCGGATGGCCCGGCGCCTGGAGGATCGCCGGGGCCTGGCGAACGTCCTCGTCCGCGCCTACTGGTCGGACCTCCCCCGCCCCGAGGTGCTGGCGATGCTCGACGAGGGTCGGGAGCTGGCGGCCGGGCTGGGAGACGTCGAGCTCGAGGCCCACGCCGCGGAGTGGCGCATCTGCACGCTCATGGTGATGGGGGACATCGAAGCCGCCAAGCGCGAGCAGGCGGCCGTCCAGGAGAGCGCCCGGCGTACGAGGCAGCCCTTCATGCTCCACGTCGCCGAGCACTACTCGTCGGCGCTCTCCCTGCTGACCGGGCACCTGGACGCGGCGGAGTCCGCAGCCGAGCGCTCACGGGAATGGGGCAGCTTGCTCACCGGGCGCGACGCCTCGGGGATCTACGGGATCCAGA
The DNA here is from genome assembly GCA_963778465.1 of uncultured Actinomycetes bacterium. Taxonomy (GTDB): domain Bacteria; phylum Actinomycetota; class Acidimicrobiia; order Acidimicrobiales; family RAAP-2; genus CAVZBW01. Next base: position 577,383 of record CAVZUK010000002.1, read on the forward strand.
TGTTCGGTGTTCGCCGCGAGCAGGGACGGCTCGGCGAGCTGGCGCCCGTGGTGGCGATCCTGGCGAGGGGGGAGGGCGCGAGCTCGTGGCGGCCGGGCTGGGTGACGCTGCTGGCCGAGCTCGGCATGGACGAGGAGGTCCGGTCCGAGCTCGACGAGATGTGCCGCGAGGGTCTCGAAGGCCTCCGCGCCTCGCTCTGGCTCGCAGCCCTCACCTACCTCACCGAGGCGAGTGCCGCCGCGGGGCACGAGGGGATGGCCGAGCTCCTCTATCCGGAGCTGGCACCGCTCTCGGGCGGGTTGATCATGATCGGGCACGGCGTGGGGTGCTACGGCGCCGCCGACCGGTACCTCGGGATGCTGGCGGCCACGCTCGGCGACTACGACGTCGCGAGCGCGCACTTCGAGGCTGCGCTCGAGCTGGACCGGTCGATGGGGGCGCGCACGTGGGTCGCCCACGGCTGCTACGAGTACGGGCGGGCGCTGAAGCGACAGGGCGAGCCGGCTCGCGCCGAGCCCCTCCTCTCCGAGGCCATGGCCTTGGCGGAGTCCGTCGGCATGCCGACCCTCCAAGGCCGGCTCCAGTCGCTCGGGAGGAAGGAGCCGACCGCCGTCCGCCTCCCCGACAAGCTGTCGGGTCGCGAGGGAGACGTGCTGCGTCTCGTCGCACGGGGCCGCTCCAACCGGGAGATCGGTGCCGCCCTCCACATCAGCGAGAACACCGCCGCCAACCACGTCCGCAGCATCCTGCGCAAGACCGGCTGCGCGAACCGGACCGAGGCGACCGCCTACGCCTACCGCCACGGCCTGGCGGAGAGCTGAAGGGCTACGCTTGAGACGTGCCCTGGTACGTGATCGAGCGGAACTTCGCCGAGCAGATCGACCTCACGGCGGACGACGCGCAGCTGATCGAGGAGGTCAACGCGTCCGAGGGGGTGCGCTGGCTGTACTCCTTCCTGAGCGCCGATCGTCGGCAGTCGTACTGCCTCTACGAGGCACCGTCTCCGGATGCCATCCGCGCCGCCGCCCAGCGGGCCGGCCTGCCGGCGGACGTCGTGGTCGAGGTGACCCGAATCTCGGCCGACATGTTCGTCTGAGCGCCATCGCCCGGCGGGTTCCCCGTCCGGTCACGCGGCCGCAACGGTCACTTGGCGGCCTCCGCCCGTAGCTGCTGGCGCAGGTCCGTCTTCCGCACCTTTCCCGACGGCGTGCGCGGGAAGTCCTCCACGACCCGGAGCTCTTCGGGCCACTTCTGCCGGCCGAGCCCCGAAGCCAGGAGGTGCGACTGCATCTTCGCCATGCTCGGCGCCTCCCCGTCGGCTGCTCCGTCCGCGACGCGGACGAAGGCGCACCCGTGCTCGCCGAGCCGGGGATCGGGCGCCGCCACGACGGCGGCCTCTTGGACGCCCGGCATGCGCAGCAGGAGCTCCTCGACCTCGAGCGCGCTCACGTTCTCGCCGCCGCGGATGATGATGTCCTTCTTGCGGTCGACGATCGAGATGTAGCCCTGGTCGTCGGCCTGCCCGATGTCGCCGGTGGCGAACCATCCCTCGGCGTCGAGGGCGTCGTCGGTGAGGGAGGGATCGGTGTAGCCGAGGAACTGGTCCGGGCCCCGGCTCCAGATCTCCCCGGGCTCGCCGGCGCCGACGTCGCTCCCGAGGTCGTCCACCAGGCGGAGGTCGACGCCCGGCAGCGCCCGCCCGTCGGTGTACTTGCACTTGTCCGCAGGGTCGTCCCCCCAGCTTCCCGTGATCGAGGGGTGCTCGGTCGAGCCGTAGGAGCGGAACACGGCGATGCCGAGCTCCTCCGCACGGTCGCTCACGGCGGGTGGGACCGGCGCACCGCCCATGCCCGCGGATCCGATCAGGGCGTGGTGCTCGGGCGTGCAGTCGGGATGGTCGAGGAGCGAGGTCAAGAAGAAGGTGACACCGGCCCCGGACGAAAGTCCGTCCTCGAGCATGGCCGCCAGCACCGCGCCCGGATCCCAACGGTCGATGAGGTGCACCGGGCGTCCCGCCATGAGCGGGGTCAGGAGCGTCGAGTACATCCCGCCGGCATGGCCGAGCGGGGCACCCACCAGGGAGGGGCGGGACTCGCCCCGGTTGCGGGAGCTCTGCATCAGCGACTGGTGCCCGACCTCGGCGAGGAGCGTCCGGTCGCAGTGGACGACCCCCTTGGGGTCCGACGTCGTGCCGGAGGTGTAGGCCACGAGGACCGGGCCGGCGGGGTCGCCCCAGTCCGGTCGGGCGAGCTCGGGGGAGTCGAGCAGCGCGGCGAACGGCTCCGTGCCGGCGGGCAAGGGACCGTCACCCACCACGAGCACGTGCTCGAGGCCCGAGACGTCGGAACGGACGGCGGCCAGCTGGTCGAGGTAGTCGGTGTGACCGAAACGGTCCGCCGTCACGAAGACGTCCACCTCGGTGCGATCCAGGATGTAGGCGACCTCCTTCGGGCCGTAGGTGTGCACGATCGGCACGATGAGGGCGTCGAGGTAGGTCACGGCGTAGAAGGTGACGGCGGCCTCCACCCAGTTGGGTAGCTGGAAGGCGACGATGTCGCCGCTCCTGACCCCCCGCTTGGCGAGACCCTCGGCGGCCCGGAGGGCCAGGCTCCGGATCTCGCCGTAGGTGCCACGCCACGGTCGGGCCTCGGACCGGAAGGTGAACGGCCGGTCCGAGTAGCGCGACAGGCGATCGTCGATCGTCGATCCGAGGGTCTCCTCGCTCCAGAGGCCGGCCGCGCGCCAGGCCCTCTCGAGGTTCTCCGCCGGCTGGCGCAGCCGCCACCGGCTCGCCGAGCCTCGGACCGCCGCCCGGTCCGCCTCGTTTTCTCCCGGCGCGGCTTGGGTGACCACGGCGCCTGCTCCCTTCCAAGGACGACCGGTCCGACGACCGGGACACGACCGGTCCGGTCGCGACCGGCCCGGGAACGATCGGGAGGCTATCGGAGCGGGGTGTGAGGGAGTTGCGGCGGTCGCGTTACGGTGGACGTTGCCGGCCTCGAGGGGCCGGCGTCAAGGGGGCGCACGATGCCGTTTTGGGCGCGCCACGACGGCTGCGACGAGACGAGGGGGGACGACGCCCATGCCGCTGGTGGTCGATGACGTCCTGACCTGCGCCGCCGCTGCCTCGCCGGGCCGCACGGCGGTGACCCTCGGCGATTCGGCGATGACCTTCGGCCAGATGAGGGATCGCGCCTACCGGACGGCCAACGCGCTCCTCGGTCTCGGCGTGGTCCCCGGCGACACCGTGTCGTGGTGGTCGGACATCTCGCTCGACGGTCCCGCCCTCTACTTCGGTCTGGGGCGCCTCGGCGCGGCGTTCGCCCCGCTCAACCCGGCGTACTCCGACGAGGAGGCCACGGCAGTCCTCGAGTACCTGCACCCCCGGCTCCTCATCGTCGACCCGGCCCACGCCGAGCGCGCCGAGCAGCTGGCGGCGGGCCTGGACCTGCCGGTCGCGACGGTCGGGGCGACGGGCCGCTGGCCCGGGTACGACCTCGCGGAGCTGGCGAGCGGGGCATCGCCGGACGCCCCGCCGGTCCCGCTTCCCGCCGAGGACGACGTCTTCACGATCTTCCTCACGAGCGGCAGCACCGGCCGCCCCAAGGGCGTCATGGTCTCGCAGCGGGCGACCTGGCTGCGGACCCACGCCGGCGCGGCCGCACACAGCACCTCCGGTGGCGCGGGCGAGGTGGTCATGTTCCCGCTCTTCCACATGGCCGGGTGGAACTTCTCGATGATGGCGTGGTCCGCGCACCACGCAGCTCACCTCGTGCGGCGCGCCGACGCCGACGAGCTGCTCGAGGCCATCGAGCGTTGGTCGGCGGGCACGCTCTACTGCATCCCCGCCGTCTGGCGCCGCATCCTCGACAGCGCCCGTCCTGCGGACACGCGCAGCATCGAATGGGCCCTGACGGGCACGTCCCAGGTGACCGTCGAGCTGCTGGCCGAGATCAAGAGCCGCTTCCCCGGTGCCCGCACCACGGTCAACTACGGGTCGACCGAGACCGCTCGCGCCGTGGGCCTGCCCGACCCCGAGCTGTTCCGCCGACCCGGGAGCGTCGGCCTCCCGATCCCCGGTGTCCGGGCGGACCTGGCCGACGACGGCGAGCTGTTGATCGCCACCGACCGGCTGATGACCGGCTACTTCGAGCTGCCCGAGGAGACGGCGCAGGCACTCGCCGGCGGCTGGTACCACACCGGGGACCTGGCCGAGCGAGACGACGAGGGGTACCTCTACATCGTCGGCCGCAAAAAGGAGATCATTCGCTCGGGCGGGGAGTCGGTCGCTCCGGTCGAGGTCGAAGAGGCCCTCGCGGGGTATCCCGGCCTCGCGGAGCTGGCGGTCATCGGCGTGCCCGACGCCCAGTGGGGCGAGATCGTCTGCGCAGTGGTCGTGTTGGCCGTCGGGACGAGCCCTCCGGCCGTCGACGACCTGCGCGCCCACATCGGGTCGCGCCTGTCGGCGTTCAAGCATCCCCGCCGGGTGGCCGTGGTCGACCGCCTGCCCCGCACGGCCGCCACGGGCCAGGTCCAGCGGGTCAAGCTGGCGAGCGCACTGGCAGTTGCGAGCGGATCGTAGGAGGCTGGACCGGGATGGAACGCGAGGTGCTCTTCACGGGAATCGGCGGGCAGGGCGTCCAGATCGCCTCCAAGGCACTCGCCATGGCGGCGATCGGCGAGGGCCGCCAGGTCCTCCTCGTCCCGCGCTACGGCGGGGGCATGCGAGGGGGGATGACCAACGCCGAGCTCACGATCGGCGACGGCCCGCTCCGGGCGCTGCCCGTCGCGTCCTCCGCCTGGTCCGCCTACGTCATGGACCCGTCCTACTGGTCGACGATCGAGCCCAACCTCCGACCGGGTGCCGTCGTCGTCGTCAACTCGTCGCTCTTCGACGCGTCCGTCGACGTCGACGAGGCCCGGGTCTTCGGGGTGCCCGCGACGTCCATGGCGTCGGAGCTCGGGAGCGTCATGGGCGCCGGGTTCGTGCTCCTCGGAGCGTTCGTCGCCCTCACCGGTATCGTCGGCCTGGACCAGGTCACGGACGCCATGCGCCAACTCGTACCCTCCTATCGGACCCAGCACGTGGCCGCCAACGAGCGCGCCATCCGGGCCGGGGCCGGGGCCGTGCCCGCGATGGCCGCCCCCGCGTGGGACGCCGCGGTGGTGCCATGAGGCGCCACTCCGAGAATCCGGTGGCGGTGCCATGAGCCGCCGGCTCATGCAGGGCAGCGAGGCGGTCGCCGACGCCGCGATCTTCTCGGGATGCCGGTTCTTCACCGGGTACCCGATGCTCCCGTTCACCGAGCTCTTGGAGAACATGTCGCGCAAGCTGCCGGCCGCCGGCGGCGTCTGCATCAACGCCGACAGCGAGATCGAGGCGATCAACATGGCCCTGGGGGCGGCGGCGACGGGGAACCGGGCCGCCACCGGCTCCTGCGGCCAGGGGCTGGCGTTGATGCAGGAGGGCATCGCCGAGCTCGCGCTCAACGAGCTGCCCCTCGTGGTCTTCAACATGGCCAGGGGTCAGCAGGACTACTTCCAGGCCACCCGGGGTGGGGGCTGGGGCGACTACCGGACCATCGCCTTCGCCCCGAAAGACGTGCCGGAGGCGGTCGAGCACACCCAGTTGCTCTTCCACCTGGCCGACCTCTACCGCACGCCCGTCATCCTCTACGGCGACTACGTCATCGCCCACACCTCCGTGGGCATCGCCGTCGAGCCGAGGGAGTTCGGGCCGTTGCCGCCGAAGGACTGGGCGCTCGACGGCACGATGACGGGGACGGGCCGCGCCCGGCAGATCTGGACGTGGGCCCGCGGCAAGCCCAACACGCCCGGGCCGGGCCCGAGCCGCGCGTGGGAGACGATCGCGGAGAAGTACGCCGAGATCGAGCGGATCGAGGCTCGGCACGAGAGCGATCGCACGGAGGACGCCGAGGTCCTGGTGGTGTCCTTCGGGACGACCGGCGTGTTCGTCGACCGCGTCGTCGACGAGCTCCGCGCCGAGGGCCTGCGGATCGGCTCCTTCCGGCCGATCACCTTGTGGCCGTTTCCCGGCGACGCGCTCGCCCGGGCCACCAGGGGCTGCTCGCACGTCCTCGTCTACGAGCTCAACGCCGGCCAGATGGTCGACGACGTCCGCATGTACGCCGCCGATCGGTCGGTCATCCGCTCCATCGGCGGCGTGTCCCAGGACGCCTCGGGCATGCGCCAGGGAGACCTCCTCGACGCACGCGAGCTGCGCCGGCGGGTGCTGGCGGCGCTCGGTGACGGGGGCCCGTCCGGTGCGCCCCGTGAGCGGGCCCGGACGACGACCGCCACAACCGGAAGGAGCGCCTCGTGAGCGTCGACACACCCGCGACCGCCGGACGCCCCTCGCACGAGGTGGCCGCCTTCAAGCCGGACCTCCTGCAGTCCTCCGAGCACGAGCTGTGCCCGGGGTGCGGCCATCCCGTCGCCTGGCGGGTCGTGCTCGAGGTGCTGACCGAGCTCGAGCTCTCGCACCGGGCGGTGATGATCGCCGGTCACGGTTGCTACACCCAGATGATGAAGCTGAGCGACATCGACTCCCTCCAGTGCCTCCACGGGAGGGCACCGGCCGTGGCGACCGGCGTCAAGCGGATGCTCCCGGAGACCGCCGTCCTCACGCTCCAGGGCGACGGCGACATGGTGAGCGAGGGACTGCACGAGGTGCTCCACGCGGCGGCCCGTGGCGAGCGGATCACGGCGCTGCTCTTCAACAACGGCGTCTTCGGCGATACGGGAGGCCACCTCACCGCCACCACCGTCGTGGGACAGCGGACCAAGACGAGCCTCGAGGGGCGGGACCCCGAACTGCACGGTTACCCGATCGACGTCGGGCGTCTCCTCGCACAGCTGGAGGGCTCGGCCTACGTGGCCCGCGGTGCCGTCAACACTCCCGGCATGGTGGCCCGCACCAAGCGGATGATCCGTCGGGCCTTCGAGCTGCAGCTGGCCGGCGCGGGCTTCACGTTCGTGGAGGTCCTGACGATGTGCCCGACCGGCTGGTTCGTCGGGACGCCGGAGGGTCCCGACTACCTCGAGGACGCCATGATGACGACCTTCGGGGTCGGCGAGCTCAAGGCACCGGCCGCGGGCTAGGCACCCGGACCGCGCCCGTCCGCGGGCCGGGCACGGTCGCCGGCACGATCAGGGCGTCCAGTCCCGACCGAACCAGCTCAGGATGCGGCTGCTCCCGAACTCGCGCTTGGCGTGGGCGATCTCCTCGGAGGGGCCCTCGATGTCGCCGACCGGGGCGGCCCCGCTCAGGAAGGTGACGTCGACCCTCGCGACCAGGTCGTCGCCGAATTCGAGGTAGCAGATGCCGTGACCGTCGTACGTGTCGGTCTCGGTGCCCGCCCGTAGGCGCGAGGCGATCTGGCTCGAGACCACCGAGGCCTGGCCCTCGGCGAAGACGCCCGCCTTGGGCGTGCCCACGCTCGTGACGTCGCCGACCGCGTACACGTCGGGATAGGCGGTCTCGAGCGTCATCGGGTTGACCGGCACCCAGCCGTCCACCGTCATCCCCGATCGCTCCACGACCGGGGGCACCTTGTGCGCCGGCACGCCGAGGAACAGGTCGTAGGGCATCTCGGCCCCGTCGCGGAAGACCGCCACCTTGCGGTCCGGGTCGAGCCCGCTCACCAGGCTGTTGGGGCACCAGTTGATGCCCCGCTCGGCGAAGGCGGCGAGCAGGGCCTCCGAGGCCGCCGGCGAGGGCGGGATCGGCACCGGGAGCGGCATGACGAGCGAGATGTCCGAGCCCGCCCGGACCCCGAGCCGCGTCAGATGGTCGTGCATCAAGAGTGCGGTCTCGCTCGGAGCGGGGGGGCACTTGAAGGGGATCGAGGTGACGCCCACGATCACGCGGCCACCGTCGAAGTCGGCCAGCACGTCGCGGAGGGAAAACGCCCCCGGGACGGTGTAGAACTCGTGCCCCGCCTCGACCAGCCCGGGTGTCGCCGACGGGTCGAGGTCGGCCCCCAGGGCCACCACCAGCACATCGGCTTCGAAGGTCCCCGCGTCGGTCTCGACACGCTTGGTCTCGGGGTCGATCGAGTGGATGGTCGCCTGCACGAAGCGCAGCCCGGGCTTCTCGAGATCGCGGTAGGGGTGGAGGACCGCTTCGGGAAGGGCCCTCCCGAACATGACGTCGAGCTTGGAAAACCCGAAGATGAAGCCCTCGCCCCGATCGATCAGGATGACCTCGATGTCGTCGGCAAAGAGATCCGACAGCCTCGCCGAGAGCTCCAGGCCACCAAAACCTGCCCCAAGTACCAAGACCCGCATGGCGACAGAGCCTACGACGCTCGGTCCGCCCCGACGCCCGACCCCCGAGGGCGCTCCGCCGGAGACGAGCGGCCGTTCCTCGACCCCCGCCCCGGCGCCTCTAGCTCCAGATCACTCGCGCCCGTCGAGCGGCCTCCCGGACCGACGCCCCCTCGACGGTGACGCTGGCCTCCAGGCCCACCGCCGGAAGTCCCACGAAGATCTCCAACGGACCGTCGGGGGGCAGCGGATGGACCCAGCGCCACAGGCGCCATCCCTGCAGGGGGCCTCCTCCACCGCCTCCGAAGGCGACGAAGGGATCCGTCGGGAGGCCACGCTCGTCCTTTTCCACGCTGCTCCCCGCGTGTAGAACGCCCGCCTGGTTCCCTCCGATGCGCCCGTCGGCGAACCGCACCCCGACCCGGGGTAGGTGTCGCCCTCCACCGCCGTGGACGCGGTGCATCTCCCATCCTCGGTGCGGGTCGGGAAGGACCGCCACGTGGACGGTGAAGCCGTCGGGGTACACGCCGAGGTACTCGACGGCGACCGCGACCTCGGCGCCCCGGTGGGCGACCGCCTCCACAGGGAGGATCGCCGGCAGGGTCCCCTCGGAGGGGCGGTCCCACGAGGGGGGCGTCCATACACCCGGTTGAGGTCCTGGGGGAGGTTCGGGGGGGAGTGGCTCGAAGAAGGGCACGAGCCCGCACGCTATCGGCAAGTTGTCGCCGAAGGAGTGCGTCGGGCGCTACCTCACCAGGGCGGGCCGTAGCGATCCCGGTAGACGCGCTCGGAGAGGGGCAGCCGCCGGGGCCGTCCCAGGGGCCGTGCGGGCCAGCCGAGCGGGACCACCGCCATGGGCCGCACCGACGCCGGCAGCCCGAGCACGGTCCGCAGCTCGTCGGCGTAGATGGTGGCGAGCGTCGTCATGGCGGATCCGAGCCCCAGGGCCCCGGCTGCGAGCAGGAGGTTCTGGGTCGCGGGGAACACGGAGGCGGGCAACGTGGTCTCGAGCCCGAGCTCGGAGTCCCCGCACACCACCACCAGGACAGGTGCCGTCGCCAAGCCCTCCTCGGCGCCCCGGTCGACCTCCCGGAAGAACTCGTCGGACAGGCGGCCCTCCGAGTGCTGCCGCCCACCACCCCGCCACGCCCGCCGGGTGAGGTCGTTGACGGCGCCGCGCTGCGCGGGGTCGCGCACGACGACGAAGACCCACGGCTGGCGGTTCTCCGCGCTCGGGGCGTGGACCGCGGCCTCGAGGCAGCGCTCGATCAGGTCGTCGCCGACCTCTCGCTCGGCGAACTGCCTGCACGCCCGCTGCCGCAGGACGACGTCGAAGAACTCCCGGCCCTCGGGCTCGCCGGACACCGGCTCAGCCCCCCGTCCGCAGCAGCAGGCAACCGCAGGTGTTGCCGCCACCCGCCGCCACGGCGGCCACCTTGGGGCGAGAGGCGACCTGCCGGTCTCCGCCCTCCCCGCGCAGCTGCACGACCGCCTCGTGCAGGAAGCCGTAGCCGTGCAGCCGCCCGGCGGACAGCTGACCCCCCTGGGTGTTGAGGGGCAGCTCGCCGTCGCGTGCGATGCGCCCACCGCCCTCGACGAAGGCGCCACTCTCGCCGACCGGGCAGAGCCCGAGCGCCTCCAGCCACAGCAGGGTGAGGAAGCTGAAGCCGTCGTAGAGCTCGGCGATGTCGACGTCGGCCGGCGTGAGCGCCGTGCGGGACCACATCTGGGCCGCGGCGTCGGCGCCGACGGTCCGGGTGAGGTCGCGCAGCTGGTCCCAGCTCGGGCGGTCGTGGAGGGCCGCACCCATCGCCTCGAAGAAGACCGGCGGCTTGCGGAGGTCGAGTGCACGCTCGCGCCGGGAGACGATGAAGGCGGTCGCACCGTCGCAGGGCACGTCGCAGTCGAAGAGCCGCAGCGGCGTCGTGATGATCCGCGCCGCCAGGTAGTCGTCCAGCGTGAGTGGTTCGCGGTAGACGGCCTTGGGGTTGACGACGGCGTTTCGCCAGCGCGTTGAGCGCGATCTGGGCGAGCTGCTCGGTGGTGGTGCCGTAGCGGTGCATGTGGGCCTGGGCGTACATGGCGATCCAGCAGGCGGCGGAGGCCGATCCGAACGGCAGGGTCCACTCGCTGATGCCCCCGGCGTAGATGGGGCCGCTCGGATCCCGGTTGGCGGCCATGAGGCTGGCGCGACCCCCGCTGCCCTGGGCGCTGCCCTCCCAGACGGACCGGAAGCACAGCACGTGGTTCGCCATCCCGGCTCCGACGGCCATGCAGGCCTTCATCACCGAGCCGAGCTGGCCCGAGGTCTCGACGCCGCTGTCGTACCAGTCGACCTCCAGCCGGAGCGCGTCGATGACGTCGTAGGCCCCTGCGCCGTTGAACCCCCTCGGCTGCATCATGGCCCCGGGGTAGGTCGACACGCCGTCGATGTCCTGGAGGCCGAGGCCCGCGTCGTCGACGGCGGCCAGGCAGGCGTCGAGCGTGAGGACCAGGGGATCCCGATGGAGCCGTCGCCCGACGTCACTCTGGCCGATCCCGGTGATCGCGCAGCGCCGCTCTGCTGTGTCCTCGGTGCTCACGGTCGGTCCTCGGGTGCTCACGGTCGGTCCTCGGGTGCTCACGACGACCTCTCCGACGTTGCGGCGGCCGGCTCGAAGAAGGGCAGCCAGATGTCCCCGTTGGGGTCCTCACGATGGGCGAAGACGACCTGCACCTCCGCACCGATCCGGACCGAGTCGGGATCGAAGTTCACGAGGTTGGTCGTGAGCCGGAGCCCGGCCTGCTCGATCAGCTCCACCAGCCCGATGACGTAGGGGGGCTCGGGCCCCGGAAGCCAGCGCTGGTGGTTGATGGTGTAGCTCGCCACCACGCCACGGCCGCTCACCGCCTCGGGCGCCAGGTGCGCGGACCGGTCCCTCGGGCACAGCGGGCTGGGCGGGTGCAGGTAGTACCCGCAGTCCTGGCAGCGCAGGAAGACGAGCTTGCCGTCCCGGCCACCCTGCCAAAAGTGACGGTTGCGATCGTTCAGCTCGGGCAGGACCGGAAACCCGGCATCGAGCAGGGAGCTCATCGCGCGGCCTCCTTCGAGCCCGGCGCAGGCTCGTCCGACGACCCCTGTTGCGCGTGCTGCCGTCTAGCCAGCTCGAAGCGATCGGGCGACCCGGCTCCGGGCAGCTGCCCGGCCGGCCGCGACGGGTCGTACTGCAGGGCCGCACCCTCGGCGAGGATGCGGTCGATCGCCGCATCTTCGAGGCCGACCTCGCGGAGCACCTCCACCGTGTGCTCCCCGAGCGCGGGTGGGGCCCGGTCCAGCGCGAGCTCGAGGTTGCCGAGGTCCCAAAAGGCCCCGACCTGCTCGAGCTCACCCCAGTCGGCGTTGTCGTAGGAGGCGACGAGGCCGAGGGTCCGGTTGAGCGGATCGTCCAAGAAGGCGTCACCTTGGTCGAGGCGTACCGGTTCGCAAGGAACGCCGGCCTCGTCCAGCGCCGAGAGGGTGTCGCCACAGCGCCGGCCGGCCAGGGCCTCCTCGAGCCGAAGAGGGTCGTCCGCCCCGGCGACCGCGCAGGCCCACGCGAGCTCGGTCTCGTCGCGTGCGCACAGGGCGATCCAGCCGTCGGCCAAGCGGTAGAGGCGGTAGCCGGGGGAAAGGCCGGTCTGCTCGTGGTTCACGGGCGGGACGGAGGCGGCGAGTCCTCCCGCTCCGAGGAAGGTCTCGCTGTTGGTCAGGACGGCCCCGCCGAGGAGGGACCCCGTCACGCGCTGGCCGCGCCCGGTCCGATCGCGTTCGAGCACCGCCAGCAGGGTGGCGACGACCGAACCCATGGCGCACAGGTGGTCCATGAAGCCGAACCGGAACCACATCGGGTGGTTGCCCTCGCCACCGCCCAGGACCTCCCATCCAGCGGCGGCCTGGAACAGCTGGTCGTAGCCGGGCCAGTCCGCTCGGTCCCCGCGGGGACCGTACGAGCTGGTGTGGCAGTAGACGATGTCGGGGTTGATCGCACGAAGGGACTCGTAGTCGAGGCCCAGCCGGTGCGCGGCCGGCATGCGGACGTTGTGGTGCACCACGTCGGCCCATCGGACGAGCCCCTCGAGGGCCTGGCGCGCCGCCGGCGACTTCAAGTCGAGGGCGAGGCCCTTCTTGCCTCGTTGGCACGCGGCGAAGACCCGCTCGACCCGGCGCATCTGGTCCCCCGTCGTGGCCTCCACCTTGACGACCTCCGCACCGAGGTCGGCCAGGAGCATGGGGCCGAGTGGCCCGGCCAAGAAGTTGCCCAGGTCGAGGACGCGCAGGCCGCCGAGGGGGGTCCTCGACGGGAGCGAGCCGGACGGCCTGGCGGGGGCGGGCCCCCAGGGCGCTGAGCGCACCTCGTCGGTGTGCTGGCCGAGGATCGGCGCCGGTCCGCTCACCCGGGAGGGCGGCTCGGTGGAGAAGGGGGTGGCGGCCTGGACGATCCTGCCCCGCTCCGGATCGTCCACCTCGACCACGTAGTCGTTGGCCCGCACCTGGGGGTCCGCCAGGATGGCTCCGTAGGGGGCGGCGGGCTGCGCGGGGATGTCGTGCGACCAGAAGTCCTCCAGCCATTCCTGGCTGGGCCTCGTGCGGAACGCCACCTGGTTGGCGCCGTGGTTGGGGTAGCCCGGGGTCGAGATGGCGGTGAAGGTCGCGTTGGCCTTGGCCACGCCCTCGGGCCCGAGGTCCGCGAGGGCCTGCGCCATGAGCGGCGAGTCCACGTCGGCGTTGCGCATGAGGTGGATCCACACCCCGTCGGCGCACTCGAAGAGCGAGGGCTGCAGGTCCTTGGGCAGGCCGAACGCGAACATCTCGCCGGGATGGTCGGCCCGTGCCCAGTGCATCATCGTGGGGACGAGCGCCCCCTGGGCCACGCTCGTGTTGGCTGGCCCCGCCGGACCCCCTCTCCCTCGATGGACCAGCCGGGCGAGGATGCCGACCGCCGCCAGGTAGACGGCACACCAGCTGCCGAAGGGGAACCGGAGGAAGACCGGTCCCTCCCGGTGCCCGAGCTGTTCGTCGCAGAGGCCGAGGCGGGCGCTCACCAAGAGGTCGTCGATCGGGCCGTTCGCGCTCGGATGCCCGGCGGGCCAGGCGAGGACGGACGAGGTCACGAGGTGAGGGTGCCGGCGGCGGAGCTCGTCGTCGGTCAGACCGAGCTCGGCCGCTCGTGCGGGCCCGAACCCGTGCACGAAGACGTCGGCGCCCCCGAGCAAGACGTCCAGCTCGCCGCGACCCTCTGTCGTGTCCAGGTCCAACACGACGCTGCGCTTGCTGCGGTTCCAGGTGAGGAAGCCGAGGGAGCTGCGGGACGGGTCCCCGCCCGGTCGCTCCACCTTGACGACGTCCGCGCCGGCCTCGGCGAGCAGCAGCGTGGCCACGGGGCCCGCGATGCCCTCCGAGCAGTCGACGACCCGGTATCCGTCCAAGATGCGCGCCCCGCCGGGCGCCTGCGGTTGCGTATCGGACGCGTGCGACTGCCTGGTCGACGCCTGCGGCTGTGTGCTCAACGTGGAGACCCCCCTTGTCGGCCCACGCATGGTGTCATCTCCCCGCCCGAGGTGCCAGGGCGGGGCGGTGCACTGCCCAAAGGGCGTAGCATCGCCATGGCCATCCCGCGAGGCGCGACGGCGAAAGGGGGCGGTGCTTCGTGCAGACCGACGACATGATCCTCGTGAGCGTCGACGACCACGTCGTGGAGCCGCCGGACCTCTTCGACGGTCTCCTCCCCGGCAAGTACGCGGAGCTGGCGCCGCGTCTCGTGCGCGAGGAGGGGGGCACCTACTCGTGGCAGTACAACGGCACCGAGTCCCGCAGCGTCGGGCTCAACGCGGTCGCAGGGCGCCCCCGATCGGAGTACGGCATCGAGCCCGCCTCCTTCGACGACATGCGCCCCGGATGCTTCGACATCCACGAGCGGATCAAGGACATGAACGCCAACGGGGTCCTCGGGTCCATGTGCTTCCCCTCCATGCCGCAGTTTTGCGGGCAGCTCTTCGCCCGCACCGAGGACAAGGACGTGGCCGCGGCCATGGTCCGTGCCTACAACGACTGGCACGTCGACGTCTGGTGCGGGTCCTACCCCGGTCGGTTCATCCCTCTCGGTCTGCCGATGATGTGGTCGCCGGACGCGGCTGCCGCCGAGATCCGCCGGTTGGCGGCGAAGGGGTGCCACGCGGTGACGTTCAGCGAGAACCCCGCCGCCCTCGGCTACCCCAGCCTGCACAGCGACCACTGGGACCCGGTGTGGAAGGCCTGCAGCGACGAGGGCACCGTCGTGTGCATGCACATCGGCTCGTCGTCTCAACTCGTGGTCACGGCGCCGGACGCGCCGATGGACGTGCTGATCACGTGCCAGCCCGTCACCCTGCTCCAGTGTGCCGCCGACCTGATCTGGTCACCGATGTTGCGGAAGTTCCCGGACCTGCGGGTCGCCCTCTCCGAGGGTGGGATCGGATGGATCCCGTATTTCCTCGAGCGCATCGACTACGTCTACGACCACCACCGGGAGTGGACGGGCCAGGACTTCGGCGACCGCCTCCCGAGCGAGGTCTTCAACGAGCACGTCATCACCTGTTTCATCGACGACTCCGTGGGCGTCGAGAACCGGCGGTGGCTCAACATGGACAACGTCACCTGGGAGTGTGACTACCCGCACTCGGACTCCACCTGGCCCACCTCGCCGGAGATCGCCGCCCGCTACCTCGAGGGTCTGAGCGACGCCGAGATCGACAAGATCACGCATCTCAATGCCATGCACCACTTCCGCTACGACCCCTTCGCGGACTTGAAGCGGGACGAATGCACGGTGGGCGCCCTGCGGGCGACGGTGGCCGGTCACGACGTGAGCATCCAGGCGAGGGGCCGCCGGTTCGGCACCTCGCCGACCTCCGCGGCGGACCTGGCGTCGGCCAAGCGCCCGGCCTAGCCCCCCCGGCGCCCCGAGAGCGGCGGCGACACCATCCGTCGCGATCCGGGCGGCGGGCCCAACGACCGAGAGGAGCCAAGTGAGCGAGCAGAGCGGCATTCCGACGTCCAACACGACCGTCTTCTTGGACAACGTGCCCCCGATCTGGGGCGACGACGCCCAGGAGCAATGGGAGCGGATGCGGACCGGTCCCGCCGTCGACCGGCGCAAGGGCATGTCGATGCTGGTCAGCCCCTCGGCCATCGACGAGCTGATGCACAACCCTGCGCTGCTCTCGTCGAACCCCGACGCCGTGTACCTCGGCTCGGACACCGGACTCATCCCGCTCCAGGTCGATCCACCCGACCACATCCGCTACCGCCGCATGCTGGACCCGCTCTTTTCGCCGCCCAAGATGGCCAAGCTCGAGGCCGACGTGGCCGACCTGGCCGACCGCTGCATCGACGACTTCATCGAGCAGGGGAGCTGCGACGTCGCGTCGCAGTTCTCGGTGCCGATCCCGTCGGGGACGTTCCTGCACCTGCTCGGGCTGCCGATCGAGCGGCTCGACGAGTTCATCGCCTTCAAGGACGACATGATCCGCCCGCGGGGATCGACGCGCGACGAGGTCCAGGCCACGCTCAAGCAGGCCGGCGAGTGGGTCTTCAACCTCTTCAACGAGGCACTGGGCCAGCGGGCGGGGCAGCAGACCGACGACATCCTCGGGCACCTCTTCCGGCTCGAGTCGACCGGGGAGCTGACCCGGCCGGAGTCGCTCAACATCTGCCACCTCCTGCTTTCGGCGGGACTCGACACCGTGACCGACAGCCTCGAGTGCTCCTTCGTGTTCCTCGCCCGGAACCCGAGCCACCAGCGGCTCCTCGTCGAGGATCCCGCCCTCACGCCCAAGGCCGTGGAGGAGCTGCTGCGCTGGATGTGTCCGGTGCCGACGGTCGCCAGGGTGATGATGGACGACGCCGACGTCGAGGGTTGCCCCGTCCGCTCCGGGACCAGGGTCAGCGTGATGCTGGCCACGATCAACATCGATCCGAGCCGGTTCGAAGACCCCTCCGAGGTCGACTTCGCCAGGAAGGCCAACAAGCACGCGAGCTTCGGGCTGGGCGTGCACCGGTGCCTCGGATCGCACCTCGCCCGGATGGAGCTGCGAGTGGCGCTCACGCAGTGGCACCGGAGGATCCCCTCGTACCGGCTTCCTGCAGGTTTCGTGCCCGAGTACGCACCGTCTCTCCGCGAGATCCCCCACCTCCCGCTCGAGTTCGAGCCGGGGTCGCGCCTCGGCTGAGCTCGGCCACCGGGGCGTCACGCCAGCTGTCGAAGCCGAGCCGGCGGGTACTACGCTGACCGTCGCGCCCGCGGCCGCGGGTGTCGATCGCGAAAAGGGGGTCTCGGGATGGACGTTGGCGATCTGATCCTGGTGAGCGTTGATGACCACGTCGTCGAGCCACCCAACGTCTTCGAGGGTCGGCTGCCGGCCAAGTACGTGGACCTGGCGCCCCAGTTCATCACCAGGGCCGACGGGACGAGCGCCTGGACCTACGAGGGCGCCGAGATCGGCAACATCGCGCTCAACGCGGTTGCGGGCCGGCCGCCCGACGAGTACGGGATGGAGCCGACCTCCTTCGACGAGATTCGCGACGGCTGCTACGACATCGACCAGCGGGTCAAGGACATGGACGCGAACGGCGTCCTCGGATCCCTCTGCTTCCCCTCGTTCCCGCAGTTTTGCGGGCAGCTCTTCGCCCGCACCGAGGACAAGGACGTCGCCCTCGCGATGGTCCGTGCCTACAACGACTGGCACATCGACGAGTGGTGCGGGACCCACCCGGGGCGGTTCATCCCCTGCTCGCTGCCGGCCATCTGGGACCCGGAGGTCCTGGCCGCGGAGGTCCGCCGCACGGCTCGCAAGGGCGCCCACGCCGTGACCTTCTCGGAGAACCCGTCCAAGCTCGGGTGGCCCAGCATCCACAGCGACCACTGGGATCCCTTCTGGACGGCGTGCTGCGACGAGAACGTGGTGGTGTGCATGCACATCGGCTCCTCGTCGGAGATCATCGTCACGTCTCCCGACGCCCCGATCGACGTGCTGATCACCTGTACGCCGATGAACATCGTCCGGGCCGCCGCCGATCTGGTCTGGTCGCAAGTTCTGCGCAAGTTCTCCGGCCTGAAGGTGGCGCTGTCGGAGGGCGGGATCGGATGGATCCCGTACTTCCTGGAGCGGATCGACTACAACTACCAAAAGCACCGCGCCTGGACCGGCCAGGACTTCGGCGACCAGCTGCCGAGCGAGGTCTTCAACGAGCACGTCATCACCTGCTTCATCGACGACGCGTTCGGTGTGGCGAGTCACGAGTACCTCAACATGAAGAACGTGACCTGGGAGTGTGACTACCCGCACTCGGACACGACCTGGCCGACCGCCCCCGAGCAGCTGTGGAAGGACATCGGCGGCATGGACGTGGAGGAGATCCGGGACGTGACGCACCGCAACGCCATGCGCCACTTCAGCTACGACCCCTTCTCGGTCATCCCCGAGCGCGAGTGCACGGTCGACGCGTTGCGGCTCCGGGCGGCCGGTCACGACGTCTCGATTCGGGCCACCAACCGAAGCCACGTGGGGGGACACGCCAACCGGGCGGCCGACCTCGGCACCCTCACCTCCAGCAGCTGAGCGGCGTCGACCGAGGTGGACCTGCAGCGCAACGAAGACCAAGAGCTGCTCAGAGAGACGACCCGGAGGTACCTGGAGAGCACGTGCCCGCTCCCCACGTTGAGGGAGTGGGCCGACAAGCAGCCCGCAGGGTTCCCGCTCGAGTGGTGGCGGCGGGGCGCAGAGCTCGGTTGGACGTCGCTCCTCGTCGCCGAGGATCACGGGGGCGGCAGCATCTCCGGGCAGGGGCTGATGGACCTGGTGCTCATCGCCGAGGAGATGGGCCGTCTGGTCTCCCCGGGCCCGCTCGGCCCGGTCAACGTCGTGGCGGCCGCGCTCTCCGAGTCCGGTTCCGACGAGCAGAGGGCCGAGGTCCTGCCGCAGCTCCTGTCGGGGGAGGCATTGGCCTCGTGGTGCCTGTCCGAGCCGGGGCCGGGTTGGGGAGCGGAGCAGGTCCGCACCGATGCCACCGAGCGCGACGGCGGTTTCGTCCTCCAGGGTGAAAAGGGTCCCGTGGAGGCCGCGGCGGACGCCAGCTGGTTCCTCGTGACCACCAAGGTCGGCGGGGCCCTGACGCAGCTCCTGGTGCCCGCCGACACCGAGGGGGTGTCCGTCGCCCCGCTGCAGAGCCTCGACCTCGTGCGCCGCTTCGCCACGGTGCGTTTCGACTCCGTCGCCCTGCCCGGTGGTGCCCTCGTGGGGACCGTCGGAGGTGCGGCGGAGCTGGTCGAGCGGCAGCTCGAGATCGCCGTGGCGATCCAGTGCGCGGGGATGGTCGGTGCGGCCGACGAGATGTTCGGGCGCACGCTGGCCTACTCGTTCGACCGCTTCTCCTTCGGCCGCCCGCTGGCCTCGTACCAGGCGCTCAAGCACCGGTTTGCCGACATGAAGCTCTGGCTGGAGGCCTGCCACGCCACGGCGTTTGGCGCGGCGCGGGCGGTCCAGGGCCGCAAGGAGCGGGCGCCCGAGCTCGTCAGCGTGGCCAAGTCCTACATCGGTGACCGGGCCCCGGCGATCCTGCAGGACTGCGTGCAGCTCCACGGCGGGATCGGCGTGACCTGGGACCACGACCTGCATCTCTACCTGCGCCGGGTGGTCCAGGATCGGGCGCTGTTCGGCACGCCGGACGAGCACCGCGAACGCATCGCCGTGATGGCGGGGATGTAGGGAGGACGTCGTGGCCGATCCTGCGAGCCGTGCCGAGCACGGTGCCGACCCCACCGCACGACCCGTCCCCCTCGAGGAGATCGAGGAATTCCGGCTCCGCGCCCGGGCCTGGCTGGCCGACCACATGCCGCGCCTCGAGGAGGGCTACACCAACGGCCAGCTCATGCGCGACGACGAGATGGGCGTTCGCGCCCGCGAGCTGCAGCGGATCCTCTTCGACGGTGGCTACGCCGGGCTGTGCTTCCCGGTCGAGTACGGCGGCCAGGGGCTGACCCGGGCCCACCAGGAGGCGTTCACCCAGGAGTCGGCTCCCTACGAGATGCCCGTCCTCTTCAACGTGCCGACGTTCTCGATCCTGGCCCCCACCCTGCTCGACTTTGGCAACGAGGAGCAGAAGCGCCGCCACATCCCGGCGATCCTCTCCGGCGACGAGCTGTGGGTCCAGTTCCTGTCAGAGCCCAGCGGCGGCTCCGACCTGGCGGGCCTCGTGACGCGGGCCACCCAGGACGGAGACGTGTTCGTCCTCAACGGCTCCAAGATCTGGAGCTCGGGCGCGTTCCGATCGGACTATGCCCTCTGCCTGGCGCGCACCAACTGGCACGCGCCCAAGCACCGCGGCCTGACGTGCTTCATCGTAAAGATCCACCAGCCCGGGATCGAGGTGCAGCAGATCCGGATGGTCGACGGGTGGAACGAGTTCTGCCAGGAGTTCTTCGACGACGTGGCCATCCCGGCCGAGAACGTCGTCGGCCAGGTCAATGACGGGTGGACGGTCGCCTCTCGTCTGCTGTACCACGAGCGCGGTGCCGTCGGAGGGGCCTCGCCGTACACGAGCGGGCTCAGCGGGCGGGCCGGTTCCCGCGGGGGTCAACGATTCGACCTCGCGGGCATCGCAAACGAGGTGGGGCGGTCCGACGACCGTCGGATTCGCCAACTGGTGGCGGAGGCCCGCGTCAACGACCGGGTCGCGCAGCAGCTCGTCGAGCGGGTGACGGTCGGCATCGAAACCGGGTACTTCCCCGGGCCGGCCGGAGCGCTGCCCCGGCTGCTCGTAGCCACCAACAGCGAGCGTCACCACGACATCGCGCTGGAGCTCGCGGCCTCGAGCGCCGCGGCATGGTCGGCCGAGGGAGATGTGCTCGGCGATCTGGCGACGCAGTACCTGATGCGGCAGGGCGGCAGCCTCGGCGGCGGCAGCAACGAGATGCAGCGCAACATCATCAGCGAGCGGGTGCTCGGCATGCCCCGGGAGTACGCGGCCGACAAGGACAAGCCCTTCGACGAGGTTCCGCACAACCCGACGCCCACCAGGAGCGGTTGACCAAAAGGGGGATGGGGAGATGAGCGCTGGTGGGCTGGGAAGACCCATGGGCCGGGTGCTCGAGGAGGCGACGGCGCTCGACCCGGGTCGCGCCGCGCTGATCATCGAGGGCGAGGTCACCACCTACGGGGAGCTCACCGAGGCGGTCGCTCGGGTCGCGGCGGCGCTGCGCGGGGCGGGCCTGGAGCCCGGTTGGCGCATCCCGCTCGTCGACGACGCCAGCATCCTGTCCGTCGCCACCCTGATCGCCGCGCCGACCGTCGGCGCGGCGACCGCGTTGATGAACCCGCGCCTCACCTCGAGGGAGCTCGACGAGCTCATGGAGGCGGCGGCGACCGCACCCGTGGCCGTGGCCGGACCGGCCTATGCCGAGGTCGTGCGCGGGACCGCCGTCCGTTCGGTGCTCGGCACGGAGGACCTGCTCCGGGACGGGGTCGGGGCGGGCGGCCCCGCCGGTCCGGATCCCGATCGCCGTTCCGAGGCCGTCTTGATCTTCACGAGCGGCACCACCGGGAGGCCCAAGGCCGTGCCGCTCAGCCACGGCCTCATGGGCCCGCGCATCGCCACGTACTCGCCGCAGGTGGACCCCGTGGCCGCCGTCACGATGCTCTGCGTCCCGTTGGTGCACATCGGGGGGATGCTCGGCCTCATGGTGGCGTTGGCCAAGGGCTCGACCGTCGTGGTGCAGACCCGGTTCAGCCCCGGCGAGTGGCTCGAGCTCGTCGAGCGACACGGGGTGCAGAGCGCCTTCGTCGTGCCGACGATGCTGCATCGCATCCTCGACGACCCGGCGTTCGATCGGACGGACGTGTCGTCTCTCGTGGCCCTCTCCTACGGCGCCGCCCCGGCTTCCCCCGACCTCATCCGCCGCGCCACGGAGGCGCTGCCCAAGGTCGCGCTCACCAACACCTTCGGCCAGACCGAGACGCTGGGATCGATCACGGCGCTGTTGCCCCAGGACCTGGCCCGGGGAAAGGAGGCCTCCGTCGGCCGACCACTCCCGGGGGTGGAGATCCGCGTCGTGGACGCCGTCACCGGGGAACCGGTGCCGACCGGCACCGTGGGCGAGCTGTGGGTGCGGACCGAAGCGAGCGTGATCCCCGAGTCCTCCGGCACCGGCGACGGACCGGCCGTGCCCGAGGGCTGGCTGCGCACGGGCGACATGGTCTCCGTGGACGAGGACGGCTACCTCTATCCGTCGGGCCGCCTCTCGGACACCATCAACCGGGGAGGGGAGAAGTTCGCCCCGCTCGAGGTCGAGACCGTGCTCCACGAGCATCCCGGGGTGCGCGACGTGGCCGTGATCGGCGTGCCCGACCCGGAGATGGGTCAGCGCGTGGGTGTCGCGGTCGTGCTCGCCGAGCCCGTGACGGGAGAGGAGCTCCGGGAGTTCTGCCGGGGCCGGATCGCCAGCTTCAAGCTGCCCGAGCGGTTCGCCTTCGTGGACGAGATCCCCTACAACGACTTCGGCAAGGTGGCTCGCAAGCAGGTCCGTACCCTCTTCGCCGACGGCAGCTGACCGTGGCGCAGCAGAAGGTCGGTGGCCACCCGAGGGGCGTCGCCGGCGTCGCGGCGGACGACCCGGACCGGATCGCGCTCATCGAGGGGTCCCGTCGGATCACCTTCGGTGAGCTCGACTCGCAGGCCAACGGGCTGGCGGTCGCCCTGGCCGAGGACGGGGTGGGTCACGGCGACGCCGTCGGCATGATGCTGCACAACCGTGCCGAGTGGTTCGCCATCTCGCATGCCGTGGCGCGTCTCGGGGCCATGTTCGTCCCGATCTCGCACCGCCTGACGCCCTCGGAGGTGCGCTACATCGTCCAGGACTCGGGCATGAAGGTGTGCTTCGCCGAGGGCGACGTGGACCTCGGCGTGGACGGCGTGCGCACGGTGGACGTGGACCGGGCCGGCTGGATCCGACCGGAGCCGGCGCCACCGAGCCGCGAGTTCCTCCACACGCCGCCGACCCTGATGGGGTACACGTCCGGCACGACGGGCCGGCCCAAGGCGGTCGAGCGACCCGCGCCCGTGCCAGCCCCGGAGGCCACGACCTCGGCGGTCGCCGCCTTTTGGGGCTACGGCCGAGAGACCGTCCAGCTCATGTGCGGGCCGCTCTACCACACGGCGCCCAGCGCCTACTCGGAGTACGCGTTGTGGGAGGGAGGCCGCGTCGTCGTCCAGGAAGGCTTCGTCGGCGACCGGGCGCTGTCGCTCATCGAGGAGCACCGGGTCACCTCGACGCAGATGGTGCCGGCGCACTTCGTGCGGCTGCTCGACGCCGAGTGGAGCCGCTACGACCGCTCGAGCGTCCGGCTGGTCATCCACGCCGCCGCGCCCTGTCCCCTCTCCGTCAAGTGGCGGATCCTCGGGGTCTTCCCTCCGGGCACGGTCTGGGAGCTCTACGGGGCGACCGAGAGCATGGGCTCGGTGATCTCGCCGGGGGAGTGGATGCTCAAGCCGGGCAGCGTCGGACGCCCGTTCCCCGGCCTCCACATCCGGGTGCTCGACGGGTCCGGCGACCCGCTCCCGCCAGGCGAGATCGGGACCATCTACGTCTCGACCTTCCCTGGCTCGAAGTTCTCGTACCGGGGCGACTCCGACAAGACGGCCAGCGCCTACCGAGAGGGGTATGTCACCGTCGGCGACCTCGGCCACCTCGACGAGCACGGCTACCTGTACATCGCCGACCGCCGCACCGACCTCATCATCCGGGGCGGGGTCAACATCTACCCCGCCGAGGTGGAGAGCGCGCTGGCCGAGGATCCCGACGTCGGCGACGCGGCCGTCATCGGCCTGCCCGACGAGCGGATGGGCCATCGGGTCCACGCCATCGTCGAGTTGCGGCCGGGGGTCGACCCCGACTCCGGGGCCATCCTGGGGCGTCTCTCGGAGCGCCTCGCCGACTACAAGCGACCGTCGTCGATCGAGTTCGTCGAGGCGCTCCCGCGCGAGCCGAACGGCAAGGTGCTCAAGCACCGCCTGCAAGAGGAGCGCCGGTAGGGCGAAATCGCGTCAGGAGAACTTGCGTTCTCTAGACAATCGCGGGACCGTCCCATAACATGACCGTCACACACGCTGATGAGCGATTGGGGGGTTCCATGCGCGCTCTGTGCCGGCGATTCGTCGCGGTCTTGGGTGGGATGTTGATGGTCAGCACGGCGCTGATCGGGCTGCAGACGAGCGGCCCCGCGGGCGCCGCCAACACCGCACCCATCAACGTCGGCGTCGTCTGCAGCTGTACGGGACCGCTGGCGTCGAGCATCACCGTGGGGCCGCCGTCTTACGAGGCGTGGGCCAAGGCCGTCAACGCCCAGGGGGGCATCAACGGGCACCACGTGAACGTCATCACCGTCGACGACTCCTTCAACTCCGGTACGTCCCTCTCGGAGGTCGAGAACCTGGTCAACAACGACCACGTCGTGGCGCTGGTCGACTCCTCCGACGTCGACGCGGCCTGGGGGACCTACGTCCAGCAGCACAACGTGCCGGTGGTCGGCGGGGGCTCCTCGAGCGAGTTGTACCTGACCAACGCCGACTTCTTCGCGGTCGGCCAGACGCTGGACGACTACTTCATCAACTACATCAAGGCCGCGGAAAAGGTCGGGGCCAAGAACATCGCCCAGTTCTACTGCGCCGAGGCGGCGACCTGCCAGGAGGGTGTGCCGTTCCTCAAGAAGACGGCCGCGGCCGAGAACTTCAAGGTGTCGTACGTCACGGAGGTGTCGGCGTCCGCGCCGAGCTACGCCGCCGAGTGCCTCGCGGCGAAGCAGGCGGGCGTCCAGTCCCTCAACGTGGCCGACGCCGTCTCGGTGGTCGAGGCCGTCGCCTCGGACTGCGTGAAGCAGCAGTTCACTCCCTGGCAGATCGCGCTCGACGGTGGCGTGGCCAAGTCGTTCGCCTCGGCACCGGGCATCGAGAACAAGTTCATCGGCTCGGAGCCCAACATCCCGTTCTTCACCACCAACACGCCCGCCACGGAGCAGATGCACAGCAACCTCGAGAAGTACGCCAAGAGCTCCTTGGACTCGCCCAACTGGAACGAGCAGGGCATCCAGATGTACGCCTCGGGGCTGTTGCTCGGTCAGGCGCTCAAGGAGGTGGACGCCGGCAAGAACGGCGCCGTCACGACGGCGAACGTCTTGAACGGCCTCTACAGCCTGCACAAGGAGACGCTGGGCGGCATCGCCCCGCCGCTGACCTACACCAAGGGCAAGCCGACCCCGATCGACTGCTGGTACTGGATCCGGATCCAGAACAGCAAGTTCACCACGCCCTACGGCGTTGCGCCGGTGTGCGTGCCACCGCCGCCGGGAACCATCTAGTCCCGCCGTCGGGTCGTCGCCCTCAGGTGCGGCGACCCGACGTCTCGTTGAGGGCGACTGCCTCTTTGATGAGCGCCTTGAACGCCTTCTCGTCGACCTTCTCGCCCTCACGCAGGTCGATGGCGCGCCGGACGTTGCCCTCGAGGCTGGAATTGAAGAGGCGCGAAGGGTCCTGCAGCGAGGCCCCCTTGGCGAAGGTCACCTTCACGTGCGTCTTGTAGACCTCTCCCGTGCAGATGATGCCGTCGTGGTACCACGTCGGCACGCCCTCGGGGTTCGAGGCCTTGGCCCACTTTCGTTCCTCGACGACGTTCGGGTCGGCCTGCTCGATCAACGTGCGGATCCGGGCGATCGTCGCCTTGCGCCAGTCGTCGGACTGCCCGTCTCCGGACCCGCCATTTGGCGAGCTGGTCTTGGTCATGGCTGTGCACCTCCGCGGCCGGCAGGCTGCTCCGGCAGGGCGATCCGGTAGAGGCGGGCGGCGTTGCCGCCCATCACGTCCCGGCGGACGTCGTCGGTGACCGAGGCGAGCGCTGCGGCTGCGTACTCGAGCCCGTCGGGGTAGATGCAGGTCGGGTGGGGGAAGTCCGTCTCGAACAGCAGATGGCGGTGGCCGATGGCCTCGAGCACCGCCCCGATGCCCTGGCGCTCGAACCAGAAGCAGCTGTGCACCTGGCGGCGGAAGTAGTCCGAGGGGGTCATCGAGAGGTAGTCCATGGCACCCGGCGCCATCTCGCTGATCTGGTAGTCGAGGGCCAGCAACAGGAAGGGGATCCAGCCCGCCCCACTCTCGACGGACACGATCTGGAGCCGGGGAAAGCGCTCGAGCACACCCGAGTAGATGATGTTGCCGAGCACTCCCGCGTTGTTGAGGTACATCATCGCGGAGCCGAGGCCCAGCTTCTGGTCCGGTCCGAGCGAGGGCCACGGGACCGAGCCGTACCAGGCGAGCGAGGACTCGCTCGCGCCGATGTGGAAGTTGACCGGCAGGCCGAGGTCGCTGGCCGCCTCCCACACCGGGTCCCAGTACCGGTCGCCGAGGTCGGGGAGGATGCCGTGCTCGTGGGGCGCCGACGTGGTGTTGATCCCATGGAGGCCGAGGTCGGCCATCCGTCCGATCTCGGAGACCGCGGACTCGAGATCCCACCACGGCAGGATCCCCATCGGCAGGAGCCGCTGGCCCGAGGCCTCCTGGAGCTCGGCCATGGCGTCGTTGTAGATCGTCGCCGCCAGCAGCCGGAGCTCCTCGTCGGCGACGTGGGCGAATTTCTGCCCCCCGAAGCCGACCGTGTTCGGGTAGACGATCTGGGCCCACACGCCCTGCTCGTCCATCATCGCGAGCCGGGCGTCGATGTCGTAGGCGCCGGGGTGGACGTCGTCGATGGTCCACTCGAAGAAGGTGGTCCCCGGGACCTTCTTGCCGTCCCTGCCCACGACGCCGGAGGCGCCGGCACGCTGCAGGACGAGCGATCCGTCGATCGTCCAGGTGGGTTGCCCGTCGACCGTGCGCACCCGCGGTACTCGGTCCTCCCAACCCCTCGGCGCCCGTGAGGTCCACAGGTCGTGGGGTTCGGTCAGGTGGGTATCTGCGTCGACGATCACGAGATCCCGGAGCGCCGCCACGCTGTCGTTCATCCCTACCACCCCCGTCTCGTCCACCCGATCGCCGAGACTCCCGGCCGACCGGCCTATTGCTCGAGCTGCGCCACGACGTTGCGGCGGATCAGCTTGCCCGTCTCGGTGCGGGGCAGCTCCCGCCAGAACTCGACCGTCTCGGGCGTCTTGGAGGACCGCAACCGGTCGCGTACCCAGCCCTTGAGCTCCTCGTCGACCACCGCCTCGCCCTCCCGGCAGACCACCACCGCCACCAGGCGCTGGCCCCACTCGTCGTCGGGCAGGCCGACCACGACGGCGTCGAGGATGCACGGGTGGGCCAGCAGGACGTCTTCGATCTCGGCGGGGGCGATGTTCTCGCCGCCCCGGATGATGGTGTCGTCGGCCCGGCCCTCGATGAACAGGTACCCCTCGGCATCGATCCATCCCCGGTCACGGGTGCAGAACCAGCCGTCGGACTCCGGTGCCCCCCCGCCCTCGTACTCGCCGGAGATCTGCTCGCCGCGCAGGTAGATCAGGCCTGCCTCGCCAGTGGGCAGTGGCTGGCCGGTCTCGTCACGCACCTCGAGCTCGATCCCCGGCACCAGTCGACCGGCGGAAGCCAGGCGCTCGCGGACCGAGGGGTCCTGCGACGAAAAGGCGGCCCGATGGTCCTCGGGGGAGAGCAGGGCGATGGTCGAGCTGGTCTCGGTCAGGCCGTAGGCGTTGACGAAGCCGGTGTCGGCGAAGAGGTCGAGGGCGCGCTCGAGGACCGGTGCGGGCATGCGCGAGCCGCCGTAGGAGAGGGCACGCAGGCTCGGGGTGCCCGCGTCGGCGGCCCCGCCCAGGTGCTCCACCACCCGGGCGAGCATGGTCGGGATCACCATGGCCTGGGTCACCTGCTCCCGGCGCACGGTGTCGAGCCACACCGCGGGGTCGAAGCGGTCGAGGTAGATGATGCGGCGCCCGGCGTAGAGGTTGCTCAACAGGTTGGCCACGCCGGCGATGTGGTAGGGGGGGACGCAGACCAAGGAGGCGTCGGTCTCCTCGGCGCTGGCGAACTCGACGGTCCCGAGCAGGTAGGCCATGAGGTGGCGGTGGCGCAGCACGGCGGCCTTGGGAGCCGCTGTCGTGCCGCTCGTGTAGAGGAGGAGGCAGGGGAGCTCGGGGTCGACGGGCAGGGGGGCCTCCGCCGGGACGCCCTTGAGCGAGTCCAAGAACTCCTCCCGGTCGATGGCACGCCCCGCCTCGGCGAGCTCGGCCCCGGCCCCGTCGTGGATGACGAGCGCTCCGGGGTGCGCCGCGATCTGGGCTCGGAGCTGGTCGGCGCCCAGCCGGTAGTTGAGCGGGATGAGGGGCACGCCGATGCCGGCAGCCCCGAACAGGGCGACGGGGAAGGCCAGGTGGTTCGGGCCGAGGTAGACGACCGAGGGTGCCTCGAGCTCGGCCAGGCGGGCCGAGGCCGCCCAGGAGCGCTCGGCCAGCTCCCGGTAGCTGAGTGCCGAGTCCTCGGACGTGATGGCGGTGCGATCGCCGAGACCCGACTCGGTCATGTCCAGGATCAGGCCGAGGTGCATGCGACGACGCTCCGCTCCGTGGTCAGTCCGAGGAGGGCAGGGGCTTCGCGGTCTTGAGCGTCATCACCCGGTCGTCCGCCCCGAGGGTCCCGGCGCCGGCCTTGGTGCAGAGCAGCTCGGTGCCGCTCGGCTCGTCGACGTAGCGCTTGCCGAGCTGGATCTGGTCCTCGAGGGGGGCGGCCGGGCTCCCGGGGGCCGCTGCCTCACCCGCGGCCACCAACGGCACCCCACCGCAAGTGAGGGTCACCGGCTCGTTGGGTGCCCGGACCACGATCACCTCGGCCTCGCTCACCGCGCTCCGCAGCCGCACCCCGGCTTTCAACTCCATGTACGGACCCTCCCCGCCACCGTGGCCCCGCGACGTGGGCCGTTTCGGAGCGCCCATGCTACATGTCCCCCGTGGACATCCGGTCTGGCGTCGCGACGCCAGTCTCGCCCACCCGGCCGTCGGTGCGCTCCCGAAATGGCCCCCGAGCTGGGTCGACGCATCAGGTGCCGCCGGGAGCAGCGAGCCATCGCATCGCGGCGACGAGGTGGGTGCGCTCCTGGGCCGGCACGAGCCATACCGTCGACTGCAGGCGCACGAGCACATCGACGAGGGAGTCGGGCTCGAGGACCCCGGCGGACACGACGCCGGCCTCCTCCAGTGTGCCTTCGAGGTGCTTGCGCAGGATCTCGCGCAGCTCGGGCAGGAGCGCCTGCACGTAGGCGATGACGAATCCGGGCTCCGATTCGGCCAGACCGGCGGCGGGGTGGCCCTCGATGTAGTCGACGACGTAGCGCATCACGACGTCGAGCCGCTCCGGCCCGACCTCCACGCCTGCGAGGCCTTCCCCCAGTCCCGCCGCGAAGCGGTCGAGGTCGTAACGGGCCACCGCGTCGAGCAGGCTCTCCTTGTTGTCGAAGTAGCGGTAGAGGGTGGTCCGGGAGATCCCCGCGGCGTCGCTGACCTCTCCCATGGCCAGCCGCCTCACCCCTCGCCGTCCGATCACGGCGAGCGCAGCCCGCAGGATCCTGTCCTCCACCGGCGTTCTCGGCGCCTCGGTCACCTGTGTCGACCCTCCCAGCACGCCAAACGGCCGTTTGATACAAGATGACGATTTCTGTAAAGTCTGTCACATGTCCGAGGTGGAAGAGCAAGACTTCAACCCGTTTGCAAATTTCGATGCTCTGGCAGGCGACATGCGGGATCCCTACCCCATGTTCGCCCGATACCGCGAGCACCAACCGGTGGTCCGGGGGCCCATCGTCGACGAATCGAACGTACCGGCGGAGTTCTTGCCCGAGGAGGAGTGGTCCGTCTTCCTCTACGAGGACGTGTCGAGGGTGTTCCGCGAGACCAAGACCTTCAATTCGGCCGGTTACAACGACACGATGGGTCTGGTGTTCGGGCCCACCATCCTCGGGATGGACGGGACGATGCACCGGGCACACCGCAACCTCGTGGCGAACGCCTTCAAGGAGCGGTCGCTCCAGCGTTGGGAGCCCGAGTTCATCGCACCGGTGTGCCACCAGCTGATCGATGCCATCGCGGAGGAGGGACAGGCCGATCTCGTGCGAGCCCTGACGTTCGAGTTCCCCACCCAGGTGATCGCGAAGATCCTCGGCCTGCCGCCGGAGGACCTCGACGCCTTCCGACGGCTGTCGATCCAGCTCATCGGGATCGCGGGCGACATCGAGCACGGCCTGGAGGCGTCGGCGGCCCTCCAGGAGTACTTCCAGGAGACCATCGAGGAGCGGCGTGCCCGTCCCGCGGACGACGTGATCAGCGACCTCGTCGTCGCCGAGGTCGACGGTGAGAAGCTCAGCGACGAGGCCATCTACTCGTTTCTGCGCCTGTTGCTGCCGGCCGGCATCGAGACCACCTACCGGTCGTCGGGCAACCTGCTCTTCCTCCTCCTGACCCATCCCGAGCAGCTGGACGCGGTCCGGAAGGACCGGTCGCTCATCCCGCAGGCGATCGAGGAGGGGCTCCGGTTCGAGACCCCCCTCACCGGGGTGGCGCGCTACGCGACCGATGACGTCGAGTTCGGCGGGCAGCTCATCCACAAGGGCGCGACGGTCTCGCCGGTCATCGGGTCGGCCAACCACGACGAGCGGCGTTGGGAGAACGCCGAGTCCTTCGACATCCTCCGCAAGCCGATCCCGCACATCGCCTTCGCCGCCGGTCCGCACATGTGCCTCGGCATGCACCTCGCCCGCCTCGAAACCCGCGTGATGCTCAACGTCCTCCTGGATCGGCTCGTCGACGTAGCCCTCGACCCCGGTGACCGGGACCCGCACATCCGTGGGATGGTCTTCCGGTCGCCCACCTGCCTCCCGGTCACGTTCGAGGCCGCCTGACGCGACTACGGAGCCCTTGCCCCAAGCGTTAGCACATGCTTACATAGGTTCCGTAGGGAATCGCCGAGGAGCATGAGGTCGTGATGACGATGCAAGTGACCCGCCTGGCCGACGAATCCGACGCATACGGCAAGGCGCGCGACGATCTCCGCCTGGCGGAGATCGAGCTCATGGAGCACACCGAGAGGGTGGCGCAGCTGCGACGGAGCCTGCCGCAGGGCGCGGTCGTCGAGGACTACGAATTCGAAGAGGGCCCGTCCGATCTCTCTGCGGGCGACACGCCGGCCCGCCGCGTGCGCTTGAGCGAGCTGTTCTCCGCTCCCGGCCGGTCGCTCGTCGTGTACCACCTCATGTACGGCAAGGCCCAAACCTCTCCCTGCCCGATGTGCACGATGTGGATCGACGGGTTCAACGCCGCCGCCGACCACGTCACCCAAAACGCGGACTTCGTCATCGTGGCCGCGGCCGGGTTGCCGGCGCTCCGGGCCCACGCCCGGGACCGGGGATGGGACCGACTTCGCCTCCTCGGCTGCGGGGACTCGACGTTCAAGTTCGACCTCGCGAGCGAGGACGCCGAGGGCAACCAGGATTCGACGATCTCGGTCTTCACGCGGGACGGGGACGGCACGCTCCGCCACTTCTACAGCGGCCATCCCTGGCTTTCGGAGGAGATCCACCAGCGAGGGGTCGACCTGTACACGCCGGTGTGGAACCTCCTCGACCTCACTCCGCAGGGACGGGGGGAGTGGTACCCCGAGCTCCACTACGAGGGCTAGCGCGCCGCACGTGACCACGGACGACCGGACGAGGTCCGCGATCGCTTCGGGGCGGTCCTACCTGTCGATCGGGTCCAAGGGCTCGGTGCTCTCCATCGGGTCGGTCGGCTCCGTCGGATCGATCGGATCGATCGGATCGGCCCTCTCGATCGGGTCGATCGGTTCCTTCGCCTCGGTCGGATCCATCGCCTCGTTCGTCTCGATCACGTCCATCCTGTCGGCGGTCTGCATCTCGTCGGCCCTGTCCTGGCGTTCGAGGTCGAGCGTGCTCGCGGCGAACCGCGACGGCCGGAGTCGCCGGTAGAGTTTGTTAGCTTGCGCTAACGAAAGCTGACACTTACGATACGGGCATGGACGCGGCCCTGAAGGCGATGGCCGAACCCCGGCGGCGGGAGATCCTGCGGCTGGTCTGGTCCGAGGAGCTCGCCGCGTCGGAGATCGCCACCCACTTCGAGGTCACCCGCTCGGCGATCTCGCAGCACCTGGGGGTTCTTCGCGAGGCCCACCTGGTGGCGGAGCGGCGAGACGGCACGAGGCGGTTGTACCTCGCCAACCGCCAGGAGATGGCGAGGCTGCGCGAGTTCCTCGACAGCTACTGGACCGACGGGCTGGGACGGCTGCGGGACGCCGCCGAGGCCTCCGAGACGAAAAGAAAGGGCAGCTAGACAATGGCAGAGTTGCTGCGTGAAGTGGTGATCAGCGCCAGCCGGGCGACCGTCTTCGAGCTCCTCACGGATCCCCGACGGCATGTGGAGTGGCTCGGTACCGAGGCGGAGCTCGATCCCCGCCCCGGCGGCATCTACCGAGTGGTGGTGGGGGGTGGGCCGGTGTCGCTGGGCCGGTTCGTCGAGGTCGTGCCCAACGAGCGGGTGGTGTTCACGTTCGGATGGGACGAGCCCGACCACCCCATCCCCTCCGGATCGACGACCGTCGAGATCGACCTGATCCCCGAGGGCGACAAGACCCGCGTTCGCCTCGTCCACCGCGATCTTCCGCCCGACGCCGTGTCCGATCACACCCGCGGCTGGGATCACTACCTGTCCCGGCTCGTTCTCGTGGCGGGCGGAGGGACCGCCGGGCCCGACAGCGGACCCGGCATTCCCTGATCCGCGGGCGGGTAGCGCCGAGCGAACGGAAGGAGCAGGAGATGACTGGAAGCGTCGAGACCTGGCAGATGATCCACGGCGAGCGCCGCGCCTTGGCAGAGACCCTGGCGGGGCTCACTCCCGAGCAGTGGTCCTCGCCCTCGCTGTGCGCAGGGTGGGACGTCAAGATCACGGCCGGGCACATCCTGGCCGGGGCGGAGCAGACGTGGCCGAGCTTCTTCGCCGGCATGGCGAGGAACGGCTTCCGCTTCAACCACATGATGGACCGCGACGCACGTGCGCTCGGTGCGCTCGAGGAGTCCGAGATCGTCGAGCGGCTCGCGGCCCGGACGGCGACCACCAACCATCCGCCGGCGCCCGTCGTCGCCATGCTGGGTGAGGCGGTGATCCACGGGGCGGACATCCGAGTGCCCCTCGGCCTGCCCTACCGGCCGCACGACGACGTCGTGCGCGCCTGCCTCGACATGTACAAGGACGCGACCTTCCCCGTGGGCGCCAAGGCACGGGCCAGGGGTCTCCATCTGGTGGCGACCGACTGCGCGTGGGCGGCCGGATCCGGACCCGAGGTCACCGGCCCGGCGATGTCCCTGCTGCTGATGATGACGGGGCGTCCGGAGGGACTGGACGACCTCGACGGCGCCGGCACCACCGTCCTTCGGGACCGCATGGCGACCGTCGCGGCGTGAGGGGGCGGCCCGGGGTCACGGGTCGCCGACCGCGGACACGTGCCAACCGATCCGAGGGGCACGGAGCCTCTTCGGTCAGCCGGCGCTGAGTACGCTCACCAGGACGTCATCGGCGCCCGGCAGGCCCACCAGGGCCAGCCCGACCGGCAGGCCCTCCGCTCTGGCTCCCGGGACCACGACGACCGGCGCGCCCGCCATGCCGGCAGGCGCGGTCAGTGAGAGCGTCCGGGACCTGAGGTCTTCCTTGGCCTCCCCGGCGAGCGCCGATGTGGGTGCGGGCCCGGAAGCCGCCGGCTGGACCATGACCGCTCCGTCGCCGACCAGCGCTCGCAGAGCGGATCGCACCTCGTCACGAACCGGCCCGGCCGCGGCCGCGGTTGCGGGATCGGCCGCGGCGGCCGCGGCGAAGCGGGCAGCAACGCCCGGGCCGAGAGCGGGCCGGCGCCGGGTGATCCACTCGCCGTGCTGCCCCCAGGCCTCGACCAGCTGGATGGCGCGGAAGGCATGGACGATGCGCGCCGTCGCCCGAGCTCCGGCGAACTCGCCCTCGTCGAGCTCCAGACCGAGCCGGTCCGCCAGTCGGTCGGCGGCCTGGCGGAGGGCGCTGCGGGCCTCTCGGTCGGCCAGCGCGAACAGATCGGTGGCGACGACCATTCTGCGGATGGGCTGCACCGTGTCCCTCGCCACGTGAGCGGGCCAGGACGCGGGTGGGAGGGAGGCCCCCGCCCGCAGCGCGTGCCACCCCGCAGCGAGGACGACCGGGTTCGCGGCCAGCAGGCCGATCGTGTCGAAGGTGGGAGCGAGCGGCACCATACCCGCGGTGTCGACGATCCCCTGGGTCGGCCGGATGCCCCAGATCCCGCAGTAGGAGGCGGGGACGCGGATCGATCCCCCCGTGTCGGTGCCGAGCGCCAGGTCCACGACACGACCGGCGACGGCGGACGCGGATCCGGCCGACGAGCCGCCGGGAATCCGTCCGGGCGCGGCGGGATTGTCGGGCGTGCCGTAGTGGACGTTGGTCCCGGAGAGGCTGAAGGCCAGCTCGTCGGTGACGGTCTTCCCCCAGAGGTCCGCGCCGGCGTCGAGCAGGGCGGCCACCGTGGGCGCGTGCCGGTGCGCCACCGGCGCCTCGCCGAGCCAGTCCGGGTTGCCGGCCCCCGTCCTCGTGCCCGCCACGTCGAGCAGGTCCTTCACCGCGAAACGAAGACCCTCGAGCGGCCCGCCGGGCGACCCCTCGGCGAGCCGCTCCGGCCCGAGGACGAAGCAGCCGAGCGGATCGGCCGCGGTTCGTGTGGTGGGGATCCCCGGCATAGACGATTCGCTCCGGGATTGTACGGGTCCACCCCCGGCGGCGGGGATTACATTCGCTTCATGCGACCACTCGGTCCGCCTCGCAACGCCTGGGCGGCCGAGCCCGGCCGCATCGACCTCGGACGCCGGCGCCTGCCGCTGCGCCCGGTCGAGGTGCCGGCCACCCCGCAGGACCTCGTCCTGGACGTGGGTCGCTGCGCCATGGTCGTCGTCGACATGCAAAACGACTTCTGCCACGCCGAGGGGTGGCTCGCCCGCAACGGGGTCGACGTCACCCCGGCCAGAGCGCCGATCCCCGTCCTCGGGCGGCTCCTACCGGCGCTGCGGTCGGGCGACGTCCCGGTGCTCTGGCTCAACTGGGGCAACCGACCCGATCGGGCGAACGTCCCACCCGGCGTGGCCCACGTCTACGACCCCGGGGGCCGGGGCGTGGGTCTCGGCCATCCGTTGCCGGGGTCGGGATCCCGCGTGCTCGAGCGCGGCAGCTGGTCGGCCGCGGTGGTCGACGAGCTGGCACCGGACCCGGGCGACCTCCGCGTGGACAAGTACCGGATGAGCGGGTTCTTCGACACCGAGCTCGACAGCGTGCTGCGCAACCTCGACGTCACGACCCTGCTCTTCGGCGGCGTCAACGCCGACCAGTGCGTGCTCGCCACCCTGACCGACGCCGCATGCCTCGGGTACGACTGCATCTTCCTCTCCGACTGCTGCGCCACGACCTCGCCGACCTTTTGCTGGGAGGCCACGCTCTACAACGTGGCGCAGTGCTTCGGGTTCGTCACCACGGCCGAGGAGCTGCTCGCCCGCCTGTAGGGGACGCGCCGGCGGGATGCCCTGAAGGGCTTCTTGGGCCGTCCGCCGTGGTCGTATGCCAGGCTGGGCCTCCCCGGATCGCGGAGCCAAGGAGGTGGGGGATGGTCGAGCTGGCAATACGAGGCGGCACCATCGTGGACGGGACCGGTGCGCCTCCGCGGCAAGGTGACGTCGGCATCGCCGACGGACGGATCGTCGAGGTCGGCGACCGGGTGGTCGCACCGCGCGAGATCGATGCCTCGGGCCTGCTGGTTGCCCCGGGCTTCCTGGACATCCACACGCACTACGACCCCCAGGTGCTGTGGGACCGCGCCCTCACCCCATCGAGCTGGCACGGCGTGACGGGCGTGGTCGCCGGCAACTGTGGCTACAGCATCGCCCCGACGCGATCAGGCGGCGAGGGCACGCTGCTACGGACGCTCGACAAGGTGGAGGACATGCGCCTGGCCACCCTCGAGGCCGGCATCCAGTGGGACTTCGAGACCTACCCCGAGTA
This sequence comes from uncultured Actinomycetes bacterium, assembly GCA_963778465.1. GTDB lineage: Bacteria > Actinomycetota > Acidimicrobiia > Acidimicrobiales > RAAP-2 > CAVZBW01. The sequence continues at coordinate 612,777 of CAVZUK010000002.1, forward strand.
CCTCGAGGCGGTGCGACGCCGGGGCACGCTGATCAACTTCGGGGGGTACGTCGGGCACACGCCCGTACGCATCTACGTGATGGGTGACGAGGCCTACGAGCGGCCCGCCACCGACGCCGAGATCGACCGGATGAAGGAGGTCGTGGCGAGTTCGATCCTCGGAGGGGCGCTCGGTTTCTCCACCGACCGGGCGGGCTTCCACCTGGGCGACGGCGGGAGGCCCGTCCCCTCGATGGCCGCCACCCAGGAGGAGACGGAGGCGCTGATCCGCGTCACCGCCGAGCTGGGGCAGGGCACGGTGCACGTGGCCGCGGGCAACGACTACGCATGGCTCTACGAGCTGGCGCCGGCGTTGGGCCGCCCGATCAACCGGTCGTCGATCCTCACCTACCCGCCCGAGGTCCGCCAGGCGCGCTCGCACCTGGAGAAGCTCGCCGAGCACGAGTCGGCGCGGCGCCGGGGCGCCGACGTCTGGGTGCAGGTGTCCTGCCGACCGATCGAGCAGGAGATCCTCATGGTGGAGCCCACCTCGTTCTACGTGATGTCCTCCTTCTCGGACTTCGTCGCCGCCGACCGCGACGGCCGCCTCCGCCTCCTGGCCGATCCCGACTGGCGTGCGAGGGTGGAGCGGGACCTCGACGACAACGGGCTGCTCCGCACCCGCTGGAGCGAGGCGATCGTCGTCGAGTCCCCAGAAAACCCCGACCTGGTCGGTCGGTCGATCGGGGAGATCGCGGCCGGCCGCGCGGCGACGCCGTTCGGCGCCCTGTGCCAGCTGGCGATCGCCGACGGGCTGCTCACGCGTGTCCGCATCACCTTCGCCAACGACGACGTCGACGGGGTGACCCAGCTGCTCAACGGGGAGGGCTGCATCCTCGGGCTCTCCGACGCCGGTGCGCACGTCAGCCAGATCTGCGACGCCGTCCTGCCGACCGACTTCCTCGCCAACTGGGTCCGCGATCGCGAGGTCATGTCGATCGAGCGGGGGATCCGCAAGCTCACCGGCGAGCTCGCCGACGTGCTCGAGCTCGACCGGGGCTACCTCCGCCCCGGTGCTCCGGCCGACGTCGTCGTGCTCGACTACGAGCGGCTGGCGCCCGGCCCGATACGCAGGGTGCGCGACTTTCCCGCCGGGGGCGAACGCCTCGTCGCCGACCGCCCGGTCGGGGTCGACCACATCCTGGTCAACGGCGTGTCGATCCGCCGCGAGGGGTCGCCCGATCCCTCGGGCGAGGAGGCGATGCCCGGCGCGATCCTCACCACCGACCCCAAGGAGGCGTGATGGCCGACATCGTCGAGAAGCTGATGGGCCTGGGGGACGCCGGCGCAGAGGTGGTGCTCCGGAAGGACCCCGTTCCCGCGACGCGGACCCACCCCGTCGTCTCCGTGGACGACCACGTCATCGAGCCTCCCGAGACCTTCCAGGGCCGGATGCCCGCGAGGCTCTCCGCCGCGGGGCCGAGGATCGAGCGCGCCGAGGGCGTCGACTACTGGATCTTCGAGGACGACCGGGTGCCGCTGCTCGGGGTGGAGGGCTTCCAGAGCTGGGAGCCCGGCAAGGCGCACCTCGGTCCGATCACCTTCGAGGAGTTCCGGCCGGGCGTATGGCAGATCGAGGAGCGGGTCCGGGACATGGACCGAAACGGCGTGATCGCCTCGCTCAATTTCCCCTCCGCCATCTTCGGCTTTGCCGGGCAACGGTTCATGCGGATGAAGGATCCCGAGCTCGGGCTGGCGTCGATGCGCGCCTACAACGACTGGATCATCGACGAGTGGGCCGCGCCCCACCCGGACCGGATCATCCCGTGCCAGCTGACCTGGTTGCCGGATCCCGAGGTCGCCGCGGCCGAGGTCCGCCGCAACGCCGAGCGCGGCTTCAAGGCCGTGACGTTCAGCGAGAACCCCGAGAAGCTCGGGCTCCCCTCCATCTACCGGGACGACTGGGACCCGTTCCTGCGCGCCTGCGAGGAGACCGGGACGGTCGTGAACCTCCACGTGGGGTCGTCGTCGGAGACGATGTTCCCCTCCACGGACTCCGATCTGTCGGTCCTGGGCGTGCTGTTCCCCGTGAACGCCTTCGCCTCGGCGGCGGACTGGCTCTTCGCGCGGGTCCCGGTCCGGTTCCCCGAGCTCAAGATCGTCCTGTCCGAGGGGGGCATCGGTTGGGTCCCGATGCTGCTCGATCGGCTGAGCTACATGGCACGGGAAAACGATCGCCGCGCCGACTTCGGCGGCCTGACCCCCGTCGAGGTGTTCCGCCGGAACTTCTGGTTCGCCTCCTTCTCCGACGAGCGCACCCTGGCGCTCCGTGACGAGGTCGGGATCGACCGGATCATGTTCGAGACCGACTACCCGCACTCGGACTCGTCGTGGCCGCGTACCCAGGACATCGTCGCCGCACAGCTGGCCGGGGTGCCCGGACACGAGGCGGATCGCATGACGTACCGCAACGCCGCCGACCTCTACCGGCACGCCCTGCCGCCCGACCTGGCCGCCTCGTAGAGGCTCACGTCGGCGACCCGTCTCCCGAAGCCTCGACGGCCGGGGCGACCGGCCATTCCTTGCGCATCGACAGGGGCGCCACCAGCCCCCGGCGGACCAGGCAGGCGCGCAGCGCCATGGCCACGGCCGCGCACCCGAGCACGAGGAGGGCGAAGATCCGCAGTGTGGTGTTGAACGAGTCCGACGCGGCGTGGCCATGGCGTTCCAGCCCGCCGATGATGGCCGCGGCTGCGGCCACGCCGACGCCACCCATGGTCACGACCACGGAGAGCACGACGCCCGACGCCTCGCCTGCCCTCTCGGTGCTGACCAGCTCCTGCGTCCCCACGTTGGCGAAGGTCCACCCGGTCCCGAGGCCGAGGCCGCAGACCGCGAACACGACGACGTAGGCCCACCAGTCGACGACCACGGAGAGGCCGATGAGGGACACGCCCGCGACCAGGGCCGCCCCGGCCATGATGGCCGCCGGTCCCGCCTTGGGCGCCAGCCGGGCCCCGAGCGGACCCGAGGCGGCGACCGCGATAGAGGGCGCGAGGAAGACCGCGCCGGCGGCCAGCGGGCTCAGTCCCCGGCTCTCTTGGAGGTAGAGCGACGCGACGAAGATCGTCGCGGCGTAGGCCATGTTGGAGGTGGCACCCATGCTCGTCACGAGCACATAGGGCAGGTTGCGGAAGAGGCGCAGGTCGACGAGCGGATGCGTTGACCGGTGCTCGTGCACGAAGAAGGCCACGACCAAGCCGGCGGCGCCGGCGAAGGCGACGACCGTGGCGGCCGAGACCCAGCCCCAGGCCGCGCCCTGGTCGACGCCGATGCTGAACGCGGCGATCCCTCCCGCGATCAGCGCACAGCCGAGGTAGTCGATCTTGATCGAGGCACCCTCCTCCCGACTGTCGGGCACCGCCCGGAGAGCGATCAGCAGGGAGGCCAGGGCGAGCGCGGCCAGCAGCCAGAAGATCCACCGCCAGCCCGGGCCGCCGGAGAGGCCGCCGCCGACGAAGGGGCCGAGGGCGGTGCCGACGTTCGCCAGCGCGAACAGGAAGCCGAGTGCGCGGGCTCTCCCCTTCTCGGGGTAGGCGTTCGAGACGACCGCGATCCCGACGGGGAAGATCAGCGCCGCGCCAACTCCCTGCAGGATGCGACAGCCGATCAGGCTCGGCAGGTCGGGGGAGACGGCGGCGCCCACCGAGGTCGCGGCGAACAGCGCGACGCCCGCGAGCAGGGCCCGTCGTCGACCGAACAGGTCGCCCAGCCGCCCACCGACGATGAACATCGAGCCGGCGGTCAGCATGTACGCCGAGATCGTCCACTGGGCCGCCTGTGTCGACGCGTCGAAGGAACGAGCGATGTCCGGGAGGGCGAGGTTGAGCGCGAAGAAGTCGAGCTGGATGCAGAACAGGGCCAGCGAGACGGCCGCCAGGACGGCGCGGCGTGGCGCGCCTCGGGCGGAGTCGGTTGCCCCGGCGGTCGGCGTCATCGCCGGTCAGTCCCCGATCCCCGGGCCGGCTGGTCGGCGTGCCAGCCTTTGCCGGAGCCCTGCGCGGACCTCCGGCCAGTCGCCCGAGGTGACGGCGTAGTGCGCGGAGTCCCGCACCGTGCCGTCCGCACCCGGTCGATCGCAACGCGCGATCCCCTCGAAGGACGCGCCGAGCGCCTCGATCGCCGCTCGCGAGCGCAGGTTGCGCACGTCGGTGCACAGCCGTACACGCCGGACGCCCCAGGCCTCGAAGGCATGGCTGAGCATCAGCAGCTTGGCGTCGGCGTTGACGCCGCTCCGCCAGACCGACGGGACGAGCCAGGTCGCGCCGATCTCGACGGAGTCCGGGAGCCCGTCCGACCGGCGCTCGGGATGGTCGGGGGGCCAACGCCACGGGGCGGGCTCGAGGAAGCTCGTGGTGCCGACCACCCTGCCGTCGCGCTGGCGCACGACCACCAGGGGGATGGCCTCGCCCCGGGATCGACGGTCCTCGGCCGCCTCGAGGTAGTGGTCGAAGGAGGGCCGCGTGCGGGGCACGAACGCGAACTCGAGGGGCGGCATCTCCGTCGCCGCCTCCCACAGACCGGCGGCGTGGCGGCGGGCCAGGGGCTCGAGGCGCACGCGGCTCCCGGCCAGCGCCCCTCGGAGCAGGACGGGCTCGACGTTCTCGACCGGCTCGAGGGCCGGCTCCCTCTTCCCCTCGAGGTCCCGGTAGAGGAGGGCGAGATCGAGGCGGCGATCGAACTTCTCTCCGACGGCCGGCAGGACGCCCGCCTCCCGGAAGCCGGCGCCACGATGGAGGGCCAGCGACGCCGTGTTGGAGGCCTCGATCGCGGCGACGAGCACCCCCTTGCCGATGCGGCGGCCCCGCTCGACGAGCTCCCCCAGCAGGAGGCGACCGGTGCCGAGGCCCCGGCGCTCGCGGGTCACGTAGATCGACACCTCGGCGGTCGGCCGGTAGCCGGGGAGCGGCCGGAAGTCGCCGAGGCTGGCGAAGCCCACGACCTCGTCGCCGTCGGCGGCGACCAGGACCGGGTAGCGGCGCTCGGCCTGGCGTGCGAGCCAGCCCCGGCGCTCCTCGAGCGTGACGGGCTGGTCGCGCCACACGGCGGTCGTGTGGGCGATCACGTCGTTGTAGATGTCGACGATGGCGGCGAGGTCCTCGTCGTTGGCCTCCCGGATCAGCACGTCGATCGCCCGCGCTCCTCGCCGCGGGGCGCGCCCCGGCGGTCAGGGGGCAGAGGGAGCCCGGCCCACCTCCTGCACCAGCCATCCGTTGCCGTCCGGGTCGGAAAAGGCGAGGAAGGAGTTGTAGTCCCTCCGGTCGGGATCGGCGCCGGCTTCCTGCCGGCCGTCTTCGAAGTGGAAGACGTCGCTCACCTCCGCTCCTCGCCCGGCCAGCTCCGAACGCGCCGCGTCGATGTCGGGGACGACCAGATGGAGGCCCTGGAGGGAGCCGGCGGCCGCGGGGTTCGCCATCAGGGCGATCGCGCAGGCCGAGCCCGGGGGGCTTAACTGCACCACGCGGAAGTCCTCCCCGGCCCGCTGGTCGACGACCAGGTCGAACCCGGCCCGATCGAGGTAGAAGACCTTGGCACGGTCCACGTCGGAGACGGGGACCACGATGAGCTCGAGCTTCCAGTCCAAGGTCGGATCTCCCTTCACCGTTCCCGGTCCACGTTGCCCGGGAGGTGGACGGTCGAGCGTGCGGAATCTCATCGGTGGCCCGACGGCGATGGCTGCCGGACCGCTGAGTTTTTCCCCGGCCGGTCGTCCACACCGACATGGATGGCATCGCTCCCTGGGCCCGGGTCGTCCTCGAGTGGCCGGACCGTGTGGTGCTGACGATGCTCCTCGGTGGCGACGATCGCCCCGACCTCGGCACGGTCGAGGGCCTGGCCCGGCTCGGGCTGGCGGCCCGCCGCGGGGGGTGCCGCATGCACCTCCGGGAGGTGACGCCCGCGCTGGCGGAGCTCCTCGAGCTGGCGGGCCTCTCGAGGGAGCTGGGCGCGCCGCCCGCGTCAGCGAGGGAGGTGGTCGGGCAGGCCAAAGGCGGGGAAGACCCGCTCGGTGTCCAAGAAGGAGTGGATGCCGCAGATGAGACCACCTGAGACCTCGATGACCTGGAGGGCCCAGGGTCGGTGGCCACCCTCGGGGTCGACGCGGTACTGGGCGTAGGCCTGGGTCCCGTTGGCGTCGACCGGGAGCAGAACCGACCCCCGGCAGCCCGAGCCGGGCCCGAGCATCCAGTGGCCGATGTCCTCTGCGCCCCGGAGCCACATGGCATAGGGCGGCATGGTCTGGACCGCGTCCTCGCGCAGCAGGGACACGAGGCGCTCGACGTCGTAGCGCTCGAAGGCCTCGACGTAGCGGCCGAGGAGCTCGCGCTGCTCATCGTCGAGGTCGCCGAGGGGCGGTCCGGAGTCGACGGTCGCGAGGGTGGCGCGAGCGCGCTGCAGCGCCGAGTTCACGGCCGGCACGCTCGTGTCGAGCAGCTCCGCCACCTCGGAGGCCTGCCACCGCAGCACCTCGCAGAGGATCAGCGCCGCTCGCTGCCGGGCGGGGAGGTGCTGAAGGGCGGCCACGAACGCCAGGCGGATCGAGTCCCGCTCGACCGTCACCTCCGCCGGGTCGGCCTCGGGGGGCAGGACCCGGTCGTCGGCGATCGGCGAGATCCAGCTGCCCTCCGGGAGGACCCCCTCGAGCGACGACTCCACGGGCGGGCGCGACGACCCGAGCTCCATCGGCCTGGCCCGACGCTGCCGGCTCCGGAGGGCGTCGAGGCAGACGTTGGTGGCGATCCGGTAGAGCCACGACCGCACGCTCGAGCGACCCTCGAAGCTCCCGGCCGCCCGCCAGGCCCTGACCATCGTCTCTTGGACCGCGTCCTCGGCGTCGAAGCCCGAGCCGAGCATGCGGTAGCAGTAGGCGGTCAGCTCGCGGCGATAGGTCTCGAGCTGGGTCGGTGAGAGGGCATCGGAGCTCAGCGCCACTCCCCTGCATGCTACGGCGGGCTCCATCAGGCTTGTCGACACAGGGGTAGGACGTGGCGGCCCGGCCGGACTCATCGGTCCGGCGGGCCCATCGAACCGTCCCGGTTGACCCCCAAAAATCAGCGAGAGGGGCCCGCACACTCCTGAAAACTGAGTGGAACTTGGGTAAGGACCCTCTCCAAGAAGTAGATCTTCGACAGGCCCAGTCGATCCGAAAAATCAGGGGAGACTGGTTTGAACAACGGATCAGTGAGGTCGGCATTAGCCCTGCTGCCGCCGACAAAGCTCTGTCTCGACCTCAAGCCGATGGCCCAAGCTTGCGTGTCCGGTGCAATCCCGCTCCCTGCGGCCCTGAAATCGTTGAGGTGCACGATCCAGGCACTTGCCGGCTCGCCGAAGAGGATATGGCAGGTGCTCGCGTTCGGGAACTCCGAGGGAAGACGGAACGTGTTGTAGACGGCACTGAGAAGGGATCCAGCGAACACGCGCCGAACGGACACATCGATGTCGCGCTCGAGCCTCGACACCGAATCGGCGTCCCAGTTCCAGCCGGGCTGGTCCGTCTCGATGTTCCCCCCTGCTGTGCGTAGCTTGCTGTAGTCGGTGACGAGGATGTCGCTCGTTCGGCCGATGGCGGGCAGTGCCGCCCGATATCGAGCAGCGATGTCGGCCCCCAAGGCTTTGAAGTTGCTCGTAAAGCTCCCGAGCACGTCGACGTTCTTCTGTGGGAAGACGACACCGAGCACCTTGAAAGTGCCGGCCACTATCCCTGCCCCGGGGACCCCGAGCGCCTTGGCAAGTCCGAAGAGCTGCTCGTAGATGTTGAAGGCGCTCACGCTCACCGAAGGGTTGTTCTTGTCGAGGTTGAGACCGACTCCATCTGCCACCGTCTTCGCATAGTCGGTCAGGGTGCCCTGATTCAGGAGGACAGATTCCGTGAGGATGGTTCTCACCTGTGCGAAGTAGCGGTGTACTGCGCCCACCCAGCCAAACTCTTGAAGGAGTTCGGCTTTGACGGCGCTGAAGTCGGCTTCGGTGAACGGACCGCCTCCGGCGAAGGGCAGAACCCGCAGCTGGTTGGCCTTGTCACCAAAGTCGGTGGTAAGTGAGGTGTACACCTGGTTGGGGTCCGAGACGCCAAAACCGAGCTGCTGTGCGATGTACGCGATCGCCGCACGGTCAGCAGCGCTGGCGCGCAGTGGCCATGCGCTCGGCGGCTGGTAGGCCAGCTGCAGGATTGCGCTCCCACCCGTCACGCCGGCAGACGACTGGTCTAGTGACGGCAAAAACCCGTCGAGGTGGTCCCGTCCGAGCGTGCCAGCGATCGTCCCGTTCTCTCCCGTCACAGAATCCGTGATCGACTCCACCGTCGAGTTCGGAACCCCGGGGACGGTTACGAGGGCATAGCTCTTCGTGCCGTCCAACGTGTTGAAAAGGCCCCGAGTACCACCAAGATCAGTAATCCGGTTGGCAATGTCATTCCAGGCGAGCGTCGTCGCATTTGGGTGGTTGAAGCTTTGAAAGATGACGAGATCGTTCGAGTTGTAGAGCCCCGGCGTGTCGAGGAATTGCACCAGATTCCTTTGGTAGGCCGCGTCGCACCCAGGAAAGGGGCAGTTCGTGAAAATGGTGGTGGACTTGAGGACGTTGAGCGTCCGGCGGTCAGCGATGACGATCTGGAATCCACTGTAAGCAGCGTGTAGTGATCCCGTCGAAATCATCTGGCTGCCAAGCTGGATCGTGTTGGAGTTTGGCGTCGACGCCGCGCTGGTGTTGAACGAGGGAAAGTCCCCGAAGGTGAACCCCAACGCCCCCGACCCAGGATTCGTCTGGAGGTAGCCGCTCAGGGAGCCCGTGCCCCCCAGGTCCGAGTACCCCCAACCGGACTGCCAGCCGTTGGAACCGATGAAGGAGAACGGCCTCTGAGCCACCAGCCATTGCCGATCGGCGTTCGTGAGCGGCGGGACCCCGAGCTGGGTCGCGAGCTGACTCAGTCCGTCAAACGCACCGCTCTCGAAGAGGCCTTCTGAGCCACTGAGGACGGTGAGGTAGCCCTCGGGATTTCGACCTGCATAGTCGTTGACAATGCCTTGGAGTTGCTGCACGCCCACCACGGTGCGTGGCTCGGTCTCGCACAGAACGGCGGCTCCTGTTTTCCGATCGATCACCGCGATGTGGATCCCGCCGGGATCCGCCGTTCTCGGCAATGGCAGGCCATTGATCACGATGGCTCCGGCGGGATTGTTGGAGAGGGTATCGATGGGCAACCCGACGGGAGGGATGCTGGCCGGATTCGAACCGCAGTCGTTCGGGGTCACCGGCTGGGTGGTGGTCGTCGTGGGGCGGACGATGGCTGGCCGACTTGCGGCGGGTTGGGTTGTCGTCGTTGCCTGTTGGGGAGTGGTGGTCGTCGTTGTCGACTGGGGAGTGGTGGTCGTCGCTGCTGGCTGGGTAGTGGTCGTAGTGGGCTGGCTCGTCGTCGTCCGGCCAGCGCCTGTGGTCGCCGACGTCGAGGCGGCCGTCGTCGATGTGACGTCCGTCGAGGATGGTCCGCTTCTGACCGCCCCTGCCACCACGGCTGTGGGGAGCAGGGTGATGAACGACACCAAGCCGACGGCTAGCCCCCACCGCACGCCTCGCCCGCCCGGCCTCTCACCCGGCCACGTCGTTGGAACCGTCATCAGACCTCCTCCCGATCCACCCTCACCCATCTCACCCGGTGCGTGGTTCAGGCACGCAGGGTTCAGAGGGAAGCCCGTCCTTGCGCTCTCGGCGGTTCCCCGGCGCGCCCGAAATTTGGATGGGGACTAGACGTATTGAACACCGTCCGGGAGACTACTGTACGGTGTTCGCAGTTGTCACGCAAGGGACATGAGGAACGGTTATGTTGACAGCACGGCGGCCTGTCTGAGATGCCACGCCTGGGACACGGGCGAGACACCGCCCTCACTCCCGAGGAGATCGCCCGGGAGGCCCTCGCTCAATTCGATTCCTCCGCTAATGGGCTTTCGATGCGGGCTCTGGCTCGGGAGCTTGGTGTCGTGCCCGCCAGTATCTACTACCACTTCAAGAACGAGGACGGGGTCATTCAGTCCGCACTGGCCCTCGTGTACGAGGAGGCGGTGAGCGACTATTTGGCCAAAATGGGGAGCCCAATCGTTGATCCCCCCGCGCCGGTTGAGCTGCTGGTCGAGTCCGCCGTCTCGGTCCGGCGCGCCTTTGCCCGGCATTTCCGCATCACGCCCTACCTCGGGCTCATGCCTCTGTCATCACCCCGGCTGGCCGGCATCGTCGCCATCTTCGGGGCGGCTTTCGAGAATCTGGGGCTCACGCCTGTGCGCGCCGGCGCCGCGCTATTCGCCTTCGGCCACTACGTCTACGGCTCGGTCATGCTGAGTGGTTCGGGTCGCCTGGCTGCCGAGCGGATCGGCGAGCGCGCCCAACCGTTCTCGAGCGCAGAGGATCGAACTTCTGTTGCCCCCGGCGTGCACGAAACGACCTTCGAGGAGCTCGATCGCGCGATCGCACTCTCGGGTAGTTTCACCGCCGAGGAGGAGGAACTCTTCGTCATGGGTCTCCGGATGTTGATCGCCGGGTTCACCGTCGGGGTGACGTCGGCGTAGCTTCTCGCCGGTCGATCTCCGCTCGTCAACGACCCGCGGCGCGGTGACGTTGATGCCCGTGCTCGTCAGCCAGGTGTCGGCGAACGCTCCATGCTCTGGACGTCGAAGTAGATCGGCAAGAGGTACTTCACGTAGAAGGCGTGCACCGTGAGGCCGGGGTAGACGAGGTCCTCGTAGCGCTTGATCTGCACGCGGTCGTCCTTCTCGGCGTAGCGGTCGCAGGCGGTCAGCAGGTCGTCGACCTCCTCGCGGGTGTCCTGGAGAAGCCCGAGGTGGTCGTAGCCGGGCGACGAGATGGGTCGCTTGCTCTCGGCCAGGAGGATGAACTGGTCGGGGTCGGGCATGAGCAGGTGGCACGCCTGCCCCACGACCTCGGTGTCGCTCGCGGTCCAGCCGAACACCGAGCAGTAGAAGGCGTCGATCTCCTCGCGGAACTCCTTGGTGAGCGTGCCCACGGGAAACGTGAGCTCCATGTGGTTGAACCGCATCGTTGGACCCTCCCCTGCGATGGTGGCCGACCGCCCGAGCGCAGTCGTGGCGTCAACAGGCATCTTACGGCGCCCCCGCTCCGGGGGTCGGGCCGGCCCGGCTCTATGCCGCCGCGAGGGCCCCGCGGTAGGGGAGGCAGGGCAGGCCCGTGGCCCCGGTGCCCTCGATCCGGAAGACTCGGCCGGCGTCGGGCTGGCGCAAGAGGGCGATCTCGTCGAGGCCCTCGCGGGCGCTCGTGACGAAGAGCGAGGTGAGCCGCGGCCCGCCGAACGCGCACGAGGTCGGCCGCTCCACGGGGACCGGCACGGTCGAGACGAGGGTCCCGTCCGGGGCGTAGTGCGCGATGGCGCCGCCGCCCCACAGCGCCACCCAGAGGTGGCCCTCGGCGTCGACCGTGAGACCGTCCGGCGCCACGCCGGGCTCGACGAAGTGCACGAGGGTCCGCCGGTCGTGCAGCTCGCCGGTGACGTGGTCGAAGTCGAACGCGAAGATGCTGCGCGTCCCGCTGTCGGCCAGGTACATGGTCGGCTCGTCGGGGCTCCAGCCGATGCCGTTCGAGATGGTGAGCCCGGTGAGCACGGTGGTACAGGAGCCGTCCAGCTCCAGGCGGTAGAGGCTGCCGGCGCCGGGCGACTCGTCGTAGGCCATGGTCCCGGCCCAGAACCTGCCGGCGGGATCGCAGGCCCCGTCGTTCATCCGCACGTCGCGGCGACCGGCCTCAGGCTGTGCGAGCTCGCGCACCCCGCCGTCCTCGTCGACGTAGAGAAACCCGGTGCCGGCGGCGAGCACGTAGCCTCCCGAAGCGGCAGGGGCCACCGCGCCGATGTGCCGGTCGACGGCCACCGTCGCCACCTCCCGCAGCGCGTCGTCCTCGTCCAGCCGGCCGCGATCGGAATTTGGCACCGAGGATGTCCACCCAGAGGAGCTCGCCCCGCTCCTCGTGCCACCGCGGCCCCTCGCTCAGCACCCCCGGTGTCCCCGACCACGGTGCCACGCGTGTCGTGGCGGCGCTTACGGCCGTGCCTTCTCGGTCAGCGATGCCTTCCCGCCGGCAGCGCCGTCCGACGGCGGCCTGAGGGCCCCCGGGCGCGGGTGGCCGGCGGGGTGCCGCGCCGAGAGGCGGCGCGACTCGGCGGCGTAGACCAGGAGACCCACCGCGACGATCGCCACTGGCCACAACGCCCAGACACCCGACACCGCCTGCGTCACGATGGCCGCGAACACCGCCATGGCCGCGAGCGCGGCAATGGCCGGACCTCGCACCCACGCCATCGCTCCTTGGCGACGGTCCAGGGACGAGCCGGCGGCCTCGGTCGGGAGGTCGGCGACGAGCTCGTCCAGCTCGCCCCGGTGGCGTGCGCCGAGGGCGGCGCCGATCCGCTCCCTCCCCTCGTCGAGGGTGAGGCGTCCCACCGCGATGGCGTCGGAGAGGGTCTGGGCCGTGCGGTCACGCTCCACGTCGGAGGCCCGCACGGGCGCGATCGACGGCGTCTCGGTCGCAGGCGCGTTCACTGCCGGCATCCCGTCGGCGGAGGCCCCGTTCGACGTTGCCGGAGCAGGGGCAGCCGATCCGCACGCCGGTGGGAGGGCCGACGCCTCGGAGGAGGCCTCCTCGGTGCCCGCCGTGCTCGTGGAGGATGAGCGCTTCGTCCACTCCTGGCAGCAGCGCACACCCGCCGAGAAGAGCGCGATGAGGGCAGGCCCGGCAAAGAGCACGAAGAGCGACACCAGCTGGTGCCACTGGTGGTCGGCTGCGTCGTAGGGGCCGTAGGGATAGGGACCGCCGCCCATCATTGCGATCATCGCCACCACCTGACCTTGTAGCACGCCCCGTCCGATGCCACTGGGGCCATGATACGCCTCGAGGGCCGGCCCGCCACCTCCGACCGGACGCCCCCGAGTGGGGGCCGATCACTCGGCGCTGAGAGCGCCCAGGACGTCGAGCCGGGCGGCGCGGCGGGCCGGGAGGACCGCCGCCAGGATGCCCGCTCCGGCGGCGAGCACCAGGAGCACGAGGAGCGTGCCGACGGGCACCGAGAGCACGAACCCCGAGCCGACCAGGGAGCGCGTGATCACGGCGGCAAAGGCCGTCCCGACGACCAGGCCGATGACGGCACCGATGAGCGAGGTGATCATCGACTCGTACCGGATGACCCGGCGGAGCTGGCGCCGGCTCATCCCGATGGCCCGGAGCATGCCGAGCTCCTGGGTCCGCTCGTAGATCGAGAGCACCATCGTGTTGACGATGCCGAAGAGCGAGACCACGACGGCGAGGGCGAGCAGGACGTAGATGAGGGCCAGCAGGGCGTTGACCTGCTGCGCCTGCGTCGCCTTGAACTGCGCCGCGGTGAGCGAATTGGCCTGGGGGAAGTCCTGTCGCAGGAGCCGGTCGACGGCGGGCTGGACCGAGGCGTTGGAGGCGCCCTGGGTGTATCCGACGAAGTCCACCGCGTCGTTGCGCTGCCCGAAGGAGCTCTGGAGGAGGGCGCGGGTCGCCGTGAGCGAGCCGAGGAGCCGGGCGCTGTCCGTGGCGACGCCGCGCACCTGGAGGTGGAGGGACCGTCCCGACGGGGTGAGGACGGACAGGGTCTCGCCGAGCCGCAGGTGGTGTGCCGTGGCGAAAGACCGGGTCGCGATCACGCCGGTCCGCCCCAGCTCGGCGTACACCGCGTCGGAGCCGTGGTCCCACTGGACGCGGTAGAGCTGGGGAAACGAGGCCGGATCGATCCCCGTCAACGACTGGGTCCCCGAGATGCCGGCCACCCGGGCCTCCGAGAACGAGACGGGAGCGACCGTCGCCACGCCGGGGACGGTGTGGAGCGCCGGCGCGACACCGGCCGGGATGCCGGCACCGGAGGCGGTGGAGGAGCTCTCGACGATCAAGTTGCCGGCGAACGAGCTGTCGACCGAGGCGTCGATCGAGGCGCTCGTGCTGGCGGCGACGATCGAGACGAACGCCACCAGGGCCAGGCCGATCATGAGCGCGGCCGCCGTCACGGCGGTGCGGCCCGGCTGGCGCCTCGAGTTCTCCCTCGCCAGCACGCCGGTGACTCCCCTCCAGGCCACGAGGAGGCCCAGGCCCCTGGCAAGGGCGGGGACGAGGCGCGGGCTCAGGGCGGCGACCCCGAGCAGGATCACGAGCGCGCCGAGGCCGAGCAACGCCGCCCCGCCGTGGCCCGCCAGACCGCCCGCCACCATGAGGACGCCGGCGCCGAGGGCGCCGAGCGCCACCGTGAGGCCCCGACGCGACGGCCGGTCGCGGTCGGCGCCCGCCCCGGCGCGCAGGGCCGCCACGGGGGGGATGCGGGTGGCCCGGATCGCCGGAGCCAATCCGGCGAGCACGGACACGGTGATGCCGGCCACCAGGGACACGACGATCGTGCGGGGCTCGAGCACCGTGCCGCTGTCGGGCAGGTCGGCGCCGAAGCTCTTGAACAGCTGGTCCAGACCCGGAGCGGCGAGCACCCCGAGAGCCAACCCGACGCCCGAGCCGATCACGCCGAGGAGGAGGCTCTCGCCGATGACCGAGGCGAGCACCTGCCGGCGAGAGGCCCCCATGGCCCGGAGCAGGCCCAGCTCCCGGGTGCGCTGGGCGACCGTGATCGAGAACGTGTTGAAGATGATGAAGGCCCCGACGAAGAGCGCGACGTAGGCGAAGACGAGCAGGAAGGTGCGGAGGAACCCCAAATTGCTCGCGATGTCGCTGGTCTCCTGGGCCGCCTGCTCCGAGCCGGTCCGGACGTCCACGCTCGAGGGGAGCGCGGACCTCAGGCGGTCGCGGAGTTGGGCCGGGGCGACGCCCGGGTCGGCCGCGACGTCGATCGTGTCGTACCGCCCCGGTTCGCCGGTCACGCGTTGGGCCTCGTGGAGCGGCAGCACGGCGACGCCGGAGCCGCCGAAGGACTCGCTGCCGGCGAATTGGACGATCCCCACGATGTGGTACCTGCGCGCCGGCGCCGATCCCGCCACCTGGAGGGGGTCGCCGACCACGAGGTGATAGCGCTGGGCGGTGGCCTGGTCCAGGGCCACCTCGGTCGGCGTCGACGGGAATCGTCCGGTCACGGGCCGGAAGGACTCGAACGGCGCCGGCTCCACGCTGCTCACGAAGCTCGGCGCGGCGGTGTTGAGCCGGGTGCCGCGTCCGTCGAGGAACGTGGCCTGGCTGAAGACGGCGCCGCTGGCCGTGCCGACGCCGGGGACCCCGCGGACGCGGGCCACCATGGCGCCGGTGATCGGCGATACCTGCGAGGAGTTGCTCTGGCCGAGGGTCTCGTGCGGCGAGACGACCACGGAGTCGCCCGCCGTCGCCGTGCGGAAGATCCCGGCGAACGACGCGTTGATCGTGTCCGTGAGCACGTAGGTGCCCGCCATGAGGGTGACACCCAGGGCGATGGCGGTCGCCGTCAACGTCACCCGCACCTTGCGCGAGCAGAAGCCTCGCCACAGGACGCGCAGCATCAGCCCACCGCCTTCATGAGGTCGAGGACGGCCTCCATGTGCTGCGCGGCGCCGTCGTGCACCACCGACCCGTCTGCGAGCACGACCAACCGGTCGGCGTAGGAGGCGGCGTGCGCGTCGTGGGTGACCATCACGACGGTCTGACCGAGGCGGTCCACCGCTCTGCGCAGCAGCCCGAGGACCTCTTCGGAGGATCGGGAGTCGAGGTTTCCGGTGGGCTCGTCCGCGAAGACGACGACGGGTCGCGAGACGAGGGCGCGAGCTACGGCCACTCGCTGTTGCTGTCCGCCGGAGAGCTCCGCCGGGCGGTGGGTCAGGCGGTCCCCGATGCCCATGGTCGTGACCAGCTCGTCGAACCAGTAGCGATCGGGACGCCGGCCGGCGATGGAAAGGGGAAGCAGGATGTTCTCTCGCGCGTCGAGGATCGGGAGGAGGTTGAACGACTGGAACACGAACCCGAGCTTGTCGCGCCGCAACTGCGTCAATCGGCGCTCGTCGAGCGAGCCGAGGTCCACGCCGTCGATCACGACCGTCCCGGCGGTCGGCCGGTCGAGTCCGGCGAGCAGATGGAGCAACGTCGACTTCCCGGAGCCCGAGGCTCCCATGATCGTGGCGAACTGCCCGGCGTCGAGGAGCAGGTCCACTCCCCCGAGCGCGAGCACCGAGGCCTCGCCGGAGCCGTAGCGCCGGGTGAGCCCGTGGGCGGAGACGATGATCCGTTGCCTCATTGCGTGAGACCTCGATTCTCGGAGTCGGCCTGCCGGCGGCGTCGGCGGCCCCTCGCCCGGCGGAAGAGCCACACGCCGCCGATGCACAGCATCAGCAGCCACACGCGTGGAGCCGGTACGGCGGACACGAAGGCGGCGAGCACCAGTGCGACGGCCACGATGGCCACGAGGCGCGTGCGCGCCCCCTTCGCCTGGGCCTCGTGCGGGGGACTGCCGGGATGCGGAAGGTCGGCGAGCACCGCCCTCAGCTCGGTTCGCGTCTTGGCGTTGACGGTGCGCTCCAGTCGAGCATCGAATTCGGCGGAGTCGAGCCGCCCGTCGGAGAAGTGGCGGGACAGCAGCTCCGAGACCTCCGACCGGTCGGCGTCGGAGACCCGGAGCGCCCCCTCTGGCACGCTGCGCGGGGGCGACCAATCGGCGCCCCCGGATCCGGTGTTGCCGTGCACGAGCCCAGCCCCTCTCAGTTGGACTGCCGGGGCCGCAGCAGGCTCTCGGCGACGGAGACGTCGGATCCCTCGTCCGGGATGAGGAGCCAGCCGGCGAGGTACAGCGGGATGCCGAAGCCCCCGAGTACGCACAGCACCGCCAGGACGAGGCGCACGACGAGGACGTCGAGGCCCAGGTGCTCGGCCAGCCCGGCGGCCACGCCGGCCACCAGGCGCCCGTCTCTCGGTCGGCGGAGCACGGGGGTCCGAAGCGCCGTTCCGGAGGAGTAGGGGGGTGGGTCGGGATGTGTGGTGGTTTCCATGCCGACGATCGTGGGGGATCGGCGGGCGGCTGACCATCGGGAATGTCCCGGACAGATCCCTGAGCCGCCCCCCGAGGTCACGGCCGACTCGGGGACATTCCGGATGTCGGATCGGGCCCGCGAGCGCGATCATCGGATCATCACCCAGCCGATGACACGCCCAGGATGGGAGGCCCGAGACCCGACCCGGGGTGGTCGGGGTCGCCGTCGCTCCCGTCGACCGGTCCGCCGCAGTAGCGAGAACCGGATGATCGCGGGCGTCGCCGGCGGCCTCTCCCGGCGAACCCGGATCGACGCCACCATCATCCGGGTGGTGATCGTGCTGCTGGCCCTGGGCAGCGGCGTCGGGCTGGCCCTCTACATCCTGGCCTGGTTCCTCATCCCGCTCGACACCGAGAACCAGAGCATCGCAGCCCGGGCCACCTCGGATCGCCGGGGCATCGCGCTCGCGGTCGCCTTCCTCCCGGCGATGGTGGCCGTCCTCGTCGTGGCGTCGGCCCTGAGCATCGGCTACGTCACGTCGGTGACCGGGGCCGTGTTCGTGGCGGGCGCAGGACTCGTCCTGATCTACCGCAACGCCGACGGCGCGGAGCGTGCGTGGCTGCGCCAGGTGGCCGAGCCGGCTTTGCACCTCGGAAAGGGCGAGTACCGCTCGCGTCGGGCCCTGATCCTCCGCCTGGCGGTGGGCGTCGCGCTGCTCGTGGTGGGGCTGATCTTCCTGGTGCGGGGTCACACCCGCGTGTCGGCTCTCGCTCCCCTCGCCGGCGCCGCGCTCGTGATCGGTGCCATCGTCGTGCTCTTTGGGCCCTGGTGGCTCCGGATCGGCCGGGATCTCGTGGCCGAGCGCCAGGCGCGCGTCCGGGCCGAGGAGCGGTCCGAGATGGCGGCGCGGGTCCACGACTCGGTGCTCCAGACGCTCGCGCTCATCCAGCGGTCGGCCGGCGACCCCCAACGGGTCGGCCAGCTGGCGCGCTCCCAGGAGCGGGAGCTGCGGTCGTGGCTGTTCGAAGGGGTGCCCCCGGGTCCGCCCGGCGAGGAGCACCCGGGGAGCCTGGCCGCGACCATGGAGGAGTTGTCCCGGCAGATCGAGTCGGTGCACGACATAGCGGTCGACAGCGTCACGGTGGGCGACTGCCCATTGGACGACGACCTTCGAGCCCTCGTGGCCGCCGCCACCGAGGCCGCGACCAACTCGGCCAAGTGGTCGGGAGCGAAGTCGGTCTCGATCTTCAACGAGGTGGAGCCGCAACGGGTATGGACCTTCGTCCGGGACCGGGGATCGGGTTTCGACCCCGCCGCGGTGCCGGGCGATCGCCGGGGGATCTCCGGATCGATCCGGGAGAGGATGCGTCGCCAGGGAGGCGTGTCGATCATCCGCAGCGCACCGGGCCAGGGCACCGAGGTGGAGCTGGTGATGCCCCGCCGCCAGGGCCGTTCCTGAGATGGGCGGCGTGCCAGCGGGCGGCCCGCCTCGCCGGGCGGGCGGCGGCCGCGCCCGGCCGCGGGTCTTCATCGTCGACGACCACCATCTGTTCCGAGCCGGCGTGAGAGGAGAGCTGGGGGAGGCGGTCGACGTGGTCGGCGAGGCGGACGAGGTGTCCGCTGCGATCGTGCGAATCTCCGAGCGGCTCCCCGACGTGGTGCTCCTCGACGTCCACATGCCCGACGGTGGAGGTGCGGCGGTCATCCGGGGTGTCGCCAACCGCCATCCCGAGGTCAGGTTCCTCGCCCTCTCGGTGTCGGACGCCCCCGAGGACGTGATCGCCATCGTGCGGGCCGGGGCCCGGGGCTACGTGACGAAGACGATCTCCACGACGGATCTGGTCGACGCGGTCGAGCGGGTGGCCGGGGGTGACGCGGTCTTCTCCCCGCGCTTGGCGGGCTTCGTGCTGGACGCCTTCGCCTCCGAGGACCCCGGTCTGGCACCGGCCGTCGTCGATCCCGAGCTCGACCAGCTGACGCCGCGCGAGCGCGACGTCCTCCGGTTGATCGCCCGGGGGTTCACGTACAAGGAGATCGGACGGGAGCTGGCCATCTCGGTGAAGACGGTGGAGAGCCATGTCTCCTCGGTGCTGCGCAAATTGCAGCTGTCGACCCGCCACCAGCTCACCCGGTGGGCCACGGAGCGGCGGCTGGCCTGAACGGCGCGCGGCGTCGACCGTCGGCCCGATGGAGCGTGCCCGGTTCTGCCAAGCTGTGTCTCGGCGGTTGCAAACTCTGCGAGGGGGTGTGGATGTCCGAGCACAGCGACCCGCGCGACGTGGCCGGGCCCGGTCCGGACCTCGGTGCGGTCTTCGACACCCACGTGGCCGACGAGTTTGAGGCCAAGGACCTCGACGCGACGATGGGCACGATGGTCGAGGAGCCCTACGTCACCCACGTTCCCACCCTCGCCGGAGGGGTCGGGGCCGAGGAGGTACGGCGCTTCTACGGCGCCCACTTCATCGGGACGTGGCCCGACGACGTCGCCATCACGCAGGTGTCCCGCACGGTGGGCGCCGACCGGGTGGTCGACGAGCTGATCATGAACTTCACCCACGACCGGGTCATGGACACCTTCCTCCCCGGGCTCGCGCCGACCGGCCGTGCCGTGCGCCTCCCGGTCGTCGTGGTGATGGGATTCGAGGGCGACAAGGTCGCCTACGAGCACATCTACTGGGACCAGGCCTCGCTCCTGGTCCAGGTGGGTGCCCTGGATCCCGGGGACCTGCCGGTGAGCGGGGTGGAGCAGGCGGAGAAGGTCCTCGACAAGGACCGACCGTCCAACGAGCTCATCGAGCGGGCGGCACGGCGCGGGGGAGCGACCTGAGGGTCACCACGACCCGGTGTGGGTCTCCTGCGACCTCGGCCCGCCCCGACGCGATGTCGGCGACAGACCGCTAGAGAGCGGCGTCGGGGTCGGCCTCGCCGTCGGGGTAGGCGACCATCTCGACGACGCGCCCCGCCCCGTCGAACTTCATCACGTCGGTCGTCGTGAGCTTGATCTTGGTCTCGCCGAGGTCGACGTCGACCCGGAACTGGAAGGCGGCGTGGTCGCCGGCCGCGGTGATGGGGCCGATGCGACGGGCCGAGATGGCCGGACCGAGGCTGCCGGCGTAGAAGGCGCGCAGGGCCTCCTTGCCGACCTTCGGCTCGGAGCCGACCGGATCCTCCACGACGGCGTCGTCCGAGTAGAGCGCCAGGATGGCCTCGACGTCGGCCGCGTCCACGGCCGACACGTACCGGTCGCAGGCGGCGCAGATTTGGGATCGATCTGCCACGTGTCCTCCCCATCCTCGCTGGTTGGCGTCCCAAAGCTATCGGGACGGCGCACCGGACGGCCGCGCCGTATGCTCGCCGCATGGCGCGTGTGATCCTGACCGGTGGGGTGATTCTGGACGGCGACGGTCCGGCCGTGAGCGGCAGGTCGGTCGTCGTCGAGGGAGGTCGGATCGCCGAGATCGTGGCGGGGCCCGTCACCGCCCTTCCCGACGACACGGTCGTCGAGCTCGAGGGCCAGACGGTCATGCCGGGAATGGCGACGTGCCACTTCCACTCGACCTACCACGAGCTCGGCTCGACCATGGCCCCCTACGGCGACGAGTACCCCCCGAGCTACCAGGCGCTGATCTCCGAGCGGAACCTGCAGACGGCCCTCCGGTGGGGATACACGAGCGTGGTCGGCGCGGGCGCCGCGCACGAGGTGGAGCCGGGGGTCAAGCGGGCGATCGAGGACGGCCTTATCGTGGGTCCACGGTTCGTGCCGAGTGGCCGCGAGCTCTCCACCACCGGGCACGGCAACGACGGGTCGCCGTGGTACTGGGGGCTCCCGAGCACCGGATCGGTCCACCTCTGCGACGGCGCCGACGGCTTCCGGCTCGGCGTGCGCGAGGAGATCAAGCGCGGCGCCGAGGTCATCAAGCTGTTCGTCACCGGGGGCCACGGGACCACGGCCCCCAAGGACCGGATGGAGATGACCCGCGACGAGCTGGCCGCGGCGATCGAGACCGCGCACTCTCGCGGCGCCCTGATCCGCGGCCACATCGTGAACAAGCCGGCGATCATGCTCGCCGTCGAGCTGGGCATCGACATCGTCGACCACTGCGACGACATGGACGACGAGGTGATCGCGGCCCTGGTGGAGCGCGGGACCTTCGTCGTCCCGAGCCTGAATTTCCCCAAGGTCTTCCTGGAGCGCTTCGGATCCGGCCTCGGGTTCTCCGCCGATGCCATCCGAGCCGACCTCGATCGCATGTGCGAGATGGTGCCCAAGGCCGATGCGGCGGGGGTCCGCATGTTGCTCGGGGACGACTACGGCGCCATCGGGTTCGCCCACGGCACCTACGGCGGCGAGCTCGACCTCTACGTGAACGACGCCGGCCTGGCGCCCCTCTCGGTCATCCGCTGGGCTACCCGCAACGGGGCCGCGCTCATGGGACGGTCGGGCGAGCTGGGCGCCGTCGAGCCGGGGATGCTCGCGGACCTGCTGGTGGTCGCGGGCGACCCCTCGACCGACATCGGCGTCCTGTCGGGGCAGGAGCCCGTTGCCGTGCTGAAGGGCGGCGAGCTGGTCGCCGGGCGGCTCCCGGGCCTCTGATCGGCCCAGCCGAGGTGCCCGCCGGGGCCGTCGCGACCGTGCGCAGCCAGGCGGAGGAGATCGCCGCCGGCTGGTCCGAACCCGGAGCCCCGGCGTCGTGGGCGCTCACCGCGGGGATCTTTCGCACCCTGGCCGAGGACGACGAGCTGCTGGCCCTCGCCGCCGAGATTCCCGCCGAGCGCCTGCCCGCGCTGCTCTTCTGCGCCGCGGCCGGCTACCTGATCGACGAGCACCGGCCGGCCGGGCTCGTGGAGTACTTCCCGGTCGCCGGCGAGCCGCAACCGGCGCTCGACGCCGGCTTCGCGCGGGCGCTGCGCGCCTTCTGTCTCGAGCACCGTCGGGAGCTGCTCGCCCTGTGCCAGCGCCGCCGCTACCAGATGAACGAGGTGGCCCGGTCCACGCAGATGGCCCTCGCCCTGCGGTGGTTGGGTGAGGTCGTGCCTCTGGAGGACATTGCCCTGATCGATCTCGGCAGCGGCGCGGGGCTGGGCCTCCACCTCGATCGGTACTGCCACCGGCTCGGCGTCGGCCTTCAGCTCGGCGACGACGCCTCGCCGCTCGTGCTCGAGTGCCGGGTCGAGGGGATGCACGGTCTGCCGGCCCCCGGGGGCCTGCCCCGGATCGGGGAGCGGGTCGCCATCGACCTCGACCCCCTGGACCTCGCAGATCCGGTGGACCGCCGGTGGGCCCGCGCCTGCATCCCCCCGGAGACCGACTCCCTCGAGCGCTTCGACCGGGCGGCACGGGTGGCCCGGTCCCACCCCTGCCGGACGATTCGCGGGGAGGCACTGGAAACCCTGCCGGCCGTCCTCGATTCCATGCCGAGCGACCGGTATCCCGTGGTGAGCGACGCCTACACGGCGGTCTTCTTCTCGCAGAGGCAACGGGCGCGGCTCGACGAGCTCCTCGGGCGCCACGCGGCCGGCCGCGACCTGGCGTGGATCTCGCTCGACCCCCTCGTGCCGCTCGGGACCGAGGGTCGTCACAGCGTCCAGGGAATCGCCGTGCCGCCCGACCTCGTCGCGGACTACCGCGCGCACGGGGTCTTCGCCCTCCTCGGGGTGGTCCGGTTCGCCGGCGGGCGTCGCCGGGGAGACCTCCTGGCCCGATCCCATCCCTCCGGCACGACGATGACGTGGATGGGGCGGCCCGGCTGACGCTCTGGCCGGGTCGGCCCCGGTATCGTCGCCGGCATGGGCTCAGTGCGCGTGACGGTCGTCTCGGACACCCATCTGTCGGACCGGGCCCCCGGATCCCTCGAGAATTGGCGGGCCGTCGCCGCCCACGTCGAGCGGGACCGGCCCGCGGCGGTGGTCCACGCCGGCGACCTCACCTTCGACCCCGCGAGCGATCCCGGTGAGCTGGTCGCAGCGCGCCGGATGCTCGACGGGCTCGGAGTCCCCTGGGTGGCGATACCCGGCAACCACGACATCGGGGACAACCCGGGCACCTCGGCTCCCCTCGTCACGACAGAGTGGTTGGAGCGCTGGGCATCGGAGCTCGGCGCGGACCGATGGTCGCTGGACCTCGGGCGCTGGACCCTGCTCGGGGTCAACGCGCAGCTCTTCGGCTCCGGGCTGCCGGCCGAGGAGGACCAGTGGAGCTGGCTGGATCGAGAGGTGGCCGCGCTCCCCGAGGATCGCCCGGTCGGCCTCGTGGTCCACAAGCCGTTGTGGGCCGGCCCCGGCGAGTCCGAGTCCGACGCCCCGTCCCGCTTCGTCCCGGCACCGGCGCGGCGGCGGCTGGACGACCTGCGACGCCGCCGGCGCGTGCCGTTGGTGGTGAGCGGGCACGTGCACCAGTACCGGGTGCTCTCGGACGACCGCACCCTGCACGCCTGGGCGCCCACGGCGTGGGGCGTGCTCCCCGACGAGAAGCAGCCCACGATCGGGCTCAAGCGGTGCGGGGTGCTCTCGCTGCTCCTCGACGACGACGGCACCGCCCGGGTCGAGCTGGTGGAGCCCGAGGGCATCGCCCAGCAGGTGCTCGGCCTCGACGTCGACGATCCCTACGACCACCAGTCGAGCGGGCTCGGCGTCCGCCCATGACGGAGGCGGACGTCGTCGTGGTGGGCGGCGGCGTCGTCGGCACCATGCACGCCCGCGAGGCGTGTCGCCGGGGCCTGCGCGTCACCCACCTCGAGGCGGACCCGGCGCCGCGGTCGGCATCGGTGCGCAACCTCGGCCTTATATGGGTGAGCGTCCGGGCACCGGGTCCGGAGCTGACCCTCGCCCTGCGCTCCCGGGAGCTCTGGGAGGAGATCGGCGGCGATATACCCGGTGTCGGGTTCCGGACCTGGGGCTCGCTGACCGTCGCGGCGGACGAGCACGAGCTCGCGCTGATGGCGGACGTCGCCTCGCTGCCCGACGCCGCCGACCGTGGGCTCGAGGTCCTCGACCGCGCCGCCGTGCGAGCGGCCTACCCGGAGCTGTGTGGCTCGCTCGTCGGGGGGCTGCGCTGCACCCGCGACGCCGTCGTCGAGCCTCGCGAGGTTCTGCCGTCGGTGCGGGCCCGCCTCTCGAACGGTCCCGGCTACCGGTGGCTCCCCGGCCGGCGGGTGGTCGGGGTCGCGGAGGGGGAGGTCACCGACCACACCGGCCAAGGCCACCGGGGGTCGCTCGTGGTGCTGTGCCCCGGCGCGGCGCTGTCGGGGATCGGGCAGGAGGTGGGGCGGGCGCTGGTCGCCGCGCCGCTGCGGCGGTGCCGGCTGCAGATGCTCCAGACCGAGCCGGCGCCGAGGGCCCTCGGCACCGCCGTCGCCGACGGCGATTCCATGCGCTACTACCCCCTGTACGACCGGCCGGCACGCGCCGAGCTGCCGGACGCCTCCCGCGAGACGCGTGAGTGGGGGATGCAGCTCCTGATGGTCCAGCGCGCCGGCGGTGAGCTGACGATCGGTGACACCCACGAGTACGACGAGCCCTTCGACTTCGCCCTCGAAGAGTCCGTCCACGACCGGTTACGGGAGCGGGCCGAGGCCATCGTGGGCTGGCCGGTCCCCCCGACGGCGAGGCGATGGTCCGGGGTGTACTCGGTGCCGACCGACGACGCCGTGTACTTCCGGGCGAAACCGGCGCCGGGCGTGGTGGTGGTGACCGGGACCGGAGGCCGGGGCATGACGCTCGCTCCGGCCATCGCGGAGGAGACGTTCGGGTGACGGCTCCGACGGCACCGCTTCCGGGCAGCGCCGACGGGCGACGGGGGATCCGTCTCGCGGTGCTCGACATGGCCGGCACGACCGTGTCCGACGACGGCGTGGTCCTGGCCGCGTTTGGCGGCGCCCTGGGTGATGTGGGCTGGTCGCCGGCGCGCATCGCCGAGGAGGGGACCGACTACGTCCTCGCGTCGATGGGGAGGAGCAAGCAGGAGGTCTTCAGCGAGCTGCTCGGTGGCGACAAGCAGCTCGCGCTCGTGGCCACCGCCGCCTTCGAGGAGCACTACGAGCGGGCCGTTGCCGCGGGCAGGGTGAGCGCGCTCCCGGGTTCGGAGGAGGCGCTCGCACGCCTCCGCTCGCTCGGCATCCGGACCTGCCTCACGACCGGCTTCGCCCCCGCCACGAGGGACGCCGTCATCCGCTCGCTCGGGTGGACCTCCACCGTCGACCTGGCGCTCTCTCCCGCCGACGCGGGGCGGGGCCGGCCGTGGCCCGACATGGTGCTCACGGCGCTCGTGCGCCTCGAGATCGACGACGTACGCCACGTGGCGGTTGCCGGGGATACGACCCACGACCTCCTGGCCGGCTGGCGCGCCGGCGCGAGCGTGGTCGCCGGGGTCCTGACGGGGGCACACGACCGGGAGCTCCTTGCTACGGCGCCCCATACCCACCTGATCGATTCGATCGCCGAGCTGCCGGAGATCCTGACCTGTCCCGAATAGGCGAGGATCCCTTTGCCACCCCACCGGAGGACCGGGACCCGGTCCGGCGGTTCCGGGGTCGCTTGGCCGCTCCGGTAACCCTGTGGACCACGACGGTGCCGTCGTCCGGAGACGTGGGCATCACGGTCTCCTCCCTGGTGGCCGTCGAGGGGGAGCCGGCCTGGGTCCTCGGGCTGGTCGGGCCGCTGACGGATTTCCACGACGGGCTGGTGGAGAGCCGCCGCTTCGTCGCCCACGTCCTCGGCGCGGGCGATCGACGCCTGGCCGAGCTCTTCGCCGGTCGCTACCCGAGCCGAGACCCCTTCGAGGGACTGGACGTCCGACCCACGGCCTTCGGGCCGGTCGTCGAGCACCTGGGGAACCGGGCCTTCTGTGAGGTCGTCGAGTTGACCGAGGTCGGTTACTCGATCCTCGTGAGGGGGCGTGTCGACCATCTCGAGCTCGAGGCGGCACCCGCCCGGCCCCTCGCCTTCTACCGGGGTGCCTACGCCGGGCTCGAGGACCGCGCCCGGTGAACGTTGCCGACGGCAGGGGCGTCTCTGTCGATGATCTCCGTTCGAATGATCTCGGTCGATGGTCTCGCGAGAGACCGTGGCGCGGGCCGGACGAGTCATGGGACCATGCCGTGTGCGCTTTCACGCCGAGCATCGGTTCAACGGTTCGCCGCGATCGGTGGCATCGATCCTCTCCGACCCTGACTTCTACGTGGAGCTCGACCTTCCCGACCTGAGCCGGCCCGAGGTGTTGGCGACCACCGCCGACGACGAAGGGACGTCCGTCCGGCTCCGCTACGAGTTTGAGGGTCGTTTGGACCCGGTGGCCAAGCGACTGCTCGGCGGCCGCACCCTTGCGTGGATCCAGGAGATCCGACTCGACCCGTCGGGGACGGCGGGGACTCTCGACTTCGGCGCGGAGGCCGACGCTCGGCGACTCCATGGAAGCGCCACTTTCTTGCTCGAGGGCCGGGAGGGCGAGACGACGAGAAACGTGCATGGGGATTTAAAGGTCTCCGTGGCCGGGGTCGGAGGCATGGCCGAGCGGCGCATCGTCCCCGGGCTCCTCCGCCGGATGCATATCGAGGCCGAGGCGCTCAACAAACGTCTGGTCGACGGCTGACGCCGGTCGGGGACACCGGTCAGTAGTCGCTCGCGAGCCGGGCGATGACCCGCTCGAGCCCTTGCTCAGCCGCCGCTACCGGACCCCGTCCCGCCGGACCCCGTCCCGCCGGACCCCGTGCCACCCGTCCCGGTCCCGCCGGACCCCGTCCCGCCGGACCCCGTGCCACCCGTTCCGGTCCCGCCCGACCCGGTCCCGCCGGACCCCGTCCCGCCGGACCCCGTGCCACCCGTTCCGGTCCCGCCGGACCCTGTCCCGCCGGTCGTGCCGGTGATCCCGAGCCCGTTGAGGAGGGACGTGGCCTCGCCGTTGTTGGATCCGGAGCTGGACGTCGACGTCCCGCTCGAGCTAGACGGTGCGGTCGTCGACTCGCTCCCCGACGATCCCGAGGATGACGACGTCGAGTTGCTCGTTGACGAGCTCGAGGAGCTCACCTCCGAGGCGCTGCTCGGAACGGTCGATTGGACGGTTCCCGACGACGGGCCGGACGAGCTCGGGGCGGTCGTCGGCGTGGTCGTTGGGGGTGGGGTAGTGGTAGACGTGGTCGTGGGCGCGATGCCGGCTCGTGAGCTGCCGGACGTCTCCTGCGAGTGCTTCGTCGGCGAGCCGGTCGACACCACGGGCTGCGCAGGGGCGGCGGTCTCGCCGGCTTGGTGAGAACCCGAAGATCCCGGAGAGAGGGCCATCGCGATCGCGACGATGAGCTCGGCGGCCACCACCACTCCGAGCCCCATGAGCACCCACCGGGCCCAACCGAACCTCCCCCCTTCGTCCGGCGTGGGGTCGAGACCAGCTCCGGCACCGCCCCCGTCGCCGATGCCCGGATTCGTGGACGGCGCGCCGTCCCGCTGTGCGCGGCTACCCATCCGTGACGTGCCCGCCCGGATGCTTGCGACGAGACCGGTCACCGACTCGGCCGGGCTTACGAGGAATTTGGCGGGATCCGCCGGTGGGGCGTCGGGGATCTGCGATGCGCCCGGCGGAGTGGCCTCGGGGTCGGGTGTTCCCGCCGCAGGGTTGCCCGGAGTCACCGGGCCTCCATCAGCCGGGCTTGCCGCGGACTTGGACACTTCCCCCGGCGGGCTGGCCCCGACCGCGGGTGTCCCGCCCGGCGGGCTGGCCGGCAGCGAGCTCGTTCCCGCCTGGGTGCCACCCGTGATCTCGCCCGCGCGCTTCGCCGCACGGGCTATGGCGCCCAGGGCTCGATCCTCCACCTCTGTCGGTGTGTTTCGAGCGCCCGTGCGGTCCATCTCGAGTCCTTCAATACCGTCGTTCTCACGACCCCGCTCTCTGAGTATCGGACGATGGCCCGACCGATGCAATCCCCCAGCAGGTGATCCGTACGCAAGACGCTACTGCGCCCCGGGGGGCGGGTCCCATCACCTGGGCTTTCGGATCTGACGCAGGCGCGTCCGGCGACCTACCGGCGAGGACGGATCTCGTAGGCACAGACGTGCGATCCGTCGAGGAGGTGGGCCACGCGTTCCACCTGGGCACCCGGGAGCGCTTCACGGATGAAGGCGAGCTCGCTCGAGCAGGCCTGTCGAAACCCGGTTGCCACGGTGAGGATGGCGCAGTTGTGCTCGGTGATGCGCCAGCCGCCGCCCTCGAGGCGCTCGACGTCGGCGAGGTACCCGTCCTCGTCGAGGATCCGCGTGAGCTCGGCGACCTGGTCTTCCAGCGGGAGGGTGCCGAGCCGTGCCCGGGCACCGCTCAGCCGCCGCTGCCGGCGCCGATCGAAGAGGCTCCGGACCTCGTCGCTCTCCGGTCCGCCCAGGTAGCCGAGGAGCTCCGTCGTGAGGTCCCCGTAGCGCTTGGGGAAGAGCGCCTCGGCCGCGGGGGCCAGGACGTAGCGGTGGGTCGGCCGGCCTCGGCCCGTTGGTCGTGCGTCGTGGACCACGAGTCCGTCCTCCTGGAGCCGACCCACCTGCTGGCGGACGGCGGGCACGCTGATCCCGAGGTCGCTGGCCAGGGCCTGGGCGCTCATCGTGCCGTTCCTCTTTATGGCGATGAGGATGGCCCGCCGCGTCGGTGGCACGGCGTCGAGCGGCGGCTCCTCGTCTCCACCGGCCGAATCGACCGGGCCGGCCGGTTCGACGGGTGCGCCGGGCGTCGGGCTCACGGCAGGATCAGGTGGACGTCGCCGAACTCGTGCCACAGGTAGCCCTCCTCCAAGGCGGCGGCATAGCTACGCTCGAGCAGGGACCTTCCGGCGACGGCCTCGAGCATCCAGAGGTGCGATGCCTCCGGCTCGTGCCACCCGGTGAGGAGCCCGTCCACCGAACGTACCTTCCTGTCCGGTGTCACGATCGTCTCGGTCCATCCCGACCCCGCGCTGACGGTCCCCTGGTCGTCGACGACCGTCTCCAGTGCACGCACCACGGTGGTCCCCACGGCGATCACGGTTCCGCCGTGGCGGCGGGCGTCGTTGATCCGGTGGGCCGTGGCCGGCGTGACCCGGAAGTACTCGGGATACGGAGGCTCCGACGCTTCGAGGGATGCGACGCCGGTGTGCAGGATGAGCGGCGCCACGCCCACGCCGCGTGCCGCGAGCCGGGTGATGACGTCGGGCGTAAAGGGGCGCCCGGCGCTGGGCATCTCGGCCGATCCCGGCTCGGTGGCGTACACGTTCTGGTACGCGGCGACGGGCCACTGACCCTGGACGTAGCCGTAGCGGATGGGTCGGCCGTGAGCCGAGAGGTAGTCGTGGAGCGGATCGGGCAGCTCCAGGCTGACGATCCAGAGCCGAACGCCCCCGGGGTGGCGGGCGTAGGGGGCGAGGAGCGCAAGGCGACCTCCGGCGGGCAGGGAGAGCACCTCTCCGGTCTCGGCCTCGAGGTACGGCTTCGAGCCGCGGCGCAGCTCCACCGTCCAGAGCCCGGCGGGCAGCGCGCTCGAGAGGTGCACGTCGACGCTCTGGCCCGTGCTCCTCGTCGCCGACACGCTCGCGGCCAGCGTCCCCGACGTGTTGACCACGACCAGGTCGCCGTCTCCCAAGAAGCGAGGGAACTCGGAAAACGTGGCGTGCTCGATCGCGCCGTCCGTGCGCCGCGCCACCATCATGCGCACGGCGTCGCGGGTGAGGCCGCGGGCCTCGGGCGGTTCGCCGGCCTCGAGGGTGGCCGGGAGGTCGAAGCTGAGCGGCGGCACGGCCGCGGCTCGGACGAGCTCCTGGGTCGCGGCGGTCATGGCGCGACCGCCGTCACGGCTTGATCGGAGCCGGCGAGCTCGTTCGCACGGTACCGACCACTCGGCCGGTGGCTGTCCACCAGGAGTGCGAGCGTGGGTGCCACGGCGTCGGGGAGTGGACGGTCGGAGATGTCCTCCCCGGGGTAGGCCTCTTGGTGCATCGCCGTGCGCATGTCGCCCGGGTCCACGGTCCACACCAGCAGCTGCGGATGCTCGACGGCCAGTACGGCGCCCAGGTGGTCGAGCGCCGCCTTGGAGGATCCGTATCCGCCCCAGCCTTCGTAGGCCTCGACGGAGGCGTCGGAGGTGACGTTGAGGACGCGAGGCCTCGGGGCCTGGAGCAGGGCGGGCAGCGCCTCCTGGACGAGCGCCAGGGGGGCCACGGTGTTCACCTCGAAGGTGTGGCGCAATTCGTCGAGCGGGTACTCGGTCAGCGGGGGGAGTGGGCTGTGCCCGAGCACGCTGGCGTTGTTGACGACGAGGTCGACGCCACCGAGGCCTCGTGCGGCCGCCACCAGGGCCCGTCGGTGCTCCGCCGAAGCCACGTCGCCTTGGACGGCGACGACCTCGGCCGTCGGTCGCAGGTGGTCGCGGACCCGCCCCTCCGCCACCGCCAGCTCGGCCGAGCCCCGGGCGTCGATCACGAGGGACCAACCACGTTCCGCCAGCGCCCGGGCCAAGGCTTCGCCCAGCCCCCTCGACGCACCGGTCACGATTGCGACTGCCATGGCTCCATGCCTCCCGTCGGCGTCGTCCTCGGCGCCCTCACGGTCGCCCCTGGGTGGTGACCCGGATGCGACCTCAGTACCTACCTCGAATAAAGGAAGATTTTACTTCCTTTATTCCGGGAGCGGGATGGAGAGGTAGCGGTGTCAGTGCAGGTTGAGCACCAGGACCGAGCGACCCGCGTCGTCCGTCTGGCTGTCGAGGATCCGATCCGCAACGAGGGGCGCAAGGTGGCGATCGATGAACAGCTGCACTCCGCTCGGGGCGACCACGACCTCGTCACCCTCCTCGGCCACGTTGACGATGTGGAGCTTGATGGCCAGTTGGTGCCTGTCACCGTTCGTCCCCGCGGAGGTCTGCCTCGACAGGCGCATGGCATTTCCCGGGTGGACCGCGGTGGCCATGATCGTCCACAGCGCATCGCCCGCCCGCTCGCTCACGACCAGCATCGGCCCTCCTCGTCCATCCGGGCCCAAGTGCTCCGCATCTACGGTGAACCCCGGGCCGACGACTGTCAACGAGAACCACCAAACGAGAACCACCAATTGCCCGAAACGCGATCGGCCAGTTGCTCTACCTGCCGTCGTACCCGCAGTGGTCGGTCGCGATCATCGCCATCGACGTGATCGTGATCCACGGCCTCGCCATGTACGGCACCTCGCCGCAGGAGGCTTGACCGGTCCCTGGTTCGGCCCGCAGTAACCGGGACGTCACCGCAGGTTCACCTCGGGTCCCCCCGGGCTCGGCGGCCTCGCCGCTGGGCCGGTACCTAGGTATATTGCGGGCCGAGCCAGAGGGAGACGGATGCCGGGAACGCCGACCGCAAGAGATCTCGATGCTCTCTCGGTCAACACCATTCGCGGGCTCTGCATGGACGCAGTCCAACGGGCCAATTCCGGGCACCCCGGCACGCCGATGGGGATCGCCCCGGTCGTCTACACCCTCTGGCAGCGGGTGCTCCGCTTCGACCCCTCCGATCCCATCTGGCCGAATCGGGATCGTTTCGTCCTCTCCGAGGGCCACGCGTCGACCCTCCTGTGGTCGCTTCTCCACCTGACGAGGGTCGAGGCGGTCGACGCGGACTACGAGGTCCTGGGGAGGCCGTCGGTGACGATGGACGACCTCCGCACGTTCCGCCAGCTCGACTCGCGCTGCCCCGGGCATCCCGAGTACCGCTGGACGAGCGGGGTCGAGGCCACGACCGGACCCCTCGGCCAGGGTGTGGCGATGTCCGTGGGGATGGCCATCGCCGGGCGGTGGCTGGGCTCCCGGTACAACCGTGACGGCTACCCGCTCTTCGACTTCGACGTCTACGCCCTCGCCGGCGACGGCTGCATGATGGAGGGCATCTCGAGCGAGGCGGCTTCCCTCGCCGGCCACCTCGGCCTGTCGAAGCTGTGCTGGATCTACGACTCCAACCGGGTCACCATCGAGGGGCACACCGACATCACCTTCACCGAGGATGTCGCGGCTCGCTTCCTCGCCTACGGGTGGAACGTGACCACCGTCGCCGATGCCAACGACCTCGGCTCGGTGGCGAGGGCCCTCGGGACGTTCCGCGCCGAGGAGGAGCGACCGACCCTCATCCTCGTGCACAGCCACATCGGGTACGGATCCCCGGTCGAAGACTCGCCCAAGGCGCACGGCGAGCCCTTCGGCGTGGACGGAGTCCGGGCCACCAAGCGGTTCCTGGGGCTCCCCGAGGACAAGGACTTCTACGTCCCCGACGGCGTCTACGACTGGTTTGCCCAGGGGATCGGTGACCGAGGGTCCTCCGCCCGCAAGGCGTGGGAATCGCTCATGGATTCCTACCGGCTCGCTCACGCCGATCTCGCCGACGAGGTCGACCGGATGCAACGGCGCGAGCTCCCCGACGGTTGGGACGCGCACCTCGAGACGTTCCCGGCCGACGACAAGGGCGTCGCCTCCCGAGAGTCGTCCAGCCAGGTGCTGAACGAGATCGCCCAAGGGGTCCCGTGGCTCATCGGCGGGTCCGCCGATCTCACGCCCTCGACCAAGACGCGGATCACGCTGGAGGGGGCCGGAGACTTCCAGCCGGACGACCCCGCAGGTCGCAACCTGCACTTCGGGATACGAGAGCACGGCTCGGCCGCCGTCAGCAACGGCATGGCCCTGGTCAAGGTCCGGCCCTACTGGTCGGGGTTCCTCATCTTCTCCGACTACGCACGGGGCGCCATCCGTCTCTCGGCCCTGATGGAGCTCCCCGTGATCCACGTCTTCACCCACGACTCGATCGGCGTGGGGGAGGACGGCCCGACCCACCAGCCCGTGGAGCAGCTGGCGTCGCTCCGGGCCACGCCGGGCCTGCTCGTCTTCCGGCCCTGCGACGCCAACGAGGTGGTCGAGATGTGGCGGCTCGTCGCCGCGCTGCGACACGAGCCGGCGGTGCTGGTGCTGTCTCGCCAGGCTCTCCCGACCCTGGACCGATCCACCTTCGCGCCGGCCTCCGGCCTGGCGCGCGGCGGGTACGTGCTCGCCGACGCGCCCGACGGCCCGCCGGACGTCATCCTGCTGGCCACCGGATCGGAGGTCTCCCTGGCGGTCTCGGCCCGCGAGCAGTTGGCCGGCGAGGGCATCGGGGCCCGGGTGGTCTCACTCCCGTGCTGG
Source organism: uncultured Actinomycetes bacterium (assembly GCA_963778465.1). Classification (GTDB taxonomy): domain Bacteria; phylum Actinomycetota; class Acidimicrobiia; order Acidimicrobiales; family RAAP-2; genus CAVZBW01. Next base: position 645,903 of record CAVZUK010000002.1, read on the forward strand.
GAGCTCTTCGACCGCCAACCGGCCGAGTACCGCGACGAGGTGCTGCCACCCTCGGTCAGGGCCCGGGTGGCGGTGGAGCAGGCGTCCACCCTCGGGTGGGAGAGATACGTGGGTAGCGACGGCGCCATCGTCGGCATGCACACGTTCGGCGCCTCGGCTCCGCTCAAGCAGTTGCTCAACAAGTTCGGATTCACGCCCGATCGGGTGGCTGCGGTCGCCCGCTCCTGCGTGGAGGATCTGAGGGCGAGAGAGGGATGAGATGAGGGCGACGGAGCTGCTGCACGAACGCGGCCAGAGTCTCTGGCTGGACAACATCACCCGAGGAATGCTCGCGTCGGGCCAGATCCAGCGCTACGTGGACGACTACGCGGTGACCGGCCTCACGTCCAACCCGTCCATCTTCGACAAGGCGATCGGCTCGGGCGACTACGACGCCGCCATCGGGGAGCTGTCACGAGCCGGCAGGGCGGGGGAGGAGCTCTTCTTCGAGCTCGCCATCGAGGACCTGCGCCGCGCCGCCGATCTGTTCCGGCCGCTCCACGAGCGCACCGACGGGGTCGACGGATGGGTATCGCTCGAGGTCTCCCCGCTGCTCGCCTACGACACGGCCGGCACGATCAGGGCGGCCAAGGACCTCTGGGCGCGCGCCCAACGGGACAACCTCTTCATCAAGATCCCGGGGACCAAGGAGGGGCTCCCGGCGATCGAGGAGTGCATCGCCTCGGGCGTGCCCATCAACGTGACCCTCCTCTTCTCGGCGGACCAGTACCTGGCGGCCGCGGAGGCGTTTCTTCGCGGGGTCGAGCGCCGGGTGGAGGCGGGCCACGACCCCACCGTCGGCTCGGTGGCGTCGGTGTTCATGTCCCGGTGGGACTCGGCGGTCAACGACTCCGTGCCCGAAGAGCTCCACGACCGACTGGCGCTCGCGGTGGGCCTGAAGACCTACCGGGCGTACCGGGAGCTCACGTCGAGCGATCGCTGGCAGCGCCTGGCCAACGCAGGGGCGCGGATACAGCGGCTCCTGTGGGCGAGCACGAGCACCAAGGATCCCGAGGCACCCGACACCCTCTACGTCCACGGCCTGGCGGCGCCGTTGACCGTGAACACGATGCCCAACGCGACCCTCGAGGCCTTCTACGACCACGGCGAGGTGGGGGATCCGATGCCCCCCGACGGCGGCGACGCCGACGTGACCCTCGCGGCCTTCGCGAAGGCCGGGATCGACGTGGCGGCGCTCGCGGCCAAGCTGCGGTCCGACGGCGCCTCCTCGTTCGTCACGGCATGGCAGGACCTGTTGGGCAGGATCGAGACCCAGGCCAAAGCGGTCGCCTGAGCTCGACGTCCATCGCTGGTACACGAGATTCGCCCGGGAGGAGAGAGATCGTGGCCGAGAACCTCCGTGACCGACCCGCCTGGAAGGCTCTGGAGCAGCACCACGCCCAGCTGGCGCCCCGCCACCTGCGCGAGCTGTTCGCCGAGGAGCCCGATCGCGGCGAGCGCCTCTCGCTCGAGGCCGTCGATCTCTACCTCGACTACTCCAAGAACCGGGTCACCGACGAGACCGTTGGGCTCCTCGTCCGCCTCGCCGAGGAGTCGGGGCTCCGCGGGCACATCGACGCGATGTTCCGTGGGGACCGGATCAACCGGTCCGAGAACCGGTCGGTGCTGCACGTCGCCCTCCGCATGCCCGAGGGGGCCTCGCTCGTCGTCGACGGCGTGGACGTCGTGGCCGAGGTCCACGAGGTCCTGGACCGGATGGCGCAGTTCTCGGAGCGGATCCGATCGGGAGAGTGGCGCGGCCACACCGGCAAGGCGATTCGCAACGTCGTCAACATCGGCATCGGCGGCTCCGACCTCGGCCCCGTGATGGCCTACGAGGCGCTGCGCCACTACACGCGCCGGGACATGACCTTCCGGTTCGTCTCGAACGTCGACTCCACCGACTTCGTCGAGGCGACCCGGGACCTCTCCGCGGACGAGACGCTGTTCATCGTCTCGTCCAAGACGTTCACGACCCTCGAGACCATGACCAACGCACGGTCGGCCCGTGAGTGGGCGCTCGCCTCGCTGGGGGACGAGGCGGCGATCGCGAAGCACTTCGTCGCGGTCTCGACCAACGCGCAGGCGGTGGGCGAGTTCGGCATCGACACGGACAACATGTTCGGCTTCTGGGAGTGGGTCGGCGGCCGGTACTCCATGGACTCCGCCATCGGCCTCTCGACGATGCTCGCGATCGGCCCCGACCAGTTCCGCGAGATGCTCGCCGGATTCCACGCCATGGACGAGCACTTCCGCACGGCGCCCTTCGGCGCCAACCTGCCGGTGATCATGGGGCTGCTCGCCGTCTGGTACGGGGACTTCTTCGGTGCCCAGACCGCCGGCGTGATGCCCTACGAGCAGTACCTCAAGCGGTTCCCCGCCTACCTGCAGCAGCTGACCATGGAGTCCAACGGCAAGCACGTGACGCTCGACGGCCTCCCCGTCGACTACCAGACCGGCGCGGTCTACTGGGGAGAGCCGGGCACCAACGGCCAGCACAGCTTCTACCAGCTCATCCACCAGGGCACCAAGCTCATCCCGGTCGACCTCATCGGGTTCGCCAAGTCCCTCAATCCCCTGCGGGACCACCACGACATCCTCTCCTCCAACGTCTTCGCGCAGGCCGAGGCGCTGGCCTTCGGCAAGACGGAGGAGGAGGTGCGCGCCGAGGGCACGCCCGAGGACGTCGTGGCGCACCGGGTCATGGAGGGCAACCGGCCCACCAACGTGATCCTGGCCGAGCGGCTCACGCCGAGCCTGCTGGGCACGCTCGTCGCCCTCTACGAGCATTCGGTGTTCACCCAGGGCACGATCTGGGGCATCGACTCCTTCGACCAGTGGGGGGTGGAGCTCGGAAAGGTCTTGGCCAAGCGCATCATCCCCGAGCTGGAGAGCGACGACGCGGCGCTCGACCACGACTCGTCGACCAACGCGCTGATCCGCCGCTACCGGGCGATGAAGCGGTCCTGACGGGTACGGCGGAACGGCGGGAGCGGTGGGCGGGCGCCGGCCGGCGTCGCGGGCCCTCCGGCGAGCCGAGCCTCGCCGGGCCTGCTAAGAGGTAGAGATCGGCGAGAGGAAGGGAGCGCGGCATGGCAACGGACAAGCCGATGCAGCTCGGCATGATCGGACTCGGTCGCATGGGGGCCAACCTGGTGCGGCGGCTCATGGCCGACGGCCACCGCTGCGTCGTGTACGACGTCAGCCCCGATGCCGTCAAGGGTCTGGCGGGTGAGGGTGCACAGGGCGCGGACTCGCTCAAGGACTTCGTCGCCAAGCTGGAGAAGCCCCGCGTCGCGTGGATCATGGTGCCGGCGGCTGTCGTCCAGTCGACCCTCGACCAGCTCGCCGAGCTGCTCGAGGAGGGGGACATCGTCATCGACGGCGGCAACTCCTACTACCGGGACGACATCACCCGCGCCAAGCAGGTGTCCGCCAAGGGGCTCCACTACGTCGACATCGGGACGAGTGGTGGGGTCTTCGGCCTCGAGCGGGGCTTCTGCCTCATGATCGGCGGGGAGACGCCGATCGTCCAGCATCTCGACCCGCTGCTCAAGACGATCGCCCCCGGCTCGGAGTGCGCGCCGCCGACGCCCGGCCGGACCCGCACCGACGGGACGGCGCAGGACGGCTACCTGCACTGCGGACCCCACGGCGCCGGCCACTTCGTCAAGATGGTCCACAACGGGGTGGAGTACGGCCTGATGGCCGCCTATGCAGAGGGGCTCAACATCCTGGCGCACGCCGACGCGGGATCGAAGACCCAGGAGGTCGACGCCGAGACGACCCCCCTGCGCGACCCGTGGGCCTACGAGTACGACATCGACCTGGCCGAGGTGGCCGAGGTGTGGCGGCGCGGCTCGGTGGTGGCCTCGTGGCTCCTCGACCTCACCGCCGACGCGCTGGCCCGCTCGCCGCAGCTCGAGGAGTTCGCCGGCCGGGTCTCCGACTCGGGCGAGGGGCGCTGGACCGTGCTCGCCGCCGTGGACACCGGGACGCCGGCCCCGGTGCTCTCGACCGCCCTCTACGACCGCTTCGCCTCCCGTGGCGAGGCGGACATCGCCGACCGCCTCCTCTCGGCGATGCGCTCGGAGTTCGGCGGCCACCAGGAAAAGAAGGGCTAGTCCCATCCGACACCGACTGGAGACCCTCCCGGATCCCGAGGGGGTGGCGCGGGCCGGTGCGGATCTCATCGCCGCGCGGGCCAGGGACGCCGTCGCGGCGAGAGGGGCCTTCACGTTCGCCGTGAGCGGGGGGCACACCCCCTGGGCCATGTTCTCCCACCTGGTCTCGCTCGACGTCCCCTGGAGCTCGGTCACGATCTACCAGGTCGACGAGCGCATCGCCCCCGACGGCGACCCGGACCGCAACCTCACGCACCTGCGCGAGAGCCTGGGCGACGTCCCGGCACGTGTCGAGGCGATGCCGGTCGAGGACCCGGACCCCGAGGCCGGGGCCGCGCGCTACGGCGTCGCCCTCCCGGAGCGCCTCGACCTCGTGCACCTCGGGCTCGGTCCCGACGGCCACACGGCCTCGCTCGTCCCCGACGACCCGGTGCTCGACGTGACCGACCGCCTGGTGGCACTCACCCTGGAGTACAACGGGCGCCGCCGGATGACGCTGACCTACCCGGCGCTGGCCCGAGCCCAGGGGATCGTCTGGTTGGTCACCGGTGCCGACAAGCTCGACGCGATGGGCAAGCTGCTTCGAGGCGACCGCACGATCCCGGCGGGCAGGGTCGAGGCGGGCGACTCGCTCATCCTGGCCGACCGGGCCGCCGTCCCCGTCGGCGCGACGAGCTCGAGCTGACGATGCCCGATCCCGCCGCGGCGGCGCCCTCGGCGCCCGTCAAGATGATGGTCGCCGACGTCGACGGCACCCTGGTCACGCCCGACAAGGAGCTCACCGATGCGGCGATCGGCGCGGTCGCCAAGCTGCACGACGCGGGCATCGTCTTCGCGGTCACGAGCGGCCGACCCCCCCGTGGAATGTCCATGCTCATCGAGCCCCTCCACATCACCACGCCCATCGCGGCCTTCAACGGGGGGCTCTTCGCCAGGCCGGACATGTCGGTCATCGAGCAGCGCCTCGTGCCGGACCACGTGACCGCCCAGGTCGTCGACATGTTCCGAGGGGAGGGCCTCGACGTCTGGATCTATCGCGGCGCGGAATGGTTCGTGCGCGACCGCGACGCGCCGCACGTCGCCAGGGAGGCCTTCACGGTGCGCTTCGAGCCCACCGTCGTGGACGACGTGGCGACGGTCGCCCACGACGTGGCCAAGGTGGTGGGTGTGAGCGACGACCACGAGCTCGTCTCGACGGTCGCCGACCGAGTGCGCGAGCGCTTCGGCGACCACGTGTCGGCGGCTCCGTCGCAGCCCTACTACCTCGACGTGACGCACCCCGAGGCCAACAAGGGCAGCGTCGTGCGCTACCTCTCCGAGACCTTCGGGATCCCCCTGGGTCAGATCGCCACCATCGGCGACATGCCCAACGACGTCTTGATGTTCGCCCACGTCGGGCTCAGCATCGCCATGGGCAACGCCAGCGGGGAGGTCCAGCGGGCGGCGAGACGGGTCACCGCCACCAATCAGGAAGAGGGATTCGCGAAGGCCGTCGAGCGGTTCGTCCTACCCCGCTAGGCCCTCGCTGCGGCGCCGCTCGGCCATCGCCGCGTCCAGGTTCGGGAAGGGCTGGGGCTGGATCTCCATCCGCACCGACTCGGGCAGGCTCAGGTCGCCGCCCGTGTGGCCGACGCTGAAGACCCGCTCGGGCCGGGCCCGCCCGATCATGGAGCGGGCCCAGCGGGCGAGGGTGACGAAACGGTTGGCGAACCCGTTGAGGAAGGCGATGTGGACGAACATCCACACGATCCACCCGGGGAACCCGCTCAGGTGCAGCCGCTTCATGCTCACGATCGCCCGGAACCGCCCGATGGCCGCCACGCTGCCGAGGTCTTTGTAGCGGAAGGCGAGGGTCTCGTTCTTCCCCGACAGCCGGCGGTGGATGCTGTTGGCGGCGTGCAGGCCGCCCTGCATGGCGACCTCGCAGACGCCCGGCAGGTCGTTGAGGGTCACCATGTCGCCGACGACGAACACCTCGGGGTGACCGGGGAGGGTGAGGTCGGGGAGTGCCGGGATCCTGCCCGCCCGGTCGACCTCGAGGCCCGTGGCGTCGGCCAGCGCCTTGGCCAGGGGAGAGGCCTGCACGCCGGCCGCCCAGATGGTCGTGGCCGCCGTGATGTGCTCCTTGCCGTCGGGCCCCTCGACGTCGACCCCGAGGATGTCGACGTTCTGCACCCTCGTGTCCATCTTGAGCTCGACACCCATGCCGGTCAGCTCCTTCGCGGCCCGCCCGGAGAGCTGGTCGCCGAAGTTGGCCAGGGGTGCCTTGCCGCCGTCGAGCAACAGGACGCGCACCTGCGAGGGATCGATCCGCCGGAACTCCCCCTTCAAGCTGCGCACGGCCAGCTCCCGCACCTGGCCGGCGAGCTCGACGCCGGTCGGGCCGGCGCCCACGACCACGATGGTCAGCCAGAACTCGCGTTGCTTCTCGAGCAGCGAGTTCTCCGCCATCTCGAACGCACCGTAGATGCGTCGCCGGAGCTCCAGCGCGTCGTCGAGGGTCTTCATCGCGGGAGCGATTCGCGCGTACTCGTCGTGACCGAAGTAGGTCTGACCGGCCCCGGCCGCCACGATCAGGCTGTCGTAGGGGAAGTCGCGGGTCTCACCCGGGATGGTGGTGGCGTGGACGATGCGCTGCTCGAGGTCGAACCCCTCGACCTGTGCGAGCTCCACCCGGACGTTCTTTCGCTTGCGGAAGATGTGCCGCAGCACGGGGGCGACCTGCCCGGGAGAGAGGATGCCCGTCGCCACCTGGTAGAGGAGCGGTTGGAACAGGTGATGGTTCCGGCGGTCGACGAGGGTGATCTCCACGCCACGAGTGCGTGACAAAAGCCTGACAGTGGCCAGGCCGCCGAAGCCTCCCCCGACGACCACCACCCGGTGCACGGCAGAATCGCCCATGCCGGACCACCGTACTATTGGCGCTGTTTCCGGAGGACGACTCGAGCAGATGGCGCTTCCCGCCGGAGACCGAGGAGGAGAAGGTGGCCGATCTGGAGAAGGCGGTAGCCGACGTGCTGGTGGTCTTCGGCATCACCGGGGACCTGGCCAAGAAGATGACGTTCCGCTCCCTGTACCGGCTGGAGCGGCGTCGCATGCTCGCCTGCCCCGTCGTCGGCGTGGCGCGCGACGACTGGTCCCGCGAGCAATTGGTCGACCATGCGCGGGAGTCGATCGAGGCCTCGGGCGACCCGGTCGACGACGCCGTCTTCGCCCGCCTGGCGCAGCGCATCTCGTACGTCTCGGGCGACTACGGCGACGCCGCCACCTACGAGCGGGTTGCGAAGACGCTCGACGGCAAGCACCATCCCGTCTTCTACCTCGAGATCCCGCCGGCTCTGTTCGGCCGCGTGGTCGAGGGTCTGGCGGCGGCCGGACTCACGTCGCAGGCGAGGGTCGTCGTGGAGAAGCCCTTCGGCCACGACCTGGCCTCCGCCCGCGCCCTCAACGCCGAGCTCCGCCGCGTCCTCGACGAGTGGCAGATCCTCCGGATCGACCACTTCTTGGGGAAGGAGCCGGCGATGGACATCCTGTTCCTGCGCTTCGCCAACTCCATCTTCGAGCCGCTCTGGGACCGCCATCACGTGCAGTGCGTCCAGCTCACCATGGCGGAGAACTTCGGCGTCGAGGACCGCGGCAGCTTCTACGACGCGGTGGGCGCGCTCCGTGACGTCGTCCAGAACCACCTGCTGCAGCTCGTCGGGCTGGTCGCCTCCGAGCCACCGGCGGTCGCGGACGCCAACGGCCTGCGCGACAAGCGTCTCGACGTCTTCAAGGCCATCCCCTCGATCGACCCGTCCCACTACGTTCGCGGGCAGTACGAGGGCTTCCTCGACGTGCCGGGCGTCAAGCCCGCCTCGGAGACCGAGACCTTTGCGTCCCTGCGCCTCGACATCGACAACTGGCGTTGGTCCGGGGTCCCCTTCTTCATCCGTGCGGGCAAGGCGATGGAGGTGAGGGCAACGGAGATCCGGATCATCTTCCGCCGGCCGCCCCGGCTGGCGTTCGCACCGCAGTTCGCATCCGGCTACGACCAGCTGGTGCTCCGCATCGAGCCCGATCCCGGTGCCGACCTGATCGTCCACGCGAAGGAGCCGGGCGCCCAGACGACGCGCACCGTCGACCTGTCCGTCCTCTTCAAGGAGGAGCTGGGCGAGCTGCCCGAGCCCTACGAGCGCCTGCTCGGCGACGCACTCGAGGGCAATGCCAGCCTCTTCACCCGGGAGGACAGCGTCGAGGAGACCTGGCGCATCGTGCAGCCCCTGCTCGACAACCCGCCGAAGGTCGAGACCTACCCGAAGGGTTCGTGGGGCCCGGCGAGCTCCGACCGGGTCGTGGCCGGCTTCCCGGGGTGGCAGGAGCCTTGGCTGGAGACCTAGACCTGGATCATGACCCCGCCCTCCCGGCCCGAGACTGAGGCCGGGCGCCCGGACCGCACGGGCGGGTCGAGGAAGCGGCGTGGTGCCATCGACCCCCGCCTGCTGCGCCACGCGCGGGCCACCCGGCCGTTCCTGTTGTTGGCCGTCGCCATCGGCGTCGTCACGACCGCTCTCGTCATCGCCCAGGCCTGGCTCCTGGCAGACGCCGTCACACTGGCGTTCCGGGGCGGCAGGGACCTCGGCCAGCTCGGGGGCATCGTCGCGGCCCTCCTGCTCGTCGTGATCGGGCGCGCCGCGGCCTCCTGGGGGACCGAGGTGGTCGCCTTCCGGGCGTCGGCGACGGTCAAGCAGGAGCTGCGCGCCGCGCTGCTCCGCCGGGTGGCCGATGGCGGGTCCGAAGTGCGGGACCAGATCGGATCCGCCGATCTCGCCATTCTCGCCACCCGGGGGCTCGACGCCCTCGACGGGTACTTCGGGCGGTACCTGCCCCAACTGGTGCTCGCGGTCTCGATGCCCGTGGCCATCGTGGCCGTGATGCTCGGGGCCGACTGGGTCTCGGCGGCCATCGTCGCCGTCACGGTGCCCCTCGTCCCGGTGTTCATGGCCCTGATCGGCCTGGTGACCCGGGATCGCACGGATCGCCAACTCCTCGCGTTGCAGCGCCTGGGAGGGCACTTCCTCGACGTCGTCGCCGGCCTGCCGACGCTGAAGGTCTTCGGCCGGGCGCGGGCCCAGGCGATCGCCATCCGCGCGGTCAGCGATCGCTACCGGACGCGTACCGTGGCCGCGCTGCGGCTCGCCTTCCTGTCGTCGCTCGTCCTCGAGCTCGTGGCCACCCTCTCGGTGGCGCTGGTGGCCGTCGCGATCGGCCTACGGCTCTCCGGAGGACACCTCGGTCTCCGGACCGCGCTCTTCGTGCTGGTCCTGGCGCCCGAGGCCTACCTGCCGCTCCGCCAGCTCGGTGCGAGCTTCCACGAGAGCTCCGAGGGACTGAGTGCCGCCGCGCAGGCCTTCGAGGTCATCGATCGGCCTCCCACCAGTCCCCGGTCCGGCGAGCCGGCTCCCGATCCTTCCCGGGTGCCGCTCGAGGTCGACGAGCTCACGGTCGTCTACCCGGGGCGACCCGCTCCCGCACTGAGCGGCGCCTCGCTCCGGGTCGAGCCCGGCGAGGTGGTGGCCCTGACGGGACCGAGTGGCTGCGGGAAGTCGACGCTGCTCGCCGCGTTGCTCGGGCTCGTCGCCCCGGCGTCCGGCTGCATCCGGGTGGGTGGGCGGGACCTTGCCGAGGTCGACGCCGACCAGTGGCGGTCCAAGATCGCCTGGATCCCCCAGCGCCCCCGCCTCTTCGCCGCTTCGATCGCCGACAACGTCCGGCTGGGACACCCCGACGCCACGGCCGAGGAGCTGTGCCGGGCCGTCGAGGAGGCGGGGTTGGGGCCGGCCGTCGCACGGCTGCCCGAGGGGCTGGAGACCCGCCTGGGCGACGGCGGGGTCGGGTTGTCGGTCGGGGAGCGTCGGCGCCTGGCACTGGCTCGGGCGATCCTGCGCGACGCCCCGTTGCTGCTGTTGGACGAGCCGACGGCGGACCTCGACGGCGAGACCGAGGATCTGGTGCTCTCGGCGCTTCGCCGGCTGTCCGAGGGCCGGACCGTCCTGCTCGTGGCGCACCGGCCGGCCCTCGTGGCGTTGGCGGACCGGGTGGTGCGCCTGGGAGCGCTCCGGGCGGCGTGAGGCGATCATGAGCCAGGAGATCGTCACGCCGGACGCCCGCGGCCAGAGGGACCCCGGGGACTCCGGGCCGTCCGGCGGCGCGAGCAACGACGGGCCCCCCGAAGACCCGGCGGTTCCGGCCGAGCTCCCGCTGCGCCAGCTGGTCTCGATTGCCCGGCCCGCACTCGGCCGGCTCCTGCTGGCGGTGCTCCTCGGCGCGGTGGCCATCGTGTCCGGGGTGGCGCTCCTCGGGACGTCGGGCTGGCTCATCTCGCGGTCGTCGCAGAGACCGCCCGAGTCGGACCTGGCGCTCGCCATCGCCGGGGTCCAGGTCTTCGCGCTGTCACGGGCGTTCGCCCGCTACGGGGAGCGCCTGGTCGGCCACGACGCGGCCCTCGAAGCGCTCGCCTCGTTGAGGGTGCGCGTCTACGAGCGGCTCGAGCGCCTGGCGCCGGCAGGGCTTCCCGCCTTCGGTCGCGCCGATCTCCTGGCGCGGATGGTGCACGACGTCGACAGCCTGCAGGACGTCCTGCTGCGCGTCCTCGAGCCCTCCGCCGTGGCGGCCGTGGCCGCGGTCCCCGTGGTCGGGCTGCTCTGGGTCCTGCTGCCGGGTGCGGGTGCGGCGCTGCTCGCCGCGCTCGTGCTGTGCGCCACCGTCGTCCCGTGGCTGACGCGGTCGATGGCGCGCCGGTCCGAGGCGCGGCAGGCGGACCTCCGGGGGGAGCTGACGGCGTCGATCGTCGACCTCGTCGAGGGCGGGGACGAGCTCACGGCGTTCGGTGCCAACGACCGCCAGCTGGCCCGAATCTCCGAGCTCGACGCAGAGCTCACCGCCGTCGCCCGCTCCGCCGCCCGCACGGCGGGGCTGGGCTCGTCGCTCACCACGCTGCTCGTCGGCCTGTCGGTCGTGGCCTCGCTGGCGCTCGGAATCCAGGCGGTGCGGGACCACCGCCTCCACGGGGTCGTCCTGGCCACGGTGGTCCTCGTGCCACTGGCGGCGATCGACCTCGTCTCGGGCCTGCCGACGGCCGCCCAGATCCTCGAGCGGACGAAGAGGGCGGGTGCGAGGGTGTGGGCGGTCATGGAGGCCCCCGACCCGGTGATCGAGACGGCCACGCCCGTGCCGCTCCCGCCGCCCCCCCACCGGCTGCGGGCCCGGGGCGTGCGGGGCGGGTACCCGGACCGCCGCGAGGTCCTGCGGGAGGTGGACCTCCACGTGGACGCCGGCCGGCGGGTGGCCGTGATCGGCCCGAGCGGAGCGGGCAAGTCCACCCTCGCCCTGGTCCTCCTCGGCCTCCTGTCCCGTACCGCCGGGACGATCGAGCTCGACGGGGTCGACTTCGAGGACCTGGCCGGGGACGATCTCCGACGGGTCGTCGGGATGGTGGCCCAGGACGCCCACGTCTTCGACACGACGGTCGCCGAGAACCTCCGTCTGGCCCGGCGCGAGGCGACCGACGAGGACCTCCTCGACGCCTTGCGCACGGTCGGCCTCGAACCGTGGATGCGAGAGCTGCCTGAGGGTCTCGGCACGAGCGTCGGGGAGCACGGGCGCAAGCTGTCGGGCGGTCAGCGGCAGCGACTTGCGGTGGCCCGTGCCCTCCTCGCCGACTTCCCGATCCTCGTGCTCGACGAGCCGACCGAGCACCTCGACCCCGCGGCGGCCGACGCCCTCGAGGAAGACCTGGTCGATCTCACCCGTCGGCGGTCGACCGTGTACGTCACGCACCGGATGGCCGCCCTGCCCTCGATGGACGAGGTGCTCGTGCTCGACGGCGGGCGAGTGGTCGAACGGGGCACGCACGCAGAGCTGCTCGATGCCGGCGGCTACTACACGCGGCTGTGGCGGCGAGCAGAGCTGACCGGCGAGTGCGCGGGCTTTGAATCTGCCCCCGAGCCCGCCGCCTGGTTAGGATCGCCGGGCACGGAGAGCGAGAGGGGTCCTGGTGAACACTGACCTGGCGCGTTGGCAGTTCGCCACGACCAGCATCTACCACTTCCTCTTCGTCCCCATCTCCATCGGGCTCGCCTTCCTCGTGGCGTTGCTGCAGACCGCCTGGTACCGCAACGGCGAGAACGACTACCGGCGCCTAGCGCGGTTCTTCGGGAGCCTCCTCATCATCAACGTCGCTGTGGGCGTGGTCACCGGGATCGTCCAGGAGTTCGAGTTCGGGATGAACTGGTCCGCCTGGGCCCGCTACGTCGGCAACGTCTTCGGCGGGCCGTTGGCCATGGAAGGTCTGGCGGCCTTCTTCCTCGAGTCGACCTTCCTCGGCATCTGGATATTCGGCTGGGACCGCCTGCCCAAGCGGCTGCACCTCGCCTGCATCTGGCTCGTGTCGGCCGGCAGCATCATGTCCGCGGCCTTCATCCTGGCGGCCAACTCGTGGATGCAACACCCGGTGGGCTACAAGATGGTGCACGGCCAGCCGGAGCTGAACAACATCTGGGCGCTCTTCACGAACCCGGTCTTCCTGTGGGGCTTCCTGCACGTCGTGCTCGCGTCGCTCGTGACCGGGGCGCTCGTGATGCTGGCCGTCTCGGCCTGGCACATGCGCCGGAACCGCGAGGCGAACGTCTTCCGCCGCACCGCGACGGTCTCTCTCGTGGTCCTCCTGCCGGCCATCATCCTGACCATGTTCGTCGGGAGCCAGCTCGGGGTCATCGAGGCTCAGTACCAGCCGATGAAGATCGCGGCGGCCGAGGCGCAGTGGACCAACTGCGGGCCGTGCTCCTTCTCGGCCTTCCAGATCGGTGGGGGCAACAACGACCAGACCCCGAGCCAGATCATCCTCATCCCTCACCTGCTCTCCCTGCTCGCGACCAACACCTGGAACGGCAAGGTGACCGGGCTCAGCGAGCTGCAGGCGCAGTACGTCAAGAAGTACGGCCCCGGCAACTACGTCCCCAACGTGTTCATCCAGTACTGGTCCATGCGCGTCATGGCCTACCTGGCCTCGCTCATCCTCCTGATGGCGCTGTGGGGGATCCTGCTCGTGCGGCGGCGCGCTCTCGACCGGTCTGCGTGGTGGGCCACGTGGTTCCTGCGGATCGCGCCCTGGGCCTTCCTCGCCGCCTTCGCCATGAACACGGCCGGTTGGCTCCTCACCGAGAGCGGCCGCCAGCCCTGGATCGTCCAGGGGCTGATGAAGACGACGAACGGCGTCTCCCCGTCGGTGAGCACCACCGAGATCTGGATCAGCCTCATCGGCTTCCTCGGGATCTACGTGGTCCTCGCGACGATCGACGCCTTTCTCATGGTGCGCTACGGGCGACGCTCGCTCGAGCGGGCCGCCAGTGACGACGAACCGGACAAGGAGGACACCGATGTTGCTTCGCTGTCCTACTAGGCGGGAGGACCGGACCGTGGGGTCGGGAGGGGCGCCGCCGTGCTGACCAGTTTGTGGTTCCTGCTGATCGCCGTGCTGTGGGTGGGCTTCTTCGCCCTCGAGGGCTTCGACTTCGGCGTGGGGATGCTCCACTCGTTCATCGGTCGGGACACGGAGGAGCGCAGTACCGTCCTCAGCACCATCGGTCCGGTGTGGGACGGCAACGAGGTGTGGCTCGTGGTGGCGGTGGCCGGCACGTTCGCCGCCTTCCCCGGCTGGTACGCCACGCTCTACTCGAGCATCTACCTGCTGGCCTTCATCATCATCGCCGCGATCATCGCCCGGGGGGTCGCCATCGTCTTCATCGAGCAACAGCGGACCGATCGCTGGCAGCGCACGTGCCGTTGGGCGGTGACCCTGGGCAGCCTGGTGGCGCCCTTCGTCATCGGGCTCGTCCTGGGGAACCTGCTCAACGGGCTCCCCATCAACGCTCAGCACAACTTCACGGGGAGCTTCTGGGACCTCTTCACCGCGTACGGCGTGTGGACCGGGGTCACCTTCGTGCTGCTCTGCCTCCTGCACGGCGCCACCTTCATCGGCCTGCGCACGACGGGAGACGTCCGGGACCGAGCGAGGCGCTTCGGGAGCACGTTCGGTTGGCTGGCGGTGGCGTTCGTCGTGGGCTACGCGATCTGGACCCAGGTGCTCACGAACCGCGGCGACATCCCGAGCACGATCAACATCATCGGCATCGTGGCGGTGGTCGCGGCGGTCTGGCTGGCCAGTACCGAGCGGGACGGGTGGGCCTTCGGGTCGTCCGCAGTGGCGATGATGGCGGTGGTCGGATCCCTCTTCATCTACCTCTACCCGCACGTGCTGGTGTCGACGACCAACAAGGCCTACACCCTCACGGCTTCGAACACCGCCGCCGCTGACTACACGCTCCGGGTCATGACCGTCGTCGCCCTCATCCTCCTGCCCGTCATCCTCGTGTACCAGGCGTGGACCTACTACGTGTTTCGCGGGCGCATTACCGGGCGGTCGGTCTCGATGCCCAAGGGTCCCTCGTCCTCGGGTCCCACGCCGGCGGGAGGATCGTCCCCGGGCTCGTCGGCTGAGCCGGCGGGAGCCCCGTCGCCGGGAGCCCCATCCGCGGGAACCTCGTCCCCGGGTTCGGGGGCGGCCACGCCCTCTTAGAGAGCCTCGGGCGGCCGGGCCGCCCGGCCTCTGGGTTCCCGGTCCCGGGGTCAGTCGAAGGTTGGCCGCTGGTCCCGGCCGCGCTTGAGCTCGAAGAAGCCCTCCGTGTCCATGACCAGCCGAACCCCGTCCCACAGAAGGCCGGCCGCCTCCCCCTTTGGTGCGGGCGTCACCACCGGCCCGAAGATGGCGTGGCCCTCCACGTGGATCACCGGAGTGCCGACGTCGTTACCGACGGGGTCCATCCCCTCCCGGTGGGACTCGCGCACCAGCTCGTCGAAATCCGTGCTCCTCGCCGCCTCCGCCAGTCCCTCGGGCAGGCCGAGCTCCTTGAGCGCCTCTCCGATGAAGTCCTGGTCCCGGCGCCGCTCCAGATGGATCCGGTTGCCCATGGCGGTGTACAGGGGGAGCAGGACCTCGTTGCCCCGGTCCTCGCGCGCCGCGATGCAGACCCGCACCGGTCCCCACGCCAGCTGCATCCGCTCCCGGTACTGCTCGGAGAGGTCGTCCCGGCTTTCGTTGAGGACGGCCAGCGACATCACGTGCCAGCGCGCGTCGACCGGCCGCACCCGCTCGACCTCGAGCATCCACCGCGACGTGATCCAGGCCCAGGGGCACAGCGGGTCGAACCAGAAGTCGACCGGCAACCTCTCCCCGCCGTCCTTCGCCGCGGGGCCGTTCGCTTCTGCGGGCATGAGGGTCTCCTCTCGTCGTCGAGCTCGTCCCAACCCCTAGATGGGTCAACTCGGTCGGGCTCGATCCTCTTCCCGTATCTCCTGGTTCTCCCGCTTCCATGCGTCCCCGGGAGCCGCCGCCGGAGTCCGGGAGGCCGTATCATGCCGCCACACGTCCAGAGGGGGTGGGTATGGCGGCAGACGGGTTCGTGCTCGTGCATGGTGGCTATCACGGGGCCTGGTGCTGGGAGCCGGTGCGGCCGCTCCTCTCCCTGCCCTCCATCGCCGTGGACCTCCCCGGCCGCGGGGGGCGCCCCTCCGGCGTCAAGCCGGTGACCGTGGACGCCTGCGTCGAGGCGGTCCTGCAGGATGCCGACGCGGCCGGCATGTCACGCTTCGTTCTCGTCGGGCACTCGATGGGTGGCATCACCATCACCGAGACGGCCAACCGCCACCCCGACCGGATCGCTCACCTCGCGTACGTCGCGGCGCTCGTCCTCGAGCCCGGCACCAACGTCTTCGACCTCTACTTCGGTGACGAAGCGCCCCGACCCGACGACCTGTCCGGCGTGATGCCGTTGCTCGACGAGGCGACGGCACACCAGATGTTCAGCGAGGACCTGAGCCCCGAGGCCTTTGCCGACGTGCACCGCCAGTGCGTTCCCGAGGCGGTCGGCCTCTTCGCCGCCACCGTCTCGGGCTACGACTCCGGAGTGCCGGCCACCTACCTGCGCTGCCTGCGTGACGGGGCGGTGCCAGGGGAGGTCGCCGAGGAGATGATCAAGCGACTCGACCCGTCCCGCCTGGTCGATCTCGACTCGGACCACGACGTGATGCTCTCCCACCCCGGTCCTCTCGCCGACCACCTCAACGAGGTGGCCCGCGACGCCACCTAAGGCCGGCCGATCACTCCGCCCCGGGTTGGGGCGTCGACTCGATGAAGTCGTTGATCACCGATGCCAGCCTCTCTCCACGCTGCTCCTGGACGAAGTGGCCGGCGTCGCGGATCGTGACGTGCGCTTGACCCCGCGCACCGAGCACCCGGCCCTGCAAGACCGTGTCCCACCCGCGCGAGGCCGGGTCGCCGTCGGTGTAGGCCGTGAGGAACGGGCGGGGGAACAGCTCGAGCGCCGCCATCGTGTTCCGCCCGATCTCGGCGCCGGGATCGTTGCGGGTCAGCGGGATGAGCGCCGACATCTGCCGCACGCCTGCCTGGTACCGGGGGTCGGGGAACGGCGCGTCGTAGGCGTCCTTGACGTCCTTCGGTAGCGGGCCCGAGACGGCGTCGACGAAGAAGCTCGCCGAGTACTCCGGCACCCGGATGGAGAACAGCACGTAGTCGACCAGCGCCTCCTCGAGGACGGCCCGTCCGTCCCCCAGTGCGTGGTTGGCCCACGTGAGCCTGCCCGCCAGCGTCGGCTCGGAGGTGTGGAGGATGGTGTTGGACACCACGACGCGGGCGAATCGATCGGGGTCCCGCGCCAGGGCGCTGAGGCCGATCGGCCCACCCCAGTCCTGGGCGACGAGCGTGATCCCCGTCAGGTCGAGCCCCTGGAGGAGGGAGGTCACCCACTGGATGTGGCGCTCCAAGGTGTAGTCCGTCCGCTCGATGGGCTTGTCCGAGCGCCCGTAGCCGACGAGGTCGGGAGCGATGACCCGACGACCGGCGCCCGAGAGGACGGGGATCACCCGCCGGTAGAGGTAGGACCACGTCGGCTGCCCGTGGAGGAGCAGCACGACCGGACCATCGGAGGGCCCCTCGTCGACGTAGTGCATCCGCAGCGGCGGCACGCCCTCCGCATGCACGACGGCGTAGTGGGGTGCGAAGGGGTAGCCGGGGAGGTCATCGAAGCGCTCGTCGGGCGTCCGGATGACCCCTGGAGGCGGCTCTGGCATGGGGATGGGCTCGATGTCGGAGGCCGCCGGCTCGCTTGTCGCGGGCTCCTCCAGCGCCACGGGCCGCTCCAAGGAGGTGGGCTGCTCGGCCATGGGCTGCTCGACGGCCATGGGCTGCTCGACGGCCATGGGCTGCTCGACGGCCATGGGCTGCTCGACGGCCATGGGCTGCTCGACGGCCATGGAGGCGGTGGCCGGCTCCACCTCGGACCCCGATGCGCCCACATTCGCGTCGTCCGGCTCGCTGGCCTTTTTCCCGTTACCGCTCTCGGCCGGCTCGGCGCCCGCCCCGGCCACGACTCCTGCGGCCTGGTCGGTCGTGGACGCGTCGAGGCCGGTTGGGGCCGGCTCGTCTGGTGCCCGGGGCGGGGCCGCAGGATCCTGCGGTTGCTCGTCCTTGTGGGCTTTGGCGGCTCGCCGCCGGCTCATGGGACAACCGTACCCAGGTTGCCACCCCTCGTTCTCACGAGAGGGCCCCTTCCAGGGCGGCGAGGAGCTCACCGGGTGCCTCGAGCATGGGGTAGTGCCCGACTCGGGGCAGCCGGCACAGGGTGGCGTCCGGGCGGGCTTCCGACAGTCTCTCCGCCATCTCGACCACGGCGATGGGGTCCTCGGTCCCCCAAATGATGGTCAGGGGAGAGGGGTGGCGCTCGATCGACCCCGTGTAGCGGGCTTGGAACGCTCGCCGGTCCTCGATGTAGCGGATGGTGCGGGGCAGCATGGCGTTGCCGGCGCGATGACAGACGAGCGCGGCGTCGCCGGAGAGATCGGCTCGGGCCGCCCCGGATGCGGGGGCCATCGTCTCGGCGAGGCTCGCCCGCAACAGGGTCTCGTCTGGGGGTGCCTCGGCCGCCCGGTCGGGCAGCGAGAGCAAGAGCTCCTGCCCGGCGGTCAGGTGTGCCATCTCGATGTAGATGCTGCCGTTCGTGAGCACCCGCCGCGTGATCTCGACCGGCCACTGGCCCTCGTGCTGGCGGGCGAGCACCTCGCCCCCGACCGTGTCGCCCATGTCGTGGGTCAGCAGGGCCATGCGACGCACGCCCGTCTGCTCGACGAAGCCCTGCACCATGTCGGCGTGGAGGCCGATCGAATAGCGGACGTCGGGTTTCTCCGACAGACCGAAGCCGAGCAGGTCGAGCACCAGCACTCGGCGATGGACGGCGAGGTCGTCCAGCACGTGGCGGTAGTCGTAGGAGCAGGTGGGGAATCCGTGCACGATCAGGAGGGGCTCGGCACGCTCCTCTCCCAGTGGGCCGAGGTCGATCGTGAAGATCTCCCGACCCCCGACGCGGCGGAACTCGCCCCGGTCCGCCCAGGCCTGGACGGAGGGGTCACGGGAGGCGACGGAATCGGAAGGAAGTCGCGTGCGGGCACTGTAGCCAAGGAGCCCGGTTCCCGTCGGGGGCTCACCTCGAGGCAGCAAGGTTACGATGAGCCGTGCCTCGCCGACCCGACCGCCGACGCCCGTGAACCTGCCCGACGGCCCCGGGGTCCTCGCCAGCCAGCACATTCTGGACGCCATCGACGAGCAGATCGTGCACGCCGGCGAGTTCACCATCCCGCTGGAGAACGTCCAGCCCGCGAGCCTCGATCTCCGCCTGGACGAGGTCGCCTATCGCATCCAGTGCAGCTTCCTGCCCACGAGGGAGTCGGTCGAGCGCAAGGTGAAGGAGCTGATCGTCGACGAGATCCCCCTCCACAACGAGGGGGTGGTCCTCGAGACCAACCGTCCCTACCTCATTCCCTTGAAGGAGCGCTTGGCCCTGCCGGAGGGCATGCGGGCGAAAGCCAATCCCAAGAGCTCGACGGGGCGCCTGGACGTCTTCACCCGCGTCATCACGGACGGTGGTCACCTCTTCGACGAGGTGGCCGACGGCTACCACGGACGGCTCTATCTCGAGGTGGTGCCGCTCTCGTTCCCGATCCGGGTGCGCGAGGGTCTCACCCTCAACCAGATCCGCTTCTCGATGGGCCGGGCCGAGCTCGACGACTCGGAGATACGTCAGGTTCACCGGCAGGAGCCCCTGGTCTTTCGCCACGGGTCGTCCGTGCCGGACGCCGAGTTGACGGTGGGTGGCGGCCTCTTCTTGAGCCTCGATCTGCGGAGCGACGGCTCGCAACCCGTCGGGTACCGGGCCAGGGACAACGCCCCGCTGCTCGACATGACGAGGTCCGGGCCCACCGATCCGCAGCCCTACTGGGAGGTCGTCTACGGCGAGCTCGGCGACAAGGTCGTGCTGACGCCCGAGCGGTTCTACCTCCTCATGTCCGACGAGGCCGTCTCCATCCCCCCGGGCTTGGCGTGCGAGATGACCGCCTACGACCCGACCAGCGGCGAGCTCCGGACGCACTATGCGGGCTTCTTCGACCCCGGCTTTGGATTCGATCCCGAGCGACGGTTCTTTGGCTCCCGGGCCGCGCTGGAGGTGCGCGCCCACGACGTCCCGTTCATGATCGAGCACGGGCAACCCATCTGCAAGCTGACCTTCGAGCGCATGCTGGAGCCGCCGATCGCCCTCTACGGCCGCAGCATCCGGTCGTCCTACCAGGGGCAGGACGACGCGCTGGGTCGGCACTTCGGCAATCGGCCGGTGGAGCATCCTCCGGGAGCGGGACCCCCCTCGTCGTCCGTTGAGAGCCAGATGGAGCTTCCGATCTCCGACGACTGATCGGATCCACGGGTATCCCCGTATCCGATAGCCGTCATACCCCCGTCGACACTCGACAACCATTCATCCTCCGGAGCGCTCACTGTCCTAACAATGTCCGGCCGCTCGCCTTCGACGCCACAGAGGTCTGCAATTCGGGCGAAGTGACGGGGGTGCGGTCGAGCCTCTCCGTACCGCCACGACCGGATCGCCGACTCGCTCACATGCAGTGACCGGACGATGACACTTACTGGGATCTCGCCAAGCCTCGGAAGAAGCGAGCGATCAAAGGCGCCCGGAACGGCACTTCGGGGCTAGGGCGGATGCTGGTGTGGGACCAGGGGGCACGGGGGGTGAGATTATTTCTCAGTTCGTTGGGTCGCTAGGAACCTCACTATTTATAAATTATTTTTAATATTTAAATAATTTAAAAAGGCAAGCTAGGGATATTTGGGTCTGTGATCTAAGTAAGAACTGAGTCGTGATCCGTCCTGATTGAATGGTCTCGTGACTCCCAACAACAAAGTTCTCTTCGGCATCGGGTTGGAGGCCGGGGTCGGCCAGGTGAGCGAGATGCTCGAACATGCCCGCTTCGCTGATGACAGCTGGGTCTCGATCTCGTGAGCGTCGGAGATCACCCCTACTTCGCCGAACGCCTCGACGCCTACGCCGTGTCGTCCTGGGCGCGACCAGCAACATCACAGGAGCCGTGATCATGACCAACCTGCTGAGCCGGCCGGCACCCATCCTCGCCCGAACGGTCACAGGACTCTCCACGATCTCAGACGGCCGAGTTGTTCTCGGCATGGGTGCTGGCGGGATGTGGGAGGAGATCGTCTCGCTTGGCGTCCCTCGCCTGTCGCCCCCAGCCCGAATCAGAGCGCTCGAAGAGGCGATCCTGATCGTGAAAGCACTCTCGGGGGGGTGAAGTATTGATGGGAGTTCTACAAGTACGAGTTGAGCCGGCGGTCGTGATTATGATTAATTGCTGAGCGGTGGCACTTATCCTCGCTCGAACGGTTATATTGATTCTCTACGATCTCTATATGGTCGGTTGTTCTTGTTATGTTTGCTGTCGTTTTTTTTTTTTTTTTTTTTTTTTTTTTTTTTTTTTTTTTTTTTTTTTTTTTTTTTTTTTTTTTTTTTTTTTTTTTTTTTTTTTTTTTTTTTTTTTTTTTTTTTTTTTTTTTTTTTTTTCATTTTTTTTGTATGTGTTAGGAGATCGTCTCGCTTGGCGTCCCTCGCCTGTCGCCACCAGCCCGAATCAGAGCGCTCGAAGAGGCGATCCTGATCGTGAAAGCACTCTCGGGCGGCGGTGACCCAGTCACGTTCGATGGCGAGTTCTACCAAGTCACCGAGTTGACGCCGGCGGTCGCACCCTCGCCGCCGATCTGGGTCGGAGCCCTCGGGCCGAAAGCGCTGGCGGTAACCGGGCGAAATGCCGACGGCTGGATACCGGGACATCTCGCCGATTGGCGCAGCACGGAGGTTGCCGAAGGACGACCCATCGTCGACGAGGCGGCTCTTTCGGTGGGGAGAGATCCCGCTGATGTCGAGACCGTCTACAACGTGTCGGGACGCCTTGAACGGGACTCGCTACCTGAGACCCGTGACGAAGAGGGCCGCTGGATCGGGGGCGGGGTGGCCCAGTGGGTAGAGGAGCTGACCTTCGCGGTGCTTGAACGTAGTGCCGCTGCGTTCGTCTACCTGCTCGCTCCTGGCGAAACGCTCAGCGACACGGCACTGAACCGCTGGGCCCACGAGGTCGTGCCCGCTGTCCGCGAAGCAATCGCCAAGCGCTGACTCTTCGCGATCCGGGTGTCACCTAACGCCGGGACTGGAACCTCAGTTAGCGCGGCGACTGGTGCTGCCAGATAGCTTTTACTCCCCGAGAGTTGCCAGCCAAAGAGGTAGCATTCGCTGCGTCCACGAGGTTGCGAAGGGGAGAAAAGAGATGCCTGAGTTCCCTGCGATTACTCACGTGGCGCTAACGGTTACGAGCCTTGAACGGAGTGTGCCTTGGTACAAGGATCTGTTCGGCTCGGACCCAATCCTTGACGAGGACGCAGGTCCGTTCCAGCGCGTCGCTTGGCTTACCGGCGGCACAATCGTTGGCGTAACTCAGTTCCCTGACTTGGACAGCACTGAGCCGTTCAACGAGCGGCGGCCGGGGCTCGATCATCTGGCTTTCGGCTGTGCCAACCGCGATGAGTTAAAGGCATGGGAAATCCGTCTGAACGAACTCGGCATCCCCAACGGTGGCATCGTGGACACGCCTCACTACTCGGCATTGTCGTTTCGAGATCCCGACAACATCGCACTTGAGTTCTTCGCACCCCGGGGCTAAGACCGGCGGAGTATTCGACTGCTTATAGGCCATCCCATACCGCCGGATCGGAGGGACGCCGTTCTAGCCCATGCCGACGCCTGGAGATTGCCTTCGCGAAGCGATGGACCCGGACCCGAAGTGCCCACATCCCTGAACCCCAGGAGGGACCCAAGGCATCCACCTCGTTGTCATACCTCCTCCCTACCATCGCCAGCATGTGCGGAAGAGTCGCTGCCTACACCCCTCCCCCCAAGCTGGCCCGAGCACTGGCCGCCGGCATCGCCGCCGATGCTGATGACCACTGGCGGCCCAGCTTCAACATCCCGCCGGCGAAGAGGCTGTACGCCTGTCGCCTGGACCATGGAGGCGAGCGCCTTCTTCAACCCTTCGGCTGGGGCCTTATTCCCCGATGGGCTAAGGATCCACGGATCGGCTCTAAGCCTCGATCCACCGATTTTCGATTCGGTGAGACGTTGGCGGAGTGATGGCTCGCTGGACCGTTCAGCACCGGGGTGAGGACGTTTCGGGATCCCTCGAGGGCGTGGAATGCCAGAAGGTCGTGATCTTCCTGGGTTGTCAGCGCCTGATACCCGATCTGCGGTGCGCCGCCCGCGCTCGATGAGCTACCCCGGAACCGGTGGCAACGCTCGCAAGCGGGCCAGCGTGTGTTCGAACACGTGGGCCCATGGCCACTGCAGCGGGCCACGCAGCGTCGGTGTGCCGGCGCGACTGACGAGACGCCCGGGAACGGAGAAGAACCGGGCGCGCACAGTGCGGGCCACGACGAGCTGGCCGGCCGGCGTGAGCTCGCCGAAATGGGCGGACCAGCGGATGAGGTTGTGGGCCAGGGCAGCGCAGACAAGCCAGGCGGCGTTGGCGAAGAAATGACCAGAGGGCACGTGCTCGAGGCCTGCCCCTTCTTTGAGGTCTCGAATAGCGAGTTCG
The DNA here is from genome assembly GCA_963778465.1 of uncultured Actinomycetes bacterium. Classification (GTDB taxonomy): domain Bacteria; phylum Actinomycetota; class Acidimicrobiia; order Acidimicrobiales; family RAAP-2; genus CAVZBW01. The sequence goes on from CAVZUK010000002.1 coordinate 669,173, forward strand.
ACGGTGGCGTGGGAGCGGTGGAACGCGTCGACGTCGACGGCGTCTCCTTCGAGGTCGGTGACGAAGGCGAAGTGACGCCACTGGGGCCACAAGGTGGCCTGGGGTCCGACCAAGCGGGTCCGGCGCACGACGAGGCGGTGGCCCTTGTAGGTGCACTCGGCCACCTGGGCCTCGCCGTCGCAGGTGTACTCGATGGGCCTCCAGGCTTTCTCATCGATGGCGGAAACGGCCTTGACCACGGACTTCACCATGGCGACGCCCATCGTGTAGCCGACGTCGAGGCGCTCGAGGGTGGCGATGGTCGTGTTCGACCAGAACCCCGAGTCAAAGCGCATGATCAGCTCGCCGCCGGCCCCGGCCCGGCGGATGCGGGCGACCAGCTCTTCGACGAAGCGCTTGGCGCCGCGCTGGGTGTTGGCCGCTCCCTTGCGCAGGCGGACATGGACAAGCTCGCCCGTGGCGGCCACGGTGGCCACCAAGGGGTGATAGCCACGTCTTTTGGTGTACCCGAAGCCGGCGCCCGCCTTGGCCTTGCCGGCCACCTCGCAGATGGTCGAGTCCAGATCCACCACGACCTGGTCGGCACCGGGTCCGGCTCCAAGGGCCCAGGCCCGGCGCAGCGCCTCAGCGAGCACCTTGTCGAGCTGGCGGACATGACCGAAGGTGAAGGCACGTAAGAACGAGCCCAGTGTCGACGGCGCCATCACCCGGTGCCCGAGCACCGAACCCGTTGCCCCGGCACGGAGCACATCTGCATGATCGATGTGGCTTCCGCCAGCGGCCATGGTGTGGACCAAGGTGAGCACCTTGCGCCCGGGCCGTGCACCGCCCACGCGACCAGAAAGGTCCAGCGTCGAGTCGATCAGGCGCTCGAGACCGAGGCGGACGGCCACGGTCGCGACGAGCAGCAGCCCGGCGTTGGCCACCAGGTTCGGCTCGTCGAAGGTCACCGCGATGCGGTCGATCCCGCGCAATACTGGGCTCACTGAAAGTGCCTCCTCGTGTTGGGTGGATCGGTGACGTCGCAATCACCATTTTCCCAAGCAGGGAGGCACTTTCCGCGGATGCGCGGTTACGCGATCAGGTCGCTAATCGGTGTATCGAGGCTAAGGCCTTCAACGCTCGCGCCGAGACGGTGGCCACGAAGCCCATGTTCCGTCAGGCATTCCGGAAGCATCGAGCGTTGGTGCCGGTCGACGGCTTCTACGAGTGGCGGCGGAGCGAGTCGGGCAAGCAACCCTTCTTCTTCTCCCGGGCTGACGGCGAGCTGACGGTCTTCGCTGGCCTCTGGGAGTACTGGGAACGGGCGGGGAACGGCCTCTATACGTGCTCGATCATCACGACCGAGGCAGGGGAGGACATGGAGGAGGTCCACAACCGGATGCCCGTGATCCTGGAAGCCAACGCCTGGGACGAATGGCTGGATCCTGAGAACGACGGACAGTCAGTCGGCCATCTTCTCGTGCCGGCTTCCGGGGGGACGCTCGCAAAGCACGCCGTTAGCCGAAACGTCGGATCTGTCCGCAATGATGGCCCCGAAATAGTCGAAGAAGTGGCTGCGTAGTTGCCGGTAGTCCGTTCACGCCCACTCTGGGGACCGGCCCGGACCTCCATCGGCGACGAGCAGGACCACCTGGTTCCCGGCACGCAGCTCCAGATCCGCTCGTGGTGAGACGAGGTCGCCGTGTTGGGCGACTGCGACGACCAGCGAACCCGCGGGCCAGGAGACGTCGCCGATCCGCTGACCTTCGGCTAATGCACCAACTCTCATCGTGAGGTTGAGAACCTCGTATCCGGCTAGCGGCATGGAAGGACGATGGAGATGCGCCGCAGCGTCCGCATCGGCGATTTCCGTGGCAAGTACACCTTGCTCTGTCCCCAACGATGCTTCGTGGGCGCTCTGGGACAGAGCCCCTAGTACTGCCCTCCGGGTGATCCACCCCTCAAGGTGCACTCCATCCGGAGAGACGACCGGCAAGCCGACTCTGCCATAGAGCACCAGTTGGCGAAGAGCCTGGTCGAGGGTCTCGTTGGCGAAGAGCACCTGGGGGGTTCCGAGATCGCTGCGTGGGCCAACGAGGTCGCTCAAGATGCTTTCATCGACGGCGTCAACCTGCTTCCCATCCCTCTCAAGGGGGAGGCGTCCGTCGCCCTGAGCGATCGGGTGCATCACCTCGGCGACCGTCAGCAACTGCAGTACGTTGGTTGGTCTGGGTCGCTCGATGTCGATGCCCCGGCGCAGCAGCTTGGTCGTGTAGATGCTGCCGTAGCTGAGACGCTTGGAGACTGCGGCCGCGGCGCCGACAGCCAGCATGACCGGAAGGGTCAGGGTGAAGTTGCCGGTCATTTCCACCGCGCTAGCGATCGCGGTCAGCGGCGCTTGGGCCGCTGCGCCGAACACCGCGCCCATGGCGACGATGGCGAAGAGGCTGGGGGAGGTCACGATGTGCCCAAACAAGTGCTCGACGATGTCGCCGAAGGCCATGCCGGCCATGGCTCCCATGAACAGCGACGGGGCGAAGATCCCTCCGGAACCGCCGATAGAGAGGGTGAGACTGGTCGCTATCACCTTCCCCACCAAGAGGACGACCAGAAACCACAAGACGTATTGACCGGTGACCGCCTTGTCCATAACGGGATAGCCGACGCCGTACATCTGGGGGAGCAGGAGGAGAACCGCACCGAGCGCAAGACCGCCGACCGCGGGGCGCGCCCACTCAGGACGCCCGCGCCAGACGGCATCGAGGGTGTCCTCGAACTTGTAGAGCACTGTCTTGAAGCCCCATCCGATCAAGCCAGCTACGACCCCCAGGGCGGCGACAAGGAGATAGGTGTAGGCGTGGTGCACTGCCAGGTCGTGCGGGAGGCTCGAGAAGAAGGGTGCCGAACCAAAGAATGCCCGACTGATGAGATCCGCAGCCACGGCTGACAAGATGGTCGCAAACAGTGCCTCGATCGAGAAGTCTCGCAGGATGATCTCGAAGCCGAAGAACACTCCGGTCAGGGGCGCGTTGAAGGTGGCCGCAATCCCGCCGGCGGCCCCGCAGGCCACGAGGATGCGTAGTCGACTCTCCGACATGCGTATGACCTGGCCCAAGGTGGAAGCGAGGGCGGAGCCGATCTGGACGATGGGACCCTCACGCCCGACCGAGCCTCCGGTGCCGATGCAGATGGCCGAAGCAAAGGCTTTCACGCCGGTGACGGGCGGCCGGATCTTCCCGCCGTTTTCGGCCACCGCCAACATGACCTCCGGCACCCCGTGTCCCCGAGCCTCTTTGGCGAAGCGTTGGATCAGCGGCCCATAGAGCAGGCCACCGACGACGGGAATGAGCAGAAAGAACCAGATCCCGAGCCACGGAAGATGGGGGCTCGGAACGCGCCCTTGCTGGCCGAATTGCTCCGAACCCGTGGCCAACCAGGTGAAGCCGTAGACGAGCCATCGAAAGCCGGCGGCACCGAAGCCCGCCCCGACCCCTACCACCAAGGCCATAAGCACCATCCCGAGCTCCGAGGCCCGCAGCCAGCTGGCCGCGGTACCGACGGACCCTCTGGATAGCCACGCGCCTGTTCGATCCCTCCCGCTCATTGCTGTACGCCCCATCCGAGGGACCAGTCCTGCTCGGGTACTTCGCCGGCCGCCTCGGCAAACGCTCGCAGAGCTTCGACGACAGGGGTCAGATCCGAGCGGGGCAGCCTTTGGAGGATCTTGGCGATCTCGGCTCGACGGCGCTTGCTGACCTCTTGCACTAGGTCTCGGCCTAAGGGAGTGAGACTGACCCGCACCGCTCGCCGATCGGTGCTCGCGCGTCGCCGCTGGATGAGCTGCTTGCGCACGAGGCGATCGCACATCCTTGTTGCGGTCGAACCGTCTACGCCCAGGGCCTCGGCCAGCTCGGTGATCCGTTGCGTTCCGCGGGACGCCAGCTCGATCAAGACGCGGTATTGGGCCAACGTCACGTCCTCGGACAAGCTCACAAGCGACCGTGCGGCCACGCCTACCAGGGCCCGACTCGCAGCGAGGAAGGCCTCGACGACGTCCTCTGGACGAACCTCGCCTGACAATTCCGTCTGGGACTGACCTCGGGACATATAGAAAAGTGTAGTAGACAACTATTGGTACTAACAGCTAAATGCGAGGTATACCCCCGTGGGCCCTTTGATCAGCCTCCGTCTCGATACCCCGACCCCCCCAGGCCCCCCTCGCACCCTCGCACCCTGGGATTCCGGAGCACGCTCCCGGGCCCGTTGTGGGCCCCTTTTCGGGCCCGGTCTCTCCTGCGCCCAAGGGCCACGACGTGGTGAACGTGGCCCACCTCGGCCGGCACCCCAACGCCTTCCAACGCAGCGCCCTCGAGTGGCTCTACCCGGCCTGTGCGGTCCGGGGCTGCCACCAGCAGGTGCGCATCGAGTGGGATCACCGGGAGGACTGGAAGGACACCCACGAGACGGCCCTCCAGAACCTCGACGGGCTCTGCCGCTACCACCACCGGATGAAGACCACCCGCGGCTGGATGCTCGTCCGGGGTCGGGGCAAGCGGGACTTCGTGGCCCCCGAGGACCCGAGGCGCCCAAAGCACGGCCGTCGCGGAGCCGGCGGGAGCCGGGACGGGGTGGACGACACGGGGTAGGGGGCGAGCCGGCGACGCCCGGGAGGGTATTTGCCGACGCTATGCTCCCAACGTCACCGGGAGAAAGGGTCGAGTTGCGAGCTGTCGTTGGTCTGTGCCTGGCGGTCGTACTTGTGATGGTTCCCCTCCGCGTCGCCGGGGCGCAGACTGCGGGCGGACCACCGGGCCAGCATGCGCTGCAAGGGATGATGCTCTCTACCGCAGACCTCGGCAGCGATTGGGAGTCCCAGGCGATTCCCAGTGGGTTTTCGAAGATGTCCGGCTCTCCGACCAAGAGTTGTGATGGGAGCTTGGTCCCGGGACCGTGGCATGCGCGGGCGGGGGCGACCTTCTACCAGAGCGCCTCGGGTGAGCTGTCCACCGCGACCGAACAGTTGCAATCGAGCACGAGCGCCGTCGCGGAGTACGAAAGTGCGGTGGGGCTCTTGACCCGCTGTGGTTCGCGGAATCCCTCTGCGGGGGAACTCAGGCGCATGGCTCTCCCTCGGGTCGGCGCGCGCAGCGCGGCGTTTCAAGTCATCGCGACGTCGAAGTCGGCCGAGGACAACCCCATGCCCTTCCGAGGTGCGTTGGTCGTCGCGGTGAAGGGCGACGTCCTGCTGTTCTTGGCCAGCGGGACCTCCGGGCCGTTCGATCTCGACCAGTTCCACCAGCTGGTCGAGCAGGCGGTGGCCCGGATTCCCTAGCCGCTGGGCGGACCCGCCGCTCGTCTGACCGGGGGCGACTCCGCTGTCACAACCCCCTGTCAACCTCTTGGCATGGCAAGAGTTGAGGTTGTGACCCTCGATGGTGAAGTGACCGCAGTGGCCAAGAGGCCCGGCGAGTACTTCGCCGAATGGCGGGCGGAGCTGGAGCTGGCCAGGTCTCGCCGAGAGGCGGACGGTCGCGGCGCATGGACAACGGGTCCGGGGTCGCGGCGCCGCACGCCCACCACCTCGACTCGTCCCGCGCCAACACGCCGGCCCAGGGGTTCGGCAAAGCCCGGGCGGCCAAACAGGGCCTCGCGACCTGGGAGTCCAACCCGGCCGGCGAACCTCGCCACGCCGTCGAGCCCTGCGAGCCCGGCCGTTCCCGCGTTCGTCTGGGCCTGGCGGGAGCTCTCAACCGCGAGCTGACCAGCCCGACCATCGGATCACCCGCACGGCCAGGACGGGCCCCGACGGGGGCCGGTCGCGGTACTGCGGATACCGCTCAGCCAGCAGGCGACGGGCCACGCCGGCCTCCTCCGCGGTCGGGCCGACGACCCTCGCGAGGCCGTCGGCCCGCACCCACCAGAGCTCGTCCCACTCGTCTTCGTAGTGGTCGACCAAGAGGGCGACCGACGGGTTCTCCTCGACGTTTGCCAGCCGGCGCAGGGCGGTCGACCGCTTGGGCTTGTGGTCCACCGCGCTGTAGAGGTGGTCCCCCGAGCCCGCTCCGGGCGGGGTCAGCGCGAACACGATGGGCACGACGTGGGGCCGCCCCGAACGGTCGGCCGTGGCCAACCGGGCGACGGCGGCTCCGGCGAAACGACTACGAGCCTCGCGGTCGTCCACGCCGGAGCCCGTCCGCTACCGGGTCTGCGGCTTGTAGCCCGAGGCCGGGTGGTTTCCGCCGGGGTTGCAGGTGTAGCCCGACTTGGGCGACGGGCTGATCCGCTGGATCTTGCCGTTGTTGAGCTGCGCGAGCAGCCAGCAGCTGGGCGGGATGTTCTTGGCGGGGTTCCCGGGCGCGATGAGGTTGTTGGCCGAGAAGCTGGTGACGTTGTTGAGCGCCGCCGTCAGGCTGGCGCGCGTCGGGTTCTGACCCGCAGCCTTGAGCGCCTGCGTGAACAGCTGTGCGGCCGTCCAACCGTAGAGGGCGGAGACGGGCTCGGTGCTCGAGAAGACGCCGGGGTCGACCTTCTTCACCCACTTGTCGAACGTGGCCACCGACGGCGTCGAGGCGGCGTCCTCGCCCTGGTACAGCGAGTACGGCTCGGCGAAGTACATGCCCTGACCGGCGCTGCCCGCCAGCTGCGGGAGGTTGGCGGCGTAGGCCGCGATCTCCACGTTGATGACCTTCAGGTTCTCCTGCTGGAGCTCCTTGGCCAGGGTGGCCGCCTGCTGGGTGGGCAGCTCCGACTCGTAGAGCATCTGCACGCCCTCGGACTTCATCTTGAGGACGTCGGGCAGGAAGCTGGTCGTGGCGGCGGTGATGCCGTGCGTGTAGGTGATGTCGTAGCCCAGCGCCTTGAGGGTGGCGTTCACGTTGTTCTGGATGGCGATCTCCGACGGCGTGTCCGTGCCGTAGAGGATGCCGACGTGCTTGACCGCCTGCGGGTACTTGGACTTGAACCACTTGAGGGCGCCCTCCGGCCAGGCGTTGGCGGTCGCCGGGCTCGGGCTGTAGACGTGCGGGTTGTTGGCCAGCTGGATGCTCAAGGGGTAGGCGATGTCGGGCACCTGGGTCTGGTTGATGATCGGCACCTGCGCCTGGTCCAGCAGCGAGAACCCGCCCACGAGCGCGAAGTCGTTCTTGGCCATGTCCTGGGTCAGGTTGGTCACGTTGCTCGAGTTGAAGGCGCTGTCCTTGGCGTCGAGCTTGATCTTGCGGCCGTTGACCCCGCCCTGGGAGTTGATGTAGTTGAAGTACGCCTGGGTGCCGTCCTGGGCCGACTTGAAGAGCCCGGGCAGGGGCGCGGACAGGTCGTCAACCTGGCCCACGGTGACGGTCGTCGCCGTCACGCCCGGCGCACTGGCCGAATTGCTCGCAGCGCCGGCCGGACCCGACATGCCCAAGGCGGTCAACATCGACGCGCCACCGAGTCCGACGGCCACGACGGCCGCCAGTGCCCTCTTGCCCAACATGCATACCCCTTTCATGGGTGATGGATTGCGATTTCTTGGATCTCCCGGGCGCTCGCCCAGGGCCCGTCAGCGACCGCCGGCGGGGACCATGGTCCGGCCGCGCTCGCGAGGTCGGATGCCGCGGCGGGCGCCGTCGCCCGCTCGTCGGCCCTTCATTCGAAGGGCAGCTGGGGCGCCTCCGCGAGAGAAGGACGGTCGCCGCCCGTTGCCCGCCGCCGCCTCGCCCCGCCTCCTTGGCTGGACGAGGGAGCGGGGTACACCTGCTCGGGCCGGAAGCTGCGGATCTTGCGGTCTCCGGGCCTGCCGCCGACCACCTCGATGGACTCGCTCCCGGTCCTCTCGTTGCGCACGTGGGCTCGGAACCACCACTGCGCACCGCGGATCTTGGGACCGGCGATGGCGACCGGGTCGCCGGGGCGCAGGCCGTTCCATCGTTCCGTGCGCCGGAGGTGTTCGGGTAATGAGGCGATGGGGTCGACGATAGAGGACCCTCTGGACGCCGAAGCGCGAGCCCAGCCCGAGGAGAGAGTGCCTCGCATCGGTCACGGCGAGCCGAGAGAGACGGAGGGGGACCCGGTCTGCCCCTCCTCGCGATAGTCCTTGCCCGGCAGAGGGGCATCTCCTGCGGCGGGCAGCTCCCCGGGGCCGGTCAGCCGGGCGGCTCCGGGCGCGAAGCCGTTGAGCAATCGCCGCTGCGGGAAGAGGATGAGGTAGTCGAGGAGCAGCACGGCCGCGATGCCCAGCACGACGAACGTGTCGGATCCGAAGGTGGCGTGGTACATGGCGACCGCGATGTGCTTGTTGGACGCCGCGCCGAGCACGGTCGCCACGGCTACGACGCCGATGCAGAATCGCCGAACCCGGCCCTCGACGACCGGCGCCAGCACCAGCAGGCCCCACGACAGGTACCAGGACCACAGCGTCGGCAGCAGGAGCGCCACGACGAGGAGGCTGATGCCGAGCGACTGCTGCATGCCCTTCCGAGGCGACACCAGGAGCTGGCGGGTGGCGAACACCGCTGCGGCCAGGAAGCCGAGGAAGCGGAACACGGTGAGGAACCCGTCGAACGACCACGGGACCCCGATGACGTGGGCCGTGCCGGCCACGATGTGGGCCACGAAGGCAACCGGCGTGACCCCGGTCTGCACCTGGGAGGCGGAGTTGACGGTCCGTATCCAGTTGAGGCCGAAGCCGGCCAACAGGGAGATGACGAGCATGGTCCCTGCGGCGATGGCGCCGGCCAGCACCGTCCGGCGGAACCGGGCCTGCCAGGTCGCCACCGGACCGAGCCAGCACCACCCGAGGAAGATCACGGCGAGGAACGCCGGGGCCTTGACCGTGGCCGCCGCGGCACAGATCACGATGCCGAGGGCCCAGGACTTGCGTCGGGCCACCAGCAGCCCGACCAGGACCATCGCCACCATCACGAGGTCGTTGTGCGCCCCGCCGAGGAAGGCGAGGATCGCCAGGGGGCTCGCCGCGCCGAGGGCCACCACCTGAGCCCGGTCGCGGCCGAACTCCCGCGCCAGCCCCGCCAGCGCGTAGATGGCCACGGCGAGGGCGCCGACGGCCACCAGCCGCAGAAGCACGAGCGTGAGCAGGATCTGGTGGTTGGCGATGGTCGCGAGGAAGCCGTCGAGGCGCAGGATCAGCGGCCCGTACGGCGAGGGCGTGTTGGCCCAGGTGGGTCCCGCCATCGTGTTGAACGGCGTGCCCCCCAGCACCCCGGTCCCGTAGAGATAGGGGTTGATGTGCCGGCTCACCAGCTCTGCCTGGCCGGCGTAGCTGTAGATGTCGACGCTGAAGAGCGGCGGGCCGATCAAGACCGGGATCGACCAGACGGAGATCGTCTTCACCACGTCGCGGACGGGGCGTCCGGGGTGCGCCCTCAGGAGCTGGAGGAAGCGGAGCCACGCGGCAATGAGGAGCAGGATCCCCCCGTAGACGAGGACCAGAGAAACGCCCGAGGGCGATTGCCTGCTGCCCACCGACCCGAGCGGTCCGCCGGGCGCCCCGAAGAACCAGTCCCCCGGCACGTCGCGCACGAACTGTGTGCCCCCGATGACGGCGCCGACGACGACCGAGGTCGAGGCGATCAGGCCGAGGACGATCGGGCCCCGAAAGACCTGCGACCAGCGCGCCGCCGGGGCCGAGACGGTCTCCGGGCGCGCCGACTGACCTGCGGCCGCTGCGACACCCCGAGGAGCAACCGACGCCACCATTTGTCGCGAAACTGTATTCCAATCGTAAAGCTTCTGCGCCGCGGGACCCCGACGAAATTTCCCGGCGGCCCTCGGGGGTCGAGCCGGGGCTCAGCCGGGCCGGACCGATCTCCTGAGCTCGGCATATGCGGCCACGAGATCCTCCGTCCGGTAGTGCGCCTGGAGGCCGCTCGGGTTGGGGAGGGCCCAGACCGCGGAGCTGCCCATCTCCTCGGGTTGCTCGCCGACCTGGGCTCGGGGTCTCGCCAGGGCGGTCCGGTAGGCGCCGATGCCGACGAAGGCCACCGCCCTCGGGGAGAGCCGGTGGACCTTACGGGTCAACGTTCTCCCTCCGGCCCGCAGCTCGTCGGTGCCGAGCTCGCTCGCCCGGGCCGTGACCCTCGGGACCAGGTTGGTGATGCCGAGGCCGAATTCGAGCAGCCGGCGGTCCTCCGCCGGATCGACGACGATCGGCGTGAAGCCGGCGCCGTGGAGCACCTTCCAGAACCGGTTTCCGGGGTGTGCGAAGTGATGGCCCACGGCGCCCGACCACAGCCCGGGGTTGATCCCGCAGAAGAGCACGTCGAGGTCGGTCGCGACGATGTCGGGGACGCGGCGGCCCCGGGCGGCCTCGAGCTCGGCCGCCGTCGGTCGGCGGCGCTTGGCCGGGGCACCGGGCCGGGCGGGCCGGCCACCTTTCGCATCGGTCGCCACGGTGGCCGACGGTACCCTGGTGGCCGGCCGAGCCTGGGAGGTAGGTGCGATGGACGTGCGCAAGGAGCTGTACATCGGGGGCGAGTGGGTGCCTCCGGCGACCTCGGAGACCATCGACGTGGTGTCCCCGGCCACCGAGGAGGTGATCGGTAGCACCCCCGCCGGCTCTCCGGGTGACATCGACCGTGCCGTCGGCGCCGCCCGCCGGGCATTCGACGAGACCGACTGGCAGTGGCGTCCGGTCGAAGAGCGCTGCGAGATCGTCTCCCGACTCTCGGGCGCGTTGCAGGCCAAGGCCCAGGAGATCGCGGACGTGATCTCGTCCGAGAACGGCTCGCCCAAGCAGTGGTCGCTGTTCGGTCAGGTCTTCTCGGCGACGACCATCTTCGACGCCTACGCCACCAAGTGGGGGCCGTCGTTCAACTGGCTCGAGACCCGGGACGGGATGATGGGGACGCCGGTGCGGGTCCGGCGAGCGCCGGTCGGCGTCGCGGCGGCGATCGTGCCCTGGAACGTCCCCCTCTTCATCGTCGCCCTGAAGCTCGCCCCTGCCCTCGTCGCGGGCTGCACCGTCGTGGTGAAGCCGGCGCCGGAGACCCCCCTCGACAGCTACCTCCTGGCCGAGGCGATCGCCGAGGCGGGCGTGCCGGCCGGCGTGGTCAACATCGTGCCGGCGGGGAGGGAGACGGGCGACTACCTGATCCGCCATGCCGGCATCGACAAGGTGTCCTTCACCGGGTCGACGGCGGTCGGCCAGCACATCGGCGAGGTCTGCGGCGGCCAGCTCAAGCGTTTCACCCTCGAGCTCGGCGGCAAGTCCGCCGCCATCGTCCTCGAAGACGTGGACCTGACCGACGCCAACGTCACGGAGCTGCTCTCCGGCGGCCTCTCCAACAACGGCCAGATCTGCGCCGCCCAGAGCCGGATCCTCGCGCCGCGCAGCCGCTACGACGAGATCGTGGAGGCCCTCGGTTCGGCGGTCGGCGCCATGCGCGTCGGCGACCCGCTCGACGACTCGACGCAGGTGGGCCCCCTCGTTGCCGAGCGCCAGCGCACCCGCGTGGAGGGCTACGTCGAGGCCGGGCGGGCCGAGGGGGCGAGGGTGGTGGTCGGCGGCGGTCGGCCCAAGCACCTCGACCGGGGCTGGTTCGTGGAGCCCACCGTCTTCGCGGACGTGGACAACTCGATGAGGATCGCTCGCGAGGAGATCTTCGGGCCGGTCCTCTCCGTCATCCCCTACGGGGACGAGGCCGAGGCGGTCCGCATCGCGAACGACAGCGACTACGGCCTCTCGGGATCGGTGTGGACGTCGGACCCGGCGCACGGCGAGGAGGTCGCCTACCGCATGCGCACCGGGGTGGTGGCGATCAACTCGCAGTCGATCGTCGATCTCTACTCACCCTTTGGGGGCTTCAAGAAGTCGGGCATCGGCCGGGAGTGCGGCCCCGAGGGCCTGGCGCCGTACACCGAGTACCAGTCGGTGGTGCTGCCTGGCTGAGGACCAGCTCGTGAGGGCCCGGTCGTTCGGCGCCATCGCCGAGGCGTACGACCGGTACCGACCGGGCCCGCCGCACGAGGCCGTCCGCTGGGTGCTCCCCGGCACGGTCGGCACAGCCCTCGACCTCGGGGCGGGCACCGGCGCGCTGGCGCGGGCGGTGCGCGAGCTCGGCGCACGGGTGCTCGCCGTCGAGCCCGATCCCCGGATGCTCGAGGTGTTGATGGCCCGGTCATCCGGGGTGTCCGCCCTGCGCGCCGTCGGGGAGGCGCTCCCGGCGGCCGGGGCCAGCATGGACGCGGTCGTCGTGTCCTCCGCCTGGCACTGGATGGACCCGGAGCGGGCCGTCCCCGAGGTGGCGAGGGTCCTGAGGCCCGGCGGCACGTTCGGGGCGCTGTGGAACGGGCCGGATCGCGAGGTCGGGTGGGTGGCCGAGCTCTTCCCTCGGGTCACGTCGGACGGCAGCCTGGATTCGCCGCAATCTGAGGGCGCTCGCGCTCGTCCTCGCCACGTGATGAGGCTGACGCCCGGCGACGCCTTCGGCCCGCCGAGCGTCTGCGCCATCGGCTGGACGCGACGGATGACGGCCGACGATCTCGTCGGTCTCGCCGGGACCTACAGCGGGGTGATCACGATGGCGTGCCGGGAGCGGGAGCGGTGGATGGGGGCGGTCGCCGCGCTCGCCGCTCGCCTGACCGACGACGGCGAGCGCGTCGTGGACCTGCCGATGCGCTGCCGCTGCTGGAGAGCCGTCAGGCGCTGACGCTCCTGCGGCCGCCGGCGCGCCACACTGCGGTCGCTTCGAATTACGTTCCCACGACCGCTCCGGGTGGCGGGATCGTCCCGGCGTCGCCCGGGGTGCACGATGCCGTGCCGGAGCCCTGTCCCGTCGAAGAAGCGCTCGCGGCCGGCGCCTTGAGTGCGGGGGGATCGCGGAACCCGGGCCGCTTCAAGTCGAGGAAATCCGTGAGGTCGCTCGCGTTCGCGTCGCGATAGGTGAGTGCGGGCAGGTTCCACTTGCGCTCGACCATGGCCAGGATCGAGGTGTGGTCGTAGACGACGTGGGAGACGTGGTCCCGCTTGGCGAAGGGCGACACCACGAGGGCCGGAACCCGGAACCCGTAGCGGGCGAACCCGTCGTAGGACGACACGCCGCTCGGCGGCGTCGGCGCGATCGAGTCCGGCGGCAGGGCCGGTGGTGGTGGGACGTGGTCGTAGTAGCCCCCGTGCTCGTCGTACAGCCAGACGAGCAGGGTCTTGTGCCATGCCGGGCCGTGCATCACGGCCCTCACGACCTCCGAGGAGAAGCGTTCACCCTCGGAGATGTCCTGGGGGTCCTCTTCGGACCCGGTGCCGAAGTCCGGATCGACGAGGCTCAACCCCGGCAGGCTGCCGGAGGCGGCGTCCTCGAAGAAGTGGTCGACCGTCACGTTGTGCGGGCCGATCGCGGATATCTCCGACAGCCATGCGAGCGAGCCCGCATTGCTCCCGGAGTGGTAGTAGTCACGCCAGTCGATGCCGTGCTGGTCGAGCCGGTCGAAGATCGTCCCGTTGGGTGGGCGCTGCGTGAGTTGCGAGACGTCGTCGTTGACCATCCCCGCGGAGGTCGCCGCCAGCAGGTAGCGGCGGTTGGGCAGGGTTTGTCCCAGCAGCGAGGAGAACCATCGATCGGCGAGCGGGAAGGTCGAGGCGAGGGAGTAATAGAAGGGGAGGTCGGTGCCGTCCCAGTAGCCCATGGCCACGGGCCCGCTGGCCGACGTCACGAAGCCGTCGTTGCGGCCGTCGGCGTACTGCTCGTGGGAGGCCAGCCAATCCTGGGAGGGGTGGCCGTCCTGCTGGCAGTCGTTGGGCATGTGGAACGCCGGGAGGACCTGTCCCGGCACGCCGGTCGGGTTGGAGTTGGCGGGCCCGCCGCGGCGTCCCCGGGCGAAGCCGTCGCCGCGCCGGAGCATGCCCAGGTAGTTGTCGTAGGAATGGTTCTCCATCATGAGCACGACGATGTGCTCGATCTCGGGCATGGTGTCCGTCCCGGCTGGCAGGTGGGGGAAGGGAAGCGAGTCGGGATGCCGGCGCACGACCGGCTGCGCCCAGCGGTAGGCGCGGGGGACCGCGGCGCTCGTCGTCGGGGTGCCGGCGGTCGAGGCGCCCGCACGGGCGCCGGGGGCCGAGCCAGCGGCCGCGGCGAGCGAGCCGGCTGCGGCCAGCCCTGCCTTCATCAAGGCTCGGCGAGAGATCGTTGTCATCGTGCTCCCGGGTCGGTGTCGGGCGATGCGGCGATCGGCGTGTTCGAGGTCGGTCGCGATGACTCTGCACGGCGAGTCTGTCAGGAGAACTCCCTCAGGAGAACCCCCTCGGGAGACCGTCTCGGGAGAACTTTTTCAGAAGAACGTGTTCAGGAGAACGTGTTCAGGAGAACTGCGTGCGCGGCCGGTCGAGCCGCTCCCCGTCCACGACGAGATCCACCCGTTCGTTGTAGGGCGCCGCCAGGCCGGCGACCTTCTGGCTCTCGGGCAGCGGGTACCGGTAGATCCACACCAGGTCCTCGTGTCGCCTTCCGCCGACCTCCACGTGGAAGTAGGTGGCCGTGCCCTTGTAGGGGCACTGGGACTCCGAGTCCGAGGGCCGCAGCACGTCGGGGTCGTAGGCGGTCAGCGGAAGGTAGTAGCGGACGGGCAGACCGGTCTCGAAGAGCATCCGGGGCTGCGACGACTCGGCGATCCGCACCCCGTCGACCTCGACCACGACATGGCGGCTGCTGGCGAGGATGTCCACCCGGTGGTACGGATTGCGGGGATGGACGTACACGGGCTCGTCCTCCTCGAGCCACTCGTCCAGGAGCCCCCACTCGAACCGCACCGCGTCGCGCAGCTCGGGGATCGGCGAGTCCGGATAGCGCAGCGCGGCGCCGGAGGCCTCGCCACCTTTGGTGCGGACGTCGAGGATGTCTCCCTCCCCCCGGCTCGGGGAGTGGGAGGTGAGCCCGGTGCTCACGAGCTCGGCGGCGACGTCACCGGTCGGGAAGTAATAGGTGGGGTAGTAGGGCGCCTCCCAGACCATGAGGACGGAGCGCGAGTCGACGACGGGCTTCCCGCCGAGGTAGGCGCGCACTCGCTTCGCGCAGGGCTCGACCTTGACGCGTCCCCGGCCGTCGCGGGTCGGCTCGCCGGCCATCACGAGCCCTTGCCGTCGGGCAGGGCCGCCGGTGTGCCCACCTGCGCCTTGAGCTCGGCCAGCTCCTTGTCGACCTGCGAGCTGGAGCTCACCTGGTCGAGCTCCTTCTGGATGTCGTCGGTGCCGCCACCGACGTCCTCGAGGACGCCCGACTCGAGCAGCTCGTCGAGTGCGCCCGAGCGGGCCTGCATCTGGTCGATCTTGTCCTGGGCCCGCTGGAGCGTGGCACCTGAGTCGTTGAGGGACTTGGAGATACCCGTCACGCTTTCGTTGACCGAGGTCACCGCGCTGGCGGCCGTGTACTGCGCCTTGAGCGTCTCCTTCTGCGTGCGGAAGGTGTTCACCCGCTGCTGGAGCGCCTGCATCGTCTGGGTGAGCTTCTCCTCCTCCTCGGTGAGCTGCTGGTGCTGGGGCTCCATCGCGTCGATCTGGGACTGGGCGGTCGCCTTGCGCGCCAGGGCCTCCTTGGCCAGGTCCTCGCGGCCCTCGGACAGCGCCAGCTTGGCCTGGTCCTGCAGGTGGTCGACGGACTGCTGGAGCTGGGTCTCCTGCAGCTCGATGCGCTTGCGAGACGCCGCGATGTCCACGAGCGCCCGCCGGACCTGCGTCAGCTGCTCGAGCATCTTCTCGTAGGAGAGGTCGAGCATCTCGTCCGGCTTCTCGGCCTTGTCGATCGCCTTGTTGGCCTTGGCCTCGATCACGTCGTGTGCACGCTGGAACAGTCCCATCGTGGACTCCTGTCGCTCGGACCGGGGGTGGCTCACGACCCGGCGTCTCTCCTGGTCATCATGACCGACCGGGGAGTCGTTTTGCAGGGCGCACGCCCGGCATCAGAGCCGGAGCGGCTTGATCGGGGCGGCGATCAGGCTCGGGTCGGACCGCCAGTCGACGCCCGGGACGTCGACGTAGAGCTCGATCTCGTTGCCATCGGGGTCCTCGATGTACAGGCTGTGGGTCACCGTGTGGTCCGAGGCGCCGACGACGCGCCCGCCGGCCGCCTCGACGCGCTGTAGCATCCCCCGGAGCTCCTCGTCGCTGTCGCCGACCTTGAGGCCGAAGTGGTACATGCCGATCCGGCGTCCCTCCGGGATCGGCTGCGCGTCCTCGCCGACCTCGATGAGCAGCAGCTCGTGGTGGGTGCGACCGCTCGAGAAGGCCGCGATCACCTCCGGTCGGGCGCCGTCTTCCGGCAGTATCTGGCGCCAGCCCAGCACGTCCCGGTAGAAGTCGGCCGACCGGCCGACGTCCCGGACGTACAGCACCAGGTGGCCGAGCTCCTTGACTCCCATCGGACCCTCCGTCGTCGCACGTGCGCCGGGCAACTCGCCAGCCCGGCACTGCCACGAACAACGCCCTGACGACCCGCGAAATGCCCGGCGAGTCCCCTTGGGGTCCCCCGGGAAGTCCCGGTGGAGCACCCCGGAGCCGTGCTTGCGGGCGACATGGCCCGGTTGCGTGCGATATTCATGCGTGGTGCCGTACGTGCTATTGGTCCTCGCCCTGGTGGGCGTGCCCTTCGTGGTCAACACGATCTGGCCGCCGCGCTGGCAGCCGCTCGCGGTGGTCAGCTTCGGGGCGGGGTGGTTGACGGGGGAGCTCGCCCTGCAGCACATCGTGTGGCAGGTTGCCCTGATCGCCGGCCTCTCGGCGGCGGGGGCGCTGTCGGGATGGGCGGGCTGGCTCGGGCTCGGCATCGCCATCGCCGACTGGGTGGCCCTCGCGTGGGTGGCGCTGGTCGGCTACCGGGCCAAGCACGTGGTGGCGGAGGCGCTGCGCGCCACGCCGGCTGCCCGCTACGGATCGCTGCTCAGCTACGACACGCTCAGCTCCGAGGAGGAGACCTCGTGGAGGGAGCGCCCGCGCTGGTTCCGGTGGTGGCGGGTCGCCCTCGGGGTGCCCCTCGGCGGGCGGCGGATCCACGGCGTGAGGAACATCGACTACTGGGGCGACGGTCGCCACCGGCACCGCCTCGACATCCGCTGGGTCGGCGACCGGCCGCCGGAGAACGCGCCGGTGCTCATCCAGATCCACGGCGGCGCCTGGATCATGGGCGACAAGCGCGAGCAGGGCTTCCCGTTGATGCACGAGCTGGCCTCCAGGGGTTGGGTCTGCGTCGCCATCAACTACCGGCTGGGTCCGAAGGGCACGTGGCCAGAGCACATCGTCGACTGCAAGCGGGCCATCGCCTGGGTCCGCGAGCACATCGCCGAGTACGGCGGGGACCCGTCTTGGATCGTGATCACCGGCGGCTCGGCGGGCGGGCACTTGAGCTCCCTCGCCGCGCTCACGCCCAATGACCCCCGCTGGCAGCCGGGGTTCGAGGACGCCGACACGTCCGTGTCCGCCTGCATCCCCCTTTACGGCGTCTACGACCTGACCGGGCCGGTCGACGGCCCCCGGAGCTACGGCAGCAACCTCGTGCGGCTGCTCGAGCGAATGGTGATCAAGACCGACCTCGACTCCCACCGCGAGCTCTACGAGGAGGCCTCCCCTTACTACCGGCTCCACAGCGGCGCGCCGCCGTTCTTCGTCTTCCACGGCACCAACGACACCCTGGTGCCGGTGGAGAACGCCCGCCGGTTCGTCGCGGCGCTGCGGGAGGCCTCTGACGCCCCGGTCCTCTACGCCGAGCTGCCGCTGGCCCAGCACGCCTTCGATGTGCTCGTGTCGCCGAGGTGCTGGATGGCGATCGCCGGCGCCGTGGCCTTCCTCGAGAGCCTCAGGCGGTCTCCTCGGCCAGCGTGACCTCGACCGACGCCGGCTCGCCCTCGACCAGCTCGAGCCGGTCGATGGTGCCGGCCTCCACCAGGTCCTCGCTCGCCAGCTCGAGGGCGTCGAGCCGGTCCCGGCTGTCGAGAACCGTCACGGAGCTCACCCGGGCCCGCATGGAGCGTTTTGCGGTCGTCTTGGCCCGCCGGACCTCGCCCAGCACCCCGACCGCCATGTCGAGGGCCAGATCGAGCTCGCCGGCCGGGCGGCCGTCCCCGGGGACGCCGGCGTCCCCGACGGGCCTCGCCGCCCCGGCGTCTCCCGATCCATTCGCCACGAAACCCGCGGCGCCCAGCTCCTCGATCGCCGGCCAGGGGGCCCGGTGCACGGATCCCTCCTGCCACCACGACCACACCTCCTCGGTCACGAAGGGGAGAAACGGCGCGAACAACCGGAGCTGGACCGACAGGGCGCAGGAGAGCGCGGCGCGCGCGGACCGGGTCGGGCCTTCGGCGGTCTCGGCGTAGGCCCGGCTCTTGACCAGCTCGACGTAGTTGTCGCAGAAGAACCAGAAGAACCCCTCGGCGTGCTCGAGGGCCCGGGTGTATTCGTAGGCCTCGAGGCTCGCGGTCGCACCGGCGATCACCCCGGCGAGTCGTCCCAGCAGCGCCGCGTCGAGGGGCTCGGTGACCGCGTCCGGGCCCAGCGCGTCGGAGTCCTCCCCGACGCGGCCGAGCACGAATTTGGAGACGTTGAGGATCTTGATCGCCAGCCGGCGCCCGACCTTCATCTGGGCCTCGTCGACCGCGGTGTCCACGCCCGGCCTCCCGCTGGCCGCCCAATAGCGGACGGCGTCGGCGCCGTGGCGCTCGAGCAGGGGGAGAGGGGTGACGACGTTGCCCTTGGACTTGGACATCTTCTTTCGGTCGGGGTCGAGCACCCAGCCGGAGATGGCGGCGTTGGCCCACGGGAGGCTGCCGTGCTCGAGCTCTGCCCTGACGATCGTCGTGAAGAGCCAGGTCCGGATGATGTCGTGGGCCTGGGGTCGCAGGTCCATCGGGAAGACCCGGGAGAACAGGTCCGGGTCCTCCTCCCACCCGCCGGCGATCTGCGGGGTGAGCGACGAGGTCGCCCAGGTGTCCATGACGTCGGGCTCGCCGAGGAATCCCCCCTCCAGCCCCCGCTGCCCCGCTGCGTACCCTGGCGGGACGTCCGTCGTCGGGTCGACCGGCAAGGCCTCCTCGTCGGGGACGATCGGGCGCGCGTAGTCCACCTCGCCACCCGCGTCGATCGGGTACCACACGGGAATGGGGACGCCGAAGAACCGCTGGCGGCTGATGTTCCAGTCGCCGTTCAAGCCCTCGACCCACGCCCGGTAGCGGTGCCACATGAAATCCGGGTGCCAGCGCAGCTCCTCCCCCCGGGCGGCGAGGCGGTCCCTTAGGGGCAGCGTGGCGACGAACCACTGGCGCGAGGTCACGATCTCCAAGGGTCGATCGCCCCGCTCGTAGAACTTGACCGGGTGGACGATGGGCCGCGGCTCGCCGAGCAGGGCACCGGCTTCGGCCAAGAGCTCCACGACGCGGCGGCGCGCCTGTTGGATGCGCCGGCCGGCCAGTTCGTCGTAGGCGCCGGACGCGGCGGCCGGGTCCTCGGACTCCCATCCGGGCTCTCCCCACGGGACCGGGAGGAGCCGGCCGTCACGCCCGACGATCGCCCGGGTGGGCAGGGACAGCTCGCGCCACCACACGATGTCCGTGACGTCGCCGAAGGTGCAGATCATGGCCACGCCCGTGCCCTTTTCTGGATCCGCGAGCGGGTGGGCCAACACCGGGACCCGGGCGCCGAAGAGGGGGGTGACGACCTCGGCGCCGAAGAGGGCGCGATAGCGGCCGTCGTCGGGGTGTGCCACGAGCGCGACGCAGGCGGCGAGCAGCTCGGGCCGGGTGGTCTCGATCTCGACGGCGGCGGCGGCGCCCGCCGGTGGGTTGGCCCGGGCGAAGCGGAGGCGGTGGTAGGCGCCCGGCAGCTCCCTCTCCTCGAGCTCGGCGTGGGAGACCGCCGTCTGGAAGTCCACGTCCCACAGGGTCGGCGCCCGGGACTGGTAGATCTGCCCTGCGGCCAGGCGGCGCAGGAAGCTGCGCTGGGAGACCCGCCGGGAGCGCTCGCCGATGGTCGTGTAGTGCAGGTCCCAGTCGACCGAGAGCCCGAGCGTGCGCCACAGGTCCTCGAAGATCCCCTCGTCCTCCTCGGTGAGGCGGAAGCACAGCTCGACGAAGTTGGGTCGCGAGATGGGCTCTGGCACCTCGGGGGGACGGTCGGGCGGCGTGTAGTCGGCGACGTAGGGGAGGGACGGGTCGCAGCGCACCCCGTAGTAGTTCTGGACCCGGCGTTCGGTGGGCAGGCCGTTGTCGTCCCAGCCCATCGGGTAGAAGACGGCCATCCCCCGCATCCGGCGGAACCGGGCCACGGCGTCGGTGTGCGTGTAGGAGAAGACGTGGCCGAGGTGGAGCGAGCCGGACACCGTCGGGGGAGGGGTGTCGATGGCGTAGACGCGCGCCCGATCGGCCGAACGGTCGAAGCGGTACGTGCCGGCCTCGGCCCACCGAGCCGACCACTTGGCCTCGAGGCCCTCGAGCGAGGGCTTGTCCGGGACGAGGGTCATGATCGGGTTACCGTACCTGCGTGCTGAGCCTGCACGACACCGCTGCCGGAGCCGTCCGCCCCCTCGACCTGCGCCGCCCCGGAGAGGTGTCGATGTACGTGTGCGGGCCCACCGTCTACGACCGGCCCCATCTGGGTCACGGCCGGTTCGCGCTGGCCTTCGACGTCCTGCGCCGGTACCTCATCTGGTCGGGCCTCGACGTCCGCTACGTGTCCAACATCACCGACATCGACGACAAGATCATCGAACGGGCGGCCTCGGAGGGGGTCCCGACCGAGGAGGTTGCCGCCCGCGCCGAGGCGCAATGGTGGCAGGCGATGGACGCTCTCGAGGTCCTGCGCCCCGACGAGACGCCGCACGCCACCGCATGGGTCGAGCGCATGATCGAGGTGATCGACCAGCTGGTGCGCCGGGACGTCGCCTACCAGACGGCCGACGGCGTCTACCTGTCGGTGGCCGACGTGCCGACCTACGGCCTCCTGGCCCACCAGGGCCTCGACACGCTGCGGGTGGGTGCGAGGGTGGCGGCCAACGAGGACAAGCGCTCCCCCCTCGACTTCGCGCTCTGGAAGGGCGCCCCCTCGGACGAGCCGAGCTGGCCGTCGCCCTGGGGTCACGGGCGGCCGGGTTGGCACACCGAGTGCGTCGCGATGTCCCTCGGTCTGCTGGGCGACGGCTTCGACATCCACGGGGGCGCCATCGACCTCGTCTTTCCCCATCACGAGAACGAGCGGGCCCAGGCTCTGGCACTCGGCCGGGAGTCTGCACGGCACTGGGTGCACAACGGCTGGGTCACGGTCGAGGGCGACAAGATGTCGAAGTCGGTTGGCAACTTCACGACGCTCGACGACCTGCTGGCCGAGCACGACCCCCGCGCCTACCGGCTCCTCGTCCTGCGCTCCCACTACCGCTCGCCGATCGAGGTGACCCCCGAGACCGTGGCCCAGGCGGAGGAGGGCCTGGCGCGCCTGGACGCGCTTGCCCGCCGATTCCGGCTGGCCGATCCGATGGAGCACGGCCCCGTGGTCGGCCACCGGCGGCGTGAGGTCTCCTCGATCGCCGACCCGGAGGTGACGATCGCCTTCGAGGCGTTCGGCGCACACATGGACGACGACCTCGACACGCCGGCCGCGCTCGCCGGGATCTTCGAGCTCGTGCGTGAGGCCAACTGGCTCGGCGACGAGGGGAACGAAGGCCGGTCCTACGAGGTGGCGGAGACGGCCGCGCTGCTGTGCGGGGCGCTTGGGCTCCGGCTCCGACCCGGCGACGAGGAGCTCGACGAGGAGGCCGCCCGGCTGGCCCGGGACCGGGACCGGGCCCGTGCTCGCCGCGACTGGGACGAGGCGGATCGCATACGCGACGAGCTCCATGCGCGGGGCTGGACCGTGGAGGACGGGCCCCAGGGGACGATCGTGCGCCGCTGATCCAGGCCGACCGCTCGCCGCCCGGGGAGGGCGGGGTGCGGCGCATTGTTACAACACGGTGCGAACTCTTACACCAAGTTGAACGCCATCGGGAGTCCGAATGAATTCTCTCGGGACGGGGTGTGAACTTCCTTGCAGATGCGCCGTGATGTGCCGCTTGACCTCTTGAACAATCACGGCCGACTGATAGCGTTCGCTGGCACGGGGGCGCCCAACACTGCGTCATCCGGGAAAGGGCTGCTCCGGAATTCGGGCGGCGCAGGTCAGTAACAAGAAGGGAGTTGCCACCGTGGCATCAGGGACGGTGAAGTGGTTCAACCCTGAGAAGGGTTATGGCTTCATCTCGCAGCCGGACGGTGGGGCCGATGTGTTCGTGCACCACACCGCCATTCAAATGAACGGCTACCGCCTCCTGGAAGAGGGACAGGGCGTCGAGTTCGAGGTTGAGGAGGGCCCCAAGGGTCTCATGGCCCGCGAGGTCCGTCCGGCCATGGGCGTGACATGACCCCATGACGTGTCGGCGGACCGGCCCGGAGCCGGTCCGCCAGACGTTCCCGGTCCCGGCGTTCTTCCGAGGGCGCCGGGCGATCCTTCGAGCAACATCCTCCGAGCGACATCCTCCGAGAGGAGTCCCTCTCCGAGGCGCATCCTCCGAATCCGATCGTGGGCGCGCTGCGAGCGCTGAGGTCTGGTCGCACGCGACCTCGATCCGGTTAC
Organism: uncultured Actinomycetes bacterium; assembly: GCA_963778465.1. Taxonomy (GTDB): domain Bacteria; phylum Actinomycetota; class Acidimicrobiia; order Acidimicrobiales; family RAAP-2; genus CAVZBW01. The sequence goes on from CAVZUK010000002.1 coordinate 691,725, forward strand.
TATGAAGTAACGAGCGGGTTACTTTGTAGTAACTTGTGGGTATTGGGCAGGTGCCGGACGGCCCGGTGCAGGGCCCGATGGGGCCGGACACCGACCCGGACCCGGACGAGGAGGTTGCGCTAGATGACCGAGTTCTCGCTCGAGCTCAACGAGGACCAGCTCCAGATCCAAAAGTGGGTCCATGACTTCGCCGAGAACGTCATGCGACCGGCGGCCCATGAGTGGGACGAGCGTGAAGAGACGCCCTGGCCCGTCATCGAGGAGGCCGCCCGCGTCGGGCTCTACTCGATCGACTTCATCACCAGTTGCTTCGCCGATCCGACGGGGCTGCAGTTCTCCGTCGTCAGCGAGGAGATGGGCTGGGGGGATGCTGGCATAGCGCTGGCAATTTTTGGTTCCACGCTGGCCGCGACGGCGATCTTCGCCAACGGGACCCCCGAGCAGCACGCCGAATGGGTGCCCCAGTGCTACGGGACGCCCGACGACATCAAGCTGGCCGCCTTCGGCGTCTCCGAGCCGGACGCGGGCTCCGACGTCTCCTCCTTGAAGACCCGCGCGGTCTACGACGAGGCCAAGGACGAGTGGGTCCTCAACGGGACCAAGAGCTGGATCACCAACGGCGGTCTGGCCAACACGCACGTGATCGTGGCCTCGGTCGACCCGGACCTCGGGGGTCGGGGCCACGCGAGCTTCGTCATCCCCGAGGGCACGAAGGGCCTGCGCCAGGGGCAGAAGTACCAGAAGATGGGCATCCGCGCCTCGCACACCGCCGAGGTGGTGCTGGAGGACTGCCGCATCCCGGGCCGCAACGTGCTCGGCGGGATGGAGCGCCTCAACGAGCGGCTGGGTCGGGCCCGCGCCGGCACGCACACCAAGACGCAGGCCGCCATGGCCACCTTCGAGATCACCCGCCCGCCGGTCGGGGCGCAGGCCATCGGGATCGCCCGGGCGGCCTACGAGTACGCACTTGACTACGCCCGCGAGCGCCGGCAGTTCGGGCGGGCCATCATCGAGAACCAGGGCATCGCCTTCAAGCTCGCCGACATGAGGACGCGCATCGACGCCTCCCGGCTGCTCGTGTGGCGAGCCGCATGGATGGCCACCGCCGGCAAGCCGTTCGAGGCCGGCGAGGGCTCGATGTCCAAGCTGTTCGCGGGGGAGACGGCCGTGTGGGTGACCGAGCAGGCCATCCAGATCCTGGGCGGCTTCGGCTACACGCGCGAGAGCCCCGTCGAGCGCTGGCACCGGGACTCCAAGATCTACACGATCTTCGAGGGCACCTCCGAGATCCAGCGGCTCGTCATCGCCCGGGCGATCTCCGGGCTCCGCATCGACTGAGCCCGCCCCACATCCACTGAGCGGATATCGCCGGGCCCCGCCCGGTGGGTCTGGCCCCGGACACCGCGACCCCGTTCCTCCGGCACGCCGCCAAGCCCGGTCGACGCCCCGACCGATCCCGTCTCGTATTGTCGGGCGGTCATGAAGCCTGGAGCGCTCCGCGAGCTGCCCCGTTGCGTCCTCGGGGGGCCCGTCGGTTGCCGTCGCGCCGTCGCGTCGCCCCGGTGACGGTCAGCGCTCCGGTCGCGCCGCCGGCGCGGCAGACCCACCGGTGGCGGGCGTTGCTCTTCGCTCCCTCGGAGGGCCCGACCCGGCGTCGGGGGTCCGACGCGGTCCGGCTCGTGGTCGCCGCGCTGACGGTGCTCATGTGCGAGCTCGTCATTCGCACCAACAGCAGCGCAGAGATCTCCATCGAGAAGTTTCTCCACCCGCCGCCCAACGGCATCCAGTGGCTCGTCACGGTCGTCTGGTACGCCGGGTCTCTCGGCATGATCGCCGTGCTCGTGCTGTTTGGCCTGGTCTTCGGCAAGCGTGCGCTCGCTCGGGACACCGCCCTGGCGGGCCTCGCGGCGTGGGGGGTGTGCGGGCTTCTTGCGCTGGCGACAGGGGTCACCGGGGGGCGTCCCGAGGATCCCATGCTCGTCGGCATCAACCAGGGGTTCCCGCTCGCCCCGATCGCCGCCACCATCGCCGTCGCGACCGCCGCCCGGCCCTATCTGAGCCGGGGGCTCCAGCGTCTCCTCTATGCCGTGATCGTGATCGTGTCGGTGGCGACGGTGGTCAACGGGGCCGGGCTCCCGGTCAACGTGATCGGCAGCCTTGCTGTCGGTTGGGGGGTGACCGCGGCACTTCGGCTGATCTTGGGGTCGCCGCTCGGGCTGCCGACGACCGAGGAGGTCGGTGCGGCGCTCGCCGAGCTCGGGCTGGTGGTGAGCGACGTGGAGCCGGCCGCGCGCCAGGTGTGGGGCGCCGCCCGGTTCCGGGCCCGTGGGCAGGATGGGCGGCGCCTGGACGTGTCGATCTACGGTCGCGACGCGGCCGACGCCCAGGTGCTGGCCAAGGTCTGGCGGTCCCTCTTCTACCGGGACTCGGGTGCCACGCTGGCCCTGACCCGGATTCAGCAGGTGGAGCACGAGGCCTACCTGACCCTCCTCGCCGGGCGGGCGGGCGTCCGGGTGGCCGACGTGGTCGCCGCCGCGACCGCCGGCGCAAGCCGGGACGCCGTGCTCGCGACGCTGCCGCCTCCCGGGACGCGCCTCGCCGACGCCGACCCCTCGATCGTGGACGACCGGGCCATCGGCGAGGTCCTCCGGGAGCTGCTGCGGCTCCGCGAGGCCCGCATCGCCCACGGGGCGCTCAACGCTCGTGCCGTCGTGGTCGATCCCTCGGGGCCGTGCGGGTTCGTGGACTTCCGGCGGGCGTCGTCGAGCGCGCCGGCCGATCGGCTCGATCGCGACACCGCGTGCGCGCTCGCCACCCTCGCCTCGGTCGCGGGGGCCGAGCGGGCGGTCGATGCGGCCCGCAAGGTGCTGCCAGCCGACGTCCTGGTGGCCTCGCTGCCCCACCTCCAGTCGGCGGCGCTCGACTCGGAGCTGGCGCGCAGCCTCCACGGGAGGCGAGCGCTGCTGCGCGACCTGCGCACCAGGGCGGCCGAGGCGGCCGGCGTGGAGCCGCCCAAGCTGGCGGAGCCCCGCCGGATCGGTTGGGCCTCCACGATCTTCGCCGTCGGGACCCTCATCGGCGGCTGGGCGCTGATCGGCGTCCTCGTCGAGGTCGGTAGCTCGTTCGACACGATCGTCGGGGCCGAGTGGGGATGGGTGATCTGCGTCTTCCTCCTCTCCCAGGCGGTCTACCTGGCCACCGCCCTGGCCACGATCGGATCGGTGACCGAGGCGATGGTGTTCTCGCGCGTCGTGCTGCTCGAGGTCGGCAACAGCTTCACCGCGCTCGCCGTGGGCACGGTCGGAGTTCTCGCGGCGAGGGTGCGGTTCTTCCAGACGCAGGGCCTCCCGGCGGCCGAGGCGGTCAGCTCCGGGGTCCTCGAGAGCACCGCCAGCTGGATCGTGAAGGGCGCCCTCTTCCTCATCGCGTTGCCGATCGGCTGGAGCTCCCTGCACCTCGACGAGCACCCGACCGAGGGCAAGGCCGGGGCCGTCTGGCTGATCATCGTGGTCGTCCTTGCCGCGGCCCTGGCCGTCGGGCTCGTCCTCCTCGTTCCCCGCCTGCGGCGGCTGGCCCGGGACAAGCTCCGGCCCAAGCTGGCCGACGTCCTCGCCAACCTGCGCCAGCTGGCCGGGCGGCCGCTCAAGGTCGTGGAGGTGATCGGCGGCTGCATCGCCGCCCAGCTGCTGGTGGCCCTGGCGCTCGGCGCCTCCTTGCACGCCTTTGGCGAGCATCTCTCCCTCGCCACCATCCTGATCGTCCTCACGCTCGCCTCGATGATCGGGGGCGTCTCGCCCGTCCCCGGGGGCATGGGTGTGGTCGAGGCGGGCATGATCCTCGGGCTCACGTCGGCCGGGATCCCCCAGAGCGAGGCCGTGGCGGCGGTGTTCGTGCAGCGCCTCTTCACGTCGTACCTGCCCCCGATCTGGGGATGGTTCGTCCTCGCGTGGATGCGTCGAAAGGAGTATCTCTAGTGGCCACCCCCGTCGAGGTGCTGGTGGTGTGCACCGGCAACGCCGCTCGCTCGGTCATGGCCGGGTTCATGCTGGAGCAGCGGGCGCTCGACGCCGGGGTCGCCGTCAGGCTGACCACGGCCGGCACCCATGCGATCGAGGGGCTGCCCGTGAGCTGGCGCACGAGCGAGGCGGTGGCCCAGGTGGAGGCCCTGCAAGGGGCCGCCGGGCTCCGCGGGCACCGCAGCCGGCAGGTGGATGCGGAGCACCTGGACCGGGCGGACGTCGTGATCGGCATGGAGGCCGACCACGTCCGGTGGGTGCGGCGGTTCCGACCGCAGGTGGCGGGCGCCACGGCCACCTTGAAGCGGTTGTGCCGCGACCTCCGGCCGGGCGCGGAGCCGCTCGAGGACCGGCTACGCGCACTTCGCCTCGCGGAGGTGGAGCTCGAGGGGTGGGAGGACGTGGACGATCCGGCGGGCAACGACCTCGACGTCTACGTGGCCCGGGCGCACGAGATCTGGGAGCTCTCCGGAGACCTCGTGACCCGGCTCTGACGGCGGCGCATCGACGCGCCGCTCGGCGCCCGCCGCGCCGAGCGCGGTGTCCTCAGTCGGAGTGCACGGATCGCAGGCCCGCCCAGGCCATGTCGGCCATCCGAGCCGCCAGGCGGCGGGCCTGCTCCTCGACCTCCTCCTTGGACTCGAGGCCCTTGCGCTCCTCTCGGCCGCGCATCCAGTGGCGGCAGGCGCCCTCGGCCATGCCGACGAGCGCGTAGGCCAGGTCCCGGCGGTGGTCCGCCTCGAGACCTGCCGCGATCAGCGGCTCGATGGCCTCGGCGAGGGCGTCCTCGACCCGGAGGAGCGCGGCGGCGACGTTGGGGTCCTCGGCACCCTCGCGGTCGAAGAGCAGCTGGAACGCCGGCTCGTTCGACACCACCTGGTTGAAGTACGCCGCGAAGCCGAGCTCGACGAGCTGGCGCGGACCGAGCGCCGTCACCGTCGCCTGCCGGATGACGTTGAGCAGCTCGCCGGTGACCGAGTCCACGAGCTCGAAGTACAGGGCCCGCTTGGAGCGGAAGTGCTGGTACACGAGCGGCTTGGTGACACCGGCGGACTCCGCGATGTCGTCCATGGTCGTGGCCCGGTATCCCCGCTCGCCGAATTGGCGGAGGGCGACCTCGAGCAGCTGCTCGCGCCGCTGCCCCGCCGAGAGCCGGCGGGCCGGGCCGGTGGCGACACCGTTCCCCGGCGGCTCCGGTGCCGGTGTGCCGGGTGTGCCGGGTGTGCCCGACGTTGTCCCCGGCGCCCCCCCGGTTCCGTGTGTCCCGATCCCCCAGGGGGCCTTCCCGGACCCCTCGTCGGTACGGTCGTCCAGCGGAACTGCGCCCTCCATGGACCTGAGGCTACCCACCGGAGGGGACGTCAGCCGAGGAGGTCTTCCAGGACCGGTGCGAGCCGCTCCGGGAGGTCACGGAGGGAGAAGTGCCGCCGGGCCACGGCCAGGTTGTGGTCGAGGAGCGACTCGTCGGGCTCGTCGAGCCATTGCGCCAGACGCCCCGGTCGATCCAGCGTGAACCAGCGGAAGCCGTATTCGACCAGCTCGCGAGCCACGGGGTAGGGGCCGACGGCCAGCGGCCGGCGGTACACGGCGGACTCGACGGTCGGGTTGCCGAAGCCCTCCCAGGTCGAGGGGAGGACCACCACGTCGGAGGCGGCGTAGAGGTCGGGTACCGGGGGCGGGCGGCCGGCGTCGTCGGGAGGGGCTCCACGCAGCACCGGGCAGCGAGCCCCGGCGAGGATCCGCTCGAGCTGGGGTCCGAAGCCGTCCTCGGCGGGCCCGAGGAGCCAGTAGGTGGCCCCGAGCCGCTCGGCGAGCGCCAGGCCGCCGGGGACGTTCTTGCGGTAGAGCGCCCTGGTCGGCTGCAGGAAGAGGCGGGTGCCCGAGCCCTGCCCCAGCCGGCTCCGGGCGGCCTGGCGGTCCCCTGAGGGGACCTCCGTGTCGAAGGTGTTGCGGATCGTGACCGCGGCGATCCCCCGCTCGCCCAGCTGACGGCGGCTCAGCTCGTTGATGACGACGTGACGCCAGCTTGGGTCGTCCGGCGGCGGGGGGTGGTGGCGCAGGTGGGGACGCTGCCAGGGGAGGTCGTGGTGGTGGAGGATGGCCGGCCTGCCGCGGCAGGCGGTGGCGACGGCCGCCCCGGCGGCGGGGTTGAGGGGTAGCGAGCAGAGGTTCTCCACGACGATCAGGTCCGCCCCGGTCAGCGCGTCCCCCACCTCCCCGGGCTCGGGCGGATCGGTGGCGTCGATCGCCAGGCCGGGGACGAGCCGGTCGACGGCACCGGCGCCGGCGACTTGCCGCACCAGCCAGCCGAGCTCGCCGAGTGCCCACGACCACTTGGAGGCCTCGACGGAGACCCCGTCCCCGCCCCCGAGGCGGTAGGAGACGATCGCTGCGGTCGGCACCCACGGCAATGTACGCGGCGGGCCGTTCTGCCCGAGCCCCGGTGCCGGCTCCCGGGTACCGGTGCGGTACCGGCTCCGGTGCGGTACCGGCTCCCGGGTACCGGTGCGGTACCGTTTGCGTGGTGAAGCGCGCCTTGATCACCGGTATCACCGGGCAGGACGGGTCGTACCTGGCCGAGTTCCTCCTCGAGCAGGGTTACGAGGTCGTCGGGATGGTTCGCCGCACGAGCACCGTCAACTTCGAACGGATCGCCCACCTCCAGGACGACGTCACCATGGTGGCGGGGGACCTCCTGGACGAGGCCTCGCTGATCGCCGTCCTGCGGGACCACCGGCCGAGCGAGATCTACAACCTGGCGGCCCAGTCGTTCGTCCAGACGTCGTGGAGCCAGCCGGTGCTCACCGGGGAGACCACCGCCCTCGGCGTGACCCGGCTGCTCGACGCCATCCGGACGGTGGACCCCGACGTCCGCTTCTACCAGGCGAGCTCGTCGGAGATGTTCGGAAAGGTGCACGAGGTCCCCCAGCGCGAGACCACGCCCTTCTACCCACGCAGCCCCTACGGGGTGGCCAAGGTCTACGGCCATTGGATCACCGTGAACTACCGGGAGAGCTACGGGCTGCACGCCTCCTCGGGGATGCTGTTCAACCACGAGTCGCCCCGCAGGGGGCTCGAGTTCCTGCCGCGCAAGGTGTCCAACGGGGTGGCGCGGATCGTCTGCGGCCTGCAGGAGAAGCTGGCGCTCGGCAACCTGGAGGCGCAGCGCGACTGGGGCTTCGCGGGCGACTACGTCCGTGCGATGTGGCTCATGCTCCAGCAGGACGCGCCCGAGGACTACGTCGTGGCGACCGGCGAGACCCATTCGGTGCGGGAGTTCTGCGAGCTGGCCTTCGCCGCGGCCGATCTCGACTGGGAGCAGTACGTGGTCGTGGACCCGAGGTTCCTGCGCCCGGCCGAGGTGGACCTGCTCGTCGGCGACGCCACCAAGGCCCGCGAGCGCCTCGGCTGGGAGCGCGAGGTCGACTTCCCCCGGCTGGTCCAGATGATGGTCGAGGCGGACCTGGCGCTGGTGCGGCAGCAGATGCGCTGAGGCCCCGGTGGCCGCCAGCATCACCGCCTCCCCGCTCGGCATCCTGGTGGCCTTCGGCGCCGGGATGCTCTCGTTCCTGTCTCCCTGCGTCCTTCCCCTGGTCCCCGGCTACGTCTCGATGGTGTCGGGGCTCTCGGCGGCCGAGCTCGAGTCGGCCCGCGACCAGTCGAAAGCCTCGCTGCGGCCGCTGCTCCGCGGCATCGGGCTCTTCGTCGCGGGGTTCACCCTCGTCTTCACGGCGCTCGGCGCCGCCGCGTCGGGCCTCGGGCACCTGCTCGGCACCGACAAGCAGGTCCTGACCACCGCGGCGGGGGCGGTCGTCGTGGTGTTCGGCCTGGTGCTCGTCGTCGGCGCCCTGCCCGCCAACGTGTGGACCAGGACCGGGTCGCTCGTCACGGCCGGGGCCGGTCGCCTGGTCCAGGAGCGGCGGTTCCCGATCCGACCCTCTGCGCTCGGGGTCTGGGCCGCCCCGGTGATGGGCATGGCCTTCGCCTTCGCCTGGACCCCGTGCATCGGCCCGGTCCTCGGGGCGGTGCTCGGGCTGGCGGCGACGCGGTCAACCTTGGCCGGCGGCGTCGTCCTGCTGATCGCCTACTCGCTCGGGCTCGGGGTCCCCTTCCTGCTCACGGGGCTCGCCTTCGGCCGGCTCACCTCCCTGTACGGCCGGGCCCGGCGCAAGCTGTGGATCGTCCACCTGATCGGCGGGGCGGTGCTGGTGGCCTTCGGCGTGCTCCTTCTCACCGACCAGCTGGGGTGGATGGCTTCGGAGGTCTCGAACGTGATGCGCGACCTCGGGCTCGGCCGCCTGACGACGAGCTGAGGCCTCTGGCTTCCTGCTTGGACCCTCCGGGGTGGACCCTCGTAGCATGTCGCGGAAGGCCATGGCCCCCGCTGTCCAACTCCGTTCCGCCGTCGCGCTCGCCGGCCGGTTCCCCGCTCTCTCCGGCGTCGATCTGACCCTCGAGCCGGGCGAAGTCGTCTCCCTGGTCGGACCCAACGGCGCGGGCAAGACCAGCGTCCTGCGGGCCTGCGCCGGGCTGCTCACGGTGAGCTCGGGCACCATCGAGGTCCTGGGCCACGACCTGCGTGACGACCCCTCGGCCGCCCGCCGGCAGCTGGGCTTCCTCGGGCACGCGGTGCCCCTCTACGACGAGCTGACCACGACGGAGAACCTGCGCTTCGCGGTGCGCGCCGCGGGCGCGCCGACCGATCGGGTGGACGCCGCCATGGAACGCTTGGGCCTCGTCGGACGTCTGCGCCGCACGGTCGTCGGTCGGCTGTCGGCGGGTCAGCGACGCCGGGTGGCCCTCGCCGTCCTCGTGGCCCGCAGGCCGCCGCTGTGGCTGCTCGACGAGCCCCACGGCAGCCTCGACGCAGATGGACGCCGGGTGCTCGACGCCCTGGTCGGTGAGGCGGCGGACGACGGTGCGGCGGTCATCCTCGCCTCCCACGAGCTCGAGGTGGCCACCCCGATGGTCGACCGGGTGGTGTCGATGGCCGGCGGCCGGGTGGTGGAGGAGCGACCCGGTGGCCGCGGCCGGACCCTTCGCGCCGTCGAAGCGGAGCCGCCGGACGTGCCCATGGGGAGGGGCCATGTTGCGTGACGCACTGCTCGTGGCGGGCAAGGACCTGCGCATCGAGCTGCGCTCCCGGGTGGCGCTCTGGCAGCTGCTGCCCTTTGCGGTCCTCGCGCTGATGCTGTTCGCCTTCGCCCTCGGGCCCGGACCCGACGTGCTGCGCAAGTCGGCACCCGGCCTGCTGTGGCTGGCGGTGCTCTTCTGCACCGTCCTCGCGACCCAGCGCAGCTTCGCCATCGAGTCTGGCGAGGGGACGCGTGACGGGTTGCGACTCTCGGGCATCGATCCCGCCGGCGTCTTCCTCGGGAAGGCCGCTGCCGTCGGGCTCCAGCTGATCGTCCTCCAGGCGGTGCTCTGGGCGGGGATCGCCCTGCTCTTCGACGTCCGGGTGCAGACGGTCTGGCTGGCCGTCGTCGCGTCGCTGCTCGCCACGGTGGGCCTTGCGTCGGCAGGCGTGATCTACGGCGCGCTCTCCGCCGGGCTGCGGGTGCGCGAGACGCTGCTCCCCCTGCTCGTGCTGCCGATCGTGGCACCGGTCCTCCTGGCGGGGTCGAGGGCGTGGACCGCCGCCGCCGCCGGCTCGGTCGCCACCGGGGTCTCGTGGCTGCGGATACTCGGCCCCTTCGCCGCCGTGTACCTGGTCGTGGGCGTCGTCCTCTACGGGCCGCTGCAGGAGACCGGGTGACGCCCGAGGTCCCCACCGTGAAGCCGGCGCCGAGATGGGTCCGCCCGGTCGGGATCCTCGGCCTCGTCACCGCCGCGCTCACGGTGTGGTTGGGCCTCTGGGTGACGCCGCCGGACAAGGTCCAGGGCAACGTCGTCCGCCTGGTGTACCTGCACCCACCGCTGGCCTGGGTGGCGCTCTACCTGGCCTTCGGGCTGGCCGCACTCTCGAGCCTCCTGTACCTGTGGCGGCGCACCCGTTCCATGTTCTGGGACCGGCTGGCGGCCGCCTCGGTCGAGGTCGGTGTGGTCTTCAACGTGCTGACGCTCGTCACGGGGTCCATCTGGGGACGTCCCACCTGGGGGGTCTGGTGGACCTGGGACGCCCGGCTGACGAGCACGGCCCTGCTGCTCGTGCTCTTCCTCGGCTACATGGCGCTGCGCAGGGTGCCGGCCGAGCCGGGGGTCCGGGCCAAGCGCTGCGCGGTGGCGGCGCTGGTCGCCTTCGTGGACGTGCCCATCGTCCACTTCTCCGTGGTCTGGTGGCAGACGCTGCACCAGGGGGCGACGGTGCTCAACTCGGACCTCCAGCCCACCATCCACGGCTCGATGGCCTGGACCCTGCTGCTCGGGTTCGTCGCCTTCACCCTCGTCTTCGTCTGGATGGTGGCCGTCCGCTACCGGGTCGAGCTGCTCCGGGACGAGATCGGCGAGCAGGACTACGAGATCTCCCTCGCCGAGCGCCAGGCGGAGGGCGCCGGCGACCCGCCGCTGCTGGTGCCCGGCCCGCCCGTCGAAGGGGCGCGGCCGTCGCTCGCGGTCGAGAACGACTCCGTGCCGGCCTCCACGACGGGGGTCCCGAGGTGAGCTACGTCGACGCGGGCTACGCCATCGGCCTCACGACCCTCGCGGTGTACGCCGTCTCGCTCATGCTGCGCCGTCGCCGGCTGGAGCGTGCCGTGGAACGGCTCCGTGCCCCCGCCGAGGGAGCCGAGCGGGTCGCGGCGGGCCGGGACGAGGGCGCCGCCGGATGACCTCCCAGACGACCCACTCCACCCCGGAGGCGGGCTCGCCGGCCGCTGACACCAGGGCGCTGGCAGACGGGCGCTGGCACGACGGGCGCTGGCACGACGGGCGCTGGCACGACGGCCGCCGGGACACCGACGCCGGCCGTCACGGCGTCCCGTCGCCGCTCCCGCTCGCGAACCCGGGTGCGCCTCGCCCTGGCCGGCATGGTCCTCGCCGCGGCGCTCGTGTTCCTCCTCGTCGAGGGCCTCGGCAGCTCGCTCGACTACTTCGACACGGTCGACCAGGCCCTGACCCACCGCGCCAGCCTGGGCACGTCCACGTTCCGCCTGGAGGGCGTGGTGGTCCCCGGCTCCGTGCGCCGCACCGAGCTCGGGGCCGACTTCGCCGTGTCGGGCTCGAACGGGCAGGTGCAGGTGCACAACACCGGCAGCCCCCCTCAGCTCTTCCAGCCGAACATCCCGGTCGTCGTCGTCGGGCACTTCACGTCCCCCCACTCGAACCTCTTCGTCTCCGACCAGATCATGGTCAAGCACTCGTCGAGCTACATCGCCGGTCATCCCGGTCGCGTGCAGGCGCCCAATGGCTCGGTCCGCTGACGCCGACCCTGGCTCGGACGTGATCCTGTCTTGAACGCGGTCCTCGGACACCTCGGCGTCTGGCTGGGCTTCGCGGCCTCGCTCGTCGGCCTCGGCGTCGCCGCCGTCGGGCTCCTCTCGGGCCCGCGGGCGGCGGACGGGACGCGTGCGCGGCCCGGAGTGGGGCTGCTCGACGCTCGCCCCTACGCCCCGGTCGCCCTACTGGGCGCGGTGGTCGCGGTCGTCGCGATGGAGCACGCCCTCGTCACCCACGACTTCAGCATCGCCTACGTGGCGGACAACAACGCCCGGGCCACGCCGCTCATCTACTCGATCACGGGCCTGTGGTCGGCGCTGGCGGGGTCGATCCTGCTGTGGGGCCTGATGCTGACCGTCTTCGGCGTCGCCCTCATCTGGTACTACCGGCGGCGCGCGGCCGACCTCGTCGTCCGGTGGGCCAGCCTCGTCATGTTCGCCGTGGCGGCCTTCTTCTTCGGCCTGATGGTCGGGCCCTCCGACCCCTTTCAGACGGTCCCGGGAACGGCGCCCCTCACCGGGGCGGGCCCCAACGCCCTCCTGCAGGACAACCCGCTCGTGGCGATCCACCCCCCGCTGCTGTACCTCGGGTTCGTCGGGTTCACCGTGCCCTTCGCCTTCACCATCGGCATGCTGGTCACCGGCCGGGTGGGCGAGGGCTGGCACTACGAGACGCGCCGCTGGACGCTGCTCGCCTGGACCCTGCTCTCCGTCGGGATCGTCCTCGGCGCGTGGTGGTCCTACCAGGTGCTCGGCTGGGGCGGGTTCTGGGGCTGGGACCCGGTGGAGAACGCGGCGCTCATGCCGTGGCTCTGCGGGACCGCCTATCTGCATTCCATCCTGGTGCAAGAACGTCGCGGGCTGCTGCGGGTGTGGAACATGTCCCTCTCGATCGCGACGTTCGCCCTGACTATCCTCGGGACCTTCCTGACGCGCTCGGGCGTCATCCAGTCGGTCCACGCCTTCAGCGAGTCCGACCTCGGCCCGTTGCTCATCGGGTTCTTCATCGCCGTGGTCGTCGTGGGCTTCGGGCTCATCGCCTGGCGGGGGGACCGGCTCCGCTCGCCGGGGGGCATCGATGCGCCGCTCGGGCGGGAGGGGGCCTTCGTCCTCAACAACCTCCTGTTCGTCGGCTTCGCCTTCGTCGTCCTGCTCGGCACGCTCTTCCCGCTCCTGTACCAGGCGCTCGAGAACCAGACCGTGACGGTCGGCGCCCCCTACTTCAACGTGGTGGCGGTGCCGGTCGCCCTGGGGCTCCTCCTCCTCATGGCGATCGCCCCCGCCCTCTCCTGGCGCAAGGTCGACGCCGGGGTGCTCTGGCACCGGTTGGTGGTGCCGGCGTGGGTGGGCGCGCTCACCGTCGTGTGCTGTGTGATCGCCGGCGTCCGGGGCGTCGGGCCGCTGCTCGCGTTCGGCCTCGGCGGGTTCGCCGCCGCATCGGCGGTCCGGTCGTTGGTCCTCTCGGTGCGCACGGCCGTCCGGCACGGCGACGGCGCCTGGCGGGGCCTCGTCGGGAGGGCCAACGGCGGGATGGTCGTCCATCTCGGCGTGGTGGTGATGGCGGTCGGGATCACCGCGGCGTCCTCGTTCACCCAGCGGGGCGAGGTGGCGCTGGCCAAGGGCCAGTCCGCCGTGTTCGACGGACGCACCATCACCTACCAGGGGATTCGGACGGTCTCCACCCCGGCCCGGCAGGCCAGCGAGGCCGTCGTCCTGGTGGACGGCGGCGGCCCGTTCCTGCCGGCCACGAGCCAGTACGGGGGGCCGGCGTCGGAGGTGGTGGGCACCCCCGCCATCGACTCGAGCTTCACCGGCGACGTCTACCTGACCCTCGACCAGGCCGGCACCACCGGTGCATCGGGCGGGGAGGCGGTGCCCGGCCTGCGCCCCGGCGAGGTCGCCATCGGGGTCGTCGTCGAGCCGCTCGTGGCGTGGATCTGGGTGGGCGGGCTGATCGTCGGGATCGGGGGAGTGCTGGCCCTCGTGCCCGGTCGACGGCGCAGGCCCACCGACCCGGTGTCGGCTCCGGCGGGATCGCGCCGTTTCGACAGCGGGGCCGGTGACGACGGCGACGGCCGGGGCGGGCCCGACGGGGACCTCCGGCGGGGCGTGGCCGGGGAGGGGCGTCGGGAGGGCGAGAAGCCCGTACCGGTGCCGGAGAGGATCGGCTCGTGAGCGCGTCGACGACGGACACCCGCCCGGCCAAGTCGCGCCGGCCCCGCCGCATGGTGCGTTGGGCCGCGCTGGTCGCCGCGGCCGTGCTCGCGGCCGTGGCCATCTTCGTGGCGACGCGTCCGTCGAGCCAGGCCACCGCCGTGCAGTCGCCGCTGCTCGGCCAGCGCGCTCCGGGCTTCTCGGAGACCTCTTTCTCGGGCCACGACCTGAAGCTCTCGGACTACCGGGGGCGCTACGTCCTGATCAACTTCTTCGCCAGCTGGTGCCCACCGTGCCAGGAGGAGGAGCCCAACCTGGTCAAGTTCGCCTTCCAGCAGGGCAACGACCCCAACGGCGCGGCGGTGGTGAGCGTGGTCTTTGACGACCCCAACGCCGCGGCGCGCCAAATTCGTCGAGAACTGGGGTGCCACCTGGCCGACGATCCCGGATCCCGGCGGGCTCATCGCCTCCGCCTACGGGGTCACTGCGCCTCCGACCACCTTCCTCATCTCCCCGGACGGCGTGGTCGTCGGCGAGGAGACCGGGCCGGTGACGGTGGCCCAGCTCGACCAATTGCTCTCGGTGACGCGCCACCATGTCGGCTGACGTCGCCGTGACCTCTGCCAGCGGGCCGGCGCGCGCCAGGAGCCTCGTGACCCGACACCGGGGACCCCGATGGCTCGGACCCCTGCTCCTCCTCGCCGTGCTCGGCGTGGCGCTCCTGATCGGGAGCGGAGCCCTGGACTCCGCTCCGACCACGGCGAGCCAGCGTGCCCATGCGCTCGAGACGCAGATCCGCTGCCCGAGCTGCGTGGACGTGTCGGTGGCCGACTCGGCTGCGGCCACCGCGGTCTCGCTGCGCACGCAGATCCTCGACTGGGTGCGGCAGGGCTGGAGCGACCAGGAGATCAAGAACGCCCTCGTCGCACGCTACGGCCTGAGCATCCTCCTCGAGCCCCCGACGAGCGGCCTGACGGCGGTGGTGTGGATCGTCCCGGCGGTCGGTGGGGCGGCGGCGTTCGCCGTGGTCGGCACCGTCTTTTGGCGCCGCTCCCGGGACCTGCGTGCCCTCCAGCGGGCGACGGCGGAGGGCGACCCGGAGGCGGGGGACGGGGCGGGAACGCCGAGCCCGGGTGAGACGGTGCGCTGATGGCAAACGACACCGCGACGAACCGGGATCGGCGCTGGCGCCTCGAGGACGAGAGGGAGTTCCTCGTTCGGTCCCTGCGCGACGCGGACGCCGAGCACGAGGCGGGGGACCTGAGCGAGACGGACTACAAGACGCTCCGTCGCCGCGACACCGATCGGCTGGCCACGGTCGAGGCCGCGTTGCAAGGCTTCGATGCGGAGACCACTCACAGCGAGAGCGCAGACAAGAACGCCGAGCACAAGACCCCAGGCCACAAGACCCCAGGCCACAAGACCCCAGGCCTCGAGGACGCAGACAGCGAGAGTGCCGACGCCTCGACCGAGGCCAAGTCCGGCCGCGTCCCGGACGAGGAGGAGGCGGATGCGGACGCGGAGGAGGACCCCGAGCAGGCCTCCCCGGGCGCAAGCAAGCAACGGACGCGCCGGAGGCGCCGGAACCTGCTCGGCGTGATCGGGGTGCTGGCCATCGCTGCGGCACTCGTCGTCCTCGTGGTGGCGCTCGTGTCGCCGAGGTTGCCCGGAGAGGCGTCGTCGGGGAGCGTCAACCTGAGCCCCAGCCAGGAGGTGGAGCGCCAGCTAGAGCAGGCGGCGGCGCTCGTCGATCAGGGCAAGCTCGCCGACGCGCTCACCGTCTACCAGATCGTGCTGCGCGAGGACCCCCGCCAACCCCAAGCTCTGGCCGAGAGCGGATGGATCGAGTACGAGGCCGGGGTGACGACGGGCTCCTCCCCGCTGATCGCCAAGGGACGTACGGCGGTCGAGGCGGCAGTCCGGGCCCAGCCCGACGGCTATGCCGGCCACCTCTATCTCGGGACCATCGACCTGCAGCAGGACCACGACCCGGCCGCCGCGGTCGGCCAGTTCCAGCTGTTCTTGTCGGAGGATCCGCCGGCGTCGCTCATCCGTCAGGCCGCCACCTTCCTCCGGCAGGCCTACACCGAGGACGGCCAGCCGGTGCCCTCCCAGGTGCCAGCGGCCTCTACGACCACGACCGTCCCCCCGCGGTCCTCCGGCGGAGGCTGACGACCGAACCGGCCCTGGCAGGGGGCTCAGGCCCTCAGCCGCCGGAGGTCGGAGACGACGCCCGCAAAGGCCTCGACGAAGGCGTCGACGTCGGCATCCGTCGTCGACCAACCGACCGAGGGCCGGAGCGAGTGGCTGGCGTCGACGCCCATGGCCTGGAGCACGGGTGAGGGCTCGAGCGACTCGGACGAGCAGGCCGAGCCCGAGTGGACGGCGATGCCACGCCGGTCGAGCCCCAGCACGATCGGCTCGGCCTCGACCCCTTCGACGCCGAGGCAGATCAGGTGGGGGAGCCGGTCCTCGGGGAGTGGTGCGCCGACGAGGCGGACGCCGTCCACCCCGAGCGCGGCGTCGAGGATGACCTCGGTCTGCCGGCGAGAACGGAGGAGCTCTGTCCCGAGGAGCGCGCCGTCCCCGTCGGCCAGGGCCGCCGCCGCCGCGCCGAAGCCCACGATCCCCGGCACGTTCTCCATGCCCGCTCGACGGGCGCGCTCCTGCTGGCCCCCCACGAGCAGCGGCTCGATGCGGACGCCCCGGCGCACGACGAGGGCCCCGACGCCCGGGGGCCCGCCCAGCTTGTGGGCGCTGATCGACGCCAGGTCTGCGTCGAGCTCGCCGAGGCGGACGGGGAGGTGGCCACAGGCGGCGGCGGCGTCGACGTGCACCGGGACACCGGCGTCCCGGGCTCGCTCGACGATCTCGGCCACGGGCTGGATCGTCCCGACCTCGTGGTTGGCCCACTGGCAGTGGACCAGGGCGGGGGACCCGTCACCGCCGGCCCCGGAGAGCGCCCGCTCGACGCCGTCCGGGTCGATCCGGCCGCCGCCGTCGACCGGGACCTCGTCCACGGGCGCCAGCCTCGCCGAGGCGTCGCGCACGGCCGAGTGCTCCACCCCCGCGCACAGCACCCGCGCCCCGGGGCGCGCCCTCGTCGCACCCCAGACCGCGGCGTTGATCGCCTCCGTGGCGCCGGAGGTGAAGATCACCTGCCGGGCCCGCACGCCGACGAGCGACGCCACGTGCTCTCGGGCGTCTTCGACGAGCGCCCGCACCTGCTCGGCCTCGTGGTGCACCCGGCCGGGGTCCGCAGCGGGGACCGTCGCCCACTCCCTCAGGGCCTCGAGCACCTCCGGGCGGGGGGGAGCGGTCGACGCGTGATCGAGGTAGTGCCGGGCCACCGTCCCGGGTGGATCAGGCCGACGCGGCGCAGGTGTCGTCGCCGCGGGCCCGCGAGGAGAGCAGGACCGGGATGGATCGGCTCGACCCGTCGCCGCACAGTCCCGAGAGCAGTCCGTTGACCATTCCCCGGTCGACCGCGCAGAGCACCGGATGGGCCGTGGCGGCGTCCCCGAAGGGGCAGTGCTCGGCGACGACGGCGGTGGTCGACCCGTGGTCCTCTGCGTGAGCGGCGAAGCCGTGCGCGGTCAGCGTCTCGGCGATCGCGTGCATCGCGGCGCGCACGGATCGCTGCCCCTCGCGCGGGCCCATCCGCTCGGCGAGCGAGCGGCCGTATTCCTCGCCGACCTTGGCCGCCATGCGTTCCGCGTCCTCGGGCCCGAGCAGCTCGAGGGCCTCGCGCAGCAGCCGGACCAGGAGCTCGTCGCGCTTGGTCAGCAACCCGATGGTGGGGTCGTCACCGACGGCGCGGAATCGCTTGGAGGGACGTCCGGCCCCCCGGCTCTGCCGGGCCACGTCGACCTCCAGGTAGCCGCCGGAGACCAACCGGTCGAGGTGGTGGCGCGCCACGTTGGGGTGGAGGGAGAACTGCTCCGCCACCTCGGATGCGGTCGCGCCCGGCTGGGAGCGGACGTGAAGGTAGATGTCGCGGCGTGTCGGGTCCCCGAAGACCGTGACCATCGCCGAGATGGCGGCCGAGAACCCACCGTCGCCCTGGGCCGTCTCGGCATCCTGGCCTGCTGCGCCACCGGGTGCCGACGGGCGGTCCTCCCCGGCGTCCGGTCGCATGCCGGCGTGTGGTGCTGTCCGCACGATCACTATTCTAACCAGGGACGTTGCGATTCGACCGTCCTCGGGTCGTGGCCTGGCGACCTCGTCGCAACCAGCGAGACCGGCAAGACCTCCGACACCGACGACCGAGGGAGAACATGGGAGCCGACAGCACAGCAGTCGAGTCCGCGGTCGGCGCGGTGGTCGACCCCGAGCTGGACCTGCCCATCGGGAGGCTCGGGATGGTCCGCGAGGTGCGGGCTCGCAGGCGGCGGGTCGGTGTCTCGCTGGCGCTCCCCCTCGGGGGGTGGCCCGGGACCGACGACCTGGTCGCCCGGGTGAGGGCGGCCGCAGAGGGCGTTCCCGGCGTCGAGGAGGCCTCCGTCGAGATCGGGATCATGGACGACGACGATCGCGCCGCCCTCCGCTCCGAGCTCCGCTCCGTCATGGAGGGGACCTCCGACGCCTCGAGCGATTCGGCGCCGACCGACGAGCTCTCGACTTCCCAAGCCGGCGGCGAGCACGGCGACCACTCGCACGGCGGCCACTCGCACGGGGCACCGGCGGAGTCGCCCGTGCCGGCTCTGCTGCGGGCCGGCGCCCGGACGCGGGTGGTGGGGATCTCGTCGGGCAAGGGCGGGGTCGGCAAGTCGTCGGTGACTGTCAACGTCGCCCTCGCGCTGGCCGCCGCGGGGAAGCGGGTGGGCGTGCTCGACGCGGACGTCTACGGCTTTTCGGTGCCCGGGATGATCGGCGCCGAGCGTGAGCCGATCATCCTCGGCGACCTGGTGGTCCCGACGCTGGCCCACGGCGTTCGATGCCTCTCGATGGGGTTCTTCGTGCCCGACGACCAACCGGTGATCTGGCGTGGGCCCATGTTGCACAAGGCCATCCAACAGCTGCTGTTCGACGCGTACTGGGGTGAGCCCGACTTCCTCCTCATCGACATGCCGCCCGGCACCGGCGACGTGACGCTGTCCCTCGCCGAGGTCGCCCCTCGGGCCGAGGTGGTCGTCGTCACGACCCCCCAGCCGGCCGCCCAGCGGGTGGCGCAGCGGTCCGCCTTCGCGGCCCGCAAGCTCAAGCTCCCGGTGCGGGGCGTGATCGAGAACATGAGCTGGTTCACGGGTGACGACGGAGTCCGCTACGAGCTCTTCGGGAGCGGCGGTGGGCAGGCGCTGGCCGCCGACCTCGGCGTGCCCCTGCTGGGCCAGGTGCCCCTCGTCCCGGAGCTGCGCGAGGGAGGGGACACCGGCAAGCCGATCGTGGCGGTCGACCCCGACGGGGAGGCGTCGACCGCCTTTGCCGCGCTCGCGGCGCGCTTCGTCTCGATGGGCCCGGGTCGCGTCTACCGCCGCGAGCTCGCCGTCCGCTGATCCGGCCCGGCTCCTCGAGGCGGGCTGATTGACCTCCCACGCCGCCGACGGGATAATCGCTGCGGCAGCCCGATTCCTAAAGTTACTGGTTGCCGGCAAGAAGGTGAATTGCGTGACCGCTTGGTGACGGCAGCACCTCTTGCTCACGCCCGCGCGGACGGAGACGCAACATGGCAGATGGCTGTGAGTCGTGGCGTCCGCGAGTCGGTGCGGCACGCCGATGGAGGTTGCGGGTGCGTGCCGTCCTCCTCCCCGCGCTCCTCGTGGCGATGCTGGGCACCACGCTCGTCTCGCTCCCGGTAGATCCCGTCTCCGCCGCATCGAGACCGACCCCGGCGTCCCCGGACGTCTCCCAGACACCGCGCGAGTCGCCGGAGAGCACTTCGACGACGCCCACATGTGCGCACTGTGACGCCCGCGACGACGACGCCCACGACCACGACGCCCACGACCACGACGCCCACGACGACGACGCCCACGACCACGGCGTCCACGACCACGAGCCCACGACCACGACGCCGGCGGAGTCGCCTGCGGGCACTTCGACCGCCACGACGAGCCCGACGTCATCGAGCACCACGCCGACGACGGCCGCACCGGCCACCTCTCCCGGCGCGCTTCCCACGACGCACGCGACGTCCAAGGTGAGCATGGACATCCAGGTCGTGGTCGCAGGGGGGTCGGGGGGTGCAGCACCCGACGTGACCGCGAACGTCACAGCCGACGGTCCCACGTCGCTCGAGGCGCGGGTCCAGGGCGCCAGCGCTCCCGGTGTCGCCGCGCTGGCCCGCCCGGGCAGCACCGTCGGAGCCCTCGCCGTCGACGCGGGGCTCGACCCGGGGGTAAATACCGTTCGCGTACTGGCCTATCTGGATCGACTCTCCCTGGCCGGCAGCCTGAGGTTCCATTGGAAGCTCCTCTCGATTCCGACCGGCTCGACGGCCACCCTGCAGGGGGCCGACGGCGCACAACCGTCCCTCCGCCCAGACCTGGAGGGCACCTACGAGCTCGAGGCGACCGTCGGCTACCTCCCACCGACCTCCTCGAACGGCGCGACGACTGCGGCGCCGATCACGGTCAGCGCGGCCCCCGACGACCCCCCGCTCGGCGTGCCCATCGAGACGTTGTCGTCGAGTGCCCAGGGCGCCATCTGGATCAACGGTCAGGCTGTCAAGGACACGTCCGATCGCTCCGGGATCATCGTCGCCGTGCTCAACCGCGCCACCCGGGAGGTGGTCTTCTCGGGTGGCGTTGCGCGCAACCAAGCCGGGGTCGGCCAGCTCTTGGACATCGTCCGTCGGTATACGGGCAGCCTCGGCTACCTCGTGATCCTGAGCGACACGGCGGGTGTGCCCGACAACCCCAGCCTGGACCTGCTGGCGCAGGTCACCAAGGGTTTGGGCCACGAGCTCTCGGCGAGCGAACGGAGCCGGCTGGTCACGTACCCCCAGGCGCGCTTCTCCCTCGTCGGCGTGCCCGGCGGGGCGAGCAATTCGGCCTGGATGTACTCGGCGTTTTACGGGTCGGGCTATCCGCAGGGTGACATGACGGGCTACCTCCAGATCAACCCGGCCACCAGCTTCTACGGTTATGTCAACGCCGAGTACCAAACCTTTGACACCCAGGCCCCCGGCTCGGGCGGGTTGACCAACGTGATTCAGGTGGGCGCCCGCACCTACTCGGCCACCCTGAACACCCCAGGTGCGGTCGCCGGCCTGCACGTGCTCGCGCTGGACCCGTTCAACCTGCAGCCCCTCAAGGGGTTCAGCAACAACCTGGCCTGGACGACCAACACCACGCAGGGTGGGGCCGGCGACCGGGAGATGCAGGGCTTCGTGCAGGGTGTGTTGGACGCCCTGGCCCTCAAGACCCCGGCCAACCAGGCCCCACCCATCGTGATCGTCCAGAGCATCGGACCGGTCAAGCCCCTGGTGAGCTCGCTCGGTGAGGGCATCGCCAGGATCGGTGGCAACGAGGCGGTCCTCAACGAACTCTCCGCGAAACCCGGGAGCTACGCCATCGTCGGGCGGGGCATCTACGGGTCGGAGCCGGCCGGGACCCTCGCGCCCACGGGGACGGAGTCGAGCACGTCGCTCGACCAGTCCGGGGAGCTCGTGGGAGTCCTCTCGAGAAGCACGAGCTACCAATTCGGCCCGCTGCTCTCGGATTCCCCGGACGGTGCCGGCCCGCCAAACGTCGGTCTGATCTCCGTCGCCTACCAGAAGCCCCAGCCGTTCCCCGCCTTCACGCCGCCCGAGCAGGTCGCAGAGACGTACATCGGCAGGCAGATCAACCTTTGCACCCCCGATGCACCCAGCTGTGACGTGCGGCGTGCCTACTACGAGGACTACAACGCGAACTGGCAGCAAAAGGCGCTCGACATCGCCCGCATGACGTATCCGGGCGGGGCAGCGTTCACCGCCGCCGAGTTCAACGCGGTCAAAGGGGAGCTGAGCAAGGAGGTCTCGGACCTCAACAACGTTCAGCACTACCTGGCCAAGCTGCAGGAGCCCTTCCAGCGGTCCGAGACGCGCGCCTACGTCGACCTCCAGGCCATCGGGGATGCGATCGAGAAGGCCGTCGCGCCGCCGCAGACCGAGTCCTCGTCGGACGGCCTGGCGCTCTTCGCCGCCTTCCTCAACATCGCCAAGGTCTTCTTCGACGTCGCCGGGTACAAGGAGGTCAAATTCTTCCTCGACGCAGTCGGTGCCGGGATCGGGCTCGTCGCCGCCCTCACCCGCAGGGACGGGTCGCAGACCCTCAACGGCGTCATCCGGGCCAAGACCTCTGAGCTCGCGACGGCGATCCTCGATCGCTTCGATGCTGCGGAGCGCCAACTGACCCTGGTCGGTCTCCTCATCGCCAGCGACTACGGCAAGCTCTCCACGGCGGCGGCAAACATCAACACGGCATGGAAGCTGCCCCGCAGCCTTGCCGTGGCGACCGATGCCCTCCGGCTGGCGACCCAGAGGTTCTACTACCGGACCCTGATCCCGATCGCCTATCCCAAGCTCATCCAGATCACGCCGCCACCGCCGGTAGGCCCGGACAATGCTCGCAACCTGGTGTGTCTCGGACCCTTGCGCAAGTTCACCGACGAACCCGACGTCGGCCAGGATCGCCAGCTTCTCAGCTTCACCCCCGAGGGGGCTCCGATCCGGTCGGTCGTCTTCATCCGGGGTCGGACCGACCTGGCATTTGGGAGCGCTCCCAACGCGGACCTCTTGAAGCCCATCTTTGATCCGGCCGGGCCAGGACTGACGGGCCTCGGGCTGAGCAAGCTCGACTTCTACTGGGCTCCTCCGCTCGGGTCGCCCTCCAGCTCGACCACGACGTGGCCGGTCCGTCAGAGGGCCGTCGACATCAACGACCGGTCGTTCACCCGCCTCGTGTGCGGTCTGACTCCGTAGTCCCGTCCGGTTGCCGGGGTCGTCCCGACGGCCACCGCGCGACATGACACTGCGCCGCATCGAACCACTTCGCCAGGTCCAATCGTCGCCGCCGAGCCACGGGGCCACGCCGGGCCCGGGCCTACGAGCCGATGCCCCTCGGGAGCTTCTCCCGGTCCCATCCGAGCACCTCGACGGCCTTGCGGAAGGCGAACCGGTCGGTCATGCCGGCGACGTAGGTGACGGCGGCGCGGACCGCCTCGGGGCTGCCCCCGGCGAGCTCGCCGGTCTCCTCCGTCCAGGGCAGGTCGGCGGGCCGGTCCGCGTAGTGGTGCACGAGCGAGCGGAGCACCGCGATGACGGCCGCGCCCTGCGCCAACGACTCCTCGCGGAGATAGATGTGGCGGTAGTTAGCCGACCGGAAGTCGGCCAGCGCGCCCGCCGTCTCCGCGTCCATGCCGACCTTCCCGATCGCCAGGGTCGTCGTCGCGAGGGCGTGGATGAACGTGCCGAGCTGCTGTGCCCGCCGGTCGCCGCAGCGCTGTTGCACCGACGACGGGAGCTGGTGTGGCCGCACGACCCCCGCGTGGATGGCGTCCTCCCAGTCGTGACAGACGTAGGCGATCCGATCGGCCCAGCTCACCACCTCGCCCTCTGGCGTAGAGGGGGCGGGTCGGGACCAGCTGTGGTTGCGGATGCCGTCGAGGGTCTCGGTGCAGAGGTTGAGCGGCTCGAGGGAAACGTCGGCTCCCCAGGGGGCATGATCGAAGCCGCCCGGCAGGAGCGGATCGAGCGCGTCCTCGCTGGCGTGCCCGCCGGGGCCGTGCCCGCAGTCGTGCCCGAGCGCGATGGCCTCGGTCAGCGCCACGTTGAGACCGCAGGCCGTCGCCACGCCGGTGGCCACCTGGGCCACCTCGAGGGCGTGCGTCAACCGGGTCCGTTGGTGGTCCTCGGGGAAGACGAAGACCTGGGTCTTGCCGGCCAGGCGCCGGAAGGCCGTCGAGTGCAGGACCCGGTCGCGGTCCCGCTCGAAGCAGGTGCGCCATTGGTCAGGCTCCTCGGGTCGCCGCCGCCGGCCGGCACCGGCGGCCAGGGTGGCCCCGGGGACGAGCGTCGCCTCCTCGGCCTCCTCACGCCCCCGGCGGTCGTGGAGGGCCACCGGTCCTGGCGGTGGATGGTCCGCCACGTCGGGGTCTCGGGCACCGATGGTTGCTCGCGAGTCGGCATGGGCGAAGCGGGCGCCGGCTCCCACGAACCCACCCATCGTGGCGGCCCACCGCCGGGCCCGGTCGGTGGCGGTCGGTTGCCCGCCGCCGGATCCGGGTCGGGGTCGGGTTCCCATGGCTCCAGTGTGCCGCAGGGCTGCGACGGAAGCGGCGACGTGACGGCATCAAAGGCCCTGGTTGGTAACGTCGGGTCACAAGTTGGTCGGGATCGAGGTGGAGGCGTCGCCTCCCCGGAGGTCGGCGCCCGACCGGGCCCTGCCAGACGGGCAGTCCAGAGAGGAGCAGCAACAGGGTGGACGTGCGCATCGGGATCGTCCAGACCGCCAGGGAGCTCGAGGTCGAGATGGCGGACGAAGCCGACCGGGACAAGGTGATCGTCGAGATCGAGAAGACCCTCAAGAACCCCGAGGGGATCCTGTGGCTCACCGACCGGCGCGGCCGTCGAGTGGCCGTTCCGGTGGTCAAGGTCGCCTACATCGAGGTCGGCGCACCCAGCGGTGAGCGCAGGGTGGGGTTCGGCGCCCTTTGAGGCGGTGCCGCATCGCCCTGCGCATGACCCCGACGAGCCCCTTGCGATGACCCGGTAGTGGTGGCGCCGGTGGCCGGTCTCCTCGACCTGGACCTCGTCTTCGTCACGGGCAAGGGCGGCGTGGGCAAGACCACGGTCGCGGCGGCCCTCGCCCTCCTGGCTGCCCAGCAGGGCCAGCGGGTCCTGGTCTGCGAGGTGGATCCCACCGGCGAGCTGGCGTCCTTCTTCGAGGCGCCGCCCACCGACTTCAAAGAGCGGGAGGTCACCTCCGGGGTCTTCGCCATGTCCATGGACACGGAGGCCTCGCTGCGCGAGTACCTCAAGCTCCATCTGCGGGTCCCCGTGATGGGACGGATCGGGCCGCTGGCCAAGGCCTTCGACTTCGTCGCGACCGCCGCACCGGGTGTCCGTGAGATCCTCACGGTCGGCAAGCTCGCCTACGAGGTGCGTGAGCGCCACTACGACCTCGTCGTCGTCGACGGGCCCGCGACGGGACACGTCATCGGGCAGCTGGCGGCGCCCCAGGCCATCAACGAGCTCGTCAAGGTGGGGCTCATCCGGTCGCAGACGGACTGGATGCTCGACATCCTCTCCGATCCCCGGCGCACCGGCCTGCTGGCGGTGGCCACGCCCGAGGAGATGCCCGTCACCGAGACGATCGAGCTGGTCCGGCGGGTCCGCGAGGAGACGACCGTGCAGCTCTCCGCCGTGGCCGTCAACCGGGTGCTCCCCGAGCTCTTCGGGCGGAACGAGGAGGACGTCTTCGAGGAGCTCCGCCGCCCCGAGAGCGTCGCCATCCTCGCAGAGGGCGCCGGCGGCGACGTCGAGCCCGTGCTCGAGGGCGCCCGCCTGGCGGTGACCATGCGACGGACTCGCTCCGAGCACCTGGAGCGACTCCGCGCCGGCATCGGCCCGGGCACGCCCATAGTCCTCCTGCCCTACATCTTCAGCCGCTTCCACGGACTGCGCACCACCAAGCAGATGGCGGAGCACCTGGGCGAGGAGCTCGGCTTCTGATGGCCCGCTCCGGTTCGCTCGACGGTCTGCTGGCCTCGCGGGAGATCGTCATCGTCTGCGGGCCGGGCGGCGTGGGCAAGACCACGACGGCGGCGGCGGCGGCCGCGATGGCGGCGTGTCACTACGGCGGCCGGGTGCTCGTGGTGACGGTCG
This sequence comes from uncultured Actinomycetes bacterium, assembly GCA_963778465.1. Classification (GTDB taxonomy): domain Bacteria; phylum Actinomycetota; class Acidimicrobiia; order Acidimicrobiales; family RAAP-2; genus CAVZBW01. The sequence goes on from CAVZUK010000002.1 coordinate 717,077, forward strand.
ACCCGGCGCGTCGCCTCGCCGACGCCCTCGGGATCTCCGGCATCGGCAACTTGGAGCGCCGGATCCCCGAAGAGGTCTTCGCCCAGGCCGGCGTCAAGCCCCGAGGGGAGCTGTGGGCGGCGATGCTCGACACCAAGGAGTCGTGGGACTCCCTCGTGCGGCTCCACGCTCCCGACGCCGCCACCCGCGAGCAGATCCTCGCCAACCCCCTGTACCGCAACATCTCCGGCCGGTTCGTGCAGAGTCACGATTACATCGCGATGGAGCGCCTCTACGAGCTGCACTCGACGGGCAGCTACGACCTCATCGTGGTCGACACCCCACCGAGCCACAACGCCCTGGACTTCCTCGACGCGCCCCAGCGCATGGCCGACTTCTTCTCGAGCCGCCTGCTGCGCTGGCTGATCGTGCCCTACCGGTCCCGGCTGATGAACGCCGCCTCCAAGCCCTTCTACCAGATCGCCGACCGCATTCTCGGCACCCAGTTCCTCGCGGACATCTCGGAGTTCTTCGTCCTCTTCCAGACGATGTACGAGGGGTTCGTCGAACGCGCCGAGGCGGTCACGCGGCTGCTCTCCGATCGGCGCACCACGTTCATGGTGGTCTCCACGCTCGAGGCCATCCCCGTGCGCGAGGCGGAGTTCTTCGCCGACGAGCTCGTGGCCCGCCGGCTCCACCTCGGCGCCATCGTCGTCAACAAGGTCCTCCCCAGCTACTTCCGCTCCCGGGGGGCGAGCCGGGTCGCGGAGCACATGGGCGAGCTCGCCGGCCCGCTGGCCGCCAAGCTGCCCACCGATCCGCAGCTCACCGAGCGCGTCCTGCGGGAGGTCTCGGAGAGCTTCGCCAACTTCGCCGTGGTGGCCCGTCGCGAGGCCAAGCAGCAGGCGGAGCTCGCGATCGTACCGGAGGTGGTGGCGTCGGTGCCCTACTTCGACCACGACGTGACCGACATGCGAGGCCTCCTCGACCTGGGTGGGCGCATCTGGCACTGAGCGTGCCGCGCCGGACCCCTCGTCCTGTGCCGCCGAACACCCTCCGGGTGTAATGCTGTCCGTGCCGTGCTCGACTACCACCTCCACCTCTGGCCCCACACCGAGCGGGAGACACCGCTCAGCCTCGAGCAGCTCGGCGCCTACTGCGAGGCGGCCCAGGCCGCCGGCGTCGCGGAGATCGCGGTGACCGAGCACCTCTTCCGGTTCCGCCAGACCGACGCGCTGCTCGGAGGATTCTTCGAGGAGGACGAGCCGGATCCCGCCCTGCGCCACTCGGCGGCCGAGTACTGGCGGTTCCACGCCCGCGCCGACCTCGACGAGTACGTCGGGTGCGTGATTGAGGCCAAGGAGGCGGGACTTCCGGTCGTGCTCGGCCTCGAGGTCGACCACTACCGGGGTCGCATGGACAAGGTGGCCACGCTCCTCTCCGGCTACCCGTTCGACGTCCTGCTCGGCTCCGTCCACTGGATCGGGGGATGGTTGTTCGACCACCTCGGGGACCCTGCGGCGATCCACGAGTGGTCGGCGCGCCGCGTCGACAGCTGCTGGGACGCCTACACCGCCAACCTCGAGGAGCTGGCCGCGAGCGGGGCCTGCGACGTGCTCGCGCACCCGGACCTCATCAAGTTGACGGGGAGGGTGCCCGATGCCCCCGACGAGTGGTGGGACCGGATCGCCGAGGCGGCGTCGAGCTCCGGCATGGCCGCCGAGGTCTCGTCCGCAGGCTGGACCAAGCCGGTCGGCGAGCAGTATCCGGCGATCCCCCTCCTCCGCCGGTTCGTAGAACGAGGTGTGCCGCTCACGACCGCATCCGACGCCCACGGGCTGAGCCGCGTGGCCGACCGTGCCCCCGACCTGCGCCGCCTCCTGCGGGAGGCCGGCGTGGGCACCCTGCAGGGCTACAGGGGCCGCCGGCCCCACCCGGTGCCCATCGGCGCGGGGCGGCCCGAGGAGCCCGCCTCCGTGCCGCCCGGCCGCAGCGGCGGTTCCACCTGATGGCGACCCCTGCGAGCGAGCTGGCCTCCCTCCACGCCGAGCTGTCGCCCGCCGAGCTCGGTCACCTGCAGCGACTGCTCGGCTCCTGGGGGGTCCTGGCGGACCTCTCGTTCTCCGACCTCCTCCTGCTCGTGCCGTGCCGGCCCGGCGCGGCAGCCGTGGGCTCGCGCCGTCGCGGAGCCCTCCATTCCCCGGGGGAGCCGAGCCTCCGGGTGCAGATCGGGTCGAGCGGGCACGGCGAGCCCGTCGCCCCCTACGGCGACCGGGGACAGCACATGATCGTGCTGGGCCAGATGCGTCCGAACAACCGACCCACGCTGCTCGAGGACGACCTGGTCGGCACGACCGTGCCGGAGTCCGAGTGGATCGTCCCCGTCCAGACGCTGCTCCTCGGCGACATCCGGCGGGGCACCGTGAACCTGTCGGTGACCACCCAGCTGGTGGACCTGGAGAGCATCCCGGTGCGGTTCCGCCAGCGGGTGGTGGCCGTGCTCGTGCGGCTCTCGCCCACCGCCAGCCTGCCGGCGAGCCTCTACGAGAGGACCTACCTCCGGGTCTTCGAGCGGCTGGCCGCGATGGTGGCGGAGTCCGAGTTCCCGTTCCCCGGCGAGGACGTGGGCACCGAGGAGACGCCGCGGGTGGGCGACGGCTTTGTCCTGGTCGACGCGCAGGGGAGGGTGGAGTTCGCCTCGCCCAACGCCATCAACGCCTTTCACCGCATGGGCGTGTTCGCCGATCCCGAGGGGGAGACCTTCACTGCGCTCGGCGTCGAGGAGTCGGCCATCGAATGGGCGCTGGCCACGGGTCGGCCGGTGGTGGAGGAGGTCGAGCGGCGACCGGACGTGATCGTCCTCGTGCACTGCATCCCCCTCCTCGCCCGGGGGATGGTCACCGGTGCGGTCATCCTGCTGCGAGACGTCACCGACGTCCGCCGCCTCGACCGGCTGCTGCTCTCCAAGGACGCCGCCATCCGAGAGGTGCATCACCGGGTCAAGAACAACCTCCAGACCATCTCGTCGCTGCTGAGCCTGCAGGCGCGCCGGGCCAAGCGAGGCGGAGGACGGGAGGAGCTCCGCGAGGCGGAGCGCCGGGTGCGCTCCATCGCGGTCGTCCACGAGATCCTCTCTCGGGAGCCGGCGGACCAGGTTCCCTTCGACGAGATCGTCGAGGCCCTCGTGAGGATGGCCGAGGACTCGGTGGTGGGACTCCCCATCGAGATCACGGTGTCCGGCGACCTCGGTGCCGTGCCGGCCGAGGTCGCGACACCGCTCTCCGTCACGCTCGCCGAGCTGCTGCAAAATGCCGTGGAGCATGCGTTCGAGCCGGAGCCCACGTCGAGCGGGGAGCTCGAGGGCAGGCCGGGCGCCGCCCCGGGCCAGCCCGACGGCCGGGCCGCGGGCGAGGCCACCAAGGGACACGTGCGCATCGTGCTCGAGGTGGCGGGCGGCGACCTGTGCGTCGAGGTCATCGACGACGGTCGCGGGCTGCCGGAGGGGTTCGACCTCGAGCAGCGGACCAGCCTGGGGCTCTCGATCGTCCGCGACCTGGTCCAGAGCCAGCTCGGCGGTTCGATCTCCATGGAGAGGCTCCCCGTGGCGTCGGGGGGAGGGACCCGGGCGAGGATCCGGGTTCCCCGCGAGACGGTGGACCTCAAGGGCTGACCTACCGGACGTCGTAGGCGTCGATCATCGCCTGCACGGGCGCCAGGGTGACGAGATCGTCCCGAAACGCGCCGAGCAGCGCGGCTCGGTCGAGGCGGATCAACTCGGTCCGGCGCTCGGCCGTGACCGTCGCCCGGCGGACCCCCGAGCGGAAGACGCCGACCTCGCCGAAGGACCCCCCGGGCCGGTAGGTCGCGGTCCGGTCGCCGTCGACCGTGGCGACCGCCGTCCCGTCCTTCACGACGTAGAAGGCGTCCGCCGGATCGCCGACCGAGACGATCGTCGCACCTTCCTCGACGGTCGCCGTCGTGGCGCCGAGCGTCAGCTGGTCGAGGTCGCGCGGGGACAGGGCGACGAGCTGGCGCTGCCGCGCCAGGAGGCCGCGAACCTCGGCCCGGCGACACAGGTCGCTCACCGCCTCCCGGAAGGCGTGGTCGAACGCCGGGCCCGTGCCATCGGGGCCGGAGTCCTCGACCAGGGTCCCGTAGACGGTGTCGGCGAAGGTGCAGAACGTGAACTTGCCCCAGCCGTCGGCCAGCCTCGAGGTCACCAGCGCGTCGCACAGGACACCCCCCTGGCAGTACAAGGGGAACGGGTAGCCCGACATGTTCGAGAGGATGATGTCGGGGTTGTCGTAGCGGCCGAGCTCGCTGTGCTGCCAGGCCCGGGGCAGGGCCCAGCGGATCCTTCCGAGATCGGCAAGCGCGCGAGCCTGGTCCTCGTGCTTGACCCGCCCCGAGTCGGCCTGGCCGGCCCGAAGGGTCGCCAGCGGGTCGAGCCCGCACGGGACGCGGACGAGCGACATGTCGACCAGGTTCGTGATCGACATGTCGCCGGATCCCCGCGAGTTCACCGGCACGCGAGCCCAGAGCGCGGAGGCCGAAGGCTCCACGGTCGGCCATGCGGTGGCGATGGCCGAGAGGAGGAGCTCGTTGATGGTGGCGCCGAGGGCACGCGAGGCCAGCCGGAGCTCGAGGAGGGGGAACCGGTACACGTGCAGCCGGGAGGCCCGCCGGTTGGCCCAGCTGTCGTGCCGGTCGCGAGGGGTCTCGGGCGGTGGCGGCACGGCCTCCAGGTACGCAGCGACGCGGGCGATCGCACCCGTCACCCGGTCGGCATCGGCGGCACGCATGACCCGACCGACACGTTGCAGCCCCGCCGGCACGGCGGCGAGCCGGTCCGCCGCGGCCTCCCGGACGGCGCGCGTCGTCGAGCGAGGCGCACGGGCCACCCATCGCTCTGCGTCGGGATCGACTTCCGGGATCTCTGGCGTGAGGCCGAAGGCCATCAGCACGAAGCCCGCGATGCCCGAGATCCCATCGGCGGCCGCATGGTGGTAGGTGCCGACCAAACCGAACGAGCCGTCGTCGAAGGCCTCGATGACCTGGAGGCGCCACAGGGAGTGCGCCGGGTCGAGGGGGCGGCAGAGCTCGTCGTTGAGCAGCCGGCCCACCTGATCGACGGGGATCGGTGACGTGACGGGAAAGACCGAGAAGTGGTTGCGGACGTCGAAGTCGGGATCGTCCTCCCAGTACGGTCTGCCCACGGCTCCGGGAACTCGCCGGATCCTCTGGCGGCAGTAGCGGAGCGCCGGTGGAGCGTCGCGCCTCGTGATCTGGTAGCCGGCGTAGTCGATGATCTCTTCGGGGGTGGGCACCGAGCCATCGGCGCGGGGCCGGAAGCGTGTGAGCCCGCCGGTCAGGAACTGCGGGTGCTTGCCGAGGAGGTCCGCGTCGACACGGCTGATCCGCTGGACTCTCGGGAGGCGATCCCCCGAGCTCACCGCGCGCCGACCACGTCGTCGTTGGAGCCGTCGTACTCCTCGATCACCGCTTCGACCGGCGCGACGTTGAGCGGGTCCTTGGCGAAGACCGGGTGCAGCACCGAGGCGTCGATCCGTAGCAGCTCCGATTGCTGCTCCGCCGTGACGGTGGCCCTCCGGACCCCGCCGCCGAAGACCCCGACCTCGCCGAAGGACTCCCCGTGCCGGTAGGTAACGGGGACCGCGCCGCCCCCCTCGGCTCGGACGCTGCCGTTTCGCACCACGTAGAGCGCGTCGGCCGGGTCACCCTCGGAGACGACGACTGCGCCTTCCCCGTACTTTGCGGTGGTCGCCGAGCGGGTCAGCTCGTCGAGGTCGGCGGGGCCGAGGGCGAGGAACTGCCGCTGTCTCGCGATGAGGCTGCGGGCCTCGCCCAGCCGGCACAGCTCGTCGAGGCCGGACCGGAAGGCCTGATCGAAGCTCGAGCCCGGCCCACCCTCGCCGGAGTCCTCGATCAGCGCGCCGTATACCGCGTCGGCAATCGTGCAGAACGTCAGCTTGCCCCAGCCGAACGCGAGGGGAGAGGTGAGCATGGCCTGGCGCAGCATGCCCCCCTGGCAGTACAGCTGGAAAGGGACCGCCGGCAGGTTCGACAGGACGATGTCGGGGTCGTCGTAGCGACCGAGATGTGTTTGCTGTCCCGAGGCGGGGAGCCACGACCGGATGCGAACGAGGTCCGCCAGTGCGCGTTGCTGGCGCTGGCGCTTGACCCGGGCCGACTCGGCCTGCGCGGTCCGCAGGGTCTCGAGGAGATCGGCGCCCGGTGGAACCTGCACCACGACGTAGCCGATCGCGTTCGTCAGTTCGGTGTCGCCCGCCTCGCTCAGGCGGACCGGCACGCACACCCAGACGCCGCCAGTGTCCGGATCGACGGCGGGCCACGCCGCCGCCACCGCGGCGAGGAACAGCTCGTTGATGGTGGCACCGAGGGCGCGAGAGGCGAGGCGGAGGTCGACGAGCGAGTAGCGGTGCGCGTGGACCCGGCAGGCCCGCCGACTGGCCAGGGTGTCCTTGCGGTCGCGGGGACGGGGCGGTGGGGCCGGCTCGGCGTGCAGGTAGGCCGCGAGTGCGGCGACGTGCCCGGAGGCCGCCCGCACGGAGTGTCGCAACCCGTCCCCGCTCGCCGCCCGCGCGCCGCGCCGCGCCGCGTCCGCCGCCGAGGCGGCACGGTCGGCGAGGGCCTCTCCCACGGCCTGGATCGACGAAGCCGGACGCGCCGGACGCCACGTATCTGCCGCGGGCGCGGGAGGCACCACCTCCGGCGTGAACCCGAGGCTCATCAGCGCGAACGCCATGAAGCCGGAGAACCCGTCGGCCATCGCGTGGTCGTAGGTTGTGAGGAGGCCAAAGGACCCGTCGTCGAGCGATTCGACGATCTCGATGCGCCACAGCGGGCGATCGGGATCGAGCGGGCGGGCCAGCGCGTCGACGATCAACCGCCCCACCCCGCCGAGCGGCACGGGAGTGGCGGCCGGGTGCACCGTGAAGTGGTTGCGGAAATCGAAGTCGGGATCGTCCTCCCGGTACGGGAGGCCGAGGTCACCGGGGACGCGCCGGAGCCGTCGGCGGCACGTCCGCACCGATTCGGGAGCGTCGGCGCTGAGGAGCACGCCGTGCGCATGGCCGATGATCTCCTCGGCGTCGGGAACCGAGCCGTCCGGTCGGGGCCCGAACTGGAACCAGCCCACGCTCAGGTACGGGACGTCCGCCGCGAGGTACGACGCGTCGATGACGCTCAGCCGGCTCCGGCGGCTCATCCGGCCCGGCCCGCGTACTCGACGTCGCCCACGTCGATCATCCGACTCCGAGATACTCGTCGATCGTGGCCTGGAGCGGTGCCGAGCCGAGCGGATCCTTGCCGAAGAGCGAGAGGAGGGCGGCGCCGTCGATACGCAGCAGCTCGGTCGGCCGCTCGGCGACGACGGTGGCCCGTCGGACCCCACCGCGAAAGACGCCGACCTCCCCGAACGAGTCGCCGGCCCGGTAGTAGGACGGGGGTGCCGCTCCCGCTCCGTTCCCGTGATCTCCGCCAGCCGTCGCGCCCGCAAGCCCGTTCACCACGATATAGAAGGCGTCCGCCGCTTCCCCCTCCGATACGACCGCGTCTCCCCGACCCACCGTCACGGTGGTCGCACCGAGCGTCAGCTGGTCGAGGTCGCGCGGGGCCAGGGCAACGAGCTGACGTTGTCTCGCGAGCAGGCTTCGGGTCCTCGCAAGGCGGCCCAGCTCCGCGACCGTGTCGCAGAAGGCCTCGAGAAATTCCGGGCCCTGCCTCTCGTCACCGGAAGCCTCGATCAGGCTCCCGTTGACGGTGTCCGCGAACGTGCAGATGGTGAGCTTTCCCCATCCGGCGACGAGGGTAGACGTGCCAACGCCGTAGAGGAGCGGGGCGCCCTGGCAGTACAACGGGATCGGGACGCCCGGCATATTGGAGAGGATCACGTCGGGATCGTCGAAGCGTCCGAGATGGTCGCGTTGCCACGAGACGGGCAGGAGCGACCGCACCCGCACGAGGTCCTCCAAGGCGCTGCTTTGGTCCTCACGCTTGACGCGGGAGGACTCTGCCTGTGCGGCGCGCAGCGTCGAGAGCGGATCGAGCCCCGAAGGGATGCCGGTGAGGGCGAAGCCGATCTTGTTCGTGAGCGACGTGTCCCCCGGTTCGCGACGGTCGACCGGGAGGCGGACCCATACGCAGGAAGCCTCGGGCTCCACCACCGGCCACGCCCTGGCGATGGCGGCGAGAAACAGCTCGTTGATCGTGGTGCCGAGTGCGCGGGTGGTGAGACGGAGGTCGAGGAGCGAGAACTCGAGCTCGTGCGCCCGGTCCTGCGTACCGCCCTCTGGCGCGTGGCGCCGGAACCGAGTGCCGACCGGGGGTGGCGGCGAGCGGTGCAGGTACGTGGTGACACGCGCCACGCCGCCCGCGACGCTCTCGATGCTGAGCCGTCGTGCGGCGCGACGGGCTTCCCGCCACCCCGTCCGAAGCGAGGCCACTCGAGCGATCATCGCGTCCGTCACCGCCTCGTACGGTGAGTGGGGTGCGTCCGGCGTCCACTGGTCGAGGGAGGATTCGCGCACCGGCAGGTCAGGTGTCACGCCGAGGGTCATGGCCACGATCGCGCCCATCGCCGCGGTCCCGTCGGCCACGGCATGGTGGTAGGTGCAGAGAAGGCCGAACGTCCCGTCGGTGAACGATTCGACGATCTGGATCCGCCAGAGCGGCCGGTCGGGGTCCAACGGAACGCCGAGCGCTTCGACCAACAGGTCGCCGACGGAGTCGGCCGGCAACGGTGCCGCCGCCGGGTAGACCGAGATGTGGTTGCGGATGTCAAAGCAGGGATCGTCTTCGCGGTACGGGCGGCCCAGGTCGGCAGGTACCCGGCGAATCCTCTGGCGGCAGGCCCTCATCGCCCCGTCCGCCTCGCGCCGCAGGATCAGGTCACCGGCATGCGTGATGATCTCCTCCGCCGTCGGCGCCGACCCGTCGGGGCGAGGGCGGCATCGGAGCAGGCCGCTCATGATGGACGCCGGGCTCAGGCGGAATTCCTCTGTATCGATTCGGCTCAGGTGCTCGAGGCGGCGCATGCTCACCCGAACGCTACTTCGCGCGACCACTCCCGCCGCCTGCCGCGCCGGGGGGCGCTCCGTGCGAGAGCTCGCTCGATCGAGGCTCCTACCGACTCGATTGAGGCTTCTACCGATGAGGCTTCTACCGAAGGGTGTCGATAGGCTCACGCCGTGGGAGGGGAGGGAGACCCACCGGAGTCGGGACGACGGAGTGCGGACGGGCCAAAGACGTCCGGGGGAGAAGGTCACGAGGGTTCGCTCGCGCTCTTCCTCGGGACGTTCCACAACCCCCGGCTCCGCAACGTCGTGCTGGCCTACGGCACGGCCATCTCGGGGGGAACGGCGTTCGTCTCCCTCCTCCTCGTCCTCACCTACCAGCGCATCGGTCCCGCGGGGCCCGGGTTGGTCATCCTCGTGCGCAGCATCGTCGGCGCGCTCGCGTCGCCGGGGGTGGCCGCGCTCTCCGAGCGGTGGCGGAGGGAGAGGGTCCTCGCCCTCGGGTACGGCGTGCGGGCGGTGGCGGGCCTCACCGGCCTCGTGGTCTTTGCCGGGCACGGCCCGGCGTCGTTCCTGTACGTCGCGGCCGCCCTCGAAGGCGCGGGTGCCGCCGCTCCGTACTCCATCCAGTACGCCATCCTGCCGTGGCTCGCCGACTCTCCCGCACAGCTCGTCGCCGCCAACGCGCTGAGCTCCATGCAGGAGGTCGGGGGGATCGTCGTGGGCGGCGTCCTCGACGTGATCCTCCTCAAGTGGTCCGGCCCGAGCGCCATCTTCGTCGCGGTCACGATCCTGTGGGTCGGTGGGTCGCTGCTCGTCCTCACCATCCGAGGCGTGAACACCAAGCTCCAGGCCGGAGCAGAGGCCACCGGTTCAGCGTCGTTGCTGCGCCGGCTGCTCGCCGGGGTGGACTATCTGCGGCGGTCCAGGGGACCGCGCGACGTCGTGCTGGCGTTCGCCCTGCCGGTCCTCTTGGCGGGCATGGCACAGGCCTTCGCGAGCAGCCTTTCGAGCAGCCTGCTCCACCTCGGTCCGAGCGGCACGCCCCTCCTCGTCTCCGCCGTCGGGGTCGGCGGGCTCCTCGGCGGCATCTTCAGCCTGTCCTTCGCCCACCGCCAGCGGCTCACTCCCTACCTGGCGGCCGGCCTGCTCCTCTCCGCGATCGGACCCGTCATCGTCGCGGGCGCCCCCTACCTCGTCGTCACCCTCCTCGTCCTGGCCGGGTTCGGCGTGGGCATCGCCATGCAGACGGTCGCCACGCACTCGTTGCTCCAGCGGACCGTTCCCACCGCCTCTCTCGGCGCGGTCGTGGGGGTGACCGGGTTGATGAACTTCGTCGCGACAGGCGTGAGCGGCATCGTGGCGGCCGGCCTCGACGCGTGGCTCGGCATCCGCATCACCCTGCTGTTCACCGGGATCCTGGCCCTCGCCGCGACGGGGTTGGTCATCCTCCGCCTCCCCGAGGTCGACCGCACGGATCTGGCCGGAGCCCAGCAGCGCAAGGTCATCGAGATGCCCGAGCTGTTCCGCCCCCTCCCGGTGGCCGTGCGCTCCCATCTCGCCCGCGAGCTCGTCCCCGTCGCCGTGGCCAGCGGGGAGCCCGTGATCCGGCAGGGCGAGCGGGGTGACGACTTCTTCATCGTCGAGTCCGGCGCCTTCGACGTCCTCACGGACGGGAGACCGGTCGGATCGTTGGGCGAGGGTGACACGTTCGGGGAGATCGCCCTGCTGTTCGACTCGCCCCGCACGGCGACCGTCCGCGCCGAGCGGGACAGCAAGGTGTGGCGGCTCGACCGGGAGTCGTTCCTGGCGGCCCTCACGGGGAACCCCGAGTGCGAGGCCCTCGCTCGGGCCGTCGCGGCGGAGCGCTCTCCCACGATCGAACCGGAGGGCTGAGCCTCGGCTCAGCGGCGTGCGGAGGGCGTCAGGAAGTCCGGAAGTCAGGAAGAACGGCGCGGCGGCGGGCGGCCAACCAGGCACGCCGGAGCTTGCGGCGTTCCTCCTCCGAGGTCCCTCCCCAGACACCGGACTCCTGGTTGGTCGCGAGGGCGAAGTCGAGACAGGGCTCCTGGGCCTCGCACGAGCGGCAGACCCGCTTGGCGGCCTCGATCTGGTCGAGGGCTGGTCCCGTGGTGCCCACAGGGAAAAAGAGGTCGGGCTCGGTGTCCTTGCACGCAGCGACCCGACGCCAATCGCCCGCGTCCCAGTCGACCGTCCGGTTCCACATGAGCGCCATGTCACTCCTCCGCAAGCACTTGTGAATATTTTCACATGATTCGGCCCTAGGCAGTGGCCTTCACGGAAAAACCAAGCGAAGCCACGTTATCGGCGAAAGGCCCTCCGCGCAAGGAGTACCTGTCCCCGATTCGGGGATCGCTGGACCCCGTGACGTGGGAGGTTAGGGTTGGTCGGAAGCCTGATGTACCCCCTCCTATCGGTAGTCCGAGAGGAGCGAGATGCACGTCGGCAGTACCCGATGACCGCGGTCTGGGCCCATCGTGGGGTCACCGGGCCGGCCATCGAGAACACCATCGAGGCCTTCTCCTCCGCCAGGCGGTTGGGAGCCCACGCCGTCGAGCTCGACGTTCGTCGGAGCGCCGAGGGCCACCTCGTCGTCCATCACGATCCCGTCGTCGAGGGCGTGGGACCGGTCGCGGAGCTCACCCTGCGGCGGCTCCCGCCCTACGTGCCGACCCTGGCGCAGGCCCTTACGGCGTGCCGGGGTCTGTCGGTCAACGTCGAGATCAAGAATTTTCGCTGGGAGCCCGGCTACGAGGCGGACCATGCGATCGCCCGCGACACGGTGCGTGTCATCGACGAGGCGGGCCACGACGGGAACGTCGTGGTCTCCTCCTTCTGCGATCGCACGATCGACGCCGTGCGGGCCTGTGCCCCCCACCTGCCCGTGGGCTGGCTGCTCGGGCCGCTGGCTCCCAACGCCTCGGTCATCCCGGAGGCCGCCCACCGCGGCTACCAGGCGGTTCACCCCTATTTCGTCGGCGTCGACCGGGGGACGGTGCACACCGCCCGAGACCTCGGACTCTCGGTCCACGTATGGACCGCCCGCGGTGCCGCCGACTTCTGCCAGATGGCCGCGGTCGGCGTCGATGCGGTGATCACCGACGAGGTGGCGGTCGTCATGGACCTGGTCCGCAGGGCCCGGTGGGACCCGGAGGAGGTCGCCGTAGCGCCCTCGGATCGGCGGCCGGCGTGCCCGGAATGGCGGGACGTCGCCTCGTCGTAAAGAATGGTCCGGCTATGAACGTCGTCGTCTGCGTAAAACAGATCCCCGATCCGGCCGCTCCGGCGACCTTGGATCCCAACACCCACACCCTCGACCGGAGCGGCAAGCTCATCCTCGACGACTCGGACTCGTACGGCGTCGAGATGGGGCTGCAGCTGGTGGACGCCGCCGGTGGAGGCGACGTGATCCTCCTGTCGATGGTGCCCAACGGCGAGACCTCCGGGCTGCGGACCGCCCTCGCCATGGGCGCCGCCAAGGCAATCTTGGTGAGCGACGAGGCCCTTGCCGGCACCGACGCGCTCGGAACGGCCAAGGTCCTGGCAGCCGCCATCCGCCGGGTGGAGCCCGACCTGGTGCTCGCCGCCACCGAGTCCACCGACGGCTACACCGGCACGACGCCGGTGCAGGTCGCCGAGCTCCTCGGGATGCCCTCCGTCACCTTCGCCAAGAAGGTGGCGGTCGACGGGTCGACGCTCAAGGTCGATCGTCAGACGGAGGCCGGCTACGACGAGGTCGAGAGCCCGCTCCCGGCGGTCGTCACGGTGACGGCGGGGGTCGTCGAGCCCCGCTACCCGTCCTTCAAGGGCATCATGGCCGCCAAGTCCAAGCCCATCGAGACACTCAGCGTCGGCGACCTGGGCCTCGATGCCTCCCAGGTGGGCTCCGGCGGCGCCCGCCAGGAGATCGTGGACGTCCGCAAGGCGGAGGAGCGAGGCGCCGGCGAGATCGTCGAGGACGACGGCGACGGGTTCCGCCGCATCATTTCCTTTCTCGAAGAGTCCAAGGTCATCTGAGGAGCACGAGGACCATGTCGATCGAAAAAATCTGGGTTCTCGCGGAGCCGACGGACTCCGGGCCGGTGCCGGTCTCGCTCGAGCTCCTGACCGCGGCGCGTGGGCTGGCCGGCACGGTCGAGGCCGTGTCCTGGGGCGCGGACGCCGCCTCGCTCGCCGGCGCAGTCGGCGAGTACGGGGCGACGACCCTCTACGACGCGGGTGACCTCGGAGGCGCGCTGCCGGGCGCACCCGTCGCGGGCGCCATCGCGTCCCTGGTGGAGTCCGGCAACCGTCCGGACGCGATCTTCGTCCCCGCCACGTACGACGGCCGGGACGTGGCGGGTCGCCTGTCCGCCAAGCTCGACCTCCCCGTGCTCACGAACATCGTGGGGATCGCCGACGACGGGGGCCTCCGGACGGAGCACGCCATCTTCGGAGGCGAGCAGATGGTGACCGCCAGGTTCAGTGGCGGAGCCCCGGGCATCTACGTCGTGCGCGCCAAGTCCTTCGCTGCCGAGCCTTCCGGGGGGGCGCCGGCCAACGTGGTGGCGGCACCCGTGCCGGACCTCGGCGCGACCAACACCGCCAAGATCGACGCCCGGCACGTCGAGGAGCGCAGCGGGCCGAGCCTGGACGAGGCCGCCGTGGTCGTGTCCGGCGGCCGGGGCCTCGGCGGGGCCGAGCACTACGAGCTCATCGAGAAGCTGGCCAAGCTGCTCAACGGTGCGGCGGGGGCCAGCCGTGCCATCGTCGACGCCGGCTGGGTGCCCTACTCGCACCAGGTCGGCCAGACGGGCAAGACGGTCAAGCCGAACATCTACCTGGCGATGGGCATCTCGGGTGCCACCCAGCATCTCGTCGGCATGAAGGGGTCCAAGAACATCATCGCGGTCAACAAGGACCCCGACGCCCCGATCTTCTCCGTCGCCGACCTCGGGATCGTCGGGGACCTGCACAAGGTGCTGCCGGCCCTGATCGAGGCGCTCCAGTCCCGCAGCTGAGAGGGCTCATCCGCTCCCGCACTCGGGCGCCAGGGCGCCGGGCCGGGCGGCGACGTCAGACGATGGGCCAGGGGTAGGGCGGCCAGCCCCCTCGGTCCACCGGCTGGGGAAAGCACTTGGCCTTGAGCAGCCGGCTCGCCCGGCGGCGGAGCGCCGCTTCCTCTGCCGGGTCGAGGAGCGAGACGAGGTCGTCCGGGAGCTCGCGGGAGGCCCGCCGGACGTCCTCGAGGAGGCCTCCGGGGACCTGCTCGCCTGCGTAGTCCCAGATCACCGTGCGCAGCTTGGGCTCCTCGTGGAAGCACAGGCCGTGGTCGATGGCCCACACCCTCCCCGACGAGAGGATCACGTGCCCGCTCTTGCGATCGGCGTTGTTGGCCAGCACGTCCAGCACGGCGATCTGCTGCAGGACTCGGTCGCGACCCTGCTCCTCTCGCAGGGTGAAGTAGTGGGACTCGCCGTCGTCCTCCCGGTAGTGCTGAACCGAACCGGGACCGAACGGCGCCTCCTCGCGCCGGACGGTGACGGGCACGATGGGCCAGCCGAGCGCCCGGGCGAGCCGGTAGGCGGCGACCTCCCGCCGGTCGAGGCCCGGGGGGAAGTCCCAGAGGGGTCGCTCGCCCCGCCGCGGCTTGTAGACGGCGGGGACCTCGACGCCGTCCGCGCTGCACGTGACCAGCAGGGTGGCGTTGGAGCTGCCGGCGAACCGCCCCACCACCTCCATCTCGCCGCGCAGGAGGACCTGGCTCACGTCCTCCGGTGCACCGTCGGGCGCCCGGCTCGATGGCGATCCGGCTTGCGCCACGGTCGCCTCAGGTCACCGGCGGCCGGTGGCCGTTGGTCCTCGGACAGATGTGGCCGGAGGGATCGAGCGGCAGGCCGCAGAGCGGGCATGCGGGGCGGCCGGCCTCGATCAGGCTCGTGGCCCTGACGGCGAAGCGACCGGCCTGCTCGGGCGTGACCGCGACGCGGGCCACGGTGGGGTCCTCGCCCTCCTCGACGAGCTCCTCGAGCACGACCATCACCCGGTTGAGGTCCTCGTCGTAGGAGACCCCGATCGTGCCGCAGATCCAGTCGAAGTCCGCGACCTCCTCCAGGTCGAGATCGTCGGCGAGCGTCTCGGGGCTCCCGAGCTCCCGCACGATCCGCGCGAGGTAGCTCGCGAGGACGGCCACCTGCTGCTTCTCGATCTTGACCGTCAGGAGCTGGGTGCCCTGACGGCACTGCAGCAGGAACAGCCGCTGGCCGACCGGTCCCTCGGTCCCGATGGTGAAGCGCTCCGGGGCGGGCAGGTCCAGCTCCTCAGCCATGGGGGACCCTGTTGCTCACGAGGGGACCAGCTCCCCGAGCGAGGCGGTGGAGTTGACGCTCAGCACGACCGGGCCGAGAGACCCGAAGCCGAGCGCCGTCACCGAGCACGGAGAGATCACGAGCCGCTGGAACAGGTCGAGGGGCACGCCCGCCGCAGAGGCCACGATCGCCTTGATCGGGTCGGCGTGGGAGACGGCGACGATCGACTCGCCCCGGTGCCGATCGGCCAGTTCAAGCACGGCCTGATAGGCGCGGACCGACGACTCGGCGAAGGACTCGCCGCCGGGGAAGCGAAATCCGCTCGGCCATCCACGGACCAGGGCCCATTCCTTGGTGCGGGCCAGCTGGCGCAGGGACTTGCCGGACCACGTGCCGATGTCGCACTCGAGGAGCCCGTTGAAGTTGCGCACCCGCAGCCCGAGGCGGCGCGCGATCGGCGCGGCGGTCTCGCGGGTCCGCTCCAGCGGGGACGCGTACACGGCCGCGGGCGGACGTCCGAGCTCGCCGATGCGCTCGGCGACCCGTTCGGCCTGGGCCCTGCCCTTCTCCGAGAGGTGGAGGCCGGGCGAGCGCCCGGGAAGCAGCTTGCCCGTCGTCGGGGTGTTCCCGTGCCGGACGAGAAGCACGAGGGTGCCGCCGCCGGCCGCTCGGCCGCCCCTTCCGGCACGCGGGCTCGCTCGTCGGAGGTTGGCCACGACGCGTCATCGTAGGCTCTCGCCATGTCCGCCCCCGCGACAGAGCTGGCACGATCGGGGCTGGACCGCTTGTCCGGCGAGATCGAGTCGTGCCGGCGTTGCCCACGCCTCGTGGCATGGCGCGAGGAGGTGGCGCAGCATCCCCGCCGAGGCGCCCGCACCGAGGACTACTGGGCGCGCCCCGTGCCGGGCTGGGGCGACCCGAGCGCGGGCCTCGTGGTGGTGGGGCTGGCGCCGGCGGCACACGGAGCCAACCGCACGGGCCGGATGTTCACCGGCGACCGCTCGGGCGACTGGCTGTACCGGGCCCTCTGGCGGGCGGGCTTCGCCGACCGACCGGTGAGCGAGTCCCGCGGGGACGGGCTGACGCTGCGCGGTGCGTGGATCACGGCCTCCGCCCGCTGCGCACCCCCGGCCAACAAGGCGACGCCCGAGGAGCTCGCCAATTGCCGGCCCTTCCTCGCCCGTGAGCTCGAACTGTTGCCCGAGGGGGGCGTGCTGGTCGCGCTCGGTCAGGTCGCCTTGCGGACGCTGGCCACGGTGCTCGACATCCGCCCCAGGCCCCGATTCGCCCACCTCGCCGAGCAGGAGCTGGAGGACGGGCGCCACCTGTTGTGCTCGTACCACCCGAGCCAGCAGAACACGTTCACGGGCGTGCTCACCGAGGAGATGCTCGATGCCGTCTTCGAGCGCGCCCGGGCGCTCCTCGGGGCGGACCGCCCCGGATCCCGATGACGGCGCCTACACCTTCGCAGGGAGCCGCCCGGGCATGGGCACCGCCGTGGCCGGCCACCGGCGACGGCTGATGCGGCTGAGGCGGTTCATCAGGACGAGCGCCCCGGGGTCGTCATGGATCGGGCGGGTCTCCACCACGCCCGCCTCGAGGAGCTTGGAGAAGATCTCGCGACCACGCTCGGTCCGGATCAGGGTGAGGGTCCAGTCGTGGAAGGCGCCGATGCCGCCCGTCGAGATGTCGGCGTGCTCGGCCGCGAAGTCCGGGCACGTGTTGCACCCCTCCCGAGTGAAGGCGTGCGCCTCCTTGAGGGGGATCTCGTGGTAGCTGCCGTCGCGCATCCAGACCTGGAAGACCCCCTTGATGTTCATCTTGACGATGTGCTCGCGGGCCAGGCCGTAGCGGGACTCGAAGAGCTCGGGGAAGATCGCGTCGTCGAAGGTCTTGGAGCACATGAGGCCGATCGAGAGCACGAAGCGCCGGGCCACCTTGCCCGCCTTGCGTGCCGCCATCACCGGTGGCGCGGAGGCCTGGCAGCCCATGCCGACGAGAGCGATCCGCTCCGCGCCGCCCTCGAGCGCCTCGGCGTAGGCGAGGGGATTGGCCGAGTACGTGTACCGCGACCCCGCGGTGTCGAGCACGTCCTGGCGAGTCCGGGCCACCGCGGGGACCGCCTTCCAGGTGGTGCCGTCACCCTCGAGCGCCGAGACCAGTGCGGCGTCGATGATGTCGTGCTCGAGGGCGTAGATGAGGAGGGCGGAGACGAGCCCGCCGTCCTGTCCCGCGCTGTTGAGCTCCGGGTCGGTGGCGCGGGCCAGGACCGTCTCCTCCGAGATGCCGGCGACCTCGTGGATCTCGCGCTCGCGGCCGAAGAGGAAGGACTCCGCCTCGGGCTCCCAGGCGCGGAACCGGGGGCACGCTCTCGTGCAGAGGGTGCAGCCCTTGACCCCGTGGGTGCAGTCCGCCTCCCCACCCTCCTCGGCGACGTGGAAGGGCTTGTAGCGGCCCTCGGTGTCGTCGTAGCCGAGCACGTCGTAGGGGCAGGCGATCACGCAGGCGCTGCAGCCCGTGCACAGTCCCGAGGTGACGACCTCGTTGAACAGGTGGGCCCAGTGTGGTTTCTCCGGAGGCACGGTCGACACCCTATCCAGCGCCGGCACGCCTGATCGTCGTGCCCGAGCTGCCCGAGGTCGAGAGCTACCGCGCGCTGGCCGCCACGGCGGTGGGTCGCACGATCGCCCGCGTGGACGTGACGGACCCGCACTGCCTCGGGCCGGGGACCACGGCCCAGCTCTTGGCCGAGCGTCTCGTCGGTGCGGAGCTCGTTTCGGCCCGGCGCCGCGGGAAGCTGCTCCTGATCGACGCCCGATCGGGAACCGACGAGCCCATCCTGGGCGTGCGCTTCGGGATGACCGGGGACTTGACGCTCGACGGCAAAAGGGCGGTCGACCGGCTGCTGTACACGTCCGCCGAGGCTTCACCTCGCTGGATCCGGTTTCGTCTGGAGACCGCCGGCGGGGGAGAGCTGGCCCTGCAGGATCCCCGACGGTTCGGGCGGGTCGTCCTCGACCCCGACGAGGAGGCGCTGGGACCGGACGCCCTGACCGTGGAGGCGTCGGAGCTGAGGGCGGCGCTGGCAGCCGGCCGGGGAGACGGGCCGGCGTTGAAGGCCCGCCTCCTCGATCAGTCACGCCTGGCCGGTCTGGGCAACCTCGCCGTCGACGAGGTGCTCTGGAGGGTGGCCCTGTCGCCGCTACGCCCGTGCGAGGCGTTGACCGCTCGGGAGGTGTCGCGGCTGCACCGCGGTATCCGCTCGACGCTCCGACTGCTCATCCGCCGTGGCGGATCCCACCTCGGCGACCTGATGCCCGAGCGGCGGCCGGCGGGGCGCTGCCCGCGGGACCACGCGGCGCTCGCCCGGGGCCGGGTGGGAGGTCGCTCCACCTGGTGGTGTCCGCTCCACCAGGTGTGAGCGCCCAGCGGGTGACGGGCTCGGCGGCTGAGCAGATCGGCGGCTGGGCGGATCGGCGGCTGAGCGGATCGGCGGCTGAGCGGATCGGCAGGGCCAAGGCCCCGCAGTTCGAAGGGGTCAGCCCTCGAGCTCGGCGAGGACCTTGGCCGCGTGGCCGTCTGCGCGGACGTTGTACCAGGCCCGGGCGATCTTGCCGTCCTTGCCGACGATGAAGGTGGAGCGGATCACCCCGACGGTCTTCTTGCCGTACATCGTCTTCTCGCCGTAGGCCCCGTAGGACTCCATGACGCTGTGCTCTGCGTCGGAGAGGAGCGGGAACTTGAGCCCGTACTTCTCCCGGAACCGCTGGTGCTTGGCCTGCCCGTCGGGGGAGATCCCGACGACGTTGACCTTGGCGCGGGCAAAGGCCTGCAGGTTGTCGTTGAACTGGCACGCTTCCTTGGTGCAGCCCGGTGTGTCGTCGGCCGGGTAGAAGTAGACGACCGCGGGGCCCTTCGCCGTCAGCTCGGACAGCGACTTGGGCTTGGCGTCCTGATCGGGCAGCGTGAACGCGGGTGCGGTGTCACCCTTTTCGAGCCTGGCCAACGCCCTCTCCTTCCGACTCGGCGATGAGGCTCATCACCTAAGCACAACGCCGCGGTTCACGCCCGCTGCAGGCCCTGGCCCCTGGCGAGCTCGGCCCGGTCCAGGGCCTCTGGGTCACCGAGCTCCCTCGCCACGGCCACGGCTTCCGACAGGGCGTCGTCGAAGTCACCGAAACCGGCGAGGCGTTGTGCGGTGCCGAGTCCCACCAGGGCGTCGACCCTCCAGGCGTCCCGGTTCGCCGTGGGGGGGTCCGCGAGCTCGACGGCATGGGCGAACCAGCGCGCCGCGTCGTAGGGGGCCAGGGACTCGAGCGCCGCCCAGCCGGCGCGGAGAGCGGCCTCGATCGCCTGGTCGACCTGCGCGGGCGTGACGATGGCGTGGAAGAAGTGGTGTGCGATCGCTCCCGCGCCGCGCCGCCGCGCCGCCGCAGGGAGCCCCTGCAGCGCCTCGCCGACCTTCCGGTGGAGCCGGGCACGCTCGAGATTGGGCAGCTCCCGGTAGAGGGTGTCGCGGACGAGCGCGTGCTGGAACCGGTAGCGCGAGGGAATCCCCTGGACCCGCTGGACGAGCGAAGCCCGGACGGCACGGGCCAGCAGATCCTCGGCCGCCTCGGCCGTGGTATCCGCGATCCCCGCCAGGAGGTCCCGGTCGAACTCCAGCCCGATGACCGCGGCGGCCGCGAGCAGGCGCCTTGCCGGCGCGCCCAGCCGGGATGCCCGGGTGCCCACGACCTCCTGCACGCTGTTGGGCAGCGACAGCTCGTCGAAGTGCTCACTCCTCTCCCAACGCCCACTCGGGCTCTGGAAGACGATGCCCATCTCGCACAGGTTTCGTGCCACCTCGGTCACGAAGAACGGGTTGCCCTGCGTCTCGCGGTAGACCGCATGGGCCAGGCGGACCCCTCTCAGGTCGTGCCCCGCCCGGGCCTCGAAGTAACCGACGAGATCGTCGTCCCCCCAACCCTTCAGGTCGATTCGGGTTACCCGCTGCTCCCGGCGCAACACCTTGATGGCCTCGGTCAGCGGATGGGCCATCGAGAGGTCCGTGGCCCGGTAGGTGGCGAGGATGAGCAGCCGGATCCGATCGGTGTGCCCGACCAGGTGGCCGAGGAGCTGCAGGCTGGACTCGTCGGCCAGGTGCAGGTCGTCGATGACGAGCACGACGGGCTGCGAGGCACCGGCCAGCTCGAGCAGGGACGCGACCGCGGAGTAGAGCCGGGCGCGCGCGGACTCGGCACCGTCGGGCATCCGGCCCGGCCCGATGTCGCGACCGATGCCGTGAGCGGCTCCGGGAGTGCCGCGGTGGTCGCCGTCGGGGGCCGGCACGAGAGGGGCCAGGTCGGAGCGATGGGCCTCGGAGAATGCCGCGACTACCTGGTCCGGCGCGCCCGCCAGGTAGTCGCCGAGCGCCTCGATGAAGGGCAGGTAGGGGATGCCTCGATCGACGTCGCCGCGCCCGTACAGGACGGCCGCCCCTTCCGCTCGCCGGGCCGCCTCGGCGGCGAGCGTGGACTTGCCTTGGCCGGCCTCGCCAGACACGAGGACGACCTCTCGGCCCTCCCCCAGGGCGACACGCTTGTACACCTGCTCGAGGCGGGCGAGCTGCAGGCTGCGCCCGACGACCCTCTGCGGCAACGAGAGGGCGAGCCGCTCGGGCAGGGCGAGGCCGGATCCCGGGTTGCACTCGCCGGCGTCCCCGGCCAGCTGCTCCCAGCCCACCTCGAAGACGTCGGTCGGTGCCGAGAGGCCCTTGAGTTGCACCCTGCCGGCCCGGGCAAAGAGGTGGGGCGAGCGGCTTCCCGGTGTCTTGCGCACCACCTCCGCCGCGAGGATCTGCCCCCCGAGGGCCATCGCGCAGAGCCCGGCGGCCTCCACGACCGGGCTGCCGGTGTAGCCGTCGCCCCGCCGCTGGGCCGGGCCAGCGCTCAGCCCGACGCGCAGGCCGATCGAGTGGGGCCCCAGGCAATTGCCGGGGTCGACGCCCTGCTGCATGGCCACGGCCTGCTGCATGGCGACGGCGCACGTCAACGCCGGGGCCGGCGAGGGGAACACGACCACGACGCCCTGGTCGAGCCTCATGACCTCGGTACCGCCACTCGAGGAGATGGCCTGCCGGAGGAGACCGAGGTGGGCGCGATGCACCTCCTTGGCGATCTCGCCGGAGATGGGTGACTGGCTCCCCGTCAGACCGATGCAGCCCACGATGTCGGTGCAGAGCACAGTGACGTTGTTGGCCGGGGCCATTGCGGCGACGCTCCTCGTGATCGGGATCAACGGGTATCGAGGGTCAACGGGTTTCGGCGAGCCGACGAATGCCTCCGGCCGTCACGAGAGACCCGCCCCCGCGTCCTGACCGACCAGAGCCTCCCCGCGCCCTCAACCTGGGCCGGCCCCGACAGAACGTGAAGTCGGCGGCGCCACCTGCTGGACGCCCACCCCCGGGACCAGATCCGCACCCGACCTGCACCCCAACTGCACCCGGGCATCCTAAGCTGACCAAACAGATGTGTAAATACTGAAAAGTTGATTTTACGTATCTTTCGCGACGATTCGGTGACCGGGAGGTAACCCCGGGAGAGGGGCCGAGGGGGAAATGAAGGGTCCCCGGCAACGGCCCCGGCGTGGCAGCAACACGCCGCTCCGGCGGCATCCTCGACTCCCAACCGCCCCATTTGTCTACAGCATCACTGTGAATACCCTCCGCCGTCGGAGCGACGACGTCTCCTTGCGGAGGGGATGCCAGGTCGCGTCAGGCCTGGTAGAGGGCATCGGGGATGGGGTGGCACCTTCCGCCTCGAGGATCGGGGGACAGCTTCGCATCCAAAGGTCCTCCGGCCCGGATCGGCGGCACGCCGTTGCCGTGGCGCCGAGGGCGCTATCGGGGCCGGGCCCGGAAGGGCAGAGGTCGACGCGTTCTGGTGCGGTCCGCCTCGGGGGATCTCTTTCGACGGAGATCGTTCGAGGGACCAAAGCAACATGAGCCAAATAAAAAAGCTCATTTGGAAATCAAAATTCTTGCATCGGCCCCGGCGTCGCCCCAGGCCGGACTGCCCCTCCGCCTTGGGATCCCTGCAGGCATACAAGCATATGCGAGCGCGGGCCACCGGGGCAGAACCGTGCGGGACAGCCCACTCGGGGTCGTCGCTGGGAAGCCCCGGCCGTCGGTCCCGACCTGACCCTCCTTCTCGATGATCGAGCGTGCTGGGCTTTTCCGCTTGTCGGGCGGGGCTGGCTGGTAGCCTGTGACCAGTCGGGCCGCTCGCCCGGCCGCCGGGATCGTGTCGGACGCATCAAACCCCCTGGCGGTCCGTGCCTGCTGGGACAGACCCACCGGGTCAAATGCGGAGGGCGGTCCGCGAGCCACGAGAAAGAGGACATGACCGTCGACATCCTGGCCGGCGATGAAGCCGGCGTGGCCGGCGGGGATCTGAGCCCCCCCGCTGGCGATGTGTACGAGACCGCCCAGACCTTCGAATCCCTGGGCGTGTGTCTCGAGCTCGCGAAGACCCTGGCCAACCAGGGCATCACGACCGCCTTCCCCATCCAGGCGATGACCATCGCCGACGCGATCTCGGGTCGGGACGTCTCCGGAAAGGCCAAGACCGGGTCCGGCAAGACCCTCGCCTTCGGACTGCCCCTCCTGCAACGGACAGCCGCCCTCGTGACGGCTGCCGGCGAACGCCGTGCGGGCGCCACCTCCCCGGTGCGGGGCCTGGTCCTGGTCCCGACGAGGGAGCTCGCCCTGCAGGTGCACGAGGTGCTGGCGCCACTGGCCAAGGCCGTCGACCTGCGCAGCGTGGCCGTCTACGGCGGAGCGGACATCGACCGCCAGATCAAGGCCCTCCGCAACGGGGCAGACGTCGTCATCGCCACGCCGGGCCGGCTCATCGACTTAGGGGAGCGGGGCTTTCTTTCCGTGGCCGACGTCGAGACGGTCGTGCTCGACGAGGCCGACCGGATGGCCGACATGGGGTTCATGCCTCAGGTCGAGTGGGTCCTCCGAAGGGTGGAGCGCCCCCATCAGACCCTGCTCTTCTCCGCCACCCTGGACGGGGCCGTCGACCGGCTCATCCACCGCTACCAGCGGGATCCCGTGCGCCACGAGGTCGCCTCACCCCAGACCACCGTGGCCGCCATGCTCCACCGCTTCCTCCAGGTCCACCAGATGGACAAGGTCAAGGTGGCGGCGGCCATCGCCCGCAGCTACGGCAAGACGCTCGTCTTCGTCCGGACCAAGCGGGGCGCCGACCGCCTCGTCGAGAACCTGCGCAAGGAGGGGGTCAAGGCGGCGGCGATCCACGGCGACCTGCGCCAGAACCACCGGGAGCGAGCCCTCTCCGAGTTCACCGACGACCGGCTTCCCGTGCTCGTGGCCACCGACGTGGCCGCTCGGGGGCTGGACATCGAGGGGGTGGACGTGGTGATTCACTACGACCCCCCGGAGGACCACAAGGCCTACCTGCACCGATCCGGGCGGACGGCCCGGGCCGGCCAGGCCGGCATCGTGGTCACCCTTGCTCTCTGGAACCAGGTTCTCGAGGTCGGGGCGCTGCAGCGTCACGTAGGGGTGCGCGAGCCCATCGTCGAGGTGTTCTCCAACGACCCCCGGCTGGCCGACCTCGCGGCCTGGCGACCGACTGCCGCAGAGGGCGTCCTCTAGCCGCCGCAGGCGTTTCGGTCCCGTGAGCGAGCTCGGCTCGGTCGCCCGTGTCTGGTCGCCCGGCGACGGCGTGTCCCGGGTGCTGGTCGTGACGGCCCACCCCGACGACGTCGATTTCGGGGCGGCGGGCACCGTGGCGACCCTGACCGACGCCGGCGTCGAGGTGTCCTACTGCATCGTGACCAACGGCGACGCCGGCGAGGCCGACCCGGCCATCTCGCGCCAGGATCTCCCGGTCCTTCGCCAAAAGGAGCAGAGGGAGGCGGCGGCGCAGGTCGGGGTGTCCGACGTGACGTTTCTCGGGCATGCCGACGGTCATGTCAAGGCCGACCACGCCCTCCGCCGGGACATCAGCCGGGTGATCCGGCGAGTGCGCCCGCAACGGGTGATCACCCAGTCGCCGGAGCGGGTGTGGGATCGCATCTTCGCCAGCCATCCCGACCACCTGGCGGTGGGAGAGGCGGCGGTGTGCGCCGTGTACCCCGACTCGCGGAGCGCCTTCATCTACCCTGAGTTGCTCGAGCAGGAGGGGCTGGAGCCCCACGCCGTGCCGGAGCTGTGGCTCATGGCGGGCCCCGACTCCAACCTCTTCGTCGACACCACTGCGGCGTTCCCCCGCAAGGTCGAAGCCCTTCGTTCCCATCGGAGCCAGATCGCCGATCCCGTCGGCATCGAGGATCGCCTGCGTAGCTGGGGAAGTTCGGTGGCCCGGGCCGCCGGGCTGCCCGATGGCTCGACCGCCGAGGGCTTCCGGGCCGTCGGGACCGGCTGACGGCCGCTGACGTCCGGTTAGCTCGCCAGCTGCCGCAACACGTAGCGCAGGATTCCCCCGTGGCGGAAGTACTCCGCCTCCATGGGCGTGTCGATCCGCACGCGCGCCGGCACCTCGACGGACACGCCGTCGTCGCGGTGTGCCACCACCGTGAGCTCCTTGGGGACCTCGCCACGGTTGAGCGCCTCGAGGCCGGCAACCGTGAAGCGCTCCTCGCCGGTCAGCCCCAGGGACTCGACCGACTCGCCGGCGGGGAACTGCAACGGCAGGACGCCCATGCCGACCAGGTTCGAGCGATGGATGCGCTCGAAGCTCTCCGCCAAGACGGCCCGCACCCCGAGGAGCAGCGTGCCCTTGGCCGCCCAGTCGCGGCTGGAGCCGGTGCCGTACTCCTTGCCGGCGAGCACGACGAGCGGGGTGCCCTCCTCCGCGTAGCGCATCGCGGCCTCGTAGATCGTCATCTGCTCGCCGTCCGGCAGGTGTCGCGTGATCCCGCCCTCGGTCCCGGGGGCGAGTCGGTTGCGCAGCCGGATGTTGGCGAAGGTCCCGCGCATCATGACCTCGTGGTTGCCGCGCCGGGCGCCGTAGGAGTTGAAGTCGCCCCGCGCCACCCCGTGCTCCGTCAGGTAGCGACCGGCCGGCGTGTCGGCACCGATGGAACCCGCCGGCGAGATGTGGTCGGTGGTCACCGAATCTCCCAGCATCGCGAGCGCCCGGGCGTCGTGGACGTCCTCGACGGGGTCGGGGACGAGGGACATCCCGGCAAAGAAGGGCGGCGCGAGCACGTAGGTGGAGTCGTCCTGCCACGCGAAGGTCTGGCCGCCGGCGACCGACATCGAGCGCCAGTGCTCGTCGCCCTCGAAGACCGAGCCGTAGCGCTCGCGGAACATCTCCGATCCGAGCGCCTCCCGGACCGTCTCGGCCACCTCGCCGGAGGAGGGCCACACGTCGGCCAGGAATACCTGCGAGCCGTCGGATCCGGTCCCGAGGGGCTGGGTGGCGAGGTCGATGTCGACGGTGCCGGCCAGGGCGAAGGCCACGACGAGCGGCGGTGACGCCAGGTAGTTCATCCGGACGTCGGCGTGGATCCGGCCTTCGAAGTTTCGGTTCCCGGACAGGACCGCCGCTGCGGAGAGGTCGGCGGCACGGATCTCCTCGGACACGCCGGGAAGCAAGGGCCCGGAGTTCCCGATGCAGGTCGTGCATCCGAAGCCGACCAGGTAGAAGCCGAGCTTCTCCAGGGGTTCGAGCAGACCGGCCCGCTCCAGGTAGTCCATGACGACCCGGGACCCGGGAGCGAGCGAGGTCTTGACCCAGGGCTTGGCGGCGAGCCCGCGCTCGACCGCGCGGCGTGCGACCAGGCCGGCCGCAACGAGGACCTGAGGATTCGACGTGTTGGTGCAGCTCGTGATCGCCGCGATGACCACGTCGCCGTCACCGAGCGCGTGACCGTCCGCGGCCGGGGCGGGCGAGCGACGGGGCTCGTGGCCGAGCGCCGCACGGAACGCCCTCCCGCTCTCGACGAGGGCCACGCGGTCCTGGGGGCGGGACGGGCCGGCCAGACAGGGCTCGACGGTCGAGAGGTCGAGCTCGACTCCTTCCGAGAAGACGGGATCGTCCCCACCCGGCTCGTGCCAGAGGCCCTGCTCCTTGGCATAGGCCTCCACGAGCGCGACGTGGTCGTCGGGTCGCCCGGTGAAGCGCAGGTAGTCCAGGGTGGCCCGGTCGATCGGGAACATGGTGCAGGTGGCCCCGTACTCGGGGGACATGTTGCCGATGGTCGCCCGGTTCTCGACCGGGATCGTCGCGAGCCCCGGACCGAAGCACTCGACGAACTTGCCCACGACGCCGTGGCGGCGGAGCAGCTGGGTGATGGTGAGCACGAGGTCGGTGGCGGTCGCCCCCTCGGGCAGCTCCCCGGAGAGGCGCAGCCCCACGACCGGGGGCAGCAACATGGAGAGGGGCTGGCCGAGCATGGCGGCCTCGGCCTCGATGCCACCGACGCCCCACCCGAGCACCCCCAGCCCGTTGACCATCGTCGTGTGCGAATCGGTCCCGACGAGGGTGTCGCAGTAGGCCTGCCCGTCGGAGGTCGGGAAGACCACTCGGGAGAGGTACTCGAGGTTGACCTGATGGCAGATGCCGGTGCCGGGCGGGACGGCCCGGAAGCCCTCGAAGCTCTGCTGGGCCCAGCGCAGCAGCTGGTAGCGCTCCGCGTTCCGCTCGTACTCGATGGCGACGTTGTCCTCGAAGGCGCTGGCGTTGCCCCAGCGCTCGGGCACCACGGAATGGTCGATGACCAGCTCGACGGGGACCAGCGGGTTGATGCGCGCCGGATCGCCGCCCAGTGCCGCGAGCGTGGTGCGCATCGCAGCCAGGTCTACGACGGCCGGGACGCCGGTGAAGTCCTGCATGAGCACCCGCTCGGGTGTGAAGGCGATCTCGCTCGACTCGCTCCCGGCCGCCCCGTGGCGCTCCGGGCGGCGCCCCCAAGCGGCGACCGCCTCGATGTCGTCCGCCGTGACCTGTTGCCCGTCCTCGTGGCGGAGGAGGTTCTCGAGAAGAACCTTGATGCTGTACGGCAGCCGGTTGACGTCGTGAGAGGCCGTCAGAGCGTCGGTCCGGATGCGCCAGATCTTGTACTCCCTGCCCCCGACGTCCAGTGCCGCCTTTGCGCCGAAGGAGTCCGGTGACGTGCTGCGTTGGGCTTGGGGCATACCTCCTTTCTATCCGGCACGCACGGGCCTCGTGTCGTGGAGCAGCGCGGAGCTGTCGGCCACGTGGAAGGAGCGAGGTTCACGGGGTGCGAGACTGGACCATGGCCAGCGCGAGACGGATCCTCGAGGAGCGACTGTGCGCCGCCTTCGATCGGGTGGTTCCCGGCGCGGATCCCGTGCTTCGGGAGTCGGACCGGGCCGACTACCAGGCCAACGGAGCGCTGGCCCTGGCCAAGAAGCTCGGGCGGCCTCCCCGCGAGGTGGCCGAGCAGGTCGTCGCCGAGGCGGAGTTGGACGAGGTCTGCTCGAACGTCGAGGTGAGCGGGCCCGGGTTCGTCAACCTCACCCTGTCGCCCGCCTTCCTCGCCGCCCGAGTCGCCGAGACCCTCGCGGACCCGCGCCTCGGCGTCGAGCCCGCTCCCCGGGGAAGGGTGATCGTCGACTACTCGGCGCCCAACGTGGCCAAGGAGATGCACGTCGGTCACCTGCGCACGACGGTCATCGGCGACGCCCTCTGCCGGTTGCTCGAGTTCGTCGGCCACGACGTGGGCCGGGAGAACCACATCGGCGATTGGGGCACGCCCTTCGGCATGCTCATCGAGCACCTCATCGACCTCGGGGAGGAGGAGGGCATCCAGGAGCTGTCCCTCGGCGACCTCGGGGACTTCTACCGGGCGGCGCGCACCGCGTTCGATGCACAGGAGGCCTTTCGCGAGCGCAGCCGTCGCCGGGTCGTCCTTCTGCAGGGGGGCGAGCCGGAGACTCTCCGGCTGTGGCGCGTGCTCGTGGCCGAGAGCGTCCGCCACTTCGACGGCGTCTACGAGCGCCTGGGAGTGCTCCTGACCGACGACGACGTGGTCGGCGAGAGCTTCTACAACGACATGCTCCCCGAGGTGGTCGAGGAGCTCGCCGCCAAGGGTCTCCTGGTCGAGAACGAAGGCGCCCAGTGCGTCTACCCGCCGGGCTTCGAGAACCGCAACGGCGACCCGCTGCCACTCATCGTGCAGAAGTCCGACGGCGGCTTCGGCTATGCCGCCACCGACCTGGCGGCACTCCGCGACCGGGTTCGCCGGCTCGGCGCCACGCTGATCCTCTACGTGGTCGGGGCCCCCCAGGCCCAGCACTTCGAGATGGTCTTTGCCGTCGCGGAGATGGCCGGGTGGCTCCCTCCGGGCACCGAGGCCGTGCACGTCTCGTTCGGCAACGTCCTCGGCCCGGACCACAAGCTGCTCCGGACCCGGGCCGGCGACTCGGTGCTCCTCGCCGACCTTCTCGCCGAGGCCGAGGCCAGGGGCGCCGCGGCGGTCGCCTCCCGGGACGCCGACCTTGATCCGGCCGAGGCCGCCCACCTCGGCCACCAGGTCGGCATCGGCGCGGTCAAGTACGCCGACCTGTCGACGGAACGCCACCGCGACTACGTCTTCGACTGGGATCGCCTGCTCTCCTTCGAGGGGAACACGGGCCCCTACTTGCAGTACGCGCACGCCCGCATCTGCTCCATCTTCCGGCGGGCCGCCGACGAGGGAATCCCCACCGCCGGCACGCCCTCGGTGCCCAGGCTGGGTGAGCCGGAAGAGCGGCTGCTGGCCCTCGTGCTGACCGAGCTGGGTCAGACGGTCGAGGGCTCCGTGGCCACCTACAGCCCGAGCAAGCTCTGCGCGTACCTCTACGACGTGGCGAGCGCGTTCACCACCTTCTACGAGCGCTGTCCGGTCCTGCGGGCACCCGACGAGCCGACCCGGTCGAGCCGACTGCTGCTGTGCCGGCTCACCGAGCGCGTCCTCGCCACCGGACTGGGCCTCCTCGGCATCGCGGCCCCTGACCGGATGTAGGGACGCCGGACGCCCGACGCCGGACGCCGGACGCCGGACGCCGGATGCCCGGATGCCGGATGCCGGCACGGCGGGCGTCTCGGGTAACCCCAGGCTGTGGGTGCGTGGAGGGGGGCGGTCGACCCAAGGCGTATCTTCCGTTAACGTAAAGATCGCATTCGATGGTCCGCGGAGAGGGAGGAGCAGCGCCGATGGCGTCCAGGGTCGAGGGAGGTCGTATCGGCGAAGCCGCCGGTAACGCCCCACTTCCGGCCCTGCTTCCTGGCCATCCCCACCCCGACCGGTACAAGTGGATCGCCCTCTCCAACACGACCCTCGGCGTGCTGATGGCGACGATCGACTCGTCGATCATGCTGATCGCGTTGCCGAACATCTTCCGGGGCCTGGGCGTCGACCCCCTCCTGCCGGGGAACAGCGCCTACCTGCTGTGGATGATCCTGAGCTTCCTCGTCGTCACGAGCGTGCTCGTGGTCAGCTTCGGACGCCTCGGCGACATGTACGGGCGCGTCAAGATGTACAACTTCGGCTTCGCCGTCTACACCGTGTTCTCGCTCTTTCTGACGGTGACCTGGCTGTCGGGCGACGCGGGGGCCCTCTACATCATCATCATGCGGGTCTTCCAGGGCGTCGGGGCGGCGCTCCTCATCGCCAATTCCTCGGCCATCCTGACCGATGCCTTCCCACCCCACCAGAGGGGCATGGCACTCGGCATCAACCAGGTGGCGGGGATCAGCGGCACCTTCATCGGACTGATACTGGGCGGCATTCTGGCCCCCATCAACTGGCGGCTGATCTTCCTCGTGTCGGTGCCGATCGGGCTCTTCGCCACCGTCTGGGCCTATATGAAGCTCCACGAGACCTCGGAGCGGCACCACGGGCGGATCGACTGGGCGGGCAACATCACCTTCGCCCTCGGGCTCGTCGGCATCATGGTCGGGATCACGTACGGCATCCAGCCGTACGGGGGTCACGTGATGGGGTGGACGAGGCCCTTCGTGCTGGCCTGCCTCGTCGGAGGCGCAGCCCTCCTCGTGGCCTTCTGCTTCATCGAGGCGAATGTCAAGGACCCCATGTTCCGCCTGAACCTGTTCCGGATCCGTGCGTTCACGGCCGGCAGCATCTCCACGCTCCTCGCCTCGGTGGGCCGGGGGGGCCTGATGTTCATCCTCATCATCTGGCTGCAGGGCATCTGGCTCCCGCTCCACGGGTACTCGTTCACGGCGACCCCGCTGTGGGCGGGCATCTACATGCTGCCCCTGACGATGGGCTTCCTCATCGCCGGTCCCACCAGCGGCTTCCTCTCGGACCGCTTTGGCCCCCGGCCCTTCTCCACGGGGGGGATGATCGCGGCGGCCGTCTCCTTCGCGCTGATGGAGCTCCTGCCGATCAACTTTCCCTACTGGGCCTTCGCGCTGCTGCTGCTCATGAACGGCCTCGCCATGGGGGCGTTTGCCGCACCCAACCGGGCCGGGGTCATGAACAGCCTGCCGCCCAAGCGCCGGGGCGTCGGCTCGGGCATGAACTCCACCTTCCAGAATTCGGCTCAGGTGCTGTCCATCGGGATCTTCTTCACGCTGATGATCCTCGGGCTCGCCACCTCGCTGCACGAGTCCCTGTACCACGGCTTGGTCGGGCAGGGCGTGCCGCAGGCCGCGGCCACCCAGGCGAGCGACCTCCCGCCGGTCTCGACGCTCTTCTCCGCCTTCCTCGGGTACAACCCCGTCGAGCATCTGCTGGGCCCGCACGTCCTCGCGCAGGTGAGCGCGTCGCAACGCGCCGTGCTCGAGGGGAGGACGTTCTTCCCCTCGTTGATCTCCGGGGCGTTTGGCGACGGGCTCCACATCGCCTTCGACTTCGCGATCATCGCCTGCCTCGTCGCTGCGTGGGCGTCGTGGCTACGTGGCGGCAAGTACGTCTACACCGAGACCCACACCGAGAGCGCCCCCGCCCACGGCGCGAACGGCTCGGCGTCGCTGGCCGCGAGCTCGAGAGTCGCGAGCTCGACGCCGAACGGCTCGGGTGCCGTCGCGGCGGCTGAGATCAACCTGTCGCCCTAGCTGCTACCGGTCTCCCGCGGTCGCTCCGGACCTCGCGCGGCGGCTCCGGCCACCGTAGAGTCGGCCCGTGAGCCAGCCCTCGGTGGACCGGCGACCCCGGACACACGCGGTGCGCGAGCTCGTCTTCGGACCCGCGTTGCGGGTCCGTGAGCTGACCAAGGAGAAGATCACCCCGGTCGAGGGTCTCTCCGCCCTCTCGCTCGACGCCCTCACCTCCGTCGCCTACGGCCCCCAGGCCATCCTCTTCGTGCTCGCCACCGCCGGCCTGGGCGCCCTGCACCTGGTGCTGCCCATCACGATCGCCATCGTCGCCTTGCTGGCGATCCTCGTCGTCTCCTACCAGCAGGTGATCGACGCCTACCCCGGGGGAGGGGGGGCCTACGCCGTCTCGCGGGCGAACCTGGGCGTGCACTTCAGCGAATTCGCCGCCGCGGCCCTCGTCGTCGACTACGTCCTGACGGTCGCGGTGTCGATCTCGGCCGGCGTGGCCTCGCTCGTGTCCGCCTTCCCGTCGTTGTCCCCGTACACGGTGCCCTTCTGTCTGGGCATCCTGGCGCTGGTCACGGTCCTCAACCTGCGCGGGTTGGGCGACAGCGCACGGGCCTTCCTCCTCCCCACGCTGCTATTCATCGTCGGCCTGCTGGCCGTGATCGCGGTGGGGTTGATCCACCCGCTGGCCGAGGGCGTGCCCCAGCCCGGACACTCCCTCGTGCCCGCGCACGCAGTGGAGGCGGTGGGGATCCTGCTCGTGCTCAAGGCCTTTTCGGCCGGGTGCAGCGCGCTCACGGGCGTGGAGGCGATCGCCAATGGCGTGCCACAGTTCAAGGAGCCGAGGGTCAAGCGGGCCAAGCGGACGGAGCGGCTTCTCGGTGTCATCCTCGGGGCGATGCTGATCGGCTTGGCCGTGCTGGCCAACCGGTTCCATGTCGAGCCCAACAGCTCCCAGACCGTCCTGAGCGAGATCATCGGCACCGCCATCGGGCGCAATTGGGCGTACTACGTGATGTCCATCACGATCACCATCGTCCTTGCGCTGGCGGCGAACACCTCCTTTGGCGGGCTGCCGATCCTCGGCAGCCTCCTCGCCCGGGACGACTACGTGCCCCACGCGTTCGCGCTCCGGGACGACCGGCTCACCTTCGGCACGGGGATCTGGGTGCTGTCCATACTGGCGGCGCTGCTGCTCATCGCGGTGAACGGCAACACCAACACCTTGATCCCGCTGTTCGCCATCGGCGTCTTCGTCGGCTTCACGCTGGCCCAGACCGGCCTCGTCGTGCACTGGTTCCGGGTCAGGTCGCCGGGATGGCGAAGGCGGGCAGCGATCAACGGCCTCGGGGCGATCGTGAGCGGCGTTGCGGCCGTCATCTTCCTGGCAACGAAGTTCACCGAGGGCGCGTGGATCGTCGTCCTCGTCGTGCCCCTGTTCATCTTCTTGTTCCGCCGGGTGGAGTCCTACTACCGGGATACGGCGCAGCAGCTGGCCATCGGCGAGATCCCACCCCCGCCGGTGATCCGGCACACCACGGTCGTCGTTCCCGTCGTCTCGGTCTCCCGACTGTCCGCCCTGGCCATCTCCGAGGCGCTCTCGATCGGGCAAGAGGTGATCGCGGTACACGTGGTCTTCGACGACGAGGACGTCAAGGAGGACGTCGGCGTATTGCAACGGGAGTGGGCGGAATGGAACCCGGGGGCCCGCCTCGAGATCGTGCACACCGAGTACGCCTCGGTCGTCGAGCCGATCGTCTCCTTCATCGAGACGCAGCGCACGGACTCCTGCCAGCTGGTCGTGCTCATCCCCGTCGTGCACCCCGCAGAGGTCCGCTACCGCGTGCTGCACAATCACATCGACCTGGCGTTGGGCACCGTGCTGCGCCGGCGCGACGACATCGTCGTGGCACGCGTGACGCTCAAGATGAGGAAGCGTTGAACCGAAGGAGGTTCCCGTGCAACTGAACGTCCATGTCGTGGCCTTTGACTTTCCCGACGGTCCCCACTCGATCGGGCCGACGTTGGTCCGCGTCGGGGAGGTCGCGGACGCCGTCGGTGTGTCGACGCTCTCGCTGATGGACCACTACTTCCAGATCCCCGTGGTGGGGCCGCCCGACCGGGCCATGCTCGAGGGCTACACCACGCTCGGCTTCCTGGCGGGCCGCACCAGCCGGGTCCACCTCGGACTGCTCGTCACGGGGGTCACCTATCGGCATCCCGGGCTCCTGGCCAAGATCGTGACCACCCTCGACGTGCTCTCCGGAGGGCGGGCCGAGCTCGGGATCGGCGCCGCATGGTTCGAGGGCGAGCACCTCGGGCTGGGCGTCCCCTTCCCCCCGCTCGCCGAGCGTTTCGAGCGCCTGGAGGAGGCCCTCCAGATCTGCCTCCAGATGTGGGATCCCGCGAACAACGGCCCCTTCTCGGGCCGTCACTACCAGCTGGAGGAGACCGTCTGCTCCCCGGCCCCGCTCAGCCGGCCCCACCCGCAGGTGCTCATCGGGGGGAGCGGGGAGCGAAAGACCCTGCGGCTAGTCGCCCGCTACGCCGACGCCTGCAACATCATGGCGTCGGACCCCGCCGAGGTGGCGCGCAAGCTCGGCGTGCTGGCTGGCCACTGCGAGGACGTCGGCCGCGACTTCGACTCGATCCGCAAGACGATCCTCTACCTCGGTGAGCCGCTCTTCACCGCCGACGTCGACGGGTTCCTGCGAGACGTCGCCCCGTACGGCGAGATAGGGGTGGACGCAGTGGTCGTCTCGCCCATCTCCGACCGTCCCGAGGTGTGGGTCGAGGAATTCTGCGGTCCTGCGATCGAGGGTCTCCGCCAGATGGGCTGAGACCGCCGGCCGGGCCGGGCTCAGACGAGGATGCGCTCCTCGGGGGCGCGGACGCCGATCACCGCCATCGTGCGGCCGAGGCCGAGCCATAGTCCGCAGCAGATGGTGAGGTCGGCCAGCTCGTCGTCGCTGAAGGCGGAGCGCATCCTGGCCCAGAAGGCGTCGTCCATCGCCAGGTGGTCGAGGGCGTAGCGCTCGCCGAATTCGGCCGCCAGCCGCTCCCGCTCGCTCAGCGCCGTGCTCTCTCGCCAGTTGGTCACTTCCGCGTAGAAACCCTCGTCGATGCCAGCCTCGGCCCCGTCCCTGGTCCGGGTGTCCTGGCACACCTCACAGTGGTTGACGAGGGCGATGACCCAACGCGCCGCCTCCCGCTCTCGGAGCGGGAGGCGGCTGTTGCCGTAGACGGCGGTGGAGAACGCCCCCATCCCGGCGGCCATGTCGGGTCGGAGCATGGCCCAGTCCATGTGCTCGCCGAGGCCACGGTCGGGAAATTGGATTCGTGCCATGAGCAAAACGTACCCCCGCGAGCCGCCGGCGCGCCGGGAACGTGCCGGCTCGCCGTGGTTCTCGGTGCCGAGCTGGGGTCCGGGAGACCCGGGGGTTTGCTCGCCACCGCCGGCCCCGCGGCGAGAAGGACAGGACCGGACGGCCGACGGCGCCCATTTCCGCGACCGAGCGGTGTCCATATCGCTGACGTTCGACATCGCTGACGTTCGACATCGCTGACGTCCGACATCGCTGACGCCCGGCCGACGCCGGCCCAACGAGAGGAGATCACCGTGACCACCGTTGCCGCACCACCAGGAGGGAGAAGGGCATCGGCAGGTCCGGGAGCCACGGTGCTGATGACCGCGGTCGCCTATTTCATGGTGACCCTCGACGCCTTGGTCGTCGTGACGGCGCTCCCGTCGATCCACCACAGCTTCGGCGGGGGCCTCGGGACGCTGCAGTGGACCGTGAGTGCGTACACCATCGCCTTCGGCGCCGGCATCCTCACCGCGGCCGCGCTGGGGGACCGGCTTGGCCGGCGTCGTGTCTACGTCGTCGGGCTTGCGCTGTTCACGGCCGCGTCCGCCGCCTGCGCGCTGGCGCCCGATGCGACGGCCCTCATCGCCTGCCGGGCGGTGCAGGGGGTCGGGGCTGCGATCGTGATGCCCCTGAGCCTCACGATCCTGACATCGGCGTTCCCCGCCGAGAAGCGGGGTGCCGTCGTCGGCATCTGGGGCGGCATCGCCGGCTTGGCCGTCGCGGCGGGGCCCCTCATTGGCGGCGGGCTCACACAGGGACTCAGCTGGCATTGGATCTTCTGGGTCAACGTCCCGATCGGCGCCGCCGCCATCGTGGGTGCCGCCCTCTTGCTGCCGGAGAGCTACGGTCCCCGCGCCCGGCTCGACGTCCCCGGGCTCGTTCTCGTCTCGGCCGGCGTGGGCGTGCTCATCTGGGGCCTGGTCCAGGGCGGTCAGGATGGCTGGGGCACCGCACAGAACCTGACCGGACTGCTGGGCGGGGCGGCGATGCTCGCCGCCTTCGTGTGGTGGGAGCGTCGGGCGCCCGAGCCGATGATCCCGCTCAGCCTCTTCTCGAGGATCCCGTTCAGCTCGGCAGTGGCGGCGCAGTTCTTCCTGTCGGCGGCGATCTACTCGGCGGCCTTCCTGACGAGCCAGTACCTCCAATTCGCCCTCGGCGACACTCCGCTCGGGACGGGTCTCAAGTTCCTGCCGTGGACGGCGACGCCGCTCGTGATCGCCCCGATCGCCGGGGCGCTCTCGGACCGGCTCGGCGCTCGTGCGCTCATCGTCCCGGGGCTGACGATGCAGGCGCTGGGGTTCGGTTGGATGGTCCATCTCGCGGGCACCTCCGCCGGTTACGGGAGCTTCGTCCTGCCCTTCGTCGTGGCCGGCGTCGGCGTGTCCATGGCGCTCCCGAGCGTCACCGCCGGCGGGCTCAACGCGGTGCCACCCGATCTGCTCGGGAAGGCGGCGGGCACGCTCAACACGATGCAGCAGTTCGGTGCGGTCTTCGGCGTCGCCATCGTCACCTCGGTCTTCAACTCGCACGGCAGCCTCGCCACCCCGGCGACGGTCACGAGCGGGTACCGGGCGGCCCTGGCCGTATCGGCCGGCGCCTCACTGCTCGGCGCGCTGGCGGCCCTCGGGATCCGTCGGGCCCGAGGGGGAGCCACCGACCGGACGGGTGGCGCCGCCGTCGAGGCGCTGGCTACGGGAGGAGACAGAGGATCAACCAGAGCCTCTGCCAGAGTCGCTCCTTGAGCTGATCGAACCGGGTTCGTGCCGAGGGCGATCCGCCCCGTCTCCCACCCACCGTCACAGCGAATCGATCCAGCGATCGAGGCGACGCGCCGCCCCCGAGAGGATGTCCGGATCGCGCATGGTGTTGGTGAGCAGGGCACTGCCCTCGTAGGCGGCGAGCAGTTCGAGGGCGAGCTCGTGCGCATCGCGGCGACCGAGCGTCTCGAACTGCGTCTCGGCCCAGGCGATCGGGATGCGCATGAGGTCCGCCACGTCGAGCGACGGGAGCTGGGCTCGCTTGTCGAGCTCGGAGCACAGCCCACCGAGCGGGCACCCGTGTTGCGCCACGGTGTCGCCCTGCCTGGCGAGCTCTCCCACGAGAGCCTTGAGCCGGCCCCTCGGGGTTCGGTGCCGACGATCGATCGAGGCCAGGGTCGTCTTGACCTGCTGGGCGTGAGTCTCGATGACCGCGGCGATGACCTCGTCCTTCGTCTTGAAGTAGTAGTAGACGTTGCCGGGGGGAACGTCCGCCGCCTTGGCGATGTCGGCGAGCGTCGTCCGCTCGATGCCCTGTTGGTGCAGCAGCCGGACCGCTGCGCCGATCAACCGTTCTCGCTTCCCGGGCCGTCCCCCGGCCACCGTCGCCTCGTCCCGCGCTGAGTCAGTCATCTCACTCATGAGGGTACCCGTCACGAGTGGGTGGGATCACCCTCGGCTGCGACGTCGGCGTTGACCATGACCAAGGGTGCGGCCTCCCGGGTGTTGCCGATCCGCAGCGCGATGAGGGCGGCGCACGCCATCAGGATGCTGCCCACGAGCAGGGCCTGGTGGTAGCCGGCATCCGAGGCCACGACGTGTGGCGTGCCGGCGGCGATCAGGTCGTTGGTGCGGGTGATGGCGACGGCGGACAGGATGGCGAGGCCGAGGGCGCTGCCGATCTGCTGGGACGAGTTGAGCAGTCCCGCTGCGAGCCCCGCCTTGTCGGGCGGTACGCCGGCATTGGCGGCGGCGGTCACCGCGACGAAGACCGTTCCCGCCCCGAGAGCCATCACGATGAAACCCGGAAGCAGATCGGACACGTAGGACCCGCCGAGCGGAACCCTCGACACCCAATAGATCCCCGCTGCGGCGACGACACAACCCGCCACGACCACCGGGCGGGTACCGATGCGCGTCACCAGCTGGGACGAGACGGCTCCCGCGATGGCGAACCCGGCGGTGATCGGGAGATAGGCGGCGCCGGCCTTGAGGGGGGAGTAGTGGAGGACCTCCTGCATGTAGAGCGTGGCATAGAAGAACATCGAGAAGAACCCGCAGAAGGCGATCAGCTGGGTGACGTCGGCGGCAACGAGTCCCCTCACCCGGAGGATGGAGAAGGGGAGCAGGGGGTTCCGGCTACGCCGCTCGTTGAAGACGAAGCCGACGAGCAGGACGGCCGAGCCGACCAGGGTGAGGATCGTCTCGGTCGATCCCCAGCCGATGACGGGCGCACGGACGAGGCTGTAGACGAGGAGCAGCATGCCTCCGGTGACCAGGACCGCTCCCTGCGAGTCGAACGTCGATCCCCTCGCCCCGGCGCCCCGGTCGCCTGCGAGCAGCACGAGGGCTCCGACGGCCACGAGGGCACAGACCGGCGGGTTGACGAAGAAGATCCATCGCCAACCGGGTCCCTGGGAGAGCAGGCCGCCGAGGAAGACGCCGGCCGCGGCGGCGACGCCGCTGATGGCTCCCCAGACGCCGAGCGCGGTGTTGCGGTCCTTGCCTTCCCGGAAGCTGGTCGTAAGCTCCGAGAGCGCAGCGGGCGCCATCAGCGCGGCACCGATCCCCTGCACCAGGCGGGCGGCGATGAGCAGCCCCGAGCTGCGGGAGAGGCCTGCAGTCAGGGACGAGACGGCGAAGACGGTCAACCCCGCGAAGAGCATGCGCCGGCGTCCGAAGAGATCGCCGAGCCGGCCTCCGAGCAGGAGGAAGCCGCCGTACGTGAGGATGTAGCCGCTCGCGACCCACTGCAGGCTCTGCTGCGAGAAGCCCAGGCTGTGCTGGATCGACGGCAGGGCGACGTTGACGATCGCCGAGTCGACGATGTCGAGGAACTGCACGGCGCAAAGAAGGACGAGGATGATGGCCCCGAGCCTCGAGCGGAGAACGAGGCGGGGCTCGGCGACCGACGGGGACTGGCTCTGGTCGATTCGCATGCCCGTGCACCTCTCGTCTCAAGTGAGTTGACTAACTAACCTCAGTATCGGGCGGTGCCCCCTCAGTGTCAAGTGAGTCAACTCACTCAGTCGTCGAAGTTGGTCCGCAGGGGTCGCTGCCCTCCGGGATCGGGCGGGCTACGTGGTCAGAGCTGCCCCAGGTAGAAGCGCGTGCCTTGGTCGTCGGTGCAGGTCGACGAGATCCCGTAGGGCTGTCGCTCGGGATCGCTCGCGCTGCCTCCCACCGCACGGACCTGTCGCACTGCGGCGTCCACGTCGTCGACCCGGTACATGGGCACGGTCGTCGCTCGGGAATGACCTCCCGAGAGTCCGATCATCGGGTTCACGTCGTCGACCTGCCAACCGTCGGCGACCCTCCCGGGGGAGAAGCGCCATCCGAGGACGGCCCCGTAGAAGCTGCGGGCAGCAGTCGAGTCGACGACCTCCATCGTGACGTAGGCCAGGTCTCCCTGGTGCCGGCCGGTCCGCGAGTCGTCCGGCCGGTGGCGAGGTCCCGTGGCCTCCGCACCGGGCACCTCGACCAGGGCAAATCGCGTGCCCTGGTCGTCGGTGCATCCCGAGATGCGCCCGTACGGCTCGGGGTGCGGTTCCTCGGCGGTCCCACCGGCCGAGCGGATCCGCTCCACCGCCGCGTCCACGTCTGCCACGGCCATGCAGAGGAACAGCGTGTGCTCCTGCATCCCCCCGAACAGCCCGTGGGAGACCGACAAGCCATCGACTTGCCGGCCCCCGGGTCCGCTGCCGGGTCCGTAGCGCCAACCGAGGACCGCCGAGTAGAAGTCGGCGGCCCGGGCGACGTCGCGGACCCACAGCGAGACGTAGCCGAGGTCCCCGTGGCAAAGCGGTGGCGTCGAAACCGGTCCCGAGACCATCCATCGGTGCCCGAAGGGATCGCGCAGCACGCCGTTGCGGCCGTACTCGTAGTCGGCGGCCGGACGCTCGAGGCGTGCGCCGAGGCCGACGGCGGCACCAAGGACGGCGTCGACCTCTGGGACCTCGAGATGCAGGGTGACCGCCACCCCCCGGCCCGGGGCCGGTGCCACCACGTCGATCTCGGGGTGCTCCTCGGAAAGCATCAGGCGGGCCGTCCCGATCTCGAGCTCGGCGTGTCCCACGCGCCCGTCGTGCCCGACGATCGGTGGGTCGACGAGCCGTGCGCCGAATGCCTCTCGGTACCAGGCGATGGCCTCCGCGGCACCCGACACCGCGATGTACGGAACGATGACGGCCGACGTGCCGACGACGGGATCCGGCATGGTGCTCCCCCTTTCCCGGGGTGTCGCGGACGTTCGAAGCACGTCGCCCGCACCTACGGCCGCCGCCTCCCCTCGCAGCGCTCGCTTCAGCCGCGACCGGAGATCGGCGGCAAACGCCGGGTCGGGATCGACGGGCGTCGCCGGCAGGCGGAGCGAGGCAAAGGGATCAGGCATCGCCGTCCTCCTCGTCGCAGTAGGTCCGGCGGAACGCGAGAACGGGCGCGGGTCAAGAGCGCCTCCGTGGCGTGGACGGTGCGGCCGAGGACGACTGCCACGTCGGGGACCGGCAGGTCGTCGAGATAGCGGAGCGTGAGCGCGGCACGGTGCTGTGGGGCGAGCCGGGCGAGCGTCTCCCGCGCCCGCACGGCGTCGAGCTGCGCGTCCCAGGGGTCCGCCACGTCCGGCGAGGCGTCCGCCAGTGCCTGGAGCCGGCGATGGTCTCGGGCCTCGCGGCGCCAGTGGTCGACCAACTTGTGCCGTGCCACGCCGATGGCCCAGGCGACGCTCATGGGCGGCGGGTCGTCGCGACGGGAGGCATCCACTGCGGCTAAGAAGGTCTCGGCGGTGAGGTCCTCGGCGAGGGTCCTCGCACCGCAGCGGGCCGAGAGGTAGCCGTACACGTGGGGGAGCGCATCGTCGTAGAAGTCGAGGAAGGGGGCAGGGGACCCCCCGACCATGGCCCGCTCTTCGCTCACACCCCTATCGTCGCTCGGGGGCCCCTGACTCCGACACCCGATTCCACGAAACCTCGCCGCCAGGGCTTTCTGGGGGTTGCCTCGGTTGTTACACCGACGGTGAAGAGGTGGGCGAGATAGGATCGCCGCGGGGGGTTTCACACATGGCACATCGCGTTCTCGTCCGCATCGTGAGCGTGCTCGCCGTCTTGGCGAGTCTCCTCGTCGGACTGACCGTCCCGGCTGCCGCGTCCGCTGCACCGATCAAGATCGCCCTCATCACCTCGGTCACCGGACTGGCGTCCCCTCTCTTCCAGCACGCCCCGCAGGGCTTCCTCGCCCGGATTGCCCTCCAGAACTCGATGGGCGGGGTGAACGGCCACAAGCTCGTGCCGATCGTGATCAACGACGAGACCAATCCGGGCCAAGTTGCGACGGCGGTCCAAGAGGCGATCTCCGACGGGGTCGTCGGGATCGTGAACGACAGCTCCCTGTTCTACGCCGGCTACAAGTACGCGCAGGAGGCGGGGATCCCGGTGACCGGGGGCAGCTTCGACGGCCCCGAATGGGGTGAGCAGCCCAACACCAACATGTTCGCCTCCGATACCGGCAGTGTGAATCCCACGTATCCCGCCTCCACCTTGATCGGGAACTTCTTGAAGAGCCACGGGGGCACCGTCCTCGGGTCCTACGGCATCTCCATCTCCCCGTCGTCCATCCAGTCGGCAAAGGGCGCCGGCATCTCGTTCGAACGGGCCGGCGGCAAGGTCGGCGTCCTCGACACGTCCGTCGTCTACGGGAGCGTCGAATTCACGCCCGAGTCCCTGGTGGCCCGGAGCAAGGGCGTCAACGCGGTCTACGCCGGCATGGGCAACAACCAGAATTTCGCCATCGCGACCACCTTCAAGCAGGCCGGCGTCAAGCTCAAGGCGGTCGTCTTCCCGACGGGCTACGAAGCCGACATCGTCCACCAGCCCGTGTGGTCCGACGTCCAGGGCATGTACTTCAGCTCGGAGTTCCGCCCCACCGCGATTCCCAACGCCGGCACCCGTCAGATGGCCGCCGCCCTGCAGCGTTACCAGGGACGTTCGCCGGCCAACTTCGCGACCTTCGACGTCTACGAGTCCTGGCTGGGCGCCGACCTGATGATCAAGGGCCTCCAACACGCCGGCGCGAACCCCACCCCGGCGAACGTCATCAAGTCCCTGCGGGGCATCAGGTCCTACAACGGCAACGGCATCCTGCCGGTCAGCTATGACTACGCGACGAACTTCGGACACAACGGCCCGCAGTGCTCGTGGTTCCTACGGGCGGAAGCCAATGGCTTCGTTCCCGTCTCGAACGCTCCGATCTGCGGGCACGACATCGCCGGTACCGCCACCGCCCAGGCCTCGTAGACGGGTGCCGGCCGGCTACTCGGGGTCGCCCCTCGTGCGGAAGATCGGGGTGAAGCCGGGCCACTGCGTCGCCCTGATCGGCGCGCCCGTGGGATGGGTCATCGCGGGGCTCCCCGAGGGCGTCAAGGTGGCACGGCGCACGCCGGGTCGGAGGGTGGACATCGTCGTGGCGTTCTTCCGGGACGTGGCCTCCCTGCGAAAGGCCGTTCCCACGCTCAGTCGCAAGATCGTGCCCGACGGGGCGCTCTGGGTCGCGTGGCCGCGCCGTGCGGGTGGGCACTCGAGCGACATCACCGACAACGAAGTGCGTGGCGCCGCCCTCCCGTTGGGCCTGGTCGACGTCAAGGTCGCGGCCCTGGACGACGACTGGTCGGGTCTGAAGGTGGTCTGGCGCAAGGAGCTCCGGGCGGGGCTCGCCTGAGCGTCCGGGCCCCAGGGCTCCGCGGGACCGGATCGGCGGTCCCGCCGTGCAGGTCGCGCTCAGTCGTCGATCGCCGCGTACGCCCCCGTCAAGAAGTCGCGGGCGATCTCTGGCGGGCGGGGCGACGTCCATGCCGCGTTCGTCATGAGGACCGTGACCATCTGCTCCGACGGGTCGTTGCGCCAGATCGTGCCGAGCCCGCCGTCCCAGCCGTACTGACCAACGGGCTCGGCCGGGCTGTCGCGGCGGGTGACGACGCCAACGCAGAAGCCCCAGCCGCGTGCGTCGAAGTCGTCCGGGAAGAACCCGGAGAGCGCCTTTTGCTGGGGCGTCAGCTGGTCGGTCGTCATCGTCTCGACCGAGGGTCTCGTGAGGATCGGGCGTCCGCCGCGGAGGAGCATCTCGGCGAAGGCCAGGTAGTCGTGCGCCGTCGAGACCAGCCCGGCGCCACCGGAGGGGAACGGCGGTGGTGCGCTCCACTGGCCGCCCGGCTCGTCGTACACCTCGAGCTCGCCGGTCACGGGGTCGGTCAGGTAGCTCGTGGCGAGCCGATCCACGTCCCTGCCCGTGGCGGAGAAGGCCGTGTCCTTCATCCCCAGCGGCTCGAAGATCCGCTCCCGCAGGAACGTCTCGAACGGCTGCCCAGTGGCCCGGGCGATGAGGACGCCGAGGACGTCGGCGCCGGTGTGGTACAGCCAGCGCTCCCCGGGTTGGCACATGAGGGGGAGGGTCGAGAATCGCCGCATCCACTCGTCGGGCCCGGGAGGAAGCGACGGTTGCGGTGGCCCGACGCTGAGCTGGAGTGCTGCGGCGGCCTCGTTCACCGGGCACGGCCCGACGTAGCCGCCAAACCCCATCCGGAAGGTGAGGAGGTCCCGCACCGTGATCGGCCGGGTTGCCGGCACGGTGTCGTCCACCGGCGCGTCGATGCGCCGCACGACCCGACGGTCCGCAAGCTCGGGGAGGAGGCGGTCGACGGGATCGTCGAGGCGGAGGACGCACTCCTCGAGGAGGATGAGGGTGGCGACGCCGGTGATCGGCTTGGTCATCGAGGAGATTCGAAAGATCGTGTCCGGTGATACGGGCCGTCCGTCATGCGTGGCGGTGCTGCCGACGGCTTCGACGCGTGCCTCGCCCCGCCGGCTCACCGCCCAGACGAGTCCGGGGGCGGCGCCACGCTGCACGTGGCCGGACAGCACGTCGCCCATCCGGGCGAGGTGGTCCTCGGAGAGATCGGAGTCGACCATGGGGGTACGACGGCGCTGCCGGCCGATTCTCGTCGGCGCGGCGGGTTGCCCTCAGCGGCCGAAGCGATTGCTCACCGCGACGCGCCGGGCCTCGATGATCTCCGCACGTTCCCCGGGAGAGATCCGGCGCGAGTCGGCGGGGAGGGCTTTGTCGATCTGGTCGAACGGAACGACCCTGGTGGTCGGGACCGGCGCGGTCTCCGTC
Source organism: uncultured Actinomycetes bacterium (assembly GCA_963778465.1). Taxonomy (GTDB): domain Bacteria; phylum Actinomycetota; class Acidimicrobiia; order Acidimicrobiales; family RAAP-2; genus CAVZBW01. The sequence continues at coordinate 760,956 of CAVZUK010000002.1, forward strand.
CGGACGCAGCGGAGGATCACGGGACCCGATCCGTGTCCTGCCGTGTCCAGCCAGTTGGCGATCCCCGGGTCGCGATGGGCGATCACCGCGCGCAGGATGCCGTCGGCGTCGGTGACCGCCTGATGCCCGTTGAGGCTGCTCTGGTGCCCCCCGTAGTCGATGGTCTCCCACCACGGGTTCCCGAGCGAGTAGCTCCAGTAGACGCCCTCGGGTGGGGTGACCTCGACGAGCAACGCCTCCTCCGGGCCGAGCTGCCACGAGCCGATCACCGGACGGTTCTCCGCGGCTGCGCCCATGGCGGTGCCGTCGAGGGGAGGGAGGAACGTGTTGGGCTGCTCGGGCCGCGAGAATTTGGAGGAAGAAGTCGAGGTTGCCGACGACGAAGTCCCCCAGCGCGATCAGCTGGCGCGCCATGACCGCCCTCGGATCGTCCTGCCGGCGTGCCTTGGGGGGCCTGGCGCCGGAGATGCGCTCGAGAGAGAGCGACGAGGCGACCTCGTGGTCCCAGTCGTAGAAGAAGTGGCGGACGACGAGCTGGGTGGCGTTGTCCACGATGGGCAGCCAGTTGCCCTCGTGGGGCTCAGCGGAGAGGACCATGTCGACCTCGCCGTTGGGTCCGAGGTCGAGCTCGTCGAGGAGGACGTTGGCGGTCGAGGCCATCCCGGCCATGGACTGGAGACCGACGTAGCGCGCCGTGCCGCGCGATCCAAAGAGGCGGTAGCTCTCCCCGCCGCGTAGCGAGCTGCCGGTGTAGATGCAGTCCGGGCACTCCATCCCCCACTTGTAGATGGCGTCCACGCCGGAGGGCTTGATCGAAAGGACCGGGTTGGTGTCCACGCGCAGCGCCTGGTCGATGCCGATCCCGAGCAGCACGAGGAGGTGACGGATCCCGGAGGCCATATCCACCGCGTTGCGCGACGCGTCATTGGCCAGGACGGTGTGCGATGCCTCCCCGAGTCGCTCGAGCAGGTGGGCCCACGCCTTGCCCGACTCCAGGTCCTCGGCGGTGGCGTCCCCGGCCCGGGCCGCCTCCCCCACGACGAAGGGCATCCAATCGGGGTTCACGAACGACCCGGCCATCGCCTACCTCCATCTCCTCGTTGGTGTCGCTTCTTCGTCACGTGCTTGCTCCTCCGCTCCGATGGCGTGCAGGCAGAACCGGACGACCCGGTCCCGCGACTCTCGGGGTCGCAGGGGGAAGCCCGACCACTGCCGCTCCACGACCCCCCAGACGACGTCGTGGATCGACCGGGCGTCCGGGCCGGGATCCACGCCCCGGAACAGGCCCTCACGCCTCCCGGCCTCGAGCTGTGCGACGAGCGGGGCGAGCATGAGGTCGTAGGCCAGCTCGAGCTCCGCCGGCGTCTCCCGACGCCGCAGCTGCGCCTGCATGGACAGGTCCTGGAGGTTGGCGGAGACCCGGCGGTCGAAGGCGAGCTGCAGCCGCCCGTCGATCCAGGCCACGACTGCCGACACGGGGTCGGTGGCCGAGGCCATCCGTCGTGCCAGCCGGTCCGCCTCCCGCTCGGCGGCGTCGGCGAACACCGCCATGACGAGCTCGTCCTTGGAGGCAAAGTGCCGGTAGAAGGCCCGGGTGCCCAGGTTGGCCCGCGAGAGGACCTCCCGCACCGTCACGCCTGCGGCGCCCCGCTCGCGCAGCACCGCCCGCGCCGTGTCGACGAGCAGCTCCCCCTCCGCGACGTTCGCCCCGTCCGGGCGCCGGTCGCGCGGCCGGAGGGCCCGCACGTCGCCCTTGCGGCTCGGCGGCGGGGCCGGTGACTCAGAGGCGGGCATCGAAGCGAGCGATGTAGGGGGCGAAGCGCTCCCGGACCTGGTCGGGGTCCAGCCCGAAGTCCGCCAGGGAGTAGCTGGAGTGGCCGTGCGATCCCGGCTCGTGGCCGGCGGCCCAGTCCGTGACGGCACTGCGGGAGGCCTCGGAGAGCTCGAGGCCGATCCGCTCGTAGGCGGTCGCGAGGGCGGAGACGGGGTCGGTCTGCAGGTCGGCTAGGGCGACGTCGGCGAACCGGTCGTCGCCGACGCGGTCCCGGAAGTCCATGGCGCGCCGGACCGCCTCCCACCACCGGTCGAGTTGCTCCCGCCCGAGCTCCAGCGGATCGTCCCGATCGCTGCTCCAGCTCCGCGTGTAGTGGATCAGGTTGCACACCGAGCCGAGCACCATGGCCGGGTCGCGGTGGCTCCAGAGGAACCTCGCCCCGGGATACGCCTCGAGCAACGCGTCCATGGCGAACATGTGGACCGGCGTCTTCAAGTGCCAGAGCCGAGGGGGACACCGCCACTGCAGGAGGTGGAGCACCCTGCGGTGGTAGAGGTACGTCGACCGCATGTCGCAGTCCGTGACCCACGCCATGTACGAGGGGACGCGCGCCGAGCCGTCGAAGTGCACGGCGCGAAAGCTCATCCCGAGCAGGTCCTGGCACTCCGTGGCGGTCGTCGCCTCCTGGTGGTAGAGGGTCTGCATCAGCGGGAACATCTCGTTGACCATCGCCAGGCCGGCCTCGGTGGCCGCGATCCTCGGATCCGTGTGCTCGGTCGCGGAGGTCGGGGGCGGTACCGGGGTGGAGGACTCCCACAGCCGCAGCGAGCGGAACTGCGGGTCGGCGGCCACGAGCTGGCTGAGGGCGGTGGTCCCCGTTCGCGGCAGGCCGATCACGAAGACCGGACCCTCCACCTCCTGCTCCTCGATCTCGGGATGTCGCCGGTACGTGTCCTCGACGCTCAGGCGCGCGGAGAGGAGCATGCCGAGGCGCGCCTGCTGCATGAGCTCGCCGTCTTCGGTGAGGTCGCCCTCGCGGTTCATGGAGTCGACCAGGCGCTCGAGACCCTCCCGGAAGTCGCCCGGGCCAAACTCGCGCAGGCCGGTCTGGGCGAGGGCCCCCTCCACCAACTCGTCTGCGTCGAGCCCCATCGCCCCCCCACGCACCACCGGGTGCGTAAACACCGTTTTCGCTCCGCCGCCCACATTGTTCGCCTCGCGAGGAGACCCGTCAAGCGACGATCCCGCGCGACGATCCCGGCCGAGCCGATCATCGGCCTACGCCCCTCGCTACGCTGGCCGAATCCTCAGTTGCCGACGGGCCGCCACGTGTCGATCGTGAACCGCCATCAAACGAGCACCGCCCGCCGGCCCTCGCCGGGGGAGCGCCCGCAGGGTTCCGCGCCGCGGCCCCCTCCCCGATGGCGAATGTGGCTGCTCCCGATCGGCATCCTGATCACGTTCCTGCTCCTGCTCGTGCCGACGATGACGGGCAAGCCGACCAAGAACTTCAGCTACAGCAGCTTCGTGTCGGCCGTCGACTCGAACCAGGTGAAGACGGCATCGATCGATCCGAGCGGCTCGGTGACCGGCACGCTCGCGAGCGGCGAGAGCTACACCAGCCAGATCCCGACCGCCCTGAACACCTCCGGTCTGACGTCGACCCTGCGGGACCACGACGTCGAGGTGACCGGCGTCGGGCCGTCGTCGAACGCCTTGGCGATCGTCCTCTCGTTCCTACCACTACTCCTCTTTATCGGCCTCTTCATCTTTGTGGGCTTCGCCGCCCGCCGGCGGTTGTCCGGTGGCGTCATGGGCATCGGGGCCTCGAAGGCCAAGGTCTACGACGAGGACCGCCCCTCCACGCGGTTCGCCGACGTAGCCGGATACGAGGGCGCCAAGCAAGAGGTCTCCGAGGTCGTCGATTTCCTCAAGAACCCCGACAAGTACGCCCGCGCCGGTGCCATCGGTCCCCGTGGCCTGCTTATGGTGGGGCCCCCGGGGACGGGGAAGACCCTGATGGCCCGGGCCATCGCCGGTGAAGCGGAGGTGCCCTTCCTGGCATTGACCGGGTCGAGCTTCGTGGAGCTCTTCGTCGGGGTGGGGGCTTCTCGCGTGCGGGACCTGTTCGCAGACGCCCGAAAGCGGGCCCCCTCGATCATCTTCATCGACGAGATCGACGCCATCGGCCAACGGCGAGGGGGTTCGTTCGTGGCCAACGACGAGCGTGAGCAGACCCTCAACCAGCTGCTGGCGGAGATGGACGGCTTCGACCCGAGCGCCGGCGTCGTGGTGGTCGGTGCGACCAACCGGCCGGAGGTTCTCGACCCCGCGCTGCTGCGGCCCGGCCGATTCGATCGTCAGGTCGAGATACCGCTTCCCCGCCAGATGGAGAGGAAGGCCATCCTGGAGGTCCACGTCAAGGACAAGCATCTGGCCCCCGACGTGGACCTCGGTGTCGTCGCCCGAGGGACGCCCGGGTTCTCCGGAGCCGATCTGGCCAACCTGGTCAACGAGGCGGCCATCGTCGCCGTGCGCCATGACCGGGATGTCATCATGGCCGCGGACCTGGACGAGGCTCGCGATCGGATCATCCTGGGTCGTCGGGAAGCGGCCAACGCACTCCTCCCCGAAGAGAAGCACTCGGTCGCCGTCCACGAGGCCGGGCACGCCCTGGTGGCCCTCTTCTCGCCCCACGCGGATCCCGTGGCCAAGGTGACCATCCTTCCCGCCGGGATGGCACTCGGCGTCACCGAGCAGCTGCCCGACGACGAGCGCCACCTCTACCGCGAGAGCTACCTCTACGAGTCGCTCGCCGTGCGGCTCGGGGGACGGGCGTCGGAGCTCCTGGTGCTCGGAGAGGCGTCCTCGGGTGCGGCCAACGACCTGCAGAGCGCGACCGAACTGGCGATCCGGATGGTCAGGGACTGGGGGCTCTCGAAGCGCGTCGGTCCCGTCGGCTACGGCCAGGATGGTCCCGGCTACCTGGGAGCAGGCCCCGCGCAATCCAAGCCGTACGCCGAGGGGACCCAACAGGTGATCGACGAGGAGGTGAGCCGCCTCCTACGGGAGGCGGAGGAGCGGGCGCGCACGCTGCTGAGCGATCACCGGAGCGCCTTGGACGCCACGGTCGAGCTCCTCATGGAACGCGAGACGATCAGTGGCGACGACCTGGCGGACGTGGTCCGTCGAGTCGGCGACAGCAGGCCCCCGGTGCACGTTCCGGAAGGGAGCTGATCAGAAGGTCCATCGCGTCGCGCCACCGGGCTCGATCGTGGCCACGGCATAGGCGTCGTCGGTCACGAACTCGTAGACGTACCACGGCGGAGGACCGGCGCTCGGGGCGCTGTACTCGTGGGTGAAGCCGCCGTCGGCCACCGACGGTGCCCAGCCGCCACCGGCGAACACCTGTGCCAGCCGCCGGAGCGAGGCGTCGTCGGTGACCCGCACGGCTCGGCCCTCGAGCGCGACGTCGTAGCCGTGGATGGCCACACCGAAGGCGCAGCGCGGATCGCGCTCGATGTTCCGGATCTTGCGAGACCCCGGGCCGCCACTGAAGTAGTAACGACCGTCGACCCAGAACGCTCCGACGGCCGTCATGTGCGGCCGACCGTCCGCATCGATCGTAGCCAGCCAGAACGTGTGGTGGTCGGGTCCGCCGGTGCCGGGCTCTTGGTCGAGGTTCGTCTCGAGCCTGCGGCGCACGTCGGCCCACTGCAGCGGGGCGAGGTCGTACAGGTCGGCGAGGTTCTTGGTGCGGGGTTCGAAAGCAGCCATGTCGATACGACGAGCGAGTATGGCCTTACTCATCGACGCGGTCGCCGGCGAGCGAAGAACGTCAGGCGGTGAACCTTGCAGAGGCGCCGGCACTCACGTCGATGACGGAGCCCGTGATGTGGGTGGAGTGGGGTCCGACGAGGAAGAGGATCGCCTGGCTGACCTCCTCGGGCTCGAGCAGGGGCAGGGGCTGCACGTGCAGGGCCCGGAGCACCTGTTCCGCGTCTGCCTGGGTGGGTTGCTCGAGATCGGGACGGACCTGCCGGAAAAGGGCGTCGTTCAGGACCATGGGCGTCGCGATGTTGCCCGGCGCCACCGCGTTGACGGTGATGCCGAAGCCCGCGAGATCGTTGGCCGCCGCCTTGACCAGCCCGATGAGCCCCCACTTGGAGGCGATGTAGGCGATCATGCCGGGCACGGCGCTCCTGCCCAACATCGACGACGTGGCCACGATCCGCCCGTAGCCCCGCTCCCTCATCACGGGTGCCACGGCTCTGATGCTGTGGAACGCGCCGGTCAGGTTGGCGCCGATGACGTCGTCCCAGAGCTGGTCGTCGATCTCGTGGACGCCGCCGGCGCCACTGACGCCGGCGTTGGCGACGAGGACGTCCACCCGGCCGAAGTGGTCGATCGTCTGCGAGACCGCAGACTCGACCTGTTCGGTCACCGCCACGTCGGCTCGGATCCCGAGGGCCCGGCGGCCCGTCTTCTCCACCAGGGCCACGGACTCCGCGAGGTCGTCCTCGGTGGCCATGGGGTACCCGATCGAGCCGTAGTCGGCGCAGCGATCGCAGACCACGATGTCGGCACCCTCGCCGGCGAGGGTCAGCGCGTGGGCCCGCCCCTGCCCCCGGGCGCCGCCGGTGATCACTGCCACTTGTCCGTCCAGCTGGCCCATCGTGCCTCCCATGCGTCGAGCGCCGCGAAGTGTGGGCGCTCCCGTGTCCTGACGTCGCGGCCGGCGCCCCGCCTCCTCCGCCGGACACTATCGACACCGCGGGCCGCCGGCCCATCGGGCGCCGCCGACGATCGGGCGACTCGCCCGGAGGTCCGCTACCGTTGCCCTGCGAGGATCGGAGGGCGGCGTGAGCGACGAGACCCCTGCGGCAAACCGGGCAAAGGTTGCGGCACTCCTGCATGAAGCCGGAGAGACCCATCACCGGGTGTACCGGATCACCGACGGTGAGGACAGCGACTGGGCCTCGTTTTATGCCGACTGGCTGATCAGGCTCTCCGAGCTGCCGGAGCTCTTGGGGAAGACACCGGTCCGCAGCGAGCTCGTCTATCTCCTGGTCCAGCTCGACAAAGACTTCGCCGCCAGTGATCCCAAGGAGCCGTGGGAGGACTACTACGCCTCCCGGATCCTCCAGCACTTCGCCTGAAATTGGCGTAGCGGCCCCATCCCACCCAGGCGCACCGGCGGGACCTTTCGCCGACCATGTGCCGCGCCTTGACTCGGTCGGCACAGTATGTCTAAATCACTAGATACCTAGTGGTTTCTGGCTCCGTCGAGAGGTTGCATGATCCATTTCCGTATCGAAACGCGCTCTGGCGTCCCGCCGTACCTCCAGCTCATGCGCCAGGTTCGTCAGGCCCTGCGGATGGGGACCCTTCGGCCCGGTGACCAGCTGCCCACCGTCAAGGAGATCGTCGCCGCGGTCGCCGTGAACCCCAACACGGTGTCCCGTGCGTACCGAGAGCTCGAGCACGAGGGACTCGTGGAGGGCCGGCCCGGAGTCGGGACCTTCGTCATCGCCCGCCCGGCGGGCCCCCCGCCGGCCACCCACGCCCGATTGGTCCGCAGCCTCCGCCGGTGGGTGGACGGCGCCAGGGGCGAGGGGCTCGACGACGAAGCCATCGAATCGATGGTGAAGGCCACGCTCTCCGATTCGCAGACGGAGGTGGTGGCATGAACGAGCTGTCGCAAACGAATTCCGTGGTGACCTCCGCCCTCTCCAAGCGCTACGGCTCGGTGTCGGCGATCTCCGACTGCACCCTCGGCATTCCCCAGGGCACGGTGACCGCTCTCATCGGCCCGAACGGGGCAGGCAAGACCACGCTGCTCAAGCTGCTGGCAGGCCTGAGCCGCCCGAGCGCGGGACGGATCTCGGTCTTTGGGCGTGCCCCCCGCCAGGATCCCGCCTTCCTCGCCGAGGTCGGGTTCCTGGCCCAGGAGGCACCTCTGTACCGCCGGCTGGACGCGAGGACCCACCTGGCCTTCGGCGCGCGACTCAACCCCCGATTCGACATGGCACTCGCTACCGACCGGCTGCACAGACTCGCGATACCGATGGACCGGCCGGTGGCTCACCTCTCCGGCGGCCAGCGTGCCCAGGTGGCACTGGCGCTCGCACTGTCGAAGCGGCCCCAGCTCCTGCTCCTGGACGAGCCGGTGGCGGCCCTCGACCCCTTGGCACGCCGGGAGTTCCTCGGGTCGCTGGCCGAGGCGGTCGCCGACGGAGGGTTGACGGTCGTGATGTCGTCTCACCTCCTGCTCGATCTCGAACGCATCTGTGACCACCTCGTCCTCCTCTCCGCGTCTCGAGTCCAGCTCTGCGGGGACATCGAGACCTTGCTGGCCGAGCACAAGGTGCTGACGTCCTCGCGGCGTTCCACGGGGATGTTGGAGCGCCTCCACTCCATCGTCTCGGTCAGCCAGACCTCGCGAGAGACGAACGCCGTGGTACGGCTCGGGGGCGCGGTGCTCGACCCGGACTGGCAGGTCGACGACATCTCGCTCGAGGAGCTGGTGCTGGCCTACATGGGCCAGGCGGCGAGGCCGGGAACGCTCGGACTCGCGTCGGTGGGAGGCGGGCGATGACCTGGGTCACCTTGCGCCTGCACCGGAACCAGGGCCTGTTCGCCGCCGCAGCGCTGGTCGCGGTGGCCGCCTTCCTCGTCCCGACCGGCATCTCGCTGTCCAACACGTACCATCAGGCGGTCTCGACCTGCAGCTCGACCGGGAGCTGCGGAAGCCTCTCCGACGAGCTGTTCCAGGGCGACGCCTGGATGTTCGGGCTCGTGACCCTGCTGACCATGATCGTGCCGGCACTCTTCGGCGTGTTCTGGGGCTCGCCGCTGTTTGCCAAGGACCTGGAGGACGGTACCCACACGCTGGCCTGGACCCAGACCGCCACGCGGCGCAGCTGGTTCGGTGCCAATGCTGCATGGGCCCTGGTCGGTGCGGCGGTCTGGGGTGGGGTCATGTCGTGGCTCGTCACGTGGTGGCTCGGACCGGTCAACGCCGTCGACCTCAACCGGTTCGACCCGAGCCGCTTCGACGTCCAGGGCATCGTGCCGGTCGCCTACGCCCTGTTCGCGGTGAGCCTCGGCATGGTCGCCGGGGCCTGGCTGCGACGCGTGTTGCCCGCCGTCGCCGTCACGGTCGGCGGCTACATCGCGGTCCGGGCGATCATCGAGATCGTTCTCCGCCCGCACTACATGGCGCCACTGACCTGGAAGCTGTCCCCGAAGGCAGGAGGCCATGCGGGCGGTCCGCCCGGAGGCGCCTGGATCCTCTCCAACCATCTGGTGAACGCAGCGGGCCATTCGATCGCCGGGCCGGTGAGTCCCAGCTCCCTTCCCGCCGCCTGCCAGACAGCCGCCCAGCTCAGGATCACGCCGGGCTGCCTGGCCGCGCAGGGATGGCACATCGTCGCGACCTTTCAGCCTGCGAGCCGGTTCTGGGCCTTCCAGGGCATAGAGGCCGCCATCTTCGTCGCGCTCGCCGTCGTCCTCGCCGGATTGGCGGCATGGCGAATCTTGAGGATGGATGCGTGACTTGCGGACGAGATCCGGACCGCGCTGCTGTCGTTCTCGGGCGTCAGTGATCCATCTCGCGAGGCGGCCAAGCCAACGGGAACGCCGAGTCGTCGAGCGGCTGGCCAGGCTGCATCGCCGAATGATGGGGCTTGGGGAACGCGTTCGCCACGGGGGTGTAAACCGTGCCGTCCCCGGCAAAGCGGACGCTGATCGCCCGGCGGCGCTGCGTGGCGCTGCCATTTGCGTAGGCACCGTGAATCGTTCTCGCATGGTGCACGGTGACGTCGCCCGGCTCGGTGTCGAAGCTGACGATACGGCTCGCTCCCACCTGTTGGTCGTAGTCCGGCACGTCGGCGCCGTCGGTGCCCGGCAACGCCATCGCGGTGACGAACATGCTTGGCCGGTACTTCGTGCGGTCCCGGTGTGACCCGACCACGAAGCGGACAGCCCCCGTTTCGGCCGTCACCGGGTCGAGTGGCACCCACGTCGTGCACACCAGGTCGCCCTCGAGATGGAAGTACGCCATGTCCTGGTGAAACACCGTCCGCTCGTGCGAGCCCGGCTCTTTCACGAGCGCGCTGTCCTCGTAGAACCACACTCTGTCGCTACGGAGCAGTCGTGCGACGATCCCGCCCAGCGGGGAGCCGACGCAGAACTCGAGGAACTCCGGCTGGAGCCGCCAGTGGTCGGTTCCGGCCAGGAAATGACCGCGGGGGATGGCCGCGGTGCGCACTGCCTCGTCGACGGCCCGCACCGCCCCCGCCCGCTCGAGCTCGTCTCCCATGGCGGACAGGTCGGTCGTCGCAGCCGACGTGAGGGCCTCCTCGAACGGGCCGGCCATTCGCTCGAGCCAGCCGGAGGGCATGACTCGACGCAGGCAGACGACGCCGTCGCGCCAGAACGTCTCCACCTCGGCGTCCGTGATCGACCTGAGTGGTTCACGCTGCGACATCGCGCCCTGCGGGTCCTGCATCTCCGCCGCCCCATCCCCGATCCGACACGAATTTTTGGCGCCCCCGGCTGGACTCGAACCTGCGCTCTCGGCTCCGGAGGCCGATCCAGGCCGTCCACCCAGTCCTTCCCGACTATCCCAGTGCCCCTGACAAGGGCTTTCTGTCTTCCAGTGTGCCGCGATCTTCCCGTGACACGGAGTTGATTACCGAAACGAATCACCATCCCGCCCGTTCGGAGCGGGACTGCGAGGACCGGCCTGACCCCTCCTTGCGATGACGCCGACCCCTCGGGACGTCACGCTACCGCCGGGACAGGCACCGAGGGTGGTTGGGTGGCAGCCATCCGTGAGCCTCCAATGACCCGGGTCCGGAGAGGGCTTCGCCGCTTCATGGTTCCCTTCCGCCCGCTGAAAGCTGGGCAAGACCCGGACTGTTGCTCGCCCCGGTGGGTATCGGCATATTGCGAGCTGTGGTCAATGGCCGCTGATGCGAACGCGCAGTGTCCGGACCACCTCGCCCGGCCCGGGCAGCCCGGCGAGCTCCTTGGCCAGGCGGCGTCCGGTGTCCCCGTACGATGCCTGCTCCAGCACCAGGCGCACTCCGTCGCGAACTGCGTCCGAACTGAGTTCTTCGGGCCCGATCGTCACTCCCGCACCGCGGCGGGCGAGGAGCCAGCCGTTGACGAAATTGTCGGCGCCCTGAGGGAGCACCACCTGGGGGACGCCATGCGCCAGCGCGCCGTACATCGTGCCCGAGCCTCCGTGATGGACAACGGCGGAGCACCGGGGAAGCACCTCCGCCTGCGGGATGTAGCGCTCCACCCTGGCATTGGCGGGCACCGGCTCGAGCGCCGCAGGATCGCTGCCCGAACCCACCGTCACGACTACTTCAAGGTCTTCCCCCGCGAGACCGGCAAGGACCGTGCGAAATACCTCAGTGTTCCCGAACATCGTGCCGAGCGTGAGGTACACACAAGGGGGATCGCTGTGCGCCGGCCCGCTCACCGGCAACGGCGTTGGACGCATGGCCACAGTCTCGCCGGATGGGATCGTCTGCTCCTCGAGCGAAGGAGGAGTGATCTCGATCGTGATCCCCCGGTACAACCCGCCGTAGCCGGGGGTAGAGCAGTCGAACGAACGCCAGATCGGCGACACGGCGTCATCGGCCAGCGCCGTCACCTCGTGGGGGAGCATTGGGCTGATTAGGTGGTGAACACCTGGGACGCCCAAGACCTCGGCGGCCAGCGGCCCGGCGAGAGCGTACGACTCGAACAGCACGAGATCTGGCCCGAGCTCCCTGCCTAGGGCGACGACGTCGTCGATCATGTCCGGAACGGCCACCTCGGCGAACAGGCGGGGGACGAAGTAGTGATTGATGCGCTCGGGGGTGAGCCCGTCGCCCGGCAAGCCGTGGAGAACGCGGTCTCCGAGGTCCGCGAACCAGTCCATCTCACCTCGGCCTGCCACCCGAAAGTCCGCACCCGTGCGGGCCACGACGCCACCAGGATCATCGCCGGCCGTCACAGTCACTTCGTCTCCCTGGGCCAGAAACGCCTCGATCAGCGGCATCATGGGGTTCACGTGCCCGGCACCCGGCGTGGCCACGGCAAGGATCTTCATGAGTCCCCTCCTCGTCGCCACCCGAACGGATGCGCCGCGAGCATCGCGCCGTTAGCTTGCCTGTTACGGCGACACCGGCGCCAGGACCGCCCGTCCAGCACCGAGACCGAGTGGCTCCGCCACCAGCCCGGCTGTCCCCAAAGTGCCGTTCATGGGGAGGCAACGATCGCGAGCATGGAGATGTCCTGTCCGCCCAAATCCCGCTGAATTCCGAAGCGCCACCAATCTGCGCCACTACGAACCGGACTTCGTGGCGGTCGGTTACGACGGAGTCCACTAGCTGATTGAAACAAAAGGGTCGCGAGGACATCGACGTTGGGCACAGGGACCGTGCGGCCTTGATCTGGTGCGAGAGCGCAACGTAACTGACGGGCAGACCGGACAAGAACACCATCTCCGCGTCGGGGATCATCCGAGGCCTCGAGGGGCGGCGCAGCTGCACTGCCGGGGCGGGCTTTCCGAGGGTGGTTGCTTCGTTGACAGCCGTCGTGGGACCTCCAGAGCGGTTGAGACGCTCGTGGACATCACTCCACCGAGGAAACGGGCAGGACCCTCGCCCACACGGGCGAGCAGCCGTCCGGGTCTTGCCTAGCTTTCAGCGGTCGGAAGGGAATCATGAAGCGGCGCAGCCCGTCTCCGGCCCTTGGGCCATTGGAGGGTCAGCCGGTGGCCTGCCACCCAACCACCCTCGACGTCACGATCAAGATCGCGGCACTGACCGGCCATGCCGCCCACCCCTTTTCCCACTGTACGTGGGGTCGGTCCGAGATCCGGGATTAACACGGCGGATCACCTGCGACAGAAGGCTCGAGTAGAACGAAGAGAAAGGTGGCCTGAGCAGCCACTTCTTTGGCGCCCCCGGCAGGACTCGAACCTGCGCTCCCGGCTCCGGAGGCCGGTGCTCTATCCACTGAGCTACGAGGGCTGGTGGGTGTGTCGCCCCTTTGCCGGACGCCGGTTGCCCCGGTCCTCGGGGGTCGCTGACCAGCCCTGCCACTCTAGTGACAATGGAACGGCCGGCTCGAATCCGCATATACGTGGGTTGCCCACAATGACGTGGACCGAGCCAACATACGGAAGGAGCCGACCGTGTCCAGTCCCAATTCTGCCTCCTCGAAGACCACCTGGGTAGGCCTCGACGTCCATCGGGACTCGATCACCTCCGCCGTGCTCAGTCCTGGGCGACAAACTCCGACCGTCGACCGCTGGTTCCACGACGAGCCGAGCGTGCGGCGTTTCGTGTCTGGACTGGGAACTCCTGCTCGGGTCCGCCTCTGCTACGAAGCCGGTCCGACCGGCTACGACCTGGCACGCCTGCTCGGGCGGCTCGGCGTGGCCACCCAAGTGATCGCCCCGTCGCTCATCCCTGTCGTTCCGGGCGCCAAGGTCAAGACCGACGCACGAGACGCCCGGCGCCTCGTGCACCTCTACCGGGCCGGCGAGCTGACCGCGGTGCACCTACCGACCCCCACCGAAGAGGCGATACGAGACCTGGCGCGCACGAGGGCCGATCTGGTGACCGATCGCACCCGGTCGCGGCACCGGCTCTCCAAGTTCTTGCTCCGGCACGGGCAGGTCTATCGCGCTGGAGTGCAGTGGACGGCGGGACATGCGGCATGGGTTCGCCAGCTGCACTTCGACGACGCCGCCTTGACCCAGACCCTTTCGCACTACCGAGCCGTGGTCGCCGGCCTCGATGCTCACCTGGCCGCGGTGGAGTCCGACCTGAAGGGCTATCTCGACCAAGGTCCCTTCGCCGCCGCGGTTGCTCGACTCTGCGCGTATCGCGGCGTCACCGAGCTCGGCGCCCTGACCCTCTCGGCCGAGGTGGGTGACTGGCGGCGTTTCCCCCGAGCCACCTCGCTCATGGGCTTCTGCGGACTGGTCCCCTCTGAGTACTCGAGTGGTGAGCGCACCAAGCGTGGCCGGATCACCAAATCGGGCAACCTGCACCTGAGGACCCAGCTGGTCGAGTCCGCCTGGTCCTACCAGCATCGCCCGGCCGTCGGCCCGACCATCAAGAAGCGCCAGGAGCGCGCCGGCCACGACACCGTCACTCGAGCCTGGGCGGCCCAACTCCACCTTTGCGGCAAGTTCCGACGTCTGGCCGAGCGCAAGAGCTCGCGCAACGTCGTGGTCACCGCCATCGCCCGAGAGCTCACCGGGTTCCTCTGGGCCGAGATGGCCGCTTGAGGTGACCAAAGACCTTCCTGCTCGCCTTCTCCTCGGTGGGGAGATGCGCGAGGAATCCACCATGCGCCGGGACACCGCCGCGGCAGGGAAGATCCCCGTTCGAACTATGCGAACCCGGACTGCTCCGGAACGCGCTTCTAGTGAGGGGCACCATCCTGCGCATCGCCGACCTGCGGTGAGAACCCGCGTACATCAGAGTGGCGGTCCGCCGACCCACTTGCTCCCGGCGCATGGTCGATTTCTCATCCGTCCCCCGCCCAGGTCACCTGGGGCCGAGGCGTAGCAGCCGCCTCCCCGACGTCAAGGTCGTTCGTCCTCGCTTCGGGCGCTGCACCTTGACGTCGGGGACCCCGTCGCCTGCCAGAAAGCATCATCCATGCGCCGAACCTCTGGTTCGTCGCGCCCAAAAGAACCTAATCACGACCACTTGACATGCCGTTCCACATCAGTTCGGGCGGAACGACCCCCCACTTGTAGTACACATCGAGTGGAATTGGAGCTCGCCGGCCGGGAGGCCCGTCGACCGCCCATGACCAGCACCGAGAGACCCATGCCGTCCGATCCCCGATCTGCCCAACGCCCGTCAGCCGGTCCGGCGTCTCCGCCCGGGAGCGGCTCTCGTTCCCCGATCGACGTGGCGGACCCCGCAGGGCCGCTGCAGCGGCATCTGTTGCCGGCCACCGCCGAGGTGGGCGGAGACGGCCGCCTCTCGATCGGCGGCGTGGACGTGTTGGCCCTGGCGCGAGAGCACGGCACGCCGCTCTTCGTCTACGACGAGGAGCATCTGCGCCGATGTTGTCGCGAGGCGGTGGCGGCATGGGGAGACGGAGTCGCCTACGCCACCAAGGCCTTTCTGTGTCTTGCCATGGCCCGGTTGGCCCACGAGGAAGGCATGTGGCTCGACGTCTCGACCGGGGGGGAGCTGCACACGGCCCTCGCGGCGGGGGTTCCCGGGGGCCGGCTGGTCCTTCACGGCAACAACAAGTCCGAGGCCGAGCTCACCCGCGCCGTCGAGGTCGGGATCGGGCGCCTCGTGGTGGACTCCTTCGACGAGCTCGAGCGGTTGGAGCGCGTCTTGGCTGCGCACGCCGCTGGAGCGGGCGGCGGTCGTCACCTCCCTCTCCTCGTCCGGGTCACGCCGGGCATCGAGGCGCACACCCACGAGTTCGTCCGAACGGGCCAGGAGGACACCAAGTTCGGGTTCTCGCTCGCCTCCGGCGCCGCAGCCGAGGCGGTGCGGCGGGCCGGCCGCATCCGAGGTGCGGAGCTGGTGGGCCTGCACGCGCACATCGGGAGCCAGATCTTCGAGGTGTCCTCGTTGGCCCAGGCGGCGGAGGCCCTGGGCGAGCTGTTCGTCCCGATGGGCCTCTCCGAGCTGTGCGTGGGGGGCGGCCTCGGCGTGGCCTACGTCAACGGGGAGCACGCACCGTCCCTCACCGACTGGGCCGACGCCGCGCACAAGGCCTGTGCACAGGCGGGCGTCCCGGCGGACGTCCGGATCACGGCGGAGCCCGGGCGTTCGATCGCCGGCACTGCGGCGATCACGCTGTACACGGTCGGGACCATCAAGGAGCTCCCCGGGATCCGCACCTACGTGGCGGTCGACGGTGGCATGAGCGACAACCCCCGACCCGTGCTCTACGGGAGCGGTTACGAGGCCTTCCTGCCCCGAGAGGTCGGTGCGAAGCGCCCGTTGGCCTCCCGCGTCGTCGGCAAGCACTGCGAGACCGGCGACGTGGTGGTCTCCGACGCCCGCCTCCCCGCCGACGTCCACGTCGGGGACGTGCTGGCGACCCCGGTGACCGGCGCCTACGGCTATTCGATGGCGTCCAATTACAACAAGGTGCCCCGGCCACCCGTCGTGTTCGTGCGTGAGGGGACCGCCCGGGTGGTCGTCCGGGGCGAGACGCTGGCCGACCTGGTACGCCTCGACGTCTGAGCCCCACCGCCGCAACGGCGGCGGTCACTGCGCCCCCCGGAGCGCACGGTACCTTTGTCCCGTGACTACCGCACGACCCGAGCAGGCTCCCGTCAGGGTGGCGGTCCTCGGGTGCGGGAACGTCGGTGCCGCCCTCGTCGACGTGCTGTTGCGGCGGGGCCCGGAGATCGCCAACCGCACCGGCGTGCACTTGGAGCTCGCGGGGGTGGCCGTCGCCGATCCGAAGAAGCCGAGGTCCGTCGACATCGCTTCCGAGCTGATCACCTCGGACGCCTCCTCGCTCGTGGGCCGATCCGACGTGGATGTGGTGGTCGAGGTCATCGGCGGCCTGACGCCGGCCCAGGCCCTGGTCGAGCAGGCTCTTCGAGCGAAGCGCCCGGTGGTCACGGCGAACAAGGCCTTGCTCGCCGTGCACGGCGGGGAGCTTGCCGACATCGCGAGCGCGAACGGCGTCGACCTCCTCTACGAGGCGGCGGTCGCCGGCGGGATCCCCCTGATCCGGCTCCTTCGCGAGTCCCTGGCCGGCGAGCGGATCGTCCGGGTCATCGGCATCGTCAACGGGACGACCAACTTCATCTTGACCCGCATGGTCGAGGACGCCACGAGCTACGAGGATGCGCTCGCCGAGGCGCAGCGGCTGGGCTTCGCCGAGCGAGACCCCACCGCCGACGTGGAGGGGGAGGACGCCGCCGCGAAGGCGGCGATCCTCGCCGGGTTGGCCTTTGGCGCGGACGTCGCGATGGACGACGTCTACCGGGAGGGCATCACCGGTCTCGACAAGGTCGACATCGAGACCGCACGGCAGCTGGGCTACGTGGTGAAGCTCCTCGCGGTCGTCGAGCTGGAGCCCGATGGCGCGGTATCGGCACACGTCCACCCGGCCATGATCCCGGCGACCCACCCGCTGGCATCGGTCCGGGACGCCTTCAACGCCGTGTTCGTCGAGGGCGAGTCGTCGGGGGAGCTGATGCTCTACGGCCGCGGCGCGGGGGGCGATCCGACCGCGAGCGCCGTCCTGGGCGATCTCATCGACGCCGCCCGCAACCTCCAGCGCGGTACCGCCGCGCCGTCGCCCCGCATCGTGCCGGTGGCCGTACGCCCGATCGAGGAGCTTCGCTGCCCCTACTACCTGAGCCTCGAGGCCTTCGATCGTCCCGGCGTGCTGGCGGCGGTCGCCGCCGTGTTCGGTGCGCACGGCGTGTCGATCCGGTCGATGGAGCAGGTCGGGCTGGGTGACGAGGCCAGGCTGATGTTCCTCACCCACGAGGCGCGCGAGGGTGACGTGCGTGCCACCCTGGCCGAGCTCGAAGGGCTGGACGAGGTGGACCGGGTCGGCGGGATGCTCCGGGTGATGGTCTCGAGCCCCAGCCCGTCCGGCGACGCCTGAGGACGGAGGCTCGCGTGCAGGGCTGGCGAGGGGTGATGGAGGAGTACCGGGGCCACCTCCCGATCGGTCCGGACTCCCCGGTCGTCACGCTCCTCGAAGGGGGCACCCCGCTGGTCCCGGCCCCCCGGCTCTCGGAGCGGGTCCGGGCCAAGGTGTGGCTCAAGGTGGAGGGAGCCAACCCCACGGGTTCGTTCAAGGACCGCGGGATGACCGTGGCCATCTCCAAGGCAGTCGAAGAGGGCGCCAAGGCGGTGGTCTGCGCGTCCACCGGCAACACCTCCGCCTCGGCGGCCGCCTACGCCGCCCGTGCCGGTCTGCAGTGCGCCGTCGTGATCCCCGAGGGTCACATCGCGTTGGGCAAGCTCGCCCAGGCGCTGATCCACGGCGCCACCGTGTTGCAGGTGCAGGGCAATTTCGATCAGGCGCTCGGCATCGTGCGGGAGCTCCCGAGCCGCGCGCCGGTGACCGTCGTCAACTCGGTGAACCCCCACCGCATCGAGGGACAAAAGACCGGTGCGTTCGAGATCGTGGACGTCCTCGGCGACGCACCTGACGTCCATTGCATCCCCGTCGGTAACGCCGGGAATATCACGGCCTATTGGCGCGGTTACTGTGAATATCGTAGCGCCGGTCGATCCTCGCTCTTGCCGAGGATGATGGGTTTCCAGGCCGAGGGAGCCGCGCCCATCGTGCTCGGTCATCCCGTTGCCGAGCCCGAGACGGTGGCCACCGCGATTCGCATCGGGAACCCCGCGAGCTGGTACTCGGCCACGGCCGCGGCCAGCGAGTCCGGAGGTGGCATCTCCGCCGTCTCCGACCAGGAGATCCTCGAGGCCTACCGCTTCTTGGCCGAAGAGGAGTCGGTCTTCTGCGAGGCGGCTTCGGCCGCCTCCGTGGCCGGCCTCTTGCGGGTCGGAGTGCCGGAGGGCTCGAGGGTGGTGTGCGTGCTCACCGGCCACGGGCTGAAGGATCCCGATCTGGCGATCAGCCAGATCTCTGTGCCGACCGTCGTGCGGCCGGAGTTGGATGCCATATTGGACGAGCTTTCGATCTGACGGGTAGACCGCAAATGACGAGCACGTCAGGGCTGGGCGGGGCCAGGAATAACGACTATCGGTGATGTGTTGCTGCGATATGAACTACCGGCTAGGATGGGCTAGTCCCACCGGCTTCCGTGAGACTGACGGCGCCGGACCGGTTTCCGGACGACCATGCCAGTGCCCCGGCCGGTGGTGACGGGGGCGGAGTCTCTCGAAAGCTCCTCAACCCCTGACTTCGCATGCTTGCTCCGTGGGTCGATGGACCGTACCCACGGCAAGCCTTGACCCATGATGAGGAGGCCGATGACTGCGGAACAGCAGCTCGAGCGATCGGTACTCGAAGGCAAGGAGCGCGACGAGCTTCGTGCCATTGCCCAGGCCATGTCTCTCGAGACGCCGTCGCGAGCCCGCAAAGCCGACATCATCGATCGGATCCTGGACGCTGCCGGCGTGCTCCCGAGCGGACCGGCGGCAAACGGCGACGGGGCCAACGGGACCAACGGGGCGGAAGCCCCGGGGAGGGCCCGGACCGCGGCCCGGAGGGCCCGGGCTTCGACCAAGGACATCGATGGCGATGGATCGACGGGAGCCACGCCGGATCCGGCTGCGGGCGGAGCGTCCGGTGCCGAGACGGCCGTGACCGCGGGTCCGGGCATCCAGGCCGGAGGTTCGTCCGGGGATGGATCGAACGGGTCGACGGACGTCGGTTCGGGCGACGCCGCGGGGAGGCCGGCCGGGGACGCTGCCCAGGGTGCCGCGGAGGGCTCGGCCGCTACGAGCGAGAGCCGGGGTGACGACGCGGAGGGGGACACCGATGGCCGCCAGGGCTGGTCGGCCCAGGGTCGCGGGTCCGGTGGCGGTGGGTCCGGCGGCTCGGGGTCGTCGCGCCAGCAGGACCGCCAGCAGGACCGCCAGCAGGACCGCCAGCAGGGGCGGCACCCGCAACAGCAACAGCAGCTGATCGAGGCGGGCAACCGCCGGGGCCGCCGGCGTCGTGGCCGTGAGCGCGGCAGCGATCGCGAGCTGCAGGGCGGGGTCGCCCCCGAGAGCTACCAGGGCGAGCTCGTCGAGGTGCGGGGTCTGCTCGACCTCCGCGAGGAGGGCTACGGCTTCCTCCGCTGCGACGGCTACCTGCCCTCGAGCAAGGACGTGTACGTCTCGATCAGCCAGGCGCGGCGGTTCTCGCTGCGCAAGGGCGACTACGTCGAGGGGGCCTGTCGACCGGCGAGCAACAACGAGAAGTACCCGGCACTCCTCCGCATCGACCATGTCTCGGGCCTCGAGCCCGAGGAGGCCAAGGACCGGCCGAGGTTCGAGACGCTCACCCCGCTGTTCCCGGACGAGAAGCTGATCCTCGAGCGCGCCGGCGAGAAGGAGAACGTCACAGCGAGGATCGTGGATCTCCTGTCGCCCATCGGCAAGGGCCAGCGCGGCCTCATCGTCTCGCCGCCCAAGGCGGGCAAGACGACGGTGATGAAGCAGATCGCCCACTCCATCGAGTCCAACAATCCCGACGTCCACCTGATGGTGCTCCTCGT
Organism: uncultured Actinomycetes bacterium; assembly: GCA_963778465.1. Lineage (GTDB taxonomy): Bacteria > Actinomycetota > Acidimicrobiia > Acidimicrobiales > RAAP-2 > CAVZBW01. The sequence goes on from CAVZUK010000002.1 coordinate 780,938, forward strand.
CGACGAGCGGCCCGAAGAGGTGACCGACATGCGCCGCTCGGTGAAGGGAGAGGTGATCGCCTCGACGTTCGACCGTCCCTCCGACGAGCACACCTCCGTCACGGAGCTGGCGATCGAGCGTGCCAAGCGGCTCGTCGAGCGCGGGCAGGACGTCGTGATCATCCTCGACGGCATCACCCGGCTCGCCCGGGCCTACAACCTGGCCCAGCCGGCGACCGGGCGCATCATGTCGGGTGGCGTCGACTCCGGGGCGCTGTACCCACCAAAGAAGTTCTTCGGGGCGGCCCGCAACATCGAGGAGGGCGGATCCCTCACCATCCTTGCGACGGCTCTCGTGGAGACCGGTTCCAAGATGGACGAGGTGATCTTCGAGGAGTTCAAGGGCACCGGCAACATGGAGCTTCGCCTCGACCGGCGCCTCGCCGAGCGGCGCCTCTACCCGGCGATCGACGTCAACGCCAGCTCCACCCGGCACGAGGAGCTCCTCTTCGACCGTGGCCAGCTCCAACAGGTCTGGAAGCTGCGCCGGGTCCTCAACGCACTGGCCGCAGAAGGCAATGCGGCGCCCGGCCTGGAGCTGCTGATGGATCGCATCCGGACCACCAAGAGCAACGACGAGTTCCTGGCCGAGATCGCCAAGGGCCCCGCGGCGCCGACCTGATCCCGGCGGCCGCACCGCCGAAGTGGGACCCGGGTCCCCACGCGAAGAAGTGACGAGAAGCAAGAAACGGAGAGCGCCATGAGGGCCGACATCCATCCCGACTACGTCGAAGCGACCGTGCGTTGTTCGTGCGGCAACACGTTCACCACGCGCTCCACCAAGTCCGACCTGCACGTCGAGCTGTGCAACGAGTGCCATCCGTTCTTCACCGGCAAGCAGAAGCTGGTGGACTCCGGAGGCCGCGTCGAGCGCTTCCAGCGCCGCTACGGCGAGACCCGCAAGCGGTCGCGCTCTTCCCGCTGATCCCCGGCTGATCGGCAAGGAGGCTGGTCCGCCACGCCTGAGATCGCGCTGGGCGATCGCCTGACCGCCCTCGAGTCCGAGTACGAGGCCACCCTCGCCGAGCTTGCGGACCCCGCAACCCTGGCCGATCCGGCTCGGTTGCGCGACGTCTCGCGCCGCCAAAAGGAGCTGGCCGGCATCGTCGAGACCTGGCGCAAGATCGCGCAGGCCCGCGACGACCTCAAGGTGGCGCAGGAGCTCCACGCCGAGGCGACCGGGGAGGACCGCGAGTTCGCCAACCAGGAGGTCGAGCGCGCCGGGGCGGCCGTGGCCGACCTCGAGCAGGAGCTCCGCGGCCTGCTGCTGCCCCGCGACGCCAACGCGGGACGCAACGTGATCATGGAGATCCGAGGTGCCGAGGGCGGGGAGGAGGCCAACCTCTTCGCCCGCGACCTGTACCAGATGTACCTGCGCTACGCCGCGCAACGCGGGTGGAGCGTCGAGACGCTCTCGTTGAGCGCGTCCGACCGCGACGGGCTCAACGAGGTGACCTTCCTGATCAAGGGGAAGGACGCCTGGCAACGCCTCGAGCACGAGGCCGGGCCGCACCGCGTCCAGCGGGTGCCGGTGACCGAGTCCAAGGGCCGGGTGCACACGTCGGCGGCCACGGTCACCGTCCTGCCGGAGGCCCACGAGGTCGACGTGCAGATCGATCCCGGCGACTTGAAGATCGACGTCTACCGGTCGACCGGGCCGGGTGGCCAGTCGGTCAACACGACGGACTCCGCGGTCCGCATCACCCACCTGCCGACCGGGATCGTCGTGGCGATGCAGGACGAGAAGAGCCAGACGCAGAACCGGGCCAAGGCCATGGCCGTGCTGCGCGCCCGCCTGCTCAAGGCGGAGCAGGACCGGCGGGACTCGGAGCTCGCCGCCCAGCGCCGCAGCCAGGTCGGCGGCGGGGGGCGCTCGGAGAAGGTCCGCACGTACAACTTCAAGGAGAACCGGGTCACCGATCACCGCATCGACCTGACGCTCTACAAGCTCGATCGCGTGCTCGCGGGCGATCTCGACGAGCTGGTCGACGGGCTCTGCGCCGACAAGCGGGCACGACAGCTCGCCGAGGCGGGCATGCCGGGGTCGCCCGAGTCGCCGTGATTAACGTGGCCGAGCTGCGCGCCGAAGTGGCACGCGAGCTCCGATCTCCCCGGGAGGCCACCTGGTTGCTCGAGGACGTCCTCGGGTCCCGGCCGGCCTGCCTCGAAGGGCACCGGCCCGTCGCCGACGCCGAGCGGATCAGGGTCAGCCGCCTGGTCGCTCGCCGGCGGGCGGGCGAGCCCCTGCAGTACGTGCTCGGCCACTGGCCGTTTCGGCGGCTGGAGCTGGTCGTCGACGCCCGAGGCCTCATCCCGCGCCCGGAGACCGAACAGCTCGTCGACCTCGCGCTTGCAGAAGCCGTGCCACTGCTGGGTGGGCGTCCCGGTCCGAGGCCCGATCCGAGGGTGGTCGACCTCGGGACGGGCACCGGCGCGATCGCCCTCGCCCTGTACGACGAGCTCGCCGAGCGCACCCCGCCGATCGAGATCTGGGCCGTCGACGACAGCCCGGCCGCGCTCGAGCTGGCCGCCGAGAACCTCGCCCGCCTGGGGCGGTCCCGGAGCGCCGGTCCCGCACCCGGGGCCGTCCACCTGCGCCTCGGGTCGTGGTGGGAGGGGCTCGCTCCGGAGCTGGCCGGGTCCGTCGATCTCGTCGTCTCCAACCCCCCGTACGTCTCGGAGCGGGAATGGCCGGGCCTCGATCCCGAGGTGCGCTGCCACGAGCCGCGTCATGCCCTCGTGGCCGGAGACGACCCCTCCGGGCGCCCCGGCATGGCCGCGCTGGTGGAGGTGCTGGCGGGGGCGCCGCGGTGGCTGGCGCGGCCGGGCGCGATCGTGGTGGAGCTCGCGCCGGCCCAGGCGGAGGCGGCGCGGGCCACGGCGCTCGAGGCCGGTCTCGACGAGGCGGAGGTCCGCCGGGACCTTTCGGGCCAGGAGCGCTTCGTCGTCGCCCGGAAGCGGGCGTGAGCGGGGAGCTCGACCGGGCGTCGGCGATCCTCGCCGCCGGCGGCGTGGTCGCGGTGCCCACCGACACCGTCTACGGTCTGGCCGCCCGGGTCGACCGTCCGGATGCCATCTCGGCCGTCTTCGAGCTCAAGGGCCGGCCGCAGGGTCTCGCCCTGCCGGTGCTCGTGGCGGCCGAGGCTCAGCTCGACGAGGTCGTGGCGGAATGGCCGCACGCCGCCCACGTGCTGGCGGAGCGGTTCTGGCCCGGCCCGCTCACGCTGGTGGTGCCCGCGCCCCCGGCGGTCGGGCGTCTTCTCGGTGGCGAGGGCGCGACCGTCGGGGTCCGCCACCCCCGCCACCCGGTGATCGAGGGGCTGCTTCGTCTGTGCGGTCCGCTGGCCGTGACGAGCGCCAACCTCCACGGGCGGCCTCCCTGCACCAGCGCTGCGGAGGTGACGATGGTGTTCGACGTGGGCGGCCCCTCCACCGCCAGCGTCTCGCCCGGCGCCGTTGGCGCCGACCGGCCGGCACCGCCCGGCGGGTCTCGCGTGGCGGCGGTCCTCGACGGCGGCCGATGCGACGGCGAGCCGTCGACCGTCGTCGACCTCTCGGCCGGCCCCCTCCGCTGCCTGCGCGCCGGCGCGCTCGCCTTCTCGGCGGTCCTCGCGGCCCTGGACGGCCGGCCTGCCTGAGTACACTCGGGGAGTGGGTCGAACCTCCCAGCCAGATCGTGCCGCCCCGGGCGAGGGGAGCCCGTTCGGCTCCTGGCTCGCCGAGGACCCCGAGGTCGCCAGGCTGTTGGAGGAGGAGGCGCGCCGGCAGACGACGACGCTGCAGCTGATCGCCTCCGAGAACTTCACCTCGCCCGCGGTGCTCGCGGCGACCGGGTCCCTGCTCACCAACAAGTACTCCGAGGGGTACCCGGGCCGCCGCTACTACGGGGGCAACCACATCATCGACGAGGTGGAGGACCTGGCGCGCCGTCGGGCCACCGCGCTCTTCGGCGCCGACCACGCGAACGTGCAGCCGCACGCCGGCGCGAGCGCCAACCTCGCCACCTACCACGCGCTGCTCGAGCCCGGTGACACCGTCCTCGCCATGCGCCTCGACCACGGCGGGCACCTGACGCACGGCTCGCCGGCCTCGGTGACGAGCAAGATCTGGCGGTTCGTCTCCTACGGCGTCACGCCGGCCAGCGACGATCCCACACGGCCCGGCGAGGTGATCGACATGGACCAGGTCGCCGACATCGCTCGCGCCGAGCGCCCCGCACTGATCGTGGCCGGCTCCACCGCCTATCCCCGCACGATCGATCCCGTGCCGTTCAAGCAGGTCGCCGACGAGGTCGGGGCCCGCTTCATGTTCGACGCCGCGCACCCGGCGGGGCTCATCGCCGGCGGCGCCCACCCCAACCCCGTCGGGGTCGCCGACGTCGTGACCTTCACCACCCACAAGACGCTGCGCGGACCGAGGGGAGGGGCCATCCTCGCCGACGAGGAGTACGCCAAGCGCATCGACCAGGCGGTCTTCCCCGCGCTGCAGGGCGGCCCGCTCGAGCACGTCGTGGCGGCCAAGGCGGTGGCTTTCGCCGAGGCGAGCCGACCGGAGTTCCGGCGGTACGCGTCCCAGGTCGTGACCAACGCCCGGGCGCTCGGCGACGCGCTGGCCGAGCAGGGCTTCCGGCTCGTCTCGGGGGGCACCGACAACCACCTTCTCCTCGTCGACCTGCGGACCTTCGACGCCGAGCTCACGGGCAAGACGGCGCAGGAGGTGCTCGATCGCACGGGCATCACCTGCAACCGCAACACGATCCCCGACGATCCCCGCTCACCCTTCGTCACCTCCGGCCTGCGTCTGGGATCGGCCGCCGAGACGACGGCCGGCATGGGCGCAGCCGAGATGGTGACGGTGGCCAACCTCATCGGCAAGGCGCTGCGACACCGCGGCGACGAGTCGGCGCTGGACTCGGTGCGCGGCGAGGTGGGCGAGCTGTGCGCCGCCTTCCCGCCGTACCCGCCGTCCATCGTCGGTGCGGCCGCCGCGAGGTCGCTCCCGAGCTCGGGTATCGGGACGCCGGGCGAGCCGCCGGCCGGAGACGGCGCGGACGGCGCCGAGGGCGGGGCCGACGAGGGCCGGGCCGCCGTGGCCGGAGCGCTGGGCTCCGGCTGATCGGCCTGGAGCGGGCGGGAGGCGAGAGGACCCGTGCCGCCGGTCGGCTGGTACGTGCTGGTGTTGGTGGCCGCGGCCGCGGTCACCGCGGCGGTGACGTGGCCGGCCCGCGCCCTCTCCATCCGGGTGGGCTACGTCGACTGGCCCACCGATCGCAAGATGCACACCCGCGCCGTCCCCTACGGCGGCGGCGCGGCGATGCTCCTCGGCTTCCTCGCCGCGATGATCGTGGCGGCCTCGATCCCGGCCTTGAGCAACCTCTTCGTCAGCTCCTCGGAGCCCTTGGGCGTGGTGCTGGCCGGCGCCGCGATCTTCGCCATCGGGCTGATCGACGACGTGAAGGAGATGTCGCCGCCGGCCAAGGTCGCCGGGCAGGTCCTCGCGGCGAGCATCCTCTACTTCCTCGGCGTCACGATGTACCAGTTCAAGGTGCCCTTTGCGGCCTTCGTGGTGCTCAACCCGGGGGTCACCCCCCTGATCACGGCGCTGTGGGTCATCGCCATCACCAACGCCATCAACTTCATCGACGGGCTCGACGGTCTGGCCGCGGGCGTGGTCGCCATCGCGGGCGGGGCCATGGCCGTCTACGGGCTGCGCCTGATGGAGCTCGGGACCCTGCCCGCGGACAACATCGGACCGCTCATCGCGTGCATCGCCTGCGGCGTCTGCCTCGGCTTCCTGCCCTTTAATTTCCCGCCGGCCAAGATCTTCATGGGCGACGCCGGGGCGCTGTTCCTCGGGCTGCTGATGTCCGCCTGCACCATGGTCATCGGGGGGCGGACCCCACCCACGAGCGGCGTGACCTACTTCTTCTTCGCCCCCCTCCTGATCCCCCTGCTGATCCTCGGGGTGCCCCTGCTCGACATGGCCTTCGCCTTCCTCCGGCGGACCGCCCAGCGAAGACCCTTCGACCACCCCGACAAGGATCACATCCACCACCGGCTCATCCGGCTGGGCCACGGTCCGAGGCGGTCGGTCGTCATCCTGTGGGCCTGGACCGCCCTGCTCTCGGGCTTCGTGCTCTTCCCGCTGTTCTTTCACCAGGTCAACGCCATCATTCCCTTTGGTGCGGCCGCCCTTGCGATTGCGCTCTACACGTTCTTCCATCCCGGGATCCGCCAGCAGGAGCCCGAGGCGGCGGACGAGGCCGGCGCATCCACGGCGTCCGGCGGTGCCGCCACCAGCGGGGCCGGCACCGGGGCGGGGGCGGCCAAGGGGGCGGGCCGAGGGGAGGCCCTGGTCATGGACGGTCGGGGAACCTCGGGAAGCGGCGGCGACCGGCGCCGGCCGCGGCACGCGGCCCGCTAACCCGCCGTTTTGCCGCAGGGCGAGCGCTGATGCGATGATGTCGGCCGTGTTAATGGCCCCCGCCACCAGGATCTGGCGCGGCGCGGCCGGTGTGGCGTGAGGCCGAGGAATTCCCTTGCAGGAGTCCCTCCTCTCACCTGACGCGTCGCGACCTCGGCATGCCGGGCGATCCACCGGAGACAGGCTCACCGGAGGAAGGGCCACCGCATTCCCCGGCTTCAGGGCCACGCTTGTTCGACCTGCTGGTGGTGGGGACGGCCTGCGCCCTCTGCATCATCGTGGCGGGCGGCATCGGGTACCTCCTCGACTCCTGGTTGCACACGCTTCCGTGGCTGACGTTCGCCGGCCTGGCCTTCGGCATCGTCTCCGCGGTGATGCTGGCCGTTGTCCGGCTCCGGCCCTTCCTGCGGGATCAACCCGAGACCCGTCCGTAGGCGAGCAGAAGTAGAAGAGAAAGGCGCAAGCAAGCAGTGTTCGAAGCCTTCACGTTGCCCGACGTGACCAGAGTCGGGCGGCGCACCGTGTTGGGCGCTCTGGGGGTTGCCGTGGTGGCCCTGGGACTCAGCCTCCTGGTCGGCTACCCGCTGGTCGGCGTCGGTGCCTGCATCGGCCTCGGCCTCGGCATCCTCAACTTTCGCCTGATCACGGCCTCCGTGGTCAAGGTGGGCAAGCGGGCCGACGAGAACAAGCGCCGGCCGCTCGCCATGAACACGCTCAGCCGGCTGGCCGTCATCTCGGTGATCACGATCGGCCTCCTCTTCCTGAACTACGGGCTCGGATTCGGTGTCCTCGGGGGCCTGGCCGTGTTCCAGATGCTCCTCCTCGGCAACGTCACCCGCTCGATGTGGCACTCCGCCCGCGAGGCGGCCGCCGGCCCGGGCGAGGACGCGGCGGGGTCTTCGGAGCACGTGATCGACGGCACCGCCCGGCCGAGAGGGGATGGCTGACCACATGCTGTTCGGCTTCCATCTCATGCCGTTCCTCGGCACGGACATCTCCGTCGGCGAGCACTACCAGGTCAAGCTCGGCCCGCTGACCATCAACCTCGACACGGTCTGGGCGACGCTCGTGGCCGGGGCCATCGTCTGCGCCATGGCGATCTACCTCCGACGGCGGTCCACCTCCGGCGTCCCGAGCAAGTTCCAGATGGTGTGGGAGCTCGGAAACGAGGCCGTGACCCGCCAGATCGAGGGCTCCGTCGGCGAGCGGGGGCTGTCGGTCGTGCCCCTCGCCATCACGCTGTTCGTCTTCATCCTCGTGTGCAATGCCTTCGAGCTGTTCGGCATCGGGGCCCACTACGAGTGGCTCGGGGCGCCGACGGGCGACATCAACCTGACGCTGGCGCTCGCCCTCTTCGTCATCGTGCTGGTCCACATCACCTGGGTCCGCTACTGGGGGATCAAGGCCTACGCGGGCCACTACCTGTTCCATCCCTTCCCGGTCTGGCTGCTGCCGTTCAACCTGTTCATCAACCTGATCGAGGAGATCGCCCGCCCGATCACGTTGGCCCTCCGACTCTTTGGGAACCTCCTCGCCGGCACGCTGATGCTCACGCTCATCGCGGCGCTCGGAGTGTGGGAGCTCGGACACATCCCGATCGGCAACATCTTGGTCATCATCCTCAACCCGCTGTGGAAGATCTTCGACGTCTTCCTCATCGGGCCCATCCAGGCCTTCATCTTCGCCCTGCTCACCATCCTGTACTTCGACACCGCCATGAGTCCGCCGCAGGAGGCGCACTGATCGCGGGCTTCACCGGCCTGATGACGACCTCGACCCAATACCCAGCAACGACAGCAATACAGCCAGACAGCTACCCAGACACCAGCTACAGAGATAAAAAAGGAGACAGCAGCAATGGCCACTGCGGGAACTAGTGCAAGCGCCACCGCCCTGGCGGGCGCCATGATCGGTGGCGGCCTGCTCATGGGCGGCGGCGCCGTCGGAGCGGCCATCGGCGACGGCCTCGCCGGCAGCCAGACCATCGCCGGTGTGGCTCGCCAGCCGGAGGCCCAGGGACGCCTCTTCACCATCATGTTCCTGACGGTCGGCCTGGTGGAGGCCATGTACTTCATCAACCTGGCCTTCACCGCGCTCTTCGTCTTCTCCCTCTACAAGAAGGCGTGAGCGGTCCTCACGCGAGTGGCATGAGCGGCGCACACGCCAACGACAACGAGCGGCTCCAGCGCAGCCGCACAACGACACGGAGGTCCCGACGGGCATGATCGCGTCGAGCAATTTCCTCATCCCCAACGGCACGTTCATCATCGAGCTGATCTGCTTCGTGATCATCCTCGCGGTGGTCGCCAAGGTCGGCCTGCCCCGCCTGAACGTCGTCCTCGACGAGCGGCGCGAGCGGGTCCGCCGGGAGCTCGAGGCCGCGCAGCAGGCCCAGAGCGACGCCGAGGCGGCTGACGCCGAGCGCCGGGCGGTCCTCGAAGAGGCGCGCCGGCAAGCACGGGAGCTGGTCGCCCAGGCCAATCGCACCGCCGAGCAGGTCCGTGGCGAGGCGCATGCCCGCGGCGAGGAGGAGTACCAGCGGCTGGTCGCCACTGCCGAGGCGGAGATCGAGCTGGCTCGTCAGCGAGCCGTCGCCGAGGCCACCGAGCACCTGGGAGAGATGGTCATCGGAGTGGTCGAGGCCATCATCGGCCGCGAGGTGGACCCGCAGGCGCACCGCGACCTGATCGACGAGGCCATCGCCGCGGTCGTCTCCGAGGCCGACTCGGCGGGTGGGACCGGACAGCGCAGCGGAGCCGGCAGCCGGTCGTGAACCCGAGCATCGAGGGCTACCTGGACGCGCTGGTGGAGGGCGCGAGCGACGACGAGGTCCGCGCCATGGCCGAGCAGACCGCGGCCGTCGCCGCCCTGGTGTCGGGCAACCGCCAGCTGCGTTCGGCCCTCACCGACACGGCGATCACGCCCCGCGCCCGGCGGGCGGTCACCGACGACCTGCTCCAGCAAAGGGTCTCGGACCTCACGCGCCGTGCGGTCGGGTACGCGGTCTTCGCGGCTCCAGCCCCCGAGGTGGTCGAGACCCTCTCCTGGATGGCCCTGGAGGTCTCCCGCGCCGCCTCCGGGCCCCGAGGCGCGCCGTCGCTCCTCGGGCGGGCCGCCTCGCGACGACGCATCGGTGGCTATGCGACCGCCCTCGACGAGGAGCTCTCGGCGGGTGACCTCGAGGAGATGGAGGACGCGCTCTTCCGTTTTGCGAGGACGGTCGAGGCCACGACGCCCCTCCGCAACGCCCTCACGAACTCCGACCTCCCGAGCGGCCTCCGCCGAGAGGTCGTGGGCGACCTCATCGGGGAGAAGGTGGCGCCCGCCACCCTTCGCCTGGTCGACTACGTGGTCAGCGCGGGCCGACCCCGAGACATCGTCGGGACGCTCGAGTGGCTGGTGGACCAGACCGCGGCCGCCCGGGGCTGGCGGGTCGCCAGGGTCAAGGCTGCCCGCGACATCGACGAGGCCCAGCAACGGCGGCTCTCGGAGTCCCTGGGACGAGTGGCGGGGGCGCCCGTCGATCTCGAGGTGACCATCGATCCGGAGCTCATCGGCGGCGCCGTCGTGCAGATCGGTGACCTTCAGGTCGACGCCAGCGCCCGTGGCCGGCTCGAGCGGCTCCGGGAGCACCTCCAGCCCGGAGGATGGGAGGAATCGAAAGTTGGAGCACCGAACCGGGGTGCGAGAGCCGAGCCAGACGGCTCGGGACCAGAGGGAGCACGAGGATGACTGAGCTGACCATCGACGCATCGGAGATCACCGCTGCCCTCCAGCGCCACGTCGAGGAGTACACGCCGGCCGTCGGGGCCGAGCAGATCGGGCGGGTGATGGAGGTGGGCGACGGCATCGCCCGGGTCTCCGGCCTGCCCAAGGCGGCCGTCAACGAGCTCCTCGAGTTTGAGGACGGGACCCTCGGCCTCGCGCTCAACCTCGACGAGGAGAGCATCGGCGCCGTCGTCCTGGGCGATGTCGACCACCTCGACGAGGAACAGGTGGTCCGGGCCACCGGTCGGATTCTCTCCGTACCTGTCGGCGACGCCCTCCTGGGGAGGGTGGTCAACGCACTCGGCGAGCCCATCGACGGCAAGGGTCCGATCGCGACCGAGGAGCGTCGGCGTCTCGAGGTGCAGGCCCCGGGGATCGTCAGCCGCCAGCCGGTCAGCGAACCCCTCCAGACCGGCATAAAGGCCATCGACGCGATGACGCCGATCGGCCGGGGCCAGCGCGAGCTGCTGATCGGCGACCGCAAGACCGGCAAGACGACCGTGGCCATCGACACCGTGATCAACCAGCGTGGCCAGGGCGTCAAGTGCATCTACGTGGCGATCGGCCAGAAGGGCTCCTCCATCGCGCAGACAGTGAGCGTGCTCGAGGAGCACCAGGCGCTCGAGTACACCGTGGTCGTGGTCGCCTCGGCGGGCGATCCGGCACCCTTCAAGTACCTCGCCCCCTACTCGGGGTGCGCCATGGGGCAGCACTGGATGGAAAACGGCGACGCCGCCCTCATCATCTACGACGACCTCTCCAAGCAGGCCGAGGCGTACCGGCAGATCGCCCTCCTGCTGCGTCGGCCGCCCGGCCGCGAGGCCTACCCCGGGGACGTCTTCTACCTGCACAGCCGGCTCCTCGAGCGCGCCGCCAAGCTCTCCGACGCCAAGGGTGGCGGATCGCTCACGGCGCTGCCCATCATCGAGACCAAGGCCGGGGACATCTCCGCCTATATCCCGACCAACGTGATCTCCATCACCGACGGGCAGGTGTTCTTGGAGTCGGACCTCTTCTACGCCGGGGTCCGGCCCGCCATCAACGTGGGCAACTCGGTGAGCCGTGTCGGCGGGAGCGCCCAGGTCAAAGCCATGAAGCAGGTTTCCGGGACGCTCAAGATCGATCTGGCGCAGTTCCGCGAGCTCGAGGCCTTCGCCACGTTCGGCTCGGAGCTCGACAAGGTGTCCCAGGCACAGCTCGACCGCGGCTACCGCCTGACCGAGCTCCTCAAGCAACCGCCGCAGTCTCCCGTACCGGTCGAGGAGCAGGTGCTCGTGATCTACGCGGGGACCAACGGTTGGACCGACACCGTCCCCGTCTCCGAGGTGCGCCGCTTCGAGCACGAGATGCGCGAGTACTTCCGTGCCAACCACCCGGAGATCCTCCAGACCATCCGCTCCACCGGCAACCTGCCGGAGGTCGCCGCCATCGACAAGGCACTGCAGGCCTTCCTCGACGGGTTCGACACCGGCTCGGCCGACCGAGTGGGCTGATCGATGGCGGGAGGTCAGGAACGGGCGCTGCGGAGGCGGATCCGCACGGTCCAGTCGACCAAGAAGATCACCCGGGCGATGGAGCTCATCGCTGCGTCGCAGATCGTCCGGGCCCAGTCTCGGATCGTGACCAACCGGCCGTTCCGGGAGGGGATGGCGCGCGTCGTCGTCGAGGCGGCGCTCGGCGACCCCGAGGCCGCTGCGAAGCTGCTCGGGTCGCCCGACTCCCCTCGGTCGGTCGCCGTCCTCGTAATCGTGTCCGACCGGGGCCTCTGCGGGCCCTACAACTCCGCCACCCTGCGGGCGACCGAGCGGCTGGTCCGGGACCTCCGGGCCCGCGAAGCCGAGCCCCGGATCTTCGTCGTCGGGCGACGGGGGCCGCCCTACCTGCGCTTCCGAGGGATCGAGGTGGAGCAGGCCTTCACCGGCTTCACCGATCGCCCCACCTTTGCGGACGCGAGGAGGGTGTCGGCCGCGGTCTCCGCACCCTTCGTGCGCGGAGAGGTAGACCAGCTGCTGATGGTGTCCACTCGCTTTATCTCCGCCGGCATCCAGCGGGCGCAGACCGAGCAGCTGCTGCCGATCCCGGACCCGACGGCGCAGCCGGAGGAGCCCGACGGTGACGAGGGGTCCAAGCCCGTCTACGCCGGGCCGCCGGTTCCCGCCATCCAAGAGCGGCAGGGCTACACGGAGTTCGAGCCGGACGTCGAGACCCTGCTCGAGAGCCTCGGGCCGCGCGCCGTCGAGTCCGAGATCTTCTCCGCCCTCCTCGAGGGCGCGGCGGCGTTCTTCACGGCCCAGCAGCGGGCCATGGCGTCGGCCACGGAGAATGCCGACGACCTCATCACCAACTTGACCAGGGTCATGAACCGGGCGCGCCAGGACGCCATCACCACGGAGATCATGGAGATCGTCGGCGGGGCAGAGGCGCTCCGCCAATCGAAGGGAGTTTGAGGCAATGACCATCACCGCACCCGAGCGTTCCGAGGGCTCGGCCAAACTCGAGGACGGGCGCGTCGTCGCGATCGCGGGTCCGGTCGTGGACGTCGAGTTTCCACCTCACGCCTTGCCCGAGATCAACACCGCCCTCGAGCTCGACCTCGAGCTCGAGGGTCAGAAGGTCACCGTGGTCGCCGAGGTGGCCCAGCAGATCAGTGGCGGCAGGGTGCGCTGCATCTGCATGCGACCCACCGACGGGCTCGAGCGGGGCGCGCCGGTGCGCAACACCGGTCAGGGCATGACGGTGCCGGTCGGCAACGTCGTGCTCGGCCACGTCTTCAACGTCTTGGGCGAGCCCCTCGACACCGACGACATCGGGGAGGTGGCGGAGCGCTGGGAGATCCACCGCCCGGCCCCGGACTTCGACACCCTGGAGCCCCGCTCGATCATGTTCGAGACCGGGATCAAGGTCATCGACCTGCTCGAGCCCTACGTGCAGGGCGGCAAGATCGGGCTGTTCGGTGGGGCCGGCGTGGGCAAGACGGTGCTCATCCAGGAGATGATCCACCGGGTGGCCACCCAGCACGGGGGTGTCTCGGTCTTTGCCGGCGTCGGCGAGCGCACCCGGGAGGGCACCGACCTCTGGCTCGAGATGCAGGAGTCGGGCGTCATCGAGAAGGCCGCACTCGTCTACGGGCAGATGGACGAGCCGCCGGGGGTCCGCCTCCGGGTCGGGCTGGCGGCCCTCACGATGGCCGAGTACTTCCGGGACGTGCAGAACCAGGACGTGCTGCTCTTCGTCGACAACATCTTCCGCTTCGTGCAGGCCGGCTCCGAGGTCTCGACGCTGCTCGGCAGGATGCCGTCCGCGGTCGGCTACCAGCCCACCCTGGCCGACGAGATGGGCGAGCTCCAGGAGCGGATCACGTCCACGCGGGGCAGGTCCATCACCTCGCTGCAGGCCGTCTACGTGCCCGCGGACGACTACACGGACCCGGCGCCGTTCACCACCTTCACCCACCTCGACGCCACGACGGAGCTGTCGCGCCAGATCGCCGCTCTCGGCATCTACCCGGCGGTCGATCCCCTCTCGTCCACCTCCAACATCCTCTCCCCCGACGTCGTGGGGGACCGCCACTACAACGTCGCACGGCGGGTGCAGGAGGTGCTCCAGCGCTATCGGGAGCTCCAGGACATCATCGCCATCCTCGGCCTCGACGAGCTCTCGGAGGAGGACCGGGTGACGGTCAACCGGGCGCGCAAGATCCAGCGGTTCCTCTCGCAGCCCTTCTTCGTCGCCGAGGTCTTCACGAGCGTGCCCGGCGTGTTCGTCCCGGTGGACGAGACCGTCGAGTCCTTCGAGGCCCTCGTGGACGGCGAGCTCGACGACTTGCCCGAACAGGCCTTCTTGAACGTCGGCGGCGTCGAGGCGGTCCGCGAGAAGGCGCACGGCCTCGAGCAGGGCGCCTGATGGCTGATCCGGCCATGACCGTCGAGGTGGTGACGCCCGAGCAGTCGCTGTTCTCGGGACCGGCACAGGCCGTCGTCCTGCGCAGCTCCGACGGCGACCTCACCATCCTCCCGGGCCACACCCCGCTCGTGACCGACGTGGCCGCAGGCCCCGTGCGAGTGGACCAGCCCGAGGGCGATCCGGTGCGCCTGGCCGTCCACGGCGGTTACCTGCAGGTGGACACGGGTGCGGGCGCGACCGCCACCGAGGGGGCCGGCGAGTCGATGCGGGTCGCACAGCTGCGCGAGGCGCGAGACGGCGCCCACGCCGGCGCCGACACGCCGAGAGATGGTCCGCCCGAGACGGGCGATCGGGGAACCACGGTGCGCCTGCTGGCGGGCGTCGCCGAGCTGGCCGACGACATCGACACCGATCGCGCCGAGCGGGCCAAGGCGGAGGCCGAGGCCCGGGTGACCGAGCTGGAGGCCGCGGCGGGGCGCAGCGAGGCGCCGCGACCGACGGAAGAGTCGGAGGCCCACCCCGCCGCGCCGGACGTCGAGCTCTCCGAGGCCCAGGGCGCTCTCCAGCGGGCCGAGGTCCGGCTCAGGGTCGCACGGGGCGAGGACGCCAGCTCGACCTGACGGCCCTCACGGACCTCCACGGTCGAACCCCGGCGGGGACGGCCGAGCTCAGCCGAGGCTGCCCGAGGACCCCGGCACCACCGGGTTCACGGTGATCGGTGCGCAACCGGGAAAGCCCTGACTCGATCCCGAGCCCCCGGTGCTTGCCGCGACGCTGACCGAGTGCGTCTCGTTGGGCGGCGTCACCAGAAAGGACGGGTAGTACGTGCAGCTGGTTGCCGTGTCCCTCGGCATGTCGCTGCCCTCGACCGCGGCGGATGCCGTCTGCCCGGCGCTCAAGGTCACGAGAGGGGGAGTGGTGCTCCCGTTGTGCAGGCCGCCCAGCATGCCGCTCGGGACGCGCTGGGCCTGGGCGACCTGCTGGCCCTGCGCGTTGAGTGCGGCGACGCCCGGGTAGCCGCTGAGGGTGCACGCGCTCGACCCGGTGTTGACGAACCCGATCACCGCGCTCACGTTGCCGGCCGCCGCGCCGCCGCCGATGACCGAGACGTGCAGTTGCGCCGTCGTGCACCGGCTGGCGGTGGCCGAGGTGGTCGTCGTGGTGGATCGTGACGTGGTCGTCGTGGCGCCGGAGGTGGAGGTCGTCGAGGCCGACGGAGGTCGACGTCGACGCGGGCGTCGTCGTGGAAGTCGTCGACGTGGTCGTGGTGCCGTTCGTCGACGAGCTCGAGCTGCACGAGGCGGCCAGGGCCGCCACGCCGGCGAGGAGCAGGCCCGCCCCGAGGCGGACCCGCGAGTCGGAGATCCTCACCCGAACTCGATGGAGCTGTACTCCGCCAGCTTGTCCAGGGAGTGCACGGCGTCGATCCGGCGGCGCGTGCCCGAGCGGGACCGCATCACGAGCGACTGGGTCGTGGCACCCTCGTCGTGGTAGCGCACGCCGCGCAGCAGCTCGCCGTCGGTCACGCCCGTGGCGGCGAAGAAGCAGTTGTCGCCGCGCACGAGGTCGTCGGTCGTGAGCACCGAGTCGAGGTCGTAGCCGGCCTGGAGGGCGGCCAGCCGCTCGTCCTCGTCCCTCGGCCACAGGCGACCCTGGATCTCCCCGCCCAGGGCCTTCAGGGCGGCGGCGGCGAGGACGCCCTCCGGTGTGCCGCCGATCCCGAAGAGGATGTCGACCCCGGAGTCCGGCCAGCCGGTGGCGATGGCACCCGCCACGTCGCCGTCGGTGATGAGCCGGATGCGGGCACCGGTCGAGCGCACCTCCTGGATGAGGTCCGCGTGGCGGGGACGGTCGAGGATCACGGCGGTCAGGTCGCGAGGCCGGTGTCCGAGGGCCTTGGCCAACGTCTCGAGGTTCTCGCTCGGGGGCCGGGTGATGTCCACGAGGCCCCGCCCGCGGGGTCCCACCGCCAGCTTCTCCATGTAGACGCAGGGGCCGGGGTTGAACATGGTGCCGCGCTCGGAGACGGCGATCACCGCCAGGGCGCCACCCCGACCGAGGGACGTGGGCGTCGTGCCGTCGATGGGGTCGACGGCGATGTCGGTCTCCGGGGGCGAGCCGTCGCCGATGCGCTCGCCGTTGTAGAGCATCGGTGCGTTGTCCTTCTCGCCCTCGCCGATCACCACGATCCCGTCCATGGAGACCGTCGAGAGCACCACCCGCATGGCGTTGACGGCCGCGTTGTCCGCCCCCTCCTTGTCGCCGCGGCCCATCCAGCGGCTGGCGGCCATGGCGGCGGCCTCGGTCACCCGCACGAGCTCCATGGCGAGGTTCCGATCGGGGGCCTGTGGCGAGGTCACGCCGGACGAAGATACCGGTTGGGAGACCCGCTCCGGGGCGGGACTCGCGGGGGTCTCACCCGGGCTCCCCGAGCGGGTACCGCCGGGCCGCCATACTGGTGCCCGTGGACCGCTTCCTGGTGAGACCCAACGGCCCCTTGCACGGAACCATCCGGGCAGGTGGGGCCAAGAATTCGGTCCTCAAGCTCATGGTGGCCTGCCTGCTCGCCGAGGGCCGCCACGTGCTGCGCAACGTGCCCCGCATCTCCGACGTGGACCACATGGCCGAACTGCTCGAGGCGCTGGGGGCACGGGTGTTCCACCACGACGACGCCCTGGTGATCGACAGCCCCGCTCCGGGCGACCTCGTCCCCGAGGCCCCCTACGAGCTGGTCGAGCGCATGCGGGCCTCCTTCGTGGTGCTCGGACCCCTCCTGGCGCGCTGTGGCCACGCCCGGGTCTCGGTGCCCGGTGGCGACGACTTCGGCGAACGGCCGATCAACTTCCACATCAACGGTCTCGAGGCCTTCGGGGTGTCCTTCGAGACGCAGCACGGCTTCGTCGAGGGCCGGGTTGCCGCCGGCACGCCGGCCGATCGCCTGATCGGGCAGCGCGTCGTGCTCGAGTACCCGAGCCACACCGCCACGGACAACCTGATGATGGCCGCCGTCCTGGCCAAGGGCACGACCGTCATCGAGAACGCCGCCCGGGAGCCCGAGGTGTGCGACCTCGCGGCCTGCCTCAACTCCATGGGCGCCCTCGTCCGGGGCAGCGGGACCTCGCGCATCGAGATCGAGGGCGTGGAGGAGCTCTCGCCGGCCGACCACCGGGTCATCCCCGACCGGGTCGTCGCGGCCACGTATCTCGCCGCGGTCGGCCTGGCGGGCGGGGAGGTCGTGGTCGAGGACGCCCGGCCCGACCACATGGACATGCTCCTGCGCAAGCTCGCCGAGATGGGCCCCGTCATCGAGCAGACGCCCGACGGTCTGCGGATCGCCTTCTCCGGCCGGCTCACCTCGGTCGACGTCGCCACACTGCCCTACCCCGGCGTCGCCACCGACTACAAGCCCCTGCTCGTCACCATGCTCGCCGTGGCCGACGGCGTGAGCATCGTGACCGAGAACCTCTTCGCCGGGCGGTTCCGCTACGTGGAGGAGCTGCGCCGCATGGGGGCCGACATCCGCACCGAGGGTCATCACGCCATCGTGCGGGGCGCGCCGAGGCTGTCCGGGGCGCCCGTGCGGGCGTCGGACCTGAGGGCCGGCGCCGCCCTCGTGCTCGCCGGCCTGGTCGCGGAGGGCGAGACCGAGGTCTCCGGGGCGCGCCACGTCGACCGTGGGTACCCCGCGCTCGACGCCGGGCTGCGCGCTCTCGGGGCCCAGGTGACGAGGATTTGAGCAGCGGTCGCCCGCAGCAGTCGGGTCACGACCCCGAGGAATTGCTCACGAAGGCTCGCAACGGTGACCGGCTCGCGCTGGCCCGGCTGATCTCGGTCATCGAGCGGGGCGGGGGCCCCATGCGTTCGCTGACCCGCTCGGCGTACCGGACGGCGGTGCCGTACACCATCGGCCTGACCGGCGCACCGGGATCGGGCAAGTCGACGCTCACGAGCAGCGTCGTCGGCCGGGCCCGGCGGGGGTGGCCCGCCGAGGGTCGTGGCCACGAGGGCGACATCGACGAGGTGGCGGTGCTGGCGATCGACCCCTCGTCGCCGTTGACCGGGGGCGCCATACTCGGTGACCGCGTCCGCATGCAGGAGCACGCGACCGATCCGGCCGTCTACGTGCGCTCGATGGCCAGCAGGGGCCACCTCGGCGGATTGGCGCTCGCGGTGCCCGACACGGTAAGGGTGCTGGGGGCGGTGGGCTTTCCCTTGGTGATCGTGGAGACGGTCGGGGTAGGCCAGGTGGAGGTGGAAGTGGCTGGGGCTGTCGACACGACCGTCGTGACCGTCAACCCCGGATGGGGCGACTCGGTGCAGGCGAACAAAGCCGGGCTCCTCGAGATCGCCCACATCTTCGCCATCAACAAGGCCGATCGGCCCGGGGCCCGCGAGACCCGGCGGGACCTGGAGCAGATGCTCGACCTCTCGGTGAGCGGTCCGTGGCGACCACCGATCGTCGAGACGGTGGCCACGACGGGCGAGGGGGTGGACGACCTGTGGCGGGCCGTCGGCCTGCATCGCCACTTCCTCGACGACAGCGGTCTGCTCGAGGAGCGCCGGGGCGCGCGGCTCGAGGCGACGGTTCGTGGCGTGCTCGCCGCCACGCTGGCGGAGCGCCTCGACGCGCTGTTCGCCGACCCGACATCCTCCGACGTGCGCCGCGACCTGCTCGAGGGGGGCCTCGATCCCTACGATGCCGCCGATGAGCTCTTGGCCCGCCTGGAGGACTTGAACCGCTGATGGCCCAGGTGCCCTTCCCGCCGGACGGCCGGCCCTTCGACCCCTCGGTCCACTGGTACCGCCGGGCGGTCTTCTACGAGGTCTACCTCCAGGGCTTCTACGACGCCAACAACGACGGCTCGGGCGACCTCGCCGGCCTGCGGCAGAAGCTCGACTACCTCGAGTGGCTGGGGGTCGACTGCCTCTGGCTCCTGCCCTTCTACCCCTCGCCCCTCCGCGACGGCGGGTACGACATCAGCGACTTCTACAACGTGCACCCCGGCTACGGGACGCTGGGCGACCTCGTGGGACTGCTCGAGGACGCGCACGGGCGGGGCATCCGCGTCATCGGGGACCTGGTGATGAACCACACGAGCGATCAGCATCCCTGGTTCATCGAGTCGAGATCGAGCCGGGACAACCCCCGGGCCGACTGGTACGTCTGGAACGACGACGACCAGCGGTGGCCCGAGGCCCGCGTCGTGTTCCAGGACGTCGAGCGGTCCAACTGGACGTGGGACGACACCCGGCAGCAGTACTACTGGCACCGCTTCTACTCGCACCAGCCGGACCTCAACTACGACAACCCCGAGGTGTGCGAGGCCATGCTCGAGGTGGTCCGCTTCTGGCTGGACCTCGGCTTCGACGGGTTCCGGCTCGACGCCGTGCCCTACCTGTTCCAGCGAGACGGCACGGCGGGGGAGCACCTTCCCGAGACC
This sequence comes from uncultured Actinomycetes bacterium, assembly GCA_963778465.1. Classification (GTDB taxonomy): domain Bacteria; phylum Actinomycetota; class Acidimicrobiia; order Acidimicrobiales; family RAAP-2; genus CAVZBW01. The sequence goes on from CAVZUK010000002.1 coordinate 800,512, forward strand.
CACACCTTCATCAAGCGCATCCGCAAGGAGATGGACGCCGGGTACCCGGGCCGGATACTCCTGGCGGAGGCCAACGGTTGGCCGTCCGACGTGGCCGACTACTACGGCGACGGCGACGAGTGCCACCTGTGCTTCCACTTCCCCCTCATGCCCCGGCTCTTCGCCGCGGTGCGCCAGGAGCAGCGGTACCCGGTCACCGAGATCCTGGCGCAGACCCCCGACGTGCCCGACGGCTGCCAGTGGGCCATCTTCCTGCGCAACCACGACGAGCTCACGCTCGAGAAGGTGAGCGACGAGGAGCGCGACTACCTCTTCACCGAGTACGCGAAGGATCCCCGCATGAAGCGCCACATGGGGATCGGGCGCCGCCTGGCGCCGCTGCTCGACGGCGACCGGCGACTGGCCGAGCTGCTCTACGCCCTGCTGCTGTCGATGCCGGGGAGCCCGGTCATCTACTACGGCGACGAGCTCCTCATGGGCGACAACATCTACCTCGGCGACCGCGACTCGGTCCGCACGCCCATGCAGTGGACCCCGGACCGCAACGCGGGGTTCTCGCGTGCCGACTTCGCGCAGCTCTACCTGCCGCCGTTGATGGACCCCGTCTACGGCTACCAGTCCGTGAACGTCGAGTCCCAGGAGCGCAACCCCGGCTCCTTCCTCCACTGGCTCCAACGGCTGCTGAGCCAGCGACGCAGCCTCCCGGTGCTCGGGGTCGGGCAGTTCGACGTCATCAGCTGTCCCAACCCCTCGATCCTGGCCTACGTCCGGTGGGGCGACGTGGTCGAGGCGCGCGGGGGGAAGGACCAGTGGGGCGGCTGGCCCGGCGCCGGCGAGGAGCCCGAGGGTCGTTGGTGGGGCGAGTGGGGCGACCGGATGGGGGCCGACGGATCCGACGGATCCGGCGGAGCCGGCGGGTCGGGCCGACCCGAAGGTGCCGCACCGGACTCGCCGGACTCGCCGGACTCGCCGGGCGGTCGGGGGCGCGGGCATCTCGTCGGCGAGGAGCGCATTCCCCAGGCCGTGCTCTGCGTCCACAACCTCAGCCGCTTCGCCCAGCCCGCCGAGCTGCAACTCTCCGGCTGGAGCGGGCACACGCCGCTCGAGCTGCTCGGCCGGGTGCCCTTCCCGTCCATCGGCGAGGAGCCCTACACGCTCACGCTCGGCCCCTACGGCTACCTCTGGTTCGACCTCGTCGCCGAGGACCACGTGGACGGGATCGGCGGATGGAGCACGGACGGAGCCGGCGCCCGCCGCACCTCGGAACCCCCGCCCACCCCCGCCCCGCAGTCCGGCGGGGTCTAGACCCGGTGAGCGGGGTGGTCCTCGAAGAGCGGCACCCCGAGATGCGCGGACCCCTACGCGCCTGGGCGTTGCGTCATCGGCAGGTCGAGCCCGAATCGGACCGGGTGGAGTCGATCGGCGAGGTGGAGGTGACCGCCATCGAGCCCTTGCGGCTCGGCGAGGCGGAGCTGTGGGGGGTGTCCGCCACGATCGACGACCGACCGGCGCACGCCGTCGTCGGGCTCTGTGAGCCGGATACGCCCCTCCAGGCACTGCGCAGCGGCGACGACCCGGTCCTCGGGTTCCTGGACGAAGGGCCGCGGGACATGGTCCTTGTCGACGCGCTGGCCGAGCTCCACCTGGCCATCTTGACGGTCGAGACCGTCGTCGGCGTGCAGCCCGGGTTCCGCCACGCCGCGGTTCAGGCCGACGGGGACGACGGCATCGAGGTCTCCTTCGACGAGCGCTGGAGCCTGACGGCGTTCCCCTGGCCCTACGAGGGGAGCCACCCCGGCGTCGCCCTCCTCACGGCGCTCGACGAGGCCGGCTTCAACCACCTGCCGGCACCGGTGGCCATCTGGCGACGCGGCGGGCGGGATCTCGGGATCGTCCAGGAGGTCATCGTCGGCAGCGCGCCGGGGGACGCGGTCGCTCTCACCTCGTTGCGCGACCTCTACGCCTCGGGCCTGTCGCCCGATCAGGCGGGAGGTGACTTCGCCCCCGAGGCCGAGGCGCTCGGCACGATGGCGGCGAGGATGCACCTGGCGCTCGCCGGAGCCTTTGGATCCGAGCTCGGCGAGATCGACCTGCCGGGCGACGAGCCGGCGACTCCGGGGGTCCCCGGGTCGCTCGTCGCACCCATCTTGCGGACCCACGGCGATTTTCGTCTGCGCCGGACGGCACGATCGGACCAGGGCTGGGTCCTGCAGGACACGATGCCCGGAGGGTGCGACCCGCACACCGGCACGCCGGTGCTGCGCACGCCGCTCGCCGACGTAGGTGACATGGTGCGGTCGTTCCGTGACGTGGCCCAGGAGGCGGCCCAGGTGCGGGACCCGACCGGTCGGCTCGGCGCCACGGCTCTCGGCGAGGCCTGGGAGCGTCGGAACGCGGCGGCCCTGTTGCGCGGGTACCGTGACACCCCGGGCATCGAGGAGCTGATGCCTGCGGACCGCTCCGTCATCGACCAGCTGGTGGCGCGGTTGAGCCGGGAGCGGGAACCCGGCCGGCCGGCGCTCTGACCGTCCGGAGGGACAATGCGCATCGGAGTGCTGACCGGTGGAGGCGACTGCCCGGGGCTCAACGCCGCGATCCGTGCCGTGGTGCTCAGCGCGGCGCGGGACGGTGACGAGGTCATCGGCTTCCGTGACGGGTGGCGAGGCGTGATCGACGACGACGCGTTCCCGCTCGATGCCGAGGTGTGCCGGGACGTCCACATTCTCGGAGGGACCATCCTCGGCACGTCGCGCACCAACCCGACGGCCGTCGACGGCGGACACGAGCGCGTGCTCGCGACCCTGTCCCGCCGAGGGGTGGAGGCGCTGGTCGCGATCGGCGGCGAGGACACCCTGGGCGCCGCCCACCGGCTCGCGCAGCTCGGCGTGCCGGTGGTGGGTGTGCCCAAGACCATCGACAACGACCTCTCGGCAACCGAGGTGACGTTCGGCTTCGACACCGCGGTCCAGATCGCCACGGAGGCGATCGATCGGCTGCGGACCACCGCCGAGTCCCATCACCGGGTGATGGTGTGCGAGGTCATGGGCCGCCACGTCGGATGGATCGCCGCCCACTCGGGGATCGCCGGAGGCGCCGCCGAGATCCTCGTGCCCGAGATCCCCTTCGACCTCGACCGGCTCTGCGACCGCCTCCGGGAGCGGCACCGGCGCGGCCAGTTCTCATCGATCGTCGTGGTCGCCGAGGGCGCCCTTCCGAAAGACGGCCCCGACGGCTCGACCACCGGGTCGCCCGGATCCTCGCAGCTCGACCAGTTCGGGCACGTCCGCCTCGGTGGCATCGGCGCCTGGCTGGCGGAGCAGATCGAGGAGCAGACCGGCTACGAGACCCGCTTCACCACGCTCGGGCACATCCAGCGCGGCGGGACCCCGACGGCCTGGGACCGGGTGCTCGCCACCCGCTTCGGGGTGGCGGCGGTCCGTGCCATCCGGGAGGGGCGGTTCGACTCGATGGTGGCCCTGCAGGCCGGCGAGATCGTGGTGGTCCCCCTGGCCGACGCCGTCTCGGCGCCGAAGACCCTCGACCTGCGGTTGATCGACGAGGTGGCGGCACCCTTCCTCGGGTAGCCGATCTGGGGGTCGCCGGTTGCCCGGTCAGCCGGTGAGGACGCCCACCCGCAGCGCCTCGGCGGCGTGCTCGGGGGCCACGATGTTGATGGCCACCCCCGTGCCCATCTCGAAGCCCGCCCGGGTGGTGGCCTTCGGGAAGATGTGGACATGCCAGTGGTAGGGGTCGCCGGCGCGGTAAGGGGCGGAGTGGAAGACGAGGTTGTAGGCGACGTCGCCGATGCACTCGCGCATGTTGCCGAGCGCGGTGCGCACGGCGCGCCCGACGGCGACGAGGTCCTCGGTGCTCGCACGGTGGAGGTGGGGGCCGTGGTGGCGCGGGATGACGAGCATCTCGTAGGGGGAGGCGCTCCAAAACGGACAGACCACGACCACCTGCTCGTCCGCCAGGATCACGCGCACGCCGGAGGCGATCTCGGCGTCCATCGTCGTGCAGAGGAGGCACCCGCCCGCGAAGCGCACGAAGCGCGCACGCTCCTCGGCGATCTCCCGGGGCACGAAGCACATGCCGAGCAGCTGGGCGTGCGGGTGCTCGATCGAAGCGCCCGCCTCACGGCCCGAGTTGACGATGGCCTGGCTGTAGCGGAGGTGGGGCAGCTGGGAGTGCTCGTCGATGCGGTCGCGGACCGCCGCCATCACGAGGCCGGTCTGCTCCTCGGTGAGCATCGACCACGAGGCCGCGTGGTCGGGCGAGAGCACGAGCACCTCGTGGATGCCCCCGGCCGTGGCCTGGGTGAACACGGGGCCCCGGTTGGTGACCACGAAGGGGATGTCGCCGGAGAATGCCGGGTACGCGTTGGGCACGACGCGCACGAGCCAGCCGCCGCTCGGTCCGTAGGTCTCGAGAGCCGGCGGGGACTCCTCCTCGTTGCCCGGGCAGAACGGGCAGGGACGGCTGGTGTCCTCCTGCACCTGCTCCGACCGCTCCATAAAGGCAGCGGGGCGCTGGGCTCGCCCGGTGCTGACGACGACCCACCGCCCCGAGAGCGGATCGAGCCGAAGTTGATTGCTCTGCTCACTGGTGGGCTCACTCGTGGCCATCTTGCCCGTGACCTCTTCCTCCCCCATCTGGGACTGCTGTCACCACGGTACCGCTCCGGCGACTCGCTCACGCGTCACCGCGCCCCTGCTCACGGGCGATGGGTACGCCTTGGTGCGCCGATCGTCTCCCGGTCGGACGCTCGTCGCGCGCCCGTCGCCTTGGGGCCGGCTCCGGTGTGCGGTCCAAACGGCGTTCGCGAGAAGATGGTCCGGTGCTCGGCCAGCCGCTCGTATCGACGGCGGCGATCTCGCACACCGGCCAGCCGACCGGCGCCGGCTTCGATCTGCTCCTGCTGTTCCACGGCGCCTGCGCCCTCGTCGGGATCGGCGCCGTGGTGGTGAGCGGCACCCAGGCGTGGCGGCTCGGCGCGCTGCCGGCCGGCTCGGAGGCGCCCGTGTCGCTCCGCCGCTACTACACGCCCGGGTTCAACTGGGCGGCCCGGGTCCTCTACGGGGTGCCGGTCTTCGGGTTCGCGCTCCTCGGGGCCTCGAAGGGCGCCTACGGGCTGGGGCAGGGCTGGGTGATGATCGGGCTGACGCTCTGGGTCGTGGTGATCGGGCTCGGCGAGGGGCTCCTCTGGCCGCTCGAGCGCCGGCTGCAGGAGGCGGTGTCCCGGAGCGCCGGCGGGGAGAGGGGCACCGGCGTCGCGTCCACCTGCCGCTCGGCCTGGTTGACGGCCTCCGCCATGCTGCTCCTCCTGGTGGTGGCCATGGCCATCATGTTCGCCCGTCCCTAGGGACGGGCCTTGTCACCCGGCCGCGCCGTGACCGAGCGCAGCACGGCCCTCGCGCCGGCGAGATCACCGGCCGCCACGAGCTCGGGGAACGCCCCGTCGAGGACCGCCTTCCAGTCGACGTCCTCGGTCGACCGCCCCTCCGCCCGAACGGCCCGCCGCGCCTCGTCGAGCAGGTCGGCCATCGTGGCCACGGCGGGCCCGACCTCCCGAGCCAGCCGGCGCCGCAGCCACGCCGCGAGGGCCGGGCTGGCGCCGCCCGTTGATACGGCCACCGTGACCGGCCCCTCCCGGTGGACGGAGGGGAGCAGGAAGCTGCAGGCGTCGGCGTCGTCGGCACTGTTGACCCAGACCCCCGCCGCACGGGCGTCCCGTGCCACCGCCCGGTCCACCTCGCGGACCCCGGTTGCGGTCACCACCAGGCGGAACCTCCCGGCCTCGCCCTCCCGGTAGGGGCGGTGCTCGACCGTCACCGCCCCAGATCCGCCCGCCGGCGCCTGGGCCACGCGGTCGATCGCCGGGACGGTCCGGGGTGCCACGACGGTGACCCGGGCGCCGCAGGTGGTGAGGCCTTCGACCTTGCGGGCGGCCACCTCGCCGCCGCCGACCACCAGGCACTCTTGACCCTCGACGACCAGGTTCACCGCGTAGTCGGGGCTCCTCGCCACGACGACAGTCTCGCAGCCGGGTGGCTTGGCCCGACCTTTGCCATACCCTGCCTTCGGGAGGGTCTCGGCACGGAGACGCCAGGTACGGCAGGCGCCGCGTGCCGGAGGGTCCGGGGAACGGCACAAAAAGTTGCCCCTGGACGGCGCCCTCGGGAATACCCGAAAAACTTGATCCGTTTGGTCATGTATGCTCGACGCGCGCTCGCGGTTTGAGGCCCGGCCCGGCGATCGTGGCACCCGGCGTGGCGGCGATCAGGGCGCAGCACGGGCCAGGACCACGGCTCCCAAGGAAAGCACAGGTGACCACGCCATGATCGAAGCGGTGATTGAGGAGGTGCAGCCGGTGGCGGTGGACTCCCAGCTCAGCGAGGTGAGCGCTGGCTTCGAGTGGTCCCCCCCGACCGAGATCATCGCCTGGGCGGTCGAGCGGTTCGGTGGCCGCCTCTCACTGGCCTCCTCCTTCCAGGACCTCGTCGTCGTGGACCTGGCCATGAAGGTCGATCCGTCGATCGAGGTCGTGTTCCTGGACACCGGCTCCCACTTTCCCGAGACCCTCGCCTTCGTCGAGGAGATGCGCCAGCGGTTGGGGATCAACCTGACCGTGCTCCACCCGGGTCCGGAGGCCGAGGCGTGGCCGTGCGGGTCGGCGCGGTGCTGCGAATTCCGCAAGGTGGCGCCCCTGCAGGCGCACCTGGCCGACCGCGACGCCTGGATGACCGGGCTGCGGCGCGCCGAGGCGCCGACGAGGGCCACGGCCCCGATCGTCTCGTTCGACTCGAGCTTCGGGGTGGTCAAGGTCAATCCGCTGGCCACGTGGTCGGACGAGGACGTCGCCGGATACGTCCGCGACCACGACCTGCCGGTCCACCCGCTCAAGTCCCGGGGATACCTGTCGATCGGGTGCGAGCCGACCACCCGGCCCGTCTCGGTGGGCCAGCACTCGCGCGCCGGTCGCTGGGCCGGCATGGACAAGACCGAGTGCGGCCTGCATGGCTGAGCACGCCCGCCGCCGAGCTCACTGATGCCCCGCAACCGCGACACCCCCTACGGTGTCGAGATCCGGGGGCCCGAGCGCGGCATCCCCTTCGTGCGGCCGTACCGCCGGGTCGGAGAGCTGAGCGAGCAGGAGCTGTGGAAGCTCCAGCGCCACCCCCTCGACGTCGCTGACGCCGTCATCGAGCGCTACTCGGTGGAGGGGCCCGCCGCCATCCAGGCCGTGCCCGGCGAGGTCGAGCGACTCAAGTGGGTCGGCCTGTACCCACAGCGCCAGGGCGGCGATGCCTTCATGATGCGGATCAAGGTGCCCGGCGGACACCTGACGGCCGCCCAGGCCCAGGAGATCGGCGCGGTGGCCGAGGCCTTTGCCGAGGGCCCCGACGACAGCCCCGTCTTCGGCAACCGCTACGCCGACCTCACGACGCGTCAGGACGTGCAGCTCCACTGGCTGCGGATCGAGGACGTCCCGAGGATCTGGCAGCGCTTCTCCGACGTGGGCCTGACGACGATCCAGGCCTGCGGCGACTCGTCCCGCAACGTCACCTGTTGCCCGGTGGCGGGCGTCGACGCGGACGAGGCCTTCGACGCTCTGCCCGTCGCTCGGGAGATCTCCGACTTCTTCACCGGAAACCGCGAATACGCCAACCTCCCGCGCAAGTTCAAGATCGCCGTCACCGGATGCCTCGAGGACTGCGCCCGGGTCGAGATCAACGACATCGGCCTCTGGCCGGCCCGGGCCGACGACGGGACGGTGGGGTTCAACGTCCTGGTCGGGGGCGGCCTCTCCGACGGGGAGCGGATGGCGAGCGACATCGACGCCTTCGTCACGTCGGGCCAGGCGCTCGAGCTGACCAAGTCCATCGCACGAGTCTTCGCAGAGCTCGGCAACCGGGAGAACCGGGGCCTGGCACGGATGCGCTACCTCGTCCAAGAGCTCGGCCCCGAGGGCTTCCGGGCCGAGGTGGCCGAGCGGCTCCGCTTCGAGCTGGCGCCGGCCGGGCAGGACCTCACCCGCCGATTCCGGGGCGACCACGTCGGGGTGCATCCACAGCGCCAGCCCGGTCTCGTGTATGTCGGCTGCTGCGTGCCCGTTGGCCGTATGCGCGGACGCGAGCTGAGCGAGGCCGGGCGCCTGGCGGAGGCCTACGGCGACGGCACCCTGCGCATCGGGACGGACCAGAACCTGGTCCTGACGGGCGTGCCCGAGTCCCGAGTGGACGACCTCTTGGCGGAGCCCCTGCTGCAGACCTATTCGCCCCAGCCGGGTCCCTTCACCCGCGGCGTCATGGCCTGCACCGGCTCGGAGTTCTGCCGCTTCGCGGTGATCGAGACCAAGGAGCGCGCCGTCCGTTGGGCGAGCGCGCTCGACGCGGCCGTCGCCCGGGAGGACGGCGACCCATCCGGAAGCGGCCGTGGTGCGGCCGTGCCGTCGGCACGCGACGACCGTGGCGTCATCCGCCTCCACGTGTCGGGCTGCTCGGCCTCCTGCGCGCAGCCCCAGATCGCCGACATCGGGTTCCGGGGCGAGGTCGCCCATCGCGAGCAGTACCTGAGCGAGGCCGTCGACATCGGGGTGGGTGGCTCTCTCGGCCCGGACGCGGCCTTCATCGACTGGGTGGCCGGGCGCCTGCCCGTCGACGAGGTCCCGGCGGCGCTCACCAGGGTGCTCGAGCGTTACCAGGGCGAGCGGCGTCCGGACGAGCCCTTCTACGCCTGGGCGCGGCGCACGCCGGGCGAGGAGGTCCGCCGGGCGCTCGAGGGTACGCCCCCGGGGGCGGACCGACCGGGCGGCCCGGCAGCCGACGGCGAGGCGGACGCCGCGGGCGGGGCGGATCTGGCCTCCGCACACACCGCGCGTTCGCAGGGCAGGACCGGGAGCGAGCGATGAGGGGCTACGCCATCCGCGAGGAGATGAACGGGGTCGCGGAGGCCCCGGGAAAGACGTGGTTCTGGGAGCTCGAGTCGGCCGTGATCGAGGCCGAGCGCTGCATCCAGTGCGGCACCTGCGTCGCCGTCTGCCCGTCCAATTCGATCGGGGTCCACGAGGACACCCAGCTCCCCGAGTTGGTCAAGATGTGCACGGGCTGCTCATTGTGCTGGGACTTCTGCCACGCGGGGGCCTGCGGTACGAGGCGTTGTGGCCGCCGTCGACGACGGTCGCCGAGAGCCAGGACGGCCAGCGTCCGGAGGGGTCGGGGCCGAGCCCCGCTTCCAACGGATCGAGCCCCAGCTCGACGAACGGTGCCGTCGCATCGTCTGACGGCCCGGACGCGCCGCTCGGCCCGACCGTCAAGGCCGACTCCGGCGACACCTACTGGAAGATCACCGGGGGACCGCCCGGGGACGGCCTCGGCGCGGTGCTGGACCGCTACGCCATGCGGGCCTCGCTCAAGGCGGACGACGTGCAGGACGGCGGGGTGGTCACGGCGCTGCTGGTGGCGCTGCTCAATGCCGGCGAGATCGACGGGGCGTTGGTCTCCCGGCCGAGCGACGATCCCGACGAGCCGTGGAAGGGCGTGGCGCACGTCGCCACCACCCCGGCCGAGGTCGTGGCGGCCGCCGGCAGCTTCTACAACCAGACGATGGCGCTCGCCGAGCTCGACCTCAGCCGCTACCGGCTCCCGGCCAAGCCGCGCCTCGCGGTGGTCGGGACGCCGTGCGAGGTGCAGGGCATACGGGCCATGCAGTCGCGTCGCTGGCCCACCGGGGCCCACCGTGTCGACGCGGTCGTGCTCACCATCGCCCTGCTGTGCACCAAGAGCTTCGACTACGAGGGTCTCGTCCGCCGGGAGCTCATGGAGCGCCGCCGCGTCGACATGGAGCGGGTGAGCAAGATCGACGTGATCCGGGGCAAGATGATCGTCGAGTACCGCGACGGCCAGACCGCAGTGGACGAGCCGGTGCGGCGATTCCACGGCGTGGCACTCAAGGGCTGCGACGAGTGTGCGGACTTCCTCGGGCGCAGCGCGGACATCTCGGTCGGGAGCGTGGGGTCGATGGACGGTTGGACGAGCGTGCTGGTGCGAACCGAGCGTGGCCGGCTGGCCCTGGAGCGCGCTCGCGGGAAGCTCGACTTTCGCGAGCTGGACGATCCCGACGCCCTCCTCCGCCTCGACGCCCTCGACAAGCGGACCGCGACCAAGGCCCTCCGCAGGGAGCTCGACCCCGAGGCCCCGATGTTCATCGACTTCGAGGAGCACCTCAGGTCCTACGAGGGGTCGGATCGCCGAGCCGTGGCGATCCGGCGATGACCACGACGTCGACGAGCCCGGGGGAGAGGCCGACGGCCGCGCCCTCGGTGGGTCCCGTCGGGCCGGCGAGGCCGTCGCTGCACCTCCCGGAGGAGCCACGGACCCGGCGCGCCGCCTGGTGGGACGAGGTCGCCAGCGGTCGGCGCTGGGACGACCTCATCGAAGGCGAGGACGGGCCCGCGGGATGGCTGTGGACGCGCTGGCAGGTGCTGCGCGCTGCGGGGCTCGAGGAGAAGGAATTCCGGGGCATCGTCGTCGCCTACCGACGGGAGCTCTGGTTGTGGCTCGTCGGCGAGAGGACGTGGCGCCAGACGTGCTCCGGGCTGATCGGCCGGGTGCAGCGTCGGCTCGCGCTGGCGGAGCGAGCCGCGACGGAGGGGGCGCAGCCCGCCGAGCTCCTCCCTGTCGGGGTCGGCGGTTCCCGGCCCGCTCGCTGAGCCCGCCTCCGTGCCGCCGTCGGAGGACGTGCCGGCAGCCGCCGTCTGCGTCTCGGGCGTCGCGGTGGTTCGCCAGGGTCGGCCCCTCTTGGAGGACGTCGGGTGGCGCGTGACCCGCGGCGAGCGCTGGGTGGTCATCGGACCCAACGGTTGCGGCAAGACGACCCTCCTCCAGGTGGTCGGGGCGCGCCTGTGGCCGACCCGCGGCGTCGTGGACATCCTGGGGGAGCGACTGGGCCGGGTGGACATGCGCGCCCTCCGAAGCAGGATCGCACTCGTGAGCGCCTCGGTGGTCCGCCAGCTGCGGCCCGAGCTCACCGCCCGGGAGGTCGTGGTCACGGGCAAGACGGGCTCACTGGTGCCGTGGTGGGACCGGTTCGACGACGAGGACTGGGCGCAGGCGGACCGCCTCCTCGACGACGCCGGCGTCGGCGGTGCGCGGGGAATCGGCGACCGCCCGTTCCACGTGCTCTCCGAGGGCGAGCGCCAGCACGTGCTGCTGTCTCGGGCCTTGATGGGAAGCCCTGAGCTCGTGCTCATGGACGAGCCGGCCGCCGGGCTCGACCTCGGCGCCCGGGAGCGGCTCGTCGTGCGGCTGGCTCGCCTCATGGGGGATCCCGAGGTTCCCCCGCTCGTGCTCGTCACCCATCATCTGGAGGAGATCCCGCCCGGAGCGACGCACTGCCTGCTGATGCGAGCGGGCCGGATCGTGGCGGCGGGGCCCATTGCAGAGGTGCTGGACGACGCGAAGGTTTCTGCTAGCTTCGGCGTCTCTGTGCAGGTCGGCTGCGAGGACGGGCGGTGGTGGAGCCGTGCGGAGACGTTCTGAGTGCCGGTTGCACCCGGCGGGTACGTACCCCTCATGAGCTGGCACAACGCGCTCCTATCGGCGTCTTGGGTGAAGGATGCGTGACCGTTGTGGCGCTGACCTGGAATAACCGACGCGTTTGCTCTGAGCCCAGAAGGACGCTAAGAAATGGGCCCCGAGAGGGAGGTGCGACCGAATGTCGGCGTCGTGCCACCCAGACCATCCACCAATTCGAGCGGGCCCTTTATTAGGGTCCCCCGCAATATAGGAAGGTAGGTCTAGGGGGAGTGACGCCGGTGGTCCTACTTTTGCTCGTGGTGCTATGGGTTGCTGTCCTAGCTCCGGGCCTCGTCAAGAGACGGCGTGAGCGCCGCTCGACGACCTCCATCGATTCGTTTCATCACCAACTGCACCTCTTGGAGCGCACCGGTCCGAAGATCGTGTCGCCGGCCTTTCGTCTCGAGACGGCGGGGGCGTCGGCTGCGACGATGGCCGCACATCCGACCAACTCACGCGTTCCGTCCATCACCAGCCGGCCTGGACGTCCCAAGCTGGTCCTCGTCGGCCGCGGCGACGCCGACGAGACCGCGGGGGAGGCCGCGACGAGCGGCGACTTCCTCGAAGAGTCCGGCCTCCAGCAGCCGGCCGATCTGTCGGATTGGTCGAGGCAGCTGTCGGCGTCGTCCTCGCGTCCGATGACCGACGCCTATCAGCGTCGACAGACGCTCAAGCGCCGCCGTGACGTCTTCTTGGGCCTCGTGGGCACCTTCGTGCTGACGGCGGTCCTCGGGTTCATGCCTTCCCTCCACGCCCTGTGGGCGCTCACCGCCATCTCCGGCCTGGCGCTCGTGGGTTATGTCCTGCTGATGCAGCAGGCTCGTCGCACGGCCGTCGAGCGGCGGGACGCGCAGCTGAGCCGCTCCGCGATGATGCGCCGCCCGTCCCGGGTCGACGGTGACACGGCCGTGCTGGCCCGGTACCGGGAGCAGTCGAGCATGCCCCGGGCCAACCCGTACGCGGCACCTCGCTGGGCGGCCGCCGGCCGCTGAGGGCTCGACCGCCGTAGGTCCGCAGCTGCAGACCACGGAAGGCCTGCCTGCGCATTCGGCCCCTTGAGAGTGGTGAGTCCGTCCCAAGCGTGTCCTGCGAAGGGTCGTGTCGGCGCCTTGTAGTGTGTAGTGGCGCCCCGGGGGTGTAGCTCAGCTGGTAGAGCGCTACGTTCGCAACGTAGAAGTCGGCGGTTCGAGTCCGCTCACCTCCACCATTCATTTAGGTGGATCCCCTCGAGAGTCCAGATTTTGCTGGACTTTCGCGCCCGGGGGCCGGATTATCCACAGGGTTTAAGGACGTATTTGTGGACGGGTGATCAAATCTGCCCTACGCAGCGTTATGCAGATGAGGTACCGCCACCCCGCCAGCACGCTGGCCCTTTGAGGCTCGGGTTCAAGTTGGCCGCAGTACTGCCGTGGGAATGCTTTACCGCACCCGTGGCGGCCGACCTGATCATCGGTTGCTGCAGGGAGCGCGCCCTGGAATGGCACTCCTAGCGCGGGGATATCGATTCCGGACCAACTCTGCCTGCGTCACGACTTCCCGTGGCAGAGTTGGCGGTAATGGCGAATGTCTTCCTGAGCTACTCCAGCGCAGATCGGCCCCTGGCCCAAGAGCTCGTCCGGAACCTCCGCGAACTTGGCGTTGATGTGTGGTGGGACGAGCAACTTCTCCCCGGAGAGCGTTGGCGCGACACGATTTCCGATGCGCTCGAGCATTCTGACTCCGCCTTACTTGTCCGTGGCCAGTCTTCAGTCCCCGCTTTTGGCCACCAGAAGTCCCCACCCCTCGCGGTGATTTTCAACTCTAGGTGAGCTTCGGACCACCTCCCTTCTGGCGCGCTTCTTTGAGCCGGAACGACTCTCCCGAGGTGGCCACCACGACACTGTGATGGAGTAGCCGGTCGAGCAGGCTGACCGCGGTGGTGTGCTCTGGGAGGAAGCGTCCCCAGTCCTCGAAGGGCCAGTGCGAACCGATGCCGAGGGACCGGCGCTCGTAGGCGGCCGCGACGATGCGGAAGAACAGCTGGGCGCCGGTGTCGTCCATCGGTGCGAAGCCAATCTCATCGACCAAGATGAGGTCGGCCCGGAGGATCTGCTCGATCACCCGGCCCACTGAGTTGTCGGCCAGACCGCGATAGAGGGCCTCGACGAGATCGGTGGCGCTGAAGTAGCGGACCTTCTTGCCGACGTCGACGGCGTGGTGACCGAGAGCGACGAGCAGATGGGACTTGCCTGTCCCGGCCGGGCCGACGAGGCAGAGGTTCTCCTTGGCGCCGATCCACTCGAGTGAGGACACATAGTCGAAGGTCGCTCGGGGCACCGATGACGCGTCGACGTCGAACTCGTCGAGCGTCTTGGTCACCGGGAAGGCGGCGGCGGCCATGCGGGCCCTGGCGTTAGAGGCATCACGCGACGCGATCTCGGCCTCGACCAAGGTGCGCAAGAACTCCTCTGGCTTCCAGCGCTGGGTCTTGGCCACGACCAAGAGCTCGGGGGAGAGCCGGCGCATGGCGCCGAGGCGCAGCCGGCGCAGACCGGCTTCGAGGTCGGCAGGGAGGGCCGGGGCGGTCGTGCTCATGACTCCGTCCCGATGGCGTAGTCGTCAAGCGAGCGGACGGCGACGCTGGGCAGGTCGACGATGAGCGCGTCACCCGGTCTGCGGGGTCGGGGAACACCGGTGCCCGCCGCCAGGATGGAGCGCACATCGTGGGCCCGGAAGCGACCGAACTCGACGGCCCGAGAGAGGGCCGCCACGAGGGCGTCGGTGCCGTGGGCTGCCGCCATGTCGCACAGCTCGGCGAGGTCGGCCGCCAACGTGGTCACTCCCCGGGCGGCTGCCCCCTTGATGAACTCCTCGGCCACCGGCCCGAGGGCACAGAAGGCCACTTCGGCGGCGGTCTTGGCCCGCACCGCCCGGGCCGGAGCAGGCCGGGGCCCGCCGTAGTGGTCGTCGCAGATAGCCGTCTCACCAGGAGCAACAAGGTTGTGCTGGGCGATGATCTCGCCCAAGAACACCACCATGACGTTGCCGTCGGCGACGCGCAGTTCGACCTGGCGCCCGATGTTGGCCGTCGGCACCGAGTAGCGGGCCGAGCCGAAGCGGACACCGCTGAGCCGGTTGACCTTGCGCAGCACCACCTGGCCGATCCGGGCCCTCAGCTGTGGCAGGACCCCGAGCAGCGGGCGCTCGATCTCGAGGCGCTCGGCCGGAACGGCCGCGATCTCCCAATGCTCCTGCGCGTTCACCTCAGCGCACCATGTCCTCCCTTTGGCGTTGGCGCCCACGAGGTCCGAGACGCTGAGCTCTTCGGGGGCCATGAGGTCGGACTTCACGTAGCCGACCAAGGCTTCGACGATCCCCTTCGATGCCGGGTCCGCCCCCTCGCAGAAGTCGGGCCGGGTGCCGTAGTGGGTGACGAAGCGCACGTAAGCCGGTGTCGGCACGACGATCCCGGCCACCGTGGCGCCCTTGAGGCACCCCATCCGATCGGTGAGCAGAGTCTTGGGAACTCCACCGATGGTCTCCATGCACTCGGCCAGCGCGGCCATGGTGGTCTCGGCACCGAGGTTGTCGGCGAAGTACACGAAGCGAAAACGGCTCCACGCCAGCACGGCGCAGAAGACGAAGAGTGAACCGATCTGACCCCAGTCGAACACCAACATGTCGCCGGGTGCCCACACCCCGGGACGACGTCCCCGGTGGTGTTCGATGCGCCACTTCGCCTTCTCCTCGGCCACCGCCCGGCGCAGATTGCGCGCCGATCCCTCGTAGCCGGCGGCACGGACCACGGGCAAGAGGCGCTTGGCCGAGATGCGGCCGTCGGTGCGGGCGACTCGCTGGGCGATGATCTCGGCCACAGCGTCGTAGTTGTGCTCGGCCACCCCCTCGTCGGTGGTGGACTTCTCGTCTGTCCTGGCGGCCAATACGGCCCGCTTGACGGTCTTGGGTGTGGTGCCGCAGATCTCCGCTGCACCTCGGTAGGTGCCCACCTCGTGGTAGGCGGCATGCAGGTCCATTCGTTCCCTCGCTGATTTCATGGAGGTGTCCCTTCGGTCGGTGCGGCGGTTGGGTTGCACCGCCACCGTGACCGGCCGAAGGGATCCCTCAGGTGGATGCTTCAGCGAGGGGTGGGGACTTCTGGTGGCCAAAAACGGGGACTCTTGGTGGCCACCAGCGGGGACCTCTCATGGCCAAAAACGGGGACTTTCTCGTGGCCACGGACAGCCTTACTCTTGGTGACCCCGGCGTCTCTAGCTTCTCGCTCGGCGCGGGCCGAATGGCAGCAGGCCATCGCGTCGACAAAGCGGATTCTGCCTGTTCTCGTAGGGGGATCTGACTTTGTCGACCTTCCGCCAGAGGTTCGGCATATCCAGGCGATCCGGCTGCCCAGCGACAACCTCGACGTGTCCTACTCGATCCAAGTCGCCCAGCTTGTCAACGCTCTGAACGACGTGACGTCTGGGCCAGGACATCGCGGCGGGAGAGATCGTCGCCTGGACTACCTCGAGAATCCCTTTCCTGAGATAGATCGACACCTGCAGGGAGCGAAGTATGAGATCGATCTTGCCGCCGACTCTTTGGGCGGTCTGTTCGGCCCACTGCCGACAATGTTCGGGGAGGCGCGCTTTCGCGCTATTCGAATTCGGATTGTTCTTCCGGACCCTCGATTCTTCGGGGATCCGGCAGGCGGCCGAAACCTCGAACTCGCTGCCAAGAGTCAGATCGCGGTTGAGCAAATCCTCGCAAGCCAAACTCCCAATCTGTCGGTGCGACTAGTCACGAAGCAGATTGCCCAAGCCATGCTTCGCATTGACGATTCGTAGTTTGTAGATCCGCTGCCGGCTTCACCTGCGTTGCACGGTTACATGCGACTCGGACGATTGAGTGCTGCAGAGGATCTGTTTGCAGCCACATCGGCGACATTCGAGACACTGTTCATGTCTGGACGTTCATCGCTTAGCCAGCTGCCGGCTACGCAAGTCCTTAGCCCAGACATCGAACATCTGTTGCAATCGCCCAGTGAGAAGGATCTTCAGCGCGCCGCCGAGTCCTACTTTTCCCAACTTGGGTACGAGACGGTGTCGGATGCTCATTCGGGAGGATCTCAGTACGACCTTTTGATGTGGCACCCAAGCGGTGGGGCTCCGGCGGTCGTAGAAGTCAAGAGCGGAAAGAGGCCTGTTTCTGCATCGGTAGTCGAGCAACTCGTTTGGGCAGCTCGGCAAGTGGGAGCCAGCCGCGCCTATCTGGTCACGGATCAACCAATGACGGCAAGTGCGTTGCGGCGCCTAAACGAGGCGCAGACGGCAGAACTTGAGGTCAACATCTTGACCCCAGAAATCTTGTTTCGGGCGCTGACGGACACGGCGCTCTAAAGAACGTGCCCCACGCAACACCCGACGAGGCAGCGCAAGCGTGGACGCTCGCCGAACACCGCCGTCTAACCGATGCTTGCTTTGCGGCGAGCACCGCGAATGAGAAAGGAGCCTCTCTTGAAGACCTGGTCTCATTCTGCTTCTCATCTATCCCGGGCCTGAGTCTCATCGGGCGGGATATGCGGATGGGTTCTCAAGAACTCGACTTCGTTTTCTGGAACGATCGAGCTTTTGAATACTTCGATTCCGCCAGTGCGGAGATTCTCGTAGAATGCAAAAACTGGGGCGTGCCCGTCGGAAGCGCAGAGGTCGCCTGGTTTCTAGAGAAGATGCGACAGCGTCACGTTACACACGGCTTCTTCGTAACTCGAAGTGGCGTGACAGGTGAGTGCCGAGACGGTCGTGATGGGGCTCTGGACACGCTGTATCTTGCACTGCGAGATGGACTTCGTCCGGTTGTCGTCACCCTCGACGAACTGCTTACGGTGAGTGACGTCCCCGGCTTCGCGCGGCTATTCAAAGCGAAGGTTGGACGTTTGTTTATTCGTCAGCTGTAGATGTTGTGGGTTACTCACTAGCCGAGGCGCTTTGATCTCAACAATCGTCTGGCTCATAACTCGAAGGTCGAAGGTTCAAATCTGCCCCCCGCCACCATTGAAACGCTGGTCGGCGCGTCTCGTGCATAGGGCACAGGCGCCTGACCAGCGGTTTCGCGTTCGACCCAGGGTCGAAGATCGGGATTTCTCGGGGCTTTTTCTCGGGACCTACTCAGCCTTGCCCTATGCAGCGCCATGCAGGGTGGCTTCGCGCACCCGGCCCGTACGCTGCGGATTCGCGGACAACTCGTCGGCTTGATGGCGGTGCATGGGGCTGCCCAGGGCATGCCCTATGCAGGTGCACTACTCAAGGTCTCATGGCCGTCGGCCGAGATGCTGGGCGGTATGGCGGCTTTGGCAGCCCGGCAAACGGAGGTCGTGGTGCCCGTCGGCCATAGTGATAGTCCCGTCGCCCACGGCTTCGCCTCAGTCTCTGGCGACCGGATGAGCAACGAATGCATTAGTGGCGTTGCCCGCGAATATCAGCTAATCAAGACACGTGGGGTCACGCCGAGGCGCAAGGAGATGCGTCCATGCCAACGGATGAAGAGTTCCTAGCTGGGAACTTGCCTGTGATTGAAGAATTTCGGGCGCACCGGGGCGTGGTGGCGAACCTGGGGTTTCCCGTCCTACTCCTGACAACCACAGGAGCTCGCACAGGCCGGAGGAGGACAACGCCATTGGGCTTCGGTATCGATGAATCACGCGTGTTCGTCGTGGCATCGAAAGGAGGTGCACCCCATGATCCGGCGTGGTTCCACAATCTGACGGCGAACCCGTCTGTGACCGTGGAACTGGGCGGTGAGACCTATGAGGCGCGGGCCGTCGTGACCGAAGGCCAGGAGCGTAACCGGCTGTTTGCGATCATCAGAGACGACGCCCCCGGCCTTGCAGAGTTCGAGGCGCGTGCCGCACGATTGATGCCGGTCGTGGTCCTCGAGGGCGTAGCCGCACCTATTGCAACTAGCGAGTAACGAGCAAACGTGTCCAGGACGGTCCTGGCGTCTGCGGCGTGTAAGGGCCGGCAAAGGGTCGTAAGGTCGGAAACTATGGGCAAATCGGCGCGAAGGCCCGAAACGAGCAGCAATGTTCTCTGCCCGATCATGGTCGGCCGCGACGAGCAGCTCTCCGAGCTGCAAGAGGCATGGCGAGCTGCCGGCCAGATGCTCGTGGTCAGGGGGCCGGCCGGAATCGGAAAGAGCCGCTTGGTGCGCGAGTTCGCCGACTGGGCGCGTGCCGCGGGCGCTCGGGTCTTCGCCGGACGCTGTAGCCCGGCAGCCGCTGACGTCCCTTTTCGTCCGCTGCGCGAGGCGCTGCTCGCGGCATCTCGGATCGGGTTGCGCCCCTCGGGGAGGCTGGCCCCATTTCTGCCTGCCCTCGGTTCACTTGTTCCCGAGTGGATCGAGACACGTGAGGCCATTTCCGACGCCGGTTCCATTGTGCTGGCCGAAGCGATCCTGCGACTCCTGACTGAGTGGTCGGCGCCAAACGCGCCTGCACTTCTCATCGTCGAGGACTTGCATTGGTCCGACCACGAGACGACCAAGGCGATCGACTACTTGGCCGACAACCTGGCCGGACATCCGGTGTTGGTTGTCATGACGTTACGAGACGGCGAACCCGGTGCCGGAACAGATCTTATGGACGGACTTCTGGCGCGCCGCGCCGTCCGGGCGGTCACCCTTGACCCGCTTGGTCCGACCGAGGCGGAGGTCATGGTGCGTAGCTGTCCGAATGCGAAGACCATGGCACCAGGCCACATCGATGTCGTGGCAAGCAGGAGCGACGGGGTGCCCTTCTTCATTGAAGAGCTGTTGGCTACCGCGGTCGAAAACACCACGTCCACGAGCATTGTGCCCCAGTCGATCGGCGTGGCGATCGAGACCCGACTCAACGCGCTGCCCGATGCCACCGTGCAGTTCCTTCGCTATGCCGCTGTCCTCGGGCGCCAGTTCGACTGGCACGTGGTGGCCGCAGCGCTCCGTTGCCCTCCGGAGGAGGCGATCGACCAGCTCCGTCAGGCCACCCGGTCCCAACTCGTCGACACCGACGGTGGCGAGTTCCGCTTCCGGCATGCGTTGACCGTGGACGCGGTGCAATCATCGCTCCTTCCAGAGCAACGGCAGGCGGCCTGCTCGTCCCTTCTGACGGCATTTGAAACGATTCATCCGGACCTCGAGGGTTGGACCTGCCAGGTCGCAGCCAACTTGGCCCTCGGTGCGGGCGATCGTGGGCGGTCCGCCGATCTGTGGCTCGTGGCGGCCCGCCGGGCCGTGAACGAGGGATGGCTCGAATCTGCCGAGGCATTGGCGCTGCGCGCACAGGGGGAGCGCCCCGTCGAGGCAGATCGACTGTTGCTCGCAACGTGGGCACTTGCGGGTCAACCACAGCGCGCTCTCGAGGCCGGTCACCGGATCCTCTCCTCCGACGCGGACGCCGCGCTCTGTCTGGAGGTCCGATTCGACCTGGTGGATGCCATGATCGCCGCGGGTCGCTGGGACGAAGCTGAGAACTTCCTCGAGACGTTGCGCTCGGCACCAGATCCGGACGGTTCTCACGAAGCTCGTCAAGCGGTCAGGGAGGCAGAAGTCGCCTTGGGTCGCAACGACAAGGAGGCCGCTCTCGAATTCGCCCGGTCGGCTCTCGCCTTCGCCCAGGACGAAACGCTCGCCGAAGTGACCTGTCAGGCCCTGTGGGTGATCGGACGAGTCGAGCGCGGCAAGGACACGGCGGCTGCCTCCGCCACGTTCAGTCAAGCCTACGAGGGTGCTGCGGAGCACGGGCTCTCGGTGCAGCGAATCAAGTCCCTCCAGGAGCTGGCCACGATCGAGATGTACGAGACGTTGGGCGTTGAATCGCTCGAGGAGGTTCGGCGAGACGCGCTGGCCGCAGGGGCCCTCTCGATCACAGCAATGGTCGATCTGGCCCTAGCCGCCACCTACAGCTGCCGAGGTCAGGCAGCGCTGACGTTGGCGGCCGCCACTCGGTGTGAGGAGATGTCACGCCGGTTCGATCTTGCCTCACTGCCGATGAGCCTCGCCCTCCAAGCCGTGGCCTACGGTTTCTCGGGCAACGGGGCGTCGATGGAAGCCGCCGGCTACGTAGTCGAGGTACAGAAGTGTCGTAGCGCGCGACCGATGGCACCGCCATGCCAACGGCAGATCATGTCGACAGGCCCATGACCCGACTGAAAGGAGCCTCGACATGCCAACCAACCCGTCCCCGGCAGACAACTTCACCACCACGCTCTCGGTGGGCCAGACACCCGACGAGGTGTTCGCCGCCATCAACAACGTCCGTGGATGGTGGGGCGAAGACGTCGAGGGCAGCACCGACTCGCTCGGTGAGTTCACCTACCGCCACGAGGACGTCCACCGCTGCACGATCCGCGTCACCGAGCTCGTCCCCGGCGACCGCGTCGTGTGGCATGTCGTGGACAACTCCTTTGCCTTCACCAAAGACGAGACCGAGTGGAAGGGCACTGAGGTCCGCTTCGACATCGCCCAAAAGGCGACAAAAACGGAGCTCGTCTCGCCCACCTCGGACTCGCTCCAGACTACGAATGCTTCGACATCTGTTCGAACGCATGGGGTTTCTATGTGAACACCAGCTTCCGCGGCCTGATCCGAACGGGTCGGGGTCTGCCCAACCAGAAGAAGCATGACGCATCTGTCTGATCCACCGGCGGTCGCATTCGCGGTGCGCGGCGAGCAGACCGCCCAACAAACCAAACGATTCAAAACCAAACCAGCCATCCAACAAACCAACCATCCAACGGAGGAACCGGAAAATGAGCACGACTATCACCGACAAGACGATCCTGGTAACGGGCGCGAATCGAGGCATCGGACAGGCCCTCGTCGAGGAAGCCCTACGGAGGGGCGCCAAGCGGGTCTACGCCGGCTCGCGCCAGCCGTTCGAGCACTCCGACGGGCGTGTGACGACCCTGGTCCTTGACGTAACCGATGAGGCGCAGATTCAGGCTGCGGCCGACGAAGTCGAGGCTCTCGACATTCTCATCAACAACGCCGGAGTGGCCCCATACGACGACCTGAGCAATCGGCGCACGGTTGAGCAGGCTCTGGGGGTCAACTTCTTCGGCCCCTACGCCATGACGCAGGCGTTCTCGCCCCAGCTCACTCGTTCAAGGGGTGCCCTCGTCAACAACGTGTCCCTGATGGCGCTGGCCCCGTTGCCGCTCACGCCGTCCTACGCCATCTCGAAGGCAGCGGCGTTCAACATGACCCAGTCCCTGCGGGCCCTGCTGGCTGGCCAGGGCGTGAGCGTCCACGCCGTCTTGACCGGACCCACGGACACCGAGATGACCGCGGGGTTCGAGATCCCCAAGGCGAGCCGTGAATCGGTGGCTCGGGCGATCTTCGATGGCATTGAGAACGGAGAGGAAGACATCTTTCCCGACCCGATGTCCGGGTCGATCGCCGAGAGCTGGCGCAGCGGTGCCGTCAAAGCAATGGAGCGCGAAAGCGCGTCCTTCGTCGCCCCACAGCCAGTTGGCGTCTAATCCTGAGGGAAGCGGTGCAGCGTCGGCTTGTCGCTCAAAGTGAGGAAGCATCCTTACCGAGGCTGCCGACGCTGCACCGAACTTCAGGTATCTCCGGGCCCGCTCAGCGAAGAGCTTGCGGCAGCGCCCCGGATCAGACCAAGGAGCAAGTGCATCAGCTTGCCCGATCTCTGGTGCCTCCAACGTCGGCTTTGGAACCAATCGAAACACAGCCAACGGCAAATCAATAATTTCAACGAAAGAGAGCCATGACGCAGAGCCAGAACTTCACCAGTACCTTCTCGGTCGAGCAGAGCCCGGCCGATGTCTTTGAGGCGATCAACAATGTCAGCGGATGGTGGACGGGAGAGATCGAGGGCGGTGCCAACAAAGTGGGCGACGAGTTCTCGTACCGCTACTCCGGTGCCCACTACTCCAAGCAGAAGGTCACCGAACTCATCCCTGCCAAGAAGATCGTCTGGCGCGTTATCGACTCCCACCTCGACGGTCCCGAGGACCCGAGCGAATGGACTGGAACCGATATCACCTTTGAAATCAACTCGACGGAAGATGGAACCGAGGTCGGCTTCTCACATCTCGGCCTGGTACCCGAGTTCGAGTGCTTCGACAGCTGTTCGAGTGCCTGGGGGTTCTTTGTCAACGGAAGCCTCAAGCGCCTGATCACCTCCGGTGAGGGACCAACCCCGCCGCCGTGGGCATCAACGGGTTCATGACGATCCGGCGAGCGTGAAGGAAGCGGCGAAGGTGCCCACAACGGCCGGCCGATCTCGACAGTCCCGGGGGCCTTATGCATATGTCGTCGAGAAAGGGTGGTTGAAGGGGTTCATGAAGGTGGTCATGAACCCCTCGAGGCGCTCACCTGCAGGTGTCTTCGCGAACGTGAGGAATTGCGGTCGATCAATCGACTCCCAATGCCACCATCGAAAGCTTCTTGGCATTGCTGCGGTTTTGATCAGCTGGTCGACGCCCTCATCAACAAGACGTGACTCAAGCCGGCGGATGCGTAGGCTATGCCGCAGGTGGCGGCAGCGTAAGGGGCTCAGTCGTCGCGGCCTATGTACACGACGTATTTGCCCTCACCAGTACCTTCCGCGAGTCGTTGTTGCGCTTGCGCGGCCATGTCGAGTCCGTTGACGACGATGAAGTCGATCGCGCCGCCGCCACCCGCCGCCAAGCGGTCGAGCACGCGTGACATCGCTGCGCGAACCCTTTCGGGGTCGTGGGCAGACATGGCTGCCAGGCTGAACCCTCCGACTGAGGCGTTCGCCCCGTAGAGGACGGGTATCTGCAGCTGACCCAATGCATCACCACCCGCATTGCCGAAGAGTACGATGCGGCCGGCGCTCGTAAGCATCGCGACATCGTCCTCGAGCCACCGCGTGCCCTGCGGGTCGAGGACCACGTCGGCGCCGCGCCCGTCGAGATGGCCGCGAACCTCATTGCCTAACCCCTCCGAGCGGACGAAGACCGCTTCGTAACCGTGGGTTCGCGCGGCAGGGACTCGTCCTGGTGCACCGACGACGCCGATGAGCCGAACGCCGCCAATCGCCCGAGCGAACGCCGCGACCGCGGCGCCGACCGCTCCCGCCGCGCTGTGGACGACAACGATGTCGCCGCTGCGTATCCGGGCCACGTCGTGCACGAGCAACTCTGCGGTGGTCAGTGCCCCCGGGACCACGCATGCCGCGGCTAGCGGCACTTCGTCGGGGACCGGCACCACCAGGGCGGCGTTGGCGACCGCGAACTCCGCCAAGCCCCCGGAGTTCGTCAGGCCCACCACGCGGTCGCCAGTACCCAGCCCTCGTACCTTTGAGCCGATCTTGTGCACCCACCCGGCGGCCTCGAGACCCGGGACCATGGGCCAGTGCGGCGCATAGCCAGGATCGCCGCGCCTCACCATTACGTCCTTGAAGTTCACTCCGGCCCGTGTCACCTCGATCAGCACCTGGTCGGGTCGGACCTCCGGTAAGGGCAACTCGGCGACGCGGGTTCTCGAGGTGTCGTCAGCCGGCCCGTCGAAGACCAGCGCGCGCATAAGTGGTACGACCACGGCCTACTCCTTGGATGGTTGTTGAACAAGAGTGATCGTATCTAGCGCTCGAGGATGTGCCCCTACGAAGAGTGCCCGAGGACTGCCACGACCAGGAGACGCTTGTCTGGGAACCGTGATCGGAATTGAGTGTTTCAACACTCGAATGTCGGGCCAGTCCGATGACGGCGGCGCGTTCATGGTCTCTAATGCGAAGGGTCGAGATTGCATGTAAGCAGCGGCTGGCATGGTAATTGTGGGTGGATGCCAGGGCATACGTTGGAGCGCGGGTTCACCGAAGCGGCCGAACCCCACCGGCGCGAGTTGCTCGTGCACTGCTATCAGATGCTGGGCTCGGTGCACGAGGCCCAGGACCTGGTCCAAGAGACCATGCTGCGTGCCTGGCGGGCCTATGACCGCTACGACCCCGATCTGGCATCAATGCGCACCTGGTTGTACCGCATCGCCACGAACGCGTGCCTTAACGCCCTCGAAGGTCGGTCGCGCCGCCCGCTTCCGTCCGGGGTGGGGCGGCGGTTCGACGACCCGGACGCCGCCTTCGTGCCGGGGTTCGAGGTGCCGTGGCTGCAACCTATTCCCGATCGCCTGCTCGGGACCGCACCCGACGATCCAGCAGTGCTGGCCGCCGAACGAAGTGGCCTCCGTTTGGCGGTGGTGGCGGCGCTGCAGCTGCTTCCGGCCAAGCAGAGGGCGGTGCTCATCTTGCGCGAAGTGCTCGACTTCGCTGCGGCGGAGGTTGCCGTCATGCTGGACATGAGCACTGCGGCGGTCAACAGTGCGCTGCAACGGGCCCGGGCCACATTCGCCGGTCCGCGCCTCGACGCCGAAACGCTGAAGGAACCTGAGCCGGCGCAACGAGCGGTTGTCGACCGGTATATGGCGGCCTTCGAGCGGGCGGACGTGGAAGAGCTGACCCGGATGCTGGCTGAGGAGGTGGTGTTGGAGATGCCTCCAATGTGGAACTGGTATCTCGGGACCACCGACTATGCGCGGTTCATGGCCCGGGTGTTCGACATGCGGGGTCGCGATTGGAGGACGGCGCCAGTCTCCGCCAACCGGCAGCCGGCGATGGTGGCGTACAACCGCCAAGGCGAGCAATACAACCTGCACACCCTGCAGGTCTTCTCCCTGGAGGAAGGTGCCATTGTGCGGACGACCGTGTACCAGGATACTGAAGTGTTCGCCCTCTTCGACCTTCCCAAATTTCTGCCCTGATCGCGATGAGTTCCGGTGGTCCGGCCGGTAGGTATCTACGACCCGGTCACCCGGACCGGGACATGGCACTAGGGAGCAGATCATGAACCGGACCATTGTCATCGCCTTCTCCACGGTCGACGGCATCATCGAGGACCCTGACGGCAGGGATGGGACGCCGAACGGTGGTTGGGCGTTCCGCCACGGGCCAGAGGTCGTTACCGGGGATAAGTTCAAGCTGGGTCCCATCCTCGAAAGCGGCGTACTGCTGATGGGCCGCAAGACCTGGCAGCAGTTCTCTCACCTCTGGCCCGCCCGGACCGATGACTTCTCGGCTGCGATGAATCGCATCCCCAAACTGGTGGTCTCCCACGGCATCACGGACTTGAGCGCCTGGGAGAACTCGTCTTTGCTCTCCGGCGACATGCTGGCCGCAGTCGCCGAACAGAAGACACAGCGCGATGTCGTGGTCATTGGCAGCGCCAGCGTCGTGCACAAGCTCGCCGAACGAGACCTGGTCGACGAGTACCGCATACTTGTGTTCCCTGACCTGGTTGGCCGAGGTACGAGGCTGTTCACCACCGAGACGGCTCCCACCCGGCTACGTCAGATCTCTGCCGAAACTGCCGGTCCCGCTGTTCTTGTGCGTTACGAGCGTGAGGTTCTTTGACGTGGACAACGGCAACGTCCTCGTGTTTGGGCCGCCGGGATAATCCCGCCGTCTCGGAGCGGCGCGTCCATCCAGGGCTCGAGTTGCCGGCCTTGGGCCGGTATGCCGTCAGCCAAACGCCATGGCGGTGCGCGGCGCTGACCCGTAAAGGGCGTGCCCTAGGCGCGTGCCCCGATCAGAGTCTCGGCCGGTTTGGCCAGCCTCTGGTCTTGTGTGGAGCGTCAGGCCGAGCAAGGAGAAATAGTCAAGACCTGTGGATCAGGTTTCCTGGTTGATTACGCGGCGACCTCCTGATCCTGCTCGGTTGGGCGCTCGATCATCACCCCCTTGTGGAACTTGGCGCCGGCACGGACGAGTGCGACGAGGTGGGGTCCGTTGACGGCCCGCCAGCGGCACTGAGCGGACTCGATCAGCTTGAAGGCCATCGCGAGGCCGGCCGCACGCGAACCCGGGCCCTTGGTGACCTTGGTCCGGAGACGCACGGTGGCGAAGGTCGACTCGATCGGGTTCGTCGTCTTCAAGTGCAGCCAGTGCTCGGCGGGGAAGTCGAAGAACGTGAGCAGCTCATCGGCGTCATCGACGATCTTGGCGACCGCCTTGGGCCACTTCACTCCGAAGTCGTTCGCGAGCGCCTTGATGGCCGCCTGGGCGTGCTCGCGGTCCTCGGCGTCGCGGATCTCCGCGAGCGCCCGCCGGGCCGACGGGTGCGCCGATTTCGGGAGCGCGGACAGCACGTTGGCGACCTTGTGGACCCAGCATCGAGCGTGGCGAGTCTCGGGGAACACCTCCCCGAGTGCCGACCACATCCCGAGCGCCCCGTCGCCGACCATCACCATCGGGGCTCGCATACCTCGACGTTTGGCGTCACGAAGCAGGTCCGCCCAGCTGCCCGTCGACTCGCGGTGTCCGTCGGCGATGGCGACCAACTCCTTGGTGCCGTCGGCGCGGACACCGACGATCACCAGGCAGCACAGGCGTTCGTCTTCGAGCCGGACGTTGAAGTGGACGCCGTCGGCCCAGCAGTACACGTAGTCGATGTTGGCCAGGCTCCGATCCGCGAATCGTTGCCGCTCCTCCTGCCAGCTTTTCGTCAGCCGGGTGACCACCGAAGCGGACAACCCGGCGTCGGACCCGAAGAACTCGCCCAGCGCCGGGCTGAAGTCGCCCGAGCTCATCCCGTGCAGGTACATGAGCGGCAGCACCTCGGCGATCTTGGGGCTCTTGCGGCACCACGGGGCGATGATCGAACTCGCAAACCGGCACCGCTTGCCGGTGTCTTCGTCGACCCGGCGGTCGTTGATCCGGGGTGCGGTGATCTCGATCGGGCCCGCCCCGGTCGCGATCACCCGCGGCTCGGCGTGACCGTTGCGCACGACCAAGCGGTGGCCGTCCACGTCGCGCTCGCCGACCAAGGCGGCGACGTAACCCTCCGCCTCGGCCTCGAGGGCGGCAGCCAGCATGCGCCGGGCTCCTTCCCGGCAAATCTCATCCAGCCCGAGCGTCAACTCCGCGCGAGCCTCATCATCGGCAACTACTCTCAACATCGGCGTTCCTTCCTCGCCGGGGTTGGCCCCCCGGCTCTCTTGTTTGGTCAAAGAGGAAGGTACGCCGCGTCCCCGATCAGGTGGCCGATCCACAAGTTCTGGTTATATCTCGTCGTCGCACTCGCGTCGACCACCCTGCTGACGTCGGCATGCAGCAATCTCGTTCACGTCCATCACATCCACAAACGTGGTGCATCTGGCATCCAGCGCCAGCTCACGCCGACGGAACAGAGCAATGCCGTTGCTTTGGCATTGAACTACGCGTATTGCTTGCCGGAATAGCTGAGAGGCGGAGAGGGCAGCATGGTAGGGGGAAGGTTCTGGCACGATTGCGCTGCCCTTTTGCAGTCGACCCTCGGGCATCGAACCCGAAGGTGGGTTCGAAGGCCTTGTAATTCATTGTGGACGGGCATCGACGGAATCGCTATTTAAGAGCAGGTCAGTGCCGTAGCGGCTGCATTATGCAGGCTCGGCTACCACGGCCTTTGCTCGATCAGAGGCGCCAGGTCGACAAACGAGCGATGTCACCTCAACGTTGCATGAACTATCGACTTCTCAGTTGCGAACACGACAAAGTCGCTGGTCATCACGTCGTGTCAACTCGAAGCGTCATCGATTATCGGTACCGCAGTCGACCAAGGGTGATCACACCACTCGAGTGTCAACCTACTCTTGCACAATGCAGCATAGGACAGGCCGGAGTCTTGGCCTCGGCGTATCGGGTCTTGACCCGAAGGTCGTCGGGTTCGAAATTGGGCCGCGGCGGATACTCAGGTATAGCTACGAGGCGCCCAAATGTAGGCTCTGACCGGCGACGATGCTTCGTGGTGGTCGTTGGTTCAAGTCGGGGGCACGTCGAATCGTGTGATTGTCGTGGTTCATTCACGCTTTCTGAGGTCGGCGGCCCTGGGTGCGTCTCACTAAAGATGGGATGACAGGCGGCAAAGTGCTCGGTCAGATCATCGAGCCCGTCCCGTTGTCCTGCGCGCTGTCGGAGTTCCGTGACGATGCGAAGAGCGACTGGGTCGCAGCCGACACTGGCCAGATGCTCACGCAGAAGGTCGGCGGCTAGGCTGAGGTGGCCGGCGGCCGCCGTGCGGACCACCTCGATGTGATGGCGTTCCCAGTTCATCTGCCGAGCCGCTCAAAGCATCCGAGGGTGCTTCGGTGAAAGCGGCGAGATCGGCGACGGCGAGCCCGAAGGCGGGATCGGCCCTGACAGCGTGCCGGGGCGCAGTCACCGCGTCGAACGTGTCAACGGTCTGCTGCGCCTGGCGATAGAAGGCGGCGGCCTGGATGTTTGCCGTAAGGGCCCGACCGTGGTCCTCGACCGCGGGACCGGCAGAGGTTGGCTGGCCACGGCGGGCGTCGGGCTGTACTGGGTCGCGATGCATAACTACAGGTTGGGCTCGCGGCCTGAGGCCGCCCTGAGGTGGTGCTGAGGTGCCAGGGGCACGTTGAGATGGCCGCTCGAAAGGAACGCGACCTGCGGCTTCGCCTGTTCAGGTCGCGGTTGGTGTGAGCCGAGCCGCGAGTGCCACCAGATCGAGCTCGTCGGTGAGGGAGCGATGCGAGAGACCTAAGGCTCGCTGTTGGGCCAACGCGACGAAGTGGTCGGTGTTGTACTTCGTGGGGTCTGCGATCGCGTTGGCTGCGGCCAGGGCGGAATCGGCCAGCAGCTGGGATTCGGGATCCCCGATCTGCCTCTGCGGCTCTGACGGCATCTGCCGCGAAAATAACGGCAGCGGCGGGTTGATCTGCACCGATCGCCCACCAGGCCAGCCCCGCTAGCACCCGGGCTTGGCCGCCGGGAAGGTCGGCGTCCCGGTAACGGTCCGCGGCGGTGTCGAGCAAACCTCTCGCCCGTGCCAGGTCACCGAGGTGACGGGCGACGGCCGCTTGGCCGACCATGGCGTCGGCCGAGAGCCACGGGTTGTAGCAGCACCCGATCGCCTCTTCGTAGAGATGGTCGGCGGCGGCGGCGTCACCTTGTCTGGCCCGCACAGTGGCCAACGAGACCAGGCAAAAGGGCAGGTAGGGGTGCTGCCCGGTAGCCCGGCACCGTTCCAAAAGCGCTTCGTACGCTACTGACGCACCCTCGAGATCACCCTTTGCCGCGGCAACTCCGGCGAGAGCGTTCAGTGCATTGACGACCAGCAACACTTCACCGGCGGCGTCGAAGTGCTCAATACTCGAAAGGGCCGCCGCCTCGGCCTCGTCGAGACGCCCAAACGACGCCATGTTCCAGCTGACCAACATGTCGTGCGTACCGAGCAGCCATCCGTGCTCATGGGGCCCGAGCAGCATCTGCGTCTCCATCGTGTCGTCTGTACCGAGCAGCCACCGTTGGTCATCAGTCCCGAGCAGCATCTGTGCCTCCGCCAAGGCCGCCAGCGACCGGCTGAATTGGTGGGCGCGTATCAGTACCGACGCTCCAAGCAGGAGCGCCTCGGCCAGGCGAACAGGGTCGCCACCCGGCCTCAAGACGGCAATCGCCTCTTCGCATTCGACGACGCCCGCCGCCGGGCTGGACGACATGCCGACGCAGTAGCCGTGCCAGACGAGGGCGGTGGCGTGCAGCTCAGCACGGCGTTTCCCTTCGGCGCCCAGCGCACTGGCTAGCCAACGGGCGCCTTCGGCAAAATCGCTGTTGACGAACCACAGCCAGGCCATTCCGGAGGCCATGGAGAGTGCGGCATCGATGTTCCCGGTGCCCAAATGCCAATCGAGCGCAGCCTTCAGATTGCCCAACTCCGGGGTCAGGCGTTCGCTCCACTCCGACGCTGTGGCACCTCGTAGGCGTTCGTTGGCGTTCTCGGCGAAGTGGCGGTAGTAGGCAGCGTGCCTGGCGCGAACCGTATCGGCCTCGTCGGAGTCGTCGAGGCGGTCGGTGCCGTACTGCCACAACGTCTGCAGCTGAGTGAACCGGGTCTCACCGGCTGCCGGCGCCGTGACGAGGGACTTGTCCACCAGCCGACTCATGACGTCGAGGACGTCGGTGCTCGGGAGGTCATCGTCGACGCAGACGGCCTCGACAGCTTCGAGCTCGCAGCCGCCGACGAAGACCGACAGCCGAGCGAACAGGCGTCGCTCGTCTTCGAAGAGGAGGTCGTAGCTCCAGTCCACGACGGCACGCAGCGTCTGTTGGCGGGGCAGCGCGGTGCGGGCGCCGCGGGTGAGCAGCGCGAAGCGGTCGTCGAGCCGTTCGGCCAGCGTGGACAGGGGGAGGGCTCGAAGGCGGGCGGCGGCAAGCTCGATGGCCAGGGGCAGGCCGTCGAGTCGTCGGCAGATGCCGTCGATGATCGCTTTGGCCGGGCCGTCGCCTTCGAATCCTGGCTGGACCGCACGAGCACGATCCACGAAGAGTTCGATGGCGGCCGGGGAGGCCAGCCCGGCTATGGGTATGAGGATCTCGCCGGGAACACCGAGCGGCTCGCGGCTGGTGGCCACCAGCCGAAGGCCGGGTACCTTTCCGACCAGGGTGTGGGCGAGGCTCGCAGCCTCGTCGATGACGTGTTCGCAGTTGTCGAGGACGACCACGAGCGAGCGGCCGGCGAGGTGGCGGGCGATGAGCTCGGCCGTCGATCCAGAGGGCTGGGCGTCGCCCAGAGCAGGCCGCACGGCTCCGAGCGTGCCGGCCGCGGCCGGGGCGACCCCTTCGGGATCGGTGACGCCGGCCAGTTCGATCAGCCAGGTGCCGCCCGGGTGCTGTTCCCGCAAGCGGGCCGCGGCCTCGACCGCCAGACGGGTCTTGCCCACTCCACCGGGTCCGATCAGGGTGACCAAGCGGCTGGAGGCAATCGCTTCGCCCACCTGTTCCAGTTCGGCGTCACGCCCGAGGAAGCTGCTCAGTGGTTCGGGCAGGTTGCCTGGCACCGACGGCAGCGCCGGCGCACGGGGCGCCGGCGGTTGCTCGGCGACGAGGGACGGGTCGTGGTCAAGGATGCGGGCTTCCAACTCGCGCAGGCTCGAGCCCGGGTCGACCCCGAGCTCGTCGACCAGGCGGTCACGGATCTCGGTGTAGGCCCGCAACGCTTCGGCTTGGCGTCCCGCCCGGTAGAGCGCCAGCATGAGCAGCTCCCAAAGGCGCTCGCGTAGCGGGTGGTCCCGGCACAGCGCTTCCAGCTCGCCCACCAGCTCGTTGTGATGGCCAAGCTCCAGGTCCGCTTCGACTCGGTACTCGGTTGCCACCAGGGCTAACTCGTTGAGATGGGCCCGCTCGGCGTCGGCGAAGCCGGCATAGGCGAACTCGGACAGCGGTTCGCCGCGCCGCAACCGGAGGGCGTCACCGAGCACGGCGGACGCCCGGGCTACCTCGCCCTCGGCGCTCAGGCGGCGCCCTTCGGCCACCAAGTCCTCGAATCGGGCCGCGTCCAGGTCATCGGCACTGACATCGAGCGCGTAGCCGGATTCGGAGGTGACGATGGCGGAGGCTCCGAGAGTTCGGCGCAGCTGGACGATCTGCGCCTGCAAGGCGTTGGCCGGCTTGGCGGTCTGCCCGTCGCCCCACAGCTGGTCGATCAGACGGTCGGCGCTGACCGGACTCCCTCGGTTGAGGGCCAGGAGAGCCAGGAGGGCCCGCTGCTTGGCGCCGCGAACGGGTATCGCCACACCCCCTCTGACCACCTCGAACTCGCCGAAGAGCTTCACTTCCACACCCCCACGGTACGACCGATGACCAGGTGCGGCGTGCTTGAGCTGACTCAGGCCACCTCAGGGCCACCTCAGCGGCACCTCAGGTCCCGAGCGCAGGGTGCTTCCCAGACCAGATCGACGAGGAAAGGAAGCACCATGATCGAGGCAAACCACCTCACCAAGCGCTACGGCAAGACCGTGGCCGTCAATGAGGTCTCCTTTACCGTCCGGCCCGGGCAGGTGACCGGCTTCCTCGGCCCCAACGGGGCCGGCAAGTCGACCACCATGCGCATGATCCTGGGCCTCGACACCCCGACCTCAGGCGAAGTCCGGGTGGACGGCAAGCCCTACCGCCAGCTGGCCGACCCCCTCCGGTCGGTCGGGGCGCTCTTGGACGCCAAAGCCATTGTCGGCGGCCGCAGTGCCGCCAACCACCTCATGTGGCTGGCCGACAGCAACGGCATCCCCCGCCGACGGGTGGCCGAGGTGCTCGACATCGTCGGACTCAGCGACGTGGCCGGAAAGAGGGTCGGGACATTCTCGCTCGGCATGAACCAGCGGCTCGGCATCGCTGGCGCGCTGCTCGGCGACCCCGAGACCGTGATGTTCGACGAGCCGATCAACGGGCTCGACCCCGAGGGCATCCTGTGGATCCGCAACCTGATGAAGTCCCTGGCATCAGAAGGCCGCACGGTGTTCCTCTCGAGCCATCTCATGAGCGAGATGGCCCAGACCGCCGATCACCTGATCGTGATCGGTCGGGGCCGCATCATCGCCGACGCCGGCACCGAAGAGTTCATCAACCGGCACACTGCCTCGAGCGTCCGGGTCCGGGCCGTGGAGCAGGCCGACCTGGCTGAGGCCCTGACCCAGCGAGGCGCGCTGATCGAGCGTGGATCTGACGGCGCCATGGTCGTGACCGGAATGGACTCCGCCACGATCGGCGCGGCCGCTCGTTCCCACGACATCACCCTCGTCGAGCTGGCCCCACTGGGATCGTCGCTCGAAGAGGCGTATTTCGACCTGACCAAGGACCAAACCGACTACCACGCCGGCCAGCTGGTCGGCGCAACCAAAGGAGCTTGACATGAGCACTGCGACCCACACCATCGATGCGACTCACTTCACACCCCCCGCTCCGCCGGTGCGGACTCCCAGGATCCGCAGGATTGCCAAGGCAGAGTGGACCAAGCTGCGCACCCTGCCTTCCACCTGGCGGACAGCGGTCATGGCCATCGTCATCTCGGTTGCCCTGGGGGCGATCCTTTGTGTCTCCCAAGTCCAACAGTGGACGAAGATGACGGCGGGGCAGCGCCAGACGTTCGACCCAACCGCCTGTTCCCTCTTCGGTATCGTCTTCGTCGGTGCCGTGCTGCTTGCGGCACTTGGAGTACGGGCCATGACTTCCGAGTACGTGACGGGGATGATTCGGTCCACCTTTGCCGCCACGCCCACGAGGCGGCGGGTACTGGCAGCCAAGGCTGGGGTCATTGCGGCGTTCGTGTTCCCGGTGGCGCTGCTGACTGCCGTGGTCAGCTTCGAAGTCGGCCAGCGGATCTTCACCGGCAAGCATCTCGAAGTGTCCTTCGCTCATCCCGGCGTCCTTCAAGCGGTGGTGTTCGGTGCCCTGGCGGTGAGCCTCATTGCCGTCATCGGGGTCGGTCTCGGCGGCCTCATCCGACACACCGCAGCAGCGACCACGGCACTGGTGCTGGTCATCGTGGGAGGCGTCACGCTCGGCCAGCTGCTTCCGGCCGGCCTTCGTCAGTACGTGCCCGGCACCGCGCTCCAGGCCGCCGTCACGGTCAACCACTCGGCGGGACTCCTGAGGCCAGGCACTGCCGTTGTGGTCCTCGGCGTCTATGCCGCCATCGCCTTGGCGGCGGCCTCGATCCGGATGTCGCACCGCGACGCCTGACCCACAACCGCACAGATCGACCACCCGCCGGGTCCAACGAATCTCAATCGACTGGAGAAGTCAATGAACAACGCCTTACGAACCCGCCAACGAATGTTCGCACTCGCTCTTCCCCTCACCGCAGCGCTCTACATCGGGGCGGAGGGTATCAATCCAAAGGGCACCGACCAGATCGTCACGACAACGGCGGTAGCGCTCAAGGTGTTGCCGATTGCAGCCAAGCACCATACGCAGCTCTATGTCTCGGGCTCGCTCACCGAGCTGGCGCTCGGGGCCTTGATCATCTCCTATGGCGCAATCGCCATGCTGATCCGAAAGCGTGGGTCGACGGCTGCTACCATTGCGGTTCTGCTTGGCGGGATCGGTGCCTTCTGCGGTGTCGTCGTCAACGTCCTCGTCGGCATCAATCTCGCTGCTGCTGCGACAGCCCACGTGTCACACGATGCGGCTGCACGGCTTCTGGTCACGAACTTCAATTCGGGGCCAGGTCAGGCATTCACCGATGTCTACGCCTTCAGCGAGTTCGTGGCGCCGATCATCATGGGAGTCGCCCTCTGGCGTAGCGGTCGGGTGCCACGTTGGCTCGCCGTTCTCTTCGCGTTGGGCTTTGAGCTTGCCGAACAGACGGCTTCCGTCGGTCTCGCCAGGGTCATCCTGCAAATGGCGCCGTTCGCGCTGGCGATGGTCCTGCTCTCGGTTCGCATCTGGCGAGCGGCCGACCAAGTTGCGCCAGTCAGCGATGATCACGAGGCACGCTGGCAACGGCCTGATGTGGGAGCGTGGGACAATGGACGAAATGGCTCTGCTCCGTCGTGCTGGTTCCGAGTTCGAGCGTCGGCTCACCAGCATCACCCCCGACCAACTCTTGCGGCCGACCCCGTGCAGGAATGGACGGTGGGCGACCTGGTCAGCCACGTTGTCGGTGAAAGCATCATGTCGGTGCGCCTCCTCCACGGCGCCGACGCCGAGAGTGCGATGGTCGGGCTCGACGGCGACATTTTGGGCGTCGACGCATCCGCTGCCTTCGTCACGGCGGCGTCGGCCGAGTACGCGGCCTTTGAGGAATCCGGCGCCACGGAGCGGATCGTCCATCATCCGGCCATGGATATGCCCGGGGCCCAACTACTCGGGTTCAGGATCGGCGGCCTCACGTTGCACGCATGGGATCTGGCGCGCTGCGTGGTGGCGACGAGACCCTCGACTCGGAGCTGGTCGAGGCAGTCTGGGCGCAACTATCGCCGATGGCGCCGTTCATCGCGGAGACGGGTGTGTTCGGAGTCGGCCCAAGCGGGGAGGTTGGTCAAGAAGCCCCGCTGCAGGTGCGCCTTCTGGACCTGACGGGTCGCCGGCCTGGATGAGGTGTTAGGCAAGAGGGTACCATGCGAGCTGCGATCCACCCAGAGTCCGAGAGCCTGGGCAGGCGGTATTCGTCGTGATCCTCTGAGTGACAAGAGCGGCGGTCGTGGCGCTAGCTACTTCGCGAGCTCACCGTTCGCGGCAGGACCGCCACCGTGGAATTCCCTATGCGATGACAGGAAAGAGAGATAACCGAATGGCTCGATATATCGGTGACGACAATGGCAGGCGAATCGAGGTGGTGACGCACTGGACCACGAAGTGCGAGCTACTCGTTGACGGCCAGCAGGTGGACTCGGGCGCTACGCCCCTTCTGGGCGGAACGCTGAAGCTAGCCGACACGGTCAGTGGGACGATGGTGAATGTGACGTCTGGAAACGGTCTCCGTCCGGAGGTTGTCCTACTCGCTGACGGCGAGGAGCGGCCTCTTTCCCGAGAGAAAGTCTGACGGACCAAGGCGCCCCCGCTGGCCTGCCTCATCCCGACCGCCTCCACCTTCGGGTGCCTAACCCGAAGGTTGGTGTTCAGGTCGAGGTGAGATCGAGTCTCCGTAAACTCCTCGATGGAGAGGCCCGCTTCCGGCAAGCAAGCGCGTGGACCAAGTGACCCGGAGAATCGTGTCCTCTGGCAGGCCATCTGGGGCACTCCGGTGTGGCGATCTGCTGTGTCAGTTCAGGTTGACAAATCCACGCCTGTCAGTCCATACTGACAGGCGTGGACATCGAAGAACTCAGCGTGAATCTCTCGTCGGATGACCCGGCAATTGGGCTTCGCGCCTCGTTGGCGCTCCATCGCCTGGCTGAGAGGGTCGAGGCGAACCAGGTCGCGTCGGCCCGGGAAAAGGGCTGGTCGTGGCAGCAGATCGGAGACGCTTTGGGCGTCACCCGCCAATCGGTGCACACCAAATACAACAAGGAGACATCATGACCACCGAACCCGTTGCGCCAGAGACGCTTCACGCCTGGGCCATCTACCTGCAGGCCAGTGAGGAGGCTCGTCGCCGGGGTGATCGCCGAACTGGCACCGATCACATCTTGCTCGCCTTGTTCGAGGATCCCTCGGTCGAAGCCGTGCTGGGCGTGAGCCTGCAACAGGCTCGCCAGGCCCTCGACTCGCTCGATCGCGAAGCCCTGGCCGCCCTGGGTCTGGGATCCGGCGCCGACGCTCCCGCGCTGCCGATGCGCGCCGTGCCAAAGAAGCCGAGGATCAGAGACGTCGCTAAAAAAGATCGCTTCCGCATGACGCCCGCAGCAAAGAGAGTGCTGGAGGAAGCGTACAAGCCCAAGGGTCATCGGAAGCTCCAGGTCACCGGCCTCGAGGTGCTGGCCCAGATCCTCGCTCTCCAACCACCAGATCCTGCGGCGGTGCTGCTGGGCGCTCTCGGCGTGAACACGTCAGACGTGCTGCACGAGCTCGCATCCGCTCTCGCTCAACCTGACCAGACAGGGGGACGCAGGTGACAGCGGTCGTCAAAGCCGAGTCGTTGACCAAGCGCTTCGGTGAGGTCTCAGCGGTCACGGATCTGTCGTTTGCGTTGGAGGCTGGGACGATCACGGGCTTTCTCGGACCGAACGGCGCTGGCAAGACGACGACGCTGCGGATGATCCTGGGCCTGGCGGCGCCGACGAGTGGACGAGC
The DNA here is from genome assembly GCA_963778465.1 of uncultured Actinomycetes bacterium. GTDB lineage: Bacteria > Actinomycetota > Acidimicrobiia > Acidimicrobiales > RAAP-2 > CAVZBW01. The sequence continues at coordinate 837,583 of CAVZUK010000002.1, forward strand.
ACTGGTGTTCGATCATCGGTACGCGGCGTTGCCGCGTGCGGCGCTGCGGATCGGTGCCGTGCTCGAGGCGACCGACTTCCATCCCGGCCGAACGGGGCGCGATCACCTGCGGATGCTCGGCCAAGCCGTCGATGTTCCTGACTCACGTGCGGACGAGGTGTTGCGCCTGGTGGAGCTCACCGACGCCGCCCACCGGCGTGTGAAGGGATATTCGCTGGGGATGCGGCAGCGGCTCGGGCTCGCGGTGGCGCTGCTCGGCGACCCGGAGCTGCTGATCCTCGACGAGCCGGCCAACGGGCTCGACCCGGAGGGCGTTCGCTGGCTGCGGGACTTCCTGCACAGCCTGGCCGCAGAGGGCCGCACGGTGCTCATCTCGAGCCATGTGCTCGCCGAGGTCGCCCAGACCGTCGACCAGGTGCTCATCATCAGTCGCGGGCAGCTGGTGATCGAGTCCTCGCTGGCAGAGCTGACCGCCCGTGCCGGCGGCGCGGTGCGCGTCCGCAGCGGCGAATCCGTAGCAGCTCACCAAGGCGCTGCGTGACCAGGCGCTACAGGTGACGACGGGTACCGACCACGCGCTGCTCGTCCACGGAGCATCGAGCGAGCGGATCGGTGAGATCGCCTTCGCCGCCGGCGTCCCGGTTCACGAGCTGGTCAACGATGCAGGCGGGCTGGAGGACATCTTCCTCGAACTGACCTCGGAGGCACCGGCATGATCGCGCAGATCAGGGCAGAGCTCTTGAAGATTCGCTCGACCCGGACCACGATCGGGCTGATCCTCGGGATGATCGCGCTGATCGTGCTCATCACGCTGCTCACCGGGCTGCTCACCCACCCAAGCGGGCTTGCCAGCAAAGAGGATCAGCGTGAGCTGCTGAGTCTGAGCAGTCTCGCCGGCGTATTCTCCGCACTTGCTGGAGTGTTGCTGGTGACCAGCGAGTACCGCTTCGGCACGATCCGTCCGACGATCCTGTTCAATCCCGCCCGCTCACACGTGCTCGCCGCCAAGGTCGTCGCGGGCGCATTGGCCGGACTCGTATTCGGGGTCCTCGGCGAGGCGATCGGCTGGGCGATCGGTTACGCGATCCTCGACGGGCGTGGCATCACGATCGTGCTCAGCAGCGGCGACATTCTGCTGCTCACGCTCGGCGGGCTTGCCGGCGCGGCCCTGTGGGGCGCGATCGGCGCCGGCCTCGGAGCGATCATCCACAACCAAGTCGGCGCAATCATCACCCTGCTCGCCTGGGGCCTCGTCGTCGACAACCTCTTATTCGGCCTCGTCCCCTCGGTCGGACGGTTCATGCCAACCCGTGCCTCGGACGCACTCATGGGCCTGCGAGTCCATCACCTGGTCTCGCCAGGCGTGGGCGCGATCACCTTGATCGCCTGGGCCGGCGCACTGGCAGTCGTCGGTATCGCCCTGTCCGTTCGGCAGGACATCAACTGACTCCTTGGGTGACCGGCATGGGTCACGACTACGTAAGACCAGTGACTAGGAGGCCCTGGCAACGCCATCGGTGACCGAGACTGAGGTCCGGCCACGATCGAGCACAGCGACCAGGCGTCGCCCTGATTTGCTTCGTGATGCGCCTCCTCCATCTCCTGCAGGCTGTAGGGATTGCACTCGCGATCGACTATGACGCCTATCTCCAATTCCTCGGCCAGGTTGCCTGACACAGATGGCAAAGTCGGGGCCCGGGGCAGTGGTGGTTGCTCGGCGACGAGGGACGGGTCGTAGTCCAGGACGCGGGTTTCCAACTCACGCAGGCTCGAGCCCGGGTCGACCCCGAGCTCGTCGACCAGTCGGTCACGGATCTCGGTATAGGCCCGCAACGCCTCGGCTTGGCGCCCAGCTCTATAGAGCGCCAGCATGAGCAGCTCCCAAAAGCGCTCGCGTAGCGGGTGGTCCCGGCACAGCGCTTCGAGCCCGCCCACCAGCTCGTTGTGATGGCCAAGCTCCAGGTCGGCTTCGACTCGGTACTCGGTCGCCACCAGGGCCAACTCGTTGAGATGGGCCCGCTCGGCGTCGGCGAAACCGGCGTAGGCGAACTCGGACAGCGGCTCGCCGCGACGCAACCGGAGGGCGTCACCGAGCACGGCGGACGCCCGGGCTACCTCGCCCCCAGTACTCAGGCGGCGCCCTTCGGCTACCAAGTCCTCGAATCGGGCTGCGTCCAGGTCAGCGGCGTTGATATCGAGCGCATAGCCGGATTCGGAGGTGACGATGGCGGAGGCTCCGAGAGTTCGGCGCAGTTGCACGATCTGGGCCTGCAAGGCGTTGGCCGGCTTGGCGGTCTGCCCGTCCCCCCAGAGCTGGTCGATCAGGCAGTCGGCGCTGACCGGATTCCCCCGGTTGAGCGCCAGGAGCGCCAGGAGGGCCCGCTGCTTGGCGCCACGAACGGGTATCGCCACATCCCCTCTGACCACCTCGAACGCTCCGACGAGCTTCACTTCCACGCTCCCACGGTATGAACGAAATTGCCGGGCATTCGTACGACCCTGCGACCTGTGGCTTCGTCGGGCACCGAACCCGAAGGTGGGTCGAGCGCGCTGTGATTCATTGTCGACGGGCAGCGCCGGGATCGCTATTAAAGAGCAGGACAGTGCCGTAGCGGCTGCATTATGCAGGGTCTGCTACCACGGCTTTTGCTCGACCAGAGGCGCGAACGTCGATGAGCGAGCGATGTCACCTCCACTCCGACTATGAACTGGGGCGACGCCCCGTCCTGTGGAACGGTGCGCGAACCGTTGGCTACGTCTCCTGGTTGGCAACCGTGAGCCGAGCGAGTCGGTCGTTGGTCTCTCCTCTCTGAGAGCACATTCGACGCGGGTGGTTTCCATCGCCCGCTCGATAGCCCGCCTGAACCCGTCACTCAGCCCTCGGCTCCTCCTCGAGCCAGGTAATCACCTTCTGCACTCCGTCGATCGGCAACGGCGTCGGGCTCACCCAGTAGTACCCCTTCTCGCCCGGTCGCAGCGTCGGCAACACAGCCTTGACAAGCTCGTCGAACTCATCCACGCGGTCACCGATGATGGGGAGGAGATACCCCCGGTTCAGCCAAGACGAGCCGTTCGTGTAGACGACGAAGTTCGAAACGAGTCGAGAGACCACAGGCGAAGAGCGGTCGAGAGAGACGTTACGGGCGCCGAGGCGAATCGACCCGCTCGACGACGTCCACCAGTCGCATAGAGACCGAACTGCCTCGCGAACCGGAACATCCACGCGGCCCAGGAACTCCTCCAGGCTGGAAAGGCGGTCGGCAGGGGGCTTCTGAATGGTCTCGGTCCAAGAGTTGGGGGCTTCCAACACGGTGAAGCGAGGGATGTGGAAGGCCTCCACCTTCTCCACGGCTACCTGGACCAAGTGGACCCCGATGCGGCTCGCCGCCTCGGAGCGCTCCGCGACGTCGTTCAGGTACCGGGCGACGGCGCAGAACTCGGGCAAGTGATCCTCAGCCACGACCACGAGGTCGTTTGCCTCGAGTCCGACGGCATAGGCCAGGCCACGGGTCAGGTGGTCGTGGTCAGTTCTTCCGAACTGGTTCTCGACGGCGACCAGCTCTCCCGTCGGGCGACGGGCGAGGAGGTCGAGCGATCGCAGGGTCCCGGGTACTGCTCGCTCTCGCTCGACGAGCTCCAGGCGCCCGAGCCCGAGCACGTCGAGAACGCCGAGGTTCTCGGCCAACCAAGGAGTGAAGTCCTTCGCCTCCGAGGGCCAGACCTCCGTGATCGACGGCAGCGGCTCGGGGATTCGAAGGGTCGAGATGTCGGGCACAGGCGAGAGGTTAGGGGGATGTGGGCTACCCGATCTCTCCGGCTTGGGCCTATCGCGACCCCTTGTAGATCGGCCCACCCGTGAACTGAGCCCGTTCCCACCGGTGACGATGACAGCGGACTGGCCAGCGGCTCAGGCCGACCGAGACGCTGGACCTTTTTGCGATTGAACTGCCTGGTGATGGCCCTCCCGGCAGAGCACAGCCTGGGCTCGGCGACAGCGGTTGGGCGTGCCGGATCGTCGGCCAGCACCTTTTGGAAGGGTTGCTCCAACGCAGGTCGATCGCGGCTCCAGCGATCACAGGGCCTCGGTTCGTATTCTGTCCGACAGTGTCATGCTCTCCGAGTTCGGGGGGGCGTGGCTCATATTCTGTCTGCCCGCTTCGGTGTGGCTTCCCTGGCTTGTGCCCGCCCCCTGGACGCGCCGGACCGGCCGGCGTGGCTTGATAGAAGCCTGGCGATGTAAGACGCCTCGACTGTGGTGTGCCCACCGACCGGTCCGTGACCCACTCGCTGGTGAAACGAGGGAGTACGGACCATGGTGATGGTTGGGATCGACGCGCGACAAGCGCACGCACACGGCGGTGGCCGCGGACGAGGTGGGGCGAGAGCTCGGGAGGGTGACCGTGCCGGCGACCTCGGAGGGTGCCTGGGAGCTGGTGACCTGGGTGGCTCGCTTCAGGGCATCGCATCGCTTCGCGGTGGAGGACTGTCGGCATTTGTCGCGCCGGCTCGAGGCGGATCTGCTCATGGCTGGCGAGATGGTCATCCGGGTGCCTCCGAAGCTGATGGCCGGAGCTCGAGACTCGGCTCGCACCTACGGCAAGTCGGATCCCATCGATGCCCTGGCGGTAGCCCGGGCGGCGCTGTTCCATCCAAACCTGCCCATGGCTCGTCTCGATGGTCCGAGTCGGGAGATCCGCCTGCTGGTCGACCACCGAGAAGACCTGGTGAACGAGCGAACCCGCGTCATCAGCCGGCTGCGCTGGCATCTCCACGAGCTCGATCCCGACCTTGATGTCCCGCCTCGGAGCTTGGATCGCTACGTGGTCTTGGACCGTGTGGCGGTGGCTCTCGGTTCACGTTGCGGCCTGCTCGTCGAGCTCGCCCTGGAGCTGGTGGCCCGGATCCGTCAACTGAGCGGGCGGATCAGAGATCTGCTCCGCGAGATCACCGGACGGATCAAGGAACTGACGCCAACCCTTCTCACGGTGCCGGGCTGTGGGCCCCTCGGTGCGGCCAAGATCGTGGGCGAGACCGCCGATGTCCGCCGCTTCTCCTCCAAGCACGCCTTCGCGGCGCACAACGGCACCGCTCCCTTGCCGGTGTGGTCGGGGAATCGGGAGCGTCACCGTCTCAGTCGGATGGGGAACCGCCAGTTAAACGTCGTCATCCACCGCATCGCCATCACTCAGATGCGCATGGATCCTCAAGCTCAGGCGTTCCTCGCCCGACGGCGGGCCAACGGCAACACGAAGACCCAGGCCCTCCGAGCCCTGAAGCGCCAGCTTTCCAACGTCGTCTACCGAGCTCTCCTCGCAGACGCTGAACCTGCCGCCGCGAACACATGGGGGGCCGCTCCTTGACATAGAAGCAAGCTAGGGAACCACAACCCTGCCTGAGCTGGGAATCCGGCCTAGAGCACGATCAGAACGAACCGCCGAGTTCGGTCAGGTCCGGGGGTTTTCTCACCACCCGACGGCACCGTCCACCAGCTCCCTCAACAGGTCGGCGTGACCGTTGTGACGGGCATACTCCTCGATCATGTGGTTGTAGATCCACCGCAGCGAGCAGGGCTTGCCATCACGCCTTCCCGCATCCTCGAGGGCGTATGAAGCCGCCGCTCGCCGACTGGCCTCGCACTCGGCCTGCCAGATGGCGAGATCGTCCTTCCACACGGCATGATCCAATGGCAGCAATTCCAGATCATCGCCGTCGGCTCGGCGCCAGATGGGTTCAGCGGTAACGTCCTCGAGGAGAGCGCGTTGGAACCAGCCCCGCTCCACCTCGGCCATGTGCCGGACCAGCCCGTGGAGAGAGAGCACCGAACTGGGAACAGGCCGAGCCTTCCGTGCTCGATCGTCCAAGCCTTCGCACTTGAGCTCGAGCGTGATCCGATGGAACTCGAGCCATCCCTCCAGCATTTGCCGCTCGTCGAGGACGTACGGTGGCTCGACTCTTCGTGCATCTTGAAGCTCTCCGACGCTCATTTCCGATTCCTCCTCTGGCGATCGAGCACCATTGTGGGTCTTTTCGCGTTCAGAGGTTCGACACTTCATCCGTACGGCCTCGGCCGACTTGCTCTGGAAATGGGGCGGTGAGACGCAATTCCGCCCGGATCACCGAGGAATCTGCCCGCCCCTGACAGCTACTGCAGGTCGATGACCTCTCCGGGGACGATGAGACCGCGGTTCGTTATCTGTGATGGGGACCCCGGTCAAGAGAGAGAATCTCTTCCGGTCGGCGGCGTGGCCGAGCAGAACGTCTCGGCCCGGAGCCGGGGGTCAAGGTGGAGCGCCCACAGCGAAGCGCGGACGAACGACCTAGACGCCGGCGAGGATCGAGACACGCTGTCCTCAAGCCTTGCTGACCGAGAAATGGGCTCACGTCATGGCATCGAGCTCCTCAGCGGGGAAGGTGCCAGAGCGAAGGCCGTACGCGGGACGCCCAGCGTTATCTCGGAGCACGGATCCGGGCACGGGTCCGGCGACATCATGGTTGATGGGGTGTTCCCACGAGACGGGGAGGTGGCGGCCGCTCGTTGTATTGAGGTCGACCCTCGAGCGGAGGGCGACACGAACTACGGAGGAGCTGGCCGCTCGATCATGATCGATGGTGGGCTGAGCGCGCACGCTTTGCTTCAGGCAGCTTCGGCGAAGGCTTGGTCGCCCAGCTCGCGCAGGGTGTGGTGACAGCGACGGGCGAGCTGGCGGGCAACGGACAGGGCGGCACGGCCACCACCCAGGCGCTCCTTGCACTCGGTGTAGTAGCGGTGGTCGGGCGAGCTCGCCCGCGCGGCCAGCTGGGCGGACTCGAACAGAGCCCAACGCAGCACCGAGGGACCCTGACGAGTCAGATGGCCCCGGCGACGCTTGTCATCGGAGGCGTCGACGGTGATGTCGAGACCGGCGTGGCGAACGGCTTGGCGAGAGCTCGAGAAGCGGCGGGGGTCACCGAGCTCGGCCCAGATGGCGACGCCGGTCACCGGGCCGATCCCGTAATGGCGTTCGACCAAGGCCCGACAGCCCGACTGGCGTCGAGCGAAGGAGCAGAACTCCTCTCGTAGGCAGGCTAGCTCGGCCCCGGCCGCTTCGATCATCGAATAGGCCACCTCGGCAGAGTGACGACCGGCCGGGCTCAGCTCGGCTTTCTCCAAGACGAAGAGCCGCACGTCGGTGGTCGTGAGCGCACCGTCGACGACCGGCACACCTTGATGGAAGAGCTGAGCATGCAGGCGCTGCTGCCACTCGGCACGCTGGTCCCGGAGCGCCTTGTAGAGCCGGACCTTGGCCCGGACCTCGAGCACGTGCGCCGGGGGGATCCACGACTCGGGGATCCGACCCTCTGCGAGCAGCTCGCGGAGCAACGTCGCGTCGGTGCGGTCGGTCTTGGCCCGGCGCTTCGGGCCTCGTCGGGCCTGGGTATCGGCCGGCTCGGCGAGGTGGGGCTCGCATCCCGCTCGCTGAAGCTCTTCGACGACGTAGCGCCAGCCGGTGCAGCCCTCCAGTGCGAACGCTGCATCGCACATTGCGAATTGCTGCAACCACCGCCTCAGCTCTTGGCGAGAGGGATGTTCGAGGCGCCCTCGGCGCACCTCGCCCGTGTCGGTGTCGACGTAGTCAAAGGTGATCTGGGCTCGGTGGATGTCGAGCCCGCCTACGATCGTCATGCGGGGGCCTCCTCATGCTCCAACAAACTTTCCGCACACCAGTTCAGCCGGTGCGCTTGAGCTGAGGGGGTCCCCATCACATGCCATGTATTCTGTCCGCCAGGGTCCACCATTCTTTGCTTACTCAAACCATGGCCCAAAAAAATCTGGCCAGGGGCGTAGCCGAGCGACACCCCTTCATGCCTTCACCGACAGGGATATCCGTCCGGGTCGCCGAAGACCTGCTAGTTGAGGCCGTGCTTCCGTTCGCGGCGTCTCTCGCTGCGAGTAGCTCATCAAATGGGGGGTTGAAGTCGGCGTCGGTGACCTTGTCGTCGTCGACGTAGAGCTTCTCGAACAGAGCAAGGTTCATGAGCTGGCGCTCTTTCGGCCCCAGGCGCCGGTAGACCTCGAAGGGCTAGAAGAGTCAGGGCGCGTTCGATCAAACGTGCTCCGACGGCTAGCCGATCGGTGGTTCCTTCGAGCTGTGCTTGGATCTTGTCCCGCTCCCGCCGGATCTGGCCCAACCGCTGCTTCACCTTGGCGCTCACGACCTTGCCATCGGCAGCCAGATCGACCAGGTTCTCCTCCTGGTGTTCGAGCTTCACGAGCTGGGTGGTGAGCTGACGGTGGAGGAATTTCGTGGCTTGCTCTTCTTCGTCCAAGAACTCGTGCATCTCGCGCCGCAACTGGTCGGCGAGCTTCATCGGGAAGCGGAGCGTGTTGTAGAAGTCCTCGACGGCAGTCACGTCCACGGGCGTGGTGTACGGGCCCGGGTGACCTGACGAGCTGAGGTCCCCCACTCGCGACGACTACCGCATCAACCTTCAAGTTCCGACCAAAGAACACGAAGGAGTAGATGCGGTGGCAGTCGACAACACGATGGACCCCCTGTTCTGGTTGCGCAAGCACCTCGAGTCCGACGACGGTGACCTGCTGCGAGAGATGCTGAGGGCCTTCGCCGAGACCCTGATGGCGGCCGAGGCCCAGGGTTTGTGCAACGCCGGCTACGGCGAAGTCAGGGTCGGCTGAATGAGCTCACGGAAAGCCAGACCTGAGCAACCCACTGGGAGCGACGAGGTGTCCCGCATCACGAACGGCAGCGGGTCCGCAAGCGCATCGTGTGGATGCACGTGCGTCGCCCGAGTGCAATGAGCCGACTGCGGGGATGGCTGTGAATGAACCCGACTTGGGCTCATCTGCCGATGGTAAGGGCGAGAAGGGTATTGACCGCAGTTTCGAACGGACGGGTACTCCGATGTACCTGGGCGAGTAGAAGTCCCCCTTGGAGCGTGGCGAGCAGAGTAGTGGCGAGGTCGTCCGGGTCGATGTCCGACGGGAGTTTCCCATCGGCATGAAGGGATCTGAGTCCATCGCCGATGGCGGCTGCCCACTGATCGAACCCTGCCGCGATGAGCGCTCGGGACTCGGGGTCACTCTCGGCGAGTTGACCAACGAGCGAGCCAAGTTGGCAGCCCCCCTTTGCTTTGGTGCGCTTCGCTGCGGTGATCACCATGTTCCGCCAGGCTTCGACCCCGTTCGCGCTGCCGAGCGCGTGCCGCTGGCGATTGACGATGGCGTCGGCTTGGTAATCGATGACCGCCTGCACGAGTTCGTTCTTGTCGGGAAAGTAGTGGTACATCTGAGAGCCGCTGACTTCCGCTGCCACCTTGACGTCTTCCAAGGTGGTGCCCGCCACTCCGCGCTCATGGATCAGGGCGGCGGCCTCCTCCACTATTCGTGCCCGGGTGCTTTCACCCTTGGGGGTGAGCCTCGGCCGGTCACTCGTCTCGTTGACCATGCGCCCACGTTAGCAGAATTCTGAGTTTGACAACCCATTCTCTTGGTGTCAGAGTGGGTCACATAACCCATTTTTGAGCGAGAGGATGACAACGCATGACTGACCTAAAGGACAAGACAGCTCTGGTAACGGGCTCGACGAGCGGAATCGGCAAGGCCACGGCCATCGCCTTGGCCGCCGGCGGCGCTCACGTACTGGTAGTGGGACGCAACGAACAACGAGCCAAAGACGTGGTCGCCGAGGTCGAAGCCAGCGGAGGCAGTGCGGCGTTCCGGCTCACTACGTTGAACGATCTGAAATCGGCCCAGGACCTGGTCGAGTGGGCCACTGAGGCAGGCGACGGTCACGTCGACATCCTCATCAACAACGCTGGCGTCGCCTTGCTCGGACCAAGCATGGCAGCCACCGAAGCAGAGTTCGACGAGACCTTTGCACTGAACGTCAAGGTTCCGTTCTTCCTCGTCGCGGCCACTGGCACCAGCCATGGCCGAACGCGGATGGGGTTCGATCGTCAACGTCTCCACGATGGTCGCGAGCTTTGGACAGGCAGGCATGGCTATGTATGGCGCCAGCCGAGCGGCTCTCGAACTGTTGACTAAGGCCTGGGCCGCCGAATACGGCGCTCGTGGTGTTCGGGTCAACGCCGTTGCTCCCGGTCCGACGCGCACCCCGATGATGGAAGGTGTCCCCGACGAGATGGTGAATCAGCTCGCAGCACTAGCACCAGCAGGTCGCGTAGCTCAGCCCGAGGAACTTGCTGCGGCGATCGTCTTCCTCGCCAGTGATGATGCCAGCTTCGTCCACGGCGTCACTCTTGCGGTCGACGGAGGCCGGGTCGCGACATAACTCCAGATCCCACCCGGTGCCCACGTGCTCGTCGACCCGCGACGGGTCTATAGCAACCCGGGAGAACCGGTGGACGCAACCCGGCAAGAGCTGTCCGCCTGACTAGGCCCATAGAAAACGAGAGGAAATACCAATGAGCACACTCCCAGGAAAGACCGTGCTGATCACGGGCGCCAACGCCGGGATCGGCAAGGACGTGGCCCGGCAACTGGCGTTACGTCCCGAGATCGCCCGCATCTACCTGGCGTGCCGGAACCAAGATCGGGCGACAGCGGCAAAGGCCGAACTCGAAGCCGTGACCCGCCGGCACATCTTTGACATCATTCTCATGGACGTCGCCGATCTGGGTTCGGTCCGCGCCGGCCTTGCGGCCATCAACGGATCCCTCGACGCGCTAGTCATGAACGCTGGTCGAATCGGCGGCAATTCGATGGACTTGACTGCTGACGGGGTCACTAACTTGTTCGCGACGAACGTTCTTGGTCACGTCGTTCTCCTCGAAGGGCTCCTGACCGAGGACCGACTTGGCGAGGTGGCGGTCTTCGCCGGAAGTGAAGCAGCCAGGGGAGTTCCGAAGTTGCGGATGAAACGGCCATCCTTCGTCTCAACCTCCGCCGATGAACTCGCTACCGTCATCGACGGCAGCTACTTCGCCGGCCGAAAAACTGACCCCAACCTAGCTTTCGGGCAGGTCAAGTACATCGGGGCCCTGTGGATCGCCTACCTGGCCCGCCAATACCCCGACCGCCGATTTATCACCATGAGCCCCGGGAACACCACCGGCACCCAAGCCCCCAACGACCTCAAGCTACCGCTACGTATAGCTGCCAAATACGTCATGCCCCACCTGGGTATCGCTCACAAACTTGACGTGGGCGCGAAGCGACTGGTCGACGGCGTCACCGACCCGACCCTGTCTAGCGGCGTGTTCTACGCCAGCGCGGCCAACACGCTCAAGGGTCCCTTGGTCAACCAAGCGGACATCTTCCCCGACTTGGCCAACTCAACCTTTCAGGATCACGCCAACGAGGCCATCCACCGCTTCATCACCAAACGTCGTTCTGAGCCTCGCCGATTGGAGTCCGATCGCTAAGCGGATCTCGCCTTCGTCATCCACAACGCCGAGCTCAGCGAGCCGAGTGTGGGTGAAGAGCCAGTTTCGTCGCTCGCATGGACTACCCGGACACTCGTATTCCGGCGATCTCGGACACCAGGATGGGTATCCCCAAGGTGCCGTTCATGGGCAGGCAACGGTCGCGAGCACGAATGTGGTCAGAACCCAGCCCCCGCTGAAATCCGAAGAACCGCATGACCCCGGTCGACTTATGCAGCCTCCACCTTGACCTCCCGCACGAGTTCACCGTCGGCTCGGGTGAAGTAGTAGAGCTGCTTTCCGCTTCGGTCCGGCGCCATTCGTAGAAGCCGTCGACGGGCACGAGGGCCCGGTGCTTGCGGAAGGCATGGCGGAACATGGGATTTGTGGTCACGGTCTCGGCCCGGGCGTCGAAGGCCTTTGACCCGATGGTCGTGTCTCTTGCCCAGGGTGGGATCAGGCCCCAGCCGAAGCGGTCCAAGAGGCAATCTCCGTGCTCATCGAGGCGGGACGCGTAGAGGCGTCTCGCAGCGGACGTTTGAAGTTCGGCCGCCGATGTCCTCGGCCTCCGGGGCGAGCCCGGCCGCCAGGGCCCGCGCGAGCTTTGGGGGAGGGGTACAGGCAGCGACTCTTCCGCGCACATGATGACCGGGGTAGGGGGTATGACGGGAGGGTGGATCCTCTGGACCAGGGGGTTCGCGGTATCGTCAGTATGTGGCGTGGGAGGGACGTACCTGCTCAACCTGTGCGCCAGCCACGGTCCTCGTGGTGCCCGGCCCGGTTGATCCTCGAACGGGTCAAGGTCGCCCCGCCGTAGCTGCGACGGGAGCGCACCAGGCTCTGTGGTCTTGTCGATCGTGCTTCGACGTGATTCAAGAGCGTTCGGGCAACGGAACTTAGAGCCGAGGTATCGCTGAGCCGATGGCCCTTTCAGCAGCCGCCTGGGCAGTCATCGGTACCGCTGCCGGCGGTTCCATCGGGGTCGTGGGTTCCTGGGTAACCAACCTCATGAACAACCGATCCTCCGAAAAGCTGGCCGAGGAAACCCGGAGGCACGATTTGGTGGTCGCCCAGGACGCCGCCCTCCGAACGGCGCGCGAACGGATCTATCCGAAGATCGTCGGGGGGCTCCGCAATGCCTTCTTCCAGTTTCAGGCAGAAGTAACCCAGCTGAAGTCGGGCGACTGGAACATCGACCCTGAGAAATTCAATAGTGGCGAGGGAGCGGATGTATGGAATGAGGTGATGCTCTACGCCGGAGAGGTCGCGGCTAAGGAAACTCAGCAGTTCTTCCAACTGCGTGACGAGCTGATGGAAGCAATGTTCCGCGCATCGGTGGCCATTCACGAGTGTGCGGATGGTACGCCAAACCCTTTGCGTAGCCCCTACAATCCAGCGCCAGACGAGCGAAATGAGGCCCTCGCGAAGCTCGACACCCTGTTCGAGGCCTTCGGGCAAACCACCGACAACCTCTTGCAAGCCCTTCGGGATGACATCACCAGTCGGCCGGGAACTGACTAGCTCCAGGTGGGGCGACGGTGAGAACAGCGAGCGATGCTCGTCAAAGGGGCCGTCGTCCACGAGTGCGGGGACTTCAGCGGCCCAGTCTCCGTATCCTGACGAGGAATAGCCTCGAGCTGTGGCCGTCTTCCGCGGGTTCTTGCCACGGGGTGTCCGGCGAGCGGCACACCCAGTGGGCTACGCCAAGCGCCGCATGACGCCGAAGCCACCGCGTGCCGGCTACTACGCCCGCCACCCCGTGGGGACGACGAAGAGCTCGGTCACCCGGAAGGCGGTCTACGGACGGAAGCGCCGGAAGCGTTGAAGGTAGCGACATTCTCAAAGGGGCCCGTTTGGATCCCATCACAGCCTGGTCGTAGCATTCGGCCGGGTGGGAGAGTCCCTAAAGAGGGGAGAATCAGATGCGAGTCGTTGTCAAGGCTGTGCCGGCACTAGCCGTGGTAGCGGGAGCCCTGTTGTTCGGAGCCGCACCGGCCTTCGGTCAATCGACCACCGGCACCGTCAAGGTATGGGCGATCGTCAACGCTACGGGCAATAGCGCCACGAGTCCGGTGCTGCTCACGGGAGTAATCGCCGCGAAGGGTACGGCGGTCAGCATCAATGCATCGGGCAAAACCGACTCAAGCGGGAACTACACGCGCATTGTGCTGCCAAAAGGCAGCTTCATTGTTAATTCTACTGAGCTCAACAATGGCTTCAATAGCAACAGCGCCCCGGCCGACTACAACTCAACGACCTGTTCGGCCTCGGTCACCTTCACGGCGCCCGTTCCGATTGTGGCTGGTAGCGGCAAGGGTGCCTATGTCGGCATCACGGGCTCGATCAACTTGACTGCCCAAGCGGCCTTCATCTTGCCGAAGACGAAAAGTGGAAGCTGCAACCAGGCAAACAACGTGCAACCTGTGGGCGCGTTCGGCGCCCTCACCGGGTCGGGAACCGTCAGTTTCGGATGATGGAGGAAGGCTCTCGTGTAGAGCAGTCCTCGGCTCCGCCCGACTCGGCCGCGACGTTCACAATGGGGACGCTCGCGAGAAGGTCCCGGACCTTGTCGACGCTGCGTCGGTATGCGGAGGCTCGCCAACGCTAACCACTGCCGAGCTCGGCAGATCCTTGGCAGCCAATGGTCGAGTGAGTGGGCGGGGAACCGTTCTGCTTGGCGAGATGCACCAAGCGTGGCTACGTCAAGGGACGAGCTCACGAGGTTCACAGATACCCCGGCTTCGTTTTGGGTCGTTTCGGTAAGGGAGTTCACGTCGCAAGCCCGAGGCCGTGGCGGACGGTGAGGCCACTACGGCGTCGGCCGGGAGCTCGGCGGCAGTTAGGCCTCGTCCCAGAACAGGTCGCCGACGTGGTCTTCGCGTAGCGAGATTCGCCCAGCCAAGTTTTCTGTGACCCACGACGCCGCAGCATCATCTGCGTTTTGCGCCTGGTCAGCGGACTCCCAGATAGAATAGGAGACGACTCCGCCGCTGTCGAGCTTGCCGAGTTCGTAACGAACGTAGCCGGGCAGGCCCTTGAAGATTGGGAGCATTCCCTTGTGCGCAATCTCGGCAACTTCCTCGGCAGTCCCCGATTTGATGTCGTAAAGCGCGATTCGAATGTGGTTCATCAGGTGACCTCCAGAAAAGGTGCGCGAATTGAAGGACCAACTCTTCAGCCTAGGACATCATCCAGTTACCGTCTGAAGGCCAACGAGCCGGCGGGTGAGAACGCCTTCGATCCCGACATCCGCATGTTGCCCAGGCCACGTGAGGAGTTGATTTGGCGCGACTCGAGGCGCGGGCTTCAACGCTGACCCTGCGCGCCTTCATTGGCCGTGGTGGTCAAGGTGCGTTTCCCCACCGCCTGAATACGTGTCAGCGCCAGTCCTATCAGCTAAGCCACGACGCCGAAGGGGGCCGATATGGAACCTTCACACTGCCTCCACCTGGTCTGCATCAGCACCGCGACGTCGTCCCTAGACGCGACAAGGCCCAGGTGTTCTGGACGACAGCTAGCGTCTCTCGCTGATGACCTCCGAGCCGCTGCGGTCCTTCTTCGTTGAGCCGGGCCGATGCTTCCGCATGGTCCGGGACCCGGTGCCCGAGCGCCGGGGCCACCCGATGCATTGCCCGGAGCCCGTCGTTGCCCGCGGTCGTTTCCGGTCCGAAAGCGGGAGGGTGTACAGGGTGGACGCCTGCTCACAGCGTGCCGGTGAGCTCGAGGAAACTCGGGGCATTCCGGCCTAGTTGGCCAGGGCTACCGAACTCAGGGAGCCTGCAGCGGACAATCTGCAGCGAGCATGCAGCGTCCGTTCCCTTCCATGACCGAGATACGGAAGAAAGCTTGCTCAATCGACAGAGCAGGCAGCTCTAAGTCTTCGTTGACTGCGTTGTGAGCACCGACAGTAAAGCCGAGGTCGTGCCTCGGTGCCGGCGTGTGTTGGCTGGATGTCGTTTGAGCAGAGGCCTGTCCGGCCATGGTTAGAGCTGGTGCCACGGCAAGAGCTGCCCCAGCGAGCAGAACTCCAAGCTTCACGATGTCCCTCCCCGGTCCCGCAAGCGCTCAGCCGACTGTAGAGTCTCGCGGGGTCCGACAGGCAGCGGCTTGCTGGCTACCCTCGTGACCGTGCAGCTGACCCCCTGCGCCTACTGCGGCGAGCTCGTCGAACACCCAGCCACGGACCGCATCCATTACTCGTCGGACGGCGGCAAGCAGCGGGCGACGATTTTCGACGGCGAGGTCGTCCATAGTGCGGGACTTCAGCGGCAACGGGACCTGACTGCAATTGAGCACAACCACCAGAAGGTCCCGAGCTGTAGGCTCGGGCAGCGTTCTTTACCAGGTCTCCGGAATGGAACGAGGTTCGTGACGCAGTCTGGGATCAGAGGGGAGAGGGGTTCCATCATGCTGAGGCGTAGTTCGAGCAAAAGAAGCAGCAAGGTTCGTCACGGGGCGGCTCTTGGCGGAAGGGTTGCCGTCGCCGGAGCGATGGCAGGGCTCTCTGGGGGCGCGTTGATGGCAAGTGTGGCCTTCTCCACCCCAGCGGGTGCCGCCGTCACGGCCAACATCCCCTGCGGTGACACCTTGGCCCTGGTGAACGCCATCACGGAAGCCAACGCCAATGGTGGAGGGACCATCGATCTGGCCGCGGGTTGTGAGTACCGCATCACCGCCTCGAACAACACCTTGAACGGCCTGCCCATCGTCACGAGCTCCATCACGATCAACGGTGCTCATGCCACCATCGCCCGGAGCAGCAGGACCGACTTCCGGATCTTCGACAACCGTGGGAACCTCACGCTCAACGACCTAAGAATTACAGGGGGCGACTCAAAATGGCCTCTTCAACGAAGCCGATGCCAGCCTCACCTTGAACATCAGCCAGGTCGACCACAACAGGGGAGACTTCGGCGGAGGCCTCTACAACCGCAAGGGTGGCACGCTGGTGGCGATTGGCAGTCGTTTCAGCGACAACACGGCTCGCATCGGTGCGGGTCTGGCCAATGGCGGCACAGCCACCCTCACGTCGAGCGAGGTGATCGCCAACACAGCCACCGGCGCTGCGAGGTCAGGTGGTGTCTCAGGTGGAGGGATTGACAACCAAGGAACGTTGACCGCCACCTCGACGCAGATCAAGGACAACAAAGCCACCCGTAACGAACCGAGCACCTATATCACCAGAGGCGGGGGCATCGCCAACACCTTCGGCGCCACGCTAACTCTGAGCGCCAGTCTGGTGACCGGTAACACGGTCGAGGCCATCGACGGCGAGGCGCACGGCGGGGGCATCTATAACGGCGACGCCACGGCCACCTTGTCTTCGACTGACGTGAGTAACAACCGGGCCAGTTCGCTCGGTGGGAGTGCTCAGGGTGGAGGCATCTTCAAGACGGAGGCAGGCTCGGTCACCCTGATCAGCAGCTCCGTCACTGGCAATCACCCCAACAACTGCCATCCACTGAACAGCATCGCTGGATGCATCGACTGAGGTCGCGCAGAAGTCCGAGAGCGAGCGTCAAGGCTTGGGGCGACGGCGGTCATTCGAGTCGGCTGCCAACACGGCCCCACGGTGACCTCGTGGAAGGGGCTTCTACGCAATGGGCCTGGCGGTAGTTCTGAAGAAAATCCCGTAGGACACGACAAGGCCCCGGGCACTCGAAACCCGGGGCCTTGCCTCCTCCCACCTTCGTGGCCGAGAGGTTAGCCAGCCTTCACCTCGAGTGACGAAAACGACCTCGGCGTTCACCCGGATGCTCTCGGTTACGGCCGACGGGGCCCCGGGCACGCTAGCGAGGAACTTGAGGGATTCCCGTTCACGCACCCGGGACCCTCAGGAACCGCACACGGGTAGACGCGACAAGGCGCCGGGCGCATCGCAACCCGGGACCTTGTCTCCATCCGATCCTCAGGGGTGATTCCGGGAGGATCAGTGGGAGTCCTGCTGTGGCTAGTCGACGAGGCGGCGCTCTCTCACCTTCGCGTCGAGCGTGGCCTCCTCCTCGAACCGCCTTGCAACCCGCCTACCGCCGGCCACTTCGTCGCCCTGCTCGTCACCAATCTCGAGGTCCTTCTCTGCACCTTCGTTCTCGGCCATGGTCCCTCCTTGGACTCACCCTCTGTTCGCTTGTCGTCAATTGCGCCGACCACGAAAGCTTCACCGCCAAGGCCCGACCGCGTCTAGGGGCACTCGAGGGTAATGAGGGTGTTTGCGGCTCGGAGAACGCAACGAGGCTTCGGCCGCTCTCCTGGGGGGACCTTCGGCCCTGCCGGAACCGGCCACCACGCCCCTAGCGTCGTGAAGTGGCCCGACTCGCATCAATCCGAGCCACCCAAGAGGGTCCTTACGAGATTGTCTGTCCGCGGTGCGGCGATGACGGGGGACCGGTCCACGAACAGCCGGACGATATCCGTCGACTGCGCGGCTCCTACGGCAGCGACCATGACGCCTGGGCCTCTGCGAACCGCCACAACCTGCTCCACTTGATGGAGCTCCTTTGAACACGACCAGGCCTCGGGCGCATCGAGCGCGCCACAGCAGCCTTCGGCCGTGCAGCTGACGCCCTGCGCATACTTGCGGCGACCTCGTAGAGCACGCACCAACCGACCGGGTCCGGTACTCCTCGGACGGCGACAGGCGGTGGGCGATGCTCGTAAAACGGGGTCGTGGTCCACGAGTGCGGGGATTTCACCGGCAACGGGATCTGAGAGACGGGGATGATCGACCTGCTTGCTACGTCGTCGCTGACTATCGGGCTCATTAGTGCCGGAGCAGCACTACTGGGAGCGTTCTTCGGAGTCGTCGGCGGATTGCTGGTCCAGCGCCAGCAGGCTCGACACGACGACCAGAGCGAAGCGGGTCGCTGGAAGCGTGACGTGATCGAGCGCCTCGCCGAGGACGTCCTCGTGGCCGGCGCCGAATATCTCGTCGTCGTCGAGGGCTCCAACGATCCAGACGAGCGCGGCGCCAAGTACGGAGCGTTTTGACGATCCATTAGCGGCTTGTATCACTACAGGTAGCCGCTCTAAGGAGTGGTGGCCACGTAGCGTGGTGGATGGGCGCTATGACCTCATCGTCTCGGACTTCGTGTTCCCACATCTCGGGAGGGACCCCGGCGGTGACGAAATCCGGGTGAGCCTTGGGCTCGTGAAAGAGATCGTTGCCGGGGTTCTGTTCCCGAGCGGACTCGGTTGAGGGAATTGATGGGCCGTGCGAGTTGGCGGGAGCCAGCCTCGCCCGGTCAGAGCATCGGATGACCCACAAGCACGGGTGACCACGGCGGCCGCCCACTTCTTGGCGAGTGGCAAGGGAACCTGGGCCGGATGGGTGCGAACGCACTCGAGGGCCCCGTCCCGCCACAACCGATGAGGCGGGCCGGCGAGCTCTGACAGGAGGAACCGTCACTGCCTCCTGTAGGAAAGGAGGGACCCTCGAGTGATGAGTATCGAGGGTAGTTCGGTGGCGATCGGGATCGACGCCGCGGTGGTGGCCAATCATCGCATCGTCGTGCGACGGCCCGACGCGGGGCGCCCCGGCGAGGTGGTGGACGACTTCATCGCGTCCCCGACACCCTGAGTTCAACCCGTCGTAGCAACGACGTGCTTCTGTTACTGCGACGCGGAGGTGATGGGTGGCACGACTTGGGCGACCGGGGATATCCGATGAACGAAAGCAAGAGCTCTGGGACCGCTGGGCGGCCGGCGAGAGCATCAGCGAGATCAGTAGGGCGATGGGCAAGCCGCCGGGATCGGTGTACACGATCCTCCGCTCGCGTGGCGGGTGTGTGCCGCGGCGCCGTCGCGTCCGGGCGAACGCGCTGACCTTGGCCGAGCGTGAGGAGATCAGCCGAGGACTTGCGAGCGGCGAGGCGATCCGTTCGATCGCGCGCCGTCTTGGCCGTGCACCGTCGCCGGCTCGCCGGGAGGTGGCGCGCAACAAGGGTCCCCGTCGGTATCGGGCTGTCGACGCTGAGGACCGGGCCTTCTATCGAGCGAAACGGCCGCAGCGTTGCCTGCTCGCCAAGCGCCCGGGGCTCGCAGCGTTTGTCAGGGGCAGACTGGAGGAGGACTGGTCGCCGGAGCAGGTCTCCGGGCACCTGGCCGTGGCATTTTCCGGAAACTCGGAGATGCAGGTGAGCCACGAGACGATCTACAAGACGCTCTTCATCCAGTCACGAGGCGTGCTGAAGCGTGAGCTCCAGGCTCACTTGCGCACCCATCGCCCCATCCGAAAGAACCGTCGCCACACGACCAAGGGACTCCAGCGCTCGGTGATCAGTGGTCTCGTATCGATCAGTGAGCGGCCGCCCGAGGTGGAGGACCGAGCCGTGCCCGGGCACTGGGAGGGCGACCTCCTCCTCGGTCGAGGCGTGACCCAGATCGCCACCGTTGTCGAACGCAGCTCCCGGTTCTGCGTGCTCGTCCAGCTTGACGGCCGCAACATGGAAATGGTCTCAAGCCGGCTCTCCGAGAAGATGTGTGAGCTCCCTGAAGAGGTCCGCCGCAGCCTCACCTGGGACCGGTGGCATGGAGATGGCGCAACACCAGCGTGTGACCGCGTCGACCGGTCTCGAGGTCTACTTCTGCGACCCAAGAAGTCCGTGGCAGCGCGGGACGAACGAGAACACCAACGACGAGGCGTGGTTGACGGCCCCTGATTCGGGGTGTGGGGACAGTGTGCCATTGGACGTCTCGATGACGTTCACCATCTCACCGTCAAGCTCCTCGCTGCCGATCACCCTGAAGTCGCGCAGGGCCAACAGCGCGACGGTAGGTTCGTCTCCCACAGGGGCCTCTCCTCTCGTAGCCGTCAGACAGCCACGAGATTGGCGAGGCCCCTGCCTCATGTGGTGGACCTACACCGGGATGTTCAGGAGTGTCGTCCCAGGTTCAACGCAATGGGCCACCAAACCTCCCAGGGTGCGAACCTTGCCGGTTCGCTCCTGCCGAGCAGGGCATGGGCTCGATCTATCGCCTGGTGAACGTGACGTGTATGACGCCGCTCGGGGTGCTGACCGCTTCAACGTGAAAGCGCTCTTCGAGTCCCTCGAGTCCGTCCCAGAGTCGTTCTCCGCGCCCGAGGACTATGGGAGCGATCACAATGTGCATGTGATCGATCAGGTCTGCGGCGAGGAACTGACGGACCGTGGAAGGTCCTCCGCCGATGCGTACGTCGAGGTCACCGGCAGCTTCCTCGGCGATCCTCAGCGCTTCGGCGGGGGAGGCATCGATGAAATGGAATGTCGTACCGCCCTTCATTTGGATAGTCGGCCTCGGATGATGTGTCAGCACGAATACCGGTGTGTGAAAGACGGGATCGTCACCCCACCAGCCTTTCCAATCCTCATCGGCCCACGGGCCGCGCTGGGGTCCAAACTTGTTGCGGCCCATAATCTCGGCACCGATGCCTGTTCCCCAGTTGCTGGCGAAGGCCTCGTCGGCGCCGGCGCTTCCGCCCGGTTCGCCGTGCATCTGGTGGAACGTGCGGGTGTCCATGAACCGGTCGAGGAGCCGGCTTCCGGCATGTCCGAATGGCTGTTCCAAGGATTGTCCCTCACCGGTGCTGAAGCCGTCGAACGAAACTGCAAAGTTGTGAACACGAACGAGTGGCATTTAAGGACTCCTTACAATGTGCTGATACAGCAGTGTCTTCCTCACGATCCGCCACTCTTCAGGCTGGCTGCAAGCGAGTCCAGGAGGGAACGGGTTCCCTCCTCCCGCTGAGCCACTGTGTCGCTGCCATCGAGGAACACCCCCTGTTCCGTGAGGACCAGCTGCGACGTTGCATCGTGGCCGCTGAACAGGACCGTGGCGACGGACACCGAGATTCGGGACTCGTCGGCATGCATTTCGTACGTGTAGACGATCCGCTGCTCGGGGATGGTGTCTCGGAACTCCGACTGGTACGTGTAGACGGGCCCGCCCGGAGGTCCGCCGCGATTGACTTCACGGCCCCCGACCCGGAAGTCGAGTTCGTAGCCGGCTCCCAGGGCTTCGGCCGAGCCGGCAAACCAACGGGCCTTGAGCAGGGGATCGGCCCATGCCCGGAAAGTCTGCGCCACCGGAACGTCGTAGATCCGCTCAATGACGAACGTCTCATGGGCGACGGTGGACAGACTCATGGCTCCTCTTCGGTAGTAGCTACGTCATGCAGGAGGTCACCCAAGTGGTCCAGGCGGGCTTCCCAGCCCCGGCGCCGATCAGTGATCCACTGTTCGGCGGCCGTTATGCCGGCGGGTTCGATCCGACACATGCGTCTTCTCCCGACCTTCTCGGTCTTCACAACCCCCCACGCCTCGAGGACCTGGAGGTGTTTGGACTACCGCGGCAAGGGACATCGCCAGGGGCTCCGCCAGTTCGCTGACCGAGGCGGGTCCCAGCGTGAGTCGTTCCACCATGCCGCGCCTGGTCTTCTCGGCCAGCGCCTGGAACGTGCGATCCAGGTCCGTCGTTTTGTCAAGCATTTACTTGAGTATACGAAGCCGGGCACCATCATCAAGTGTCTACCTCCGGTGTCGGCGCCTCCACAGCTCCTGGTCCGGGAACCGCGCCAGGTCGAGCGGCCGCACGATCCTTGCGGCCGGTGGCCATCATCCCGGTGGGCCCCAGTCACGACGCCCCCGACCCCATCGTGTACATGGCGGGCGGTCCGGGCGTCGAGCCGATCGGCCAGCCAGGAGACGAGCGTTGGGGTGGCTTGAGTAATATCCCTGGAGTTCCACCACGGTCCTGCTCGCGATGGTGGGGCGCTTCCTGGCACTCTGGTCGGACCAAACCGCGAGGTAGCAAGAGCCCGACGACAACAGATGGAGTGTGACGATGATCGTGGGCTCGTCCCTCACCGTCGAGATCGGCAATCGGGCGCTCTTGCGCGACGCCGCCTTCGTGGTCGGGGCCGGGGAGAAGGTGGGACTTGTGGGCCGGAACGGTACCGGTAAGTCCACCTTCATCTCGGTGGTCGTAGATGACCCCGGTCCGACGGTCCGGCACACCGGCAACGTCCGGGTCACCGGCTCCTTCGGGTACCTGCCACAGGTGCCGGTCCCCCAAGGCCTGGGGCTCGACCCGAGCGGGTACTCCCACGTGCTGTCGGCACGCGGTCTGGACGTGCTCGACGACGCCCTGAGCAAAGCGCGCACCCAGATGGCCAAGGACCCGATTGCCGAGAACATCGAGCTGTTCTCCGATCTCGAGGAGCAGTTCCGGGAGAACGGCGGGTACGAGGCCGAGTTGGTGATGGCCCGATTGGCCGACGGGCTCGGCCTACCCCAAGAGGTGCTGCTGGAGGACATCCAGACGTTGAGCGGCGGCCAGCGTCGACGGGTGGACCTCATCCGGGTGCTCTTCCAGGCCCCTGACATCATGATCCTGGACGAGCCGACCAATCACCTCGATCGTTCGGCCAAGATGTGGTTGATGGGTGAGTTGGAGCGTTTCGCCGGTTCTATCCTGGTCGTGTCGCACGACCTCAAGCTCCTCGATCACTCGATCGACAAGGTCCTTCACCTGGACGGTGGCCTCCTCCACGAGTTCAAGGGGACGTACTCGAGTTACCTGGTGCAGGTCGAGGCCGACCAGCTCCAGCGGGAGAAGGCGTCGGGCCTCGAGCAGCGCGAGATCAAGCGGCTCTCGACGCTGGCTGACTCCATGCGCGGCAGCACCAACCGTCGGGCCCGGATCGCCAAGTCGATCGACAAACGGGTGGAGCGGCTCGAGGGCTCCAAGACGGAGGTCAGGGCCCGCCACAAGAAAGCCACCTTCCGCCTCCCGACGCCTCGGCGCTCGGCCGACGTGCCGCTCCAGGTCAGCGATCTGGGCGTGACCTACGGGCGGGTGGTCGCCCTCAAGCGGGTGTCGTTCCATCTGGGCCGCGGCGACCGGCTGGTCGTGGTCGGGCGCAACGGGGCGGGGAAGTCAAGCCTCCTTCGGTGCCTAGCCGGAGAGCAGGAGCCGACGTCGGGTGGCTTCTCGCTCGGAGCGAACACGACGGTCGGATATTTCGCGCAAGAGCACGAACAGGTCCACCTCGGACGATCGGTGCTGGACAACATCAACGCCGACATCCTGACGACCGAGACGGAGCGGCGGGCGCTGTTGGGGTCGTTCGGGCTCAAAGGTGAGGCGGCCCACCAGATGCCCAAGAGCCTGTCGGGTGGCGAACGGGCCAAGCTCGGGCTGGCCATGCTGGCCGCCGGCCAATCGAACCTGCTGATCCTCGACGAGCCCACCAACAACCTGGACCAGGGCTCGATCGAGGCGGTCGGGGCCATGCTGAGTCGTTGGCCGGGGACGATCGTCGTCGTCAGCCACGACCGGTCGTTTGTCGGTGCCCTCGATCCCACCCACTCGCTGCGCCTTCCCGACGAGGTGTTCGATCACTGGCGCGAGACCGATCTGGACGAGGTCGAGCTCAAGTGAGCGGTGCGGGGGCGGTGCGCCCGCTCTAGTCAGATCCGAGGTACGGCGCGTCGTAGGCGAAGACACCGCCGTCCGAACCGACCAGCCAGTAGCCGCCGGTGGCCTGGTCGGTCGCCATCCCGACCACCGGTGCGTTGAGGGACATCCCGCCGGCCCCGCCGTGGAATCCGGCATTACCGGGATCGGGCACGCCAAACGATATTCGACGATCTAGCACGGCGCACGAGGAATTCGTCGCGGTGAGGACCCCGAGGAGGGCTTCACCGCAGATCGATCAGCTGCTCCTGCGACCACGAGTGGCCCGGTTCGTATGCTGTCCGACAGTGTCATGCTCTCCGAGTTCGGGGGGCGTGGCTCATATTCTGTCTGCCCGCTTCGGTGTGGCTTCCCTGGCTTGTGCCCGCCCCCTGGACGCGCCGGACCGGCCGGCGTGGCTTGATAGAAGCCTGGCGATGTAAGACGCCTCGACTGTGGTGTGCCCACCGACCGGTCCGTGACCCACTCGCTGGTGAAACGAGGGAGTACGGACCATGGTGATGGTTGGGATCGACGCGCACAAGCGCACGCACACGGCGGTGGCCGCGGACGAGGTGGGGCGAGAGCTCGGGAGGGTGACCGTGCCGGCGACCTCGGAGGGTGCCTTGGAGCTGGTGACCTGGGTGGCTCGCTTCAGGGCATCGCATCGCTTCGCGGTGGAGGACTGTCGGCATTTGTCGCGCCGGCTCGAGGCGGATCTGCTCATGGCTGGCGAGATGGTCATCCGGGTGCCTCCGAAGCTGATGGCCGGAGCTCGAGACTCGGCTCGCACCTACGGCAAGTCGGATCCCATCGATGCCCTGGCGGTAGCCCGGGCGGCGCTGCGCCATCCAAACCTGCCCATGGCTCGTCTCGATGGTCCGAGTCGGGAGATCCGCCTGCTGGTCGACCACCGAGAAGACCTGGTGAACGAGCGAACCCGCGTCATCAGCCGGCTGCGCTGGCATCTCCACGAGCTCGATCCCGACCTTGATGTCCCGCCTCGGAGCTTGGATCGCTACGTGGTCTTGGACCGCGTGGCGGTGGCTCTCGGTTCACGTTGCGGCCTGCTCGTCGAGCTCGCCCTGGAGCTGGTGGCCCGGATCCGTCAACTGAGCGGGCGGATCAGAGATCTTCTCCGCGAGATCACCGGACGGATCAAGGAACTGACGCCAACCCTTCTCACGGTGCCGGGCTGTGGGCCCCTCGGTGCGGCCAAGATCGTGGGGGAGACCGCCGATGTCCGCCGCTTCTCCTCCAAGCACGCCTTCGCGGCGCACAACGGCACCGCTCCCTTGCCGGTGTGGTCGGGGAATCGGGAGCGTCACCGTCTCAGTCGGATGGGGAACCGCCAGTTGAACGTCGTCATCCACCGCATCGCCATCACCCAGATGCGCATGGATCCCCAAGCTCAGGCGTTCCTCGCCCGACGGCGGGCCAACGGCAACACGAAGACCCAGGCCCTCCGAGCGTTGAAGCGTCAGCTTTCCAACGTCGTCTACCGAGCTCTCCTCGCAGACGCTGAACCTGCCGCCGCGAACGACATGGGGGCCGCTGCTTGACATAGAAGCAAGCCAGGGTCCACCAAAGCGGACGGTGCGCGAACCGCCTCCCTCTCCTGGTCGGGGACCGGAATCTTGAACACGGGATGGATCGTGTGCCGACCCTCGGCGCGCACCTCGTGGATGAGCCGTTGCAGGACTTGCTTTGCGAAGGGTCTGGGTCCGTCAGTGAGCACCGATCGGATCGCTTCGAGCATCGTCTGTAGCTCCGCCTGCGTCGGCAAGTTGACTGACGTGACCTCGAGGAGTTCGGACACTTCGTTCTTACGGCGCTCGAGCGCGGTCATGCGGCCCTGAATCGCCTGGAGGCGCTGTCCGCACACGTCGGGGGACAAGTCACCGGCCTCGAAGGCGTCGAGATAGCGCTCCGCGGTCTGTTTGGCCTTCTGCAGCTCGCAATCGATGGTGGCGAGCTCGTCTTGGTGCCGGCGGCGATTGGACGACTTCGACCCCGAGGCTCGTCGAGCGGCCTCCAGGAGGTCCTCCGGGTTCGCATGCAGGGCGAGGAGTTGATCGAGCACGGCGCGCTCGAGTGCTTCGGCGGGCAGGCGATCGGCCGAGCAGCTGGCCGTGCCATAGCGCTGGCGGTTGCCGTAGGTGTAGTAGGCGTAGGTCGATGATCGTCCCGTGGCCAAGGTGCCGGTGAAGCGTTGCCCACAGCGATCACAGACCACGAGTCCGCTCAAGAGGTAGTCCGAGCCGTTGGCCGCCGTGATCCGGGTCGCTGTGCTCGCTCACCGAGCAGCTGCTGTGCCGCGGCGAAGACTTCGGCGTCCACGATGGCTTCGTGCTTGCCCTCGAACCAGTCGCCGCGGAAATGGACCTCGCCTCGGTAGACCCGACAGCGCAGGACATCCAAGATCATTTTGTAGGAGAAGCGACGGTTCCGCTGGCGGTGACCGGCCTCGTTCAGCTCCGCTGCGATGGCGTGCGATCCCAGGCGACCTCTCGTGTAGCGCTCGAAGATCTGCCGGACGAGTCGAGCTTCGCTTTCCACCGCTTGGAGCAGCCCCTCGCCCTTCACCACGCGGTAGCCGAAGGGTGGTGAGCCACCACACCACAGGCCCGAGGGAGCCTTGCGGCCCATGCCGGCGATCACGCGGTCGATGATGGTGGCCCGCTCGAACTCGGCGAAGACCCCGAGCATCTGCACCATCATCTGTCCGGCCGCCGTCGAGGTCTCGAAGGGTTCGGTGGCCGAGCGGAAGGCCACGTTTACCTGGTCCAGCTGCTCGATGATCTGGGCCAGTTGCTGGACGCTGCGAGAGACCCGATCCACCCGGTAGACCAAGAGCAGGTCGAACCGTCCGGCTTGGGCCTCGCCCAGGGCTCGACGCAATCCCGGACGGTCCAAGGTGGCCCCCGAGCGCTGGTCGGAGAAGCTCGCTACGAGCTTCCAGTCCTCCTGGCTCTTCACGTACGACTCGAGCCGCTGCGCCTGGGCGTCGAGGGAGTAGGGCTGCTGGACCTCGTCGGTCGAAATCCGGGTGTAGGTGGCCACACGCATCATGGGGATCCTCTCAGTCCTCCTCCCGAGGATTCTCAGCACGCTCACCGGCCCACGACGCGGCCAGCAGGTCGGCCAGAGCGTCGATGGCGGCCTCACGTTCCTCTGCGCTCATCGCGATAACACGGGGCTGCGACAAAGTGGCTCCACGCGTTGGAGTGGGGAGAACGGGTTCTAATCCTTGGCAGCACCCCTGAGTCAGCGATGTGTTGCCGCTCGCGAAAGCGAGCACCAGACGCTATGTGAGTCGGAAAGTGCCTCACCTACCCGGCTTAGTGGGACAGGGGTTACCCAGGATCGACCATCTCGCCACTCAGGCTCGGGTCTTGCGACCGTCAAGCAACTGCCTTGTCGCATCTGCATGGCCCGCATGGTGAGCGGTCTCCTCAATGAGGTGGAGCAGCACCCAACGCAGATCGATTGGCTCAGGCAAGTTCAGCAGGACGTGAGCAGGCTGGCCGCTCCCCTCAACGCCAACACAGGGGTCCCGCAGGTTTGGAGCCGAGCGCACAACTTCCTCCGTGCGTTTTTCTCTCCCCCAATATGCCGTGACCACATCGCCCAATCGGACGGGGCTTTCCACCAGGAACTCGTCTTCACGCGGGGAAACGGTGCCCGCAGATAGCGCCCCTCGATCCACCTCCATTCGACATGGGTGAGGTGGTTGATGATGCCCACGATCGAGAGCAGCCTTCCCTCCGGGGTCCATCTGGCCTCGTCGTCAGTGAGATTTTCGGCGGTAGCGACCACCTCGTGCCGTTGCCGGTGAAGAAATCGGAGCAACAACTCTCGCACGTCATCTGTTGGCACAACCGTGGAGAGCTCCATGCCAGAAACGATGCCCCAGTGCGAGAATCTGGGCTATGGCAAACGGGGACCGGGTATCCCGAAAGTGCCGAACGGCGGCACCCAGTCCCGGCGTTCGGGGGCAGCCCCGTAAGGATTCGACCCTTGCGGCGCGGTCGAGATGCGACGTACCGTCGAGAAATGACTGACGTCCAAGACAGGTACCGGGTGGTGTCGAGCAGCTTCGGCGCCGCGGTTAAGTCGGTGGCCCCTGACCAGTGGGGGGCTCAATCCCCCTGCGAGCAGTGGACAGCACGCGATCTGCTGGCGCACGTTGTCGAGAATCATCGGGGCGTGATCGCCAGTGTCAGGGGTGGGGAGTCGAAACCCCTGGGTGCTGACGAGGACCCGAAGCAGGCGTGGGAGAACGCCTCTCGTGCGATCGGCGAGATCACCGGAGATCCGGAGGCGGCGGCCAAGGAGATGGACGGGCCGACGGGCAAGATGCCTGCGGGTCAGATCATCGGCCAATTCGTGACCATGGACGTGCTCGTCCACACCTGGGACCTGGCACGAACGACCGGTGCGGACGAGCGCCTCGACGAGGACTCTGTCCGCAGCGCCTACGAGGCTCTCAAACCGATGGACGCCATGATCCGCTTGCCGAACGTCTTCGGGCCCAAGTTGGAACCACCCAAGGGTGCGGACCTGCAGACCGAGTTCCTTTACTTTCTGGGCCGGCGGGCGTAAGTAGGGCAAAGGGCTCGAGTGCCAGCGACCGCCGCACCGCGATCGGCGTACACAACCATGCGACGAACGAGGTTGCTCGCGAACGTGTAGCGGTGAAAAACTCGATGTTTGGTGCTGCCAGGGGCTTACCTTGGAGATCGAGGATGCGTTGCTCGACAACGGCCACGAGATCATCCCCAGTCCCAAATGAAGGCGGTCGGCATGACTCGAGAATCCAACAAGAGCGAACTGACGCTCCCAGTAGCGACGGCACCGCCACCCTACGGGGAGCACCTCAGCATTGGCGACATCGCGCCAGTCGACGTCCTCGGTCATTATCGCGATCAAAGCTTCGATCTGCCGGGTCGCTGAAAGGCCGTGGGCGCGCTCGAAAAGGGCCACCCGCTCGCTGACATCCACAGAAACGACCATAGGTCGACGATCCAAACCGATCTGAGATGGTGGCTTCGGCCCGGTGGACGGGGACACCCTCAGCACGGATGACGGACGCTCGGCATGGGACAGCTGCCGCTCCCCAGACCCGTCGATATGCGCTATTACGTGAGGCGTGGCGAGCCCGTTTGTGCAGAGCATGGCCAGCAACTTCGAGGAAGCGCTGCGGCTGATGGAGGCGGCACTGACGGATTGTCCCGACGACCTGTGGGAGAAGGATCTGTGGCCGGACGAGGCGCCCATGGGACCGACGCCGCACGGGGGATTGCACGGCTCAGCCCCCTGGTTCCTGGCATACCACGCGCTGCTGACCCTCGACTACGACCTCACCGCCGAGTTCGGGCCGTGGAAACCGCCACAACCCTTTGACGAGAACACCTACGCCTTTCCCAACCGTATGTTCACCAAGGGCGAGCTCCTCGGTTACATCGATTACTGCCGCGGGAGGGTGCGCCGAACGCTTGACACGCTCACCGAGGACGCGGCGGCCCGGCCACTCCCTGGCGGCCATCGATACCACGGCATGCTGTACGGAGTGATTGTCGGCAGCATGCCGCTGCACGTCCTTGAGCACGCCTCCCAGATCCGCCAGTTCCTCACTGCCGCCGGAGTCAAAGTGCGACGCATGCCCGGCGATCGTGGGTACGCGGGATGACCCATGACGATGAATGCGGCGCGTGCACTCGACGCCGGAGAGAGCTATCCCCATGGTGCCGAACGGTGTCGGAAACGTCCGCCTGTAATCCGCCCGTGACAAAGGCCACGACGACGTGGGCGGCGTGGCGGTCGAAGTTTCTGGCGGCGCCGGTCGTAGACCGTGGTGGTACGAGGATCCGCATGGCGGGCGGCGATCTGCACGTCGCGAAGTGGGACACCTGCGTCGAGGGCGGCCATGACGAACGCGGCTCGCAGCATGTGCGGGTGGACCAGCCCGAGCCCGGCTCGCTTGCAGATGCTGTTCTCGACCGAAGCCAGACGGCCGCAATCGGACCAGCTTCATCGACACGAGCGCGCCTGATTATCACTGACGATCATCCTGTCGCAATCTCCGACTGCGTCCTCCCCTGCCCCGAAGTGCCGAAGTGCCCCCACCGTCCCGGCGGTCGGGGGCAGCTCCCCGCTACGGTAGCGGGGTGGCATTTCAACGGGTTGGAAGTATCGACGATCCGATTTGGAAAGCTCCGCCTCCGGAAGCGTCTCGCCGGGCTCCTCGACGTCGATGGGTCTGGGTGGTGGTCGCCCTGGGGGCGGCGTTGATCGTCGCTCTGGACTCTTGGCTCATCTGGCCCTCCGCTGGAGCGAGCACGACCGGAGACCCCGGGGGCAAGATCGTGAACCAACTTGCGCCAGTGGTGTCAGCGGTGCCGGGTTACGGAACGGGAGCCGTGCCGTGGGTCCGCGAACTCCCGCAAGACATCGGTGCCCCTTACGCCATGAAGATCGAGCCCCGGCAGGACAGCTGTGACGGCATGGCTGGTACTCAGGGATGGGACCAGGTCGCTGTCCAGGCGGGCTTCCAATGGTCAGAAGGACAGCCTGCCCTGCTCAACTACATGAACCCTCGACTGACCAATCTAGGATGGTCCGGCGGGAGTAAGCGCTGGACGAAGACGTTGCGCAATGGAACGGGGGCCGTCCTCATGGTCAGCAACGAGGGCGGGAGCCATTGGGGGTTGGTGGCCACGGCGAGTCCCGTCGGCAAGGCTGTGAGCGGGTGCTGATCCCCCAGCGTTCCACGTGTGTCCACTGATCCTGCTGTAGTGATGAAGCACCGGCGTGGCGGTGGGTGCCCTCGAAGTGCCGTTACACGGCATGCAACTGTCGCGAGCGCCGGCCGGTCCCCGGTCCCCGCCCAGGCTCCGGATAGCCAGACCCCTCCCTACGTACGCTCCCCACTTCAACGCGAAGACCCATCAAATTCACGGGGACCCGGTCAATTTGCCTGAGCATTTGGGGGACAGTGTTGTCGGTGAGCGATAGCAGAAGATTGAAGCCTCCGCTGCTCATACAGCGCCATACCGGAGCGTGCAATGATTGCAGCCGTGGCTGAACGGTTGGAGGTCCAACGGGCAATTGCGGCAGACCCAGCGGCGATCTTTGGGATGCTGACCAATCCACACGGGCATGTCGCCATCGACAGTTCGGGCATGCTGATGGATGCCACGGGTGATCCGGTCGCATCTGTCGGCGACTCCTTCGTGGTGCACATGGACCGCGAGGCGCTCAATGATCACCCGCTGGGCCTGTACGACGTCACCGTCAGGATCGTGACATTAGAGCCGGACCGCGAGATCGCGTGGAAGATCGAAGGTCAGCTCAACCTTGGCCATGTTTACGGTTACAAGCTGGAGCCGATTGACGAGGGGACGCTTGTCACCTCGTACTACGACTGGTCATCTGTCGACCAGAGCTGGAAAGACGCGGCTATTTTCCCGGTCATTCCTGAGGGCGCGCTCCGCGCCACGCTTGGCATCCTTGCGCGCACCGTGGCACCGGGCCGCGCTCGGCCCTTGGCCTGACCGGTCGCCATTTCCGGTCTGGCGACACCTTTCCTCACTCGGGCCCCCGGCACTTCCTACTCGCGTGCTCGCTTGAACCCGCGTGCAGTCCTAGCGACCTGGCGTAACGGGGCACCCCTGCACCCCGTTCGGCAACGGCACGTGGTGGCAGGGTCAGCCGCCCGCTGGGCGGAGCAGTACGAGCGGAATCTCCCGGTCGGTTTTGCGCTGATAGCCGGCGTAGTTGCGGTGCTTGCTGGCGATGATCGGCCAGATTCGTGCTCGCTCGTCGGGACCGGCAATCTCCGCGATCATCGGCGCAGGGGGACTAGGACCAAGCTTGACCTTCACCTTCGGATCGTCCCGGAGGTTGAGGAACCATGCGGGGTTGTTATCGTCACCGCCACGGGAGGCTACAACCACGACGGTGGAGTCCTCCTGGTAGGGCGAGGTGAGCATGGTCGTGCGTGGCTGGCCACTCTTTCTGCCGGTCGTGGTGAGCTCGATCACAGGCATCCCAGAGAACCGCCACCCGAGTCGACCGCCCGAAGCGCCGAGCAGTATCCGATGCACACGATTCATGGCCTTTAGGGCACGATCCGAAGGCATGGGCGGTAGCCTAATGAGAGTTCGGAGGAAGCCAGCGCTGTCCCGGCTGCCCGATCCCCGGCTCCAGACAGGCCCTGGACAATCCGGCACCAAGCCCGGAACCCTTCTCGCCGTACCGCTCACTCCATGTGACTACCGTGGCCAGCTCGTCGAGCACCCGCATACGGACCGCATCCGCTACTCGTCAGACGGCAATAGGCAGCGGGCGAGGATCGTGAATGGTGTTGTCGTCCATGAGTGCGATGACTTCAGCGGCAACGGAACCGAGTCAGCTCGTCTTGGTCAGCGCGTAGGTCCCCGTGGCCTTGAGGGGCTGCACTTCGGTGAACTGGCTGGTCGGTCCGCTGGTGCCCCCGGCCACGTTCATGTTCGACCCGAGGGCGATGAAGTTGTTGGAGGAGCCGTTGATGTTGACGCCGCCGCTACCCGTGGCCGAGCCCTGCTGGTAGGTGGCCTGACCGGTCTTGGTCACGCAGAACAGCCCGTAGATCGGCCCGCGGTTGGTGGTGGCCGTCAACAGGTACGACGTGTGTCCGGCGGCACAGCCGACGACGGTCTGGCTCAGCGGCGGATTGGAGGTGCTCTGGGCGAAGGTGGAGTCGCCGCTGTACGTCGTCGTGATGTCGTGGGTACCGGCCGCCAGACCAGAGGTCGTGCACGTGGCCGCGCCGCTCGAGTCAAGAGCCACGCTGGCGCAACCCGGGATGGCGTTTGCGCCGTCATTGAAGGTCGCGGTTCCCGTGGGGGTCCCGGTGGCCGGCGGCACCGGGGCGACGGTGGCCGTGTACGTCACGGGCTGGCCCACCACCGAGGGATTGGCCGAGGACGAGAGCGTGGTCGTTGTGGGTGGCTGGAGCACGATCTGCCAGCTGGTCAGGAGGACCGTCGAGCCCGTTTGGTCGGTCACCTGGATGGACCCGGTATAGGTTCCCGGTTGGACCGTGTCCGAGATCGTGAAGGGGACCAGGCCGGTGTCGTATTGACCGGCCTCGATGGGACAGGCGGGTACGGGGGTGCTCGCGGGGGTGCCGACCGGCCAAACGACGAAGCCCCCGGCCCACACGTTCGAACCAGAGGCAGCAATGACCGGTGATCGGCCGTCGGTGGCTCCGCAGACGGGGCTGACGCTTTGGATCGGGCCCCCGGGACCATCGAAATCGACGATGACTTTCCCAGCAGTGATGTCCTCCTGGAGGGTCATGTTCCACCGGATGTAGTCGGTCTGACCGATCACGGGCGGCCACGTTGTCGCCTCGACCCACCCGGTCATGTGTTGCAACGTCCTGACCGTGAACGAGATCGGGCCGGTTCCTGGGTCGTGGCCGCAGGTGTACGGCGAGCAGGGGATGGCTCCCGATGCTCCCGAAGGAGTCGAGGGCAGCATCAGCACCCCAACCACCGTCGTCAACGCGAACAGGGCCGCCGTTGCACGAACGAGACAGAAGATGCGGGCACGTTTCATGGTCTCTCCAGGCCACGAGAACCGAGCGGCAGGCCGATGGCGAGGGTCGTCAGTCGGCTCCCACCGGAGCGCATGGCATCCCCCCTTTGTTGCGACAGACTTTCCTGGCGTTGCGGGTCTCCTTCCCGCGTGGGCCAAGAGTTTGCGGAAAGACTCAGCGCTCGGGTGCGAATTGTCAAGGAATTCTCAGAATCGCACCCGGAGAAGCGGAATGACACGACAACGCCCCGGTACCCATTGGGCACCGGGCTCTCACGTACTACAGCTTGATGTCCTTGGCTTCGGGCGGATCCCTCTGCTCACAAAACCTGAGTGTACGCCCGCCTCGGAGGGCTCGGTGATCCAGGCGGAGAATACGGGAACCCCGCGCCAGGGATCACGCTGACGGACGTCGGCTGGTCCTCCGCGAGGATCGTCTTCGGTGACGACGGCAACGACGGCATAGGGTCGACCGAATCGCAGTTCTGCCACCCGGTGCTTACCGGAGACACCGACAGCTGCTGCCGTGGCAACGGCAAGGGCGGTGACCGCGCCGAGCGGCCTGGGGCCGTTTCCGACGCGGCCCGGTACGTCTTGCGGCGGACGGGAAACGACTCGGCCCCGTGACGCCGGCCCTACTCGGGCCGCAACCGGGTCGTCCCGCGACCAAACGAACCGGCCCGTGGTGTCGCTCACCGACATATGGGGGATGAGGCGCGTGAACTCACCGTGAACGCCAGCTCGACGACGACACCGGTCCCGCACGCCACGTGGTTGACTGGCTGGGGCCCACTGAGGACGTGGAGGGAGGGTGGTCCGGTGCCGAACGGATGGACGCTCGATCCTGTGGATGTGTCCAATGCCGCGTACGGCGCGCTCGAGGTTCGGGTTCTCGAGGCTCGGGAATCCCGCGCTGCGCCGTGCCGGAAGCCTGCTGACGACCCCACTTCTGCCGGGCGACTACCTCAGCATGGTCAATCCCCTCTGGTCCCAGCGGCAGATCAACGGTCGGGTGCTCCGGGTCATGGCCGAGAGCGCGGACGCTGCCACACTGGTCATCTCTCCGAGCAAGCGATGGTCGTTCGACTACGAGCCCGGTCAGCACCTCGGCATCGGCGCGCGCGTGGACGGCCGCTGGATCTGGCGCCCCTATTCGCTCACTTCCGTACCGGAACCCGAGGATCACCTGGTGTCCATCGCCGTCAAGGCGGTCCCGGAGGGGCGTCTGTCGGGACACCTCGTGCGTCTCGCACCCGGCGCGACCGTTCGGTTGGGCTTGCCTCAAGGTGATTTCGTGCTGCCCAACCCCATTCCCGCCCGCATCTTCTTCTGGACGGCCGGTTCCGGGATCACGCCAGTGGTCGGCATGCTGCGGACGCTGCGGGCCCGCGGGACCCTGACCAACGTCGTCCATCTCCATCTCGCGCCGAGTTCCGACGATTTCATGTTTGGCGAGGAGTTGCGTGACCTGGCTGCCGAGAGCTCGGCCTATCAGCTGCGAGAGCACTTCGACGGCGGTCGAGCCACGTTCGACCCATCCGACCCATACACCGGACTGGCCTCGATCTGTCCGGATTGGAGAATGCGGGAGGCCTGGGTGTGCGGACCCGATGGCATGCTCGGTGCCGCCATCCGGCAGTGGCGCGACGCGGGTATCGCGCATCGGTTGCACGTCGAGCGCTTCTCCGTCGGGATCGCTGATTCCGCCCGCACCTCGACCGGCGGACGCGTGACCTTTGCCCGGTCGGGGCTTCACGGTGACCTGGATGGTGCGACCACCCTCCTCGATGGCGGGGAAGCGCTCGGCGTGCCGGTGCCCGCCGGATGTCGGATGGGCCTCTGCCACGCCTGCGTGACACGCCTCGATTCCGGTCACGCTCGTGACCTTCGCAACGGCACCCGTCACGACCCCGGCGACCGAATCCAGACCTGTGTGAGCGCAGCCGCCGGCGACTGTGCTCTCGACCTGTGAGCTATTCCAATGTCCTCACAAGGGAGGAGACGCGAATGAGCATTGTGGACGTCAAGGCCTATGCGCATCTCACGGAGGCTGATGTCGATGCACTCTGCAGGGAGTTGGACGCCATCCGAGCCGGCATTGAGGAGTCCTTGAGCGAAGACGACGTCGCCTACATCGCCCGTGTCATCGCCATACAGCGCCATCTGGAGGTGGCTGCGCGGCTCACGTTGCTGGGGAGCGCCGTGCCCCCGGCCTGGCTCCTCGGCGTGGTTCTGCTCGCGGCGTCCAAGACCCTCCAGAACGCAGAGATCGGGCACCACGTCCTCCACGGCCAATGGGACTGGATGAACGACCCCGACATCCACTCGACAACTTGGGAGTTGGACGGACCCGCGCCTCCCGAGCTCTGGAAGCACGCGCACAACGTCCTGCACCACCAGTTCACCAATGTCGTGGACCACGATCCCGACGTGGGCTACGGGGTCATGCGGGTGAGAAGTGACCAACCGTGGCGGCCGCAACACCTCGCCCAGCTGCTCGCCCATCCGATAGCTGCCGTGATCTTCGAATGGGGGGCGGGGTTCTACGACATCGACCTGGTGGCCGTCCTGAGTGGCCGGAAGGATCTCGGACAAGTCAAACGACAGCTGCGAGGATCCGGGTCCAGAATCCTCCGCCACTTCGCGAAGGAATACCTCTTCTTTCCAGCTCTTTCTGGCCCCTCGTTTCTGCCGACGATCGCGGCCAACTTCACGGCGCACCTGGTCCGTAGCACCTGGCTCGTCGGCGTGAGCCTCTGCGGGCACATCCCGGAGGGTGCGGAGACCTTCAGCGAGGAGGTTCTCCTGGAGGAAAACAAGGGAGAGTGGTACCTCCGACAGATGATCGGATCGGCCAATTTCGAGGGGAGCCGGTTCGTCCAGGTGCTCGCCGGCTCCTTGGGTTATCAGATCGAGCACCATCTCTTTCCCGACCTTCCCAGCAACCGCTACCCAGAGATCGCGGTGAAGGTTCGGCAGTTGGCCGAAAAGTATGACTTGCCCTATACCACTGGACCGATTGTTCGCCAGTATGGCCAGGCGATGCGAAAGCTGATGCGGTTCGCCCTGCCCTAGTCAATGCCGAGCCAGGAAGCTGCGCGACGGCCTCAAATGACGAAGAATTCCCGTGTTGCCGGGAGCTTCGGGAGTCAGGCGCCGAGGAAACGCACGTCCAATCCTGCCTCGTGGCGCAGGCGCTCTACGAGGTGGCGGCCATCGAAGCGCGGTAGGAGAGAGGTCGCCCGTCGGGGCTTACGGTAGGGATCTGACAGAGGGTCGACCGCTACTCGGCGCCATGGCCAACCTCTGCACCGTCCTCTACACTCAGGCGACGGTTCGCGACAGAGCCCAGGGGGTGAGGTCGTGTCGAAACTCACGATGGCCCCACGGATGAGCCGTCGCCGATGCGCGAACCGGTGCTGTGCTTGCCCCGACGGACGCCTGCTCCGCTGGATCCACTGGCCCTCACCGCCACACCCGCGGCGGCGCCCAACCCGGTCACGTCTGTATTGGACTGAACCACCCTCGACCCCACAACCAGGATCGTCACGTACCAGTGCCCTCTCGCACGCTCGGTGAAACCGCCGACCGCGAGCGGCTAGTCCTCTCGGCAGCACTCCCCGTGAGTGAGCGGAGCCGCGATGACGCGATGGAAGACCAATGACGCTTTTGACCAATCGACAGGCGGAGATGGCGATCTTGCGACGAATTCTTTCCCTCACGATGGCCCTCGCTCTCGCCGTCGGCGGCGCGATCACCCTGTCGGCACTACCGGCATCAGCCGCCGACCACCTCACCACCTTCGCCTCGCTGGGCTGTTTCCGCCCGCCACCAGTCGGCCCGGGAGAGACGGTGGAGCAGACGCTCCGGTCCGGTGGGCAGCAGCGCACTTACCTCGTCCACGTTCCGGCCGGGTACGAGGACGCCTCACCCACACCTCTGATCCTGGCCTTCCACGGCGCCGGCGGCACCAGCGCCCAGATCGAGTTGTTCAGCAATCTGGACACCCTGAACGCCATCGTCCTCTACCCCCAGGGGACCACAGGCACCAACGGCAAGGCATCCTGGGAAGGCGCGCCCTACTCGTCAGGCGTGAACGACGTTCGGTTCGTCAAGGACCTGCTCAACCGCACCCAGGCGCAGTTCTGCGTCAACCCTCGTCGGATCTACGCGACCGGCAAGTCGAATGGCGGCGGCTTCACCGCCTTGCTCGCCTGCCAACTGCCCGGACGCATCGCCGCCTTCGCTTCCGTCGCCGGCGCCTACTATCCGGGGACCACGCTCGGCTGCGGACACAGCCCGCCGGTACCGATCCTGGAGTTTCACGGCACTGACGACTCTGTCATTCACTATCAAGGCGGAACCAGCCACGGCGAGAACTATCCCGCGGTCCCTACGTGGCTGAACACCTGGATCGAGAAGGATCGTTGTATGTCATCCAGCCGCCATGACATCGGCTCGGATGTGGTCGAGTTCGACTGGTCGCACTGCGCTTTCGGCACCGAGGTCACCCACTACCAAATCCTCGGTGGCGGACACACATGGCCCGGAGCGACGACGCCCAGCGGCGAGGGGACCACGACACAGACGATCTCTGCGACCGCGATCCTGTGGGATTTCTTCATGCACCACCCGCTGTACGGCTCCACTCGGTGAGGCCGGCGCCGAGACTCGCTGGCGCGTCGCATCCGCCGGTGATCCGGACAATCCGATGGTCGTGATGGTTGCTCTTGGAGCTGAGCGCTGATGCCGAATGTGTGACTCCAGGGAGGATCGGTTCAGGGCCGGAGAGGCTGTTTGGTCTGAGCGTGGGTGTGCAGGGTTCACGTCAGGTCGATCGACTGCCAATGACCATTGGTGGTTGGTTGCTGCAGGAGCGTCGGAGGCAAGGCGCCGAGCTGCCGGGAAGGTCTAGGAGTTCTCCGGACTCTGCGACAGCACTATTGGTTCCGTTCGATCAACCGAAGACGAGCCAGGCCTTGCTCTTGTCCGAGGTGCAATAGAACGTCGCCTGCCACTCCGCATCCTGGAATCCGGGATTGGACACGAAAAAGCGCAAAGAGATCACCGCTCGCGAGCCAAACTCGTTGGGGACGGTGCCAGTGGCGATCACCGGACCAAAGATGACCGGGGGCTCTACTAGGACTTTGTGCTTGGCCACCGTTTGGTTGGCGCCCCGTTCCACGTAGTAGCCCTCGGGGCATTCCACCGGCACGGAGATGCCGTCAAGCCAGTGGATCGTCCCACCCCCCGAGACGGGAATGGTTTCCGACTCTTGCAGGGTCGCGGTGGCCGCGCCGGCAGTGCTCGTCACGGCGCCGCCCAAGCTCACGAGAGAGGCAAGCGCTGCCAAGGGCACACACGTTCGTCGTACGGATGCCGCCACGGACCCTCCTCATTGTGGCCGTTCGCCACGACACTTTATCGAAGGCCGTGACCGTTGTTCGGCGTGACTCCGGGAACCGAGCCTTTCGGTATCCGCAACTGTTCAGCGGGGCTCAACGCCGGAGGAAGGTCAGAACGGCAAGTACTCGTCGGTGATCGGCCGTAGTGGGACCGAGCTCTAGCTTGCTGGAGATGCTCCCGACATGGCTTTCGACTGTCTTGGACGACATCGCCAATTGCTCGGCAATTGCATTGTTGGATCGACCCTCGGCCATGAGAGACAACAACTTCGTTCTCTCGATCAGTCAACGAGTCGAGTGGGCTATTGCTCCGGGGCCAAGAGGGGGGCCTTCCTCCAACCCGGCAGTTGCCATCGGCGCCGTTGATCGCAGGCTCGTTGCCGTGCCTCGGAAAGAGCGCTTTGGCGGTGGCACCGCCACCGGCGAACCGGGAGACCCAGCAGTCGGCGTCCGGTCACGGGCACAAGGGGCTCGAAGGCCCCTTCGCACGATGAATGACTCACCCTGACCGGGTCCAGAACCCAACCACCCGTGGCTCTGAGCGATTCCCTTCCGGTGTTAGGGGAACGCCCTGTCCGGAATCTTCGACGATCACAAGGCCCAGCCGACGGGAAGAATGGCGATAGATCTCCTGCCCGGCGAACTCCTCGCCGCCGGTGATGTCTCGGCCGGAGGGCTCGTTCGTCAGGATGTCCAGTCGACCAGCACGTCGGGGGGCGGGCTTGCGGGTGGAGCACCGAGGTCGACGTCAGTCACGTCCTTGACTTGGCCACGAAACCAGATGGAGTACTCGTCGTCGGAGGTGGCGAGTTCCGTGAAGGCCTTCTCGATGTCGGGAGCCTCGAACCACACCAACATGAAGCTCCCCATCGGAGTCTCCTGCACAGCCCAGGTCTCCCGGATGAGTCCCGTCCTTGCCGCCTGAGCCTCGAAACCCTTGCGGCGCTCCCCCATGCACTGTGCCGCGAAGTCCCTTCCTCCTTGTTCTTTTCCAGGAAGGATCGGGAAGACGCCATTGAACACTGCCATCGGACTGTCTCCTGTCGTTCGTCGATGTCGGGTCATGTTGGGCGGCCAGGCCGCTCGTGCATCACGGTGTTATGCATAACACGGTGATGGATCGATGTCAATGACGGTGTTATGGATAGGCTGTCGGGCATGCCGCCCCGGTCTGCAGACCGTCATCTGCGCGAACGGATCATCAACACCGCCGCACGGCTGCTGGCCATCGAGGGCACCGTGTCGGCGCGACGCTTGGCCCGCGAGCTGGGCACGTCGACGATGGTCGTCTATACCCACTTCGGCGGGATGGACGAGCTGACCCGACAGGTCATGCGCCGCGGATTCGCCGATTTCGGAGCCGAGCTGGACCGCGGCGCGATCACGGACGACGCCGTCGCCGACTGGATGACCTACCTCTGGAGCTACCGCCGGTTCGCGCTGCGCGAACCCCACCTGTACGCGGTGATGTTCGGTCCTGGACTGGCCGCCTTCAGGCTCGGTGACCCCGCCGATCTCGCGGCGGCTCGGTCCACCTTCGTCTCGCTCCTCCGTCGCATCCACGCCTGCGTCAACGCGAGTCGATGGGAGGTCGACGACGTCACGACCGCCGGCGAAGCCATATGGTCCGGCGTGCACGGCCACACCACATTGGAGCTCACCGGGTTCTTCGGTGCAGTCGGCCGCGAGCCGGTGCGTTCGTACAGCGAGATCCTCACCAGGATGTCGATCGGCCTCGGTGACGACGCCCTCGCCACCGCTCGGTCACTGTCGACCGCCAGACGGCGGGCCGTCCGCACTGATCGAGCCGAGGCCTCGCCTGCACGATGAGCGGTGGCCGCGATCCGCGATCGCAGCGACACCAGAGCCCGAGCGCGTCGCACCCCCGTGCGTCGAGCGCGACCGAACGACCGTCTGGGCGGGCCCGCATCAGATCCAGGCTCGACCCGCTCGACGCCGACACGTTGCCGCGCTCGACATCGATTGAAGTCCGCTCTACCCAACTCTCTGAGCTGCACACCGGTTGCGTGACGAGGCACGTCGAGCACCGGAATTGCCATCTGGTCCATGACGACTTCCCGTCACGTGCGGACCGTGCCCCGACACCACAACGCCGGCACGGGCCTAGCCGGCACCGGCGCTGTGGCGGCCGGACGTACTCCGGGGCCCGTCGGGTCGTGTCAGCGCAACGGGACCTCGCCTTCTTTGCGATCGACGTGGCCGAGGCCTTCGACCACCTTGAACGTGCCGTTCTCGGACCGGGCAATGTACACGTTCATGCGCACGTGGTGCTGACCTGGCACCATCTCGGCGGGACCTCCTGGACCCTGTGGTATGCGGGCGTGATCGAGCGCTGTGTGACGTCGTGCTGCTTGAGCGAGCCCGCCTCGTTCACAGACGACTCCCACATCCTCAGCGCCCGGTAGGTGCCAGTGCACGCCGAGCCGGCCGTGAACGTCTCGCTACCCGGGTACCGGGCCTCGTACCGGTTGAGGAGCTCGATGCTGGATGGATCCTGCACGTCCTGGTAATAGTCGAGGCATCCGTAGAGCCCCTCGACGTGCTCAGCCGGCACGAGGCCCAGGAAGTTCTCATCGAAGTAGGTGCACACCACCCGCCCACCTCGTCCCAGAAAGCCCGCGTCGTGCAATTCTGCGAGGAACGGCGTGACACTGGGCGGCACGATCGTGTTGAATACGACGTCGGCTCCCGTCGCCGTGATGTCAGCCACTACCGCCTCGTAGTCGACGTGGTCGAGCGGGATAGAGAACGCGGACCTGGGTGTCGACGCCCCCTGAGCCCGGAGATCGAGGAAGGTCGCCACCGGTGTCGCCACTAGGACGATGGAGCAGGTGCGAGCCCCATGAGTTCCCTTGACATTGCCAGCGCCCTCACGCAGCTCCACGATCGAAGGGTCGATCACGAGGACGTGAGGGTGGAACGGCAAAATAGAGACGGCCGACATCGGCCAATGGGAGGATGCTGAGCGCCTGCAGCGCAGCTTCGCTGCTGTAGGTCAACAGGTCGTCCTTGCCTCTTGGTTCCGATCGCCGGGCGAGCTGCACCGCTCTTCGGGTTGCCGCATCGAAGGCGTGGCTGCGGTCGAGGCGCGAGAGGGACAGAAGGTTCTCGGCGAAGACAACGTCGAACCCCGGCTGGCCGTAAGAGCCGCGGCGAGAGCCGAAGTCGTCCATGGACCGCTGCGCCAGGTCGACCGCGGCGCGCAAGGAGTACTGCTCCGGGTCTACTTCGGAGAGGGCGGCGAGCACGCCGATCATGATGCCCTGGTTGTAGGTGTAGATGGCCCAGTTGCGCACCACCCGCACGCCGTCGTCGTGCAGGCCGTCGTCGTAGAGGCCGGTGGTGTGGTCGAGGAGATGGTTCTCCAGCCACACAACGATGCGCTCGCTCCACTGGAGATATGCCCGCCGATGGGTGAGCCGATAGAGATCGACGCCTAGCAGCGCCGCTGGAGCATTCGAAACCACGGACTTCTCGTTATCCGTGGCGGTCGCGGTGTGGTCTTCCCAGTAGATGCCACCCTCCCGCGGATCCCAGTTGGCCACGG
This sequence comes from uncultured Actinomycetes bacterium, assembly GCA_963778465.1. Lineage (GTDB taxonomy): Bacteria > Actinomycetota > Acidimicrobiia > Acidimicrobiales > RAAP-2 > CAVZBW01. Next base: position 879,955 of record CAVZUK010000002.1, read on the forward strand.
CGAGGGCAAAGACTGCCTCGGCCCGCTGGAGCAACGGCGCGTCGCCGGTCTGGGCGTAGGCCTGGACCGTCGCCAGACCCATCCAGAGGCTGTCGTCCACCCTCGGGAGGTCCGAAGCCACGTGGAAGGGATGGGGGCCTTGGTCGTAGGCGGGCGCGAAGCCGGCCAAGGAGTTGTCCCAGTCGTTGGCGTTGACCGCGACCAGGGTCCGGGCCAGATCCCCCGAGCAGGGGCCCCCGCCGGGCAGGAGAGCTCGGACGGCGAAGTAGTTGAGCGCCTGGAAGGTGGGCCACACGCTGGCGTAGAAGCCGAGCTGGGTGTTCTTGAGCAGCTGATTGCCGACGCCGTACCTCGCCTCGAGTTCCGCACAGCTGGGACTCGAGGTCTGACGGGCGAAGGGATCGATACGGTTGAATGCGGCCTGACCATCGGACGCCAGGAGCTCGACCGAGAGGGCGGCTTGGTCATGGCCGGGCACCTCGGGGAGGGACTCGAGGACGGCGACGGCCAGGACGAGCACCGCCAGGGCGGTGATCCAGCAGGCCCTTCGCGTTCCCCGCCGCTGGAGGGCCAGTCGGTGCCGAGTGGCCGCTTCCGGTGGGGGCACCTTTGTGCCTTGCAAGGCGGCGTCCGAGTTGCGCACGGTCGGCACTGACGCAGGTCTACCCGGGAGGGGCGGGCCGTCACTCAAGTCACTCGCCAAACCATGAGGAAGCGCCGGGCGTAGCGCTCGCGGTCATCGGCAGATGGGGTTGGGACCAATCACTCGTTCGAAGGGGGTTGACGGAGCCCCAACTCGATCTTCGCCCCGAGAATGACGGAACGATGGTTCGGATTCTGTCCGCTAGGGTCCACTCACGGCGATGGAGCCAAGTTTGCGCCCGGTTTCGCTCGCCGGCGGTAGCTGGGAATACGACGACGCTGCGGCAGGGGGTTACGGATGCGGGGTCATTCCGGCTCGGGACGCCTGACACGCCATTGGCGGCTCGGGTCGGCCGTCGCCGCCGTCGCATTGGTGGCGACGGCCTGCAGCGGGGGCAGTTCGAGCAGTTCCAGCAGCACGGGTAGTCCGGCGAACACCAAGCAGACGGTTGTCTTTGCCGCTGCGGGGTTGGGGACCGAGGAGGAGGCCACCCAGGCCGCGGCCAACCAATTCGAGAAGCTGCATCCCAACATCCACATCCAGATCCAGGTCCTGTCGTCCAACTCCACGAAGTTCCTGGACCAGATCGAGCAGCGGTTCAAGGCCGGCTCGAGCACACCCGATGTGATCCAGTCCGATGTGACCTATCCCTCCACGTTCGCCAAAGCCGGCTGGGTCGCCCCGCTCGACAAATACGGCACGGATCTGTCCCGTTTCTTCCCGGGCCAGGTCAAGGCCGGCCAGTACCAGGGCAAGACCTACGCCGTACCGTGGTTCATCAACCCCGAAGGCCTCTTCTACCGCACCGACCTGGTGCCCACCCCGCCGGGCACGCCCCAACAGCTGGTCCAGGACGCACAGGCGGCCATGCAGATGGATCCCTCGCTGCAAGAGGGACTCGCCTTCGAGGGTGACAAGTACGAGGGAGCCGTCACCGCCTTCATGTGCTTCGAGGGCGGTTTCGGCGGACAGCTCAACCCGAGCAACCTCGACACGCCGGAGAACGAGCAGGCGCTGCAATTCGAGCACGACACGATCTACTCCTCCCACATCGCTCCCCAGGCGGTGACCGGATGGCAGGAGGGCGACGTCCAGGAGGCCTTCACCTCCGGCCAGACGCCATTTGCCATCAACTATCCGTTCGTCTTCGGGGCAGCCGCCCAGGCGGACTCGGTCGTACCCGTGAGCAAGATCGGCTTCGCCCCCTTCCCCTCGGGTACCAACACCCCGCAGGCGCCTCTCGGTGGCGAGATGCTGTCCGTCAACGCCAAGAGCCAGCACGCCGAGGCGGCGTGGGAGTTCATCCAGTACCTCGAGAACCCCCAGGTCCAAGACCAACGAGCGATCGCCACGGGAGACCCTCCGGCCGATCAGACTGCCTACAACCAAGCCCTGTTCTCACAGGCGCCGTACTTCCAGCAAGTCGAATCCCTCGCCAAGGTCACCGTCGACCGACCGGTCACGCCGAACTACCCGCAGATGTCCACCTACCTCCAGACGATGATCTCCTCGGTGCTGTCGAACCTCGCCTCTCCGTCCACCGCCCTGGCGACCGCAGCGAGTCAGGTCAAGCCGTTGGCTTGACCGCCGAAGGTCCGGCGTCCCGGCCCTGAGTCAGAGATTCGTCGCGCTCAGCCGTCAGCCGTCACTCCGGGTCATCGGCCGAGGTGGACGGGCAACCGGCGGAAGCCGTTGGTCAGGTTGGACCGCACCTTCGTGGGTTTGTCGCCGAGCTCGATGGTGGAGAACCCGGACAGAAGCTCCTCGAAGAACAAACGCGCCTGGAGTCGAGCGACGTGCGCGCCGAGGCAGAAGTGGGAGCCGATCCCGAAGCTGAGATGTGGATTCGGTGTCCGACGGACGTCGAAGTGCTGGGGGTCGGCGAAGACCGCCTCGTCCCGATTGGCGGAGGTGAAGTAGACCGCGACCTTGTCGCCGCCCTTGATCTTCTTGCCTCCGAGCTCGGTGTCGGCCGTTGCCGTCCGTCGCAGGTAGTGGACGGGGTTGCAGAACCGCAGGATCTCTTCGACGGCCGAGGGGATCAGGCCGGGGTCCCCCCGCATTGCCTGCGTCTGCTCGGGGTGCCGAACGAGTTGCTCGGTACCGGACGAGATCAGGGTCCTCGTGGTGTCGTTCCCTGCGGTGACGAGCTGGAAGAAGAAGGAGCCGAAGTCCACGTCGCTCATCGGCTCGCCGTTCTCGAACGTCGTCTCGAGCAAGAGGGAGGTGACGTCTTCCCGCCGGGGCATGGCACGTCGTCGCCCGGCCCAATCGATCGCATAGGCGATCATCTCGAGCGAGGCGTTGCCCGGTTGGGAGTCCAGGACCTCCTGGTCCTGGCCGCCGAGCGCGATCTCGGCCCACCGCCGGATCATGGGTGTGTCCTCGCGGGGGAGACCCATGATCTCGGCGATGGTCTCCGACGCCAGCGGGCCGGCGACGTCGTGACAGAAGTCGACGTCACCCTTGGCGGAAGCCCTTGCGAGCAGGTCGCGGCAGCGGGCCCGAATCTGCGGCTCCATGCGACCGATGACCCGGGCGCCGAAGTGGGGCGCGAGCGGTTGACGGTACGCCGTGTGCTGGGGTGGGTCCATCACGAGGAGCATTCGGCGGGTGCTCTCGAGGGTCGCCGGGTCGGGATCCTCGAGCATGACTCCGCCGAGCCAGCTGGAGAACATCTCGGGGTGCCGGGACACGTGTACCACGTCGGCGTGTCGCAGCACGGCCCAGTAGCCGGGCTCCCCGGGCATGTCCTGCCAATGGACGGGGTCGCTGCGGCGCAGCTGGGCGAAGGTGTCGTGTACGTCCTCGCCCAAGTACCAGTCCGGATCCCGGAGATCACCCATCGTTCGCCCCTTTCCCCTGGGTCGACCCACCGTATCCAACGGGTCCGAACACCCTCGGTTGCCCTTTCCTCGTGACGAGAGGAGCCCACTAGAGTTTCGAGGACTTGGGCCGCGTGATCTCGCGGTGAGGGAGGGCCACATGGTGGGGAACCCCAATGCACGAGGCGAGGCACTCGGCGAACCGGTGCTCGACCCTGTCGAGGCGGCCAACGCCATGGAGCCGAACCCCTTCGGCTACAGCGACGCCCAGCGCCACGTCGGTGACATCGGCACGCCGATCACTCCGCAAGGGACCCTCGCCGTCGACGAGCCGGAGGACATCATCCCGCCCAGTCCGCTCTGGGCGATGAAGCTCCATCGGCACTTCCAGTGGTCCCACCTCCTCCCTCTCGACCAACGGCACGATCGGGTTCGCCTCGCGGTCGGCTCCGGCGACGACGTCGTCTATCTGATGGATGACGGGCACCACCACCGCATCGTCGGCCGTCATGTCGGCACCACTGCCGACGGCACCGGATACTCGCTGGTGGCCAGAATCACGACGGCGGCAACCGAAGCGCTGGTGGCCGGCCAGAGCACCTCCCGTCAGGCCATCCTCGACGGCAAGGGCCTGGCACTCTATGGAGTCGCCCAGGACGGACCCGCCTCCAACGTCTTCATCGTCACGACCTACGGGGAGTCCGCGGACGTCCCCGAGGAGTACCTGCCGCCCAACCCACCCCTCCGCTTCGCCGAGGGTCTCGACGTATCGGGTTGAGCGTCCGTCGAATCGCGAGGAGGGCTGCCAAGTGTGCGATCGGTGCGAGATCGAGAACCTGCTCTACGAGTACCAGGCAAGACTGGATGCCGGCGATCTCGAGGGGATGGCCGAGCTGTTCGAGCACGCCGAGATGAACGCCGACTCGGTGGACGACAGGTGGCGTGGTTCGGCCGAGGTCCTTGCGCTCTACCGGCAGATCTTTCGCATCTACGAGGACGGTTCACCCCACACGACGCACACGACGCTCAACCCGATCCTCCACATCGACGACGAGGCAGGCACCGCTCGATGCCGCTCGGTGTACGTCGTCTACCAGCAGGTGGGCGACTTCCCGCTCCAGCCGATCATCACCGGGGGGTATCACGACACCTTCGAGCGGGTCGACGGAACGTGGCGCTACGCCTCCCGCACCTTCATCGGCGGGTTGCAGGGAGATCTGCGGGCTCACCAACGGCTCGAAGATCACCCCGTCTTCACCGACCAAGTGGCGACGGACGGCGACGAGCAGATCTGATCCTTCGGCGCAGGGACGGGCATGCCCGGCCCGGCGCCACCTGGACCGCCTTCTCAATCGCCTGGCGGCGCCTTCTCGTGCAACCGGGCGATCCCGGCGGTGAGGAGGCCGATGTGGAGCGTGAACAGCTCGTCCACCTCTCGTGGGGTGACGCCCGACGGATTGCTCCCCGACAAGCGGCCACGCCGTCCCGTTGGGGCGTGCAGGCTCGACCCCTGCTCCATCGCCACGAACCCGACCGTCGCCCACATCAACAGGCGGCAGGCCTGCACCGCGGCGTCCGCCGACAGCTCGTCGGCGCGCATGGCGGCGATCAGCGGTCGCGACGCCTCCACGTAGGCCTCTCGCGCCGCACCCAGATAGAGGCGGCTGTCGGGGGCCAGCTTGAGCCGGCTCCGCAGCTGCTGGCACCAGCGCTCGGCGTAGCCGGGCCACGGCTCCTCGTCACCCGCCGCGGGCGCCAGGTCGGCGAGGAGCTGGTCGGCGACGGCGTCGATGAGTGCGGCCTTGTTCCCGACTCGGGTGTAGAGCGGCATGGGCGAGACGCCGAGCCGATCCGCCACGTTGCGCATGCTGACGGCGTCGAGACCTCGTTCGCGCAGGATCACGATGGCGGCCTCGACGATCTCGTCGGCGTCGAGTTCCAGCTCGTTGGGCTTGGCCATCAGTGCTCCTCCACGATCCTCGCGGCACTCTCGAGCAGCACATCGACCTGCCTGCCGAAGTACTCGTGAACCGCCTTCTTCGATTCCCCCCGCAGGAACTTGGCGTAGCTGCCCTCCAACACGATGCCGAGCTTCCAGCGGGCAAAGATGTGGTACCAATCGATCGTCCCGACGTCGCGCCCGGAGCGTTGCCCGTAGCGCTCGATCAGCGAAGAGGCCGTCGGCAACCGGGCGCGGTCGAACGCCGGATCCGTCGCGACGCCGAGGGGCATCGTGCCCTCCGGCCCGGGATGGAAGATCATGGCCCAGGCGAGGTCGATCAGTGGATCCCCGATGGACGCCATCTCCCAGTCGACGACGGCGAGCAGGTGGGGCGGCGCATCCTGGGCGAAGAGCACGTTGTCGAGCTTGTAGTCGCCGTGGGCGAGCGCCGGCTCCTGATCGGCCGGGCGGTGCTCCTCGAGCCACGACGCGACGCTCGCGGCGGGTGGCAGCGGCCGACCGCCGTACGAATCGAGCTGTGACATCCAGCGGCCGACCTGCCGCTCGAGGTAGGGACCGCGGTGGGCGAGACCGCCCAATCCGCACCGCCGCCAGTCGACTGCGTGGATCTCGACCAGTGCATCGACGAGCTGGTCGAGAGCCTGGGACTGCTCCTCGGGCCTCGCCGTCCACGCCGCAGGGATCTTCGAGCGCACGGGGACGCCGTCGATGCGAGCCATGACGTAGAACGGCGCGCCGAAGACCGTCGGATCGTCACACGCCAGCACCGGCCTGGCGATCGAAACCGGCTCGTCCTTGATCGCATCGAGGATGTGAAACTCACGCAGCACGTCGTGGGCCGTGGCCGAGCTCGCGTGGCTCGGGGCACGCCGCAGGACCCAGCGCTCGTTCCCTCGCTCCACGGCGAAGATGTCGCAGGATCCGCCCCCGACCATCGCCTCCACGTGGATCGCCCTCGAGTCTCCGAGCCGATCGTCGAGGAAGTCACGCAGCGCGTCGACCGGCTCGCTCACCGGACCACTCCCGTCTCGACGATCTCCACGACCTGCCCGAGGCGATCGATGAAGAAGTCGGGGGAGCAGTCCGGCGCCCCCGGTCGGGCCTCTGCCGCGAGGAGGGCGGTCGACATCCCCAGGGCCTGGGGGCCGACGACGTCGTGCACCGGGCTGTCGCCGACGAACAGCACCTGGGCCGGCCTGCAACCCGCCTTTCCGAGCGCGACCTCGTAGATCGCCGGATCGGGCTTGCACGACCGTGCCGACTCGGAGCTCGTGCGCGCGTCGACCTCGGTCTGCAGCCCGAGACGCCGGGCCAGACCGTCGAGCTGCTCCTCGTCGATGTTCGAGACGATCTGGACGTGCAGGCCGCCCGCACGGAGATGCTGCAGGGTCTCGAGGGCGTCGGCTCGCAATTCGGCCCCGTCGATCGTGGCCCGGTACTGGCGGTCGACTGCCTGCTGCACCTCCTGGTCGTCCAGCTCGCCGCCGAGCGATCGCGCCATCTCGGCGAAGGCCATGCCGAAGAGCTCGCGGTGGAGGTAGTACGGGCGCGCTGCCACGGATCGGTAGGCAACGCCCAGTCCCCGGCGATAGCTCGCTCGCAGCTGGTCGTCGGATGCGCTCAGCCCGACGGCGTCGCTCACGAAGCGCAACTGACGAAGGTGCACGTCGCGCAGCCTCCTGCTGCTGAACAGCGTGTCGGCAAGATCGAAGAAGACCGCGCGAACGGGCTCCGAGCCCGTCGATCGAGTGGGGCTGCCGGCGGGGAGGCGAGTGTCCGTCACGGAATCGCCACGCCGATCTTGCCGACGTGCTCGCCGGCCTGCATGACTCGCATCGCTGCGGGGATCTCCGTCCACGCGAACTCGTGGCTCACGCGGGGGTGGATGCCGGCCGCCCCGACCGCCGCGCAGAGATCGGCGTGTGCCCGGACGCTGCCGACCGTGACTCCGGCCAGGTGGATGTTCTGCATCATGGCGGTGGACACCGGCAGCTCGGCGTTGCCGAAGCCGCCGAGCACGCCGATGATGGCCACGAGGCCGTCCATCCGAGTGGCGCGCACCGAGCGGGCGATCGTGTCGGACCCGCCGAGGTCGAGCACGGTGTCGGCACCGCGACCGTCGGTGAGGGCACGGACCTCTTCGTGCCACTCGGGCGTCGCCCGGTAGTTGATCAGGTGGTCGGCCCCGAGGTCCCTTCCCACCTCGAGTTTCTCGTCCGAAGACGACGTGAGGATGACCGATGCACCACGGGCCTTGGCGAGCTGGAGCGCGAACAGCGAGACCCCGCCCGTGCCCTGCGTGACGACCACGTCGCCGGGCCCGACGCCACCCAGCTCGAGTGCGCTCCACGCCGTCGTTCCCGCGCACGGGAGCGTCGCCGCCTCGACGTCGGAGAGGTGCGGCGGCACCGGAACGAGGGCCGCGGCGGGGAAGCGGTGGTACTGCTCGAGCCATCCGTCGCAGGTGTCGCCCGGCAGCGGGCGCTTGACCTCCGGCCGCGGCCGCCCGTCGAGCCACCCCGGGTGGAAGGCGCCGATGACCCGGTCGGCCACCGCCAGGCCCTCCACCTCGGAACCGACCGCCACCACCTCACCCGCGCCGTCCGACATGGGCACCCTCGGCCAGGGGCCATCGAGGAGGCCCATCAGGTTGACGAGGTCGTGGTAGTTCATGCTCGAGGCCCGGACTCGCACCACCGCCTCCGCCGGGCCCGGCACCGGCACGGGTCGCTCGATCTGCGAGAGCGGTGCCCCCGCCTCTGCCATCACCATCGCCGCGTACCGCGTCGTCATCGGAGACCCGCCTCGGCGCGCAGCGCCGCCCACTTCTCTTCGGCCGCGGGACGGCGGCTGGGGACGTGCTCGGTCGGCCAACCGTCGACGGGTGCGTACCTCTTCAGGACCGTCCGAGCGAGCACCGACTTGTGCAGCTCGTCCGGGCCGTCGCCGATCGGGCCGAACCGGGTGGAGCGGTACCACTCCTCCACCGGGAGATCGCTCGAGTACCCGAGCGCCCCACAGACCTGGATCGTCCGGTCGAGCACGGCCAGCACCACCTTGGACACGTGCGCCTTGACCATGCCCAGCTCGGCTCGCACGGCGCTGGCCCCGTACCGGTCCATCTTCCAGGCGGTCTGGAAGGTGAGGAGGCGCGCCGCCTGGATCTCGGTGTGGGAGAGCGCGACATAGTCCTGGACCATCTGGTGCTGCGCGAGCAGCTTGCCGTGCGACGTCCGTGACACGGCGCGCTCGCACATGATGTCGAGCGATCGTTGCGCCTGGCCCAGCCAGCGCATCGCGTGGTGGATGCGCCCTCCTCCGAGGCGTTGCTGGGCGAGAACGAAACCGTCGCCGGGCCCACCGATCAGATGGTCGCCCGGGACGCGGCACTCCCGGAACACGATCTCGGCATGGTTCCCGGGCCGGCCGTAGTCGACGTCGGGGTGGGCCATCGTGCCGATGTCCCGCACGATCTCCATGCCCGGCGTGCCGGCGGGAACCACCAGGATGGATGCGTGCCGGTGGGGACGTCCTTCGGGGTTGGTCTCGGCCAGGACGAGGACGATGTCGGCGACCGAGGCGTTGGTGATGAACCACTTGTGGCCCTCGATCACCCATTCGTCGCCGTCCCTGGTCGCTGTCGTGCCGATGACGGTCGGATCCGAGCCGGCGAGGAATGGCTCGGTCAGTGCGAAAGCGCTCGAGATCTCGCCGCGCAGGTTGGGCCAGAGCCAGCGATCCTTCTGGGCGTCCGTCGCACCGTGGGCGAGCAGCTCCATGTTCCCGCTGTCGGGCGCCTGGACGCCGAAGATCGTCATCGACATCATGCAGCGACCGATGATCTCCGACATCAACGCCAGCTTGAGCTGCCCGTAGCCGGGCCCGCCGAGCTTGGGGTCGAGAAAGGCGCCCCAGAGGTTGCGCTCCTTTACCTTGGCCTGCAGGTGCGCCTTGACCGTGGCCCATTCGTCGGCCGGAAGCTCGGAGAAGATGGGCTCGAGGGGGATGAGCTCGGTGTCGACGAACGCGCGCATCCATTGCAGCTGCGCCTCGAACTCGGGTTCGGTCTCGAAGTCCCAGGCCAACGTCAGCCTCCCTGGCCGGGAAAGCCCGCCAGGATGCCGGAGAAGCGGCTCTCGACGGTCGGGGCCTCGCCGGGGTGGGTGATGATCCAGAACTCGCCGTTGCGGATGGCTCCGAGGACCCGGTCGGCGACCTGCACCGGCGTCAGCCCGGTCGGTCCGGTGAACCCGTCACGGATCATCAGCCGGACCGACTCCGCCATCTCCGTTCGGTGCTCGACGCCCAGGTTGGCCGGCCGCCCGCGTTCGGACTCCATGACCTTGGTGTCGACGGAGCTCGGGCACAGCACGCTGACGCCGATCGGCGTCTGGTCGACGGCCAGCTCCTGAACCAGGGTCTCGGAGATGGACACCACGGCCACCTTGGTGGCGCAGTAGGGCCCGATGAAGGCGACGCCGCTCAGCAGCCCGGCGATCGACGCGGTGTTGACGATGTGCCCGGGCGTGCCCTGATCGCGCATGATCGGCACGAAGGTGTGCACCCCGTGCACGACGCCCCAGAAGTTGACGCCGACCACCCACCGCCAGTCGTCGAGGGTCTGGTTGCGGAAGAGGTTGAACGTGGACACGCCGGCGTTGTTGCACAAGACGTCGACCCGCCCGAACTCCTGGAGCGTCGTCGCGGCGAGCCGATCGACCGCGGTGGCGTCGGAGACGTCGACCTCCACCGCCAGGGCGCTGCCACCTCCGGCCCGGATGCCCTGCGCGACGACCTCCCCCTCGGCGCCGTCGAGGTCGGCGACGACGACGGCCGACCCCGTCGCCGCGAACGCCTCGGAGAGGGCGCGGCCGATGCCGCTTGCTGCCCCGGTGACGACCGCCACCCGGCCCGGACCCATCACGTGCTCGCCCTGGGTATCCGTCATGTCTCGTTTCCCCCTCTGTCTCTCAACCGCCGTCGAGCACGATGAGCTGTCCGGTCAGGTACGACGAAGCGTCGCTGGCGAGGAACAGCGCCGTGCCCACGATCTCGTCGGCCGAGGCGATGCGCCCGAGGGCGACGTTCTGAGCCATCGCCGCCTGCGCCGCCTCGGACGGCAGCGATGCGTGGAGGCTGTCGGTGTGGAAGGTTCCGCACACGATGGCGTTGACACGGATGCCGCGCGGCCCGTACTCGGTCGCCGCCGCCACGGTCAAGGTGTTGAGCCCGGCCTTCGCGGCGGCGTAGACGACGGTGAACGGTTGGGGGTGCAACGACGCCTTGGAGCTGATGTTGACGACCGACCCGCCATCTGCCATGTGCTCGGCGCTGAGCGCGATGAGCCGGAGCGGCCCCTTGAGGTTGACGCCGACCGTCTTGTCGAAGAGGTCGTCGGTCACGGCCAGCAGTGACGGCGGGACGGGCGCGATCCCCGCATTGTTGACCAGGACGTCGATGCGCCCAAACTCCGCGACCGTGGCGTCGACGAGCGCGCTGCACTGGTCCCAGTCGCCGACGTGGCAGCTCACGGCCAGGGCCCGCCGGCCCATCCGGCGCACCTCGTCGGCCACGGCCTCGCAGGGCCCGAGCTTGCGGCTGGCCACGACGACGTCCGCGCCCCCCTCGGCGAACCCGAGCGCCATGGCGCGACCGAGACCCTTGCTCCCGCCGGTGACGATCACGACCTTGCCGGTCGCGTCGAGGCTCGGGATCACGGCACCATCACGAGCTTGCCGAGCACGCGGCGGTCCGCCAACCGCTGCAGCGCGCTGGGCAGCTCGTCGAAGGGAACCTCCGCGGTCACCGCATTTCTCAGCCGGCCGTCGTCGACGAGATCGACGAGGCTGGCGTGGATGTCCTCGAGCTCGTCGCGGGAGTAGCCCCCCGCGAACACCCCGACGAGCGACGTGTTGCCGACGACGAGATTGTGGGTCGCCAGCCTCGGCCATTGGCCGCTCGCGAACCCGACCGCGAGCAACCGGCCGTGGCGGGCCAGGGCACCGGCGGCATCCTCGGCGAGGGAGCCGCCGACGGGGTCGTAGATCACGTCCACGCCGCGCCCGCCGCTGAGCTCGCGGAGTGCGGGCGCCACCGGGCCGTCCCGGTAGCTCAGCGTCGCGTCGGCACCGAGCTCGCGACAGAAGGCGGCGCGCTCGCCGTCGGAGACCACGGCGACGACCCTGGCTCCGAGCGCGTGTCCGAGCTGGACCGCGGCGATCCCGCTCCCGCCCGAGGCCCCGAGCACGGCCAGCCAGTCGCCGGGGGCGAGACCGCCGCGGTCGACGAGGCCGATCCAGCCGGTCAGATGCGGTATCCAGAACCCGGCCGCCTCGGCGTCCGTCAGACCTCCCGGCGCGACGAAGGTCGAGTCCGCAATCGCCAGGCACTCCTGGGCGAACGAGCCGGACCCCGCGGTGAACGCCGTCACGCACATGATGCGAGCACCGATCGGGAGCTCGACGCCGTCGCCCGTCACAGTTACGGTGCCGGTCGCCTCCTGTCCCGGGGTGAACGGCAGCGGAGGGGTGAGGGGGTACGTGCCCCGGCACATGAGCACGTCGGGCAACCCGATCCCGGCTGCGTCGACTCGAATCCGGACCTCCCCCGGTCCAGGCTCGGGCGGCTCCAGCTCGACCTCGTGCAAGACGTCGATGGGCTCTCCGGTGCCCTGCACCTGCCAGGCGCGCATCAGGCCCTCCGGGCGGGGACGGTGGGTCTCGTCATGGCGCGACTCCTCGATTGGCACGGGTGGCGGCGGCTCTCGACCGGCCAGCTCCCGACCTCAATCACAGTGTAATCATGGTCGGATCGGGATCAAGTGCTGGCCCAAAGAATCCCCACGGGGGACGTGCGAGCTGGTCTTCAAGGCCATCCAGCTCTACAGCGACGGCGGCTCGAACTGGCTCGGCATCCTCGCGGTGATCCTTGCGGCGGCGGGCGTCGCCGTCGCCGTGCTGAGCGTCTGGCTCAGCCGTCCTCGACGTGAAGGAGGCGCCGGGGGGTCCCCACGCGGACACGGTTGAACCTGGCGATTGTGTGACGTCCCGCCCCCTTCCTCCGGGCGACGCGCCCGCGCCCCGGGGGTCGGCGTTCGCTTCGGTAGATTTGGCAGCCTGGGCGTAGCAAGGCGTCCTTGGCCTCGAGGAGGCCTCCTCGAGCGGTGGGAGAGGGCGATGACGGCGGTCTTGATCACGATGGGGGCGAGAGGATGACGACCATGGGTCTCGACGGACCGGGCGCGACGGCCACCTCCGATGAGGTGGGTCGGGCCTTCTGCGGTGGGTTGCTCGGATGCTCGAGCGTCGAGGGTGGTCCGACCGACGAGCAGCGACGCGTTGTCGAGGCCCTCGGACAAGGCCTCTACGGGATGGGCGACGTGGCAAGCATCCGCCCGCTGGGTCCCGACGAGGTCCGAGCGCTCATCACGGATCCCAAGCGGCGCCACCGTCTCGTCGAGATGATGGTCCTCTTGGAGTTCGCCTGCCATCCCGCGCACCCCGCGATGGCCGAGTCCGTCGAGCGTTACGCCGACGTCCTGGGTATCCAAGAGACGATGCTCGTTCTGGGCCGAGACGCTCTCGAGCGTCGGCGGGACCGGCTCCAGGCCGACTACGGCCGGTTCTCGGGCCTCGCCGGAGCGAACCCGACCGGCGTCGAGAATCCCGAGCTGGCCACGTTGCTGCGGTCCCTGGGCGACTGCGCCCCAGAGACCCTGGGCAGGGCCTTCTACGATTTCTACCAGCGCTACGACCTCCCCTTTCCCGGCGAGCCCGGGGGTCCGGGCGAGGCGCACCGGATCATGCACCACGACTTCGCCCACGTGATCGCCGGCTACGAACCCGCGCAGGTCGACGAGCTGGCGCTGCAGGGAATGCTGGTGGCCGCCACGGACGGCGACGAGCACTTCAACGGCTTGGTTGCGGTGCTCGGCCTCTCCGAGGTGGGCATGCTCGAGTTTGCCGGCGCTCAGTCCAAGTCCAACCTTCTCATGCGGCCGGGCGCGCCCGAGGCGCTCGCCGATGCGATGCACCGTGGTCGGGTCTGCGGGATCGACCTGGAGGCCTTCGACCACCTCGCCATCGTCGACGAGCCCCTGACCGCGGTGCGAGGAGAGCTGCGGGTCGAGGCCCGCAAGGCCTGAGCGGCAGCGACCCCACTCAGCCGGTCGGAGCCAGCGTGTAGGTCCCCGTCGCCTTGATCGGCTGGACCTCGGTGAATTGGCTGGTGGGTCCGCTCGTCCCGCCGCCCAGGTTCATGTTCGACCCGAGGGCGATGAAGCTGTTGGACGAGCCGTTGATGTTGACCCCTCCACTCCCCGTTGCCGCCCCCTGCTGGTAGGTGGCCTGGCCGCTCTTGCTCACACAGAACGCGCCGACGATGGTGAGGGCGGGAGTGGGCGGAGTCTCGGTGGTGCCAGTGAACAGGTAGGCCTTCTGCCCGCTCGGGCACCCGCGGACGGTCACTGAGGCCAGGGCCGTGTTCCCGGTGCCCTGGTCCGAGGTGACGGTGACCGAGTTGTTCTTGATGCCGGACGACGTGGCGATGACGTTGACCGACACGGTGCAGCTCACCAGTGGCTGCAGCTGGAGACTGCCACCGGACCAGCTGACCGTCGACGAGCCCGGAACCGCCGTGACCGTCCCGCCGCACGAGCCACCCTGCCCGTTGCTCGGGGCGGCCACCACGAGGCCCGAGGGCAACGAGTCGGTGAAACCCAGCCCGCTCACGATCCCCGGTCCGGGATTGACCACGGCGTAGGTGAGCGAGGTCTGCCCGCCGAGGGGGATCGACGAGGACCCGAAGCTCTTGGAGATGGTCGGGGGATTGACCGGACTCGCCACGGCCGACGTGAAGTCGGCCTCGGTCTGGTCGCCGGTGACGCCGTCGGTCACGGTCACCGATCCCGTGAAGCTGCCGGCGAGGGCGTAGGCGTGCGACGAGCTGACCGAGAAGTTCCCGTCTGCGTCCGGTCCGGTCACGGTGCCCGGCGAGGTCGTCCCGTCCCCCCACGAGATGCTCGCCGTGAAGTCGGTGGCCACCGGAGCGGGACCGGAGGTCGACCAGTAGCGGCCGACGGTGAAGGTGGCCGGGTTCACGCTCGCCGACCGGCCTGCCTCGAGCGACGGCGCCCCGCCGGTCACGATCGGCGCCGGATTGGCGAGGGTGTCCGTCAGGGCGACCGGCGCCAGGTCGATCCCGATGGATCCCGTCGCCGGTCCGAAGACGATGGGATGGTCCGCGCTGATCGCGCCGTCGCTGGAGAGCGTCGCAGGGAGCCCGCTGCCCGTCGTCGCCTCGACCCCGATGGCGCCGTCACCGGTGGCGGTGATCGAGGCGCCGCTGGTGACGGACACAGGGCCAGCTCCGACTTGCTGCGCGAAGAAGGCTACCCCTGGCTTTGTCTGGGAGATGTCAATTGCGCCAACGTTCAGCGCCAGGGTGTTCCCGGTGGGGTAAGGCGCCTGGGCCCACCCCGGAGGAACCTTCTGGCGCAGGGCATAGGAGCCGTTGGCATCCAAATTCGCCGACAGTGCGAACGCGCCGCTCGAGTCCGTGGTGCCCGAGCCGATGACCTGTGGGCTTCCACCGGAGACATCCTTCAGGGCGTCCACCTCGACGTGCTGGAGAGGGGACGAGCTCCCGTCGCCGACCGTCCCTTGGAACAGGACCGGCATCGGGTCTGGTGTCGAGTCCGGGCCGAGCGTGATCGAGACGGGGTCTCCGGTGTCTGCACCCGCAGGATTGGCGTGCGTGAGGATTCCGGTGCCACCGACCAGACCGCCGGCCAGTGCTGCGATCCCCAACGAAGCGGACAGGCTTCTCCGGACTCGTCCCACCGTGCGCTCCTCTCCCTGGCGCGGTGAGCGTCCGCCGAAGTCGGCAGCCCAGCCCGGCCGCCCTGTAGTTATCGCCTCCTCGCTGCGAGGTGTCAACAAACGTGACAGATCGCTGACGCAGAGGTGTCACGTGCGTGGCGAAACCATCTTCTCAACCGAGACGAGGCGAATTCCTTCCGGCTCTCGCCTCATCGTCGGTAGCCAGAGCAACGCTCAGGCGCCCACCAACTCGTCGGAGGAGGTGTGGAACCGCACCGGAAGATGCTTGATCCCCCCGATGAAGTTGGAGCGCAGGGGAGTTGGGGAATCGAGGCTCTCCACGTGGTCGACGCGCCGCGTGAGGGCGTCGAAGAAGAGGCGCATCTCCATCCGGGCAAGATTGAAGCCGAGACAGTTGTGCGGGCCTCCGCCTCCAAAGGCCACGTGCGGATTGGGCTGGCGCGTGATGTCGAAGCGGAAGGGATCCTCGAAGACGTCCTCGTCACGGTTGGCGGACACGAACCAGATGCTGAGCTTGTCGCCCTCGCGCAGTTGGTGGCCCTTGTAGTCCACGTCCTCGGTGACGTTTCGCCGGAAATAGAGCACAGGGGAGGCCCATCGCAAGATCTCCTCGACGGCGCTCGGCAGGAGCTCGGGATGCTCGCGCAACATCTGGTACTGGTCCGGGTGCTCGAGGAAGGCGTTCATCCCATGGGAGATGGCGTTGCGGGTGGTCTCGTTCCCCGCCACTGCCAGGAGAAGGAAAAAGAGGTTGAAGTCCATCGCCGAGAGCTCGTCGCCGTCGACGTCGGCGGAAAGGAGCGTGCTCGCGATGTCGTCCCGGGGATTCGCCTTGCGTTCCTCCGCCAGCTGCTGAGCGTAGAGGAACATGTCGATGAAGGCCTGGCGGACCTCTGCCGGCTCGACCGCGTACTCGGGATCCTCGGAGCCGATCATCTTGTTCGACCACGAGAAGATCTTGTGGCGGTCCTCGTGCGGCACCCCGATGAACTCCGCGATGACGATGAGTGGAAGCTCCGCGGCCAGATCGACGACGAAGTCGGCCTCGCCCTTGGCGACGCCCTCCTCGACGACCCGCCCGGTCACCTCTCGGACGTGCGGCTCGATCTGCGTCAGCATCCGGGGAGCGAAGGCCCGGTTCACGAGTCTCCGGTAGCGGGTGTGCGGAGGGGGATCCATCGTGAGCATGAGGCTGCCGCCCTCCTGGAGGTCGTTGGCCGCTTGCTGGTCCGCGGTGATCTCCTCGAGCCCCACGACGCCCCCTCTGGCCTGATCGGACGAGAAACGGTGGGCGTCACGCCCGATGGCGGACACGTCGGCGAGCTTCGAGAACACCCAGAAGCCCGGACCATCCGGCTCGGGATGGTGGTAGATGGGGGCCTCCTTCCGGAGAAGGGTGAACCACTCATGTGGCACTCCCTGGGCGAACCGGTCCCGGTCCAAAAGATCGATGTCCGACAGCTGCACGGCGCCTCCCACCTGCTTGCGGGCCACCCGTTTCGGGGTGCCCGGTGACCATCCCCAGATGCACAACCCTTCGGGCACTCGCCCTCGGAGGATCGTAGCGTGGGCGCACCTGTCCCTTGGCGAGTAGATGGGGGAAATCGCTGGTGGAGCAGTCTGTTGCCTCGGCCAGCCTGCCGGGCGGGACATCGGTGGCCTACGCGACGGCCGGCGTCGGACCGCCCCTCCTGTTCGTGGGGGGATGGCTGAGCCATCTCGAGTCGAGCTGGGACCTTCTCCCGGAGCGCTCCTTTCTCGAGGCACTCGCGCTCGGGAGGACCCTGGTGCGCTACGACCGTCTGGCTGCGGGCTGTCCGACCGGCCCGGAGACTACGAGTGGTCGGTCCCACTCGAGCGGGAGACGCTCCGAAGCGTCATGTCAGCCGTGGGCGCATCCGAGTTCGACCTCATGGGCAGCTCGCTCGGTGTGCCGATCGCCATCGACTGGGCGGCTAGTAGCCCCGAGACGGTCAACCGGCTGATCCTCTACGGGGGATGGGCGCGAGGAGCGGACATCGCAACCCGGCAAGTGCGTGAGCACGTGCCGCCTCACCGCCGTGAGCGGGTGTCGGGTTGCGCTTCGGCTGTCGGATCGGTGGGCGTCAGTCCGCCGCGGGCGGCCAGCCGGGTAGGAGCTGGTGCCGCTTGCAGACCGCTTGCGCGTGGACCATGCCACCCAGCAGCGCGTCGGCATCGGGATCGTCGGCGAGCCACCCGATGACGGCACCTGCGACCTCGGGCGGGTCGCCGCGGAAGTGCGCGACGAACTCGTCGTCCCGACTGAGGGCCTTGCGCCGCTCGGTGACCGTGTAACCGGGTTCCATGGTGAAGGCGCGGATGCCGCTGGCGCGGAATTCGACGTCCAATATGACCGCCATCTGGTGCAACGCTGCCTTCGCGGCGCAGTGGACGAGGCTCCAGCCACCTTCCCCGGCCGGTCCCGGCGGGGGCACGAGGGCCGAGCCGGACCCGAGGTTGACGATCGTGCCGGCTCTCTGCGCCAGCATCCCGGGGAGCACCAGCTGGGTCAGGAGGATCTGGTTGACGTAGTCGGCCTCGACGACCCTGAGCGCGGTATCGCCGTCGATGTCCATGAACTTCGCCTCCGTCCCGGGGCCGGAGTACGGGGCGTTGTTGACGAGAACGTCCACCCGCCCCCATTCCTTCATCACGTCGTCGAAGCCGGCTCTGATCGAGGCCCGGTCCATGATGTCCATCGGGACCGGCAAGCACCGCCGACCGAGGGCCCGGATCTCTTCCGCCGTTCGGTCGAGGCTGCCCGGGATGACGACGCCCTCTTCGCGGGCATCGCCCTCGTGCCGGGTCCGTCCGGTGATCACCACGTCGAACCCACGGCCGGCCAGGCTCAGCGCTCCACACCTTCCGATGCCGCGGGTGGACCCGGTCACCATCGCTACCTTTGCGTCGCCCATGCCCCTCCTTTCATCGCCGTTGCCGGCACCACCGTAGGCAAGGACGAGCCCGGGAGACGACCGTCTGGACCGCGGGAAGACCTCGGTCTGGGCGCGTAGCCTTGTCGGTATGCAGCCGGCAAGCCTGCAGGTCCGGTTCTCTACTTTCGACGGGCTCCGGATCCGCTACGCGGACAGCGGTCCTCGGCGAGGACCGACCCTCCTACTCACCTCTCCTTGGCCGGAGAGCCTCTACGCCTTTGCGCCGATGTGGGCTTCGCTCGCCGAGCACGCGCGACTCTTCGCCGTCGACTTGCCAGGCTTCGGCGCTTCGGAACGCCGAGACGACTTGCTCTCGCCTCGCGCGATGGGCGACTTCCTGGCCCGGCTCATCGCGGAGGCGGAGCTGGGCAACCCGCACATCGTCGGGCCGGACGTAGGAACCGCCGCCACCCTGTTCGCGGCAGCGGCACATCCACAGCGCATCGCGGGTGTGATCGTGGGCACCGGCGGCGCCGCCGTCCCGCTGGAGCTCGGTGAGCCTTTGGCTTCGTGGGTGGTCGACCCCGATCTCGACAAGTACCGCACGATGGACCCGCGTGCGATCGTGAGCGCGGCGGTGGACACGATCGCCGGAGGCATACCCGACGACGTTCGCGAGGACTACCTCTCGTCCTACGACGGCGACCGTTTCGTCGAGTCGATGCGCTATGTGCGGAGGTATCCCGAGGAGTTGCCGGTGCTTGCCGAGCTGCTGCCACACATCACGATGCCCGTCACGATCATCAACGGAAGCCACGACCGTGTCGTTCCTCTCGCCAACGCCCACTTCCTCGACGAGCGTCTGCCGAGCAGCCGGCTCGTGGTCCTCGATGCCGGCCACTTCGTCTGGGAGGAGGCACCGACGGAGTACGCCTCGATCATCCTCGATTCGATCGCGGGCAACCGATGAGGTGGCGCAGCGGGACACGAATCTCGGACCGTGGAGTTCAGCGCTGAGCTGCGGGAGTCGGTCCTGGCCGGGGACATCACGGTGTCCTTCCGACTGTGGCGCCGTCCGAAGGTCAAACCGGGCGGTCGGTACCGTGTGGGGCCAGGAATGATCGAGGTCGATACGGTCGACCGTCTCCCCTTCGCCGCCGTCACGCCGGACGACGTTGCCGCCGCGGGCGAGCGCGATCGGGAGTCGCTGCGCCGACGGGCGGCACACGCCGGCCCGATCACCGACGACACCCTGCTCTACCGGGTGGAGTTCCATCCGGTAGATGTCGTCCTGCCGTAGCGCCTCGGCGGCCCTGCGTGCCGAGGGTCACCCTTGACTCGGACCTCGGGGTCAGGTAGTTCCATGGTGGGGATCCCCTCGGGTTCGCGCTCGTCGGCAGGACGAAGCGAGGCCGGGGGAGAGGGGTGACGAGCCGAATCGATCGGAAGGGGGGTTGGT
Organism: uncultured Actinomycetes bacterium; assembly: GCA_963778465.1. GTDB lineage: Bacteria > Actinomycetota > Acidimicrobiia > Acidimicrobiales > RAAP-2 > CAVZBW01. The sequence goes on from CAVZUK010000002.1 coordinate 899,581, forward strand.
CCCGATGCCATCGTCCAGCGCGGCGGACCGGTACCTCATCATCACGTCCGACGCCCATGGCGGCGCGCCGATGGCGGACTACAAGCCGTACCTCGAACGGCGGTGGCACGACCACTTCGACACGTGGTTGGCAGGGGTCACCATGCCCTGGGTGGACGTCGACGACGCGAGCAACTGGGACAGCGACCTGCGGCTCGCCAACATGGACGCCGACGGAGTGAGCGGGGAGATCGTCTTCCCCAACACCCTGCCCCCGTTCTTCGACATCCTGGCCCACTTGAGCGGCGTCCCTCGTGGCCCGGAGACCTTCGAGCGGAAGTGGGCTGGCCTGCGGGCGCACAATCGGTGGCTGGTGGACTTCTGCCGGCAGGCCCCTCTGCGGCGCCGCGGGATCGTCCAGCTGCTGCCCAACGACATCGACGCGGCGGTCGCGGAGATCCGCTGGGCGGCCTCGACCGGCGTCGTTGCCGGCGTCATGCTCCCCGCGATCCCTCCCAACCACGTCGTGCGGCCGTACTTCGACGAGGGATACGACCCACTCTGGAGCGCCTGCATCGAGGTCGGGCTCCCCGTGCACCAGCATCAGGGGACGGGTTCTCCGGACGTCGGCGCCGACGAGCCGGTCGGCCGATCGATCTTCTTTACGGAGCTGGATCTCTGGACCCGTCGCACGATGCATCACCTGATCGTCGGCGGCGTGTTCGAGCGGCATCCGGATCTCCAGGTCGTCTGGACCGAGATGTGGGGCTTGCGCTGGGTGGTCGAGGAGCTCGCCCACATCACGCTGCGGCTGCAGAACGTGCAGGCCCCGCGCGTCGGCGGTGTCGCGGAGGCCGGAGCCCCCAACTACCACATGACCTTCGGCTCGCCGACGGTCGACGGCCTCTCGCTCACCCCGCTCGAGTACTTCCGCCGCAACTGCTCGATCGGGGCGAGCATGCTGCCGCGCCACGACGTGCGCTACTGCTCGGTGCTCGGCACCGACCGCATCCTCTGGGGCACGGACTCCCCGCACCCCGAAGGGTCGGCCCCGTTCACGCTCGAGGCGCTTCGGACGACCCTCTTCGACGTGCCGGTCGACGACTGCCGGGCGATGCTCGGTGGCAATGCGGCCCGGCTGTACGGCTTCGACCTCGAGGCGCTCGCGCCCCTCGCAGCACGTATCGGCCCCCGGGTCGACGAAGTGGCCCGGCCACTGGAACAACCGGCCATCCACGCCGGCGTGGTGTTCGCCCGAGAGAATCCCCTCGAGGTGCTCCTGTCCTAGCCGGGTGGGTTACGCGCCTCGACCCGCTGGCGTGTTCCCGGGGGGATCCGCTGCTACCGGGCATTCATCCGGTTCGCCAGTGCGACGCTTACAGATCGAGCACGATGTCGTCGTGCGGCCGTGAGCAGCAGATGAGCACGCTTCCCTCGTTGGGAGGCTCGACCGGGTCGGGGTCGTAAGCGACATCTCCCTCGATGAGCGTCGTCTCGCAGGTGTGGCAGACGCCGGTCCGGCACGACCATCGGACGGGTACGTCGCAGGACTCGGCGAGCTCCAGCAGGTTGCCGTAGTCGGTGCTCCACGGGATCGTGAGGTCGCTGCGGGCGAACGCGATCGTCGGGCCGTCACCGGGCTGGCCGCCCGGCGGGTGGGGTGCGCGTGCCGGCGCTGCGGCGATCCCCGGCGTCACGGGCGCTGCCGGCCCGAACGGCTCGGTGTGGATGCGGGAGGCATCGAACCCCAACGCCGCCAGACCCGCGCTGATGTCGTCCATGAAGGCCTGGGGCCCGCACAGGTATGCCTCGGCGTCGGAGGGCGGATCCAGCTCGGCGAGCAATGGGGCGGTGAGGTGTCCCGCGCGGTCGAAATCTCGGCCCTCCACCTCCTCCGGGTCCGGACGGCTGTAGTAGACGAGGGCGCGTGCGTGCGGCAGCTCGGCGAGGAGGGTACGAGCCTCGGCGGCAAACGAGTCCTCAGGGCCGTTGCGTGCACCATGCAGCCACCAGATCTCTCGGTCGGAGCGCCTCTGCGCCAGAGCCTGGAGCATGGCGAGGACCGGGGTGGCACCGATCCCGGCGCTGACCAGCAGCACGGGAGCCTGCGTCTCGTCGAGGATGAAGGTGCCGCGTGGTGCTCCGATGTCGAGTTGGTCACCGACGGCCAGACGGGTGTGCAGGTAGCGACTGACGGCGCCACGCGGCTCGCGCTTGACGGTCACCCGGTAATAGCCCGCCCCGGGTGGACCGGAGAGGGAGTAGTTGCGGAGCAGCGCCCGCTGTCCCTGGTCGGGTCGGACTCGAACGGTCAGGTACTGACCTGGGCCGGACGCCGGTAGTGGTGCGCCTGCCGGGTCCTCGAGGCGTATCGAGATCGCCGAGCTGCTCTCGCGCGTGATGGTGGTGACGGTCAGCTGACGGAAGCCCGGCCAGGCGGGAGGCGGGCTGGTCGCCACGAGGCCGGCGTTGCCGCCACCCGGTTCCTCGTTGAGCAGGGCTCGGAACGATCCCTGCCAGCCGGGGCTGAGGGCGGGGACCCGGAGCGCTCGGAGCAGTCCTTGGCGCGTGTGCCCCGGGAGGTAGAGCAGCGCATCGACCTCGGCGACCGTCATCTGCTCGGGTCCCGAGGTGAGCTTGATGATCTCGTCTCCCGCCTGTACCTCGCCCTCTTCGAGCACCCGGAAGTAGAAGCCCGGGCGGTGGTGGGAGACCAGCAACGCGGGGATCCGCGGATCGTTCATGCGGATCCCGACGCGGTAGCAGGTGACGCGAGGTTGGGTGACCTCGAAGACGGCGCTGCCGATCCCGTAGCGATCGCCGATGCACACCTCGTCGTCGGTCAACCCCTCCACGGTGAAGTTCTCGCCGAACTGTCCGTAGACGAAGTCGTCCCGTCCAAGCTCGCGTTCCCAATACCGATACGAGTCGATCTGGTAGACGAACACGGCACGCTGCTCGCCGCCGTGGCCGGCACGATCGCCTTGACCATCGCCGTCGACGTTGAGCCGGCGGACCCTGCGGGCTCCGCGGACGGGATCCTTGAAGACCCCCGTGAAGACCGTCCTGCCTTGCCAGGGCACGTCCTTCGGCATGCCGACGTTGACCGACAACAACGTCCCGACGTGCTGGCCGGCGGGCAGGTTCGACGCCGCTCGCTCGGGTAGGGGTGTCGTGGTCACGAGGGTGGACGCCAGCCTCTGTCGAGCGTCGTTTGGCCCACCTCGATCAGGTAGCCGTCGGGGTCACGGATGTAGCAGCGCAGCTCGGTCGCGTGCTGCTTGGGCGGCGTCAGGAATTCGGCGCCCCTCGCACCCCACTCGGCGTACACCGCTTGAATGTCGGCAACCCGAATGTTGAGGAAGCTGTTCACCCGATCGGGGTGGGTCGGCGCCTCGAGCGTCACCTTCGGCTTGTCGTCGGTCGGACCTCCCCCGACGTTGATGATGATCCAGCTGTTGGCCAACGCGATGTAGGTCACCTCGTCGTCCTTCTCGCCCGAGATGACCGTCTTGCCGCCGAGCACGTCGGTGTAGAAGCGGCGCGACCGCTCCACGTCGTTTGAGACGATGAAATGGGCCAAGGCCATCTCCTGGTCGATCGTGCTCATGCTCACCTCCGTCGTGGGGATGGTTCATCGTCGCGCCTTCCACCGGCACCCAGGGCCACAGGCCCTCGATCAGGCGGTGGGAAGTCCCTCGAACGTGTCGGGGTGGGGTCCCACCCTGCCGGCCTCGCCCCTGTCCAGCCCGTCGATCGTTGCCATCTCCTCCCCTGACAGCTCGAAGTCGAACACGTCGAAGTTGTCCCTCATCCGGTCCTGGTGCATCGACTTCGGGATCGTGATGGAACCGTGTTGGACGTGCCAACGGAGGACGATCTGGGCACAGGACCTGCCGCGGTCCGAGGCGATCCGGGCGATGACGGGGTCGTCGAGCACCTGCCCGTGACCGAGGGGACTCCACGCTTGGACGGCGATGCCGTGGCCGGCCGTCGCACTGCGAGCCGCTCGGTTGGCGAAGTACGGGTGGAGCTCGATCTGGTTGACCGTCGGCACGACACCCGTCTCCCCGATGATGCGGTCGAGGTGGTCGGGCTGGAAGTTCGAGACCCCGGCGCTGCGCAGCAGCCCCTCCGCCACCAGCTCGGTGAGGGCCCGCCAGGTCGAGACGTAGTCCCCGTCGAAGAGGGTGGGCAGGGGCCAGTGGATGAGGAACAGCTCGAGCGGCTCGGGCCCGAGCTTCTCGAGGGTCTCACCGTAGGAACGTCGCACGTCGTCGGGGCGGTGGTTGGGGTTGGCGAGCTTGCTCGTGAGGTAGAGCTCCCGGCGGGGGATGCCGGAGCCGACGACGGCCTCGCCGACGCCGCGCTCGTTGCCGTACGCCTGGGCGGTGTCGAGGAGGCGGTAGCCGACGCGCAGGGCCAATCCGACGATCTCGGCGGTCTTCGTGGTGTTCGCCCTCGTGGGCTTCCGATCCGGTGGCACGTTGAGCGTGCCAAAGCCGAGTCGGGGGATCGTCGTGGCATCGATGAGCGCGACCTCGGGTGTCATGGGGCGAAGCATACGAATCGGGCACCGAGGTGGGTCACGCGCTCTCGTCGAGGAGCGGGCACCCGCGTACCGAGTGTCGCGGCATGCGACTAGCGGCTGGGGGTCACCTCGATGTCCACACGCTCGAGCCGGCGCACGAGCAGGCTCGGTCGGTAGACGTCCTCGTGGTCCGCGGAGAGCCGGACCTCGTCGCTGAGTTCGAGGAGCCGCTCCAGCGCGATGCGCGCCTCGAGGCGAGCCAGATGCGCGCCGACGCAGAAGTGGATGCCATGGCCGAAGGCCAGGTGGCCGCTGGTCGACGGCCTGGCGAGGTCGAGCCGATCGGGCTCGGCGTATCTGCTCGGGTCGCGGTTGGCCGAGCCCCAGAGAAGCATCAGTCGACCGCCCGCGGGAATCGTCCGCTCGCCGAGCTGCGCGTTTGTGGTCGCCACGCGAAAGTGACCTCGAAACGGGCTCTCCAGCCGGAGGATCTCCTCGACGAAATTGTCGAGAAGACCGGGATCGGCTCGAAGTCGGTCCTGGAGCTCGGCATCTGCGGCGAGGCGCCGCACGGCGGACCCGAGAAGGCTCGTCGTCGACTCCGTACCGGCCGTCACGAGCTGCAGGAGCAGGCTGACCGCCTCGTCGTGGCTCAGTTGACGGCCGATCTCCGCCCGGATGTCGCCGATCAACCCGACCGATTCGCTGGCGAGACGCTCGCCGAGGTACGCCATGAACCCTGCGATCGCCGCGCCGATGGCGATCATGCGTTCCGGGCTGGCCACGCCGCTCAGGAGCTCCACGGAGGCGTCCGACCAACCCAGGAGGCGCTCGGCGTCCTCGGTCGGCAGGTCGAGGATCTGGCTGATGATCACGACCGGTACCGGCGTCGCGACGGAGACCATCCAGTCCCCGCCCCCGAGGGCCACCAGCTCCTCGATCCTCGTGACCATCTCGTGGTCGATCGCACCGCGGAGGTTCTGCACCGCACGCTTGCTGAGCGTCGGCTGCACGAGCCGTCGATGGGCCGTGTGGGCGGGAGGGTCGGCGATCGCCAGGACGTCCAGCCCCTGGGAGACCCCCGCGCCGGGAATCGTGACGCCCGCCCCGTCCCTCTGGAGCACCGCCATCAGGTTGCTCGAGTAGGTGGTCGGGTCGTCGAGGACTTCGTGGATCGCCCGGTCGTCGAGCACGAAGAACAGGTCCAGGGAGGGCTCGTAGTGCACGGCTCCCTCTGCCCGCAGACGGCGGTAGGCCTGGTACGGCGACGCCAGGACTCCCTCGTCGAAGAGAACGACGGGTGAAGAATCGAGGTCTCGGTTCATGTCCCCCCCGGGCACCAGGTGTGGCGGCCGCACTGGTCGGACCGGCAGAGATCCTAGGTCTGCGGCCTGCTCGAGATCTGCGGTCCTCGACTCGGCAACGTGAGACCGGCCGGTCCATAATGATCGACGGCCGGGCCGGGAACGCGACGTTGGAGGTGCCATCGGTGAGGAAGCTCGCCATCTTCCGCGAGAGCGACGTGGCGGTGCAGGAGACGTATCCGGCACCGTTGGAGCTGTCGGGGCTGGCCTGGAGCAAGTTGATGAGCCCACCCGACTACGGACTATGGCTCTGCCTTTCCGAGCTCGAGCCGGGAGCCCGGATGTCCTGGCCGGCGGACCACGGCGACGAGGTCGTCTACCTGCGATCGGGCTCTCTCGCCGTGGGGGGGCACGCCTGCGTCTCGAGGGGGGCGGTGATCGTGGAGGCGAACGTGCCGGCCACCCTCGTCGCCACCGAGCGATCGCTCATCGCCCACTGGGGTTCCCGTGGCATCCGAGGGCGGCGGGACGGCGGCACGGCAGAGGCCGGCCACCGAGTCCATGTCGTCGGCCCCGGCGGGATCTTCGCCTCGGGGAATCCCGACGAGGTCGCCGTGCGGGGATTCGCGGACGGGTCCTGCGAGTCCTGCGACCTTGCGTTGTTCGAGGTGACCCGGAACCGGGCGAGGTCCGGCCGGCCGCACAGCCACGGGGCAGACGAGATCATCTTCGTGACGGACGGCTCCATCCGGCTCGGATCCGTGGAGCTGCACGCCGGGACGAGCCTCTGCATCCCCGGCGGCACCCGCTACGCCGAGGGCTCCGGTCCGGAGGGGGCCGTCTTCCTCAACTATCGCCCCCATGTGACCGATCGCACCGACTTCGCCGCGGGCACGTCGCCGGTCACGACCATCGAGACCCTGGGCACGGTGCCCGGGACTCGACGGACCCGCGACGTCGTGCACCTCGAAGCGACGACCCTCGGGGCGTGACGTGATCGCCGACGAGATCCCGGTGGTGGACACCGACAGCCACCTGACCGAGCCCTCCGACCTGTGGCTGTCCCGCCTGCCGACCACCTGGCGCGACAACGCCCCACAGGTCCGCTACGTGCCCGAGCGGGGGGAGGAGTACTGGTTCATCGGGGGACGACCGACGCACCCCGCATGGACCCAGTCCCGCGCCAGATGGAGGTTCCCCCCACCCTCGCACCCCCGCGTGTTCGCCGAGGTCGACCCCTCGACGTACGACCCGGGCGCTCGCTCCCGGGCGCTCGACGACGCCGGCATCGCCCTGCAGGTGCTGTACCCCAACATCGTCGCCTTCCAACTGCAACCCATCCTCGCCACTCAGGACGTCTCCTTTGCCACGGCGTGCGTGCAGGCGTACAACGACCATGTCGGCGACTTCGCACGCGCCGCCCCTGGCCGGTTCATCCCGATCATGGCCCTGCCGTTTTGGGACCTCGAGGGATCGCTCGCCGAGGTGGACCGGTGCATCGATCGTGGGCACCGGGGCATCGTCTTTGCGAACCGGCCCGAGGTGCTGACCCCCCATCCCCTGACCGACCCCCACTGGGATCCGCTCTGGGCCAAGGCGCAGGAGGCGGGACTCTCGATCAATTTCCACGTCGGGTTCGGAGAGGGGTTCGCCACCAAGCCGCTCGCCAAGGAGTCGGGCGCCGGATCGTCGGAGGGGGAACCGGCCGCTTTCGATCCCCCTCCGCCGAGTGAGCTGCCGCCCGAGGGATCGTCCCGTCAGCTGCAGGAGCTGGGCGAGGAGGGGATCGCCGACTACCGGCTGGGCCTGGTGCGAATCGGGACACCGATGATGCTGAGCAACTCCAACGCCTTCCTCGATCTGATCCTGGCCGGTGTCTGCGAGCGCTTCCCCGACCTCCGCTTCGTCTCGGTCGAGAGCGGGTGGGGCTACGTGCCGTTCATGCTGGCGAGCGCCGACTGGAACTGGTCCACCTGCGGTGCCGCCGATTCGTGGCCCCGCCGCCTCCTGCCCAGCGAGTACTTCCGTCGGCAGTGCTTCGCGACGTTTTGGCACGAGTCGGACACGGTCACGCGCACGGTGGACCTGTACGCCGACAACGTCATGTTCGAGACCGACTTTCCCCACACCGTGGCGCTGATGCCGGGAAGCGGTCACGAGCTGATGTCGGCCCGTGAGACGATCGAGGCGAATCTGGCCGGCCTGCCACCGACGGTCCTCCGGAAGATCCTGTCCGACAACGCGCGGCGCGTCTACCTGCCGTAGGGGCGCGAGCATTTTCTCTCCGGGTTACTATCTGGCCTCAGGCAAACGGGGAGGGGAGCCATGAGTCTTCGTCGCGCCAGGTCCGGGCTGTTGCGAGGGGCTGCATGCAGTGTGCTCCTCGCCTCCGTCGCCGTCACGCCCGCCCTCCTCGCCTCGGGGAATTCCCCTGCATCGGGTGCTGCACCGCCGGTCGTCGTGACCAACCTCAACAGCTCCGGAGTGGGCTCTCTACGGGCGGCCATCAATCAGGTCAACGCGAGCTTCCCCGGGTCGTCGAGCACGATCAACTTCGCCGTCCACGGCGTGATCACGCTAGCCAGCGGATTGCCACCGATCCGGCGTGCCGTGTCGATCGACGCCCGTTCGGCGCCGACCTACGTGGCCGGCGGGGCGCCGGTGGTCGAGATCGATTGCAACGGGTCCGCCGGGATCACCTTCGCGCCGGGCTCGGACAGCTCTCAGCTCTTGGGAGTGGCGGTCGACGACGCCGTCGGCAACGGTGTGGCGCTCGTTGCCAGCTCCATCACCGTCAACAACGACTATGTCGGCCTCGAGTCGACCGGTGGGGCCTACGGCAACCGGGGCGCCGGCATCTACGTGTTCGGCTCGTCGTCGAAAGACCTGATCGGACTGAACCCTTCGGGCGTCTCGGGTGTCGTCGGCAACGTCATCTCGGGGAACGCGGGGAGCGGGATTGTCCTGGACGGGTCTTCCGGCGACACCGTTGCCGCAAACCGCATCGGAACCGACCCGAGCGGCGCCGCGGCAATCGCCAACGGGGGCGACGGCATCTCGCTCGTCAACCAGGCAAACGGCAACGAGATCGGCGGCACGCAATACGTCGACAACGGCACGGGCCAGGCGAACAATCCCACCGGGAGCAAGGGCACAGTCCCAGCGGTCTTCGTGGTCCCCCCGCTCGGGAACCAGATATCCGGCAACGTGGGGAACGGGGTGTCGATCAACTCCAATTCGCAGCGCAACAGCCTCAATGGCAACTTCATCGGCACCACGGCCGATGGCGACGGAGCGCTGGCCAACGGTGGTGACGGCGTGTCGATCGTCGATGCGAACAGAAACTCGCTGACCGGGTGTAAGTTCGTAAACGACCCCTTCGTCTACTACAACGTGGTGAGTGCCAACGGCAACAACGGCCTCCACATCACCGACTCGAACGACACGACGGTGCAAGGGAACTTCTTCGGAATCGGTGCGGACAATGCGACGCTGCTCGGGAACCGAGCCGACGGCATCCTGGTCGACGGCTCCTCGAGCGATGTCCAGGTCGGCGGCGTCATTCCCCTGGGCAACGTGTCTGCCGGCAACGGCGCCAACGGGATCGAAGTCAGCGGGACGGTGAGCGGCTTCACGACCTTCAACACCTTCGGAGGCCTGTTGGCGTTCGAGGGGGCGGCGGCCAACGGGAACGACGGCCTCCTCATCACGTCGACCGGTGGCAACAACCTCGTCCGGACCAATGTGTTCTCCGGAAACACGGGGAACGGTATCGAAATTGGCGGCGACGCCAGCGGAGTGACGGTCGACCCCGACATCGCCGGACTGACCACCAAGGGTGACGCGTCGCTGCCCAACGGGGGAGACGGGCTACTGATCGACGGCACGGCCCACGGGAACACCGTCGGCGGATCGCTCTCGTCGGTCATCCCTCAAGACACCTTCTCGGGAAACGGCGGATACGGCCTCGCCATCGTTGACCAGGCTCACGACAACCGGATCTTTGGTGCGTTCATCGGAACGGACGTCATGGGCACCGCCAAGCAGCCCAATCAACAAGGCGGGATTCTCGTGACGGGCACCGCGACCCGGAACACGATCGGCGGCCTGCTCTCGAGCTCTTCGAACCTCGTGAGTGGCAACAACGGCCCCGGCATACGGTTGGACCAGCAGACGCGGCTCAACGTCGTGATCCGCAACACCGTCGGCCGAGGCAGACTTGGCCTTCCGCTTCCCAACAGCGGTCCGGCCATCATCAATTCCGGAGTCTTCAACGCCATCGTGGGGAACACCACCTACCCCTGACCCCGGCGGGCCCGGACCGTGCGTCGAGACGGGGCCCCTAGGGGTTTCTCAACGCCGGCAGGAGGCGCTTCGCCTCGCGCTCGGCCTCGAGGATGCCCTTCAGCCGTGAGAGCGCGTCGGGGGCGGAGGAGACGCGGTTGGTCCTCTCCTCCGGATCGGTCGTCAAATTGTGGAGCTCGAACACGGGCTCGGCCGCCGCTCCGGCGAAGGGGTTCTTCGGCACCCCGTGCGCCTCGTTCCAGTCGTCCAAGCGCTCGTAGTAGTGGTTGAGCTTCCAGAGCTCGCCCGCCTCCCCGTCTCCCGTGGGCAGGGTGGCGACGACCGACTCCACGTGTGAGGGGTAGGGCACGGGTTCGTACGCCTTGCCGCTGAACATGTTCAACTCGCTCAGACCTCGTGAGACGTCGTCCTCCGTCATGAAGTAGAGGGGGGACTCGACGTCCTCCGGTCGCTGCGAGCCCGTGATCACCGCGCTCAGGTCTCGCCCGGGAAGGTCGTGGGTCTCCGAGTGGTGCGCGGCGACCTCGTCCTTGGCCCCCTGGACGTCGATCCCGCAGAGTCCCATCAGGGTCGGAATGAGATCGACGTGGCTCGTCGGGACGTCGATGCCGCCGGAGACGGCCGCGACGCCGGGGCCCTTCACGACGAGTGGCACTCGAATCGCCTCGTCGTAGGCGTTGTACCACTTCTGCATGAGACCGCCGTGCGCACCCAGCAGGTCGCCGTGGTCGGAGGTGAAGACGACCAGGGTGTCGTCCGCCATTCCCGACTCCTCGAGCGCGGCGAGCACCCGTCCGATGGCCCGATCGACCAACTTGAGGAGGTAGTAGTAGAGGCGACGGTACGAGGCGTCCGCCTCCTGTTCGTAGATCATCTGCTGCCACACGGAGAGGAACGCCGCCTGGCACTCCGGGCGGTCGCTCAGGGAGTCCGACTGCGACGGCGCTGCGCCGACATCGGGGACCGAGTCGTCCGGCAACGGGAGCCCGAGGATCTGCTCCCAGGCAAACCCGTTGAAGGCGATGTCGTGGGGGTTGACGAACGAGGCGACCGCCAGCCAGGGACCGTTCCGGCGCTCCTTCGAGAGCTCCGCGAACAGCTCGACGACCTGCTCTGCGAACACGCCGTCCCGGATCGACCCCGCATCCGCCTTTTCCGCCCCGTGCGGTTCCCGCCCGATCCATCCGGAGAAGCCGTAGGGATCGAGGCGATCGGCTCTCCGGTACGCATCGACGTTCTCCGGAATGGGGACACCGTCGCCGTCGGAGGCCATGAGGCCCTCGTGCGTGCCGGGGATCAGGAGGTCTGCGTGGGAGATGTGCCACTTGCCCCGGTAGTGGGTCTCGTATCCGCCCGCTCGAAACCAATCTCCAAGAGTGGGCACGGCGTCGGGATCGAGCCAGTTCATTGCCGGGTCGGTGTTGGCCTTGGCGGCACCGTCGGTCTGCGAGGCTCCGTGGAGCGAAGGGTACTGACCGGTGAAGAGCGTTGCCCGGCTGGGGAGGCAGGCGGTGGATCCGGCGTAGTGACGGTGGAACTGCAGGCCGCCTTCGAAGAGTGATCGCCTCGTCGGGAGCTGCTCGTGTCGGAACCTTTCGACGGCGGCAGTCTCGTAGGGCGGGGGGTAACGCTCCTCGTCCGTCATGATGAACAGGACGTTCGGGCGATCCATATGGTGCTCCCTTCCTCGTGGATCCGGCGTGGGATCCTGGCACCAGCAGACGACGTCCACCGCCTGGGTGCCATTGCTTATCGCAAAGTCGTGCGGACCGGCCGACCCTCCCTCAGGAGCCGAGGAGATCGGAGGCCAGCATCGAGGCCAGGTGCTCTCCGATCATGATGGCGGTCAAGTTGGTGTTGGCGCGCGGGATCTCCGGTGCGACGGAGAGATCGATGACGCGTAGCCCGTCCGTCCCGTATACGCGGCCTCTCGGATCGACGACCCCGCCGGATTCCGGCGAACCGAAGGGGCAGGTGGACGAGGCGTGTGCCGAGCCGTCGACGGCCGAGAGGATCCAGTCGTCGACCTCCGAGGCCGACATCCGCAGGAGCTGCGCGAGCGGCGTCCCATCGAGGCCTGCCGGCTCGTCGTGCCGGAGGGCCCGAAAGGCGGGGTGGCCGAGCATCTCGGCGGCCCAGGCGACGGCGTGGCGCAAGCGTGCTCTGTCAATTCCGTCCTCGGCCAGGCGCATCTCGATGTGCGGATCGGCCTCGGGGTCGACCGAGCGTATCTCCACCGACCCGCGGCCGTTGGTCTGGTTGACCCAGGTCCCGAGCGAGGCCAGGCCCGGCGTGGCGGGTGAGGGTTCGTAGACGATCGCCATCATGTCGTCGTCCAGGGCGTCAGGTTCGCCGCTGGAGAAGCGCACCACGGCATTGGTGTGACGCGCGTTCGCGCCGCGGCGGAGATTCTCGTCGACCGCAAAGGTGAACACGACGCTGGGATGCTCCTGGAACGTGGCGCCGACGGGGAGATCGGACACCACCTCGATCCCCAGCCCGGCAAGATGGTCGGCCGGACCGATCCCGGAACGCTGCAGGATGCCGGGTGTGTGCACGGCGCCAGCCGACACCACGACCTCGTCGGCCCACAGCGATTGCCACTCCCCCCCGAGACGCACGCGGACGCCGACGGCGCGGCCTGCCCGGACGAGGATCCTGTCCACCAGCGCGTCGCCGAGCACGGTGAGGTTCCGACGGGCACGTGCGGGTTCGAGGTAACCCTCGTTGGTGCCGACCCGGAACCCGTCGCGGGCGTTGAAGGGAAAGATGGAGACGCCGGTCGCCGCCGGTTGGTTTGAGTCCGGCGTCCAGGGGCTCCCGATCGCCATCGCGGCGTCCCGGAAGGCCAGATCGAGCACGCCCCAGTCCTCGAGGGGGCCGCGGGCGATCGGGATCGGCCCGGCGTCCCCGTGGTAGGGAAGGGTCCCCAGGTCGAGGTCGTCCTCGAGCCGGTTGAACGACGGCAGGACCTCGTCGGCCGACCACCCGAGGGCCCCACGGGCCACCCACCGGTCGAAGTCCCGGAGAGGTGGGCGAATGGCCGCCTGGCCGTTGACCGAGGAGCTGCCACCCACCCCCCTCCCACGGACGTACGGAGCGATGTCACGCCCCGACGAGCGCCGGGCCGTGAGCGCGGTCCACTGGAACTGGGGGAACCGATCCCGATCCAGGATCCCGGTCCAGTGACCCTTTTGCATCTCGGCTGGGGCATCCACGGCGATGTAGTCGGGTCCAGCCTCCAGGAGGGCGACGGCGAGCGCACCGCTCTCGGTCAACCTCGAGGCGACCACCGCACCGGCCGATCCGGCGCCGACCACGATCATGTCGAAATGCGTCTGCTCGGTCATGGTGGTCCCCACCTTCTCACGATGGCCGCAGCCTCCCACCAAGGTCGCATGCTCGGGAATCTGCGGGGGCCATCGAGCGAGCGAGCTCTGCGAGCAGGCACCGCAGCTCCAGGCGGGCGAGCGTGGCTCCGAGGCAGAAGTGCACGCCGACGCGCAACGACAGGTGCGAGCGGTCGGCCGCCGAGAGGTGTCGAAGACGTCGCCGGAGCCTGCGGCCACGAAGTCCGTGACCAAGTGGCTGGTGCTCCGGCGGGTCGGTGTAGGAGAGGGCGTGTTGACCCTGCTCGTCCGAGCCGGCCGGCAGGCGGGTGGGCTCGTTCGGCTCGATGGTCATGCCCTTGGCGTTGATCAGCTCCGATGGGCGCAGCAACGTGTCGTGGACGTCGTCGCAGCGGGTGAGGACCCAAAGCCCGGGTGGCGATCCGTGGCGGGATGCCGCCACACCGGCGAGTCGCGCCGGGAGGGCGGCGAGGAAGGCGTGCGGCGGGCCGTCGACGAAGGTGGAGGGGTCGGTGAGGTCGACCGCACCGGTCAGGAGCCGATGCGCACGACCACGCGGCCCATCGTGCGGCGCTGGGCGAGGTCGGTCAGCGCAGCGGGCACGTCGCCGAACGCCACGCACCGCTCCACCGCTGGACGGTACTTGCCCGCCTCGAGGAGCGCGATGAGGGCGGCATGGGTCTCGTCGTGGATACGGCGCATCTGCTCCCGCGGGTAGCTGCCGAGCGTGGCGCCGACGAGGGTGTAGTTGTACATGTAGAAGTGAGGGTCGTGGGGTATCAGCGTGCCGGCGTGCCCGCACAGGACGTGGCGCCCGTCCGGCGCGAGCAGGGCTCTCGCGGCAGCGCCCATCTCGCCCTGCACCGGGTCGAGGATCGCCTCGACGCCACTTCCGTGGGTGCGTTCCCGGACGGCCTCCACGAAGTCGTCCGCCGAGTGGTCGACGCCCTCCGCGCCGAGCCGCTCGCAGAAGGCGACCTTGTCCGGGCCGCCGACGACCGCGATGACCCGTGCCCCCTGCGCGACGCAGAGCTGCACGATCGCCGATCCGAGCCCCCCCGCTGCGCCGAGCACCACGACGGTCTCCCCGGCGCGGACCTGTCCGCGGCGGATGGCCGCGTGGTACCCGGTGTGCGCCGGGATCAGAAAGCCCGCCGCCTCCTCGTCGCTCAGCCCGGCCGGGACCTCGACGATCTGGGAGATCCCGACGGCCTTCTCGGCGAGGCTTCCCCAGGGCTGCATCGTGATGGCCGCCACACGCTTGCCGAGCAGGTTCCGGCGCCCGGGCGCCGCCTCGACCACCGTGCCGACGCCCTCCTGCCCGGCGACGTACGGCCGCTCGACCCATACCGGGTACGTCCCACGCGCCGTCGTCACGTCGGGCAGTGCGAGCGCCGCCACCGACATGTCGAGGAGGACCCAGTCGGTGAAGGGCTCGCGGCCCTCCGAGAGCGGTACCCACCCGGCAAGGTCCATCGACATCCCGAGGAGCTCGGACGGGGTCGGGGGCTCCAGCTCCTCGCGGACGACCACGTCGGCCGGTTCACCCACGCCGTGGACTCGCCATGCCTGCATTGCGCCTCCCCCAAGTGGTCAATTGCCGGTTATTCGGCGCCAAAGGCTGGATATTCGGTACCGTAGGTCGGTGTCCGATCAGGGTCAAACGACGGCGTCGCCCCCCACCGACCGCGTCGTCGCCGTCGTCCAGCGACTCCTCGAGGCCGAGAACCCGCTTCGGCTCAGCGACCTCGCCGCGCCGCTGGGCATCACCCGATCGACCTGCAGCGCCGTCCTCGCCAGCCTCGAAGGGCACGGTTGGGTCGAGCGCGAGGCCGACGGCCGCTACCGACCCGGTGCGGGTCTCATACCGGTCGCCAATGCCATTCGAGCCCGTCTCCCGGTCCTGCCGCTCGCCGGCACGTTGTTGCGTGACCTCGTATCCGACACCGGCGCCGAGGGGGCGAGCCTCAGCCGTGTCGACATCACCTCGACGGTGGTTGCCGCCTCGGTCGGGCCGGACGGGCTCGCGGACGTGGGCTCTGCACTGCGCCTGCCGATCTTCCCGCCTTTCGGGCCCGTGGTGGTCGCGTTCCGTCCGGAGGAGGCCCGTCGTCGCTGGCTAGAAACGGTCACCGACACGACGGTCCGCGACCATCTCGCCGAGTTCCTGGCCACGATCCGCCGCCGGCGGGTCGGCATCTGGCGGCTCGACCACGACGTCCACCGCCTGATCGAGGCGCTCGGTGGTGCGCAGTTGGACGAACGCACGGCCGCCCTCTTCCTCACGGCTGGACGATCGGGCTACCTCGACGACGAGCTCTCCGGGAATGGCCCGTTCCCGGTGTCCTACATGGCGGCGCCGGTCTTCGACGCCGATGGTGGTCCGTGCTTCGAGCTGGAGCTCCACCTCGTTCGCGCCGCCGTGCCACAGCGCGAGTTCGACGACATCACGCGACGGCTCGGTTCGACGGCCGAGAGGCTGACCCGGGCATGCGGCGGGGTTCCGCCACGCATCTAGGAGCGCCGGCCGGGTGCGAGTGCCTCGAGCCCGAACCCGACGAGTCCGGGTTCGGCCCTCCTGGCGGGACCGCAAGGTCCGCGCGAGGCTTCCCAGGGTGACGACGCTCGCGAATGCCACCGACTCGGACATCGGCCGGATCTTCGCCGATCCCGCCGCATACGCCGATCCGGTCGCATGGCATGCCACCGCCGCTCGGCTGCGGCGTGAGATGCCCATCGCAATGGTCCGGCTGCCCGACTACCCGGACTTCTGGGCCATCACCAAGCATGCGGATGTGATGGAGATCGAACGCAATTCGGAGATCTTCACGAACGAGCCGGTGCCGGCGCTCACCACGCGCAAGGATCTCCAGCGCAACGCGTCCCAATCGACGCCCGTCAAGAGCCTCGTCCAGATGGACGGCGAAGAGCACAAGGCGCATCGCCAACTCGTCAACGACTGGTTCAAGCCCGGCAACGTCAAGCGCATGTCCGACCGCGTCGACGAGCTTGCCCGGCGGTACGTGGACGAGATGGCGGCACGGGGAGGGCAGTGCGACTTCGCCAGGGACATCGCGATGCACTTCCCGCTCGAGGTGATCCTGTCGATCCTGGGGTTGCCCGAGGACGACTACGACAAGATGCTCAAGCTCACCCAGGAGCTCTTCGGCGCCGAGGACCCCGACATCGGACGTGCCGGAGAGGACCAGACGATCCTCGAGGTGATGCTCGACTTCGTCGCCTACTTCACGGAGCTGGCCAACGACCGCCGGACTCACCCGTCGGGCGATCTGGCGAGCGTCATCGCCAACGCCGAGCTCGGCGGTGAGCCCATCCCCGACATGGACGTGTTCGGGTTCTATCTGATCATCGCGACCGCAGGTCACGACACGACGTCCAACTCGATCGCGGGCGGGCTGCTCGCACTGATGGAGCACCGTGATCAGCTCGAGCTCCTGCAGGCGAAGCCGGAGCTCATCGACGGCGCCGCGGACGAGCTCATCCGCTACGTCTCCCCGGTCAAGCACTTCATCCGCACGTGCCGGGCACCCTTCACGTTGCGGGACGTGGTGTTCCAGCCCGGCGACCTGACCCTGCTCTCCTACGCGTCGGCCAACCGCGACGACGAGGTCTTCGAGGACCCGTTCCGCCTCGACGTGACCCGGCCCAACGCATCGAGCCATCTCGCGTTCGGTTTCGGCCGGCATTTCTGCCTCGGGGCGCACCTCGCCCGCATGGAGATCCGTGCCATGTTCCGCGAGCTCCTCGGACGGCTCGAGTCGATCGAGCCCGACGGCGAGCCGACGTTCGTGCGGTCCCGGCTCGTGAGCGGTCCGAAGACGCTGCCGGTCCGCTACGAGCTCCGGTAGGGACGTGGGCGGGCGATCTCGAGGTCCGTAGGATTGGACCGTGCTCCGGCTCCTGCTCGACACGTCGGTCTGGATCAACATCGCCAAGAGCCGGAGCGGGCAACGAAGAGTGGTCCCGCTGCGCACGCTGCAATTCGAAGACCGGCTGGAGCTGCTCGTGCCCTCCGTCGTGGTCGACGAATTCGAGCGCAACCGTCCTCGCACCGACCAAGCGGTGACGACCGCGGTCTTGGACCGGCTCCGCCAGGTGCGAATGGACCGGCACGAAAACGGCGGGGACGCGCGATCGTCGTGGCTCGATGACGTGACAGACCAGATTCCGATGGTCAGCAGCGCCACTCTGCGGAACTTCTCCGATATCAGCGATCTGCTGCGCGAGGGCACCCGGTTGGAGCCGTCGAAGGAGGAATTCGAGGCGGTGGTCCAACGAGGCATCACGAAGCGGGCCCCGTTTCATCACAAGACCAACGCTTCGGCCGACGCCCTCATCATCGAGCTCTACGGAGCCGCCGTCCGCGATCCGGCGCACGGGGACGACGTCCATTGCTTTGCGACCTCCAACCATCTGGACTTCTCGTCGTCCGAGGGTGACCGCCGTGAGCCGCACCCGGACCTTGCCGACTTCTTTGCCGACCCTCGCTCCGAGTACGCCTACGGAGTGGAGGCGCTCGAGGACGTCCTGGTCAGGTACCTTGGTACGGGCTTCACGCACGAGGACGAGGAAATGGAGACCCCGCGCGAGGAGCCCAGGACCCTGGCAGAGATCCTGGCGGCGGAGCGCGACCTGGTCGACCGAGCCCGGTGTGGAGCAGATGGCTCGGACGGGTGGAGCGCCGGTTTCGTCGACGGCAAGCTCTCGGCGCTGCGCTGGGTTCTCGGGAGCGAGCGGGATCTCAACGATCGACCCGGTCCGAGTGCAGGTGGATGATGGGATCGCAATGGCCTGCGATGGACAACGGGGTGATCGTCGCGTACCCTCCGCCTAAAGAGGGCGGATCCGCGGGGTAGCCAATGGCCGCGACAGAGAGCGTCACGATTCTCTTCACGGAGCTGGCCGGATCCACCGAGCCGGGTGCCACCTCTCCGTTGGAGAGCGCAGATGACGTGCGTAAAGCGCACTTTGCGTCGCTGAGGCGACTCATCGCCGGCTGCGATGGCACCGAGGTGAAGATCGTGGGTGACGGCGTCATGGTGGCCTTCTCGGCCTCCTCGAGAGCGGTCTCGTGTGCGGTGGCGATGCAGCAGCTGGTGGAAGCCGAGAACCGCCGGGCTGCCCACGACCTCAGGCTCCGCATCGGTCTCAGCAGCGGCGAGGCGACGCACGAAGCCGACGACTACTTCGGCGATCCCGTCGTCGAGGCCGCTCGCCTCTGCGCGCGCGCCCTCGACGGCCAGATCCTCGCCGCGCAGCTCGTCCAGGCCATGGCGGGCCGGCGAAGCCCGCATACGTTCCGGCCGGTGGGCGAGCTCGAGCTCAAGGGCCTGCGCGAGCCCCTCCCGACGGTCGAGGTCGAATGGGAGCCGTCGACGGAGGTCGGTGACGAGGGAGCCAACGGCTCCGTGCCGTTGCCGAGACGCCTTCTCCTGCAGCCGATGACCGGTGCGGTGATCGGCCGCCGTCTGCAGCTGGACGTCCTGCAAGAGGCGTTCAAGAGGGTCTCGGGCCAGCAGGGTTGCGAGGTCGTTCTCGTGGGCGGGGAGCCCGGGCAGGGAAAGACCACCCTGGCCGCCGAAGCGGCCCGGCGCGCCCACGGCGACGGCGCCATCGTGTTGCTCGGCCGTAGCGACGACGAGCTCGGCATCCCCTACCGACCGTTTTGCGAGGCGATCGACCACTACGTCTCTCACGCAGCCGACGACGTCCTCGTCGAGCACGTCGCGTCGCACGGCGCCGAGCTGGCGCGCCTCAGCAAGGCATTGCGGTCTCGGGTCGAGGGGTTGGGAAAGCCCCAGGAGACGGACGGCGAGACGGAGCGCTACCTGCTCTACGCGGCAGCCTCCTCCCTGCTTGCCTCCGCACTCGAGAGCGGTCCGATCGTCTTGGTGCTCGACGACCTCCAGTGGGCGGACGCCGCCAGCCTCCAGCTCCTCCGGCACCTGGTGCAGCAGTCCGAGGCGCTCCCGCTCCTCGTCATCGGCACCTACCGGGACACCGAGTTGTCGCCCAGCCATCCGCTGACCGAGACGCTGGCGGCGCTCAACCGCGAGCCGGGTGTCACGAGGGTCAAGCTCCGAGGCCTGGACGACGACGAGGTGGTCCAGTACCTGGAGGCGGCGGCGGGCCACGACCTGGCCGACGTCGGCCTGCAGCTGGCACACACCGTCTACGGCGAGACCGACGGCAATCCCTTCTACCTGAGCGAGATGCTGCGCCACCTGATCGAGACCGGCGCGATCGGGCAAGACGAGAGCGGGGGCTGGGAGGTGGGGGACCTCTCCGAGATGACCCTGCCCAACAGCGTCCGTGAGGTGATCGCCACCCGAGTGGGCCGACTCCCGGGCCAGGCCGCTCGCATCCTGTCGATGGCCGCGGTCATCGGGAGGGACTTCGATCTCGAATCCCTGAGCCGGATCGCCCAGCGGGACGAGGACGAGCTCCTCGACCTGCTCGACGCCGCCGTCAGCGTCGCGCTGGTGCGAGAGATGCCCGAGACCCCGGGGCGGTACAGCTTCTCCCATGCCCTGGTGCAGCACACCCTGTACCAGGAGCTGGGTGCGACGCGTCGGGCCCGGACGCACCGGCTCGTCGCCGAGGCGCTCGAGGACCTCTGCGGGGACCACCCCGAGCGAAGGGCGAGCGAGCTTGCGCATCACTGGTCCCAGGCCACCCGCCTCGCCGACAGCGACAAGGCGATCCGGTACTCCCGGCAGGCCGGCCAGAGCGCCCTCGCGAGCCTGGCCCCCGCCGACGCCGTCCGCCACTTCGAGCAGGCCCTGCACCTGCTGGACCATCTCACTCCCGCGGACCCCTCGCTGGCACTGGATCTACGACTCGAGCTGGGGATCGCCCAACGTCAGGCCGGCCTTCCCGCCTACCGGGAGACGCTGCTCGACGTGGCCCACCGCGCCCGGGCCAGCGGCGATCCGGCACGGCTCGTGCGGGCCGCCCTCGCCAACAGCCGCGGGTTCTTCAGCGCCCTGGGGGCGATCGACGCAGAGAGGGTGGCCGTTCTCGAAGCCGCACTCGAAGCCGCGCCGCCCGGTGACAGCGCGGATCGAGCCGTCCTCCTCGCCGCGCTCTGCTGCGAGCTCGCCTACTCGCCGACCGCACTCGAGCGCCGCCTCGACCTGGCCCGCGAGGCGATGGCCATGGCCCAACGGGTCGGGGACGCCACGACGCGCATCCAGACCCTCGCGCTGGTCGACGTGGCCATCCAGATCCCCGCGCTCAACGCCCAGCGGGTGGAGGAGACTGCCGAGGGTCTCAGGATGGCACGGCAGCTGGGGGACCCCTGGCAGATCTTCCTGCTCGCGACCGTGGCGGACAAGCAGGCGATGCAGGCCGCGCAGTTCGACGGGGCACGCCGTTGCCTCGAGGACATCCGGGAGACCAACTCGCGGCTTCACCAGCCCACCATGATGTGGACCGCCGCCTACCGCGAGGCCTCCTACGCCCTGGCGGAGGGAGAGCCGGATCGGGCCGAGGAGTTCGCCGACGCCGCCCTGAAGCTGGGGACCGAGAGCGGGCAGCCCGACGCCGTCTCCATCTATGGGACCCAGCTCATGATGATCCGCCACCAGCAGGGCCGGATGGGTGAGCTGGTCTCGCTCGCCGAGCACGTCGTCTCCACCAATCCCGACATGCCCGCCTACCGCGGCGCGCTCGCCCTCGCGCACTTCGAGGCGGGAGACGAGGCCGAAGCCCGTCGGATCCACGAGACCGCCGCGGCGGGCGACTTCGAGCTCCCTCCCGATCCCGTGTGGATCGACGGCATCATGGTCCACGCCTGGACCGCGATACGGCTCGGTGCTGCGGATCACGCCGCGCGCCTGTTCCAGCTCCTGGCACCCCACCGCGAGCAGATCGCCTTCGACGGCGTGGTCGCCTTCGAGCCGGTGGCGACCTACCTCGGAGCCCTGGCGTGGCTCGTTGGCCGCAATGGCGACGCAGAGGACCTCTTCGCCGAGGGCCTCACCTTGGCCCAGAGGGGTGGGATGAAGTACGCCCAGGCGCAGACGCAGCTGTTGTGGGGAAGGATGATCGCCTCCGATCCGGCGGCGTGCGACCGAGATCGGGCCCGGTCGATGCTGGAGAACGCACACGACCTCGCGCTCGCGCACTCCTACGGGGCCGTCGAGCGCCAGTCCGCACTGTTGCTCGGGGCCGGGTAGCGCGAGGCGGGGTAGCTCGAGGGGTCCGGGCGGGCCGCTCGAGATCGGGCAGCCGAGCTCCCCGGGGTCACGTGCGCCAGACGCGCAGGCCCCGGCGCGCCAGGCGAGTGGGAATGACCTCGAAGCACGGATCCGCCTCTCGCAGGGCGGCGACGAGCTGGTGCTTGGCTCGTCGCTCGGGCCCGCAGAGGACCGTGATGCTGCCGCCCACGCCTCCAGCTCCGTTGACCTTCCATCCCCACGCGCCGTGGAACTCCGCCACCTCGATGGCCGTGCGAGCCGCTCCACCCACGACGCCCGCGTGGAGATGCGCCTGGGCCTCGGTGTTGTCGCTCATCGCCCGGCCCAGCCGGCGGAGATCGAAGGCGCGCAGCGCATCCCTCGCTCGCTCCGCGGCGTCGCGGAGCTCCTCCAGATGCGCCGAGCCCTCACCCTCTCGGACGAGATCCTCGATCACTCGCTCATGCATCTCCGACGACACGTGCGCGGCACCCAGAAACACCAGCAACAGCCGGCGCTCGAGTTCCCACCAGCTGGCGTCGGGGAGTGGGATCGGCGTCACCGACGCGTGCGGGTAGCGCGGCATCTCGATGTAGTTGACGCCGCCGTAGGCCGCACACAGCTGGTCCTGGATCCCCGACTGCAGACCGAGCCGGTCCACCTCGATCCGGTGTGCGGCGCACGCGACCTCGTCGGGCGACAGGCGCCCGGCCGCGAGGTGGTCGAGGGCCCCGATCAGCGCCACCGTGGTCGCCGCCGACGTGCCCGTCGACGAGCCGGCCGGCATCTGCGAGGCGACACCGATATCGACAGAGAGGCCGTCGGGCAGCCCGATGTCGTCGACGACCGCTTCGAGGAGGGGGTGTCGGCCGGGAAGGCGGCCCGGATCGAACCCGTAGCGGTCGCCGTAATTCTCGACGTCGAGCACGATCCGGGCGGGAAGCGCGCCGGCCGGGTGCACCCGGACCTGCACCTCGACGCACGGCGAGACGCCGATGTTGCAGACCTTGCCGTGCCCGGCGAACCACGTGTCGGTCCACCCGCCGTTGTCGCAGATGCGGACGGGGGCCGCGGCGTTGACGATCCCGAGCGGGGCAGGGGAGTCCACCCGGTTCGCCCGGCTCACACTGGCGACGGGCGCGGCGGTGCGCTCCTCGTCCGGGTCGGGCATGATCGGCATCCATGGAGTGTGTCATCGTCTCGCACACGCACTGGGATCGCGAGTGGTATCGGACGTTCCAGTCCTTCCGGGCGCGGCTCGTGGACACGGTCGACCGGGTGCTCGACTTGATCGACGCCGACCCGGGCTGGAGCTTCGTGCTCGATGGCCAGACCATCGTGGTCGAGGACTACCTGGCGATCCGACCCGGCCAGGCCGAGCGGCTGACGGCCGCCTGCCGCGCCGGTCGTCTGGCGATCGGCCCCTGGTACGTGCAGCCGGACTCCCTGCTTCCCGGCGGCGAGACCCACGTCCGGAACCTCCTCGAGGGGCGGCGGGTCGGCGAGCAGTTCGGACCGGTCTCCCGGGTCGCCTACACGCCCGACTCCTTTGGCCACCCCTCGCAATTTCCCCAGATCTTTGCCGGCTTCGGGCTCGACGGCTTCGTCTACTGGCGGGGCAACGGGGACGAGCTCGACCGCCTGCCCCCCGTCTACCGCTGGGTGGCGCCGGACGGCACGAGCGTGGTCGCCTGCCACCTCCCCAAGGGTTACTTCGCCGCCGCGCATCTGCCGGACGACCTGACCGCCGCCGTCCGTCGCCTCCGGCGGTCCGGCGACGAGATGATCTCGGCCGGCGCGAGGCAGTTGCTGCTGCTCAACGGCATCGACCACGCGATGCCCGACGCCCACACCGGCGCAGTGGCCCGTGCGCTGGAGGAGGAGACGGGTTGGACCGTCGCTCGGGGACGGCTCGAGGACTACACGGCGGCTGCAATCCGCTCCGTCGGCGACGAGGACCGGTTTTCCGGCGAGCTCGTCGGGGGGCGCATGACCAACCTGCTTCCGGGTGTTTGGTCGTCTCGTCTCGGGCTGAAGCTGGCCAATCGCGCCGCCGAGACGGCACTGGTCGGTTGGGCGGAGCCCTGGGCCGCGTTGGGCCGCATGCTCGGACTTCCCGACGAGCGCCCGGCGCTGCGCGTCGCCTGGCGGGCGCTTCTCGCCAACCAGGCACACGACTCGATCGGCGGGTGCTCGCAGGATCGCGTCCACCGGCAGATGTGGGCCCGCTTCGACGAGGCGTCGGAGCTCGCCGACGAGACCGCTGCGAGGGTCATGTCCCGCTTGGCGGGTTTGGGTCCGGAGCGCACGGTCCCGTGGGTCGACGAGCTGGACGTGGGGGTCTTCAACCCTTCCCCCCATCCCCGGACCGACGTCGTCCGGTTCGCCATGGACGGCCACCCCTTCTCCAAGGTCATCGACGACGGTCTCGGGGTCCACCCCCTTTCGATGGCCAGCCTGACCGGCGGCGGGATGACCGTCGACGGCGCGCCGGCACGGGTCGTGGTTGACGACTCGGCGGAGAGGGTCCGGGTCCTGCCGGAGCAACGACCCTGGACGGTCGAGTGGGTGGCGGAGGAGGTCCCGGCGTTCGGCTGGCGTCGCTACCGGTTGGCGCGGGGCGACGCGGCGCCGGACGACGAGGACGACGGGCGCTCCATCGCTGCGTCCGGGCTTCGGGTCTCGGCGGCGGACGACGGCACGTTGACGGTCGAGTGCGGCGACCGGCGCTACGAGGGCCTCGGCCTCCTCGAGGACCAGGGCGACCGCGGCGACACCTACGACTTCGATCCGGTCGAGGGGTCGATCCGGCTGCTCACGGTCGCCGTGATCCGTCGGCGGCATCGCACGGGCATCGAGGAGCTCGACGTCTCGAGGACCTTCGAGGTCCCCGCCTCGCTGTCGCCCGATCGTGGCGAACGCTCCGGCGCCACGGTGACCCTGCCCGTCCGGCTCCGGGCCCGGGTCGCTCCCGGACTCGATCGTGTCGACCTGGAGCTGACCGTGGACAACACCGCCGAGGACCACCGTCTCCGGCTGGGGTTCCCGACCGGAGCTCCGGGGTCGGGCGCGAGGGCGGCCACGACCTTCGACGTCGCCGATCGACCGCCACGCGCCGCGCCGGAGACGAGGTGGTTCCAGCCCCCACCGACCACCTTTCCCGAGCAGGGCTGGGTCACGAACAACGGTCTCACGGTCGTGGCTCCGGGCCTCCCGGAGGCGGAGGTCACCCCGGAGGGGACCATCCTCGTCACCCTGGTGAGAGCGGTCGGTTGGCTCTCGAGGCTGGATCTGAGGAGCCGACCCGAGCCTGCGGGTCCGGGACTGAGGACGCCGGAGGCCCAATGCCTCGGCACGATCCTGGCGCGCCTCGCCCTCACCTTCGGCCCGACGCCACAGGTCGAATCGTGGGACGCAGAGCTCGGTCTCCGGGCGGTGCCCGCGGGACCGGACCCGCTGCTGGCGGCCGGCCAGGGGATGCTCGCCCTCGATGCCCACGGCGTCGTCCTGTCCGCGCTCAAGCCGGCGGAGGACGGCGAGGGGGTCGTGGCGCGGGTGCTCAACCCGACCGACGCGCCGGAGGAGGCCGCCTTGCGCTGGGGCCTGCCCCTCGCCGGGGTCTCGGCCGTGCGGCTGGACGAGGAGCCGGTCGAGGAAGGCGGGGCCCTGACCGGCACTGGCGAGCCGGGCACCGTGCGGCTGGTCGTGCCGCCGCACGCCCTGCGGTCCGTGCGCGTCCGCCCGGCCTGACCGAGGGCTCCGCCCACCGACGGGCCGGCGAGCGACGGTGCGCTAGCGGGAACCCGGGGTCGGGCGCGAGGCGGCGGGGACCATGGCCCTCCAGGGTCCGAGGTCGAGCTTGGGGTACCGCTGGGCGGTGGTGCGCAGCAGGTCCTCCGTCCAGATCGGGTGCCCGGGGGGCGGGAACCCGAAGAGCTCGAGCTCCCGGGGGGTCGAGCCCTCGACGAAGGTGGTCCACTCGGAACCCGTCGAGCGTGACTGCTGCTGGTCGTAGCCGATCCAGTCCTGTCCGGCGTGCTTGAAGGCCAGCGTGACGAGGAAGCGCGCCGCAGGCGAGGAGCCGAACTCCACCCCGCGGTGGAAGACGTCGGAGCGGTAGGCGAGATACGAGCCGCGCACCCCGGGCGCCGCCCGCTCGAGCCCGTAGAGCCCGTCACCCTCCATGCCGGGCAGGATCACGCCGTAGGGGGACTCGATGTCGACGCTGTGGCGCACCGGGACCAGGTGCGTCGGGTTGTCCGTGTCCTCGACGTCGGAGAGGTAGAGGAAGCCCTCGAGGTTCCACCACGGCGACGCCGACCCGGCGGGCAGCCACGAGTGATTGCGGTCCGTGTGCATCGGCTGCTCGTAGTTGGTGATCCCGGAGTACTTGGCACTTGCGTGGGCCTGGTACAACCGGATGTCGGTGCTCCCGAGGGCACGCTCGGCGAAGTCGACGATCGAGGCGTGGACGCAGAGGCGGTTGAGGATGCCGGTGCCGGCAAAGGGGAACGGCGCCATCCACCGGTGCTGTTCGGGCCGGAATCCGGGCCCTTCGTCGGGCCAGACGAAGACCTCCTCGGGCTTGGCCGGGTGACCGATCCAGCGATCGGTCACGCCCTCGGGATCCCGGTGGTAGTCGTCCGGGCTCGGGAACACTTGGCGGAGATCCTCCGTGACGGCGTCGACCTCGTCGGTCCCGATGAGGCCCTCCAACACCACCCAGCCCTCCTCCCTCCAGGTGGCGATCTCCGCCTCGGTGGCCCTTCGCGACGTCACGAACCCCTCCCGCCTGTCCGCCGGCTTCACCTGCGACCGTAACGGCAGGTGAGGGATCTTACGACTCAGCACAGGTCAAACGTCGAAGAAGGGGCACGCTTCCCTGCGGTGTCGCGCGATTGTGGCAAGCCGCAACCGATGACCTGGCGTCGAGACATCCGTACCGCGTCCCGGTCGTCCCCCTTTCGACCCGACCGCGGTCGCTTCGGTCACCTGGGGACTGGATCCGCCCTACGGCCGCCCAGGTGAGGCCCGACCATTGAGGCTTGAGCCCGAGGGCGGCTCTTGCCGATGCGACCGTTCAGGGCGGTCCATGCTCGGCCGATGGCGTAGGCGAAGGCGCTCATCGCACCGACGAAGAAGCCAATCGGGAGGTTCGTCTCGTATGAGAGGGCGATCGCCACCCACACCGTCACGAGCGCCAGCACCACGGAGAGGCCAATGGCCGCCATGGGACGATCGGTGAGAGACCGGGCGGCGGCTGGCGGGCCGATCAACAAGCTGAAGATGAGCAGGGACCCCACCACGGGTACCGCCATCGTGGTCGCCAGCGCGACGACGAGCAGGAAGGCGAGGTCCATGAGCCGGGGGTTGACGCCACGGGCCTCGGCGACGTCGGGGGTGACCGAAGAGAGCATAAGCGGGCGGTACAGGACGCAAACGGCGACAATGCAGACCGCGGCGATGCCGACAGTGGGCCCGAGCTTGCTGGTAGAGACGCCCAGGATCTCACCGAAGAGGAGGGCGAAGATCTCCGGGGCGTACTCGCTCGTGCGTGAAAGAAACAGATCCCCGAGAGCGAGCATCATCACGATGGTGAGCGCAGTGGCGACGTCGCTTCGTGCCCGCCGGCCCAAGCCTGCGATCATCCCGGCCCCGGCCAGGGAGAACACCCCGAGTCCGAGGATGGTGTTTGCGCCGATGAGCGCCGCCCCGGCCGCTCCGGCGAAGGCCCCGTTCGGGATGGAGTGGGCGGCGAAGGCCTGACCCCGAAGGACGGTGAAGAACCCGACCATCCCCGCCACCACGGCCACGACGGTGGCGGCCTCCCAGGCATTGATCATGAAGCCGGCAAACATCAGGCCCCCACGTCTGGACCAACGATGGTCGGACGATCGGTCGGCGCGAGCCGCCGATCCTTCCGGAGCCGAGCAAACGCGCCCGAGAGGAAGTAGAGCACGAAGATGACGGCCACGATGCAGAAGCTGACGGGCCAGCCGTTCCCTCCAGCCCACACGGTGCTGTCGTACGCGATGACCGTACCCACCCAGCAAGCCACCACTCCGACTCCGGCCGCGACCACAATCGCCATCCCGCTCCAGCTCACCAGCCGAAGAGCGATCGCCGCCGGACCGATCAACAGGGCCGTCGAGAGGATGGCCCCGATCGTGACCGCGGACATCGACACCGCCAACGCCAGGGCCAACAGGTATCCCGCACCGACCAGGCGGACCGGCACGCGACGCGCCGCCGCCAGCTCGTCGCTGACAGAGCTGAGCAGGAGGGGTCTGTACAACACGGTGATCAAGGCGACCGATGCCACACCCAGGGCGGCCATGACCACGGTGATGCCCGGCGGGAGGGTGAAGATGGAGCCGAAGAGGACGTTCACCGTCGCCCCTGTGGTGCTGGAGGTGACGGTGTCTTCGTAGAGGAAGAGGGCGGCCAACCCGAGCGAGGCGCCGAGCACGATGCCCGTGGCGAGGTCCCGCCCCCGGGGCTTGCGGATCCCGATCAGCTCCATCACGGCCGCGGCGATCACGTTGAAGGCAACGAACCCGTAGAGCGTGGAGGCGCCCACCAAGACCGCGGCGGAGCCGCCGGCCGTGCCGATGTCGGAGAAGGCGTGCCCGGCGAACGACTGCCCGCGGATCACGGTGAACACCCCGACGGTGCCCGAGACGACCGCGGTGATGGCACCCACGACCAGGGCCACGTGCACGGGGTCGGACGAGAAGAAACCCGGTTCGAACAACCAGGACCACGACGTCGCGATGAGCATCAGAGGCTTTGCGCCGAGGGCCCGGGATCGCTCGGATGGTGGCTCTGGTGCTCGGCGCCGGAAACCACCAGCACCCGGCCGTCCACGTGGATCACCTCGACGCGGTGACCGTAGAGGCGGCTGAGGGTGTCGGTTTGGACGACCTCGGCAGCGGTGCCCGACGCCGCACGGCCATCCGCCAGGTACACGACGCGATCCATGACCGGCAGCAACGGGTTCATGTCGTGCGCCGAAAGAAGGATGGCGACGTGCTGCTCGGCGGCGATACGGGCCAACAAGTCGACAATCTCGGCGGCGGAGTGGATGTCGAGGTTGGCCAGCGGCTCGTCGAGCAACAGCAGCTTGGGGCCACAGATGAGCGCCTGGGCGATCATGATCCGCTGTTGCTCCCCGCCCGAGAGATTGCCGATCCGAGCATCCGCGAACCCGCTCGCTCCGACCGCCTCGAGCATCTCCTCCACGGCGCGGCGACGTCTTGTCGTCGGCCTGGAGATACCGAAGCGGTGCCCGTCGAGGCCGAGCGCAACCAGATCCCGAGCGCGCAGCGGTACGTCCTCTTCGAGCGCGATCTTCTGAGGGACATAGCCGATCGTTGGGTTCTTCCGGGACCGGATCCCGCCAGCCATGAAAACCCGGCCGGCGCCCGGCGTGATCAAACCGAGGATCACCCGCAACAAGGTGGTCTTCCCCGCGCCGTTCGATCCGATCAGGCCACAGAACTCCCCGGGTTCGAGCTTGAACGACACCTGGTCGAGCACCTGGCGACCCCCGAGCGACACGGCAATGTCCTCGACCTCCAGCACCGGTCCGAGCGCCGCCCGTCCGCATTTGGTATCGAGCGGCACCATGTCCGTTGCGGGGAGCGGCTCAGCGCGCACGATCACAGGTGCTGGGTCGACGCACCGGTGGTGATGGCCTTTTCGATGGCGGTGAGTTCGGCCATCATCCACGTCTGGTAGTTGTAGCCCGGCACCGGCATGGTCTCGTAGACGCCCACCACTGGGACCCCGGCTTGCAGCGCGGTCTGGCGGATGGAGTCGGTCAGCGAGTCGGTGACTTGCTGGTTGTAGCAAAACACCTCTACCTGGTGTCTTGTGAAGAACCCTTTCTCCAACGACACATCCTGAGGCGTGGGATCGGTGCCATTCATGATGTCGGCCTGAAACTGCCAGGGCGTCAGGTTGTGGATCCCCATCGCCTGGAGGAGGTAGTCGGCGACGGGCTCGGTCGTCGCTGCAGTGCTGCCCGCGTCCTTGGCCTTGAACGACGCGATGGCGTACAACCACGGCTGGAGCGAGGCGACGAACCTCTGCTCGTTTGCCTTGAACGTTGAAGCGTGAGCTGGATCGAGCGCAGCGAGATCGGTTGCCAGGGCCTTGGCCACGGCCGGCATCGTTCTCGGGCTGTACCAAAGATGCGGGTTGGCCGTGCTGTCCGGCAGGCCGAGCAGGTGCTGCACATTGATCACTTTGCGAGAGGAGCTCGGCGAAGCCGACGCCAGCGTGCCCATGAAGGTGTCGTAGCCGACCCCGTTTTCGATCAAGAGATTCGCCTTGGCGATCTTCTGACCCACGCTTGGTGTGGCCTCGTACGTGTGGGGATCGGTATTCGGGTTTGAGTCCACCGAGTACACGCTCACCCATTTGCCGCCGATCTGGGAGGCGACGTTGCCGTACTCGTTCTCACCCGCTACCACCGCGACGGTGCCCCCGCCGATGCTCGCCGAAGCCGCCGGAAGCGACGAAAAGCCAGTTGCCAGGAGGACGGCTCCGGCACCCACCATCCCGCTCGCCACCCTGGCAAACCTGCCCATCGTCCTCCGGTCACTTTCTCGTCGTCGTCCCCGGCGACGCGGTCAATACCGACACGTCGGAGCAAGACGCAGAACCTTCGCCGCAGCAGCTTGTCTGGAGCGGTTGCAAACAACCATAGAGCGTATCTGGAACCATTGCAAATATGTCCTGGCGGGGTTGGCCCCTTGATATTCATGGCTGGTTCCTTATATAAGGAACCACTAATGTGGTCGCGTGCCTCAGACCAAGGCCGTTGACCGGCTTGCAGCGGCGGTGGAGCTGCTCAAGGCCCTAGCCTCGGCCATCCGTCTGGCCGCCATCGTCGAGCTCCGCGAGGGTCCTCGCTGCGTCCATGAGCTGCAGAAGTCGCTCGAGGTAGCGGGCAGTCCTGTCAGCCAGCCCCTGCTCTCCCAGCACCTAAAGGTCCTTCGCGAAGCTGGCTTGGTCACGACCACTCGTCGCGGCACGGAGATCTTGTACCAACTCGCTGACGCTCACGTCGGTCACATCGTCAATGACGCCATACGACACGCACAGGAGGACATCCGATGACCGCCACCCATTTCGAGCACACTGGCCACACCCACGTCCATGGTGACGGCTGTGGACACGTCGCTGTCCCTCACGATGACCACGTGGACTACGTCCACGACGGACATCTGCACGCCGCCCACGACGGGCACTTCGACGAGTGCGGCGCCGACGTCCATGCTGAGCACCCCGGACACGATCACACCCACGGCGAGGGTTGTGGACACGTGGCCGTTCCCCACGGTGACCACGTGGACTACATCCATGACGGTCACCGCCACGCCGCACACGAGGGCCACTGGGACGACCATTGAGCCCTCGCCAAGCCGACGTCAGGGTGAACGCTGCCGGCGCCGGTGGGCGGCCACGTCGCGCGCCGCAGGAGCGTTCAACGCGGCAAAAGCGGGCCCTGGCCACCGTCTTGGAAACCTCCGACGGGTTCAGATCCGCCCAAGAGCTGCACGCCGAACTGCAAGCCCAGGGCGAGAACATCGCCCTCACCACCGTCTACAACCAAGTTCGGTCCCTCGCCGAAGCTGGTGAGCTCGACGTCCTGCGGAGCGACGACGGCGAAATCCGTTACCGCCGCTGCACCAGCGAGGACCACCACCACCATCTTGTCTGTCGCCACTGCGGCTGTGCTATCGAAATCGAAGGACCTCAGGTCGAGCGCTGGGCCACCAAGACGGGTACCGAACACGGCTTCACCGACGTGACCCATACGGTCGAGATCATCGGAACCTGTCCAGACTGCACACAGAGGAACCGATAGGAAGGAGTACGGCGGCACGGATCGAGGCCGAGGGACGGGGCGAGTCTTGAGACGATCGACTCGGACGCCCACCGGAGTCCCGCACGTCGGTCGCGACCGTTTTTGGTCGCACCACCGTGTCGAGGTGCTCTGTCCCTCGAAGTCGTCGCGGTCGCCGGCGAGCGACCCGTTCGGACGGTGCTCGCCTACGGTGGTGCGCGATGACTCCTGTCGACCGCCGAGACGTCGCCGATCTCCACGTGGTAGAGACGGTCTTCTCGTCTGGCCGTGCGCTCACGGTGCCCGAGATCCTCGCCGCAGAGCCGCGCCTGCCGCAGAGCGGCGTCTACCGCAACATCACCGCCCTCAAGGAGCTGGAGATCGCTGGTCGCGTCGAGAGCAGCGACGACCACGGCCGCTTCGAGCTCGACGAGGAGTTCACCGGTCACCACCACCTGGCGTGCCCGCACTGCGGTCAGGTCGACGACCTGCGCACCTCGCCGGGGCTCGAGCGGGCCTTCAAGGAGGCGGCACGGTCCGCGGCCAGCGAGTGGAGCTTCGCGGTGAGCGAGCACCGCGTCGACTTCGTGGGCACCTGCGCCGACTGCCGGGACCGGTGAACGGCGGCGGCCCGACCCGCGCCGCGGACGTGGTGTTCGTCGGCGCCGGCCACAACTCGCTGGTGGCGGCCATCCTGCTCGCCCGCGACGGCCGCTCCGTCGTCGTGCTCGAGCGAGGCCGCGAGGTCGGGGGAGCGGCGGTGTCCGCTCGGCCCTTCGCCGGGGTGGACGTCAGCATCTCGCGATACGCCTACCTCGTCTCGCTGTTCCCCGCGGCACTGCTCTCCGATCTCGGCGTGGGCATCGAGCTCCGGCGCCGCCGCGCCGCGTCGTGCACTCCGGCCGGCCGATCCGCACTGGTCGTCGATGCCGACGATCCCGGTGCCACCCGCCGCTCGTTCGAAGCCATGGGGCTGGCGGCCGACTGGAAGGGCTGGGTCGATTGGCAGGCGCTCGTGGGTCGAATCGCCACCGTCGTCGCCCCGACGCTGATGGATCCGCTCCGGCCGGCGGACCATTTCCGCAGCCTCCTCGGGGAGGAGGCCTGGGCGCTCCTGACCGGCCGGCCGCTCGGCGACACGCTGAGCTCGGCCATGGAGAGCGACCTCCTCCGGGGCGCGGTCCTCACCGACGGCCTGATCGGCACGTTCGCCCACTCCCGGGACGCGACGCTCCGGCAGAACCGGTGCTTCCTCTACCACGTCATCGGAAACGGGACCGGTGAGTGGCTGGTGCCGGTGGGAGGGATGGGTGCGCTGAGCCGGTCGTTGCTCCGCCTCGCCCGGCAGGCCGGCGTCGAGGTGCGGACCGAGGCCCCGGTCGTCTCCGTCGAGGCGGACGGTCGCCGCGCCGAGGTCGCGACGGACCGCGGCGACCGGTACCGAGCCTCCGCGGTCCTCTGCGGCGCGGCACCCGCCGTGCTGAGCGGCCTGCTCGGAGACGGCGTCGAAGGGGAGAGGCCGGAGGGTGCACAGATCAAGGTCAACATGGTCTTGCGGCGCCTTCCCCGCCTCGTCGCGGGCGTGGAGCCGGCCACTGCCTTCGCGGGCACCCTGCACGTCAACGAGTCCATGAGCCACCTCGACGCCGCCTGGCAGCGGGCGACGGAGGGGACGTTGCCGGTGCCGGTGCCGTGCGAGCTCTACTGTCACTCGTTGGCCGACGGCTCGATCATGGGAACCGAGCTGCGCGTGTCCGGCGCGCAGACGGTGAGCCTCTTCGCCCTCCACACGCCGGCCCGCCTTTTCGCCGGTTCCTCGGCGGGTCCGGGCACCCTGAGCTCGGACGCCGCCCTGCGAGCCTGTCTCGCCTCGGCCCAGTCCGTCCTCGACGAGCCGCTCTCGGAGTGCATCCTGGCGGACGCCGACGGGAGGCCCTGCATCGAGGTCCACACCCCGGTCACCCTGGAGCGGGAGCTCTCGCTTCCCGGCGGCAACATCTTCCACGGAGACCTCCGCTGGCCGTGGGCGGAAGACGACGGGGAGGTGGGGCGCTGGGGAGTCGAGACCGCCGTGCCCAACGTCTTCGTTTGCGGCTCCGGCTCTCGCCGCGGCGGCGCGGTGAGCGGGCTCGGTGGTCACCATGCGGCCATGGCCGTGCGAGGGCTGCTTGCCCGGTCGCCATGAGGCGGGCCCGCATCCGATGACCGGCAACGCCGTCCTCGGGGTCGTGCAGGCCGCTGCGATCATCGACCATCACGCCCACAGCGTGGTCGGGGAGGTGTCCGGTCGCGCCGCACTCGAGGGGTTCCTCTCCGAGTCCAGCCAGCCGCCACCTCGCGGGTGCTCCAACTTCGACTCCTTCCTCGGGATGGCCGTGCTGCGCACGTGTGGGCCACTCCTGGACCTCCCGCCCTCGACCGGCGCCGGCGAGTACCTCGCACGACGCCGGGAGCTCGGCGGCACCGAGGTGAACCGGCGCCTCCTGCGCGCCTCTCGACTGTCGGCCCTGTTGGTGGATCCGGGGTATCGGGCCGGCGAGCTCGTCCACCTGGCCCGGCTCTCGGCGCTGGCGGATGTGCCGGTGCGTCGCGTCGTTCGCCTGGAGCAGGTCGCAGAGGACCTCGCTGCCGAGGGCACGGGCGCGTGGGCCTTCGCGGACGCCTTTGCGGAGCGGCTCCACGTCGAGCTCTCCGGCCCGGGTGCCGCCGTCGGTTGCAAGTCCGTGCTCGCCTACCGAGGTGGGCTCGACGTCGATCCGACCGAGCCCGGCCGCGCCGAGGTCGTGGGGGCGGCGGGCCGATGGCTGTCGGCGGCCCGGGACGCGGGCGGCCCGCGGATCACGGACCCGGTGCTCCTGCGCCACCTCGTGTGGACCGCCTTGCGTGCCGGCGTCCCGCTGCAGCTGCACACCGGCTACGGGGACGGGGATCTCGACCTCGCCCGATCCGATCCCGCGCTCCTGACCGGCCTGATCCGCCTGGCATCGCCCCTCGGGACGCCGATCGTCCTCTTGCACTGCTACCCGTACCACCGCCAGGCGGCGTACCTCGCCGGCGTCTACCCCCACGTCTACTTCGACGTCGGTCTGGCCCTCAACTACGTCGGCCACCGGGCGTCGAGCGTGCTCGCCGAGGCGCTCGAGTGCGCACCGGTGCACAAGATGCTCTACTCGTCGGATGCCTTCGGGTTGGCCGAGCTCCACGCTCTGGGCGCGATCCGCTTCCGAGAGGCGTTGGCCGAGGTGCTCGAGCCGCTGTACTCCCGGGAGCGGCGCAGCGAGAGCGACGTGGCTCGACTGGCCACCCTCATCTGCTCGGGCAACGCCCGGCGGATCTACCGGCTGCCGGAGGCCGCGCCCGGCGACGGGGTCACGTTCGACGCATGATGCCGTCGAGAAGGAGCCGCAGGCCCTCTTCGAAGCGCCGATCGTCGAGCTCGGTGTCGACGGCCGCGCCGGCGACCACCTCGTCGATGGAGTGCATGGTGGCCTCCGCCAACCGGGGGGCGTCCGAGGGACGGTGCTCGACGCTCGAGAACTCCGCACCCTGCTCGCGCTCTCGTGCCATCCGCCGTGCCGAGGCGAAGATCACCGAGCCGTAGACGTAGTTGCCGTAGATGTAGGCGGCGAAGCCCACGCGTTCACCGCTCAGCTCCATCCCCTCGAACATGGCGCCCACCATGGCGAGCATCCCGGAGAGCCGGGGCGTCGACTCGGGAAAGTCGACCAGGTAGGGAGCGATCCGGAAGTGGCGGGCAAAGGCACGGCGCATGGACACCCCGCTCAGGACCAGCACCTCCACCGGATCGAGGGAAAGGGGATCGCCGTGGCTCAGCACCTCCTCGATGATCTCGTCGAACACCAGTCCCAGTGCGGCGGCGATCACCCCCGCCTCAGAGGGGTAGTGCTTGTAGACCGCCCCGGGCGCCACGCCCAGGATCTGGCCCAGGCGTCGCATGGAGAAGGGCTCCTTGCTCGTGTCGAAGTGCTGCAGCGTGGACCGTGCGATCTCGTCTCTCGAGAGATGGGTGACCCGTCCTTTCGCCAGCCTGGACATGGGGTCGGTGCTGCTCCGTTGGTTCTTCTATCCGGGGCCCACGTCAGCCGGCCCGCCGGGCCGGTCGCCAAAAGGGCAGGCCCACGTCCTCGCTCGCCTCGAGGAGGACCACCTCGAGGGGCATCCCGATCTCGAGCTCGTCGATGTCGCACCCGATGACGTTGGACATCATCCGCACGCCCTCCTCGAGCTCCACGATGCCGACGGCATAGGGAACCAGCGCCGCGAAGGCCTCCGAACGATTCTGACGGATGATCGTGAAGGTGTGCAGAACCCCGCGGCCCGATGCCTCGACCCACTCCGTCTCCCCGGCGCACGTCGTGCAGAGGGCCCTCGGATAGAACTGGAAGCTCTCGCACGTCGTGCATCGCTGCAGGACGAGTCGACCCTCGGCGGCG
The DNA here is from genome assembly GCA_963778465.1 of uncultured Actinomycetes bacterium. Taxonomy (GTDB): domain Bacteria; phylum Actinomycetota; class Acidimicrobiia; order Acidimicrobiales; family RAAP-2; genus CAVZBW01. Next base: position 935,561 of record CAVZUK010000002.1, read on the forward strand.
CTCTTCCAGTAGTGGGCATTGGTGTGGTCCGGGTCGGGCAACGCGCGCTTCGAGATGGTGGCCCTCACCGATTGGACGGCCGCATCGCCGTCCGGCTGGCCTCGAGTCATGACGGCCCCTCCTTGCCGAGGACGACGGTGCCCATGCACGACAGCATGCCCCCCGAACCACAGGCCACGGCCAGCTCGCAGTCGGGAACCTGGGACTCGCCACCCTCGCCGCGCAGCTGCCGCACGGCCTCGTTGATCAAGAAGATCCCGCGCATTCCCGGGTGGCATGCGGAGAGCCCACCCCCGTCGGTGTTCATGGGGTGCTTGCCGCCGCGTCGCAGGGCACCGGTCTCGACGAACGCGCCACCCTCGCCCTTCTGGCAGAAGCCCATGTCCTCGAGGAGCAGGAGCACGGTGATCGTGAAGCTGTCGTAGATCTGGATCGTGTCGACGTCCTCGGGGCGGACGCCGGCCTGGCCAAACGCCTCGGGAGCGCACTGGGCCGCCGACGTGGTGGTGAAGTCCGGCATCTGGCTGATCGTCCAGTGCGTCTGGGCGCCAGCCGCGCCGAGGACGTGCACCGGGGGCTTGCGCAGGTCTCGGGCGCGTTCGGCCGTCGTCATGATGAAGGCGCCGCCGCCGTCGGAGATGACGCAACAGTCGAGCTTGTGGAGCGGATCGGCGATCATGCGGGAGGAGAGGACGTCCTCCACGGTGATCGGGTCGCGGTACTGCGCCTTCGGGTTGAGGCCTGCGTACTCCCGGACGCCGACGGCGATCTCCGCGAGCTGCTCTGGCTTCGTCCCGTACTCGTACATGTGGCGACGGGCCGCCATGGCGTAGGCGCCGGCCAGCACGTTGCCCCAGGACGACTCGAAGCCCGTGGGCCCCTTGACCCGGGACGCCCCGCCGGAGAACGTGCTCGTGCCGAGCATGCGGCCCATCCTCGAGAGCAGGTCCGAACCGTAGGTGACGAGGACGACGTCGCACATCCCGTCCCGGATCGCCGAGGCGGCGTGCTGCACGTAGAACTCGAAGGTCGAGCCACCGACCATCGTGCCGTCGATCCAGCGGTGGCGGATCGCCAGGTACTCGGCCATGTTGGCCGCGTCGTCGACCGAGGCGAACCCCGTTCCCGGGGTCATGTAGCCGTCGATCGCCGACTTTTCGAGCCCACAGTCCTCGAGGGCGCGTCGGGTGGCCAGCGCGTGGTGCTGCAGGCCGTCGAATTCCGGAACGACCGGGTACTCGCTCCATCCGACGCCGACGATCACCGGGTCACGAGCTGCCATCCATCCCCCTCTTTCTCGAGCTGCACCCAACGATCTCGCAATCGAGTCCTTCCCTCGCACGCACGGTGCAGGCGACGGGTGGCTCGCGAGCACCCTATTCCGGCGAGAGGGCGGTGTGGCTACTCTGCGCCATCTCGACCACGACAGCTGTCAGACCGTGTCGCCCGCCTCGCGACCGCCGATCGACTAGAAGACGACGACGCCCCGGACGTTGGTGCCGTTGCGCATGTCCTCGTAGCCCTGGTTGATGTCGTCCAGCGAGTAGGTGTTGGTGACGAGCTCGTCGAGGAGGAGCTTTCCCTCCATGTACAGGTCGAGGATGCGGGGAATGTCGCGTCGAGGGTTGGCATTGCCGAAGATGCAGCCGACGAGCTCCTTGCGCATCATCGCGAGCATGAAGAGGTCGAGCTTCACGTCCGTCTGCGACATCGGCGCCACCGAGGTGACGACGGCCCGCCCGGCCTTCTTGACGAGGTTGAGGAGGGGGTTGATCAGGTCTCCGTAGGCGACGCCGACGGTGAGGATCGCCTTGTCCGCCATGGCGCCTCGCGTGAGCTCGCCGACCAGCGCCTGAGCCTCCTCCATGGACGCGGCGGTGTGGGTCGCTCCGAACACGGTGGCGATCTCCCGCTTCGACGCCAAGGGATCGACGGCGATGATCTTGTCCGCACCGGCGAGGCGGGCCCCCTGGAGGGCGTTGGCACCGATGCCACCCACCCCGACGACCACGACGGTCTCGCCGGACCGGACGTCCGCGGCGTAGACCGCGGAGCCCCATCCGGTGGTCACCCCGCATCCGACGAGCGCGGCGCGCTCGAGCGGGATGTGGGGCTCGATCTTGACGCAGCTGGTCTCGCTCACCACGGTGACGGGCTCGAAGGTGCCGGTGCAGGTCATGATGCCGAGGTCGGTCCCGTCGGCGGCGTGGTGGCGGGCGGTGAAGTCGCTGATCTGCCGGCCCGCCAACAGGAACGCACCCAGGTCGCAGAGGTGCTGCTGCCCGATGGCGCACGACGGGCAACGTCCACATGCAGGGATGAAGCTCAGGACGACGTGGTCACCGGGCACCAGCTGGGTCACGCCGGGTCCGACCTCGACCACCTCGCCGGCACCCTCGTGGCCGCCGATGACCGGGAACTGCTGCAGCCCGAGGAGCTCCGCGATCGCCGGGTCCATGACCATGTCGCCGGTGACGAGGTGCTCGTCGGAATGGCACAGGCCCGAGGCCGCCAGCTCGACGAGAACCTCCCCGGCTCGCGGGGGATCCAGCGTGATCTCCTCCACGCTCCACTTGGTCTGCGGCTCCCACAGGATGGCGGCTCTGCTCTGCATGCTGGGCTCTCTTCAGGTGACGGCTGGGACAGCCGAGCTTACCGGCCGGCCCCGGCCGCCAGTGGCCCACCGGCGCACCGCCCGGTGCCTGTCGGCGCCGACGCGACCTCCGCCGCGGCCGGCGGCCTAGAGTTGTCGGCGACCAATTTGAGGAGGTCCACGATGTCGGTCACCACCCCCGAACGGACGTCGACGTCTCGTCCCCGGCCGGACATCTACGACCCGGACCTCTATGTGGACGGCCCCATCCACGAGATCTTCGCGGAGCTCCGGAGGACCGAGCCCGTCTACTGGCAGGACATGCCGGGCGAGCCCGGCTTCTGGGCGGTCTTGAAGCACGCCGACCTCGTGCACGTGGCGCGAAACCCCAGGCTCTTCTCCGCAGAGGAGGGGGGTGTCGTGCTCGAGAACCAGGCCCCGGAGCGGCTCGAGCAGAGCCGCAACATGCTCCTCATGATGGACCCCCCACGGCACACGGCATACCGCCGGCCTCTCGTCGACAGCTTCAAGGCGAGGGTGATCGGGCGGATGGAGGAGCGGATCCGCACCATCTGCCGCGAGATCCTCGACGAGGCCGCGCAACGGCGCGACGTCGAGTTCGTGCACGAGGTGGCGGGCCTGCTTCCGAGCCAGGTCGTCGGCGAGCTCGTGGGTATCCCCCGGGAGGACTGGGCTCAGATCCGGGTGTGGGCGGAGCAGAGCACGAGCAGCCAGGACCCCGATCTGGCCGGACCCGAAGACATCGCGCAGACCGGCATGATGGACATGGCTCTCTATGCCATCGAGTTCGCCGCCCGGCGGAGGACGCAGCCACCGGAGGAGGATCTCGCCTCGCTCATCCTCGCCGGCAACTTCGGCGACGGGCCCATGTCCGACGTGGAATTCGGCAGCTTCTTCGTCCAGCTCGTGACCGCGGGCAACGACACGACCAAGACGATGCTGTCATCGGGGCTCCATGCCCTCCTCTCCCATCCCGATCAGCTCGAATCGTTGCGAGCGGATCGCAGCCTCCTGCCGGGGGCGGTCGAGGAGATCCTCCGGTGGGCCAACCCGCTCCACTACTTCCGCCGGACCGCGACCGGGGACACCGAGCTGCGCGGCATGCAGATCGCCGCGGGCGACAAGGTGGCGATGTGGTACACCTCGGCCAACCGTGACGAGGAGGTGTTCGAGGACGCCGAGCGGTTCGACATCCACCGGCACCCCAACCCCCACCTCTCCTTCGGCACGGCACAGCACTTCTGCCTCGGTGTGCACCTGGCGCGCCTCGAGGGCCGCGTCTTCCTCGACGAGGTGCTCTCGACGTTCCCGCGCATCGAGGTCACCGACGAGCCCCTCCGGGTGCGCTCGAACCTCAACAACGCGCTCAAGACCCTGCCGGTTCATTTGGAACGCTGATCCTCCCGGTCGGCTTGGAGCTGCGGAGCAGCCTTGGCTGTGCATTTCGGGGGCGTCGGTTTGGCGTCCCGAATGGCATCCGGGGGCCGTTCACGACACGATGAGTCGATGGCGGGTGCGGACGGCCGCGACCTCGGCCGCGTGTTCGACGAAGTCCCCGAGCTCTACGACGGCGTCCGACCGACGTACCCACACGAGCTGATCGCCGACGTCGTTGGCATCACCGGCGTGGACCATCGGTCGTCGGTGCTCGAAGTGGGCTGTGCCAGCGGCCAGGCGACCCGCCCGCTGGCAACGATCGGATGCGCGCTGATCGCCGTAGAGCGCGGGGCTGCCATGGCTGCGCTGACTCGCCAGCGACTGGCCTCCTTTCGCAACGTCGAGGTCGAGACGGCGGCCTTCGAGGAGTGGGATGACCGGGGTCGACGCTTCGACACGGTGGTGGCCGCGGCTGCTTGGCATTGGGTCGACCCAGTGGTCGGCTGGCGCCGAGCCCACGAGGTTCTTCGCCCCGACGGATGGATGACGCTGCTGGGCAACGTGGTGGTGCGCCGTCTCGGAGAGCCGGAAATGTTTGCCGAAACCGCAGACCTTCACGAGAGGTATTCACCCGGCAATCCGGACTTTGGCCACCCGCCATTGGAGGATGAGGTGCGCGTTACCGACGAGGGTTGGGGCCTCGTCGCTGAACCCGGCCGGCTGTTTGGTCCGACGATTGTGCGGTGGTATCCGATGGTGCAGTGGCTCGACGGGAAGGGCTTCGCCGACCTCCTCCGGACCACGTCGATCTACCGGAAGCTCGACGCCGAGGTTCGTGAGCCGCTGCTCGACGCGATCAGCGAGCGCATCCGTACGCGCATGGGTGACCGAGCACCACGTCGATATCTGGCGGTTCTCCGAGCCGGGCAGCGTGCCGACGCCGGCGATGCGACGCTCGCCGAATGAGCTGCGTGACCGGCCCTCGATCAGGGGCTGGTCGTCCTCCGCGGTCGGGGACCGCTCGGCGCGTTCCGGAGCAGGTCGGGAGCCATTTCCCGTTGCGCTGCGGGCTCGTGGCACAGCGGACCTGAGCGCATCGGCAAGCCTGTGGACCGTGACAATGCGATGGCGACCCTCGTTGACGGAGATCGCGGACGAGGAGGGGACCGACAAGGGGACCGTCGGGCCCGTCGACTCGTGGCCGGGCCACAACTACACCGACGTCTACGAGGCCTACCTGGAGAGGGCCCGTGACCGACCGATCACCCTGCTCGAGATCGGTCTCGGAGTCACCGGTCGCCGATGGAGGTCGGCCATCGCGCAGGGCCGCAATCAAGGTGGTGGCGCGTCCATGCGAATGTGGTACCGCTACTTCGATCGGGCGAGGATCCTCGGGATCGACGTCAACCCGGCCCCCCATCTCGACAACGACCGGATCCGCACGGGGACGGCCGATCAGGGTCGACCCAAGCAGCTGCTGGCGTTCCTGGACGACGTGGGTGTGGAGCTGGTCGACGTCATCGTCGACGACGGCAGCCACCGCCCGGACCATCAGCAGATCGCCTTGTCCACTCTGTTCCCGCGTCTCGCCCCCGGTGGCCTGTACTTCATCGAGGACCTCCTCGACAACGGCCTCGGGGACGGCCGGCGGGGGCGTCAGGCGAGTCGCAGGGTCTTGAGCACGCGCCGCCTGCTGCGCACCTTCGCCCGCACGGGGGACCTTCCCGGACCCCACGCCCTGCGGGACCCAGAGCGGCTGGCGAGAGCGGTCGCGAGCGTCTCGTTCCATTGTCCCGAGGTGGTCGTCGAACAGGTCCAGCGGACACGCCGGCTCCTGCGCCGGAGCGAACCCCGATCGCGTTTCGTCGCCGGCAAGGAGCAACTGTGCGTGGTTCGAAAGGTCGGCCCGTCCTGGTGACGCCCGGTCGGGCGTCTTGGGGTCGACGCCGGTGCCTCACTTCTTCTTGTCGGGTCCCGCCCGGGAGACGGCGCCGATGGCGGGCGCCAGGGTCAGCCACAGCCCGATCGTGACGACCATCGAGGTCGGGTAGCCGAAGGGCCGGATGCCGACGTCCTGGAACACGATGCCGGCAAAGATCATGAGCAGCCAGGCGCTCACGAAGAACAGCGGGCCGGCCGAGATCAGCTTGACGAAATTGTTCACGGGTAACCTCCTCGTTCCGCTTCGTGCGCTCCGACAATCGCACACGCAACCGCACCTGGGATGGTGAAGACCCGGTCCGGCGCAGGCTAGGGCCGAAGGTCACCCCGGGCAGCTCCGTCATCGGCTGGGGCCGGGTCCGAGCGCCGGCCCGGCCTGGGCGGTACCTTTCCGATGGTTGCACGCTCCTGCGGGCCTGGCTCAGCCCGTCGGGGAGCCGAGCACCGAGAGGACCAACCCCGGGTCGGGAGGAAGGGAGAGCCGGTGACGTTCGGGATCGCTTGGTGAGGCAGTCTCCCGACATCCGCCGGGCGCAGGGGCGATTGTTGAGGGGGTCGGTGCCGAGGTCGGCGCACGCGGACTGGGATCCGCCGGCGGATCGACGCGACCCCGTCGAGATCCTCGAGGCCCAGGCGGCGACCCGCGTCCGTGAGCTCGGACCCATCCGCTACCAGCGCATGTCGGAGTCACCCTTCGCGTTCTTCCGCGGTGGCGCGGCGGTGATGTCCCTGGACCTCTCCGCCACCCCGACGACGGGCATCTACGTCCAGGCCTGCGGTGATGCCCACGTCAACAACTTCGGGTTCTTCGGCAGCCCCGAGCGGAACCTCGTCTTCGACATCAACGACTTCGACGAGACGCTTCCCGGTCCCTGGGAGTGGGACGTCAAACGACTCTGCACCAGCCTCTTCATCGTGGCTCGCCAGCGAGGGTGGTCGACCGGGGACGGCGAGGCCCTCGTCGGCGCGGCGGCGCGCACCTACCGCCAGCGCATAGCCGACTACTCGTCGTGGCACACGCTCGATCTCTTCTACGAGCGGACGGAGATCAAGAGGGTCATCGAGCACTTCCCGCTGAAGCATCGGGCCGGAGTCCATCGCGACGTCAAGCGTGCCCGTCGCAAGGACCATCTGAGGGCCGTGGCGAAGCTCACCTCCGTCGCCGACGGCAAGCGCAGATTCGTCGATGATCCCCCCCTCATCGTGCACCTCGATGCCACCGACCACGACCTGGACGAGGCCGAGGGCCTGATCGAGAGCTACCGACCCTCCCTGCCCGACGAGCGCCGGTCCCTCTTCGACCGGTACCGGCTGGTGGACGTCTCTCGCAAGGTCGTCGGGGTCGGGAGCGTCGGCACCCGATGCTGGATCGCGCTCATGGCCGGACCCGACGATCCCGACGCCGACTTCGTCGTGCTGCAGGCCAAGGAGGCGCAGGCCTCGGTACTCGAGCCTTACGCGGGCGAGTCCACCCAGGGCCACCACGGGAAGCGGGTGGTCGTTGGGCAGCGCCGGATCCAAGCGGCGAGCGACATCTTCCTCGGGTGGGCGGAGGGCCCCCGGACCGGTCGCAACTACTACATCCGCCAGCTCTGGGACTACAAGGGACAGGGCGACCCGATGACCATGAGCCGTACCAACCTGGTGCACTACGGCGAGCTGTGCGCGTGGATCCTGGCCCGATCGCACGCTCGTACCGGCGACGCGATCGCGATCTCGGCCTATCTGGGGAAATCCACGACCTTCGACCGCGCCATCGCCGGCTTTGCGGGCCGCTATGCGCGCACCAACGAGGCCGACCACGCGGCTCTCGTCGAGGCGATCGAGGCCGGCCGGATCAAGGCGGCGCGCTGAGGGCCGTCGCCGGCGGAAGCTTGCGACGTGCCGGGTCAGGAGCCCGGCGGGCCGACCAGCTCGATGTGGATGCCGTCGGGATCGGTGAGCGAGAGGGAGGGCTTCCCGAGCTCGTCGACGACGCCGGGATGCTCGACGCCGAGCCCCGTGAGGTGGGATGCCCAGGACGCCAGGGCTCGTCCGTCGGGAACGGCGAAGGCGAGATGGTCCAGGCGACCCGGCCGTTCCTCCGGTGTCCCCGACGATCCATCGGCGGTCAGGACCACCACCACCCGGCTCGGCCGGTGGCGCAGAGCGACGTAGGAGTCGTCGTCGGCGGCGGTCAGGCGCTGCAGGCCCAGCACCTCCGTGTACCAGCGCTCCGAGGCGGCGACGTCGGAGACGAGCAGCTGCACGTGCGAAAAGCCGGTGACCGGCGACTCGGGGTTCATCAGTCCTCCTCGGTGGTCGTGGGCTCGAGCGGGGCGACGGGCACGCCGATCGAGGGGTGCTCGGCCCCGCCGTCGACCTCGAACACCTTGCCGGTCACCCACGACGCGGCGTCCGACGCCAGGTAGAGGACGGCGCAGGCGATGTCGTCGGGCTCGCCTGGCCGGTGCATCGGGGTTCCCTCGAGGTACTGGCGGTAGAGCGTCTCGTTCGTGAGGACGACGTCGAGCGACCGGGTGGCGACGCCGCCGACGTCGATGGCGTTGACGCGCACCCGGGCGCGAGCTCCGGGGCGATGTTGCGGGTCATGCGGTCGAGCGCGGCCTTGGCCGCGCCGTAGGCGACGAACGCCGTCTGGGTCATGCTCGCCGAGCACGACGAGATGTTGACCACCGCCCCGCTGCCCGAGGTGTCGACCATGGCGCGCGCCGCAAGCTTGGTCAGGGCGAACGCCGCGGTGACGTTGAACGAGAAGGCGGCCTCGAGGGACCGCTCCGAGGTCTCCATCGCCGGGCGGGGCATGGAACCTCCGGCGTTGTTGACGAGGATGTCGAGGTGGCCGAACTCCTCCAGCGCTCGCGCCACTAAGCGCTGCCGGGCCTCGCCGTCGGTCACGTCGGTGCGCACCGGCAGCGCCCGGCGGCCGCGGGCGACGATCTGCTCGGCCACCGCATCGAGGTCCGACGCGGTGCGGGCCGCCAGCACGACGTCCGCACCGGCCTCGGCGAGGCCGAGGGCGATCCCTCGCCCGATGCCGAGCCCTGCGCCGGTGACGATGGCCACCCGGTCCGCGACGGAGAAGCGATCGAGGATCACGACGCCCGGTGCAGGCTCGGCGCGACTCGGCCCGCGACGAGGGGCAGGTCGAGGTAGGTCTGCAACCCGGGTTGGGCCCGGCAGACGTAGGGGACCGCGTTGACGCAGTGCATGGCGGTCGTCACGACGCCGGGGTTTCGGCGGAGGCCTTCCTCGATGCTGTGGGGGTGCAGGCCCTTGAACGTCACGAAGACGCCGGGGTCCCCCGTCACCTCGACCTCGAATCGCACGCCCTCGGGCCCGAATTTCCACGGCGGGTCGAGGTGATCCTCCCCCATGAGCCAGTTGACGGCGGCGGTGACGACCGGCTCCCCGTCGACGAGACCCTCCCAGCGGAAGCGCTGGGCCGCGACCGTGCCCGGGGCGATCGGGCCGATGGGGGAGTCCACCGGCGCGGTGGCCACCGCCATCTCGTGGGTCGTGCGGAGCTGGGGATCGAGGCGCACGCCCAGCTCGTGCGCCACCATCCACACCGACTGCCGGAAGCCGGCACCGAGCGCGTCCGCCATGATGCTGCCGCGGGCCTCCTCGGGGGTCGTGCCGAAGAGCATCCAGTCGCGCACGACGTCGGGCGCGCCGTAGGTGCGGATGTCGGAGAACTCCTCGGCACGGACGTGGGTGACCGAGCCGACGAGGGCGGAGAGCATGAGTGGAAACCGCTCGGTGATGCCGCCGGGGTGGATTCCGGTGCCGTGGAGTGACACCCCGGCTCGCCGGCAGACTGCGTCGACGCGGTCCCGCTCGTCGCCTGGCGGGAAGAACCAGCCGAGGGGGGTGACGACGTTCTTGCCCGACTCGAGGATGCGGTCCACGGTGGACGTGTCGGCCATGAACGGGCTGTAGACGACGCAGTCGGCGTCGGTGGCGAGCAGCGCGTCGACGTCGGAGGTCGCCGTCACCCCCAGCGCGTCGCGCCCGATCAGCGCCCCGACGTCCCGTCCGACCTTGTCCGGTGTGTGGACCCAGCATCCGGCGAGCTCGAGCTCGGGGTGTGCGAGGACACCCTCGATGGCCGCCCGGCCGACCCCTCCGGTCGCCCACTGGATCACGCGATAGGCCATGGCCCGCCTCTCCTCTCCGTTCCCGCGCAGTTCCGTTCCCGCTCAGTCCCCCGGGACCGGTCCGACGAGGTCGGGCTGGTCCGAGGGCAGCAGGTTGTCCTCGGCCGCGCCGTCGACCTCGAGCAGCTTCCCGGTGATCCACGACGCCGCTGGCGAAGCCAGGAAGAGGACCGCCTCGGCGATGTCCTCCGGCGCGCCGTTCCGCCGCATGGGCGTCCGGCGGCGCATCTCGTCCCGGAGGCGGGGATCCAGCTGCTCGAGGTACCAGGCGAGCGCATCGGTCTCGACCGCCCCGGGCAGCACGGCGTTGACCCGGATCCTCGGCGCGAGCTCGGCGGCCATGAGGCGCGTCAGCTGGGACAGGGCCGCCTTGGTCAGGCTGTGGGTCAGCCCCCCACGCGTCGCATGGCGTCCCGCCACGGAGCTGACGTTGACGATGGACGACCCCTCGCGGCGGAGGAGGTGGGGCACCGCGAGTCGGCTCAGCTCGAAGGGTACCGAGACATTGAAGTGGAACGACTTCTCGAGCGACCGGACGCTCGTGTCGAGCATCGGCGAGGAGACCGAACCCCCTGCGTTGTTCACGACCACGTCGAGCGAGCCGAGGTCCGTCACCGCCCGCTCGACGATCTCGGCGAGAAGGTCGAGATCGTTGACGTCCCCGGCGACGGGGATGCACCGGCGCCCGCGGGAGCGGACCTCCTCGGCCACGGACTCGAGGTCCGCCCCGGTCCGGGCGACCACGAGGGAGTCGGCGCCCGCATCGGCCAGGGTGAGTGCGACCGCAGCACCGATCCCCTTCCCGGCACCCGTGACGATCGCGACCCGGCCGGGCAACCCGAACCGATCCTGGGGCACCGCACCTCCCCTCCCCGAGCCACCAGCTCCGCCGTGGCCCGGGCGAGCCCGAGGCACCGATGTCGGCTCGCGGCGCACTGTAGGGCTGACGGCCCGTTATGAACACTGCCGAATCGGTGCTGAGCTGCCCTTATATGCCTGACGGTCCTTGCGTACGCTCTTAGTTGGTCTAACTTTGGTCCTGCAATCAGCCGGGGCGTGGCGGTCACCACCCCCGGCATGGCCGGAACCTACGCAGGAGGTCCGACGTGCAGACCGTAACAACCATCGAAGGCGTGGACATCGCCGACCTGGCAGGCAGCTTCGAGCTGTCGCTCAGAGCCCGGAACCGGAGCCGGCGCACTGTCCAGAGCTACCTCGAGACCGTCGAGCAGTTCCGGCACTGGCAGGTCGAGCACAACCTGCCCACCCTCGTCCTGGCCGTCGCGTCGGAACACATCGAGACGTGGCTGGCTGAGCTCAGCGAGAACCGTAGGCCGACGACGGTCCGAATCAGGTACATCAGCCTGAAGCAATTTTGGAACTGGTGCGTCGACGAGCGCGAGGTGTCCGTCTCCCCTATGGAGCGGCTGAAGCCGCCGAACGTCCCGGAGGTTGTGATCCCGGTCCCGAGCCAGGACAGCCTCAAAGCGCTCTTGAAGGCGTGCGATGGGTCCCGCTTCGAGGATGTGCGGGACACGGCCATCATCCGCCTGTTCGCCGACGGAGGGCTCCGCTTGAGCGAGCTCACGGACCCTCGGGTCGACGACATCGACGGGGACCTCGTGACCGTCCGATCCGGCAAAGGTGCCAAAGCCCGCGGAGTAGTGGTGGGTATGCGGACGCTGCAGTCGCTCGATCGCTATCTGCGCCAGCGCCGTCGCCAGTCCCAAGCCGCGGCGTCCCCCTGGCTCTGGCTCGCTCGTGGACGGAGTCACATCACGTCTCAGGGCATCCAGGCGGCCGTGCAGCGGCGGGCGAGGATGGCCGGGATCGGTCACTTGCACTGTCACCAGCTGCGCCACTTCTCGGTACACCGGCACCTTGCCAGTGGTGGCTCCGAAGTCGGGGCGATGCGCACCTACGGCTGGAGCTCGAGGGCAATGCTCAACCGCTATGGCGCGTCCGAAGCTGATCGGCGGGCTCAGGATGAGCGGCGTCGGCTGGCACCTGGGGATGATTTGTGAGGTCGCGCCTTTGCACCGTTGCACCAGGCGCCGTTAGGATAATGCCAGTCTTGTAAGTCTCTCCGCTCGCAAAGCGGAACCGGCCGATTGCTTGGTTCTGCTGCCGGCCGATTGCTTGGTGCGAAGGAGATCTCCGCCAGGAGGTTTCTTCGACCATGTCCGAAATCGGCCAATCCGAGCCCTCGACTGACTACTACGTCGTTCGGCTTCCGCCGCGCGAGGTCCGTCAGCAACGGGGCCGTATGGGCGGACTCGCCACCAGCGCCAAGCACGACATGGTGCTGCACACCGCGCCGGCGAGACAGGCGTTCAAGGACCGGTTCCTCGACGAGGTAGATCCTGATCGGGTTCTGCCAGAGCCTGAGCGCATCCGTCGGGCGGAGGCAGCGCGCAAGCTGCACTACACCCGGATGGCCTACCGAAGTGCGCAGGTCCGCCGCGCCCGAAAGAAGTCCTGATGTGCCGGCTCGTCGACCTCGACGAGCTCAATTCCATGACCTTGCGGCATCTCCTCGCCGCTCGCCTTGAGCAAGAGAAAACGTGGGAAGAGCCCGGGTTCGAGAGTTGGGCCGCCTCATGTCGCCCGGCTCACGCGTCAGGCCGATCCCGACGAGTTGAAGTGCCGACCTCGAAATTCAATGAAGCCTTTTCCCACACCATCGTGGAAGCAGATCTCCTTGAGGAGTGGGTTGACACTCTGACTGATGTCGACTGGCCCCAGGTTGAAGCCGAGCAGGAATTTGAACGATTCATCCGATCAGAGAACCCAACTTGGCAGTTCAGGCTCGAAGATCCACAGTGGCGTGCGCAGGTTCGCGTCGCATGCAGGAGGCGAGCGACGGAGATTGCCAGCGTGGGAAGAGGTGCCTTCCATTAACCCTTGCAGGATTACGAACGCAGTCCGAGTTTAGCCGCGGCCGTTCTGCCGAATCCCGATCGGCTGGGCGTCCTCGAGCTCGCCAGCCGTGCCCTTAGCAGGCGTTCACAATGTAGGGAGGCGCTCACTTCGCCAGCCCGGGAACGGGTTGGCTTCCCTGGCGTACGCCCCTCGCCGAAGACGTGAGGCGTCGCCTCACTCAACTAGAGCATCACCTGCGGGCTTTTCCGATGGCTGTTTGGTAGGGAGTCGACGCGCGGCAAAAAGTGCCAGCACTGCGATGACAGCGAGAACCGATAACGAGGCTCGCAAGCCGGCGATACGGGCATTGGCGTTTTCGGTGAGGACGGCATCGGCAGTCTTGCCGGTGACTCCGGCCTCATTGAGATCGGTCTTCAACTGGGCATCGGAGATGAACGGCGCTCCCCCGGCCAGTTGTACTTGGGCCTTGGAGGACAGATCGGAGGGGACGGCGGGGTTGTGAGCGACGCCGCTGAGAAACGACGAGGTCAGCGCCGAGATGAGCACCGCCCCGGCCAAGGCCGTGCCGATCGACGCGCCGAGGTTGGTGACCGTGTTCTGTACGCCGCCGACTTCGCCGCTCTGCTGGTCCGGCACCGACGAGACGGTCACACTTCCCAACTGGGAGGCCAACGTACCGACACCGAGCCCCGCGAGCAGCATGGGCCAGGTCACAATCTCCGGTCCCGCGCCGGCGTCGAGGGCTGCCACCATAATGACGATCCCAGCGAACAGAGCGAGGAACCCGACCCGGACGACTCGGCGCGGTGAGGCGTGAGGGAAGAGCCTCGGAACACCCACGGCAGCCAACAGCAGCGTGATCGAGAGCGGCAGGAGCCGAACGCCGGTGGCGATGGCAGAGAGGCCGAGCGCCACTGACAGGAATAGCGGGACTGCGAAGAACAGACCGGCTTGCAGCAGGTACTGGAAGAAGAACGCGGTGAGCCCGCCGCGCAAGCCCCGGTTGCGGAGAAGCTCGGGGTCAAGAAGGGCCGACTTCCCAGCAGCGAGCCGACGATCCTCCCACCACAAGAAGCCCCACAGCACCACTCCGCCACCCAAGATCAGCCAGATCACGGGAGAGAGACCCACCCAATGCGGGGCGCCCTGCTTCGGTTGGACGAACCCCCAGGTTCCCGAGCGCAGGATGCCGTACACGACCAGCCCCAAGCCGAGCGCGGACAAGGCGGTGCCCACCAGATCCAGCCGCTCTCCCTTCTCGGCCGGGGTGTCGGCCATCCGGCGACTCAAAAGCACGATGATCGCCACCACGAGGACCTCCCCGACGAATACCCACCGCCACGAGAGATACGTGGTGAACAATCCGCCGATGAGGGGTCCGGCAGCCACCGCAATGGCTCCGGCCGAGGCCACCAGCCCATACGCTCGAGGTCGATCTTTTCGGCCGAAGTTCGACGCGACTAAGGCCACAATCGCCGGCAGGATCAAAGCTGCGCCCGCACCTTCGAGGAACGACCAACCGAACATCAACACCGCCAGATTCCCCGAGACCGCGGTGGTGAGCGAACCGCATCCATAGATGACGCAACCGAGCACGAAGGCACGTTTGCGGCCCAGAATCTGACCCAACTTGCCGCCGGTGATCATCAGTGAAGCCATCACCAAGGTGTAGAAGGTGATGGCAGTCTGGATTCCGACGACCGTGGTGCCCACGTCCTTCGCCACGGTGGCGATCGAGACGTTCATCACCGAGCTGTCGAGCGTCATCAGGAACTGACCCGACGCCAACGTGAGGAGAACGATCCCGGCTCCAGAGACCCGACGTTCAGCGGTTTCTGTCACGGGGTTCCACCACCACACACACCAGCTAGCCGAGAGAAGCGAAAGGGTTCCAAGCCGCCCATACTCGCAGACGAAATCGGCGAGTAGAACCGGGATTTCCTGGCGTAGACCACGGACCGAAGACCCTTTTGCCGATCGACGGCCGGCAGCTTGTGACCTTGGAACACAGGAGGTTGCGACGCCTCAGGGGGCCTGTCCTCGGGGGCTTCGCTTCATCGCTCATCTTCCCTTTCGGTTTGACGCCAAAGGGAGATCCAGCTACGCGCTACCTTGCCATGTCGGCACCTCCCGAGGGTGTCGGCCACGCCCCCGGCCCGGTCCAACGGGTGCGGGGGCTGTCCTATCGCTGCGCAGTCTGAGCCCGGCGAAAGGTTGTCGAGAATGGCTGATTTCGGAAATGGCCGAGTAGATCTAACTGGCGGTTTGCGCAACCCGGAGCCCCGCCTTTTAGCTACTAAGTACAACGCACAATGACGCACAACGGCCCGTCAGAGTCAACCCGAACCGTCGTCCCGTCCCAGGTCAGGCCGGGGGATGCCGGCGCCGGGAGGGGCGGCGGATCGGCCGGGCACGCCGGGCCGCCAGCGCCTAACGTTTCGGGAATGATTCAGCTGGTCACGGGTAGGAGAGTCATCACATGAAGACCAAAGCCGCGATCGTGCGCGAGGCGCCGGGCAAGTGGGAGGTCGCCGAGGTCGATCTCGACGGACCCCGTCAGGGGGAGCTGCTCGTCCGAATGGAAGCATCGGGCCTCTGCCATTCCGACGACCACCTCACGACCGGCGATCTGCTCGTCGGCGTGTACCCCATGGCCGGCGGCCACGAGGGTGCCGGTGTCGTCGAGGAGGTGGGACCCCACACTCCCGGGTGGAAGGTCGGCGACCGAGTGGTGACGTCGTTCCTTCCCGGCTGCGGCCGGTGCCGCTTTTGCGCCTCGGGCATGCAGAACCTGTGCGACGCCGGCGCGACCACCCTCTCTGGGACGAGGGAGGACGGGTCTCACCGCATGAGCATCGACGGCCAGGGCGTCGGCCAGATGGCCGGCCTGGCGACCTTCAGCCAGTGGTCGACGATCTCGGTGCTCTCCGCCGTGCACTGTCCCGACGACGTGCCGTTGGACATCGCCTGCCTCACCGGGTGCGGAGTCGGGACCGGATGGGGTTCGGCGGTCAACTCGGCCGAGGTGCGACCCGGCGACGTCGTCATCGTGATGGGTGTCGGCGGGATCGGCATCAACGCCGTGCAGGGTGCCAGCCACGCGGGGGCCTCCGTGATCGTGGCGGTCGATCCTGTCGAGCTCAAGCGCACGACGGCACTGAAGCTCGGAGCCACGCACGCTGCCGAGACGATGGCCGAGGCGAGGGAGATCGTCGCGCCACTCACCAACGGGCAGGGCGCGGACTCCTGCATCGTGTGCGTCGGCGTCACGAACGGTGAGCACATCGCGGAGGGTCTCGAGGCCGTCCGCAAGGGGGGCACCTGCGTCGCCACGGGCATCGGCAACCTGCTCGAGACCGGGATCCCGGTGTCGCCGACGCTCCTGACGCTCTACCAGAAGCGGATCCAGGGTTCGCTCTTCGGCGCGTCCAACCCGACCAAGGACATCCCGTTGATGCTCGAGCTCTACCGCCAGGGCCGGCTCCACCTCGACGAGCTGGTCTCCCAGACCTACACCCTGGACCAGATCAACGAGGGCTACGCCGACATGCACGCCGGGCGCAACATCCGTGGAGTGATCCTGCACCAGCACTGAGATGCCGGATCGACCGAGACACCGGTAAGGAGATCCGTGGCGGAGATCGATCGCGAAGCGACGCTCGAGACGTTGAACGACATCGTCGAGCTCGAGCTCGCCGGCGTCGTGCGCTTCACCCAGTACTCCCTGATGGTCTTCGGCCACGCACGGATCCCCATCACGAGTTGGATGCGTGAGCAGGCACAGCAGTCGATGGCGCACGCGATCCAGGCCGGGGAGGAGGTCACCGCCCTCGGTGGCGCCGTCTCGCTCGGGATCGGCGAGCTCGTCGGCACCCATCACGCCACGGTGGACGACATCCTCCAGGAGATGCTCGTGCAGGAGCGGCGGGGGATCGAGCTCTACCGCCGGCTGCTGACGCTGGCCGAGGGCCGGAGCGTGTCCCTGGAGGAGCTGGCCCGCCAGATGATCCGCAACGAGGAGCTCGACGTCGCGGAGATCGAGAAGATGCTGCGCAAGCGGGGCGACGCCTAGAGGCCTGGAGGCGGGTCGCTCACTCCTCCGTGAGCATCTTGAAGGCGAGGTGCCGGCCGTGGCCCTGGCCGAGCGCCAACGCGAACCACAGGCCGGCCACCATGTCGACGAGAGGCGCCTGCTCGAGTCCCCCGACCCGGACCGGCCGGAGTCCTACGTCGGACACGAGCCGCTCGACCAAGGCGCCGCCGTCGCCGTCGGGGCCGCACCAGAACAGGTCGGCGGGCACGCCGTCGAAGACGGGGTCGGCGAAGTTCTCCCAACCGAGCGAGTTGAACGCCCTGGCCAACTTGGCGCCGGGCGAGTTGGCCCCGAGGGCCCGGAGGGAGTTGACCTCGGTTGCCCCGAGGTTGTTGCTGGCGTCGATGACCAACCTGCCCTCGAGCCTCGCGCCGAGCGAGGAGGCCATCTCCGTGACCGCCTGGCCGGGGAGCGCGACGAGCACCGCCTCTGCCGTCCGGATGGCGTCCGCGTGGGTGGCGACGGTGACGCCGACGGCTGCCGCCCGGTCCCGGGAGGATGCGGACCCCGGATCGCGGCTGCCGAGAACGACGTCGTGGCCGACCGCCCTCCACTTGCCGGCCAAGGTGGTGCCGATCGCGCCGGTACCGAGGACTGCGATGGCCGTCATCTCCGGACCCTCCTATTCGTCGGCGACTGCACACAGTGTGCCGTGCCGGCGTCGAGACGATGCGCCCTCGCGACCCCAGCCTGGCCCCGGCGGTGGCACGCTGTGGGCGTGATCACGAGCACTCACGCCATCCTCTACGCCGAGGACCCCGACCGGGCCAGAGAGTTCCTGAGGGACGTGCTCGGCCTCCCGTGGGTCGATGCCCACGGCGGGTGGCTCATCTTCAAGCTCCCACCGGCCGAGCTCGGCGTGCATCCCACCGGCACGCCGGAGGCGCCAGGCGGGCCGGCGAGCGGGCACCACGAGCTGTACCTGAT
Source organism: uncultured Actinomycetes bacterium (assembly GCA_963778465.1). Lineage (GTDB taxonomy): Bacteria > Actinomycetota > Acidimicrobiia > Acidimicrobiales > RAAP-2 > CAVZBW01. Next base: position 953,556 of record CAVZUK010000002.1, read on the forward strand.
GTGCGACGACATCGAGTCCACCGTCGCCGAGCTTTCGCGCAAGGGGGTCGAGTTCGCCGGACCGGTCGAGGACCAGGGCTTCGGTCGGGTGGTCCGGCTCCTCGTCCCCGGCGCCGGGACCGTGGGCCTCTACCAGCCCCGGCACGCCACGGCGTTCGATCTCGACGGCTGACGGGCGGGTCCCGGACTCAGCGAGTGCCGGGGCCCGTTGCGGCTCGCTCGGTGGGGGGACCCGGTCGCTCCTGATGCTCGTGCCCGGCCTCCACGTGGGGTGCCCGGGACAGCCGGAGCGGTTCGAAGGGCCCATCGGTGTGCACGGTCACCGGCTCGGTGACGAAGCACACGTGATCACCGCCCTCGTCGACCATGGCGGTCCGGCGCGCCACCATGCGGTTCGCGCATGCCGGCAGTACGGGCACCCCGCCGGGGCCGTCGCTCACGTCGAGCCCGGCGAACTTGTCGACGTCGTCGCCGGTGAGCGAGCCGAAGCGCGACGCCAGGTCGGCGTCTGCGCCCGCCAGGAAGTGGATCCCCAGGTGGGTCGAGCGCAACGCCACCCGGTAGGTGAAGTTCGCCTTGGAGAGCCAGACGCAGTAGCGCCCCGGTTCGATGCTCGACTGCGAGTGGAACCCGACGAGGCACCCTGCCCTCTCCTGCCCGTCGGCGGCCGTGACCACGATGAGCGGTGCGTCGAGCGACGTCATGATCGCATCGAAGGGGTCACTCCCCATCCTCTCCCCTTTCAGCCCTCTCGTAACGGAGGAAGAGGGTGTCGCCGTCTCGCAGCACGTGCCGCAGGGCGAACGGCGCGAGGGTCGAGCCGGGCGGTGCGATCGAGACCGGGAGGGGATCGCCACCCATCAACGGGGCGACCGTGAGGCAGAGCTCGTCGAGGCGGCGTGCCGCCACCAACTCGCCCAACCAGGTCGGTCCCCCTTCGCACAGCACCACACGATGGCCGCGCTCGGAGAGGGCCCGCATGGCGCGTCCCGGCTCCACCCGCTCCGCGCCGGCGAGCACGACGTCGGCCACGCGGCGTGCCGCCTCGAGGCGCCCGGGGTCGGCGTTCTCGCACGTGACCACGAGGGTGCGGCTCTCGGGCGGCGCCTCTGCGAAGACCCTGGCGCCCCAGTCGAGGTCCAGCGATCGCGTCACCACCGCCACCGGTGGGGTCCCAGACCGTCCGGACGCCCTCCTGGCCGACATGCGGTCCTCGGGCAGTCGCACGGGCCCGTAGCCCTCCCGGCGCACGGTCTCGGCCCCGACGAGAACGACGTCGGCGAGTGCACGAATGAGGGTGAAGAGCCTCGAGTCCGGCGGCGTCGAGAGCTGGGCGACCCGGCCCCCGATGGCTGCGGAGCCGTCGAGGCCGCCCACCATGTGGGCCATCACCCAGCACTCGTGCCGTGTCCGCGAGCGGTCGACCTCGGCGTACGGCGCAAGGGGATCGGCGAGCACCGTGCTGGCTCCCAGCACCTCCACGGGCTCATTGTTGCCCACCGGCCCCCGGAGGCACGCATGCGACCCGTCAGAGGCCGTTCTTGTCGAGCCACGCGAGCGATGCGTCGGCCACCTCGCGCCAGCCCCCGTCGATGGTCAGGGAGTGCCCGCGATCGGCGAACTCGATCATGTCGGTGACCGCCGAGGAGTGCCGGTACTGCTTGGCGGTGGACTTGGTGATCGCCTCGGGGACCGTGTGGTCCTACCCGCCCATGACGAGCAGCAGCGGGCCCCGGACTCCTCGGCGCTCACGGCGTTTCCGAAGCTGTAGCGGAATTGCTCGGCGGTCAGCATCACCGACCGGTGCTTGTTGGCGGGATTCTTGAACACGGGGAGCGTCGATCGGAGGGAGGACAACGGCAGGGGCAGCACGCCCTTGATCTGCGCGGCGTCGATGGCCACGGCGGCCGCCGCTCGGCCCTGGCCGAGGAGCTTCTCGGCGATCATGCCGCCAAAGGAGTGCCCGACCAGGACGGGGGGCGCCGGCAGCGACCCGAATGCGGCGGCGTAGTGCTCGACCACGTCGTCGATTCCCTGGTTGGCGACGCTCTCGGGGTTGGCGCGAGCGAGCTCGACCGTCGCCTGGTCGCCGGGCCAACCCGGGGCGCTGGTCTCGTACCCCGCCTCGCCGAAGGCCTCCCGCCAGGGGTCCCAGGACCTCGGATGCAACCACAGGCCATGGATGAAGACGACCGGGTTGGGCTTGGTTGCCAATTCTGTGCACCTCCGTGCTGAGCGTTGACTGCTGACCGAATTGCGTAGCGGTACTGCCTCGCGGGATAACACCGAAAAGTGTGATCGGTAGAGGGGCGGCGTCGCTTCGGTCATGTGACTGCACCGACCGGCGGCCCCTGTTCGCCGCTACCAGGTCGGCACGAGTCCCCCGTCGATCGTGAAGCTCGAGCCGGTGACGTTGGCGGTGCGATCGCTTGCCAGGAGCAAGACGAGGTCGGCGACCTCTTGCGGCCGTGTGAAGCGGCCGGTTGCGCTCTGGTGGGCCGCCTGGTCGGCGATCTCCTCGGGCTTGGCCCCCGTCGCCCTGGCGACCGTGGCCGCAACTCCCTGGTCCCCGAGCCACAGGTCCGTGGCCACGGGTCCCGGGCTGACCGTATTGACGCGGATGCCGCGGGGGCCGACCTCCTTGGAGAGCGCCTTCGCGAGGCTGGCGAGGGCGGCCTTGGCGGCGCTGTAGTCGATGACCGCCGGGTCCGAGAGCCACACGTTGACCGAGCCCACGTTGACGATCGAGCCGCGCCCGGCGGCCATCATCAGCGGCAGGGCGCTGCGGATGGTGCGAACCGCCGGCACCAGGTTGAGCTCGAACGTGGCAGCCCAGTCGTCATCGGAGACCTCGAGGAAGCCCCCCGTCCGGGCTGGCGCCGATCCGACGTTGTTCACAAGGACGTCGATCCGGTCGCCCGCCGCCTCGACGAGACGCGCCGGCGCCGTCGCCTCGGTCAGGTCCAGCTCGACCACGCGGACCGATCCCTCGTCCCGGAGGGCGTCGAGCTCGGACGACGACGTGCGGGCGCCGGCGATCACCCGGGCCCCCTCGGCGACGAGTCCCTGCGTCACCGCCAGGCCGATGCCCCGGCTCGCGCCGGTCACGATCGCCGTGCGTCCGTTCAGTCCGAGATCCACTGCACGCTCCCTTTCTCCGGTGTTTCTCCGGTGTTTCTCCGGTGTTGCTCCGGTGTTGCTCCGTCGCTTCCCGTGCGGTCCTAGCGGACGGTGAGGACCGTCTTGCCCGCTCCCGTCCCCGTCGAGCCGCTCTCGTAGGCCCGGCGGCCCTCCGACAGGGGGAACGTCCGGGCCACGATCGGGCGCAGCCTGCCGCCGTCGATCAGCTCGGCGAGTCGCGCCAGCTCGTCGCGTTGCGGGCTCACGATGAAGAACGTCGCGGTGATGCCGCGGTCGCCGGCCAGCGCCGCCGAGGGTGGTGCGCTCAGGGTCACCAGCCGCCCGCCCGGCCGCACGACTGCGTACCAGTCGTCGGGGGTCGGTCCGCCCACGAAGTCCAAGAGCACGTCCGCCACTCCGACGGCCTGCGAAGCACCGGCCGTTGCGTAGTCGACCACCCGCTCGGCCCCGAGCGCCGTGAGGAGCGGCGCGTCCGTGCCCGAGGCAACCGCCGTGACGTGCGCGCCCAGCTGGGCAGCCAACTGAACGGCGAAGACACCGACGCCGCCCGCCGCGCCGCGCACGACGATGTCCTCGCCCGGTGCCGACGCGGCATGGTCGTGGATGGCCTGCCACGCCGTCAGGGCCGCCAAGGGGACCGAGGCGGAGGCCACGTGGTCCACCGTGGTCGGGCGCAGGGCCAGCTCCTCTGCGGGGAGGACCACGTACTCCGCCGCCGCCCCGTTGCGATCGAAGCGGATCAGACCGAACACCTCGTCGCCCACCGTGACGTGGGCCGCATCCGGGCCGAGCGCCGCCACCCGCCCGGAGACCTCATGGGAGGGGATGACGGGGGTGCGATCCCTTCCTTCGGCCGTCAACCAGGTCTCGTCCCAACCGAGCTCGGTGAAGGTGATGCCGGCGGCATGGACCTCGACCAGCGCCTCGTCGGGCCCGGGCTCGGGCCTCGGGGCCCGTTCGTAGACCAGCTGCTCCGGACCACCCCGATTGTGGGCCCGAAGGGCCATCATCGTGTCCATCGCACGCCTCCCAGCGTCCGCCGGCCCGTTTGCGCGGTGACCCGCGGGTCCCGTCACGAGGGTACGGGCAACCGCGGATCGGCGCTTCGGTCAATCGACGCGAATTGCCTCACCTCGGCGTCCGCGCCAGGGCTCCTTTCTAGGGCGAGGCGAGCCGGCCCGCCAGCTGCGAGCGGGACGTGATGTCCAGGTTGGGGAACAGGCGGTAGAGGTGGGACCCCACCGTCCGGCGTGAAAGGAGGAGACGCTCCCCGATGTCCCGGTCGGACAGGCCCTCGGTCGCGAGCCGGGCGATCTGCAGCTCCTGGGCGGAGAGCCGGCTGAGCGTCCCCGGGTCGTGGCCGGCGATCGCCTCGCCGGCCGCCCGGAGCTCCACTCTGGCGCGTGTCGCCCAGGCGGAGGCCCCGATGAGCGTCAAGGTGGCGGAGGGCTCGGGTCAAACCATCGCGAGTCCGGCTACCGTGTCCCCGGCGATCGAGGCAGAGGGGGAGCCGGCATGCAGGCACTGCTGTACGGGGTGAGGCCCGACGAGTGGGAGCCACCCGATCCGTCCAACCGCCTCCAGGCCGGCCTGGCCCGCGTTCCCATGAGGCTGATCGACCGGGAGGAGCCCCGCCCCCAGCGGAGTGACTGGGTGGTGGCCAAGACCCGGCTCACCGGCATCTGCGGCTCGGACGCGAAGCAGGTCTTCAGCGACTTCGGGGAGCACCTCGGTGACAGCGCGCTCTCTGGCCTCTTCACCGCGCCGACGGTCCTCGGCCACGAGGTCGTGGCCCAGGTGAGCGAGCTCGGTCCCGAAGCCCGGGGTCTCGAGATCGGGCAGCGGGTGGTGCTCAATCCGTGGCTCTCCTGCGGTCCCCGGGGGTTCGACCCCCCGTGCCCGTCGTGCAGCGCCGGCGACTACAGCCTGTGCTGGCACTTCAAGGACGGCCCCATTGCCGCTGGCATCCACACCGGCACCTCGCGTGACGCCCCGGGCGGCTTTGCCGAGTACTTGCCCGCCCACGACTCGATGCTCATCCCGGTGCCCGACGACATCCCCGACGAGGTCGCCGTCCTGGCCGACCCCTTTACGGTCTCACTCCACTCCGTGACCCGTCACCCGCCGCCGCCCGGCGGTCGCGTCCTCGTCTACGGTGCGGGCGCCCTGGGCACGACGGCCACGGCGATCCTCCGGTCGCTGTTCCCCGACGTCGCCGTGCTGGTGGTGGCCCGGTTCCCGGCACAGGCGGCGATCGCCCGCCGCCTCGGGGCCGACGTGATCGACTCGAGCCCGGTCGAGGCGCTCCTGGAGGGGGCTGCGGAATGGTCGGGCGGCGTGCTCCAGCCGACCCCCGAAGGCCTCCCGATGGCGCACCCGGGCGGGTTCGACGTGGTCTACGACACGATCGGCACGACCGAGACCTCGGAGGTGGGTGTCCGGCTGCTCCGCTCTCGGGGCACGCTCGTCAAGAGCGGCGTCAACGCCCCGGAGCGGTGGGAGTGGTCGCCCCTCTACTTCAAGGAGATCTCGTGGGTCGGCTCCAACGCCTTCGGCGTGGAGGAGGTGGGCGGCATCCGGATGCACGGGATCGCCCACTACCTGAGGCTCGTGGGCGAGGGACGGATCGACCTGACGGGCATGCTCACGCACACCTTCCGGCTCGAGCAGTGGCGGGACGCCTTTGTCAGCCTGGCGACGCAGGGGGAGAGCAACGCGGTGAAGGTCGCCTTCGACTTCCGGTAGTCCCCGAGCCCGGACCCCGCCCAAACGAGGTCCGGGTCGGACTCGGGCTGCTTAGCTGGCCGATCCGTTGCTCGCCGGGGTGGGCGAGGGGGTCGCGCCCTTGAGGGCGCCCACGAGCATCTCTGCGCCGCCCACCAAACCCGCCGCCTCGTAGGGAACCACGAGCTTGGAGGTGGGAGAGGAGGCGACGTCCTGCAACGCCCGCAGCTGGAGGACGGCGAGCGTGTGTGGGTTGATGGTCGCCTCGTCGATGGCGGACAGCGCGGCCGCCTCGCCCTGGCCCTGCAGCAGTCGCGCCTTCTTCTCGCCCTCGGCCCGAAGCTCGAGGGCGCTCCGCTGAGCCTCCGCGGCGAGGATGACCGCCTGCTTCCCACCTTCCGCCTCGAGCACCGCGGCCTGCTTGCGGCCCTGGGCACTGTTGATCGCGGCCTGCTGGTCGCCCTCGGATTTCAAGATGACGGCCCGCTTGTGCTGCTCCGCCTCCTTCTGCTCCGACATCGCCTGCAGGACGTTGGCCGGCGGCGTGATGTCCAGGATCTCGATGCGGTTGAGGCGAACGCCCCACTTGAGGGTGGCGTCGGCCATGTGGTCCTGCATCCGCGAGTTGATCGTCTCCCTCTCCGAGAGCGATTGGTCGAGCGAGAGCTCGCCGAAGACCGCACGCAGGGCGGTGAGTGAGAGCTGGTCGACGGCCAACTGGAAGTCGTTGATCTCGAAGAGCGCAGCCTTCACGTCGATGACCTGGCAGAAGATCGTGGCGCTGACCCACAGCGAGACGTTGTCCTTGGTGATCACCGCCTGCTTGTCGCCCGTCTGCGGGAATTCCCTCATGTCCACCTTGGTCATGGTGTCGATCAGGGGGGCCATGACGTGGAACCCCGGCTGGCGGACCGCCTTGAACTCGCCGAGGCGCTTGATCACCCCCACGCTTCCCTGCTGGACGATCTTCAGGGACCGCTTGATGACGACCAGGATGATCAAGAGCACGACGACCGCCGCGACGGTGATGACCGCCACGACGGCGCCGCTGGTGCTGGCAAACATGGTTGACCTCTTTCGGTTACGGCGTGCCGGCGGGGTAGACGATGAGCAGCCCGCGTTCGACTCCGGCTACCACCACGCTGATGCCTGGTTCGATCTCCTCGCTGGGGTCGAGGGGGATGGCCATCCATTCCTCACCACGCGCCCGGACCCGGCCGGGGCGGTGGGGATCCTTGACCGTACGTGTGACGAGAGCGGTTTCTCCGATCATGCCCTGGACGCCGCTCTGCATCGCCCTCCTCCCCCTGAGGAGCGTGCGCCGGTGCGCGGCCCCGCCGGCTCCTGCCAGAAGGCCACGATCGGCTGCATCATCTTCGACTATAGGGCGCCCGGCCCGCCGTCAGGCGCCGTCCGGCGCGGCGGTCCGATCCTGCTGCCTGGGGGTTTTTCATCGGGAAGGGGCACCCCGCCTGCACAGACCGCACCCCGACTCGACTCGTGGTCTCCGTGGCCCCGGTCCAGCCCTTCGTCAGGAGAGTTCGCTCGGCGGGCTCTCCGTTGGTCGGCGCCTTAGTCGGTCCCGTTGGACGGACGGCGACAGGGCGCAACGGCGAGACTGGAGGCGGTGGATCTCGACACGGTCGCAGACGAGCTCTACGGGCTCTTGCCCGGCGAATTCGTCGCGGCACGTGACGCCCGGGCGCGGGAGGCCCGCGACGGCGGCCAGGGACCGCTCGCCCGGGAGATGAAGAGTCTCCGCAAGCCCTCGGCCAGTGCCTGGTTGGTGAACCTCCTCGTGCGCCGGCGGCACGGGGAGGTGGGGGAGCTGCTCTCGCTGGCGGGCGCGCTCCGCGACGCGCAGGATCAGCTGGCCGAGAGCGAGCTGCTCCGGCTCGCCGAGCGTCGCCGGGTGCTCGTGAGCGGGCTCGTCCGAGACGCCCGACACCTCGCCGACGAGGTCGGACAGCCCGCAAGCGGGGCGTCGCTACGGGACCTCGAGGACACGCTCGCGGCGGCCCTCGCGGATCCCGCTGCCGCGGAGGCCGTCGCCTCCGGTCGGCTCACCACGTCACTGCGGTACTCGGGTTTCGGATCCGTCGACCTCGACGCCGCGGTCGGCGTGCCTCTCGCGGCACGGTCCTCTCTGGCACCCGCATCCGGGGCACCCGCACCTGCGGCACCCGCCGCCGCAAAGCCGGCACGCCGGAGCGAGACGCCGCGACCCGACGACGGCCCTGGTCGCAGCGCCCGGGGCCGGGGATCGCGAGAGGCCCGGGATGCCCTGCGCGACGCTCGCCGCGCCTTGTCGGTGGCGTCGAGGCACGGGGAGGAGAGGCGCGCCCAGGCCGCGCAGGCCCAGCAAGACGTGGCGCGCATCCGGCGGGAGATCGTTGCGGCGCAGGGCCGGCTCACGAGCCTGCGCGAGGAGGAGCGGCAGGCAGCGGAGCACGTCCGCTCCGCCGAGCGAGCCTGGGTCGCCGCGGAGAAGGAGGAGCGTGCCGCCGGCGTGCGGCTACGCGGGGCCGAGAGGAAGGTGGGGGCCAACAGGGAGGGCGGGGACGGGACGGAGATCGGAGGGCGCTGACAAGCGGCTTTGCGATCAGGCGGCAACTGACGTGATAGTCATGGTAGGGGACCGGGGGCGCCGGGACGCGCCCTTGGGGCCTGATGCGATCGGTAGGAGGAAAGAGATGGCGACGGGGAATTCGACGATCGACCAGGCGGGTGGTCGCTACACGATCATCACCGCCGACAGCCACGCCGGCGGGAGTCACGCCGCCTACCGGGAGTATCTCGATCCCCAGTACCGGGACGAGTTCGACGAGTGGCGGGGACGGTACAAGAACCCGTTCAAGGACCTGGGCGACACCCGTCGCTACCGCAACTGGGACAACGAGATGCGCAACAGCCAGCAGCTCGAGGACGGGGTGGTCGGCGAGGTCATCTTTCCCAACACGGTCCCGCCGTTCTTCCCGAGCTTCGTGCTGTTCGCCCCGCCGCCCGGCCCGGAGGACTACCAGAAGCGGTTGGCCGGCGTCCGGGCGCACAACCGCTGGCTGGTCGACTTCTGCGCGGACTTCCCCGAGCGCCGCGCGGGGATCGGCCAGATCTTCTTCAACGACATCGACGACGCGATCGAGGACGTCCACTGGATCAAGGATCACGGGCTCAGGGGAGGGGTGCTGATCCCCAACGTGCCGCCGGACGTCAAGTGGGTGCGGCCCATCTACGACCCGGAGTACGACCGGCTCTGGGCGGTTCTCCAGGACCTGGAGATGCCGGTGAACGTCCACGGTGGCACCGGGGTGCCCGACTACGGCAATTACCCGATCGCGATGCTGCTCTACATCGCCGAGGCCGGGTTCTACTCTCAGCGGCCCCTGGTGCAGAGCATCCTGGGCGGGGTGTTCGAGCGGTTCCCGCGCCTCAAGTTCGTGATCACCGAGACGGGGTGCGCCTGGGTGCCGCCGCTGCTCCGGCAGCTCGACGCGACGATCGAGCGGATCAACAAGACGGGCCAGACCGGCGAGATCCGCTACGGCAAGGAAGAGAAGCTCAACAAGCTGGCGAGCGAGTACTTCGCGCAAAACGTGTGGATGGGCGTCAGCCAACCCGGTCCGTCGGACGTGGCGGCACGGGACATCATCGGCATCGACCGCTTCATGTGGGGTTCGGACTACCCGCACGACGAGGGCACCCACCCGTTCACGCGCGAGCACCTGCGGCAGGTGTTCGCCGGGATCGGACCGAACGAGATGCAGAAGATCCTGGGCGAGACCTGTGCCGGGCTCTACGACTTCGATCTCCAGAAGCTGGCGCCTCTGGCGGCCCAGTACGGGCCGACGGTCGAGGAGCTCGCGCAGCCCCTGGAGTCACTCCCGGACAACCCGAACGAGGCCCTCCTGCGGGGTTCCGGCGCAAGCCTCATCTGAGTCCCGTCCCCCCGACCCAAAGTAGCTAGCCGGAGCGGCGGGCTCGCTCGAGCACTCCGTCGAGGAGCCCCTCGCTCACGTACTCGGGGTACGCAAAGGCATCCACCGCGATCGCTTCCTGGCCGGCATACCCGATCCGGGTGCGGACGTCCTCCGAGAGGTAGTAGCCCGCGGCGACGACGACCAGCAGCGCCTGGTGTGCCGGCCGGTCGACGCGGCGCAGCTCGTCGAGAGACGTGGAGGACACACGGCTACACCCTTCGGGTGACGCGGCCCGGGGGGCCGCCGTCGCGAGCGCTCGGCGCAGCGGGTGGGCCAGGTCCGGTCGGTAACCGAGCACCCGGTCGGCCAGGGCCGCGTGCACCCCCACCTCGCTGGCCGCCGGCATGTCGTCGGCTGCCGGGATCAGTTCGTCGGCCAGGAGCGACAGGATGTCACGCTCGGAATCGGTCAGGGGGGTGGACGCCGCCGATACGGACGCCGCGACCCGGGGCCGGGCCGGAGGGATCGTCGCCCCGGCGACGGCGAACGTCCGGGTCCGCTCGGGGGTGGGCAGGCTGGAGCGGCGCTCGAGTAGGTGATCGGCAGCCCGCAGGGCGAGGGAGACGATGGTGCTCGTCGGATTGGCCCCGCCCGCGGTCACGAACACGCTCCCGTCGATGATCCCGAGATTGGGGACGTCGTGCGCCATCCCCCAGGGATCGACCACCGAAGCGTCCGGATCCTCACCCATTCGTGCGGTGCCCATGAGGTGCCCGTTTCGTCCCACCATGGTGACCTCGGTGGCGTGCGCTCCTGCCTCTCGGAGGGATTCGACCGCCCGTCCCGCATGCCATTCCCGCAGGCGCTTCGAATTCTCGCTCACCCGGTAGACGATCCGTGGGGCGGGAACGCCAGAGGAGTCGGCGAGGCCCGGGGAGAGCTCGACCCGGTTGGTCTCCTCCGGGAGGTCCTCGCAGATGAGCACCCAGGCCGCACCGCGTCCGAAGCGGCGGCGGAACTCGCGATGGTGCCCTCGACCCCAGGCGGAGGGACCGCGACCGCCGAGGGCGTTGCGCAGGGGCCCACCCGTCGGGACCAGGCTCCAACGCGCCCCACGCACGAACCCTCGTCCCGCGTCGCTCCGGTAGAACTCCATCGACTGGATGGCGCCCCCGGCCTGCCCCTGCCAGCTCCGGAGCTCGTGGTCGAAGTAGCCGGTCACCGTCGCGAGGGGGTGCAGCATCAGCCTCTTGCCGACCAGCCCCGAGTCGTTGGCCAGCCCCTCGGGGAACCGTGCGGAGGAGGAATTGAGCAGCAGCCGGGGTGTGCCGATGCCGTTGCAGGCCAGCAGGACGACGTCCGCGGACTGGAAGCGCCGGGTGCCGTCGCCGTCGGTCCATTCGGCACCGGTGACCAGGCCGCGCCGGTCCACGGCCAGCCGGTGGACCCGTGCGCCGACGATGACCCGGGCGCCGGCGTCCATCGCTCCCGGCAGGTGGCTCAGATCGGTCGACGACTTGGCGCCCTCGGCGCAGCCCTGGCCGCAGGCGGCTCGCTGCACGCAGGGGCGGCGCCCGAGATAGGGGGCGGAGAGGATGGCATTGGTATCCGGCCACCAGTGCCAGCCGAGCCGGTCGTGGGCCCGGGCCAGCAGCAGCCCCGCCCGCCCGATCGGCAGTGGCGGCAGGGGAGGGTCGGCGCCCGGCGGGAACATCGGGTTGCCGCCGAGACCCGAGACACCGATCTCGCGGTCGGTCTGCTCGTAGTAGGGGAGCAGGTCCTCGTAGCGGAGCGGCCAGTCGTCGGCAATCCCGTCGACGCTGCGGACCGCGAAGTCCGCAGGCGCCATCCTCGGCCATTGCGCGTTGTACAGGACGGTGCCGCCGCCCACCCCGTTGTAGTTGAGGATCGAGATGTCCGACGACGAGTCGTCGATCGGGTAGTCCTCCGGTGCCCCCCGCTGGTTGGGCGAGCCCGACCATCGCGTCTGGGCACTCAGCTCCCAGTCCGGCTCCGCCCCCCGGAAGTCGGCGCGGTCGGGCCAGTGGCCTTGCTCCAGGCAGACCACCCGGACCCCGGCCCGGGCCAGGCGCAGGGCCGCGACGCCTCCCGACGCCCCCGCCCCCACGATGAGCACGTCCGCGTGCGAATCGACCAATCCCGTCTCCGGCTCCGGTGTGAGCCCTGGAGCCTAGACACCTTCGATCGGGCCCCCTCCTGGTGGCCCTCCCCGTGAGGGCTCAGAGCGGGCGCGGGGAGAAGGTCCGATGGACCTCGGTGATGACGACCTCCGGTTGGCCCTCGATCCCGAGCTGCTGCGTCGCCGGTCCCAGCCGCTCCTCCACGAAGCGGTCGAAGTGGGCGGCAGAGTCCCAGATGTCGGTGACGAGAAGCCCTTGGCCGTCGAAGGACGCGACGTGCTGACGCGCCCCGGGAGGCACATCGGCCTCCCACCCCACGGCCTGGCGCGCCGCCTCGTACTGGTCCACCGTCACGCCGGTCCATCGCATGTTCATGACTACCGCCATGCGACCCTCCCCACTGATCTTCCCGCCCCCATCGACCCCATTGAAGGTCGTTCACATGGAGGGACGGTGGTGCAGGGATGAAGGCAGGATGGAGATCGGGCCTAGCTCACCCAGAGCTGGGTCGCCCAGGTGGCGCCGTTCTCCAGCCCGATGATGTGCTGCCCCGAGGGGCCGATCGGGTTGACGAAATTCTGGACCTTCGGCGTGGCCACGGCGGCCCAGACGGCCCTCCCGAGCCACAGGTAGGGGAGGTCTTCGGCGAAGTACTTGGCGATCTGCTGGTACGCCTTGGCCCGCACGGACGGGTCGGTCGTCTCCCGGCCCGTCTCGAGCGCAGCCTGGATCCGAGGATCGGCGTTGCGGGCGAGGTTGAGCGAGAGGCCGTTCTTGTTGACGGTCTGGGCGCTCCAAAAGACGTAGTTGAGGTCCGGCTGGACCTGCCCGAATTGTCGCCAGGTCGTCGCCTGGTACTTACCGGAGACGACGTTGCTGATGAGCTCGTTCTGTTCGAAGGTGGCGAGCTGCACGTTCATCCCGGCGTTGCTCCACTGTTGCTGGAGGTAGGTGGCGCTTCGCTGTACCTCGGGATCGGGCGTCAGCGTCAGGGTGAACGCGAGGGGCTTTCCGGCCTGCTTCTGGTACTGCTTGACCAGCTTGCGTGCCCCCGAGAGGTCGTAGCCCGGGTAGCCGGTCTTGGCGTAGTAGGGGGTGCCGGGGACGAAGGGACCGTTGATCGGCGTGTTGACACCCTCGGTGAGGATGCGGGACACCGCCTCCTGCGAGAAGGACTTGGCCATGGCCAGGCGCACGATCGCCTGGTCCATCGGCGGTTCCAACACGTTGAGCTGGATGAGATTGACCTGCGGCTCACCCACCACGGGGCCGCTGTCGTCGGCGTAGGACCACTGCCGGTTGCCGCGGTACTGGACGACGATCTGCGGGGTGACCGTGACCATCATGTCGACGGTGCCGGACTGCAGGGCGTCCGACCGGGCCACGTCGTCCACGATCGGCTTGTAGGTGATCTGCTGGAGGTACGGATAGCCCGGCCGCCAGTAGGAGGGGTTGCGGGTGGCGACGAAGCGCTGGTTCTGCTGCCACTGCTGGAAGACGAACGGTCCCGTCCCGACCGGGTGGTCCGTCCCGTTGGGGTTCTTGAGCATGGAGGGGGCCACGACGTAGCCGGTCTGCCCGGTGAGCTGGTAGGGGAAGGTCACCCAGGGCTTGGTCATGTCGAGGCGGACGGCGAGCGGCCCGCTCTGGGACACGTCGCTCACGAGATCGGTGAACACCGGCCCGACGAGCGCCGACGTCATCTGCTTTTGCAGGTTGGCGAGGAGGGCGGGTCCGTCGCAGGGCGTACCGTCGTGAAAGGTCACGTTCGGCCGCAGGGTGATCGTCCAGGAGGTGTAGTCGGTGTTGGGCGTCACCGATTGTGCGAGGTAGGGGACCCAGTTCCCCGACTTGGTCGACGCCACCAACGGATCGAAGACGGTCCGGGCGTAGGTGTAGCCGGTCTCGTCCCACTCGGCCGTGGTCGGATCGAACCCCTGGGACTCCGAGTCCGTCCCGTAGACGATCGAGCCACCGTGCTTGGGCGTGGCCGTGGAGACACCGTTGCGACCCGGACCGTTCGTCGCCCCCCACGCGGAGGCGGAATCGAGCGCTCCGTCCGCCACCCCGGCGGCCGCCAGGCCGGCAAGGCCGGCGCCGACGAGAAAGGCCCGACGGCTCACGTAATCTGTCATACGTCGACCCCCCCGGTGACATGCAGCGACTCGATGTGCTCCTGAGCGGAGCTTGGGGACAGACAGTAGTGCCGCGTCCCCAGGAGGCGTCGGCGCCCGCCCCTCGCCACGGTCCGCCGGGGTGTGCCGGCCCGGCCGGCCCGGCCCGTTTCCCCGTCCGGGCCGGCCGCCGCCGGTCAGGCCGCTGCGGGAGCCACGAACTGCATGTCGAGCTCGACCTTGACCCGCTGGCCGAGGCCGACCTTGTCGATGCCGAGCGGCATGTTGAAGTCCACGCCGAAGTCGTCGCGGTTGATCTCGGTGGTCGCCGAGAACCCGGCGTGCGTGCTGCCGTCGCCGGGAAAATCCTCGACGCCGTTGAATTCGACGTCCAGGATCACGGACCGGGTGATCCCGTTGATGGTCAGGTCGCCGGTCATCTCGTACTCACCGTCGCTCCGGGGCCGCACGGCCGTCGAACGGAACGTCATCTCGGGGTGCTGTTCGGCCGAGAAGAAGTCGGTGCTCCTCAGGTGGGCGTCCCGGTCGGGTTGGTTGGTGTCGACCGAGGCCATCTCGATGGTCGCCTGCACCGAGGTGTCCTCGATCCGCTGGCCCACGCCGAGGCTCGCAGTGAAGCGGTCGAAGCGACCACGGACGTTGCTCAGTCCGAGGTGGCGGATGCGGAAGTGCACTCCCGAGTGATTGGGGTCGAGGGTCCAGAGGCCCGGGGTGAGCGCGAGCTCGGTGGATGTCGTCTGGGTCGTCATTTGAGCGTTCCTCCTAGTACCTCAGTACCTATCTTGGGTATAGTTCCTATACTATACCCAGACATCGTAAGGAACCTGCCGTGAGCTGGGAAGACGGCACATTCGAGGAACTAGGTACCGTGGAGATCTACAAAGTTCTCTGGAGGGAACCATGAGCGACCAATCGGAGCACCGCGTATCCGAGCCGGAGAACTGCCAGGCCCGCGAGGTCCTCGACCGGGTGGGGGACAAGTGGACGATGTACGTCGTCCGGGTCCTGGGTGGCGGGATCAGGCGGTTTAGCGAGCTCCGTCGGGACATCCCTGCGATCACCCCGCGAATGCTGACGGTGACGTTGCGGACCCTGGAGCGTGACGGCCTGGTGACGCGGACCGTCTACCCGGTGATACCGCCCCGAGTGGAGTACGAGCTCACCCACCTGGGTTGGACGCTCCTCGAGACGGTCAGCGCCCTCGTGGAGTGGGCCAACGCCCACCTGCCCGAGATCCATGCGGCCCGAGAGGCCTACGACCTCGCCAACGGGGCGGGGGCCAAGTCCGGCACGAGCTGACGCATCCCGCCACGCCCGTGCCCCTCGGGCGAGCCGGGGCGAACCACTCGCTCGAGAGCCGTCTCGCGGCTATACAGGCGCCCATGCCGAGCTTCACACGCCGTGAGATGGAGGACGCGTTCTCCCGGTACCAGGAGGTGGCCGCCCGGGCGGCATCGTCTGGAAACTGGCGCCCCTGGGCGGACATGTTCACAGAGGACGCAACGTATATCGAGCACCACTTCGGGGAGTTCAAGGGGCGCGAGGCCATCTTCCGGTGGATCAGCGAGACCATGGCCACTCCGCCCAACGACAGGATGACGTCGTTCCCGATCGCCTGGTACGTGATCGACGAGGCGCGCGGTTGGGTCGTCTGCGAGATCGACAACGTGATGGACGACCCGGGCGACGGGAGCGACCACCGGGCGGTCAACTGGACGCTGCTCAAGTACGCGGGTGACGACCAGTGGAGCTACGAAGAGGACGTCTACAACCCGTTGGAGTTCGGGAAGATGCTGGAGGGCTGGTCGGCGGCCAAGGGCGCCTCCTGAGGCTCGATCACCACTACGAGCTGGCCGTCCGCTGGACGGGCGACCGTGGACCGGGGACGGCGGGGTACGACGCCTACGACCGCGACTACGAGGCGTCTGCACCGGGCAAGCCGCTCCTGTACGCATCGGCCGACCCTCACTTTCGAGGCGACGCTCACCGCTACAACCCCGAGGAGCTCCTCGTCGCCGCGCTCAGCGGATGCCACCTGCTGTCCTATCTCCACCTCTGCGCAGACGCCGGGGTGAGGGTCGTCGGGTACGAGGACCGTCCCGAGGGACTGATGACGATCGGCCCCGGCGGTGTCGGGCGGTTCCGCGAGGTGACGTTGCGACCGCTCGTGACCATCCTCGAGCCGGAAGCCACCGACGCTGCCATGGCCCTCCATCCGGAGGCCCATCATCGTTGCTACATCGCGAACTCGGTGAACTTTCCCGTCCGCTGCGAGGCCGAGGTCGCCGTCTCGACTCCATAACCCCGGCTCTCGACGCCCCAACGAGGACGAGTATCTCGGCAGTCGTCGCCTCACGCCTCGGTGGCAGAATCTCGAGGTGACCGACGTGGCGGGACGGTGGAGGTCCTGGGTGTCGGTGGTCGCGTCGGACGGTTCGCGAATCGGCTCCATCCGCCGGGACGAGCTCGCCCATGCCGCCAGGGTCGCGGTTGCCTCCATGCTCTCGTGGTGGCTCGCCGTCGAGGCAGGCTTCTCGAGCGCGCCCTACCTGGCCAGCGTGGCCTGCCTGATGTACATGCAGCCGTCCGTGTACGAGTCGTTCGCGCGCGCCGTCCAGCGCATGGTGGCCGTCCTGCTCGGGGTCGGTCTCGCCGTGGCCCTGTTCACCGTGGCCGGGGTCAACGCCTGGATCGTGGGTCTCGTCATCTTCGTCGGGCTCCTCGCCTCGACGGCCTTGCGTCTCGGCCCCGGTGGGTCGATCCAGATCGCCCTGAGCGGGCTCCTCGTGCTGGCCGTGACGTCGGTGGACCCGGGGTACCCGGGCCAACGCATACTCGAGACGATGCTCGGCGTGGGGGTCGGCCTCGTGGTCATGCTCCTCGCCTCCCCCCCGGCCGTGTCCCCGGCGGAGCGTGCCGCCGGCGCAGTGGTGAGCCAGGCGAGCCTGGTGTTGCGGACGCTCGGCGAGGTCCTGGCCGATGGCTGGTCCAGGCGATCGGCCGAGGAGGTCGCGGAGAGCGCCCGGGTCCTTCGGGACCTGGCGGACGACGCCCGGGTCAAGGTCGAGCGGGCGACCGAGAGCCTCCGGTTCAACCCGCGCGCCCGATCGGCGCGCCCGTCGCTCGAGCAGGCCCGGATGAAGGTGGAGGCCCTGCACCCCGTGTCCCGACGGGCGATGACCACCGTCAACGTGATGAACGAGGACACCGAGGAAACGGCGCCGATGCCCAATCTGTCCCGCCTCCTGGTCGAGTCGGCCCAGGTGATCGAGGCCTACGGCGGATGGTGCGACGCCCCGACCAATCCCGAGGCCAGGACACGGTTGGAGCGCGATCTCGTGGCCGCCGACGAGGCATGGTCCGAGGCCGCGGCGCTCGTGGAGCGTCGGTGGAGGGAGCGGCCAGAGCGGTGGCTACGGTTCGGCACGCTGCTTCCCCTGTGCGGCCTCGTCTCTGCGGAGGCCCGGAGGGGACTCCAGTCGGGGGCACCCCGCGTGCGGCGTCGTTGAGCCCAGGCCGTGGGCCTCGCTGCGGCTTCTACGCGCGGCAGCGCAGGGGGCGGCCGCCGTTGAGCGTGATCATGTCGGCGAAGGCGGCCGCGTAGTCGATCGCGTCGCTCTGCCGTCCCCCTCGGAGCTCCGCGTAGGCGCGGTGCAGGTTGCCGGCCAACCTCTCGGCGTCCTGGAGGTCGGCGAACTCGCCCCGGTCCAGCTCCCTGGCCGCCTCGAGGGGTGACAAGCCGGCAGCGAAGGCCTGCTCGGCCGAGACCTGCACCCAGCGCAGGTAGCGGCCGCACGTCTCGACCGCCTCGATGCCACAGGGCGGTCCGTGGCCCGGAACCACCACCTCTGGCTCGAGCTCCATGATGTAGTCGAGCGCCTCGAGCGATCCGGCGACCGAGCCCATCATCACGAAGGGGGTGCAGTGGTTGACCACGAGGTCGCCGCTGAAAAGGACCCGGTGCTCGGGGATCCAGGCGAACACGTCGTTGGAGGTGTGGGCGAGCGAGGTCGGGTGGCACAGCTCGATGCGCAGGTCGTCGACGTGGACGACGAGCTTCTCGGCGAAGGTGACGAAGGGTGGGCAAACCTCCAGCTCGCCCCAGTCCACGGGCTCGAACATGCCGCTCGGTTGGAAGATCCCGGTGCGCAGCATCTCCTCTCGACACGTTTCGTGCCCGATCACGACGGCGCCGGGCAGCAGGTAGTTGCCGTTGGTGTGGTCCCCGTGATGGTGGGTGCTGATCAGCGTGCGTGGACGGTCGCCGGTAGTCGAGCGAATCGCCTCGAGCAGGGCTCGGGTCCGGCGTTCCGTCGAGCACGTGTCGATGGCGACGACCCCGCTGTGCCGTCCGGCTCGGAGAAATCCGGTGTTGTTGATGAACCAACTCCCGTCGGGCTGGACGTACGCGAAAACGCCGTCGGCCACCTCTTCGACCCTCGGGGGTGGGAGCTCTGGATGGTCGTGCAGTGCGGTGGACACGGGCGTCTAGTCGGGCTCGGCCTCGTGACCCGGTCGACGCAGGCCGAAGTAGGCATCCGAGGGTGCCAGCTCGCCGAGGATCACCCGGTGGATCATGCTGCAGATCGGTAGCTCGACCCCGTGCCGGGCGCCGAGCTCGAGGGCGAGGGCAGCGGTGTTCACCCCCTCGGCGACCATCTGCATCTCGGAGAGGATCTCGTCCAGGGGGCGGCCGCGACCGAGCGCCTCGCCCACGGCGCGGTTCCGGCTGTGGGGGCTCATGCACGTGGCGATGAGGTCCCCCATCCCGGCCAGCCCGGCCAGCGTCATCGCCTGGGCGCCCATGGCCATCGCCAGGCGGCTCAGCTCTGCGAGGCCCCGCGAGATCACGGCGGCACGGGTGTTGTCGCCGACCTCGAGGCCCTGTCCGATGCCCGCCGCGATGGCGACCACGTTCTTGAGCGCCCCGCCGATCTCGCAACCGACGACGTCGTCGTTCACGTAGACCCGAAAGAGGCCGCGTGTCAGGTGGGCCTGCAAGGCGCTCGCCACGGCCAGGTCCTCGGTGGCGAGGACCGACGCTGCGGCCTTCCCGTGCAGGATCTCGCGGGCGATGTTGGGTCCGGTCAATACCGCGGAGGGGTGGCCGGGCAAGACCTCCTTCACCACCTCGCTCATGCGCATCAGGGTGCCCCTCTCGAGCCCCTTGGCCAGGCTGACCACCGGTATCCAGGGGCGGATGTAGGGGAGGGTCTGCTCGAGAATGGACCGGAAGCCCGTGGTCGGTACGCCCACGATCAGGATGTCGGCGTCGGCGACGGCCTCCTCCATGTCGCTCGTGGCCCGCAGCTCTTTGGGCAGCGTGAATTCAGTGAGGTAGGCGCGGTTGACGTGCTCCGTGTTGATCGTCTTCGCGACGTCGGGGCTACGGGCCCACAGCACCGTCGGATGCTTTGGGGCCACGAGCGCGGCCACGGTCGTCCCCCACGATCCGGCACCGATGACCGCCGACTTGACCGGCCTCATCTCTCTATCGCTACCACGAAATCGGCCAGGTGGCTCGATCCAGGCTGGTTCGGGGGGTCACCCGTTGCTGGGAATCGCCGCGAGCCAGTCGGCGACGAGGCGGGCCACCTCGTCGTCGCGGCGGCGCAACCCGTGGTCTCCCTTTTCCAGCCAATGGTGGGTGACCGGTCCCGGGATCTCGTGCGTCGCGGCCTCGAGCTCTGCGGGTGTCGCGAAGGCGTCCTTGGTTCCCGAGACGAAGAGCGCCGGGACGCGGAGGCTCCCGAAGTGCTCGGTCCGCAGGCGGTCCGGCTTCCCCGGCGGATGCAGCGGATAGCTGACGAGGGCCAGGCCTGCAGCGGGGAGCCCGTCGGCGACCACCATCGAGCAGATGCGGCCGCCCATCGACCGCCCGCCGAGGGCCAGGCGGCTCGTGTCCGTCCCGAGCTCGCTGGCCAGCGACTCGGCCGCCTGCAGCACCGCGGCCATCAGCACCGGGGGGCGATCGGGTGCGCGGCGCCCGGCGAGCCGGTAGGGGAAGTCGATCCGCCGAGTCAACACGCCGAGCTCGGCGACGGCCTTCTCGATCGCCACCAGGGCCGGCTGGTTGCGGTCGGCGCCGGCTCCCGGGGTGAGGACGAGGCCGCGCACCGATCGGTCACTGCGCCTGCCGTTCACGCGACCCTCCCGGTCTGGGCCTTCGCTCGACCCGTCTCGTCGAGCAGATCCTTCGATATTCTAACTATGTGACTCTCGAATCGCTGGAGACCCCTCACGCGGCCACGAAGCAGGTCACCGCCTGGCGCACGGCAGCCTGGCTCGCCCGCCAGGTCGAGTTGGCGGTGGCCACCGTGGACCTCACGCTGCCCCAATACCGGGTGCTCGCCTTCCTCTCCGAGGGCTCCTCGGTCTCCTCGGCCCTGGCCCAACGGCTCGCCGTGCGGCCACCCAGCGTGACGGCGGTCATCGACGGCATGGTCGCCCGCGGCCTGGTGCAGCGTCGCAACGTCGAGGACGACCGCCGCTGCGTCCGCTTGGCCCTGACCGCCGAGGGCGTACGGCTTCTCGACGCCGCCGAAAAGGCGATAGACGAGCGGATGACCGCGCTGCTCGAGCACCTGGACGACCCCGCCAAGGTCCGCCGCGCCCTCGACGGGCTCGACGTGTGGCGCGAGGCGCTCGTGGCCCGGGCCAACGCGCTGGCGCGGCGATGAGCGGGCCTCTCGCCCCCATCGGGGTGACGCCGCTGTACAAGGCGCCGAAGGCGACGGTCCATCCCGACCGCGAGCGGTCGTGGCTGCGTCGGGCGCTGCCCATCATGCGGGCGCACCAGGCGATGTTCCTGACGGCCCTCGTGCTGTCCTTCGTCGGCCTGGTGTTGCAGGTGCAGATCCCGCAGTTGCTCAACCACGCCATCACCAACTCGATACAGAGCCACACGGTCCCGATCCACGTCTACGTGTGGTGGATCGTCGGCCTCGGTCTGGTGGCAGGTGTGTCGGGTTACATCTCCAGGCTCTACACGTTCAAGACGGCGTACACGTTCGAGTTCGATCTGCGCAACATCATCTACGAGCACCTGAGCCGGATGTCCTTCCCCTTCTACGACCAGGTCCAGTCGGGCCAGCTGATCTCCCGGGCCAACTCCGACATCCGCTCGGTCCAGATGTACATGACCTTTGCGCCGATGATCCTCGTCCAGTGCAGCATCGCCCTCGTGGCCTTTGGCTACATGCTGTCGATCGACGTTCCCCTGGCCCTGGTGGCCATGGTGACGATGCCCTTCGTGTACATCGTCGGGGTCCGGATGCGCCGATCCATGTTCCCCGTCTCGTGGCTCATCCAGTCGCGGTTGGCCGAGGTGGCGACCGTGGTGGACGAGAACGTCAACGGGGTGCGGGTCGTCAAGTCGTTCGCCGCCGAGCAGCAGCAGCTGCGATCGCTCTCGTCCGCCGCCGACCGGCTGCAGTGGGCCTACATCAGGGACGCCGACCTGCGCGCCCGCTGGACCCCCTCGCTCCAGAACCTCCCCCAGGTGGGCCTGGCCCTCGTTCTGCTCTTCGGCGGGTACATGGTCATCTACGGCCATCTCTCGGTGGGCGCGATCGTCGCCTTCAACGCCTACCTCTTGATGTTGCAGGCGCCCTTCATGATGCTCGGCATGCTGCTGATGATGGGCCAGCGTGCCGCCGCATCGGCGGGCCGCATCTACGAGATCCTCGACCAGGAGCCGACGATCGTCGATCGCCCGTCTGCGGTGGATCTCCTCGACTGCCGGGGCGACGTCAAGCTCGACTCGGTCGACTTCTCGTACAGCGAGTCGGGACCGCGCGTGCTGTCCGATCTCGACCTGCATCTGCAACCGGGAGAGACCGTTGCCCTCGTGGGCCGAACCGGCAGCGGCAAGTCCACGCTCGCACGGCTGCTGGCGCGCTTCTACGACGTCTCCGGGGGTGCCGTTCGCGTGGACGGCCAGGACGTCCGTGACCTGACCCTGGCCAGCCTCAGGGCCAACGTCGGCATCGTCTTGGACGAGCCCTTCCTCTTCTCCGAGAGCATCCGGGACAACATCGCCTACGGGCGCCCCGACGCCGACCCCGCGGACATCCAGGCGGCGGCGCAGGCGGCCGGTGCCGACGAGTTCATCCGGGACCTCCCCGAGGGCTACGAGACGGTCGTGGGCGAGCGTGGCTACACCCTCTCGGGAGGTCAACGTCAGCGGATCGCCATCGCGCGGACCCTGCTCGTGAACCCCCCGATCCTGGTGCTGGACGACGCCACGTCGGCCATCGACGTCAAGGTCGAGCAGGAGATCCACGGGGCGCTGCTCGAGCTCATGAAGGGGAGGACCACCCTCGTCATCGCCCACCGTCTCTCCACCATCAGCCTCGCCGACCGGGTGGTGTTGCTGGAGCGAGGCCGGATCGTCGCCGACGGGACGCACGGCGAGCTGCTCGCCAACGTCCCCCTCTACGGCGAGGTCCTGGCGCAGGGCGAGGAGATCGACGTCCTCGCAGAGGAGGCCGAGCTCGACGATGCCGCGGCCGCGGGGTCGAACGGCGCCACCGTCACCGCATCGAACGGCGCCGGAGCCCGAACCTCGAACGGCGCCGGAGGCGTGCATTCGAACGGCGCCGGGGGCACGGGATCGAATGGTGCTCGAGCCCGGCAGTCCAACGGCCCGGGGTCGAACGGCGCCGACGGGGCGGGCCTCGTGTCCGGGGCGACGCGAGAGAGGGATCGCTAGATGGCCTGGGGGGGAGCCTTCGGGCCCCCGATGGGCGGCGGAGGGCGCCCCGGCGCGCCCGGGGCGGGGCTCCCCTTCGGCGGGATCCCGAGCGAGATGCAGCAGGGCGTCGACGAGCTCCTGCAGGACGAGCCGGACCACCCCGAACCGGGCGCGATCTTCACGCACCATCCGGCAGAGCGGGAGCGACGGCGGCTCAGCCTCCGGGAACTGCTGACCGAGCATCCGCTCCTGCTCGTGACGGCGGGCATCCTGGTGACGATCGTCAGCGTGGCCCAACAGGCGGGACCCAAGCTGACGGAGTGGGCCATCAACGACGGGATGACGCCGGGTCACGGCAACTTCGTCGTCGTGGTGGTGGCGGCCACCCTCTACCTGGTGTCGGTGGGGATCACGGCGCTGGCCCAGCGAGGTCAGGTCCAGGTGACCGGCCGCCTGGCCGCTCGCGTGATGAACGACCTCCGCGTCAAGATCTTCACCCACCTCCAGCGCCTGTCGCTCGACTTCTTCACCGCGGAGAAGGCCGGCGTGCTCATGAGCCGGATGACGAGCGACATCGAGAACCTCCAGCAGCTCCTCCAAGACGGCCTCGCCCAGTTCGCCATCCAGGTGCTGACGATGGTGGTGATCACGGTCATCCTCTTCGCCACCAACGTGCAGCTGGCGTTCATCACGGTCGTCCTCATCGTGCCGGTGCTCACGGTCCTGTCGTTGTGGTTCCGTCGAGCGTCCGAGCGCGGCTACGACCGAGTGCGCGACGGGATCGCCCTCGTGCTGGCCGACCTCTCCGAGAGCCTCCAAGGTGTGCGCATCGTCACGGCGCACAACCGCCAGCGGCACAACGTCCTGCGGCACCGCAACATCGTCGGCCAGTACCGGGACGCCAACGACTACACGGCACAGATCAACGCGGTGTACGGCCCCAGCACGCAATTGCTCGGCTTCCTCGGGCAGGCGGTGTTGCTCGGTGTCGGAGGCAACATGGTGCTCAACCACACCCTGAGCCTCGGTGCCCTGGTCGCGTTCTTCCTCTACCTCAACCGGTTCCTGCAGCCCATCCAGCTGCTGGTGCAGCAGTACAACACGTTCCAGCAGGGCCAGTCATCGATCGCCAAGCTCCGGACGCTCCTCGAGACCGAGCCGACCGTCCTCGAGCCGGCGCAACCGCTCGAGCTTCCTCCCATCTCGGGCCGGATCACCCTCGAGGGCGTGTCCTTCGGCTACCAGCCTGGCGTGGAAGTGCTGCACGACGTGGACCTCGAGATCGCCCCGGGGGAGACCGTCTCGTTCGTCGGGTCGACCGGAGCGGGCAAGTCGACCATCGCCAAGCTGGTGACCCGCTTCTACGATCCGACCGCCGGCCGCGTCCTGATCGACGGGTTCGACTTGAAGGAGGTGTCGCTGCACTCGCTGCGCCGGCAGCTCGGAGTGGTGCCGCAGGAGCCGTTCCTCTTCGCCGGGACGATCCGGGACAACATCGCCTTCGCCCGCCCCGACGCCACCGGCGAGGAGATCGACGAGGCGGTCGCCCGGGTGGGCCTGCAGGACCTGGTCGAGCGGCTTCCCGACGGCGTGGACACGATCGTCCACGAGCGTGGACAGTCCCTCAGCTCCGGCGAGCGGCAGCTGATCGCCCTCGCCCGGGCCTTCGTGGCCCGGCCGCGCGTGCTGGTGCTCGACGAGGCCACGTCCAACCTGGACCTGGCCTCCGAGACCAAGATCGAGGGCGCGTTGGACGTCCTTCTCCAGGACCGGACCGCCATCCTGATCGCCCACCGCCTCTCGACCGCCATGCGTGCCGACCGCATCGTGGTGGTGGAGGACGGACGGGTCGCCGAGGTCGGGACCCACGAGGAGCTGGTATCCGCCGGCGGCATCTACGCCGAGATGTACGAGACCTGGATGCGTCACGGCGGCGCGGCCCATAGCTCGGCACTGGACTGAAGCCTCGGAGCCGGTCGGGGGGACGACACCGGGCGGGTGCGCGGGCCCCCGACGATGCACCCCCGACCGATCGTCACCCCCGGGCGTGCACCTCGGCGTCCCACCTTCCGGTCACCTCGAGCTTCGCGAGCACCCTGCCCGCGTGGAGCAGCCAGGGGATCATCGTCCCGACCGGAGAGGTATGGGGGACCTCCACGACGAGCCCCCGCCGGGGGTGGTCTTGCACCGTTCGCCAACCTGCGCCGAGGTTCACCCCCCGGTCGGCCAGTCGGTCGACTGCATGAGTGCCCGTGCTGTGCTGCACCCCGAGCGAAAAGGGCCGGGGTCCCTTGCGGCTGAGTGGGCCCACGACCCACGAGCACAGCGGGATCTCGAACCGGGTGTCGGCGAGCAGCGCGGCGAACACCCCGATGGGCTCGGTCTCCCGCGTCTCGCGGACCTCGGGCCGGAGGGTGATCCAGCCGGCATGCGTCTCCGCCAGGTCGGCGGCGCGCTGCACGATCTCAGCCGGGTCCTCCTGGGCGAAGCGAAGTTGCTCCACCGTGAAGCGCGATCGATCGCCACGGCGCAGGGGGGACACGAGGACCGAAGGTAGCGGCTCGGTCTCGGCGTGCCGAGCCGGCGGACCCTCGGTCCCGGGAGGGCCGGAGCGACGCGGATACTGTGCGGGGCCAGTGAGAGGGGTACCGCGAGGCCGACGTGCTGGCTACGGGTGGGGCCGATCGGGGCACAGCCCCGGGCCGTGCCGCGCCCGAGGGGCCGGATGAGCGACGGATCCGAACCCTCTTCCGGCGCGCCGGCCCAGGTGACGCCGCTCCCGTCGACCCCGTCCCCACCAACCCCGGCCCCACCGGCGCCCGGATCGGCGGCGCCGGCCAACCTCCTGGCCGTCGTACGGACCCCCGGCTACCTGGGCATCCTTCTCGTAGCCGCCGCGATCGGTGCTCCCATCTCCGCCCTGGCCTACGGATTCATCCAGCTCTTCGAGCATCTCCAGGTCTGGCTCTACGAGAGCCTGCCCAAGACGGTGGGATACACCGAGGTCCCCAGGTGGTGGCCGGTGCCGCTGATGCTGGTGGGCGGGGTCATCGTCGGCCTGGTCATCAGGTTTCTCCCCGGCCGGGGAGGTCACGAGCCGGTCCAGGGCCTCTCCGCCTCGCCCGCCCCTCCCTCCAGCCTGCCGGGCGCGCTCACCGCGGCCTTGGCCACGCTGGGCTTCGGGCTGGTGCTCGGACCGGAGGCTCCGCTCCTCGCCCTCGGCGGAGGGTTGGGGACCCTCGCGGCCCAGCGGCTCTTGCGTCATTCCAACCCCATGACGCCGTCCATCCTCGGCGCCTCGGGCGCGGCTGGCGGCGCTCGGGACGGTCCTCGGGTCCCCGCTCACCGCGGCCTTCTTCCTCATGGAAGCCATCGGCCTCGGCGGAGAGCTCCTGACCCTGATCGTGCTTCCCGGACTGCTGGCGGCGGGAGTGGGGGCGCTCGTCTTCATCGGCCTCGGGACGTGGACCGGGCTCGGCCCGGTCGGGCTGGCCATCCCCAACCTCCCGCCCTTTGCCCGGCCGACGGCGCCCGACATCGGCTGGTGCATCGTGATCGGGGTGGGGTCCGCTCTCCTCGTGTGGCTCATCCGGGTCATCGCCATCGGCCTGAACCGGTTCTCCCACCCGCGCCCGGTCCTCCTCACCCCGGTGGCCGGCCTCGTCGTGGCCGGCATCGTCGTGGCCTACGCCTACGCCAGTGGACGCCCCGAGAGCACGATCTTGTACTCGGGCCAGAGCTTCATCGGTCCCTTGGTCAGCTCGGCCGGCACCTGGGCGGTGGGCACGCTCATGATCCTGTTGGTCTTCAAGGCCCTCGCCTACGCGGTGTCGCTCAGTAGCTTCCGCGGGGGGCCCATCTTCCCCGCCCTCCTCTTGGGCGCGGTCATCGGCGTCGCCGCCTCGCACTTGCCGGGCTTCGAGCTCGTGCCGGGGATCGCGGCGGGGATGGGAGCGATGACGGCTGCCATGCTCCGACTCCCGGTCGCCGCCGTCCTCCTCCCCGTGCTCCTGCTCGCCCGCGACGCGTTGGCCGCCACGCCGGTGGTCATCGTGGCGGTGGTCGTCGCCTTCGTCGTCACCCAGTACCTCCCCGAGCCCTACCGGGTGGTGGGGGGTCGGCAGACGGGCGGCACCGACGGCCCGGCGCCCGCCCCGGCTCCGGCGCCCACCACCGCCCCGGCCGCGCCCTAGCGCGGGTGTGCGGCCCGGGGGGCCGTGGTGCAAGGATCGCCCCCATGAGCCCAGCGCCGACGCCGGCGGCACCGGACCCCGCGGCAGGGGATCGTGTCGTCGAGGACCACCGCCAGTACGTCTTCACCTCCTGGTCCGCCCAGGACAGCGTCCACCCCCTCCCGATCGCGGGGGCCGAGGGCTCCTACGTGTGGGACTACTCGGGCAAGCGGTACCTGGACCTCTCGTCGCAGCTGGTCAACGCCAACATCGGTTACGGACACCCGGCGGTGGTGGCTGCCATCGCAGAGCAGGCGGGACGGCTGTGCACGGTCGCCCCCCAGCACGCCAACGCCGAGCGGGGGACCGCCGCACGCATGATCGCCGAGCTGGCCCCCGGCGAGGGCAACCGGGTCTTCTTCACCAATGCGGGCACCGAGGCGGTCGAGCACGCCGTCCGGATGGCCCGCGTCCACACCGGGCGCCTCAAGGTCCTCTCGGCCTACCGCTCCTACCATGGCGCGACGTCCCTCTCGATCCACCTCACCGGCGACGCCCGCCGTTGGGCGAGTGACCACGGCAACGAGGCGGTCGCGCACTTCTTCGGGCCCTTCCTCTACCGGTCCGCCTTCGGGTCTTCCGACGAGGCCGAGGAGTCGGCACGGGCGCTCCAGCACCTCGAGGCGGTCATCGAGATGGAAGGGCCGGCCATCATCGCAGCGGTGATCCTCGAGACGGTGCCCGGGAACCCGGGAATCCTGCCGCCCCCGCCGGGCTACCTCGCCGGGGTCCGGGAGCTGTGCGACCGCTACGGCATCGTCTACATCGCCGACGAGGTGATGTGCGGGTTCGGCCGGATCGGGGAGTGGATCGCCGCCGATCACTGGGGCGTGGCACCGGACCTCATCACCTTCGCCAAGGGGGTCAACTCGGGGTACGTGCCACTCGGGGGGGTCGTGCTCTCCGAGCCCATCGCCGCCACCTTCGCCGAGCGGCCCTACCCGGGAGGCCTCACGTACTCCGGCCACCCCCTCGCCTGCGCCGCCGCCGTGGCGGCGATGACCGCCATGCGCGACGAGGGGATCGTGAGCCACGCCGCAGACGTCGGCAAGCGGGTCCTCGGTCCGGGCCTCCTCGAGCTGGCCGCACGGCACCCCTCGGTGGGCGAGGCGCGCGGCTTGGGCGTCTTCTGGGCGCTCGAGCTGGTGAAGGACCGACGCACCAAGGAGCCGTTGGCGCCCTACGGCGGGAGCAGCGAGGCCATGGCCGCGTTCGCCGCAGCCTGCCTCGAGGGGGGTGTCCTCCCACTCACGGTCCACAACCGCCTGCACGTCGTGCCCCCGTGCACCATCTCGGACCAGGAGGTGGCCGAGGCCGTCGAGATCCTGGACCGGGCGCTCGATGCGGCCGACCGCTACGTCTCGGGCTGAGCGCGCCGGCGCCCGAGCCCCGGCACGAGAGGCCCCGGCGGCCGGCGTGCTCCGCCCCTGTGGCAGCTCTCGATGAGGAAGGCGCCGTGAGCAAGATCATCCTGATGATGTCGGTGTCCCTCGACGGCTACTTCGAAGGGCCGGACGCGGACCTCGAGTGGCAGATGGTCGACGAAGCGCTCCATCGCCACTTCAACCAAGAGCTCCAGGCGATGAGCGCCTTCCTGGACGGGCGGGTGACCTACGAGCTGATGGCCGGTTTCTGGCCGACGGCCGACCGGGACCCCTCGAGCACCCCGGCGATGGTCGAGTTCGCGGGCATCTGGCGCGAGATGCCCAAGGTCGTGTACTCCCGGACCCTCGAGCGAGCGGACTGGAACGCGGTGGTGGTGCGCGACGTCGACGTGCAGGAGGTCCGGGAGCTCAAGAGGGCCTCTGGAGGTGATCTCGTGGTGGGTGGGGCAATCCTGGCCCGTTCCTTCATGCGCCACGATCTCATCGACGAGTACCGGGTCTACGTCCACCCGATCGTGCTCGGTCGAGGCCGGCGTCTCTTCGATCCGATGGAGGAGGCGACGAGGCTGCGCCTGGACGAGACCCGTACCTTCGCCAACGGGGTGGTGCTGCTGCGCTACGGCAGGTCGGACGAGCGGTGAAATCGCAGGGGACCAGACACCATCGCCCCCGCGCAGGCTCGAGGAGCAATCTCAGAGGGGTCCCGTGCCAGCGCGAAGGCGATGGGTCTCTCGGCCGAACCTAGGTCACACGCGCTCGCCTCGTCCAGAGGTGCAGGTCAGAGGGCTGACACGT
Source organism: uncultured Actinomycetes bacterium (assembly GCA_963778465.1). Classification (GTDB taxonomy): domain Bacteria; phylum Actinomycetota; class Acidimicrobiia; order Acidimicrobiales; family RAAP-2; genus CAVZBW01. Next base: position 982,721 of record CAVZUK010000002.1, read on the forward strand.
CTCCGCTTTCGCACTCCGCCGGCGAGCTCGTGGAGCACGTGCTCGGTCGTCGGCCAGTCCATGCACGCGTCGGTGATGCTCTGCCCGTAGGTGAGCGCGCCGGCCCGCCCGAGCTGGAGATCCTGACGACCCTCCACCAGAAAGCTCTCGAGCAGCACGCCCACGACCCCGACATCCCCGGCCGCAAGGCGGAGCGCGATCTCGCGGGCGATGGCCGACTGGCGGCGGTGGTCCTTGCCGCTGTTGCCGTGGCTGGTGTCGATCACCACCCGCCGGGGAAGGCCGGCGGTCCCCAGGCGCTCGAGCAGGTCGCACACCGAGGCCTCGTCGTAGTTCGGCCCTCCGCTGCCTCCTCGCAGGACGACATGGGCGTCGGGGTTGCCGGTCGTGGCGAAGATCGCGGCGATCCCGTCGTCGGTGACGCCCGTGAAGACGTGCCGGGCTCCCGCGGCATGCACGGCGTCGACCGCGACCTGGACGTTGCCGTCGGTCGAGTTCTTGACGCCGACCGGCATGGACAGCCCGCTCACGAGCTGGCGATGGACCTGGCTCTCGGTGGTCCGCGCGCCGATGGCTCCCCAACTCACGGCGTCCGCCAGGTACTGGGGGATGATCGGGTCGAGGAACTCGCAGCCGACGGGCAAACCGAGATCCGCCAGGTCGACGAGGAGTCGCCTCGCCGTCCGCAGGCCCTCGTTGACCTCGAAGCTGCCGTCGAGGCGCGGATCGTTGATCAGCCCCTTCCAGCCGATGGTGGTACGGGGCTTCTCGAAGTACACCCGCATGACGACGCACAGCGAGTCCCCCACCTCCCCGGCCGTCCGGCGGAGGTTCGCCGCGTACTCCATGGCCGCCGACGGGTCGTGCACCGAGCAAGGTCCCACCACGACGAGCAGCCGATCGTCGCGGTGATCCAGGATGTCCGCCACCTCGGCCCGGCTGTGCGTCACCACACGGGCGGCGCCCTCGCGTAGCGGCACCTCCTGGCGCAGGAGGGCGGGGGAGATCACGGGCCGCACCCAGTCGATCCGGCGATCGCGGAGCGCGTCTTGTGGTGGTTCGAGTCGGGGTGCCAATGCCATCGGAGTTCCTTTCGGCAAGCCCACCCACCCGATGCCGAGCCGGCTTGCCCTTGTCGGGCGACAAAAAAAGCAGAGGCGGTCGCCTCTGCTTCTTGCCGGCTCGGAGCTGCGGAGGTCAGCGCAACGTGACGCTGCCGTGCCCAGCCCGGGCCGGCATCACAAACCACGTATAGCGCTGCATCTCGTCAGGTTATCAGGTCGCGGTCATCGGCCGCCCGAGAGGTCGTGGACAGTCAGTTTGACCGCCCGCCGATCGGCGGCCAATCGGCCGGCCACCAGTCTCCTTGCGGGTCGGTGGTCTGCCCGACCTCGATGATGTAGCCATCGGGATCTCGGATGTAGCAACGGATCTCATACGCGTGCTGCTTCGGCGGTGTCAGGAACTCAGCCCCGCGGGCGCTCCATTCGGCGTACGCGGCCTGAATGTCCTCGACCCGGATATTGAGGAAGCTGCTGACCCGGTCGGGGTCGCTTGGCGTCTCGAGGGTGACCGTGGGCTTGTCGTCGGTGGGGCCACCGCCGGTGTTGATGATGATCCAGGTGTTCGCGAGTGCGATATTGGTGGGCACTGGGCCGAAGACCACCGTGCCGCCGAGTACCTCGGTGTAGAACCGTGCGGAGCGCTCCACGTCATCGGAGACGATGAAGTGGGTGACGACCATGCGCTGCGCGAGCTGCCTGGGTTCGGCCATTGGGCGCCTCCACTCATCACGACGGGTTCAGAGCCCCAGTCAACCAGCGTGGGGGTTGCCAATCCAGCAGCCAAGCGATCTCCCAGACCGACCAGAGACAGAGCGTCCCACAACCGCCCGAGACCGGCGACGCGGGCTAGGTCCTCGGGTCCGAGAGCCCGATGCGCTCGGTCACCCCGTGGTCCCTCCCGGCGGTGTACCCGCCGTCCACGGCGAGGGCGTGGCCGGTCACGAAGGAGGCGTCGTCGGACAGCAGGAACGCGGCCGTGGCGGCGATCTCCTCGGGCCTGCCCCGGCGGCGCAGCTTGTGCTCGTGCTCGATCTCTGCAAGCACCTCCTCCATCCCCGGCATGCCGAACACCGACTCGAGCATGGGCGTCGTGATGAATCCGGGACAGATCGCGTTGACGCGGATGCCCCGCGGCCCGTAGTCGATGGCCATGCTCTTGGTGAGGATGACCACCCCTCCCTTGGAGGCGCAGTACACGCTGCCCCCGGCGGTGCCCTCGAGGCCCTCCACGCTCGCGATGGTCACCACCGAGCCGCGACGCCCGTTCTCGGCGGGTTGGTCCAGCATCCGCCCGATCACGTGCTTGGCCACGAGGAAGGTGCCGGTCAGGTTCACCGAGAGCACCCGGTGCCACTCCGCGGCGTCCAGCATGTGCACGGGGCCCGCGCCGGCCACCCCGGCGGCCGTCACCACGCCGTCGACCCGCCCGAACCGCTCGACGGTCGCCTCCACGAGCCGCTCGACCGCGGCCTCGTCGGTGACATCGGTCTCGAGGAACTCCCACCGGGCGCCCGCCGTGGTCCCGTCTGGCCCCGCCACGTCCGCACCCATGACCTGGGCGCCCTCCTCGAGCAACCTCTCGGCCGTCGCCCGCCCGATTCCCGATGCCGCACCCGTGATGATGACGGTCCTGTCCCGGAGTCCCCGCACGTCTGCCCCCGTCCTGTTGTCAAGAATTGAACACGATGATAGAAGTTGTTCAGATGTCCAGCCAGACCCTCGCAGAGGCGAATGGCCGGGTGACCGCCCGGCGGGCCAACGAGGAGCGGATCCTCGACGCCGCCGAGCGCTGCATGTCCCGCTTCGGTCTGCACCGGTTCTCGATGGCCGACGTGGCCGCTCATTCGGGCCTGTCGCGGGGCTCGATCTACCTGTACTTCAAGGACCGGCCCTCCCTCGTCGACGCCGCCTTGGCACGGATGGCCACGCGGTTCGTGTCCAGCAGCGAGCCCGCCGTGCGCCGCCGTCGCAACCTGGCGGACCAGGTGGCGGAGGCGGCCGTGTTCATCCGGGAGCACCTCGGCGACCGGCCTCTCGCGCTGCGCCCCCCCGGCGACCAGGAGAACCTGACCGCCACCCTGATCACGGCCCAGACCGGGCGCCTGGTGGAGGAGTGGGTCGACTTCTGGTCACCCTTCCTCGAGGCCGCCCAGCGGCGCGGCGAGATCCGGGCGGTGGATCGCCGGCAGGCTGGCGAGTGGATCGTGCGGCTCATGCTCTCCTTCGCGGTGATGCCCTCGGTGAGCTTCGACACGGACGACCCCACGGCGGTGCGCCGGTTCGTCCGGGACTACGTGGTTCGAGGCCTTGCGCCGACACCGGTGCGACCCGACCAAGGGAAAGAGCGGGAGACCGGCCGGCAGGCGGTCCAGGAGAAAGGTACCGACAAATGAAATTCGCACTGTTCTACGAGATCCCCGTGGCCAAGCCGTGGGGGCCCGACAGCGAGCTGCGCGCCTACCAGGACACCCTCGAACAGGCGATCGCCGGCGACCGCCTCGGGTGGGACGCCTTCTGGACCGTCGAGCACCACTTCTTGCAGGAGTACTCACATTGCTCGAACCCCGAGGTCCTCTACGGTGCCATCGCCTCCCGGACCGAGCGGATCCGGCTCGGGTACGGGGTGCGGCTCATGCCCAAGCCGTACAACCACCCGGTGCGCACCGCCGAGTCGGTGGCCGTGCTCGACCTCTTGTCCAACGGCCGCGTCGACATGGGTAGCGGGCGTTCGGCGACCCGGATCGAGCTCGAGGGATTCGGCATCGATCCTGCGGATTCTCGTCCCATGTGGCAGGAGGCGCTGGGGCACGTCATCGGTTGTTGGACCAACGAGGAATACGAATTCGAGGGCCGGTACTGGCAGATGCCCCGACGGCGGGTGCAGCCCAAGCCCCTGCAGAAGCCCCACCCGCCGGTGTGGGGGGCCACGACCAGCGACGACGGGCACCGCCAGATGGGCGAGCTCGGCATCGGGCTCTGCTCCTTCGCCGTCGGGCTGCCGCCCGACGAGGTCCGGCGCAAGATCGACATCTACCGGGAGGGCATCAAGGCCTGCTCGAAGCCCATCGGCGCCTTCCTCAACAACCAGGCCGCCACGTTCACGATGGCCCTGTGCACCAACGGCGGCCGGGACCGGGCCATGGAGCTCGCCCGGGAGTCGTTCGAGTGGTACCCCAAGGTGGGGGCGCGCCAGATCGCCGCGCTGAGCGACTGGATGGCCGAGCGCAAGGAGGGCCTCGGCACCTACGCGTACGCGGCCGACATGAAGAAGAGCGACTCGGAGGGCACGCTCGACCTCCTCAGCCTCGAGTACCTGATGGAGGCCAACGCCTGCGTGCTCGGCTCGCCGGAGGAGTGCCTCGAGATGTGCCGGGCGTACGAAGCCGCCGGCGTCGACCTGCTCCTGTGCCTCGTGAACCCGTACCGCATCCCGCACGAGGCGGTCATGGAGACGATCGAGCTGATCGGCACCCACGTCATCCCGCACTTCCGGGAGGGCTGAACCACCCGCCCCGGGCGACCCGCCCCGGTCGCCCCGACCCCGAGGGGGCGACGAGCCCCACGCTCGTCAGGGGACGAGCGCCACCCTGCCGACCATCTTGCGATCGAGGAACGCCCGGAGCACGGCGGGCGCCCGCTCGAGGGGTTGGCGCGCCGGTATCGGCGGGCGAAGGCTGCCTGCCGTCACCATCGCAACGAGCTCCTCGAGGAGCCGGCGCTGCTCCGCCGGATGCGTGAAGGCCCATGCGCCCCAGTCCACGCCGACGACGGAGCGGTTGCGGAGCAGGACCTGATTGAGGGGGAGTCGCGGGATGTGGCCCGAGGCGAACCCGATGACGAGATAGCGGCCACCCTCGCGCAGGGCACGCAGGGCCGGCTCGGCGAGGTCGCCGCCCACGGGATCGAAGACCACGTCGACGCCCTCGCCGCCCGCCAGCTCGCGCACCCGCTCCTTGAGCGGCTCCTCGCCCGGGTCGATCGTCGACTCCGCCCCGGCCAGCGCTGCCGCGGCCCGCTTCTCGGGCGTCGAACCGGTGGCCATGACGCCGGCGCCGAGGGCCGACGCGAGATTGATCGCCGCCATGCCGACGCCGCCACCGCCTCCGAGCACGAGCACCCTCTCCCCGGGCTGCACGCCGGCGCGCTGGCCGAGCGCGAAGTGTGCCGTGCAGTAGGCCTGCGTCAGGGTGGCCGCCACGGCGATGTCCAGGTCTTCGGGCACGGCGACGGCCGACGACGCGGCGATCGCGACGTGCTCGGCCCAAGCCCCGAACCCACTCAGCGCGATCACCCGCCGCCCGGGGGTGGGCGCGTCCACGCCCGGACCCAGCCGCTCGACGACGCCCACGAGCTCGCCGCCGGGCACGTACGGCACGTCGGGCCGGATCTGGTACCCGCCCTGCACCATGAGCCCGTCGACGTAATTCACTCCCGCGGCAAGGACCCGGACCAACACCTGTCCGGGGGCCGGCTCGGGATCGGACACGTCCTCGACCCCGAGGGCGTCGACGTCGCCCAAGGCATGACACACCACCGCACGCACGGCAGGGGACTCTAACGGGAGGCCGTGCCACACTCTTGCGATGGGACGACTCCAGGGAAAAGTTGCCGTCATCACGGGCGCGGCGGGCGGGATCGGCCGAGCCATGGCGGTGCGGTTCTCGGACGAGGGAGCGACCGTGGTGGTGGCCGACATCGACGAGTCGGCCGGCGGCGACGTGGCTCGAGCGGTCGGCGGGCTCTCCTTCGGGTGCGACGTGACCGACGAGGGACAGGTCGAGTCCCTGTACGAGAAAGTCGCAGCGGCCGTGGGAGGAGTCGACGTCTGCTGCCACAACGCCGGGATCTCCCCGCCGGAGGACGGGTCGATCCTGGAGACCGAACCGATCGCCTGGGAGCGCGTGCAGCGCGCCAATCTCACGTCCGTCTACCTCTGCTGCCGCGCCGCCATCCCTCACCTCTTGCGACGGGGGGGAGGTTCGATCGTCAACACCGCCTCCTTCGTGGCCGAGATGGGGTCGGCCACCAGCCAGATCTCGTACACCGCATCCAAGGGAGGGGTCCTCGCCCTGTCGAGGGAGCTCGGCGTGCAGTTCGCCCGCCAGGGGATCAGAGTCAACGCCCTGTGCCCGGGCCCGGTGAACACCCCCCTGTTGCGCGAGCTCTTCGCGGAGGACCCGGAGAGGGCCGCCCGGAGGCTGGTGCACGTGCCGATGGGCAGGTTCGCCGAGCCCGAGGAGATCGCGGCAGCCGCGACGTTCCTCGCCTCGGACGATGCATCCTTCGTGACGGCCAGCGCCTTCCTCGTCGACGGCGGGATCCACGCCGCCTACGTGACCCCGGAGTAGCCGGCCTGGGGATGAACTGGGGACGAACTACGGGTGAACTGGGGATGACGGGGCGGCGCGATGGGGATCGTTGCACAACTCGTGTGGACAACGTCTGGATTTCCCGAACTCCTCTTGACCCGCCCGATGCCGAGGTTCAGGCTGCCGTGAACCGGTTTTCTCAACCCCGGGCGTGACTCCAAGGGCGGCCGAAAGGCCGGCCGAGGGGGCCTCGGCAGGGAGCCTCACGGCAGCCTGCCGGTCACGCCGGTAGGACCGAAAGGTCCTGCGGTGGGCGGCGCTTCGGTGCCGGGCCGTGTCCCGGGGTGAGGACGACCGGAGGAGATGGCGGGTGTGACGGGCGGGTCCCTTCCCTGGAGGGCCGGCGCGTCAACTAGGCGGAGGCTGTCCGACACGGTCTCCGGCCTGGAGCATCGGTCGTCTCCTGGCGTGGTCCCGAGGAGCGCGGCGGCTTCGGCCGGTCGGCTACTCGGGGCCGCGCCGCGTCCCGTTCCCCGGCGTCGACGACTGGCCCGTGACGGTCGGGAACACCACCGCTGGCCCCGTGGGATGCCGGCGGTCGACGCCGCACGGATCGATCTCGTCGGCGCAGCGTTCGCATTCCAGCTCGAACGTGGTGTGGGCGATCTCGAATGGGGCCTCCACCGCGGCGCGCACGTGGTTCCCGACCTCCTGCGCCTGCTCGAGCGTCGGGTGGCCGGTCAGCACGACGTGCGCCGAGAGGGCCCGGTACTCGCTCGAGAGGCTCCAGACGTGGAGGTCGTGCACGTCGTCGACACCGGGCACCTCGGTGATGGTGCGCTGCAGGGTGGCGAGGTCGACGTCGGATGGTGTCGACTCCAGGAGCACCTCGGCGCTCTCCTTCAGGAGGCGAACCGCCTCGGCGACGATCAGCACGGCGACGACGAGGGATGCGGCCGGGTCGAGGCGGTCCCAGGCGTTGGATCCGCTGATCAGGATCACGGCGCCGGCGATGAGCACGACGAGCGACGAGAGCGCGTCGGCGGCCATGTGGACCATGGCCGAGCGCATATTGAGGTCCCGCTTGTGCTCGTACAGCACGAGCGCGGCGACAAGGTTGGCCGCGATGGCCCCGGCGGCCACGGGTACGACGATGCTGCCGTCCACCGGCACGGGATGGATGAGCCTCCGGACGGCCTCGACGACGATGAAGACCGTCACCGCGGCCAACGAGGCGGCGTTCACGAGGGCGGCGAGGATGGTGCCGCGGAAGTTCCCAAACGAGCGCGTCGGCGTCCTCGGACGGAGGGCCCAGCGGACCGCCAGGAGGGAGAGGACGACGCTCGCCGCGTCGGTCAGGTTGTGTCCCGCGTCGGACAAGAGGCCGGTCGAGTGGGCCGCCAGGCCGGCGACGACCTGGGCGACGACGAGGAGGAAATTGATGACCAGGGCGATGACCAGTCGCCGGGTCCTTGACATGCCCGTTTGCCTCAGGTTGCGGACGACCGACCGGCCCGGGAGCCCACCGCGCCCTCCCAGGGCGAGGCGGTGCGCTCTCCGCCGGCCACCTGCCGGGTCAGCTCGGCCTGCACCAGCTCGAGATCTCCGGGGTGGGTGACGCCGATGCAGCGGGAGTCGGTCTCGAGGACCGCAAAGCGGGCGCCGCTGCCGCCCGCCGGGCCCCGGCCCTCGACGATCTCCTCGACCATCTCGGGTAGGAGCACCTCGCGATCCTCGTCGGCGTCCGCTGCGGCCGCCATGGTGGCCTCCAGGGTCTTGCGCATCCCCTGGGCGAAGCCCCAGAGGTTGACCGAGACCAGCTCGTCGGCGGCGATGCGGGCGGGCGCCAACCCGTCGTCGGAGACGAAGCCTCCCGATCCGTCGGGATGGACCTGCCGCCGCTCCTGGATGGCGGCCAGCCAGCCGTCGCGGGTGCGGCAGATGGCTCGCGTCACCGGAGCGTCGGAGACGACCGAGTTACTCAGCCGGAACCCGACCAGGGCGCTGTCCTCGTCGTCGGTCGCCAGGTGCTCGGCGAGCGCGGCCAGGGCCGCCACGCCGTAGATGTCGTCGGCGTTGGCCACGGCGAAGGGCGCACCATCGACCAGGTGGTCGGCGGCGGCCAGCACCGCGTGGACGGTGCCGAGGGGCCTCTCCTGCACCGCGAAGCGCACGTCGAGGCTCGCGGGCCAGGTCCTCTCGACCCGGTAGCGGATCGAAGGCCCGGTGTCGGGGTTCAGCACGAGGACGACGGTGCCGAATCCGCCGGCGAAGGCGTCACCGACCGCGAAGTCGAGCACCGCCTCGCCGTTGGGCCCGACCGGGGCCAGGGGCTTGCAGCCCCCGTAGCGACGCGCCCGACCGGCCGCGAGGACGACGAGCGTCAGGTCGTCTCGGCCGGCCACGCTCACCACGGACCTCCTCCGCCCCTCATGCTCCAAAGCGTAGGACGGCACGGACCGAGGTCCGTCACTGCCCCCAGCGAAGGACGGCGCTCGCCCAGGTCATGCCCCCTCCGAAGCCGGTCAGGAGCAGCTGGTCGCCGTCGTGGACCCTTCCCTCCTCGATCGCGTGTACGAGGGCCAGGGGGATGGACGCAGCCGAGGTGTTGCCGTAGCGATCGATCACGATCGAGGCACGTTCCTCGGGAATGCCGAGGCGCTGGCAGGCGGCCTGGATGATGCGGAGGTTGGCCTGGTGGGGCACGAGAAGGGCGATGTCGTCCATCTCGAGGCCGGCATCGCGAACGGCCTGCTCCGCCGAGTCGACGACCAGCCGGACGGCACGGCGGAAGACCTCCTTGCCGTCCATGTAGAGCCAGCCCCCGTGGTCGCACTTGAGAAGATGCCGGAGCGATCCGTCGGCGTTGGCGTTCCAGCTGAGGAGGCTGGTGGGTCCGTCGGTGGCCTCGAGCAGCACGGCTCCCGCGCCGTCACCCACGAGGACCGAGACCGACCGGTCGTCCCAGTCGACGATCTTGCTCAGGCAGTCGGCCCCGATGAGGAGCACCCGTCGTGCCCCCGTCGCGATCAGCCCGCTCGCCGTGATGAGGCCGTAGACGAATCCCGAGCAGGCGGAGTTGAGATCGAAGGCGCCTCCACCGATGCCCAGCTCGTCCTGCACGGTGGCGGAGGTGGCAGGAACGAGGGCGTCGGGCGTGGTCGTGGCGAGCAGCACGAAGTCCACCTCGCCCGGATCGACCCCGGCCCGCTGGAGCGCCGCCTGTCCCGCCTCGATGGCCAGCACGGAGGTCGAGCCGCCCACGCGGCGTTCCCGAATCCCCGTCCTCTCGGCGATCCACTCGTCGCTCGTGTCGAGGGTCTGCGCGAGGGCGTCGTTGGTGAGGACCTTCTCGGGCACCGACATGCCCCAACCGGTGACGATGAAGCCGGGCACGAATCAGGCGCCGGCCACGGCGTGCACGCCCACAAAGGCGGCGTCGCCCTCGATGACCCCGCCGGTGTTGACCGCCACGCCGAGTCGGGCGCCCGCGACCTGCCGAGCGCCCGCCCTGCCGCCGACCTGGACGGCGAGCTCGACGATCTGCGCCAGCCCGGTCGCCGCGAGGGGGTGCCCTCGGGCGACGAGCCCCCCGCTCGGGTTGACCGTGATGCCCTGGCCGCTGATGCAGGTGCGACCGGACAGCGTCGCCGGACCCGCCTCGCCGGGCGCGAAGAACCCGAGCGACTCGAGGGCGTAGAGCTCCTCGGCGCTCGTGGCGTCATGGAGCTCGACGAGGTCGAAGTCCTCGGGGCCGATCCCGAAGGTGTCCCATGCCTCGCCCGCCACCTCGTCGAGCCGGTCGTGGTAGTCGAGCTGTCCGTATCCGGAACGGGCCACCGAGCCGATGATACGGGCGGACGCGTCACCGGCCGGAACGGCCGGCCCGCCGAGGACCAGTGCGGCCGCCCCATCCGTGAAGGAGCTGCACATGGGCCGAGTGAGGACTCCCGCCACCGGAGGTGCCGAGAGCACCTCGTCGAGGGTCACCTCCTTGTGCACCTGGGCCAGCGGGTTGAGCGAGGCATGGCGCCGGGCCTTGACGGCGGCGGCGGCTATCTGCTCGACGGTCGTGCCACGCTCCTCCATGTGCTGGCGGGCCCACCGCGCGTTGAGGCCCATGAGGATGCTGCCCCCGGGATTGTCGGCGACGTCGGCCCGGGCGTGCATGTCCGCACGGAAGTCCCGGGGAAGGCCGTCCTCGATGCCCGCCAGCGTCGCCGCACGATCCCCCGTCCACATCTTCTCGACCCCCACGACGAGCACGGGTCGGTCGTGGGCGATCGCGGCGAGCACGCCCAGGTGGACCGCGGAAGAGCCGCCCGCGCACGAGTTGTCGATGTTGATCGTCCCGGCGTTGGACAGTCCCGCCTTGCGTAGCCAGCTCTGCCCGCGGATGCAGCCCTGATCGCAGAGCCGGCCTCCGAGCGCATTGCCGACGAGGACCAGCCCGATGGACTCGACGGGCACCTCGGCGTCACGGAGGGCCTCGGCGACGGCCGCCTCGGCCATCTGCTCGGGCGTGAGATCTCGCCGGCTCAGATCCGTCATACCGACGCCGAGGATGGACACTGGCTGCATGGTCATCCGCTTACTCCCGCAATCTGTCGCTGGCCGATCTCCTGCTGACGGTGTGACCTGGGGTCGCCCGGTCCGATGGCGCCAGAGCGCCTCGACGGGCGGAGGGCCTCGAGCACGGCCTCGAGGTGGGGCAGCGGATCGTCGTCCGCCACCATGACGGCCACGTGCTGCGCCCCCGCCTCCAGGTAGGTGCCGATCTGGGCAGCGCACCTCTCGGCGCTCCCGGCGAGCAGGTGGCGTGCGAAGGCCTTGGGCGGGAGCCGGTACAGGCTGGACAGCCAGGCGCACCCCTCATCCGCGGCCACGGGGGACGTCGAGGCGCCGCCCGCCTCGTCCCCGGTGCGCAGGAAGACCACGACGGCAGGAAGCACCGAGTCTGGGGGCCGGCCGTGGGCGTCGGTCAGGTCCTGCAGCCGGGCCAGGCGCTCCCGATAGGCGTCGGCGTCGAGGAACATGGGGATCCAGCCGTCTCCGTCACGGGCCGCCCGTCGCATCGCCGCCGTACTCGAGCCGCCTATCCAGATCGGCACCGGATCCGAGGAGGGCAGCTGGCGGTATCCGGTGGCGGCGGCGGTCGCCCAGGCGACACGGAGCTCGCCGAGGGCGGCGTCGATCGCCCGCCCTCTCGTGGCGAAATCGACGCCCGCTGCCTCGTACTCGCCCGGATGGCTGCCCACCCCCACGCCCAGGACGAAGCGGCCTCCGGACAGGATCTGCAACGTGGAGGCCTGCTTGGCGACCACGGGGGCGCTGCGCAGCGGCATCTGGAGGACGCAGGACCCGACGGGGACCCGACTCGTTGCGGTTGCTGCCACCGTCACGGCCGTGAGGCACTCCATGGTCGGCCCGGACCAGTACAGGTGGTCGCAGGCCCAGAGGGCGCCGGCGCCGAACGCCTCGGCCGCACGGGCGGTACGGCCCACGTCGGGTAGCAGCTCGGTCGCACCCCCCTCGGTAGCACCTGAGGTAGTACCTTTGTTACGGGAAGTTTTCCCTTGTGGGAAGGTAGGCAGGATCAGCCCCAGGGTTCCCAATGCGCCTGCGGGTCGTACCGCTGCCATTCGGAGATCCTAAACCAGGGTCGTGGGCGAGTGCACACCGGTGCGGATCGGTCGTACCACCTATCCTACCGAGGGGCTACGCGGAGACGTCACACAGCATGGGCCAAAGGCCCGTTTGGAGGCCCCGAGGTGACGGAGAGGGACGGGCCGTCGGTACGCTCGTAGGGGATGACCCCAGCCGCTGGTCCTCCCCGCGCCGAGCCATACCGCGTCGTCGAGCCGTCCGGAGCCGGCGCGCCCGCCCGGCTGCCCCTCGTCGACCTGCGCAGCGACACGGTGACCCGGCCCACCTCCGCCATGCGGCAGGCCATGGCGGAGGCCGAGGTCGGCGACGACGGCTACGGGGAGGACCCCACCGTCAACGAGCTCGAGGCGCGCTACGCCGAGCGCGTCGGCAAGGAGGCGGCGGTCTTCGTCCCGTCGGGCACGATGGCCAATCAATTGGCCCTCCGCGTGCTCGGTAAGCCGGGCCAGCTCGTGGTCGCGGGTCGCCGCCAGCACGTGGTCGCCTACGAGGCCGGGGCGACCGGGGTCAACGCCGGCGTCCAGCTCCATCCCGTCGAGGACCCCGGAGGCGTGTTGAGCCCCGAGACCCTGCGGGATCTGATCGAGGCGAGCGCCTACCACCAGCCGCCGGTATGCCTGGTCTGCGTCGAGAACACGCACATGGCGGCGTGCGGCGCGCCGTGGTCGCCCGACGATCTCTCCGCTCTGCGTGCTGTCGCGCCGGAGATCCCGGTGCACATGGACGGGGCCAGGCTCTTCAATGCCGAGGTGGGGTCCGGCGTCTCCGCCGAGGAGTTGGCCCGTCCTGCGACGACGGTCATGAGCTGCCTGTCCAAGGGCCTCTGCGCCCCGGTCGGGTCACTCCTGGCCGGACCCCCGGACGTGATCGCCGAGGCCAGGCTGGAGCGGAAGCGACTCGGCGGGGCGATGCGTCAGGCGGGCGTCCTCGCGGCAGCCGGGTTGGTCGCGCTCGGGAGCATGGTCGAGCGCCTGGCCGAGGACCACCGTCGCGCCGGCCTCCTGCGCGACGGCGTCGAGGCACGGTGGCCGGCGGGGGCGCCCGCACGGAGCGACGTGCGCACCAATATCGTCACCTTCCGTCACCCGGATCCCTCCCTTCTCCTCAAGCATCTCGGGGCGCAGGGCGTGCTCGCCGGGACCATCGCCCCCGGGGTGGTCCGGCTGGTGACCCATCACGACGTGGACGACGACGGCATCGACCGCGCCCTGGCGGCGTTGCGCTCGGCGCCGTTGTGAGCCCGCCGGGAGGAACCCGACCGCGACCCGCCCCGGCGCGGCGCCACGGGCAGAGCGGCGACGGGCGCGAGCTCATCGAGCTCCTCTCCCTCGAGCCGCATCCCGAGGGTGGATGGTTCCGGCGAACGTGGTGTGCCGAGAGCCCAGAGGGCGAGCGACCGAGCGGGAGCGCCATCTACTACCTGCTCTGCCGCGGGGAGCGCTCCCGCCTGCACCGCATCGACGCGACGGAGATCTGGCACCACTACACGGGCGGTCCGCTCGAGCTGGTAATCGACCACGGGTCGTCGGTGCAGCGCCGTCACGTGCTCGGTCCGGACCTGCGCCAAGGGCAGACGCCGCAGGTCGTGGTCCCGCCCGGCGCCTGGCAGCGAGCCGCCCCGCTCGGTGCGTTCGCGCTGGTGGGATGCACCGTCTCGCCCGCCTTCACCTACGACGGTTTCGAGTTGCTGCCATATGACGGACAGGAGGACATGAGGCCATGAAGGTGCGCATCGGCATCGGCGCGGGGGCATCGACCGGCCCGGAGGAGCTGGGGGTTCTGGCCGACGACCTCGAGGAGCTCGGATTCGACTCGATCTGGTTGCCCGAGATCCTGACGGGAGCGACGGTGGATCCCCTGGTCGGGCTCGCGTGGCTCGGGGGGCGCAATCCGGGGCTCAAGCTCGGGACGACCATGCTCCTGCCCGGCCGCAACCTGCTCCGACTCGCCAAAGCGGTCGCGTCGCTCGACGCGTTGAGCGCGGGACGGTTCCTCGTGACGATGGTCCCCGGGATCGCGCAGGGTGCCGAGCGAGAGGCGGTTGGCCCTCCGCCCGGGCAGCGGGGCGCGCTGATGGACGAGGCCATGCCCGTGCTCCGTCGGCTGTGGGCCGGAGAGCGGGTGACCCATCGGGGCGCTCTCGGCGATCTCGAGGACGTGGCGCTCTCGCCCCTGCCGGTCCAGGACCCCTTCGAGGTCTGGTCGGGCGGCCAGACCCGGGCGGCCCTGCTGCGCTGTGGTCGCCTCTTCGACGGCTGGCTCCCCGCGTTCTGCACGCCCAAGGAGGCGGCAGAGGGTCGCCAGGTGGTGGACGAGGCCGCCGAGGAGGCCGGACGCAGCATCAGCCCAGAGCACTTCGGGGTGAGCGTGCTCTACCGGCGATCCGATCCGAGTGGGCCGGCGGCCGACCTGTTGCGCTCGCGGCTCCGCGGGCGAGAGCTCGACGAGATCGTGCCCGCCGGCCTGCCGGCGCTGGGGGCCCTACTCGAGGACTTCGTCGCCCTCGGCTTCTCCAAATTCGTAGTACGTCCCCTGGAGTCCCCCGGGCGGTGGCGGGGCGAGCTGGAGGAGCTGGCCGTGGCCGTCGGCGATCTGCAGAGCTGACCTGGGTCGGGGAACCCTCCCCGACGCCTTGCGCCAAAGGAGGGCGAGCATGACCGTGAGCAGGCTGGCCGCCACGGCACACGAGAGGAACGGCACCCACAGCGCCACGCCGAAGAGCGCACCACCGACCGTGGCCGACACCCCCGTGGCCGCGGTCTCGCTGCTCGCGAACAGACCCTGGGCGTGGCCCGACCGCCTTGGAGGCACCGACTCCGTCAGCATCGACTGCACGCTCGGGTAGGTCACGGCCGCGCTGACGGCCTCGAGCACCGCCAGCGCGAGCATGACCCAGACCTGGTGCAGCCAGGGATAGATCGCGAGGAAAGCCGCCCACGACCCCAGGCCGGCGACCGCCACCACTCGGCGGTCGAAGTGGTCCGCCAACCAGCCCGCCGGGCGCGACATCGCGACGAACGGCACGGCGAAGAGGGTCCACGACAGGCCGATCTGCCAGTTGGCGGCACCCCGATCCTGCAGCAGCAGGGTCCAGCAGCTCTCGTACACGCCGCCGGTCAGTCCGATGATCGCCGCCGCGACCAGGGCGCCGAGGAACGCCCGGTTGTGCCAGGGCGAGACCGTGGGCTCCTCCCGGGCCGTGGGCTCCGGCTCGGCCTCCTCGTGGGTCGCGGGATGCGGTCCCGTGGCGCTCGCCTCGCCGTCCCGAGTGGTCGACGCCGAGGAGGCCGTCGCCCGGCCGTGGTAGCGGAGGACCGGAACGATGCCGAGCAACGAGCTGACCGCAGCCGTGATGAACACCCAGTTCATGTGGACCGCGCCGACGAGGCTCCCGATCATTGGCCCGACCGCCAGCCCGGCGATCAGCGCGCCGTAGACCCGTCCGAACGCCGCGCCCCGGGACCGCAGGGGCACGGACGCCCCGACCATGGCGAGGGCCGCGACCTCTGCGGCGCCGGCGCCCACACCCTGCAGGGCGCGAAGGGGGATGGTCGCCGCGTTGCCCCAGGGAAGGAGGAACCCCGCGCTCGCCACCGCACAGACGAGGAGCCCGGCGATGAGCACCTGCAGGCGGCCGACCCGGTCGGCGAGTCGGCCCGCCGGGTACTGGGAGGCGACGCCGGCGATGAAGAACGCCCCCATGACGGCGCCGACGAGGGCGTCGGACCCGCCGCGCTGGCGGAGGTAGACGGGCAGGAGGGGCAGGATGGCCCCCGCGCCGGCCCACAGGAGGAAGACGCTGAGCGAGAGGGCCAGGACGAGCCGCCGGGTGGCCGTCGCCGCCTCGGCGTCCGGCGCCCTCGCCGCTCCGTCGGTGTGCGGCGGGACGCTGCTCACATCGCCGACGGTACATGGCTCGTGGTCGGGCCTCGACCCCGGCATAGGCGCTACCGTCGCTGCGATGGACCTCGACCTCGCGGGCAAGGCGGTGCTGGTGACGGGCGGCTCGGACGGTCTCGGCCGGGCGGTCTGCCGGTCCCTCGTGTCCGAGGGGGCGTCCGTGGCCCTCTGCGCCCGCGACGTCGACCGTCTGGAGGCGACGGCTCGGGATTTGCGGGCCTCGGGCGGCAACGTGCTCGACGTGGCGGCCGACGTGACCCGGCTCGACGACCTGCGACGTTTCGTCGACGAGGCGATGGAGCGCTTCGGCCGGATCGACGGGTTGGTCAACAACGCGGGCCGCAGCAGCGCCAAGCTGCTCGCCAACTCCGAGGACGGCGACTTCTACGAGGACATGGACCTGAAGCTGCACTCGGCGGTGCGGTTGACCCGCCTCACCCTCCCCGAGCTGCGGAGGACCCGAGGGTCCGTGGTCAACGTCCTGGCCATCTCCGCCAAGACGCCGGGCGCCGGATCGACGCCGACCTCCGTTTCGCGTGCGGCCGGCCTAGCGCTGTCGAAGGCGCTCTCGAAGGAGCTCGGACCCTCCGGCATCCGGGTGAACGCGGTGCTGGTGGGCTACATCGAGAGTGCCCAGTGGGAGCGACGTGCCGCGGCCACGAGCGTCTCGACGGAGGAGCTGTACGCGCAGATCGCGAGGGACGCCGACATCCCCCTCGGGCGGGTGGGGGCGGCACGGGAGTTTGCCGACCTGGTGACCTACCTGCTCTCGTCGAGGGCGAGCTACGTGACGGGAGCCGGGGTGAACGTCGACGGCGGTGCCTGCGCCGTCGTGTGAAACCTGCCCTTCGGTACAGTGAGCCGGGCGTCAGGTGGCCTCGGGCGTCGGAGGGATACGGCATGACGAGGGCGCGATCCAGGGGACCCGCATGAGCGACACGCAGATCACGATCGTCGGTGGCGGCAGCTACCAGTGGTCGCCCGAGTTGCTGGCCGACCTGCTCTCCACGCCCTCGATGCAGGGTTGTCACATCGTCCTCGAGGACATCGATCCCGCTCCGCTCGACGCGATGCGGGCCTTGGGCGAGCGCATCAGCGAGGCGCTGGGTGCCAAGGCCACCTTCGAGACGACCACCGACCAGCGCCGCGCCCTCGATGGTGCCGACTTCGTCGTCGTCACGATCTCCACGGGCGGTTTCGAGTCCATGCGCGTCGACCTCGAGGTGCCCGCCCGATACGGGATCCGCCAGTCGGTGGGGGACACCGTCGGGCCCGGCGGCATCAACCGATCCCTGCGCAACGTCCCGGTGCTCGTCGGCATCGCTCGGGACATGGCGGATGTCTGCCCGGACGCCTGGTTGCTGAACATCACCAATCCCATGTCCTGCCTCACCCGGGCCATCTGCCGGGAGACGTCCATAAAGACGGTCGGCCTTTGTCACGAGGTGGGCAACTTCTGCCTCGATCTGGCGATCGCGTTGGGCAAGCCTGCCGACGCCGTGCGGCCGACCGTCATGGGGGTCAACCACTTCCCGGTGCTGACCGAGTTGGAGGTCGACGGTGGTGACGGCTGGGACGTCCTCCGCGAGATCGTCGAGACGAACGGGGGTCTGAAGACGCTGCGGCCCCGTCCGGACCGCGAGCCGGGCGAACCCTTCTCCACCCTCGATTTCGCCCAGCGCCACTTCCTCAAGCTCTCCCTGCTCGATCGCTGGGGTCTCCTGCCCGCGGCGGGCGACCGCCACATCGCGGAGTTCCTCCCTTTCATCCTCACCGAGGAGTCGGGCTGGGGCGGGGCCTGGGGCATCGAGCTGACGTCGATCGCCACTCGCGAGGGCCACCAGCGCGAGTTCGTCGCGCACGTCGACGCCATGCTCTCCGGCGAGGAGCAGCTCGTCACCTGGCAATCCGGTGAGTTGCCGGCGCCTGTCATCGACTCGCTCGTGACCGGGACCCCGAGGGAGTTGCCGGTCAACATCCCCAACGCCGGCCAATGTCCGGAGTTGCCCACCGACGCGGTCGTCGAGTGCATCGGCGTGGTCGACGACCAGGGGATCCGGGGCCGTGACGTCGTGCGTGCCTCGCCGCCGCTCAACGAGCTGGTCCGTCGACACGTCGAGGTCCAGGAATTGACCGTCGAGGCGGCGCTGGCGGGAGATCGGATCGCGACCAGCGAGGCCTTCGCGCTCGATCCGCTGGCGGGGCGCATCGACCTCGGACGCCAGGACGCAATGATCGGGGAGCTCCTCGAGGGATCGGCCCGATGGCTCCCGAAGTTCGCGTGAGGACGTGAGGGGCGCCGAGCCCACCGCTTCGCGCGGGCCGACACCAGGAGGGGAAGTGCCGTGAAGCTCGGGTTCGTCGGTCTCGGGGCGATGGGTCTGCCCATGGCCCGGCATCTGGTCGCCGCCGGTCACGAGGTGGTGGTGGCCTCGCGGAGCCACGGTCCGGTGGAGGCGGCGGTCGACGCCGGCGCGGTCGAGGCCTCCGGCCCCCTCGGGGTGGCCGAGTCGAGCCAGGTGGTCTTTCTCTGTGTGCCCAACTCCCCCGACGTGGTGCAGGTGGTGGGAGACATGCTGCCGGCGCTCGGCGAGCGACACCTGGTGGTGGACTGTTCGACCATCGATCCCGAGGTGGAGCGGGCGCAGCACCGCCGGGTCGGCGACGCCGGGGCTCGCTATCTCGACGCACCGCTGTCCGGCGGCACGGCGGGAGCCGCCAAGGGGACCCTCACGCTCATGGTCGGGGGCCGGGAGGCGGACCTGGAGGAGGCCCGGCCGGCCATGGAGCCCTTCGCGGGGTTGATCGTGCACGTCGGCGGCCCCGGCATGGGCCAGGTGGTCAAGCTCTGCAACAATCTCATTTACGCCGCCCAGATGCTCGCCACCGCCGAGGCGACCGCGCTGGCCGTTCGCTCCGGCGCGGACCCGGCGAAGCTCCACGAGGTCCTCACCCACGGGACCGGGGACTGCGTCGCCGTCCGCACGAGGCTTCCGGTGCCCGGGGTGGTCCCCGACAGCCCCGCCTCCAACGACTGGCGACCCGGGTTCATGACGAACCTCATGGCCAAGGACCTCGACCTCGCGCTGGCCTACGGCGCCTCTGCCGGCGTGCCGCTCGTCTCGACCGCCGCCTCTCGGCAGGCGCTCACCGCCGCATCCACCGCCGGCTACGGCCGGGAGGACTTCTCGTCGTTGGCCAAGGTGGTCTTCCGGTTGGCGGGGATGGATCCTCCCGGAGCGGGCTGACCCGCGGTCCGCGATGTCGCCCCGCGACGAGCCGCCCCGTAACGAACCGCCCCGTGTCCCGGCGCTCATCCTGGCCGCCGACCATCGGGCCCGGGGTGTCGTCACCATCGAGCCCTACGGCGAGCTGTGCGCGGCGCTCGCCAAGGCGCTCGTCCACTGCGACGGCCTGCTGGCGTCGGTGCAGCCCCTCGAGGACCTGCGGGCGTCCGGATCGGTCGGCCCGAGCCATCGCTGCTATCTGTCCCTCAATCGCACCGGCCTGGCGGGCTCCGTCTTCGAGCTGGATGATCGCCTCGTCACGACCGTGCGACGCGCGGCCGATTCGGGGCTCCACGGGGTCAAGCACATGACCCGGATCGACCTCTCGTCGCCGTTGACGCCCGAAGCGCTCGAGCTGCTCGGCAGGGTGCTCGAGGAGGCCCGGACTCATGGCCTCGAGGCCATGGTCGAGGCCGTGTCGTGGCGCGAGGGGGCCATGTCGCGCCGGGTGGAGGACGTCGTCCTCGCCGCGGTCGTCGCCCACGACATGGGGGCGCCGTTGCTCAAGGTCCCGATCCCCGAGGCGCGCCCCGGCCGGGAGAGGACCTCGGCGGTCGAGCGTGTGGTGGCGAGCGTGGGTGCTCCCGTCCTCTTCCTCGGTGGGCCCCGTCGCGCCGAGGGCCGAGAGGCACTGCTGGCGGAGGCCCTCGATGTCATGCGTGGTGGGGCCGGGGGACTGGCGATCGGGCGGGCCATCTACCAGGACCCCGACCCCGGCGGCACGGCGCAGGCGATCGCCGAGATCGTGCGCGGCGCCTCCCGGTGAGCGGGCTCGCGCAGCCCATTTCTTCCTGTGATCCTCACCATCGACCTCGGAACCACCCACACCAAGGTCGGGCTCTGGGACGTCGACGGATTGCGGGGCCACGGCCGCGGCGCGGTCGCGGTCTCGCACCCCGGTCCGGGGCGGTCGGAGCAGGACCCCGAGGACTGGTGGACGTCCCTGTTGGCGGCCGCCTCCGAGGCCCTGGACTCGCACGGCGGCGCACGCGGCCGCCGTTCGGGGGTCGAGGCGATCGGGTTCGCCGCCGCTCGCCAGACCTTCGTCCCGGTCTCCGCTGACGGGAGCCCCCTCGGCGCGGCGCTGGTCTGGTCCGACGCCCGCGCCGGCGCGGAGGCACGGGCGCTCGCGGTGGCGCTCGGGGGAGCAGAGCCCGCCCACCAGCTGACCGGCACCGTGCTCGACGCACGCTCGGTCGCCGCCAAGGTGGCCTGGCTCTCCTCGCACGAGCCGGGACGCCTCGAGGCCGCCCGTTGGATCCTGTCCCCGCGCGATCTCCTCGTCCGACGCCTGACCGGATCGGTGCTCACCGATGCCACCCTGGCGTCGGCGAGCGGCCTGTACTCGCCGTCCGGCCATCCCGTGGCCGAGCTCGCCGGGCGTGCCGCGGCCCTTCTGCCTCCCGTGGTGCCCTCCGATGCGGTGGCGGGCCAGCTCCTCCCCGCTGCAGCCGAGGCGCTCGGCCTGCCGGCGGGCATTCCCGTGGTCGTGGGCGCGGGCGATCGCCCCTGCGAGGTACTGGGGAGCGGGGCCTCCAGGGTTCGGCCGATGGTGTCGTGGGGGACGACGGCGAACGTCTCGCTCCCCGTCGCCGACCGGCCGGGGGTGGTGCCGAGGGGCTTGAACGTCACGAGGGGGGCTCTCGGTGGGTGGATCCTCGAGGCCGGTCTCGCCGCCGCGGGGTCGCTGCTCGAATGGCTGGCCACCCTCACGGGTCGGTCTCCGGGCGAGCTGGCCGACCTGGCCGCCGCCAGCCCCCCCGGGGCACGGGGCCTCTGGATGACCCCGTGGATGGGAGGGGCGCGAGCACCGTGGTGGCGCGACGATGCGAGGGCCGCGGTCGTCGGCCTGACGCCGGCGCACCACGCCGGAGACCTGGCGCGGGCGGCCATCGAGGGTGTCGCCTGGGACGTCCGCCGGAGCCTCGAGCTCCTCGGCGGCGATGGCGGTCCGTCCCCCGCTCACGAGATCGTCCTCGCCGCCGGTGGAGATCTCCATCCCTGGGTGGAGGTCCTCACGGGGATCACGGGTCGGTCCGGGTTGCGCCGCCACTCCGGGCTGGCCGCGCTCGCAGGAGCCGCCGTGATCACCTGGCGAGCCGTCGGGCTCGAAGTGTCCGTCGACGACGTCGATCCCGTCGTAGAACAGGTGCGTCCGGAGCCGGAGGTGGCCGCGGTCTACGCCGGCCTCGCCGCCGATGCCGATCGGACCGCCCGCAGCCTGGTCGAGCTCCCGGGTCGCTCTCCCTGACGGCGGCGTCACGGATACTCTCTCGCTATGGGGGAGCCGTTGGTTTTCGACTTCGCGGTCCCCGACGAGCTGCTCAAGGAGACCATCGCCCGGCGTCCCGTCCACGAGCAGGTGGCCGACGCCGTGATGATGCCGGGCACCGGGGAGGGTCGCCCACCGGCCCTCGTCAACATCCTGCGTCAGTCGGGCACCGCCCCCCTCGTTTTGCTCACGGTGGCTGCGCTCATCCCCGGCACCATCAACAACGGCATCGCCCTGATCGGCAACAACCTCGAGCATTCGTTCCACATCCACGACGCCGCGCTCGGGGCGGTCACGTTCGTGGCGTCGGTGGCGCAGCTGCTCTGGGCGGTGCCCCTCGCCCTCCTCGCCGACCGGGGCAGCCGGCGCAACGTCGCCGCGGTGGCCCTCATCATCTTCTCCGTGGCCACGCCCTTCATGGGGCTCTCGCCCAACGTGTGGTGGTTCGTCTTCCTCTACTTGATCGCCTCGGTCGGCTACGGCGTCAACAACACCGTCCACAACTCGTACCTGTCCGACGCCTATCCGACCGAGGGGCGAGGGCGGGTCTTTAGCTGGCACAACATCTCCGACCCCCTCTCCCAGACCGTCGGGATCCTGGCGTTCGGTCTCATCGTGTCGACCACGAACGACTGGCGGTGGGGGCTCTTGGTGGGCCTGGCTGGCATCCCGATCGGCCTGTCGCTCTTCACCCTGCGCGAGCCCGACAAGGGGCAGAACGAGTCGACCCACATCCTGAAGGCGTCGGGGATGGACCTGCACACCCAGCAGGGACAGGCACCCCGGGTCCTGCTCGGCTCGGCCGTCACCCGGCTGCTGCGTATCCGTTCGCTCTACTACGAGCTGGTGGCCGTGGCCATCCTCGGTTTCGCCGGCACGGCGGCGCCGCTGTTCGGCAACCTGTACTTCGTCCGGAAGTGGGGTCTCGACGTCGCGACGCGCAGCGAGATCTACTCGATCATCGGTCTCGCCGCCTTCCTCGGGCTTCCGTGCGCCTACGTGCTCGGCGACCGGTACTTCCGTCGGGCCCCGCAGCGGCCGCTCGTGATCGCCGGCATCGCCATCACGGCCTACGGCGGCCTGTACGTCGGCTCCCTCTTCATGCCCAACGTGCCCGCCGTCGTGGCGCTCCAGTTCCTCGCCAACGCCGCGGTGTCGCCGATCGCCATCTGCATCTTCCTCACCCTCGCGGCCACCGCGCCTCCGGAGATGCGAACGATCTGCTTTGCCATGTTCGGCGTGTACTCGCTCGTGTTCGGTGGCTTCGCGGGGGCGGTCGTCCTCGGAGCCATCAGCGAGTCGATCGGGGGTGCCAACGGCGTGATCGTGGCGCTGAGCCTCATCGCCCCGGTGTGCGCGATCGGCGGCATCCTCCTCGCGGTGGGCTCGCGCTACGTCCGCCGCGACATCACGCTCGTGATCGAGGGGGTGCTCGAGCGCTATGCCGAGGGGCAGCGGCGCGAGGCGGGTGGGGAGATCCCGGCCCTCCAGGTGCACGACCTCGACTTCTTCTACGGCTCCAACCAGGTGCTGACGGACATCAGCTTCGAGGTGGCCGAGGGCGAGGTGCTGGCCCTGCTCGGCACCAACGGCGCGGGGAAGTCGACGCTGCTGCGCGTGGTGGCGGGCCTCGAGCACCCTCACCGGGGCGTGATCCGGCTGTTCGGCGCGAACAGCACCTATCTCGAGCCCGAGCAGATCACGGACCAGGGAGTGGGGCTGCTCGTCGGGGGCAAGATGACGTTTCCCGGCCTCACCGTCCGGGAGAACCTCCGGATCGGGGAGTTCACCTTCCGCAAGGACCGGCGACGGGCCCGCCAGGCCCTGCAGCAGGCCGTGGAGGTCTTCCCCGAGCTCGCCGACCGCCTGGATCAGCCGGCGGGCAGCCTGTCCGGCGGCGAGCAGCAGATGCTCGCCCTGGCGCGGATGATGATGACCCGCCCGAGGCTGCTCATGATCGACGAGCTGGCCCTCGGCCTCGCCCCGATGACGGTGGACCGGTTGATGGCCATCGTCCGAGAGGTCAACGCTGCGGGCGCCACCGTGATCCTGGTCGAGCAGAGCGTGAACCGGGCCATGAGCCTGGCCCAGCGCGCCATCTTCTTGGAGCGGGGCCGCATCCGCTACGACGGGCCGACGGCGGAGCTGCTCGAACGTCCGGATCTCCTCCGCCCCGTGTTCCTCGGCCAGGCCGGCTCCGGCCTGGAGTGATCGGGGGGGTCTGACGTGTCGGTCCCGGGCTTCATCCTCCTCCAGGGAGTCATCACGGGGCTGAGCTACGGCCTGCTGGCGCTCGGGCTCGTCCTGATCTACCGGACCAACCGGGTGCTCAACTTCGCGCAGGGCCAGCTGGGCGTGTTGGCGGCCGTGTTCCTCGTGAAGCTGCACGTCGACTTCAAATTCAATTACGTCTTCGCCCTCCTGATGGCGCTCGGCCTGGCCGCCTTCGTCGGCGGGCTCTCCGAGCTGCTGCTCCGGCGCCTCTTCCGCCGGCCCCGCGTGCTCGTGATGGTCGCCACCATCGGCCTGAGCCAGGTGCTGCTCGCGCTGGCGGCGCTCCCCTTCATCCGCCCGCACAACCTGGCCGCCCCCTTCCCGGTACCGATCCACCTCAGCTTCACGATCGACGGGTACATCTTCACGCCCGGCGAGGTCCTCACCCTGATCGTGGCCCCGATCGTGGCCCTCGCACTCGCCGCCTTCGTGAAGCTGTCGCCATGGGGTCTCGCGATGCGGGCGATGTCGGAGAACGCCGACTCGGCGCGCCTGTCGGGTGTGTGGGTCCGGAGGGCGTCCACCCTGGCCTGGGTCCTCGCCGGCGTGCTCTCGGCCTTCACCGCGATCTTGAACGCGCCGGGCCAGACCAGCTCCCTGACCGAGGTGCTCAGCCCCGAGCTCCTCGTGCTCGCCCTGACTGCTGCCCTCGTGGGGGCCATGGTCAACCTGACGGTCGCCTTCGTCGCGGGGATCGGGGTCGGCGTCATCGACGAGATCCTGGTGTGGAACTTCCAGAGCACGGCGACCCAACAGCTCATCCTCTTCGCCCTGCTCCTGGTGGTGCTGGTCGTGCGGGTGGGTGGTCTCCGCAAGGGAGCGCGCGACGCGCCGCGGTCGACCTGGCTCGAGGGCTCCGCCACCATCCGGCACTCGGTCGACGTGCTACGGGCCCGGGTGGGCGCCACCGGGGCGTGGGGGGTGGCGCTGATCGCCGCCTTCCTGCCCTTCGTGGTCGGCACCGGCAACAGCCTGTTGATGTCGCAGATCTGCATCTTCGCGGTGATCGCGCTGTCGCTCACGATCCTTACGGGCTGGGCCGGGCAGGTGTCGCTCGGGCAGTTTGCCTTGGTGGCCGTCGGATCCGTGATGGCGGCGCATCTCGGCAGCTCGGTCCCGCTGGTGCTGCTGTTGCCCTTCGCCGGGCTCGTGACCGCCGTCGTCGCGGTGATCGTGGGTCTGCCGGCGCTGCGCATGCCGGGCCTCTACCTCGCCGTCACGACGTTGGGCTTTGCCATCCTGATGCAGCAGACCGTGCTCAACACGCCGTGCTGGACCGTCCCGGGCATCGGGAAGCGGCTGTGCACAGGACTCCCGGACCCCCTCTCCACGCTCGTCAGCCGGCCGAGCTTCCTCGGGATCAACCTGGGGTCGGAGCAGGCCTTCGCCTGGTTCTCCCTCGGCGTGCTGGTCGTCTCGATCGTCGTGGTGCGCACCTGGAGGGATCGGGGACTGGCCCGGCGGCTCGTGGCGGTGCGGGACAACGAGGTCGGCGCGGCCGCCATGGGGATCCCCGTCGTCCGCACCAAGATCCTCGCCTTCGCGCTCTCGGGCTTCATGGCCGGCTACGCGGGGGTGTGCTACGCGTTCGCCCTGCAGCGCTT
This sequence comes from uncultured Actinomycetes bacterium, assembly GCA_963778465.1. Taxonomy (GTDB): domain Bacteria; phylum Actinomycetota; class Acidimicrobiia; order Acidimicrobiales; family RAAP-2; genus CAVZBW01. The sequence goes on from CAVZUK010000002.1 coordinate 1,008,098, forward strand.
CGACGTCACGGGATTCGATCCGACGTTCTCCTTCCTCGTCGTCTCGATGGTCGTGATCGGGGGGCTGGGCTCGATCCCCGGAGCCGTGCTCGGTGCGCTCTACCTCGAAGGGCTGCCCGCGATCTTCGGACCGTCGAGCACGATCGAGTTCCTGACGAGCGGGGTGGGGTTGCTCGCCTTCATCCTCTACCTGCCGGGAGGTCTCGCCCAGATCCTCGAGCAGCTGGGCGACCTCGTCACGAGCGGTGTCCGCTACTGGGGGGGGAAGATCCGCTCCGGGGGTGCCGGCCAGCGGGGGTCCGGCGAGCTCCCACTCGAGGGCGTGGCCGGCGTCGGGGCCCGGCTCGGCGGTCCGCTGCCGTGAGTCCCGGCTCCGCATCCGCCCTCCTCGAGGTCGACGGGCTCCACGTGCACTTTGGCGGCGTCAAGGCCGTCCAGGGCGTCTCGCTCCGGGCGGAGCCCGGGTCCATCGTGGGGCTCATCGGGCCCAACGGGTCGGGGAAGACGACACTGCTCGACGCGATCTCCGGCCTGGTCACCCCGCAGGACGGTTCGATCAGGGTCGACGGAGAGGAGCTCGTCGAGTACCTCCCGGAGGAGCGCCAGTCGGTGGGGGTGATCCGGTCGTTCCAGGACTGCCGGCTGTTCCCGGAGCTCGCCGTGCTCGACGTGCTGCTGCTCTGCGAGGACGCCCGCCGCCCGACCGGCGTCCTCTCTTCCACCCTGCACCTTCCCTGGGCCCGACGGTCCGAGCGCGCCAAGCGCGAGGCGGTGGGTCGGGTCATCGAAGCCTTCGGCCTCGAGCGGTTCCGCCATCACCGGGTCGCCCAGCTCTCCACGGGCACGCGCCGGGTGGTCGATCTGGCCTCCATCGTCCTGGCCGAGCCCCGGTTGTTGCTGCTCGACGAGCCGACGGCGGGCATCGCCCAGCGCGAGGCGGAGGCCTTCGTGCCCCTGCTGCGGAGACTGCGCGAGATCGCGGACACCACCATCGTGCTCGTCGAGCACGACGTGCCGCTCGTCTTCCAGTTGTGCTCCAAGGTGGTCGTGCTCGAGCTCGGCACCGTCGTCGCCGAGGGAACGCCCGAGACGATCCGGGAGGATCCCCGCGCACTGGCCGCCTATCTCGGCGCGAGCGAGGAGGCCCTGGCCGTCTCGGGGCCGCACCGCCCGGAGCGCAACCGGCCCGGAACTGACGGAGAGGGGACACCGTGACCGAAGGCCGATTCCATTGGCGCTGGAACCCGCTGGCGGCCATCCCGAGAGGGTGGCGGCGTCTGCGGCGCCGCCCGATCGCGATGCAGGTGCGCACGATCGGCACCGTCGTCGCCGTGATCGGCGGCACGCTCGTGTGGGCCGTGCTCTCGCCGGGCTCGCCGGCGGCGAGCGGGCAGGGTTCCTCCGGGTCGGGCGGCTCCTCCAGCCCCACGGCGGTCCTCGACGGCGCCAGCACGAGCACCCGGGGCATCGTGGGCAACAAGATCAACGTCGTCTTCCCCGTCGTCGCCCTCTCGAGCCTCGCCAACAAGGAGGGCTTCGCGACCGACATCGAGTACAGCCAGCAGTCCCAGGTCATCCACGTCTACGTCAACCAGATCAACAAGGGCGGCGGCATCCACGGGCGGAAGATCAATCCGATCATCAGCTACTTCGACCCGACCAACGAGACGGAGATGCGGGCCCTCTGCAAGAACTGGACGCAGGGGTCCCCGGCGGCCTTCGCGGTCATCGACGGCCTGGGCACGTGGGAGGGGGTCAACCAGCTCTGCATCACTCAGGAGGGGCACACGCCCATGATCGGGGAGTGGTCGACGGTCACCTCCTGGACAAAGCAGGGCGCCCCCTACCTGTGGTGGACGGCGGTGGACCAGTCCGAGCTGATCCAGGCCCTGGTCAACTGGGGCCTGTCGTCCGGCCAGCTGGCCGGAAAGAAGGTCGGGATCATCGCCGGCGACGACCCGAGCGACCAGGCCGCGCTCAAGCAGGCATTGCTGCCGGACCTGGAAAGAGCGGGGGTGACCAACCCGGTCACCGAGACGATCGTGGCGGACCCCAACGAGACCTCCCAGACCAACACCGAGGCGCCGCTCGCCGTGCAGCGGCTGAAATCGGCCGGCGTCCAGTCCGTCATCCCGCTGATCCCGTTCAACGTCTTCTTCCCCGTGCTGGCCGCCCAGGCCGACCAGCAGTACTACCCGCGTCTGCTGCTGAGCGACTACGGATCGTCGGTCGGGAGCGCGCTCGGCCTCATCCCGGTCCCCTACGAGCAGGTGCTCGACGGCCAGGAAGGGGTGACCACGCTGACGCTCGGGGGCATCGACGAGCCCGTGTCCCCGAGTCAGGGCGGCTACATCCCCGGAGCCCGGAGCTGCTACGAGACGTGGGTCAAGGCCTATCCCAAGCCGAACCCCGGGCAGACCAACAACTACATCGACAGCCAGGGCCCGATCATGTCGTGGTGCCAGGCGATCCGCCTCTTCGCCCTGGCTGCGCAGAGGGCGGGGCCCGACCTCAACCGCCGTACGTTCGTCAAGGCGATGGCCACGATCAAGAACTTCCCCGGTGCGTTGAGCCCCGACCTGACCTACGGCCCCAACAAGTACTACGGGCCGTCGCAGTACCGGGTGGTGAAGCTGCACAACAACGTGCCGCCGTCGTCGCAGTGCTACGTCTATTCGAGCGGGAAGACCCAGGGCACCTGCTGGGTGGTCACGCAGAACTGGCAGCCGCTCCCGGTGGGCTGAGCGCGCCCGGGGCCAGCCGGTCTCGGTCAGGCGCGGCGGGGCTGGGCCGGTCCGAAGGGCACGTCCCCGCGGATCGTGACCCGGTGGGCGAAGCGGCGCTCGGACCCGTAGTCGTCGAGCGCGTAGTGCAGCGTCGCCCGGTTGTCCCAAAACGCCAGTGACCCCGGCTCCCAGTGGAAGCGGCAGGTGTACTCCGGCTTCTCGCAGTGCCGGTAGAGCATCTCGAGGACCGAGGCGCTCTCGACCTCGGACAGGCCGAGGATGGTCTGCGTGAAGTGGCGGTTGACGAAGAGGCCGTTGCGCCCCGTCTCCGGGTGCGTCCGGACCACGGGGTGCACCGCCGGCAGCAGCCTCTCATGGTGGACGCCGTCCCACTCGTACCCGTTCCGGGCATCCACGTCCGCCGCGAACCACGGATCGAAGTGCACCGCGATCAACTGGTCGCAGAGTGCCCGCACCGGGGCGGACAGGCCGTCGTAGGCGTCCTCGAGGCTGCACCACATCGTGTCGCCACCGACCGGCGGGCACTCGAGCATGTAGAGCATCGACCCGAACGGCGGGTTCTGCACGAAGGTCACGTCGGTGTGCCACCAGGCCGCCCGGTCTTCGCGGCTGTCGATCGCCAGCACCTGGGGGCTGCCCTCGATGGCCGGCAGCACCGGATGGGCCTCGGTGACCTCGCCGAAGCGCCCGGCAAAGGCGGCCTGCGCCTGCGGGCTCAGGCTCTGGTTCCGGAAGAAGAGGACGTGGTGCTCGTTGAGCGCGCTGCGGATGCCCGCGATCGTGGCCTCGTCGAGTGAGCCGGAGAGCTCCACCCCACCGATCTCGGCGCCGATCAGCGGGGACAACGGCCGCACCTCGAGGGCGGAGTCGACTTTCACCGGACCAGTGTGGCCCCGGAGGCGTCGGCGCTCAACTCCTCGTCGACCGTCCCCGGCGGCCGCGGGCCCCGCCGGCGTCGACGGCCCCGCCCAGGAGATGTCACGATCGGGCCGATGATCGACGCACCTGCTCGCAATTACTCCCCCTGGTACGCGTGGATGGTCCGCCTCATGGCCACGGAGGTGCCCGACACGCTGACGGCGGCGCGGCTCGGGGAATGGCCGCAATGGCGGCAACGCTGCTCCGAGCGGCTGGAGCATCTCCTCGGGCGCCTTCCCGAGCCCGTCGATCCCCGGTTCGAGACGCTCGACAGCGTCCCCTGCGGGGCCTATCGCCGGGACAAGGTGGTGTTCGACACCGAGGCGGCGATGTCGGTGCCGGCGTACCTCCTCGTGCCCGAGAGCCGGGAGGTGCCGGGGGACGCGGTGCTCGCGATCCACGGGCACGGCCCGGGCAAGGACCACGCCTGCGGCCTGGTCGAGACGGAGACGCCCGGCGGCGACTACGCGCACCAGCTGGCGCTGCGCGGCCACGTCGTCCTGGCGCCGGACCTGCGCTGCTTCGGCGAGCGGGCGGACTGGAACCCGCCGGACCACTACGCGTGCGACACCAACCTCGTGCACGCCGTCATGGACGGGTGGAGCCCGCTCACCCAGAACCTCTGGGACATGATGCGCTGCCTCGACGTGCTGGAGAGGCATCCGCTCGTGGACCGTGGCCGGATCGGGGTCTGCGGACATTCCTACGGAGGCACGATGGCGCTGTTCCTCGCCGCCGTGGACGATCGGGTGGCCGCGACCGCGGTGAGCGGCTACCTCTCCTCGTGGAGCGCCTCCCACCGGGTCCCGTGGAACATGTGCGGGTCCCAGGTGCTACCGGGCATGCTCGGTCAGCTCGAGCACGTCGACGTCGCGGCCCTCGTGGCGCCCCGACCGCTGCTTGCCGTCACCGGGACGGAGGACCTGATCTTTCCGCTGGCCGCCGCCGAGGAGACGATGGCGACCCTGCGCCTGCTCTACGGGCAGCTCGGGGTGGGGGACCGGCTGGTCCACGACGTCTTCGAGGGCGACCACCGCTGGCACGGCGACGTCGCCTACGCGTTCTTGGACCGCTGGCTCAGCCAACCGCAACCCGGCGAGGGCTCGGTCGATCGCTGAGGGCGGTCCCGGTGCGGTCGAGCGCCGGGACCGCACCGAGGAGGAAGTCGGCCACGGCGGCGTGGGTCTGGTGGGGGCGCTCGATCTGCGGCACGTGCCCACAGTCGAGCTCCAGGTGCCGGGACCCGGGTAGGGCATCGCTCACGTGCCGGGCAAAGGCCTTGGGCACGAGCCGGTCGCGGTGGCCCCAGACGAAGAGCGAGTCGGCCTCGAGCCCGCGGAGGCGGGTCCAGAAGCCGCGCTTGCCGTGGGGTTCCTCCAGGTAGATCTGGCGCGCCGCGGCGTAGAACGCCACCCGCCCGCCCCGATGGAAGTAGGCCCGGAGGAATTCGTCCACCCCGACCTTCACCCAGCCCCGGGTCGCGCCCGGGACGAGCCGGGGAACGATGGCCCGGAGGACCGGCCGGGGGGTCGGCTGCACCAGGGCCAATTCCGGCCGGGTGAGCCGGACGAGCGGCGCCCAGGTGCGGTCCCGCAGCCACGCCAGGGACGGGCACAGGAGGACCAGCCGGTCGACGCGGTCGGGGTGCGAGAGGCCGACCTCGAGCGCGACGCGACCCCCGAGACTGTTGCCGATGAGGTGGGCCCGGTCGATTCCCAGCGCGTCCAGGAGGTCGACCACGGAGTCGGCGAAGAACCGGGCGTCGTAGCTCGCGCCGATCGGCTTGTCGGAATCCCCGAAGCCGGGGAGGTCCACCGCGACCACGCGGAACCTCTCGCCGAGCTCGACCACGGTCGGCAGGAAGGACACCTTGGTGCCGCCGAGCCCGTGGATGGTCACGACGGCCGGCCCGCTGCCGCACTCGACGGTCGACAGCCGGGCGCGCCGGGTGCGGACCGTCCGGAACCGGAGCCGGCCGGGCGAGTCCTGGCCGCCGGTGGCGGCGAGGAACCCGATCCCCGCCTGCAGATTGTGGCGGACGAGGAGGTTGCCGGTCAGGTACGCCCGCACGCCGTCGCCTCGTTCGCCGGCGATCGACCGCCAGGTCGCGGGGTCGCTCGACAGGATCGCGTCGGCGGTACCTGCCGGTGGCGCAGGTCTCGCCGTGCCATCTCTCACGACGGCGTCCCACGTCTCTCCGTCGGTCGCGCGCGAGACGGATCCGTGCCCTCCCCCCGTGCGGCTCGAACACATCCCGGTCGTACCGGGCGGCGAGCCGCTCGAGCCAGGTCGGTGGCCTAGACAGCAGAGATACCCTCCCCCTTTGAGCCGTGCTCCCCACCAGCCGGCGTGTTGGCAATCTTATCGGGGAGCCGGGCGAAAGGCGGGGGATCATGAAGGAGCTAGTCGGCCACCGGATGCTACTGCCGGCCTTCGAGTTGAACGCCCGGAGGATGGCCATCCACGACGGCGCCTACCACGCGACCTACGAGGAGCACGGCGAGCGGGTGCTCCGATTGTGCGACGCGCTGCGCCGGGAGCTCGGGGTCCGGCGCGGTGCCCGGTTCGCCGTCATGGCCGCCAACGGGCACGAGTTCCTCGAGCTGTACCACGCCGGCTTCTTGGGGGCGGGGGTCGTCAACCCGCTCAATCTCCGGCTGGCCGGTCAGGAGCTGCAATTCATCCTCGCCGACTCGGGAACGGAGGTCGTCTTCGTCGACGGGCTCTTTGCCGAGCATCTCGAACGCAGCGTCGCCGAGGTGCGCGAGGACCTGCCCTTGCGCAAGATCGTCCTCATCGGCGAGAGCGACGCTCCACACGACCTGCGCTACGAGGACCTCCTCGCCGCGGCGGTGCCGACGCTGCCCGAGGAGCCCGAGGAGGAGGAGCCGGTCGTGCTCATGTACACCGGAGGGACGACCGGGCTCGCCAAAGGGGCCCTGCTCAGCCAGCGGGCGGAGCTGCTCAACCTCTACCACATCGCCATGGCCCTCGGCTTCGACGCGTCCCGCATCTACCTGCACCAGACCCCCATGTTCCACGCGGCGTCGATGGCGGCCGTGCTCGGCATCCCCGGCGTCGGCGGGACGTCGGTCTTCCTTCCCCTTTACAACCCCTCGGGCGCGATGGACCTGATCGAGCGCTACGCGGTCAACTGGACGACGATGGTGCCCACCATGATCGCCATGCTCCTCGATCATCCGGGGTTCGAGCCGGAGCGGCTGGCGTCTCTCAAGGACCTCGTCTACGGCGCCTCGCCCATGCCGCAAGCCCTGCTCGACAGGATCCGCACGACGTTGCCCGACGTGCGACTTTGGCAGGGCTACGGGATGACCGAGTGCGCCTCGGTCCTCACGATCATGACGGACGCGGATCACCATCGTGACGGGCACGTGCTGCGTTCGGCGGGACGGCCCGTCATCGGCGTCAACCTGCGCATTCAGGACGAGGGAGGTGCTGTGCTCGAGGCCGGGGAGAGGGGCGAGGTCTGCGCCAGGGGAGGCAACCTCATGCTCGAGTACTGGAACCGCCCCTCGAACACCGAGGCAGCTTTCGAGGGCGGTTGGTACCACACCGGCGACGAGGGCTACCTCGACGAGGACGGGTACCTCTACCTGGTAGATCGGGTCAACGACATGATCGTGACCGGCGGGGAGAACGTGTACTCGATCGAGGTGGAGAACGCCATCTCGACGCACCCGGCGGTCGCCGAGGTCGCGGTCATCGGGATCCCGCATCCCGTCTGGGGTGAGCAGGTCCATGCGGTCGTGGTCCCGCGGGAGGGCGCGGTCGTCACGGCAGAGGAGATCCAGGAGCACGCGCGCCGGACCATCGCCGGCTACAAGGTGCCCAAGTCCGTGGAGTTCCGGACGGAGCCCCTCCCGCTCTCGGGGGCCATGAAGCCCCTCAAGCGAGAGCTGCGCCGGCCGTACTGGGAGGGAGTCCGGTGACGGACCGGCTGAGCGCTCTCGACGCAGAGTTCCTGCACCTCGACGATGGCGTCGCCCACCTCCACATCGCGGGGATGTCGGTGTTCGAAGGGCCAGCGGTGCAGCCGGAGGAGCTCGCGGCGCTCCTCGAGTCGCGCCTCCACCGGCTTCCCCGGTACCGCCAGAGGGTGCGCCCGGTGCCGCTCGAGCTCGGACGCCCGATCTGGGCCGACGACCCGCAATTCCGGCTCGACTACCACGTCCGCCAGACCCGGCTGCCGAGTCCCGGGGATGACGCGGCGCTGTGCCGGCTCATGGGCGGGCTGATGTCGGAACCCCTCGACCGCCAACGGCCGCTGTGGGAGACGTGGCTGGTCGAGGGTCTCCCCGACGCCAAATGGGCGCTCGTCTACAAGGTCCACCACAGCATGGTGGACGGCATCGCTGGCGTGGAGCTGCTGACGGCCACGCTGGACGCCGAGCCGGTCGTGGAGCTGGAGCCTCCGCTGGCGTGGGCGCCACGGCCGGAGCCCTCCGCGGTGGCGAAAACCGTCGGCGCCTGGACGGGCCTGGCGGCCGACATGGCGAGCGGCGCCTGGCACCTCCCCTCCCTGGTCGCGCATCCGATGGGGACCCTGCAACGAGTCGGGGAGACGGCGGTGGGGGTCGTGCGCATGGGTCGTCGCCTGTCGCCGACCCCGCGCACCTCCATCGAGGGCACGATCGGATCCCACCGCACCTGGGCGCACTGCGGCGTCCCCCTGAGCGACGTCAAGGCGATCCGAGAGGCGTTTGGCGGCACCGTGAACGACGTGGTCCTCGCCTCCGTGAGCGCCGGCTATCGCGAGCTGCTCGTGCGCCACGGCGACGATCCCGACCGGGCGGTCGTGCGATCGCTGGTGCCGGTGTCGGTGCGCGACGACGGTGCCCCCGACGCCTCCGGCAATCGGGTTTCGGCGTTGCTGCTGGAGCTGCCCGTGCACCTCGGGAACCCACTCGAGCGTCTGGAGGCGGTCCGCCGGCAGATGACCGAGCTCAAGGCGTCTCACATGGCGGAGGCCGGCGAGACCGTCTCCCGGGCCGCCGACCTGGCACCGCCAATGCTCCTCGGCACGGTCAGCCGCCTCGCCGTGCGGGCGGAGCATCAGATGGCGCAGCGCTCGGTCAACACCGTGACGACCAACGTGCCGGGACCGCAGTTTCCCCTGTACTGCCTCGGTCGCGAGATGGTCGACTACCGGCCCTTCGTGCCGATCACCCACGGCTTCCGTGTCGGCACGGCCATCATCTCGTACAACGGCCGCCTCGCGTTTGGCGTGACCGGCGACTACGACAGCACTCCCGACGTGGGCGTGGTCGCCGAGGGCATCGCGTCCGACCTTCGCGGGCTGGTGGAACTGGCAGGACCGGGCCGTTGACCGTGGCGGAGGGCTCCGGTCCCGCACGCGTCGGGCGCGCCGTCAGGTGCCTCGGCGAATGGCTCTCGGCCCGGGTCGGTCCGCTGGGGCGGGTCGGGACCGTCGATGCGGCGAAGGTGCTCGTGGGTACCGGACTGGCGCGGCCCGTGCGGCCGGATGTCGCGGCCCGGGCCGGCCTGGCGCTGCTCCAAGATGGACCGAGTGCAGCCGCGGCCTTCAGCATCGGCGCAGCGCGCTTCGGTTCGCTGCCGGCGCTGGTCGACGAGCGCGGCACCCTCGCCTTCTCCGAGCTGAGCTCGAGGACGCAGTCGCTTGCCGCGGGGCTGGCGCGACGCGGCGTCGGTCCCCACGACCGGGTGGCGCTGCTGTGTCGCAACCACGGCGGATTCGTCGAGGCCATGGCGGCCCTTTCGAGCCTTGGCTCCGACGTCCTGTTCATCAACACGTCGTGGGCCGGACCCCAGCTCGCCCACGTGCTCACCTCGGAGGGCGCGACGGGGATCGTCTACGACGAGGAGTTCGGCGGAGCGGTCGCCGAGTCTCTGGGCGGGGACCTGCGTCGAATCGTCGCCTGGCCTTCCACGCAGGCCACCTCGCCGACGGTCGCTTCGGCCGCTGCGCCGACCCTCGACGAGCTCGTCGCGGACGGGGCGCAGCGGCGACTGCGACTGGCCCCACGGCCCTCCACCCGCTACGTCGTGCTCACCTCCGGCACCACCGGAGCACCCCGGGGGGCGTCGAGGGGAGTGTCGAGGGAGCTCGACGCGGTGATCGGCCTGCTGGCGCGCATCCCGTTCCGCCTCCGCGACGTCATGTTGATCTCCTCCCCCCTCTTCCACGCCTGGGGGCTCGGAACCCTCGGGATCGGGATCGGTCTGTCGGCCACCCTCGTGTTGCAGCGGCGCTTCGACCCCGAGGCGGTGCTGGCCGCCGTCGAGCGCCACCGGGTCCGGGTCCTCGTGGTCGTGCCCGTCATGCTCCAGAGAATCCTCGAGCTACCGATCGAGAAGCGCCGAGCCTGCGACACGTCCTCGCTCGAAATCGTCGCGAGCAGCGGCTCGGCGCTCCGCGGCGACCTCGCGCTCCGGTTCATGGACGCCTACGGCGACATCCTCTACAACGTCTACGGCTCGACCGAGGCGGCCTGGGCGTCGATCGCCACACCCGCCGACCTGCGCGCCGCCCCGGGTACCGCCGGGCTGCCGCCGACAGGGACCGTGCTCAGGATCGTCGACGAGGACGGCGTCCCGGTGCAGCGAGGCCGGACCGGTCGCATCCTGGTGCGCAACCGGCTGCTCCTCGATCGCTACACCAGCGGGGACCACTGCCCGGTGGCGGACGGGTGGGCCGCCACCGGCGATCTCGGGCATCGCGATGAGCTCGGTCGCCTGTTCGTCGACGGTCGCGAGGACGACATGATCGTGTCGGGTGGTGAGAATGTGTACCCGCAAGAAGTCGAGGATCTGCTCGCCAGCCATCCCGCGATCGTCGAGGCGGCCGTGGTCGGGGTGCCCGACCCCGAATTCGGCCAGCGCCTTCGGGCCCTGGTCGTGCGGCGCCCCGGCAGCGATCTGTCTGCCGCCGAGGTGAGGGCGTTCGTTCGTCAGCGCCTCGCCCGGTTCAAGACGCCCCGCGACGTCGAGTTCGTCGACGTCCTCCCGAGGAACGAGACGGGCAAGGTCATCCACCGCCCACCTTCCGCTACGAGGACGCCGCCTCGTTCGCCCGGCCCGGCCCCACGCCGCCCTCCGTCCACGCGTCGTCGAGGAACGCCCCCATGATCGCGGCCAGCCGTTTCGGCCTCATCCGGAGCTCCAGCGGCGACCGGGTATGCACGAGTTGGGCGTTCGGGAGCTGTGCGGCGAGGCTCTTGGCGTCGGTGAAGGGGTGGAACAGCCCGTAGCGGTTGCCGAGGACGAGGGCTGGGGACCGTATCGACCGGCGCTCGTCGTAGGTCGGGGCGATGGGGCCGGCCATCAGGCCGCGCAGCATCGCCTCGACGACGTCGGGGTCGATCGACGCCGCGTTGAGGAGGCTGTCGAGCGGCCCGAGCCCGGTGCGGGGGGCGTGCCGCATCGTGTCCGCCGTCAGGCGCAGCACCGGGTGGGCGCCGCGCAGGGCGCCGAGGCACCCGAGGAGGAGCCCACCGGTCGGCGGCACCGCCGACTCGAGCACCGGCATCTCGAGGATCAGGGCCCGGACCCGCTCGGGCGCCTGGACGGCGGCGAACAGGCTCGTGTTGGCACCGAGCGACGGCCCGCCGATCACTGCCTCGTCGAGGCCCAGGGCGTCGAGGAGGGCGAGCACCTGGCGGGCGTAGAGGTCCATCCGGTACCGGACCTGGTTCCGGGGCTTGCTGCTGTGGCCGTGGCCCAGCAGGTCGAGCAGGACCACCCGGTGGCCGTGGCGGGCGAGCTCCTCCGCCATCCTCCGGTTGATGCCGGCATCGAAGAGCAGGGCGTTCATGTAGACGAGGGTGCGCGACCCCTGGCCGTGCACCTCGTAGCCGAGGAGGCAACCCTCGTGCTCGAAGCTGTCGATCAGGTGCGTCATGGTCCCTCCCGAGGCCCACCTTCCAGAGGCGATCCTCCTCCGCGCCGCAGTCTTATCCCTCTTGTCCGTCCCTGACGATCACCACGGAACAGGGGGCGTGGGCCGCGCACTGCTGGCTCACCGATCCGAGGAGAAGCCCGTCGAAGCCACCGAACCCGGTGCTGCCGACCACGAGCAGGTCGGCACCCCTGGCGGCGTCCACGAGCACCTTCGCGGCATGGCCCTCGACCACCTTGCTCTCCACCTCGAGCGAAGGCGCATCCGGCCCGATGACGTCGTCGACGACGTCCACCAGCGCCTTGCGGGCGACGTCCGTCGGGCCTGCGGGCGGCGGAAGGGACTGGATCCAGGCGTATTCGTCGGACACGTGCCAGGCGTGGACGACCTCGAGCTTCGCCCCCGTGAGCAGCGCATACCTCTTGGCGAAGCGCAACGCACCCCTGGCCTCTTCGGAGGCGTCGACGCCCACGACGATCCGCTCCCGGTCGGCCCCCGCTCGCTGTTGCATTCCCCGACCTCCAATGTGCTCGGACCCAGACCTCCTGGGGTGCGACGAGCCATGCTGCTGCCCCCTGTCGGAGAGGGGCAAGGGCCAAAGGTCACGGCCGGCTGGTCAGAGGAGGTGGACGTGGCTCGCAGACTCGTGGTCGAGGTGTGCCGTGACGTTCCCCCGCGTCCGCAGGACCGAGGCGGGACAGGCCGTGGACACCGGACCCTCGAGCGCCGCCTTGACCGGTGCCGCCTTGCGGCGCTCGGGTACCACGGCCAGCACGCGTGTCGCCGACAGGAGCGCCGGGATCGTGACGGTGAGGGCCAGGTTGGGAACCTGCGCCAACTCGGGGAAGTGGCCCTCTCCGACCTGCTGCCTCCGGCAGGCGCCGTCGAGCTCCACCACCTTGACCCGCATGGGGTCGTGGAAATCGGCCGCGGGCGGATCGTTGAAGGCGAGGTGGCCGTTCTCACCCACCCCGAGACAGCACAGGTCGAGTGGCATCCTCCGCAGGAGCTCCGCGTAGCGGTCGCACTCGGTCGCCGGCTCGGCCAACCCGTCCAGGTAGTGGGCGGCGCCCGGGTGCACGCGTTCGGAGATCCGTTCCTGGATCCACCTCTGGAAGCTGGCGGGGTGGTCCGGGCCCATGCCCACGTATTCGTCCATGTGGAAGATCGTCGTCCTCGACCACGGGACGTCCTCGAGCTCGACCAGGCGCTCGACCATCGCGAGCTGGGAGTTGCCGGTCGCGAACATGGCATGGGCTCGTCCTCGCTCGGCTACCGCCTCGCGCAGCACGCCGGCGGCCTCCTGCGCCGCCCCGTCGGCCAGGGCGCCGCCGTCGGGGTGGACGACGACGGCCATGGCGTCGACCGCGACCCGCCTTGCCGTCGGCTTCCCGGACGCGCTCATCGCCCTGCGCCTGCCGTGGCCGCTCTCCCGCTCATGGCGGGACAGACGGTAGCGTCAGCCGGGCCACGGAGGGATCGCGAGAGAGGGGGCCAGGTGATCGACACGGTGAGGGGACCCGTCGCCCCGTCGGACCTGGGCGTCACCCTGATGCACGAGCACGTGTTCGTGCGATCCCCGGAGGTGGCGGCCAACTGGCCGACGGGATGGGACCGAAAGGCGCGGATCGCCGGCGCCGTGGAGCGCCTGGAGCGGCTCGCCGACGCGGGGGTCGGGACGATCGTGGATCTGACGGTCGTCGGCCTCGGGCGGGACATCGAGCTGGTGCGGGAGGTCGCGGCACAGGTCAGTCTGCACATTGTCGTGGCCACCGGCCTCTACACCTACAACGACCTGCCCCACTACTTCGACCTGCGGACCGCGGCGATGCAGCCCACCCATGTCGACGCGCTCGACGAGTTCTTTCTCCACGACATCGAGGAGGGGATCGCGGGAACCGGGGTTCGCCCCGGCATCCTCAAGTGCGCGACGGACGAGGCGGGGCTCACCCCGGGGGTGGAGCGAGTCCTGCGCGCCGTCGCCCGGGTGCATCGAAGGACGGGCCTGCCGATATCGACCCACACGGACTCCCGCTCACGCCGGGGCCTCGACCAGCAGCGCGTGTTCGGCGAGGAGGGGGTCGACCTCGAAAGGGTCGTGGTGGGGCACTCGGGCGACTCCACCGACCTGGGCTACCTGGAGGAGCTGGCCGCGGCGGGCTCGACGCTCGGTATGGACCGGTTCGGGGTGGATGCCTACTGCCCGACGTCGGAGCGGGTGGACACGGTCGCCGCCCTCTGCGCCCGGGGGTGGACGGAGCGGATGGTCCTGTCGCACGACGCCGCATGTCACATCGACTGGTTCGACGACGAGATGCTTGCCAGGAACCAGCCGAACTGGCACTACCTCCACATCAGCCGCGAGGTCCTGCCGTTGATGCTCGAGCGTGGGATCACCGAGGAGCAGATCGACACCATGCTCGTCGGCAGTCCGCGCCGGATACTGGACCACGGTCCCGGCTACTGAGGGTCGGGCTGGCGGGCACGGGCCGTCGGGCCCGGGGACCTCGGGCGGTAGCGTGGTCCGACCGGCAAATGGGAGGTTGGACGTGGCCGACGCCGACATCATCGAGACCATCAACCAGCTCGCCCACGAGGAGCATCAGCTCGAGAACGCCTCCCGGACCGAGCCGCTCGCCTCCCAGGAGCAGGCTCGCCTCGACGCCTTGGCGGTCTCGCTGGACCAGTGCTACGACCTCCTGCGACAGAGACGTGCCCGGAGGGCCGCCGGGTTGGACCCCGATGCGGCGACGACCCGGGGTCCCGACGTGGTGGAGCGCTACCAGCAGTAGTGCTTAGCGCGGCCCGTCGTGCCCGAGTGGCGGGGCGTCAGCCCTCCTTCACCACCGCATACCAGATGCGGTCGGCGGCGGCGTTGATCCGGTCGCCCATGCGCACGCAGCGCCGGTAGAGCTCCCGACGCCCCGTCACCTCGCGGAGATCGTCGACCTCGAGCAGATCGGACATGGCCCGGCGGTACACGTGCTCGATCCGGCGCTGGGCCTTGATGGCCGCGTCCGCGTCGACCGTGGCGCCTCGGGAATCTCCGAGCTTGCCGATGGCGCTGACCAGGGAGTGGACGCCCTGAGCGGCGAGGTGGGCCATCTCGCTGGTCGGTGGGTCGGGGGGCATGTCCAAGACGTCGGCCTCGCGGACCAGGTTCTTGGCGGCGTTGATGATCTCGTCCAGGCGCTGGGAGAGGTCAAAGGCGTTCTCCGGGCTGACCTCGCTCACGAACGCCGTCCGGACCTCCCGCTGCACCGCCTTGCGGGCATCGTCGGCCCGGTGCTCGAGCTCGCGGACCTGGTCGACGGCTCCCGGCTGCCCGTCTGCCCACCTCTCGAAGGCCTCCATCCCCTCGACCGTCACGCGTCCCTGGGCGACGAGGAGCTCCACCACGTTGGAGGGGGCCGGCAGGAACCAGCGGCGCAACGGCCTCATGCCGCCCTCCAGATCGGCAGCGCGGCCGCGGCGAGCAGGGCGCTCACCGGCAGCGTGACCAGCCACGAGATGCCGATCGCCTCCACCACGGTCCAGCGGACGTGGCGCCAGCGGCTTCCCGCGCCGACGCCGACCACCGAGGGTGCGACGACGTCGGTCGTGCTGACCGGCGCCCCGGCGAGGGAGGCGGCCACGACGATCACGGTCGACGAGCCCTGGCTCACGAGCCCGTCGAACGCGGTGATCGGGTAGATGCGCCGGCCCAGCGTCCTCACCACGCGCCAGCCCCCGAGTGCAGTGCCGACCGTGAGTGCGGCTGCGGACACGATCGCCACCCAGAAGGGGACCCCAAAGACGTGCAGCTTGCCGCCGGCCACCAAGGCCAGGGCCATCACCCCCATCGTCTTTTGGGCGTCGTTGGATCCGTGTGCGAAGGCGAGCGCGGCGGAGGTCAACCATTCGCTGTGGCGCACCGGGGTCGCGACGGAGGCCCGTGCGCGACGCAGCTCGCGGCGCCCGAGCCGCACGAGGCCGGCCGCGAGCGGGAACGCGACCGCGGTCGAGACGGCCAGCCACACGAGGACGCCGATCACGCCGACAGGGCGAAAGCCGTCGAAGCCGCCCCAGTTGACCGCGCCCGACCCGGCCTCGGCGAAGGCCGCCCCCGCCAACGCGCCCACGAGGCAGTGGCCGGAGCTGCACGGAAATCCCCACCAGAGGGTGACCAGGTTCCAGATGAGCGCCCCGGTCAGGGCGGCACCCACGACGACGAGCAGCCGCCCGCCCGGCACGTCGACGATCCCGGCCACGGTCGTGGCCACGGCCACGCCGACCGTGAGTGCGCCGACGACGTGGAAGACGGCCGCCAACGTCACCGCCGATCCCGGCCGCAACGCTCTGGTGACCACCGGTGCGGCGATGGCGTTGCCCGCGTCGTGCACCCCATTGACCAGGCCGAACGCCACCGCGAGGACCTCGACCAGGACGAGCATGGCCCCCTATCCAAGCCCGTCGCGGATCGCCGTGTGGGGACCGGGCGTCCTGGCTGCCGCCGTTCCGCCCTCCGGCTGGTCCGGTCGGGACCTTTGACCCTGATCGCGGGCGGGAGTGCGGGCGAACATTTCGACAGTTCGAGCAGGGGGTATGGGGTGCCAGCTGACCAGTCCCGGGCAAGGGAGTCCAACCTTGCGCTTCGGGCGCGGGAGGCGCGTGGCGAAATGGAGGCGGAGTCGGGCTCGGTGCCGAACCTCGTCGTCGTGGGCGTCGACGGCTCGGACCAGGCGAGCGAGGCCGTGCGATGGGCGGTCGCCCAGGCACGTGTTCTCGGGGGGGCGCTCGAGGTCTGCGCGTTCTGGCATGTTCCACCGGTTTCGAGTCACCTTGCCGCCTACGACTACCACCAACTGGCAGATGCGGCGCGTGAGGAATTGGACAAGGCCCTCTGCCTCGCCGGAGAGCTCGACTGGAGCGTCGAGACACGCGGGGTGACCGAGCGGAAGGCCCCGGGGCCCGGACTCGTCAAGGAGAGCGCCGGGGCGCGCCTGTTGGTCATCGGCTCCCGGGGGCTCGGCGGCTTCCGGGGACTGCTCCTCGGTTCTGTCGGTCGGTACTGTGCCGAGCACGCTCGGTGCCCCGTGTTGATCGTCCGTCCCCTCCCGCATCACGATGGGCCTCAGAACGGCGCCCGTCGTCGAGACGCACGGCCACAGGGAGGGTAGGTACTCGGATGACCATTGGGATCTTCATCCTCGACGATCACGAGCTGGTGCGCGGCGGCCTGCGCACCGCCTTCGACATGGCAGAGGACATCGAGGTCGTCGGGGAGGCCTCGACGGCGGAGGAGGCGCTGCGACGGATACCAGCGATCCGCCCCGACGTGGCCATCTTGGACATGCGCCTGCCCGACGGCAACGGGATCGAGGTGTGCCGGGAGATCCGCTCGCAGGCCCCGGAGATCGCCTGCATCATCCTCACGTCGTACGCCGACGAGGAAGCCATGCTGAGCGCCGTCATGGCCGGCGCCTCCGGCTACCTGCTGAAAGAGATCCGCTCGACCGACCTGATCGGCGACGTGCGCAAGGTGGCCGGCGGCGGCTCCCTGCTCGATGCCAAGCTCACGCAGAAGGTCATCGACCGGATGCGGGAGGGCACGGAGGAGGACCCCTTGCTCGCCCAGCTCACGGCACAGGAGCGCAAGGTGCTGGACCTCATCGCCGAGGGAAGGACCAACCGCCAGATCGCCGACACGCTGTACCTGGCCGAGAAGACGGTCAAAAACTACGTGACCAACATCTTGATGAAGATGGGAGTCGAGCGGCGGACCGAGGCCGCCGTCTACGCCACCCGCGTCCGGGAGCGTCGGGGCGGGACGCGCTAGTCGAAGGCTCGCAGCCGAGAACAGAGAGGTCTCACGTTGGACGCGAAATCAACGATCGTCGTCGGAGTGGACGGGTCCGCGAGGTCGACTCGCGCCCTCGAGTGGGCGACGGACCGCGCCCGGGTCACCGGCTCCCGGCTCCGGGTCGTGATGGCGTGGGAACCCAGCTCGGCTCAAGAATGGCCTGCAGCGAGACGCGAGGTCGGAGACCAGGGGCTCGAGAGCCGGATCATGTTGAGGGGCATCCTGGCCCAGGGGATTGAGGAGACTTCCGGGCTCGAGTTCTCGTCGGCAGCCGTCGAGGGGCCGGCCGCCAGGGTCTTGCTCGACGAGGCGCTCGACGCCTCCCTTCTCGTGCTCGGCGATCGCGGCATCGGCGGATTCGCCGGCCTCGCTCTGGGCTCGGTCGGGCTCCAATGCGTCATGCACGCGCCCTGCACGGTCGTCATCGTGCGTCCGCGGAGCGAGAGCTGGGGCAGGCCCGGAACCGAGCCGCTCTCGGCGGCGGGGGCTCCGTAGCCCCTCGAGCGCACCACCGGCGTCAGGGGATGACGGTGGTTCCCCTCGTGCCGCTCACCAGCTCGGCGCAGTCGTCGAGCCTGCCGATCGCGGCGGGACGCCCCGTGTGCTCGACGAACCGGCAGGCGGCCTGCACCTTCGGGCCCATCGAGCCTGCCGGGAATTCCTGTGCCCGCAGCTCCGCCACCGTGGCGCGGGAGAGCGGCTTGGGCTCGGGCGTCCCGAAGTTGAGCTGGACGGCCTCGACGTCGGTGAGCAGGAGGAGCATGTCGGCCTCGACCTCCTCGGCGATCAGCGCGGACGTGGCGTCCTTGTCCACCACCGCCTCGACCCCGTGGAGCTGACCGTAGGAGTCGGTGACCACCGGCACGCCGCCCCCTCCGCCGCACACGAGGATGACGTCGTGGTCGGCCAGGCGCCGGATCAACGGCATCTCCATGATGGCGACCGGATCCGGCGAGGCGACGACGCGCCGCCACGACGAGCCGTCGCGGCTCATCGTCCAACCCCGCTCGCTCGTCAGCTGCGCCGCCGCGTGCTCGTCGAACCCCGGGCCGACGAATTTCGACGGGGAGAGGAACGCGGGGTCGTCCGGGCGCACCAATGTCTGGCAGACCAGGCCGGCCACCAGACGATCCTCCGTGGCGTTCTCCAATGCCTGGACGAGCCAGTAGCCGATCATCCCCTGGGTCTGGGCCACGAGGACGTCGAAGGGGTAGGGACGGGAGAGCGCCGGATCGCGCTCGCTCTCCGCCGCGAGGAGCCCGACCTGGGGACCGTTGCCATGGGTCAGGATCACCTGGTGGTCGAGGAGCACCGAGCGCATGCCCAAGACGGCCTGGTGCACGTGGGTCTGCTGAATGTCCGCCTCTGGAGGCTCCCCGCGCCGGATCAGCGCGTTCCCGCCCAGGGCGGCCAAGATTCGCAGTCGGTGGTCGGCCATCGTCCTCTCCGGGACGAGGTTACCGGGCCTACGCGGCCCGCTTTTCCGAGCTCGCACCCTTTCGGTAGCCCCTCGCCGCCAGGAGTTCCTCGCGCGTCAGCGTGATGTCGTCGAGGAGGTAGGGGCTGACCGAGTATGCGGGACGGCTGTCGACCGGATTGACGCGCTCGGCCCGGTCCCCACGCGGAGTGCCTCCCGGGGGCCGACGGCCGGGAACTGGCTTCGCTGCCTTGGGTGCTGTCGCGCTGCGGGCCATGTCGGCCTCCTGTCTCTTCGTCGCCGGCCGTGTCGGCCTCGTGTCCACAGCCAAGCCGAGATGGGCGCCCCCGATTAGGGAAAGTGGTCCTGTTTGACGGGGACCTTGGTCCTTGGTTCGCGCGACCGCCGGGACGTTTGGCCCTGCTCGCGCCGATCCGGCGTGGGCACACTGCAACCATCTCGGAAGAGAAGGAGTGATCGCCAGCGACGGGAGAGGCGGTTGGCGCCGATGGCGGAGTGGCAGGACAAGGACAACGAATCGGGCGCCGAGGCGGAGGTGGAGCGGCGCGTGATCGTCGGGATCGACGGCTCGGCGCCGAGCCTCTGGGCACTCGAGTGGGCCGGTCGAGAGGCGGCGCACCTCGGGGCCGCGCTCGACGTCTGGGTCCTTTGGATGCCCCCTGTCCCCCTCGGGACCATGGCCCCGATCGGGGGCGGGGACTACGCCATGGCTGCCACGCTCATGGCCGACGAGGCCGTGCAGTACGCACGGGAGCGGTGGCCGGACACCGTGGTCGAGTGTCACGTGACGGAGGCCTCGCCGGCTCCGGCCCTGGTCGAGGCGAGTCGAGACGCGTCGCTCCTGGTGGTGGGCTCCCGAGGGGTGGGGGGTTTCCGGGGCCTCCTCCTCGGCTCGGTCAGCCAGTACTGCGCCCAGCACGCCCACTGCCCGGTCATGGTCGTCCGGCGCCGGACGGAGTGAGACGGATCGTGACGGCCGTATGCGGATACGAGGCAGGGCCCCTCCCGCCGGAACGCACCGCGGGCAGGGTGGTCGTCGGGGTCGACGGGTCCCCCTCGTCGATAGGGGCACTCCGATGGGCGGCGGCCGAAGCCGAGCGGGGGGATTCCCTCTTGCAGGTGGTGAGCGCATGGCATCCGGTCTCTTCGTCATCCCCGGGCACCTCGGACCTCGCGACCATCCGGGACCGGCGGCGAGTTCTCGGAGAGCTGATCGTGGAGCTACTCGGCGCAAGGCCCGGGATCGACGTCGTGGTGGACGTGGTGAGGGGCTCCCCGGCCCCGGTCCTGCTCGAGGCCGCGGAGGAATCGGCGCTCCTCGTGTTGGGGCGCCGGGGTCGGGGCGGCTTCGACGGGCTGCAGCTCGGCTCCGTCGGCCTGCACTGCGTCATGCACGCCTCCTGCCCGGTGGCGATCGTCAAGGAGCAGGAGCGACCCTGAGGCGTCGCTCCCGGCCGTTGTCCCTCGACGGGAGCGGCGTTAGTGTGGCCGAATCGCCCCTCGAGACGGCCACGCGGTGGAGAACGAGCACAACGAGGGCATCAATTGGGACTCAGTTGCTGTTTCGGCACCGCTGCCGGAGCTGCTGGACCTGGCACTGGACGTCCTGCCTGACGCCGCCGTGGTGGTGGACGGCGTCGGCCACATCGTCGGTGTCAACAACGCGCTGGTCGAGCTGTTCGGCCATCCGCAGGACGCCCTGGTCGGCAAGCCGATCGAGCTGCTGATCCCGGAGCGATTCCGTCACGCGCACCGCCACCGCCGAGGCTCGTTCTTCAACGCGCCACGCATGCGGGCCATGGGCGCCGGGCTCCAGCTCGCCGGCCGCCGGCGAGACGCCACGGAGTTTCCGGTCGACATCAGCCTGGCCCCCCTCGAGGTCGAAGGACATACCCTGGTCGTCGCTGCCGTGCGTGACGCCACCGAGCGCGGCGCCGTGACCGAGGCCATCGGCCAGCTGGCGGCAATCGTCAGCTCGTCGCACGACGGGATCCTCACGATCACGACGGCGGGCGTGGTCACCACCTGGAACCCGGCGGCAGAGCAGCTGCTCGGCACCCCGACCGAGGAGGCCGTGGGCTCGCACATCGGGCGCTGGATCCCCGAGCAGGCGTCCGAGGTGCTCGAGGAGCTGATGGGTGCCATCGTCACCGGGGGTTCCCCCTCGTCACGGGATACGGCGTGGCTGACCGCGGACGGGAAGTTGATCGACGTCGCGATCTCCATGTCCCCGGTGCTCAACGAGCAGCGCGGGCTCGGGGGATTCTCGATCCTGGTCCGTGACGTCTCGGAGCGGAAGGCCGCCGAGGCCATCCGAGGCCGCCAGCAGCGCCTGCAAGAGGCCACCTCGGAGATCCGGCTGGCCTCGCTGTCGGAGACTCCGGTCGACGACATCTTGGAGCTGATCTGCCGGCGAACCCTCGAGCTCACCGGGGCCGCGGGAGTCGCCATGGTGCGGGAGCGACACGGCGAGGTCGCCCTGGCTGTTACCGCGGGAAACCAGCTCGAGGCGGCGGTGATGGAGCTGGCGGGCGCCCTGCTCGCGTCCGGAGATCCGACCGCGTCCCGCCTGGGCCTTTCGCTCACCGAGCACGGTGGCCCCTACGAGGTGGTCGGATCACTCGTGCCGGCCGGTGGAGGCAGTCGCGGAGGAGCGCTGGTGGTCAGCCTCCCCTCGGGGCGCGAGGCGACCGGGGAGGTGCGGACGCTCATCGAGGGTTTCGCCGGCCAGGCTGCCCTGGCCATCGAGCTGTCCAAGGCACGAGCGGCCCGCGAGCGGCTGCTCCTCGCGGAGGACCGGGAGCGCATCGCCCGCGACCTGCACGATCTGGTCATCCAGAGACTGTTCGCCACAGGGATGACCCTCCAGACGCTCCAGCAATTCACCGTGGACGAGGTACTTGCAGATCGCCTCCGCAAGGCTACGGACGAGCTCGACGCGACCATCCGGGAGATCCGCACGACGATCTTCGCCTTGGAGGAGGCCCCGACATCGGCAGAGGGGGTTCGTGGCGAGCTGCTCCGCCTGGTCACCGCAGCGACCAAGAGCCTCGGTTTCCACCCGTCACTGCAATTCGAGGGGCCCGTGGATCTCGTGGACGAGAGTGTCCGGCACCACGTGCTGGCGGTCACCCGGGAGGCGCTGTCCAACGTTGTGCGCCACGCACAGGCCTCCTCGGTGAGCGTCCTGGTCGTCGCGCGCGACGGCTTCACCGTCGTCGTCGAGGACGACGGCATCGGTCTGCCCGAGCGGCGCGACGAGAGCGGAATCGCCAACATCCGAGGCCGCGCCGCAGACCTCGGCGGAGAGCTCGTGCTCGAGAACCGAGCGGAGGGAGGCGCCCGCATGGTGTGGCGGGTGCCCACCCCCTGAGGTCGTCCCTCAGGGGGTGTCGTCGGCGTCGTCCTCGCGTACGACGAGGACGGGGCAATGGGCATGGGTCACGCAGTGCTCGCTGACCGAGCCGATCAGCATGCCGGTGAGCCGGCCGTGTCCCCGGGTGCCCACCACCAGCAGGTCGGCATCCCGTGACTGCTCGATCAGCACTGCCGCCGCGTTGCCCTCGACGACGACGGACTCGATGGCGACCCCCGGGTGCAGCCGTTGCGCCGTCGCGATCCCCTTCTCCACGGTCCTTCGGGCGTCGCTTGCCGGGTCGTAGTCCTCGGAGACCGGCAGCGGCCACCCGTAGCTCGTGGGCCACTCCCATGCCGTGACGGCCTCGACGGTGGCTCCGGTCAGCTCCGCCTGGCGGGCGGCCCACTCGAGGCCCGCCTCGGCGAACGCCGACCCGTCGAACCCCACCACGATCCGCCCGCCCGAGTGCCCTTGTGCCGTGGTCATGAGGCATCCCTGGTCATGACTCCGAAACTAGGCGGACCGGGGCCGCCTCGAGACCGAATTTGAGGACGTTCGGCCCTTTTCGGTGACCGGCGCGAGGGGGATCCTTGGTCATGGTGAGCAGGAACGGAGATCTGCGGTGAAGGGTTCTCTCCAGGTTGGCCGCATCGGCGGAGTGCCCTTGCGCATCCACTGGACGTTCCCCCTGTTGTTCGTGCTCGTCGCCGCCGCGTACGCCCGTGACGGGGGGAGGGCCGTCGCGCTGGGCCTGCTGTGGATCGTCGCCCTGTTCGCGTCCGTTACCGTCCACGAGGTCGCACACAGCCTG
This sequence comes from uncultured Actinomycetes bacterium, assembly GCA_963778465.1. Taxonomy (GTDB): domain Bacteria; phylum Actinomycetota; class Acidimicrobiia; order Acidimicrobiales; family RAAP-2; genus CAVZBW01. The sequence goes on from CAVZUK010000002.1 coordinate 1,031,109, forward strand.
GTGGCGCGCCATCGGGGCCTCAAGGTCCGCGACATCGTCCTGCTTCCCATCGGCGGCGTCTCGGAGATCGGCGGCCTGGAGGCGGATGCGAACGACGAGATCATCGTGGCGGCTGCCGGGCCGGCCTCGAGCTTCCTGCTGGCCGGGGCCCTCGCCCTGGTCGGGTGGCTGACGCATCAGACGTTGTGGCCTCCGACGCTGTTCGCCGGCTCGTGGGTGGCGAGGATCATGTGGGCGAACGTCTTGCTGGCCGGCTTCAACCTGGTGCCCGGCCTTCCCCTCGACGGGGGCCGGATCCTTCAGGGGGTCCTGGCGCGCCGCTACGGCGAGCCGAGGGCGACCATCGTGGCCGCCCAGATCGCCCGGTTGGTCGGCGTGGTCATGATCGCGGCGGGCTTCCTGGTCAACATCTGGCTGATCCTGATCGGACTCTTCGTCATGCTGGCGGCGTCCGGAGAAGAGCGGGCCTCCGTCGCCCGCTCGCGACTCTCCGGGTGGAAGGTGCGCGACGCCATGGTGCCGGAGGCGCCGATCCAGTTGACCAGCTCGGTCGGTGAGGTCCAGGCGCGGCACCCCGGCCGAGACGAGCGAGCCGTGCCGGTGCTCGACGGGGATCGCTACGCCGGCATCGTGAGCATGGCGGAGCTCGCCGGGAAGTCGCCGGCCGCGCCAGTGGCGGGGTTCGTGGACGTGAGCGCCCCGCTGCTCGACGAGCAGGCCGATCTCTACCCGGACGCCACCGTCGCCTTTGACCGGAGCCAGCGCAGGTCCCTCGCGGTGGCCAGGGGGGTCCAGGTCACCGGCGTGATCTACCTGAGTGCCCTCGACCGCCTGCAACGACGGCTGGCGGGAGCCGTGCCCTCGACGAGCAGGACCTGACGGCCATGGGCCCCTGGCCCGCACCATCGAGACGAGACCGACCGAGACAAGAGAAGGGGCAGACATGCGAGCGATCGACGCGACGAGGAAGGCACCGGTCACGGCTTCGGCGGAGCGCCCGATACGAGAGGTCGCCCGCCTCATGGACCAAGAGGCCGTCGGTGCCGTCGTGGTGACCGACGGCGATCGACCTGTGGGGATCGTGACCGACCGCGACCTTGCCGTGCGAGCGTTGGCCCGCGGCGTTCCCGGCGACGCCCGGATCGACGCGGTCATGTCCACCGACCTCGTGACCATGGGGGCGACGGCCGACGTCCGCGAGGCGCTTCGGGTTTTTGAGAGCCGCACCTTCCGGCGGCTTCCCCTCGTGGACGCGGGCCACATGGTCGTGCTTCCCAGCATGCGGGAGCAGCCCCGGGGGGACATCGTCATGATCTCGAGCAATTCGGCCATCACGAACGATCCGTATGCGGCCAACTACAACATGGCCAAGGCGGCACAGGAGTCCCTGGCGTTCACACTGGCCAAGGAAGAGGCTCGGAACGGAATCCACGTGAACATCGTGGTTCCCGGTCTTTCGAATACGGAAATGGGACGGCGGCTCGTGAAGGCCGCCATGAAGATCGATGAGATCCATGACCTCAACGACCGCTTTCCCCTGGGTCGGGTCTGCGAGCCCGAGGACACCGCCAATGCCGTACGGTTCTTCGTCAGCGATGCCGCTTCCAACGTCACGGGGCAGAGGATGGTGGTCGACGGCGGCGGCTTCAAGTAAGCGGGGAGAAGAGCACTGGTGACGTGGAATCTCGATGCAGTGGGGCAGGAGGCGCCCCCGACTGAAGCGGCATGGACGTCGAACGACGCGTTGATCTATGCGCTCGGCGTCGGTGCGGGGGTCATCGACCCGGTCGGGTCCGAGCTGGCGTTCACGACGGAGAACAGCATCGGCGTTGCCCAGAGGGTCCTCCCCACCTTCGGCGTCGTCCTCGCCACGGGCGGGGCCGCATTCGGGCTGGCGGGTTCGATTGACGCCACCATGGCCGTGCACGGCGAGCAGGGGATCGAACTGGCCGGACCGCTCCCTGCGGAGGGCCGGGTTGTCACCACGAGCCGTCTAGCCGCTATTTATGACAAGGGTGCGGGTGCTGTCGTTGCCGTGGAGAGCCGCTCGGTCGATGCCGTCACGGGAGCATGGCGATTCACGACGACCTCGTCGCTGTTCCTTCGCGGCGGTGGCGGTTTCGGAGGAGAACGCGGTCCCTCCGGCTCTTCGAACGCTCCACCAGAGCGCGAGCCCGACTATGTCGTGCAGGCGGAAACGCGACGCGATCAGGCGCTCTTGTACCGTCTGTCGGGCGACCACAATCCTCTGCATTCTGACCCGGAGTTCGCCAGGCGTGCAGGGTTCGACGTGCCCATCCTGCACGGCTTGTGCACGTACGGATTTACCGGACGCCTCCTTCTCCACGCATTGTGCGGGTCCGACCCGGCACGTTTTGTGTCGATGCACGGTCGTTTCTCAAAACCCGTCTGGCCCGGGCAGAGCTTGACCGTGCGGGTGTGGATCGTTTCGGACGGAGTGGCTGTGTTCCGGACCGAGACCAAAGCCGGCGACGTCGTCATCGACCAGGGCCGACTCGGATTCCTCGAGGCAGCACCGACCGCACGTTGAGCATCGGGCTCCTGGGCCTTCCGCCGTACCCCGGGCCCGTGAGGACATGCGATTCTTGTGGCCCGGCAGTGGCAGTGGCGCGAGAGGAGCGGGGACGAAGATGACCGACGAGGACAACGCGCTCGGACTCCTCGAGGGGATTGCCACCACCCGTGCCATCCGGCGATTCACGGCCGAGCCGATTCCCGACGATGCGCTTGCCACCATGCTGTTCGCGGCCACACGGGCGCCCAGCGGGTCCAACCGTCAGCCGTTCCGTTTTCTGGTGCTGCGCGACGGGCCGCGGGCCCAAGAGGCGCGTCGGCTGATCGGCGAAGGCGCGCGACGGGCGTGGGGAACGAAAAGGGAGGCGGATCGCTACGACACGGGGAGTGGCACGGTAGCGACCTCGCCCAAAGCTCGGCTGGCGGCCACCATGACGCAGTTCGTCGAGGACTTCGAACGCATCCCGGTCGTCGTGTTGCCTTGCCTCGAGCGGTACCGTGACCCGACGCCCACCGAGGGGGCGTCGATCTATCCGGCCTGCCAGAACCTCCTGCTGGCCGCACGGGCATTGGGGTACGGAGGTGTGCTCACCGGCTGGCACGCCATGGTGGAACCGGAGTTGCGCAGGTTGCTCGACGTTCCCGAGCACGTCTTCATGGCGGCCACGATCGCTCTGGGACGGCCGGCCGGACGGCATGGGCCAGTCCGTCGCCGGCCCCTGCACGAGTTGGTCTACGAGGATGGTTGGGGCGAGTCACCGGCCTGGGCCGTCGATCCTCCGGGGACGGAATTCACCCAGGCCGGACCACCGCGCTGAGCAGGACTGTACGACGCCGCAGTGCACGATCGAGGAGAGACCATGAGTGGAATATGTGACGGGAGAGTCGTGGTGATCACGGGTGCCGGCCGCGGTCTCGGGCGGAGTCATGCCCTCGAGTTCGCCCGCCAGGGCGCCAAGGTCGTGGTGAACGATCTCGGGGTGGCCATGGACGGCGAAGCCGGTTCGGGCAGTCCGGCGGCCGAGGTGGTCGAGGAGATCCGGCACATGGGCGGCGAAGCGGTGGCCAACGGCGATGACGCTTCGGACTGGGAGGGTGCCCGACGTCTCATTGCACAGGCCGTGGAGACGTTCGGAGCGATCGACACGCTCGTCAACAATGCCGGAATCCTGCGCGACCGCATGCTCATCAACATGACCGAGAGCGATTGGGATGCCGTGTCGCGCGTCGCACCTGAAAGGCACCTTCGCCCCCACCCGCTGGGCCGCCGTGCACTGGCGTGAGCGGGCCAAGGCGGGGGAGACGAACGAGGGCCGCGTCGTGTGCGCCAGCTCCTCCACTGGACTCTACGGGAACGCCGGCCAGATCAACTATGGGGCGGCCAAGGCGGGGATCGCCGCCTTCGCGGTGATCGCGGCTCTCGAACTCGCGCGGTACGGCGTGACGGTGAACGCCATCGCGCCCATGGCCCTCACCCGGATGAACGAGGACCTGCCGTTCGGACAGGAGGTCATGAGCCGGTTCGCCGAGGGATTCAACCCTCTGGCGTCGGAGAACGTGTCACCGCTGGTCGTGTGGTTGGGAAGCGATGCTTCTCGGGACGTGACCGGTCGCATCTTCAACGTGCATGGTGGCTACATCAGCGTGGCCGAAGGATGGCGGGCCGGACCGAGTGTCGACAAAACGGCGCGGTGGGATCCCGCGGAGCTCTCCGACGTCGTCCCGGACCTGGTGGCGAAGGCGGGCCCGACCACCGATATCACGGGCACCGTCCCCGCACTGTGAGGCGCTGTTCATGACGACCGCAGGACAGACCCCGGAGTTGAGCCCCGGACTCGAGACGTTTCTCGAATCGGTCCGTCGCGGCTTCCTGGTGACCCGGCGCCAGGACGGGAGCCCGACAACGCACCCGCTGACCCCGTTGTGGGCCGACGGTGCCATCCACTTCAACACCTATCGAAAGAGCGCCAAGGTCCGCAATCTTCTTCGCCATCCACGTGTCGCCTGCGTCCTCACCTCGGCCGACGACGACGTGTCCTATTTTGCACTGGAGTGTCGAGGCTCCGCCGAGGTCTTGGATCTGCGGGATATCCCCGATTCGATCCTCGGCGTCGACGACAAAGGTCAGGTGATGGATGCGTCCGACCTGGACCGCGTGCGCAAGAACGTCGCCTCGGGGAAGCGCATCTATCTGCGGATGGTCCCCGAGGAGTGGACGGTGTGCGAAACCCTGGCGCCGAACGTCGCCGCCCCGCCGGATCAGCTGGCACCCGACCCGGATGCGCTGGCAGGCGCGTTGGTCCCCTCGCATATCGCGATGACCGCAGAAGAAGCCATGGCATTCCTGCGGCAGAAGCAGGTCGCCGTTCTCGGCTCAGTGGACGGAGAAGGAACCCCCAGGGGACGACCGGTCCGCTACACCGTCGGGCGCGGCGTCCTGCATCTGACCGTGCCCCGCCTTTCGCCGTCCTTGGTGGACCTGGCGGAGGGTCCACGTGCCGCAGCCACCATCGAGGAGTTTCCTTCGTACGACAAGATCCGCGGGGTGATGGCCCATGGTCCCACCCGTTTTTTTGTCGATCCGCCGACGGCGGACGGAGTGGGGGAGTGGACCGAAGTCGGGCTGCGTGTCGACCGGCTCGTGAGTTTCGACTTCAGCAAAATCAGCCGCGCCCACTGAGCAGTGCCGGCGAACAGCCGACGGCGTCAGAGGCCGGATGGTCGCGTGCCGATGACGGCGTCCGCTCGTAGCACATCGAGGTCGTCGCTCGTGACACCCACGCTGGTGAAGATTTCCTCGTTGTGCTCTCCGAGGAGGGGCGCGGGCCGGCGGAACCATGGGGCCCGTCGAGATCCGACGACAATCGGCCAGGCCGGAAAACGCTTGGTGCCCACGATGGGGTGGGTCACGTCTTCCCAGAAGCCTCGGGCGTTCATCTGGTCATCGAGGTCGACGTCATAGGAGTGGATCACCGGCTCCACCGGCACCCCCGCCGCCCGCAACGTTGACAACGCATCCTTCTGGCTCTGTCGTCCGAACCATGAGGTGAGCTCCGTGGTCAGACGCTCGACGGCGTCACTGCGTCCTTGTGCGGAGTCGAGCGCAGGATCGAGCGTCCACGCCGGGCTGCCCAGCGCCACACGGAGCGCCCGCCAGTCCTGATCGGTGGACAACCGCAGGGCCACCCACTGTTCCTCTTCGACGGTGGCGTACACCCCTTGATGGGCGGTGCCCGGCTGGCGGTTCCCCAGCCGTTCCATCAGGTGCCCGTAGACGGCGTGTTCGAGTACCTGCTCAATGTTGAGATTGCCCGCGAGGTCGATCATGGCCTGTTCGATCTGCTGTCCCTCACCCGTACGGCCCGGTGTTCGAGCGCGGTGAGGATCGCGAAGGCAGAGTGCATGCCGGCCAAGGGGTCGCAGACCCCGGGAATGGTGGGGAGACTGTCGGTGTAGCCGGTGATCCACGCCAGGCCCGACACCTGCTCCATCGATGCTGCGAACCCAGGGCGATCACGCCACGGGCCTTCGAGGCCGAACCCGGGCATGCGCATCATGATGATGTCAGGCTTGACCTTTTGAAGCTCCTCATATGTCAGTCCGAACTGCTCCATGACGCGGGGGGTGAAGTTCTCGATCACCACATCGGCCGTCGCGGCCAGACGCAGCGCAATGTCGCGACCTCGCGGGTCCGAGAGCTTCAGCGTCACGCCGCGCTTGTTCAAGTTGGCGGACTGGTAGATGGCACCTTGTTCGTACCATTGCTCGACCGACGACTCGAGGAGGACGCTGAACCGCATGGGGTCGGGCCGCTGGATCGATTCGACCTTGATGACGTCGGCTCCGAGAGCCGCCAGGTACTCTGTGCACATCGGTCCGGCCAAGAAAGCGGTGAAGTCGAGCACCCGTACTCCTTCGAGCGGAAGCCCGGGTGCGGGGTCCGCCGCCCCCGTCGGCATGAACGGTCGTCCTGTCGCGTTCATCGGGTTGACAGCGTCGAGCCCATCTCCCGCAGGCCGGCGCTCGTCGAGGGTCGGCGCGCGGCCAGGTTGCCGGCGCGCGATGGAGCTGGACCGGAAAGGAGGGCGCGGGTGCGGGAAGACGCCCCGAGGATTGACGCCGTAAAGCTCGCGCTCTTCCACCTGCTCGAGATGGGGAAAGATCTTCCCGTTGCCGAGGGGCACCGTGGGAATCCGGTACATCGACCCGATCCGGACGACCTCGTCGACGGTGTGCCGGCTCGTCCAATCGGTGATGGCCTTGAGCACATCCGGCCGACGGCGATTGACCAAGACCTGCAGCGACTCATCGTCTGCCAGGTCGGGTCGTTCGATCATTTCGAGGAACGTCGTCCACTGCGCCATGGTGATCGTGGCCATCCCGACGTAGCCGTCGCGGCAGGGCTCGATGCTGGGGGTCATCGTGTAGGTCGAGCGTCGGCGCACGCCGCCCGGCATGCTCGCCGCTACGGACGGATAGCAGATGAAGGTCATCGTGAGGGCTTCGAGGGCGGAGATGTCGACGAGGTCGCCGAGGCCCGATCGACGACGCGACGAGAGCACGCTGACGGCACCGAGTGCCCCGTAGGTCCCGACCGCCCATTCGGCCACCGCGCCACCGACGGCAAGCGGGAGGCCTTCGCTGCTGCCGTGGTTGTGCAGGGAACCCGAGAGAGCCTGGAGCAGAAAGTCCGACGATTGCTCCGTGGCACGCGGGCCGGTGAGTCCGAAGGCCGACAGGCTGACGACCACCAGCTCGGAGTGGGCCGCTCGGAGAGCAACCGGATCGACGTGTGCGTCGGTGATGGCGCCATGCCCGCCGAACGTCGAGATGATGCACACATCAGCTGAGGCGGCGAGCGCGGCCACGGCGGTGTCGGATCCAGGCGTGTGGAGGTCGAGGACCACACTGTCCTGCGACGACGCCAGGAACCGGAAGAGGGCGCCGTCGGGGTCACCGTCGCTCCCGACGTCACCGTTCACAGACCAGTGCCGCAGGCTGTGGCCATTGGGGTGTTCGACCCGTGTCACGGTGGCCCCGGCGTCGCTCAGGAGCTTGGCGCAATAGGCGCCCGCGACGTCATCGGAGAGGTCGAGGACACGCAACCCCTCGAGGCCGGGAAGAGGGCCGCCCGTCACGGGGCGCTGGGTGATGCAAGAAGCGCCGTGGCCGTTTCTCGCGCCCACGCATAGTCCACTCGCCTGCCGTCGCGCTCGATCGCATCGACGCTCAAGACATCGTGGGGCACTTTGAATCCGGAGAGCCGGCCGACGAGGAACTGGCGCACTTCCTCTGCGCTCGGCGCAGTCTGTCCGGGTTTCGGCGCCACCAGCGCGACGAGGACTTCGCCGTTCCTGCCGTCGGACATGCCGATAACGGCTGCGGCGGCGATGGAAGGGGTGATAGCAGAGCACGCCCTCCACCTCATCGGGAAACACGTTCTCGCCTCCGACACGGATTGGTTTCATGACCGGTTCCTCCTTGTTCGACCCGAGCCCGGAGCGGTCGGCCGCGACGACCTCACGACGGGGCGTCCGCTCCCGAAGCGTCGATGGAATAGCCGATCTCTTCGAGCAGGTCGAGCGAGTATTGCACCGTGCCGGTGAGGGTGCGCGCCGTCTGCCCGGCGAGATAGACGGCGGCAGCGCCGATGGCCTCGGGCTCTTCGATCATCTCGGGGAGGGACATCGATGCCCCCGGCGACGGCCCCTTCCGTCATGACAACCTTGCGCGGCGCCAGGCAGTTGACCGCAACATCGTACGGTGCCATTTCGGTGGCCAGACCGGCGTAGTAGCGCTCGATACCCGCTTTGGAGACCCAGTAGGCGTTCGAGCCGAGCTCGGTCTGGAAGACCCCCGTTGTCGTGATGGCGATGAGCGAGCCGCGCTCGGTGCTCCATGACCGAGGGCAGCACGGCACGTGTGACGAGGAACGTGCCCGTGAGGTTCACCCGAAGGCAGAGCTCCCATCGTTTGAGGGGGGTGTCGAGGGTCGCGCCCATCCACAGGGCGCCTTGCGTTGGCCACCAGAATGTCGATCGGTCCGAGCTCGGATCCGGCCCGGGTCGACCGCGTCCTGGACGGACGCCTCGTCGGTGACGTCGCACACGACGGGGAGCGCCGTACCGCCACGGGCCGTGATGGCATCGGCGACGGAGAAGATCGTGCCCGCCAATTTGCCCGGCTTCTCGGTCCGCGCCGCCACAGCAACCGAGGCTCCGGCCCGCGCCAGTGCCATCGCAATGTCGCGGCCGATGCCGCGGCTCGCCCCGGCGACGAAGGCCACCCGGTCGTCCAGCCTCGGCAGGTTCACCCCCCTGATCCTCCAGATCTCATTTGTGCCCGTGCGGCTGTGCCCCTTTGGCCCAGTTCCGCCACCCCGCATCCCCTCGGGGCCCCGGGGCCGAGAATAGCATTCTGGTATTCTAGAGTCAGAGTAAAGCGGCCGCGTGGGCCGATGGGGAGGGTGAAGCCCGATGGTGATGACGCTCGAGCCGCGAGGGGGACCTGGTTCCCACCACGCAGGCCAACATCATTCCCAAGGAGCGCTACGTCTCCCAGGAGTTCTTCGACCTCGAGATGGAAGGCTGTGGCCCCGGGTGTGGCAGATGGCGTGTCGCGAGGAGGAAGTCCCCCGCGTGGGCGACTACCTCGAGTACATCATTGGCGACCAGTCGATCCTGATCATGCGGTCAGCGGTCCCGACACCATCTCGGCCTTCTACAACACCTGTCCGCACAAAGGCACCCGCCTGGCCGCCGGGGTCGGCAACTTCGCCACCGGGGAGATCCGCTGCCGCTTCCACGCCTGGCGCTTCGAGCTCGACGGGCACCAACAAAGAGGTGGTCGACCGCTTCGACTTCCCCTCGTCGATGACCGATGCCGAGGTCTGCTTGCACCAGATCAAGGTCGGGCGCTGGGGCGGCTTCGTCTTCATCAACATGGACCCGGACGCAGAGTCGCTCGAGTCGTTCCTCGGCCCGCTCCCGGCCCTGCTCGCCCCCTACGGGTTCGAAAAGATGCGCTTTCGTTCCTATCGCAGCGTCATCCTCCCGGCCAACTGGAAGAGTGCCCTCGACGCCTTCAACGAGGGCTATCACGTCCAAGGGACCCACCCCCAGCTCTTGCGCTGGACCGACGACACGAACCTGCAGTACGGGCCGCTCGGCAAGCACAACCACATGGGCGCCATGGGCCAGGTCAAGCACGAGATCCGCCCGAGCCCGCGTCTGGGACTCGGGCCGGGCGACTACGACGAGCGCGAGCTGTTGGCCGTCATGATCGACGAGCTCGGGGGCCTGTTCCTCAAAGAGGAGCGCCAAAAGGTGCTCGCCCTCAAAGACACGCCCCTGCCCGAGGGCACCACGGCCATGGACGCCTACAACGCACTGCGGGTCACGATGCTGCGGGCCAAGGGGATCGATCTGGACCACCTCAGCGACGAGCAGCTCCTCATGACCGACGACGTGCACTTCTTCCCCAACGTGGTCGGTCCCATCTACCCCGGCTCGACCACCTTGTTCCGCACCCGCCCCAACGGCCTCGACCCCCACAGCTCGATCAAGGACCTGTGGACCCTCGAGTGGGTCGCCCCCGACGAGGACCGCCCGATGTGCGAACGCAAGTTCTACCCCGACTGGGCGGCCAAGGACTGGGGCCTCGTCACCAACCAGGACTACGCCAACATGGCCCACGTCCAGGCCGGCATGCGCTCACGGGGCTGCAGCGGGTTGCGCCTCAACCCGCGCCAAGAGCACAACGTCATCCACATGCACGAGGTCATCGACGAATACCTCTGCTCGTAGAAGAACGATCCGGTACGAACGTGGTGACCGTGCACATCGAGCCGTCCGGCATCGACGTCGACGTGGCCGAGGGTAAGAGCGTGATGGCAGAAGCAGAACGTCAAGGGTTGTTCTGGCCGACCATCTGTCACGGGTTGGCCGAGTGTCACACCTGCTTCTTCGAAGTGATCGAAGGTGAGGAGAACCTCGAGCCGCCCAACGAACTCGAGGTGGCCGCGTTGAAGGACTTCTCCGGCCGTTCGTGGTACGACGGCAAGGTCATCCGCCTGGCCTGCCAGGCGCGGGTGCGCGGTGAGGTCACGGTGCGCAAGCCCGGCGTACGGCCGGCCTCATGAGCACTTGGTCCACGTGTTCAGGAGAGGCTGGCGTAGGCCCCGGTTCTGTCCGAAGCGTGTAATCTCGGTCGGTGCCGAATCCCCAATCCGCCAGGATGCCCAGCGCGTCGGCGCCCAGCGTCGGGGGTGGGGTGGGGTCGGTCGGCGCAGTGCGCGAGAAGCGCGGTGCGGGAGATGGCTGCAGCGAGTCACCCACCATGACATAGCCGGCACGCTCCCGATTGTGCGGATGGCCGGGGACTTCGAGCGGGGTGAGGACCGGCGTGATGCACGTGTCCGTTCCGGCGGCGAGTTCGGCCCATTCGTCCCGGGTCCGTTGCGCGATGGCAGCGGCGATCCGTGCTCGGAGCTCCGGCCACGTGTTCTGGTTCATCTGGTCGGGGAGATCCGGTCCGCCGATGCCGAGGAGCTCCACAAACGCAGCCCAGAATTGGCTTTCCACGGCCCCGACGGCCACCCACTTCCCGTCGGAAGTCTCATAGGAGTCGTAATAGGGGGCACCGCCGTCGAGGGCGTTGGTCCCGCGCTCGCTCGCTCCACATCCGCCTCGCCCGTCATCTCGAAGAACATGGTGGCCAGCAGGGCGCTTCCGTCGATCATTGCCCCATCGACCACTTGACCGACTCCCGAGATGCGCGATTCGAGCATGGCGCAGACCATGCCGAAGGCGAGCATCATGCCGCCGCCGCCGAAATCCCCGACGAGGTTCAGCGGGGGGACCGGCGCAGCTCCGGGGCGCCCCACCATGCTGAGCACGCCCGAGAGCGCGATGTAGTTGATGTCGTGGCCCGCCATCATCCGCCATGGGCCCTCCTGCCCCCATCCGGTCGCACGGCCGTAGATCAGTTTTGGGTTCTTGGCCTGGCAGGCATCAGGACCGAATCCGAGTCGTTCGGCGACGCCTGGTCGGAAGGCCTCGATGAGGCCGTCGGCCCGTCCGATCAGATCGAGCAGCAGGGAGAGCCCGGCCTCGGCCTTGAGGTCGATGGCGATCGACCTTCGGCTGCGCCCGAGTACGCCGTCGTACGGCGCCGGCGTGGGCCGGTCCACGCGGACGACATCGGCCCCCATGTCGGCCAGCATCATGGCGCAGAAGGGTCCCGCACCGAGGCCTGCCACCTCGACGATGCGAATGCCGGCCAATGGACCACCACGGCTGGTGCTCGACGATGCTCCGGCCTCAATGACCATACAATCTCCCCCTCCGTACGTGGCGAACGTGGCGAACGTGGCGAACGCTCACACGGTAGCGAATCGGCCCGAGTCGGGTCACCCGGTGTTGTGCATCATCAATGGAATCGACGAAGGAGAGTGCATGGATCTCGTGACCCCGTCATCGTTGGCATCGGGTGGAGTGACTACCCGGTCGCCCCCGATCTCGACGCAATGCACCACCACGCGTTGGCCATGCGTCGAGCCCTCGACGACTGCGGCATCGCCAAGTCGGACATCGACGGCTACATGTGTGCCAGCAGCGGGTTCAACTACGGCGTCGACGACGTCGCCGACATGGCCGAGTACCTGCGCATCCACCACCGTTGGATCGACGGCACGCCGTCGGCGGCTCGACCTTCGAGTTCTACGTCCAGCACGCGGCCGCGGCCATCGAGCCGGGCTGTGCGACATGGTCCTCGTGACCTACGGCTCGGACATGCTCTCCCGGATGGGGCGCATGCTCGGGACGAGCACGTCTCGACCGGACGGCCACGGGTCAGGGACCGCCCGCAGTACGAGAGCTCGCTGGGGCAACGTGCTCGCCGGCGGCTACGCCCTGGCGGCCCGCCGCCACATGCACGAGTACGGCACGACACCCGAGCAACTGGCCAACATCGCCGTCGGCGTCCGCGAGTTCGCCGCCCTCAATCCGTTCGCGCAGTACCGCGACCCGATCACCGTCGACGACGTCCTCGACTCGCGCATGATCGCCGATCCGCTGCACAAGCTCGACTGCTGCGTGATCTCCGACGGTGGGGGCGCCTTCATCATGACGACCAGGAGCGGGCGCGCGACCTGCCAAGCCGCCGGTCTACGTGCTCGGCGCCGCCGCGGCCCAGAGCCACTGGACCATCAGCCAGATGCCGGACTTCACCACGACGGCGGCCGCCCAGTGCGGCCCCGAAGCCTTCGCCCGGGCCGGCGTGCGGCCCGAGGACGTCGACACCATCCAGGTCTACGACAGCTTCACCATCACCGTGCTGCTGCTCCTCGAGGACATGGGGTTCTGCAAGAAGGGCGAGGGCGGGCCTTCGTCGATTCCGGCGTCCTCCGCCGCGGGGGAAGCCTACCGATGAACACCGACGGCGGCGGGCTGTCGGCGTGCCATCCCGGCATGCGGGGCATCTTCCTCATCAACGAAGCGGTGCGCCAGTTGCGCGGGGAGGGTGGCGAGGCCCAGGTGCCCGACTGTGAGGTGGCGGTGGCATGCGGTTCGGGCGGATCCCTCTCGTGCATCGGCACGGTCGTTCTGGGTAAGGAGGGTCAAGTCATGAGCATCGAAGGCCTGCAGGAAACCATGCGGCTCCGGGCGCTCCCGGCTCCCGACAATGTGTCGCGCGAACTACTGGCAGACGCGGCGACGGGCAAGCTGGTCGTCCAGCGGTGCACGGCGTGCGGGCACTTCCAGTTCTATCCCCGGGCGTTGTGCACCGCGTGCGCCGGCGAGACGGAGTGGGTCGACGCGTCGGGCCGCGGCACGCTCCACACCTACACCGTCATCCGTCAGAACCGTTCGCCGGCATTTGCCGCACTCTCACCCTACGTGGTCGGGATCGTCGAGCTCGACGAGGGCGTCCGGATGATGAGCAACATCGTCGATTGCGACATAGATGAGCTCGACGGTCGGCATGGCGCTCGAAGTTCTGCTGCTGAAGGCGGCCGACGACGTGGGCCTCCCGTTCTGGCGTCCGGTCACCGGCTGAGTCCGCCGGACACCGACTGAGTCCACCGACTGGGTCCGCCGGACAGCGACTGAGTCCACCGGACAACGAAGAGTATGGATCGATCGACGAGGAGGCCCGATGGATTTCGACGACACCGAGGAAGAGGCAGCGTTTCGCGCCGAGGTTCACGCCTGGATGAAGGCGAACGCCCGCGAGAGGGACCCTGGGCAACTTTCGACGTCGCACTCCTTTTACGATTTCGACGATATCTTCGTCAAGGAGGGCAAGCTGTGGCAACGCCTCATCTACGAGGGTGGCTATGCCGGGATCACGTGGCCGGTGGCGTTCGGTGGTCGGGGCGGCACGTTCGTCGAAGCCATGATATTCCGGCAGGAGGAGGCGAAGTTCGACGTGGCCTCGAGCCTGTTCGCCGTGGGTATCGGTATGGCCGGTCCGACGATCATCGGACACGGTACTGACGAGCAGCGCCGCCGGTACCTGCCGGCGATGCTCAGGGGCGAGGAGGTCTGGTGCCAGCTCTTCAGCGAACCCGGTGCCGGCTCGGACCTGGCGAGCCTTTCGACCCGGGCCGTGCGGGACGGCGACGAGTGGATCGTCAACGGCCAGAAGGTCTGGAGGTCGGGCGCGCACCATTCGGACATGGGGATACTGCTGGCCCGGACGGACCCTGAGGCGCCGAAGCACCGGGGGATCACCTTCTTCCTCCTCGACATGCACAGCCCGGGCGTCGAGGTGCGGCCGCTGCGCCAGATGACCGGTGGAGTCGCCGTTCAACGAGGTCTTCTTCACCGACGTGCGGGTGCCGGCGGCCAATGTGGTCGGCGACGTGAACCGTGGCTGGCGGGCCACCATGACCACGCTGGCCAATGAGACGCAGCTCCGGTGGTGGGACATCGAGTTTTCCGCAGATCCTCCAGTTGGCCCGCGAATGCGGTGTCGACCGCCCGACCCCCTCATGAGGCAACGGCTGGCTCATTGTTTCGTCAATTCACGAGATCTCCCGGTTATCTGGGCTTTCGCATTCAAACGGCGCTGAGCAAAGGGATGTCGTCCCCGGAGACCTCGGTGGCCAAGCTCCTCTTCGCCCTGAGCGCGAAGGAGACGGCCGAGCTCACCATCGTCGTTGCAAGGATCCTGTGGGGATGCTGGACGGGCGACGCGGCGCCGGGGAACGGTTACTGGCAGCAGCAGTTCCTGACCGCACCATCGTTCCGGATCGCTGCGGGGAGCGATGAGGTCCAGCGCAACATCATCGGTGAACGGGTGCTGGGGTTGCCGGGCGACATCCGCGCCGACAAGGACGTGGCGTTCAAGGACCTCGTTCGCTGCAGTCGCGCCGCTTCGCACGGCGCGAAAAATCGGCGTACCACACCGACAGGGGTCTACAGTTGCAGTCCTTGTGTCTACGATCCCCCCTTTGGGCGACGCGGAACGACCGCTCGTCGTCCGTTCGGTTGAACGGACGCTGGCCAGTCGGTACTCGACGTACATCGACGAGGTCACCAGGCTGATCCGCGCTGCCGTGGCCGTGATGGACCGCTTGCAGACGACGAATCCCAAGGTCAGTGACATCGTCCGTGAGGCCGGGCTGTCGAACCAGGCTTTTTACAAGCACTTTCGGAGCAAGAGCGAGCTGTTCCTGGCCATTCTCGATGATGGGCAGCGGGAGCTCGTCACCTACCTTCAGCATCAGACGGACAAGGCGGACACCGGCCTCGGCAAGATTCGCAACTGGGTGGTGGGGATGCATGTCCCAAGCCTCGGCGTCGGCCGACGCATCCGCGACCCGGGGCGTCATGATGAACAGCCACGAGCTCCAGGCCGAATACCCCGAGGAATGCGACCGCTTGAATCAGCTCCTGACGGAACCCCTCGTCGCGGCCATCGAACGTGCGGAGGAGGAGGGAACCGTTCGATCCACCGATCCGAAGAGGACGGCCATGACGATTTTTCGGCTCGCCGGCTCCACCACGGAGACCTATGTGTTGCGCCGCCGGGTGCCATCGGAGGAGGACATCGAGTTCCTCGGCGAATTCATCCTGAGCGGTCTGGGAGCCGAAGTCGGGAGCCTCCAACGCGATCGACACGCTCCGCCGTGGCGTCACAATGGGACTGCCGGTACGAAGCAGGCGCGCCCGTGGTGTAAATGGTGTTGCCGGCGGCGCAAATGTCGCCCGGTATTTACATTTGAACGGCCTCGGAATAGTATTCTTAATATTGGGAGTCAAGCTCCTGCGTGGAAATGGGGGGTAGTGGCGGCATCTACGCTGATCATCGACGCCGATGGGCATGTGGAAGAGGATCTGGCCAACTCGTCAAAGCTGTGCCGATCACCTGCGTGCAAAATGCCGCCGACGTTGTGGAGGGACCCGGTGTACCGATAGATCGAGGGCAGGCTATGGGTCATGCGTTCCGTTTCCACGGTGACAGAACCACACCTCGGCCGGCGGCGTCCGTCAGGAGGGTGTGGACAGCGATCAAGGGTCCGCATTGAGGTACTTGACGCCGAGGGCATCGATCTCGCCGTGCTCTTCACGAGCGCAGGCCAACTTTTCTTCCTCTTCGAACGGCCGGACGTGGCGCAAGCTCTCTGCCGGGCCTACAACGATTGGCTCGCCGAGTACTGCGCCATGCGCCGATCGGCTGATCGGTATGGCGCTCCTGCCCCAGCAGTCGCGCTGGCCGCCGAGGAGCTGGATAACCGCGGTGAAGAGCTTCGGCTTTGTCGGCGGGATCATCGGCCAACGTATTGCCGGGCGCACGATCGATGACGGCCTACGACGTTCTGTGGCAGACGGCGGCAGACTTCGACGTGCGATCGCCTTCCATGAGGCCTACATCTATGGGATCAACACGTCGGGCAGGACCGCATGCGTGCTACGCGCCTGCCACGTCTCGAGCACGTCTTCGAACAGATGACGGCGATGTTGGTCACACGGTGATGGGCATTCAGGACCGCTTTGAAGGTCTCGTCTCGGCTTCATGGAGGCGGGGTGTGGGTGGGCGCCACCTGGCTCGATCGGATCGAAGAGCACTACAAATTCCTGACGACTTCTGGGTGGCGATCCCACGGGCTGGTCAACAAACGAACCTGGCTGACCTTCGAGATCGGCGAGCCGGCCTCGAAGAGGCATGCAGCAGGGCTGGGCCGACAACATCTGCTTTGCCTCCGACTACCGCACTTCGATGCCTCGTATCCGGCGTGTGGGACGGGGCGGGTGGGGCCTCGGGGCCGAGCTCGAACGGAAGTTGTTCTCGTCAATGCCTTGGTTTCTGGGCCCCCGACTCGAGGCTGTCACGGCACGATTGGTTCGGTGACACATGACGTGACAGCATGCCGACGGGTTGTACATCGCCAGCAGGATCGCCATCGCTCCGGCGTTTCCAGCGCTCACACGCCTCAGGAGTTGGCGCTTTTGGCCGGATCTCTACCGCGAGGGCTACAACGACACTTGGCCGGGCACATCACCTACCGCAACCCGACTGCACCTTCTTGTCAATCCTATGGCCTGGTCTGGGGTGAGTTGCAAGCGAGCGACATATGTCGATGGACGGGGGCAGGGAACTTCTCGGCGGGAAATGGACAATCACACGCTATTCAGGTTCATCTTGAGCTGCACGGGCCGCGAGGTGACATCGCTCTGCACAACATCCGAGTACGGGACATTGTAGGCCGATATTCGTCGCGCGCGGAGGTCTACGATCAGACTGGAGCGTTGACAACGCCAAGGTCGCGTGTACAGCGAGTACGAGGGGGCGGTGGACCAGGTCTCCAACGCCCACGCGTCGTCGATGCATGGGCGAGGCCAGAGATCGCACTCTGGCGCATCACGGTGTTCTGATTGTGGGGGAGAGTATTCGGCAGCTCTACCTTGCGCGCACGTGTTCGAGTGGCGGTGCAAGCAGGCCTATCGCGTCGCTGCGGCGGGAGGTGGCGTGCCGATGGATCAGAGGTGGCCTGGCGCTACGGGGAACTGTTCCGCGGGAACGATTTCTCCGGCATGTTCGAGGCATGGCCGACAAGAATACGCAGGAGCCAGAAATCCTGCTGTAACGGATGCCCATGGTAAAAAAAAAAAAAAAAAAAAAAAAAAAAAAGCAGGAATGGCGTCCGAAAAAAACGGTTTCGACGAAAGGAGCAACACCGATGAGCCTGGAAGGCCGTGTAGCGATAGTGACGGGTGGAGGACGGGGTATCGGCCGCGCTATCTGCCTCGGGCTCGGCACCGATGGTGCGCAGATCACGGTGAACTTTCGCAAGGACGAGGAGGCAGCACGGCGGACTGGCCGACATGAAGCTCTGGGTGGAAAGGCCGTGGCGTATCAGGGGTCCGTGGCGTTGTTCGACGAATGTCGCGCTGTCGTCGATCAGGTGGTGGCGGACTTCGGGCATGTTGAATCTTGGTGAACAACGCGGGTACCAACGCGGGAGCGGTGCATGACGCGAAGAGCTGAGGTATCGGCACATGGTTCGGGTGGATTACATGTCTAGCTATCCTCACGCTGGACGACCTGCTCATCAACGCGGTCGGGGACCTCGGCCGCCTCACCCGTGTGGTAACCGGTCAGGTCGTCTTCGGCCATCCCGAGCCCGAGGTACCCGAGGTTCCGGGATGACGGCGCGGTATTGTCCATGGGCCCCGTCTCGGTGAGGTGCGGCTCTCGGTGCCCGGTTCGGTTGGGGCCGGCCAGGCTGGATCGGCGGAGGAGAGATTGATGGAGCGGATACTCGTCGGCGTCGACGGTTCGGCGCATTCCCTCCACGCCCTGCGATGGGCCGCGGGCCTGGCGGATCACGCAGGACTCGAGCTCGTCGCAGGGCGCGTGTACGCCCCGACGGAGAACCAGCTTGCCGAGGCGGTGGAAAAGGGTCCTGCACTCCGGGACGAGCATCTCGCCGAACTGCGGCAGTGGTGCGAGTCGCTCGCCGGGGGCGCCACCCGAGACTGCGTGTTGCTCGACGGCGACCCCCCGGAGGCCCTGCTCGACGGGGCGAAGCAGCGGGGCGCGGACATGCTGGTGGTCGGAGCGCGCGGAGCCGGCGGGTTTGCGCATCTCCTCATCGGGAGCGTCGCCCATCAGCTGACGCGGCACACGACGTTGCCGTTGGCGGTCGTGCCCCCCTCGGCCAGCCTCGACATCGATCGGCTGGTCGTGGGCAACGAGGGCTCCGAGGGTGGCACCGCCGCGGTGGGCCTGGCGGCCGAGCTGGCGCCGCGCCTCACGGTTCCCGTCACGGCCGTCTATGCCTATGACCCCAAGGCCGAGGACCGACCGGTCGACGACACGGCCCAGTGGCACGCCCGAGCGGAGCAACGGGTCGAGGGCTGGGCCGCCCCGATCGCGCGGACGGGGACGGCGTTGGACGTGTACGTCGATCCCGATCCCAACTGCCACCCGGTGCCGGCGCTCGAGCATGCGCTCGAGCAGCACCGCGGATCCGTCGCCGTGCTCGGGACGCGGGGCAGCGGGGGGTTTTTGGGCCTGCGCCTCGGCCGCGTGCCGATCCAGCTGATCGACAGCACCAGCCACGCCATCATCCTGGTGCCGGCGGCGACTCCCTAGGGACCGTCCCGCCGACACCTGATCGAGGCCCTCTCACCCTGGATCGCTCCGACCCTCTTCGACGCCGGGGCCCCTCCCAACGACGCTCGGGAGGGCGGCGCTGTTGAGGTTGGCGCGCTCCCCGTCTGGGCGGGCGGCCTCACCTCGGCATCGTCTCCGGTCGAGGTTCGAGCCCAGGGACCATCGTCGCTGTCCGCCTTCTCAGAGGCCGATCTATCGTCTCCGTGTGCGCGTCATCTCCGAGCGGGAGCTCATGTCGGTCCTCGGCGGGCTGGCGACCGCCCAACCCCGGGTGGTCGTGTCCGGCAACTTCGCCACCCCCCGTCGCGCCTTGGCCCTCCTCGACGAAACGGTCGAGAGCTACCGGGTGTTCGCCCTCAATGCCCAGGACCTTCCCCGGTGTCGGGCCGACGTCGTCATGGAGACGCCCTTCGTCGGGGCCGGGATGCGCGACGCCGCGACGCTCGAGTACCTCCCGATGCGGCTGTCCCTCGTCCCCCTGCTCTTCCTCCGCGGGCGGCCGCCCGACGTCGTCGTGCTCAACACCTCGACGCCCCGTGCGGGCAAGGTGTCGCTCGGGATCGAGGTGAACATCCTCCCGGCGGCCATCGCCGCGGCGCGGCACCGCGGCGGCCTGGTGATCGCCCAGCTCAATCGGCACATGCCCTACACCAGGGGCGACGGCGAGATCGAGCTCGATGCCATCGATCTGGCCATCGAGGCCGACGACCCGCTGCTGACGTGCACTCCAGGAGCCATCGCCGAGCACGACATGGCGATCGGCGCCCGGGTCAGCGACCTGGTCAAGGACGGCGCCACGCTCCAGCTCGGGATCGGCCGCATCCCCGACTCGGTGCTCCTCTCGCTTGGCAAGCACCGGGAGCTCGGGATCTGGAGCGAGATGATCAGCGACGGCGTCTTGGACCTCGAGAGGTCCGGGGTCCTCGCAACCGATCGACCGATCACGGCGTCCTTCCTGTTCGGGAGTCCCGAGCTCTACGAATGGGTGGACGACAACGAGCGCGTGCGGCTGCTGTGCACCGAGACCGTCAACGACCCGGCTCGCATCGCACGCAACCGGGCGATGACCTCCATCAACACGGCGATGCAGTTCGACCTGTTCGGCCAGGCCAATGCCAGCTATGCCCACGGTCGGATCTACTCGGGGTTCGGGGGGCAACCGGACTTCGTCGAGGGCTCGCTCCATTCCCGGGGGGGTCACTCGGTCATCGCCCTGCGCTCGTGGCACGACAAGTCGCAGAGCTCGACCATCGTGCCGGCGCTCTCGACCCCCGCCACCTCGTTTCAGCACTCCATGGTGGTCACGGAGAACGGCTACGCCGAGATCTTCGGGCGGAGCCAAAAGGCCCAGGTGCGGCTTCTCATCGAGGAGACCGCGCGGCCCGACGCCCGGGACTCGCTGTGGGAGGCGGCTCGCAAGCTGCAGCTCGCCTATCCCACGCCGTCGGACGACGCCTGATCCGGCGGGTCCCCAACGGGACCTTTGGCACTGCCTCCGGCGGGGCCGCCGGAGCAAGCTCGGGACATGCAATTCACCGAGGAGACCACGTGGGAGATGGGCTTCGACGAGCCGGGCGTGATGGGTTTCGCCGGAAACCCCGCGACGCTGGAACGAGTGACCGGCCTGCTCGGCAGGGCGGCGGAGGAGCTGGACCATCTCCTGGCCGAGACGCGGCACGATACGGGCGGCTGTCCCGTCTACCTGGAGGCGGCGAGCAGCGCGGTGCATCTCGCTCTCGTGGAGCTGCGTTCCTGCGAGCTGGATCCACCACTCCGGGAGCCGCGGCTCCCCGGAGCCTGACCACCGGGCCGACGGGAGGACACCGTGGACAAGTTCGAGTTCGTTCGCTTCTTCGACGAGTTCGGGATCGAGGACGTACCGCTGGTTGGCGGGAAGAACGCCTCCCTGGGCGAGATGTATCGAAAGCTGTCTGCAGTGGGCGTGCGCGTGCCCAACGGCTTCGCCATCACGGCCGACGCCTACCGTCGGATGCTCGACGAGGCGGACGCCTGGGGAGAGCTGCACAAGGCCCTGGACGGGCTCGATGCGGACGACTCCGGCGCCCTGCGGCGACGGGGCAAGCGCGCCCGGGCGATCGTGTACGGCGCCGGGCTCCCGGAGTCGATGGCCAACGAGATCCTGGCCGGCTGCCAGCTGCTGCTCGATCAGTACGGCGACGAGATCAGCTTCGCCGTGAGAAGCTCGGCCACGGCGGAGGACCTGCCCACCGCGAGCTTCGCCGGCCAGCAGGAGACCTTCCTCAACGTGAGCGGGGACGAGAGCCTGCTCGACGCCTGCCGGCGATGCTTCGCCAGCCTGTTCACCGACCGGGCCATCCACTACCGCGTCGAACAGGGCATCGACCACTTCGACGTCGCGCTCTCGATCGGCGTCATGAAGATGGTGCGCTCAGACCTGGCGGCCTCCGGGGTGGCCTTCACGTTGGACACGGAGTCCGGGTTCCCCGACGTCGTGTTCGTCACCGGCGCCTACGGGCTCGGCGAGAACGTGGTCCAGGGCGCCGTGGACCCCGACGAGTTCTACGTGCACAAGCCCACCTATCGCCAGGGGCACCGTGCCGTCCTGCGCCGTACGCTCGGCGACAAGGCGGTCAAGATGGTCTTCGCCGAGGACGGGTACAAGCAGACGACGCGCAATATTGCGACACCCAAGCACGACCGTGTCCATTACTGCCTGAGCGATGAGGACGTGCTCGAGCTCGCGGGCAGCGCACTCGCGATCGAGGACCACTACGAGCGACCCATGGACGTGGAGTGGGCCAAGGACGGGACGGACGGCAAGCTCTACATCGTCCAGGCCCGCCCCGAGACTGTCGCGTCGCAGCGCCAGGCGACCGCGCTGGAGACGTACACCCTGCGAGGTAGCGGCGAGGTCACCGTGCTGGGTCGGGCCGTCGGCGAGAAGGTCGCGACCGGCAAGGCCCGGCTCATCCGCTCCGCGGCGCACCTCGCCGACTTCGTCCCGGGCGAGGTCCTGGTCACCGACATCACCTCCCCGGACTGGGAGCCGGTGATGAAGACCGCCGCGGCGATCGTCACCAACCGAGGGGGACGCACGTGCCACGCCGCCATCGTGGCCCGCGAGCTGGGCATTCCCGCCGTGGTGGGCACGGAGGACGCGACCCTCAAGCTGCAGACGGGAGAGGTGGTCACCGTCTCCTGCGCAGAAGGAGAGACCGGTCGCGTCTATCTTGGCCAGGTCCCGTTCTCGGTCGAACGAACCGTCGCGACCGGCGGGGCGCGCCCCGTGACGGAGATCATGATCAACCTTGGCAACCCCGACCTGGCCTTCAAGACGTCCTTCCTGCCCAACGACGGCGTGGGTCTCGCCCGCATGGAGTTCATCGTGTCGGAGCACGTGAAGGCCCACCCGCTTGCCCTCCTCCATCCCGAGAAGGTCACCGACCCCGCGGAGCGTGAGCGTCTGGCCAGCCTCGTGCACGGCTATCCCGACGGTGCCAGCTTCTTCGTCGAGCGACTTTCGGAGGGGATCGGGACCATTGCCGCCGCCTTCTGGCCCAAGCCGGTGGTCGTCCGGATGTCCGACTTCAAGACCAACGAGTACGCGAGCCTGATGGGGGGGGCTGACTTCGAACCGCACGAGGACAACCCGATGCTCGGGTTTCGGGGTGCGTCGCGGTATGCGCATCCCGCCTACGCCGAGGGGTTCGCCCTCGAATGCCGTGCCATGCAGCGCGTCCGTCAGGATATGGGCCTGGTCAACGTCGTGCTCATGCTGCCCTTCGTCCGGCGCGTGTCCGAGGCGGACCAGGTGCTCGCCCGGATGGCCGAGCTCGGTCTCAAGCGCGGCGTCAACGGCCTCCAGATCTACGCCATGTGCGAGATACCCAACAACGTCATCTTGATCGAGCAGTTCGCCACCCGCTTCGACGGTTTCTCGATCGGATCAAACGACCTCACCCAGCTGACCCTAGGAGTGGACCGGGACAGCGAGATCGTGGCCTTTGACTACGACGAGCGGGACGACGGCGTCAAGGAGATGATCCGGCTCGCGGTCGAAGGTTGCCGTCGTGCGGGGATCCATTCGGGTCTCTGCGGCCAGGCCCCGTCCGACTACCCCGATATGGCCGAGTACCTCGTCGAGATCGGCATCGACTCGATCAGCCTCAACCCCGACACCGTGTTGAAGACGACGGACCAGCTGCTCGAGGTCGAGCAGCGACTCGGGCGGACCCGGTGACACCCCGGGTCGACGGGCGAGTCTGAGCCCCACCGCATGGGAGAGGTCGACCGGCAAATGGCGGTGCGATTCGAGGACGTGGTGCGGCGCTACGGACCCCACGTGGCGCTCGACCACCTCGACCTCGAGATCTCCCGTGGCGAGGTGGTGGCGCTGCTCGGCCCGAACGGAGCCGGGAAGTCGACCACGATCGCGCTGTTGCTGGGGATGCTGCGCCCGACCAGCGGGTCGGTGACCGTGCTCGGCACGAGCCCCCGACGGGCCATGGCCGAGGGCCGGCTCGGCGCGATGCTGCAGCAGGGCTCGGGCAACGGGTTGCCGCCGGGTGTCCGGGTGTGCGCGGTGCTCGATCTGGTCAGAAACCTGTACCCAAGGCCCGCACCGCTCGAGGAGGTCGTCGAGCGCGCCCATCTGTCCCCCCTCCTCCACCGCATGACCAACCAGCTGTCGGGGGGCGAGGCGCAGCGTGTGCAGTTCGCGCTGGCCATCGCCGGGGGACCCGAGCTCGTGTTCCTCGACGAGCCGACGGCCGCCATGGACGTACGGGCCCGCCACGTCTTTTGGCGCAACGTGAGGGAGCTGAGGGCGGAGGGGCAGACCATCCTCTTTGCCACGCACCACCTCGAGGAGGCCGATCAGGCCGATCGGGTGGTCGTCATCAACCACGGCAGGGTCGTGGCCGACGGTCCCGGTGCGACCCTCAAGGCGGCGGTGGACACCCGACGGGTCCGGTTCGTGGTGGACCTTCCCGACGCCAAGCTCCTCGATGGGCTCGAGGGGGTGACCGACACCGAGGTGCGTGGGACGGGGGTGATCCTCAATTCCCTGGACGCGGATGCCACCGTGCGCGACCTGGTCCGCCGGGGCATCGCCTTTCGCGACCTCGAAGTGACGGGGGCCCGCCTGGAGGAGGTCTTCATCGCCCTCACCGCCGATCCACCCCTGGAAGGGTCGTCCAACCCTGGGGCGGCCCCCGCCCTGTTGGCGCAGGCGGACCGGCCGCGTGAAACACGGGAGGCGCAGCGGTGACCGGCCTCGTGGCGTTTGGGCGCTTCGAGCTGGGCCGGCTGCTGCGAAGTTGGAAGTTTCTCAGCGTCACCGTGGGCTTCCCGGTGATCTTCTACCTGCTTTTTCTCGGCGATCACAGCTCGACCAGGATCGTCGACGGAACCGTGGCTTGGCCGCTCTACCTGATGGTATCCATGTGCTCATTCGGGGCCCTCGTCACCGGCCTCAACGTGGGCGGTACCCGCCTCTCAGGAGAGCGCGCCTCGGGATGGGCCCGTCAGCTGCGGGCCACCCCACTGCCGGCACGGGCGCTTGTCACCGTCAAGGTCCTGGTCAGCATGCTGGTCGTCCTGCCGGTACTGATCCTCGTCGAAGCGGTGGGCTCGGGGGTGGGCGGCGTGCACCTGGACCTCGGGACCTGGGTGGCGCTGACCATCCTCATGTGGGTCAGTGCCCTCCCCTTCGTCGTGCTCGGCGTGTTCGTGGGTTTCATGGCGTCTCCCGAGACCGCCTACCCCGTGGTCACGGTCCTCATGTTCGTCCTCGGGTACTTCGGCGGACTCTTTACCCCCGTGAGCAGCATGCCGGGTGGCCTCCAGAGCGTGGCCAAGGTCTTTCCCACGTACCAGCACACCTCCCTCGGGCTCACCTTCCTGGTGGGCCGGGGACTGTGGATCGGGCATGCGTTCGTCCTCGCCACGTACGTCGTTGCACTGGGCGCCCTGAGCGTCTGGAAGCACCGGGTGGACGAGTCCCGGGGAGTGGCATGAGGCCCGGCCCTTAGTCCTGGCGCTGCGACCGGGGGGTCGGCCACATGGCGCTCAGCGCGGCGGCCACGAGCTGCTCGGGGGCACGCCGCGCCGGGCGACTGGTCCCGAATTTGGAGGACTGCCGCGACGGTGGTGGGATGGACTGCCGATGCGGGTCTTGCTCAGCGACGGCTCGGGCTTGACCGCTCGGCAGGTGGCCACGCAGCTGGCCGACCGGGGGCACCTGGTGGAGGTGCTGTCCCCCGATCCGCTCTGTCTCGCCCGCTTCACCCGCCGGGTCCGCCGCGTGCACCGGGTGCCCTCGCTCGGCGAGGATCCGTTGGGCTGGCTGCGCAGAGCCGTGGACCTCTACGCGACCTCCGGGGCGGACGTCCTCTTTCCGACGCAAGAGCAGGTGGCGGTCCTCTCCGCGTGCAGAGACTCCGTGCTCGGGGCGGGTGTTCGGACGGCGGTGCCCACCTTCTCGGCCCTTGCCCGGGTTCAGGACAAGATCGCCGCCTTCGCCACGCTCGAGACCACGGGCCTGCCTCAGCCGGAGACAACGGTGCTGGCCAAGGCGTCCTATCTCGCGGCGTGGGATCGGTTTCCCGTGTACGTGAAGATGCCCATCGGCACGGCGAGTCGCGGTGTCCGGCTCGTCTCCGACCGGGCGGCCGCGGCGGCAGCGGCCCTGGACGTCGAGGCGGCCGGCGCCTTCGACGCCGGAGGCGTGCTCATGCAGGCACCGCTCGAGGGTCCCCTCGCCATGATCCAATCCGTCTTCGCCGGCGGCGAGCTGGTCGCGTGGCACGCGAACCTGAGGGTGCGTGAAGGGGTGAGTGGCGGGGCGAGCCACAAGCGCAGCATCGACCTCCCCGCCGTCCGCGACCACCTCGAGGCGCTGGGAGGCCATCTCCGATGGCACGGGGCCCTCTCGCTGGATGCCGTCCTCGTCGGGGGCAACCCCTACTACATCGACGTCAACCCCCGACTCGTCGAGCCGGCCAACGCCTCCCTGTCGGGCGTCGACCTCGTGGCGCCGATGCTCGAGCTGGCGCGGGGCGGCACGCCGACCGCTCAGCCCCCGGGACGCGCCGGCGTGCGCACGCACCAGCTGCTCATCGCCGTCCTGGGGGCGGCCAGCCGGGACGGCAGCCGCCGATCCGTGGTGCGCGAGCTCCTGGCGGCCATCCGGCGTGAGGGCGACTACCGGGACAGCCGGGAGGAGCTCACGCCGATCCGGGGCGACCTCCGAGCGACGATCCCCGTCGTAGCCGCGACCGGGGCGCTGATGGTTCGCCCGTCCTCGTGGTCCGCCTTCGCGACCGGTAGCGTCAAGGGCTACTCGCTGACCGTGGAGGCTTGGGGCCTCCTTCGCCGTTCGATCGAGGATCCGGGGGGTGGGTAGCACGGCGTCCCAACGTCCGGGCCTCGGTCTCCTCCGTGATCGGGAAACGGTGACCGCAGCGTGGGCAGGTCGTCGTGTCGTCGTCCGAGGGCAAGGGGGCCGGATCCTCGGCGTCGCAGCTAGGGCATCTCATCCTCGCGTCACCTCCGTTTTCGGGGCGCTTTTCGGCGCGCCCCGTCGATGCTCATCACCGCCTCGGCGACCCGTCACGATCAGGTCTCCGCCGCAGCGCCCTCAGGGGCCTCGCGCTCACCCTTGTCGGGGATCGGGACCAGGACCACCGGAACGCCCGAGAGCTGGGCGCAGCGCTGACTGACCGACCCGAGCATCCAGCGCCGAAGCCCGCTCAGCCCGGTCGTGCCGACGACGAGCATCCTGGCGCCGCGGCTGCGCTCGGACAGGACCTCGGCAGCGTTTCCCGCCAGCAGGTGTTGCGCCACCCTCACATCCTCCGCGTGCTCTGCCTCTACGCACTTGGTCACCATGTGCGCAAGCATGTTCTCCAGGCGCTCGGTCCTCTCTCGGCCGGCGCTCCGCAGCGTGCTCTGACCAGTGAGCGCCCAAGGGTCGGACCACACGAGCACCGCGTCGATCTCGCCACCGCTCGTCATGGCTTCCCGCAGGGCCCACCGGAGGGCCTCTTCGGAGTCGGGTGATCCATCGATGCCCACCACTATCCGGTTCGACATTTCTCGCACGGCTGCCCTTTCTGTGCCGCCAACCGGGCCAGGATCGCGCCCGGCAGCCACAAGGCGATAGGGGAGAAGGTCCTGTCGACGCTCAGGCCTCCTCGACGTAGGGGGCCGGTCCGGTGTGGAACCGGACGAGGATGCCGTCGGGATCGGGCAGGTCCATGCTCCAACCGAGATGCCGCCGCTCGAGATCGCCGTGCGCCAACCCCATGCGGTCCAGCTGATGTGCCCAGCGCTCGAGCTCGTCCTTGCCGTTCACCGTCAGACCGAGCAGGGCAAAGCCCGCCAGATCCGCTGCTCGGCGGGCGTCGAGGTGCAGTCCGATGGCAAAGCCCTCGGGATGGCGCAGGACGGCACCCACGACGCGCTCTTCCTCCTCGACGTCCATCACCGGCAGCAGCCCGATCACCCTCATGTACCAGTCCCGGCTCACCCACACGTCCGCCACGGGGATCCGGACCAGGTGCAGTCCCGCGATGCGGACCGGGCGGTCCTCTCCGTCCTCCCCAGGAGGCGTCTGGTCCACGAGACCTTGGCGCGGCAGGCCGGTCACGTCTCCTCGGGCACCATATCGATCGCGCCGCAGGGACATTCCACCGCGCACGGCCCGCAGCCCTTGCAGAAGTCGTAGTCGAGGCGGTAGCGCTTGCCCGGGCCGAGCTTGATGACGGCGTTGTCCGGGCACACGCCGAAGCAGTTGTCGCACTCGAAGCAGTTGCCGCAGGAGAGGCAACGGCGCGCCTCGAAGAGGGC
Organism: uncultured Actinomycetes bacterium; assembly: GCA_963778465.1. Lineage (GTDB taxonomy): Bacteria > Actinomycetota > Acidimicrobiia > Acidimicrobiales > RAAP-2 > CAVZBW01. The sequence goes on from CAVZUK010000002.1 coordinate 1,059,102, forward strand.
GTTGTGCGGGTTGAGGCCGCCCATCACCTGGTCGAAGGTGGTCGCCCGCCGCGCCGGTTCGAGCTCTGGCTGTACCGACGCCGGCGCGTCGGAGAAGTACCAGGAATTCAGCCGATCCGCCGTGGCCGACGCGGCCTGCTCCGCGAGATCGCCCAGGTGGAGCAGTGTCGGGTCGCCGATCACGACGGCGTCCGGGTGAAGGACCGGCTCGCGGGTACGGATCTCGGCATCCGAGATCCTGCAGAAGGCGACCACGGGAGCGCCCATGCGCTCCGATCCGAGGAGGGGATGGCCTGGGAGTAGTGCCCTTCGATGAAGGCGGGAACCGACAACGGGTCTGCCGCGGTCACGACACCCTGGCCGCCGCGGCCGTGGAGGCGCACCTGGAACACGGGATGCAGCATCTCCCGCTGCCGGTCCGGGTGCCAGGGCTAAAGGTCCCGGGGGGACCTCCACCCATCCCGATCGGCCTCAGCCGGGATTGGGGCTCCAGCTGCGCAGCCGGCGAAGGAGCGCCACCTTCTTGTGTTGGTGGCTCGCCATCCGGCGCAGGATGTCGTCCAGGGTGGCGACCGCGTGGGCGATGTGTGGACCCTTGTTGAGCAGGACACACTCGGCTCGTCCGGCCATGGCCGCGTCGGAGATCTCCGCACGCGACGGTTGCCCGGTACGCGCCATCTGGTCCAGCACCTGGGTCGCCCAGATCAGCGGGACATGGGCGGCATCGCAGAGCCAGAGCATCTCCTCCTGCACCTCGGCAAGGCGTTCGAAGCCGCACTCGACCGCCAGGTCCCCACGGGCCACCATGACGCCGAGACGCTCGGATCGCATCCCCGCCAGCAGCATCTCGGGGAGTTGTGCGAACCCTCGGGCGGTCTCGACCTTCAGCACGACGCCGAGCCGGGAGCCACCGAGATCGGCGAGGCGCTCCTGGAGTGCCGTGACGTCCGAGGGACGCTGGGCGAACGAGAGCTCGACCAGATCGGCGTGCTCCACGATGAAGGGAAGCTTCGCCTCGTCCTCGGGAGTCATGGCGGCGAGCGGCAGATCGCTGTCGGGAAGGTTGATCCCCTTCTCGGCGCGCAGCTTCGTTCCGCCGGGGGCGGCCATCGTGATCCGGACGTCGGCCTCGTCGGCACGGAGGGCGATGACCTGCCCACCGATCTTGCCGTCGTCGAAGAACACCCGGTGCCCGATCCGCACCGTTTCGAGGGCTCTCGGCAGGGTGCACCCGATCGAGTAGCGACGGTGGGCGGCACCGACCCCTGCGGCCCGATCGGGGCCGCCAGCCCGGCGGTCCTCGGAGAGCGGGAGCCCCTGGGGTGACACGGGCGAGAGATCCGTGGTGAGTGTGAGGACGTCGTCGGGACGCAGCGTGAGGAACTGTTCGAGCGCGGGGAGTGGACCGATGGTGGTCTCCTGGTGTCCCGGCCCCAAGAGGCGCGTCCCGGTGGCGAGGTAGGTCGTGTCGTAGACATCGACGAGGACGCCGTCGCTGCGGACCTCGGTGACCGTCAACCGCCGCGAGGAGTCCCGAGCGTCGTGCAGCCTGATGCGGTTTCCGGGTCGCAGCGAGCATCGCCACTCGTCCGGGACGGGAATGGCCGGCGGTGCGCCCGGACCCGACTCGGGGGTCGGATGCTCGCGTGCTACCAACAGGGCTCTCGCCGGTGCCGTGGGCCGCCCCGACGCGTCGCGGCGAGGGTGCAATCGGACCACTTGCGGGCCGGGTTCGATCGGTCCCGTGCGCAGTTTGGGGCCCGGGAGATCCATGACGATGGGACAGTCCCGGCCGGCCTCGGTCGCGGCCTGCCGGAGGTTGCTCACCATCCGGAGCCATCTGGCCCGGTCGTCGTGTGCGCAGTTGATCCGGGCGCAGTCCATTCCACGCTCGATCAGGCCCCGGACCATCCCGATGTCGTCCGCCGCCTCGGTGGGCATGGTGACGATGATCCTGGTCGGGCGCCCCTTGGGGCCCGGGCCGAGGAGAATCTCGGCGTTGGACTCGAGGATCTCGCGGCCTTCTCCGTGACCGACGACCCCGGGCGTTGCCACGTCCGGGGTCTTGCCGGCCATCATCTGGAGGATCCCGAGCACCCGCTCGAGGGTGCTCATCACGTGCTCCTCGGAGCGCCCCAGCGAGGAGAGCCCCATTTGAGCGAGGGACTCCTGGAGGGGGCGGACGTCGTGGTGCCGGAGGGTCAGGTAGTCCACGAGGTTGGTGGCGCTCCGCCGGTGTGTCGGGTGGACCCGCTCCAGGGAGGGGGCGAGCTCGACGTGCCGGACCCGCATCTCCTCCCGGAGGTGCTCCAATCGCGTGGCCAGGGCCGCCGGAGAGGGTTCGCAGGCGCTCTCAGCCATGGCTGCAGTCTGGATGCGAGGGGCCGGAGGAGGAAGGGGCGAAGGTCCCGGAAGGACGGGTCCTTCCGGGACCCGCTGTGCGATGGCCCCGTCCGGGTCCTTTGGCCCTGGTCCGGGGTCCGGGCTCCCGTCAGGATCCGGTGCCATGGGCATGGATCCCTCGATCTCCGGGGAGGCGCCGTTCGCCGTCGAGGTGCGTGGGCTCACCAAGGCGTACGGGGGGCTCGCGGCCGTCGACGGCATCGAATTCGAGATCCGTCGGAGCGAGATCTTCGCGCTGCTCGGCCCCAACGGCGCCGGGAAGACCACCACTGTAGAGATCCTCGAGGGCTACCGCGCCCGCGACGGCGGCGAGGTCTCGGTGTTGGGCCTGGACCCCAGCCGGCAGCGGGCGCGCCTCAAGAGCCGCATCGGCATCGTCCTGCAGTCCACCGGGGTCGAGCGATACCTCACGGTGCGGGAGACGATCGGGATGTACGCCGGCTTCTACCCCCACCCTCGCCCCGTCGACGAGGTGATCGCCCTCGTGGGCCTCTCCGCGAAGTCCGACGAGCGGGTGATCCGGCTGTCGGGGGGGCAGCAGCGCCGCCTCGACGTCGCCATCGCCCTCGCGGGAGACCCGGACCTCCTGTTCCTCGACGAGCCGACGACCGGCTTCGACCCCTCCGCCCGGCACGAGGCCTGGGATGTCGTCAAGAACCTGGCCGCGCTGGGAAAGACCGTGTTGCTCACCACCCACTACATGGACGAGGCCCAGTACCTCGCGGACCGGGTCGCGGTGATCGTCGGTGGCCGGATCGTCGCCGAGGGCCCTCCCGCCACGCTGGGCCATCGGGACCGCGCCCGGGCCCGGATCCGCTTCCACGCCCCCGAGGGAGCGGGGCTCCCGCTTCCCGTCACCGGCGCGCCCGGTCGGGACGGCCTCGTCGAGGTGGTCGTCGACGACCCGGTCCGGTCCTTGCACGAGCTCACCGGGTGGGCCCTCGACCACGAGGTCGCGCTCGACGGCCTCGAGGTGATCCGGCCCTCGCTCGAGGACGTGTACCTCGCGCTGACGGGCGGACCCGGGGGGTCTCGCGTCGACGGGCTCTCCGTGGGGTCCGGGAGGTGAGGCTGACGTGTCGTCCGTGACGCTCGCCTTCTCGCAGGTGCGCTACGTCAACAAGGCCTTCTGGCGCAACCCGGCCTCCGCCTTCTTCACGTTCGCTTTCCCCTTGATGTTCCTCGTGATCTTCACGGCGCTCCTGGGCCACTACACGGTCCACCTCGGGAGCTATACCGTGAATTCCTCGACGTACTACGTGGCCGCCATGGCGACCTTCGCCGTCATCGCGGCCTGCTACAACAACATCGCCGTCTCGATGACCTTCCAGCGCGACGCCGGCGTCCTCAAGCGCACCAACGGCACGCCGCTACCGAGCAGCTCCTTCCTCGGAGCGAGGGTGCTCCACGCCATGCTGGTCGCCATCATCCTCGTGGCGATCACGACCGCCTTCGGTCGCACGGCCTACGGCGCCGACGTCCCGTCGGGCCTCACCCTCGTGCGCTTCCTCGTCATGCTCGTGGTCGGGGCCTCCGCGTTTTGCGCGCTCGGCCTGGCCGTGACCGCGGCTATCCCCAACGCCGACGCCGCGGCGGCCATCGTCAACGCCACCATTCTCCCGTTGCTCTTCCTCTCCGGCATCTTCATCCCGCTCGGCAACAGCGCGCCCGCCTGGATCGTGTGGGTGTCGCGGATCTTCCCGGTGCGCCACTTCGCCCAGGGGATGCAGGCCGGCTACCTCGGGACCCCGTTTCACTGGAGCGACGTGCTCGTGGTGGCGCTCTGGGGCCTGGCCGGACTGCTCGTCGCCGTCCGCTACTTCAGCTGGGAGCCCCGGACCCAGTGAGCGGCACCCTCGTGGTGCGTTCGGGCGGTCACCGGAGCGGGCTACAGGGACTTGGGTCCCTTTCGCCATCCGACCCTTCTGGTCCAGACTGCCTACATGCGCATCGGTGAGGTCGCGGTCATCGACACAGCGGGGCTGGACGCGTTGATCGGCCGCCTCGCCGACCTCGGGTACGAGACCAAGGGGCCGGTGGTCCGGGACGGCGCCATCGTCCCGGGAGCCGTAGCCGGGGTGGCCGACCTTCCCTCGGGCTACCACGACTCCCAGTCTCCCGGCCGCTACCGGCTCGAGCGGGGCGATGACGACCGGCTCTTCGGCTGGGCGGTCGGGCCGGGCTCGTGGAAGTCCGAGCTCTTCCCGCCCTCCCAGGAGCTGTGGCGTGCCCGCCGGGAGGGCGACGAGGTCGAGATCGTGGAGCCGCAGCCCGAGCAGGGCAACGCCCCGCTCGCCATGATCGGGGCGCGGCCCTGCGAGCTCGCCGGGCTGGACGTCCTCGACCGGGTGCTCGAGGGGGGAGCCACCGCCGACCCTCGCTACGCCGCCCGTCGGGACGGCGCATTCGTGATGGTCGCCGAGTGTGGCACCCCGGCTTCGACCTGCTTCTGCACCTCCATGGACACCGGGCCCTCGGCCGACGCCGGCTTCGACCTTGCCCTCACGGAGCTCGACGATGCCGGTGGCCACCGCTTCATGGTCCGCGTGGGTTCGGCCCGCGGGGCGGAGGTGCTGTCCTCGGTCGCTTCCGAGCCCGCGAGCCGGGCCGACCACGAGGAGCGCGGGCGCGTCCTCGCCGGTGCCGAAAGGGCCATCGGTCGCCGGCTCGACACCGAAGGTCTCCCCGCCCTGCTGGCCCGCAATCTCGAGCATCCTCGCTGGGCAGAGGTGGCGGAGCGCTGCCTCGCCTGCGGTAACTGCACCCTCGTCTGCCCCACCTGCTTCTGCAGCGACGTGCGAGACACCACCGATCTGTCCGGAGAGGTCCGGCGGGAGCGGACGTGGGCGTCCTGCTTCGACCTCGAGCATTCCTACATGGGTGGGGGGAACGTCCGGACGAGCACCTCCTCCCGCTACCGCCAGTGGTTGACCCACAAGCTGTCGACCTGGTGGGACCAGTTCGGCACGTCCGGATGCGTCGGGTGCGGGCGCTGCATCGCGTGGTGTCCCGTCGGCATCGACCTCACCGAGGAGGCCTCGGCCATCCGCGCGACCGATGGAGCCCGGCCTGCTCGCGCCGCGACCGAGAGGCCGGCATGACGACGTCGATCGGGGACCTGGTCTCCGAGCATCCCCTTCTCGCCGGGCTCCCGGGCGACGCGGTGGCCCAGGTCGCGGGCTGCGCCCGCAACGTCGCCCTCGAGCCCGGGTCGCGTCTGCTGACGGAGGGGGACCCGGCCGACACGCTCTATCTCGTCCGGCGTGGGCGCGTGGCCATCGAGGTCCACGCGCCGGGGCGGGGGCCCATCATCATCGAGACGGTCGGCCCCGGGGCCGCGGTCGGGTGGAGCTGGCTCATCCCTCCGTACCGCTGGCACTTCGACGCCCGGGCGGTCGATCCCGTGGGGGCGATCGCACTGGACGCCGCGTGCCTGCGGGCCAAGGCGGACACCGATCCGGCGCTCGGCTACGCGTTGCTGCAACGAGTGGCGGGCGTCTTGCTCGAACGCCTCCAGGCGGCGAGGGTGCGCCTCCTCGATCTCTACGGGCACGAGGGCCCGTCGCCGTGATCCGGTCCGCCGCGGCCGGAGAGGCCGCCGTCCCTCGCGAGCGTGCCCGAGGCGGGCCCTGGGCCCATGGCACCGGTCCTGCATCGGGTCGTCGGGTCGCAACCCGACGCCGCGGACGTCCGGAGCATCTTCCTCGAACCGCTCACGGGTGCCCGGATGTCCTTCCGCTCCGGGCAATTCAACATGCTCACGGCGTTCGGCGTGGGGGAGGCGGCGATCTCGATCAGCAGCGCCCCGGCGGACGCCGGCCCGCTGCGCCACACGGTGCGTGACGTCGGCCCGGTCACCGGAGCGCTCTGCCGGCTCGGGGTCGGCGACCTTGTAGGGGTCCGCGGGCCGTTCGGCACCGACTGGGGCACCGACCGCCTCCGACACGACGCCTCGGTCCAGGACGCGGTCGTGGTCGCCGGAGGGATCGGCCTCGCCCCGCTGCGCGGGGCGGTTGGCGAGCTGGTCGCCCGGAGCCTCCTCGGGGGCCTGCGGGTCTTCGTCCTCGTGGGGGCCCGGGAGCCGGGACAGGTCATCTTCTCCGGCGAGATGGAGGAGTGGTCGGGTGGCGGGGCCCAGGTGAGCCTCACGGTCGACGCGGCGCCTGCCGGCTGGGTCGGCAACGTCGGATTGGTCACCGCCCTCCTCGGGGGCGCCGGCTTCCAGCCCGATCGGTCGACCGCGTTCCTCTGCGGGCCCGAGGTCATGATGCGCTTCACGGCGCGGGCGCTCGTCGACCTCGGGATGGACCCGGTCGACATCCGGGTCTCTCTCGAGCGCAACATGCAGTGCGGGGTGGCGTGGTGCGGGCACTGCCAGCTCGGCCCCTACCTCTTGTGCCGTGATGGTCCCGTCCTCCCCTACGGAGGCGAGGTCGCCGAGCTGCTCGTGCAGCGGGAACGATGACGGTCACCGACTCGCCGCCGACCCTGGCGGTGTGGAAGTTCGCCTCTTGCGACGGCTGCCAACTCTCCCTCCTCGACTGCGAGGAGGAGCTTCTCGCGCTCGCCGGAGCCGTGCGCATCGCGCACTTCACCGAGATGTCGCGCGCCCACGTCTCCGGCCCCTACGACGTCTCACTCGTCGAGGGTTCGATCACCACTGCCGACGACGCGGCGCGCATCTTGGAGGTCAGGGCGAGCTCCCGGCGGCTGGTGACCATCGGGGCCTGCGCCACCGCCGGCGGGATCCAGGCCCTGCGCAACTTCGCGGCCTCGGGGGAGTACGTGCGTGCCGTGTACGCCCATCCCGAGTACGTCCGATCGCTCGAGACCTCGACCCCGATCTCGGACCACGTCGAGGTGGACTACGAGCTGCACGGATGCCCGATCGACCGGCACCAGCTCCTCGAGGTCCTGACGGCCTACCTCGCCGGCCGCCGGCCCGTCGTCCGCGGCTACACGGTCTGCCAGGAGTGCAAGGGGCGGGGTACCGTCTGCGTCATGGTGGCCCGGGGCACTCCCTGCCTCGGGCCCGTGACCCGGAGCGGGTGCGGGGCGTTGTGCCCCTCGATCGATCGGGGTTGCTTTGGGTGCTTCGGCCCGGCGGCCACCGCCAACACCGCGTCGCTCGCCGCGCAGATTCGTGCCGGCGGCGCCTCGGAGATCGAGGTCTCGCGGCTCTTTCGCACCTTCAACGCGGAGGCCCCCGCCTTCCGCCGGGAGTCGACGGCACACGGAGCGTCGGTGCCGGTCACCCTCTCACGCGCCCGGCCGGCCGGGCCGGGTGGTGCCCGCCGGTGACCCACGGGTCGCGCGGGGCGCGCACGATCGGCGTCGAGGGGCTGGCGCGCGTGGAGGGGGAGGGGTCCCTGCGTGTCGACGTGGCAGACGGGAGGGTGACCGACGTCTCCCTCGAGATCTTCGAGCCGCCACGGTACTTCGAGGCGCTGCTCGTCGGGCGCCACTTCACCGAGGCGCCCGACATCACGGCCCGCATCTGCGGGATCTGCCCCGTGGCCTACCAGATGTCCGCCTGCGCCGCGATGGAGGCGGCCTGCGGCGTGGAGGTCGACGAGGGGATCGCCGCGCTCCGGCGGCTCCTCTACTGCGGGGAGTGGATCCAGAGCCACGCGCTGCACGTCTACCTGCTGCACGCTCCCGACTTCCTCGGTTGCGCCGACGCGGTGGAGCTGGCGGAGCGAGACCGGCAATCGGTCGAGCGCGGGCTCATGCTCAAGCGAGCCGGCAACCTCGTGATGGAGACCGTGGGGGGGAGGGCGGTCCATCCGGTCAACGTCAGGGTGGGGGGCTTCTACCGGGCACCCGACGCGGCAGCCGTGGCCGCCCTCGCCGACCCCCTCCGGCGCGCCCGCGAGGCCGCGCTCGCCACCGTGGAGTGGGTCTCGGGATTCGAGTTCCCCGACGTGTCCGCCGACTACCGGTTCGTCGCCCTCCGCGACCGGGGGCGGTACCCCATCGAGCGGGGACGCCCGGGTTCCTCGGAGGGCCTCGACGTGACGCCGTCCGAGCTCGCCGATCTCGTGGTCGAAGAGCACGTCGAGCGGTCCACGGCGCTCCACGCTCGGCTCGGCGGGAGGGACCCCTACCTCACCGGGCCCCTGGCCCGGTACGCGCTCAACTCCGGGGAGCTGCCGCCCCTGGCCTCGGAGGCGGCCTCCCGCGCCGGCCTCGGGTCCGTCTGCACCAACCCGTTCCGCAGCATCGTCGTCCGGGCGGTGGAGCTGGTGTTCGCGTGCGACGAGGCGCTCTCGCTGGTCGAGGGCTACCGACGCCCCGACCGGCCTGCGGTGCCGGTGACGCCGAGGGCGGGGTCGGGAACCGGCGCCACCGAGGCCCCACGGGGTCTCCTCTTCCACCGCTACGAGATCGACGACGAAGGCACGATCCTCCACGCCCGCATCGTGCCGCCGACGTCGCAAAACCAGCTCACGATCGAGGCGGACCTGCGCCGGGTCGCGGAGAGCGCCCTCAGCCTCGACGATCACGAGCTGCAGTGGCGCTGCGAGCAAGCCGTCCGCAACCACGACCCGTGTATCTCGTGCGCCGCGCACTTCCTGGACGTCACGGTGCGGCACGCGTGACCGAGCGGCGGCGTGCGTCCGAGACGGCTGCGGTGGCTCCGGTCGTGGTCGCAGGGCTCGGCAACGAGTTCCGTCGCGACGATGGGGTCGGCCCGGCGGTGGCCGCCGAGGTCGGGCGGCAGATGGGATCAGCCGTGGACGCTCGACCCGCTCGAGACCCCCTGGACCTGCTCGACCGCTGGGACGGGGCAGACCTGGCGATCGTGGTCGACGCGCTGCGGGGTGGAGACCCCCCGGGGACGATCCGGGTCCTGCGATTCGAGGCTCCCGGCGCCTGGGCCGAGAAGGCCGTCGGCGGGCATGGGGTCGGCGCGCACAGCACGCACGGCATCGGTCTGGCGCGGGTCCTGCACTTGGGGGTGACGCTCGGCATTCGCCCGAGGGCCGTGGCGGTCGTGGGCATCCAGGGCGAGGACTTCGGAGACGGCTCGGGGCTCAGCGACCCGGTTGCCGCTGCGGTGCCGCGGGCCGTCGCCCAGGTGGCGAAGCTGGTCGATGATCGCGTCCAAGTGGGTGACGCCCGTCCGGTCGGGGGGCCCGGCGGATGTGCCTGAGCCGGCTGCACCGAGTCGTCCGCGCGACGGAGCCCGGAAGGGTCGAGGTGGAGGCCGCCGACGGCACGCGGAGCGACGTGTCGCTGCTCGCCCTCGAGGGGCCCGCCCCGGTCCCCGGCGACTGGCTGACCGTCCACAGCGGTTACGCCGTGGACCGGGTCGACGCCCGGGAGGCCGAGGCGGTCGTCGAGGACCTGCGGCGCGCGGTGGGTCCATGAGCGAGGTCGGCCCCGTCCTCTTCGCTCGGTACGCCTTTCCGCCCAACGCACTGGGCTACTGCGGACCGGCCGACCACCGCGCCTTGATCGAGGCGGCGTCAGACACTGCGGGCCCCGGGGGGCTGCGACGCCTGGCCACCCGGTTCGAAGGGGCGTGGCCCTACCTCGAGGTAGTGGCCCGGTGCGGCGGCATCGCCGATCCCCTCGACCCCCGGGTCGTGGAGTCCTACTGGGTCGGCAACGAGCTGGCGTGGTCGCTCCCCCCGGAGGCCCTCGAGCGCGCAGCTGGACGGCCACTTCGGCCGGGCGCTCGATCGTCGCTCCCCCCGCCCGGGGAGCGTCGTGGAGTCCGGTGGCGTCTCCCATCACAGCCTCCACGTCTTTGCCGTGTACCCGTGGTTGGGCATCCTCCGTTCGGGGCGGCCAGGTCCGGCCCTCGAGGTGCTCGATCGGTGTCGCATCCGCTGGGGCCGTGTCGAGCGGCTCGAGGGCGAGCGTGTCTGGGTCCGAAGCGCCCCGCTTCACTTCGATGACGGACAGCTGCGACTGGGACGAGAGGGCCTCGAGGAGGTGCGCCGTCCCCCTCTGGGTCTCGGTAGCGGAGGCCCTCTCGCACCGGGCGATCACGTGGCACTCCACTGGGACTGGGTCTGCGACCGGCTCTCGGCCGCCGCGCTCGGGTGGCTCTCCGAGTGCACCCGCCGCAACCTTGAGGCGGTCAATTCGAGAGCCGCTCCGACCTCCGAGGTCCGGGCCGGGGTCGGCGGGCCCCTGATCAGGTGAAGATGATCTGTCCTCCTGCGGCCAGCTCGTAAAACTCGCCGACCGTGATGATGCCCTTGACCCGGTCGATGAGATCGTCCTCGGTGAGCTCGAAGAGGTCGCACGAGGCCTTGCACCCGTAAAGCCCGGCACCCGTGTCGGCGATCATGTCGAGGAACTCGGGGATCGGTGGGATGTCGAGCTTCTCCATCTTGCGCTCGAGGTAGTGCGTCATGACGCTCGAGACGCCCGGAAGCCCGCCTGCGACCGTGGCCAGGTGAAGCCCGGGGTTGCCCACGGTGGCCACCTTGACGTGCTCATAGCGCTTCTTGTGAATGGCGTCGAGGCCGAAGAAGGTGAAGAAGAGGCTTGCCTCGATCCCTTCCGCCCGGGCCCCGTTCGCCATGATCAACGCCGGGTACACGCCCTCGAGCGATCCCTTGGAGACGACGATCGACACCTTGTCGATCGTGGCGACAGGTTCAGCCATGGTGCGCCCTCCTTTCCGATCCAGTCATGTCTCAGACGCAGCACTCTCTCCGACAGCGCTCTCTCCGACAGCGCTCTCTCAGACGCAGCGCTCTCAGATGCAGCCGCGGGGCTTCGGGATGCCCGCGATCTTCGCGGCCAACTTGGCCGGGCCCTTCGGAAAGAGCTCGTAGAGCTCCTTCACCGACACGCCGGAGCTCTTGCCGAGCATGCGGACGGTCGGACCCGTGCCCTTCTCCGCGTACTCGGCGCGCATGAATTTGATGACCCGCCAGTGCTGCTCGGTGAGCTCGTCGATCCCCGCTGTCCGTGCGATCTCGGGGGCCATGTCCTCGTTCCATTCCTCGGGGTGCTCGAAGAAGCCCTCGTCGTTGACGGTGACGGTCCGGCCTGCGTAGGTGACGCTGGGCATGGCGTTACCTCCCTTGTCGTGAAAGACGGCCCTGTGGCGAGCGATTGGGCGTCATGGGGCGTGGGCGTCCTCGGGCGGCCGCTTGCCGAGACGGGGCATGCCCGACGCGACGCCCGGTAGATCGCGTCCGGGGAGCAGGCTGTGCCAATAGAGGGGTTGGAACAGTAGCTTGGCGAGGTGATTCAGCCGAGACTGACGTAGGAGCGGGAGGCCCACGGGTCCCGGATAGTGACCGGGCAGCGGCTCGGTCTCGTAGTTGAAGTCGATCATCAGCGCCTTGCCGAAACCGGTCTCGATGAAGCAGTTGGCGTGACCGTCGAAACTGGCGTCGAGAGGTTCGTTCGCCAGGAACCTTCGGATGTTCTCCACCAGGACCTCGCCCTCGAAGTGCGTGACCGACCCGGCCTTGGAGGTGGGGATGCCCGCCGCGTCTCCCAGGGCGAAGACATGCTCGTCGGACTTGGATTGGAGGGTGTGCTCGTCGACGGCGACGAAGCCAAGCTCGTCGCCGAGGCCGGGGGACCTGGCCACGTAGGGGGCACCCGAGTGCGCTGGCACGACCACCGCCAGGTCGAAGGGGACCTCGCGCCCGTCGTAGGACACGAGGCGACCTCCGCGGCCGTCGACGGAGCCGGTGTTGAACTCCGTCACGAGGCCAATTTCCTTTTCCTCGAGGAGCCCAGCGAGCGTCTTGGCGGCCACCGGTCGGGTAAAGGCCGCGTCGAGGGGCGTCACGAGGGTGAGCTCGACGCGGTCACGCACGTCGAGCTCGTGGAAGTACCAGTCTGCGAGGAAGCAGAACTCCAGCGGCGCCACGGGGCACTTGATGGGCATGTCCACCACGTTGACCACGACGCGCCCGCCGGCAAACCACTCGAGGGAGCGGGCCAGGGCCTCCGCCCCCTCGGGCGTGTAGAAGGTGTGGACCCTCTCGCCCCACCCCGGCCCGAGCAGTCCCTCGGTCTCCTGGGGTGCCAGCACCGCACCCGTCGCGACCACCAGGACGTCGTAGGAGAGGATCGTCGGAGCGCGCTCGCCACCGGCGGTCGAGTCCGGCACGACCGCGTCGTTGCCGAGGTGGACCTCTCTCGCGCCGAGATCCACCCGCTCGACGGACGCCTGCACGAACTCGATCCCGCGGTGCAGTTGACGGTGGCGCGGCCGGGTGATCTCGTCGACCGTTGCGAGCCCGAACGGGATGAAGAGCAGGCCCGGCTGGTAGACGTGCACGTCGTTCTGGTCGACAACCGTGATCTCCGCCGCGCCCCCGAGGGTCCGGTGCAGACGGTTCGCTGCCAGGGTGCCCCCGGTGCCCGCACCGAGGACGACGATCCGCGGTGCCGCAAGGCTCGGCTTGGTCTGCCCGCTCACGACTGCATCGTGCTCCGGCGGTTGCCGGTGCAAAAGGGCCATTGGTCCCACCCTCGGACGCGATGCCGTGCCGTTCCTCCAAGGGAATCTGCACCAAGTACCCCTGGGGGTATGATGGCGAACCATGGACCGGCACGAGTGGGACCAGCGCTACGCGACCGACGAGCTGATCTGGCGGGCTGATCCCAACCGCGTCCTGGTGGAGGAGGTCTCGGGCGTCGACCCCGGACGCGCGCTCGACCTCGCGTGTGGGGAGGGCCGCAACGCCATCTGGCTGGCCGAACGGGGCTGGGTGGTTACGGGGGTCGACTTCTCTGCGGTCGGGTTGGCAAAGGCTGAGAGGCTGGCGGCCAATCGCGGGGTGCGCGTGACGTGGATCGAGGAGGACGTGGTCGCCTGGGCTCCGGCCCGCGAGTCCTTCGACCTCGTGGCCGTCCTGTACCTGCAGCTACCCCCCGTGGACCGCCGCCGGGCGCTCGAGGGCGCAGCCGGCGCATTGGCCCCGGGTGGCACGATCATCGTGGTCGGCCACGACTCGACGAACCTCACCGAAGGCTACGGAGGCCCGAAGGATCCGGCGGTGCTCTACGGCCCAGAGGACCTCGTGAGCGATCTCGGTGGGCTGGAGATCGAGCGCGCCGAGCGGGTCCGCCGCCCCGTCGAGACGGAGAGCGGCGTGGTCGACGCCATCGACGCGCTGGTGCGGGCGCGGCGGCCGATCAGGCCAGTTTCATGAACATCCTCTGGACCACCTCGAGGGGATAGCCGTCCGCCTCGGCCTCCTCCGGATGCTCGACGCAGTAGGTGAGCCCGGCGGCAACCAGGCGGAACCCGGCCTGCTCGAGCGCCTTGGTCGCGGCCGAGATCTGAGAGACCACGTCGCGACACTCGCGACCCTGGTCGAGCATGCGCTCGATCCCGTCGATCTGCCCGGCGACCCGGTGCAGGCGCTTGCGGACGTCCCCGATGACTTCGTCAGGCAACTGCATGGCACTCCTCGGTAGCTTCGCCGGCCGGTAGCCGGCGGCCTTCGGCCTAGAGCATACCCCACCCGGTATGGTATACCTATACCCGTAGGGGTATACGGCTGAAGACAGCCTCCCGACCAGAGGGGAAGGCGGAGCCTTCCGACCGAAGGAGACCGGCCATGGCACCGAGCGCGGGCACCGACATCGCCGACAGGACCGAGCGGAGGGATACGACGCCCGTCGCGGACGAGAGGCCGGCCGGGCCTGGAGAACCTGCCGGATCGGGGCACGTTCGATCCTCGGGTGGTGCGCTCGCCCGCGTCGGCACCTGGGCGGCCGAGCATCTCCGAGCCGTCATCTTGTTGTGGCTCGTGGTGCTGGCCGCCTTCGGGGCCTTCGCGCCCAAGGTGGAGCACGCCCTGGCGGGGGCGGGCTGGCAGGATTCCACCAGCCAGTCCGTCCAGGCGAGGACCGTTGTCCAGCGAGACTTCGCAGGACTCGGCTCGAGCGCACTGCAGGTTGTCGTCGTCGACCATCGCGCTCCGATCGCCGGCGACCCGGCTGCCCGTGCCGTCCTCGGCGACGTCGCCCGGACGCTCCGCGCCGATCCTCGAGTCTCCGCAGTGGAGCTTCCACGGCCCGGGCTGACGCTGTCCCGCGACGGACGGACCGGGGTCGTGATCGCCGGGGCGAGGGGCGATACCAACGCGATGGTGCGGGCCGCCGACGCGCTGTCACGTCCCCTCCAGGGGCTCTCGAGACCGGGCGTCTCGGTCACCTTGACGGGCGACAGCGCCCTCTGGGCGAACTTCAACTCGGCGAACCGGACCGCCATGTTGCGTTCCGAGATGTTGTCGTGGCCGGTGACCATCGTCATCTTGGTGATCGCCTTTGGGAGCCTGGTCGCGGCCGGTCTGCCCCTCCTGCTCACCATGGTGGGGCTGCTGGTGGCAGCCGGGGCCCTGGTGCTCACCACCTACGTGGCCCCCGTCTCGATCTGGGCTCTCAACTTCGCGCTGATGTTCGCCCTGGCGCTCGGCATCGATTACGCCCTCTTCCTGGTCATGAGGTTCAGAGCCGCCCTCGAGCGCCGCCACGCCCGGGCTGGCGACCGTGGCGCTGCGGTGGAGGCGGTCGCCGAGACGATGGACACGGCCGGCAAGGCGGTGGCCTTCAGCGCGGTGACGGTGCTGGCGGCCCTGGCCTCGATCCTCCTCGTCCCGAGCCCGGCGTTCCGGAGCATGGCGCTCGGGATCATGCTCGCGGTGATCGCCGTGCTCGCAGCGACCCTGACCTTGCTTCCCGCCGTCCTCGGTCGGCTGGGAACCCGCATCAACGCCGGTGCGATCCGCCTCCCCGGACGTTCCCGGCAGGGAGAAGGTCGCCTCGATCGCGCGCTGCACGCCTGGGGCCGGTTCATCTGGCGCCACCCGGTGCCCGTCGGTCTCGCAGCGCTGCTCGCGCTCCTACTGGCGGCCGCGCCGGTCCTCGGGCTCCGCACGAACATGCCTTCCATCACCATCGTCCCGGCGAGCGCCAATGCGCGCATCGGCTACGAGCAGGTGACGGCGGCGTTCGGCCCGGGTGGGCCGGGCACCCTCCAGGTCCTCGTCCCGGCCGCCGAGCAGCACCAGGCCATGGCCCGGCTGCACGCCACCCAAGGGGTCGCGGCTGCCGTTGCCGGTCCAACGAGCGCCGGGTGGACGCTTGACCAGGTGGTGCCCACGTCCGGTCCGTCGACCCCGGCCACGGGGGCGACGATCGACCAACTCCGCAACACCCTCCCGCAAGGCAGCCTGGTCGGCGGCGCGGCGACGGAGAATTACGACCTGCAGCGCTCCTTGGCCGGCCACACCCCACTCGTCTTCGGGTTGCTGGCCGTGCTCGGATTCCTGCTGCTCCTCGTTGCCCTGCGCGCCCCTCTGGTGGCCGGAGCCGGCGTGTTGATCACGGCGCTGTCGGTTGCGGGCGCCTTCGGGATCGCCCGGCTGGTCTTTCAAGACGGCATGCTCTCCGGCCTTCTCGGGTTCCAGCCCCAGGGCTTCGTCGACGCATGGGGGCCGCTCTTCTTCGGTGCGATGGTGTTCGGCGTGGCGATGGACTACACGCTCTTCCTGCTCTCCGCCGCCAAGGAGCGCTACGAGACCCATCCCGATCCGGAGCACGCCATGGTCGGATCGATGCGCACCTCGGGGAGGGTCGTGGTCTCGGCCGCGGCCGTCATGATCGCCGTGTTCTTGACCTTCGCCCTGTCGGGTCCGCTCGCGCCCAAGGAGATGGGGGTCATCCTGGCCGTCGCGGTGGCGCTCGACGCAGTCGTGGTCCGTCTCGTTCTCCTGCCGGTCCTGCTGCGGATCGGGGGCCATGGGATCTGGAGGCTTCCCGGCTGGCTCGACAGGCTTCTGCCAGCCGTGCGCTTCGCGCACTGACGGCGAGCGGGGCCACCGTCGGGCCGGGCCCGGAACCGCAACTGCAACCGCGTCAGGGTCGCGAGCTGCTCAAGCCGGCTTGGCGCCGCGGCGCAGGAGCTCGCCGAGCTCACCCGGATCGAAGTTGCTCGGCTCCGAGGTGTGCAGGAAGTCGAGGAGGATCTCGGCCAATCGCCGGGGCGCCTCGACCTGGGGGAAGTGGCCGACGTCGTCCATCACGGCCAGGCGGCTGTTGGGGATGGCGGCGTGCGCCTGGTGGGCATGGACGACGGGAATGATCCGGTCCTTCTCGCCCCACACGATGAGCGTCGGCATGCGCGCCGCCAGGTAGACGCGGTCCATGGCGGTCACCGACTGACCGCCGGGGTCGATCACGCCTCGTACGGTGCGGACGAAGGCGCGGCGGCTCTCGGGGTCCGTCAGCGAGCTGTAGGCGCGCCAGACCTCGGCCGCTCCGGGATTGCGGACGCCGAGACTCCAGAGCACCCTCTCGACCACGTCGCCCGCCCGTCGAGCAAAGTCCGGGAAGAGGAGCGGCATCACGTACTCTGCCGCCGGCAGGGTGATCGCCCGCAGGACCCAGTTCACCTCGCGGCCCAGCCCGCCGGCGTCGACGAGCACCAGTCGTTCGCAGAGCTCGGGGAATTGGTAGGCGAACTGCAGGGCGACCCCGCCGCCGAAGGACTGCCCCACCACCGTCGCCCGCCGGATCCCGAGCACGTGCAGGAGATCGCGCATCGCGCTGGCGTGGTTGCCCAGGGAGTAGTCGCCCGAGTCCTTGGTGGACGCGCCGTGTCCGGGGAAGTCCGGCGCGAGGACGGTGTACTCGCTCTGCAGGAGCCGCATGACCGGCACCCACGTCGACGAGCTCCCGGCCATGCCGTGGAGCAGGAGCACGACGGGGCCCTTGCCGCCGCTCCGGAAGGCCACGCTCTGGCCGTGGATCGAGAGTTGGTGCACCGGGAATTCCTCGGATCGACCCGAGGCCCGGCCGGTCGCTGTCCGAGCTGCTTGCTTCGCCGCCACCTCGGATCTCAGACGTGCGCGTCGCTCTGGTTGGACGGTTCGAGAAAGGCGTCGCTTCCAGGGAAGAACAGGGTTTCGTGACCGTTGTCCGACCAGCGGACGAGGTAGGGGGGGCCCCCGTGCTCGCCGTGGACCTCGATGACCTCGCAGTCCCGGACGGGCATGTCGATGTGATGTCCCTTGACCACGATCCGATCGCCGGGCTTGGCCTCCATGGGGTCCTCCTTCCGTCGACATCGGAACCGTCGCTCTACCGAGAGCCTGGCTTGCGCCTGGACGGGGCGCTAGGGACCTAGGTCACCTGGTGAGCCAGGCCCGAAGGACCTTTGGCCCTTTCCGCCGACCACATCGCAAACGATACTGGCCGCGACCCGGGAGTGTCCGCCTGGGAGGCCAAGGAGGCTCAGAGCGTGGCTCTCGAGGAAAAGGTTCAGAGCGTCTCCCGGAGGGCGCCCGTGCTCGTGGAGCCCGATGCCACGCTGCGCGCCGCTGCTCGCACGATGTGGCTCGAGTCCGTGGGAGCCCTGGTCGTCGGCCACGAGAGCAACGCCCAGGGCGTCCTTTCCGAGCGGGACGTGGTTGCGGAGCTGGCCCGAGGGGGCGATCCCGACGTCGTGACCGTCCGGGAGGCGATGACTGGCCATCTCGTTGCCACGAGGTTCGAGGATCCCCTGCACGAGGCCGCGTACCAGATGCTCGATAACGCGATCCGGCATGTCCCGGTGGTGGACGGGTGCGGCAGGGTGGTCGGCATGGTCTCTATCAGGGATCTCCTCCGCCCGATCCTGCTCGATGGGATGCGCGGGTAGGAGCCGCCGTGACGCCGCGCGTCGTCGCCGGGTCGTCCAGCGTCGGCTTGGCGGCGGAGGTCTCGAAGCTGCTCGGCATCCAGCCGGTCGAGGCCGCGCTCGATCCCTTCCCCGACGGCGAGCGGCACGTGCTGGTCGACGACCTCCGAGGGGACGACGTCTACGTCGTCCAGTCGACGGGACCGCCGGTCAACGATCATCTTGTCGAGCTACTGCTGCTGCTCGATGCCTGCACGAGGTCGGGTGCCGCGAGGGTCACCGCCGTCGTGCCGTACCTGGGCTACGCGCGCCACGACCGCCGGACACGCGCCGGGCAGGCGATCGGCGCCAGGGTGGTCGCCCACGCCCTCGCCCAAGCCGGCGCCGATCGGCTCGTTTCGGTCGATCCGCACGGCACGGGACTCGAGAGCATGTCGCCCGTGCCCGTCGAGTCGCTCAGCGCGATTCCCATCCTGACGGCCGCGGTGCGGCTCGACGGGCTCGGCGTCGTGGTGGCCCCGGACCTCGGAGCGGTGCGGCTGGCGGAGCGGTTCGCGGGAGTGCTCGGCCTGCCGGTGGCGGTCGTCCGCAAGAGGCGCACGAGCGGGACCGAGGTTCGCGCCGAGGAGCTCGTGGGAGACGTCACGGGCCGGCGACCCATCGTGGTCGACGACATGATCGCGACGGGTGCCACCATCGAGGCCGCGGCCCGGCTGGTCGGCCAGCGAGGCGCCCGTGCCGGCCTCGTCGTGGCGGCCGCGCACGGCGTGTTCGTCGGGGAGTGGCCGGAGACCTTCCATCGCCTCTGCCCGTCACGGGTCGTCGTCACCGACACCCTGGGCTCTGCGGGGGTCGTCACCGACACCCTGGGCTCTGCGGGGGTCGTCACCGACACCCTGGGCTCAAGGGGCGCCGGCGCGGCGATCGAGCGGCTCTCGATCGCTCCCCTGCTGTGCGACGCGATCGCCCGGCTCCACCGGGAGGAGGCCCTCGACGACCTGGCGTTTCCGGGCGACCGCGAGCGGGGGGAGGATGGCCATGGGATTTCGTGACCGGGCGGACGCCGGACGGCGCCTTGCCGAGGAGCTCGCCGACCTCAAGGGGAAGGACCTGGTCATCCTCGGCCTGCCACGGGGTGGCGTGCCGGTGGCCTTCGAGGTGGCTCAGGCACTGGACGCGCCGCTGGACATCATCGTCGTCCGCAAGCTCGGGCTTCCTTACCAGCCCGAGCTGGCCATGGGGGCGATCGGGGAGGGCGGTGTGCGCGTCGTCAACGAAGCGGTCGTCGAGATGACCGGCGTCGACGAGGATGAGTTTGCCGCGGTCGAACGCCGCGAGCGCGCCCAGCTCGAGCGGCGTGCCGAGGAGTTCCGCCGGGGACGGGGGCGCGCCCCGCTGGAGGGGAGGGTGGCGGTCGTGGTCGACGACGGCATCGCCACCGGCTCGACGGCACGGGCGGCGTGCGAGGTCGCCCGCGCCAGCGGCGCGGCGCGTGTGCTCCTCGCGGTGCCGGTGGCCCCGCGCGCCTCGGTCTCCGAGCTGGCGGCGGTGGCGGACGAGGTGGTGTGCCTCGAGATGCCGGAGCCCTTCTACGCCGTGGGCCAGTGGTACCGGGACTTCTCCGCCGTCTCCGACAGGGACGTGACCACACTCCTGCACCGGGCCGCGGAGGTCCACCTGGGCGGGGCCGCATCCTCGTCCGCAACCGATCCACCGGTCCGCGACGAGGAGGTTCGGGTCGACGTCGGCCCGGTCGTCCTGTCCGGCCAGCTGACCGTGCCCGAGGCGTGCCGGGGAATGGTCGTGTTCGCGCACGGCAGCGGGAGCAGCCGCCACAGCCCGCGGAACCGCTTCGTGGCCCGGGTGCTCAACGAGTCGGGCCTCGGCACCCTGCTCTTCGACCTCCTGACCCTCGACGAGCAGACCGATCGCGCCAGCGTCTTCGACATCGAGCTGCTCGCCGAGCGCCTGGTGGCGGTGACGGGTTGGCTGCGGGGCCAGCCCGAGGCCCGAGGCATGCCCGTCGGCTACTTCGGCGCGAGCACCGGGGCGGGCGCGGCGCTCTGGGCGGCCGTGCAACCCGGAGCGGACCCGGCGGCCGTCGTCTCGAGGGGCGGCCGCCCCGACCTGGCGGGACCGGTGCTCGATCGGGTGCGCGCACCGACGCTGCTCATCGTCGGCGGCCGGGACGAGGTGGTCCTGGACCTCAACCGGCAGGCCTTGGCCCGTCTGCGGTGCGAGAGCGAGCTCGCCGTCGTGCCCGGCGCCACGCACCTCTTCGAAGAGCCGGGCACCCTCGAGTCCGCGGCGAACCTCGCCGCCGGCTGGTTCCTAGGTCACTTGGCGCCCGTAGGCCGGGGGCCCGCCGCAGAGGCCTCGACCCGGCAGGCGGGTGGTTGAGCGCAGCGTCCGGCGCGCGTTGGCCGCAGGAGCGTATGGCTCCCGCCGCGCCGGCTCGGCTCAGAGCGCCCGGACCGCCGATTCGAGGATGTCGAGTCCCTCGTCGAGGAGGTCGTCGGGGATCACGAGCGGGGGGAGCAGCCGGATCACGTTTCCGTAGGTCCCCGCCGTGAGCACGAGGAGGCCCTGCTCGTGGCACCGTCTTGCCACCTCGACGGTGGCCATCGGATTGGGACGCCTCCCGTCGGGAGCGACCAGCTCGATGGCCACCATGGCCCCCCGGCCGCGGGCGTCACCGACCGGCCCGGTAGGCGTCACCAGCCGCTCGAGCCTCGGGAGCGCGACCTCGCCGATGCGGTTGGCCCGCTGGAGGAGCCCCTCGGACTCGATGGTGTCGAAGACGGCGAGGGCTGCGGCGCAGGCCAAGGGGTTGCCGCCAAAGGTTCCACCCAGTCCCCCGGGGTGGACGGCGTCCATCAGCTCGGCCCTTCCGGTGATCCCGCCGATCGGTAGCCCGCCGCCGAGGCTCTTCGCGGTCGTCACGATGTCCGGGACGATCTCCTCGTGCTCGCACGCGAACCAGGTTCCCGTTCGTCCCATGCCCGTCTGCACCTCGTCGGCGACCAACAGCACCCCGTTGCGGGCACACCACTCGGCGAGGCCCGCCAACCACCCGGGCTCCGGAACGACGAAGCCGCCCTCGCCGGCGATCGGCTCGACGACCACGCAGGCGATCGACTCGGCCCCGATGGTGGTCTCGAGCAGGGACAGGGTCTC
This sequence comes from uncultured Actinomycetes bacterium, assembly GCA_963778465.1. Classification (GTDB taxonomy): domain Bacteria; phylum Actinomycetota; class Acidimicrobiia; order Acidimicrobiales; family RAAP-2; genus CAVZBW01. The sequence goes on from CAVZUK010000002.1 coordinate 1,080,301, forward strand.
GTCGAGCCGGCCCGTTCCGTGGAAGGGGTCCGAGTAGGCGGCCCGGTACACCTCGGGGGCGAACGGTCCGAAGCCCCGCTTGTAGGGCATGGCCTTCCCGGTCAGGCTCATGGCCAGCAGCGTGCGTCCGTGGAACCCGTGGTCGAAGGCGACCACGCCGCTGCGACCGGTCGCATAGCGGGCCACTTTGACCGCGTTCTCCACGGCCTCCGCACCCGAGTTCACGAGGAACGAGCGCTTCTCGTGACGCCCCGGGGTGAGGGCGTTGAGGCGCTCGCACACCGCGACGTAACCCTCGTACGGCGTCACCTGGAAGCAGGTGTGGATGAACCGCTCGGCTTGCTCCCGGATGGCTGCGACGACGGCGGGAGCGCTGTTGCCGACGTTGGTCACCGAGATCCCGGACCCGAAGTCGATCAGCCCGTTGCCGTCGACGTCCTCGACCAGGCCGGGCCCGGCGCGGGTCACGAAGACGGGCAACGTGGCGCCGACGCCCCGGGGGATGGCCGCCGCCCTCCGTTGGGCGAGCTCCCGGGATCCGGGGCCCGGCACCTCCGTCTTGAGGAGCCGCCCGGAGAGCGTCGTCAGCTTGCCGTCGGGCATGACCTGTCCTCCCGCTCGTGTCGTGCGGATCGCCCCGACTCGCTCCGCGAGACCGTGTGCCTCACGGGGCGATGGCGCTCATGACGTGCTTGACCCGCGTGTAGTCCTCAAAGCCGTAGACCGACAGGTCCTTACCATAACCAGAGTGCTTGAAGCCCCCGTGGGGCATCTCGGCGACCAGTGGGATGTGGGTGTTGATCCAGACACAGCCGAAGTCGAGACGCGCCGACATCCGCAGCGCGCGGGCGTGGTCCCGCGTCCAGACCGACGACGCCAGCCCGTACTCGACGTCGTTGGCCCAGCGCACCGCCTCGTCCTCGTCGCCGAAGCGCTGCACGGTGACGACCGGCCCGAAGACCTCTTGCTGGACGATCTCGTCCTGCTGCTCGAGGCCGGTCACCACCGTGGGCTCGTAGAAGAATCCCTGCGCCCCCGACCTGCGCCCGCCCGTGCGCACCTCGGCGTGGTCCGGGAGTCGCTCGACGAACCCGCTCACCCGGTCCAGCTGGGAGGAGCTGTTGAGGGGGCCCAGGTCCGCGTCGGCATCTTCGGGCAGGCCCAGCTTCCGGCGCCGAGCCGCCTCGGTCAGCGACGAGACCAGGTCGTCGTGGATGGCGGCCGAGGCGAGGACCCGGGTCGCTGCGGTGCAGTCCTGGCCGGCGTTGAAGTAGCCCGCCATCGCGATGCCCTCGGCCGTGGCCTCGAGGTCGGCGTCCTCGAACACGACGACCGGCGCCTTCCCGCCCAGCTCGAGGTGGACCTTCTTCAGGTCTGCGGCGGCCGACCGGGCGATCTCCCGGCCGGCGCGCACGCTGCCGGTCACCGAGACCATGCCGCGCGATCGGGTTCTCGAGGAGCGCCGCACCCATCTCACGGTTGTTCCCGCACACCACGTTGAACACGCCGGGGGGAAAGAACTCCGCCGCGACCTCGGCCATGAACACGGTGCTGGCGGGCGTGGTGTGGGCCGGCTTGAGCACGACGGTGTTGCCGGCCGCGATCGCCGGCGCGAACTTCCACGCCGCCATCATCATCGGGTAGTTCCACGGAGTGATCTGCACGCAGACCCCGATGGGCTCACGGCGCACAAACGAGGTGAACCCCTCCATGTACTCGCCCGCTGAGCGGCCCTCGAGCAGCCGGCACGCACCGCCGAAGAAGCGGATCTGGTCGACCATCGGGGGGATCTCCTCGGACATCGTGAGGTGCTTCGGCTTGCCGGTGTTGCGGCACTCGATGTCGACGAGCTCCTCGGCGCGCGCTTCGAGGGCGTCGGCGAACCGGAACACGGCCAGGCTTCTCTGCGAGGGAGTCCTCGAGGACCAGGACTCGAAGGCGTCCTCCGCCGCGAGGAGGGCCCGCTCGACGTCCTCGGGCCCGGACCGCGCCGCGCTCGCATAGACCTGCCCTGTGGCGGGATCGACGAGATCGGACGTGCCTCCGTCCTTGGCGTCCACGGTCGTGCCGGCGATGAAGTTCTGGTAGGCGGTTTGCTGGGTGGCCACGGGTGCGGGTGCTCCTTGGATCGAGACAGGTTGTCGAGCGGTCGGGGAACGGGTGATTCGGCCGATCGGCCGCAGCGACCTAGGCCGGCGTGGAGGTCCTTTCCTCGCAGGCCCACGGAGCGCCGTGGCGGTTCAAGAGATCCAGGAACGGGTCCGCCGGCAGGGCCTCCGGTCCGAGCACGCCGACACCGGACCAGGCGCCCGACTCCAGCAGCTCGAGGGCCACGATCGGGTTGACGGCCGTCTGCCACACCACCGCCTGGGATCCGAACTCCGACATGGACCAGGCGTTGTCCACGACGTGGTGGAGATAGACCTCCCGGGGGTTCCCGTCGGATCCGGTCCCCTTGACCCAGGTGCCGGCGCACGTCACCCCGGTCATGCGGTCGCCGAGCTCGGCCGGGTCGGGGAGGCAGGCGGCCACGAGGTCTCGCGGGGAGACCTCCGCCTTGCCGACCCGGACGGGCGAGGTGGAGTCGAGGCCGAGCTTGTGCAGCGTCTGGAGGACCCCGATGAATTCGTCGCCCAGGCCGTACTTGAAGGTCACCCGGTCAGCGTCGACCCAGCGGGGGATGAGGAGGACCTCCTCGTGCTCGACGTTGACGCACTCGACGGGTCCGATCCCGGCGGGGAAGGTGAAGGTCTCCGGCTCGCTGAAGGGTGGGGTCGTGAACCAACCCTTGTCGCGCTCCCAGACGATCGGGGGGTTGAGGCACTCCTCGATGGTCGTCCAGATGGAGAAGGTCGGGGCGAAGTCGTAGCCGCTGACCGCAAGATTGGCGCCGTCGCGTACCCCGATCTCGTCGATCGAGGAGAAGAGCCGGTCGGCCGCGTAGCGGGCGAAGACGTCGGAGAGCCCCGGCTCGACGCCCATGCCGCAGAGTGCGAGCAGGCCCTTCCTCTCCCAGTCCTCGGCCAGCGCGAACTGCTCGTCGCCGAGCTTCACGCCGGGCACGCGATAGGGATCCTGGGCGTGGGGGTGCGAGAGGGACATGGCCATGTCGAGATAGGTGACCTGCGACGTGAGCGCCGCCCGGAAGATGGGCATCACGAAGCGCGGATCCACGGCGTTGAGGACCGCCGTGATCCGCTCGCTCTCGATCAGCTCGACGATCGAGCGCTCGTCGCTCGCGTCGAGCCGGGCCGCAGCGAAGCGGTCACCGGCGCCGGCGACCGCTTGTTGCGCCCGGCGGGCGTCGTAGTCCGCCACCACGACGCGTTCGAACAATCCCCAGTGGGCCGCCGTCCTGGCGACCGCGGTCCCGACGCCTCCGGCTCCGATCACCAATACGCGCACGTTCGTCCTCCGTCGATCGAGGCCCGGTCGTCCGGGCCCTACCACGAAGGATTCCGGGGCGGCCCGGCAGCGGCAAGAGCCAAAGGTCCCGTCGTCCCTTTTTGGGACGCGCCGCGCACCTCGGGTGGCATCGGGACCTTCGGCTCTGATCCACGTCGGAGCGGTGGCTCAACGATGTGGCCATGGGACCCCCGACCGCGATATCGAGCACGACGACCTCGTCGCCATCGTCCAACAGGCGCGTCGTGACCGCGGCGAGGGTTGCGGACCACCTCGATGCCCTCGTTGCCAAGGTGGAGTCGAAGGACCCCGGGCAGCTCGTGTTCCACCAGGCGGTCCGCGAGGTGGCGGGCTCTCTCCTGCCGGTCCTCCTCCGGCAGCCCCGATACCTCGACGACAAGATCCTCGAGCGTCTCGTCGAGCCCGACCGCACGATCAGCTTCGGCGTCAATTGGGTGGACGATCGGGGCGAGATCCACGTCAACCGGGGCTACCGGGTCCAGATGAGCAGCTCCATCGGACCCTACAAGGGGGGACTGCGATTCCATCCCTCGGTCAACGTGGGCCTCCTCAAGTTCCTGGCTCTCGAACAGACGCTCAAGAACTCCCTCACCACGCTGCCGATGGGTGGCGCCAAGGGCGGCTCGGACTTCGATCCGAAGGGACGGAGCGAGTCGGAGATCCGCCGGTTCTGCCAGTCGTTCATGACCGAGCTGCATCCCTACATCGGCGAGTTCACCGACGTGCCCGCCGGCGACATCGGGGTGGGCGAGCGGGAGATCGGCTATCTCTTCGGGCAGTACAAGCGGATCGCCAAGCGCTTCGCCGGGGCCATCACCGGCAAGGGGATCAAGTGGGGAGGATCGCGGATCCGCCAGGAGGCCACCGGCTACGGCGTCGTCTACTTCGCCAGGGAGATGCTGGCCACCCGGAACGACAGCCTGGAGGGCAAGACCTGCCTGATCTCGGGGAGCGGCAACGTGGCGCAGTTCACGGCGGAGAAGCTCCTGCACCTCCGCGCCAGGCCCCTCACCCTGTCGGACTCCGACGGGTTCGTCCACGACCCCGACGGGATCGACGCGGAGAAGCTGGCGTGGATCAAGGAGCTCAAGAACGAGCGGCGGGGCCGGATCCGCGAGTACGTCCTCCGCTTCCCGCACGCCTCGTACCACCCGAGCACCCCTGGCGTGGCCAACCCGCTGTGGGCGATTCCGGCGGATTGCGCCTTCCCGAGCGCCACCCAAAACGAGATCAGCGCGGCGGACGCGGCCGTCCTCATCGGCAACGGCGTCCGACTCGTGGCGGAGGGATCCAACATGCCGACGGTGCCCGAGGGCGTCGAGCGTTTCGTGGCCGCCGGGCTGCTGTACGCGCCGAGCAAGGCGGCCAACGCGGGCGGTGTGGCGGTCTCGGGCCTCGAGATGGCCCAGGACATGCAGCTCAGCCAGTGGACCGCGGAGGAGGTGGACGACAAGTTGCAGACCATCATGGGTCGCATCCACGAGTCGGTGCGCCAGGCAGCGGAGGAGTACGGATCGCCCGGCAACTATCCCATCGGAGCCAACGCCGCCGGGTTCGTCAAGGTTGCCGACGCCATGCTGGACGAGAGCCCGGTTTGAGATGTCCAGCCCCGTGACGAGCTCGAGCCCCGTGCCCGCCGAGGCGCCCGTCGACAAGGGCCTCAAACCTGATGCCCTCGGCCTCGTGTCCAACATCGTGATCGGCGTCGCCTCGACGGCGCCCGCCTACAGCCTGGCGGCGACCCTCGGCTTGATCATCGTCGCCGTCGGGGTCCTGTCGCCCACCATCGTCGTGCTGGCCTTCGTGCCGATGCTCTTCGTGTCGATCGGCTACAGCGAGCTCAACAAGGCGGACCCGGACTGCGGCACCACGTTCACCTGGGGCACCCGCACGTTCGGCCCGTGGTTGGGCTGGCTCGGAGGGTGGGGGATCATCGCGGCGGACGTGCTCGTCATGGCCAGCCTGGCCCAGGTGACCGGCCAGTACGGGTTCCTGCTCTTCAACGCCCGGGGGATCGGGCACGACCCGACGAGCGAATGGGTGCTCCTCGTCGGGGTCCTGTTCATCGCCCTGCTGACCTACGTGTGCTACCGGGGTATCGAGCTGTCGGCGCGCATCCAGCGGATCCTCCTCGCCGTCGAGGTCCTCATCCTGGTGGTGTTCGCCGTCGTGGCTCTCGTGCGCGTCGGCATCGGGAGCGCGCCGGCCGGCCACCTCGTCCCCTCGTGGAGCTGGTTCAACCCGTTCAACGTCTCCTTCACCAAGGTCGTGACCGGCCTGCTGCTCATGCTCTTCATCTACTGGGGCTGGGACACGTCGGTCTCCATCAACGAGGAGACGACGGACCGGACCCGAAACCCGGGGCTCGCGGCGATCATCTCGACGGTCCTGCTGCTCGTCACCTACTTCATCGTGACCCTGGCCGCGCAGTCCTTTGCCGGCGTCGGGACGAAGGGCGTCGGCCTGGCCAATCCCACCAACCAGAGCGACATCTTCTCGGGTCTGGGCGATGCGGTGTTCGGCCATGCCTGGATCGGCTCGGTGTTCGCCCACCTCCTGATCTTGATGGTGTTGACCTCGGCGGCCGCCTCGACGCAGACCACGATCCTCCCGACGGCCCGGACGACGCTGTCCATGGCCGTATACCGGGCGATCCCCGACGCGTTCGGCCGCGTCCATAAGCGCTACCTCACGCCGACCGTCTCGACCGTGACCATGGGTGCCGTCTCGGTGGTCCTCTACATCGCCTTCAACCACCTCGCCGGCGGCTACCTCATTCCCGACGCGGTGACCGCGATCGGCATCTGGATCGCCTTCTACTACGGGCTCACGGGGTTCACGTGCGCCTGGTACTACCGCAAGGTGCTCCGCCGCAGCCGGAGGGACCTCTGGATGAAGGGCATCCTGCCCTTGCTCGGCGGGGTCATGCTCTACTTCGCGATGGTGTGGAGCCTCTGGGCCGACTGGAACTACGACAACATCTTCGCCCAGAGCTACACGTCATGGCACCTGCCTTTCCCCCCGCACTCGGACGTGGGCGGGGTGTTCCTCATCGCCCTCGTCTCCGCGGTGTTGGGGGTCGCGGCCATGCTGTTGTGGCGCCTCGGCCGCCCGTCGTTCTTCCGCGGCGAGACCCTCAACCGGGCGACCCCGACGCTTGTTCCGGAGGATTCGCCTACCCCGAGGGTGGGCTCGCAAACGTGACGGCACGCGGGACGCCCAGGCGCTCCAAGGCCGCGTCCCGCGCCGCCTCGGCCGGACCGCTCGTGTCGATCGGTGCCGATGTGGGCCAGGGAACCTCGTTCTCGGCGAACCGCCGAGCGACCGCCGGCGTCGCGTCCGAGGCGTCGCCCCCCCTCGCCAGCCGATCGGCGATCCGGCTCTCGATGAGGTCGATCGGGGCTACGCAGCGCAGCTCGTCCAGGTCCGCAGCTGCCCCCGCGGCGAGGGCCCGCATCTCGTCACGCCAGCGGGGATGGGAGAAGGTGGCGTCGACCACGGCGCTCACGCCGTTGGAGAGGCACACCCCGGCGATCCGCACGAGCTCGGCGTAGGTGGCCTCGGTGACCTCGGGCCGGTAGATCCCGTCGTCGGCGGAGGCCTCCCGGCGTGGGGCCGGGTCGAGCCCCATGAGCTGCTTGCGCACCTCGTCCGAGCGGATCGTGGTCGCCCCGAGGGACTCGGCGACCTGGGCCGCCAAGGTGGATTTGCCCGTCCCCGGGAGGCCACCGACCACCACGAGCCGGACCCGGCCCAGCTCGAGGTGGGCGGACGAGAGCCCCAGGAGGTGGCGGGCCGCCTCGGGGGACCCTCCACCGGTCTGCGCCAGCCGGATGGCGGCCACCAGGGCCCGCACCTGCGCCCGGTAGGCGATGTAGTGGTGTGCCAGCGACGCCGGCCACGAGTCGCCGCTGAATTCACGGTAGAGGTCGAGGAACCTCCGGGAGAGGTCGGGCCGGCCGAGCCGCTCGAGGTCCATGGCCAAGAAGGCGACGTCGTAGAGGACGTCCCCGTACCGGAGGCGATCGTCGAAATCGATGCAGTCGAGCACCCGGGGGCCGTCGTCCAGGCAGAAGATGTCCTCGGTGAGCAGGTCTCCGTGGCCGTCGCAGGCGCGGCCGCTCTCGAGGCGGGCCGAGAACAGCGCCTCGCGGCCCGCGAGGTAGCGGCGAGCCAGGAAGAGGACGCGCTCCACGGCACCCGGCTGGAACACGCCGCCCGGGAGGCCGGCTATCTCGGTGGCGTTCGCCTCCCATCGCCCGAGCACCGCGTCCCTCCCGCCCCACTCGTCGATGGCGGCCGACCGTTCGGCGCGTGCGTGGAACGCCGCGAGCAGGCGGGCCAGCGCCCGTAGGTCGTCGTCCACGGATGCGCCGGCCTCCACGAGCGAGGAGAGCCGGCGGTCCGCAGGGAGCCTGCGCATGACCACGAAGTGCTCCGAGGCCGTGCCGTCGGATCCCACGAGCGCGGCCGTGTCGAGGTAGACGTCCGGGGACAACCGGCGATTGAGCTCGACCTCTCGCTCGCACGCACGGCGACGCGCCTCGAGCGTGGAGAAGTCCAAGAACCCGAAGGAGACGGGCTTCTTGAGCTTGAAGGCGCGCTCGCCGGCGAAGAACACCGCGCCCGAGTGTGTCTCGGAGACCGAGACGAAGGGCTGTGAGGGGTCGCCCCCCTCCGGGGGGTGACCCCGCGACGTCGTCACGAGAACGTGACCGGCACCTTCTTGGTCTCCGGCTCCTTCTCGGCCGGGCACGGCACCGTCACCTCGAGGATCCCGTCGGCGTAGTTGGCCTTCACGTCGGCCACCGACGTGCCCTCGGGCACCGCCACCTCCCGGAGGAACTCTCCGTAGCGGAACTCGCTTCGGTACCCCCGCTTGTTCTTCTGCTCGGAGCGTTCCTCGCGATGGGCGCAGATGGTCACGAGACCACCCGATACCGAGACCTCGATGTCCTTCTCCGGGTCCAGCCCGGGCATCTCGGCGCGTACCACCGGCGTGTCCCCCTCGTGGAACTCCTCGGTGCGGAGCCACCCGGTCCGGTCGTCGATGTCCAGCCAGCGACGCCACCACTGGGGCAACTCCAAGCTAGGCCAATCGGGGTGAGGCTCGTCGACGACGTGCTTGTCACGGTGGAGAAGTGCCATGGGTGCCTCCTCGGATCGCCATGGTGTCTGTTGTTGCTGCACCCATGATTCGACAGGGCGGTTCGCGGCACCAGGGACCTTCGCCTCTGAGCGCCGAGGTCCCGCCGTCCTACGTTGGCCCAGTGACCTTCTTGACCATGCTGAGCTGGCGATTGGAGGGGAACGAAGCGTGAACGACGTGACGCAATCGCGCAATTTCGGCACCACCAAGCAAGAGATGGTCGAGGAGCTCGGCGAGCGATCCCTCCTTCTCCCCGCGCTGCTCAACCGGGCGCTCGAGGCCAACGACCGGGCCAAGTACCTCTTGAGCCTGCTCCAGACCGCGAGGGCCAGGGCCGACGCCCCCGACGCCTCCTTTCCCTCGCTGCGGGACGAGCGTCTCTCCGCGGGGATCGCCGATCCGGCCTTCGACCGAACCGTGGAGCGGGCGCGCCGCGTCGGCACTGCGGACCTCTACGACATCCCGGAGGCCGGGCGGATCCGCAAGGAGCTCGTCGACGGGGTCGCGGAGATGCTGGCGCCGCTGGCGGCGGCGGGTCTGGTCGACGCACCGGAGAGGGCTCGACTCGACGCCCTCTCGGGCGAGTCGGCGGACCTGGGCAACGATCGCATCCCGGGCCACTCCATCGACCAGATGACCGCCGCACGGCCCTCGCGAGGCGACTCGATGCACCTGTTGATCATGGACGCCCATCGGGCCTTGAACCGCCTCCAGGCGCAGATCGCGACGTCCACGGTGGACGGGGCCGCGGTCTACGGGCTGTCCGGCGACGATCCCGACCTGGTCGCCGCCTTCATGGCCGGCGTCCACTCGACCGCCAGGTTGAAGTTCGAGCACCCGGGCCTGGCCACGACCGCCACCCGGTCCGGTGACCGGCTCCTGATCCAAAACGACCTCGGCACGACCGACGCGCACGTGGTGGTCCTGTCCGCCGAGGGTCTCACGGCCACCCTCACCTACTCCGACGTCCACATGCGCCGGCTGCGCTTCTTCCAGTCGATGATGGAGCAGTTCGACGTGCGTTGGACGGGGACCGAGGTGCGTGGGGACGCGGCGGCGCTCGGCGAGCACCATCTGACGACGGGTCGCTTCGTCGCACCGGACCGGCCGTCACTCGAGAGGTTCCTGCGGCACGTCGGATCGCGGCTGGTCTTCGTGCTCGATTGGAACCGTGCCCGCAAGCGTCTCGAGGCCCTCCTCTCGCGCGACGACGCCATCGCGACACTGCGCTGGGCGGCCGAGAACGACCTCGGCCACATGGGCTTCCTCAACCTCGGGGCCGAGCGGCTGGTCTACGACGCCGTGGAGTTGGCCGCCAAGGTCCCGGCGCGCTACGGCGAGCCGCTCAGCGAGGTCCTCGGGAGCGAGGCCACGCTGGCGGTCATCCGGTTCGCCTTGAGGGCGGCCGCCGAGGGTCTGCTCGCCGGGAAGTCCCCGCTGCTCATCCGTGACGAGGTGCGCGTCGAGGTCCTGGGTCACGTGCAGGCCTCGCACCGACGGCTGCTCGAGGCCGGGGCGGACCACGCCAGCCTGATCGTCGAGTCCGCGCGCGGGCTCCGGACCGCCCTCGTGCGTCTCGGCGGAACCGAGCACGACGAGTTCCTCCAACGGGCCACCGCCCGAGCAGCAGCCTGGGAGCACCGGGCCGACGAGATCCTGGTCGCCCAGCGCCAAGCCGCCCGCCGGGTCGAGGGCGGCGAGGCGCTGGCGCGGGTGCTCGGTTCGGCCGACGACGCGATCGACGGGTTGGAGGAGGCCGTCTTCCTGCTCAACCTGCTCCCGGACGAGAGCATCCGGGTGGTGGTCCCCATCATCGACGGCGTGGCCGGGATCACCGCGATGAACGCGCGCGAGCACCTCAAGGCCCTGGAGATCGCGTGCCAGGTCGTCGAGGGCTCGAGCTCGGACGACCTCGAGGACTTTCTCGTTGCGGTCGACCGGGTGGTCACGCTGGAGCACCAGGCGGACGCCGCGGACCGTGGGGCCCGCGCCAAGCTCGTGACCGAGGCGCCCGAGTTCCGGAGCCTGTACGTCGCGGACAGCATCCTGCGTTGCATCGAGGATGCCTCCGATGCACTGATGCGCTCGGTGCTCGGGTTGCGCGACCACATCCTCGGGTCCCTGTCGAGCTGATGGACGCCGACCGGGATCGGGTCGCGGACCGGCGGATCGCGTTCCTCTACGACGGGAGCTCGGAAGCGATCTCCCCGTCCGAGGTCGGCTCCAAGGCGGCCAACCTCATGCGCATGGTGGCGGCCGGCCTGCCCGTGCCTCCGGGTTTCGTCCTCGGCACCGAGATCTGCGCGGACTACCACTCGGGCGACGGACGGCTCGGTGCCCACGTGGCGGCCCTCGTCGAGGGGGGCGTCCGGCAGCTCGAGGGAGTCACCCACCTCCGTTTCGGCGGCAGCCGACGGCCCCTGCTCGTCGCGGTCCGGTCGGGCGCCGCCGCATCGATGCCCGGCATGCTCGACACGATCCTCGACGTCGGCCTGTGCGACGGGACGCTCTCGGGTCTCCTGCGAGCCACGGGCGACCCGGTCTTTGTCTGGGACTCCTACCGGCGGCTCATCCTGTCGTACGCGCTCGTGGTCGAGGGCTGCCGGGGGGGACCGTTCGAGGCCGTGCTCAACGACCTGCTGCACCGGGAGCGGGCGCCGGTCGTCGGAGAGCTCGATGTCGCGGCGCTCCGCGAGCTGGTTGCTCGCTACCAGCAGGTCTACCGGGCGCAGGTGGGTCGCCCCTTCCCGCAGGACCCCATGGACCAATTGCTCGGCGCGGTGGAGGCGGTGCTGCGGTCATGGAACGCGCCGCGGGCGGTGGAGTACCGGCGCCTTCGCGACCTCTCCGGACTGAGAGGCACGGCGGTGACGGTCCAGGCGATGGTCTTCGGCAACACGGGCGGCACTTCGGGCTCCGGGGTCGGCTTCACGCGTGACCCGACCACCGGGGACAACCGCCTTTACGTCGACTTCCTCCTCGACAGCCAGGGAGAGGACGTCGTGGCGGGTCGTCACGGCGCGGAGGAGCCGGAGCGTCTGGTGGCTACGGTCCCCGGGCTGGCCCACGAGCTGCAGCGGGTGCGTCGCACGCTCGAGGTCGACTTCGGCGACGTGCAGGACTTCGAGTTCACGGTGGAGGACGCCAAACTGTGGATCCTGCAGACGCGGGCCGCCAAGCCCGCAGCGTGGGCGGCCCTCCGGATCGCCTGCGACCTCGTCGAGGAGGGCATCATCGATCAGGCGACGGCCCTCGAACGTCTCTCTGCCTTCGACCTCGACGAGATTCGCCGCGTTCACCTCGACCCCGCCGTGGACGTCCACCCGGTGGCGCGGGCTACCCCGGCGAGCAGCGGCGTGGCCGTGGGGCGGGTCGCCCTGAGCGTCGAGAGCGCATTGCGGCTCTCGGCTGAAGGGGGGCCGGTGGTGCTCGTGCGCCAGGAGGCATCCACCGACGACATCGCCGCCCTCGCCTCTTGCCAGGGCCTCGTGACGGCGACCGGTGCGCGGACCGCTCACGCCGCCGTTGTGGCCCGCCAGCTCGGGGTCACCTGCCTGGTCGACTGCCGCGACCTCGCCATCGACGCCGCGTCCGCCACGTTGGACCTGGCCGGGCGTGGGCTCCGAGAGGGGGACCTGGTCACCGTCGACGGGTCGGACGGATGCATCTACGAAGGAGCGTTGGACCTGGTGGAAGAGCGACCAACAGAGCTTGTCGCCAGGGTGCGGGGCTGGCAGGAGGCCACGACCGGGTAAGAGAACCGTGCCCCTCCCCACCCTCGACCTCGGTCCCTGGCACGAGCCGCCCCCGGCGCCCATGATGTGTGCCCCGGGGAGGGGAGGTCAACCATGGTAAAGCCGGCCCAGGACGGGTCCGGGCCACGATGAGCGGCTCCCGCGCCGTCGTTGCCCCGAACGAGGTGCTCGGGACGATGAACGACGCCGACTCCTTGCTCTGGAGGATCGGCACCGACCCCGTGCTCCGTCCCTCGATCGTGGCCGTGGTGGTGCTCGATCGTGCGCCGCACTGGGACGTGCTCCAGGCCCGCATGCAGGAGCTGGTCGAGCTCCAACCGCGGCTGCAGTCCCGCGTGGAGTCCCTGCCGCTCGGGCTTTGGCGTCCCCGGTGGGTTCAGGACAGCGCCTTCGACCTCGCCGATCACGTACGCCGCATGCGGGCCCCGGAGAAGGCGTCCCTCCGCGCCGTGCTCGACCTGGCGCAGGTGATGGTGGCCGGCGCCTTCGACCCGGACGTCCCGCTGTGGGAGGCGACCTTGGTGGAGGATTTGGAGGACGGGACCGCCGCACTCGTCATCAAGTTCCACCATGCCCTCACCGACGGGCTCGGTGGCCTGACTCTCTTTGCGCACCTCCTGTCGGAGAGTCGCGAGCCGCCGGCACCTCGCGGGCCTTCCAGGGGCCGGGACCCGGGTGCAGCCGCGGCGCGTCCACTCGGGGCCCGTTTGTCCGAGCGGCTCGTCACATCCCTACCGAGGTTGGGCTCCTCCTTGACCGGGAACGGAGGCCTTCCCGGCCTGGTGGCCGGGGCGGCGCAGCGTGCCTCCAACCTCGTCGCCGAAGCACCCGGCCTCGCCGCCTCTGCGGCGCGGCTCCTCGCGCCGGCTGGTAAGCCACTCTCCCCGGTGATGTCGGCACGGGGGGGCCGACGCCACCTGGAAGTGATCGACCTGCCGCAGGGGGCTCTTGGAGCCGCCGCCAGGGCTGCCGGGGGGACCCTCAACGACTTGTTTGTCGCCGCCTCCGTGGCCGGGGTCCGCCGCTATCACGAGCTGCACGGCGCCACGCTCGAGCGGGTCCGGATCCTGATGCCGGTGAGCGTCCGGCGAGCCGGCGATCCCGACGCCAGCAACCGCTTCGTCCCGGTCCGCTTCGTGCTGCCGGTTTCTGCGGACCCACGTGAATGCGTGCATGCCGTCCGCACGCTCACCCAGGCCATGAAGAACACGCCCGCCCTGGCCGTCAGCGACATGCTCGCAGCGGGCCTGGATCTTCTGCCACCCTCGCTCGCCCGCAGCCTCTGGGGCTCCATGCTCCGGGGGGACGATTTCTGCGCGACGAACATGCCGGGGCCCGACACAGAGAGCTACCTCGCCGGCGCGAAGCTCGAGCGCATCTATGCCTTTGCCCCGCCGTCGGGGGCGGCCTTCAACGTCTCGCTCCTCACGATGGCCGGGGGGGACTGCGTTGGCCTCACGATCGACAAGATGGCCGTGCCCGACGGCCCGGAGCTGGCGTCGTGCCTCAGGGAAGGGCTCGAAGAGATGATGGCCGCAGCAGGTGGTGCTTCGGAGGCCTAGAGGATGTGGGCTCTCGAGAGGTGCTCGCTCGGTCCGTCGGGCGAGACGGAACCCGCGACCACCCGTCCGTCGTCGACGACCTTTCCGTCCTGCATCACGACGATCCGGTCGGCGGTGGCGGCCACCTCGTGGTCGTGCGTCACCATGAGGATGGTGACGCCCTCCGCTCGGACGTTCCGGAAGAGCTCGAGGACGCGGGTCGTCGAAGCCGAGTCGAGGCTTCCCGTCGGCTCGTCCGCCAGCAGCAGACGTGGCGAGTTGGCGAGGGCTCGGGCGATGGCCACCCGTTGACGCTCGCCACCCGACAGCTCGGTCGGCCGGCGGTGCTCCCTGCCGGCCAGGTCGACCTCGGCGAGCAGCTCGCGCGCCCGGGCGCGCCGCTGGCGCTCGGACGGGCGCGTTCCGAACATCGGCAGCTCGACGTTCGTGAGGACCGGGAGCTGGGGCAGCAGATTGTGGAGCTGGAAGACCAATCCCACCTCGTATCGCCGATACCGCGTCAGGTTGCGCAACGTGGCCAGGTCCTCGCCAAACACCAAGACCTGGCCGGCGGTCGGCTCGTCGATGGCCGCCAGCATGTGCAGCAGGGTGGACTTCCCGCAGCCGGAGGGCCCGGTGATCGCCACCAGCTCACCGGACCGCACCGAAAGGTCCACGCCCGAGAGCGCCTTCACGTTCCCGGGATAGAGGCGGGTGACGCCCCGCACCTCGACGGCGAGCGGGGCAAAACCGTCACTCATGGCTGAGCGCCTTGAGCGGGGAGAGGAAGGCGGCGCGCGCCGTCGGATAGAGGGCCCCGATCAGGGTCATCCCGAGCGCCGTGTACAGCGCCCGGCCGAAGGCGCCGGGGGTGAAGTTGGGATGGAGCAGTCCCTGAAGCGCGGGGAGGTGGGTCAGGGCGGCAGCGACGATGAACGAGAGGGCTACACCGATTCCCGCCCCGACGAGGGCCAGGGCAAAGCTCTCGCCGAGCAGGAGCGAGACGGTACGCCGGCGGGTCCAGCCCACGGCTCGCAGGAGGCCGAATTCCCGGGTGCGCTCGAAGACCGTGAGGAGCATGGTGTTCCCCACGATGATGGCACCGATCAGGATGGCGAGCGCCGTGGTGCCCGTCACCGCCGCCTGCAGGAACACCAGGGTGCGGTCGGCCCGGCCGAACTGTGACGCCGTCCGGATGGTGGTGAGCTCGGGCAGCGAGTAATCGATCCGGCGGATGACCGCCGAGACCGAAGCGCCGGGTTGGACCTTCACGAAGACGAGGGTGACGATGCCGGGCACCCGGTTGTAGCCCTGGATGGCGGGGAGGGGGAACATGGCACCGGCGTCGCCGAAGGTGTTCCCGGTGGAGTAGATGCCGGTGACCGTGTTCGAGGTGCCGTTCGCCTTGAACTGGTCGCCGACGCGTAGCCCGAGGTTGCTGGCCGCCCGCCAACCCAGCATCACCTCGTGGGCGGCTGTGGCGGAGTACGGCTGACCGCCGACCACCCGCACGCCGAAGTCGGCCAGCTCGCCGGGGTCGATGCCGATCTCGACGAAGACGGGGTTCTCCCCGTTGATGTGCTGGATCTCCACCAGGACGCCGACGGCGCTCTGCACTCCCGGGGTGGCCTTGATCCGGGCCAGCTCCCGGTCGTCGATGGTGCTCGAGAGGGTGTCCGAGGCCCCCTTCTGCGCCACCGTGAAATCGGCCTTGCCGATCGAGATGATCCCCGAGGCCGACTGCTCGAGGCCACTGCTCGTGACGGCCAGGGTGACCACGATCATGACCGCGGCCGCCACGGCGAGCGCCAGGCCCAGCGACCGGGCCTTCTTCGCCCACATGTTGCGCCCGATCAGCGCGACAAAGGCCATCAGCAGATCATTCTTGGCCCGGGCCGGGAGGGTAAGGGACCATCGTCCCTTCGGCCGCTCAGCCGTCCTCCGTGTCCCGTCTCGGGGACCTTGGTCCCTTCCAGCCCGGTCGGTGGCGTGCCGATAATGAACAGATGTTCGACGACATACCCACCGTAGAGGACCTCCCCCGTGTGGAGGGCGCCCGGGTGCTGGTTCGGGCCGATCTCAACGTCCCCCTGCACCGGTCCCTCGACGGCCCGATGGTCATTGCCGACGACTTCCGGTTGAGGGCGGTCCTCCCGACCCTGGAGTGGCTCGTCAACCACGGAGCCCGGGTCACCGTGGCGAGCCACCTCGGGCGGCCCAAGGGCCATCCCGACCCTGATCTGTCGATGGATCCGGTGCGGGTCCGGCTCCAGGAGATGGTCCCCGGGGTCGAGCTCCTGGAGAACCTGCGCTTCGATCGCGGCGAGGAGGCCAACGATCCGGACTTCGGGCTCGCGCTGATGCGTGGACAGAGCCTCTATGTCAACGACGCGTTTGGCGTCTGCCACCGGGCACACGCTTCGGTCATGTTTCCGCCCACCGTGGCGCCGAGTGCCGCGGGAAGGCTCCTGCGTCACGAGCTCGACGTGCTGGGCGGCGTCATCGACAACCCCGCCCGGCCGTTCACTCTCGTCGTCGGCGGCGCCAAGGTGTCCGACAAGCTGGGAACCATCCGCGCGCTGGCGGAGAAGGCCGACGGGATCCTGGTGGGGGGAGCCATGGCCTTCACCTTCCTCGCCGCCCTGGGGAGGGGCGTCGGCAGCTCACCGGTCGACGCCTCGGAGATCGACGCCTGCCGGAGCCTTCTCGAGGCGGGATACCACATCGACCTTCCGAGCGACCTCGTCGCCGGCCCGGTTGCCGATTCTTTCGGGCGTCGTGAGCCGCCGGGCAGCGCCGCCCGTCACTTTGGGGGAGAGATCCCCAGCGGCTGGCAGGGCTTCGACATCGGGCCCGAGACGGCAGGTCGCTTCGGGCGAGCGATCGAGGGGTCGGCGACCGTCTTGTGGAACGGGCCAATGGGGGTGGCCGAGGACCCGCGCTTCCAGGCGGGCACCTACGAGATCGCCGGGGCGGTGGCGCGCTGCGGTGGCTTCACCGTGGTGGGCGGCGGCGACACCGTCTCGGCGGTCCGCTCGCTCGGCATGTCCGATCGGGTGGACCACCTCTCCTCGGGGGGAGGCGCCATGTTGCGCCTCATCGAGCGTGGCGACTTGCCCGGGCTAGCCGCACTGCGCGCCTCCAAGGACCGATGGACCGCCCCGGGCGGGATCCTCGAACGCCACCCGGTTCGCTAGCGTAAGCGTGCCGGGGCGCCCGAGCGGACGGAGAGCGAGGACCTGAATGGAGGAGCGGTCCGTCTTCGTCACCTCCGACGGCGACGAGATCGCCGTTCGGCCGATCACCCCCGACGACGCGCCGGCGCTGGTCGACTTCCACGAGCATCTGTCAGCGGAGACCGTCTACCTGCGCTTCTTCTCTTCGCACACCCACCTCAGACCGGCCGAGGTCGAGCGCTTCACCCACGTGGACGGCCACAACCGCTTTGCCGTCGTGGCCGAGCACGAGGGCAGCATGGTCGCCGTGGCGCGTTACGACCGACTCGCCGACCCGGCCACCGCGGAGGTCGCCTTCGTGGTCGCCGACGCGTGGCAGCACCACGGGATCGGAAGCTTCTTGCTGCGCGTGCTGGCCGGGTCGGCCGGTGCCAACGGCATCGACGAGCTCGTGGCCGAAGTGCTCATGGGCAACCGGACCATGCTGCAGGTGTTCTCCGAGTGCGGACTGCCGATGCGCCATCACGAGTCCGACGGAACCGTGGAGGTACGCCTCTCGCTCGTGCCGGTCGGCGACGGCGAGTGAAGCGGAGCGGAGCGGTCAGACTCTGAGGTCCTGGTAGATCGCCTCGAGGCGCTCGCGACGGGCGCGCAGGGAGCGGCGGAACTGCGCGTTGTCCGTGTCGGCGATCTCACTGCTCAAGTCACGCAGCGCCTGGTCGAGCAGCGCTCGCAGTTCGATCACCTCGTCGTCACTCAAGGAAATCTCCATTTGGCCTCCCGGTGAGAGGGTAACCCAAGATGGACGGCACCTGACCGACGGCGCCGACTTTGGTCCCTGCCATTTCGGCGGGGGGCGGAGCATGCTATCGACCATGGACATCCATCTCACGGACGACGAGGCGGCCAACCTGCGCCAGACGCTCACCTTCATCGTCGACGACATCGACACCGACATCCAGTCGACGAGCGACCTCGAGTGGCGAGGGGTGCTCCGGCAGCGCCGCGACCACCTGGACGCCCTACGTCGCCAGCTCGCCCAGGCGGTCGAGCTCGGCGACTCCCGGTGAGCAGTCCGCCCGTCACCGGAGCCTCGACCGTGCAAGAGGAGGAGCCCACCGAGGATGCTCCGGGGTGGGGCGACGACCTCCAGGCCCTGGATCAGTACTTTCGTGCGGCCAACGACGAGGCCATCCAGCACTGCACGCGAGGGGTGGGGATCTGGCAATTCGCCTCGAACGACGAGGGATCGGCCCCCGACGTGGTCATGGCCTGCTGCGGCGACATCCCCACCCTCGAGACGATGGCCGCGGTCGATCTGCTGCGACGGCACCTGCCGTGGCTCAAGGTCCGGGTGGTCAACGTCGTCGACCTCATGCGGCTCGAGCCCGACCGGTCCCATCCGCACGGGATGAGCGATCGCGAGTTTGACAGCGTCTTTACGACCGACCGTCCGGTGATCTTCGCCTTTCACGGCTACCCGTGGCTCATCCACCGACTCACCTACCGGCGGGCCAACCACCACAACATCCACGTGCGCGGGTACAAGGAGGAGGGCACGACGACCACGCCCGACATGGTCGTGCTGAACGACCTCGACCGCTTCCACCTGGTCGTCGACGTGATCGATCGAGTCCCCGGTCTCATTCGACCGGGCCTCCTGGCTCCGCCAGGAGATGCTCGACGCGAGGACCGGAGCGAGGGCCTACACGCGAGAGCACGGCGAGGACCCATCCGAGATCGCCGAGTGGCGATGGGTGCTCGGTTCCGGCCGGGGCTGACGCCGGGGGTGAGGGCGCTGACGCCGGGCGCTGACGCCGGGCGCTGACGTCCGCCAAGCGGCGCTCGTCCGGTTCGCCGTCCGGTCGGGGACCCGCCCGCCGCGGAGGTCAGCGCGGGATCGTAAAGGTCTGGGTCGGGTCCGGGGATCCCGGTGCGCTGATGACCATCTGCGTGAAGACGTAGCCCTGGGAGGTCTGGCTGGCTCCGGAGAGTGTCACGGTCGCCGGGTAACCCGTGAAGGTGCCGGAGGCGCAGTTGGGCACGCAGTCGTTGAGGTTGATGGTCCCGGTGCCGGTGGCGCCGGCCGAGCTCCAGGTGGACCAGGTGATGTTGCCGACCGAGCCCGTGCCGTCCTGTGTGTAGTTGAACTGCGACGGGCGATAGAGGGGGGTGGAGCCGGCCAGGGGAACGAGCGCCGGGACCGCGGCGGTGGTCGTCGTCGTCGATGGTGGCACGGTCGTCGTGGTGGAGGTGGTGGCCGGCGGCGACGTCGTGGTGGAGGACCTCGACGTCGTGCTCGTGGTGGTGGACGGTCTCAACGTGGTCGTCGTGCGAGGCCGAGACGTCGTCGCGTGGGAGCTGGTCGTGCTCGTGCTGCTCGAGGCCGGCGTCCCGGAGCTGCATCCGGCGAGGACGAGCGCGAGGAGGCCGACTCCGCCGGCGGCCAGCAGGTGCGCGGTAGTCCTGGACCTGGAACGGCGCATCGAATCCTCCTCGGAGCTGCGGCCACGTCGATCCTACAAAGCGCCCCCGCGCCGTCCGTGGAGGGTCGGCGCGCCTCCCGGGGCCGGTGGGCGAGGACCGTCGGTTGAGCGAGAGACGGTCAGGAGTTGCGGGCCGACCCGACCTTCACGGTCAGCTCGGCCAACCGGTTCGCGTAGCCGACCTCGTTGTCGTACCAACCGAACACCTTGACCAGACGTCCGCACGCCATGGTCATACCCGAGTCGAAGACGCACGATGCCGTGCGGCCGACGATGTCCGTGGACACCAGGGGCTCTTCGGAGTACTCCAACACCCCCCCCAGATCTTTGGCGGCCCGCCAAAAGACCTCGTTGACGGTCTCCGCGGTCACCTCGTCGCGGAGGAGCACGACGAGATCGGTGATCGACCCGTCTGCCACCGGGACCCGAAGCGCGGCCCCGTCCAATCGTCCCTCCATGGCCTCGATGACGAGGGCGGTGGCTCGCGCCGCGCCGGTGCTGGTCGGGACGATGTTGAGGGCTGCCGCCCGTGCTCGGCGAGGATCCGCGTGGAGTCCGTCGACCAATCTCTGGTCACCGGTGTACGCGTGGGTGGTGGTCATGAGTCCGCTCTCGATGCCAAACGCCCCGTCGAGCACGGACACCATCGGGACGAGGCAGTTGGTCGTGCACGAGGCGTTGGACACGATGCGGTGGCGGTCGGGATCGAAGAGGTGGTCGTTGACCCCGATCACGAAGGTCGCGTCGGCTCCCTTGCTCGGGGCGGAGACGACCACCCGCTCGGCGCCGGCCTCCAAGTGCGCGGCCGCCTTCTGTGCACTCGTGAACCTGCCCGACGCCTCGACCGCCACCTGGATGCCGAGCTCGGTCCACGGGAGGCCCTTCGGGTCGGGCTCGTGGAGGATGAGGATCTCCCGGCCCCGGATCACCAGCTTGTCCCCACCGCACTCGACGCCGGCAAAGGGTCCGTGGACGGAGTCGCGTGCCAGCAGGCGGGCCAGCTCATCGGCGCTGGCCAGGTCGTTGATGGCGACGAGGTCGATCGGGAGGTCCCGATCGACGAGGGCGCGCACCAACGCGCGTCCCGTCCTGCCGAACCCGTTCAGACCAACCCGTACCGTCATGGCGCGTTCCCCGTCCGTCTCGATCAACGAGCCTATGGTGAGGGCGAGGTGGTTCCGCCGGCCAGGGGCGAAGGTCCCGTCGGGACGTTGGACCCTGTCTCGTCCGCCGCGGCGGCTGGCAAAGTTGTCCCATGACGTCGCTGCCCCCCGACGAGGGGGACAAGGAGTCTTCGGGTCAGGAGGACCCGGGGGCCCAGAAGAAGCGCTCTCGCCGGGCGGCGATCATATGGCTGGTCCTCTGGCTGGCCGTGATCGGGATCGTGATCGGACTGGCCCAGTTCTCCTCGACCAAGCCACAGCCCCAGTCGGTGTCCTACGCCACGTTCCTCACGGACGTGGGCGACAACCAGGTCAAGAGCGTCCAGATCAACCAGTCGAGCGGCACCATCGACGGGACGTTCTCGGACAACAAGAGCTTCACCACGCAGGGGCCGACGGGAAGCCTGCCGGCGAGTGACCTCGCCCTCCTGCAGGAGCACCATGTCGCGCGGACGTACGTCGCCCCCTCGTCCAACGCCTTTGGGACGCTCTTCGTCTGGCTCCTCCCCGTGGCCCTGATCGTGCTGGTGTGGGTTTGGATGGCTCGACGCATGCGGGGCCAGGCCTCGGGCTTCAGCGGGTGGTCCAAGAGCAAGGCCAAGGTCCACATCACCGAGCGGCCCTCGACGACCTTCGGCGACATCGCCGGCTACGACGCCATCAAGCAGGAGATCGGGGAGGTGGTCGAGTTCCTCAAGAACCCCGCTCGCTTCGAGGCGATCGGCGCCCGCATCCCGAAGGGCGTGCTGCTGGTGGGCCCCCCGGGCACGGGGAAGACCCTCTTCGCGAGGGCGATCGCAGGCGAGGCCGGCGTGGCCTTCATCACGATCACGGGCTCGGAGTTCATGGAGATGTTCGTGGGCGTCGGCGCGGCCCGGGTGCGCGACCTGTTCGCGACGGCGCGGCAGCACAAGCCCTCGATCATCTTCGTGGACGAGATCGACGCCATCGGGCGCAAGCGGGGCGCGGGACTCGGCGGGGGCCACGACGAGCGCGAGCAGACGCTGAACCAGCTCCTGGCCGAGATGGACGGCTTCGAGGCCGACGAGAACATCGTCATCCTTGCCGCCACCAACCGCCCCGACATCCTCGACCCCGCGCTGTTGCGGGCGGGTCGCTTCGACCGCCAGGTCGTCGTGCCCCTGCCCACCCTGCAGGAGCGCAGGGCCATCCTCGAGGTGCACTTCCGGGGCAAGCGGATCGGGCCCGACCTGGACCTCGACACGGTCGCCCGCGGGACTCCCGGCATGAGCGGCGCAGACCTCGAGAACCTGGCCAACGAGGCGGCGCTCATCGCGGTGCGCCACGGTGGCGAGGAGATCGCGGCGGCCGACGTCGAGGCGGCACGAGATCGGGTGCTGCTCGGGCTCCGTCGCACGTCGTTCGCCCTCTCGGAGAAGGAGAAGCACATCGTCTCGTACCACGAGGCGGGTCACACGCTGCTCGCGCACCTCCTGCCCAACGCCGACCCCGTGCACAAGGTCAACATCCTCCCGACCGGCATGGCGCTCGGCGCAACCCAGCAGCTTCCGGCCGAGGAGCACATGCTCGAGCAACGGCCCTACCTGGACGACACCCTGGCCGTGCGGCTCGGAGGGCGCGCCGCGGAGGAGTTGGTCTTCGGGCTGTCCTCGACCGGAGCCCAGGACGACTTCGCCTCGGCCACCGAGCTCGCCGGCCGGATGGTCCGGGAATGGGGCATGTCCGACAAGCTCCCCCACATTTCCTGGGCGCCTCGCGGTCCCGTCTTCCTCGGCGAGGACCTGATGCACACCCGGGACTACTCCGACGAGACCGCTTACATCATCGACCAGGAGATCTCGAGGATCCTCGACGAGCAGGCCGCCCGGGCCCACCAGGTGCTCGAGCAGCACCGCCATGCGCTCGACGCGCTCGCCAGTGCACTGTTCACTCACGAGTCGCTCGAGGGGAGCGAGGTCGCGACGATCACGGACGCAGCCGATCGTGAGGATGCACAGGTCGGACCCCTCGGCTCGATCGCTGGGTCCGGACCGGGCAAGGGTCGCCTCGCTCCGGTCACTCCCCATCCGAGCGCCGCGGGCGGAGCGAAGAGGGCCGGAGCCCTCGAGACTCCGTCGGCGAAGGACGACCACTCCTAAGGGCGGCGGGAGAGCGCGCGGACCGTGGAGCGCCGATCCATCGCGCGCACTTCGCTGGCGGTCATCGGGGCTGGGCCCTACGGCGTTGCCACGGCCGCCCGGGCGATCGAGCGGGGCATCGACACGGTGGTGCTCGGTCGTCCCATGGAGTTTTGGACCGAGCACATGCCGACCGGCATGTTCCTCCGATCGGGGCCGGACTGGCACCTCGACGCCTCCGGCGTCGACACGTTCGCGTCCTATCTCGAGGAGGCGGGTATCGCACGGAGCGATGTGGATCCGGTCCCGATCGGGGTCTTCCTCGACTATGCGCGATGGTTCCAGGGGCAAAAGCGCCTGTCCGTGCGCCCGGACATGGTCACGGGGCTCACCAAGCGCGGCGAGCTCTTCGAGCTGCAGCTCGACGGCGGCGAGCGGATCGAGGCCGACACGGTGGTGGCCGCCCCGGGTGTCCGTTACTTCCCCCAGCTGCCCGATTGGTCGTCGCGGGTGGACGGGCGAGCCGGTGTGCACAGCTGCGAGTACGTCCGATTCGAGGACGCGGTTGGGGCGCGGGTTCTCGTCCTCGGCGGCCGGCAGAGCGCCTACGAGTGGGCCGCACTGCTCGGGGAGGCGGGTGCCGAGCGCGTCGACATCGTCCACCGTCACGCCGTGCCCCGGTTCGAGCGCGTCGACTGGGGGTTCGTCGAACCATGCCTCGACCAGACGGCCGCAAGGCCGGGGTGGTGGCGCCACCTCCAAAGTCATGAGCGGCAGGCCATCGCCCGACGCTTCTGGGAGGTGGGCAGGTTGAGCCTCGAGTGGTGGCTCATCCCCCGTCTGACCGGCGACCGGTTTCATCGCTGGCCGGAGGCGTCCGTCGTCGGGGTGGCCCAGCGTGGCTCGGGTGCGGTCTCCGTGGAACTGTCGACGGGTGAGCGACTGGAGGTGGATCGTATCCTCTACGCCACGGGCTACCGGGCCGAGCTGGCCAACGTTCCCTACTTGTCCGGCCTGGTTCCGCTGCTGGGGTCCACCGAGGGCTTCCCGGTGCTCGACGAGGCGTTCCAATCCGACGTCGAGGGCCTGTACTTCCCGGGCTTCCTCGCCACCCGGGACTTTGGCCCGTTCTTCGGGTTTACGAGGGGCTGCCCCGTCGCTGCAGACCTCGTCGTCGAGCACCTGCTCGCCCGGGGCTGAGGCACGACGCGGGGCCGTTAGGACCCCGGGCTGAGCAGCTCCCGGGCGATCACGATGCGCTGGACCTGGTTGGTTCCCTCGTAGATCTGGGTGAGCTTGGCGTCGCGCATGAAACGCTCTACGGGGTGCGCCGTCGTGTAGCCGTTGCCGCCGAGCAGCTGCACGGCATCGGTGGTGACGGCCATCGCGGTGTCGGAGGCGAAGCACTTGGCCATGGCGCTCACGGCCGTCACGTCCTGGTACGGATCTCCGGCCTCGACCCGCTCGAGAGCCGAATAGACGAGCGCACGGGCGGCCTCGGTCCGCATGTCCATGTCGGCGAGCATGAAGCGCAGGCCCTGGAAGTCACCGATCGGCTTGCCAAACTGGTGACGCTCGCCGACGTAACGGGCTGCGTAGTCGAGCGCTCCCTGCGCGATGCCGACCGCCTGGGCGCCGATCACCGGCCGCGACCGGTCGAGCGTGCGCATCGCCAGGGAGAAGCCCTCGCCCTCGGCGCCGACGCGGTTGGCGGCGGGCACAGCGACGTCGCGGAAAACCACCTCTCCGGTGGGGCTGCCCCGCACGCCCATCTTGGACTCGAGCTTGCCGAACTCGACACCCCAGTCTCGCTCCACCACGAAGCACGAGATTCCCCTGGCGCCACGGTCGGGATCGGTCTTGGCAAAGACGGTGTACAGGTCGCTCACGCCGGCGTTGGTGATCCAGCACTTGGTGCCGTTGAGCATGTACTGGTCGCCATCCCGACGGGCGGTCGTCTTCATCGCGGCGACGTCCGACCCGGCGTCGGGCTCGGAGAGGCAGTAGCTGCCCTGCCACTGCCCCGAGGCGATGTGGGGCACGTACCGCGACCGGAGGTCCTCCGATCCCCACTCGATGACCGGCGTCACGCACAGCTTGGAGATGAGGGCCGTCAGCGCCGAGGAGGCGCACACCCGCGCCATCTCCTCCACGAGGATGCCGCAGGAGATGGCGTCGGCCCCGTCGCCCCCGTAGCGCTCGGGGTACTGCATCCTGACCCAACCCTCGGCCACGTAGGACTTGAAGGCCTCGTGGGGAAAGCGGGCGTCGCCATCGACCTCCGCCGCGTGCGGGGCGACGGCGGCCTCTGCCCATCGGCGGATCGCCCGACGCAGCTCGCCGTGCTCCTCGGTGATCACGCCGTCCGCTCCTGCCTCTCCAGCCGGCGGGATTCCGAGAGCCCGTAGTCGTAGAAGCCCCGCCCGCTCTTCTTGCCGAGCAGTCCTGCGTCGACCATGCGGGCGAGGAGGGGCGGGGGAGCGTACAGGGGCTCCTTGAACTCCTCGTAGAGCGAGCCGGCGACCGCGGTGATGGTGTCGAGCCCGATCAGGTCGCAGAGGGCGAGGGGGCCCATCGGGTGGGCACAGCCCTTGATCATGCCCGTGTCGATGTCCTCGGCCGTGGCAAATCCCGACTCGAGCATGCGGATGGCCGACAGCAGGTACGGCACGAGGAGGGCGTTGACGATGAAGCCAGCCCGGTCCTGGGACCGGATGACGTGCTTGCTCAGGACCTTGCTCGCGAAGGTCTCGGCCAGGTCCATGGCCTGGGCGGAGGTGAGCAGGGACGAGACGAGCTCGACGAGTGGGAGGACGGGCACGGGATAGAAGAAATGGATGCCGAGCACCTGCTCGGGCCGCTGCGTCGCCATCGCGAGCTTCATGATCGGGATGGACGACGTGTTGGAGGCGAGGAGCGCGTCCGGCGTCTCGACGACCTTGTCGATCATCTCGAAGGCGTGGACCTTCTCCGGCTCCGACTCGACGATCGCCTCCACCACCAGCTGACGGTCAGCGAGGGCGTGGTAGTCGGTGCTGAAGGCGAGGCGAGCCCACGCCGCGTCAGCGGCGTCCTCCGACAGCTTCTTCGTGGCGACGGCACGCCGCAGCGAGGCCTCCGCCTGCCGGCGCCCCCGGCTCAGGGCGTCAGCGTCCAGCTCCACCACGTTGACCGACATGCCGGCACGGGCACACACCTCCGCGATGCCCGACCCCATCAGGCCGTAGCCGACGACGCCGACCCTCTCGATGTCCTCCACCCCAGTCATCAACGCTCCTTCGTGCGAGAGTCCACCCGGACGAACAGCCCCCTCTCGACGAAAGGTCCACCCCAGGCAAGAAACCTCGTCAAGTTAATTCGATGTCGGGGCAGGTACAAGGCACCTGGGCACACCCGATCCGCTCACACCCAGTAGGCGGGGTCCGAGCGGTCGCGCCTGCCGTGGCGGAGGGACTCGGGCACCGGCCACCAGGCGCCGGCCGGGACGTGCACGGACCACTCGGTCACCGCCACCCGGCGGAGGATCCGCCATTCCTGGCGCCGTTCGAAGCGGTCCACGAAGCGGAAGCCCGTCACCAGGTTGAGTCGGGGCTCATCCGAGGTCGCCCGGTGGACGGCCGTGCCGTACGTCTCGACGCGGGCAGAGCGGGCGGTTTCGAGCTCGACCAGCTGGTTCGCGACCAGGTGCATGGTCATCTCGTACCGGCCGAGGAGCCGCCACACCCAGGCCACGTACTGGTCGACCGTGCCCGAGAAGGAGCCGTGCTCGTCGTGGGCGTCGTCGTGGTAGCAGCTGCGCAGGAGCTCCTCGTCCATCCGGTCCACGGCCCGGCAGTAACGGGCGATCACCCTCCGGATCTCCGCCTCGGCCTCCAGCGCCGCCAAGGGGTCGATCGGTCCGTTCGGAGTCCCGTCGTCGGCCATCAGCAGCAATAATGCTTCGCATATGGAAGCGACGGGTGTGATCTTTGCGGCCCTCGACTGCGACGCCGACGCCATCGAGGCCTGGAACCGTTGGTACGACCTGGAACATCTTCCGCCCAACCTGGCGTTGGAGGGGGTCGTCTCGGGCCGGCGCTACGTCGCCACCCCGGAGCTCCACGAGGCGCGCCGGGGGGTCGGTGAGGGGGGCTACGCCGGGGGACGCTCCAGCTTCCTCACGATCTACACGCTGACCGGTGACCCCCGGGCGGCCTTCCAGGGCATGACCGAGCTGCGGGAGGAGCTCGTCGCGGCCGATCGGATGTTCGCCGACGAGAAGAAGATCGTGCGGGACGGGGACGTGTTCTCGCTGGATTGGGTCCGAGCCGACCCCGCACTGCGCGCCCGGGCGGTGGACGTCCCCTTCATCGGTCACACCTCGCTGCTCGTCGTGTTGCGCCGGGGCGCGGACGCCCTGCGGTCGTGGTATTCGGAGGACCGGGCCTCCCGGCTGGTCGAGATCCCGGGCGTGCACGGCGCCCTGGGGCTCACCTCGCTCAACCGCCCGGAGCTGAGCCTGGAGCTCGTGCTGGTCGAGCCCACGCCGCTCGAGGTGCTCGAGGCCGTTCGCGACCGGGCGCCGGAGCACTCCGAGTCCGAGCTCGTCGTCGAGGGGGCGTTCCGGCTGATCGATCCCCTTCGTTACGACTGGGCCGAGTGGATGCGGAGCTCCTGGCTTCCGGCCAAGGTCTCCTGATCTCACAACCCCGGGATCTCGCCGATCTCGTCCACGAGTCCCCACCGGTACGCCGTCTCCGCAGGAAGCCGCGCCCCCGAGAGGGCCAGGTAGGCGGCGCGCTGCCTTCCGACCCGGCGCGTGATGCTGGCGGTTCCCCCGGCTCCCGGGATCAGGCCCATCGCCACCTCGGGTAGCGAGAAGCGGGCATCGGGGGCCGACCGGACGCGTCCGGCGAAGGCCGGGACCTCGATCCCCGCCCCGATGCAGGCCCCGTGCACCTCCACCGTCACTCGCTCCGCGCACCGGGCCAACCAGGCCCCGGCGGAGCGCGTGACCCGGACGGCGTGTGCGGTGGCGGGATCGGGCGACGAGCCAAACTCCGCCAGGTCCCCGCCGCTGCAGAAGGACGGTCCGTTTCCGGCCAGGACCGCCTCGACGATGGTGGGGTCCGCCACGACCATTCGCAGCGCGTCGATGAGCGCGTCGCGCATGGCCGCGTTGAACGCGTTGCGCACCTGCGGGCGGTTGAGGCGGATGTCGAGGCGAGAGCCCGAGCGCTCGACGAGGACCGGCGGCGTGCTCTCGATCGGGCCGGCCTTGTGGGGTCGCTCCGAGAGCCATCGGGCGAACGCGGGGCCCGCTTGCAGCATCGAGTAGATCCACGACTCGGCGGCCAGGGCGTCGGGGATCGTCATCGCCTCGGTGCACCGCAGCAGCTGCACGAGGCACAGCGCGGCCAGGGGGGAGGACCCGACGGCGCGGGACAGACTCGAGAGCACTCCGGGGGGGTCGGGGACCTCGACCCACGGTCGCGGGGCATCGCTCGGGGTCAGCAGGACGTCGAAGCCCTCCTCGGCGCCGGTCCGTCGCAACACCGTCGCGGCGTCGGTCGTTCCTCGGTCGACCCCGACGACGACGCACGGCAGGTCGCGCGTCAGCGTCGCGAGGGCGCGGAGGTCCCCGGGCGAGTCGAGCTCGACGGCGAGGAGCGGGAGGCCCAGGAGAGGACCCACGTCGTCGACGGCGAGTCCGCTCCCGAGGAGGTCGAGGGCCTCGCCGACCCCCAGGGTGACGGGAGGCGGGTCCGGCACAGGCACACCGTAATCTGGCCGCCGTGTCGGGTTACCGGGACGGATGCGAGCCGCCCAGCATCTTCGCCGCCGGATCGGTCGGGCGTCTGGCGGCCTCCCTGGGTATCGGCCTGGACCTCGAGCCCTCTCCCGAGGTGTGTCCCGTGCTCGACTTCGCAGCGAGCGGGGCGATGTGGCTCACCGGCTTTCCCGACGGTCCCCCCGCCGCTCCCGACGGCCCCCTCCTTGCGCACCTCCGTGCCCTCGCGGGGGCCATCCTCGAGCTGAGCGCCCGGCGCGGATCGCCGGTCCGGATCGACGTAGGGAGAGAGCTGACCGAAAGGGCGGCGCTCAGGGGCTTCGCGTGGTCCGGCTCCACGTCGGCCAACGGAACGTGCCGGATGGTGCGGGCGGCGGACGGCTGGGTGGCGGTGAACCTGCCTCGCGCCTCCGATTGGGAGCTGCTTCCGACGATCACGGGCGACGGCGGTACCGCGGGTTGGAACGACGTCCGACGATCCTTTGGCGCACTCGCCGCGCAGGAACTGGTCCGGCGGGGCCAGCTCGTGGGCCTTCCGATCGCCCCACTCCCCTCCCGCGGCCGACGCCCCTCGAGCTCGCCCGCTCTCCGCTCGCCCAGAATCGGGGATCCGGGACCCCGTGTGACCGGGGCGTCTCCCCTCGTCGTGGACTTCTCCGCGATGTGGGCGGGACCGCTGTGCGCGCACGTCCTCGGCGTCGCCGGATGCACCGTCGTCAAGGTCGAGGACCCCGAGAGGCCGGACGGCGCACGCGTAGGGGACGCAGCGCTCTACCATCGGCTGCACCGTGGGCACGAGCTGTTCTCGGTGTCCTTTGCCAGCGCCGAAGGCCGGGAACGGTTGCGCTCCCTCGTCGCGGCCGCCGACGTCGTCGTCGAGGCCTCCCGCCCGCGTGCGCTCGGCCACCTCGGGTTCTCCCCGGAGGCCTTCTTGCGGGCGCGCCAAGGCCGGACGTGGATCAGCATCACCGGGTATGGCCGCCGGGGCCCGCAGGCCAACCATGTGGCCTTCGGCGACGACGCGGCGGCGGCCGGTGGCCTCGTGGGCTGGTGTGCCGCACCCGCCTCGGAGGCGGGAGGTCGGTGGTCACCTCTCCCCGTCTTCTGCGCGGACGCGGTGGCCGATCCGCTGAGCGGCCTGTACGCCGCCTTTGGCGGCCTGGGTTCGATGGCGTCGGGCGGGGGCCACCTCGTGGACGTCTCGATGTCGGCGGCAGCGGCCTTCGTCCAGTCAGGACCGGGGTGCCCCGGGGCGCACGTCGTCGAGCGCGACGGCGAGGACGGTTGGGTGGCCGGCCACGACGGGTCACGGGTGGCGATCGCCGCCCCGGTGGCGAGGGCCTCGCCATGACCGACGTGGTGGTGCGCCGGGCGGAGCTCCCCGGCGGCAGGGTGTGCGACGTCCGGATCTCGGGCGGCCTCATCGCCGAGGTGGGGGCCGCGCTCCACGCCCCGAGCGGTGCACAGGTGATCGAGGCGCGCGGCGGCGGCGCCCTGCCGGGGCTGCACGATCACCACGTCCACCTCTATGCCGCGGGAGCGGCGCTCGCCTCCGTGCGTCTCGGGCCGCCCGAGGTCGAGCACCGCTCGGATCTCGAGGTGGCGCTCGTCGCGGCCGACCGCAAGTTGGCACCCGGCGCATGGCTGAGGGGGATCGGCTATCACGAGTCGGTCGCAGGGCCCCTCGATCGCCACGCCCTCGATGCGTGGGTGCCCGGCCGGCCGGTGCGAGTCCAGCACCGCAGCGGCGTCCAGTGGGTCCTCAACTCGCCCGGTCTCGATCGGCTGCCTCCCGGCCTCCTGGCGCACCCAGGGGTCGAGCGATCGCTCCAGGGCGACCCGACCGGCCGCCTGACGCGAATGGATCGCCAGCTCGCGCAGGTCTTGGCGCCGGTCGAGCTCGATCTCGGCACGATCGGGGAGGAGGCGGCACGCAGCGGGATCACGGGCATGACCGACGCCACGCCCTTCGGCGATGCCCGGGAGCTCGATCGCCTGGCCGAGGCCAAGGGGTCCGGCCGGCTGCCCCAGCGCCTCACGGTCATGAGCGCGCCCGGCGCGTCGTTCCCCGCTCCGAATGGGCTCGTCCTCGGGCCCGTCAAGATCCTGCTCGACGACACGTTGCTGCCAACCTTGGACGACTTGGAAGACATGGTGGCCGACGCCCACCGGGCGGGGCGGGCGGTGGCCGTCCACTGCGTGACCCGGCTCCAGGCGGTGCTCACGATCGCGGCGCTGCGCCAGGTGGGCTCGGTCGACGGCGACCGCATCGAACACGGCGCCGTGCTGCCCGCCGACTCCATCCCCGATCTCGCTCGCCTCGGGATCACCGTGGTGACCAACCCCGGCTTCGTTCACGAGCGCGGCGAGGTCTACCGGCGCGAGGTGGAGGAGGGGGATCGGGCCGAGCTCTACCGGGCCCGGTCGCTCGACCGCGGCGGCGTCCCGCTGGCCGCCGGAACCGACGTGCCGTTCGGCCCGGCCGATCCCTGGCGGGTGATTCGCGCGGCCACGACCCGGCTCACCGCGGCGGGTGAGCCCCTGGGCGCCGACGAGGCCCTCTCGCCGCGCCGTGCCCTCTGCCTGTTCCTCGGTCATCCGGACGCCCCGGGACGCCCCCGGAGAGTCGCCCGCGGGCAGCCCGGGGACCTGGTCGTCCTGCGCATCCCCCTGCGAGAGGCCCTCCGAGACCCGTCTCGCGAGAACGTGGCCGCCTGCGTCGTCGAGGGTCGGCTCTTCGACTTTCGCTGATCGCGTGGAGGGCCCTCGGCACGTCCTATCCGAGAGTCCCTCTCCCGCTGGACGCCAACCCCTATCCTGCTGCAGGATGCCTCGGTGGTTGCCGCCTCGAGGTTTCTCCAACTGGACGACGAAGGGGGTGCTCCGTGGCCGAAACGTCATCGCCGATCTCCGAGCCTCTTGGGAGTGTAGGAAGGACCGAGCGCAGGTCGGAAATGAGGGAGTCGGTTGCCGACCCAGGCCCGCTCGGGCTGGCCGCCCTAGCCATGACGTTGTTCGCCTTCAGCATCGCGAACACCAACGTGTGGGGGTCGGGCGCCGATGCTGCGCTCGCGCTCGCCCTGGTATACGGCGGCGCAGTGCAGATCCTCGCGGGCATGTGGGAGTTCGCGCGGAAGAACACGTTCGGGTCATTGATGTTCGGATCGTTCGGCGCCTTTTGGGTCGCCTACTACGTCCTGGCCAAGTTCGTGATCCCCGAGGTGCGTACGGCCTCGGTCCCCGAGGCCCTCGGCGTCTTCCTGCTCGGGTGGGCGGTCCTCAGCTTCTACATGACCATCGCCTCGCTGAGGGTGTCGGTGGCCATCGCCGTGCTGTTCGTCCTCCTCACCGCGACGTTCGTGATCCTCACCATCGCCCAGTTCCAGTCGCTCGACAGCCTGCTCAAGGTCGGGGGATGGGTGGGTGTGATCGCCGCCGCGGCTGCTTGGTATGCGTCGTGCGCCGGGGTGGTGAACGACACCTTCAAGAAGGTGATCGTCCCGGTGTACCCGCTGTCCCAGCCCGAGTGATCGCCGGCGGTCGCTCGGCTCCGGCCCCGGGGCGCGGCCGTTCGCCTGACGGTGGTCGTTGATGTGCGCCGCTGACCAGGGCGCCACGGACAGCTCGGCCGAGGGCACGGCGCTCTCCGCCCTCCTCCACGAGGCGCGACGCTTCGATCCGCCGGGCGACTTCGCCGCCCAGGCCAACGCAGGACCCGGCATCTACGAGGAGGCGGGCCGCGACCGGCTGGCCTGGTGGGCCGACCAGGCGAAGAACCTCGAGTGGGGGGATCCCTGGACGTCCGTGCTCGAGTGGGAGGAGCCCTACGCCCGCTGGTTCGTGGGAGGGCGGCTCAACGCCTGCGTCAACTGCGTGGATCGCCACGTGGCGGCCGGGCTCGGAGATCGGGTCGCCTTTCACTGGGTAGGCGAGCCCGAGGGCGACCGCAGGACCATCACGTACGACGACCTGAAGGACATGGTCTGTCGCGCCGCCAACGCACTCGTCGAACTGGGTGTCGCATCCGGCGATCGGGTGGCCATCTACCTGCCGATGATCCCCGAGGCGGTGGTGGCCATGCTGGCCTGCGCCCGCATCGGGGCGCCGCACTCCGTGGTCTTTGGCGGCTTCTCCGCGGAGGCGCTGGCGAGCCGGATCCTCGACGCCGATGCCCGCGTGGTGATCACCGCCGACGGGGGCTTCCGGCGGGGGGCGGCCTCCCCGCTCAAGCCGAACGTGGACCTCGCGTTGGAGCAGTGTCCCGACGTACGATCCGTGCTCGTGGTGCGGCGGACCGGCGGGGACGTCGCCTGGCGTGACGGACGGGACCACTGGTGGCACGACGTCGTCGATCGCCAGCCGCCGACCCACGCCCCCGAGCTCTTCGACGCCGAGCAGCCCCTCTACATCATGTACACGAGCGGCACCACCGCCCAGCCCAAGGGAATCCTGCACACGACCGGCGGGTATCTGGTGCACACCTCGACGACCCATCGGCTGGTCTTCGACATCAAGCCCGAGTCGGACGTCTTTTGGACCGCAGCCGACATCGGCTGGGTGACCGGCCACAGCTACATCGTCTACGGGCCCCTCGCCAACGCGACGACGTCGGTGATGTACGAGGGCACGCCGGACGCCGGCGGCAAGGACCGGTGGTGGCGCATCGTCGAGGACTGCAAGGTGTCGGTCCTCTACACCGCGCCGACCACCATCCGGACCCTCATGAAGTGGGGGGAGGAGTACCCGGCCTCCCGCGACCTCTCGAGCCTCCGGCTGCTCGGATCGGTGGGGGAGCCCATCAACCCCGAGGCGTGGATGTGGTATCGCCGGCACATCGGGGGCGAGCGGTGCCCCATCGTCGACACCTGGTGGCAGACGGAGACGGGGGGGATCATGATCACCCCACTACCCGGGATCACCTCCACCAAGCCCGGTGCGGCCATGACCCCGTTTCCCGCCGTCTCCGCCGACGTGGTCGACAACCACGGCCGACCGGTGGGCAACGGAGAGGGCGGCTTCCTCGTCCTCACCGAGCCCTGGCCGGGCATGCTGCGCGGCATATGGGGCGATCCCGAGCGCTACCGCGAGACCTACTGGTCGCGCTTCGAGGGGTGGTACTTCGCCGGGGACGGGGCCAAGAAGGACGAGGACGGAGACCTCTGGCTGCTCGGCCGTGTGGACGACGTGATGAACGTCTCGGGCCACCGGATCTCGACCACGGAGGTCGAGCACGCGCTGGTCGGCCACGCCATGGTGGCCGAGGCGGCCGTCGTCGGCGCCTCGGACCCGACCACGGGCCAGGGCATCGTGGCCTTCGTGACGGTCAAGTCCGAGGTGGACCAGGCTCAGGTCGACGAGGAGCTGGTGGTAGAGCTCCGCCAGCAGGTCTCCGACACGATCGGGCCGATCGCCAAGCCCCGCCAGATCCTGCTCACGCCCGAGCTCCCCAAGACCCGCAGCGGCAAGATCATGCGACGGCTCCTGCGCGACGTGGCGGAGCACCGGGAGCTCGGGGACGTGACGACGCTCCTCGACCCGACGGTCGTGGACATGATCGACGTGCAGATGCGCTCGTCCGGCGGGGGCGACGAGGAGGCCTGAGGCAGGCCAGTCCGCCGTCGGGCTCCGACGCCGGGTGGCGCGGTCAGGCGAGTGCGTCGGGCTGGCGGTCGACGATCCGGGCCAGGAGCGGCTGGTACGACATCCACCCGACCTCCTCGTTCCCCACGAGCTTCTGCGTGGCTCGCGCCTCGTCCTCGCCGATGCACACGGGGGTGCCGGCGGCCCGGGCCAGCAGCTCGGCCTGGCAGCACCGGTCCATCGCCAGGTACCAGAAGACCGCGCTGTCCACGCTGGTCCCCACCGTGAGCAGGCCGTGGTTGGCCAGGATGGCCGCTTTGTGATGGCCGAGCGCCGAGGCGATCCGCCGGCCCTCCTCGGCCCCGAGCACCGGGCCGAGGTACTCGCCGTAGACCACGTGGTCCTCGTAGAAGGCGCAGGCGTCCTGGGTGAGCGGCGCGAGCGACTGGTGGAGCGTGGCGAAGGCGCGCCCGTGGACCGAGTGGGAATGGGCGGCTGCGACCACGTCGGGCCTGACCCGGTGGATCGCGGAGTGGATGGCGAACGCCGCGGGGTTGATCGGTCGCTCGCCCTGCACCACGTCACCGCGTTCGTTCACCAAGATGAGGTCGCTGGCCTTGATCATCGCGAACGGGACGCCCACGGGGTTCACCCAGAACAGGTCGTGATGCTCGGGATCCCGGGCGGAGATGTGCCCGGCCGCGCCCTCCTCGAAGCCCGCCTCGGCGAACAAGCGGAAGGCGACCGCCAGGCGCTCCTTGCGGTCCCGACGCTCCTCGTCCGCCGACGCGAAGGCGTGGGGCGCAGGTCGGGGAGGCGAGATGGTCATGGGGCACCCCCTTTTGCCGCGGCACGGAGATCCGGCGGCCGGTCGAGTGTACCGGTATGTTCTCCCCCGTGGTAGCTCTCACCGACCTCGTTTCCCCCGCTCACACTGCGCTCGTCACGTGCGAGATGCAACGGGGGGTGGTGGGCGACCTCGCGGCCATGAGGGAGTTGGCGGACGAGGTGGCTGCGCTGGGCGTCCTCGAGAGGGCCGCGGAGCTGTGTGTCCAGGCACGCCGCGCCGGGGTCCGGGTGGTGCACGCCACGGCCGAGCTGAGGGCCGATCGCGCCGGCCTGTCGATCAACAACCCGATGATGGCCCACGTGGTGAAGAACCCCGACCAGGTGCTCCAGGGGACTCCGGCAGCCGAGGTCTGCCCCGAGCTCGGTCCCGCCCCCGAGGACATCGTGTGCCGGAGGATCCACGGGCTCACGCCGTTCACCGGCACCGAGCTCGACGCCATACTGCGCAACCTCGACGTTCGCACCATCGTCCCCGTCGGGGTGTCGGTCAACGAGGCACTGCTCGGGCTCTGTCTCTCCGCGTCCGATCTCGGTTACCGCATCGCGCTGCCGACCGACTGCGTGGCCGGCGTCCCCCGGTCCTACGCCAACGACGTCTTCAAGTACTCCCTGGCCTACATCTCCAACCTGACCAACGCCGAGGCCATCTCGAAGGCCTGGTCGGAGGCGACCGGCGAGACCGCAGGCTGAGGCCCCGACCTCGCCCGGAGCTCGCCCCGAGCGTCACGCGATCTGGCCCTCCGTGCGGAGCCACGCGATCGTCGCCTCCATCCCCGACCGGAGGGGTCGGGGCCGGTACTCGAGCTCGCGGCGCGTGAGCGAGTTGTCGAACCAGGGGACGGGGAACCGGCGCTGCGAGAGGTCGACCAGGGTGGCCCCGTAGCGGGCCACGTCCTCGGGGTTGTCCGGGTCCGCCCGGGCCTCGCTCACCCGGTGCTCCACGCCGGCGACCTCGCAGGCCAGGTTGAGCCATGCGGCGGTGCTCTGGGCGTCCTCTGCCCCGAACGCCAGGTACGTCCTCCCCGTCCGACCGCCCCTGGCCGCGGCGACGCACACCGTTGCCACGTCCTCGGCATAGACCCAGGGGACGGGGAAGCTGACGAACTCGGTGATCTTGCCGCCGAGCGCGCCGCGGATCGAGCGGTTGTAGCTCGTCCTGGTCAGAGCCCGCGACACGGAGAGGCCGGGACCGAAGGTGCCACCGGGTATCACGATGACGATGTCGGCGCCCTCTTCCTCGGCTCGGCGCTTGGCCTCCACGTAGGCGGCCCCCTTGGTGCGCGTGTAGGGGTCGTCGCTCCAATGCTCGGCCACCCCGGATTCCTCGGTCAGCGTCTGCCGGTGGTCCAGGAACGGCGTCGAGCTGAGCGTCACCACCCGGATGCCGTGGGCCGCTCCCGCGTCGTAGGCGTGGAGGGACCCGTCGATGTTGGTGTCCTTTTGCTCGGCGACGTCCTGGGTCGCCCCACCGAGCAGCGCCGCCGAGTGGATGATGGCATCGCATCCCTCGGAGGCCCCCACGAGGTCGTCCGGCGACCGTACGTCGCCCTCGCGGACGTCGACGCCCCTCGCCCTGAGCGGCTCGGCGTCGCTCCCCGGGCGGACCAGCGCGCGGACCTCGTCGCCGGATTCGAGGAGCAACCGGCAGACGTTGGACCCGATGAGTCCGGTGCCCCCGGTGACGAGGTAGGTGGCCACGGGTGGCGGCGGATCGAGTGCGACGGCCTCGGTTGGCCCGGGCTCAGTACCGGCCGAGGAGGAAGTCGACCACCGGCTTGGCCGAGGGGAACGAGTTGGTCAGGCCGGAGCTGACGTAGCCCCCGTCGGTGACGAGCGTCACGCCGTTCACGGCCGACGCCGCACGACTGCAGAGGAAGGCGAGGACGTTGGCCTGCTCGTCCGGCCTCGACGTCTCGGTGCTCGTCTCCTCGCGGTAGTCGGAGCCGAAGGTGAGCCAGAGGTCGGCGTTGGCCCGGGCGAGCGGGGTGTCGGTCGGACCCGGGAGGATGGCGTTGATCCGGATGCCGCGCTTCAGGAAGGAGATCGCCTCTCGGGCCACGTAGGCGCAGAGGGTCTGCTTGCTCCACATGTAGTTGGCCCGCTCCGGGTGCGCCTCGATCCACGCCGCCGCGGCGTCGAAGTCGGGTGTGTCGAGGTACTCGTGGAGCAGCTCGAGCTCGGCCTCCCAGCCGAGGCCGGCGGCCGAGGAGATCATCCCGATCGCCGAGCCGCGTGCGAGGTACCCGGAGGAGAGCGCATGGTCGATCAGATGGCGGTGACCGATGAAGTTGATCTTCTCGATACCCGGCGTACCGTCGGCCGCTCCGGCGCAGGCGAACAGGGCATCGATGGGTCCGCCGCACTCGACCACGGCGGCGTCGATGCTCGCCTTGTCCCGGAGGTCGACGCTGATGGCCTTGACCCCGCTCAATTCGATGGGGGCGTAGTCCATGACGATGACGTCGGCGCCAAGTTCTTGGACCACCTCGGCCGTTGCCGCCCCCATTCCCGTGGCGCCACCCACGACCACGGCCCGCTGGCCGTCGTACCCGAAGAGCTCCTTGGCCATTTGGTCGACCCCCCTCTTTCGTTGTCTCACCGTGTGTGCCGCCAGGAACCGACCCCGGTGGCCACCGCCGACCATCGTGCCGACCGCGGCACCGTAGCCAACACCCAGCCGTCTCGGCCACCCGGGGTGTCGAGATCGGGGGACGGCCGCGCCGGGTCACCGGTTGAGGCGTCTCCGTAGGGTGCGATCCGGCTCGCTATCGGCCCCCGTCCCCCCTGGAGAACCCCTCGAGCCAGACTCGCAGCGCCGCGTCCATGACCTCGGTGAGGGACGCCCGCTCGTCGGCCAGCCACCGCTCGTAGGCGGCGATGGCGGCCCCGAGCGCCGTGTGGGCGACCACTTGGGGGACCAGCGCATCGGCGTCCTCGCCGCGCCGGCGCGCCACGAAGTCCGCGACCACCTCGCGCCACGCCCGGTAGCGAAGGGTGGAGTGGGCCTGGAGGGCGGGAACCTTCAGGAGGAGCGTCATGCGTTGGCGATGCCAGGGGAGCTCGGACTCCGGGAACCGGTTGAACTCGAGGATGCACTCGCGCAGGGCCTCGCCGATCGGCGTCGTCGGGGCCACGGCCTCGAGCCGGTCCCGGAGGAGGGCCAGGTGTCCCTCGAAGTCACCCCAGGCCACGTCGTTCTTGGACCGGAAGTACCGGAAGAACGTTCGTCGCCCGATGCCGACCGCCGCGGCGATCTGCTCGACCGTCGTCTCCTCGAAGCCGCGCGTGGCGAAGAGCCCGAGTGCCGCGTGCTCCAGCTCGGCGAGCGAGGTCGCCGGGGGTCGCCCGGCGGCGGTGGATTCGCCTGCCGGAGAGAGGTTCTCGCTCGCGACGTGCATGGCTCTGGCGATCGTAACGAGGCGCCGGCCTTCACGGTGGCACCGAGTGCCGTTATAGTGCTGGGCAGGGGAGATGCGAGCGGCGCTCCCCGGGAAAGGAGCTCCCGATGGCAGAGACCGAGACGCTCGACCCGGTGGCGGCCCCGGCAGAGGCCGCCGACGTGGCCGGGGAGCCGGAGGCCCTGGTCGAAGAGGACGTCTTGATCGAGGACGTCTCGATCGACGGAATGTGCGGGGTGTATTGAGCACGACGGACGCGCCGCCGGCCGGCACCGTGGCCTCCGCGGGCGGCGCCGAGTTGGGGGGCGCCTGGCGCCTCAACCCGCTGGTGGACATCCGGCCCGAGTCGTTCGGGGCGATGGCCTACCACTTCGGGACGCGGCGCCTCTCCTTCTTGAAGAGCAGGCGACTGCTCGAGGTGGTTCGCGGGCTGGAGGCGCACCCGGACGTCACTACGGCGTGTCGGGCGCACGGCGTCCCCGAGCAGGAGCTGTCGGCCTACACCAGGGCGCTGCGGACCCTGGCGGAGACCGACATGATCCTGCCGCGGGTGGGCCTCGGGGCTCCCGCGCCGACCGAGCGGCGGGAGGCGCCCGGATCCCCTGCCTCGACCCCGCCCGG
Organism: uncultured Actinomycetes bacterium; assembly: GCA_963778465.1. Taxonomy (GTDB): domain Bacteria; phylum Actinomycetota; class Acidimicrobiia; order Acidimicrobiales; family RAAP-2; genus CAVZBW01. The sequence goes on from CAVZUK010000002.1 coordinate 1,119,314, forward strand.
TGGCACGCCACCCCTCGCCGCCGCATCCGGCGCTCGGGCTCGGCCCGGAGGACAGCCCGCCGGCACCCCGCTCGTCGAGCGGTTCCAGTACGGCCTGGACGCCCCGATCTGCCTGACCTGGGAGCTGACCTACGCCTGCAACCTGGCTTGCACGCACTGTCTGTCGAGCTCCGGGCGCCGCGACCCCTCCGAGCTCTCGACGGGAGCGTGCATGCGGGTCATCGACGAGCTCGAGGCCATGCAGGTCTTCTACGTCAACGTGGGCGGCGGGGAGCCCACGATCCGTCGTGACTTCTTCGAGCTCCTCGAGTACGCGACGGCGCACCACGTCGGGGTCAAGTTCTCCACCAACGGGACGCGCATCACCCCGCGCGTCGCGGAGCAGCTGGCGGCCAGCGACTACGTGGACGTGCAGATCTCCCTCGACGGGGCGACCGCAGGGGTCAACGACGCGGTCCGCGGGCCGGGCTCCTACGCCGCGGCGCGCCGGGCCATGGAGCATCTGGCCGAAGCGGGCTTCGAGGGCTTCAAGCTCTCGGTCGTCGTCACCCGCCACAACGTGGAGCAGCTCGACGACCTGAAGGCGATCGCCGACCTCTACGGCGCCCAGCTGCGCGTCACCCGGCTGCGCCCCTCCGGGCGCGCCGTGGACGTCTGGGACGACCTGCATCCGACGGCGGACCAGCAGCGCCGGCTCTACGACTGGCTGCTGGAGCGCGGCGAGCGGGTGCTCACGGGCGACTCGTTCTTCCACCTGGCCGGCTACGGGGAGGCGCTGCCGGGGCTCAACCTGTGTGGTGCAGGCCGCGTGGTCTGCCTGATCGATCCGGTCGGGGACGTCTACGCCTGCCCCTTCGCCATCCACGAGGAGTTCCGGGCGGGCAACGTGGGGTCCCCAGGAGGGTTCGCCGGGGTGTGGCGCCGATCGGAGCTCTTCGCCGGCCTGCGGCAACCCCAGACCGGTGGGGCGTGCCAGGCGTGCTCGGCGTTCGACTCGTGCCGGGGCGGATGCATGGCGGCCAAGTTCTTCACCGGCCTCCCGCTCGACGGTCCGGACCCCGAGTGCGTCAAGGGACACGGCACGAGCGCCCGGCAGTCGGTTCGGCCCGAGCCCTCGGTCGACCACTCTCGATCCCGGCCGTCGGTGCCCGTGACACTCGCTCGCCGACCCCCGGTGCGGGCGTGCGACGAGTCTCCCTTGGCCGACTTCGCCCTTTCGGCCTCGAGCTCGTCGGGGTCGGGCTGAGTCGTGGCCAACCCGTGGTTCGAGACCGTTGCCGTGGCGCAGCGTCGGGCCAAGCGGCGGCTGCCCCGCTCCGTCTACGGCGCCCTCGTGGCGGGCTCCGAGCGGGGACTGACGGCATCCGACAACGTCGCGGCCTTTGACGAGCTCGGCTTCGCGCCCCGCGTCGCCGGCATGCCTGCCAAGCGAGAGCTGGCCACCACCGTGATGGGACTCGACGTCTCGCTGCCCGTGCTGATCTCTCCCACGGGCGTCCAGGCGGTGCACCCCGACGGCGAGGTCGCCGTGGCACGCGCCGCAGCCGCTCGCGGGACGGCGATGGGGCTCAGCTCCTTTGCCAGCAAGCCGGTGGAGGAGGTCGTCGGGGCCAACCCCAAGACCCTCTTCCAGGTCTACTGGTCCGGCACGCGCGACCAGATCGCCCAGCGCATCGAACGGGCTCGGGCGGCCGGCGCGGTGGGCCTGATCGCCACCTTGGACTGGTCCTTTGCCAACGGCCGCGACTGGGGCAGCCCGTTCATCCCCGACCGGCTCGACTTCAAGACGATGGCGCGGTTGGCGCCGGAGGCCGTCGTCCGCCCCTCGTGGCTGCTCGAGTTCGCGCGCAGCGGCGAGTTGCCCGGCCTGATCGTGCCCAACATGACCATGCCCGACGAGGAGCCGCTCACCTTCTTCGGGGCGTACGGGCAATGGATGCAGACGCCGCCCCCTTCGTGGGACGACGTGCGGTGGCTGCGCGAGCTGTGGAGCGGACCCTTCATGCTGAAGGGGGTCATGCGGGTGGACGATGCCAGGCGGGCGGCCGACGCGGGCGTCGGCGCGATCTCGGTGTCCAACCACGGCGGCAACAACATCGACGGGACCCCGGCCTCGGTGCGGGCCCTTCCGGGCATCGCGGCGGCGGTCGGCGGCGAGATCGACGTCCTCATGGACGGCGGTGTCCGCCGGGGGAGCGACGTGGTCAAGGCGCTGGCCCTCGGGGCCAAGGCCGTGATGATCGGCCGGGCCTACCTCTGGGGCCTGGCGGCCAACGGCCAGGCGGGCGTGGAGAACGTCCTCGACATCCTGCGCAGCGGCATCGACTCGACGCTCCTCGGGCTCGGCATCTCCTCCGTGCAGGACCTCGGACCGGCGGACGTCATCGTCGACCCCGGGTTCGCACGGACGCTCGGGGCTGCTCCGGCGGGGGGATGAGCTCCCCGGAGCTGGCCCGTCTCACCTGGCCCGAAGCGGGAGAGCTCGCCGCCGACGGCGCCGCCCTCGCGCTGCCGCTCGGTTCCACCGAGCAGCACGGGCCGCACCTTCCGCTCTCGACCGACGCCGACCTCGCGTCCGAGCTCTGCCGCCGCCTCGCCGAGGCGAGGAGCGACGTCGTCGTCGCCCCACCCCTGGCCTACGGCGCGAGCGGCGAGCACGAGGGATTCGTCGGCACCCTTTCGATCGGGCAGGAGGCCCTCGAGGCCGCGTTGGTCGAGCTGTGCCGATCCGCCTCGAGCAGCTTCTCGGGGGTGGCGATCGTGTCGACGCACGGCGGCAACGCGGAGCCCCTTCGCCGGGCGGAGCGCCGGCTGACCGCCGAATCGCGCCGCATCTTGGCGTGGACGCCGTCGTGGCGCGGTGACGCGCACGCCGGCCGCACCGAGACGTCGATTCAGCTCGCCCTCGACCCCGATTCGGTGCGGCTCGAGCGGGCCGAGGCCGGCGATCGCCGCCCGATCCGGGAGCTCATGCCCGAATTGCGGGCCAGCTCGGTGCGAGCGGTCAGTGCCAACGGGGTCCTCGGCGATCCGGAGGGGGCGTCGGCTGCGGAGGGCACCGCGTTGATCGAGGCCATGTCCGACGAGCTGGTCTCGGCGTTCGCCGCCTGGAGGGCGAGATGGCGAGCGACACCCCCCGGCTCGGGCGCCGAGGCGTGCCGGTGAACGGGGATCCGGGGTCCGGGGGCGTCGCTCTGGTGACCGGCGCGGCGCGTGGCATCGGGGCGGCGACCGTCAGGGCGCTGGCGGCCCGGGGGTGGCGGGTCGTGGCCGCAGATCGATGCTCCGACGATCCGGCGATTCCCTACCCGATGGCTGCTCGGGACGATCTCGATCGGGTCGTGTCCGAGGGGGGCGAGGGCGTCGTCGGTGTCGAGCTCGACGCCCGGGACGCCGGTGCGCTCTCCGCCGCGGTTGCGGAGGCCGAGGAGCGATGGGGGGGTCTGGACGCCGTGGTCGCGGCTGCCGGCGTGATCGCGGGGGGCTCGCCGGCCTGGCTTCTGCCGGTCGAGCAGGAGGAGGCGGTGCTCGCAGTCGACCTCGCAGCCGTGCTCACCCTGGCCAGGGTGACCGTGCCGGCGCTCCTCCGGCGCCCGACCCCCCGCCGCGGCCGGTTCCTGGCGGTGGCGTCGGCGGCGGCCACCCGGGGACTCCCGATGATGGCCGCCTACTGCGCCGCCAAGGCGGGGGTGGCGGGCTTCATCCGGGCCTTGGCCGTAGAGCTCGAGGGCAGCGGGGTCACCGCGAACGCCGTGAGCCCGGGCTCCACCGATACGGCGATGCTGGTGGAGAGCGCCCGCATCTACGACCTGCCCGGCCCGGAGTCCTTCGCCAGCCAGCACCCGATCGCACGACTGATCGAGCCCGAGGAGATCGCGTCGGTCCTCGTGTTCCTGGCGGGGGAGGGGAGCAGCGGGATGACCGGGGCGGTCATCCCGGTCGACGGTGGGCTGGCGCTCTAGACGACCGACCCGGGAGGCTCCGGCGGTGCCCGCGGTGGTCGGGCCGGCGGAGCTGGGCATCCCACCCGACGCCCCGCTGCCTTTCGGCACCCGGGTCGACGTCGATCCGACGACCCAGCGGCTGGGGCCCGACGCCCTCTTTGGCGGCGCGCCGGGTCGGGTCCTGAGGCTGAGTGCCACCGGCTTGCGGGCGCTGCGAGAGCTCGGCGAGGGCCCGGTCGCCACCCCGGCGGGCGGCAAGCTCGCCCGTCGACTGATCGATGCCGGACTGGCCCATCCCCGGCATGCGCCACGGGCGACGCCGCCGAGCGTCACCGTGGTCGTGCCCGTGCGGGACCGACCCCTCGAGCTGGAGCGCTGCCTGCGCTCGCTCGGGCAGAGCCATCCGGTGGTCGTCGTCGACGACGGCTCTGTCGACCCGGCGGCCGTGTCCGCGATCTGCCGAAGGCACGGGGCCCGATGCCTGCGCCGGCCGGTCGCCGGTGGTCCCGCGGCGGCGCGGAACACGGCCCTCGCCTCGGTCGACTCCGAGCTGATCGCCTTCGTCGACAGCGACTGCGAGCCGGGACCGTCGTGGATCGATGGCCTCGCCGGGCACCTCGGGGACCCGCTGACCGTCGGGGTGGCCCCGCGCATCGTCGCCCTCGGCCAGGAGGAGTCGAGCCTGCCCGGCTCGCCCCTCGACCTCGGACCCCGGCCGGCTGCGGTGGCCCCGCGCGGTCGCGTGCCCTACGTCCCGACGGCCGCTCTCCTCGTCCGCCGGGCGGCGCTCGGGGACGGCTTCGACGAGAGCCTGCGCTACGGCGAGGACGTCGATCTCGTCTGGCGTCTGTTGGAGTCCGGCTGGCGGCTCCGCTACGAGCCCTCGGTGAAGGTGCCCCACCGGGAGCCGCGTACCACCGGTGCCCTCATGTCACGGCGGTTCCGCTACGGCTCGTCCGCCGGGCCGCTCGCCCGGCGCCACCCCGGCAACCTCGCCCACGTCGTGCTCTACCCGGGGCCGACCGGCACGGTCGGGGCGATGCTGGCGCGCCGCCCCCTCGTCGCCCTGGCCTGCTTCGCCGCCACGACGGCGATGCTGGCGCGGCGGCTGCACAGGGCGGGGCTTCCCGGCGCGGCGGTCCTCGCGCCGTCGGCGGCCGGCGTGGTCCAGACGTGGCTCGGGATCGGGAGGTGGTGCGGCCAGTTCGCCCTGCCCGCCCTCGTGGTGTTCGTCGCCGTCCCCGGCGGGACGTCGGCGCGACGGCGGTGGGGTCGGAGGGCGGCCGGTCTGTCCCTTCTCCTTGGACCTTCGTTGGTCGAGGGCCGGAAGCGACTCGCCGAGGAGCCCTTTCGACTGGGCTCCCTCGCCCGGTACTGCGCTGCCGACCTGCTCTACCAGGCCGCCTACGGGGCGGGCGTGTACGCCGGCTGCCTGCGCGAGAGGGTGGCCTCCCCGATCGTGCCCGCGCTCGCCCCCGCCTGGCGGCCGACCGATGCGGCGTCCACCACGGAGACGGCCGAGCCGGCCAACGCGGCCCCGACCGCGACGACGGCGGGACGCACGCTCAGCCGGTCAGGGCGGCGACCAGGCCCTCCAGGTCCTCGACCGTGACGGTCAGGGCGGAGTGTCCCTTCGCCCGCAGTGGGGACCGGACGTGGTCGTGGAAGTGGACGCACACCCCCGCGTCGCGGTTGGTGCCGAAGGTCAGCCCGTCGTCACGAAACGAGCGTCGCACCCCGACCGCGGTCCACCAGCGGTAGCCGCGGGTGACGTGGGCCCCGTCGATGTTCGATCGGGTCGTCTCGATCCGGATCAGGCCGAAGGTCGCCACGAAGCGGCCGTCGTCGGTGAGGGTGACGCCGTCCCTCCACGGGCGCAGCACGAGCGGTGCCCACAGGGGCGCGAACCGGTAGTCCACGGAGTAGGGGAAGAACTGCATGCGGCCGCTCCCTTCGGGCGCCCGGCCGGAGGGGTCCGGACTCACTCGGCGTACCGGGCGACGAGATCCTGCTTGAGCACCTTGCCGGTCGAGCTGCGCGGGAGCGCCTCGACGATCTCGAGGCGCTCGGGTGTCTTCTGCCGTGACAGCCGTTGCTCGCGGCAGTGGTCGGCGACGTCTTCGAGCCCGAGGACGTCGAGGCCGTCGGCGAGCACCACGACGGCGCAACAGAGCTCGCCCCGCTCGGCGTCGGGCAGGGCGATCGCGGCGGCGTCGGCGATCGACGGATGAAGGTGCAAGACGTCCTCGACCTCCTTCGCGCTGATGTTCTCGCCCTTGCGGATGATGATGTCCTTGAGCCGTCCGGTCACCCGGAGGAACCCCGCCTCGTCGAGCGTCCCGACGTCGCCCGTCTTGAACCAGCCGTCGAGGAAGGCGCCCTCGTTCTGGGCCGGATCGAGGTAGCCGAGAAAGGTCATCGGGCCCCGCACGACGATCTCTCCCTGCTCGCCGGGACCGAGGACGGAGCCGTCGGGCCCGACGATGGCCAGCGCGGAATCGTCGAGGGCGTGGCCGTCCGTGCGCCACGCCTCGGGAGAGTCGTCGACGCCGCAGTGTGCGACGCCCGGGCATTCGGACATGCCGTAACCGCTGATGAGCGGTACGCCGAGCACGTCTTGGACCTCCTCGTCGAGGCCCGCGGGCTTGGGGGCGCCACCGCCCACGAGGGCCCGCAGCCTCGGAAAGACCCGGTGCTCCGGGTGCTGCCGCTGGTAGGCGACGTACGCCATCCAAAAGGCCGGCCCGGAACCCGCGATGGTGACGCCGTTGCGGCTGAGCACGTCGCACGTCTTCTCCGGATGGAAGACGTCGACCAGGATGTGGCGGTAGCCGACGAGGAGGGCGCCGATCAGCAGCGAGATGCCCCCGATGTGCGTGACCGGGAAGACGAGGGTGTAGACGTCCTCGGAGGTCATGGCGAACCGAAGGTTGAGGCGATGCCCCGACGCCGTGACGGTCCGGTCGGTGTGGAGGCAGCCCTTGGGGTCGGCGGTGGTCCCGGAGGTGAAGAAGATCCACCGGATCGGGTCGTCGTCTCCGAGCGGTCCGGTCGAGGTCCACGGCGGCAGCGTCGCCGGATCCCCCTCGGGCAGGCCGCCGTCCACCACCGTCACGTCGACGGAGGGGAGGTCGGCCGTCAGGCACTTGGCGAATTGCGGGTAGTCGAAGCCGCGCCAGGTCCCCGGCACGACCAGGCGCACGGCCCCGGTCCTCTCCAAGATGAAGCGGACCTCGCGCTCGCGCAGCGCCGGGAGGAGCGGGATCTGCACCGCGCCCAGCCGGGCCAGCGCTCCGGCGAGCACCAGCGCCTCGATCGACGTCGGGAGCATCCACGCGACCGGGGTGTCGCGCCCGATCCCCATCGCGGCGAAGCCGGCGGCGACGCGCCGGCAACGGTCCCGGTACTCGCCGAACGTGATGCGCCGGTCCCGTTCGTCGATCGCCAGCGTCGCATCGGGGGACCGGGCGGCACGCCACTCGGTGAGCTCCCACAGCGGGAGGCGGTCCACCGCGGTCACTGCCGTCACCGCTTGAACCGCTCCATGCTCTTCTCGAAGTCGTCCCAGGTCTGGGTCACGATCAGCCGGTCGATGTGGCGTTGCACCGTGCGGTCCTGGACGTCGGCGAACATGTCGACCGCAAGCTTGGCCAACCCGAGCACCTCGGGCTTGATCTCGATCAGCTTGCGGCAGAAGGCGTAGACGTCGTCGAGGAAGGTCTCCTCGGGAAAGATCTCCTGGACCAGGCCCATCATGAGTGCCCTTTGGGCGTCCACGCGCTGGCCGGCCATGGCCATCCACTTGGCCCACGCCGGCCCGACCATCCGGGTCAGGCGGCTCGTGCCCCCACTCCCGGCGATGGCCCCGAGCAGGACCTCGGGGACGCCGAACTCGGCGCCCGGGGTGCAAAACCGGAAGTCGCAGGACATGCCCATCTCCACGCCCGCACCGAGGCAGATCCCCTGGACGGCCAGGACGATCGGCTTCTCGATGGCCTCGAACTCGTCGTAGAGGAGATGGTGGCTGCGGTAGTTGCGCCGGAAGTTCCACCCGGGGTGGAGGTGCTCGGTCTCGGGATTGCCCGGACGGTTGCCGCCGCGGGTCGACAGGTCGAGACCGGCGGTGAAGTAGCGACCCTTGGCGGTGATGACCATGCAGCGCAGGTCGTCGCGGTCGGCGAGCGCGTTGGCGGCCTCCCAGAACAGGCCGGTGACCGCGTGGCTGATGGCGTTGAGCTTGTCCTGGCGGTCGATGGTGACGGTGATGATCCCGTCGTCCTCGGTGATGGCCCCGTGGGGGTTGGACGTCGTCATGTGAGGGAGACACCTCCGTCGATGGTGAGAATGCTGCCGGTGACCCAGGAGCCGGCCGGGGAGGCGAGGTAGATCGCGGCCGAGGCGATGTCGTCGCGGCTCCCGACCCGGCCGAGCGGGACGTGGCGCGCCATGTCGTCGATGAACCGGGCGGTCATCCTCGAGGCGAACGGTCCGGGGGCGATCGCGTTCACCGTGACGTTTGGCGCCAGCTTGCGCGCCAGGTGCCGGGTCAGGTGGTGCAGGGCCGCCTTGGAGGTCGTGTAGCCGAAGTTGTCGAGGTCGCCCACCCGCTCGCCCGCGATGGAGCCGATGTTGATCACGCGTGCCGGATCGTCCGGCGAGGCCGTCGCCCGCAGGGCGGGCAGGAGGAAGCGGGTGAGGTGCGAGGTGCCCTTCAAGTTCACCGAGAGGGCGTCCTCCCATGCGGCCTCGTCGAACTGCTCGAAGGGCGCCAACGACGCCCTTCCGGCGTTGTTCACCAGCACGTGTAGTCCCCCGGGGTCGAGGCCGCCGACGGCATCGGCGAGGGCGCGGCACCCGGCCTCCGTCGACAGGTCCCCGACGAGCGCGGTCGCACCGAGCGCGGAGGATCGCTCCTCCAGCGCGTCCTTGTCCCGGCCGGTCAGGATCACCGAGGCGCCCGCTGCCGCAAAACCCTCGGCCAGGAGGGCGCCGATCCCCTGCGATGCGCCGGTGACGAGCACTCGCCTCCCCTCGACGGAGAAAGGATGCATCAAGCGACGGCGGATGCGCGCGCCAGCCAGTCCGCCGGGGGACGGGGGTGCTGGTACAAGCGGCAGGCGTTTTCGTAGCAGACCTTGGCGACAGTGGTCGGGGGGAGATGGGAGAGCTCGCCGCGGATCATGGCCTGGCAGCCCGGCCACGTGCTGTCCATGTGGGGGAAGTCGGTCTCGACCAGGACGTGCTCCTCGCCGATCAGATCCAGCATCCGGAAGCCGGCGGGGTCCTCCAGGGAGGCGAACCAGAAGTTGCGGTGCAGCAGCTCGACGGGGTCGGGGTCGTCGCTCGTCCAGACGTCGGACGCGGCGACGATCCGGTGCGCCCGGCGCAAGCGTTCGATCACCATCGGCACCCAGGACAGCCCCGCCTCCGAAAGGACGATCTTGAGTGCCGGGTGGCGGACGGGCACCTTGGAGTAGATCCAGTCGACCACGGTCTCGATCCCGCTGACCGGGAAGAGCGCGGCGATCACCTCGGGCGGCGAGGCGGTCGAGGGGTTGGAGACGCGCCCCGACGATCCGACGTGGAGGTTGACGACCGTCCCGGTGTCCGAGCAGGCCGCGAAGAAGGGGTCCCACGCTTCGTCGTAGACGCTGGGCAGGCCGAGTGCCTCGGGGTTCTCGGAGAAGCTCACGGCGTGCACCCCGCGCTCGGCGTTGCGCCGGATCTCGTCCGCCGCCACCTCGGCGTCGAGCAGCCACGGAAGCTGGCACGGGACGAACCTCTCCGGATCGGTCGCGCACCAGTCCTCGACCATCCAGTCGTTGTAGGCCCGCAGGCAGGCCAGCCCGAGCTCGGGGTCGGCGAACTTGGAGAACCGGGTGCCGGCAAAGCCCCAGATCGTGGAGGAGAAGCACAGCGACGCCCAGACGCCCGCACCGTCCATGTCGACGAGGCGCGCCGTGCCGTCGCTGGCCGAGGGGCGGAAGTCGCTGTAGCGGCAGCGGGAGGCACCCTTCCACTCCTCGAGGACGCGGCCCGCGGCCCCGTTGGCGAAGAGGATCGGCAGGCGCCGTCCGTCGATGATCCACCATGGCACGCCCTCGTCGTCCTGCTCGACGCGAGGACCCGCGTCGGCGAACCGAGCCGGGAGGCGGCCCTCGAACAGGGTCGGGGGCTCGAGCACGTGATCGTCCACCGAGACGATCGGGGCGAAGAGCTCCTCGGGCTCGGGCTCGGGGATGAAGGTGACCGTCGAGGTCCGCTGCTGGCGAGCCTGGAGCTGGGCCAGGTTGCTCGTCCGGCTCACGCCCCCTCCTCGATGACGCGGGGATCGAGCTGGACCTCCTGGCGGGCCATGGCCTCCCAGAGGCCCGGGTAGCCGCGCCGGTCGATGCCCCGGGCGAGCCGCTGGGACGCCTCGGCGGGCATGGCGTCCGCCCTGCCGAGCGCCTCGACGCGCCACGCCATGCGGCAGCGCCACTCGAGACTCATGCAGCGTGCGTAGGCCTGGCCCACGTCGTCGGCGACCACGAGGACCCCGTGGTGTCCGAGCAGCACGGCCTTGCGCTTCCCGAGCGACTCGACCGCACCCCGGGCCTCGTCGGCGTCGCCGACCGGCTTCCCGTACTCGTCGTGGAGCGCGATCTCGTTGTCCACCAGCGAGGAGGTCTGGTCGTAGACGGGCGGGACCTGCTTGCGCGAGGCCCACACCGTCCCCCATTCGGGATGGTTGTGCACGGCGACCGTGACGTCGTCACGGAACCGGTGGAGCTCCAGGTGGAGCTGGATGGCGGTGCTCACGAACCATTCGCCGTCCAACACGTTCCCGTCCTGGTCGATCCGGCAGATGTGCTCGGCCCGCAGCTCGTCCCAACGGAGGTGGAACGGGTTGACGAGCAGCGTCCCGTCGGGCTGCTTGTAGCTGATGTGCCCCCCGATGTGCTCCCGGTAGCCCTCCCGGTAGAGGGCCCTGGCCAGCACGGCCAGCTCTGCCCTGGGGCTGAGATCGGGCATGAGACGATTCGGCGTCGGCTCGAAGCGTTGGCTGGTCATCCGCATCCTCCCCTTTTCGGCGGCGACACGAGCCCGTGGGGGAGCGTGCGGGTCGCCGCCCGCCGGTTATCTCAAGCGTTTGTTCCATAATTGCATGGCGCACCGTCCGCTGCGAGTCTGCCGTGCCCGCACGGCAGGCGTCGTAGTCTTCGACGCCGTGGCGGTTTCGATCGACCTGGGGGGGCGCCGAGCACTCGTGACCGGGGCGGGGCAGGGCGTCGGCCGGGGGATCGCCCTCACCCTCGCCAGGGCGGGCGCCGACGTCGTGGTCAACGATCTCGTCCACGAGCGCGCCGCCTCGGTCGTGTCGGAGATCGGGCGGGCGGAGGGAACCGCTGCGGCGCTCGCCTTCGACGTGACCGACTGGGCCGCCGTGCAAGCGGCCGTCGAGGGAGTGGGCCCGCTCGACATCGTCGTGAACAACGCCGGGAACGCCGGGCAGGCGGTGGGGCACGGGTTCGAGGAGATGAAGCCGTTCGCCGAGGAGGAGCCCTCCTCGTGGGAGCCCTTTGTGCGGGTGAACCTCTTTGGCGTCATGTACGTGACCCGCGCCGCGCTGCCCTCGATGATCCAACGGGGCTACGGGCGGATCATCACGATCGTCTCCGACGCTTCCCGCACCGGTGAGGCGTACATGGCCGCGTACGGCGCGGCAAAGGCGGGCGCGGCGGGGGCCATGCGCAGCATCGCCCGCGAGGTGGCCCGGGCGGGCGTCACGGCCAACTGCCTGGCACTTGGCTCCATCAACCAGACGGAACGCCCGGCTGAGGTCGAGGAGGAGCAGCTGGCGTCCCTGCTGAAGCGCTACCCCATCCGTCGGCGCGGCTTGCCCTCCGACGTCGCCAACCTGACGCTGTTCCTCGCCAGCGATCTCAGCCCGTGGATCACCGGCCAGACGATCCCCGTGAACGGCGGCTATTCGTCGGCGCTGTGAGGGAGCGCGGCGGCTGGCTCGGCCTCCGCCGATCACGAACCGCCGGACCGGGCACCGCGTAGGCTCGTCGCCGAGAGCGCGGTGGGGGTCGGAAGGAGGAGCAGTGGACCTGCAAGAGACGCTGAGCAAGGTCGCGGAGTTGGCTCACGAGGAGCTGCGGATCGTCCGGAAGCGAGCCGAGGAACGAACGCCGGCCCGGGACCACGGCCACGACTACCACGAGGCTCAAGACGCCGCCGACCGGCTTGATCACTATGCGCACCAGCTGCGCCACCTTCACGATGCCGAGTACAAGCGCGGCTGGCGCCACCACAGCGCGCAGGACGTGCGCTGAGCTTTGCAGGACGCCCATCCCGACGAGGTTCCCTGACGGCCCGGGACAAGTTCCTGGTGCCGCCTCTCGGTGCCGGCTGACCGACTAGCCGCAATCGTTCCAGAGAGCCTCGGTCTCCATCTGCGCCAGCTCCGCTTGGCCGGTCTCGGTCGGGTGGATGGCGTCGAGCTGGCTCACCCAGAGCTTGTAGTGGGTGTAGAGGTGGCTGTAGTCCACCACGTGGAAGACGTGGTTCTTGCGAGCCTCCGCATACATGGCGTCGTTCAGTGCCTTGGCCACGCCGTTGCTCCGGTCCCCACCCTCGGAGCCGGCCACCAGGGAGACGGTGACGAGGATGACGCAGTGGGCATGCTGGACCGCGTTGACCTCAGCGTCGAACTCCGATGTCCACGTCGGGTAGCCCGGCACGGCGTCGTTGGTCCCGAGCTCGATGACCCAGTCCTTGGGATGGTGCGAGCGCATGAAGGGCACCGCGTCGCCGATGGTGAGCGAGGGGTGGCCGTAGAAGGAGTAGCTCCCCGGCGCCAGGTCCGCCGCGATGGCCGGCATGGTCTCGGCCTGGGTCGAGTCGCCGACGAACTGGATGGAGGGTTTGGGCTGCGCCCCAGCCACATCGGACAACGACCCAGCCGCGCCGGTCAGCAACAAGGTGGCGCACGCCAAGATGGCCACCACCGAACGGGTCACGGCACCCTGCCTCGTTGTCGACACTTCCGTTACAGGTGTCGGCCGCTCCCCCGGGCGGTAGCCGCCGTCGCGGGGGCTCTTCTTTGTTTGGGTGACACTAGCCCCGAGGTTCTTCCGAAGTAGCTCGGCCCAGGCTCGGTCCCACCCGGGGCGGCCGGCCGCGTAGACCCCCAACGCGACGGCGACCTCGGCGTGGCCCAACCGGTCCGCGACCGTGCAAGGGCTCGCGCTGGCCGCCATCAATGTCGTGCGATGGAGGGGGTCGTGGAGGCAATACCTCAGCTTGAGGCCATCCGAAATCCAGTAGGATCGAATGGCTGACTGACCAGAGGGAACGACCAGCGAGCCCCCGTGGGACTGGGACGAAACCCTAAAGACGCAGGTCAACCGGTAATCGGCTTTCCGTCGTGGAAGACGGATTGGCCAAATTTGGAAAAGCAAAGCCAGAGGCACGGCGCTCGGCCACGCCGCGGCTAGTGATGACGTCTCCTCTGGCTTGGTGTGTGAGCTTCTGATGTCGTGACGACTAGTGGACCGCCCGCGCCCAGACATTCTCAGTTTGTGGGCGAGCCACCGGCGTCGGGGTGCCGCCGCCCTCCTCCTGTTGAGGGCTACCTCCGACCCAACAACCGGTTCGTCGACGAGCCAGGGTCACCAAGTCCGGCGCGGGGGGCTAGTGCCAGTCGACGACCCGGTGATGACCCACGACCTCCCGCCTCGGAGGGGCCCGGGTGGGTCTTCGCTTACGACCCCTTCGAGCTGTACGCGAGGGGGGTTCTGTCCAACCCGAACAGGGTGGTGTTGCTGTTGGATGACAAAGTTCTTTTCATCTTGACAGTCGATCTTTCGACTCACTTTTCAATTTCGTGCCGTAATTTTCCAATTCTCCCTGGTCGGGTCAGCCGGAGCCGAGCCGGCGGAGTTCGAGGTCTGGTCGTGGCCGATTTCAGATGATGACGACGGCCGGAGGCCCATCAGGCCGTGGGGAGTTTCCGGGCGGCTTTCGCCCCCTAAAGGAAGTGGCGCAGCGCCTGGATCGTCTGATTGCCCAATGTCCCGGCGATACCTTCCAGCGTCATAAGCACATCGAGCCGAGGCCAGGGCTCCTCGAAGAAGCAGAGACCATAACGAAGCTGTGCTGGCAGTTCGCGGTCCAAGACCGGCTGAGGGAAAATAACCCGACCAATCTCCTCGCCCGGAGCAAGCGGCCGTTCAGAGAGGCGCCATTCGTGTGCCAACCATCCCACGCCACCCGGCCCGACGTGCAGGCCACTCAAAGAGCCACCTGCGATTGCTGGACGGCGATGCCTGTCAACCATCGCCAACCGTTCCAACCATTTTAGGTGGGGGGTATTGGTTGGTTGAAAGGGCTGCGCAAGCCAGATCGCGTGCACCACCTCGTCTGGGACGTGCTGCAGGGCGCGCTCTCGCGCCCGGTCGAACCCCTTCTGATCCTCACGGATCACGAACTGCGTGGTGTGCTCTACTTGACGACGACGGGTCGCCGGGACGGTCAACAGCACCAGATAATCGAGGCAACTTCGCATGTGATACAGGCATTCGCCAACGAGCAGCGGCAAGTGCGGCGGAACGTGAGCCCGATCCTCGGCGACCACGTAGACGTGCTCACGGCCCCCGTTTTCAAGAACCAACCGAGCCGTGTAGGGGCGGCCCTCAGTGAACTCCGCGCAAATCTGCCTGATTCCCCGAAGGTGCTCGGATACCCGCTGCATCTTTTGTCGAACGGGGTCCAAAAGATCGGGCACTGACCGATTTTACGATTCGGGACGGCCACCCCACCGGTTGGCACCCTCGCCCGCCCCCGACCCGGCCCCCCCGACCGCCGCTCCGCTGGGCGACGCCACCGCGAGGTGGCTTACCTAGCTCCGCTTCGGGGGTCCCGCCAGTCCTATCGTCCACGCCATCCGATGGCTTGCTCGGCTGGTGTAACTGTGACATCCGTACGGTCGCTGAAGTTGAACGCATCAGCTGCGTGTGGCATGGACGACATGGTACGGCCGAGTGGACGCATCCTCGCTCTATCCCTTAGCCGGTACGCGAGATGGGGGTATCGGTCCGGGCGCCGGCGCAGCGCTTCGGGGCCCATCGACGGACGGTGCGCCAGGCTTGACGGATGCCGATCACCGATATGTGTGAAGGATGAGACTAGCGAATCACTCGTTACCGAAAGAGGTCCCAACACCGGGAACTCCGCCCGCGTTCACCACGGTCGCCCCAGGATGTTGTGCGCTCAGATCGAGCAGGTTGAGATTGGCAGGAGTCTCGGGCAGATACTCGTAAGTCTGGAATTGTACGGTCTCTGGGCACTGTGGTCCCTGCTGACAGGCGATCGTCCCCTGAAGGAGTAGCGGGTGGTAGTCGCTCTTGGCGACGTCATAAGTGCCATCGCTGAGCCCGCCACCGTCGGGCAGACCCGACAACGACAAGACGTAGGCCGGGACCCCGTCCACGACTGTCGAACCCGAGACCTGCGCTTGGCCAGACGAAATGAGCGAGCGGATGGTGGCAGCTGTGTCGACCGGCGGGTGGTTCTGAGGGTTGTAGATGTCGACGTAGAGCGTATTGGAAGCGGCGTCGTAGCTCGACGACGTCGTTCCGTTGAACGCAGCTTCATAGCCGAACTTGATGAACCGATACGAGGATCCGGCGGTCCAGAGCTCGTAGGCCTCCGCCGGACTCGAGCCCACCGTGATCGTGGCGGCGACGTGGAACACGGAGTCGGGCGGCGGGGAGAGAGCGTCCTGAGCGGACGCGAGGATGGCCGCGTCGGCAGGGCTCGGGCCAGTTCCAACCCCAGCCCCTAGGACCAGGGCGAGGATGAGGCCCAATACGGCAAGGCTTCCCGGCGCGCCAATCGCAACCGCTCGCTTGAGGTGGCGTCGCTGGTCCCGGTGGCGAGCCAGATCGGCTTCGACCGCCGACCGAAGCTCGTGGCGGAATGACTGCAGCTCAGTTGGAGGCATGGTCATCTCAGAACCCTCCTAGGGCTAGATGGAGACGGCGGAGTGATCGAGAGACGCGCAGGCGAGCTGCGACAGGAGTGCAATGGAGGCGCTGGGCAATCTCGTTATAGGGCCTTTGTTCGACCAAGCGCAGTACGAGCAGCTCGCGCTCGGAGTCAGGAAGGTTCGCAACTGCGCGAAGGACGGCCGAGGGAAACGACAAGCGGTCCTCGACGGCCTCGAAGTCGGCGTGCATGACGGTTGCAGGCAGACCCAGACGCTCCCGGGCGCGGTATTCGACCCGACGCTTGCGCAGCGAGGTCCGAAACACATTGTTGGCGATGCCATAGAGCCACGGCAGAGCGGAGCCATTGTGCTCGTTGCGGAAACGCTTTCGGCTGCGCCATGCCACCGCAAAGACCTCGGCGGTCAGATCGGCGCCATAGTCTCCTACCCTCACACTCGACCACGCGAGTATCTGATTCACGTGGCGGTCGTAGAGCTCGGCAAATGCGTCAGGATCCTCTAGGACCAGCAACTCGGCGTCCGACCGCCCAGACCACGCGCTCACAATCTGTATATGACACCTCGGCGGAAAATGTGTCACGCTACCTCGGAAGACCAGAAGCGAGGGTTCTTGCGGAGTGAGCATCTTCGAGCTATCTGGAAACTCGATCCTGATTACCCCCGCCTCTACGACACGGAGTCGGGCAGCCACAATCTCAAGAGAAACCTAGTCAACGGGAGGGCCCGGAGTGTCGGCCTCCGGCGTCTGATGGTAGACCTCCTCGCCTATCAGCTTGAGCGGAACGCTCGCGCTTACGCGCTCTACGGTCGACGCAACCACGGACCCCCCCCTTGCTCTCAGCTCCCACCGCCGCGGCGTAGCACCTCGGCTAGGGTCCCACGCGGGCACGGATGGCCCACCAGCTGGTCGAAAGGCCAGCGCGGCGTAAAATGTCAGGGTGCCTTCGGTCACAGCTGCTCTTGCGTAGTTTTGGCCCAGGTTTTCGCCCAGTCCGGCCCCCGTAGCTCAGTGGATAGAGCGTCGGTTTCCTAAACCGTGCGTCGCAGGTTCGAGTCCTGCCGGGGGCGCCACTGTGATGTCGCGAGTCATCGGAGACCGATGTCGCGGGACATCGTACACCGCCAAATGGCCTGCTCAGGGCTGACGCTGGTAGTTCTTGGTCGGATCGAGAACGAGGCGCCGGATGGGTGAGCCATCCAGAGCCACGATCTCGATATGACGCCCGTCGATCAACATGGCGATGCGCCAGCCCTTGTAGGCCGCACCGATCCCGATGTGATGCAGGCGACCTCGGGCGCGAAGGGTCACCGATCCCGACTTGTCGACCTTGTCGAAGCGGAGCCGTCGATCACCGACGTCGACCAGTGGACGGCGCGGACGTGCCTTCTCCCGTGCCCGATAGACCGATGCCGGGGTCTGGCGACCGATGCCGCGATGGGGTCGCACGTCGTTGTAGTAAGCCACGAAGCGGTCCAGGGCCCGCTGGAGTTGCTTCTTGGTCACCAGGGCCTCTTGGGCGGCGAGGAACTTCTTCACCGTCTGGTGAAAACGCTCGACCTTCCCACAGGTCTGGTAGGGACGGGAGTGCTTGGCAGTGATGCCCAAGGTGAAGAGCTCGTTTTCGAATCCACCGGCCAGGCCGTAGCGCTGCTGGGCAGTGAAGATGAGACCGTTGTCCGACAGGAAGGACGCCGGATACCCCCAGGTGGCGGCCGATTGGTGCAGCACCCGGGTCACATCGCTGCCCCGCACCGTCTTCATCGCCCTGGACGCCACGCACAACCTCGAGTGATCGTCGACCACGTTGAGGACCTCGAAGACCTCACCCGTCTCGAGCGCCACGTGCGTCACATCGGCCTGCCAGCACTCGTTCGGGAGCTCCGCGCAAAAGCGCTTGAAGGAGCTCTTCGGGCGCTTCTGGGGCTGGGGGTTGACGAAGCCCCGGGCCTTCAAGATCCGCCAGATCGTCGAGGTGGACGGCACCGATTGACGACGCCGCGCCAAGTGATACCGAATGGTCTCGGCTCCCGCGTCGAAGCCCCCTTCGGCGAGCTCCTTGCGCAGAGCCACGATCTCGTCCTCGTCGCGGTCGGCGATACGAGACGGTGAGCGCTTTGGGCGTCGACTCCTCGGCGCCAAGCCGTCGGGACCCTCCAGCCGGTAGCGACGCAGCAGCTTGAAGAGCCAGTTGGCACTCACCTTGTGACTGCGGGCCAACTCCTTGATGGGCCGCCCCGTCCGCAGGTGCGTCTCGATCAAGAGACCGGCCCATGTCCATCGGAGACCCTCCCGTTTGCGGTCTCCGATGTCTTGACACATCCCCGGGGCCGGCGGTCTCCTGTGTCCTGGAATCCGGCACTGCCGGGGGCGCCAAGGAAATCCCAGCTGGGATAGAGATAAGGCCGCGGAAATGCCGCACCTGTGCACGCCCGCACTAGTCGTTGCCCGGGGTCCCGCCAGGCCGACGGTCATTGCCGTCTGTCACTGCCTCGCCTGAGGGTCGTCAGCCCCTCCGGCTCAGCCCCGTGCGTTTTCCCTGACCGGACAAGAGCCATCAGGAAGGCCCAGTGGCTTTTCCGGGCCGGGGGTTGCACGGCTAATCGCCGTCACCGTCGCCATCGACCGTCATGGCCACGTCGGGTCGGATCGCCTTGGTGCGGGCTCCGTGACGTCGATCGTGAAGCCCCATGCGCAACGAGCGGGGCTCGACCCCGCTGAGGTCGCCGGCCATAGTCTCCGGTCTGGGCTCGCAACGGCAGCCGCGGCAGCGGGCGTCTGGCGATCCTTCGGCGGTACGTCAGGGAAGGGTCCCTGTTTAGGGAGGACGCAGCCGCACAGGTTGGACTCTGATGCAGATAACCGGCGATTAATGGACGCCTGACCTCGCAATCGCGTTGGTAGTGCCAATGTACGAGAGCTGGGTCCCTGGGAAAAGTGAGTACACGTTCGGCACCGCGGTTCAGCACTGCCCCCTGCAACCTCGACGAGGCGCGTTTCAGAGAGGAGAGAAGATGAGGCGCAGCAAGGTCTCCGCAACGGTCCGTATCGGCGTGGTTCTTTCACTCGGCTCGATCGGGGCCGTTGCGGGTCTCGCCACCCCTGCCTCCGCTGCTAAGTCGGTGGTGATCGCACATCGCATCGGCGGGATACATAACCCAGAGACCTACTCCCTCGACTGTGGAGCCCTCGGCCAGGGCTATGTAGAAGGGGTGGGGGACAACCGCACCGAAGCCCGAACGGACATCGACCGAGATAACAACACCCCCGCTCTCGCCATCGCCAGGAACACCGAGTCGTTCGTGTTTCTCTCGAGGGTGGTGACTTCCGTTGATCTCGTGGTTGCCCTTCCGGGCACTTCGATCGTGACGTTCTACTGCACCTCGGACAAACTGCAAGGCTGGCGAGTTCTCGGCAGTTCTCGGGGTTCAGAAGTGTTGACACCTCGACCCGGAAGGCATCTGTGATGCAGAAAAGCGACACCGCTCCGATACGTACGAAGCGCACCGGCGTCCATTTGGCTTTCGCACTGATGCTGGGTTTGACGGGCACTCTAACGACTTCTGTTGCTGTCGCCTCCGCCCAACCGGCCCCTACCGGATCGGTGATCTCCCATGAGTTCTCCGGCAGTGTCCACAACCTGGGATCGGTCGACCTTCACGAACTCGATTGCCCGGCGCTCGGCCAGGGCTACGTGGATGGATCTCCGGACAGCGGCGTTTTTGCAAGAACCACTCCGACGGTGTTTGTCATCCATATTGACCGCACGGTCGGCTACGACGTATACCCCCTGGACACAGCGCCTCTGGCATTTGCCTCGCGAGTCGTAACGAAAGTGAGGCTTAGGGTTTACGGCTCGGGGAGCTATGACCTTAACCTGTCTTGCACCTCGGACGCCGAACAAGGCTGGCGAGTCTTCGGCAGCTCGCCCCTAGGGCGGTTGAAGAACCATTTCTCGGTCAAGCCATCATGAGGACTGGTCGTCCACGAGTGCGGAGACTTCAGCGGCAACGGGACGTAAGGCTGGAAGTAGCGGCGCAGTTTCGCACGCCAGAATCCTGACGGCTTCCCCGGCGCCTATCCTGCGGGTATCGCCGAACCTGACAAGCTCCTCACTGGCAACGAGCGCAACGTCAGCGAACGTATCCGTGGATACGTCTATGGCACGATCGGCGTGTTGGTAGTGCTGGGCACTCTTGGAGCCGAACACCAAGACCCGAGCGCTCCGGTGGCGGCGTTAGTGGTCTTCGTCGGCGCGGTTGCAGTGTGGCTTGCCCACTCCTTCTCTGAGGTGGTCGCCGAACGGATTCGCCTCAAGCACCGGGTTGGGCTCACCGGTACGGTCGTCTTGCTTCGCTCGTCATGGCCGATCGTTTCGGCGGCACTTCCAAGCGCTGCCGTGATCTGCCTCGGCTGGATCGGGCTGTGGGCCGTGTCCACGAGCCTCCGAGTGTCCACTGCTCTCGCCGTTGTCGCCCTCGCCTTTGCCGGCTGGGTCGCCGCTCGAGTCGCAGGCGAGCGCGGACTCGCTGTCGGATTCGACACCGTGGCGGCTGCGGCTTTGGGCATCGCGATCGCTCTTCTTGAGTTTGCAGTCACGCATGCCTGACGTGTGGGCACCACGACTCGGCGGTCACCCGGCGGGCTCTCCACGAAAAGCGGAAGAAACGCTAAGTCAAGTGGGATTCAGGGAATCACCATGGAGCGCGCCGATGCCATCGCCGCTGTAAATCCCAGAGGCCCACAGCAAGCAGAGCGATACCCAAAATCACCACGAACTGCCAACTCCTGAGGACGGCCATCAGAATGAACGCGGGAATGACGAGCAGCCTGAGCTGGTAGACGCGGTCCCACCGCTCCCTGGTACTGCGCAGCTGCTGGCCGTCCACCATTGCAACGAGGCTAGAACTCAGGGTAGTCGGCGGACTCAGCTGTCATGCGATAACCCTAGGACGCGACACTGCCCCAAGCGCCAGAAGCGACAGCCTCTGGTGGCCGAGGTGGCGCAGGCTCGGTACGACCCAGATCGCATCTCGGACAGACGGACGCCATTCGGAAGTGGGTCAAGTTCTGCCACCGTCGCCGAGGAACTCGAAACGGTCACAACCGGACGCTGCAGCAGCGTGAACCGCTCGTTAGGGAGTGAGGCGGCACGGTGCAGGCAGGTCCTGGGATCAGATCCAATGCGCTCTAGTTCCAGGCGGTAGGGCACACTTTGCTGCGCCGACGCCCGTCCATTACCTCCTAGTGCCCGCCACCGCGCTGCGGTTTCCGTTCGGATGCCGTGCTTCAAGGAGGCCAGCTGCTGGAAGTCCCCTACAGCCCCAGAGGCCAGGGCCCAACATCGCCCGATGAGTTACCCACCGATCGAAGCCTTCGTCGCCGCCGGCCTCCCTGGCACCGATCCAAAGGTCGCCAGTCCCTCTACCAGAGCGATCGAAGCTGGACGCCGATCTGTCGGTCACGAATCATTTCGGAACGCTCGATGGGCGATACCCGCGCCGTCGTCTGAAGGAGTTCCCCGAGGGCGGCGGTCCCCACGAGCGATACCGCGTGTCGTGGCGCCTCGATCTCACCGAACCAACGGCACTGAAGGACGCCCGAGGTATGACCGCCTGTGTCGAGCCAGTTCCTCACCAGCGGGTCTTCGGCAGCGACAACGACCCGCAACCAACCATCCTCGTCGACCGAAGCCTGGCGCTTGTTCAAGCTGCTCTGTGCGTTCGCCCAGTCGAGCGTCGAGAAGAAGGCGTCGGTCAGCGACAGAGAAAACCCGGTGCAACCCGTGGGCACCGACACCTCCAGCAGGAGCGCTTCTTTGGGACCGATTTCGAAGCATCCTTCGAAGTACTGCTGATCTGCACGCCCGCCGTTGGCCGAGTAGTCGATGGCCTCCAGGCGATTGATGACGTCCTTGCCTCGGAGATCGGCCACCCTTCGAACGCCGGACATGATCATCGCCTCGACCACGATCGCGTACGAGCGCAACCGGTCCCTCATGGTCTCGGCGTCCAGGCGCTCACGGTGAGAGTCGACGTCCAGCCGGACGATGGCCAGTCGAGGATCGACGTGGTCCCCCCATGCATCAGACGTGCTGCGCAGCATGAGGGTCCGCATGGCAGGGTCCAGTGCCCACCAGTTGGCGGCAGCTGCTGGGCGCTCCTGGGCGAGGACGACTTCAAAGGTGCCGTCGTCGCGCGTCGACAGATCCGCGAACTCGAAGGGGGCGAAGGTCAACAATCCGTCGGCCGTCGGCGGTCCGAAGGGCATGATGGAGATGTCGGGAACAGTGCCCCGTTGCCCCCTGATCAAGTACTGCCCGCTCCCGTCGATCGTCGCCGTTCGATACACGGTGTCGGGGTTCGGCGATCCGTACATCTGGTGGTAACCGACGCTCGGGAGAAACGCAGGATTGTGGGGATCCGCAATTAGATGCGAGAGATGGGCGCCCATCATCGTCCCGAAGATCTTTATCGTCAGATCGGTCTCGCGTACTTCGTCGGTGCCTGCCGCGGTGCGATCCAGAAGGCACGCCGTCATGTGCTCCAGGTTCGCGAAGCAGCCGAGGAGGTCGAGCGGATCCATCAGGCCCGTTCGTACTCGCTCGGGATGTTGAAGCGCTTCGTGTACGCCGAGAACGCTTCGGCAATCGTGTCCCGATCCAATGCATAGTCGCCCAGCGAGTAGTCGTGCGTTCCGCGCTTACCCTTGGGGTTCTCCGCTCGCCAGGACTGGATCCGCTCCGCGACCGCAGAATTCCACTCGAGGCCGACCGCTTCGAACGCTGGTCGCATCACCGTCTCAGGGTCCTCCACGAGTTGGTAATAGTCGACGTGGACGAGCCTCGAACGACCTGCTGCCGCGTCGGCGGCGTCGAACGCCACAAGACGGTTGACGTGATGGCCCACCAACTCCAGCATGTCTCGGCCGGTCTGCTTCGGGTCGGTACTGGGGTTGGTGCTTGAGCGCAGCATCTGGGCCAGACTGCAGTTCGACGCTAGGGCCTGTACGGGGTCGCGGTGGGTGACGACAAAGATCGCGTCGGGGTACGTCGATGCGATCGCGTCGAGGGCGAGCAGGTGGCACGGCCACTTGAGGGCCCAGCGTCTCGACTCCGCCCCTCGCTGGAGAAGCTTGAGAACCCGGGCGTGATACGCGTATGCCGATGGCATGTCCGCGGCATTGAGGAGAAAGTCGAGGTAGCTCCGGGCCGACATGGGCCAGAGGAGGCCGGGGTTGACGAACGTCTGGTCGAGGATGGCGAGGCACTCCTGAGGACCTTCGACGTCGGTGAGATGGAAGGCGTCGATCTGTCCCCCGGTCAGGGCCCGAGCCGCCAAGGCGTTCTCGGTGCTCGTTCTGATTCTGCGCCGAACCGACTCCGGGTCGGTCGCCGGCGGCGGGACCGGCCGTTCGCCCTCCCAGGTGCGAAGCATCCGGAGGGTCGGATCCTGGTCGAAGAGGTATTGGAAGTACGTCGTCCCCGACCGGGGAAGGCCGGTCAGGAAGATTGGGCGCCGGATGTCCGAGGCATCGATGCCCGGCTCGTCGGCGGCATAGGCATCGACCTCGATCCGGTTGCGCAGCGCGACCGCCAACATGCCGAGCGCGACCTCGAGACCCTCGGGAGTGAACCGCGCTTCGTCATTCATGCTCCGCACAACGGCAGAGAGGTTCTCGAGGAAGTGCATCGGGTCAGGATCCTCGACATCGGTCAACGTCACGGCCCGTTCGACGACCATCTGCACCGTCAGCTCCGGCACGACACCATCACCTCCTTGCTGCGATCGGCGTCATCCGAACAACGCAAGGCCGCGCATCTCGACGCTGGCCCGCGTTGGTACATCTGATGGACACGTTGGATCCGAAAAAGCAGTATGGGGCACTCGGCGAGCTCGCTGCGGGTCGGTGTCGTGCGCCTTGAACACCAGCACTTCGTCTCGGGTCATATCGGGGTAGTAGTGCCAGTGGTGATCCCTATTGAAGCGATACCCCGTAGTGTCGTGGCGGATCTCGCCAACTCCCTGTTCGACCGTGATGGCGGCGACCGTCGCTTCATCGTCTGCGGCCACCGTTCGAGCGTCGCAGACGGCAAGGGGGACGTCCTGTGGCGGCGGTGAAACAGCCCGCCACAGGTTGTAGAGCGCCACACGCTGGTATTCAGCGAGATCGATGTCGTCGACGAGAGCGCCAAAGAGCTCGATCAGGCCCGACGCCGAGGTGTCGGTATTGTCAGCATGGGGGTAGCGGGCCGGCTTGGCGTTGGAGAGGGGTGCGAGCTTCTCGACGGCCGCCTCTCCATAGCGCTTCTTCCCGCCACCGAGCATGAGCACCTTCTTGGCACCCGTCAGATCTCGCAGAAGATCGGA
Organism: uncultured Actinomycetes bacterium; assembly: GCA_963778465.1. Classification (GTDB taxonomy): domain Bacteria; phylum Actinomycetota; class Acidimicrobiia; order Acidimicrobiales; family RAAP-2; genus CAVZBW01. The sequence continues at coordinate 1,143,623 of CAVZUK010000002.1, forward strand.
CATCTCGTCGATATAGAGCTGATCGACGCCCGGATCCACCTGGATGGCGTCGAAGTCGTCCACTGAGCTCTCGTGGTGCACCAGTACGAAGCCCTCGCGGTCGAGTTCGGTTGCCACCAGTCGAGCGTTGGCGATCGCCACTATTCGGCCAGGGAGTGTTCGCATCGTCGACCGGCTCTCGTCCTCGGTGACGAACTCGAGGACCTCCTTCGGATCGGCCGCGGCGTTCCGGATGTAGTTGACGTCGGCCATGACGGCTCTGCCACCAAGTCGTTCAGAGATAGCTGTCATCCTCCCACCTCTCATTGGGGCCAGACTGACGCGATCACAGACCGGTCGGGCAGTTTACAGTTTCGAGCTCCGATGTAAAGCCCGAGGATTACGGCCCCCGGGAAGCACTGGCGCAGCAGAGTTTACAAGGCTGTCCAAAAGTGTAAAGTCACGACGTGACGCCCGCTTCGCCGACGGCCGAATCGATTCTCCAAGCTGCCAGGAGGGCCATCGCTGAGCGCGGGCCGGAGCGGCTGACGATGTCGGCGGTGGCGGCCGCAGCTGGCATCTCACGTCCGACTCTCTATCGTTGGTTCCCGACCCAGCGCGAGCTCCTCGTTGCCGTTAAGGCTTACGAAGAGGTCCAGTTCGATATCGGCTTGCAGGTGGTGATCGACGCCCAACGGACCCCACGACGCCGACTCGACGCCGCCCTCCGGTATCTCATGACCTATCTCGATGAGTCACTCATGCCCGACTGCATTGCTGCCGATCCGACGTTTGCTCTCGAGGGGCTGGCCAGTTCGCTCGCTCCCCACGTCGAGATCCTTGCCCGCCTCCTCGGTCCCGCCCTCGACCTGGTCCCGGCTGTGGGCACCGACTCGCTGACCAGGGAGCAGGCAGCCGAGATCTTCCTGCGACTGGCTTACTCCCACTATCTCGTCCCGCACCCAAACGCCGACGAGCTCTTGGCGGTCGTCCAAGCCTTCGCGGGGATGGCCCGTCGACGCACACGAGTGCCAGTGGGATGAGGCTGTGGCATTGTTCGGTCTGAGGCCGATTCGCTTCTGAACCTGACGGCGGCCACGTCTTCAGCTCGCGGACGATTTGCTCGGGGATGTGCCTTGGTCTCGGCATCGTGAACATCCCCCCTTCGCCCGCGATCAAGGGCACCGGGCCCAATTCACGGGCGGACCGATCTCAAGGAGTCGGGCCGGGGATATCCGCCTGCCCGAGACGGTGGTTTCGGAGAGGTCGGCGGAGCAGAGTGACGGGAAGTTGGCGGCATTTCTGCGGCCTCATCCCTTAGCCAGGAAAGCAGCTGGTCAGCCTCGTGCGAGCGAGGCATGCACTGCCAACCGCAATCACTTGATCATCTCGGGATCGTCCAATCAGCGGAGCCGTGACTCCGATGTTTCACGCTGACAACCTCACGGAGGCACGCCCCACCGTTCCTGCTTGCGCTTACCTGTCCCACAGGCCGAAGCTTGCACAGCCGGGCGGCGTGCCGCTACCGCCCGCCAGTGAAGGGAGGGCGCGATGACTGACGCAGCAAATGCCGGCACATCTGGAAAGCCCGGGCGACAGGTGGTGGATTGCGGGGGGTTGCGGTTCGAGGCGACCTTCCGTGCGCCCGCGGGAGCTACCTTGCGCGTGTCGGGCGATGTCGACGACCACACGACCGAACTGCTCCGCTTCGATGACTTCATCGAAGCACCCCACTACCACATTCCCGCCGATGCTGAACCGATTCGCTTTGACCAGGCGACCCTAGGAGAGCCGTTGGCCTGGTTCGTATCGCAGCTACGCGACCATCTCGGCGAGCTGCTCGTCGAGGCGGGATACGCCCGGATTCTGTCTGATGTCGACCTCGATGCCGTCGCTCAACATGCAGCGGATATCAGGAAAGCGATGGAAGCCTGCGTTCCCGAAGGGTATAGGCGAGTGCCCGGTGTCGGCCTCCGACGGTCTCCCGGCTGACCTTGGAGCAGGCGCCGACACGCCGCTGGGGCGTGCAAGATTAGGCAGGCTGCGGTCTCCGCGCCCGTTCGAGGCCATCAGCAAAGAGCTCCATGAGAAGACGCAAGCTCCTATCGGAATCAGCTGGGAACGTAAACCGCCCCGCGAGCTCCAGGGAAACGAACCCATGAAGTGACGTCCAGATGATTCTGCGCCAGTGTGCGAGATCCTCCTCTGTCAAGCCATAGGTCGCCAAGAGGTTCGTCAGGGGATCCGTCGCTACGGTCAGGGCTCTGAAGAGCTCGTCATCCGAATTGTCGGGTTGGCTCCAAGCGATCAGTCGTCCGACACCGGGGTGATCTCGATACCCTCGGACCAACTCCTCCATCAGCGCAAGGAGGGCATCGCGCCCTTCCTTCCCGCTCACTGCCGATTCGAGTGATCTGGCTTGGACGTCCAGCCCGTGCAAGATCAGATCGCGCCTCAGTCCGACCACTCCGTCGATGTGGAAGTACAAGGACTGGCTCCGAACCCCAAGCCGTCCCGCGAGACGGGAGACCGTGAGCCGGTCAACCCCCTCTTCATCCACGATCTCAGCTGCAGCCGCAAGCACGTCAGTCTTCGCTAGGCCAATCGGTCTCGCCATGGACGCCCATCACTCCGCCTCGAGGTTCGTGCAAATCGGACACAAGATACCCCGGCATCGAATGCGCGCCGTGGGCATGTCAGGTGATCCGATCTGCGTGGTTGACATTGATGATCTGTCCGAAGGTCGCCTCGCCAGAGCCGTCCTTACTCGACGCGGGCAGTTCCGATCCCGACCGAGCTGCGACGGCGAGGTGCCGGCGGTGGATCGCGAAGCTCGGCGGGGACGTCGGGAGGTCTTGACATCTCGATCTCGAACTGCTTAGCTGACCGCAATCCTAGTCTACAGTATGAAGTCTCTCTTGACAGGTCGTCGGAGGGGAAACCTATATCCGCCATCTGGGCTGGCATGCGCGCCCTATCCCTGATGACTAGCGGCGCCTATCTCCGGGGGAATATGAGCACCAGTTCACGATTTTGCGACGCTGAACGGCACTTCCACGAGGCAGACGACTGCTTTACCCGTCATCTGGAAGCCAAGTTCGCCGACCGTGCCGTTCATGTTGCTCGCAATACAGACAGAACAGGGACATGGTATTTCGGAGATACTCCTCTTGCCTATGGGAGGAAAGCCAATGCCCGAATCTTGGTTCCTGGCTCGTATGGTGGAATCCCTACTTCTCCTCCGAAGGAAGGGGAGGCGTTCGCAACCGTGGACGCGTTCCAATCGCAGTTCGTCGACCGTGCTGCGTACCTCACCGTCATGGACGAGCAGTGTGTGGAGCGAGCCTTGGTCATGCCGGTTCATGCTTTCAACGTCACGTGGGACCTCAGATGTGACGTAGCAGCCGCGTACGCAAACCTGCGGGCCTTCAACAGGTACCTAGAGGACGACTGGGGCTACGCGCACCTCGACCGCATCTACAGCACTCCCTTGATGGCACTGTTCGATGTCGAAGAGGCGCGCCGGGAACTGGAAAGAGTTGTCAACAAGGGCGCTCGGGCAATCCTGTTGAACACGGGACCGGTTTTCGGACGCTCCCCCGGCGATCCAATGTTCGATCCCTTCTGGTCGGTGGCCAATGAGGCAGGGACCCTGGTGGTCTTCCACATCGATCACTTCAGCTATCACGAGTTCTTCGGAGGAGCTTGGGGGGAGTGCGCCGAGCCGACCAGTGAGGCTGAGGTCAGCGCATTTCAATGGCTTGCCTGTGTAGGAGCCCGGCCGATGATGGACACGATGGCCAGCCTCGTCCTTCATAACCTGTTCGGCCGGTTCCCGAATCTGAACGTGCTCAGCGTTTCGAACGGATCTGCGTGGATCAAGGACCTGGGGCGTCTAGATAAGTCATCCAGCCCGTCGTACCCGTGGCCTCGCGATGAGGCGCAATGGTGGCCCGGTGGACGTCTGACGGCCCCACCGAGTGAGCTCATACGGGAGCACCTCTATGTCGCGCCCTTTGTCCAGGACGATGTGGTCGACATCCTGACCTATGTCGACGACGGTCATGTGTTGATGGCAACCGACTATCCGCATCCGGACGGCTTCGCCGATGCGCGTGATTACCCATCGATCTTGAGCGACGTGCCGGAGCGAGCAGCCCAGTCGATTACCTACGAGAACTTCCGAAGCCTGTTAAGGGTGTGAGTCAAGTAAACGCACGATGATGCAGAAATTGGGGGGAGTAGCCATGCTTTCAGGACGCCGTCGTGTCACCAGGGCACCTAGTGGCGCAGTGACGAGAGTGTTCAGTGCGGCCTTGGTCCTAGGAACGGCGGTCTCGATCACGGCGGTCGTTCCTGCTCAGGCGCAGGCGGCCTCGGGGAAGACGCCCTACCTGATTGCGTCGCCGATCGATCTGACCGGCTCGAGTGCGCAGCTCGGTGCATCACTGTCCGCTGGGCTGAACGCCGCTGTGACCCAGATCAACAATTCTGGAGGCATTCTCGGTCATCCGGTGAAGGTGACCTACAAGGACACCCAGTCGAATCCCCAGACCGCAGCGCAGGTGCTCACGTCGATGGTGCAAACGGGGAACTACATCGCCGCGATCCCTGCTTCCGGAGGGTCGACGACGCTTCCGATGCTGGGAGTGATGAAGTCTTCGAGCATCTTGGGTCTGCTTGTTGGATCCGCCCCCAACTTGGGCAATCCCGCTGTGTATCCAACCGTGTTCGATGTCGCGGCCTCCTACGCATCGTCTGGGACGGCCCTCGCCTGCGCTGCTACGACGTTCAAACCCAAGACGGCCGCGATCATCCAGTTGGACGACCCGTTCAACGCCACTGACTCCTCCACCGCTACCACCCTGCTCGAGAAGAGAGGCATCAAGGTGGTTGACCACGAGGTGTACGAAATGGGGGCCACGAACATCATTCCCCAGATGCAGCGCATCCAGGCAGCTCACCCGTCCATTCTGCTGATGTCGACCTACTACTTCGAGACCGGACCGATCTTCAGTGCTCTTCAACAGCTCAACTACAACGTGCAGGTGCTCGGTGACACCGGAGTGTCGAGCGGTCCTCCACGTGCGGTGCTTCCGGCGTCGATAACCATTCCCGCGAACGCTCAAGCGACGTCGCCAACGACGGACGTCCGAATCGACGGGAAGCTCTCGGCCCAGCAGAAGAACATCATCGCTTTGTTGGACCAATCGGTCCACGGCAAATTCGAAAGCGCGCTCGCTCAATATCTTTACGACTACGACGCCCTGGAGCTCGTTCGTTGGGCCGCCGACAAGGCGAAGTCCACCGACACAAAGGCGATGGTACGTGCCCTCGAGACTCTGAAGGCTCACCCGGAGAACACCGGGGCGATCTCCGAACCCTCGCCACCGTTTAGCCCGACCAGCCACATCTATGGTCCCGAGGCGGAGTATCTCGAGGTGTACGGAGGAACCTTCGTGACCGGGACGTTCCCCGAGGTCAAGCCCGTACCGAGCTGCTAGTGACCGGGTCGACCGTGACTGCTTCGGTTCAGGAGGGGCCATCGACCGCCGGGTCTGAGTTGCCGGCTCTTCTGTAGCCGAGGATGGCGGATGTCGAACGGGTGATCAGAGCGAGTCAGGCCTCAGCGTGGTCGTGATTGCCACCATCAGTGGCGACTGGCGACTATACGTCACCGCCCTGTTTGAGGGTCTCGGGACGGGCGGCGTCTACGCGCTGATCGCGATCGGCTACAACTTGGTGTTCTCGAGCACGGGTGTGTTCAACATCGCCCAGGGCGATCTGGTCTCGGTCGGGACCTTCTTCGTTTACGTCATCGTCACCGCTTTGGGCGGAGATCCCCTGGTCGGGCTCGTGGTGGCGATCGTGGGTGTCGGCGTTGTCGGATTGGGACAAGAGCTTCTGACCGTCGATCCCTATATCCAAAGAGGTGGGAGGAACAGCGGTCTTGCATGGTTGATAACGACGTTCGGGGCCTCCGTTGCGATCGAGAGCGGCCTGCAGTTGATCTTCGGGAGCGAGCCCAAGCCCGTCCCCCCTGAGTTCGGCTCCACTGTCCTGCACATCCTTGGGGCTCCCATCGCGATTGCGTATGTCGTCATCTTTGCCGTAGCGGTCGTCGCGGCGATCGGCTTGGATGCGTGGAGCCGCCATACCATGACGGGTCACGCCTGGCGCGCTACGGCAGAAGATCGCCAGGCCGCCCAGGCACGCGGGATCAATGTCCGGCGGGTTGGGATCTCCGCCTTCGTACTGGCTGCGTGTCTTTCGGGTCTGGCCGGTGGTCTCATGGCACCCATCACCGAGGCGTCGTACAACGCCGGCGCTCTGCTGAGCCTTCAAGGCTTCGTTGCTATCACCATCGGCGGCTTTGGCTCCCAACGAGGCGCTCTCCTCGGCGGCCTGATCCTTGGCGTGGTCGAGGCTGAGGCGGTGTTGTTGACGAATCCTGGCTATTCCGATGCCTTTGCACTGGGGGCGTTGCTCCTCGTGCTGCTCATCCGCCCTCAAGGCCTATTCGGGCAGAGAAGCCAACGGGCAGTATGAGTACTCGAAGGTCGGAATCATCGGGGGGAAGAACTGCCCTGCGACAGGAGCGACCGTCCGATGGGGTCCTGAGTGCGACTCGGCCATCGGGGCCTTCAGTCCGTGGCGGTCTCCAATGGGGAGGCGCGCTCTACGTCATCGGGCTCCTACCACTCGCCTTCTGGTCGCAATCGACCGTCGGTGAGGCTCTCTACATCCTCATCCTGAGCATCGTGGCGGTGAGCGTGCAGTTCACCCTGTCGTCCACGGGAGAGCTGGCGCTCGGGCAGGTTGGTGTTTTCGCTGCGGGAAGCTACATCTCAGGAGTGCTGACGGCTCTTCACGGCTGGAACTTCTGGTGGAGCTTGTTCCCAGCCGTTGCAGGGGGATGTCTCGTGGGCCTGATCGCCGCAAGCCCAAGCCTCCGTGTCGGGTCATGGTCCTTCGCACTCACCAACCTCTTCATCGCCATTGTGGTCGTCGACATCATCTCCCAGCTGACGTCCATCACCGGCGGAATCAATGGCTTGGCTGGCATCCCACGCCCCACCGTCGCGGGGCAAGCGCTGAGCCAAAACGACCTGTACTGGCTCACTCTCACGGTGTTAGTGGGATTTCTGGTGGTGACTCGACTGCTGTACATCTCATCCTGGGGGTTGGCGTTTAGCGCCTTTCAACGGAGCACGGTGCTGGCGGACAGCATTGCGATCCCACGACTCAGGGTGAAAGTCATCACCTATGCGTTTGCCTCGGGCATGGCAGCCCTCGCCGGAGCGATCTTCTCAACGGTCGATGGCTATCTGAGCCCGTCAGCCTTCCCTCTCTCACTGTCGATCTTGATCGTGGCGGCCATCGTGATCGGCGGGCTCGAGAACTTCCTGGGTCCGATCGTCGGTGTGGCGTTGCTGCAGGTGATCCCCGACGTGACGACGGTCGTCAATCGCTACTCGCTGCTGATCTATGGAGTGCTCCTGATCGTCGTCATGTTGATCATCCCAGATGGGCTCGTTCCGGCCCTTCTGAATGGGTCGCGCTGGGTCTGGAAGAAGCTGCCCACACAGGTCAGAGCGAGGTTGAGCCCCGCCTCACCCCGGACGGCGGTAGACGCAGGAGCGGTCCCGGCATGCTCCGAAACCGCCCGAACGTCGGAAAGCGCGGTCGCCCTAGAAGCACCCAACCGAGTCGGTCCGATACGCGTCTCCCAGGTCTCCAAGGCCTTTGATGGTGTCCCGGCACTGGAATCCGTGGATTTCACCGCGGGCAACGGACGTATTGCAGCGATCATCGGGCCGAACGGCTCGGGAAAGACGACCCTGCTGAACGTGATCTGTGGGTTCCTCAGAGCCGATGGGGGCTCAGTATCCATCGGTGAGCGGCCGTCTGTTGGCAGTCGGCGCGGGAGTGTCGGTCGGACGTTTCAAACCCCGATGGTGATCGAACGGCGGAGCGTGATGGAAAACGTGATGGCAGGGGCTTTCGTGTCCCGACATGCCACGTTCGTTGAGTCCGCGCTGCACCTCGGTCGAGCACGGGGTGACCGGAGGCGAGCGAGAGCTCTTGCTGAAGACCTTCTGTCGTTGGTCGAACTGCAAGAGATGGCGGACCGCAGGGCGGACGGATTGACGCTCGCGCAGCAGCGGCGCCTCGAGATAGCGCGGGCTCTCGCCATGCGACCTTCGGCCCTGCTCTTGGACGAGCCCTGTGCCGGGCTATCCGGAACGGACGTTGAGCAACTCGCAGAGATCATGGACCGGATCAGAGAAGCCCAATACACCGTCGTCCTTGTGGAACACAACGTCGATCTGGTGATGCTGTTGGCCGATGAGATCACGGTACTGGACGCCGGCACTGCGATAGCCACTGGAACGCCTGCCGAAGTTCGTGAGAATCCGGAAGTGATCGATTCGTATCTCGGCGTGGACTTCGATGCTGAAGATTGAGCAACTGTCGCTTGCGTATGGTGGCATTCCCGCCCTGTCCGGTGTGTCGATGCAGATGCGCGACGGTGAATTTGTTGCTGTCGTCGGTCGTAACGGCGCGGGCAAATCGTCGTTGCTGAAGGCGATCGCCGGCTTTGAGGCCCCGCAGCGCGGCCGGATCACCTTTGACGACGTCGACATCACTCGGATCCGGGCGGCGCGTCGTGCCGAGATGGGGATCGGCTACGTGATGGACGGCCGACGCGTGTTCCGGACGCTGAGTGTGATCGAGAACCTCCGAGTGGGTGGCTACATTCACCGGAAGGATCGGCGCCGGACCAACACCAGGCTCGAGCACATATTCGACCTGTTTCCCGTATTGGAACGCAAAGCGAAGATGCCGTCGTCCGCACTGTCCGGTGGCGAACAGCAGATGTTGGTGGTGGGCCAGGCATTGATGGCGGAGCCGAGGCTCCTCATGTTGGACGAACCTTCCGCTGGATTGGCACCCCGCATCGCGGCCGATCTCATCCGGAAACTCGCGGCTCTTCACCGAGAGGGGATGGACGTACTTCTCGTCGAGCAGTTTGTACGGCAGGCCCTGCGCGTTTCATCGCGGGCCTACGTGCTGGACAAGGGTCGGATGGTCATCGAAGGGATGAGCGAAGCGTTGATTCAAGATCCGACGATCGAAGAGGTCTACATCGGGCGCCTGGCGGTTGGAGCAAGCAGGGGTATCAAGCCCAAAACGGGCTCGACGAGCGGTGAGGGGATTCATTGACACCACCTTTTGACGACGTGACCGAGATCGACAGGCTCCTCAGGACAACAAAGTCCGTGCGGCGACGCCTCGACCTGACACGCCCGGTACCGAGGGAAGTCGTTCTCGAATGCATGGAGATTGCGTGCCACGCCCCGAATGCTTCAAACGCCCAAGAGTGGCGCTGGGTCGTCGTTGACGATCCCGAGCTTCGGAAGAGGGTCGGAGAGCAGTACCGGGCGATAACGGAACCGCCCGTGAGCGAGATGCTCGCGACGAAAGCGAGGAACGACGATGAGCGCGGTGCAGCCATCTCGAGCTCGATCTTGTACCTCGCGGAACGAATGTCAGACGTTCCTTGCATCGTGATCCCCTGTTACGACGTGGACGCCGCAGGGGATCGCTATCGCGCCCTCATGCCTGCGAGCGCCGGCGATAGGGAGGTACAAACCGATCCCTCGATGTCGGCCGCCATGTACGCATCGATCTATCCCGCAGTGTGGAGTTTCCAATTGGCGCTACACAGCCGAGGGCTCGGTTCCGTCCTGACCACGGCGCACCAAGCCGATCAGGAGACGATGGCAACCATATTGGGGATTCCGTCGTCGTGGGAGCAGACGTGTCTGTTGCCTGTTGCCTACACGACGGGACCTCCGTTCAACCGGTCACCCCGCCGGCCCGTCGAGGACGTCGTGATTTGGAACAGGGGATGGAGCAACCGAGAAGCGGAGAGGAACTAGCGCGATGACCGGAATAACAGAAGACGGCTTTCGATTCTTCGATGCCGAACGGCACTTTTCCGAACCCGATGATTGTTGGACCCGCCATCTGGAGTCGCGGTTTGCAGACCGTGCTGTCCACGTCAGGCGAGAGCTCGACGGGAAAGGTACGTGGTTCTTCGGAAATCAGCCGCTGACGCGAGCTCGCGAAGCGACCGTCGACATGATGATTCCTGGTTCCTATGGACTGTTGGCACGGGGTGCCGATGAGAAGGATGCGAGCGAAGGTTCTGCGATCGATGCGTTCCTACCGGAATTCACCAACGTCGAGACCTTCCTTGGCGTCATGGACGAGCAGAACGTCGAGGCGGCGCTGGTGATGGGCGGGGAAACCCTAAATGTTCCCTACGATCTGCGCCACGACGTGGACGCGGCGCACGCAAACGTGCGGGCCTACAACCGTTGGATCGAGGAAGACTGGGGGTTCGCGCGTGAGAATCGGGTGTTCGGCGTTCCCCTGATGCTCCTCTTCGACGCCGCTCAGGGTGTAGCGGAGCTGCGGAGGGTGCTGGATGCTGGAGCTCGAGCAGTCCTTCTCAATGTCGGGCCGGTGTTGGGAAAGTCGCCCGCCGACAGGGCGTTCGATCAGTTTTGGTCGCTGGTGAACGAAGCAGCCGTGCCCGTCGTGTTCCACATCGACTACTTCGGCTATCACGATTTCTTCTCCTCTGCTTGGGGCGAAGTCTCCGAACCAACATCAGTGGCCGAGATAAATGCATTCCAATGGCTGACGTGCGCTGGAATGCGTCCGATGATGGATATGGTCGCGAGTCTTGTGCTGCACAACCTGTTCGGACGTTATCCGAACGTCAACGTCATCAGCGTATCCAACGGCTCTGCTTGGATTCGGGATCTCCAGCGACTCGACCCGTTTTGCGACGCGGGATTCCCTTGGGGGCAGGAGGCGTCGACGTGGTGGCCGGGCGGGCGCTTGGATGGACGCCCCTCGGAGATCATCGCGGACCATCTCTACGTGGCTCCGTTCGTGTGGGATTCGATGGAAGAGGTGTGCGAATACGTGAATCCGGGCCGGATCGTGATGGCAAGCGATTATCCGCACCCCGACGGATTTGCTGACGCACGGGACTACTGCGTCCTCGTGGAGCGTCTTTCTTCCGGCGATAGACGGAAGATCATGAGAGACAATCTGCGCCAGCTGATACTTCGGGACGGATACTAGAAGCCCAGTTCAAGAGATCAGCTCTTCGGTGTGGTTGGAAAACAGACCGGGTTTAGATGAGAGGCCTTCGCAGCCCGATTTCGGGCTCTGACCGCCGTGCTTCGGGGGCTGTTGCGTTCAGGCCGGGGGTACGGCCATGCGAGTTTGGGCCTGAGGTATCGCCCTGGCCCTCAGCTTCGGTCAGTCCTCTGACCCCTCGGGCGGGGCTTGCGCCTCGGGTAACCGGACCCTCGGTCGGACCATGCCGAGCATGTATCACGGAGCTGACGGGTAGAGCATCTCGCTCGGCTCCTCGGCCGGGGGCGGCGGGTTTCCCTCGTTCGAGTATGGGGTGGACCCGCGCCTCCTCCGCACACCCCGTTCAAATCCGAAGAACCATCAAAGCGGCACGCGGAACCTAGAAGATCCACTCCGGCGTATCCGAGGATGGCAATGCGTTCGCGTAATAGAACTCGAACCCGGCAATGCCTGCGTAGTACTCGTCGGCTTGACTGTCGCCGATGTGGATCTGCCGTGTGCAGGAGAATGGGGCCGTCGCCTCAGCGAGTCGATGCTTGAGGGATACAAAATCAACACCGATCCCGGCCGATTGCCAGAGCAGGCGCTGTTCAGGCAAAGTCCGGTCAGAAGCACTACCGATGAGGCCTCCGCGCTCTTTGACTGTCATCACGAAGGACAGCGCCACGGGGCCGGGCGGGCTGCCGATTTCCATCGTGCCGTCGATGTCGAAGCTCACAAGGACCAGCTCTCGAGGGCTCATGTCCGCTCTCCGACTTCGCTCTCCACACCCGTGGCATCGAGGCCCGGCCAACGCGACGTGGTCAGCTCGTCTTTTTCAGTGTGTAGGTCCCCGTGGCCTTGAGGGGTTGCACCTCGGTGAACTGCGCCGTGGGTCCGCTCGTGCCGCCGGCCAGGTTCATGCCCGACCCGAGAGCCACGATTGTGTTGGAGGAGCCATTGATGTTGACCCCTCCGCTACCCGAGGCCGTGCCCTGCTGGTAGGTGGCCTGACCCGACCTGGCGACGCAGAAGACCCCCAAGATGGTGCTCGGAGGAAGGACCTTGGTGGTGCCCGTGAACAGGTAGGCGGTGTCCCCCTTGGGGCAGCCGTTCACGCTCAGCGCGGCGGTGGCCGAGTTGCCGGTCCCGGCTTCGTTCGAGGTGACCTTGCCCGTGGTGTTGAGCTGAGGTCCGGATGCCACACCGGTGACGCCCACCGAGAAGGTGCACGAGGCGCCCGGGATCAAGGTCGCTCCCGAGAGGCTGATGACCGAGGAGGCGGGTACCGCCGTGATGGTGCCACGCCCGCACGTTCCGACCACGGGGTTGCCCGGCGTGTCCACCACGAGCCCGCTCGGAAGGTTGTCCGTGAAGCCCACCCCGGTCAGGCTGCTGCCCGGATTGGGATTGGTGACGGTGAAGCTCACCAAGGTCTGGCCGCCCAAGGGGATGCTCTCGGCGAAGAAAGACTTGGAGATGGTGGGAGCCTGGAGAGGGCTGGCCACGGTTGAGGTGAAGCTGCCCGTCGTCTGGTCGCCGGTCACGGTGTCCGTTACCGTCACCGCTCCGGTGAAGGTACCCCCGTCGCTGAAGGTATGGACGGACCCGATCGAGAAGTTCCCGTCGGCATCGGGTCCCGTCACGGTGCCGACCGAGGTCGTCCCGTCTCCCCAGGAAATGGCCGCCGTGAAGTCGGTGGCCACCGGAGCAGGTGCGTTGGTCGCCCAGTAGCGGGCGATGGTGAAGCTGGCCGGATCGAGGGATGCCGCCGTTCCCGACTGCGCCGAAATCGAGCTGCCGGTCACGATCGGCGCCGAGTTGGTGAGGGTATCTGTCAGGGCCACAGGCGGAAGAGCGATCCCGATAGAACCCGTCGTCAGCCCAAATGCGATGGGATGGTCGGCGTTGATCGATCCATCGTTGGTCAGCGTCACCGGGTCTCCGGAGCCGACTACAAGTCCTGCGGCGGCCCCGGTGGCCGTAATGGTTCCGTCGTTGGTGATCGAGGTGGGTCCGGGAGAGTCGGTTTGGCCGATGCCGGTCGGCCCATTCCCCGGAGGACCGATTGCGGTGACCGTGGAGCCCGCCGGAAAGGTCTCGGTCAAACCGCCACCCGTCGAGAAGTCGGCCTGGGTCCATCCCGGAGGAACCTTCTGACGCAGGGCGTAGGAGTTGTCCGCGCTGAGGTTCGAGGAGAGAGTGAAGCCTCCGCTCGAGTCGGTGGTGGTCGAGTCCACGACTTGGGGATTTCCGCCGGAGACGTCGCGGATCACCTCGAGCTCGACGTGTTGGAGGGGGGAGGGGGCGGTCTCGTCGTCGTCGACGGCGCCCTGGAACAGCACCGGCATCTGCGCAGGGGTCGAGTCGTGGCCGAGCGTGATGGAGACCGGGTCTCCGGTGTCTGCCCCTGCCGGGCCGGCGAACGGTAGAGCTCCGGCGGTGCCGAGGAGACCCCCAGCCAGCGCCGTGAGCCCCACCACGACGGACAGACGTATCTGGAATCGTCCCACCGTGTCCTCCTCTCCCCCTGAGGCGGTGAATCCGCCGGAGTCGGGAACCGGGCCCGGGCTACCCCGTAGTCATTTGTCGGCAGGCTGCGCTCTCCCACAGAGACTATTCATTGCTTGCTGCACACAACAAGCGCGACGGAGCCGCGGCAGCGGGATCCAGGCTCTCGTCGCCGTCCCCGGACGGTCATGCGCCACGGACACCCGACGATGCCGCCCCGATAGCGGGTTCCGAGGGTGGTCCACACAACCTTGGGGGGCAGGGTGGTGCGACCGGGACGCCAGCCGATGTAGTACGAGCCAGTCGACCTCTCGGATTGCTTCGATTCACGGGGCCGAGCGGCCGGCGATGATCCCCGGTGCCGCCGGATCGGTCGGCCTACCGGACGACGAAGCGTCTCGGCACCCAGGTCTGGCTCTCGATCGGCGGTCGCGCGTACAGCGCGCTCTTGTCGCGGCGGCAGTTGCACCGCTTGGTGGGGCACCGCCTCGTAGGGCACGACCTCCAAGAGGTGGCTGATGACGTTGAGCCGGGCGGCCCGCTTGTCGTCGGCATCGACGACGTACCACGGTGCCTCCTTGATGTCCGTGTAGGCGAACATCTCGTCCTTGGCCTCGGCGAAATCGACCCAGCGGGCCCGAGCCTCGAGGTCCATGGGGCTGAGCTTCCATCGCTTGCCCGGGTTGTGCATGCGCTCGTTGAAGCGGCGCTCCTGCTCCTCGTCGCTCAGGGACAGCCAGTACTTGACCAAGACGATCCCGGAGCGCACGAGTGCGCGTTCGAGTTGCGGGCACGTTCGGAAGAAGTCGGCGTGTTCCTCCTCCGTGCAAAACTCCATCACCCGCTCGATGCCGGCGCGGTTGTACCAACTGCGGTCGAAGAGGACCATCTCGCCGGCGGAGGGCAGGTGGGAGATGTAGCGCTGGAAGTACCACTGGCCACGCTCGCGCTCGGTGGGGGTGCCGAGGGCGACGATGCGGCAGTGGCGGGCGTTGAGGCGCTCGGTGATGCGCTTGATGGTGCCGCCCTTTCCGGCGGTGTCCCGGCCCTCGAAGATGACCACGACACGCAGTCCCATGTGGACGATCCACTCCTGCATCCGCACGAGCTCCGTCTGCAGTCGGATCAGGTGCTTCTCGTAGTCCTTCTTCGAGATGACCTGTGCATGGCCGTCGGCGTCGACCTTCCCCGGTACCGTGACGGGCCCCGCGGAGGTCGACGTCTCGTCGGAAGCCGATCCCCGGGCGTCGCTCAGGCCGATGGTGTCGTCCACAATCCCAGCGAGCCTATCCCCGGGGGGGATCACTGCCTCCGTGTCGGTCGCCGGGGCGGCCGCGCCAACGAGCCCCCTTCAGCGGGCGAAGCGCCCCACCAGGGAGGAGGCCGTGGTGACGCCCAGGAGCAGCGCCACGACCAGCACTCCGAAGTCGAGGAGGAGGTGTGACGGCGTCAGGATCAGGAGGCCGCGAAGGGCGTCGACCTCGTAGCTCAACGGATTGACCTTGGCCAGCACCTGCAACCACCCCGGCATGATGCTCACGGGGTAGAGGGCGCTCGAGGCGAAGAACAACGGCATCGTGATGGCCTGACCGATCCCCATCATCCGGTCCCGTGCAAGGACGAGACCGGCCACCGTCATCGAGAGGCACGAGAAGAAGCCGGCTCCGAGCAGCACCACCACGAACGACCCCAAGATCCGCAGTGGGTTCGTCGTGAGGGCCACCCCGAGGATCGCCGAGAGCACCAGGACGACGACCGCCGCGACCGCCGACACCCTCGCCCTGTCGGGGGCCGTCCTCGGGACGGCGGCCGCCTACGTCGCGACCGCTCCGCTGCGTGATGGCTGTCCGTCAGAAGGGTTACCCGAGGGACGGCTCTGCCAATTGGGCGTGAAGCTTCTCGCACCGCGCTTGTCCCCGTCGACCCCGAGGCGTATACGTGCCTCAGGGGGTCGACGGAGAGGCGGCGCCGGGGCGGTGGCGTCGGAGCCCGGGAGGAGGGCCCGTGACAGAGGTCATCGACGCCGACTTCGGCAGCGTCCCGATAGAGCCATCGCCGGTGGGCGCTCTCGCCAGGTCGGAGCGACGAGCCCGGCTTCGGAAGCTGAGGGGCGAATTCCTGCAAGCCATGTTCTCGACGCACCAGTATCCGAGCCCACCGCCACATCAGTTCTTGAAGCCGCGCTGAGCCGAGCCGGCGGCGACGCCGGACTCCGCGCGCGATGCGGATCAGAGCGCGATAAGGACCAGGCCCGTCAGCGCCAGGCCCAGTCCGGCGACCTGGAGCCGGGAGGCCCGCTCCTTCAGGAACCACCACGCTCCGAGGACCGTGACGGCTGGCGCGAGCGAGGCAACCGGGGCCACGACCACCACGAGGCCGAGGCGGATGGCGACGAGCAGGAGCGAGGCGCCCGTCACCTCGAAGAGGCCGGCGAGCAAGGCGCGGCGCCTCGGGCGGGGAGCGAGGACGCGCGAAGTGCCCGTCGCCACGACGACCAGGGACACCGCGATCAGCGCGGCGACCCTGGCAACAAGCACCGGCCAGAAGCCGCCGTGATGGGACACGTCGGCAAAGAGGATCAGCGAGGTCCCGAATCCCACCCCGGCCGCGACGGCGAGCGGGAGTGCATGGCCGATCCGCAGGCCGTGTCGCTCGTCCTTCTCGAGACAGATGAGCCCACCGGCGACCACCGCCAGCGCGACGCCCACGAGGGCCAGGACGCCCGGTCGCTCACCGGTGGCCAGTCCCCACGCCACCGGGAGCACGGAGCCGACCACTGCGGCGACGGGGGCCACCTCGCCGATCTGGCCGACGGCGAGGGCCTGGTAGAGGCAGCCGAGCGCGGTCACGTTGAGGAGGCCGGCGGCGGCACCGAGGCCGAGGACCTCTGGATCCGGCAGATGGCCGCCGGCAAGGGCGAAGACGGTGGCACCGAGCACCGCGGTCAGCTCGGCTGCCGCGAGGACCGTCAAGGTGTTGGCCTCTCGCGAGGCGAGGCCCCCCAGGAGGTCCGCCCCGCCAAAGGAGAGGGCGACGAACAATCCGACGAGTATCGCCACGACGGCTCAGGCTACTGCCGGGTCTCCGCAGGACTCCGCACGGCCCGCCCCGCGACGGTCGCACTCGGAGAGGGGCCGAGCACGCGCCGCGTACCGGCCCGACCACGCGCTGGGACGCCGGCCCCCACCGAGAATTCGCGGGTGATTCGCGAGTTCGTCGCGGGTTTTTCCGTGGCGAAGGAACGCCGCCCTACTGCAGGCCGTCCCAGAACGCCTGCACCTGTGGGTAGATCAGCTCATGGTCTCGGGGTAGCGACGCCTTGACGAACCTCGAGCGCTCGTCGGCCAGCACTTCGATCTCGCCCGAACGGACGGCGTCGAAGGTCTGGCGGGCGACCGACTCGGGGCTCACCTTGGGTGCATCGATCCCGGCGGCCATCTCCGTGTCGATGAAGCTCGCGTGGACCGCGACGACCTGCGCACCCTGCTTGGCGAGCTCCACCCGGATGCCGTTCGTGAGCGACCACTCGGCGGCCTTGGAGGCGCCGTAGGAAGCGTCGATCGGGTTCGTGTAGAAGCTGGTGACCGAGAGCATGTTGACCACCGCACCACCGCCGTTGGCCGCCAGGACGGGAGCAAAGGCCCGGCACATGAGGAGCGTGCCAAAGTAATTGGTCTTCATCTCCCTGCGGGCCGCGTCGAGGCTCGGTGCCCCGAGGAAGGTGCTGGCCGCCATCACGCCGGCGTTGTTGACCAGCAGGTTGACGTCTGGGCAACGGCGCGCGACGTCGGTGACGCGCACCGGATCGGTGATGTCGAGGGCGACGGGAGTCAGTCCCGGCTCCTTCACGGCAGAGGGGTCACGGGCCGCCCCGTAGACGCGTCGTGCCCCCTGGGACACCAGCTCGCGGGCGAACGCCAGGCCGAGCCCGCGGTTGGCGCCGGTCACGAAGGCCACCGATCCGTCGATCTCCACGGTCTCCCCTCGATCGCAAGGAGCCCCGGGAACGCCCCGCCGTGCCCTCTCTCCGACCGGCGGGACCCCCCGGAGCTCGCGAAACACCCTAACCCACGGTCGCAAGATTGCCGGAGACCGGGCCGCGGACCAAAAGGGGAGTCCCCCGCTGACCGGATGCCTCGACCTGAGCCGAGGGCGATCAACTTTCCGCACCCGGCGATGAGCACTAAGTTGGCCCGATTCGGGCTCCGGGGGCCCCGCCGGCCGGAGAGAGAGGGAGGCACGGCGGGGCCGCACCCGAGAGCACGGCCATGCTACCGGTGAGCCCTCCCGGATCGGGCGCGACCAGCACCGAGCGATGCCGACTCGCGGTCGATAGCCTTAACGATCGAATGGCCGTCACCACTACGGGGAGAAGCACCACTGGGAGGTACGTGAGCCGGGCGGCCGCGACCGGCCCGAGCCGCTCGCACCGCGGCAAGACCCCGATCAACTGGTCGATCGCCCTCGTGGTGATCCTCGTCCTCGGCGTGGCCTCGATCGCCTTCTCGCGCTACGAGTACGCAAGGTCGACGGCGGCCGCCAAGCCCACCACGTGGTACGCAGGTCTGTCCTTCGTGCGTTGTGGAGCCCAGCAGGCTCCGCTTCCGGCGTCCACGGCGGGGGACGGCATCACCACGCCCGGGAGCGGGGTCCTCGCCGTCTCGCTCAAGGACAAGTCCCAGGCCACCCTCGGTCGCTTCGTGGACAACTACCCGGGTCTGGTCCTCGGGTCGACCACCTTCAAGTACCCGGGCACCTCGGAGCTGCAAAACGGAGACCGCTGCCCGGCGGGGACGCCGGACGCGGGCAAGGTCGGCGAGGTGCGCATCGTCTCGTGGTCCAATTTCTCCGAGACCACCGGGCGCTCGACCACCGATCCGGCGACCCTGGCGCTGACCAACGGTCAATTGGTGACGGCCGCGTTCGTGCCGGTGGGGACCGCCGTTCCCAAGCCACCGCAGTCGACGATCTCCGCGGTGCTCTCCGCCATCGGCGGCAGCCTCCCGACGACGACGACGACCGCCCCCGCCAAGAAGGCGTCGGCTCAAGGCTCCTCCGACTCGACGTCCTCGACCTCCGGGGACACCTCGACTCAGGCAGCGGGCGGGACCCCCGGCACCACGCGCAGCTCGACGACCACCAAGCCGGGATCGACGTCCACCTCCGCAGGCGGAGGGGGGTCTGGGTCCACCGTGACCACGGGTGGCTCGACGTCCAACCAGGGGGGATCGCCGGCCGGCAACCCGGTCGGGACGACGACCACGGCGCCACCGGCGGACACGACGACCACGGCACCACCGGCGGACACGACGACCACGGCGCCCCCGGACACGACCACCACCGCGCCACCGGACACGACCACCACCGCGCCCCCGGACACGACCACCACCGCGCCCCCGGACACGACCACCACCGCCGCCGGCGGCTGACGCCGATTGGCTGATTGGGGGATGGCCGGCGGGGGCCGAGCGCCCTAGGGGTGCGTCGCCGGTGCCTGGTGGGGCTCGCGCCCGGGATCGGCGGTCTCGACGCCGATACGCTCTTTGGGCCGGGTCGCCTGCTGGCGAGCCAGGTATTGCAGGACGCGCCGGTCCGCCTCGGTCGGTTGGTCGCTCCGGAGGGAGCGGGGCCACAGGTGGCGAGAAAGCACCGGGTTGAGCTCGGCGCCGTAGAGGCTGATCTTCGCGAGCAGCAACAGGAAGCCGACCAGCCCGATGACCGCGCCGAACTGGCCGTAGGTCGCCGAGCTGTCTCGCAGCTGGTGCTGGATGAGCCCGGTCCCCACGGTGATCAACAGGGTGAAGCCGAGCGCTCCCACCGCGGCGCCCGGGAGCAGGCCACGTCCGGAGACGAGCTTGGGGGCGAGCGCCCGGAAGGTCACTGCATAGAAGGCCCAGTTGGCCATGAGCATCCCGGCGATCACCCCGAACCGCGCGCCCAGGGGCTGTCCGCTCGACGTCGCAAAGGCGCCGGCCACCGAGTTGACCAGGAAGGCGGCACCGATCGTGACCAGCGCCACCAGGCTCCGCACGAGTCGGGAGACGAAGCCGGGACGATCCCTCATGGGGATGTTCCAGACCTGTGCCTGGGCCTGCTGCGCCGTCTGGGTGACTCCCTGGGCTCCGTAGAGGAGGAGGACGAGGCCGATGACCAGCCCGAGCGCACTGCCGTGTAGCGAGCTCGAGGGGTGGGCCGGGTTGAACATGGAGCCGACGACGGGAAAGCGGTGGAGGGTCGAGACGATCCCGGTGCCGAGGGATGCGGCACCGATGAAGGCGAAGACCGTCACCACCACGAGGAGCAGCGGGTAGATGGCGGTGAAGCCGTACCAACCCAGTCCGACCACGTACTGGTTGGCCTGGTCGTCGCCGAATTTCTTGATCACCGCGTACGCGATGGCCGGCGCTCGGTGGCGTTGCTGCCAGCCATCGATCGAGGTGAGGAGCCGTCGCACCGCATCCATGGCACTACTACTGCCCACTCGCAGATCCTCGCATGCCCGCCGGCGGCGCCGGCCGGCGCAGCTTGACACTCGTGCCCGATCGCGGTCAGGGTCGGAAGATGCCGAGCAACTCACAGCGGTTCAACGATCTGGAGCGGGAGTTGAAGCGCCTCCGAGAGCAGGTCGAGAGGCACGAACATCCCGTCGTCCTGCACCTCGACGGCGTGGAGTCCGAGATCGCGGCGCTCAGGAAGCGCATCGAGGAGCTGGAGTCCGGATCCTCGGACGGAGCGAGCGCCGAGGCGAGCAAAGAAGCGGATACCGAGGCGAGCAAAGAAGCGGACACCGATTCGAGCACAAAAGCCAGCGCCGAAGCGAGCAAAGAGGACTGAGGGCCCGGCGGAGCCGAGACGCCGGCGCGGCGGCGAGAGGGTCAGCGGAGCTCGGATGCCACTCCGGTGAGCCGTTCGGAGAGCTCCCACAGGCCGGCGGCGCTCGTCTCGTCGTAGGACCGACGGCTCGAGCGGACGACCTTCGGATGCCCGCCCTGCTCGAAGAGCCCGTCGGGTCCCACGTAGGAACCGCCCGTGACGTCCGGCACGGTCGACGCGTAAAGCATCGGAAGCGCCCCCATCGCCGCGCTCTGCGCGAAGAGGCCGTTGGCGACGCCCAGGATCTGGTCCTGGAGCGACTCGGTGTGGGACTGCAGGTTGGTCGCGGCATACCCCGGATGCGCGGCGAGCGCCCTGAGGGGAGAGCCGGCCGCCGCCAGCCTCCGCTGGAGCTCGTAGGTGAAGAGCAGGTTGGCGAGCTTGGACTGGGCGTAAGCCTGCCATCGGCGGTAGCGCCGGCGTTCCCAGTTGAGGTCGTCGAGCCGGACGCGTCCCATGCGGTGCAGGTTGCTCGAGACGGTCACGACGCGATCGGTGATCCGATCGAGGAGCGACACGGTCAGCGCGAAGTGCCCGAGATGGTTCGTCCCGATCTGCAGCTCGAACCCGTCCCGGGTGCGGCGCTGTGGCGTAGCCATCACCCCCGCGTTGTTGACGAGGACGGCGATCTGGCCCAGGCCCTCGCAGAACGCCCGGACGGAGCCCAGGTCGGCAAGGTCCAGCTGCCGCACATCGGTGTCGCCGGACATCTGGGCCGCGGCCTCGTCGCCCTTGCGGGTGTCGCGGCACGCGACGACGACGTGTCCGCCGCGTTCGGCGAGCGCACCGGCAATCGCGGCGCCGAGCCCGCTGTTGGCTCCGGTGACGACGATCGTCCGACCCCCTTGGTCGGGGATATCGGCGGCGGTCCATCTCGACATGGCGACCACCCTATTGGTTGTCGCCTCGGTCAGCCGGGCCCCGGCCCGACGCGGCGCAACCTCTCGTAGGTGGTGAAGATCCGGCTCGCCATGACCCGGTAACCGGCCGTGTTGGCGTGGATGTTGCCCTTGGCGCAGTACCAGGTGAGCTGGCACACCCTGGCGACGGCGACCGGGACCGTGCCGTACGGCGGAAGGCTCACGGTCTCCGACAGGGGGACGTAGGCGCCGGTGTCCGCGGTGATGTCCACGAACGTGCCGCCCGCCGACGTGTACGCGCGAGCGAGCGTGGGGTTGATGAAGCTCCGAAAGGCGCTCACCGACACCCTCGCGAGGATCTGGTCGGTCCTGCCGGGCGGGTGTACCCACAGGCCGAGGAGGACGTTGGGATAGGTGAGACCGATCAGGGGAACGTGGGGACCCGCGGCGGCGCGGAGGCCCTTCGCGAGCGCGGAGACGTGGGCCCGGAGCGCACCGAGGGCCGAGGCGAAGCAAGCGATCGAGCTCCTCTGTTCCTCGCAGCGCGTGACGTCGTTTCCGCCGATCGAGACCGTGATGAGCCCGACCTCGCCTCGGTGATCCCGGATAAACGCCTCCGCCGCCTCGGCCTGCGTGCGGTCCGGATAAGCGATGGCGCCGGTCGAGGCCGAAGGACCGAACGGCGCGGCGCAACCCTTGTCGAGCAGGATCGACGTCGTCGTCGCCCCACCGCAGCCGAAGTTGACGAGCTCCAGATCGGCCTCCCGCGCCACCGGTCCGGTGTATCCGCTCGTGGCACCGGGCGTGGGCGCCGGCTGGTAGCCGATCGAGTAGGAGTCGCCGAGAGCGACGTAGTAGGGCCCGTCGCCGAGACCGGACACGGCGGCCGAGGCGCTGCCCGTTCCGGACCAAGGGCCGGTCAGGAGACCGGTCATGACGAGCGCCAACGTCATGGCGAGGGCGAGCGCAGTGCGCCGGCGGGCCTTGCCGAAAGACTCCTTACAGGAGGCCACGAGACGGAGAGGGGGACCCCTCGTGGGCCGGATTACGTGGGGGAGGAGCCGCGGAGCTCCCAGAGGTTGCCCGCCGGATCCCGGCACAACACGACGCGGCGGTCCTGGATGTTGGCCACGTCGTAGTGATGACCCCCGTCGTCGAGCCGGCGCTCGAGCGCCGGCAGCTCGTCGCCGAAGACGACCGCGACGTGCGCCCGGGCCGCAGCCCGGTGGTCGGGGTCCTCGCTCAAGTGGATCTGCGCGCCGTCCTCGCCCTCGAACCACCGAGCGGTCGCCGGGACGCCCGGGGACGGTTGCACGCGCCGATACCCGAGGAGGTCGACGAGGAAACGCATCTCGGCATCGGCCCCCCCGACAGGTATGCCCAGGTTCACGTGGTGAAAACGCGGCACGCACACCAGGCTAGTTCGGGGGACGCTCAGGTCGTCGTCGTAGCCGGGAACCCATTGCCGGCGAGGTCGGGCCCGACGACCACCACGACGTCGTTGCCGCTGGTGCCAGGGACCGGCACCGAGGTCGACAACGGCTGCACGGAGGTCTTGGCCACCCCGAGCTCGGTGGCGATCTCTTCTGCCGCCTGCTGTTGCGAGGGGGCGTAGTAGATCGCCGTCGCCGTCGCGGGCGACGTGGTGTTGGTGGGCTGCGACACGTTCCATCCCTGTTGCTGGAGCTGCTGCGCGAAGTGGCCGGCCGCGTTCGCCTCCGAGGTGCCGTTCGCCACGAGCACCTTCACGGTCGAATGGGGGACGGTCGAGGTGGTCGTCGAGGCCGCACCGGTGGTCGTCGTCGTTCCCGAGCTCGACGTCGTCTTGAAGTGCGGGCCCACGACCGAACCGACATACCCGGCGACCGCGAGTGCCACGAGGCCGAGAAAAGCCAGGCCAATGCGCCTCCCCCACGGTGCCGGTTCGTAGGAGGAGGCGTGCAGTGGGCTCACGGGGCACGATCATAGGGAGTGTCGGCGCGGCGGACCCGGTCATTCGGCGAGAGATGCGCCAAGTCCCCCGGTGGCCTGCCCGTGTAGGGCTCTTTCCTTCAGTATCGCTGCGCAAGTGCGGGCCAGCCCACGGGCCGTGGTCCCGCTACGATCGCTCGGGAGCGAGCCCGTGGGTCTGCGAGCTGCACCCACGCGTGCGGTGCGGGACGAGGAAGCGACTGACTTGACGAGAGGGCGCGGCAGCGATGACGTAGGGCGGCGGTTCAGCCGTCGTGGGCTGCTCGCCGCGGGTGCCGCCACGGGGGTCGGCCTCGCCACGGCGGGCCTCGGAGGAGTGCCGTCACCGCTCACGGTCGCTCGGGCCGCCGCGGCCGCACCTGCGGGGTCGGATCTGGGCGCCATCGACCACGTGATCTTCTTGATGATGGAGAACCGCTCGTTCGACCACTACTACGGGACCTATCCCGGCGTCCGTGGCTTCGACGATCGCCGGCCCGGGCACCTCGGCGCCTTCGCCCAGGAATGGCCCGCCGCCGCCGCGACCTCGCCGGCGGGGAAGCTCCTGCCTTTCCACCTCGACACCGTGCACACCGACATCGCCGACTGCACGTTCGACCTGACCCACAACTGGGCTCCCCAGCACCAGTGCCGCAACGGCGGCAGGATGGACGCCTTCGTCCGGGTGCACACGGCAATCGAAAACGAGGGTCCGGCGCAGGGCGTGCTCACGATGGGCTACTACACCCGGGCGGATCTTCCCTTCTACTACGCGCTGGCCGACGCCTTCACGCTGTGCGACGGCTACCACTGCTCGGTCATGGGCCCGACCCACCCCAACCGCCTGATGCAGATGTCGGGCACGCTCGACCCTGCGGGCAAGGCCGGGGGTCCGGTCATCATCACCGAGCAGTCGCCAAAAGCGCTCTTCAGTGTGCACTGGGACACGATGCCCGAGGTGCTCGAGGACGCGGGGATCAGCTGGAAGTACTACAACCCCGCCGGCCCGCTCTACAGCATCGACTTCATGAGCAAGGTGGGGCTCACGACCGACAGCGTGCTGCCGTACTTCTCCCAGTACGAGAAGCCGTCGTCGGCCCTCTACCAGAAGGCGTTCCTCCCGACGTTCCCCGACGACTTCGCCGCCGACGTCCACGCGGGGACGCTGCCCAAGGTGAGCTGGATCAGCACGCCGATCGGCTACGACGAGCACCCGCCGGCGCCGCCCTTCCTCGGCGAGTGGTTCACCGACCAGGTGCTCCAGACCCTGGTCTCCAACCCCGAGGTCTGGTCGAGGACCGTCCTCTTCCACATGTACGACGAGAACGACGGGTTCTTCGACCACGTGGCGCCCCCGGTCGCCCCGCCCGGCACTCCCGACGAGTACCTCTCGGTCCGACCCCTCCCGCCGGATGCCGACGGGATCGCGGGCCCGATCGGCCTCGGGTTCCGGGTCCCGCTGCTCGTGATCTCCCCGTTTAGCCGGGGCGGCAGGATCTGCTCGGAGACCTTCGACCACACGTCGCAGCTCCGGTTCATCGAGGAGCGCTTCGACGTCAAGGTGCCGCACCTCTCGTCGTGGCGCCGCTCCACCGTGGGAGACCTGACCGCGACGCTGCGGATGGCTCACAAGGACCTGACGGTGCCGCCCCTGCCGCCGACGGAGGACGACCCGGCCTACGTGGCCTCGAAGGGCTGCACGCAGACCGACCTCCTCGAGCTGGCGACCGACCAGCCGGCCTACCCGGTGCCCAGGGTGCAGCGCATGCCGACCCAGGAGACGTCGAGCTCGTAACCCCGGCGGGCTAGAAGGCGGGTGGGCGGCTCGGCGTCACGACCGGCGTTCGAGCAGCACCACCGGGATCTGCCGGATGCCCTCGGTCTTCTCCTCGTACTCCGCGAAGCCGGGCATGAGCTGCTTTTGGCGCCCCCAGATCTCCTCGCGCTCCGAGCCCGCTACCTCGCGGGCGGTGACGTCGATCGTCTCGCTGCCCACCTCGACCTGGGCCTCGGGATGGGCCTCCAGGTTGAGGTACCAGTGCGGGTCGTGCGGGCCGCCGGCCTTCGACGCGAAGATCGCGAACGAGGTGCCGACGGGTTGGTAGGCGAGGGGGTTCACCCGCTCGGTCCCGGTCTTCGCGCCGCGGTGGTGAAGGAGCAGCAGGGGCGCGCCCTCGAACGCACCGCCGACCTTGCCCTCGTTGGCTCGGAACTCGTCGATGATCTGCGTGTTGAAGTCTGCCGGTCCGGACACGGTCCTCCCTTTCCGTCGTGTCTTCGACCCTACCCGCCCTGCTTGACCCGGCCTCTCAGGGCGAGCAGCGCCAGGGTCATGCTCACCGCGCCGATCCCGGCCAGAGCGGCGAGGCCCTCCAGGAGAGCCGAGGCCTGCCAACCGGTGGCGATCAGCGACCGGAGCGCCCCGAGCAGGTACGTGACCGGGTTGTACGTGGCGATCGTCGAGAACCATCCGGTGAGCGCTTGCTTGGGGGCGATGGCGTCGCTCAGGAAGAACAGCGGGAAGAACACGACGAAGGAGGCGTTGACGGCCGCGGGGCTGGCGGTCTTGAGGGCGACGGCATAGGGAAACCCGGTGAAGACGAGACCCCAGATCGCGGAGAACCCGACGAACGCCAGCACTCCCGGTGCTCCCGTGGCGAAGCGCACGCCGACCGCGTAGCCGATCGCGAGAACCGGGACGCACAGGGCCACGATCACCACGACGTCGGCCACCATGAGCCCGAGCAGCAGGGCGACGCGGCGGATCGGTGTCATGCAGAGCCGGTCGAAGTACCCGGATTGGATGTCAGTGACGAGGATGGGAGCACGTGACATGCCGGTCACGGCGAAGGCAATGGCCATCGGGAGGAGAAAGGCCTTGTAGCTGAACTCCAGCGATCCCTGGGCCAGGTTCTGCAGCGCGCCGATGTTGGTCATGTAGAAGAAGGCCGGCACGAAGACCGCCGGCAGCACGGCCATGGGCTCCCTCGGGATCTGGCGCAGGGCACGACCGGCGACCGTGCAGAGGTCCCGCAGGAACCCCGCCTCGCGGGCGCGGATCTCGCCGGCGACGACGATGGTGGTCACCGGCCGACCTCCTCCAGCTCGATGTGCGAGCCGGTCATCTCCAGGAAGACGTCGTCCAGGGTCGGCATCCGCAGCACGATGCTCCTCACCCGGAACCGGCTGTGCTCGAGCGCCGTCGCGACACCACTCAGGGCGGCGGCGGCATCCGGGCTCGTCACGGTGACCGTCCCACGGTCGGTCGTGACGCCGGACACCCCGTCCATGAGGCGGATGCGGTCGAGAACCTCGGCATCCTCCCCGTCGACGTCGGCGACGATGAGGTCGTGCCCCACGGTGCGCTTCAGTTGCTCCGGCGTGCCCTCGGCGACCAGCCGCCCTTGCGAGATGATCCCGACCCGGTCGGCCAGGGTGTCGGCCTCCTCCAGGTACTGGGTGGTGAGGAAGATGGTGATGCCGAGTTGGCGGTTGAGCCTCCGCACCTCGGCCCACACCCGGGCGCGGCTCTCGGGGTCGAGACCGGTCGTCGGCTCGTCGAGGAAGAGCACCTCGGGGTTGTGGACGAGGGCCGCGGCGAGATCGAGCCGGCGCTTCATGCCCCCCGAATAGGTGCCGATCCGCCGGTCGATGGCGTCGCCGATCGCGACGAGGTCCAGCACCTCGCCGACGCGTCGCCGGACCTCTCTCGCTCGGAGGCCGTAGAGGCGGCCCTGGAGGGCGAGCAGCTCGCGGCCGCTCTGCCGGTCGTCGAGCGCCGCCTCTTGGAGGGCGACGCCGATGCGGAGCCGGACCTCCTGCGGTCGTTCGACGACATCGCGGCCGGCCACCACGGCGCGGCCTCCGCTCGGCCGCAGCAACGTGCACAGCATCCTGATGAGGGTGGTCTTCCCGGCCCCGTTGGGCCCGAGGAAGCCGTAGATCTCGCCGGCTCGAACGGCCAGATCCACCCCGTCGACGGCCGCGTTGGAGCCGAACCATCGCACGAGGCCCTGCGTGCTGACCGCCATGGGCCCCGACGAAGGCCGGGGCCGGTCTCGGAGCAGCAGAGCGCCGTGTCGGTCGGCGCCGTGCCGGGCGTCCTCATACCGACCACCATTCTGCATACTTGAGAGTATGTGCTATCCTGGCCGGTAGCGCAAGTGCGATGACCCAAGTGCGATGAGCATCGAACCCCTGACACCGCAACGGCGGCGCGAGCAGACCCGCGAATACCTGCTGCGGGCCGCTGCGCAGGTCTTCGCCGAGCGCGGCTTCCATGGCGCCTCGCTCGACGACGTCGCGTCGGTCGCCGGCTTCACCAAGGGGGCCGTCTACTCGAACTTCAAGGGCAAGGACGATCTGTTCCTGGCGCTGCTCGAGTTGCGTTTCGAGGAGGAGATGCGATCGCTGCGGGCCATCCTCGAGGCGACCGAGGAACCCGCGACACAACTGCCGGCCTTGGTCGACCTCCTTCGGCAGCAGTTCGACGCGGCGGAGAGCGACTGGGGCACGCTCTTTCAGGAATTCTGCGTGTACGCGATGCGCAACCCCGAGGCCAGGGACAAGCTCGCGGCGTTCGAGCGGGCCGACGTCAAAGCCGTCGCGGGGATCATTTCCGCCGAGCGCGAACGGCACGGTCTCGAGGCGCTCGAATCGCCGCAGCACACCGCCCGCATCGTCGTCGCCCTGACCCGGGGGCTCTTCATGATGCGCCTGATCGACAGCGACGCCGTGGACGGGGCCCTCCTCGAGGCGGCTCTGGCGTTCATCGCCCGTGCGATGACTGCGCCGGAGGACTCCCCGCCGGATCGGTGACCGGGAGGGCGTCGCACCCCCCGGGCCCGGCGCGATCCGGGCCATAATCGACGAACATGCCCTCCGTGCCCGAATCCGAGCGAGAGCTGCCGCGCCGACGTGGCCATCACGGCCACCGCCGGGGGAGAGGGGGGGCCCGCAGCCGACAGGGGTTGCCTTCACGATCCGACCCACGCGGGTGCGGGCCCTCGACACGAGCGGTCGGGGGACGCTTGGTGGTCGCGGAGAACCTCTTCCTCGCTGTCGCTCAGGGTGTGGGCCGATGACCACGGTCTCCGTCGAGGTGCCGAGCGATCATGTGCGCGTCCTGCGCCTCGACCGCCCGGAGCGGCTCAACGCGCTCACGTTCGAGTTGGTCGCCGACCTCCACGATGCCCTCGACGCGGTTGCTGCGGTCCAAGCGTGCAAGGTGGTGGTGCTCACCGGGGCCGGTCGCGGCTTCTGCGCGGGCCTCGACTTGAAGGACTGGGGCGATCCGCCGGAGCCGGGAGGCCACCGGCACATGCCGGTCGGCACGACCGGACAGGCGTTCATGGCCAACCTCACCCAGCACCTCCGGGCCACGCCACAGATCGTGGTGGCCGCAGTGAACGGTCCGGCGGTCGGCGGCGGCCTGTCGTTGGCACTGGCCTGCGACCTGCGCCTGGCCTCGACGTCGGCGTCGTTCTGCTCGGCGTTCATCAAGACCGGGCTGACCGGGACCGACATCGGGATCAGCTACCTCCTTCCCCGACTGATCGGCGCGGCCAGGGCCTTCGACCTGATGGTCACCGGAAGGACCATCGATGCCGATGCGGCCGAGCGCATGGGTGTGGTGTCGAGGGTCCTGCCGTCCGACCGTTTCGACGACGCCGTGCTCGAGGTGGCCGACGAGATCGCCGCCTACACTTCCGTCGGCCTGCGCATGACCAAGGAGGTCATGTGGGCCAACCTCGACACGCCGAGCATGGCCGCCTGCATCGCTCTCGAGAACCGGAACCAGGACCTGGCGAATCGCAGCGCCGAGGTGCAGGAGTACATGCGGGGCTACCGCAGCCGCATCTGATCGCGGCTCCGGCACGATCGAAAGGTGTGACATGGACCGCGACAAGCTGCAATCGCTGCACGACCTGACCGGCCGTGTGGCCATCGTGACGGGTGGGACGCGGGGGATCGGTCGCGCCATCGCCGAGGGCCTCGTCGCATCGGGAGCGAAGGTCGCCGTCGCGAGCCGCAAGCCGGACGCCTGTGCGGAGACCGAGGAGCACCTGCGCGCCATGGGCGGGGAGGCGCTGGGCGTGCCCACCCACATGGGAGACGTCGATGCGCTCGGTAACCTCGTCGATCGCACGGTCGAGCGGTTCGGCGGGCTGGACATCGTCGTCAACAACGCCGCCAACGCCCTCGCCCTGCCGATCGGTCAGCTGACCGTCGAGGGTTGGGAGAAGTCCCTCGGCGTGAACCTGAGGGGGCCGGTGTTCCTCGTCGAGCGCGCCTTGCCCCACCTGATCGAGAGTCCCCACGCCGTGATCCTGAACGTCATCTCCGCCGGGGCCTTCCTCTTTTCGGCGGACACGTCGATGTACGCCGCGGCCAAGGCCGGCCTCATGGCCATGACCCGGTCGCAGGCTTCGTCGCTCGCGAGGCACGGCATCCGCTCCAACGCCCTGGCACCGGGCACGGTCGATACCGACATGGTGCGCAACACCCCTCCCGAGCAGCAGGAGTCGATGAAGAACGCCTCCCCCATGCGACGTGCCGCCGATACCGACGAGATGGCCGCCCCCGCCCTCTTCTTGGTCTCCGACGCCTCGAGCTACATGACCGGGCAGGTCCTGCTCGTGGACGGCGGTCTCACTCCACACTGAGCCGGCGGCCGTCACGCGGCCGTCACGCCGGCCGTCCGGCGGCCGCCCTCGACCGAAGCGCCCTCCAACTGTATGCTCCCATACAGTGTTGGCCCGAGGGCGGTGTGCTGCGGGCGTTGGGACGAGACCGGTGCCCGACCCCGGTCGTCCGCGCCGAGTCGGCTCGGAGAAGGAGGAGCGAGATGCGCGACGTGGTGATCACCGAGGCGGTTCGGACGCCGGTTGGCCGGCGTCACGGGGCGCTCTCCACGATGCATTCCATCGACCTGCTCGGCGCCGTCCAGAAGGAGGTCTTCTCCCGGTCGGGTGTCGATCCCTCGGAGGTGGGACAGGTCGTGGGCGGCTGCGTCGGACAAGCCGGCATGCAGGCGATGAACGTGACCCGCAACGCCTGGCTGGCCGCGGGACTGCCGCTCGAGGTCCCGGCCACGACGGTCGACTCCGCATGCGGCTCCTCGCAGCAGGCGACCGGTCTCGCCTACTCGCTCGTGGCCTCGGGAGCCGTGGACGTGGCCGTCGGGTGCGGGGTCGAGGTGATGAGCAGGGTCCCGATGGGGTCCACCATTCCGAAGGACCCCGCGGTGGGGAAGCCCGTCAACAAGGCCTACTGGGAGCACTACGAGTTCACCTCGCAGTTCGAGGGGGCGGAGCGGATCGCGGACAAGTGGGGGATCACGCGGGACGACTGCGACCAATTCGGCAAGGTGTCGCAGGACCGGGCGGCGCGGGCATGGACCGAGGACCGGTTTTCCGGCCAGGTTCTGCCGATCGACGCACCCGACCTGGGCGATGACGGCAAGCCGACGGGCTCGACGCACCGCGTCGCTCGGGACGAGGGACTCCGGGAGACCACGCTCGAGGGACTGGCCGCGCTCAAGCCGGTGGCCCGGCCCGACGGCGTGCATACGGCCGGGACGTCCTCACAGGTTTCGGACGGGGCCGGTGCCGTCCTCCTCATGACCCGGGAGCGTGCCGACGCCCTGGGCCTCACCCCGCTCGCCACGATCCTCGCCGTCTGCCTGGTCGGCTGCGATCCCGTGCTCATGCTGGAGGGGCCGATCCCGGCGACTCCAAGTTGCTCGACGACAACGGCCTGTCGATCTCCGACCTCGACCTCGTCGAGATCAACGAGGCCTTTGCCTCGGTCGTCCTGGCCTGGAGCGCGAGCTCAAGCCGGACATGGAGCGCGTCAACCCCAATGGCGGTGCCATCGCCCTCGGTCACCCTCTCGGGGGGACGGGTGCCATCCTCTTGACCAAGGCCGTCCACGAGCTGCAGCGCGCCGACGGGCAGCACGCCCTCGTGACGATGTGCTGCGGGGGAGGCCTGGGCACCGGCACGCTCCTGCGGCGGGCTTGACGTCGTCGGTGTCCCTGCCGCTGCACGAGCTCGACTCGCCGCCGTGGCGCCGGGTCGAGTCCACCCTGATGGCCACGTCGCGCGCCATCCGTCGCGCCTACGACCTCCGGCTGGCCGGCCTCGACCTCAATCTGTCCGAGGCCAACCTCCTGGCCTTCGTGGCCGAGCACGGTCCGATGACCCAGACACAGGTGGCCGAGCGGATCGGGATGGGGCGGGCCTCCGCCGGATCGCTGATCGACGCCCTCCGCCAGCGCGCCCTGCTGGAGCGCCGCCCGGATCCCGACGACCGCCGGGCGTGGCTGGTGGCACTGACCCCTCGGGCCCGACCGCTGGTCGAGCAGGTCCGGGTCATCGACCGGCGGCTGCGGGACGAATTCGCGCGAAGGGATCGATCGATCCGAGCGCCGGCAACTCGCCCGCACCCTGCTCCGGTTGCAGGCCAACCTGGAGGTCGTCCTTGAGGAGGAGCGGCGCGATGGCGATTGACTTCAGCCTTTCCCCCGAGCTCGAAGCGATCCGGCTCCGGGTGCGGACGTTCGTCGACGAGGTGGTCCTACCGGCCGAGCCGGAGATCGAGGCGCTCCGCTCCTCGGATCGCGACGCGTACCGCCAACTGCTCATCTCGCTGAGGGCACGAGCCAGGGAGGCCGGCCTCTGGCTGCCCCACATGCCCGAGGAGTGGGGAGGGATGGGCCTCGGGCACGTCGAGCTCGCCATGGTCCAGGCGGAGGCGGCCAAGGTCTCGCACGGGCCCTTCGTGCTCAATTGCCAGGCCCCCGACGAGGGCAACATGCACACGCTGTTGCACTGGGGCACCGACGCGCAGAAGGAGCGCTACCTGCGGCCGCTGTGCGAGGGCACCGCCATGAGCTGCTTCGCCATGACCGAGCCCGAGGTTGCCGGCTCGGACCCCACGCTCATCGCGACCTCGGCCGTGCCCGACGGGGACACCTGGGTCATCAACGGCCACAAGTGGTTCATCTCCAACGCGCGTCGGGCCCGCTTCGCCATCCTCATCGCCCGGACCGAGGAGGATCCGGCGATGCCCCAGGCGGCCAACACGGCCTTCTTGGTGGACATCCCCTCCCCGGGGTGGAACCGCGTCCGGGAGGTGGAGACCATGCACGGGGCGACCGGTCACTCGGAGATCGTGATCGAGGACCTCGTGGTGCCGGCGTCCAACATGCTCGGTGGACGGGGGCAGGGTCACGTGCTGGGCCAGTACCGTCTGGGGCCCGCCCGGCTCGCCCACTGCATGCGCTGGATCGCCCAGGCGGAGACGGCCCTCGACATGATGGTCGACCGGTCGCTGCACCGCTACGCGCACGGATCGCTGCTCGCGCAAAAGCAAGGCATACAGTGGATGATTGCCGACTCCACCATGGAGCTCTACCAGAGCAAGCTGATGGTGCTGCACGCCGCCTACCGGATCGACCGCGGCCTCGACTTCCGATCCGAGGTCTCGATGGCCAAGCACTTCGTGGCCAACATGCTCAACCGGGTGATCGACCGATCCATCCAGGTGCACGGTGCCCTGGGGTACTCGACCGACACGCCCCTCGCCCACATGTACCAGCAGGCCCGGTGGGCGCGATTCGCGGACGGCGCCGACGAGGTGCACCAGATGCGCATCGCGCAGCGTTGCATCGACGCCTACCGGGACCACCACAGCACACGATCGGCGACCGGTGACCTGCCGCTCTGAGCCGAGCCGCCGAGCCGCCGAGCCGTCCCGGACCACCGACCAAGCGAGGGATGGCAACTGATGGACTTCGCACTCTCACCCGAGCTCGAGCAGCTCCAATCGACAGTGCGGCGGCTCGCCCAGGACAAGGTCAAGCCCCGGGCGAGGGAGATCGACCGCACGGGCGAGTACCCGCAGGACCTCTTCGAGGTGTTCCGGGAGGCCGGGCTTCTCGGGTTGTGCATCCCCGACGAGTACGGGGGCGGGGGGGCGGGCATCCTCGGGCTCTCCGTCGCCATCGAGGAGGTGGCCAAGTACTCCAACACCGCGGCGCTCATGCTGCTGCTCACGAGGCTCCCGACCGGGCCGCTCATGATCGCGGGATCCGAGGAGCAGAAGCGCCGCTACCTCCCGGGCCTGGCTACCGGGTCCGTCCGTGCCGCCTTCGGCCTCTCGGAGCCCCAGGCGGGCAGCGACGTCGCGGGGATGCGGACCCGCGCCACCCCCGACGGTGGGGGTGGCTGGATCCTGGAGGGCACCAAGTGCTGGATGTCCGGGGTGCGCGAGGCGGACTGGTACACGGTGTTCGCGAAGACGGGCGACCCCACGAGCCGCGCCCACGATGCCATCACGGCCTTCATCGTCGAGCGGGCCTGGGAGGGGGTCGAGGTCGGCCGGACCGACCACAAGATGGGCGTGCACGGCATCGACACGGGGGAGCTGCTGCTCCAAGGCGTCCGGGTGCCCCCGGAGAACGTCATCGGCGAGGTGGGGGGCTTCCGCTTGGCCATGCTCGGCCTCAACGCCATGCGTCCGGTCGTCGCGGCGCGGGGGATCGGCCTCGCCGAGGGGGCCCTCATGTACGCCACCGACTACGTGAAGGAGCGCCAGGCGTTCGGCAAGACGATCGCGGACTTCCAGGGCATCCAATGGGAGATCGCCAAGTGCGCCGTCGACATCGAGGCGGCCCGTCTGTTGACCTACCGGGCTGCCTGGCTGGCGGACCAGGGCTCGTTCACCAAGGAGTGGGTGCCGTACCTGTCGATGGCCAAGTACCACACGACCGAGCTCGCGGTGCGGGCCTCGGGCCTGGCCGTGCAGCTCCTCGGCGCCGCCGGGTACATGGAGGACCACCCGGCCGAGATGTGGTACCGGGACGCCAAGCAGCTGACCATCGTGGAGGGCACGAGCCAGGTGCAGCTCGGACTGATCGCGCGGGGCGTGCTGGACGGCGACCTGTGGTGGGACTGAGCCGATGACCGCGGGCCAACCCGGTCCCGAGGGTGCCCCGCAACCCACTCCGGCCCGCAAGGACATGTCCCGATGGCTGGGCGACGGCGGCATGCCGATCATCGGTCTCGTCGGGGCGTCGCTCGAGGACTACGGCGTCGACGGTGAGGACCTCGGCTGGGTGAGCGGATCCCTCTGCCCGACCGAGATCGCCTGCAATCCGCACGGCGTCGTCCAGGCCGGCGTCCACTCGTTGCTGCTCGACGCGTGCATGAACTTCGCCATCAACGCGGCGCTCTCCGGAGGGGATCGCACCCGGGCGACGCTCGAGCTCAAGACGGAGACGATGCGTCCGGCCCTCCGCGGCGATCGGTACCGGCTGCGAGGGGAGGTGGTCCGTCTGGCCCGCCAGGTCGCCTACGGGGAGGCCACCGTCCGGGGCGCCTCCGACGAGATCGTCAGCCGGGCGACGGGCACCTTCCTCTTGCACCGCCACGGCGGCGCCCGGTCCTAGCGCCTCTCCATCAGCGCCGCCCCCGGGCCGATCCGGGCACGCTTTCCGACCCTACCCTGCCGCCGGCACCGGCCGTGCCCCCCGCTCCTGCCGTGCCCTCGGGTCCGGCGAGTGCCCCCATCCGATCGATCGCCATGGCCCGGAAGCGATCGATCGACGCCTGCTTGACGGACTCGTAGCCCCGGACCTCGTCGGTCAGGGCGGCCACGGCGACGACGCAGTCGACGGTCTCGGGCCCGAGGTGCCGGAGGGCCTCGCCGACGAGCACCTGGTAGTCGTCGATGAGCGCCCGCTCCGTCCGGCGCATCGCCGCGCGCCCAAAGGGATCGAGCGACGTCCCGCGCAACCGCCGCGACGCCCGCAGCGCCTTGAGGACCGGTTGCTCGAGGCGACCCAGGTCGATCTTCCGGCGAAGCCCGAGCGCCCGCAGCGAGGGCGGGTGCAGCTGCACGCGGGTACGCGCGACGGGGCCGAGCTCCGCCTCGAGCCGAGCCCGCTCGTCGGGATCGAGGTGCAGGCGCGCCACCTCGTACTCGTCCTTGTACGCCATCAGCTTGTGCAGCCCGCGGGCAAACGCCGTGGTGACCGGCATCCGATCGTCCGGGCATCGGGCGGACTCGACGGCCGCCACCCGCAACGACGCCGTGACGAAGCGCCGGCCGTAGGCGACGTTCTGGTAGTCGACGAGGTCGGCGGCGCGATCGGCGAGGAGGTCCGCCACCGGCCGCGGAAGCGCGGTCGCGTCGAGATCGCGGAGCAACCGGGCCGCCCGGCGGCGGACCTCGGGTGGGGGGCCCTTCGGGCTGGTCGGCCCCTCCAGCGCCGTCTGCACCGCGTCGGGATCGACCACGGCGGCCCGGCCCCATCGAAACGCCGCGGTGTTCTCCTCCACCGCGACGCCGTTCAGGGCGATGGCGCGCTCGAGGGAACGGGCCGTCACCGGGAGGCGTCCGAGCTGCAACGCTGCGCCCAGGAGCACGACGTTGGCGGCGAGGTGGTCGTCGGAGACGTGCTCGGCGATCCACTGGGCGTCTACATAGCGGTTGTCCGCCTGCCGGGTCCTCCCGTCGATCCTTGCGGCGATCGATGCCATCTCGGGCCAGGCGCTCCGGGGGTCCGTCAGCATCGTTGCGGTCTGGACCCTGGACGTGCTCACGACGGCGACGGTGCGCTCCGGGTCGGCCAGCTCGAGCGCGGCCGGTTCGGAGGCGCCGAGCAGGTCCATACCGAGGAGGAGGTCGACGCTTCCGACGGTCGCTCGGACCGACCCCCGGACGGGGCGCGAGGCGATGCGGACGTCGGAGATGACGGGCCCACCCTTTTGCGCCAGGCCCGTCTGGTCGACGCTGGCCGCCTGCAGTCCGTCGAGGTGCGCCCCCATCTGGAGGATCCGCGAGACGGTCAGGACGCCGGTGCCGCCGATGCCGGGCATGTGGACGAGCACCTCTGCGCCGTGGTCGACCTCGGGCGGTTCGGGGAGGGCGACGGGTGGGCTCGGCGCGGGGCCGCTCCGGGTCCTCCCCTCGGGCTTCACGATCACCTCGACGAACGACGGGCAGTCGCCGAGGAGGCACGAGTAGTCCTGGTTGCACGAACCCTGGTGGATCGCCATCTTCCGTCCGTCATCCGTGTCGACGGGCACCACGGAGAGGCACGTGGACTTCTCCGAACAGTCGCCGCAGCCCTCGCACACCCGGCGGTTGATGAAGAGGCGACGGGCGACCTGCGGCTCGATGCCCCGGGCGCGCCGGCGCCGCTTCTCCGCCGCGCAGCGGTCGTCGTGGAGGATCACCGTGACCCCGGAGATCGCCGCCAGCTCCCGCTGCACGGCGTCGAGCTCGTCGCGGTGGCGGACCTCGGCCACGGGGTCGAGCGACACCCCCCGGTAGCGCTCCGGCTCCGGCGTCGTGACCACGACCCTCTTCACGCCCTCGAGGGCGAGCCACCGGACGACCGCGGGTACGTCCATGCGACCCACCGCCGGCTGCCCCCCGGTCATGGCCACGGCGTCGTTGAAGAGCAGCTTGTACGTGATATCGACCCCGGCGGCCGCCGCGGCCCGGACGGCCAGGGAGCCCGAGTGGAAGAACGTGCCGTCCCCCAGGTTCTGGAAGTAGTGCGGATCGTCGGTGAACGGCGAGAGCCCGATCCACTGCGCGCCCTCGCCGCCCATCTGTGTCGAGCCGATCCGGTGTCCCCGTCGGTCCTCGTCGAAGAGGACCATCGTGTGGCAGCCGATCCCGACGCCCACGAGTTGGTCGCCGGCGGCGCGGGTGGAGATGTTGTGGGGGCAGCCGGAGCAGAAGAACGGGGTGCGACGCGGCGCCTCGGCGGGCAGGAGGGTCAGGCGCTGACGTGGGCGGTGGCGCTCGAGGCGGTGGCGCGCCTCGGCCGGCAGATCGTTGCCGAGGAGGACGGCCAGCGCCTCGGCCGCCGCCCCGGCGGTCGCGACGCCGTGGCGCGGCAGCAGGGGGGCGCCGTCCCGGCCCTGGGATCCGAGTACGACCGGTCGTCTGGAGCCGTCGTAGAGGGCCGACTTGACGAGCGATTCCACGAACGGACCCTTGTCCTCGATCACGAGCACCTCGTCCGCGTCGCCGACCAGGTGGCGCACCCCGGCGCTGTCCAGGGGCCAGAGCATGCGTAGCTGGACCACCCGAAGGTCTAACCGGGACACCGCGGCGTCGTCCAGGCCGAGCGTCGAGAGGGCACGCAGCACCGCGGCGTAGGCCATCCCGCCGGCCAGCACCACCCGCCGCGCTCCCGGCGAGCCGATGGTCGTGCGGTTGAGACCGGCCTCCGCGGCGTAGGCGGACGCCGCCGGCAGCCGGACCGAGAAGAGGTCCTCCTCCGCGGCGCGCGCCGCGGCTCCGAGCAGGGTGGCGGGCCGGTGCGTGCGCGAGCGCAGCGGGGCGGGGACGACCAGGGCGGGATCCTCGACCTCCACCGTGGCGGCGGCATCCGCCAGGTCGCTGACGATCTGCATGGACGTCCACACGCCGCACGCCCTCGACAGGGCGAGGGCGTGGAGCCCGAGCGGCACGATCTCTTCGACCGCGGAGGGAGCCAGCAGGGGCATCCCGATGCTGGCGACCATCGGCCCGCACGAGCTCGGAAGCGTCGAGGACTTGCAGTCGGGGTCGTCGCCGACGAGGACCACGACCCCGCCCAGCGGGGCCGTCCCCGAGAGCATGCCGTGGCGAATGGCGTCGGCGGCCCGGTCGAGGCCCGGGTTCTTGCCGTACCAGAACGCCGCCACCCCGTCGTGGCGCCTCCCGGGTAGCTCGCCCAGCAGCTGGGTCCCGGCCACCGCCGTCGCCGCAAGCTCCTCGTTCAGTCCGGGCTGGAACACCACGCCCAGCCGGTCCAGATGCTGCGACGCCCGACGGAGCTCGAGGTCGAAGCCGCCGAGCGGCGATCCCTCGTAACCACTCACGAACGCCGCGGTGTCCAAACCCCGTGCCTCGTCGAGCCGGCGCTGCTCGAGCACCAGGCGGACGAGCGACTCGATCCCAGAGATGAGCACCCTCCCGGTGCGGGCCTCGTACTTGTCGTCGAGCGTGACGGCGCGGCCGACGTCTGCGCCGTCCAGCTGGCGGGCGAGGGCCATGCGCCAAGTCAACACCCCCTGCCGGGATCGTGGGTGAAATCCGGGTAAACGGTCGCAACGCGCTCTGAAACGCGTTGTCGTACACTCACCGGCGTGCCTCACCCAGACGACGAATTCCACGCTGCCCACGAGCGACGATCCGTACTGGACGGAGACCTGCTGGTTCACCTTCGCCGTGCCGGAGCGGCGCCTGTCGGCGCAGCTCTACCCCTTCTTTCAGCTGAACCAAGGGGTGTGCGCCGCCGGCGCGTACGCCTGGGACGAGAGCGGCGACCAGCCGTGGAACGTGCGCTACTTCAAGAACTTCTGGCACCTCCGGATCCCCGAGGCCCCGCTGTCGGACATCGAGCTGCCCAACGGCATCCGCTATCGCTGCGTCGAGGATCTCTCCGTCTACGAGCTCGGCTACCGCGATCCCGACGAGGGCAGCCTCGAGGTAGAGCTCGTCTTTCGCGGCGTCTGCCCGCCCAACCGGTTGGGCGAGTCCCATATCGACCAGCCCGGTCGCTACACGGGACGGATCGTGCTCGACGGAGAAGAGATCGCCGTGGACAGCTTCGGCATGCGCGACCGCTCGTGGGGGCCGAGATCGCAGTTCGGCGCCGACCTGCACAGCTCGGGAGCCAAGCGGGGCGGGTACAGCTATGCGACCGGCACGGATCGAGACGGCTTCCACGCCATCACGATGGACTTCGGCGGCGGTTGTATCGCCATCCACGGGTACCTGCTGCGGGACGGCGAGTACGCCAAGGTGGCGAGCGGTCGCCGGGAGGTGCTGGGGCGCCGGGGCGGGGCGCCCTCGGCGGTGTCGCTCGAGCTGACCGACGAGCTCGGCCGCACGCTCGAGGCCGAGGGTCGGACCGTCAACCGGATCGGCCTGCACCTCAACCCGAACCTGTTCACGTGGAACTGCCTCACGGAATGGTCGTGGGACGGCGGACGGGGCTGGGGCGAGGACCACGACAACTGGTCGGCCGCCGGGGCCCGGCGCTTCTTCGCCGATCCGGCGAACCGCGAAACGAACGGCTGAGGGTCGCCGGTGCCCGACGATCAAGACGAGAAACTGGCTCCGACCGCGGATCGCTGGTCCCGCCTCGGGGACTGGTTGGCCACGAGGGTGGGTGCCCGGGGCCCGGTGCGCGTCACCGACGTCTCCCAGCCGAGCAGCATCGGCTACTCGGCCGAGACGTCCATCTTCTGCGCCAGCTACGACGGCGACGCCGGCCCGACGACGCGCCGGCTCGTCCTGCGGTCGGAGAGCGCCGATCCGCCGGTCTACCCCCCTCAGGTCTCCGGGCTCCAGATCGAGGTGGAATGGCAACGTCGCGTCATGCAGGCCATCCAGTCGGCCTCGCCGTCCGTCCCGCTCGCGCCCATCGTCGCCGCCGACCGGGACGCCAGCGTCGTCGGAGCACCCTTCTTCGTGATGGAGTTCGTCGACGGGGTCGTGCCGACCGTCGACCCGCCGTACACCGTGAGCGGATTCTTCGCCGAGGCCCGACCGGACCAACGTCGGACGATGATCGCAGATGGGGTGCGAGTGCTGGCCGCCATCCACGACGTCGACTGGGATGCCGCCGGACTCGGCTGGCTTGCCCCCACCGGCGTGCCGCCCACGCTGGCGCGCCAGCTCGAGCTGTGGCGCACCTGGGGGACCCAGGAGCTCCGCGGGCGCCGGCACCCGGGCATGGATGCGGCCCTCGACATCTTGGAGCGCCACCTTCCGGCCGGCTCGGCGCCCGTCCTGTGCTGGGGGGACCCGCGCCCCGGCAACATGATCTGGCGCGACTTCCGGTGCGTGTGCGTGACCGACTTCGAGGCCGCGGCCATCGCCCCGCTGGAGCTCGACCTCGGTTGGTGGCTGATGTTCGACCGTGCGAGCCACGAGGTCGTCGGGGCGCCGCGGCTCGAGGGGGAGCCGGGCCGAGAGGAGCAGCGGGATCTCTACGAGGCGTCGAGCGGCAGGGTGGTGGGCGACACGAGGCTGTACGAGATGTTCGCCGCGCTGCGCTACACGGTGATCGTGGTGCGGGTGATGAACCGGACGGTGGCCCGCGGCCTGATGCCCGACGACCACAACATCTGGTTGGAGAATCCCGCCGCGACCTGCCTCGACCAGCTGCTCGAGGGGTGAGCCGCGCCCGGGTCGGTCGCTAGCGCGCTGTCGGTGCCGCGCTGGGCGCGCCCCCCTTCGGACCGGCGCGCAGGTCGCGGTAGTGCTGGCGCCAGATCAGCCGGTAGACGTGACTCCATCGGGGGATCGAGCGCAGGCCGGGGATGAAGGGCACGAGGACGAGCAGCAGGGTCAGAGCCATCATGATGGCCCAGACCTGGAGGTCCGCATTGGGCGACGAGTTCATCGGCGGGACCTGGTACCAGAGCGTGTAGAGCCACAGCCAGCTCTGCCCCGGGTAGTTGCCGGTCTCGTTCATCATGCCCCACTGGTCACCCTGCAGGTGCTGCGCGTGACCGAGGTTGGCGAGGTAGTTGCCGTCCGCGAGGAAGAGGAGCGGCTTGGTGTAATTGGTGTTGTAGAACTGCGGCGTCCCGAGCAGTGCGCCGTCGAGCGCGCCGCTCCGGGCCATGGCCGTCAGCGAGGAGATCATGGGTCCCACGGGCCCGTAGGGGCCGAAGGGAACCACGAGGAGGCCGCGGTCGAAGGAGGCGTGGGCCACGGCCTTTTCGTAGGCGGCCGTCCAGCGGGCCTGCTGGGTGCTGGTGGCTGACGTGTACGTGTTGATCGCTGCATCGAGGCCCGGCCGGTCGGGCAGGGTGCGGAGGGGGCCGATCACGAAGTCCTGCGGCGTGTCGACCGGATGGTGCACCCCGGCCCAGCTCTGCGGGGAGAACGGGCCGATCGACTGGGTGGAGCCGGGGTTGGCGTCGTTGTACGGGGGCCCGTAGGTCGCGGTCCCGCTCGTGCCGTCGAGCTCGGTGATGGCCGTCTGGGCGAAGTCGATGGGTTGCGCGTTCGACCAGGAGCGCACGTTCACGGGGTGGTCGTCGGGCGACGAGAACAGCACCGAGAGCACGACGACGAGGACCGCGACCGCGAGGAGCGCAACGAGGAACTCCTTGACCAGGTCGTAGGGCCGGTAGGCGCCGGTCCACTCGCGGACGTCACGGTCCGGCTTGAAGCGCCGCCGGCGGGTCTGTGAGGGTGCCGTCGGCCCGCCCTCGGCGGTGCTCATGCCGCCTTCTCCGAGGACGTTCCG
Source organism: uncultured Actinomycetes bacterium (assembly GCA_963778465.1). Classification (GTDB taxonomy): domain Bacteria; phylum Actinomycetota; class Acidimicrobiia; order Acidimicrobiales; family RAAP-2; genus CAVZBW01. The sequence continues at coordinate 1,185,239 of CAVZUK010000002.1, forward strand.
GTCGCATGTGTCGGTGGGCGGTCCCGGTCGTCCTCGAACGGAGGCACCACGCCATGCCGGCGCACCAGGAGGACGTGGAGCACCACCACCAGCCCCACCACGAGTGGGAGCAGCATGATGTGCCACATCAGCATCTGGCCGAAGTTCAAGACGTTGAAGAGCGCCCCACCGCCGGTCGCGTTGATCCCGTCCTTGGCCTGGGTGCTGATCCACTGCGAATCGAAGTTCTGCTGTGAGAGGTAGCCCGTGAAGGCCGCGGCGATGGAGATGACGAAGGCCACGACACCGCTGACCCAGGTCAAACGCCGGCGACCGCGCCACGCCGCCATGAAGAACTTCCCCCACAGGTGGATCACCATGAAGAAGAAGAACGCCTCGACGCTCCACAGGTGGAGCGAGTTGACGAAGTGGCCGACGCTCGACACGTGCCACCACGACGGGCCGAAGATCGCCAGCACGGTGCCGCTGGCGATGATCAGCACCAGCGCGGCGATCGTCAACACGCCGAAGACGTAGATCCACGAGGCGACATAGGCCGGCTGGCGATCGGGGAGCAGGCGCTCGGGCGGCAGGGCGCGCAGCGCGCTCTCCCGCAGCCGGGCCGTCAGCTGGGCGGCGTCCTCGGGTTGCGTCGCCGCCGGGGCCTCCGTGGTGGGGCGGCTGCTCACTTCTCCCGCTCCCGGTGCCGTCGGAACGGGACCAGGATGGCCAGGACGAAGACCACGATCATCAGCGCGATCACGACCAAGTTCGCCACCGAGAGCTGGATGAACCCCCAGTGCACGTAGCGGCCGGGGGTGTCGAAGTTGACGACGCTGCCGACCAGTGGAGCCATCTGGAAGGGAAACATGACGGTTCTGACCTCCTCCCGACACGGTACGGAGGGGACTGCCGATCGACCAGGGACGAAGGTCCCCGTTGACGGGGGAAGCCTCCCGGGGCTCTACGCTTGGCGCACCATGTCCGGCACCACTTCCGACGGCGCTCCCGACGCCACTCCCGACGCCACTCCTGACGCCGCTTCCGGCGCCGCCCCCGGCTCGGCCTCCGACGCGACCTCGACCACCCGTCCGGACCCGATGACGTGGGACGAGGCCGGGATCGAGCGGGACGGCCGTGCCGATTGGGAGGAGCTCGGATTCGGCCCCTTCGAGGCCGCCCTGGCGCACGGCGACGGCTTCGCCCCGGGCTTCGTCTCGCACTACAAGGCCGCGCTCGACAAGACGGTGGAGGCGTGGACGCACGTCGGTCTCGCGACGGTCGAGGGCTTGCTCTGGCACCAGGCGGGGTTCTCCGCGAGGGAGGCCCAACGCTGCCGGGCCGAAGGTGTCGACCTCGAGACGGCGCGCCGCCGGCGCGTCGGAACCTACGCCTGACCGGATCGGGGCGGTGGCCTGATCCGGTGGGAGCAGGCGCGTCGGACACAGGCACGTCAGACGCCGGCACGTCCGCCGCTGGCACGTCCGCCGCGGGGGCGATCCAAGCGGACACCTCCCGAGGGCTCGAACCCGAGGAGGTCGAAGCGAGGATCGCCGCGGGCCTCATCAACACGACGCCCGCCGAGAACGGAAGGACCCTTGGCCAGATCCTGCGGGCCAACCTGCTCACCAGGTTCAACGCCATCCTCGGGGGCCTTCTCGTGGTCGTCGCGATCGTCGGGCCACCCCAGGACGCCCTCTTCGGCGCCGTGCTCGTCGCCAACACCTCCATCGGGGTGTTCCAGGAGCTGCGGGCCAAGCGGCAGCTCGAGCGGCTCGCCATCCTCTCGGCGCCGCACGCGCGGGTCCTGCGGTCGGGGCAGCTGTCCGAGATCCCGGTCGACCAGGTCGTCCTCGACGACGTCCTGGAGCTCCACCCGGGCGACCAGGTCGTGGTGGACGCAGTCGTCCTTGAAGGCCAGGGGCTGGAGCTCGACGAGTCTCTGCTGACCGGCGAGTCGCGCCCGGTCGTCAAGGCGCCGCTCGACGAGGTGCTCTCCGGCAGCTTCGTGACAGCCGGCACCGGGCGGGTGAAGACCTCGGCGGTCGGCGACGCCTCCTACGCCACCCAGCTCGAGTCGGACGCCCGGCGGTTCAGCCTCATCCGCTCCGAGCTCCAGCAGGGCACGAACGAGATCCTGCGCCTGGTCACGTGGGTGATGGTCCCTGCGGGCATCGGCCTGGTCCTGAGCCAGCTCCTTCGGAGCAACCAGTCACTTGCCGACGCGCTGAGAGCGTCGGTGGCCGGGGTGTCGGCGATGGTTCCCGAGGGCCTGGTGCTGCTCACCTCGATCGCCTTCGCCGCCGGCGCGATCCGCCTGGCCAGTCGCCACGTGCTGGTCCAAGAGCTCGCCGCCATCGAGGGGCTCGCCCGGGTCGACGTGTTGTGCATCGACAAGACGGGCACCCTCACCTCTCCCGAGATGGAGGTCCACGACCTCCGGGTGATCGGCGGACTTGAGGGGGTGGCGGAGGCGGCGCTCGGCGCCCTGGCCGCGTCCGATCCGGCTCCCAACGCCACGATCCACGCGCTGGCGGAGCGGTTCCCCGCTCCGCCGGGCTGGAGCGTGAGCACACGGGTGCCCTTCTCTTCGGAACGGAAGTGGAGCGCAGTCTCGTTCGGCGACCGCGGTAGCTGGATCCTCGGCGCGCCGGACATGATCGTCCCTTCGCTCCCGGACGCGCTGAGCGCTGCGGCCGCCGCCGCCCAGGCCGCGGGGCGCCGCGTGCTCCTGCTCGCCGCAAGCGCCGGGAGCATGGACGGGCCGATGCTCCCGGCGAGCCTCGAACCCGTGGCCCTGCTCGTGCTGAGCGAGTCCCTGCGATCGGACGCCGCCACCACGGTGAGCTATCTGATCGACCAGGGGATCACGGTCAAAGTGTTGTCCGGCGACGCGCCGAACACCGTCGCCGCCGTTGCGGGTCAGGTGGGCATCGCCGTGGGTGACGCGCCCTGCGACGCGGCGGAGCTCGCGAGCGGCGGTGCGTCCATGGGCACCGCCCTCGACGCGACCAACGTCTTTGGGAGGGTGAGACCGGAGCAGAAGCTCGAGGCCGTGCGGTCGCTCCAGTCGAGCGGGCACGTCGTGGCGATGGTCGGCGACGGCGTCAACGACGTGCAGGCGCTCAAGCAGGCCGACCTGGGCATTGCCATGGGATCGGGAAGCCAGTCCAGTCGCTCCGTGGCCCGGGTCGTGCTTCTCGACAGCTCCTTTGCCGCCATGCCGCAGGTCCTGGCGGAGGGTCGGCGGGTCATCGCCAACATCGAACGGGTCGCGAACCTCTTCGTCACGAAGACCGCCTACGCCGCCATCCTGGCGGTGGCGGTCGCGATCACCGCGGTCCAATACCCCTTCTTCCCCCGGCACCTCACGGTCGTGAGCACGGTGACGATCGGGGTCCCCGGGTTCTTCCTCGCCTTCGCCGCCGGCGCCCCCCGCGCCTCTCCGGGCTTTACCCGCCGCGTGCTGTGGTTCGCGATCCCCGCGGGCGTCGCCGCCGCGGTAGCGACCTTCGCCAGCTACGCCATCGTGCGTGCATGGCCGAGTGCCACCATCGTCGAGGCCCGCACGGCGGCCATGCTGGCGTTGATAGCGGTCGGGCTGTGGGTGCTCATCCTGGTCGCCAGGCCGCTCCGCCCGCTGCGCGTGGCGTTGTTGGTCTGCATGGCGGGCGCGGTGGCGTTGCTCTTCGTATCGCATTTCAGCCGCAACATCGTCGGCATCGAATTCCCCCCGCCCGGGGCTGCAGTGGTCGTAGCCTGCGTCGTCGCGGGCTCGATCGTCCTACTGACCCTGTGGCGAGCCGCGGTCCGCTATCACGAGCGCCGAGCTCGATGAGCCAAGGCCGGCACGACGTGGCGGGCCGGGTCCTGGATCTCGATCGGATCGATGCCTGCATCTTCGATCTCGACGGCGTGCTCACCGACACGGCTTCGCTCCACCAGCGCGCCTGGGCGGACGTGTTCGACCAGCTCTTCGACGACCGAACCGTCGTGCCGGATCGAGTGCCGCCCTTCACCGAGGACGACTACCGCTCGCTCGTCGACGGCGAGAGTCGAGAGGACGGCGCGCGCAACGTGCTGCGCGACCGGCGGATCGACCTGCCCGAGGGCAGCCCGCACGACCCCCGAGAGGCGCGCACGGTCCAGGGCATCGCCGCCGACAAGGACGCCCGCTACCTCGCGCTGTTGGACCGCGACGGCGCTCGGCCCTTCCCGTCGTCGGTCCGCCTGCTCGAGCGCCTCCAGCACGAGGGTGTGGAGATCGGGGTCGTGTCCGCGAGCAGCCACTGCGCACAGGTGCTCGACGCGGCGGGCCTCACCTCCCTCGTCGACGTCCGCGTCGATGGAGAGGTCGCCCGCGCGATGGCCCTTCCCGGCAAGCCCGATCCCGCGCTCTTCGTCGAGGCCGCTCACCGGCTGGGCACGGAGCCGGGCCGAGCCGCCGTGTTCGAGGACGCCCAGGCGGGCGTCGAGGCCGGTCGGCGGGGCGGCTTCGCGCTCGTGACGGGAGTCGACCGCGAGCGGCAGGGCTCGGCGCTGCGCGAGCACGGAGCGGACATCGTGGTGAATGACCTGGGCGATCTGTCCCTGGTCGGGTCGGGCCCGGCGACGCGGGACACCCGCTTGCGCTTCCGGGATCCGCGACCGCCCGAAGAGGGCGTGGTGGAGACCCTGTGCACCCTCGCCAACGGCTACATCGGTACCCGCGGGGCCCGCCCCTGGGCCTCCGACGACGGCGTCTCGTACCCCGGCACCTACGTCGCCGGCCTCTACAACCGGCTCCGGTCGGAGGTCAGTGGGAGGGAGGTCGAGTTCGAGAGCCTGGTCAACGTGCCCAACTGGCTCGCCGTGGACCTGCGTTGGGACGAGGGCCCCTGGCTCACCCAGAACAAGCACGTCATCGTCGATCACCGCGTCGACCTCGACCTGGCCGCAGGGACGCTCGCGCGGCGCTGCCTCGTGGCCGACGGTGACGGCCGGCGTACCCGGCTGGTCGAGCGGCGGATCGTCTCGATGGCGACGCCGCACCTGATGGGGCTCGAGCTGACGGTGGTGCCGGTGGACTGGTCGGGGCGACTGGAGCTCGTTTCGGGGATCGACGCGAACGTCGACGTCGACGAGACGCTCGAGGAGCGGCTCCTCTCGCACCGCCACCTCGAGCTCGTCGACCAGAGCTCGACGGCATCCGGGGAGGTCTGGGTCCGGGTGCGCACGGTGCAGTCGCATGTGGTCGTGGCCGTCGCCGCCCGCTGCCACCTGACCCCCGCCGGCGTGAGTCACGAGTGGGGCGACGCGAGCAGGTCCGGGTACCCTGCGGCCGGGTTCTCGCTCCCGATGGAAGCGGGGCAGCGCGTCAGCCTGCACAAGGTCGTGGCGGTGATGACCTCCAAGGACCGTGCGATCTCCGAGCCGCTCCTCGGCGCGCGGGCGCTCGTCGACGGGGTCACCGAGTTCGACGATCTGGTGCCCGGCCATCGCCGGATCTGGGGCCAGCTGTGGGACAAGGCTCGGACGACCTTGACCGACGGCAGCCAGTCCGGCGAGGCGATGACCTTTCATCTCTTCCACCTGATGCAGGTGGCCTCCCCCCATATCGACGAACTCGATACCGGGCTCGGCGCTCGAGGCCTCCACGGGGAGGGGTACCTCGGGCACGTCTTCTGGGACACCCTCTTCCTCTTCCCCGTGCTCAACTACCGGTTCCCCTCCGCTGCCCGCGCCGCCCTCGCCTACCGGCGACGTCGCCTGCCCGAGGCCCGCCGGGCGGCCGCGGCGGCCGGGTACCGCGGTGCGATGTTCCCGTGGCAGAGCGGCAGCGACGGGCGCGACGAGACGGCGCCGCTCCTGTTCAATCCCCTGTCGGGCCGGTGGATGCCCGACCGATCCGGACATCAGCGTCACGTGGGCCTGGCGATCGCCTACGAGGCCTGGCAGCACTGGCAGGTGTCCGGGGATCTCGAGTTCATCTCGGGACCGGGGCTCGAGCTCATGGTCGAGGTGACGAGGTTCTTTGCCGCGTACGCAGGGTCCGCCGACGAGCGGGACCGCTACCACATCGAGGGGGTGATGGGTCCCGACGAGTTCCACGACGGGTATCCGTGGTCCGAGGAGCCGGGGGTGACGGACAACGCCTACACCAACGTCATGGCCGCATGGCTGCTGTGGCGGACCCAGGAGCTCGTCGCCCTCCTCGAGGGCGAAGGTCTCACCCAGACGCTCGACAGCCTCGAGGTCGAGCCCGCAGAGCTGGCGCGCTGGGACGTCGTCTCCCGTCGTCTCGAGGTTCCGTTCCACAACGGGGTCATCTCGCAGTTTGCCGGTTACGAGGCCCTGGAGCCCCTCGACCTCGGCGAGTACCGGCAGCGCTACGGCGACATCGGGCGACTCGATCTGATCCTCGACGCGCAGGGCGACTCGGTGAACCGCTACCAGGTGGCCAAGCAGCCGGACGTCCTCATGCTCTTCTTCCTCCTGTCGGCCGAGGAGCTTCGCAGCGTGCTGGCTCGAATGGGCTACGGCCTCGAGGCCGACACGATCCGGCGCACCGTGAACTACTACGCCGCCCGGGTCACGCACGGTTCGACCCTCTCGCGCGTCGTCCACTCCTGGGTCCAGTCCCGGGCGGATCGCCAGGCCTCCTGGAGGTACTTCCTGGCCGCCTCGGCGGTCGACATGATCGACACGCGCGGCGGCTCGACCCGAGAGGGGATCCACCTCGGGGCGATGGCGGGGGCGGTCGACCTCTTGCAGCGTTGCTACACGGGCCTCGAGGCCCGAGGCGAGACGCTCTGGCTCAACCCGGCGATGCCGGCGGAGGTGACGAGCCTCTCGATGGGGCTGACCTTCCGGGGTCGCCCGTTGTCCTTGGACCTGACACAGGAGCGCCTCCGCATCGGCATCCGCAGGGAACGTGCCCAGCCCCTGACCGTCATGGTGCGCGAGGAACCCCTGATCGTCTATCCGGGTCGTTCCGCAGAGTTCTCGCTCGACTGAGTCAACCGAGCACGCCCTCGTGCCCGCCGGTCAATCGAGCACCCCCTCGTGCTCGAGAAGCCAGATCTTCCGGTCGAATCCCCACCCGTAGCCGGTGAGGCTCCCGTCGGAGCCGACCACCCGGTGGCAGGGGATCACGATCGAGATCGGGTTGCGTCCGGTGGCGGCGCCGACCGCCCGGGCCGCACCCGGCCGGCCCACTCGATCCGCGATACCGCCGTAGCTGACGGTCTCTCCGTAGGGGATGGTCGCGATCTCCCGCCAGACGGCCATCTGGAAATCGGTGCCCCGGGGCTCGAGCGGCAGGTCGAACGTCGTGCGGCGCTCGACGAAGTACTCGTCGAGCTGCTCGCGTGCACCCCGGAGTTCTTCGCCGTCCTCGTCCTGCGCCCAGTCGTCCTCGATCGTGGGGCAGGCCTCGTGCGTCGCGACGTAGAGGCCGGTCAGCGCTCGTCGTGATCCGACGAGGAGGAGACGGTCAAACGGCGTGTCGACGTACGCGTAGTACTCGGTTGTTGTGGTGGTACTGGTCATCGTCGCCAGTCTGACCTGCCGGGGACGGCCGGTTGCGACGGATCCGGACAGGGTCCACGCCGTGTCCGGATCTGTCCGATCGGCGGGGCTGGGGACTGGTATGCCTTGTGGCGTGCCGTCATTCTCCGCCGTCACCACCACCGGCATCTACTGCCGACCGGGATGCCCCGGACGCCCCCGTCCGGACCATGTCGAGACGTACGATCTCGCTGCTGCCGCCGAGGCGGCCGGGTTCCGTGCGTGCCTCCGCTGCCGGCCGTACCGGTCACCTCTCCCGCCGGTGCGCAGCCATTCCGAGCTCGTCTGCCGAGGCGTGCACCTGATCATGAGTGGTGCGCTGGACGGTGGGACCGAGGCCGAGCTCGGAGCGAGGCTCGGTCTCTCGGACCGCCATCTGCGGCGCCTCTTCCGCACCCACCTCGGCCTGACCCCGGACGAGTTGGCGCGCAGCCGGCGCGCACACTTCGCGCGCCGGCTGCTCGACGACACCGACTTGACGATCACCGACGTGGCGTTCGCCTCGGGCTTCGGCAGCGTGCGCCAGCTGAATCGCGCCTGCCTCGACGTCTTCCGCGCACCCCCGAGGGAGCTCCGGGCTCGTCGCCGCAACGCCGACCGGCTGGTGGCCGACGGCGGGCTCCCGGTGCGCCTGCCCTTCGAGGGGGCGCTGGACTGGGACGCGCTCGTCCGCTACCTCGACCGCCGGGCCATCCCCGGGGTGGAGACCGTGGCGGGCGACGTCTACCGGCGGACGATCGTCGTGGACGGCGATCCGGGGGTCCTCGAGCTCGAGCCGTCGGGAGCCGGCGACGAAGGGAGCGAGATGGTGCTCCGGGCCCACCTCCCCCACTGGGAGGGGCTCATCCACATCGTCGAGCGGGCCCGGCGGATCCCGGGTCTCGACGCCGACCTCGAGGGGGCGACCGCCGGCCTCGGCGACGACGGTGTCGTGGGGCCGCTGCTGTCGGCCCGACCCGGCCTCAGGGTTCCCGGGACGTGGGACCCGTGGGAGACCGGGGTCCGGGCCATCCTCGGTCAGCAGGTCACGCTGGCGGGTGCGTCCACCCTTGCGGGAAGGCTCGTCGATCGGCTCGGCTCGCCCGTCTCCGGCCTCGAGGCGTTGGGCCTCACGCACACCTTCCCGTCTCCCGAGGCCGTGGCGGAGGCCGACCTCGGGGGGCTGGGCCTTCCTGCGGGGCGCCAGGACGCGGTCCGGGCGTTTGCCCGGGCGGTGAGCGAGGACCGGATCCGGCTCGATCGCAGCGTCGACCTCGACGAGCTGGTCGCGTCGATCACCGAGGTGGCCGGCCTCGGCCCTTGGACGGCGCACTACGTGGCCCTGCGGGCGGGTGAGCCCGACGCCTTCCCGGCGGGCGACCTCGGCCTCCGCCGATCGGTGGCGGGGCCGGGAGAGGTCCTGCCCGCGGCGACCCTCGAGGCACTGGCCGAGAGGTGGCGTCCGTGGCGGGCCCTCTCCGCGATGCACCTGTGGTTGGCGAGCGACGTCGGGCCGGCGCCGTCCATGGCGCGCCCGGCCCTGGACGTGGGTTACGAGGTGGCGTGACGGCGGAGGTCCCCGAGGCTCGCCCATTCGAGGGCCCGGATGTGGGTCGCTTCGAGGACGACGTCCGGTGCCACACCGGCGTCGAGGGCCTCCTGCCAGCGCTCCGCGCACAAGCACCAGCGGTCGCCGGGCTCGAGCCCGCGAAAGCCGAGTGCGGGCTGGGGGGTGCTCAGGTCGTTGCCCCTCTCCTTGCTGAAGGCGAGGAACTCGGCCGTGACGCGCGCGCACACCACGTGCGCGCCGAGGTCCTCGGGCCCCGTGTTGCAGCAGCCGTCGCGGTAGAAGCCCGTGAGCGGATCGTGCCCGCACGGCTCGAGGGGTCCTCCGATGACGTTGGATGCCATCGCCTCATTTGATCACGCCGCCCCCGGCGCCGCGCGAGGTCAGCCGGTGATGATCCCCCCGTTGAGGGGGATGGTCTGCCCGGTCAGCCATTCCGCCTCCGGCGACGCGACGTACACGACGGCCGCGCCCACGTCCTCGGGAGTGCCGAGGCGCCCGATGGGCACGCGCCGTGCGGTCGCCGCGGCACGCTCGGGAGGGACGGTGTCCATCAGCCCGAGTGCCACGCAGTTGGCGGTCACTCCGGTGCGGGCCACCTCCTGGGAGAGGTGCCGCACGAAGGCCTCGATCGCGCCCTTGCCCGCCCCGTAGAGGGAGATGCCGAGCGCGAGGCCCACCCTCCCGGCTCCCGACGAGATCTGCACGATGCGCCCCCAACCCCGGTCGCACATGCCGTCGAGCACGGCGGAGATGCAATTGAGCGAGCCGTAGAGGTTGAGGTCCACGTAGGGCGCCCATTCGTCGGCCGCCATGTCACGGAATTGTCGAGTGGCCATCCCCGTCGGCACCCCGGCGTTGTTGACGAGGATGTCGACCGGCCCCGTGACCGACGTGGCCTTGTCGATGGCGAGCCGCACCTCGGCGGCCTGCGTGACGTCGAAGGGTGCGGCGACGCTCCGGAGGCCCGCCTTGTCGAGCGAGTCCACGGTCTGTTGCGCCCGTTCGGGAAACAGGTCGTTCACCACGACCGTGGCACCCTGGTGAGCCAGGGCCCTCGCGATGCCGGCGCCCACGTTCTGCCCGGCACCGGTCACGAGGGCGACCCGGCCCCGGAGATCGAACATCGGCCTGTCGGAATCGCTCATCGTGACCTCCTGGCCCCCCGCCCCGTCCGGGTCGCGGGTCCATCCTCGCTCACCACGCCGGCATCGCTCACGAGGCCCGGTTGGTGGCCGCCCGGCGCGTCCCCCGCGTCGCCCGACGCGCCGTTCTCCGGGACTCGTGCAAAGTCGACGGCCACCCGCTCCAACAGGTCGGCCAGGACGTGCAGGTCGGCAGAGGTCCAGTCGGCAAAGGTCTCGGCGACGATCTCGTCGGTGGCCGCGCGGTAGGCGAGGAACGCCCGCGTGCCCGACGGCGTCAGCTCGAGGATGCCGGCGCGCCCGTCCGTGTCGTCCGTCCGGCGCGTGACGTAGCCCTCCTTGAGGAGCTTCTGCAGCTCACGGCTGACGAGCGGCGCCTCGAGATCCGTGCGGCGGGCAGCCTCCGAGGAACGCATCGGTCCCCCCGCATGCAGGGCGGCGAGAACGGCGACGCCGGGCCGCGACACGAGCAACCCGGAACGCTCGGCCCGGATCCGGGCGGCCTCCCGGCTGTTGCCGATGCGCCCCACGCGGGTGATCGACTGGGACACGCGTCGCAACAGGTCCTCGCGGGACACGCCGGCACCCTAGCAGAGATAGTTGACCGAGTTATTTGATCGAGTTCATCAACGGGGGTAGCCTCACCGGCCGTGCCGATGCCCACCGACGTCCCGATCGTCGACCTCATGATCAGCTTTCCCAAGATGGAGGCCTACAAGCAGTACCACTTCCTCCGTCCGATGCTCCGAGAGGACAGCAGGGATGCCGAGTTCCCGGTCGAGTACATGTTCAAGCAGGTGCCCAACAAGTTGCCCGAGGGCGAGGACCCGATCGGGGTGACCCTCGGCCTGATGGACCGGTTCGGCATCGCCATCGGCATGATCGGCGTCGGTGGCGAGGACTCGGCGCGAGCGCTCGCCGAGCACCCGGATCGCTTCGTCGGTTGCCTGGAGGTGGATCCCAACGACGTGACGGGAGCGGTGCGGTCGATCCGCCGCGCACACGACGAGCACGGCATCAAGGCGGTCACGAGCTTCCCGGCCGGTTGCCATCCTCAGGTGCCCGTGTCGGACGCGAAGTACTACCCCGTGTACCAGACCTGCGTGGACCTCGACATCCCGATCATCGTCAACGCAGGCATCGCCGGACCCCGGGTGCCGTCGGCCTGCCAGGACGTCGCGCACTTCGACGAGGTCTGCTACGACTTCCCCGAGCTCAAGATCGTGATGCGTCACGGCGCCGAGCCCTGGGAGGCTCTCGCCGTCAAGCTCATGCTCAAGTGGCCCGGCCTCCACTACATGACCTCGGCGTTCGCCCCCCGCTACTACCCGGCCAAGGTGATCGACTACGCCAACACCCGGGGGTCGGACAAGGTGATGTACGCCGGCTACTACCCGATGGGGCTGAGCCTCGAGCGGATCTTCTCGGAGATGCCCGGGGTCCCGCTGCGCGACGAGGTCTGGCCCAAGTTCCTGGGTCAGAACGCCGCCCGGCTGTTCCAGCTCGACCTCCCCGCCCGTCCGTGAGCCGACCCCTGGCGGGCCGCCGGGCCCTCGTGACCGGCGCCAGCCGGGGCATCGGTGCGGGGATCGCCCGGCGGCTGGCCGCGGAAGGCGCCGACGTCGCGGTCGTGGCCCGCACGGCCGAGTCTCACCCGACGCTGCCGGGGAGCCTGCGCGAGACCCGGGAGCGCCTGGAGGGGCACGGCGTGAGGGTCCTGACGCTCGTGGCGGACCTCGGCGACGAGGGCCGGCGGGGCCGGCTCGTGCCCGAGGCTGCGGAGGGCCTGGGCGGACCGATCGACATCCTCGTCAACAACGCCGCGGCGGCCATCTACCAGCCGCTCGTGGATTACCCGCTGCGCCGGCGCCGGCTCACCTTCGAGATCAATTTCCAGGCGCCGATCGACCTGATGCAGGCCGCCATCCCCGGCATGGTGTCCGCCGGCGAGGGTTGGATCGTCAACCTGTCGAGCGCCACCGGCCGACTCCCCGAGCCTGCCCCACCGGGAGACCCGATCGGGGGGGCGCCGAGCTCGATGGGCATCTACGGCGCGTCCAAGGCGGCTCTCAACCGCGTGACCGTGGCCTTGGCCAAGGAGCTGCAGGGGACGGGGGTCCGGGTCAACACGCTCGAACCCCGCGCCGCGGTGCTGTCCGAGGGTGCGAATGCGCTGGTCGGGGCTACCTTGACCGAGGACCAGATCGAGCGAATGGAGGCCATGGTCGAGGCGGCCGTGGCCCTGTGTCGATGTGAGCCCGCCCGCACCGGAAGAGTGCACGTGAGCCTCGACCTTCTCGCGGAGCTCGGCGTGCCGGTACGGTCTCTGGACGTGGGCCATCTGGAGGACGGCGCGCCCTGATTCGCAAGAGGGACGGGGACCCGGGCGGGCGCACGGGAACCCGCGAGCCGAGGAGGCGAGACCGTGGACTTCGATGAAACGCCGCAGGAGGCGGCCTTCCGTGCCGAGGCGCGCTCCTGGCTGGAGTCGCACGCCAAGGAGAAGGGCAGCGAGATGAAGCTCTCGCTGTATCACGATCCGAGCCCGGAGGCGGCCGCCGAAAGCGTGCGGCGCAGCAAGGAGTGGCAGCGCACCCTCTACGAGGGGGGTTGGGCCGGCATCACCTGGCCGGCGGAGTACGGGGGCCGGGGCGGGACCCCCATCCAGCAGATGATCTTCGACCAGGAGCAGGCCCGCTTCGACGTTTCGGCCGGCGCCTTCGCCGTTGGCATCGGCATGGTCGGTCCCACGCTCATCGCGCACGGCACGGAGGAGCAGAAGAAGCGGTACCTGGAGCCCCTGCTGCGCGGCGACGAGGTGTGGTGCCAGCTCTTCAGCGAGCCGGGTGCGGGTTCGGACCTGGCCGGGCTGACGACGCGCGCCGTCCGAGACGGGGACGAGTGGGTGGTCAACGGGCAGAAGGTCTGGAATTCCGGGGCGCACCACAGCCAACTCGGCATCCTCCTCGCCCGGACCGACCCGACGGTGTCCAAGCACGCGGGCATCACGTATTTCCTCGTCGACATGTCGACCCCCGGCATCGACGTGCGGCCCCTGGTGCAGGCCACGGGTGTGGCGCACTTCAACGAGGTGTTCCTGACCGACGTGCACGTGCCTGCGGCCAACGTCGTCGGGGAGGCCAACGGGGGCTGGACCGTGGCGCGCACGACCCTGGCCAACGAGCGCACCCTGATCGGCGGCAGCGCGAGCGGAATCAGCTTCTCGGACCTGGCCGAACTGGCCCGGGTGACCGGGAGTGCGGGCGACCCGGTCGTCCGCCAGGAGCTGAGCCGCAGCTACATCCGCTCCGAGCTGCTCCGGTACATGGGCCTGCGCGTCCGCACCGCCCTGAGCCAGGGCCAGTTGCCCGGCCCGGAGAGCTCCGTGATGAAGCTCGCCATCTCCCAGCATGTGTCCCGCAACGGCGACCTGGCCCTGGCCATGGAGGGCGCGGCCGGCATGCTCCAGGGGAAGGACGCCCTGGCCGACGGCCTCTGGCAGCAGCAGTTCCTCTCGCAGTGGGGCGTGAAGATCGGCGGTGGGACCGACCAGATCCAGCGCAACGTGATCGGCGAACGGGTGCTCGGCCTGCCCGGCGAGCCCCGCCCGGACCGGGGGGTCGCGTTTAACGAGCTGGCAAAGAACGGATAGGCTCTCCGAGAAATCGGACACGGTGTCCGATGGACTGGAGGTAGCGTCAACATGCCGATCACCGAGGTAGACCTGGCGGATGCCCGCACCTTCGTCACGGGCGTGCCCCACGAGTACCTGGCCTGGCTCCGGCACAACGATCCCGTCCACTGGAACGACGAGCAGGACGGCCCCGGCTTCTGGGCCGTCACGAGGTACGCCGACTGCGTGGCGGTCAACCGCGACTACGAGCGGTTCTCCTCGTACCTCAAGTCCTCGATGGTCTACGAGATGCCGGAGGAGGACCTCGCCCAGCAGCAGATGATGATGGTGAACATGGACCCGCCGATGCACACCCGCTACCGGCGGCTGGTCAACAAGGGCTTCACCCCGCGCACCATCAACGCCCTGGAGGAGCGGATCCACCGCGAGACCGACGTGATCATCGACCGGGTCTGCGAGAAGGGCTCCTGCGACTTCGTGACCGAGGTGGCGGCGGAGCTGCCCCTCGTGGTGATCGCCGAGCTGCTCGGCGTGCCCAACGAGGACCGTCACAAGATGTTCGACTGGTCCAACCGCATGGTCGGCAGCGAGGATCCCGAATACCAGGACCCCGACTCGGTGCCGACGGACGCGGCCATGGAGCTCTTCGCCTACGCGGCCGGGCAGTACGCGGTCAAGCAGGCCAGCCCCCACGAAGATCTCATGAGCGTCCTGACACAGGTGGAGGTGGACGGCGAGCGGTTGTCCGAGCTCGAGCTCGACCTCTTCTTCATGCTCCTCACGGTGGCGGGCAACGAGACCACCCGGAACCTGATCTCCGGCGCGATGCAGGCGTTCTTCGATCACCCCGACCAGTGGCAGCGCCTGCTCGACGACCGCAGCCTCCTCAAGCCCGCCGTGGAGGAGATGCTGCGCTTCGTCACCCCCGTGATGAACTTCCGGCGCACCGCTACCCAGGACCTCGAGATCTCCGGCGTGCCGATCAAGGAGGGGGACAAGGTCGTCTTCTTCCATTCCTCCGCCAACCGGGACGAAGAGGCCTTCTCGGATGCCGACCGCTTCGACATCTCCCGCGACCCCAACCCGCACATGGCTTTCGGCGGCGGCGGCCCGCATTTCTGCCTGGGTGCGAACCTCGCCCGCATGGAGATCCGGGTGATGTTCGAGCACCTGCTCGACCGCGTGCCGGACATCCGTCCCGACGGGGACATCCAGCGGCTGCAGTCGCGCTTCATCAACGGCGTCAAGCACCTCCCGGTCGCCTTCACGCCCTCGGCGCCGCGCGTGGGAGCCTGACCCACTTGGCGCGCCGATCGCCCGAGGGGCTGAAGGAGGTCATCCGCGACTACCGGCGCGACCAGATCATCGACGAGGCGCGGCGCCTCTTCGGCGAGCGGGGCACCACCGAGGTGTCGATGGACGAGATCGCCACGGCCGCAGGCGTGGCCCGCTCGACGGTGTACGTCTACTTTTCGGGCCGCGACGAGCTGCTGCGCTCCTGCCTCCAGCAGATGTACGGCCAGCTCCAGGAGGAGCTGGCCGAGGGACCCGACGAGGGCGACGAGCCGGTGGCACGCCTGCGGGCCGTCGTGCACGGCGTCCTACGGGTCATCGACGAGAGCCCCGCCTTCTTCCGGCTGGCCATGGCCCTCCAGGGGTCGGGAGACCGGGCGGGGCTGGCGGTCGGAGCCGAGCTCTCGGCCATCGGCCTGGACATGGCGAGCCTCCTGGAGGAGCTGGTCGCCGAGGGGATCGCCCGGGGGGACTTCCGCAAGATCGACCCGGCGCGGGCCGGTGCCCTGATCGGCCAGCAGCTGTTCGGCGCCATGACCGTGAGGGCGGGAGACCCGTCGGCCCGGCCCCTTGACGCGGAAGTGGAGGACGTCTTCGAGTTCCTCCTGCGCGGTCTGGCATCGTAGGAAGATGCGCTTCGATCTCTGGGTGCCCACCGCCAGCCCGCTCTGCACCGGCGAGCTCCTCGCTCGCCTTGCGGTCGAGGGCGAGCAGCGCGGCTTCGGCGGGATCTGGGTGGGGGAGCACGTCGTGCTCTTCGACGAGTACGAGTCGAGCTATCCCTACTCGCCGGACGGGCGCATCCCGACCGCTCCGGGCACCGGCATCCTGGAGCCGCTCAACGCCCTCTCCTACATGGCCGCGGTCACGTCGCGGATCCGGCTCGGCACGGCGGTGTGCCTGCTCCCGCAACGCAATCCCGTGTACACGGCCAAGGAGGTCGCCACGGTCGACTGGCTGTCGGGCGGCCGAGTCGACTTCGGCGTCGGGGTGGGCTGGTTGAGGGAGGAATTCGAAGCCGTGGGGGGCTCGTGGCCGCGCCGGGGCGCCCGGACCGACGAGTACATCGGCCTGCTGCGCACCCTGTGGACCGAGGAGGTGCCGAGCTTCGCCGGCGACTTCTATACCCTCGCTCCCTGCAGGTTGGACCCCAAGCCCCGCCAGGATCCCCATCCGCCCGTCCACATCGGCGGGGAGACCGAAGCGGCCCTCCGGCGGGTCGCTCGCTTCGCCCAGGGCTGGCACACCTTCAACCGTCCCCCCGAGGGCCTGGCCGAGCCGCTGGCCCGCCTCGAGGCGCTGTTGGCGGAGGAGGGCCGCAAGCGGTCGGACGTCCACGTCACGGTCTGCCCGTACTTTCAGGAGCTCTCGCCGGACCGGGTGGAGGCCTACGCCGCAGCCGGAGCCGACGCAGTCTCGGCCCTCGTGTTCCCGCCGTCGCCCGACGACGTCGCCCGGACCCTCGACGATCTCGGACCCTGCCTGGAGCGGGCCGCCGCCTGCTGAGCCCCGCCCAGGGGCGGGACCACCACGAATCTCCTCCTTCCGGGACCGGGGCCGGCACCTCTGGTGATTATCCACTAATCCCATGATTGTGTTAAACACGATCGGGTTAGTAAGGTATCCGGGATGCTCAGCCACCTCTCTCGATCCCGTTACGTCGCGGCAGGGGCCGCGGCCCTCGTCGCCGCCTGGGTGCTCGGCGCTGCTCCCGCCGGCGCGGCGCCGTCCGGCAGCGTCACCTTGGTCGCCTACTCGACACCCAAGCCCGCCTACTCCGCGCTGATCACCGCGTTCGGAAAGACGTCGGCAGGACGCAGCGTCACCTTCAGCCAGTCCTACGGGCCGTCGGGCACGCAGGCGACGGCGGTGGCCAACGGACTGCCGACCGACGTGGCCAACTTCTCGCTCGAGCCCGACATGGAGAAGCTGGTCAAGGCGGGTCTCGTCTCCTCCTCCTGGGACCAGAACGCCACCAAGGGCATGGTGACCAACTCGGTCGTGGCCTTCGTCGTTCGCAAGGGCAACCCCAAGCACATCACCGGCTGGAGCGACCTCACCAAGCAGGGCGTCCAGGTCATCACCCCCAATCCCTTCAGCTCGGGCAGCGCCCAGTGGAACCTGCTCGCCGCCTACGGCGCCCAGCTCAAGCAGGGCAAGAGCGAATCGCAGGCCTCCACCTACCTCGACTCGCTGCTCAAGAACACCGTGGCCCAGCCGAGCAGCGCCAGCACCGCGCTGCAGACGTTCCTCGGCGGCCAGGGCGACGTGCTCTTGGACTACGAGGACGACGCGCTGTACGCCCAGCGGTCGGGCGAGGCGATCTCGGTGATCATCCCGCCCCAGACGATCCTCATCCAGAACCCGATCGCCGTGCTCAAGAGCTCGCAGAACCCGAGGGCGGCCAAGGCCTTCGTCTCCTACCTGCTCTCGCCGGCCGGCCAGAAGGTCTGGGGCCAGCAGGGCTACCGCCCGGTCCTCGCCTCGGTGGCCAAGCAGTTCAACTTCCCCCAGCCCAAGAGCCTCTTCACGATCGACTACCTCGGAGGCTGGACGACGGCGCGCGCCAAGTTCTTCGACCCGACGACGGGCATCGTGGCCAAGGACGAACAGAGCCTCGGCGTGTCCACCGCCAGTAGCTGACGCCGTGCGCGGCGGCCTACGTATCGTCGGCAGGGCCGGGGGTCCGGCGCTCGCGGTCACGTACCTCTCGCTCCTCGTCCTGCTGCCGGTCGCGGCCGTGGTCACCCAGGCGTTCAAGGGGGGCTGGTCGGGGTTCTGGGCCGCCATCACCCAGCCCGAGGCGCTGGCGGCGCTGCGCCTCACGCTGGCGTGCTCCGCGATCGTGGCGATCTTCAATGCGGTGGCCGGCCTCGCAGCCGCCTGGGTGCTGGTGCGTGACGACTTCCCCGGCAAGAACCTCCTGGCCGTCGTCGTGGACCTGCCGTTCGCCCTCCCGACCGTCGTCGCCGGGCTGACCCTGCTCAGCCTCTACGGTCCCCACAGCCCCTTCCACCTCAACGCCGCCGGTACGCGCTTCGCCGTCGTGATGGCGCTCGCCTTCGTGACGCTCCCCTTCGAGGTCCGGGCCGTCCAGCCGGTGCTCGCGGCGCTCGACCGGGAAAAGGAGGAGGCGGCCAGCTCGCTCGGCGCACGGCCGCACACCGTGTTCCGCCGGATCATCCTGCCCGCCCTCGTCCCCGCCCTCATGGCCGGGATGGGGCTCGCCTTCGCGCGGGCGGTCGGGGAGTACGGATCGGTCGTGCTGTTCTCGGGCAACCTGCCGTTCAAGACCGAGGTGTCGTCCTCCTGGATCTTCTCGCTGAGCCAGAGCGGGGAGCTGCCCGCCGCCTCCGCGGTCTCCGTGCTGCTCATCGCCATCGCGTTGGTGGTGCTGCTGGGGCTCGGGCTGGTGCGCCGGCGCTTCCGTCTATGGGCGGCGCCATGACGTCGCGCTGGGTCCTGCGTATCGGCGTCGTGGCCTACCTGGGCCTCCTGATCCTCGTCCCGCTCGGGTCGATCGTCTACCGCGCCTTCGCCTCGGGCTTCGCCGCCTCGTGGCACGCCATCACGACGCCCGACGCCCTCCACGCCCTCTGGCTGAGCCTCCTCGTGGCGGCCATCGCCGTCCCCCTCGACACCGTGTTCGGCGTCGGGGTGGCGCTGCTGCTGGCCCGCCGGCGGATCCCGGGTTCGTGGCTCTTCGACGCGGCGGTCGACATCCCGCTCGCGATGTCGCCGATCGTCGTGGGCCTCGCCCTCGTGCTCGCCTACGGCAACACCGGATGGTTCGGCAAGACGCTCTCGGGCTGGGGCATCCAGGTCATCTTCTCGGTCCCGGGCATCGTCATGGCCTCCGCGTTCGTCGCGTTGCCCTACGTGCTGCGCCAGGTGCTGCCCGTACTCCACGAGGTGGGCATCGAGAAGGAGCAGGCGGCCGCCACGCTCGGCGCCGGCCCCTGGCGCATCTTCTGGCGGGTCACGCTGCCCCAGATCCGGGCCGGCCTCATCTACGGCGTCACGCTGACCACCGCCCGGGTGCTTGGTGAGTTCGGAGCGGTGAGCGTCGTCTCGGGAAGCATCGAGGGGAAGACCCAGACCGCCACCCTGTTCGTCGCCCAGCAGATCGACGACCTCGATCCTGTCGGGGCCTACACCGCGGCACTGCTGCTGGCCATCGTGTCGCTCGCAGTGCTGCTCGTTCTCCGCCGGATCACCGCGCACAAGGAGGTAGCAAGATGGGCGTCACCGTCCGATCGCTCACCAAGAGCTTTGGAGATGCCGTTGCCGTCGACGATGTGAACCTCGAGATCGAGACGGGTTCGCTCACCGCGCTCCTCGGGCCGAGCGGCAGCGGCAAGACGACCCTGCTGCGGATCATGGCCGGGCTCGAGCGGGCCGATCGCGGCAAAGTCCACCTCGAGGGTCGGGACGTGACGGACGTCCCGGCGAGGAACCGGGGCATCGGCTTCTGCTTCCAGCACCACGCGGCCTTCGATCACCTGACGGTGGCCCGCAACGTCGCGTTCGGGCTCGAGGTGCGACGCCGGCCCAAGCGCGAGATCCGGGCGAAGGTGGCCGAGTTGCTCGACGTGGTGCAGCTCTCCGGGTTGGCCGACCGCTACCCGGGGCAGTTGTCGGGTGGCCAGCGACAGCGGATGGCCCTCGCCCGCGCCCTCGCCATCGAGCCGCCCGTGCTGCTGCTCGACGAGCCCTTCGGCTCCCTCGACACCCACGTGCGCCAGGACCTCCGTCGCTGGTTGCGTCGCCTCCACGACGAGCACCCCGTGACCACCGTGCTCGTGACCCACGACCGGGAGGAGGCCATGGAGGTCGCCGATCAGCTGGCCGTACTGCACCACGGCCGGATCGAGCAGAGCGGGACGCCTTCGGACCTCTACGACCGGCCCGCCACCGAATTCGTCCTGACCTTCCTCGGCCCGGCCACGAGGATCGCCGGGCGATGGGTGCGGCCGCACGACGTGGTCCTCCACCGCCTCCCCGTCGACAGTGGGCTGGCCGCCAAGGTGACCGCGGTCGTCGACCGCGGTCCGGAGGTCCGGGTGGAGCTGAGCTCCGACGACGGCGAGGGATCGTGGGTGCAGCTGGGCCGGGGCGAGGCGCGCCGGCTCCGCCTGTCCGAGGGCGACACGGTATGGGTGAGCCTGCCGGAGACGAACGGGAGTGTCCGGCTGGATGCGCCTCAGGTGCCGCGATCGGGCGCCGTCGTGTCGACGGCGCGCTGAGGGGTGTCGCCGCCGTCTTCCGTGCCGTCTCCGGCGCCGGCAGGTGGCGCCGTCGTCTTCTCCTGTAGGCATCGGGGCCAGAGGCGTCGGACCCGGACCACGTTGAGCTCGGTGGCGAACAGGTAGAGGTGCGTGCCGAGGTTGAGCCAGAACAAGAGGCCGAGCACGATGGCGAAGAAGCCGTAGAGCTCGCTCGTCCGTTGCAGCTGGTGGCCGATGAGGTAGCCGCCCAGCGCCTGCAGCACGGTCCAACCTCCGCCGCCGAGCAGGGCCCCCGGTAGGAGGCGGCGGGTCGGAACCCCGCCGTCGTCCAGGGCCCGGAAGACGGCGAGGTAGGCGCCGACGTTGATGGCCAGCCCGGCGAGCCCGGCGCCCACCCGCTGGACGACCGCGCTGTTGCCGAAGAATTGTGCGCCGATGGTGGAGGCGCCGGTGGCCACGGACCCGAGCACGATGGCCAGGGCGAGGACGCCGAGCAGGACGAGCCCCCTCAGCAGGCGGAGGCCGAGTGAGGGGGCGCGGCTGCGCGGCACGCCCCACAGGTCGGCGCTCGCCTGCTGGAGCGAGTTGATGATGCCGAAGATGCCGGCGACGAAGCCGACCGCGCTGAAGGCGAGCAGGGCCGGCTCGCCGTTGTCGATGGCCCGGATGTTGCGCTCGAGCTGGGTTCCCACCACGGGGAATTGGGAGAGGGCCGAGTTGACGAGCTCCTTCTCTGCGGTGCTGTGCGGCCCCACCACCAGGCTCACGACCGTGAAGAACAGCAGCAGGAGCGGGAAGACGGACAGGAAGCCGTAGAAGGTGATGGCGGCGGCGAGCGACGTCCCCCGATCCTCGGCGTACTTCTTCGCCACGGCCACGCCGATCGCGACCGGGCCGTGGCGTTGTTGCCAGTCGTCGAAGCGCGGGAGCAGGCGGCGGGCGCGAGTGGTCACGCTGCCCGGGCCCGACCGCCGTCAGGCCGGGGGTCGGTCGGGGAAGTGCTGGCGGAAGGCCCGCACGCTGTACGCCGTGAGCACGCTGTCCTCCACGGCCCGGGCGGTGGCGCTGCGCGGGAGGTTGAGCATCGGGCCGAGCTCGCCGAAGTAGCCACCGGGCACGACCTCGACCAGGGGTTCGTGGCCACCGTCCCCTCGTTCCCGGTACAGCTCGATCCGGCCGGAGTCGACCGCATAGACGAGCTCGCCCCGGTCGCCCTGCTCGAAGAGGACCTCGCCGGCGGGCACCCGGACCTGCTCCGGCGGTCGGTCGGCCTCCGTGAATCGGGGAGCGAGCGCGATCACCCGGTCTGCCAGCTGGGTGACCCGATCGTCGTGGGTGGCCACGACGACGATCCGCCCGGGCGCAGCCAGCTCCCGGAGGAGCCGCAGGATGCCCTCCACCTGGATGTGGTCGAGGTGGGCGGTGGGCTCGTCCGCCACGACGAGCGGCGGGTCGTGCACCAGGGCGCGAGCGATGGCGACCCGTTGCTGCTGGCCGCCCGACAGCTGACCGGGTCGATGGCTGGAGCGTTCGCCCAGGCCGACCCGCTCGAGGAGCTCGTCGGCACGCGCCCGCGCCCGCTGCTTGGGGATCTTGGCCAGCCGCATGGGGACCATGACGTTGGCGCGGGCGCTCAGGCTCGGGATCAGGTTGAAGGCCTGGAACACGACGCCGACGGTCGTCTGGCGATAGGCCGCGAGCTCCGCCCCACGGAGGGAGCCGATGGAACGGCCGGCGAGCCGGATCGCCCCGGAGGTGGGGGAGAGAAGACCCGCCAGGCAGGAGAGCAACGTCGTCTTGCCACAGCCGGAGGGGCCGAGGACCACCACCAGCTCACCATCGCCACTCGTGAAGCTCAGGTGGTCCAGGGGCCGGATGAGGTACCCACCGGACTCGAACTCGACCGTGAGCTCCTCGACCTGCAGCTCGGCGTCGCCAGGCGCCGGCTGGGAGGCCGCGGGTGAGCTCTCCACGGGGGCCTCCGGCTCGGTCATCCGAACGCCGTCGCCGGGTCGGCGCCGGTCGTCCTGCGCAGGGCGACGAGGCTGGCGAGCAGCCCGACCACGATCGCGATCAGGGGGAGCTCGATGTAGGCGGAGGGCCGGATGACCACCGGCTGCTTGAAGATGAAGGTCATGGCGTTGGAGATCACCTCGGCGATGCCGGCCGCGACCAGCGTCACGATGATCGCCTCCATCATCAGGCCCGCGAAGAGCGCCGCCGAGGACGCGCCGAGGGCCTTGAGCACGGCGAAGTCGCGGCGACGTTCGAGGGCGGCGACGTAGAGCAGGGCGGCGACGATGAAGGCGGCGATCACCCACATGAGGATGGTCGAGCTGTTGATCGACGAGACCCCCTGCTGTACCTGGCCGAGGGAGGCATCGATCACCTGCTGGGGCGTGAGCACCTGGAGCCCGGGGGGTACCTGCGCCGGAGTTCCGCTCACCACGACCGCCGTCACCAGTCGCTGGTTGGCCAGCACGACCGCCTGTGCGCTCGGGAGGGCCACGTAGACCATGGGCACCCCTCCGAGCAGCGTGCGGTCGCTGACGGTGCCGACGACGACGAACTGCCTCGGGCCGAGCGTGAACGTGGAGCCGATCGCCGCGCCGAGTCGAGCGTCCACCACCGCCTGCGAGGGACCCTCCAAGCCGTGCCCGTTCCCCGCCGCGACGGCCGGGCTTCCGAGCTCCCCCGGCACGACGCCGGCAAGGTTGAGCGTGGCGGTCTTCCCGCCGAGCTCGGTGGACTGTGACGGAAGGACCGCGACCGGTTGGGCCTCCCGCACGCCCGGCTCGTTTCGGATCACTGCGGCGGCCGATTGCGCGAACGTGGCCACCGACGTCACGCGTCCGTGCGCGCCGTTCGCCATCACCCAGTTGCTCGCTCCGAAGCCGTCGACCGTCTGCTGGATCTCGAAGGTAAAGCCGTTGGCCAGCCCACTCAGAAGGAGCGCCATCGCCAGTACGAGCGCGACGCCGACGATGGCGATGAGAAATTGACGGGCCCGAAAGAGCAGGTCGGCGATCGTCACGGCGATCATCGCGGGTCACTGTAGCCATCCGCCGGTCGCCCACGCGGGGCCCGGCTCCGCCGAGGCGGGGAACATGGACGAAGTCGCGGACAGCCGCTAGCCTCCCTGCCGGTCGTCGTGCCGGTGCTCGGGGTCGGTCGACCAGTGGTTGCGGAGGTTGGGAGGCGCAGCCCGTGGTTGGTGAAGTCGGGGACAACGCTGTCGCGGACAACACCGTCGGGAACGACACCGTCGGGCACGACCCCGTCGGTTACGACGTGGTCGGGAACAACGGCAGCCGACTGGCGGGCCCTCCGGACCTGGTGTCCGGCTGGTACGCACTGGGACTGGCTCGCGAGCTCAAGCGCGGGGGCCTCTGGCGGCGACGCCTCCACGGGCGCGAGCTGGTCGTCGGGCGGGCCGAGTCGGGCAGGCTGCTCGCACTCGACGCCTACTGCCCCCATCTCGGCGCGCACGTCGGTCACGGCGGCACGGTCGTCGGCGAGACGATCCGCTGCCCGTTCCACGGCTTCCGCTACGACGGCGGGGGCCGTTGCGTCGCCACCGAATACGGCAAGGCCGCACCGCGCTCGGCCATCATGGGAACCTGGCCCGTGCGCGAGATCGGCGGCGTCGTCGTCGCATGGGCTGGTCCGCCGGGGACGGGGCCCGCGTGGGAGATCCCCTCGCTCGATATGCGTGGGTGGTCTCCGTGGAAGGTCACCCGTTACTCGGTCTCCGGTCATCCCCAGGAGACGACGGAGAACAGCGTGGATCTCGGACACTTCTCCGTGGTCCACGGCTACCGCGACGTCGCCCAGACGAGACCGCTCGACACCGACGGCCCGCATCTGACCATCGGATACGGCATGACCCGCCAGCGCCGGCGAGCCGGGATCCAGTGGCCCGCCATCTCGACGACCTACGACATCGACGTCTGGGGTCTCGGCTGGTCGAGGGTCGAGGTGCGGGTGCAGTGGCCCCGGCTCCGGATGCGGCTCCTGGTCCTGGCCACCCAGGTGGCCCGAGGCGAGGTGGAGCTCCGCCTCGCGGTGTCCATGCCCTGGCGGCGTGACGCGCCCGGCGTCGGCTCGGACCTCTCCCGGGTCCCCGCCGCCCTTGCCGCGGCGCTCGTGGTGTCGCCGCTCAGCCGCGCCTACACCAACGACGTGCGGCAGGACTTCTCCATATGGCAGCACAAGCGCTACCTCGCCCGGCCCGCGCTGGCGGCCGGGGACGGGCCGATCGCCCCCTACCGGCGGTGGGCCCGGCAGTTCTACTTCCCGTCGGGCGCGACGCCGGGTGCCGCCGGCGAGCGCGAGGCGCGGCTCAGTGGGGGATCTGCTGGATCGCCTTGGTGAGGGCGGCGTCGACCACGCTCGAGAGGGACGGAGGCTTGGGGATGTGGAGGCTGTCGAGCCCGATCCCCGCCGCCGCCGAGAGGGACCCGACCTGCTCGATGGCCCGGATCACGGCCACTTCGACGGCCGACGCGGCGCGCCCCGTCAGCGTCGTCGTGCCCCGGCGAGCCTCGAGGGTGTCGAGCAGCCACGTGGGCTGCGCCGGCTCCCCGTCGAAGCGCTTGGCGAACACGGACATGTCGTGCTCCTCCAGGGCTCGGCGGGCGGCCTCTCGCCCGGCCTCGATCATCGCGTCGAGTCGCTCGAACTGCGTGATCCCCGTCGTGCCGACGTCGGGCGTGATGAGCACCGACGTCCCGTCTCGCACGCCGGGCGAGTTGTAGCAGACGAGGTCCATCACCCGCAGCAGGGTCTGGAGGGCGGTCGGGAGGCTTGCCGCGACGTCGGTGGATCCCGTGAGCACGAGCTCCGATTCGAGCTGGCCGACCGGCGCCGTCGCCGACGAGGCCCCGGCGACCCCGATGATCGGGCCGTCGAGCTCGGCCGTCATCGGCGACACGGGGAAGGCGTCGAGGATGCCTCCGTCCACGAGCAGGCGGCCCTCGGACGCCCGAGGAGGAAAGAGGATCGGGATCGTCATCGAGACGGCCACGGCCTCCCAGAGCGGTCCGCGCCGCGCCGTCTGGATCTCCCCGGTGGTGAGGTCCGCCGTGCTCGTGTACATGCTCTTGGGCAGCTCCTCGAGCAGCAGGTCGGCAAAGAGGTGTCGCAGGCTGCCGTAGATGCTGCGTTCCTCGCCCGGACGGAGGAACGGCCGGAGGGGCAGGGTGGCAAGCCCGACGATCCCCCGGTTGAGCGGCGTCCGCTCCACGAACTCCCGGCGGAAGATCTCTCTCATCTCCGCGGGCGTGACCCCGAGGGCGAAGAGCGATCCGGCCAGGGCCCCGATGCTGCAGCCGCCGATCCGGTCGATCGCCAGGCCCGCGTCGAGCAGCTCCTCGATCACCCCGATGTGGGCGAAGTTGCGGGCGCCCCCACCCGCCAGCACGAGCCCGGTGGAGCGGCCGAGCACCCGGCGGACGACGGGGGCAAGCCCGAAGTACCGGTCCTCGGGGAGGGCGACCGTGTGTGAGCGCGGCTCGAGGGCGTCCAACCAGGCGGTCAACGTGTCGGGGGCCGGCACCCGGACGAAGACGAGATCGCAGTGGCGGAAGCGGTCCTCGACCGCCGGCAGCGGCAACGTCGGGTCGGCGACGAGCACGACGCGATCGGCCTGGCGAGCGCAGTACTGGTTCCAGCTTCCGGTGAGCGGCTCGTCCCCGCGACCGTGCAGGACCACGTGCGTCCCGCTCTCTTCCGCCTTGGCGATGCGAGCCTCGAGCGCCTCGACGATCTGGCCGGGGGCGTCGCGCTCGTCGGCGCTCGTGTGATCGATCGCGCGCAGCGGAGCGGCCTGGGCGAAGAGCTGCTCGAAGCGATCCCGCACCGCGTTCATGCGGGCCCCGCCGTCGCAGGGGACCAGTGCGATCACGCCGGCAGCGGAGGGCACCTGCGCGACCGAGGGGCGCGAGTACTGCACGATGCGGGCCAGCTGCGTCGTCACGTGGAGGGTGGCCTCCCTATCCGACCGCAGCTTCGCCAGGAAGTCCTCCGCCGTGATCCGAGAGAGGTAGCTGTCGCGCTGGGCGCGGATCCCCGCGGAGCGTGCCGTCGTCAACAGGGGAGCGAGCTCCCCGGTCATGTCTCCCGTCGAGAGCACTCGGAGGACCTCGCCCGTCGTCTCGCGCACGACGTGCAGCCGGCCGGACTTGACCACGAAGATGTCCGTGGACACGTCCCCGGTGTGAAACAGCCAGTCGCCCGCCTTGACGTGGACCTCCTCGGCGGACTCGCAGAGGACCTTCATCAGATCCGAGTCCACAGCCATGATGGTCGACGACAGGGCGTCGGGCGTATCGCTCATGCCGCGGTCATCGTACCGAACCTCTCGCGGGCGAGCCCGCCGTGCCCGTGGTGAAATGGAAGCGGTGGTCAAGGCGAGGGAACCCGAGGTCGACGGCAGGAGCAGGGGCGATGGTGCCACGGCGCCCTCCAAGGTGGCGCCCCCGCACGAGCACCGGGGCGTGCTTGCTCCGCTCACTGCAGCGGTCGCCGGTCGCATCCAGACCGAGCGGAGCGGCGAGGTGCTGCCCCGGGACCCGGACTTCATTCGTCGTCTGGTCCGTCCGATCTCCCGTTACGTGCGTTACTTCTCCCCGGAGGTGAGGGGGACCGAGAACCTGCCGCTCACGGGCCCGGTGCTCCTCGTGGGCAACCACTCCTGCCTCTTCTACATGCCGGAGATCTGGACGGTGGCGCTCGCCATCGCGGCCCGCCGCGGCATCGATTCCCCGGCCTACGTGCTCGCGCACGACGTGCTGTTCGGTTTCCCCCTCGTGGGACCGGCCCTCCGTCGCCTCGGGGCCGTGCCGGCGGGGGGAGAGGAGGCCGAGCGCGTCCTCCGGCAGGAGGCCCCGCTGCTCGTCTACCCCGGTGGCGACTTCGAGACCTGCCGACCGTGGACGGAGCGCAACCAGATCATGTTCGCCGGGCGGACGGGCTTCGTGCGCCTGGCGTTGCGCACGGGTGCACCGGTCGTGCCCGTCGTCGGTTACGGCGCCCACCATGCGGTCGTCGTGCTGAGCCGAGGGGAGCGCCTGGCCCGCATGCTCGGGCTCAACCGGCTCCGGATCAAGGCCTTCCCGATCCTGCTCACGCCCTTCGGGCTGACCTCGATCGTGATGCCGCCCCCGCCGCTCCCGTCTTCGATCACCGTCGAGTTCATGGACGCCATCGACTGGAGCCGGTACGGGCCCGACGCCGCCGACGACGAGAGGATCGTGCGCGCCTGCTACGAAGAGGTGACGAGCGCCATGCAGCGCACGCTCGACCGCCTGCACGACGAGCATCCCCATCCGGTGCTCGAGGGTTGCTCCCATCTCCTGCGCAACGATGCGGAGCCGATGGACCTGCCCGAGGACTGATTGCCCGAGGAGAAGCGCCGCGCCCGGTCCTCGCGGCGCTCCGTCGGCCACGATCCCGGCTCCCCCGTCATGGCGACGCTCGCTTGCATGACGTAGGCAATATTTCCCGGCCCCCCACGAGTACGCTTGCCGCTGGAGTCAGCGAGACTGGACCGATCTCAGTCCCGAGCTGAGAGCCCGACTGCCACTGGAGCTGTCAGGGGCGGGCACCAAGACGTACCGCGTCGATAGGTTGCGCCAG
The DNA here is from genome assembly GCA_963778465.1 of uncultured Actinomycetes bacterium. Classification (GTDB taxonomy): domain Bacteria; phylum Actinomycetota; class Acidimicrobiia; order Acidimicrobiales; family RAAP-2; genus CAVZBW01. Next base: position 1,213,250 of record CAVZUK010000002.1, read on the forward strand.
GAGGTTCGCGCCATGAGCTACCGGCAACGGATCATCGGATGGATCGCAAGCTTGGGATTGCTCAGCGGGCTTCTGGCCGCCGCAGGGAGTTTCGCCGTTCCGGCCGGGGCGTCACCGCCGTCTTGCACCCCTGGATCGGCGAGCGTCACCTGTACCTTCCCTGCGGGGCAGACGGATTGGTCGGTGCCGGCCGGGGTCACGCGCGTGAGCATCCTCGCTTACGGAGCGCAGGGCGGCCCGGGCACCGACGGCACGCCGGGCGGGTTGGGGGGCGAGGCACAGGCCACGATTCTTGTGAAAGGTGGGACAGAGACGCTCCAGGTGAACGTCGGCGGACAACCTGGTTCGGGTAACCCCGCCCCGGGCGGAGCCAACGGAGGCGGTGAGAGCGGCGTCGCGTTCGGGCCCGGCGCGAGGTCGGGCGGCGGCGGCGGCGGAGCCTCGGACGTCCGCACCGGTGCGTTCGGCCTGGGCGACCGGATCGTGGTGGCCGGCGGCGGAGGCGGCGGGGGCACCAGTTTCAGCGAGGACTGTCTCGGGGGCTCCGGCGGTGGATCTCACGGAGGCCACGCCAGTCGCCTCGGCGATTGTTCCGGCGCCTCGGGCGGCACTCAGCACGCGGGCGGATCGGGTGGCCACGACGGCACCGCCGGCACCGGCGGCACCGGCGACGACGGCCTCCCCAACCTCGGTGACAGCGGGGGCGGGGGCGGCGGGGGCTACTTCGGGGGCGGCGGTGGCTTCTTCGGTCCCGCGTTCTCGGGCGGCGGAGGCGGCGGCTCGGGCTTCGTCACCCCGTTTGCGACGTCGTCGGAGATGGTCAATGGCGTGCGCCGGGGCGACGGGCTGGTGACCATCACGTACCAGCAGCCCCCGACGACCACGACCGCTCAGGACGTCGTCGCACCCTTCTCCACCAAGGTCCAGATCGTCACGCTCACCGCGGCGGTCAGCGCCGGGGGCCTTCCCGTCGACCAGGGCACGGTGACCTTCACCGTTCTGCACGGTGGTAATCCGCTGGGCAATCCCGTGACCTCGGCCCCGATCACCAACGGCACCGCTAGCGCCCGCTACTTCGTGCCTGCAGACACCCCGGTGGGTCGCTACACCATCGATGCTCGCTACGGAGGAAGCCCGAGCTTCCCCGCCAGCTCGGACGACACGCACGCCCTTTTGATCTTCCCCGCCCCGCGATGACGGTCCTCGTTGCCCGCTCGCCCGCCGCCTGGTCCACCGGCCGGAGCAGCGGCGCCCTGGCCAGGGTGAAGATCACGAAGGCGGTCAGGACCGGCCAGATCACTCCGTAGCGGACGAGGAAGGCGCCGAAGATCGCGCTGGCGACGAAGATGGCGATGGACGAGCCCCGGCGCGCGCTGCCCTCCCCCTTGCCGCCACCGAGCGCCGAGTCGGCCAGCCAGCCGGTCAGCGTGAGCGTCATGACGTTGCCGGCCAGGTCCCTTGACCCCCCACCGGCGGAGCAGGGCGTTCTGGACGCCCATGGTGAAGCTGAGCATGCCGATGACCCAGAAGCGTGAGATGCCGACCGCCGGTCACGGCGTCGGCCCGCTCATGGCAGTCGCCTGGAGGGCTCGGGGTGCTCCCGGTAGGTTGCGGACATGAGGCTCGTCACCTTCCTACCGCCCGGCGGCGCCGGGACCGAGGCCCGGACGGGAGCCCTCTCCGGGGACGAGGTGGTCGACCTCTCCGCCCCCGGGGCCGCCCTGCCCGGCGAGATGAACCGGCTGCTCGCCGAGCCGGGGATCGCCGAGAGGCTCGAGGCGTCCGTCCGTGCCAGCTCGAGGCGATGGTCGCTCGAGGAGGTCGCCCTGCAGGCGCCGGTGCCCAGCCCGCCGACCGTGCTCGCCGATCGGCATGAACTACCGCCGGCACGTCGCGGAGATGGGGGTGGCACTGCCCCAGTACCAGTACTGGTTTAACAAGCAGAGGACCTGCATCATCGGCCCGGGCGAGCCGATCGTGGTGCCGTCGGTCTCCGAGCAGGTGGACTACGAGGGCGAGCTGGCGCTCGTCATCGGGCGCCGTTGCCGCAACGTCCCCGAGGATCGCGCGCTCGAGGTGGTGGCGGGCTACACGGTGATCAACGACGTCAGCGTGCGCGACTGGCAGCACCGCACGCCGACGTTCACCATGGGCAAGTCGTTCGATTCCCATGGCCCGCTCGGCCCCTGGCTCGTCACGGCCGACGAGATCGCCGATCCCGGCGACCTCCGGCTCCGCACCTGGGTCAACGGGGACCTGCGACAGGACTCGTCGACGGGGGACATGGTCTTCGGTTGCGCCGAGATGATCGCCTACCTGACGTCGGCCTTCACCCTCGAACCGGGCGACGTCCTGGCGACGGGGACGCCGGCGGGGGTGGCGGCGGGCCGGCAACCGCCGCCCTGGCTGCGGGCGGGGGACCGGGTGCTCATCGAGATCGAGGGGATCGGCACCTTGGAGAACCCCGTGGTCGCGGGCGGCGCCCCGGTCCCGGTCGGGCTCGCCGGAGGGTGATCGCGGGGCGGTCCACTCCGGCTCTCGGTTCGGATCTGCCCGGCAAAGGGGCTGGAGCGTCACGATGGCGCCCGCCGCACGGCACAATGGAACCGTGCAAGACGGAGCCCCGCAGGACGACGCCGCGATCGAGGAGAGTCCCGTGGAGGCTCGCGCCGCCCTGAGCGACGAGGAGCGTGGCGAGCGACTGGCCGAGCTCCAGGGCATCATCGACCTCATGCGGCCCGCGGTGCAGGCGGACGGCGGCGACCTGGTCCTCTTGTCGGCGGACGTCGATCAGGGGATCGTCGAGGTCCAGCTCCAGGGGTCCTGCAGCTCCTGCGCCATCAGCTCGGCCACGCTGCAGGGGGGCGTGGAGCGCATCTTGATGGGCCGGCTGCCCTGGCTGACCGAGGTCGTCGGAGGCGTCGACGAGTCGGGCGATCCCTTCGAGAGCGCCGCCATGGGTCGCGGCGGCTACGTCCCGAGGGCCGACTACTAGTACCCGCCGGGCGGACCCGGGGCCGTCAGGCCGGGAGGTCGCCCGGCTCCAGCCGCCCGTAGCGGATGAGGGCCTCGAAGGCGTCGAGCACCGTGCGATCGTCGTCCAGGATGCCCCTTGCCGGGCGCTCCGCCAGCCGGCGTGCCGCGAAACGCCGTGCGACCGCGGCCTTACGGGCGTCGCCGTCACGCCGGAGCGACCAGGCGGCCTCGTCCAGGAGGAGCGCCGCCTCGGTCGTGTCGGCCATCAGCTCCGCATGGCGACGCGAGTGGAGAAGCGCCAGGTCGTCGGGCACGGAGGAGAGGTGGTCGCGGGCGGCGCGCAGATCTTCCAGCGAGGCCGCGACCGTGTCGATCGCGGGCGCCAGCACCGGGTGGGGAGCCGCGGCCTCCATCGCTTGGAGGATCCGGGCTTCGAGGGCGAGATGGGCGTGGTCGCCAAGCATGGCCCGGCGGACGTCGAGGCACAGGATGTTCTCGGTGCCCTCCCAGATGGTGTGGCACTGGGCGTCGCGCAGCTGGCGGGCCATCGGCCAGTCCTCCATGTAGCCGTTGCCCCCGAAGACCTCGAGCGCCGCGCTGGCCGCCCACAGGGCGAAGCGGGTCGTGCGCATCTTGGCCAGGGGGATGAGGATGCGGCGCAGGAGTCGGCCCTCCTCCGCGCTGGCGGCGAACCGCACGGCCGACGCGCACTCGTAGGTGATGGACATCCCCGCCTCGAGGTCGACCAGGAGGTCGACCAGCGTCTCGCGCACGAGGGGATAGCGATCGATGCGCTCGCCCCACTGTGTCCTCGAGCCCGCGTAGATCGCCGCCTCGAGGAAGGCCCGCCGGTGGATGCCGAGACCCATGAGGGCAACGCCGAAGCGGCTGGAGTTGACCATCTCCATCACCCGGTTGATGCCCCGGCCGTCGCGGGCGGCATCCGGTACCGGACCGGTCTGGGCCGCCCCTGCAGCGTCGGGCCGGCCGGCCAGCCAGGCCCGTGCCCCCTCGAGCTCCACCTCGCCCGTCGGCACGCCCGTGGTCCCGAGCTTCGGCTTGAGCCGTTTGATGCGGAAGCCGTTGGGACTGCCGTCGGGTCTCCGGCTGGGCACGATGTAGGTCGCCAGGCCCCGGGTGCCCTCCGGCGCGCCCTCCGGCCGGGCGAGCACGATGAAGATGTCCGCGTCGACGTTCGAGCAGAAGTGCTTCTCGCCGAAGAGGAGCCATTCGTCGCCGTCCTTGACGGCCCGGGTGGTGTTGGCGCCGACGTCGCTGCCGCCCTGGCGCTCGGTCATGAACATGCCGCCTTCCCAGGCGTGGTCCGGGTCCAGGCTGGTCAGGCGCTCGAGGATCTGGTCGCGCACCTCGGGCGGTCCGTGCCGCTCCACGAGGTCGGCGGCCGCACCGGTCATACCCAGGCCGCAGTGGATGGCGGTCTCCGCCTGGCTCACGAGGTACGAGAGCGAGGCCGTCACGGCCGCCGGCACCGGCCGGCCCGCCGCGTGCCCCAGTCCGACGAAGCCGTGGCGAACCAGGTCGGCCTTGTTCTCGATCCATGTGGGATGGTGCTCGACGAACCCCACCTCCCGGCCCCACCGGTCGAAGTTGCGCAGGACCGGGCCGTGGGCCGCCGTCACCTCGGCCCGCTCGGCCAGCGTCTGGCCGACGAGGGCGCCGTAGGCGGCCACGTGCTCCTCGGCGAACTTGCGGTCCTCGGGATCGGGGAGATGCCGGTCGAGGAGGAGGGACAGGTTGGGGTCGAGGGCATACCAGTCCAGTCCGATGGCCTGGGAGAACTCGCTGTAGTCGGGCAGCATGGGGCCTCCTCGACGCTCGAGGGCCGGGACGCGACGACCCCGAGGGGAGTCCCGGCCGCTCGCTCGATCGTATCGAGGCGACCCCGACGGGCGGCGACGGCGGACGGTCGGTGGAGCACCAGGACCCGGCGGAGTTCCCGGAGGTCATTAGTTAGCAAAACTAAGCTATACTCGGTTTCATGACCAGCTCCGACGTGATCACCGGCACCGAGCAGGAGCTGGCCGACCGGCTGAGGGTGGCGGTGATGCGGCTCCAGCGCCGGCTGCGCCAGCACTCGGTGGAGGGTCTGTCTCCGGCGCAGGTCTCGCTGCTCGGCTCCGTGCAGCGCCTGGGCTTTCCGACGCTCGGTGAGCTGGCTTCCGAGGAGCAGGTGCAGCCCCCGACCATGACGCGTCTCGTCGCCGGGCTGGAGGGCGCCGGGTTGCTCGAGCGCTCCCCGGATCTGGCGGACGGCCGGGTCAGCAGGGTGCGCCTGAGCGCCGACGGTGTGGAGACCCTCCGGCGTATCCGCTCGATCAAGACCGCCTTCCTGACCCGGCGGCTGGCCAGCCTCTCGCCGGGCGAGCGCGCCGTCCTCGACTCCGCCAGCTCCATCCTGCGGCGCCTCACGGAGGAACCGTGACGCGTCTTCGCCTCGCCGCCGGAAAGACCTTCCGGGCCCTCGAGGTCCGCAACTACCGGCTCTACTTCTTCGGCCAGGTGGTCTCGGTGTCCGGCACGTGGATGCAGAGCGTGGCCCTCGGGTGGCTCGTCCTGCGACTGACCGGGAGCGGGATCGACCTCGGACTCGTGACCGCGCTCCAGTTCGTCCCCATGCTGCTGCTCGGCAGCTGGGGAGGCCTCGTCGCCGACCGACTCGACAAGCGACGGGTCTTGTTCTGCACCCAGTCCTTCGCCGCCGCTCTCGCCCTCGTCCTCGGCTTGCTGGACCTGACGGGTGCGATCACCCTCTGGCAGATCTACCTGCTCGCGGTCCTGATCGGGGTGTTCAACCTGTTCGACAACCCCGCACGCCAGAGCTTCGTCTCCGAGATGGTCGGGAAGGACCTGCTGCCCAACGCCGTCAGCCTGAACAGCGTCGTCATGAACTCGGCCCGGGTCGTCGGGCCGGCTCTCGCCGGCGTGCTCATCGCCACGGTCGGCATCGCGGTCTGCTTCCTGGCCAATGCGGCGTCGTTCGTGGCCGTGATCGTGGCGCTCTCGCTGATGCGGACCTCGGAGCTCCGGCACCGGCGCTCGGTCGAGCGGGCCAAGGGACAGGTGCGCGAGGGGCTCCGCTACGTCTGGAGCGAGCCGCGCCTGCGCGACCCGCTGCTCGTCATGGCGGTGGTCGGGATCTTCGCCTTCAACTTCCAGACCACCCTTCCGCTCCTGGCTCGCTTCACCTTCCACGGGGGCGCCGGCACGTTCGGCGCGCTCACTTCGGCCATGGGTGCCGGGGCCGTGCTCGGCGGTCTGTACACCGCCCACCGGGCCCGGCCCTCGCTCCGTGTGCTCTCCCTCGTCGGGATCGTGTTCGGGGCCCTGATCCTCGCCCTGTCGCTCGCGCCCACGAAGATCTCCGCCCTCGTCGTGCTCGTGCCGATGGGGGCGGCGAGCATCGCCTTCATCGCGACGGCCAACGCCTCGCTCCAGCTCTCCTCCAAGCCCACCATGCGGGGCCGGGTCATGGCCCTCTACGCGATCGCGTTCTTGGGCTCGACACCGATCGGCGCGCCGATCGTCGGGGCGGTGAGCAGTGCCACCAGCCCTCGCGTGGCCCTGGCCCTCGGAGGCGTGGCCACGGTGCTGGCGACCGTCCCGCTGTTCGTCAGGTACGGGCGGCGGACCCGGCAGGAGGCGGGGGATGCGCCGCCCGGGGCGCCGCCGCTACCGGCGCAGACGGCGCCGGCAGCCACGGCGACGACGTTACCGGCGAAGGGTGCGACGCGGCCCGCGAGCCGGCCCGACCGCCAGGAGCAGTCGTCCCCCTCTGCGGCGTGACACCAGCCCTGGGCTGACGCCCGGGCGGTCTAGGCCCGACGTGCCGTCGGCTCGGGGCGGGGCTCCTTGGGCAGCCCGAGCACCCGTTCACCGATGATGTTGCGCTGGATCTGCGCCGTTCCTCCCCAGATGCTCTCCGAGCGGGAGAAGAAGAACGACGCCTGGACATCGTTGACCGGATAGTCCGAACGCCCTCGTCGGGCGCCGGCCAGGAGATCGTCGTCATCGTCGTCCCTGGCCCCGCCCAGCAGCACCTGGGCGTCGGGGCCGAGGATGTCCAGGGCGAGCTCCATGGTCGCCTGGTGCGACTCCGACCAGAACATCTTGTTGCAGGCACCGAGCGCGGCCGCCTGGTGGGTGCCGTGCAGCGCGTCGGTCAGGCTCCGGTAGCCGTTGATCTCCATGATCTTGACGTTGCTCCAGGCTCTGACCAGTCGCTGCCGGATCAAGGGGTCGGTGTTCCGACCCCGCCTGCGGGCCTCCGAGACGATGCGGTCGAGCTCGCGGGCGAAGCGACGGTGCCCGGTGGTGGCCGAGGACCCTCGCTCGAAGCCGAGCGTCGTCATGGCCACCTTCCATCCGTTGTTGACCCCTCCCACGGCGTTCTCGACCGGGCAGCGGGCGCCGGAGAAGAAGACCTCGTTGAAGTCGGCGGATCCGTCCACCTGCTCGATGGGCCGCACCTCGATGCCCGGTTGCTTCATCGGGACGAGGAGGTAGGAGATCCCCGCGTGGCGGGGGGCATCCGGATCGGTCCGGGCGAGCAGGAAGATGTAGTCCGCGTACTGGGCCTGCGTGGTCCAGACCTTCTGCCCGTTGATGACCCACTCGTCGCCGTCGAGCACGGCCTGGGTCTTGAGCGACGCCAGGTCGCTGCCGGCGTCGGGCTCCGAGAAGCCCTGGCACCACGAGATGGTCCCGCTCAGGATGCGGGGGATGAACTCCTTCTTCTGCTCCTCGCTGCCCCACTGCAAGAGGGTGGGGCCGACCAGCGTGTCGCCGAAGAAGTCGGCCCGCAGGGGCGCGCCGGCCCGGGCGAACTCCTCGTTGAGCACGACCTGTTCGATGAGGCTCAGGCCCTTGCCGCCGTACTCCTTGGGCCAGCTCGCACAGATCCATCCCCCCTCGAACAGGGTCTTGGTCCAGCGTTGGTTGAAGTCCCTGCGCTCGTCCCTGGTCATGGAGAGCCCCGGGGTGCCCCAGCCCTCGGGCAGGTGGCCCTCGAGCCACTTTCTGATGACCGGCCGGAACTCCTCCGCCTCTCGTGGGTAGGTGAGGTCCATGGAGAAGACGGTAGCTGCCCCTCAGTGGCCCCCGGCGCCCAGCTGGACGGCCTTGACGAGGAGCAGGACGATGGCCACGACCAGGTAACCGCGCAGGGCCCACATGGTGGCGACCCGACCCCGTGACCAGGTGGGTCGCTCGAGGAGCGCGAGCGGGGGCATCCGCCAGGTCTCCCGCCGCTCGGACGGTGGAGCCACCCGGGCGGGGGGTCGCCGCCGTGCGTAGCCGACCCCGGCGACGGCCAGGGCCGCGAGCAGACAGCCGCCCATGGCGAGCATGAGGACCGCGACGTCGACATGGGGGAAGATCGTGGTGACGACGAGGATGAGCGACAGGACCAGCAGGACCCCGATGATGAGCGCGGCCAGGGCGTTCAGCCAGGGGCGGTTGACCCAGGGTCCGAGCACCTGACGGTCATTGCAGAGCAAGAGCAGGAACACCGAGGCCGAGGGCAGCAGCACGCCGGCGAGGGCCTGCACCGCGGTGGTGATGACCCCGAGCGGCGCGCCGGGGATCAGGACGACGGCCCCCGCAGCGGCCATGAGCCCGGCGAAGCTGGCGTAGAAGCCCGGGGCCTCACGCACGCTCCGGTGCAGCGAGTGGCGGGCGCCGAAGAAGTCGCCGAAGGCATACGAGGTGCCGACCGTGACCGCCGCGGCCCCGATGATGGAGGCGTTGAGGAGGAGGAGGGCGTAGAGGGCGCCCGCGGTGTACCCGAGTTGGTGGGACAGGCCGCGCGCCACTCCCTCGGCGTTGGTGAAGGCACCGGCGAAGGGGGAGTGCTCGAAGGCGAAGGCGCAGACGACCACCATGGCGCTGGCGCCGAGGACCGTGACGAAGGAGCCGAGGACGGTGTCGGCCCGCTCGTAGTTGATCCACCGGGGGGTGATGCGCTTGTCGACGATGCTCGACTGCTGGAAGAAGAGCTGCCACGGTGCGACGGTCGTGCCCACGATGGCGATGATGAGCAGGACCGAGGTGGAGGTGACCCCGCCCTGTATGCCCGGCACGAAGAAGCCGTGGGCGATCGGCTCGGCTCGGGGATGGCTCATGAAGAACAAGGGGACGACGAGGAGGTTGGCGGCCACGAAGACGAGCATGAAGCGCTCCCAGCGCCGGAAGCTCCCCGAGATGGTGATGCCGATGAGCGCGAGCGCGGCCAGCGGGACCGAGAGGTACTTGCTCACCCCGAAGTAGCTGAGGGCGAGGGCCACGCCGATGAACTCGGTGACGATGGTGAGGAAGTCGAGGACGAAGAGGTCGCCGACCGAGAAGAGCCCCCAGAACCTCCCGAATCGCTCGCGGATCAACCGGGCGTGACCCACGCCCGTCACCGCACCGAGGCGCACGACCATCTCCTGGTTCACGATGAGCACGGGGATCAGGAGGATCAGCGTCCAGAGCAGGCTGGTCCCGTAGTTCTGGCCCGCCTGGGAGTAGGTGGCGACCCCACCGGCGTCGTTGTCGCCCACCATGACGATGATCCCCGGGCCGACGATGGCCGCCAGGGTGAGCAGGCGCGCGCCCCACGTCCGCCGCGACCCCACGTCCTGGACGCGGATGGTGCCGAGCGCGCCCTGGATGTCGCCGACGTGGGCCTCGTCGAGGACCGCGGAGGGGCGGGCGCTGGCCTGCGGCGTGTTGTCGGTCATGGCCGGTTACCTCCGGGCTTGATGACGCGTGCCAGTGCTGGCGCCCGCGCCGCCCGGTCTCCGGCTAGAGGCTGGTTCCCGGTGTGGGCACGAGCGCCTCGGGTTGATGAGGCGAACCTTTGTCGGCGCTCAGTGCTGCTCCTCGTCCGTGCCCGGTCTCGCAGTCGCGGGAAGATGCGGCGTCCGGTGGGCCGCCGGACGCGCCGAGTGCCACGCACTCCGCACTTGCACCAACCTGCAGCGGTGGCTTCGGTCCAAGACCTCCAGCCGATCGCGACTGCCCTGCAGATTCGATCTTAGAGCTATTCGGGAGCGGACATCCCGTACTGGCGCCGCCATCCGGTGGGCAGCAGCAGCTCGAGGACGTCGTCCACCGTGATCTGGCCCAGGAGGCGGCCCTCGTGGTCGACGACCGGCGCCACGGCGAGGTTGTAGTCCGTCATCTTTCGGACGACCTCGTGGATGTCCGCGTCGGGAGGCAGGACCGTGGGGTCGGGCTCGCTCACGGACCCGACCAGCGCCGCAGGATTCGCCCGCAGCAGGCTCACCACGGTCACGGTCGCCGCGAGCTTGCCGTCGGGATCGCTGACGAAGACGACGCCGGACGCCTCGGGTGGCGCCGTGGAGTCCCGGACGGCGCTCAGCGCCTCGGCCACCGACGACGAGGCCGGGACCGTCACGAAGTCCGGGTTCATGAGCCCCCCGGCCGATTCGGGGTGGTAGCTGAGCAGCGTGCGCAGCTTGGCCTGGGTGGCGCTCGGGAGGCGCTGCAGGATGGGGAGGCGCCGCTCCTGATCCAGCTCGACCAGGAGGTCGACCGCGTCGTCGGGCTCCATGGCGCTGAGCAGGTGGGCCGCCTCCTCGTCCGAGCGCGACCCGAGGAACTCCACCTGGTGCTCGGGATCGAGCTCCTCGAAGACGTCCGCCTGGAGCTCTCGGTCGCTCCCCACCGCCTCGATGATCTCCTCGCCCTCCTCGTGGGAGGCCGCCTCCACCAGGTCCGCCAGCTGGGCGGGGTGGAGCCTCGAGAGCCGGCGGAAGGGGAGGCGGAGTCGGGCGGTCGGGACGTGGGAGACGAAGGGCTCGATGTCGTTCCAGTCGATGGTCCCGCCCGAGCGCACCCGCCGGCGTAGCGACCGGGGGAGCAGGCGGCGCAACGTCGGCTTGGAGCTGGGGTCCACGCTCACGACCTGCCAGCTCCCGCCCACCTTGGACAGCTCGATCTCGTTGGCCCGGATGAGCCGCCCGCTCTTCACGTAGATGAGGTGCCGGCGGGCGACGTCGCGGGCGAGCAGCACCTCGCCTGGGCGCCGCTGGAACGGACCCAGGGACTCGGGCGCCACGTCGAGGCGCACCTCGTCGCGGTCGAGGTCGAGGACGCTCGAGACGGCCACGAACCGCTCACTTCCCCCGACGTCGATCACCAGCCCGGTCACGGGTGGGTAGCCGCCGTCCCCCAGCCGGATGATCACGTCGGCAAGCCGGCCGGCGTGCCGCTCCGAGGGCCCGCGAACCTCTGCACCGAGCACGCAGGAAAGGTGCAAGATGCCAGCCTGCTCACTCCGTGGTGCCGCCACGGTGGCACGAGCCACGTGGTTCAGGCTACTACGTGGCCATGGTCCGCCTGCTCCCGAGAGCCGCCCGACTGCCGGGCCGGCGCCGTCGACGGCGAGACGAGGGGGGCGAGGGCCGGACCGGCCGGAGGCACACCCGGCGGATCCTGGCCTCGACCGGCATTCGGGCGTCGATCGTCTCCCTCGTCGGGCTCGTACACTGTGCCGTCCGAAACCAGTCGGGCCAGGAGATCGGCCGGCTGGAGGACCTGGTCGCGCGGTGGGCGGACGGCCAGACCTATCCGCCGCTCACCGGCCTCGTGGTGCGGATCGGGAACCGCCTGGCGTTCGTCGACGCCACCGCCATCGAACGGATGGAGCACAAGCAGATCCTGCTCAGCTCGGCGCGCTTCGACCTTCGCGACTTCGTCCGGCGGCCCGGCGAGGTCATGTTGGCCCACGACGTGCTCGACCATCAGCTCGTCGACGTCGACGGCGTCCAGGTGATCCGGGCGGCCGACCTGTACCTGGCCGAGGTGCTCGGCACGATCCGGCTCGTCGGCGTCGACGTCTCCGTGTCGACCCTCTTGCGCCGGCTCGGGCCCACCCGCTGGCGACGGCGCCCCACACCCGACCGGGTGATCGACTGGGCCGCGATCCAGTCGTTCGGCGACGAGGGCCAGCCTGCGGACGGAGAGGGCAAGGAAGGCACCGACGGCACCGACGGCACCGACGGTGCGGACGCCGCGGAGGGCGCCGAAGGAGGGGCCGACGTCGAGGCCCGGCGCGAGGTCCGTCTCCGCACTTCGCGCAACCGGTTGCACCGCCTTCGGCCCGGCGAGCTGGCGGACCTCCTGGAAGACCTCCGGAGGCCCGAACGCCAGCGGCTGCTGGCAACCCTCGACGCCGACGACGCAGCCGACGCCCTGGAGGAGATGGAGGCCGACGACCTGGCGGCCCTGCTCCGGGACGCCGATCCGGGGAGCGCGGCCAAGCTCGTGGCGCGCATGGAGCCCGACGAGGCGGCCGAAGCCCTCCGTGACCTCGACGAGGACGATCGCCGGGACCTCCTGTCCCGCATGGACGCCGAGACGGCCGCACCGCTGCTCGAGCTGCTGGGCTACCCCGAGGACCGGGCCGGTGGCTTCATGACCACGACCCTCGTCGTGGCCGAGCGAGGCGAGCGGATCGCGGAGGTCACCGATCGGCTGGCCCGCATCCGGGAGCACGAGGTCGACATCGACGCCGTGGCCATCGTGGACCGCGCCGGGAGGCTGATCGAGGACGTCCGGCTCCTCGACGTCCTCCTCGGGCTGCACAGCGATCCCGACGCCAAGATGGGGACCCTCGTCACCGACGAGGATCCGGTGAGCGTCACGGCGGACGCCACCGCGGAGGAGGTGGCGGACGTGCTGCTCGAGGCCCGGCAGCTGTCCGTCGTCGTGGTGGAGGAGGAGGGTCGCCCGATCGGCCGGATCCTGGCGGACGACCTCCTCGACGCCGTGGTCCCGGCCCGGGGGCGGGTCCACTTCCCGAAGCTGCTCCAGTGACCTGAGCGGCGCCAACGATGAGCTCGGGGGCCGCCCGATCGCCGTCAGCGAGTCCGGACGCCCCGTCCTCCGGCACCGCCCTCGACCTGCCCGCTCGGGGCAGGTGGGGCCGCCTCGCGCTCTATCTGGGCGCCCTCGGGCCCGGCATCATCGCCGCGAGCGCCGGGAACGACGCCGGCGGCGTGGCCACCTACGCCTCGGCGGGGGCGCAGTTCGGCTACCGCACCCTGTTCTTCATCGTCCTCGTGACGATCGCCTACGTGGTCGTCCAGGAGATGGTCGCCCGCCTCTCCGTCTTCACCGGCAAGGGGCTCGCCGCCCTCATCCGCGAGCAGTTCTCCCTGCGGCTCACGTTCTTCGCGGTCATCTGCTTCTCCGTGGCCAACCTCGGCCTCGTGGTGACCGAGTTCGCGGGCATCGCGAGCGCGTTCGAGCTCTTCGGCGTGACGCGCTATCTCTCGGTCCCGATCGCCGCCGTCGTGATCTGGGCGCTGGTCCTCTTCGGCTCCTACCGCTACGCCGAGCGTGTGCTCCTGCTGTTGAGCCTGGTGTTCATCACCTATCCGCTGGCGGCGTTCCTCGGCCATCCGGACTGGGGGGCGGTGGCCAGCAATGCGCTGTGGCCGCACTTCATCGCCTCCAAGGCCTTCATCCTGCTCGGCGTGGCGCTCGTCGGGACGACGATCACCCCCTACATCCAGCTCTACGAGGCCGGCGCCGTGGTCGACCGCGGGGTCGCGCCCGACGAGTTCCCCTACGCCAGGTTCGACGCCGTGAGCGGCGCCATCCTGTCGGACCTCGTCTCCATCTTCATCATCGTGGCGACGGCGGCCGCCATCGGCGGCACGGGCCCGTTGACGTCCGCGGCGCAGGCGGCCGACGCGCTGAAACCGGTGGCCGGCAACGCAGCGACGGTGCTCTTCGGCCTGGGGCTGCTCGGGGCTTCCGCCATGGCCGCAGCCGTGGTGCCCCTGTCGACCTCCTATGCCGTGGCCGAGGCGGTGGGGGTGGAGCGATCCGTGTCCCGCAGCTTCCGGCAGGCCCCCCTGTTCCTCGGGCTGTTCACGCTCCAGATCATCATCGGCTCCGCCGTCGTCCTCGTGCCCGGGAACCTCATCCACCTGATCTTGAACACCCAGATCCTCGAGGGGGTGATCACGCCCATCACCTTGATGTTCATCCTGGTCCTGGCCAACCGCCGGAGCCTGCTCGGGAACGCGGCCAACGGTTTGGTGGGTCGCCTGATCGGCGGGCTCTCGGTCCTCTCGGTCGCCGTCCTCGCCGGCATCCTGGTCATTCTGAGCGTCCTGTCCTGGTTCGGCGTGGGCTGACGCAATTTGGCGGGCCCTCCGCTGCCTGGGGGGTCTCGAGGCGGCTGTTTGCGCCGGAGGCCCGCCCCGGGGGAGGCTGTCGGGTCATGATTGACCTGGCCGGGTACCCGAACGCGGCACCACGTGCCTAGGAGCCCGCGTCAGCGCTGGCGAGAGACCCGCGAGTCGTGGGAGCGGAGCGCGGCGATCGTGACGCCGCCACCGATCCCCTCGGCCCCCCCCGAGCCCGGAGGGCTTCGGGTGGCGTTCCTCACCTACCGGGGAAACCCCCGTTGTGGCGGCCAGGGCGTGTACACGCGGCACCTGACCCGGGAGCTGCGCCGTCTCGGTCACTCCGTGGAGGTCTTTTCGGGCCAGCCGTGGCCCGAGCTCGACGAGGGGGTCGGCTTCACGCCGCTGCCCGGGCTCGACCTCTACCGGGACCCCGATCCCTTCCGCATCCCCCACCCTCGGGAGGTCCGGGACCGCTACGACGCGCTCGAGCTCGGGATCATGTGCTCCGCCGGCTTCGGGGAGCCGAGCGCCTTCTCCCTGCGTGCCCGCGAGGAGCTCCAGCGCCGCAGGGCGAGCTTCGACATCGTCCACGACAACCAGTGCCTGGGCGGCGGCATGCTCGGGATGCTCCATGACGGTTGGCCGATGCTGACCACGCTGCACCACCCGATCACGGTGGACCGGCAGCTCGCGCTCTCCCACGTGACCAACCCGTGGCAGTGGTTCACCACCCAGCGCTGGTTCGGGTTCCTGCGCATGCAGCTCCGCGTGGTGCGGCAGCTGCCCGCCGTCGTCACGGTCTCGCAGTCCTCGCGTTCGGACATCGTCGACCAGATGGGCGTCACTCCCGAGCGGATCACTGTGGTCCCGGTGGGCGTCGACCACACGGTGTTCCGGCCCGTGCCCGGCGCACGACCCGTGCCCGGGCGGATCATGGTGACGTCGTCGAGCGACGTGCCCATGAAGGGGCTCGTCCCGCTCCTCGAGGCCGTCGCCAAGCTACGGGCGGAGCGGGAGGTGGAGCTCGTCGTGATCGGTCGGCCGCGCCCCGGGGGGCGGGTCGACCGGGCCATCCAACGGCTGTCCCTCTCGGACACGGTGCGCTGCGTCAGCGGGATCAGCGACGCCGAGCTGGCCCGCCTCTACGGCGAGGCCGAGGTCGCCGTCGTGCCCTCGCTCTACGAGGGATTCTCCCTCCCGGCCATCGAGGCGATGGCCTGCGGGGTCCCCGTCCTCGCGACCACCGGCGGCGCCCTGCCCGAGGTGGTCGGCCGCGACGGCGAGACGGCGCTGCTCGTGCCCCCGGACGATCCCGGGGCGCTGGCCCAGGGGATCGGGAGGCTGCTCGACGACCCCGACGCTGCGCGACCGGCTCGGTGCGGCGGGTCACGAGAGGGTGCTCCGCCGGTTCACCTGGGAGGTCACGGCGAGGGGCACCGCGGAGTGCTACCGCTCGGTGCTCGCGGGCCGTCCGCTCGGGGACGTCCCGGCTGACGCCCTGGAGCGCTCGTGCTGACGGTCGACTACGACAGGCTCGGCGTCCGCAGGGGGGACCTGGTGCTCGACCTCGGGTGCGGGTTCGGGCGGCACGCCTACGAGGCCGCGCGCCGCGGGGGCGTGATCGTGGCGCTCGACGCGGGTCACGCGGAGGTCCTGCGGGTACGGGCCACGTTCGGCGCCATGATCGAGGCGGGCGAGCTCGACCCCGCGGCCACGCCCTTCGGCACGGTCCAGGGCGACGCCGTGCACCTGCCCTTCGCCGACGGGACCTTCGACCGGGTGATCGCCTCCGAGGTCCTCGAGCACATCCCGGACGACGAGGGGGCCATGGGCGAGCTCTCCCGGGTGTTGCGCCCGGGCGGGACCATGGCGGTCACCGTGCCCCGATGCGGGCCCGAGGTCGTCAACTGGGTGCTCTCCGACGAGTACCACGAGGTCCCCGGGGGCCACGTGCGCATCTACCGACGGTCCGTGCTCCGCAGCCGCCTCTCCTCGGCCGGCCTCGTGCCGCTCGCGGATCACCATGCGCACGGGCTCCACTCGCCCTACTGGTGGCTGCGCTGCCTCGTCGGCCCGAACGACGACCGCCATCCCGCCGTCGCCGCCTACCACCGCCTGCTGGTCCGGGACATCGAGCAGGCACCGAGGTCCACCCGGACCGTGGACCGGCTCTTGAGCCCGCTCATCGGCAAGAGCATCGTGATGTACCTCCGCAAGCCCGAGGCCGGCGACGGCACGCGCCCCGAGAGGAGCGGCGCACCGTCCGTCCGTGTCGGACGCCCCGGGACCAGTGGAGCCGAAACGAGAGCACCCGAGCAGGCGGCCGACCGCAGAGGGCGAGGAGCAGCAGCATGATGGAGCAGCCACGGGCGACCGCGGTCATCCCCGACGTGCCCGGGATCCTCCCCGCGGCCGATGTCGTCGCCTCGGCGGCGTCCATCGCCGAGGTGCAGCGAGGCGACGGGATGATCCCCTGGTTCCCGGGTGGCCACAGCGATCCCTGGAACCACGTCGAGGCGGCGATGGCCCTCGTCGTCTGCGGCTTCGATCAGCAGGCCGAGGCGGCCTACGACTGGTTGCGGCGCAGCCAGCTCGCCGACGGCAGTTGGTTCAACTACTACGTGGACGTCGGCGTCAAGGACCCGCGGCTCGACACCAACGTGACGGCATACGTGGCCACCGGGGTGTGGCATCACCACCTGGTGACCGGCCGGCTCGACCTGGCGCGCTCGATGTGGCCCACGATCGAGCGGGCCATCGACTTCGTCGTCCGGTGGCAGCGTCCCGACGGCTCCCTGCGCTGGTCCCTCGACTCCGCGGGCCGGCCCGAGAGCTACGCCCTGCTCACCGGGTCGTCCTCCGCCTACCACAGCATCCGCTGCGCGGTCGTCCTGGCCGAGCTCCTCGGCAAGGACCGCCCCGACTGGGAGCTGGCGGCCGGCCGGCTGGGTCACGCCGTGGCTCACCACCCGGGGGCGTTCGCGCCGAAGGACGAGTTCGCCATGGACTGGTACTACCCGATGCTCTCCGGAGCTCTCGAGGGAGCGGCCGCCCGGGCGAGGATCGACGAGGGCTGGTCGGCCTTCGTGATGGAGGGCCTCGGCGTCCGCTGCGTCTCGACCGGCGACTGGGTGACCGCCGCCGAGACCGCGGAGTGCGTGATGACCCTCGACGCGCTCGGGATGGAGGCCGAGGCGCACCGGCTGCTCGCCTCGGCCCAGGGTCTGCGGCTCGCCGACGGCTCCTACTGGACGGGGATGGTGTACCCCGAACAGGTCACCTTTCCCGCGATGGAGCGCACCACCTACACGTCGGCGGCGATGATCCTCGCGGCCGACGCACTCTCGCACGCGACGCCGGCGTCCGGGCTCTTTCGAGGCGAAGGCCTGCCGGCCGGGTTGGACCTGGCCGAGCCGGAGTGCTCCGACGTCGTCGGGTCAGGGTGCACCGCGTCGGGACGTTGAGAGGTCCCGTGCTCGATCCGTCGGCCTCGGGGGCTGGTCGGACGGCTTGAGCCCGGGCTCGTTGGCGGGGGGGTCGGTCGGCGGGGGCGCGGTCGGCCGTGGCTCGGTCGGCGGCGCTGCCGGATCCCTCGGCTGCGTGCGGTGCCAGGTCACCTCGAAGTGGGCGCCGCCCTGATCGGAGTCGTCGACCCGCCACGAGCCACCCGTGGAGCGCACGACGGCGTCCGCGATGGCAAGACCGAGCCCCGCCCCTCCTCCGGAGGTGGTCGCACGGTGAAAGCGGTCGAAGAGGCGGGATCGCTCCCCCGGGGGGATGCCGGGCCCGCTGTCGTCGACCGAGAGGCTGACGCGATTGCCGTGGGTCGACACCGAGACCCGGACGACGCCACCGCGGCCCGCATACCGGCAGGCGTTGTCGACCAGCACGCCCACGAGCCGGTCGATCCACTCGGGCGGTGCCTTGATCCAGGCGGGACCGCCTCCGCTGCGGGCGACCGAGAGTTGGATGCCTCGGGACCGCGCCACCGCGGAGAACCGGTCGGTGCACACCTCGGCAAGCGTCGCGAGATCGACCGGCTCGTCGTCCGGCGGCGGGGGCTCCGCATCGAACCGGGCGAGCCAGAGGAGGTCTTCCACGATCCGGCGCAGGCGCTTGCTCTCCCCGCCGATGCGCTCGAGCGCCTCCCGGTAGTGGGGCGCTTGGCGGTCCGTCGAGAGCGACAGGCCCACCTCCGCCTCGATCACGCTGAGCGGCGTGCGGAGCTCGTGGGAGGCGTCGGCGGTGAATTCGAGCTGCTGGCGTCGCGCCTGCTCCACCGGGCCCGACGCCCGCAGCCCGATGGCCAGGGCTCCGAGGAACATCGCGACCACGAGGATCGGACCGGCGATGATCTCCGCCGTGGCGAGCACGTCCTCGACGTGCTCGGTGTCCGACAGGCTCTGGCCGGCCACCAGCCACCCGCCTCCCGAGGGTGCCGCGAGCAGTCGGAAGGTGCTGGTGCCGACCGGAGCGGACGTGGGTTGACCCGACTTGGACCACGCGCCGGAGGGGAGCGGTGGGGCGCCGTCGCTGAGCGGGATGGCCCGGCCGGAGCGATCGACCTGCCACAGCACGACGGGGGCGGTGTCGACGTCGCTGTCGGGTACGACGTCGGTCTCCGAGGAACGGGAGCCGGCCGTGGGAATGCCGTGACTCTTGACGTCGCTC
Organism: uncultured Actinomycetes bacterium; assembly: GCA_963778465.1. GTDB lineage: Bacteria > Actinomycetota > Acidimicrobiia > Acidimicrobiales > RAAP-2 > CAVZBW01. Next base: position 1,232,065 of record CAVZUK010000002.1, read on the forward strand.
AGGTGTTCGGAGAGCCGCGAGTCGATCTGGCCGACCAGGTGCCTCGAGTCGATGAGGTCGAAGGTGACGGCGAGGGCGACGTAGAGCACCGCGATGAGCAGGGCCGCCATGGCCGCCACCCTGACCGAATGGAACAGGTGGGAGCCCGAGCGCGTCCCGCCGCCCCGCTTCGGCCACCGCAGGCGATCGACGACGCCACGCAGCCGGCTCACGCCGGGACGATCCGGTACCCGATGCCCCTCACGGTCTCGATCCGGGCGTGGGCGGTGGCGAGCTTGGCCCTCAGGCGGGCGAGGTGGACGTCGATCGTGTTGGACCCGACCGCGTCGGCCTCGTCGCTCCAGACGTGGAGGGCGATGGAGCGGCGACTCACCACGCCCGGCGACCGGCGCATGAGGACCTCGAGGATCGAGAGCTCGGTGGCGGTCAGGGTGGGTCGCTCCGGTCCGGCCCGCACCTCCCGCGTGGCCGGATCGAAATGCACGTCTCCCACGTCGAGGGTGGGCGTCTGGAGGACCGGAGACCGGCGCTGCAGGGCGCGGATCCGCGCCAGCAGCTCGGAGAAGTCGAAGGGCTTCACGAGGTAGTCGTCCGCGCCTACGTCGAGGCCGGTCACCCGGTCCGACGCGGTGTCCCTCGCGGTCAGCATCAAGACGGGCACCGCGGAGGCCCGGCCGCGCAGGTCCCGCACCACGTCGAGCCCCGAGACCCTCGGCATCCGCCAGTCGAGGATGGCCGCCTCGTACTCGTAGGCCCGCAGGTAGGCGAGGGCCCGCTCGCCGTCCTCGACGGCGTCCACGACGTAGCCGTGCTCCCGCAGCCCCCTCTCGAGCACCGACCGGAGCCCGGGGTCGTCCTCGGCCACGAGCACTCTCACGGAGAATGGTCTACAACGGCAGCCTGACGGCGGGATGACGCTCTTCACCAATCCGTAAGGGAGGCCGATCATCATGGGTTTCGATCGTCCGATGCCGCCCGCGACCCGTCACACGACCCAATCCCGGCACCAGCCCAGCTCAGAGGATCGTTGGGCGTGGCTCGGCCCGACGCCTCGGGCGCTCTTCTCGGCCGGATGGGCCATGCTGCCGCTGCGAGCGTTCCTCGGGTTCACGTTCTGCTTCGCCGGGCTGCAAAAGCTGGCCAACCCCGCTTTCTTCGACGCCTCGAACCCCGCATCGATCCAGTCCCAGCTCGCCGGGGCGGTCCGGCGGAGCCCGATCCACGCCCTCGTGTCCCCGCTGGTGCACGTGGCCGTCCCGCTCGGGCTGCTCATCGCCCTGGGCGAGCTGGCCGTCGGGCTCGGAGCCCTGCTGGGACTCTGGACGCGGCTGGCGGCGGTCGGGGGTGCTTTGCTCTCGCTGATGCTCTTCCTGACCGTGAGCTTCCACTCGAGCCCCTACTACACGGGCTCGGACATCGTGTTCGTCTTCGCATGGATGCCGCTCGTGCTCGCGGGTGCCGGTGGCGTGCTCTCCGCCGACGCCATCCTGGCCAACCGGGCCCGAAGGCAGATCGGGGCCCAGCCGGCCGCCGTCGTCCCGGTCACCTTCGCCTCGGTCCGCCGGGCCTGCGGCAGCTACGAGGAGGGACGATGCAAGGCGCGCCACGGGGACGGCTGCGCGCCGGCGCCCTGCCCCTACCTTGCGCAGCGGCCGCCCAGCGCACGGCGGCTCCAGGAGCACGAGATGGACCGTCGGGCCTTCGCCCTGAAGGGCGCGGCAACCGGCGTGCTGGCGGCGGTGGGCGTCCTCGGGGCCGGCGCGACGGCGGCGTTCGGGCGGGCGGTGGGCGGCAGTCGCAGCCCCTCCGGTACGCCGACCCTCGGAGGGAGCAACGGCTCGAGCTCCACCACCGCCGCACCGACGACGACCGCGCCCAAGGCGCCGACGACGACCGCGCCCAGGGCGCCGACGACGACCGCGCCCAAGGCGCCGACGACGACCGCGCCGAGCGCGCCGGCGACCACACGTCCCCCGGGAACCCGCATCGGCCCGGCCAGAGATGTCCCGGTCGGCGGCGCCGCATCGTTTCAGGACCCCAACACCGGCGATCCCTCACTCGTCGTGCAGCCAAAGGCGGGGACGTTCCTCGCCTTTGACGCGGTCTGCCCCCATGCGGGCTGCACCGTCGAGTACGCCTCGTCGGCCAAGCTCTTCGTCTGCCCCTGCCACGGGTCGGAGTTCAACGGCAGCACGGGGGCGGTCGAGGTCGGCCCCGCGACGCGGGGTCTCGGACATATCGGCATCGCCGAGGGCGGCGACGGCCAGCTGTACGTCACATGACGCTCGGGGCCTCGAGATCGCGGCGCGACGCCGAGGCCGTCGGGGACGGCACCGGGGGAGGCGTCACCGCGACGGGGGCCGGAACCCCGACACGGGCCACCCGTTCCCGGCGGCGGGCCGAAGAGGGCGTCGAGTCCAACGCCCGCCTGACGGCCACGACCGCCGTCGTGCTGCTCGTGCTCCTGGCCGCGGAAGGACTCACCCTCCTGAGCGTCCACTCCCTCCTCAAGCCCCACGTGTTCATCGGCATGCTGCTCGTGCCCCCGGTCCTGCTCAAGATGGGCAGCACCGGCTACCGCTTCGTGCGCTATTACCTGGGCTCTCCGGCGTACCGCCGCCGGGGACCGCCGCCCTGGTTCCTGCGCCTGCTCGGACCCTTCGTGGCGGTGACCACTGTCACGGTGCTCGTCACCGGCGTGGCCCTCCTCTTCGTCGGCGAGGGACAGCGCTCCAATGTCCTGTTCCTCCACAAGGCCAGCTTCATCCTGTGGTTCGGCGCCATGGCCCTGCACGTGCTCGCCCACGCCCTGGACACGGCGCGTCTCGCACCCCGCGACTGGTACGCAAGAACCCGAAAGCAGGTGCGCGGGGCGGGGCGCCGGCAGTGGGCGGTGCTCGTGAGCGTGGCCCTGGGCGTGCCCCTCGGGCTGCTCATGCTGGGCAAGGTCGGCTCCTGGGTGGCCCTCGGGGGCCACTGACCCCGCCTTAGACCCGTCGCAGCACCCGCAGGCTGCCGCAGGCGGCGTCCTCGGCGAACTGCCCGGAGTTGAGAGCGGCACGGTAGATCTCGTACGGCGGCCGCCCACCGTCGGCGGGGTCGGGGAAGACGTCGTGGATGGCCAGCCAGCCGCCCAGGCGGACGTGCGGCGACCAACCGCGGTAATCGGCCCATGCGGGCTCGGACCCGTGACCGCCGTCGATGAAGCACAGCGCGACGGGCGTCCGCCAGGCGTCGGCCACGACATCGGACTCGCCGACCACGCCGACCACGACGTGCTCCAGACCGGCCTCCGCGATCGTGCGGCGCCAGTGCGGCAAGGTGTCGAGCCGCCCGTTCCGGGGATCGACCAGGTCGGCGTCGTGGTGCTCCCACCCGGCCTGGTTCTCCTCGGACCCACGGTGGTGGTCGAGGCTGAACACGGTGGCCCCGGTCGCCTCGGCGGCGGCGCCCAGGTAGACGGTCGACTTTCCGCACCATGCGCCGATCTCGACGATGACCGACGGGGGGGCGTCGGCAAAGGCTCGTCCGGCCCGCTCGGCTGCCTCGAGGAGGGCGGCACCTTCCTCGTCGGGCATGAAGCCCCTCGCAGCACGCGCCCGGGCGACGAGGTCGCCCCGCCGCTCCGGCGTCATGAGCGCCGGGAGGTCCCTGCCAGCACGGAGCCCAACCGGGGACCCTCGTGGCGACCGAACGAGACGTTGACCTCCAGGCGTTCGAGCGTCTGTGCGACGCTGCGCTCGCCCGAGGGCAGGGGATGGTCACGCAGGAAGCGGGCGACGGAGCTGGCCAGCTCGGGGTCCGCGCACAGCGTGCGCACGCCGTCCACCATGCGGCTCAACGTGTTGGTGGGGAAGCGGCCGAGGATCGCGTCCCAGTTCTCGGTGACCCGTTGCCAGACGGTGGGCCCGGCCACCCGGTTGGCGAGGAGGGAGTGGATCAGGAAGGGAGCGTTCTGGGTGCGCACCTCCTCGAGGGCCAGCGCGAAGGCCCGCTGCGCGAGCGCCACGTCGGGGAAGGCGCTCAGCGAGTACAGGTAGCGCATCTCCTCCTGGGGGGTGGCGGGCTTGCGGTAGCGCTCGAGCATCAGGTCGAAGTCACCTGGCCGGAGCTGGGCGGCGACCACCTCGAGCACGGCGGACTCGAGGTCCGGGTCGAGCGGTGACCCCCCTTGCAGCGTTGCGTCGAATCGGGCGAGGGCCTCCCGGCGGACGTCGCCCGCCCGGCCGATGGTGCCGAGGGTGCGCAGCAACAGCGCCCGCAGGCCGGCGATGCGCTCGCCCTCGCCCTCGGCACGCTCCCAGCCGAGCGCCTCGGCACGGTGCCCGAGCAGGTCTCGGGTCGCCCCCGCCAGGACCTCGCGATCCCCGTCGGAGGCCACCCGATCGATGAGCCCGAGAGCACCGGCCACGACCTGCCAGGTGGCGGGCTCGTCGTCGTCGCCCAGGCCGGACGAGAGGGCGAGGAAGTCGCTGAGCTGCGTGCTGCCCGAGAGCGTCAGCGCCCAGGTGTCGGTGAGCAGGTTGAAGCGCTCCAGCGGGTCCAGGTCGCCCAGGCGGTGCCCGAGCGCCTCGAGGTGCTCGCTCGGATAGGAGACCCGGTAGAAGCCCCAACCCCCGGCGTTGACGACGGCCGAGGTCCTCGTCTGCGCAACGGTGGCGGGCTCCTCGGAGAGGAGGAGACGCTCGGGCGCACTCGCGCCGTCGAGCGACCGGACGATGACCGGGACCTTCCACGGGCCGTGGATGGCGCTGTCGTCCCCCGGCGAGGACGGCCGGTAGGCGAAGGGCGCCTGCGACAGCTCGGCACCGGCCCGCACCAGGGGGAACCCGCCCTGGAAGATCCAGGTGTCCATCACCTCGCGCACGGGCTCCCCGCTCACCGTCTCGAGCGCGTCCCACAGGTCGCCGGTGTCGGTGTTGGCGTGGGCATGGCGGCGGAGATAGGCACGGACGCCGTCGCGGAAGACCTCGGGGGTGATGTACTGCTCGAGCATTCGCAGAACCGCCCCGCCCTTTTGGTAGGTGAGGACGTCGAACATCCCCTCGGCCTCCTCGGGCCGTCCCACGGGGTACTCGACCGGCCGGGTCGAGTGCAGGCCGTCGACCGCGAGTGCGGACTCCCGCTCCAGCCCGAAGCTGGTCCAGCGCTGCCAGGTGGGCCGGTAGGCGTCGACGCAGAGGATCTCCATGAAGGTGGCAAAGGCCTCGTTGAGCCAGATCCCGTTCCACCAGCGCATGGTGACGAGATCCCCAAACCACATGTGGGCGATCTCGTGGCTGACCACGTCGGCGATGCGCTCGAGCTCGACTCGGGCCGCCTGGCCCGTGTCCACGAGGAGGGCCGTCTCGCGGAAGGTGACGCAGCCGAGGTTCTCCATGGCGCCGAAAGCGAAGTCGGGGATCGCGACCAGGTCGAGCTTGTCGCCGGGGTAGGGCAGGTCGAAGTACTTCGAGAAGAAGCGCAGGGCGTGCGCCGCGACGTCGAGCGCGTGCTCCGTCAGGTGCCCCCGCCCGGGGACGTGGACCACCCTCACCGCCACGCCGTCGACGTTGCGGGGCTCGGTCGCCTCGAGTGGTCCCACGATGAAGGCCACGAGATAGGTCGACATCTTGATGGTGGGCGCGAAGCGCACGGCTCGGCGCCCTCCCGCCAGCGGCGCCTCGGCCACGACCGGGGAATTGGAGAACGCCGCCAGCCCGTCTGCGACCTCCAGGGTGACCTCGAAGACGGCCTTGCGATCCGGCTCGTCCCAGCAGGGAAAGGCGCGACGTGCGTCGGTCGCCTCCATCTGGGTGGTGGCCACGACGTGCTCCGTCCCCGCATCGTCACGGAAGGTGCTGCGGTAGAAGCCGTGCAGCTTGTCGTTCAAGATGCCCGAGAACCGGCAGCGCAGCACGGCCGGGCCGGGAGCGAGCTCCTCTTCGACCGCGAAGACGACGCGCTCCTCGTCGGGGTCGATTGTCGCCCCCGCCGGGATGGTCCGGCCTTCCTCGTCCTCGACGGAGGACTCGTGGATCGTGAGCTCCGCCGCGTTGCACACCAAGCTCGTCGTCGGCTCGTGGAGTGTGAGGTCGATCTCCACCCGACCCTCGAAGGTCGCCCCGTCGAGGTCGGGCGAGAGGGTCAGCCGGTAGCGGTGCGGCTCGGCGGTCCTCGGGAGCCGGTAGCGCTCGTCGGGGGGTGGTGCCTGCTCGCTCGTCGATGGGTTCGGGGTGGGCATCGGTTGGCGAGGCTACAGCGCAGGCCGGCCACCTTCGTCGGCCGGCTACCATCGACCAACTGTGCCCGGCCCCGACGCGAGTCCTTCCAGCCTGGACGTCGTGGCCATCGGGTCCCCGCTCGTCGACGTGCTGACCCGGGTCGGCGACGAGCTCCTCGACAAGCTCGGGATGGTCAAGGGGTCGATGGAGCTGGTCGACCTTCCTCGGGCCGAGGCCATCTACGAGACGATGGGACCGGCCGTCGAGGTCTCCGGCGGCTCTGCGGCCAACACGGTGGCGGGAGTCGCGGCTCTGGGGGGAACCTCCGGCTTCGTCGGCAAGGTGGCGGATGACCTGCTGGGCTTGGTCTTCACCCACGACATCCGGCAGTCGGGGGTCATCTTCGAGCCGGCCGTTGCCGACGCTGCGGTCGATCCGCAGGGTGATCCCGAGCCGCTCGGCACGGGGCGTTGCCTGGTCCTCGTCACCGGGGACGCCGAGCGGACGATGGCGACCCACCTCGGCGTCGCCACCACGATCGGGCCGGCCGACGTCCCCGCGGACCTCGTGTCCCGTGCCGGCATCCTCTATCTGGAGGGATACCTCTGGGATCTGCCGCCGGCCAAGGAGGCGATGCGCCGGGCCATCGAGGTGGCGCACCGCAGCGACGGGGCCGTTGCGCTGTCGTTGAGCGATCCGTTCTGCGTCGAGCGCCACCGACGGGAATTCCTCGATCTCCTGCTCGGGGACGTCGACGTCCTCTTCGCCAACGAGGAGGAAGCGGTGCGGCTGTTCGGCGCCTCCTCGTTGGATCGCGCGGTCGCCGCAACCGAGGAGACCGGGATCCTCGCCGCGCTGACCCGCGGACCCGACGGGGTGGTCGTGGTCACCCCGTCGGGGCCGGTGGAAGTGCCGGCCGCCCCGGTCGACACGGTCGCGGACACGACCGGCGCAGGCGACCTCTTCGCGGCAGGCTTCCTCTACGGCCTGGCGCACGGATCGGATCCGGAGCGCTGCGCCCGGCTCGGCGCGCTCTGCGCGGCGGAGGTCATCAGCCATCTCGGGGCTCGCCCGCAGGGCGACCTCAGGGCCATGGGCCTCGAGTCCGGGCTCCTCTGACCCGGGGTCAGGCGGTCTCGGCGTCCTCGGGGTCGGGCGGGAGGAACTTGAGGGGGAGGTCGGCGAGTCGCACGAGCGACGAAGCCACCCACCGGGTGAGGGCGCCGATCATCGGCTCGATGGTCTCGGGCTTGTCCAGGTGCTCCTCTTCGAGGCGGAGCGACCCCTCGTAGCTGGCCTCTACCGCCCAGCGCACGTCGGGCGCGCCAGCCACGAGACGCTCGGCGCCGTGCTCGGTGCTGCCGTGCACCTGCTCGATGGTCAGACCCGAGCGCACGAGGGGCTCGGCGCCGATCCGGGGGCTCTCCGGGGAGAGGACGGCCAGGACCGCCTCCGCGGCCGGCGCCTCGGCGAGGCGCTGGATACGGAGGGCCACCTCGAGGATCACCTCGGGCAGCTCGTCGGGGGTCTCCCCGATCGACCAGCTGCGATAGGCGGTCTGGCTCCAGGTCGGCCAGTCGATCGAGAGGTCGGCCCGGACCCTCGGGGGCTGCTCCTCCCCGGGCAGGCTGTAGGAGGTCTCCCAGGAGACGTCCCCCAAGAACACGTCGACCTGGAACCGCTCCTCGACGGCCTGGCGCTCGAGCAGGGCGGAATCGAAAGATTGCCGGATGGTGGCAATGAGGTCGACGAGGACGTGGTCGATCACAGCGAGGCCGAGGCTAGTACCGGGTCAGGCAACGCTTGCCCGGATTCGGTGGTCACACCTGCCGAGCACAGTGCGTACATGCCCCGTCAGCGCCCCGCCGATGGCCAGCCCGTCGTCTACCGCACCGCTCGGATCGCCTTGCGCCTCACCCCCGCCCAGAGCCGTCGCTGCTTCGGGCTCCTACTGGCAGGCGGCGACGTCTGGGCGGCCCTGATCGAGCTGAATTCGTTGCGCTTCCGGCGAGGGGCGAAGCCCCTTCTCGGCTTCCAAGAGCTCTGCCGGGAAGTGGCCGGGGTGGGGTGGGCGAGCTCTCGGTTCCGGCGCTGCGCTCGGTCCTGCGCCGCTACGCGGATGCCTGCATGGAAACGGCCAAGCGCAAACGCCGCGGCGAGCGGGCCCGCTACCCGAGGCGACGCAAGCATCTGGTGCCGCTGCGCTACTACCAGGGGGCCTTCGAGCTCGAGGACCGCCGCATCCGATTGTCGATGGCCCGTGGGGCCCCCGAGCTGTGGCTGCGGTTGGCCCGGCCCTTCCCGTACCCCGCCGATCAGGTCCGCTCGGTCACCTTGCTTTGCGATGCCGGACGTCTGGTCCTCGACGTCACGGCGGAGGTGCCGGTGACCGCGTGCTCGGGTGCCGCCGTCGCAGGGGTGGATCCCGGGATCATCCACCCGTTCGCCGTGGCCGGCGGGACCGAGGCCCTCCTCGTCTCGGGACGGGCCGTCCGGGCCGAGGAACGCCTCCATCTGGCCGACACCAAGGCCCGTCAGCGAAAGATGGCCCCGAAAGCCCCGCGGCGCGGTCAGACGGGATCGCGGCGTTGGCGAAAGCTCCGAACCAGCCAGCGCCGGGCCGAGGCTCGCCACCGCAGACGGGTTCGCCAGGCCCACCACCAGGCGGCCCGGGCCGTGGTCACCTCGGCGAAGCGCCACGACGTGGGCACCCTCGTCGTGGGCGACCCCAAGGGCATCGCCACGAAGGATGCCGGCCGCTTCCAGAACCGCCGGGTGGCGAACACCTGGCGTCGCACCCATCTCCTCCAGTCCCTCTGCGACAAGGCCGCGGTGGCGGGGCTCACCGTTGTCCGGATCGACGAGCGGGGGACCTCTTCGACCTGCCCCGAGTGCCACCGGCTTACCCCCAAACCCAAAGGTCGGGCCTTTTGCTGTCCGCACTGTGGGCACCGAGGTCATCGAGACCTCGTCAGTGCCCGAAACATCGCCGCTCGAGGCGGCGGAACCACGAGGGCACCGGTCCTCGTCCTGCACCGTCGCGCCGGCACCGTGCCGGCCCGGCGTGATCGGCGTCGTCAGCTCATGGACGAACGTCGATCCTGCCGGGCACCGGGCCGCCCTCTTTCGGAGGGAGTCGCTCGCCGGAGGTCCCCAATTGTGGAGGGCCTGGCCTGTGGCCACCGGCGAGGATCGGACAACGTGGCGAACGTTGCCTGAAGGGGCACTACTGCGCCACCGATACCATCATCGCGTGCCGTTCCCCAACGTCTGGCTGGAACGCCGGATCATCGCCTACGCGCACCAGGGTGGGGCGTGGGAGCGGCCCTCTTCGACCCTGGCGGCCATCGAGCACACGCTGGAGGCCGGAGCGAACGCGATCGAGCTGGACGTCCACGCGACGTCGGACGGCCGGCTGGTCGTCTGCCACGACACCACCGTGGACCGGACGACCAACGGCTCGGGAGCCATCGCGGAGACGACGCTGACCGAGCTCCGGCGGCTCGACCCCGCCTACTGGTTCATCCCTGGGGCCGATGTGACGCCCGGCCGCCCCGCCGAGGAGTACCCGTACCGGGGCCGGGCCCCCGAGGACCCGATGTTCCGCATCGCCACCCTCGACGAGGTGCTCGAGAGGTTTCCCGGCGTGGTGCTCAACCTCGACATCAAGCGGACCGCGCCGGTGGTCCAACCCTACGAAGCCACGCTCGCGCAGGTGCTCCGCAAGTATGACCGGCGAGACGACGTCATCGTCGCCTCGTTCCTCGACCCCTCGACCGAGGCTTTCCACCAGGCCGCCCCGGAGATCCCGACTTCGGCCGGCACCATGACGGTGGCCGCCTTCTGGCGGGCCCTCCAACAGGACGAGGCTCCGCCGACGCTCGAGCACTGTGCCCTCCAGGTGCCCGAGCGGCGTGGCGACCTGGTCATCGTCGACGAGCGGTTCGTGGAGGCGGCGCACGCGCAGGGGGTGGCGGTCCACGTGTGGACGGTCAACCAGCGGGAGGCCATGGAGCGGCTCCTGGACCTCGGGGTCGACGGGATCTTCACCGACCTGCCGACCGCACTCCGCGCCCTCCTCGACAACACCGGCGGGGCCTGGAGCCCGCCCGGGATCGCCCGAGGGACGCCGGGTTAGCCCAGGGTTAGCCCTCCCGCGGCGGGCGAAGCTCCCGCCGCGGTCGAGTACTACCCCCGTCCGGCGTTGGGCCGCTTGCCGTGGTTGGCCTTCTTCTTGCGCGTGTTCTTCCGCTTTGCAGTCTTCTTCGACACGAGGAGGGAATAGTAGCGCCTGCGAGTAGCGTCGAGGAGATATGGAGCGACTGGGGCTGGTCGGCCTGCCCAACTCGGGCAAGTCATCGTTGTTCAACGCCTTGACGGGCGGGCAAGCCGTGGTGGCGTCGCATCCGTTCTCCACGATCGAGACCGCCGTGGGTGTGGCTCTCCTCCCCGACGAGCGCCTCGAGGCCCTGACCGAAATGAGTCGCAGCAAGAAGACCGTGCGCGCAGGCGTCGAGGTCGTCGACATCGCCGGCCTGGTCGCCGGCTCCTCCACGGGTGAGGGACTCGGCAACCGCTTCCTGGCGGGGATCCGGGAGGTCGACGCCCTGGTGCTCGTGCTGCGGGCCTTTGAGGACGATCAGGTGCCGGGCGACCACGATCCGGTGGATGCGTTGGCGACCCTCGAGCTCGAGCTCGTCATGGCCGATGCCGCCTCGCTCGAGCAGCAGGTGGCCAAGCGCAAGAAGCAGGCGAGGCTCAAGGGGGACAAGGCGATGGCCGCGGAGGCCGATGCCATCGAGACGGCGCTCGGCTACCTGCATGGGGGGACGCCGATCTACCGGGCGGGGATGGATCCCGACCAGCGCAGCCTTCTCCGGGAGTCGTTCCTCCTCACCGACAAGCGCGTCCTCGCCGTGGTCAACCTGGGCGAGGATCAGCTCGAACGGTCGGGGGAGGTCGCCCGGGCGGTCGAGGCGGAGCTCGGGTCGGCGGGGGAGGTCCTCGGGGTGTGCGTCCAGCTCGAGGCGGAGGCGGCCCTTCTCCCGAACGACGAGCGCACGGAGCTGCTCGAGGGCCTGGGGCTCGGCTTGGGGGTACTGCCGAGGGTCGCCCGGGCGTGTTTCACGCTGCTCGGCCGACGGACCTTCTTCACCACCGGGGACAAGGAATCGAGAGCCTGGACCTTCCGCTCCGGCGCACGAGCGCCCGAGTGCGCGGGTGTGATCCATTCGGACCTGCAGCGGGGCTTCATCCGGGCCGAGGTGATCCACTGGGACGAGCTGGTGGAGCTCGGAGGGTGGCCGCAGGCCAAGGCGGCGGGCCGGCTCCGGGTCGAGGGCAAGGACTACGAGGTGCTCGATGGGGATGTGCTGGAGATCCGTTTCAACGTCTGAGGGCTGATGCGATCGGGCTGGGTGCTCCACGAGGGGCGCGTGCTCGCGGCCGCGGACATCGCGGACGGCCTGATGGAGCGCTCGCGAGGTCTCGCCGGCAAGTCCGGCTTCGAGGGTGCGCTCATCGTCACCCCGCCCGTGCTGGTCCACTCCCTCGGCGCCCGGAGCCTCGACGTGGCGTTCTTGGACCGGGACCTCCGCGTCGTCGCCGTGGTGCGCCTGCCACCTTGGCGCCTCGCCCGGCCCCGCCGGGGCTGCAGGGCCGCCCTCCAGGCCTCGGCCGGCTGCTTCGAGCGCTGGCGGATCACGGTTGGCGACGTCCTGGAGGTGTGCGAGGTCGACAGCGGCCCCGAGGGGGGTCCGCCGATCTTTCCGACGTCATGACCCCCTCGGCGCAGCTGTGACGTCTCGAAAGAGCTCGCGCGCCGGTCCTCCCGAGGAGGGAGGCGGCACAGGGGGCGGGCTGGTCGTCGTGGCGACCCCTATCGGCAACCTCGGCGATCTCTCTCCAAGGGCCCGGGAGGTGCTCGGGAGGGCGGACCGCATCTGCTGCGAGGACACCCGGCGGACACGGACCCTGCTCAGCGCCATCGCCATTCCGGCACGCGGGCGGCTGGTCTCCCTCCACGGGCACAACGAGCGGGCCCGCCTCGACGGGGTTCTCGGCTGGCTCGGACAGGGCCTGGAGGTGGCGCTGGTCACCGATGCCGGCACCCCCGCGGTCTCGGATCCCGGCGGCCTGCTCATCCGCGCCGCCGCCGACGCCGGCATCGCCGTGACCACCGTGCCCGGGCCCTCGGCCGTCCTGGCCGCGCTGGTGGTGAGCGGGCTGGCGGGCGACCGGTTCTGCGTCGAGGGCTTCCTGCCGCGGCAGGGCACCGCTCGCCGGAGGCGCGTCCAGGAGCTGGCGAGCGAGTCCCGGACGGCCGTCCTGCTCGAGGCGCCCGGGCGAGTGGCGGGGACCCTTGCGGACCTCGCGTCGTGCTGGCCGGGCCGACGGGTGGCCGTCGCGCGGGAGCTCACCAAGCTGCACGAGGAGGTGTGGCGGGGAACGCTGCAGGATGCGGCGACGGAGTACGCCGGGAGAGAGCTTCGCGGTGAGGTGGTGATCGTGCTCGAGGGGGTCACTGCCACCCCGGCTCCCGTGGACGACGAGACGGTCGCCGAGGCCCTACGTGAGCGGCTTGGCACCGGCGAGCCCCCGTCCCGGGTGGCCGCAAGCGTCGCGGCGGAGTTGGGGCTCTCCCGCCGCGACGTCTACGAGCGGGCCCTGCGGCTCCGGGAGGGGCCGGACGGGTCATACGGGCCAGGCCAGCCAGACCGGAGGTGACCACCGACGCCGGTACGCTGGTCGGCGTGGCGCGCTTCTACATCACGACGCCCATCTACTACGTCAACGACGCGCCGCACGTCGGTCACGCCTACACGACGGTCCAGGCGGACGCCCAGGCGCGCTGGCATCGTCTGGTTGGCGACGACGTCTTCTTCCTGACCGGGACGGACGAGCACGGGGCAAAGGTGGCCGAGGCCGCCGCAGAGCGGGGCGTGAGCCCCCAGGAGTGGACCGACCAGACCTCCCGACGGTTCCAGGAGGCATGGTCGCTGCTCGAGATCTCCAACGACGACTTCATCCGGACCACCGAGGAGCGTCACCACCGGTCGGTGCAGCACTTCCTGCAGCAGATCTACGACCGCGGCTACATCGAGCTCGGCACCTACCGGGGCCTCTACTGCGTCTCCTGCGAGGACTACTACACCGAGGAGCAGCTCGTCGACGGCCTGTGCCCGATCCACCACCGCGCTGTGGTCCCCTACGAGGAGGAGAACTACTTCTTCAAGCTCAGCGCCTTCGAGGACCGGCTCCTCGAGTGGTACGAGCGCTTTCCTGATGCGGTGTCCCCTGCGAGCCGACGCAACGAGGCGCTGAGCTTCATCCGGGGCGGGCTCCGCGACATCTCCATCACCCGCACCTCGATGTCGTGGGGCGTCACGGTGCCGTGGGACCCGAAGCACGTCTTCTACGTCTGGTACGACGCGCTGATCAATTACTGCACCGCCGTCGGCTACGGCACCGACGAGGATCGCTTCTCCTCGTGGTGGCCCTCCGTCCACCACGTGATCGGCAAGGAGATCGTCAAGTTCCACTGCGTGTGGTGGCCGGCCATGTGCATGGCGGCGGGGATCGACCCCCCGGCCCACATCCTCGTCCACGGGTGGCTGCTGCTCGGTGGCGAGAAGCTGTCCAAGTCCCGGCTGGCCGAGGGTGGGATCCAGATCAACCAGGTCGCGCCCGCCGAGCTGACCGAGGACTTCGGCGTCGACCCGATCCGCTACCACCTGTTGCGGGACACCCCGTTCGGTCCCGACAGCGACTTCTCCTACGAGCGCATCGCCTCCCGCTACAACGCCGACCTCGCCAACAACCTCGGGAACCTCGTCTCCCGCGTGGCCACCGTGGTCGGCTCCAAGTGCGGCGGGATCGGCCCGCCGGCTCCGCCGGACAGTCCCCTCGAGCACGAGGCGGCCGCGACGGTCAAGGCGGCGGCCGAGGCCTGGGAGCGCTTCGCGCCGCACGAAGCCCTCGAGGCCACCTGGCGCCTCCTCGGAGCCGTCAACGCGCGGTTGGAGGCCACCGAGCCGTGGAAATTGTCGCCCGGCTCCGAGGTCGAGGAGATCCTGGGTAGCGCTCTCGAGGTCCTCCGGATCGTCTCCCTGCTGATCAGCCCGGCCATGCCGGGGACCGCGGCGGAGATCTGGCGCCGGCTCGGCCTCGAGGGCGCGCCCGAGGACCGGAGGCTTCCGGACGACGCCCAGTGGGGCGGCTACCCCGGGGGGCTGGCGGTCGAGAAGGGTGCGCCGCTGTTCCCGCGGCGGCGCGTCTGACGTGCCGTGGTTCGACTCCCACTGCCACGTTCAGGATCGCTACCTGGAGCCCGGATCAGCTCCGGCTGACGGCTCCTCCGGCGACGGCTCCTCCCGCGACGGGCCCTCCGGGCCCGGGAACGAGGGGCCCCTGGGGGAGATGCTCGAGGCCTGCCGAGCGGAGGGCGTGGCCCGGCTGGTGTGCATCGGCACCGACCCCGAGTCGTCCGAGCAGGCCCTGGGCCTCGCCCGCCGATCTCAAGAGGGCGCTCTCGGAGGGGAGGCTCCGGCGATCTGGGCGACCGCCGGCCTGCATCCCCATGACGCGGCGTCCGGTGGGAATCCTGGCGTCGGGGACGGCCCGGGGGCCTCGACGGCCGCCGGGCGCGGCCTCGGGGCGATCCGGCGCATCATCGAGCGGGAGCGGGCGAGCGGCGGTCGGCCGGCACCCGGGCTCTCTCCGGGGCCGCTCGTCGCACTGGGGGAGTGTGGGCTCGACTACCACTACGACCACTCGCCCCGGGACGTGCAGCGGCGAGTCTTTGCCGAGCAGGTGCAGCTCGCGCACGAGTACGACCTGGCGCTCGTCGTCCACGCACGGGAGGCCTGGCCCGACCTCTTCGACGTCCTGGTCGGCGAGGGGGTTCCCGGGAGGTCCGTGGTCCACTGCTTCACGGGCGGGCCCGACGAGGCGCGGGCCATCTTGGATCTCGGGATGTGGATCTCCTTCAGCGGGATCGTGACCTTCAAGAAGGCCGAGGACGTCCGGGAGGCGGCCATGCTGTGCCCGCTCGATCGGCTGCTGGTCGAGACCGACAGCCCGTTCCTCGCTCCCGTGCCGCACCGGGGCCGGCCCAACGAGCCGGCCTTCGTCCCGCTCGTGGGGGCGGCGGTGGCGGCTGCCAAGGGCCTCGACCCCGACGCGGTGGCGGAGGCGAGCTGGCGCAACGCCAGCGCCGTCTTCGGCGTCTGACCTCCTCGCGCCGCCGGGCCGGCGCGACGCCTCGGCCGGCGGGGTCGCCCCGCTCGGACCCGACGACGGGTCAGGCGACCAGGCGAACCTGCGCGGTCATCACGGCCTGGCCGGCGATGGCGACGCGGTCGCCCCGGCGGTGCATCCGGACGGTGCCCCCCCGAGCCGAGGCCTGTTCGCCGACGAGGTCGTCGAGGTCGAGGCGCTCACCCCAGTAGCCGGCCAGCGTGCAGTGGGCCGAGCCGGTGGCGGGGTCCTCGGGAATCCCCACGTTGGGCCCGAACACCCGGCTCACGCAGTCGATCCCCGGGCGGTCACCGGCGGCCGTCACGATCAGTGCCCGGGTGCCGAGCGCCGAGATGGCGGCGAGATCGGGACGGAGCTCTCGGACGAAGGCCGCACGGTCCAGCTCCGCCAGAGCGTCCTCCCGCGCGTAGCCGAACCAACGGAGGCCGGGCAGCTCCAGGGCGGCGGGGGGCGAGGCCGGGGTTGTCGGATCGGCCGAGGCTTCCATCTCGATCCAGCCTCCGGCCGAACTGCAGGTGAGCACGCCGCTTCGTGTGTGGAAGCGGGCGGCACCACCCATCAGATGCGCCGCGGCCAGCGTCGCGTGCCCGCAGAAGTCGATCTCGACCGCCGGGCTGAACCAGCGGAGGTCGTGGTCGCCGTCGGGCCTCCGGACGACGAAGGCGGTCTCGGAGAGGTTCATCTCCCTCGCCACGGCCTGGAGGCGGTTGTCGTCCGGATAACCCTCGAGGATCCCGACGGCAGCGGGGTTGCCGCGGAAGGGCGCATCGGTGAACACGTCGACGACGGTGAGCTCGAGTGCCACGTCCGAGACCCTAGATCGCTTCCCGCGGGAGGCTGGACGGGGCCTCGAGGTCGGCTGGCTCCTACAGCGAGGTCGCAGGCAAGGGTCGAGCCACCGGAAATACCCAGGCTCCCAGCAGGATCTCGGGACGCGGCTGGTAGAGGCGCACGACGTAGTTCCAGTTGGGAGGGACGGGCAGCCAGTTTGGGGCGCCCGTCTTGCTTCCGCCGAACTGCACCGTGACCGTGCCCGAGGGGTCGGGCACGGCGGTCACTCCGTTGACCGAGTACCGCTCCTCGGGATTCGCCGCGAGGTAGCCCTGGTCGTCGTAGACGGTGATCGACCAGAACCCGTCCACCGGGACGTCGCCCACGGTGAGGCGGTAGGGCGTGCGGCCGTCGTTGTCCTCCGGGAACGCCCCCGCGTAGGTGGCGTCGCGTGCCGTGTTCCCACCCCAACCCGCGGCCGTGAGGACCAGATGGTGGATGGGCTCGACCTCCCCGCGGGCGCCGAAGCCCTCTCCTGCTCGGAGCGCCGGGGCGATGCGCAGCAGGGTTCGGCGCACGGTGTCCAGGGTGGCCCGGTCCCATCTCGGCACCTCGAAGGATCCCCGGTCCTCCTGCTCGACGGCGACGGCGTCCTGCAACGCGTGTACCGCAGACAGGTCGTCGGGGTCGCGAGCGTCGACGAAGGTGCGGACGAGGAGGGCCGCGTACCGGGTGCCGATCGAGTCCCGGGAGATGGTGAAGGGCCCCCGCCCGTAGAGGCAGCCCGACGTGAAGTGGTCCTGGCTGATCGGCTGTAGCGACAGGTACCGCCCGGCGGGGTCGGGGAGGGTGACGGTGACGGGCGAGGCGTCGAGGTCGAAGACGCCCGTGGAGTACAGCGTGTCGAGGTTCATCCGCACGACCTGCTGGTCCGCGACGCTCGGCAGCCTGCGCCGGTGGTGCAGGACGCCCAAGCCTGCCGCGGCGAACTGGGCGAGGTAGCGGTCGGTCTCGGCCCGGACGAAGGTGTCGACCGTCACCGGCTCCAGTTGCTCGCTGCCCGGCATGCGGGCAACCTACAGTCTCGTCGCGTGACGCTCACGGCCGCCGAGGTGCGGCGACTCCTCCGGGAGCGCGAGATCCGCCCCGCGAAGGCCCTCGGCCAGAACTTCGTGGCCGATCCCAACACGGTCCGGCGCGTCGTCCGGTTGGCCGGCGTCGAGCCGGGCGACCGGGTCGTCGAGATCGGACCCGGGCTCGGCTCGCTCACGCTGGCCCTGGCCGAGGCGGGGGCGAGCGTGGTGGCCCTCGAGCTCGATCGCCGCCTGGCGGAGGTGGTGCGCGAGGTGACCGCCGGGCTCCCCGTCGCCGTCGTCGTCGGCGACGCCCTCCGCGTCCGCTTCGACGAGGTGCTTGCGGCGGCACCGTCCGGCGACCCCGCTGACTCCTCCGGTGATCCCACCGACACTTCCAGCGATCCCGCCGACCGGCCGTGGACCCTCGTCGCCAACCTTCCCTACAACGTGGCGACGCCGGTCGTGATCAGGATCCTCGAGGAAGCGCCCGCCATTGCCTCGCTCCTGGTGATGGTGCAGCGTGAGGTCGGCGAGCGCCTCGCCGCGGGGCCGGGCGACGATGCTTACGGTGCGACCTCGGTGAAGGTGGCCTACTGGGCGAGCGCAGAGGTGGCGGGGAGGGTGCCCCCGACCGTCTTCGTCCCCCGACCTCGCGTCGAGTCGGTGCTCGTCCGGATCCGCCGCTTGTCAGAGCCTGCGGTGGATCCGGAGGTCGTGGGCTACGAGCGTCTCTTCGAGGTAGTGCGCGCCGGCTTCGGGCAACGGCGCAAGATGCTCCGGCGCTCGCTCGCTGGCGTGGTGTCCGCCGACGCCTTTGCCGGGGCGGGCGTGCGACCAGATGCCCGGGCCGAGGAGATCGACCTGTGTGGCTGGGCGAGGCTGGCGGCGTGGCGGGCGACGTGACGCGCGTCCCGGCCGAAGCGGACCGGGGAGCCGTGGGGCGGCCGGTCCGCCTGTGGGCTCCGGCAAAGCTGACGCTGTCCCTGCGCGTGACGGGCCGGCGGGTCGACGGACTGCACGAGCTCAGCGCAGAGATGGTCACGCTGGATCTGGCCGACGAGCTCGAGCTCGATCCCAAGGGCGACGGCATGACCGTCGAGTGGGATCTTCCCGGGTCGGCCGAACGTCCGCCCGGAGAAGGTGGCCGGCCGCTCGTGCCCGCCGGCGAGGGAAACCTCGTACGACGGGCGCTGCACGCCGTGGACCGCACGGGCATGGTGCGGGTGGTCAAGCGGATCCCGGTCGGCGGGGGGCTCGGTGGCGGTTCGGCCGATGCCGCGGCGATCCTGCGGTGGGCGGGTTGCCACGACCTGGCGGTCGCCCTCGCCCTCGGGTCCGACGTTCCCTTCTGCGTGCTCGGAGGACGCGCCGTGGTCCGGGGCGTCGGCGAGCGGGTGGAACCGGCTTCGTTCGAGCCCCGCTGCTTCGTGCTGCTGGTCCCGCCGTTCGGGGTTCCGACCGGCCCCGTCTACCGGGAGTGGGATGCGTCCGCAGCCGGCCGGGTCGCCTCCGGCGTCGCTCCGGCGGAGCGCCGGGGCAACGATCTGACCGAGCCCGCCCTGAGGGTCGAGCCACGCCTCTCTCACTGGCGCGACGTCCTCGGTGACCTGAGCGGTCGAGAGCCCCGGCTGGCGGGCAGCGGCGCCACGTGGTTCGTGGAGGGCAGCCGCCGCGAGCTCGGTATCGACGACCGAGACTGGGTCGAGCAGCCGGAAGGGCGCGCTCGACTCGTGGAGGCGAGAACGGTTCCTGCGGGTTGGGCCCCTCAGCGGGCGGTGGGCCCGAGATCCTGAGCCCGGGGTGTGGAAGCTCGGCTACTTCCCGGCCCGGCGCTGCCAGCGCGTCGCCTTCAGCATCTTCTTGTGCTTCTTCTTCCGCATGCGCTTGCGGCGCTTCTTGATCAGCGATCCCATGACCTGGGGCAGGCTACTTGCCCGGGGGACCCGTCTGCCAGGCGGCCACCGCCGGCACCTACGCTCGTGGCTGCGAGCGCGGCGCCGCCGGGTCGGCCGACAGCGGGGCTGGCGCCGAAAACCGGGAGGTGAGGAGATGGGTTTCCAGCTGGTCGGGCTCGATCACGTGCAGCTGGCCATGCCACCGGGCGAGGAGGAGGAGGCCGAGCGCTTCTATGCCGGGCTCCTCCAGCTGCGGCGCCTGTCCAAGCCCGAGCCTCTCGCTGCACGAGGAGGCTGCTGGTTCTCCAACGGCGAGGTGGCGGTCCATCTGGGCACCGAGGAGGGCTTCCGTCCGGCCCGCAAGGCCCATCCCGCCCTGTTGGTACGCGAACTCACCTCCCTGGCGCGGCACCTCGAGGCTGCCGGGGTGGAGGTGCGTTGGAGCGACGAGCTTCCAGGCGTGGCCCGCTGTTACGTGGACGATCCGTTTGGGAACCGCATCGAGCTCATCGAGGCCGGCTAGCCACGTCACGCCGGTCCGCCGCCTCCTCGAGCTGCAAGTAGATGGCGCGCCGGGGACACTGGGCCGCCGCCTCGGCGGCCATCCCCTCGACCCCTTCCGGGATCGGCAGGTCCCGGACGACGGGGAAGCCCCACTCGTCGAGCCGGACCAGCTCCGGGACGAGCTCGGCGCAGTAGCCGAAGCCGTCGCAGGCGATCGGGTCGATCCGCAGCCGGCGCCTCACCGGACCACCCTCGGGGTCCCGCTCAGCGCGACCGACACCTGGCCGTCGGCTCGAGCCGGCGTGCGCTCGGCCGCGACGCGTCCGGGCAGTGGCCGCGCGGGGAGAGGGGCAACCCCGGGCATCGCGACACCCGGGCAGGGACCCTTCGCGACGTGGTCCTGGACGTGGCGGGCAAAGGCCGTGAGCGAGGTGCGGACCATCCGGACGACCCCGTCGGGGTGACGGCAGGCGCCCCGACCCGAGACCACCTCGAGGTGGTGGCGGAGGTGCGCGAACCCTTCTCCCCGGAGGGTGCCGGAGGCCAACGCCTCGAGGTCCTCGGCCAGGGCGGGAAGGCCGAAGACGCAAGGTCCGCACTGACCGGCGTTCTCCGCCGCCATCCAGCGGGCGATGCGTGCGGTCTCGGCCAAGGGGCAGCTCTCGGGTGGCAGGACCAGCACGACGCCCGCTCCGAGGGCGGCGCTGATCCCGAAGGTGTCGGCGAGGCGGCGTAGGGGCTCGGGCGCCATCGGCGTGTCCAGGGCCCCGGGTGGCAGCCAGGTGCCGCCGTAGCCCCCGAGGAGCACGCCCGGGGTGCGGGAGGGGGCGCCCACGTACGCGAGGAGGCGATCCAGGTGCAACCCGACCGGCACCTCGAAGATCCCGGGCGTCTCGACGGCGCCGCCCACCGACGCGAGCATCGTGCCGGCGGCTCCCCAGGACGGGGGCACGTCGAGGCCGAGCTCCGTCGGGGCCTCTCGGAACCACCGCGCGCCGTGCCGGGCGATCAGCGCCAGGTGGGACACCGTCTCGGCGTTGTGGACCAGGACGGGTCGGTTCGCGAGCGCCAGGTCGGAGGGGCCATTCCGCCGAAAGAGCGGTCTGGCGACGCCCGCATCGAGCCAGTGGACGAGCGAGGACTCCTCGCCCGCGACGTAGCGGTCCGGGGGTTGGCGAACCTCGATGGCCAAGGGGTCGACGCCCGCCTGCGCTCGCTGCCCGACGGCGATCCTCAGGGCTTGCGCCGCGTCCGGCCGGGCCTCGCTGACGCAGATCGTCACCGACGCCGCGTCCACCAGGCGGGCGAGGGTGGCCGCTCCGTCGAGGACGAGGTGGGGAGTCCCGGTGGTGAGCAACCAGTCCTTGCCGGCCGCCGGCTCGCTGTCCATGGCGTTGATCACGACGGCCGGCTTGCGCCAGGACTTGCGGAGGGCCGCGATCTTGCGGTTGGTGGGAAACCCCGCGCCGCCGCGGCCCGTCAGCCCGGCACTCTCCACCTCGGCGAGGAGCCGGCTGGACCAGGCGGCGTGAGAACGGCGATCCGGCTGCGGCAGCCGACCATGCACCCGTTGGTGGTGCCCGAGGTCGGGCGTGCTCCCCGGGGCTCGCAAGCCGGCGAGGAGACGGGGGACCACCGGTGCGTCCGGTCCGGAGGACCCGAGCGCCTCCGACGGGGCGACCGGCCCGATGAGCTCGTGGCGCGAGCTCACGGCGGTCACCGAACACCCGTCTTCGTCGGTGGGCGACGGTCGACCGGCGCGGCGGCCGTGGTCACCCGACCCTCGCGGGCCATCCGGACCGCGTGGTCAGAGGAGGCCGCCACGCCGGCCCCGACCCTCAGCGGTCGGGCGACGACGCGCCACCCGAAGGTCATCATGACGGCGATGCAGCATGCGGCGACGAGGCCGTCGACCCAGACAAAGCGCATGTCGGTCCCCGTCTGGATGCCGTGGGCCACCGCGATCGGCCAGGACAGGTAGGACGCCCAGTGGACCGCCCTCCACGTCCCGGCGCGGATCCGTGCCCGGAGGATGCTCGTGATGGCCACCGCGAGCAGGAGGTCGAAGGCGACGGTTCCCAGCGCGACCCACAGCGTCTTGTAGTGAGAGGTGAGTGGCACCAACGCCGGGAGCCATCCGATCGGGACAAAGGTGTCCACGACGGTGGTCAGCACGTGGATGCAGACGAACACCAGGGCGAGCAGGGAGACCTTTCGGTGCAGGTCGCTCACGGCGAAACGGGGCCAGCTGTGGGTGCCCGCCCGGGCCGAGGTGATCAAGCCGAGCACCACCGAGCCGCTGAGGAGGACGAGCGCGACGATCCCCGAGGCTCGCGTCGTGTACCAGAGCAACGGAGTGGTCACAGCGAGCATGCCGTTCAACCTCCGTGCACCGTGCCCTGGAGCGCACCCGGCGCACCCGGCGCACCCGCTTGGCCGGACCCGGCCGGGAGGGGATCGGCGGGCCATCCGGCGACGGTGACGACCGAGCCATCTCGGTAGACGAGGCGGGAGGGGAGCCCGATGTGGGAGAGGCGCGCCGGGGCCGAGTCTCCCCAGACGATCGCGGCGGTCGAGGCGGCGTTCGCGTCGAGGCATGAGGCCGCCGCGACCGAGACCAGCCGCCAGCGGGGCTCCGCCGGCCAGCCGGTCCGAGGGTCGACGATGTGGTGGAGCGGCCAGCCACCGCGCCACCAGGTCCGGCCGACGGTCGACGAGCTGGCGACCGCACCGTCGCGGACCGCGATCACCTGGAAGGGACGCTGCTCGTGCGCCCTCGTGTCCTCGACGACGGCGATCGACCACCCCTCCGGCGGAGGTGGTCCCGCCACGGCGAGGTCGCCGCCGATGCTCGCCAGGACGCTCGCACCGGTGTCGGCGACGATGCGCTGCGCACAGCGGTCCACGCACAGCGCCTTGGCAGAGGCGCCGAGGTCGAGGAGGACGGTGGGGGGCATCTCGACGGTTCGCTGCCCGCGATCGAGCGTGACGGTGTGCCATCCCGGGGCTGGCCTCGGCTCGCCGCCCAGTGGAGTCGTCGGATCGTGGCGTGCGATCTCGTCGAAGTCCTCGTCGTAGCCGAGGGAGACCAGGGCGGATCCGACGGTCGGGTCCACGGCGCCCTCGGTCAGCCAGGCCACCCGCAGGGCCGCCTCCACGGCGTCGAACAGGGTGTGGCTCACCCGCGTGGGGCGTCCGTGCGAGCGGTTGAGGTGGGTCAGCTCGGAGTCGGGCCGGAACCGGCTGCACGACCGGTCGAAGGCCGTGATCTCCTGACGCATCAGCCGGTTCGCCGCGTCGAGCAGGTGCGGCGGGTGCACGGAGACCATCGCAGAGGTGCCCCAGACCTCGAAGCGCGTCGTGCCGGTGGCCCAGGCGCTGTGGGCGCCGATGCCGGTCGAGGTGGTGGGCTGGCCGGCGGCGCGGTCGTGGTTGCGCAGCGGCATCTCAGCTGGCACCGGTCGAGGCCCGTGGCGTCGACGAACTGTGAGTGGGGGACGCCGAGGGCGGGGACAGGGCCCCGCCCCCGGCGCTGGCCGGCGTGGAAGTGCCGGAACCTGAGGAGCCGGTCGAAGTCGACGTGGCGCCCGTACCGGAGCTGGTCGAGGTCGCCACGGCGGTGCTCTTGGCCGGCACCTCGTGGGCTGTGACCCCGACGACCGCCCCGGTGCCGAGCACGGCCAGGGTCGTCACCCAGCGCGTGGTGCGGCGGACGCGGCTGATCGCTTTGTCTCTACGCTGGATGTCCTGGTGGTTCGGCTGCTCGGGCGACACGTGACCTCGCTGTCTCCTCAGGTCATGAACATCGTGCCCGGGGACACTAAGAGGCTCTCCAATCGAACCTAAGAACAATCGAAGAAGCGGCCGTCCGGGGCGGATCAGTCGAGAATTTGGATGTGGTGGCCCGCGTCTCCCGGTGGGGTCGGCATCGACAGCGTGAAGTAGGCCCCGCCGTCAGGAGCGTTCCCGGCATTGACGGTGCCCCCTTCCTCGGTGGCGACCTGGGCGACGATCGCGAGTCCCAGCCCCGACCCCGGCAGGGGCCGTGCCGCCGGGGCGCGATAGAAGCGGTCGAAGATGTGGGGAAGGTCCTGCTCGTTGATCCCCGGACCGTGGTCGCGGACCCAGAGGGTGTGTTCGCGGCAGGTGACCTCGACCTCTCCGCCCTGGGGACTCCATTTGATGGCGTTGTCGAGGAGATTGCCCACCGCTCTCACCAGACGGTCATGGCGACCCATCACGCAATTGGGTGACGTCGAGACGGCGAAGTTGATCTCGCGGGAGCGGCCGTGCGTGGTGGCGAGCGACACACATTCCTCGACGAGCTGGTCGAAGCGGATGACCTCCGGCGGCGCCTCGTGGAGCTCGCCTCTCGACAGCTCGGCCATGTCGCCGACGAGCTGTGTCAGCTCGTCCATCTGGGCCAGGACGTCGTCCACGAGCACCTTTCGCTCCTCGGGCGGGAGCTCGTCGATGCGCCGGGCCACCTCCATGTTGGTCCTCAGGCTGGTGAGGGGCGTCCGCAGCTCGTGGGTCGTGTCGAGCATCAGCATGCGCTGGGACTCGCGGGAACGCTCGAGGGCCGCCAGGAGCCGGTTAAAGGCCCGGCGGAGCCGACCGAGCTCGTCCACGCCCCCTTCGTCGAGCCGTTTGGAGACGTCGGTCGTGTGAGCGACGTCTTCGACCGCGTCGGTGAGGGTGTTGAGCGGTCGGAGGGCGGCCCGGCCCACCAGCCACCCGAGGAGGACGGCGAGAAGCACGCCGCAGATGGCCACCAACCCGAGCACGACCCGGAGGTGGGCGAGCTGGTTGTTGACAGGAGCAAGAGGCGTGGCCACCTGCAGGGCGATCGGCTCGAAGTTCGGGATGACGAATCCCTGGGTCACCTGAGGCTTGGCGTACGCCGGCGTGACGATCTCGCGCCAGTCGGCGCCGTTGACCTGGACCGTGGCGAAGTAGGTGTTGGCCTTGCGGTTGGCGACGGCGACCACCTGGTCGCCGACCGGCAGCGGCGAGGAGAGGTTGTTGGAGTGACCGAGGACCTGTCCGCTCGTGTCGACCGCCTGTGCGGCCTCGCCAAAGGACTTGGCGAGATCCAGGCTTCCGATCTCGGGATTGGTGAAGCTGCCGATCTGGTTTTGCAGGGTCGCGTCGAGCGAGGCCACGAGCGAGTTCTCGGTGGCGAAGTAAGCGGCCAGTGAGGCGAGGAGGATGGCCACCACCACGGCGGCCGTGGCCGCGATGACGAGCCGAGCCCGAAAGGTCACGACTCCCTCAGGGCGTATCCGACCCCTCGGACGGTGTGGATGAGCCGTGCAGCATCGCCCTCTTCCGTCTTGCGCCGGAGGTAGCCCACGTAGACGGCGAGCGAATTGGTGGTCGAGTCGAAGTTGTAGCCCCAGACCCGGTCGAGGATGACCTCCCGGGTGAGGACCTGGCGCGGGTGGCGCAGGAAAAGCTCGAGGAGGTCGAATTCGATGCGGGTGAGCGAGAAGTGGTGCTCACCCCGGCTCCCCTCGCGCGTCCCGAGGTCGAGGCTCAGATCCGCGAAGCGGAGGACCTCGCCGTCCTGGGAGCGTCGGCGCAGGAGCGCCCGCAGTCGGGCCAGCAGCTCGGTCAGCGCGAACGGCTTCACGAGGTAGTCGTCGGCGCCGGCGTCGAGGCCCTCCACCCGATCGTGCACCGCGTCACGGGCGGTGAGCATCAGCACGGGGGTGTCGTCCCCCGCCTTGCGCAGCCGCCGGCAGACCTCCAATCCGTCGATGTCGGGAAGCTGCAGGTCGAGGATCATGGCGTCGGGAGGCTCGAGGGCCAGCGCCTCGAGCGCCGCCGATCCCGTCCCGACCGTCTCGGCCTGGTAGCTCTCGAGCCGGAGCGCCCGGGCGATGGAGCCACAGACTGCGGGGTCGTCGTCGACTACCAGTACCTTCATCGGACCGTCCAGTTTCTCCTGCTCATCCGGCTTCGTACTCGGCCCGTCCCCGGGTGGGCGACAGGCCGGAGCCTCTAGTCTGCAGGATGACGAGGTGGCGGGAGCATACCGGCGGTGTGGTACGCAGGAGATGTCGGTGGCGGGTAGTTCAACCGGCAGAACGCCTGACTTTGGATCAGGAGGTTGGAGGTTCGAGCCCTCCCCCGCCAGCCAGTTCACGGGGTATGTCTGCATTGGTGCTGCATCCCGAATTCCTGAGGCTGCAACCCGAATGCAACCCGCGTCCTCGAGCACCCCGGAATTGGAACCTGCGACCTGGCTCGCCGCCGCCTGGTCGACCTCCCGTCGGACGTGCGAGCGGTGATCATCGGTGATGGCGACGCCGCTCGGCCGGGCGCTCTGGCATGACCCTAAGGCACTCGCCGGCTTCTCGGCTCGCGGCGGCGTAAGAGTGTCCTAAATAGTGCAGCCGGATCGTGGGTAGCCAGGTCTTCGTGGCGAGCCGAACGAGCGTGCGGGACATCACATCGCCAGCCGTTCCCCAAGCGAAAACGTGATCGCCACCTCCCCACCCCGGAGACCCGTCGAGCCGGGCCGCGGCCACCCGATGCAGTGACCCCGAGCCCGTGGTCACCCGCGCCCGATTCCCGTCGGAGAGTGAGAGCGTCTACGTGGTCGACGCATGCGCCGAGCATCCCGGGGAGCGCCACAACGCCCGGGCGATCCACCCCTCACGCGACAAGGCCCCGAGTTGCTCGAACCCCGTGCTCTCATCGGTGGCCCGTTGGACTTGGTCCGGTCACCGGTTACCCAACTCACGGAGCCTCAACCGCGACAAAGCCCCGGCACCGGGGGGTGGTGATACCGGGACTCCCATCGCAGGCCTCTGGCCGGGGCCTGCGCAGAACCGTACCCACCCGGTCTGCGGCCCCAAGCGCGTACCGGGGAACGTTCACCCGGCCTTAACCTCCCCTTCGCGGCCGGCAGGCGACGAGCCCCCGGTTGCACCTCATTCCCCCTTGGTAGCCTTCTCTTTGATCAAGAGCGCGAGGAGGGGGAACCATGAAGTTTGTGATCAGGTGGAAGGTGCGCAGCGGCAGTTCATCCGAGGGCAATGAAGCAGCAACTGTTCGGATTCTCGAGATGTTCAGCAAGTGGTCAACACCGACGGACTCGACGTTCCATCAGTTCTTGGGGCGCTTGGACGGGTCGGGCGGCTTTGCGGTCGTAGAGACCGACAGTCCGGACTCTCTTGGAGATGCTCCGTCGAAGTTCAGCCCATATCTGGAGTTCGAGATCATCCCCGTAGCGGATATTGCCGAGAGCGTCGGCCTGCTCAGCGAAGGCGTGGAGTTTCGCAAGTCGGCCTGACGCTCGCAGCCACCCCGAAAGCGATGGGAGGGCTCGTCCAGACCCAGAATCCACGCGCCACCTACGCTTGGGCCTCCCTGGTTACCAGGCGTAGTGCGTGGGTGCTGCCCGGTATCCCGGAAAGAGCCGATCGAGCTCGTCCAAGGTGTTCTCGTCGAGTGAAAGCTCGACGGACCGTTGTGCATGGTCGAATTGCTCCATGGTGCGCGGACCGATGATGGGCGCCGTGACGCCGTCTTGATGAAGAAGCCAGGCGAGCGCCACATTTGCGGGGTGCTCGCCGAGTGACTGACAGAGCTTCTCGTAGGCGGCGATCCGGTCGCGGTTCTGGTCCAGCACGGAGCGCCGGGCTTGGCGTCGTCGTCCCTCTTGGGACAACGCACCGCCGAGGAGGCCGCCCTGCAAAGGGCTCCAGGGGATGACCCCGACACCGTAGTGTCGAGCTGCGGGGAGAACCTCGAGCTCGATCTCTCGGGTGAAGAGGTTGTAGATCGATTGTTCGCTCACCAGGCCGAGGAGGTGCCGGGCCGCTGCGGATTCGTTCGCCCTCGCGATGTCCCAGGCGGCGAAGTTGGACGATCCGACGTAGAGGATCTTGCCCTGGTCGATGAGGACCTCCATGGCTTGCCAGATCTCGTCCCACGGGGTGTCCCGGTCCACGTGGTGCATCTGGTAGAGATCGATGTGGTCGGCGCGGAGCCGACGCAGCGAGTCCTCGCAGGCCCGGCGGATACTGAGCGCGGAGAGCTTGCCGTCATTGGGCCAGTCGCCCATCGGCCCATAGACCTTCGTGGCGAGCACCGTGCGCTCGCGGCGCCCACCGCCGCTGGCGAACCACTCTCCGATGATCTCTTCGGTCCAGCCGACGTGTGGTTGGTCGCTTGCTTCGGATCCTCGACCCGAGGCTGACATTGCGCCATATCGGTTGGCGGTATCGAAGAAATTGATGCCCAGATCGTGAGCCCTATCCATGATCGCCCGGGACTCCTGCGGGCTGGTTAGAGGACCGAAGTTCATAGTGCCGAGGCACAGGCGGCTCACGGTGAGCCCAGTACGGCCAAGGTGGGTGTACTCCATCAGGCCCTTTCTTTGTACGAGAGGGTACGTCGAGTGCTAGGGACGATAACCGGGACGGGTTCGAAGAGCACGCGGTGGTCGCGGTCAGGGTCGAAGTGGTGAGCGGTTGGCGGTTGTCATCTCTTGTGCGCTCACGTTGGTGTCATCGCGACTGGATAAGCCCTGGAAGTACTGGCCAGCCCTTCAGGAAGTCGAGTGCGCCCGCCCCCATTCAGACCGAAGCGGTTCCCGAGACCTCCCCTCCCACGGCGTCGAGGGCGAAAGCCACGACTTCGTTGTAGGACATGGCTGCCCCGTCACGGACCACCTCTTCAAATGTGAGGGGACCGAGCGACGAGCTCAGCGATCCAACGGCTCGGTCGAAGCCGGACATCTCCTGACGAGGAAGGGGCCGCAGCCCCTGCAGGACGCCGATCGTCACCGTTCCGCTGATAGTGGCCGCGGCGGTCTCTCGCCCAGCGGCGCCAAGCACCGCGACGCCTCGGGCCAGCACGGTCGCCATTCCCTGACGGTCGCTGCTGGCGTGCGCTCTGGCTATTGCGGCGCCGAGGTACTCCATGGCCTTCGCGGAGTCGCCGCGATCGGAGCGGAGTTGGGCCATGAGGGCTAGGGCCCGGTCAGCCAAGGGCTCGTGGGGAAGCGAGAGGATCGAGGCGAGATTGCGCTCCAGTACCTCCAGGGCAGCCTCTGGCTCCGATTGCCATCGTACCAAGCCGTAGGCGAACGACGCATTCGCAGTAATCATTTCGCTATCGAGAGCCGTAGCCCGCCTAAGAGCTTCCGCGCTACACACTCGCGCCACCTCGACTTGCCCCCGGAGATATGCCATCGATGCGGCGGAGGCCAAGTATTGTCCGACCTGCCAATCGGAAGCGCCGAAGGCTTCGAGTTGCTCTTGTCCCAAGGCGATCAGCTGTGGAACCTCAGCGGCGCGGGCGAAGATGAGCTGGACGAGGAGGGCGCCTTCGGCCCCCAGCGTATTGGCATCAAGTCCCTCGGCGAGCGCCTCATGAGAGAGTTCCATGGCTTCCTCAATATCGGCCCGATAGAAGGCGTCCAATGAAGCACCCGCCAGAATGACCGACCGATAACGACGATCGCCTCGCCGCACTCGCTCAGTCGCTTGAGCCGTCAGCTGGTAGAGACCACTCGAGACCATCGCTCCGGCTCCGATGGCGCTCGATGCGAGGATCCTCAGGGCGAGCTCCCCGTCCGCATCGTCTTGCGATCCGAGGCTCCACAGGACGGCTGATCGCAGGTTGTCGAACTCGAGATCCAACTTGGCGTTCCACGGGGTCTCTTGGCCGCCTATGAACGCCGCCCGGAACCGCTCGGCGAAGTCAGCGAAGTGCCGCGCATGACGACGACGAACTTCGTCTGCCGCACTCTCCAAGCCAAGGCGGTCCCGTGCGTAATGGCGGAGTGACTCGAGCATTTGGTAGCGGGTCGAGCTCTGCCGCCCGTGCTCCGCCGTGACCATCGACTTCGCCACCAAGCTGGTCAAGGCATTGACGACCTCCCACGGGTCGATGCCTTCTTCAGTCGACACTGCCTGCGCCGCGTCGGCATCGAAGCTTGCCGGGAAGACCCCCAGGCAATTGAAGACCCGCTGCTCGGCGGGGCTGAGCAGCGAGTAGGACCAATCGATCGTCGCTTGGAGGTTCTGGTGGCGCTCGACAGCGGATCGGCGCCCCCCGGTGAGCAACCGGAAGCGCTCGTCCAACAGGACAGCCACTTCCGAGGGAGTCATGGCGATCGTACGGGCGGCGGCCAGTTCGATCGCCAACGGTATGCCATCCAGGCGTCGACACACCTCGGCCACGGCACGGCGTTCTTCTTGGTCGAGTCTCAGGTTCGCCCCCGCTGCCTCGGCCCGCTCGAGGAACAGACGGCTCGACGCAATCTGGGTCAACTCATCGATGGTGACCTCGAGATGCGGGGTCTCGAGCGAGCGAATCCGAAAGACCCGTTCTCCCGCCACATCGAGCGCTTCCCGGCTCGTGGCCAGAATCTTCACCTCGCGGCAGGACAGAAGCAGCCGCTCCGCCAGATCAGCGGTTGCGTCGAGGAGGTGTTCGCAGTTGTCGAGGATGAGGAGTAGGCGCCTATCGCCGATGAAATCGGCGAGGCCGTCCAGAGGCGATGTGCTCCGTGACACCGATCCCAGAGCTGCGCCGACCTGACTGTGCATTGAGACGGTGTCGGACGCAGGCCCCAATTCGCAGAGCCACACCCCGGCGGGGAAGTGCGGCGCCCGGTCGGCGGCAAGCTGAAGCGCCAGTCGAGTCTTGCCGACCCCACCGGTGCCGGTCAGGGTGACGAGGCGGTGATCGACGAGTGCGTCCGAGATCAGCGTCAACTCGCGCTCGCGACCAACGAACGAGGTCAGCTGCGCGGGAAGGTTTCCTGGACAAGAGCTCAGCGAGCGTAGGGGTGGGAACGGTCCTGGAAGCCCAGAGCCGCGAACTTCGAATACTCGCAGCGGTTCCGACAGATCGCGAAGGCGTTGGTCACCCAGGTCTATGAGCTCGACACCTTCGGGCAATCCCCCGTGAACGAGCAGCTCCGTCGAGCCAGATACCAAGACCTGGCCACCGTGTCCGATCGCCATGAGGCGAGCACATCGATTGAGAGGGGGATTGAGATATTGCTCGTCGACGACCATGGCGTCACCGGTATGGATTCCCATGCGCACAGAGAGGCGTCCGAGGACAGTCGGCCAAGGCTCGGCGAAGAGGTTCTCTTGAACTGCGATGGCTGCGGTCAACGCCTTACTGGCTGAGCCAAAGGCCATGGCCATTCCGTCGCCCATCCTCGAAAAGATGGAGCCGTCGTAGTGAGCAGTGACCGATTCCAGGATCTCATCGTGGCGCGCTAAGGCGGCGCGCATGACGTCTGGGTGCTCCTCCCACATTCGAGTAGATCCCTCGATGTCGGTGAACAGGAACGTGACCGTTCCCGAAGGCAAGTCGCTCATGGCAACCTCCGCGACCCGCAGTCTAGGGGCCGACCCCCCGATGACGTCGACTGCATCTCGACGGACGGGGTCGACCATGCGGAGGACGGACCCACGGTGATGTCCATGCGGCCTACCTGGAGCGCCTACGCTCACGCCGGCAGGTGTCGCCAACGCCGATCAACTGGCCGCTGCGGTACGTGCCCGCCTCGAACGCCTGCTCGAAGGCTGGTCCCCCGAGCAATACGCCGATCTGGTGCGATTGCTGGACACGTTCGCCACTGAAGTGATCCCCGCAAGAGGGGAGATGACGAGAGCTCGGCCCGGCGCCCTGCCAGGGTAGGAAGAGCACGAAGAGGCGGATCAGACCACGCGCTCCGACTCGGCCTCGAGTTGCGCGTAGTGGCCGCCGGCTGCTCGTAACTCCGCGGGTGAGCCCTGCTCGACGACCCGCCCGTCCGCGAGCACCACGACACGGTCGGCGCAACGGATCGTGCTCACGCGGTCCGCGATGACCAGCGCGGTGCGCCCGGCCAGCAGCCGCGCGAGGCCGCGCTGGACCCGCGCCTCGGTGGCGACGTCGATGCCCGATGTGTCCTCGTCGAGCACGAGGATCCGGGGGTCGACGATGATCGCCCGTGTCGAGCGCGACAAGCTGGCGCTGGCCACCGGAGAGCCGCTCACCGCGCTCGCCGACCTCCGAGTCGAAACCATTGGGGAGGCGGTCGAACATTTCGAGAGCATCGACGACCTCTGCGGCGGCGCGCACGGTCGACGACCAGGTCGCGGAGGGAGACAAGGTCGTCACCCGCTTCACCTCGCAGGGCACGCATCGGGGGCAACTCATGGGGGTGGCCGCCACCGGCAAGACGGTGAGCTGGATGGGGATCACCATCGACCGGATCGCGGACTCCAAGATCGTGGAGAACTCGGTCAGCTGGGACATGTTCGGCGTCATGCTGGCGCTCGGTGTCCCGCCGAGCGGTCCCTAGGCTGGAGTCGCTGCTCGCTCCCGTGAGCCGGGTTCGACGGGTCGTGGGCGTCTGAGGAAGAGGGCGCCGAAGGCGATGCTCGCCAACCCCGAGATCGCGCTCCCCGCAAGGACGCCGAGGCTTGCGCTCGCCACCAGAGACTGCTGGTCAAACGCGAGGAAGGCGATGAACAGCGA
The DNA here is from genome assembly GCA_963778465.1 of uncultured Actinomycetes bacterium. Classification (GTDB taxonomy): domain Bacteria; phylum Actinomycetota; class Acidimicrobiia; order Acidimicrobiales; family RAAP-2; genus CAVZBW01. The sequence goes on from CAVZUK010000002.1 coordinate 1,264,276, forward strand.
GACGGAGAATCCGATTCCCGCCGAGGTGCCGACTCCGACGAGCTCGCGATTCGTCATGGATCCGGGCAGGTGCCAGCGCAACGGATTTCGGACCGCGCTCGTGAAACTGACGATGCCCGCCACCTTTCCGGCGACGAGCCCCAGGACGACCCCGAGGAAGACCCGTCGGTCGAGTGCCAGCCCGGCGAGGCGGACGCCGGCGTTGGCAAGGGCGAAGAGGGGCAGGACGGCGAGGTTGACCCACAGGCTCAGTCGGAGCTCGAGGCGGCGAGACGGAGCGGTGGACTGCGTCACGAAATTGTCGAGGCTCACCAGCGCGAACGCAGCGTCTTCGGGACGCGGCGGCTGGGAGTGGAGCATTCTGTCGGCTCGGTTCGCGAGCGTGGCCACGGTCGCCCGGAAGTCGCCGGGAGGATGGAGCGGATCGAGCGGTGCGAGCATCCCGAACACCACGCCCACGATCGCCGGCTCGACGCCGGCCTCGTCGAGCGACAGCCACGCGAGAGCGCCGAGCACGACGTAGGGGACGAGGGACTGGACGTCGGCTTGTCGTAGGGCGATGGCCACGACGATCGCCGCCGCGAGCCCGATCAACCACAGGGCATGGAAATGCTTGGTGTAGAAGGCGGCGATGATCAGGATGCCGCCGATGTCGTCGACGATGGCGAGCCCCAACAGGAAGGCCCGTGCCGGTCTCGAGATGCGGGCGCCGAGAAGCGCGACGATGCCGAGGGCAAAGGCAACGTCCGTGGCCATGGGGACTCCCCAGCCCCGTTCGCCGGCACCGCTGGTGTTGACGGCGAGATAGCAAAGCGCCGGCACGACCATGCCGCCGATCGCCGCCACGGCCGGCAGGAGCGCGTCCCGCGGCTTGCGCAGATGGCCTCGTGCGATCTCGGTCTTCAGCTCGACCCCGATGAGGAGGAAGAAGAGGGCCATCCCGGCATCGTTGACGGCCGAGCGCAGGGTGAGGTCGATGGTCACGTGCGTGCCGACATGGAGGAGGACCGGCGTCGTCCAGAGCGCGAAGTAGGCCGCGTGCCACGGGGTGTTGGCCCACACGAAGGCGACCACCGCGGCGATCGTCATGGCCGCCGCCGGCGCCCTCTCCGTGCGCATGAAGGAGAGGAGCGGTCGGACGATCCGGCGGGGAATGAACCGGTCCGACTCCCGCCAGGCCACGCGGGTGAGATTGGGAGCGAGGGGGCGGACCGAACCCGGGATGTTCCTCGGCTTGCCGCCGGCCGGATCGCTCACCCCGGGAAACGTAGCAACGCTCGCGAACTAGGTACCCGCCTCCGATGCCGATCGGGGGGCAACGGGGTCCATCGGCGACCCGTACACCATGCCGACGACGACGCTCTGTCCGAAGGGACCCAGTTCGTCGTGCACGCGACATGTTCCGATCGCGATCCCGTCACTGTCGAGGTGATCGAGGACCTCGAGCCCGATCCATTCGCCCCGCGGTGCGCGAACCATCTCCAGCGTGATGTCGGCGTTGATGTAGTGCAACCCTCGATCACCCCAGTTGCTCACGGGGTTGGCGAGGTCGCTCGCCAGCACCGCTCGTTGCGCGGGGGTGAGCTCCTCACCGTCGACCAGCGGCCAGCGATCCCGCAGCCAGGCGCGGTTCGGCTCGGACGTCTCCCCGAAGCCCGTCGACTCGAAGTGAAGCTGCGGATAGCCCGCGGCCTCGGCTCGGCCGGCCTCCGGCGGCTCCAGCCCCACCGGTGGGAGGAGGCCCCAGCTCCCCAGCCCCCAGACCCGTCCCGGCGGGGTGCCCTGTGCGGCCGCGAGGAGGACGCTGACCCGGGCGGCGGGCCGACCCTCGGCGACGATGTCGACGTCGACGAGTCGAACGCGGCGCCCATCCCTGATCCGCGACGCCTTGAGCGTCAGCGGGACCATGGGGGTGGCGCGGAAGAGATCCGCCGTGACCCGAGCGATGCGCAGCACACCCTCGAGATGCCGACGCTCCACCTCCCGAGCCGCCAGTGCGGCGAAGAGACGGCCGTGGATCATGTCCTCTGACCACGGACCCCGCGCGTGGCTCCGGGGAACCAGCCCTTCCGGATCCTCGGCGAAGTACCCGTCGAGCATGGCCCGAGTCTGCCGGACGGAGCCGCCGCCGTACCAAATCGCGGATGGGCCTCGGGCTATTGCATGGCGATGACGGCCTCGGCCTCCTCCGCCGGGTCGAGGAAGGCCTCCCCGTCCACCTCGACCGTCACCTGGCCGATGACGCCGCGGAAGGGGAACGGAGAGTCGACGTCGTCGGCGACGGGGAGCCCGTTGCCGTAGCCGCACGTCACACCGGCGCCGGTCAGGGAGAACCGCCCGGGCGTGAACCGGTCGATGGCAGCATCCGCGACGACCTCGTCGTCGGCCAGCAGCCGGGCGTTCCCCCGGTGCTCGCCCGTCTTGGCGAATTCGAAGGCGAGCACGTGCGGGCCAGGCTCGAGCGCAGCTGCGCCGTGCAGATGATGCGTCTCCACAGCCGTTCGGCTGTGGACGTAGTGCAGCTCGCCACCCTTCACGTAGAGGCACCAGCCGCCCAGGCGTGAGCCCTGCGCCAGGAGGACGCCGCTCGCCTCGGGGCCGTCGACCACGACGCGGGCCTCGATCCGATGGCTCCGGTTCTTCACGTTCACCGCGATCAGCTCGGGCACCGCTGCTGCGCCGGGGTAGTACACGTAGCGCCGCCGGAGGGGGACGCTCAGGGGGCGCTCCCCGACGAGGGTCGGCAGGGGGCGGGGATCGAGGGGGAGCACCTGGTGCCGGGCAGCCTCGATCCACCAGCGCTCGATCATCTGCCGCAGGCGAGCCGGCTCCCCGGAGGCCCGGTCGTGGCATTCCGAGGGATCGACCGCGACGTGGTAGAGCTCCCACTCGTCCTCGTCGAAGCCGGGCTCCGTCTGCATGATCGGGTGGTAGGTCACGGCCTTCCACCCCTCGTGGTAGAGAGCGCGGCAGCCGAACATCTCGTAGTACTGGGTCCGGTGGCCGTCGGGCGCCGAGGGATCGGCGATCGACGCCAGGAAGCTCGTGCCCTCGATGGGGCTCTGGGCGACCCCTCGGATGTCGTCCGGGGCCTCGATGCCGGCGGCCTCGAGGACGGTGGGCACGATGTCGATCGCATGGACGTACTGGCGACGGAACCCGGCCTGCGGCACCTGCCGGGGCCAATGCACGAGCAGCGGATCGGCGACCCCGCCCTCGTGCACCTCCCGCTTCCAGCGACGAAAGGGGGTGTTGCCGGCGACCGTCCAACCCCACGGGTAGTTGTTGTGCCAGCGGGGTCCGCCGATCTCCTCCAGGTGCTCGAGGGCCTCCTCGACGGACGTCGACGCGCCGTTCCACGGCCGGGCGTCGTTCATGGAACCGGTCGGACCTCCCTCGGAGCTGGCGCCGTTGTCGGACAGCACGAGCAGGATCGTGTTGTCGAGGTCGCCGGTGCGGCGCAGGAATCCCACCAGCCGGCCGAGCTCGTGGTCCGTGTGGGAGAGGAAGCCGGCGAAGGCCTCCATGTACCGGGCGTAGAGACGGCGGTGGTCGGAGGGCAGGGTGTCCCACGCCGGGACCCAGCCGGGCCGGGGCGACAGCTCGGTACCCTCGGGCAGCACCCCCATGTCCGTCTGGCGCCCGATGGTCTCCTCTCGCCAGCGATCCCAACCGTCGTCGAAGGCGCCGCGATAGCGCTCGATCCACTCGGGAGGCGCCTGGTGGGGCGAGTGGCATGCCCCGGTGCAGAGGTAGAGGAAGAAGGGCTTCCCCGGGTCGACGACGCGGAGGTCCCGGACGCACGAGATCGCCTCGTCGACCAGGTCGGTGGTGAGGTGGTAGCCCTGCTCCGGCCCGTAGGGAGGGAGCACCGGGTGGTTGTCCCTCACGAGGTTCGGGACGAATTGGTGGGTCTCGCCCGACATGAACCCGTAGAACCGCTCGAAGCCGCGGCCGAGCGGCCAGCGCGCCCGGCTGGCCCCGGCGTGGCACTCGTCCTCGGGGGTGAGGTGCCACTTGCCGACGGCGTACGTCGCGTAGTGGGCCTCGACCAGCATCTCGGAGAGGAAGCCGTTGGCGAAGGGGATCTGCGCGTTGTAGCCGGGATAGCCGCTCGCGATCTCGATGATGCGGCCCATGCCGTTGGAATGGTGGTTGCGACCCGTGAGCAGGCAGGAGCGTGTGGGCGAGCACAGGGCCGTCGTGTGGAAGTTGGTGTAGCGGAGGCCTCCTGCGGCGAGCGAGTCCAACGCCGGAGTGGAGATGTCCGAGCCGAAACACCCCAGTTGCGCGAAGCCGACGTCGTCGAGGACGACGAGGACCACGTTGGGCGACCCCCGGGGGGCCCGCTCCGGCTCCGGCCACCACGGCTTCGATTCGTCGTGGTAGCGCCCGATGACGCCGCCAAAAGGCTGGTCGCGCACGCCTCGTCCTCCCGTCGTCACCAGGGCCCGCGGCCCGACCGCCTCCCTCGGCCCGTGAACCTATCCGTCCGAGCGCGGGCTTCTCTCCGAGAGACGTGGCGAGCTGCCGCGCCGGCGCGCAGTCGGTCAAGCATCGGCCAGCCGGGGAGGGAAACCGCCCCGGCTGATCGGCCCCCAGCGTTCGGGGAGCAGGGAGATGAGCACCTTGCCCTGGTCGACCATGGCCTGGCGGTACTCGGACCAATCCGGATGCTCACCGCTGATCGAGCGGAAGTAGGTGACGAGGCCCTCGACCGCTTGGGGGAGGTCGACGACGGTCGCCGTCCCCGACGCCTGGATCCATTCGCCGCCGAAGTCGTCCGAGAGCACGCAGACCGAAGCCCAGGGCCGTCGCCGCAGATTGCGGACCTTGGCCCGTTCGGGATAGCTGGCCACGAGGATGGTCCCGTTCGCGTCGACGCCCATGGTGACCGGCGACAGCTGCGTGGTGCCGTCGGCACGCTCGGTGCTCAAGACGGCGTGGTGGCGCGGTCGGATGAAGTCCTCGAGGCCGGCCCGATCGACACGGGTCTCCGTTGCGATCGTGCGGGCCACCGATCGAGGGACGTTCGGTACCGCTAGTCCCCGGGGCGATGGTGGGCGACGAGCTCGATCCAGGTCACGCTCGACGGCGGCCCCGAGACGCCTCCCTTGGCGAGCGCCTGGGCCAGCCGCTCCTCCATGAACCTCGCCTGATGCTCGGGCGTGTCCCATATCTCCGTCACGACGAGGTGGCCCCCCTCGTTGAGCCCGGCGGCGTGGGTGATCAAGCCGTCGGGCCAGTTGCCCTCCCCCGTGGACATGTCGATGCCCAGCTCTGCGTTGACGGCCTCGTACTCCTTGGTCGTGACGCCTTCGAATTCCAGGATCAATTCGGCGACCATCGCAGGTCCTCCCCTCTCGCTCTCAGGACCTCCCTCAGCCCACCCTCTCACACTTTCCTCGACTCGTGCGGAGCGTTCGCGAAGCCGTCGCCCGGCCCTCCTCTGACGTGTGGCCGACGGCGCTTCGTCGCAGTCAGGGCGCGTCGAGGCCGGCGTCCATCCAGCGAACGGGGCCCGCCATCGAGGGTCCGCCAAGCGCAACGACCGCGCCCTCGAGCCGGCGGACGCACGCCCGCATGTCGAGCCATTCGGGCGCATCGTCGTCGATCGTCCGGCTCGCCTCCCACCATCTCTCCTCGCACGTGACGACCTCAGAGACCGGCATCGGGGCGGTCCTCAGCTCGATGGAGGAGAAGGACGTGGCCAGTCCGGCGCCGGTGGCCTTGGTGCACGCTTCCTTCATCGCCCAGCGCTCCCACACGGCGCCCCGGCCGACCTCCGAGGGAGCGAGGGCCATCCGAGCCACCGCGTCCACGTCCACGTCCTCGTCGATCAGCTCGATGTCCGCACCGACGGCCGCGCCCTCGGAGACCGCCAGCACGGCTCGGTCTCGGGAGCGCGAAAGGCTGAAGTGCAGCGCGGGATGCTCCGCCAACCGGGGGCGTCCGTGTTCGTGGTCTCCGCAGCGCCGGCACGTCCGGTCGATCGGCACGTCGGAGGGTTCGATGTCGAGGTAGCCGGACAGCACCGTGCGAACCTGGACATGGGACGAGACGTAGCGCAGGCGCCGCGTGCCCACGACCAGCCGCTCGGCCCGGCCGAGCTCTCGCGCGTCCAGCACGGCCCGGGGATCGGTCGCCATCGGGGCGTCGAGATCGAGGAGCCAGACGTCGAGGCCCTGCGAGGCTGCGCGATCGGTCATCGGGGTGCGGCCCCCGGCACCGTCCGCGTGCTGAGGCCGGTGACCTCGTAGATCCGCGTGCCGTCGACCCAGACCTCTCCGTCTCCGACCAGATAGCGACCGTGCTCGTCGGTGCCCCGATGGGTGACGTCGGCGATGCACGTCACCGTGTGGCTGGAAGGGAGGACCTGGCCGCGGTACTTCCAGGTCACCGGCCGACCGAGCGCCAACGGTTGGAACCGGACAGCCTCGTCCACGCCCTCTTCTCCCATCGTCCATTGCAGGACTTGCAGGAGTGCCTCGACCCCGAGTGATCCCGGCTGGACGGGGTCTTGGAAGAAGTGCGCCTTGAAGTACCACTCGGATCCCTCGATGTCCCGCTCGGCTCGAACCCGGCCGAGGCCCGACTTGCCCCCGCGCGGCCACCAGCCGGTGATGCGGTCCAGCATGAGCAACATCGGTCCGGGTCCGGCAGGGTGGCCCTCCCGGATCGGGCTGGACGAGTAGGCGCAGGGCGCGAACGCCTGCTCTTGTTGGTCGACCGTGCAGGGGAGACCCGGCTGCTGAGCGAAGGCATCGGCCGGGAAGAACCCAAAGAGGGTCTGCATCTGGTGCGCCAGGCGCCCTCCAATGTAGGACGACACCTCGAAGGTGTGGATCACCATCTCGCCGGATCGGGCCTTGGAGCGGAGCGTGGCCAGCGTCCGCAGCGTGTCGCCCGGTCCGACCTCCGCGTGCAACGTCGCCGTCCCGTCGAGGTTCCGGTAGCAGAGGTCGCCGTCGGCCTCCAACAGCACCTCTCCCGCGCACGAGAGCCAACCGCACGGCTGGAGCCCGGCCTCGAGTATCGCCGCATAGGAAGCGGTGGGGCGGTCTGCTCCCGTGTAGAACCAGCCGTCCTCGGGGAAGTCGTGCTCCACCTCGACCGAATCGCCGGGCTTGAGCACATGGCCGACGTCCAGGCGCACGACGCGGGACATGAAGTGGTACGGGGGCCCGGGAAGACGCACCACTCGGCGCGGGCCGTCGAACACCGCGTACCGGTCGCCGAAGGCCTCCGAGGGCCGGCCCCACGCGGCCCGAAGAAGGGTCGCGTACCCCATCTCCCGGTCGTTGAACACGGCTGCGGGCTTCGGTTCGACGTGACCCGCGAGGAGCTCCGGACGAGTGGTGATGGGCCAGTCCGGCACCAGCTGCAGCCCGATCCGGTGCCCGTGGAAGGCCTTGACCCCGTCCGCCGTGCCGAGCACGTCCACGTAGAGCGTTGGCACGGGATCGCGGACCAGCTCGTGGACGAAGATCTCGTAGACGACGCGCTCGGTCGTCGGGTCCACCTGCCCACGGCACTTGAGGTCGAAGGGCTGCCCGGTGACCGGCTGGAACCTCCAGCCGTCGTGGTCCAGCGTGTACCCGACGGCCGCGAGATAGAAGGCCATCACCTGGTTCGTCGCGTCGCACATCAGGCTCCCGGGCATGCAGGGGTCGTTCTTGAAGTGGCCGCGGAAGTACCAGTCCTCGGGGCTGACCCGCTTTTCCGCCCGCAGGTAGCCGCGTCCCCACGGTCCGCCCGTGGGGTCGAATTCCGTCACGTCGTCCACGAGGAGCTGCTCGCCCTGCTGGATGCGGGGGCTGCGCTGGTGGACGCGCGCCCGCTCGAATCCCCGTCCGAAGCACTCGAAGGTCCGGCCGGCGGCAAAGGCCTCGAGCTCCCGCCGTCCGAACCGCGCCGTGTCGCAGGCGACGGCTGGCGGGTCGACGCGGGCGCCATCGACGGTCTCGGCGTGCTCGGGATCCCAGAGGATGCCGGCCGAGCCGGCCAGCGCCTCGTCGCTGAAGAACCCGGCCTGGGCGTCGCGCACTCGGAGTCGCAGCTTCCCGTCGACGAAGCAGTCGTAGTGGAAGAAGAACAGCCGGACGTCGTCGAACCGGGCGTGCCCGTCGATGTGGATCTCGTACTGGAGGGTCTCGCCGGCGGAAGGCAGGTCGCCCTCGTAGATCAGCCGGCAGCCGAGGAGCCGGTAGACGCGATCGCCGCGATTGAGGAGGTCGATGCCCAGGTAGGAGATCAGCATCAGATCCGCCTGCCCGGCCTCGATCATGATGCCGCCCGGCATGTAGCCGTCGTGCAGGTACCAGGAGTCCTCCTTGACGTCGGTCTCCGTCCAGATGACGCCCGTACCCATGGAGAGGGGCTCGGCGTCGAGCCCGGTGACGCGGTCGGCGAGGAGCAGCGGGGGCTCGGGCATACGGGTCTGGCGTGTGTACCGGTCCTGCTCCGCGAATTGCGGTCCGAAGATCGCCGAGATGGCCCCCCCGGCGTGTACCTCGAGGTCACCTCTGGTGAAGGTGACCCCACGGGGCGACCGAGGGCCCTCGAGGGGCTCCTGGCGCCCGACGTCGGGGGGCGCGCCATCGGACGGGAACCGTTGGCGGGCGCCTGGGCGGGTTGGTTGCCGGCCTCGTCGTGTCCGGCGGGGTGGGGTGCCCGGCGGGGCTGGGGTGTCCGGCGGGGTCGGGTGCCGGCACCGTGACCACCTGGACGGGAGGGGCCGGGGGCAGCGACGGGTTCGTCTCCGTCAGCGTGTTCTCGAGCTCGACCGTTGTCCGCCCGACGGTCCCCGGGGATCGTGCGGCGAGATAGCGCTGGTGCAACCCCGCGAGGCGGGAGATGACCTGACGATGGGTCTCGCTCAAGGTCTGGAGGCGCGCGGCCAGCGGTGACGACACAGCAGAAGGGGCGGGGCCACCGCCGTCGGTCCCGGTCCGGCCGGGAGGTCCTGAGGCCAGATGGCGCACGGCCGCCTGACCGAGAGGGTGGGGCACGGGGGGTGGGGCCACCATGATCTCCCCGAGCTCCACCCCCTGGGGCTCGTAGGTCGAGGAGGTGGCCAGGGGAGAGGTGGCCAGGTGGGAGTGGGCCGGCGCAGAGAGGATGGCAGGCCGAGGGTTCACCGCCTCGAGCGGTGGCAGCTCGACGGGGGGCAGGCGCGCCGGGATCCGGAGGGTGCGGGCCTCATCATCTGCGGAGGCGCGGTCCGACCTGCCGAAGGGGGTGAGACGCGACTCGAGCCGGCGATGGTCGACCGGCACCGACGCCGCCACCAGGCTTGCCACCGCATCGAGTGTCGCGTCGAGGCCGTGCCCGCTCCGGTCGAGAGCCACGGCGAGGTGGGGCCGATCCCCGAGGATCTCACGGATCCATCGCGTGCACGTGCGCCGCGGCCCGTGCTCGACGAAGGTCCGGACGCCGTCCGCATAGGCCTGCTCGATCGTCCGGTTGAAGTCGATCGCTCCGACGAATTGTCCGACGATGGCGTCCGCACAGGCCTCCGGGCTCGGCTCGTACGCGGCGTTGGTGGCGTTCGAGTAGTAGCGCACTCCGGGTGTCGGAGACACCGCCCTGGTGTGCACCCGGCGGAGCACGTCTGCGAGCTCGTTCGCCTCCGGTACGTGGCAGACGACCCGGTATTCGACGGGATAGCAGCGATCGAGGCCGAGGCGCTCGCAGACGACTCTCGTCGCCACCTCTTCACCGGCGACGACGCATTCGGTCGGGGTGTTCACGATCGCGAGGTGCACGCGCGGCTCGTCGCCGATGGCGGACAGGACCTCCTCGGCGGCGGCCAAGACCGTCCACATCTGCCACGCGGGCCGTCCGCCCCATTGGCGCGCCAGAGCGTCGAAGGTGCCGGCGAGCTCTCGGTGCATGATCCCGGCCTCGTCGAACTCCTCACGCATCGTCGCGTAGTCCGTCCAGGCCCCACCGGCGAAAAGCGTGTTGGTCTCTCCTGACGAGTAGCCGATCACGGCATCGGGCTGCAGATCGAGGACTCCGCGGGTCAGGTCCGTGTGGAGGTGCGACAGCGCGGAGGTCGCCCAGAGGAACTCGGCGGCGTTCGGTGGTCGGGGGGTGTCCGAGTAGATCCATTGGGCGATCCTGGGGAAGGGCACCTGCCGAGTCAGGCGATCACCGAGCTCGGGCAGGGCCCGAAGGAGATCCCGCCCCATCCCCTGGTAGGCCGCTCCTGCGGCCGGGTACACGAAGGCGACCTCCCCCTCCAGGGGCTCCCTGCGGTAGTGAACCCCCACCCCCGGGGGGGCACCGCGAAGGACGTGGTCCCGGGCCCTCTGCGCACGTTGGGAGAGCTCGGTGTCGGATCCCGCCACGATGACGAGGCGCGACGGTCCCTCGGGCTGGTCTGCGTGGCCGCAGGCTTCGGAACCCCAACCGGCCCGAAGGCCGCGCTCGAGCGAGGCGAGGACCTCGGCGTCGCCGTCGCCAGCGAAGAGCTGGATCCGTGGTCCGCCTCGTTCCGGGCGCCGCAGCGAAGACGTCGCTTCGCTGAGCGAGCATTGACGAGCGCCGCGACCAGTGTTGTCGGCGATGACGCGAGCTTGCCGGCGTCTCTCCGTCGTCCACGGCTTACCGTTCGGAAGGGATCGGTGGTGCAGGCACAGTGCTGCCGCTCCGAGGTGGAGGAGTCCCGAAGCCGCGAAGGCATGTCCGAACCTCTCGGTGAACACCGTCATTCCTTCGCGCAGGTCCAGGCTGAGAGAGTCCTCCGCCCGGATGTCCGGGGAGGCGGCATCCGCACTTTCGTACGCGGGCTCGTCGTCGAGGATCGCGAACACCCGATCCCCGTCCGCTTCGGCGTCCGCGACGCGCTTGAGGACGAGCACGACGGCGGCATCCCCTGGAACTTGCCGCGCCTCCGGGAGGATGTGGCGTGCCGCTTCGGCGTGCACGGGGTGCACGGAGAGGTCCACCGCGCCCACGACCACGGCGTCTACCTCACCTCGCCGGAGCCACTCGGAAGCCAGATCCACCGCGACGAGGCCCGACTGCTCGCCGGCCGAGACCGTGAAGCTCGGTCCTCGGGCGCCCAACTGGCGGTTCAGCCGGTTGGCGGGGATGTTGGGCATCGCGCCGAGGACGAAGGCACTGTCGGTCTCGCTCGAGACGCCCGCCTCCGCCTGCTCGAGCCACTCCGGCCCTGCACCACCCTGTGCCGACCACTCGGGGAGGCGGAGCTTCACGGCCGGCCTCGTCACGTCGGGGTCCGCCTCGATCCCGACCAGGACGGTCGTCCGGTCCCAGGGGATCCGCCGGACCTCTGCTACGGCCTCGAGCGCGGCCGCGAACACGAGCGTCTGCTGGCCAAGGGCCTTCTCCAGGTCAACGGGCGTGAAGCGGAGGCCCGAGAGGGGGAGTTCCACGGACGACGCGGCGGACGGCGATGCGGGAACGTCGCCGAGCACCGCATCGGCGAAGGCTGTCCTGTCGGAGAGCTGGCCAACCCGCGCCCCGATGCCGACGATGGCGACGCGCCCGCTGCCCGGCCGATGCCTCTCGCGAGCCGTGCCCGGCGTCGAGGGGGAGGCGCTGGTGACGCCAACAGAGAAGCGGGAGTCCGGCCGATCGCCTCCGGTCACCGACTCGGGAGGATCGAGCACGAGGTGGGCGTTGTTGCCGCCGAACCCAAAGGCGGAGATCGCAGACGCGTCGCGCTCCGCTCCATTCCTCGGGCGATGGCAGAGCTCGAAACCCGAGCCGGTCGAGATCCTCGATCGGCTCCTCCACGGGCATCGGCGGGAGCGTTCCTTCGGACATCGCCCCCAAGACCTTGATCAGGCCCGCCACCCCGGAGACCGTGACGAGATGGCCCAAGTTGTACTTGAGCGAGCCCACTGCGATCCCGCTCGAAGGACCGAAGAGGGCCGACATCGACCGCAGCTCGGTCGCATCCCCGACGCGGGTGCCGGTTGCGTGGCATTCGACGTAGGAGATGGTCGAGGGGTCGATGGCCGCCTGCTCGTAGGCGGCGCGGATGGCGCGAACCTGCCCCTCCTCCGAGGGCACGAGCAGCCCCTGTCCTCGTCCGTCATTGGACAGCCCCACGCCGCGCACCACGCCGTAGACGCGGTCGCCGGCCCGGAGGGCATCCTCGAGCCGCTTGAGGACGACGAAGGCCGCGCCCTCGGCCGGCACGAGTCCGTCGGCCCTGCGATCGAACGGCCGGCTCTGTCCGGTCCGGCTGAGCGCGGTGAGCGCACGGAAGCCTTCGTGGAGCAGCAGATGGTCTGAGCAGCACACCGCTCCCGCGACGACGACGTCGGCGCGGCCCGCATCCAGCCAGTCCCCCGCCAGCTTGACGGCGTAGAGGGAGCTCGCACAGGCGGCGTCGAGTGCGAAGGATCCGGCCTGGAGCCCGAGGGCGTCGGCGGCCAGCGCCGCCGGCAGACCCGACATGAACCGGTTCGTCGGGTTGGGGGACCCGCCGGACCCCGAGATCCCCGGCGCGGCCAGTCCCTCCACGGACGAAAGCCACGTCGCCTCGGCGAACCGGACCAGGCCGGTCGTGGGATACGAAAGGTTGCCCATGATCAGGCCTGTCCCGTCACCCGCCCCCTCGGGGCAACCGGCATCGCGCATTGCGGTGCGCACCGTCTCGAGCGTCCAACGCACCACGGGGTCGACCCCGTCGAGCGCTCCTGCGGGGAGGTCGTATTTCCTCGGGTCCCACGAGAGCTCGGCATCGGTCACGTAGCCGCCGCGGAAGGTGAAGTCGCCGTCGAGCGAACGGTCGGTGTGTCGTGGCCCGGGGGTCCAACGGCCCGGCGGTGGCGGTCCGATCTCGACGGAGCCCTCGACGGCCATTCGCCAGAGCTCCTCGGGCGACGCCGCGCCCGGGATGAGGCACGCACGGCCGACGATCGCGAGTGGCGTCGCCGTCACCGGTCGCTCACCTCGCTCGCCTTTGTCGACGTCCCTTGGCTGGTCACTCGGACGTCCCAGCACCGACGGTGTGACACTCGATGCCGATGAGCTCGGCGACGACGGCCCCTCGCTCGTCGAGCAGCGCCGCGTCGGACCGAGTCCGCTGGGTCGAGGTCTCGCGCCCCCGGACCACGCCGCGAAGGACGCCGCGACCCGCTGGGCGATCGGTGTGCTCGGACCTCGGCGATCGACGTCGGCATCGAACCGCTCTCGAGCTGCAGCTCGGTCCACAACACGGCGAGCTGGAGGAGCCCGTCCAGGGCGAGGGGGTCGGTCTGCCAGGGCTCGTCCGGCCACGCGGAGCCGAGGAGACCTCGGACGACGCCACATGCACCAGCCGCGTCGAGCCCGTCGATCCGCTCGAGCGCCTGGAACGCCGGTCCGTGGAAGAGCGCGCGGCCGCCGTAGGGCGCCGTTCCACCGAACGGCGCGCTTCCGTTGCCGGCCGGACCGCTCTCGAGATCGGCGCCGGGCTCCGGCTCCCACGGGTCGTCCGGGCGAGGCTCACGGTGCCGGGCCCGGCACTGGTAGCGCAAGGCCCCCTCGTCGTCGAGGAGCTCGAGCCGAGCTTCAGCGGTATCTCCCGTCGCCCGGATCACGAAGCGTGACGTTGCACCGTCCGCGTAGCCCGTGAGCCGGAGGCCTCGCATCATCCTGAGGTCGCGCAACTCGACCTCGTCGAACGGCCAAAACGCCCCGGCCGAGCGGACCATCCATTCGATGACGGAGACGAAGGGGACGACTACCGAGCCGCGCACCGCGTGGTCCGCCAGGTGCGGGTCGGAGGCGAGCGAGACACGGACGTCTGCGTGACGGTGCCCGGTGCCGGGTGCAGACGGGAGCTCGGGTCCACCGGCCGTGAGCACCACCTGCACGCTCGGGTCGTCGCTCGCCAACTCGTCGACGAACGCCCGGGCCCCGGCATCCAGCGGAAGCAAGGGTACGCCGGCCTGCTCGAAGTGGCTTCGAAGGCTCGGCGTGACCATGCCGCCGTCCCAGGGACCCCAGGCGATCGCCTTCACGGTGCAGTCCGGCCGCCGGGACCGCTCCGACTCGGCGACCATGGTCATCACCTGGTTGGCCATCGCGTAGTCCGCCTGGCCGGGGTTGCCGTAGCGTGCGGCGACGGAGCTCGCGATCACGAGCAGCCGGAGAGGCAAGTCGGTCTCGAGGTCGAGGAGGGCACGGAGCCCGCTCACCTTCGTGTCGAAGACGCGGTGGAATTGCTCGACGGTCTTGTCCGCGACGAGCTTGTCCGCGAGTACTCCCGCTCCGTGGACCACGCCGGTCACGGATCCCCAGTCCGTGAGCGCTGACCGAACGGCGGTCTCGAGCTCCCCCGGATCGGCGACATCGGCCGTCACGTAGCGCGCTCGGCCTCCGGCGTCTTCGACGGCCTTCAGGGTCGAGCGGATCTCGCGGGCGGCGAGGATCTCCCGCGAAGCCGCACCGAGCTCGGCCGGCCCGACCGGTTGTCCCGTCTCCCGTGCCCGCTCGAGCAAGGCCTGCTTCAGTGCGGCGTCGTCCAGGGCTTCCCTGCACCAGGGCGGCTCCTCGGAGAGCGGACTCCGCCCGACGAGGAGGAACCGAGCGCCGGACGCCCGGGCCAGCTCGACGGTGCAGGCTGCCGTCACGCCCCGAGCCCCTCCCGACACGACGATGACGTCGTCGACGCCGATGGGCAGCGGTCGTCGGGATCCGTCCGTCTCGACGTCGGAGGGGACCCACCGGCGGCCGTCAGCCGTGAGTCCCACCTCGGTGTCGGGGCCCCCCGAGAGGAGCTCGTCGACGATCGCTCGCACCGTCCGCTCCGTATCACGACCGCTGCGCTGGACGTCCAAGCTCTTGACCGAGGCCGAGGGGTATTCCTTGGCCAGCGTGCGTGCGAGCGCGACGGAACCGGCTGCCCACGCGCCGCGGGATTCGATGTCGATCAGCCCGAAGCCACCGCCGGAGTCCTGGAGCGTGACGAAGGTGCCGCCTCGCTCGAGCAGCGCCGTCGAGGACTTCGCGTGCGTGAACGCGGCCGCGTTCGCCGACTCCGTCCCGTTGGCACCGCTTGCCGGCGACATCCCGGCACAGCAGATCACGGCCGTGACGTCGTCGGGCACGGCATCGCCCACCGCGGCGCGGATGCCGCGAGCGGAGAGCTCGGAGGCGAGCTCCTCACTGAGCGCTCCCGCTTCCCCCGTGACGGCGACCGCCCCCCCGACCAGCCCGTGGAGGGCGAGCCCTCGCCTCGGGGCCTCGATCAGGCGCAGGACGCGACGAAGAACGTCCCGTGGTTGGCCGCCCCCTTCCCCGCGGAGCATGACGGTGGGGTCGTGACGTGCGGGCTCTCCGACCGTCGGCCCGACGGGCGAGGAAGAGCTCGTCGCGAGCGGCGTCCCGGTGCCGTTCGACGACGGGAGGTTGTCGGTCATGAAGGTCACGACGTGGCCCAGCGTCGAGAGCTCGGCCAGGACGGAGGTGTCCACCTCGGGCAGGTCCGGCAGCCGGTCGCGCAACGCCGAGAGGATCTCCACCCTCTTGATCGAGTCGATGCCGAGATCACCCTCGAGGGCCATCTCGAGCGTGAGCATCTCGGCCGGATAGCCCGTCTTGCCGGCCACGACCTCGAGCAGCAGCGCGACATGATCCACCGCGGGCTGCGGGCTCTGCGCCGGCTCGGCGGTGACGGGTGAGGAAGCGGTCGTCGCGACCGGCGTCCCGGCGCCGTTCGACGACGGGAGGTTGTCGGTCATGAAGGTCACGACGTGGCCCAGCGTCGAGAGCTCGGCCAGGACGGAGGTGTCCACCTCGGGCAGGTCCGGCAGCCGGTCGCGCAACGCCGAGAGGATCTCCACCCTCTTGATCGAGTCGATGCCGAGATCACCCTCGAGGGCCATCTCGAGCGTGAGCATCTCGGCCGGATAGCCCGTCTTGCCGGCCACGACCTCGAGCAGCAGCGCGACATGGTCCACCGCGGGCTGCGGGCTCTGCGCCGGCTCGGCGGTCACCACTGGGCTGGACGTCGGCTGGCTTACGACCGAAGGGCCGGTCGCCGGCGTCACGGCCATCACCGGGGGAGGCGGCGGTGCGGGTTGCACGGCGGCATCCGGACGAGGCTGAGAAATGACGCGTGGGGCCGGCGTCGCGATCCGGGGGGTCCCGCTCAGCTGGCCGAGCGTCGCCTCGTAGGCCTGGAGGTAGGCCTCGTGGGTGCGGGCGAGCGTCTCCATGCAGGCGAGGTGGGTGCTCGCCACCTCGCGCTCGATCTCGAGGAGCGTGGAGGGGTCCCGGCCGGCTCCCGGAGCCGACGATCCGTTGGGGACCGCGTCCTCGGGCGCGGTCACCGGAGGGGGTCCGCCGTAGTGCTGCACCGAACCGTTGGTGGTGACGGCGGGCGGGGGCGGAGTCGCCGGCGCCTCGCTCATGCTGGGAATCGGCGATTGCGGCGGCTGGTGCGCCGTCGGCTCGTGCGGAGCCTCCCACGCGGTCGCCGCGTACGGCATCGGCTCCGGCGTGTGCCGGCCGTAGTTGACCCCGGAGATCCGCACTGCGGCCTTCGACGGTACGCGGTCGTGGGGATTCGTGACCGAGCGGTATCCCCCCCAAAGAGCGGTGAGGCGCATCGGAACGCCCAGTGCCACGAGCGTGCCCAACCCCTGGAGGAATGCCTCGATCCCGACGGCACCCTTACGGTCGAGGCTCACGGCGACGTGGGGTCGGTCGCCCAGGATCTCCCGGACCTGGGCGGTCAGCACCGCCGAGGGACCCACCTCGACGAAGGTGCGCTGGCCGTCGTCGTACATCGCCTCGATCATCTCCACGAACCGGACCGGTTGGGTGAGCTGCCGGGCGAGCTCTGTCCGGATCTCGGTGGGCTCACCCCCATAGGCGGTGGCGCTGGCATTGGCGTAGACGGGAAGCGACGGACGTGCGACGTCCGACGACGCCAGCTCGCGGGCGAATCCCTCGGAGGCGGCGGCGACGAGCGGCGAGTGGAACGCGGTGGCGACGGTCAGACGGGACGAGCGGATCCCGGCCTCGGCAAGTGAGGCCGCGGCGAGATCGATCTGATCGGAAGGGCCGGAGAGGACGACCTGGCGAGGACCGTTGTGGTTGGCCACGACGAGGTCGTAGCCGACGCGCTCGAGGTGTGAGCGAACGGACTCGATCGAATCTGCGACCACGAGCATCCCCCCGGCGGTTCCCGAAGCGTCCCGCATGTGCTCGCCTCTGCGGCGGGCCAGGAGCAGGAAGTCCGCGGCATCGATCGCTCCTGCTGCGTGGAGCGCCGTGAGCTCGCCGAAGCTGTGACCGCCGAGAGCGGAGGGCTCGAGGCCGAGCTCGCGCAACACGTGCAGCATCGAGAGGCTCATGCAGCCGATCGCGGGCTGGGCCCACTCCGTCGCCGTCAGCAGACGAGCCTGCTCCTCTCGCTCCGCCTCCGTCCGGGTGGCCCTGGCGAAGACGACGTCGTGGAGGGCGAGGTCGAGGTCGGCTGCGAGGTTCCAGGCCTCGAGGGCGCCCGGAAAGGCCATTGCGAGCCCCGACCCCATGCCGACGTAGTGGCTTCCCTGACCCGGGAAGAGATAGGCCAGGGGACCGGGTGCTCCCCCTGTCCCGAAGTGGACCCCGCCCGGGAGCGAGAAGTCCTCCCGCCCCGCCGGGTCCGCTTGGATCCGCTCGGCGGCCGAGGTCAGCTTTGCGGCGAGGTCGCGCTCGTCCCGAGCGACGATGGCGAGCCGGGCCGGGGCGCAGGGATCGTACGACTCGATCGAGGTCTGGGCGGCCCACCGAAGGAAGCCTTCCTCGGTGGCGTCGGAGGCCATCTGCCTTGCCGAGACCGCAACCTCGGCGGGCTCCCCGCAGACCACGACCATCTCGGCGTTGCTGGCTCGGAACCTGCCAGGCGTGGGCGCGCTGCCGGCGTACTCGCTGAGTGCGACGTGGAAGTTGGATCCCCCGAACCCGAACGAGCTCACCCCCGCCCGCCGCTCGTGGTCGTCCCCCCGCACCCAGGGCCGCGCCGCCGTCGGGACGTAGAAGGGGGAGTTCCCGCTGGCGAGCGCGGGGTTGAGCTGGTCCGACTTGGGCTGCGGGGGCAGGGCGCGGTGCTGCAGTGCGAGGACGGCCTTGATCAGGCCCGCGGCACCCGCGGCGGCCTTCGTGTGGCCGATGAGCGCCTTGACCGAGCCGAGTGCGCACCATTGCTCGTCGCGGCGTCCGCTCTCCTCGAAGACGGTCCGGAGTCCCTCCACCTCGGCGGCGTCGCCCGCGGTGGTCCCGGTCCCATGCGCTTCGACGAGCTCCACCGTGTCGGGTCCGAAGCCTGCGACGTCGTACGCACGCCGGATGGCGCGTGCCTGACCCGTCGCCAGGGGTGCGTAGACGCTCTTCGCTCGCCCGTCCGAGCTCGCCCCGATGCCGCGCACGACGGCGTAGACGGCGTCCCCGTCGCGCTCTGCGTCCTCCAGGCGCTTGATCGCCATCATGCCCAGACCCTCTCCGAGCATCGTCCCGTCGGCCTCGGTCGAGAACGGCCGGCAATCGCCGGTCGGCGACAGCGCCGGCGTCTTGGAGAAGCACATGTACATGAAGACGTCGTTCATGGTGTCCACGCCGCCGGTGATGACGAGGTCCGAGTCGCCGAGGTACAGCTCGTTCGCCGCCATCGCGAGCGCCGAGATGCTCGACGCGCACGCGGCGTCGGTGATGCAGTTGGTCCCGCCGAGGTCGAGCCGGTTGGCGATGCGACCCGCCACGACGTTGCCGAGGAGCCCGGGGAACGTGCTCTCCTTCCACTCCAGGTAGTGGGCCAGGATGCGTTCCACCGCAGCGTCGACCTGAGGCTCGGCCACGCCCGATTCGCGGAGGGCGCGCTCCCACAGTGGCCGCTGCATGCGGGCGACCATCGATCCGAGCAGCTCCTGGCCCCCCGTCACGCCGAGGATGACCGAGACCCTCGAGCGGTCCATCTCGCGGAAGCTGCCCGCGGTGGCGTCGTCGAGGACCCGCTGGGCGACGATCAGCGCCAGCAGCTGCGAGGTGTCCGTCGTCGGAATGATGCTCGGTGGAATGCCCCACTCGAGGGGCTCGAACTCGACCTCGTCGAGGAAGCCACCGCGGCACGCGTAGGTCTTGTCGCGCGCCGTCGGATCCGGGTCGTAGTAGTCGTCCACGTCCCAGTGGCTCTTCGGCACCTCCCGGAGGTGGTCCGTCCCGGCAAAGACGGATCGCCAATATCCCGCGCCGTCGGACGAACCCGGAAAGATCGCATCCAGCCCGACGACGGCGAGGGGCGGCCGTTGGCGGCGCCGGCCCGGGACCACCGGTTTGCTCTCTTCGCTACTCATCTGTCTCCTCCCGATCGTTGCCGCCCGATGGCCTCCCCCTGGCCGATATTGCACGGGCGCATGCCTCTTTGCTCATGGCTGATGCGAATGCCCGCTATCGCAGCAGTCTTGGTCGAAACACGAAAGCTTCCGGCGGCACGGAGAGTCCGGCCGTGCGGAGCTGCTGGGCGCGGGTCACCACCGCCGCTCCCTCGAGCAGGTTGCGGGCCACCTGCTCGACGGTGCGATTCTCCGGCGGAGCGAGAAACGATCCCGCCACCCAGGAGTTGAAGGCGCCCATCGCGGAGCTGCACCAGATCTGGTAGTCGGTGCGTCGGTCGACGCGACCGTCGATGGCCCACCGGCTCGCGAGACCGAGATAGCTGCGAAACAGCAACGCGAGCTTGTGCTTGGGGTTTTCCTCCGCCCGGTCGAATTGCTCGGGATCGCGCTCGGCCCAGTACTCCTTGGTCTCGAGCCATGCGTCCTCGACGCCCTTGCCGAAGATGGCGTCCTCGAGCCATGCCCGGTCCGACGCGCCCAACTCGTCGAGCGAGGATGCGTCGCGATAGAGCTCGTAGAGGCGCCGACCTCGGGTGCCGAACATGGTGCCCCGGCGGAGCACCTGGACGTCGACGCCGAGCTCGAACATGTCGGCGGCCGGGGCCATGATCACGTCCGGAAGCTCGGCCTGCGAGAGCATCAGGCACGCGTCCGGGTCGAGGCCGGACTCGACGCACGACTGGTTGACCGAGCCCGTCACGACGTAGGAGGCACCCAGCGCGAACGCGGACGCCAACGAGGCCGGCGTGCCGAGACCGCCACCCGCACCCACCCTCGGCGGGCGCCAGCCACGATGAGCGGCGATCTCTCGACCGAGGTCGACGATCACGGGAAACAGCGCCCCGAGGGGTCGGCGATCCGTATGGCCGCCGGAATCGGCCTCGACCGTGAGGTCCTCCGCGAGGGGGAGGGCCGCGCCGAGCGTCGCCTCCTCGTTGCTGAGGAGCCCGTGGGCGACGAGGTGTTCGATGATCGCCGACGGAGCCGGCTCCAAGAACTTGCGCGCCACTTCGGGTCGCGACAGCTTCGCGATCACCCGGTGGCGGCGTTCCACGGACCCGTCGGGCATGCGGCGCAGGCCGGAATACGCGTAGCGCACGACGGCCGGCGTGAGGTTCATGAACGCCGACGCCTCGACGCAACGGACATCACGGCGGATGTAGATGTCGGCGACGGCATCCTCGATGGCCGGCTCGCTCGGCGAGTGGATCAGGTTGCAACCCCACGAGGAGTTCGGACCGAGTCGCTCGGACAGCGCGTCGACCGCGTGTTCCACCGAGCGTGGGGCGAGGCCGGCCGCTCCGAAGAAGCCGAGGCAACCCGCGTGCGCGGCCGCCACGACGACGTCGACGGTCGCGATGCCGTTGGCCATCGAACCCGTCACGTAGGGGAACCGGGTGCCGTGGTCCGCCAGGAACGCGCGGTCTCCAAGATGCTCGGGGAACACGCCGGGGAGCACGGCGTGCAGTTGGTTGCCGCCGACCCCCAGCGCGTCTTCCCCTTCGCCACCCAGCGCGACACCGAGTCGTCCGGATCTGGAGAGGACGTACGCGGGTTCTCGGCAGCGAACCGCGGCGTCGCATACCCCGCCCTCGGTGAACCACGAAACCGAGGATGTGATACTCACCGATCCTCCTTGGCCCTTGCTTTGGGTCACCGTCGGGCGAGCAGCTCTCTCCCTTGCGTCAGCACTGTCTCACAGGCCGATTGCACGGGCAAGGGGTACAAACGGGTTACGTAGCGGTAATGACGTGCAACGATCGTTCGACAAAGGGTTACGCCTCGGTAACGACTGCCGCACCGTTGCGGGAGCCCTGTTTGGCGGATCCGCGTGGCGTTCCGTCCGTCACGACACGGCGATACGGCGTGGCCACATTCCCGAAACATTCGACGCGTAGTGTCCAGATGCATGTCGGTGAATGGCAGTCTCGGCGTCGAAGAGGAGCTGCACATCTTCGATCCGGGCAACGGCGAGCTCGTCTCGAGCGCGCCCCGGCTGCTGCGGCACCTACCCCCGCAGAACTTCGGGGCGGAGTTGCAGCGCAGCACCGTCGAGATCAACTCGGGGACTGCGTCGACCCTGGGCGAGCTCGGGGAGGAGATGGTCCGGCTCCGCCGGCAGCTCGTCGGCGTCGCACGACGCTTCGGGCTCGAGGTCGCCGCCGTCGGCATGGCGCCTCAGGCGACGGACGAGGACTTCGAACTGACCGTGCGAGGTCGCTTCAGTCGGATGCACGACGAGTACCGACTGTTGGTCGACGAGCAATTGATCTGCGGGTACCAGGTTCACGTGGGCGTGCTCGATCGGGACCTGGCGGTGCGCTTGGCCGGTCGGGTCGGCGACGTGCTCCCGACACTGCTGGCCCTGTCTGCGAGCTCGCCGTACTGGAGGGGCCGCGACACGGGGTACGCCAGCATGCGGACGATGATCTGGGAGCGTTGGCCGACGTCGGGCAGCGTGGGACGCCTCCAGTCGATGGAGGAGTACGAGCGCCTCGTCCGGACCCTGGTGGAGACCGGCGTTATCAGCGACGCGAAGATGGCGTACTTCGACGTGCGCCCGTCCGAGCACGTGCCGACGCTCGAGCTGAGGGTCTGCGACGCGTGCCCGCTGGTGGACGACGCCGTGCTCATCGCGGGGCTCTTCCGGGCGGCCGTGCTCCACGCCGAGGAGGCCGAGGAGGCGGGCCGCGCGCCGCCGCGGCGCGCCGAGCCGGTCCAGCGGGCGGCGATATGGCGCGCCGCTCGGAGCGGTCTCTCCGGCGACCTGCTCGGCATCGGCGACGAGCCACGTCCACTGCCGGCGGCCGAGGTGGTGGAGGAGCTCCTCACCGTCCTGCGCCCGCAGCTGGAGTCCAGCGGCGATTGGGAGACGGTGCGGGAATTGGCCGGCGCGACGCTCGTCCGGGGCACGTCCGCCGCTCGTCAGCGCGTTCGCCTGGCCGAGCGCGGCCGCCTCTCTGACGTCGTCGGCCTCCTGATCGAGGAGACGGCCAGCGAGGTGGGATCCCGACCGAGGCCGCTGCGCTGCATCCGCCACTACCCGACGAGCACCGGCGACGAGGCGATCATCGGTGGAGCCCCGACGGCCGCCTATCGGCAGGTCTTCGGCGTGCTCGACGAGCTCGGGGACCAGGAGCTCCATCACCGGATGAGCCGGGTCCACGAGATGGCGGCGGCGCACGGCCTCTCCTTCGGGGTCGAGGGAAGCCAGCGCACCTTCCCGATCGACCTCGTCCCGAGGATCGTGCCGGCCCACGAGTGGACCCGCCTCGGTGCAGGCCTCACCCAGCGGGCCCGGGCGATCGAGGCCTTCCTCCGCGACATCTACGGGCCCGCCCGGATCGTGGCCGACGGCGTCCTCGACCACGACGAGATCAAGAGGACGCCCGGTTGGCGGCAGGAGGGCTTCGCCCTGCCCCGCGACGCCGTGCGCTGCGCCGTCCTCGGCTTCGACCTCGTGCACGACCCGGTCTCGGGCTGGAGGGTGCTCGAGGACAACGTGCGGGTTCCCTCGGGCGTCGGCTACGCGATCGGCGTGCGCCGGGTGCTCGGGGCGGTCGCGCCGGAGCTCGCCGTCGACATCGGGATGCACGAGCCCGAGGAGGCCCTCGACCTCGCGGGTCGCACGTTGCGGTCCTGCGCGCTGGGCGAGGGCGACGATCCCCACGTCGTGCTGCTCTCCGACGGTGCGGGCAACGCGGCCTGGTACGAGCACCAGGTCCTCGCCGCCGGCGCTCGGCTCTCCCTTGCGGAGAGCGGTGACGTCGGATTCGATGCCGGCCGACCGACGGTTTCCGGCCGACCCGTCGACGTCTTCTACCTTCGACTCGAAGGCGAGCTGGCCGACCTCACCGACCGGATGGGCCGCGCCGTGGGAGCAGGGATCCTCGAAGCGGCCGAGCGGGGGGACATCGTCGTCGTCAACGCACCGGGGAACGGGATCGCCGACGACAAGTCCATGTACTGCCACGTCCCCGACATCGTCACGTACTACCTGGGCGAGAGCCCCCTGCTGCCCTCCGTGCCGACCTATCGCTGCTCGGATCCCTCGGAGCTCGAGATCGTCCTCGACCGGCTGGAGGAGCTGGTCACGAAGCCGGTCGACGGCTCCGGCGGCGGGGGTGTCCTGGTCGGTCCCGACGCCGATGCGGGCCAGCTCGAGCAGCGGCGCCGCGAGCTGCAGTCCAAGCCCTCGAGGTGGGTGGCGCAGGAGACCATGGCGCTGTCCACGCTCCCGACAGTCGAGGGGGGCCGGCTCGAGCCTCGGCACGTGGACTTGCGCACCTTCGTCTACCTCACCGGTACGGGGCCCCATGACGCGGAGCTGGCCGGGCTCGCGCTGACCCGGGTGGCGCCGTCCGGCAGCATGATCGTCAACTCGTCGAGGGGCGGGGGAGCCAAGGACACCTGGATCCTGACCGAGCCCCAAGCGGACCCGCCCTCGTGAGCCCGGACTCCGGCCGGCCCAGCGGCCGGGCCTGAACTCGAGGAGACAACGTGTGTGGCATCGCCGGCGAGGTGCGATTCGACGCGGTGGCCGCCGACGCGGGGGCCCTCGACCGAGCTCTCGCCCGGATGGCGCCCCGGGGGCCGGACGGCTCTGGGGTCTGGACGTCGGGTCCCGTCGGGCTGGGTCACCGCAGGCTCTCGATCATCGATCTGTCCAGGACCGGCTCCCAGCCGATGGTCGACCCCGAGCTCGGTCTGGCGGTCGTGTTCAACGGGTGCATCTACAATTACAAGGACCTGCGACGCGAGCTGACGGATCGCGGCCACCGGTTCTTCTCCCATTCCGACACCGAGGTCGTGCTCAAGGCCTACCGGGAGTGGGGCGCCGACTGCGTCGACCGCTTCTACGGGATGTTCGCCTTCGCCGTGGCCGAACGCGAGACCGGCAGGTTGGCCCTCGCACGGGACCGGCTGGGGATCAAGCCGCTGTACCTCGACCAGACGCCCGAGCGGCTGCGCTTCGCCTCGACTCTGCCGGCGCTACTGGAGATGGGCGGTACGGACCGCGGCATCGACCTCGCCGCGCTGGCCTGCTACATGACCTTCCACTCGGTGGTCCCGCCCCCGAGGACCATCCTGAAGGGGGTCCGCAAGCTGCCTCCGGCCACGGTGCGGCTCGTCGAGCCGGACGGCTCCCACGTGGACCGCTGCTACTGGGACCCGAGCTTCGATCGCGACCCCGAGCGAGCCGGCTGGAGCGAGACCGAGTGGCAGGAGGCCCTGATAGACGCCCTGCGCTCGGCGGTCGAGCGGCGGATGGTGGCCGATGTACCCGTGGGCGTGCTCTTGTCCGGGGGCATCGACTCCTCGCTCGTCGTGGCCCTCCTGGCGGAGGCCGGGCAATCGGAGCTCCGTACCTTCAGCGTGGGTTTCGAGCCGGCGGGCGGCGAGGCGGGCGACGAGTTCGAGTACTCCGACCTCGTGGCCCGGCGTTTCGCGACACAGCACCGGCGCATGTTGATCGAGGGGCCACGACTCCTGCCGGCGATCGGCGGTGCGGTGAGGGCGATGAGCGAGCCCATGGTGAGCCACGACTGCGTGGCCTTCTATCTTCTGTCCGAGGAGGTGTCGCGAGATGTCAAGGTGGTGCAGAGCGGGCAGGGGGCGGACGAGGTGCTCGGTGGCTACGACTGGTACCCACCACTCGCCGCGGTGGGCCGGGACGATGCGGTCGAGGCCTACGCGGGCGTCTTCTTCGATCGGCGCTTCGACGCTCTGGCCGACCTCCTGGACGAACGCTGGATGACGGACGAGGACGTCCCGACCGAGTTCGTCACCAGGGAGTTCTCGAGGCCCGGAGCGCACACGGCCGTCGACGCCGCCTTGCGCAACGACACCACGGTGATGTTGGTGGACGACCCGGTCAAGCGGGTGGACAACATGACCATGGCGTGGGGCCTTGAGGCGCGCGTGCCGTTCTTGGACCACGAGGTGGTGGAGCTGGCGGCTCGCATCCCGCCGGAGCTCAAGCTCGCCGACGGGGGCAAGGGCGTCTTGAAGCGCGCCAGCCGGGGCATCGTGCCCGACGAGGTGATCGACCGGACCAAGGGCTACTTTCCGGTGCCGGCGATCCGGCAGCTCGAGGGCGGATTCCTCGACCTGGCCCGCGATGCCCTCTTGGATCCGGCGGCCCGTTCGAGGGGCCTGTTCCGCGCCGAGGTGGTCGATCGCATGCTGGCCTCGCCCAACGAGACTCGCACCACCCTCGGCTCCAACGCGCTCTGGCAGCTCGCCCTTCTCGAGCTCTGGCTCCAGGAGATGGGCATTCCTTGACGAGGTCGGGCGCGCGCGCGGGCGAGGGGGCCAGGGCGGGGGAGAGGGGCTCGGGCACGCTCGAGGGGCTGATCCGAAGGCTCGCCGGGGCCTGGAGCTGCTGGTCACCAACGCTCACCGCCCATGGCCACGACCTCGCCTACGTGTGCGATCGCAACGGCCTGCCCGAGTTGTGGGTCCAGGGCACCGACTCGGGCTCGACGGCCCGGCGCCTTCCGTTCTGCGACGACCCGGTGCTCGCCGTGCACTGGTCGCCCGACGGCCGGTGGCTCGCCTGCTCCGTGGCCAGCGGCGGCGGGGTCCGTACCGAGGTCTGGGTGGTCCGGCCGGACGGATCCGAGGCCCGGCGGGTGGCCGGGGTGCCCGAGCACGCGATGCTCGGCCCGTGGAGCCGCCGGGGCCATCGCCTCGTGGTCACGCTGTGCGACGGCGCACCCGCGGGAGGCAACCGCTCCGTCCTGGTGGACCCCGACACCGGGGCCCACCACCCCTTGGCGTCCGGCTCGCTGCGCCACGTTCTCGACGTCTCCGAGGACGTTCGATTCGCCCTGGTGCGGGACGGCAGTCGCGGCGCGGAATCTTGCCTCCTGGTCGAGCTCGGCTCGGGTCGAGCCGAGGCGTTGCTGCCCTATCCGACCGTGGGTGCCACCGCCGCGGGCGTGCTGCGGCCGGACCCGATGACCCCGAGGGAGGAGGGGGCCATGGTGGCCTACCTCGTGACCGACGCCGGGCTGGCACGTCGGGGGCTCGTGGGGGTGCCGCTCCGGGCCGACGGGCGACGGGGTGAGGCCGGCGCGCTGGCCCGCCGACGGGACGGCGAGCTCGAGATGATCGACGCGGACAGCGAGGGCCGGTTGGTCCTTCTCGTCTGGAACGCCGGGGGTTACAGCCAGGTCGAGCTGCTCGACGTCACCCGCAACGAGCTTCGCCGATTCGACGACCTGCCCGGCACGGTCGTGGCCGGCGGCGCCTTGAGCCGCGACGGCAGCAGGGCCGTGCTCTCGGTGGAGGGCCCGAGCCGACCCCGCCAGCTCTGGCAGCTCGGCACGACGAGCGGGCGCTGGACCCCCTTGACCGAGCCGAGCATCGACGAGCCGGCTCTGATCGACCCGACGCTGCGGAGCTTCGTGTCGCACGACGGTCTCGAGATCGACGGCTGGCTCTACCTTCCACGCGGGGCCTCCGGTCGGGGACCCCTTTTTCCGGGCGCCAGGACGGACGGGACGTCGACGACGGGCCTGGCGCCGCCGTCGTCTACCTGCACGGTGGTCCCGAGGCTCAGGAGCGACCAGGATTCGAACCCCACCATCAGGTCCTGGCCGCCGCAGGGATGACGGTCTTCGCGCCCAACATCCGCGGCTCCTCGGGCTACGGCCGGACCTTCGTCCACGCCGACGATCGCTACGGCCGCCTCGACGCGATCGGTGACGTCGGCCGCTGTGCCGAGTACCTGGTGGAGGAGGGCTTGGCGGATCCGGATCGCGTCGTCGTGGCGGGGCGTTCCTACGGCGGGTACGCCACGCTCATGGCGTTGGCCCGCCATCCGGAGCGCTTCGTCGCCGGCGTCGACATCTGCGGCATGTCCGATCTCTTGACGTTCTATCGGGACACCGAGCCCTGGATCGCCAGGGCGGCGGTCACCAAGTACGGCGATCCGGGTAAGGATGCAGGGATGCTCGCCAGCCTCTCACCGCTCCACCACGTCGTGGACCTCGTGGCTCCGGTGCTCGTCGTGCACGGCGAGCTCGACACCAACGTCCCCCTCAACGAGTCCCGGCAGCTCGTCTCGGCCCTGCGGGTCCTCGATCGTCCGGTGGAGTACCTCGAGCTCCCCGGGGAGGGGCACGAGTACCGGCGGGCCTCGTCCCGGATCCGGCTCCTGGAGGTCGAGACGGCGTTCCTCGACCGGGTCCTCGTCACCGCGCCGGAGCGGGCCGCCGCCTCCGGGCACCGGTGGGCGCCCCTGGGATCGATGCCGTCGGGACCTTCGAGGTAGCGACGGCGTGCCGGCCCCATCCTCTGTGCGAGCACGGCCGTGCATCGGCGTCACCACTGCTCCGGTGCGGCTGGGTGACCGCCGGGCCGACGCCATCCAGCGCGAGTACTCGGCCGCGGTGGCCGCCGCGGGCGGGGTCCCACTCCTCATCCCGTCCTTGCCGCACCTCGAGGCCGCCGAGCTGTGGCGGGGCCTCGACGGTCTCCTGCTCACTGGCGGTGGCGACGTGGACCCGGGGCGCTACGGCCAGCCGGCCGCACCCGAGACCGCCTCGGTCGACGTCGAGCGCGACGAGGTCGAGCTGTCCCTGAGCCGGTTCGCCGCCGAGCGAACCGCGCCGGTGCTCGGCATCTGTCGGGGCTGCCAGGTGCTCAACGTGGCCTTTGGGGGCACGCTGGTCCAGCATCTCCCCGACGTCACGGGTCAGCCCCATCTGGTGCCCGAGCCCCGCAGCGAGCCGGCGCACGAGGTCGAGGTGGCGGAGGGAAGCGAGCTGCGGTCAATCCTCGGCCCAGGTTCGATCGAGGTGAACACGGTCCACCACCAGGGCATCGCCGTGCTCGCCCCAGCCCTCCGGCCGGTCGCCTGGTCTCCCGACGGGCTGGTCGAGGGGGTGGAGCACCGGACGCGGCCGATCCTCGGCGTGCAGTGGCATCCCGAGAGCATGCAGCATGATGCGGCCCAGCGGCGCCTCTTCGAATGGCTCGTCGAGTCCGCCGCGACCTCGGGCACCGCCGGCATCCGCGCCGTCGGGGAGTAGGCGTAGCTCGGCGACGAGGCGCGGGGAGACGGGACGTTGTTCCCTTTTTTCCGCCGGTGGTTCCTCCGCATACTTGAGTGGCCACGGGGCGGAGGCCATGCCCGCGTGGGGATGCAAGGTAGCGGTGGGGACTTCGATGCGACAGGGGGATGGGGGCGGATCCACACAACCGCCGCGACGCCACCATCGCGTGCGCAACCTGCTCGTCGCCGTGCTGGCGGTCGTGGTCGTGGCCTTCGCAGTGCTCGCGGGCAGCTACCTGCTGCGAGGGCATCCGGGAGCCAAGTCGTTGCGCGCCGCCGCCGAGCAGTTTCAGCGGACCTCCACCTCCAAGCCGACGCCGGAGGGCTTCGCGCTGCCGGCGGCCGGCGTCTACCGTGCGTCGGGGTCGGGCACGGAGCGGATCAGCACCCCGCCCAATTCGCAGAGCGACAGCGCCGTCATGCCGGTGACCGTGTCCTACGCGGCGCACGGGTGCTGGCTGTGGCGGATCGACTACAACACCGCCCACTGGCACGAGTACTCCTTCTGCCCGGACACCGATCGGCTGCTGCTCGAGAGTCAACGCAACTTCGTCTCCTGGGACTTCGGGCTGACCTCCGTGACCAACGTCGCCCGGTTCACGTGCAGCCCGCCGAGCCCCATCGTGGTGTCGTCCCCGCGGCCGGGTGAGCGGTTCGCCTTCCGGTGCGTCGGGACCAACACCGCGGTGTCGGGGAGGAGCATCTCGTCCGGTCCGGTGGTCATCGTCGCCCTGGGGACCCTCGAGATCGGGGGGTCGCCCGTCCAGGCCGTGCACCTCACCCGCACCCAGACGATCAGCGGGGCCCAGGTCGGCAGGCTCGAGGAGTCCTGGTGGTTCGCAGCCACCACCGGCCTGCCGCTCGAGGCCTCCAGGAGCTACCGGCTGGTGACCGATTCGCCTATAGGAAAGGTGACGTACACGGAGACGGGATCGTGGCGCCTCGACTCACTCGTCCCCGTCTCCCGCTAGCACGGGCGCTGGCGGCGTGGTCGTCTCGATGAGCCGCCAGCCGCTGTCCTGCTCGTGTCGCGCACGCTCCCTCTTCCCGCCGCCGCGCAGACCGAAGAGCCGCTTCGCGAAGAGCAGGTACGAGACGACGGCCAGGTTGATCACGAGGACGATGATCTTGAAGGCGCTGACCGAGGAGGCGAGCTCGTAGATCTCGAAGGGGATGAACAGCGTGGTGGCTACGAACGTGAGGTACTCCGCCCAGCGCCTGGCCCTCCACAAGCCCACCATCTCGACGGCTTCGAGGGCGGCGAGGAGGGCGACGGCGCCTGCGAGGAAATAGACGTGGGCCGGCGAGTAGCTGAAGAAGCTCTTGAGGTGGCCGAGGAGCCCCCGGACCTGGACCGACGCCGGGTCGCCCCCCGACAGGTCGTTCATGATCTCCTGGTAGTCGTGCCGGAACGTGGCATGGTGCCGCCCGATGATGAAGAGCACGACGGCGACCAGGCCGTAGAAGAAGACGTGCAGGCCCCGCTCGACGGCGATCAGGCGCAGCACGTACTTGTCGCGCAGGAAGATGCCGCGCTCGGGCAGTTGGATCTCCTCGCGGTCGGGGACCGTCGGGCGCGCGGGCGACGTGGGTGGCTCCTGGGGGAACCACGCATCGCAACGCAGGCACCGGTACCAGCGCAGGCCGCCGAGGCACCTCACCACGACGGCGTCCTGCGGCCGGACGACCGCAGCATCGGTGCCGACGAGGACGTGGCCCTTCCACGCGCAGGTGAGCTCCTCGTAGCGATGGTGCGATCGCCGGACGCGGTCGGGATGTCTCTTCCAGGGGCGACCGGTCGCCAGGCCGGTCGACGCCAACTTTTGCTGGACCGCCATGCCTACCCCGCGAGCAGCGTGGCGCTCTCCGGCGCCACCTCGGTGGTCACGCTTCCTCGCCGGGCGGTGAGCGAGAAGTCGGCGGACGACCCGGCCGAAGGGACGCTCTGGTGGGAACCGCTGAAGTCGTACTGCGAGAGCTGCCTCGCTCCGGTGAGGCCGCCCAGCTGTATCCAGTGGGTCGTCGACGTGTTGTTGATGATCAGGACGGACCACCCTGCACCCCCCGTGGGTGTCCGGGCGGCGAGCACGTTGAGGCCCGAGGTGCCCGACTCGCTCACCGGCTCGATGACCGACCCGGTCGGGAGGGCGTGAAAGAGCATGGTCATGGCGCCATAGAGATAGTAGGGGCGGTACGGGGGCCGCGGGCTCCAGAGCCCGGAGCCGGCGATGGCGAGGCCCAACAGGTCGGTGTCGAGCTGCCAGACCGCTGCCCCACCCACCCCGGCTCGGGCGATGTCCATCCCGTAGTTCAGCATGGCGAGGGAAAAGGTGTACGTCGGCACGCCGTCGCGCCGGCTCCCGTCGATGCCCTGGAACCCGAACTCGGAGACGAGGGTCGCCATCCCCGCCCCGTAGGGACCCGCGTGGATGTCCTTCACGATCCGCGCCGTCGCCTGTTCGACCGGTGTCCGCAGGACCGTCTCCAGCGCCGCGTCCCCGGTGAGCTTGTTGTCGGGACCGAGCGGCAGCAGGTACTGATGCCAGTCGACGGTCCCGAGAGCGTGGGCTCCCGGGTCGTTCGCCAGGGCGCTGGCCCAATTGCGGACGCCGTCGCGGTTGGACGTCCAGGACGTCCAGGGGAAGGGGGACGAGACGGTCGGCCCCGCGAGCAGCACGTACTCCAGCAAGCCGTCCTTCTCGAACGTCGAACGGAGGTCGTTGGTCGCCCGGAGCCAGGTGTCATAGCTGATCTCACAAGCGTTCTTTGCACATCCCGTGGTATTGGGCTCGTTCTCGCCGATCCAGAGCTTGATGTTGGTGAACCCCAGCGTCTTCACGAGGTGGGAGACGAGGTCGGCTTCCAAGGTCAGCCACTTCGTCGAGCCGTAGGCGACCGTGCCGGGCAGCGGGCGGAACATCCCGGTAACGACGGGGATCCCTTGTGCCTGGAGGAATTCGAGGTCCCGGTAGCGATCCTGCATCGCCGGCGAGTTCCACTGGTAGTCGCCCGGTCGGTACGTGGGTGCGAACCAATTGAAGGACCAGCTCATACGGACGAACGCAGGGTGGAGGGCCGTCAAACGCTGCTCGTCCACCTGCAGCTGCTGGGGGTCGTCTCGCCACCGGAGCACGTGCCACAGGGCCGGGTTTCCCAACCGGCGGAGCTTGCTGCTCGGCGTCCCGTTGGAGGCGTCGTAGGGCACGCCGTTCCAGTTGATCCCGAAGCCCTGCCACGCGCCTCCGGGCAGGCCCGTCGCCGCCGGCAGGGTGTCGACCGGTCGGCCGGAGTTGCCTACGTTGATCTCCGAGGTCGCACCGAGGGAGGCGGGCGCCTTGTCGTCGGCGGCCGCAGACGGGGCACCAACCCACGGGACCAGGGCCCACACCAGTGCTACCAGGACGGTGGCGACGATCGCGGGCCGCGTGACCAGGGCGGTGCGCGACGCCACTGTCTACTTGTAGCACGCCCTTGGGGCTGTCAGGGGGCGGTCCTTAGCCCCCGGCCTCGCCCAACATCCTCGTCAGATCGTCCGAGAGCTGGTCCATCAACATCATGAGCAGGCGCATGCGTTGCGCAACATCATCCACCTCGAGGAGCCGCTGGGCGTCGAAGGCGGTCACCGGCGAGAGGCCACACAGCTGCCATGCCGCCGACACGGGCTCCTCGTCCAGGGCCAGGTCGGGGGGCAGGGCAGAGCTCCGGCCGAGCTCCGAGAGAAGGGCTCGGCACCGCCGCACCGCGCCCCCGGCGCGTTGGATGTCCGACGACCAGGCCTTCTCGGGTTTCGAGCCGGGTTCGGGAGGTGGCGGCTCGGCGTCGGTGCGGACCATTGCGCAGGGGTAGGGGTCCTCGGGCAGCCAGCGCAGCACGTTGATCCGCTGACGTCCCCTGGTGGCCAGGACCCAGCGACCGTCGGGCAGTGGCCGTGCCCCCTCGATCCGGGCGACGGTACCGACCGAGGCCCGTTGGTCGCCGCCGCCCACCTCCGAGCCGCGGGTGATCAGGACGACGCCAAACTCGTGGTCCGATTCCAGGCAGTCGCGCACGAGGGCCCGGTAGCGCGGCTCGAACACGTGCAGCAGCAGCGGCAGCTCGGGGAACAGCACCGTGCCCAGAGGGAACATCGGCATCCGCCGGGGGGCGGGGGTTTCCGACGCCACCGCTACCACCGGCTGCGGCGACCACGAGCATCGAGCTCGGCGAGGTACCGGTTGTAGGCCTCGCGCTCCTCGGCGTCGGGATCGTCGGCGTCGAGATCGTCGGCGCCGGGCCCCGCCGTCCGCGACTCCGCCACCACGGTCGGCCCGGAGTGGTCTCGCTCACCGGGCTGCTCGTGGACCAGCCTCCACCACAGGAAGATGGCGTAGCCGCCGAAGAACGGCCACTCGAACACGTAGGCCCAGCTGAGGCCGTTCCCGCCGACGGCCCGGGTGACCTGCCACCAGCACATCGCCACGCAGCCGCCCACCACGACGACCGCCGTCACATGCAGGGACAGGGCACGAGGCGACCACCAATTCGGCTTCACCACCAGCTCAGAGGCTACTTGCATGCCCGCGGGCCCGGCCGTCGACCGCGTGCGGGCACTGGTCTCGGCGCTCCGATTCAGCTCACGAAGTCCCCGACGAGGTGGGCCAGCAGGAGGGGCTGGTCACCCTGGATGCTGTGACCCGCGCCGACCACTCGCTCGACGCATGCCGTGGGAGCCAGCCGGAGGAGCTCCGCCTCGTCGGCGTCGCTCACCACCGACCCCTCCGACATCCCACGCAGCAGCAGGATCGGCCCATGGAACGCCGAGACGGCGCTCCACAGGTCGCCGAATTCCGGAGGCATCGTGCCGCCCCCCTCCCGGAAGCGCGCGTAGCGCCAAACCCAGGTCCCGTCCTCCCGCTGGAGCGCGTTGTGCAGGATGCCGCGCCGCAAGGACGACACCGAGCGAGTGGGATTGAACTCGATCGTCCGGGCGAGGATCTCATCGAAGCTGTCGAAGCTCTCCGGGCCGTTGACGAAGGCCACGATGTGGCTGGACTTGCCTTCGTCGACACCCGGCGTCACGTCCACCAGGACCAGCCGGCGGACGAGGTCCGGACGGTGCTTGCTCAGCGCCAGCGAGGTGAGCCCCCCGAGCGACATGCCCACCACGGCGGCCGCGTGCGGAGCGAGGGCCTCGATGGCGACGGCCACGTCGATCGCGTGCTGGCCGACGGCGTGCGCGCCAGCGGGTGGTCGGCCCGAATGGCCGTGGCCCGGGAGGTCGATCGCGACCAGGGGCCGATCGAGCGCCATGGCCACCGTGTCCCACGTGTGGGCGTTTTGTGCTCCTCCATGGAGGAGCACCAGCTCGGGGTCGTCGTGGCCCCAGACGAGGGCGCTCACCTTCCGGCCGGGTTCGACCTCGACCGCGACGCGCCGCACCTCGGGCGGCCCGTCGTAGGGCAGGCCGAACTCCTCGGCGTTCTCGTGGAACAACGCGAACTCGTCGTAGGGGATGCGCTCCACGACGACGACGCTACTCACCCGCCGGGGTGTCGCGCCCCGGCCGGTTTGCGAGAGAGAATGTGGGGCATGGCACAGCGTCCCCTCACTGCGGTGGTGCTGGCCGCCGGAGAGGGCACACGGATGCACTCCGAGCGGCCCAAGCCGCTCCACCGGTTGTGCGGCCGTCCGATGGTGCTCCACGTGCTCGACGCGTTGGCCGAGCTCGACGTGGCGCGGGTGGTCGTCGTCGTGGGTCATCGGGCCAGCTGGGTGACCAAGGCGTTGACCGAGCAGGCTCCCGACGGCCTGAGCATCGAATTCGTCGAGCAGGTCACCCAGCGGGGCACCGGCGACGCCACGGCCGTGGCCCTCACCGGGATCCCTGACGACGCTGCCGAGGATGCCGACGTGGTCGTCCTTCCCGGCGATACCCCGTTGCTCCGGCCACCCACCCTGGCGGCCCTGGTGCGGCATCACCGGTCCGAGGATGCGGCAGCCACCGTGCTCACCGCCTTGGTGGACCACGCGGGTGGCTACGGACGCGTGGTGCGCGGGCGGGACGGTGACGTCGTTCGCGTCGTCGAGCAGGCGGACGCCTCGGTCGAGGAGTTGGAGATCTCCGAGATCAACACCTCGGTGTACTGCTTTCGCCGCAGCCTGCTCGCGCCGGCGCTGCGGCGCCTCCGGCCGACCAACGCCCAGGGCGAGTACTACCTGACCGACGTCATCGCCGTGCTGCACGAGGCCGGTCACCGGGTGGCCGCGCTGGCCGTGGCGGACCCCATGGAGGTCGCCGGGGTCAACGACCGTGCGCAGCTGGCCATCGCGGACGCCGTGCTGCGGGAGCGGATCAACGAGCGCTGGATGCGCCGGGGGGTGACCATGTGGGACCCGGAGAGCACCTACGTGGATGCCGAGGTCCGGCTCGCCCGGGACGTCTCGCTGCTCCCAGGTGTGGTCCTGCGGGGGGCCTGCGACGTCGCCGAAGGCGCCGAGATCGGCCCGTGGTCGACCCTGACCGACACGAGGGTGGGACCCGGGGCCGAGGTGCGCCAGAGCGTGTGCACGCGGGCGGAGGTGGGCGCGGGTTGCGAGGTCGGGCCGTTTGCCGTCCTCGGCCCCGGATCGGTCGTTTCCGAGGGCTCGAGCGTCCTACCGTTCCAGGTTCTCCCCGACCGGGCAGGTGGGGCGGCCGAGCAGCCCGGGAAATAGGCGCCGGGCGGCGAGGTAGCGTCGGGGCGTGGAGCTGATACCCAGACGTCGACTGGTCCTCGTATCGGGGCGCTCGCACCCCGACCTCGCCGAGCAGATCGCGAAGCATCTGGGCGTCGAGCTCGAAGGGGTGAACCTCCGAGAGTTCGCAAACGGCGAGATCCACTGCCGCTACGAGAGCTCGGTCCGGGGCTGCGACGTCTTCATCGTGCAGACCCACTGCCACCCGGTGAACGACGCGCTGATGGAGCAGCTCATCATGATCGACGCGGCGAAGCGTGCCTCCGCCAAGCGCATCACCGCGGTCTGCCCGTACTACGGGTACTCCCGCCAGGACCGCAAGTCGACGGGCCGCGAGCCGATCACGGCCAAGCTGGTCGCCGACATGCTCTCGGTCGCCGGTGCCGAGCGGGTGATGAGCGTGGACCTCCACTCGGGTCAGATCCAGGGGTTCTTCGACGTTCCCTTCGACCACCTGACCGCCGCCCCGGTTCTCGAGGACTACCTGAGGACGCGGGTCGACGGCGACCTGGTCGTGGTCGCGCCCGACGCCGGCCGGGTCAAGGTGGCGGAGCGCTTCAGCCAGCACCTCAACGCCGACCTGGCCCTTGTCCACAAGCGCCGACCCCGGGGCACGGTCAACCAGGTCGAGGCCCGCCAGGTCGTCGGCGAGGTCGAGGGGCGCCACTGCGTGCTGATCGACGACATGATCGACACGGCCGGCACCATATGCGCAGCGGCCGATCGGCTGGTCGAGGCCGGCGCCGCGGACGTCTGGGCGATGGCCACCCACCCCGTGCTCTCGGACTCCGCCGTCGACCGGCTCAAGGCGGCGGCGATCTCTCGGGTCATCGTGACGGACACGCTCCCGGTGCCGCCCGACCGCACGTTCGACAAGCTCGAGATCCTCTCGGTCTCGAAGATCATCGCCGACGCGATCGACGCCGTCTTCGAGGACAGCTCGGTCTCGGAGATCTTCGGCGGCGAAAACCTGGCGTGAGGTGCCCGGGGGCCCGGCCAGGCGGTCCTCGGCTACACTCGAAGGCCGGCCGCTGACGCCCGGTGCCAGCGGAGCGCGACGCCGAGCAGTCCCCTTCTCGTGCGGTCGCCACGCCCGCGCCGGCAGACCCGATCGAGGAGATCGCCATGCCCGACATCATGTTGACTGCCGAACTCGGACGTGCGAGCGGCAGCCGAGCCTCGAGACGACTGCGGGCCGCCGGCCGGATCCCCGGGGTCGTCTACGGGCACGGGATGGAGGCCCTGGCGGTCTCGATCGTCGCCCGTGACCTGAGGGTGGCCCTGAACGGCGAGGCCGGTACCAACGCCCTGCTCACGCTGGAGGCGGACGGCCAGAGCTACCTCGCCTTGGCCCGAGTGCTCCAACGCGACCCCGTGCAGGGAACCGTCACCCACGTGGACTTCCAGATCGTGCGGCGCGACGAGGTCATCTCGGCCGACGTGCCCGTGACCCTGGTGGGCGAGGCCACCGAGGTGGCGCACGGCGACGGCATGGTGGAGCAGCAGCTCTTCACGTTGCCGGTCAGGGCGCTTCCGGCGAACATCCCGACCGGCATCGAGGCCGACGTCTCGAGCCTGACGATCGGCGGCTCGATCCGGGTCGCAGACCTCGTGCTCCCGGCCGACGTCACCACCGAGCTCGACCTCGATGTGCCGGTGGCCATCGGTCAGCCCCCCCGGGTCCAGGCCGCGGAGGCGGGCGAGGGCGAGGCGGGAGCGGAAGCCGGCGCCGAGGGCGAGGCAGCCGGCACGGAGCCGTCGGGCGAGGGCTCCTCTGCTGCGGGCGCAGAGGGGTAGGTACTGCGCCGCATCCTCGCCGGACGGGCGGGGTCGTCCAAGGATCGCCGTGGCGCGCCGGTCGACGTCCTGGTCGTCGGCCTCGGCAATCCCGGCGCCGAATTCGACGGCACCCGGCACAATCTCGGCGCGGCCGCAGTCGAGCTGTTCGCGGCGCGCCACGACGCCCGCCTCCGTGCCGATCGCCGGTTGCGGGCCTCGGTGGGGGAGATCTCCGTGGGCGACTCCCGGGTCGGCCTGGCGGTCCCGACGACCTACATGAACGAGTCGGGGGTAGCCGTCGGAGCGTTGACCCGCCGCTTCGGGATCGAGGATCCGGCTCGCTTGGTGGTGGTGCACGACGACCTCGACCTGGCACCCGGCAGGGTGAAGGTGAAGCTCGGCGGTGGGATGGCGGGCCACAACGGTCTCGCCTCGGTCCGATCCCACCTCCACACGGCCGACTTCGCTCGGGTGCGCATCGGGATCGGCAAGCCACCCGGCACTATGGCCGGCGCCGACTACGTCCTCCGCCGCCCGTCCCGTTCGGAGCGCAGCCTCCTCGATCCGGCGATCGAGGAGGCAACGGAGGCGCTGGAGGCCATCGTGGCTCATGGCGTCGAGCACGCGATGAACCGCTACAACGCTCGCCCGGGATGAGTTGGCCCGCGCCGAGATGAGCGTCTTGCCGCAGCTCCCGCCCGCCGCCCTCGAACCGCTGCTGGCGCGCCTTGCCGCAGCTCCCGCCCTGGCGGAGATCCACGGGTCGCGTGGTGCCAGCCTCGCGGTGGCCAGCGCCGCACAGCCCTACGTCATCGCCGGGCTCGCGGATCACCGCAGCGAGGGCCCCCTGGTCGTCGTCACGCCGACCACGGCCGAGGCGGACCAGCTGGCGGAGGACATCGGTTGCTTCCTGGGCTCCTCTGGCAGTCCGGGCGGTCCCGGTGACCCGGGCTCCGGCGCCGAGGACGGTTCCGACGTCGCCCGAGTGGCCGGGGACGTCGGCGGCCCGGTTGCGCTGCTGCCCGCCTGGGACACCCTGCCCTTCGAGCGGGTGAGCCCCGAGGTCCACACCATGGGGCTCCGCCTCGCGGTGCTCTGGCACCTCCTCGGAGGGGGTTCGCGTCCCCCGCCGTCGTGGTCGCCTCCGTGCGGGCGCTCCTCCAGTCGCTGCCGGACGGCGATCGCGTTCCGGGCCCGGTCGCGGTCGATGCCGGATCGCAGCTCGACGCCTCGGCGCTGGTCCAACGCCTCGTGTCGTTGGGCTACCGCAGGGAGCACCAGGTCGAGCACCGCGGGGAACTCGCGGTGCGGGGCGGGATCATCGACGTCTTTCCCTCCACCTCGGACCTTCCCGTGCGGATCGACCTGTGGGGCGACGAGGTGGACCGCCTGGCCGTCTTCGACCCCTCCGACCAGCGATCCGTCGAGCAGATCGACCGCGTCCTCCTCTACGGGTGCCGGGAGCTCTACCCGACGGACGCCGTTCGGGCGCGGGCGGAGGCGCTGATCGCCGAGGCGCCCTGGGGAAGGGCGACGTGGGACCGTTTCGCGGCGGGCGAGCAGTTCGAGGGCATGGAGTCGTGGCTGCCATGGCTGCAGGGAGAGCAGCGCCTGGCCACCGACTCCCTCGGTCCCGGCGCGACGGTTGTCCTGTGCGAGCCCCGACGGGTTCGCGATCGTGCCCTCGAGCTGTCCTCGGAGGAGAGCGCCCTCGCCGAAGCTCTCGCCTCGACGTGGGGATTCTCGCAGGCGCCCGGCGAGGAAGAGTCCATCCCTCGCCTCCACCTCCCCTTTGAGCGTCTGCTTGCCGACACCGCGGCATCCGTGCTCTCGCTCGTGACGGTCGCCGAGGGACCCGATCAGCCCTCCATCGCCGTCCGGGGCTTCGAGCGGACGGCCGGCGATCCGACCCGCCTGGCCGAGCAGATCTCGTCGCTTTCCGCGCACGGATCGCTGACGGTCTGTGCGTCGACCGAGGGCGGGGCGCAGCGGCTCTCCGAGCTGCTCGGCGAGCACGGCGTCGTCCTCCCGGTCGTCGAGACCGCGTCCGCCACCCCCGGCCCGCAGATCGTCCGTTCGCCGTTGTCGCGGGGATTCATCCTTCCGGACCTCGGCGTCGCGGTGATGGCCGAGTCGGACGTCACCGGCCGCCGGGTGCCGCATCGCCGCGCCCGCGCCCGTGCCCGACCCACCGGGAGCTTCTTCGACGACCTGCAGGTGGGGGCGTTCGTCGTGCACCGCCAGCACGGCATCGCGCGCTTTGCCGGGGTGACCACTCGCACCATGGGCGGCGCCACGCGCGACTACCTCCTCCTCGAGTTTCGGGGCTCGGATCGCCTCTACCTCCCGGTGGACCAGATCGAGGCGATCACCCCGTATGCGGGCGGGGAGACCCCGACGCTCAGCCGCATGGGCGGGGCCGACTGGCAACGTGCCCGCGCCCGGGCCCGCGCCGCGGCCGCCGAGATCGCGGAGGAGCTCGTCGCCCTCTACCGCCACCGCCTCGAGGTCTCGGGCCATGCGTTCTCGGCCGACACCCCGTGGCAACGGGAGCTCGAGGCCTCGTTTCCCTACGTCGAGACGGTCGACCAGCTCCGTGCGATCGTGGACGTCAAGGCGGACATGGAGCAACCCCGACCCATGGACCGCCTCGTCTGCGGAGACGTCGGGTTCGGCAAGACCGAGGTCGCCGTGCGTGCCACGTTCAAGGCGGTACAGGACGGGATGCAGGTCGCCGTCCTCGTGCCCACGACGCTGCTCGCCACACAGCACCTCCAGACCTTCTCCGATCGCTTCGCCGGCTTCCCGGTCCGGGTGGAGGCCCTGAGCCGCTTCCTTACGCCGGCGCAGGCCGACCGGGTGGTCGCGGGGATGGCCGACGGGTCCGTCGACGTCGTGATCGGCACCCACCGGCTGTTCAGCTCGGACGTGCGATTCAAGCGGCTCGGGCTGCTCGTGGTCGACGAGGAGCAGCGGTTCGGGGTGACCCACAAGGAGGCGATCAAGCAGCTCTCGCAGAACGTCGACGTGCTGACCCTGACCGCGAGCCCCATCCCGAGGACGCTCGAGATGGCGCTCACCGGCATCCGTGACCTTTCGCTGGTCAACACCCCGCCGGCGGACCGCCGCCCGATCCTCACCTATGTCGGGGAGTACGACGACGCCGCCGTCTCCGAGGCCCTTCGTCGCGAGCTGCTGCGCGACGGACAGACGTTCTTCGTCCACAACCGGATCGTCGACATCGAGGCGGTGGCCGACCGGCTGCGGCCTCTCGTGCCCGAGGCTCGCGTTGCGGTGGCCCACGGGCAGATGGACGAGGGCAGCCTCGAACAGGTCGTCCTCGACTTTTGGGAACGCAAGCACGACGTCTTGGTGTGCACGACGATCATCGAGTCGGGCATCGACATGCCCTCGGTCAACACGCTCGTGGTCGACCGAGCCGACCTCCTCGGCCTGGGGCAGCTTCACCAGATCCGCGGCCGAGTGGGTCGCAGCGGTCAGCGCGCCTATGCCTATCTGTTCCACCCCGCGGACCGGGCGCTGACCGAGCAGGCCTACGAACGGCTCAAGACGGTAGGGGAGTTCTCCGAGCTCGGGGCCGGGTTCAAGATCGCCATGCGTGATCTCGAGATCCGCGGTGCCGGGAACCTCCTCGGGGCCAACCAGTCCGGCCACATCGCCGCCGTCGGCTACGACCTGTATGTGCAACTCGTGGCCGAGGCCGTCGCCGAGGCCAAGGGAGAGCCTCGACCCGAGGTGCCGACCGTCTCGATCGACGTGCCCGGGGATGCCCACCTCCCGGCCGAGTACGTGCCCGGCGAGGACACCCGTCTCGAGGCCTACCGGAGGGTTGCCGGCGCGACGACCTCGGCCGACGTCGACGACATCGCGGCGGAGTGGCTCGACCGCTTCGGCCCGCTGCCCGAGGCCGCCGAGGGTCTGCTGTCCCTGGCTCGGCTGCGTGTGGAGTGCCTCCGCGTCGGGATCACCGAGGTCATGGTGATGCCCACGCGACCGGGCGGTGCTCGGCGTCCGATCGCGCGGATCTCTCCGGCGGTCCTGGCGACGAGCGCCCAGGTGCGCCTGCGTCGCCTGGCGCCCGACGCCCGCTACCGGGAGGACCTCCACCAGTTGCAGGCGACGCTGACGGGACGGGGCCGCCCCGCCGACGAGCTGCGCGAATTGGTGGCCGCGCTCTGGCCGGAGCGCTCCGACGGGGCTCCGGCCGGCCGATAGCATGCGCCCGGCGTGAAGCGGCTCCTTCTCCTCCTCGTCGTGTTGGCCGGTGCCGTCGCGGCCGCCGCCTTCACGGTTCCCACCAACGCGGCCAACGTCAACGGGCAGACCATCAGCCAGTCCGCGCTCAACTCCGACCTCGCCGCCATAGCGGGGAGCCCCGAGTACCAGTGCGCGCTCAACGCCGAGATCGTCGTGCAGTCCCGCGGCCAGGCCGGGCTGCCGCCCGTCAACGGGGTGGGCACGGGGACGTACGACTCGACGTTCGTCAGCTACTGGCTGAGCCGGATGGTCGACGACACGCTGCTGCAGCAGCTCGCCGCTCGACGAGGGGTGGTCCTCACGGCGAGCCAGCTCTCCTCGGCCCGCACCGAGGCGCTCCAGTCCCTGCAGACGACGATCAACGACGTGGCCGGCAGCCAGTACCAGTGCCAGGTGACCCCCTCGTCGGTCCTGGCCTCGGTGCCCTCCTCCTTCAGCGACAAGTTGATCACCGCGCAGGCGTACAACGACCTCCTGGTGGACCGCTTCGCCAGCGACACGACCGACGCCGCGCTCCGGCGCTACTTCGCGGCGCACGCCTCCGACTTCGACACCCTGTGCGTGAGCGGGATCCTCGTCCAGACCCAGGACCAGGCGAACCAGCTCCGGAGCCAGATCGAGGCGGGGGCCTCGTTCTCGCAGATCGCGTCCACCGACTCCCAGGACGCCTCGAGCGCGGCCAAGGGGGGAGACCTCGGGTGCTTCCCCGCCACCTCGAGCTCGTACGCATCGGTCAAGCAGGACGTGGGTTCGCTCTCGCTCGGTGACGTCACCGAGCCGATCGCCTCCTCGGGAGGCGGCTACGTCCTCATCAAGCTCGACGCGCGCGATCCGACCCAGTACGCGAGCGCCCGATCGGCCGTGCGGGCCGCCGTGCGGGCAACCAACCAGCAGCGAGCCGCCAAGGTCTTGAGCGCAGCTGCGGGCCGGGCTCAGGTCGACGTGAATCCGATGTACGGCAACTGGCACGCCGCCACCGCGGCGCGCGGAGTGCTGCCGCCACCGAGCCCGCCGACCTCGTCGGTGCTCTCTCCCCAGGCCAACCAGCCGACGTACCCTGCGGCTAGCGGGGGGACGTCTGGAGCCTCGGGCTGAGGCGGTACGCCGGGTGACCCCGTCCGGCGCCGGGGGCTCGGCCCGCGTCGTCGTCGTCGGGCTGGGGCCGAGCGGGCCCGAGCTCGTGTCGGACGAGACGAGGAGGCTGATCGCGGGCGCCGCCCGGGCCTACCTGCGCACCTCCCGCCACCCCGCAGCGGCCGGCCTCGATCTCGAGACCTTCGACGGGCTCTACGAGCGTCTGGCCAACTTCGACGAGGTGTACTCGCAGATCGTCGAGGAGCTCGTCCGCACCGCGGTCGAGGTCGTTCCGAGCGGCGGCTACGTGGCCTATGCCGTGCCGGGCTCTCCTCTCGTTGCCGAGTCGACCGTCGAGCGGCTGCGGCACGACCCGAGGGTCGAGGTGGACGTGGTTCCCGCCCTCTCCTTCCTGGACCTGGCCTGGGCCCGTCTCGGGGTCGACCCGATCGCCTCGGGGGTCCGCCTGGTGGACGGGACCGACTTCGCCGTCTCGGCCGCGGGTTCCCCGGGACCGCTCCTCGTGGCGCAATGCTGGTCCCAGACGATCCTGTCCGAGGTCAAGCTCGCCCTGGACGAGGCCGACGCTGGTGGCGGGACCGTCACGGTGCTGCAGCGGCTCGGCCTGGCCGACGAGGTCGTGATCGAGGTGCCGTGGTTCGAGCTCGACCGGCAGGTCCGGGCCGACCACCTGACCTCCCTGTGGATCCCGAGGGTGTCCGACCCGGTGGGTGCCGAGTTCGTGGCGCTCGACGAGCTCGGGAGGATCCTGCGCCGAGAGTGCCCCTGGGATCGCCAGCAGACCCATCGCTCGTTGCGTCGGCATGCCGTCGAGGAGGCCTACGAGGTGGTCGATGCCATCGACGAGCTGGAGCCGCCGGGCGACACGCCGGAGGAGGTGGCGGTCCAGCACCTGCGAGAAGAGCTCGGGGACCTGCTGTTCCAGGTCGTGATCCACTCCCGCCTGGCAGCCGAGGAGGGTCGGTTCACGCTCGCCGACGTGGCCCGGGGGGTCCGGGAGAAGCTGGTGTCGCGGCATCCCCATGTCTTTGGGGACGTCCGCGCCGAGACCGCCCAGGCGGTCGCGGAGAACTGGGAGCGGCTCAAGGCACAGGAGAAGCGCCGCACGGGGGCCTTCGAGGGCATCCCGGGCGACCTCCCTGCGCTGTCGTTGGCGACCGAGCTCCTGCGCAGGGCGCAGCGCCTCGCTCCCGTTGCATCGGGCGACCCCGCCGACTCCGCGGACGAGGACGCGGATGTCGATGCGTCGCCCCGGGCGATCGCCGCGCTCCAGGGTGGCCCGGTCACCGAGGAGGGCCTGGGCAACGTGCTCTTCGAGCTGTGCCGCGCGGCGCGCTCGGCGGGGGTCGACCCCGAGCTGGCGCTGCGCGCCCGGGCCCGTCGTTTCATGCTGGAGACGGAGCGGGCCCAGGGGGGCTCCACCGGTCGGGGAGCGGGCAGGCAGTAGCCTGGACCGCGGCGGCCCGCCAGGGGGGACGTCCGAGGGAGCGCGTTCGTGAGCACCATCCAAGACGTGGTCGCCCGGGAGGTACTCGACTCCCGGGGTAACCCCACCGTCGAATCGGAGATCGTCCTCGATTCCGGTGCCCGGGGCCGCGCCATCGCGCCCTCCGGGGCGTCGACGGGGAGCCACGAGGCCTTCGAGCGTCGCGACGGTGACGACCGCTTCTCCGGCAAGGGCGTGAGAGGTGCCGTGGCCAGCGTCAACGGGGAGATACGCGACGCCCTGATGGGGCTCGACGCCCTCGACCAGCGAGGGGTGGACCTCTCGATGATCGACCTCGACGGCACTCCGGACAAGCGGCGGCTGGGCGCCAACGCCATCGTGGCGACGTCGCTGGCGGTCGCCAAGGCCGGCGCGGCCGAGCTCGAGCTGCCCCTCTATCGGAGCGTGGGCGGGTCCAACGCCCACGTGCTGCCCGTCCCGATGATGAACGTCCTCAACGGCGGGGCCCACGCCAACAACTCGGTGGACTTCCAGGAGTTCATGGTCATGCCCGTGGGCGCGGCCACCTTCTCGGAGGCCCTCCGGTGGGGGGCGGAGACCTACCAGGCCCTGCGACGGGCGCTCGCCGACCGCAAGCTTTCGACGGCGGTGGGCGACGAGGGGGGGTTCGCGCCGGACCTCCCGTCCAACGAGGACGCCATCCGGCTCCTGATCGAGGCGATCGAGACAGCCGGGCGGATCCCCGGCGAGGAGATCGCCCTGGCCCTCGACCCGGCGGTCAGCGAGCTGTACCGCGACGGCCGATACGTGCTCGCCGGCGAGGGGCGCTCGCTGTCCTCGACGGAGCTCTGCGAGTACTGGGAGAACCTCGTCGCCAGGTACCCGATCGTCTCCCTCGAAGATGGGATGGCGGAGGACGACTGGGACGGCTGGGCCCGCCTGACGGAAGCCCTCGGGGACCGGGTCCAGCTCGTGGGCGACGACATCTTCGTCACGAACGTCGAGATACTGCAGCGGGGGATCTCGTCAGGGGTCGCGAACGCCGTGCTGGTCAAGGTCAACCAGATCGGCACGCTCACCGAATCGCTCGACACGGTCGCCACGGCCACCCGGGCCGCGTACGCGTCGGTCATCTCGCATCGCTCGGGCGAGACCGAGGACACCACCATCGCGGATCTCGCCGTCGCCACCAACACCGGGCAGATCA
This sequence comes from uncultured Actinomycetes bacterium, assembly GCA_963778465.1. Taxonomy (GTDB): domain Bacteria; phylum Actinomycetota; class Acidimicrobiia; order Acidimicrobiales; family RAAP-2; genus CAVZBW01. Next base: position 1,309,209 of record CAVZUK010000002.1, read on the forward strand.
AGTGCGGAGCGCCGGCGCGCACGGACCGTGTTGCCAAGTACAACCAGCTCCTGAGGATCGAGGAGGATCTCGGGGAGACGGCCACCTTCGGGGGCCGTTCCTACCTGGCGGGGGCCGGAGCCCGCAGGGACAGGCCTTGAGCGCCGTCCGATGACCAGCGGCAAGCGAGGGAGCGAGGGCGCGTCGACGAAGCAACATGCCTCGCACATGCGGAGGCCGGCCGGCACCTCCCGGCCGTCCTCGACGACGACCCGGCCCAGGGCAGGTTCGTCGCAGGCCCGGCCCAAGGGCGCCACGACCACCGCCCGTCCCAAGGCGGACTCGAGGACCGCGCGGCCCAAGGGAAGCTCGACGACGATCTCCCGGACCGAGCGCCGCGCCCGCGTCCGGCGACGACGGAGCATCCTCATGGTCGCGGCCACCGCGTGCCTTTGCGCGGGCATCCTGGCCGCGTGGCTCCCCCTCTCGGCCGTGCTCCACGAGAGAAGCAACCTGTCACAGGCGTCGTCGCAGCTCGATCAGCTGAGGCACGACAACCGGACGCTCGCCGAGGATGCGGCTGCCCTCGCCGATCCGGCCCAGGCGGCACAGATCGCCCGAGAGCAGTACCAGCAGGTGCCGCAGGGCGAGCAGGCCTACGAGGTGCTCCCCCCCGCCGGCAAAGGATCGGGCCAGTACGCCGGTGACCCCGGGCTGCAGAAGCCCGTCTCGCCCGACCGGAGCCAGGGCACCCTCCCGACGACCCCGACCACCGCCCCCAGCACCGGATCGGCGTCGGCCGCCGGCACGGCCGGACACGGTTCGCCAACGGCGACCACGCAGCCGGGTGGGACCAGCACCGGGTCCGGCTCCACGTCCTCGTCCGGTGGCAGCATCCTGGGGCGCATAGAGCGGACGCTCGAGTTCTGGCGTTGACACCCGCTCCCGCCGACGCCGCCGACCGGAGCGCGGTCGCGGCGGCGCTGGGCAGGGCGCCCGAGGCCGAGTTCGACGTCGTCGTCCGCGACGGGCTCGGCCATCCCGCCGTGATCCGCAACGCCCCTTTCCTGGCGGACGGGACCCCCATGCCCACCCGGTACTGGCTGGTGGACGGCGGCCTCTGCTCGGCCGTGGGGCGGCTGGAGGCGTCCGGAGGGGTGCACGAGGCGGAGGCCGAGGTGGACGCAGAGGCGCTCCGCCACGCCCACGCCTGCTACGCCGCCGAACGCGACGGCGCGGTGTCGGTGTCGTGGGATGGACCTCGCCCGTCGGGAGGGGTCGGGGGAACCCGGCAGGGCGTCAAGTGCCTGCACGCCCATCTGGCGTGGTGGTTGGCCGGGGGGGACGATCCCGTCGGGGCGTGGGTTGCCGGACACCTCGGCGTCCGCCGCGATCACCCGGTCGCCGGCCGGTTCGCCCTGGTCGGAGAGAGCGATCCGTGAGTGGTGCGCCGAATCCGTGTGGCGTCCCCGCTACGCTCACCAACTTGCACGCTCGTGCCCGTGAGCGTCGGCATCGGCGGTGAGGTGCGGAGATCGAGATGAGGCGATCCGAGTTTGCACGACCGGAGCCCCTCCCCGAGGGCGCCCTGCCGATTCCGGCCGGTCAGGCACTGGTCGTCTCGGGTTCGGCCAACTGGCAGCCGTCGGACCGCTACCTGCCTCCTGAGGCCATCGCACCACTCCAGGTGATCACGGCGAGGGGCGTCCAGGCCTGCCCGTGGTTCGACCGCTACCGCGGGAAGGGGGTGTCCTCGCTCCTCGCGCTCCCGGACGGCCAGAGCGTGGTCTTCACGACGGGGTCGGACCTGGTCCGGTTGAGGCTGGGCTCGAGGGAGGGGAGCCCGCTCCCCGTCGAGCGCCTGGCCGACGTCCACGAGCTCACCCTGGGGGACCGGAGACTGCTCGTGGCCAACACCGGTCGCGACGAGGCGCTCGAGGTGGACCTCGCCACCGACCGGGTGCTCCGCCGCCTGGACCTGACCCCGCTGCGGTCGCCGGGGCGCAGGGTGCGCTCGTCCGCCGGCTCCGGGATCGAGAGCTTCCACCTGAACCAGGTCTTCCGGGACGGGGACCGCCTTCTCGGCCTGGTGCACCACGTCGACGGCTTCCGCCTGTTCTCCCATGCCCAGCGTCGCCTGACCGGCCACGGCAGCGGGGGCGTGCTCGACCTCGAGACGGGGTGGCGAAAGGACCTCCGGTTGCACGCGCCCCACACGGTGCGTCGCCGGGGGGAGGAGTGGCTGGTCCTGAACAGCGGCCGCAGGGAGCTGGTCGTAATCGACCGCGAATGGGAGGTCTCGCGAAGGGTGGGCCTGCGCGGCTGGGGCCGCGGCGGCTCCCTCTCGGCGGACGGCCGGATCTTCTTCGCCGGGATCTCGGGCATACGCCGCCGGTACGCGAGGGACGGCGATTCGACCTGGACGGGGGTCGAGGCGGTGGAGATCGACACGGACCGGCGGTGGTCCGTGTCCCTGTCCCGGATCGAGCAGGTCAACTCGGTCGAGATCTGCCCCATCGAGGTCGCCGACGCACTCGCCGCGTTCCCTCCTGCGCCGACCGCCCGGGAGACGTCGGCGTCGCGCCCCACACCGGCTTCCCGAGCGGGCTGAGCTCCCAGCCTCGCACCGTGCCGACGCTCGCGCCCTCCGACGACGTCGTCGCCGCGATCGACTGCGGGACGAATTCCACGCGTCTGCTGGTCATGGACCGGGGCGGACGTGTCCTGGCCCGCGAGATGCGGATCACCCGGTTGGGTCAGGGCGTCGACGAGACCAAGGAGCTGCGCGACGACGCGATCCGGCGCACGCTTGACGTCCTCGCGGACTACCGGAAGGAGATGGATCTCCTCGCCGTCGGCGGGGGCCGACAGGTCGCCACCTCCGCCGTGCGCGACGCCGCCAACGGATCGGACTTCCTGCGGGCCGCGACCGAGGTCACCGGGCTCGCCACCGAGCTCCTGGATGGCCGGGACGAGGGCCGCCTGTCGTTCGAGGGTGCCACCGCGCGACTGCCACCTGCCTCCGGAGCCGACGTGGTGATCGACATCGGGGGTGGGTCGACGGAGCTGGTGGTCGGCTCGGGCGGGGGGGGCGCGGGGAGCGGCGACCGCCGGCTCGAGGTCATCTCTCTCGACCTTGGATGCGTGCGGATCAGCGAGCGGTACCTGGTGCACGATCCGCCGTCGTCCGAGGAGCTCGACTCGGCCCGGCGGGGCATCGACGCCGAGCTGGCACGAGCGGTCGAGGCGATCCCGCTGCTGCGCCGGCTGCCGGAGGGGAGTCGATGCATCGGGTTGGCCGGGACGGTGAGCACGGTCGTGACCCTCGAGATCGGCCTCGTCGAGTACGACCGTGAAAAGGTGCATCTCTTCCGGCTTCGAGCCGACGTCGTGGACCGTTGGCGGGGCATCCTCGCATCGGAGACGAGCGCGCAACGACTGCAACATCCCGGCATGGTCGAAGGTCGCGAGGACGTCCTTCTCGGGGGCGTCCTGGTGTTGTCCGAGTGTCTCGCCCGGCTCGGCTTCGACGAGTGCCTGGTCTCCGAGGCCGACATCCTCGACGGGCTCGTCGCCTCCCAGCTGGAATCCATCCACCCGTGACGCGGAGGTGCCCGATATCGTTACCAGACCCTTAAACTCGAAGGTTTCGTCGTGACCATCCGGCCAAATCCCACCGACCGACAGAGCAGATCGTCATCGTTTATCCAGTTCGTTCACAGGAAGCCGCGTTGATTCGGGACACCTTCGCGTCACTTCCGGCGCGCTATTGGGAGAACGGTCAGGCCCTCTTCTATCCTGGCAATCGTGGCCTCTGACGATCCCCCTCGATCGGCCTTCGCGCCCCGGGAGGTCCCGTGGCCGGCCACGACCGTCCCGATCGACGCCGCCCGGGCCACGAGCCTGCTCCGTCAGACCGCGGTCGGGGTCATGGCGCACGACGAGGCGGCCATGATCGGCCCCTGTCTGGAGGCCATCCTTGGAGAGCGGGCCGGCGCGACCCGCGTTCCGGTCGTCGTAGTGGTCGCCAGCGGGTGCAGCGACGACACCGTGGACGTGGCGCGCCAGATCGCGGCCCGTGACCCGAGGACCAGGGTCATCGTCGAGCCGGAACGCAACGGCAAGGCGGCCGCCATCAACCGGTTCCTCGCAGCCACCACGCACCCTTACTGCGCCCTGATCGGCGCCGACGTGCTCCTGACGCCCGGAGCCCTGAGCCGGCTGGTCGCTCCCTTGGCCGACGAGTCCTACGGCATGACCGGGGCGCACGTCGTGCCGACCAACCCCCGAGGCGGCCTCGCGGGCAACGTGGTCCATACGCTCTGGGAGCTGCACCACGAGCTGGCGCGGATGGGGCCCAAGCTCGGCGAGGCGGTCGTGTTCCGCCGGCTGTTCGACGAGATCCCCACCAACTCCCTGGTCGACGAGGTGAGCATCGAGCAGCAGGTCCGCTCGACCGGCGTCCAGCTGCGCTACGTCGAGGACGCGGTCGTGCACAACTTCGGCCCCGAGCGGATCGACGACTACCTGCGGCAGAGGGAGAGGGTCCATCGTGGCCACCTCGGGGTACGCCGCAGCACCGGCTACAGCCCCATGAGCATGAACACCACGTTGGTGGCCCGAGCCGTGGCCCGGTACTTGATCCGGCGACCCGAGCGCTTTGCCCACGTCACCGTCGCCTGTGCGCTCGAGACCCTGGCCCGTAGCAGGGCCCGGTACCTCGACATGCTCCACGGGCCCCCCGAGAGCGGGGTGTGGCCGAGGATCGGGAGCTCCAAGCGCTCGTTCCACCCCTCGGGGACGAACGGCTCGAGCGAGAGCTGGTCGGCCTCGGTGCCGGGGCGGGCCCGCGGCGACGCGCTCTGACCGTCACGGTGACCGGGGAGGCGCCGCCCGCAACCACATCCGGCCCCGTCGCGGCGAGCGCTCGAGACGACGGGGCTCGCTCCCCCCGGGTGGGGGCCCTCGTCGTGGCCTGGAGAGACCGCCCCGAGACCCTCGCCGCACTCGAGAGCCTCGCCGACATGGACCGGCGGCCGGACGTCACCGTGTGCGTGGCCCAGGAGTGCTCGCCGGAGTCGTTGCGCCAGCTGGCCCAGCTCGACATCGGCGGACTCGAGGTCGTCGCCGTAGGCGAGAACCTGGGCTTCGCGCGTGCGGCGAACCTCGCCATGGAGCGCCTCCTCGAGCGGGGCGTCGAATGGACCCTGCTGCTCAACGACGATGCCACCGCCGATCCGAGCTGTCTCGCACGTTGCCTCGAGGAAGTCGATCGCGCTCCCGGCGCGGCCGTCATCGGCCCGGCGGTGCGGATCACCGACCACCCAGATCGACTGTGGTTTGCGGGGGGGATCCACGATCGGAGGCTCGCCTTCACCCGCCACCGGGGCCTCGGATCGCCCTCCGATCGCCCTCCGGCAAGCTCGGACGCCGACTACATCTCCGGCTGCTGCGCGCTCGTCTCGAGCGCTGCGTGGCGGGAGGTGGGTGGCTTCCGCGAGGACTTCTTCATGTACTACGAGGATGTCGAGTGGTGCTACCGAGCCCGCACCCGGGGGTGGCGGTGCCGGTACGTCGGGGAGACGCTGTGCAGCCATGCCCTGGGCGTCTCCTCGGGACAGCGGGGCAGCCTCGGCCTCTCCCGGAACACGGCGTACTACCTGGCCCGCAACCCCCTGCGCTTCGCGCTCGACACCGAGTCCCTCGGGATGCGATGGTCGCGGATCGTGGGGATCCTGGTCGTCTGGGGCGGCTACAACGCGTGGCGCCTGGTGCGCGGGCACCGCGCCGGGGCGGCGGGTGCGTACGTCCGTGGGACGATCGACGCCTTGGAGGGCCGCATGGGGCCGGCCCCTCGCGGCACGTGAAGGCCGGCTCGTGAAGACCGGCTCGGTCATGCGCCGGTCGCCCGACGGGCCGGACTCGGGCCCCGGGTGTCGGGTCGCTCGTTGACGACGATCCCGCCGCTGCTCGTCGGGTGGTTCGTGGTCGTCCTGTGCTTCGTCCCGCTGCTGGTCTTTGCGATCGTCACCGTCGTTCGCAGGACGCGGCACGACCGGGACGACCTGTCCGAGGCGTCACCGACATCCGAGGCGCAAGCGGCCCACGCCAAGTACGTGGAGCCTCCCCGGAGCGATCCGCACTACGGCGACCCTTGGCAGGTGCAACCGCCGCCGCGGCGACCGGCGGGCCGCTACGACGAGCCAGCCGGCCGCAACGGCCCGATGAGCCCGGCTGCTCCGCCCGGCTCCGATCGCCCGGCGCGGCATCGGCGCCCCGAGACCGGCGGGGACGATTGGCGCGACGACCGTTGGTGACGGGCTGGCCGCCCGACGCTCGAAGGGCGCGTAGCCGGGGGTCGGGTGCCCGCCGGTCAGCCCGTTGAGGCGACGGTCCTCACGAATACGAGCCCGGCGTCGCTCGGGTCGAAGGCGATGACCACCGTGCGCTGCGGGGATGGCGCGTCGGGCACCCTCCACTTGACCTTGCCCCCTCGCTCGACGATGCCTTGTGGCACCGACACCGAGGAGAACGGCCCGTTGCTCCAGGCCATCCCGCTCGTGATCATGAGCTCCAGGTCCGGGACGATGAGACCCTGGGCGTAGTTGGTGCCGCCGAAGAGCATGAGCTCGCCGACTCCCTCGGACACGCGGGTGATCGAAGAACGCTTCTGCGCGCTCCAGCCGAACCTGGTCATGTCCGGAAGCGGTGGGACGGTCACGGGCGCCTGGAAGTTGAACTGGTACCGCAACTGGAAGGCCCGTGCGGGGGACGCCGGGACGGTCCCCACGCTGAAGGGATTGGCGAGCACGGTCGAGACCCGGGTCGGGTCGAGGAAGCGGCCGACGCCGGTCGGGCCGAGGCTGCCGTGGAAGGTCGAGGGGTCGCCGGCGTCGCCGGGAGATGCCGAGAATGCGCCGATCACTGCACCGCTCCAGTAGATGGTGCCGCCCGCGTGCAACCAGGGCGACACCAGGTCCTGGTGGGCGGAGAACACCTCGAGGGGGAGGACCCCGCTCATGTCGACCAGGGCCGTATGGCGAGCGGCGCCCTGATCGAGCAGCAACGTGCGCAGTTGGTCCGCGTCGACGCTGCGCACGGTGCCCCGGTAGCCGTGCAGATGCAGCTCGTTGGTCAGGCCGTTGGCGATGTTGTGGACGGCGACGGGGGTGGTGCCGAGCACCGGATACGAGGGGTCGACAAAGATGTCGACCTCGGTCGGCACGTTGGTCGTGAGCGTCGGGAACGACGCCAGGCGGAGGTCTTGGAGAGAGGCGCTCGCGCGGACGGTCGCGGTGACCTCGGTTCCCTGGGCTGCGCTCGTCGCCGTGAGCGCGACGGACGCGCCCGCGCCGGAGGCTCCGGCGGCGCCTGTGAGCGCCGTCCCGGAGACGGCGACGACGAGGATCACGGCCATGGCGGGGACGACCCCTCCGTTGGTCGTGCCGAAGAGGGCCACCAGGCGCTGGCGCCGCGGGGTGGGCGTCCACAGCACGGCCTTGAGGAGCGAGTACAAGCCGGTCAACGCGAGCACGGTGATGGGCCCGCGAAAGTTGGTGCCGCCCGGTCCCGAGCTCCACGGCAGCTGGCTCATGGTGGTCCACGACGTCACGTCGTTGGTCACCGCGGCCGGCGAGACGACGTGATCCATCAGGGGGAAGAGCAACGCCGAGGGGCCGTAGAGGGTGATGGCCGAGGCCAGTGCGGCGATGCTGAAGGAGATGACCGACCACATCGCCCTTCGCCACAGGACGGCCAGGGTGATCAGCTCGGGCAGGAACCACAACGCGTACTGCGCGTTGGCGATCGGCCCGAGGATCACGACCACGACCATGACGAGCCCCACCATGGCGACGAGTGAGAACGCCAGGTCCCTCCTCGCCTGTCGCATCCCGACGAGGCCGAGCAGGACCGCCAGGACGAGCTGCAGGGCGAGGACCAACCGGCCGAGGCCTCCCCAGTTGGTGAGTGCCGACGACAGGCCGTTCAGGCCTCGGAACCCGAGGATCCCGAAGATGGAGTAGCCCCCAGGCGGGCTGCTGCTGGTGCGCCCGAAGAGCCCCGTCAGCATCGCGTGCAGCTGGCCGGTGGCGAGCACCGGGAGCATGAGGAGGACGATGCACGCACTCAGCCCGCCCACGAACGGCGCGGCGGAGCGAAGGCGCGACTCGACCGTGTCGCCGCCCCGGTCGAAGGCCACCAGCACGAAGAGCGGAACCAAGAAGGCGGGCGAGCCCTTCGTCATGATGGCCAACCCGAGGGCGATTCCCGCCCAGACGTAGCGGCTCGAGAGGAACAGCACGATGGCGGCGAGGATCGTGAAGGCCACGATGATGTCGAAGGCCCCGAACACGCTGCTCTCGAAGATCACGAAGGGGTTGAGGAACCAGAGGCAGAAGGCCGAGCGTGCCCGCCGCTCGTTGGTCGTCCGCCGCACGACCTCGTAGAGGAGCAGCCCGGTGCCCAGGTCGAAGAGGAAGAGTATCCCCTTGAAGCACCAGTTGAAGAGGGGGGAGGTGACGATGACCGAGAAGGCGTTGCTGCCGGCGAGACCCTCGAGCTGCAGGTTGGAGTGACCGATGTCGGTCGTGGAAAAGCCGAGGTGCTGCAGGAACCAGCCCACTCCCTGGAGGAGGTCGCCCCAGACCGGCGGGTACGAGAACCCGATGCGCTGGTAGAGGGCGAGGTGCTGCATGCCGTTGGCGCTGGCGAGCCACCAGATGGAGTCGTCCTTGGACCAAGAGGTGAGGGGGATGAGGATCAGACGGCAGGCGACGCCGAGCACCAACGGCAGCGCCAGGACCCGCCACGTCTCGAGGAGCCGCGTCGAAGCGGGCGGCTCGGCGATCTCCGGGAAGGGATCACGAGGGGGGAAGTCGGCAGAGGGTTCGTCCAGGGTCGGGGTGCCGACTTGCTCTCCGAGCCGGGCGAGTCGTTCGAATTCCATGGGATTGTGCGACACGACAGGAAAGACCCGCCCCGATCAGGGCCTTCGTGACCGGGAGTTGCGCAGCAGACTAGTGCGCGGGGCCTCCGCGGAGGGGTCACTCGCCACGTGGTGGCCGGGTCGAACCCGCCCCGCAGGTCGCGGGCGTTACGTGTCCCGCGGAGAGACGACGGCGGGGGAATGCCGGAAGAACTGCTCCACGTCGTGCTCGTAGCGGTACTGCTCGCGATCGCGCCCGGCCCACCGACGAAGTCGCAGGCCGTCGGCAAAGCTCTTGACCGCACCTGCGCTCGTGTACTGATACCGGAACCCGGTGGCGATGAGCCGGCGGCGGTCGATGCCGCGGCCGTAGCGCAAGAGCGCCTCGAGCTCCGGCGGGAAGTGGAAGTAGCCCGTTCGGACCAGGGGGGCGATCCCGAGCCGGGCACGCCAGGGGGAGAGCGGGAGCGGGCGCGCCCCGCAGATGGTGGCCACCTCGCTCCAGGGCAGCTGCCCGGCGCCGGCGACGTTGTAGATCCCGGCGAGCTGGTTGCGGGTCACGTGCTCCAGCGCGTTCACGACGTCGCGCTCGTGGACGAACTGGACGAGAGGATCGAAGCCGAAGATCGTCGGGAAGAAGCGCCGGGAGAGGTTCTTGCTGATCGGCGTGACGAGGTCGTTGCCGAGCACGTTGGCAAAGCGCAGGAGCGTGACGACGGTCCCAGGGTTGTACTCGTCGAAGTCCCGGACCAGGGACTCGGCCTCGACGAGGGACCGCTCGATGCGCGTGCGCGGAGGGGAGCTGCGCGCGGTGTCCTCGGAGAAGACGGCGGGATCCCTCTCCGAGGCGCCGTAGACGAGCGACGACGACTTGACCACGAGCTGGCTCACCGACGAGCCGCCAGCGCTGGCCGCCGCGAGGAGGTTCATGGTGCCGATCACGTTGATGTCGTGCAGCGCCCTCGGTGAGACCCGGGTGGAATCCACCACCAGGGACGTGTGGACGATCGTGTCGACCTGGGTGGCCCGCACGATGCGGTTGAGGATCGAGTAGGCCTGGTCGACCCGGACGAACTCCGCCCGGTCGAAGGGCACCGGAGGCGCGTGGCTGCCGATCCCGATCACGATCTCGGTGTCGGGGTCCGACTCGAACGTCTGGACCGCTCGGCCACCCCAGAAGGTGTCGGCCCCGGTGACGAGGATGCGGTGCCCCACCGGAGTGGTCAGCCGAACCAGACGCTGCGCCGGTCCCGCAGCATGTCGAACACGGTCTCCTGGATCCGCCCGCGGATCTGCTCGGCCTCGTCCATGACCCGGCTCCTCGAGTAGCGCGGCAGGTCGGGTGGGACGTCGAAGGTGACCGGATCGAGCACCCGGAGCTTGAATTTCGAGGGGAAGTACACGACGAGCCCGAGCGGTCCGAGGGCGAGCATGTTGACGGTGAGGGGGACGTAGGGGACGCCGATGAGCCGGTGCAGCATGGGGATCGTGGTGACGACCGGCATGGCCTCCTCGGCGCCGACCACGGCGATCGGGATCACGGGCACCCCGGCCCGCATCGCGATCTCGACGAAGCCGCCCCGCCCGAATCGCCGCAGCCGGTAGCGATCCGTGTAGCGCTTGGAGGTCCCCCGGACGCCTTCGGGGAACACGAGGGCGAGCTGCCGGCGGTCGTGCAGGAGCCGGTAGGCGTTGTCGGGCCGGGCCGGGACGCCACCCCCGCGCGACCACAGCGTCCCCACGACGGGGATGGTGCGGAAGAAGAAGTCGGCCAACCCGTAGACGGCACGGCCCAGCTCCTTCTCGATGCCGTGCATGATGATGGGCGCGTCGATGGGGATGGCCCCGGCGTGGTTGGCGACGAGGAGCGCGCCACCATCGGCGGGGATCTTCTCGAGGCCCTCCCACTCGACCCGAAACCAGCTGGAGTAGGCGGGTTCGAGGAGGCGCCGGGCGATCTCCCGGACATGCTCGGAGCGACCCCACTCGTCGACGTCGCCCAGTCTGGGGTCGTCGGGTTGTCGGTCGACCTCGACGGGTACGGGTACCAGGTGCGTCCGGACCGCGTCGTGCGACGCGGAGGGCGACCGGGTGGTCATCGCTCAATGCTAACCGGGTACCCGCTTCTCCCGGCGGGGTGGCCCGATCCGGGCATCGGGCTCAGTCCGTGGCGATGCCCAGGGGGGCGAGCTTCTCGAGAGCGCTCGCCGTCATCGTCGTCGGCTGCACGCTCGCTTCGGGCCAGCGATCCGACAGGAGCTTGCGCACCTCGTCGCAGGAGCTCGCCCCCTGGAGCGCCATGAGGACCATCACGTCGCCGCTGCGGCGTCGCAGGACCGGGACCTCGGGCCCGAGCACCTCCCTCACGGCGGCGACGGTCGGGCCCTCTCCGCAGAGCACCAGTGCCGGGACCGGCGGCGGTCGGCGGATGCCGAGGCGGACCTTGGCGACGTCGGCGAGCATCCGGACCGGGTCACGGAGGGGGTGTATCCGGCTTCCCTCGATCCGCATCCAGCGCACCGGCACCTCGGCGATCCGGAGGCCCAGCCGGCGTGCGGCATGGAGCACCTCGACGTCGAAGGCAAAGCCGTCGATGACCGAGGAGTGGAACAGCAGGCGTGCGGCCGGTGTCCGGAAGGCCTTGAAGCCGCACTGGGTATCGGTGAGGTCGGCCTTGGTGACCATGTTCACCATGCGGTTGAAGCCGCGTCCGCCAAGGCTGCGCAGGAGGTTGGAGGAGTCCACGCTCGAGCCCGGGAGCTCCCGGCAACCGATGGCGACGTCCGCCTGGTCGAGGGCGCGGTACAGGTCCGGGAGCTGGGTGGGGAGGATGGCCATGTCCGCGTCGGTGAACGCAACGCGGGCCCCCCTGGCCTCGGCGATCCCGACCCGGACCGAGGCGCCCTTGCCCGCGTGGCGCGCCAGGCGCAGGACCCGCAGGTGCGGCGTGTCCGCGAGCAACCGCCGCGCCAGGGACGCGGTGTCGTCTGCGCTGCCGTCGTCCACGAAGACGATCTCCGTCGTCTCCAGGTCGATCGCCCCCGCCGCTACCGCATCGGACAGGCGGGAGAGTCCCTCTCGGAGGCGTGGGGCCTCGTTGAAGGCGGGTACGACGAGCGATCGCTCCACGGACGCCGGTCGTCCGGGGGAAGACGGGTCCGCGGAGGTGGAGGTCGAGGTGGAGAAGGTCTCGAAGTACTCGGGGCAGGGTGCAGGGATGGAGGCGGTCGCGGCTTCGGGTTCGGGGTTCATTTGGGCGACGGCCCGAGGGTAGCTCGCGGCGGCCAGCGCCGGGATTCGCCGATTGGTTGGCGACCCTCTGCCCGGTGCGGCAGGCTCGGGTGCGTGAAGGGGGAAGTCGAGATCACGAGCGGCCGTGTGTCCGGGCGCCACAAGGACGGGACCTGGGTGTTCGCCGGCATCCCCTATGGGGGTCCGACGAGCGGCGCCATGCGCTGGCGGCCGGCGCGGCCGCCACGGCCCTGGCCGGGGACGTTCGAGGCCACGTCGCCGGGACCCGTGGCCCCGCAGTCCCGACCCCTTCCCGGCATGGCCCTGCCCGGCGAGCCGACCGAGCAGGACGAGGACTGCCTCACGCTCAACGTGTGGACCCCGGGCCTCGACAGCGGTCGGCGCCCGGTGATGGTGTGGCTGCACGGTGGCGGCTTCACGTCGGGGACGGGCTACGGCCTCCTTTACTTCGGTGATCACCTCGCCCGGGCGGGCGACGTCGTGGTGGTCACGCTGAACTACCGGCTCGGAGCGCTCGGCTTCCTGGCGCACCCTGCGCTGGCCGATCCCGAGACCGGCCGCGTCGGCAACGCGGGCCTGACGGACCAGGTCCTGGCACTGTCGTGGGTGCGGGACAACATCGAGGCCTTCGGGGGGGACCCTTCGCAGGTGACGGTCTTCGGTGAGTCCGCCGGAGCGATGAGCGTGAGCGCCCTGATGACCTCGCCGGCGGCCAGAGGCCTGTTCCGGCGTGCCATCGTCCAGAGTGGGCCGCCCTACACACACTCGCTCGAGAGGGCCGAGGAGGGGGTGGAGGACCTGGCGCGCCGTCTCGGGATGAGCGGGGTCTCGCGCGCGACGTTCGAGGCGGTGCCCGCCGACCAGCTGGTCCGGGTGCAACGCGAGATGCAGGCCGAGGATCCCCGGCCCGGAGAGCTTCCGCTCCCCTTCCTTCCGACCGTCGAGGGGAGCTTTCTTCCCGAGGAACCGAGGCGGGCCGTGGAGTCGGGCCTGGCGCGTGACTTCGAGCTCGTGATCGGCTCCAACCGTGACGAGATGGCCTTCTTCGGGTTGAGCAACCCCCACTTCTTCCAGTTCGACGAGCCCGGACTCCTCGGTTGGCTGCGCCGGGCCGCACCGCAGGTCGACGCCGAGGCTGCCATCTCCCTCTACCGGGAGACGAGGGCGGCGAGGGGCGAGCCCCACAGCCCGTGGCACCTCTGGGTGGCCCTGGGCACCGATCTGGTGTTCCGCTGGCCCTCGGTCCGTTTCGCCAACGGGCAGCGGGCGCACCGCGACGACACCTTCGCGTACCTCTTCACCTGGCCGACGCCGGCCTTTGGCGGGGTGCTCGGCGCCTGCCACGCCGTCGAGATTCCCTTCGTGTTCGGCTGCCACGCCCACAGGGCGGTCGAGCGGTTCGTCGGGGGACTGCTCCCCGGCGCCGACACGCTCTCAGAGGCCATGCAGGGTGCGTGGCTCTCCTACGCGAGATCCGGCGGCCCGGGCATCGTCGCGGGCAGTGCGTGGTCCCGCTGGGACCCGGCGACCCGCCCGACGATGGTCTTCGGGGACGAAAGGGCGGTCGAGAACGCGGGCCAAGTGGTCCCGGACCCCTTCGCCGAGGAGCTTCGGATCTGGTCGGAGCTGCTCGCCGGCGGATCCGAGGACTCCGACAGCACCCGCCTCTCGGTGCCCGCCGGACCCGCGGAGGGCGGACCGTTCAAACGCGGGCACGATGGGGGTCCACCATCTCTCCGGGGGACGTAGCCCAATCGGCAGAGGCAAGGCGCTTAAACCGCCCCCAGTGAGGGTTCGAGTCCCTCCGTCCCCACCGTGTTCTGTCTCGGAGTTTCTGGGACAGACGAACCTCGCAACGTGATCCTCGACCTTGCCGGGTGGCCGACGGGTGGATCGAGGGTCAGATGGAGCCCGTTGCGCTCCGGCCGTCGAACCGAACGGCGTGCCAGGATGACGGTGACGACGCACCCCACCCCGAGGAAGCATCGTGGCGCCGAACGAGAAGCAGTTTGCAGCGTGGAACGGGGGCGAGTCGGTGCACTACGTCGACCACGCCGACCGCTACGACCGCCAACTCGCGCCGTTCACCGAGGCGCTGCTCGAACAGGTCCGGCTGACGCCACGTCGTTCCTTGCTCGACGTGGGCTGCGGGTGCGGCGCCCTCACCCTCGCCGCGGCGCGCATCGCCGGCTCGGCGGTCGGCGTCGACATCTCGGCGCCGCTGATGGAGGTCGCATCCGGGCGGGCCTCGAGGGCGCGGATCGACAACGTCGATTTCGTCGTCGCCGACGCCCAGACCCACGCCTTCGCTCCGGGCGCGTTCGACCTTGTGGTCAGCCAGTTCGGGCTCATGTTCTTCGATGATCCGGTGGGGGCATTCTCGAACCTGCGACGCTCGCTCGCTCCCGACGGCCGGCTTGCGTTCGTCAGCTGGCAGGGCCTCCCCGCGAACGAATGGCTCACGGTCATCGCCAGCGAGGTGGCGAACCGTGTCGAGATCCCCGAGTTCGGCGGCCTTTCAAGGGGGCCGGGGATGTTCGCGCTCATGGACCAGGACGAGACGAAAGCGCTCCTCGAAGCGTCGGGGTTCTCCGAGGTGGCGTTCGAGCCTCTCGCGCCGACCATCCTCATCGGCGGGGGCGGCACGGTCGACCAGTCGATGGACTTCCTGCTCGGCATGGGGATGGTCAGAGGTCTGGTCGGCCTGGCGGGGACGGACGCTCAGGACCGAGTGGTCGAGGCTGTCCGCTCGTCCCTCACCGAGCGCTACGAGCCCGGTGTCGGTGTGCGGTTCGGGGCAGCCGCATGGATGGTCACCGCGCTCACCTAGCGGTTCGGACGCTCGAGCGCCAGGATCAGGCCGACACGATCGTCGCGGCGAGCGCCATGCGATGGTCCTTGGACCAGGGTGGTCCGAGCGCGGCCCGAGGGCCGTAGAGCACCTCGTCCGCCCGCTCACCGAGGACGCGGATCGCCCGGTCCTCGACGTCCTTGGCGTCGTAGGCGGACACCGCCCACCCGCGAGCGCGTGCCTGGTCGGCCAGCACCTGGCAGTACATGACGGAGTCGGCGCGACTCTCGTAGGGCACGCGGCGTTGGATCGCGACGTCCGGGGGGAAGTCGGCAGGCCAGGCGCGCACCGACATCGACACGATCGGCTCGGGCAACCCGGCCGAGAGCTCGTCGAGTGCCGCCGACGTCGCCCGCGCCACCGACACCCGCACTTCCGCCGCCAAGCGCGCCAGCGCGTCGTCGTCGAGAGGCTCGGTCGTCCGATGGAGGAGATGTGCCCCGCCCTCGTGGTGGATCGGCGCCACGGGCAGGCCCGGCTCGATCAGCTCGATCCTCCGACGGTCCACGACGTCGTGGGACGCCGACGCGGTGACGGCCACGGCCCAGCCGTAGTGGTGGGCGATGCCAAGGCGCATGGCTCCGATTCTGCCCGGCGCGCGAGCCGATCGGCGGTCCTCAACTTGATCCGGGCTCTCCACGCAGCTATTCAGACAGCGTGATCGAGGTCCAGACGCCCGGGGGCATCGTCGCCACCGTCACCGGATCCGCCGACGGGGCGCCGGCGGTGGTCCTCGTGCACGGTGCTGCGGACCGTTCGGCCAGCTTCGGGGCGGTTCGGGGAAATCTGGCGGACGTCTGCGTGACCACCTACGACCGGCGCGGCTACGGCGCCTCGGTCGATCTGGAACCCGCGGCATCCCTTGCCGACCACGCCCGGGACCTGGTCGAGGTGATCGGTGACCGCCCCTCGGTCGTCGTGGCGCACAGCTTCGGGTCCCACGTGGCCGTGCTGGCGGCCATCGCGAGTCCGGAGGCGGTGCGGGCGCTGGGTCTCTGGGAGCCCCCCGTGCCGTGGATGGACTTCTGGCCGCCCGAGCCGCGGCGCTCGCTCGAGGCCATCGCGAGCGGCGAGGACCCGGGAAAGATCGCCGAGCGGATCTACGTGGCCGTGAGCGGTCGGGATGCGTGGAACCGGCTCTCGGACGAGGCACGCGAGGAGCGCCGGCGGGAGGGCGTCGCGTTCTGCGCCGACCTGGCGACCGAGCTCGACGCCCCCTACGACTGGGCGGACCTGGACGTGCCGTGCGTGATCGGGCACGGCTCCCGGAGCTGGCCGTACAGCCAGGAGGCCTCGCACCACATCGCCGTCCTGATCGGCCAACCCGAGTTCGTGATCGAGGACGCCCCTCACGTCGCGCACGTCTCGAACCCCGAGGGTTTTGCCGCCTTCGTGCGCGCCGCGGTGGCCCGCACGTCCTAGATCACCCGCCGACCGCGCCGCACGATCGCCGCGGGTTGCTCGACCAAGGTGATCCGTCGGAGCGGCGTCGGACGAACTTGATGGGGAGGCCCGAGTTGGGGCCCGGAGCGAGGGGGATCAGGGATGGACTACGACCGTATGCGGCTCGAGGAGATGGCTGCGATCAGCGAATTCCTGCACGGGCTGAGCACCGACCAGTGGAACCACCAAAGCCTCTGCGAGGGCTGGCGCGTCCGCGACGTCGTCAGCCACATGTGCATCGGCTACACCACGCCGTTCCCCACGATGGTGGGCAAGGTCGCACGCCACGGCTTCAACGTGCCCAAGGCCTCCCTCGAGGAATCGATCGGGTTCGGCTCCAGCCACACGCCGGAGGAGATCCTCGCCGTCTTCGATTCGATCCACGAGCACAACACCCGGAAGGGCATCACGAAGATGATCAAGCCGCAGGAGGGGCTGGTCGACCACCTGATCCACCACCAGGACATTCGGCGACCTCTCGGTCAGCCTCGGGTCATGCCGGAGGACAGGTTGGTCGCGGCGCTCGGCGTCGTGCCCGAGCTCGGCGGCTTCGTGGCGTCCAAGAAGCGCGTGGCGGGCCTGCACCTGGTGGCCACGGATGTCGACTGGGCGTGCGGCGAAGGACCAGAGGTCGACGGGACCGGTGAGGCGATCCTCCTCGTCGCGAGCGGCCGCGCGGTGGCGCTCCCCGAGCTCGGAGGAGAGGGCGTGGACACCCTACGACAGCGGCTCGCAGCCTGAGCTCCCGGGCCCGCGGGCTCTCGTGGGGCCGGGTTCGTCCGACCGGACCCACCGCCGTCCCTGTTGACAGGAGCGGGGGCACTGAGGAACATACGCCGTGCCCGAGGTACCCGGCGAGCGCGCCCCCGCCGCCCCTCTCTCGTCGCACCGAGAGGGCGCCGTCCTCGTCGTCGGGCCGGAGCGCTCAGGGACCTCGTGGATCGCAAGGGCCCTCAGCCGCGGCACGGGCAGCCGGTACCTCCACGAGCCCGACAGCCCGGGTGTGAACCCCCTGGCGCGTCACGAGCCGACCCTGTCCCGCTACCCCGTCCTGGAGCCGGGCGAGAACGGCTCCGACCTGGCGGAGTACGTCGCGCTCTGGGATGCCGCGTTCTCGGGGGACTGGCCCATCCGTCCGGTCCCCGAGGCGGTCGTGGACGCCTTCTCCCGGCTCCCACCGGCCGTCGAGCGGCCCGCCACGAGGACAGCGCGAACCCTGCTCCAGGCGTCGCGCCGGGTCAAGCTCCGCCTGCGGCCCACCCGGCCGCCGGGTGGCGGTCACGACCGTCCTGTCCTGGTGAAGACCGTGTACGCGCTCTTCGCGCTGGACTGGCTGGTCGAGCGGTACCGGCCGCGGCGGGTCGTCGCCGTCCGGAGAGACCCGCTCGCCGTCGGCGCCAGCCTCTACCGGTTGGGCACCGGACCGGATCGCTTCGACAAGCTCCGTCGCGCCTACGAGCATCCCGTCAACCGCCGCCGCTTCGTCGATCCCCTCGGGCTGCCGCCCCTGCCCGCTCGGCTGGACGTGCCGGAGTCCTGCGCGTGGTGGGCGGCGTTCACGTCGGCGGTCATGAGTGAGACGGCGTCGCAGCATCCCGACTGGATCACGCTCGGCCACGACGACGTCGTCCGGGATCCGGCTGCGAATCTCGCCGGGGTGGTTCGAGAGCTCGGAGGGGCCCGGCTGCCCGATCTCGAGCGCTACCTCGCACGCTCCCGCAGGCCGGGGAAGGGGTATTCCACGCGGCGCTCCGGCGCGGATCGGGCGGACGGGTGGCGAGCCTCCCTCAGCCCCGACGAGCAACGCCGGATGCGGCGTGTGATCGAACGCTTCGGCGGGAGCGACTGAGCGCCGACCTCAGCCGGGCACGCGGCCCCACAGGCGGGCCGACGCGGCGCGCCGGCCGCCCTGGAGGAGCCAGATCTCGAGCTCGTCGTCCCGTGAGCGCCGCCCCAGCTCGAGCCCGCCGGTGGGGAGTATCGGATGGTGGTATTCCATCTCCGCGCCTGCGGGAGGTCGTCCGCCCACGACGGCGAGCTCGTCCTCGACGGCCGCCCAGTGGATCGCGTTGTTGACGTGACCGAAGAGGTCGAAGTCGGTGGAGCGCAGGGGCCAGGCCCGGGTCGCCAGGTGGGGGTCGGGCGGCGCGTGCTCGAGCCGGGTCGACGGTCGCACTGCTCCCGCCGCCGGGCCGTAGATGCGGTCGAATTCCGCACCGAGCCGTGCGGGACGCCCGCTCCCCGGATCGACGGCGATCCAGAGCGAGACCGCCGAGATCGCGACGTCGCCTCGATCAGAGGCCGACGAGACCTCGGTCGTGCGCTCCGCCCATCGGGGCCCCACCCCCGAGCAGCGGGTGGCGAGTCGGAGGCGCTCGCCCACCGACGGGAACCGAGCGATCGTCAGCGCCGTGCGGCGGACCAGCCAGGCCACCGCCTCCCGATATCCGGCGTCGTCGACGTCCTCCTGCGCGACGTCGGAGAGGTGGCGGGTCAGCGCGTCGAGCCGAAGGCGGCCCTCCACCGTCGCGTCGGCCGGCCGGACCGGGCGATGGGCGACGTACTCCCTCGGGGCCATCCCACATTGTGGCGTGCCCCTGCGAGGACCGGGCCAGAGCGCCGACGGGTACCCGCCGGTCGGTCCCGGCCCAGCTCACGAGCGGACGGACCTGGCTCGAGGGCGCGCCCCGAAAACCGGTGGTCACGGACTCTGCTGGCGCCCAACCCTTCCGACCTGCCACCATGCGGCGTGGCAGGGAACCGGTTTCCCACGGCCGGAGCGCACCGGTGAGAGCGACTCGAGCGTCGAAGGTGGCACCCCTCGAGTTGGCCGGCCGGCGCATCACCCTCCGCACCTTCGTCGAGGGTGACTACGAGCAGTGGCACGAGGTGCGCACCCGCTGCCGCGATTGGCTCATCCCGTGGGAGCCTCGCCCGCGGGGGGCACCGCCACCGGCGGAGGACCGAGCCAGCTTCGCGGCCCGTTGCGCCATCCGCGACCGGGAGCGGCAGCTCGGGACCGGGTACGGGTTCGGCATCTTCGTCGGGGATCGCCTCGTCGGGGAGATCACGCTCTCGTCGATCCAGCGAGGCCCGTTCCAGAGCGGGTTCGTCGGCTACTGGGTCGACCAGGCGATGGCGGGCCGGGGCTACGTGCCCGAGGCGGTCGCCTGCGTCCTGCGGTTCTCGTTCGACACCCTCGGGCTGCACCGTGTCGAGATCTCGATCATCCCGCGGAACAGTCCGAGCCGGAGGGTGGTCGAGAAGCTCGAGCTGCGCCAGGAGGGCCTGTCCGAGCGGTTCCTCGAGATCGACGGGCGCTGGGAGGACCATCTCCGGTTCGCGATGACGGCGGAGGAGTGGGAGGCCCGGAGGGAGGAGCTCGTCAAGGGCTGGCTGTAGGCGACCGTTCCGTTTCGTGCCTCTCTCGCATCCCTCTCAGCCGCCGTGTCCCTCTCAACAGCCCTGCCACGTGCACTGCCCCCCTCGACGGGAGGTGGAGGTCTCGGTCCTCGGTTCGGTCGAGCTCCACGGGGCCGCCCGCCCGTTCCGGCGACCGTGGGCCCTCGAGCTCGTGACCTATCTGGCCGCGCACCGGGAGGGGGCCGGCACCGAGCAGTGGGTTGCCGCGCTCTGGCCGGACCGTGAGATGGCCGCTCCAACTGTCCATTCCGTCTCGTCGGAGGCCCGTCGGGCGCTCGGCTGCTCTCGCCTCGGCTTCGACCACCTTCCCCGGGCCCATGGACGCCTCCGGCTCGGCGACACGGTCGGCACCGATTGGTCCCGCTTCGGTGAGCTGAGCCGGCGAGACGACCCCGGAAGCTGGCGTAGGGCGCTCCGACTCGTCCGCGGCCGACCGTTCGCCGGTCTGCGCACCCCCGACTGGCCCGTCCTGGACGGTTTCCAGGCCGAGATCGAGACTTCGATCGCGGACCTCGCCGAGCGGGCTGCCCTGGCCGATCTCCGTGCCGGCAACGGCCGGGGGGCGGTGGATCTCCTCCGGATGGCACTGCGCGGCTGTGCCGACGAGCGCCTCTACCGCCTCCTCCTGCGCGCCCTCGATGCCGTGGGAGACCGGCTCGGGCTGGAGCGTGTGATGGAGGAGCTGGCCTACCGATCGGGTTCCTTGGACTCCGGGCCCGCACGCCGGCGAGCGCAGGAGCGCTACCAGGGCACGGTGCACCGCCAGACCCTCGATTTGTACCGGGAGCTCTCAATTGGGAGCCGCCAGCCGGTAGGGTAGCGGGCTCCATGCGTGGGAGCTCAACGGGCAAATGGGTCAGTCGCGCCGCCGCGACCGGGAGCAGCCGCACCTATCGCGGCAAGACCCCGGTCAATTGGTACATGGGCCTGGCCCTCATCCTGGTCCTCGGCCTCCTCTCCGTCGGGTTCGCCCGGTACGAGTATGCGCAGACGTCCTCCAACGCCAAGCCCACGACCTGGTACGCGGGACTTTCCTTCGTCCGCTGCGGCACCCAGGAGGCGACCCTCCCCGCCTCGTCCTCCGGCTCCGGGGTCACGACTCCGGGGAGCGGCGTGCTCGCCATCACCCTTCGGGACCGGTCGCAGGCGACGCTGGGCCGCTTCGTGGACGGCTATCCGGGCCTCACGCTCACGTCGACCTCGCTCGGGTATCCCGGGGCCAAGGTGCTGCACAACGGCGACACCTGCCCGGCCGGCACGCCCTATGCCGGGAGGAAGGGCGTGGTCAAGGTCGTCTACTGGTCCAACTTCTCGCAGTCGACCGGGCACTCCGTCTCGGACCCGAGCAGCCTGGCGCTGACCAACGGACAGTTGGTGACGGCCGCCTTCGTGCCGGCCGGGGTCAAGGTGCCCAAGCCGCCGCAGTCGACGATCACGGCCGTGCTCTCCGCCATCGGTGGCTCCCCGCCGACCACCACGACGACGACCCGTGCGCCCGCAGCGAGCACGACCACGACGACGTCCAAGGCGACCACGACCACCGGGAAGACCGCGACCTCCGATCCCGGGACCACGACCTCGTCCCCGACCACGACGACCTCGGGCCAGACCAACACCACCAGCCCGTCCAACGGGGGCGGCGGCACGGCCCCGCCCACCACCCAGGACACCTCGCCGCCCACCACCACGACGGCGCCGCCGGACACCACCACGACGGCGCCGCCGGACACCACGACGACCTCGTCCCCGACGACGACCACCACCACCACGACCACGGGGTGAGCGGCGCCCGGTGAAGGCCATCCTCCTCGTCGGGGGTGAGGGGACGCGGCTCCGTCCGCTCACCTACCACACGCCCAAGCAGATGCTGCCGATCGTGGGCCGTCCGATGATCGAACGGGTGCTCGAGCACCTCGCGGCGCACGGAGTCGACGAGGCGGTCCTCTCCCTCGGGTACCTGCCGGACGCGTTCATGCGGGCGTACCCCGAGGGGGTCGCCGGTGGCGTTCGGCTCTCCTACGCCGTCGAGCCGGAGCCGTTCGACACGGCCGGTGCCGTGCGCTTCGCCGCCGACACGGCCGGCATCGAGGAGACCTTCGTGGTCCTCAACGGCGACGTGCTCACCGACATGGACGTCTCCGCGCTCATCGAGTTCCACCGACTCTCCGGGGCACAGGCCACGATCGCCCTCCATCCCGTCGAGGACCCCTCGAGATTCGGAGTCGTGCAGACCGACGAGCACGGCCGCGTGGAGGCGTTCATCGAGAAGCCCCCCGCCGACCAGGCACCGACCAACCTGATCAACGCGGGCACCTACGTGCTCGAGCCGGCCGTCCTCGACCGGATCTCACCGGGCCGGCGGGTCTCGATCGAGCGGGAGACCTTTCCCGCGTTGGTCGAGGACGGCCAGGTCTTCGCCCTGCCCGACGCGAGCTACTGGCTCGACACCGGCACTCCGGTGGCGTACCTGCAGGCCCACCGCGACCTGCTCGACGGGACGCGGGGGGTCCCCCCCAACGCCTCGGCGGAGGAGCTCGACGGCAACATCTGGACGGAGGGCGACGCGATCGTCAAGGGAACCGTCGTGGGACCCTCGTACGTTGCACGCGACGTGCGGGTGTCGGGGGGGGCGACGGTGCGGGGGTCGTTCCTCGGCTGCTGCAGCGTCGTCGAGGACGGAGCGCGAATCGTGGACTCCGTGGTGCTCGACGGTGCTCACGTCGCGGCCGACGCGTCGGTGGAGGGGTCCATCGTGGGGCCTGGGGCGACGATCGGCCAGCGCTGCTCGGTCCGGCCCGTCTCGGTGATCGGTGGGGGGGCCATCCTGGCCTCGGGTACCGTGCTCGACGGTGCCCGCGTCCCGGAGTAGCGGCGGGCCGGGAGGAGCCGGCGCGATGAGGACATTCGTCACGGGGGGAGCGGGGTTCATCGGATCGACGCTGGTAGACCGCCTGTTGGCGGAGGGCCACGAGGTGGACGTGATCGACGACCTGTCGTCCGGCACCCTCTCCAATCTCGCCCCGGCAAGGGCGATGGCGGACCGGTCCCTCTCGGTCCACCAGCTCGACATCCGCTCGGCCGACGTGGTCGAGCTCATGAGCCGTCGCCGGCCCGAGGTGGTGTTCCACCTGGCTGCCCAGAAGGCGGTCCCGGTCTCCATCGACAAGCCCGTGCTGGACGCGGACATCAACATCCTCGGCAGCCTCCAGGTGCTCGAGGGCGCGAGGGCGGCAGGGGCGCACCGCGTGGTCTACGCCGCGAGCGGAGGCACGCTCTACGGCGACGTCGCGGTCGAGGACTTCCCGATCAGAGAGTCGCAGCCGCAGCGCCCGACCACCCCTTACGGCGTGTCGAAGAAGGTGGTGATCGACTACCTCGAGATGTACCGGGCGATGTACGCCCTCGAGTTCTCCGCACTGGCGCTCGCCAACGTCTACGGCCCGCGCCAGGATCCAGAGGGGGAGGCCGGGGTGGTCGCCATCTTCGCCGGGCGGATGCTGCGCGGCGAGCCCGTCACCATCTACGGCGACGGGGACCAGACGCGCGACTTCGTCTACGTGGACGACGTCGTCGACGCGCTGGTGCGGGCCGGGAGCCGGGGCGGGGGGCTCGTGTGCAACATCGGCACCGGCCGGGAGACCTCCATCAACGAGGTGTTCGCCGCCGTCGCGGCGGCCGCCGGCTACGAATTGCCGGCCGGGCACGGCCCGCCGAGGGCCGAAGTGCGCCGCAACGTCCTCGACTGCGCTCGAGCGTCCATGCAGCTCGGATGGCAGCCCTGGACGGGGCTCGCGGAGGGCGTGGGCGCGACCGTGGAGTACTTCCGCACGAACTGAGCTGGGGGAGGTGGGGGCCCTAGCGGAAGAGGTCCTCGGCAGGCGGTCGTACCACCTCTTTTCGGACCGAACCCGGACGGAGCCACGTCGGATCGACCCCGCGCACGATCGCGGCCGGGAGGCGACGGTCCTTGCCCATGACGAGCTCGGCGGCCGCAGCCAGCTCGTCGGCGACACAGACCTGGGTGGCCACGAGCTCGCGCCCGGTGGCGTCGGTCGTGCCGCGGAGGTCGACGACGGCTGCGATCCCCGCGCACCCGATGGCGACGTCGGTCACGCCCTGCCGCCACGGCCGCCCAAAGGTATCGGAGACGATCACCGCCAGCTCGATCCCGAATCGGTGCCCCAGCCCGTCGCGGATCCGGCGGGCCGAGCGGTCGGGATCGACCGGCAGGAGGGCGGCGGTCCCTCGGGCCACGTTGGAGAGGTCGACTCCCGAATTGGCACAGACGAACCCATGGCTCGTCTCCGTGATGAGCACGTCCGCCCGTCGACGCAGCACCCTGCGGCTCTCTGCCGTGACCAGCCTCGCCTTGGCCTCCGGGTCCGAGTCGTCGATCGGGACCAGACGCCCTTCGGCCTTGGACACGATCTTCTGGGTCACGACGAGCACGTCCCCGCCCTGGGCCGTGAGGCGGTGCTCGCCGCCGCCGTCGAGAGCCTGTGCGAGGACCGCCACGAGGTCGGTGCCGGGAACGACCTCCGGCACGCCCGGAACGGGCCAGACGGTGAGGGGGGCCGGGACGCTCATCGAGGGGTTGCCCGGGCCCTCAGAGGCGTGCCGGCCCGGGGACCAGGTGGGAGGCGAGCGCCCGGGCCCGCTCGGGCGTCGACATCACGGTGCCCACCACCAGGCTGCGCATTCCGGTCGCCTCGACCTCGGGGCCCAGCGCCACGTCGACCTCGTCGATGACCAGGGTCGCGGCGAATTCGGCGTAGGCGCGGGCCACGCCGACCACCGAGGCCTCGAGGCCGAGCTCCCGCAGCAGCCGGTCGGCCGGGCCCTTGAGGGCCGCACCGCCCACGATCGGGGAGACGGCGACGACGTCGCCGCGACGCCGGCGCAGCGCCTCGGCAATCTCCGGCAGGGCGAGGATCGGGCCGATGGACAGGATGGGGTTGGAGGGGCAGATGATGATCCGCTCGGCACCGGTCAGGGCCTCGAGGACCCCCGGCGCGGACCGGGCCCGGTTCGCCCCGTCGAAGCGCACCCGCTCGACGGGCACCGAATGGGCCAAGCGGACGAAGTAGTCCTGGAAGGCGATCTCCCGCGAGCCGGCTTCTCGGGACAGCCCGTTGCCGGATCCCGGCTCGGCCGGCCGCTCGCCCGTTGGCCCGTCGGTCACGGTGAGCATCGTCCGCACGGGATCGTCGGACATCGGGAGGATGGGCAGGCGCAGGCCGAACCTCGCGGACAGCTCGGCCGTGACCTCGCTCAAGGTCGCGCCTTCGGAGAGTCGTGCCGTGCGGTAGAGGTGGGTGGCCAGATCCTGGTCGCCGAGACGGAACCACGTCTCGCCGCCGAGGCGCTCGAGGGATTCCATGACCCGCCAGGACTCCCCGGCGAGCCCCCAACCGGTCTCGGGGTTGTACACGCCCGCGAGCGTGTAGGTCACGGTGTCGATGTCGGGGCTGACCCGTAGGCCATGGATCTCGAAGTCGTCCCCCGTGTTGACGACGGCCACGACCTCGGAGGGATCGACCACTTGCACCAACCCCGAGAGGAGCCGGGCGGCTCCGACACCTCCGGCGAGAGCGACCAGCACCGGGCCAGACTAAGCGGAGGCCCGGTACCCTTCCCCGCGTGCAGGCCCTTGCCATGCTCGACGCGTGGCCGGTGACGCGCCACTCGGCGGGAGTGGTGGTCCAGCGAGGAGGGGAGACCGGGATGCACCGGGTCGGAAGCGGCGACGCCCGGGCACGCTTTCCCTGGGCATCCGTGACCAAGCTGGCGACCGCCCTGTGCGTCCTCGTGGCCGTGGAGGAGGGCGTCCTGGCCCTCGACGAGCCGGCGGGGCCGGCTGGCTCGACCGTTCGTCACCTCCTGGCCCACGCCTCGGGCCTCGGCCCCGACGGTGCGGTCCTCGCCGCTCCGGGCCGTCGGCGCATCTACTCCAACGAGGGATTCCGGGAGCTCGGCCGGATCGTGGCCGGCCGCTCGGGGCTCGCCTATACCGAGTACCTCTCGGAGGCGGTGCTCGAGCCCCTCGGGATGCGCGGCACGGAGATGGCGGCCGGAGCGGCCGATCCGCCGGCGGGTGCCGGGGATCCGGCGGCCGGTCTGGTCGGCCCCCTCGAAGACCTCCTGGCCCTGGGTCGGGAGCTGCTCCGGCCGACCGTCGTGCACCGCGAGACGCTGGCCGCGGCGACGGCCGTGGCCTTCCCCGGGCTCGCCGGCGTGCTCCCGGGGTTCGGGCGCCAGGACCCCTGTGACTGGGGCCTCGGGTTCGAGGTGCGGGACGCCAAGCAGCCCCACTGGACCGGCGCACGCAACTCACCGGAGACGTTCGGGCACTTCGGGCAGGCCGGGGGGTTCCTCTGGGTCGACCCCGTCGCCGGCGTCGCCTGCGCCGTGCTGACCGACCGCGAATTCGGTCCGTGGGCCGCCGAGGCGTGGCCGGTGCTCTCGGACGCCGTGCTCGTCGAGGCGTCGTCCGGGTGGCCGGCCCCGTGACTCGGTGCGCGCCGGGTCGTTGCGGGCCCGTGCCACGAGTCGCGCACCCGCTCCGCACCCGGGTACCATCGCATGCTCGTATGACCAGGTGGCGACCACGACCGCGATGTGGGGGGCGGTCGATCTGATGGCGACGGTCGACGCCCGGCCGCGTACGGTCGACGACGTGCTCCGCGGGGCCGCTCAGACCTACGGCGACATCGAGGCTTACGTCGAGCCCTCGGTCGGCGGGGGGCCTCGGACCAGCCTCACCTTCGGCGAGTGGGACCGCGCCGCCGACGGCGTGGCCGGGCTCCTGTCCGATCGCGGCGTGCGACACGGCGACGTGGTGGCGATCCTCCTCCCGTCGTCGATCCACTACGCGGTGGTCTACGCCGCTGCGCTCCGGATCGGGGCCATCACGAGCGGGCTCAATTCCCGCCTCGGCCCGACGGAGCTCGAGAGCATCCTCAGCCGTGCGGTGCCAACGGTGACCGTCGTCGAGTCGGCCGCCACCGCGTCGTTGCCCGCGAGCGCCGGGCGCCTGGTCGGGCGGTCCGAGATCGTCGAGGCGATGGCCGGGGACCCGCCCGGACTGCTACCCGAGCTCCGCGAGGGGGATCCCGTCGCGGTCGTGTGGACCAGCGGCACGACCGGCGCACCGAAGGGCGCGGTCTTCGACCACCGCTGCCTGGCTGCCGTCGCCGCGGGCACGGACGTCCTCAGCCGGCCCGGCGACCGCCGGCTCTCCCCCCTGCCCATGGCGCACGTCGGCTACATGACCCGGGTGTGGGACGAGATCGAGCACCAGGTGACGACCGTCATCACCCCTACGCCATGGCATGCCGCAGACGCGTTGTCGATCCTGGTGGACGAGCGCATCAGCGTGGCCCAGGGCGTTCCCGCCCAGTGGCGGCTCATGCTCGACCTGCCCGAGTTCGACGACGCCGACCTCTCCACGGTGAGGGTCGTCGGCACGGGCGCGGCCCGGGTCCCCGAGGCCCTGGTCGCCGAGCTTCGCCAGCGCACTCGGGCCCCGGTCGTCGTGCGCTACACGTCCACCGAGACCTCGCTCGGCACGGGCACGAACCCGGGCGATCCCGACGAGGTGATCGCCACCACCGTCGGCCGGCCCGTGCCCGGGGTCGAGCTGCGCATCGTCGATCCCGACGGCCAGGCGCTGCCCGACGGCGAGGTGGGCCGGGTGGCGATGCGATCGGGTGCCGTCATGCGGGGGTACTGGCGGCGCCCCTCTCAGCCGCCGGGACCGAGCGGCCGATCGCTCGAGGACGTGGTGGACCCCGATGCCACGGCCAAGGTGCTGGCTCCGGACGGCTGGCTGACCACGGGCGACTTCGGGAGACGGGGCCCCGACGGGAACCTCCGTTTGGTCGGCAGGGACAACGAGCTCTACATCCGCGGCGGCTACAACGTGTTTCCGGCGGAGGTGGAGAACGTGCTGGCCGAGCATCCGGCCGTGCGGCAGGTGGCGGTGGTCGGCGCGTCCGATCCCGTGCTCGGGGAGGTGGGGATCGCCTTCGTGGTCGCCGACGACCCCGGTGATCCTCCGCAGCTCGACGAGGTCCGCCGCCACTGCCGGCAGTCCCTGGCCGACTACAAGGCGCCCGACGCCCTCGTCGTGCTCGACTTCCTGCCCCTCACCCCGATGATGAAGATCGACCGGAGACCGCTCGTCGAACAGGCCGAGGCGGCGGCACGTGAGCGATCCGCGGCCAAGCGCCGCCGGGAGGGGCGTACGTGATCGCGGCGTGAGCTCGCGCCCGTGCCGCGTGGCCCTCGACGCCACACCCCTGCTGGGCAACCCGACCGGCGTCGGGGTCTTCTGCCGGAACCTGCTCTCGGCGCTGTCCACCCGTCCCGACACCGAGGTCTCGGCCTACGCGGTGAGCTGGCGCCGCCGGGGCCAGTTGGCGGAACGCCTGCCGAGCGACGTCGGCTGGCGCCAGCGGGCCATGCCGGCCCGCCCCCTGCACACGGCCTGGCGACGTACCGGGAGGCCGTCGGTGGAGTGGTTCGTCCGGGACTGCGACGTGGTGCACGGGACCAACTTCGTCGTTCCCCCCACCCGCCGGGCCGGCGCCGTGCTGACGGTCCACGACCTGACGGTCCTCCGCTACCCCGAGCTCTGCGAGCGCTCGACGCTCGCCTACCCCGACCTCATCCGGCAGGCCGTGCGACGGGGCTCGTGGATCCACACGCCGTCGGAGTACGTGGCCCAGGAGGTCGTGGAGCTGCTCGGCGCCGATCCGGATCGGGTCCGCGCCGTGCTCTCGGGGACGCCGACGACGGAGTCCGGAGGCGTTGCGCCCAGCGTGGACGAAGCCAGGGGAACGGGGACGGGAGGAGAGACCGGGGGGGACGTGCCCCCGATCGCCCTGCCGCCGGGCACGGAGCGCTACGTGCTCTCGATCGGCACCGCCGAGCCGCGCAAGGATCTGCCCAGCCTCGTTCATGCTTTCGAGGCGGTGGCCCGGGGCCGTCCCGAGCTCGCCCTCGTGCTCGTGGGGCCCGACGGCTGGGGCGCGGCGGCGCTCGACCAGGCCATCGAGTCGTCGCCGGTGCGCGAGCGGGTGGTGCGAGCCCGGTGGCTGGACGACCGCCGGTTGGACCGGGTGCTGAGGGGCGCCGCGGTGCTGGCCTATCCGTCGATCTACGAGGGCTTTGGCTTTCCGCCCCTGCAGGCGATGTCGGTTGGCGTCCCCGTGGTCGCCACCCGTGCCGGCGCACTGCCGGAGGTGCTCGGCGACGCCGCGGAGCTCGTCCCGCCGCGGCACCCGGCCGCGCTGGCCGGCGCGTTGGGCGACGTGCTCGACGACTCGAAGCGCCGCGACCGGCTGGTGGCGCGCGGGGCACGGAGGACGGCGGAGCTCACCTGGGAGCGCTGCGCCGAGGGGATGTCCGCGCTCTATCGGGAGGTGGCGGCCTCGTGAACGATCCCCGGGTGCTCGTCGTGGCGGAGCAGCTACGCCGCGCGGTGCCCGGAGGGATCGGGAGGGCGGCCGTCGAGCTGCTCGACTCCCTGTCGGTGATCGGCGGCGTCGACGTGACCCTGTGGGCGAGCCGACCACCCACCCGATCACCTGGCCGAGACGCGCGGGCCGGCGACCCGCTGGCGCGTTGGGGCTGGCCCGTGCGCACGAGCCCGCTCCCCGGGCCGTTGCTCACGCGAGCCTGGGACGCCGGCCTGTGTCCCGCGCCGGCGGGCTTCGACGTGGTCCATTCGGTCTCGCTGGCGTCGCCGCCGCTCGGTGCGGCGCGGACCGGCCGCCCCCGGCGCGGCCGCGAGGGCGCTGCGGTACCCGCCTCGATGACGGTCCACGATCTGTCGTGGCGTCGAGTGCCCGCCACCGCCACGGCGAGAGGGCGCCGGTGGCACGAGGCGGCGTTGCAGCGGGCGTTGCGGAGCGGCGCCCGGCTGGTGGTCCCGTCGCAGCAGGTGGCCTGCTCGCTGGGGGAGGCCGGCGCGGCGCCCGATGCCGTCGCCGTCGTCCCCTGGGGCGCCGACCATCTGGCGGAACCCGACCCGCAGGGCGCGAGCACCCTGCTCTCGCGCCTCGGCGTGCACGGCACCTTCTTGCTCGCCGTGGCGACGCTCGAACCACGAAAGAACCTCGCGAGGGTGGTCGACGCCTACGGGCGGATCCGAGGCGCGCTGCCGGAGCCGTGGCCCCTCCTGGTGGTCGGCCCGGCGGGTTGGGGCGGCGTGGCCGATTCGTTGTCGTCCCAGCCCCGGGAGGGGGTCGTGCTGGCCGGGCCGGTCGCCGATCCGGTCCTCACCGCCCTCTACGACCGGGCGCGCGTGCTCGCCTACCTCCCCCTGGACGAGGGCTTCGGCTTCCCGGCGCTCGAGGCCCTCTCCCGGGGACTCGTCTGCGTCGCCAGCACCGCGGTACCGAGCGTGGGCGTGGGTGCGGGTGAGTCTCCGGTGGCGGTGCTCGCCGACCCGTGGGACGTCGAGGCCATGGGCTCGGCGCTCCTGTCGGGGGCGACGGACGATGCGCTCCGGGCTCGGCTCGTGGCGGACGGGCGCAAGCTGGCCGCCGTCCGAACCTGGCGGGCCACCGCCGAGCGATACCTCGAGCTCTGGAGGGGGCTGGCGTGAGCCCGGACCCCGCCGCTCCGGCGCGACCCCTGTCGCTCACGCTCGACGTCTCCGCGATCCCCACTCGTGCCGCGGGCGCCGGCCAGTACGTGCTGGCACTGGCCCGGGCCCTGGCCGGCGAACCCTCCGTCGCCCCGACCCTCGTCAGCCGGCGTTCCGACGCCGCCCGCTGGCGCCACCCCGGGCAGGAGGAGACCCGTCCCGGGGAGGAAGGCTCGCCGGCCGATGCGGCGGGCGAGCGAGCGCGGACCGGTCCGCTCGAGGTGGCGGCGATCGCGCCCGACACCCGGCCCACACGCTTGGCGTGGGAGCAGTTGGTCCTGCCGCGCTGGCTTGCCCGGCGCTCGCCCGCCGTCCACCACGGCCCGCACTACACGATGCCGGAGCGAAGCTCCGTGCCCTCGGTCGTCACGGTGCACGACTGCACCTTCTTCGACCACCCCGAATGGCACCAGAGATCCAAGGTGCTCGTCTTCCGCCGGGCCATCCGCGTGGCGGCCCGGCGGGCGGCGGCGATCATCTGCGTGTCGCAAGCCACCGCCGAGCAGCTGTCGAGCGTGTGCGAGGTGCGGGCACCCGTCTTCGTTGCCCCCCACGGGGTGGACCGCGAGCGCTTCGTCCCCCGCGAGGTCCGGCCGGGAGCAGACGACGAGGTCCTCGAGCCCCTCGGCATCGATCGCCATTGGCCCTTCGTGCTCTTCGTCGGGACCATCGAGCCGCGCAAGGGCGTGTCCACGCTCGTGCGCGCCTTCGGCGCCCTCAGCCGTCGACATCGAGACCTCCGGCTCGTCATCGCCGGCCAGCCCGGATGGGGAACCTCTGAAGTCGAGCGGGCCATCGCCACGGTCGCCGGCGGCGAGAGGATCGTGAGGCTCGGCTATGTCGCGGACGGCGCCGTGCCCGCCCTCCTCCGCCGGGCCGCCGTGGCGGCGTACCCGTCGCTGGCCGAAGGCTACGGGCTCCCGGCCATCGAGGCCCTCGCCTGCGGGACCCCGCTCGTGACGACCACGGGCACGGCGATGGCCGAGCTGGCGGGGAGCGCCGCGGTGCTCGTGCCTCCCGGCGACGCCGGCGGGCTTGCCGAGGCGATCGACGAGGTGCTCGGGGAGGGGGCAGAGCGCGCCGAGGCGCGCCGGGACGCCGGGCTCGCGACGGCGTCGGCGTACACCTGGTCGGCGAGCCTGGCCCGTCACCTCGACGCCTACCGGTTCGCTGCAGGATTGCCAGCGGGTGCCGTTGGCTAGGGTGCGGGCGTGCGAGCGCTCATCACGGGAGGGCGCGGGTTCGTCGGCACGTGGCTGGCCGAGCACCTGCGGTCCCAGGGCGACGAGGTGGCGATCGTCGACCTCGAGACCGATGTCGCAGACCCCGCGGCGATCGGACCGGCACTGCGCGACATCGCCCCCGACGTCGTCTACCACCTGGCCGGCCTGACGCACGTCGGCGAGTCGTGGGACGCCCCCAACGAGGTCCTGCGGGTCAACGTCCTCGGGACGGCTGCGGTCGTCGCGGCCGCCCGGGCGAGCGGGTGCGAGACCGTCCTCGTCGTGAGCTCCGCCGAGGTCTACGGGGCGGTCGTCGCAGACCAGCTCCCACTGACCGAGTCCTCTCCCGTGGCGCCGGTGTCGCCGTATGCGGCGAGCAAGGCGGCGGCCGAGCAGGTGGCCCTGCAGGCCTGGCGGGCCTACGGCCAACGAGTGCTGATCGTGCGCCCGTTCAACCACGTCGGGCCCGGACAGGCCCCGAGCTTCGCCGTCTCGGGCCTCGCTCGCCGGATCGTCGAGGCGAAGCGCGAGCGAGCCGCCACCCTCTCCGTCGGCACCCTCACCACCCGGCGGGACTTCACCGACGTGCGCGACGTCGCCCGGGCCTACCGCCTCCTCGTGTGCAACGGCGAGCCCGGGATCATCTACCAGGTCTGCTCGGGTCGGGACGTCGCCATCTCGGAGATCGCCTCGCGGCTGCTTGAGCTGGCGGGCGCCGAGCTCGAGCTCGTCACCGACCCCTCACTCGTCCGGCCGGTGGACGTCCCCGTGCTGGTCGGCTCGCCGGCGAGGCTGGAAACGGCGACCGGCTGGAAGCCGGAGCTCTCCGTCGAGGACACCCTCGCCGACGTGCTCGCCTACTGGGAGCAACGGGCCTGCTGAGGCGGTCGACGGAGGTCGCCGGCGGGCGCCGGCGGGCCGCCCGGCAGGGTCACACCGCGGACGTGACCGCCTCGCGGAGCTGGGAGCGAGCCTCCCGCGCCCGGGTATGGGCGATGGCCACCAGCTCGCGAACCGGCGGGGGCAGCTGCTGCTCGAGGGGCTCGAGCGACGACTCGAGCTGACCGATGGTCAACTCGACGACGGCGTCGGCCTGCTGCACGCCGCGGGTCAGCCCCGCCCGCAGCCCGGCCACGACCTCCTCCACGACCTCTTCCAGCTCTCCCGCTCGGACGCGGCGCTGGATCGCCTGGCGCTGGACCTGGGTCCGCTGCAGGCCGAGGACGCCGAGTCCGACGGCCACGTAGGCCACGTCTCGTGTGATCTTGGCGATCTCTCCGGGAATCTCGTCCAATTCCGCCATCGATGATCCTCCTGCGCTCGGGGCCTGGCGAACAGGCGGGACGCTGCCGACCTTCGCCGTTCCCTGGCTTGACGTATAAACAACAGTATATCGAGAAATAAACATTTGCAAGCACTCGTGACCCGGGCCCGCGGAGCGCGAACGTATAGCCTCGAACCCTTATGAGCGAGGCCGGGCCGGCGCCGAGGAGCAGGCAGCCACCCCTGCCGTCGCCGAGCGGGTCCCAGGTCCCGGGGGAGGGCCACGTCCCGGCGGTGGTCGCCGTGGTCGTGGCCGCCGACCCCGGCGAATGGTTCGAGGAGACGCTGGCCTCGTTGGCCACCCAGGACTACGAGGACTTCTCGGTCCTCGTCGTCGCACCCCAGGAGACGCCGGATCCCTCCGGGCGGGTGGCCGAGGTCCTCCCCGGCGCCTTCGTGCGCTCGGTCGAGGCCACGCATTTCTCGGCGGCGGTCAACGCCGCGCTCGCGACCGTGAGCGGTGCGGCCTTCCTCCTCTTGTGCCACGACGACGTGGCGCTCGCCCCGGATGCCGTGCGACTGCTCGTGGAGGAGTCCTTCCGGTCCAATGCGGGGATCGTCTCGCCGAAGATGACCAGCTGGGATGACCCGAGGGTGCTGCTCCACGTCGGCCAGAGTGCGGACAAGACCGGGGCGGTGGTCGACCGTCTCCAGCCGGGGGAGGTGGACCACGGGCAACACGACGGCGTGCGCGACGTCTTCGTGGCGCCCGGGGGCTGCGTGCTCGTGCGGGCCGACCTCTTCCGGGAGATCGAGGGCATGGACGGCAGCATCGAGGCCATGGGGGAGGACCTGGACCTCTGCTGGAGAGCGCAGATCGCCGGGTCCCGGGTGGTGGTCGCCCCACAGGCCTCGGTACGCCACCTCGAGACCCTGGTCAACGGGCGCCGCGAGCTGGCGGAAGAGGCCGGTGCCCCGAGACCGGCGAGCCTGGAGCACCTCGAGCGTCGCCACGAGCTGCGGGCCGTCCTCACCTGCTACGGATGGTGGCATCTCCTGCGGGTCGTCCCCCAGGTCGTGGCGCTGTCGGTGGGCGAGGTGCTGGTGGCCCTCGTCTCCGGCGACACGGCGCGGGCTCGGGACGTCCTCGGCGCGTGGTCGTGGAACCTCCGCCACCATTCGGCGCTGCGGCAGCGACGGGCCGTCGTCCGGGCCCACCGCCAGCGCCGGGACGGCGAGGTTCGCCACCTGCAAAACCCCGGCAGCGCCCGCCTCTCCGCGTATTTCACCCAGTTCGCCCATCTCGGCGTCGTCGCGGCGAGGGAGGGGTCCGACGCCGAGCCGCTCGCGGCGGACGCCGAGCCGGAGCTCACCGGGAGCGTGGGGGGCGCGTTCTCCGAGGACGCCAGCTTCGACGAGATCGAGGACCGGCGGCGGGTCGGTCGGATTCCCGCACTGTCCACGCAGCGGGCGCGGGTGCTCACCTGGATCGTCGTCGCGGTGCTCCTGCTCGTCGGCAGCCGCCAGCTGCTCCGCGGGGCCATGCCGATCGTCGGCCAGCTGGTGCCGCTGCCGTCATGGACCTCCGCCTGGCACCAGTTCTTCTCGGGATGGCAGCCGGCGGGGTTGGGCAGCGGTGCCCCGAGCACCCCGGCTTACGGCGTGCTCGGCCTCGTCGGCACGGTGCTGCTCGGGGGCATGGGCCTCGTCCAGAAGGTGCTGGTGCTCGGGTGCATCCCGCTCGGCGCCTGGGGCGTCGTGCGATTGCTGCGACCCCTCTGCTCCCCCCGGGCGCGCCTCGCCGGGGGGCTCGCCTATCTCGGTCTGCCACTCGCCTACAACGCGCTGGCCCAGGGCCGCTGGGACGGCCTCGTCGCCTTCGCGGTCACGCCCTGGGTGGTGGCTCGCCTGGCCCGCGCGAGCGAGCTCGGACCCTTCGAGCCCCCCGCCGGGTGGCGCGGCACGCTCGCCGGCCAGATCCTGACCCTCGGCGTCATCGAGGCCGTGGCGGTGTCGTTCGCCCCGGCCGTCGCGGTGGTCGTGCTCCTCGTCGGGATCGCCCTGCCCCTCGGGTCGCTCGTGTCGGGGCGCGCGCAGGGCCTGCGAGCCCTCGGCGTGAGCATCGGGGCGAGCGTGGTCGCGGCCGTCCTGTGTATCCCGTGGAGCGTGAGCGTCCTGCTCTCCGGCCGCCAGATGCTGGAGGTCCTCGGACTGCCGGTGTCGGCCTCCTCGGGATGGTCGTGGTCGACCATCTTGCGCTTCGCCGTGGGGCCGACCGGCAGCTCGCCACTCAGCTGGCTCCTCGTGATCGCCGCCTTCCTGCCGCTGCTCGTGAGCCGCGGGCCCCGCCTGGCCTGGGCGGCGCGGCTGTGGACGCTCGCGCTCTCGTCCTGGGTCCTCGCCTGGATGGTGCAGCGCCACTGGACGGGCTCGTTCGCCCCTCAGGTCGACGTCCTGCTCGCGCCGGCGGCGTGCGCGGTGGCCGCCGCCATCGGGATCGGCATCGCGAGCTTCGAGGAGGAGCTGACCCACCTGCGGTTCGGCTGGTTGCAGCTGTGCAGCTTCGGCGCGCTGGTCGCCGCGGTCGTGGGCCTGCTACCAGTCCTGATCCAGGTGGGAGACGGGTCCTGGGGGCTACCCCGGACCGACCTGCCCCAATCCCTGACCTGGATCTCCTCCTCCAAGCCTC
The DNA here is from genome assembly GCA_963778465.1 of uncultured Actinomycetes bacterium. Lineage (GTDB taxonomy): Bacteria > Actinomycetota > Acidimicrobiia > Acidimicrobiales > RAAP-2 > CAVZBW01. The sequence continues at coordinate 1,344,912 of CAVZUK010000002.1, forward strand.
CCGGCGGGTTCCGCGTGCTGTGGCTGGCGGACCCCCGCTCCCTGCTCGGCGGGGGCTGGTCGGTGCAGCCGGGCCTCGCCTACTCGGTGTCCGAGGGTGGCACACCGAACGGCACCAACGTCTGGGCCCCGCCCTCCTCGGGTCCGGCCGACCGGTTGGCCCAGGCGATCAGCCTGGCGGAGACCGGTCGCACCAGCACCCTCGGCCAGCTCCTGGCGACCTCCGGCATCCGGTACGTGGTGCTGATGGAGACGCTCGCGCCCTCCGCTCCGGGGGTCCAGAGCGCCAAGGCCTTCCCGACGCCGCCCGACGTCCTCGAGGGTCTCCTCGAGCAGGACGGCTTGCGGGTGGTGCCCGGCGGGGAGGGCTACACCGTCTTCGCCAACGGCGCCTACGTGCCCGAGCGCGCCCAGCGGAGCGCGGCACTCGGCGCCGTGAGCTCCGAGGGTCCGTGGGGCCGCCCGAGCGACGTCGTCGGATGGCACGGCGTGCTCGGAACGAGCAGCGGCGCCACCAACACCCAGGGATCGTTGAGTCGCGGACCGATGGTCGCGGCCTACGCGCCGGCGGGCCTCTGGCACCTGACCGTCGGCGGGAGGTCGTTGGCGCAGAGCTCCGCCTACGGGTGGGCGGCCGCCTACGCCGTGCCCGCCACGGGCCAGGCGGTCCTCCAGGTCTCTCCGGGGCCCCTGGTGCCGTTCGTGGTCACGCTCGAGATGTTGGCCTGGATCGGGGTCGCCGGTGTGCTGCTCGTGTACCGGCGGCACCGCCCGCACGTCGCGATCCCGGCGCTGGTCTCCGACGCGGAGAACGCGCCGCCGGCGGGCGTCGAGGAACACGAGGTGCTGGTGGGTGGCTCCCGGAGCGACTCGACGGGATCCGCATCCCACGAGCAGGAGGCCGAGGGCGCACCACAGGGGCCGGAACGATGAGTCCAGACGAGCCGGGTGCTCCTTCGGGACCTCCGGGCGGTCCGGACCCCTACGACTACGAGCAGGCGGACCCGCCGAACGCGCCAAACGCGCCGGACGCTCCTGACGCGGTCGGGGGTGAGCGGGGCATGATCCCGCGCCGCCACTTCGAGCGCCGCCGGTCGGGGCCCCAGTCGGACCACCAATCGTCGGAGCGCCGTCCCTCCGAGGGTCGACAGTCGGAGCGGCGACAGCTCCGGCACGCACAGCGGGTCTCGCTCGTGATGGTGGGCGCGATCGCCGCCGTGCTGGTCGGAGTCGCGCTCATCGACGCCGCCACCCCGTCCCCGGCGGTCCCCGCGGCGGCCACCCCGGTGGCCGCGATCGCACCGGTGGACGCCCAGTCCTCCTCCTGGTACTGCGTCGGCGGCGGCACCACGGCCGGTCAGGGCCACTTCGCCGTCGTGCTCACCAACGTGTCGTCGCAAGCGGTGCAGGGCACGATGACGGTGGTCGGCACTTCGGGACCGCCGCACGTCACCACCGTCTCGGTCGGCCCGCACAGCGAGTCCTTCGTCGGCCCTCCGGCCGGCGCCTCGGGGAAATGGTTGGCGGCGAGGGTGGATCTCTCGGGAGGCGGCGTCGCCGTCGCGCAGACGGTGCAGGGCAACTCCGGGTGGTCGCAGGTCCCGTGCGTGACCAGCACTGCCACCAATTGGTACTTCGCGTCGGGCTCGACGTCGGGTGGGCGATCCCTGGCGACCGAGGTCTACAACCCGACCACCACCACGGCGGTCGTCAACCTCTCCTTCGTCACGACCTCGGGCGTGGTGCAGCCAGAGCCCTACCAGGGGATCGTCCTGCCGCCCGGGGCCCTCGTCGTCGAATCGGTCGGTTCGCTCGTCCAGAACCGAGACCTCGTGGCGACGATGGTCACGACGAAGTCCGGCCGCGTGGTCGCCAGCGTGTTGGAGGCCGACCCCAAGAAGGGCACCTCCGGTCTCTCGCTGAGTCTCGGCGCCAGCTCGCCGCAGCGCCATTGGGTCATCCCGAGCACGACCAACGCTCCGGGGTCCACCGTGCTCCTCGACGTGCTCAACCCGAATACGACGACCGAGCACGTGACGGTGTCGTTCCACCTTCCTGCCGGCCCCGTGTCACCCATCTCGGCCGACGTGTCGGGAGGGGCGGTCTGGCAGCTCGCCCTGAGCTCGCAGACACGGATTCCCGCCTCGGTCGACTACGTCACGATGGTCCAGTCCGACGGTGGCGGGGTGGTGGTTGGCCGGACGATCCAGGCATCGGCGGGTGCCACGCCGCGCTCGGGGGCGTTCTCCGCCGTCGAGACGGCATCGGAGCAGGGGCAGGGTTCGGGGTCCACCTGGCTGCTCTTCGCGCCCGGTGCGGCCACCAACCCGGTCGTGCCTCAGGCGAGGGTCGCCGCGATCGAGATCGCCAACCCCGGAGCGAGCGCCGTCACCGCCACCATTGACGAGCTCGGGGCGCAGGGGTTCAGCGAGGTCGCGCACGGGACGCAGCTCTCGGTGCCCGCCGGCGGTCTGCGAATCTTCGAGCCGAGCTCCCTCACGCCGCTCACCTTCCAAGTGCTCGGGAGCGGACCCCTCGTCGTGAGCGAGGACCTTCAGCCCACGGCCACCCCCGGAGTGGTGACCGCTCAGGGCATCCCGACCGGCTGAGTCCGGCCGGGCCCGAGCGGGATCAGCTGGGGTCGGGCTGCGCGGGGCCGGTTTCCGCCGGGCCCGGAGGATGCTGCGGGTTGGCGTACTGGTCGTTGGCGTTCTGACGACCCGGGTGCTGCGGGTTGGCGTACTGGTCGAGACCGTTCCCACCGTCCGTCGGTGACCCGGCCCACCTCGGTGGGGCCCACCCGGCTTGTGCCGGCGGGGGAGGCGGAGGCGATCCGGGTGGGGCGGGGGCGCAGGCGTCGAGGGTGCCTGGGGGTTGGGGGGAGGCCACGGCTGCGCCGCCAGGCTCGACGGAGCGGGCCCGGTCGATGGCGCCGGTCCGGCGACGCCGGCTCCGTCCCGGCCGTCAGGGGAGGGGCTCGCCTCGCTGGGGCGATCGGCGCTCGCCAGGCCCGCGGGGGCGGGCGCGGCCGGGTCCCGTGACTCCTCGCCGGTGTCCGTCGGCTCTGTGCTCGCCGCCGGGTGGCCCACCGCAGCTGGAGCGGCGCCATTGGTGGCGGATTGCGTCTTGCCGTTGGAGTGGAAGTGAGGGACGGCCTTCGCCCCGGATCCGTGGACCGGACGGCCGTAGGCCTCGTCGACCAGCCCACTGACGACCTCGCCGTCGACGGTCTCTTGCTGGAGAAGGTTGCGCGCGACCGCCTCGAGCCCCGCCCGGTGTCGCGTCAGCATCTCGATGGCCCGCTGCTCCTGGTCCCGCAGGATGCGCTCGACCTCGTCGTCGATGACCCGGCTCGTGCTCTCCGAGTAGTCCCGCGAGTGCAGCAGGTCCTCGCCGAGGAAGACCTGGCCCTGGGATCCCCAGGCCATCGGCCCGATCTGCTCGCTCATGCCCCATTCGCGGACCATCTTGCGCGCCAGCTCGGTGTTGCCGACGAGGTCGTTGGCCGCCCCGGTGGAGAGGTCGCCATAGATCAACAGCTCGGCGACGCGACCACCCATTCGCACGCACAGCGCGTCTTCTATGTAGGCCCGCGGGTGGATGTGGCGCTCCTCCAGGGGCAGCTGCTGCGTGACCCCGAGCGCCATGCCCGTCGGGAGGATCGTCACCTTGTGGACCGGGTCGGCGTGGGGGAGGACGTAGGCCAGGACCGCGTGACCACCCTCGTGATAGGCGACGCGCTCCTTCTCCTCGTCCGACAGGACGAGGCTCTCACGCCGCTGGCCCATGAGGACCCGATCGCGCGCCGACTCGAAGTCGACCATGTTGATCACGTGGCTGCCCCGGCGGACTGCGTGCAGTGCCGCCTCGTTGACCAGGTTGGCGAGATCGGCACCGCTCATGCCCGGCGTCCCGCGGGCGACGAGCTCGAGGTCCACGTCCGGGCCCATGCGCTTGCCCCGGCAGTGCACCTGCAGGATCGGGAGACGCTCCTCCAGGTCCGGCAACGGGACGACGATCTGGCGGTCGAACCTGCCGGGGCGAAGGAGGGCCGGGTCCAAGATGTCCGGGCGGTTGGTGGCGGCCATCATCACGACGCCCTCGGTGGGGTCGAAGCCGTCCATCTCCGAGAGCATCTGATTGAGGGTCTGCTCGCGCTCGTCGTGGCCCCCGCCGAGGCCGGCGCCGCGCTTGCGCCCGATCGAGTCGATCTCGTCGATGAACACGATGGCCGGCGCCTGCTTGCGCGCCGTCTGGAAGAGGTCGCGCACCCGGCTGGCGCCGACGCCGACGAACATCTCCATGAAGTCCGAGCCGCTGACGGACAGGAAGGGGACCCCGGCCTCGCCGGCGACGGCGCGGGCCAGCAGGGTCTTGCCGGTCCCGGGGGGACCGACGAGGAGCACGCCCTTGGGGATCTTGGCGCCGATATCCCGAAACCGTCCCGGCGTCTTGAGGAAATCGACGACCTCACTGATCTCCTGTTTGACGCCCGAGTAGCCCGCCACGTCGTCGAACGTCGTCGAGGGTCGCTCGGTGGTGTACAGCCGAGCCTTCGACCTGCCGATCGACATGATCCCGCTCATCTGGCCGCGGGCGGAGCGGGTCACGTAATAGAACATCCCGACGACGAGGAGGCCGAGGATCAGGTAGGGGGCGAGGCTCGACAGCAGGCTCGGGCCGCTCGTCGTGTACTTCACCGTGACGCCGTCCTTGCGCATGGTGGTGGCGTCGCCGTTGGACGGCGGGGTCGGGCCGTTCGCGGTGTACGAGGTCCCGTCCTTGAGGTTGCCCGTGATGACCCCGGTCGTGTTGTCGACGTTGGCGGTCGAAACCTGGTTGTTCTCGACGTCGGTGATCAACGACGAGTAGCTGACGGTCTTGGCCGTGTGGCGGGGGATCAGCGACGGGATGATGAGGACGGCCAGCACCGCCACGAGCAGGATGAGCCAGATCCATCGCCAGCTCTGCTCGCCCCCGGGATTGGGCGACCCGTTGCCACCGCCGGGCCCCGAGGGTCCTTGGCGCATGGGGGAACCTTCGGGCCTGTCTGGACTCACTACCACATGCTATGCGGACGCTGTGTCAGTCGGGGACCGGGCCCTCAGCGGACCCGGGCGACGGTATCGTTGCGCCGATGGCACAGTCGGGCGGCGAACCGACGCGCCCGCCACGGCCAGGGCCGCCACCGCATCCGACCCCTCGGGAGCGACCCGCCCCACGAGAGGCCGACCGCTCGCCGGCCGGGCCCGACCAGGGGTCTTCGCCGGACGCCCCGACCCCGGAGGAGGGCAGGCCGCGGGCGGTCTTCCTCGACCAACCGGCGGCCCCCCCGAGGACCCGAAACGACGCCGTCCTCTGGCTCATCTTCGCAGTGCTCGGGTTCGCCGCCGGGGAGGTCGTGGCCTCCATCGCCACGGTGGTCGCCGCGGAGGTGGCCGGGAAGTCCAACCAGCTCTCGGCCATCTCGCACCAGACGGTCCCTCCCGAGTGGTACGTCATCTCGAGCCTGGTGGGGCTGTGGGTGGGGTTCTTCGGCGCGCCCTGGTTGGCCAGCCGGGTACGGGGAACGAGGAGCCTGGTCGACGACCTGGGCCTGCGATTCCGGGTGATCGACCTGGTCGGGCTCGCCATCGGTGTGGGCGGGCAACTCCTGATCACGGCCCTCTACTCCCCGTTCATCCACGATCTCAAGCACTTCAACGCCCCCACCCAGCGCCTGACCGGCGGCGCGCACGGGGGAGGGCTGGTGGTCATCGGGATCTTCACGGTGATCGGCGCCCCGTTCTTCGAGGAGCTGTTCTTCCGAGGGCTCGTCCTGCGCGGCCTGCTCCGGTTCCTCGCGCCCGTCCGCCTCGGAAGGAGCACCGCCCGGACGGTGGCCGTCGTCGCCTCGGTGGTCCTCGACGGCCTTCTCTTCGCCCTGGCGCACGCCGAGTGGGAGCAGCTGGCCGGATTGGCGCTGTTCGGCGTGGTTTTGGCCGTGGTGTCCTACCGCACGGGGCGCCAGGGGATGAACATGGTGGCCCATGCCTCCTTCAACCTCGTCGCCATCCTCGCGGTGGCGTCGTCCAACGGCGTGCTGCTGGCGGGACCGCACTGATGGGCGGGGCTGAGGGCAGATGACCGATCTGCGAGATCCCGTCGCCCCGGTGGTGCCGCCGGGTCCGGCCTTGCCGGAGCGACCGCCGAGCAAGTTCACGCCTCGCAGCCGGGGATGGGGTCGCAGCGCCACCGCTGCGGGGTCGATCATCGCGATCGGGGCCGTGATCGGCGTCGTCCTCTGGCAGATGCACCTCTCGCTGCTCCTGTCGGACACGACGACCACCGGCGGCGACACGGGCGCCCACTACATGATGCCGCCGTTCCTCCAGGGCCTGATCACGCACGGGCACCTCACCGGCTGGGATCCCGCCTGGTACGACGGGTTTCCCATCTACACCTTCTACTTCGTCCTCCCCGACGCCCTGGCGGCCGTCGGTGGATGGATCATCCCGTACAACATCGCCTTCAAGTGGGCGACGGTCCTCGGCTCGATCACCCTGCCGGTCGCCGCGTGGGCCTGCGCTCGGCTCTTCCGCCTGCGCCCTCCCGTCCCTGCGGCGCTGGCCGCGGCCACGCTCCCCTTCCTCTTCGACTACTCGTACACCATCTACGGGGGGAACCTCTTCTCCACCCTGGCCGGCGAGTACTCGTACTCCCTCAGCATCTCGCTGGCGCTGGTCTTCGTCGGGCTCGTCGCCTACGGGCAACGGACGGGTCGCTATCGGGGATGGGCGGCCGTCGTACTCGCCCTCTGCATCCTCGCCCACATCGTCCCGGCGCTCTGGGCGATCGTCGGTGCGGCCCTTCTCACCCTTTTCGATCTCCTGCCCCGCCGCTTGCGGCCACGCGACGACGTGGTCTGGGAGACGAGCGCGCCGGTCCGGCGCCGCCACTCCCGGGGCCCCGGCAGCGCCCTCGCTGCGTCCACGTGGCGGTCGTGGGTGCGGTCCTGGCCCGAGAGGCTGCTCGCGCCCCCGTCACCGCCCCGCTCCCGACCTGCGGTGGTCTGGTGGACCGGCTCGACCGTGGTGCTCGGGCTGCTGCTCTCGGGCTGGTGGCTGGTGCCGTTCGGGGTCCGTCAGCCCTATTCGACGTCGATGGGCTACGAGAACGTCACGACCTACGTGCACCTGCTCTTCCCGGAGGCGGACCTCTGGGCGCTCCTCCTCGCGGGGCTGTTCGTCGTGCTCGCCGTCGTGCGCCGCAGCCGCTTCGGGCTGTTCCTCGCCATCATGGGTGGCCTCTCCGCCGCAGCGTTGATCCTGGACCCCCAGGGCTCCCTCTACAACGTCCGCCTGCTGCCCCTCTGGTTCCTCTCCGTGTACCTCATGGTGGGTTGGGGCTTCGCGGTGACCTGCCACCTGGTCGCGTTGCGCTGGCGGCGCTGGCGGTCGACGCGCTGGACCTGGCAGGTGGCGGAGGCGTTCCTCGCCGAACGGCCGCTGCCTCGCCGGCCGAGGATCGTGCCGTGGGCGCCGGGCGCGGTCGGGGGCGCACTGCTGGCGGTGCTCGGGGCGCTCCTCGTGGTCATCCCCCCCTTCATCCTGCCGGCCGATGCGCTCCCCGTGGGCGTGGGGGCCAACCAGGTGACGAATTGGGCGGCCTGGAACTACTCGGGCTACGAGGGCAAGCCCGCCTACCCCGAGTACCAGGGTGTGATCCACACCATGAGCAAGGTGGGACATCAATACGGGTGCGGCCGGGCGATGTGGGAGTACAACCCGTCGCTCGACCGATTCGGCACGCCGATGGCGCTCATGCTGCTGCCGTACTGGACGGACGGCTGCATCGACTCGATGGAGGGCCTGCTCTTCGAGTCCTCGGCGAGCACCCCGTACCACTTCATCAACCAGGCCGAGCTCTCGGCGCAACCGTCCGAGGCGGTCGTCGGGCTGCCCTACTCGGGCGTCAACGTGGCCCTCGGGATCGAGCACCTGCAGCTCATGGGGGTGCGGTACTTCATGGCGTCGACCCCGAGCGTCCAGCAGTACGCGAGGGACGATCCGTCCCTCCGCCTGGTCGCGACGAGCGGACCGTGGAAGTCCCCGGCCGGATCCACCACCACCTCGAGCACGACGTGGGACGTCTTCGAGGTCGAGGACGCCCCGCTCGTGACCGCGCTGACCAACGAGCCGGCGGTGATGAAGGGCATCAAAGCGGGCCAGTCGAGCTGGCTCGACCCTTCGGTCGCCTGGTACGACGATCCGAGTCGTTGGAACGTCGAGCTGGCCGCCTCGGGCCCCTCGTCCTGGCCTCGCGTGCCGATCGGGGACACCCATCCTCCGGCCGTTCCCGTCGCCCCCACCACGGTGAGCGGCGTGCGGACGTCCAACGACACGATCAGTTTCCGGGTGAGCCACGTCGGCACGCCGGTGCTGGTCAAGGTCTCCTACTTCCCCAATTGGCAGGCTTCGGGCGCGACCGGTCCGTGGCGGGTGACGCCCAACCTCATGGTCGTGGTGCCGACCAGCCATCAGGTCACGCTGTTCTACGGCGCCACGCACGCCAACGAGCTGGGCGAGGCCTGCACGGTGTTCGTCATCGTCGTCCTCCTGGGGATGGTGGCGATCTGGGTGGTGCGGAGACGCCGGGCCGGGGGGACGGGTCGGGCGCCCGCACGATCCGGCGGGCCCCGACACCGCCGGGCCTGACCCCGGCAGGTCGGATCGCCGGCCTAACCCCGGTAGGTGGGAGGGCCGGGCCGGGTCGGTGGGTCCAGCCCCGCAGCCCCGTCGCCTTCGACGGACCGGATTAGGCTGATCACCCCATGCCGAGCGCCGCCGAGCAACGAACCGCGGCCGTCTTCAAGGCCTACGACATCCGCGGAACGGTGCCCGATCAGCTCGATGCGGAGCTCTGTCGGGCCGTAGGGCGCGCCTTCGCTCGATTCACCGGCGCGGATCGCCTGCTCGTGGCGCGCGACATGCGGAGCTCGGGAGAGGAGCTGTCCGGCGCCTTTGCGGAGGGTGCCCGCTGCGAGGGGGCGTCGGTCACGGATCTCGGACTGGCCTCCACGGATCTGGTGTACTTCTCCGCCGGCCGCCTGGACGCCCCCGGGGCGGTGTTCACGGCCTCGCACAACCCGGCCGCCTACAACGGGATCAAGATGTGTCTGGCCGGGGCCCGTCCGATCGGTCGCGACACCGGGCTGCTCGAGATCCAGCGGATCACCGAGGAGCTGCTGGAGAACCCCCCGTCCCCGGCGCAGGGCCCGATCGGCACGCTCGATCACCGGGACATGCTGGAGGAGTACGCCGAGCACGCCCGGTCGTTCATCGATCCGGAGGGCCTGCGCCCGCTGCTCGTCGTTGCCGACACCGCCAACGGGATGGGTGGCCTCGTCGTGCCGGCCGTGATGCGCGGGATGCCCTTTCGGGTAGAGATCCTCTACGGCGAGCTCGATGGCACCTTTCCCAACCACCCCGCGGACCCGATCCAGCCGGCAAACCTGGCCGATCTCAAGTCCTCGGTGCTGCGGTCCGGCGCGGATATCGGACTGGCCTTCGACGGGGACGCCGACCGGGTCTTCCTGGTGGACGAGAAGGCAGACCCCGTGTCGGGGTCACTCACCACGGCGCTCGTGGCGGCCTCCATGCTCGACAAGCACCCCGGAGCCACGATCCTCTACAACCTCATCTGCTCGCACGTGGTGCCGGAGGTCATCGCCGAGCGCGGCGGCATCGGCGTCCGCACCCGCGTGGGCCACTCCTACATCAAGCAGACGATGGCCGAGACGGGGGCGGTGTTCGGCGGCGAGCATTCCGGCCACTACTACTTTCGCGACAACTACCGCGCCGACTCGGGGATCATCGCCGCGCTGGTGGCGCTCGAGCTGCTGGGGCGAGGTGACCGGCCGTTGTCCGAGCTCCTCGCGCCCTTTCGGCGTTACGCAGACTCCGGCGAGATCAACAGGGAGGTCCCGGACCCCGCCGCCACCGTGGAGGCAGTGGCCCGGCACCTGGAGGCAGAGGGGGTCGAGGTCGATCGCCTCGACGGGCTCACCGCGGACTACGGGGACTGGTGGTACAACCTGCGTCCCTCCAACACCGAGCCGCTGCTTCGCCTCAACCTCGAGGCCAGGACCGCCGAGGAGTGCCGCGCTCACGTCCAAGAGGTGTCGGAGCTGATAGACCGCCTTGCGCAGGCGGGATGACCGCGAGCGCGACACGCAGAGGAGCCGACGATGGATCTTGATCCGCTGCTCATCGAGGTGCTGGCATGCCCGGAGGACAAAGGACCTCTCCTGTGGTTTCCCTCCGAGCAGAGGCTGTACAACCCGAGGCTCAAGCGGAGCTACGACGTTCGTGAGGGAGTCCCCGTGATGTTGATCGACGAGGCCACCACGGTTGACCAGCCGGAGCACGAGCGGCTGATGGCCAAGGCGGCTGCCGAGGACGTCGTCGAGACCGGGCACGGACCGAGCGCATGACCCTCGCGGGATCCGGCTCCACGAGTCAGACCCCGACGGCCAGCGACTCGAGGGGTGTGCCGCCCACCAACCCGCTCCCGCTCGACTCGATCGGCATGTGGGAGGTGACGCTCGGGCTTCCGGAGCAGATCGGGCAGGCCGCAGTCGCCGCCGAGGAGGTCGTCGCGAGCGTCGACCCCGAGCTCTGGCAGCGCCGGTTCGCCAACGTGGCGGTCTTCGGCATGGGGGGCAGCGGGGTGGCGGGCGACATCCTGCAGGCCCTGGCCGCGCCGCGCTTCTCGGTACCGGTGCTCCCGCTCAAGTCGTACCGCGCCCCCAAGTTCGTGGGCCCGGAGACCCTGGCCTTCGCGCTCTCGTGCTCCGGCGACACCGAGGAGACCGTCTCGGCCGCGTCGGCGGCTTGGGAGGCGGGGGCCACCGTGGTGGCGGTGGCCGGCGGGGGGAGGCTCGCCGAGCTGGCCGCCGAGCGCGGCGCGCCGCTCTTCGGCGTGCCCGGCAACCTGCCCCAGCCGAGGGCCGCGCTCGGAGCGATGACCGTGCCCACGCTCGTGGCCCTCCGTGCCTGCGACCTCCTGCCCGAGGCCGACGCCCTGATCGCCTCAGGGGTGGAGCAGCTCGAGCGGCGACGCGAGGAGCTGCTCGGGTCCTCGAGCCCGGCTCCGAGGATCGCCTCGACCATCGGCCGCACCGTGACGCTCGTCCACGGTGGCGAGGGTCCCGGCGCCGTCGCGGCAACTCGGTGGAAGACCCAGATCAACGAGAACGTGAAGGCCCCCGCCTTTGCCTCCGTCCAGCCGGAGCTCTGCCACAACGAGGTGGCGGGCTGGGGCCAGCACGGGGACATCACCCGGCAGGTGCTCACCCTGGTCGCGCTCCGGTGCCCGAGCGATCACCCCCAGGTGGCGCGCCGGATCGACGTCATGATGGACCTCCTCCTGGAAGTGGTCCACGACGTCGTCGAGGTCTGGGGCGCCGGCGACACCGACCTGGCGCAGCTCCTCGACCTCGTGCTGGTCGGGGACGTGGTCTCGCTGCTCCTTGCGGGTCAGGAGGGGGTAGACCCGGGGCCGGTCCCCATCCTGGGCGAGATCAAGGCCCTCGTGGCCGGCTGACCCGGCTGGCCCTGCTGGCCCGGCGGTCCGGCCCGGGGCATCGGCGGACCGGCAGGTCTAGGAGAGGCGCTCCACGATCATCGCCATGCCCTGGCCACCCCCGACGCACATGGTCTCGAGGCCGAAGGTCTTGCCGGCGTCCTCCAGCCCGTTGAGCAGGGTGGTCATGATGCGGGCCCCGGTCATGCCGAAGGGATGGCCGAGGGCGATCGCGCCGCCGTTGACGTTGAGCTTGTCCCACTCGATGCCGAGGTGCTTGGCGGAGGGGATGACCTGAGCCGCGAACGCCTCGTTGATCTCCACCAGGTCGATCTGGTCGATGGTCATGCCCGCCCGGTGCAGCGCCTGGCGGCTCGCCTCGATGGGCCCGAGGCCCATGATCTCGGGGTTGAGGCCGGTGACCCCGCTGGAGACCACCCGCGCCAGTGGGGAGATCCCGAGCTCGCGCGCCCGCGTGTCCGACATCACGACGACCGCCGCGGCGCCGTCGTTGAGCGGGCAGGAATTGCCGGCCGTCACCGTGCCTCCCTCCCGGAAGGCGGGCTTCAGGTTGGCCAGCACCTCGACCGTGGTGTTGGGTCGAGGGCCGTCGTCCTTCGTCGCGGTCCCGCCACCGGGGAGCTCGACCGGGATGATCTCCCGCTCGAAGAACCCGTTCTCCTGAGCGGCGACGGCTCGGTTCTGCGAAAGGGCGGCGAACTCGTCCATCTCGGTCCGGTCCACGTGCTCGGACTCGGCGACGTTCTCGGCCGTCTGGCCCATGGCGATGTAGATGTCGGGCAGACCCTTGGCCGGCGCCCAGGGTTCGGACGCCCCCGGGGCACGGGCCGCGGTGCGCTCCTCGGCGTCGGCGAACTGGGGGTTGTGGGGCCCGCCATCTGCCATGCCCTGGGAGAACCGGCTCACGGTCTCGACGCCCCCGGCCACGAACACGTCGCCCTCGCCGGCCTTGATGGCGTGGGCGGCCATGCGGATGGCCTGGAGGGAGGACGAGCAGTAGCGGTTGAGGGTGACGCCGGGGGCGTCGTCGAGGCCGGCCAGGACCGCCACCACCCGAGCGAGGTTGAAGCCGGCCTCGCCGGCGGGCTGGGCACAACCGAGGATCACGTCCTCGACCGAGTTGGGGTCGAGCTCGGGAAGCTTGGCGAGGACCGAGCGCACGGCGTGAGCGGCCAGGTCGTCGGGCCGGCAGTCGACGAGGCTGCCCTTGAAGGCACGCCCGATCGGGGTGCGGCCGGTGGCGACGATCACTGCTTCGGGCATCAGTTGGGACTCCTCGGGTGTCGGTCGGCGCTCGCGCTCGGCGCCCGCCATACTTGGGCCATACGGCCTCCTCGGGAGCCTACCAAGGGGCATTCCGCGCCCGGCCGGCTGGTGGCCGCGGCGAAGCGAGAGCGGTCGAGGCGTCGCGGGCGAGCCGGGCGGGCCTCCGAGGCCGGTGGATGGCACCAGGTTTTGGTTTGTAACGTGTTCCAGACGGGAGGGTCGCATGGAGATCGGATACACCAAGGAGCAAGAGGCGCTTCGCCAGGAGCTGCGCAGCTACTACCGCGAGCTGCTCAGCCCCGAGGTCGAGGCCGGCCTGGCCGAGGGGCATGGCATCGGTCCCATGATGCGCCAGGTCGTCCGGCAGATGGGCAAGGACGGGTGGCTCGGCATCGGATGGCCCAAGGAATGGGGCGGTCAGGGCCGCACGCCGATGGAGCAGTTCATCTTCTTCGACGAGTCGATGCGATCCGGCGCCCCGGTACCCATGCTCACGATCAACACGGTCGGCCCGACCATCATGAACTTCGGGACCGAGGAGCAGAAGGCGGAGTTCCTGCCCCGCATCCTGGGCGGGGAGATCCATTTCTGCATCGGCTACACCGAGCCCAACGCCGGGACCGACCTGGCGGCGCTCACGACCAGGGCGGTCCGAGACGGCGACGAGTACATCATCAACGGGACCAAGGTCTTCACGAGCCTGGCCGGCGGGGCCGACTACATCTGGCTCGCGACCCGTACCAACCCCGACGCCTCCAAGCACAAGGGCATCTCGATGTTCCTCGTGCCGACCGACACGCCGGGCATCCGCATCCAGCCCATGTCGTTGCTCAGCACGCACAACATCAACTACGTCTTCTACGAGGACGTGCGGGTGCCCGCCACCTGCCTGGTGGGCGGTGAGAACAACGGTTGGTCGCTCATCACGAACCAGCTCAACCACGAGCGGGTGACGCTGTGCTCGCCCGGTGTGATCGAGCGCATGCTCGCAGACGTGCGGGAATGGGCCCAGGGCACCAAGCTCCCCGACGGTCGCCGGGTGGTCGACCAGGAGTGGGTCCAGGTCCACCTGGCCAAGATCCATGCCGAGCTCGAGTACCTCCGGCTGCTCAACTGGAAGGTGGCCTGGATGGCCACCGAGGGGAAGTTGGACGTCGCCGACGCCTCGTCCATCAAGGTGTTCGGCACCGAGTTCTACCTGCGTTCCTTCCGCATGATGATGGAGATCATCGGCCAGTCGGCCTACCTGCAGAAGGGATCGCCCGGCGCCGTGCTCGCCGGGCGCCTCGAGATGCAGGCGCGCAGCATGATCATCCTCACCTACGGGGGCGGGACCAACGAGATCCAGCGCGATCTCATCGCCATCTTCGGGCTCGGGCTCCCGCGCTCCCTGCGCTAGCCCGCCCGACGCGTTCGCGCCCTACCCGGACCCCGGGCGGCGCCCGATTCGTGCTCATTCTTCGATCGACAGGAGCAATTCCCCATGGACTTCTCGTACAGCGAGGAACAAGAGGCCGTCCGCCAGCTCGCCAACCAGATCTACGACGAGCGCTCGACCCACGAGCGGCTGCGGGAGATCGAGGCCGCTCCCGGTGACGGGGGTCCCTTCGACCGCGAGCTCTGGTCGGAGCTGGCCGGAGCCGGGCTTCTCGGCATCGGCCTCCCCGAGGAGGTCGGCGGCGCGGGCCTCGACTTCGTCGCCGAGTGCCTCGTCGTAGAGGCTGCGGGCCGCACCGCGGCGTACACCCCCGTCGTCGAGACGATGGTCTACGGCGCGGGGACCATCTCGCGCTTCGGGACGGACGAGCAGCGCCAGCGTTGGCTTCCGGGCGTCGCGAGCGGCGAGCGGATCGTGACCGCGGCGCTTGCCGAGCTCTTCAACGACGTCGCCGTCCCCGGCCTGGAGTCGCCCCTGACCACGGCCACGCCCGACGGTTCGGGCTGGGTCCTCGAGGGGACCAAGGCCTGTGTCGCGGCAGGCCTGCTTGCCGACACCGTGCTGGTCCCGGCCACCCTGCTCGACGCCGACGGCTCGCGCCTGGGCATCGGTGTGTTCGTCGTGGGCTCGGAGGACCTGGGCGGCCCGACGGGCGGGCGCCGCACCAGCCAGAACCCCACGACCGGCCGGCTCGAGGCCATCTTGGACCTGTCCGGCATCCGGGTGGGCGAGGACGTGCTGCTCGGAGGCCGGGGTGCGGACGGCGCGTCCATCGTCGCCGACCTGAGCCAGCGCGGCACCGCGGCGCTCTGCGTCTTCGAGGCCGCCGTCTGTGCCTCCGCCTTGAAGCTCACCGGCGAGTACGCCAAGACCCGGGAGCAGTTCGGCAAGCCCATCGCCACGTTCCAGGCCGTCGGGCAGCGGGTCGCCGACGCCTACGTGGACACGGAGGCTGTGCGGCTCACGGCGTGGCAGGCGGCATGGCGCCTGTCCGAGGGGCTTCCCTCGACGGCCGAGGTGGCGACCGCCAAGTACTGGGCGGCCGAGGGGGGCCAGCGTGCCGTCCACGCGGCGGCACACATCCACGGTGGGGTGGGCGTCGACCGGGACTACCCCCTGCACCGGTACTTCCTCCTGACCGAGCAGGTGGAGCTGACGCTCGGCTCGGCCATGGACAGCCTCCTGCGCCTCGGTGCCCACCTGGCGGCCGAGCCGGTCGACGCCTCGCTGTAGGGAGGTCGCGCCGCGCCGACCCCTCGGCGGACCGGACCGACCCGGATGGGTCAGAGGACGAGCTCGGCCATGGTCCGGAGAGTGGCGACGTCGCCGTTCACGAGCAGGGAGGTGGCGATCGACTCGCGCCACGCCTCGAGGTCGTCGCGGATCTTCGCCACCGGACCGATCAGGGCCACGTCCTCGACCATGGCCGTGGGGACCGAGGCGGTCGCTTCCGCCTGGTGTCCGTCGAGGTAGAGCGACTGGATGCGAGCGGCCTCCGCCTCGTAGCCCATCCGGACGAAGAGGTCGTAGTGGAAGTTCATCTCGCGGGCGCCCATGCCGCCGATGTAGAGCGCGAGGGCGGGACGGAACAGGTCGGCCGCCTTCTCGACGTCGTCCATGATGACCGTCGGCGTGAAGGCGAGGACCTCGAAGTCCGCCCGGCCCCTCCTCGCCCCCGGTCGGGCGAACCCCTCGTCCAGGGCGGCCTCCGACGTCTTCATCTCCCTCGGTGAGAACCAGATCGGGAACCATCCGTCGGCGATCTCCGCCGCCAGCGCGACGTTCTTCGGACCCTCCGCCCCGAGGACGATGGGGATCTCGTTGCGCAGGGGGTGCACGATGGACTTGAGCGGCTTGCCCAGGCCCGAACCCCCGGGATAGGGGAGGGGGTAATGGGGGCCGTCGTTCGTCACCGGTGCCTCCCGCCGGAGCACGTCGCGCACGATGGTCACGTACTCGCGCGTCCGGGCCAGAGGCTTGGGGAACGGCTGCCCGTACCAGCCCTCGACGACCTGGGGCCCGGACACGCCCAGGCCGAGGACGAAGCGGCCGCCGGAGAGGTGGTCGATGGTCAGCGCGGCCATGGCCATCGCGGTGGGTGTGCGCGCCGAGAGCTGGCAGAGCGAGGTGCCGAGACGGACCCGGCTCGTGCTCGACCCCCACCACGCGAGCGGGGTGAGGGCGTCGGACCCGTAGGACTCGGCCGTCCACACGGAGTCGTAGCCGAGGCGCTCGGCCTCGAGCATCAGCTCGATGGGGTTGGCGGGCGGGCCCGAGCCCCAGTAGCCGAGCTGCAGACCCAACTTCATCGATCGCATCGTTCTCCTCGTCGTGGCTCTGTGGTCGGCGCGCCAGGGGGGAAGGGTTGCCGGGACGGTGGGCTACCGCGCCAGCGGGGCCCTCGGCTCGAAGGTGACCGGCAGGTGCTTCGTGCCGTTGATGAAATTCGAGTAGAGACGCAATGGCGGTCCCGCCGGCTCCAGGTCGGGCAAGCGATCGAGGAGGCGGTCGAACATGACCTTGATCTCCATGCGTGCCAGGTTGGCGCCGAGGCAGAAATGGGGGCCGCCACCACCGAACACGATGTGGGGGTTGGGGTCCCGGCCGACGTCGAAGCGGTCCGGCTCGGCGAAGACGGTCTCGTCCCTGTTGGCCGAGATGTGCCAGAAGACGACCTTCTCGCCTGCCCGGAGCTGCTGGTCCCCGAGCTCGCAGTCCTGGATGACGTCCCGCCGGAAGTGCATCACCGGGGTGACGAATCGCAGCATCTCCTCGATGGCCAGAGGAAGGAGGGAGCGGTCCTCCCGGAGCCGGCGCCACTCGTCGGGGTGCTCGAAGAACGCCGTCATGGCACCGGACATCAGGTTGCGGGTGGTCTCGTTGCCGGCGACGGCCAGCAGGAGAAAGAAGAGATCGAGCTCGACCTGGCTCAGGGACTCGCCGTCCATCTCGGCCCGGGTCAGGACCGAGAGCACGTCCTCGCTCGGATGGGCGCGCTTTTGGGCCGTGAGCACGTCTGCGTAGGCGAAGAGCTCGGCGGAGGCGCGCATCGACTCCTCCTCGACGGCCTCCTCGGCCGCCCCGACGTCGTCGGTGCCCTCGCGGAGCCTGTTGGCGGGCATGTACTCCGGATCGTCCCGGCCGATCATGCGGTTGGACCAGTCAAAGACCCGGTGGCGGTCCTCCTCTGGCACACCCATGATCTCTGCGATCACGAGGAGCGGCAGCTCGGCGGCGAGGTCGACCACGAAGTCCGCCTCGCCGCGCTCGCAGACGTCGTCGATGATGCGGTCCGCGTACTGCACGATCCGCGCCTCGAGATCGCGCACCATGCGCGGGGTGAAGCCCTTGTTGACGAGCCGCCGGTAGCGGGTGTGCATGGGCGGGTCCATGTTCAGCATCATCAGCCGTTGCCGCTCGAGGTGGCTGGGCTCGAGGTCGGCGAGCACGACACCCCCCCGGGAGGAGGAGAAGTGCTCGACGTCCCGGTTGACGCGGACGCAGTCCTCGTACCGGGTGACGCACCAATAGGTGTCGTAGCGCGACCCGAGGTTCGGGTGACGGTAGACGGGGTGCTCGCGTCGGAGGTAGCGAAACCATTCGAAAGGCACTCCCCGGACGAAACGGCCCCCGTCATTGAGATCGATGTCGTCCAGGCTCGTGGGCTCGGACTTGGTGTCGATGACGCTCACGATTCCCTCCCTGGGCCCGAGTAACAGACCGGCGCGCAGGTCTCGATCCCGATTCCCGCCGCGTGGCTCGGCGGCGCGCGATCTGGAACGCGTGTCAGAAAGCATAGGCGGGCGTCAGCCGGTCGTGGGAGGGGGAACGTGTTACAGTCCCGCGCCCGAGACCGGCAACACGAGACGGCACACGAGACGGGTCCATGTTCCTCGAAGAATCGCCATCGCAGCGCCAGCTCAGAGACGAGCTGCGTGCCTACTACGCAGCGATCCTCACACCGGAGGTCCGCGCCCGACTCGCCGGCCACGAGTCAGGGGATGAATTCCGGAGCATCGTGCGGCGCATCGGCGGCGACGGTTGGCTGGGCATCGGGTGGCCCAAGGAGTACGGGGGCCAGGGGCGACCCGCAACGGACCAGTTCATCTTCTTCGACGAGACGCGCCGGGCGGGGGCGCCGTTCCCCTTCGTCACGGTCAACACGGTCGGGCCCACGATCATGCGGTTCGGCACGCCGGAGCAAAAGGAGCACTTCCTTCCCGGGATCCTCTCGGGGGACGTCCACTTCGCCATCGGGTACACGGAGCCGGGAGCGGGCACCGACCTCGCCTCGCTGCGGACCCGGGCGGTGCGCGACGGCGACCAGTACGTGATCAACGGCAACAAGGTCTTCACCAGCGGCGCGGACGGCGCGGACTACATCTGGCTGGCCACACGAACGGATCCGGAGGCTCCCAAGCACAAGGGCATCTCGATCATCTGCGTGCCCACCACGACGCCGGGGTTCGAGTGGAGCCTGATCCGCACGGTCGGGGGGAACACGACCACCGCCACCTACTACAAGGACGTCCGCGTTCCCGTGAACATGCGGGTGGGCGAGGAGAACGGAGGCTGGCGGATGATCACGACGCAGCTCAACCACGAGCGGGTTGGGCTGGCGGCGTGGAGCGGCGTCACCGAGTCCCTCTTCGAGGACGTGGTCGCGTGGGCTGCGGGGCAACCGGCCGGCGACGGGCGGACGGTGCTGGACCTCGAGTGGGTCCAGCACGATCTCGCCATCGCCTACGCCGAGATCGAGGCCATGAAGATGCTCGAATTGGCGGATGGCCACCCGGGTGGCGGACGACGAGATCACCGCGGGCGACTCGTCGGCCGCCAAGGTCTTCGGCACCGAGCGGACGATCGAGATCAGTCGCCTGCTGAGCGACGTCCTCGGGGCGGCCGGGTACCTGCCCGCCGGATCTCCCGGGGCGCTCCTGGACGGGCGCCTCGAGGCACACAGCCGCCAGGCGCAGATCAACACGTTCGGTGGTGGGGTCAACGAGGTCCAGCGCGAGATCGTGGCCGTGGCCTCGCTCGGGATGCACCGGGGAGCGAGATGAGTCCGGACGACAAGCAGTACCCCGATCACTCGGTCGAGCTGAGGTCCCTCGTCGGGCAGTCGCTGGGCCCGCCCGAGGTGGCGCGGGACCCGGTCAACCGCTCGATGATCCGTCACTGGGTCGAGGCGATGGGGGACACCAACCCCGTCTACCGCTCCGACGAGGAGGCACGATCGGTCGGGTTGCCGGGGGTCGTCGCACCGCCCACGATGTTGCAGGCCTGGGGTATGCGCGGGCTCACGGCCACGCTGGCCCTCGAGATCGAGCGGGCCGCGGGTGGCCCCGCCGGCGACGACCAGAACACCCAGGCCCGCATGATGTTGCTGCTCGATGACGAGGGATGCACCTCGGTGGTCGCGACCAACTGCGAGCAGCAGTACGTGCGCCCCCTTCGCCTCGGCGAGCGGCTCGTCTCGTCGTCGGTGGTGGAGGCCATCTCCGACGTGAAGGCGACGGCGCTCGGCGTCGGGCGGTTCGTCACGACGCGGCAGGACTTCGTGTCGCTCGACGGCGAGGGGTTCGCCGCCCTGGGTGACGACGTCGATCCCGAGGCCCTGATGTCCGCCGGCGAGCCGGTGGCTACGATGCGCTTCCGGATCCTGAAGTTCCGCCCCGGCACGGGGGCCCCGGCCACCCGCCCTCGCCGGCCACGGCCCGCGCTCACGCAGGACAACGCGTTCTTCTTCGAGGGGACGCGGGAGCACAAGCTGCTCATCCAGCGGTGCACCTCCTGTGGCACCCTGCGACACCCCCCGCTGCCCGCCTGCGCGAAGTGCCGATCGTTCGAGTGGGACACGGTCGAGGCATCGGGGCGCGGCACCCTCTACTCCTACGTGGTCGTGCACTACCCGCAGGTGCCGGCGTTCGACTACCCCTTGCCCATCGCCTTGGTCGAGCTCGAGGAAGGCACCCGGCTCGTGGCCAACGTCGACCTGCCCCCCGAGGAGCTGCGCATCGGCATGCCGCTCGTGGCCGGGTTCGCGGATTTCGACGAGGAGCTCTCCCTTCCCGTCTTCCAGGCGGAGGACGACCCCGGCAAGAGTGGCGCCTGATGGACTTCCACTTCACCGAGGAGCAGCTCGCGGTAGCCGAGGCGGCCCAGGGGGTCGTCGACGGTCAGAGCACCGTCGAGCGGGTGAGCGCCGTCGAGGAGACCGAGGACCGCGTCGACCGGGAGCTCTGGGCGGCCCTGGCGGCAGCGGACCTTCTCGGCCTGCCCGTGCCCGAGTCCGAGGGCGGCGGAGGCCTGGGCCTCACCGAGGTCTGTCTCATGCTCGAGGCGCAGGCCAAGCGGGTCGCGCCGGTGCCCCTCTGGTCGACGTTGGTGCTCGGGGCGCTGCCCCTGGCGCGGTTCGGCTCGCCCGAGCAGCGCAAGGCGCTGCTGCCCGGTGTGGCGTCGGGCGAGACCTTCTTGTCGGCGGCACTGACCGAGGCGGCCATCAGCCTCGCCGGCCTACCGGCGGTGAGCGCAACCCCGTCCGCCTCCGGTTGGACACTGGTGGGCAGCTCGATGGCGGTGCCCCAGGCGCACCTCGCGGAGCGCATCCTCGTCCCGGCCAAGACGGCGTCCGACGAGGTCGTCGTGGCCCTGGTCGATCCGCAAGGCGAGGGGGTGCGGCTCGAGCGGGCGGTCACGACCAACCGCGAGGTCCATCCTCATCTCCACCTGGAGGACGCGCCGGTATCGGACGGCGACCTCCTTGCCGGGCCGGCGGACGGGGTGGCCACCCTTTCGTGGATGCTGCAGGCGGCGTGGACGGGATTGTGCGCCCTGCAACTCGGCGTGACCGAGTCGGCCCTGCAGCAGACCGCCGAGTACCTGAACCAGCGGGAGCAGTTCGGCCGGCCCCTCAGCACGTTCCAGGGGACCTTGCTCCGAGCGGCGGACGCCGCCATCGACGTGGAGACCATCCGGGTGACCCTCTGGCAGGCCGCCTGGCGCGTCGACACCGGACGAGAGGCGGCCGGCGCGGTGGGCGCCGCCAAGTGGCAGGCCTCGGAGCGGGGACAGCGAGTGGTGCACGCCACGCAGCACCTCCACGGCGGGATCGGCGCGGATATCACCTACCCGATCCACCGGTACTTCCTGTGGGGCAAGCAGATCGAGCTGATGCTGGGTGGTCCAGGGGTGCACCTTGCGCACCTCGGCCAGATGATCGCCGCCCGCGGCGCGGCCCGGGCGGCCGGCGAGGGACGGGAGGGGAATGCCGACTGAGACGCTGACCTACGAGCAGGTGGAGGTGGGGCAGGACCTCCCCACTCTGGTCCTGCCCATCACGCGGACCCTCGTCATCTCCGCGGCCCTCGCGAGCCGCGACTACCAGGACGTCCACCACGACCCGGTCAAGGCTCGCAAGCGGGGCTCCAAGGACATCTTTATGAACATCCTGACCACCAACGGGCTCGTCGGTCGCTACATCACCGACTGGTCGGGCCCGGGCGGGATCCTGCGGGACATCTCGATCCGGCTGGGCGCCCCCAACTATCCCGACGACACGATGACGCTCACGGGATCGGTCTCCGCCAAGCAGGGTCTCGAGGCCGACGGGCGCCGGGGTGCCGTGGAGGTCTCGATCCAGGGGGCGAACGGGCTGGGCAACCACGTGACGGGCACGGTGGTCGTGGCGTTGCCCCTCGCCGAGAAGGCGGCGTGAGGTGCCGGTGAGCCACTCCTTCGCCGGCAAGGTCGCGATCGCCGGGATCGGCGCCACCGAGTTCTCCAAGGAGTCCGGGCGCTCCGAGCTTCGACTCGCCACGGAGGCGGTGGACACGGCCCTGCGGGACGCGGGCATCGAGCCGCACGAGGTCGGTGGCATGGTCACGTTCGCCTCCGACACGAACCCCGAGATCGACATCGCGCGGGCGCTCGGGATCGGCGACCTCACCTTCTTCACCCGCATCTCCTACGGAGGAGGCGCGGCATGCGCCATCGTGCAGCAGGCGGCGCTGGCCGTCGAGAGCGGGGTGGCCGACGTCGTCGTGTGCTATCGGGCCTTCAACGAACGGTCGGGTCGCCGCTTCGGCGCCGGCGTCCAGGATCGGCCGCCCATCGCCACGGCCGAGGGTGCGCACATGGCCTCCTACATGCCGGTCGGCCTCCTGACCCCGGCGCAGTGGGTGGCGATGGCGGCCCAGCGCTACCTGTACTCGACGGGGGCGACCAGCGAGGACTTCGGCCGGGTGGCGGTCGCCGACCGGCGGCACGCGGCCAACAACCCGGCGGCCTGGTTCTACGGCAAGCCGATCACGCTCGAGGACCACCAGGCGAGCCGCTGGATCGTGGAGCCGCTGCACCTCCTCGACTGCTGCCAGGAGACCGACGGGGGACAGGCGCTCGTCGTCACGTCACTCGAGCGTGCCCGTGATCTCGCGCACACCCCGGCGGTGATCCGTGCCGCAGCCCAAGGGTCCGGGGCCGGCCAGGACATGATGACCAGCTACTACCGCGACGACCTCAGCGGGCTGCCCGAGATGGGGGTGGTCGGACGCCAGCTGTGGGAGACGTCCGGGCTCGGACCGGCGGACATGCAGGCCGCCATCCTCTACGACCACTTCACCCCGTACGTCCTCTACCAGTTGGAGGAGCTCGGGTTCTGCGCCAAGGGTGAGGCCAAGGACTTCGTCCGGGACGGCAACATCGAGATCGGCGGGGGACTCCCCATCAACACGCACGGCGGTCAGCTGGGCGAGGCCTACCTCCACGGGACGAACGGCATCGCCGAGGGCGTACGCCTCGTGCGGGGGACCTCGGTCAACCAGGTGGAGAATCTGGAGCACGTCGTGGTGACGGCGGGTACGGGCGTCCCGACGAGCGGTCTCGTCCTCGGCGTCGACCGCTGACCCGCCGCCGCCTTCGGGCGGCGCCGCGCCCCCTCGGTCCTACGGCCGGCGAGTCTCAGACGTCTCCACAGGTGCTCCCGCCCTTGATCTCGACGACCTGTGACGTGGGCGTCATGCTGCCGAGCACCAGGGTCAGGTGGTCGCCCGCCTCGGTCCCGTCCTCGACGAACGATCCACCTTGCGCTGCGGTGAGGGCGCCGGGCTGGTGCAACGCCTGCAGCTCGGAGAGCATCGTCCCGAGTGTGGCGCCCGGGGCGGTCTCCGGGATCCCAGGGGTGCGGATGGGCGGAGGCCAAGGGGGGTAGGGGTATCGAGACGAAGGTCGATCGAAGGGCCCGGAATCACCCGTGGTATAACGCCTGCACTGAGGAGAGAGGGAAATCATGGATTGGACGAAGAAGTCTGCAGCCACCTTGGCCGCACCGGTGTTCGCGCTGGGGTTTGCCGGTGCAGCGTTCGGCTTGGCCACCCCAGCTTCAGCGGCAGACACCGTGGTCGCGCACAACTTCTCGGGCACCATCAAGTCCGCCTTTTCAGGCGGTGGCGCAAAGAACCTCACGCTCGATTGTGGCGCCGCAGGTCAGGGTTACGTCGAGGGGGTGGGTGAAAACCGGACAACCCCGAGAGCCGACGTGGACGAGAGCCCGAACGTCATCCATCTCTTCATTGCGCAGAACACGCAGGAGTTCGCCTTTCTCTCTCGCATCGTCACCTCCATGACGATTCACCTCGAAGCACTACCGGTGCGTGGGAACGTCCCCTACAACATCACTCTCTATTGCACGTCCAATGACCGTCACGCCTGGCGGGTGCTTGGATAAGAGAGATCGTCCCAAAGGAGAAGCGCAAGGATGAACTGGACGAAAAAGTCTGCAGTGGCGCTGGCTGCACCAACGTTTGCGTTGGGGATCGCGGGTGCCGCACTGGGCGTATCCACATCGGCCTCAGCCGCCCCCGCAGAGTCGACGATTACGCACACTTATCAGGGGACCATCATGGGCAGCGGGGGCGTCGATCGGACGCTCAGCTGCCCCAACGACGTGGCCGCGGGCTACTACGTCAAAGGCATAGGTGCCAATCGCACCCGAATTGATGCTGACGTCGTGGCACCCGATTTCTTCCACGTGTTCATCGCCAGAGACACCGAGGCGTACGCGTTTCTCTCCCGCATCGTCCTGTCTGTGACAGTGCATCTGGAGACAGTGCCCTTTGCCGGTCCAGGACCACACAACTACAGGGTCACTATCGCGTGCGTCTCGCTCGCAAGTAGTGCCTGGCGTGTATTCGGATGAGGGGCCAACCCCTAGTTTTCGTTCCCGCTGAAGTCCCCGCACTCCTGGACGACCACGCCGTTGACGATCATGGCCCGCTGCTTGTTGCCGTCCGACGAATACCGAATCGGCTCCGTCTTCGGATGCGATCTATCGCCGCAGTAGGCGCGGGCGTCAGCGGCACGGACAGAAGGCTAACCCAGGGTGCGCCTGGGCTGGCTGCCGGCGCAATGCCGGCGCGGGGCAATCCTGTATGGCACCATGGTTCTGCGACGGAGTGACAGCATCCCCACGAGAGAGGGGGTCCGATGACTCAGCCGGACTCTGCGCCTGTTCCGGGCTACCCCGTCGAGTTCGACGTCGAGCCCCAGCTGACCGATCGCAACCGCCTCACCACGGGGTTCCGGCTGATCCTCGGGATCCCCCAATTCATTATCGTCGGCGGGTTCAGCTCCTACGGCCCTTCGGCGTTGACGGCGGCGGCGTCGGCCATGGCGTTCATCTCCTGGTTCGCCGTCTTGTTCACGGGCGAAGAACCCCGCGGCTTGTGGGATTTCACCACGTACTACATGCGTTGGTGGGTACGCGTCACGGCGTACGCCGCCCTCTTGAGAGACGACTACCCGCCGTTCGGCGACGAGCCCTATCCGACCATCTACGAGGTGACGTACCCGTCGGAAGGGAGGGACCGCCTGTCGGTGGGTCTCCGCCTGATCTACGCGATCCCCCACATCGTCGTCCTCATCTTCGTGGACATTGCCTGGACGGTGACGACGATCATCGCCTGGTTCGCGATCCTCTTCACGGGTGCCTACCCGAGGGGCTTATACGGGTTCGCTGTCGGGGCTATGCGGTGGAACGCCCGCGTCCAGTCGTACCTGCTCCTGCTGCGAGACGAGTACCCGCCCTTTAGCCTGGAAGGGTGACGGCCTCGGGGCACCATCGAGGCCCTCGCGTGGCTTCCACAGTTGCCGGGCTGAATCGACATCCGCCAGCGGCTACCTCACCCTTGCCGTCCTTCGGTGGTGCGCATCGGTTGCCGCCGCTGTGGTGGTGCTTGGACGTGATGGCGCGATCCTGGCTGCAGGTCCACCGGGCCGCAACGACGCTCGGCTACTTCGTGCCCAGTGCCTGGCCCTCGCGCTTCCAGTAGGACTGCAGATCATGCAGTACGCGGAGAGGCGGCGAAAACTTCGCCGCATCACGGCTTTTCTGCACTGCGTCCTCAAGAGGTGTATGTTGAAGACAACGCGGTGAGTTCTTCCCGCAATCGCGTTGGATCCTGCCTCAAGCGACAGCCTCCGGGAGCATTGCTCCGAGCCTTGGTAGGCGCATCGCCCGGCACATCCGAGACGCCACGTCCTGTTGCTGTCCAGTGCGGGACGGGACGTCTCCCCAAGAAGAGGAGTCCAACCATGGAAACAAATCAGGAAACCACCGTTGTCCTTGTACACGGAGCGTTCGCGGACGCCGGCAGCTGGGCCTTCGTCACAGAGCGACTCATCGCTGCCGGGGTGCCCGTGAAGGCGATCGTCAATCCGCTGCGTGGAATCAGCGTCGACGCCGCCTACGTGGCCAGTGTGATTGCCCAGACCCCCGGCCGGGTGCTCGCCGTTGGGCACTCCTACGGCGGCGCGATCATCACGAATGCAGTGCCCAAGACCAAAAACGTAGTGGGGCTGGTCTATGTCGCCGCCTTTGCGCCCGATGAGGGCGAGACTCTCGGGGCTGTCCTTGCCACCTCCAAGGACAGCATTCTCGGCTCGGCCATCCAGGAGAGTCAATACCCGACCGGGCAAGGCTCGGAGACAGCAGCAGAGGTCGTCATCGACGCCACAAAGTTCCATGCAGTCTTCAGCGCCGATCTGTCTCAGCTGCAGTCCGACGTTCTGGCCGCTTCCCAGCGACCGGTCGCCGCCAGCGCGCTCGGTGAGAAGAATGGACCTGCTGGTTGGAAGAACCTGCCCGTTTGGGCTGCCGTCGGCACAGCCGACAAGGCCGCCGGCAGCGATATCGTGCGGTCGATGGCGCAGCGTGCTGGCGCCGAGATCACCGAGATCGACGGCTCGCACGTCATCATGATCTCTCAGCCTGCCGCGGTCACCGATGTCATCCTCACTGCGCTGAAATCCCTCAGCTAATGAGGGTGCTTGTGACGGTCATGGTTCACGAGTAACCGAAACGACGAGGTCGGGTGCTTCGGTACCCGGCCTCGTCGTGTCTAGGTCCCGTTGCCAGTGAAGTCGTCGCACATCCCTCGGGCCCCTCCACCCGCCGGTCGGCTGTGCGGGTTCCCGCCGTCCTTCTGTTGGGTCCCTCTCTCCCCGTCGTGGCCCTTGGTCACGATTGCCATCGAAAGGGGTCCTCCTCGAGCGCCAGCTCCTTGACGGCGCCGACGCTGACCGGTCCCACCCCGACCACCTCGCAGACCTCGTCGCCCTCGACGTTCCCGCGCACCGGTGCGGCGTGGTCGAGACGGACGATGAACTTGGGCTTGGCGCTCGTCGGTTGCTCGCCTCGATCCCCGCAGAGCGCCTCGACCAGGGCATCGGCGGCGTGGGCCTCGGGATCGGGCTCGGCGGCGAAGCGGATCCTCCGGGCCGCGTCCTTTAACTCGCCGAGCGATCCCCGGCGGGTCGTGGCCTCCGTCGCCGGGAGGGCCTGCAGCGCCTCCGCGGTGTCGAGGAGGTCCCGGGTGTGCGAAGGTCCCGAGGGTCCGGGAGACGAAGTGATCGGCCGAGCGGTCCTCTCCGGGTTCGTAGGCCTGCGCGTCCTTGATGGCCTTGGCCAGCAGGGCCTCGATGGTCCCCAAGGGGTTGCGGGCGACCGTGGCGGCCCGGAGGCCCTCGGCCAGCTCGACCGGGCGCAGGCCGCGGCCGGGTCGAAGCGCTGCGCCAAGGACAGGACCGAGGCCCGCACGGCGCGCAGCTCGTCGAGGTCGGTCAACGGATCCTTCCGGCCCGCCAGCTGATCGAGAGCCATCGCCATGGCGACCACCCTACGACGGGGGCATGACGGCTATCGGAACTCGGGATACTAGCGCTCGTCTCCGTTGATCGGTTCCGAGAGCGCCGTTCGCCAAGCCGGAGGTTGGAACGGATCCGCGAAGTACTGGCTCTCGTGCGCCACCAGCCCGTCCTCGAAGTCCATGATGCTGACGGAGTAGGTGGGTTGCCCATCGTACGTGATGATGCATTCGGACACCCACGTCGAACCGTGACCGGAGATCCGAGTGACGGCGAAGTGCCGGTCCGCCGGGTGGGCGGTTCGCTGGGCCTGTATACGCGAGCGGCCGCGGAAACGCTCACCGGATTGCGGGTAGTCCAAGATCGCCGCCTCGGAGTAGATCTGGTGCTCGGTGTCGGCGTCGCCGCGCTCGGACGCCTGCCAATGCTCTTCGATGCGCTTGCGAAGCTCATCGCCGGTATCCATGTGACGCTCCCCTCGGATGGAGGCTGGGTGCCCGGCCCAAGGCTAAGGGTGACCAGGCGCTTCTGCACGGCGATCGCCAGGGCTCGTGGCTTCGTTGTGGTTAAGGTGCCCCATGGCCGATCCAAAAGCCGCCGAAGCCGTCGTCCGGAGATTCGTCGAAGCGTTCGGAAGCGGTGACCTCGAGGGGCTGCGATCGCTTCTTGCCGACGACTTCGTCGGGCACGTCACGACGGCCTGTGGCGGCACCCGGGAGGTGAGCGCCAGCGAGTACATCGAGAGCGTGGCCCAGATGGACGTCGGGACCGCGAGCCTCCGTCTGGACCTCCCCGACGTGACGACGATGGACGACGACACCGTCCTCGCCATGGTGGAGGTGCATGCGTCCCGGAGGGGCAGGTCGCTGCACAACTTCAGCGCCCAGCTGGCCAGGATGGCCGGAGGTCGACTCGCCGAACTGTGGATGGTCGAAGCGGAGCCGGCGGAGAGCGACGCGTTCTGGGCCACCTGACGCGGGTGGGAAGGTTGGCGGGGGCAGTGCCGCGACCCGGAATCCGCGCAGACGACGGGACATCATTGGTGCGGTGCCCAACGCTCCAACCATCCCCGGAACGGCAAGGAGTCTCCGCGATGACCGATGTCATCTATCGATACGTCCCACACCACCGCACTCTGGCCAAGCTCGAGCACGCCGCAAGGGGTCCGGTGAGGGTTGCCGAGCAACTCCCGAGCGGCAATGCCCCGGCTCGCTTCAACGCCTGGCTGGCCGTCAAGGTGACCACCGGAGTCGGCACCATGTGGTGCGCCTATGCGTTCGCAGCCCTGGCCTTTGTCAGCCTGCCCGCGGCGATCAGCTCACATAGCGCCGTCGAGCTCGTCTCCTGGGTCTCTCAGACCTTCCTGCAGTTGGTCCTGTTGTCGGTGATCATCGTGGGCCAAAACGTCTTGGCCGCCGCAGCAGACAAGCGGTCGGAGGCCACCTACAACGACGCGGACGCCGTGCTGCACGAGGTCGTCAAGCTCCAAGAGCACCTGCTCGCACAAGACCGAGCGCTCCAGGACCTCCGGGACAAGCTGAGCCGGATCGGGACCCAAGAGGGCGCCTGAGAATTGGAAACCGAAAAGAACCCGGTCAGGCCACGCGATCGCCCACGGCACGGTCGAGATCGGTGGCGTCCTCGGAGGTGAGCGGGCGGTAGTCCCCGGTGGGGACCGGCCTCCACCAGATCGGGTCCGGCCCGTGCCAACGCTCCTGGCGGAGGGCGCGCTTCAAGACCTTGCTCGTCGCGGTGAGGGGCAGCTCGGCGCAGATCCGCACGAACCTCGGCGCCCACTTGGTGCCCAGGTCCTCCTGGGCCTCGAGGAAGGAGGCGAAGCCCTCCGGATCCCACTCGACGCCGGGGAGCAGCTGGAGGGCCGCCATCACCTGGTCACCGACCGCCCGATCGGGCACCGCGTAGACGGCCGCCAGGACGACGTCGGGATGGCGCATGAGGATGCGCTCCACGGGCGCCACGGCGAAGTTCTCGCCGTCCACTCGCAGCCACTCCTGGTCCCGTCCGGCGAAGTGCAGGAATCCGTCCGCGTCCTTGTAGACCAGGTCGCCGGTCCAGTACCAACCCTGTCGGACGCGGGCCGACTCCGCCTGGTCGTTGCGCCAATAGCCCTCGAAGTCGGCACCCCCGGTGGTGCTCACCATCTCGCCGATGGCCTCGTCCGCGTTGAGGAGGCGGCCGCGCTCGTCGAAGCGGGCCAGCGCGCGCTCCTCTCCGGTGGCCGGGTCGAGCACGAGGATGCCCTCGCCGGCCGGGCCCAGGGCCCCCGGCGGCGTATCGGCCGTCCGGCTCACCGAGGCCCCGCCCTCGGTGGACCCGTAGGAGTCGACCACGGGGCAGCCGAAGCGCTCGGAGAACCGCCCGACGTCCCCCGGCGCCGCTTCGTTCCCGAAGACGAGACGCAGCGTGTTGTCGGCGTCGTCGGGCCGCTCCGGTGTCGCCAGGACGTAGGAGAGGGGTTTGCCGACGTAGTTGAAGTAGGTGACGCCGAATCGCCGGACGTCCGGAAGGAAGCCGGAGGCCGAGAAGCGACCGGTCGTGGGCAGGGCGACGGTCGAGCCGGCGGCCAACGCGGGCGCCCAACCGGCCATCAGCGCATTGGAGTGGAACAGGGGCATCGCCAGGTAGACGACGTCGGTGGGGGACAGGCCGAACATCTCCGAGGCCTTGTTCCCGATGCGCGCGAGGCGTCCCTGGGTGCAGCGGCAGGCCTTTGGCGCCCCCGAGGTGCCCGACGTGAAGATGAGGTAGCCGAGGCGGTCGGGGCCGATCGTCGGGTCGGCCACGTCGGCCACGCTCACGGCTCCGAGGTCGCGCAGGCGGCCGTGGTACTCCTCGTCGTCGACCACGAGCACGCGCGGGTTGCCCCGCCGGACCGTCCCGACGGGAGACCCGATATCGCGACCGTCGATCAGTGGGAGGTACGAGGCCGAGACGACGACCGACTGGCACTCCGTGTGCGTCAGATCACGCACCAGGTCGTCGCCGCGGTGCGTGGTGTTCCCGCCCACCATGACCGCGCCGGCGAGCGCCGTCGCCTGGAGCCAGAGGACGAACTCGTCGACGTTGTCCATGAGGAAGGCGACGTGGAAGTGGCCCGGCGCCCGCAGCTCCGACAGGAGGGCCGCTCTTGCCGCCGCCGCGGCGGCGACCTCGGCGTGCGTCCGTGACGTGCCGGCGGTCAGGAGCCCGCTCCGTTCGTCCCGGCTGCGCGCCAGGATCATCTCGGCGATGGTGAGCGGGGGGTCCGTCACCCGGATGTCTGGTTGGCGGGCGCCGGCAGCGCCGCGATGATCTCGTCCACGGTGGTGACCAGGGTGATGAGGGACAGCGAGTTCTCGATCACGGTGCGAGCGTAGGAGGGGGGCACCCCGGCCACCGCGTCCCTCGGCAGCACCACCTGGTAGCCGAGGTTGACCGCCTCGATGCAGAGGCCCGTGATGGCGACGTTGACGGAGACGCCCGTCGGGATCACGACGTGCACGCCGAGGTTGCGCAGGATCGTGTCGAGCGACGTGCCCGTAAACGGCGAGACGCCGTGGGCCCTCCAGCACCACAGATCCGTCGGGCCCGGCTCGAGCTCGGGGAGCACCTCGGTTGCCGGGGTCCCCGCCAGCATGTGCTCGGGCCGACGGAGCACCGCGGAGTGCAGCGGCGTGTTGATCACGGTGCCCGCCCGATCGGGTCGGAATTCGGCCGTGCAGTGCACGACCGGGACGCCCGCCGTTCGGGCGCTGCGGAGGAGGCGAGCGGCGTTGGCCACCACGTTCCCCTCGGCTGCGGCGGCGGCCAGCTCGGGGAACGAGGCCAGATCGCCCATCACGCCGCGCTGCAGCTCCATGGTGAGGACCGCGGCCCGGGGCCGATCACCGCTCCGATCGGCGCCTTCGAGCAGGGTCTGGAGATTGACGGGCACGGCGGCCTCCCCTTCTCTCTGCCTCAGCCAGCCGTGCCGGCCGCACCAGCCGCGCCCACGGAGCTGGTCTCCGATTGCGTCGCCCCCGACGGCGACTCCTCGGCGTCGGGGGACTTGATGATCTCCTTGGCCCACGGGTAGTCGGGCTTGCCGCTCGGAGAGCGCTCAATCTCGGGGACCGTGTGCAGCCTGCGCGGCAGCTTGTAGCCCGCGATCACGTTCCGGCAGTGCTCCTGGATGCTCTCGAGCGTCGGCGTCTTGCCGGGTCGGGGGGCCACGATCGCCGCCACCGTCTCGCCCCACCGTTCGTCGGGTGCGCCGACCACGATGGCGTCGAACACGTCGGGATGGGAGCGGACGGCCGACTCGACCTCCTCGGGGAAGATCTTCTCGCCGCCCGAGTTGATGCAGATCGAGCCCCGGCCGAGAAGGGTGATCGAGCCGTCGGCCTCCACCGTGGCGAAGTCACCAGGGATGGCCCAGCGCTCCCCGTCGATCTCGACGAACACCTCCGCCGACTTGACGGGGTCGTTGTAGTAGCCGATCGGGACGTCGCCCCCCCGGCCGATCTTGCCGATCACCCCGGATCCCGGCCGGACCAGCTGCATCCGCTCGTCGAACACGACCGTGCGGCCCAGGGGGCGGACGGTGGGCCCGCTGCGCATCTTGGTGTTGCCGGGGGTGACCATCGTCATCCCGTTGCTCCCCGTCTCCGACGAGCCGATGGCGTCGGTCATGGCGATGTTGGGCAGGACGCGGAAGAACTCGTCCTTGACCGGCGCAGAGAACAACGCAGCCGTCGACACCACCGCCAGCAGGGACGAGAGGTCGTAGTCGCTCCCACGCTGGGCGAGCGTCTCCACGAGGGGCTTGCCCATGGCGTCCCCCGTCACCATGACGGTGTTGATCCGCTCCTTCCCGACCAGCTCCCAGACGAGATGCGGGTCGAACTTGGCCACGAGGACGATCTTCGAGCCGACGAACCCACCGCCCATCACCGACCACTGGGTCGCGCCGTGCATGAGGGGCGCGATAGGGAGCTGGGTCATGGGTCCCGAGGCGAGACCCTTGGCCACCATGTCCTCGGGCCGCTCCACTCGGGTGTTGGTGAGCGGGTCGGTGCCGCCGCCGAGGGCGTAGAAGACGTCCCGGTGGCGCCACATCACGCCCTTGGGCATGCCGGTGGTCCCGCCCGTGTAGAGGATGTAGAGGTCGTCCGCCGAGCGGGGAGCGAAGTCGCGACCGGGGTCGCCCGAGGCCATCGCCTCCTCGTAGCGGACCGTCCCGGGCGACGGGTCGTCGAACGCCGTCCCGTCCTCGATGACGATCACGTGGCGCAGGTCGGGCACGTCCGGGAGGATCTTTGCGACGCGCTCGGAGAACTCACGCTGGTGGATCAGGGCCTTCAGGTCGGCGTTGGCAAAGAGATAGCGCAGCTCGTCCTCGACGTAGCGGTAGTTGATGTTGATCCACACCGCCCGCAGCTTGAAGACGGCCAGCGCCGTCTCGACCCACTCGACCGAGTTGTAGGCGTAGATGCCCACGTGGTCGCCGCGCCCGATGCCGTTCGCGGCCAGATGATGTGCCAGGCGGTTGGCCCTCTCCTCCATCTCCGCGTAGGTGCGGCGTTCGCCGTTCGCCACGATGTACTCGCGGTCACCGAACTCGTCGGCGGCGGCTTCGAACAGGTCGGCGAGGTTGAATTCCACGGCGTCAGAGTAGGACAAGTTCCTGCCCGGGCATCCGCCGGGCCATGGGCCGGGGGCCTAACCCTGGGCCGCCATCCAGGCGATGGTCTCGTCCCGCTGCCGGCGGTAGTCCACCTTGCCCGACGGGGAGCGGCCGATGGAGGGCACGGCGCGCACACGCTGGGGCGCCTTGTAGCCCGCCAGCTGACCCTTGACGTGGGCGATCAGCTCCGCCTCGTCGAAGTCGGCACCCTCGGGCACCTCCACGACGGCGACGACCTCCTCGCCGAATTGCTCGTTGGGCACCCCCACCACCACGGCGTCCCGGACGGCGGCGTGGGTCTTCAAGGCCTCCTCGACCTCCTCGGGGTACACCTTCTCGCCCGCGCTGTTGATGCTCACCGAGCCCCGGCCGAGCAGCCGGATCCCGCCGTCCTCCGTGACCTGGGCGAAGTCCCCCGGGATGGAGTAGCGCACGCCGTCGATGACCCGGAAGGTGGCCGCGGACTTGTCGGGGTCCTTGTAATAGCCGAGCGGGTTGCGCCCTCCGAGGGCGAGCACCCCGACCTCCTCCGACCCCGGCTCGATCTCGTAGTCGCCCGTGGTCGAGATCACCCTCACGTTGGGACCGAGGGTGAACTGCGCCGTGTGCTGGGTCTGGTCGGTGGTCGACACCGAGACGCCGACGCCGATCGCCTCGGAGGAGGAGAACGCGTCCACGAGGAGCAAGCCCGGGTGGTGGCGCAGCAGTCCCCTCTTGACCTCCTCGCTCCACATGGCGCCCGAGGAGATGATGCCGACCATGGACGAGAGGTCCCACCTGTCGGGCTCGGCGTCCAGCGCGCCGAGCATGGGTCGGGCGAAGGGATCGCCGACGATCACGAGGACGTTCACCTTCTCCCGCTCGACGGCGTCGAGCATCTCCTCTGGGTCGTAGTGGCGGGTCGTGAGGAGGACGACGGTGCCGCCCTCGCCGAGCGTCTCCCACGACGTGAAGCACCCCGTGCCGTGCATGAGGGGACATGCGGGCATGAGGGTCATCCCGGGTCCGTTGGCCACCAGTTCCTTGCGGACGTCATCGACGTCTCCCTCGGGGGGAAAGCGCCGCAGGCCCGACTTGTTGAGCAGGGCAAAGAGATCGTCCTGTCGCCACATGACGCCCTTGGGCATGCCGGTGGTCCCCCCCGTGTACAGGAGGATCAGGTCGTCGGGCCCTCGACCCCAGGGCGCGTCGGGGCGATCGCCGGCCACGCTCACCACGTCCTCGTAGGAAACCGCCCAGTCCGGACAGGGGCCACTCCCGTCGTCGACCCAGAGCCAGCTGTGGATCCGGGGAACCTCGTCTTTGATCTCGGAGATGCGGTCGACGAAGGACCCGTGGAAGACGACCACGACGGTGTCGGAGTCGTCCCACAGGTATGCCAGCTCGCGCTTCGTGTAGCGGTAGTTGGTGTTGACCGGCACGAGCCCCACCTTGGTGGCCGCAGAGACGGTCTCGAGGTACTCGGGGCAATTCGTGAGGTAGATCGCCACCTTGTCCTGCTGCTCGACGCCCCTGCCGAGGAGCCAGCGAGCCACGCCGTCGGCCCGGTGGTCGAACTCGCCCCAGGTCACGCGGCGCTCGCCCTGGATGATCGCGACCGCCCCGGGTTGGACGTCGGCCACGGTTTCCCAGATGTCGGCGAGGTTCCAGCGGGTCATGGCCCCCCTGTCTACTCGCGGGACCCTACGTCGGGCCCCCACCCGGTCCACCCCCAGACCGGGTGGGCCTTGTCTCGGTCCCGCCCCCGGGCCGGCCGTAGAGTGAATGCCCATGGCCCGGGCGACCAGCCGGCGCGTGCACGAGCCGAGGTCCTCGGGTCTGGCCGACCCCCTTCCCGCCGGCGCCTCGAGGGCGAGCCGCACGACGGGGGGTTCGGCGGTACTGCACTGGAGCAAGGGCGGGCTCTCCCCGGTGACGCCGCAGATGGCGGCCGTGATCCTCGGTTGCGCGACGGCCTTCAACCTGGTCGGCAACCTCGCCTTCCACACGCTCGTGGCCCGCAAGAGCTCCGTCGGCAGCTATGGCGTCACCTCGCTCTTCCTCTCCTTCGGCGTGCTGGCCGGGGTCCTCAGCTCGGGATTCCAGTACGCCGCGGCACGGCACGTGGCGCAGGGCGGGAGCACCGTGGAGGCCGAGCTGCGCAAGCTGGTGCCGCTGGTCTCGGTAGTCGGCCCGCTGGTGCTCCTGGTCGTCTTCTGCCGCCCGATCGGGGAGTTCGTGCACGTCGACAGCCAGCTCGACATGTTCCTCGCCTGCGTCTACGTGTTCGTGACGGTGGGCCAGGCCGTGCCCTTCGGTGTGCTCAACGGGGGCCGTCACTTCCGGACGCTCGCGGTCACCGTCCTGTTCGGCGTGAGCGTCCGCCTCGTGCTGTTCGCCGCTCTGGCCGGAGGCCACGAGACGACGACGATGGCGCTGACCTCCTCGATCATCTCGACGGGCTCGGCGGGCGTGCTGGCCTTGATCGTGGCTCGCCGCTTCCAGGCTGCGGACGGAGGCCGGCTCCGCGGCGGGGACGCCAGGGGTACCGATCCGCTCGATCCCCCGATCGCCTCGACGGCGATGTCGGTCGCCCCGCTCGTCGGGGAGGATCCCGATCCCGGGCCGGCGTCGAGGGTCCGTGGACGGGCCCGGCTCGACGAATCGACGGAGGGCCTGATCGGGGGGATGCTCGGCGCCGGCCTCTGGGCCACCTGGATCCTGGCACTCGTGTTCGCCCGCCACTACCTGGCGTCCACGCCGGCGGGGATCTTCGGCGTCGCCCAGGTCGTCGGGGGGGCGATCCTCTTCATGGCCGCACCGATCGCCGCGGCCTACGTCCCCTCCATGGCCGGCAGCCGGGACACGATCCGGCCGGCCTTGACCGGTCTCCTCCTGACCGCCGTCGTGTGCGGGGTGGCCACGTTGGGGCTCGCCCTGCTGGGCGGGCCCGCCATCTCGTTGCTGTACGGCGCCGCCTACCGGCCCCCCGAGGACCTGCTCCTCGCCGTCGGCGTGGCCGCGTCCCTGGTCGCCTGCGCCACCTTTCTTCTATGGTCCACGAGGTCCCAGCGCGTGCGGTTGCTGCTCTCCCGCCGGGCCTTCTACGTGGCCGTGCCCGTGTCGTTCGGCCTGGAGATCGCCTTTGGGCTGTTGTGGAACGGCAGCATGGTGGCCCTGGCGCTCGGCCCCGGTGTCGCGGTCGTCGCGGGTCTCGCCACGGGCATCGTCGCCGACCGGATCATCTCCGGCCGGGTCATCTCCGGCCGGCTCATCGGCGCCCCGCCCGTCAGTGAGCGCCCGGGCGACCGGCTGCCCTGACCTCGTCGAGGCCGGCCACGCGAGACTCGATGGGAGGTGGGGGGTGCTCGGCGAGGAGGAACCGCCAGAAGACCGAGCCCCGCTTCCTGCCGCCGGCGTCCAGGCCAATTGGGTGTGCCCGGGTCGCCATGCGCGACGACGATGCGCACGTTGCCGTCGGGACTCGGCACCGCCTCGCGGTGGTTGACGGTGCTCCGGTGGAACCGGGCGTCGACCGTCTGCGAGAAGCGATTCCAGAGGGCGACGCTCGCGTAGGCGCATTCGGGAAACCGCACGTCCATGACGAGCGCCTCGTCCTGCCCGAGGTCGTACGGGCCCATCGCGTAGACCTGGTCGGGGGTGCCGCGGCCACCACCGTGCGAGGGGTCCCAGCGCGAGGGGTCGCCCATCTCGTTGGCCGTCGTGCTCACCCAAGGGGGCGGGGATCCCCCTGACGCCGGCCGGCGGGTCATCGCGGTGAGGAAGCCGGTCGCGGCCTGCCAACGCTGTGCCTCGGTGGCGCCGGGAGGGTGCGGGCCCGACGCCGAACCGTCCGTGCCCGCCACCACCTCGATGCCGGTCGTCCCGGGGATCTCGGTCAGCGGCTGGTGGAGGTACTGGCGCCGGATGACGTAGCAGGCGTCCTCGGGAGGGTCGAGCTCGAGGGCGTACTCGTCCCCGTGCCCGACGGCGAGATCCCGGTGGTTCACGTTGGTCACGACCCGTTGGGGATGGCCCGGGTCGCCGGCGTACAGCGTGAGGGAGAGGTAGCACTCGTCGCCGCGCCGCCCCGTGATGCGGTAGCGGTGATCGCCGTCGACCGCGGCGATCGAGTAGAGGGAGTCGCGTCCGTTGTCCATCCATCGGCGGGTCGGCGTGACCCAGGGAATGAACGCCGGCCGGGCGGGATCGCCGTGAAGGAATTGGAGGCTGCCCTCCAGGAGTGCGGCCAGGAACGTGGCGGCGTCCTCGAGGTCGATCGGATCCAGGTCGCCCCGACCCTCGAAGAGGTCGGCCCTCGCCCGGCGCGCCGCTTCGACCCAGCCGCCGTACGAGGGGGCCGGTCCGTCGGCGGCGGGCCCGCTCACCGTTCCACCGAGATCCCGTATCGCTCCATGTAGGCGGCGAAGCGCTCGAGGACCATGGTGCGGTCGAGGCCGTAGTCGGCGAGGGAGTAGTCGTGGCGCCCCGCCCCGTGCTGAGGGTTGGCGGACAGCCACGCCGACATCGAGTCCCTCGCCGCTTCGCTCACGCTGAGCCCGGCGCTTCGGTAGATGCGCTCGACGGTGCCGAGGGGATCGCCCACAAGGTCTGCATAGCGGACGTCGCAGAACCTCGCCGGGTCCCACCGCTCCCGCACGGCCATGCCTCGCCTCGCCATGAGCTCCAGGTTCTCGAGACGCTCGGCGCCGAGGGCGACCGGGTCGAGATTCTCGACGGCACGGCGTCGCGACGCCGCGTAGGTGCTGCAATAGGACCCCACGAGGTCGAGCGGGTCGCGATGGGTCTGCACGACGAGCGCATCGGGCATCTCGCGCAGGACCACGTCGAGGTCCAGCAGGAATTGCGGCGACTTCATGATCCGCGGCCGGCCGGCGTCGGCCCCGGCCGCCCACTCGTTGAGCCGGACCAGGTCCAGTGCGAATCGGTAGGCGGCGGAGTGGTCCGTGCCGTTGAGCCATTGGGAGTAGGAGGGCAAGGGTGCGCTCAGGGCGAAGAGCATCGAGGCGAACGAGTGCTGGAGCAAGAAGACCTCCTCCTCCGGAGCGTCCGCCTGGATCGGGTGGATGCGGAGCGTCTCGGGCGAGGTGCGGGCCAGCTCCTCGACCCACTCCCGGGTCTGTCGCCGACGCGGGTCCTCTGCCTCGGACGCCTGAGGGTAGGTGGGCACGGGGTGCATCGCCTGCCACGTGGCCAGGAACTCGACGTCGGGATCGCAGCTCAGCAGGCGATGCAGCAGCGTCGTCCCGGAGCGTCCCATGCCGGCCACCGCGAAGCGCACGGCGAGGGGACGCCGGGCGATCTCGGGCTCGGCGAAGAGGATCTGCTCGGCCCTCAGGCGCTCGCCCGCCAGCAGCTCGATCTTCGCCACGAGCTGGGAGCGACCCGCCGGCGTCAACCCGCCCTCCCCGTCTGCGCTTGCGACGAGCAGCCGCAGCGCCCGGACCCAGTCGGCGGACCGGTCGACGCTTGCACCCACCGCCTTCTCGGCGGCCGTGAGCGCCGCCTCGGCGTCGAGCATTCAGCCCCGGTCGGCGGTCAGCACGGGGCCGGCGTCGGCGAAGCCCTGCCGGACGCCCTGGCCGGCCCGACGCACCAGCTGGTCGGGCTCGTACAGCAGCCAGTAGGCGTTGCGGGCGTGCTTGCGGGATCGGTCGCGGCAGACCGCGGCAAGGACCTCGGGATCGTCGGACTCGTCCTCGTGGACGAAGACCTCGAGGACGTGGGTGTTGGTCATCAGCTGGGCCAGCATGATCCCCTGCGACGCCTCGTGCGCGCAGGCCTTGTCGATGGGTGCGCGTCCGGGCATGCCCAGGGCGACCACGGCCTTGCACCCCTCCTCTTGGATCAGCTTCTTCGCCGCCACGCCGAGGTCCTTGAAGCCCGGCACGGTACGGCGGACGGTCTCGAAGCGGGTGCCGAAGCCCGGGCACGACGAGAGCTCGTCCACCGCCTCGGATCCCATGTCGTAACGAGCGAACATCGTGTCGACGACCCCGATCCGATCCATGAGATCCAGTCTTGCACGGGGGCGGCTTGGATCGTTCGGCCCCGTGAGCTGGACCGGTGCCCTCCTCGGTGGCGTGCCGCCCCCCGGCTGGCGGAGAATCTACCGATGACCGAGCCACCCGAGAGCAGCACGGCAGTGGGCCACGACGGGGACGAGGTCGCCGCCTCCCTGCGCTGGTCGAGGCGGGACGAGGCGGTCGTCTGGCATGGCTTCACGCAGATGTCGGCCTTCGGGGACAACGCTCCCATCATCGTGGAGCGCGCCGAGGGCCGCGAGCTCATCGACGTGGAGGGTCGTCGTTACCTCGACGCCATCTCGTCGCTGTGGGTCAACACCCTCGGTCATCGCGTGCCGGAGCTCGACGCCGCACTCGTCGAGCAGGCGGGCCGGGTCGCCCACGCGACGATGCTCGGGAACGGTGCGTCCAAGGTGGTCGAGCTCGCCGAGGCGCTCGCCGCCGTGGTGCCCGTCGACCGCCCCCGCTTCCTGTTCGCCTCGGACGGCGCGTCGGCCGTCGAGCAGGCGCTCAAGATCGCCTTCCAATACTGGTCCAACGTCGGACGGCCCGAACGCCACCGGTTCCTCGCGCTGGGGGACGCTTACCACGGCGACACCATCGGCGCCCTCTCCCTTGGCGACGGCGGGTTCCAGTCCTCGGTCTTCGACCCGCTCCGCTTCCCCGTGCTGCGCACGCCCGGCTACGCCGAGCCCTCCTGGAGCGACAAGGCGTGCGCCGCGGTGGAGGCGCACGCCGGTGAGCTGGCCGCCGTCGTCATCGAGCCCCTGGTCCAGGGGGCCTCGGGGATGCTCTGCGCCGATCCGGCCGACGTCGAAAGGCTGGGCGAGACATGCCGGCGGGCGGGGACCCTCCTCGTCTGCGACGAGGTCGCCACCGGGTTCGGTCGCACCGGGACCCTGTTCGCCAGCGAGCAGTGCGGCCTCAACCCCGACCTGATGTGCCTCGGAAAGGGGATCACGGGCGGCTACCTCGCCATGTCGGCAACCGTGGCGTCCGGCCACGTCTACGAGGCCTTCCTGGGCGAGGACCTCGGAGCCCGCACCTTCTTTCACGGTCACTCCTACGGGGGCAACGCGCTTGCCGCCGCGGTCGCGCTCGCCCATCTGGAGATCCTCCGCGACCAGCCCGTGCTCGCCAACGTGGCGGAGCGGGGGGAGCAGCTCGGAGCGCTGCTCTCGGAGAGGGTCGCCACCCATCCCGGCGTGAGGGGGGTGCGCCGGCGCGGGCTGATGGTCGGCGTGGAGCTGGATTCACCAGTCGCCCCCGGTCGCTGGGGGCGGCTCGTGTGCGCGGGAGCGGTGCGCCGGGGGGTGTTGCTGCGCCCCCTCGGCGACGTGGTGGTCGTCATGCCGCCGCTCACCATCACGGCTCCGGAGATCCGACGGCTGGTCGGGGCGCTGTGCGCCGCCCTCGACGAGGTGTGCACCGGGTCGAACGGGTGAGCTGGGACGACCGGATCCAGGACCGCCTGGAGGAGGTGCGCCGAGCCGGCCGGTGGCGTGCTCCGAGGACGCTCGACGCCCTCGGGCCCCGAGGTCGGCTCGCGGGTGGTGAGGCGGACCTGGTCTCCTTCGCCTCCAACGACTACCTGGGGCTCAGCGCACACCCCGAGGTGGTCGAGGCGGCACACGGGGCGCTGGATCGCTGGGGCGCGGGCTCGGGGGCGTCACGTCTCGTGACCGGGTCACGTCCCGTGCACGACGAGCTCGAGTCCCGCCTCGCCCGGTGGAAGTCCACCGAGGCGGCTGTCTGCCTGCCCACCGGCTTCGCCGCCAACCTCGCCGTGCTCACCTGCTTCGGGACTCCCGGGACCCAGGTGTTCTCCGACGAGCTCAACCACGCGTCGATCGTGGACGGGTGCCGCCTCTCGAGGGCCGAGGTCACCGTCTACCCGCACGGGGACATGGAGCAGCTGGCCAAGCTGCTCGAGGCCAGCGAGGGGCCGTCGATCGTGGTGACCGACAGCGTCTTCTCGATGGACGGCGACGTGGCGCCCCTCCCCGAGCTGTGCTCGCTGTGCCGGGAGCACGACGCCCTCTTGGTGCTGGACGAGGCTCACGCCGTGCTGGGCCCGGACCTCTCGATCGACGAGCGGGACGCGACGATGGTGCTGCGCGTCGGGACCCTGTCAAAGACCCTCGGCTCCCTCGGCGGTTTCGTCGCGGGGCCCCGTCCCGCCATCGACGTCCTGGTCAACAGCGCCCGGCCCTACATCTTCTCGACCGCGTTGAGCCCGGCGGACGCCGCGGCTGCCCTGGCGGCCCTCGACGTCGTTTGCTCCGAGGAGGGCGACGGTCTGCGCCGGCGGCTCGCGGATCTGGTCCGACGCCTCTCGCCCGGCCACCCGACCCCGATACT
Organism: uncultured Actinomycetes bacterium; assembly: GCA_963778465.1. Lineage (GTDB taxonomy): Bacteria > Actinomycetota > Acidimicrobiia > Acidimicrobiales > RAAP-2 > CAVZBW01. The sequence continues at coordinate 1,386,393 of CAVZUK010000002.1, forward strand.
GCCGGTGGTGCTCGGTTCCGAGGAAGCGGCCATCTCGGCTTCGAAGGCCCTCCTCGAGCAGGGGATCTGGGTTCCCGCCATCCGCCCGCCGAGCGTCCCGCCCGGCACGAGCCGCCTGAGGGTCACCCTGTCGGCCATCCACCGTGACGAGGAGGTCGAGCGCCTCGCCGCCGCCCTCGCCGAGCTCGGTTGGCCGGAACCCCCGAAGGGTTGAGCGGGTTGCGGCCCGATCGGCTCGTGGTGGTGGCGGGCACGGGCACCGAGGTCGGCAAGACCTGGGTCGCCACGCGTCTGACGAAGGGGCTACGGGCGAGGGGCGTCCTGGTGGTGCCGCGCAAGCCAGCGCAGTCCTTCGATGCCGGCACCCCGGCCGGTGGCACCGACGCCGGTCGGCTGGCTGCAGCGGCGGGATGCGCCGCCGAGGAGGTCTGTCCGCCGTGGCGCTGGTACGAGGTGCCGATGGCGCCGCCGATGGCTGCCGAAGCGCTCGGCCGTCCATCCTTCACGCTGGCCGACCTCGAACGTGAGCTGCGCTGGCCGACCCCGGGATCGAGCACCGGGCCGACCGGGCCGACCGGGCCGACCGTGGGCATCGTCGAAGTCGCCGGGGGAGTCCGATCGCCCCAGGCCGCGGACGGGGACGCAGTGGACCTCGTGGCCCGCCTCCGGCCCGACGACGTGATCCTGGTGGCCGACGCCGGCCTCGGCACCATCAACGTGGTGCGCCTGAGCGTCGAGGCCCTGTTGCGGAGCGCCGAGCCGTCCGCCGAGCGGTCCACCGGGGACATGGTCGTGGTGCTCAATCGATACGAGGACCGTGATCCGCTGCACCGGGCGAACCGGTCGTGGCTCGCCGATCGTTGCGGCCTGGATGTGCTGTGGGTGCCCGGCCACGAGGAGGCCCTGGCCGATCGGGTGCTCACTCACCGGAGGTCATCTCTCCGTGGGACGGGCAACGGGCCGTCCATCCCGACGGTCTGACCCGCACCGACATCCGGTGGCCGCACTCCGGGCAGTACCGGGGCGGGTCCATGTCGGGGAGGCACCCCGGGCACCGGTCTGCCGGGCGCCCGCAGCCGGTGCAGTGGCTCACCCTAAAAGGCTGACGTCAACGCGGCGATCGGCATCCTCAGGTCGCGGAGCATCCGGATGTCCTCGTCGGGCGAGCGACCGAGCGTCGTCAGGTAGTTGCCGACGATCAGCGCGTTGATGCCGGCGGTCATACCCATCGCCTGCAGCTCGCGCAGCGTGATCTCGCGCCCGCCTGCATAGCGCAGGATGACCCCGGGAAGGGCCAGGCGGAAGAGTGCGATCCATCGGATGGCCTCCCAGGCGTCGACGACCGGACGATCGGCCAGCGGCGTGCCCGGTCGGGCCGAGAGGAAGTTGAGCGGGACCTCCGTGGGTTCGAGCTCCCGGAGCTGGAGCAGCAGCTCCACCCGCTGCTCGTCGGACTCGCCCATGCCGAGCAGGGCTCCGCAGCACAGCTCCATCCCGTTCTGGCGCACCAGCCGGCAGGTCTCGGCGCGCTCCTCCCAGGTGTGGGTGGTCACGATCTCGGGAAAGAACGAGCGGGCCGTCTCGACGTTGTGGTTGTAACGGTGGACACCACCTTCGGCCAGACGCCTGGCCTGGTCGGGGTCGAGGATCCCCGCGCTCACGGCGACGTTGAGTCCCGTGGTGTCTCTCACGAGGGGCACGAGATCGAGGATGCGCCGGAGGGTCCGCTCGTCGGGCCCGCGCACCGCCAGCACGAGACAGAACTCCGAGGCGCCGAGCGCCGCGGTCTCGCGGGCAACGCTCAACACCTCGTCGGTGTCGAGGAAGGGAGTGGCCTTGACCGGCGAGTCGAATCGGGAGGACTGGGAGCAGAAGTGGCAGTCCTCCGGGCACCCCCCGGTCTTGGCCGAGAGGATCCCCTCGACCTCCACGCCCGGTCCGCACCAGGCCAGGCGCACCTGGTGGGCCAGCGCGGCGAGGGCCGTGACCCCGCTGTCGGGAAGGGCGGCCAGGGAGGCGATCTCCTCGGATGTCAGCAGGCGGGAATCGTCCAACAGCGCGTCCTCCGCCTGCCCGACCAGGCGCCGCTGCTCGGGGGTCAGCGCCGTGGATCGGCCGGGGTTCCGGCCGAGGTGCACCTCGGTGCGCGGGGGATCCGTCTGGACGTCAGCCTGCATGCGGCCAAAGGTAGTGGCCGGAGAGGGAGTGGCCCGCCGGGTCCCCGCCCCGCGAGAGTCAGGAGAGGCCGATGAGCTGGGATTTTTCAACCGAGCCGGAGCTCGAGGAGAGATTGGGCTGGATGCGGGACTTCGTGCGGGAGGAGGTCTTCCCGCTCGAGACGCTCGACCTGGACTACGACCAGCTGCTCAGGGTCATCGCCCCCCTCCAGGACGAGGTCCGGGCCCGCGGGCTCTGGGCGGCCCACCTCCCCCCCGACCTCGGAGGGATGGGTGCGGGTCAGGTGACCCTCGGCCTCATGCACGAGATCCTCGGCCAATCGCCGTACGGGCCGCTCGCGTTCGGCAACAACGCCCCCGACTCGGGTAACGCAGAGCTGCTGGCCATCGGGACGGCCAGCACCGGCCGGGAGGACCAGCGTGAGCGCTGGCTGCGCCCGCTCCTCGACGGCAGGTTGCGGAGCGGGTTCTCGATGACCGAGCCGCAGACGGCCGGGTCGGACCCGACGCTGCTCGAGACGCGGGCGGTGCGCGACGGGGAGGAGTACATGATCAACGGACGCAAGTGGTTCACGACCAACGGCTCGGTCGCCGACTTCCTGATCGTCATGGCGGTGACCAATCCCAACGTCCACCCGTACCAGGGCAGCTCGATGATCATCGTGCCGGTGGACACGCCAGGGGTCGAGATCGTGCGTGACGTCGCGACCATGGAGGACCCGGAGGAGTCCTACGGGCGGTTCGGCAACCACGCCGAGATCGCCTACCGGGACGTTCGGGTCCCCGTCGCCAACCTCGTCGGCCACGAGGGCGAGGGGTTCGTGCTGGCCCAGAAGCGGCTGGGCCCGGGTCGGATCCACCACTGCATGCGATGGCTGGGGCAGTCGAGGCGCGCCTTCGACATGCTCTGCGAGCGCGCCGTCTCCCGATTCGCCCACGGGTCGCTGCTCGCCGAGAAGCAGACCGTCCAGAACTGGGTCGCCGACTCCCTCGCCGAGATGGAGGCGGCGCGACTGCTGACCCTGAGGGCGGCCTGGAAGATGGACCGAGAGGGTGCGGCCGCGGCGCGCACGGACATCGCGATCATCAAGTACTGGGGGGCCGGAGTCCTGTACAACGTGATCGACCGGGCCATACAGGTGCACGGCGCGCTGGGCTTCTCGACCGACCTTCCCCTCGAGTCCATGTACCGCGCCGCTCGGGCGGCACGGATCTACGACGGACCGGACGAGGTCCATCGCGCCACGGTGGCCCGGAGGACGCTCAAGGGCTACACGCCGACCGCCGTCCCCACCGAGCACGTGCCGACCCGGCGCCGGGCCGCCAAGGAGCGGTTCGCCGAGATTCTGGCCGGCGTGACCGCCGACGACTAGTCGAGGGCGACGAACCGCGCAGCCGGCTATTCGACGGGAGCGAGCTCGCTCCAGCCGAGTGCCTCCTCCAGGGCCGCCGCAGAGCGGAGCACCACCAGGTCTGCGTGGCTCGGCCCGACCAGCTGGAGACCGACGGGCAGCCCGCTGCGCGTCGTCCCCGCACAGACGGTCGCCGCCGGGGAGCGCGTCATGTTGAACGGGTAGGTGAAGCGGACCCAGTTGACGTCCCGGTGCCCATTGACGAGCCCGGACCCGCCGAGTGACTGCGGGGGTGGCGGCCCCGCCAGGGTCGGCGTCACGAGCAACCGCACGTCGTGGAACAGCTCGACGAGCCGAACGTTCATCTCGTGGCACCGGTCGGCGGCCCGGAGGAAGTCGACCGCGCTCAGCGTCTCGGCGCCCCGCAGCATGAGCTCGAGATTGGGGTGCAGGTCGTCCCAGCCGGGCAGCTTCCTGAGCGGGGCGAGCGACCGCAGGAGATAGGCGCCGGTCATGACGATCCAGTCGTCCACGGGGTCTTCGTCGAAGACCGTGTCGAGGACGACGACCTCCGAGCCGAGGGACTCGAGGACCCGTACGGCACGCTCGCAGATCGAGAGGACCTCGCGGTCGACGGGCGCATAACCGAGGGTGGGGGACCAGGCGATCCTCGCCGGCGGGCTGGGCCGGTCGAGGACGGCCGGCCAAGACGCCTCCGGGCGGGGCAGGGAACGCAGGTCGGTCGCCTCCGGGCCCACCACGACGTCGAGCGCCGCGACGATGTCGGCGACACGCCGAGCCATTGGTCCCCGGACGGAGAGGTCGGGCCAGTCCGGAGCCTCGGGCCCACCCGTGGGGACCCGGCCCATCGACGTCTTCACCCCGGAAAGACCGCAGCACGACGAGGGGATGCGGATCGAGCCGCCCCCGTCCGAGCCCGTGGCGAGGGGGACCATCCCGGCCGCCAGCGCCGCCGCGGAGCCGCCGGAGGAACCTCCCGGCGAGTAGTCGAGGTCCCAGGGGTTGTTGGTCATCCCGAACACCGCGTTGGCGGTGTGGGCGGTCCATCCGAACTCGGGGGTGTTGGTCTTGCCGACGACGACGCAGCCCGCCGCTCTGAGCCGTGCCACGTGTGCCGAGTCGGCCACGGCCGGAGCGGGATCCCGGTGCAGCGGGGATCCGTGCGTCGTCGGGTAGCCGGCCGCGTCCTCGAGGTCCTTGACGGCGAGCGGGATGCCCGCGAGAGGTCCGGGATCGCCCCCGGCCGCGACCAGCTGGTCGACCGCCGCGGCCTGCTCCAAGGCCCGTTCGCCGTCGACGGCGACGAAGGCACCGATCGAGGGATCGAGTGCCTCGATGCGCGCCAGGGCCGCAGCGACGAGCTCGGTCGCGGAACGATCCGCGGAGCGGACCTGGGCCGCGAGCTGGCGCACCGAGTGCGCCCGGAAGTCGATTCCGCCGGCCGGTGGGGGCGCGACGCCATCCGTCGGGGTCATTGCCGGCCGCGGCCGTGGGACGGGGGGCCCTCGGGCGCCAGGCCCTGGATGGCATCTTTCAGCTCGATCCCGACCGGCACCACGAGGAGGGCGGGGATCGTCACCCCGCTCTCCACGTAGCGCAGCACGTGGTCCCGGCACTCGGCGGGGCTCCCGTGAACCAGCAGCGAGTCGACCACCTCGTCGGGGATCTCGCTGAGGGCGCGCTTTCGGTCGCCAGTGGCCCAGGCGTCCCACATGCCCTCGAGGAGGGGTCCGCGCCCGAGCCACCGGTGAAACTCGGCGTAGGCGTCCACGTTGAGATAGGCCGCGATCATCCGGCGGCCGACGTGTCGCGCTAGCTGCTCGTCGTCGGTCGGGCAGACGAAGATGCGCGCCGCCACCTCGAGCTCGCTTCGCCGCGGACCGAGGTGGGGGAGCACGGTGGACACGTCGTCGGCCGACAGCCAGTTGAGGATCACGCCGTCGGCCTCGCTGCCGGCCAACCGCAACATTCCGGCCCTGAGGGCCCCGAGGAAGATCGGTGGCGGCGACGCCGGCGGCCTTCCCAGCCGGAAGCCGTGCACCCGGAACGAATCGGTCACCATGTCGACCTTGTCCCCGGCGAACGCCGCCCGCAGGAACCGGAGGGTGTCGCGAACGCGGACATAGGGGTCCTTGAACTCGATCCCGTTCCAGCGCTGGACGATCGCCTCGGAGGAGGTCCCGATGCCGAGGGTGAAGCGTCCCGGTGCCGACTCCGCGAGTGCGGCGGCGGTCTGCGCGAGCAGCGCCGGTCCCCGGGTGAAGGCGGGGGCGACCGCCACGCCGAGCTGCAGCGTGGGACTCCATGCCGCGGCGAGGGCCAGGGGGGTGAACCCGTCCGTCCCGTCGACCTCGGCCGACCACAGGTCCGTGTACCCGAGCTGCGTCAACTCCTCGAACCAGCTGCGGTGCTCGTGCAGCGGGACGTCGAAGGGGATCGTGATGCCGTAGCGTCGTGTGTCGCTCACGCCCCCACTCTGGCACCGGGGGTGCCCGGCGTCACGCGGTCAGCCGTCGAGGCGGAGGCCCCGTCTCAGGGCGGCCCGGACGTCCTCGTTCATGCGCTTTGAGACGGTGGCGCCCGTCACCAGGCTCGACCCGTGGAAGGCCCCCGGGAAGTTGTGGAGCTCGACCGACACCCCGGCCTGGACCATCCGAGCGGCGTAGGCGATGCCCTCGTCGCGCAGGGGATCGAGCTCGCCGGTCGAGACGTACGCGGGCGGGAGCCCTGCCAGGTTCGGCTCCCGTGCCGGCGCCGCGTAGGGCGAGACGTGGTCCCGCACGGGCGCCGGGCCCTCGGTGAGCGGCTCGCCGAGGTAGTGCGCCCAGCTCTGGATGGCCAGCCGGCGATTCCACAGGGGGGTGTCCTCGAACTCGAGCATCGAGGGCGTGTCGAGCCGGTCGTCCAGGACGGGGATGCCGAGCAGCTGGAAGCACAGCTCGGGACCCGACTGGTCGCGCGAGCGCAGCGCCACCGCCGCGGCCAGGGCGCCGCCGGCGCTCATGCCGCCGACCGCCAGTCGGCCCGTGTCGATCCCCATGTCCACCGCCTCCTCCGCGGTCCACACGAGCGCCGCGAAGCAGTCGTCGATCCCGGCGGGGAACGGGTCCTCCGGGGCGAGCCGGTACTCGACCGACACCACGACGACGTCGAGGTCCAGGGCCAGCTGCGCCGTCGAGAGGTGCTCGAGCTCGACGCTCCCGAGCACGAAGCCACCGCCGTGGAACCACACGATCCCCGGGGCGGAGCGTGGGAGGTCCCGCCGGCGGTAGACGCGGACCGGCACCGGTGGGCCGTCGTCCAGGCTCGGGGCGAGGTGGTCGGCCACGTCGAGACGCTCGGCGCCGGCCAGCTCTCGCGGGGACTGCCCCACGAGCTGCTGCAGGCTCTCGCGCGCCTTTGGCACGTCGGACAGGTCCATGCTGGGCATATAGGGCAGGACCGAGGCGAGCTCGGGGTCGACGCGGCTCTGCCAGCTGGTGGAGGGTCGGGTGGTGCTCACGATCCGTATTGTTGCCCGACTGCTACGTTCAATGACGTGACGTTGACCACCTCTGTTGCCGTGAGCGGTCTCGAGTACCGGGTGGCCGACCTCGGCCTCGCCGAGTTCGGCCGCAACGAGATCCGCCTGGCCGAGCACGAGATGCCGGGCCTCATGTCCCTTCGCGAGGAGCTGGCCGGGTCCTCGCCGCTGCGCGGCGCGCGGGTCACGGGATCCCTGCACATGACCGTGCAGACGGCGGTGCTGATCGAGACCCTGCTGGCGCTCGGTGCCGAGGTGCGCTGGGCGTCCTGCAACATCTTCTCGACCCAGGACCACGCGGCGGCCGCCGTCGTGGTCGGACCGCACGGCTCCGTCGACGAGCCCCGGGGCGTCCCGGTCTTCGCCTGGAAGGGGGAGTCGCTCGAGGAGTACTGGGAGTGCACGCAGCGGGCTCTCGTCTGGGGCGACGGCGAGGGTCCCAACATGATCCTCGACGACGGCGGCGACGCGACGCTGCTGGTCCACCGCGGCGCGGAGTTCGAGCAGGCCGGCGCCGTTCCTGCGCCGGGGCCGGCCGACTCCGAAGAGTACCGGGTGGTTCTCGCCCTCCTCGAGAGGTCCCTCTCGGAGGAGCCGGGGCGATGGACCAAGATCGCGGCGGGCATCCGGGGGGTGACCGAGGAGACCACGACGGGCGTGCACCGCCTGTACCAGATGCAGGAGGCCGGCACGCTCCTGTTCGCCGCCATCAACGTCAACGACGCGGTCACGAAGTCCAAGTTCGACAACCGCTACGGGTGCCGGCACTCACTCATCGACGGGATCAAGCGGGGCACGGACGTCTTGATCGGCGGCAAGGTCGCCGTGGTCTGCGGCTACGGCGACGTGGGCAAGGGGTGCTGCGAGTCGCTGCGGGGCCAGGGGGCCCGAGTGGTGGTCACCGAGATCGACCCGATCTGCGCGCTGCAGGCCGTGATGGACGGGTACCAGGTGGCGACGCTGGACGACGTCGTCGAGACCGCCGATATCTTCGTGACGGCGACGGGCAACCGGAGCGTCATCACGGCCGCAGACATGGTACGGATGAAGCACCAGGCCATCGTCGGGAACATCGGTCACTTCGACAACGAGATCGACATGGCGGGGCTTGCGGAGACTCCCGGCATCGAGCGGATCCGGATCAAGGCCCAGGTCGACGAGTGGCGGTTCGACGACGGCCACTCGATCATCGTGCTCTCGGAGGGCCGGTTGCTCAACCTGGGCAACGCCACCGGACACCCGAGCTTCGTGATGTCGACCTCCTTTGCCAACCAGACCATCGCCCAGGTCGAGCTCTTCACGAAGCCCGAGCAGTACGAGCGGCGCGTCTACGTGCTGGCCAAGCACCTCGACGAGAAGGTGGCCCGCCTCCACCTGGGTGCCCTTGGGGCGCACCTGACGGAGCTCACGACCGACCAGGCGGATTACCTGGGCGTGCCGGTGGAGGGGCCGTACAAGCCCGACCACTACCGGTACTGAGGCCCCGCGGTTCGGCAAGGGCCGGTCCCCAAGCCTCTGGTGTCCGCGTCGAGCCCGGGGTCCGGCACCGCCTGCCGCGATAGGCCACCGGTCCGCCTGGTCCAGTCCGAGGTCCCGATCGAGCCGGCGGGATCCTGCCCGTCCTGCGGGAATCCCGCCGTGCCGGGCGACCTGCACTGCGTGGGTTGCGGGCACTCCCTCGGCCGTTTCGGCCTGCTCGGCGTGATCGGGCAGGGAGCCACGTCGACCGTGTACCTCGCCCTGGACCGTCCGGCGGCGCGCCGGGTGGCGCTCAAGGTGTACGACGGATCGGGCTCCGGGGCCGATGGCGTCTCGAGGTCGCAGTGGGAGGCGGAGGTGGCCGGACGGCTGCGTCACCCCTGCGTGGTTCCCGTGCACGAGCTGCTGCTCGACGGCGGTCCCTTCCCGGTGGCGGTCATGGAGCACGTCGAGGGCGCCTCGCTGCGGCAGGTGCTCGCGAGGGCGGGGCGATTGGCGCCCGACCAGGTGCTCGACCTGGTCGACGGCGCGCTGCAGGCGCTCGTCCACGTGCATCGACAGGGCCTGGTCCATGGCGACGTCAAGCCGGAGAACGTGCGTGTCGCGTCGCGTGGCCCCTCGATGCTGCTCGACTTCGGCAGTGCCAGCGCGGCCGGGGCTCGTGGTCGTGGCGGGAGCCCGGGCTACGTGAGCCCCGAGGCGGCGGCCGGGCGGCCGGTCGACCAGCGCAGCGACGTCTTCGCATGTGGTGCGCTGCTCCACGAGTGCCTGGTGGGCGGGCCTCCGGGGCGCATCGCCGGTGCCGCCGGCGGGCTCTCGCCGCTGTCGGCGTGGCGCCTCCGGGGGGCGTGGCGATCGGTGGTGGCAAGCTCGCTGGCCACCGATCCGAGCGCGCGTCCCCAGGACGCCGAGACGCTGCGTGAGCTGGTGCACGCCGCCGCGCGCCGCTCGCGACGCCGAGCGCGGCGGGTGCGTGTGGCCCTCTTGGCCGCGGCCCTCTGTGGCTTGGCCGCCGGCCTGGCGGCGGTCGTCTGGCGGGACGTGCCCGTGGGCGCCGCCGTCGTCGGCCTCCTCCTGGTGGCGGTCGTCGGGGCGACGCAGGAGCTGCTCGGTCGCCGCGTCATGCGGTGTCGCTCCCGCACGCGGCGCTGAGCGCCGGGCCCCGGCCCTGCACGAGAACCCGGCCCCACAAGCCCGACCCTCCGCGAAAAGTCGCGCCGGCCTGTCGATTTGAACCGTCTGCCCCGTCGTAAGTGGTGAGTGCAGTGCACGACCGACAGAGACGGAGAGAAAGGAAACGGACGATGGCGAAGTACGTGTTGGCTTACCGGGGCGGTGCGGGGATGGCGGCGACGCCCGAGGAGCAGGAGAAGGCCATGCAGGTCTGGATGAGCTGGTTCGGATCGCTCGGCGACGCCGTCGTCGACGTCGGCAATCCGTTTGGCCCGTCGTCCTCGGTGGCCTCTGACGGTTCGGTCTCCCAAGGTGGCGCTTCGTCGCTCAGCGGGTACTCGATCGTCACCGCGGACACGCTGGCGCAGGCCGCGGGACTGGCCAAGGGCTGCCCCGTCCTCGAGGGAGGCGGCGCGGTGGACGTCTACGAAACCATCGCGATGTGAGGGCGATCATCTGAACCCCGGTGGCCCCGGGGCGGTGCCGGACCTGCCGCGCTGCCCCGGGGCCACCGCGCGTTTACGCCCAGCTCCTGGATGATTTTCGTCTTGGCGGTCTTCGGACGAATACGAGCCCGCCGCTTGGGTATCTCAAGGTTGGCCCCGCACGAGGCGCGGGGCTTCCGGCCAGGATGGGAGACCCAAGAGAATGCTTGCAGACCCCTCGTACCAGCCGAGCCGTCGCGTCGCTGCCCGATCCTCGCACCGAGCGGGCTGCGGCCCTGCCCGGCGGTCGGCGGGCAGGCTCCTCGGGAGCATCGCCTTGGCCGGAGGAGTCGTGGCCGGTGGTGTGACCATACCGAGCCTCGCGTCGTCGAGCGTGGCGTCGGGGGCGGGTCTGTCCTACACCGGACCGCCCCCGATCGTGCAGGCCATCGAGGCCCTGCTGGGGCGAGTCGGGTTCACCTGCACGTACCAACCGCAGAGTGAGCCGGCCCTGACCTGCACCGGCAAGATCGGCTCGTTCACGGTCACGATCTCGATCCCGGCGGGCACCTTCCCGGCGGCTACCCAGGTCGTCGTGACCGACGCGTCGGCTCCAGCCGGGGGGTCTGGAGATCCGCCGACCCCGCTGCCTGCGGGGTTGCACCGTCGACTCCTCGGTTTTGGGATCGGCTTCTTCGAGCACGGTAGGCCGGTGACGCCACCCCCCGGTGCCGTGACCGCTTCGGTATCCGGACCGGGCATCGGTTCGGACACGAGGTTGCTGCGGCTCGAGGGTTCGAGCCTGCAGGGGGTGTCCGCCGCGGTCAACAGCGGCACGACGTCGTTCGGCGTGGGCGGCAATCGCAACTTCGAGCTCGCGACGAGCGCGGCGGCGGCGGGTCGCGGACGGCGGTAGGAGATCGCCGGTTCGAGCACAGTGACGTCGGTCAAAGTCCGACCGCTTTGGCGAAAGAGGGGCACGTCGAGAATGCGATGGCATGTGAGGGCGCGGTCGCTCGCGCTCGTGAGCGCCGCGGTATGCGTCCTTGGGTCGTGGGTTGGCGAGGCGGGGGCGTCCGGGCACGGTCGCCAGTCGTCGAAGCCGGCGAGGGTGATCGCCGGCCCGGCCGGGCTGATCGCCGGCACCGGTCCGCAGCCCAACGGCACCCTCTGGCTCCTGGCCGGGTCGGCGGCGTCCAAGAACCTCCGCTCCGTGGCGTTGAACGGATCGCCGACGGCCAGGACGGTGCTCCCCGTGAGCGGGGGCGCCCAGGACGTCGTCGAGTCCTCCTCTGGACTCCTCGCGCTCGGGCTCGCGAGCTCCGATGCGGGAGCCCTGCAGCTCCTCAACGCCGCCAACGGATCCGTGGTGAACACGGTGGCGGTTCCGGGGCCCGTGCAGGCCGTGGCGGCGGGTAGCGACGGTTCGACCTTCTACGTCCTCGACGGCACCGCCACGGCGCGCACCGTGACCGTGGTGAGCTCCCTCACCGCCCAGATCACGAGCGAGATCCCGGTCCCGGGCGACACGGTCTCCGCCGAGCCCGACCCCACGCAGCCCCGGCTCTTCGCCCTCGAGTCTGACGGGACCGTCAAGGTCTTCTCCACCTCCGGGGGGCGGCTCTTGTCCAGCTTTCCCGTCGGGAAGGGGACTCGACGATTGGCGATCTCCAACGACGGGACGACGCTGTACGTCCTGAAGCAGGTCGGCGCGAGCGACGACGTAGGGATCGTCAACGTGGCGACGCAGCGGCAGATGACCGCCATTCCCGCTCCGGGCGACACGGTGGACGTCCAGGTCTCGCTCGACGGGAGCCAGCTCTACGACATGGTGGGCACGCAGCGCTACGGCAATATCCAGCTGTTCGCGACGGGCCGTTAGGGATCGGTCCCACGTGAGCGGGCACCCCTCGGGACGGTGAAGAGCCCGACCGCGGTCGCCGTCCGCGAGATGTGGAGCCGGCCGTGGGTCCGTCCCGTGCACCGGCGCAGCCAGCCCGTCGTCGACGAGCCCCGGGCCGACCGGTCGCCCGCATCCCGGGCGTGGTGGACGGTCGTCGGGATCACCTTCATCTTTTGGGCGTTCCAGCTGTTCGGCTACGTCGACCTCCGACCCTGGGTCGCCCTCCCCGTCGTCCTCCTCGGGGCCTGGGGTCTCGCCACCGTGGCGGCCAGCTGGACGACGCAGACCCCGAACCGCCGCCTCGCCGGCACACTCGCGTGGGGGAGCCTCGCGGTGGCCGTGCTCGCGCTGCTCCTCTGGAGCTACCTCCAGATCCTGACCGCTCCGGCCTACGGCACGGACGAGATCGCCTTCGACCAGTACGCCGCCCAACTGCTCGTGCACGGGCTCAACCCGTACGCGCACTCCATGGCGCCGGCGATGGCGCTGTTCCACTTGCCACCCAACGCCTACACGTTCCAGCTCGACGGGCACCCCGTGACCGCCCTCTCCTACCCGTCACTGGCCTTCCTCGTGTACTCGCCCTTCCTGCTCGCCGGCTGGAGCACCCAGATGGCGGTCGTGGTCAACGTCTTGGCCTGGGGGGCGGGGATCGTGCTCGCCTTCTGGCTCCTGCCCAAGCCGGTCCGCCCGATGGCGATCGTGGTGGGGAGCCTCGGCACCTACATCGGGTACGCCGTCGGGGGCGTGACCGATGCACTGTTCGTGCCCCTGCTCATCGGCGCCGTCTACCGCTGGGACCGGTTCGGGTCCACTCACGGCCTGCGGGCCTGGCGTGGCCCCATCCTGCTCGGGCTGGCCATGGCCGTGAAGCAGACGCCGTGGTTGGTCCTCCCGTTCCTCGTCGCCGGGATCGGCCTCGAGGGCTGGAAGTCCGAGTCGGTGCGGAGGGGCTGCACGAACGCCCTCCGTTACCTCGGCATCGTCCTCGGCGCCTTCCTCGTCCCCAACCTCCCCTTTGTCATCCTGAGCGCGCACCAGTGGGTGCACGGGGTGTTGACGCCCATCACGAGCCAGACCGTGCCGGCGGGGCAGGGGGTGGTCGGGCTGAGCCTCTTCCTCGGGATCGGCGGGGGGTCGTTGGCGGCATACAGCGCGATGGTGCTCGTCGTCCTCGTGGCGCTGCTGGCCGCCTTCGTCGTGACGTACCCGGCGAGCAAGACCTGGGCGGTCGTCTGTCCCGCCGTGATCCTCTTCTTCTCCGGCCGTTCCTTCGGCAGCTACCTCGTCAACCTGCTGCCCGCGGCAGCCGTTGCCGCATTCACCGTGCAGCGGGGCATCGTGGCGGGCCGGGAGCGGCATGACGCGCAGGGGATCCCCTGGGCGGAACGGCGAAGGCCTCGGGTCGGGCGCGCCGTGCCCTGGCGCCACGGCAGGTGGGCGCTCGGCGGGGGGGTACTGGCCGTGCTCGTTGCCCTCGCCGTCGTCCTGACCAGCCGTCCGCCACTCTCGGTCCGCATCACCTCGGTCAGCACGTCGGGCCAGCTGGCGACGGTGGTGGTGGTGGGCGTCGAGGTGACCAACCACACCGGCACGCCACAGCGCCCGTCCTTCTCCGTCGAGAGCGGGGGGGTGTTGACGGCGTTCTGGGTGGCTCGAGGAGGTCCGCCCCTCGTGCCCCCGCACCGAAGCGTCCACTACACGCTCCTGTCACCCAACTTCCCGTCCCAGCCACCCGTCACGGGCGGCTTCCAGGTGGTGGCCTTCACGTCCCATCCCGGCACCCTCTCCCGCAGCGGTTCGTTCGTCCCGACGGTGCTGCACGTGGGGCTCACGCCGAGCGCCGTGAGCGCGCCCGTTCCGCTCGGCCGACCGGTGACGCTGCAGGCACAGCTGCTCGACAACCTCGATCGGCCCGTCTCGCGCACCGGCGTGCCCGTCTACCTCGGACAGGTCATCTACGCCCAGGCGGGCCTCGAGTACAGCCAGGCGGTCATCAACGACGCCCAGCAGGGCCAGACCCCCGTCGTGGCGTACACGAACGGCCGGGGGATCGCCACGTTCGTGGTGAAGGGGACGCAGTCGTCGACCGATCCCGTGTACTTCGAGGCCAATCTCGTGAGCTCGACGCAGTTCTATCCGTTCGGCTACTCGGAGATCCTCCCGATCCGATTCGAGTCGCCATGACGTCGACCCTCGAGCTCGAGCGGCGGACCCCCGATGTCGAGGTGCCGGCGGTCGGGGCCGGTCCGCCCACCCGGCAGGCCCCGGAGCGCTGGTTGCGGTTCGTCCGGCGTGGCGCGTGGGTCCTCTTCGGACTCCAGTTCGTCTGTCTCGCCATCTGGAGCGCCCTTCTCTATTCGCGGTTCTCGATCACCAACGACGGTGCGCTCTATCTGCAGGGTTTCCACCTGCTGAGCCAGGGCCACCTCGACCCCTACGACACGATCGGTCGGTTCCCCCTGTGGAAGGACCACTTCACGCTGGCGTGGTGGCCCATCTCGCTGTTCGACCTCGTGTGGCCCCACGACCTGCTGATGATGTGGCTGCAGGACGCGGCACTCGTGGCGGGCGAGGTCGTGGCGTTCCGGTGGATGTGGGAGATCATCGACCGGTCCCGGTCGCGGATCGCACCCTGGTGGCCGCCGATCCTCGGCGCCGTCGGGCTCGTGCTGCTCGTCGCCAACCCCTGGAACGCCTGGTCGCTGTCGTTCGACATCCACTCCGAGCCGTTTGCCACGCCGTTCATCCTGGGCGCGGCCTACGACTTCTCCCGAGGGAGGGCCCGTCGGGCGTGGGTGTGGGTGGCCATCACCCTCCTCTTCGGCGACGTGGCGGCGAGCTGGGTCATCGGTCTGGCCCTGAGCGCCGTTATCGCTGCGTACTGGACCCGCGGGCGCCACCTCTTGCGCACCGGTGTCCTCTTGGCGTGCGCCGGGGGTGGATGGATCGCGCTGACGAGCCTCGTCGGCGGGACCGGATCGGTGTTGGCGGCGACCTTTGGCTACCTGGCCGTGCGCGCCGGCGAGCCGCCCCCGACCAAGGTCACGGTCCCCCAGGTGCTGTCGGGGGCCGTCCACCACCCCGGGACGGCCCTGAGCGTGCTGTGGGGACATCGCCTCAACGTCCTGGCCGACCTCTCGCCCGTCGGGTGGGTGGGCATGCTCACGCCGTGGACCTTCGGGGTGCCGCTCGTCGTCCTGCTGACGAACAACGCGACGCCCTTCAGCGTCTTTTCGATCCCGACCTTCCAGAGCGTGCCCGTCTACGGATTCGCTGCGGTCGGCACGATCGTGATCCTGGCTTGGCTCGCGGCCGGCAGGCTGCGCGTGCCCGCCTGGTTGCCGGTGCCGGCGAGCATGCGACCGCCGGACTCCGGCACGCGCCGCGCACGTCGACTCGTCGCCATCCCGCGGTGGCTGTCTCTTCTCGTGTGCGGCCTCCTCGTGGTCAACGCCGTCGTCTGGGCGGCGATCTGGTTCCCCCCGATGAAGTCCACCTGGGTCCGCATCTCGGCCGGCCAGGCCGAGAGCCTCTCTTCGATCGAGCGACGGATCGCCCCCGGAGACGAGGTGGTGGCGTCCCAGGGCGTGGTCGGCAGGTTCGCCGACCGGGCCGAGGTGTACGACCTCACCGCAGGCAACGATCACATACCGATGCGCTCGTCGACGGTGTGGTTCATCGTGGTGCCCAACGCAGGGATCGAGACCCAGTCGGTCAACGGGGCGCTCGGCACGCTGGGGGCGCTCGGCTGGCTCGGCGCCACGCTCGTGTCTCACGACGCAGGCATCTGGGCGTTTCGTTGGCATCCCCCGCGCGGGCTGCGGGCGCTGAACTTCCCCGATCGCCCGACGACGGTGCCCGCGTGGGCGAGCCCGGGAGCTGCAGGCGTCGCCGTGCTGGACGGCCCGACCGCGGACTGGCGCGTCGCGAGCAACGGCCGGCGTGGCTACGTCGTCTCGGGCGACTACTGGAAGCGAAACGTGGGCCACTTCGTGGCCGGTGCCTCCCTCGCGACCGACACGGCGACCTACCTCGAGGTCTGGAACGTCAACGGCAACCAGATGGTGGCGCGCGAGGAGATACCGCCGACCAACGGCCGCAAGGAGGAGGTGACCGTACCCTTCCCCGTGACGACGGCCCACCCCAATGCGACGAGCTTTCCCGGTTGGGGACCCTTCCGCATCGAGCCGGTCGAAGGTCCGGTCGGCCAGACCTACGAGATCCGGTTGTGGACCCCCGCAGGAGGCGTGGCGACGGTCTACTCCCTCTCCCTCCGGGGCCAGCAGGTGACGGCCGGAGCCGGATAGCCCCCCTCGTCGAGAACCGCACGGAACGCGGGGACCGCCGAAGGAACTGCAAGAACCGGAAGGCCCGGGGTAGAGGGTGTCGTCAGGGAGCGGGGAAGGTACCCGCTTGGGCGAGATAGGTCGATCCGCCGTCGAAGCCGATCCGCACGGCCTCGACCGGGCGCACGGGTTCGTAGGGAATGGCGGTGTGCCACGGGTTGTAGAGCAGCCAGTTGCTGCCGTCGGCACCGGTGTAGGCCGTCTCCTCGCCGGGACCGGAGCCCTGCTCGTTGCTGCTCAGGAGAGGCTGGTTGGTCGTGTCGGTGCAAGGTCCGAGCGGGCTCAGGCAGCTCGCATACCCGATCGAGTAGCTCGCGTCGCTGAAGTAGCCGCCGGCCGAGTAGTACAGCCAGACGTGGTTGTCCGGGTCGAGGACCATCTGAGGCGCCTCGATCAGGTTGGCCTGCCAGGCCTGGTCGGGAGCGTAGATGCGGATCGGAGAGCTGGTGAGCTGCATCCCGTCGTTGGAGAGGCCCGCCGCCCAGATGTTCGTCGGCCCGAGGCCCGGCTCGCTGTCCTCGTCCGACTTCCAGATCAGGTAGTAGGGGTGCGACGGCCCGTTCGGTCCGCTCGTATCCCGGAAGACCTGGGCGTCGATGTCGCCGCCCGCCGCGAGGTTGCACACGAAGCGCCCCTGCGTCGACACGTACGGACCGTCGGGCGACTTCGACGTGGCGGTCGCGATGCAGTGTTGCACCACACCGGTCTTGCGAACGGTGGGGGCGTAGTAGAGGACGTAGGTCGATCCGAAGCGGTAGACGAACGGCGCCCAGTCCTTGCCTCCCTGGGAGACGGGCAGCGCCCACGAGGGCACCGACGCCAGGGCGTCGTGCGGCTTGCTCCAGTCGCCCGGTTTGCCCGTCACCTCGGGAATGCCCAGGTGGCTGCCGATCGCCGTCGACACGAAGAGGTGGTACCGACCGTCGGCGTCGAGGAGGAAAGGATCGGGCGTGTCGGTGGGGGACTTGTACAACACGATGCCCGGTTCGTTCGGGGTCGACGTCGGAGCCGGCTCGGGACCACCTTGGGCTCCGGCCGGACCTGCGGTCTCCCCGACCGAGGCGAGGGCGAGCGCCGCCGCGGCGGCAAGGATCGTGCGGCTGGCCAGGCGGGTCGACATGTCGGAGTGGACTTACCCATCTGCGAGCCGTTCGCACCCGATGGAAACAAAAAATCCTCCGGGAGTGCCCCCTACGGCCGGTCTCCGACCACCCTGTCCTCCTCGAGCTCACGGAACGTCCGCTCGTCGAGGCCCATCCACCCTTGGAGCACCTCCCGGTTGTGCTGACCGAGGGTCGGGGGCGCGGATCGGATCCAACGCCGCGGTTGCCCCCGGATGCGGAAGGGCAGCGAGGGCAACGGGTAGCGACCCACGACCGGATGCTCGATCTCCTCGAAGAAATCCCCATTGAGGAGCTGGGGATGCGACAGCACCGAGGCCGGGCGCGCGACCGCCGCGGCCGGCACCCCTGCGTCGACCAGGTCCCCGGCGAGCTCCTCGCTTCCCGCCGTCGAGCACCACTCTCCGATCGCCTCGTCGATCCGATCGTGGGCCGACGTCCTTGCGCGGACGTCGTCGAGGGCCGGGTCGTCCGCCCACGAAGGGAGAGCGACGACGCGTCGCAACGCGTGCCATTGCCGGGCGTCGAGCACGGAGAGGGCGAGCCACTCGTCGTCCCCGAGACACCGGTACACGCCCTGAGGAGCCACCGCCGGGTCCCGGTTGCCCGTTCGCCCGAGCAGCTGGCCGGTGGCGGAGAACTGGAGGAACTGCTCGGCCGCCGCGTTGAGCGCGACATCGATCAGGGGCACTTCCACGAGGCACCCCTCGCCGGTCGTCTCACGGCGCCCGAGCGCGGCCATGAGCGCCACGACACCGTGCATGCCCCCGAGCGGATCGCAGACGCCGCCGACGTCCATCGGGGGGCCGTCGGCGTAGCCCGTCCTCCAGGCCAGCCCGGAGGCCTGCTCCACCGTCATGGCGAAACCCGTTCGGTCGCGCCAGGGGCCGCTCAGCCCGAAGGCCGGCATCCGGACCATCACCGCGCTCGGGTTGATGGTCGAGACCTGCTCCCAACCGAGGCCGAAGCCCTCCATGACACGCGGCGAGAAATTCTCGATCACCACGTCGAAACGGGCGATCAACCGGCAGGCGAGCTCGTGACCGCGGGGGTCGCCGAGATCGAGCGTGATCGACCTCTTGTTGGCGTTGACCCCGTGGAAGACCGCGCTCCACTCGAGCCAACGCTCGTCGCCCGGCCGGGCCGTCGTGAGGCGCATCGCGTCGGGCCGCTGGAGGGACTCGATCTTGACCACCTCGGCGCCGAGCCCGGCCAGCAGGTGGGTCACCGAGGGCCCCGCCCAAAAGGCGGTGAAGTCGGCGACGCGCAGGCCGGCCAGCGGCCGGTCTCGCTCGGCGGGCCCGGGATCTCGATCGTCAGGAGTGTCCCGGGTCTCCCGGGTTGCCGTTGTCGGCGTTCTCGTCGGCGTCTCGTGCCCGCCCCTCGCCACGCCGGCGGGGAGAGGGTGCACGAGATACGGCGTCTTCGGCCGGACGTGACCCGACCGGTCGCGCTCGAACCGCCCCCGCACTGCGAAGTGGTCGACTGCCGGGAGGTTCTGCCCGTTGCCGATGGGTGCGACGGGGATCCGGAGGGACGTCGCCAGCCGCACGATTTCGTCGGTGTCGCGTGCCGTGGTCCATCGATGGATCGCCCGGACCAGCTCGTCCCGGCGCCGCTCGCGCTCGTCGTAGCGCACCAGCGCCGGATCCTCGGCGAGGTCGGGTCGCTCGATCATGACGAGGAAGTCGCGGAACTGCTGGGCCGTGATCGTCGAGAAGCCGACGAAACCGTCCCGGGTCGGCTCGATCGACGGGATGCTCGGGGCACGGTGCGGGCCAGCCGGAGTGCCCCCACGGAGCACGGCGTCGAGCATGGTAAACGGCTGGAGGCTGACGGTCGCGCATTCCAGCTGCGCCACGTCGAGGCACAGGCCCGAGGTCTCCTCGCCGAGTCCCCACCAGAAGCTGGCGGCCGCCGCGGCGGCGTAGGCACCGGTCGTCCACTCGGTGATGGCGCCGCCGGCCTGCACCGGCTCGCGACCCGCCACGCCCCGCCGTGCGATCGAGCCGCAGGCCGCCTGGACGACGAGGTCGGTCGCGGGGCGGAGGGACCAGGGGCCGTCGGGTCCCCACGGCGAGACCTCGACGGTCATGGGGGACGGCGCATCACGTGGCCACCGGGCCGGTAGCCACCTCCCGGAGCCGGCGTCGGCCACGACCAGGTCCGCCTGCGCGACCGACTCGACCGCCTGCTCGGTGCCGGGACCGCAGGTCTCGATCGTCTTGTCGCGGGACAGGAACTCGAAGAGCAGGCCCTCTGCAGCCGGCGGTGGTGCCGGGCGTTGCCGCCGCAGCGGATGCCCCGCGGGGTCCTCCAGGAGCCGCACCCGCGCGCCGGCGTCTCCCAGCAGCTTGGCGCAGTATCCGCCGGCGATGCCGGACGATACGTCCACCACGGTGAGCTCGGAGAGGGGGGGCATCGCTGGCGTGACCGTCCGGCAGTGCTCAGGTGGCACCCTCGGCCGTGATCCGCCCTCCATCATGGGCGGTCACGACGGTGCGGTTGCGGTGCGGGGAGCGGGCGAGGACCGCCGCGGCGGCCATCACCAGGAGCAGCGCGGACAGTCCGACGGCGAGCTCGTAGCCGTGGAGGAACGAGCTCGACGCGGCGTCGACGGAGCCGGCGCCCAGACTCTGCTCTACCTGTGCCATCTGGCCTCCGGCCACCCCTTGCCCGAGGCTGTGGCCGACGGCCTGTTGGGCAGCGGGGAGCTGCGCCACGTGGCTCGACCACACGCTCGTGGCGGCCGCCGCTCCTATCGTTCCGAGCACGGCCAACCCTATCGAGGTGCCCACCTGCCGGCTGGCGTTGAGGATGCCCGAGGCGATGCCCGAGGCACCGGTCGGCACCTCGGCCATGGCTGCAGTGCTGACGGCGGGGACGAACAAGCCGTAGCCGAGGCCGAGCAGCGCGTAGCCGACCGCGGCAAGGGCGAAGTTGGTCGTCGTCGTGACCCGGCTCAGGCCGAAGATGCCGATCGCGGCGGCGAGCAGGCCGACCCCCATGATGACCCGCGAGGAGAAACGTTGGTGGAGCCGGCCGGCGAATTGGGCGGCGACGAGGAAGGGCCCGTTCATGATCAGCCAGGTGAGGCCCGTGCGGAGGGGGCTCCAGCCCTTCACGTCCTGGAAGAGCAGTGTCACGTAGAACATCACGGTCGTGAAGGTGGCGTAGGCGAGCAGGTAGGCGATGCAGGAGCGGCGGAAGCTCGGCGTCTTGAGGAGTTGGGGAGGGGCCATGGGATTGGCGGCGCGGCGCTCCCACTGGGCGAAGCCCCCGAGGAGCACGAGGCCGGCGACGAGCGGGACGAGCACGACCGGCGCGCCCCAGGAGGCGGACGAGCTCTCGATCAGCCCGAGGGTGATGCCGAAGAGCGCGGCCATGCACAGGCCCGAGCCCACCAGGTCGAGCGGTCTCGCAAGAGGGTCCCGGCTCTCTTGGACGCCCACGATGCCGACGATGACGCCGGCCACGCCGATCGGGACGTTGACCCAGAAGATGGACGACCAGTCCGCGAACGACAGGAGGATCCCACCGACGATGGGGCCCGCCCCGAAGCCGAGCCCCGCCACCGCCGCCCAGATGCCGATGGCGCCGGCGCGGCGCTCCGAGGGGTAGGCCTCCGTCAGGATCGACAGGGTCAGCGCCGACATCACCGCCCCGCCGACGCCCTGGAGCACGCGGAAGCCGATCAGCATGAGGTCGCTCGTCGCGAGGGCGCAACCGGCCGATGCGATCGTGAAGATCACGAGGCCGCCCAGGAAGATCTTCTTGCGGCCCAGGCGGTCACCCAGCGTCCCCCCGAACGGGATCAGCGTGGCGAGCGTGAGGGCGTAGGCGCTGATGACCCACTCCAGGCGGCCCTGGGACATGTGCAGCTCGCGTTGCATCGACGGGAGGGCCACGTTGACGATGGTGACGTCGAGGAGGATCATCCCCTGCGAGACGCACATCGTCAGGAGCGTGAGCCGACGTTGGCGGGCTGCTCGCACGACCGTCAGCTATACCAGCCGGGTGTGCGCGGCGCTGCCCCGGCCCCCTGTGGACAAACTTCCGCGAGTCACGTACCCTCCCCACCAGGGCGGTGAGCTCCGGAGGATGACCGGTGCCAGTGACTGAGAGCGTGACGATCCTGTTCACGGACCTGGTCGGCTCTACGGAGCTGTCCTATTCTCTCGCGCCGGATGCCGCGGACGAGGTCCGCAGGGCACACTTCTCGACTCTCCGGGACGCCATCGTCGAGAGTGGGGGAACCGAGGTCAAGAACCTCGGGGACGGCATCATGGTGGCCTTCTCGGCCTCGTCGACCGCCCTTACATGTGCGGTAGCAATGCAACAAGCTGTCGAGCTCCAAAACCGCAGCGACCAGCACGAGCTGGGTCTCCGCGTCGGCATCAGCGGCGGCGAGGTGACGCGGGAGGCGGAGGACTTCTTTGGCGATCCCGTGATCGAGGCGGCGCGCCTCTCGCGCGAAGGCCGAGGGCGGACAGATCCTCGCATCGCAGTTCGTCCAGCTGATGGCGGGACGCCGGTGCCCTCACGTCTTTCGACTGGTCGGTGAGCTCGAGCTCAAGGGCTTGTTCGAACCCGTCGACACGGTGGAGGTCGCCTGGGAGCCCCTCGTCGGGTCCGGGGCCGAAGAGATCATCGAGCTGGAGACCCCGCTTCCACCGACCCTGGCCACGCTCCCCGACATCGGCCGGGTGCTCGGACGGGACGAGCCGCTCGAAGCGCTGATCCAGGCGTACAAGCGGGTCGAGGCCGGGGAGGGCCGGGAGGTCGTCCTCGTCAGCGGCGAGCCGGGGGTGGGCAAGAGCACGCTCGTCGCTTCTGTGGCCCGTCGGGTGAAGGAGCTCGGAGCGTGCGTCCTCTACGGCCACTACGACGAGGGCGTCACCCTGTCCTATAGGGGCTTCGCCGAGGCGCTGGGTCACTACGTGAACAGCGCGTCGGACGAATTGCTCCGATCCCATGTCGATGCCGACGGTCCCGAGCTCGCCGTGATCGTGCCGGCGATCGGACGTCGGCTGGGCGACCTGCCCGAGAACCACGACGGCGACCCCGACACGATGCGCTTCATGCTGTTCGCCTCGGTCGTCGGCTGGCTGGCCAAGGCCACGGTCCACGCCCCGGTGGTGATCGTCCTCGAGGACCTCCACTGGGCGGATACCCAGAGCCTCCAACTGCTCCGTCATCTGGTCGGGTCCTCGGACCCGCTCCGGCTGCTCGTCATCGCCACCTACCGGGACGAGATCGGACCGTCACATCCGCTGACGCAGACGTTGGCCTCCATGCGCCGCGAGCCTCGGATCGACCAGATGTCCCTGACCGGCCTCGACGAGGTCGGTGTGCTCGATTTCCTGGAGACCGCTCTGGCCCGGAGGCTCGATGACGACGGGGCCGAATTCGCCTACGCCCTGCGCCAGGAGACCGAGGGCAACCCGTTCTTCGTCGCCGAGCTGCTGCGGCACCTGCTCGAGACCAACGCCATCTGCGACGGCGAGGGGCGTCTCGACATCCGCGGCTCGCTTTCGCAGATGAGCCTCCCCCAGAGCGTCCGACAGGTCATCTCGGCCCGTGTGGATCGGCTCGGCACCACGGCGGTGCGCGTGCTGTCGCTGGCCTCGGTGATCGGCAGGGACTTCGAGTTCGAGGTCCTCGCGTCGGCCGCCGAGGTCCCCGAGGAAGAGCTGTTGGACCTCTTCGACGAGGCGGAAGCGTCGGCTTTGGTGTCGGAGCTGGACAACGAGCCGGGCCGCTACCGCTTCGCCCACGCCTTGATCGCCCACACCTTGGCCGACGAGCTCGGGCCGACCCGCCGGTCGCGAGCCCACCGCAAGGTTGCCCTCGCCTACGAGGCCCTGCTCGCACAGGACCTCGGGGTCGAGCAGATCGAGGACCACCACATCTCTCGCCTCCAGGTGTCCAACTCGCGGCGGCGCGGCAACCGGCTCCGGCGCCTGGCGCACCACTACACGCTGACCGCCGACCCCCGCGATCGACCGAGGGCGCTCGCCTATTGCCAGAAGGCCGGCGAGGCCGCGCTGCAGGCGCTCGCGCCGGACGAGGCGAGCGAGTGGTTCCGGCGGGCCGTCGAGATGCACGAGGAGGTCGATCACGGCGACCCCCTGCGGGGAGTGGACCTCAACATCGGGTTGGGCACGGCCCAACGACACGCGGGTGAGGCGGCCAACCGCCAGACGCTGTTGGGCGCCGCGCTGAGAGCGGAGGAGCTCGGGGAGGCCGAGCGGCTCACGAGGGCGATCCTCACGGCGTGCGACGGCGGCCTGTCGGCGGCGCTCGGGTACCTCGACGAGGAGAAGGTGGCGCGTCTCGAGGGGGCGCTCACGCTGGCGGGCGACGCGGACAGCCCCACCCGGGCCATCCTCCTCGCCAGGCTCTGCTCGGAGATCACCTTCGGCGCGCCGCTCGAACGTCGGACCGAGCTCGCCGACCAGGCCCGGTCGATGGCCCGGCGGCTCGGGGATCCGGCGATCCTGCTCGAGGTCCTCAACACGATCCAATACACGCTCGACGTTCCCGAGACCCTGGAGGATCGCGTCGAGGAGACCGCTCAGGCCCTCGAGCTGAGCGAGCAGGTGGGCAATCCCGCCCTCTCCTTCTGGGCGGCGTGGCTCCGGTCCGTGGCGACCATGCAGGCGGGCCTGCCGGCGGAGCTGGAGCAGTCCATGCAGGTCATGGAGAGGCTCAAGGACCTCCGCGGCTACCCCGTCGACCGGGAGATGACGCTCATTCGTCGGAGCACCCTCAAGATGCTCCACGGCGATGCCGAGGACGCCGAGCGCGACGCGGCCGCGGCGCTCGAGATCGGCATCGCGAGGGGCCTGGTCGACGCGTGGTCCACCTACGGCGCGCAGGTGATCGTGGTCCGCTGGGAGCAGGGGCGGCTCTACGAGCTGGTGGACCTCGTGGCCCACACCGCCGAGGAGAACCCGGGGGTCCCGGCCTTCCGTGCGGCGCTGGCCCTCGCGCATTGCGAATCCGGCCATGTCGACGAGGCGGGCCTCCTGCTCGACGACATGGCCGTCGACCGGTTCGGATCGGTCACGCGGGACACCGGATGGCTCGTGGCCCTGCACGCCTACGCCGAGGTGGCGATCCAGCTCCGGCACCGGGAGGCAGCAGCGCAGCTCTCGCAGCTGCTCGAGCCCTCGCACTGGCAGGTGGGGGCCAATCCTCTCGTGGTGAGCGGCACCAGCGCCCACTACCTCGGTGGCCTCGCAGGAGTACTCGGGCGGGCGGAGGAGGCGGATCGGCTCTTTGCCGAGGCGACCGCGATCAACGAGCGGATGGGCATGCGCTTCTTTGGGGCTCGCACCGCCCTCGAGTGGGGGAAGCTTCTCGCCTCACGCGGCCGGCCGGGTGATCTCGACCGGGCACGACGCCTGCTAGAGGAGGCGCACGCGACGGCCGAGACCAACGGCTACGAAGTGGTCGCCGCGAGAGCGGCGTCGGCCAAGGCGCTGTTGGAGGGTCCCGATCGGCAGGGAGGCCTACTGCATGGCGCGGACTCCGCGGGTACCCATTAGAAGGTGATCGAGCCCGACCCCGAGATCGACGAGTACTGCGAGAGCGGGTGGGCGCTGCTGCTCTCGTTGCACGATCCGCTCTTGGTCTTGGGCAGGATCGCGGCGAAGCTGCCCGTGAGGTTCACGGACCCGGTGGCCCCCGAGTAGTCGCCCGTCCCGCTCACGATCTGGACGGGCGCAGTGAAGGAGAAGCTGGCCGAGCAGTTGGTGGAGTCGATGGAGGGTTGGGTGCTGTCGCCCGCCGAGTTGAACTGGGCCACGTTGATCAGCAGGTTGCCCTTGTGGAGCAGGAGCTTCTTGTAGCTGCCGCTCGAGCTGACCTTGCCCGAGGCGTTGGTGGTCACCGACGTCCCGAAGTCGCCGATCGAGCCGGTGATCAGGACCTTGCCGCCGTTGCCCGAGCTGGAGGGGGTCACCCAGATCTGTATGGGGCCACTCGAGGGGGTCTGCCCGGAAGCCGTCGCGCTCCCGACCACCAGACCTCCGAATAGCACTCCGCCGGCGACGGCGGCCCTCAACGCTCTTCCCATGGTTCTCCCCTCGTCGGCGTCTGGCCGATCGTAACGGACGGTCCTGTGGCCGAAATCCGTCAGGGGCGGTACCGATCCCGGAGTTCCACGTGTCGCCGGAACCCGATCAGGGTCATCTCCACGACACGGTCGTGGCCCCAGCACATGAGCGGATGGGCGAAGCGGCTGGCGACGCGCATGGGGCGTTGCATCATCTCGACGCTCCAGTGCACCTCGGCAGTCGTGCCGCCCGGATCGGGCTCGAGGCGGAGCTCAGCGGAGCCACGGAGATCGCCATGGATGCGAGCGTCGATGGCGTGAAAACGCTCGGTGCGAAGGAGCTCGACGTCGATGCGCATCCGGTAGGGGAGCGGCGGCACGACGACGCCGTGCAACTTCGCACCGGCGACCAACCCCTGGCCCTCGAGCGAGAACTGCTCGAGCCACGGCCACCAGTCCTCGAAGCGCTCCACGTCCTCGAGCACGAGCCACAGGTCCTCGGGAGCGAGCTCGAAGTGGTGAGACCCTCGGTACTCGATGACCGGCGGCCGCGCCATCGACCCCACGCTAGTGAGGGACCTGGTGGAAGCGCGGGGCGCCCGATCCCGGGCACCGGCCGCCACCGCACCCGCCACCGTCTCCCGCATGGCGGGAGCCGAGCCTCGGCGGGCATCGGGTGCGAGATTTGGGTCGTTCGTCCCTACCGGGCCCGCCGTCGCCCTGTTTGCATTGGAGACACGAGAGGGAAGGATCGACGGGGGCGAAGCGAGTGGTGACAACGGTCGAGGGTAGGGGATGGCCTCGGACCTTCCCGGGGGAGCGAGCCCGACGATGAGTGACGGCTCGTTCATGCGGAGGACCGATGCCTTCGCCTGGTACATGGAGGACGATCCCGAGCTGCGGTCCACCGTGGTCGGGGTGGCTTGGCTCGACGAGCTGCCGCCCTGGGACGACCTCGCGGCTCGCCTGGAGCGGGCCACTCGTCTCGCACCGGGGTTCCGGCAGCGACTCGTGGAGCCGCCGCGGTGGGTCGGCTCGCCCAGATGGACGACGGATCCGCAATTCGACCTCTCGTGGCACCTGCGCCGAGTGGCCGCCCCCGAGCCCCGGACGCCCGAGACGGTGCTGGAGCTGGCGTCCACCGCGGCGATGGCGGCGTTCGACCGCACACGGCCCTTGTGGGAGTTCACGCTTGTCGAGGGCTTGAGCAACGACAGGGCGGCTTTGGTGATGAAGATGCACCACTCGCTCACCGACGGGATCGGGGGCGTTCAGCTGGCCAGCCTTCTGTTCGACGACCGCCCCGATCGACGCATCGAGGGACCGATGCCGGACGCTCCGCGAGGCGAGACCCACCGCGGGCTCGAGCTCGTCGGTCTCGTCATCGCCGACCACGCCGGCCGGCTCTGCCGTGGGGTGCTCGGAGCGCTGCGTCGTGCGCCGGCCAACGCCGCACGCGTGCTCAGCCATCCGCTCGGCACCGGAGGGGAGCTGGCGGGCACCGCCCGCTCCATTGGGCGGACGGTGCGCCCCGTGACCTCGGTCCTTTCGCCGATCATGACTCGTCGCGGCCCGGGGCGCCGCCTGCACATGATCACCCTGGGCCTGAAGGACATGAGGCGCGCCGGCGCCGCCGCGGGCGGGACCGTCAACGACGCCTTCATGGCCGGGATCGCCGGCGGTCTTCGCATCTACCACCTCCGACACGGGGCGTCCGTCACCGAGCTCCTCGTGACCCTGCCGATCAGCGTCCGGGGACCCGACGACCCGCCCGGCGGCAACCGCATCACCCTCCAGCGGTTCCGGGTCCCGGTGGGGGTCGAGGAACCGGTCGAAAGGGTGCGCGCCATCCACCGGTGCTGCCGGGCGGCGCGAACGGAGCGTTCCCTGCCCTACACGGATGCCATCGCCGGTGCCCTCAACGTCTTGCCGTCGGGAGTGCTCGGGAGCATCCTGAAGCGCGTCGACTTCCTCGCGAGCGACGTCGCGGGGTTCCCGGGGCCGACGTACCTGTGCGGGGCGCACCTCTCCGGCTACTACGCGTTCGGGCCCACGATCGGCTCGGCGATGAACGCCACCCTGTTCTCCTACGGGGACCTCTGTTGCATCGGCGTCACCGTGGACACGGCGGCGGTGCCCGACCACGAGGTCCTGGCCGAGTGTCTCGGACAGGGGTTCTCCGAGGTGATCGGGACCATCGCCTCTGGCTCACCGAGGACCTCGGGCGCAAGGTAGAGCCATGTTGAGCCCGGTCCTGGACGTCTTCCGTCTCCGCCAGTACTTCGACGTGATCACCCGCAGCCGGGAATGGATCGACGGTGTCCGCGAGGACGCCGGCCTCCTGACCGACGTGCGCCGTGCCCTCGTGAGGATGCCGCTCGAGCGCTCGAGGCGACCGGACCCCCATCCCTTCGGCGAGCCCGAGCCCCTGGAGCTCCCGGGACTCGAGCACCGTCGCCTGGCCCTGCTCGCGACCGGTGGCAGCGGGGCCCTGGCCTCGGTCGTCGGGGCGGCTCGGGCCTTGGAGGAGGCGGGAGTGCGGCCGTCCGTGATCTCGCTCTGCTCGGGGTCGGCGCTCTTCGGCTTTCCGATCGCCGCCGGGATCCCGGCCGCCGAGGTCGCCGAGTTCGTCCTGGGGATCGAACCCGAGGACTACGTGGACGTGGATTGGGTCAAGGTCGCGACGTTGGTCCCGAACGGCGGCCGGGGCTTCGGCGGGCTGCTCGAGGGCGCTCGCATCGAGTCCACCTACCGGCGCCTGCTCGGGGACATGACCCTCTCGGAGATGCCGATACCGGCGTACGCACCGATCTGGAACGTCGAGGAGAACCGCCTCGAGTACATCGGCCCGAGGACCCACCCGGAGCTCAGCGTCGCCCGTGCGGTCCACATGGCGATCGCGCTGCCCCTCTTCGTGGCGCCCGTGGCGATGGAGGGCCTCTACTGGTGCGACGGCGGGATCGTCGACATCTTTCCCGTCCGGCCGGTTCTCGACATCGAGCCCCCCTGCGACGTCTCGCTCGCGATCAACGGCTTCTACCCTCCCGGGTTCGTCGGAGAGGACGCCACGGGCTGGCACGACCGCCGGGCGAGCATCCTCTACCTGGCGAGCCAGGTGCGCACCTGTCAGCAGGCGGAGCTGGCCAGAGTCAACCTCCGGCGGCTACGGGAGGCGATGGATGTCGTGACGATCGAGCCGGTGCCCTACGAGACGGTGCGAGGGGTGGGCTTCTACCGCCAATTCCTCGCCAACGAGTCGTGGCCCGATTTCATGCGATCGGGTCGCCTCGAGACCCGGAGGGCCCTGGCGGAAGGGGTGCCTACAGCTCCCCGTCGTCGATCGCTCGCATCATCTCCCTGATCGCCTGCTCCCACGAGTCCGCATCCGTGGTCAGGCCGGCGCAGTGGGCCTTGATGTTTCGGGCTCCCTGACGGACCTCCGCGGACAGGGGGTAGCGGCGACTGCCCAGGAGCTGCCCGCTGGATTGGTTGTAGAAGTGGACCTCGACATCGCGCTGGGTGGCGAGGAGGTCCACGAGCTGCTGGCCCTGGGGACTGAGCGGGTTGACGAAGGTCTCGAGGAAGATGGTCGGCAGCGGCTTGTCCGGGAACTCCGCCTTGACCCAGTAGATGGGGTGGTCGTCGACCATGACGCCGATGAACTGCAGGGACGCACCCCGGCCCTCCCTGCGGGCGTTGCGGATCACCTCGTTGTCCGCCGCGACCAGAAGCAGCACCTCCATGGGCTGCTGCTTCCTGACCCAGGCGCGCATCCAGGGCGTGTCGTTGAACCAACGGCGCAAGAGCCGCGGACCCTCGGTCACGATACGAACCCCTCGATCGAGTCGCCCGGTGGCGCGGGTACGTGCCGGTCCACCAGCAGGGGTACGTGCCGATCCACCAGGGGGTGACGCTCCGGCGTCACCATAACGTCCCCGCCACGCCCCGACGAAGCACGACGTCACGGCCTCGGATCCATCCCACCGTCCCGTCGGCGGGGTCCGATCCAGGCCTGAGGGGCCCCGTGGGGGAATAGCCGGCGCAGAGGAGGCGGCGGCGCCTCCCCGAACCAGGCGGCCGAGGCGACGGCCGTGCGAACAGGTGGTTTGTGGTTACGCCTTCCCCCGTGAGCTGGACCTTTGTTTGTGGAGGCGATGGGACTTGAACCCACGAACCTCTTGACTGCCAGTCAAGCGCTCTACCAACTGAGCTACGCCCCCGTGGGGGCACCACCCTATCAATGGCTCCAGAACGCGCCGTCACGGCGCGCCAGCGCCGACCACGGCGGCGGTCGGGGGTCTGCTGGCGGTCGCCGACCAGGGGTGCTCGGCGCAGCATTTAGCATCTGACCGCAATGGCGAGGGCGTACGACTTCGACACCGTCGAGCGGAAGTGGCAGCAGCGGTGGCTGGACGAGGGAACCTACGAGGTCGACAACGACGACCCAAGGCCGCCCTTCTACGCCCTCTGCATGTACCCGTACCCGTCGGGGCCGGCACACCAGGGCCACGTGCGCAACTACACCTTCGGCGATCTCGTCGTCCGGCACCAGACCATGCAGGGGAAGGCCGTCCTCTCTCCACTGGGCTTCGACTCCTTCGGTCTCCCGGCGGAGAACGCCGCCATCAAGACGGGGACGCATCCCCGGGTCTTCACCGACGCCAGGATCGGGGAGCTCAAGGAGTCGCTGATGCGCCTCGGAGCCGTCTACGACTGGCGGCGGGAGGTACGGAGCCACGACCCCCAGTACGTCCGGTGGAACCAGACCATCTTCCTACGGATGCTCGAGTCCGGCCTCGCCTACCGGGCCAACGCTCCGGTCAACTGGTGCCCGGGTTGCCAGACCGTCCTGGCGAACGAGCAGGTCCTGCCGGACGGCACCTGCGAGCGGTCCAAGGACCCCGTCATCCGACGCGACCTCGAGCAGTGGTTCCTCCGGATCACGTCCTACGCCGAGGAGCTGCTCGACGCCCTCGACGGCCTTCAGTGGCCCGAGCGGGTCAAGACGATGCAGCGCAACTGGATCGGCCGCTCCGAGGGGGCCGAGTTCGACCTGGTCGTGCGGGGCCGTGACGGTTCCGACGGCCGTCCGGCGCTCGCCATCTCGGTGTTCACGACGCGGCCCGACACGAGCTTCGGCATGACCTACGCGGTCCTGGCGCCGGAGCATCCCCTCGTCGAGGAGCTGACGACGGCGGACCAACGGGCCGAGGTGGAGGCGATCCGGACCCGTGCCGCCGCGGAGTCGGAGATCGAGCGCACGACCGCCGACGACTCGGGGCTCGAGCGGCGGGGTGCCTTCACCGGCTCCTACGTCATCAACCCGTTTCGCGGTGAGCCCGTGCCGGTCTACGTGGCCGACTACGTACTCATGGGCTACGGCACGGGGGCGATCATGGCGGTCCCCGCCGAAGACGAGCGGGACTGGGCGTTCGCGAAGGCGCACGGACTCCCGATCGTCCGCACGGTCGAGCCGCCAGATGGGTGGGACGAGCAGGGCGGCGGCCCGTACACGGGCGAGGGTCGCAAGATCAACAGCGAGTTCCTCGACGGACTCGACGTCGCCGAGGCCAAGGCGCGGTCCATCGAATGGCTCGAGTCCAAGGGCATCGGCAACCGCAAGGTCAACTACCGGCTCCGAGACTGGCTCGTGTCGCGCCAGCGCTACTGGGGATGCCCGATCCCCGTCGTCCACTGCCCCTCGTGCGGCATCGTCCCCGTGCCCGACGAAGAGCTCCCGGTGCTCGCGCCCGACGACGTGGAATTCCTGCCGACGGGGAAGTCGCCGCTGGCCCTCCACGCCGGCTTCCTTCACACGACGTGTCCCAAGTGCGGCGAGCCGGCGGAGCGCGAGACCGACACGATGGACACGTTCGTCGACTCCAGCTGGTATTTCCTCCGCTTCTGCGATCCCTTCCACGACGACAAGCCGTTCGACGCCGCGGAGGCCCGGCACTGGATGCCGGTGGACCACTACATCGGAGGGATCGAGCACGCCATCCTGCATCTCCTGTACGCGCGCTTCTATACGCGCGTCCTGGTCGATCTCGGGATCGCCACCGGCATCCCCCGGGAGCCCTTTGCCCGCTATTTCGCCCAGGGCATGATCCGGATGGACGGGACCAAGATGTCCAAGTCCAAGGGAAACCTGATCGCGCCGGCGTCCTACTACGAATCCGTCGGCGCCGACGCTCTGCGACTGTTCCACCTCTTCGTCGGCCCGCCGGCGGACGACTTCGACTGGACCGAGCAGACCGATCAGATCATCGAGGGCAACGCGAGGTTCCTGGACCGCTTGTGGCGCCTGGCATCGGGTGAGCTCGCCGACGAGCGCGGCAGGGGCGTCGAGGCTCGGGACGGCTACCTCAACACGGCCGACGTCGAGGCTCGCCGCGCCGTCCACCGGACGATCGCCAAGGTCTCCCAGGACATCGAGCGGTGGTCATACCACACGGCGATCGCCGCCTGTATGGAGCTGGTCAACGTCCTCTACGGCTACGTGCGCGGCGACAATCCGCCGCACCGCGACGTGCTCGAGGAGGCCCTCGACGGGCTCCTGAGGCTCATGGCCCCCATGACCCCCCACGTCACCGCGGAGCTGTGGGAGATGCGGCATCCCGACGGCCGGCCGTTGCACTCCCAGTCGTGGCCGTCGTTCGACCCCGACCTCGTCCGGTCGGAGACGGTGACCATGGTCGTGCAGGTCAACGGCAAATTGCGGGACCGCCTCGAGGTCGACGCCGGGACCGGCGAGGAGGACGCACGTCTCGCGGCACTGGCCTCTCCCAAGGTCGTGGCCGAGCTCGCCGGGCGCGAGCCGCGGCGAGTCATCGTCCGGCCGCCCAAGCTGGTGAACGTGGTCGTCTAGGCGCCCGGGCTCCCGTTACGCTATATCCCCGTATCCGATAGCCGTCATACCCCCCTCGTAGGGTGGCCGCCATGGCAGTGGCTCTCGATCAGCCGGCGGGCCGGAAGGATCCGTTGACCGACCTGGACGAGCTGCGCGCCGTGCGGGCCTCGGTCCTGTCCCTGGCGCAGCGCTTCGACCCGGCCGGCCTGCGCCCGGTCGAGCTGGCCGAGGGCCTCCGGGCCGTCACCGTCGCCCGCAACGCCATGGGCACCATCGAGGCCCTGCTGGCCAAGGCCATCAAGGACACCCAGGCCTTCGAGCCCGGAGAGGACCGCTCGGCCGATCACTTCGTCTCCCGGACCCTCGGGAGCTCCGTGCAGCATGCCCGGGACCTCCTCGACACCGCAGCGGCGCTGCGGGCCCTCCCGGCCACGGAGGCCGCGGCGAGACGAGGCGAGCTCTCGGCCGACCAGGCCCAGGTGGTGACCAGGGGGGCGAGCGCCGATCCGGAGGCCGAGGGGCGCCTCTTGGACACCGCCCGCCGGAGCTCCTTGGGCGAGTTGAAGGACGAGGCCCGAAAGATCCGCTTCGCCGCCGAGCCCGATCCCGAGGCCCGCCGGAAGAGGATCTTCGAGCAGCGCTCCCTGCGCACCTACGCCGACGACGAGGGTGCCTTCCACCTGCACCTCACGCACACCACCGAGACCGGGGCCAAGATCAAAGGAGCCCTCGACCCCTTGATCGAGCGCGGCTTCGAAGAGGCCCGGCGACAGGGGCGAAGGGAACGCCCCGAGGCCTACGCCGCCGACGCCCTGGTCGAGGCGCTCTGCGGGGATCGAGGCGAGCGACCGACGAGCGCCAAGCCCAAGTTCATCGTGCGTCTCGACCACTCCGCACTGGTGCGCGGCGACGTCCAAGGCGACGAGGTCTGCGAGGTGGTCGGGGTGGGACCGGTCAGTGTGGGCGCCGTCAAGGAGCTGGCGCTCGAGGAGGACCCCTTCTGGGTGGCCGTCGTCACCAAGGGCCACGACGTGGTGAACGTGGCCCACTTGGGCCGCCATCCCAACGCCTTCCAACGCAGCGCCCTCGAGTGGCTCTACCCGGCCTGTGCGGTCCGGGGCTGCCACCAGCAGGTGCGCATCGAGTGGGATCACCGGGAGGACTGGAAGGACACCCACGAGACGGCCCTCCAGAACCTCGACGGGCTCTGCCGCTACCACCACAAGATGAAGACCACCCGCGGCTGGATGCTCGTCCGGGGTCGGGGCAAGCGGGACTTCGTGGCCCCCGAGGACCCGAGGCACCCCAAGCACGGCCGTCGCGGAGCCGGCGGGAGCCGGGACGGGCCGGACGACACGGGGTAGCGCAGGCGGCCGAATGTCAGGAGGGCTGTGCGGAATCCCCGCGTTTGAACGCGAGCACGATCTCGCGGAGCGCGCCCGGCTCCAGAGGGTACGGCGCGTAGAAGGAGAAGCGGTCGACCAGCGTGCCAAAGCGCGTCCGGACGATCCCGGGGATCTCCTCCAGGGGTGCCACGACCGCGAAGCTCTCGAGGACCTCGTCGTCGATGAGCTCACCCATGGCCGCCCACTCTCCCTTCTTGGACAGGGAGTTGAGCCGGGGGTGCAGATCGTCCCAGCCGTGCAGCTCCAGCACCGAGCGGTAGGCGGGAGTCGACGCGTAGAACGCGATCTGTTCTCGTGTCGCCCTCCGGGCGCGGTCCCACTCCGGTCTGTCCCGTCCGGTCACGATGAAGCCGGGGTAGGAGACCTGGAGGTCCTGGCGAGACTTGCCGGCCTTCTGCGCTCCTCGCTCGAGAGCGGGGAGGGTCACCTCACGTAGGTAGCGCTCTGTGGTGAAGGCGTGTGCGAGCAAGCCATCGGCTACCTCGCCCGCCACCTCGGTCATCCGGGGCCCGACGGCTGCGAGAAGGATCGGCGGGTTCCCGTAGGGGTTGGGCCCGGGGTCGAAGAACGGCGTCATGAGGGTGTGCGTGTAGAACTCGCCCCGGAACCGGAGGGACTGGTCCGGCGAGGCCCAGCTCGCCCAGATGGCGCGGATGGCGAGGATCAGCTCGCGCATGCGCGGGGCGGGATGCGACCAGGGCATCGAGTAGCGCTTCGTCACGTGCGCCTTGATCTGGGACCCGAGGCCGAGGAGGAAGCGGCCCTCCGTCATCGATTGGAGATCGTTGGAGACCATGGCCAGGTTCATCGGATTGCGCGCGAAGGCCACGGCGATTCCCGTGCCCAGTTGGATCCGCTCGGTCGACGCGGCCGCCTGGACGAGCGGTAGGAACGGGTCGTGCGAGGCCTCGGCCGACCACACGCCGTCGTAGCCGAGGTCCTCGAGCTCCCGCGCCGCCTCGGCGGCACGCGCTGGATCGAACCCGAGGTTGGCGTCGACCCGCAGCACGGGTCAGGAGGGCTCGTCGCGCAGGAACCGCTCGAGCTCGGCCGCGATCTCGTCGCCCGAGGGGACCTCCTCGAGGCCGAGGGTGTTGCCCTCCGCCTCGTCCACGCTCTCCTCGAGCTCGCGCACCATTGCCTGGTGATCGACGCTCCGGGACACCAGCTGGTCGATCTCGTGGCGCGTGTTGTCGCCGGCCCCGTAGAGCCCCATCGAGTCGAACGCCACGCCGGTCAGCTTGACCAGGCCGTCGATGAGCGCGGCGCCCGCCTCGGGAAACGGCATGCCCGAGACGTAGTGGGGCACCCTCGCCCAGAGCGACACGGCGCTGATCCCGGCTTGGTCGAAGCCCATCTCGAGGGCGGACACCACTCCGGCGGGAACCTCGAACTCTCCCTGGACGACGCCCACCAGGCTGACGAGCTCCGACGACGACGGTGGTGCCGTGGCCGCGAGCTTCACCGGGCGGGTGTGCGGGGCACGGGCCGGGAAGGCCCCCAGCCCGACGACCATCCTCACCCCCAGGCGGACGACGAGCTCGACGACGGCGTCGACGAACTCCTGCCAGTAGAAGTCGGGCTCCGGGCCCACCAGGAAGAGCATGTCGCTCCCGTGCCGATCCTGGCCACACCGCAGCTCGGTACGTGGCCACCCGAGCGCCGTGGTGATGCCGTCGACGATGTGGGCGATGGGACGGCGAGCTCGCTGGTCGATGTACCGCGGGCCGTTGAACGTGGCGACGAGCTCGGAGCGGCTCTGCTCGAGGAGGGTGGTGATGGCGGCCGCGGCGCCGAGCCCCGCGTCGACCCAACCCTCGAGCGCGACCACCAGGACGGGGTTGTCGAGGACGGGCTGCTGGTGGAGCTCGTAGGGGGTGATGCCCTCCGCGCTCATGACGGGGTGACCGCGGCGCTCACGGGACGGCCTCGAGGCTCTCGGCCGCCCGTTCGGCCAACTGCCGGATCTGTGGGGAGAGCCCGCTCACGCTGCCCGGATCGCCAGGACCGGCCCCCTTCACGTATCGCACGTAGACGCCTTGGAGGATGCAGGCCAGCTTCCAGAAGCCGAAGGCCGTGAAGTACCCGACCTGGGAGACGTCCCTCCCGGAGGTCTCTGCGTAGCGGTCGATGATGTCCTGGCGCGTCGCGAACCCCTCAGCGGTCGTGGCGTCCTGACCCAGCACGGTGCCTGACTCGCCCGGCTCGGCCCAGTACACGAGCAGGAGGCCGAGGTCCGCCAGGGGGTCGCCGAGCGTGCACAGCTCCCAGTCGAGGATCGCCAGCACCTGCCCGCCGTTGCCGAGCACGACGTTGTCGAGTCGGTAGTCGCCGTGCACGATCGCCGTCTCGCGTTGGGGCGGGATGCGCTCCGCGAGCTCCTTGCCGACCCTCGTCACCAGCTCGTCGGCGGCGACCACGTCGTCCCCCCGAGACTCGGCCACGCTCGGGTCGAGCGTGCTGTTGCGGTACTGCTCGGTCCACCGGCGCACCTGGCGCTCGATGTAACCGTCGCGGCGCGCCAGATCGCCGAGCCCCACGGCGTCGATGTCGACCCGGTGGAGCAGCGCGAGCGTGTCGGCGAGATGGTCGCCGATCGCCGACCTCCGCGCGATCGGGAAGGCCGATTCGGCGGCGGCGACGTTGCGCACGATGTGCCCGTCGACGAACTCCATCACGTAGAAGGGTGCTCCGTTCACTGCGGCGTCCGTGCACAGTCCCAACGGCTGGGGGACCGGCACCGCCGTCGGCCACAGCGCGGTCAGCAGGCGGTGCTCCCTCGACATGTCGTGCGCCGTCGGCAGGACGTGTGAGACGGGAGGACGGCGCAACACGACGCAGGCCCCCGCGGCGTCCTCGACCAGGAACGTGAGGTTCGACCTTCCACCGGCGATGAGCGAGAACCGCAGGGGAGGCTCGATCGCCGGCAGGTTGGCCCGGAACCATCCGGTGAGACCCGCTGCGTCGATCCCGTCGGGAACGGCTTGGCTGCTCACGGTGGGTTCATCTGGCATCGCGATGCCACGCTACCGGCTCGAGCTGACGCATCGCGGACCAGCCGAGGGCGGGGGCGTCAACGGGTAGGGTCGAGCCCGATGACGGACGTAACCGACGCAACCTTCGAGCAGGAGGTGCTCGCCCGGTCCCGCGACGTGGCGGTCGTGGTCGACCTGTGGGCACCCTGGTGCGGCCCCTGCCGCACGCTCGGGCCGATCCTCGAGCGTGTCGTCGACGCCACCGAGGGAGAGGTCGAGCTGGTCAAGGTCAACGTAGACGAGAACCCGAGGATCTCCGCCACGTTCCAGGTCCAGTCGATCCCCGCCGTGTACGCCCTCCAGGACGGCCAGGTGGTCGACGGCTTCGTCGGAGCCCTCCCCGAGGCGCAGGTGACCGAGTTCGTCCAGCGTCTCGCGCCGGCCCCGAGCGAGGCGGACCTGCTGGTTGCGCAGGGCGACGAGCAGTCGTTGCGCAAGGCGCTCGAGGTGCAGCCCGACCACGAGGGCGCGGTGGTGGGGTTGGCCCGGTTGCTCATCGACCGCAACGAGCCGGAAGAGGCGCTGACGATCCTTGCCAAGGTGCCGGAGACCGCCGAGCTCCGGGCGCTCGCCGCAGAGGCCCGTCTCGCCGGCCAAGACGTCCATGTCGACGAGGACGTCACGGGGCTGCTCGACTCCCTCCTCGAGCGCGTGCGCGACGACGAGGCCGCCCGCCAGGAGTTCGTCGACCTTCTCGAGACGCTGGGCCCGGACGATCCCCGGACCGCCAGCTACCGCCGGGCGCTCGCCAGCCGCCTGTTCTAACCCTTGGGTCCCGAGGTCGACACCGCGCCCGCGACCCGGTTGGTGCTCCGAGACCGGAGCTACGACATCCGGTTCCGCGCGTTGCTCATGGGGATCCTCAACCGGACTCCCGACTCCTTCTACGACCGGGGTGCGACCTTCGCCTTCGACGCCTTCTTGCAGCGCGCCGAGACGCTCGTCGCGCAGGGCGCCGACATCCTGGACGTCGGTGGGGTCAAGGCCGGACCCGGCCCCGAGGTCGGCCTCGACGAGGAGCTCGATCGTGTCGTCCCGGCGGTCGAGGCACTGTGTGCGCGCTGGGACGTGCCGGTCTCGGTCGACACCTGGCGAGCCGCGGTGGCGCGGGAGGCCTATCGCGCGGGAGCGGTGGTGGGTAACGACATCAGCGGGTTCGCCGACCCCGACTACGTGACCGAGGCCGCTCGGGCCCGGGCCGCCGTGGTGGCCACCCACATCCGGCTTGCCCCCCGGGTGCCCGATCCCGAGCCGCACTACGACGACCTGGTCGCCGAAGTCACCACCATGCTCGTCGAACGGGCTCGGCGGGCACACGACGCCGGCATCCCGAAGGAGAGCATCGTGCTCGACGCGGGGTTGGACCTGGGCAAGACCGCAGCCCAGTCGCTCACCTTGCTGCGGGCGTCCCGCGAGCTCGTGGAGACCGGCTATCCGGTGCTCCTGTCCGCGTCCAACAAGAGGTTCCTCGGCGACCTCCTCGGGCTCGAGCTGACCGAACGTGGCGACGCATCGCTCTCGGCGGCGGCGCTGGGCGTCGTCCTCGGGTGCCGCATCCTCAGGGTTCACGACGTGGAGGGCCACCGCCAGGTACGTGACACGCTGGCAGCCGTGATGGAAGCGGCAGTTCAGCGCGGCCCGGGACCTGACCCCATTCTCGACCCCGGCTCCGACCCCGGCTCCGACCCCGGCCCGGGCCGAGAGGTCGCCTCGTGAGCGCTCGCCGGTCCGCCACTACGGTCTCCGACGCCCTGGCACCCGTCTACCTGGTCCGGGGCGACGATCCCTCGGTGCTCGCCCAGGCCGTGCACAACCTGCTCCGGGGGCTGGTCGGCGATCGGGACCCGTCGCTCGTCCTGGAGGAGCACGGTGGACCGTCGGCCGACGAACTCGACGTCGGCGCCGTGATCGACGCCTTCTCCACCCCGCCGTTCCTGGTCGACCGCCGCATCGTGGTCGTGCGCGACGCCGGTCGGCTGACGGCCGCCGACGCGGGTCGGTTAGTGGAGGTCCTGAGCGACCCGCCGCCGATGTCGGTGCTCCTGCTCGTGAGCGGCGGTGGGACCATCCCCCAGGGCCTGGTCAAGGCCGCGGGAGCGGTCGGCCAGGTCGTCGATGCAGGAGTCGGGACCGGGAAGAGCCGGGTCCGCTGGATCGAGGAGCAGGTCGATCGCGGCTCGGTGCAGCTCACTCCGCGCGCCCTCCATCTCCTCACCGAGCATCTGGGCGAGGACGTCGGCAGGCTGGCCGGGCTCCTGGACATGCTCGCCACGGCCTACGGCCAAGGGTCGAGGGTGGACGTCGACGAGCTCGCCCCGTTCCTCGGCGAGGCCGGGTCGGTGCCACCTTGGGACCTGACCGACGCCATCGACGCGGGCCGTACCGAGGACGCACTGGCCGCCCTGCATCGCCAGCTGGGTGCCGGCGGGCGCTCGGCGCCAGAGGTCCTGGGCGCGGTGCACCGTCACTTCGCGCAGATGCTGGCCCTCGAGGGATCGGGCGCCTCGACGGCGGAGGAGGCGGCCGCCCTGCTCGGCGCCAGGAGCACCTTCGTGGCGAGGAAGGCGCTCCAGCGCTCCAGCCAGCTCGGGTTCGAGCGCATCGGCCAGGCGATCCTGCTCCTGGCGCGTGCCGATCTCGACATCAAGGGGGAGACGGGCGTCTCGCCGGAGCTGGTGCTCGAAGTCCTCGTGGCGCGCCTCAGCCGCCTGAGCAGGACCCGGGGAGGGCGCCGACGCTGAGTCGGTGAGCTGAGTGGGTCAGAAGTGTCCGTGCGGAGACGGGAGGTCCCCCGGCCGCCGAGCGGTCAGGCGCTGCGCGAAGCCTCGATGCTGTCGATCCGCCGCATGAGCCGGGACTTGCGGTTCGCCGCCTGGTTGCGGTGGATGACGCCCTTGGCGGCCGCCTTGTCGATGCGGCGCACGGCGGCGCGCAGGGACTCGGCGCTCTCCTCGTCGCCGTACTCGGCGTCGGCGACAGCGGTCTTGGCGCGCGTGCGCAACTCGGCCTTGACCGACTTGTTGCGGAGGCGTCGCCGTTCGTTTTGGCGATTCCGCTTTATCTGGCTGCGGATGTTGGCCATAGCCCGGAGATAGTACCAGGCCATGAGACACGTATACGTCCGGTACGATCGTTCCTGACGTGACGAGCACCTCCATCATGGCTCCGATCCCCACCGAGCGGATCAGGAATTTCTCGATCATCAGCCACGTCGACCACGGCAAGTCCACGCTCTCCGACCGGATCCTCGAGCTGACCGGCGCCGTCGACCCTCGGCAGATGCGCGAGCAGTACCTGGACTCGATGGACATCGAACGCGAACGCGGGATCACCATCAAGGCGCAGAACGTGCGGGTCGTGCACCGCGACCACGTCCTGCACCTGATCGACACGCCCGGCCATGTCGACTTCGGCTACGAGGTGAGCCGCTCGCTCGCCGCCTGCGAGGGCGCCGTCCTGCTGGTGGACGCCTCCCAGGGGATCCAGGCCCAGACGCTGGCCAATTGCTACCAGGCCCTCGAGCACAACCTCGAGATCGTGGCCGTCTTGAACAAGATCGACCTCCCGGCGGCCGAGCCCGAGCGCTGCGCCGCAGAGATCGAGCAGGTGCTCGGGTTGCCGGCGGCCGAGATCCTGCGCATCTCGGCCAAGACCGGCGAGGGGGTGCACCAGCTCCTCGACGCCGTGATCGAGCGGATCCCGGCTCCCGGGGGGTCCGCCGACTCGCCCTTGCGCACGCTGATCTTCGACTCCGTCTACGACCAGTACCGGGGAGTCGTGAGCTCGGTGCGGGTCTTCGACGGAGTCCTCCGCCACGGCGCCCGCCTCAGGTTCATGCAGGCCGGCGCCGACCACGACATCGAGGAGATCGGGGTCCGCACACCCACCACGCTGCCGGTCAAGGAGCTCGGCCCGGGCCAGGTCGGGTACCTCATCGCCGGCATCAAGAACGTGGCCGAGGCCCGCTCCGGCGAGACGGTCACCGACGTCGCCGACCCGGCGGCCGAGGCGCTGGAGGGTTATCTCGACCCCAAGCCGATGGTCTTCTGTGGTCTCTACCCGGTCGACGGGGACCAGCTGCCCGACCTGCGCGACGCCCTGGAGAAGCTCCGGATCAACGACGCCAGCTTCACCTTCGAGCCCGAGTCGTCCCACGCGCTCGGGTTCGGCTTCCGCTGCGGGTTCCTCGGCCTGTTGCACATGGAGATCATCCGGGAGCGCCTCGAGCGGGAATTCGACCTGTCCCTGATCGCCACCGCACCGTCCGTCGCCTACCAGGTCGAGCTGACCGACGGGGGCGTCGTGGAGGTGGACAACCCGATCGACCTGCCCGAGGTGAGTCGGATCGCCACCATCTCCGAGCCGATCCTGACCGCCACGATCCTGACCCCGTCGGAGTACACGGGCTCCGTGATGGACCTCTGCCAGACCCGCCGGGCCGAGATGACGCGCATGGAGTACCTCTCGCCCGAGCGGGTCGAGCTCGTCTACCGGATCCCCCTGGCCGAGGTGGTCGTCGACTTCTTCGACCAGCTCAAGAGCCGCACCAAGGGGTATGCCAGCCTCGACTACGAGCCGGCCGACTACGCGGAGGCCAACCTCGTCCGGGTCGACCTGCTCATCAACCACGTCCCGGTGGACGCGTTCTCGACCATCGTGCACCGGAGCCAGGCCGACGCCTACGGTCGGCGGATGACCGAGCGCCTGCGCGAGCTCATTCCCCGCCAGCTCTTCGACGTGCCCATCCAGGCGGCCATCGGCGGCAGGATCGTCGCCCGGGAGACCGTCAAGGCCAAGCGCAAGGACGTCCTCTCCAAGTGCTACGGCGGGGACGTGACGCGCAAGCGGAAGCTCCTGGAGCGCCAAAAGGAGGGCAAGAAGCGGATGAAGGCGATCGGGCGCGTCGAGGTGCCCCAGGAGGCCTTCATCTCGGCCCTCCGCATCGGCGACTGAGCAACGGGTGCCGGTGCTGCCGAGGCCGCCGGGGGCGACGAGGCACGTGGCGACCGAGTCTGCCGGTACCGTCCGGCCTGGCACTCGGTACAATCGAGTGCCAAAGATCCGCTCGTCGATCGTGGCACCCCTGCGGAGCGACCATGCCAGCTGACCAGGCCAACAACGAAGCGCCATCCAAGGGCGACCAGAACCTCGACGACCGCAAGGCGTCGATCCTCGAGGCCGTGGTCACGGAGTACATCGGATCCGCGCAGCCCGTCGGATCCCAGCACGTCTCTGCGGCCCCGGGGGTCAACGTCTCGTCGGCGACGGTGCGCTCGGACATGGCCGCGCTGGAGCGGGACGGCTTCCTGGTCCAGCCGCACACGAGCGCCGGGCGGGTGCCGACCGACAAGGGCTACCGGTTCTTCGTCGATCGACTGGCCCAGCCGGGGGTGCTCGGCCCGTCCCAGCGCGTCAAGGTCCGCCGGTTCTTCGAACAGGTCCACGGGGAGATGGAGGAGCTGCTCAAGCGGACCTCCAACCTGCTTTCGGATCTCACCTCGTACGCCGCGGTGGTCGTGGGGCCCGCGCACGACACCGCGGCCATTCGCTCGGTCCAGGTGGTCGCCCTGTCGCCTGAGCTGGCACTCGTGGTCGTCGTCCTCGCCGACGGTGCCGTCGAGAAGTGCACGGTGGAGCTGCCCGAGCCCGTTCCCGACGAGGTGGCGCGGGCGGCCGGCATGCAGCTGGACCGGTTCCTCGAGGGTCGCCGCCTGGCAGACCTCCCGCACCTGCCTCCCGCCGGCGACCTCATGATCGACCGCGTCGTCGTCGCGGCGCGCGACTCGCTGGCCGACCTCGGTGCGGGC
Organism: uncultured Actinomycetes bacterium; assembly: GCA_963778465.1. Lineage (GTDB taxonomy): Bacteria > Actinomycetota > Acidimicrobiia > Acidimicrobiales > RAAP-2 > CAVZBW01. The sequence continues at coordinate 1,429,076 of CAVZUK010000002.1, forward strand.
GCTGCGAACGACCACGTGTTCGTCGGGGGGCCCTCGCGCCTCGCCGAGGCGTTCGACGCCGTCGAGACCGTCCGCGCCGTCCTCTCCACGCTCGAGCAGCAGATCGTGATGGTCAACCTGCTGCAGGAGGTCATCGACAGCGGGCTCTCCGTCGCCATCGGGACCGAGCACGGCTTCGAGCCGCTCGCCTCCTGCGCCGTCGTGGTGGCTCCCTTCGCCGTCGAGGGTCGCCACGCCGGGGTCCTCGGCCTGCTCGGCCCGACGCGCATGCACTATCCGGAGGCACTGGCCGCCGCCCACGTCGTGGGCGAGCGTCTCGGTCAGCGCCTGGCCGACGAGTCCGGAGGAGGACGACGTGGCGGGAGCTGACCAGATGCCGGACCTCTACGGCGTCCTCGGCGTGTCGCCGGGGGCGAGCGACGACGAGATCAAGCGGGCCTACCGCCAAAGGGCGCGGGAGCTCCATCCCGACACCAACAACGGCGATCCCAACGCCGAGGCCAGATTCAAGGAGGTCACTCTCGCCTACGAGGTCCTGAAGGACCCCGAGCGCCGCGCCCGCTACGACCGCTACGGGCCGGAGGGTGTCTTCGGACCGGGAGCCCGCGGCGCGCCGGGCGGGACCCCCTTCGACTTCGAGGGCGGGCTCGGCGACATCTTCGAGGCCTTCTTCGGGTCGATGGGCGGGATGTCCCAGCGCGGCCGTCGCCAGGGACCTCCGCCGGGCGCGGACGTCGAGGTGGCGCTGCAGCTCGAGTTCGCCGAGTCGGCGTTCGGCGCCCAAAAGGACCTCTCGGTGCGACTCCCGGTGCGCTGCGACACCTGTGACGGATCGGGGGCCCGTCCGGGGACCCAGCCCATCCGCTGCCCGGACTGCGAGGGCACCGGCGAGATCCGCAGGATCCGCCAGTCGCTCCTGGGCCAGGTGGTGACTGCGGGGGTCTGCTCCAAGTGCCAGGGCCTCGGCGAGATGACCCCGACGCCGTGCACGGACTGCCGCGGCGAGGGGCGCCGGACGGAAGATCAGCACCTCGTGGTCGACATCCCGGCGGGCGTGGACCACGGGTCCACGCTGCGACTGGCCGGGCGTGGCGCGGCTGGCCCGAGGGGCGGCGCGACCGGCTCGTTGTTCGTCCATCTGGCCGTCAAGCCCGACGAGCGCTTCGACCGAGAGGGCGACGACCTGCATTCCCGACTCGAGGTGGCGATGACGCAGGCCGCCCTCGGCTTCGAGGCCACCGTCGAGACGCTCGAGGAGCCGAAGGACCTGCACATCGCACCGGGCACCCAGAGCGGGACGGTCCTGCGGATCAAGGGGGCCGGGATTCCGCACCTCCGAGGTCGGGGCCGAGGCGATCTTTACGTCCACGTCGACGTCCAGACCCCGAAGGGCCTGGATGCGCGGCAGGAGCAGCTGCTCCACGACCTCGCGCAAGCGCGCGACGAGCAGGTCGACGCCGGCCGGGAGCGCGTCCTCTCGCGGCTGCGCTCGGCCTTCTCCTGAGGACGGGCCGCTGCGCCAGGAGCCCGATGCCGCCTCCGCCTGGGACACGGCCTGGGAGGAGCGCAGGCTCGCCAAGGCCCAGGTCTTCGTCGACGATCTCGAACGACCCTCGCCGGAGCCCGGTGATGCGCACCACCTCGTCCGCGTCCTGCGGCTCCGGGACGGCGATCGGGTGGTCGCGAGCGACGGCCGGGGCTCCTGGCGGTGGTGTCTCGTCTCGGACGGGCCCGGGGCCGGCTCGGTCGGCTCGGGGGAGGGCTCGGCCGGGCTACCCGGCCCTCTCCGCGTCGCCGGCGACGTCCGGGTCGAGCCACCGCCGCAGCTCACCCTCACCGTGGGTTTCGCACCCGTCAAGGGTGACCGGCCCGAATGGGTGGTGGAAAAGCTGACCGAGCTCGGCGTCGACCACATCGTCGTCCTCTCGACCGATCGGGCCGTCGTGAGATGGCGCGACGATCGGGCCGGGCGTGCGCTCGCTCGCCTGGAGGTGGCCGCCCGCCAGGCCGCGGCCCAGTCGCGGCGGGTGCGGCTGCCGATCGTCGAGGGTCCCTGGACGCTCGAGGAGCTGGCCGCGAACCTCCCGGACGGGGCCCTGTCCCTGGCGGAGCCGGGCGGCGCCCCCCCGTCTCTGCGGCATCACGCGGTGGCGGTCGGTCCCGAGGGCGGTTGGAGCGACCGGGAGCTGGCCCTCGACCTGCCCAGGACGGGGCTCCCGCCAGGGGTGCTCCGGTCGGAGACGGCCGCCATGGCCGCCGGGCTGACGCTCAGCACGCTACGCGCCGGTACGGTGGTCCAAGCGGGGTCGAGATCGGGACCGGCCTCGGGACCCGCACCGTGGCCGAGACCAGGCACGACGGCTTCGGGAGGTTCCCGAGGTCACCCAGTCGACCGGTAGGAGGAGACTTGGTCGCAGACAACGCCCATAGCGTCACACACGCGCCGACGGTCGAGGTGCGAGAATCCCTGGCAGCATGACGGACTGCGTGTTCTGCGGCATCGTGGCCGGGACGCAACCTGCCGACGTCGTCGGCACGACCCAGCACACCGTCGCCTTCCGGGACATCAACCCCACGGCGCCGACGCACGTCCTCGTGATCCCCCGGCGCCACATCGAGAACGCGGCCGCGCTCACACCCGAGCACGCGGACGAGCTCGCGGAGCTCTTCGTGGCGGCCCGCGCGGTGGCGGAGTCCGAAGGGATCGCCGGCCCCGAGCGGGGTTACCGGCTCGTCTTCAACGTCGGTGCCGACGCCTTGAATTCGGTGCCGCATCTGCACGTGCACGTGATCGGGGGACGCCCGATGACGTGGCCGCCCGGATGAGCGGTTCTTTGTGCGTTCCCTTGTGCGTTCCCACGTGCGTGGCGACATGAGGGTCCCCGCATGAGCGTGTCCGACACCTCGAGCATGCAGGGTGCCGCCTCCGCGGTGGGCTCGCGCGTCGAGCGCCTCGTGCCGCACAACCATCTCATGGCCGGCCTCCTCGGCCACCGCGACGAGCTCCTGCGTCTCGTGGAGGACGCCTTCCCGGACGCCGAGATCTCGGTCCAGGGAAACCTGATCACGGTCGATGGCGACGACGCGGAGCAGATCGCCAGGGTCTTCGACGAGATGGTCCTCCTCCTGCAGTCGGGCCAGACCCTCGATCCCTCCAAGGTGGTGAGGAGCATCGACATGGTCCGCCAGGACCTGAGTCCGTCGGAGATCCTCAACGCGGAGGTCCTCCGGGGCGCACGCGGCCGCAGCGTCCGTCCGCGGACGGCGGGGCAGAAGCGCTATGCCGACGCCATCTCCCACCATGTGGTGACCTTCGGCATCGGCCCCGCCGGCACCGGCAAGTCGTACCTGGCGGTGGCCCTCGCCGTGCAGGCGCTCCAGTCCCGGCAGGTACAGAGGATCATCCTCACCCGCCCGGCGGTCGAGGCGGGCGAGCGTCTGGGCTTCCTGCCGGGAGACCTCATGGCCAAGGTCGACCCCTACCTCCGCCCGCTGTACGACGCGCTCTACGACCTGCTCGAGCCGGAGGGGGCCCAACGGCTCATGGACCGGGGGATGATCGAGGTGGCGCCCCTCGCCTTCATGCGAGGGCGGACGCTCAACGCCTCGTTCATCATCCTCGACGAGGCACAGAACACGAGCCCCGAGCAGATGAAGATGTTCCTCACCCGGATCGGCTTCGGCTCGAAGGCCGTCGTCACCGGCGACGTCACCCAGATCGACGTCCCCGACGGTCGCTCGGGGCTGGTCGGCCTGCACGAGCTGCTCGACGGGGTGGATGGCCTGGCCTTCGTGCACCTCGACCGGCGGGACGTCGTGCGCCACCAGATCGTCGCCGACATCATCTCGGCCTACGAGCGGGCGGAGGAGTCGCAACCCGGTGGCCGTTGACGTCTTCGCGTCCGACGAGCAACAGGATGTCGCGGTCGATCTCTCGCGGTGGGTCTCCCTGGCCCGCTCCGTCCTCCAGGCGCGCGGTGTCCGGGGGCCCGCCGAGGTCTCGCTGCTCTTCGTGGACCGGACCACGATGGCTCGGCTCAACGAGGAGTTCCTGCGAAAGAGCGGCCCGACCGACGTGCTGGCGTTTCCCATCGAGGACCTCGCAGGGCCCGGTGGGCGGTTCCCCGACGCCGCGGGGCCGGGACCCGGGTCGGCCGAGGACGGGAGCGAGCTCCTACTCCTGGGCGACGTCGTGATCTGCCCTGCCGTCGCCGCCGAGAACGCCTCCGAGCACGAGGTCGACCTCGAGGACGAGATGGCCCTGCTGGTCGTCCATGGCCTCCTCCATCTGCTCGGGATGGACCACGAAGATGAGGCCGAGGCGGAGGCGATGGAGCGCCTGGAGCGCAAGCTCCTCGCCCGGTACCACCAGCCGACGAGCGGGGCCCGAAAGGACTGATGGTCCTTGCAACCGGTCTGAGCGCGACCGATTGGCCGCTCATCGCCGTCATCTTCGTGCTGCTCGCCTGCTCGGCCTTCCTGGCCATGGCCGAGACGAGCCTCGTGCGCACGAGCACGGTCAAGGCGCGATCGCTCGTGGCCGAGGGGCGCCGCGGAGCCAGGGCGCTCCTGAACCTCGTCGAGCACCCCGAGCGGTTTCTCAACCCGGTCCTCCTCCTCGTCCTCGGCTCCCAGCTGATCTCCGCCACGCTCGTGGGGGTTCTCACGGAGCGATGGTTCGGGGCCATCGGCGTCCTCATCGGCATCGTGTTCGAGGTCGTGGTGATCTTCGTCGTCTTCGAGGCGGTCCCGAAGAACTGGGCCGTCAAGAACCCGGAGCGCTCGGCCCTGCTCGTCGCACCGCTCGTGTCCGCGGTCGTGCGCTTCCCGCCGGTGCGTGCCGCGTCGGGGGTCCTCATCGGGCTCGCCAACTTCATCATCGGCGAGCGGGGACGCAAGGGTGAAGACGGTGGCAACGTCACCGAGTCCGAGCTCCTCGCGATGGCCGACGAGGCGATGGAGGAGGAGGTCATCGAGACCGAGGAGCGGGCCTTCATCCATTCGATCATCGAGTTCGGCGACGCCATCGTGCGCGAGGTGATGGTTCCTCGACCCGACATGACCTGGGTGGAGGCGAGCGTCGACGTGACCTCGGCGCTCGACCTGGCGATCGGCGCGGGGTTCAGCCGGGTGCCGGCGTGCCAGGGTGGGCCGGACGACGTCGTCGGGGTGGCGTTCGCGAAGGACCTCATCCGGGTGGAGCACCAAGGAAAAGGTGCAGATCAGGTGCGAGCGCACCTGCGTCCCGCGCACTTCGTCCCCGAGACCAAGAGGCTGTCGGGCCTGCTGCGGGAGATGCAGGACGAGAAGTACCACCTTTCGATCGTGGTCGACGAGTACGGGAGCACCGTGGGCGTCGTGACACTCGAGGATCTCATCGAGGAGCTGGTCGGGGAGATCGTCGACGAGTTCGACGTCGACGAGCCCCAGGTCCAGCGCCTGGCGGACGGGTCCGTCGTGGTGAGCGGGCGGACGGCGCTCGGAGAGGTCGAGGAGATCGTCGATACCCAACTGCCCCAGGGACCCTGGGACACGATCGGTGGGCTGGTCTTCGACCGTGCGGGCAGGGTGCCGAGAGCGGGCGAGTCGGTCGAGGTGGACGGGCTCCGGCTCGTCGTGCAGCAGGTCAAGGGCCGGCGCATCGACCAGGTGCGGATCGTGCCGATGGCGCCGCCGGCGCGGCGGGAGCATCGGGGGACGTGAGCCGTTCCGGCTTCGTCGCCGTGATCGGCCGTCCCAACGTGGGGAAGTCGACGCTCGTCAACACGATGGTCGGCACCAAGGTGTCGATCACCTCGCCGCGGCCCAACACGACGCGCTTCCAGATCCGCGGCATCCTCGAGCGCGACGACGCCCAGGCGATCCTGGTCGACACCCCCGGCGTGCACCGGCCGAAGACCGCCCTCGGCGCCCGGCTCAACGAGTCGGCGGCGCAGGCGCTCGAGGACGTCGACGTGACCGTCGCCATGGTCGACGCCACCGGCGGCATCGGCCCCGGAGACCGGATCGTGCTGGCTCGAGCGGTCGCCGCGGGAGCCCCCGTGCTCGTGGTCGTCAACAAGGTCGACCGTGCCCGGTCCTCCGACGTCCTGGAGCGCCTCGCGTCCGCCAAGGACGCGCTCGAGGCGCTGGCAGGAGAGCGCCCGACGGCGCGCCCCGTCGTGGAGGAGGCCGAGTACTTCCCCGTCTCGGCCTCGACCGGCAAGGGGGTCGAGGCGCTCGTAGGGGCGATCTTCGAGCGGCTGCCCGAGGGGCCGGCGATGTACCCCGAGGGCGTGGTGAGCGATCAGCCCGAGGCGGTGCGGATCGCCGAGCTCGTGAGGGAGCAGCTCCTGGCGAGAGCACGCGAGGAGCTGCCCCACTCCATCGCGTGCCGGGTCACCGAGTGGGAGGGTCCCTACATCCGCTGCGAGATCCTGGTCGAGCGCGACTCGCAGAAGGCGATCGTCATCGGCCGCGGCGGTCAGGTCCTGAAGGAGGCCGGCACCGCCGTCCGGGCCCACCTTCCGCCCAACACGTACCTGGACCTCGTGGTGCGCGTCGATCGGGGCTGGCAGCGCCGCGACGAGGCGCTGGACCGACTCGGGTACTGATTCCTCGCCTTCCGCGCGTTCCGCGCGCCGGCTGACCCCGGACCCGCCTCACCGCCGGCGGCCGGCGGCGGGCCGTGAGGCGCCTTGTTCGGCGGGGGGGCCCAGGACGCGCCACAAGAAGTCGGCCACCTGGCGGGGGTCGGTCGTGCGGCGCATCGGCGGGACCCGAGCCAGGAGGACCCGGCGGTATCCGGCGGTCGCGAGGCGGGGGTCGAGGACTGCGACGACACCCGAATCCTCCCGCGATCTGATCAGGCGGCCGGCCCCCTGAGCGAGCAGCGTGGCGGCGCGTGGAAGGTCGATGAGCCCGAAGGCGGACGGGCCGGCGTCGTCCCTCCTCGCCTGGAGCACCGGGTCGTCGGGACGCGGGAACGGGATGCGATCGACCGTGACGAGGCTGAGCGACGGGCCGGGGACGTCGATGCCCTGCCAGAAGCCCATCGTGGCGAAGAGGCAGGACGTCTCGTCCTCGGCGAACGCCCGGAGGAGCCGCGCCTTGGGCAGGTCGCCCTGGAGCCAGAGCCGCACGTCGAGGTCGTCGCGCAGCGCCCCGGCGGCCGCTTCCATGGCGCGGTGGCTGGTGAACAGGGCGAGCGTCCTGCCGCCGGCGGCCGCGATCAGCTCGGCGAGCTCCCGATGGATGGCCGGTTCGGCCTCGGGACGCCGCCGGTCCGGGAGATGCCGGGCCACGTACAGCAGGGCGTGGTCGTGATAGTCGAAGGGGCTGCCCACGTCGATCTCGTCGGACCGCTCCCCGGGGAGGCCGACCCGCTCCCGCAGCCGGGGGGGAATGGTGGCGCTCGTCAGCACCGCCGTGACCTCCTGCCAGACAGGAGCGAGCGGGGCCCCGACGTCGATCGGTGAGGCCCGGAGGACCGGGGCGCGACGGTTCCCGTCGACCCACCGGACGTCGCTCGTCGGGCCCTCGACGATCCGCTGCAGGTCGTCGGCAAGGTGGGTCGCCGCGCTCATGGCGCGCTGGCGGCGACCGTCGTCGCCGGGGGAGGTGCCGCCGCCCGAGCGCCCGAGGCCACCGGTGTCGTCCGATCGCCACAGACGGTCGGTGTCGCCCGAGCGCCTCAGGCGCTCCATCAGGCTCCGTACCCTGCCCGAGAGGAGCTCCACCAGGGAAAGCACCTCCTCGGCGTCGTCCACCCTCGTGCCCACCCGGTCGCCCAGCAGCGCCGAGAGTCGCTGGGCCGATTCGACGAGATCGTCCGCATCCCGTTGACCGACCGCCGGCAGGAGGGTCCGAGCGGCGGCGCCGAGGGCCCGGAGGCGCCCGGGGGCGATCTCGACGCCGAGCGTGGCGGTCATGACGTCTTCGAGCTGGTGGGCCTCGTCGAAGACGATCACGTCGTGCGGCGGGAGCACCTGCCCCCCGCTCGCGACGTGCGCGCCGTACAGGTGGAGGTTGACCACCAAGACGTCGGCGCTGGCCGCGTGGTCGCGTGCCGACTCGGCGAAGCAGTGTGGCCCCGACGGGCACCGGAAGGCACCCGGACACTCGCGGGGGCCCACGCTCACCGTGCTCCAAGCGCGGGACGCGGCTCGAACGGCAGGTCGGAACGGTCCCCCCTGTCGGCGGTCTCGCCCCACCGGACGAGCCATTTCACCTGGTCCGCGAGGCCCATCGCGGCGGCGCCCGAGTCGGCAGAAGGGTCCTTTGTGGAAAGATCCTCGCTGGAGTTGTCCTCCCCGGATTCGGTCCCCGGCACCGATTCGGGTTCGGCCCCGTCCAGCTCGGCCTGGAAGCCGCTCTCGCCGAGCTCGCGGGCCCGCTGCCGGCACAGGTAGTTGTTCCGGCCCTTCAGGACCGCCCACGTAAAGGAATTGCCGAGGGCCTCTCCGACCAGGGGCAGGTCGCGTTCGGCCAACTGGTCCTGGAGCGCCTTGGTGGCGGTGGCGACGACCACCTTGCGGCCCGAGAGCGCCGCCGGGACGAGGTAGCCGAGCGACTTGCCCGTCCCCGTGCCGGCCTGGACCGCCAGGTGACGCTCGGTCCGGATGGCGCCGCCGACGGCGACCGCCATGTCCACCTGCCCGGGTCGATCCTCCCCGCCGGCAGGCAGCCGGGCGGTGACCCGGGCCACCGCCTCTCGCAGCTGATCGTCCGTGCTGGTGTCTTCGGTGCTCATGTGGGAGGACGGTTCATGTGGGAGATGGCTCGTGTGGGGAGACAGGAGGCGAAGCCGAGTCGGGAGGCGAAGATAGGGAAGGTATAGCCGGCCTGGTCACAGATACACCCCGGGACGGCGGTAGTTTCGCCTCGTGTCCATTCCCTCGAGCGCTGCCTCCCCGCCCTCCCCGGTACAGGAGCGCCCTCAGGAGGTGCCGGCAGAGCTCGACCGGGGCCGGGTACCGGTGCACGTCGGATGCGTCATGGACGGCAACGGGCGCTGGGCGGCTCGCCGGGGGTTGCCGCGGACCGAGGGCCACGCCGCCGGAGAGGCCGCCCTCCTCGACGTGGTGGACGGGGCACTCGAGATCGGCGTCAAGTGGCTCACCCTGTACGCCTTCTCGACAGAGAACTGGCGCCGTCCGGCCGACGAGGTCCGCTACCTCATGGGCTTCAACGAGTCGCTGTTGATGCGCCGGCGCGACGAGCTGCACCGAAAGGGTGTCCGCATCCGGTTCGCGGGGCGCCGGGACTGGCGGGTCCCCCGCCGGGTCCTCCGGCGGATGGACGAGTCCAGCGAGCTCACGAGGGACAACCGCCGCATGACGCTGACCATGGCGTTCAACTACGGCGGGAGGGCGGAGATCGTCGACGCCGTCCGCTCGCTGGTCGCGTCGGGAGTGAGCAGCGGTCGGGTGGACGAGCGGGCGATCAGGAAGCACCTCTACTTCCCCGACATGCCCGACCCGGACCTGGTTATCCGGACCTCCGGCGAGTACCGGATCTCCAACTTCTTGCTGTGGGAGCTGGCCTACAGCGAGCTGGTGTTCTCCGAGGTGCTGTGGCCCGACGCCCGGCGCACCCTGCTCTACGACGCCGTCCTCGAGTACCAGCGCCGCGACCGGCGCTACGGGGGGATCGAGGAGTCGTGAGCGCGACCAGGATCGCCGTGGCCCTGGTGGCTCCTCCTCGTCGTGGGCCTCTGCGTCGTGGCGTCAGTCGGCTTCACCGCGGTCATCGCCCCGCTCGTCACCGTGTTCGTGCTGCTGGTGCTGATCGCGGGCGGCAGCCTGCTCAACCCCCGCCGGCCGGGATGAGCCTCTTTCAAGATCGCGGGGTCGTGATCCGTACCCACCGGATCGGGGAGGCCGACCGCATCGTGGTCCTGCTGACCGAGGACCACGGGAAGGTGAGGGCCGTCGCCAAGGGGGTACGCCGGACGGCCAGCCGGTTCGGGGCACGCCTCGAGCCGATGAGCCACGTGGCGTTGCTCCTCTGGCAGGGCCGGGGCGATCTCGACACCGTCAACCAGGCCGAGGGGGTGGACGCGTACGCGGTCATCCGGTCGGACCTCGACCGAGTGACCCTGGCGCTCTCCCTCCTCGAGGTCGTCGACCAGCTCGCCCAGGAACGCCACCCCGACCCCCGCCTCTACCGGATGCTCGTCGGCGCCCTCTCGGTCCTCGACGACCCCGAGCGCGCCCCCGACCTCGTCGCGCCCGCCTTCTTCCTGAAGGCGCTCGTGCTCGAGGGGGCGGGCCCGGTGGTCGGGTCGTGCGCCTCGTGCGGTGGGGAGCCCGAGGGCCCCGAGGCCGTCGAGCTCGTCGCCTTCGACATGGCGGAGGGCGGGGCGCTGTGCCGGCGGTGCCGGCGGGGGCGGCCCGTGAGCCCGGCCGCGTTGGAGCTCATGCGCTCGATCATGGGAGGCGGCCTCGGCGCGGTGCTCCGCGGTGACGTCCCCCCCGGCTCGGCGGAGGTGGCGGCGCTCGCCGTCGAGGCGATGGAGGTGCACCTCGACCGGCGACTCCGCAGCGTCCGTTCGGTCGCCGGCATCTCGGGGCTCTGACCGGTCGTGGCGGACCTGGGCGTCTACCTCCACGTGCCGTTTTGCCGGCAGCGATGCGACTACTGCGCCTTCGCCACCTACACCGACCGCGACCACCTGATGCAGCGCTACCTGGAAGCCTGCCGCGTCGAGGTCCGGCGGGCCGTCGCAGCCGGCGGACTCACCCCGGCGACCAGCATCTTCGTGGGTGGGGGAACGCCCTCTCGGGTCCCCGCAGAGTGGCTGTGCGACGTGGTGTCCGAGGTGCCGCGCCGACCCGGTTCGGAGGTGACCGTCGAGTGCAACCCCGAGGACGTCGACACCGCTCGCCTCGCGACGTACCGCGCGGCCGGGGTCACCCGGATCTCCATCGGGGTGCAGTCGACCGTCGCACACGTCCTCGGTGCCCTGGGCCGCCGTCACGGCAGCGAGCAGGCCCGGAGCGCAGCCGAGATGATCGTCGACGCGGGCTTCGCCACCTGGAACGCCGACCTGATCTTCGGCGCGGCGCCCGAGGACGACGACGACTGGCGGCGCTGCCTCGACGAGGTCCTGTCCTGGCCGGTGCCACCCCCTCACCTGAGCGCCTACGCCCTGACGGTCGAGCCAGGCACCCCCCTGGCGCGCTCGCCGGGCCGCCATCCCGACGAGGACGCACAGGCCCGGCGCTACGCGATCACCGAGGACGTCCTCGTGGCCGCCGGCTACCGCTGGGAGGAGATCTCCAACTGGGCGCGCCCGGGCCACGGGTGTCGCCACAACCAGCTCTACTGGCGCCAGGGCGACTACCTCGGCATCGGGTCGGCCGCGCACTCCCACCGTGACGGGCACCGTTGGTGGAACGTCCGGACCCCCGACCGCTACGTCGACGCCATCTCGTCGGGGCGCTCGCCGGTCGCGGGAGAGGAGCACCTCGCGGGCGACCAACGAGCCTTCGAGCGCCTCACGCTGGCGCTGCGAACCCCGGCCGGCGTCCCGGCCACGTGCCTGCCCGGTCCGGACGAGGCGCCGGAGCTCGGCCCGCTCGTCGACGTGGCCGGTGGTCGGGCCGTGCTGACGGTGACGGGACGGCTCCTGGCCAACGAGGTGTGCGCCCGGCTACGGGTGGCCCACGGCGTCCCGGTATCCTCGCCCGGGTGAGCACCGAAGACACGTCCGCGGACGCCGCGCCCGATCTCCCGACCTCCGATCTCATGGAGAAGGTCGTCAACCTCTGCAAGCGGCGCGGCTTCGTCTTCCCCTCGGCCGAGATCTACGGCGGCTTCCGCTCCACCTACGACTACGGCCCGGTCGGCGTCAACCTGCTGCGCAACGTGAAGAACGCCTGGTGGCGCTCCATGGTGCAGCTCCGCGACGACGTGGTGGGCCTGGACGCGGCGATCCTCTCGCCACCCGCGGTCTGGCGGGCGTCGGGGCACCTCGAGACGTTCACCGATCCGCTGGTCGACTGCCGCAACTGCCACGAACGCTGGCGGGCCGACAAGATCGACGGCGTCTGCCCGAATTGCGGCTCGAAGGACCTCACCGACGCTCGGGCCTTCAACCTCATGTTCAAGACCCACGCCGGGCCCGTCGAGGACGAGGGCAGCGTCGCGTACCTGCGTCCCGAGACCGCCCAGGGCATGTTCGTGAACTTCCAGAACGTGCTCACCACCACCCGCAAGCGGCCCCCCTTCGGCATCGCGCAGGTCGGGAAGTCCTTCCGCAACGAGATCACCCCGCAAAACTTCGTCTTCCGGACCCGAGAGTTCGAGCAGATGGAGATGGAGTACTTCGTCCCGCCGGACGAGGCCAACCGTTGGTTCGAGTACTGGTGCGACGAGCGCTACCGCTGGTATCGCGAGCTCGGCATCCCCGAGGACATGCTCAAGCTGCGCGAGCACGACGCCGGGGAGCTGTCGCACTACTCGACCCGGACGGCGGACGTCGAGTTCCGGTTCCCCTGGGGCTTCGACGAGCTCGAGGGCATCGCCAACCGGACCGACTACGACCTTCGCGCCCACGCCGAGGCGTCCGGCGAGCGCCTCGAGTACTTCGACCCGTCGGCCAACGAGCGCTACGTGCCGCACGTGATCGAGCCGGCGGCGGGTGCGACGAGGGCCATGATGGCGTTCCTGCTCGCCGCCTACGACGAGGACGAGGTCGGGGGCGAGCAGCGGACCGTGCTCCACCTGCACTGGCGCCTCGCCCCCTACCAGGTGGCCGTGCTGCCCCTCTCCCGCAAGGAGACCCTCGAGCCGCTGGCCCGGGAGGTCCTCGGGATGCTCCAGCCGCACTTCATGTGCGACTACGACGTGACTCAGTCGATCGGGCGCCGCTACCGGCGCCAGGACGAGATCGGGACGCCCTGGTGCGTCACGGTCGACTTCGACTCGCTCGAGGACCGGGCGGTCACCATCCGTGACCGGGACGCCACGACGCAGGTCCGGGTGCCCCTGCATGCGCTGGTGACGGAGCTGCGCGGGCGGACCGAGGACTGAGATCGCCGGGCGCAGCCCTTTTTGGGCGGGTCCCACGCCTCGATAGGCTGGGTCTTGAGCTCGCAGGCCAAAGGGCGGGTCTCTCGCCGTGAGCGGTTCACGGCGGTGACCAGCCCGATACGGCCGGCGATCTCGCTCTCGACTTCCCGACCGGGTGAGGAGACCTGATGCCGTACGTCTTCGATTTCGACCACCGGCACCCCAAGCCGCCCATGGAGATGAAGGACCTCCTCGGCGGCAAGGGGGCGAACCTGGCCGAGATGACGTCGGTACTGGGCCTGCCCGTGCCGCCGGGTTTCACGATCTCGACCGCCACGTGCCGTGACTACATGGAGGGCGGCTGGCCCGACGCGCTCACCGGCGAGGTCCAGCGCGCCCGCAAGCGTCTCGAGGGGCGCATGGGCAAGCGCATCGGCGACCCGAGCGACCCCCTGCTCGTCTCGGTGCGCTCCGGCGCCAAGTTCTCGATGCCGGGGATGATGGACACGGTCCTCAACCTCGGCCTGAACGACCGGTCGGTCGAGGGGCTGGCCGCGCAGACCGGCGACGAGCGCTTCGCCTACGACTCCTACCGGCGCTTCATCGCCATGTACGGGCGGATCGTCCTCGACATCCCGGGGCAGGAGTTCGACGACCTGTTCGAGGCGGCCAAGGAGCTGGCGGGCACGTCCTCGGACGCCGAGGTGCCCACCGAGCTCCTGCGGTACCTGGTCCACTCGTACCAGCAGATCGTGGAGCGGCACACCGGCCGGTCCTTCCCCCAGGACCCCGAGGCGCAGCTCCACGGGGCGATCGAGGCGGTGTTCCGCAGCTGGAACGGCCCCCGCGCCGTGGCCTACCGCGAGCGCGAGCGCATCCCCCATGACCTCGGCACGGGGGTCAACGTCCAGGCCATGGTGTTCGGCAACCGCGACGACCGCTCGGGCACCGGGGTCGGCTTCACGCGGGACCCGGCCACCGGCGCGACCGGCGCCTACGGCGACTTCCTGGTCAACGCCCAGGGCGAGGACGTGGTGGCCGGGATCCGCAACACGGATCCGCTCTCCACGCTGGCCGACACCTTCCCCGAGGTGCACGCCGAGCTGATGGACATCTTCGATCGCCTGGAGCAGCACTACCGCGACATGTGCGACACGGAGTTCACCATCGAGCAGGGCAAGCTCTGGATGTTGCAGACCCGGGTGGGCAAGCGAACCGGTCGCGCCGCGTTGCGGATGGCGGTCGAGATGACCCAGGATCCCCGCATCCGGCTGAGCCCGGCGGAGGCGGTGTCCCGCATCACCGAGGACCATCTGGCGGCCGTGCTGCACCCGCAATTCGTGGGCGAGGGCTACGCCGTGCTGACGAAGGGCCTCGGCGCGTCCCCCGGGGCCGCCGTGGGCCGCGTCTACCTGACCGCGGAGGCCGCGGTCGAGGCGGCAGGGCGGGGGGAGACGGTGATCCTGGTGCGCCGCGAGACCTCGCCGGACGACGTGGCTGGCATGCTGGCCGCCGAGGGCATCCTCACCGCCCGGGGTGGGCTGGTGAGCCACGCGGCGGTCGTGGCCCGGGGCTGGGGGAAGCCCGCCGTCGTCGGCGCCGAGTCGCTCCGGATCTCCGAGCACCAGCTGGTCGTCGGTGACGTCACGATCGCCGAGGGCGACTGGCTGTCGATCGACGGCACCTCGGGCTCGGTGGTCATCGGCCAGGTGCCCCTCAGCGCAGCGGATCCGCCGTGGGAGTTTTACCGGCTGCTCGAGTGGGCCGACGAGATCCGAACGGGGCGCCTCGGCGTCCGTGCCAACGCCGACACCGGGCCCGACGCCCTCCAGGCGCGCCAGCTGGGCGCCCAGGGCATCGGACTGTGCCGCACCGAGCACATGTTCTTCGGGGAGGACCGGCTCCCCGTGGTGCGTCGGATGATCCTCGCCGACACCCCCGAGCAGGAGGAGAAGGCCCTCGAGGAGCTCCGGGAGGTGCAGCGGGCCGACTTCGTCGACATCCTCGCGGCGATGGACGGGCTGCCCGTCACGGTGCGGCTCCTCGACCCCCCGCTCCACGAGTTCCTGCCCGACACGGGCGAGCTCGCCATCAAGGAGGCCACCGTCGGCCTCAGCCCCGAGGAGCGGAGGCTCTTCGAGGCGGCCAAGCAGTGGCAGGAGGCCAATCCGATGCTCGGGACCCGGGGGGTCCGCCTCGGGGTCATCAAGCCCGGCCTCTACGCGATGCAGGTGCAGGCCTTGATGGAGGCGGCGTTCGACCGGCTGGCGTCCGGCGGCAACCCCGTCGTGGAGATCATGATCCCGCTCACGGTCACGCGCGAGGAGCTCGGTCTGGCACGCAGCTGGGTCGAGGACGCCATCGAGGGGACCTCCCCGGGCTTCCGGCGGGGCAAGCCGACGGCCAAGGGACCCGGCAAGGGGCGGGGCAAGGACTCCGGTGGACCGGAGCTGGAGGTCCTCATCGGGACCATGGTGGAGACGCCCCGAGCCGCGCTGTGCGCGGATGAGATCGCCGAGGAGGCGGACTTCTTCTCCTTCGGGACCAACGACCTCACCCAGATGACGTTCGGGTTCAGCCGTGACGACGTCGAGGGCAGGATGATGTCGGCGTACCTCGAGGAAGGGCTGCTCCCGGCGAACCCGTTCGAGACGGTCGACGCCAACGGAGTGGGGGAGCTCGTGCGCCTGGGCGCCGAGCGAGGCCGCGCCACCCGGCCCGACCTCAAGCTCGGCGTGTGCGGTGAGCACGGCGGCGACCCGGCCTCGATCTCGCTCTTCTACGACGCCGGGCTCGACTACGTCAGCTGCTCGCCGTTCCGGGTGCCGGTGGCACGCCTGGCCGCCGCCCAGGCCGTGCTGGGGAAGGGTGAGGCGCCGCCCGAGACGACCCGGCCGCTCATCGGTTCGGACCGTTCGCGCGACGTCGGCGGACGGGCCGGAGGTCGCACCGGCTCCCGGTCGGGCACCGGGGGCAAGACGGGCGCGGGTGCCAAGACGGACGCGGGCGCCAAGACCGGCGCGAGCGCGAAGGCGGGCGAGCCGAAGGGTCGGGCCAGCAAGAAGGTGGGCCCGACGGCCAAGGGTCGCTCCGGCAAGAAGGGCTCGTAGCGCCGCCGGCCGGGCGGGTCCGGCCGGAAGTGGCGCGACTCGCGGTACGGTCCTGACGTGGCCATCCCCGATGAGGAAGTCGCTCAGGTCCGGGGAACGACCGACCTGGTGGCGCTCATCGGGGAGCACTCCGCGCTGCGCAAACAAGGGCGACGTTGGGTCGGGCTCTGCCCGTTCCACGCCGAGAAGACGCCGTCGTTCAGCGTCAACGCCGAAGAAGGGCTCTACTACTGCTTCGGCTGCCAGGCCAGCGGGGACGCCATCAGCTTCGTGCGAGAGGTCGAGCGTCTCGACTTCGCGGAGGCGGTGCGCCTCCTCGCCGACCGTGCCGGGATCACCCTGCACGAGGACGAGGCGGCCGGAGCCGACCACCGGCGCCGGGCACAGCTCCTCGAGGCGATGGAGCGGGCCGTGTCGTGGTACCACGAGCGGCTCCTCTCCGCGCCCGATGCGGGGCGGGCGCGGGACTACCTGCGCTCGCGCGGCTACGACGGCGAGGTGGTGCGGCAGTTCCGGCTGGGTTGGGCGCCCGACGACTGGGACAAGCTGAGCGGCTCGATCGGGTTGCCGGGCAACGTGCTCGAGTCCGCCGGGTTGGCCTTCGTGAACCGCCGCGGGAGGTTGCAGGACTCGTTTCGCGGGCGGGTCCTGTTCCCGATCTGCGACCCGTCCGGGCGGCCGGTGGCCATCGGCGGTCGCGTGCTGCCACCAGGACCTCCGGGAGAGCCCAAGTACAAGAACTCCCCCGAGACGCCCGTCTATGCCAAGCGCCGGACGCTGTACGCCCTCAACTGGGCCAAGCGCGACGTCATCTCGTCGGGGGAGGTGGTGGTCTGCGAGGGGTACACCGACGTGATCGGTTGCTTCCGCGCGGGGATCCCTCGCGCCGTGGCGACCTGCGGGACGGCCTTGGCCGAGGACCACTTCCGGCTGCTCCGCAACTTCGCCCGCCGCATCGTGCTCGCCTACGACGCCGACGCCGCCGGGCAGACCGCCGTCGGACGCGTCTACGAATGGGAGCGGCGCCACGAGGTGGACGTGGCGGTGGCCGCGCTGCCCCGCGGTACGGATCCGGGGCAGCTGGCCCAGGAGGATCCCGACGCGCTCCGGCAGGCGCTGGCCGGAGCGCGGCCGTTCCTGCAATTCCGTGTGGACGCCGCGCTCTCGGGCGACCTCTCGACGCCCGAGGCGCGGGCCAAGGCCGCCGAACGCGCGGTCGACGTGATCGCCGAGCATCCCGACGCGTTGGTGCGCGACCAGTACCTGATGACCGTGGCGGGACGGTGCCGGCTCGAGCCCGATTCGCTGCGCGCGCTCGCCGACGCGACGCGACGGGACGGCTCGGCGGCGCCGAGGCAGCAGGGTCGCACCCGCAAGGAGGGTGGGGCGCGACCGGAGAACGGTCGCCGGGTCGCGAACGGACCGGAGGACAACGCGCGATCTCGGCGATCGCCCGTCGCGGCGGTCGTCACCACGCGGGGTCCTGCGCGCGAGGCGCTGCGCTTCATGGTCCACGAGCGCGCCGCCATCTCGCCGTACCTGCACGAGATCCTCTTCGAGGGCGAGCTGGACCGCCGGACCTATCGTGCGCTGGCCGGGCATCCAGACGACGACCTGGCGTCCCTGATCGCCCTCTCCGAGGCCGAGGATCCGGAGGTGGCCGACGTGCTGCGGAGGCTGGCGGTCGAAGAACCGGTGATCCCCGCCGAGTCGTTGGGCACGCCCGCTTACGCTGTGGCCGTGCAGTTGGTGCGGCAGGCGGCGCGGCGTGAGCTCAGGGAGGCCGACGTCCGGGTCAAAGCCGGCGGGGTGGATCTGGCGCAGGGCAGTCAGGAGAGCGCGTTCCTCCAGTACTGGTTGGGCCAGCTCGAGGATCCGGGGGCGGCGGACGAAGCGACGAGCCGCTTGGTAGCGTGGCTTGCAGCGAGAGGGACGTGTCCCTGACCGTGCGCCGTCGCCCGGGGAGAGCAAGCTCCGGTGCCGGCCCTGAGATGCCGTCGCGGCAGGAGGATGGATGACCGGTCGGGGTGTTCGGGGGGATGGGGAGCGGGCCCGGCTCGTGACACCGGTTCCCGAAGCCGGCAATGGAACGTCTCGGACCTCCCATTCTCGATCGTCCGAGCGGGTCTCCTCGGACTACGGCAACGGCGCAGCAGAGGATCCCGTCCACACCTACCTCAAGGAGATCGGCAAGGTCCCCTTGCTGAGCGCCGAGCTCGAGGTGCAGCTGGCGCGGAAGATCGAGGAGGGAAACGAGGCGGCGGAGCGTCTGGCCGCCCTTCCGCCGGGATGGGCGGAGGAGGGCTCCCCTGAGGAGCGTGCCGACCGGTCCGGCGCCGAGCGGCGCGAGCGCCGGATCGTCCAGGCGGGCCAGCAGGCCAAGGAGGACCTCATCGAGGCGAACCTGCGGCTGGTCGTCTCGATCGCCAAGCGCTACCGCAACCGCGGCCTCGCATTCCTGGACCTGATCCAGGAGGGGAACCTCGGCCTCATGCGGGCGGTCGAGAAGTTCGACTACACCAAGGGCTTCAAGTTCTCGACGTACGCCACCTGGTGGATCCGCCAGGCCATCACGCGTGCGATCGCCGACCAGGCGAGGACCATCCGCATCCCGGTCCACATGGTCGAGACGATCAACAAGGTGGTCTGGGCGCAGCGCCAGCTCCTCCAGGAGCTGGGCCGGGAGCCGACGGCCGAGGAGGTCTCCCAGCGGGTGGAGTTCCCGATCGAGCGGGTGCGCGAGATCCAGCGGATCAACCAGGCGACGGTGTCTCTCGAGCAGCCCGTCGGCGACGAGGACGACTTCAGCCTCTCGGACATGATCGAGGACCGGGCGGCGGTGATCCCCGACGACGCCGCGGCACGGGCCATGCTCGACCAGGCCGTGCGCGAGGCCTTGGCCCACCTGTCGCCGCGCGAGCAGGACGTCGTCCGGCTCCGATTCGGGCTCGAGGACGGCAAGATCCGGACCTTGGAAGAGGTGGGCAAGGAGTTCGGCGTCACCCGGGAGCGGGTGCGGCAGATCGAGTCCAAGACGTTGGCCAAGCTTCGCCGGCCCGACGCCGCCTACCTCCTTCGTGACTACCTCGAGGAGGCGTAGGTCGAGCCGAGGGGCGACGGCGTGGGAAGGCGGGCGATGGCGCCCGTGACCTGCCCGTCCGCCGGGCATCGCGCCCGCTGGTAACGTGCACGACCGGCGTCGGGGACAGGAGTCCCGGCGTGGCCTTCCGGGGTAGCTCAATCGGCAGAGCAAGCGGCTGTTAACCGCTAGGTTGAGAGTTCGAGTCTCTCCCCCGGAGCTTTCCGCTCATCAGCAGGGCTATGCGCGCGGCCTCAGGTTCCGGCGTGCGCGCCCACGAAGATGTGGCCCCCCCCTACGATTCCGATCGGCCGAGCGTGTAGCTTCCCTCCGCCTTGATCGGCAGCACTTCGGTGAACGAGCTCGTCGGCCCGCTCGTCCCGCCGGCCAGGTTCAGGTCCGGTCCGAAGACCACGAAGGCATTGGAGGAGCCGTTGATCGTGAGGGCCCCGCTGCCCGAGACGGGGCCCTGCTGGTACGTGGCTCGACCGTTCCTGGCGACGCACGAGCCGCTCAGGCCGTTGCTCGGGGTGGCCACCACGAGGCCCGAGGGGAGGTTGTCCGAGAATCCGACCCCGGTCAAGGTCGTCGAGGGGTTGGGGTTGGCGATGACGAATTCGAGAGTGGTCTCGCCTCCGAGTGGAACGTCGCTGAGCGAGGCCGAGCCGAAGATCCTGGGAGGGCTCACGGGCGCCGCCGATGCGGGCGTCGACGCCACGCCTGCGACGAGGCTTGTCGCGCCGAGGGCCACGATGCCCACGAGGGTGGTCAAGCGCCCCGGACGTTGCCCATGATGATCCTCCCCTCTCTTTCTTTGCCGCTCGTGAGACATCCGTGGTGGTGATCACGGGGGAGTCAGGTTGCCCTTGTTAGAAGCCGCACCCGACGATGCAGCTGATACCACCACTTCCGTCCGGCTCGGTCACCGTAATTGAGCTGCTGAAGGTCCCTGATTGTGGCGGACTGCTCGAGTCCGAACCTCGGACCTCGAAGTAGTACGACCCCGTTGCCGCGTTGGGATCCACGGTCCCCGAGATGAGTCCCGTGCTGTCCATGCTCAATCCCGGAGGTAGGGCCCCTCCGATGACGGAATAGGAGTATGGGGGCGTTCCACCGCTGACGTCGCTCAACAAATGAGTGGAATAGGCAGCGCCGGGAATGGCGTCTGGGAGCGGGTCTGAGCTTGTAACAACAGACAGCGGATTGGTGCCGTTTGTGACCGTGATCTCGACTTGGACGATCGCAGTCTGACCCGAGGTGTCGGTGACCTGGAGTCCGAAGGCGTAACCCCCGTTGGTGGGCGGCGTGGTGATGACGCTGCTTTGGGAGATATCCCCCCCTGTGCAGAGGAGGGAGGTCTGCGTGCAGAGCTGGAGCCCGGGGGGCGGTACGGGGGCAATCAACAGCTGCTGAGACAAGTGAGGCCCATTGACATGGGAATTAGGGTCCGTAAATAGGAACGCGTCTCCCGGGAGAATGGTCCACGTGTAGGACGAGTTGCCTCCGCTGGCCGAGAACAATTGGTTGTAGGGCGATGTCGTCACTTGCGAGAAGTCCCACCCCGGCAGGACGGACCAACACTGCGTCCCCAGATCGATGACTACTCTTGGCGCTTCACCCGGAGCCTCCGGTTCACCCGAAAGCTCGGGAAGACCCGCTGCGCAACCGGAGGTCGAGGCCGAGGGGACCGAGATGGTGAGCGGCGCGACTACGTTGATCGTGAAGGTCTTGCTGGTCTGCTGGAAGAGGGAATACTGAGCGCCCGAGTCCGAGACGGACTCGGTGAAGGTGTAGGTCCCGGTTTGCGTCGGGGTTCCGGTGATGTTCCCGCTGCCGTCGATCGTGAGGCCAGGGGGCCACGTGGTGGGATCACCCGACCAGAAGAGCGTCCCCGTCCCACCGCTGGCCACCAGGGTCTGGGA
Organism: uncultured Actinomycetes bacterium; assembly: GCA_963778465.1. Taxonomy (GTDB): domain Bacteria; phylum Actinomycetota; class Acidimicrobiia; order Acidimicrobiales; family RAAP-2; genus CAVZBW01. Next base: position 1,450,183 of record CAVZUK010000002.1, read on the forward strand.
GTAGGACTGGCCCGTGAGGGCGTTCGGCAGCGAGGCCGTCGTGATCGCGAGCGGTGCCGCCACCGTGATCGACAGTGGCTCGGTGGCGGACATCTGCGGGCTGCCGGAGTCGGTGACCTGGACCGTGAAGTCGTGGGTGCCGGTCGCCGTCGGCGTGCCGCTGATCGCTCCGCTCGACGAGGCGAGAGTCAGCCCGGGCGGGAGGCTGCCGCTGGTCACCGACCAGGTATCGGCGCCGAAGCCCCCCGAGGCCGCGAGCGTCTGGCTGTAGGCGTTGCCGGTGAGTCCGCCGGGCAACGACGTGGTGCCGACCGTCAGTGGGCTGACCACCGTGAGGGTCATCGTCTCCGTGCCGGTCTGGGCGGGGTTGCCCGAGTCGGTGACCGTCACGGTGAAGGTGTACGTGCCGCTTTGCGTCGGCGTGCCGCTGATCGTCCCACTCGAGGAATCGAGGTTCAGCCCCGGCGGCAGTGCATTTGTGGGCACCGAGAAGGTGTAGGGCGCCACCCCCCCGGTGGGGCGCGTTGAGGGTAAAGGGTGTGATGGCCTGGTTCACCAGCAGCTCGGGGGGCGGGATGGTGCTCGGAACCGTCAGCAGCGCGATCACGGTGATCGAGAGCGACTCGGAGACGGTCTGGGCCGGGGGACCGGGGTCGGCAACCTGCACCGTGAAGTCATAGGTGCCGGTGGCGGTCGGCGTGCCCGTGATGGCCCCGCTCGAGCCGACGTTCAGCCCGGGCGGCAGGGTGCCGCTCGCCAGCAAGTAGGTGTAACTGCCAGTCCCGCCCTGTGGCGCCGGGACCTGCTCGGAGTAGGAGGACTCCTGGACGACGGCCGGCAGGGTCGTGGGCCCAGGCGCCGTGAGAGTGGGGACCACGTCGATCGTCAACAACGTGCTGGTGACGGTCTGGGTCGGGGGACCCGGGTCGGCGACCTGCACCGTGAAGTTGTCGGCGCCGTTGCCGGTCGGCGTACCCGAGAGGACCCCGATCGAGCTCAGGTGGAGTCCCGGCGGCAGCGAGTCGCCCGACGTGAGCGACCACGTGTACGCACCCGTGCCCCCGACCGCGGCCAGAGTCTGCGAATAGGAGGTGGCCTGGACCACGGGCGGCAGGGAGGTGGTGTCGATGGCGAGCTGGCTCACGACCGTCACGGTGGCCGAATTCGAGAGCGATCCGGTGGACGCGGTCACCACCGAGCTGCCCTTGGCGACCCCCGTCACCACGCCGCCGGGGACCACGGTGACGGCCGCGAGGTTGCCCGAGGACCAATTGGCGGCGCTCGAGAGGTTCTCGGTGGCGCTGTCGGAGTAGGAGCCCGTGGCCGTGAGTTGCTCACCGGTGCCCGCCACGATGTCCGATCCCTGCGGACTCACCGAGAGCGACGTCAGGTTGGGGGGTCCGACAGTCAAGGTGGCCGAACCCGAGATCCCGCCCGCCTTCGCCGTGATGGTGACCGTCTTGGACGAGAAGCTCGTGGGCGTGGGATCGGCGGCTACCCCCGTCGCGACCCCGACGGAGGAGACCGTCGCGACCTGAGCGTTGCTCGAGGACCAGGTGAGGTTGGCCGCGAGCGGCACGCTGAAGCCCTCCGGCGAACTGGCCGGTCGCCGAGAAGGGCGTGGTCAGCCCGTTGGCGACGGTGGCGGTGGCCGGGGAGACCTTGATCGAGCAGCCCGTGCTGCTGATGGAGCCGTTGGCGAGAACGGTGGCGCACGAGTCGCTCGACGGGATGTTCGCACCCGTCGTGGTGGCCCCGCTCAGGTTGGCGCCGGCGAGGTGGGCACCACCCAGGTTGGCCCCCTGTAAGGACGCCTTGGCGAGGTTGGCGTTGGTCAGGTTGGAACCGGCCACGTTGGCCCCCCCGAGGTTGGCCCCGCTGAGGTTGGCGCCCGAGAGGTTCACAGAGGCGAGGTTGGCGCCGGAGAGGTTGGCGCCGGAGAGGTTGGCGCCCGAGAGATTGGCGCCCGAGAGGTTGGACCTACTCAAGTTGGCGTAGCTGAGGTTGCCGACCGCTCAGGTTGGCGCCGGTCATGAGGTCGCCGGAACATTGCGTGTGGTTCTGCGCCGTCGGGTTGGCCACGATCGCACAGCTCGGGCGCGCGGCCGAGGCGGCCGGCGAGAGAGCCACCGCACCGGCACCAAGGGTGGCCGCCGTCGCCAGGCTGATCCCGAGGACCGCCGCAGCCCGACTGTGGACGACCCAAGACCTTGGGAGCAGCCTTCTCGCTGTCAGGTACTTCTGCACCTTTACCGCCTCCCACCCTTGCGAAGGTTTCTGCCATGGCCAGTACATCGAACGGGATCCATCACCAAGCTCAAGTCTTCGTCCCGAAGCACCGTGCTGGCGCATAGACCCAACCAGGAAGGCCATCTGTGTGGCACCCACCCTTGATACCCGTCAGATCCGCCCCCGCGAAGTTGGAACCGGTGAAGGTCCCGCCAAAGACATCCGCTCTCTCCATATTCGCGTCAGAGAAGTTGACGTTTCGGGCGTTGACGTACCTCAGGTCGGTGTCGTCGAGCCGGGCCGGACTGTTGCCTCGCGAGAAGTCCGCGCCCGAGAGATCCGCGGAGTTAAAGCTGCTGCCGGCGGCATCGGCACCACGGAAGATCGTCCTCGACAGGTTGGCATGAGAGAGGTTCACTCGTTCGATGCTGACGTTCGAGAGATTCTGGCCGGCCAGGTTCACGCCGCTCAAGATGGCGTCGTTGAGGTTGCTGCCGGACCAGACGGTGCCGAGCACGTTGGCCCCGGTGAGATCCGAGGAGCGGAGGTTTGCCCCCGTGAAATTGGCCCGGGACAGGTTGGTCCCACGGAGCTGGGACCCGGAGATGGCGGCCCCGGTGAGGTTGGTGACCGAGTTGCCCGGCGACAGGTCGGCGTTGTTGAGGATGGTCGAGGTGAGGGTGGCGCCGGTGAGGTCGGCGCCGCGCAGGATGGCCCCCCCGAGGTTGGCCTGCGTCAGGTTGGCTTGCCCGGCGGCGACGTTCGAGAGGTTGGCGCCGGTCAGGTTGTCCCCGGCGAGGTTGGCCTTCGTCAGCTGAGCTCCGTAGAGACTGGTGGCCGCGTTGCCTGGAGACAGGTCCGACCCAGCCAGGTTGGTGCCGGTCAGGACGGCGCCCGTCAGGATGGCCCCTCGAAGGATGGCCCCCGTGATGTCGTCGTCCGACAAGTTGGCGCCGGCGAGGTTGGCGTTGGACAGGTTGGCCTTGGCCAAGGTGACCTGCGTCAGGTTCAACCCGGGCAGCGCCGTCCCGAAGAGGCTGGCCCCGGTGAGATTGGCTCCGGTGAAGGTGGTGGTGGTCGACACCGTGATGCGCTGCAGATTGGTCTGAACGAGACTGGCCTTGGTCAGGTTGGTGGCCGACAAGTTGGTGGCCACGTTGCCCGGCGAGAGGTCGGCACCGTCGAGGTTGGTGCCGGTCAGGACGGCGCCCGTCAGGTTGGCGCCGCGCACGATGGCCCCGTGGACGTCGTCGTTCGAGAGGTTGGCGCCGGCGAGGTTGGCGTTGGACAGGTTGGCATTGACCAAGGTGACCTGCGTCAGGTTCAACCCGGGCAGCGCCGTCCCGAAGAGGCTGGCCCCGGTGAGATTGGCTCCGGTGAAGGTGGTGGCGATCGACACCGTGATGCCCTGGAGGTTGGCGCCGGGGAGGATCGCCGATCCGAGGTCCGCTCCCGACAGGTTCGAACCCAAGAGGTTGGCTTGGGTGACCGTGGCGGCACGCAGGTCGACCCCGGTCATCGGCAGATTGGTCAGGGTGTCACCCGAGAGATTGGCGCCGGAGAGCCTGGTGCCGGTCAGGTTGGCAAGGGTGAAGATGGCGCCCACCAGGTCGGTATGCGCCATCTGGAGCCCCGAGAGGTCGTCACCGACCAGCTTCGCCCCCGAGAGGTTGTCCTCGGTGAAGTCGATGCCGGCGAGCTTCGTCCCCGAGAGGTCCGTACCCGAGAAGTTGGTCGAGGAGGCGATGGCGCCGGTCAGGTTCGAACCCGAGAGATTGGCTTGGGCGACCGTGGCACCGGTCAGGTTGACTCCACTCATCGGCAGACTGGTCAGGGTGTCACCCGAGAGATTGGCGCCGGAGAGGTTGGTGCCGGTCAGGTTGGCAAAGGCGAAGGTGGCGCGAACCAGGTTGGTATGCGCCATCTGGAGCCCGGAGAGGTCGTCACCGACCAGCTTCGCCCCCGAGAGGTTGTCCCCGGTCAAGTCGACGCCCGTGAGCTTCGCGCCCGAGAGGTCCGTGCCCGAGAAGTTGGTCTGCGCCACGTGGGCGTTCGACAGGTTGGCGTTGACCAGAGTGGCGTCTTGGAGATTGGCCCCGTTCAGGTTGGCGCCCGTGAGGTTGGCGTAGGACAGGTTCACGCCGGCCAGGAAACGCCCCGAGAGGTCGGCACCAGGACAGACGGTGTGGTTGGTCTCGGTCGGGTTGGCCACGATGGTGCAGGTGCTGGTCGAGGGAGGCAGAGCGGCAAGTGCCGCCTGCGGTGGGCCGCTGAGCAGAGCTGTGCCGAAGACGAGCGTTGCGACACCGGCAAGCGCCCCCGGAGCCACCATCCGCCATCGGGAGTCACCTCGAAAGCGTCTTCCTGCCGGCCGTCGTGCGGTCACTGCGCCCCCTTCGTGGCGCCGTGGCGCCGTAGCGGCGTCGGGACCGTAACATGGGGTGGTCTGCATTTCAATGGGCCTGTTGCCGAGTACCTGCTGTCAGAATTCGGCCCGTGCAAGTGGGGTCAATGACCTCCCAGCTCAAGGCCACTCTTTCGACCGCCAGAGGTGTCCCGGAAGGTGCAACTACATCACATTTAGGAATGTACGTCTCGGGCCGGCTTCGTGACAGACGATCGACGCGTTCCCGAATGGACCATCCACCCTCGGCCGGGTTCCACCGGCCACGATGCCCCTCGGGGCTACTTCGGCCGACGGCTCTCCGATGGCGTCGGTGACCCAACACGATCGTTGGGTGGCGGTAAAAATCGCGTGAGTATGCATCTGCAGCAGGAGCCCGGATCTGCATGGCGCTCCTCCGGTACAGCGCCAACGACGCCAATGAATTGCCCCCAGTCGGTATGACTCGACGGGGCCGCCCTCTCCCGAGTCCCGCCGTGGATTCCGGACCGACCAGAGTGAAGAGCAGATTCCAGGTCCGTCGGGAGCAGACCTATGACGATCTGCTCGCTTCGGCGAGCGTGGTGTTCGTCTACAAGGGCTACGCGGCGGCCACCATCGACGACATCGTTGAAGGAACCCGTTACACGCGAGGGGCGTTCTACTTCCACTTCGAGGGGAAACGCGAATGCTTCCTCGACGTCATCGCGCGGCGGCAATCCCTGCGGAGCGCCTGGACGGAGGTCCCCTACGAACTGGATCCCGCGGTCACGCCGATCGAGGAGATGATGACCCTCGCCCTACAACGGATGCGAGCCCCGAGCCAGGGTGCGCCCACCTTCCTGCTGGCGATGGTGGAGTTCTTCCAGGCCCACAGGACAGATTCTGACATCGCGGAGGTCCTGACGTACATTCACCGAAACTGGGTGTGGGAGATCGCTCGGTTCGTTGAGGGTCTGAAGGAGCGAGGCTGGATCACCTCGAGCCGGCCGTCCAAGGACATCGCGGCCCATCTCTTTGCTGTCGTGGAGGGTATGGAGGTTCACCAGGCCCTCTACGGCCTCGACGTCGCACCGCTGCTGATACCCACCATCTTGGCGATTGCTCGTCTCTGAGCTACTGGGGCTAGTTCCGCCCGGGAGCCGCTGATCAGGTTCGTGCCTGCGCAGACGCGCAAACCGCCCCCGTCGCCAGGGGCGGAAGCGCAGCCGGCATCCTCTCCAAAGCGTCAGGACGGCGGAGACCCGAGGGTGGAAGCGATGGTGGAGGTTCGGTCTTCGATTCCGGCGCTCGTTGTACGCCCATGGCGACTTCCCCGACGAGTGCGGCCTCGTCGGCACGGAGAGGAGGCCGAGGCGCTCCGCAAGCATGGCGAAGGAGCACGACGAGATGATCGAAGCCCTGTACGTCGACCAGTACCTGCGCGACGCGGCACAAGGCGAGCTCGCGAACCGCGGCGTTCCGCCCTCCATCCGGCACGAGTCGAGCGAGCGCGGCATCTGAGGAGCGTCTCGGGCGCTCGGTCGCCGTCCGGGAACGACCCCGACGGGCGTAAGGCCAAGATCGGCAGCATTTGACACTCACCCTGAGAAGGCGGATCATCGCCCTGGAGTTCCGCCGCAGTGTTGCTGGTAGTGAACATGAGACGCCAGTCGGATCCTTGTCCGGGGGAGAAAAGGGGGGACAAGATGGGTATCAGGCGTGACCAGGGGAGCGTCGCGTTCGGAGCCGTGAGAGACAGCCGAGGTGGTCGAGCAGTCGCTCGTGCCGCGCTGATCGTCGCAATGGCCACGGTGGCCTCGGCCGGGTTCGCGGCGACAGCCCCTGCGGACGCTTCGGCCACGATCGACGTACCGTGCCAAGGGCCCCAAGGCGGGTCGGCCGGATTAGTCGCCGCCCTCAACACGGCCAATGGCAGCGGGGGAGGGGTGATCAACCTCGCTCCTGGATGCCGGTACCTGTTTACGGGAGCGGTTTCCGGCACGGAGGACGCTCTTCCCCCCGTCACCAGCCCCATCGTTGTTCGGGGCCAGGGCACGCGCGTGGTGCGAAGCCACGCCCAGGGGACCCCGGCCTTCCGCATCTTCGAGATTGCCAGCGGAGGAAACCTGACGCTCGACAACCTCACCATCAGCGGGGGAAGCGCCCAAGCCGAGGAGTCAAGCGGGGGTGACGAGGGCACCGGCGGAGGGATCCTCAACAACGGCACCGCCACCCTCACCGGCACCCAGGTCACCGACAACAGCGCCAGCTTCGTCGGTGGTGGGATCGCCGACCTGTCCGAGAACTCTGCTCTCACCATGACGCGCAGCCTTGTGAGCCGCAACGTACTCAGCAATCAGGCTCAGCTGACGCCCAGCGTGGGCGGGGCCGGCCTCGAAGCCGACGGCACCGTCGTGCTCTCCAACAGCAGCGTGACGGCCAACGTGGCAAACACGACCAATGGCGTGGCGAGAGGTGGAGGAATCCTGGTGGAGACTTCCGGAAACGTGAGGTTGTCGAATACTGCGGTGTCCGGGAACACCACCAATGGAGACCCCAGCATCGGGTCGGCGCAGGGCGGCGGGATATTCGTTGCGGGTGGCCAACTCACCCTGTCCCAGAGCCCGTTGATCGGGAACAGCGCGATCGGTTATACCGCTGAAGGGGGCGGGATGGTCAACGCTGGCACGGCGAACCTCGTGAGCAGCCCGGTTCTCGGAAACCGGACCACGGGCCTCGCGGGGGCGGTCGGCAACGGCGGCGGCATCGAGAACAAGGGCACGCTGTCCCTCACGAAGAGTCCGTTGACGGGCAACACGGCCACGGATTCCGGCCAGGGGACGCAAGGCGGTGGCCTGGACAACACGGGTACCGCGACCCTTGTCGCCAGCCCCGTCACCGCCAACCGGGCCCTCCCCGCGGGTTCGAGCGAGGGCGGAGGAATCTTCAACGGCGCGGGTACGGTGACCCTCAGCCTGAGCCCAGTCGTGGGGAACGTGCCCGACAACTGCAGCCCTCCGGGAAGCGTCGCGGGTTGCACGGGGTGAAGGCCGGTCATGAACATTGCCGACACTCATACGTCGGCTCCGACTGCTTGTTCGAGGGCTGAGAGG
>CAVZUK010000003.1:0-3001507 GCA_963778465.1 uncultured Actinomycetes bacterium
CAGCGCGCTCGGAGGGACTCGAACCCCCAACCTTCTGATCCGTAGTCAGATGCTCTATCCAAATTGAGCTACGAGCGCAGCACCGGGGCGCCCACGATCACGATCACGGTCGTCCACAGCAGCTAGCCAGTGTAGACGCAACCGAATTGCCGGCGAGACCGCCCGCATTCGCCGGCCTCCCCGCTCTGGAAGCGTCCTAGGGTTCGTGTACGTTTGGCGGATCACCGATCTCGCCAGCCCCCCTTCCGAGCGAGCGGAGGCATCCCCACCCGAAGCGGCCCCAGACGGCCATCACGGGGTCATCCACCTCCCACACCCACTCGGCGCGCTGCGTCACTCGATCCCGGCCCTGGTCGAGGGGGTGATCGGTCCGTTCGCCGTCTTCTACGTCGTCCTGGTGATCTGGGGATTCCGGGGGGCGCTGATCGGGGGCCTGGCTTGGTCGTACGCCGCGATCGCGGCCCGGCTCGTTCGCCACGAGCGGCCATCGGGCACGCTGATCCTGGGCGCGGCACTCCTCTCCGTCCGCACCGTGATCTCGTTCATCACCGGCAGCGAGATCCTCTACTTCGCCCAGCCCACCCTCGGCACCTGCGCCGTCGCCCTCCTGTTCCTCGGCTCCGCCCTGATCGGGAGGCCCTTCATCGAGCGGCTGGCCAGGGACTACTGCCCGCTTGACCCAGCCGTCGTCGCCCGCCCCGCGGTGCGCCGGTTCTTCGTCCAGATCTCGCTCCTGTGGGCGGTCGTGCTGCTGAGCAATGCCGGCTTCGTCATGTGGCTGCTCTTCTCCTCGTCGCTCCACGCCTTCGTCGTCGAGCGCACCGCCGTCAGCTGGACGCTGACCGGCGTCGGCATCGTCGTGTCGACGGCCTGGTTCGTCCGGACAATGCGCCGCGACGGGATCGCCGTGCGCTTTGGTGGCCACCCCAAGGCGGCCACCGCAACCGTCCAGCGCTGACCGACCGGCGCGCCTCGCCGGCGCGCGCGATCCCCTCCCGCCCCTGAGTCAGGTCTCGAGGTCCGCCGGGTAGTCCACGGTCACCCGGAGCTCGAACCGGGGGGGCCGGCGCTCGAGGAAGGCCATCACGCCCTCGACGGCGTCGGCCCGACCCATCACGTGGTGGTGGAGCTCGGTCTCGGCCTCGCCCACCCAGGCCCGGTCGCGCTCCATGCCCTTCCACAAGATGTACTTGGAGAGGGCGACCGACATCGGTGCGACGTTCTGCGCGATGTCCCGGGCCGCCTCGAGCGCCTCGGGCAGGACCTCGTCGGACGGCAGGCAACGGCTGGCCAGGCCGAGGGCCGCCGCTTCGCGGCCGTCGATCATTCGCCCCGTGAGGAGCAGGTCGGCGGCGGTCGCCAGGCCGGCGATCCGTGAGAGCGTCCAGTGCGAGTAGGCGTCGGGAAGGACACCACGGCGTACCTGGACGATCCCGAGCTTCGCGTCCTCGGCGACGAAACGCAGATCGCACTGGAGGGCGAGGGTGAACCCGAGCCCGACGGCGTGGCCGTTGATGGCGGCGATCACCGGCTTGCGCACCTCCCAGGCCGGCGGCTCCACGGCGGCCGCCCGGAACGTCGGTTCCTCGACCCGGGCAAAGGTCGCGCCGCCCGACGACATGTCGGCGCCCGCGCAGAAGGCCGGGGGCGTGCCGGTCACCACCACCACACGGACGTCGTCGTCGGCGTCGCATTGGCGGTAGTAGGCACCGAGGGAGGCACCCATCTCCCCGGAGAATGCGTTGCGCACCTCGGGCCGGTTGAGGGTCAGGACGGCGACGCCGTCCTCGAAGCGGTAGAGGACGGGCGCCGCCTCCGGTGCGGTGGCGGGGGCGGTGCCGGGATCCGGGTCGGCGCTCACGGTCGCGACGAGCGATCCTTGATGGCCACCGCAAGCTCCGCGATGGCGTCATCGCCGACCGGGTAGCCGGGGAAGTAGCAGCAGACCCGTTGCGCCGCCGGGTAGAAGCGCTCGACGATCCCCGACGCGCACTCCTGCGGAGTGCCGACGACCGCGAGGGTCTCCACCATCTCGTCGTCGATCAATCGTCCCATCTCCGCCCACTGGCCGCGCTTGGAGAGGGCGTTGAGCTCCGGTTGAAGGTCCTCCCAGCCCTCGACCTCGAGCACGGGGCGGTAGGCGGGGGTGGAGCCGTAGAAGGCGAGCAGGGTGCGCACGCCGTTGCGGGCGGCCTCGAGCTCCTGGTCGCTATGGCCCGTGGCGACGATGGCCTCGGCGATCACCTCGACGTCGCCGTCGCCGCGCCCCGCCGCCGCCTTGCCCCGCTCGATGGCCGGGATCGTGCGCTCGGCGAAGTGCCGCGCGCTGTTGAAGGGCATGACCAGGATCCCGTCGCCGACCTCGGCGGCCATCTCGGTCATCCGGGGGCCGAGCGATCCGACGAGCACCGGCGGCGACCCGTAGGGGTTGGGGCCCGGGTCGAAGTTGGGCGGCATCAGCGTGTGCATCGTGAAGTCGCCCCGGAAGTCGAGGCGGGTTCGGTCCTGCCAGCTCGCGAAGATGGCGTGGATGGCCGCCACCATCTCGCGCATGCGATCGACGGGGCGGGACCACTGCGCCCCGTACCGGCGCTCGACGTGCACCCGGATCTGGGAGCCGAGCCCGAGACGGAAGCGACCCTTGGAGAGGAGCTGGAGGTCGTTGGCGGCATAGGCCAGGTGCAGCGGGCTGCGGGGGAACGCGATGGCCACGTTGGTCATGAGCTCGAGGTCGGTCAACCCGGCGGCGAGGACGAGCGGGAAGAAGACGTCGTGAGCGTTCTCGAAGCTGAACACCCCGTCGACGCCCAACGCCGCGAGCTCGCGTGCACGCTCCGCCGCCCCCATCGGTTCGGTCGTCAGCATGACGTCGACCGCCAAGGGTGCCATCTAGTGCACCTGACGCTCGGACTCGGCCCAGTAGCGGGCTCGCAGCGCCTTCTTGTCCGGCTTTCCGAGCGGGCTCACGGGGATGGCGTCCACGACGTCGACCGACTTGGGCGCGTGCACGGCACCCTTGCGTTCCTTCACGAGGGCCATGAGCGCGTCGGCGTCGATGGTGGCGCCGGGCCGGGCCACCACCACGGCTTTGACCGCCTCGCCCCACTTGTCGTCGGGCACCCCGATCACCGCGGCGGCGGACACGTCGGGGTGGCTGCCGAGCACGTCCTCCACCTCACGGGGAAACACGTTGAAGCCCCCCGAGACGATCATGTCCTTCTTGCGATCGACGATGGTCAGGTAGCCCTCCGAGTCCGCCCGCGCCACGTCGCCGGTGTGCAGCCAGCCGTGTGCCAGCGTCTCCTCGGTCTGCTCGGGCTTGTTCCAGTAGCCCTGCATCACGAGCGGTCCCCGGACGCAGATCTCGCCGGGTTCGCCGTCGGGCACCTCCTCGCCCTGGTCGTCGAGGAGAGCCACGTCGAGCCAGGGCACCGGCCGGCCGCACGTGGCCAGTCGCTCCAAGTTGCCCGGGTCGTGCTCGTCCTTTCGCAGGACGGTGATGGTCATCGGGCACTCGGCCTGCCCGTAGTACTGGAAGAAGATCGGCCCGAGCCGCTCGATGCCTTCTTTGAGCCGCGTGGGGGACATGGCGGCGGCGCCGTAGAAGATGGTCTCGAGACTCGAGAGGTCCGTGGTCTCGAGCTTGGGGTGGTCGAGCAGCGTGTAGATCATGGTCGGCACGAGCATCGTGGCGGTGATCCGGTAGCGCTCGATGGTCTCGAGCACCTTTCCCGGGTCGAAGCCCGGCAGCACGACGATCGAGCCGCCGAGCAGCAGGGTGGGCACGAAGAACGCGGCGCCGGCATGACTGAGCGGGGTGCAGATCAAAAAGCGCGTCTCGCTCGGCCATTCCCAGGCCGCCATCTGGATGCTGGCCATCGTGGCACCGCTGCGGTAGGTGCCCATGACGCCCTTGGGCTTCCCCGTCGTGCCGCCGGTGTAGGCCAGCCCCGCGACGTCGTCGGGGTTGACGTCCGGCGGGCGCAGGCGCTCGGGTGCGTAGGGCGCGGCGGACTCCATGAGGTCCTCCCCGAGCTCCGTCGGGCCGAGTGCGAGCAGCCTCTTCAGGCTCGGGACCCGCTCGAGCAGCTGGCCGGCGCGCTCCTGGAAAGAGGCGGGGTCGAAGATCAGCGTCTCGATGCCCGCGTCCTCGAGCACGTAGGCCTGGTCGTCGAGGGACCCCATGGGGTGAAGCGACGTCACGCGGCAGCCGGCGACCATGTTGGCCCCCATCGCCATCAACACCTCGGGGCGGTTGAGGGCCAGCATGCCGACGGGGCTGCCCCGGCCGATCCCCCACGTGGCATAGGCCTGGACCAGCCGGCTGATCTGATCCCGGAGCTGGCGGGAGGTGAGCACCTCGTCACCGAGGTAGACCGCCGGGCGGTCCGGGTGGAGGTCGAGCGCCCGGATCAGCAGGTCGGGCAGGCCTGCGGGCCGGTGGAGCGAGGCCGGTAGTTGATCGTCGTGCGGCATGCGACGACGTTACGACCTGACGTCCCGTCACGGGAATTCGGTTCGACAGGAGGGAAGACGCAGGACGGAGCCCCGGGAACCAATGTCCCGGGGCCCCCGTCCTTTGGATCCAGCTAGGTCCTCTGTGTGCGACTAGATCTTCGGCTTGACCGAGATCGGCGATGCACACTGCCCCACCGCGAACCCAGCGACGACGTTCGGAGGTGCGCCCGAGTCGCCGAATTGCACGGCTGGAGAGTTGTTCAGGCAGACCATGTTCTGCGTGACGTCGTTGTTCAACAGCTCGTCCGCGTCGGGGTCGGCCAGCGTGTTGTTGCTGAAGTTGGCGTTGCCTCCGACCTGGTTCCGCAGCGCGCCCAGCCAGCACGACTGCAGGCCGAGGACGCTGAGGTTCCCCCGGATGGTGTTGTTCTCGAAGTCACCGTAGGCGGGCGAGCCCGCAAGGTTGGGATCGGTATCGAACAACGGTGGCGAATCGCAGGTGACGCCTCCCCCACCGCCGGTGACCGTGGCGTTCCCGCCGATGGTCACGCCGTGCACGACGACCGCAAGGGCGTTGACCGCAGAGAGGCTCCCACCGACGGAATCGTTGGTGCTGTCCTCGCAGATCGACGGGCTGCATCCCAGCGCGAGCCCCGCACCCTGGCCGACGGTGACGTTTCCGGAGACGTACACGTCGCCGGGCAGCGCGCTCCCGGGCCCGCCCGAAGGTGGCGACACCGCATCGAGCAACGACCCCGGCGCGAGCGTCAGGTTCCCGTGGATCGTCACCGCACCGCTCGGCACATAGCACGTCCCCGCCACCGTCACCGAGCCGTACGTGCCGGGTGCGATCACCCCGCCGTGGCAGGTATAGGCCACGGGTTGCAATGCCCCTGCGGTGGCAGCTCCCACCCCCAGGAAACCGACGGCCACGCTGAAGCCACCCAGCAGTGCCGCCGGCACGATTCGATGAAGTCTCATCCGATACCGCCCTCTCCAATCCGGTACTTCGGTCCAGCGGAGCACCTGGACCCCCGCCAGAAGTACGAACTGGCTACCTCCACCCGGAGCCAAAAGGTCCACCCGACCCCGCCCTCTCAGGATCCTCACAGGTTGACCGAAAGTCAATACGGAATTGTCCGTATGGCTCAGCGCTGGTGGCTCAGCGCTGGTGGCTCAGCGCTGGTGGCTCAGTGCTGGTGGCCCAGTGCTGGTGGCTCAGCGCTAGGCGAATCGGTGCGGGATGGCTTGGCCCGGCTTGATTCCGGCCGGCAACTGGCGTCAGACCTCGGGGATGGCGATCAGGAGGTGATGCGTCAGCTCACCGGTCAGGTCCACGATGATGTGCTTGGAGACGATCCGCCAGCTCTGTTCCCGCAGCTCGAAGCGGTGGCGGTAGCGCCCTGCGACGATCGGCTGGAGCGAGACGTGACCGGGGACCGACTGGAAGACGGTGAAGTACGACCGCGAGGACGCCGCCGAGGGGCCGTCCAGCTCGACCATCACGTTGGTCATCACGTGCTTGGTCTTGGGGGTTCCGTCGTCGGGGTACCGCCGCGTGGTGCCGGTGTACATCTCGAGCACCTGGTCCCGCCCCCTCGCCACGAGGTCCCCGTGCTCCACGGTGATCTCGGCGTCGTCCAAGAGGTCGCCGACCCCCTCGAAGTCACCGAGGTCGATGAGCTCCGCATAGCGATAGATCAGCTGGGCGCACGAGACTCGCGGATCTTCCACGATGGGGACACCTCCTGTCCGGTTGCTGTCGGTCACCGTCGGACGCGTCGTGACCGGCTGGGATCTGCGGCGAAGGGCGCGTCGGGATGGCCCCCGGCCGCGTCAGAGGCCGAGCTGGACCCTGTCCCACAACCTGATGCCTCCGAGGATCCCTGCGGAGTTGTCGACGATGGTCACGCGATCGAGCAGCTCCCCCAGCTCGTCCAACTTGACCCGCTTGGCGTTGCCGCCGCCGAGGTACAGGTGGTCGAAGAAGAGGAGCGAATCCAGCTGCACCACGGCCTTCCGTACCCGCCGGTTCCACCGGTGGTCGCCGATCTCCTTGCGGATCCGCTCACCGAGTTGCTCGTTGTATGTCTCCGCCTTGCGGAACGGCTGGTGCGCGAACTCCATGTGGGGCAGCAGGCTCCCGTCGAGGAAGAGGGCGGTGCCAAAGCCCGTCCCGAGCGTGATCACGAGCTCGAGACCCTTCCCGTCGGCCACTGCGGCTCCCTGGATGTCGGCGTCGTTGGCGACGCGCGCCGGGAGGTTGAGCGCTGCGCTCAGCGCACCGGCTAGGTCGAACTCGTGCCACGCCTTCTCCAGGTCGTGGTCGATCGGCGAGCCCGGACCCTTGGAAGCGGAGAAGTGGGGCACGCTGAGGATGCGCCCGCGCCGCACCATCCCGGGGAAGCCGGCCGAGATGCGGTCGGCCCTCGGGAGCGGGGCGACCAGGTTGACCAGCGTGGGCACCATGCCGCCCTTGCCGTCGGGCGGCATCGGATAGGTGGTCGGCACCCGGACGCGGTCGGCCACCATCGCACCGTTGGCATCGAGCACCGATGCCTTGAGGCCCGTGCCGCCGATGTCGATCGCCAGCGTGAAGGGTCTGGTCGGCTCGCTCTCCGTGGCGGGGCTGGACATCGCCGGCGTGCTCACGCCCCGCACTGTACCGCCAGACCATCGCCACGACCGGCTCTCGACCGCGCCCACCGGGTGTGCTCGGGATCTCGGTGGTTGCCGAGCTCAAGGGCTGTTCCCGGCGGGACCCTCCGGGGTTCCTCCGACCCCCCGCAGGTCGGGGTCCCGCCACCACGGTCGCAGCCCGAGACGCACCGGCGGCAGCGAGCCGTAGACGAGGACACCGGACCGGGGAGGCATGCGCCGGAGGGCGTCGCCCGGCAGGAGCGGCCGCGGGGCGGGGGCCATCGTGACCGCCCGGCCCCCCGCAGGGTCTCGGGTGATCGAAGGGACCAGTCGATGCTCCTCTCCGATGAGCTGGCTCGCATGGTCGAGCGTGGCCGGATCCGAGATGCCGGCCAAGAAGATCTTGGCCCGGTGGTTGTTCACCACGGTCGCCGAGCGCACCCCGTATCGGGCGGAGATCTGTGCGAGGTCCTGCCAGACCGTGACCAACTGGACCCCGTGCCCGGCGCAAGTCGCGGCGAGTCCGTCGAGCTCTGCCAGCGGCGCGATGTTCGCGGCCTCGTCGAGCACGACGAGCAACGGAGGATCGATGGGGCGCCCCAGGCGAGCCGAGCGGGTGAAGGCGGTCTGCACCACGTCCTTGACCACCGCAGTGAAGAGGCCCACGAGTCGCCGCTGGTCGTGCGCGGGCGCGCAGACGTACAGCGTGTGCTCGCCCTCGAGGAGCGCCTCCGGGTCGACGTCCGGCGCGGGGGCGCCGACGACGGAGCGGTCACAGGGAGCCACGTCGGCAAAGGGCTCGAGGACGGACTCAGCGGTCGTGTACACCGAGCTGCGCTGACGCTCCTCGCGCAGCCAGTTGGCCCGGGCCGCCTGCAGGGCCTCGGTCGAGTCGGACCCCTCCAAGAGCTCCATCACCTCGCCGACCTCCTGGGTGTCCACCCACCGCAGGACGTCGGCCATGCTGCGCCCGCCGACCGAGGCCGCGAAGAGCAACGGGGCAAGCAACTTCGCCGCCATGGAGTACCAGAACTCCCCGTCCGGCGTCGTCGCTCCCGATCGACCCGACTCGGTCATGTCGGCCGCGATCCGCCGCGCCCCGTTCCAGGTGGCCGCCACGCGCAGCGGCGACCAGGTGTCGGGGGGAAGACCCGTCACCTGGGAGGGATCGACGCACCACACCCGCCCGCACCTGCGACGCCACGACACGGTGTCGCGCAGGAGGTCCGTCTTGACGGACGCCGCCAGCACGGGGCCCCGCCAGCCAAGGATCGCGGGCACGGCGAGGCACGTGGTCTTCCCGCTTTGGGTCGGCCCGATGATGGCGACCGACTGGGCGACCTCGGTGGCGAGGGAGCAGCCGCTCGGTCGGCCTTGCGCGCCGAGCACCACCCCGAGCGTCATGCGGCCCGGTGCGCCGGCGCCCAAGAGGGGTCCGAGGTCGGCCCTCCTCGCCCAACGGGCGCCCGGCGGCGCGCCGGCAGGGGCCCCGCCGAGCGGTCCGCCGGCGCCGAGCATCTCGCGGGCGGTCTGCCACCAGCCCGCGACCGACGGGCCCAACCCGGTGCCCTTGGCACCCCGGGCGCGCTCGGGCCTCCCGAGGGTCGCGACGAGCACCAGGAGCAGGGCCACCAGGAGCAGGCCGATCGACGGCAGCGTCACGGCGTGGCCGTCCTGGCCGCCGCGGGATCCGAGCTCATCGCAGCATCGGTGTCGACGAGCGTGCGCTCGCCGGGGCCGACCAGGTGCTGGACGAGGTAGGAGCGCTCGCCCAGCTTCCACAGCGCCACGCCGCGGCGCAGCTGAGGAAGCAGCTCACACTCGGTCGACGACAGGGAGAGCAGCTCCGCCGCTCGCCCGGCCTCTCCGGGCGGCTGCGCGTAGATGACTCGGGTCTCGGAGTCGGCCAGGATGCCCCGGGCCAGGCTGACCTCCTCCGAACCCTCCGCCCCCACCGCGCTCAGGTCCGAGAGCCGGTGGAGCACCGCGACGTTGGAGACCCCACGTGCCCGGGAGAGCTTCCACGACGACTGCAGCCAACGCGCGACGTGGAGCTGGTTCAAGATGGCCCACGCCTCGTCCACCACGAGCAGCATGCGGGAACCCGACCGGGCTCCCTCAGGAGCTGCGGTCGCCGCACCCTGCAGCCAAGCGGTCGCACACAGCATCAACAAGCCGAGCGCGGCCGAGTTGTAGAGGGCGGAGAGGTCCAGGACGACCAGGGGTCCAGACAGGTCGAGCCCGGGTGTGGTCGGACCGTCGAACATGCCGCGAAGGTCGCCGTGGACCAGGCGGCGCAGCTCGAGTGCGACGTCTCGTCCGTCCTCCACGAGCGCGGCGCGGTCGGTGTGGACGCGCTGCTCCACGCCGGGCACCGGGTCGAGCATCCGCTGCACCACGAGGGGAAGGGTGACGAGCCGAGCCTCCGAGCGCGCCGTGGTCAGGGCCAGCTCGAGCGCCGTGCGCTCACGAGGAAGGACATCCCGACGGAGCGAGGCTGCGGCCAGAGTCGCCAGCAGGTCGACCTGGCTGGCGTCGCGGTCGGTGGCGTCGAGCGGATTGAGTCGTACCGGCCCGTCCGGACGGAGGGCCACCGGCTGCACGCCCCAGTGCCGGGCCAGGGTGCCGTACTCCCCTTTGGGGTCGACCACCCAAGCACGACGGCCGAAGACGGCCTGGCGCCAAAGATACGTCTTCACGAACGCGCTCTTGCCTCGACCGATCTGTCCGAACACCACCATGTTGGGGTTGGACAGGACCCCCCTCGCGTACAGCTCGAAGGGGTCGTAGGCGAAGGGACCACCGAGCAGGTCGCGACCGATCAACGCCCCGCGCTCGTCGCAGTCCGATCCCATGACCATCGGGTACGCGGCGCCCAGGTGCCGCGTGGTCAGCTGGTGAGACGGGACACGAGGCCCGGCCCCCCTCAACGCAGGCTCCTCAACGCAGACCGATCCCGAGCGGCAGGCCGCAGAGCAGCCCGAGGTCTTGCTGTCCGTTGAGGCGACGCAAGACGAGGCCGGCTTGCGCGGCCTGCTGGAGCGTGGACTGGCAGGCGTCCTCGAGCTCAGCGGAGGAGACCGCGGTGACCGTGAGAAACCCGCTGAACCGGTAGGCGCCGTGGCCGTCGGCCAGCTCCTCCTCTCGCCGGGTCGCGAGCTCGGCCTCCCGCGAACGGCGGGCCGACCCGAGGCGCCCGGCGCGTCGGCGCAGCTCGGCGTCTGCCGCGTCCGCCGTGCGGGCGCGTTGCGCGAGCCGCATCGCCCTCGCCGGGTCGATCGGCTCCATGAGCACCGAGAGGGTGCGGCGGGAATTGGACACGAGCAGGGGCGAGAGGAACTCGGGACCGACGTCGATCCGGGGCCATTCGGCGATCCAGAACGCCGCGTGCCACGTGCCCGAGACCTCCATCGAGCTCCAGCGGCGGCGACCCGACGCAGGCCACACCGGCCCGGTGGCATCCGCGGCACGGACGGCCCACTGCTCCCGAACGAGCCGGCCCAGGGCCGCCGAGTCGAGCGGACCTCGAACCTCGACATCGACGTCTCGCAGCCCGCGCTCGACGTGCGAGAGCTCCCGGCGCAGTATGCGGCAGCTCGGCGCGAGACCGCTTCCCGAGGAGCGGCGCCCGCTACCGGTACCGGCCAGACGCACCTGCAGGCACAGGACCACTCGATGGCGCATGAGGTCACCGGTGACCTGAGAGAACAGGTCCGCGTACGATCGACGGGCCGGGACCGAGCCGTCGAGCACGGCGCGCCGGCCGAAGTGCGCGCTCAGCAACCGGGCGTCGTCCGGCGTCGAGACGTACAGCCACTGGACGCGGCACCAGACCGAGCGCTCCCGGGACAGCGCGGCGAGGACGGAGGACCATCCCGCCACCCGCCGTTCCTTGTCGAGCGGTGCGAGCAGGGCAAAGCCCGGTGCCGACAAGAAGAGTGCGGCGGTGAGCGTGCGGCGCCTCGCGTCGTGGACCACACCGAGCGTCCCCACGCCCCGCTCGTCGTCGAGCTCCACGTCGAGGACGCGCAGCCCTTCCCCGAGTGGTCGGCGTGCGCCTGCCACCGATCCGGCGGCCGCCGACCACAGCCACCTCGACACCGTCGGGAACCACTGCTCTACGGTCAGCCCGCCGACCGGCCACCAGGCCAGGGCGAGGGCGATGGACGTCGCCAGCACGGCAGCGACGCCCCCGGTGGCGCCGCGGATCGTCCGCAGCGCCAGCAGACCGAGCGCCAAGCCGACCACCACCGTCGCGATCTGCCCGCCCCGCCAGCCGAGGAGCACCCCGCGCCGCTCGAGTGGCCCAAAGCGATAGCGGGCACCCTCGCTCATGGCCGGTCCCTCGGCTCGGACGGAGGGTCCGGAGTATCGCGCCACCGACGAGACCCCGCGTCGGCCTCGTCACTGGCGGCGCCAACGTCGCCGATGCCGTCCGGGACGTGGCGGATGACCGGACCGAGGTCGTCGTGGTCGATGACGTGTCGGCGATTCCCGGGGCGCGCCTCCCCCGCGTCCGGGATGGCGCCGGGCGCTCCGGGCATGGCGTCCGAACGTCCGGACGGATCGGGGCCCACGCCGTCCCAGGGCCGTCCGTAGACGGGCGGACCCCCGAGACGCCATTGCGCGGAGGAGCCGCGCCCGCCCCGCCCCGCGCTGCCCTCGAGGGCGTCGGCGAAGACGGACTCCGAGGCAGGGTCGCCCTGCCAGGCGGGAATGCCCCGTTCCGGTACCGGAGCCCCTGAGCCCCCGTCGTCGCCTCCGGAGCTGTCCTCCGCGGGCCCCGGCCGACCATCGTCGCCGCTCCCGGCCGGGGGCCCCGACGTGCCGGAGGAGGGCGTGCCCGAGGGCGCACCCGCCTCGGGACCACCGGGCCCCGGGTAGTCGTCGCCGAGCCCGGTGCCCGGCACCGAGTCCGGCAAGGGCGCCTCCGAGGCCGCCCTCAACGCGGCTTTTGCCGCGGTGCGGTAGGCCATCGCCGCCGTAGTCGTGACGCTGGACTGCGCCCGCTGGCGCAACCCCTCGGCGGCCAACGCGCCCTCGGCCATCGGCACCAGCCGCAACAGCGCATACGGCGACACCGCCGCGAGCAACAGCAACGCGGCCCCGGCGAGCGCCGTATCCATTCCCTGGCTGTCGGAGGTGCCCGACGCCACCGCTCCGGCGGCCAAGCTCAAGATGGCGACGATCAGGAACTTGGAGAGGACGAGCGCCGCCAGGATCTCGGTCAGCCGGCGGGCCCAGTGGGAGATGGCCGGCCAGACGAGGCTGGCCAACGCGAGGGGCAGGAAGAGCACCGCGACGTAGATGGCCGCACCACGCACGAGCAGCTCGAGCCACAGCGTCACGGCCCCGATCACGACGAGGGAGGCGACCATGAAGACCACGAAGCTCGAGACGCCGGCGTTGTCCTGGATCGCGGCGCGCGTGAAGGACGCCTCCAGGTTGGCGAGCGCCTGGTGGAGAGCGTCGCCGGATCCCGATGCCACCGCTCCGGAGAGTTGATCGGTCACCGAGAGGGCGAGCTCGACCAACTGCACCGCAACGGCCGTGAGCAGGAGGGCCAGCGGCAGGTTCACGAAGGCGGCGCGCAGGATGATCCTGTGGTCCTGTCGCAGGATGGCTTGGATCGTCGCCGCCACGAGGAGCGGCAGGACGAAGACGGCCCCGAGGTCGACCATCACCTTCTCGTGCGAGGCGAACCAGGGGGCGCCGAGGTGGACCTCCGACGCCTGCTCGAGCACCGTGCCGATCCGGTCGAGGAACCACACCGCCCCCGACGCGACCCAGCCGCCGAGGGCGTCGAGGACGCTGTTGCCCGCGGCACTCGCCGCCTTCGAGGCCACGCCGCCGGCGGCGTTGCAGAGCTCCCCAGCGACGGGCGCACCGCACAACGCGCTCAATGGACCTGCTGGCCGGTGTGGAAGAAGAAGTTGACGAGTGCGGGCGCCGCACCGATCACAAGGGCCGCGGCGCCGGAGACGAGCACGGCCCGCCGGCCCGCCATGGACTGGTGGTAGTTCTGCGAGTGCGATCCGAGCGCCCACATCACGGCCCCGATGAGCAGTGCCACGAGCGAGAGGACGAGACCCCAGCCGGCGAGGCCGTTGGTCAGGTTCTGGAGGACGCTGCTACCCGGCAGCTGGGAGGAGTCCGGGTTGAGGGTGACGTCTGCGAGCTGCAGGAACGTCGCCGGGTGCAAGAGCACCGCAGGCGCCAGGACGGAGAGGTTGACTGCACTGAGCATGGAGATCGCATCTCCCTTCGAATGAAGCCGCGGCCACCGGGGTGCACGCCGGGCGCGCGCCGGTGGCCGGGACGGAGTGGCGGGGGGACCGGCGGCGGTCCGAGGTCGGCGGGTTCCCCAGTCCGATGCTGTGGCCGACTCCGCGGCGGGGATGAGTGGTCAAGGTAACGGTCCGGCACCACGCTTCTCGGGAGCCGCCGGGGGTCGGGAGGCCCGATCGTGTCACCGGACCCGTCCGCTCCTGCCATGCTGGAAGGGTGACGCCGTCCGGGGACCTGTGGGCGACGACCTCCAACATCGGTCTTCCTCCCTCGGTGGACTGGGCCATTGCGGCAGGCGTGCTCGTGGTGGCCGTGGTGCTCGCCCTGCTCCTCGGGCGCCGCATGGGGCGGAGGGCCCTGGCGCAGCGGCTGACCGCCATCGGCACCAGGCTCGGCCTCGACCCCCCCGCCGCAGACTCCTCGATCGAAGCTGCGGTGGGCTACCTCGAGCAGGTCACCGGGTCCGCGGCAGAGGCCGTCAACGAAGCCAGCTCGGACGCCATCCGCCTACGCAGGGCACTCGACACCCTGCCGCAGGGCGTCGTCATCTGCGACGACCACCGCCAGGTCATCTACCGCAACGCCCCGGCCAACGCGCTGGTCGCCAGCCGTCACGGCGACGCGCTGGCCGCCCAGGCGGTCACCGAACTCCTCGAGAGCGCCTGGAGCGAGGGCCACACCGAGCGCACCCTCGACCTCTACGGCCCACCCCGCCGCACGCTGAGCATCCGGGTGCGCCAGATCGACGACGGGCGCCGGCCACTGGGGGTGATCGCCGTCATCGAGGACGTCTCGGAGCGGCGCCGGCTCGACGAGATCCGCCGGGACTTCGTCGCCAACGTCAGCCACGAGCTCAAGACCCCCATGGGCGCGCTCGGCCTGCTCGCCGAGACCCTCGTCAGCGAGCCGGACACCGAGGTGGCGCGGCGGCTCGCCGACCGCATCCACGCCGAGGCCTTCCGGGTCAGCCGGATCATCGACGATCTGCTCGACCTCAGCCGGATCGAATCCGCCGAGATGCCCGCACGGGATCCGGTCCTCGTCAACCTGGTGATGGCCGAGGCCGTGGAGCGGGTGCGGTCGGCGGCCGACCAGCGGGGGATCGAGATCGTGCTCGAGGAGCCCAGCCCGCCGGTCACGGTCCTCGGGGACCGCCGTCAGCTCGTCTCGGCGATGCATGCCCTCTTGGAGAACGCGGTCAACTACTCCTACGACGGGAGCAAGGTGCTCGTCTCGGGCCGGGCCGGGCCGGAGCCCGCCGACGCCGGCCTCGCGCCCCTCCTGCCGGAGCAAGACCCGGACGGTGCGGGCGCGGACGGCGACGAGGAGCTCGACAACGAGCCACGTCCGGCGCCGCGAAAGGTGTGGATCTCGGTGGTCGACCACGGCATCGGCATCCCCGCTCGCGACCTCGACCGGATCTTCGAGCGCTTCTACCGGGTCGACCACGGACGGAGCCGCGGCACCGGGGGCACCGGTCTCGGCCTGTCCATCGTCCGCCACGTGGCGAGCAATCACCACGGTCGTGTAGACGTAGAGTCCAGAGAGGGGGAGGGTTCCACGTTTACCCTGGTGCTACCTCTGGCACCAGATATGGGGCCTTGACCCTAACGGAGCAGCACGTCGCAATGAAGACCAACCGGACCACAGCGAACCACGCCGAAGAGCGCGGCATCACGGTCCTGATCGCCGAGGACGAGGACTCCTTCGTGGACGCCCTCATGGTCGGCCTCCAGCACGAAGGCTTCCGGGTCTCGGTGGCGAGAGACGGCGCGGAGGCCATCCAGCGCTTCGACGAGGTGGCGCCCGACATCGTGCTCCTGGACCTCATGCTTCCCAAGGTCTCGGGGATCGACGTCTGCCGGGCGCTCCGGAGCCGTTCGTCGGTGCCCATCATCATGGTGACGGCGAAGGGGACCGAGATCGACACCGTCGTGGGCCTCGAGGTGGGGGCCGACGACTACGTGACCAAGCCCTATCGGCTGCGCGAGCTGGTCGCCCGCATGCGCGCCGTCCTGCGGAGGACGCCGCCGGGCACCGCCGAGTCCATCAACGGCAACGGGTCGGCACCCGGGGAGGAGGGGGCGTGGGAGGCCGGGAGCCTGCGCGTCGAGCCCGACCAGCGCCGGGTGTTCGTCGGCGGGCAGGAGGTCCATCTCCGCCGCAAGGAGTTCGAGCTTCTCCGCCTCCTGGTCGAGAACGCCGGCCTCGTCCTCACCCGCACCGTCCTCATCGACCGCATCTGGGGAACCGACTACATCGGCGACACGAAGACGCTGGACGTCCACATCAAGCGGCTGCGGGCCCGGGTCGAGCCCGACCCGTCCCGCCCGACGCTGATCACCACCATCCGGGGGGTCGGCTACCGCCTCGATCCGCCGACGCAGTGATCCCGCCTCGAGCGGAGCCGCCGCCTACGAGGGGATGACGGTCTTCCCTCCGAGGTAGGGCCCGAGGCACGAGGGCAGGCGCACGGAGCCGTCCGCCTGGTGCCCGTACTCCATGAGCAGCGCCCAGATCCGCGCCCAGGCCAGGGCCGAGCCGTTGACCGTGTGGACCAGCACCGGGGCACCCCCGGCGCTCGGGCGGTAGCGCACGTTGGCCCGGCGGGCCTGGTAGTCACGGAACCAGCTGACCGACGAGACCTCGAGCCACTGCTCGCTGCCGGGGGCCCACACCTCGAGGTCGAAGGTTCGCGCCGAGGAGCCTCCGAGATCCCCGGCGCACAGGTCGAGGACGCGATAGGGCAGCTCCAGGGACCGCAGCAGGTCCTCGGCCCGCTCCAGGACGTCGCCGTGCATGCCGGGCGCCTGCTCCTCGGTGACGTAGGCGAAGAGCTCGACCTTGTCGAACTCGTGCACGCGCAGCAGCCCGCGGGTCTCCCGGCCCGCCGAGCCGGCCTCGCGACGGAAGCAGGGACTGGCCGCCGTATAGCGCAGCGGGAGCTCGTCCTCGGGAAGGATCTCGGCCCGGTGGAGCGAGGTGAGCGGCACCTCCGCCGTCGGGATCGCCCACAGGTCGTCCCGCTCGATCTCGTAGGCGTCGTCGGAGAACTTGGGCAGGTGGCCGGTCGACAGCATGGTCTCCGTCCGGACCAGGCTCGGGGCCCGCACCTCCACGTAGGCGTCGGCGTGGCGGTCGAGGGCATAGGCGGTCAGCGCCCGGATGAGGCGGGACCCCATTCCCCGGTAGAGGGGGAACATCGAGCCGGAGAGCCGGGCGCCCCGGTCCATGTCGAGCAGGCCCAATCGCTCGCCGATCTCCCAGTGCGGCACCCGTTGGTGCTCGGCCGGGACCGGCTCGGGGTCCCCGGCGTCGATGCCGGGCCACCAGCGGCGGACCTCCACGTTGTCCTCGGGGCCCGCACCGTCGGGGGCGTCGTCGGCGGGCAGGTTGGGCAGGCCCAGCAGCGCGTCTCGCACCGCACGCTGGGCCTCCTCGGCCTCCCGGCCGGCCTCCCGCTCCTCGTCGCCGATCCGGCGGCTCTCGGCCGCGAGCTCCTCGGCGCGCCCTTCGTCGCCGGCACGCTTTGCCTGGCCCACCTCCCGCGACAGGGACTTGACCCGGGCCCGCAGCGATTCCTGGTGCGCCAGCCGGGCTCGTGCCTCCGTGTCGAGCTCGGCCAGCTCGTCGACCTCGCCGGGATCCACACCCCTGCGCGCCAGCGCCGACCTCACGGCGGCGGGGTCGTCGCGGACCAGTCGGATGTCGATCATGTTGCCGCCAACGGTAGCGTGCAGCCCGATATGCCCACTTCGACCGTGTCATGACCGGGCCGGTGTCATGACCGGGCCCCCGACGCCGCGCGGGTCCGCACGGGGGGCCGGAGGGGCCCGGGGATTCGACCCCAGAGCCGACGCCAGGGCCGGCGGTGGAGTGCACCGACCTGTTCGTCCGCTACGGCGCCAGGGTCGCGGTTGGCGGGCTCACCTTCCGTGCGCACCGAGGCGAGGTGCTCACGATCCTCGGCCCGAACGGCGCCGGCAAGACCACCACCGTCGAAACGCTCGAGGGCTACCGGTCACCCGACGACGGGCACGTCCGCGTCCTCGGACTCGACCCGGTCGACCAGCACCGCTGGCTGATCCCCCGGATGGGCGTCATGCTGCAGGGGGGCGGTGTCTACCCCATGCTCTCCCCCCGTCAGGCCCTCGACCTCTTCGCCAGCTACTACGAGGAGCCCGAGCCCACCGACGCGCTCTTGGAGCGCGTCGACCTGCGGGCGGTGGCCCAGACCCCGTGGCGGCATCTCTCGGGCGGCGAGCAGCAGCGCCTCTCGCTGGCCTTGGCCCTCATCGGGCGCCCGGAGGTCCTGCTGCTCGACGAGCCCACCTCGGGTGTCGACCCCCACGGAAGGGCGGCCATCCGCCAGGTCATCGCCGACTTGAAGGCTCGGGACGCCTGCGTGGTCCTCACGACCCACGAGCTGGGCGAGGCCGAGCGACTGTCCGACCGCGTCGTCATCCTGCGGGACGGAACGCTCGTGGCCGAGGGAAGTCCCCGGGAGCTGGCGTCGGCGGCCGGCAGGGAGACGCTGCGCTTCGTGGCCGAGCCCCGCCTCGACCTCGACTCGCTCTCCGCCGAGCTCGGGGCGACCGTCGTCGAGGAGCGGCCCGGCGAGTACCGGGTGGAGACGGCCCCGACGCCGCACATCTCGGCGTCGTTGACCGCGTGGTTGGCGCAGCGGGACGTCGGCCTCACCGAGCTCCGGACGGTCCGCTCGCTCGAGGAGGTGTACCTCTCCCTGGTGGGCGAGAGCGAGGAGGACCAGGAGGGCGACGGAGGAGCCGGCACCGATGAGGTGGGCGAGGAGAGGGCGAGGACGGAGAAGTCCCTCCTGTCGGGTCGGAGACCACCGCGTCGGGGACACCGGTGAGGGCGCTCGTCGCGCAGACCCGGGCCGAGACCTGGATGACCTTGCGACGCGGGGAGACGTTGCTGCTCGTGGTGGGCATCCCGGTGCTCTTCCTGGTCTTCTTCTCGCTGGTGCACGTGTTGCCCACCGGCGACCAGCAGGCGGTGAGCTTCCTCGTGCCCGGCATCCTCGCCCTGGCCGTCATGTCGACCGCCATGGTCTCGCTCGGGATCGCGACCGGCTTCGAGCGCGGCTACGGCGTGCTCAAGCGGCTGGGCTCGACGCCGCTCGGGCGCCCCCGCCTCCTCACCGCGAAGATCACCATGATCCTGCTCGTCGAGGTCGTCCAGGCGGCCGTGCTCATTCCCGTCGGGATCGGCCTCGGGTGGAGCGCCGCCGACGGTGCGGAAGGCGGCCAGGCCCTTGGCGTGGCCCTCCTCGCCACGGTCGCCTTCGCCGGGATCGGGCTCCTGCTCGCCGGAGTGCTGCGGGCGGAGGTCAACCTGGCCGCCGCCAACGGCCTCTACCTCGTCCTGCTGCTGCTCGGGGGCATGATCGTGCCCCTCTACAAGCTCCCCTCGGGACTGGCGACCTTTGCCCGATTGTTGCCGGCGGCCGCGCTGTCCGACGGATTGCACGCCTCGCTCGGTCGCGGCGCGCCCGTTCCCGTACACGCGTGGGTCGTCCTCGCCGTCTGGGCCGTCGCCGCGCCGATCGCCGCGATGCTCACGTTCCGCTGGGACTGACTCGGGCTCAGCTCGAACGCAGGAGCTTGCGCTGCCACGCCGTGAACTGTGCGGGCGTGATGGCCCCGTAGTGGATGCCGGCGATGGTCCCGTCGGCACGGACGAAGACCGCCTCGGGCAGACCGGTGAACCCGAACTTCCCGTTGGTCACCGAGTAGTCGCCGTCCCGGCCGACCGGAAAGCTCACCCCGCTGCGCTGCACGAAGGCCAGCGCCGACGAAGGAGGGTCGCTGCCGTCCACCCCGACCAGCCGGACCGCCGCGAGCCTGCTCCTGATCCCGTGCTCCTGGGAGTAGACGTGGGCGATCCCCGGGATCTCGGTCTGGCAGGGCACGCACCAGCTCGCGAAGAAGAGCAGCACCGCCGGCGTGCCGTTTCCCCCACCGTCGGTGGGGATCCCCACCCCGGCGCCGCCCTCGAGCGAGGCCAGCGAGAAGGTCGGCACCGGATCCCCCGCCTGGGGACGACCGCTGCTCCCGTTGCTCGAACCCCGGGAGGTGAAGAGGCCGACGCCCAGCAGCGCCGCCACGACGATGCCGATCCCGAGGAAGAGGAGGCTCCGCCGAAGCGACGGGCGGCGGCGGTCCTGCTGCTGCCCATCGTCCGGTGCGGCTCGGTCCGCGGGGCGATCCTGCGGGGGCGGGGCCTGGTCCGTCGTGAGCTGAGGTCCTCCCCCGCCCGAATCAGTGGAAGCGGATGAGGACATCGCAGGCCATGACCACGAACAGCAGCGTCAGGTAGGTGATGGAGTAGCCGAAGAGGCGCATCGCCTCGCGGGAGGTTGCCCTCCCCCGCTCCGCCAACCACCACAGCCGCACCGCCATGGCCAGGAACACGGCGCCGAGCACCGCCGCCCCGGCCACGTAGAGGGCGCCCAGGTCGGCGACGGGCGCGAGGGCGAGCGAGATGGCCACCAGGACCGCCGTGTACACGACGATCTGGCGGGTCGTCCGCTCCAGGGTGGCCACGACGGGCAACATCGGCACCCTGGCGGCCTCGTAGTCGTCCCGGTAGCGGACGGCCAGGGCCCAGAAGTGGGGTGGGGTCCAGACGAAGATGACGGCGAAGAGGAGAACGGGCGTCCAGGACAGGCCGCCCGTCACGGCGGCCCATCCCACGAGCACGGGCACCGCCCCCGCCGCGCCGCCGATCACGATGTTCTGGCTGGAGCGCCTCTTGAGCCACACCGTGTAGACGCCGATGTAAAAGGCGGTGGCGGCGATCGCCAGGACCGCCGAGAGGGTGTTGACCCAGATCGAGAGCTCGACGAAGGCGACCACCTCGAGCGAGAGGGCGAAGACCAGCGCCGCCTGGGGGGTCACCTGTCCCGTCACGAGCGGCCGGTTCTTCGTCCGGCGCATCAGCCGGTCGATGTCCCGGTCGATGACCATGTTGAGCGCGTTGGCGCCGCCCGCCGCAAGGGACCCTCCGACCAGCGTGGCGACGATGAGGCCCAGCGAGGGCAGGCCGCGTGCCGCCACCACCATGGTCGGCAGGGTGGTGACCAGGAGTAATTCGATGATGCGGGGCTTGGTCAGCGCGAGGTACGCAGCCACCCGCTCGACCGGTCTCGCCCGCTGGAGGGTCTCGGCCCGAAGGGACATGGCGATCTCGCAGCCTACGACCCCAGCGCCCCTCTCCACCAGACGGGACGCCGGACCCGGCCCGCATCCGGAGGGCCTCCGGGCGGTCGGTACGATGCCGCCAGTGGCTCTTGCGGCACCTCAAGGCACGGCGGACGTAACCGGTCCCTCCCGGCGGAGGCTCCCGAGGGTGTCTCCCGACCACTTCCGCAAGCTCGCGACGGTGGCGCTGGCGGTCACGGTGCTGATCGTCGCCACCGGAGCGCTGGTCCGTCTCACGGGCTCGGGCCTCGGGTGCCCCGACTGGCCGAGCTGCTACGGCACCCGCTTCACCGCTCAGGTCTCGTTCCACCCCATGGTGGAGTTCGGGAACCGCCTGGTGACGGTGCTCGTGACGATCGTCGTCGGCGTGACCCTGGTCGCCTCGCTGCTGCGCACCCCGAGGCGGCGCGACCTGTGCTGGCTGTCGCTCGGCCTGGTCGGCGGCGTGCTCGCCCAGGCGGTGCTCGGGGGGATCGTCGTCTACACCAAGCTCAACCCCTACCTGGTGATGGTCCACTTCCTGGCGTCGATGCTGCTCGTGGCCAACGCCGTGGTGCTCGTCCACCGGTCGTCACGGGACTACCGCCCGGGGTCGGGAAACCTCCTCGTGGCGGCGCCCATCCTGTGGCTCTCGAGGGGGATGCTCTGCCTCCTCACCGTGGTACTGGCGGCGGGGACCGCCACCACCGGAGCCGGCCCTCACGCCGGCGACGCCGCCGGCCAGCAGGTGGCCAAGCGCATACCCATCGCCCTGAGGGACATGGCGGAGCTCCATTCGAGCCTCGCCCTCCTGCTCGTCGGGCTCACGCTGGCGCTCGTCGTCACGCTCCACGCCATCGACGTCCCCGAGCGCGTGCGCCGGGGGGGCCGAATACTGATCGCCGTCATGGTCGCCCAGGCGGCGGTCGGCTATTCGCAGTACTTCACGCACCTGCCCGCCGCGCTCGTGGAGATCCATGTCATCGGCGCCACCGCGCTGGTCGCGGGAGCGGTGGAGTTCCACCTCCGGCTCACCCGTCATCCCGCCGAGACGCCGGTGGTAGCGTCCGTGAGCTGGGCGGGGACGACGACCCCGACCACCGGCCCCCATCGTCCAGCGGCCCAGGACGCCGCCCTTTCAAGGCGGTAACACGGGTTCGAATCCCGTTGGGGGTGCTGTGTGATGTCTCGAGACATCGGAGACGGATGTGTCAAGACATCGTAGACCGCCTCTCAAGGACTCACGGGATCCTCTGGTAGTCCTTCGTCGGATCGAGGACGAGTCGCCGCAGAGGTGAGCCGTCGAGGCCCACGATCTCGGGGTTTCGAAGGCCCGCACGGACGCCGAGACGCTGGCAGCGCCATGGCGCTCGCGCTGCGCGTGACGCGCAGTAGTCGTCGCATGCGGTTTTCGGGGCTACCCACGTTCCCATGAGCACGGCCAGGGTCGGCGGCCGCCGCTAAGGCTGCGGCGGCACCTGGTAGCACGCCTCTGTTGCCTGTGAGAGCGCCTCCTGGATGGCTGACCTTTTCCAGAGCCCATTCGTCAGTTCCTGACGTGCTGCAACGGAGGCATGGGCGCGGACCCACGCCGCCATGCACGCGTCTGGATGTGACGCTCCTCCCGAGGAAGTCCCCCAGCTGATCGCCGCGACGGCGATCAGAACGCCGGCCACGATCGCCGACCCCACCCGGACGAGCCCTTTGATTGCGTTGGATCCCCGGCGCGAAATCTGCGAGACATTCGAGCCAACTGACCGGATGGCTACTCGCCCAAGCACTTCCGGTAAGTGTGAAAGCCCCAGTTGTGCGATGAAACCCTTGCGTCTCGAATCCTGAGTCCCTCTTAAGCCGACCTGAGCCGACCTTCAGTAAGAGGGACGCACGGTTGTATGGGGGCCCCATCGATGGGCCGGCGAATGAGTCAGTCGGGCACGGGCAGGCGCATGTAGAGGACGCCCCATGAGGTTCCACCGCTTCCACCCAGACCTCACCCTGTTACGTCTTGACCAGCTCAGAGGCAATGATGAGGCCAAGCCCACCCGATCCGTGGTGACCCCGTACGGTGTCGACCCCTCGTGAAGCGCTCGAAGACGTCCTCGCGCAGCGACTCTGGAATGCCTCGACCATCGTCGGCAGCCGACAGCGTGACCTGTCGGTCCACCACTCGTAGCGAGTAGGAGACGCACCTCCGGGCGCGCGCCTATCGACGGTGCTCAGCCGTTGATCCAGAACGGTGGGCATCACCCCTCTTCGACTTGGGTCACCACCTCTTCCTGCTCGAACCGCCTGTCCGGCACGAACCACACCACGGCGACGAGTGCGTACAGCCCGTAAGAAATGTACGGACTCACGAAGGCCAACCCAATCGCGAGACCGTAGAGAACGAGCGAAAGCTTGCCCTTCGTGTCGCGACCCACGGCTCGCGCCACCGACGAGTCCCGCCCGTTCGATCGGATGATGACGCCCACGAGGATCGTGAAGGCGACGGCGGAGCCGAAGGCAACGACACCATAGGTGGCCGCCGGCAGCTGGGCGTCATAGGAGCTCCCGACCCATTCCGTGACCACCGGGACCAGCGACAGCCAGAAGAGCAGGTGGAGGTTCGCCCACATCACTCCGCCACTGATCCGATGCGTCGCTCGAAGGAGATGATGGTGGTTGTTCCAATAGATACCCACGAAGGTGAAGCTGAGGATGTAGACGAGCAGTTCCGGGACGCGGTGACGGAGTGCCGCATAGCTCGTGCCGGCGGGTGGGCGAAGGCTCAAAGCAGTGATCGTGATGATCACGGCCATCACGCCGTCGCTGAAGGCTTCCAGCCTGCTCGTTCCGAGGAATGCCAGCCGGCGCCCCGCTGACGGTTCAGGTTGCTTCATCATCCCTCCGTGAGGGCGCACACGGGGCCCAGTTCCAGCATGAGGGACAAAAGCGGCCGGACGCAACCGACCGCGGTGTCCTCGGCTGTCTGCTCATCGAATGACGGCGTCTTGGTGGATTGTCCCTGTCCCTAACTCCTCCGGAGCCACCACCCGAGGATACGCATCTGGCTACCCGCAGCCTCAGGGGTGAGCGACATTCCGCCGTTCCGACCGCCAAGGCCGCACGGCGCCATTCCATCCGTCCAGCAACCAAGTCGACGTCCGCTTCGCCTTCCCGACACGTTCGCTTTGGGCGCTTCGCCAGAGTCGCCGTAGCGAATCTCCGACGAGACCCTGGTGTGCACCGCCCCTCTTGCGACGCCATGCAAGGAGCGCGTCCTTACGTGGGTGAGATAACCGAACCCAGTTTGCTGACCCCGCTACCCGTCGACGTTGCACTGCCATGTCGGCATGCCTTCCGACCAAAAGTCGTTGCCAACTGGTTGCAGCACCGCCGACACGAGCGTGCGCACAAGAGGATCCAGCAACCAACTTGCTCCTCCCCCCACCACTAGATGGTCGCTCCACTCCAACTCTTCGGGTCGGCACAGGAACTTGCGGTCTCGATGTTGGCAACATCCCGACGTGATCTGGCGGTCGGCGTTCGAGGGATTCGATCCCTCCAGTGTTTCCGCGCACGATATGCTAAGTCGTACCGCCGCTCCGAGGGGGGCTTCTCGTGTCCGGTACAGCCCAGCCGACTCAAATGGCTCCAGGTGATGTGGACGAGCCTTATACGCACTCCATGCCACCTTGGGCAAGCGAGGTCCTGGCGCACGCATCCTTTCTTCGATCACAGGCCTCACTCGCAGTGGCTCCCGAGGATTACAACGACGTTGTGGCCCCGATGTCTCGGGCAGAGACGCTCGTCTGGACTCGGCCGAGGTGGGTCTTACCTCGGCGGGTCCTTGAATGGTGGTCGGGTGGCCGGATCGAACTCGCGTGGAGCTTCTTGCATGAGGCCGACCTCCTCCTCGTCTCATTGGCTCGACCCGACTACATCCGGAACCAAGCGCTTGAGCACGCCCGATTCGAGTCGGCCGCTCTTGACCCGGCCGATCCAGTTCGTCGGCGTTTGATCGACATGTCGGACAAACTGCCCACGCCGGATGATCCTTCGACCAAAACAACCACGCCGACTCCCGACGAGCCGACCGAGGGCGTGGGCTGACCGACATGTCAACCCAGCCTGGATCACTTCCCATCCCCCCGGCAGCGCCTACGACGCTGAAGACCGCTATCTATGCTGCGCTCCGACAGGCGTTCGACCGTAGCGATCAATTCCACCGGGATCTACGGGCCCTCCGAAACCGCATCGTCGTCATCTCTTTGATCACGATCATGATCGACGCCGGAATTGTTGTACTCCAAGTGTTTCTGCCAAAGGCCCCGATCCTCTACACACAGATGCCGCATCTCTCACTTGCAAGATGGCAGGTGGTATTGCTCGTCATGGTGTTCGGCTGTGTCGGGGCGCTCCTGTCGGCTATCCCGGCGATGGCTGCCATACCGAGGGTCTCCAGTCCATTCAACGTCCCGCTTCAACAAGGACTGCTGAAGCTCATCGCTGGCAGCCTCACCGCGTTCGTTGGCGTGCTGTTGGCCGGCTCTACCACCGGCATCACCACCGGCTTCACCAGCCTTCCCGCCATGCTGGCCGCTTCTGCCGCATTTGGTGCCGGACAACAGGTCGTCACACAGTTCCTGGACCGCCGGGCGGGTCAAATCGCAAGTGGTGCACCTCACTCCACGTGACACGTCGGTAGATGGGTGGTGCTCTACCAACCCAGCACGTCTCGCCCAGCCTCGGCTACGGAGATCTTCTCCGGCCCGGGCCCGGTGATGGCAGGTCGACCCGCATCACGACCCTGAGCTCGGGATCAAGGCCGTGATGAGCCTCCTCGTCGCACAGCGCTCGGACCCCCGGGGTGATCTCGTCCTCGGTCATGACATGGAAGCCAAGGTGCTCGTACAGCGGCCGATTCCACGGAATGTGGGTGAAGGTCGTGAGCGTGAGCGCCCTGAGGCCGTTAGAGACGGCCCAGCCTTCGACTTGCTCGACCAGACTGCGCCCGACGCCTCGACCTTGGTGCGCGGACGCGACGCTCACCTGCTCGATGTGTCCGCCTCCGTCGACCATGTCCACGAGGACGAACCCGATGGGACGGCCTGCCTCATCAACGGCGACCCAGGCCCTGCCATCGTCGGCATACTTCGCAAGCACCTCGACCGAAGCCGGCTCGTTGTCCGCGACATCGTCCAGCCCGTACTCTCGGAATCGCTGCCCCGAGGCCGTCTCGATACCCCGGAGCGTCGTCAGATCCCCTCGGACGGCCCGGCGGATTCGTACCTCGTCCACAGCCGCCGAGTCTTGTCGTTCTCGGGTCCCTTGGACCTCCTGGCCGGAAAACAGTCCCCGCTGATCAATCCCGAAAAGAGCTTCCGATGACCGGACAACAGATGTCCTATTTAGCCCCGTAGTCTGCCGAGACACGGCTCGTGCAGGCGCGACGCTCCGCTGGATGGGCCGATCGCGCCGTCTGCAGCAGCGCCTAGCCTCTATCAGGAGGACACGTTCCGGATCAGTTTCGAGCGTCCGGGCGAGGGCACGGAGATCCGCACACCCACCGAACTGGGCTTGGCCACTTGCACCGAGTCCGCCATCCGATTGGAGGTGCCGTGAGCAGCGCGAGACCTGATGAGCAGGACCTGACCCTGAGGGACGACGCCGATCCCAGGCGCTGGGCGATCCTCGCCGTCGTCGTGATCGCACAACTGATGGTGGTGCTCGATGCCTCGATCGTGACGATCGCTCTGCCTTCGGCACAACGGGCGCTGCACATCTCGGTCGCGAACCGGCAGTGGGTGATCACCGCCTACACGCTGGCCTTTGGCGGCTTGCTGCTGCTCGGGGGCCGCATCGCGGACTTCGGCGGGCGCAAGCGGATGTTCGGCATCGGTCTGATCGGCTTCGCGTCCGCATCGGCGCTGGGCGGCCTGGCGGTCAACCAGGGCATGCTCTTCGGCGCTCGGGCGCTGCAGGGAGCGTTCGCTGCCCTCATGGCTCCCGCCGCCCTCTCGATCCTCACGACCACGTTCCAGAGCAACCCGGCCGAGCGGGCCAAGGCCTTCGGTGCCTACGGCGCAGTCTCTGGGGCTGGGGGCGCCATCGGCGTCCTCGCCGGAGGGCTGCTCACCGAGTACGCCTCGTGGCGGTGGTGCCTGCTCGTGAACGTACCCCTTGCCCTCATCGCCGCCTTTGCGGCAAGTCGTGTGATCCGGGAAAGCCGGGCTCCCGGAACGACCGGGTACGACCTCCCCGGTGCGTTGCTCTCGACACTGGGGCTCGTCAGTCTCGTCTACGGATTCACCAAGGCCAGCCTGGATGGATGGACATCGGCACCGACACTCGCCTTCCTGAGCATCGCCGTCGTGCTGCTCGCGACGTTCGTCGTGGTCGAGTTCCGGACGAAGAGCCCGCTCTTGCCCATGCGGGTCATCGCCGAACGGAGCCGCGGCGGCTCGTTTCTGGCCTCCTTCCTACTCGGGGCCGGGCTCTTCGCCATGTTCGTCTTCCTCAGCTACTACATGCAGGCCGTCCTCCACTATTCGGCGCTCAAGGCCGGCGTGGCCTTCCTGCCGTTCGCCGTCGGGGTCATCGTCGCCGCAGCGGCCTCTACGGCCATCGTGCCGCGGATCGGACCGAGGGTGCCGATGGCCTCCGGCCTCTTGGTAGGGGCCATCGGACTGGGTTGGCTCACGCAGATCGGCGTCCACACCTCCTTCTGGCTCTACGTCTTTGGCCCCCAGATCCTCATGAGCCTCGGTCTCGGGTTCGCCTTTCCCGCACTCAGTAGCACGGCGCTCACCAACGTCCGACCATCGGACTCCGGGGTCGCCAGCGCGCTCGTCAACACGACCCAGCAGATCGGGGGATCGCTCGGGATCGCCCTGCTCAATACGGTTGCCGCCACTGCGACGACCAGTTACATCGTGGCCCACGGTCCGGCCTTTGCCTCGGCCGGCCTCGTACACGGCTACGGCGTCGCCTTCGGCGTCGGAGCGGCGTTCTTGCTGCTCGCGGCGGTGGTCAGCGCCGTCTTCGTCACCGGTCGAGGATCCGCGGTGGCGACGCCCGGAGCCGAGCTGGCCGTCGAGCCGCTCCCGTCGTGACCGAGCCCCGGCGCCTGGGCAGTCGGGCCGCCGGCTGTGCCCAATTTCGGACGACCGTCACGCTCGACACGTTCTGGTCGCACGAGACGTGAGACTTCGATTGTTATCGTGATCCGGTGGGCCGGGAACCAAGGGCGAGTAGAGGACAGCGGCGGTCGAACGGCAGGTGTGCGGTCCGCGGAGGGGTCCTGACTCTCGGCGCCGGGCTGATCGTCACCGGTCTCGGCGCACCGCCGGTGGGTGCGATGACGGTGGGTCATCCCCCGTCGGCACCGGCGCCCCCCCGAGGCGGCCCCCTCGGCAACTACGACGTCGACGGAACGGCCGTGTTCGACCTGGGTCCGGGAGTCGACGTGACGATCAACGGGCCCCGCGGTGGTGTCCCCGAGAGCAACTGCACGATCGACGAGACCAACGGCGTGCGCTTCACCACGACCGGCCAGAGCACGACGCAGCGCATCCACATCGAGGCGAGAGAGAAGGGCTCTTGCAGGGTGGAGCCGAGCTACAGCAATTTCCACATCACCTTCGGTGGGGCGATCACCGGATCCGGTGTGATGTGGCTCGGTCAGATCCAGGGCGGCGCCGGGTACATCCTGACGTGCTATTCGGGAAGCAATCACGACGTCATCGCCAAGAACCACTACGACTGGACCGGCGTACAGTGCGCTCCGAAGACCGTCCAGCAGGCGACGACGACGATCACCGTCACACGCTGACGAGCGTCGCTTCGTCCTCGCTACCGGGGCCCGTGGCTTGCGGGTCGTCGAAGACCGGCGGCAGGATGGGCGAGCGGATCAGGCGGTCTTGATGGTGAGAAGGTGTGGTGGTCGCGCTGGCGCGGCGGACGACCACCCGCGACCCGTTACTTGATGCCTTCGATGATCCTGACGAGCTCGGCCCTCTGGTAGCCCTGGCGCCGGGCGAAGCGGACCAATTCCTGGGCCTTGGCGATCACTGCGGTCCGCTGGGGGGCACCCCCGGCCACCGTGACCCCACGGCCCCGGCGAAACTCGAGCAGCCCCTCGTCTCGCAGCTCTCTCAGGGCTCGAAAGACGGTGTTGGCGTTCACCCCGAGCACCGCGGCGAGGTCCCGGGCCGGAGGAAGACGCTCCCCTGGCTTGGCCTCCCCCTCCGCGATCGCACGACGGATCTCGGCCGCAACCTGCTCGTAGAGCGCCAGCGGGTCCGAGGCATCCACTTGCCGTTCGAGCATAATGCTACTAATAATAGCACTATCCCGGGTGAGAGAGGGCCATGGTGGCAATTGGGACGCCTCAGCGCGACGAAGCGGTTCAAGCGGCCGAGGCCCTCATCGAGGAGGCCCGGCGGCGTCAGAGGCGCAGACGGCGCGTGGTGGCTGCGGTCCTGGGCTTGATCCTCGCGATCGGCGTCGTTGGCCTCGCGGCGGGCGGAGGCGGTCGGGGTCAGTCCCCACGTCCCCGTGACCATGGATCGCACCCCGCCCCAAGGCCCTCGGCACCCCAGCCACAGGAGCACAGCTACCCCTCGGTCACCCTCCCGGCGGGCGACCTGTTCAACCAGATCTCCGTCACCGCGGGCGGCCTGCTGCTGACCGGCACGGTCGCCTCGACCGGTAGCTCGGTGCTCGGCGGGTCGCAGCAGTGCGTGTCGGCTCCCGTGGACCCTCAGTCTCTTGCGATCGGCACGGTGTCGCAGGGCAGCTGTGACGATCCGGCACTCTTTGGAAGGACCGTCATGCCCGTGATCGGTTCGCCCGACTCCGCCGACGCGACCGTCGCGATCGCCCATGTCGACCGGGCCTCTGGTCAAGTGCTCATCGGACCGACCGTGATGACCTTCGGCGATTATTCCGACACGCACCCCGTCACCGTCTACGGGGGCGGCTGGATGTGGCTGTACGACGTGAATACGACGAACGGCCCCGAGCTGCTCCAGGTCTCGGACTCGACCGGGGACGTCGTCGGCTCCTGGCAGATGCCCCACCTGGTGCGGCCACTCCTCTCGGCCAACGACGACGGTCTGTGGATCGGCAATTCCTTCGCCGGGGGCACTTTCGCCGCGGCTCCGCCCAGCGCTCTGTACTTCATCGCCCCCGGCTCGAGCAGCCCGTCGGTGGTCATCGAGGATTCCGAAGTGCCCGTCTGCTGGCTGCAGGCCGACGGAACCTCGGTCTGGCTGGGAACCGGACCCCACGGTGGGGGCTGCGCGAAGGAGACCTTCATGCGGTTCGACGACGGCGACCTCCTGCCCGTCTTCCAGACCGCCGATGCGGGCTCCCCCGTATTTACGGTGGTGGGCGGCGCACCGGACCTCTGGACGGCGGAGTGGAGTCCCACGCCGCTCGGGTGGACTCCTGGCGAGTCCAACTCACTCGAGGTCGTCCGTCTCGATCCCGATAGCGGTGCGATCGCTCCGGTCGCAACATTGCCCGCGACGCCGGTATCGGCGGAATCGGTGGCCCAGGGAATGGCCCCGGGTCAAGCGGTTCCCTTCGACGGATCGCTCTTCCTCCTCCAGCCGCCGTTCCGCCAGGGTGGCTACCTCGGGTTCAGCACCTTGGTCCGTCTCGCCGAAGGAGGGTGAGAGCCCGCCCGTGGCAACCTGTCCCGGTGGACGAGGCGGTCGTCGAAGACGCGAGAAGCGGATCGACGCCACACGGCCCCCGGAGCCTGGTGCTGGTGACCGGCGTCCCGGGAACTGGGAAGTCCACGGTCGCCGACCACGCAGGTCGGCTGCTGGGCGCAGCGGTGCTGGCCCACGACTGGGCGATGAGCGCCCTGCGGCCGTACCCGGACCTGCAGGAGACGCTCGACACGATGAACCCACCAGGTCACCGGGCGGTCGGCTGGTCGATCCTCCGTTCGCTGGCGCGCTCCGAGCTCCGGCGGGGCCGCTCCGTCGTGCTCGACGGCGTGGCCCGCGGGCCGGAGGTCGCCTCGTGTCGCGAGTTGGCATCGACGGAAGGAGCCGAGCTCGTCCTGGTCGCAACGGAGTGTTCGGATCCCGAGCTGCACCGGGAGAGGGTGGTGGGCCGTCGCCGCCTCATCCCCGACTGGTACGAGCTCGAGTGGGATCACGTCGCAACGGCCCGGGAAGGCTGGAACCGTCCCGCGGACGTCGACCTCGTCCTCGACGCGAGCCTGCCCTGGGGGCGAAACGCGGCGCAGCTGGAGGCACTCCTCAACCCGATCCGGCACGTCCACTGAGACGACTCCGTCGTGGCGACCTTCGACCCGATCGCGGATAGGTACGACGAGACGCGGGGCGGCGAAGCCCGCGGCGAGGCCTACGCGGAGCACCTGAGGCGCTGGCTCCCCGGATCCGGGCCCGTGCTCGATGTCGGCACCGGGACGGGCGTCGTGGCACTCGCCCTTCGACGTCGGGGCTACCCGGTCGTCGGCGTCGACTCCTCTCCGCCGATGCTGGCGAGAGCCCGCGAGCGGCTGGCGGGAACGGTCGCGCTCGCCGATGCCCGTGCACTGCCCTTCCCCGCCTCCTCGTTCGGTCAGGCCATCGCCGTGTGGGTGATGCACGCCGTCACCGATCCCGTGGCCGTGTTCCTGGAAGCTGTCCGTGTCCTTTGCCCCGCGGGAAGGCTGCTCGTCTGCCCCGTCAATCGGGCGGCGCCCGACGACCGGATCGGCCAAGCCTTCGAGTCGATGGGATCCGAGGTCGACCGCCTGGCCGGACTCGGCGATCGGATGCCGGCGACGGCCGGCCGGGTGCTCGGTTGGGCCGAGGAGGCAGGGTTCCGGGGTCGGATCGAGGTGCTTCCTCGGCAAGCATGGACCTCCACGGTGGAGCGCGAGATCGAGGCCGTCGAGCGGCGGTCCTGGTCCGCGCTCGTACTGCTCGATGACGAGCGCTTCCGGCGCGTCACGGACGGTTTCCTGACCGAGCTGCGGTCCCTCCCGCCCGGAGCGGTCACCCGGAGGGCGATCGCGGAGGCGGTCGTGCTCGACGCCCCCGATCGCCATTGAGGACCGCTCCTCAGCTTCTCGACCAGGCCAGCCTCGAGGAGACGGCCAAGGCCAGTGCGGCCAAGAGCAGCGTCTCGAGGCCGATGATGCCGAGAAGCCACGCCTGCGCCGAGCCGTTCAACAGGACGAGCACCTGCCGAGACGGCGGACCGTAAGGAACGAGCACGTCGGCCACCCCCAGGAGCACGCCCACAAGAACGGCCCAGGCCGTGCGGCGCACGACGGGTCTCGCGCAGAAGCCGCCGATGACGGTGCCCGCGAGAGCGGTGATCAGGAACGCTCCTGCCCCCGTTCCGACCTGTGCGGGCGTCACCCCGTTCGGTGACGCGAGTGCGGGCCCGGCGAGGCCGACCAGCCCGAGCAGGATCGAGCCCAGGTAAGCGACGGCGAGCTTTGCCAGCCAGACCCGGGCGAAGCTCCCCGCGCTGGTGACGGTCACGGGTAGCTGCTCGGGATCCTCCGCGTTGACCGCCAGGACGGTCCACCAGATGGAGACGAAGAAGAGGGCGACGGCCACACCGGCGTAGCTCGGTAGGAGGTCACCGGTCGTGGCGCTGAGGATGCCCACGGCACCCAAGAAGACAACGAGGGGT
Organism: uncultured Actinomycetes bacterium; assembly: GCA_963778465.1. Taxonomy (GTDB): domain Bacteria; phylum Actinomycetota; class Acidimicrobiia; order Acidimicrobiales; family RAAP-2; genus CAVZBW01. The sequence continues at coordinate 32,244 of CAVZUK010000003.1, forward strand.
GCCGCCCACCGGTGCGAGGTCAGGGCGACCCTCCAGAGGTAGGCGACCAGGGCGATCATCGATCCGGCCGGCGCACGATCGAGACGACCGACCAGCCCGCATCGAGCACGGCCCTGAGGAGCGCGTCGACACCGTCCGGGCGCACGAGCAGGACGGCGGTGCTCCCCTCCTCTCGTGCGATCTCGATGACTTCGGGTCGGGTCCGGAGGGTCTCGGCCACACCTCCCGGTGGCCCCGACAACGTCACCTCGGCGACCTCCCGGAGCCGCGGGGCGGACACCGCCTCCGTGACGGGTTCGATCCGTCCATCCGCGATCCGCAGCACCAACGATTGCCGTGTCACGACGTCGGGACGGTGCTCGCTGATCACGAGGGCGGACCCGGCGTCCTGCGCTTCGTCCAACAGGGCCTCGAGCACGCCGACCGCTTGGGCATCCAGACCGCCAAAGGGCTCGTCCAGAACGATCGAGTCGACCGGTGCGAGGAAGGCCTGGGCGAGCAGCACCTTCTGGCGGTTCCCCTTGGACAGCGAGTCCAACGACTCGTCGAGGTCGGGCTCCAGCCTCAGGCGCTCGAGGATCTCGGAGCCGCGACGGCGAGCCATGGCCCTGTCCATTCCCCGGACCCTGCCCATGTGGCCCAGGTACTCGCGACTCGGGAGCCGGAGGCCCGCCGGAGCGCGCTCGGGTACGTAGGCGACGCGGCGAGCGGGGATCGCCGCGCCCCGAGAGAGGGGGGTCACTCCGGCGATCGCGCGAAGCAGGGTGGTCTTGCCCGATCCGTTGTGCCCGCGCACGATGAGCCGTTCGCCGGGCTGGACCACGAGGTCGACGCCGTCCAGAACCCACCGGCCGCGACGCGAATATCTCTTGCCGGCCGCGATCAAGGTGCCGGTCGTCGAGCTCACGGCGCCTATTTTGGGCTTGGTAGACCGCGTTTGGGGCAGCAGCCTGCCCCGAGCGCGCACCGTTGCTCCACCATTCCCCATAGAACTACGATGGCTAGTACCATGATCCACGTCAACGTCGACCGGTCCGAACCGACGCCGCTCCACGACCAGGTAGCGGCCGAGATCCGGCGTGCCATCGCCGAGGGCGAGGCCGGTCCCGGGGATCGACTTCCTCTCGCCAAGGACTTGGCGGCAGTGCTCGGGGTGAACAAGAACACGGTGCTCCGAGCGCTCCACATCCTGCGTGAGGAGGGACTCCTCGAGTTCCGGCGCGGCCGAGGCATCACGGTCGCGGGGACACCCGAGCGCAGCGCTCTGGTCGAGCGGGTGCGCGAGCTCCTCGAGTTCGCGCGCCACCAGGGGTATCGCCCCGACGACGTCGTCGGCCTCATCGAGACGGTTTCCGCCATCGGCGAGTGACCTTCCTCCGAGAGCCGCCGACCGGGGCGATCGACCCGGGGCCCGCTCGGCCATGGCGACGTATTGTCGAGCCGTGACACTCCAAGAATTGGATCCCGAAGTCGCGGCCGCCATCGGCGCCCTCGAGCTACAGGGCATCACCCTCGAGACGCTGTCGGACTACCGCCAACCGATGGCCGCCGTCCCGCTGTCGGACGCCGTGCTGCGAAAGGACTATGCGGTGCCCGCCGATCCGGAGATCCCGGTTCGCGTCCACCGCGCAGCCGACGCGGAGGGTGCCCTGCCGTGCGTCTACAGCATCCACGGCGGCGGCTACATCCTCGGGTCCTACTCGATGGACGATCCCAAGTTCGACAACTGGTGCCCGAGGCTGGGCATCGTGGGCGTCTCCGTGGAGTACCGGATGGCACCCGAGACGCCGTATCCGGGACCGATCGAGGACTGCTACCAGGGGCTCAAGTGGGTCTACGACCACGCGGACGAGCTCGGGATCGACCGTGGCCGCATCGGCATCGCCGGCATCAGCGCCGGCGGGGGTCTCGCAGCCGCCCTGGCGTTGCTGGTTCGGGACCGCGGAGAGCTGCCACTCGCGTTCCAGCTCCTCGACTGCCCCATGCTCGACGACCGCCAGCAGACGCCGTCGAGCCAACTCGACGGGCTCGCCGTCTGGTCTCGCGAGACCAACACCTTTGGCTGGCGCTGCTACCTCGGGGACCTGTACGGCACCGACGACGTCCCCTACACCGCGGCCGCCGCCCGCTGCCTCGACCTCTCCGGGTTACCCCCCGCGCTGCTGTCGGTCGGCACGGTCGACGGTTTCCGTGACGAGGACATCGACTACGCGTTGCGCCTCAACCAGGCCGGGGTCCCCTGCGAGCTGCACGTCTACCCGGGCGCCTCGCACGGGTACCAGATGGCGGTCGACTCGGCGATCGTCCGCCAGTCGAACCGGGACATCCTCGAATGGCTGGAGCGCCAACTGCGCAAGTAGGGCGCTTCGGCGCGCCGAGCCGACACCGACGGGACCAACCCGAAAATCCGGTGACGAGACCGGCGCTCGCCTCGACCCTTGTCGTTGCCCCTCGGGGATCGGGCCGCAAGGATGGGCGCCCGTGCTGCTCCACCAACTCGTCGAGGCCGCGGAGTCGGCCGCGCCGGACGACCCGGCCCTCCACTTTCACGACGGGACGATCTCGTTCGGCGAGCTCGGCGCGCGCCTCCGCCAGGCGGCCGCGGCAACGACCGAGATCGCTCCTCAAGCGTGGAGCCGGGTGGCGATGGTGGGCCCGAACCACCCTGCCTGGATCTCGGCCTACTACGGCGTGCCCCGTGCCGGCCGGATCCTGCTCTTCCTGAACCACCGCCTGGCGCCACCGGAGCTGGCTTCCTTGGTCGAACGGTCGGAGGCCGCGGCGGTGATCGGCCCCCCGGAGCAGCTCGAACCTCTCCGGAGCGCGCTACCCCGGGCGTCCCGCTCCCGGCTCGTCGAGCTCGACGAATGGGAGGGCATCTGCGACGAGGCCCACGCAGGGCCCGCCGGGGTCACCGAGGGGATCGCCGTCGACGAACCCTCCGCTCCCGCCTGGCTCCTCTACACGAGCGGGACGACCGGCCGGCCGAAGGGCGCCATCCTGACGCACCGGAGCCTCCTCGCCGGCGTCGCCGTCAGCAGGGTCGGTCGCCCGGTTGCACCGAACGCGGTCGGCGTCTTCCCCTTCCCGCTGTGTCACGTCGCGGGGTACAACGTCCTCTGCCATCACGGCGCCGGTCGTCCGGTCGTGCTGCTCCCGCGCTTCGATGCGGCGACCTTCCTCGAGGCGGTCGCGCACTGGCACGGGACGTCGACCACCGTGACGGCCACGATGCTGGCGGCACTGCTCGACGACCTCGAGTCCGACCCGGCCGCACGTCCGAAGCTGTCGAGCCTTGTGAGCATGACCTACGGCGCCGCGCCCATGCCGCCCATCCTCCTGCGCCGGCTCCGCCGACATCTGGACGTGGCCCTCTCCCAGGGTTACGGCATGACCGAGCTGTCGGGCAACGCCGCCTTCTTGGGCCCCGAAGAGCACGAGCGGGGGCTGGCCGGCGAGGAGCACCTGCTCTTGGCGGCCGGCCGGCCGGGGCCGGGGGTCGAGATCCGCGTCGTGGACGACGACATGGCTGCGCTGCCCACCGGCGGGATCGGGGAGATCGTCGTCCGGGGAGCCCAGGTGATGGCCGGGTACTGGGGCGACCCCGAGGCAACCGCCGCCACCCTGGTGGACGGGTGGCTCCGCACCGGGGACCTCGGCCGGTTCGACGAGGAGGGCTTGCTGTACGTCGTCGACCGCAAGAAGGACGTGATCGTGACCGGCGGCGAGAACGTCGCCTCCCGTGAGGTCGAGGAAGCCGTCCTGCGGTGCTGTCTCGAGGTCCGGGAGGTGGCGGTCGTCGGGGTGCCGGACCGGCGGTGGGGCGAGAACGTCTGCGCCGTGGTAGCGGCCGCCCGCGGCGCGCAGATCGATCCGGATGCGCTCGTCGAGACGCTGCGGGACCAGTTGGCCGGCTTCAAGCTGCCGCGGCAGGTGGTCGTGGTGGAGGAGCTCCCCAAGAACGCGACCGGCAAGGTCCAGAAGCAGGAGCTGCGCACCTGGTTGGCACAGCACCCGGAGGCGGCCGGTCGACGCAGGGGCTGACCGACGCGTCGAGCGCGCTCGGTTCACCCGATTGTCTAGGCCGCGGCCGCCCGGGGATCCGACGCCGGCACCACCACGCTCGCCTGCCACAGGGCCACGAATTGCGGGCACGCCGCACCGGGTCGGCAGCTCGGTCGGCCGGTCGCCCCCAGGGTCGCGGTGCCCGAACCGGCGGCCACGAGCGTGGTCACGGAGGACCCGTTGGAGGAGACCTCGCCGGATCGCTTGAGGAGGACCGAACTCGCGCCCTGCTCGACCGTGGCCTGGGACCACCGCAGGCCGCCCGCCAGATCGACGACGACCTGCTCGCCCTTGGCGACTGTCACCGTCGTCCCATTGCTGGCGTTGTTGAGCACCACCACCGGCCTCGCGGTCGGCGCCACCGGGGCGGCCCCGGCCGCGTCCGCGCCGAACAGGGCGACAGGGGCAGCGGCGGCCGAGGCACACACGAGCGCGCTGACTGCGGCCTTCGCCCCGAAGCACCGGTTCTGTGCACGTCGGTTCATCGCACCGTCGGCAGCCGGACCCACGAGTCGGCGTAGCCCGCTCGAGGGTGCCTCCTCACCAGGGGGACCTCCCGGGTGCGTCGTGGGCGCTCGCCGGAGACGTCGGTCAGGGTGAGAGACTGCCTCTCGCAGCTGCAAGAGACCCAGACCTCCGACAATGAGCCTGCCCGAGCCCTCCGTCACCGCCCCACCGCGAGATGACCAGCGCGCCCACGAGGCCGGTGGTTCGCCGGAGACCGAGCGCCCCGACGGCGCCGGACCCGAGCGCTGGCGACTGACGCTGCCCCAGGATCGGTCGCTGCTCGCGGAGCGGGCGGCCTGGAGCCTGGTCTGGCTCGGGATCATGGCCGGTGGGCTCGGCCTGACGGGCTCGTGGTGGTCGTGGCCCGCGATCGACGTCCTGGCGCCGGCGCTCGTCGCCGTGGCGCTGGTCGGCCTGGTCCTCTGTTGGTGCACCGCAAGCCCGCGCTCGTGGTTCCACCAGGGGCTCGCGCTGGCGGGTGCCCTCGCGTCGGTGGCCGCGCCCCAGATCGTGCGCCTCCACACTCGGATCTACTACCCCACCGACGCCGCGGCCCTCGACCACGTCGCCGCGCGGGTGCTCGCGGACGGGCACAACCCCTACACGACCTCGTTGTCGTCGGCGGGCTCGCTCCTCGACACGGCGTCGCAGTACTGGACGTACACGGTCAGCGGCGGCCACATCACCAGCGTCTCGTACCCGGCGGGGTCGTTCCTCGTCTACGCGCCGGCGTTCGCGCTCGGGTTCCATCACGAGGTCGTCGACTGGATGGACCTCTACGCCTGGCTGGCGAGCTGCGTGTTGCTCTTCTTGCTCGTGCCTCGGTTCCTCCGGTGGCTCGCCGTGCTGGTGGCGCTGAGCGGCATCTTCATCGGTCAGTTCGCCGGCGGGGGCACCGACGCGATGTTCGTGCCCCTCGCCATGCTCGCCGTGTGGCGTTGGGACCGCTACGGCCGGGGCCGCGAGGCCGGCGTGGCGAGCTGGCTGGGACCGATCGCCTTGGGGCTGGCCTGCTCCATCAAGCAGACGGTCTGGTTCTGCGTGCCCTTCCTCGCCGTCGGCATCTACCTCGAGATCCGACGCTCGGGGCGGTCGCCCTGGCCCGTGGTCGGGCGGTACGTGGCCGTCGTCGTGGCCGTGTTCGCGGCGGTGAACCTGCCGTTCATCATCTGGAGCGCCGGTGCGTGGTGGCACGGCACGCTCATTCCCCTCGCCCAACCCCTGATCGCCGACGGCTCGGGCCTGGTGACGATCGCGCTGCACGGGATCACCGGCGGGGTCGACCTCACGACCCTCACCTACGCCAGCGGCCTCGCCTACCTGGCGACACTGGTCGCCTTCGTCGTCTGGTACCCGTGGCTCAAGCGGATCTGGCTGCTCCTGCTCCCGGTCGCCTTCTTCTTCTCCCCCCGGAGCTTCGCGAGCTACCTCGTCGACCTCTTCCCCGTGGCCGTCCTCGCCGTGGTCACGGTGGAGGGCGCCACTCGGTCCCTGCGGTCGCGCGCGTGGGGCCGGCTCCGTGCGGGCCCCCTCGCCGTCGGTGCGCTCGCCCTGGGCACGGCGATCGCCTCGGCGGTGGCCTTCACGTCGGCCCCCCTCGCGCTCGAGGTGCGCCACGCCACGGTGGGCACCGACCACCAGCATCTGAAGAACGTCACCGTCACCGTCACGAACGGGACCGGCTCGAAGCTCTCCCCGCAGTTCATGGTGGACGTCGGGCAACCGCACCCCACCGGGTTCTGGACCACCGCGGGCAACCAGCCGGTCGTGGTCGCGCCCCACGGATCGGTCACCGTCACGCTCTTCCCGCCCTCGCCGACGTACCTGCCCCCGTTTGCCGCGAACTGGGTCGTGGACGCCTATACCCAGGATCCGCGCGCCCTCAGCACGAGCCCCGACGTCTGGCACAACGACATCTCCGAGCTCCCCAAGCACTAGCCGCTCCGGGCGCCTGCCCCGACGGTGACGACGACGAGCTCGTATCCGGGACGGGGATCGACGCCGTACGGGTTGGGCAGGCCGACCGCCCGGTACCACGACCGATCCGCCTCGGGATGAGGTCCGCAGACCCCGACGGACCCCTTGCCGAAACGGGTGACCGCAGCGGCGATGCGAGAGTTCGTATAGGTCCCGACGACCTCTGCCTCCGCCCCGGGGTCGAGCTCGAAGTACGGGCCGTCCTGGTAGTAGAGGTGGACCGGTCGACCGAGCCACTGCACGGTCACGATCGAGTCCTTGGAGGTGCGGACCTGCGCGCCGCGGGTGGTGGTGTAGTCGCCCGAGTCGCCCGCCAGCAGCGCGAACCCGGGGTCCCGGGCGGCGAGGTACCCACCCATGCAGATGCCCAGGTACCGACCGCCTCCGGCGACGAAGCCGCGGATCGACTCGGCGTGCGGGCGCATCGCCCGCCAGGCGGCCCCGAGGTCGTCGCCGCCACCGGGCTGCGCGTACAGGGAGACCCGCGCAAGCGCCTCCGACGACAGCCGGGTCCGCTCCGACGGCCCGCAGAATGCGACCTCGAAGTGCAGCGGGCAGTTGCGCAGCATGGCGGCGGTCGACTCGGGGATCCCGGGCGACGACGCCGGCCCGCGGTAGACGAGCGCACGCGGGCGTACGGGTGGGGCGCCGGTCCCATCACCGGTCGCGCCGCCGGTCGCTGGGCCAGGGTCGGCACCCGCCTCGGCGCCACCTCCCGCAACGACGAGTCCTGCGCTGCCCCAGCACAGGACGTGGGTGAGGAGGGTTCGCCGGGTCAGCCGAGGCGGGATTCTGCCTCCGAGATGGCCCACGCCGCGTTGACCAGTCCGATGTGGCTGAAGGCCTGGGGAAAGTTGCCGAGCAGCTCCCCCTGGTCGTCGACCTCTTCGGCCAGCAGACCGAGGTCGTTCACGTAGACCACGGCGCGCTCGAAGAGGGCTCGGGCCCGCTCGGGCTGGTCCGACATGGCCAGCGCCTGGGCCAACCAGAAGGTGCAGAGCACGAAGGTGCCTTCGGTCCCCTCCAGCCCGTCCACCCCTCCCTTCGTGTCGTAGCGGTAGACGAGGCCCCGCTCGTCGGTGAGCCGCTCCTCGATGGCGTCGATCGTGGCGAGGATCCGAGGGTCGCGAGGGGGGAGGAAGCCCATGATCGGCATCATGAGGTTGGAGGCGTCGAGGTCGTCGGAGCCGAAGTACTGCGTGAAGGCCCCAGCCCTGTCGCTCCAGCCCTTGCGGAGGACGTTCTCGTGGATCTCCTCCATCGTCGAGCGCCAGGCGTCGACGCGGTCCTCCGCGTGGAGCACGCCGGCCAGGCGGATGGCCCGGTCCAGGGCGACCCAGCACATGACCTTGGAGTACAAGAAATCCTGCTCGGGGCCGCGTATCTCCCAGATGCCCTGGTCCTTGTCGGTCCAACGCCGAGTCGCGGCGTCGGCCACCGCGACCAGGAAATCCCGCGTCGCCGCGTCCGGCTCGCCGATCTGTTCCCGGAGCCGGTAGACGGCGGCGAGCAGCTCGCCGTACACGTCGACCTGGCGCTGCGTCCAGGCTCCATTGCCGACGCGCACGGGGGCGCTATTCCGCCACCCCGCAAGGTGCACCAGCTCTCGCTCGCTCAGGTCGCGCTCGCCCCGGATCCCGAACATGATCTGCAGCTCGCTGCCGCGGCCGAGCGACGTCGCCGCAGCCGTGGACAGGTAGGTGAAGAACTTCTCCGCCTCGTCGGGGCAGGCGGCGACCCAGAGCGCGTCCATGGTGAGGCTCGCGTCGCGCACCCACGAGTAGCGGTAGTCCCAGTTGCGATTGCCGCCGGCGGCCTCTGGCAGCGACGTCGTGGCCGCGGCGACCACCGCACCGGTCGGGTAGTAGGTGAGCGCCTGCAGGACGCGCCCGCTCTGGTGCACGAGGTCGTGCCATGGTCCGTCGTAGCTCTGGTGCAGGGCGGACCAGGAACGCCAGGCGGCCAAGGTGTCCGCGAGCCGGCCCGAGAGCTCCGACGGGGACCACACCTGCGGCAGCTCCTCGCCCAGCCGGCGGTGATGCAGCCCAAAGGAGAGGCGTTCACCATCGGACACCGAGAGACGACCCGAGGCCGTCCCCGTGCCGAACTCCAGCTCGACAGGAGTGGAGAGCATCGTGACGTCGGCGCCACCTCGCCCGGCGACCCCGCCATCGACCCTGCTCAGGAGCGGATGGACGAGGCCGTATTCGGTGCGGGGCACGTACTCGATCTCGCAACTCGACCCGACCACTCACCCCCTCGAGCTGGCGGATGAGCAGGCTGGGGGCACCTCCGCCGAGGTCGTGGCCCCGCTCGTTCGCCCCCATCGCCAGTGCGTCGACCAGGGTGGCGGATCCCGTCGGCGTGGTGAAGGTGGTCTCGAGAACCATGGTCCGGTCGAGGTAGCGGCGCTCGGCTTGGAACTCGCCCACCGGGCGGATGGACCAGTGGCCGGCCGAGTCGTCGAGGAGACGTCCGAAGACCGAGGGGCTGTCGAAGGCAGGAAAGCACAGCCATTCGACCGAACCCTCCCGGTCGACCAGCGCTGCCGTGTGGCAATCGGAGAGCAGCGCGTGGTCAGCGATCGGCGTGGAGCTCACGATCCATCCTCCCCTCGGAACGCCCGGGGTGCCCGGAGCGACTCGACGCTACCCAAGGCGCACTGCGCCCGCGCCTTTGCCCGGCGCGCTAGCCCGTGATCTTGGGGGCGGAGACCGTCGAGCTGCTCGGGGGCGCCGTGACCACCACGGGAGCTCCCCAGCCGGAAAGGGTGGTGCTCGCCCGGTCACCGCCCGACGCCGTGGAGATCGCCACGACCGGCAAGGTCGGCCCGGTCGCCGCCAGCTGGAGCGTGTTCGAGAGCTTGGGCGCAGAGCTCGTGGCGGCCTCCGTCCACTTGAGGACGTAGAGCTGGCGCCCGCCGATCGTGGTGGTCGACAGGCTCGTGCCCTTGGCCTTCGGAAGGAGGCCGGTCACCGACGACATCGTCACGTCCGCCTTGAGCGTGGAGTACTGGCTCGTCCCCGACTTCCAGTAGATCCAACGAGAGCCGACCTTTTGCGCCTCCGAGGAGGTGAGCCCGAGAATCGACGACAACCCCGAGACATTGCCGCTGACGTAGGCGTCGCTCGGCGTCACGCGGATCGCGACGTGCCCGCTTCCGTCCGTGATGCTCTCCCTCCCGCTCGTCTTGCCGGCGTCGGCGACGATCTTCTCCTGGGGAGAGGACCCTGACTTGGCGGCAAAGACCACGCGGACGCTCGACTGCTGGCCGATCGCCGTCCGGGACGCACTGATGACGGAGCTCGCCGTCGGAGATGCGGCGGACGCCGGGCCCGAGAGGAGGGCGGGAACCACGAGGGAGGTGACGCCGACGGTGAGGACGCCGGCAGCGGGGCCGCGAAGACGACGTCGAGGGGGGTGATCCATGGCGAGCCAAACTACCGGCGCTCGACGCCCACCGGACCCCGCCCCTGTTCGCGGTCTCGCTCGAGTCCTGACCCCGACCTCGTCCCGAGTCCCGGTTCCTGTCCCGGTCCTGGTCCCGGTCAATCCTCCTGGCTGGCCGCGTAGGCCAGGGCCGTCTCGGCGGACATCCCGCGGGCGGCCTCCCGGGCAGCGGCCAGGGACGGGGCGTCGAGCGTCTCGAACGCCGGGGCCAGCGTCCTCCAAAACCAGTCCAGGAGGTCCGGATCCTGCCAACCGGTCTCGGTCTGCAAGGTGGAGGCCACCTCGGCGAGCACCACCGCGCGGCGTGCCCGCCGCTCGGCCGCGGCGATGGAAGCCGCGTAGCCGATGAGCGCCAGGGAGAGGATCGCCGAAAGGGCGCCGGACCCGACGCATGTAGGCGTCCTGCCAACGCGGCTGCGGCGGCGTCCTGCGTGCGTCCCCTCTCGACCAGGAGCGGGATCGCGCTCAGCAGCGCATAGGTCTCGAGCCCCCCGTCGCCCCGGCGCCTCCCGATCGTCACGACCTCGTCGAACAGCGACTCCGATTTCGCGAGGTCGCCGCACTTCATGGCCAGGACCGCCTGGTGGTGGATCACCTGGGCCATCCCGGCGAGATCCTCGGCCGCCCGGTGGGCCTCGAGGCTCCGGGACAGGAGGTCGTCGGCCTCCGGGAAGTTCCCGAGGCGCAGGGCGACGTAGCCCAGGAGGGCCTGCGATCCGGCGACGCCCACCTCGGGGAGATCCGTAGCCATCGCGAACGCGTCCTGTGCCGTGCGTTCGGCCGCCTCGACGTCGCCGTGCTCGACCGAGAGCCAGGCCATGTGCTCGAGCGCGCGGACGCGCAGAGCCGACGGTCGGGGCTCCCGGTCGACGGCCTCGGCCAGGGCGCGCTCTCCCTCGCCGAACCGGCCCGACGCCATCCACAGCGGTGCCGCGCAGATCACGAGGCTCAACTCGACCTCCAGCGGCTCACCACGGCTCCACTCGAGGGCCGATCGAAGGTTGTCGAGATCGGGCAGCACCTCTCCGACCCGCCCGTCCAGCCACCAGGTCTCGGTCGGCCAATCGGCACGTCTCGTGAGTGAGCAGAAGTGCTCCCCGTGGACCCGGCGCACGCCGGCCAGCTCGCCTCCCGCCTCGAGTCGCTCGAGACCGAACGCTCGCAACGTCTCGAGCATCGAGTACCGGCTCGTGGTCTGGCCGCTCACGAGCACGAGGGACTTGTCCACGAGCGCGAGCGGGAGGTCGTCGAGCTCGGCGTGGGACCGAGCCGTGCCCATGCCCAGCGCCCGGGCCGACGCGGCGGACCAGCCCCCGGAGAACACCGACATCCTCTCGAAGAGCTCACGCTCGGTGTCGTCGAGCAGGTCGTAGCTCCATGCGACGGTGGCGCGCAGCGTCTGGTGGCGTGGCGAAGCAGAGCGTCGGCTGGCCAGCAGGTCGAAGCGGTCCTCGAGGCGCCCCAGGATCTCTCGGGGCGTCATGGCCCGGGCCCGGGCCGCCGCCAGCTCGATGGCCAGCGGAATGCCGTCGAGACGGCGGCAGATCTCGGTCACGGTGGACGCCTCGGCGGCGTCGAGCACCAGCTCGGGACGGACCAGGGAGACCCGGTCGGCGAAGAGCCGGCTGGCCTCCGCGACGTCGAGCGGCGCCAACCGCATCAGCCGCTCTCCTTCCACCTCGAGCGGCTCCCTGCTCGTCGCGAGGATCGTGAGGCCCGGGCAGCGCTGCACGAGGGTGGTGGCCATCGACGCACAGGCGTCGACGAGATGCTCGCAGTTGTCGAGCACGATGAGCGCCCGCTTCGAGCTCAACCGGTCGCGGTCGAGCTCGGGCAGGCGGAGGGCCGCGGCGATCTGCTGCGGGACGAGGGCGCCGTCGCCGATGGGGGCCAGCTCGACGAGCCAGGTCCCGTCGGGAAAGTCCTCGATGATCTCGACCGCTGCCTGGAGTGCCAGGCGGGTCTTGCCCGTTCCTCCCGGGCCGAGCAACGTCACGAGGCGGTGCCGACGCAGGAGCTCCCGCAACTCCTCCAGCTCCGCGCGGCGCCCCACGAACGAGGTCGTCTGGACGGGGAGGTTGGTCGTCCTCTCCTCCACGGCCAGGATGGGCGGGAAGTCGGAGGAAAGGTCGGGCGCAGCGAGCTGGTAGATGTGCTCGGGAGCGGAGAGATCGCGCAGCCGGTGACTGCCGAGGTCGACGAGACCGACCCCCCCGTCGAGGTACGGGGCGACGAGGTCGCGAACCGCACTGCTCACCAGCACCTGTCCCCCGTGTGCGGCGGCCCGCAGGCGCGCGCACCGGTTGATCGTCGAGTGCCCGTGGTACTCGCCGTCCCGAAGCTCGGCCTCTCCGGCGTGCAGGGCGACGCGGACCGTCACGACGCAGCCCTCGGGCCAGGCCTCCGACGAGAGGCACCGCTGGATCGCCACGGCGGCCTGGACGGCGCCGATGGCGCTCGAGAAAACGGCGAAGAAGCTGTCGCCCTCGCCCCGGCTGGTCACCACCGTCCCGGAGTGCCCCTCGATCTCCCGCCGGAGGATCGAATTGTGACGCTCGAGCGCCGTGCGCATGCCGGAAGGGTGGCCCTCCCAGAGACGGGTCGAGCCCTGGATGTCGGTGAGGAGGAACGTGACGGTCCCCCCTGGCAGCGGCGTCGGCGTCGGCGTCGGCGTCGGCGTCGGCGTCAAGAGCGAACCCGTGTCCTCAGAGGGTCGATCCTCAAGAGGTGCGGGGATCCTCCCGGTGGTGGCCCTCGGAGACGACCGCCAGCTTGTCCCGGTCGATCTGTCCAGGGGTGGCCACCGCCACGGTGCAGTCGGTCACGGCCTGCAGCGTGGCGGTCCGGCGGCCCCCTTCGAGGACGGCGCGCTCGCCAACGATGGCCCCCGGGCCGAGGTCCGCGAGCTTGTCGCCGTCGACGACGACCTCGAGGATGCCGTCGAGCAGGAGGTAGAGGTCCGCACCTTCCTCACCCTGCGTCGTGAGGAACGAACCCTCGGGGACCTTCCGAACGGATGGCTTCTCGCCGCCACGCATGATGGTCTCGGAGAGCTGGCGCTCGAGGGCGCTCTCGGCGAGCGTCACGAACGGCTTGGAGTCCTCGTCACCCCACGGGCTGTGCACGCCGAACGACGTCTGGAACCACTCGCGCGAGGCGGCGAAGCCGCTCTTCGACTCGAGCCGGCCGTCCGATCCGTAGACCCAGTGCCGAGGGAACTGGCTGGCGCCCACAAGCTCCCCCTCGGAGGAGCCGTCGGCCGAGATCGTCAGGGCCAGTGTCGTCCAGCAGGAGGGAGACGCCCATTGCACGAGCGGCCGCTTCCGCACCCGGCGAGGGGACGGCATGCCCGTCCGACCCCCCGTGGTCTGCACGAACCGGACGGTCGTGGCGCCGATCTCGGGCTCGGCACGCAGCTCGGGGAACTCCGCGGGCTGGAAGACGATCTCGGCGACCCGGCCCAGCCGAACCCGGGTGCAGCTGATGTAGCCCCGGCCGCTGTAGCCCGCATCCACCACTCGACCCCCGTCGACCTCGATCCATACCGAGAGGCGGTTGGCGAAACGGAACCGCTCTGCCGCGAAGAGGACGTCCAGCTCCTCCGCGGAGGAGATGCGATCGGGCGGCGGGTCGTCGTAGTGCGTGGCCCCGGCAACGAAGGCGACCTTGGGCAGGCCAGACACCGACTCCGAAGGTATCCAAGAGATGCTGGTCACCGAAGAGTCGAGACGCACCGGCCACCTCCCGCTGTCCGGTGTGACTGTAGCTTCTGTCGCCGGCCCACGGTCTGGCTGACCTGGCGGGTCGCGTGCTATTTGTGGAGCTTGCCCGTCGGTTCCCCCTCACACCAAGGACCGCCGATCCGATGCCCTGCCGACGCCACAGGTCCCTCGTGAGGTCCGACCCCAGGTGATGCGCTTCGTGGTCGTGGGCGGCGGTCCTGCGGGCATCCAGGCCGCTTCCGCAGCGGCGCGCTTCGGCGTCGAGGTCGTCCTCGTCGAGCGAGACCTCGTCGGTGGGGAGGCCCACCTCCTCGACTGCATCCCCTCCAAGACGATGATCGCCACCGGAGGCGCCCTCTCCGACCTCCAGCGGATGGGCGGCATGGGACTGGCGGACGTCGGGGCCCGGCTCGACCTCGAGACCCTCGCGGCAAGGGTCACCGCCATCGAGGCTCGGCTCGAGGCGGCCACCCTCGAGCTGCTCGGTCGCCAGGGAGTGGAGCTGGTCCGGGGATCGGGACGCATGGGCGGGCCCCACCTCGTGATCGCCGACACCGACGAGGGGGAGCGGGAATTCGAGGCCGACGCCGTCCTGCTGTCGACGGGAAGCCGGCCGAGGGTGCCCGCCTGGGCGGACCCCGACGGCGACCGTGTCCTCACGACCCGCGAGGCCTACCCTCCAAAGGAGCTCCCCGAGCACCTGGCGGTCATCGGCTCGGGGGTCACCGGCGTCGAATTCGTGCACATGTTCGGTTCGCTCGGCTCGGAGATCACCCTCGTGGTGAGCCGCCAGCACGTCCTTCCCAACAAGGACGCGGAGGTGGCGGCCGCGCTCGAGGAGAACTTCATCCGCAGGGGCGTCCACCTCCTCAAGGGCGCACGGGCGCAGGGCCTCACCCGCACCCCAGGTGGAGTCCGGGTGATGTGCGACGACGGGCGGGTCGTCGAGGCTTCGCACGCGTTGCTGGCCATCGGGTCCGTGCCCAACAGCGAGGGCCTCGACCTGGCGACCGCCGGGGTCGCCCTCGACCCCGGGGGCTATGTACCGGTGAACCACCACTGCCAGACCAACGTCCCCCACATCTACGCCGCCGGCGACCTCTCCGGGAAGCTCCCGTTGGCCTCCGTCGCCTCGATGCAGGGCCGAAAGATCGCCGAGCACATCGCCATCGGCCACTCGGTGGCGCACCGGCACCTCAACTACGACCGGGCGCCCTCGGCCATCTTCACCGAGCCCGAGATCGCCGACGTCGGCGTCGCCGAGGCGGAGGCCTTCTCCGAGGGAAGGAAGATCCGGGTGACCAAGGTGCCCTTCGCCTCCACCGCGAAGGCGCTGATCAACAATGACACCCGCGGCTTCGTCAAGATCATCTCGGACCCTGCGACGGGGGTCGTCCTCGGAGGGTCGATCGTCGGAGAATCGGCGGCGGAGCTCATCTCGATCATCGCCCTCGCCGTGACCGCCGAGCTGAGGGTGGCCGATATCGCCGAGTCCATGCTCGTGCATCCGGCGCTGGCCGAGGCCCTCGCCGACGCGGCCGAGTAACGCGCAGGGCGCGGCGCGCCCTCGCTACGTTCCGTCGCCACTCCCTCTCACCACTTGGGGCGGTCGGGCACAGAGTCCAAGAGATGGCGCATGTTGTGGGCATTGAGGACCGCCATCGCCCCCTCGATGCTGTCGTAGGGGCCCCGGAGCTGGCGTAAGGACTGGGCCGCCCCCCCGAGTGGGCCCCCATGGTCCCCGCAGCGCGGGCAGAGCACCTCGTAGCGGTCCGCAGCCTCCCCCGCAGCGGAGACCTCCGAAATCCGGAGCGTGGCCAAGCCGTTCATACGGCGAGCGTACGGACGCGTGGTCCCCCCGAACAGGGAAGAAGGTCCCGCTCCTGGGACGTTTCCCTTTCACGAGACAAGGGGTTTCCGTTTCACGAGACAGTCAGACCCTTAACGAGACAGTCAGGCGGGCGCCGGACAATCGTGGATGTGCCACCGATCGGTTACCGCCACGCACCTTCCACCCGCGACCTCGCCATCGGGCGGGTCCGCCGCCTCTCCCGCTGGCTGGCCGCCGGGGCGGTCGTCGTCACCGGAGCACTCGTCGGCGTCGTGGCGCACGAGTTCCCCGGTCACGTGACCGGGGGGACCAGCGCGGTCCCGGCGACGCCAGCACCGACGACCGCTCCCGCGGCGCCCACGACCCCGTCCGGTCTGGGCCAGCCCCGCACCACCCCGACGACCGCACCGCCCACGGCGAGGCCCCGGGTCCATGCCGCCACGGGAGCGTCGTGATGCTGCGCTCCGCCCGCGCGACCCCCTGGCGGATGCGGGTCGACCCGATCGCCTGCGACGGCTTCGGATATTGCGCCGAGCTCGTTCCCGAGCTGGTCTGGCTGGACGAATGGGGGTACCCGGTGCTCGACGACGCCGACGTCCCTCCCCACTTCCGCTCTCTGGCCGAGCAGGCCGTGCGGTCCTGCCCCCGAAAGGCGCTGCTCCTCGAGAGGATCCCCAGGGAGGGGATCTCCGGGGGGAGCGCCCGCCCGGAGAAGCCCACTCCGGCGGGTACCCCGGGCCGGCCAACCCGCCAGGTGGCGAAACCGCGGGTGGTGGTCCTCGCCGCGGGCACCCGCGTGGTGGCCTCCAACGACCCGGGGCGGCGCCGGGTGCAGTACCCGGCGCCCTGAACGGGCGCGACATTCGGGAGCGACCCGCCCCTCGGGCCGTCTCGCCCGAGTCGACCCGAACCCGCCTGTGCTTGAGTGAGGGCGTGCCGGTAGAGCGCTTGCGTCCCCTCGATGCGGTGGTGTGGGAGCTCCAACCCCCGTCGATGATGACGCTGCAGCTCTCGTTCGGGGCTCGCCCCGGCGGTGACACGCCCACGTTCGGCGAGTACCTGAGCCGCGTCCAACAGAGGCTGGAGCCCCGGGACATCCCGCCGTCGCTCCGGTTCCTGCGACAGCGCATCCGCCGGACTCGCGCCTCCTTGGGCGATCCCTTCTTCGAGGACGACCCGGGCTTCGACGTGCGGCACCACGTCCGTCGGATCCCCTTCGAGGCTCCAGCCCCTGCGGATCGGCTTGCCGAGCTGATGGTCGGAGCAATGAGTCGCCCCTTCGACGTCGATCGACCGCTCTGGCGCGTCGACGTGGTCGACGCCGTCTCGGACGGGTCCTTCGCCTTGTACATGACCCTCCACCACGCCATGGGCGACGGTCTGTTCGGACTCACGGTCGCGAGCTTCCTCGCCCTCGACGATGGCGAGACGGGCCCGGGCTCCTCGGACCCGGAGAGCCGGTGGGTGCCCGAGCGGACGCCACCGCCGGTTCGACTGGCGATCGAGACCCTCGGCTCCCGCGCCCGGGGCTATGCGGGGTCCTGGGGCGCGACCGCGGCGCGGGCCCGGCGCCAGGACCTCTCCTCCGCCTCGGCGTTCCTCGCCCGGATGGCGTCGCTCTTCGACGCGCCCACGGCTGCCGCAGAAGGGCCCCACGAGGTTCCCACGATGTCGCAGCGCCGCGACTGGAAGATCCAGCAGTGCCGACTCTCCCTGCTCGACCTCCGCATCGCCTCCCGTGCGTTCGGCGTGACGATCATGGATCTGCTCCTCGCCGGGGTGGCGGCGGCCTGGCCCGCCGTGGAGGCCGGAGCAAAGGAGCTGTCGGTCAGCGTCCCGGTGAACCTGCGTCGTCCCGACGACAGCTCGCGCGCCAACCTGATGTCCGTCGTGGACATCGCCATTCCCTCCGGCGGCGATCTCCTCACCACCCTGCGGCGGGCCAGCGCAACCCTCACCCGGGCCAAGCAGCAGGGCCACGCCCAGGCCCTCGCGGACTTTGCCCAGATCTGCTCGCACCTGCCGATCGCCGTCCAGCGCGGCATCTACGAGCGCACCCGCCATGGCGTCGACGTCCTCGTCTCGAACCTGCCGGGGCTCCCACCGGGCATCTCGTGCCTGGAGGCACCCCTGCGATACGGCCTAGCCACCTCGTCCCTGCACTACCAGCGCTACAAATTCACGTTTGCGTCGTTCGGCGACTCGCTGCACGGGACCCTCGTGAGCGATGCCGGCCTGGACGAGCCCGCGTCAGAACTCGACCGGCGCTTCCGGCAGGCGATGGACGACCTCGTCGCGCTCGCCCGGCACTACCGGCTGTTGAGCGAGCAGCCGCACTTCGTGGCCCTCGCCACCCGCGAGCTCGACGCCTTGTGCCGCTCGGCCGAGGTGGTCTCCTTCGGGGCGGGCCAACGGATCGTGTCGGAGGGCGATCGCCCCGATGCCTTCTTCGTCGTCAAGACCGGCACCGTGACGGTCACGACCTCCCGCGACGAGGCGAGGGCCCTCGGCCCCGGCGACTCGTTCGGCGAGGTCGGGCTCATCCGCGACGGACCGCGGGCGGCCTCGGTCGACGCCACCCAAGCGGTCGAGCTGCTGAGGGTCCCCGGCGAGGCCTTCCTCGGGGCCGTCCGCGACGAGCTCAATGCACGGCCCGTCCACGGCATCGTCGACGCCTACGTCGGCGCGACGGAGGTTCTCGAATAGGTCCCGGAGCCGGATCGTCGAGGAGTCGGTCGTCGACGATTCTCTCGGCTAGACCTGGAAGTCAGCCGCTCTCGTAGCTGTCGACGATCGCCTGGAGCGGCCGGAGGTTGACCGGGTCCGATCCGAACACGGCGGAGAAGGCTGCGGCGTCGATGCAGAGGGCCTCCACCTGGTCGAGCGCCGTCACGGTCGCCTGCCGGACGTCGCCGCGGAGCAGCGCCACCTCGCCGAACCCGGCGCCGGCCCCGAGGACGCCCCGGTCCTCCCCGTCGACCGACACGGACGCGGATCCCGACCGGATGACGTAGAAGCCCCCCGCGACCTCCCCCTGCGTCACGATGGCGTCATCCGGCCGGAACGAGACCGCCCTGGCGTGCCGGGTGAGATCGTCGAGGCGGTCCGGCGAGAGCGCCAGGAAATGCGGCTGGCGCGCCAGCAGGCTCCGGTCCCCGGCGATCCGGAAGAGCCCCGCGAGGCTCTCCCCGAACTCGACGTCGAACGTGCCGGCGGATCCCTCCGAGCCCAGCCTCTCGATCAGGGTGCCGTGGATGAGGTCCCCGAAGGTCACGAACGTGAGCTTCCCCGCGCAACCCATCGGGAGCGAGGACGCGCCCCAGGCGGCGTCCAGGGGCGACCCGTGGCAGTAGAACTGGAAGGGGAAACCGGGCATGTTCGAGACCAGGATCTCCGGATTGCCCGCGCCCCAGGGTCCCCGCCGGGAGAGACCCGGCACGTGGGAGCGGAGGAGCGTCAGGTCCGCGCTCGTTCGTGCGAGCTCGTGCTGCTTGGCGTGCGAGGAGCTGGCCTGGGCGGCCCGCAGGGTGGTGAGCAGGTCCTCGTGGCACGGGACACACACGCTGGCCAGTCCCAGCCGGTTGGTGGCCCGATCGTCGCCGGGCGCCCGCAGGCTGGCCGGCATGGCGATCCACGCCTCGGTCGCGTCGGGATCCACCGCCGACCAGGCCGCGCCCGTCGCGGCCAGCAAGAGGTCGGTGATCGTCGCGGCGAATGCCCGGGAGGCGACTCGGGTCTCGAGGAGCGACAGCCGGTACACGTGCATCCGGACCGCATCC
Organism: uncultured Actinomycetes bacterium; assembly: GCA_963778465.1. Classification (GTDB taxonomy): domain Bacteria; phylum Actinomycetota; class Acidimicrobiia; order Acidimicrobiales; family RAAP-2; genus CAVZBW01. The sequence goes on from CAVZUK010000003.1 coordinate 51,575, forward strand.
GACGTCGGCGCGGGTCGGGCTCGGGACCTCTTGACCGACCGATCGTGGAAGTACGAGGCGAACCGCGCGATCTCGCCGGTGGCGGAACCCGGCGCCAAACGGGTGATCGCACGCACGCCGGAGAGGCCCGTAGTCACCGACGTCACGCGCTCCGCCAGGGCAGCCCCGAGGGCGCGCCCTCCGGACGCCCCGCCCGCCGGCCGCCACTCCCCGGCGCTGCTGACGGGGTGGGGTTCGGGCGTGAGCGAGAGGAAGAACTGCGCGAGGAGGGCGAGGGACCATCCCCCCTCGCCCATCGCGTGGTGCTGGGCGGAGAGCACGCCGAAGTCGTCGGTCCCCTCGAGCGACGGGACGACCTCGATCCGCCAGAGCGGTCGATCGAGGTCGAACGGGCGGCTCAGGGTGTCGAGCAGGAGATCACCCACCCCGGCCCGGGCATTGGGGCCCTCGTAGATGCGGACGTGATGGCTGGCGTCGAAGTCCGGATCGTCCTCCCAGAATGGCGGTGCGACGTCGCCCGGGACCCGCCGCACCCGTTGCCGCCCCGCCTCGACGGCCGGAGAGACATCGGCCCGCGTCAGCGCGTGACGGGCGTACTCGACGATCGCGTCGGGCGAGGGCAGCGACCCGTCGGCGCGGGGCACGAAGCGCAGCAACGCGACCTCGAGCGGCTGTGGGTCCGCCGCGAAGTAGGCGGCGTCGGTCGGACCGAGTCGTCGGAGCTTCACGGGAGCTTCACGGGAAGGTTCACCGGATCGCACGGAAGAAGGCCCGGACGTCGTCCACCAACGCCCGGGGTTGCTCCATGGCGGCGAAGTGCCCCCCGGCGGGCATCTCCGACCATCGCCGGAGGTCGTACTTTCGCTCCACCGCGCGGCGTGGCGGGCGGAGTATCTCCGCGGGGAAGGTCGCGACCCCGGTGGGTACGTCGATGCGCACGGGCCGAACGGCCGCCGGAGGGCTCGTGCGGTGCTCGTAGTAGTAGTGCATCGAGGATCGGATCGTCTGGGTGACCCAGTAGATGGTCGCGTTGGTGAGCAGCTCGGCTTTGGTGAAGCACGACTCCACGTCGCCGCCGCAGTCGCTCCACGCCCTCCACTTCTCGACGATCCACGAGAGCAAGCCCACCGGGGAGTCGTTGAGGGCGACGCCGAGGGTCTGGGGGCGGGTGCCCTGGATCGCGATGTACCCACCCTCTTCCGCGAACCATCGCACCTGGGCCTCGATCCAGCTGCGTTCCTCGTCGTCCATCTCGGACCCCTCGCCGACGATCGCGCCAGGGAAGTTGAGGTGGATGCCGACCACCGACGAGGGGAAACGCTCGCCCAATCCGGCGGACACGAACGCGCCGCGGTCGCCGCCCTGTGCCCCGAACCTCGGCATGCCGAGGACCCCGGTCATGAGCCGATGGACGGAGCCTGCGCACTCGTCGGCGCCGTAGCCGGGCTGGAGGACGGCTTCGGAGAACCCGTGACCCGGCAGCGAGGGCACGACGACCTCGAAGGCGTCCGCCGGGTCGCCCCCGTGGGCGCCGGGATCGGCCAGCAAGGGTGCGACCTTGTACATCTCGAAGAAGGAGCCGGGCCAGCCGTGGAGCAGGACGAGCGGGAGGGGGTCGGGTCCGACACCCGGTAGCCGGGCATAGTGCATCCGGTGGCCGTCGACGTCCGCCACCCAGCCGGGTAGGCGTTCGTTGAGCAGGCGCTCCTGGGCACGCCAGTCGAAGCCGTCGACCCAGTACTCCGAGAGCTCGCGCAGGTAGTCGAGATCGGTACCGTGCGACCACGCGGAACCCGCCACCGAGTCGGTCCAGCGCGTGGCAAGGACCCGGCGACGGAGATCCTCGAGGACGTCGTCGGGGATCGCCAGGGGATACGGCGACGGGTCAGCCATCGAGGGCGAGGCAGCCCCGCGCCGCCGCCTCGGCCGCCAGCCGGGCGGCCCGGGCGGAGTCCTCGGCCAGGCGCCCGAGCTTCGCCCCCAGCTCGGGATCCTCGGCCAGCAGCCGCTCGATCTCGGCCATGTTCGCCGACCCGTCGGGGTGGGTCGCCGCCACGATCCGCTCGTCCAGCAGGCCGTCGAAGGCCCGGTCGCTGATGCAGCGGTAGACGGACCAGGAACAGCCCTTGGCGTCGCAGACCTCGGCCACCGCGGAGGACTCCATGTCGACGCCCAGGCAGCCGTCCTCTCGCAGTCGGCGGGTCAGCTCGAGATCGAAGCTCACCGTCTCGGTGGTGGCCAGGCCGCCGAGCCGTGGGGCGCCGCCGGGCGGGCGGTGGGTGTAGCGGGACCCGCTCGCGTGCTCGACGAGGTACTCGGGGTTGAGCAGCGTGCCGACCTCGATGTCGGGATCGAGGCCGCCGCAGATGCCGGCGATCATGACGTGGTCGACGGCCGGAGGGCCGGAGGCGCCAGGCGGGGGCCGGTCGAAGAGGCGAAGGGTGGCCGCGCGAGCCGCAGGCGGGCCCATGCCCACGTGGAGCGCCGTCACCTCGGAATCGCCGAGCCGACCGGTCCAGGGCGCGTCCCCGGACCCGTCGCTGCGTGCGAGCCCGAAGGCCGTGGCGATCGCGTCCAACTCGAGCGGCATCGGCGCCAGCACGACCACGCGGCGCAACGCCTCGGAATCCCTCCCCATCGTCATGTCCCTAGCTTGCCCGGTCGAGGCCCGCTCGCACCACCGATGCCGGCCTCGATCGCGGACTACCTGCGGTCACGGGTCTGTCGGGTCGGGCGGGGAGGTTGGCTACCTTGATCGACGTGTCGACCCCGTTGATCACGCGCCCCTCCGACGAGGTCACCGGAGCCGACGGCGCCCACGATCTCCGCACGGAGGAGGTCCCGCAAAGATGACCGGCTCCTTCACCGTCTCGCCCATCGGGACCGTGCGCGGCGGGCGCGGCGATCCGGTCGACGACCACTGGGAGGGTGTGGAGGCGACGATCGAGCTCGATCCCAGCCTGCCGGCCGATTCCCTGCTGGGGCTCGACGGGTTCTCCCACCTCGACGTCGTCTACGTCTTCGATCGGGTCGAGACGGCGTCGATCGTGACCGGGGCCCGGCATCCCCGAGGCAACACGGCGTGGCCCCGGGTGGGCATCTTCGCCCAGCGGGCCAAGGCCCGCCCGAACCGACTCGGGGTAAGCACGTGCCGGATCGTCTCCGTCGGCGACCGGTCGATCCGTGTCGCCGGCCTCGACGCGGTGGACGGCACCCCGGTGATCGACATCAAGCCCCACATGGTCGAGATGGGCCCCCGCTCCGAGGTGAGGGAGCCGCCGTGGGCCCGGGAGCTGATGGAGCACTACTGGCGCTGAAGCCGGCCCGCGAACCCGGGAGGCCTCAGGTCCGGTTCGAGTAGACGCGCTCGGGATGCACGAGCACGACGGCGCGGCGCTCCTCGGCCATGACGCGGTCGAAGGCGGCCCAGTCCTCGTGCGTGCCCCCGGCGGCGACGAAGACGGCGCGGAGCAAACCCGGCAAGCCGGGCAGGCCGGCCGCGTCGAACCCGGGAAGGTCGTCGTCGGGACCGGCGATCTCGGTCCTTCCCTCGACGGCGCCCCATTGCCACCCGGCCCGGAAGACGAGGGTGGCCCGCGGTCGCTCCCGGAGGTTGTCCAGCTTGGCCCGTCCATAGGTGGCGAAGCCGACGACGGGCTCGTGGGAGACCGGATGCTCCAGGAGGCCGGCGTTGACCACCGAGGACTGGACGCTCCCGTCCGACCGGGTCGTGCTCACCACGGCCAGGTGGTGGTCATCCGCAGCGATCCGCTGCAAGTCGCTCAACCCGAACGCCACGAGAGATGAATCTAATGGTGAGCTAGCTCGACACGACCCGCCTGCTCGGCTCCGGGTCCGTCGGCGGAGGTGCTGAGGCGGTGGAGGTGCTGACGGCGGTGGAGGTGCCGACGGCGGTGGAGATGAGGGTGGTGGAAGTAAAGGCGGCGGAGAGGGGTCCTCGGACCGGGTGGACGGGACGAGCGTGAGCTCCTCGGCCCGGTCCTCACGAAGGTCGTCCTCCCGCATGCCCACCGAGGGGGCCGGTTGCTCGGGCGTGGTCGGCGGCCTTGCGCCGAGCACGGCGAGGACCAGGGCCAGCAGCACGCCGAGCCGCAGCTGGGCCAGGCCCTCGATCGTGTGCCTCGTCACCTCCTGGCCGTCGCTGTGCCACGCGATCAGCATGACGGGGATCCCGAGGACGGCAAGCAGGATCGTGGCGCGCAGCCTCGGGTCCCCCCACATCCGGCGCAGGCTCGCCGCGACGATGACGGCAACGGACAGGACGAGCAGCCAGGGCCACGCCGGCCACATGACGGGCTCCAGTCCGGAGCGGACGGGATCGGTGCCGGCGTAGAAGTAGAGGTCGCCGCCCGCGAAGTTGTACGCGCGCGGGGGCGACGAGCGGCTCGGACACCGCGTACCAGGGGTGCGTCACGACCCAGAGCCCGTAGGTGGTCGCTGCGTCGGTGTCGACCCAGCGTTCGAGGGGGGCGAATTGCTTCGACGTGAGGTCGGGCGCCACCACGGGTGCGCCCGTCGTGGGGTGGCGTTCCTCAAGGCGCGCCAGCTCGTCGACCAGCTCGGACTGGGGCATCCCGTGGTCGGCGAACCAGGCGACGCGGGCGGGGTAGGGGAAGACCCGCACGTAGAGCACGTCGTCGACGTTCTGTTCGGTCCGGCCGGACACGCTCACGCTGATGGCGCAGAAGGCGACGACCAGGACCAGGCCCACCGCACCGAGAGCCGCCAGCCTCCGGTCGTGGCGACCCCGGACCAGCAGGTACAGGGCGACGAGGGCGAGCAGCAGCGCCACGGCGATGCCGCTGTCTCGAGCCATACCGGCCCAGAGCGCGACCGCCACCAGGGCGACCACCCGGCGCCGCGTGGGACGCTCCGCCAGACGGATGGCCACGGCGAAGAGCAGGGCGACGGCGCTGAGCGACAGGGTCTCGGACAGGACGGACGAGTTCCACAAGGTGACGGGGAGCGTGCTGGCGAACGCCAACACGGCGAAGCAGGCGACGGCCCTGCGGAGCCCGTGGGGCACGGCACGCCCGACCGTCAGGACGAGGAAGCCCCAGGAGAGCGCGGCGATCACCGTCTGGGCGACGACGAAGGTGGTCGGGGACCCGGTCACCTTCCACAGGAACGGGACGAGCGGGGGCCGCTGGCCGAACCAGAAACCCGCGCTCCACACGGGGAGCGAGCCGACCTGCTCGTAGCTCTTCGAGTCCTCCCAGAGCATCGGCGCCGTCGCCGTGGCCTTCCAGATCAGGAATCCGCTCAGGGCCAGCCAACCCGCGAGGACGGCCCACGCGTCCCAGCGGCGCCAGTCCTCCCGTCTCCACGGAGCAGTCAGGTGCAGCGGGCGCACGGTCCCATTATTTGCCAGCGCACGCCCTGGTGTTTCCGCGCCGAAGCTCGCGCCCGAGCCATCCGCCGAAGTCCCGCGCCCGCCCTGGGTGGCTTGGGTACGCTGCGCAACCGTGACGGGCTTCGACCACGTGGCCGACGAGTACGACCGGATCGGCTCCGACTACCAGGAATCGAAGATGCTGCCGTTCCGGCTCTACCTCGAGGAGCACTCCACGTTCGGCCTCCTCCCCGAGCTCTCGGGACGATCGGTCGTGGACCTGGCGTGCGGGGAGGGGATCTACTCCCGCAAGCTCGTGCGGCGCGGGGCCGCCCGGGTGGTCGGCGTCGACATCTCGCCCGAGATGATCGCCCTGGCCAGGCGGGAGGAGGAGACCACCGGTCTCGGCGTGGAGTACGTGCTCTCCGACGTCGCCACCGTCGAGCTCGACGAGCGGTTCGACGTGGCCCTGTGCTGCTTCCTCTTCAACTACGCGCGCTCGCGGTCCGAGCTGCGGGAGCTGGTCCGGAGCGTGGCCGGTCTCGTCAAGCCCGGCGGCCTGATCGTCGGCTGCAACGACTACCCGGACAACCCGCCCTCCCACTACGGCCGCTACCGCCCCTACGGTTTCGTCAAGATCGGCGGGGAGGACCCGGAGGAGGGCGACACGATCACCTATCGCTTCTTCAACCCCGACGGCACGGCGTTCGACCTCGACAACTACTACCTGCCGACGGGGGCCTACCGGAGCGAGTTCGCCGCGGCCGGATTCGCCTTCGAGTGGGTGCTGCCAGAGGTCGCTCCCGAAGGGCTGGCGAAGTACGAGCCCGGATTCTGGGACGACTACGTGGCGTCCCCGCCCATCGTCAGCTTCGTGGCGAAGGCCGGGCCCACCGGCTGAGGCCGGGCCCTAGCGCGGCAGCGCTCCCCACATGAGGATGCGCTTGAACGTGTAGAAGTAGGGCCGGTGGTCGCCCAGCTCGGCCACGAGGCGGCGCCGGTACTCGTCGACGAATTGCTCGTAGCGGTCCGCGGCGAGGAGCGGCTTGAACCGGGTGAGCGACGTGCCCTTGGTCCACTCCACCACGTCGGCGGTGGCGTCGAGCAGGTGACCGTAGACCTGCATGCGCACGTGCTGACGCTCCAGCCCGAGGTCGTAGAGCGTCTGGGAGTACCACTCCGGCGCCTCGACGTGCTCGACGACGGGGTCCGGCGGGGCGTCCGCGCCGAGCCACTCCGCCGCCAGGGCTCCGATGACCCGGTGCGAGGGATGATCGGCGTTGGTGGGCATCTGGACCGCCAGCTGGCCACCGGACGCCAGGCTCTCCCGCCACCGGCCGAGCACGGCGGCGTGGTCGGGCACCCAGTGCAGGGCCGCGTTGCTGACGACGATGTCGACGTTCTCCCCCCTCCAGGTCGAGAGGTCGCCGGCGACGAACCGAAGACCCTCGCCGTCCCGGCTTCGCGCCGACTCGAGCATCGTCGGAGAGGAGTCGATCCCGGTCGTGCTCGCGGCGCCGAGGCGAAGGTGCAGCTCGGAGGTCAGCCGCCCGTCGCCGCAGCCGAGATCCACGACCTCGGGCGAGTCGGTCGGCTCCAGCAGGGCGCACAGATCCCAGAAGGGCTGCTCGCGTTGCCGGGCGAACCGGCCGTACTGGTCGGGATCCCAGGAGGACTCCTGGCTCGACGCCGCGGGGCCGGGTCGTCCGGGGCCGGGTCGTCCGGGGCCGGGTTGTCCGGGGGTCACCTGGGGGCCTCCTGGCCGACCGGGGCGCCGCGCATCGAGTCGAGGATCTCGTCGACGATCTCCATCGTGGTGTTGGGGTGCAAGAAGACGAGTCGGGCCACCGGCTCTCCCTCCCATGTCGTGGGCGTGACGAGCGCCACCTGGTCCTGGAGCAGCCGCCGGGACCACGAGTCGTAGTCGCCGCGCGACCAGCCGGGGCGGCGAAAGAGCACGACCGACAGCCCCGGCTCGCGCACCAGCTCGAGGTGGTCGGCCTCGCGGACCCGCTCGGCGCACCGCATTGCGATGTCGAGCGCCGCCTCGACCGAGCGCCGGTAGGCGTCGGTCCCGTGGACGGCGAGCGAGAACCAGATGGGCAACCCCCGGGCGCGCCGGGTGAGGTGGATCGCGTAGTCGCTCGGGTTCCACGGGGCGCGAGCGGACGCGCCCTCGGGATGGATCACGTCGAGGTAGGAGGCGTCCTGGGTGTGCACGGCCTTGGCCAGGCGCGGGTCGCGGTAGACGAGGCCGGCGCAGTCGAAGGGGGCGAAGAGCCACTTGTGGGGGTCCACGACCACCGAGTCGGCGCGCTCGATGCCACGGAACAGCGGCTGCGCCTCGGGGGCGAGCAGGGCCGCGCCCCCGTACGCGGCGTCGACGTGCAGCCACAGTCCCTGGTCCGCGGCCACCTCGGAGATCCCCTCGAGATCGTCGATCAGCCCCGCGTTGGTGGTCCCCGCGGTGGCGACGACGGCGACCGCGTCCGGGCCCCGGCCGGAGCCCTCGAGGGCGGACCGCAGGGCCACCCCGGTGAGCCGGTGGTCGTCGGTGGGGACCCATAGGGGCTCCACGCCGAGTACGTGGAGCGCGCGCACGACCGAGGAGTGCGCCTCCTCGCTCACCGCGACCATCGGTCGCGCCGCGAGTCCCTGGCCGCGGCGGGCCTGGCCCACGTCGCGCGCCACGAGGAGCGCGGAGAGGTTCCCCTGGGTCCCGCCGGAGACGAAGCAGCCGCCGGCGGCGGCGGGAAATCCCGCGAGGTCGGCGATGAAGCGCAGGGCCTGGTTCTCGGCGGCGACCGCACCGGCGGCCTCGAGCCAGGACGTCGCCTGTAGGGACGAGCAGGAGACGACCATGTCGAACAGCAACGACGCCTTGGTCGGCGCGGCGGGTATGAAGGAGAGGAATCTCGGGCTGTCGCACGAGATGACCGCATCGGCCAGGTGATCGGAGAAGATCTCGAGGACCCGCCCGGGGTCGTTGCCGTCCGGCCGGATCAGTCCTCGCAGCACCTCGTCGAACGACTCGCGGATGCCGCCGAAATCGAGCGGCACGGGGTCGAGCGCCAGACGCTGCCGGCAGTAGTCGAAGATGAGGTCGGTCATGGCCTGATCGAAGGTGAACATCGGGTCGGCCATGGGCCGCGGCCTCAGCGGAGCTGGTCGATCGGGGTCAAGACGGCGTCCTCACCCGCCCCGAGCGCTCCCCGCAGCAGCTCCTCCTCCCGGATGGTCCGGCGCCACAGGTAGGCGACCAGCTCGGCCTCGCGTCCCAGGTCCTCCTCGGCCACGAGGGCGTTGAGCTCCCGGTCCCCCTCCCGGAGGTCCGCGGGACGGTGGTCCAGGACGGTCGCCAGGTCGTCGAGCTCCAGCGCCACCAGCTGACGATCGAGCCCGTCCGCGTTGCGCATCATCTGTACGAGGCGGAGCGCCAGGCCCATCCGGTAGCGGCCGAACTCGTCGGCGGGCATGAACTCGGCGCCCAGGTTCTCCTCCAGCACGTCGAACATTCCGGCCACGCGACCAGGAGTCCGCTCGGGCAGCTCCACCTCGCCCGGGGTGACACCGACCGCTTCGGCCAAGGCCTGGGCCGTCCCCCGACCGTAGGTGGCGGTCTCGGCGTACCACTCCGCGTGATCCGTCCCGGGGAACATGTCCTGGCACAGGCCGCCGAGTGAGAGCGGGGTGATGGCCATCGCCTTGACCGTGTAGTAGGCGAGCTTGGCCCAGTCGATCTTGGCCCCGCCGAGCTCCTCGTAGGTCGAGAACCAGTCCCGCAGGTCGGCCCCGGGGTTGTAGAAGTCCCGGCCCCGGATGAGGGCCAGGTCGAGCATCGGGTCGCCGATGTGGGCGAACTCCCAGTCGATGATGCCGACCATCTCGTCGCCGTGGAACATGTACTGCCCGGGACCGGTGTCGCCCTGCACGAGGACGGGGCGTTCGGGGGGTGGGGGGACGTGACGCCGCAGCCAGCGGCAGGTGAACTCGAGGAGCGGGATCGGCTCGCGGATGGTGGCGCGGTACATGCCTTCCCAGACGTCGAGGTCCTGTGTGACGTACTCGGCGGGCGTGGAGGGCACCGCCATGCCGAGGTCGACGAAGGGTTGGATGTCGGCCTGGTGGAGCCGCACCAGCTCGGCGAGGAACTGACGGTCGAGCAGGCGCCGATGCTCGGGCTCGGCGATGAGGAGGTAGTCGCCCTCGCCGGGGAGACACTCCATCAGGATCCCCAGCGGCTCGGTGCTGAACCCGTAGACCCCGGGAACCTTCACGCCGGCCGCGGCGAGCGCGCGGAGCAGCTCGAACTCGCGGAGCAAGGCGGCCCCCGCGTCGTTGTTCTGGGGGCGCTGCATGCGCGCGTAGCACCCGATGCGCTGACCGTCTCGCTCGACGTCCACGTACCACGCCGGTCGACCGCCGTGCCGGCGAGCGCCCTGACGCTCCGCACGCACCACGCTCCCGCCGACGAGCCGTCCCGCCCAGGTGAAGTCGTCACTGACGCCCGTCATGATGGCCCCCTTCGCCTCACGTCTCGCCCGCTGGGCGCGCCAGGCTTGATACCACCGACCTGGGACGGTGTCTATTCGTCCGGAAGCCGTCTGGAGGCTCGTGCCGGGGCTCGGACAGAGGCTCCGACAGAGGCTCCGACAGAACCTCCTATCCGGGCCCCGCCCCGGCGGGAGGCCGGCAGGGGGCTGGCCGGGAAGGACCAGCCCCCTGGCTACCTGTCGGCTATTGCCCGTTCCCTCCGACCGGCTCACCCGACGCGGCGTCGAGGTACAGGGGCGGGTCGGTGGGACCACTCCAATCGAAGAACGACGAGAGCGACCCGGCGTTGCCGTCCGCCGCTCCGTTGCCCATGGCGGCCAAACCCCAGTTGTGCTCGATGAACCGCACGACCGAGCCCTGGTCGATCAGCGTGTTGCTGACCGAGTTGGGACGGGCGTACGGGGAGATCACGAGGAAGGGCAGGCGGGGCCCCAGGCCACACTTGCCCTGCTCCGGGGCGGACGCGGAATTGGTCGGCACGAGCTTCGAGCTCCCGCACGAGTTGGCCGCGGTCAGGTTGTCGAGGCTGGTCTGCGAGCCGGTCACGATCGGGGCCAGCTGGTGGTCGTACCAACCGTCGGAGTCGTCATCGGTGACCACCACCGCGGTCGAGGACCAGCTCGGCAGGCGCTCCAGCTGGTTGATCGTGCCGACCAGCCAGTTCTGCTCGTCGAGGGGGTCCGAGTAGCCGGCGTGCCCGTCCTGGTAGGCGGGCGCCTTCAGGTAGGAGACAGACGGCAGGTTGCCGTTGCTGGCCGCCGCCCAGAAGTCGGCCAGGTCGTACTGGTGGTTGGCCTGGTCGGTGCGACCGATCGCGGCCACCGAGGTCGGCGGCTTGTGCATCGGGTTGGCCGTGGAGGCGTAGTACTCGAACGGCTCGTGGTGAGGGATGTAGTCGACCACGCTCGAGCCACCGACGTTCTTGTGCTCCTCCGAGCAGATCTGGGCCGTGGTCGGCGCCGTCCCGTGACCGGGCACGTAGCCGTCGTCGAACCCGCCCTCGAACCAGCCCCACGTGACGCCGGACTTGGTGAGCTGCTCGCCGATGTTGTTGCCGCCCATGGCGATCGTCGACGCCGGCGTGTTCCCGTCGCCGCCGTCGGCCTTGGGCAGGTACGAGCAGACGTCGTAGGTGGGATCGGCGTCGCTGTACGTCGTGCCGGGACCGGCCGGGGGCTGCTGGTCCACTCCCGTGATGCCCGTCGTGAGGTTCGACGACGCGACGCTGGAGGAGTTGTACCCCGTCGGGGCGGCGCATGCGGGCGCGTTGATGGTCGCCGACGTCGGCCCGCAGATCGCACCGTAGGTCTGGGCCGCCGACACGTTGAGCGCGCCGGGCGTGGAGGGCCCGTAGGTCGTGCCGTACATGTTGTCGCTCATGGAGAAGTGCTGGGCGTAGTTCCACAGGGCGGTCACCGTGTTGCCGTCGAAGTAGTCCATGACGGCGTAGTTCGAGTCGGCACCCGGTGGAATGGGCGACTTGTTGGTGAGCCCGGCGTTCTCGTCGGTCAGGCACTGGGAGAGGGTGAGCCCGTTGCCCGTCTCCTGGGCGTAGAGGTCCTCCGCGCCGTGGTCGGCCGCCGCCTGCTCTGCGGAGTAGCCGTGGTCCTGGTCGCACGTCATGGCGTCGCTACGGTCGAGCCGCAGCGGGTTGGACAGGTTGCCGTTCTGCGTGAGCAGCGGGCCGGTCGCCTTCGTCTTCGTGATCGAGTTGGCCAGGCCGCTGACCGAGGGGGTGCCCGGCTTCGCGTGGAACGCCGGCTCGCCCGAGGGGTTCGGCGCGAAGGGATAGGTGCCGAAGTAATGATCGAACGACACGTTCTCGTCGAAGATCACCACCAGGTGCTTGATCGGCGTCTTGGTCGCCCCCGGTGTCGCCGGGGGCGGGCTCCCGAGGGCGCCCGCTGGCGACCCGGAGACGCCCCCGAGCGTTAGTCCGCCCCCCACCAGGCCGATCGTCGCCAGCGCGGCAGCCGCGCCTCGTCGGATGTGTCTCACCCAAGCCTCCCTCTGTCGTTCGATACCGCCGACTGCTGGTATAGGTGAGTTCGTAACCCATCTGGTAACCGTCCGAAGAACACGCGGTGACGCAGAGACAAAATGTCGGTGACGCGAGCCGCGGGCCCTGCCTCCCGGACGCGGCAGGATGGCGTCATGTCCACGAGCAACCTCCTCGAGCAGATACGCGAGTACTGGGACGAGGACGCGTCCACGTACGACGACTCCCTCCAGCACCGGCCCCGCGATCCCGCCGTGATGGCCGCATGGACGGCGGCTCTCGAGGAACTGCTCGGGCCGCCCGCCCGGGTCCTCGACTGCGGCGCCGGGACCGGGTTCCTGAGCCTGATCGCCGCCCGCCTCGGTCACCGGGTGACCGCCCTCGACCTCTCGGGGCGCATGCTCGAACGGCTACGGGAGCGGGCCCGTCGCGAGGGGCTGGCCATCGAGACGATCGAAGGAGCGGCCCACGAGCCACCCGGGCACCACGACGTCGTCGTGGAGCGTCACCTCCTGTGGACCCTGCCCGATCCCCATCTCGCCCTCCGGGCGTGGCGCGGCGCCGCCCCCACCGGCCGCCTGGTCCTCGTCGAGAGCCTCTGGGGCGCCGCCGACCCTCTGACCGCCTACCGCAACCGGGCGCGCCACCAGATCGAGCGGCTGCGGCGGACGGCCCCCGAGCACCACGCGGAGTACCCCGAGTCGCTGCGATCCGCCCTGCCGCTCGGCCGGGGCACCGCACCCTCGGCCCTGGTCGACTCGGTGATCGCGGCGGGTTGGCGGAGGCCTCGGCTCCGGAGGCTGCGCGACGTCGAGTGGGCGGAGCGGTCCCGCCTCCCACTCCCCGAGCGCCTGGTCGGCACCTCCCCGCGCTTGGCGGTGGTCGCCGACGCGTAGGCGGAGGTCGGCGGGTTCGGCGAGGTTCGGCGAGGTTCGGCGAGGTTCGGCAAGGCGGCGGATGGGCGGAGCTCGAGAAGCTGGCCTCGATCAGGCCCGGCCCGAGCTCCACAGCGGGACGGGCCGCCCCGTCTGCCACAGCCCCCGGGCGCGAGCGACGATGGGCTCGAGCCGGCGCAGGTCCTCCAGGTCCTCGCACGCCCAGAGCAGCCTCATCATCACGAGCGCGGCGCCGGAGGCCCGGGTCGACCGGACGTCGTCGAGCGCCGTCGCCAGCGCGCCGAGCAGCTCGGGGTGCCGGGGTTGGGGCGGGATGTCGGTGCGATGCCCGCCGAGGGCCTCGCGGACACCGAGGTACCAGCGGCGTACGTCGTCACACGCCAGCCGCAGCTCGTCCCCCGCCAGCCGGACGCTCGGGTGGTCCCGAAGGTCGAAGGTCTCGCCCGACATCGACAGCCGCGGCAGGTTCGCGACCGAGTCGGCGGCCTGACGCACCTCGACCGCACCCGCCATCAGGGTGAAGAGATCGGTCGTCTTGACCTCCTTCGCCCCCCGGTCGACGAGGTAGTCGCGGAACGCGTCGTCGAGCACCCGCCCAGCCTCCCGGGAGGCGATCTCGGTGCTCGACACGTCGACGACGCGGTCGGGGTTCATGATGCGTTGGATGCCGGCCTGGAGATAGTCCGCGCTCGTGGCGTAGGCCCGGCAGAGGTTCACCCCGAGCAGGCGGGTCGCGCCCCGTGGCCAGAAGAGGAGCCCCACGAGGAGCGCCACGCCGCAGCCGATCGCCACGTCCTGGATCCGCACGAGCCCCACGCTCCACCCGGTCGGCTGGATGATGTTGAAGAGGATCACCACGACGAGCGTGAAGGCAGCCTGGCCGGCGACGAAGCTTCCGACCACCGGCGCGACCGCCGCCACGAGGACGGCGATCGGCAGGAGGATCCACAGGACCACGGTGTGGACCCCGAGGGCCCACAGGAGGAGCGACGCGATGACGACCCCGGCCACGGTCCCTGCGACCGCCCGGATCGCGGTGCGGCCGGTGTTGACGGCGCTCGAACGGAGGACCGAGAGGACGCCGAGCGCCACCCAGAAGCCGTGTTGGACGTCGGTCAGGTCGACCACCAGGATCGCCAAGCCCAGCGCCAGCCCTCCGCGGATGCTGTTGCGCAGCCAGGCCGAATCCGGGTCGGCGTAGAAGGCGAGCCGGGCCCACGCCGCCCGGAGGAACCCTTCGATCCGCTGCCGCCAGGACAGCATCCCGCGCCCGGCGGCCACGACGATGTCGTCGAGCGCGGTGGTCACCGCACAGGTGAGGGCGCGGGCCCGAAAGGCGGGGTCGAGGGTTCGGTGCAGCCACTCCTCGTCCCGGTCGAGGTCTCCCTCGTCCCCGGGGAGCTCGGCGAGCGCGTCCCGTTGAGCGGAGGGAACGGCACCCGAACCGGAAGCGTCGGCACCGCCCGCAGGATCGGAATCGAAGCCGATGTAGTGGCGCATCCCAAGGTAGACGCCCCGTCGGCGCATCTCCTGCAGGTGCGCCGACTGCTCCTTCAGCCGGGCGACGGTCTCGGCGCGGGCCACGCCCTTGGTCCCGAGCTCGCGGAGGACGTCCGCCCCCGTCCGCAGCGCCTGGGAGTCGGCCCGCAGGAACTCGTCCGCCTCGGGCGACGGGGTCGGGTCCTGGCGGAAATACACCGTCGACCTCCTCACCTGCGCGACGGTCCACCGGAGATGCCCGACGAGCTTGCACAGGACCTGGTCGCTCGGCACGACCCCGGCCGGCAGGACGTTGCCGGCGTCGAAGATCTCGAGGAGGGAACGGACCGCTCGGTCGAGCTGCGTCTGCTCATCCTGTCGGGACAGTCCCGCCCGCCCGGCGGAGATGAGGTCGGCCATCGCATCCGCGGTCTCGGCGAGGCGCAGCCGGAGGCGGCCCTGGCCACGGGGCGGCCAGATCAGCATGGCCGCGGGGATGGAGAGCGCGGCGGCGATGGCCACCCCGGCCAGTCGGGCGGGGATCTGATCGGCGTCGACCGGCACCGCCACCGAGAGCATGAGAAAGAGAAGGGTCGCCGTGGTCGCCTGCGCCGACAGCGGGCTGAGCACCGCGGAGAACAGCACGGCGAAGACGAGGACCGCCGTGACCGGCACCGCGGCGGCGGTCACCTGTGAGGAGGCCGTCCCGACCACCACGAGGAACGCCCCGACGAGGACCAAGACGACGAAGGCCCGCAGCCGGACCTTCTGCCGGCCGGTCACCTCGACCATCAGGAGGAGGGCGAAGGCGCC
Source organism: uncultured Actinomycetes bacterium (assembly GCA_963778465.1). GTDB lineage: Bacteria > Actinomycetota > Acidimicrobiia > Acidimicrobiales > RAAP-2 > CAVZBW01. The sequence continues at coordinate 66,669 of CAVZUK010000003.1, forward strand.
GAAGGCGCTGAAGAGGGCGATCTGCGAGTTGCCGGTCGCCTGGCCGAAGGCGAAGCTGATCGGGACGGTCACTGCCGCCCGGATCCCCCTCTGGACCGCCGGGACCATGAGGCGCCGATCGGAGAGTCGCTCGCGCCAGGTCCGGACGACCGTGGCGAGCCAGCCGGTCGCCTTTCGTTCCACGGCGAGGCCCTCGGCGACCGGTCCTTCCGCCACGGGTCCCTCTGCTAGAGACACAGCGGCAGTGTAGAGAGGTTGGCCGCCCCGAGCTGCCCGGACGCGTACCTTTCGTGGGACCTCCGGGCTAGGTTCTCGGCGTGTCGCGCGGCCGGGGTCCAGCCCACGCCGCTGGGGCCAGAGGGGACCGGCCCGGCGACCCGGCGACGTCGTCGTCGGGCTCGCAGCCACCCGGGGGGCCCGCGGAGCCGCCCGAGGGCCCGAGAAAGCGGTGGTCCTCGAAGCGCCGGCGGCGTCTGAAGCGCACCCTGCTCGTCTTCTGCCTGCTGATCGTGCTGCTCGTGGGCGCGGTGGCCGGCTACGCCTGGTACCTCAACAGCCAGATCCACCGGATCGCGGTCCACAACCTGGCGAGCGCACCCAAGGGGGTGGACAACGCGACCGAGAACATCTTGATGGTGGGTTCGACCTCGCGCTGCGCCCTCAAGGTGCAGAACCCCGCCTACGGCCTCTGCTCGCAGGGGGTCAACGGCGTCAACAGCGATGTCATCATGATCCTCCACCTCAATCCGGCCAACAACTCGGTGTCGATCCTGTCGATCCCCCGGGATCTCTTCGTCCCCAACGCCCGCACCGACGGCGCCAACAAGATCGACGCCGCCCTCGCCGACGGGCCGAGCCAGCTGGTGAACACCATCGAGGAGGACTTCGGTATCCCGATCCAGGACTACGTGGAGCTCAACTTCGACACGTTCGCCAACGTGGTCGACGCCCTGGGGGGCATCAACATGTACTTCCCCGAGCCCGTCTACGACGCCTACTCCGGGCTCCAGGTCCTGACTCCCGGGTGCCGCCACCTCAACGGCTACCAAGCCCTGCAGGTCGTGCGCGCCCGGCACCTCCAGTACAAGGGCCCCGAGGTCACCTCCGACGACGTGACGTACTGGCCCCAGGAGGCGGAGAGCGACCTGGCCCGGATCCGGCGGGACCACGAGTTTCTGCGGGTGCTCGCCGCAGCGGTGGCCAAGCAGGGCCTCGGCGACCCCCTCACCGACCAGAAACTGGTCTCGTCGGTCGCCCCGCAGCTCACGGTCAACCAGGGCTTCGGCACCGCCCACATGCTCAACCTGGTGCTGACCTACCACGGGATCAACCCGCAGACGGCGCCGCAGCTCACCATCCCGGTCATGGAATCGACCTCCAACGACTACTCCTACCAGGGCTACGACTACGGGAACATCGAGTTCCCGAGCTACCCACAGGATCGGCAGGCCATCGACGCCGCTCTCGGGCTCGACAGCCACGCCAACACCTACCAGGGCGGATCCCTGCCCAAGCCCGGCAACGTGACCGTGTCGGTGCTCAACGGGACGGGCGCCTACAACCAGGCGAGCGACACCGGCTCGGCCCTGCAGGCTCTCGGCTTCAAGGTCACGGGCCTGAGTGACACCACCCCGGTGGGCCAGGAGTCCGAGACCCTCGTCACGTACTCGTCGGTCGCCAGCATCGGTGCCGCCGAAGCGGTCGCCAACTCCCTCACGGGGGCCGTGATCCTGCAGCGGGCGCCCACGTACGGCGGGGCCCAGGTGACCGTCGTGACCGGCAGCGACTTCTCCGTCAACGCCCCCCCGAGCGCGGGGTCCTCCACGCCCACCTCGCCGTCGACCGGGCAGAGCACGACGACCACGACGTCGGGCAGCGGCAGCTCCACGAGCGGGGACTTCCTGACGGCAACGCCGGCCACGTCCGACCTCGCCCCCTGGGACCCCCGGTCCTGCACGGCCTCGGGCAAGGCCGGGCCGTGAGCAGCCCATGCCCCGCCTGAGCGCCGGCCTGCTCCTGTACCGGACCGTCGAGGACCACGTGGAGGTGCTGCTGGTGCACCCCGGTGGGCCGTTTTGGGCTCGCCGTGACGAAGGGGCCTGGTCGGTGCCGAAGGGGGAGTACGACCCCGAGGGGGATGCCCTGTCCGCCGCCGAGCGCGAGTTCGCCGAAGAGCTCGGTGCGCCCGCCCCCCACGGGGACCGGCGCTCCCTCGGCGAGGTGACGCAGTCGGGAGGAAAGCGCGTACAGGTCTGGGCGGTCGCCGGAGACTTCGACGCGCACGACATCGAGAGCAACACCTTCGAGATCGAATGGCCGAAGGGGTCCGGCCGGCGCCGGAGCTTCCCCGAGGTCGACCGCGCCGAATGGTGGGCGCTCGCTGACGCCCGGTCCAAGCTCGTGACCGGGCAGCGCGCCTTCGTCGATCGTCTCGAGCAGCTGCTCTCGCACGCGTAGTGGGAGGTGACCTCACCGGGCGCCCCCAGGTGCGTCCGCCTCTCGGTCGTCATGAACTGTCCTGGTCGATGGGCCCCCCAGCCCGCCGAGGGGCTCGAGGCTCCTCACTGCCCGCGCCCGGAGGCCTCGCCCGGAGGAGACCTGCCCGGCGATCGCGCTCGGTCTTGTCCCGATGATGCGGCCAGCAACGCGGTTGCAGGTTGTCCAGCGACGTCGGTCCCCCATTGGCAACGGGATCCACATGGTCCCACTCGAGCCCGTATCGCCGCCCGCACTCGGGCTCGACGCATTTCGCGCCGGTGAAGTCCGGCGGAGATCCCAGCTCCAGCGCCGTTCTGAGCTCGGCGCTGATGTGGCGGCCAAAGTGCCGGACCGTCTGAACCTGGACCCCGTCGTGGAGGACCGCCTTGATGAAGGCGTCCTCGCCGAGCTCCCGGGCACTCTGGACGGGGATGGGTCCACCGCCCGAGATGTGACAGAGCTCGCCGGGGTGCTGATGACCTCGCCGGTACGAGCGGATGTCGCACACCATGACCAGGTCGGACCGTGTCGAGTGGCCCCGCCCGGAGCCCGCCAACATCGCAGCGAGCGCGTCCGCGGCGTATGAGGAGAAGTCCTCTCGTCCACCCGCGGCGCGGGCCTCCCGCCGTCGGCGATTGGCTTCGGCCTCGACCCGGTTGACGAGGGGAATGCCCACCTCTGGCGTCAAGGCCCCCGAGAACCGGACCATCCCCTCGCGATCCAAGAAGTGACGGAACTCTCTCAAGCGGTGCTGACGCTCGTGCAGGGCCGCGGGATCCGATCGACGGTTGCGCTTCTCGCGCACGGCGTCTCGCAACGCCGACAATCCCGACCGCTTCGCGAGCTCGACCAATTCGTGCTCGGCACCCGGCATCTCGGCGTGGCTCCGGCTGATCTCGTGGGCCTGCTGCAACGAGAGCTCGCCCGCGAGCAAGGCCTGCTTGGTCTCCGGACACTCCTCGACGGCCGTGGCAGCCTCGAGCGAGTTGCGTGCGTCTCCGTTGGTGGAACCCATCTGCCGGGAGAGCCAGTCCGCTCCGGTCGAAAATCCCTGCTCCCGATGGGCTCCCAACTCGACGGCCCGGGCGGCGGCGCGAGCTCGAGCTGCGCTGCACGCCTTCTCGGTGGCCGTCAGCGTTTGCACGGCGCGCACGCAGTCCCCAGCCGACATCAGGGCGGGATCGAACGTCTCGAGCGCCTGGCGTAGCTGTCGAGCCAGCTGCCAAAGGCCGTCGGACACGCTGCTGGACACGCCGTCACACTCCTCGCGAATCTTCGTCGTGAGGAGGTCGTTGAGCCCGACCTCGACGGCGCCAACCACAGTATACGAACAGGTGTTCGTAGTCAAGGCGACGTGCCCGCCGCGCTCCGACGGCGGCCGCCGGCGGATCGGGGACCTTCGTAGCTGGCATATAGTGGGAGTTCGCCCTCGGGCAGGTGTCGCGCCGGACAACGGCGAGGCGCCGGATGTTCGAGAAGCGCCGAGTGGGGACCTGTGGTGCAGCTCGGAGTGCACGCCGGCCTGTCAAGCCGGAGGTCGCGGGTTCAAATCCCGTCAGGTCCGCTCCCGGAAGGGCTCGCCCGTCCGGACCCGGTCGGGTAGCTCAGTTGGCAGAGCGCGCGCCTGAAAAGCGTGAGGTCACCGGATCGACGCCGGTCCCGACCACCGAAGCCTGGGCGGCTCTCCCTGCGCGATGCTGAGCCCTTGCCACAAGCCGACTTCCTGAGCGCGCCACTCCGTCCGCTGCCGGCCCAACCGGCCGGCGTCCCCTGGCCCACGAAGGACTGGCCGACCGCAGAGGTGGCGCTGCCCCCCGAGGCCCGCCGGCTCGTGGATCTGGCCTTCGACCCCTCCTCGAACGTGGGCCAGTCGCAAGCCCTCCTGATCGTCCAGGGAGGCCGGTTGATCTACCGCCGCTACGCCGGATCGATCGAATACTTCGATCGGCCGCCCGACCCGGTGACGTCCAGCACGCGGCTCCTGGCGTGGTCGTTGGCCAAGTCGGTGCTCCACGCGGTGGTCGGCATCCTGGTCGACGACGGGCGCGTCGAGTTGGATGCCCCGGCCCTCGCGCCCGAGTGGAGGAGCGAGGACGACCCGCGGCGCGCGATCACCCTCGAACATCTCCTCGAGATGCGCGACGGCCTGGATTTCGCCGAGGAGTACGAGGACTTGGAGACCTCGGACGTCATCCAGATGCTCTTCGGGTCGGGCAAGGACGACGTTGCAGCCTTTGCCGCCGATCGACCGCTCGCCGCGCCACCCGGACAGCGCTACTACTACTCGAGCGGCACGAGCAACGTGATCTCCGGGCTCGTGGCGCGGACCGTGGGCCACGGCGATCCGTACGTGGGGCTGCTCGAGGAGCGGATCCTTGGACCGCTGGGGATGGCCTCGACCGAACCCGGCCTGGACGGAGTGGGGACGTGGGTGGCCTCGTCGCTGCTGCACGCCACGGCCGAGGACTACGCCCGCTTCGGCCTCCTCTACCTACGGAACGGGCTCTGGGAGGACTCGCCCCTGCTCTCGCCCGGCTGGGTCGACCACGGGCGCCGGCCCCGTTCGATCGATCCAGAGGAGGGCCACGTCCACGGGGCCCACTGGTGGGCCGAGCCCGACGGTTTCGGCACCTTCCGCGCTGCGGGTTACGAGGGCCAGATGATCCTCCTCGTCCCGGACCTCGACGTCGTGGTGGTCCGCCTGGGCAAGACGCCGCCCAGCCTCAAGGGGGAGCTCGTGCGCTGGCGACGCGCCCTCGTCCCCGCCCTGGCCCCGCTGGCGGCGCCCGGAGGGACCGGCCCGGCCGACGGTCGGGGTCAGCCGCCCTCGTAGTCGAAGCCGAGATCCGGGGCGGTCACGAGCGCCCGGAACGGAATCCCCTCCGCCTCGGCCATCTGGGCCACGGTGCCACCGCGATCCACCACGGCCACGAGGAGCACCGGCTCGGCACCGATCTCACGCACGGCGCGCGCCGCTTCGAGGAGAGAGGTCCCGCGGGTGACGGCGTCCTCGGCAACCACCGCCCGGTCGCCCGGTTCGAGCACCCCCGCGATGCGGCCCCCCGCCCCGTGGTCCTTGACTTCCTTGCGCACGCTGAAGGCCTTGAGGGACCGCCCGCGGGTCGCGGCAACACCGGCGGTGACGAAGGCCACGGGATCCGCACCCATCGTGAGCCCCCCGATGGCGGTGGCGTCGTCGGGGATCACGGACAGCACGGCGTCGGCCATCAGCAGCATCGCTTCTGGCCGACAGGCGGTCTGCTTGGCGTCGATGAACCAGGAGCTCCGGCGGCCCGACTTCAGGACGAAGTCGCCTCTGCGCACCGCATGAGCGAGCAGGTGCTCGCGCAGCTCGACGAACTCCGTCGCCTGTCTCATCGCCATCGAACACGCTCCCCTGCGTCTCGCGGGATCACCATGCCGATGATCACCGCATCCTCTCCCGCCCCGACGAGCGAGGCCGTCACGTCGTCGGCGCGGTCGACGTCCACGACGAGGACCATACCGATGCCGAGGTTGAAGACCCGGGCCATCTCGGCGTCCGCCACCTCCCCCAGCCGTCGGATCTCCTGGAAGATCCGTGGGACCTCCCAGTGCGCGAGGTGCACCTCTGCGCCGCAGTCCTCGGGTAGGGCCCGGGGAAGGTTGCCGGGGATCCCGCCACCCGTGACGTGGGCGGCGGCGTGGACCGCACCGGGCCGCTCGTGCAGCACGCGGCGCACCGCCGGCGAGTAGATGCGGGAGGGAACGAGCAGCTCGTCGGCCAGAGAATGCGGCGCTCCGGGCCAGGCCGGTCCGTCGAGATCGAGCCCTGCTCGACGGAGCAGGACGTGGCGTGCGAGCGAATAGCCGTTGGAGCGCAGTCCCGGCGATCGGAGCCCGACGAGCGCGTCGCCCGAGCTCACCCGATCGGGTCCGAGCATCTCGGCTCGGTCCACCAGGCCGACCGCGAACCCCGCCAGGTCGAGATCGTCCGGAGCCATCGCGTCGGGATGCTCGGCGGTCTCCCCGCCCAGCAACGCACATCCCGCCTGGCGGCACCCCTCGGCGACGCCCGCGACGACCTCCGCGATGCGCGCCGGCGAGACGCGGCCCGTGGCGATGTAGTCGAGCAGGAAGAGCGGCTCCGCCCCGCTGCACACGACGTCGTCGACGCACATCGCCACGAGGTCGATACCGATGGTCGAGTAACGGCCGGTCGCCCGGGCGACGAGCAGCTTGGTGCCGACGCCGTCGGTGGAGGCGACGAGTGCCGGGGACGTCTGGTCACCGGTGTCGAGGGAGAAGAGGCCCCCGAACCCGCCGATGCCCCCGAGCAGCTCGGGGCGGGCGGTGCTGGCCACGGTGGCCCGGATCCGGTCCACCGCCACATCCGCGGCGTCGATGTCCACGCCCGCGTCGGCGTAGGACGACCCACGCACCGGCGATCGTCGCCCGGTGCCGTCAGCGGTCAAGGATCAGATCCCGGGCAGCGCGCCCTGGAGCACCGACGCGTGGAGCGACTCGGGGTCGTCGCGCACCGGCTCTGCGCCCGCATCGAAGGTGACGTGGCGCGGCACCGGCGCGGGGTAGTCGCCGGTCAAGCAAGCGTGACAGAAGCCGTCTCCGGGCGCCCCGATCGCGGCAAGGAGGTTGTCGAGCGTGAGGTAGGCAAGGGAGTCCACGTCCAAGAACCGCGCGATCTCCTCCACGCTCATCTTGGCCGCCAGCAGCTCCTCCCTCGTAGGGATGTCGATGCCGAAGAAGCAAGGCCAGCGCAGCGGGGGCGACGGGATGCGCAGGTGGACCTCGGTGGCGCCGGCCTCCCGCAGCATCCGCACGACGGCCCGCTGCGTCGTGCCACGCACGATCGTGTCGTCCACGACGACCAGGCGCTTGCCGGCGATGCTCTCCCGCAGGGGGTTGAACTTCCTCCGCACGGCGGTGGCCCGGGTCTCCTGATCGGGGTTGATGAACGTCCGGCCGATGTAGCGGTTCTTGACGAGGCCCTGCCCGTAGGGGATGCCGCTGCGGTGCGCGAACCCCTCCGCCGCGGGCACGCCCGAGTCGGGCACTCCCATGACGAGGTCCGCCGAGACGGGGGCCTGCTCGGCCAACCGCTCGCCCATGCGCCGCCGGGCACCGTTGACCTCCTGGGAGTACAGGCGGGAGTCGGGGCGGGCGAAGTAGACGAACTCGAAGATGCAGAGGCTCGGCGCACGCTCCGCCGGCTGGGCCGCCTGCTCGGAGTGCACCCCGTCGGCGTCGATCATGACCATCTCGCCGGGCTCCAGCTCTCGCACGAAGCTCGCGCCGACGACGTCCAGGGCGGGCGTCTCGGAGGCGAGCACCCAGCCCTGGGGCTCCTCTGGGCCACCGAGGCGGCCGAGGCAGAGCGGGCGGAACCCGTGGGGGTCCCGCAGGCCGTAGAGGCGCGACTCGTCGAGCAGGACGAGGGAGTACGCCCCCTCGAGCTGGGGCACCACCTGCCGGAGGGCCTCACGGAGATCGGGCGGCTCGTCGTCCCCCCGGGGATGGGCCTCGGCGATGAGCTCGGCGATCAGGTCACTGTCGGAGGCCACCAGGCCGGGCAGCATCCCGGTGCGGCTGGCCAGCTCGGGCGCGTCGGTGAGGTTGCCGTTGTGGCCGAGGGCGAACCCCGCCGGGCCGACGTCGCGGAAGACCGGCTGCGCGTTGCCCCAGGACGAGGCGCCGGCGGTCGAGTAACGAGTGTGCCCGATCGCCAGATGCCCGGCCAGGCCCGACAGCGTCCGCTCGTCGAAGACGGCGGTGACGAGGCCCATGTCGCGCACGACGATGAGGCAGGCACCGTCACCCACAGCCATCCCCGCGGACTCCTGGCCCCGATGCTGGAGGGCGTAGAGGCCGTCGAAGGTGAGCTGCGCCACGTTGCGGCCCGGCGCGTACACGCCAAAGACGCCACAGGCTTCTTTCACCGAAACGGTCCTCCGCTCCTCCCGGGTACCGGTACCGACGTTACCCGCTGGCCTGACCCGGGGTGCCGACAACGGCCACCTCCCCCAGAGACCGCCGGCCCGCCGCCCGGATCTCGTCGACCGGAAGGTCCGCCATCCCCTGCAGCACCAGCCGGTCCCCGCCCACCCGGCCGAGCCCCGTGGCCTGCACGCCTGCGTCGGCGGCGAGGCGCTCCACGGCCTCCGGGTCCCGAGTCGCCACCACGACGCGCCCGGGAGATTCGCCGAACACGGCGGCGTGACCCCCCGGCGGGACCTCCACGACCGCTCCGTACCCGGACGCCGCTGCCATCTCGGCGAGCGCCACCCCGAGGCCGCCCGACGAGACGTCGTGCACGGCACGGAGGGTGTCCGAGCGACCGGTCACCACCTCGGCGACCAGCTCACGGACCACGCCCGCTACCCGGGCGTGGTCCGCCAGGGACAGAGACGGCAGCGAACCGCCCTCCCGACCCGCGATCTCGATCGCCCAGCGGCTGCCGCCGAGGGGTCCCGCGCCGCCGGCACCCTCCCCCACGGCCCCCCCGGGGTGGCCGAGGAGCATCAGGACGGTCCCGGGCTCCCACGCGAGGCCCGGCGGGCGGTGTGCGAGCTCCTCGACCAGCCCGAGGACGCCGATCACCGGCGTGGGCCGGATGTCCACCCCGGCGCTCTCGTTGTAGAGGCTGACGTTCCCCCCGATGACGGGGAGCCCGAGGACGCGGCAGGCCTCCGACAGCCCGTCGATGGCTTCCGAGAGCTGCCACATCACCTCGGGGTGCTCGGGGTTGCCGAAGTTGAGGCAGTTCACCACCGCCACCGGCGCCGCGCCGACGCACGCCAGGTTGAGCACGGCCTCGGCCACCACGAGCGCCGTGCCGGCCCTGGGTTCGAGGGCGCACCAACGGGGATTGGAGTCCGTCGTGAGCGCCAGGCCTCGCCGGCTCGGCGGCAGACCGGGACCGGCCAAGCGCAGCACGGTGGCGTCACCGCCGGGACCCTCCACCGTGTTGAGGAACAACTGATGGTCGTACTGCCGGTAGACCCAGGACGGGTCCACCATGAGGCGCAGCAGGTCGGCACCGACGTCCGCCGGAGCCGTGGCGACGTCGGGATCGGTGGAGGGGTCGTGCGATCGCACGGGGGCGTGGAGCGGACGGTCGTACAGGGGAGCCTCGTCCGAGAGGGAGTGGGCGGGAACGTCTGCCAGCACCGGGCCGTCGGCCCCGTCGCGAATCCGCAACCGGCCGGCACCGGCTCCCGACGCCTCCGGCGCGGTCTCACTGCGCGCCTCCGGCGCGGTGTCACTGCGCGCCTCCGGCGCGGTGACCCTGCCGACCACCGTCGCCAGGACCTCCCAGCGCTCGCAGAGGGCCTGCACCGCTTCGAGATCCTCCGGACGGACGATGGCCAGCATGCGCTCCTGGCTCTCGCTCGTCATGACCTCCCACGGCTCCATCCCGGGCTCCCGGCGGGGCACGGCGGAGACGTCGACGTCCATGCCCGTCCCGGCCCGCGCTGCCGTCTCGCTCGTGGCGCAGATGAGCCCGGCCCCGCCCAGGTCCTGGATGCCGACGACCAAGCGGGCATCCAGCAGGGCCAGGCAGGCCTCGATCAGGCGCTTCTCCTCGAAGGGGTCCCCGACCTGGACGCTCGGGCGTTTGTCGTCGTCCGCCGGGCCCCCGTCCGCCTCGCCCGCGAACCCGGCCGAGGCGAGAACGCTCACCCCGCCGATCCCGTCCCGGCCCGTCGTCGCACCGAGGAGGACTGCGAGGTTGCCTGGACCGCTTGCGGCACCGAGGACGAGGCGATCGACCGGGAGGGCACCCAGGCAGAGCACGTTGACCAAGGGATTGTGCCGGTAGCAGGGGTCGAAGGTCAGCTCCCCGCCCACGGTCGGGACACCCACCGAGTTGCCGTAGCTCGAGATCCCCGAGACGACTCCCCGGACGAGCCACTGCTGACGGGCACTGTCGGGGGGACCGAAGAAGAGCGGGTCCATGATGGCGAGCGGCCGAGCCCCCATCGTGAAGATGTCGCGGAGGATCCCGCCGACGCCGGTCGCCGCGCCCTGGTGGGGCTCGATGGCCGAGGGGTGGTTGTGGCTCTCGATGCGCAATGCGACGGCGATTCCGTCACCGGCGTCGATGACCCCGGCATTTTCGCCCGGACCGACGAGAACCCGCTCGCCCTCGGTCGGTAGCCGGCGCAGATGCAAGCGGGAGGATTTGTAGGAGCAGTGCTCACTCCACATGACCGAGTAGAGAGCGAGCTCGAGGCGGTTGGGCTGGCGACCGAGGATCTCTCCGATGGCGTCGAACTCCGCATCCGTAAGCCCGAGAGAACGGTGGAGCGCCTGGGGGTCGAACTGCTCCGCCTTGGTTGCCATTCCCTCACCGTACCGGACCGGTTCACACGCTAAGTCGGTACCCGGCCGTGCTCATGAATACATGAAACTCGCGCAGGTCAAACCGTCGGAGGATCGGTCGCCACTCTGTCTGCGTCCGGCCTGAGGCGGTGGTCAACATTGCCCGCCACATTGGAGCATCACAGCTCCAACTTCTCGAATCGAAGGAGGGATTGACCTGCTCACCGGCGTGTTCTTATGACAACTGGTAGAGACTTGCGCTATGATTTATCGTCAAGATTTGCGGAGTGCACCCTGACTAGGGGGAAAATCGGTAAATGCCCAATAACAAGAGTCGTACATCTCGCCGGGCCATGAGCGTGGAACACAAGGCGGCCCTTGCCAAAGGCAGGGAAGAGGGGCTCGCCGTCCGTCGCTATCTCGAAGGTCTGGAATCGTCCCGTCCCCGTCGCGGTCGTCGCCGGACGCCCGCGAGCATCGAAAGGCGACTCAAGGCCATCGACGCCCAGCTCCAAGAGGCCGATCCCCTGAGCAGGCTCCACCTCCTCCAGCAGAGGAAGGACCTGGAGGACGAATTGGCGCGAAATGGGGACACCCAGGACCTGGGCGAACTCGAGAAGCAATTCATCAAGGTGGCCCGCTCCTACGGGGAGCGCAAGGGCATCAGCTACTCCACGTGGCGTTCGGCCGGGGTGCCGGCCTCGGTGCTGCAGAGCGCCGGCGTCGCCCGCACCCGGGGCTGAGCCCTCAGGCGGCGGCAGCCGCCCCGAGGAGCGCCTCGAGGAGAACGACCCCGTCGGCCGAACCCAAGAGCGCGTCCGAGGCTCTTTCCGGGTGCGGCATCAGCCCGACGACGTTGCCACCCTCGTTGGCGATGCCGGCGATGTCGTCGATCGAGCCATTGGGGTTGCCGACGTAGCGGAGGACGATCCGGTCCTCCTCCTGGAGCACCGCGAGCGTGGGCCGGTCGCAGACGTAGTTGCCGTCGAAGTGATTGATCGGGAGCCGCAGCTCCGTCCCGATCGGGACGCCGGCCGTCAGCACCGAGCGTGAGGACGTCACCGCCACCGTGGTGTCGTCGCAGATGAATTCGAGGTCCCGGTTCTTCTGCAGGGCACCGGGCAGTAGCCCGATCTCGGTGAGGACCTGAAAGCCGTTGCAGATCCCGACCACGGGACCGCCCGCCCGGGCAAACTTCTCCACCGGGTCCATGATCGGGGAGAACCTGGCCAGCGCCCCGGGGCGCAGGTAGTCGCCGTGGGCGAAGCCTCCGGGGATCACCAACGCGTCGAGCGGCGCCAGCCGGTGGTCGCCGTGCCAGCAGAGGGTCGCATCGGCGCCCAGCCGGTCGAGCGCCCCCGCGACGTCGTGCTCGCAATTGGTCCCCGGGAACACGACCACCCCGATACGAGGCGCCACCGTGATCACCCGCCTCCGGCAGGGGACACGTCGAGGGCCGTCTCCTCGATCACGGGATTCGCGAGCAGCCGGTCGGCCAGCCCGGCGACGCGTTCGCGGGCCGACGCCTCGTCCTCGGCCTCCACCTCGAAGCGGAACCACCGGCCGGAAGTGAGCTGGTGGACGTCGCCGTAGCCCAGGGCCGGCAGGGAGCGCTCGATCGTGGCGGCCTCGGGGTCGGAGATGCCGCTGCGCCGCCGCACCTCGACACGGGCCTCCCACCTCATCGCGGTGCCCGCCCGGGGTCGTCTCGGTGCGTCTCGCTCACGTGCCGGCACCGTACCAGTCGTCCAGCGACCGCCCGGTGACCCGCTCGTAGGCGGACACGTAGCGCCGAGAGGTTGCCTCGACGACCTCGACCGGCAGCGGCGGAGGGGGCGGGCGCTTGTCCCATGGCTGCCCCTCCAGCCAGTCGCGCAGCGGTTGCTTGTCGAAGGCGGGCGGCGTCTCGCCGGGAACCACGTCCCGCTCCTCCCACAGGCGAGAGGAGTCCGGGGTGACGATCTCGTCACACACGATGAGCTCCCCGCCGACGAGTCCCAGCTCGAACTTTGTGTCCGCCAGGATCAGACCCGAGCGGGCGGCGCGCTCGGCGGCCTCCCGGTAGAGGGCCAGGCAGAGGTCCCGGGCGGCACCGGCGAGCCGTCGGCCCACGAGGGCCACCGCCGCCTCGAAGTCGATGTTCTCGTCGTGGCCCTCGGGTTGGTCCCCGGAGGGAACGAACTTCGTCGACGGCGTGAACACGGGCTCGGGCAGGGCGTCGGCGAGGCGCAACCCGGCGGGCATGGCCGTCCCGTGGACGGTCCCCTGCGTCGCGTACTCCTTCCACGCGCTGCCTGCCAGGTACCCGCGCACGATGCATTCGACCGGCAACATCTCGGCGCGACGCACGAGCAGCCCCCTCCCGTCCTGCCCCTCATCGGAGACCCCGGCAGCCGCCAACCGTCCGGCGATCTCCCCTGGATCGGCCGAGACCAGGTGGTTGGGCACGTCCTCGAGCTCGGTGCACCAGAACGCCGTCATCGCGGTGAGGACCCTGCCCTTGTCGGGAATCGGCTCCGCCATGACGACGTCGAAGGCGGAGACCTTGTCGGACGCCAGCATCACGATCAGGCCGTCGCCCACGTCGTAGAGCCGGCGGATCTTCCCCTCGTGGACGGGGGCCGGCCCCGGGTTCATCCGAGCCCCTCTTCGAGGACGCCGAGTGGCTCGAGGAAGCGGCCCACGTGGCGGAGCACCCGACCGAGGTCGAACGCCTCGTCCAGCTGCCCCTTGGTGAGCAGTACCTCGGGGTCCTGCTCGAGCACGTCCCTCAGGTGCTGGCCCTCCTCGGAGGCCCGGCGGGCGTCGCGCTGGACGATCCGGTAGGCCTGATCACGGGTGGCGCCCGCAGCCACCATGGCGAGCAGCACCGACTGGCTGAAGACGAGTCCGAGCGAGCCCTCCACCAGCCGATCTCGTGCCCTGTCGGCGTGGATCACCAGGCCGCCTGCCAGGCCCTCGGCCTTGCGCAGCACGTAGCAGGCGAGCATGGAGGCGTCCGGCAGCACCACCCGCTCGACCGAGCTGTGGGAGATGTCCCGTTCGTGCCAGAGCGCGACGTCCTCGAGGCCGGCGTTGGCATAGCCGCGCAACACCCGCGCCAGGCCGCAGAGCCGCTCGGACAGGATGGGGTTGCGCTTGTGCGGCATCGCGGAGCTGCCCTTCTGCCCCGCCGCGAAGGGCTCCTCGACCTCGCCGACGTCGCTGCGCGCCAGGAGGCGGACCTCCGTGGCGATCGTCTCGACCGTCGCCCCCACGGACGCGCAAGCCCAGAGGTACTCCGCATGGCGGTCCCTCGAGATGACCTGGGTGGCGGGAACCGGTCGCAGGCCGAGCGCACGGCAGACGTAGGCCTCGACGGCCGGATCGATGTTGGAGTAGGTCCCGACGGCGCCGGAGAGCTTCCCGACGGCGAGGCGCTCCCTGGCGCGTTGCAGGCGCTCCAGGTCCCTCGCGGCCTGGAGCGCCCAGAGGGCGTACTTCGCGCCGAAGGTGGTCGGTTCGGCGAACATGCCGTGCGTCCGGCCCGTCACCGCGACGTCGATCAGCTCCCGGGCCCGCCGGCAGAGCGTCGAGACGAGCTCCCGGCATGCACGGATCAACAGGTCGCAGGCGTCGACCAGGGTGGCGCACAGCGCCGTGTCCACGACGTCGGAGGAGGTGAGCCCGTAGTGCACCCACGAGCCCTCCGGCTGCCCGATCCGATCCTGCACGACGTCGACGAAGGCGGCAACGTCGTGATCGGTGACCCTCTCCCGCTCCGCGACGGCCGCGACCAGCGCGTCGTCGACTTCCGGGGCACGCGCCCGGACCGCCGCGGCGTCGGGTGGGGGAACGACCCCCACCTCGGCCTGGCCCTCGACGGCCAGGAGCTCGACCTCCAGCCAGCGGGCGAGGCGGGCACGATCGCTGAAGAGGGCGGCCATGTCCGCCGGGGCGTACCGCGGGATCACGACGTCGAACCCCCCACGGGGGCTCCCTCGACCGCGGCGACGTCGTCGGATCCCCCCGAGTCGACGCCGGCGGCGATGTCCCGGCGGTAGTGCGCGCCCGGGAAGTCCACGAGCTCCGCCGCCCCGTAGGCGCGGTCCCGGGCGGCGGCCACGTCGGCGCCGAGCGCCACCACGCCGAGCACACGCCCCCCGGCCGTGACGAACCCGCTCCCCTGGCGGTCCGTGCCGGCGTGGATCACCGAGACGCCCGGTCGGGGCTCCTCCAGCTGACCGTCGCGGCCGAGCCCGCCGATGGGAGCACCGATCCTCGGCGCCTCCGGGTAACCCGGCGAGCACATGACGACGCAGACGGCGGCGTCCTCGACGAACCGCAGCTGGTCGACCACCGAGCTCGTGAGCCGGCCCTCGGCCGCGGCGACCAGGACCTCGACGGGGTCCGCGGCCAGCCGCGGGAGCACGACCTGTGATTCGGGGTCCCCGAAGCGGACGTTGTACTCGAGCACCTTCGGTCCGGCGTCCGTGAGCATCAGGCCCGCGTAGAGGACGCCGCGGTAGTCCACTCCCTGCCGCCGCAGGGCGTGGACCAGGGGCTCGACGGACTCCTCCATCAGTCGGTCGACCAGGTCCGCCGGCGCCCACGGCAGCGGCGAGTAGCTGCCGATGCCGCCGGTGTTGGGACCCTCGTCGCCGTCCCCCACGCGCTTGTAGTCCTGCGCCAGGGCCATCGGCGCCACTCTCCGCCCGTCGCAGAGGACCTGCAGCGAGCACTCCCGACCGGACAGGCCCTCCTCGACGATCACCCGCCGTCCCGCCTCCCCGAAGGTCCTACCGGACAGCTTCGCCTCGATGTCCGCCGTTGCCTCCTCCCGGCTCTCGGTCACGAGCACGCCCTTGCCCGCGGCCAGACCGTCGGTCTTGACCACGTAGGGGCCGTCGAGGGTGTCGAGGAACTCCACGGCCGGGCGCTGCTCGTCGAAGCTGCCGTAGCGGGCTGTCGGAACCCCGGCCTCCACCAGGAGACGCTTCATCCACGCCTTGGAGCCCTCGAGGCGGGCCCCGTCGGCCCCCGGGCCGACCACCAGCCGGCGGTCGGCCCGCAGGCGGTCGGCCAGACCCTCGACCAGCGGGGCCTCGGGGCCGATCACGAAGAGGTCTGCCGGTATCGCGGCGGGGGGCTCCGGGCTGACCGAGATGTCGAACCCGTCGGGCACGGTGGCCGGCATCCCGGGATTGCCCGGCGCCACGACGACCGGTGCGCTACGCGCCAGCACGCGCGCGAGCGCGTGCTCGCGCCCGCCGGCGCCGACGACGCAGACCCTCACGCCGCGGAGAAGCTGACGAACTGCTCCCGGCTCGGCCCGACCCCGACGAGGCGGACGGGGACCCCGATCTGCTCGGCCAGGAAGTCCACGTAGCGGCAGGCGGCATCGGGCATCTGGGACTGCGCGGTGACGCCGGTCAGGTCCGTGCGCCACCCGGGAAGCTCCTCGTAGATGGGCGTGACCTGGTGGAGCACCGACTGGTGGTAGGGCGGGTACACGTAGCGCTCGCCGCCGGCCTCGTAGGCCACGCAGACCTTGAGCGACTCGAAGGTGTCGAGCACGTCGAGCTTGGTGAGCGCGACCTCGGTGAGCCCGTTGAGGCGCACGGCCTGGCGCGCCATCACGGCGTCGAACCACCCGCAGCGCCGCCGCCGACCGGTGTTCGTCCCGAACTCGTGGCCCCGCTCGACGAGCAGGTCGCCGACGTCGTCCTGGCACTCGGTCGGAAACGGCCCCGCGCCCACCCGGGTCACGTAAGCCTTGGAGATCCCGATGATCCGGTCGATCTCGCGCGGACCGATGCCCGTTCCCGTGCAGGCGCCGCCGGCCACCGGGTTGGAGGAGGTGACGAAGGGGTACGTGCCGTGGTCGAGGTCGAGGAACGTCGCCTGGGCCCCCTCGAGGAGGAGGTGGCCACCCTGCTCCAGCGTCTCGTGCAGCAGCGCCACGGTATCGCCGACGATCGGCCGCAGCCTCGGCGCGTACTCCCCGAGATAGCGGTCGCAGATCTCGTCGGCCGAGAGCGGGAGCCGGTTGTAGACCTTGGCCAGGATCGCGTTCTTCTCCTTGAGCACCACGTCGAGCTTCTGGCGAAAGATCTTGGGGTCGAGCAGGTCCTGCACGCGCAGCCCGACCCGGGCCGCCTTGTCGGCGTAAGCCGGACCGATCCCGCTCTTGGTGGTGCCGAGCCGGTTCTTGCCGAGGTAGCGCTCGGTCACCCGGTCGAGCTCCTGGTGGTAAGGCATGATCAGGTGGGCGTTGCCACTCACCACGAGCGGCTCGGCGTTGACCCCCCGCTCCGAGAGCATGTCGAGCTCGGCGATCAACACGGACGGGTCGACCACCACGCCGTTGCCGATCACCGAGGTGATCCCGTCGTAGAGGACGCCGCTCGGCACGAGCTGGAGCGCGAAGCTCTCGCCGTCCACCATGATGGTGTGCCCGGCGTTGTGGCCTCCCTGGTAGCGGGCCACCACGTCCATCTCCCCGGCGAGAAGGTCGGTGAGCTTTCCCTTGCCCTCGTCCCCCCACTGGGTACCGACCACGACAGTTGCTGGCACAGCACAATCCTCCGTCTGAGATGAACGGATTACGCCGTAGTTTACCCCGGCTCCGGCATGGTCCAGGAAGGAGCCCGGCTCACGCCCCGGGTCAGCGCAGGACGATCCGGTCGTCCGCCACGTCGACGACCACGGTCGAGCCCTCGGGGTAGCGACCCTCGAGGAGCCCCAGAGCGAGGGGATCCTCCACCTCACGCTGGATCACCCGGCGTAGCGGCCGGGCCCCGTAGTCCGGGTCGTAGCCATGGTGGGCCAGCCAACGCTCGGCCTCCGGCTTGACCTCGAGATCGAGGCGCCGCTCGGCCATCCGGGTGCGCAGGCGCCCGAGCTGGATGCCGACGATGACCGCCAGGTCCTCCTCCGTCAGGGGGCGGAAACGCACGATCTCGTCGATCCGGTTGATGAACTCCGGCTTGAAGAAGCCCTGCGGGTCGCCCGGCAGGTTGGAGGTCATGATCAGCACGGTGTTGGTGAAGTCCACCGTCCTGCCCTGGCCGTCCGTCAGCCGCCCGTCCTCGAGGACCTGCAGCAGGATGTTGAAGACGTCGCTGTGGGCCTTTTCGATCTCGTCGAGCAGGACCACCGCGTAGGGCCGGCGCCGGATGGCCTCGGTGAGCTGGCCACCCTCCTCGTAGCCGACGTAGCCCGGCGGCGCCCCCACGAGGCGGGACACGGTGTGCTTCTCCATGTACTCGCTCATGTCGATGCGCACCATGGCCCGGTCGTCGTCGAAGAGGAACTCCGCCAAGGCCCGCGCCAGCTCGGTCTTGCCGACGCCGGTGGGACCGAGGAAGAGGAAGGACCCTATCGGCCGGTGGGGGTCGGAGAGCCCGGCGCGGCTCCTCCGGATGGCGTTGGACACCGCGCGGACGGCCTCGTCCTGCCCGACGACCCGGGCGTGCAGCCGGTCCTCCATCCGGACGAGCTTCTCCACCTCGCCCTGCAGGAGCCTGCTGACGGGCACCCCGGTCCACCGGCTGACCACCTCGGCCACGTCCTCGGCGTCGACCTCCTCCTTCAAGAAGCGTTGGTCCGCCTGGAGGCGGGAGAGCTCTTCGGTCGCGTGGTCGATCTTGGCCTCGAGCTCGGGCACCTCGCCGTAGCGGATGGCGGCGGCCCCCGCCAGGTCCCCTTCGCGCTCCAGGCGCTCCGCGTCGCTGCGACGCTCCTCGAGGGAGCCCTTGAGCCCGCGGATCTCGGTGATGGCCGCCTTCTCGGCCTGCCAGTGCGCGGTCATGGCGTCGCGCTGCTCGGTGAGCTCGGCGAGCTCCTCCTCGAGCTTGTCCAGGCGCTCCCGCGACGCCTCGTCGGACTCCTTCTCCAACGCCATGCGCTCGATCTCGAGCTGGCGCATACGCCGGTTGACGACGTCGAGCTCCGTCGGGAGGGAGTCGATCTCGATGCGCAGGCGGCTGCCCGCCTCGTCGATCAGGTCGATGGCCTTGTCCGGTAGGAAGCGCCCGGTCACGTAGCGGTCCGACAGCACGGCCGCCGCCACCAACGCCGCGTCCTGGATGCGCACGCCGTGGTGCACCTCGTAGCGCTCCTTCAGGCCGCGCAGGATGGCGATCGTGTCGTTGACCGACGGCTGACCCACGAACACCTGCTGGAAGCGGCGCTCGAGGGCGGCGTCCTTCTCGATGTACTTGCGGTACTCGTCGAGCGTCGTGGCCCCGATCAGGCGGAGCTCGCCGCGCGACAGCAGCGGCTTGATCATGTTGCCGGCGTCCATCGCACCCTCGGCGGCGCCGGCCCCCACGATGGTGTGCAGCTCGTCGACGAACGAGATCACCTCTCCCTCGGAGTCGGTGATCTCCTTGAGCACCGCCTTCAAGCGCTCCTCGAACTCCCCGCGGTACTTGGCCCCGGCCACCATCGAGCCGAGATCGAGGGCGACCACCCTCTTGCCCTTGAGGCCCTCGGGGATGTCCCCCTCGACGATGCGGTTGGCCAGGCCCTCGACGATCGCCGTCTTGCCGACACCGGGGTCACCGATGAGGACCGGGTTGTTCTTGGTGCGACGCGAGAGGACCTGGATCACGCGGCGGATCTCCTCGTCGCGACCGATGACCGGATCGAGCTTGCCCTGCCGTGCCAGCTCGGTGAGGTCACGCCCGTACTTCTCGAGCGCCTGGAACGTCTCCTCGGGCGTGGCCGAGGTGACGCGGTGGCTGCCCCGCACCTCACGGAGGGCGGCCAGCAGCTCGTCGCGGGACACGCCCAGGTGCTCGGCCCCGGTGAGCAGCAGGTGCTCCACGGAGAGGTAGTCGTCCCCCATGTCCTTGCGCAGCACGTCGGCAGCCTCGAGCATGTCCCTGGCCTCGCGGCCGAGGCCCGGCTCCGACCCGCCCACGGCGCGCGGCATCCGGCCGAGCTCCTCGTCGAGCCTCCGGCGAACGTCGTCGGCCGACGTCCCCACCCGCTCGAGCAGCGGTCCGGCGATCCCCTCCGGCTGGGCCAGCACGGCGGCCAGCAGGTGCGCGGGCCCGATCTCCGCGTGGTGCGCGGCGGACGCTCGCTGGGAGGCCTCGGCAAGCGCCTCCCGCGTCTTGACGGTCCAACGTTCCGGGTCAAGTGGCATATCAGTCATTCAACTTTCGCGCGATCTTCCGGTAGGGAACGGGGGCGTTGCTGACCGGTACGAGGTCTCGGCGGTAGGTGCGGTGGATGCGGTCGACGGCCTCACGTGCCTCGGCCCGCACCCGCTCGAGCTCGTCGCGTAGTCCGGCCACCTCGCGCTCGAGCTCGAGCACGCGACGCACCCCTTCCAGGTTGAGCCCGCCGTTGGTGAGCTCCTGGATGCGCTGGAGGCGCTCGAGGTCACGCTCGGAGAACCGCCGGCTGCCACCGCTCGTGCGGCTCGGATCGAGCAGGCCCTTGCGCTCGTAGATGCGGAGGGTCTGCGGGTGCATGCCGACCAGCTCGGCCGCGACGGAGATCACGTAGACGGCCTGGGAACGCTCTGGTCGCGCCGAGCGAACCGTCGAAGCGCGTTCGCGGTCCCTGGACGTTCCCGCCCGAGAATGACTTGCTCGTCCCGTGTCCACCTCATCCCTCCAGGTTCGTCCGCGGCGCCGCCTCGCTGACCGAAGCCAGGTTCTCGACGGCAGATCGCTGCTCGTCGGTCAGGTTGGTCGGCACCGAGACCTCGATCTTGACCAGCAGGTCACCGGGCTTGCCGTTCTTGGATCCGCCGGCTGGAACCCCTCGGCCTCGCACGCGCAGCGTCTTTCCCGACGCCGTACCGGCCGGGACCCGAACCGTCACCGTTCCGTCGAGCGTCGGCACCGACACCGTGGTCCCGAGGGTCGCCTCCGGGAAGGTGACGGGAACCGTCAGGGTGAGATCACGCCCCCGGCGCCCGAACAGCTTGCTCCGACCGACGCGCACGACGACGTAGAGGTCACCCGCCGGCCCGGAGCCCTGGCCGGGCGCCCCCCTTCCCTTGACCCGGATGCGCTGGCCGTCCTCGACGCCCGGAGGGATCCGTACGCGGATCTTGCGGACGCGTCGCTCCATCCCGGAGCCGTGGCACGTCGGGCAGGGATCGTCGACCACCGTTCCGCGGCCGTTGCAGACCGGGCAGATGGTGGCGAGGGAGAACAGTCCCTGGTTGTCGTCCAGCACGCCCCTCCCGCCGCAACGCTCGCAGGTGTGCGCGGAGGTGCCCGGCTTTGCGCCCGAGCCGTTGCACGTATGGCAGATCGCCTCCTGGGGGACGTTGACCGAGGTCGTCACCCCGTGGACGGCGTCCTTGAACGACAGGTGCAGCTCCGCCTCGACGTCCGCCCCACGCTGGGGACCCCTGGCACGGCGGCCGCCGGCCCCGCGGCCGCCGAAGATGCCGCCGAAGAGATCGCCCAGGTTGCCCATGTCCTCGACCCGGAAGGTCCCGCCTCCGGGCCCGCCGAAGCCGCCCGGACTCCCGAAGCCGCCCGGACTCCCGAATCCCCCGGCCATCGGGCCGAGGCGGCGAACCTCGTCGTACTCCTTGCGCTTGTCGGCGTCGCCCAGGACCTCGTAGGCCGCGGTGACCTCCTTGAAGCGGTCCTCCGCGCCCGGGTTCCGGTCAGGGTGCAGCTCCTTGGCCAGCTTCCGGTAGGCGCGGCTGATCTCCTTGTCCGAGGCCGTCGAGGCCACGCCGAGCACCTTGTAGTAGTCCTTCTCGAACCACTCACGCTGTGGCGCCATCGCTCACTTCCCGATCCACGCTTCCGTCGAACTCCACCCGGCGCACCCGGCTCAGCCGCGCACCTGGACCATCGCCGGCCGCAGCGTCTGACCGCGCCAGCGGTAGCCCGCCCGCAGCACCTGCCCGACCCGGGGAAGCGACGGCTCTCCCGGATCCGGCGACATCCCGGCCCCGGTGTCCGGTCCCCCGGCCTCCTCGGCCGGCAGGTGACTCACCGCGTCGTGGACGACGGGGTCGAAGTCCACCTCGGCTTGGTCGATCCGCTCGAGACCCTCCTTGGAGAGGGCGTCGAGCAACAACGTGCGCGCCTGCTCGAGGGCCTTGCCCTCGGCCCCGGCGTCAGCACCGGCGGCGTCCCCAACGCCTGAACCCCCGGACTCACCGAGATGGGCCTGGGCCAGATCGAGCACGTCGAGGATCGGCAGGAGCTTGGTGATGAGGGCACCCTCGGCGCGGGCCACCCCGTCCTCCTGCTGACGCTGCGCCCGCTTGCGGAAATTCTCGAAGTCCGCCTGGAGGCGCTGCAGCGCGGTCAGGTACTCGTCACGCTCGGCGGCGAGCGTCGCGGCGTCGGCCAGGATCCCCGGCTCGGCAGCTTCCCCAGCGGCCTGGCGGTCTGCCGGCCACGGAGTCGCGGCGCTCAGGCCGGAGCCGGAGGGCGGCCCCGGAGGGGTCTCGGCCCCTCCGGTCGCAGCCTCTCCGTCTTGGCTCACCCCGGGTCCCCGCCGCTGCTCGTCGCGCATGGCAGGACCCCCGCTCACTTCTCGTCGACGATCTCGGCGTCCACGACCTCGTCGTCCGCCGGCTCGCTACCGCCACCGTCCGAGGCCGACCCGCCGTCCGTCGAGCTGCTCGCGGCAGCCTCCTGGTAGAGGCGCTGCGAAAAGGCCTGACTCGCGTTCATGAGCGTCTCCGTGGCGGTCTTGATCGCCTCGACGTCCGTGCCCGACAGGGAGGTCTTGACTCCCTCGAGCGCCTCGCTCACGCGGTCCTTCTCGTCCCCTTCGAACTTGTCGCCCTGCTCCCGCAGCAGCTTCTCCGTCTGGTACACGAGGGTGTCGGCGGTGTTGCGGACCTCCGCCTCCTCCCGCCGGCGGCGGTCCTCCTCCGCGTGGGACTCGGCGTCCCGGACCATCCGGTCGATGTCGTCCTTGGCGAGCGACGACTGCCCGGTGATGGTCATGGACTGCTCCTTGCCGGTGGCCTTGTCCTGGGCGGAGACGTGGACGATGCCGTTGGCGTCGATGTCGAAGGTGAC
The DNA here is from genome assembly GCA_963778465.1 of uncultured Actinomycetes bacterium. GTDB lineage: Bacteria > Actinomycetota > Acidimicrobiia > Acidimicrobiales > RAAP-2 > CAVZBW01. The sequence goes on from CAVZUK010000003.1 coordinate 89,474, forward strand.
CTCGATCTGCGGCACGCCACGAGGGGCGGGCGGCAGGTCGACCAGCTGGAACTTGCCCAGCGTCTTGTTGTAGGAGGCCATCTCCCGCTCTCCCTGCAGCACGTGGATCTCGACGGAGGGCTGACCGTCCTCGGCCGTCGTGAAGATCTCCGAGCGCTTGGTCGGGATCGTCGTGTTCCGCTCGATCAGGCGGTGCATCACACTGCCCTTGGTCTCGATGCCGAGGCTGAGTGGGGTGACGTCGAGGAGGAGGACGTCCTTGACCTCGCCCTTCAATACGCCGGCCTGAACGGCCGCGCCGATCGCCACGACCTCGTCGGGGTTGACGCCCTTGTGGGGGTCCTTGCCCGAGAGCGAGCGGACCAGGTCCTGGACGGCCGGCATCCGGGTGGAGCCGCCGACCATCACGACGTGGTCGATGTCGGAGGTGGTGAGGCCGGCGTCCTTGATCGCCTGCTCGAACGGCCCGCGGCACGCCTCCACGAGGTCATGGGTCAGCTCGTTGAACTTGGAGCGCGACAGGCGCTCGTCCAGGTGCTTCGGACCATCCGACGTGGCGGTGATGAAGGGGAGGTTGATCTCGGTCTCCTGCACCGAGGAGAGCTCGATCTTGGCCTTCTCGCCCGCCTCCTTGAGGCGCTGGATCGCCATCTTGTCGTTGGAGAGGTCGACGCCCTCCTTGTCCTTGAAGGACTTGACCAGCCAGTCGATGACCTTCTGGTCCCAGTCGTCCCCACCGAGGTGGGTATTGCCGGAGGTCGACTTCACCTCGAAGACGCCGTCACCGATCTCGAGCACCGAGACGTCGAAGGTACCGCCACCCAGGTCGAAGACCAGGATGGTCTGGTCGTTGCCCTCCTTGTCGAGGCCGTAGGCAAGAGAGGCCGCGGTCGGCTCGTTGATGATGCGCAGGACCTCGAGGCCCGCGATCTGCCCCGCCTCCTTGGTGGCGGTGCGCTGGGCGTCGTCGAAGTAGGCGGGCACCGTGATGACCGCCTGGTTGACGCTGTCGCCGATGTAGGCCTCGGCGTCCCTCTTGAGCTTGCCGAGGATCCGGGCGGAGATCTCCTGGGCCGTGTACTTCTTGCCGTCGATGTCGACCGACCAGCTGGTGCCCATGTGGCGCTTGACCGATCGAATGGTGCGGTCGGGGTTGGTGATGGCCTGACGCTTGGCCACCTCTCCGACCAGCACCTCGCCCGTCTTGGAGAAGCCGACCACCGAGGGCGTCGTCCGGCTCCCCTCGGCATTGGGGATGACGGTCGGCTCACCCGCCTCGAGAACGCTGACCACCGAGTTGGTGGTCCCCAGGTCGATTCCTACTGCCTTTGGCATGGTCCGCTCCCATTCCTTTCACGAACACCACTCACGAAACGCCACTCACGAAACGCCACTCACGAACGCAGCACCGAGGGTCGCCGGGCACCCAGCTCTCGGCTCGGGCTACCGGACCCTCCATGCGATTGAGATTAGTATAGCAAAGTTGAGTGTGTCCATAGCAACTTCTGTGGCAAATTGCCTATGAGATTCGAACCCTACCGGGCGTAAGTGGCGGTTCCGGTACGCTGACCTGCGTGCTCGACCTGGTGCTGTTGCGGCACGGCCAGTCGGAGTGGAACGCCCTCAACCGATTTACCGGGTGGGAGGACGTCGGGCTCACGCCCGAGGGCGAGAAAGAGGCCCGCGAGGCGGGGGGGCTCTTGGCAGAGGCCCCTGAGCTGGACCTTCGCGTGGTCCACACCTCGTTGCTGACCAGGGCGATCCGTACCGCCGAATTGGCGCTCGAGGTGGCCGGGCGCTCGTGGCTGCCCGTGCGCCGTCACTGGCGGCTGAACGAGCGCCACTACGGGGACCTGACCGGGCGCAACAAGGCCGAGACGGCCGAGCGCTTCGGCGCCGACCAGGTCAAGGTGTGGCGGCGGAGCTACGACGTCCCACCGCCGGCGGTCCCCGCCGGCGACCCCCGCCAGCGCCGGGAGGACCCCCGCTACGGGGACCTACCGCCCGACGCCCTCCCCCTGACCGAGTGCCTGGCCGACGTCGTGCGGCGAGCCGTGCCCTACTGGCAGGACGCCATCGTGCCCGACTTGAAGGCCGAGGGCGCTCAGGGTGGGGCGGTTCTGGTCGTGGCCCACGGCAACAGCCTCCGGGCCATCCGCAAGTACCTCGAGGGCATCGGCGACGAGGAGATCGTCGAGCTCGAGATCCCGACCGGCGTCCCCTACCGCTGCCTGCTCGACGACGAGCTGCGCGTCGTGGAGGGGGGATACCTGGGGGTCCCGGCTAGAGCGCCGGGACCCCAGGCATCGATGCGCTAGAGGGCGTCCGTCCCCCGCTCGCCGGTGCGCACCCGGACCAGCGTGTCCACCGGAATGACCCAGACCTTTCCGTCGCCGATCTTGCCGGTCGCCGCCGCCTGGACGACGGCGTCGACCACCGATTCGACCTGAGCGTCGTCGACGGCGACCTCGATGCGAAGCTTCGGCACGAAGTCGACCTCGTACTCGGCTCCCCGGTAGATCTCCGTGTGCCCTCGCTGGCGCCCGAAGCCCTGGGCCTCGGTGAGGGTCATGCCCTGGACGCCCAGGTTCTTGAGGGACTCCTTGACGTCATCGAGCTTGAACGGCTTGATGACCGCCACCACGAGCTTCAACGGTCCACTCCCTTCGATGTGGGTTGTCTGGTCTGCCGGCTAGCGCTGTGTGGGGTGCCGGTCACGTGACTCCCGCCGGACGTTCCTCGGCCGCCGTTCGGTCGGCCGCCGCCGTGCGGTCGGACGCCCTCGTCAGTGAGGAAACCCGCTCGGCGAGCGTCTCGACGGGGAAGGCCTCCTCGTCGTGGACCGCCAGGTCGCCGACCTCGAGGACCGAGTCCTTCTCCCTCAAACCCCGGCAGATGAACTTGACCACGTAGATGATTATGGCCGTCATGATCGCCGAGTAGCAGATGACCCACACGGCGGCCAGGAACTGTTCCCATTCCTGATGCCACGAGCCCGTATAGAAGAGGCCGCCGATCGATATCGAGGGTGTCTTCCCCAGGCCTATGTACTCGATCATTCCCGGATCGGCCAGGAAGCCGACTAGGAGACCGCCGACCAGGCCCGCTATGCCGTGGGTATAGACGACCCCCATGGCGTCGTCGACGTTCTTGAACGGTCTGATCTTGGGCAGGTTGTACCAGGCCACCCAGACGATCGACGAGGCCACGACCCCGACCACGATGGCCCCGTAGCCGTTGACCCACCCGGCCGAGGGCGTGATCCCGACCAGACCGCAGATCATGCCGTTGATGGCACCGAGGAAGGTCGGTTTGTGCTCTCGAGTGAAGAGCATGTCCATGAACATCCAGATCAACAGTGCGGCCGCGGTGGCGAGGTTGGTATTGACCACGGCAGAGGCGGCGTCCGCACCTGCGTAGTACGGGTCACCACCGTTGAACCCGTTCCAGCCGAGCCACAGGATGCCGGCCCCGACCGCCACCATCATGAGGTTGTTCGGCACGGCATGGGTTCGGTCTCGCAACAGCCGGGGACCGATGATGGCGGCGGCCACGAACCCGCTCACCCCGGCGGACAGGTGGATGACGTACCCACCGGAGTAGTCCACTGCTCCCTTCTGGGCGAAGAAGCCGCCTCCCCAGAGGAGGAACGCGTTCACGCTGTAGACGAAGGTCGACCACAGCGGCACGAAGAGCAGCCAGGCCTTGAACTTCATCCGGCCGAGCACGCTCCCGAGGAACAGCAGAGGAGTGATGGCCGCGAACACGAACTGGAAGTAGAAGAGCGACGATTCGGAGAAGTGGAACGGTGGTCCGACGGTCACCAAGGGCAACGTCGCCTGGTTCTGTTCAGCGAAGTGGCTCACCGACACGCGTGGTATGCCGACTAGGTCTCCCCAGAAGGAACCTGCCGGTCCCCAGTGTGCGGGTGTCCCGAACCCCATCTGAAAGCCCCAGAGCACCCACACGATGAGCACCAGGCTGAAGCCGGAGAAGGCCATCAGCATCGTGTTGACGACCCACTTGCGCTGAACCAGGCCGCCGTACAGCACGGCCAGGCCTGGGAGGCTCATCAGACCGACGAACGTTGCCGCAGTCAGCTGCCAAGCGTTGTCCCCGGGGTTGAGCCAAGACGGGTATGCAATCCATGTGGCCCCAAGCACGATGCGCTGTTCTCCTCCCTCTCGGTCGATCCACCGACCCTGCCGATGGCATATCGATCCGTGGTTGCGGGTACCCTGCAGGCACGCCGTCGGCCGTCAGTATGGTGGCGAGGGATTTCTGAGTTGCTACGCGCGTGTTACCAGAATGTGAACTGGTAGCGACGCCCGGGAGATGCTCCGCACCCCAGGCCTGATCCGTTGCCGGCGGCCGGATCGAGGCCCGATCCAGCCCGGATCCCTGCTGAGAAGGCAAACCGTCGGTAGCCTCTGGGCATGCCCAGCAGCCCCAGCACGGACCTCTCGAGCATCTGGCTCTTCTCTTCTTGCAGCGCGAAGGAGTTGCGGATGCTCCGCCGAGCCTCCGCCGAGGTCACCGTGTCCAAGGGCAAGGAGTTGGTCAAGGAGGGCAGCATCGGGCGGGAGTTCTTCTTCATCCTCGAGGGCACCGCCTCGGTGCGGCGCAACAACCGGCGTGTGGCTACCCTCGGCCCCGGCCAGTACTTCGGCGAGCTTGCGCTGCTGGACCGCCGCCCCCGCTCGGCCTCGGTCGTCTCCGACACCGACATGCGCCTCCTCGTCCTCGGCCAGCGGGAATTCGCCGGCGTGGTCGAGGCGATCCCGTCGCTCAGCCGCAAGTTGCTCGCGACCATGGCGGCGAGGCTGCGCGACGCCGACGCCCGCGCTTACCACTAGGGACCACGAAAGCCACCAGGGACCACGAAAGACCTCCCGGAGACCATATGGAGCTGACGGTCGCCCTCGAGATGGCGAGGGGCCACAACCAGGGGATACTTGCCACCGCCTCCCCCGACGGTCGACCTCACCTGAGCAACATCTTGTACTCGCTCACCCGCGATCCGGCCACCGGCGAATCCGCCGAGATCTCGATCACCGACGACCGGGTCAAGACCCGCAACATCCGTCGCGACCCCCGCGTCGCCCTCCACGTAGGGGGCGACAGCTTCTGGGAGTACGTGGTGCTGGAGGCCAGGGCCGAGCTCTCACCGGTCGCCACCTCGACCCACGACCAGACCGTGGAGGAGCTCGTCGCCATGTACCGGCGCATCCAGGGCGAGCACGACGACTGGGACGAGTTCCGCCAGGCCATGGTGGACCAGCACCGCATCCTGCTGCGCCTGTGGCCCGAGCGGGCCTACGGCATCGTCAGGAGCTGAGGGACTCCTCCACCACCTGGGAGAGGTCGAGCACCCTCACCTCGTCCTCCTTGGCGTTGGCCCGCACCGCGTCGTCGAGCATGATCATGCAATAGGGGCACGCCGTCGAGACGACGTCGGCCCCGGTGCCCAGGGCCTCCTCCGTGCGCTCCATGTTGACCCGCTTGCCGATGCTCTCCTCCATCCACATGCGGGCACCTCCGGCGCCGCAGCAGAAGCCCCGCTCCCGGCACCGGCGCATCTCCACCTGCTCGACGCCGGGGATGGCATCCAGGACCGACCGGGGCTCGTCGAACACCCGGTTGTGGCGGCCGAGGTAGCACGGGTCGTGGTAGGTGACGGTGCGCTGGAACCCACGGGGGGCCAGCCGCCCGCTCGAGACGAGGTGCTCGAGCAGCTGGGTGTGGTGGATCACCTCGAAGTCCCCGCCCAGGGCCGGGTACTCGTTCTTGATGGAATTGAAGCAGTGGGGGCACCAAGCCACGACCTTGCGGGCCCCCACCTCGCTCAGGGTGGCGACGTTCATCTTGGCCTGCTCCTGGTAGAGGTACTCGTTGCCGAGGCGGCGGGCGGGGTCGCCGGTGCAGGACTCCTTGGGTCCCAAGATGGCGAAGGTGACCCCGGCCTTGTGGAGCATGCGGGCGGTGGCCTGGGTCGCCTTACGGGCCCGCTCGTCGAGGGCCCCGGCACACCCCACCCAGAAGAGGTACTCGACGTCGTCGGGGATGGAGTCGGTGACCACGGGGACCTCGAAGTCGAGGACTTCGGTCCACTCCGCGCGCTTGGCCTGGCCGAGACCCCACGGATCGCCCTGGTTCTCGATGTTGCGCAGCATCAGCCCCGCCTCGGTCGGGAAGCGCGACTCCATCAGCACCTCGTAGCGCCGCATGTCGACGATCGCGTCGACGTGCTCGATGTCGACGGGGCACTGCTCGACGCAGGAGCCGCAGGTGGTGCAGGACCACAGGACGTCGGGATCGATGACCCTCGGGACCAGGCTCTCGGGCTCGCCCTCTGCGGAGCTCGAGCCGTTGGCCGACTCGCCGGACCCGTTGGAGCCTCCCGGAGCGGCGAGCAGGCGGCCCGCGGACGAGAACATGTTGTCCCGGAGACCCATGATCAGCAGCTTGGGAGAGAGCGGCTTCCCCGTGCTCCAGGCGGGGCACACCGACTGGCAGCGGCCGCACTCGGTGCAGGTGACGAGGTCGAGCATCTGCTTCCAGGAGAAATGGTCGATCTGGCCGACGCCGAAGACGGTGTCCTCGGTGACGTTCTCCATGTCCATGTCCGGGGTGGAGTACAGCGCTCCGAGCGCCCGGGGCCGCCGGGAGAAGGCGACGTTGATCGGCGCCACGAAGATGTGCAGGTGCTTGGAGTACGAGACGAAGACGAGGAAGCCGACGATGACGGCGATGTTGAGCAGCAGGAACGTGACCTCGAGCACGCTGTTGACCCCCGTGCCGAGGGGGTGGAGGGCCTGGCCGACGATGTGCGAGGCGAAGGCCCACCAGCCGAACGGGAAGTACCCCGTGTTGACCTGCGCACCCCGGTACAGGAGGAGGGTGATCATGACCAAGGCGATCATGGCCAGCACCAGCCACGCAGCACCGGTGTGGGAGCCGTAGAAGCGTGAGGTCCGCTCCCGCCGCCTCGGCGCGTTGATGAGCCGGATGATGGTGAAGGTGATGAGCGCCAGCAGCACGGCGGTGATGAAGAAGTCCTCGAGGAACCCGAGGACCGCCGTGTGCCCGATGCCCGGGAAGTGGAAGTCGCGCTGGAAGAGGCAGCCGTAGGCCTCCACGATCGTGAACAGCAGGATGGTGAAGCCCCACATCGTGAAGAAGTGGGCCACGCCGGGGATCGTCCACCGGAGGAGCTTGCGCTGACCGGCCACCTCGGTGACCTCGGCCTCCGCCTTGGGAAAGACGCTGCCTCGCGCCCGCTTCGGATCCGCCCGGCCGGAGCGTACGAGACGGGACACCCAGTGGAACCGGCGACCGGCGACGACGAGCGCGATCACCGTGATGGACAGGCCGATGGCGATCCTTACGGGCAAGGGTCCTCCTGATACTCGTGGCCCAGTAGCGAGGGGCGGCGCCCGGCGGGCTCACCACCGGGCGGGGCACAGAACGTGGCGCAGAACAACGTCACAGCAGGAAGACGATAGTGTGGCGTCCGCCCGCGGGCGTAGTTCAGAGGCAGAACATCAGCTTCCCAAGCTGAGAACGCGGGTTCGATTCCCGTCGCCCGCTCTCAACGACGAGGCCAGCCTCACCCCGGCGTCGTGGCGTGCCGATCGAGGAAGTCCAGGATGGCCCGGGTGAAAGCATCGTTGCGGTCCCCGGCGACCATGTGCCCGGCGCCGGAGACGTCGACGAATTCGACCTCCGGGAACCGTGCGAGGAACTCGCCGGCCTTGCGCTGGCTCACCAGGTCGCTCATCCGGCCGCGGACGAGGAGCACGGGGACGCCGCCGGCGACGATCTGCCCCACGGCGGCGTGCATCCGCTCGACGTCCATCACCTCGGACGGGCGGAGCGACGACGCGGTGTCCATGAAGGCGGGGTCCCAGTGCCAGTACCAGCGGTCCCCCCGGAGGCGGAGGTTCTTGCGGAGCCCGTCGAGGTCCGCCGGTCGGGGGCGGTGCGGGTTGTAGGCGGCGATGGCGTCGGCCACCTCCTCGAGCGACCCGAACCCGGAGGAGGACCGGTCGACCATGAAGTCGCGGATCCGGTCCGCGCCCGCCGGCTCCATGTCCGGCACGATGTCGACCAGCACGACGGCGCGGGCGATGCCCGGGACGAGCTCCCCGGCAAGCACCATCGAGGTGAACCCGCCGAGCGAGGCGCCCACCAGCACGGGGCCCGGGGGCAGACCGCGCAGCACCTCTCGCACGTCGCCGGCGAAGCTGAGGACCCGGTAGTCGCCGTCGGCCGCCCAGCCCGATTCACCGTGGCCCCGCAGGTCGACGGTGATCCCCTGCCAGCCGCGATCGGCCACGGCCGCGGCGGCCCCGCCCCACGAGTGGCGGGTCTGGCCCCCGCCGTGCAGGAAGACCACGCCCGGAGCCTCCGGGTCACCGCGGCGGTCGCCCACGATCGGTACGGCACCGACGCCTTCGACGGAGAACCGCTCGCCCACGTGGTCGGACGCCGATCTCGGCCGCTGCCGGGCCTCGTCGGAATCTGCAGTATCGCTGTAGGAGCCTCGTGGGTACGAATCCACGTGGCGTAGGATACGAGGATCGACGCAAGGGGGCGCGGGTCGCTGCGCCGGTTCGGTACCGAGGTCCCGCCGAAGCTCGCCCGACCCCGGCGGCGCGCCGGCGGACCACGGCTGTCGCCGAGGTTCGCCGTGCCTTACGGCGGGGGGATCCGGCCCAGGCGCGAACTGTTCCAGACCACGAATCCCGACGACAGGGCCATCGCCGCGCCGGCGATGAGGGGGTTGAGCAGGCCGGCCGCGGCGACTGGTATCGCGACCAGGTTGTACGCGAACGCCCAGGCGAGGTTGCCCCGGATCGTCCTGAGAGTCCGCCGAGCGAGAGAGATGGCGGTCGCGACGACCCGGAGGTCGCTGCGGACGATGATCAGGTCCGCGGCGTTGATGGCCACATCGGTGCCCGAGCCGATCGCCAGGCCGAGGTCGGCGACGGCCAGGGCCGGTGCATCGTTGACCCCGTCTCCCACCATGGCCACCGACCGACCCTCGCCTTGGAGCTGGCGGATCATCGCCACCTTCTCGGTCGGGAGCGCTCCAGCGACGACCCTGTCGACGCCGACGGACTCGCCGACAACTCCAGCGGTCGTCTCGCTGTCTCCGGTCAACAGCAGGCAGTCGAGACCGAGGCGTCGCAGGCGGGACACGGCGGGGGCGGCCGATGGGCGGACGACGTCGGATACCGCGAGCAGCCCGATGAAACTGCCTCCGCGCCGTACCACCACCACGGTGCATCCCCGCTCCTCCCAGGCCCGACAGAGGCTCCCTATCGAGGGGCCCAGGTCGCCCGCGTCGTCGTCGCGGCCGGGGCGTCCGACGGAGACGCACTCCCCGTCGACGACACCGCTCGCACCCAACCCCGGCTGCGCAAGGAAGGACTCGACCATCGGAAGTGCCCCGAGCTCCTCGGCGGCCGCAGCTGCGATGGCCCTGCCCACGGGGTGCTCCGATGCAGCCTCGACCGCGCCGGCAAGGCGGAGCAGCGTGCTGCGAGCCGTGCCGGGAGTGGGCTCGACGTGGGCGACCGCCATCCGACCCTCGGTAAGGGTGCCGGTCTTGTCGAGGACGACCGTGTCGACCGCACGAGAGGCCTCGAGGGAGCGATAGCCCTTGAAGAAGATGCCGAAGCGGGCTCCCGTCCCCGACGCCACGAACAGGGCCGCAGGCGTGGCCAGCCCCAAGGCGCACGGGCACGCGATGATCAGCACCGACAACGCCGGGCTAAAGGCGGCCGACGCCGAACCGGTGGCCATCCACCACGAGACAAGGGTGATCAGGGCTACGCCGACGACCAGCGGGACAAACACGTTGGCGATGCGGTCGGCCAACTCCTGCACGGCGGCCTTCTCGTTTTGGGCACGCTCGACAAGGTGCAGCATCTGGGCCAGTTGGGTATCCCCACCCACCTTGGTCGCCCGGACCACGATGCGACCGGTGAGCGCGACCGTCCCCCCGAGGACGCCGTCGCCGGGGCCGGCCTCCGCAGGCACCGATTCGCCCGTCATGACGCGACGATCGACGGCGGTCTGTCCGGCGACGACTTCGCCGTCGGTCGCGACCGTCTCGCCGGGTCGTACGACGAACCTGTCCCCGACACCGAGCTCCGCGGTCGGGCGCCTGGACTCGACGCCCGAATCGTCAAGGACCGTGGCCTCCTTCGCCCCGACCGTGGCGAGGGCACGCAGCGCGCTGCCGCTCCGCTTCCTCGACCACGCCTCGAAGTATCGGCCGAGCAGCAGGAACGTGGTCACCCCGGCGGCCACGTCCAGGTAGATCGAGCCCCCCGACCGATGGACCAGCACGTAGATCGCAGACTCGGCGGAACGGTCGGTGTCCCGGAAGAACATCGCGTACAACGACCAGCCGGTGGCCGAGAGGATGCCCATCGAGACGAGCGTGTCCATCGTCGCCACGCCGTGTCGGGCGTTCCGCACCGCCGCCTGATAGAAGGGCCAGGCGGCCCAGGTCACGACGGGGGCGGCCAAGACCACGAGCAGCCACTGCCAGCCGGGGAACCGCAACGTCGGCACGATCGAGAAGGCGATGGACGTGTCGCAGAGCGGCATGAACAGGAGCGCAGAGACGATGAGGCGGCGGCGCAACGAGCGGACCCGCCGATCCATCTCATCAGCGTCCGCCGCAACCTCCTGCGCTTCGTCGCCCACGACCTGGGCCGAGTACCCCGTCGCGGAGACGGTTCGGATCAGCTGGTCGATCGCCAGGTCGTCCGGCAGGACGACGGTGGCGCGCTCGGTCGCATAGTTCACCCGGGCCTGCACACCGTCGAGGCGATTGAGGCGCCGCTCGATGCGAGCCGCGCAGGCGCCGCACGTCATTCCGTCAATCGTGAGGGAGACCTCTCGTGGCGACGTGGTGGTCGCCGGGGCGCGGCTCGCAGTGAGCGCCATCTGGCCGGCGCTAGGAGGTGACGCTCGAGGTCACGGACGCCGGGTAGCCCTGCTCGGTCACCAGGGCGCAGAGCCTGCCCGCATCGACCTCGGAGGGATCGAAGGTCACCGTGGCGCTGCCGGCGTCGAGGTCGACGGTGGCGCGTACGACGCCGGGCTCCTCCACGAGCACCTCCTCGAGAAGGGCAACGCACGAAGCGCAGTGCATCCCGGCGACGCCGAGCGTGACCTGGTCTCGCGGTTCCGATGGCACGCCGGCGATCCTAGAACCCTCCCGCTCGTGGTCGGCCAAGCGGGACTTGGCGACCCCCTCCGGTTCTGGTACAAAATGGAGAGTCTAACTACGCAGCGTAGTAAGGACCAAAACCGGGGCGGCCGGCGACCAAGGCCCGAACCCCAACCACAAGCCGACATGACCCTCCAGAGCGAACGCGTCACCGTAGAGCGCCCGGCTCCCGTCTGCGCCACCGATGTGGGGCAACGGCGCACGACGGACCGGCGCCGGCTGCTGCAGCTCACGCTGGCCGGGCTCTGGCTGATCGACGGGGTGCTCCAGCTACAGCCCTTCATGTTCACGACCGGCCGGAGCGGGTTCAGCGGGATGCTCAACGCCACGGCAGACGGCAACCCGCAGACCATCGCCCAGTCGATCCACTGGAACGCCTCGATCGTCTCTTACCACCCGGGCCTCACGAACGGGCTCTTCGCGCTCATCCAAGTCCTCATCGGACTGGGGATCGCGGGCCGGCGGACCGTGAAGCCCGCCCTGGCCGCCTCCATCGTCTGGTCGCTCGGCGTCTGGTGGTTCGGCGAGGGCCTCGGTGGGGTGCTCCACGGAGACGGAACACCGATCGGCGGAGGCCCGGGAGCCGTGCTCTTCTACGCCCTCCTTGCGGTGGTCCTGTGGCCCGCCGAGCGTGGCGGGGCACACTCCTTGTCCGTGGCCGCCCGAGGAGTGGGCGAGGTCGCCTCCAAGGCCATGTGGGCGGTCCTCTGGGCCCTTATGGCGTTCCTCACGATGATCGGCTCGGGGCGGTCGCCTCAGGGCGTCCGCGACGTCATCGACCATGCGAGCCAGGGTGAGCCGAGCTGGCTGGCCACCCTGGACCGTCACGTCGAATCCCTCATCTCCCAGCAGGGGCTCACGGTCGCCGTCGTCCTGACCGCCACCTTCCTCGTCGTGGCCGTCGCGATCTTCCTCCCTCCACCCTTCGTACGAGCCACCCTGGTCGTGGCGATGGTCACGGCAGCCGTGATCTGGCTCTTCGGTCAGAACCTCGGAATGATCCTCGCGGGTGGCGCGACCGACCCCAATTCCGGTCCTCTCCTCGTCGTGCTGGCCCTCGCCTATTGGCCGTTGCGGCCACATCCCGCGACCCAGGCCGCGTCCACGCCGGGGATTGGGACCGCCGGCCAGCTCGCGAAGGCGGTCTGACCGGTGTCGGATCCCACGTGGCTCGCGTACACCTTCGCCGCCCTGATGATCGCGGTGTCCATCTACTGCCTGGTGCGGTCGGTCCTCGCCGCGCGCCTGGGTCGCCGGAACCATTCCGATGTCGACGTCGCCCACGGGCTCATGGGGTTCGCAATGGTCGGGATGCTCGTCCCGGACTGGAACGTGCTTGCCGTCGGGCTGTGGGAGGCCGTCTTCGCCGTCATGGCGCTGTATTTCCTGTACTTCACCCTGCGGCACGTGGCCAACAACGGGCTTCGGGCGTCTGCCGGTCCGGACCATGTGGCGCACCCGCTCATCCACATGGTCATGGCCTGTTCGATGCTCTACATGTACTGGTTGGGCACGCCGACGTCGTCCTCGGAACACATGACGGGCATGTCGACCTCCGGCGCTCCGAGCGTGGGCGACCCGCTCCTTACGTTGTTCCTCGTCGTCGTGCTGCTCGGATCGGCCGTCCGGCAGCTCGACGCGATCGGGAAGGTCTCACGGTCGAGGATCGTGGCGCTCTCCGCAGTCGGTGCGGGCTCGGCACCGACCTGCGAGGCGATCGGGAGCAGGGAGCCGACTGAGGAGCGGGGCGAAGAGCACCCGGTAGCCCCACGACTCGAGGTCGCGTGCCACATCGCCATGTGTGTGACGATGGCTTATATGCTCGTCGGAATGGTGTGAGTGGGACCTGGGCAATCGATGCCCGAGTCGACGTCGGCCGCCACTGGACGGGTGCTGGCAATGAGCATGACGACAACGTGCGACAACCCGAGGTGCACGTGCTCGCCGTGCACCTGCGTCGACTGCCGATGCGGCACGATGCGGCTCGGTCAGCTCGAGCAAAGGGTGATGGAGATCCTCTGGGAGCGCCCCGGCCAGGAGCGGACCGGCCGGGCAGTTGCCGACCGCCTCCCCGACCACGCCTACACCACGGTGGCAACGGTCCTCGACCGTCTGTCCAACAAGGGTCTGCTGCAAAGACGACTCGAGGGTCGCACCGTGCGCTTCGCGGCGGTCAGCACCCAGGGCGAGCACGGCGCGCAGTTGATGTGGGAGGCATTGGAAGCCAGCGGTGATCCCGACACGACCCTCGAGCGCTTCGCGAGGACCGTGTCCGTGGATCAGGCCGAGATCTTGCGACAGGCCCTTCCGGGTCCCGCCCGCAAGCCGACGCGATCGCGTCGGTGATCGACCCGTCGGCGAGGCCGCAAAGTGAGGTAGGAGTGCCCGAGTACACCCAGGGAATGATCCTCACCTGCACCCATCAAGAGTGCAACTGCCGGATCGTCATCCAGGCCGAGTGCCACTGTCCGGGGGTCGCGTCCGACTCGACGTACATGTGCGCCTGCGGGACGCCGCTCCTCCCCCTGGAGGAGCCCACGGGCGCCTAGTCCGGACGGTGGTCAGCGCACGGGATTGCCGGAGGGGCTCACGACGTACCAGAGCCCGCCGAGGTTGTTGATGCCCTGCCCGGTCGCCTGACCCGGTTGGGTGTCGTTGGGCCAGAGGTACAGAGGCCAACCGTGGTAGGTGACCTGACGGGAACCCCCCGGCCTGGTGGCCAGGCCGAGGAGCTGGGGGTTCACTCCCCTTCCGGCGACCCCCGCACTTACGCCGTTCGGAAGGGTGAGCGGTGGCCACTGCGCTGCGCAGAGGCCGAAGCACGTCGACCGGCCAGACGCGTCGTCGGGCACAAAGAGATAGAGCGTGTAGCCCTTGCCGTCGACGAGGATCGTCCCGAGGTTTCCGACCTTCGCCGTGGTGACCTCGTAGGTGGGCCCGCTCGGCCGGGACGTCGTTACGCTCGAGCTCGGCGACCCGCCGCCACATGCCGCGAGCGCCAGCGAGGCGAGGGCCAGCGGTGCGGCCCACCGAAGCTGGCGGCGGGTGTGGCCGAACCTGCTCAACCAGCGGCCGCCAGGTTGCGATGCAGCGAGAGTCCGAGGGCGCCGAGGACGGTCGAGGCCGTATAGCTCGGCTTCGCCGGGTGCTCCTGATGCTGGTGTCCGAGCGGCGAGAGGAAGTGCTCGAGCTTGGGGTTGAGACGGCCCTTGAAGTCGGGGGCAGCACCGTTCACGAACCGCTCGACTCCCTTGGGATCGATGACGACGAAGCCGTCGGAATGATCGATGTCGTAGGTCAGGGGCTTGCCGGTCAGCCAGTCGATGTCGGGTGGGTTGTCCTCGGGCACCTTCTGGTACGAGAAGCCGAAGAACTTGGCGATCGTGGCCAGATCTGTCGGCGATTCGGTGACCAGCTGCCAAGTAGCGCCAGTCAGGTTGGCGTACGCGGCAAGCCGGGCGGGATCGTCACGCCCAGGATCGACCGTCAGCTCGACGATCTCCACCTGCGAGGAGACGTGGTCCTTACTAAGCGCACGCTGGACCTGGTACAGGATACCGGTGGTGAGAGGGCAGATGTCCGAGCAGAGCGTCAGGAAGGGAACGAGCACGACAGTCTTTCCGCTCCACGTCGCGAGGCTGACGGGCTGATCGAGCTGGTTGGTGAGAGGGATGTCCTGAATCGTCGTCGGCACGGACCGATTGATCTGAGCACCCGCGCTCGGCGAGAGCGCGCCCGCCGAGCCGGAGCCGAGCGCGAAGATGAGCAGGCTGACCATGGTCGAGATGACGAGCAACGCTCTTCTCGCCTGTCCTCTATCGACCATCACGTCCTCCCGTCCCGTCGGCAACAGCCTGCTGTTCTACACGGCGTAGTAGTAAGGGGTCAAAATCGCCCGTCACGGAAAACCGGCCGTCCGGGCGAGTTGGGGCCGCCGGCAGAACGCTCTCGGAGCATGCAGGAGTCCCTTCGGGATTAGGACGCCCTCAAATACGATCGTCGTTGCTCCTACAATACGGTGGTGCTTCCCGGGATGGAGGTCGGTCGGCGACCAGAGCGGGCGTACCGCCCGCATCCCACCGGGTGAACCCCACTAATCATGTCACCGACGGCATCCGGAAGACGCATCGCGAACGTCCCGCGCGGGCTGTTCGTCGTCTGCCTGGTGGTCGCCCTGATCGTGATCCTGCCGGTCGTCTTCACGATCGTCCAGGCCTTCCAGGGTGGCTGGTCGGGCGCGTGGGCCTCGATCAAGAACTCCTCCTCGCTCAGCCTCCTCGGACACACCCTCCTCGTCGCGCTCGTCGCCACGCCTGTCTGCGGGCTCCTCGGGGTCGCGGCCGCGTGGCTGGTCGAGCGGACCCGGCTGCCGGCGCGCCGCCTCTGGGCACTGTTGCTCGTGGCACCGCTCATGGTGCCCCTGTTCGTGACCAGCTACGCCTGGGCGACGATCGGCACGTGGCTCCAGGGATTCGGCGGGGCCGCCGGCATCGTCGCCTTCTCCTACTACCCGATCGTCTTCCTCCTGGTCGCCGCCTCCCTCCGGGTCATGGACCCCGCCTTGGAGGAGACCGCCCGATCACTCGGGCTCGGAGCCTGGAGGACCTTCACCCGCGTCGTGTTACCGCAGATCCAACCTGCGCTCCTCGGGGGACTGCTGCTGGTGGCCCTCGACGCGCTGGTCGAGTTCGACGCCTTCGTGGCGCTCAAGTACCAGACGTTCACGCTCAACATCTACGCGCAGTACCAGATCAGCTTCAGCGCCTCGGGCGCAGCCGCCCTCTCGTTCTTCTCCATCGTCTTGTGCCTCGTCGTCCTCCTCATCGAGAACAGCCTCCGTGGCGGTGCCAACTACACCCGGCTGAGCCACGGTGTCCGCCGGGGCGCCGTGCGCTACGAGCTCGGGCGCAGCGCACCCGTGGTCCTCGTCGGGTTGGGCGTGCTCGTCGCGATCAGCCTCGGCATCCCCGTCGGCATGCTCGTCTACTGGTTCACCCAGAGCAGCAGCGCGGCGTTGTCGAGTGCCGCGGCGAACCTGCAGTACCTGTGGCCCGCCACCTTGACCTCGATCCTGCTCGGGCTCGGCGCCGCCGTCGTGGCTCTCCTCCTCGCCCTGCCGATGGCCATCCTGGCGGTGCGTTACAAAGGAAGGGTCTCGACCCTGCTCGAGCGGAGCGTGTACCTGTCCTTCGCGCTGCCCGACCTCGTGGCCGGCATCGCGCTCGCGTACGCCGCAAGCCACTACGTACGGCCCCTCTACGGCAGCGTGGCCCTACTCGTCCTCGCGGAGGCCATGTTGTTCGTGCCCTTCGCCGTGGTGGCCCTGCGCAGCACCCTCGGGCTGATCGAGCCGGCCATGGAGGAGTCGGCGCGCGCTCTCGGCCTCGGACCTCTCCGCACGCTCTGGAGAGTCACCGTGCCGCTCGTGCGGCCCGGCCTGGCTGCGGGCGCCGTGCTGGTGTTCGCCTTCGTGCTCGGCGACCTCTCCACCGCACAGATCCTGCTACCGCCGAGCATGTACACCCTCGGCACGCAATTCTGGGCGAACAGCCGCACCGTGGCCTTCGCTGCCGCGGCGCCCTACGGGGCGGTCCTGATCGTGCTCGCCCTCACCGCCACCTACGTGCTCATGAGCCGCTTCGGCAGGACCCGCGCGACGGGAGGGACCTGAGGTGGCCGAGCTCCGATGCCGGGGCGTGGGCAAGGCCTACGGTGCCCGTCTCGTGCTGAGCGGGGTCGACCTCCTCGTCCCCGAGGGCACGCTCACCGCGATCCTCGGGGCGTCCGGGAGCGGCAAGACGACTCTGCTCCGGCTGATCATCGGGTTCATCGCTCCCGACGAGGGACGCATCGAGGTGGGCGGCGCCGTCGTGGCCGAGGCACGAGTCCAGCACCTCCCGCCAGAACGCCGCGCCGTCGGCTACGTGGCGCAGGAGGGCGCGCTCTACCCCCACCTCGACGTCGCGGGCAACGTCGGCTTCGGCCTGCCACGCGCCGAGCGGAAGGCCGGCCGCAGGATCGACGAGATGCTGGCCCTCGTGGGCCTCGGACGTGACTACGCCAGCCGTCTGCCGCACGAGCTGTCGGGCGGAGAACAGCGCCGGGTGGCGCTGGCGAGGGCCCTCGCCCCACGTCCCCGGCTGGTGCTGCTGGACGAACCGTTCTCCGGGCTCGACGCGGCCCTGCGGGTCGAGACCCGCGAGGCCGTGCTCCATGCCCTCGCCGAGGAGGGGACCACGGCCGTGCTCGTCACGCACGACCAGGCGGAGGCGCTCTCCATGGGAAGAGAGGTGGCGGTCCTCCGCGACGGGCGACTGGTCCAGACCGCGACGCCCTCCCGCCTCTACGCCGCTCCGGCAGATCTCGAGGTCGCCCGTTTCGTGGGCGAGGCGGTCGTCATCCCCGGGCAGGCTGCGCGCGGACTCGTCCGGTGCGCGCTCGGAACGTTGCCGATCGCCGACGAGGGCGCCGAGGGTGCCGTCCACGTCGTGATCCGCCCCGAGCAGATCGACGTCCACCCTCTGCCGGACGGCTCGGTCACCGACGACTGCGCCACCCAGGTGCGGTGCCGGGTGACCGGCTGCACCTACTACGGGCCGGAGACCTTGGTGCGGCTCACCCCGGTCGGGACCGGTCTCGACGACGGGGCCGGCACCGACGCGCCGGTCGTGACGGCCAAGGTGTTCAGCCACCGGGCGCCCCGGGTCGGGGAGCTCGTCGCGTTGGACGTGTCGGGTCCCGTCTCGGTCTACGGGAGCGGCGGCGCCGAAGGGGTCGAAGACGGATGAGAAGAGGCCGGATCGGTTGGCGCCGGGTCGCGCCGGCGTGCCTCGGGGTGGTCCTCCTGGCCGCGTCGCTCGGCGGGTGCGCGAGCGGGGGCGACGCCCGCTCCATCGTCCTCTACAACGGTCAGCACCCCCAGCTCACCGACGCCCTGGTCTCGGCATTCACCCGCGAGACCGGCATCCACGTGAGCGTCCGCACCAACGACGGCGTGGTGCTGGCCGATCAGATCCTCCAGGAGGATGGCGCGTCGCCGGCGGACGTCTACCTCACCGAGAACTCCCCCGAGCTGATGGACCTCCAGGAGCACGGGCTGCTGTCCAAGCTGAGCGCGGACGTGCTCGACCAGGTGCCCACCCAGGACAGCTCCCCCTCGGGGCGCTGGGTCGGGGTGGCCCGGCGCGTGAGCGCCCTCACCTACGACCCGGCCCTGGTCAAGCCCGGCGACCTCCCGACGTCACTGCTCGATCTGGCTCAGCCACAATGGAAGGGCAAGGTCGCCGTCGCCCCGACCGACTCGGACTTTCTCCCCCTGGTCGGGGCGGTCATCGCGACGTACGGCAAGGCCGAGGCGCAGCAGTGGCTCGCCGGGCTCAAGCGCAACGCCGAGATCTACCAGGACGACGAGGGGGTGGCGGCCGCCGTCAACCGGGGCGACGTGGCCGCGGGGATCATCAACCAGTACTACTGGTACCGGTTACAGCTGGAGGTTGGCAAAGGGGCGATGCACAGCGCGCTCTATTACTTCCCGGACCACAACGTGGGCTCGGTCGAGAACGTCTCCGGTGCGGCCGTGCTGGCCTCGAGCGCGCACAAACCGGAGGCCGAGGCATTCCTCCGGTTCCTCGTCAGCCCGACCGGTCAGCGCATCATCTCGAACAGCGACGACTTCGAGTACCCGGCCCGGCCCGGGATCGCCCCCAACCCGGCCCTCACGCCGCTCGACACGATCTCACCGGCGACGATCAACGTCGTGGCGCTCGGCAACGACCAGCTGGCCGCCCAGCTCGTCCAGCAGGCGGGGCTGGTCTAGGGCCGTGACCGCTCGGGGCCGGGTCCGGCGCGTCGCCGGGTTGGCGGCTGTCGCCGTCGCGGCGACCGTCGTCGCCTCGGGAGGTGCCGGCGCCACGACCGCGCCCTCGTCCACCACGACCACCACCGGCCTCCCCTCGGCGTCACCCGAGGTGCGCGCCGTCGTCCAGGCCGCCGCCGACACCGGCCGGCTGACGGAGACCGTCGCCCTCGACCTCACGCCCGGAAGGCTGCTCGGCAAGAGTCAGCCCAGCATCTCGGGGCGGGGCACCTACGACCTGTCGGCCATCCAGGGCAAGGTCGAGCTCCGCGAGTCCACCGGCACCGAACAGGTCGTCTTCATCCCCCAGGCGCTGTACGTGCGGGAGCCGCCGCCGGCGACCGGCGCCTCGGCGCTCCCGGCCGGCAAGTCGTGGATCTCCGCAGGGCTCAACGAGAAGCCGGGCCCGGGCTCGCCCATTCCCCAGTTCGTGAACCAGGTGGAGGCCGTGAACGCGGCGCTCCTACTCGACGAGATCGCGTGGGGGACGGTCAAGGCGGTGCCCGAGGGCACGGCACAGCTCGGTGCTGCCACGACGCACCGGTACGCGGTCACGGTGGACCTGCGCAAGGCGGCGAACGGCGCCCCCGCCTCGAAGGCCACCACGTTCTCCCAGTCGGTCGGGTACCAGATCTCGGCGCTCTCCCCGAGGTCGGGAGACGCCAAGACGCACGTCACGGTGTGGATCGACGACCAAGGGCACGTGGCCCGCCTGCAGTCGACGCCGCCGGGGAGCGGCGTGGGCAGCGTGTCCATCACGCTCTCGCACTACGGCGCCCGGGTCCGTGCGCCGGTCCCGCCGAGCTCCGAGGTGGTGGACATCGCCAACCTCAGCCCCGGCGGGGAGAGCGAGAGCGGCCTGGGCGACGTCGCGTAGGCCGGGTCGGACCGCCTCCGCCCCGCCGGCGGGTCAGCCGGAGCAGCCGGTGACGCTGCCGATCGGGAAGCAGTTCTCGGGCTTGTTGGCCGCCACGGCCGTGGCCGTGAGCGACACGGGGGCGCCGCCCGAGTAGAGGATCCCCCCACCGTGGGGTTGTGCGCCGACGGCCCGGTTCCCCACCACGGTGCTGCCGACCAGAGCCGTCTTGGTCGAACCCTCGTCGACGTAGAGGCCACCACCCTCGGCCTCGCCACCCGGATCCGAGACCACGTTGGTGCTGACCCCGGCATTGGTGAGGGTCAGGGAACCGGCGTTGTAGAGCCCCGCCCCCACGGCCCGGCCGGTGGACGTCGTCGCCTGGTTGGACACCACCGTGCTGTTGGTCAGGTTGAGCTCGCCCGCGTTGTAGACGCCACCACCGGTGGCCGGCCCGGCGGGAGAGGTGACGGTGTTGCCCTTGATGAGCGTCGTCGTCACCGTGAAGACGAAGGGGTCGTCGGCCTGCTCCTCGTTCCGGAGTCCTCCTCCCACACCGGTGGCGACGTTGCCGGTGACCGAGCTGGCGGCGAGCGTCAGGAGACCGGAGTTGTCGATGCCGCCCCCGGACGCCTGAGGCCCGGCGGTCGCCGAGTTGTCCGAGATCGTGTCGTTGCTCATGTGGATGGTGCCGAAGTTGTTGGCTATGCCACCGCCGGCGCCGTTTGCCGTGAGCTGGTTGTGCGAGATGGTGCTGTAGTCGAGGGCGGTGATCGTCCCGCCGCTCAGGATCCCGGCGCCGCCGCCGCCCGTGTTGCTCGAGACCGTGTCGTAGTCGAACGTCGTGATGGTCGCGAGGTTGGCGACGCCACCTCCGGAGCCGGAAGCGGCGTTGCCCAGGAAGGAGTCGTTGGTCAGCGTCGTGACGGTGCCGTTGTTGAACAGGCCGCCACCGATGGCGGCGGTGTTGTTCGAGATCGTGTCGTTGCTCAGCGTCGCGATGGTGCCCTCGTTGTCGATGCCCCCACCCTGGGATCCCTCGCCGGCCGCCAGGCCGCCGGAGATCGTGAGCCCGGTGAGGGTCACCGTCGCGCCCTCGGCGACCTCGAGGATGCGGAAGGCGGGCGTGGCCGTGGCGCTGCTGCGGACGATCTTCGTCCCGCCGCTGCCGGTCATCGTGATTGGCTTCGCGAGGACGGGCAGGCCGTTCCCGCCGTCCGTCGGGTTGTCGACTGCGGTCAGCGTGTAGGTGCAGCCCCGCGCGAGGTTGAGGGTGCCGCCCCCGCCGGTGTTGGCGTTGTCGATGGCGGCGATGAGCCCCGTCGGCCCGTTGACGAGGCACGGGACCTGCGTCACGGGAGTCGCCGAGACGATGGGTCCGGCCCCGCCGATGGCGAACCCGCCCACCAGGCCCGAGACGGCCCCGGCGGTCGCCAGTCCGAGGTTCTTCGCTCGTAGAAACGTCCTCACCATGCCCTCCCTCCTCCAGGCCCCGGCCGTGGAGCCGACCACACCACCGCGGTGTGCGCCCCATATAAACCGCAAATTCCTGGCGGTCGCCAACCTCTCAGGCCTGCGAACCCGAGATGTTCTCGTGTCGCTGGGGGTGTTGGAGGGCGCGGAGGGCGCGGAGGGCGCGGCGCTCGACGGCTCCGTAGCCGTGCAAGGAGGCTGTTGCGCGGGCCTCCTCGAGGAACGCGCGTGCCCGGTGCTGTTGCGAGGCCGCGGGCCTCGCCATGAGCATTCGACCCCAGGCGAGCTGGGTCTGCGCCTGGGCGAACCTCATCCGGCCCCGCATGCTCATCTCCAAGGCCTCGGCGAAGTGCGACTCCGCCGCTTCATCACGGCCGAGGACGGCCGACAGCGCGCCCAGATAGTAGGAGACCGGGTCATGCACGCTCACGCCCTGAAAGACGAGTTGTTCACGGTACGGGGCGAGGAACGCCAACAGGGGCTCGGCCGGACCCCGGGCACCGAGCTCGGTGGTGACCCTGACGTAGATGGCCACCGCGTCCAGCTGCGTCACGTCGCGCAGGATGCCCGCGAACCCGTCGGCCGACGCCCGCTCGAGCAGGGCCAACGCCTCCGCGTCGTTGCCCGCCTCCGTGTGGCCCAATGCCACGGCGGCCTGATACGCCGCAACTCCGGGATTCTGTTCGGCCACGTCGGAGATGAGCGGCGCGAGCTCGGCGAGACGCCCCTGCTGGTACCTCGTCACCATCAGCTGGGCTCCATAGAACCCAAAGGCGTCGGGCTGCGCGCTCGAGGTTCCGAGCTCGAGGGCACGGGTAGCCAGCTCCTCCGCGTGTGCGCTGTTCCCGAGCAGCAACGCCTCGCTCGCCCGATGGTAGGCCGACACCCAGAGCATGACGGGTTGGCGAAGCTCATCGCTCAGCTTCGTCATCACGTCCAGCTGTTGGCGACCGCGCTCAAAGTCGCCCGCCTGTAGGGAATTGAGGCGGTCGAAGCACACCGCCCAAAAAAGGCGAGCCGGATCGTCCAAGTCCCGGGCCATTGCGACGGTCCGGCCGGTCGCCCGTCGGCGCTGTTCGAGCATGCTCGGGATGCTGAGTGGCAGCCCGAGGCTCACGACGTCGACCAGCGTCGCCGGATCGGCCAACCGTTCCGCCATCTCCAACGTCTGATGCGCCAGGGCGAGCCGTCTGGGGTCGAGTGGTCCGTACGAAAGCTCGGAGCACAGAGTGGCGAGCAGCAGGGCACGCTCGTGGCTGTCCCCCTCGGGAGCCGCCCGCAGTGCCGACTCGAGAACCTCGACCTTGTCCTCGTCGATCACGCCAAGGGCGGTGTACATGCCCCGGCTGTTCGCCAGGGCCGACCGGACGAGCCGATCCCGGTCCCCGAGCGTCCTTGCCCGACGGGCGGCCTTGAGCAGGGTCTCCCGGAAGTCCGCCATGCCGGCCTGTCGTTGGGCGACGCCGAGGTCGATGACGAGGTCCATCTCCAACGTCGGGTCCGACACGGGAAGCTGGTCCAAGAGCTCGAGGGCCTGGAGGAAGTAGCGCACCGCATCGACCGGCGCCAGCGCATCGAGCGCGGCCAGTCCTGCCAGGTGCGAGTAGCGAACGGCCCTTTCGGCATCGGATACCTGCGTCGCATGGAACCAGTGGTGCGCCAGCTCCCCCACCCGGGGCCCCGGATCGTGCCCGCACAGCTCTTCGAGGACCTCGGCCACCTGCCGGTGCGCCCGGGCCCTGCGGGTCGGACCCAGCTCCTGGTACAAGACGTGCTGGACGAGCGCATGGCAAAACGCGTAATGCCCCGGTCTGTCGGGAACCTCCCGGACCACCGAGGCGGCACCCGCGGCGTCGAGAAGGTCGATCAGCTCGTCCTCGTCTCGACCCGTGACCCGGCTCAGGTGCGTCAGCTCGAAGTCCCGCCCGATGACCGCTGCGACACCGAGGACCCGCGAGGAGTCCTGGCCGAGGCGTGCCACACGGGAGGTGACCACTTCCTTGAGACTGCTCGGGAGCAGGGTCGCCACGGGAGCCTTCGGGGCCCAGCGCCCGCCGTCGGCGGCGGCGGCGGTATCCGTTTCTGAGAGGTGTCGCAGCATCTCGCTCACGAAGAAGGGGTTGCCGTCGGTCTCCTCGTGGACGGCGTGCGCCAGCACGACGCCGTCGGTGGCCAACTCGTGTCCGGCCCGGGCCTCCAAGAACGCGACGACCTCCCGATCGTCGAAACCCCGCAGGACGAGCCGACTGACACCGGGCTCTCGCCGCAGTGCCGCGAGGGTCTCGAAAAAGACGTGGTTCGAGGACACTTCGGTGTCGCGGTAGGTGCCGACGACGAGCAGGCGAAGTGCATCGGACGCCTTCACCAGGTGGCGCAGCAGCTCGAGGCTGGCCACGTCGGCCCACTGCAGGTCGTCCAGCAGCAGCACCACGGGCTGGTTCTCCGAGGCCGAGGCCAGGATCCCGAGCACCCCGGCATAGAGCAGGTAGCGGCCGGTCTCGGCGTCGACCTCCTTCAACTTGGGAAGCGCTCGGATCCGAGAGCCGAGTGCCCTCGTCAGCCGTGCCAGCTCGGCACCGTGCTCCGCTACGTGCGCCGCCAACACCTCGTCAGGCGCGTTCGAGATGTAGTGGCTCAGAGCTTCGGCGAACGGTGAATAGGGAGCGCCCAGCTCCTCGTCGCAGCGGCCGAGCAAGATGATCGCACCGTCGCGGTGGGCTCTGCGTGCTGCCTCGGCCGCCAGGGTGGTCTTGCCCTGACCGGCCTCTCCGGAGATGAGGACCACCTCGCGACCCTGGTAGTTTGCAACCCGCTTGTAGGCATCCGCCAGGGCAGAGAGCTGCTCGGGACGGCCGATCACCCCGGTGTCGGGCCGATCCGCGAGCCGGCGCGGCAACGCGATCTCGTCCTCCCGGGAACCTCTCTCGTCGACCGCCAGGGGCGCCCACTCGATGTCCACGACCTCCACCGGCTCCAGCAGTCCCTCGAGCTCGAGCTCGCCGAGCGAAGTGAAGCCGTGCACGCTCCGTCGACCGGCCGCCATCTGCAGCAGTCGCGTCGCGAGGATCTGGCCGCCCTCGGCCCGCGCACAGAGCCGGGAGGCCTCGACGACCGGATCGCCAAAGTAGTCCTCGCCCTCCCGCGTCACCTCGCCGAGGCTCATGCCCACCCGAATCCGCAAGGAGTGCTCGCTGCATCGGTTTTGCAGGTCCACCGCTTGCTGCATCGCGACTGCACAAGAGATCGCCCTGGACGCCGCCCGAAAGGCAACCATGATCCCGTCACCGAGGCTCTTGATCTCCTGGCCCTCGGCGGCGGCGACGGCCCGGCGCAGCGTGCCGAAGTGGGCCCGCCGGATCCGGTCGGCATCCTCGGGCACGAGGGACTGCAAAGTTTCCGTAGACCCGACGAGGTCCGTGAACAGAATGGACGCACTCTCGGTTACGTCTACGTCCATCAACCCCCCCGGTGACGATCGACAACGAGGATCCTACTCGGACTCGGGCTTCGGACCTCGGCGAGCTGCGTCTTGGCTATGGTGCTCAGAGGGGCGCTGGGCCGGACGGCGGCGCCCGATCCGCGAGCAGGCATGCAGGACCACCCCAGACCCCGAAGGGACACCCACGCAGGAAATTGGAAAGACCGTCTCGACCACGTTCGGAGCGCAGGCTCTCCACGTGGGGGCGCTCGAGCCGCTCGGGGTGGACGTGGTGGTCACCACCAGGGAGGGCGGGGTCTCGACGGGTCCCTTCCGCAGCCTCAACCTCGCGCTCCACGTGGGCGACGAGCCCTCGAGGGTCCTCGAGAACCGCCGGCGGGCGTTGGCATCGCTCGGCGCCGACCTGGAGGACCTCGTGCTCAGCGAACAGGTGCACGGTGCGGCGGTCGCCATCGTCGACGGCTCGGCGCGGGGCCGGGGCGCAACCACCATGTGCGACGCCGTCCCGGCAGCGGACGCGATCGTGACGGCCGACTCCGGCACCGTCCTCGGCGTCCTTGTGGCCGACTGCGTCCCCATCGTGATCGTCGACCCCGCGTCGCGGATCCTGGCCTGCGTCCATGCGGGCTGGCGGGGCACGGCGGGAGCAGTGGTCGATCGCGCCCTCGACGCCATGGTCGGGCTGGGGGCGCGCACCGAGCGCCTTTCCGCCTACCTGGGCCCTGCGGTGGCAGCCTCCCGATACCAGGTCGACCGGCCCGTGATCGAGGCCATCCGCCGCCGGATCGGTGGCGAGGACCCCGCCATCTCGCCCGACGGGCCGGGACGGTGGCACCTCGACCTACCCGCCGTGAACCGGAGGATCCTGGCCGAGGCCGGCGTTCCCCCGGAGCGGATCCACAGCAGCCCGTCCACGACGTCGGACCCACGGTTCTACAGCCACCGAGGGGCCGGCGGTCGCGCCTGTGGGCGCTTCGCGCTCTTGGCCCGGCTCCGTCCGTAGCATGGTCGGACCGCTCGCTATGAACGCCGTCACGACCGACCAGGACCTCCGAACCTTCTGCTATCAGGGCTTCGAGCTCGACCCTGCCGGCACCCGGCTCTCCTGCCATTACGCGGAGGGGGGTCGCCGCTTCGTCGAGCGCTTCGAGCTGGACGTGCCACCGGCTGCCCGAGCGGGCGACTCGACGGCCGAGGACGTCGTCGCCGCAGCCCGCCTCGTGCACCTGCTGGCCGGGGTCTCGTACTACAAGACCTCCGCACCCCCCGTCGTCGACCTGGGCGAGGCCTCGAGCGAGGAGGAGCGGAGCTTCCTCCGACACTTCTACCTCGAGGGCTTGGGCGAATTCGCCTATCGCAACGGCCTCGACCTCTCCGGGCTGGAGGTCCGTTCCGGTCCCGGCGACCGCGCCCGGGACCGCGCCGTCGACCGACCGCGGGGACGGGAAGGCGGCGAGACCACTCGATGTCCGGACCGGACGCCCCGGCCGCTCGTGCCCTTCGGGGGCGGCATCGACTCGATCGTCACCGTCGAGGAGGTCCGGCGGCGTGCACCGGACACCGCTCTCCTCGTCGTGTCCCACGGGGGGCGACGGTTCGCCGCTGTCGAGGAACCGGCCGCGGCGACGGGCCTGCCCGTGGTGCGCGTGGACCGCCACCTCGATCCACAGGTGCTCAAGTCCCGGGAGCTCGGCTTCTTCAACGGTCACGTGCCCGTGACCGGCATCTACTCGGCCGTCGCAACGTGGGCGGCCGCCGTGGCGGGCCGCAACCTGGTGGTCATGTCCAACGAGTGGTCCGCGTCGGCGGGAAACGTCGTCGCGTCCGGCCGGGCCATCAACCACCAGTACTCGAAGAGCCTCGACTTCGAGCAGCGGTTCCGCGACCGGCTGGCCGAGACGGTCGGCTCGGTCGAGTACTTCTCCTACCTGCGCGCTCGGAGCGAGCTTTGGGTCGCCCAGCGCTTCGCACGGCTCCCCGCCTTCCACCCGTTGTTCCGGAGCTGCAACCGTGCCTTCCACGTCGATCCCGGCGCACGGCTGGTGGAATGGTGCGGGCAGTGTGACAAGTGCTGCTTCATCGACCTGGTGCTCGCGCCCTTTGTCCCCGCCGAACGCCTCGCCGCGATCTTCGGCGGGGCCGAGCCGCTGGATGATCCCGGCCTCCTGGAGCGCTTCCGCACGCTCATCGCGGCGTCGGGATCGACCAAGCCGTGGGAGTGCGTGGGCGAGCCGGGCGAGTGCCAGGCCGCCGCGGTGCTCGCGGCCGATCGCCCGGATCGCGCCGGCTCGACATCCCTCCGCCGATTGGCCGCCGAGTCGGCCCGGCTCCTCGACCAGGACCCGCGGTCCTACCTCGAGCCGATGGGCGCCGATCACGTTCCCCATGTCCTCCAGGCCCAGGATCTCCTGGTCTGATCTCCGCTCCTCCCGCGTTGGCGTCTGGGGAGTCGGGGTCGAGGGCAGATCCAACCTCCAGCGGCTCCTGGCGGAAGGGACGGAGGTGGTCCTCGTGGACGACCGCCCGCCCGCGGAAGACCTCGAGGGGCTTCCCGTCCTCGCGACCTCGGAGGGCGGGCTGGACGAGCTCGCCCGCTGTGACGCGGTGGTCAAGACCCCCGGCATCAGCCGGTACCGGCCTGACGTGCGGCACCTCGGCGAGCACGGGGTTCCCGTGGTGGGCGGCCTCGGGCTGTGGATGGAGGAGGCCAACTCCTCCCGGGTGGTCTGCATCACCGGCACCAAGGGCAAGAGCACGACCGCCGCGCTCTGCGGGCACCTGCTCCACCGCCTGGGCTACGACGTCCTGGTGTGCGGCAACCTCGGCGAGCCGCCCTACGCGGTCGGTGCGGGATCCCACGACCTCTACGTGGTCGAGACGTCCAGCTTCCAAGCCACCGACCTGGCGACCTCGCCCCCCGTGGTGGCGGTCACCGCGCTCGATCCGGACCACCTCGACTGGCACGGCGACGTCGAGAC
Source organism: uncultured Actinomycetes bacterium (assembly GCA_963778465.1). Lineage (GTDB taxonomy): Bacteria > Actinomycetota > Acidimicrobiia > Acidimicrobiales > RAAP-2 > CAVZBW01. Next base: position 117,326 of record CAVZUK010000003.1, read on the forward strand.
CTACTACCGGGACAAGCTGTCGCTCACGACCCAGCCCGGTGCGGAGCTGACCATCGCCGCGGACGGACCGAACCTCCGGGCGTACGAGCACCTGCTCGGGCCCCGGCGCCGCTGGGTGGCGCCGGACGACCGCCTCGGAGGGCGGTGGGTGGAGCCGCTCGCGCTGAAGGGTCGCCACAACCTGACGAACGCGTTGGTCGGGCGGGCCGTGCTCCAGGCCCTCGGGATCCCCGAAGCCGGCGACGAGGAGGCCATGGCATTGGCCGCGGAGGGGTTCTCGGGGCTCGAGAGCCGTCTGCAGACCATCGGGACCGTGGCCGGCGTCACCTTCGTCGACGACAGCCTCGCCACCAACGTCCTGCCGGCGTGCGAGGCGCTGGCGGCGTACTCGGGACGGCGGGTCGCACTCATCGCCGGCGGCTTCGATCGCGGCATCGACTACGCGCCGTTGGCCGACGCCCTGACCGGGCGCGACACCCCGGTCATGGTGTCCACCCTCGACGGGGCAGGCGAACGGGTGGCGGCCGAGATCGCCCGGCACCCCCGCGGGGATCGCGTCGGCGTGTCGAGCGCCGAGTCGATGAGAGAGGCGGTCGAGGCGTCGTGGCAATGGGCTCGGCCCGACGGGGTCGTGCTGCTGTCCCCCGCCGCGCCGAGCTTCGGTCGATTCCGGGACTACCGGGAGCGCGCCGCCGCGTTCGCCACCGCGATGCGAGAGGTCACGGAAGGAGCACGTTCGGATTGAGGATGCCGTCGGGGTCGAGCGCTCCCTTGATGGCGCGAAAGGCCGCGATCTCGCTCTCGCTGCGGCACCAGTGGAGCCATTGCCGCTTGACCGTCCCGATCCCGTGCTCGGCGCTGATGCTCCCGCCGGCGTCCACCGCGGCGCGATAGACGGCCTCGTCGACCGACTCGTCGTCGCGCGGCACTCCGACGACGTTGACGTGGAGGTTCCCGTCCGCCACGTGACCCCAGAGGAACACCCGAGCACCGGGAGCCACCCCGCGCACCCGGTCGGGGATCTCGGCGGCGAATCCGGCCAGGTTCCTCCCGGGCAGCGTCACGTCCATCTTGTGGGGCGCTCCCAGGGTGTTGACCGCCTCGGTGTGCAGCTCGCGGTACTGCCACAGCTCGTCTCGCCGGGCCGGCTCCGTCGCCATCGCGCTGTCGGCCACGCCCGGCACGTTGGCCAGTGCCTCGACCATCTCCTCGGTCGGGTCGGCGAGGGCGGCCGACTCGACGAGGAGGTAGGCGCGGTAGGGCCCGTCGAAGGGCGGGCGGAGCGCCCGGACCGAGCAGACCAGCTCCAACCCCTCGGCAAAGAAGAGCTCGACCGCCTCGAGGGAGGGGAGGTGCCGGCGCATCGCCAGGGCGGCGTCGACCGCGTCCTCGGGCCCGTCGAAGGCGAGCAGGACGGTCGCGCGGAACCGGGGGACCACCGCCAGCCGCAGGCGCGCCGCCGTGACCACCCCGAGGGTGCCCTCGCTGCCGGCGAGGAGCCCCGGCAGGTGGTAGCCGGTGTTGTCCTTGAGCAGGCCGGCGAGGTGGGAGACGACGGCGCCGGTCCCGAGCACCGCCTCCACCCCCACCACCTGGGACCTCGTGTCCCCGTAGCGGACCATCCGGAGGCCGCCGGCGTTGGTCGCGATCGTGCCGCCGACCGTGGCGCTGTCCCGGCTCCCGAGATCCACGCCGTAGGTCCACGAGCAGCGCTCGGCCGCCCGCTGGAGGTCGCCGATGGTGCAGCCGGCGCCCGCCGTGGCCTGGCCCGTCCGTTCGTCGATGGAGACCGCGTCGAGCCGAGAGAGGCTGACCAGCAGCTCGCCCGAGAGCGGCACGCCGCCGCCCACCAGCCCCGTGTTCCCGCCCTGAAGGGTCACGGGAAGGCCGCGCTCGCGGCAGAGGCTCACCACGCCCGCGACCTCGTCGGTGGATCCGGGCCGGACGAGCGCGGAGGTCGTCCCGGTGAAGCGTCCGGTCCAGTCGACGGTGGAGCCGGCCAGCACCTCCGGATCCGTCACGACATGACGGGGACCGACGATGTCCGCGAGGGCCGACAGGGTGGGGGCGTCGCGTGGGCCCATGTCGCCGAGAAGGTACGGGTCTCTGTCAGCCGCCGGGGTTGGAGAGCTTGCGATGGTCCCACGACACGACGCGGTCGACCAGCAACTTCACGACGATCCGCTTGTTGAGCATGGTCTCGACGAAGGGCTTCATGTCGTCGGTGTAGCCCCCGTAGTAACGCTGGAAGACGTCCACGCCGAGCTCGAACATCCGCTCGGGCTCGGTGACGATCTCGCCCCGGCCCACCAGCTCGACTCCGCGCAGCTCCTCGTAGGTGTCGCCGTCCTCCATCATGCAGGTCAGGCGGGGATCCCGGCGGAGGTTCTGGGCCTTTTGCGATTTGGTCTTGGTCTCGACGGCGATCGCGCCCTCCAAGAAGCCGTACCACATCGCCACTGCGTGAATGCTCCCGTCGTGGTTGAGCGTGCACATGGTCATCGGCCGGCGCTCGTGGATGAAGGCGTCGATCTCGTCGGTCGTCATCTTGATGAGTCGGCGTTGGTTGACGCCGTGGCCCATCGGTGGATTGGGGTTCGTCATCGGCCGAAGCGTAACTGGAGCGAACGGGATCGTCCGAGGATGGAGTCGTCGGCGGACCCGCAGAGGGCCCAAGTCGAGAGTTCACCCACGGGTCACCGAGGGGTCATTGCCAGGTCGCGAGGCGTTCACCTGGACTTCCTAGGGTTCGGGCGGACGACCCAGGTGAGGATCCGGTGACCGCTCTGACCGAAACCGATTCAGTCGACCGAAGGAGCCGGGAGCACCGGCCCCTGGTGCTCGTGGTGGACGACGAGGAGTCGTACCGCCAGGCGCTGGCTGCCGGCCTCGAGCGCGAGGGGTTCACCGTGGAGATGGCGGCCGACCAGCACGAGGCGCTCCGTCTCTTTCATCGGGTGCACCCCGACCTCGTCCTCCTCGACGTGATGCTGCCCGACGGCTCCGGCATCGAGCTCTGCCAACGCATGCGCGCCATGGCGGCCGTCCCCATCATCATGGTCTCGGCCCGAGACTCGGAGATCGACGTGGTGCTCGGGCTCGAGCTGGGTGCCGCCGACTACGTGGCCAAGCCCTTCCGGCTCCGGGAGCTCGTCGCGCGGATGCGTGCGGTGTTGCGCCGTGGAACCGCCCCGCCGGCGCCGAGCCACGAGGTGCTGCAAGGTGGGCCGATCCGGCTCGACGTGGCCCGGCGCGAGGTCACCGTGAACGGCCGCCTGGTGGAGCTGTCCCGCAAGGAATTCGACCTGCTGGCCCTCGTGATGTCCCACAGCGGACAGGTCATCACGAGGGAGTGGTGCATCGACCGGATCTGGTGGGACCAGGACCTGGCCGACACCCGCACCCTCGACACGCACGTCAAGCGCATCCGGCGGAAGATCGAGCCCGATCCCGCGCATCCCCGCCACCTCGTCACGGTCCGCGGCGTCGGCTTCCGGTTCGAGGCCTGAGCGGTCCGCCGCACCCCCGGCCCGGCCAGCGGGCGGCAGCGGCGCGCGCGGCGCGCGGCCGGCGTCAACCCGATACGCTCCGGAATCGTGCAAGTGGGGGATGTCGTTCCGGATTTCGAGCTGCCCGACGAGACGGGGACCAAGCGCAGCCTGAGCGGGCTGCTGGCCGACGGCCCGGTGGTCCTGTTCTTCTACCCGGCGGCCATGACCTACGGGTGTACCAAGGAGAGCTGCCACTTCCGGGACCTCCACGCCGAGCTGTCGGAGCTCGGGTCGCAGCCCGTGGGCATCAGCGTCGATCCGGTGGACAAGCAGAAGGAGTTCTCCGAGACCCACGGGTTCGGGTTCCCCCTGCTCTCCGATGCCGACGGTGAGGTCGCCAACCTGATGGGCGTCAAGCGCCGTTGGGGTCCGATACCCGTCCGGCGTACCACCTTCGTGATCGACACCGACCGCTTGGTCATCGGGCGCTTCCACAACGAGCTCCAGATGGGCGCTCACGCGGACCGCGCCCTCGAGCTGCTGCGCAGCCGGGCCGGGGCTTGAGCCCCGAGGGGGGCCCGCTGGCCTTTCCCGACGGGTTCCGCTGGGGGGTGGCCTACGCCGCCCACCAGGTCGAGGGCGGCAACTGGAACAGCGATTGGTGGGAGTTCGAGCACACGCCGGACTCGGGCTGCGCCGAGCCGAGCGGCGACGCGTGCGACTCGTGGCACCGCTGGCCCGAGGACCTGGCCCTCGCGGAGGAGCTCGGCTTCGGCGACTTCCGCTTCTCGGTCGAGTGGGCGAGGATCGAGCCCGAGGACGGCGAGTTCTCGCAGGTCGCCCTCGACCACTACCGCACGATGTGCCTCGCGATCCGCGAGCGGGGCATCCAGCCGGTCGTCACCCTCTACCACTTCACGTTGCCGCGGTGGTTCGCCGCGCTCGGGGGCTGGGAGAGCGAGGGGTCAGCGGAGCGGTTCGCCCGCTACTGCGACCGGGTGCTGAGCGAGCTCGGGGACGTCGCCGCCAGAATTTGCACGCTCAACGAGCCCAACGTGATCGGCATGATGGGCTACGTCATGGGCATGTTCCCCCCGGGCAGGGCCAACGACACCGTCGCCTACCGGCGGGTGACCGCCAACCTGCTCGAGGCGCACCGACGGGCCGTGCAGGCCGCCCGGCGGCACGCCCCGGGCGTCCCGGTCGGCTTGACCCTGTCGATGACCGACTACCAGCTCGCCGAGGGCGGGGAGAGCCGGTTCGACGAGATCGTGGCCACCGAGGACGCCTTCTTAGACATCACCGGTGACGACGACTTCATCGGGGTGCAGGCCTACACCCGCATGGTGATCGGGCCGAGCGGCTGGGCGGGGCCCCAGCCCGGAGTCCCGACCCTCATCATGGGGTACGAGTACTGGCCGGAGGCCCTCGAGGGCACGATCCGGAGGGCGGTGGCACGCACGGGCGGCCGACTGCCCGTCCTCGTGACGGAGAACGGCATCGGGACCGACGACGACGCCCAGCGGATGGACTACGTCGAGCGCGCGCTGCGAGGCGTGCGGCGAGTGCTCGACGACGGCATCGACGTCATCGGCTACACGTACTGGTCGCTGCTCGACAACTTCGAGTGGGCCGCCGGGTACGGACCCCGCTTCGGCATCGTGACGGTCGACCGGCGGACCTTCGCCAGGGAGATCAAGGGGAGTGGCCGCTGGCTCGGGGAGGTGGCCCGGGGCAACGCCCTCGTGCCCCCTCCTCTTGCGTGGCAGCCCTAGAGAGGGCGGTCTCGACCTTACCTTTGCGGTAGGGCGCCGATCACGGTGCGCGTGATTCAGGCCGGCGTCCATGCGCAGTGGAGCGTCCTGATGCCGTTGACGAACGGGTTGACGACGTAGTCCGGCGGTTCGGTGACGTGAACGTCCGGCACCTGTCGTCGGAGCTCGTCGAAGGCCACCATGATCTCCCGACGGGCGAGGTTGGCCCCGAGGCAGAAGTGAGTGCCTCCGGCGCCGAATCCCACATGTGGGTTGGGACTACGGGTCAGATCGAACTCGAACGGTTCGGCGAAGACGTTCTCGTCACGGTTTGCAGAGGCGTACCAGAGCACGACCTTGTCCTCGGCCCGGATCTGCTGGCCTCCTATCTGCGTATCCTCGGTGGCGCGCCGTCGCATGTAGATGACCGGTGTCGCCCAACGCACGATCTCCTCGACGGCCGTTCTCGCGTGGGCGTCGAAGTCCGACCACCACAGCGCTCTCTGGTCGGGGTGCCGGGTCAACTCGTACAGACCGTGGCAGATGGAGTTGCGGGTGGTCTCGTTGCCTCCGCTGAGCAGCGTGACGAAGAACCCGACGATCTCCGCCGGACTCAGGCGGTCGCCTTCGAACTCGGCCTCGACGAGCGCGGTCGTGAGATCCTCTGCGGGCCTGGACCGTCGCTCTTCGGCGAGCCCCAGCGCGAAGCCATGGATCTCGCGAGCGGCGCGCACGATCCCTTCCCGTGTCGGCACCTCGCCCATGATGGCGTTGGTCCAGGCCAGCACGCTCGGTTGGTCCTCCTCCGGCACCCCCATCATGTCGCATATGACCTGTAACGGAAGCGGGCCGGCGAGGGCGCTCACGAGGTCCGCCGAGCCGTCGGGATGGTCCGCGACCATCTGGGCCACCAACCGACGGGCCCGCAGCCGAACCGACTCCTCGGCCCGGGCCACGACCTTCGGGCGAAACGAACGCTCGACGATCCGGCGCAGCCTTCCGTGCTCGGGGTCGTCCAGACAGATCATCGACGTGCCGAAGTACTCGGCGGTCTCTGCCGATCCCTCTTGGATGGCCATGCTCGGATACGAGCTGAACAGCCGCGGGTTGCGACTGGCAGACAGGACATCGCTATGACGGGTCAGCGCCCAAAACCCCCTGCCGGACGGAACGTGGGGAAACGGCATCTCGGGAAAGAAGGAGACGGGCGATTCTCTTCGCAGGGTCGCGAACGCCGCATCTCGCCATTCGTGGGGGCGCTCCCAAAAGGCCCAGTCCCCGAGCCGGACCTCCTCCAGCGGCACACGGTGCCGCATGACCCGGGCGTCGGTCATGGGGCGGATCCTAGGTCGGGGGGCCGATCAGGGCGCCACCGACATGAAGTCCGCGAACCCCGTCGGGTCGTGCCGGCCCACGCTGGCGTGCTCGAAGAGGCCCCACCCCTCCTGGCCGTCGCACGTGCCACGGGCCGCGTGGTCGATCACGCCGAAGGGGATCCTTCCGGAGAATTCGGGATCGGTGAGGTCGTACGAGCGGCCCTCGGCCCAGTTCTTCCCCTTCCACTGACCATGGGACCACTCGGGGTCGCCGCCGTAGCCCGCACCGATGTGGATGGCGATGTGCATGAGGGAGTCGATCTCGACCGTGAGGGGCTTGCCACCCTTGGCGGTCAGGTGCAGCGTGGCGCTCTCCGGGATCCGGCTGCCCGAGCGGTACTTGATGTCGTACTCGGGCCAGCCGAGCTGCTCCAGGCTCCCGTCGGCCCGGACGCGCACGGCGTCGTTGAGAGTGCGAAAGCCGTCGGGACCCTCCTGGAGGATGACGACGAGGGCGAAGTCCTCGAAGCGCATGGGCACGTACATCCACCAAAAGCCCTCGTTGGGGTGCTCGGCGGCCAGGCCGGCCGGGTCCGCCTCTCCCACCGGGCGAATGCCCCAGGACCGGTCGCGCGACCCCAGCCAGAGCGCCGGGTCCACGGTCTGCTCCTCGCCGTCCACCCGCAGCACGCCGCTCCACGACCCGACCTGGGCGAAGCGAGAGGTGTCGAGGATCGTGCGCGTGGCCGAGCGGATGTAGTGGTGGGCCTCGTCGACCACGGGGAACGAGCCGTCCCAGGTGAGGTCGAAGCCGATCCCGTACTCGTCGCCGTCGCAGATCAGGCGCACCCGCTGCAGGGGCTCGACGACCTCGATCCGGTAGGGACCCACCTGCTGGTCGAGCCGGTTGGCGGCCATGGCGTCGGAGAACCGGACCGCCCACTGCCGGTCGCCCTTGCGGACCGTCGCGTAGGCGTCGACGACGCCGAGGTTCGGATAGAAGCCCATCCCGCTGATGAAAAACACGTTGCCGCTGCGGTCGTGGCCGTTGAAGTAGCAGCGGTCGTAGAAGTTGCGGTCGGTGGTGCCGACCTGAGACATGGTCCAAGGCACCTGGTGGATCGGGTACTCGTCCATCGGGGAGGTCATGGGGGATTCCCTTTCGGCTCGGCGGGGGTCGGCTGCGACAGGACGCTATGCCAACGGCGATCGGCCGGCACGTCCGTCGTCTTCCTGCAACGATGGCGGGCAATCTCGAGCGGGTGGAGGCACCGACGGATGGCAACCCAAGTGCTGGACGATCCGGGCCGGCGACGGTTCGAGATCATGATCAACGGGCAACAGGCGGGGTTCACGACCTACCGCAACGAGGAGGGCTCCGTCGCCCTCGACCACACCCAGATCGACCCTCGCTGGCAGGGACGGGGACTGGCCAGCCGACTCATCGGCGAGAGCCTGGACAAGCTCCGCGCCAGGGGGGCGACGGTGGTTCCCTATTGCCCCTTCGTCCGTGACTTCATCGTCCATCACCCCGCGTACGCGGACCTGGTGCCGCCGGCCCACCGCTCGCTCATCGACGGCTGAGGGCCGCGCCGGCGACTGGGTTGCTGAGGGGTGGCCTCCGTCAGGGAGAGTCGGGCGCCACCACGAGCGCCAGGGCGAACCCGTCGTAGCCCTTGGACCCCACCGTCTGGATCTCGGTGGCGACCACCCGGGGATCCGCCGCCATCAGCTCGTTCATGCGGCGCGTGCCCTGCACCAGGGGATCATCGCTCTTCGCGTCCGCCACCGCCCCTTGGCGGACCATGTTGTCGGCCACGATCACGCAGCCCGGGCCCGAAAGCTTGAGGGCCCACTCGAAGTAGTCGGGGTAGGACTCCTTGTCCGCGTCGACGAAGACGAAGTCGAAAGGACCGGCACCCTCGGCCTCGAGTCGAGCCAGCGTGTCCAGGGCCGGACCGACGCGAACCTCGACCTGTCCCGACAGCCCCGCCCTGGCCAGGTTGGCCCGAGCAACCTCGGCGTGGTGGGGGTCGGCCTCCAGGGTCACCAGGCGGCCGTCGGGCGGGAGGGCGCGAGCGAGCCAGATCGTGCTGTAGCCCCCCAGCGTGCCGATCTCGAGGATGGCGCGCGCACCGGTCATCCGGGCATAGAGATGCAGGAGCTTTCCCTGGTTGGGCGCGACGTTGATCGCCGGCAGCCCGGCATCGGCACTCGCCGCGAGAACGTCTCCGAGGATCGGGTCGGGTGGTGCGAAGAGGCCGTTGATGTAGCCGTCGACCTTCGACCACAGCTCGCAGCCGTCCATGCTCATTGGTTACCACGTCGGACGCGGTCGCACGGCCGGTCCGTTCGCGCCCGCGTCGGCTTGCTCACGCCCCCGTCGCGGGGCACGTTCGAGAGGTCGCGCCGGCAGGACCGGTGAGCGATCGCTCGACGCCAGGGGCCATACCCTGTGGAGGTGGCCCCCCTGCGCCTTGCGCCGGCTCGTCCCGCGGTGCGCGACGAAGCCGTCGACATCCTCACCGGGCCCGACCTGGATCCGATCGTCGACATGGTCGCCTGGTCCCCCGGCCGGGACCTCTACGAGGTCGCGTCGGCCGACGGGCGGGTCCGCTTCCGGCGCGAGCCGGGCGCCGGCCGGCCCGAGTACGTCGTCGAATCCGTCGAGGGCTCCAACCCGCTCGCGAGCCGGGATCCGGCAGCGCTCTCCTCGTTGGAGGAGCAGCTGCTACGGCCACACCCCCACCGGCGACACAACTCGTATCCCCACGGCTACGAGCAGTTCGCGCAGCTCTTCGACCATCGTTCGGCGCCGGACCTCTGTGTCGTCCACACGGCCTCGCACCACTGGCCGGAGGCCGGCGGACATCTGGGGGAGCACGGGTCCCCCGGCGTCGTGCAGGCTCGGGCGCCTTTCGTGGCCAGCGGAGCCGGCTTCGGGCGGCTCGGACCGGTCGACCGCTCGTGCCGGCTGGTGGACGTCGCACCCACCGTGCTGGCCCTTCTCGGCGCGACCTCGCAAGAGACCTCGGGCCGATCGGACGGAGGGGCGCTGACCGAGATCCTGGACGGCGCGAGGCCCCGGCACGTGATCGGGCTCCTCTTCGACGGCACCAATGCGAGCGTGCTCTACGACCACGCGCTGAGCGGGCGTGCGCCGAACGTGGGCCGTCTCATGGCCGAGGGCCTCTGGTACCGCCACGGCGCCATGGCCTCGTTGCCCACCGTGACGCTGGCCAACCACACCACCATCCTCACCGGGCTGCATCCCGGCCACCACGGGATCCTCCACAACGCGTGGGTGGACCGGGAGACGGGAGAGCAGGTCGTGACCAACTCGCCGCTCACCTGGCCCACCTCCATGCGGTGGCTCTCGCCGGGCGTCGAGACGATCTTCGAGTCGATCCGAGCAGCGCTGCCGGGCGCGGTCAGCGCGGCCATCAACGAGCCGTGCGAGACCGGGGCGGACTACTCCACGTTCGACCTCGTCCGCCGAGGCGAGACGCTCGATCGCCAGCCGATGCCCGACGTGCTCCCGGACGCCACCCAACGCTTCGTCCGGCCCTTGAAGAGCTACCGGTGGTCCTCTCGGGTCGACCACACGGCGGTCGAGCAGTTCCAGGGGCTGTGGAGCGGCTTCTACCAGGGCCGGGCGTGGCCGGTGCCGACCTTCAGCTGGGTCAACTTCACGCTGACCGACGCGGCGTTCCACGAAGGAGGCCCTTACTCGGAGATCGCGTCAGCCTCCCTCGCCGACACCGATGCCCGGCTCGGTCGCCTGATCGACACCGTCGAGCGGTCCGGGCGTTACGACGAGACCGCCTGGGTCCTCGTCGCGGACCACGGCATGAGCCTCACGGACCCGAAGGTCTGCGGCGACTGGGACGAGGCCTTGAGGGCGAAGGGGCTCGACGTGCGCGACGAGGGCTACGGGTTCGTCTACCTGCCGAGCTGACGACGCCCGGTCGGCTCAGCTCTCCGCCGGCTCGGCGGGCACCTCGTCGGCCGGGACGTCCACCGTCCGGCTGGAGGTCAAGAACCCGTAGGCCAAGGCCGCGACGAAGCCCCCGATCAACGGCGCCACGATGAAGAGCCAGAGCTGGCTCAGGGCCTGCCCACCCACGATGAGGGCCGGGCCGATGCTCCGGGCCGGGTTGACCGACGTCCCCGTGAGCGGGATGCCCACGAGGTGCACGAAGCCGAGCCCGAGGCCGATGGCGATGCCGGCGAACCCTTCCATCGAGACCTTGCTCGTGGCGAAGAGGACCACCATCACGAAGAAGAACGTGAGGACCACCTCGGCGCCGAACGCCCCGTCGCCGTTCAAGTGGATGATCGAGGCGCTGCCGTACCCGTCGGCGCCGAGGCCCTGACGGCTGGTCGAGTAGATCGGCGAGCCGTTGAGGATGCCCCACAGCGTGAGCGCGCCGAGGATGCCGCCCACCACCTGTGCGATCCAATAGCCGAGGCCCTCGAGCCAGTGCATCCGCCCGGAGGTGACGAAGCCGAGCGTCACGGCGGGGTTGATGTGACAGCCCGACACGGGTCCGATGGCGTAGACCAACGCCACCAGCACCAGCCCGAACGCGAGGGCCGTGGTCACCACGCCGGCGGACGTGCTCAGCCCGGCCAGATGGAAGCCGAAGGAGAGCGTCGCCACGCCGACCGCCACGACCACCAGCACGAAGGTCCCGATCAGCTCCGCCAGCAGTTTCTTCACGTCGAACACGCCGCACCCCCAGTAGATCGGTTGTCGTCCACAACGCCGCCAGCCCGTCGACGGGCCCCGACGATTATCCCCCGCCGGAGCGTGCGATGCGGTGGATCACACCGCCGTGGATCCGGCCACCAAGGTGGCGTGCATCTTGACCGACCGGATGACGGGCGACGTCTCCAGTCGGGTCACTCCCTCGAAGGAGGCGATCTCTCGCGTCATGAACTCGAAGAGGGCGAAGTCGTCAGTGCAGCACAGACTGGCCATCAGGTTGGTCGATCCCGTGGTCGCGGCGGCGAAGGGCACCTCGCGGTACGCCGCCAGCTGCTGCCCGACCTCCATGACGTGTGCGGGAGCCACGGCCATCCACAGGATGGCCCGGGCTCCCAGGCCCAGCGCCTCCGACGCGACGTCGAGGTCGAAGTAGAGCACGCCCGACGAGGTCAGCTGCTCGATGCGACGGGCGACGGTGGACTCGTGCCAGTGGATGCGCGTCGCGATCTGTCGGAAGGTGTACCGGCCGTCCTCGGCCAGGACCTGGATCAGCGGCCAGTCGCTCGGCTGGAGGTCTTCCCTGGGAGCGATCCCCTCGGTTCCGTTACCGGTCGCGCCCGGGTTGACGTCGCTCCGCACGGCCCTCAGCCGCGAGACCTCTTCGTCGGAGAGATGGAGCGGGCCCGGGAACGACGAGCCGAAGGTGAAGACCCGGAGGAGCCAGTGTGCCTCCAGATCGAGGATGCGCCGGCTCGCCGGCAACTGCTGGAGCAGCAGGGAGACCCGGCTGTGGTCCTGACTCGAACGGACTGCGCAGAAGATCTCCGTCCCGCCCGACGTGAGCTGCACCCATGACGTGTCGGGGCGCTTGGCCAACGCCTCCGCCACCGGCGTCGCCGCGTCCGGCGCACACCGGATGCGCACCGCCCAGTCCGAGCGGCCGAGGCGCTGGCTGTCCAACTGGCCGACCACTCGCACGACGTGGTCGTCCACCATGCGCTGGTAGCGGCGGGCGACGGTCTGTTCCGAGCAGCCCAGGACCTTGGCCAGGCGCGCGAACGGCACCCGCCCATCCACGTACAAGGCATGGATGATCTTGTGGTCGAGGTCGTCCAGCTTGGAGGATGACATCACCGAGAGGCTAGGTGATGGTGCTATCGGGCAAAACCCCGTCTTCCCGTGATGCCGGCGGCGCGTCACCTTCAGGCTGGTGACATGGAACGCAAGTGGTGGACCCTCATCGTGGTGTGCACGGCGACCTTCATGCTGCTGCTCGACGTGACCATCGTGGTGGTGGCGCTTCCGGAGATCCAAAAGGGGCTGCACGCCAGCTTCGCCGGGGTGCAGTGGGTGGTCGACGCCTATGCCCTCACGTTGGCCTCCGCGCTACTCACCGCCGGGTCGTTGGCCGACCGCTACGGTCGTCGGCGGCTGTTCACCATCGGGCTGGTCGTGTTCACGGGAGGATCGCTCCTGTGCGGGGTGGCGCAGTCCTCCCTCATGCTGATCCTGTCCCGGAGCTTCCAGGGGATCGGGGGCGCCATCCTCTTTGCCACGTCGCTGGCGCTCCTGGCCCAGAGCTTCCACGGCAAGGAGAGGGGCGTCGCCTTCGGCGCCTGGGGAGCGGTCACCGGCGTGGCCACCGGTCTCGGGCCGGTGCTCGGAGGGTTGATCACGACGGGCATCAGCTGGCGGGGCATCTTCCTCGTGAACGTCCCGATCGGGATCGCCGCGGTCTTGATCACCCGGTGGAAGGTCGACGAGTCCCGCATGCCCCGCGCCGCCAAGCCGGATTGGTGGGCGTTCGTCTTCCTCACCGGGGCGCTGGTGAGCCTCGTCTACGGCCTCATCCGTGCGGGCGAGATCGGGTGGGGGGATGTCGGCGTGCCCGTCCTCCTCGGCACCGCGGTGGTGCTGGCCGGGGCCTTCGTCTGGGTCGAGCTCCGGGCGGAGCACCCGATGTTCGACCTCGGGCTGTTTCGTGTCCCGACCTTCGGCGGCGGGCTGATCGCCGCCTTCGCGATGAACGGGTCGTTGTTCGCCATGTTCGTCTACCTGGTCATCTTTCTGCAGGACGACCTCGGGTACTCCGCGTTGCAGACCGGGGTCCGCCTCCTCGTGGTCACCGCCGGAAGCCTGGTCGCCGCGACCGTGGCCGGTCGCCTGAGCACGCACGTCCCCGTCCGCTGGCTGATCGGGCCGGGGCTCTTCCTCGTCGGCATCGGGCTCCTGTTGATGTCCGGGCTCCACGGGACGGCCACGTGGACCCACTTGGTGCCGGGGTTCCTGGTGGCCGGCGTCGGCTCGGGCATGGTCAATCCGCCCCTGGCCTCGACCGCCGTCGGCGTGGTGGCACCGGAGCGATCGGGCATGGCGGCCGGCGTCAACACGACGTTCCGCCAGATCGGGATCGCGACCGGCATCGCCGCGTACGGCTCGATCTTCACCGTGTCGCTCCACCACAACCTCGACCGGGCACTGGCCGCGACGCCCTCACTGGCCGGACGGGGATCCGAGGTGGTCGCCGCCATCCAACAGGGCACGGCCGGTCACCTCGTGCAGTCGACGCCGGCGTCGAGCCGCGGGGCGCTCGTGTCCGCCATTCACACGAGCTTCACCAGCACCCTCGATCTCCTGCTGGTGGTGAGCGCAGGACTCGCACTGTTCGGCGCGATCTGTGCCGTGTCCCTCATCCGCGGCCGGGACTTCGTCTCCTCCCGTCCCGAGGGCGGGACCGAGGGCTCCGAGCCTCGGCAGGCCGCGGAACCCGCGGTGGCGTAGAAAGAACCCGTCCCCACGGGGCTCCGACCTCGGTTAGCTTTCACGCAGAGTCGTCGGCCGCAACCAGTCCGGAGGGAGAGCAATGGGCCCGGATCGCATCGATGTATCTCGGCGCCAGCTGTTCAAGGGAATCGCCGCTGCTGGGGCGGCCGGTGCGGTTCTGTCGGCCGCCGATCTCGGAACGGGCCCGGTCCCGGCGCTTCTCGGCGGGACGCCAGTGGCCGGTGCCCTCGACGAGTTGACCGCGCTCCCCTCCGAATTGACCGGCCAAGTCGTCTATCCGGGAGACCCCCGCTACGACGCCGCTCGCGCGTTGTGGGACGGACTCTTCGTCACCTATCCGCTCGTCATCGTCTTCTGCCAGAGCGCCAACGACGTGCTCAACGCCCTGACCTGGGCCCGTCAGAACGGTGTCGCGCTGCGCCCCCGGAGTGGTCGGCACAGCCTCGAGGGCTGGTCCTCGGTCGACGGTGGCGTGATCATCGATGTCAGCGCGATCAAGGGGGTCTCGTACGATCCCGGCACCCAAACGGCCACTGTCGGGGCCGGTCTCAACCAGGGCGAGATCATCGCGGGCCTCGGCCAGGCCAACCGGACCCTGCCGACCGGCGCCGAGGCCACCGTCGGCGTCGCGGGCGCCACCCTCGGCGGTGGGATCGGGTTCCTCGCCCGCTCGATGGGCTTGACCTGCGACAACCTCCTCGGCCTCGACATGGTCGTTCCCCAGGGCAAGAAGGGAGCCCGGCTGATCCACGTCGACGGTTCGAACTACTCGGACCTCCTGTGGGCCTCGCGAGGTGGGGGTGGCGGCAACTTTGGCATCGCGACCTCCTTCACCTTCAAGACGTACCCCCTTCCGACCGTCGTCCATTTCACGCTCACCTGGGACTGGTCCAATCCCTCCGCGGTGTTCAACGCCTGGCAGAGCTGGGCGCCCGCGACCGACCCGGGCCTCGGCTGCAACTTCACCTTCTTTCCCAAGTCGACCAATCAGCTCACGGCCGAGGGCGTCTTCATCGGCACCGAGGCCAAGCTTCGCAAGCTGATCAAGCCGCTTCTGAACGTCGGCAGCCCGGTGCTCTCGATCGAGACGCTCCGGTACGACACCTTTTACGCCAAGAGCAACTCGGGGCCCCGCCAGCTCGCCAATTGGCTCTTCACGTCGTCGTGGGCCTACAAGCCCCTCCCGCCTGCCGCCCTCACGGTCATCGAGAACTTCATGACGAACGCTCCGGCGCCGGGGTGCAATTACTGGGCCCTCAGCTGGGGTGGCGCCACCCAGTCACCTCCGGCCGGTGGATCGGCCTTCCCCTGGCGTACCGCCCTCTACTACGCAGAGCCCGGGGCGGGCTGGGACGACGCCGCCCAGACCGGACCGGTCGAGATCTGGCTCGCCCAGTTCCGCCAGGCGATACGGCCCTACGTGCAGGGCGCCTACGTGAACGTTCCCGACGCCGCCTTCGGCAACTGGGGCCCGCTCTACTACGGCCCCAACTTCGCGAGGCTCCGCCAGGTGAAGAGCGCCTACGACCCGCTCAACGTCTTCAACTTCCAGCAGAGCATCCCGCCGGCCAGCTGAGCCTGCAACCCAGCTCGGCGCCCGGCTCTCGCGGGGCTCCCGATGAGCTCGCCGAGGAAGGCACCGCGACCGACCTCCTGGGAGTGGAAGAGATCCTCTAGCCGGCGCTACCACCGGCTGCAGGGTACAACGAGGGAAGCGTCAGAAGCTCCAGCATCAGACGGCACCATCCAACTGGAACTCTGAGAGAGCGGTTCCACCACCTCGGGCCGACGGACACCAAGGAGGCGATCTACGTTGGGCCGATGGACCTCGAAGCCGCATCTAGCCGCTTGACCCAGATCGCCGAGACGAGGCTCGCCTATGGCGACGAAGACGCCCCTTGGAGGGCCTACGCCGAGGTGTTGGTCATTGTGGCGCAGTTCAACCGGGATTTTGAGCCCCAGGAGCTGCAGGCTGGGGTGGTTGAGCGCCTCAAAGAGTTCATCGAGGATGTGCATAAGGCGCTGGAGAAGGTCGCTGGGGCTCTCAAGGGCGCCACGATCTCGGTCGGGGCCAGCACTCCGTTCACGCTCTCCGTGAGCCTGACGTTCTCCCCGAGCGCTGGCTAGGGGCGACACCTTCGCATGCCCCATGGAGTATGACGACGCCTGGTAATCGGGACGCGCAGGCAGCCCGACGACGCCGCACACGACCGATCGGCAGGTGCCTTGACACTCGAATCGCGACCTGATGACATTCAACGTTCAATCGCAATTCACGGTGACCCCTGCTGGTGGGGCACAAGGGAGAGCCGGGGGGGGTCAAGAGGTGCAACACGCGCGCGGGCGGTGCGGCTCGGGCCGGCTCTTGGGAGTCTTGGGTGGCGTTTTCCTCCTGGTGACATCGGTCGCTGGTCCTTTGACGGAGCACGCCGGGGCAGCGGGTACCGCCTCGGTCTACGAGGAGGCGGCGACGTTCACGGGGCCGCTCACGGTGGGACACGTGAGCGAGCCGATCACGGCGCTCCCCACGAACTTGGAGGCCCACGACTACGTCGAGCAAGAGTTCTCCGCTGCCGGCACCGCACATGCGTTTCGTGCCACGTCCGCCCCCGCGGACGGGAGGTGGATCGTCACCCCCACGACCTCGTCACCGTATCGGACCCGCATCCTGGTCCGGCGGCCCGCCGACCCGAAGAGATTCAGTGGGACCGTGATCGTGGAGTGGATGAACGAGACCGCCGGGGAGTCGGCCCCCGACTGGGACTACCTCAACCCGGAGATCATGGAGGCCGGAGATGCGTGGGTCGGGGTCTCTGCACAGGCTCTCAACGTCGAAGGCGGCTCGTCACTGCTCAGTGGCGGTGAGGTCTCCGGCGCGGTTCAGGGTCTCAAGCAAGAGGAGCCCGAGCGCTACGGCGACCTGCACCACCCCGGCGATCAATACTCGTTCGACATCTATGACCAGATCGCCTTCGGCCTACGCCATGGGGCTTCGAGCGTCCTGGGGCCACTCCATGCTCACCACGTCCTGGCGGTGGGTGAGTCACAGTCGGCCTCCTATCTGACGACGTTCGCCGATGCCTTCGAGCCACACGGTTATCCCTACGACGGCATCTTCATCCACAGCCGCGGCCTGTCCGGAGCTCCGCTCGACGGGGCATCGATAACCGCGAAGTCGGCACAGTCCCCTCTCTTGATTCGAACCGACCTCCGGGTCCCGGTCTTCATGTCCGAGACGCAGACCGATCTGATCCTGCTGGGCTATGCCGGAGCGCAACAGCCGAACACCGAGCACATCCGAACCTGGGAGATCGCCGGCACCTCCCACGTGGACACCTACGAGGTCAATGGGAACGCCGGTGTGCTCGGCTGCACGACGCCCGTCAACACCGGCCCGCAGCACGTCGTCGTCCAGGCAGCATTTGCGGATTTCAGCCGTTGGGTCACCGAGGGGACGCCCCCGCCGTCTCCCGCTCCGTTCACGCTCCAGACGACCAACCCCGCCACGCTGGCACTGGACCCGCACGGCAACGTGATCGGCGGGGTGCGGACACCGGCCGTCGACGTCCCGGTATCCACGCTGAGCGGTTCGGCACCAGCCGGCACATCGATCCTCTGCTCTCTCTTCGGAACGACGACCGCCTTCAGCACCGCCGAGCTGGCGAGCCTCTACGGCTCGGAGTCGAACTACCTCTCGAGGTACACCGCGGACCTCGACAAGGCCATCGCCCACCGGTACCTGCTGCCCTCCGAGCGGGCAGAGTTGCTGGCGGGGGCCCGCGAGGTGCAGATCACTTCGAGCTGACCGCACCTTCGGGGGCCAGGCCGGCCTCCGGCGTCATGGGAGGCTCCCCCAAGCACGACCGAGGTTCACGCGTTGGCGCTACCTGCCAGTGCGCTCCCGGTGTGCGCATCCCGGCCAGCAGCAGGGACGGCGCATCCCTTCCTCGAGCTCCTCCTGGGTCCGCCGTATGCGGCGAGCTCGGGTCGCCTCCTGCTTGGCATTCTCGACCCAGCAGATGAACTCGTTGCGAGCCAGGGGCGTGATGTCGTTCCACGCATCGAGAGCGGTGGTGTTCGCGATCAGCGCCTCGCGCAGGTCTCCGGGCAGCTTGTGCACAACCCCACCAGGCACTCGTTGGCCAGCCACGAGACCACGGTAGCGGTCACGTCTGCCGCATCACCGCCTCTCAGATGCGAGACATGTTGTCGAAGCGGGCGTACTGGCTACGAAAGGCCAGCTGCACGTTTCCCGTGCGACCGTTTCGGTGCTTGGCCACGATGACCTCGGCCAGGCCACGGCGGTCCATCGGCGCGTCGGAATCGTAGGCCTCCTCCCGGTAGAGGAAGACGACGACGTCGGCGTCCTGCTCGAGGCTCCCGGACTCCCGCAGGTCCGAGAGCATCGGCCGCTTGTCCTGGCGAGCCTCGAGGTTCCGGGAAAGCTGGGAGAGTGCGACCACGGGAACCTCGAGCTCGCGGGCGAGGATCTTCAGGCCGCGACTGATCTCGGCCACCTCGACCTGACGGTTCTCGGCCCTCGATCGGCCCGAGCCGGTCATCAGCTGGAGGTAGTCGACGACCACCAGACCGAGATCGCCGGCGTTCTTGCGGAGGCGGCGGGCCCGCGCCCGGATGTCCATCACCGTGGCGTTGGGGTTGTCGTCGATGTAGATCGGGGCGTCGCTCATCCGGCTGATGGCGTGGCTCAGCTTGGGCCAGTCGGGGTCCCGGAGGTGCCCGATCCGGAGGCGGTGAGCGTCCACCAGGGCCTCAGACGACAGGAGCCGTTGCGTCAGCTCCAGGTGCCCCATCTCGAGCGACACCAGAAGGACCGGCCGCTGGACGGTCACGCCGACGTGGGCCACCATGCCGAGCGCGAAGCTCGTCTTACCCATGGCCGGTCGGGCCCCGACGATCGTCAGGCTCGAGGGCTGGAGCCCCGCCAGCATCTCGTCGAGGTCGACGTAGCCCGTGGGGGTCCCGGTCACGGTGTCACCGCGCTCGTGGAGCTGCTCGATCCGCTCGAGGCTCGGGAGGAGGAGGTCCCCGAGCGGTGCCACGGTGTCCACGGCCTTGCGCTGGGCGACGTCGAAGACCATGGTCTCGGCCCGGTCCAGGGCCGCCGTCACGTCCTCAGGGGCGCTGTAGCCGATCTCCGCGATCTCGCCGGCGACCCCAACGAGCCGGCGCAGCAGCGCGTGCTCCTCGACGATGCGGGCGTAGTGGATGGCGTTGGCCGTGGACGGGGTCGTCGTCTGCAGCGACACCAGCACCGAGGGGTCCCCGACCGATTCGATCAGGGCCTTGCGCCGGAGCTCGTCGGTGACGGTGACGGCATCGATCGGCTCGCCGGCCTCGAAGAGGCTCTGGATGGCGGAGAAGATGTGGGCGTGGGCCGGCTTGTAGAAGTCCTCCGGCCCGCAGATGTCCATCGCTGCGGCGACGGCGTCGGCCGACAGCAGCATGGCGCCGAGGAGCGACTCCTCGGCCTCGAGATTGCTGGGAGGTATCCGCGCACCGGCCGACGCTGTCCGAAGGGGACGCGGCCGGCCTTCGTCAAAGGCCTGAACCATGGTGCCCCTACGTTGCTCCCATCGGCCTGTGTGACGGAAGAGAGAAAAGTTGGGGATTCTCCCCTCTCTGGGGAACATCTCTGTGGACAGGCGGTGGATGGCCGGAGCCCGCTTGGGGAAGATCGGATCCACTGTGCACGGGGACCATGCCCCCATGGTGCAGGGGGGTTGTAACAGCCCCCTGGCCGGGCTCAGTCTGCCCCGACCACCTCCACCGTGACGACCGTCACCACGTCGCGGTGCAGCTCCACGGTCACCTCCCGAGAGCCGACCTCCTTGATCGGCTCGGGCAGGACCACGTGCTGGCGATCCAGGTCGACGCCCAGCTGTTGGAGCGCTGCCTCGGCGACGTCCGCGGAGCTCACCGAGCCGAAGAGTCGCCCGGTCGAGCCGGCGCGAGCGCTCACCGTGAGCGTGGCGCCCGCGAGGACCCGGGCCTGAGTCTCGGCGGCCTCCCGGTCTCGCGCCACTCGCAGATCGCGGGCTCGCCGCATGGAGCCGGCCTGCGTCTCGATGCCCTTGGTGGCCACGATGGCCCGGCCGCTCGGCAACAGGAAGTTGCGCGCGTAGCCCCCCGAGACGTCCACGATGTCCCCGCGGTGACCGACGCCCGTCACGTCGTCACGCAAGACGAGCCGCATCAGGCCTCGCCCCCCTCGGCCGACCCACCGCCGTCGGCACGAACTGCCTCGACTTCCGCGCCGGCTCGATTCTCTGCGCCGGCTCGATTCTCTGTGCCGGCAACGGCGCCGGCGCCGGCGCCGTTGGACACGGGAGCCCGATCAGCCCCGTCGGGCCTCGGACGATCGCGGCCCTCTCGTCCCTCTCGGTCCCTCGCGACCTTCTCGTCCCTCGCGACCTTCTCGTCCCTCACGGCCGTCTCGCCCGTCTCGCCGCCCCCGCGTACCGGGACGTTCGGTGACGGTGCGCTGGGTGTAGGGGAGCAGTACCAGCTCACGGGCCGTCTTGATGGCCTGAGCGATATCACGCTGATGCTGTGCGCAATTCCCCGTGACCCGGCGCGACCGGATCTTGCCCCGGTCGCTCATGTACTTGCGCAGGAGGTTGACGTCCTTGTAGTCGACCCAATCGATGTGATCACGACACAGGGCGCAGGGCTTCTTCTTGACCTTGCGGTTCACGTCCTTTGGGGACCGGCGCCCCCGGAAGTTTCCCCGCGCCATCAGAAGGGCTCCTCGTCGTGCCCGTACCCGGCCTGGGGAGCGGGGGCCTGGGACTGCTGCCCGCGACCGCCGCCGCCGCCGACCGCCGCCGCCGCGGGAGCCGTCACCGGGACCACGCCGGTCGTTCTTCGTCACCTGCGCGGTCGCCCACCGCAGCGACGGACCGATCTCGTCCGCCACCACCTCGACCTTGGAGCGGCGATCCCCGTCGGGGGTCTCCCAGCTCCTCTGCTCGAGCCGGCCGGCGACCAGCACACGTGATCCTCGGGCCAGGCTCTCGCTCACGTTCTCCGCCATCTCGCGCCAGCAGACGACGTCGAAGAAGCTCGTCGCCTCCTCCCACTCCTGGGTCTGGCGGTTCTGCCAGCGGCGGTTGACCGCCAGACCGAAGGACGCGGTCGGCTGTCCGGTGTTGGTGAACCGCAGCTCGGGATCCCGCGTCACGTTGCCCACGAGGACAACGGTGTTGTCAGTCGCCATGTGCCTCTCCTCTCCCTGCCGTGACGCGCCTCGGGCCACTCGCGCCGTCCCGATCCGACCTCGACTGTTCCCGACGTGGCTGGTCGCGGCGCGTGTGCTCCCGCCGGCCGGATCCCTGCGCCACCTTGTCGGGGATCCGCACCACCTTGTGCCGCAGGACCTCGTCGGCGAGCGAGAGCAGGCGGTCGAGTTCGTCCACGAGAGCGGGCTCCCCGGAGAACTCGATCACCACGTAGTAGCCCTCGCGGCGGTGGCGCACCTCGTAGGCGAGGGGCCGCCGGCCCCAGCGATCGACCGCCCCCGGCGTGCCGCCCCGGGTGCGCACCGTCTCGAGGATGCGCTCGACGACGGCCTGGATCGCGGGTGGCTCCGCGCCCGTGTCGAAGATGACCATGACTTCGTATGGCCGCACGAGCGGCTCACCTCCCTCCGGACCGGCCAGCTACCGCCTTGGCCGGGCCCCGACCTGCGGGGCAGGGTCTGTTTGCTGATGGAACTTCTCGTGATCGGGGTTCCCCGTCCTCGGAGCACCCGATCGTGCCGTTCGGCCGAGCCATCGTAGCCGCGACCAGCGACGCGTCCGGACGCAGCCCGGCGCGAACCCTCAGGTCGCCCCGTCCGCCACGACGCCCGGGACGGCGACCGTCGCGTGCTTCGAGGCCGCGGCCTCGAGGGCGGCGTTGCCGTGGTAGCTCTCGGCCTCGGTCGGGAACCGGCCCGCCCGGACGTCGGCGGCGAAGGCGGCGACCGCCGAGGTCGCCTCCGTCCCGAGCTCGGCGTACCGCCGGACGAACTTGGGGGTCCTGCCAAAGGAGAGTCCGAGCAGGTCGGGGCCCACGAGCACCTGGCCGTCGCAGTGGGGGCCCGCCCCGATCCCGATCGTCGGGACGTCCACCCCCTCCGTCACCGCCGCCCCGACGACGTCGGGCACCCCCTCGATCACCACGGCGAAGCACCCGGCGTCGACGACCGCACGCGCGGCCTCCGCCAGCGCCTGAGCCGCCTCCTTGGTGCGGGCCTGGACCCGGTAGCCGCCCATGACGTGCACCGACTGCGGCGTCAGGCCGAGGTGACCCATGACGGGGATCTCCGCGGCCACGATGGCCTCGATCACCGGGGCCCGTACCGGCCCGCCCTCGAGCTTGACCGCCCCGGCTCCGGCACGCACGAGGCGCGCCGCGTTGCGGACCGCGTCCTCGGGGCCCAGGTGGTAGCTCATCCATGGCATATCGCCGACCACGAGCGCCCTCGGCCGGGCGCGGGCGACCGCGGAAACGTGATGCACCATGTCGTCCACGGTGACCTGGAGGGTGTCCTCGTAGCCGAGGACCACGTTGGCCACCGAGTCCCCCACGAGGATCATGTCGACCCCGGCGGCGTCCACGATCCGGGCCATCGGGTAGTCGTACGCGGTGACCATCACGAGCGCCTCCCCGCCGAGGCGTCTCTTGCGTCCGCGAACCTCGGGGACGCTGATGGCCGGCCCGGTCATGCCTGCTGGCCGGCCCGTCGCCGCCGCGAGACCCGCCCTCCCGCGGGGTAGCGGCGCAAAAGGTGGTGCCAGGAACAGCTCGGGCACACCTCCACCGCGTAGCAGACCACTGGCTCGACCCGGCTACAGAGCCGGCGCAGCTCCGCCGCGCTCCCCGGGCAACGTCCCCCGGGCGGCAGCCTCGGGCCGAAGACGAAGGTGACCGTCGCCGTCTTGCTCTTTGCGCAGATCGGGCAGTCCTCGTCGGTCGGGACACCCACGTTGCGGGCCGCTCGGACCAGCTCGGGATGGGCGTCGCAGACGTCCACCCGTGACAGCCGGCCACGCTCCACGTCCCGAACGACGGCGTCGCGCAGGAGCCGGTACTCGACGCGTGCCATCCCAGCTCGGTCGGCCTTGCCCGACGTCCCGGTTCCGGGGGTCACGGTCATCGGCCACAGGCTACCGACGCGGCGGCTCGCACCGACACCTTGCCGCCGACGCCGTGACGGGGGTCCTGATGTATCCAATCGCTATATCGATCCGATATATACTGCTCCCATGCTCGACATGGCGATCCTCGGCCTCCTCCAGGGCCAGGAGCTCCACGGCTACGAGATCCGCCGGCAGCTGAGAGATCGGCTCGGTATCTGGTCCAACGTCTCGTTCGGCTCGCTCTATCCCGCCCTGGCCCGGCTGGAGCGCACCGGCGCAGTCGAGGCCATCACGACCCCCAACGCCGCCACCCCGAGCAACCCGCCCCCTCCCCCGACGGGCTCGCTCAGCGGAGAGTGGGCCGTCTTCCGCGCCCGCCGCCGGGACCACACGCACCGGCGCCGGTCGCGCAAGGTCTACCGGATCACCGAGGAGGGCGGCCGGCTGTTCGCGACGCTGCTCGAGGAGGACCCCGGGCCGGACGACGCCCGGGGCTTCGCCCTCCGGTGGGCCTTCGCCCGTCACCTCTCGCCCCGAGCGCGGCGGTCGCTGCTCGTGCGGCGGCACGACCAACTGGTCACGCGGATGTCGGAGGTGCGGGGAGCGCTCGCCGACACCCAGCTCGATCCGTACGCGCGATCCGCGGTCGAGCATGCGGCCGAGACGCTCGAACACGATGTCGGATGGACCGAACGCCTACTCGAGGCCGAGGACGCGTTGCGCACCATCCACGAGGACCTGGAAGTTCAGTCGAAGGAGCCCAGATGACCACCATTCGCCTCGCCATCGCTGGAGTCGGCAACTGTGCCAGCTCTCTGCTCCAGGGCATCTCGTATTACCGGGACGCCGAAGCGGGAAGGGTGGTGCCCGGGCTCATGCACGTCCAGCTGGGCGACTACCACGTCTCCGCCCTCGAGCCCGTGGCGGCGTTCGACGTGGACGGCACCAAGGTCGGGATCGACCTGTCCAAGGCCATCTTCTCGGGCCAGAACAACACCGTGCGGTTCGCGGAGGTGCCCGAGACCGGGGTGATCGTGCAGCGGGGCCCGACGCTCGACGGCCTCGGCCGCTACTACCGCGAGGTCCTGGACGAGTCGCCCGAGCCTGCGGTCGACGTCGCCGAGGCCCTGCGGGCCTCGCGAGCCGACGTGCTCGTCTCCTACCTGCCGGTCGGGTCCGAGGACGCCCAGCGCTACTACGCCCAGGCCGCGCTCGACGCCGGGGTCGCCTTCGTCAACGCCATCCCCGTGTTCATCGCGTCGGATCCCGAGTGGGCGGCCCGCTTCACCGAGGCCGGCGTGCCGATCATCGGCGACGACATCAAGAGCCAGGTCGGGTCCACGATCGTGCATCGCATCCTCACCCGCCTCTTCGAGGACCGCGGCCTGGCCCTCGACCGCACGTACCAGCTGAACGTGGGCGGCAACATGGACTTCCAGAACATGCTCGAGCGCGAGCGTCTCGAGTCGAAGAAGGTCTCCAAGACCCAGGCCGTCACCAGCCAGATCGAGCACACGACCCTCCCCGAGGGCGACGTCCACATCGGGCCGTCCGACCACGTGCCGTGGCTCGGGGACCGCAAGTGGGCCTACGTCCGGATGGAGGGGCGAAACTTCGGCGACGTGCCGCTCAACCTGGAGCTCAAGCTCGAGGTCTGGGACTCGCCCAACTCCGCCGGGGTGATCATCGACGCCGTCCGCTGCGCCAAGATCGCGCTCGACCGCGGGATCGGCGGCCCGCTGCTCGGGCCGTCGGCCTACTTCATGAAGTCGCCGCCCGAGCAGCACCACGACGACGAGGCACAGCACCTCGTGGAGCGGTTCATCGCCGGAGACTGAGCGCCGGCGGGCGGGACCTCAGCCCGCCCCCCGCTCCTTCCACCAGAGGTCGAGTCGCCGGGTGGCCTCCTCGGGGCCGAGCGGGCCCTCCTCCATCCGGAGCTCGAGCAGGTGGTCGAGCGCCTCGCCCACCACTCGGCCCGGCGGCACGCCGAGGTGCGCCATGACCGCGTTGCCGTCGAGGTCCGGCCGGATCGAGTCGAGCTCCTCGCGCTCGCGCAGCTCCTCGATGCGGCGCTCGAGCTCGTCCATGCGCCGCGCCAGGGCCCGCGCCTTGGCGGGGTTGCGCGTCGTGCAGTCGCAGCGGGTCAGCTCGTTGAGGTCGTCGAGCTGGTTGCCGGCGTCACGCACGTAGCGGCGCACGGCCTTGTCGGTCCACCCCAACCGGTAGGTGTGGAAGCGCAAGTGGAGCTCGACCAGACGCGTCACTCGGTCGACCACGTCGTGCGGATACCGCAGGGCGGTCATCCGTGCCCGCGTCATGCGGGCGCCGACCACCTCGTGGTGGTGGAACGTGACCCCCCCGTCGACGAACGCTCTGGTCCGAGGCTTTCCGACGTCGTGGAACAGTGCGGCCAACCGCACGTCGAGGCGGGCGGAGGTGTTGTCGACCACCGCCAGGGTGTGGGCCAGGACGTCCTTGTGGCGATGGATGGGGTCCTGCTCCAGCGCCAACCCGGGCAGCTCGGGGATGAACTCCTGGGCCAGGCCGGTCTCGACGATGAACCGCAGCCCGATCGAGGGCGACTCGGGCACCATCACGAGCTTGTCGAGCTCGTCGCGGATGCGCTCGGCCGACACGATCCCGAGCCGTTCGTGGCCGCGCCGGACCGCCTCGACGAGGGCGGGATCGGGCTCCAGGCGATAGGCCGCCAGGAACCGGGCGGCGCGCAGCATCCGGAGCGGGTCGTCGCTGAACGAGACCTCGGGATCGAGGGGGGTCCGCAGCCGCCCCGCCGCGAGATCGGTGATCCCGTGGTACGGATCGACGAGCGTCATGTCGGGCAGCTGCAGGGCCATCGCGTTGATCGTGAAGTCCCTCCGCGACAGGTCCGTCTCGAGGTCGTCGCCGAAGACCACCTCGGGCTTGCGAGAATCGGAGACGTAGGACTCGGCCCGGTGGGTCGTGATCTCGTAGATCACGTGGCCCCGGCGGGCCCCGATGGTGCCGAACCGCTCGCCCTGGGTCCACACGGCGTCCGCCCAGCCCCGCAGCACCTCCTGGATCTCGTCCGGACGGGCATCCGTGGTGAGGTCCACGTCGCGGAACGCCGGGCGTGGGTCCCGGTTCGTCGCCAGCAGCGCGTCGCGCACCGATCCCCCGACCAGGTAGACGCGGTATCCCCGGGCCGCGAAGCGCTCCGCGAGCTCCGCCGCCGCCTCGCGCAACGGCTCGAAGCGCTCCGGAACGACGCTCGACGACACCAAAACACCGTAGTTCGACCCGACCGAGCACCCCTCCGCGGATAGCGTCGTTCGGGTGTCCCCCCGGAGCATCCGAGCCGGAGAGGCAGCCTCGCTCCTCCTCGCCTGCGTCCTGACGTTGGGCGCGTCCTCGGCTGTGCTCTCGTCGCTGGCGCCCGCGGGGGCCGCGTCGCACCCCCCGACCGACCATTCGGCGATCGACGCGGGGGCAAGCTCCGACCCCTCCCCCCTGACGCTCGTGCACCAGACCGCCTTCGTGCCCAACCAAGTCTTCACCGTCCAGGTGCGGACGGGCACCGGCCTGCCCCCCAAGTCGGAGCTGGCCCTCGACGTCTCCGTCTACGACTGCATCGGCGTGCGCGACACCCTCCAGCAGATCTCGAACAACGGGCCCTCGGCGGGCAACCGGCTCGGCTCGACCGGCGCGCTCCCGCTGGGCAACGTACCGAGCGTCGGCGGGGCAGACGGAAACGGCCCCGCCTACCAGGTGGCGGTCGGGCTGAACGTGGACGGTGTATCGCCCACCGCACCGTTCAACGGATCGTCGATCGACCTTGCCAGTTGTCAGCAGAGCAGGGGGGCGGCCGAGGCAGGCGTCTATCCGGCGACGGTTGCCCTCGAGAACTCCGCCAGCCACCGCGTGATCGACCAGTTCACGACGTACTTCGCGAACACCGAGGGGGCCGGACCCGCCTCGAAGCGACTGCGGGTCGCGGTCGTGGTCCCGGTCAGCGCACCGGTGACCCCCGACTCGAGCGCCCACGCGGGTAGCGCGACGGCGCTGTCCTCGGGCCAGACGAACCGGCTCGGACAGGTGGTGGCGACGGTGGCCTCCCACGCCCAGACCGCTCCCGTCACGGTCAACGCGACGCCGCAGACGGTCGAGGACCTGGCGGCCACCGGGAAGTCGGGCCCCGCGACCCTGAGGCTGCTCCAGCAGGTCGTGCTCCTCCGCGACGAGGCGCTCGACCAGCCCTACGTGCCGATCGACGCGGACACCATGGCCGCCTCGGGTCTGGGGTCGGAGGTCACTGCACAGAAGAACCGCGGACACCAGGTGCTCTCACTGTCCGGACTCCACGTGTCTTCGAGCCAGAACGTCTGGCTGGCCCAGCAGACCGTCGAGAACGGGGCGGCCGGCGCCGTCGCCGCTCTCGGCGCGCAGCAGGCGGTCATCCCCGCCTCAAGCTTCGAGTCCGCCCCCAGCGGCGGCTTCTTCACCAACCGCGTCACGCTGAGCCTGGGCCACGGCAGCGAGATCCCGGCCGCGGCCTCCGACACGGCCCTCACCCGGGAATTCGCCGCCGACCCCGGGGACCCGGCGCTCGCGGCCTACCAGATGCTGGCCGACCTCGAGCTGATCTACTGGGCAGGACCCAACGCGGACCAGGTCCGTGGCGTGGTCGCAGTCCCGCCCACGAGCTGGCAAAGCGATCCGACCTTCTTGAACACCCTGCTCTCGAACCTCAGCCCCGGCACCTCGAGCAACCCCTACCTCGAGCCCCTCACCCTCTCGGACTTCTTCGCCCAGGTACCCGTGGAGAGCGGCGGCGCCCGGTCCCTGGCCGGGGGGAGCGGCACCACCCTTCCCTCCTCCTTCGTCAGCGCCGTGAAGCACACCCGGGGCAAGCTCGACTCCTTCACGGCCACGACGTCGGGGGCGGGCAGCGAGATCGACCAGCTGGGCGACGCCCTGTTGACCTCGGAGTCGTCGGAGCTCTCGAGCCAGGGCCGCTCGGTCGCCCTCCAGGGCTTCAACAGCGCGCTGGACGCCCAGCTGTCCCAGATCCAGCTCACGACCGACCGCACGATCACCTTGACCTCCCGGACGGCCGCGCTTCCGGTCACGATCCTCTCCACAGCCCCCTACACGGTGAACGCGGTGCTCTCGCTGTCGAGCGCCAAGTTGGAATTTCCGCCCCCGGGCGGCTCGGGATCCACGGGACCATCCACGACCGACCAGTTGGTGAAGATCGACCGCAGCACGACGGCGCTGCGGGTGCAGGTGGTGACCCGCACGTCCGGTGACCTGCCCGTCAGCGTGAGCCTCACCTCTCGCGACGGCGCGCTGGTGCTCGTGCACGGCCGGCTCACGGTCCGCTCGACGGCCTTCTCGGTCGTCGGCGTCGTCCTGACCGCCGTGGCGCTGGCGGTCCTCCTCGGCTGGTGGGTGCGCAGCTCGATCTCCCGCCGGCGCGCCCGGGCTGCAGAGGGACAGGCATCCCCTCAATGAGAACCGCACGACCATGAGTGTCGAGAGCAGGTCGTCGGGCGTGGGCAGCAGCGTCTCGAGCGTCTGGGCGAGCCTGCGGGTCCAGACCGCGGGGATGGCGGCGGGCACCGGGCTGAGCCGCCTCACCGGGCTGCTGCGGATCCTCGTCCTGGCGTACGCGCTCGGCTTCACCCCGCTGGCCGACGCGTACAACATCGCCAACAACGCGCCGAACATGCTCTACGACGTCGTCCTCGGCGGCGTGCTGTCGGCCACCTTCATCCCCGTCTTCGTCGACCGCCTGGTCACGCGCAGCGAGCGGGAGGCCTGGGACGCCATCTCGGCCGTGGTCACCGTCGCCTTCGTCGTGCTCCTGTTGATGACCGTCCTGTTCTGGCTGCTCGCGCCCCAGATCATCGACGCCTTCTACGTCCTCGGTCACTACAACACCACCCACGCGCAACTCGACCAGGAGAAGGCCGTCGCCACCACCCTCCTGCGATGGTTCGTCCCCCAGGTCGCGCTCTACGGCTGCATCAGCCTGGCCACGGCCCTGCTGAACACCCGCCGGCGCTTCGTGGCGCCGATGTGGACGGCGATCGCCAACAACGTCGTGTGCATCTTCGTGCTGCTGTGGTTCCACCACATCGCCGGAGTCCCGAGCCTGGCGACCGTCCAGCTCCACCCCGAGCAGCTGGTGCTGCTCGGCCTCGGCACCACGGTCGGCGTGGCGGTCCAGGCGGCGCTGCTCATCCCCAGCCTGCGACGGGCCAACCTCTCGCTGCGCCCGCGCTTCCACCCGAGGCACGAGGCGGTGCGTGCCGTGGGACGCCTCGGGAGCTGGACGCTCGGCTTCGTCGTGGCCAACCAGATCGCGCAGTTCATCGTCCTGGCCTTGGCCGTCGGCGTCGGGGGCGCTGCACCGGTCAGCTCGTACATGTACGCCTACACGTTCTTGCAGATGCCCTATGCCATCGCTGCGGTGTCGATCATGAGTGCAGTGACCCCGCAACTGTCGGAACGCTGGGCCCTGCGGCAGCTCGACGGGTTCCGAAAACGGCTCTCCACGGGCCTGCGCGCCGTGATGTCGATCATCATCCCGGCGGCGGTCGGGATGCTGCTCCTGGCCAAGCCGGGCGCCACGTTGCTCCTGGCCCACGGCGCCGCGTCACCCAAGGTGCAGGAAGGGGCGGTCGACACGACCGGAGCCAGCCTCGCCATGTTCGCCCTCGGGCTGCCCGGCTTCTGCGCCTTCCAGTACATCGTCCGGGTCCTCCAGTCGATGCAGCGGACCCATGCGGCCTTCTGGCTCTACCTCATCGAGAACGGCATCAACGTCGTGCTGGCGGTCACGCTGGTCCGTCCGATGGGTGTGCGGGGCCTCGCGCTCTCCCTCTCGATCGCCTACAGCGTCGCCGCCGTGATCGGCTTCGTGCAGCTGCGCGGCTGGCTGGGTCCCCTGGGTGACCATCGGATGTGGGCACCGCTTCGCCGGGTGGGCGCCGCGAGCGTGGCCATGGGCGCCGTGGTCCTCGTCGTCATCAACCTCTCCGACGACAACTCGACCTTCGCACTCCTCCTCCGGGTGATCGGCGCGATCGTCGCCGGTGGGCTCACTTACGTGGCGGTTGCCGCGGCGCTCGGGGCACGGGCGGCCAAGCGCGACCGGGAGGAGCGCCGGGCGAAGTCGACATGGCAGACTCCCCCGCATGGGTGACGTCCTGGTGGTGACCGACAGCGCGTGCGACCTCACCGAGGAGCTCGCGGTCGGCAACTCGATCACGGTGGTGCCGCTCACCATCCGGTTCGGCGACGAGGAATTCGTCGACCGGCAGGACCTCTCGCCCGAGGACTTCTGGCGGCGCTGCAAGGGCGTCGAGAAGCTCCCGGAGACCGCGGCTCCGGCGCCGGGTGCCTTCCGCGCCGCGTTCGAGGCGGCGGCCGACGCCGGCGCCTCCGGCGTGCTGTGCCTCACGATCTCCGGCGGGGTCTCCGCGACCTACCAGTCCGCGTGCACCGGGGCCGAGGGACTCCGCGCCCGGCTGCCCATCGAGGTCATCGACACCCGCACGCTGACCATGGGGCAGGGCCTCCTCGCCCTCGAGGCCGCCGGGGCGGCCCGGGGAGGGGCGAGCCTCGAGGACGTGGCGACGAGGGTGCGGCGCAGCATGGAGCGCACCCACGTCTATGGCGTGGTCGACACGCTCGAGCACCTGCAGAAGGGTGGCCGCATCGGCGGGGCGGCAGCACTGGTCGGCTCGCTCCTGTCCATCAAGCCCGTGCTCCAGGTGAAGGACGGCGTCGTCGAGCAGGAGTCCCGCCAGCGGACCCGGATCCGGTCCCTCGAGTACCTCGCCGGCAAGGTCAAGGGCGACGCGCCCCTCGACCGGCTCGCCGTGGCGAGCGGTGCCGCGGAGGACGTCGGGGTGCTGCTGTCGATGCTCGAGGAGGTCGAGGTGTCGCACCCGATGATCACCACCGATCTCGGCCCGGTGGTCGGGACCCACGCCGGCCCCGGCACCATCGGCGTCTGCTACGTGACCCGCGCTGCGGTGGGCGAACACCAGTAACCTTCCCCCATGCCCGACGACGTGGCGACCACCCAGTCCGGTACCGGCGGCGCCGGCGTGAAGAGCGAGGCCTCCGCACCGACGGGCATCGCAGCCGACCTGACCGAGGACCTGCCGGCCAAGGCGGCGGATCTCGTCGACACGGCGGTGGCCCTGGTCCGGGACAAGGCGATCCGCCCCCTCATCCTGATCGCCCGCGGCGTCGTCTACGGAATCGTTGCCGCCGTCCTGGCGTTCTTCGTCATCGTCATGCTGGCAGTCGGGCTCATCAGGATCCTCGACGTCTACGCCTTCCCGGGCAACATCTGGGCTTCGTACCTGCTCGTCGGCTTCGTGTTCTCGGCGGCCGGGATCACCCTCTGGACGCTGCGCACGAGCCGCAACGATGGCACCTGACCGCTGGCGAGTCGGGCCGAGCTCGGCCCCGAGTTAGGCAAGGAGTGGTTGGCGGATGTCGACCCGAGCACAGGTACTGATCGCGGGATCCGGGCCCGCGGGGCTCACGGCGGCGGTGTACACGTCGCGTGCGCAGCTCTCCCCGACCGTCATCGAGGGTGAGCCGTCCTCGACGAGCGACCAGCCGGGCGGCCAACTCATGTTGACGACCGAGGTGGAGAACTACCCCGGCTTCCCCGACGGTGTCATGGGTCCCGAGCTCATGACGGCCATGCGATCCCAGGCCGAGAAGTTCGGCGCGCAGTTGCTGACCGGCAAGGTCACCCGCGCCGAGCTCGCCAAGGGCTCGCCCTTCGGCATCTGGGTCGGGGATCCCGCCGAGCCAGAGCCCACCTATCTGGTTGACTCGCTGATCGTCGCGAACGGGCGCGTACTCGCTCATGCTCGGCTGCCCCAACGAGGAGCGGCTCCTCGGGCACGGTGTGTCGACCTGCGCGACGTGCGACGGGTTCTTCTTCCGCGGCCACAACATCGCCGTGGTGGGTGGGGGCGACTCGGCCGTCGAGGAGGCGACCTTCCTCACTCGCTTCGCTGACCGCGTGACGTTGATACACCGACGCGACCGGCTGCGCGCGTCGCGCATCATGCAGGAGCGCGCGTTCGCCAACCCGAAGATCGACATCCGCTGGAACAGCGTCGTCAAGGAAGTCATCGGCGACGACAAGGTGCGCGGCATCGTCATCACCGACACGGTGACCGGCGAGGAGAGCACGCTCGACGTCACCGGCGTCTTCGTGGCGATCGGGCACCGGCCAAACACCTCGGTCTTCCAGGGACAACTCGAGACCGACGAGAACGGGTACCTCGTCACGATGGAGGGATCGTCGCGCACGTCCATCGAGGGCGTCTTCGCCTGCGGCGACGTGCAGGACCACGTCTACCGGCAGGCCGTGACCGCGGCGGGCTCCGGATGCATGGCCGCCATCGACGCCGAGCGTTGGCTCGAGGCTCGTCACGACTAGACGCCGGCGGCGGCGTCGAGTGGGGAACAGTTTCCCGCGAAGTGTGTTGAACTGTGCGCCGAAGGGCGGCAGGCGAATCGATCGACCATGCACTCTCAAGGTCTCGGATCGCGCAAGCCGCGGGGCGTAGACATCAACACGAAGCTTGCCCCCACGTTCTAGGGTGACGTCGGGCGACTGGAGGATCAGATGAGCGACAAGGTCGTGATGCTCACCGACACGACGTTCGATGAGCACGTGAAGAGCTCCGAGGTGCCCGTGCTGGTCGACTTCTGGGCCGAGTGGTGTGGCCCGTGCAAGATGGTCGCCCCGATCCTCGACGAGATCGCGCAGGAGCAAGAGGGGAAGCTTCAGGTGGCAAAGATCAACATCGACGACAACCTGGATGTCACTCGTCGGTTCGACGTCATGAGCATCCCGACCCTGATCCTCTTCAAGGACGGTGAGCCGGTGAAGAAGATCATCGGGGCGAAGCCGAAGGGCCAGTTGATGCAGGAGATAACTCTCAGCCTCTAGTAGACGTGTTGGTTAGGACATCAGCTGGGACAACGGGCTCTGTGACTCCGTTACCCCTCTCGCAAGGGGACCGAGGCGAGGCCGTGGCCGACGTGCAGGCTCGCCTCCACGGCCTCGGTTTCGCCGTCTTCAGCGACGAGGTCGGCCTCTACGGCGCCGCGACCCGCGCCGCCATCGAAGCCTTCCAACACCATCGAGGGTTGCGGATCGACGGCATCTGCGGCTCGCAGACCTGGAACACCCTCGTGGAGGCGAGCTTCAGCCTCGGGGACCGGTTCCTGTACCGCCGCACGCCCTACCTGCGGGGGGACGACGTGGCCAGCCTGCAGCAATACCTCTCCGCGCTCGGGTTCGACCCTGGCCGGGTCGACGGGATCTTCGGCGACCAGACGGCGTACGCCCTCCGGGAGTTCCAGCGCAACGTCGGGCTGCCCGTCGACGGCATCTGCGGCGCCGAGACCCTCATCAGCCTGCGGCGGCTCCAGGCCCCGCATCATCCCGACAACCTGGTCTCCACGGTTCGGGCCAAGGAACGGCTTCGCGAGACCCAGCAACGCCTGTCGGGGAGCAGGGTCGCCGTCGGCGAGCATGGTGGCCTCAGCCAAGCCTTGGGGGCACTGCGGCGCCGACTCTCCGCCGCCGGCGCCCGCGTCGTCTCGCTCCACCATCCGGACGGCTCGGCTCAGGCCCAGCAGGCCAACCAGGCCGTCGCCGACGTCTACGTCGGGCTCCAGATCGATCCCTCCGAGCAGGGGTGCTGGACGGCCTACTACTCGGGGTACCGGGACGAGTCCCCCGGTGGCCACCGGCTTGCCCAGCTCGTCCAGGAGGGTCTGCCGTTGAGCCTCGAGATCCCCGACCGGGGCGTACGGGGCATGTCCGTCCCCGTCCTGAGGGAGACCCGGATGCCGGCCGTCATCGTCGAGATCGGTCCGCCCTCGGTGGTGGTGGAGCGCGGCCATCTCCTGGCCGACACGCTCACCCGGGCACTCGGCGCGTGGGCCGAGGCACCCTGGGCATAGACCCGAGTGGGGCTGGGTATGGGTTTGTGGGCTGCACGCGTCATCGGTGAACCCTTCGCGAACCTAGGCGACAAGACCCTGTAGGAGACGGTCAACGCGACAATCCACAACCTGTGCATTAGGTTGTGGAAAACCATGCATCACCGGTTCAGGGTCTCCTCAGATTGCGCATCGTGCCTGGTCACGGGGTGTTTCTTGTCCATGGTCCACTGCGGATACCGAGGGAGACACCGCTCCGGCGGCGCGAGAGGCCCTCAGAGCGTCGAATTCGGCGTCGGCACCACCTCGCCGGGGCCTGACAGGGGATCAACCATCAACCTGTAGATACGCTCGAGGTCCTCGAGGGTCGCGAAATCGATCTGGAGGCGCCCGTGGCGCTGACGCATCTCGACCTTGACTCGCGTGTCGAGGTGGGAGGACAGCAATTCCTCCAATTCGAGGATGCCCGGCTCGGGAAGCCGCGGCGTCCTCGGTGCCGAGGTAGTACCAGTGGTAGGAAGGGGGTCGGGCGGCTCGTCGGGCCCGGCTGAGGCCGGATCCGGCGCGACACGCTCCACCGGTTCCGCCGTGGCCACTCCCACCGCGTCCATCTCCGGCGCGGAGGGATCCTCCTCGGTGACGGCGCTCGCGCGGACGATGTCCTCGACCGCCCGGACGCTGAGCCCCTCGCCAACGATCCGGCCGACGAGGGCCTCCTGGAGACCCCGGTCGGGGGTGCCCAGGAGCGCTCGGGCGTGCCCCGCACTGATCGTGTTGTCGGCCACGGCCCGCTGCACGCCGCTCGGGAGCTGGAGCAGTCGCAAGGTGTTCGTCACGGCGGCCCGGCTCTTGCCGACGCGATCGGCCACCTCCTGATGGGTCAGGTTGAACTCGTCGATGAGCTGCTGGTAGGCGGCCGCCTCCTCGAGGGCGTTCAGATCCTCTCGGTGGAGGTTCTCGACCAACGCCTGCTCGAGGCTCGCCACGTCGTCGACGGTCGTCTCGACGAGCACCGGCATGGTCTGGAGGCCGGCGCGCTTGGCGGCACGCCACCTCCGTTCACCGGCGACGAGCTCGAAGCCCCCATCGCCCAGGTCTCTCACGAGGACCGGCTGCAGCACCCCGACGGCGCGTATGGAGGCGGCCAGGGACGACATCGCCGCCTCGTCGAAGTAACGCCGCGGCTGGAGCCGGTTGGGGCGGATGTCCGCGATCGGAACGTGGCGATAGGTGCCCTCGGCGTCGCCGGTGGGTTCCGTGGGGATGAGCGCCCCGAGACCCTTACCCAGCCCGTGTCGCCGCGCCATGGCTCACCTCCTTTGCCAGTTCACGGTAGGCGATGGCGCCACGAGAGGACGCGTCGAAGACGGTGATCGGTTGGCCGTAGGAGGGAGCCTCCGACAGCCGGACGGAGCGGGGGATGACGGTGCGGCAGACCAGCTCGCCGAAGTGCTTACGGACATCGGCCGCCACCTCCGTGGACAGCCGGGTCCTGGCGTCGTACATGGTGAGCACGATCGTGCTGATCTCCAGGCCCTCGTTGAGGTTGGACGCCACCAGCCGGACGTTCTTGAGCAGCTGGCTGATCCCCTCGAGGGCGTAGTACTCGCACTGGATGGGCACCAGGAGCTCGCTGGCGGCCGCCAGGCCGTTGATCGTGATCAGTCCGAGCGAGGGTGGGCAATCGATCAGCACGAAGTCGAAGTCGTCACGCACGCTGTCGACCGCCTTGCGCACCCGCAATTCCCGGCTGAAGGCCGGGACCAGCTCGATCTCGATGCCGGAGAGGTCGATGGTCGACGGTGCGAGAAAGAGGTTCTTGACGCTCGTCGGCTCGAGGCAGTCCTCGAGCGCCGCACCGTGCATCACGACGTCGTACATCGAGAGCTCGAAATTCCGAGCATCGATCCCGAGGCCCGTCGTGGCATTCCCCTGGGGATCGAGGTCCATGATCAGCACCCGGTAGCCCAGCTCGGCGAGCGCCGCACCGAGGTTGACCGTGGTCGTCGTCTTGCCGACGCCCCCCTTCTGGTTGGCGATGGCGATGACCCGCCCGGTCGTGCTCGGAATCTCGTCTCGTTCGGCCGACCGCAGCTGGGTGCTGTTGTGGAGCTCGTCCGCGAGCAGGGCCTGGCGCTCAGTGGGAGCCCGGCCCGACTCCGCATCTGGCCCGGCAAACCCGGTCGACTCCTTCTCGGTGGTCGCCGATTCCGGGTCGGGCGGGGTCTTGGCCGAGGGTCCCTCCGTCTCTTGGGACGCGGCCTTGTCGGGCTCCTCGATCCCGTCGTCCGGATCCGTCTCCGGAGACGCATCGACTGCCCTCTCCGGGGCAGGAACCACCTCGTCGCCGGGCCCCCGGCCGTTTTCCGATCCCTCGGCGGCCACCGGGGGAGCGGCGTCTGCAGGGGATCGATCCGCAAGGTGAACGGGATCCGGCTCGGATACCTCGGGCTCGTCCGGCAGAACGGCGACCTGGTGGGTGCTCCCGCCCGTGGGCGAGGCCTCCTGCTTGCGTTGGTCCGCGTCCCTATTCCCGCCCCGTCGCCACAGCGGCGTCACCTCACACTCCCCGGCGTCGCAGCACACGAACATACTCCTCGGGCTGAAGCTCAACGTCAAGCTTTGCCCGACCTGAGCCCACGGAAGGATGCGGTTCCACGTGAAACCACCGGCCCGGCTGTACGCCGGGACTCACAGGCCCTCACCTGGGCCACGGGAGGACCAATCAGCACCATCTCGGACGCTGGGCCAATCCCTTGCCTTCTTCAACGGGCTCTCCGAAGTAAGAATTCTGGGGTTCGGAAGTCCGGTGACGCCGCTATGGCTTCTCGCCCCCCCGGCAGTTGTCGTTGGCCCGGCGGGGTGTCGCCCCCGGCACGGGGGGGAGCCGGCGTGCCATCCCCAAGAGCCACCGAATGGAGTCGTCACCGTGACTATTTGGATTGACGGAGCATTCGGAGCGGGAAAGACAACCCTGGCCCAGGAACTGCACCGACGCGTGCCCGACACGATGCTGTTCGATCCCGAGTCCCTCGGTCCCATCCTGCGCGACTGCGTCCCGACCGCCGAATTCGACGATTTCCAGGATCTGCGGGCATGGCGGAAGCTAACGGCCGAGTTCGTGCTCACGCTACGGGCGGAGTACGGCCGGCCCCTCATCGTGCCGATGACCTTGGTGAAACCGGACTATCGCCGTGAGATCTTCGGGGCCATCACCGGGGCCGCCGAGCCGATGCTGCACATCTTCCTCGAAGTGCCGGCCGAGGAGCTCCGCCGACATATCGACGAGCAGGTCTTCTTCGCCGACGACCCCGCCCACGACGCGAGCGCCCGCTCGTTCCGCCACCAAAACGTCGAGCGTTGCGTCGCCGCCCGGTCCGAACTGCCCCCGGGCACGCTCACGCTGCGCAGCGATACCCACGGCCCAGCGCAGCTCGCCGACCTCGTTCTCCGCGCCATCGCCGGCTGACCGGAACCTCAGAGAGCGGCCCGACGCACTGCGGAGAACGCGGGGACCTCACCAGGTCACGCTGGACCGCCCCTCCTGCCGCCTGCTCATCGTGGCATTGACATGCTCGAGCACCCTTGAGACCCCGCCCGGGCGGCCGCAAGCCTCGCCGTGGGGTCGGCGGTGGGTCATGCCGCCATTCCGCACCTGGTCCTGGCCGTGCTGGGACCTGAAATAGAGACGTCGGTGCCGATCCCGTTGGTGCAGAGATGGCAACGCCCCAGGAAGTGCGGTCCGGGACCAAGGAGACAGAATGCCTCCCGCCCGGAAACTCAGAGATCGGCCCGCCTCGGCAAGAAATCGAGTTCCGTCAGGTCGGAGAGAGGACGATCCCAAAGCTCGGTTCCGTCGAGCGGGGCCAGTCCGAACGTGTCCAGGATGGCGAGCAGCGTGGAGCGCTCCATCGTGGCAAGGAGATCACCCGTCAGGCGGCCATCGTGCGTGATCTCCGCGATCGACTCACCCGGCTCCCGGAAGGCGGCTCTCTCGTCGTCGGAGCCAAACTCGACCTCCCCAATCACCAGGCCCTCCAGCGCGCCGTTGAAGACATCGATGCTCAGCGGAGGCACCCTGAATCGGGACTTGACGAGGTCCAGCCCCGGGAGGGTCCGGAATATCGAGTACTCCCCTTCGTCCAGGTAGATCGTGGTGATGAGACCTGGACCTCCGCGGGGATCCGGGATCTTCTGGGTGAGCTTGCGCAACGTCGTCGTGGTAGCCGAGGTCGTCTCGACGGTCGTCCGGACGCGAAGCCGAGTGCCCACCAAGTAGCGGTCCGTGATCTCCGCCCGGCAGACGCAGGGACCCTGCGGAGTGCGTTCCAGTAGGAAGCGCCGCTCCCTCTCCGGTCTCGAGTACTTCAGCGCCTTGCTCGAGGGTGAAGTCCGCCAATTCTCAATGAGGGCACAGGGCACGCCCTAGATCGAGCTCTCGCAACCTCTCGCCCGTCCCGTGCGTCAACGTGGCTACGGGAGAGCACCGTTCGGCCCGGCGGCCAGGCAGGTCGGAGCAACGAAGATGCCGTTCTTCTTCGGAGACACCCCCGAGAGGTCTTCAGTGATTGCTGCCTCCGGCACATCGCGGATGTGGGCGTGCACGACTGTTCACAGGGTGGCGAGGCGGTCGGCGACCTTCAGCATGTGCCGACCCAGCGGCCGCAGGTTGATCCGGGTGCACCGCAGCCCACTCGTCACCCGCTCCACGACGCCCCACTCCCAGATCGCCGTGGCGTCCAGCCCGCACCGCTCCGCCAGCCAGTGCGCCCTGGCCCAGGGGTCGCCGTCGAGCAGCTCTAGGGGGTCGTTCCGCATCATCACCCCAAGGTCGCACTCGGCCTCGGCGAGCAGTCCGTCGGGGTCGACAAGCTTGAACGTGTCGCGGCCAGGGACCTGAAGGGCGTTTAACTGGTGAACGTCCCCATGCACCAGCACGGCCCGCTCGTCGTCGTGTGCAGCTATGCGCCGTGCCGCGCAAGCCAGGGCGTGCTCGACGGCCGCCTCGGTGCACGGATGGCCAAGCTCCTCCCACTGAGTGGTGACGAAATCGACGAGCTGGAGCGCTTTGTCCGCTCCAGTAGGCAGGCCGGAACCCGGCGCCGGCCGCCACACCGTGGCCGCCGACGTCACCAGTATCTCCAGCCGTTCGGCGAGTGGGTGGCCCAGCTCGTAGAGGGAGGGCCCGAGGTGCTCCAGGAGCAGCGCCCCCCGAGCGGCGTCGTCGCGCAACAGGCCAACACAGCCCCGGCCCCCGGTGAGTCGCAGCACTGTGATCTCGTGACGACCAGCGGCACCGTCCTGCGGAATCAGAAGTTTCAGCACTGCTGGCGTGCCGTCGGCGAGACTGGCCTCGGCCACGAATGCCTCGCTCGAGTGTGGGAAGGGGCGCCCCACCGAGACCGACCACTCGGCCTCGAGTTCGGCGATCAATCCCGGAAGGTCCCGCAGCCACCCGCTGGCTCCGCAGGCCGCCGCAGCGTTGGCCACCACATCGGGAACGCGCAGGTCCACTTCCCAAGGTTCGCACACCGCCGTGCGTCACGACCGCTACTCACAGAGGCTGTACTACCGGCACGATCAGCCTGCCCCATATCGCCGGGACGGTGGGGCACCCGTTCTCCCCACTCCAACGCGTGGAGCCGCATTACCCCAGGCGCCAGCAGCAGGGGGGGAGCGACCGGGCCGGAATACGTCGTCGTGCTACGGGGTCGCTTTACCCGTGGGTCCTGGGGAAGGGCCACATCGACCTCGAGCTCCCCGACCGATCCTTCGTCGGTCCGGGTCCCGACGATGACCTGCAGCTACCTCTGCCCCTCGTCAGCGGGCCTACGACAGGCATCGCCGTTGGGGTGGGCACGCCCGACATGGCCAAGCTCGGGCGGATCTACACCCTCGACCCTTGCATCAAGTCATTGGCCGGGGTCACGGTTCCGAATGGCCCTGGCCCGGGTTGGAGGGTAACCGCGACATCTCCACACGCCTGGATGTGCCGGTTGAAGAGCGGGCAACGATCGCGCGGCAACTGGTCCGATGAGCGCACCCCGCTCAGATCCGAACAACGCCTTTCTTCCAGGGACTCCGACGGTGGGGGATCCACGGGCACTGCAGCGCTCCCACGTTCAGGGGTTCGCCGGTCGTCTGCCCCGACCGGGCTGCGGGGCCGGCGGCGTTGACGTCGGGGCGACCAGTGGGCCGCGATCCGCTGATGCGAAGGCAGGGCTGAGCTTGAATCGGAGAGAAGAGTCGGCATGCTCCTCGGGCGACGCTCGCCGCATCGAGGAGACCGGGCGCACCGCGGGAAGAAGATGCCGATCGGCGTCCGGCAGGCCCGAGCAGGCACCTCCGGCGCCTTCTCCTACTCCCGGGGTGTTCCACGGGAAACAAACCGTCCGGGTGAGGCAGGAAAGATCGTCAGAAGAGTGGACGCTTCTGCGGGATGCCGGTGCGGCGAGGGAAGCGCTCGGGACAGTCCTGACGCATCCTCAGGATTCGGAATCGAAAGGCGCCTGGAGTCACGGTCAGCTTCTCCAGTCCGAGCTCGCCCAGGCCTGCCGATGGCCACCGTTCCTCGGACGCCTCCTCCCCCGGTGGTTCGGAAACCACGAGCAGACCCCCTCGGCGCAAGAAGCCCACTGCGCACTCCGCCGTCACGGCCGGCGCCCCGAAGCTGCGAGCGCACACCAAGTCGAACGCGCCACGCAGCTCTGATCGTGCGCACGTCTCGGCTCGGCCCTCCCTCACGGTCACGAAGCGGGTCAGCCCCAACTCCGTGACTGCCGCCTCCAAGAAGGTGGTGCTCTTGGCTCTCGAATCGAGGAGAGTCCATCTCGTGGGCATCGACTCGCCCGACGTCCAGCCCACTGCGGCGTCGGTGGCGAGCACCAGCCCTGGCAGTCCTCCTCCGCTCCCCAGGTCCAGCGCACGTTGAGGCGCCACGCCCGACTCTGCGGCGGCCCGCCCAAACCCTCTTGCGTGGCGAACCTGCTCCTCCAACGGGGGAGGACCCAAGAGTCCGAGGGTTCGCGCCGCGACCGAGGACCTCCCTCAGGGTCGGCGACATCGCGACCGCAGTGTCGGGCTCCTCCGCCACTACGACCCGCTGCGGCGGCCCGAGGTCACTTCTCGGGCGCCGGTCCGGCTGGGCCAGATACCCGCTAGACGGCCCGAGCGATCACCACGTAGCGCGAAGGATCCTCACCCTCGGACCGGGTGACGACGCCCTCGAGCTCGTTGACGGTGTCGTGGACGACCTTGCGATCAGCCGCCGACATGGGCTCCAAGGCCCGCTCCTCGCCGGAGCTCACCACGTCCTCGGCCACCTTCTCGGCAAAGCGCTGGAGCGCCTCCGCACGCCGCTGGCGATAGCCGGCGACGTCGACCAGGATCCGATCCGTCCGTGCCGGGAACTGCCGCTGAACGGCCGTCCGGGTGACCTCCTGCAATGCGGCCAGAGTTGTGCCCCGGGGACCGATCAAGACGCCCAGATCCTCCCCCTCCGCCGAAATCTCCACCGTGTCCTCGTCGACCACGCGACTCGCCACCGACGACTCGAATCCGTAGGCCCGAAGCAGGCCCGCGAGAAACGTCTTTCCCGCATCGCCCTGCTCCTCCAACGGGATCTCGTGTGCCACTTCCTGCCCCTCTCTCGGCTCCGCGCCCTCCGCTCGCGTCTCCCTGTCCTCGACCTGGCCCTGCGAGCCCCGCTCTGCGACGATCATCGCGCCCTCTCGGGCTGGTGGGCGGGTCCGGCTCCGGCTCCGCCGACTCGATGAGCCCGAGCCCTCCCCGCCCGACCGAGCGTCGTCTCCGCCCGACGCGCCATTGCGACTGGGAGCGCCCTGACGCGACCCGGATGCGCCGGACGCCTCGGAGCCCTCTTGTCCCCGTCGCGTCCGCGTCCTGCGGGAGCGTTTCGGGCGGGGACTCACCGGGCGTACCCGTGCCCGGACCCGAGCCTCCTCGCGCATGCGGCCGAAGAGACCGGTCCTGCCCTCGCTGACTACGACGATTTCCGCATCACCCTCTGCGATTCCCAACTGCGAGAGTGCGGATTCCTTCGCCTCGATGACGGTTCGACCCGTCACTTCCACCCATTCCACGCGCTAGCGGGCCTTTCTCGCTCGCTTCGATTTCGATCGGGGGTGCTGCTTGGGTGCCGCCGGTTGCGGCTCCTGTCGTCGACGACTGGAGGACCCCGTGGGCCGCCTGGCGTTCCCTCCGCCGGTCGACCGGCCGGAGGCCCCGTTGGTGCTCGCACCGTTCGCTTTGTTCCCATTCCCCTTGGGCGGACTCGATCTGCCCTTGGGGGAGGCCCCGCCGTTCGTGAGCGCGGCCGTGGCAGCAATGGGCGCGGGAGCCCCCTTTGCCTGGCTGCCGTTGCGACCCCCACTGCTGGCGCCGGCGCCGGCTGGCAGGGTGCGTTCGACTCGGGCGGGTTGCACGATACCCATTCGGAAGATCACGTCCTGCGTCCCGATCCGGATGGCCGTCGAGACAATCATGTAAATGACCACGGCAGCAGGAACCAAGAAATAGATATAAGCCATGAGCAGCGGCATGACCTT
The DNA here is from genome assembly GCA_963778465.1 of uncultured Actinomycetes bacterium. GTDB lineage: Bacteria > Actinomycetota > Acidimicrobiia > Acidimicrobiales > RAAP-2 > CAVZBW01. The sequence continues at coordinate 160,075 of CAVZUK010000003.1, forward strand.
TTGCATGGTCTGCATTTGCTTGTTGGCTTGAGCTGCTGCTGGGTTCCTACGAGTCATCTGCGACATCTGGAAGTACTGCAATCCAACGGCGATGATGACGAGGACGAAGAACGGGATGGCGGCCCATATCGAAGGGTGGTGGGAGAAGGGTCGATCGGCCAGGTTCATTCCGAAAGAGACCATCTGACCATGGCTGGCCACCAGGTCCTTGTACATCTGGGACGAGTGGGAGATGTACTTGGGTTGTGCCACCGTCTGGCCGTTTTGCGTGACGGTGGTGGTGATCCCCCGGATCAGGTCGTACAGGACGATCAGGAACGGCATCTGCAGCAGCATCGGGACGCAGCCGCTCGCGGGATTGACGCCCTTCTCCTTGTACAGGCGCATCATCTCGCGGTTGAGTTCCTCGCGGTTCTCTGCGCCCTTGTACTTCTGCTGCAGCTTCTTGATCTCGGGCTGCAGCTCCTGCATGGCGATCATCGACTTGGTGCTCTTGACCGTGAGCGGGGTCAAGACACCCATGACGACGACCGTCAGGATGGCGATCGCAATGGCGTAATTGGGGACGACCGCATAGATCCCGGCGAGGATCGTCCCGAACAGCACGAATACGGGGTGGAAGATCTCCCCGATCGTGTGGAACAGGGAGTTCTCGGCGAGCACCGGGGTGAGGGCCGGGGTCATCGAGGACCTCTCGCCGTCCCAGCGGGCATCGGCACCGGGTCGATACCCGAGGATCCCCAGGGGTGGCAGCGCGTCAGCCGCCGGATGCCCATCCACGAGCCCCGCACGGACCCGTGCACCTCGATGGCCTCCTTGGCGTACTCCGAGCAGCTCGGCCAGTACCGGCAACCGGAGGGCCGCCCCGCCCGGGCGGCCTGGTAGACGCCAATGGCCCCCGTCAGGGCACGCTGCCCTCGCTTCTTGGTCTTCATCGGGACTCCTCTGTCGACGCCGCCCTGATCAACGCCGATCGGACCGCTGCCGCCAGTTCCTCGTACTCGCACGTCGCCACCTCTGGGCGGCTGGAGATCAAATAGGCCCCTCGCCGCAGCTCGGGTGCCGCCGCTGCCGCTGCCGCCCGCATCCGGCGGCGAATTCGGTTCCGCGCCACGGCATTCCCGCAGCGCTTACTGACTGCATACGCTACCAGGGGGAACGGCATCCCGGACTGCGCTGGGACGTACGCCGCCCGCACCGGGCCTTGGGTCGCCCGGCGTGTGGTGCGGCTCAACTCGCCGAACAGCCTACGGTGCCGGATTCGGCCGATCGCCGGCGTCGCCACGACGTCCTCACACCGTCAGCCGGCGGCGCCCCTTGAGGCGACGGGCGCGGAGGACCGCTCGGCCGCCGCGCGTCGCCTTCCGCCGGCGAAATCCGTGCGTCTTGGCGCGCTTTCGGGTGTTCGGTTGGTACGTTCGCTTCATCCCTCAGCCTTTCGCGTCGCCGTGGTCGCCATAGCCGCCGGCGGCCTGCTCATCCCGGCCAACTAGGCGTGGTCGGAACTTGCCGACGCCTCAAACCAGGCCACGACGCTTTGTTCAAGCGTACCTGCGTTTGAGACACCACACCCAGTCGGCGAAGGGGCCGGTGACCGTGCGAACCCGCCGTCATCCGATCGCCACTAGTCCGTCGGCCCGCAACGGTGTAGCGTCCTTCGATTACGCCCCGCAGTGTGAATCCCCACCTGTGGAGCAGCCTGTGGACAGCAAACACCGGCGCGTGCGGAGGAGCAGGTGAACGAAAGTGACGGCCTGTGGACGCAATGCGCGACGGCCCTCCGAACGAAGGTGCCCGAAGCAACCTGGCAACTTCTGTTCTCGGGCATCGTTCCCCTTGCGCTCGACCAGCAGACCCTCGTCCTGGGGGTCCCCGATCGCCTCGTGCGAGAAGGGGTCGAGTCTCGCTTCCTGCCACTGATCGAAGAAACCCTGGCCACGGAAGCTGATCAGCCCCTGCGAGTCCACCTCCGGGTGCTCGAGGCGGGGACGGTGGCGTCGGCTCCCACGATTGCCCCGACCGCTACCGCCGACGAGCCTTCCGATCCCCCTCGACGAACGAACCGGTCGACAACCCCCCCGCTCCGGTCCGTTTCGCCGACCGACGAGCCGCGGCGGCCCTCCGCCGGAGCACTCGACTCGCGCTTCACGTTCGAGTCTTTCGTGACCGCCTCGTCCAACCGCCTCGCGGCCGCGGCGGCCCAGGCCGTCGCCGAGACCCCCGGGCGCTCGTACAACCCGCTCTACATCTACGGCGACTCGGGCCTCGGCAAGACCCACCTCCTCCACGCCATCGGCAACTACGTCCTCGAGCACTTCCAGCACCACCGCGTGCTGTACCTCACGACGGAGACGTTCCTGAACGACCTCGTCGAGGCCATCCGCTCGGGGACCACCAACGCGTTCAAGCGCCGCTACCGGGACTGCGATCTCCTGCTCATCGACGACGTCCAATTCATGCAAGACAAGGTCTCGCTCCAGGAGGAGTTCTTCCATACCTACAACGACCTCTACGGCGCGGCCAAGCAAATCGTCCTCACCTCGGACCGCTCGCCCAAGTCCATCGAGACACTCGAGGAACGGCTCCGCAGCCGCTTCCTCTCCGGCTTGATCACGAAGATCGACCCTCCGGACCTCGAGACCCGCCTGGCCATCCTGCGCATCAAGGCCGAGGCCGATCACGAGGACGTGCCCGACGACGTCCTGGAGTTCATCGCCACCCACATCCGCGACAACATCCGCGAGCTCGAGGGGGCTCTGATCCGGGTCAGCGCCTTTGCCAGCCTGAACGGCGAGCGCCCCTCCCTCGACCTGGCCGAACGCGTCCTCTCCGACATCATCTCGACCAGCGAGCCGCGACCCATCACGCCGCAGATGATCCTGGAGGCCACCGCGAATGCCTACGGCTTCCCCATCGACGCCCTCTGTGGACCCCTCCGCACCCGACCACTGGTCACGGCACGCCAGGTCGCCATGTACCTGGTCCGAAACCTCACGGACTACAGCTACCCGGCCATCGGCCGGCTCTTTGGTAACCGGGACCACACGACGGTCATCCACGCCGTCGAGAAGATCGGCACCCAGATGAAGGAGCGTCGTCCCATATACGAGCAGGTCACCGACCTCATTCACCAGATCAAGTCCGGAACCTGAGGGTCTCGTGACCGCAAGGGGAACGAGGTGACGCCTTGGGGACGAGATGCGGGACAACTGTGGACGATCACCACTCGTGCTGGGGACCGCAACGGGCATCGTCCCCAGACGCCGCCATTTGCCGGCCGCCTCGAAACCAGGCCTGCTGATACACCCACAGGGCAGCATTCCCCTCATGGTCGCTGACCTGGTACTTCCGTCCGGTATCCACAATCCACAAGCCCTACTACGACTATGTATTTAAATAAAAGAATTCCCCCAGGCGGGGATGCGAAGGAGATCGAAGGGTGAAGTTCCGTTGCGAACGTGATTCCTTGGTCGAGGTCCTCTCGTCCGCGGGCCGAGCGGCCAGCGCCCGCGGCGCCTCCTCCCAAGCGCTCTCCGGGTTGCTCCTGCATTGTGAGGGGAACCTCCTCACCGTGACGGGAACCGACCTCGATCTCACCATTCGCGCCCAGCAAGAGGCCATCGGTCTCGAGGACGGTTCGGCCGTCGTGCCCGCGCGGCTCGTGGCGGATGTGGTCCGTGCGCTCGAGCCGGGGGCGGTGACGATCGAGAGCGACGAGGAGAAGGTCGAGATCTCGGCGGCGCGCTCGCGTTTCGAGCTGCGCTCCTTCGCCGTCGTGGAATTCCCTGTCACGAACCTGCCGGTCGACGGTGGGGTGCGACTTCCGGCGGCGCTCCTCGCCGAGGGGTTGCGGCAGGTGGTTCGGGCCGCATCGAACGACGACGGTCGCCCGCTGCTGACCGGGGTTCTCGTGACCACGGACCACGGTGTGGTGCGCCTGGTCGCGACGGACTCCTACCGGTTGGCGATGCGGGATCTCGAGGGCACCAAGGCCTTCGAGGACCAGGAAGACACCTTGGTTCCGGCGCGGGCCCTCGCCGAGTTGCAGCGGTTGAGCGGGTCTTCGCTGGTCACGGCCTCGAGGGACGAGGAGTCTTCGGTGATCGTGGTGACGACCGCCAACGAGATCAGCTTCAGCCTCGGCCCGGTCACGATCTCGACCCGGCTGCTCTCGGGGACGTATCCCGACTATCGCGCTCTGATCCCCGCCGAGTACCCCAACCGGTTGCACACGGGCAAGGAGTCCCTGCTCGCGGCACTCCGCCGCGTTCGGCTCCTGGTGCGTGACAACACGACGCCGGTACGCCTGTCCATGCGGCCCGGGGGAGTCGATCTCTCCGTGGTGTCTCAGGAGATTGGCGAGGCGACGGAGACGGTGGACGGTGATTTCACGGGCGAGGAGCTGTCCATCGCGTTCAATCCCTCGTATCTGATCGACGGCATCGAGGCGGTGCTGGACGACGAGGTGCTCGTCGAGAGCGCCGAGCCGTCGCGGCCGGCGACGGTACGTGCAGCGGATCGCGACGAATACCGATATCTCTTGATGCCTGTTCGCGTGTCTTGAGCACCTCCGTCGCGGCGACGCCGATGGACGACGAGACCGTCGCGGCGGGGTCGGGCGTGGCGAAGGCGGGCGCGGCGGGGACACAGGCCCTCGTCGATCTCGAGCTGCGCGACTTTCGTTGTTTCGAGCAGGTGCATCTGCAGCCCGCGACCGAGGGAATCACGGTGCTCACGGGCCCGAACGGATCGGGTAAGACCAGCCTTCTCGAGGCGGTGGGGTACCTCGCGTTGCTGCGGTCCTTCCGGACGGCACAACGGGAGTCCCTCGTCCGTGGCGAGGCCGACCGGGCTTTCCTGCGGGGCTCGCTGGTCGACGCCGAGCGTCGTCTGCTCATCGAGGCCGAGATCGCACGGGCCGGCCGGTCTCGGGCGTTGCTCAATCGCCAGCCCGTGCAGTCGAGAAAAGTCCTGGCCGAGGCGGTGTCGGTGTCGATCTTCGCGCCGGAGGACCTCGATCTACTGCAAGGCGGTCCCGCGGCGCGGCGGCAGCTGCTCGACGAGGCGGCGGTGGCTCTTCGTCCCGCCGTGATGGCGTCGCAAGAGCAGTTCGAACGCGCCGTGCGTCAGCGCAACGCGGTGCTTCGTCAGGCCGGAGGCCAGGAGTCGACCGACATCGGGCGCACCCTGGATGTGTGGGACGACCGCCTCGCTGCGTCCGGAAGCGAGGTGCGAGTGGCGAGGGAGGGCCTGCTGACCGCCTTGCGACCACTCGTCGAGCGGGCCTATCGGCGCTTGACGGTCGGTTCGGACGCCGCCGAGGCGGAGGTGTCCCTGGGCTATCGAGGTTCGTGGGAGGGTTCGTTGCTCGAAGCTCTGCGAGCGTCACGGCATGCGGATCTGCGGCGGGGATCGACCGGCGTGGGACCGCACCATGACGAGCTGGAGATTCGTCTGGCCGGTCGTGATGCGCGCCAACAGGCGTCTCAGGGGGAGCAGCGGTGCTTGGCGCTGGCGCTCCGGCTGGGTGTCCACGAGGTTGTGACGATCGAGCGGGGGGTTGCACCGCTCTTGATGCTCGACGACGTCTTCTCCGAGCTGGACCCGTTGCGCTCGAGAGCGCTGGTCGGCGCGGTGCCGCCGGGACAGACGCTGCTCACGACGGCTTCTCCCCTGCCCCCCGATCTCGAGGTTTCGAAGGTCGTGGACGTGACTCGGCCGTCTGGTTCCGGAGCCGCAGGGGGCGACCGTGCGTGACGGAGAGGTGCGGCCCGACGCGACGCGGATCGGCGACGTCTTGGCGGCGGCGGTCGGTCGAGGCTCTGCCGAGCTGCAGGTCATGGTCGTGGTCTTCGCCCGCTGGGAGGAGGTCGTAGGGGGGCGAGTGGCCCGCCACGCCCAACCCCTCCGGGTGGAGGGCGACACTCTTGTGGTGGCTGTCGACCAGGGCGTTTGGGCGACGCAGATGCGCGTGCTCAGCGCGGAGATCGGTGGCCGCCTGAGCGATCTCACGGCGGGGGAGCTGCGGTCCCTCCGGATCGTGGCTACCGGGGGCTAGCCGTCGCCGGCATGGCGACCTCACGCCGGCGATCGCCGGCGACGCCGACGGAGACGCGGAAGCATCCGACTTGTCCGGTAAACTGTGTACCTCGCACCGGTCGATCGCCGGTCGGTTTCGCAGAGACCAGGACCGGATCTGCGGCCTGGTGCCCGACTGGACCGGTAACGTCGAAAGGCCGCGTGTGGCGCTGAACGTGGAAGCTGAACGAACGTCATCTGACGCGTCGTACGGCGCCAGCGACATCACGGTTCTCGAGGGCCTCGAGCCGGTCCGGACCCGGCCCGGCATGTACATCGGGTCGACCGGCCCGACCGGGCTGCACCACCTCATCTGGGAGGTCGTCGACAACTCCGTCGACGAGGCCATGGCCGGCCGAGCTTCCCGCATCGACGTGACGCTGCTGGCCGACGGGGGATGTCGGGTGTCCGACGATGGGGCCGGCATCCCCGTGGAGCCGCACCATCAGTACCCCGACCGCTCCGCGGCGGAGCTCGTGCTCACCACGCTGCACGCCGGCGGCAAGTTTGGCGGCTCCGGGTACAAGGTGTCGGGAGGGCTCCACGGAGTGGGCGTCTCCGTGGTCAACGCCCTGTCCCGTCGCTTGGTGCTCGAGGTCGATCGGGGCGGCGACCACCACCTGGTGGAGTTCGTCAACGGCGGCGAGCTGGTCGCCCCGCTGAGAGTGACCGGAAAGGCCCCTCGGGACCGCACCGGTACCACGGTCACGTTCTGGCCGGACCCGGACATCTTCGACGAGACCGAGTTCCGCGCCCAGACGGTGGTCGAGCGACTCCAGGTGATGGCATTCCTCAACAAGAACCTGGAGATCCGCTTCGCCGACGAGCGCCCGGGACGCGAGGAAAAGGTCACCTACCGCTACAGCGGCGGCATCGTGGACTTCGTCCGGCACCTCAACGCGCCCAAGGAGGGCCTGTTCCGCCGGGTCGCCTCCTACCAGCAGGAGGAGGACGACCAGGAGGTCGAGGTCGCCCTGCAGTGGAACACGGGCTTCCACGAGAGCATCCACTCCTTCGCCAACGGGATCTCCACCACCGAGGGCGGCATGCACGAGGAGGGCTTCAAGAAGGCCCTGACCAACGTGGTGAACCGTTACGCGCGGGCACGCAACCTGGTCAAGGACAAGGACGTCAACCTGCAGGGTGAAGACATCCGCGAGGGCCTGACGGCGATCGTGTCCGTCCGCCTCAAGGACCCCCAGTTCGAGGGGCAGACCAAGGCGAAGCTGGGCAACGTGTCGATCCGATCGCTGGTCGAGCGGGTCACCAACGACAAGCTCGCGGAGTGGCTGGAAGAGAATCCCCGCGAGGCCGGCCAGATCGTCCAGAAGGCGACGCTGGCCGCCAGGGCCCGCATGGCGGCGCGCCAGGCGCGCGACCTCACGCGTCGCAAGACGGCGCTCGACGGCGCCGGCCTCCCCGGCAAGTTGGCCGACTGCTCGTCGGGCGACCCGAGCGAGTCCGAGCTGTTCATCGTGGAGGGCAACTCCGCCGGGAGCTCGGCGAAAAACGCCCGGGACCCGGCCATCCAGGCCATCCTGCCGATCCGCGGCAAGATCCTGAACGTCGAGCGCGCCCGCATCGACCGGATGCTCAAGAACACGGAGATCCAGGCGCTCATCTCCGCCATCGGTGCAGGGTTGGCGGAGGATTTCGACGTGGAGAAGATCCGATACCACAAGGTCATCCTGCTGGCGGACGCGGACGTGGACGGCTCCCACATCCGGACCCTCCTGCTCACGTTCTTCTTCCGGCAGATGAAGGCCCTGGTGGAGGGCGGGTTCGTCTACGTGGCGCAGCCCCCGCTTTACTCGACGCTCGTCGGCAAGGAGAAGGTGTACCTCCGCGACGAAGCCGCCCGGGCGGCGTTCCTGGCGGAGCGGCCGGACCACAAGCAGGAGTTCCAGCGGTTGAAGGGCCTGGGCGAGATGGACTTCGCCGAGCTGCGTGACACGACCATGGACCCCGCGCAGCGATCGCTGCTCAAGATCACGGTCGAGGAGGCCGCGCAGGCCGACGAGGTCTGCTCCATCCTGATGGGGGAGGACGTGGACTCCCGGCGCTACTTCATCCAGAAGAACGCCAAGGACGTTCGCTTCCTCGACATCTGACATGCCCCGTCGTAGCAACCCACGCGGCCAGTCGGCCGGCCAGAGCAACGGCCGCGACGGCGTGACGCCACCGCCCGCGCCGCCCGCCATCGAGCCCATCGATCTCCGGGAGGAGATGGAGCGTTCCTTCCTGGACTACTCCATGTCGGTCATCGTGGCCCGGGCCCTGCCCGACGTGCGCGATGGGCTGAAGCCCGTCCACCGGCGGATCCTCTACTCCATGCTCGAGCGCACGCTGCGCCCCGACCGGCCGCACAGCAAGTGCGCAAAGGTCGTCGGCGACGTCATGGGCTCCTACCATCCCCACGGCGACTCGGCGATCTACGAGGCCCTGGCGCGCATGGTGCAGGACTTCAGCATGCGCCACCCGCTGATCGACGGGCACGGGGCGTTCGGCGACCGGGGACCCGACGACGGCCCGGCCGCCATGCGCTACACGGAATGCCGCCTCGCGCCGCTCGCCCTCGAGCTCATGGCCGACATCGACCAGGACACGGTCGACTTCGTCGCCAACTACGACGGCTCCACCACCGAGCCGGTCGTGCTCCCCGCCCGCTTCCCCAACCTGCTCGTCAACGGGTCCCAGGGGATCGCGGTGGGCATGGCCACCAACATCCCGCCGCACAACCTGGGCGAGGTGGTCGATGCGGCGATCCACATCCTGGAGCACCCCGAGTCCACGCCCGACGACCTGATGGCCTTCGTCAAGGGGCCCGACTTCCCGACGGGCGCCAGCATCCTCGGGCGCCAGGGGATCCTCGACGCCTATCGCACCGGGCGGGGCTCGATCCGCCAGCGAGCAGTGGCCGAGATCGAGGAGGGCCGGACCGGTCAACGCATCGTCGTGACCGAGCTGCCCTACCAGACGTCGGTCGAGGCCATCGAGCAGAAGATCACCGACCTGGTGCGCTCCGGGCACCTCGACGGGATCTCGGGGCTCCAAAACGCCACGGCCAACCAGCAGCCGCGCCTGTTGATCAATCTGAAGCGCGACACCAACGCCAACGTGGTGCTCAACAACCTCTACAAGCACACGCCCATGCAGACCAGCTTCGGCGTCAACATGCTGGCCCTCGTCGACGGCGTGCCGCGGACGCTCAATCTGGCGCAGGCCCTGACCCACTACATCGCGCACCAGATCGAGGTGGTGCGGCGCCGGACGGAGTTCCGCCTCGAGAAGGCCCGCAACCGAGCCCACATCGTGGAGGGGCTGCTGCGGGCCATCGACATGCTCGACGCGGTGATCGCCACGATCCGCGGGTCGGAGAACCGGCCGACCGCACTGGCCGCGCTCATGGCAACTCCGTTCGAGTTCAGCGAGATCCAGGCCGAGCACATCTTGGACATGCAGCTCGGCCGCCTCACCCGGCTCGGCCGCTCGCAGCTCGAGGAGGAGCTCGCCCAGCTGCGGGAGACGATCGCCGAGCTCGAAAGCATCCTCGCCGATCCCGCCAAGCTCCGCGCCGTGATCGCCGAGGAGATGGGCGAGATCAAGGACCGGTTCGCCAACGAACGCCGCACTGCCATCACCCACGACCCAGGAGAGCTCGGCCTCGAGGACCTGATCAGCGACGAGCCCCGAGTCGTGACGATGACCGCGGCGGGCTACGTCAAGGCGGTCCCCGCCGGGGCGTTCCGCACCCAGGGTCGGGGCGGGCGAGGGGTGCAGGGGGCCCGCCTCAAGGAGGAGGACCTGGTCACGCACGTGGTCCACACCACGTCGCACGCCTTTGTCCTGCTGTTCTCGAACCGCGGCCGCGTGTACCGGCTGCGCGGCCACGAGATCCCGATGAAGGAGCGGACCGCTCGCGGCACGCCGATCGTGAACCTCCTGCCGCTCGAGACCGGCGAGACCATCCAGGCCATCGTCGAGACCCGCGACTTCCCCGCCGACCACTACCTCGTCTTCGCCACCGCCAAGGGCCAGGTCAAGAAGACCGCGTTCTCCGAGTACGACAAGTCCCGGCGGGAGGGCTTCATCGCGCTCAGCCTGCGGGAGGGGGACGAGCTCGTGCGGGTGGTGGTGACCGAGGGCAACGACGAGCTGTTCGTCGTCACGCGGCGCGGCATGACGATCCGGTTCTCCGAGGACGAGGTGCGGCCGATGGGCCGCGACGCCGCCGGGGTGCGCGGGATCCGCCTGCGCGAGGACGACGAGGTCGTCTCGTGCGACGTGGCGCGCGACGACGCGGACATCCTCCTCGTCACCGACGCCGGCTTTGGCAAGCGCACCAAGCTCGAGCGCTTCAACGCCCAGGCACGCGGGGGCCAGGGGGTGCGTGGCATCCGCCTGACGGCCCGGCGGGGCAGGGTGGTCTCGGCCTTCATGGTCGGGCTGGACGAGGAGATCCTGCTCGTGTCCAGCGCAGGGGTGGTGATCCGCCTCGCCGTCCGGGAGATCACCTCGCAGGGCCGCGACGCCACGGGGGTCCGGGTGATGAACCTCGACGAGGGCCAGGCGGTCGCCGCCGTGGCCTCGGTCGCCCCCGAGGAGGACGAGTAGCGGGTCAGTTCACCGTGAAGGTGTAGGTGAACGGGGCGGTGGCCGGCGCGTACGTGTGTTGCGACGAGTGGTCGACCGAGACCGCCAGCCGAGCGGCCGAGGAGCCCACCTGGATCTGGAGTGAGGACTGGACGTCGAAAGTCTTCTGGTTCCCGCTCTCGATGTCCGCAGCGAAGACCGGGTTGCTCTGGCCTGGGGCCCTGACCTCGACCCAGGAGGGACCTCCGACGGCCGAGACGCTGACCTTGGGATTCGTGCCGTGCACGGTGATGGTCGCGCCGGTCGTCGACAACGAATCCTGGGTGATGCTGCCGCCGCTCGCGGCGCCGCCGCTCTGTGTCACCGCCGTGCTGGCCGGTGGGTTGTTGGTGGAGTTGTGCTCGAGCGATCGCAGCCACTGGGGGCGCCAGTGGTGGATGGCCAGGGCCGCGCCGCCCACGACGACCAAGATCAGCATCAACGCCACCGTGAGACGGAGCAGGATGAGCCCGCCGCGTCGGGAGCGAGCGGGTGCGGCGGTCGAGTGGGTGTGGACGGCAGGGGTGGAGCCGGTGTCGAGGACCGAGACGACCACGGGCCCGGTGTCGACCGGCGTCATGACCGTGGCCGGTCCGTGGCCGGGTGCCTCCGTCGAGCGGGTGACCCGGGTCGGCCCGGTATCGCCGGTCGGGGCACCGGGCGAGCTCTCCTCGGGCGCCGGACCCGCGTGGCTCGTCGGGTCGTAGGCGGGGTAGACCCCGGTCGTCCCGTGATCCTGATCGCCGGCGACCGGAGCGCCGTTGGTGGACTGCAGCATCCCGGTCGGCTGGTCGCCGACCCAGGTCGATCCACCCTCGGGGTCGGCGGGCACCCGCGGCGCCGGGACGGAAGAGGTGACCGCAGGCTGCGGGTTGGCCGCGGGTCGTGGGGTGGGGCCGGGGCGGGGTGCGGCCGTCGGCCAGGCGTCGAGGAGCGCGAGCGCGTAGCGGTCGGCGGGAAGGCCGAGGGACTGGGCGTAGCGGCGCAGCAGATTGACGGTGTGCACCTGGTCCGGCATGCGGGAGGGATCGCCGGTCTCGAGGGCCTGGGCGTCGTCCACGGTGAGGCCGGCGGCACGTGCGGCGTCCCGGATGGCCAAGCCCTGGCTCACCCGTGCCCGTCGCAGCGAGTGTCCCACCTGGGCCAGACCCTGCGACAGCGACGTGCCCTGGCCCTGGGCACCCTTGTCGCGTTGCAGCATCCCGTCGCCTCTCCGCTGGCTCCTACCGCAAAAAAGAGTATCCGCCCCGCCAAGGGCGCGGTCTGTCAGGCGCTTCGCGGGAGGTCAGAACCAGTGGAGATGGGAGAGGGGCCAGAAGATGGCGACGACCTTGCCCACGATGAGCGAGCGGGGGACGGGGCCCCAGTACCGGCTGTCGCAGGAATCGGCCCGGTTGTCTCCGAGGACGTAGTAGTCGTTGGCGGGGATCGTCTCGGGGGGGATGGCTTTGCCCAGGGGGTCGGGTTTGGGCAGCCAGGGCTCCGCGATCGGCTTTCCGTTGATGAGGACCTGGTTGCCGGCCGACGAGATGCGCTCTCCGGGCAGGCCGATGACCCGCTTGACCAGGTCCGGAACCGGAGCGGAGCCGCAGTGCTCGGCCGGTGGCCGCGCGAAGACCACGATGTCGCCCCGGTTGACGCCATGGATGTGGTAGCTCAGCTTGTCGACCACGATGCGGTCGCCCGGCTCGATCGTGGGGGCCATCGAGGGCGACGGGACGTAGTAGGTCTGGAGGACGAACGTCCTCAGGAGGACGGCCACGAGGACCGCCACCAGCAGAATGACGACCGTCTCGATGAGGAAGCGGCTGCGCTTGCGCCGCCGGGAGATCGCAGCGCGGGAGGGCGCCGCCGCCGGGGGAGAGGTCACCCCTGCGGAACCCTGGGGCCCGGGCGTGGTCTCGGGGTCGGTGGTCGAACTCTCGCCGGGGCCCACAGGCGGTGAAGGCTAGTTGGCTGGAGCGGTATGCAGAGAGCGGGCCGGTGTCGGAGTGCCGTGCGCCACGCCTTAGAGGCCGAGCGAATAGGCAGGACCGGCACCCATCCCGAGGGGTCGTCACAGCCGACGGTCAGGCTCTGGGCCATGGCACGAGTGGCGACATTCCGTTTCACGGTGAAGGAGACCCGAGAGGTCACCGAGCGCGTCCGCCGTCACCTCGGGGCGAGGCGCTTCGCCTACAACCGCTGCCTTCAGGCGGTGAAAGAGGGTTTGGAGGCCCGACAGCGCGACCCCGATCACCGGGTTCCGTGGAGCGGCTTTGATCTCATCAACTGGTGGAACGACTGGAAGCACCGCGAGGACGCCGGGCGGTGCTTCGCCGTCGACACCAGGGGAAAGGCCGAGCTCGTGGCGAAGGGTCTGTCCTGGCAGGGTGCCGTCTGCGCCCAGGTCTTTGAGGAAGCCGCCGTCGATCTGGGCCGGGCTTTGCGGGCCTTCTCCGACTCGACGCGGGGACGGCGCTCGGCGCGCCCGGTGGGGTTCCCCCGGTTCCAGAAAAAGAACCGAAACACCGAGTCCTTCCGCCTTCGCAACAAGCGCTCGGCTTCTGGGCGGTCCTCCATCCGCCTGGGCGAGGGCGGTCCCCGGGTGCTCCACCTCCCCGTCGTGGGCAAGCTCTCGGTGCGCGAGGACACCCGGCGCCTGCGCCGGGTGCTGCGCCCGGGACCGACAGGCACACCTCGGGGGCGGATCTGCTCGGTCACCGTGGCCCGGCGCCAAGGGCGCCTCGTAGTCCACCTCACCTGCGAGGTGGCCGACTTCCACCCCGCCCGGCGCCACCGCGAAGGTCCACGGCGCATGGTCGGCCTCGATCGGGGGATCCGTGCCCTCGTCGTGGCAGCCGATGCCCACGGCAACGAGTGGGCCCGGGTCAGAGCCCCCAAACCCTTGGCCCGCTCGCTCGTCGCCCTGCAACGGGCCTCGAGGGTGGCGTCACGGGCGATGCCCGGATCGAAGAATCGGGAGCGGGCTCTCCGGAGGCTGGGCACCCTCCACGCCCGGATCGCCCGGCAACGCTTGGACTGCACCCATCGGACCTCGAGCGAGCTCGTCAAGACCCACGGCGCGCTCTGCCTGGAGGACCTCGCTCTTACCAACCTGGTGCGCAACCGCCGCCTGGCTCGGTCCCTCCACGACGTGGCCCTGGGCGAGCTCGGCCGCCAGCTCGCCTACAAGGCCCCCTGGTATGGCACCCACCTCGTGATCGCCCCGCGGTCGTTCCCCTCGACTAAGCGCTGCTCTCGGTGCGGGTGGCGCTGGGAGGACATGGGACTGTCGGACCGGGTCTTTGTATGCCGCCGCTGTGGCTTTTCCCTCGACCGGGACGCCAATGCGGCGGCCAACCTCGCCGCCTGGGGCGAGGCCCACAGCTCCTGGGCCAGCCAGGCCCCGGACCCCGAAGCGCGGGGCCGGGTAGACAATGCCTGTCGAGGAGGGAGCGCTGGCCGTCGTCGCAGTGGCGGTGCAACTGCCTCCGCAACCCCATCGGATGGGAAGACGCAGGAACCGGGGATCCCTGTTGCAGCAGGGTGAGCTGGGCGCCCGAGAAGGGCGGTGTGCGGAGTACCTATCCGCGCACGCTATTAACATCGGTCCGACACCGGTGGCGCACCAGCGCTGGGGGTCGGTGCCGGGCGAGAACGAGGCGAGGTGGCGGATATGGCATTGGGAGTGGGCGACCGGATCCCGAATGTGCAGCTGTGGACGATGACCAAGCAGGGCCCCAGCAAGGTCGACTCGAGCGAGGCGCTCGGCCAGGGCAAGGTCGTGCTCTTCGCCGTGCCCGGCGCCTTCACCCCGACCTGCTCGGACCACCACCTCCCGGGGTTCGTGCTGCGGGCCGACGACCTCCTGGCAAAGGGCGTCGACGAGGTGGCCTGCATCTCGGTGAACGATCCCTTTGTCATGGGCGCCTGGGGTGAGGCCCAGGGCGTCGGGGACCGCGTGACCATGCTGGCCGACGGCAATGGCGAGTTCGCCGAGGCCATGGGGCTCACGATGGACGGGTCCGGATTCGGGCTGGGGGCCCGATCGCAGCGCTACGCGGCGATCCTCGACGACGGGGTGATCCGCTGGATCGCCGTCGAGAAGACGCCGGGCCTCGACGTGAGCTCGGCCGAAGGGGTCCTGGCGGCGCTGTAGGCGGGCTGGCGGGCGGGCGGTCGCCCGGCCGAGCGGCGCCGCAGCGGAGATCAGCAGGGAGTGGGGTCGTAGGACTCGACGGCGGGCTTGGCGATCGCCGGCGCCGTGACCGTGGTCGTCCCGGTGCCGCCCGAGGCGGCCGTCGACGGGGTCGCCGAGGACGACGAACCGAGGAAGAGGACGAGCTCGACGACGCGTAGACCGGGTCGCCGTATCCGTCGATCGGAGGCGTGCTGACGGCCTTGGGGCTGCCCCCGAGGAAGGCCTCGATCGTCTGTTGGGCGGCGGGCTGGCTCACGACCTGGACGTCCTCGCCCCCGGAGGTCTGCTCGGCGTTCGTGGGCAGGGTGTAGGTCTGGAGGCCGGATGGGGAAAAGGCGTGGTAGCGCTCGGCCAGGGCGTACATGTCGCCGAAGCTCATGTTCTGGTCCACCTCGATGTTGTGGACCATGGTGCCGATGAACGAATTGAGGGCGATCGGGTTGTACGTGCCCTTGGCCTTTGCGGCGATGGCCTCGATGATCGCGTTCTGCCGGGTGATCCGACCGATGTCCGAGGTCGGGTCGTCGTTCCACTGTCCGTTGGCGTAGTACTGGTAGTAGCGAGAGCGGGCCAGGGCGAGGGCGGTGTTCCCGTTGATGGTCTGGCATCCGGTCTTGGTGACGTTGAGCCCGGAGTTGTTGTTGCCGTTGTCGTTGTCGCGAACCGGATAGTTGAAGTTGAGGTTGATCCCGCCGAGCGTGTCGACGGTGTTGATGACCCCGCTGAAGTCGACGATGACAAAGTGGCTGATCGGGATGCCGAAGGTGTTCTCGATGGTCTTGATGAGGGGGTTCGGACCGTCGTTGTAGGCGGTGTTGATCTTCTGGTCGCCCGTCAGACCCGTGCTCTCCGGCAGGCCCGACATGGTGACGTAGGTGTCGCGGGGGATCGAAAGCAGGCGGGCCGTCCCGGTCTTGGGATCGACGTGGAGGATCTTGATCGTGTCGCTCCGCTGGCCCGGGACGAGCGCGGAGGACCCGAAGGACTGGGCGGCCTGGCCGGTGTCGCCGGCGCGGGTGTCGGAGCCGACCAGGAGGACGTTGAAGGGTGCGCCATCGGCTGCGGCCACGCAGGTGGGGCACTGGAGCGTCTTGACCTGGCTCCACTGGTAGCGGAGATAGGCGTAGCCGCCCGCCACGGCGAGCAGGACGAGGACCACGAAGGAGACCAGGCCGGTGACGACCTTGCGGCGCGTGCTCCAGCGCTTGCGCCGGGGCTTGCCGAGTGGCGGCGGCGTGACCGGGGGGCGCGGTGGGGGGGCGACGCGGGTGTTGCCGTAGGAGGAGCGGTCGTCGGGGTGGTGGCCGTCATCGGCGAACCGGTTACCGGAACTCCCGTTCCGGCCGCGGCCTCCCCCGCCGTGGCCGTCGGCGATGCCGAGGGCGCGGTCCATCTCCTCGCCGAGAGCGCGAAGACCATCCTCGTTGGCGACGGAGCCGGCGGTGCCGCCCCCGTTGATCTGCTCACCGAGGGCGCGAAGACCTTCCTCGTTGGCGGGCCACCCGCCGCTCGCACCGTGGCCGGGCGCGTCGCGTCCGCGACCACTGACCATCCTCGTACGGTAGCAATTGGGAAGCGGGAAGTGGTTGCAGGCGACGCCTCGGCGACGTCTGCGTCAATTCCCCTCGAGGTGCAACATCCGGATGGCGTTTCCCCTCATGATCCGCTCGACCTGGTCGTCGGAGAGGTCCTGCACCATGTCGAGGGCGATCTCCCTGGTGTCGGGCCAGGTCGAGTCGGTGTGGGGGTAGTCCGTCTCGAACGTGACGTTGCCGATGCCGATCTCCCCGAGGGATGCGAGGCCGTGGCGGTCCCGGAAGAAGCAGCCGTAGACCTGCCGGTGGAAGTAGGTCGAGGGAGGCTCCGGGACGATGTCCTTCACGCCCCCCCAGGCGCGGTGCTCGAGCCAGACGTCGTCGGCGCGCTCGAGGATGTAGGGCAGCCAGCCGATCTGGCCCTCCGAGTAGGCGAGCACCAGGTCGGGGAAGCGGACGAGGACGCCGGAGAAGAGGAAGTCGCACAGGGACGACATGGCGTTGCCGAAGCTGAGCGTCGCCGCCACGGCGACCGGTGCGTCCCCGCTCGTGGCCGGCATCTTGGAGGAGGAGCCGATGTGCATGCACACGACGGTCCCGGTGGAGGAGCAGGCCTCGAAGAAGGGATCCCAGTAGCCGCTGTGGATCGACGGCAGGCCGAGATGTGGGGGGATCTCGCTGAAGCAGACGGCCCGGACGCCCCGCTCGGCGTTGCGTCGCACCTCGCGTGCGGCGAGCTCGGCATCCCAGAGGGGGATGATGCAGAGGGGGATGAGCCTCCCCCCGCTGTCACCGCACCACTCCTCGACCATCCAGTCGTTGTAGGCGAGCACGCAGGCCATGGCCAGCTCGCGGTCCTTGGCCTCGAGGAAGGTCTGCCCGCAAAACCGGGGAAAGGTGGGGAAGCACAGGCTCGCCTCGACCCAGCCCCGGTCCATGTCCTCGAGGCGTGCCTTGGGGTCGTAGCAGCCGTCCCGCATCTCGTCGTAGGTGATCGGCGACATCGTCATGTCGTCCCGGTCGAAGCCGACTGCGGCGACGTGACGCTTGTGCACGTAGACGAGGTCCTCGTACACCCAGCAGTCGGCCTTGGGCCCGGAGGGGTCGAAGGTCTGCCGGTAGCTGCCGCCGCCGATGTGCTCCATCTCTCCGATGCCCCGACGCTCGACCTTCGGTCCCCTGTCGCGGAAGCGCTCGGGGAGCCATCGCTCCCAGACGTGGGGGGGTTCGACCACGTGGTCGTCGACACTGATGATGCGGGGCAGCTCGCGGCCGCCGCCGGGGGACGCCGTGGTGGCCGATTCCTGGGAGAGCGTCGTCGCCATACCGACTAGGTGTAGCCGATCCCCGAGTTGGTATCCAATATGGATCCAGTCCCTGGAGTGAGGCCGAGTTTGGGCGGAGCGACCTTCGGATGGAGGGGTCGCACGACCCCGGACCTCCGTTTCGGTACATTCGTCGAGGGACACGGCCCCAGCGGGGGGGCGTGGCGACGAACGAGGTGGGTGATGGTGAGCTGGGCCCAGCCCACGCCGGAGGCGACGGCCCCCGTCCCTGCTTCCCAGGTCGTGGACCTCTCCGTCCTGCCGAACGCCCGCCAGCGGCGGTGGACCGCCGCACTGCGGCTCCCCCTCGCCGTCCCCCACCTGTTCGTGCTGTTCTTCCTCGGGCTGGCCGCCTTTGTCGTGGTCGTGATCGGCTGGTTTGGGGCACTGTTCACTGGGCGGCTCCCGGGCTTCGCCACCGAGTACCTGAGCGGTTACGTGCGGTGGTCGGTGCGGGTCAACGCCTACCTCTTCTTCCTTACGGACCGCTACCCCCCGTTCAGCTTCGACCCGGTGCCGGAGTACCCCGTCCGCCTGGCCTTCCGCCCGGGGCGGCTCAACCGCTGGGCCGTGCTCTTCCGGATCATCCTCGTGATCCCCGCCTACGTGGTGTTGTCGGTGGTGACCAGCGGCGCCAACCTCGTCTCGATCGTCTCGTGGGCCGCCACCTGGATCACGGCGAGGTTGCCCGAGCCCTTCTACGAGGCGTTCCGGGTGGTGGTGCGACTCGAGGCCCGGTTCTGGGCCTACCTGGGCATGCTGAGCTCGGAGTACCCCTGGTGGGGCATGTTCGGGGACGAGGCGCCGATCGGGGCGACAACGCTTCCGCCGCCGGGCTACTACCCCGGCGCCTGGGCAACCCCGGCACGGTCGAGCTACCCACCACCGGCCACGACGGCAGTGCCGCCACCGCCACCGCCGCCAGTGGCTCCTCCTCCGCCCGCCTACCCGCCGCCTCCGGTGGGTTACCCGCCACCACCGGTCGGCTACCCGCCGCCGCCCGTGCCCGAGCCGCCGCCACCCTCCCCGGAGCCTCCACCCGCCTACGAGCCCCCGCCCGTCGACGAACCGGTCCCCGCGGCGCCCGCAGAGATGCCCGTCTACCCAGTGGGCACTCCCGGGGCCGCACCGCCCGGGTTCGAAGCGCAGCCGGTGGCGTACCCCTCCGCGCGCTCCGAGCCGTCGTGGCTCCTCCCCTTGAGAGGCGGCGGCAGGGCCCTGCTCATCATCATGATCGTGCTCGGGATCCTCTCGTCGGCGGCCAACGGAGCGATCAACGCGTGGGTCGGGACGAAGACCACCGCCATCCAGGCTCGTGACGACACGACGTCGGCCTACAACACGCTGGTGGACGACATCAACCACTACAGCTCCACCGTGCAGAGCTGCTCGACGCTGCCGTGCGCGCGGAATGCGGCGAGCCGGGCCGGCGACGATCTCGGCAGCTTCTCGTCGACGATCTCGGACATCGACTACCCCGACGCCGCCTCGGGGGACGCCACCCAGCTCGAGTCGAGCGCGCTTGCGGCACAGCAGACCTTCGTCGTGCTCTCCCATGTCGACAGCGGTGCGGCGTTCGGCGCGCTGTCCCGAGTGGTGGGCAACCGGTTGGACGCCGTGGAGTCCGACTACCACCAACTGGTCGACGAGCTCAACCAGCTGGGTTGACCGTTCGGCTCGCACAGAGCGGGCCCCGGCTGACGCCGGTACGGTTTGGGACATGACACCGACCGATGTGGTCAATGCGTTCATTTCCGCCGTCGAGGCCCGAGACCTGGATGCGGCGGTCCAGCTGATGGCGGACGACGTCGTCTACGACAACGTGCCGATGCCCACGATCAACGGGACGGCCGGGGTGCGCGAGTTCCTCGGGCCCTTCATCGAGTCGTCGTCGAAGGTCGAGTTCGAGGTCCATCGCCAGCTCGCCGACGGCAACACCGTGATGAACGAGCGCATCGACCGCTTCTTCATGGAGGCCATGACGGTCGAGATCCCGGTGGTGGGCGTGTGGGAGGTCGAGGGTGACAAGATCGTGCTCTGGCGCGACTACTTCGACATGAGCATGGCGACCGGCGGTGGTGGGACTCCCGAAACGGGCCCGTCCTGAGCGCAACGGCCGTCATCGGCATCGACCGACCGTCCGACGGGCGCGAGTCGTCGTAACGTCTGTGCCGTGAGCCAGGGGCGCCGCTTCGCCGTCGGAATGATCGCGGTCCTCCTCGGGGCCGCGAGCCCGCTCGCGACGGCTGCGGTAGCGCAGGGAGCTTCGGCGGCCGGCCCGTCCGGCCAAGCGATCACCGCCTCCGACGTCGCGGCGGACGTGAGCGGGGCGGGCTCGGTCGGGATCGAGGCCTCGATCTACCCGGGGACGTCCGGGCAGGCGACGTGCGATGCGCCTGCCGAGATCGGCGCCATGTCCCAGGGTTCTCTCGCCGTCGTCAAGCCCCAGTACCTGAGCGTGGGCAACGACGGGCGGGTCGCGGTCGTCTCCGCGCGGCAGATGCCGTGCAACGGGTACCAGCCGGCGGCCCTGCGCCAGCTCCGGTCCGCCGCCAAGCAGGTCTTCGTGACCGTACCGGCGGGCCCCACGGCGACGGCGGCGGCGCTCGCCACGCCGGCGGCCATGGCCGCGGCCCAGCAGGCCATCACGTCGTTCGTGAGCCAGCACCGCCTCCAGGGGGCCGAGCTCGACTTCCAGCCGACCGGGTGGTCCCAGGATCTCTGGAGCTCCTACATGACCTTTGTCTCGGGCCTCGTCGCCTCGCTCGGTGCCGCGGGGGGCACGCTCGAGGTGGACCTGCCCGCCTGGACCAGCACGCCCCCCGATGCCGAGCGCTATGCCAACCCCGTCGCCGCGGGGGCCAAGCTCGTCGTCATGGCGCTCGATCATCAGTACGTGCAGGCGTGCAGCCCGATCGCGCCGTACTCGTGGCTCCGCTCGGTGGTGGAGTACGCGGAGTCTCAGGTCGCGGCCTCGTCCCTCGTGGTGGGCATCCCCTCGTACGGCTACATCGCCCGCTCTTGTTCCTCGATCACTGCGGTGCGCGACAACGTGCCGTACGTGTCGATGCAGGTGCAGCCCGGCTTCCCCTCCTCGCCACCGGACGTGGCGACCCACCGTGATCCGGCGTCGGGCGAGATCCGCTGGCGGGACGGGCAGACGCAGTACGACTACGTCGACGCCATCGCGATGCGCTCGAAGCTCCGCCTCGTCCAGGGTCTCGGGGTCACGGAGGTCTCGGTGTGGGCCCTCGGCGGTAATCCCTGGTTCACGGGCGACCCCGGCGCGAGCTGAGATCCGCATAACCGTTGGTCCGACCGCGCACAATAGAGCCCATGCTCGACGAACCCGAGGTTGACACGCGTCAGCTCCGTTGGCCCGAAGATCTGGAGGCCCCACCGGCACCCGTCGACCTCACACTGGTCGAGCCCGTCGAGGGCTCCCCGCCGCTCGAGCCCCGCGTGGTCGTCCGGACGAGCCGCAGGCGGCGCAAGACGGCATCGGCACACTGGGAGGGCTCGAGCATCGTCGTCCTGCTGCCTGCGCACGTGCCGCTCAGTGACCGCTCGGAGCTCGTCGACCATCTCGTCCAGCGGGTCCTGACCAAGCGGCCGCACCTGTCGTCCTCCGACGAGGCGCTCGAGCAGCGCGCCGCCGCCCTCGCCGACCGCTTCGTCGACGGGGTGCGCCCGACGAGCATCCGCTGGGTCTCCAACCAGGCCAAGAGATGGGGCTCGTGCTCCACCCGCTCCGGCGAGATCCGGCTCTCCCACCGGTTGCGAATGGTGCCGGGATGGGTTCTCGACGCCACCATCGTCCACGAGCTGGCCCACCTCGTGCATCCGGACCACTCGAGCGCCTTCCACGCCCTGGCCGATCGCTACCCGCGCCAGCGGGAGGCGGCGGTCTTCCTCGAGGGCTACTCGCTCGGCCTCGAGGCCGCGCCGGAGGTCGCGGGGGGCTGACCGGGTAATTCCTGCCTCCGGACGTCCCGGACGTTGGCGGGTCGGGCGCCGGCCGGCGGGAGCTCCCGCGAGGGGCCCCGAAGGTCCGTTCGGGCGCAATGCGCCCTACGATGGAAGCGTGGTATTGGGCTACGTCCAGGGCTGGTATGGGGGCGGTAGCTGGGTGATCCTCGCATTCTTGGCCCTGGCCCTGTTCCGGATCTTTGCCGCCCGGAACCGTAGGGGGGGCATGCCTCCCGGCCGTCCGGGGCCGGGTCGCTCGTGGATGTCCGGTCCGGGCATGGCGTCGCGCATCGCTCCGCCACCGACGGACCAGGCAGAGCACGTGACCTCCGAGGCGGGGCAGGGCATCCCGGCGGGTTGGTTCGCCGATCCCTCGGGTCGCTTCGAGCAGCGCTACTGGTCGGGCACCGAGTGGACCGAGCACGTCACCAAGGGCGGGGTGCCGTCGAGCGATCCCCCGCCGGCTCGCCAGGACGCCCCGGAGGTCGACAAGGCTCCGGACCGACCCGCGGCTGGCGGCGTTGCGGGCGGTGCGACGCCCGACCCCGGATTCCAAGGCCCAGGACGACTCGCGCTAGGCCGGCGGGCTCCCGGCGATCGGGGCCCCGCTCAGCGCAGAGCCAACCCGTCAGAATCCTCGTTGGGCGACCCGTCGGGCAAGGCCGTCCCGTTGGCCAGCGCAACGGCGGCGATCTGGGACTTGACGTTGAGCTTCCTCAGGATCGAGCGGATGTGGGCCCGCACCGTGCTGAGCGCCATCCGTTGCATCCTTGCGATGTCGCACGCCGGGTATCCCCCGACGAGGAAGTAGAGGACGCGCAATTCGATCGTGGTCAACTGGGTCAGGCGATCGAGTCGGTCGTCCGAGAACCTCTCCCCGAGCGCTGCCCCCAGCGGTACGTCCCCGCCCCGGGACTCCTCGCCTCCCTCACAGATGACGTCCAGGGCCTCTCCGACACGGTCCACCGGCACGACGGCGCTCGCACCGTTCTTGAGGCACATGGCGACGCCGGCCGGGCGAAGCCCGGCGTCGACCAAGGCCACCGTGGCACCGAGCTCCGCGGCCGCCGCGGTGAGCTGGGACCAGGTCTCCCACGGGACGGCGCTGTCGATGGAGCCCCAGTCCGACGGCACGGGGTGCACCACGATCAGGGCGACCGCACCGTCGTCCAGCCCGGCGTCGGTCAGCTCGGCCAGGCCGTCCGCCCCCACGAGCTCGACGTGGAGGCCCCGGGCGTCCGCCTCTGACATGACCCACTTGGCGACGTGGCGCGGGCTCGTCGCGTCGAGCGGCGTCCGCTCCACGATGAAGAGTGGACGCCCAGTCCAACGAACGTTCGATTCCGCCTCTGGCGCAGAACCTTCGCCCGAGAGTGATCGCATGGGACCCTTCCTCTAGCCGGTGACCGACTGCCCTCAGATCCCTCCCACAGGCGCATCCCACGCGCCTCCCCCTCTGGGATTCCCCAGACGTACGTTACCGCTCCTCCCCCGAGGTCCGCGGGAACGCGCCGAGCAGTGTACTGCAACACGTTGCAGTGTGTCCGTCAGGCGACTGTAAGGGTCCCGGGGCTGCAGTGACCCAGCCCAAGGGGCAAATTGTGAAGCGTCAAATTATCAATTTTGACGATTGTGCCCGTGTTACCGCCCCGTTACGTTCTCATCGGCCAGGTAGGGTGCCAGGAATTTTGCCATTCCCTGCGCGGCGAACTGTTGGCGTTCCGGAGGGTGGATGAGGGAGCGAGTCGGGCCCGAACCCGCATCTCCAAGGGGGAGAGGGGGTCCACGAAGGTCGCAAGCGTCTCGACTGTGTGTCTTTCTCAGGCCCGAGCGCCTCGCGCAAAAGCGGAGGACATGCTCCGGAATAGCCAAAAGGAGAGCAATATTTATGGATCCCTATAAGAAGCGCAGAGGAATACGTGTCCTCGGCGCCGTAGCGCTGATGGGAGGGGCGGCCACCGGACTTGTTGGCCTCGGCAGCCTCGCGGTCAGCGGTCCGGCGGGCGCTGTCAACAACAACCCGGTGGGCAACCCGACGAGCCCGGCCGTCTCGTACGAGTCGGACTGCACGTCGTCGCTCGAAGCCGGGGAGGCGGCACCGTTTTCCACCAGTACGGTGATCAACACCACGGAGGACAGCGGGGCGGCCACCGGCTCGACGTTCGGCATCGCCGGATCGGTGTCCGAGACGCTGGTCGGTCCCATTGTCGCTGGGGTCAACGGAAGCGTTATCGGTCCGTCGTCGTTCTGGAACCTCCAGGTGACGCAGACCTTCGGGTCTACCGACGGGACTGCCACCGGCACATACACGTACACCACGCCGACCTTCGCCAACCAGACGGACGGCGGTGCGGTGTCGAGTGCCTCATGGGGCAACGCCAGCACCACGCTGACCGGTGACTTCAGCGGCGCAACGGTTGGAGACTCCGTCAGCGGCACCGGTATCCCGAGCACGGCGGTTATCACGGTCATCAACGGGACCACGAGTGCCACCATTAGCGCGGCGACCACTGCTGCCGGATCCGGAAAGGTCGGATACGGTCACGCGATCACGTTTACCGACAACTCGATGGCTTCGCCGGCGACCGCCTTCACCACCAACGGGACTCCCGGTGGCAAGGCCAGTGTCGGCATCATCGGCACCACGTCGGTTGGTGTGGTGACCTCCGCCCTGACCATCGGCTTCGGTGGCGCGGAGGGCGTGGGTACGGCCAACTGCCTGCTGACCGGCTGGCAGAGCACGAACCCCGGCCCGGTGCAGACGTTCGCCACCACCCCGCAGTTCCCTCCGGGGACCTTGACGGACCTGGTGGCGGCCAGTGGTGGGGCTATCACCCAGCCGGGGACGACTCAGGCCATTACGCCTGAGGCCGGCGCCTACGTGAACTTGAACCCGAACCCGCCGACGGCCAACCCTGCCAGCTACAACCTGGGTAACGGGGCCACAGTCACCGAAACGCTTCCCGTGACGCCTGGCACCGACCCGGTGGGAGGCTGCAACTTGGTCAGCGGTCCGGGCGACGCCGACAACTCGGTGACGATCAACAACACCCCGTCAACGTGTACGGCGCATATCACGAACAGCGGCAGCACACCGGAGACGGACACGTTCACGTACAACGCGTACGACAACCAGACCCCGCCGAACACCGGCAACACGGCTACCGTCACCCTGCACATCGGGACGCCACCGGTGGACCAGGAGATCGGTCAGCAGGTGAACGCGGGACAGCTGGTGGTGAGCTGCCAGGGCCCCGGCACCTCGGGATACCCGACGAACACGCTGCTGACGTGTCCGATCATCAACTTGCCGGCGATCACGCTGAACGGTGTCACGCAGACCACGACCGATCCGGCCAACACGATTTACGTGTCGGACAGCCGCGGTGACCCGACGAGCGGGTGGACGCTGACCAGCTACATGGTCCCGACGTCTTCCAACACCAACCCCGCGTGCTCATCCGTTGCGGCCTTCTGCAACCAGAGCACCGGCAGCGGTACCGGGAACGCCGTGATCTCCGGTAGTGAGCTGGCCATCAGCGTGCCGGTGTGTGCCGACTACACGGGGAACACCAACCCGGTGACCCCAGGTCCGGCCGGTAACTACGGCGGGACCCTGACCCTGTGCTCGACGAGTGCTGGGACGAGTGGAGGAACGTTCACATACAACACGGCCTTCACTCTGACCATCCCGCCGTCGGTGTTCGCAGGGCAGTACTACGGCACCGTCGAGTACCTGGTGACTGGTACCTGATCGGGAGAAGCAGTAAAAAAGCAGCAATGAACTAAAGCAGTAGTGAATCGGGGAGGGTGGTGCCTTTGGCGCCACCCTCCCCATCCGTCTGGGGGGTGTCTGTGCAAATCCGAAAGGTCGCGAGAGCGCGCCGCCAAGGCGTCATCCCTGTGAGGAGCGTGGCGGTGGGCATGAGCCGACGTTGGCTGGCGGCCGTGGCTTCGCTGCTCCTTTGCTCGGGACTTCTCCTGACCCTTGGCGGGACAGCCTCTACGCCGGCTGGGGCCGCCGGCAACGGCATTTTCTCGGTCCAGCCGACCAGTCCTCCGGGGACCAACCCGATCTTCTTCCGTCCCGCTTTCACGCCCCAGCTCAAGGCGGGGGAGAACCTGAACGATTCGGTGACCGTCGTCAACGAGACGGGAGCCCCACTCACCCTCAACTCGACGCCGCCAACGGCTACACCACCCGGGCCGGTGCTTTCCATCCGGCCCGATTACTGGCCCAAGACGAACATGGGATCCTGGGTCCACCTCCCGTGTCCCAATCACCCTCCCGCCCACAGCGGGATCTCGTCCCCTTCCTCTACGAGGTCCCCTCCGATGCCGGCCCTGGTGACTACGCCGGGGGCATCGTGGCCGAGGAGACCAACGGCACGGAATCCGGTAAGGGCTCCGTGAAGGTCCACGTGCTCCAGGCCGTCGGCTCGGCCGTCTACGGCGCGTCGCCGGACCGTGGAACCCCGCCTGGCCATAACGCAGGTCAGCGTCAGCATCGTGAACACCTCGGTTGCGACGCAGTTCGGCGGTGCGGTCGAGCACGGGTCGTGACTGGTGACCAAACCGGGAACGAGAACCTCAAACCCAAGGTCAAGGTTTCGCTGTCCCCCCTCATCGGAAGTGGGCCCCGATCAGGACGGTCAGCTTCCCCAGATCCTGACCGGCTCGACGGTGACGTTCGCCCAGACCTTCAAGGACGTCGTGCCGTTCGGTGACCTCACCGCCAACGTGACGGCCACCGCGAAGGGCGCGAGTGCGACCGGAAGCGGCGGCGCGATCGTGATCCCGTGGGCGCTCCTGCTCATCGTCATCGTCTTGATCGCCCTGATCGTTTTCCTGGTGTACCGGCGCCGGCGAGACATGGTCATCATGACCAAAGATGGGGGGTCCTCGGGAGGGAAGACCCCCATCTCCTCGACCAGTTCGAGATATGGGAAGTCCGCTGTTGCTGGTGCTCAGCGCCCTGGCGACGGTCGGTGCATTGAGCGGGCCGGCAGGAGCGGCGGCGAGCCGCCGGCGGGATATCTGCGCTCACCGAGTTTAGTCGCTGGTCAGACGACTCCCATCCTTGGCTCGGGATGGAAGCCGGGCACCAGGCTCCAGGCCGCGTGGTGTGGAGGAAACGCCGTCAACGGTCTGAGCGATTGCGACCTGGCGTCAACGCAGACCGTCGTCGCCCAATCCACCGGAAGCATTTGGCAGCCGACCGCCTTCCAGTTGCCGGCCCAACCCTGCCCGTGTGTCGTCCTGGTCACGGGGCCCAACAGCGGGACCGTCAACAAGATCCCTGTGACGGTGATCGGCACGCCCACCGGTCCGATACCTCCCGTGTCGACAGTGGCGGATCTCCGAGTGCAAAGCGTCCGGGTCACTGGCGGCCTGACTCTCGCCTCGGCCTTTGGTGGGGCCACGGAGCGGACGGTCTCCGTGGAGATCTACAACCCGGGCAATGCTGCGGTCACGCCCGTGCTAACGGGTCGGTGGGGCAGAGGAAGTAATCCCCAGAACGTGATCGCCATGGCCAAGGCGCTTCCGGTCCAACCGGGTCGGACGGAAGAGATGCGAACAAACTTCACGCTCAGCCCATTGTCGGTGGGGGAATACACCGTCAGAGTGGAAATGGAACAACTGAGCTCCTCCCAACGCACGCCGTCGTTCAGCACTACGACTGCAAACTGGCCCATGGGCCTCTTTGCCATCGGCTTGCTCATAGCCTTGGCTATCCTCGCCGGAATAGCCGTGGCGGTGCGAGTGGTGGTGCGGCGAATCCAGGAAGAAGACTCCGATGACTCTGCGAGGCCGCAGGTTCCGACAAGCGTCTGATCCGATCGTCGAGCTATTGCTCTGATTGGACCTTCTGGGTGGCGGTTTTTGCCACTTGCTGGGCAGTTGCGGCGGTGTCGAAGCCTGTACCCGTGGCGATCACGGACAGAATGCCACCTCCGACGGAGACTATGTAGGTGCTCCCACCGTTCAACGAGTACGCAGCGTCACCAAGATTCGGCACACGGTGGACACCCTGGATTCCCTTCGTCCGCTTCGTGATGTAGGAGGAGGGCGTCTCGTTGACATACGCCAATTGCGACTGGGTGTAATAACTCACAGTGACGGCGTTTGGAGACGTGCCTCCGGTCCCCGGCGGGCCCACCGTGTAGACACAGTTTGTGGCGCCCTTCGGATAGAGCACGGAGACTTCCCTCGACGTAACCGGTTGGCCGGCTATCTGACCCACCTGCTTGGTGCTCACGTACGAGCAGGGACTGGCCGAAGTCGGGTAGGGGCCGCTGAGGGACGAATCTCGGGCCAGACCTGCACGAGGGACGCGATCAGGGCAACCAACGCCAGACCGCCCAGAAGTCCCGTCGAACGAAATTGCCCCCCCCTCCGCATGCACCCGAAACTGTACATGGCCTGCCGCCCTGTGAGGCACCAGGCGCCGGAATGTGTGGGTGATCCTTCACCTGATCGGCTTATCCCTGGCGTTCGGTATATGGACGGCAAATGCCGACGACTGTAGTAGCCTTCGTTCGCCGCAATTTCCCGAGGTGACGGCGAGCGGGGGCGCAAGTAGGTCGAACCTCGATGGCTGGCGACGAGGGCAAAAGAACCGTGGAGAAGGACGTGCGAGGAAGGCGCAATGCGATCCGGAAGGTTCTTCGAAAGCCAACCTTCTGCGAGTCGAGCCTCAGGATGCCAATCGCACTGCTAGCGCGCCGCGGTGTCGGCGGCTTTGGTCGTGGCGGGAATGCTCTTTCCTCTAGCCGTCGGTGTTCCACCTGCTGCAGCCATTGGGATACCGACGGTCGCCGCCCTGAACCCCGCTTTCGGTCCTGTCGACGGTGGCACGGTCGTGACGATCACGGGGACCAACTTCGGGTCGAGCGCCACGGTCGACTTCGGCTCCAACCCGGCCAGCGACGCCACCGTCAACTCGGGCACGTCCATCACGGCGACAGCCCCGCCCGGCACGGCCGGATCGATCGGCGTGACGGTCACGACCGCCGGCGGCACGTCCGCCACGGGCGTCGGAGACCTCTTCGCCTACGGCGCGCCGACGGTGACCGGGGTATCGCCGAACGGCGGGCCGCCCGCTGGAGGCACCGCGGTGGTCATCGATGGCACCGGCTTCGCGGCGGGCGCCGCCGTACGGTTTGGCACCGCAGCGGCGACGAGCGTGGTCGTCGACTCCGGAACTTCGATCTCGGCGGTGGCCCCAGCGGGGTCGACCGGCTCGGTCGACGTGACGGTGACCACCGACCAGGGGACGTCTCCCACCGGGGTGGCGGACCAGTTCGAGTACGCCAATCCGTCGGTCACCTCGGTCAGCCCAAACGCGGGACCGACCGCCGGTGGATCGGTCGTCACGATCGTGGGTTCGGGGTTCGCACCCGGCGCGACGGTCCGATTCGGAGCCAACGCCGCGACGGGCGTCGACGTCGAGTCGGCCAACGTGCTGACCGCCACGGTGCCCTCTGCAGGAGCCGGGAGTGTGGACGTCACGGTGACGACGGCTGCCGGGACCTCTCCGACCTCGAGCGCCGACCTCTTCGCGTACGGGGCGCCGGTCGTTTCCGGCCTCGGCCCGAGTAACGGACCGGCGTCCGGCGGCACCGCGGTGACGATCGCCGGGTCCGGGTTCGTTCCCGGCGAGGTGGTCCGGTTCGGGCCCGTTACCGCTGCGGCAACCGGCATCAATGCGACCGGCACGATCCTGACCGTGGTGGCGCCTGCGGGTGCCGCCTCCGTCGACGTGACGGTGACCACGCCCGCCGGCCCGTCGGCGACGACACCGGCCGATCTCTTCGCCTACGACGTGCCGACCGTCAGCTCGGTGAGTCCCGCGAGCGGCCCCACAGGGGGCGGCACGGTGGTCACCATCGCCGGCTCGGGATTCGTCAACGGCGCCACGGTGAGCTTCGGCGGCAGCCCGGCCACCGGCGTCACGGTCAACTCGTCCACCTCGATCACCGCGACCTCTCCCGCCGGGGCCGCGGGCTCGACAGACGTGACGGTGACCACGCCGGCGGGCACCTCCGTTACCAACCCGGCTGACCAATTTCTCTACGGAGATCTCGAGGTCACGGCCCTATCCCCGTCCGGTGGCTCGATCGCGGGCGGCACGGCGGTAACGATCACCGGGACCGGCTTCGTCAACGGCGCCACGGTGAGCTTCGGCGGCAACCCGGCCACCGGCGTCACGGTCAACTCGTCCACCTCGATCACCGCGACCTCTCCCGCCGGGGCCGCGGGCTCGGCCAACGTGACCGTCACCGATCGGCACCGAGACCTCGCCTGGCGCCCCGGCCAACCTCTTCGCCTATGGAGCGCCCACGGTCTCGGGCGTCGGACCGAACGCCGGCCCGACCGCCGGCGGCACGGTCGTGACCGTGACCGGCACGGGCTTCGTCCCGGGCGTCAGCGCCGCCTTCGGCACCAGCGTGGCGACCGGCGTGATCGTGTTGAGTGGCAACACCCTGCTCGCGACCGCGCCTGCGGCGAGTGTGGGTCCGGTGGACGTGACGATCACCGATCCCGCCCCGGGGACGGGCGCCTCGCCGCTCTCCTCGGCGGACACCTTCACCTACGACCCGGTTCCCACGGTGACCTCGGTAAGCCCCAATGGCGGCCCGACTGCCGGTGGTACCTCGGTCACGGTGACGGGCACCGGCTTCTCCGACGACGCGACCGTCGACTTCGGGTCGAGCCCCGGCAGCGGCGTCACGGTGCACTCGTCGACCTCGATCACCGTGCAGTCCCCGGCGAACACCGGTGATGTGGACGTCCTCGTCTCGACTCCCGGCGGCACCTCGGTGTCGAACGTGAACGACCTCTTCGCCTACGGGGCCCCGAGCGTCACCGCCGTGGCGCCGAACGGCGGTGCCGTGGGGGGCGGGACGGTCGTCACGGTCCAGGGCGACGGGTTCGCCCCCGGCGCGACCGTCAAGTTCGGCGGCGCCACTGCCACCGAGGTCACGGTGCTCTCGAGCAGGCTCCTCACGGCGAGCACGCCCTCGCACGGCGCCGGCTCGGTCGACGTCACCGCGGCCACCTCCGGCGGCACCTCGGCTGCCGGGACCGCCGACCTCTTCGCCTACGGCCCGGCGACCGTCGCCTCCGCGACGCCCGACGCCGGGTCGACCGCCGGGGGCACGGTCGTGACCGTGAGCGGCACGGGCTTCGCCCCCGGCGCCCAGGTGCTGTTCGGAACCACACCGGCGACCAACGTCTCGGTCGACACGAACGGCACCTCGTTGACGGCGACCTCCCCGGCAGGGACCCCGGGAGTGGTGGACGTCTTGGTCAGCACGTCGGGCGGCGCTTCGACGTCGGGAGCCGGCGACCGCTTCGCGTACGGTCCGCCGACGGTGACCGGGATCACCCCCCACACCGGTCCCAAGTCGGGGGGCACCGTGGTGACCGTCACCGGCACGGCGTTCTCCCAGGACGCCACCGTGAGCTTCGGTGGCACACCGGCCACGGGAGTAACCGTCAACCTGGCGGGCACGTCGCTGCGTGCCACGTCGCCGAACGGCACGGGCTCGGTGGACGTGACGGTGACGACGCCGACCGGCACGTCGCCGACGAGCCCCGGGGACCTCTTCGCCTACGGCCATCCCGTCGTCACGGGAGTCAGCCCCGACGCCGGTCCGACGACCGGCGGCACCGTGGTGACCGTCACCGGCTCGGGCTTCGCTCCCGGTGCCGAGGTCGACTTCGGCACCACACCCTCCGCGACGGTCACCGTCGACTCGGGGACCCAGATCACGGCCAGCGCTCCGGCCGGCTCTAGTGGTCCCGTCGATGTCTCGGTCGCGACCTCTCAGGGCACGTCGCCCAACGACCAGGGCGACGTCTTCATCTACGGAGCCCCGGTCGTCGAATCGTTGCGCCCGGTGAGTGGCCCCACCACCGGTGGAACCGGTGTGACCGTCATCGGGACCGGGTTCACCCGAGACGCCACGGTCGACTTCGGTGCCACCCCGGCGGCATCGGTGACCGTCAATTCGGACACCTCGCTGACTGCCGTCAGCCCTCCCGGCACCTCCGGGGTCGTCGATGTGACGGTCACCTCGCCCGCAGGGACCTCGGCGACGGGGAGTGCGGACGAGTTCGCCTACAGCGACCAGCTCGAGCTCAGCTGCAGCCCGCCGCCCTACACCTCGCCGGGCTCGACCTGCCCCGGGATCAACCTCCCGTCCGTCACCCTGGACGGAGCGCAGCAATCGACGCAGGCACCGGGGAACACGATCTACATCATGGACAACCGCGGCGGGTCGAGCGCCGGCTGGTCGGTCAGTGCGTACCTCGTGCCCACGCCGGGCGATGCGCCCAGCGGTTGTGCGGCCTACTCGGGCTTTTGCAACTGGAGCGTCGGGGACGCATCGTCGAGCCCGGACGCGAAGATCCCGGCGTCGGACTTCTCGGTCGGGTCGCTCTCGTGCACCGTGGCTCCCGGGAACTCGAGCTCACCGCCCCACGTGGGCTCGGGGGGGAGCTTCCCGGACTCCGGAGGAGCGGTCTCCCTGTGCACCGCCGATCCCGGGTCGAGTGGAGGCGCGTTCGAGCTGGGTTCTACGTTCTCCCTGGTCCTGCCCGAATCCCTTTACGCAGGGACCTACCACGCAACGGTCGAGTACCTGGTGATGTGAGGCCGATCGGGCGGAGACCCCTGGCCCGACGGCCGGCGCGCCGCCGGCTCGGTCCGGGTCGGCTCCTGCTCGCAGCCGCGCTGTGCGTAGCGATCTGGTCGGGGGTGTCCGGGCCAGCGGGTGCCGCGAGCAACGGGCTGTGGTCGATCGCCCCGACCGCTTCGTCCGGGCAAGGGGCACAGCCGTACGTCGAGGTCTCCCTCTCGCCCGGCGCCTCGTACGAGAGCTCGGTGACGATCGACAACCTCACCGCCGCGCCGCTGACCCTCAACGTCTACGCCGCAGACGCCCTCAACCCACCCGGCGGAGGGCTCTCGCTTCGCGCACGGACCTCGACCGAGGAGGGCCTCGGCAGCTGGACCCACCTCGCGCAGGATCAGGTGACGCTACCCGCCGGCGGTGGCGCGCTCGTCCCCTTCGTCATCGACGTCCCGGCCGATGCGAGGTCGGGGGATCACGTCGGGGGAATCGTGGCCGAGGAGACCCAGGGCTCGCAATCGTCGTCGAGATCACTTCCGGTCACGGTGCTGCAGGCGGTCGGCGTGCGGATCTACGCGAGGGTGAGCGGCGCGATCCGGCCGGGCTTGGCCGTGCGCGCCACGTCGGTGTCGGTCTCCGGAGGGATCGCGTCAAGCTTCGGAGGCGCCGTGTCGGCCAAGGTGCACTTCACGGTGACCGATACCGGCAACACGGTGCTCAACCCCCACGCCACCGTCTCACTGTCCACGCCGTTTGGGGATGCGACGGCACCAGTGTCGGCCTTCGTCGGCCAGCTGCTGCCGGGATCGTCGGTCTCGACTTCCGTCACGCTTCCCCACGTCACTCCCTGGGGTCACCTCGGTGCCGGCGTCACGGCCACGGCCGGTGACCTGAAGGCGACGGGTTCGGCCGGTGCCACCGTGGTCCCCTGGGGGCTGGTTGCCGTCGTGGTGGTCTTCGTCGTTGCACTCGTCGTGGCCGGTCGACGGTGGCGCCGCCGCCGATCCGCCCGGCGTGTGGATTCGGGCGCCGCGGACCCGGGGGGCGGGGAGGCAGACCCGGTCGGTGCTCAGTCCAGCGAGAAAGGTGGGTAGACGTCGGTCAGCAGGTAGGTGTAAAGGCTGACCCGCATGCCCCAGCGCACCACGCCGATCGCGAAATTCCGCATGCCGTCGGGCCACCGGCCGGTGATGATCACGGCGAAGAAGGCGATGATCCACACCACGTAGAACGCGATGCCCACGAAGATCAGCACGATGAATTGCGGGATGATCAGCAGCCACTTGACCAGAGGAAGCCAGCGATTGAGCTCCGGCTGCTCACCGACGACGAGCTTGGCCGGGTCGTTGCCAGGGTCCTGTGAGACGAGGTCGAACTCGAACGGCGGGTAGGACTCGCGGAGCCACAGGATGTAGGAGGTTACGCGCCACTCGTAGCGGTGCACCATCACGATGAAGTTGTAGATGCCGGGTGGGATCTTCGTGGTGAACAGGATCGTGAAGAACGCGACGATCCACAGGATCCCGGCGACTCCTCGCAGCACGTAGATGACGGCCAGTTGCGGGATGGCGAGCAGCCAGTGCACCAAGGGTCGCCAGCGGGCGATCTCATCGGGCGAGTCGATCGAGAGCTCCATGGGGAAGCCCGAGCCAAAACTTGCAGGTGTCATGTCCACGGGGGAACGGTAGCTCCTGGCGCGCCGTCCGGCTCGGAAAACGATCGTTGGACGCCCACCCGTATGCCCTGGTCAGACGCCCGCCAGGCATGTGAACCACATCACTTGCAGACCCGCCGGATCGCACTTCGGAGGTGCCGACTGTGCTACACCAACCGGGAGGGCGAGGGAGTGAGCAGTGGCGGACGAAGAGGAACCACAAGACGTCGAAACTCTCCGGGCCGAGGTGACGGATCTGCGTCGTCAGCTCGACGACACCCGGGCCGAGAACAAGGGCGGGATCAAGCGGAAGCTGCGCTCGATCGTGGTCGTCGTGTTGATCGTGCTTGGCAGCGTCCTCGCCCCGATCGCCGCGATGACCATCTACCTGCGGGCTTTCGTCCTGGACACGAACGAGTACCTCGCCGTGGTGGGACCGCTGCCCAAGGACCCCGCCGTCGCCACGGCGCTCGCCGACCAGGTCACCAACCAGCTCTTTGCCCGGGTGGACGTGAAGCAGGCCATCGAGAACGCCCTGCCCAACAGCGCGAACTTCCTCGCCGACCCGTTGGCCAGCACGGTCAAGTCGGCCACCCACGCGGCCGCCTACAAGGTGGCGATCTCCGACCAGTTCCACTCGGCGTGGCTCCAGGCCAACCGGCGGGTGCACCAGGCCCTGGTCGGGATCCTGACGGGCTCCAGTAACAGCGCCGTCTCGGCGGACAAGTCGGGGAAGGTCACGCTCGACCTCCACACCCTCGCGGTCCAGGTCGTCGATCAGCTCAAGGCCAGCGGCCTGACGGTGTTCGACAAGGTCCCCACCGACAAGATCGGGGGTGAGGTCGTCCTCTTCACGGCGCCCGGGCTGGTCAAGGCCCAGGGCGCCACCAACGCGCTCAACACGCTCGCCTACGTGCTGCCCTTCCTCTCCGTGGCCTGCTTCGTCGGCGCGGTGGCCGCCGCCAGACGCGGCCGTCGGCGACGGACGCTCCTCTACGACGGGATGGGCCTCGCCATCTCGATGGTCGTCTTTGCGATCCTGCTCGGCCTGGCGCGCTCCTACCTCCTCACCGCGGCCGAGGGTCATTCCCTGAATCCCAGCGCCGCCGGCGCCCTGTTCGACGCCTTTTTGGAGGTGCCCCAGGGGTGGCTCCGGATCCTCTTCATCGTCGGCGTGCTGGTCACGGTCTTCGCGTGGTTGGCCGGGCCGTCGCGCCCGGCGGCCGCGATCCGTCGCTACGTCGTGCAAGCGGCGCGGTGGGTCGGGGGGTTGTTCACGGGGAGGGACTGGCACCTCGGACCTGCCGGTCGGTGGCTCGGCCAGAACGAGGGACCCGTCGAGTGCGGCATCGGCCTCGTGGGGTTCATCATCCTCGTCATCTGGGGCAGCCCGGGGATCGTGGGTGCGCTCGTGGTCGTGCTGATCGTCGCCGCCCTGATCCTTCTCGTGCACTTCGTCGCGACCCGGTCCCGGGCGGAGCAGGTGCTCGAGGGGGGCCACGGACCGCGGGACGCCCCGCCCAGCGACGAGGGAGGCGACCTGGTCGGGGCTACGAAGGACGACGGGGAGTACCGGCGGCGGCCAGGAGGGTGCCCTCACCTCGGGGGGCTCGGCCTCCGAGGTCACCCCGCACAGCAGCGGCTAGCCGGGGTCGGTCGGTGCCGATCGCCATCAACGGGAGGACCCTGCGCGAGGCGGTGTGGGCAAGGGAGAGCTACGGCCTGCTGTTCATCTTCCTCCTCGTCGACTACCTGGTGCTGATGCTGGTGAATTCTCCGCGCTGGGGCGGCCTCGCCCGCACCCTGCCGATCGCGGTCACGGTGCTCTTCGCCATGCACACCTCGGCGGCCCGGCGACACGTGCTGCGGGCGGCCCAGGGCGCGGTGGTGATCGCGTTTGCCGCCGGCATCGCCCAGGCCATCGCCGGCGACGTCGGGACGGCCGCCGGCATCAGCTTTCTGCTCGTCGGCCTCATGCTCGTGATCACGCCGGTCGCCATCCTCCGCCGCGTGCTGCCCAAGGCCACCGTGGAAGTCGAGACGCTCTTTGCTGCCGTGGACGTCTACGTCATCATCGGCCTGATCTTCGCCGTCGTGTTCATCGCCATCGCCAAGCTCTACCCGCATCCCCCGCACGTGGCCTTCCTGGCCCAGCCCGGCTACCACCCGCCCAGCAATTACGTGTACCTGAGCTTCGTCACCCTCACCACGGTCGGATTCGGGGACCTCACGCCGCTCTCCAACACGGCACGTTCCGTCGTCGTCCTCGAGGCCCTGATCGGCCAGATCTTCCTCGTCACCCTCGTGGCACGACTCGTCTCCCTCTACAGCGCCGAGCACCGGACCTCGTTCATCTCGCGGCAGCGACCCGAGGGTCCTTCGCGAGTGAGGCTGCGGCGCCGGGCCGGCGCTACCGAGGGCGAGTCCATCGAGGGCGCCCAGGAGGACCTCGACGGAGAGGGCGATCTCGAACCCGTAGACCTCGATGTGGCGGACCCGGAGGCACCGGGCGACGGAGAGAGGCGGTAGGCCACCGGGAGCCGGAGGGTGTGATCGCCGTCCGTGGGGCTATGTCGCGTAGCCCTGTTCGCCGCCGGCTCTCCGAGAGAGTCCGTGGCCGCCGTCCTGGCGCCGGGCGAACCACCTCGCACCGACGGCGGCGGTCGCCCCGTGGACCACGACGCTCAGGAGCACCACGCACGTGACGACGGCCAGGACGAAGTTGGCCTGCCCCTCCCGCAGCTCGCCGTAGGCGATGAGGGCGAAGACGACCGTGGCCAGGCCCCGGGGACCGAACCAGGCCACGAACGCGCGGGTCGTCCGGTCGTGTCGGCTGCCCACCATGGCGACGGCGATCGCCAGCCCACGCACCACGGTGAGGCTCAGCAGGGCGTAGCCCAGCGCCGCCCAGCTGGCGTGCTCGAGCGACGTCACGAGCAGCGCGCCAAAGAGGAACCAGACGATCATCGACAGCAGCTGACCGCCGCCGCTGGCCAGGGCCAGGGAGTCGGCCCCGGCCTCGGAGGTGCTCGAGTCCCGTCCCGGAGCGAACCAGGCGGCGCCGAAGCCCGCCCCGCCGGCGAAGGCGGCCACGAAGCCGTTGGCGTGCACCGACAGCGCGCCCCCGTACAGGAAGAGGGCGAGGGCCAGGATGGCGAGTGCGTGGTGCCGCCGGCCCGCCCAGCCCCGGTCGGTGGCCAGGCGCAACAGGCGTGCACCGACCAGACCGATCACGAACCCGCCGACGGCCCCGCCGAGCAGGCCCCACAAGGCGGTCGCGGGGGACTGGCCGACCCCGCCGAGGTCGTTGACGGCCTCCGCCAGGAAGAAGGTGAAGATCGGGGTGGCGATCCCGTCGTTGAGCCCGCTCTCGAGGTTGAGCTCGTCGCGCACCTCGGCCGGCACCCAGCGGTTGTCGACGATCGGTGCGATGAGGGCGGCGTCGGTCGGTGAGACCGCCGTGGCGATCACCGCGGCGATCCAGGGATTGACCGAGCCCAGCGTCCAAAGGGCTCCGACGGTGCCGAGCGCGATCGTGAGCGGCATCCCGATGGTGAGCAACCGCACCGGGGAGCCGACCTCTGCCCGGAGTCGCCGGAGGTTCACCCGGAGTGCGTCGGTGAACAGGACCATGGCGAGCGCCACCTGAGCGATGGCGCGCACCGCCTCGCTCCCCGGCTGGACCTTGAGCAGCGAAAGTGGCTCGTTGGCGCAGATCAGGCCGAAGGCGATGAAGGTCATCGCCGGAGAGATGCTCCATCGCTCGAGGCGCGCCGAGACGAGCCCCCACAGGAGGATGCAGCCCGCCACGATGGCGAGCGCCTGAGGGTCGATGCCCTGGCCCAGCACCGCTGGGTGCTGCTCCCCGCCGACCCCTAGCCGTCGACCGCCAGCGACACCTCTGTGGCCTTGATCAGTACCGTGACCGGCTTGCCGGCAGCCAGCTCCAGGTCCTCAGCGGCCTCGCGGGTGATGGCGGAGGTGACCACCGCGCCGCCGCGCAGCTCCACCTTCACGGTGGAGATGGCCTCGCCGTGGTGGACGTCGGTGACGGTCCCGGCCAGCTGGTTCCTCGTGCTCAGTTTCATGCGTGCACCATCGCAGAGTCTCGGTCCCCGTGCCAGGAACCCGCCCCGAGGCGGTGCGGTACCCTGAGGATCCGCCCGAGGAGGGGACGAGCACGTTCCCGGTGCTGGCCGACGTTGCCCCGCCTCCGCGGCCTGATAGGTCGGTGACCCGCATGAGCATCACGCATTGGATCGATGGCAAGCCGTACACGGGCGAGGCGGACCGGTGGGGGGACGTCTTCGACCCGTCCACCGGCGAGATCCGCGACCGGGTGGACTTCGCGTCGACCGACGTGGTCGACGAGGCGGTGGCCTCGGCCGCCCGGGCCTTCGCCGGCTGGCGCGCCATGTCCCTTGCCAAGCGCTCCCAGGTGCTCTTCTCCCTCCGCGAGATCCTCAGCCGGCGTGTGGACGACCTGGCCGCGACCATCACGGCCGAGCACGGCAAGACCTTCGACGACGCGCAGGGTGAGGTCCGTCGGGGCCTCGAGGTGGTCGAGCTCGCCTGCGGGCTCGGGCATCTGCTCAAGGGCCAGGCGTCCGAGAGCGTCTCGACCGGGATCGACGCCAGCTCGGCCCGCCAACCGCTCGGCGTGGTCGTCGGCATCACGCCGTTCAATTTCCCGGCGATGGTGCCCCTCTGGATGTGCCCGATCGCCGTCGCCTGCGGGAACGCCTTCATCCTGAAGCCGAGCGAGAAGGACCCGTCGACCTCGCTGCTCCTGGCCGAGCTCTGGGCGGAGGCGGGGCTGCCCGAGGGCATCTTCAACGTGGTCCAGGGCGACCGGGTGGCGGTCGATGCGCTGCTCACCCACCCCGACGTGGCGGCCGTCTCCTTCGTCGGCTCCACCCCGATCGCCCGTCACGTCTACGAGACCGGCACGGCCAACGGGAAGCGTGTGCAGGCCTTGGGGGGTGCCAAGAACCACATGGTGGTGCTTCCCGACGCGGATATGGACGTGGCGGCCGACGCGGCCGCCTCCGCCGGCTTTGGCGCGGCGGGGGAGCGGTGCATGGCCGTTTCCGTGGTCGTGGCCGTGGGTCCGGTCGGCGATCGGCTGGTGGAGGCGATCGCCGAACGAGCCCGCTCGGTCCGGGTAGGGCCCGGAGCCGACCGCGACAGCCAGATGGGCCCGTTGATCACCCGCGAGCATCGCGACCGGGTGGCGGGCTATCTCGACGACGGCGTCGCCGAGGGCGCCGCCCTGGTCGTCGACGGCCGGGACCTCGCGACGAGCGGTGAACCGGGGGGTTTTTGGCTGGGCCCGTCGGTCTTCGACCACGTGGGACCCGAGATGTCGGTCTACACGGACGAGATCTTCGGACCGGTCCTGAGCGTCGTGCGGGCGTCGTCCTACGAGGAGGCCCTGGAGCTGGTCAACGCCAACCCCTACGGCAACGGTGCGGCGATCTTCACCGCCGACGGTGGTGCCGCACGGCGGTTCGCACACGAGGTCCAGGCCGGGATGGTCGGCATCAACGTGCCGATCCCGGTGCCGCCGGCCACCTTTCCCTTTGGTGGGTGGAAGTCCTCGCTCTTCGGCGACACCCACGTCTACGGCACCGAGGGCGTCCACTTCTACACCCGCAACAAGGTGACCCTCACCCGTTGGCCGGAGCCGAGCGACGAGCGTGCGCTCCATCTCGGCTTTCCGAGGAACTCCTGACGAGGAGCCGCACGGCCATGCCGTCGCGTCCCAGACGGCTTGCGGCCCGGGTCGGCGAGCTCGTCCGGGCCATCCGTGACGGTGACGACGACCTCGTCGAACGCGCCGTCCTCGACCTCAGCCAATCCCGCCGGATCTTCGCCCCGCTCGCCTTCCTCGTCGGGGCCTTCGCCATGCTCTTCGAGGGCGTCCGGCTGCTCTTCTCCAACTGGCGCCTCACCCTGGTCGAGATCCTGCCGGCGATGTGGATCTGGTTCGCCATGCTCGATCTCAAGCTCCACGTCGTGAAGGGGAGGACCTTCTCCGGCGTGAGGGGCTCCTACCTCGTACCGGTGATCGCGGGCATCGCCATCCTGACCGCGGCCTCGTTCTTCTTGAACGCCGTCTTCGCCTTTGCCATCGCCCGGCCCGGCGCGCCCGAGATCCGGCCGGCCTTCCGGGAGGCCCGCAGCCACCTCGTGCCGATCGTCACCTGGGGGATCCTGGTCGGAGTGGCTCTGGGCGTCTCGACGATGATCTTCCCCCGGTGGGGGAAGTGGTGGTTTGCGGTAGCGGTCAGCATCGTCGTCGGCGTCATGATGTTCGCCTACGTCGCGCTCCCGTCCCGGTTGATCGGCGTCAAGGTCACCCATTCCCGGCGCGACCAGCTGTCGGCGACCGCCATCGGCGGCGCCATCGGTGCGGTCGTCTGCACGCCCCCCTATGTGCTCGGCCGGATCGGGATCCTCATGCTCGGGATCCGCTATCTCCTGGTGCCGGGCATCATCTTCCTGGCGCTCGGCGTCACGTTGCAGGCAGGTGCAACCGGCGCGGTCAAGGCGATCAAGATGAGCGCCAAGCTGGCCGTCGGCCGGTCGCCCGAGGACGAACCGAAAGAGCCCAAACCGGCCTAGCCGTCGTCTCTGGCGTCCAGCCTCCTCGAGGCAGGATGGAGCCCGAAGACGGTGGCGGTGGTCAGGACGAGCAGCGCCACGATGGCGAGCGGCCACGCCACCCCCTGGTGGAGGTAGATGACCGCCCCGACCAGGGCGCCGGCGAACATGGCGAGGACCGCCAGCACCCGCCGCCCGCTCCGCTGGTTGTCGCCTCCCGCGAGGGAGGAATCGGCGGCCAGCCCCGTGAGCGTCATCGTGAGGACCGTGGTCGTCACGTCGGGGACGCCGAGCCGGCGAACGGTCGAATTGCGGACACCCATGGCGAAGGCGAGGATGGCGATCATCGTGTAGCGGGGCCATCCCGTGCCGACCGGAGCCGGTGCCGTCGCGCCGACGATGGCGGTGGCTCCGGTCAGGAGCCCCTCGATCGCCATGGCGAGCAGGAGCCAGCGGCGCCGGGACGCGATGTTGAGGCAGAGGCGCCCCGCGCAGATCGCCCCGACGACGAACGAGCCCAGGGACGTGAGGCTGGCGGGCGCCGAGAACCCCTTGGCGCCGGCGGCGGCGAAGCCGAGCAACACCACGTTGCCGGTCATGTTGGCCGTGAACACGTGGCCGAAGCCGAGGTAGCTCACCGCGTCCACCATGCCGCTGACGACGGTCAGCACGATCAGGGTCGTGAGCAGCGGGCGGGAAGGTTCCGCTCGAGCGGCGACTGCACTCACTCGGCGACTCTACCGACAGGCGGGTACCGACGACGCTACGCCGACAGCATGCCCGCTCGCGACCTGCGCCTCTCCGCGAGGCGAACCTGGGAACGACCAGTGACTCTGCGACCGGAGGGCAGCTGCTCCGATCGTGGAGCCGCCACCCCAAATGCACGGTATGGCGGTGGGGAAAACCTGTCAACGCACCGGGCGAAGGGGCGCCGCCGGAGGAGAAATTCGCATGGCCCCGGTGAACTCCGCTCGACGCCGACGGTAACCCGTCGAGTTCTTCCTGGTCGTCGTCTCTTGGCGCTTCCGGTCTGTGGACCCACACTGCACCTACGGGCGTCGATTCGAGCGAGGCACGATGGGCCAGAGCGTGGTCAGTTGTGGCTCAGGCGCCTGCCCTTCACTGGGCGGCCCGCGCCGTCGCCTCTAGCTGGCTGAGGGGCGCAGCCGAGCCAACGGCGCTCCGAAGCTCAGCTTGTCAGCCCGTCCTATGCTCCTCCGTACAGAGCGTATGCGAAGAGAAGGGAATGGTTCTCCGTGACGGGATCGCGTGCGGTGGGCAGGAGGACCCACGCGGGAGCGTCACAGGGATGTGAGAGTGTCCTGGTCGTGTGAAAGGAGAGCAGATGCGCCTCGCCGGTAGTCGTTTCCGTGGGCTGAGCGCCGTGCTCGCGGCGA
This sequence comes from uncultured Actinomycetes bacterium, assembly GCA_963778465.1. Lineage (GTDB taxonomy): Bacteria > Actinomycetota > Acidimicrobiia > Acidimicrobiales > RAAP-2 > CAVZBW01. The sequence continues at coordinate 202,094 of CAVZUK010000003.1, forward strand.
TCGGTTCTGTGACCGTATTGGGCGGGGGGTCAGTGTCGGCGGTGGTTCCAAGCCCCCCGCGCTCCGCGACCGCCGCGCCCGCGTCGTCGGTGGGGGTGAACTGCACCATGGGCCGCGGAGTCCAGCACGTCGTCAACATCACGTTCGACAACGTGCACTTCTTCCGGGACAACCCGAACGTTCCCTCCGACCTCGAGCTCATGCCGCACCTCGAGCAGTTCATCGAGCAGCGCGGCACCCTGCTCTCGAACAATCACACCCCATTGATCGCGCACACCGGCGACGACTTTCTCACGACCCTGACCGGACTCTACGGAGACCGGCAGGGCATGCCCATCTCCAACAGCTATCGCACCTTCAACCCGGACGGGACCACCGACCCGGCTCGGTCCTTCGCCTATTGGACCGACCCGGTCTACAACACGGCGTCGAGCCCGACCTCGGGGCACGACGCCAACCCCTCGATGGTGTACTCACCGACGCCGCCGGCGACGACCCACCCCGCCCCCGAGCCGGATACCGAGACCCCGGCGCCCTGGGTGCCGTTCACCCGGGCCGGCTGCAACGTGGGCGCCGTGGCGACCCCCAACTTGGAGCTCCAGAACAACCGGCTCGAGATCCCCCAGGCCTTCGGTGCCGGCTCGCCCGAGGCCAACCAGCTCGCCAGCGACACCGACCCGTCCAAGGGCGCGGAGACAGCCGACTACCTGGGTCTCGCCGTCCATTGCGGGCGCGGGTCCCCCGTGTGCGCGAACGCCCGAGGGGTCAAGAACGGCCAGAGCACCGTGAGCCCGACGGCCGTCCCGGACCCCTTGCCCGATGAGCCCGGCGGGTACGCCGGCTACCAAGCGCTCTTCGGACACCGCTACATCGCCCCGGTGCTCGGCGCCGGGACGCCCGACGTCGTGCGCCACGGGTACGCCGTGACCAACTCCTCGGGCAACCTGGTCGACCTCGACGGCAACCAGCTCGACGGGGCGCTCCTCACCAACCACCCCGGCTTCCCGGGCTTCGGCTCCATCAACGCGAGCCAGACCCTGGCCTACCTGGCCGACCTCCTCGAGTCGAACGTCCCGGTCGTCTACGGGTACATCTCGGACCTGCACGACAACGAGGACCTCAACGACGCCGCCGTCCAAGCCGCCTGCGCGGGAGCGGGCGACGCCCTGGGGAGCGGGTCCCCGTGCTACATCGCCCAGGCCAGGTACTACGACCAGGCCTTCGAGGCCTTCTTCCAGCGCCTTGCCGCAGACGGCATCACCCCCGCCAACACCGAGTTCGTCTTCTCCTCGGACGAGGGCGACCACGAGGCGGCCGCCAACGTCGGGCGTGCGGTGCAGCCGACTCCGGCGAATTGCAACGGGGCGACGGTGAGCGGGCTCACGGTGGTTCCCGGCCAGCCCTGCTCGTACGCGCCGGGCACGATCGGCGCGCTGGACGGCAACGTGACGGGGCTGCTCGCCAGCGAGAAGTCGAACACGACGCCGTTCACGCTCCAGGCCGACACGGCCCCGGAGTTCTACGTGACCGGCCGCCCCAAGGCCGACTCGCCCACCGTCCGCCGACTCGAGCACGACGCCGCCGGGTTGACGGCCGACAACCCCTACGCCGGGGAGCCCAACCAGCAGATCGCCAACTACTTGGCCGACCCGACCGAGGAGGCGATCCTCCACATGGTCAACGCCGACCCGGCGCGCACCCCGACCTTCAGCCTCTTTGCCAAGCCGGACTACTTCCTCTTCAACGGAGGGACGACGTGCCCGGGGAGCACGGCGGCCGGCTGCGTGAGCACCAACGACGGCTTCGTCTGGGACCACGGCGGCTACGCGGCCGAGATCGACACCAACTGGCTCGGGCTGGTCGGTCCGGGGGTGGCCAACCGGGGCCTCGACGGCAGCGGACCGTCGCAGGGACCCAGCTCGGCGGGAGCCGACAGCGGGCAGGTGACGGTGCCCGACGCGCACACCCGGGGCACCTGGCTCGACGAGACCGACATCCGCCCGACCCTCATGTACCTGGTTGGGCTGCGTGACGACTACCTGCCAGACGGCCGCGTCGTCAGCCAGGTTCTGTCCACCCCGAGCCCGGCCCTGGAGGCGCCGGGATTCGACCGCCTCGAGTCCTGCTACAAGCAGATCAACTCGAGCGTCGGGCAGTTCGGAACGGACACCCTCCGGGCGGACACCAACGCGGTGGAGTCCAGCTCCGTCGGGGACGCGACGTATCGCGCGCTCGTCCAGGGTTTACGTTCCCTCGAGCAGGCCCGCGACGTCCTCATCGGCACGATCAAGACGCAGCTCGACGGCGCCGCCTTCGGCGGCCGGGCTCCGTCGCCCGGCACGATTGGCGCAGAGACGTCGGCGTGCCGCACGCTGCTCCGCCAGGCCAACGAGATCCTCGAGCAGAGCTGACCACGGCCCGAAGCTCTCGTCACCTACGGCGACAGACGTTCCGTGTGGGGGAGGGTGACGGAAGACAGCCGGCCGGGCTCGTGGTAGAGGGCCTGGTCGGCGGTGCAGGTCGCCGTTCCCGAGGACAGGGGCTCGCCCATCCCGAGGTTGCGTGCGTACACGGGATGGGCCCCGCTCGAGACCTGGACGCGCAGGCGATGGCCGGGAGCGAAGCGGTGACCCGCGGGCCACATCGGCACGGACACGGCGAAGGAGCCGTCGCCGCTGCGCCGGATGGACTCGGGACCGAGGCGCCGGAGGCCGTCGCACACGTTGATCGACCGCCCGTCCGGGTGGACGTCGCACAGCCGGACGAAGAAGTCGCAGTGGTCGATGCTCGAGCCCACGGAGAGCTCGGCGCCGACCGGTCCGATGACCACCAGCGGCTCCGAGAGCGGCTCGGAGGTGTAGACCAAGACATCGCGGCGGGACTCGAGCGAGCGGTTGTCCGCCGGGCCCCCGCTCAGCATGCCGATCCCGCCGGCGGAGGGGGTGGGATCGGTGGGGTCGTAACGGTAGCGGTCCGGCGGCGTCGGACTGGGGGGCGGTGTGGTGCTCATCCCGCCCCCCTCGTGCAGGTACCACCGGACGTGCTCGGCAGGGGGAGGCCATCCGTCCAGCTCGCGCCATCCCCCGCCCTCGCCCTGGATGTCGACGCACACCGGGGAGGGGGAGAGGAGGCCGCGCTCGCCGCGGAGGTAGGTGTCGAACCAGTCGAGGGTCGCATCGGTCATCGAGCCCTCGCCCCCGCCGCCGAGGTGTCCACCGGCTCCGATCCGGAGCCGCACCGGCGCGTCCGACGCTCGCAGCTGGACGAAGTCCTCCAGGAGGCGCGGCAGCGGGTAGTCGTGCCAGCCGTCGATCAACAGGGTCGGTACCGTCCAGCTGTCGAGGAACGCACTGAAGTCCACGGCCGCCCAAAAGGGATCGTCCACCCTCGGGTGCGCCAGCTGCTCCCGCCACAGCTCGAGGTCGACCCCCGTGTGCTCGCGGATCGCGTCTCCGAGCGGGAGGTGGTTCACGCCGGCCTTGAGCGACTCGACACGGCGCTGCAGCGCCTCGGGCGACATGTCCACGGGCTCGTCCGGATCTCTGGGGTTGTTGAACTCCGTCGCTCCGGCGTCCCAGGCGAAGACCATCTCGAGGGCGAAGGATCCCCCCGGGTACCACGACATGGACCGGACGGACGACGACAGGGGGATGACCATCGCCTTCAGGTGTGGCGGGCGTGTCGAGGCGAGCGCCCACTGGGTGAAGCCCATGTAGCTGGCCCCGTTCGTGCCGAGGTCGCCGTTGAACCAGCCCTGCTCGGCGATCCAGTCGGCCGCCCGCCTCCCGTCGCCGGCCTCGGCGAAGTAGCTGTGGGCGCCGCCCGAGCCGTCGGTCCCCCGGCAGGCTTGGACGACGTAGCGGTAGCCCCGCGCCGCGAACTCCGGAGCCAGCAGGGCCGAGACCGTCTGCCGGCCGTAGGGGGTGCGTTCCAAGATCGTGGGCGCGTCGTCCACGCCGACGGGGTGGTAGACGTCGGTGAGCAGCGTCACGCCGTCCGACGTGGAGACCTCGACGTCCCGCTCGATCTTGACCTCGTTGGTGCGCTCTCGCATCTGCTCCCCCGTCCCCTGACCGGCCCTTAGTGGCTGAGGATCACGGCGCTGGCGTTGGCGCCGCGCCCGATGGTGTGGGCGAGGGCCACCCGGGCGCCGGGAACCTGGCGCGTGCCCGAGCCGCCGCGCAGCTGGCGGGTCAGCTCGACGACCTGGCCGAGCGCCGAGGCGCCGAGTGGCTCGCCCTTGGAGAGGAGGCCGCCGCTCGGGTTGACCGGCAGGCGCCCGCCGAGCGCCGTGGTCCCCTCGTCGACGAGGCGGCCGCACTCGCCGGGCGGGCAGAGCCCGAGCTCCTCGTAGGCGAGCAGCTCGCGCGCGGCGTCGGCGTCCTGGCACTCGACGACGTCGAGGTCCGAGGCACCGAGGCCCGACTCCTCGTAGGCGGCCCTCGCCGCGGCCGCGCTCGGTGGCTCCGGCTCGAGGTCGACGAGCCCCGAGAGCGGCGTGCCCTCGTTGAGCACGTACCCCGGCTCGTGGCTGCGGAGCGTCGCGGCCCGCAATTGCACGCCGCCGGCACCGGCCCGCAGCACCACGGCGGCCGCCCCCTCGTTGGGCGAGCAGAGCATCCAGAGGTGGAGCGGCTCGCAGATCACCCGGGACGCCAGCACCTCCTCTTCGGTCACGGCCGCCCGGAACATCGCGTCGGGGTTGTCGACGCCGTGCCGGCGGTTCTTGACGACCACTCGCGCCAGCTGCTCCTTGGTGAGGCCGCGCTCGATCATGAGTCGCTGCGCGCGCAGCGCGAAGTAGGCGGGCGCCGGGGTGAGGCCGGCGGCCTCCTGCCAGGGCGCGAAGAAGCTCGACCGGATGACCCCCTTCGGCATCTTCTCGATGCCGAAGACGAGCACCGTGTCGTACTGCCCGCTCGAGATCGCCCCGGCCCCCATGGCCAACGCCGCCGCGCCCGAGGCGCAGCCCGCCTCCACGTCGACGATCGGGCCTCCGGTCAGGCCGAGGGCGCCCAGGACCCGGTGGCCCGAGCGCGACGCCCCCGTAGGCCGTGCCGCAGTAGGCGGCCTGGAAGCCCCGCCCGCTGACCGACGCCTCACCCAGCGCGGCGATCACCGCCTCGGCGCCCATGTCCGTGGCCGTCTTGTCGCCGTGGCGACCGAACGGGTGGATGCCGACCCCCGCGACCTCTACGCCCTGCACGTCGGACCCCTCACGTTGGACCCCTCACGCCGGTTCGAAGCACCAGGTCGTGGTCGCGTCCGTCACGTCGACCGTGGTGAAGCGCATCGCCATCCCCTGGCGGAGGGCCCCGGGATCCGACTCGCTCAACCGGGTGACGACCCGGAGGCGGTCCTCGGGGAGCTCCACCACCCCAAACCCGTAGGGGACGGGTCCCTCGTATCCCGGTGCCGCGGTGTTGACCGCGGTCCACGCCCAGAGGGTCCCTGCGGTGGAGAGGGTCACGGTGGACACCGCGCCGCTCCCGCACCAGGGGCAGCGGATGCTGCGCGGGAAGTGTCGCCTCCCACACGTCGCGCACTCGCCACCGATGAGCCCGTCCGGACCGAAGAGGTCACTCATGCGTCAGGCCCTTTGCGCGGGGTTCTCGGGGCGGCACGGCGTGAGTCTACGGCGACGAAAAACGCAAGGCTCTGGGCCCCGCGGGACCGTCTACGGTGGCGGCGGTGCTCACCCACCCCCTGTGGATCGACGAGCTCAGCGCACCGGAGCGCGCCGCGCTCGACCCCGGGACGCCCCGGGATCTCGATCGACGACCCGACGTCCTCGTCGTGGGGGGCGGGATGCTCGGGCTCGCCACCGCGCTCGCCTGCCGTCGCGCCGGCCTCGGTCGCGTCGTCGTCGTGGAGGCGGCACGCGTCGGCGCGGGTCCGAGCGGGAGCGCGGCCGGCCTCCTCACCCCCGAGGCCCACGTCGGCCTGGACCCCCCCGCCTTCGTCGAGATGGGTCGGCGAAGCCTCGGCAGGTGGCGGGAGCTCGACGCGGAGGTGCCGGGCATCGGTCTCTCGGACCTCGACGTGGTCGTGCTCGAGCCTCACCCGGGCCGGTTCGCCGCCGATCCCTCGGGGCCCGCGACCCCCCTCGAGGCCGACGAGGTGGCGCGGCGCGTGCCGGGCCTGCAGGGCCGGTACGAGGGCACGTTGCTTCCGGGCCAGGCACGGATCAACCCCCTGCGCGCGCTCTCGGCGATGGCCCGCTCCTTCGGCGTCGTGGCGACGGGGGTCGGTCTCGAATCGGTGGAGGCCCGGGGCGGGAGGATCACGGGCGTCCGGACGGGGGCCGGGAGACTCGAGCCCGGCGCCGTCGTGTTCTGCACCGGCGGGCCACCGTCGGGGTTCGGGCTGGAGGTCGACGTGCCCTCGTCGTGGATGCGGGGCCACCTGCTGGTCACCGAGCCGGCGCCCTACCGGCTGCCCGGGAGGGTGGATCCGATCTGCACCCAACTCCCCGACGGCCGCCTCCTCGTGGGCGGCAGCCTCGACGCCGGGGCCACCTCTCCCGAGGTCGAGCCCTCGATCGTCGAGGGGATCCGCGCCTGGCTGGTGTCGGCCCTGCCGTGGGCCGAGTCTCTGCCCGTCTCGCACGCCTGGTGCTGCTTCCGGCCGCTGCACGCCGACGAGATGTTCGTCGTGGACCGGGTCCCGGGGGTGGACAACGGGTGGTTCACCTCGGGGCACTTCCGGACCGGCGTGATCATGGCGCCCGTCGTGGGCGACGAGCTGGCGCGTTGGATAACGGAGGGGGGGCCGTCGCCGGCGCTCGAGCCCTTCGGTGCCGGCCGCCTGGCGGCCCGCCCGGTCGAGGGCCGCCGATGAGCGGGGAACGGCAGCGCCTCGACGAAGCCGACCGGCAGGGCGTGGCGTGGCGCCGGTGGGGCCCCTACCTGAGCGAGCGCCAATGGGGGACCGTCCGGGAGGACTACAGCAAGGACGGTGACGCGTGGTCGTCGTTCACCCACGACCAGGCCCGCTCCCGCGCCTATCGCTGGGGCGAGGACGGCATCGCCGGACTCAGCGACGACCGCCAGCTCCTCTGCCTGGCGCTGTCGCTCTGGAACGGCAGGGACCCCATCTTGAAGGAGCGTCTCTTCGGCCTCACCAACAGCGAGGGCAACCACGGCGAGGACGTGAAGGAGTGCTACTACTACCTCGACGCCACCCCGACGTCGTCGTACCTGAAGATGCTGTACAAGTACCCGCAGGCGGAGTACCCCTACTCCGACCTCGTCCTGACCAACGCGGCGAGGGGCAAGGACGACCCCGAGTACGAGCTGCTCGACACCGGGGTGTTCGACCAGGCCCGTTACTTCGACGTCTTCGTCGAGTACGCCAAGGCGGGGACGGAGGACGTGCTGCTGCAGGTCACCGTCCACAACCGGGGCCCCGACGACGCGGCGGTGCACGTCCTGCCCACGTTGTGGTTCCGGCACACCTGGTCGTGGGCCGGCGGGTCGGAGAAGCCGGCGCTCCGGGGCCTGCCGGGCCTGGCGGCCGAGGGGGGCGCCCCCGCGTCGACCGGCTCCCCGGAGGGCCCGGGCGCGGCGGTCCCGGGACTGAGCGGCGTCGCGGTGCAGCACGCCGAGCTCGGACCCCGGTGGCTCTACTCCGACCGGGTCGTCCCCGTGCTCGTGACGGAGAACGAGACCAACAACGAGCGCATCTACGGGACGCCCAACGACGGTGCCTATGTGAAGGACGGGATCGACCGCGCCGTCGTGCACGGCGACCTCGCGGCGGTCGACCCCGGTGGGGTCGGCACCAAGGCGGCGTTGCACCATCGCCTCGTGGTCCCGGCCGGCGGCTGCGAGATCCTCCGGCTGCGGCTGAGCGACACCGATCGGGCCCCGGCGGGCCGGCCCGACCCGGCGGGTCCGTTCGCCGACTTCGACGAGGTCATGGAGGCGCGGCGCCGCGAGGCCGACGAGTTCTGGTCCGGTCTGCTCGGCATCCGGCTCGACGACGACGAGGCGCTCGTGGTGCGCCAAGCGCTCGCCGGCATGCTGTGGTCCAAGCAGTACTACGGCCTCGACGTGGAGCGCTGGCTGTCCGAGCACGGCGTCGACCCGCTCGGCTCGGACAGCGGGGTGCGCAACCAGGAGTGGCGGCACCTGATCGCCGAGGACGTCATCTCGATGCCGGACAAGTGGGAGTACCCGTGGTTCGCGGCCTGGGACCTCGCCTTCCACGCGGTGGCCCTGGCCGTGGTCGACGTCGAGTTCGCCAAGCAGCAGCTCGAGCTCCTCCTCGACCGGCGCTACCTCCACCCCAACGGCCAACTCTCGGCCTACGAGTGGAATTTCAGCGACGTCAACCCGCCCGTCCACGCGTGGGCGACCTACTTCGTCTACGAGATCGAGAAGGCCAAGACGGGCGCGGGCGACCGCGAGTTCCTCGAGCACTCGTACCACAAGATGATGAAGAACTTCGTATGGTGGCTCAACCGCAAGGACTTGGACGACCGCAACATCTTCCAGGGCGGGTTCCTGGGGCTCGACAACATCGGCGTCTTCGACCGCAGCAAGCCCCTACCCACGGGGGGGTACCTCGACCAGGCCGACGGGACCGCCTGGATGGCGCTGTGCGCCCAGAACATGATGCAGATCGCGCTGGAGCTCTCCCGGGAGGATCCCGTCTACGTCGACGAGACGCTGGCGCTCTTCGAGAACCTGGCGTGGATCGCCGCCGCCGCCGGTCACGTCGGACCCGACGGGGTCAGCCTCTGGGACGAGGAGGACGGCTTCTTCTACGACGTGCTGCGGCGACCCGACGGCACTTCGGTTCCCCTGAAGGTGCGCTCCGTCGTCGGCCTCATGCCCCTCGCCGCCGCGACGGTGATCCCCGAGTCGATCCGTACCGAGTTTCCCGACGTGGTGGAGCAGGCCTTCGGGTTCCTCGACCGGCATCCCGCGGTCACGGCGTCGCTGTCCGGGCAGGGCCGGCAGAGCCGGTCGGCGGGACCGCTCCTGTTCGCCCTCTTCGACGAGGAGCGGCTGCGCCGGATCCTGGCGAAGATGCTCGACGAGGACGAGTTCCTCGGCCCGCACGGGATCCGCTCGGTGTCCAAGTGGCACGAAGCCCACCCCTACACGTTCACCGTCGGCGGGGAGGACTACCGCGTCCACTACCTTCCCGCCGAATCCGACACCGGGATGTTCGGCGGCAACTCGAATTGGCGGGGGCCGGTGTGGTTCCCGATCAACCTGGTGCTCCTGCGGGCGCTGCTCAACATCCATGCCTTCGCCGGCGACGACTTCTTGGTGGAGTGCCCGACGGGCTCGGGCCGGCAGATGACCCTCCTCGAGGTGGCGCTCGACATCAGCGACCGCCTCACCCGGATCTTCCTGCCCGACGCCGAGGGTCGCCGCCCGGTGCACGGCGGGCGGGAGCTCCTACAGAGCGATCCCCACTGGAGGGACCTCCTCTTGTTCTACGAGTACTTCCACGGCGACAACGGAGCCGGCATCGGCGCGAGCCACCAGACGGGGTGGTCGGGGACCGTGGCGCTCCTCCCGCTCCTCTCCCACATCATCGGCCAGGGAGGGGTCGTCCCCGGCGCCCTGGGCCTCGGGCCCCCGGTGCTGCAGGTCGCGAGGCCCACGCCTTCAGCCGGCTGATCCCCTCTGGGCCGGGTCCGTGTCACGCGCCGCCTCGGCCACGGCGCGCATCCGCTCGAGCGTGGCCGTCATGCCCGCCCGGAGGTCGGACCGGCGGTCCTTGCGGCCGAAGAGGCCGCCGATGATGAACCACCCGACGGGGCTGAGCGGCCGGGTGACCTCGTAGGACTCCGTGACCCTGGTCCCGCCCTCCTCGGGCGCCAAGCGGTAGGTCCACTCCACGGTGCCGGCGAACTTCTCGGTGCGGGCGAACGCAAAGGCACGGTCCGGCTCGACGAGCGTGACGACCGGCTTGTTCGTCCACGACGGCCGGTTGGGCACCTTGTTGACCGCGGCGAAGCGGGCGCCCACCGCAGGGCCGGCAGCGCCGTCGAGCCACGTGCACCGCAGGATCTCCGGGCTGAACTCCGGCATCCGGGTGACGTCGGCGATCAGGGCGTAGACGGTCGCCGGTTCGGCGTCCATGTGAAGGTTCGTCTCGTCATGGTCGAGTGTCTGCATGGTTCCCTCCGTGGGCTCGTGCGGGTCTCGGATGTGGGTGGCGGTCCGTGGGTCCGGGTCCGTCAGCCCCGCCGTCAGACGGGGTGCGTCGCCGCGTCCAGGCGGCCCTCGTAGTCGTCGGCCAGCGCCAGGAGCACGCCGGCGCCGTCGCCCGAGTACGAGGAGCCGTGCATGATCGCCAGGGTCGCCGGCTCGAGGGCCGCCAGGCGCCGGATGGTCGTCGCGGTCTGCGGGGTCAGGCAGGTCGCGCCGAAGGCGTCCTCGGCCTGGCTCGCCGCCTCGACGATGGACGGGTCGCCCGTCGAGGCCGGACCGTTGCCGAGCTGGGTGCCGAGATCGCCCGCCAGCAGCGTCCGCGTCTCCTCGTCGTACAGGACCCGTGCGTCCCATCCGTGGGGGACGTGCGGGGTGTCGAGATGCCGGACCCGGTGGCTCCCGAGCTCGAGGACCTGCCCGTCGGCCAGGGCGACCGGGGGACGGTCCGCCAGGTCGTTGAGCGAGACCATGCAGCCCACGGCCCCATGGGCCACCTGCGCGTGGGGTGCGGCGGCGAGGAAGTCGTTCATGGCGCCGCACTCGTCGGCCTCGAGGTGGCCGAAGGTGATCCACCGCAGCCCGTCGAGCGGGGTCACGCGAGACACGGCCTCCGAGACGAGGGGGAACATGCCGCGCGGTCCCGTGTGGAAGAGCAGCGGCTCCTCGTCGTCGATCAGGAATTGGTTGAACGTGAACCCGGTGGGTCCGATGTCGGGAACGTACGTGGACAGCCGGTAGGTCCTGTCCGCGATCTCCTCCACCGTCGTCGTCATCTCGTCTGCCCCTTTCGTTGCTTGGCTTCGTCGTGGGCGGGAGCCATCTCGGCGAGGAACATGTCCACGGTCCGGTCGACGAGGCGAGCCCAGCGCGAGCCCCCCGGGTCGTTGGACAGCTGCTGGGCCACCAGGCCGCCGACCATCGCGGTCCACAGGTCCATGGCGTCGGGATCCGAGATGCCGTGCTCGACCATCAGGGCGCGCACGCCCTCGACCATCTCCACGGCCGGCGCGTAGGACCCGGCCGAGGGTTCGAAGCCCGGGATCGTCCTTTGGAACAGGAGCTGGGCCCGCACCGGGTCGCTCGTCGCGAAGTCGAACATCGCGCGAGCGCTCTCCCGGAGCGCCTCGCGCCGGTCCGGCGTCGCCCCGTCGGGGCCGACCGCGGCCAGGCACTCGAGGGCACCCTGACGGAACATCGCGTCGTAGATGGCGTCCTTGGACGCGAAGTACTGGTACAGCGAGGGCGCCTGCATCCCGACCTTGGCGGCCAGGTCCCGCAACGAGAACGTGAGCAGTCCGTCGCTCCGGGCGAGGGACCACGCCGCGTCGAGGATCTCGGCCATCGTGGCCTCCCGCCGGGCCGCCCGCCGGTCGGTGCTCGGAGCCGCCGACGGCCGGCCCTGCAGGCCTTTGCTCCCGGCACCCTCGCTCGCAGTCCCTAACATCGTTAGGAGTATCTAACAGTATTAGCACGTTGTCAAGAGCGCCCCTGCGGCGCCGGGAGGCCCGGACGACCCCGAAGTGACTAGAAGATCCCGAAGCGGATGGCCGAGACGAAGCCCACGACCAGCGAGTACACCGCGAAGGGCATCAGGGTCCTCGTCCTGAAGTACCGGGAGAGGAAGACGATGGCGAAGAGCGAGCTCGCCGCCGCCGCCGCACTCCCCACGAGTATCTCGGGACGGATGCCGCTCCCGAGGGAACCCGTGAGGTCGGGGACCTTCAAGAGCCCGGCGGCGAAGATCACGGGGGCGGAGAGGAGGAAGGCGAAGCGCATGGCGTTCTCGTTGTCGAGCCCGCGAAAGAGGCCGCCCACCATCGCCACCCCTTCCCGGCTGATGCCCGCGAGGAGGGCGAGGGCCTGCGAGGCGCCGATCACGGCGGCGCTCAGCAGGCCGATCCCCCCGAGGGCGTGCTCCGCCTGGGCGTCCATGGGGACGATGTGCTCGTCGCGGAACCTCTGGCGGTCCGGTGCGTGGCGGCCCCTCGGGCGGCTGAGCGCAGCCGGGCCGGGGTCGCCGACCGCCACCGGGATGAGGCCCTGGTGCCGGCGCCGATACAGCTCTCCGGCGAGCAGGATGAGCCCGTTCACCATGAGAAACAGCGCCGCCGCCAGCGGCTTGGCGAACAGCACCCGGAACTGGTGCTCGAAGACCACGCCGAGCAGGCCGACGGGGATGGTCGCGACGACGATCAGCCAGGCCAGGCGCTCCTGGTCGGTCACCGCGCGCCGTCTGATGATCGACGTGGCGAGACCCTTGACCAGCCGGGTCCACTCCCGGATGTAAAAGGCGATGAGCACCACCGCCGTCGCCAGGTGGAGCCCGACCACGAAGGCCAGGTAGGGGCTCTCGGGGCTCGATTCCTGGCGCACGAGCGTGCCCCAGCTCCCGCCGATCCACGACGGGACGATCACGGTGTGACCGAGGCTCGAGATGGGAAAGAGCTCGGTGATCCCCTGGAGCAGCCCGATCACGAGCGCTTGCAGGAGGTTCATGTGGTAGATCTGGGCTTGCATCAATCCCCGGGGCGGCTGCGATCGCGCTTCATCCCGATCATGGGGATCGGCCCGGTGCGGATCAACCTCCGAAAGGCGGATTCCCGGGTCCCCCTTAGGGATGACTCCCTGGGGCCGTCAGGAGGGCTGGACGAGCCCGGCCTTGTAGGCGGCGACCACGGCCTGGACCCGGTCCCGGAGCCCGAGCTTGGACAGGATCCGACCCACGTGGGTCTTGACGGTCGCCTCCGAGACGTAGAGGCGGTCGCCGATCTCGGCGTTGGAGAGGCCGTCCGCAAGAGCGACCAGCACTTCCCGCTCCCGGTCGGTCAGCTCGTCGAATGCGCTCGGGGTTCGCCGCTCGGCCCGCTCGTCGCCCGGATCGCCTGAGGACATGAGCGGCGCGTAGCGGTCGAGCAGCTTGCGGGTGATCCTCGGCGAGACGATGGCATCGCCCGAGGCGACGATGCGGATGGCCCTTACCAGCTCGTGCGGCTGGGCGTCTTTCAAGAGGAACCCGCTCGCGCCGGCCTGCAGGGCGCCGAAGGCGTACTCGTCCAGGTCGAAGGTCGTGAGCACGAGGATCCGCGCCGGAGATCCCGAGGCGACGATGCGCCGCGTCGCCTCGATCCCGTCCATCACCGGCATCCGCACGTCCATCAGGACGACATCGGGACGGCACTCGAGGGACCGCTCCACGGCCTCCTTGCCGTTGTCCACCTCGGCGACCACCGTGATGTCCGGCTCCTCCTCGAGGATCATCCGGAACCCCTTGCGGAGCAGGGGCTGGTCGTCGGCGAGCAGGACCGTGGCGGTCATCCCGAGCGAGCTCGATCCTCGGCCGGGATGGCTGCGGCCACCCGCCACCCGCCGCCATCGGCTGGCCCCACGTCGAGTTGCCCACCGAACATGCCCACCCGCTCGCGCATCCCCTGGAGCCCGTGCCCCGATCCGGACCCGCCCTTGGGGCAGCCGTCGTCGGTCACCATCACCCGGACCACCGGGTAGTCGAAGCCGAGCTCGATGCGCGAGGTGCGCGCCGTCGGTGCGTGCTTGACCGTGTTGGTGAGGGCCTCCTGCACGATCCGGTAGGCCGTGAGCTCGACGGCCGGGCTGACGGCGAAGGGCTCACCGACGACGTCGATCCTCGCCCCGAGTCCGGTCGACCGGATGCGGTCGACGAGCCCGCCGAGCTCGCCGATCCCCGGGAGGGGACCCAGCTCCCCCTGTTCCTCCCCGTCCCGCAGCACGCCGAGGGTGCGCCGCATGTTGTCCAGGGCCTGTCGGCCGGTCGCCGACACCTCGGCCATGGCCTCCTCCGCCCGCCCGGAGTCGGTCCGGAGCACGCGGGCCGCCCCGTCGGCCAGGGTCACCATGATGGACACGCTGTGGGCCACGATGTCGTGCATCTCCCGGGCGATTCGGGTGCGCTCCGCGGCGGCGGCGAGCATGGCCTGCTGATCCCGCTCCCGCTCGAGCCTGGCCGTCCGCTCCATCACCGCCCCCCAGTAGGCCCGACCGGCACGGAGGGCCAGGCCCGCCAGCACCGCGACGGCGACCAGGCCGGTGAGGAGGACGAAGGACTCGAGGAAGGTGTGGGCCGGGTCCCAACGCTGGCTGGCCATCGCCGCTCCGGCGACGAGCACCGAGGTGCAGCCGGCGATCTGGGTGCGGGTCCCGTACCGGGACACGGTGTAGAGGCCGACCAGGAGGCCGACGTCCGCCAGCAGCGGCGGCATCGTGCACCACTGGACCAACGCCACGGCCGCAATAACGGCGAGGGTCGTCGTCGGCCACCTCCGGCGCCACAGGAGCGGGGCCAGCAGCAACACCTGGATCAGGAGTGCGGCGACGCCGACCTGGCGGTGCAGGCCCCACGCCGTCGAGGCGAGGACCAAGCCGGCGACGAGCGCCGCGTCGACCCCCCGGGCGTGCTGGTCGAGCCAGGTCTGGAGCTCCTCCCAGGACTCGGGCGACAGGATCGCCGGCTCGCGGTGCCGGACGTCGCCAAGGTTGACCAGGAGCTCCATCGGCTTTGCCATCGGAACCATCATGCCGTGCCGGGCCGCGGGGCCGGCTGCAGGGACGACCTCGAGGGCCTCGAATCATCCTCGAGGGGGACGACGGCGCCCGGGTCGCGTGCTTACCCTCCCTCCCATGTCCGGCATCACCCACGGTGGGGCGCGCTAGTCGCATGCAGCACTTCCTCGAGACCTGGGGCTATGCCGCGATCTTCCTGCTCACGGTGCTCGAGTCGGCCTGCATCCCCATCCCCTCCGAGGTCACGCTCGGCCTCGGAGGGGCCCTCGCCAGCGGGGCGACCATCGCCGGCACCAAGGGCGACCTCAATCTCGGCCTGGTCATCGTGGTCGGGATCCTCGGCTCGATCGTCGGCTCGTTGTTGGCCTATGCCGTGGGTCGGGTGGGCGGCCGTCCCTTCGTCGACCGCTTCGGCCGGTACGTGCTCGTCACGGAGCGGGACCTCGACCGTGCCCACGACTGGTTCGCCCGCCGGGGTGAGCCGGCGGTCCTGATCGGGCGGGTGGTCCCGTTCGTGCGGACCTTCATCTCGCTGCCCGCGGGGGTCGCCCGGATGCCGGTCGTGAGGTTCACCGTGTTCACGGCCATCGGCGTGGCCATCTGGGTGACGCTCCTCTCCTGCATCGGCTACGCGCTCGGCGGGAGCTGGAACTCGATGACCCATGCCTTCGGTCTGGCGGGTTACGTGATCGGGGCCATCGCCATCGTGGCGATCGTCGTCCTCCTGGCCCTCCGGTACCGAGCGCGGCGGCGCCGGCCACTCTCGGGTGGTTAGATGATCCCGAGGGTTTTCCACTGCGAGGCGCGAGGGGCTGCCGTCTCCCATGACCGACGTGGCGGTGATTGGCGGAGGACCGGCCGGCATCGTGAGCGCGCACCGCGCCGCGGCGCTCGGCGCCCGCACCGTGCTGGTGACCCGGGACGAGTTCGGCGGGATGGCCGCCAATGACGGGCCCGTGCCGGTGCGCACCCTCGCCCACGCCGCCCGCCTGATCCGGGAGGCCCGCCAGCTCGGACGCTACGGAATCACCGTCGGCGAGCCGACCCTCGACTACGCAAGGCTCCTGCAGCGGGTGCGGGAGGTCGTGCGGGACGTGACCTCGAGAACGGCGCTGCGCGAGGACCTCGAACGGCTGGGGGTCGAGATCCACGAGCAGGCCGGCGCCGCCCGCTTCCTCGGTGCGCACACCATCGAGACGGACCGCGGGTTCCGATGCGAGTCGGAGCGGGTGATCCTCTGTGCGGGAGCCAGCACTCGCCGGCTACCCGTCGAGGGTTCGGAGCTGACCGCGACGCACAGCGACGTCTGGAGCCTCACGTCCGTCCCCCGGTCGCTGGTCGTCGTGGGGGCGGGGGCCACGGGGATGCAGGTCGCCTCGATCTTCGCGGCGTTCGGCTCGGAGGTTGCCCTGTTCGAGGCGGCGCCCCGGATCCTTCCCGGCGAGGACGAGGACGTGTCGTCGGCCGTGGCCGACGCGTACCGCCGGGCGGGCATCACCGTCAACGAGGGTTTCGGGTCCGTCGAGCGCTTCGAGAAGACGACCGACGGGCTCCGGATGGTCTACTCGGACCGCGGCGTCACGCGGACCGTGGAGGCGTCGCTCATCGTCGTCGCCATCGGCTTTCGGGCGGATGCCGCGGCGCTCAACCTCTCCGCCGCCGGGGTCGAGACCGATCGACGCGGGTACGTCGTCGTCGACGACCACCTTCGGACCTCGGCTCCGCACGTCTACGCGGCCGGCGACGTGACGGGCCGCTCGATGCTCGCGTCTCAGGCGGTGTCCGACGGCTACGTCGCCGCCAGCAACGCGGTCCTCGGCGATGCGGCGACGGTGCCCGGGGTCCTGCCCGTCGGCAGCTTCACCGATCCCGAGTACGCGCAGGTCGGTCTGGCCGAGTCGGCGGCGCGCCTGCACCACGAGGTCGTCGTCGCGACGTTCCCGTTCGACTCGTTTGCCCGCTCGCTCATCGACGGCCGGCCGACGGGGTTTTGCAAGGTGGTCGCGGACCGCCAGACCCGGCAGATCCTCGGCTGCCACGTGGTCGGCGAGCGTGCCGTCGAGATCGTCCAGGTGGCCGCCGTCGCGATGGCCGCAGGGATGCGCTTCGACGACCTTGCGAAGACCCCGTTGTCGTTCCCGACCTATGTGGGCGTTCTTGCCCGCGCCGCGCATCTGGCGGTGCGCCAGCTCGACGACGAGTCGAGGTGGTTGGGGACCTCACCCCTCGGTTGATCGGTCCGGCGCGCCGGAGCCACCGAGGGCGCGGGCCGCACCGGCGATGCGGACCACGCCGTAGCTGGCGACGACGGAGGCCAGCGTCATGAGCCCGAGCGTCAGCACGAGCTGGGGATCCACCGGGGCGGGGTTCGTCCCGACGGCGGCGCGCGTGGCCACGAACCAGGGTGCCTCCGAGGCCATGGCTGCCCACCAGAGCCCGACCGCGGTCGCCAGTCCCACGATCAAGACCTGCAGCGCCACCGCGAGCAGCGCCTCGGCCCGCAGGACCCGCCCGGACAGGTCGAGCCGGCGGACCACGGCGACGGCTGCCCCCGTCCAGAGGGCGAGCGACGCGGCCGCCATGAACCCCCACAGGACGAAGGCACCTACGTAGCCACCGTTACCCCCGTTGCGTTGGAACCCGTCGAGGTGGTGCGCCCACAGCGAGAGGGGCACGAGCGCGACCGCGGCCAGTGCGGTGAGCGCGCCCGCCCGTGCGACGTGGCGCCGGACGAGGCGCCGGCCCTCGTGCCCGGACACGAGTCGTCGAAAGGCCGGGAGGGCGAGAGCGGCACCGAGCAGAACGAGACAGCCGCCGAGGGCGCCGAGCGCGACCACGGCGTCGAAGGCGTCCTGGGGGAGGGCCCCCGACCCGGCCGGCAGTGCGCCGGCGAAGTGCTCCGAGGCCTTGGAGAAGGACGCTCCGGCGACCATGCATGCCGCCCAGGCGCAGAGCACGAGCAGCGAGCCGGCACGCATCCGATCCCCGGCCGGCCGGTCGCCGCCGGTCAGGCCAGAACCGTGGAGCCGCTCGCGCAGGCCCGCCCAACGGAGGGAGACCGCCATGCGGCCCGGGGCCCGCCGCTCGCCGAGGTCGTCCTCCAAGAGGGCGACCAGCTCCTCGCCGTAGCGGGCACGCCACGCGGGTGGATACCAGCGCAGCACACGCCTCAGGTCCTCCCTCACCCGGTCACCCCCAGGGACAGTCCGAGTCGCAAGGCGCCCGTGTCCGCCACCCTGCGCATGTCGGCGACGGCAGCGGCGAGAGCATCGGACCCGTCCGCGGTGATCCGGTAGGGGCGCCGCCGGTCCTCGGGTCCGAGCGGCTCGATCAGGCCCCGTGCCTCCAGCCGGGCGATGGCGCCGTACAGGGCACCGGGGCCGAGGCGGATACCGGAAAACCCCTCGATGTCCTTGAGGAGGGCGTGTCCGTGCTTGGGCCCTCCGGCGAGGCTGGTCAGGATCAGCACCGGCGGATCGTTGGGACGCCGGAGACCGGTGGTGCGGGTCTTGGACATGCCCCCACAGTACTACGTGTCACGTAGTACTACGCAAGGCGTAGCTGCGGCGGACGTCCGAGGGGGCCCGCCGCCCGCTCTCGGGACCTCGAAGGGTCAGGCCGGGCGCAGCTCGACCAGGCGGACCAGGGGGAGCCGGCGCTCGGTCCGGGACTGATAGTCGTTGTACCAAGGCCGGTCCGTCGTCAGCCCCGCCCAGGTCTCCTCGTAGTCAGCTCCGTCGAGGATCTGCGCGTCGGCCCAGTACGAGCCCTCCTGGACCCGGATGAGCACCTCGGGGTTGGCGGCCCGATCGCTCAGGTTGAGGTACCAGGCGGGATGCTGCGGAGCCCCGGAAAACGACGCCACGACCACGCGCCGTCCCTCCGGATCCCTCCAGAACGGCAGCGCCACCTTGTGCGCCGCGCCGGATCGCCGGCCGGTGGTCCGCAGCACGACGTGGTGCATGCCGGCGACGACCCAGACCTCGTCGTCCTCGCTCGACTCCATCGAGGCAACGTGGCCGCGGCTGATCGCCGGGATCTCCTCCCGGGACGGTTCTACAAAGGACTCGGCTTCCTGACCGCTCATGGATCGGAGGATATCGAGCCTCGGCGCCGGACGGTGAGCGTCGACCGGGCCGGACGAGCCGGAGGACCAGCCTTACTATTCGGGGATGCCGGGCGTCGACCACGTCCACGGTCACGACGAACACCGCCACGACGAACACCGTCACGACCACGACCACGACCACGATCGTCACGGTGGCGTGGTCGGCTTCGTGAGAGACCTCGTGCGGCCTCACAGCCACGACACCTCCGACGCCGTCGCCGCCGCGCTGACGACCGGGAAGCAGGGGACGAGGGCGCTCCAGATCTCGCTCGCGGGCCTGGCGGTGACCGCGGGGATCCAGCTGGTGATCCTGGTCCTTTCCGGATCGGTCGCCTTGTTGGCCGACACCATCCACAACTTCGCCGATGCCTTGACGGCCGTCCCGTTGGCCGTGGCGTTCTGGCTCGGGCGCCGGCCGGCGAACCGCCGGTACACCTACGGCTACGGACGGTCGGAGGACCTGGCGGGGATCTTCGTCGTCCTCACCGTCGCCGCCTCTGCGGCCTTGGCCGGCTACGAGGCGATCGACCGGCTGATCCATCCCGCCGCGGTCACGCACCTGGGCTGGGTGGCCGCTGCCGGGGTCGTCGGCTTCCTCGGGAACGAGATCGTGGCGCGCTACCGGATCGTCATCGGGCGCAGGATCGGCTCCGCCGCCCTCGAGGCGGACGGCCACCACGCCCGGACCGACGGCCTGTCGTCGCTCGGGGTGGTGGCGGGCGCCATCGGGGTCGCGCTCGGTTGGCAGGCCGCCGACGCGATCTTCGGCCTCCTCATCACGGTGGCCATCCTCTTCGTCGTCCGCAGCTCCGCCAGGGACATCTATCGGCGGCTGATGGACGCCGTCGATCCCGAGCTCGTCGATCGCGCCGACTCGGTGCTCCGCCGCACCCGAGGGGTGGAGGCGGTCGACTCGGTGCGCCTGCGTTGGATCGGTCACCGGCTCCACGCGGAGGCCGAGATCACCGCCGACGCGGGACTCAGCCTCGCCGATGCGCACGGCATCGCCGAGGACGCCCATCACCGGCTCCTGCACGAGATCCCGAGGCTGAGCTCGGCGACGATCCACGTGAGCCCCTGTGCCAGCGGCGTCCACGATCCCCACGCCTTGACGGCGCACCACCTTGCGCCGGCCGAGCCTCCGCCCGGCCCTTCTGCCGGTCTCGGCGCTTGACCCAGGGAGCCGGGCTGGCTAGACCGGCCCCGACACGCGGGCGACCTGGGCCCACGTCCCTCGGGCGAGGGGCGAGACGGAGGTCGAGTAGGGGGCGAGGAGTTGATGGCGGTTCGAGAGTGCGTGATCGATGCGGACAGCCACGTCACCGAGCCCTCCGACGTCTGGACCTCCCGGGTGCCGGCACGATACCGGGACGACGTCTTTCGTGTCGTCCGCAACGACGGGGTGGACACCTGGGTGCTCGGTGACGAGCCGGTCGGTCGGGTCGGCGTCACTGCGCCGGCGGGATGGCCGACCTTCCCCCCCGAGTACCCGGGTCGATACGAGGACGTCCATCCGGCCTCCTACGACGCGCACGCCCGGCTCCGCTACATGGACGAGGCGGCGATCTGGGCGCAGGTGCTCTACCCCAACGTCGGTGGGTTCGGCAGCGAGAACTTCCTCCGGCTCCGTGACGAACCCCTGAAGGCACTCTGCGTCGCGGCCTACAACGACTTCCTCCTCGAGTGGTCGTCCGCGGACACCCGCCGGCTGCTTCCCGTCGTCGCCACGCCCTTCTGGGACGTCGAGGCCAGCGTCGCGGAGATCGAGCGCTGCGCCGATCTCGGTGCCCGGGGCATCCTCTTCACGGGCGAGCCCCAGCGCTACGGGCTCCCCGTCCTCGGTGCACCGCACTGGGATCCCCTGTGGGCGGTGGCTCAGGACACGGGCCTGCCCGTCCACTTCCACATCGGCAACGCCGGCGACACGCTCGAGCACCTGACGCCGGAGCGCTACGAGCATCACGGGGGTGCCGGGGCCCAGGCCTACACCGCCGTCGGCCTCTTCATGAAGAACGGCGTGCAGTGCGCGGACCTGATCACCTCCGGGGTGCTCGATCGGTACCCGGACGTGCGGTGCGTCTCGGTCGAGAGCGGCATCGGCTGGCTGCCGTTCGTGCTCGAGGCGACGGACTACAGCTGGCTCGGGGCGTTCCGCAAGGGTCGCGAGCGCCCGCCGGACGCGCTCTTGCCGTCCGAGCTCTTTCGACGGCAGGTCTTCGTGACGTTCTGGTTCGAGTCGCTCGCCCCGCGGCACTTCCTCGAGATCATCCCGGTCGACAACGTCCTCTTCGAGACGGATTTTCCTCACACGACGTGCCTGTTCGGCAACATCCAGGAGACCATCGCGTCGGGACTGGGTCACGTGGACCCCGGTGTCCGCCGCAAGATCCTCTGGGAGAACGCCACCCGGCTCTACGGGATCGACCGGCCGCCGGAGTCGTGGTGGCGCCAAGCGGCCAGCGGCGCACGTGGCCCCGGCTAGGACCGACGCGTCCCCGGCGCTCCTCGGACGCGCCCTGATCGGCGACGTCTTCTGCCACGGGGAGATCGAGGGCGACCGGTTCTTCGTGGTCGAGGGCGACCTCTTTGCCGGCCCCCGGCGCAGCGGTCGGTCGCTCGACATGGACGGGCTCGTGCTCGGGACCCCGCTGGCCGGCGTCCGCTTCGTCAACGTCATGGGCGGCTTCCTCGAGCCCGGGACGGAGCGAGGCGCGGACGCACAGCCCATGTGGCTGCCCAAGGCGTGCAATTACGTGACGGGCGACGGCGGGGAGATCCAGGTGCCGGGGATCCTGCGGGGTCCGGTGGTGATCGAGTCGGAGCTGGCCGTGGTCGTGGGGAGGCCGCTACGCAAGGCGTCGCTCGCAGAGGCCGGCGGCGCCATCTTCGGTTGGAGCGTGTTCAACGACGTGACCGCACCCGAATACGGGGCGTCGGGCTTCTGGGCAGTGGGCAAGTCCATCGACGGCTTCGCCTCCTGGGGACCCTGGATCCGCCGGGACCTCACCGAACGACGGGTGCTCGAGGGGCTCGCCATCACGGCCACGGTCAACGGCGAGCAGGTGCAGTCGGGCAACACCGCGCACTACCGGTTCACCCCGAGCGAGGTCCTGAGCCACGTGAGCCACCGGATCACCCTCTTCCCCGGGGACGTCGTGGCGCTCGGGACCCCGCCGCCCCCGCCGCAGGTCGTCGTGGGGGACGGGGTCGTGTGCACGGTGGAAGGGGTGGGCGCGCTCCATAATTACGTGGTTCCCGAGACCCTGGAGCCGCCTTCGACCCTTGCGGGCCGCGCACCGCTCCGGCTCGTGACCCCGTCCGCCGATCCGAGCTCGCGCCCGACATCTTGGTAACGATCGAGACCACCGCACCGCCCCGTGTCGACGTCCGGGGAGCCCGCCACGCCCGGCGTACGGCCCCCGCCCACCGGGTCCCCTCGGCGGCCGTGGTCGCCGGCGTCGCGGTCGTCTACTGCGGTCTCTCGCTCCTGGCGCTCTGGCCGATCCTCCCCTTCGATGGGACGCACCTGCCCCAGCACGCGCCGGCGGGAGACCCCCAGCAGATGTCGTGGTTCTTGAGCTGGGGCGCCTTTGCCTTCCTGCACGGGCACAACCCGTTCTTCACCAACTACCTCGACTACCCGACCGGGGTGAACCTGGCGGGCAACACGCTGGCGCTGCCGCTCGGCATCGTGGCGATCCCCGTGACCGAGTGGCTCGGTCCCATCGCCAGCTTCAACCTCCTCACCCACCTCGCCCTCGCGGGCTCGGCACTGTCGATGTTCCTCGTGCTGCGCAGCTGGACCCGCTGGTGGCCGGCCGCCTTCGCCGGCGGCCTCCTCTTCGGGTTCGGCTCCTACCTCCAGTCGGAGGGCGGGACCCACCTCGATCTCGCCTTCCTCGTCCTCCCGCCGATCCTCGTGTGGTGCCTCGAGCGGGTCCTGCTCAGCCGCCGGATCCGGCCCGTCCCCGGCGGGATCCTGATCGGTGTCCTCGCGGCGGTCCAGTTCCTCATCGACGCCGAGATCCTGGCCGACCTGGCGATCGTGTGCCTGGCCGGGCTGATCCTCGTGGCCTTGACGCACGGGGACCAGGTCAGGGCTCGGCTGCGGGATGTGGCCACCGCCTCCGGGGCGGCGTTGGGTGGCTTCGTGGTCGTCGCCGGCTATCCGTTGGCGCTGCTCCTGTGGGGTCCGCAGCACCTGGGTGGTCCGTTCGAGAGCGCCCGGTTGAGCCAGTCGTTCCGACAGGATCTCCTCGGGCCGGTGATCTACCGGGTCCGGCTCCTCATCCCCGGCTACGGCCCCCACGGGGTGTGGGGCCTGCGCTACGGGTACCTCGGCGTGCTCCTCCTCGCGTGGCTGGTCGTGTTGACGGTCTTGAAGTGGCGTCACGCCTCGGTCCGGCTGCTCGCCGCACTCGCGGTGGTGGCCTTCGTCCTCTCGCTCGGCTCGACCCTGTCGGTCGACGGGCTCAACACGCACGTGCCGCTCCCGAGCACGCTCCTGCAATTCGTGCCGCTGCTCGACAACGCCCTGCCGGTCCGGTTCGTCGCAGTGGAGACCCTCTTCGTCGCCGCCCTCCTCGCGGTCGCGCTCGACCTGAGCTACGGCGCGGTGGGCCGATCGGCGCTCGCCGGCCGACGCCACGTCGCCCCGGACCGGGTGAGGGTGGTCCGCGCCGGCGCCATCCTCTCCGTGACGGCCGTGGCGATGCTGCCGGTCCTGCTCCACCTCCAGATCGTCGAGCCGCAGCACGCGTCCTACCCCGGGCCGGACAACCCGGTGAGCGCAGCGCTCACGCAGCACGTGCCGGCCGGGGGCGTGGTCCTCACCGTCCCGGAGATCGACCAGGCTCACGACACGCCGATGCTCTGGCAGGCCCAGGCGCAGATGCACTACCGGCTGGTCGGCGGCTACGCCATCGTGCCGGGGAGCGACGGCAGAGGCTCGATGGAGCTGTCCGCCCAAGGGGGCCTACAGGCGCTCTACGAGGCGACGCCGGCGCCGACGGTCTGGAATCCCCGACCGGCTCCCACGGCGAGCGAGATGAGGTCGGCCCAGTGCGAACTGCCGAGCGTCCTACGCGCCTACGACGTCAGCTCCGTCGTCGCGTGGAACGGCAAGGGTGCAGACCTCGACGCCTTCCTCCACCTCCTCGAGCCGGCCCTGGGGACGCCCCAGTACCTGCAAGGGGGGGTGGCCATCTGGTACGACGCCCATGCCCGCGCTTGCGGGTGATCCGGGCGGTCACCCGGAGCGGCGGCGGGGCGCGGCGGCGGGGGCGCAGGGGACCGTGACGCAGGGCAAGCGGGCGCAGCGGGTCGCCGACACCCGGCTGCGGCTGATCGAGGTCTCCCTCGACCTGTACACGCGCCAGGGGTTCAGCGCCACGACCATCGACCAGATCGTGGAAGCTGCCGGCATCCACCGGAGCACCTTCTTTCGCTACTTCGACGGGAAGGAGGCCGTCCTCTTCGCACCGATCACGGGCTCGCACGACTGGTTCGTCGAGCAGCTCCGCGCACGCCCGGCCGGCGAGCCGATCGTTCGCAGCGTCGCGGTCGTGTGCACGGAGGGGACCTGGCCCCTGATCGATCGCCAGCACCTCTCGAAGATCCGCCGGATCATCAAGGCGGACCCGATGCTCCAGGTCGCCCTCGGTACCCCGATGTCCTCGACCTTCGCGCCCCGGCTCGTGGAGTGCCTCCAGTCGATGGACCCTCAGGCCGATCGCCGCGTCATCGAGGTGGTGGCCGCCCTGGCCGCCATGTGGTCCGATCGCGCCATCTCGACCCTGATCGAGAGCGGAGGCTCGTTCCGCGACCACTTTGCCGAGGTGATCCGGGCCACGGCACAGGTGGCGCCCGAGATCCTTCGCCTCTCCGAAGAGCTCACCTAGACGGCGCGATCACGAGCTCGCCGTAGCGCTGGACGGCCTCCAGGGCGTGCTCGAGACCGTCGCCGGGGAGCCCGGCGTGGACCCACGTCACGCCGAGCGCGGCGAGCCTGCCGAGGCCGTCCGCGTGCTCTTCGGCATTGAAGTCCGCCGCCCAGGGATTGCCGCCGGCCCAGTTGGTGAAGGCGATGTCGATCGACCCCGGGTCCCGGCCCGCGCCCTCGAGGCGAACCTTGAGGTCGTCGATCGCCGCTTCGAGCTTGTCCAAGGAGTCGAGCGCCACCGTCCTCGCCGTCTGGGCCATGACCGCTGGAGCGGGGAATGGGCACCAGCCGTCGCCGAACTCGACGACCCGCTGGCGGGCCCGCCCGCTGTTGCCGCCGACCCAGATCGGGGGGTGGGGGACGCTGACCGGCCGGGGGTGCGCCGTCACCCCGCGGGCCCGGAAGTGCCGGCCCTCGTAGCTGACGTCGTCGTTGCACCAGATCGCCTTGATGACCTCGAGCGACTCGTCGAAGAGCTCGTTGCGTTCGGCGTGGTCGACCCCCAGGGCGGCGAACTCGGCCTTGAGGTACCCGGCCCCGACGGCGAGCGTGAAGCGTCCCTCCGAGAGGAGGTCGAGGGTGGCGCCCGCCTTGGCGACGACGAAGGGGTTGCGGTAGGCGAGCACGACGATGTTGGGGACCAGGCGGATCCTCTCG
Organism: uncultured Actinomycetes bacterium; assembly: GCA_963778465.1. GTDB lineage: Bacteria > Actinomycetota > Acidimicrobiia > Acidimicrobiales > RAAP-2 > CAVZBW01. The sequence goes on from CAVZUK010000003.1 coordinate 227,511, forward strand.
GTCCGGGCCGCGGCGAAGCTCATGGCCACGAAGGGATCGAGGGCATCGTGCCCGCCCGCCTCCAGCCAGCGCTGGGTGGGAGCCGGGTGGTCGGTAAAGCCGAAGCCATCGAACCCGGCGGCCTCCGCGGCGGCGGCCAGCTGCCCGACTCCTCGGCCGGTCACGAGCGCCGGGTCGTACGGGCTGCCGATGATCGGATGGGTGATGGCGAACTTCATCGAGTCCCTCCCTCGCCGTCTGGTCGGCCATATCTTGGCCGAACGGGGCCGCCCTCCGGCGCGGTGGCGGGTGCCGGGTCGATGTGACAAACTGCGACTAGTCGCAGTTTGTCGTTTGGGGGAGACCGATGGAGCAGACGCCGCCTCCGTTGTCCGGCCTACGGGTCGTCACGACGGCCAATGCGCTGCCCGCGGCCGTGGTGGGCCTGATGCTCGCCGACCATGGCGCGGACGTCTTCCTGCTCGAGCCGCCCTCGGGGTCCCGCCTGCGCACGCACGCCGCGTGGTCCTACTGGGCGCGCGGCCAGCGGAGCGTGATGCTCGACCTGAGCGATCCCCGGGAGCTGGAGCGAGCGCGGGCCCTGATCGACGGCAGCGACGTGTTCGTCGACGGGTGGGGGACGGGAGTGGCCGCGCGCCTCGGGCTGGCACCCGAGCTGCTGTCCGAGAGGAACCCTCGCCTGATCCAGGCGAGGATCAGCGCCTTCGGCGACGCGTCGCCGCTCGCCAAGGCCAAGGGTTGGGAGCCGATCGTCATGGCCGCCATCGGCGGCAGCGCCGGCTTCTCCAACCTCGTCGCCCGCGACGGTCCGGCCTACGTGAGCACTCCCTTCTGCTCGGTCGGGGCCGCCCACCTGGCGCTGCACGGGATACTGGGCGCGCTCTTGGAGCGGGAGCGGAGCGGCGCCGGCCAGCGGGTCTCGACGACCCTCGCCCAGGGCTTCCTCGCCTTCGACACCTGGAACTGGCTGCTGCACGTGCTGGCGCTCCGGTACTCGAGCGCCTTCGAGATGGAGGCGCCCTACGACCGGGAGGGCCTCGTGCCCAACACCCCCTTCTTCTTCCGGTTGTTCGTCGGCTTGACCAAGGACGGCACCTGGTTGCAGTTCTCCCAGACCACGGACCGCCTCTGGGAGGCGTTCCTCTCTGCGTGCTCCCTGGACCCGTCCGATCCGGCGGTGCGGGAGGCCCCGGTGTCCGAGGATCCGCAGGTACGCATCGCGTTCTGGGAGACCCTGCTCGCCGCCGTCGCGAGCCGGACCGCGGCGGAGTGGCGGGACGCCTTCGACGAGGACCCCAACGTGTGGGCGGAGCCGTTCCGGGACGAGTCCAACGCCCTCGAGCATCCCCAGCTCGTCTTCGACCGGCGGATCATCCGCGACGCCGCGGGCGCCGCCATGCCCGGCGCTCTGGCCCAGGCTGCCGCCTGGCCGGTGCTCACCGCCCGACCCGCCCCGGAGCTCGGTGCGGACAACGACGCCCTCTCGGCGCTGGCGGTTCCCGCTGCCTCCCCGGCGGTTGCCGCTGCCTCCCCGGCGGTCGCCACGGACGCGCCGCCGCTGGCCGGGGTGACGGTCCTCGAGCTCGGCATGTTCTACGCGGCCCCCTTCGGGGCGACGCTGCTGGCCGAACAGGGTGCCCGGGTGATCAAGGTCGAGCCGGCCGAGGGGGATCCGATCCGCACGGTGATCCCGTTCCCCGACCTCGCCGCGGTCAAGGTCCTCCAGGGCAAGGAGTCCGTCGTCGTCGACCTCGCCACCCCCGAGGGACGCAACGTGCTCGCCGAGCTGGTGCGTCGCTGCGACGTCGTCCTGCAGGGCTACCGCGCCGGTGTGGCCGAGCGCCTCCGCTGCACCGCGGAGGAGCTCCTCAGGATCAATCCCGATCTGGTCTACGTCAACGCCCCCGGTTACGGCGACGGTGGCCCGTGCGGTCACCGCCCTGCCTTCGCCCCCACGATCGGTGCGGCGTCGGGCCTGGCGGTCCGCAACGTCGGGGGACCCGGCAACGTCCCGCGCGGCACGTCCCTGGACCTGACGACGGTCAAGCGCACGGGGATCAAGCTGGCCAGCGGAGCGATGGCGCAGGGCAACGCGGACGGCTTCGCCGGCCTCGGCGTGGCGACGGTCATGCTCCTCGGCCTCGTCGGCCGAGCCCGCTTCGGTGGCGCCAACGTGCTGCGCTCCTCCATGCTCTCGACGATGGCCCACGCGCTGGCCGACACCGCCACGAACGGGCCGGGCCGTCCCACGCCGGCGCCCGACGAGGACCTCTACGGGGTAGGACCCCTGCACCGCCTCTACCGCACGGCCGAGGGCTGGGTCATGCTGGTCGTCGACGGCCCCGGCGAGCGCGCCGCCCTCGCGGCGGTCACCGGGCTCGACCCGGACAAGGAGGAACTCGAGTGGCGAGCTCGAGGCGGCCTTCCTCACCGGGACGGCCGAGCAGTGGCAGGAGCGCCTGCTCGCTCGTGGGGTGACCTGCGTGGCGGTGTCGCGCCACGGCACGGAGCGGACCGTCATGCTCGGAGCCCTGGGCACCGAGCTCGGCTTCGTGACGACCGAGACGCACCCGACCCTGGACGAGTACCCGCGACTCCGGGCGCTCACGAGGTTCTCCCGTAGCCGTTCGACGCTCGGACCCGCGCCGCTGCTCGGCCAGCAGACCGAGTCGGTGCTCGCCGAGCTCGAGATCCAGGCGGTGACCCGGTGACCGCCGTCCATCAAGGGGCCCAAGAAGGGGAGGCATGATCGAGCTTCGGAACCAAGCGGCCATCGTGGGCATCGGCAACGTCCCGTTCGGGCGGCGGGGCGAGTTCGCAGATCGGGGCCACGTGCGGCTCGCCGTCGAGGCGATCTCCGCCGCCTGTGCCGACGCCGGCATCACGCCCAAGGAGGTGGACGGCTACAGCTCCTACTACTCCTCGGTAGAGCCCGCCGAGCTGATGGCGGCCTTCGGCGTCGACCGGCTGCGGTACGCGTCGCAGACCTGGGGCGGCGGCGGCGCGTCGATGTGCGGCGCCTTCCAAAACGCGGCGATGGCGGTCGCCACCGACCAGGCGGACTACGTCGTGGTCCACAAGGTCGCCACGATGGAGTCGACCAAGCGCTACGGCCAGTCGTTCGGGCAGATCGGGCAGGGGGTCTCCGCGATCGGCGGGCCCTTCGCCTTCTCCGTCCCCTACGGCCTGCAGTCCCCCGGGCAGATGTTCGCCCTCGCCGTCCGGCGCCACATGCACCTCTACGGCACGACGACCGAGCAGATGGCCCACGTCGCCATCAACGCCCGTGCCATGGCCGCCAACAATCCCGAGGCCCGGTTTCGCGAGCCGCTCACGGTGGAGGGTCACCACGCCAGCCCCATGATCGCCGACCCCCTCCGCCTGCTCGACTTCTGCATGGAGTCCGATTACGGGTGTGCCGTGGTCATCACCTCGGCGGCCCGGGCCGGGACCCTGCGTCACCGGCCGGCCTACATCGCCGCGGCCGCGGTCGGCGCCCCCTTCCGCTACGGCAACGCGCTGATGAGCTTCTACAACCAGCCGGACGAGGACTTCGCCTCGAGCGGGCACCGCACGGTCGCCGAGGACCTCTACAAGCACTCCCGGCTGGGCCTGGCCGACATGGACGCCGCCATGGTGTACGACCACTTCACCGGGATGGTGGTCATGGCCCTGGAGGACTTCGGCTTCTGCCCGAAGGGCGAGGGTGGTCCCTATGTCGCGGACGGCAACCTCGGTCTCGCCGGGCCGGTTCCCGTGAACACGCACGGGGGCAACCTCGCCGAGGCCTACACACACGGCATGACCCACGTCAACGAGGCGGTCCGCCAGATCCGGGGCCAGGCCATCAACCAGATCGATGGCGCGTCGAACGTCCTCGTCGTCGGCGGCGCCGGCCCGGCGCCCACGAGCGGCATGATCTTGACGGGGGAACAGTGAGCGATCGACTACCGGGCCTGCCCGGCCCTCAGCCGGACCCGACCACCGAGGGTTACTGGACGTCGGCCGGAGACGGCCGTCTTGTGGTCCAGCGCTGCGACGGTTGCGGGGTGCACCGCCACCCCCCGACGGAGGTCTGCTACTCGTGCGGGTCGCTCGAGTGGTCCTGGGACCCCCACGACGGCCTCGGGACGGTCTACAGCTACACCTGGACAGACCGCCCGATCGTCCCGGCGCTCGCGTCCCTGGGCGTCTACAACGTCTCGGTCGTCGAGCTCGACGACACCAACGGCGTTGTCCGGATCCTGACCCAGGTCACCGACGTGCCCCGCGAGGAGTTGGTCGTCGGCCTGCCGGTCGAGGTCCACTTCGACCCCGCGGGCGACGGGGTCGCCCTTCCCATGTTCCGCCCTCGATGAAAAGGGGAACGACCGTGACCGGATACATATCCGCCGACTCGCACGTGACCGAGCCCATCGAGCTCTACGCCGAGCGAGTGGACACCAGGTTCCGAGACCGAGTGCCGGCCATCCGCAACGTGGACGGATGGCGGATGCTCCTTGCCGAGGGCCTGGCGCCCCGCAAGCTGATGACCGCGAGCGAGCTCGACCTCGCCGTCGTCGGAGGCTCCGACCTCGACCAACGGCGGCGCGAGCAGGAGGGCGACGGCGTCATCGGCGAGGTGGTCTATCCGAACTGGGCGCTGCAGACCGCCTTCGTGGGGGATCCCGACCTCCAGCTGGCGATCTCCCGCGCCTACAACGACTGGGTCCTCGAGCGCCTGACCGGCGAGCACCGGACGCTTCCGGTCGTGATGATCCCGATGGCCGACGTGGGGGCGGCCGTCTCGGAGGCGCTGCGCGTCGCCGCGCTCGGGGCCCGGGCGCTCTCCCTGCCCTCGCGCCTCGACGGCGCCCACTACAACACCGCCGATCTCGATCCCTTCTGGGCGTGCGCCAGCGAGCTGGGCCTGCCGCTCACGTTCCACTCCGGGACCGGCTACGACCCGCGGCTCTTCCGGGGCCCCGGGGGCCACGTGCTCAACTACGTGCTCGCCGCCCAGCTGGACGGCCCGAGGGTGCTGCTGCAGCTGGCGGCGGGCGGGATCCTCGACCGCTTCCCGAGGCTCCGGATCGTGGCGGTGGAGACCGCCGCATCGTGGTTGGGATGGGTGATGACCCAGGCCGACGAGGTCTACGTGGACCACGCCATGTACTCGAAGAAGCCGCTGTCGGCGAAGCCGAGCGAGTTCATCCGGCGGCAGTGCCACGCGACCTTCATGGTCGACCCCGTCGCCGTCCGCAACCGGGACGTCACGGGGGTCGAATGCCTCTTATGGGGCAACGACTACCCGCACCCGGAGGGCACGTGGCCCAACTCCGCCAAGGCGGCGACCGCCCAGCTCGACGGCGTGCCCGACGACGAGGTCGCCGCGATCATGGGGGGCAACGCCGCCCGGGTCTTCGGGTTCGACCAGGAGCGCCTGTCGACCGGCTCGGTCGCGCGCTCGAGCTGAGCCCGTACGTCCGTGGGCTACGCCCCCGACCTGGCCGGTCCTCATGCGCCCGCCCCCTCGCGCGATCCGGAGCTCCGCAGCGGCTCGGTGCGCCGCACGACGAACATCGAGACCGTCCGGGCGACCACCGCCGGCTCGCGCACCGTCGTGCGGGCCAAGGCGCTCGACGAACGCCGCCTCCACGACCGACGGCTCGAGCGCGTCGGTGCGCAGCGACTTTCGGCCGCGCTCTCGTTTCCCGGTGACCAGATCGAGGCGGTCGCCGCGGAGCCCGAGGTGGCCCCCGTCGACCGGCTGGTCGGCCAGCGGGTCGGGCCGGGCTTCCGCCAGTCGACGACGGATCTCCTGGCCGGGCGCCTGTCTCCCAATTCCCTGTTGCACCACCTCCTCGACGACTGGTCCGGGGCGAACCTGGTCTCGGGCTACGCGATGCAACGGCGGGCCGACCGTGAGGGCCAGTCGCTCCGGACGTCCGCCGAGCACCTGGCGGGGTCCATCGACATCTGCGCCGGATGGACGGAGGACGGCTCGATCATGACCACCGTGCGGCGCACCAACGTCGTCCCCACGGCGCTCGGCCCGACGATCCCTCTCGCCGTGACCCCGGTCGACGCGGTCGGGACGTCCGGTGCGTCCGGTGCGTCCGGTCCGTCCGGGGCCCGGGCCGGCGTCCCGGGCGATCGGCCACCCGTGGAGGGCACGCGTCGGCGCCGGCGCGTCGACCTCTGGCGCGACGGTGATCGCTGCGGGTTCGAGGAGCACTTCCGGGACTCCTACGTGGAGGGGCACGACGCCGAGAGCGTGCTCCACGAGTACCTCGTGCACGGGACGGTCGATCCGGACGGCCTCACCGTCACCTCCATCGAGGCCGAGGCCCTCGTGCTGCCCTGGCAAGAGTGCCCCCGAGCGTTGGCGAGCGCGCAGCGGATCGTCGGATGGCCGGTCGCGGAGCTGCGCGCGGGTGCGGGCCGAGCTCGTCGGCACGTCGACCTGTACCCACCTCAACGACACGCTGCGAGCCCTGGCGGACCTCTCCGTCCTCGCCGACCTCTTGCCGGGGTGAAGAGCGTTCGGGCTACCGGGCCGATCGGTGCATCACGGCCCGGGGAAGACCCCACGGAGCGCGTCGAGCGCGGACGCGTCGCCGAACACGTCGGCGGGCGTGTGCCGCGGATCGAGGCGCCCGTACACGAGCCGGATCAAGGCCTCGGCGGGCAGCGTCAAGGTGGGATAGCCCGGGTCGTCGACACGTCGAAAGTCGATCTGGTCCGCGCCGAGGACGATCACAAAGTGTCGTTGCGGTGAGGTGGTCGTGATCGCCACCTCCTCGGCGCGCCCGCTGGGCTTCGCCGTGAAGCGCGCGATGAGCTCCAGGTTGTCGATGACCTCGGCGGTGCCGTCGGCGGCCAGGGAGGCCCCCGGGTCGAGCGCGACCGCCACGTCCCACTCGTGGAGCAGGTGCTCGTTGAGCCGCATGCCCACGACCATGTCCCAGCCGAGCTCCATCGGCCCCATCGCGAACTTGACGCCGCCCCTTTCCTCGGAGCTCAGCGACTCGAGGCGAGCGGTGAAGTCCGAGTCCGCGGCGATCCCCTCGAGGGCCTTGGCTTGGGGCGACTTCCCGTTCCATTCGGCCCAGACGGCCTCGTTGAGGCTCTCGGGGGTATCGCGTCCGGCGAGTCCGTCGTCGAGGCGGCGCCGGAAGATCACCGCACCTGAACCCAGATGGGAGACGACGTCCGCGATGGTCCACTCGGAGGGATAGGCCGGCCGCCCGACGGCGTCCCCGAGCGGTTGGACGAGCCGCTCCAGGCGGTCTACGGAGCTGCGCAGGGCGGCGAGGGAGTCGGTCATGGCTGGAGCGTATGTGCCTCGCACGTCCGGTCCAGTCGAGAGGTCATCTCGACGTCACATGGTTCACCCGCTGTTCGTCCGGCCGCTTGACCCCAGCCGGGCGGTCTGCGACAAGGAACCCGTGACCATTGCCAACGCCCGAGCGAGCCTTGCTCGCGCCCAGGGACACCTCGCCGGGGCCCGGCGGGGAGGATCCGACGCCCCCGAATTGGCAGAGGCGCTGAGCCGGACCGTCGATGCGCTCGCGGAGTGCCTCGACGCCGTGCGCGAGATCGTCACCGAGCTCGACCGCCCGGGTCGCACGCGGGCGCGATAGGCAACCCGCCCCCCGGGGCGATTCGGGTGTTGAATGGGTGGCTCATGATCCGGCCCTTCACCATCGACGTGGCCGACGAGGAGATCGACGACTTCCGGCGCCGCCTCTCCTCGATGCGCTGGCCGGAGCCGATTCCCGGCACGGGGTGGGACTACGGCACGGACGTGGCGTGGTTACGCGACCTTTGCGCCTATTGGTCCGAGGGATTCGACTGGCGTGCGCAGGAGTCGATGCTGAACGCTCGACCGCAGGTCCTCGTGGGGCTCGACGGTCTCGACGTCCACTGCGTCCGCGTCCGGGGAGAGGGACCGGATCCCCTCCCGCTGGTCCTCACGCACGGGTGGCCGAGCTCGTTCTTCGAGTTCGGCAAGGTCGTCGGTCCGCTCTCCGATCCGGCGGCCCACGGCGGCGACCCCTTGGACGCCTTCGACGTGGTCGTGCCGTCGCTGCCGGGCTACGGGTTCTCGGGCGCACCGTCGGAGCGGGGCGTGTCGGCGGGGCGGATCGCCGACCTCTGGGTGGACCTCATGTCGGCCCTGGGCTACGAGCGCTTCGGCGCCCACGGCGGGGACTGGGGCTGCGCGGTGGCGACCGCGCTCGGCGCCGCCCATCCCGACCGGACGATCGGTCTCCACCTGACCATGACGAGCGTCCCGTTCGATCCGGACACGCTGACGGCGGACCAACGCCGGTGGTGGGAGGCGCTGCAGCGGTACCGGGAGCGTGAGTGGGGCTACGTGCACCTCCAGCGCACCAAGCCCCAGACGCCGGCGTTCGCGCTGAACGACTCCCCTGCGGGCCTCGCGGCCTGGATCCTCGAGAAGTGGTGGCGCTGGAGCGACTGCGCCGACGAGGCGGGCAACCGGGACCTCCTTCGCGTCTACACGGCCGACGAGCTTCTGACCAACGTCTCGATCTACTGGTTCACCCGCACGATCGGGCCGTCCATGCGCCTCTACTACGAGACCTTCGGTCCTGGAGGGACCATCGAGCCACCCGCCCGGGTCAAGGTGCCGACGGGCCTCTCGGTGTTCCGGGATCCGAACGCCCCGCCGCGCGAGTTGGTCGAGCCCTGGTACGACCTTCGCCGCTACGCCACGATCGACCGGGGTGGCCACTTTCCGGCGCTCGAGAACCCCGATGCCCTCGTGGACGAGCTGCGCCAGTTCTTCCGGCCGTTGAGGCGAGAGTGACCACCACCGCGGGGCGCCGACCTGTCAGGGACGCCGTTCGTCGTGCGCCGAGGATTCGATTCGATGGTGCGCGGGCAGACCGTGGTGGTGGTGGACGACATCGTCAACACGGGGCACTCGCTGCGCCAGACGATCGAGGCGCTGCGAGGGGCGAAGGCCGACGTCATCGGCGCGGCGGCACGGGTGACCCGCGGCAACGTCGCCGCAGAGGACCTGGGCGTCGAGCATTTCCAATGGCTCGCCGAGGTGCGCATCCCGACGTGGCCCGGATCCGACTGCGAGCTGTGCCGCCGGGGCGTGCCGGTCAACACTCGCTGTGCCCACGGCGCCGAGTACGTCGCGTCGGAGACGAGGGTCTCGCGATGACCAGAGGTTCCCCATGAGCCAGCCCGCGGTGGTGGGGGCCGACCGGCCATGCGTCGACTGCCTGGACGACGTGGTCAGCCCGGGGTCGTCCCGGTTGCCCGTCGGGCGCCCCGTCGCCTTCTGGTTGCTCGCGTACCTCTTTGCGGCGCTCATGCTCGGCACCACGTTGCCGACACCCCTCTACGTCATCTACCAGGGCCAGTGGCACTTCTCGTCCGGGATCATCACCGTGATCTTCGCCTCGTACGCGGCCGGCGTTCTGGCCGCACTCCTCCTGGCCGGCCGGTCGTCGGACCAGGTGGGGAGAAGGCCGGTCCTGTTTGCCGCCCTGGCCCTGAGCGCCGTCAGCTCGGTGGTGTTCATCCTTGCTCCCGGCCTCGGATGGCTCTTCGTCGGCCGCATCCTCTCCGGACTCTCGGCCGGCCTCACCACCGGCACGGCGACGGCGGCGCTGACCGAGACCTATGCGGGCTCGTCCTCCCGGCGGGCGGCGATGGTGGCCACGGCCGCCAACATGGGCGGGCTGGGACTCGGTCCCTTGATCGCCGGGCTCTTCGCCCAGTACGGCCCGAACCCGACCGTGCTCGTGTTCGAGGTCTACCTGGCCATCCTGGCGGTGGCCGCCGTCGGCCTGCTCGTCGTCCCCGAGACGGTGTCGAACCGGGAGCGGCTCACCCTTCGCTTCTCCGGGCTCGGGATACCGGCCGCCGGTCGCAGCGAGTTCGTCGCCGCCGGGGTCGCCGGGTTCGTCGCCTTCTCCCTGCTCGGGTTGTTCAGCGCGCTTGCACCGAGCTTCCTCGGCGGCGTGCTCCACGAGGACAGCCACGCCGTCGGTGGGGCGGTCGTCTTCGCGATCTTCGGCGCGGCCACCCTGACCCAGCTCGTGCTGGCGCGCTTTGAAAGCCGACCGGTGATCTTCTCGGGGCTGGCGACCATGCTCGCCGGGCTCGCGCTGATCGTGGCGGCGTTGTCGCAGGCATCGATGGCGCTCTTCCTCGCCGGCACGCTGGTCGGCGGGGTGGCGGTCGGGGCGGTGTTCATCGGCAGCCTCTCGACGGCCAACCGCCTCGCACCACCCGAGCTCCGGGGACGGGTCGTCTCCACCTACTTCGTCTTCGCGTACGTCGGCCTCACGATCCCCGTCATCGGTGTCGGCATGGCGGCGCAGTCCTACGGCGACTTCCGGGCGGTGCTCGTCTGCTCGGTCGCGCTGGCCGTCTTGAGTGTCGTGTCCATGACGGGCATGTGGCGGTCGGGCAGGGGAGAACAGAGCCGGCCCTCCGCGACCCCCGCGTGATCGGGCCGGACGCCGCCGCCGGCGTGCACTTATCATCGCCCCGTTACGGCCGCCCAGGTGTGACGGGAGAACGTCCATGGACGAGCGCAATGTCATCGTGCGCCGGCTCGTCGAGAGCGAGCGCTGGGCGCTCGCCAAGGCGACGCGGGATCAGGGTCTGTACCCCTACTTCAAGGAGGTCCAGTCCCCGCCCGAGGCGGAGATCACCGTCGTCGGTCAGCGCCGGCTCAACATGGCGTCCAACGGCTACCTGTCCCTGGGCACGCACCCCCGGGTCAAGGCCGCGGCCATCGAGGCGACGAAGTACTGGGGTACGAGCGTCAGCGGGTCGAGGATGCTCAACGGGACCCTGTCGCTGCACCTCGAGCTCGAGGAGGCCCTGCGGGCGTTCTACGGGGTCGAGCGTGCCATCGCGCTGACCAGCGGCTACGGGACGAACCTGGCCCTGCTCGCCGGCCTCCTCACCAAACAGGACGTGGCCATCGTCGACTCGGAGGCGCACAACTCGATCCAGACGGGTCTCGTGCTGTCGGGGGCGAGGATCGTCAAGATCGAGCACCAGGATCTCGCAGCCCTGGCCGAAGCGCTCGACTCCGTGCCCGAGGGGTCCGGCTGCGTCGTCGTGGTGGACGGCGTCTACTCGATGAGCGGCCATCTCGCGCCGCTCCGCGAGATCGTGGGCCTCTGCCGGCAGCATCCGCATGCGCTGCTGGTCGTGGACGAGGCCCACGGGCTCGGCGTCTGCGGAGAGACGGGACGAGGGGCGGTCGAGCAGCTCGACGTCCTCGACGACGTCGACTTCGTCACGATCACCTTCTCCAAGTCCCTGGGCAGCTGTGGCGGCGCCATCCTCGGGAACGGCACGCTCCTCGACGTCCTCCAGTTCTCGGGGAGGATGAACCCTTTCCTCTTCACCGCGTCCAACACGCCCGGCTCGGTCGCCGCGGCGTTGGAGGCCCTGCGGATCCTGCAGGAGGAGCCGCAACTGGTGCGGACGTTGCGGGCAAACGTCGCACGTTTCGTCACGCTCCTCGAGGAGCGGGGCGTGCGCTGCGACCTCCCGATCGAGAGCGCCATCGTGACCGTGCCCCTGCGTCGGGGTGACGACTATTCGACCCTGCGAGCCGGCGCCGTCCTCCTCAATGCCGGGGTGTACGCCAACAACGTGGTCTTTCCCGCCGTTCCCGCGGGCCGGGGCCTCCTCCGCTTCTCGCTCATGGCGACCCACACGGACGACCAACTGAGGTTCGCCGCCGACACGGTGCGCCGGGTCCTCGAGAACGAGGACCAGCTCCCGGAGGGGTCCGCCCGGGCACGGGAGCACGACGATGCCGTCGCGTGATCCCCAACGTCCCGAGAGCACCTTCTTGCACCCGCTCGCCTCCTGCTCCCCCGAGGAGCGCAAGCTCGTCGACCGGTACCTCGGGCGTACCGATTTCGCTCCCGGTGACCGGGTCCTCGTATGGGGCGAGCACGACCCTGCCGTCTACTTCCTGACCGAGGGCGAGGTCGAGGTGCGCCTGCCGGACCGGGACGTGCCCGTCCCGGTGGTCGCTCCCGACATCCTCGGTGAGGTGGCGTTCTTCGACGGCTCGCCCCGTTCGGCCACGGTCGTCGCCAGCACGGGCGGCTACCTGGAGCGGTTGAGCAGGGAGTCGTTCCTCTCCCTGGCCGGCGAGGCGCCCGACCTCGCGATCACGATCGCCTTGGCCCTCGGGCAACGGCTCGCCACCCGGTTTCGCTCCGCCCAGGATTGAGCGATCGCACGGTCCCGTTTTCGGGGCTGTCGACTATGTCGGGTCGGTGCGCCGGCCCCGGCGGCCGGTCCTGCGCATCGGGTCGTTGACGACGGCGGGCCGGCGGTAGTCGAACGACGAGTCCGGTTTACGCTGCGGAGGTCGTCGCGGGGCGACGGATCCCGGGGGGAGGTGGCTGCGGTGACCCGACCACGGCGCCGGGGGAGCCGTGAGGCGATCGGCGAGCCGGTACGAGACGGTCTCGTAGTTGACCCTCCACCCGCGGAAGTCCGGCCACGCCTCTTCGGGGGTGCGCTCCATCTCGAAGCCGACGCCCTGCAGCATCGCCACGGCGTCCGCGAACTCCTCGAAGGTGAGCCGGATGGGCCCCTCGGGGTCGGGATCGAGATCGACCTCCCAGCCGATGGTGGTGGCGATGCGGTTGAGGGCCGTGAAACCCATGCGCAAGCAGAGCCGCGCCTTGGACGACGCGGTCGTCGGGCTGAGGGCGAGATGCATCGCCGCACCGTCGAGCACCGCGAGGAGACCGACCAGCCACGAGAACCACGGCTCGGGTGATCGGAAGAGCAGGAGCACCGGATACGTCGTGTGGGTCTCGGCAACCGCCGCCGACCACTCCTCCCATTGGGCGTAGAAGTCGGGGAGCGTGTCGGTGATGCCGACCAACTGGTGGCGTGCCAGGAGCTCGGGACCCCACGCCGGCACCCCGGCCCGGCTCTCGAGCATCGCCACGAGGCCCTCCCTCTGGCTGTAGGACGAGTACAGGGCGGGGAGGTACGCGATCTGGAGGGCCACGACGACCACCCAGATGGCGCCGACGCAGATGTCCACCGCCTCGTTCTCGGGGCCGCCCGTGTGGACGGCGCCGACCGTGAACAGCGCGGTCGTCGCTTGCAGCAGGCCTTCGGACAGGTCGTGCGTCGTCGGCTGGAGGATCAGCCCGAATCCGATGATGAAGCACGCCGCCCAGAAGAGGAGCTGTGTCAGGAGGGCGAGGGGCGCGGTGGGCGCGAGTATCGCGTCCTTGGCCTCGTAGGTCGGGGCGAGACGGGAGATGGCGCCGACCGCGTCGCGGACCACGCGGTTGACCAACAGCGACGTCCGTTCGATGCCCCTCGGTCGGCGGGGCAGGACCATCGTGAAGAGCACGCTGGCCGTGTTGAGGATGACGACGAGCACGCCCAGGACGAAGAGCAGCCAATCCACGACCGTCACCGATACCACAACCGGGCGGAGAGCCCGGCGCCCGCGTGACAGGCGGCGGCGGGTGCACCAAGCTGAGGGCCGGCGTGAGCGATGCGCCGGGCTGGGCATACGCACCTGGAGCGACGGACATGGGGGGAACACCGGTGGGTCGAACGGACGTCGGGGCGGCCCCGTCTCTCGAGCGGGCTCGCTCGCTCTACGAAGAGGTGATGTGCCGCCCGTATGACCTCCCGAGCAGCCCCGCGAGCGAGGCCGGGCTGCTCGGCTTCGTGTTCGGGGACCTCTGGGCCCGGCCCGGACTGAGCCGGCGAGACCGTCGATGGGTCACCGTCACCTGCACCTGCGCGGCGGACACGGTCGGCCCGATCGAAGCGAACATCTATGCCGCACTGGCGAGCGGCGACCTCAGCTTCGAGGAGCTCCGGGAGTTCGTGCTGCACTTTGCCGTGTACTGCGGCTGGCCCAAGGCCTCCTTCGCCGACCAGGTCCTCTGGCAACAGCAGGCCCGGCTCGCCGCGGAGCGGGGTGAACCGCCGCCGCCGGTGCGCCAACTCGAGACCTGGAACCCGGGGATGGACCCGGAGGAGCGCCTGCGGGGCGGGGAGGAGTCCTTCGCCGCCATCAACTGCGTGCCCGCGCCGGGGCGGACCAGCCCGTACACGACGGCGGGAATCTTGAACTTCGTCTTCGGAGAGGTCTGGCAGCGGCCCGGCCTGTCCCGGCGCGATCGCCGGTTCATCACGCTGGCCTGCGTCGGTGTCGACGACGCGGTCCTGCCCATCCGCTCCCACGTCTACTCGGCGCTCAAGACCCGAGACGTCTCCCACGCCGAGCTGCGCGAGCTGGTCCTCCACTTCGCCGCCTACGCCGGCTGGCCCAAGGCGTCGTTCCTCGACCAGGTCGTCGCCGAGTCGTGGGCGAACATCCAGGCCGAGGAATCCGTAGGGGCCGATGAGCCCGACGGGACGGGAGGGGCGGGAGCGGGCCGGTGATCGCCGACCTCGCGGGACGCGTCGCCGTCGTGACGGGTGCGGCGAGCGGCATCGGTCGTGCCACGGCGATCGCCTTGGCGGAGGCCGAGGCCCGGGTCGTACTCGCCGACGTCAACGAGGAACGGCTGGGCTCGTGCCTGGACCACATCGGGGCGGGGGGAGGTCGAGCCATCGCTCGGCGCTGCGACGTGACGGAGGACGAGGACGTCGCCGACCTCCACTCCGCCGCGCTCTCGGCGTTCGGTCCCGTCGATCTGGTCATGAGCAACGTGGGCGTCCTGGTCATGGGGAAGCCCACCGAGATCCCCCTCGACGCCTGGGAGCGGGTGCTCGACGTCAACCTCCTCTCGATCGTCCGGGCCATCCGGGAGTTCCTGCCGTCGATGCTCGACCGGAGCACGGGCCACTTCGTCAACACCGCGTCGACCGCCGGCCTCTGGGGCTACGGGTGCGAGCGCCTGCCCTACGTGGCGACCAAGGCGGCGGTCGTCACGGTGTCCGAGGCCCTGGCCGTCTACTGTCGCCCCTTCGGCATCGGGGTGACGTGTCTGTGCCCGGGTCCGGTCAGGACCAACATCGCCGAGCAGATCACCGTCTACGGCGAGCTCGGGCCCATCTCCTCCCCGCCCCTCCCGATGCTCGAGCCCGAGGCCGTCGCCCGGCAGGTCCTCGAGGCCGTCGCGCAGGATCGGTTCCTCGTCCCGACCAATCCCGAGGTCTTTGACATCCTGCGCCATCGCGCCGCCGACCCGGAGGGGTTCATCGGTGAGCTCGTGGAGAGCCGCAGGGATCGATGAGGCGCACGGATCGATGAGACCCACGGATCGATGAGCCGCAGGGATCGATGAGGCGCGACGGCCCCAGGGTGGGCTTCATCGGACTGGGAAGCCAGGGCGCACCGATGGCGAGAGCCATCGTCGAGGCGGGGTTTCCGACGACCCTGTGGGCCCGCAGAGCCGAGTCGCTGGAGCCGTTCCGCGGCAGCGCCGAGATCTCGGACAGCCCGGCGTCCCTTGCGAGCACCGTCGACGTGGTCGGAGTCTGCGTCCTGGCCGACTCCGACGTCGAGGAGGTCGTGATCGGCGAGGACGGACTGCTCGGCGGGTTGCGGCGCGGTGCCGTCGTGGCCATCCACAGCACGGTCCATCCGGACACCTGCGCCCGCATCGCCGACGTCGTCGCCCGGGTCGGTGCCGACGTCCTCGACGCGCCGGTCAGCGGGGGTGCTCCGGCGGTCGAGGCCCGCCGCCTGCTCGTCATGGTCGGGGGAGATCCCGGCGTCTTGGAGCGCGTCCGGCCCGTCCTCTCGAGCTTCGGCAACCCGATCGTCCACCTCGGACCGATCGGCGCCGGGCAGATGGGCAAGCTGGTCAACAACGTGCTCTTCACGAGCACCATGTCCTTGGCGCATCAGGCGATCCGGCTGGCGACCTCTCTCGAGCTCGACCCCGACGCCCTGATCGCGGCCCTCTCGTGTGGGAGCAGCCGCAGCTACGCCCTCGAGACGTACCGGGGCTTCCGCACCCAGCTCGGGGTTCCCGGGTCCCCCGTCGAGGGCGTCGCCAAGCTGTTGGGCAAGGACCTCGAGCTGCTGCGAGGGCTCGAGGCCGCCCGCCACGTCGACGCCGAGCTGCTGAAGGACTGTGCCGCGGCGCTGATCGAGGAGATGGCCGGTCCCGGAGACCCGCCCGGCCCACGGGAGCGCGGGAAAGGCGGCTGAGGCTCAGGCGGACCCGTCATCACCGGCCACCTCGACCCGGGTCCCCGGTACCGAGCGTCGCAGCCGGGTCGCCACCGATCCGAAGAGCCTCTCGCCCAGCCGGGACCGGTGTCGGGCGACCACCACCACCGAGGCCTCCTGCGCACGAGCGAGCTCGGAGAGCGCCTCGGGAACCGACGCGCCCTGGACCTCGACGAAGGTCCCTCCCAGCTCGTCGGTGAGCCCTCGGTAGCGCTCGAGCACGCCCTCGAGACGTCGCTCCGTGGCGTCGATCACGTCGACGTGAGCGACGAGGAGCTCGGCGTCCTCGTCCCTGGCGATCTGAGCTGCTCGTCGGATCACCGAGTCCCCCGAGCGAGATCCGCTGATGCCCGCCACGACCTTCGGAGCGGACTGCTCGGGCAGCATGCCGCGCCGGGCGAGGAGGTCGGGTCCGACCTGGTCCAGGGTGCCGTCCACCCAGGCCCGCCCCAGTTCGGCGAGCGCCTCCAAGTTGGACGACCGGAAGTAGTCCGCCAGGGCGCCGCCCACCCTCTCCGCGGAGTAGACCTTGCCCGCCACGATGCGTTGGCGAAGGGCCGCCGGCGACATCGTCACGAGGACGACCTCGCCGGATCTCACGATCTCGTCGGGGACGAACTCGACCGTCCCCACGCCGGTGATCTGCGCCGCGTACTCGCGCACCGACAGGAGATTGGCGACGTTGGCCGTCGTGAGCACCGTCACCCCGGCGTCCAGGATCTCGCCGACGTCTTCCCATCGACGTCGGTCCCCTTCCGGCCGGGTGTGTGCCAGCTCGTCGACGACTACGACGTCGGCCCGGCTGGCGATCACGGCGGCGACGTCCATGTCCTCGAACGTGGCGCCCCGGTAGGAGACGAGGGCCGGGGGGACCACGTCGAGGTCCCCGAGCTGCCGGCGGGTCTCGGTGCGCCCGTGGCGCTCGATCCAGCCGACGACGACCCGGTCTCCCGCCTGGAGCCGGCGCCAGGCCTCGGCCAGCATCGAGTAGGTCTTGCCGACCCCCGGAGCCATCCCGAGGTACGTGTGCAATCGCCCCGGACGGGCGTCGCCTGGAGGGATCGGGTTCACCATGGCCAGTCGGGACGCGACCGAGAGAGGATGAGCCCCGACCCTACGCCGGGGCCGGTGAGTGGCCCGCGCCCGGGGAGTGCCCCTCGTCGTGCGCGCGTCCCTCGTCTGGAGAGCCACCCATGCTCTTGAGCATGGTCAGACCGCCGGTGTGGAAGAAGCGGTAGACCAGGCCGGCCGCCACGATCAGGAAGATGATGTTGAGGACCGTCGTGTAGTTCCAATGGATCGACGTCTCGGCCACCTTGGCGTCACGGGTGGTGGGGATGAGGCCCAGCCCCCCGAAGATCAGCTCGACCGCGTAGCCGGCGAGGACCATCGTGGCGTAGAACGTGGCCAGGATGAACAGCATCATCCTGGTGCCGTAGTACTTCTTGTAGATCAAGAGGATCGGCACGATGATCAGGTCGGCGAAGATGAAGGCCACCACGCCCCCGAAGCTGATGCCGCCGTTCCACAGCACGCCCGCCAGGGGGACGTTGCCGATCGAGCACACGAAGCTGAGCATGCTGACGATGGGACCGATCAGCGGACCCCAGATCTTGGCCACGACGGGGTCGCTCGTGAAGAAGAGGTGGCTCCAGAAGCTGTCGGGCACCCAGGCCGCCACGGCTCCGGCGATGAGCAGCCCGAGCACGACGTCGCGCAGCACCGCGGCCCACTCCATGACGAAGATGTGGGACACGGAGGTCACCGCCCTGCGGGAGCGCAGTCGGCGCCAGAGGCTCCCCGTCTCCTGCACGCTCATGTCCATCGCCGCGTGTCCCTCCATCGAACCGGCGAGCCCCTTCTCCGCCTGGGCCCTCGCCGCATCCAGCAGGCGCTGACGCAGGAAGAGGCGGAAGAGCACAGCCAGCAGCACGATCATCAGGGGGCCGCCGACGAACTCCGCCGCAGTGAACTGCCAACCGAGGATCAGGGCCAGGATGATCCCGAGCTCGATGACCAGGTTCGTCGAGGCGATCTCGAAGGCCATGGCCGCGGTGAAGCTGGCGCCCTTGCGGAAGAGCGACCGGGCCAGGGCAACTGCGGCGTACGAGCAGGAGGACGACGCGATGCCGAAGCCGGTGGCCGCGGCCAGGGCCTTGGGTCGGTCGCTGCCCAACAGGCCGACGACGGTGCTGCGGCGGACGACGGCCTGCACGGCGGCCGAGAGCACGAAGCCCAGGATGAGTGCCCAGAGGATCTGCCAGGTCATCGACCCGCTGATGGTCAGTGCGTGCCCGAGTGCGTCGATCAAGCGCACGCGGTCCTCCCTTCACGCTTGCCGCAGGCCTCGAGCATATGGCTGACCGCCGGGGCCGAAATCCTTTGGTCGTGCCAGAGTGGAGGGCATGCGTGGTCGCCATCGCCACCCTGTCTTTGCCCGGTTGTACGGGACGCTCTCCAAGAGCGCGGAGAAGGCCGGGATCGCGGACCACCGGCAGGAGGCCCTCGCCGGATTGCGTGGGCGGGTGATCGAGGTGGGTGCCGGCAACGGGCTCAACTTCGCTCACTACCCGCCGGAGGTGACCGAGGTCGTAGCCGTCGAGCCGGAGCCCTATCTCCGGTCCAAGGCTGCGGCCGCCGCAGCTCTCGCCCACGTCCCCGTGCGGGTCGTCGAGGGCTCGGCCGAAGACCTGCCCGTGGAGGGCGGCACCTTCGATGCCGCCGTGGCCTCCCTGGTCCTCTGCTCGGTCTCCGATCCGGAGCGGTCGCTTGCGGAGATCCGAAGGGTCCTCCGGCCCGGGGGCGAGCTGCGCTACTACGAGCACGTCAGGGCGGAGGCGGCCGACCAAGCGGCCTTCCAGGATCGGGTGGATCGGATCTGGCCGATCTTCGTCGGCGGTTGCCACTGCAACCGGGACACGCCGGGGGCCATCCGCCGAGCCGGCTTCCGCGTCGAGAGCGAGCGGCGATTCCTCTTTCAGCCGTGCGTCATCTCGAAGGCGGTCGCGCCGCACGTCATCGGTACGGCGACGCTACCGACCGACTGACCGCCCTGGGCCGGCAGCCGCCCCTGTAGACCCCTCGCCGGACCCGACGGCCTTCAGGAATCGCGGGCCGCCGCAATCCTGCAGATCTCGCCCTTCGTAGGTAACTCCGATTGGCGTCACCACTCAGCGCGTGGTGCGACGAAGGGAGAGGGCGTGAGGAAGGCGACCGGTGAGCAGATCCGAGTGAGGGTTCGAAGGATTGCCTGCGTGGGCACACTCCTCGGGATGTCGGCAGCCCTGGGCTACGCACTGCCCGGCTCGGCCGGCGCCTCTTCGAGCCCCTCACCCACCAAGGACCCCGGCATCTCCTTCAGCACGAAGAACATCAAGGGTCTCGGCGAGGTCGTCGTCGACGGTCGCGGACATACGGTCTACGTCCTCACGGGGGACGGCAAGTCGAACCTCCCCTGTACCGACGCCAGTGGCTGCACGAAGATCTGGCCGGACCTCCCTCTGCCCGACGGCACCAAGTCGGCGAAGACCGGATCGGGACTCAAGAGCTCCCTGCTCGGCGCGAAGAAGCTGAGCGACGGCGAGACCTATCCCACCTACAGCGGCTGGCTCATGTACGAGTTCGCGGGTGACATGGGGCCGGGCACCGCGATGGGACAGGCTGTCAAGAGCTTTGGTGGGTACTGGTGGGCGCTCGGCCCGAACGGAAAGCCCATTACGAAGATGTGACAGGGCTCCTCGTCCCCGAGGGTCTGCGCGATCGTCGAGCCTCAGAGAGGCACGTGCGACAGGGCCCGAAGAGCCTCGAGCGAGCCCTCGGTCTCCCCTGCCAGCTCGCGCCGCACGAAGACCTCGAGAGCGAGCTCGTGCGCGATCAGGAGATCGATCGTCGGAGCGTCGCGTTCCTCCACCAGCGCCCGCAGCTCAACGTAATACTGCAAGTACTCTGCGGCTAGGCGAGGTATCGGCTCGAGGACCGCCGGATAGTCCGCTTCGCCACCGTCTCGAGTCACGTCGAGTGGGGCAGGCTCACCATCCGTCGGGACCCCGATCCGCTCCATGCTCGGCTCGAGGAGCTTCCGGGTCGAATCCTCCAGAACGGCCAGAGCCTCGAGCTTCGCCCGATGCTCGGGGTTCGCGGTGTGACGGGCCAGGGATGAGAAGTACGCATGGCCAAGTGCCTCACCTTGGTGAGCCTTGATCCAAAGCTCGGACTCTCGGTCGGACTGCCTGTCCGAGTGCTTCTGGCCCGAGTGCTTCTGGCCCGAGTGCTTCTGGCCCGAGTGCTTCTGGCTCTGCGCCATGTTGCAGCCCCCCTTGATGCACCGACTTGGCGACGCTACACCCGAGCGTCGCATTCGGGCCCCTCCCCTCTCGTCGACCCCCGTCGCGGGCGTGAGGAGCACCGTGGCCGTGAAGAGCTCCGTGGGCACGAGCAATACGATGAGACATGGCCGACGATCGCCAGGGGAGTCGCGAGGCCAGTAGCGCCGGGCGATTCAAGGTGGGCGCCCAGTTGCATCCGTCCCACACCGGGCTCGGAGATCTGCGAGAGGCGTGGCGTCGCGCAGAGGCCCTCGGCGTCGATTCGATCTGGGTCTGGGACCACTTCTTCCCGACGGTGGGATCCCCCGACGGACCGAATTTCGAATGCTGGTCGCTCCTCGCGGCGATGGCCGCCGACACCACCCTTCCGCTGGTGGGAACACTCGTCCTCAGCATCGGCTACCGCAATCCGGACCTGCTCGCGGACATGGCCCGGACGGTCGACGTTCTCTCCGGCGGCCGACTGGTCCTCGGCGTGGGGGCGGGTTGGTTCGAGCGGGACTACGAGGAGTACGGCTTCCCTTTCGGATCGGCGTCGTCCCGGTTGTCCGAGTTGGAAAAGGGCATCGAGCGCGTCCGTCGGCGGCTCTCCCGACTCGACCCGCCACCGGCCGGCCGCCTGCCCATCCTGGTCGGCGGGGGTGGGGAGCGGGTGACGCTGCGCATCGTGGCGGAGCATGCCGACGCGTGGAACGCCTTCGGTCCGCTCGACGTCTGGCAGGCCAAGAATGCCGTCTTGGACCAGTGGTGCGAACGAGCGGGCCGAGATCCCGCCGACGTCGAACGGACGGTCACGCTGATCGACCCCGGCGAGGTGGACCAGGTGGACGGCTACCTCGCCGCGGGGGCGACCCACGTCATCTTCGGTTGCCCCCCGCCGTACGACTTCAAGGCGTTGCGTCGCCTGTTGGCAATGGCGGGCCGATAACGGAGCGAGTTTGGGTGGGTCGGCCCTGCTCGTCGGACAACCCGAGCAGGGAGCTGGCGTTGCCTCTCAAGACCTTGCGCAGCTCGATGTCATCGAGCCGATCGGCGAAGCATCGGACCGCGTCGAGGGTCCGTGGCCAGGTCGAGTCCTGGTGCGGGTAGTCGGTCTCAAAGGTGATCTGGTCGATCCCGATGACCTCACGGGCTTCCAGGCCGGTCAGGTCGTCGTAGAAGCAGCCGTAGACCTGGCCCATGTAGCTGCTCGGCGGGCGGGGGAGACGGCGGTCACCCTGCCCCCAGATCTCCTTGGCCCATAGGTTGTCGGCCCGCTCGAGCACGTAGGGAATCCACCCGATCTGGCCTTCGGCGAAGCAGATCCGCAGGTCGGGGTGTCGGGCCAGCACCCCCGAGAAGAGCCAGTCCGTGAGCGCCATCGTCGAGGTGAGGAACACCAGCGTGGCGGTCACCGCCGGCGGCGCGTCGGCGGACGAGGTCAGCCAGGTGGACCCCGAGCCGATGTGCATGAACACCGCCGTCCGGGTCTCGGCGCACGCGGCGAAGAACGGCTCCCAGTGCCCCTCGGGGTCGTGGATCGTCGGGAGGCCGAGCTTGCCCGGCAGCTCCGAGAAGGCCACGGATCTCACGCCGCGAGCGGCGTTCCGCCGCACCTCGTCCGCCGCAAGACGAGGGTCCCAGAGCGGCACGATGCACAGCGGTACCAGCCGGCCACCCGAGTCGCCCGCCCACTCCTCCACCATCCAGTCGTTGAACGCCCGAACGCAGGCCAGGGCGAGGTCCTTGTCGGACCGCTCGGCGAAGAGCTGGCCGCAGAACCGGGGATACGTGGGGAAGCACAGGGAGGCCTCGACGTGGTTGAGATCCATGTCGGCCAGCCGGGCACCCGGGTCGTAGCAGCCCGGGCGCATCTGGTCGAAGGCGATGGGTCCCATCCACCAGTCGGACTCGTCGTAGCCGGCACAGGCATTGAGCATCTGGTGGCACCACGCCAGGTCCTCGTACACCCACCAGTCCGTCTGCGGGCCGTCCCCGCCCTTGCGGAACACCTGGTTCCCCTGGATCCAGTCGGTGGCGTAGGAGTCCCGGACCACCCGGGGTCCCCGATCCCGCAGGGCTGCGGGCAGCCACCGCTCCCAGAGGTGGGACGGCTCGATGACATGGTCGTCGACCGAGATGATGCGAGGTATGTCGCGCATGGCCCCTCCCGCAGGGAAATCGACGGCCGGGACGGATTCCCCCCCAGCCCACCCCTTCTCGGGGGAATCATGCACCGTCGGCGGCCCCGGGGCCCTCGAGAACGGGGGAATGATCCGTTTGGCGAGCCGGTTCGTATCACAAGGTGGTGAGAAGGCGCCGGGATCCGCAGGACGACTCGGTCTCTGACGAGGCCCTGCTCGCGGGCATCGCCGTCGGCGACGAGCAGGCAGGCCTCGCCTTCGTCCGGCGCTACCAGGGCCGTCTCTACGGGCTGGCCCTGCGGGTTGTCGGGGATCCGACGCTGGCGGAGGACATTGCCCAGGAGGCCTTCATCCGGATCATCCGGCACGCCGAGGTATTCGACGCCCGGCGCGGGTCCGTCACGACCTGGGCGCTCACGATCACGCGCAACCTGGCGATCGATGCCCTGCGTGTCCGCCGAAGCACCCCCACCGCTCCGGACGACCAACTGTTCCTCGAGCTGATGAGCACCGAGCGGCTGCCCGAGGACGTCGCCGACAGCGGGGACGCCCTCGACCGTGCCCGGACCGCCCTCGCCGGCCTGCCGATCGAGCAGCGCCGAGCGGTCGTGCTGGCCGCCATGTACGGGCGGAGCGCGACGGAGATCGCAGAATCGGAGCAGATTCCCGTCGGGACGGCCAAGGGCCGGATCCGGATGGGCATGGCCAAGCTTCGGGATGCAGTGGTAATAGAGGAGTCCCCATGAGCGGCTACGTCGACGATCCGAGCACGTGCGAGTCGATGCAGGAGGAGCTGACCGAGCTCGCGCTCGCGACGCTGTCCGGGCGCAGCCGATCGGAGGTGCTCGAGCACGTCAAGTCCTGCCCGCGTTGCAGCACCACCCTCGAACAACTCGCGGACGTCACCGACACCCTCCTGCTCCTCTCGCCGGAGGTCGAGCCACCGCTCGGGTTCGAGAGCCGTCTCGCGGGGAAGCTGGAGGAGCCGCGGGGGGAGCCCGAGCGGGTGACCCGGCTGCGGCGTTTCCGCCGAACGAGCCTGCTGCTGGCCGTCGCCGCCGTCCTCGCCCTCCTGGGGTTCGGCCTCACCTCGTTGGTCGGTTCCGGCGGTGGCAACAACCCGGTGCAGTCGGCCTCGACCGGGCAGGCCACCGCGAATCTCACGTCGGACGGTCACGTCGTCGGCCAGGCCAGGATCTCGGGGGGCCAGCCCGCGTGGATGTACATGACCGTCAACGGTGTGCACTGGTCGGGCACGGTCAAGTGCCAGGCGACGCTCGCGGGAGGGAAGGTGGAGACGGTGGGGGTGTTCAACCTCTCGAACGGGAGCGGCGACTGGGGCGCTCCCCTGACCTCACCAGCGGGCGACGTGCGCTCGGCGCGACTCGTCTCCCCCAATGGGACGGTTCTCGCCAGTGCCCGGTTCTCGGCGTAGTGCGCCCGTCGCCCCCGCACCCGGCGGGTCGGGGATTCCCCGTGCCCGAGTGGATGGCCGCCCCACTCCGTGGACCGAGAGGGCGCTCCGACGTTGGCGGGTGGGCGAGCTCGTGCCCGGTCGGGTCGAGCCATTCCTCCGGTTCGCGGCGAACCTCGTCGGCGCGGGCGGCGCAGCCCTCTTTGCCTACGCGAACCTCCGCTTCTACCTGACGACCCACCGTCTGATCGGCGTCGCCTTCCTCGCCGAGCAGATGTGGGTGGTGGTCGCATACCTCGTCCGCCGCCCGGCCCGGATCGTCAGCCGGCGCTCGGGCGACTGGCTCCTCGCCTTCGGCGGGACCTTTGCCGGGGTCCTGTTCCGTCCCGTCGGCGTCCATCCCCAGTGGGGCCTCGACGCCGGGCTGGCGCTGCAGCTGGCCGGCCTTACCGTGTCGATCTGGTCCTTCCTCGCACTGGGCCGCTCCTTCGGTTTCGTCGCCTCGGATCGAGGCCTGGTCCAGCGCGGTCCCTATTCGGTCGTGCGGCATCCGATCTACGCCGCCTACCTTCTCCTCTATTCGGGCTACCTCCTGCAGAGCCTCTCCGTGCGGAACGCCTTCGTGATGGCGCTGGCGGTGAGCTGCAACGTCGGACGGGTCCGTGCGGAGGAGCGCGTTCTGGCGACGAACAGGGAGTACTCGAGGTACCGGGACCGCGTTCGCTCCCGGCTGATCCCGGGCGTGTGGTGACGGAGGCCCCCAAGAAAGTGTCCCGAGCAATTGATCTCGGCCCTCGGCTCGTCCGTAGTCCTTGGTGACCGGGAATCGACGCACAAGAGGAGAGAACCCGACATGGAGCACACGATCCGACGCCGAAAGAACCTTCGCACGCTGCGAGCGGTGGGCATGGCGGGCGCGCTGTTCGCCGTAGGCGGGCTGTCGACGGCCCTCGCCGCGGGCACCGCAGGTGCGCAGACGAGCTCGACCGTCTCGACGATGAAGACGACCAAGTACGGCACGATCCTCGTCAGCGGCAACACGGTCTACACGTTGCAGCCGAGCAAGACGGCGTGCACCACCCAGTGCCTCAAGATCTGGCCGGAGGTCGTGCTTCCCAAGGGCGTGACCAAGGCCAAGGCGGGCAGCGGGGTGGACGCAGCCAAGCTCGGCACCATCAAGCGGAGCAACGGCGCCCTCCAGGTGACCTACGGCGGAAAGCCGCTGTACTGGTTCTCGGGCGACACGGCCCACGGACAGGTCAACGGGAACATCACCGACACGTGGGGCAAGTGGTCCGTGGACGTGACCTCCAAGGCCGGCGCCAGCTCGAGCTCCGGCTCTTCGGGCGGCTCGAGCGCCGGCTCGGGCGGCGCCTCCTTCTAGGCCGTTCGATCTCGGCCGAGACCGGACTCCCGAGGCTCTCATGTCCTCCGTCGCCGTCACGCCCGCCCGGACCCCCGCAGCATCACCGTTGGTGCGGGGGGACCGGGCGGGCTACCGGTCCCAGAGGGGACTTTCGTCCCGCGTCTACCTTCCCCCCCTCTCCATCGCTGCCGTGGCCGCGGTGCTGGTGGGGCTCGGTTGGTGGACGGACTGGGGAGGTGCGACGTTCGGCGGTTCGGTGACGGCGCTGCGTGTGGTGATCGTCGGTCCCCTGAGCCTGGCGATCATTGCGGTCATCTTGGTCGTGGAACGCATCTGGCCGGCGCAACGCCGTCCCCTGTTCGCCCGGGGTTACCAGCACGACGTGCTCTTCACCGTGCTCAACGTGGCCCTCGTGGTGCCCCTCGTGACGGCGCTCACCCTTTCCTTCGACGCCGTCGTCCGGCACCTGTTCCCGTGGATCGTGCTGCCCAAGATGGGGACCGTCCCGCACTGGGCCGCCATCGCCGCCATCTTCGTGGCGATGGACTTCTGCAATTGGTTCGCCCACCTCGCGAACCACCGTGTCCGGATGCTGTGGCGATTCCACGAGCTCCACCATTCTCAGGAGGACCTGAACGTCCTCACGGTCTTCCGGACTCACCCCCTCATCCACGTCTCCTACCTCATCGCGCTGGTGCCCGGGTTGGTGCTCCTGGCCAACGGCACGCTCTCGACCACATTGCTCGCCGTCTACGGCGCCATCGTGGCGTTCGCGCATTCGAACACCCGACTCGGGTTCGGGCCCCTCCGGCGGGTGGTCGTGAGCCCCAACTACCACCGGATCCATCACATGCTGGACGGACCCCAGGACGTCAACCTCGGCTTCGTGCTGACGATCTGGGACCAGATCTTCCGCACCGCGGTCTTCCCGACCGCGGAGACGGTCAGGACCGATACGGGGCTGCCGGGTCGGCCCCTGGTCGTCGAGCAGTCCCTGCCGAAGTCGCGCCAGCTCTCGGTCTTCGGCGCCCAGCTCCTGGCACCGTTCCGGCCGGTGGAGGGGCGGGCCGACATCTCGGCCGACCCGCCTGGCACGCTGTGGACCCGGAGCTCTGCGAGACAAGACGCCTCGGGGAGCCGAGCATCGTGAGCCGCATCGGAGATAGCCCCGCCCACGTCGTGGGGAGGGAGGGAGATATGACGACGACGACGACCGCACCTCCGGCGCACGGGCGCAGCGTGCGCACCTTGTTGGCCGCAGTGGTCAGCACGCGGACGGCCGCACGTCCCACCGACTGCGCGCTGCTGGCAGCGCGGATCGCGCTCGTGTGGATCTTCGTCTACTACGGGGCAGGGAAGCTCTTCGGGGCGTTCAACGGTCCCGGGCTTCATGGCACGGCGCTCTACTTCTCCAACACCGCACACCTCCACCCCGGCGGATTCTGGGCCGTGGTCGGGGGCATCACCGAGTTCGCCGCGGCCATCGCCATCGCCATCGGGCTCGGCTCCCGCCTGGCCGGCTTGGCGCTGTTCGGGGACATGGTGATGGCGATGATCACGGTCACCTGGTCGACGGGTATCAACTCCTCCAACCCGCCCCCGGGCTATCAGTTGAACCTCGCGCTCTGCGTCCTGGCCCTCGTCGTGGCGATCCTCGGCTCCGGCCGTTTCAGCCTGGACGCCCTGATCGAGCGACGGCTGCGCGGGGCGAGCGCAGGTCCCGGTCGCCTGACGGTGCTCCACGGCCGGCCGCGGCTGGCCGACCAAGACCTCCCGAGTCGCTGAGATGAGCATCGGCACGGAGGGAAGGGGTGCGACGACGGCCAGGTCGAGCCTGGCGCGCCGGGACCTGAAGCGGCTCCTCTTGCGGCTGGTCGGGGCAGGGCTGCTGCTCGCGACGGGCGGGATCCACCTGGATCTGTACCTGACCGGCTACCAGACGATCCCGACGATCGGATGGCTCTTCCTCCTCCAGATCATCTCGGCGTTCGCGCTCGGGCTGTTGGTCCTGGTGACGAGCAGCAGGGTGGTCGCCGCCCTCGGTGCGGGCTTCGCTCTGGCCACGCTCGGCGGCTATCTCCTCTCGCTGTGGGTCGGGCTGTTCGGGTTCCGGGAGGTGCGGACCACGGTCGGCATCGTCGCCGCCATCGTCGAGATCGTGGCGTTCGCCGTCCTGGCCGCGTTGGCCTGCTATCCGGCCCGTCAGGACGAGCCGGCCGGCCCAGGGATCCCGGGCACGCGCCGCATCGAGCGGCTGCTGGCGGGAATTCCCGGCGCGGGTTGGGCCGTCGCCACGCTGTCCGTCCTCGCGGCGATCCTTTTGGTCGCGGCCCTGGCCACGGCCGGTCCGGCCTCGTCGAGCGGGAGCACGTCGACGGCGCTGCTCAAGGTCGGTGACGTCCATGGCGAGATGGTGGTGACGAACGCCAAGGGCTACACGCTGTATTGGTTCGTTCCCGACAGCGCGACGAAGTCGACGTGCTACGGAACCTGCGCCGCCTACTGGCCGCCGGTGACGGGAACCCCGGTGGCGGGCCCGGGCGTGACCGGGAAGATCGGGACGATCACGCGGTCCGATGGCCAGACTCAGGTCACCTACGACCGGCACCCGCTCTACACCTACGTCGGCGACTCTGCGCCCGGCCAGGAGAACGGCAACGCCATCAACTTGAACGGCGGGCTGTGGTACGCCATCAAGCCGTAGGCGGCATCGGGCTCAGTCCTTGAAGTAGTGACCCTCCTCGAGGTCGTCGAGGAGGCCGGGGTGGGTCGGTAGCCAGTCCAGGAGGCTTCGGGTCGCTGCGCTCGAGGTCGGGTTGTCGAGCGCCACGAGCGGACCGAGGAAGCCGAAGTGCTGGTCCGCAGCCGAGGGATCGATGGAGGCCACCGGAAGGTCGAGGTGGCGCCCGATGACCTCGGCGATGGCCCGGAACGGCACCCCTTCGTCCCCCACCCCGTGCAACCGCGAGCCCGCCGGCGCCGCTTCGAGCGCCAACCGGTACAGGTGCGCCGCGTCGAGGGTGTGCAGTGCGGGCCAGCGGTTGGCTCCCTCACCGGCATAGGCGGAGACGCCCCTTCGTCGGGCGGTGTCGATCAGTCGGTGGGTGAACCCGTGGCGATCGAGCGAGCTGTGGACCAACGGAGAGAGGCGGACGACCGACGACCGCACGCCTCTCTCGGCCATCGCGATGGTGGCGTTCTCCGAGTCGACCCGCGGGCCTCCGTCGAGCACGTCCTGCTCGGTGCCCACCCGGCCGGGTGCGGCGAGTGCGAGCAGGAGCGTGCCCGAGGTGACGACGAAGGGCTTGTCCGAGTCCTGGAGCGCACCGCCCATCGCCTCGACGGCGCGCAGGTCGGCGACGGCAGCCCCCGGCAGGTCCTCGAGGTCGTGCTTGAAGGCCAGGTGGACGACGCCGTCGGCCCCCTGGGCGGTCTCGCGAAGCCGGTCCACGTCGTCCAGGTCGCCCGGGATCGCCTTGACGCCGAGAGCGGCCAGGGTGTCGGCCGCTCGGGGCGAGCGGGCGAGTCCGAGGACCACCCAATGACAGTGACTGTCATCCCCCTGGTACGATGCGGCATGGGTCGGTGGGAGCCCAACGCACGCGGGCGGCTCGAGCGGGCCGCGATGGAGCTCTACAGCGAGCGAGGGTTCGAGAGCACCACCGTCGCAGAGATCGCCGGGCGGGCGGGACTCACGGAGCGGACCTTCTACCGCCACTTCGCCGACAAGCGTGAGGTGTTGTTCTCGGGCTCCGGCTTGCTGAGGGAGATCCTCGTGACCGGAGTAGAGGAGGCGCCACCGGCGCTCCCTGCGATCGAGGCCATCGCCTCCGCCCTCGTCCGGTCCGCTGCGATGTTCGAGGAGCGCCGCGAGTTCGCCCGGCGACGTCAGGCCATCGTCGCCGCGAACGCCGAGCTGCGGGAGCGCGAGCTCATCAAGCTGGCGACGCTCGCATCCGTGCTTGCGGACGCGCTGCGGCGGAGGGGAACCCCCGACCCGGGAGCGAGCCTCGCCGCGGAGGCCGGTATCGCGGTCTTCAGGATCGCCTTCGATCGCTGGACCGAGGACCCGGGGGAACAGAGCCTGGCGCATTTCATCCGGGAGTCCATGGAGGAGCTCGGAGCCGTGACCGACCCGGTCAGGCCCTCGTAAGGGGTGGGGCACAGGTGGTAACGAGGGTAGGCATGCCACCACCCCCACTCGCTCACGGCGGACGTCTCCCCACGACGTGGGTGAGCGAGCACAGCTGACGGTAGGGATCTCGCCGCCCGGCCTCCTCCTCGGCCGCGAGCAGCCGCTCGAAGTCGTCGGGCGGAGCCACGTCGCCCCAATGGTCCGTGAACAGCCGGACCCCGTACCAGGCCTCGATCTCGACGCCGCAGCGCCGGAGGACCTCGACGACCTCCCGCGGCTCGTCGGCCCGGACGTCCTTCACGCCCACCCGGTTGTCGTACCGGCGCACGTCGAAACCTTCGAGCGCACCCTGCCAGTCGCCGCCCATCCCCGCCCGCATGGCGATGCCGGCCCGATTGCGCGTCAGCAGCGAGACCATCCCACCTGGCGCCAGCGTGTCGGCGACCTTGGAGACCCCCTCCTCGAGGGAGGGGACGTACATGAGGACCCCGTGGCACAGGACGACGTCGAAAGGAAGGTCCACGACGGCGACCAAGTCGTGGAGCTCGCCGAGGCAGAGGTGGACGGCCGAGCGGACCTCTTCGGGCTCGTCCTCCAGGGTCTGCTGGGCTCGAGCGAGGAGCTCGGCGGAGACGTCGACACCGGTGACGTCGTAGCCCCGGCGCGCCAGCGAAAGGAGCTGGGTCCCCTGCCCGCAGCCGACGTCCAGGGCACGGAGCCCGGCGCTTGGCGTGGGCAGGTGCACGGAGAGCTGGCGTGAGACCAACTCCTGACGAACCTGATTCCGAACATCGCCGAGCCGCCGCTGCCAAACGGCTTGGCCCGCCCATCCGGCTTGCTCGGGGCGGTTCGGCGTGCGCTGCCTCTCTTGCCCGTCAGCCTGCCGGCTGGACCGGGCAGCAGACCTCGAGCTCCATACCGTCGATGTCCCGAAAGAACAGGGACCACTCCGGACCGAGCTGTTGGATCTCGCCGACCTCCTGGGCACCGGCTGCGGCGAGGCGCTCCTTGACGTCCTCGAGGGCGGCGCGGGAGTCGACGGCAAAGGCGAAGTGGTCGACCGCACCACGGTGCCCCTGGCGGCGGCGCTCGCCGACGATGTCGTCGCCGGCTACCTCGAACACGTTGAGCGCCGCGTCACCCCCGACGTCGACGATCTTCATCCACGGGTGGTCGTCTCGACGTGGGACCTCGAACAGCACCTTCGCATCGAACGCCGCCTCGTAGAAACGGATCGTGCGGTCCATGTCGGTCGTGAGCGTGGCGACGTGGTTGAAGCCCGTCGTGATCGGCATCGGCCCTCATGCTACGACCCGTCAGGGTGTGGCGCTCGACCCGTTCCTCGGTTGCGGCGAGGGCACGGCATCCGTGACGAATCGGTGAGCGCGGGCCTAATGGCTTGCCGAGACGACCTGCACCACGTACTCGAATTTGCCGGGACCGACCCCGACGGCACCGAGGAAGGGATAGCTGAGCTCGGTCAGCATGAAGAGGTTCACGGCGAGCACCCCTGCGACCCCTCCCACCATTATGTACGTGATGGAGAGAGGGACACGACCGTGAACCCGATGACGACCGCGTAGATGACCGCGACCACGGCAACGAGGAAACCGGCCACGTCGTTGTGCGAGTCGCTCCCGAGGACGGCCACCCGCTTGCCGATGAGGGCCTTGGCACCGATCGCGAGGCCCGGCAGGGCGACGACCAGGACGACGGCCACCACCAGACCGGGACGTTCGTCACGATCCATCTCACCGCCGCAGGCCCCCCCGTTGCGCTTGTCGCGACGGCCACCATCCGTCGGTTGCCGGCATGGGCGCCGATGTAACCACGCCTGGCGTCAGAGTCGCCAGGCGGGCCGGCGCCCCTCGGGCCCGGCTGGCTCGACGAGCCCGTACGTCGGGGGGTTCTCGATCCTCGAGGCAGACTCGGCCGACGAGGTGCACCGGGCGTGCTCGCGGAGGTCCGACCGGTACGCGGGTCGTCAGGCCCACGGCTCGAGGTCGGGCAGAGCCGGATCATCGAGCCGCCCGTAGAGCCAAGCGAGCTCGTCCCGGGGGTCCGACAAGGTGGGCGTCGCCGCCCCCGCGGGGAGCCGCTCGCCGAGCGTCGAGCGCAACCGGGGCAACCAGGTGGCGACGAAGTCCTCCGGCCAGTCCTGGTGGCCGACGCCCAGTCCGAGGTCGATCGCATGGACCTCGAGCTCCTGCCAGCGGCGACCCGGGAGTGCGCTGAGCGGTCGCTCGCGGCCGGCGACGTCGCGTGTCGGTCGGGCCCAGGCCGATGGGGGCAGCCCTTCCCAGGTGGCCCGCAGCAACTTGGCGGAGGAGTCGACGTCTGCGACCACCGTGGCGGCGTCCCTGCCGGCACCCGTCTCGATCTCGTGGGCCCGTCCCTCGAAGCCTCCGGGGTACTGGTCGACGACTTCGCCACGGGTGGCGGCCTCGGCTCGACGTCGATGGCTGTCGGCGTTGCGTGCAACGTGGGTCAGGACGTGCGAGA
This sequence comes from uncultured Actinomycetes bacterium, assembly GCA_963778465.1. GTDB lineage: Bacteria > Actinomycetota > Acidimicrobiia > Acidimicrobiales > RAAP-2 > CAVZBW01. Next base: position 259,553 of record CAVZUK010000003.1, read on the forward strand.
CGCTCCAGCCCGGGAGCAGGCTTGCCCGTCGGGCCTCGTCGTCGGTGAGGCCGGAGATCAGCCTCATGAGCCGCTCCTGCGCATCGGCAACGCGAGCGAGGTCGTGCACCGGCGACGCCGACGCTGACGTGTCGTCCACGGCGTCGTCCACGGTGCCGACGCTATCGGTCGCCCGGTTCGCGGATCTGTCGCCAGTGACGACTGTCGCAGACGAGGCCGAGCAACTCGACGACCGTGTGAGCCGCGAGGTAACCGGTGACACCGGTGCCCACGTCGAGCTGCGGATTGAGCTCGACAAGATCGAAGCCGATGATCCGGGCGCGCTCTGCGAGCCGGGCGAGGCAATCGCGCAGCTCGGCGTAGAGCATCCCGTTGGGCTCGGCCGAGACGCAGCCGGGGACCAGGGAGAGGTCGAGCACGTCGATGTCGATGCTCAGGTAGCACGCGGCGCCCCCTGGCACGAGCCCGGCCACGAATTCGGGTCCCCTCTCGCGGAAGCGGGACATGGTGACCACCTGGTTCCCGTCGGCGTGGGTGTCGCGGTACATCACCTCGGTCGTGCGGAGACTCCGGATACCGACCTGGATGAGCGACTGCACGTGAGGCAGGTGCGCGATGTGCCGGAAGGCGTGGGCGTTGGTCATGGACGTCCCGTGCACGAAGGGCATGTAGTCGAGATGCGCGTCGAAGTGCACGACGTGGAGTGGCTCTTCGAACGCCCTCACGACGGGGTACGAGATGGCGTGGTCGCCGCCCAGCACCACGGGCGTGGCACCCGCGGCCAGAGCACGGGCGGTCAACGCCGTGATGTTGTCGAAGCTCCGGCGGGGATTGGTCGGGACGATGTCGGCGTCACCGACGTCCACGATGCGGCGATCCCGGACCTCTCGCTCGAGGAACCGCCGGCCGACCGTCGGGTCGAAGTAACCGGGCTCCCCGGTCACGAAGCGCAGAGAGTGCTCCCGGATCGCCCGGGGACCGAAGCGGGAGCCGGGCAGGAAGGGGGAGCCCTCGTCGGTCGGGGCCCCGAGGACGACGACGTCCGCGTCGAGCTCCCGGTCGGGGTCCACGACCGGGGAGCGCAGAAAGGAGGCGATCCCCACGAACGGGAGGTCCGCGCGCTCGGAGGGCAGGTCACTCGGAGTGGTCACGACGGGTCGAGCTCCTTCTCTTTGGTTGGCTCCGCCCTTGTCGGGTCCATCGGCGTGGGTCCTGGGCGGTCTCGCAACGCCTGGCAATTCGTGAGACCGGAGACGCCGGGAATCCGGCCGCCGCCCGCTCGGTCGAGTAGGCGCCCGAGGAGGTCGCCACAGTCGGAGAAGTCGTCGCCGAAGGCGATCAACTGGACTCCCCCGCGGGCGAGTGGCAACGAGCCGCCCCATGCACTCCGCAGGCGCTCCGTACCGGCCTCGAGCGGTGGCGACCGCGGATCGATCAGCACGAGCGACTGCAGGCACCGGGCCTCCGAGAGGACGGCCTGGGACTGCCACTCCGGGAAGAGCGATCCGAGACGCAGGTCGCTGACGCTCCGCGGGGTGCCCGGGGTGCCCGGGGTGCCCGGGCTGCGCACCGAGAGGCGGCTCCGCCACGATCCGGGGGGCTCTCCGGCTCTTCCGAGACGGACCGCGTCGTACCACGCCAAGGTCGATCCGCACGCGAGCTCGACCTCCGCGGCGATCTCGTGGGAGGCGCCGGCGGCCACGACGGCGGGTTCGGTGAGCCACACGATCGTCGCGCCCGGCTCGACCCCGACGGTCACGCGCACCACCGAATGGGGGTCTACCCGCCCCCGACGGGCCACCGGGGCCGAGCTGGAGCGCACGACCAGGCAGGCGGCGGGGCCGACGCGCAGGTCGACTTCGACGAGGTCGCCCCCGATCGGGCCTGCCGCAGCTCCGACGAGGTAGAGGCCATCGCGAGCGACCCGTGCGGCCACGGATCCCGTGCTGTAGAGGTGGGGGTACGCGGGCGACCCGTCGTCTCGGGCGACCACCTCGACCTCGGCCCTGCCCGAGGGCTCGGCCGGCGGATCGGGGATCCCGTCAACGAGGGGCGTGGCGACGGTCACCGACCCAGTCCCTCACCCAGGCACGCAGCGCCTCGAGGCCCCATCCCTCGCGAACGGAGACGAAGAGGACCGGACCCTCTCCGCGCATCCTCCCGGCGTCGTCGGCCATGACCCGCAGGTCGGCGCCCACGAGCGGGGCGAGATCGATCTTGTTCACCACCAGGAGGTCGGATCGGACCACACCGGGCCCGCCCTTACGCGGCACCTTGTCGCCCCCGGCGACGTCGATCACGAAGACCTGGCGGTCGACCAGTCCACTGCTGAAAGTGGCGGTCAGGTTGTCGCCGCCGCTCTCGATCACGACGAGCTCGAGCGCCCCGAGCCGCCGCTCGAGGTCGTCGACGGCGTCGCAATTCGCCGTGATGTCGTCGCGGATGGCCGTGTGGGGACAGCAGCCCGTCTCCACCGCCACGATCCGCTCGGGTTCGAGCACGCCCCGTCGCCGGAGGAAGTCGGCGTCCTCGGTCGTGTAGATGTCGTTGGTGACCACGCCGAGCTCCATCTGGTCGCGCAAGGCTGCGCAGAGCTCGGCCACGATGGCGGTCTTGCCGGAGCCGACGGGCCCGCCGACACCGAGCCGCAGGGCACGCTGACGCCGGTCGGATGGATCATGAGGCAAAGAGACGGTCCCTTCGGGCATGGTGCTCCTCTGCGAGCAGATCGAGGATGGGCGACGAGGACGCGGCGAGCGCCTGGAAGGGTCCCTCGCCGGCCAGGGCCGCACGGCTCGCGACGGCATCCACGCTCGGGGCCAGCTCGACCAGGAGGGTCGTCACGTCGACGGGATCCAGGCCGAGCAGCCGGGTGGCCGCGGTGGCCGCACCGGCGGTGGACGAGTAGGCGAAGGCGGAGGCCGCATCCGCCGGGCTCAGTCCCGCCGCTCCCCACACGGAGCCGTGTGCCACGGGGAGATGGGGCTCTCCCGTCGCGTTCGTGATCGCGTCCAGGGCCGGCGACCCGAACAGCCGGCGACCGAGCCGGAGGAATGCACGACCCTGTCGACGAGACACGAGCCGCTGGGCCGGCGACGGCGTCCGAGCGTCGGCCTCTGCGTCCAGATCGGTCCAGCGAGCAATGGTGACGGAGGATCCCGAGGCTTCGTAGGCCGCGCACGTCGCGCAACTCGCGGCCGCCAGCTCGGCACCCACGGAGGTCGCTGTCGCGATCCGGCCCTCGAGGAACGTCCGGAGAGATGTGGCATCCACGACCAGGCCCGCGTCGATCGCCTGCTCGACGCCGCCCGAGTGGGCATGGCTGCCCGCCGGCAGGCGGGAGTCGGCGAGCAGCCAGCCCAGGGCCTTCGGTGTCCGGAGGGCGTCGGGCACCGAGGCTCAAAAGAGGAAGTAGCGCTGCGTCATGGGCAACGACATGGCCGGGGCCTCGTCGACGGCCTCGCCGTCGATCCGCACGGTGAACGAGTCGGCGTCGACGGCGATGTCCGGGAGGGCGGAGTTGTTGGGGAGGTCCTCCTTGCTCCGGCCCCGCACGTCGGCGACGCCGACCAGGCGACGGGAGATGGCGAGGCGATCCCCCAAGCCCTCGTCGAGCGCCACCGGCGCCACGAAGGCCACGCTCGTGGCGGCCGCCGCCCTCGGAGCTGCGCCGAACATCGGTCGGGGCAAGACGGGCTGGGGTGTGGGAATCGAGGCGTTCGCGTCTCCCATGGCTGCCCAGGCGATCATCCCTCCCTTCAGGACGACGTGGGGTCGGACTCCGAAGAACGCGGGGTCCCAGAGGACCAGGTCGGCGAGCTTCCCCGGCTCGACCGAGCCGACCTCCGCCTCGAGTCCGTGGGCCAGGGCGGGACAGATGGTGTACTTGGCCACGTAGCGCCGGGCCCGATGGTTGTCCGCCGCGCCGTCGCCGGGCAGCGGTCCCCGGCGAGCCTTCATCACGTGTGCCGTCTGCCAGGTCCGGAGGACGACCTCACCCACACGGCCCATTGCCTGGGAGTCGGAACCGATCATGGAGATCGCACCGAGGTCGTGCAGGACGTCCTCTGCGCCGATGGTGCTCGCCCGGATGCGGCTCTCGGCGAAGGCCAGGTCCTCGGGCACCGAGGGGTTGAGGTGGTGGCAGACCATCAACATGTCGAGATGCTCGTCGACCGTGTTCACGGTGTGCGGCATGGTCGGATTGGTCGAGGAGGTCAGGAAGTTGCGCTCCGCGGCCACGACGATGATGTCGGGCGCGTGGCCCCCCCCTGCTCCTTCGGTGTGGTACGAGTGGATCGTCCGGCCGGCGATCGCCGCCAGTGTGTCCTCGACGAAGCCCGCCTCGTTGATGGTGTCGGTATGGAGGGCTACCTGCACGCCGGCGTCGTCGGCGACCCGCAGGCACTGGTCGATTGCCGAGGGTGTGCTCCCCCAGTCCTCGTGCAGCTTGAACCCGGATGCCCCGGCGCGCAGCTGCTCCCAGAGGGGCTCGGGGGCAGCCGTGTTGCCCTTGCCGAGAAGCGCGAAGTTGACCGGCGCCGAATCGAGCGCCTCGAACATCCTCGCGAGGTTCCAGGCGCCCGGCGTGACGGTGGTGGCCCGGGTGCCCTCGGCCGGTCCGGTGCCGCCACCGATCAGGGTGGTGACGCCCGTGCCGATGGCCTCCTCCACGATGCCGGGGCAGATGAGGTGGACGTGGCAGTCGACCGCCCCGGCGGTGAGGACCTTGCCGTTCCCTGAGAGGATCTCGGTCGCCGGTCCGATCACGAGGTCCGGGTGTACGCCGTCGGAGATGTCCGGGTTCCCCGCCTTGCCCAGGGCCACGATGCGGCCGTCCCGCACGCCGACGTCGGCCTTGATCACCCCCCAGTGGTCGAGGACGACGGCTCCGGTGATCACCAGATCTGGCGTTCCCTCTGCTCTCGTGGCCGCCGACTGGCCCATGGACTCTCGGATCGTCTTGCCCCCGCCGAACACCGCCTCGTCTCCCGGGCCCGACCGGTCCTCGGTCACCTCGATCCAAAGGTCGGTGTCCGCCAGGCGGAGGCGATCACCGACGGTCGGGCCGTACAGGGAGACGTAGTGCCCTCGATCGATCTTCACGGGCGACGCGGGGGAGGAGGGTCCAAGGGTCCGCCGGCCAGTCCCCGCAATCCCGGAACCCGCCGGGCTCCGGAAAGGGGGACCAGCGTCACGCTCCGTGCGAGACCGGGCTCGAAGCGCAACGCCGTGCCGGCGGGAATGGCGAGCCGGCGTCCCCATGCGGCGGCCCGGTCGAACTCGAGGGCACGGTTGGCCTCGGCGAAGTGGAAGTGCGAGCCGACCTGGATGGGCCGGTCGCCGGCGTTGAGCACGTCCATGACGGCCGCCTCGCCGGTCGCCACCTCGACCGGTTCGGCTGCCATCCGGACCTCGCCGGGCACCACGCGGGAGAGCCCGCTCACCGTGCGGCGGCCGCCTCGCTCGAGTGGTCCCGGGTCACGGGATCGGGTCGTGCACGGTGACCAGCTTCGTGCCATCCGGGAAGGTGGCCTCGGCCTGGATCTCCGCGAGCATCTCCGGCACGCCGTCCATCACCTCGTCGCGTCGCAGCACGTGCCGGGTGTCCGCGGCCAGCTCCGCCACGCCCCGGCCCTCCCGGGCGCCCTCGAGCACGTGGGCCGTGAGCAACGCCGCCGCCTCGGGGTGGTTCAGACGGAGCCCTCGGGCTCTCCGGTCACGGGCGACCATGGCCGCGACGTAGACGAGCAAGCGGTCCTGCTCGTGAGGGCTCAGCCGCACGGTCCGCGCGATCGTGCCGGCGTCACGAGGCTTCCGTCATGCTGCCGAGATGGCCGGAGCGGACCAGGGTCGCGAGGACGTCGCAGATCACCCGCACCCCGACGAGCGCCGTGATGTCCGCCGAGTCGTATGGGGGAGAGCACTCCACGATCTCCATGCCCGCCAGGCCCCGCGACGCGACGCCACGGACCAGGGCCAGCGCCTCGCGGGGCAGGAAGCCCCCGGGCTCGGGCCAGCCGGTCCCGGGCACGAAGGCGGCATCCAGGCAGTCGACGTCGAAGGAGAGCCACACCGCCGAGGTGCCGTCCCAGGCGACCTCGAGCGCCCGCTCGACGCTGGCCTCGATGCCCATCTCCACACAGTCGTTGACCGTCATGACCGTGGTGCCACGCTCCCGGCCGACGCGCACGCCGGGCCTCGGTGCCTGCCAACCGCCGATCCCGATCTGCACCAGGTTCTTGGGTGGGACGTTGGGAATGTCGGTCGCGTGGAACCACGGCGTGGTGTGCATCCGCTCGTCGAGGTCGGTCTCCTGGGTGTCGACGTGCCGGTCGAAGTGGATGATGCCGAGGTCGCCGTCGAGGTGTTCGGCCACGGCACGCACGGTCGGGTAGCCGATCGAGTGGTCGCCACCGAGGACGACGGGCAGGGCGCCGGAGGCGAAGACGTGACCCACCCCCTTGGAGATCTGGTCGAACGTCTTCTCGATGTTGCCGGGGATGGTGAAGATGTCACCGGCGTCGCCGATGGTGATCGATTCCCGCAGGTCGACGCCCAGCTCGAAGCTGTAGGGGCCGTACAGGCCGGAGATGCGGCGCATCCCCTGCGGCCCGAAGCGGGTCCCCGGTCGGTAGGTGGTGCCCGAGTCGTGTGGCGCGCCCACCACGATCACGTCGTAGTTGCCACACTCCGCGACGTCCTCGACGTAGGGGGCCTTGAGGAAGGTGTTGATCCCCGCGTAGTGCGGCAGCTCGCCTCGAGAGAAGGTGGGGATGGTGCGGTCGACGATCGAGTCTGCGCCGGGGAGGCCGAGCTCGAGACCGCGAGCGACTTCGCGCTCCCAGTTGGTTGTCGGAAGGCGGGCCTCCGCGGCCACCGCCCGTTCCGCCTCGGGACCGTGCCTCGGGCTCACCGGGGTGGGCGCATTCGGTGAGCGAAAACGGCAGCGGCAACGCGGAGCTCTCGCTCTGCAACTGCAACGCGGAGCTCCCGCTCCCGGGGTGGTCGGGCAGCTGTTTTCACCGCGGCAGGGTAAGACACCTCGATTTCTGAGCCGTGTCCGCGGCATGAACAACGCATTACATGGCGGCGCCCTTGCCCGGGGCGTCGACCGCAGGGGATAGTGAGGCATGGGGACGGTGTCCCGGTCGGGTGGCGACGAAGGAGCGCCGATCGGCCCGGTCGACGGGCGGGTCGTGCCGCGCTTCGCCGGCAGCTCCAACTTTGCCCGACTTCCCGGTATCGGCGAGGTGCCGTCGTGGGACGTCGCCGTGCTCGGCGTCCCTTTCGACGCCGGGACCTCGTACCGCCCCGGGGCCCGCTTCGGCCCGCAGGCCGTGCGTCAGGCTTCGCGGCTGGTGCGTGCCTACCATCCTGACCTCGACGTGCAGCCGTTCGCTGCCGTCCAGGTGGTCGACGCGGGCGACGTGCCGTGCACCCCGTTTTCCATCATCGAGGCACTCGGGCAGATCGAGGATGCGGCGAGGACGCTCACGAGCGACGGAGGCGCCCTCGTGACCATCGGTGGCGACCATACGGTCGCCCTTCCCCTATTGCGAGCGGCAGCCGCCCGGCACGGTGCAGTGGCGCTCGTCCACTTCGACGCGCACCTGGACACGTGGGACACCTACTTTGGCGCGCCCTACACGCACGGGACGCCGTTCCGGCGGGCGTGGGAGGAGGAGCTGCTACTCGCCGACCGGTGCGCCCACGTCGGGACGAGGGCCTCCCTGTACGACCCGTCGGACCTCGTCGAGGACGACCGGATGGACTTCTTCCGCTATTCGACGACGGACGTCGCCGTGCAAGGAGTGGCCCCGATCGGCGCGGCGCTTCGCGAACGAGTGGGCGATGCCCCGGTCTACGTCTCGGTCGACATCGACGTGCTCGACCCGGCGCACGCCCCCGGCACGGGCACCCCGGAGCCCGGGGGACTGACCACACGCGAGCTGCGAGCGCTCCTGGCGAGCCTGGACGGCGTCGACGTGATCGGGGCGGACGTCGTCGAGGTTGCGCCCGCCTACGACCACGCAGAGATCACCTCGCTGGCGGGCGCGTCCGTGGCGTACGACCTTCTCGCGCTGCTGGCCAAGCGCGCGCAACGGGACGGCTCCCTGTCCCGCGAGGGTGTTCCCCGGAGCGAGGAGCGACCCCGCTAGCGTTAAATTGGCACGGGCAGGCCCAGGAACTCCACCGCATTGCGGCCGAGGATCCCGGCACGCTCCTCGTCGCTCAGGTGCGGGAGCGCCATGAGCTGGTCGATGGTTCGGTCCACCTCGTACCAGGGAAAGTCGGTGCCGAACAGCACCCGCTGCGGCCCGAGCTCGTTGATCAAGCGCCCGAGCTGGTCCACGGTGGGGGCGTCCGGCGCTCCCGTCCAGGCGATGATCTCGCAGAGGTCGAATCTCACCTCGGGAAAGGCCGCGGCGAGCCGGCTGATCTGCTGCCCAGCACGCTGCCCCGAGGTGGGCCAGCACGAGCTTCAGGCCGGGGTGCCGCTCGAGCAGCGGAGCGAAGGCGTCCGGCTCCGCGTAGCCGTGCCCGTCCCTCGAGGCGCCGGCGTGCGCGATCACGGCGACGCCGAGCTCCTGGCAGGTCTCGAAGACGGCCGTCATCCGCGGGTCGTCCGGGGCGAACCGCTGCATCACGGTGTGGAGCTTGATCCCTCGGGCGCCCCGCTCCACGGCCCAACGCAGGTGTGCGGCTCCCGACGAGCCGGGCAAGACGGTCGGATCTGCGGCGACGAACACCGTGAGGTCGGAGCGGCGGCGGGCGATCTCGAGGGCCTAGGCGTTGAAGCCCACCAGCCGCCGTTCGAGTTGCTCCCGATGGTCGCCGACCGGGGAGCTTGCTGGCGGCGCTCCGGGCGAGTCCTCGCCCCTCTCGGCACGCGCTTGCTCCAGCTTTGCCACCTCGAGGTCGGGCACAAACATGTTCACGACGACGAAATGGTCGCAGCGAGCCGCACGCATGGCTGCGGTCGCCTGGTCGAGGGTGCCGGGGAGCTCCAGCACCTGGACATCGGGCTTCGTGCCGTACTCCCAGATCTGGTAGGGATCGCGCTCGGGATCGTCGACCTCCGATCCCGGGACCAGGTGGACGTGCGCGTCGACGATCGGTGAGTCGGGCATCGGGCGCCACCCTTCTGGTCTCACATCACCACCCCGCCGTTGGGGCTGAACACCCACCCGGCGTAGAAGGAGGCCTCCTCCGAGGCCACGAAGCGGACGGTCGTCGCCACATCCTCGGGCCGGCCCCACCGCCCGAGGGGTATGCGTGACAGGGTCTCGTCGTTGTACTCGTCGGGACACGACGTGAGCAGGGGCGTCTCGATCGGCCCCGGGGCGACGGCGTTGACGTGGATCCCCTGGGGCGCGAGCTCGCGGGCGAGGGCCTTGGTGAAGGCGATGACACCGCCCTTGGATGCGCTGTAGTGGACCATCGAGGGCCGCGCCGATCAGCCCGAGCTCGGAGGCGACGTTGACGATCTTGCCCCGGCCGAGCGTCTGCATCGTCGGCACGACGGCGCGGCACGTGTTGTAGACGCTCTTCAGGTTCACGTCGATCATCTCGTCCCACTCCTGCTCGGTCATGTCGACGAAGCGCCGATGGATGCTGATGCCGGCGTTGTTCACGAGGACCTCGATCGGCCCCAAGGCCTCCTGGCCCGCCACGAGCGCGTGGCCGACGCATGCCGTGCTGGCCACGTCGACCTCGGCCACCCACCGTCGGGCAGGGCCCGCCGAGCTCGCCGAGCTCCGAGCACAGCGGCTTGGGCAGGGGCCGGCGGTCCAAGAGCACGAGGCGATCACCCTGCGCAGCGAAGGCGCGGGCGACCGCAGCACCGATGCCGCTCGCCGCACCGGTGATCGCCACCGTGCGTGCAGGGCGAGACGACGGGCTCTCGCTCACGATGCCCCACGAAGTCGACCGGACGTGATGATGCAGGGACTCTAGGCCCGGCTCCTGACGCCCGACTCCTGTGATTCACACGAGTTTACTCAGACGAAACGCGAAGGAGACCGCTCGGTAACAAAATTTGATGTTGAATCGCAGCAATCCCGGGTCGCCGCCGAGGGCGATGACTCGATGGACAAGGGGGTAGAGAGAGCAGAGGTTGCGTGCACAGTCGTAAGGATTTCTTGGTCGGCAAGGCGGCTCTCGTGGTGGTCGACATCCAACACGGTGGAGCCATGCCGGTGGAGGAGGCCGGGATCCCCGTCATGGACGGGTTTCCCGAGACGGTGGCGAACGCCGAGAGGATCGTGGCGGGTGCGCGGCAGGCTGGCGTACCCGTCATCTTCGTCCAGGAGGCACACCGACCGGACGGGGTGGACTTCGGCAGGGAGCTCGACGGTACGGAGGGTGTCCACTGCGTCGAGGGCCACGCCGGGACCGATCTCTGGCCGACCCTGGCGCCGGGCTCCCGGCGACTATCACATCGTCAAGCGCCGGTACTCGTGCTTCTTCGCCACGGACCTGGAGATCCTCCTCCAGGGTCTGGGCGTCTCGACACGCTCGTCCTGATCGGGTGCGCTCACCGACGTCTGCATCCACTACACGTTCGTCGACGCGCACCAACGCGACTACTACACACGGGTCATCGAGGACTGCGTGATCGGCTCGACATCGCTGCCCGACATCTCGCTGCCCTCGACGCCATGGAGTACCTGCAGGCACGGCGCCCGGCGGACGACGGACGAGGTCATCGAGGCGCTCTCCGTGCTCGGCGTCCCTCCGTGCCTCGGCTGTGCGTCGGAGGTGCGGCCTGATGCCCGGCCGACTCTCTCTCCTGGCGGCGCGGTGTGCCGTCGCTCTCGTTGGCGCGGCCTCCCTGCGTCATACCGGTCCTGGGCGGGAGCGTCCGTCGCGGGGGCCGCCAGCAGCACCAGCTATGCCGCCAGCCAGACGCTGCACCTGAGCGTTCCTGCAGGATCCCGGCCAGCCGCCCGACCCCGACGTCTACTACGCCGGGCGAGGGCCTGCTCCTCGACCCGCAACATGTACCAGGGCCTGGTCCAGTACAAGCCGGGCACGGCCAGCGCGCGTGCTCGTCCCCTCGCTGGCCACCAGCTGGACGATCTCCCCGAACAGGCTGACCTACACGTTCCAGCTGCGCCAGGGCGTGATCTTCCACGACGGCACGCCTTTCACCTCGGCCGCCATCGCGCCGAACTTCGCCCGGCGGGCGGCGGTCAACGGCGGCCCGGCCTACATGGTCGACCGACGTCGGCCTCGGTCCCGACGCCCGGGCCCCTACACGGCCGTGATCACCCTGAAGACAGCCGAACACCGCCTTCCTCGACTACCTGGCCTCGGCCTACGGCCCGGCCATGGAGAGCCCGACGGCACTGGCCGCCAACGCCGGGATCGGACAACGACCAGACCTACCTGCAGACCCACGACATCGGCACCGGGCCGTACACGCTTGACCGAGGCCAAGGTCGGCGTGATGTACCAGCTGAAGGCCTTCCCGCAGTACTGGGGCCCCAAGCCCTACTACACGACGATCAACATGCCCGTGATCGACAACCTCTCGACCGAGGAGATCGAGTTCAACGACGGCCAGCTCGACGCGCATCCTGCACGACCTGACCACATCGGCCATCGCCCAGTACAGGCACGAAGCTCGAACGTCGCCGTTCTACACACCTGCCGACCCTCGAGGCGGAGACGGTCTACGTCAACGAGAACAAGGGCTTCCTGACCACCCCGAAGAACCGCACAGGCCCTGCTCGAGGCGATCAACGTCCAAGGCCCTCGTCGCCGGCGTCTTCCCGGGCCGGGCCACCGTCGCCGAAGCAGGCCGGCCCGAACGGCACTCCTGCCCGGCCCCAGTACGGCAAGCAGAACATCCCCTACGACCCGTCCAAGCTCAAGGAAGCTCGGTCAAGACGCTGCCGGCGTCGGAGAAGACCTTCACCGTCGGCTACGACACGGGCGCCCCCGACGACCAGCTCCTGGCCGAGGACATCGGCGCCGAGCTGCAGGCCGACGGCCTGACGACCAAGGTGGTCGGCTACCAGACCTCGGAGATCTACGGCTGGGTCGGGTCGGTGTCCACGGCGGCCAAGGGCCGCCGCCGCCCGAACATGCTCATCGACTACTTCTGGCCCGACACCTACAACACCTACACGTGGACGCACATCAACTTCGACCCGACCGGCGGCCTGGAGTACATGACCTGCGACAACGTGCCCGGCGAGGCGACCCTCGACACCCAGGCGGTGGCCACCGGCTCGAACGCCGCCTACAACAAGGTGGTCGAGAACGCCGTCGAGCAGCGGGTGCTGGCTCAACATCGCCGACAAGGACGACACCATGGTGGCCCAACCGTGGCTGAAGGGCATCCCCCAGGCCCACATCGTCGCCGATCCCGAGATGCTCAACCTGCGCCGGACCTGCACCCCGGCTGATCCGCCGACGCTACACGACCAGGAGCGAGACCGGCACGTCGAGTCGACGACGTCGAACGGCCACGACAACTGAATCGCACCTAGGGTTCCGCGCCCACGCCGAGGTGGTCTGGACCGAGAGGTGAACATGCCGCGAACGCGGCATGACACGGAGGGATAAAAGCCCGGGAGGTTCCGACCAACCGGGCTCTCCCCTTCAAGACGGGAGCGCACATGGACACGATCTTCGAGGTAGACGAGCAGCACGCAGAGCTGTCGACGAGCCTGGCAGGCGCAAGGGCGTCGAGTACGTCTTCGCTTCGTTCATCGACATCGCCGGGCGGGCCAAGTCCAAATGCGTGCCCGATCGCGCACCTGCCCGAGCTGATGGCCGGTCACGAGCGCTATACGCCCCGCGGCCTGGGCGACCTCGGGCAAGATGACCCCGACCGAGGACGAGTGCGTCGACCGTGCCCGACCCCGAGCACCCTGTGCATCCTGCCCGTGGGACCGCCGCTTCGCCCACATGACGGCCGACCTGCTACTTCGGCGGCGCCGAGCCGTTCGCCCACTGCACCCGCTCGGTCCTGAAGCGGCAGATCGAGCCGCGGCGGCCGAGCGGGCTACGTGCATGCACCTGGGGATCGAGCCCGAGCTCTACGTCGTGCAGCCCTTCGTCGGCGCCCGGCCCGGCCCGCCGACGAGTACCTCGAGCCGCTCCAGCCGTACGGGCCGGCTGCGGCCGACCGCCGGCCTACGACGTGGAGGCGACGCTCGACGTCATGGACTTCCTCGACCCGATGGTGAAGGCCATGCAGCGAGTGCGGCTTCGGGGCCTTCAGCTTCGACCACGAGGGCGGCGACGGCCAGGTCGAGTTCGACTTCGACTACGCGCCGGCGCTGCGTCATGGCGGACCGCATGACGCTCTTCCGCCTCATGGCGCAAGCAGATCGCCAAGCAGGTCGGCCTCATGGTGACCTTCATGCCCAAGCCCTACACCGAGGCGTGGGGCTCGGGCGCCCACTTCAACATGAGCCTGACCGACGTCGAGACCGGTCGAGAACCTCTTCCGCGACCCCGAGGACCGGCGCGGCCGAGGCTGGAGCAAGACGGCCTACGGCTTCGCCGCCGGCATCCTGCGCCACGCGCCGGCCCTGGCCGCCATCTGCACGCCGACGGTCAACTCGTACAAGCGGCTGCAGCCCCGGCTCTCCGACGGGACGGTGTCGTGGGCGCCCGACATGGGCCGCCTACGGCGACAACAACCGCTCGTGCATGCTCCGCCTCCCCCGCAACCGGCCCTGCCATCGAGAACCGGGGCGTGGACTCGGCGGCCAACCCCTACCTGGCCGCGGCATTCCTGCTGGCCGCCGGGCTCGAGGGCGTGCGCCGAGGGGCTCGACCCGGGTGACCCGATCGAGGACCTGACCTACGACTGGGCGGCGCCGGGCCCGGCGGGCGGCGACGTCGCAGGCGACCCGGCTGCCGCGCAACCTGCTCGAGGCGATCGAGGCCTTCGATGCCGACCCGCTGACCCGCCCGGTCTTCCCCGAACGAGTTCGTCTCCGCCTACGTGGACATGAAGGTCGACGAGTGGGAGGCGCTACCACTCCCAGGTCTCGCGACTGGGAACGCGACACCTACCTGACGATGTTCTGAACGGGCGATGGAGGCGAGATGGCGATACGACGGACGGACCGGCGGGTGGCCGAGGACAGGACACCTCGATCCGTGCGGTCGGACGAGCTGTCCTGGCCGGACGCTCGCTACATGCTCGACCGTGCCCGAACGAAGTCGCGCTGCTGCCGGTCGGGCGCCACCGAGCAGCACGGCCCGCACCTGCCGACGGGCACCGACACGATCATCGCGCACGGCGTTCTGCCGAGGCGTGTCTCGAGCCGCACCGGCGCCCCGGTGCTGCCGGCGCTCGCCATCGGCTGCAGCTACGGCCACGGGACAGGCGCTGCCCGGGCACGCTGTCGCTCGACGCCGGAGCGGCCTGGCGGACGCCGTCGCGCGCGGTAGCCGACTGGGCGGCCAGCACCGGGCGTCCGGCGGCTGCTCGTGCGTGAACGGCCACTTCGGCAACGCAGCGGCACTCGCGGTCGCCGACGGATCACCTGCGGCTACGAGCGGCCCGACCTGCGGCTGCGGCGTCGCTCAACTGGTAGGACGCTGACCCCGAGCATCGCCGCGGAGACCCTCGTCGGACGGCGAAGGACGTGCACGCCAACCGAGCCGAGACGTCGCTGATGCTGGCGCTCGCCCCGGAGCATGGTCCGCGTGCCACAGCTGGCCAATGGCCGACGACCAGGACCGCACCGAGGACCTGGTCTTCCGCTACACGGCCCCGTCGCTCTCCGTCAACGGCGTCACGGGCCGACCATCCGAGGCCACGGCCGAGTTGGGTCATCGCCTGTTCGAATCGGCCGTCAGTGCGATCGCCTCAGATGGTCGAGCGGGGACGGGTGGAGGAGCCTCCGCTGGTGGGCAGCCCACCAATCCGAGATGGCTCCATGAGGTGGCGCGCTCGGTGGTAGGAAGGATGACCGTGTATGTCGTCGATCGGCCGCCGCTCCCGTGTCGTCGAGGATGCCGGAGCCGAGGCAGAACGGCGTCCCGCTGCTCGGGGGTCGCTGCCTCTCGATGGTCGCCGGTCTCCCGAGTAGGACCCCGACCGTCTCGGTGGAGGACCTGCACGTGTCGTTCACCCGGGCGGCGGCACCGTGCACGCGCTGCGCGGCGTGTCCCTCGAGGTCGCGCCCGGCGAGATCCTCGGGCCTGGTGGGCGAGTCCGGCTCGGGCAAGAGCGTCCTCGGCCTGACGCTGCTCGGTCTCCTGCCCGACGCGACCCCGGCCGCAGGTGACGGGGTCGCGCGGGTGTGCGGCATCGACATGGTGACGGCCGCCGCCGAGGAGCGCCGGCTCGTGCGCCAGGCGCACCTGGGCGCCGTCTTCCAGGACCCCATGACCTCGCTCAACCCGACCATGCGGGTCGGCCGCCAGGTGGCCGAGGCCGCGGGCTCGACGACCGAGGCGCTCCGCCTGCTCGACGCGGTCGGCGTCCCCGAGCCCGAGCGGCGCCTGCGCGCCTACCCGCACGAGCTCTCCGGTGGCCTGCGCCAGCGGGTGATGATCGCCATGGCGATCGCCGGCGAGCCCGTCGCTCGTCGTCGCCGACGAGCCGACGACCGCGCTCGACGTCACCGTGCAGGCCCAGATCCTGCGAGCTGCTGCGCCACGCTGCGCGACGAGCTCGGGACGAGCTTCATCCTCGTCACCCACGACCTCGGCGTCGCCGCCCAGGTGGCCGACCGCATCGCCGTGCTCTACGGCGGCCGCCTGGCCGAGGTCGGGCCGGCCGCCGAGCGTGCTTCCGGCGCCCCGTCCATCCCTACACCGTCGGCCTGCTGCGCTCCCGGCTGGTGCTCGAGTACCGACCGCAGCCGGCCCGATCGTCACCCTGCCCGGCGAGCCGCCCGACCCGCGGCCCACCCGCCCGGCTGTCCCGTTCGCCCCCCGGTGCGACCACCACGCCGACGAGTGCGACGCCGACGCTGCCCGAGCTGGAGACGCGTCGCGCCGCGGCCCGACGGCCGCGCCACGTGGCCTGCGTCCGCTGGCACGAGGTCGCCCGGCCGAGGCGTCGCAGCAGGACGCGCTCGCCGACCCGTGGCCGCGCGGTCGAGCCGGGCATCGGCGGGCCGCCGCCGGCCGTGCTGGTCCACGACGTCCACAAGAGCTTCCCCGTCGGCACCGACGTTCAAGCGCCAGCAGCTCCAGGCCCTGCGCGGCGTCGACCTCGAGCTCGCCAAGGGCGAGGCGGTGGCGCTGGTGGGCGAGAGCGGCTGCGGCAAGTCGACGCTGCTGCGCTCCATCGCCGGCCTGCAGCCGGTCGACGCGGGCATCGATCGAGTTCGGCCGCGGCGCCCGGCCCCAGATGGTCTTCCAGGACGCCGGCGCCTCGCTCACCCCCTGGCTCACGTCGGCGAGCTGATCGGCGAGCGGCTGCGCTCACGAGCGGCTGAGCCGCGGACCGAGCGCGACGAGCGGGTCCGCGACGGCCCTGACCCTGGTCGGCCTGCCCGCCGAGGTGGCCGCGGCCAAGCCGCTCCAGCTCTCGGGCGGCCAGCGCCAGCGGGTGGCCCTGGCCCGGGCCACGGTCGTCCCGCCCGAGGTCCTGCTCTGCGACGAGCCGACCAGCGCCCTCGACGTGTCGCTGGCCGCGACCGTCCTCAACCTCATCGGCCGGCTGCGGCGCGAGCTCGGGCATGGCCGTGCTGTTCGTCACCCACGACCTGGCCGCGGCCCGGATGGTGGCCGACCGCATCGCCGTCATGTACCTCGGGCGCATCGTCGAGATCGGCCCCGCCGACGAGATCTGCGCCGACCCCGTCCCACCCCTACACCGGGCCCTGCTCGCCACCGTCCCCGACCTGGCGCGCGGGCACGGTCCGCCTCGAGGGCGAGCCGGCCAACCCGCTCGACCCCCCGACCGGCTGCGCGTTCCACCCCCGCTGCCCGATCGGCCGAGTCGCGTCGTGCGCGACGGACCGGCGTCGCCGCGCCGGTCGACGGCGTCGCGGGACGCCTGGCCGGCCTGCCCGGTGGCGATGGCCACCGTCGGTCGCGCCGATCAGCCGACCGGGGGGAGTGCCTGATGGCGGTCGCTGAGGCGTTCGTCCCCGACGCGTGCACCGGCGCGGCACGGCCCGGATCGGCGGGCGCGCCCGGGCGCTTCGCCGGCGCGACGCATGGTCGGACCGGATCGGCCTCGGTCCTGCTCGTGCTCGTCCTGGTGCTGCTGGCGATCCTCGCCCCGCTGCATCGCCCCCTACAACCCGATCGTGCCCGTCCGGCCTCCCCTTCATCCCGCCGTTCCACGGCGGGCACCTGCTCGGCACCGACGAGGTCGGCCACGACATCTTCAGCCGTGTCCTCTTCGGGCTGCGCACCAGCCTGCTCGGCGTCGTGATCGTGGTCACGTCGGGCGTGCGTCATCGGCGGGACCGATCGGCCTGGTCGCCGGGGTCGCCGGCGGCTGGGTCGACAACGCTGCTCATGCGCATCACCGACCTCTTCCTGGCCCTGCCCGGGCCCGGTGCTGGCCATCGCCGTCGTCGCCGCCCTCGGGCCCGAGCTACGCCCACACCCTCATCGCCGTCGCCATCGTCTGGTGGCCCTTCTACGCCCGGATCATCCGCGGCGAGGTCCGCGCCCTGGCCGCCCGCCCACACCTCGAGGCGGCCACGCTTGGCCGGCGCCGGCCCTGTCCGCCGGGCCTTCCGCCACCTGCTGCCCGGGGCCGTGCCGGCCATCGTGGTCACCGCCAGCCTCGACGTCGGCAACCTGGTCGTGACCCTGGCCGTCACTGTCGTTCCTCGGCCTCGGCGCGCCCGCGCCGGCCCCCGAGCTCGGTGCCATGGCCGCCCGCGGGCCTGCAGTACCTGCTGCAGGAGTGGTGGGTCCCGGTCATGCCGGGCATCGTCGTCGTTCCTGCTGGCCCTGGCGGCCGAACCTGCTCGGGCGACGCCGTCGCCGACGCCGACCGGTGCGGGCACGATGAGCGAGCTGCCCAAGTTCATCGCCAAGCGGCTGATCGCCATGGTGCTTCATCCTGCTCGTGCTGACGGCCGTCATCTTCGTCCTGCAGAAGCTCAGCCACACCGACCCCGTCCACGCCTACCTCGGCGCCAACGCCTCGCCAGGCCGCCATCGCCAAGAGAGTCCGCGATCCTCGGCTACGACAAGCCCGCTCATCGACCAGTACTTCCACTACGTGACGGGCCTGCTCCACGGCAACCTCGAGGACTCGCTGCGGACCCGCCGCCCGGTGTCGACCGACATCGCGCACCTACCTGCCCGGCCACCCTCGAGCTCACGCATCGCCGGCGCTGGTGCTCGCGCTCGTCCTCGGTGCCGCTGCTCGGGCTGGCCTCGGCCGGCCGGTGGCGCGGCGCCGGCGTCTTCCGCGTCCTCATGATCGCCGGCGCCTCGGTCCCCGTCCTTCCTCCTGGCCCTGCTCGGCATCCTGCTGTCCTCAACGGCGACCTGCACCTGGCTCCCGGCCAGCGGGTGACACCGGCGTACACCAACGCGCCGACCGGGCCCGACCGGCATGATCGTCATCGACACCCTCTTCCACCGGCAGTTCACCATGGCCTGGGACGGCGTGCGAGCACCTGATCCTGCCCGGCGCTCTGCGTCGCCCTCGGCCCCGCCGTGTCCATCGGCCGCGTGCTGCGCGGCTCGCTCGCACGCCTCCATGCGCTCGGACTTCGTCCGCACGGCACGGGCCAAGGGGCTGACCGAACGGATCCGTTCTCTTCCGCCACGCCCTGCGCAATTCGCTCAGCGGCCGCGCTGTCGATGACCGGTCTGCAGGTCGGGCTGATGTTCGCCGGCGTCGTGGTCGTCGAGACCGTCTTCGCCTGGCCGGGCATCGGCCTCTACACCGACCAGAGCATCCCCGCGGCCGACTTCCCCGCCATCGGCGGGCGTCACGCTCGTGCTCGGCGTGTTCTACGTCGTCATCAACGCGGTTCGTCGACATGCCTGCAGGCAGTCGTCGATCCCCGGGTCGCCGTTCGAGTGAGCAGACCGCGCCGGATCCGCCGGCGAGGCACCGAGCCGCAAGGAGCACCCTGTGAGCGAGACGGCCGCCCGGGCCCGATCAACCTGACACCGCTACGAGCTCGAGCTGGCGTGGCAGGGAATCCCCACCTTCATGAAGCTGCCCGTCTGCCTGACACCCGAGGACCTCCGCGCCGGTGGCGTCGACGTCGCCGTCGGCGGAGCACCGTGGGACGGCACGGCCTTGACCCGCTCGGGCACCCACCTGGGTCCGCAGGCCATACGGACGTGCGACCACCTCCCCGCGCCGCCATGGAGCCGTCCTCACCTGCACGTGCGGGTCGACCCCTTCGAGCATCTGACCGTGTGCGACTACGGCGACGCCGAGATCATCATCGGCAGCACAGAGCGCACCTACGAGAACATCCGGACCTTCGTCGCCGAGATCCTCGAGGGCGGCGCCATTCCGGTCATCCTGGGCGGCGACCACGGCATCACGTGGCCGGCGGCCACCGCCGTGGCCGACGTCTACGGCCACGGCAAGATCGGCATCGTCCACTTCGACGCTCACGCCGACACCGCCCCGGACATGCAGGGCGTGCTGGCGGGCCACGGCACGCCGATGCGGCGGCTCATCGAGAGCGGTGCGGTCCTGGGCCGCAATTTCGTCCAGGTCGGTTTCCGCGGCTACTGGCCCACCCCCGACATCGTGGCATGGATGGAAGAGCAGCAGATGCACTCGCACTTCATGGCCGAGGTGCAGCGGCACGGCTTCGAGACGGTGCTGGAGCGGGCGATCGACGAGGCGCTCTCGGGCAGCGCCGATCACCTCTACATCTCGGTCGACGTCGACGCCGTCGACCCGGCCCACGCGCCCGGAACGGGCTCGCCCGAACCGGGCGGCCTCACCAGCGCGGAGGTGCTGCGGAGCGGTCCGGCGTATGTGCGCCGAAGTCGGCATGGTGGCAATGGACGTCGTCGAGGTCAGCCCCCCCTACGACTCGGGCAACAACATCACGGCCCTCTTCGCGCACCGCTGCGTGCTCGAGGCGCTCGACAGGGACCGCCATGCGGCGGCTCGGGATGACGGGGCGCGACTACCTCGACGAGCGGGCCGCGCAGGGACCTCCGGCGGCTCCCGCGGTGGCGCAAAGGGGCGGGTCGAAATCAGCACCGGAGCGCGGATGACGCTCACCCGGCTGGGTTCGCACGAATACGGGGCGGCCGGGTTAAGCCTCACGGAGGTCGGCGAGCTCTACACCAACGCGCAGTTCCTCGACATCGAACGACGCGAGCCTCTTCGCCCGGTCCTGGGCCCTGGTCGCGTCGGGCGAGGAGCTGGCGCCCGGGCTACTACGTCACGGTGACGGTCGGCGGGCATCCCGCTCGTCGTGCGTGCGTCGGCGAGGACGGCGGAGCTGCGCGCCTTCCACAACCTGTGCCGGCATCGGGGCATCACCCTGCTCGAAGGGTCCGGGGAGCTCGGGCAGCTTCGTGACCTGCCCGTACCACCAGTGGAGCTACGACCTCGACGGCGACCTCATGCGAGTACCGCAAGCAGGAGCGAGCAAGTTCGCTGACCTCGAGAGCGCCGACGTGGGGCTACGCCCGGCCGAAGTGTCGCGAATGGCACGGCATGGTCTTCGCCGAATCCCCGCCGCCGACGCGCCGGAGCTTCGCCGCAACGCGATGGGCGAGCCTGGACAGCCGACTCGAGCAACTTCCTCTCCGGCGGAGGACCGATGGCGCTGGTCCAACGAGAAAAGGCGGAGTACACGCGTCGACTGCAACTGGAAGCTCCTCGTAGAGAACCACATCGACGTGTATCACCTCGTGTTACCTGCACCACGACTCGCTGGCACGCCTACGACACATCGCTCGGTTCGAGTGGGAGTCGATCACGGGACAACTGGTAGAGCATGGAGCCGTTGAAGAAAATCGATGACGAGGAGGCCTCGCCGTCGACGAAGGGTACCGGCGAATAATTTAAGTATTAGCTAATAATAAATAAACGAAATAAAATAGGTGTTAAAATGTTATTAAAAAATATGATGCTAATAACCAACGAGAGACTACTTCGCCACCTACGACGCCGTGCCACTGTCGCCGGATCGTACGCACTTGACCCTCCGCGTCCGGGCCGAACCCGAAGCGGACGGCGAGTATCTCGTGGAGCAGGTCCGCAAGTTCCTCTCGGAGGACATCGTCATCTGCGAACGCCTCCAATCGGCCGCCGGCTCGCCCGCCTTCGAGGTCGGCCCCTTGGCTCGCACGCACGAGGAGCCGATCCTCCGATTCCACCGGACGCTCCGGGAGCGGCTGGGAGCATGACGGTTCGGGGATTTGCCACGCGCCCGCCTCTCGAGCTTCGCCGGTTCGAGGGTGCCTGGGTCCGGGAAGGTCGCTCGATCGACGGGGGCGCCTGGCGGGAGCCGAGCGACGTCATCTGGTTGCAGACCCCCGACGGCTGGTTTGCCGACGTTCGCCGTCCCCGGCCGGGTACGGCTGCCGATCATCCTCTCGACGCTGCCCAGGCGTTCAGCGGGCAGCTCGAGATCCGCGCGACGGGCGAGGGTGACGATCCGCCCGCCGGTCTCGCGAGCGTGACATCCGCCCCCTTTGCAGACGTCACCTGGGTTCACGACCTCGACAGCGATCTGGCGCGCCTCGAACGGCCCTCGGACGCAGCCCGGTTGTGGCCAGACGAGGACCGTCTGCTGGAGGTCGGCCCGCAGTACCGGGAGCGGTGGCGTTGCCTCACCGGGATGCATCCGGACTCCGAGGTCCTGATCCGCCGGGAGCGGGGGCAGATCACCGCTCGATTGGTTCGCGTGAGCCAGGTCGTTCTCATCGTTCGACGTGACGGCACGGCGGAGGTGTTCGTCGGCGCGGTTGCCCCGGCGCTCGCCGACCTGCAGGACCGCGACCTCGCGTCGGACGGATGGCACCGTCCGGCCGATCGAGGCTGGCAGGAGTCGAGGTGACGAGCTCGGCCTCGGGAGTACGCCGGGTGGTGCTCCTGACGCTCGGATGGGAGGACCTGCCGAAGTCCGTCTCCGTGCACGGCGCGCCCGACTCCGAGCGCCTCGTCGAGCCCGTTCCCGGCGTGCTCCTCCAATGCGACGGGGGCTGGCTCTTGCTCGATACCGGGTTCAATCCGGCCTTGATCCGCGACCCCGCCCTGCGGCGCCGATTCCATGGCGACCCGGCTTTTCGACCGGTGCTGCCGGGGCCGGGCGATCCCCTCGAGGAGGCACTGGCGGAGGCGGGCATAGCGATGGAGGACATCGTCGCGGTGGCGGTGAGTCACCTGCACAACGACCACGCGGGTGGGCTGCGGCACTTCGCCGGCAGGGTGCCCGTCCACGCCCAGCGATCCGAGGTCGCCTACGGGCTCTCGGGCTCCGACGGGCCCGAGAACAACGGCATCTTCCGTATCGACTTTGACGACCCCGGCATCGACTGGTGCCTCGCCGAGGGTGACGCCGAGATCGCGCCGGGGGTCGAGGCTGTTCTGACTGCGGGGCACACGCCGGGGCACCAGAGCTTCGCGGTGGGCCTGGACGAGTCGGTCGGGGGAGGGGGCATCGTGTTCGCCTTCGACGCCGCCGACCTGACGGAGAACATCGAGTACGAGAGGGCCGTGGGCGGTCACATCGACGTGCCGGCCGAGGCCACGATCGAGCCCATTCGTCGGCTCAAGCGCCTGGCCGACGAGCGTGGCTACGAGCTGGTGCCTGGCCACGATCCGGTCGTGTGGCCCGCGCTGACGCAGCGGCTCGCCCAGCGTTTCCCGTCGCCGTCGTAGCCCTGTCTCCGGGATCCGTGTCGGGAGGCAGGAACGACCGGGCTCCTACAGCCTCGTCTTCTTCCAGTCGACCGTTCTCGGAGCCACTGCGGGCGAGCCGACGTCGATCTGGATGTCCCTCGTGCGAACCGAGGCGGATCGCGGCGGGGCGCGATGGTGCTCGCCGCCGGGGTGGGGGGCGTGTGCGGGGTGAGATGTGGATGAGCGTTGGGTGGAGTGGGCCGTAGTAGCAGTTGGCCGCGGGAAGCGGAGCCGTGAGGAGCTCTGCGCCGCGACCGGCTGGACGATGCCGATCCGGGCGGGATCGGCCGCAGACTCCGTGAGGTAGACGGTCAAGTGGGTGTGCACGTGGTACACGACCTGCTCGCCGGCGTGCATCGGATGCCGTGACAGTCGACGGTGTGGTTGATCGACGTGAGCAGGGCTGGTCGATCGAGATGTCGGCCCGGGGGCGAGAAGACGAAGTGGAGAAGGAGAAGGGAGGAAGAAAAAAAGAAAAAAGGAAAAAAAAAAAAAGAAAAAAAAAAAAAAGGAAAAAGAAGGAAAAAGAGAAGAGAGAGAGAGGGTGGGCCCGGCGACGATGGTGCTAAAAGAAAAAAAAAAACGCGATCGGAGAAAGACCTCTCGGATCCTCTCCGATAAGAACCTCGCAAAAAAAAAAAAAGAAGAGGAAAGAGGAGAAGGAGAGAAAGAAAAAGGAAAACGCCGGACCCGCCGCCTTTCCGAAGGTGACGTCCATCGGTGAAAAGGTTGTCATCGAGGTGAACAGGTTGTCATCGAGAGTCGGACCCGGCCGCATCGCCTCTCGGATCCCCTCCGATCGTCTCGAAATTAATAAAAAAAAAAAAAAAAAAAAAAAAAAAAAAAAAAAAAAGAGAAAAGAAAAAAAAAAAAGAAGGAAGAAAAAAAAAAATATCGCAGTCGGAGTGCGTCCCCGGGAGCTCGGGCGTCCCAGCCGACGGATAGAGTCTGGTCATGGTAGAGATCACGCCGCCGGAGGACCAGCTTCCCCTGATTATCTCGGTCGACGACCACGTCATGGAGCCAAGGGACCTGTGGCAGCGAGAGCTCCCGGCGTCGGTGCGCGAGCGGGGTCCGAGGGTCTCACGGGAGCGGGTCAAGCTCAATTTCGAGGGCGGCCACTACGGCTTTGAGCGCAATGCCGAGGACGGGATCTGGTGCGACCTGTGGTTGTACGAGGACCTCGTCGTGCCCACCGGGCTGCTGCACGCCCCGGCCGGCATCCCGCGCCGGGAACAGCGCAACGTCCCGGCGACCTACGAGGACTTCCGACCCGGGACCTACGACAAGGCCGAGCGGCTCGCCGACATGTCCGTCAACCATGTCGAGGCCGCCATCAACTTCCCGAACATCTTCCCGCGGTTTGCCGGCCAAGGTTTCGCCGAGCGCTCCGACAAGGATCTTGCCCTGACGTGTCTGCGCATCTACAACGACTGGATGGTCGACGAGTGGTGCGCCGGTGACGCCCGGGGCCGGCTCATCCCGCTGACCCTGATCCCGCTCTGGGACGCCCGTCTCGCCGCCGACGAGGTGCGCCGGTGTGCCGCCAAGGGCAGCCATGCGATCGCCTTCACCGAGAACCCCTCAAAGCTGGGCTTCCCGACGATGTACAGCGGCGAGTGGGACCAGCTCTGGGAGGCCTGCCAGGAGACGGCGACGACCGTGTCCATGCACATCGGCTCGTCGTCGTCGATGCCGTCGACCTCTCCGGACGCGCCGCTCGCGACCTCGATGTCGCTCTACGCGCAGAATGCGCAGGGCTCGCTCTGCGACTGGGTGTTCTCCGGCACCCTCTCGCGATTCCCCAATCTGAAGATCGCCTACGCCGAGAGCCAGGTGGGCTGGATCCCCTTCCAGCTGGAGCGCATGGACGAGGTGTGGCGGGACGGCCGCGGGGGCGTCGAGGGTGGCATCGCTCCCAGCGAGCAGGTGCGAGGACGCGTCTTCGGCTGCGTCTTCGACGACCTCTTCGGCCTCAAGGTCCGCCACGACGTGGGAGTGGACCAGATCCTCTTCGAGACGGACTACCCGCACTCGGACGGGACGTTCCCGCACTCCCGCAAGATCGCCCGCGAGCTCTTCGTGGCAGCCGGCATGAACGCCGAGGAGTGCCGCAAGGTCCTGCGCGGCAACGCCATCGCGGCCTACGGCCTCGATCGGTTCGGCATCGTCGACTAGAGCCGCCCGCCCCCTTGGGCGCGAACCCTGGGATCCGGCGACGGCGGCTCGCTAGTGGAAGACCTCTCCGGCGTTCACGTAGAGCGCCTGCCCCGTCACGGGGAGCGAGAGGTCCGAGGAGAGGAAGACCACCGAGCCCGCGATCTCCTCGGGCGGGACGAGGTACTTCAACGCGTTGAGCGCGGCGAACTCCCGCTGGACCTCTTCCAGGGAGGACGAGCGGGTATCGGCGAGGTGTTGCAGGTGGCTCACGAGCGCCCGACCGAGGATCGGGCCCGGGAAGACCCCGTTGACGCGTATCCCGTACTCACCGAGCTCGGAGGCCAGGAGCTTGGTCAGATGGGCGAGCGCGGCCTTGGAGGCGGTGTAGGCGCCGAAGCGGGGTTGGATCAGCTCGACGCCATGGGTGCAGATCATGACGACCCGACCGCTTGGTGACCGCTTCAGCGCATCGAGCGCAGCCTTGGTCATCTGGAGGGTCCCCCAGAGGTTGACATCGGCGGTGGCCCGCCAGCGGTCGAGGTCGGCTGCCTCGAAGGGCCGGAAGTCGCCGCCGTCGTAGGCATCGTTGACCAGGATGTCGATCCCCCCGTAGCTCTGACAGGCGAGCTGCACGAGGGACTCGCAGGACCCTGGGATCCCGGATGTCGGTCGTGCGCCCCGTCGCCTGACCTCCGACTGCCCGCACGGCCTGCAGCGTCGTCTCCACGGCGGGTCCGTCGATGTCACCGGCGACGACCTTGGCGCCGTGCTCCGCCAGCTTGAGGCAGATGGCCCGGCCCAGGCCCTCGCCGACGCCCGAGACGACGGCGACCCTGCCGTCGAGCAGTGGACCGGTCATCGACTCCCGCCGTCCGCGGGGATCTCCACGTCGGCGACCACCTGGGCCGGGACGGGGTGGCGGAACAGCTCCGCCGCGTTCTCCCAGGTGACCCGCCGGACCTCCGAGGGCTCGAGCGCCTCGACCTGGCGGCCCACCACCTCCTGGGTGAGGGGCCAGCTGGAGTCGAGGTGGGGGTAGTCGGCCTCGAGGAGGATGTGGTCCACGCCGATCCTGTCGCGGAGGCGCATGGCAGAGGGATCGTCGAGCGCGCAGTGGAAGAAGTTGCGCTGGAAGACCTCGGTGGGCGTCAGGTCGATGCCGGTCCACGTCCCGTAGATGTCGTGGTACTTGCCCACGTGGTCCAGGCGGTCGATGAGGCCCGGCACCCAGCCCAGGCCGCCTTCGGACATGGCGATCCTGACGTCGGGAAAGCGGACCGGAGCCAGGGAGTAGAGCCAGTCCACGGCCGAGAACATGGCGAAGCCGAAGGCCAGGACCCCGATCGCGTCGGGAGGGGCGTCCGGGGCCGTGGCGGGCAAGCTCGAAGACGAGCCGATATGGAGGCAGATGACGGTGCCCGTCTGCGCGCAGGCCTCGATCAGGGGATCCCAGTGGCGCGTGTGCAATGAGGGCAGGCCGAGCTTCTCCGGCGCCTCGGCGAACGTCACGGCCTTGAACCCGCGCTCGGCGTTGCGGCGGACCTCGGTGGCTGCCACCTCGGGATCGAGGTAGTAGGGGATCTGGCAGGGGATGAAGCGGTCCGGATGCGATCCGGCCCAGGCCTCGAGGTGCCAGTCGTTGGTGGCGCGGACGAGGGCGAGGGCGAGGGCCGGGTCCCGGGTGTCCCGTTGCAGCCGCTGGCCGGCGAAGCCCAACAGCGCCGAAGGGAAGTTGAGGGAGGCGTAGACGCCGTCGACGTCCATGTCCTTGACGCGGGCTTCGACGTCCCAGGCGCCGCGGCGCATCTCGTCGAACCGGGTGGGCTCGAAGGACGCCTCGATCACCGGGCGGCCCACCACCGCGTTGAACCCGATGTTCGGATAGCGCTTGCCCTCGAACTCCCAGAGCTGGGTTCCCTCTTCGGTCTCGACGACCCTCGGGGCGCGGTCGGCGAAGACCGCCGGCATGCGTCCCACGAACAGGTCCGGCGGCTCGACGACGTGGTCGTCCACGGAGATCACGGTGTAGCGCCGCGGGAGCGGCTCGGGCTCGGGCAGGAAGGTGACCGTCCCGGTCCGGCGACCTCCGACGGTGAAGCCGGCGTCGGACAGGTCGTCGGGGTCGATCATCCCGGCCGGCTGGGGCACGGGATCCGGTTCGCCGACCGATGCCCGGGCGTGCGATCCGCCGTCGCTCATGTGGGTGGGTGGACGAATTCCAGGCCGATGCCCCGAGCGCGCTGGTCGAGCTGGACCAGGCCGTCGCGGACGTCGAGCTTGCCGAAGTAGCCGTCCCACAGGGGGGCGAGCTCGCACCAGCTCCCCGTGCCGGCCGTGGCCAACACCTGCATGGAGGGGTGGGGGAAGCAGTGGTTGACGAGCTGCACGCGGTAGGCGTCGCAGAGGGCGGCGGCCGCCAGGAAGTCGGTGATGCCACCTATCCGTTCCATGTCGAGCACCAGGTACTGCAGCGCCCCGAGGTCGAGGTGCTGCTTGAGATGGTCGATGCCGTAGACGTGCTCGCCCGTCCCGAGCGGGACCGCCGTCGCCTCACCCAGCGCGGCGAGCCCGTCGAGGTCCTCGTACTCGACGGGATCCTCGAACCACAGGATGTCGAGGTCCTCGACCTTGTTGGCCAACCGGGCCGCCGTCCGCCAGTCGTAGGCCTGTGCGGCGTCGATGATGAGCCCGGCACCCGGTGCGAGCGCCTGCCGCACGGCGGCGATGCGCTCGGCCTCGAAGCCGAGGTCGCTGCTTCCGAGCCACATCTTGACGTGGGGCGAGTGGAACTCCCCGGCCACCTCGGGTGCGATCCGGGCGCAGTCCTCGGGGCTCAGGCCCGACCACAGGCCCGCTGCCGTGAAGCCGGGCACCTCGGTCCGCTCGAGGCCGACCAACCCCATCAGGTTGGTGTCGTGCAGCTTGCAGAGCAGGTCCCACGCGGCCATGTCGAGCGCGGCCGCTGCCAGGCGGGCGAGCCCTCGCAGCCCGAGGAAGTTCACCTTCTTGACGAGGAGGGTCGACCGGACGCGCCGGAGCTCCTGGGGCTCCGCGCCCACGTAGGCGTCGGCGAAGCCCTCGATCAGCTCCGCCACCGCCTTGGCGGAGTGGCGGTCGAAGACGTACGCGTAGCCGAAGCCCTCCACGCCGGACTCGTCGACGAGGTGGACGCCCACGTTGTCGATGCTCCCCACGTCGAAGCGGGGGGCGGTGATCGTGGCGCTCTGCGGCGGCAGGACGGCGGTGCGGTAACCCTTGATCGTCATGGTCTCCTCCCGGGCCTCCCATGTTGGCAAACACCGGATGGCCGTGCTCGAGAAGCCCGTGGCGAGGTCGAACCCCTAGAGTGACCGGGCGTGGTCTGGGTCACCTCGCAGTCCGTCTGGCTCCTGGTGGTGCTCTGCCTGGTGATCGCGCTCGGCGTGGCGTTCGGCAGTCGGTGGCTCGCCCGGGCGCTCATCCCACCGGACGAGCGAGACCACGCGTGCTCGATCGCCGCTGCGCTCATGACGGCCTTCGCGGCGGCCTTCGCCCTCCTTACGGCGCTGACCCTGGCCAACGAGGCGAACGCCCTCTCGTCGGCGCAGGCTGTCGTGAGCAGCGAGGCGGCCGACGCCGCCACTCTGGCGTGGGCGTCGACGGCCCCCGGGATCGCATCCACCCCGATCCAGCAGGCGCTCCTCAACTACCTGGAGGCCACCCGAGCCAACGAATGGCACGGCAACGCGGCCGAGAACGGTGAGGACCCGGCGACCGGGAACGCGCTGGCGACCCTGGAGCGGACCGTGAGGACCCAGGCCGCCCGGCACGACATCCCGGTGTCGTCGAGCAACGAGCTGCTGGCCACGATCGACTCCCTCACCAGCGCGCGACGGCAGCGCCTCGCGGCCGCGGAGCGCGGCCTGCCCGACTTCTATGCCCTCACGGTGGTCGTGACGGGGTTGGCGCTCATCGTCAACACGAGCATCGTCGGGATCCGAAGCGGTCTTCGAGGAGCCTTGGTCGCGGTCAGTCTCTCGATCGTGATCGGACTCAGCGTTGCGCTGCTGTTTGCCCTTGCGACGCCCTGGCGAGGATCGATCGAGGTGAGCGGTCAGCCCATCGATGCGGTCATCCGAGACCTGATGACCGGCTACTTCCACCGCTGACCGCCGCTCAGGAATCTCTCAGACTGTTCCCAGGCATTGCTCCGGCAGGAGGGCCACGACGACGAGGCGCGCCTGCTGCTGGAGGAAGCTGCGGGCGCTCCCCTGGGTACGCTTGTGCCGGATGATCCTCATCGTCGTGAAGTTCAAGGCGCGCCCCGAGTGCGTCGACGACTGGCCCGAAAGGGTACGCGCCTTCACCGAGGCAACTCGGGGGGAGCCCGGCAACCTGTGGTTCGAGTGGTCGAGAAGCCTGGAGCATCCCAACGAGGTCGTTCTTCTCGAGGCGTTTCGCGACGCCGACGCGGGGGCCGCGCACGTGGGGTCGGCGCACTTCCAGGCGGCGATGCAGGAGCTGCCGGCCCTCATCGAGGAGGTGCCCGACATCATCAACGTCGAGGTGCCGGGCACGACCTGGTCGAAGCTGGCGGAGATCGCGCCCGACCGGGGCCCCACTTAGCTAGTCCCCCAGCCCGAGGGACCGCCCGTCCAACTGGGCTCCACCGGAGCGTGGGAGAATCACCTCGGGTGGTCCCAAAGGGGCGAGAGAGGGGACGCAATGCCGGTATTCGCGGACACCACGAGTGGTGCATTCGTCGCGCTGTGGGCGGTCATCTACGTAGTGCTGATGATCACCCTGGGCATCATGTCGATCCGAAAGGGACATTGGATCATGTTCATCATCGGGATCTTCCTGCCCCTCTTCTGGCTCATCGGTGCGCTCCTGCCGAGGCGCGTTCGCTAAGCGCACCCGCGTGAGATGAGTTGGCCGCCGCCAGGCAGAAACACCGCAGCGGCGCAGGACACCGGGTCGGGTGAAGCGGGAGAGCCCCGTCTCCCGGTCGTCGTAGCGCTCCTGGTGGCCGCCGCACTCCCGTTGCTCATGCCCGACCGGCTCTTCCCCGGGCCCCGGTGGCTCGCGCCGTCGATCACCCTCGTGCTCCTGGTTTCCATGCTGATCCTGGACCCCGGGCGGATCGACCGTCGGGGTCGACGCATCCGGTCGGTCCAGGTCGCCCTCCTCGTGGTGCTCACCCTGAGCACGACCTATGCCACGGTGGCCCTGACCGACGCCTTGATCGTCGGATCGGCAGACATCACCAATTCGGCGAATGCGCTCCTCCGGGCGGGCGGGCTCGTCTGGGTGGCGTTGGTCATCACGTTCGCACTGCTCTACTGGGAGCTCGACATCGGTGGGCCGGGAGAGCGGGCGCATGGAGTGCGTCGGTATCCGGATCTCGCCTTCCCCCAGGATCTCAACCCCGACGTCTCCCGTCCCGGTTGGCGGCCGACGTTCCTCGACTACCTCTATCTCGGAATCACGAACAATCTCGCCTTCAGCCCGACCGATGTGATGCCGCTGTCCCACTGGGCCAAGATGGCCATGAGCCTGCAGTCCATCGCGTCGCTCCTCGTGCTGGGTCTGGTCATCGCACGGGCCGTCAACATCTTTCATTGATCCGGGTCGCCGTGGCCCGCATGCAGCGCAGCCTCCGAAGTGGGACGATGCGTTCACATCACGGATACCGGCAGTCTCGGGGCTGCCCCGGATCCAAAGGAGCACCGGAGATGACCACCACCTCCATCGACGTGGACGTCGCTCTCGACCCCCTGCCAGGAGGCGCTCTGCACGCCCTCCTCCGAGAGGTGAGGGAGCGCCCCGGCCTCACCGAGGTGAAGATGATGGGCCTCCCCGCCTACCTCATCGGCCGGTTCGACGACCTCCGCGCCTTCTTCATGGACGACCAGCACTTCCCGGGTGCACCGGCGTACCAGGAGACGATCATGCTCCAGGTGGGCGACACCTTCATCTCCATGGAGAACCCTCGGCACGACGCCTACCGGCAGCTGGCCACGCCCGCCTTCCGCTCGCGCGCCGTCACGCGGTTCGTCGAAGAGGAGCTCACGCCGCTGGCCAACGAGGTGGTCGACGGCTTCGTCGACCGCGGCGAGGCCGACCTGGTGGCCGAACTGGCCCGGGTGCTGCCGTTCTGGGCGATCAGCAGGAAGCTCGGGCTCCCCCGGGGCGACGAGGAGCGGATGCGACAGTTGGCGCTTGCCATGTTCGGCGAGGCCTTCAGCGACCTCGACAGCCCCGCCGCGGTGCGGGAGATCACGGCGACCATCCAGCCCGTCCTCGACGAGCGGCGCCGGTCGCCCGGCGACGACGTCCTCTCGCGGCTCACGAGCGCCGAGCGTGACGGGCAGAGGTTGACCGACGAGGAGATCATCAACCACGTCCGCCTGCTCTTCTCGGTGGGTGCGACGACGACGTCGGACTCGATGGCGAGCCTGCTGTGGGCGCTCCTCACCCAGCCGGGTGTGCTCGAGACGGCTCGGCAACATCCCGAATTGCGGCCGAACATCGTCCACGAGCTGCTGCGCTGCGAGCCCGCCGTGCCGCTCCTGCCACGTCGGGCGCCGTACGGGGGTGTCATCTCCGGGACGGAGCTCCCCGAGGGTGCCTTCGTCCTCGGCGGGATCGCCGCCGCCAATCGCGAGCCCGACCGCTACCCGGAGCCCGACCGTTTCGACCCGCGCCGCGAGCCGTCGGAGATCCTTACCTTCGGGTTCGGGGTGAAGTACTGCCCGGGCAACCACCTGGCCCGTCAGCAGCTGGCCGTCGTCCTCGACGTCGTGCTCGATCGACTCACCAACGTCGAGCTGGTGGCCGCGACCGAGCCCGCGGGCGCCATCCTGCGCTCCGCCCCGTCCGTGGTCGCCACCTGGGAGGTCTCGTGACGCTCGTCGTGTAGAAGGTCGAGTCCCGGAGCCGGGTGATCGCCGCCGCGGCTACCACGTCGTGCCCGATCGGTGTCCGACGCGTGAGCGGGTGTTGCGACCGTCGGTCACAATAAGGCCATGACCAGGGCCGACGAGATCCGCGCCGCGGTCGAGCAACTGCGCACCGTCCGCCCCGATGCGGTGCTCGCGGTGGGTCACGCTTCGCAGACCCGCATTCGATTGGCCGCTTGGGCCGTCGAGATCGCCGCCGGGCTCCACGATCGCTTCGGCGATCAGGTCTCCCTGACCGTCGGGCTTCTTGCCTACCCACACCCTGGGGTGGGCGTCGCCGGCGAGACGACGAGGCCGGGCCGGTCGAGGCGAGCGGCGCTTCCCCCTCCCGATCGTTTCGAGGTCCGAATGGACCAACCGACCGAGGTCCGCTCCGGCTACAGCTTCCAGGGCACGATGTACGTCCGCAATCTGCGGTCCGAAGAGCTCCGCGTGTTGACCAACGGCCGGGTGACGGGGGTCGTGGTGGATCCGTCGTCGGGTGAGGTCGTGGGCGGCTTCGCCGGCGCACAGGCCATGGTCGGGATCCAGATGTCGATTGCACCGGGGGAGGAGCGGTCGATACCGCTCCTGGTGGGGACCGCTTCGCGGGTGCCGGGCCTCGGCTATGCGGTGCCACCGGGTCTGTGGGCGATCGAGATGGATCTCACGCTCGTCGAGGGGGGCCGGTTCCGGACCCGGCGCTTCCCGCTCACGGTCACCCCATAGCGGGATCCCACGCCGACCTCTTCATGGTGCCGTCGCCCTCATCCGGGTGGTCCTGTGGACGGGGTCGGTGTCGATCTTCGGAATGACGTGCTCCCCGAGGAGGCGGATGGTCTCCAGGGTCTCTTCCTTCGTCGCCGTGCCGAGACCGAACACGAGCTGATCGGCACCGGCCGCCTCCCAGTCGCGGCAGCCCTCGAGGGCATCGTCGGGCGTTCCCATGACGGCCCCCGGCGTCCCGATCGTGCTGCGGATCATGTCCTCGGTCGGCGCCGGGATGAGCTCCGGCCAAGCGGGCACCCAATCGGGCCGGGGAAAGGTGTCGTGATAGCGGTACACGTTGCTCTGCAGGTAGGTCATGCTGCTCGCGGCCATGGAGCGCACGGCCGCCTCCCGGTCTTCGGTGACGAACGCGCCGGTCGTCACCATGACGTTGTCGTTGACGAAGGCGCCGACCGGCTCGGCGTTGACGACCTCCTTCTTGTAGGCAGCCAACACCGGTGCCAGCTCGTCGATCGCGCCGACGGAGAAGCCCAGCACGCCGAGACCCTTGCGGGCGGCCATGGCGTAGCTGGACGGGTTGCCCGCGGCGTACCACATCGCGGGGTGCGCCTTGCCGTACGGCTTGGGCAGCACCTTGCGCGGCGGCAGCGACCAGTACTTGCCCTCGTAGCCCGGGTACTCGTCCTCCAACCACATCTTGGGGAACTCGGCGATGACGTCCTCCCAGATGTCCTTCGTCGCGGAGGTGTCGGTGATGCCCTCTCGGTGCAGGAACCCGAGGATCTCGTGACTGCCGGCACCACGGCCCGTGCCGAACTCGAACCGGCCATCTGTGAGGTGGTCCAAGGTCGCGACTCGCTCGGCCACCTTGACCGGGTGGTTGACCTGGGGCAGGGGATTGAAGATGCCCGAACCGATGTGGATCCGCTCGGTGGCGTGCGCGAGGTACCCGCTGAAGACGTCGTTCGCGGAGAGATGCGAGTA
This sequence comes from uncultured Actinomycetes bacterium, assembly GCA_963778465.1. Classification (GTDB taxonomy): domain Bacteria; phylum Actinomycetota; class Acidimicrobiia; order Acidimicrobiales; family RAAP-2; genus CAVZBW01. Next base: position 293,147 of record CAVZUK010000003.1, read on the forward strand.
CTCCTCCAAGAAGTGGTGCTCGGAGATCCAGACGTACTTGAAGCCGGCGCGGTCTGCTGCGATGACGTAGTCCAGGTCGTCCATCAACGCCCGGTGCTCCGAGGCGCCCGGATCGCTGCCCCACCGCTGCTTCGGGTTGTAGCCCTGGATAAACACACCGAACTCCATGATCACCTCTCCGTCGTTCTACGCTCGGAGGCCCGGTGTCGCTCCGTCGGAGGTCGGGCGGGCCTCCTCCCACGCTACGACGCAGGGAAAGGCTCGCGCTCGGCCGCCTCAGCGCGCCGAAGGACACGCTCCCGAGTTCCCGTTACATTCGGTCCCATGGACGACAACAAGCAGATCGTCGAGCGCTTCTGGGAGGCCTTGGCCGAGCGCGATTGGGAGGGTCTCAAGAGCCTCCTCACCGAGGACGCCCATTACACCGATGTCGGCACCCCCGGTCCCGGTGGCACGGGCCCCGAGGGTGTGGTCCGTCGGCTCAAGATCGGTCTCGAACCGCTTTCCGGCTACACCCACCTCCCGGGGTCCCACATGGTGTCCGAGGGAAACCTCGTGATGACCGAGCACACCGAACGGTGGACGTTCCACACCGGTGAGGTGATCGACCACTCCTTCGTCTCGGTGACCGAGCTGCGGGACGGCAAGATCTGCCGCTGGCACGACTACTCCAACATCGCCAACATCACGGACAACGCGCCGGCGTGGTGGCTCGAACGGATCGTGAAGACGGCGGAAGAGAGCTCTCTGTAGGAGTGCCTCGTGGTGATAGGGCTTGGCGCAGCGGTCGTGCCGACCCTTACAGGCCGCGCTGGTCCTCGACCAGGCCAAGCCAGATCTGGGCGGCGTCGGTCGCGACCTTCTCGCTGATGAACGCGTGCTGGGTTCCGGTGTACATGTCGCGGAACGCCCGCTCCAAGCGGCTGCCCTCCCGGATGGCCGTGGTGCCCGCCGCCAGGTGGGCCCACTGCGCGCATTCACGGGACGCGTCGGTGGCGTAGACGGCAGCGATCCGCATGTCGGCTCGCATCCGGGGTGTGAGCGTCTCGCCCCGAGCGACCGCGGCCTCCGCCGTCTCGAACGCGTCCAGCACGAGCAGGCGGGCCGCTCTCCACATGGCCACGTGATGGGCCAGTCCTGTCTGGAAGGAGGATCGGTTCGCCAGCACCGACATGTGGCCCATGCGCACCTTGGTCTCGGCGAGCTCGGCGACGTCGTCGAGCATGCTCTTGGCCACGCCGAGCGCCCATCCGGCATGGCCCGCGGCGGTGATGGCCATGAGCCCCATCCGAAACGCCGGGCTGCTTCCGCGGTGGGGTTGGCGAGTGAAGAGCGGGAACGTGCGATGCTCCGGCACGAACACGTCTTGGGTGTTGTAGTCGTAGGAACCGGTGCCCTTGAGACCCTGCACGTACCACCCGTCCGTGAAGGTCGTCTCGGAGCGGGGCACCACGGCGGCATGGAGGTCCGGCACGCCCTCCGAGATGCACCGCATGGTGCCGTCGTCCATCGGGAGGAACCCGGCGCAGATGAACTCCGAGTGCCCCGTGCCCGACCCGAAGTTCCACGCGCCCGAGAGCCGGTAGCCACCCTCGACGCTCTGACCCTGGCCGTTCGGGAAGAACTGGCCACCCATGGTCACCCGACCGCCGTGGGAGCCGAAGACCTCCGAGAAACCCTCGTCCGGCAGGTAAGCAGCGAAGACCGCTGACGACGGCAGGTTCGCGATCCCGATCCAGCCGAAAGATCCGTCCTGCCAGGCCATCTCGATCCAGGTCTCGATCATGTCCCGGAAGGACGGCTCGCTCCCGCCCGCCTCGACGGGATTCATCGCCTGCATCAGGCCGCTGCTCCACATGGCCTCGACGATCGGAGCCGACAACGTGCGCAGCTCCTCCGAGGCCGTCGCTTCCCCCAGCACCACCTCGCGCAGACCTCGAGCGCGCTCCCACACGGCCAACGACTCACCTGTCACCACGGTCATCGCGTGCTCCCCACGGTTCCCACCAATTCGAGGTCAACGTACGGTCGACCGGCCAGGTCGTCAATTCAACCCGGCGCCGGCGCACGTGCGCCGTCGATCCGGACGAACAGGTCGGCGAGCACGTCGACCAGCGTCGCTCGTTCCATGACCAACTGGCCCTGGTGCCACGCCAGGCACAGCTCGCTCAGGGTGCCCACCTGTGCGTAGGCGACGAGGCGTGCACGGAGGTCCGCCTGCGGATCCGAGCCGGGGGGAGCCATCCCGGCGATGGCCACCTCGATGATCTGGTGCCGGAAGGGGCTGAGGGCGCCGCCGTGGGTCTCGGTGAGCAGTACCCGAGCCAGACACCCGTCGTCCACCAACGCGCTGACGAACGCCTCCAGCCACGCTCGTGGCGGCCCGCCGGGCTCGGCGGGCCGGAAGGGATCGACACGCTCGGACATCACGGCGATGGCATGGTCGACGACGGCGCTCTCGAGTTGGGCGAGGGACGCGAAGCTCTCGTAGAAGTACCGCTTGGTGAGCCCTGCGGCCAGGCAGACCCGCCCGACGCCGAGCGCGCCTGCGCCGTCCGTACCGGCGATCTCGAATGCCGCCTCCACCAGGCGCTTTCGCCGATCGCTCCGCCGGTCGTCGGCACTGACCCCCTTGAAGGGCATCCTCACCTGGTAATTCATGCTCCGGCCAGACTAGTTGACACCACCGGGTGTCAGAGCTTACGGTCCTTGACACTCAGTGGTGTCAATCAAGGAGGCATGCCGTCTTGCCCTCGTCGCCTGTCGACGCTCGCCTCGATCTGAGCGATCCCGACCTGTTGGCCGACCATCTCCCCCTCGACGAATTCGCATGGCTGCGCCACAACCGACCGGTCCGGTGGAACCCGCAGCCGTCCCCCGGGTCGGACTACGGGGACGGCGGGTTCTGGGCGGTGACTCGACACGCCGACGTCACGGCGGTCACCAGGAGCACGGGGTGGTCGGTGGAATCCAACTCCGCCTTCGTCCGCCGCCTGGACGAGTCCGATCCGACGGGCGAATCGACCAAGAACCTTCTGCTCTGCATGGACCCGCCCCGACACACCCGGGTCCGCAGGGTGGGCAACCGGTGCTTCACGCCGCGGGCCCTGGCCGGCCTCGAGGACGACCTGCGCGAGCGAGCTCACCGGATCGTCTGGGACGCCAAGCGAGACGGCACCGGCGATTTCGTGATCGACGTGGCTCGCCATCTGCCGTTGCAGGCGATCGCCGGCCTGATGGGCATCCCGGACGCCGATCGCCAGCGGCTCTTCCATTGGAGCGACCAGATGGCCGGCAGCGAGGATCCGGAGTACGCCGACGCCGACCTCTCGGGCGTCGTCGAGATGTTCGCCTACGCCCACGCGGCTGCCGAGGCGCGGGTCGACCACGATCTCGGGGACGTCACCAGCCGGCTGGTCCAACCGGACGCCGACGGCCACCGGCTGAACAGCGAGGAGTTCGCCTTCTTCTTCATGATCCTGTCCGTTGCCGGCAACGAGACCACGCGGCAGGCCATCACCTTCGGCATGTTGGCCTTCCTCCAGAACCCGGATCAGTGGGAGCGGTGGCGAGCCGAGCGCCCCGCCACCGCAATCGACGAGATCCTGCGCTGGGCCTCCCCCGCCGTGGTCCTCCAGCGCACGGCCGACGAGGACACCGAGATCGCCGGCCAGCTGGTGCGCCGGGGTGCGCGAGTGGGCCTGTATTTCGCATCGGCCAACTTCGACGAAGAGGTCTACGACGAACCTCGACGGTTCGACATCGGTCGCTCACCGAATCCCCATGTGGCCTTTGGCGCCGGCGGATCCCACTTCTGCATCGGCGCCAACCTCTCCCGGCTCGAGCTGAAGGTCATGTTCGACGTGATCGCCGACGAGCTGGCCGACACGAAGCTGAAGGGGCCACCGCGCCGCCTCCGGTCGTCGTGGCTCAACGGCATCAAGCACCTGCCCGTCGACTATGGAGGATCCCGATGACGACCCCGGCCACGGCATGGATGGTCACCCGGCTCGCCGCACCGACCGCCGCCCTCGAGATCCAGACCGTGGAGGTCGGCGAACCGGGCGCCAACCAGGTGCGGATCGCCGTCGAGGCGTTCTGCCTCGACTTCAACGACATCGACACGATCCGGGGCCGCTACGGGTTGTTGAAATTCGAGCCCCCCTTCGTCATCGGCATGGCTGCGGCGGGCACGGTCGAGGCCGCCGGGCCGGGATGCGAGGCGTTGCTCGGGCGGCGAGTCGTCGGGACGACGGCCGGCGTCCAGGGCGCCTACGCGTCGGCGGCCATCGTCGAGGCGGCGACGCTCCAGCAGCTCCCCGCGTGGCTCGGTGCCGCCGACGGGATGGCGATGTACTTCCCCTACCAGTTGAGCTACCTCGCCCTCCGTGTCCGTGGACGCCTGGCACCGGGCGAGGTCGTGCTCGTCCACGCCGCGGCGGGGGGCGTGGGATCGGCCGCAGTCCAGTTGGCCAAGGCGCTGGGTGCGACCGTGATCGCCACGGCCGGGACCGACGAGAAGGTGGACTTCTGCCGATCCCTCGGCGCCGACTACGGCGTCAACTACCGCAGCGACGACTTCGTCGCCTACGTCGACGACGTCACCAACGGGAGGGGAGTCGACGTGGCGTTCGACACGGTCGGCGGGGCGGTGACGACGGACACCTTTCGAACCATGGCCTTCAACGGGCGTCACCTCATCATCGGGTTCGCCTCCGGCATCGAGACGGAGGAGCGGCCGTTGTCGATCCAGCCGAGCATCTACGGGAACTTCGACCTCGTAGGGATCTGCTTCGCCTACGCCGATTCGCCGCGGCCGGCGCGCCCGTTCGGCATGAACTTCCTGTCCACCGCGCGGGGCATCGACATCTGGAACGGCATCCTCCACCTCGCGAGAGCGGGAGCGATCCGCCCGGTGATCGGCCGCCACATCGAATTCGCCGAGGTGCCCGCCGAGCTCGAGGCGCTCGAGCGGCGCAAGACGACGGGCCGCACGGTGGTCCGCCCGCCTGCCTAGAGCCGCCGCCGGTGCGCCGGTGCCTCCCGTAGTCTCGGCGGCGATGGGGACGAGCGACCGGAACCGGTACCTGGACCAGGTCCTCATCGGGGGCAGGGAGCGCCGGGCCATCGTGATCGTCGACTACGACCCGGCGTGGCCGCGGCGCTTCGACGAGGAGCGACAGCGGATCTCCGCCGCGCTCGGCAGCAACGCCCGAATGATCGAGCACATCGGCTCGACCTCCGTGCCCGGGCTCGCCGCCAAGCCCATCATCGACATACTCGTGCCGGTCGACGACGTCGAGGACGAGGTGGCGTACCGCCCCGCCCTGGAGGATGCCGGCTACGTGCTCCGGGTCCGCGAGCCGGGACATCGGATGTTCCGCACCCCCGAGCTCGACGTGCACGTGCACCTCTGGGGGGCTGGTTCCGAGGACGTCGACCGCCACGTCTTGTTCCGGGACTGGCTGCGGAGAGACGAACGCGACCGAAGGGACTACGAGGCCCTGAAGCGCCTTCTCGCCCAACGTGATTTCGACGATACGAACGAGTACGCCGACGCCAAGGGCGAGCTGATCGGCGAGATCATGGTGCGGGCACGGGAGTGGGCGAGGGAGAGCGACCCCGCTTTCCCTGGTGCTCCTTAGATCGCTGCGCTCCGCCGGGTGCTTTCGTACCTCGGGTTGCCGGAGGACGTGCCGGTGCCCCAGCCGCGCACCGGGCAGCAGGCCGATGCGGTGAACGATGAGTGGGTGATGCGGTTCTTGTCGGCATCGCCCGGCTGCTCCGAGAGCCGGGTCTTCCTCGTCGCGCACTTGCGGGGATGTCCGCCGGTCCTGTATATTAGGTATCCCAAAGTTCTCGTCGTCGGCTAGCCAGATAGGCTCAGTATGATCGTCGATCAACCGCAGACAGGTCACCAGAACGCGATGGTCAGGGGCAGGCGCTCGGGCCGGGATCTGGTCGGGACACGGCCGCTCGGAGACGGCGGTCTCGGCATGCGGCGGATCGACTGCGTGCGGCTGGTCTTCGACGGCGAGAGGAGCCGGGCTGAGGTCGTCGGCGTCGGTTACCGGTTGCCGGTCTCACGCCCCATACCCCTGGGAATGGCGGGTCGCCTGATCGCATCGGGGACGCCTCATCTGACCCTGATCGAGAGTCGGGATCTGTAAGCATGGTGGTCTGTCACTGCAAGGCAGTCTCCGATCGCACGGTGAACGCCGCTATTGCGTCCGGCGCACGGAGCGTGTCCGAGGTCACCTCGCGGTGCACGGCCGGTGGAGGGTGCGGGGGTTGCCACACGCTCTTGCAGTCACTCATCGAGGCCAGCGGGGCAGGCGTCGACGTAGAGACGTCGGCGGCCTGAGTCGTTCCGACTCCTACTCCCCGGCGTACGATCTCGTCACGCCAAACGCAATTGAAGGAGCGATCGTGCGTGGACACGAGAGGGTCTTGGAGCTTCTCAACGAGGTGCTCACGGCCGAGTTGACGGCGACCAATCAGTACTTCCTGGACGCCAAGATGTACGACAACTGGGGCTACGTGCGTCTGGGTGAGCATTTCCGAGAGCAGTCGATCGGCGAGATGAAGGACGCCGACCGGCTCATCGAGCGCATCTTGTATCTCGAGGGTCACCCGAATCTTCAGCGGCTCGGGACCGTCCGAACCGGTGAGTCCGCCCTCGAGAAGCTCCGGCTCGCTCTCGACCTCGAACGAGAGGCCGTCGATCGCCTCAACCAGGGGATCACGCTCTGCGCGGAGCTCTCGGACAATGGCACTCGCGAGCTCTTGGAGGACGTTCTCGAGGGCGAAGAGGACCATGCCGATTGGCTCGAGACCCAGCTCGAGCTGATCGACCAGATCGGAGAGCCGCTCTACCTCTCCCAGCACATCCGCGACGGAGGGTGACGGTCGTCGAGGACCGGGGCACTGCGTCATGCACGAGTAGCGCCTGAATCGGAGCGGTTCGCCCCCACCGACTTCTTCTCGGCCATCGTGGTCTCGAAGAGCTCGATGCCGCGCCGACGGGCGTCCGTAGCCACGAGACGACTCGCCAGTCTGGAGAGCTGATCCTGTCGTGAGGGGCTCAGGTCTGCGACGAGCGCCGCAATCTCGGTCTGGAATGCCGCCGTCGCCCGACCGACCAGTCGTCGCCCGGCGGTGGTGATGGCCACGTGGACGCTGCGGCCGTCCACCGGGGAGGGGATCCGGGATACGGGCCCACGTTCTTCGGCCCTGTCGACCAGCACCGTCACACTCGACTTGTCCAGCTGCAAGAAGCCGGCCAACTCCTTGATGGTCGGCCGGCGATCACGGAGGATCCCGAGCAGGTGGGCATGGCGCCGGTCGTCTTTTGGACCGCAGCCTTCGACTGGTTGGACGCCACGTTGAACCAAGAGGGCCGACGCCGCTGCGCTATGGGCTGGCGAACGCCGTCAGCGAGAGGGTATTGCCGTCGGGATCCGTGAACCATGCGACGCGGTCTCCGCTGGTCGAGCTCCATATGCCGAGCTCGTCCTGGTCCATGCCGTCGAAGCGGGAGAACTCGACTCCTCGGTCCGACAACTCCCGCACCGTGGTTTCGATGTCGGGCACCACCCAGCCGGCGATCGTGAAGGGTTGGACGGATAGCTCGCCGACGGGAGTGACGCGCAGCATGGTGCCGTGCGCGTCCAGCACCAGCGCGAACGGCGTGTCCTCCAGGACCGCGAGCCCGAGGACGCCCCCGTAGAAGGCGCGGGCGGCGACGGCGTCCCGTACCGGGACGAAACCGATGAAGTCTGCCGCACCTAACACGAATTCGAACGTACCATCCGGCTCTTCAGGACACCGACGACTCGGGAAGCGGGGTGCGAGCCCGCTCCGTGGAAGCTCAGGACCGGATGAATTCGAGGAGGTCGGCGTTGATGGTGTCCGCCTTGGTCGTCGGCATGCCGTGCGGGAAGCCCGCGTAGATCTTCAGCGTGCTGTTCTGGAGCAGCTGAGCCGAGAGCGGGCCGGCGTCGGCATACGGCACGATCTGGTCGTCGTCACCGTGCATCACGAGGACGGGGATGGTGATCGCCTTGAGATCCCCCGTGAAATCGGTCTGGGAGAAGGCGACGATGCCGTCGTAGTGGGCCTTGGCCCCACCCATCATCCCCTGGCGCCACCAGTTCTGGATGATCGCCTCGGAGGGCTCGACGCCCGGCCGGTTGAACCCGTAGAAGGGTCCGGACGCCAGCGCCCGGTAGAACTCGGATCGATTGGCGGCGAGCTGTGCCTGGAGGTCGTCGAAAACGCTCTTTGGCAACCCGCCCGGATTGGCATCGGTCTGGACCATGAGTGGGGGAACGGCGCTCATGATGGCCGCTTTGACCACCCGGGACCCACCATGCCGGGCGACGTAGGCGACCACCTCGCCCCCGCCCGTCGAGTGGCCGACGTGAATCGCGTCGTGCAGATCGAGATGGGCCGTCAGTGCGGCCAGGTCGGCCGCGTAGTGATCCATGTCATGACCGTCACCGGTCTGCGAAGAGCGCCCGTGCCCGCGTCGATCGTGAGCGATGACGCGAAAGCCCTGTCGGAGGAAGAAGAGCATCTGGTTGTCCCAGTCGTCGGCCGACAACGGCCAGCCGTGGCTGAAGACGATCGGCTGTCCCGTACCCCAGTCCTTGTAGAAGATCTCGACGCCGTCGGGGGTGGTGATCGATGCCATTTGTGTGGTCCTCCTGTCTCAACGGGCCGCCAATGAGGCGGTGGAACGGGGATTCGTGGTCGCTGGGGTTGTGGTCTTCGAGCTGGGTTTTCTCCGGGGCGGATCGAGCCGTCAGGTGAAGCGCCGGACGAAGGCGAGGGCGGTGTCGGCGACTTCACGCCAGCCGCTGTCGATCGTCAGGGAGTGGCCCCTCCCCGGTACCTCGACGAACTCCGTCACGCCGGGATTCTTCTGCTGTCGCTTGTAGGCGGCCCGGGAGATTGCCCGCGGGACGGTGTTGTCCTTCTGGCCCGAGATGATCAGGAGGGGTCCCCGGTCGGCGTTGCCGGCGTCGACCTTGGCCTCCGACCAGGGGTTGAGGTTCGCCGAAGCGGCCTGGAACAGCGGCACGCCGGAGGCAGGAACGGCAAAGGTGTCGTAGAGGTCGTGGGCCTCCTTCTCGTCCACCGCGTTGGCGAACGCAAAGCGAAACTGGTCGTAGGTCAAGGGAATCGCACGGTGCCGGTTGGCGGGGTTGCCGAGTACCGGCTTGGCCGCCTTGAGCGCCGAGATCGGTAATGGCAGAACTCCCCGGAAGGGGGCGGCATCGATGGCCACCGACGCCGCCGACAGCCCCCGGCCCGCCACGATCTGGGTGAGGAGGCCCCCGAAGCTGTGGCCGACCACCGCCGGCTTGGTCTGCAACGTGCCGATCACCTCGGCGTAGTGATCGGCGACCTGCCCGATGGTCTTGCCGGCGAAAGCCTCGGGATCCTCGTTAGCCCCCTCGACGGTGTCGGGGTCATCGGGCCAGCCGGCGAGAACCGGCGCGTAACCGGCATCCTCGAAGACCGCGCCCCAGCGATCCCAGCTGCTGGCAAGTAGCCAGAGGCCGTGGATAAACACGATCGGGGTTCGTCCCGAGGCGTTGGCCCTCGTGATCTGTTCCTGAGTGTGCTCGTCGACCTCCAACATCGCGCGCTCCCTTCGTCGCTCCGCGTCACCCCTCACGACTCTCGCGCCGAGCGAGGCGCTTGTCACCCTGCAGCCAAGGGTCACTCCCCTCTCCCCGGATGGAAACCCGATTGCTCACTACTGTGGGGGAGATGGTCACGGACTCTTCCCACAACGCGGTTCCGTTCACCGCATGGCCAGAGTTGACCCTTTCGGAGTGGGACGACACCCGGGAGACGCTCCACCGGTGGACCCAGGTCGTCGGCAAGCTGCGCCTCGCGCTGGAGCCGATGATGAACCAGTGGTGGCAGGTGCCGCTCTACGTATCGGCTCGGGGTTTGACCACGTCACTCATGCCGTACGGGCAGGACCTCGGGCTGGAGGTCGAATTCGACTTCGTTCACCATCTCCTGGCGCTCCGCACCATCGACGGCCGCGAGCGACAGGTGGAGCTCAGGCCCCGTTCGGTGGCGGACTTCTATCGGTCGGTCACAGAGTCGCTCGCGTCCCTCGCCGGGCCGGTCCGGATCCGGCCGATACCCTCCGAGCTCGCCGACGTCACACCGCTCGACCAGGACGAGGAACATCGCGCCTACGATCCCGAGGCCGCACGTCACTTCTGGGTTGCCCTGGTTGCGGCACACCGGGTGATGCGGCGCTTCAGAGCTGGCTTCAAGGGGAAGGCGAGCCCGGTCCATTTCTTTTGGGGTGCCGCCGACCTTGCGACGACCCGGTTTTCCGGACGACCGGCGCCACTCCATCCCGGGGGGGTGCCCAACTGTCCCGACTGGGTCCAACAGATGGCCTACAGCCAGGAGGTCTCGAGTTGCGGCTTTTGGCCTGGCGGGAGCGAGGAGGGCTCCTTCTACTCCTACGCCTACCCCGAGCCGTCAGGGTTTCGCGAGTGGCCCGTCGACGCCCCGGGGAGGTTCGACGAGACGCTGGGCGAGTTCGTCCTTCCCTATCGTGAGGTCCGACTCTCGCCGGATCGGGAAAGGGTGGTCCTCCGCTTCTTCCAGCAAACGTACGAGGCTGCCGCTCAATTGCTGCGATGGGATCGAGCGTCGCTCGAAGCCGATGAGCCACGCCCCTGATACCCGCGAGCCCTGACGCCACGCGCCTCGAAGGTCGCCCGTCACCCCGGTGGGAGGAGGGTGATGGCGTCCTCGGGGCATGCCACCACACACATCCCGCAGGCTCGACAACGGTCCCCCGTGGCGTAGGCCATCTTCTTGCCGTGGGCGAGGACGCGCAGGCGGTTCATTCGGCCGAGAGAGCGGTAGTCGCTCTCGTCGATCCTTCGTACCTCGAAGACGTCGTTGGGGCAGACCTGCACGCATTCGGTCTCCGCCTCACAGCGCCGCATGTCGACGACCGGCGTCCAGCTCCCCGCCGGGGCGCCGCAGCGGGCACCCGGACGATCGGGATGGCTGGACGCGCGACGCTGCTTCTCGAGGTTGCGATCCGCCTTCGTCATCCGACGGTCTTCCGGCGGAAGAGATAGGCGGCGAGCGGAGCGAAGACCGCGAGTAGGGCGACGGACCAGAGCACCGCAGCGAGGATGGGGTGCTGCATCGGCCATGCGGGGATGCTCGACGACGGGTTCGGATTGCCGAAGAGCTCGCGAACCGCCGCGGTGACGGCACTGACGGGGTTCCAGTTCGCGATCGCCTGGAGCCAGCCCGGCATCCCACCGGTCGGGACCATCGCGTTCGAGACGATGGCGAGCGGGAACAAGATGATGAGTCCGACGCCCTGGGCCGATTCGGGTCCCTTCGACACGATGCCAAGGCAGGCGCACGCCCACGCCAGCGCGTAGGCGAAGAGCAGGGCGACCCCGAAGCCGCCGACGATCGAGGCGAAGCTCGCGTCGGGCCTCCAGCCGATCGCCAGCCCGGTCAACACCACGATGAGGCTGCAGAGCGTCGCGGAGAGCAGATCCGCGATCGAGCGTCCGACCAGCACCGCCGAGCGCCATATGGGGAGGGTGCAGAAACGGTCGATGGCGCCGGTCGTGATGTCGGAGATGAGCCCGACCGCAGTGCCCATCGCGGAGGTGGTCAGGTTGAGGAGCATCAGACCGGCGATCGCGAAGTCCGTGTAGCTGCCGCCCTTGATCGGCACCCCGGAGCCGAAGACGTACACGAACAGCAGGGTGAAGAGGACGGGCTGGATGGTCACGTCGGAGAGTTGCAGCGGCTCGCGTGCGATGTGCACGAGGTTGCGCCGGACGAGCACGACGACGTCGTGAAGGCGGGCGCCGAGCATCGAGCGCTCCCTGCGGACGACCGAACTCGACCCCAGCGTCGTGGTGATCGTCATGATGCGACTCCTTCGAAGGTCGGGAGGTCGATGATCTCGGCGTCCGCGCTCTCGGCGGGATGCCCGGTCAGTGAGAAGAAGACGTCGTCGAGGGACGGCGGCCGGACCTCGACGTCGTCGACGACGATGCCGGCTGCGTCGAGCGCTCGTACGATCCTCGTCGCGAGGCCTGACTGTGCCGACACCGGCGCCTGCAGGCGCCGGCCGTCCTGGCTCACGTGGACCTCCCCGTCGACGAAGGGCATGACTGCGGCCGGAGCGCCGGGATGGGGACTGGCCAGCGTGACCGTGAGGCGGGCGCCGCCGATCTGCGTCTTCAGCTCCGCTGAGGTGCCTTCGGCGATGACCGTGCCGTGGTCGATGACGACGATCCGATCCGAGAGCTCGTCGGCCTCCTCGAGGTACTGCGTCGTGAGCAGGAGGGTCGTGCCGTCGGCGACGAGCTCGCGGATCACCTGCCACATCCGCATCCGGCTCGTCGGGTCGAGGCCCGTGGTCGGCTCGTCCAAGAAGAGCACGGGCGGGCGAGTGGTGAGGCTCGCGGCGAGGTCCAGGCGCCGCCGCATCCCTCCCGAGTAGCCCTTCATCACGCGGTCTGCCGCGTCCACGAGCTCGAACCGCTCGAGCAGCTCGACGGCGCGGGCCTTTGCGTCCTTGCGGCGGAGGCCCGAGAGCTCGCCGACCATCACCAGGTTCTGCCGGCCGGTCAGCGCCTCGTCGAGGGTGGCGTCCTGCGCCGTGACGCCGATCCTGCGGCGGACGGCGGCCGCGTCCGACACCACGTCGTGGCCGGCGACGCGGGCGCGGCCGGCATCGGGGACGGCCAGCGTCGTCAAGATGCGCACGGCCGTCGTCTTCCCGGCGCCGTTCGGGCCGAGCACGCCGAGAACGGACCCGGCGGGGACGGAGAAGCTGACGCCCCGGAGCGCCTTGGTCTCCCCGTAGGTCTTGACGAGGCCGTCCGCTTCGATAACCGGGGCGCTCACCACCGAACTGCCTTACTAGTCGGCAAGTAGGCCATGCGCCCTACGATACGAACTGACTAACCGTCCGTCAAGTAAACTGTTGCACATGGGAGAACCGAGGTCGCGCCGGAACCTCCGCACGGTCCCCGACGACCATGCCCGGCGCGATCGGCAGCCACCAGCCCGGGCCGGTCGGCCTCGTGGATCGACACGGGAGCGGATCTTGGACGTGGCGCTCGACCTCTTCACGGAGCATGGCTACGACAAGACCTCGCTCCGGGAGGTCGCCGATGCGCTGGGCTTCACCAAGGCCGCGCTCTACTACCACTTCGAGAAGAAGGAGGACATCCTCCTCGCCCTGCACCTTCGCATGCACGCGCTGGGCAGCGCGGCGCTCTCCCGGCTCTCGGAGCTCAGTAACAACGGCGCCGACATCGCCGCCTGGATCGCCGTGCTCGACGAGTTCATCGACCAGGTGCTCGCCAACCGGAAGCTCTTCCTCTTCCACATTCGCAACGAAAAGGCGTTGGAGCAGCTCCAGCACAGTGAGCACAACGAGGCGGAGCACCAGGACATGCAGGAGCAGCTCCGCGTGATGCTCAGCTCGCCGTCGCTTCCGCTCCCGCTCCGGGTCCGGATGGCGTGTTCCATCGGCGCCGTGATGGGCGCGCTGATGGGGACGAGCGCGGCCTTCGAGGACGTTTCGGTCCAAGAGCTCGCCGGGCTCGTCCGTGACGCCGTGCACGACCTCATGGCTGTGGATGCCCCGGCGTCGCCGGACGCCCGTCGCCAAGGCAGCCGAAGCCTGCGGGCCTGAGCCGCAGGTTCGCGAGCCTGGAGCACCACTACGGGTTCCCTCAGCATCTCCGTGGGACGTGCTTGGCCGCCGCCCCGCAGCAGCCCGGTGCGGCGTGCCTGGAGACCCTGCCCTACGGCAACGGCCCCCAGGGTGACAGCTATCCCCAGACCGACGCTCCCGTCGCCCGCTACCGGACGGTCAAGCTCAGCGAGAACGCCGCCGGTACCGAGATGTCCATCAACGGGAAGCAGTTCAGTCCGAACGAGTCCATCTTCTCCGAGCCGGGGGTGCTCGGGACCACCGAGCAGTGGACGGTCTACATACCCGTTCCATCTCCACACCGAGCACTTCCAGGTCATCGACGCCGACATGTTGAGCTTCGTCAACGTGGTGAACGGCCGGTCGGCAAGCTCGGGGACCGACGGACCCTAACGCTGATGGTCCGTCGGATGAAGGTGGTCTTCGGCAAGCCGCTTGAGTCCCGTCCGGTCCACCTTGCCCGTCGGGTTGAGGGGTATCTCGTCGAGGAACACGATCTCCTCGGGCGCCTTGTAGCCGACCCTCTGGCGGCAGAAGGCGATGAGCTCGTCGATCTTCGGGCGGGCGTGCTCTGGCCGGAGGGTCACGTAGGCGCGCACGTTCTCACCGTGCACGAGGTCGTGGATGCCGACCACTCCTGCGAGCGCGACGGCAGGGTGTTCGAGCAGCGCGTCCTCGACCTCGAGCGGGCTGATGTTGGAGCCGTCATGGACGATCACCTGCTTCTTCCGCCCGAAGAACCAGACGTATCCCTCTGCGTCGGCTCGGGCGAGATCGCCCGAATCGAGCCACCCGTCACGCACGACGGCCTCGGTCGCCTCCGGTGCGTTCCAGTAACCGACCATCTGGCTGCGCGACTTGATCCACATCCGACCCACGGTCCCGGCGCTCACCTCGGCGCCGTGCTCGTCCCGGATCGAGATGGCGAATCCGCCAATGGGCCTGCCGATCGATCCCTGCTTGATCATCCCCGAGGGAGGGTTGATGGTGGCCATCCCGACCTCCGTCATGCCGTAGCCCTCGTCGATCGGGAACCCGGCGAGGGCCGAGAACTCCCCCAGCAGCTCCGCAGAGACCTTGTCGGATCCGGAACGGCACAGCCGGAGCGACGCAAGGTCCTCCGGGAGCAGGTCGTGTTCTCGAACCAGCGCCGTCAAGGCTGCCGGCAACATGGCGAGGAAGGTCGGCCGTTGAGCGCGGATGAGCGGGAGCATCTCGTGGGCCTCCAGCACCCTCGCCACCACCACCCGAGCGCCGACGGAGAGGGCCGCAAAGGTCCACAGGAACGACCCGAGGTGGGACATCGACGAGCCCGGGAGGCAGACATCGTCCCCCGTGAGCTCCAATCCGGCCACGGCGCTGGCGAGCATCCAGCGCAGCGTGTCGTAGGTGTGGGTGACGCCCTTGGCCGGGCCGGTGCTCCCGGAGGTGAAGAAGATCCCTGCGGGGCTGGAAGGCCCCGGTCGTTCGAGACCCGGCTTGCCCGCCACCCCCTCCGCGACCAACGCGTCGAACCGCAGGCTCCGACCGGGTCCCGGCCCCTCGC
This sequence comes from uncultured Actinomycetes bacterium, assembly GCA_963778465.1. Classification (GTDB taxonomy): domain Bacteria; phylum Actinomycetota; class Acidimicrobiia; order Acidimicrobiales; family RAAP-2; genus CAVZBW01. The sequence continues at coordinate 308,446 of CAVZUK010000003.1, forward strand.
ACCAAATCGGCCCCAACGGCACGTCTGGCACGACGCGGGAGGTCGCAACATCGTCGGATCGCTCTGCATGGGCGAGAAGGGCCCGCGCCTCGCTGACCTCGAGAGCGTGATCGATCTCCCTCGCGGTGTAGCGGTAGTTGAGCGGCGTGACCACGATGCCGGTCTTGAAGCAGGCCAGGTAGTGCAGAACGAGGTCGACTCGGTTGGGCATCAGCGAGGCAAACCGGTCTCCCGGTTCGAGTCCCATGTCGAGGTAGGCCAAGGCCAGGGCATCACTCGCCTCATCGAGCTCGCTCCACGTGAGCTTCCGAGCGCTCGACACCACCGCCGTTGCCTGTGGCCGGGTCTCCCAACCGGTCTGCAAGATGGTGTCCAGGTACGGCGGTGCGCCTGCGAGTGGCCCTCCCTCGAGCGGCATGAGCCGGGATGGTAGCGGGGGGGAGGGTCCGGGCGCCGGGGTTTCGCTCCTGGATCAGTGACGACGACGGCGGCCTCCGCGGCGTAGTCCTTGCCCGTCGCCTCGTAGATCAAGTCGTACACGTGTGCGGTCTGACGGAACATCGGTCCTCCTCTCCGACCAACACGGCCACCGGGGCATTTCTCAAAATGGGCTGGCATACTGCGGAGCGACTTGTCGAGGATTGGGCCCTCGGCAAGGGTTAAGACCCCATCGATAGGCCCGACTGACCCCGTGGGAGTTCATCGCATTTGACGATATCTTTCGATCGGCCGATCCGGGGTCCGAGGCTGGTTCGACCAGGTGATCTTCTGGCATGAGCCCCTGGCGCAACCCCTTCTCCCGTCACCGCAGCTACCTGCGCCCGCCCAGGAGCGCGCTGCGGCCGAGGCGTTCCCGCCGCTCCCAGATCCCCAAATTCCGGATGCGCCCGACCCGCCGGGTGGAGATGGCGGCCGCCATGTCGGCGCCCGAGGAGCGCAGCTCCCGGCCCAACCTCCGCCTCACCCTGGTGGGGCTGATCGTCCTCGGGCTCTTCGCCCTCCTGGGGCTGCGCCTCTGGTCGCTCCAGGTGGTCAACTACAAGGCCTACGCCGCCGCGGTGAACGGCAACACCTTGCGCATCGCCTCGGTGACCGCCCCCCGCGGCGACATCGTCGATCGCAACGACACCGTCATCGTGGGCAACGTCACCCAGCAGGAGATCGTGCTCTCCCGCGCCGAGGCCACCCAGCACCCCGAGTCGATCGGCCAGGTGGCGGCCCTGGTCGGCGAGACCCCCGACCAGGTCAAGACCGACCTCAACAACCCCCAGTACAGCCCCTACGAGCCCGTCCCGGTCCTGAAGAACGCCTCCGCGGCGACCGTCCAGTACTTGGAAGCCCACCAGGCCCAGTACCCGGGGGTCTCGGTGCAGTCGGTGACCGTGCGCAGCTACCCCCAGGGCGGCACCACCGCCAACCAGGTCTTGGGCTACGTGAGCCCCATCACCGGCCAGGAGCTGTCCTACCTGCAAAAGGCCGATCCGAGCGCCGGCTACTCCCTGTCCAGCCAGATCGGCCAGACGGGCCTCGAGAACGAGTACGAGTCCTCCCTGAAGGGCACCGACGGCAAGCAGTACCTCGAGGTCAACGCCCAGGGCAACGTGGTCGGCACCTTGAAGACGGTCCAGCCCACCCAGGGCGACACCCTGGTCACCAACCTCGACCTCGGACTCCAGCAGGCCGCCGAGAAGGCCCTGGCCGACGACATCAACGTCGATCGTCAAACTCCTGATCCCAAGACCGGAAAGCCTCCCGAGGCCACCAACGGCGCGGCCATCGTGATGGACGTGAACACCGGGGCCGTCCTGGCCATGGCCTCGTATCCCAACACCAACGACCTGAACAACTGGGTGGGTGGCATCTCCAACGCCGCGTATCAGGCGCTCAACGCCGACTGCCCTCTGCATGGCGGTGCCAACGCCCCCTGCCCGCTCATCGACTACGCCATCCAGGGCACCTACACCCCGGGGTCCACCTTCAAGCTCAACACGGCCACCGCCGCGCTCCAGGACGGCCTCATCTCTCCCGAGACCCTCATCGAGGACAACGGGAGCTTCACCATCCAAAACTGCACGGGCTCATGCACCTTCTACGACGCCGAATCGTCTGGGGCGGGCTCGATCGACGTGTCGACGGCGCTCACCGTCTCCTCGGACGTCTTCTTCTACACGCTCGGTGACTGGTTCTGGAACGACCGCGGCACCTACGGCGAAACTCCCATCCAGGACGTCGCCGCCCAGTACAGCCTGGGCCAGCTGACGGGCATCGACCTGCCAGACGAGGTGGCCGGGCAGGTGGACAGTCCAGCCCTCGAAAAGAAGCAGTATGACGTCACCTGGACGGCGGGCTACAACCTCGAGATGGCCTTCGGCCAGGGGGCCACCGTCATCACCCCGATCGAGCAGGCGGTGGCCTACTCGACCTTCGCCAACGGCGGCACCCGCTACCAGCCGCTGCTCGGCGCGGCCGTGGTCGACCAGAGCGGCAAGGTGGTCAAGACCATCCCGCCCAAGGCGGAGGGCCACGTCACCATCTCGCAGTCCAACTACTCGGCGATGCTCAAGGGGTTCGAGGGCGTGGTCAACGATCCGAGCGGCACCGCCTACGGCACCTTCCAGGCCGACGCTTCGCCTCAGGTGTTGGCGATGAACCTGGCCGGCAAGACCGGCACCGCCGACCTGCAGCCTCCCGCCGAGCCCAACGCCTGGTTCGTGTCCTTCGGGCCCAACCCGAAGCCCAAGTACGTGGTGCTCGCGGTGGTGGCCCAGGGTGGCTACGGCGCCCAGGCGGCGGCCCCGGCAGTGGCCCAGATCTGGAACTACCTGGCCGCCAACCAGCCCGGACAGGTGGAGCTCCCGACCGTCTCCAAGCAGCCCTCGACCACCCCGCCACCGACCAACCCGCCCACCGTGGCGCCCACCACGACGACCACGACGGCGGGTCCCTGAGGCGATACCGCGGAATTCGTCACGGAGATCGGCCAGGTCGGGGGCTCGTTTGCCCCAGAAACTGGAGTGTGTTCTCATTCTTCGGTGAGCGAACCGAGAATCACCACGACGAAACTCGAGTTCCCTTACAGCCGGACGCTCGGGCCAGTGGTGGGAGCGTTCCTTGCCGGTCTGCGGGAGGGGAAGCTGTTGGGGATCCGAGGCAAGGACGGGCGGGTGTTGGCCCCGCCCCTCGAGTACGACCCCGAGACGGGTGAGTCACTCGGCACCGACATGGTTCCCGTCGGACCCGAGGGGACGGTGGTCGCCTGGACCTGGGTGGACACGCCGAGCTCGAAGCACCCGCTGGACCACCCCTTCTCCTTCGCCTTGGTGAAGCCGGACGGGGCCGACACCGCCATGGTCGGGGCTGTCGACGCGGGATCAGCGGACGCGATGTCGAGCGGGATGAGGGTTCGGCCGCGGTTCGCGAAGGAGCCACACAACGTGATCACCGACCTCGAAGCCTGGGAGCCAGTGCCATGACCGACACCGCCAAGGAAGACCTGGTCATGGAACACCTCGTGAGCCTCACCTACCACGAGAGGCTCACGGACAACCTCAACCGTTTCGCCGACGGGCTTCTCGAGGAGAGGATCATCGGCGCCAAGTGCCCGTCCTGCGGGCGGGTCTTCGTCCCCTCCAAGGGCTACTGCTCCCTGTGCGTCGTACCCACGACCGAGGCCGACGAGATCGAGCTGCCTGACACCGGGATCGTCACCGGTTTCACGATCGTCACCCCGGTGGCCTACTACGGCCAGACCAAGACCGAGCCGTTCGTGTACGCCTCGGTCCGGCTCGACGGAGCGGACAGCACCATCGGCGGCCAGGACGTCACCGGCGTGCCGCAATCCGAGTTGCGGGCCGGCATGAGGGTGAAGGCCAAGTGGAAGCCCCGAGAGGAGCGCTCGGTCGATGGCATGACGAACCGCGGTTGGAGCGGGGTCGACGGTGTCGTCGAATCCTTCGAGGTGACCGGGGAACCCGACGCCCCCCTCGACGAGTACAAGGACCACCTGTTCTGATGCCTGCTACCGATATCGCCATCGTCGGCTATGCCCAGACGCCGTCACTCCGCGACGCCAACCCGAGCGAGGTGCAGCTGCTCGTTCCGACCGTCACCTCGGCCATCGAGATGGCCGGCATCGACCGGCGGGAGATCGGCTTCACCTGCGCCGGCAGCTGTGACTACCTGACCGGTGGTCCGTTCGCCTTCGTCTCGAACCTGGAGGCGGCCGGCGCCTGGCCGCCGATCTCCGAATCCCACGTCGAGGCCGACGGGGCGTGGGCCCTCTACGAGGCGTGGATGCGGCTCCAGGAAGGAGACATCGACATCGCACTGGCCTTCGGGTCGGGGAAGTCGTCGCCGTCCGACCCTGCGGAGGTCTGGGCCCAGCAGCTCGATCCCTACTACCTGGCCCCGCTGGCGCTCGACCCCATCTCGTTGGCCGGGATCCAGGCCCGGGCGCTGCTCGACTCGGGCAAGGCGACGGAGCGGGACTTCGCCCAGGTCGTCGCCAACAGCCGGCGCAACGCGGCGTCCAATCCCAACGCGCAGCTGAAGGACGCCGGCGCCTCGGTCGACGCCCTCCTCGCCGAGCCGTACTTCCGTGACCCGCTGCGCAAGCACGACTGCCCGCCGATCTCCGACGGGGCGGTGGCGGTCGTGATGGCCAGGGGCGACCGGGCCCGGTCCCTGAGCGAGCGCCCGGCATGGATCCGGGGCCTCGACCACCGCATCGAGGCGCACCAGCCCGGGGTGCGCGACATCACCTCGTCCCCCTCGACGGCGCTCGCGGCGCGCAAGGCCGGCTACGACGGTGGTCCGCTCGACCTGGTGGAGCTGAGCTCGACGTTCAGCCCACAGGAGCCGGTCCTCCTCGAGGCCCTCGGTCTCGGCCCGGACGGGCCGACCAAGGTGAATCCCTCGGGCGGCGCCCTGGCCGGCAATCCGATCATGGCGGTCGGTCTCGTTCGCATCGTGGAAGCAGCGGCCCGCATCATCGACGGGTCGGCCAACCGGGCGCTGGCCCACGCCACGTCCGGTCCCCTGCTGCAGCAGAACTTGGTTTGCCTTTTGGAGGGGGAGTAGCCATGCCCAACGAGAAGTGCGCCGTCGTCGGCGTCGGCCAGACCCACTTCAAGAAGCGTCGGGACGACGTATCCATGCCCGGCCTGCTGCGTGAGGCCATCGACCGGGCTCTGGAAGATGCGGAGCTGTCCATTCGGGACATCGACGCCGTCGTCATCGGTAAGGCGCCCGACGCCTTCGAGGGCATCGTCATGCCCGAGCTCTTCCTTGCCGACGCCGTCGGCGCCACCAACAAGCCCCTGCTCCGGGTCCACACGGCCGGCTCCGTGGGTGGGTCCACCTGCATCGTCGGGGCGCACCACGTCATCACCGGGATCCACGACACCGTCCTGGCCGTCTCCTGGGAGAAGCAGTCGGAGGGCAATGCCCAGTGGGGGCTCGCCGGCGGCCGTTCGGGTGGGATCGGCGCGGGCGGGGCGTTCGCACCGTGGATGCGCGCCTACATCCGGGAGTCGGGCGCGCCCGACTACATCGGCTGGATGGTCGCGGTGAAGGACCGGCGCAACGCCGCGAAGAACCCCTACGCCCACCTGAAGATGCCGGACATCACCCTCGAGAAGGTCAAGGAGTCCCCGATGCTCTGGGACCCCATCCGCTTCCAGGAGTCCTGCCCGTCGTCGGACGGCGCCTGCGCCGTGGTGCTCACCAACGAGGCGGGAGCCCGTCGGTCCTCGAAGCCCGCAGCCTGGTTTCACGCGCTCTCCGTGAAGAGCGAGCTGTCCACCTTCCCCGGCCGGAACCCGGTGAGGCCCCGGGCCGGCGTCGAGTGCGCCCACGACGTCTACCGCCAGGCGGGCATCACCACCCCGCTGTCGGAGATCGACATGGCCGAGCTGTACGTCCCGTTCAGCTGGTACGAGCCGATGTGGCTGGAAGGCCATGACATCGCCGGTCCCGGCGAGGGATGGAAGCTCGTCGACTCCGGTGCGACCGACCTCGGCGGCTCGTTCCCGGTGAACCCGTCCGGCGGCGTCCTCTCCACCAACGCCATCGGGGCGTCGGGCATGGTGCGCTTCGCGGAGGCCGCCCTGCAGGTGCGGGGACTGGCCGGAGAGCACCAGGTCGACGGGTGCCGGACCGCCCTGGCCCAGGCCTACGGGGGTGCCGCCAATTACTTCGCGATGGGTTTGCTCCGGAGCGAGCCCCCGGCGTAGCGCTCGCGCGCCTCGCTGACCGCACCCTTCTGCGCTAGTACGAGGGTCCGCCACCCTCGGGGAACGCCATGAGCTCGACGCGGTTCCCGTCGGGGTCCGCGACGAACAGGATCCGCAGCGTCTCGTCGTCCGGGGGGTTGCGGGTGTCCTGGAGGATGGTGCCGCCGACGGCCTCGAGCTCGAGTGCACGCGCCTCCACGTCGTCGACGACGAACGAGAGGTGCGTGAGCCCCAGGTGGTTCCTGCGAGTGTGCGGGGTGCCGAAGGTTCCCGGCGACGTGTAGTCGAGAAGCTCGATCCGGAGCCCCTCGAGGCGGATGAACTGGGAGATGACGTCGACCGGAGCGTCCACCTCCGCGATCTGGCGGGTGATGTGGAACCGCCCACCCAACTCGAAGCCCAGCCCGTCGCAGTAGAAGCGGAGGCTCCTTTCGAGATTGGTGACGCAGAGACCCATGTGGGACGGGGCGTACTCCGCTTGGCTCATGGGATGTACCCTCCCGCGTCGACGTGCAGCGTCTGGCCGGAGACCTTCCGGGACAGATCCGAGAGGAAGAAGACGACCGAGTCCGCCACGTCGTCGTCGTCGGCGATGTCGTGCAGGGCGGCCTCGGAACGGTAGCCCTCCACGATCTCCTCCTTCGACACGCCCGTTGAGGTGCTGAGCTGCTCGACGTAGCCGGCGAGCACCGGGCCCCACTTCCAACCCGGCGCGACCGTGTTGACGCGCACACCCCGAGGGCCGAGCTCGACCGCGAGATCAGCGCGCCGCCGTGGACAATGCCCCCTTGGATGTCCCGTAGGCAAGACGGAGGTTGCCGGCCCGGGGGCGGACGGCGCCGATCGATCCGATCACCACGACGGAGGCGCCCGGCCTCAGGAGCTCGAGCGTTGCCTTGGTGACCTCGAGCGTGCCGCGCACGTTCACCCGGGAGACCCGGTCCCAGTCGTCGAGATCGCCGTCGGCGAGTCCCCCCGTCGGGGTGTCGAGGGCGGCGACGTGCACGAGCCCGTCGAGCCCACCCCATCGTTGGCCGACAGCACCCACGAGGCGTTCCACCTCCGCCGGATCCCCGACGTCGAAGCGCCGGGCGAGCACCCGGGCCGGGTCCGCCCCCAGCTCGGCCACGATCCCTTCGAGTCGATCCCCGTCCAGATCGCCGAGTGCGATCGAGGCGCCGTGGTCGAGGGCGGCCCTGGCGCACGACCGTCCGAGACCCGGACCGACCCCCGAGATGAGCACCACCTTGCCCGTGAGCAGTTGCGAAGTGGGCATCCGGGCGACTGTAGTGTCCCCCGCGAGTCGCTCGGTAGACGGCTCGCAACGTGACGTGTGATGATCTCGCGCATGGCTCTCATCGAGCGCGACGGCGTGAAGTTGTTCTACAAGGACGAAGGGAACGCCGGTAGCTCGGCGCCTCTGTTGCTCGTGCACGGCTGGAGTTGCTTCCACGGGCACCTGGCGCCCCAGGCATCCCACTTCGCGCCACAGCGACGCATCGTCTCGGTGGACCTCCGGGGTCACGGCGAGAGCGACGTGGTGGGACCCTTCACGATCGAGCAGTTCGCCGACGACCTGGTGTGGCTGGCAACGACGCTGGAGCTGGACCGACCCGTCGCGATCGGGCACAGCATGGGCGGCAGCGTCGTCGTCCAGGCGGCGTCGGCGCGTCCCGATGTGTTGCGCGCGGCCGTCGCCCTCGACTCACCGCTCCCCGAGGCCAACGCCCTTGCGTCGGTCACCGGGCCGCTGCTCGAGGGGCTGGGTGGTCCGGGCTTTCAGCAAGCCCTCGACGCGATGATCGCGGCGACGATGTTCGGGCCGCACGACGATCCCGCCGTCACCGCCGAGATCACGGCGGTGATGTCGTCCGCCAAGCAGGAAGTCGCCTTCTCTGCCATGAAGTCGAGCGTCTCCTGGGCGGGCGCCGACGCGGTTCGCGAGAGCAAGGTTCCGTTGCTCGCCATCTCTGCCGCGCCGGGCGGGTTCGGCGACGCTGCGTGGCTGGCGCCCGAGTGCCCGCACCTGTTCACCGGGCAGACCGTGGGGGCCGGGCACTTCAACCAGATCTTCGCGGCCGACCAGGTCAACGCGATGATCGAGCGCTTCCTCGAGATCGCTGTCTGACCCGCGCCTTCTCGTCGGTCCGCCTCGATGGGTCGGCGGCTGCGGCGAGGTTCGGCGCCTACGGGTGGGACAGGGCCGCGTGCATGACGGCATTGACGATCGGCCCTGCCACCTGCGCCCCGGTGTAGGAGACCTCCTGGTAGGGCACGACCACGGCGACCGCGATCTTGGGGTCGTTGGCCGGCGCGAAGCCGATCATCCAGTCGTTGGTCGCCGAAGAGCCGTCCGGAGCGGTGGTCTGTGCGGTGCCCGTCTTCACGGCCGCGTCCAGTGACGAGTCGATGACCCCGTTGGCGGTTCCCAGGGGCGAGGTGATCACGCTCTGCATCAGCGTGTTGACCTGCTCCGCCGCCACGGCCGAGGTGGCCTGGAGATACCTGGTCGGCTGGTAGGTCCGGATGAGGCGACCCTGCGAGTCGCGGATCTCCGCCATCACGTGCGGGGTCATCACCACGCCGTTGTCGGCGATCCCCTCCGCCACCATGGCGTTCTGCAGGGCGGTGGCGGTCACGTCCTCCTGGCCGAAGGCGGAGTAGGCGAGGAACGCCTGGTTGGGTGGCTCGAGCGAGGACGCCGGCGGGAAGTTCGAGGGGAGCACCTCCCTCGACCCGAGATCGATGGGCGGCCGTTTGTTCCATCCGAAGAGCGTGGCCTGCTGCGCGAGGTTGGTCGCACCGAGCGAGATGCCGAGCATGGCGTAGCCCGGGTCGCAGGACTCCGGAAGCATCTCGGCGATGGTGCCTCCGCACGCGGAAGCGGTCTGGGGCGTGTTCGAGTCGTTGCACACCACCTGGTTGGTGTTGGGGATCTCGTTGGGCTTGGTGCACCCGGCGGTCTCGAAGGTGAAGTTGGAAAGGCTCGGATCGAGGTTGTACACGGAGGCGGTCGTCACCACCTTGAAGGTGGACCCCGGTGCGAAGGGGTGGAAGGTGGCGAGCGGGTAGCCGGGATTGAAGCCCTCCGTGTCCTTGGAGTGGAAGTCCGTCATACCGGCCTTGGTCTCGTTGTTCACGTTGGGGTCGGCGAGGGCGTTGGGGTCGAAGCTGGGGCTCGAGTACATGGCCTCGACGGCACCGGTGCGTGGGTCGAGGGCGACCACCGCACCGTCCTTGTACTGGCCGGAGAAATTCTGGAGGGACTGCGCGGCCACCTGCTGGAGATAGGGCTGGATGGTCAGGGACACCGTGTCGGTGGTCTTGGGTGGCGGGTTGAGCAACTGGCTCAGCGACTGGACGGGCTGGGCGTGGGGGACCAGGTTCTCGTTGTAGTAGTCCTCCACCCCGGCGGTCCCGTAGTAGAGGGAGTCGTAGCCCACGACTCCGGAGAACAGCGCCCCTCCCGGGTACTGGCGCATGAACTTGAAGGAGCTTCCGGCCGGCGTCCGCACCGATCGGGCGAGGACCGTCCCGTCGGCCGCCAGGATGAGCCCTCGCTCGTTGTCGTACTTGAGGGTGGTGTTCTTGGGGTTGTTCGAGGAGTCGGCGAGCCTCTTGGCCTCGCCGAACTGGATGTGGGTGAGCTGGACCAGCACCACGGCGAAGCACAGCAGCATGACCACCCCGAGCCAACGAATTCGCTTTCCCATGGTCGTCCGCTCCGCCCGCTGGACCCGCCCGAAGCCCGCCTAGCTCCAGTCTCGCCGGTCGACGGCGCGAGCGGTGCGCGCCGCGGTCCGTCGTCGACGGTGCAGGCAGAGGGGAGCGGCAGGATCGGTACGGTCTCCGACGGGAAGGTGATCGCCCAGGGCACCTGCGCCGATGGGGTCAGGCGGGCCCCCTCGTGGTGCGCAATTGGGGCGGAAGCCTCCCCACGCCGCCGCGGGCGGCCACCGCAGTAGCCGTCTCTTGCGAGACGAGCCACTTCCCCTCGCGGCGAACGGCCTGGCCGTCAAAGGGGAAGGTCGCTCCGCCCTGAAGCACGATCTGGAAACGGATGTCGACCAGGTCGGGACTCAAGAACCGGACCCGATCGACCCTCGAGCGACCCGAATCCACCGTGAAGCGATTGAGAGCCTCCACCAAGAGGGGTCGCGCCTCCTCTACGCCCTCGAGATGTCCCTCGTAGAGCTCCGGCCTGCCGACCGCCCCACCGAAGACGATGTGGACCGACTCCAAGATGGCGTCCACCGCGCTCTCGTCTGGCGGCTCGCCGAAGATGCGCGGCGGGAACAAGAATTCGCGCTTGACGTCGTCGCGGGCTTGAGCCAGCACCTCGCCGGCGACCTCCACACAGTCCGCGCAGATCACCGCCGCGCCCGCCGAGACGTACCTCGAGACCTCCCATAGGTCGCGACCGCAGAAGGAACAGAGGGCCCGCCCGGGATTCATGATCGTCACGGCGCCACCGTAACCCGGTGAGCCTGCTGTCGACCGAGCTCGTCGAGGTGGCTCCGGACCGTCTCTGTGATCCGGCCCATGGGGTTGATCCGGCCCATGGGGTTGATCCGGACCACGGGAGAGTCTCGCGGGCGAATGCACGTCAGCTACACAGTGAATCCATCTCCCCAAGACATCCGATGTCGCACGCCCCGGAAAAAGAAGACGGGGCTCGTCGTTGCACTAAGAAGGGGCACGCAACAAGTACCACCGGAGGAGCCCGATTGGTTGCCTCGAAGACCCCCGACTGGGAACGCCACCTGCCCGGCCCCATCAAGCGGCGGTTCGCCCGCAATCTCTTCGCGGCCTCCGACCGCCTGGTGCGTGGCGTCGACACCGTCACGATGTTCGATTGCACGGGCGCGGAGATCGACAGCATCCCGGCCAATCCGCAGGCCGTAATGGGGTACACCAACGACGCCGGCGGCCAATTCTCGAGCATCCACAGCTATGCCCAGCTGAAGGAGAGGTATCCCGACATCCCCGTCGTGGGGATCTCCACTCAGCCCTCGAGCGACCCGACACAGTCCCATGGGTTCGACTGCGAAGAGGGCGACTACGACGCTGCCCAGGCGGCCGACGCCATGCGTCGCGCCCGTCTGGCGGGTGTGCCCTGGCGCCCTTTCGGTTACGGCTACGGGCCGAGGGGGCCCGCCGGCTACCGCATCGGCGACATCCAGGACAACCTCCGGGCACTTGGCGAAGACATCACGCTGTACGACTACCTCTCCACCGACATGGACGGGGTCGCCTCGATCCCGACCTACTACGCCAACGTGATCGGCAAGCAATACGAGAACTTCGGCAGCTACGACGCCAGCTGCGTGCTCTCGTCGTGGGCGGCCCAGTTCGGGCCGAGACCCGAGCCGTCCACCCCTGCTCCACCAACCGGAAAGGGCAACACCGTCATGATTTCCAAGTCCGTGGTGCACGCCGGAGCGACCCACCTTGTGCAGGTCGTCTTTCGCCAGTTCGACTTTGCGAGCACCCTGAGCGGCGAGGTCGCGGTGGGCTACGCGGTCCATCGCTGGTTCGATGCCGTGGGCACCGAGGGCGCCGAGGAGCTGACTCAGGCCGTCTTCGGCCCCCAGGGCGCGCAGCTGTTCGTGTTCGCCGAGCCCATCCTCGCCGTGTCGAAGACACCGCCGGTGTCGGGCCTCGACCCCAACGAGGACGTGGTCAACGGCACCCATGAGGGCTGGCTCGTGTGCGACCTGGCGGTTCAGCCGTCGCAGGGGCAGGCTCTCCGTCGGCACTGGCAGAAGCCGGGCGGCTATGCGCAGCCCAAGACGTGGCAGGCGAGGGACTTCCCGGCGCCGCCGTTTGCGGGCTGAGGCCGGAGGGGAGCATGGCGGGAGGGCCGCCGGGCCGACCCGCACGGCCCGTGGGGAGAGCCCGGCTCGCCTGTCGGGAGAGAATGAGGGACATGACCGCAACAGAGCCGGGACACGACTGGGACGATTCCTACGCCGGCCCGTCGCCGCCCTGGGACATCGGCCGCCCGCAGCCCGCTTTTGTTCGCCTCGCCGAGGCCGGTGCGCTCACCGGTGCACTGCTCGACCCCGGCTGCGGTACCGGTGAGCACACGATCCTCGCCGCGAGCCACGGTGCCCACGCACTGGGCGTCGACGTCTCCCCGCGCGCCATCGAGATGGCCCGCAGGAAGGCCACCGAGCGCCACGTCGAGGTTCGGTTTCGGGTCTTCGACGCGCTGCTCCTCGGGACGCTCGGCGAGGAATTCGACACGATCGTCGACAGCGGGCTGTTCCACGTCTTCGACGACGCCCGTCGTGCCCGGTACGTCAGCGCTGTGCACGGCGCCCTCCGTCCGGGCGGGCACCTGCACCTCATGTGCTTCAGCGACCGCCAGCCCGGAGACTGGGGTCCGCGCCGCGTCACCGAAGGGGAGTTGCACGCCTCGTTCGGACCCGGCTGGCGCGTCGCAGCGCTCACCCCCGACCGCTTCGAGATCAACCCCGTCTTTGGCGCCGCGACCGCGGAAGCCTGGCTGGCCGACATCGTCCGCACGGCGTCCCCGTGAGCCAGCCGCACCGTGGGGTCCACCGTGACCGCCGCGCGACGGTAGGGAGTCAACGCCGAGACGGCGCGATGGCCACCTGGGCGGCCAGAACCACGGGCAGGTTGAGCGGGAGGGCGGGTGCGCCGATCGCGGTACGTGCGTGTCGGCCCGCCTCGGGGCCGTAGAGCTCGACGATGAGATCGGAGACGGGGTTGATCACGGCGGTGGTCTCGCCGTAGCCGGGCTCGGCGTTGACGTGGCCGTCGATGGTGAGCCACGCCGTGATGCGATCGAGGTCGTCGAGCGCGGTCCTCAGGCTCGCGAGCATGGCCAATGCGGCCAGACGGGCGGAGCGCTGCGCGTCCTCGAGGGTCACTTCGGTCGGGACCTTGCCGAATGGTCCGGCCGGCGATCCGTCGGCGTTGAGGGGGCCGTGACCGGCGACGAATGCCCGGTCCTGATGGGCTCTCACCCAGTCGAAAGGGATCTCGACGCCCTCGGGGAGCGCGGCCGGCGCGGGCAGGGTCAGGCCGAGTGTCTGGAGGCGGGCTTCGATGTTCATGGCGGTGAGCTTGGCCGTTCAGGCGGCCATGCTCGAAATCGGGTCGGCCCACAGGTTCTCGGGGACCTGAGGCAACCTTTCCGCCCGCCCCACGCTTAATTGGTTCGTGACCACGATCAGCCGGGCCGTCGCGTGACCCGCCGGTTGGTGCGCCGCCGCGACGATGGCTTCGACGCCTTTGCGGCGAGCACGACCCGCGACCTGCTCCGCACGGCCTCGCTCATCGTCTGGGACCCGTCCGTCGCGGAGGACGTCGTCCAAGAGAGCCTCCTCCAGGTGGCGCGCCGCTGGTCGCGGGTGCGCCGGATGGACCATCCCGCGGCCTATCCGCGCCGTATCGCGACCAACCTGGCGATCGGCGCGGCCGAGCGCCGTTCAACCGAACACGCCGAATTAGCCGCCGGCCTCGAGCTCGAGCCGGTGGATACCGCAGCCTGCCTCGCCCTCGAGCAGGTCGACCACCGGCACGACCTCGACGCCGCGCTCGGTCGGCTCGCACCGCGCCAGCGGGCGGTGTTGGTGCTGCGTTTCTTCGAGGACCTCACCGAGGCCCAAACCGCCGAGACGCTCGGCTGCTCGGTCGGCACGGTCAAGAGCACCTGCTCACGGGCCCTCGATCGCCTCCGCATCGACCTCCGCGGCGGTACGACCGTCGAGCCTGATCCCACGCAAGCCTCGCATTGAGTCGAAAGGGACCGACATGACCAACGACACACTCAGATCGGACGTGGCGGCGAGGTTCCGCCAGCGAGCGGCTCTCATCGACCCCGCCACCGTGGAGCGCATCGCGGCAGCCGTCTCGGACGCTCGTCCCCGGTCGCGCCGCGGACTGGGAATCGCGGGATCGGCCGCTGGCACTGCGGGGGTCGGCGGGATCGTGATCGCAGCGGTGACGCTGTCGGGCTCCACACCGGCCTTCGCCGGTTGGACGGCGAGCCCTTCGAGCGTCACGACCGCCGGCGCAACCTCGGCGACGGCTGCCTGCGCGAGCCAGCTCGCGTCGATGCCGGGCGGACCCGGCGACGTCAGGTGGACCCCGACCGTGACGGACGTCCGGGGTCCCTATGTGCTCGAGGAGCTGGCGTCGGGATCGCTGTCCGCAACCTGCCTGACCGGCCCCACGTTGACCTCGGTCAGCCTCGGCAGCGGCGGCGGATCGGCCAGCTCGACGGGAGCGTCAGGCGGCGGGGACCCGGGCGGCACGTCGTCGACCACGAACTATGGTCCCGGCGACGCCCTGACGGCGCTCACGCTCTCGTCGCTCAACACCCAGGACGGTACGCCCTTCGATACCCTCGAAGGGACGGTTGCCCCGGGCGTCACGGCCGTCTCGCTCGTGTTGAGCGATGGCGAGAGTGTCCAAGCGACCGTGAGCGGCGGGCTCGTGCTCGCCTGGTGGCCGAGCGGGAGCAAGCCGCTCACCGCACTGGTGACGACCGCCTCAGGGACGACCACGCAGTCGCTCGGCACGTTCGGCCCGGGTCCTGGGGCGATCGTCCACGGCAACAACGCGAGCGGAGCGTCCGGACCGGGACAGACGGCTACGAACGAGTCGCTCAACCCGCACCCTCCTGCACAAGGTGGGTCGTCCAGCTAGATCGATCTTGCCCGGAGAAGGCGGCCGGGCCTGGCAGATCCAACCGCTACGACGATGGCGAGCCAGACGGCCAACCTCCCGACCACCAGACCATCGATGGTGTGCCTCGTCACCTCCTGGCCGTCGGTGTTCCAGGCGACGACGGCGGTGAATGCCCCGGCCACCGCCAGCAGGCAGGCCGCGACGAAGGCTGGATCGCGCTTTGGCCGCGAATCGAGCGTGGTTCGAGTTGGAGCTACCCGATCTCCGCTGGGTGGCCCCGTCAGGACGGGCACGTGCTGCCCGAGCAGGTGGTCGACTGCCCGGTCGCCACGACAATCGTGACGGTCCACGTGTTCGCGGCGTTCCCGACGCAGGGAACGGTGATCGTCGCAGTGCCCTGGGCCGTCGTCGCCACGCGGAGAACGATGCTGCCATCGGCGTTCGTGGACTGTCCCTGGATGGCGAGCGCGGATGTGTCACCGCTCAGGGTTGCGACACCCCACGATCCGTCCGGCGGGGCGCTCAGCTCGATCGTGACCGGAGTCCCGAGGCTGACGGATTGCGTAGTGCCGCTCGGCCCGTCTTGGAGGACGAGGGTCGTGGTCGGCGGGGGGGGCGGCAGCGTGGTGGTGGTCGTCGGGCTCTCGCCGGCGCGCTCGTCGGTACCCGCTGGAGCAGGGTTGGTGGTCGGAGGGGTTTGTGGCGTCGAGTCGTTCTCTTGCCCGCCCCCGGAGTCGCCCGGCTGGGTCTGTGCGGAGGGGCTCCCACCTCCCTCGGAATGCGACGAGGGCGGCAGTGTGCCGCCCGTGGTCGGTGACGTCGCCTCTGGGCTCGTTGGTGAAGGCGACGTCGGGCCAGGAGCCGTCGGTTGTGTCGTGCCCGAGTGCTCCCCACCCTGGGTCGAATGCGGGCTTGTGGGTGGAGCGATTGCCTGACCCGACTCCGGTCGCCCGTTGGTCGGGGTCAGGGCGGACACGCTCAGCGCCCCGGCGATCAGGGATGCGGCGGCCATACCCATGGCACCGACGACGATCCTCCGACGTCGGGTGAGCTGGGCAGCGCGCCTTCGCACCAGCGCTCGGTGATAGGTCGTCGGATTCGCCTCGGCGTGGTCGCTGAACTGGGAATCGTCCATCAGCACCCCTCCGGCGACAGGAGCCCCTGCCGGTCCTCTTGCCGCAACTTCGAGAGTGCCCTGGAGCAGTGCTGCTTCACTGCCCCGACGCTGCAACCCAGCGCGGCCGCGGTCTCCGCTTCGGACAGGCCGAGGAGGTGTCGCATCACCACGACCTCCCGTTGCCGACGGGGCAGCCCGCGCAGGGACCGTCGGAGGTCCAGGATTCGCGCCAGGTCGCGTTCGGGGATCGCCACCTCTCCGAGAGGAGCTTGTGGTCGGCGGCGCCGCAACTCATCGAGGGCCAGGTTGGTCGACACCTTGGTTACCCAGGGAATTGCCTGCAGCCGGACCGCGCGCCAGCGGATCGACGCTCGCGCCAGGGCCTCGATCGCGACATCCTCGGCGTCCTCCTTCGAGAGGAGCACGTGGAACGCGACGGTATAAGCGCGACGGTAAAGGCCGTCGAACTGGGCTTCGAACTGTACGTCATCGTCTCCCGCGTGCCTGCGCCGCATGCTCTGCCCTGAATTAACGCTCCGACCGGTGCCCAGGTTGACGCGAAGTCCCTTCATTTTGTCCGGGAGCTCCGAGTCGGGTCTCGAACGTCTCCGCTCGAGCCCATTGAGCACCTTACGATGATCGATCTATCTGGTTGACTTCACGTAAGGTACTGGCCCCTGAACAAAGAGGGAGGATTCTGGATGGGCGGTGGGCGATGACGAGGTGGACCTCCAAGGAGCGGTTAACTCATGTCCCGTGTTGCCGCTGTCGTTCGAACGGTGGAGCGCTCGAACACACGCTCGGATGAAAGACCGCGGGAAACCAGGTGAGGCGGGGTCCGGGAGCCCAGGCCGCTTCGAGCTCCCTGGGCTCGACGACGAGCTCGGTCACCTGACGCCGGAGGGCCATCCCGATCGTGCAAAACGCCGACCCCCGGCACGTCAGGAGACTTCGATACCGTCGCGAGACGGACGGCGGCGCTCGACCGGTCGAAGAGAGGGTCTGGCCAGAAGTCCCTCACCCGGGTCCTGGTTTCGTCGATCCAGCATCGCAGCACTCCTCATCCTGGCGCTGTTGTTCGGCTTAGGCGTTACGGGACACGGGCCAGGCGCAGCGTTCCTTCGATTTGTTCGCTCGTCACCGAGGCCGAGCGACTTGTCGATGGGCCTGAACGCGGGCACGGGGCAGCCAATGGGATCGAACCAGGCGGGTCTCTATGGTGGGCCCTATTCGCCGGGTGATTGCCTCACCTGGAGCCAGCGGCAGTACTCCCGCGGCACCCAGACCTCGACGGTCCCCTGCTCGTCGCCGCACTTCATCGAGATCACCCACATGGAGCAACTCAGCTCCTACCCGTCGTCGGCGCGATACCCCTCACCCGGAGAGCGGGATCGGATCCTCAAATCTGACTGTGGACGCCGAGCCAGGGCGTACCTCGGATACTCCCTCGCTCCGTCGGGACGCTTCTACGTGGGGGCCATCTCACCAAGCGAGCAGGGATGGGCAAAAGGCAGTCGGACAATGTGGTGTGGCATCCAGGCCAGAACGTCGTCCGATCCCGATCCCGCCAAGGGGCCTGCGGCCCTATTCACGGGCCGTGTCCGGGGGCAGGATCAGGCCTTTCTCTACAAGGTCGGCACGTGCCTTTCGTCGACCAGGGGCGTGGTTTCGTGCGAGTCGTCACACCTCTCGGAGATCACCGGTAGCGCCGACGTCGGGTCCGAGAGGAGCGCCTTCCCTGCGGATGCAGCGGCATGGTTAGCCGCCATCGGCCAAGCAGGCTGTGGTGATAGCTCCGCAGTCGCCTACCATGGTGGACCGCTTCCCGACGGCGTCCACCCCGGCTATCTCCCCATTTCCAAAGCCGATTGGGACGCCGGGATCCATACCGTCGAGTGCACCATCGCGTGGTACGACGCCACCGGTAACCCGATCGACAGCGCCGGCTCGCTCAGGGGTCGACGGCTGGCCGGTCAGCGGGAACCGACCCCTCCGGGCAACCTCAGGGTGGCGGCTTCCGAGTGAAGTGGTATCCCGGCGGGTAGTACTGCCCGCCGGGGTCGCAGATGAACCCGGACTTGGGACTCGGCGACACCCGCTCGAAGTTGTCGTTGACGACCTCGACCTTGATCCAACAGGTCGGCGGTGTCTTGTTGACCGGGTCCGTGGTGGAGATCAGTCCGTTCCCATCGAACTTCGAGATCTTGTAGAGCTGGGCGAACAGGGAGTTCCGAGTGGGATTCTTCCCGGCTGCCTTCAACGCTTGGACGAAGAGCTCTGCACTCAACCAGCCGTAGAGCGCATAGACGTCGAGGTTGGCGCCCGGGTTGGCCGCCTTGACCCACTTGTCGAAGGTGGCCACCTCGGGTACCACCTTCGAGTCCTGGCCGAGGTACAGGGCCGACGTCAGGTCGAGGACGCTCCCATTGGCCGCAGACCCCGCCAAAGGAATGTAGCCGGAGTCGTAGTTCCCGCCGCCGTTGCCGAACAGCTTTGGAGTGAAGTTCTGTTGCTGCATCTGCTTCGCCAGGTCGGCCGACTGGTTGACCGCCAGGCCGACGATGTAGACCATCTGCACGCCCTCTGATCGCATCCGGAGGATGTCGGGCGTGAAGTCGACATCGACCGGACTCACGACGTCCTCGTAAGAGACGTGGTAGCCGAGGGACTTCATAGCCGCCAGGACGCCGTTGGTCTGTGCTTCGGCCGACGCCACGTTGCTGGTGATCGTCCCGACGTGCAGATAGGCGCTCCCGTAGGCACTCTTGTAGTACTTGAGCGGACCGAGCCTCGTGCCACCCTCCACGATCGGGACGGGGCTGTAGTTGTACTGGTCCAGCTCCCGTGCCGCCTCCAGCGAAGGAGTGACGTCGGGAATCTTTGCGGCGTTGATCGCCGCCACGCCGCTGCCGTCGAAGAGCGAGAACCCGCCGACGAGCGCAAACGTCGACTTGACCAGTGCGTTCGTGGCAGTCGTGTAGTTCGACGACATGAAGGCGTCGTCGTCGGCGATCAGGTGGAGTCGGCGTCCGTTCACGCCGCCCTCCGAGTTGATCATGTTGAAGTAGCCCTGGGTGCCGTCCTTGGCCCCGAGAAAGAGGCCGGGTACGGGCCCGGAGAGCGTGTCCACCTGGCCGACCGTGACGGACGAGGAAGTCAGGCCCGTGGTCTGACTGGAACTGCCGGAGGATTGCGCCCCCGCCGATCCCCCGACGATCGTGATGCTGGCGGCCACCGTCACGATCGTCGCCATGATGGCCGTCGCGGCCCTCGCCCATGTCGTCCGTCGGTGCATCCGGACCCCCCCGTTGTGCCGATCGCCGCCCAGGGTTGTCGCCCGTGTCGCGGCGGGTTCTGTCAGGCCAACTTTCCCATACAATATCCAGTTTCGTTGGAGAAGTCTCCTGGCAGACTCTCCCCGAGGGGCGGGCGCCGGGCCGCCCCCGCCAGCCAGACCCGGGGCACGGACCTCGGCTAGTCTCGGCCGGGCCTCCCGCGGGCTCATGACCGCCAACCTCGGTGGAGGATTGTGCAGTGCCCGACCCTCGGCTGATTCCCGACCCAGCGATCTTCGTGCTCTACGGCGGCACGGGAGACCTGGCGCACCGCTTGGTGCTGCCCGGCCTCTACCAGCTGGCCATCGCCGATCTACTTCCCGGGGACTGGCGGCTGATAGCCGATAGCCGGGGCAGTCTGACGGACGAGGACTTCCAGGAGAGCGTCCGTCGGAGCTTGGAGGAATTCGGCCCCAAACCCCACGAGGGTCCGTGGGAAGAGTTTCGATCGCACTTGCGGTTCGCCGGCGGTGGGTTCAGTGCCACCGATCCCGGGATGCTTCCGGAAGTCCTCGCCAGAGAGGAACAGGCATTAGGGGGAAGACCGCAGCGGATCCACTACATGGCGGTGCCTCCAGCCGCTTTCGGTCCCTTGACCGAGGCTGTCGGAATCCACGGCCTGTCGGAGGGGTCTCGAGTGGTCTACGAGAAGCCCTTCGGGACCTCCCTGGACTCCTTCCGAGAGCTCGATCGCGTGGTCCACGCCGCCTTCGAGGAGCCCCAGATCTACCGCATCGATCACTTCCTGGCGAAGGAAGCCACACAGGACGTGCACGTGGTGCGCTTTGCCAACGGGTTATACGCCGGGTCCTGGGACGCCCATCACATCGAGAGCGTTCGGGTGGACGTGCCCGAGACCCTTGACGTGGCCAATCGCGGCTCCTTCTACGAGTCGACGGGCGCCATGCTGGACATGTTGGTCACCCACCTCTTCCAGCTGGTGGCCGAGGTGGCCATGGAACCACCGCACTGCCTCGAGCCGGAGTGTCTGGCAGAGGCCCGAGCCAAGGTCGTCGGCTGCTTCCGACCTCTTCGCGACGCGGACGTCGTCTTGGGTCAGTACGACGGGTATCGGGAGACGGATGGCGTGGCCAGGGACTCGCGGACGGAGACCTTCGTCGCCGCCAAGATGTGGGTCGACAACGATCGCTGGAGGGACGTCCCCTTCCTTCTCCGAACCGGCAAGTGCATGGCAGAGAGCTTCCAGCGAGTCAGCGTGACCTTCAAGGACCCGGGACGAGTATTGGCGGGGCAGCCGGCGGCAGGCAGCGTCCTCACCTTCGACCTCTCGGGCGATGGCCAGATCACCCAGTCCCTGGTCGTCAAGGAGCCGGGACCCGAGCTGACGCTCGACGTCGCGAGCATTGCCCTCCCACTTGGCAAGGCCTTCCACACGCCGACGCTTCCGGCCTACTCCCGCCTCCTGCACGACGTGCTCGTGGGTGATCGCTCGCTGTTCACGCGCCCCGACGGATTGGAGCATGTCTGGGAGGTGGCCGACTCGATCTTGCGTGACAAGCCCGAACCCCTGGCTTACCCAAAGGGCTCCTGGGGCCCGGCGGAGGCCGATGCGCTCGTGGGGTCCCGAGGTGGCGTTGACGCCAGGCGGGCTGATGCAGCCGGTGAGCGAGCGCCCCACTAGGTAACAGAGGCGTCGAAGATCCGGTCGATCGACTGCGCAAGGGTGGCGTCGAAGTCGGCATCGCTTTGGTGGACGGACAGCCCTTCGGTGAGGGCCCGCGAGAAGCTCGCGATCAATCCATGGTTTGGTGCCAAGCGGAGGTCTGCCTCGTGCTGGCCGTACCCGCCGGAGAGCGCGACGACCCGCAAGACCCTGGGGTGTCTCACGAACTCGGAGTAGAAGTCGTCAACGTCCGGCAACGACAACTTCAAGATGACGTGTTGGTCCGAGGGGAGCTGTTGCAGCTGGTGGGCGATGCGCTCTCTCAGGATCTCTTCCGCCTTGGCCTTCTCCGGGCTATGGATGTCGATCTCGGGCTCGATGATCGGGACCAGCCCGGCGGCGAGTATCTGGTCGGCGAACCCGAACTGCTGGTCCACGACCGCCTTGATCCCGCTCCGGTTGCCGAGCTTGATGAAGGAGCGCATCTTGGTGCCGAAGACCCCATCCTCCTTGGCACGGGACAGGAGCGAGGCCACGGCGGGGATCGGGTTCATGACCTGGACGCCGTCGTGCTCACTCGCGAGGCCCTTGTCCACCTTCAAGAAGGGGACCACTCCCTTCACGTCCCACAGGTAGGACACCGACCTTCGCCCGTCGATCTCACGATCCATCGTGTCTTCGAACAAGATGGCCCCGAGGACGTGGGCACTGCTGAAGCTGGGGCTCGTGATGATCCGGCTCCGCATCGCGTGCATGAGTGCGAACATCTCGTCGTCGTCCGAGTACCGGTCCTCGTCGATGCCGTAGGCCTTCAAGGCCTTGGGGGTGCTGCCACCGCTCTGGTCCAAGGCGGCGATGAAGCCCTTCCCTGACCCCATCCGCTCCCGCTGTTCGCTGTTCACATGCCGCCTCCGCATCTCGAGCCGTCGTGGTCAGCGTAGGCCTCGACGGGTCCCGTCCCGTCCCGTCCGACGAGCCCGAGCCCTCGGGAGGGAGCTCACCGTCCCCTGCCCCGCAGCCAAGTCGTGCGGTAGCGTGATGGTCGTGGCTGGCGAACTGATCGATCCGAGCGTGCCTCCCAGCGGTCACGGTTGCGTCGAGTGTCTCGCCGCCCAAGGTTGGTGGCTCCATCTCCGGCGTTGTGCCGAGTGTGGCCACATCGGTTGCTGCGACACGTCACCCAGTCAACATGCGACGGCTCACGCTCGAGAGACGGGCCACTGGATCATCAGGAGCTTCGAGCCCGGCGAGGACTGGTACTACGACTACCGATCGGACCAGATGGGCGCGGGCCCGCCGCTTGCCCCACCCGAGCACCACCCGCTCGACCAGCCGACTCCCGGCCCGGCGGGGAGCGTGCCGCGCGACTGGGAACGCCACCTCCACTGAGGAGGTGTTCCACGGCGTGGTCTACTCCAAGTGGGGACCACTCGCCTGGGTGCGCAGGAACTCGCGAAGGCGAGGCTGATCGTCTCCCTCAAGGGCGCCGAGGAGGGCATACAGGGCGTCGAACGCCTCTTTGCCGACGACAGCGGTCAATCGACGTTCTATCGATCGGGCGCTACTGCGCTGAGCTTCGAGGTACCTCCTCCCGTAGGAGGTGAGTAGCACGACCTTTTCACGACCGTCGGCGGGGGACGTGCGTATCGTGACCAGACGACGCTCTTTGAGTGATGCGGCGACCTTGCTTGCTCCCTGTCGCGTCATGCCGAGCTCACGACCGACCTGGGAGATCGTCACCTCGGTTGAGCTCGCGCACATCCGAAGGACTCGGCCGTCGGGGAAACGGCGTTCGCTGAACCCCGCCGCGGCCATCTCCTCCCCCAGGAGTCGTTGGTAACCAATCCACGCGCCACGCAGTGCGGCGCCCAGCCTCGCCCGCTCGCCGGGCGGTGGGTTGTTCGGTTGCTTCTCGCCGGTATTCACGGATCATTCCCGGCGAATACTGTCAACCATGGTTGACAGAATACACCGCAGGACCGCATACTCGACGGATGCTCGGCCGCGGCGGTCGTCCCACGAGGTCCCGGGCCGGGATCGTCCCTGTCGGGTTCGGTGCCCTCGTGGCCCTGCTGGGTTTGGGGGGCGTGACAGCCTCGGCTTCACCGTCGCCGGCTGTCCTACGCACGGTGGGCGTCGTCGCGCAACGCCAGGCATATACGACCGACGCCGGATCGCCGGTCGTCCACGACACGGAGACCAATGCGCTCGTGACGCAGGACCACCGGCTCTTCGCCGCCACCGATCAATGGGAGTATCCCGGGCCAAGGGCCTACGGCCAGATTCTGGTCAAGAATCGACCGGGCGGGCCGTGGAGGGTCTTCGAGCAGACGCAGGGGCTTCGAGTGGAGGCGCTCGACTCCTTTTCGGTTCCGACCGATCAAGGCCTCGGTCCGGGTCGATCGCTGCTGGTCACACAGGCCGTGCTCCACGGGCGGTCGGAGGTGCAGTGGGCACTCGACGGGTCCAAGGCCTTTGCAGCCTCCGACTCCTTTGTCCTGTCGTCCGCAGGGGACGACGTCCGAGCCTTCGGAGCCCATGAGTCCGGTGGGCAGTGGGCGGTCTATGTGGGAGTGAACCCGACGGGGATCCTGAGGGGCGTGTGGTCCCCGGGTGCTCACACGCTGGTCTTCGACCGCACGCCCGAGCTGAGTGTGGCACCGGGCGCGCCGGGCGTGCCCGCCCAAAAGGTGACCGGGTTTGCAGATTGTGCGGGGGCCCTCTACGCGACCATCAATACCAAGCTCTATCGGCGCAACGACGGGAAGCTTCCCCCGGGTGTCGCCCGGTGGGTGCCCGTCTATCAGGAGCCGCCAGTCGGGGCGCACAACAGCGGGCTTCGAGGGATCACCTGCATCACCGAGGAGGGCTCACCGTCGCTGCTGCTCTCTACAGAAGGCAACGGGGACGTGTATCGCTTGGACGACCTCCCGAGAGGTCAGATCGACGCATCGCGTTCGGACCGCCCCGAGACGGGCGCAGAGGGGCTGATCCCGACCCTGGAGTTCTCGCCGATCCCGGCGATTCGGCAGATGCTCGCGACCGAGGGGACAACGGTCCCCGCGACCGGTAGGGGCTCAATCGTCTACGTGATCGCTGCGTACAACAACGGCGACTTCGACAGCGTAAGAGTCGACGGTGCGGAGCGACAACCCTTTGGATTCGAGTGGGGCTACCTGGGATCCTGCCCGCCTACCAGGACCTGTGGACCGGTAGCCTCCGGGATCGTCCGTTTCGACGCGGATGCGTGCTTCTCGGTTCGCACCCCTTTGTCATCCAACCAGACGTACGACCTCCGCTGTCTTGCGGGTCCCGACTTCGCTCTCTCGGGTCGCGTGGGGAACCCGATCCGCTCCGGGCAGGCCTTCGTGTCCATACGGACGATCGTGCCATCGCCGTTCGGCGACGATCGCCTCTACTACGGCGGCTACGACTGCAACTTCTATCCCGCCGATGGCACCGCGTGGGTGGCGACGTCCACCTTCGGCGCCCTCCATCTCGGAACCACCGGAAAGGAGTCCTGAATGCGTCGCACCCGGCGGTCGATCCCGCTCGCCGCGCTGAGCCTGCGCGGCAAGGTTCTGCCCGCAGTGGCCAGCATCCTCGCGTTGTTCGTCGTTCTCGCCGGCTCGGGTGAAGCACTCCCAGCGGGGGCCGCCGCGGAGCGAGTGCCCGGCGGTCCGGCGGGCCATTACAACGTGCCGGCGGGAATTCACAAGATCAAGCACGTCATCATCGTCGAGCAGGAGAACCGTTCCTTTGACAGCTACTTCGGCACCTATCCCGGTGCAGACGGCATTCCGATGACCAACGGCGTCCCCACCGTTTGTGTGACCGTCCCGACGGGGGGCTGCCAGATGCCCTACCACGACACCGCCGACGTCAACGGTGGCGGCCCGCACAACGTCGCCGCTGCGAGGGTCGACGTCGACGGAGGCAAGATGGATGGATTCGTCACGCAGGCCTCGAGCACCAAGAAGGGCTGCGGCGCCAACGCCAACGACCCTGCATGCTCCAACTCGTCCACGCCGGACGTGATGGGCTATCACACGGCCGCCGAGATCCCCAACTATTGGACCTACGCCAAGGACTTCGCGCTCGACGACCATATGTTCGAGCCGGTGAAGTCCTGGTCGCTGCCCGACCATCTCTACCTCGTCTCTGGATGGTCCGCCCGCTGTTCGAGTCCGGCACCCTCGAGCTGCACCAACGAGATCAGAGGTCCCTATACACCCGGGCAGATGCAGAGGTACGTGGATCAGGCCATCGACCACGGTACGGCCGCGGTCACCAACGCCTGGACGGACATCACCTGGCTCCTCTACAACAAGCACGTTCCGTGGGCCTACTACGTCCAAACCGGAGACCAGCCGGACTGTGAGAACGATGGGGACGTGGCCTGCCCGCCGGTGTCGCAGAGCTACCTCACGCCGGGAATCTGGAATCCGTTGCCGATCTTCGAGGACGTGCAGAAGGACCACCAATTGCGGAACATCCAGCCGCTCGAAAATTACTTCTCGGCGGCCAAGGCCGGCAAGCTTCCCGCCGTCATGTGGATTACGCCCTCACAAGCCGACAGCGAGCATCCGCCGGCCAGCGTGCACCAAGGCCAGGCTTACGTGACGGCGGTGATCAACGCGGCGATGAAGAGCCCCGACTGGAGCTCGACCGCCATCTTCTTGCAGTGGGACGACTGGGGCGGCTTCTACGACAACGTCGTGCCATCCCCGGTCGATCAGAACGGCTACGGCCTACGCGTGCCGGCGATGGTGATCTCGCCCTACGCGAAGAAGGGCTACATCGACCACCAGACCCTCAGCAGCGACGCGTACCTCAAATTCATCGAAGACGACTTTCTCGGCGGGTCGCGGCTCAACCCCAAGACCGACGGTCGCTGGGACCCTCGTCCGGACGTGCGGGAGAACGAGCAGATTCTGGGCAATATGGCCAACGACTTCGACTTCAACCAGTCGCCCCGGCCACCGGTGCTCTTGCCGACCAACCCGCCCACGGATTCACCCAGTATCCCGGCCTACTTCACGGATCTCGGGCCCTGCGACGGCTGCACGGCTACACCACCGAGTGTCGAGCCCAAGCGATGAGCTGATGGGGAGACCGGACCAGCTCAGGAGTGAGGAGCTTCCCGACATCGGAGAGTGCTGAGGCTCCCGCCGAGGGGAGAGGACTCGTCCCGACCACCGCGACAGGCTTGCCGATGAGCGCCGACGGGCCATAGGGGAGTGAAGCCCAGTCCAGGGCGTTCTTCAGTACACCCGGGATCGACCTGTTGTACTCGGGAGTCCCGATCAACAGCGCGTCGGAGGTCCCGATGAGCTGTCGCATGTCGGCCACCCCAAACGATTCAGGCCCGCCCTCCAGGTCCTCGTTGAACGGCGGG
The DNA here is from genome assembly GCA_963778465.1 of uncultured Actinomycetes bacterium. GTDB lineage: Bacteria > Actinomycetota > Acidimicrobiia > Acidimicrobiales > RAAP-2 > CAVZBW01. The sequence goes on from CAVZUK010000003.1 coordinate 334,817, forward strand.
ACCAGCCCGAGGCCCTCCCAGATAGTCAGGCCGACGTTCGACGGCAGGTGATCGACGGCGGCCCGCAAGAGCGATCGGGCCCATGAGCGGGCGCGCAGGCTCCCAGCGATCGCAGCGATCTCGACGTGGACGTCGGTCCCGGACATTTGCTCTCGCATCTGAACTCCTTCCAACGAGTGGTGGATCCTCGTTGGGGCCCTAAGACGAAACAGGGCACCGTCGCGTGACACCAAAGAATTGTGACGGGCGCCACCCTCTCTGATCGCTCGGAGCTGACGAGGGATCCTGACCGCTGAGGTCACGGTGTCCAGATCGGGACCGCTCACGGACATGGTGAACGGGTGTAAGCAGCTCAGGGTCACTCGATCCCCGTTCAACGGATGCCGCCAACTAGGTCCGACTCACATGTCACATTCGCGTCGTGGCCGGTGTCTCATGGTGAGCGAGTCACTAGAGGAGGCGGCATGGACAGCAGTACACGCATTCCCCAGGCAGAGCTGACGGGACTTTACGGCGCACTGGTAAAGCGGATGTCCCGCAAAATGTTCGGAGAGGTGCCTGAGCCGGTCGGGGTGACGTGGCACAACCGGAAGGTATTGAACTTCAGCTTCGGCATCGGTCGCAAGGCGCAGAAGTGGAACCGGTGTGACGAGAACCTGAAGTCGTTCGCCCACATGGCCACGGCCAGCATGGTCGGCTGCAGCTTCTGCTTGGACTTCGGCTACTTCCACGCCCACAACAAGGGCCTCGACGTGAAGAAGGCGCGTGAGGTGCCCCGGTGGCGTGTATCGGATGTCTTCTCGCCGCTGGAACGTGACGTCTTGGAGTACGCCGAGGCGATGACACAGACGCCGCCGACGGTGACCGATGAACTGTCGGCTCGGCTGCTCAAAGCGCTCGGACCCGCCGCCCTGGTGGAACTCACCGCGTTCATTGCGCTTGCCAACTTCATGGCTCGCTCCAACGTCGCCATGGGCATTGAGTCGCAGGAATTCTCCGCCGCCTGTGACCTCAGGCCGCTCGCCCTAGCCTCTTCGGAATGACGGAGGACCCGTTTGTCACCCATCGCGGGCTGCTCTTCACGGTCGCCTACGAGATGCTCGGCTCCGCGACCGACGCCGAGGACGTCGTTCAGGAGAGCTGGCTGCGCTGGGCCGACGTGGATCCGACCGATGTGCGCGACCCGCGCGCCTATCTGGTCCGGATCGTCACGCGACAGGCGTTGAACCGGCTCCGAACGGTGTCCCGCCGCCGGGAGGAATACGTTGGGGAATGGCTGCCCGAGCCGTTGCTGACGGGGCCGGACATGGCCGACGACGCCGAGCTCGCCGAGGACGTCTCGATCGCCCTACTGACGGTGCTCGAGACCCTTGGTCCGGTCGAGCGCGCGGTGTTCGTTCTGCACGAGGTGTTCGAGACACCGTACGACGAGATCGCGGAGGTCGTTAGCAAGACCCCGGCCGCGGTCCGGCAGATCGCGCACCGCGCCCGGGAACACGTCGCGGCACGACGGCCGCGGATGCAGGTGGACCGAGCCCAGCAAGAGGCGACCCTCGAAAGGTTCATGGCCGCGGTTACCTCCGGTGACGTGCAGGCATTGGTGGAGGTGCTCGCCCCAGAGGTGGTGTTGATCGCCGATGGCGGCGGCCTCGTGCAAGCCGCTCGAAAGCCGCTTGTCGGGGCCGAGACTGTGGTGGCGCTCTTGGCCCGCGTGGGGGATCTCTCGGACCTGGTGGCGACCACCGCCCGGTTCAACGGCATGCCTGGTGCCCGGTTCGAGGTCGGTGGCGAGGTCACTGCAGTGAGTCTGGTGATCGAGGATGGCCGGATCAGTCGGATATACGCCATGCGCAACCCGAACAAGTTGGGGTGGTTGGAAGTGTTCGCAGAACTACGGCGGTGACCGTCCGGCGGTCGCTTATGGGCTGTCCCAGGCTCGCTGGACCAGCCGGTCGCGGAACTTCGCCGTCGTGAGCCCGGCGACTATGCGGTAGAAGCCCTTTCCGCGAATTCCCCGTGAGGGACGGCGGTCTTTGGACGGCCCTTCCGCCTCCCGCAGCCGCGGCAATACCACGGGGTTTGGCACCTGGCCCCACCTTCCCCTCGGCGTTCTCGACTAGGAGACCCACCGGGCGTCGGCTCTCCTCCCCGGCCGGAGGAGGAGGGATATCTCCAAACCCCGAGTTCAGAGCCTTAGGGGCGCCCTGGGGCCGCCACGAGTCCCACCGTCGTGAGGATCAAGGCCAAGGCGGCCAGACTGCGGACCCCCCACCAAGATCCTTTTCACTTCGCCATCACCGTCCGCGGCGAAACGGCCGCGCGGACCTTGACGTACGGGTCACCACCAGGACAACGGGTAGTGGCGGTGCTTCTCCGACGAGAGGTTGTTGATCAACAACGCAAACCCCAACAGGATGAGCACTCCTACAAGGACGGGCGTGCAAATGTACAGGTAACCAAGGGCGTGCACCTGTGCCGGACCGAGTACCCCAATGAGGGCGGTCGCACCGGCCGGTGGATGCAACGTCCCGCTCAGGAGCATGGCGGCGGTCGCCGCGGCCACCGCGAGCCCGGCCGCAGCGCCAACGTCACCACCGAGCAGCTTGAACGCCGTCACGCCGCAAAAAGCGGCGATGACCTGACCCCCCACGAGGCTCCGCGGCTGGGCAAGCGGTGCATGGGGAGCGCCGAAGAGCAGTGCAGCGGAGGCACCGAACGATCCGATGAGGAAGATCTTTGTCGAAGGCGGAACATCGAGAACCGTCGGGATGGCGATCACGTAGATCCCGGCGAAGCATCCGATGAACGCGACGATGACGGTCAATGGTCGAACCTTTGGGTGAACTGTGGCGCCCGGTGTGCCCCGCATTCGTCGGAGGTACTCTCCGAAAGCCGAATCCCTCGGAGACGTCTCGTCGAAAGTTGACGACATCTTCACCCCTCTGTGCTGAGTTCGTTGGGCAACGCTACTCGGAAGAGATCTTCCGACTGGGGTGGCGGAGCATTTTGACTCGAGAATATGCCAGGCTGGTGCGGTGACAACCGATCAGGCTGGGGCTTACGACGTTACGGACGCTGCCTTCGAAGTCGAAGGAGCCACTTTGCGCGGTTGGGTCTACCGGCCCAGATCAGCTTCAAGACCCGCTCCCGTCGTCGTGATGGCGCATGGGTACAATTGCCTGAAGGAGTTCTACCTCGACAGGTACGCGGCGTCGGTGGCGTCTGCCGGTCACGTCGTCGTCGCGTACGACCACCGGAATTTCGGAGACAGCGACGGAGAGCCCAGGCAGGAGCTGGACCCTTGGAGCCAGGTCCGTGACTACCGCAACGCCATTACCTACGCGCAGACCCTCGAAGGGGTGGATCCTGATCGAGTTGGCATTTGGGGAAGCAGTTATGCCGGAGGTCACGTGCTCGTCGTCGGGGCGATCGACCGACGGGTGAAGTGCGTGGTGGCGCAAGTGCCGACTATCAGCGGATGGGAGTCGACGCTCCGCCGTACTCCACCACAAGCGCTCGCCGAACAGCGCCGGGGATTCGATGCCGATCGGCTCGAGCGCTTCTTGGGTCGTGCGCCCAAGACGGTACCCATGGTGGTCGATCCCTCCGAGAGCGGCGTCGCCTCTCATGCCAGCTCCGACGCCTGGGAGTTCTTCACCGGGCAGATGTCGCCACCGGAGGACCGGTGGCGTTTTGCCAAATGGAGGAACGAAATCACGCTCAGATCACTCGAGCTCTACTCGGAGTATGAGCCCGGGTCCTATGTGGAGCGCATTGCGCCGACGCCGTTGCTCATGGTGGTCGGCGACTCCGACGTGGTGTGCCCGACCGACTTGACGTTGGGGGCGTATAGCCGGGCAAGGGAGCCGAAGCGGCTCGAGCTCTATCCGGGTGGGCATTTCTCCGCGTACACCGACCAGTTCGAGCGCGCCTCGGGCGCCGCTACGCAATGGTTCGGTGAGCATCTTCGACCGTAGCGATCGATTCGGGCTCGGCCACGACCGAGCTCGCCGAGGTGAGGCTCAGACGGGGGTGGGCCGGGGCCATCGTCCTCGATCGTGACCGTGACGTGTCGCAGACCGAAGTCGGGGCTGACCACGAGCAGCCGGCGTTCCTCGCTCACCTGGTTCAGTTCCAACGTGAAATGACCGAACACGATCGCGTAGCCCGGGGCCCAGACGTCGTGCAACCAACGGAACGGGAGAGAGGCCCGAAACCCCCGAGCCGTACGCGAGAGCTCGTGCGCTTCGTCGGGCCCGATCAGCTCCACCTCCACGGACAGGCCGGGCTTTCCGAGCCAATCCGCGAGCGCCATCCGGACCCGTCCGTAGACCGCTGCAGCGAGGGCCGGCCGGGCCTCGTCGATCCGGTCGTCGCCCGCCGCGGGGCGTCCGCTCCACGTGGCGACCACCGTCGCGACCAGGCGATCCCCGTCGCCAGCGCCGTTGGCAACTCGACTACACCTACCGTCGGCCCTCGCGCCGGGCGCAGTCCACGCCGCGGGTCATCCTGCCGGCCATGCATCGCCCGGTTCCCAACGTTGCCATCGTCGGTGACACGTCCGGGTCCATGCACGAGCAACTGTTGGCGAGAGCCCTCGCCGAAGTCGAGGGGTTGCTGGTTCGAGGTGGCCTTCGACAGGCGCAGGTGCGGGTCCTCGCCGTCGACACCAACGTCCACGCCGTCAGCCGCGTCAGCCGAGCCGGTCAAGTGCAACTGGCCGGGGGTGGTGGGACGAACATGAAGGCGGACATGACGGCCGCGGCAAGTCTCAGACCGCGGCCGTCGGTGATCGTCGTGCTCACCGATGGCTTCACGCCCTGGCCCGCCGAGCCGCCCAAAGGGTTCCGGGTGGTCGTCGGCCTGCTCGAGCAGCAGGTGACGGCTCCTGTCAATCGATTCGCAACGCCGTCATGGTCCCGCGTCGTCCACATCGAGGACGGCTCGTTCAATACGGTGTGACCTGATGGCGGAACCCGTATTCGTGGGCATGGTGGCCCCGCAGACGACGGCCAGCGTCCGCGCGCTGGAGGAGCTCGGCGTGGACTCCCTGTGGGTGGGGGGTCACCTGGCATCGGCGAGAGCGTCCCCCGAGCCGCTGGTGTGGCTGGCGCGCCTCGCCGAGCAGAGCGAGCGAGCGACCATCGGCACGGCGACCCTCGTGCTCCCCTGGTATCCACCGGCCGTGGCGGCCAAGCAACTGGCCGACATCGACCGGGCGTCGGATGGCCGCCTCGTGGTCGGCGTGGGTGCCGGCGGGGAGTATCCGGACGACTTCGCCGCGGCCGGAGTGCCCATCGGTGAGCGTGGAGCGCGCCTCGACGAGTCGATCGACCTCCTCCGGCGCTTCTGGGCCGCCACGCCGGTCGACTACGCCGGACGGCACTTCAGCTATGCCAACTTGCGGATCCACCCGCCTCCGGTGCAGCCGGGCGGTCCGCCGATCGTGATCACGGGGAGGCGAACGGCGGCGATCCGACGTGCCGCGACTCTCGGGGACGGATGGATGCCCTACCTCTACACGGCCGAGCGCTACGCGGAGTCCGTCGCCGCCATTCGAGACGTCGCCCGTGGGGAAGGGCGCTCCTTGGACTCGTTCCTCTGGATGGCGTACGTGATGGTCTCGGTCGACACCGATCCCGAGGTGGCGCGGGGGCGCGCCGCTCGGTTCTTGGGGGGCACCTACTCGCAAGACCTCAGTCACCTCGTCGAACGCATCGCGGTTGCCGGCACCCTCGAGTCGGTCCTCGACCGGCTGCTCGCCTTCGTGCGGGCGGGGGCTCACCACCTCGTTCTGTTGCCCTGTCGCGATCCGGCACGGGGGAGCCCCCCGGACGTGGATCCGTGGTTGCCCGAGTTGCTCGCCGGCATCCGGGGCGCCGACGGCTCGCTCGAATCATCCGAGAGCTGACTGGTTCCGGACCCATCGTTCCGGAACCGCTTGACTGCTACCACCTTCTCTGGGACAGTAGAACCATGTTCTACATCATGACGGGGGGACACCCGCGTGGGTGAAGGGGGGATCCTCGACGAGCGCAGATCGTTCGTCGCCGGGCGATGGGTAGACGGCGACGAGTCCTTCCCCGTCGAGAACCCTGCGAACGAATCGGTCGTCACCGAGCTCGGCGCCACACCCCTTCACGAGGTGCACCGGGCGATCGGCGAGGCGCGCCGGAGCTTCGACGAGGGAACCTGGGCCGACCTCCCGGCCCGCGACCGTGCCCGCACCTTGCACCGCCTGCTCGACCACCTCGAGTCGCTCCACGAGCCTCTCGTGGGGTCGATGGTGGCGGAGGCGGGACAGCCCGTCGTGTTCGCCGAGATGGCTCAATACTCCGCCGGCATGGCGCTCGCCCGAGACACCATCGAGCTCTACCTGGCGCTTCCGCACGAGGAGGCGAACCCGGTCCCGACCGACGAGCTCGTGCGCGGGCGGGTGGCGCTCAGCATGCGCCGGCACGAACCCGTAGGCGTCGTCGTGGCGATCACTCCGTACAACGGGGCGATCATCATGGCGTTCCAGAAATTGATCGCCGCCCTGATGGCCGGCAACTCCGTCATCCTGCGGCCGAGCCCGCTCACCCCCATCTCGTCCCTGGCCTTCGGAGCCGCCGCTGACGCAGCCGAGCTCCCGGCGGGCGTGCTGAGCGTGATCGTCGAGCCCGGAGCCGCCGGCGCCGGGCTGCTCACCACCGACCCCGCGGTCGACATGGTGTCGTTCACCGGCTCGACGGCCGTCGGCCGAGAGATCCTCGCCCAGGCGGCGCCTACCGTGAAGCGCGTCGCTCTCGAGCTCGGTGGCAAGTCGGCGCAGATCTACCTCCCCGACGCGCTGCACCGGGTCGCCGCCGGGGCGGCGCAGGTCGTGGCCATGACGGCCGGGCAGGCGTGCGTGGCGGCCACGAGGATGCTCGTGCCGCAGGACCGCAAGGACGAGGTCCTCGAGGCGGTGGGCGCCGCGTACGCCAGGATCCCCGTCGGCCCGCCGAGCGACCAGGCAGCGATGATGGGTCCGTTGATCACGGCCCGCCAACGGGAACGCTGCGAGCGCTTCGTCGCGCTGGCCGAGGACCACGGCGGGAAGGTCGTCGTCGGTGGCCGGAGACCCGCGGGGCTCCCGCGTGGGTACTTCTTCGAGCCGACGGTGCTCGACCTTCAAGACAATGCGAACCCCGCGGCGCAGGAGGAGATCTTCGGTCCGGTCCTCTCGGTGATCGGCTACCGCGACCTCGACGACGCCGTGCGGATCGCCAACGACACCGTCTATGGCCTCTCCGGCCAGGTGTACGGGCGCGATGTCGCTGCGGCCACGGCCGTCGCCCGCCGCATCCGGAGTGGTGCCGTCAACGTCAACACCTCGTTGTTCAGCGCCTACGCGCCGAGCGGCGGCTACAAGCAGAGCGGCCTCGGCCGCGAGCGAGGAGTGGAGGGCATCCGCGCCTTTCAGGAGATCAAACACCTGTGCATCGGCGAATTGCCGGCGTGAGCTGGGCGGAAGGAGCGCGATCATGACGTCCGTCGATCTGAACCTGGAGTGGTTGATCTCCGTGGACGACCACATCCTCGAGCCACCTCACCTGTGGGTAGACCGGGTGGCCGCCAAGGACCGCGACCGCGCTCCGCACATGGAGACCGTCGACGGAATGGACTACTGGGTCTACGACGGCAAGCGGTACCCGAGCTCCGGCTTGAGCGCCGTGGCGGGGAAGTCCAAGGAGGAGTTCAGTCCCGAGCCCCTCCCGTACTCGGAGATGCGACCGGGGTGTTACGACGCCGCGGCTCGTATCGAGGACATGGACCGGGCGGGGATCCTCGCCTCGCTGTGCTTCCCCACCATCACCCGTTTCTGCGGCCAGCTCTTCATGGACGCGAGCGATCGCGAGTTCGGGTTCGAGTGCCTGCAGCACTACAACGACTGGATCGTCGAGGAGTGGTGCGCGGCCGCCCCCGGCCGGTACATCCCGCTGATGCTGATCCCGATGTGGGATCCACCGCTGGCGTCGACGGAGATGGAGCGGATGGCGGCCAAGGGGGTCGTGGCCTTTGCCTTCTCGGAGAACCCGGCGCCGATCGGACTCCCGACCATCCACGACGTCGACCGCTATTGGGACCCCGTGATGGCCACGGCCAACGAGACGGGGATGGTGGCGTCGATGCACGTCGGCTCGTCGTCCCAGGTCCCCCAGATCGCCCCGGACTCCCCGTTCATGGCCAACCTGGCCTGGGGGGCCATCCGCACCTCGGGCGCCATGCTCTCGTGGCTCTTCAGCGGGCTCTTCCCGCGCTTCCCCAACCTCAAGATCGCGCTGTCCGAGGGTGAGATCGGGTGGATGCCCTACTTCCTCGAGCGAGCGGAGCAGGTCCTCGACAAGCAGCGGTACTGGGTGATGCGGGGCCAGCAGTTCATGGACCACGCCAAGACCGACGTCGACCTCGACACCCTGAACGTCCGCGAGCTCTTCCGAGACCACGTCTTCGGTTGCTTCATCGAGGATCATCACGGGATCGCCAGCCTCGACGAGATCGGCGACGACAACGTCATGTGCGAGACGGACTACCCGCACTCGGATTCGACCTGGCCCAACTGCATCACCGCGGTCAAGAAGGTGATCGGCCACCTGCCGCCGGAGACCCAGTACAAGCTGCTCCGCGGGAACGCCGAGAAGCTCTACCGGTTCACCCCGGCAGCCGTACCGGGACCGGCAGGTGTCTGAGGGAGGCGCTCTCTCCGTCGCGGTCGACCGCGACTTGTGCATGGGCAGCGGCGTGTGCATCGCGTTCGCGCCCGCGACCTTCGCGCACGACGCCGAGACGAAGGCCGTCGTCCTCGACTCCTTCGGTGATCGCGAGGCGGACATCCGGGCGGCCGCCGAGGGGTGCCCGACCGGGGCGATCGTGCTCGTGGAGAACGAAGGAGCGTGAGGGACCGTGTTGCTGGGGGAACTGTGTTGCTGAGGGAACCATGTTCTGAGGGAACCATGTTGCTGAGGGAACCATGTTGCTGAGGGAACCATGTTGCTAGAGGACAAGGTCGCGGTGATCACCGGCGCCGGGTCCGGTGTGGGGAGGGCCTCCGCCCGCCGCTTCGTCGACGAGGGCGCCGCCGTCGTGTGTGCCGACATCGACCTCGACCGGGCCAAGGAGACGGTGAACCAGCTCGAGTCCATGGGTGGGAAGGCCGTCGCCGAGCGCTGTGACGTCTCCGAGGACGCCGACGTTTCGGCGGCCATCGCCAGCGCGGTCGGGCACTTCGGTCGGTTGGACGTCATGTTCAACAACGTCGGCATACCGACGCCCCGGTTGGGGATGGCCTTCGAGGATCATTCCGTGGAGGACTTCGATCGTCTCACGTCGGTCAATTTCCGAGGGGTGTTCTTAGGCTGCCGTAATGCCGTCGTCCGGTTCAAGGAGCAGGGCGGCGGTGGCGTGATCCTCAACACGGGCTCGGTCGCCGGTCTCGTGGGTTGGGGCGGAACGGTGTACGGGGCGACCAAGGGTGCGGTGCACCAGCTGACCCGGGCGGTTGCCGTCGAGGTTGCTCCGTTCGGCATCCGTGTCAACGCGATCTGCCCCGCGGGGATGCCGTATACGGGCTTCATGGCGGCCGGCGGGATGGAGGTCTCCGGGCAGGAGCTCGAAGCGGTGGCCGCCCATACGGGGTCGATGCACCCGCTGGGCCGTCCGATCACGGCGGAGGACTGTGCCCAAGCTGCCGTCTACCTGTGCTCGGACGCGGCGGCCAACGTGACGGGGATCCTGCTGCCGATCGACGGAGGGTACGTGGCCCGATGACCGGGACGCAGCAGCTGCTCGACCTCGACCGGGTTCGGCGACTCTTCGATCTGGCGGGCAACGTCCAGGCCTGGAACGGAGGCCACTACGACGCGGACCCCTATCCGGTGTGGCGCCGCCTCCGGGATCGGGCTGCGGTCCACGAAGGCACCGTTCACGAGCTCTCGGGGATCGAAGACGACCTCGTCTTCCACGGGCTGCCCTCCCCGGACCGACCCCACTTCTCGGCCTTTTCGTGGGCGGCGTGCGACGCCGCCTATCGCAACCCCGAGACCTTTGCGTCCTCTGCGGAAGCGGTCGACCTGGAAGAGGGTGCACCCGGCCCCACGAACAGCATGTTGTCGATGGGCGGGGCCCAGCACCGCCGCTACCGGGCTCTCGTCCAGCCCTCCTTCTCGCCGGCCAAGGTCAGGTGGTGGATCGAGAATTGGATCGAGCACACCGTCCACGCTCTGATCGACGCCTTCGAGGGGAACGGCCGGGCCGAGCTCAACGTCGAGCTCTGCGCCGCCATCCCGGTACTGACGATCACGGGGAGCTTCGGTCTCCCCGTCGAGCAGGCCCTCGACGTCCGCGAGTCCCTGAACGATCCCCAGCGGACCATCGAGATGATTGCTCCGGTGGTCGCGGCGCGGCGCGAGCGCTTGGAAGACGACCTGATCAGTGTCCTGGTCGAGGCGGAGATCACGGACGAGGACGGAAGGACCCATCGGCTGACCGACGCCGAGATCTACTCCTTCTCCCTCCTCCTGCTCGCCGCCGGTTCGGGGACGACGTGGAAGCAGATGGGCATCACCTTGGCGGCGTTGCTCCAGCGGCCGGAGCTCCTCGACGCGGTACGCGCCGACCGGAGCTTGCTGCGCCCCGTGATCGAGGAGTCACTGCGGTGGCTGCCGACGGATCCGATGTTCTCACGCTGGGTCACCGAGGACGTCGAGTTCTTCGGCTCGCATCTCCCCAAGGGGGCCGCGCTCCACATCTGTCTCGGCTCGGCGAACCGCGATCCCGACCGCTGGGAGGGTCCGGACGAGTTCGACCCCTTCCGGGCGCCCAAGGCGACGGTGGCCTTCGGCGGTGGCCCCCACGTCTGCCTCGGGCAACACGTGGCGCGAGCGGAGATGACGGTGGCGATCAACGCGCTGCTCGACCGCCTGCCCAACCTCCGACTCGATCCCGACGACGAGCCCCCCCGGTTCATCGGCTTCTACGAACGGGGTGCTACGGCGATCCCGGTGCGGTTCGGCTGATCCCTGGCGCAAAGGAGGCCACGTGAGCGAAGACACCTACCGGCCACCCGACCTCGATCTGGTGGGCCTCGAGCACGTCCGTCGCTATCAGGAGACCAACGGCGAGGTGGGCTACCTCTGGAACGGCGTCCCCATCCTGCTGTTGACCACGACGGGGCGGCGGAGCGGGGAACCTCGCACCACGCCGCTCATCTTCGGTCGGGACGGCGACGACTATCTGGTGGTCGCGTCGATGGGCGGAGCACCGGAGCACCCCAACTGGTACCGGAACCTGCTGGCGGACCAGTCGGCGCAGATCCAGGTGCAGTCCCACCACTTCGACGTGACGGCGCGAACCGCGGGGCAGGACGAGAAGGCCCGCCTGTGGGGGATCATGACGGGGCTGTGGCCCAACTACGACTCGTACCAGACCCGGACGGACCGAGTGATCCCGGTCGTGGTCCTCTCGCCGTCGGCTCGAGCCTGAGGGCGCGCCGAGTTGCCCGAGCTGGCCCCTGAAGGGCGAGCCTTTGAAGGGCGCGCCTTTGAAGGGTTTCGCGTCGTCGAGCTAGCCCAGTGGGTGTTCGTTCCCGTGGCCGGAGCCCTCCTGGCCGACTGGGGCGCGGACGTCGTGCACGTCGAGCCCACGCAGGGCGATCCCTACCGCGGCCTGGCCACCCAGGGCATCGGGTCCGAGCGTGGTGGGGTCAACCTCTCGCTAGCGCTGGCGAACAGAGGGAAGCGGTCCCTCGGACTCGACATACGCCAGGACGAGGGGCTCACCGTGCTGCACCGGCTGCTCGCCTCGGCCGACGTCTTCCTCACGAACATGCGGCCCCGGGCGTTGGAGCGCGCCGGGCTGGGCGCCGACGCTGTTACGAGCCGCTACCCCCGGCTCGTCTATGCACGCGGTCACGGCTACGGGGTGCGGGGCCCGGACGCGGACCAGGCCGGCTACGACGCCACCGCCTTCTGGGCCCGGGGCGGCCTGGCCCACGTCCTGACACCGCCCGATCGCGACTACCCGATCGGACAACGTGGCGCCATGGGTGACCGAAACGGCGCCATGGCGCTGGCGTTCGGCGTCGCGGCGGCGTTGCTCAAGCGGGAGCGAACGGGGTCCGGCTCGGTCGTCGACGTCTCGCTGCTCTCGACCGCCATGTGGACCCTGTCGTCGGATCTCCTGGCGGCTCTGGGCGGGGACGAGCCCAAGCCCTCGAGCGGACGCGGGCCGCTCTTCAACCCTCTGGTCGGCATGTACCGCACGAAGGACCGTCGCCACATTCAGCTGGTCTTCTTACAGCCGGACCGGTACTGGCCGGACTTCTGTCGGGTGATCGGGCGCCCCGACCTCCTGGAGGACCCCCGGTTCGCCGACATCACGGTGCGCAAGGAGAACGCCGCGGCGTGCGTCGACGAGCTGGACCGCGAGTTCGCCAAGCGCACGTTCGACGAGTGGAGGGCCCTTCTCGCCGCTCTCGACGCACCGTGGGCCCCGGTGCAGTCCGTGTCGGAGCTGGTCAACGACCCACAGGTGGAGGCCAACGGCTATGTCGGCGAAGTGGTGGTCGACGGGGAGGCCGCCTACCGCCTCCCGGCGGTGCCCGTCCAGTTCGATGGTCAGCCGCCGCCACTCCGCCGCGCGCCGGAGCAAGGGGAGGACACGGAGGCAGTCCTGCTCGAGCTCGGGTACACGTGGCCGGAGATCGCACGTCTCAAGGACGAGGGGGTCGTCCTGTGACCGCGGCGAGTCGCCCCGTCCCGGTTTTCGACGAGGAGTCGGGGCCGTATTGGGAGGCGGCCTCCGAGCACGTGCTCGCGTTGGCTCGCTGCTCGCGCTGCGGCTTGTTCAGCCACCCGCCCGACGTCGTGTGCCCGCACTGTCACAGTGCCGAGCCGGATTTCGTGTTCGAGCCCGTGGACGGAGACGGGACGATCCGTTCCTGGACGGTCGTCCGCCAGTCGTTCCTGCCCGGATTCGACGACCTCGTGCCCTTCGTCCTCGTGGACGTCGAGCTCGCCGAACAGCCGGACCTGCGCCTGATCGGCCGCCTCGTGGGCGGGCCCCACGACGCCCTGCGGGCAGGGGCGGCGGTCAGGCTCGTGTTCGAGGATCTCGGCCCTGGCGTGGCGATCCCGGCGTTCAGCCTGGAGAGCCCCCGGTGACCCGGCGGTTCGCGGCCAGCAACCGGGTGGCGATCGCCGGCTATGCCCAGAGCCCGGTGGTGCGTCATGCCGGTCGCACGCTCGGCGCACTGGCCGTGGACACGGCGCGCCGAGCCATCGACGACGCGGGCCTGACCGTCGACCAGGTGGACGGCTTCGTGACGGGAAGCCTCTTTCCCACCGCCGGGTCGCACTCGATCGTGGACGGCGTCAGCGTCGTGTCCGCGAACTGGTTGGCCGAGCACCTCGGGGTCCATCCGCGCTTCGCGGCCGGCTTCCAGGGATTCGGCCAGATTCCCGGCGCAGTGTCGATGGCCGTCAATGCGGTCGCCAGCGGTGCGGCCGACTACGTGATCGTGCATCGGGCGTTGCACAATCCCCGGGGGCGGTACCACGAGAATCCCATGCGAGAAGCTCGCGGCTCGCAGCAATGGACGGCCCCCCAGGGTTACTTCGGCCCCCTCGCCATGATCGCCCTGCCCTACAACGAGTACGTCCAGCGCTACGGAGCCAGGCGAGAAGCCATGGCCGCCACCGTGGTCGAGGCTCGCAAGAACGGGTCGAGGATCCCGTGGTCCTACTGGTACGACCGGCCGCTGTCCGCCGACGAGTACCTCGCTGCGCCGATGATCAGCGACCCCATCGGTCTCTACGACTGCGACATACCCGTCGACGGGGTGGCCGCCTTCGTCTTCACGTCCGCCGAGCGCGCCCGGGATCTCCCCCACCGGGCCGTCCATGTCGCCGGGTACGCGACGGGCGCGCCGCTGCGGCATCGCCTTCCCCTTCACTGGCCGCTGGACGACATCATGGAGGTCGGTTTCCTGAGCGCCCGGCGGTTGTGGGAGTCCGCGGGGATCGGCCCGGGTGACGTCGACCTACCCCAGGTCTACGACGGCTTCTCCCCGTTCGTGTACTTCTGGATGGAATCGCTCGGACTGTGCCCGGTGGGTGAGGCCCACCGACTGGTGCTGGAAGGGGGGATCGACAGCGATCGCCCGGGTGCGCTCCCCGTGCTGTCCGGTGGGGGCGCCCTCGGGAACGGGCGGATGCACGGCGTGCCCCAGATGCTGGAGTGCTACCTCCAGCTGTCGGGAAGGGCGGGCGACCGGCAGCGCCCCGGCGTCGCGACCGGCCTCGCATGCCACTCCTCGCCGCACTTCGGCGGCGCGGTGCTGTACAGCGCGGAGCCGTTCTGATGACCGTGGGCATGAGCAGGAGGAACCTGACGGAGCGTCAAGTGCGTTCCGCTACTGTGGCTCCGATGACCTGGGCCGAGCGCGTCGCCGATCGGTCTCCCATCGTGCAGAGGTCGAAGGACAAGACCGTCGAGCAGGCACGATCGATCGTCGCCGCAGCGCGCCGACCTCATCGAGACCAAGGGTCTCAGCTTCACGACCCAGGAGCTCATCAAGGAAGCGGGCATCGCCCTGCAGACCTTCTACCGCTACTTCGCGGGCAAGGACTACCTCCTACTGGCGGTCATCGAGGACATCATCGCGGAGAACTGCGCAGCGTTCCGCGAGCAGGCCCACAAGCTCTCTGACCCCGTGGAACGATTGCAGTTCTATGTCGGGGCCGCCGTCAAGGCGCTCGACACGCCCGACAGCTCTCCCAGCTTCATCACGTCGGAGCACTTCCGGCTCCAGACCCTGTACCCGGTCGAGGTCGCCCAGGCGACGCAGCCGTACACGGACCTCGTGGCCGAGGAGATCCAGGCGGCGATGAGCGCCGGCCTGCTCCACCCGCGGAACCCCGAGTACGCGGCCTGGCTCATCACCCAGCTGGCGATGACCGTCTTCCACCACTACGACTGCGCCGGTCTCGACGAGCCGACGGACCTGATCGCCGAGAAGCTGTGGGAGTTCTGCCTCGCGGCCCTCGAGGGCACCGTCCCGGCCCGGCCCTCGCCCAAGAGGCCTCGACGCTCTTCGAGAGCCCGGCAGTCGGCCGACTAGGACATCGCTTGCTCCCGGTGCCCGACACGCTCGAAGAGGCGCTGGACCCGGGGTGGTTGAGCGAGGCGCTGGGACGGTTGTACCCCGGCATCACGGTCAAGTCCGTGGAGCCCGGGCCGGTCGTGTCCAGGGTCTCCACGAATGCACGCTTCCGCATCGAGTGTTCGGGGGAGGTCCCTCCTGGGCTCCCGGCCGAGCTGTGTGTGAAGGGGTACTTCTCCGACTGGTCCGACGCGGCGGGCGCCAGCCGGTCGGCCGGCATACCCGAGGCCCTGTTCTACCGCCATCTCGCCGGAACGAGCGGTGTGCGGACCCTCGAGTGTTTCTACGCCGACGTCGATCGAGCCACCCAACACGGCGTCGTGATCACCGGGGACGTCGTCGCACACGGTGCGACCTTCCTCGACGCGCTCAGCCCGTACGCGCCCGATCAGGTCGCAGAGAGCCTCGAGCAGTACGCGGTGTTGCACGGGAGAAGCTGGCAAGGGAGCGGCGTCGACGAACCCTGGCTCGCGCCCCGGCTCGAGGCGACCATGGCAGCCCGCGGCCTCCGGGAGATCACCGGGAACTTCGAGGGTCCCATCGGATCCGGCGTGCCCGGGGAGGTGCGGGACGGAGAGCGCCTTCTCGAGGCCGCTCGTCGTCTGGCGGACCAGCTGCACCGGGCCGAGCCGCGCTGCCTCCTCCACGGCGATGCTCATGTCGGGAACCTCTACCTCGATGGCGCCGGACAGGCCTGCCTGGTCGACTGGCAGCTCGTCCAACGGGGCCCGTGGTACCTCGACGTGGGCTACCACATCGGCTGCACGCTGAGCCCTGACGAACGTCGGAGGCACGAGTCGGACCTCCTCGCGCACTACCTGGACTGCCTCCGCACCCAAGGCGTCGACGCCCCCTCGTGGGGAGACGCTTGGCGAAGCATCCGGGCCGGGATGGTGTACGGCTTCTATCTCTGGGCGATCACGCTCAAGGTCGCGCCGCCGATCATCGCCGCGATGCTCGAGCGGCTCGGCAGTGCCGTCGCCGACCATCAGGCGATCTCCACGGTGATGAGCTCGTGAGCCCGGTTTCCGAGCGACGCGGCCACACGAGCAACTAATCCAACACCGATGGATTAGTTGGCGGATCGGCTCTAGAGTCTGAGGTCGCGCCACCCCGGGGGTGGAGGGACAGGGGTCAGCTGCGGACCGGGGCCGGAAGGGACGGCGAGAGATCATGGTCATTCGTGACATCGGGGCGCTCACGAGCGCCGACGAGGGTCTGCACCATCAAATCGTCGACACGTTCGCGACGATCGCCGAGTCGGACTACTCCTGGACCGAGAAGATCTGGGTGTCGATCGCCAAGTCCGACGGGTCGGTCCAGGCGGAATTCGGGCTCGGCAAATACCACAACCGTGGGATCATCGACGGCTTCGGCGGCGTCTCCCGCGGTCGCGAGCAGTGGACGGTCCGAGGGAGCAGGGAGCTGCGCGGCGCGCCCGAGGACGCGGGGATCGGACCCCTCTGCTACGAAGTCGTCGACCCGCTCGAATCCGTCCGGGTGCGGCTCGAGCCCAACGAGGTGCAGCCGATCTCCTTCGACCTGGTGCTCTCGGGGGTGACCCCTCCTTTCTTCGAGGAGCGCAACCTCGTCCGCAACCGGAGGTCCCAGCGCGTCGACGTCAACGTCATCCGCTATCACCAGGGCGGTTGGGCGAACGGGACGATCACCGTCGGCGGCGAAACCTACGAGGTGGGCGGTGAGGCGGCCTTTGGCTTCCGTGACCACTCCTGGGGCATCCGCCAGGGCGTAGGCGTTGCCCCGTCGGACCTCATTCGTTCGACGAGAGCGCCCGACCCGGCTCGCGCCCACCAACGCGGGATCATGAAGTGGACGCCCTCGTTCCTCCGTCGGTCGGACGGCTCGTACTACGAGACGGCCATCTTCGTCACGGGGGGCGAGTGGGACTACTCCTCGGCCTTCGTCAACAGTCCCGACGGGACCCAGGCGAGGGTGCGGATCGCTGAGCCGCGCATGGAGTACGACACCCGTACCCGCTTCGTGCGGAGGGGCGAGCTCCACCTCGTCATGGAGACCGGGGAGGAGCGCACGATCGAGGTCGAAGCGGTCGGGGAGTCCGGGTTCTTCTTGAAGACGGCGGGCTATGGCCTCTGGAAGGACCACATCCACGGCTCATGGCAGGGACGACTCCATCTGGACGGCGAGTACCTCGCCGACTGCTGGGACGACGACCACCTGGATCTGCTCGGCCAGTTCCGGGACACGCCCATCCGGGTGAGAGAGGGCGACGCCCTCGGCTACGGCATCATGGAGAGCATCGTGTCCGGGGTCTGGCCCGAGCTCGGCCTGACCGCGGAGTCCGACCGGAGGGTCGCGCAATCGTGAGCGCGGTCGCCGTCCGCCCCTCCATCAACGTCCTCGACCCGGACTTCTACGTCGATCCGTGGGGGGCGTACCGGTGGCTGCGGGACGAGGCGCCGGTCTTCTGGGATCCCGCCCAGAAGCTCTGGGCCGTCTCGAGGTACGACGACATCGTGGCCATCGAGAAGAACGGCTCCCTCTACCCCTCCTTCGCCGGTTCCCGGCCACACCTCGACCAACGGCAAGACGAGTCGATGATCAACCTCGACGATCCCGTGCACAAGGACCAGCGCGGCCTCGTCTCTCGGCGCTTCACTCCACGGGCCGTCCGCACCCACGAGGAGCGCGTCCGCGAGACGGTCACCGAGATCGTCGACGCGGTGGCCCCGCTCGGCGAGTGCGAGGCGATCGAGGCCATCGCCTCGCGCCTTCCCGCGAAGATCATCTGCGAGCTTCTCGGCTATCCGCCCGAGCTCTGGGAACGGGTCCGCTACTGGTCGGAGCAGGTGATGTTCATGGCCGGCCAGACGTCGCCCGAGGGGCCGCCCCACGTGTCGCATCCGGGTCTTGGACCCGTCATGGACGACTGGGCCCAGTTGACGCTCGACCTGATCGCCCGGCGCCGGGCGGATCCGCGAGACGACCTGATCTCGCTGTGGACGCACACCGAGGGTTGGACGACCAAGCACGTGCTCGAGGAGACGGTCCTGGTCCTCGACGGCGGCGCCGAGACGACTCGGACCGTGATCGGTTCCATGATCCGAGAGCTGGCACGCCAACCCGCGCAGCGGCGACTCCTCTTGGACCACCCCGACCTGCTCTCCACGACGGCGGTGGAGGAGTTCATCCGCTGGGTGTCGCCGATCCTCAACATGCGACGCACCGCCAGCGAGAGCCACGAGCTGCACGGCCAGCTGATCCGGGAGGGTGACGAGCTCCTGTTGCTGTACCCGTCGGCCAACCGGGACCCCCGGGCTTTCGAGCGGCCCGACGTGCTCGACGTCACCCGGGAGAGCAACCGCCACGTCGCCTTTGGGTTTGGCTCGCACTTCTGTCTCGGGGCCCACCTGGCCCGCCTGGAGATCAAGGTGATGTTCGAGGAGCTGTTGCGGCGGATCGGCGACTGGCAGCTGGTGGACCCGGACGAGCCGCAGATCGTCCCCGCGACGTTCGCCCGCGCCTACGACCGGATCCGCATCCGCTACACGTCACCGTGACGGGCGCCCCCGAGGACCGTCTGGCGTCGTGGATCGCGAGGCAGCTCCCGGGCCGTGCGCAGGTCTCCGTGGAAGGACTCGACCGGGTCGCCATCGGTCATTCGGCCGAGACGCTCCTCGTCACCGTCGTCACCGAGGGCGAACGACGTGAGGTGGTCATCAGGATGCGGCCCGAACCCCCGGGGCTGCTCGAGCCCTACGACCTCGGGCGGCAGTTCACCATCCTGCGAGCGCTGGAGCCGACTCCGGTGCGCGCTCCGGCCGTGATCTGGCACGAGCCGACAGGGGCGGTCCTCGGGCGCGACTTCTACGTCATGGAGCGCCTGCCGGGCCAGATCTACGAGCGGGGCGTGCCCGAGGACCTCGCGTCGGATCCCGAGCGCATCCGCCGCATGTGCGTGGAGATCGTCGAGCAGATCGCCGCCATTCACACGGTCGACCTCGTCGCCACCGGCCTCGACTCGCTGGCGGACGGTCTGCGGTATTTGGAGGGGGAGCTGGACCACTGGGAGGGCGAGATCGAACGCGTCAAGCGAGGTCCCCTCCCGGCTCTCGAGACCCTGGTGGCCACCTTGCGCGAGCAACGGCCGGAGTCGTCACCGACAGTCACCCTCGTCCACGGGGACCCGAAGCCGGGCAACTTCGCCTTCGTCGGGGCGGAGCTGACCGCGGTCTTCGATTGGGAGATGGCGACCCTCGGCGATCCGCTGGCCGACATCGGGTGGGCCGAGATCCTCTGGGGGATGCCGGGTTCGGTGACGGCCTGCGCCGGTGCCCTCCCGGTCGAGGAGCTCGTCGGGCTCTGGGAATCGCTGACCGGGCTCGAGTCGGCCAACCGTGCCTGGTACCGGGCCTTCCAGGCCCTGAAGCTGGCGGTCATCCTCCTGGTCGGCGGGCATCTGGTGGACATCGGTCGGAGCGACGACGTCCGGCTCCTAGCCATGGCGCGGGGCGTGCGGTCGATCACCCGCGGCGCGCTCCGCGAGTTGGGCATCGAAGACGAGCTCGAGGACGGCCCGGTACTGCCCCGCAAGGAGCGGCGGGATGCCCTGCGCCGAGCCACGGGCCTCCATGGCTCGGCCTAGGCAACCTCGGATCGACCGCCGCTCGGTCGTCGAGAAGGCCCTCGAGATCATCGACCGGGACGGGCTCGGAGCGGTCAGCATCCGCCGGATCGGGCGTGAGCTGGGCGTCGACGGAACGTCTCTCTACCACCACTTCTCCGACAAGGAGGCCATCCTGCACGGGGTGCGAGTCCGCATCATGCAGGAGAGCCGGGTCGGCGAGCCGGCGCGCCGGTCGGAGTCGTGGCAGGACTACGTGCGACGGACGGCAAGCGGATACCGGCGATCGCTGCTGCGGCATCCGAACGCCGCGCCGCTGCTGGCGCCGACCTTGCTGCTACGCCCGTTCAGCCTGCGATTCCGCGATCGCGTGGCCGCCAAGCTCCTGGACGACGGCGTGCCCGAGGCACTGGTGTTCCCGATCATCGACTCCGTCGAGATCCTGGCCTATGCCTCGGCGCTCCTCGATCCGAAGCAGGAGGGCACGAAGTCGCGCCTCACCATCCTTCCGGACGACGACGTGCCCGGGCTCGACCGTGCGGTGCGCGCCGCACCGGCGTCGGCGAACAGGGTCTTTGCCCTTCAAATTGCAGGCCGTCATCCAGGGCTGGACGTCGATGATGGAGAGCGAGGTCGGTCGAGGGTCTCCGTGATCGCGGGAGGCGAGCCGGCGCCCGAGCCAACCGCCCTCGTTACGACGAGACGGTCGTGGTCCCGGGGATGTCGTGACCGCAGATCGGCTGGGTCGACACGGGGACGAAGCCCTTCGATTGGGCCCGCATGTACCACTCGCACGTCGGGTTGAGGTCGTGGCCGAAGATCGTGGAGTAGTTGATGCTCACCGGCAAGATGCCGTTGCCGTTGTAGGACTTCAGGTTCCGGAGGTCCTTGATCACGTTGGCCTGGGTCGGGTTGGCGCCCGCCAGCTGGAGGCCCTTGATCATCAGGTCCGCGCCGAGCCAGCTCTCGTAGATGTTGAAGGTGGGGAACTTGGACGGCGGCCGACCCTCGTACTTCTGCAGGGCGGCCTGCAATTGCTGCGTCCCGGCGTTGGGAATCTGGGCCGGACGGAAACCGGTGAGGAAGTAGCCGCCCTGGACCGTCTGCCAGGCGGGTGACCCGATGACGTCGGGCTCGAACCCGGTCGGGAACACGAGCGACTTGATCTTCACGCCGGCCTGCTTGAAGGACGTGGCGAGCGCGTAGTTGGAGTTGTTGTCCATTCCCGCGTAGATCGCGTCCACCTTCTTCTGCTTGGCGATCAGCGCCGCCGACGTGAAGTCGACGGAGCCGAAGTTGACCGACGTATCGAGCACGCCCACCTTGCCGCCGGCGTGCTGGAAGGAGTCGGCGGTGCCGATCGCCGACCGGGTGGACGACGGCGAGATGCTGTAGCCGTACGTTGCCACCGTCGTCCCTCCGTGGGACTTCAAGAAGCTCCCGATGGCGGTGTTGACCGGGTACTTCGGATCGACGCTGCCGGTGTCCGAGGCGAACATGTTGGTGTAGGGCTGGGTACCCCACTCCGGTCCGTCGAAGCTCCCGCCCGTGACGGGAACGCCCGCCTGGTTGGGGTACTTGGCGGCCGAGAAGAACAACGGGCTCGCCGAGACGATGCCAAAGGCTCCCTTTGAGAGGGCGTTCTGGACTGCCGTGACGTCCGCGGTGGGGCTCGTCTGATCGTCGTACACGACGCCGATGATCTTGTGACCGTTGACCCCTCCCTCGGCATTCTGGAGGGCGATGCGAGCCTTGAAGCCGAGCGGCGCATCGGCGAATTGCGGGCCCGCCTCACCGGTCAACGAGGTGATGAGGGCGAGCGTGATGGGCGCCTTGGAGGTGGCCGCCCCCGACGGCCCGGAGAACACCGCCGATTCGGACGCCAACGTCATGGCACAAGCCGCCACCGCGAGCACGAAGAGCCGCCCGGTACGCCTCATCCTGTTACCCCCCCGATCTGACCGTCGACCCCGTCAACGGCCGTGCTGGCGCCGTCAAGCGCCGCCCTTCTAGGAGATATCACGATCTCCTAGAAAATAGAATGCCGTATCCTCAAGGCGCGGGCAAGTCGCCCCGCCGCGGCGTGACGACGCGCCTGCCAGCCGCGAGCCACGGTTCGCCGGCGAGGATCTCGTCCTCCCGGCCGACCAGGGCCGATCGCTCTGGAACGCCGCGCAGATCTCGGAGGCTCGAGCCACGCTCGACTCGGCCATCGCTTCGGATGGGCAGCCTCCCCGGCACTTGAAGGGCGGCATCCGCGGGGGAAGCAATCCATTTCCCTTTGGTCCCCGTATCGCTCGCAGCGTCTCGAAGGCCCCCAGCGGGAGATCTCGAAGACCGTGGAACCTTTGGCCCGACCACGCGGGCCTTCCCGACCGATGGAACGAGACTTCTTGCCACCTGCACCGACCGGACGGACTGCGCGAGCTCGAGCCAGTTGGCGAGCCCGGTGGGGGCGACGGCATCTCGTCGCGGTTGCTCTCGCCGCCAGCGCGACGGCCTTGGTGCCGGTGCAGGCGCAGGCCGCTCCCACGCCCACGGGCCCTGCGATCGCCTCGGCGCTCCACTATCTCGACCAGCAGCAAGCCACCGCACAGACCGAATCCGCGGGTGTGGACTGGGCTGGGGACTGGCCGCAATACGCCTCCAGCCCGACCCTGCCCGGGGTCACGGCGCGCGACATCAGCCCCTTCGTGGCGGCCTTCACCGACCATTCGCTGTGGCAGATCACGAGCGCACACCGCTCGGCCCTGGGCCTCTCGGCACCTGAAGTTGGGCTCGCCCGGCGGATGCGTCGGCGCGCCGTCGCCTTCATCCGGCGCTCGGTCAGTCCGCCGGATCGGGCGGACGCCGGTACGTACGGTTTTTGGCCCGTGGATCCGTCGACGGGGCTGCGGACCGTCGTGAGCCCGCCCCTGCGAGCCCTCGCCAACCTCTTGCCGCCACAGACCATCGACGGGCAGCTCGTCCGCGGTCCGAGCGCCTATCCGCTGCCAAGCGACGCGGACGACACGGCGGCCGCCTACGCCGTCCTCAATGCGGCCCACCGGCTGGACGGCGCGCCGGCGCCGTCAAGGGGCTGGGTCAGGGCCCTCGCCCAGTGGAGAGATCGCAGCCCGACACGCGTGCGCGCCATGGGGAACGGTCGCCCGAGCGGGGCGTACTTGACGTGGCTGGATTTTCCGGTCCCTCGGCCCGGGCTCCCGTACCCCTCGCAGGACGTCGATCTGGTCGAGAACGCGAACGTGCTCTTCTCCCTGGGCTCTGCGGGCCTGCGAAACGTTCCGGGGATGAAGGCCGCCATCGCCTTGATCAACCGGGACACGGTGGACGGTCAGTACCACGACATCGCATCGGTGTCTCGCTACTACCCGAACAGCCTCATCTTCGACTACGCCGTCACTCGAGCCTACGGGGAGGGTCATATCGCAGCCCTCAGGCCCGCGGTCGACGCCATCGTCCACGATCTGCAGTCGACGGTGCGACGGACGAGGAGCGCCGCCCACTGGGACGTCGGCAACCCCACACTGAATACGGCCTACGCCGTCTTGTCCTTGATGTACGCGGGCGGCCCGGGATCGGTCATACGTCAGGGAGTCGGGTACCTCCTGGACACTCAGCGAGCCGACGGCAGCTGGCCGACCGGACCGTTCTTTCGCGGTGCGATCGGCAGCACGACCGTCTACTGGGACTCGACCGCCTTCGCCACCGGCATGTCGATGGAGGCCTTGGCGCGCTACTCGCTCCGGTAGTCGGTGCGGGAAGAGGTTCCGGGCGACCCTCTTCCTTCGTACGCGATCGCTCAGTGCCCGGCGGCTCGACCGCCGTCGATGTGCAGGACCTCGCCGGTGACGAACGTGGCCCGCTCGAGATAGAGGACCCCGTCGACGACGTCACTCACCTCGCCCACCCGGCCCAGCGGATGGCTCGCCGCCGCTTCCGCATAGGACGCCGGGTCGTGCATCGGGGTCCTGATCACGCCGAGGGACACTGCGTTGGCGCGTACGCCGCGTGACGCGTACTCGATGGCCAGGGAACGAACCACGGCGACCAACCCCCCCTTGGTGAGGGAGGCCAGCGCCGACGGTGAGTCACTCTGTGGGTGGTCGACGAGGCTGGTGCTGATGTTGACGACATGGCCGCCGCCCTGACTGACCATCTGTGGGATCACGCGCTGGGTCACGTGGAAGAAGCCGGCCAGGTTCACCGCCGTCACGGCGGCGTAGTCGTCGGCCGTGTACTCGGTGAAGGGCTTGCCGATGAAGATCCCGGCGTCGTTGACGAGGCTGTCGATGCGCCCGAAGCGAGCGAGCGCACGGTCGACCAGGCGCTCGGCCGTCTCGACTTGCGAGATGTCACCTTGCACCGTGACGTAGTCGGGTTCGTCGGACGGGTCGATCGAGAGCGCGTTCCCGACGACGGCGTAGCCCGCGTCTCGAAACCCACTCACCAGGCCCGCACCGATGCCCTGGGAGGCCCCGGTGATGATCGCAACCCTGTGTGGATCCGTTGGGCCCATGCTCTATCCAACCGCCGTCTCTCGCTGGATGGCCGTCGCGGCGTGCCGACGCCATTGTGGGCCAGCAGGTGGCTTGCCGTCCTGCAGGCCTTGTCCGATGCCGCATCCTAGGGTTTCCTTTGATCTGATTCGCATGGCTCGCTCGGCGCCGATCCCCGCCGGGGCATCTCGAGGAAGTGAGGAGCGACATGGCTGGTGACCTGCTGGTCCGGGGTGGCGAGGTGGTCGACGGAACGGGAGCGCCCCGGCGGCGTGCCGACGTCCGGGTGCGCGGCGGCCGCATTGCCGAAGTCGGTGCGGACCTGGCCTCCGAGGGCGAGAAGGACATCGACGCCGCCGGCGCGGTGGTCACCCCGGGGTTCATCGACACCCACGCCCACACGGACCCCGCCGTCTTCTGGGACCCGTTCCTCGATCCGGAGCCCCTGCACGGCGTCACCACGATGCTCGTGGGCAACTGCAGCCTGTCCCTGTTCCCGGTCAGCGAGACCACGCGAGCCGAGGTCGCCGACCTGTTCGCCTACATCGAGGACGTGCCCCGCCATCTCTTCGACGACAGCGTCCCGTGGACCTGGGAGGACTTCGCGGGCTACCGCGACACGGTCAACGCCACCGGAGCCGGCGCCAATCTGGCTCCGCTCGTCGGCCATAGCATGCTGCGCCTCCTGGCCATGGGCCCCGCCGCCTGGGAGCGAGCCGCCACCGACGACGAACGGTCGAACATGGTCGAACTGCTCCGTGTCGCCATACGGCAGGGTGCCTGGGGCCTCTCGGTGTCCGCGCTCGACGTCGACAAGGAGGGCCGCGAGGTTCCTTCCCGCCGAGCCGACGGCGCCGAGCTCGACGCCCTTCTCGAGGTCCTGCAGAGCACCGGGCGCGGCGTCGTGGAGTACGTGCCCAACCTGCTCGGTCCGAGCGCCGAGGAGGCCCTCACCGGCCTGGCGCGATGCTGCGGTGCCCACGGTGTCCCCATGACGTGGACCGGCTTCACCTACTCGTCGGCCGAGTCCACCGGCCGCTGGCTCGACGTCACCCGCCGGCTGGCGGAGGAGGGCGTGCGGAGCTACCCCCAGCTCTCGCCCCGGACCGTGGACTTCCGGCTCAACTGGGAGTCGTCGATGATGTTCATGTCGATGCCGGCGGGTTGGCACAGGGTCATTGCCGCCTCCCATGCCGACAAGGCGGTCCTGCTCTCCGATGCCGAGTGGCGGACCACCGCCCGGCAGGAATGGGACCGGACGGAGAGGTCCATGTTCCCTCACCGCAACCTGCAGAAGGTGCGCATCGTGGAGGTGCACGACGCCGACTCCGAACGGTGGTTGGGCCGCTCATTGCAGGACCTGGTGGACGAGCGGGGCGACCATCCCTCCGACGTGTTCGCGGACTTCGTGCTGGCCAACGACTGTCGCCCCGGCGTCGTGGCCGTGGGCGTCACCAACGCCGACGTCGAGGGCGTCGGTCGCACGCTGATCGATCCGTCGGTGCTGGTGAGTTCCTCCGACGCCGGCGCCCACATGCAGATGCTGTGTGCCTCGGGGGACAGCACGCTGCTGCTCACCCGACACGTCACCGAGCGGGGCGACTTCACGCTCGAGGAGGCCGTGCACCAGCTCACCGGCCGTCAAGCCTCCCTGTTCGGCTTTGCGGGGCGCGGTGAGATCCGAGAGGGCGCCGTTGGCGACCTGGCGGTCTTCGCCCTGGACGAGCTGCACTACGACGACGACGGGATGGTCCACGACCTGCCGCGGGGCGGGCCCCGGCTCCGCCGCCCCGAGGGCGGCTACCGCGCCACCGTCGTGGCCGGCGTGCCCGTCCAGCTCGGCGGCCGGCCCACTGGCGATCTACCGGGGCGCATCATTGGCTCCGGCGATCGCTGAGCCGACCGCCTCAGGCCACCGCGCCGGCGGCCCGTAGGGCTGGCGCGTCGAGACCGAGCTCGGCGAGGACGTCGTCGGTGTCGGCGCCGGGGTGGGCGTAGTTGGGGCCGGGCTGCCCCGGGGTTCGCGAGAACCGGGGCGTGGGGGTGAGCTCCAGGCCGCCGCCGGGGGTGGGGCGGAAGACCTGACGTTCCCGGTTGGCCGGGTAGTCGGCCGCCTCGGCGAACGTCAGCACGGGGGCGAAGCAGGTGTCGGTTCCCTCGAGGAGCTCCTGCCACTCGGCCCGGGTTCGGGTGCGGAAGACGCCGGCGAAGATCTCCTTGAGGGGCTCCCAGTTCGACCGATCGTCCCGATCGGGGAGCGTCGCCGGGTCGAGACCGAGCAGCCGCACGAGCTCCTCGTAGAAGTGGGGCTCGATCGGGGCGACCGCCAGCCATTTGTGGTCGCTCGTCTCGTAGACGTTGTAGTGGGGCGCCCCGCCGTCGAACAGATTGGTCCCGAGCTCCTCTCGGTGGAAGCCCGTGCGAGCCATCGTGTAGTACACGGAGAAGAGGGACATCACGCCGTCCACCATGGCCACGTCCACCACCTGACCCCTGCCGGTGCGGCCGGCCTCGAACATCGCGCAGGCCACCCCGAAGGCGAGGTGGAGCCCACCACCGGCAAAGTCCCCGAGCACCTGGAGGAGGGGGACGGGAGGCCCGCCCTTCGGGCCGATGGAGCCGACGGCGCCGGTGATCGCCTCGTAGTTGATCGAGTGCCCCGCCGCGCTGCTGAGCGGGCCCTCCTGGCCCCACCCCGTGAGGCGGCCGTAGACCAGCCGCTCGTTCACCGCGAGCAGATCGTCGGGACCGATTCCGAGGCGTTCGCAGACGCCCGGTCGGAAGGACTCGACGAAGGCGTCGGCACGGGCGGCGAGTGCCTTGATCACACCGACGCCTTCGGGGTGCTTCAGGTCGACGGCCACGGAGCGCCGTCCACGGTCGTACTCGCGGTAGATGTGGGCCGGCGGCTCCCCGGGGACCTCGCTGATGCGGTGGACCCGAATGACGTCGGCGCCCATGTCCCCGAGCTTCTGGGTGCCGAAGGGGAGCGCCCCGAGGCCCGCCAGCTCGACCACCGTGGTGCCCGCGAGGGGGCCGGAGCGTTCGGTCATCCGAGGGTGTTGGCCGGCGAGTGCCTGGTCACGGGGTGCCTTCCCGGTCAGGGGTCTCTGCGAGAGCGGCGACCGGGCTTGCCGGAACGCCGCCGCACGATACCCCAGGAGGGTCCTCTGCCCTCTTCGAGTACGCACCAGCGTGCGCGGTGGCTCTCACGCCCGACGAGGTTGCGTCGGGTACACCTCGGTCCCGTTGGTGCCAAGCTGAGTCGATGGACTTGGCCGAGCTCCTGGCCCTGCCCGGCGTGAAGGAGGAGTGCGTCCTGCGCTCCCCGGTCGGCTTCATGGCGCTGCACGGTGGATCGCAGGACCGCGGGACGCACGAGATCGCCAGTCAGGCAGCCGAGCGGGTCGGGGCCTCTTACTACGCCATCGTCCAACCGAGCGGCTTGCGGGCCCACCTACCCTCGCGGCGCCACGATCCCGATCACTCGGAACATCTCAAAGCGTTTCTGCAACATGTCGCGATCGCCATCTCTGTGCACGGGTTCGGACGGGACTCCTTCGAGCTGAGGGTCGATGCTTCCGAGGGCGTCGTGATCGAGCCCTACGGTCCAGCACTTCGCGGGAACCAGACCGGCCCTCTCCGCGCGATCATCCTGGGCGGAGGGAATGCCGAGCTGCTGGACGTCGCACGCGAGTTGTTCCACGATCGCCTCGCGGGCTACCGCATCGCCGACGAGCGGGTGCGGCTCGGATTCCATCCCGACAACCCGGTCAACCTTCCTTCGGAGCACGGGGTGCAGGTCGAGCTTCCTCCGGGGCTGCGGGGCATCGGCGACTTGGGGGAGCAGCTCGTTCCCACGCAGGACGAGACCGTGAACGAAGTGATCGCGGCGCTGGTCGAGCTGGCCGATCGGGCCCGGGAACTGCTCGCAAAGGCCTCCTGCGTTTAGGCAGCCGGCAACACCCCCCGGCTTCTCGCGCCCGTCGAACCGGGGTCTCTCGATCGATCAGACGGGGCCGAGCCGCTCCTCGAAGAAGTCGAGCATGGCTCGCCATGACCGTTCGTCCGTGGGTTGGTGGTAGGCCACCCCGGGGAATCCGGACATCTCGGCGTTGGGGTTGGTGAAGCTGTGCACCGCACCGCCGTAGAGGTTCATGCGCCAGTCGACGTCGGCATCCCGCATCTCCTGCTCGAACGCCGCACGCTGGTCCGCTGGCACCATCGGATCGTCGGCGCCGATGCACACGAGGATCCCGGCCTTCACCTCACCCGATCGGGCGGGCCGTTGTGTCCCGAGCCCCGAGTGGAAGCCGACGACGACGCCAAGGTCGGCGCCGCTGCGTGCCAGCTCGAGGGCCATCGTGCCCCCGAAGCAGTAGCCGATGGCGGCCGTCCTGGTGGGATCGACCTCATCTTGAGCCAAGAGGATCGCCAACCCGGCGCTCGCCAGCTCCCGGGTCGCGTCGGGATCGCCCATGAGCGACCCCAGTCGCCCCATCATCTCGTCCTGCTGGAGCGGCTTGCCCTCGCCGTGGTAGTCGAGCGCGAAGGCGGCGTAACCCAAGCCGGCGAGGCGCTCGGCACGACCCTTCGCGTGTTCGTCGAGGCCCGGCCCCTCGTGACACACCAGCACGCCGGGGCGAGACCTCGGCTGCCCGTCGCCGATGGCCAGATGCCCGACCATCCGCCTCCCGCCGGCCGTGTACTCGATGTCCTCGATGCGCATGCACCCTCCCCTGTCGAGGCCGCAGTCCTCACCATCGGACCCTGCGTCGCGGTGGCCACAAGTCCACGAGACAGTACCCGGAAAGGGTGGGGCGCCGAGGCGAGACCGGCAGCGTCGCCGGTGGTGGCTCGCCGGATGGACGACGATGACCGTTGCGAAGCGCTCAGGCCAGGCCCCGCAGCCGGACGGCTGCGGCAACTCGGGCGACCCCGACCATGTAGGCGGCGGTCCGTAGGTCGACTCCGCGCTCGAGATGTCGCTTCCACATCGACTGGAACGCCCGGTCCAAGAAGTCGAAGAGTTGCTCGTCGAACCGCTCCTCGGACCACCCGAACGCGGTGAGGTTGGTCGTCCACTCGAAGTAGCTCCCCGTGACGCCTCCCGCATTGGCCAAGATATCGGGCACCACGACCACGCCGCCTTCGGACAGGGCGGCGTCAGCCTCGGGCGAGACCGGGTGGTTGGCCGCTTCGACGACGAGGGGCGCCCGCACGTCGGCGACGTTCGTGGCGTCGATGGCATTCTCCAGGGCGGCGGGGATCAAGACGTCGCAGTCGAGGGCGAGGAGCTCGGCGTTGGTGACGAAGTCGCCGATTCCCACCTCCTTGAGGAGGGTTCCAGGCGGGACCCTGGCCAGCAAGGTCGCCATGTCGACGCCTTCTCGAACGTGGCGACCCCCCGAGACGTCGGAGACGCCGACGATCACCGCCCCTCGCTCGGCGGCGATCTGCGCCACATGGCGTCCAACGTTGCCGAATCCCTGGATGACGATCCGCTGGCCGACGAGCTCTCGGCCGAGAGCCGCAAGGGTGGCCTCGGTCACCGCGACGACGCCTCGCCCGGTTGCGGCAACTCGTCCCGTCACGCCGCCGAGATCGATCGGCTTGCCCGTCACCACTGCGGGGGACCAGCCGGCGCGCGAGGAATAGGCGTCCATGACCCACCCCATGACGCGAGCGTCGGTGTTCACGTCGGGCGCCAAGATGTCGAGGTTCGGGCCGATGACCCCGGAGATGGCGTTGGTGAAGCTCCGCGTCACGGCTTCGAGCTCGCGGGGCGAGAGCGCGGCGGGGTCCAGGTTGATGCCTCCCTTGGCGCCGCCAAAGGGCAGGTCGAGCAGGGCGCACTTCCAGGTCATCAACGAGGAGAGCGCCCGCACCTCGTCGAGGTCGGTCTCGGGGTGATACCGCAGGCCCCCCTTGAAGGGTCCCCGTGCCCCGTTGTGCTGGACCCGGTAGCCACGGAACGACAGGACGGAGCCATCGTCGGCGTGGATCGGCACCTGGACGTCGACCTGACGGTAGGGCTCGTCGAGCAGGATCCGCACTTCCTCTTCGACCTCGAGCATCGTCGAGACGCGCTCGACGTACGTGTGGACCGAATCGTAGAAAGAGCCCGTCATGCGATGAGGCTACCGACGGCCGTACGGACGGACTACGGCCGGTCCGCCGTCAGAAATCGGATCGCGGCGTCGATCGAGCGGTAGTCCTTCGGGGTCGCGAAGTGGTCGACTCCGGGCAGGACGACGAGGTTCGCGTCGGGCAGGGTTGCGACGAGCCGGTCGGCGGGCCCGACGAAGTCCTTGTCGCCGAGCACGAGAAGCACCGGGCAGGCGACCCGGCCCAGTGCGGCCTCCTCCAGGGCGGGCGAGGACCGGCGCATGAGGGCGGCCAGGGCCGCCCGATCGTTGCGGGGGTCGGCAGCCAGTTTGTCGAAGACCCGCATCCCGATCTCGTCGGGCGACGTCCCCTTCTCGATCACGTCCGCCAGGGCGGCTTCCTGGTCGCCAAGGAAGACGTTGTCCCCCACGCCCATGAGGACGAGCCGGCCGAAGCGCTCCGGGTGGCGGGTGGCCAGTGTCAGCAGGATCCGGGATCCCAGCGAGAAGCCGATGGCGTCGACCTGAGGTCGGTCCTCGAAGGTCTCGAGCACCGACTCTTCGAGGTTCTCGTAGGCGGCGGGATCAGTTGGCTTGGGGGAGGAACCGTGCCCGGGCAGGTCCCCGCCGATGGCCTCGAGGCCCTCGTCTGCCAGGATCTCCGGCCAACCGTCATCGGCCCAGCCATGCTGGTACGACGAGGCGAAACCGTGCACGAGGACCACGGGGTTGGGCACGAGCGAAGGCTACTTCGGCGCCGAGTGCTGCTCGTCTGCCGCCGGCAGGTCGAGCTCCCCGGCCATCACCGGTCGCACGAGGCCATCGCTGCTGCGAAGGCCGCACGGATGGCTGCCCCGTCGACCTGGGCGTCGGGCTCGACGAGCACACCCGCCCCGAGGCCCCAAGCGTCGGCGACGTCGTCGAAGCGCCGCCCCAGGTGGACGCCTGCGGCCTGCACGGCGGCGCCGGTGGCGACCAGCTCTCCCTCTTCGGGGACGATGATCGCGCGCCCGGTGAGGTCAGCGACCACTTGACGGTAGGCGGCGCTATGCGCCCCGCCGCCGATGAGGAAGACCCGGCCCGGGGTCGGCCCCAACGAGTCCGCCCCCGCCAAGAGGTTGCAGACGACCCCTTCAATCGCCGCGCGAGCCAGATGAGCCGGCTCGATGTCGTTGCGGAGCCCGAGCATCGTGCCCGCCGCCGCAGGACGATTCGGTGTCCTCTCGCCGTCGAGATGGGGGACGAGGACGAGGTCTCGGGCGCCGGGCGGTGAATCGAGGGCCAGCTCGTCAAAGCGACCGTGGTCGACCCCGAGCAGCCGGGCGATGGTCTCGGTCACCTTGGTCGCGTTCATGGTGCACACCAACGGGAGGTAGTGGCCCGTCGCGTCGGCGAAGCCCGCCACCGTGCCCGTCGGATCCGCTGCCGGCTGATCGCTCATCAGGAACGCCGTGGCGCTCGTCCCGAGACTCAGCACGAGATCACCGTGCCGCAGGCCAAGCCCGAGGCCGGCTGCCATGTTGTCCCCGGTCCCGGGCGCGACGAGGGCGCCGTTCCCCGTCCACTCGCCGACCGCCGTGTCGGGGCTCGAGACCTCGGGCAGGCGCGCCAACCAGTCCACGTCGGGGTCGACGAGCTCCAAGAGGTCGATCCGGTAGCGCTCCTCCTTGGGTGACCAGTAGCCGGTGCCCGACGCATCGCCGCGGTCGGTGACCTGACGGCCGCTCAGCCGAAAGGTGAGCCAGTCGTGAGGGAGGAGAACCGAGGCCACCCGAGCAAAGGTGGCCGGCTCGTTGCGGGCCAACCACCGAAGCTTGGTGATGGTGAAGCCCGCAAGGGGCACGCTCCCGCACGCCTGAGCCCAGGCCAGCGAGCCGCCAGGAAGGTCGGCAACGAGGATGTCGGCGTCCTCCGCGGACTCCGTGTCGTTCCACAGCTTGGCCGGGCGCAAGACTTCTCCCGCTTGGTCCAGGACGACCAAACCCTGCTGTTGGGCGCCGACAGCGACGGCGGCTGGCGTTTGTGCCTCGGGCACGCCGGCACCCGCCAAGGCGGCTTGGAGCGCGGACTCCCACTCATGGGGATGCTGCTCGCTGCGGGGCGGCGTGGTGGGGGGATGAGGCGCTCGCCCGGATGCCAAGACCTTGCCCGTCTCGACGTCTCGAACCAGTACCTTGCAGGCGGACGTGGACGAGTCCACGCCGACGACGACCGCCACTAGCGGGACCCGAGCAGCAGATCTGTCGGAGCGGTGAAGCGTCGCCGGTTACTCGACACGATCAACCCCCTCCCCCCAGGCCTGGACGTATAGACGCAGATAGGCTGACAGGAGAGATTGTAGACGGAACGGAATCCGCGTGGAGGAGCCATTGGAGCCGATGGAGGAGTCCCGCATGGGGGCTCACGATGGCTCGAACCTCCGAGGCGGGTTGGCCGCGGCTTGGATCGACCGCATCTCGTCGAGGCCGTAGGGCAGGGTCCCGAGCGCCCGCGCCTGAACCATGACGTTGCCGACGGCCGTGGCCTCCGCCGGGCCCGCCAGGACCGGGAGACCTGCGGCGTCCGCGGTCAGCTGACAGAGGAGATCGCTCTGCGAGCCCCCGCCGACGATGTGGACGGCCTCGACCGGGTTGCCGACCAGCCGCGAAGCAGCGCGAACCGTGTGTGCGTAGGCCTCGGCGAGGGAATCGAGAATGCACCGAATGATCTGGGCGGGGTCCATGGCGGCCCCGACCGCGGTGCCGATCCGCTCCGGCATGTTCCCCGGGGAAAGGAATGCCGGGTCGCTGACGTCGATCCGGGGCCCTCCGGCTGGCACGGATGCCGCCGCATCGAGGAGTGCCTCGAGGTCACGACGTTGCCAGGCCCGCCGGCATTCCTCGACGAGCCAGAATCCCGAGAGGTTCTTCTGGAATCGGGTGCGGTTGTCCAGGCCGAGCTCGTTGGTGAAGCCGGCTTGCCGGGCCACCTCGGTCAGGATCGGACCGGTGGCCTCCATGCCGACGATCGACCACGTGCCACAGGAGATGAAGGCGAAACGACCGATCGTCGCCGGTACTCCGACGACGGCGGAGGCCGTGTCGTGCGAGGCGACTGCGACAACCGGAATACCTTCGGGCGTCGTACCCCGGATCGAACCGGCCCCTTCGACGGGAGGAAGCAGGCCCGTGGGCAGCCCCAGGCGGTCGAACAGCGCTTCGGACCAGGCATTGCTGCGTGCATCGAGGAGCCCGGTCGTCGAGGCCGCCGTCACCTCGCTACGCAGCTGACCGGTGAGCCAGTAGGCGAAGAGGTCGGGTAGCAGGACCGCTCGGGCCGCCCGGCTCCAAAGGGGTCCGTGCCGCTCGGCGACGAGCTGGTACACCGTGTTGATCGACGCTTCCTTGACCCCGGTCGCCGCATAGAGCTCTTCGGGTCGCACGAGCGCATGAGCCTCTTCCATCGCCGCAGCTGTCCGGGTGTCCCGATAGGCGGTCGGCTGCGCGAGGAGCTCTCCCTCGACGTCGAGGAGGCCGTAATCGACGCCCCATGTGTCGATCCCGACCGATGCGACGTCCCGGGCCTCGCGGAGACCCGTCATCATGTGGTCGTAGAGGCCGGTCACGTCCCAGCGCAAATGGCCGCCCCCTTCGATCATGGCGTTCGCGAAGCGGTGGACCGGGAAGAGCTTGACCCGGCCGTCCACGACCTCACCCCGCATGACCCGCCCGCCCGATGCCCCGAGGTCCACGGCGGCAAAGCTCTGGCGGGCCATGTTCAACGCACGTCGGAAGTCAGCTGGGAAGTTCGGGGACAACGAGATGCAGGAAACGGGCAGTCCTCGCGCTGCGGTTCGTGACCACGATCAGCCCGAGCACGCTCGGTGAACCTCGACGATGACCTGCTGGAACCCCTCCAGGGTCTCGATCGGTGCGAAATCGGTGAACCACACGTAGAACCGGTCCACGCCACGGTTCCTGAGAGCGATGAATTGGTCCGCAAGCTGATCCGCGGTCCCGATCATGATGCCACCGCTCGCCATATTCCCTCCGAAGCGCCGTTGTGCGAGTTGCGTCACCTTGTCCCGATGGGACTCGTCGGGAAGGAGGGCAACCATCGGCTGGATTGAGACCCGAGCGTTCCCGGCCTTGTCTCGGATCTCGTCCAGTTTCCCCAGGTGGTTGATGGGGAGGTTGCACCAATCCGCGTAGCGACGAACGAGCTCGAGCGTCCGGTTGCCGACGCCACCGATGATGATCGGAATCGGTCGGGAGGGAGTCGGTCGTTGCTGAGCCGCGATGACCGTGAAGTGGGCGCCCTGGTAATCCACCATCTCGCCAGTCCAGAGCTGTCGCATGATGTCGAGTGACTCGCTGAGTCGTCCGACCCTCCCCTTGGCTTCCGAGGACCCCACGCCGAATGTCTCCAATTCCGTCGGCGTCGAGCCCCAGCCGATACCGAGCTCGAAGCGACCGTCGGAGGCGTGGTCCAGCGAGGTGACCTGGCGGGCCAGCACCGCCGGGTGTCGGAACGCGTCACACAGCACGAGGTGGCCGACTTTCAGGCTGGTCGTGTGGGCGAGAACCCAGCCAGCGATCGTCATGGACTCCCACATGTCGTGCTCGAGCGCGAGAGGTGGGGCGAGGTGATCCATGAAGGCGATGCCTTCGAATCCGCTTGCCTCTGCCGCGATTGCTCGTTCGACGATGGTCCCTGGGGTCATCCGCATCTGTGGAAGGAAGAGATGGAAGTTCGGCGTCACGTCTACTCCGTTCCTTGATAAGGGTTGCTCGACTCGCGGTGTACGGGGTCCACCCTGCCACCGCGCAGACGATATGTCCCACCCGGGGCCATGGTGGCGATCAACTTTCGGGGGGTCGGCACCTCGTCTGTCGTGAAGGAAGTCGCTCGGAGGTGGAAGAACCGAGTCTCTTGCGCGATGGGTGTGTCGTTCGGCTCCGGGCCTCGGTAGGAACGTCCGTTTGGGCTGTGGATCAACGATCCAGGCCTCGAGCGCATGTCTCCAGAGGAGTCGGCACGTTCGACAACCCCGACAACGTCTACGAGCACGTCCCGTTCTCTACGACCCCGGGGAGACCTGGTGGTCTCTGCTCGGGCGCCCACCTACCGGTCGGACTCCTTCACGGCGGTGAACAACCTCGGCCGCACCGCGGTCGAGGGGCCGGACGTCCGGTACTGGTCGTGTGCATCGTGCTCAAGAGCCTCCACACCGGCGATTGCGTCCGAGATGACCCCGTCCGCTTCCCGCCGGGCAGCAGTACCTTCCGGCTCATCGTGTCGCCCACCTGTCCGGTGGCCGGTTACGCCAACTGCTTGGTGGCCGGGCCCGAGCCGCTACAGGTGTCCCTCGCCTACCGCTACCCGCTGCCGGCCCCAGCCTTTGCACCTCAGGCATTCCAAGGTCCCTACGGTCTTACGGCCGACGCCGGATCCAGCCCCTGCGCGGGATCCCTCTGCTCATAGCCGAGGGCAACACACGCCTCGTGGTGTGCCGGCTCGACCCGTAGGGTGAGCTCAGAGGCTCATCGAGCGGGAAGGCGAGAAGCTGGCTGATAGTTGGGACCGGCGGTCTCGTCGACTCGCTGCAGTAAGAGTTCGCAGGGTGGTTCGAACTCGGCGGCGAAGCGCTCCGATACTTCGAATCCCAGCAGTTCCCAGACCGAACCCGTAAGGAAGTCGGTGTCGTCCTCGATCCGCTGCCGTAGTGCCAGCCCGGCCTCGGTGACGGCACCGTCGCCGGCAAGACCCTTTCGCTCGAGCGCCTGCCAGCCGGCAGTGATTTCGTCGACGCTGGATCCCCGTGACCGGGGGAGCCAGTCACGCTCGTAGACGAGCCAAGCGTTGTGGAGGATCGACGCTTCGATTCCCGACAGGCCAGCCGCCGCCACCAATGCCCAGTGGGTATCACCGCGCCATTCCCGCAGGCAGTTCACGGCGTGCCAGCCTGATAGCAGTGGGTCGTCGGGAGGCTCCATACGCAGGTGGGCGGCGAAGAGGACGCGGCCAACCGTTGGCAAGCGTCGGACGACTGGCCACAGTTCTGGACCTAGCGTTTCGAGCGGCGCACAAATGCCCGGGGCGTGACGTCGAAGGCCTTCGAGCACTGCGTCGTCGCGTGCCCTCCAATACGGTGCGAAGTCCTGCGCAACCTCGAAGGTGACCCGGATGGCCGATGGACTAATCGAACCGAATGCGGCGATCACCGCGTCGGGACCGGCTAGTGCCAGTGGAGCAGCCCGGGCTGCGATGTAACCCAAGGGACCGGGCAATCCGAGCGGTTCGTAGCGGGCGATCGCTCCGGGGTCCCAAAAGATCCATCCGATGGTGGTCTGCACTGACCGACTGTTGCGCTTGGCGACGGCCGCCCAGTCGGTAGGTCCCTGCTCGGCCTGCACATGGAATGCCGAACCGTGCCCTGTCGCAATCTGCCCTTCTGACACGCCGTGACCGTACCGCCTAGCGCCGAGATCGCCGATCCGATCCCGCAAACTCTCTCGAGGGCCGGCCTCGAAGAGGCCCAGCGCCGGCGCCCGTAAAGCGGTGTCTCAGGGAGGCCGAGCTCGACGGCGCCGAGTCTGAGCTCGAAGATCACGCGAACGCCACGGCAAAGTCGCACTCAGGTGCGGTCGCGGGGTAACGCCAGCGATAAGTGATCCGCACGCCGAGATCCTCGGGTCGGACCGACAGCTGCTCCGAGTCAATGTGCTCCTCGC
This sequence comes from uncultured Actinomycetes bacterium, assembly GCA_963778465.1. GTDB lineage: Bacteria > Actinomycetota > Acidimicrobiia > Acidimicrobiales > RAAP-2 > CAVZBW01. The sequence continues at coordinate 371,923 of CAVZUK010000003.1, forward strand.
CCCAGGTCTGCAAGGCCTCTGAGGCCAGCGACACCTGCGCGGGATCCAGCCCCTGCGCGGGATCCCTCTGCCCGTAATCGAGGGCAACATACGCCTCGCGGTGTGCGGGCTCCACCCGTAGGGTGAGCTCAGGGAACTGTTCGGCCAGCGCTTCGGCTTCAGCGTCGGGAACCGGCTTACACCACTCAACCGGGCCATCGCTATCCCTGCTCACCTCGCCCCAATAGATCGAGAAGATGGCACCCTCCCGGCTCTCAAGCCTTGGAAACCGTGGATCGCGGACGACACCGATGAACTCCTTGCCGAGCGCCCAAGCCCCAGCTTCGTCGACGTTGCGCTTCAAGCACAGCAGGCTGCGCTGGGGTATCTCCCAGGTGGCGACCTTGTACATGACGGTGCTCCTTCCGGTCAGTCGATCAACGAGGGCGGCGACGAGCTCCCGGCGAGCGGCGTGTTGAGCGTCGGCCTGGCACCAAAACGCCGTCACTCGCTCGGCCATCTCCGTCGGCTCGAGCGGCAACCACTCCTTGACGGCCGAGAGTGGGACCGCAATATGGCGGAGCGTCGCGACCAGTCGTGCCTGTTCGAGTTGGGTACCCTGGTAGTAGCGATAGCCGGAGTGCTCGTCGACGCGTGCCGGTGACAGCAGACCAAGCCCGTCGTAGAGGCGGAGCGCCTTCGGTGACAGGCGGGACCGCCGGGCGAACTCCCCGATGCTGATCTCCTCCACAAATCACCTCCTCGTTCTCGAGCAGGACGCCCGATGAGCTCAGTCTGGGGCTTGCCCCAAGGGGAAGGTCAAGACAAGCCCGGAAGGATTCCGCACGCACGATGAGGTGTCGTCCTCTGCGAGGACGCATCAAATCGAGAATGCCCCACATTTCAGAGGGTCCCCTGACCTGGGCGATGGCAACGCCCACCGAACGGGCTCGTCAAGGTACGCGGGACCATCGACGGCCTACCCAGTCCGTGGGTAGGACCCAGCAGCCCCGGTACGCACGACCCGAGTGGGCGAGGATCAGTGGGTCGCCGGTCGACGCCTACCGTTTGGCTGGATGACGCTAGAAGGAACACCCCCATGACCTATCCGGACCGTCGGAACACGTTCTTCGCCGCGTACGAGAACGCCGCGGTGATCGTCGCCGGCATACGCGCCGAGGAGCTGGGCCACCCGACACCGTGCCCCGACTACGACGTAGCCGGTCTGGTCGACCACCTGGTCGAAGCGGGCCATCGGGCGGCTGCTCTTGGCCGGGGGCAGGTCCCCCCGGCCGGAGACGAGTCTTCTCATGTCGAGCTGTCTGATGCTCCAGGTCAGCTACGCCGAGCCGCCGAGGCGGCGGCGCAGGCATGGGCCGACGATTCCCGGTTGTCGTCGATGTTCTCCATGCCATGGGGTGAGGAGTACTCGGGGGCCGCCTTGGTCGACATGTACCTGGCCGAGCTGGCCGCCCACGCGTGGGATCTGGCTCGGGCCACCGGACAGCTCGACCGGCTGGACGGCTCGTTGGCTGTACCGGCGCTCAGCGGGGCGCGGGCGATGATCAAACCCGAGTACCGCCACGCAGTAGGACCAGGATCCCCATTCGGGGCGGAGGTGTCGCCACCCGAGGGCGCCGACGACTGGGAACGCTTCATTGCCTTCACAGGGCGCGACCCGAAGGCACCGCTCGGCCGACAGCAGGGAGAGTAGAACACGAACACTCAGGTGCCTACCACCCACGCCATTTGAGCGACAGACCCGCTAGCTGAGTGAGACAGGGATGTCCGAGGACAATGCATCAAAGTGGACAACCAGCTGCGTGGCTTCGGGCAGTGGGGCGGGAGAGAACACCGCTCGTCCAGTCAACTCCGACGATCCGCCGGATGCGCTGGCACCCGAGCGGAAGTAGGCCGTTGCCGTGTCATCGGTCAACCGGATCCCGTGCATGTATCGCCTCCGGAGACCGAACATGAGCCGCGTTCGCAATTCGTCACGTTGCTCCGCAGAAAGTCCCTCAGTGTCGCGTTCGTGGGCTGCCAGATCGGCCGAGAACATGGCTTCTGGGTTTGGCAAGGGAGCGATCCGCCAAGACACGGCCAACTGGGAGTCATACAACTCCACGCTCAGGACTTGCAGGCGACCCCCGTAGGGGACGTCTTTGACAGCACTCGCCATGGCGATCTGCCTCTTGAACTCTGCCGGTGGAGCGGGCTCATGCCTCGGGGCCTGCCCAGACCCCGCCAGATTGACAATACGAGCGTGGCCCGGACCCCGCAGAGGCGGCAAGGGTTCCCGGCCCACGGCAGCCAGCATGCGGTTGTACCAATCGTGCTCTTCGTCGGGACTTACGAGTCCGATAGAGCGGAACGCCTCAACTGCCGCCTGGAAACTACGAAGCATGTTGCCGACGACGTCTTCGTCGCCGTCTTCGGTCCATCCGTCCCGGGCGCGTGCGACATCTAGCTTCCCTGCGAGGAAGGACTGGGCTCGCTGATCCATGAGCAGTCTCCACCTTCTTAGGCGTTAGCTGCAAGAATAGGGCATCACCGAGTTCGGGCCCGAGGTGCTCCGCCGGCACGAGCGTCAGGGTTGGGGGACCAACCCCCATGGTCGAGGTGGAGCCAAGGCTGGGAGGCGAGTCCAGCCGAGGGGTCAGCCCGGCACCGGTCAAGGCGAGACGGCGTCGGCACCCAGTCGCCTTCGAACGGCGCGACGGGCCACTTCGAGCATGGCCGGGTCGTCGGTCATCACAAAGCTGGTGTTGGCCGCCAGGATGATGCCGTTGAGCTCGAAGACAAGGAGCATGAGGTCCTCATCGGCCGCGAGTTGTCCCAACTCCTGTGCCTTCGAGGCGAAGGCGAAGACCAGGGCGATGAACCTTTGCTGGAACTGGCCGACGCGCTCCTTCACGGGTCCCGGCCGGGAGCCCATCTCGAGTACAGCCGAAGCGAAGAAGCACCCACCGGGGAAGGTGTGTCGCTGCAGGTGATCGAAGAAGAGGTCACAGACCGCCACCAGTTGCCCGAGCCCTTCGGGCGCCTGAGTCGAGGGGTCGGTCACCTCTCGGTCGAAGATGCGCTCCGCCTCGTCGATGGTGGCGAGCTGGAGCTCCTGCTTCGAACCGAAATGGGCGTACAGCCCGCTCTTCGAGATGCCCAGGGCCTTGGCCAGCCCACCGATGCTCAGGCCTTCGAGGCCCTCGACAGTGGCCAGGGATACGGCCTCTAGCAGGATCGCCTTTCGCGTCCGCAACCCGTCTTCTCGCTGCTTGCGAACCGGAACCGTGGAATTCGTCATGGTCCTCTCATCAATGCGCCGGGAATCTTCCTCCGACCCGACACCTCACTCCCTTGACACTTAGTACGACCGATCGTACTATTCACTGTTAGTACGACCGATCGTACTAGATCAGATCGGGCGCCGTGGCATGCCAAGTGGACGCATCTCGGCCCTAGCGAAAGGTGGTCCGGTATGAACCCCAACCAAGAGCTGTGGGAGAAGGGCGACTTCACCCGGATCGCCCTGAGCATGCGTGAGAGCGGCGAGGCGCTGGTGAAGGAACTTGGCATCACCAACGGTCTCGACGTCCTCGATCTCGGCTGCGGCGACGGGACCACCGCGGTGCCGGCAGCCAACCTCGGCGCCAAGGTTCTCGGCGTCGACGTCGCCCGCAACCTGGTCGACGCCGGCAACGCCCGGGCGGAGCGGCTCGGCCTCGTCAACTGCCGATTCCAGCAGGGCGACGCCTCCGACCTGTGTGAGCTGGAGGACCGGAGTTTCGACCTGGTCGTCAGCATATTCGGCGCCATGTTCGCCCCCAGGCCCTTCGACGTGGCCCGGGAGATCGTGCGGGTGTCTCGTCCCGGCGGACGGATCGTGATGGGCAACTGGATCCCCGACCACCCCACGCTGGTCGCCCAGCTCCTGAAGATCAGCTCCTCCTACGCGCCACCCCCGCCAGAAGGCTTCGTCAGCCCCATGACCTGGGGAGTCGAAGCCAACGTCATCGAGCGGTTCACGACCGCCGGCATCCCCGAAAAGCGGATCTCTTTTGAGCGCGACAAGTACACCTTCGTCTACCCGGGTACGCCTTCGGAATACCTGGCGATATTCCGTCACTTCTACGGCCCCACCATGAACGCTTACGAGGCAGCTGCCGCAGACGGCCGCCAAGACGAGCTGCACGGCAAGCTCCAAGCGCTCTTCGAACAGCACAACGCCAGCCAGGACGACGGATCGACCTCGATTCCGGCCACGTTCCTGCGAGTGACCGTCACCCGGTGATCGATGAGACCTCCGGCGCACTTCGCAAGGCAAGTCGAGGAGCACCCTGTCCTACCCCGGGGAGCCGGGGAGCGCGTCTCGGGTTACGGGGTCATGGGACTGCCGTTCGTCTCTGGTCACGTCCTCGGCTTGCGCCGATGGACGGCTTCGTCGGTGGGAGACGGATTCACCTCGATCTGGCACCGCGACCCCTTCGGGCACTGGACCTTCTACGAGTCGGTGGACAGTGCGGTGGGGTGTACCCGTTACTTCGGTGCTGAGGTCGGGCGCGTCGAGCTTGGACCCATCGACATCGACTGGGAGACGTCGAACCGCCTGCACGTCCGGACCGCCGGAGCGGCGGTGGACTGGACGATCGAGACCGGTTCCACCCTCGCCACACGCCTCATGAGCGCGATAGGCGCCATCACCCCCACGGCCGTGTGGCGCTCGCGGACCATGCTCACCGCCATGGGAGCCATCGCCGGGCGGGTGCTAGGCGCAGGGAAGGTCCAACTCACCGGCGAGACGTCAAACGCGCAGCACTTCGAAGCCAATCCCCGGCGGATCTGGTATGTCACCGCCAGCCACGCTGTCGTGGAAGGTGCGGACCTGGGTCAACCCGGCCCGTTGACCGAGCAGGCCCACATGGCCGACTTCTATTTCCCACAGCGCGGGATCCTCGCCGTCGGCCGGGTGTTCGTCACCAACCTGGCAGAAGTGCCGGTGAGGCGCGCGGAGTAACTCGCCGAGCCCTCGCCACGCCTTGAACCACTGGCGCAGCGTCTGGTGGTCGATCGACAGCTTCGCCGAGATCGACTCGATGGCCTTCCACTGCGACGGGTAATCGTCTCGGTGCTCGAAGACCATCTGCATCGCTCGCAATGCTTGGTCCGATCGAATGCGGGATCCGCCACGCCAACGACCAAGCCCGAGATCAAGCGAGTTGACCGCGCCAAACCCGGGGCACACGAGAGCAGAGTCCAATCCCGGGCGGTTCAGTCAGAGCCCATACGACACCCGAATGCTCTTCGGTTGTTTCCTTGACTTGGACTAAGGTGACCGAAAGGGAGTTTGAGCCCTCACCCATCCTGGCTCTACCGGCGAGAACGCCTGTGGTTCGAGACAGCCCGGTCCCAGACGCAAACAATTGTTGTATCGGCCACGCAATTTTGCTAGATCCGAGATGCGAGGTTAGTGGTGATGGCACCTCCAGTCCTGCTCGCCTTCGACGAGGATCAAGAGACCCTCGGAGTTCTCGAGAGTCAGCTGACCGACCGCTACGCTCACGACTATCGCGTCGAGTGCCTCGGAGACCCAGATCTGGCGCTGCTGAGGCTGACTGAGCTGGCGGACGTGGGAGAGGAGGTGGCGCTGGTACTTGCGGCCAGGTCCGAGTCGGTTACCGCCACCGGTGGGCTGCTTGAGCATGTGCGTGAACTTCACCCGCACGCGAAGTGCGCGCTGCTGGTTTCACGGGACGTTTGGGCGGACAAGCCGAGCGCAGATGCGATCCGCGCCTCGATTGCGTTGGGGCGCGTTCATTACTACGCGCTCAGGCCTGCAGGGCCGCCGGACGAAGTCTTCCACGAAGCCGTTTCCAGCTTTCTCCTCGAGTGGGCGACGGAACGACGTACCGTGCCGCACACCGTCCACATTGTCGGCGAGGCCTGGTCGGGCAGGGCCTATGAGCTCAGAGAGACCTTCGAGCGCTGCGCGGTTCCGCACACTTTCTGCCTGGCGGACTCCGACGAAGGACGCGAGCTGCTCGGCAAGGCAAGCCTCGACGCCAAACTCCCGATCATGGTCCTTCCCGATGGCCGGGTCCTGAGCGATCCCTCCAATAGCCAAATTGCGGAGGCTGCTGGGGCCACGAGTGACTTCGACGAGGACACCTATGACGTTGTCATAGTGGGTGCAGGTCCGGCGGGCCTGTCCGCAGCCGTCTATGGCGCCTCGGAGGGTCTGCGCGTCCTCGTACTCGATGAAGGTGGAATCGGCGGGCAAGTGAGGTCGAGCTCACTGATTCGCAATTACTTGGGCTTCCCCAAAGGCGTGAGCGGCAGTCGGCTTGCCGAACAGGCCTACGAGCAGGCCTCGGTATTCGGAGCGACCTTCGTTTTCATGCATCGAGTGACCGCCCTCTCTCGCTTGGGGGACCTCCTGAGCCTCTCGCTTGAGGACGAGCGGCGTGTGACCGCCAAAACGGTGATCCTGACCATCGGCGCCACCTACCGTCGCCTAGGTGTTCCGACTCTGGAGGACAAGACCGGCGCGGGTGTCTTCTACGGCGGACCGGCGTCCGAGGCTCCTGCGCTGAGCGGCAAGGTCGCGTACGTTGTTGGTGGAGGAAACTCAGCAGGCCAAGCGGCTCTGCATCTTGCACGGTATGCGAGACGAGTCACTCTTGTGGTGCGTGCCCAGTCACTCCAGGCGGGGATGTCGCACTATCTCATCCAGGAAATCGAGGCCACGCCGAACCTCGATGTGCGTACCTGCGCCGAAGTGGTCGGTGGGAATGGTGAGGGCCGTCTACAGGAACTGGTCCTGCGCGACGGTGGTACAGGTAAGGAAGAGACGGTCGCTGGTGACGCATTGTTCGTATTGATTGGCGCTGACCCACATACCGATTGGCTGCCTCCGGAGATCGCGAGAGACCCGAGCGGGTTCCTACTCACCGGCGAAGAGCTCTCGGACAGCTCTAACTGGCCGCTGGAGCGCCGACCTCACTCACTCGAGACCAGCATGCCTGGCGTGCTCGCAGCTGGCGACGTGAGACGCTCTTCGGTCAAGCGTGTGGCTTCCGCGGTGGGAGAGGGCTCGATCGCGATACGGCATGTCCAAACACTCTTCGCCAACGAACGGCTGGATGTCGTCGGGGCGAGCGGGCAAGGGACTGGTCGCGAACCCTGATCCCATCCCGCCAGGCCGGTCGTCAACGTCGTCCGCGGCCTTGGCGCTAAGAGCCTCTTGGTGGCGACGATGGTCACGGCGGCCAACCTTCGCAAGGTCGGCGGCTTTCTCGAGGAGCTGGCCTCGAAGAGGCCGAGCGTCCGTGCCCGCAAGGCAACGCGCAAGCGGCCAGATATCTCGAATTCCGAATGGGCCAAGGAGCCCGCGTTCGCACCCTGAAGCCCAAGAAGGCCACGCCCGAATCCGGGTAACGGTCCTCCCCTTAACCGGCCCTACGCGACCAACCTGGGACGGCCTCGCAATCGCGTGACCGGTTGATCCTCCATGACACGCCGGCAGGCGCCCGGTTGGTGAGCATGTCAACGACGGCTGGAAATGGACCCCCTGGCGACGGGTGAAAATTGACCCCCCGTGGATCCTCGGTCTCAGTTCTGGTCGTCGCTTGGCGCCATCCTCCCCATGTCGACGTGCGGGCCACGACTGCATCACCCTGCTCGGGTGATGATAGGGCGAAATCAAGAGCACAAACTGGTAGCTGCTGCTCGTTCCGATGGTCTCGCACAGCCCACCCAGAACCGTCAAGCAGCAGAGCACGACCGCCAAGGCTCCCAATATCCACGATTCCTGGAAGGTGTCTCCAGATGGCAGCGACGCAAGAACTTCCCACGCTTGGACCTATCGCCCGCTACGAGCAGAACATCATCGACCGCATCACCGATTTCAACGACCCCCGCCAGGAGTGGCGTCGTCTGTTCTCCGAGCTGCTCGGTACCTTCTTCCTCGTGCTGGCGGCCGCCGGCGGGGGGATGATGGGGCACGCCTTCCCCGGCGCGATCAGCCGCACGGCCGCCGTGGTAGCACCAGCGCTGACGGTCCTGGCCATCATCTTGTTCATGGGTAAGGTGTCTGGTGCCCATCTGAATCCGGCGGTCAGCATCGCCTTTGCCTTGCGCCGGGACTTCCCGTGGCGGCGGGTACCCGGCTACATCGTCGTGCAACTGATCGGGGCCTCGCTCGCCGCCCTCTTCCTGCGTTCGGTGATCCACGTCTCCGCGATGTACGGCTCCAACTACCCTGCCCACGGCTACTCAGACGTGGCCGCGTTCTGGATGGAGCTGATCTTGACCCTGGGCCTGGTCAGCGTGATCCTGGGCACGGCGTCGGGCGCGCAAAACGTCGGCATCATCGGTGCCATCGGGATCGGGGGGTACATCGCCCTTGCCGGCCTGTGGGGCAGCCCCATCTCGGGCGCCTCAATGAACCCGGCTCGTACCTTCGGTCCCGATCTGGTCGGCACCACCTTCACGGGCTATTGGGTCTACGTGGCCGGTCCCATCGTCGGAGCCGTGCTCGCTGTGGTTATCGCCTTCGTCTTGCGCGGTCCCGGTGGCGGTAAGTCAGGTTCGGGGGCGGCGCAGGGCGACATCTTCACCGAGACCTACGAGGCGGGAAAGTCGTAAATAGCAAGATGTCACTCGCTGTGGCACCCGACGATCGACTATCCCCAAACGGGCTGGGTATGCCTTCTCGGCACCCACAGGATGTTTCGCCCTTCCGAAGGCATCTCGCCGTGGTGCCTGTCAATGGCTTCTGCGAGTGGCGCCGGAGCGGATGGGTTCTCGGCACCCACAGGCCAGCGAGCGAACGCCTGTCCGGTGCCGCAGCCCACCTCGAGCACCACCGCCCGACGGCTCATGCCGGTGAACCCGACGAGGTCCGCGAACAGCTCGTCGGGGTACGTCGGACGGACCCGGTCGTAGAGCTCAGGGACCTCTTCGAACAATCGGCCGAGGCCACGCCGGTTCCCGCCTGCGGTCGAACTCATGGTGTCGTCACCTATCCCTTCCTCCACCCCGAAGGGGAGAGATTCAGCCGAGTTGCACGAGGGTGGTCACGTCGTCGGTGGGAAGGTCGCCATCGACCGTCGCCGTGACGCTCAGCTCGTCGAGGGTGACGGCTCCGCCGACGCTGGAGAGAAAGGCGGTGTCCGCGGCGTCTCGGCCCGTCGCGAGACGGACCAGCGAGGCGCGAGGCGCGAGAAGGGTGCTGTCCACGACGTACCAACCGCCGTCGAGATACGCCTCGGCGACGGCATGGAAATCCATGGGCTGCAGACCCGGGGCGTAGACCGCGACGAGACGAGCGGGGATCTCCATCGCTCGGAGCAGGGCAACGGCGAGATGGGCAAAGTCCCGGCAAACACCCCGGGCGGCGAGCAGCGTGTCGACGGCGCCATCGGTAGGACCACTGCTGCCCGAGAGGTAGACGAGTTGGGTCCCGACCCACGACGACACCGCGGCCAAAAGCTCGCCGGATGGCGTGATGTCACGGAAGAGGCGGGACGCGAAACCGACGAGCCGGTCCGCCTCGCAATACCGGCTGGGCCGCAGGTACAAGAGCTGGTCGGCCACGCCCCCGGCGAGAACCGGCACTCGGCCGGTGACCACGGCGCCGTAATCGATCCGCAGACGGCCGGCCGGAGCGTCGATCACCCATACCCGGCCGCCATGTGGCGCCTCGACCTCACTCCAGGCTGCGGGTCGGCCGTCGAGGGTGATGTGGATGTTCTCTTGCGCGCTGAGCGCCGCCGGCTCGGCCACCGCCACCTGCACGGCCAGGCGAGCAGCGGACTCCACGGTGACCTCGAGTGTCGCGGCGACGGTTCGCTTCATTACCGCCACTCTCTCATCCCACGCTTGTCACCCCGACACTCCACGAGCCCGCTCGACCGGCTGGGTCGTCCGCCGCGACTCGCTGTGGACAAAGCGTGGTTGAGCGGGGCCGTCCCACCGGATGGCTGGCCGCGGACCGGGCCTACTTTCCGAACTCGCAGGTCCAGCTCTTCCAACGGCCGTTACGAGATGGGCTGCGAGCTCATCGGTACCCACCGATTGGACCAGCTCGGCATCACCGCCGAGCACGAGGGGCTATTCAAGTCGAGGGCCTCTGGTACTGCCCCTCGATGCCTCCGCCCTTGGTCGAGGCCTTAATCGACTACAAAGGCTCCGTTCACGATTTGGGCTGCAGTTCGGCGTCCCACAACATGTTCAAGGAAGAAGATCGGAAGCCTCTCGCGCCCACGCCCACTCTGACAGGGTGAGTCGTGCAACGACGAGGTGACGGATCCATGCGAGCAGACAGTCGACGCAGCTTGGTTCCTGGTCGATCATGCGGAGGATTAGCCCATCGATCTCGTGGGCGACTGCGGATTCGATCCAGCGGGGCGATGTTGGGGAAGGGCTTGGCCCCATGGGCCATGTCCCGTATTCGGGCGTGGATTCGATCCTCGCAACTAGCGAGCCCACGTGCGCGGCAATGACCTCTCGACGCTCCTGTTGCGTGCAGCTTCGCATCTGGCGCAAGAGGAGGTCGAGGCGCTCCCACGACTCGGTCTCCTCTGCCCTGGGCATGTAGAACTCATGGTCCTCCCCGCGGTGTCGGCGATCCTCCATGGTCTTAATTGGACCGCATCACCGGCTGATCGGCAACATGGCCATCTGGAGGTGTGACGATGGATCTCGCGAGCCCGTTCTTCGATGTGTTGGCCGCCAATCAGAGGTTCGCAGCGACCTATGAGGACACGCACCTGCCCGGTAGAGCCTCACGGGGCCTGGCGGTGCTGACGTGCATGGACTCGCGCATCGATCCGCTACGGATGCTCGGCCTCGTGCCCGGCGAGGCCAAGATTCTTCGAAACGCGGGCGCCAGGGTTACCGACGACGTACTACGGACGGTGGTTCTCGCGTCCTATCTCTTGGGAGTGGATCGCATGATGGTGATTCCTCACACTGACTGTCGGATGACCACCGGTGACCACGAGGACGTTCATGTGGCTATCACGACTGTCGGTGGCCCCGACACGCGCAGCCTCTCCTTTCTTACGACCTCAGATGTCCGGGCATCGTTGAGCCACGATGTCCAGAAGGTGCGATCATTTCCCTATCTTGCGAACCTGCAAGTGGCTGGGTTCGTCTACCACCTCGACACCGGACGCCTAGAAGAGGTCGAGTAGCCCTCCAACAGGTTGCCTCAGGCAAGAGCTGCTGTGACGCGGCACGCCGTCGCGCATGCACTGTGACGATCCGAGAGGCCGATGACGTTGCGTATCCATATCCGCACCCAGCGCGCCCATCACAACCTGGTTGCTGGTCGTTGTGGGCACGATAACCGTCGATCCTGACCGTGCTCGTCCGAGCCGGGCCCCACGCAGGCCGTGCCACCGCCTCGTGCACCGATGAGTTGGCACTTGCGTTCGACGGTGCCGAGGATCGCCGTGGGATCATCGTCGAGAGTGCGAGTGAAAGCGAAGGTCGTCGAGGTGCCAAGGGCGGATCCAGCTCGACTGACGAGGTTGTCAACCAATGACGATCGCCCGCCAATGACAGATGCCCGTGGCCGGATCGACTCGGCTCGGCGGCGAGCGTCGTCGGGGAACGTCTCGGCCACCTCGGTCCGGCGACGACGAGAGCGACTTGAGGACGCCCTACTCTGCGCAGGCCGAACTCCGACCGAAAAGGTCAAGCTCCGAGCCCGACGGCGTGATCCAGCCGTGATCCGAGCGGAACCGTGTCCCCCTATAGGCGCTCGATGATGGTGCCCGTCGCCAACGCGCCACCACAGCACATGGATACCAGGCCGTAGGTGGCGTCGCGTCGCTCGAGCTCGTGCAGGATCGTCGTGATGAGCCGGCTCCCGGTGGCTCCGACCGGGTGGCCGAGGGCGATGGCGCCGCCGTTGACGTTGACCTTGTCCCAGTCGACCTCGTGCACCTTCCCCCAGCTGAGGACGACGGAGGCGAAGGCCTCGTTCACCTCGAAGAGGTCGATGTCTTTCATGGCCAGGCCGGCCTTGGACAGCACCTTGGTCGTCGCGGCGATGGGCCCGTCGAGGTGGTAGTAAGGATCGGAGCCGACGAGCACCTGGGCCACCACGCGGGCCCGAGGCCGAAGGCCCTCTGCCTTGGCTCTCTCTTCGGACATCCAGAGCACCGCGGCCGCGCCATCCGAGATCTGTGACGAGTTCCCAGCCGTGTGCATTCCGTCGGGAAGCACCGGCTTGAGCTTCGCCAGCCCCTCGGCCGTCGTCTTACGCGGGCCCTGATCCTGGGTCACGACCATCCTCTCGCCCGAGTGCTCGCCCCGGGGTCCCTCCTCGCCGACGGTGGGCGCCTCAATGGCGACGATCTCGTGGGCGAAGCGGTCCTCGGCCACCGCCAGCGCGGCCTTCCGCTGCGATTCGAGGCCGAGCCAGTCGACGTCGGCTCGCGTGACGCCGTATTTCTTCGCGATCCGCTCGGCTGCGTTGAACTGGTCGGGCATGTCGTATGGCAGGTCGGACGGGATGGGGTGTCCGACGCCCTTCGCCGTGTTCGCTCCCAGCGGCACCCGGCTCATGGCTTCGACGCCGCAACCGATGGCGACGTCGACCGCGCCGATGCCGACGAGGCCGTTGACGAAGTGGTTGGCTTGTTGACTGGACCCGCACTGGCAGTCGACGGTGCTGGCGGCCACTTCGAAGGGCAGGCCGGCGAGGAGCCACGAGGTGCGCGTCACGTTGAAGCCTTGTTCGCCCGCCTGGGTGACGCAGCCGCCGACGACTTGCTCGACCGAAGCCGGGTCGATGCCCGCTCGCTTGATCACCTCCACCTGGACGCCACCGAGGAGGTCGGGCGCGCGGAGGCCCGACAGCCATCCATTGCGCTTGCCGATCGGTGTGCGGACGGCCCCGATGATCACTGGCTGCACCATGACGGGTACTCCTCTTGGCTCGGGTTGAGCAATTGATCGATTGGTCAACTGATTGCTTCGCGAGCTAGGCTAGCTCCGCTCGAGACGTGATCCCCACGTGGAGGAGTCCTGGCGATCCCAACATCATTCGACGAGCTCACGCTTGCCTCCCGAGCGGCTCTGGTGCCCGGCCCAGGTCGCTCTGGTCCCCGAACGCTGCCACCTGGGGATCGGCCGGGAGTTGGTTGACATCGCCGGGGCGCGAGCAGCACGCCAGGAGGCGCGGAGGCTCTTCGGATTTCATCGAGCCGGCGCCGACGACGCCCAAGACGTGATCGCATCCTCGGGGGTCGTCTGCGCTCGGCGAGGGCACGACGGTCGGGTCGACCTCGTCTTCGTCCCGAGGACCGCATCACCAACGCAGGAAGGACGGCAATGAGCGCGGCTACGAACCACGACGGCTTGAAGGCCTGGGTGCGAGAATGGACGAAGATCCTCCAACCGAGTGCGGTCTATTGGTGTGACGGCTCCGAGGAGGAGTACCTCGGGCTGTGCCATCGCCTCGTCAAGTCGGGCACCCTGATCCCGCTCGACCAGGCCAAGCGTCCCAACAGTTACCTGTGCCGCTCCGATCCCGGTGACGTGGCCCGGGTCGAGGACCGCACGTTCATCTGCAGCGAGCACGCCGAGGACGCCGGCCCCACCAACAACTGGCAGGACCCGGCCGAGATGCGCTACGAGCTGCACGAGCTCTTCCGCGGCTCCATGCGGGGACGCACCCTCTATGTGGTCCCCTTCTCCATGGGACCGCTCGGGAGCCACATCGCCCACATCGGCGTCCAGCTCACCGATTCGGCCTACGTGGCCGCCTCCATGCGGATCATGACCCGCATGGGGCAGGGGGCCCTCGACGTGTTGGGCTCGGACGGAGCGTTCGTGCCCTGCGTGCACTCGGTCGGGATGCCACTGGCGGACGGTCAAGCCGATGTGCCGTGGCCCTGCGACGAGAACCGCAAGTACATCGTCCACTTCCCCGAGACGCGCGAGATCTGGTCATACGGCTCGGGCTATGGCGGCAACGCCTTGTTGGGCAAGAAGTGCTTCGCCCTGCGCATCGCCTCGGTCATGGCCCGTCAAGACGGGTGGCTGGCCGAGCACATGCTGATCCTCAAGCTCACGAACCCCGAAGGCGAGTCGCGCTACATGGCCGCCGCCTTCCCGAGCGCGTGCGGCAAGACCAACCTGGCCATGGTGGTCCCGACCATTCCGGGCTGGAAGGCCGAGACCATCGGCGACGACATCTGCTGGATGAAGTTCGGACCCGACGGGCGCCTCTACGCCATCAACCCCGAGTTCGGCATGTTCGGCGTGGCGCCGGGGACCGGCGTGCACACCAACCCCAACGCCGTGGCCGCCCTCACCCACGACACCATCTTCACCAACGTGGCCGCCACCGATGACGGCGACGTCTGGTGGGAGGGGCTCACCACCGAGGTGCCGTCGCGTCTGGTCGATTGGCGAGGACAGGATTGGACCCCGGAGCTCCCTACCCCCGCGGCCCATCCGAACAGCCGTTTCACCGCCCCGCTCGCTCAGGTGCCCTCGATCGCCCCCGAATGGGAGGACCCCCACGGTGTCCCCATCTCGGCCATCCTCTTCGGAGGGCGCCGGGCATCGGTGGTCCCGCTGGTGACCGAGGCCTTCGACTGGACCCACGGCGTGTTCTTGGGCTCGGTCATGGCCTCGGAGACCACTGCGGCAGCTACCGGTGCGGTGGGGGCGCTCCGCCGGGATCCCTTCGCCATGCTGCCATTTTGCGGCTACCACATGGGTGACTACTTCGCCCACTGGCTCCGGGTCGGCGCCTCGGCGAAGGACCAGGCCAACCTGCCGAAGATCTTCTACGTCAACTGGTTCCGCCGCGACGAAGACGGCACGTTCCTGTGGCCCGGTTATGGGGAGAACTCTCGGGTCCTGGCCTGGATCTTCGAGCGCTGCGCGGGAAGGGGTGCCGCGGTCGACACCGCCGTCGGCCGGGTACCGAGCGCAGGCGCCCTTGGCACCGAGGGACTCGACCTGTCCCCCGAGCAGCTGGGGCGGCTCTTGGCCGTCGACGAAGACGCCTGGCGCGCCGAGGTGGCGCTGATCGAGGAGCACTACGCCCGCTTCGGCGATCGGCTGCCTGAGGCACTCGACGCGCAGCTGCGCGCCCTCGAGAAGCGCTTGGCTGACGGGCCGTCGGTGCCTTAGTGGCCGCGGTGCGGAAGGGGACACTTCGCCAGATCGTTGATCGGCTGGGTCAGCGCCCGGTGTCGCTCGCCGCGCCCGAACGCCATGACCCAGCGACGGAGCAGGCGGCGCGGCGCCACCGCGGCTCCCTGCAGCTGCGCCAGGTCGACGCCGGGTCGTGCAACGGCTGCGAGCTCGAGATCGCCTCGTGCTTCTCGCCGACCTATGACGCCGAGCGTTTCGGCATCCGCCTCGAGGCCTCGCCGCGCCATTCCGACGGCCTGCTCGTGACCGGCCCGGTGACCCACAACATGGCCGCACCGCTGCGCAAGACCTTCGAGGCGCTGCCCCAGCCCGGTGTCGTGGTGGCGGTGGGGGACTGTGCGCGGGACTGCGGGGTGTTCGCCGGCGCCTACGGAGTGGCCGGCGCCGTGGCCGACGTGGTCCCCGTCGATGTCGAGATCCCTGGCTGCCCTCCCGATCCCGAAGCCATCATCACCGCGTTGCGCGGACTCGCCGGGCGGTGAGCTCCGGGCTCCTTGCGGCCATGGCCTTTTGCGGCCTGGCCGCCTCGCTGGTCGGCGCCGCCGCGCCGGCGCGGGCACGTACCGCCGCGTCGATGGCACTGACAGCGGCAGCGTGTGCCTCTGGGTTCGCCTTGGCCGCCCGCGTGCTGGCCAGCGGCCATGCCGCCTCGTTCCATACCACCCGGCTGCTCCCGCTCCTCGGGTTCTCGCTGCGCCTCGACCGTCTGGGTGCGCTCTTCGTCGCCGTCACCGCGGGGATCGGGATCTGCGCGGCGGTGTTCCGCCTCGGCTACCGCGGCCACGGCCTGGCCAGCCGCACCGCCTCATGCGTGCTGCCCCTCTTTGTGACCACGCTGTTGCTGGTGCCGGCGGCCTCGAGCGTTGGCACGTTCCTGTTCTTCTGGGAGCTGATGGCGGGAACCTCGCTGGTGCTGGTGTTGGCCGACCACCGCCACCGAGACGAGGTGGCCCAGGCCGCGCAGTGGTATGGGGTGATGACGCAATTCGGCGCCGTGGCGCTCTTGGCAGGCCTGGTGCTGCTCGCCACCCACGCCGGGGGGCAATCCTTCGCCTTGATCGCCGCCCGAGGCCCGCACCTCGCACCCTGGGTCCGCTCGGTCGCCTTCGTCTTGGCGGTGGTCGGCTTCGGTTCCAAGGCCGGGGCGGTGCCGCTGCACGTCTGGCTGCCCCGGGCCCACCCCGAGGCCCCCGGGCCCGTCTCCGCGCTCATGTCGGCCGCCATGGTCAACCTCGGTATCTACGGCATCGTGCGCGTCGGCGACGGCCTGCTCGGCGGGGGACCGGCATGGTGGTGGCTCCTCGTCATGGCCTTGGGCGGCCTCTCCGCCCTCTTCGGCTCGCTGCACGCGTCGACCAGCACGGACCTCAAGCGCCTGTTGGCCTACTCCACCACCGACAACGTCGGCCTCATGCTGCTCGGGGTCGGCGCCTCGGGCCTCTTCGCATCCACGGGCCACCGATCCCTCGCCCTTGTCGCCCTGGCCGCTGCCCTCTTGCACGTCGTCTTCCACGCCGTGTTCAAGGGGTCGCTGTTCCTCTCGGCCAGCTCGCTTCAGCAGGCGACCGGGTTGCGCGACCTCGACCGGCTCGGTGGCCTGGTCAGACGCCTGCCGCGCAGCGCCCCGGTCTTCGTGGTGGCGGCCCTCGCCATCGCCGCCCTGCCGCCGCTCTGCGGGTTCGTGAGCGAGTGGTTCCTGCTCCAGGCCATGTTGCACGGGTTGCCGTCGACCAACGTGGGCGTCGAGGTGGCGATGCCGCTCGGCGTGGCTGTCCTCGCCCTCGCCGGTGGGCTCACCGCGGCCGCCGTCGTGAAGGCCATCGGCGTGGGGCTCCTCGGTCAACCCCGCAGCGACGCTGCCCAAGGGGCCAGCGAGGTTCCCGTCACCATGTGGGGTGCCGCCGGCCTGTTGGCGCTCTTGTGCGTGGTCTTCGGGGTCGCCCCCTTTCTGGTACTCCCCTCGGTGGTCGACGCCGCGCGTGCCGGCCTCGGCTATGGGCCGGCCCACCCGTTGACCCACGGTTGGAGCGTCGGGATCACCGGAGTGCGCGGGCTGCTCGCCCCGGGGCTGTTGGCCCTCGGGCTCGTGGTGGCGGCGGCCGTGGCCGCCGGCGTCCGACGGCTCGGCCAGCGCGGCGCGCTCCGGCGCACCGAGGCCTGGGGCTGTGGCCGCCAGGTCCAGACCGCCCGCATGCAGTACACCGCGACATCGTTCGCCGAGCCGTTGGTCCGGGTGTTCGACGACGTGCTCGCCCCCTCCCACGATCTCGATGTCAGTCACAGCGCCGAGTCGCGCTACTACGTCGAGTCGGCGGCGTTCCACACCTCCCTCGATGACCCCGTCGAACGCCACGCCTATCGCCCCCTCTCGAAAGGGCTCAGCTGGTGGGGCCGACTGGCCCGTCGGGTGCCCAACGGCAGCGTGCACCGCTACCTCGGCTTCGGCCTGGTCGCCCTCGTTGTGGTCCTGGTGGTGGTGGGATGAGCACGCCCTGGCCACTTGCCTCCGTCGCCGCCGTGGCCGGGCTCCAGGTCGTCGGCGTCGCCCTCGGCGGTCCGCTGCTCGTGGGGCTCATGCGCAAGGTCCGCTGCCGCCTTGAAGGGCGCACCGGCCCGCCCATCCGCCAGCCCCTGCTCGATCTGCGAAAGCTCCTGCGCAAGGAGCGCACCCAGCCCCACGAGGCGAGCTGGATCTTCTCCGCGGCGCCGCTCGTGCTGGTGGCCTCGGTCGTGGTCGCGACCGCCGTGGCGCCAGTGCTCGGCACCTACCCGGCCTTCGGGTGGTCGGCCGACCTCTTCGCCGTGGTCTTCTTGCTGATGCTCGGCTCGGTGGCCCTCGCGCTCGGCGCCCTCGACACGGGGACAGCCTTCGGCGGCATGGGGGCGAGCCGGGCCGTGACCATCGCCGCGCTGGGCGAGCCGGCGCTCCTGGTGGCGGTGCTGGCCCTGTCGATACCGGCTCGATCGTCGAACCTGCCCACCATCGTCAGCCGTTCGCTCGCCCATCCGGCCTGGCTGGCCAGCCCGCAGCGCCTGTTGGCCGTGGTGGCCCTGGTCATCGTGATCGTCGCCGAGTGCGGGCGACTGCCCGTGGACAACCCCAGCACCCATCTCGAGCTCACCATGATCCACGAGGCCATGGTCCTCGAGTACGCCGGAACCGACCTCGCCCTGGTCAAGCTGGCCGAGGCGATGCGCCTCTCCTTCCTCGTCGCGCTGGTCGTCAACCTGTTCGTGCCCTGGGGCATCGCCACCGCGCCAGGGCCCGGCCGCCTCCTGCTCGCCCTGGTGGCGGTCGCCGCCAAGGTGGCCGTCTTCGGCGTGGTGTTGGCCGCTGTCGAGGTGGCCGTGGCGAAGCTCCGCCTCTTCCGGGTGCCCGAGCTGATGGCGGGCGCCTTCGTCCTCTCCGCCTTGGCCGTGATCTCGGTGGCGCGGCCGTGAACGGGGGATCGTTCGACTCGACGCTCACGCTCTTCGTCGGAGCGGTCCTCGTCTGCGCCGTCGCCGGCCTGTGGCTCTCCTCGGTGCGCGCCGTGGTGCGGATGATCGCCGTGCAGGGGCTGGCACTCGGGGCGGTGGCGGCGACGCTCGGTGTCCACACCCACGATGCCGGCCTGCTGGCCACGGCTGGCGTGGTGGTGGTGATCAAGGGTCTGGTCATTCCACTGCTCCTCGGGCGCATCGGCTCGGCCGACGCCACCGCACGCGAGCAACGCCCGTTGGTCAACGTGCCGGCCTCGCTGGTCGCCACCGCCGTCTTGATCTTGCTCGCCTACGCTTCGACGCGCGTCGTGGCACAGGTGGTGGGGGGAACGCCCGGCTCGCTCGTCCCTGTCGGCTTCGCCACGCTGCTCGTGGGCTTCTTCGTCCTCGTGGTGCGGCGGCGCCCGATCTTCCAGATCGTGGGGCTCTTGCTCGTGGACAACGGCATCGCCCTGGTGGCGTTCCTCGTGACCGCCGGTGTCCCCTTCCTCATCGAGCTCGGCGTGACCCTCGACGTGCTGCTCGGCGTCGTGGTCTTGATGGTGCTGGCCCAGCGCCTCCGGCGCGAGTTCGGCGACGTCGACCTCGACGAGCTCCAGGAGCTGCACGACTGATGACCCTTGTGGTCCTGTTGCTCTTGCCGGTGTTGGGAGGCGTGGTGATGGCGGCCGCTCGCTGGCGGCCCTGGGCGGCCTGGGTCGCGGTCACCACTAACGCGGCGGTCCTCGGAGTGGCGATCGCGCTCGCCGTCCGGGTTGTGCGCCACGGCGCGATGGTCGGGGCCTCCGGTGTACTACGAGCCGATGCGCTGAGCGCCTTCATGGCCCTGGTCATCGGGGCCATCGCGCTCCTCGCCTCTTGGGTCGGGGTGCGCACCATCGCGGCGGAGCTGGCCGAGGGGCGCTGCAGTGGGCGTCGAGCCACCCTCTATGGCGTCTTGGTGCAGGCCTTCGTCACCACCATGTTGCTGGCGGTGCTCGCCGCCAACCTCGGGGTGCTCTGGGTGGGGGTGGAGGCGACGACCGTGGCGACCACCTTCCTTGTGGGCCACCGCCGCACCAAGGGATCGCTCGAGGCGTCTTGGAAGTACATCGTGATCTGCTCGGTCGGGATCGCCCTCGCCTTCTTGGGGACCGTGCTCGTGTATCTGGCCGCGCTCCATGCCGGCGGTCACTCAGCCGGGGCGCTCGACTGGACCTCGCTGATGGCGAACGCCCGTCACCTCGACCCCTCGCTCATGCGCCTGGCCTTCGCGCTCATCGTGCTTGGGTACGGCACCAAAGTGGGCCTGGCTCCGATGCATAGCTGGCTCCCCGACGCCCATAGCCAAGCGCCAGCCCCGGTTTCGGCCCTCATGTCAGGGGTCCTGCTCACCGTGGCCTTCTACGCCATCTTGCGCTTCAAGGCCATCTGCGACCTGGCAGTTGGCCCGAGCTTCGCCCGCACCCTCTTGGTGATCGTGGCCCTGCTGTCACTCGCGGTGGCCGCCTCGCTGCTGCTCACCCAACGCGACTACAAGCGCATGCTCGCCTACCACAGCATCGAGCACATGGGCCTGATCGCCCTCGGAGCCGCTGCCGGCATCCAGCTGGCCATTGCCGCGGTGCTGCTCCACATTCTCGGGCATGGCCTGGCCAAGAGCGTGCTCTTCTTGACCTCGGGGGAGATCATGGCGGAGGAGGGCACCAGCCAGATCGACAGGGTCCGAGCCCTGTTGGCACGTCGGCCCGCCTTGGGCGGCGTCTTCGGTGTCGGGCTGCTGGCCTTGCTCGGCTTCCCACCCTTCAGCCTCTTCGTCAGCGAACTGGTGATGGTCCGCGCCGAGTTCCAAGTCGGGCTCGGCTGGGCCGCCGCCTTAGCCCTGGTCGCCATGGTCGTGATCTTCATTGCGGTCGTGAGCCACGCCCGCCACATGCTGCTCGGGCGTGCCGACGATGCGACCCTTTCGGGTTCCCCGTCGCCGGTCACGATGGCGCCGCTGGTCGGCGGCCTGGCCCTCTGCGCGGTGATCGGTGTCTTCGCCTGGCCACTCACCGGATTGCTCCAAGCGGCGGCACACTCGGTGGCGCTATGAATACGGAGCCATCCACAACGCGGGCGGCGCTCGCCACTCATGATCGCGTCGTCCGCGAGACCTCTCCATGGGATCTTGTCGAAGTCGCCCGCAAACTCTTTGCCCAGGGGATGCGTCTCGCATTGGTCTCCGGACACGACGATGGGGATCGAATTCGCGTCGTCTACCTCTTCACCTCCGGACCCCCGGACCGCCGGGTCGAGCTTCACGTCACACTCGACGGCGTCGATCCACGGGTTCCCACACTGTCCGGACTGTCGTTTCCTGCCAGCCGCTTCGAGCGAGAACTGCGCGACCTGTTCGGGATCGAACCTGTGGGCCATCCGCAGCCGCGGCGCCTCGTCCTGCATCAACACTGGCCCGAGGGCTGGCACCCCATGCGTCATGGGGCGGGCGAGCCGCCGGCGCTCGTCGATGACGAGCGCTCGTTCCCCTTCGTGCCGGTCGAGGGCACCGGTGTCTACGAGATTCCCGTCGGGCCGGTGCACGCCGGGCTGATCGAGCCGGGCCATTTTCGCTTCTGGGTCCTCGGCGAGACCATCCTGCGCATGAAGGCCCGGCTGTGGTTCGTCCACAAGGGCATTGAGCGCCAATTCCAAGGAAAGGACCCCGCTGACGCTCTCGCGTTGGCCGAGCGCATCTCGGGCGACAGCGCCGTCGGCCACGCGCTCTCCTATTGTTTGGCCGTCGAGGACGCGTCCGGGATCCGCGTGACACACAACGCCGGCGCGCTCCGGGCGACGCTCTTGGAGCTCGAACGCCTCTACAACCACGTCGCCGACATCGGTGCGCTGTGCAACGACGTCGGTTTCGGGCTGGCGCACGCCTGGGCGCTCGATCTGCGCGAGCGGCTCCTGAGGCTCAACCGCGACGTGACCGGGCACCGCCTGTTGCGCGGCGGCGTGGTCATCGGAGGCTCGGCGCTCCGTCGGATGCCTGAGCCGACCGAGCTGGCGGAGGTCGGCGAGCATTTCGAGCACCTGGTCAACCTCGCCACCTCGAGCTCGCTCGTCATGGATCGCTTCACTGGTGCCGCGGTCCTCGACCGATCCCACGCCGAGGAGCTGGGCGTCGTCGGAGTGGCCGGCAGGGCCTCGGGCCTTCGATTCGACGCCCGCCTGGCCCACCCGTTCCTGCCGTCTGCCGAAACGTTCGTGCCCGCCGTGCACACCGAGGGCGACGTGTTGGCTCGTTTCCGGGTACGGGTCGACGAGGTATGGACGTCCCTGTCGTTGCTCTCCGGCTACGCCCAAGAGGCGGACCCGCTCCAGGATGTGACGGCAGCACCCGCCCAGGGGCAGAACCCGGCGGGAGGCGTGGGCATTGCCGAAGGGTGGCGCGGCGCCGTGGTGCACCGAGTCGAGGTCGATGCCTCAGGCCGACTCGCAAGGGTTAAGGTGGTCGACCCGTCCTTCTTGAACTGGCCGGCCCTGCCGGTCTCGCTGGCCGACACGATCGTCCCGGACTTCCCGCTCGCCAACAAGAGCTTCAACCTTTCCTACGCCGGTAACGACCTATGACGCCACCCGCCCCCAACATCTGTCGGCTTGATCAACTCGTTAGGCTGGAACTGTCCAAAGGGTCGCACCCTGGACGGACGTGAGGGAGGGAACGACACGTCATGGCAACGGCCGACAGGGACCCACGCATGACGACCCCGATCTACCAGGTGAAGGCCGAGTTCTTCCGCACCCTCGGCCACCCGGCACGCATCAGGGTCCTCGAGATTCTTCAGGGAGGGGAGCGCCCGGTCAGCGAGCTCATCCCTGAGGTCGGCATTGAGGCCTCGCACTTGTCCCAGCAACTTGGAGTCATGCGGCGTGCTGGCATCATCCAATCGCGCAAGGTTGGCTCCAACGTCTACTACTCGGTCGGCGATTCCAAGTTCTTCGAGTTGCTCGACGTGGCTAGGCGCATCATCACGTCTTCGCTCGCCGAGTCCCAGCTCCTTCTGGAGCAGATGGAAGCAACGCCGACGCCGCCCATCCCGACGCCACGCACGTCCAGGAGGCGCAAGGCGCCAAGGGGTGGAACCTGACACGGTGCCAACGGCGTCGGCAAGGGACGTAAGGGCACCTCGGCGCAGGATGCCGCCCATGGTGCATCGGTCCTCCGGCCCCGGCAAGAGTGCCAGTCGTCTCCGACAGCCCAGGCTCGACGAGCTCGCCGTCCAGCGCGAGAGCCTCCGACTCTCTCGAGCGCTCGGGTCCTGACCATGGGCCGGCTTGTCGGCCAGGCGTTCAGCGACCGGGCCACGCTCGAGGCAGCGGGTGGGGACGTGGACCGCCTCGTGCGCCGCGCCGCCGAAATCTACCTGGAAATGATCTTCCGTGACGGCGTGTTCCATGCGGATCCGCATCCTGGCAACTTCTTGCTGATCAGCGGGAACCGACTCGGGATCCTCGACTTCGGGGACGTCGGGTACGTCACGGCACCGCGTCGAACCCAGCTCGAGAACCTGGTGATCGCTGTCGGGACCCGCGACGTCGAGAGCCTCACCGACACGATCCTCGACATGACGGATCCACCGTCCGATGTGGACGTGCTGACCCTGCGAGGAGACATCGACATCTGGCTGCACCGGTACTTCCTCGGCGGGGTCTCGCACCTGGACGTGGCGGCCATCCTTCGCAGCTGGGCGCAGCTGATGCACGACCACCATCTCGTTCTTCCCGCTGATCTCGCCCTTCTCTTCCGGGTAATGCTGCGGCTGCAAGGGCTGGGTCGAAGCCTTGGCACCGACGTGAGTCTCACCGAGATGCTGACCCCCTACATGAGTGAGATCCTGGCCAAGCGGTTCGACCCCAAGCGGGTGGCGCACCATGCCGCTCGCACGGCGCGGTCCTGGCAGCACCTGGTGGAGTCGTTGCCGGACCAGTTGTTGGCGACGCTCGAGCGTGCAAGGACCGGGGAGCTGGGGGTGGACTTCCGGGTCCGTGACGTGGACGGGGCCGTCGACCGTCTGGTCGACGGCCTCCTGGCGTCCGCGTCCCTCCTGGCTGCGGCGCAGCTCATCTCCCGTCAGGCTGGTCCAACGGTCCACGGTGTCTCGATCGCCGGGATCGGCGCCGCAGCCAGCGCCCTCGTCACATGGCGCAGACTGGCGACGAAGCGGGCGGGCCATCGGACCGTCGTGCAACGAGCACGATCATTGAGGGACTGACGGCATCCATGGAGAGCGGTACGACATCCGCCCCATAGTCCGGCGCAGGAGGTCTCCCCAGCACTCGGGTCAAGGTGCGCGCCGGGTGGTGCTCTGCTGGTCTCAGTTGCCGTCGTGGTGAACCAGGGGGTGTTCACGGCGAGGAATCGGTTCTGGGTTCTGGGTTCGGGGTTCGGGGCTCCCTTGGGAGCGGTGCGCTGGGCATCTCGGCACCGGGGGTAGTTGACGGTTCGAACCCGAACGCCGACCGCAGCTGACGGGGCGGTACTTAATCCTGCAAGGAGGCATCGGCCGACGCTAGCCATCCGGCTACCCTCCAACAAGACTCGCTAATGTCAACGCATGACCCTTCGCGCTGAGGACCGCGCTATTTCTGAGCACAAGACGGGCTCCCCGAGTGCTGCCCAATCCCGGATTATTGCTGCAGCCCTCAAGCTTTTTGCTGAGAACGGCGTCGGAGGGACCTCGCTACAGATGATGGCCGACGAGATCGGCGTGACCAAAGCGGCCGTTTACCATCAGTTCCGGGCGAAAGACGACATCGTGGTGGCCGCTGCCGAGGCGGAACTGGCGCGCCTCGATGCGGTCATCCGAGATGCCGAGAGCGAACCCTCCCCGAAGCGAGCCCGGAGTGCCTTGATCACCGGCATCGTCGACCTCGCGGTCGACCGTCGTCGCACCGTGGGAACCATATTGAGCGACCCACTTATCGTTGCGGTTTTCGCAGAGCACGAAGAGTTCCGAGATGTCATGCACCGTCTGCGTCGCTTGCTCTTCGGGGGAAAACGCGGGCCTGAAGCGCGAGTCGAAACTGCCATGCTCATCGCGGCGATCAGCGGGGCTGTCATGCACCCCTTCGTTGTCGATTTGGACGATGGCACCTTGCGGGCCCAGCTTCTGCGTCTCGCTCACCGCTTCCTCGGGATAACCGCCTGAGCACGGGCAAGAGTGGACCTAACGCGATTGCTGAAGGTAGACGTCGAGATGGCAAATCTTTCCTTCGGCCTCGAAGCCGAAGACCGTCATGGAGTTCACCACGGCAACGCTCGACCCGGAGAAGTGGCGTTCTTCAATCTCGAAGAAGACGAGGTTCGATTGCTCGGAGATCCGGTGTACCGTCGTCTCGAAGCGAGAGATCCGCGACGCCCACTGCGTCAACATCTCGGTGTACTCCTGCCACGACTGAACCTCGAGGAAGCTGCCGACTCGCTCGAAGTTGTTCACTGCCACGAGTTCGGCCAAGGGTCCCCAGTCAGTCGGATTCGCCACGGTTGGGATGAGTTGCTTCATGAGGTCCTGGTAGTGGAGGACGGCGCGGCTGAGCGGCCCTAGAACCTCGCTTCCTTCGGGGGTGCGTCTCGACGGGCCCGCAGCGTTTGCCATGGTTGACCTCCTTTGGCCTATGTCACGGTGGCTCGGCGGCCGGGCGGCAGGAGGTGCGGAAGGTCTTGGGTAGTTAGGAGCCCGGGGGGGGCCTGGCACACATACGGGATGGCATTGACCGGCCCGTTGGCGTTGTAGGCCGGGACGAAAGAGGCCAGCTCGTCGAGCGAGACCGGGAAGGGCATGCTCAGGTCGAGTGGTGCGTCGCCGTGGATGCGAACCCTCCAGCCTGTGGGTTGGAGACCCCAGTCGGGCTCGACGTCCATGGCGACGAAGCCGTACTGGGTGAACCGAATTCGCTCGACCCCGTTCTCGCGGCCGTGAATGACAACCCGCTGCGCAGCCGCCGTCCCGGCTTTGATCTCCCCGGCGATGATCTGCAGGTCCTCTTTGGCCGCGGCCACGCCACCTTCGGGGACCCACTCGTCGATGGCAAAGTTGGCAAGCCGGGCCAGCACACCGAGAGGCGGCTGGTATTCACCAAAGAGGTGGTTCATTCGTCGCTCTGGATCGAACTCCGAGAGGGGCTTCCCAAAGCGCATCTGCTCCATCACCATGTGGGGAGACGGACGATGCGAGAGGTCTCCGAACTCTTCGATCTCGATGAGGTCGACGCGTCGTTGGATGGAGAGCAGAGCCAGGGGCAGCGTCTCGGTGATGAAGCCGGGGTCGCTGCCGCTCGCCCAGACCGATGCTCCACCGTTCTCGCAGGCAGCGAAGACCCGGGCACGGTTCGCCTCGGTCATTCGGGTTCCTCGGGCGAACAGGTCGCTCACCGTTGTGACGATGTTCGTCCCACCCTCGAGTAGGGCAACGACGTCCGCGACGAGCTCCTCTTCCGTGAGGCCGGCCCGGGTCTGGCCCCGCCCGGTGGCTCGGGGCATGTAGACGCAACAGTCGGCCCTCAGCGCTAAGAGGGCCCCTCGGTCGGTGTTGGCGGCGACGCCAGTTTTGGTCTCGCCACACAGGTCACCTGCGTCAACTCCATTCTTGGCATGGTCGTACACCAAGACCCCGGCGAGCTCGAGTCTCGGATCGCGGATGACCTCTCGCAACGCACGTTGGCCGGTGTTGCCGGTCGCCCACTGGACTACCCGATAACGCGGCGTCTCCATCATCCCCTCCCGCTCGGACCGTCTTCCGACGGTAGTCGATCGGCTATTCGTCAGGCAACCGGTTGCACACTGGTCGTGGCTGCCCAACCACCTGACCGATTCGCTCAGCAGCAATGGGACATATCTTTCGCGACAGTTCGGCAGCCCCTGGCCGTCCCGGCTCGAAGTTCAGGCGAGTGTTGCCGTCATTCCCCCATCGACGGCGATAACAGCGCCCGTGATGTACGAAGCCCGATGTGAACATAAAAAGGCCGCCAACTCCGCCACTTCTTCGGGCTGCCCACCTCGCTTGAGCGCCGTGCCCTGGACAAGTTGGGGCATCCTCTCGGCCGCCCCTGGGCCTCCCGACATCTCGGTCTCGATGAACCCGGGGCAAACGGCGATGGCCCGAATGCCCTGGGTGCCGTACTCGACGGCTGCAGCCTTGGTAAGTGCGATGACACCGGCCTTTGCCGCCGAATACAAGCTCACGGGGAACGGGGTGGCGTTGAGGCCGCCAGTCGAGGACCAGTTGAGGACCACTCCGCCACCGGTCGGGAGCATTGTCCTGATCCCGTGTTTGGTGCCGAGAAGGACACCTCGTAGGTCGACGTCCATGAGCCGGTCGTAGTCGTCCATCGTCACGTCGGCCAAGGCGCCGGCCAACCCGATGCCGGCGACGTTCAGAACGGCATCTACCCTTCCAAAGGACGCGAGGGCGGCGGCGAACATGGCCTCGACCTCGACCTCCTTGCTGACATCACAACGAAACGGCACGACGGCGCTGCCCAGTTGTGATGCTGTCTCCTCCTCCTGGCCGCTGATGTCCGCAGCCAGCACCCTGGCTCCTTCACGTACGAACGTCCTCGCCGATGCCCGTGCCATTCCGGATCCCGCTCCCGTGATGACGGCGACCTTGCCATAGAGTTCTGCCATCTCGCTCCTCCGCACCGCCCGCGTTGTCGAGCTCTTCTCTACGACGCGCCATCTCGCCGTCCCCTGGACACGCTTGTGGGCACATATACGATCGGCTACTCTAACGAAGCGTCAACGTGTCGTGCAGCGGAGCCTGCCGTGCGTGACGCTCGTTGGTGCGCAAGAAGAGCCGAGGGAATGCCGTGACGGTCACATCCCACCTCTACTACGACCCCTACGACCGCGGGATCGACGAGGACCCCTACCCTGTGTATCGCCGCCTACGCGAAGAGGCGCCCCTCTACTACAACGAGGAGCACGATTTCTACGCGGTCAGCCGCTACGACGATGTCCAGCGCGGGCTCATTGATCGGACGACGTACAGCTCGGCCCGCGGCGCCGTCCTCGAGTTCATCAAGGCAAACATCGAGTTTCCTCCTGGCATTGTTATCTTCGAGGATCCGCCGCAACACGATGTCCACCGCAGCTTGCTGTCGCGCCTCTTCACGCCGAAGCGAGTAGGGGAGCTCGAGCCCAAGATCCGTGACTTCTGCAAGGCGACTCTCGATCCGTTGATCGGAAGGAGGCGATTCGATTTCGTCGCTGACGTCGGAGCCCACGTTCCGATGCGAACGATCGGGATGCTGCTCGGCGTTCCTCAGTCCGCACAAGAAGAGGCCCGGAACCGAGCCGACGCCTCGTTACGCACCGAACCAGGACAGCCGATGGAGGTCTCCGCGGACAATCTCGGACAGGCCGATTTCTTCGCCGAGTACATCGAATGGCGCACAAAGCACCCCTCCGACGACCTGATGACGGAACTGTTGTTCGCAGAGTTCGAAGACGAAACCGGATCGAGACGCCGGTTGACCCGTGACGAAGTGCTTCTCTACGTGAGCGTCCTTTCCGGAGCCGGTAACGAGACGACCAATCGACTGATCGGTTGGATCGGCATGGTGCTGGGCGAACATCCCGACCAACGGCGCCACCTTGTCGACGACCGTTCCCTCATCCCGAACGCAATCGAGGAGCTTTTGCGCTTCGAGCCGCCAACACCGCACGTCGCTCGGTTCGTGACCCGGGACGTCGAGCTGTACGGCGGCAAGGTGCCAGCAGGAAGCGCCATGCTGTGTCTGAGCGGCTCTGCCAATCGAGACGAGCGTCACTTCAGCGAGCCCGACCGCTTTGACGTACGTCGCAAGCTCGGTCAGCACCTGACTTTTGGTTATGGGATTCATTACTGTCTTGGGGCCGCGCTCGCCCGTTTGGAGGGTCGGGTCGTCCTAGACGAGGTGCTAGTGCGCTTCCCCGAATGGGAGGTCGATACAGCGAACTCTCAGCGTGCTCCTACTTCGACTGTTCGAGGATGGGACTCGCTTCCGGTTTTGATCTGACCATTAGCTGGTCGGATCAACCTGGACATTTCGAGAGCGGCCGACGTGTTGGCGGACTTGGTGCTCAGACACTTCTCGGTTGCCGTCAGGTCACGGTGGCAATCTTCGCAAGATCCGAGGGCTCCTCGAGAAGGTCGGCTCCACCAAGCCCAGCGCACGTGCAGGTCAGGCAAATCGCCGCCTGGCCGAAATATCAAACTCCAAGTGGGCGAGGAACCTGTGGGTGCCGAGAACCTATCCACCCAGCTCAGGCGACTATCCGGTACTCGTGGATGAGACCGCCCAGACGATCGGTCCGCCGTAGCCTGGCGAGGTCGACATCACTGACGAGTGCCGGAGTCGTATCGAGCGCAGACGGAGCACGTTGGTCGAGCGATCGGTGGGGGCGGTGCCAGTTGTAGTGCTCGAGGTACTCGGCGAGTACGGTCTCCAGATGGCGGCGGCCGAAGATGAGCATCCGGTCGAGGCACTCGCGCCGGATGGTGCCGATCACGCGCTCACAGATGGCGTTGGCCCGGGGTGCCCGGACGGGACTCTTGATGATTCTGGTGCCGTCACCAGCGAAGGCGGCGTCGAAGGAAGCGGTGAACTTGGTGTCGCGATCGCGGATGAGGAACTTGACCGCGTTCGCCTGGTCGGTGAGGTCCATGGAGAGGTTGCGGGCCTGCTGGGTTACCCAGTCAGTGACCGGCTTGGCGGTGACGCCGGCGATCCGGACAAGGCGTGTGTCGTGGTGGATGAACACGAGCACGTAGAGCCGTCGGAGGAGCACCGTGTCGACATGGAAGAAGTCGCAGGCCATCAGTCCTTTCGCCTGTGCGGCAAGGAACGCCGCCCAGGTCGGTCCCGATCACCGCGGCGACGGCTCGATGCCGTGGCGCTTCAAGATCGCCCAGACGCTGGAGGGGGCGATCACAATACCCATGGTGGTGAGCTCGCCCTCTATGCGACGGTAGCCCCAAGTCGGGGTTCTCCTTGGCCAACTGGAGGATGAGCGCGGTGGTTCCCTTCGCGATGGCCGGTCGACCGGGCCGGCCGTGCGGGTAGGTCCAGCGCTTGGCGACGACGTTCCGGTGCCAGCGCAGCAGAGTTGCCGGTTGGACGAAGAGGCTTCCGAGACGCCGGCGGGGGAGGAGTCTCGCCAAGCCGGCGAGGACCGCTCGGTCGGCAGGCTCCAGCGTTGGTCGGTGGACCTGTCTTCGGAGCACCGCCACCTCGTGGCGGAGCATGACCACCTCGATAGCGAGGGCCACATCTTTGCGACAGGTGAGCCGGATCAACTGAAGGACGCGACGGAACGCCCGGTAGAGGAACGAGAGGGCCATCGCCCGATGCTCGCCACGCATGGGTCCAAGCGTCAAACTCCAGCTCGCGGCCGATGGATGGCATTCTCGGCACCGACAGGATCCGACACAACGAGCGATCGAGAGTATGGACCGCCCGGATCCAATCGAGAATGCCCGTACCGATAATGCGGTCCTACTTCACCGTCTGGGCCAGCGCCGGAGAGGTGGACCCGCCGAAGTTGGGATCACCGGAGTAGATCGCGTAGATCTCGTGGGCCCCGGCCGGCAGTCGCACCGACACAACCTCGGAGGGCAGGGTGGCCGTGCCCAGGTAGGTCGAGCCGTCGAAGAACGTGAGCAGGCCCGTGGGGGCGCCAAAGCCAGGGAACGTCGGGGTCACGGTGGCGGTGAAGCTGACCTTCTGCCCGGCTGCCGACGGGTTGAGCGAGGAGGTCACGGTGGTCGTGGTGGGGGCCTGGTTGACGGTCTGGGTCAGCGGCGCCGACCTCGACCCGGCGAAGGCCTGATCACCGGAGTACACCGCGGTGATGGAATGGCTGCCCCTGGGGAGCCGAACGGTCAAGACCCGGGAGGGCAGGGTCGTCGAGCCCAGATCGGTCGTACCGTCGTAGAAGGTGAGCCGACCGGTGGGGACCCCGGCTTCGGGTGAGGCCACCGTGGCCGTGAACGACACCCCCTGGCCGCTCACCGTGGGGTTGACCGAGGACGTCACGGTGGTCGTGGTGGGGGCTGGGTCGACGGTCTGGGTCAGCACAGCAGAGGTGGACTCGCCGAACTGGTCATCACCGAGGTAGACCGCGGTGATGGAATGTGTCCCGACCGGGAGCTGAACCGACACGACCCTGGAGGGCAGGGTCGTGCGCGCCACAAGGACCGAGTTGTCCAAGAAGAGGATGTTGCCCGTCGGAGTGCCGTACCCCGGGGCGACGTTGATGACGGCGGTGAACGACACCGGCTGACCGCTCGCCGACGGGTTGACCGAGGACGTCACGGTGGTCGTGGTGGGGGCCTGGTTGACGGTCTGGGTCAGCGGCGCCGACGTCGACCCGGAGAAGGCCTGGTCACCGGAGTACACCGCCGTGATGGAATGGTTGCCTCTGGGGAGCCGAACCGACACGGCCGCGGCGGGCAGGGTCGTCGAGCCCAGGTCGGTCGTACCGTCGTAGAAGGTGAGCCGACCGGTGGGGACCCCGGCTTCGGGTGAGGCCACCGTGGCCGTGAAAGAGACCGACTGGCCGCTCACCGAGGGGTTGACCGAAGACGTCACGGTGGTCGTGGTCTCGCCGAGTAGGTATCTGATGACGACGGTGCCTTCGCCTGACGGGCCGCCGCCGGCGGTCATGCCGCCGGTGATGGCGCTGCGGTCGATGTGGCCCGAGCCGCCACCGCCGCTGCCTGCGGGATCCCGTCCTAATGTAGAACTCGTCCAGTCGGCGCCGCCGCCGCCACCCCCGAAGAACCCTCCCCCGCCGCCGCCGCCACCGCTCCCAACGAAGAAGGTGCTGGTGAAGTCGCCTCCTTTGCCGCCGGATGCGCCCGAACCCGCTGATCCGTTGTCTCCCTTAAGGCCCTCACCCCCTGCGCCCGCCGCGGTGGCGGTCCCGGGCTGGCCAACTGTTTCGGGATGGTCCGCCGCCGAACCAGCCGTGCCGGTGTCACCCCCACCGAGGCCGCCGCCGCCTCCGCCAACTCGGTCGCGATCGCCGCCGCCACCCCCGCCCCCACCGGCCACGACCAGGCGTGTCGAGGTCAAATCGATCTCAGAGGCGCCGCCGCCACCCGCGCCACCGCCGTCATGATGGATCAGGTCACCGGTGGATCCGTGGCCGCCGCTCGCCCCGCCGTTGAATCCGCCGGCACCACCTTCATTACCCGGAGCATCACCGGCGCCCCCCTGACCGCCCACGAGGACGGTGTAGGTCTTGCCGGAAGCCACGAGCAGGCTGGCCTTCGCCATACCGCCCCGACCGCCGGGGATCTTGGTAGACGAGCCGCCCTGCCCGCCCTCGACGTCGACGAAAGCCACGTTGACGCCGGAGGGCGGGGTCCAGGTCTGGGGGCCCCCGGTGTAGGAACAGTTCACGGTGCCCACCAAGCGGCCGAATTGGTCTTTCGTTATGACCGGCGCCGGGCAGGGCGTGTCCGCCGCCGCCGCATTTGCCGGGGTCGTGCCGACCCCGGCAACCAAGAGGGTCGCCGGGCCACCGGCGACCAGGCCACCGGCAACCAGGCCACCGGCAACCAGGAGTGTGCGCACCTTTTTCACTGACCCTCCCGGACGCCCAGTTAGGGCGAGCCTCGGTCCGTGCAGCATGGTAACAAAGGGGCTCGACCACGTTTGGAGAACCGGCGAGCGAGTAGCGGGGATTCACCAGCCCGGGGTCGGCGACGTGACCGGCGCCCTGCGCATGAATTATTCTGCCGCTCTGAGGCGATCGGGGTTCGCACAGCGGAGGTACCGGTCGCCTGGAGGGTGTCGCCTCAGGGGTGTACGGGCGCGGCCGGCGCCATCGCGGCGGCACCCTGAGTTCGGTTCGGCGAGTGAGCGATGGTTTGCCTGGACGCAGGGCTACCAGCGGGATGAGTGGCTGGAGTTGCTCCAGTCATACAGCGAATACCGGGCCCTTGAGCCGCATCTTCGACGCCGTCTGCTCGATGATATCGGGACGACGATCGACGACTACGGCGGCTCGTTCGTCGTGCCCTTCGAGACGGTCTTGATCACCGCGACGCGACTCGGCTGAGCGCAGTCCCGGTCAATGATCGACGGGACGCCGTGTGGGCGTTGTTCTATGAGATCGATCGGGACTCATGGTTATCAACACCATGACCGAGCTTGAATGGCTGCCTGCAGAGCAACAATGGTGCTCAAGATGACGAGATTCTGAGGCCACTCGACAGTCCCGAGCCGTGCGGAGCGGCTGCCGGGCGAAGGTGTTGGGGGAGCGGCACACCGTTTGTTAAGGCCCTGAAGCCGCCGCGAGGCCCCGGAGACCGATTTCGGTTCTCCCTGTCACAGGCCAATTCCGCAAATTCTCGGGAACATGAAAGATTTCTTGTCAAGAAATCCCCTCTTGGGATAGGGATCAAATTGCGAAGTCGCACCTCAGCGATCTTTCAATTTGAAAAGTGAAGTGTAATCCAACATGGAGGAGGTTGTTGGATGACAAGGTTTCTTTCATGTTGACAGGGAACCTTTCAAGTCACTTTTCATTACTCCGCGCATAGTTTTCAATTTTCCCTGGTCGGCATGACGGGACGCCGTCGGCGGAGCGAGTCGAAGCAGGGTCCGGTCGGCGATCACAGATGAGCTGGCAGGCTGAACCTTCGATGAACGGGGTGATGATCGAGCGAACGCACGATGCGGGTGTGCTCGCTCAGATCCACGGCGAGACCGTTAGTCACGCATACGGCGGCTTCTTCCCGGCCGGCTCTGAGCCACCAGATGTGGCCGCGCTCGCAGCCACGTGGGGAAGAGCGCCTTGGCGACCCCCCGTTTGCGGCCTTGCTGGCCAAGCTGGAGGGAACGCCAATAGGTTCCGTTATGACTCGCCTGGACCCCGACTACGAAGGCAAAGCTCAGATGGTCGGTGGTCCCGCAACTCAGAGCGCGACCGCTGCGTAGCCGTTCATGGCACCGTTTCCGGCACCGATCCACAAGAAGACCACGAGATCGCCCTCCTTGACCCGGCCGGCGCGGCGGTCCTCGTCCAGCAGGATCAAGGTGCTTGCCGCTGACGTATTTCCATAGTGATCGACGCTGATCGGTGCCCGCTCAGGTGGCAGACCGAGCATCTCGATTGCCTGACGGACCACCACTCCGTTGGCCTGGTGCAGGTACCAGCGGGCCACCATGTCGACGTCGAAGTCGGCTCCGGTGAAGGGCTTTACGGTGGTCGGCCAATCCTCCTCGAGCATCTGGAAATCACGCGCCATCAACGGAGCGAAGACCTCGGCCACCTTGACGCCGTCCATCAAGAACACGTGATCGGCGACGTTGGTGGCAGAGGTGTGATGCAGGCAGCCGCCTCCAGGGTAGGTGACCAGCCCGATGTCGGGGCTTGTCTCGTTGCACACCGACAGCAAGCCGGTGGGACGATGCGTTGCGTCGTGCGGCGCCGAGCGCCAAACGGCAGCTCCCGCACCGTCGGCGAACATGAGCGGCGCCAACCACCCCAGGCCGCTCTCGTGCTCGTAGTAGTAGTCGTGCACCTCGGGCCCGAAGTAGCCCGACGGGCAATTGCTCGCTACCACCAGGGCGGTGGCGGGTGCCATCGAGACGAGCGAACTCGCCGCCGTGCGAAATCCAGAAGACAGCCCGGCGCAACCGAGGTTGTGGTGGGTCAGGTCGGTATCCCGTCGCAACCCGAGCTCGGTCATGAGGAACCGGAAGTGGTCCTGGCATGCGATGAGGTCCGGGGTAGTCGACACATGGACCACGATGTCGACGTCGGTAGCGTCGATGCCGGCATCGACAAGGGCAGCGCGCCCGGCCCGGAGCGCTAAGTCACCGTCGTACATGCCCCCCTCGGCCCGCGTTCGTTTGCCCCGTCCGCCAAACTCATAATCCAACCGGCGCTCATGGATGCCGAGGTGCTTGACGACCCACTCGGGTTCGAGGGCCCTGCCGTCAGGGCGAGTGGGGTGGAGGTACTCCAAGATCTCCTCGTTGGAGACTCGCCGATCCGGCAAGTAGGAGCCGACGCCCATCAGGGAAACCGAGACTTCGGAACCCAACCTTGGGATCACGGAATTAGTCATCGAGCCACCTCACTGCCGCTCGCTATCTCCCCTTTGCCCTCCACTGCCAATTCAATGACGGTCCAGGTGGGTAGCACAGGGACCAACGTCCTGATCTGTTAGCCACCCAGCAAACCCGGCCGGGATGAAGCTCCTCATGGAGCTCGACCGTCTCGAGTCGTCGTGTTCGTCGAGCCGGCGATCGCAGGTCCGGGTCGTCCTCCCAGCGGCGGTTGCAACCGCCATCGGTCGGAGTCAATTCGGTCGGAGTCAATTGAGCGGTAGCTCAGTCGCAGAGGCTTGAGACCGTCGCGATCTCTTCCAGGGATTTGGCCACCGCCTCGTGGGTTTGCCGAGGACGTTCGACCTGTGGCACATGTCCCCAGTCGAGCTCGACGTGACAAGCCCGTGGTAGCGCCTCAGTGACGTCGGCGTCCAGCACCACGTGGAACACGTCGAGGTTGCGCTTGGCGAGACCACCGCGAAGCTCTGCCCAGTACGTCTCGACGAGCACGGTCTGCACCGCGAGGAGTGGGTCACCGGTCAACGAGGCGATCTCGCTGGCCACTACTGGGACGAGGAAGCGCCAAGGCACCAAGTCCTGGAAGTCGTCGAAGCCGAGTTCGCCGAGGTTCGCCCTCAGCATGGATCCCACCCACTCCGGATCGAACAGGCGCCAGGTACGCTCGCGCTCTCGAACAAGACTGGCAGTCGTCGTCTTGCCGACGCCGAATGCGCCGTTGATCCAGAGAATCATCTACTCATTTTGGATGATTAACGAGGACCGGTGGAACGACGACCGTTCTCGGCCCTTTGATCGGTGCGCATCAGCACGAAGCGCGCCAGCTCGCATCTGATGTGGATCGAACGAAGGGGGGTGAACGTTGCCTGTCGCGGCAGTAGTCGTGCGGGGCGGCGCTGCTCGTGCTCGTTCGGCTATGTCGAAGGTTCCCCAACCAGACCGTCGACCCATTGAAATTCGTCCGCCTCGTGCCGGGCCGGTGTGATCCACCGTAGGTAAGGGTCGGCCAGAGCGAGGAGCGAGATGATCGCCTCAGTGGGCCCTTGGACGGTTGCGGCGCCCTGCTGTCGCCGAGGCATGATGTTCTCGATGCCAGACGTTGGACCCCCTGCGACGCCGACGGGAGGTTGGTCGGACGATCGAGGATCAGTTGGAGTGGATGCTTGAGGCAGGCATGGTCAACGTCGACTGCCTGTGGCGCTGGCGTGGATTCGCACTGCTCGTCGGCGAAGTGACCTAGGACCTCCTTGCACGCGCCGCGCCAGGCGCAGTCGGCCATCTCTAGGCCGTAAGCCACCCCGTTCCTCGAATGGCGACGCGGCTCTGGGTGGTGCACCGCTCAGTTCGGCACACAACAATGGGCCACATGGACGAATTGTCCCTGGCACGAGAGGTCTTGGCGACACGATTCCCAGATGCCACCTGCGCTTTCCTGTGCGCCGCGTCGACGGGCACCGCTCGGACCGCGACGTCTGACCTGGACATCGCCGTGATCGAGGGAAAGGAAATCGCCAGTCGTTGGGAGGGTTTTCATTGCGGCGAGGTACCCGTCGAGCTCTTCGTGGCCGACCTGCAAGGTTGGAAACGTTATGTTGCCAGCGAGGTGAACGAGCGAAAGCCGGTGGTCTTGCGAATCACGGCGACCGGGTGGTCAATCCGAGCCGATTCGGCCGGGGCGACGCTAAAAGCCACTGCCCAACACCTCCTCGACGCCGGTCCACCACCATTTGCGCCGTCCGAAGTTGACCTTCGCCGACGGCTGCTTTCCGACTTGCTCGATGACCTACACGATGTCGACGACGATATCGAACGGGCATTCCTCGTCCAAGCAGTTCTCGAGTCGACGGCCGAGTTGTTCCTTGGGCTTCGCCAACGCTGGCTCGGATCGGGGAAATGGCTGGGTCGGCTCGTCGCCGCTGAGTCAAACGAGGTCGCACGAGACCTCGTCGATGGGGCGCGCTTGGCGCATGACGGAATAGGCGATCGCCTCCTTGCCGTTGCCGACAGGATCCTCGCCGACGCGGGTGGGCGGCCGATGCGGTCTGATTGGGTGGCATACGTCGACAATGAGTGACGCCCAAAATTGAGATTTGCAATTTGACAGGAAGCCTTTCTCCCCATTGGACGTGCACGGCCAACTTCCCCTTCACGCCACGTTTGGAGATGGTGCTGCCCCGCTTCCGTGGACACGGTTTGCTAAGCCACTGACTCCGATTCATAGTCGGCGGGGGAACGGTAACCGAGACGCTTCTGGGTCCGTTGGGGGTTCTAGAAGCCCTCGATGTAGGCGAAGGTCGCCGAGCGCAGGAGCGCTCGAGTCGGCCAGGTTCGCCGGAGGTGGATCCAGGAGAGCTCCCGCTTGAGGGTGGCCCAGACGGCCTCGACGGCGGGGTTATCGGATCGCTCGCCGCCACGTGTCACGTGATCGTGTTCGACCTTCGCGGCGGGGGACGGAGCGACAAGCCCCCTGGCCCTTACACCATCGAGCAGATGGCCGACGACGATGCTGCGCAACGGGGTCGAGGGCGCCAATGCCTTCACGAAGGACCCGGCGTACCAGGACATCGGAGAGGCCGGTCGTCGACGTATCCGCGGCCTTGGCGCTCAGAGCCTCCTGGTGGCGATGATGGTCACGGCGGCCAACCTTTGCAAGATCGAGGGCTTTCTCGAGAAGCTGGCCTCGAAGAGGCCCGGCGCCCGCGCCCGGAAGGCGACGCGCAAGCGGCCAGATATCTCGAATTCCAAATGGGCCAAGGACCGCGTGCGCATCCCGAAGCCCAAGAAGGCCGCGCCCAAATCCGGGCAAGGGTCCTCCCCTTAACCTGAGCTTCAGCTCGAGGTTCTTCCTAACCCCCGCTCACTTTGGCGCGCCCGGGTTTCGACGATCGCGAGAATTCCGGCGGTGCGCGAGCGTTCAGGGAGTTCGGTCCGCGGTTCTTTCACCCGATCCCCCAAAGGGGACCCCATTCACTCGTTCGATTCCGGATCTGCCAGGAGTTTCGCGAGCCTCCCGGCGACCAATCGAAATCGAACCTTGGTTGGTTGGTTGGTTGGTTGGTTGGTTGGTTGGTTGGTTGGTTGGTTGGTTGGTTGGTTGGTTGGTGGGCGAGGGGGGACTTGAACCCCCACATCCTTTCGGACACAGGAACCTGAATCCTGCGCGTCTGCCTATTCCGCCACTCGCCCTGGCGACGCGTCAGATTAGTCAACCCGGGGCGCCGGCCTAGACCGGCCCAAATTCGCAGCCCGGTGCGCTGCACCCGTTGGCTTGCGAGGGGGGGCGCGGCCTGCGATCGGGTTTGTCCTGGCCACCGAGGCCGAGGCCGTGGCCTGGGGTGGAAGCGAGGAGGGGCCGGCCAGGAGTCGTCACGCGCTGCCGGTAGGCTGAGCCGAACCATGGGACTCCAGGAGTTCGAGCAGCGTCTCGAGCGTCTGGTGGAGGAGACGTTGGCGAAGCCATTTAGGAGCAACCTCCAGCCGGTCGAAATCGGTCGGCGACTGACGCGAGAGATGGACCTGCATAGACGGGTGGGCGTGCATGGTCTCATCGCGCCCAATTACTTCATGGTCCTGCTCGCGACGGAGGACCTGGACCGCTTCGGCAACTTTCTCGACGCCTTGTGCCGGGAGCTCGCCGACGCGGCACGGGAGCATGCCCGGATCGAGGGGTACTCCTTCATCGGGCCGGTGCAGGTGGAGATCGTCGAGGGCAACCGGCTGCGGCCGGGGCGTTTCACGGTCAGCGCGGAGGTCGTGGAGGGGCCCGACGGCCTGGTCTTCGCGGAGCTGGTGCTGCCCGACGGCCAGCGGCTCACGGTCGGCACCGAGCCCGTGGTCATGGGGCGCCTGCCCGAGTGCGACATCGTTCTCACCGATCCCAACGTGAGCCGCCGGCACGCGGAGGTTCGCCGGCTGGGCGACCAGGTCATGGTGGCTGACCTGGGGTCGACCAACGGGACTCGGGTCAACGGTGTCCCGATTCGCGAGCAGCGCCTGGAGAGTGGCGACGAGATCTCCCTCGGCTCGACCACCCTCCGCTTCGAGATGTCGTGACGCCTGGCGGTCCGATGGGGATCCTCGCAACCACCAACTACCTCGCAACCACCAATTACACGGCCATCGTGCGGCCCCTCCAGTGGCTGGTGGTCATCGTCGTCTGGCTGTTCTTCCTGCGGGTCGTCCGGGCCGTCTGGGTGGAGGTTCGGCCGGCGGGCCCCCGTCAGCAGGCCAGGGCGGAGCGCAAGGCCGAGCGGCAGCAGACTCGCAGCC
This sequence comes from uncultured Actinomycetes bacterium, assembly GCA_963778465.1. GTDB lineage: Bacteria > Actinomycetota > Acidimicrobiia > Acidimicrobiales > RAAP-2 > CAVZBW01. The sequence goes on from CAVZUK010000003.1 coordinate 410,926, forward strand.
GTCGGCGCCAGCGCCGCCGGCTGCGCCTCGAGGTGGTCGAGCCGACGGACTACCGGGGCACCGTCTACGACCTCGAGAACGACGTGACCCTCGGTCGCAATCCCAGCTGCGGCATCTCGACGAGCTACGACGCCTACAGCTCGTCGACCCACGCCCGCCTCTACCGGGACGCCGACAAGCTGTGGGTCGAGGACCTGGGGTCGACCAACGGCACCTTCGTCAACTCCGAGCAGATTGCCCGCCCCGTGCGATTGTCCCGTGGCGATCTCCTCCAGGTCGGGGCCACGGTGTTCGAGGTCGTCAAATGACGGTCCTGCGGTCGGGGTCTGCGAGCGACGTCGGGCGCGTTCGGAGCAACAACCAGGACCTCGCGCTCGAGACGTCCAATCTGTTCGCAGTGGCGGACGGTATGGGCGGCCACGTCGGGGGCGAGGTGGCGGCCCGGCTCGCGGTCCAGTCGCTCCGTCAGGCGTTCGACCAGCAACCGACCGCCCAGGGGTTGGTCGATGCGATCGGCGCGGCCAACCAGGCGATCTGGGTCGAGGGGCAGGAGCAGGCCGACTTGCGGGGGATGGGTACGACCCTGACGGTCGCAGCCCTAGTGCAGGGGTCGGAGGGCCGGGACGTCCTGGCCCTGGCCAACGTTGGGGACTCCCGGGCCTACGTCTTTGCCGACGGGCAGCTTTCCCAGGTCACCTCCGACCACAGCCTGGCGGAGGAGAAGGTCCGCCAAGGCGCCATGACCGAGCAGGAGGCGGCGGTGCATCCACACCGCCACATCCTCACCCGGGCGCTGGGTGTGGGCCCCGGCGTGGACGTCGATCTGTGGGAGCTCGACCTGAAGACCGGTGACCGGCTCCTGCTGTGCAGTGACGGGCTCACCAACGAGGTCTCCGACGTGGAGATCGCGGCCCTGCTCGGGGAACGCAGCGATCCCTCGAACGTGGCGCGCGTGCTCGTGGATCTGGCCAATCAGCACGGTGGCAATGACAACATCACGGTTGTCGTCGTCGACGTCCTCGTCGGCGAAGACGGCGACGGTTCGTCAGCGCCCTCTCGGCCTGCGTCCGCCGCCGCACTCGCCACGGGGGCGGGTGCAGCCGCCGCGACTGCTGCGGGGGCGGTAGCCGACGGTGACGCCGTGGGCGCGCCGGCTGCATCGCCGGCGGGCGACCGGGCAGGGGCACCGGGTGTGCCCGGCTCGGAATTCCCGCGAGACGACGACGGGGTGACCTCGGTGGTCCCTGCGGTCGGATCCTCCGCCGCCAACGGGATTCGTTCCGCAGATAGATCGCGAGCCATGGGCACCGCGGTCGCCGAGCCACGCACGACGACCGGGATCATCGTGGCGCCCGGCGCGCCCCCGCCACCGCAAGGCCCCGATGCGAAGAGCAAGCGAGAGATCCGGCGCCGCCGGCGCCGCCGGCAGCCGAGAGCCATCACCCTGCGGGTGGTCTTGTTCGTGTTGCTCTTCGCCGGGGTCGTTGCCGGCGCTTACTACTTCATCCGTTGGTACGCCAACGACGCCTACTACGTCACCTTGGACAACAACCAGTTGGTCATCTACCAGGGCCGGCCCGGTGGGGTGTTGTGGTTCAAGCCGCAGGTCGTCGACCGGACGGGTGTCACGACCTCGCAGATCCCCGCGATCAACGTCTCGACGGTCCGTGGCAAGGTCGTCGAGCCCACGCTTTCGGCCGCTCGTGGCTACGTCAACAACCTGCGCCAGGAGGAGACTTCCCAGCAGCAGCTCTCCAACGGGTCGGGACCCTTTGCCGGGAGCCAGGCGCCGAGCGTCTCGACCACGGCACCGCCGGCGACCACCACCACGCTGCCGACGACCGATACCTCCGTCACGACCACCACGGCTCCTGCTCCGAGCGGGCCATGAGGCAACAGGCTTTTCATGACCAAGGCGCCTGTATGACGACCGCCTAGGCTCTGGAGCGGTATGGAGCCGACGCAGACCTCGCGGGTCTTTTCCGATCGATACGAGCTCACGCACCTGATCGCGCGCGGGGGAATGGCCGACGTGTACCGGGCGAGGGACCGGTTGCTCGACCGCCCCGTCGCCCTGAAAGTCCTGTTCCCCGAGCTGTCGGTGGACCGCACCTTCGTCGAGCGCTTCCGTCGGGAGGCCCAGGCGGCCGCCAACCTCTTCCACCCGAACATCGTCCAGGTGTTCGACTGGGGCGAGGACGACGGGACCTACTTCATCGTCATGGAGTACATCGACGGGCAGCCCCTTTCGATGGTCCTGCGGGACACGGGCCCGATGGAGGCGGTCCGGGCCGCGACGATCGTCGCCCCCGTCGCCGACGCACTCGACTACGCCCACCGGCGCGGCGTGGTCCACCGGGACGTCAAGCCCGGCAACGTACTAATTGCCGAGGGGGGCGGGGTCAAGGTCACGGACTTCGGCATCGCGCGGGCGGTCAACACCGAGGAGAGCCTCACCCAGACGGGTGCCGTCATGGGCACGGCCACCTACTTCTCGCCGGAGCAGGCCGAGGGCCACGGCGTCGACGCCCGCAGCGACATCTACTCGCTCGGGGTCGTCCTCTTCGAGATGCTGACGGGCCGCCCACCGTTCCAGGGCGAGACGCCGGTGGCGGTCGCTTCCAAGCACGTCCGCGACATCCCCCCGATGCCGAGGGACCTCAACCCCTCGATCCCGGTCCCGCTCGAGAACATCGTGATGAAGGCGATGGCCAAGTCTCCCGACCAGCGGTACCCGACGGCCGAGGAGCTCCGCGCCGACCTGTTGCGTTTCAGCGACGGCCGTCCGGTGAGCGCCGAGCCCATCGCCGAGACGGGCGTCATGGCCACCGTCGGCCAGACCCAGGCCGTTGCCCCGGTGTCCGGGACGCAGGCCCTGCCGGCCGTCGACGGCCACCCCGATCAGGCCACCGAGGCCTCCCGCCGGCGCGTGCGGCGCCTCGCCCTGCTCCTCGCCGGGCTCGTCGTGGTGCTCGGCATCATCATCTACTTCCTGGGACAGGCCCTCGGCTACTGGAACTCCGGCCCCTCGGTCGTCGTCCCCGACGTGTCGGGCCAGACGGTGCCCGCGGCGACGTACACCCTGGGCCACTCGGGATTCCACGTGACCGGCCAGCAGACCGTCACGAGCAACCAGGCGTCGGGGACGGTGGTCCGCACCCAACCACCAGCCAAGTCGTCGGCGACCAAGGGCTCCGACGTCACGCTCTACGTGAGTGGCGGGCCGGTCAAGGTGACCGTGCCCGACGTGACCAACCAGCTCCTGCTCAACGCGGAGTCGACGCTGCGTGCCCACCACCTGCGCTACACGGTCAACTCCGAACAGAGCAGCACGGCGGTGAACACCGTCACCCGTCAGACCCCGGCCGGAGGTCAGCGGGTTGGCGAGAACTCGGTCATCGCCCTCACCGTCTCGACCGGCCAGAGCTCAGTCCAGGTCCCCTCCGTCGCCGGGGACTCGCCCGGCACCGCCGGCGCGACGCTGGCCAACGCCGGCCTTCAAGTGGGCAACACCAGCTCCGAGACGTCGAACCAGTACGGCGCCGGCGTGGTCATCGGCACCGACCCGCCGGCCGGCAACACCGTTCTCAAGGGCAGCACGGTGAACCTCATCGTCTCGTCCGGTGCGCCCGCGACCACGACGACCGCACCGCCTCAGACCACCACGACGACACCGACGACGTCGCCGCCCCCCACGACGACACCGACGACGTCGCCGACCACCACCACGTCGCCGACGACCAGCACGAGCACGCCCTTCACGCTGCCCACCATCCCCGGCACGTAGCCGTCGGATCCGGCGGCGACGCCGGATCGCCGCCGATCCGTGTCCGAGCGCTAGCGGGCGGCCCCCTCGAGGGCCAGCTGCTCGAGGAAGTTGTCGAGGAGCGAGGGCCCACTCGGCGTGAGGATCGACTCGGGGTGGAACTGGACGCCCTCGATCGGGAGCGTCCGGTGCCGCAGCCCCATGATCACCCCGTCGGACGTCCTCGCCGTGACGTCCAGCTCCGGCGGGACGGAGTCGGGCGCCACCACCAGGGAGTGGTAGCGCGTCGCGACGAAGGGGTTGGGCAGGCCGCGGAAGATCCCCGATCCGTCGTGGTGGATCTCCGACGTCTTGCCGTGCATCAGGGCGGGAGCGGCCACGATCCGCCCGCCAAAGGCCTGGCCGATGCACTGGTGCCCGAGGCAGACGCCGAGCAGCGGGATGGTGCTCCCGACGTCCACGACGGCCTCCATGCTGATCCCGGCGCTCTCGGGCCGTCCCGGCCCCGGGGAGATCACGACGGCGTCCGGCTCGATCCGGCGGATGGCGTCGACCTCGATGGCGTCGTTGCGGAAGACCTCGGGCTCGGCGCCGAGCTCTCCCAGCTCCTGCACCAGGTTGTAGACGAAGGAGTCGTAGTTGTCGATGACGAGGATCCGTGCGCCCATCCCGATGGATCGTACAAGCGCCGGGAGGGGCGGACGGCCCCGCCCCCGCGACGCAGCCCCCTGCCACGGGCCGCCCTCCACCGGGCGTCGGGGGATCGGTAGTCTCACCGAGATGGCGTCCAAGTCCTCGTCGGGCCCGGGGCGGGCACAGCGCAAGGGCCGCTCGGCCGCCGGCCGGGCCGGCCCCAAGGGCGCGCCCGCGACGAAGAGCGAGCCGTCCAAGAGCTCGAGCTCCAAGGGTGGATCCCGGGTGGGGCGGTATACGCCGCCGGAGGTGAGCGGGCGCTACACCCCGCCCCTGCCGCGCAAGGTGCGGCGCAGCCCGGCCTGGCACGGCGTGGCGATCCTCGTCCTGCTGATCCTCGGCGTGTTGATGATCCTGCTCAACTACCTGAGCGTGTTGCCCGGCTCCGTGTCCGGCTGGTACCTGGTGGGAGGGCTGGGCCTGCTCCTCGCCGGGTTCCTGGTCGCCACCCGCTACCGCTGACCCGCGTCGGCGTCCGGCCCGATCAGCCCAGGCGCTCGAGGATGGTGGCGTTGGCCATGCCCCCGCCCTCGCACATGGTGAGGAGCCCGTAGCGTCCGCCCGTGCGCTCCAGCTCGTTGAGCAGGGTGGCCGTCAGCTTGGCACCCGAAGCACCGAGAGGGTGTCCCAGCGCGATCGCCCCCCCGTTGACGTTGACCTTGGCCATGTCCGGACGCAGCTCCTTGTCCCACGCCAGGATGACCGAGGCGAAGGCCTCGTTGATCTCCACCAGGTCGATGTCCTCGAGACCCATCTTGGCCCGCTCGAGCACGAGCCGGGTCGCCGGGATCGGGCCCGTCAGCATCGTGATCGGGTCCACCCCCACCACGGCGAAGGTGTGGAACCGGGCCCGGGGGCGGTACCCGAGGGCGTTGGCGCGCTCCTCGCTCATGATGAGCACGGCAGCGGCCCCGTCGGTGATCTGTGAGGAGTTGCCCGCCGTGATCCTTCCGTCCTCCCGGAAGGCGGGTCGGAGCGCCGCCAGCCGCTCGACCGTCGTGTCCGGGCGGATCCCCTCGTCTCGATCGAGCACGTCGTCGGTCTCGTTGCCCTCGTCATCTCGCACCGCGAGGGCGACGATCTCGTTGGCGAAGCGACCCTCCTCGGTCGCTCGCGCCGCCAGCAGCTGGCTGCGGGCCCCGAAGGCATCGAGGTCCTGCCGGCTGAGGTCCCAGCGATCGGCGATCAGCTCGGCCGCGATGCCCTGGCTGACGAGCCCGCCTTGGGCGGCATAGCGGTCGCGCACCCTCGGCCCGAAAGGGAAGCCGAGCTCTCGCACGACCGAGGCGCCCATCGGGGTGTGGGTCATGGCCTCGACGCCGCCGGCCACGACGATGTCGTAGGCACCGGCCATGACGCCCTGCGCGGCGAAGTGCAGCGCCTGTTGGGAGGAGCCGCACTGACGGTCGATGGTCGTCGCCGGTACCGACTCGGGCCACCCGGCGGCCAGCACCGCGTTGCGCCCGACGTTGAGGGCCTGCTCGCTCACCTGCATGACGCAGCCCATGATCACGTCCTCGACGAGCGCCGGGTCGAGGTCGTTGCGGCGCTGCAACGCGATCAACGGCTCGGAGGCGAGGTCGACGGCGTGCCAGCCTCGAAGCTTGCCGTTGCGCTTGCCGCCCGGGGTGCGAACGGCGTCGACGATCACCGCGGTCGCCATGTCCACCACCTTCTTTCACGACCGTCGGCCCGCAATCGGTCGGCGGTCTCGTCGGCTCCGCCGTTCGGAGCCCCGGTCATGCTAATTGCGTCGACCCGGCGGACCCCCCGTCCAGCCCGTAGTGGACACCGGTCAAACGGTTGGACTCCTCCCACAGCCGGGCCGCCAGGTCCCGCCGGTGCGACGCCGGGCTCGAGCGCACGCGGCTCGCCGGGCCGACGAGCTGGAGCAGCCCGCCGGGCCCGTAGCACTCGCCGCCGCGAACGTCGGGGGCCGTGGCCGCCCGGAGGATGGGCTGCGCGCCGCTCGTCGCCGAGTGGCCGAGCCATCGACCGGCCAGGCGGCCCATCCGTTGTACGTACCTGGGGCGGCCGGTCAGTGGCCCGCTCGCCACGAGGTTGGTGCGCGTCCAACCGGGGTGCGCCGCCACGGCCAGTGCGTCGGCTCTCGCCTGCTCGAACCGCCGTTCGAGCTCGTGGGTGAAGAGGAGGTTGGCGAGCTTGGACGTCCCGTAGGAGGTCCACCGGCGGTAGGGCTCGGGGTGGGCGGGATCGGCGCCGTTGAGTCGCCCCATGCGGTGCATCGGCGAGGTGACCGTGATCACCCTCGCCCCCGGTGTCCCGAGCAGGGGCGGCAGCAGGAGACCGGTCAGGGCGTAGTGGCCGAGGTGGTTGGTCGCGAATTGCAGCTCGTAGCCGTCGGCGGACGAGAGGCGGGGCGGGCCCATGACGGCCGCGTTGTTGACGAGGACGTCGAGGCGGTCGTGGTTCTCCGAGTACTCGTCGGCGGCTCGCCGGACGGACTCCAGGCTCGCGAGGTCGAGGATGAGGATCTCGAGGGTTGGCCCGTCCACGACCGAGCGGAGGTGAAAGGCGGCGGCCTTGGCGCGGATCTCATCGCGGCACGCCATGACCACCCTCGCGCCGTGGGCGGCGAGCCCGACCGCCGTCTCGAGGCCGACACCGCTGTTGGCGCCGGTGACGACGGCGGTCTTGCCCGTCAGATCGGGAACGTCCGACGAACCCCAGGCGCGTTCGGGCACGGCCTCCTTCTAGCCGATGTGCCGACCGGGCGCTCGGGGCGGAGGCCCGACATGGCCCGGTCTCTGGCTCAGCCGATGTGCTCCGCCGGCACCTGGCCCAGCCGACCGGCCTGGTAGTCCTCAAAGGCCTGCTGCAGCTCGGCGCGGGTGTTCATGACGAAGGGTCCGTAGGCGGCGACTGGCTCGCGGATGGGGCTGCCGCCGAGCACGAGCACGTCCAGCTCGCGCGCGGGACCCTCCTGTTCGGCATCGGCGACCAGCTCGATGGCGTCGCCGGGACCGTGCACCGCCAGCTGGCCGGTCCGAATCGGCCGGCGCTCGGCACCCACGGCGCCCTGGCCAGACAGCACGTAGACCAGCGCGTTGAACTCCTGCGGCCACGGCAGCACCAGCCGGGCCCCCGCTTGCACCGTGACGTGTGCCAGCGAGATCGGCGTGTGCGTGATGCCCGGACCGTCGAAGCCGCCCACGCTGCCGGCGATCACCCGCACCAGCGCACCGCCGTCGGGCGAGCTGACGAGGGTGACCCCCTCGGCGTGAATGTCCTGGTACCGGGGAGAGACCATCTTGTCGGCGGACGGCAGGTTGACCCAGAGCTGCACGCCGTGGAACAGCCCGCCCCGCGCCACCTCCTCGTCGGGGGGACGCTCGATGTGCAGGATGCCCTTCCCGGCCGTCATCCACTGGGTGGCACCGTTCGTGATGAGGCCGCCGCCGCCGATGGAGTCCTGGTGCTGGAAGGTCCCGTCGATCATGTAGGTCGCCGTCTCGAAGCCCCGGTGGGGGTGCCACGGCGTCCCCTTGGGCTCGCCGGGCGCGTACTCCACCTCCCCCATCTGGTCCATGTGGATGAAGGGGTCGAGCTCGGACAGGTCTACCCCGGCAAAGGCGCGGCGCACGGGAAAGCCCTCTCCCTCGAAGCCCGCCGGGGCCGTGGTCACCGACCTGACGGGTCGGACGGCAGTCGTCGGGTCCGGGACGGCCAGACGCGGCAGGGTCAACAGGTCCTTCACGGTGACAGCGGGCATGGCAACTCCTCTCAATCTTGGCGGGCGCGAAGGGCGGTGGGCGAAGCCGCGACAACCCCTCTCGTCACGTGGGTGGCGCTCTCCGGATCTCCGTCGAGATCCCACCGAGCCCATCCTCGATCCGCTTGTCTTCAACGCCCTGGAGAGCCCGGGGATTCCAGCGGGTCTTCCGGCCGGCGCGCGCTCCCGGCGTTCCGGGGATCGTGGAACGGCGCAGCAGCGGACCGAGGTCAGGGCCCAGTCTGGGCGCCGGCCAGAGCGTCCGCCAGCGCACGGATACCGGCCAGCCGCTGCGTGAGGTCGTCGGAGAGTCCGTAGCGCTCGGCGAGGGCCGCGGGATCGGTGTAGCTCACCTTCGTCTGGCCCCGGTCGTCCCAGACGAGGATCTTGAGCGGAAGGTCGAGGGCGGAGAGGGGGGCGGACTCCATGACGGGCGTGCCCCCCGCCGGGTTACCGAAGAGGACGAGGGTGGTGTCGCGGAGCGCGAGTCCGGCCTGCTCGGCCTCGCGCCGTTGGTCGATGACCGCGAAGACCTTCATCCCTCGGTCAGCGACCATCGTCGTGAGCTGCTCGACGATCTCGGACACGGGTCGGGGAGCGAGCTTTGTGACGATCCCGCTCGCTGTGCCGGGCGTCCCCGACGCGCTCATCGAGCCTGACCCCCACCACGGATCGCCGCCATTTCCTCGGCGTAGGCGTCGGACCCCCCGCTCTTCCACATCTCGGCGACGGGCGGAGGGATCCTCGCGAGCATCGCCTCCTGGATGTCGGGGGGCATCCCCTCGTAGGCGATCCCGAAGGGCAACCAGAGGCGGGGCCCCTCGTAGCGGGAGAGCCCCTGGCTCGGCATGGCCCCCCACTCGGGCGGGGTGATGACCCGTGCCGCGATCGGGAGCACGTGCTCCTCCTCGTCAACGAGGTGCTGGTCGGTCGACTGGAGGAGCGCCCCGCACGCCGCGGCCACCGCTTCGCCGTCCGCCTTGGAAGCGGACTGGCCGAAGCGCGCTACCGCGTGCTGGGCGACCTCGATGCCCTCGGCGACGGCATGGTGCTGTTCTTCCATCCGCGCGAACAGCCCATCCTCCTCGGGCACCCGCTCGGCGAGCAGCGGGTAGAGGAGCTCGTCCTCCCCGATGTGGTGCTCGTGGAGGAGCCAAAGGGCGTCGGCGAGGTAGTCGGCGAGGAGTCGCGATCGCTCGGTGTCCCCCTCACGAACCGACGCGATCTGCCCGGGCGCGTCGGCGAGCACACGTTGGAACGAGCGGTGCAGCGCGACCATGTCCCGGGTGTCGAGGAGGGTGGGGTCTTCGGTCGACATTCGGATCTCTCTCCTTTGGTGCGAGTTGCTGTCGAGTTGTTGCCGGCGAGTTGTCGTTGCCGGCGAGTTGCTGTTGCTGTCGAATTGCTGTTGCTGTCGAGTTGGTAGCGAACGGTCGGTCGCCCCGGGCCTAGCGGCCCTCGTGCGCGCCCGGCCCTCGGCCCGATCCATCCGGCGCGGCGATCTGGGACTGGATGTCCATGAGGTGATGGCGCATCTCGTGGAGGGTGTGGACGGCGACCCAGCGCAGGGACCGCTCGCGGGAGCGGGATAGTTGTAGACGACCGTACGGTCCCAGGCGGCGGGCGGCATCCGGTCGAGCACGTTGGCGAAGAGTGCGGCACCGTCGCGGAGTTGCCTTGAGACGTCGCCCGGGTCCTGCTCCGCGTACCCCTCGAACTCGACGCGCTCGTCGCGACCGATCGGGTAGAAGGAGGGTAGGTCGATCCAACGGGCGGCGAGGACCCTCTCGCGTTGCGCAAAAAGGACGTCGCGCACGTGGCAACCATATTCCAATGGCGCCCAGGTCTCGGCCTGACGCCTGCTTCGGAGGTCCGCGTCGCCGTCGGTCAGGATCCGCGCCATGCCGTCGGCGCCCGCCACGATGGCTGGGGCGGCGAGAGGCGCGTCATCCAGGCGGAAGGAGAAGTCGCAACTCTCGCAGCGGTACACGGTCTGCAACGCTACCGGCGCACCAGGCTGTCGAGGCAGTGGACTCCACTCCTCGGGAAGCCAAGGAGACGTCGGATCTCATCGGGCAGCGATACCTCATCCGGTTCCAGGAGGACACGCGGCGCCACCGGCCACGGTGGATCCGGGTGATCGTCGAGTTCGCGGCTACGTTCATCCTCGTCACGGTCGCCGCCGGATCGGGAGTGATCAACCACTACGTGGGTGGAGGTCCGATCAGCCGGACGGCCGCGGTGATCGCCCCGGGGGCCATCGTGATGGCCCTGATCTGTGCCCTCGGGCCGCTCTCGGGGCTGCACATCAACCCGGCGGTGACTTTCGCCTCCGCTTCCCGCAAGGTGTTCAAGGCGGCCTGGCACCTACCTCGCGGCCCAGATGGCGGGCGCCATCCTGGCCGCCCTCTTCCTGCAGGCCATGTACCGGCACGTCTCCTCCGGCGGCACCTACCCGATCGCCCGCCCCGGGGGGGATGGCGGTCCCTCTTCATGGAGATCGTCCTCACCGCCATCCTGGTCTCGGTCATCCTCCACACGGCGACGGGCTATCGCAGCATCGGGCACAACGCCGCGCTCGCCGTCGGGGCGACGGTCGTGCTGCTCGGCCTCTTCGCCAGCCCATCAACCGGGCTTCGATGAACCCGGCCCGCAGTCTCGTCCCGACATCGTGAGCCTCGACTTCACCGGGTGGTGGATCTACATCGTCGGCCCGATCGTCGGGGCGGCGATAGCCGTCATGCTCATCGGTCTCGTCTGTGGCTTCCCCGACAAGGGCGAGCGGGAGGCCGCCGAGGGTGGGGCCCTTCCCCTCGGCAAGTAGTCAGAGGCCGGTGACGGCCTGGACGGCGCCGCCCTTGATCGCATCGACCAGGTTCCGGTGGTCGCGCTCGTTCTGGTCGGCGTAGGAGGCGGCAAACTCGGCCATCGCCCGGTCGAAGCGGTCGCCGCGACCGAGATAGGCACCGATGGCGAGCGCGTCGCCGGACCGGGCGTGGCCGTTGGCGAGGCTCCACCCGCACATCTCGGAGTAGATCGTGAGGATCTCGGGTGTCATGGTCTCGACGTCTGCCGAGACCTTCCAGTCCCAGAGCTGTCGCAGGTAGAAGTCGCGGTCGGCGTCGAGCTTGACCCGGTCCCACCCGAGGAACACGTCGCTCGAGCTCTGCATCAGGCGCTGGCCCTCGACCACGCGCTGCCCCTGGTTGGAGAACCTCGAGGGTCCGAGGAACGGGGAGAGGACGGAGGCCTCGGCCTGCTTGACCTGGATGAAGAGCGGATCCCCGGCGTCGCGCCCGACCAGGAGCGCCACCCAGCACCTCGTGCCGACGCTGCCCACGCCCACCACCTTGCGGGCCAGGTCTAAGAACCGGTAGCGGGACAGGAGGGCTCGCCGGCTGCCCTCGAGGGTGCGCCGGTACGAGCGCAGCGAACCGCTGATGACCTTCTCGACCTCGTCGGCCAGCTCCTCGCCGAACAGCTCGCCGACCGGCACGAGCAGCGGCGGGTCGCTCACGAACTCGAGCTGGCCGTCGACCTCCCTGGTGAGCTTTGCAAAGGCCCGGAGGTGGTCCTTGGACCGGGCCTTCTCGGCCGACCGTTGGAACCGGCCGATCGTGCGCTTCCCGATGTCGGTCCCCCAGCGCTGCAGGATCCACGCGGCGTCGAGCCTCGAGTACCAGATCTCGAGGTTGCGAAGGGTTCCGAAGTGGCGCATGGCCTCGCGGTAGGAGCGGGTGGCCGCCATCACCGTGGCCCGCCGCTTCTTCTTGGGCATGCCGCGGTCTCGACCCATCACCTCGAGGCTTGCGGCGAGTCGCTTCACGTCCCACTCGAAGGGGCCCGGCAGGGTCTCGTCGAAGTCGTTGACGTCGAAGATGAGGTCCCGCTCGGGCGAGGCGAACCCGCCGAAGTTGGAGAGGTGGGCGTCCCCACACAGCTGCACGTCGAGACCCGAACGCGGCTCGCCGGCCAGGTCCGCCGCCATCACGGCGGCCGCCCCCCGGTAGAAGGCGAAGGGAGACGCCGCCATCCGGCCGTAGCGGATGGGCACGAGGTCGGAGAGGCGGGTGGTGGCCTGGAGCGCGAGGATCGACAGCGGGTCGGTCCGGTCGGGCCCGGGGCTCCAGGCGCCATGGAGGTCGAGCGGGAGAGCGTCCCGGACCCGCCGGCCGCCGGCCGCACGCTCTTCGGTTGTGAGGGTCATCTGCTGGTTCCTTGCTCCACGCGGCAGATCGGCCGCGGCCGACGCAGCGCCGGCGGCATCGGCGCTGGCGCGGTCCTTAGGATCGCAGCAAAAGCGACCGGGCTCCAGCGGTTTTGTCCGGGTTCGACCGCCGGGTGGGCCCCCTCGTCCCCGGGGGGAGCAGCCCGCCTCGTCGCGGATACGAGCCAGAGGACCCCGGGTCCGAGGGGGACACCACTACAACGACGCAACGGAGGAGGGGGATTGGGTTTCTCGAGCGCGAGGGTCTTGCGGGGGGTCGCGATCGCCGTCGCGGGCGGCGCGACGGCCTCCCTCGCCTACCTCACGGTCGGGCGTGGGCCCTGCCTGACCTGGGGTGCGACGGAAGAAGAGGTGGCGAGGGAGATGCCGGGGGACGGGCTGTTGGCGGAACCCGACATCGTGTCGACCAGGGCGATCGGGATCGCCTCGCCTCCTTCCGGGTGGCTCCAGCGAGTCCTGACGACTCTCCTCATGGAGCCCGGCAGCCTCGTGATGGAGCGCAAGATGCTGATCGGCATCCGGGACCGGGCCGAGCGACTCGCCGCAGGGACCACTCCGGGCCGGCCGTAGCGCAGGGACTCAGTGCCCCCCGCGCCCTTCGGCTTCCTTGGGCGCCCGTACGAGCAGCACGGCAGACGTTGCATGGGTCACCGTGTCGCGGCCGACGGAGCCGTCCACCAGGGCGTGCAGACCCGGATGGTGTCCCTCGCCCACCACGACGAGGTCGGCGTCCTCGCTGAGCTTCTCCAGCAGCTGGGCCGCGGGCTGCGCCTTCTTTATCCCCCGAACCTCGAGGGTGGGGTCGAGCTCCCTCACCTTGGCCAACGCCGTCTCGAGAATCTGGTCGCCGTGTTCGGCGAAGCGCTGGGCGAAGTCCGGCTGGGTGGACCATCCGAGTGCGACCTCGAGGACCGCCTCGCGTGATCGAGCGATCTGGGCCGCCCAGGAAAGGGCGGCCTCGTCCTTGTCCGAGCCGTCGACTCCAACGACCACCATGTTCGTCATTGCCCCGCACCTCCCGTTCGTTTGGGCTCATCGTGCCCGTCGGCGACGGAGGTCTTTAGGGCCGCAAGTCCCAATTTCCGGGAACGCTTGGTGACCGATCGGCACACCAGTTGCGCCAAACCTGACGGTTTCGAGCGTCAGCAGGGTGTAATGCCCAGGCGTGTAATGCGATTGCTCATCTATTCACCAAAATGACACACTCGAGCCCTCCCGCCACCATTTCATTGCATCTAGCAGGATAAATAGCCCTATTCTCCGGACCGGGCGTGTGAGAGTATGGAGGTGGCCGGCATGAGTGCGGCCGGTGCGGGCATGGAATGGGACCAATCCATTGGACGTCCGTGCGATCTTCTGGCAGGTTTTCTGGTGAAGATGCCGGCGTGGTAGGAGCGCCCGTATCGGGAGGAATCGGATGCCGACGACGGGAAGTCTGACGATTCTCTTCACCGACTTGGTGGGCTCGACGGAGCTTGCGTACTCGTTGTCGCCGCACGCCGCGGACGAGCTGCGCCGGTCGCATTTCTCCTGCCTCCGCGACGCGCTCGCAGGATCGGGTGGGACGGAGGTCAAGAACCTGGGCGACGGCCTGATGGTGACCTTTCCCGCCTCTTCGACGGCCGTGGCCTGTGCAGTGGCCATGCAGCAGGCGGTCGAGGCGCAGAACCGGCGGTCCGCGCGGGCACCTCGGCCTGCGGATCGGGATCGCGGGCGGCGAGGTCGCCTGGGAGGGCGACGACTACTTCGGCGAGCCGGTCATCGAGGCCTCCCGCCTGTGCGCCAGGGCGGAGGGCGGCCAGATCCTCGCGACCTACCTGGTCCGGGTCATGGCGGGTCGGCGCAGCCCGCACACCTTCTCGACGCTCGGCGAGCTTGACGTGGCGGGCGTCTCGGAGCCCGTCGAAGTGCTGCAGGTCGAGTGGGAGCCCCTGAGCGAGGCGGCAGCGGCGCCGGCCGATGCGGAGCGGATCCCCATGCCCCGGCGGCTGAGCCACCGCCCGACGATCGGGTTCATCGGGCGCGAGCTCCACCTCTCGACGCTCGAGGACGCCTACAAGAGGGTGGCGCACCGCGAAGGCCGAGAGGTGGTCTTGATCGGCGGCGAGGCGGGACAGGGGAAGACCACCCTGGCATCGGAGCTGGCCCGGCGGGCCCATGGCGAGGGTGCCGTCTCCCTGCTCGGGAGGTGCGACGAGGAGCTGCGCCTGCCGTACGCCCCGTTTGCCGAGGCCCTGCAGCACTACGTGTCGCACGCTCCGGAGTCGGTCGTGCAGGCGCACGTCGCGGAGCACGGCGCCGAGCTCTCGCGGCTCGTCAAGGCGCTCCGCTCACGGGTCGTGGGCCTCGGCGCACCGGCCGAGCCCGATGCCGACACGGAGCGGTATCTCCTGTACGCCGCGGTCCTCGGCCTCCTGGCCCAGGCGTCGTCGGATCACCCGGTGGTGCTCGTCCTCGACGATCTGCAATGGGCGGACGCGGCCAGCCTGCAGCTGTTGCGGCACCTCGTCCGCGAGGCCGATCCGCTCCGACTGCTGATCGTCGGCACGTACCGCGACACCGAGCTCTCGGCCAACCACCCGCTGACCGAGACGCTGGGGGCGCTCCGGCGGGAGGCGGGAGTTTCGCGCATCAGCCTGCGGGGGCTCGAGGACGGGGAGGTCGTCCAGTACGTCGAGGCGGCGGCGGGCCACGAGCTGTCACGTAGTGGCGTGGAGCTGGCGCATGCGGTCTACGGCGAGACGGACGGCAACCCCTTCTTCGTGGACGAGGTCTTGAAGCACCTGGCCGACGAGGGTGCCATCTCCCGTGACGAACGAGGTCATTGGCGCACCGACGGCCTGCAGAGCATCGAGCTGCCCGAGAGCGTCCGCGAGGTCGTGCACGCACGGACGGCGCGCCTCGGCGAGCCCGCGGTCCAGATCCTGAGCATGGCCGCCGTCATCGGCCGGGATTTCGACCTGGCACACCTGAGCACGACCTGCCGGCGAGACGAGGACGAGCTGCTCGACCTGCTCGAGGCGGCCGACCGCGCCGCTCTGGTGCACGAGGTTCCCGAGGTGCCGGGGCGCTACTCGTTCTCGCACGCCCTGGTCCGGCACACGCTCTACCAGGAGCTCGGGGCCACTCGCCGAGCCCGCGCCCATCACCAGGTGGCCCAGGCCCTGGAGGAGCTCTGCGGCGAGCACCCCGAGGAGCGGATCGGCGAGCTCGCCTACCACTGGTTCCACGCCACCCAGCAGGTGGACGTCCACAAGGCGGTCTCCTACTCGCGGCGAGCCGGTGCGGCGGCCATGGCTGCGCTGGCACCCGCCGATGCGGTCCGTTACTTCCTCCAGGCCCTGCAGCTGCTCGAGCAGGTCCCCGACGCGCACGGCGCGGAGCTCATGGAGGTGCGGCTCGACCTCGGGATCGCGCAGCGCCAGGCCGGGCTTCCCGGGTTCCGCGAGACGCTGTTGGGGGTGGCCCAGCGAGCCCTCGAGAGCGGCGACCGACGTTCTCTGGTCCGCGCGGCGCTGGCCAACAACCGCGGGTTCTACAGCGCACTGGGGAGGATCGACCGCGACAAGGTCGCCGTCCTCGAGTCGGCGCTGCGCACCGTGGAGGTGGGGGACAGCGCGGAGCGTGCCGTGCTGCTCGCCACGTTGTGCAGCGAGCTCGCCTACGGGCCGATCGAGCGACGGCTGGAGCTCGCCAGAGAGTCGAGGGAGATGGCCGAGCGCGTCGACGACCCGACCACCTCGGTCGACGTGCTCAATCTCCTCCAGCTCCCGCTCGACTTCCCCGACACGCTGCTCGAGCGCCGAGAGTCGAGCCGGCGGGCCTCGAGATTGGCCCAGGCGCTCGGGGACCCGGTGCGGCAGTTCTGGGCCGTGCACTCGGACCGCAACAACGCCATGCAATCGGGTGATTTCGAGCGCGCCTCGGCCCACCTCTCGACGATGCAGGAGCTGAGCGAGCACCTGCGCGAGCCGATGATGGTCTGGGTGACCGCCTACCACCAGGCGGCAGAGTCGTTGACCCGCGGCGACCACGAGCGGGCCGAGGGGCTCGCCACGACGGCCTGGCATCTGGGCCAGGAGAGCTCCCAGCCCGACGCCTACGCCTTCTACGCGGCGCAGACGCTGGTCGTGCGGATGCAACAGGGCCGGCTGCACGAGATGTCGTCCCTGCTCGAGCAGATCGTCGAGGAGAACCCTCGGATCGCCTCGTACCAGGCATGCCTGGCCGCCAGCCACCTCGATGGCGACGAGATGGACGGGTCCGGCGAAGAGCAGGCGCGGGAGCTCCTGGCGAGGGCGGCCGCGGACGGGTTCGATCGGGTGCTCGCCGACTCGGCCCGCTTCGACGCGATCTCCGTGTACGCAGAGGTGACGGCCGAGCTGGAGGACGCCGACGCCGCCCGGCGGCTGGCCGAGTTCATCGCACCGTATGCCGAGCAGGTCCCGTTCCAGGGGATCACGGTGCGCGAGCCGATGTCGTGCTACCTGGGCCAGCTGCTCTCGCTGCTCGGCCGCTACGAGGAAGCCGAGTCCAGCTTCCGTGGGGCGATGGCGCTGGCCAACCGCGGCCACATGCGGCACGCCGAGGCCCAGATCCGGCTCGCCTGGGGTCGCATGCTGGCGGCCCGGGGCCAGGGCGACGACGTGTCGCGCGCCCGGGAGCTGCTCACGGAGGCAGGGATCGGGGCCCGGTCCGGCTCGTTCGGGGCGATCGCGCGGAGGGCGAGCGCGGCGCTCGATCGCCTGCCATGACCGTCCCGGCCGGCGCCCTTCGCACCGCTCGCTAGCCTTTGGCGGTGAACCAGCCAAAGATGCACTTTCGTCATCTGGACGAGGGCACCGACGCCGACTTCGCCATCCTCGCCGAGGTGCACCGCCACAACGTAGAGGTCCTCCCCGAGCTGCTTCTCGGCATGCTGACGGGGCTCGCGGCCGACGAGGCCTACCCGGTCGATCGTCTGACCCACAGCCTCCAGTGCGCCACCCTGGCCCTGCGCGACGAGCGCGACGAGGAGTACGTGGTCTGCTGCCTCCTCCACGACATCGGCGAGTCCCTCGGACCGTTCAATCACGGCGAGGTCGCCGCGGCCGTCCTGCGCCCCTTCGTCTCGGAGGCCAACTACTGGATGCTCGCGCACCACCCCGTCTTCCAGACCTACTTCTACGGCGCGCACCTGGGCCTCGATCCCGACCAGCGCGACCGATTCGTCGACAGCCCCTACTACGACCAGACGGTCGAGTTCTGCGCCCGGTACGACGAGGTGGCCTTCGATGCGAGCTATCCCAACGAGCCGCTTTCCACCTTCGAGCCCATGGTGCGGCGGGTCCTCCACCGGGAGTGGTCGCCGCCGAGCTGAGGTGACGGCGTCGGAGGGGTCCGTCTCCGTCAGTGAGCCCAGCCGCCGGGGGCGCCCGAGCCCCCTGCTCCGGTGCTCGCCGGGCTCCGCAGGGTGAGCGCCAGGATCCCGGCGACGATGCCGCCCAGCCCGGCGAGACCCATGAGATAGAGGCCGTAGCCCACGGAGTAACCGGACGATCCCGAGATCGATCCTCCCTCGGCGATGGCCGTGATGAGGCCGAACGCGCCGGCGGTGATGGCCGCGATGCCCGGCCCGGGGCTCCGCAGCCACTCGGGCGCCTGGTTCGCCACGAGGATGCCGATCCCCACGAGCACGAGGCAGAGCCCGAGCGCCAGCGGCGCGAACCCGTCGGGACTGAAGCCGAGCTGGTAGCCGAGCTGGAAGCCGTTGCGGTCGATGCTGACGAACACGAGATCGGCCGTCGCCCACGGGAGAAAGGCCGTGATGCCGAGCAGCAGGCCCGCCGCCACGGCGACCCATCCCGCCGCCGGATGCAGGCCCCGTCCCGTGGCTCGGCTCTGCGGTCTCGGGGGGGAGGGTGCACCGGGATACCAGCGGCCGTCGGAGGCCAGGTACTCGAGGCCCTGCGGTCCCTCTCGCCAGTAGACGCCGCGGTCGTCGCGAAACGGCCCCGCCGCGTTGGGCGCCGACATCTCCACCTCCCCGCCGCTCTGCGCAGCTTAGGACCTTCGCTCGAGCCCGCCAGCCGGCGATTCCGGGCAGCCGTCGAGGCCGGTGGCCAACCGTTTCGCCCAGCACGACGCCGCGACCGACCGCGGGCGACTGGGATGATGTCGTCGCGGAACTCGGACGACGATGTGGAGGCGTGATGGACGAACGCAGGGCGAGCGAGCTGCTGACCGAAGAGCGCCGGCGGGTGGAGCGCCTGCTGGCCGACGCAGCGGAGGCGGCCCGGGACGACAGGAGCGCGGCCAACGAGTCGAGCTCGGGCGACATCGCAGACCCGGCGGAGCGCTTCACGGCCGAGGAGGTGGACGACGCCGTCGAGGCCGGGCTGGGAGAGCGGCTGGCCGCCATCGAGCGGGCGGAGGCCCGCCTCCGGGCCGGCACCTATGGCCGATCGGTCCGCAGCGGCGAGGTGATCCCCGACGAGAGGCTCGAGGCAGATCCGGCAGCGGAGCTCACCGTCGAGGAGGCGGCGCAGGGTTGACGCCGGCCCCGACCCGTCGCCCTCCCGGCCTGCTCACCCCCACCACACCGCAGTGGCGATGACGACGTAGAGCCCGATCAGGCACGTGCCCTCGAGCCAGGTCGACTCCCCGTCGAAGACGACGATGACCGCCGTCAGGGCGGCCAGGGCGAGCACGATCACGAGCAGCGAGGGCAGGACAAGCGTGAGATGCGCCCCGCCGAGCACTCCCGAGAGGAGGACGAGCGCCGGGATGACGGCGAGGGCGATCTGCACCGGGCTCTGGAGGGTGACGGAGAGGGCGTAGTCCATGCGGTTTCTGAGGGCGAGCTGGACGCCGACCACGTTCTCCACCGCATTGCCGGCGATGGCGACGATCACGAGTCCCGCGAAGGTCTGGGAGATGTGCAGCGTGGTCAGCGCGGGGGTGAGCGCAGCCACGAACCAGTCCGAGACGAAGGCGGCCCCCACCGCCGCCGCCGTCAGGAGTCCGAGTGCGATCGGGAGCGGCCACACTCGCTCTTCGTCGAACGTCGTCGCCTCCGCGTGATGGGCGCGGCGCAGGGATGCCGGCACCGAGAGGACGAAGATCGTCAGGAGCACGATGGCGGCGACGTCGGAGAGCGCCTGCTCGTGGTGCGCCGCCGGCAGGTGGAGCCGGGCGGTGATGGTCGGGATGATCAGCACGGCGACGGCCAGGAACAGCAGCAGCACGACCAGGCGTGGCCCCTCGGCGGCGAACCGCTGGGTTCCGTGCTTGAGGCCGCCGGCGGTGATGGCGAGGCCCAGGACCAGGAGGACGTTGGCCAGGATCGAGCCGACCAGGGCCGCCTGGACGACCGTGACGAGGCCCTCACGCAGGGCGAAGATGCCGAAGAACAGCTCGGGGATGTTGCCCAGCGCCGCGTGGACCACGCCCGTCGCACCCGACCCGAGGCGGTCCCCCAGGCCGTCCACGGCCCGGCCCACCAGCGCCGCCAGCGCGGCCAGCGCGAGGCCGGACACGACGAACGGAGCCACGGAGCCGCACGGGACGTAGTGCGTGACCGCGGCGCCCGCGGTGAGGGTGACGCCGGCGGCGAACAGCCACTTGTCTCCCACCGAGAGTCTCACGTTCGGCTCATGCGTGCGATCGACAGGCGGCGACGAGTCTCTCCAGCGCGGCCTCGCTGTCATGATGCCACGGATGTCTCGCTGCGGCCCCCGCCGGGACGGGCGGCGGGTCGCCGACGTCGGGGGCGCCCGAGGACCCCGCGGGGCTATCCGGCCTTGATCGCCCAGTCGTAGGAGTGCTCGGCGTCGGGATACGAGCCCGAGCCGACGTCGTCGGCGAAGCTCTTGGCCGCGACGACGACGGCGGTGGCCAGGTCGGCGTAGGGCTTGGCGAACCTTGGACGGCGGCCCGTGCTGAGCCCGAGCATCTCGGGCCCCACGAGGACCTGACCGTCGCAGTGTGGCCCCGCCCCGATCCCGATGGTCGGGACGTCGACGGCCTCGGTGACCCGCCTCGCGGCCTCCGTCGGCACGCCCTCGATGACCATCGAGCAGGCGCCGGCAGCCTCGAGGCGGAGCGCGGCGTCGACGAGCTCGGCCACGGCCGCCTCGGTCCTGGCCTGGACCCGGTTGCCGCCCATGGCGTGGAACGACTGGGGCGTCAGCCCGAGATGGCCCATCACCGGGACGCCCTTCGAGGAGATCGCCTCGATCAGCTCGTGCTCCGGACCCTCGAGCTTCACCATGGCCACCCCTCCCTCCTTGACCAGGCGCACCGCGTTGTGGATCCCCTGGGCGAGCGAGTCGTGGTAGGAGCCGAAGGGGAGGTCTCCGACGACGAGGGCGTCACCGACGGAGCGGGTGACCGCTCGGCAGTGGTGCACCATGTCGTCCATCGTGACGGGGATCGTCGTCTCGTGGCCGAGGGCGAAGATGCCCAGTGTGTCGCCCACCAAGATGAGCGGCACGCCGGCCTCGTCGAAGGCGCGCGCCAGCAGGCAGTCGTAGGCGGTCAGCATCACGAACCGGCGCCCCTCTCGCTTGAAGCGGCGCAGGTCCTCCACGGTGGTCGGCATGGCTTCTCCTTTCGGGTCCCGGGGCGAGCGCCTCCAGGCCGTCGAGGGAGACCGTACCCGGGGTCCGTCCGACCCGAGAGGCGCCTCGCTCAGTAGCTGTCGGCCAAGCGGAACCCGCACGTTTTGCGCATCCTTCGGACATCGGTCACGGTGTTTGCACGGAAGCCAAGGGCACGACCGAGGATGCAATCGTGTGGGGTATCGACCGGGGGCCTCCGACGCGCCGCCGTAGTACCGTGACGCCCGTGGTGATCTCGCGCTCGTTCGCGGTCAAGAGGGGGCGGATGGTGCTCGCCTCGTCGATACTGTCCCTGCCCTTGGCCCTGGCCGCGTTGGCCGGGGCCCAGACGACCGCGGGCGCGGCGCCCGCCCGACCCGTCGGGGTCCCGTGCGGCGCGCCGGCGCTCGTGGCGGCCATCGACGCCGCCAACACCGCCGGGGGCGGCACCCTCGAGCTCACGCCCGGTTGCACGTACACGCTCACGACGCCGCAAGCCGACACCGAAGACGGTCTGCCGATCATCGCGACCCCGATCACGATCGACGGCCGTGGGGCCACGATCACCCGAGCCACCGGCGACGAGGTCGAGAGCTTCCGGATCTTCGAGGTCGATGCCGCACCCGGCCGACTCACGCTCCGCTCGCTCACCCTCAGCAACGGCAACGCGCCGGGACCGGACCCCGACGGGGGCGGCGGGATCATGGTCGACCCGGGCGGATCGCTGTCCGCGACGACGATCGTGGTGCGCGACAGCGTCGGGTCACGGGGCGGGGGGATCGCCAACTTCGGCACGGCCGACATCTCGTGGAGCGACGTCACCGGCAACGTGGGCCTGGAGGGTGCAGGAGTCGCCAACAGCGGGCCGACCGGCACGCTGCACCTCACGAGCAGCGCCGTCTCGGGTAACCGCTCGGAGAGCGACGCGGGCGTCGCTGGCGGGGTCGCCAACGAGGACGGTGGATCCGCCTTTCTGACGAACACTGCGGTGACGGCCAACATCGCCGACAACTCGGGGGGAGGAGTGCGCAACGACGTCGGGTCGACCATGCACCTCACCCGGGTCCAGATCTCGGGGAACCGGGCCGGACCTCTCCAGTTGGCGCCGACGACCGTAGAGGGCGGTGGCATCCAGAACATCGGGACGATGGAGATCCGGTTCTCCTCCGTCGACCACAACCAGGCGACCAAGACGGGGTCGCCGACCGTCGCGGTGGGTGGCGGCATCGCCAACGTGAAATCGGACCAGGAGGGCGCGGCACCGCCGAACCTCACCGTGATCCAGAGCCTGCTCGTGCACAACTCCGCGGCGGACACCGCGGGAGGGATCTACAACGACCAAGGCGACGTGGCGCTGCGGCGCTCGTTGGTCGCCACCAACACACCGACCAACTGCTCGGGCAGCCCGACCCCGGTGCCCGGCTGCTCCGGCTGACCCCGCCGGTTCCTCGCGGCGAGAGCCGCTGGCCCGGGAAGGCGCCTCGCTAGTCGATGGGCGGAAGGGCCTGGTCTTCGCGCAGGACCTCGTGGAAGAGGTCGCCCTTCTCGGCCAGCCTCGGTATGACGCTCCGAATGGTGAAGGCGTCGGGGGACAGACCGGGATCGTCGAGCTCGTCCCACTCGATCGGCGCCGATACGGGCGCCCCGGGAGCCGGTCTCGGGCTGTAGGGGGCGACGAGCGTCTTGTTGCGGGCGTTCTGTGTGTAGTCCAGGCGGGCCAGCCCGTCGCGGTCGGTCACCTGCCACTTCCAGCTGACCAGCTCGGGCACGACGGCGCTGACGGCCCGGGAGAGTCGCTCGACCCACTCCCGGGTGTCGCTGTAGGACGGGCCGCGGGCGATCGGCACCCAGATCTGGATGCCGCGCCGGCCGGTCACCTTGGCACGGCCGACGACGCCGAGGTGCTCGAGCGCCGTGCGGTGGAGCCGGGCCAGCACGAGGAGGTCCTCCCAGCTCGTGGTCTCCCCGGGGTCGAGGTCCACGAGGGCGTAGGTCGGCTCCCTCGGGTGGTCGATCCGGGAAGTCCAGGCGTGCCACTCGAGGGCCCCAAAGTTCGCGGCCCACACCAGGGCCGCCGGCTCGTCGACGACCAGGTACGTCTTGACGTCGCCGGGCCTTGCCTCGGGATAGTCCCACCTCGGCAGCCACTCGGGGGCGTGCTTGGGCAGCTCCTTGTGCCAGAAGCCCTTGGCCTCGGCCCCGTTGGGGAACCGCTGCATGTTGAGCGGGCGTTGCCTCAGGTAGGGGAGCGCGACGGGTGCGATCTGCGCCGAGTAGCGCAGGAGGTCGCGTTTGGTGACCGGGTCCTCCCCGGGGCGTGCCGGAAACAGGACCTTGTCGAGGTTGGTCACCTTGAGGTCGCGGCCGAAGACCGACCACGTGCCCGCCGATCCGAGCGCGTCGAGGGCGGCCAGTTCCTCGTCGCCGACCGCTCCCAGGGGCTCCGGCTTGAGGGAGACGGATGCCTCGGCGACGGGCAGGTTGGAATGCCACACGCGATCCGGGTCCGCCTTGACCTCGTCGTTGGTCCGCCCGCTCAGGACGGAGCGCGGATGATCTTCGGCATCCCAGCCGGGCGAGGCGTACTCGTCGTGCTTGTGCAGCATGAGCCACCGCTCGCTGCCCGAGCGGTCCGGCTTGGTGCGCACCAGGACGAAGCGGCCTCGGAGCTTCTCGCCCTGGAGGTCGCAGTGCAGCTCGCCCTTCGCCACGGCACTCACGGGGTCGACCGAGTCGGCGGGGTAGGGCTCCCAGGTGCCGACGTCCCAGACGATCACGTCTCCCCCGCCGTACTCACCGGCCGGTATCACGCCCTCGAAGTCGAAGTACTCGAGGGGATGGTCCTCGACGTGGAACGCGGCACGCCGGACCGCCGGGTCGAGGGTCGGACCCTTTGGCACCGCCCAGCTCGCGAGGACGCCGTCCATCTCGAGGCGGAAGTCGTAGTGGAGCCGCCGGGCCCGGTGCCGCTGGACCACGAATCGCCGCCGACCGCTGCCCCCCGGGCCCCTGGCACCGTCCCGCGGCCCCCCGGCACCGCTCGGCTCACTCGTGCGGGAGAAGTCCCGCTTGCTGCGGTAGGTGTCGAGCGGATCCGCCGGGCGCGAGCGAGCCGGACTCACGACTCGAGTCAAGCGCGGCGTCTCGGCCGTGGCAAACCGCGGGCGCCGTCGGTCAGGATCCGCCCCCGCTCCGACCCGAGCCGAGGCGTTGCCCGTAGTCGGACAGGGCCTCGAGATGGTCGCGGTCGGCCCGAAGCCCCACGTACCCGTCCGGACGGACCACCAGCAGCGTGATCCCGTCGATGCCGAGGAGCTCCGCGGTGCTCGGATCGATGGTCACCCAAGAATCCCGAGTGTCTCCCTGGGCCGCCGCGACGACGACCGCCTCGACGATGGGCGGCTCGCTCGCTGCGGTTGTCGAGGCGTGGAGGTCCGCGAGCTCCTCGTTGCGCGTGGAGGAACCGCCGACGAGGAGCGCCGTGTGGCCGGCCCGATTGGTGACCTCGTGCAGTGGGCGCTCCCCTCCTCCCGCAACCCGGACGACGAGGGTGTCGGGCAGCCTCACCCCGGCACCGATGCCACCGTCGCGATCTCCGAGGACGATCGGTGAGCCTCTGTAGTCAAAGTCGAGCTCGGTCTCCGCGACGATCTCGTGATGCCGCAGTGCGGCCTCCGAGAAGACTCTCCGAAGGTCCTCGTCGTGGGCTCGCCGTGCGGTGGGATCGGTCGTGGCCTGGATGCGTTCGGCCATGTCGCCCTCGTTGGTGATCAGCTCCGCCACCGGGCGCCGCTCCGCCTCGTAGCTGTCGAGGAGCACCGGGTCGCATTGCCCCTGACACACGAGGGCGAGCTTCCATGCGAGGTTGAAGGCATCCTGGATGCCGCTGTTCATCCCGTGACCCTGGGCCGGCGAGCACACGTGGGCCGAGTCGCCCGCCAAGAGGACCCGCCCGGCCCGAAACCTCTCGGCCACCTTGGTGTGGCACTGGAACCGGGTGGGGTTGGCGACGTCTTCGAAGGTGACATCGGGATGGTAGCGACCGATCGTGGACATGGCGTCGGCGACGAGATCGGAATCGGGCGAGCTCGGCCGCAGGTAGACGCGCCAGCGACGGCCCGGGAGGGCCGTCGCGATGACCGGCACGGCGTCGAGGTAACCGAAGTTCCCGTCGTAGCGATCCGGCCAGCCCGCTGCCGTTGCGTCGAAGACGGCCCAAGGCTCGGCGATGTCGTGCCCCAGCATCTCGATGCCCAAGAGCTGGCGGGTGATGCTGTGGTACCCGTCGCAGCCGACGACCCAGTCGAAGGAGGCGGTGTGGATGCCGCCGGACTCGATGCGGGCGACCACTTCGTCGGGCTGCGGGTCGAGATGGGTGAGTCGAGACGAGAGGGTGACCTCGCCACCCTGGTTGTGCAGGTACTCGGTCAGGATCGACTCGGTGACCTCCTCGGAGAGGTTCAGGTTGTAGCCGTGCCGGCTGCCGCAGTCGGACAGGTCGATCTCCCCGAGCGTCTCGCCGTTGGAGTACAGCCGGATGATCCGCTGCTTGGTTCCCGCGGCGAGGAAGGGCTCGAGGATCCCGAGGGACTCGAAGACCTCGAGCGAGCGAGGATGCACGATCGTGGCTCGGTCCCAGTGCTGCGCTTCCGAGTGGGTCTCGATCAGCAGGCATTCGACGCCCCGACGGTGCAGCTCGGCCGCGAGCAACAGGCCCGTCGGTCCGGCGCCAACCACGAGGACGGAGGCGTCCCTGGGCATCTAGCTCGATCTCTTACAGGCTCGTCCGCCGCCCGGAGGCGGTAGTGGTCGTCGCATTGCCCGAGTCAACCACATGGGGATCCCGGCCCGATCCCGTCAGCGGGGGGTCCTTCCCGTGGCGAAGATGGTCATCTCGACCAGCCAGGCCTCGGTGCTAGCCATCGACCAGCCCCTCCTCTCGGTCAGCAGGGTGAAGACCTCGGGGCTCACCAGCGCCCAGATGGCGTCGACGAGCTCCTCCGGTGCCTCCTTCCCGAGGACCAGGGCCAGACCTGCGGCCGTCACACTGCGGCGGTCCTCGTCGTAGCGGATGAGTCGGGCGCGTGCCGCCTCGTCGCTGGCCGCAGCTTCCTGCAGCGCTCTCAGCACGGGCACGGAGCGCTCGTAGACCGTGGTCGTGAAGTGCACGCCGGCCCGGATCCGGTCCGCCCTCCTCCCCTTCCCGAGGAGGGCGAAATCGGGTCGTTCGACCATCGGGGCGTCCTCGTCGTCGCCGACGATGGCGACGTCGATCGCCGCCATCAACAGGTTGGACTTCGACCCGAAGGCGGTATAGATCGTGTCGACCGCCGTCCCGGCCTCGGCCGCGATCATCGGCAGGGTCGTGGCGGCCCAACCCCGGGTGCGAAAGAGCTCGATCGCGGCAGCGAGGATCAGCCGGCGCGTCTCGGCGGCCTGCCTGGCCCGCAAGGGCGAGTGGTAGCCGGATGCCGGATCCCGCGGGCTCCTCCTTGCCACGGAGGCCCACCGTACCATAGCTTGGTTCGTTCTAGTCGTACTTGATCGAAACGAGCTTGACCGATAGGCTCCGGCCTCGCGGTGGGCGGACGGGACACGGATCGAGGCAGCGGATGAACCTCTCCAGGGGCGTACGGAAGCTCGGCACGGTGGGCGTGCTCGTCCTCGGTGCGTGGCTGGCGCTGATCGGCGTGATGCCACCGGCGGGAGCGGCGTCCGCCTCGGGCGTCACGGTCCCCGCCGCCTACACGGCCGTCACGGTGCAACCCGTCAGCCGATCGACCTTTCCGTTTCTCGGAACGGACCACCGCTACCACGTTGCCTACGACCTCCAGCTCACCAATGCGTCGATCCTTCCGGCAACGATCGAGCGAGTCGACGTGGTCGACGCCGCGAAGCCGTCGGAGGTCGTCGGGTCGTTCGTCAACGACCTCGTCGATCCCAAGTGCCGGGTCGGCTACTGCGAGGACCTCCGCCTCGCTTCGGGACAGCCCGCGGTCGACAAGACGATCCCCCCGCAGGCATCACGGATCCTCTTCATCGACCTCAGCTTTGCGTCCTTGGCCGCGGCACCGAAGGTCGTGGTGCAGCATCTGTACCTGACCGCCTCGCCCGCGCCCCCGGCGACCACGGTGACGTCGGTCGACTATCTGGCCGCGCCGTTCAGCATCTCGGGCGGCTCGCCGAGGGTGATCTCCGCCCCGCTCCGGGGGAACAACTGGGTCGCGCTCAACGGCTGTTGCGAGACCGGGCTCCAGCACCGCGACGCCATCCTGCCCCTCGACGGCCACCTGTCCAACAGCGAGCGGTTCGCCATCGACTTCAAGCGAATGGACAACCAGGGCCGCTTCTACGTCGGCGACAAGACCAAGAACCAGAGCTACGTGGACTACGGGTCGCCGATCCTCGCGGTGGCGAACGGGACCATCTCGTCGACCTTGGACAACGTCGACGCGAAACGCGCCCGGCATCCTCCCCTCGCGGGTTCCGAGCTTGGCGGCCAAGCTGACGGTCGCCAACGTCGACGGCAACCACATCATCGAGAACCTCGGTGGCGGCGTCTACGCCATGTACGCGCACCTCCAGAAGGGCTCCCTGCTCGTCAAGCCGGGAGACAAGGTCCATACGGGCGAGGTCTTGGCCAAGCTCGGCAACACGGGGAACGCCAATGTCTCGCACCTGCACTTCCAGCTGATGAACGGCCCGAACATCGTCGGCAGTGACGGGTTGCCCTTCGAGATCAACCACTTCGTCTACGCCGGTCAGGTGTCGCTGAGCGCCATCCAAGACGCCGACAACTACCTCACGGGGTCGTTCTTCTCCGGGCATCTCGCCAAGGGCCAGCCCAGGACCGACCAGACCCCGATCGCCCAGGCCATCGTGAACTTCTCCGGCTGATCCGTCTCGGGGTCCCCCGGGGCGATCGCCGGCTTCCGCGTCAGCCGTCCTCGGAGCCGGTCTGCCGCTGGTAGCTCTCGATGACCTCGTCGACGGGCCGTTGGGTCACCCTGTCGCCGTGGAATGCCTCGAGCAGAGCCTCCCGGGAGACCTTGGCGGCTCGGAGGGGCTCGAGCGCCATCACCGTGGCGGCGCGGGCCGGTCCGCTGAAGATCCCCACCTCGCCGAAGGAGTCGCCCGCGGCGAGCTGCCCACGGCCCGCTCCGGCGACCGTGACCCGCGCGGTGCCGCCGAGGATCGCGTAGAACGCGTCGGCGGCCTCCCCCTCACGGACGACGACGTCGCCGGGCGCGAACGACACCTCCTTGGCACTCGACGTGAGGGCGTCGAGATCGGCCGTCGAGAGCGCGGCGAGCACACGTTGGCTCGAGAGGAAGCCCCTCACCCTCCCCAGGCGGCACAGCTCCTCGATGGCGGAGGTGAAGGCCCCGGAGAACGCACCGGGGTCCGTCCCGCCTGCATCGAGCATCGAGCCGTACACGACGTCGTCGATGGTGGTGACCGTGACCTTGCCCGGTCCCTTGAACAAGGTGGAGCACGAGGCGAAGTCCACGAGCGGCGCCCCCTGGCAGTACAGCGCGAAGGGCAGCGCCGGCATGCTCGACAGGATGAGATCGGGGTTGTAAAAGCGGCCCAGGTGCGTCTCGTGCCAGGGCGCGGGCAGACGGCGAGCCATCGAGGTCAGCTGGGCGAGGGCCATTGCCTGCTGGCTCGTTTTCGTGTGACCGAACTTCTGTTGTGCGCTGCGGAGGGTCGCGACGGGCTCGAGGGTGGTCTCCAAGCCGACGATGACGTACCCCACCTGGTTCGTGGCGGAGACACTGCCGGCGGGGCGCAGGTTGACGGGGAGGCGCACCCAGACCTCCCCGGCATCAGGCGCAAAGGCCGGCCAGGACTTTGCGGTGGCTGCGAGTAGGAGGTCCGTGACGGTCGCACCGAAGGCCCGGCTCGCCAGGCGCAGGTCGAGCAGCGGGATGCGGAAGCGACGATGGTTCCAGTGACGGCGGCTCTCCCATGTCTGGGCGACGGCGGTCGAGCGCTCCGGTGGCGGCGGCTCGTCGTGGTGGTACCCGGCCAGCCGGGCGATGGCCGCCGACACGCTCCTGCCGTCGGCACGGCGCACTTGCCGCACGGTTCTTCGCGTCCCTTCCGTCGCTGCGGCGGCCCGGTCCCTGGCGGCGGAGAGGACGAGCTCGGCGGGCGAGTGTGGGGGGTCGGGCACCCAGCGGTCTCCCGGGCTCCCGATCTCGGGGATGGTCGGCGTCACGTCCAGCGTCAGCGCGGCCGCAGCCGCGAAGGCGGAGACGCCGTCGGCCATGGCGTGGTGCATGGTCAGCAGGAGCCCAAAGGATCCGTCGGCAAAGGACTCGATGACCTCGATCCGCCACGGAGGGTGCGCCAGGTCGAGTGGCCGGCACATGGCGTCGATGATCAGCCGGTCCTCCTCCTCGAGCGGGACCGGCCGGTGATCGTCGGTGCCCGCGTGCACGTAGACGTGGCGTCGCAGCTCGAAGGAGGGGTCGTCCTCCCACTGGGGTCGAGCCAGGCCGCCCGGCACTCGTCGCACTCGGCGCCGGCCGATGGCCACGATGTCCGTGGGGCCGGCGCGCCAGATGAGCTGCTCGGCGCGTGAGATCACCTCGTCGGGCTTGGGGAGCGAGCCGTCGTGGCGGGGACCGAAGCGCAGGACGGCCACCTCCATGAACTGCGGGTCCATGTCGAACCACGACGCCTCCTGACGGCTCAGGCGGTGGATCGTCCCCGGATGCGGGGGCCTACGCCCACGCCCCATCACCGGGACAGCCGCTCGACCTGCCGGTGCGGCGCGGGCTCGTCACACGCGAGCCGTGTTCGGGACAGGTCGGCGGTCGGGGCGCAGCCCCGCTCGGGGATGGGGGACACCGGCGACCATCCGGGGCCTCGCAGGACGTGCGACAGGCGCACCCGCCACGATCCGCCGCGGGCGACGTCCCGCAGCAGGTCGCGGTACTCGCTTCCGACGATCGCCGCCGGGTTGTAGCGCTCGACGCCGTCCGTGAGGCCGTAGACGGGGCGGTCGCGCTCGGGCTCGAACGTCTTGAACAATCGATCCCACACGATGAGGATGCTGCCGTGGTTGCGGTCGATGTACTGGGGGTTCCGACCGTGGTGCACCCGATGGTGCGAGGGGCTGTTGAGCAGGCGCTCCAGCGGACCGAGACGACCGACCACCTCAGTGTGGATCCAGTACTGGTAGGCGAGGTTGATCGCCCGAGCCGTGCTGATCACCTCGGGCCGGATGCCGAGCAGGGCGAGCGCGCCGGTCGGGAGGAACACGCCGAAGACGTGTGCGACCGGCTGCCGTAGCGCCGTCGACAGGTTGTAGCGGTCGCTCGAGTGATGCACGACGTGGATCGCCCACATGAAGCGGCTCGTGTGCATGAACCGGTGGTTCCAGTAGTAGATGAGGTCCCAACCGAGGGTGGCGACCGTCAGTGCGAGCAGCCCGTCCCCGAGGTCCCGGACAAGTCGGCGACGCCAGAACACCTCGGGCGTCGTCGAGCGGGCCCAAACGGTGGCCACCGTGGTCGCCCCGAGCGCGATCGTGGCGACCCCGGTGACCCCACCGACGACACGGGCTGCGGCCGCCACTCTCCGCCGCAGGCGGTCTCGCTTCGCGACGGTCCCTTCGATGGATCCCAGCGCGCGCCGCTCCGGCGGCTCGGTCGACGTGAGCGGCCGATCCAGCGTGGCCAGGCGGTCGGTCACCGATGTCAGGACGACACCCCCTGCGACCGCGAGCAAGAGGTTCCGGCGTACCCGTCGCCGAGGCCCGTAGACGAGCCTCGCCATCAGCGGCGGAAGCGTGAGCGGAGCGACGAGACGGGCAGCACCCATCGAGAGACTGATCAGCGTGTCCCGCGTCTGGTACTCCCCGGCACTGGGACCCGTACGCGCCGCCCGCCGGCGCAGGCATCTGGACTCGCTCACCATGGAGGCCACGTAGCCTGGAATTGCGACCAGGGTCAGATCCATCGTGTCCCCTAGCGTTGCGGACGCCCGACATTATGGAGCGCTCCGCCGTCGAGGGGACAATCGTCAGTCCCCCGACCCGGCGGGGGACCGCCCGTCCCGGCGGGATCGGCTCTCCGCCAGCGCTTGTGCGAGGGCCAGCGTGTCGAGGTTGCCGGTCACCGCGGCGAGGAAGTCTGCTCGTTCCAGGCACCAGACTCTCACCTCGGTCAACGAACGAACGGTCGCCGTCCGCACGGTGTCATGGAGGAGCGCCACCTCCCCGAAGCAATCGCCAGGGGCCAATGTGGCGACCCGGTCCGTGCCGTAGAGCACCTCGAGACGACCCCTTTCGATCACGTAGAACTGGCGGGGCGGGTCGCCCTGGCGGATCACGGCTTGCCCGGCGGCCACGTCGACCGGCTGGAGCTTGCGCGCGATCTCCCTCTTCATCGCCACGGACAGTGGCCGGAAGAGTTCGAGCTCCTCCACGAAGGTGAGCGCGGCGCCGTCACTCCCCGGGGGTGGCTCGACGCGACGGAGACGGAGGTACACCCAACCGGCAGAAGCCACGATCGCGAGTCCGGTGAGGGCGAGGGCCCAGCGAGTGCCCACCAGCCAGACGAGCGCCGCCGCGATGATCGCGCCGATCCCGACCGAGCCGACGCCCAGCAGACCCGAGACGCCGACCGTCGGGCCCAGATGCTCGTTGGGCACCACCCGTTGCAGGAGGGTGGACCCGAGGACCGTCCCATAGGCGATCCCGACCCCGGTCGCGCACAGTGCGAGGATGACCACGATCAACGTCGGTATGCCGGCGATCAGGAGCGTGCCCACACCGGCGAGGGCCGTTCCGACCGCCATCAGCTTGGCCAGACCCGGTCGCGCCGCCGAGGACGAGCTCAGGAGACCACCCACGAAGCCCCCGACGCCCCCGAGCGCCACCAGGATCGGCGTGCCAGAGCTGCCCATGTGCAGCAGATCGTGGGCGATCGTGCTCGCGAACGCCTGCCCCACACCGAGGAGCAGGGCCGGAATGGCCAGGAAGATGACGAGGGCGCGTGGGTCGCCGTTGCGGCGCAGATAGCGCACGCCGCCGACCAGGTTCCGGGCGAACGACCACTCGGAGGCGTCACCGACACCGGTGCGCACGCCGCGAATGCGCAGGAGCAGTATCACCGTTGCCAGGAACAGCACCGCCACGGCGACCAGCACGGCCTGCGGCCCTTGGACGCGGAAGAGGACGGCGTCGATGAGGCCTCCCACCATGACCCCGCCGATCGCGAAGACGGCGTTCAGGGCATTGGCGGCAGCCAGCTGGGCTGGGTTCTCCGCGAGCCAGGGCAAGAGCGCGATCTGGATGGCGTTGGGCGCCGAGGCCGCCGCACCCTCCAGCGCCGCGATCCCGTACAGGGCGCCGACCGGCCCGTGGTAGGCGATGATCGGCATGGCGCCGAGTGCGGCGCCGACGCGGACGACCGTTGCGGCAGCCAGGACCCGCTCGCGTGGCCAGCGCTCGGCGAGCGCGGCGAATCCCGGGGCTGTCAGGGAGCCGACCACCTGGCGAATGAGCACGAAGAGGCCCGGGCCGATGGGCCCGGCCACCGAGAGGAGCTCGACCAGGAAGAGCGCCACCCAGCAGGTCTGCGCCACGATCGAGAGGCCGAACGACACTTCGGCGCGCCGCAGGTTGGGCTGGCGCAGCACGCCGGCGAGCGCCGCCATGCGGCCGGGATCCGTGGCCGGCGCAGGCCCGGGGTCGGACGCTGAGCCCCAAGCCGCCTCGGGCATGGGCGTCAGCGTAGGCCGCGGGTCACCGGTAGGCCCATGCGTGTCGGCGGCACTCGTGTCTAGCCTGGCTCATGGCCTCGACCGACCGGCTCACTCCACGCGAGACGTTGGGGTACCAAAGCGAGCATCAGTCGCTCATGGTCCTACACATGTCGTTCGCACCCCGACCCGACGGCACCACGCCGAAGGCCGCCGAGTTTCTTGCGCATGCCCGGCAGATGTTGGCGCGGCGCGAGGTTCCCGACGAGCTGAGGTTCCTCCGCCGGCGGGTGAGGGTGCCGGGCTCCCCTCTCGTGCAGCCCTTCTTCGAGGACGACCCGTCCTTCGACTTCACCCGACACGTCTACCCCCACCGGCACGAAAGCTGCCCGCCCGGCAGTCCCGCCCCTCTGCTCATGGCCGACGCCATGGCCAGGCCCCTCGAGCTGTCGAGGCCCCTCTGGCGGATCGAGGTCGTGCCGGACGGGTCGGACGGGTCGTTCGGCCTGCTCGTGACCGTGCATCACGCCATGGGAGACGGGCTCTTCGGGTTCCGAATGGTTGCGCTCCTCGCGCTCGACCAAGCCGCCGGAGCGGTCGCCCTGATCGATAGCGAGGAGGCGTGGAGCCCGGAGGCGCCGCGCTCGGCCCTCCGCACGATCGCGGACGGGACGGAGAGCCGTCTTGCCGGCTACGGCCGGACGTGGCGGGCGGCGCTCGCCGGAGCACGGCGGCAGACCCTGTCCGGCGCAGCGGCCTACGTCGCGCGGATGACCTCGGTGCTGCAACCGGCCGAGCCTCCCCCGGAGGGTTCCTACCCGACCCCCGCCGGTTCCGACGCCCGTCGGTGGTCGCTTCGCGACTACGACGTCTCGTTGCTCGACCTCCGCACGACTTCGAGAGCGTTCGGCGTGACCATCATGGACCTGCTCCTCGCGGCCACGGCGAGCGCGTGGGCGCGTGTGCACCCGGGCGTCACCAGCATGCCGGTCTGCCTCCCGGTCAGCTTGCGCCCGCCCGGCGACTCCACCCGCGCCAACCTCGTCTCCCAGCTCGACACCTCGATCCCGTGCGAGCCGGACCCCCTCGCCACCCTGCGGCTCGCCCACGCCACGCTCGAACGGGCGAAGGTCGAAGGTCGCGCCGCGGCGCGTGACGAGGTGGCTCGGGTGTTCGCACACCTCCCGGCGGCGATTCAGCGCTCCGTCTATCGCACCAGCCGCAAGCCCGTCGATGTCCTGTTGTCGAACCTGCCCGGTCTCCCGCAGGCATCGTGCCTGGGTGCCCCGCTGCGGCGTGCGCTCGCCTCGTCGTCCCTCCAGCACAACGCGTTCAAGTTCACCTTTGCGTCGTTCGGCGACCGTCTGAGTGGCACCCTCCTCTCCGACGCAGGGGTGGAGGAGGTGGCCTCCCGTCTGGACCGAGCGTTTCGGGACAGCACCGAGAGCCTCTTCCGGCTCGGCCGCCAGCATCGCCTGATCAGCGAGCAGCCGCATTTTGCCGCCTTGTCGGTCAGGGAGCTCGACCGGCTCTGCCGATCTTCTCGGACCGTCACCTTCGGTCCGGGTGACCGCATCGTCGCGGAGAGCGAGCCCGCAGACGCCTTCTACATCATCCAGGAGGGCTCCGTGCTCGTCAGCTCGCAGGGTCGCGACCTGACGCGGCTCGGAGCCGGGGCGTCCTTCGGGGAGGTCGGCGTCGTCCGGGAGCGTGGGCGGACTGCGACCGTCGAGGCAGGCGAGCGTGTGGAGCTGCTCAGCATCCCCGCCGGCGCGTTCATGGCCGCCTTCGCCACCGACCCGCTGAATCTGCGTCCCGTACTGGACGTCGTGGACGAGTACGAAACCTGAAGTCGGCGCGCGGGCCCGGGGCCGGTCGGTTCGCCGGAGCGGCCGGCGGGCCGTTTCGATAAGACTGGTGCGAACGCCACTTCACGAGGAGCCCGACATGCCCGATACCGTCTTCCTGACCGACCGCATCGAAGTGACCCGCCCCATCCCCGCCTCGCCGACTGCCATCTTCGACGTCGTTCGCAGTCCGGCCGGTCACGTCGCGATCGACGCCTCGGGGATGCTGCAGGACTTCACGGGCCAGCCGGCGGTGAGGGTCGGCGACTCGTTCGTCATCCACATGGACCGAGAGTCGTTGAACGACGTGCCGCTCGGCAAGTACGACGTGACGGTCCACATCATCGCCTTCGATCGCGACAAGGAGATCGCGTGGGACCTCGGTCCGGACGTCCCGGTGGCGCATTTCTACGGGTACCGCCTGGAGCCTGGCGAGGGCGGCGTCACCAACGTGACGTCCTATTACGACTGGTCGAAGGTGAGCGACGACATCAAGGAGCGCTTCCCGATCGTGCCCGACTCGGCCTTGCGCGCCACCCTCGGGATCCTGGAGCGAACCGTTCGCCAGGGCCAATAGGCGGCACTCCCGTCCTCGTAACCGTGGAGTAGCGTCACAGAACTCTGTTCCCAGCGGCGCTCCGAGCGCGGTCCGAGCGCGGTCCGAGCGCGGTCCGAGCACGGTCCGCCTGCCGTGCCCACGGGGGTGCTCGGTGCTCGGCAGGTGACCCACGATGCCGTTGCGGGGACCGCCCCGGGTCCTGACCAAGTGCCGGCGCAGCCGCAGGTGGCTAACATTCGGCGCGCGGGGGAGGGGCTCCGATGGCTGGCACGTCGCAGACGGTCACCGTAATCATCACGGACCTCGTAGGTTCGACCGAACTGTCCTCGCGTCTCAGCTCGGCCGATGCCGACGCCATCCGCCTGACACACTTCGATCTGCTGCGAGGTGCGATCGCGTCGACCGGGGGTCGTGAAGTCAAGAACCTCGGTGATGGCCTGATGGTGGCCTATACGAGCCTGAGCGACGCCCTGGCCTGTGCGACCCGCATGCAACAAGCCGTCGATCGGTACAACCGCAGGGAGTCGGGCGTCCCTCTCCAGGTCCGCGTCGGCTTGGCGATCGGCGAGGCCATGGAGGAAGACGGGGACTACTTCGGCGGTCCCGTCGTGGAGGCCACGCGCCTGAGCGCCCTTGCGGACGGCGGGCAGATCGTGGCGACCCAGGTGGTTCAAATTCTCGCCGGTCGCAACGCCCCTCAGAGGTTCGTCCCGATGGGCGAGCTGGAGCTCAAGGGATTTCCCGACCCCGTCCCCTGCGTGGCCGTCGCCTGGGAACCCGACGAGAGCACCGACGTTGCGGGCGGACAGCTGCCCCTGCCGGGCCGCCTCGAGAGTGCGTCCGCCGGGCGGACGTTCGCCTTCTCGGGGAGGGCGGAGGAGTTGGCAGCCTTCGCGCTGGCTTGTAAGAGCACGGTTCGTCAGCGCAAGCTCGGTGTCGTCCTCGTCGCGGGTGAGCCCGGCATCGGAAAGACGACCCTCGTGGCCCAGGCCGCCCGCGCCGCGCATCGGTCGGGCCTGAGCGTCCTCTACGGAACCTGCGAAGAGGGTCTAGATATGCCCTACCGGCCGTGGATCGAGGCGCTCTCGCCGCTGGTCGACCAGCTCGAACCGGCCGACCTCGCAGAATTCCTCGAGGTCAACGGGATGAGCCTGGCGCGGGTGCTCCCCTCGGTGGCACGACGATCGGGTAAGGCCCTGCCCGATCCGGGCAGCGACGCCGACGCCGAGAGGTTCATGATCTTCGAGGGATTCACCCGGTTGCTCGCGCAGGCCTCCGCCGGGAATCCCCTCGTCGTCGTGCTGGACGACCTCCACTGGGCGGACGCCGCCAGCCTGCAGATGCTCCGGCACCTCGTCGCCTCGGCCCTCCCCATGTCGGTGCTCGTGGTGGGCGCCTTCCGAGAGAGCGACACGACCCCAGGCCATCCCTTGACCGGCGCGCTGGCGGGCCTCCGACGCGAGCCGGACGTGGACCGCATGGAGTTGGGAGGGCTCGGGGACCTCGAGATCCTCGATCTCCTGGAGGCGGCGGCCGGCCACCAGCTGCCCGACGAGGGTGCTGCTCTCGCGCGCGCGCTGCGCGAGGACACGGCCGGCAACCCGTTCTTCGTCATCGAGGTGGTTCGGCACCTGGCGGAGTCGGGGCATCTCGTCCAGGACGACGAGGGCCGCTGGATGCTCTCGGTGGAGTTGGAGAGCCTCGAGCTGCCGAAGAGCGTGCGGGAGGTCGTGGTCCATCGGATCGCTCGCCTCGGCGAAGACGTCTCCCGGGTCCTGTCGGCCGCGTCGGTCGTCGGCCAGCAGGTCGATGTGGACGTCCTGGCGCGGGTGACCGGCATGGAGCAGACGCGCCTGCTCGACGTGATGGAGGCTGCCGCCGCGGCGGGGCTGTTGAGGGAGGTCCCCGGGAGCGTGGGTCGTTACCGCTTCATCCACGCCTTGATCCGGCACACCTTGTACCAGGACCTGAGCGCGGCGCGCCGCCAACGCTCCCACCTGCGGGTGGCCGAGGCGCTGGAGGAGAGGGTCGGCGGGGCGAGCGATCGGGTGACGGACCTGGCACGACAGTGGCTCGCCGCGACTCGTGCTCCCGATGTCGCGCCGGACCGGCTGTCCAAAGCCCTGGGCTACGCACGGCAGGCCGGCGAGCAGGCCATGGCCTCCTACGCCCCGTCGGACGCCGTGGACTGGTACGCCCAGGCGCTCGACGTGCTGTCACTCCACCATGGCACGGAGGACGCGGACACTTGCGCGCTCCTCGTCGGACTCGGCAGCGCCCAGCGTCAGGCGGGGGAGACGGCGTATCGGGAGACCCTCCTCCGGGCTGCCCAGCTGGCCCTCCGGCTGGGAGAGTCCGAGCTGCTCGTGGCGGCGGCCCTCGGAGGATCCCGCGGGATGCCGAACCAGGCGGAGGCCGAAGCCGAGTGGCTCGAAGTGGGCCGCGCGGCGCTGCTCGCCGTCGGCGACGAACCCGTCGCCTCACGAGCCCTCTTGCTGACCGTGCTGGCGGAACGGAGCGACGCCCGAGACTGGGCGCGACGTCGCGATCTTGCCGACGAGGCGATCGCCATCGCACGCGGTCTGGGTGACGAGGCGACGCTGCTCGACGTCGTGAGTCGTTGCTACCAGTACCGGATCCAGCCGGAGTCGCTCGGCGAGCGGCTCGTCGAGACGGAGGAGGCGGTGGCCCTGGCCGATCGCCAAGGCAACCGGGTCCTGCGCTTTCGGGTCCGCTTCAACCGGGTGCACGCCTGCATGGAGAATGGGGAGCTCGAGGAGGTCGACCGTCGCCTGGACGAGATGCAGGTGCTCGCCGACGAGACCGGCCTCCCCCATCGGCAGTGGGAGCTGGCCACCTGTCGGTGTTGGCGACTGATCATGTCCGGGGATCTCGCCGAGGCCGAGGCGACGAACGACGCCGCCCTCGAGCTCGGGACGCGGATCGGCGCGCCCGAAGCCGCGGCCGCGTACGGCGGGTTCCTCTATGAGATGTGCCGCCGCCAGGGCCGCCTCGACGAGATCGCCGAGCTGTTCGTGCAGGCAGTCGCAGACTTCCCGGCGGTGGCGGTCCTTCGTTCCGTCGTGATCGAGCTCTACTGCGCCACCGGACGCCTCGACGAGGCCCGGGCGATGTTCGAGCCCGACGTCGCCACCGGCTTTGCCGAGTTCCCTCGGGACGTGACCTGGACCTCTGCGATGAGCTCCTGCGCGGACAACGCCTCCGATCTGGGCCATCGTCCGGCGGCTCGGATCCTGTACGACCTGTTGCGTCCCTACCCCGACCGCATCGCCTACTCCAACGCCTCCGTCCACGGCTCGACCGCACGTCCGCTCGGCCGGCTGGCCCACCTCCTCGGCCGTCACCGCGAAGCCGAGGTGCTCTTCGATTCCGCCGCGCTGCAGCACGAGCGTATCGAGGACCCCTACTGGACCGCCCGCACCAAGCTCGACTACGCCGACATGCTGACCGACCGCCTCGAGGCAGGCGACGCGCCGAGAGCCCGGCGGCTCTGCTGCGAGGCGAGCGCCCTGGCGCAGGAGCACGGCTTCGTCCCCCTCCAAGAGAGGGCCCACGGTCTGCTCGCCAGGATTTGATCCACCCGCTGTGTCCCGGAGGTGATCCGATGCGGTTTCCCTTGAGATCTCACACGTTGCGGAGGTCCCTCCGGCCGCACGTCTTGCCGAGCTCGCTCAGGTCCCGGACCCTGCGCTGGGAATTCGATCCGGCGAAGCTCGAGGACCTCGTGCACGAGACGCTCGAGTGGCGCCGGCAGACCCAGCCCTACCCGGCCCTCGACGACACGTACGCCCATCTCCTGCGGGCGATCGACATGGCGTATCCGGACCGGATCCGGTGGCCTTCCAAATGGCTGTGGAACCGGTCGGCGGGCTTCCTGCAGGCCGTCGCCATCCTCTATGTCTCCTTCACCGAGTACATGCTCATCACGGGGACACCCGTTCCCACGAACGGCGGCAGCGGACCGTTTCGCGGGGAGATCTACGACTGGGTCATCGACGGCGAGATCGTCAGCTTCCGTCCTGGGCAATTCGAGCGGGATCCGACCGGCCCGGGCGAGTGCGACTACTTGCCGCGCGGGATGATGAAGGGCGCCGCCATCACGGATCACTACTGGGCCCTGGAATACGGCCGCGGGTCCGTGATCGCCATGTGGCCGAGCACCCTCTTTGGTTCCCTGCTCGTCGACTGCAACGTGAAGAACCTCGGCGAGCTCATGACCACCGCGGCCGCCGATCAGCTTCGCAACCTGATGCGAGCCGCCGGCCCCCCGGGTTGGAGCAACTGGATGGGGAACCAGGAGTGCGATCCCTTGTCGGTGGTCGACGCATGGGACCTCTCCGACCTGCGATCGACCGTGAAGCGTGCCCAAAGGGAAGGTCACCACGTCCGGGCGTCTGGTGCCCGCCATTCGTGGAGCCGCCTGGTCCCGACCGACGGCTACCTCGTGGACATGGCCCGGCTGCGCCAGAGCCTGAAGGTGGACCCGGAGGCGGGCACGGTGCAGGTCCAGGCGGGGATCGATCTCGAAGGCCTCACCACTGCCGCCTACCGCGCCGGTCTCGCCGTCCCGAGCCCGACGGTCGCCACCAGCTTCACCGTCGGCGGGATGGTGGCGACCGGTTCTCACGGAAGCGGGATGCAGACCGAGACCTTCTCGGACGCCGTCGTCGGGATGACCCTCGTCAACGCCGACGGCGAAGTGGTGGAGTTGACCGAGGACGATCCCGATCTTGCCGCTGCGCGAGTGGCGCTCGGATCCCTCGGCCTCATCCACGACGTGACCTTCAAATGCCCGCCGGCGACCAACGTGCGGGCGATCGACCGCAAGTGCCCCATCGATGCGGCCATCGACGATCTACCCAACTTGGTTCGCGCACATCACGCGGTCATGCTGATGTGGTACCCGTACACCGACGTGGGCTGGCTCAAGCTCTGGGACCCGACCGACGATCCGGAGGACTACGGCTGGCTGGAGCGCCGCAAGACCCAGTGGTCCCAGCTGCTCTTCGAGGGCGTCCTCGGGTTCGTTGGGGAGAAGCTCGTCATGCGGTTCGCCCCGTTCCTCACGCCGGCCCTCATGAACGAGGTCATCGCCCTCACGCCGGCGCGTGAGCGCGTGGTGACGGCGGCCGACGCCTATCACTTCCAGTACGTCTATCCCAAGTGCTGGGACTCGTCCTGGTCGGTACCCCTCGAGGACGCGCCGGAGGCGTGGCGAGCCTTCCGGGAGACCATCGACGAGTTCCGCGAGCGCGGCAGCTTCCCGGTCAACCTCGTGGTCGCCTCCCGGTTCGTCGGCAAGAGCACCTCGTTGCTGTCACCCGACTTCGGGAGGGACTCCTGCTACATCGAGGCGACCACCCTCAAGGGCACCAAGGACGCGGAGGCCTTCTACCGCGCCATCGAAGAGGTCATGCTGTCACGGTTCGACGCCCGTCCTCACTGGGGCAAGGTCTTCTACGACACCCAGCGGATCCGTGAGCGTCGCCTGACCCAGATCGAGCAGTTCGAGGCGATCCGCAAGCGGTGGGACCCCGAAGGTCGGTTCTTGAACGAGTTCCTCGCCGAGCTCTTCGGGGTCGTTCCCCCATCCCCTATCGCGCCGTGACCGTCGTGGTGGCTCTTGGCACCCTCGGACCCGTCGACTCCCAGGCCAGCGGTCGGATCGGGACGGAGGAGGGGCCGCAGGCCGGCGGCCACCTCCCGCCGTCACCGTGCGCGGCGATCCGTCGGAAAGCGACGCCCTTGACCTTCTCGGCGATCGAGGGCGACGTCTCGAGCAGCGACAAGAATTCGGGCCGCTGCGCGACCAGGAGGCGCATGGTCGTCGTGGAGCTCACGGTGGCGGTGCGGAAGCGAGTCAAGAGCAGGCCGATCTCGCCGAAGAACTCGCCGGGCTCGAGGACGGCGAGCTCCTCGCCGTCCTGGTCCACCGTGACCTCTCCCCAGAGGACGATGAAGAATTCCTTGCTGTAGCTGCCCTGACGGCAGAGGACCTTGCCGGCCGGCACCTCGATCTCCGTGGTCAGGTGGTCGATCCTGCCGAGCTCCCGGCGGCTGCACCCCGAGAATACCCGCAGGTGCGCGAGCTGCTTCTCGCTCTTGGTCATCGTCGTGCGAAACACGGGGCTCTCCTCCTCGCTCCCGGCGCCCTCTCTCGCCATCACCTTGAGCCGCCGGGCGGGCAAAGTCTGTGGCGGAAGCGTCACTCGCAGTGTGCGCCGGGCGACACTGGTGCCGGCGGGGGCGGGCGCTCCGGAGAGCTCAGCGGGCCAGGCGCTCCAACCGGCCGCGATCGAGGATCTCCACCGAGCCACGTCCGAGTCGCAGCACGCCCGCCTCCTCCGCCTTGCGCAGTGCCCGGTTGGTCGTCGGCCGGGTCGTGCCGGCGAGGTTGGCCAGCTCCTCCTGGGTCAACGGAACGGGAGCGGTCCCGTAGAGGCGGGCGGCAGACAAGAGCCGGCGTAGCACCCGGGTCTCCGCCGGAACGTACAGCGCCTCGAGCAGCTCCTGGGTGAGTCGGCGGGCCCGAGCGTCGAGGGCTGCGATGAGCAGGCGATCAACCGCCGAATGGCGCTCGCGGAGCTCGGCGAAGCGGTCTCGATGCAGGCATCGCACCTCCAGATGCTCGAGCGCGGCAACGGTTGCAAACCGCATGTGGTCGTCGGCCAACAGCGCCTGCTCTCCGAACATCTCCCCGGGTCCGAGCAGCGCCAAGATGACCGTCTCACCGACTGGGCTCGTCACTCGCACGGCGGCACGGCCACGATCGAGGAGAAAGAGGCAATCACCCGGATCGCCCTCGTGGAAGACGACCTCGTCCTTCCGGTAGCGCCTCCGGACGCACGAGGCGAGGACCGCCTGTCGATCTTCCTCGGGCAGGCTTTCGAGCAAAGCCCACGGCACCCCTAAAGCGTCGCATGTCGGGGCACGCGGCGCTGAGATCGGTGGGTCCGGCCGTCGAGCATGACCCCGAACGACACGACGAATCGGTGGGGATAGCGGGAGTCGAGCCAGCGACCTCAGCATCGTCAATACTCGGTGGTCACTGCCTCACCTGGGAGTTCGCCCCTGCCCGGGAACTCCCGGTCACCGGCCGGACCCGTACACGCTGGCCGTTTGGCGCAGGGCGACATGGGCCGGGAGCGTCGCCTCGGATTGGTTGTCAACCGAGACGCTGGACACGCGGCCAACTCCGGCTCCGGGTTAGGTTTCATCTTTCATCGTGACGAGATGAGATCGAACCGCCGGGCATCCGCCGGACGGTGATCGGGAGGAGAGATGTGAGCGGCGCGCACGAACAAACCTCGCTGTTGCGACCGGAGCTCCTCGTCGGTGGTCAGTGGAGCGTCACTGCAAGCGGGGGGCACCCTGGGTCATGTCAACCCCTCGACCGGTCGGGTCCAGGCCACGTTCCCGTTAGCCGGGCCCTCCGAAGTCGACGACGCAGTTGCGGCCGCCCGGGCAGCGCTCCCGTCGTGGCGGCACGCGGCACCGACCGCTCGGCGAGCCGTGCTCAACCGCATCGGAGAGCTCATCCGAGAGCACTCCGACGAGCTCGCCGCCATCAATGCACTCGAAGTGGGCACCCCGGCCGCACTGTCTCGTGCCCGCTATCGCAGGGGCCCGACGGCATTTGAATACCACGCTGGATGGATCGATCGGCTGACCGGCGACACCATTCCCATGGATCCCGGGCGATTGCTCGACCTGACGCTGCTCGAGCCGGTCGGTGTCGTGGCTGCCATCCTCACCTGGAACCATCCCCTGGCGAACATCCAGATGGTTGTCGCCCCGGCGCTGGCCGCCGGGTGCTGCGTCGTCATCAAACCGTCTGAGGCGGCACCATTCGCCGCCATTCGGTTTGGTCGGCTCTGCGAGGAGGCAGGCCTGCCCCCGGGGGTGGTGAACATCCTTCCCGGAGGGCCAGAGGCCGGAGATTCGTTGGTTCGTCACCCTGGTGTCGACAAGATCAGTTTCGTCGGAGGAGGAGCCATCGGGTCCCGTATCCAGGCAGCGGCTGCCGAATCGCTCACCCCGCTCGTCCTGGAGCTCGGCGGCAAGTCTGCTGCCCTGGTCTTCCCGGACGCCGACCTCGATCGGGCCTGTCGGTTCGCGGTCGGTATCACTGGCAACAGCGGCCAGGGCTGCACGGTGCCGAGCCGATTGCTCGTCCACACGTCCGTCTATGCCGAGGTGGTCGACCGCTTGATGCCAATGCTGTCTGCGGTCAAAGTGGGTGACCCATTCGAGGACGACACGCTCATGGGCCCCGTGATCAGTGAACACGCATGCGCTCGCATACTCTCGACGATCGCGCAGGCGCGCCGCACCAAGCCAGACGCCCTCCTTCTCGGCGGCGAACGGCTGGGCGGTGACCTTTCCAACGGCTGGTTCCTGCCGCCTACCGTCTTTGGCGACGTCGAGGTCAACAGCGAGTTGGCCCAAGAGGAGATATTCGACCCGGTGCTCGCCATCAGTCGCTTTGGTGGCGAGGCGGAGGCGATCGCTCAGGCCAACGCCACACGCTACGGTCTGGCCGCCTACGTATTGACCCAGGATCTCGACCGGGCCATTCGGGTGGCGTCAGCGTTGGATGCCGGCAACATCGGTGTGAACGGCGCCGGAGCCCCGGCCGGGTGGTCCGCGCCGTCGGGCGGCGTGAAAGAGAGCGGCTTCGGCAAAGTGGGGGGCCGCGAAGGAATCATGGAGTACATCCGCACGAAGAATGTGCTCGTCGCCTTGTCGTGAATCAGCTGACCCGCCAGGAGCAGCCCGGTCAATGGGCGACTGAACCCTGCCGTCGCGAGAAAGGGTCGCTCCCCTCGGCATCCGGGCGAAGGCACCAGGCTTGTGCTCA
Source organism: uncultured Actinomycetes bacterium (assembly GCA_963778465.1). Lineage (GTDB taxonomy): Bacteria > Actinomycetota > Acidimicrobiia > Acidimicrobiales > RAAP-2 > CAVZBW01. Next base: position 454,930 of record CAVZUK010000003.1, read on the forward strand.
TCCCTGGGCGGGTTCTCCGGATGACGTGGCTTCCTTCCTCCCCCAGCCTCCGACCTCCCGCTTGCACCGCCAGCGGATGGGCCCTATTCGGCGTCCATCGCTTCGGTCTCGCACACTCTCTCGGCGATACGCCACACACCTTCGACCCGCTCGAAGCGATCTCGGTATCGCCCGAACGCGGATAACCGTGGCCGCGACCCGCCGATGTCACTCCTGAGGAACAACCAACCGCTGTCGCCCAGGGCGTCGTCTCCGTTGACCTCTATGACCGGATTGATCAGCATGTGCTTCTGACGATGCTCTGGCGGATGCGGGTAATCGGCAAGGTAACGAACGAAGTCCTCGCGCGTCGTCAGCAGACAGTACTGAGTGCCGTCCGGTAGCACGGTCTCGTAACGCGCATTGGCCGTAAAAACGTCCAGCCATTCATCGGCCAAGCCGTAGTCAAGTGCCCGCGAGTAGCGGTTCATCGTACGGATGACCGCCTGCTCATCGCGCAACGGGTCGTGCTGCAAGTCGGAGACCAACGGTTTCGCCCACCCTCGTCGGTTCGATCCAGCCATCGATGGAACAGCACGAGTATAGAGGTGAGGATCTTGGAGGGTGCGGCCTGTTCCGGCGTTCCGAGCTCTGATGAACCCGAGTAGAGCAGATCACATGCCGATGAGGATGTTCTTCGGCCTCAAGTACTCCATGATGCCTTGGCGACCGCCCTCTCGCCCGGCGCCACTCTGCTTGTAACCGCCGAATGGTGCGTTCGGGCTCATCGACGGCGCGGCGTTGGCGACTACAAGTCCGGCCTCGGGCTGTGTGGCCAGAGGGTAAGCACGAGCGAGATCCCGCGTGTAGACGAAGGCGCCTAGTCCGAGCTCACTGTCGTCGGCCTCTTGCAGCGCCTCCGCCTCGTCATGGAAGCGGAGCACCGAGAGGACCGGGCCGAAGATCTCCTCGTGGGCGAGTTCGCTGTCGTCGTCCACATCGCCGAAGAGGCTGGGGGCCACGAAGAATCCGGCGGCCAGATCCCCTTCCATGCGGGCGCCCCCCGGTCACCATGCTCGAGACGAAGACCGTGATCTTGGAAGGACGACCGTCGGACTACAAGGACACATGACGTCGTTCACCGATGGGTCGTCGGTGGAGTTTGCTCGGGCACCTTCACGGTGCCGTGATCAACTCCCTGATAGGTACCTTGGGTGGGGCTAGCTGGAATCGAACCAGCGACCTCAGCATTATCAGTGCTGCGCTCTAACCGACTGAGCTATAGCCCCGACGAGCCGACCACGCTACACCGTCGGCGGCGGGTCGGCGGCCGTCGGACCTCGGCGGGAATGACCTCGTACCCGGGGTGAAGTCCCCCTTTCTGTCACAGCCGGGTCCTAGCGTGTCCACGTGGACGATCCGCTGCTTGGGCTGGACGAGGACCAGCGAGCCTGCGTGACGGCGCCCCCGGGGCCGCTGGCCATCGAGGCCGGGCCCGGGTCGGGCAAGACGCGCGTGCTGGCCGCCCGCGTCGCGTACCGCGTCCAGGTCGGGACGGCCGAGCCCCGCAGAGTGCTCGTGGTGACCTTCACCCGGCAGGCCGCCACCGAGCTCCGCCAGCGGCTGCGGACCTTCGGCGTCTCCGGCCCGAAAGCGGCGACGCTGCACGCGTTGGCCTACGAGCTCGTCGAGCGCTTCCGAACCGACAGCCGCCGACCTCGGCGCCGCGTGGTTCCCACCTCCCGCCGGCTGCTTCGGCAGGCCATCGAGGGGCTCCCGGATCTCCCGCTCGAGGCCCTGGTGAGCGAGGTTGAATGGGCTGCGGCCCGGGGGATCGGGCCCACCGAGGTTCCCGCGGCCCTCTCCGCCGCTGCCAGGACCCCCGCCATCGAGCCCGAGCTGCTGACCGAGGCCCTCGCTCGCTACGTCCAGGTCAAGCGCTCCCGTGGCGTCCTCGACCTCGGCGACCTGCTGGTCGAAGCGAGGCTGGCGCTCGAGGACCAGGTCTTCGGTGCGGCCACCCGCTGGCGGTTCCCGCACCTCTCCGTGGACGAGGCGCAAGACCTCAACCCCGTGCAGTGGTCGCTGGTCCGCGCCCTCGTTGGGGAGGGCGACGATCTCTGCCTCATCGGGGACGCCGACCAGGCGATCTACGGATGGAACGGGGCCGACGCCCGGTTCCTCACCGATTTCGCGACCTACTTCCCCCACGCAGCCCGCTACCGATTGACGCACAACTACCGGTGCCCCCCCGAGCTGGCCCGCACCGCGGCGGCGCTCCTCGGACGGGAGGCGATCGACGCGGCTGGCGATCCCCTGGTCTCGTCTGTCGGGCTGGACACTGCGGGCGACGAGGCCTCCTTCGTTGTCGACAGGGTCCAACGCGCCCTGCGCGAGGGAGTGGGCCCGGGCCAGGTGGCCGTTCTGGCCAGGACCAACGCGGCTCTGCAGGCTACGGCCCTGGGCCTGCAGGAGGCCGGGATCCCCTACCAGGACGGGCGCAGCGTCCTCGACCAGCCGGCCGTCAAGGAAGCGCTGCACCGGCTCGAGGCGACCGCCTGGACGTTGCCGTCCCGGGGGTGCTCGAGCGAGCTGCGCACCATCGCCGGCGAGCTGCACGAGGAGGCCGCAGAGCGGGGCGTCGCCGAGGTCGATCTCGGCCGCCAAGACGGCGTTCTCCGTCAGCTGCTCGACCTGGTCGAGGACTGGGCCGAATCCCAACCCTCCGCTCGCGGGAGCGAGTTGGGGGACTGGTTGGCCGGCGCGGTGCGAGGGAGGGGAGGGGACCCCGGACCGGCCCATCCCGCGGTGTCGCTGGCGACGTTTCATCGGGCCAAGGGACTGCAGTGGCGCCGAGTGTTCATCGTCGGCGCCGAGGCCGGCCTCGTGCCGCTCAGGGTCTCCGGCGACGGGGCCGAGGAGCGCCGGCTCTTCTACGTGGCGCTGACCAGAGCCGAGGAGGAGGTCGTCTGCACGTGGGCGCGGCACCGGGAGGGCCGCGAGGGTTGGGAGGAACGCCGTCCCACCCCCTACCTCCTGGAGCTCGGCATCTCCGAGGACTCGGTGCGGCGGGCGGAGCCCGACTCGGAGGAATCCGTGCGAGCGGGACTCGAACGTCTCCGACGAGACCTCGTGGCGGCGCGCAGGACGGCTCGCCACCACCCGATCCCCGTGCCGGCGGGGAGTCGCTAGGAGTTCCTCCCAGCCTTTCGAGCAGCGGTCGCCTTCGAGGAGTTGGGCGCGGGCGAGGCCCGGCGGGTCGGTCGAGGGCGATCCTCTGCGGCTCGCCAGCAGTACCAGGCAACGATGCTCCGGTAGGGGCGGTAGGGGTCGCCAAGACCCTCGAGCTCCAGCCGGGAAGGGACCTCGGGAAGCCCCCAGCCCTCGGCGAAGCCGACCCGCACGCCCAAGTCGTCGATCGGCCAGACGTCGAGGCGACCGAGGGTGAACAACAGGAACATCTCGGCGGTCCACCGCCCGATCCCGCGGACTTGGATGAGGTGGTCGATCACGGCCTCGTCGGACAGGCGCCCCATCCGGTCCAGGCGAACGTCGCCCGACGCGACCTTCTCGGAGAGGTCGGTGACCGACCGAGCCTTGGCCCGGCTGAGGCCGCACGTCATCAGCGTCTCGACGTCCAGTCGGAGCACGGCCTCGGGCGTCACCTCCCCGTCCAGCCGCTCCACGAACCGCCCATAGATGGTCGACGCCGCCCTGCCGGCGAGCTGCTGGAAGACGATGGCGCGAGCAAGTGTGGCGAAGCGGGCCGGGACCGGGGTCCGGGGGAGATGCGGCGGCCCGTGTCGCTCGATGAGCGCGGCCAAGACCGGATCCCTCGGTGCGAGCTCGGTCAGGGCCTCGCGGACCGTGGTACGGCGGCCCGCAGGCCCCTCGCGTCCGCCGGGTGAACGTCTCGCGACACCGCTTCCCTCCATCGGGCTCAACGGTAGCGACGCGGGTAGGGTCCTCGTTTGATGTTCCAGCCGGTCGACGAACGAGATCTGGTGGACCGCAGGGTAAACGAGTTGTTTGCTCTGGTGGCTGAGGCCATCGCTCGAGGTACCGACGCCCTCTTGAGCGGGGACGTCCGATCGGCCCGGACGGTCATCGACGGCGACGAGCGGATCGATCTGCTGACCGCCCAAGTGGAGAAGCTCGTGTGGGATCGCTTCGAGCAGGCGACCACTCCGGCCAACTGGCGCCATCTCGTCGGGGTGCTCCTGATTCTGCCCGAGCTGGAGCGCAGCGCGGACCTGGCCGAGCACGTGGCCCAGCGGGCGACTTCCCACCTGGGCATCGAGATGAGCCCGATGAGCCGGGGGATCGTCCAGCGGATGGCCGACGTGGCGATCGAGATGTGGCAGGTCGTGGCCGACGCCTACTGCGACCGTCAGGCCGTGGCCGAGGCGCTCGAGGAGGCCGACGAGGAGCTCGACGTCCTCCACGACCGTCTCACCAACGAGGTGGCGGGCGAGGCCATGACGATGCCGGTCGGAGCCCAGGTGACGCTCCTCGCCCGCTTCTACGAGCGCCTGGGCGACCACGCCGTCAACCTTGCGCGGCGGATCGGTTCGCTTCCCGACGAGGACGCCAACGGAGCGGCCCGCTAGGACGCTCGGGGAGCGTGGTCGCTCTGTGCCAGCTCCTCGACTGAGGACATGGGCGAGCCGCCGTTCTCCCCACCGATGATCCAGGCCTTGGCGCCGCTCACGGTCGCAGCCGCGTAGCTGGTTGGCACGGGCAGCGTTCCGGCGGGGACGGCGGTCCGGGTGGAGGGCTGGTAGGCGAGCACCTGTGCAGTCGCTGCCGCCGTCGACGTGTCGTTGACCCCGCCGGCGACGTAGATGCGACCTCCGAGGACCACTGCCGAGGCCCCGGCCAAGGGTTGTGGCAGGTGGCCCACGATGGCGGTGCTGTGACGGGAAGGATCGACGACTTGGATGTCGTCGACGGCTTGCCCGGCGGCGGACCCCTCGACCGCTTGGCCACCGAATAGGTAGATGTCCCCGCCGAGAGCGGCGACGGCCGCGTAGCGGACGGGTACCGAGAGGTCGACCGCGGTGGAGAATTCGACGCCCGTCGGTGGTCGCCAGCACGCTCGGGTCGGGCGCGCTGCCGTCGTAACCTCCGACGACGTAGACGGTCGCACCGATGCGGACCGCGTCGCAGTCCGAGCGGGGTTGGGGGAGCTGGGCGGTGACGGCGGGTGCTGGGCCTGAGCTCGCCGTCGACGTCGTGGGGAGGGGGTATTGCTGCACCGTGGCCACGGTGTCCGGCGAGCCTCCACCAAAGAGGTAGACGCGACCGCCCAAGATGGCGCCGGCGGCGTCGTGCACGCCGGAGGCCAGGGGTGCGAGGGTCGAGGTGCCGCCGGACGACGTGTCGAGAGTGAACACCTGCGCGGTGGTTGCCTGCGAGGCGAGCAGGCCGCCGACGACCGTCACACGGGCGCCGGGGCCGGGCAGCACGATCTCCCGCGAGAGCGGCTGGTCGAGCGACCACGCCGGGGTGGTTGCCGTGATGGCCGCCGCGGTCGGGGCTGCCGTCGTGGGGGCTCCCGTCGTCGGTGGCGCCGAGGTGCTGGAGAGCGCCGAGGTCGTGGTGCCTTGGCTCTTTCCGCCCCCGCCATTCCGGCCGGCCACGAGCACGATCACCACCACCACGAGGACCAGCACCAGTGCTCCGGCCAGCACCGTCGCCCGTCGGCGGCGCACGGCGGGCGAGGGACCTTGCCGCACGTGTCGAGGTCTCTGAGAGGCCACCCTCCTAGGTGTGCTCGGCCCGGGCTGCGGCCTGTCTCGCGAAACGACCGATGGTGCCGGCCACGACCCGTTGCATCACCGACGCCGTCCCGGGGATCAGGGGGTCGAACGACCCTTTCCAGGTGATCAGCGTTCCCCCCTCCGGCGCATCCTCCAAGAACACGTCGCTGCGGTAGTTCTTGACGGGCAGGGTGCCCGACAAGATCACGTATCCGAGGTGGTGGGGAGGCTCGTGCACGACGACCTGCTCGCGGCTTCCGGCGAGGGGAGGGTAGCCGAGCTTGCGGATGGAGCCGACGCCGTTGGGGTCGCCCTCGCCCTCGACCTCCAGGCTCGATTGGCGGACGCCGGCCCAGTCCTTCCACGTCCGGCCGTCGGCGACGAGCGCCCAGACGCGCTCACGTGGCGCCCGGGAGCGGCGCGTCAGCTCGTAGTGACAGCTGGCGATTGAAGGATCATAGAAGCCAGGGCATACGATGTGGTGCCCACCGGATGTCGGCGGTGGCCTGCGCCGTACACGGCACCCTCGGGGGACGTAGCTCAGTTGGAAGAGCACCTGCTTTGCAAGCAGGGGGTCGTGGGTTCGAGTCCCATCGTCTCCACTCTGTTCTGTCTCGGAGTTTCTGGGACAGACGAACCCTCAGACGGCATCTCCCGATCGCGCTTGTGTCATGCGGGACACCGGGGGCGGGTTCGGGCAGAAGGTCATGGTCCAGCGGCGGGGAGATGTGCTTGATGCTGGTCGCCCGCAAGGTCGCCGCACCGGTCAAATCGATCGAGGATCGCCGACGAGCCGCCGGCGGTTGCAGAGGGCGTCGATCGCGGAGAGCATGACCGCCGACCGCGTCCGTTCTGACCAACCTGGAAGGCATGATGACACCACTCGAGATCGTGAACACATTCCTCGCCGCCGCTGCCAAGCGGGACTACGACACGGCGTTGCCGCTCCTCGCCGAGGACGTCGAGTACCACAACATGCCGATCGCCGCCGTCCGCGGTCGGGAGGCGGTCAAGGAACAGCTCGAGTTCCTCATGGCCACTACCGACGACGGCGAGTGGCGCATCGACCGGCAGCTCGCCGACGGCGACCTCGTGATGAACGAGCGCGTCGACCGCTTCCTCATCGATGGGAAATGGGCCGAGCTGCCCGTCGCCGGAGTGTTCGTCGTGCGCGAAGGTCTCATCACGCTGTGGCGCGACTACTTCGATCTCCAGACGATCATGGGCCAGCTCGCGCCCTCGTGACGGGCGCAGGCAGCGGCGCCGGTCAGCGGGTGGACGGAACTACACCGATGTAGTTTACTCGGGACGCGCCGAACCCGGTGGGGGCAACTGAGGGAGGACCGATGGACGACGCACCGAGTGGGGCCCTCGTTCGCACGATCCTCGAGCACGCGCAGGACCTCCCCTGGACGATGCAGGGCATCGGGCTTCTCGGCCTCCGGCTCGACGACCGTCGGGAATACCGCCTCCACGTGTGGGACCCGACCTCCTGCGTCTCGGAGCCTCCGGTGCACGACCACCCCTACGACTTCACGTCCACCGTCATCGCCGGCGAGCTGATCAACACCCGCTACGAGGAGGACGCCTCCGGCGTCGAGTATCACCGCATGCGGTACCTCCCGCCCGACGAGGATGCCCGCACCACCGGCACGGTGAGGCTGTCCGGCACCGGGACGACGCTCACCGCAGGGGATCGGTATTTCCAACTTGCCCACGAGCTTCACGATGGCCGGCAGCTTCCGGGCACGGTGACCATCATCCGGATGGCGTTCAAGGCCGTACGCGAATTGACCGTCTGCTATCGAGACGAGGCCGACTGGGTCTCGGGCCGATCCCGTCCGGCCACGCCGGACGAGATCAAGATCATCACCACCAAAGCGCTGGAGCATTTCTAGGCCCGCTGCGTAGCCCGGCGCCCCACTATTGTCTTCGGCATGACGCTGCTCGAAGGAAAGGTCGCATTCATCACCGGAGCGGCAAGGGGGCAGGGCCGCGCGCACGCGGTGCGCCTGGCGGAGGAGGGTGCGGACATCATCGGCGTCGACGTCTGCGCCGACATCGCCTCGGTGCCGTACTCGCTGGGATCGGCCGAGGAGCTGCAGGAGACTGCCGAGCTGATCGAGAGGGCCGGGCGACGCGCCGTCATGCAGAGGGCCGACGTCCGTCACTCCCGCGAATTGCGGGACGCGGTGGCGGCGGGGATCGACCAGCTCGGACACATCGATGTCGTGGTCGCCAACGCCGGGATCGCGACGATGGGCATCGATGCGACGGAGGAGGAGATCGAAGCCGCCTGGGAAGACGTGATCGCCGTCAACCTCACCGGGGTGTGGAACACGGTCCGGGCCTGCATGCACCCGATGATCCAACGCGGTGAGGGTGGTTCGATGATCCTGACCTCCTCGACCGCCGGGCTGAAGGGTCTTTCGTCTCCCGGCTCGTTCGGCCACGAGGCCTACGGTGCGGCGAAGCACGGTGTCGTGGGACTGATGCGGCAGTACGCCGTGGAGCTGTCTGCCGCACGTATCCGCGTCAACAGCGTTCACCCGACGGGCGTCGACACCATGATGGTCCGGAACCCGGCCATGGAGAAGTTCCTCGGCGAGTTTCCCGAGGCCTCGTCGAGCTTGACCAACCTCCTGCCGGTCGAGCTCCTGCAGCCACGCGACATCAGCGACGCCGTCCTCTTCCTGGCCTCGGACATGGCTCGCTACATCACGGGCGTGACCCTTCCCGTCGACGCCGGCTTCACGGTCAAGTAGCAACTACGGCCAAGGAGCAACTACGGCTTCCACGCCAGCAGTGGCACCCACATCTCCGCCGAGGTGAGGGATCCGTGGCGGCTGACGAAGCGGGCCTCGATCGGATCGGCAGGATCGAGAAAGGCGACCGCGGCCCGGGCGATGAGCGCCACGTCACCCATGCGTTCCTTCACGGCGGGGCTCGGATGGTCGCCGAACCAGCCGTCATCGAGCAGTTCTTCTCGCGTCCGTACCCAGGCGATCCGGTTGTAGGCCGCACTGGCCCGCTCGACCACCCGGTCGAGCGCGTGCGGAGGGACGTGGAGCCACCGGAACCGTGCCTCCCCGGAGACGAAGAGCACGTCGGACATGACCTCCGCGTCGATCGAGATCAGCGATTGCCCGACGTGGAGGTGGCCATGGTCGGCGGTCACGACGAGGGCGGCACCGTCGGGAAGGTCGGCGAGGATGTCGCCCACCAGCCGATCGACCGCATGAACCTCCGCTTCGTAGTGCGCCCCTAGACCGAACTCGTGAGCGACCTGGTCGATCCCGTCGTAGTAGGCATAGACGAACCGCTCGCCCTCCGCCAGGAGTCGGGCCACCTCGACCCGGATGCTGGACGGGAAACGCCAACTGTGCGTCGCGCTGCCGCGGAGGTGCGCACTCGTGAACCCACTGCCGGCAAACTCGGCCCGGGTGACGACCGGGACCCTGGTGCCACGAAAGGGCGGCTCGGGCTGAAAGGATTCGGGAGGAACGGACTCCCTGGCGTCCCCGTCCGCGGTGAACCATCCGAGGACGTTCAGGACCCCCGCCCCGTGGACGTAGACGTGATAGCCGATGACTCCGTGCGCTGCGGGCGGCAGGCCCGTCGTGATGGAGGTCAGGGCGGCCGCCGTTGTGGACGGCACGATCGAGGTGATCGGACCACCCTCCATGGAGCGGAACGTCGACAATTCGGCCGACCGCTCCTTCAGTTGATCCCAACCCAGCCCGTCGAGGACCAGCAGCACAACCTGCTCCGCCTCACGGGCGGGGCGAGGCAAGACGTCCGACCCGGCGCGATCCGGAGCGAGGAGGGCGGGCACGACCGAGTCGATGCAGGCCGAGCCGTAGGCGGGGAGCACCGGCTCGGCGGACGGAGGGATCGGCTCACCGGTCATGCGGCAGGATAATGGAACGTTGGCCCGAAAGGCGGGGGCGGTTCCACCAGGTCTCGCCCGCCGAGAGGCCGCACAAATGAGGGGTCAGTGAGCACGGACGCACCTCCGAGTCGGAGCCCCGTCGTGGACTGGGACGTCCTCGCCCCGACGACGATGGCGGAGAACGACGCCGCGTGGCACGCCCTGCGGTCCGCCTGCCCGGTCGCCTGGACGCCGCGCAACGGGGGTCACTGGGTCGTCTCCGGCTACGAGCAGGTCGCCGAGGCCTTCCGGAGCTGGGAGCAGTTCTCGTCGGCTCGGACCGATCCCCGGGTCTCTTCCATCACCCTCGGGAACGCCCAGATCCCCCGCCTGGTGCCGGAGGAGATGGATCCCCCCGAGTGGCAGCCGGTGCGACGGGTCCTGGCGCGCCAGCTGTCGCCGGCCGCCTCGGAGCTCCTGCGCCCCCGGGCCCGTCATTGGGCGAGCCAATGCCTCGACGCGGCCATGGAGAGCGGCCGGTGCGAGCTCGTGACCGAATTCGCCTTCCCGGTTCCGGCGGCCGTCACCCTCGAATGGCTGGGCTTCCCGAGATCGGACTGGGAGATGATGTCGCAGGCCATCCACGACCCCTTGGCGTACCCCCACGGATCGCCGGAGCAAGGCCCGGCCGGCAAGGCCTTCCTTGCGGTTATGGGGAGGGTGAGGGAAGAGGTCGCCGCCCGGGTCGTCCGACCGCGTGACGACGGCCTCACCGCCATCTTGCACTCGGACATCGAAGGGCAACCCGTCTCGACGGAGCTCGCCGAGGCCCTGGTCTTCATGACGATCGGTGGGGGCGTCGACACGACGAGTGCGCTGGCGAGTGCGGCGCTGTTGCACCTCCACCGCCGGCCCGGCGACCGGGCCCGCCTCGTGGAGGATCGGACGCTGCTCGAGTCGGCCACCGAGGAGTTCTTGCGCCTCTATCCCCCGGCACGCACCCACGCCCGCACGGTGACCGGCGACATCGAATTCGGGGGCTGTCCGATGCGGGCCGGGGACCGGGTCCTCCTGAGCGAGACCGCGGCCGGTCGCGATCCCCTCGCCTTCGACGATCCGGATCTCTTCGTCATCGATCGGTTCCCCAATCGACACCTCTCCTTCGGTGCCGGCATTCATCGCTGTCCCGGCTCGCACCTGGCACGTATCGTCTTCACCGAGATGCTCGACGAGCTGCTGGATCGCATCCCCGACTACCGCATCGTCGACGAAGCGGTCGTCGAATACCCCAACTGGGCGTCCATCGGAGGATGGGCCAAGCTGCCCGCCGTCTTCCCGCCCCGTCCCAGAGGTTCCTGAGCCCGACAAGGAGGTCGAGCGACGTGCGGATCCGTGTCGACACCAACCGGTGCAGCGGCCATGCCCGCTGCCGAGCCGCGGCGCCCGAGGTCTACGAGCTCGACGAGCTCGGCTACAACGTCACGTCGGAACAGACGGTGGCCCCCGGCCTCGAGGAGGCGTCCCGGCGGGGGGCAGAGGCCTGTCCCGAGCAGGCGATCACGATCGAGGAGGGATGAGCGTGTCGGTCGATCTGACAGCCGGTCTGGGTGCGGAACGAGAATTCGTCTTCGGCTCGCAGCCGGAGGATCCGCTCATGCGCGAGTCGGTGAACGCGTGGATATGGGACGGCGGCGAGGAGATCGGCATGCCGCGTGTCGGCGTCGAAGCCGTGGCCGATCAGTGGGACACCCACGAGATCCAGGTCAACATCACGACCGGCAGCGGGTGGAACCTCAACCTGTTCGGTTCGGGAGACGTCCACGATCCCCTGGGCGCCGATGGCCAGCCGCGGATCCTCGGTGCCGGCCCGCTGGCGTTCGAGCTCGTCGAGCCCTTCCGACACTGGAGGATGCGGCTGGACGGCCCAACCGTCGAAGCCACCGTCGACGATCAGATCGCCGGGATCCGGTCGGGCAACGAGCCGAGCGTACCGGTGGAGGTCGAGATCGACATGACGTCGGTCGCGCCGCCCTGGGAGAACGGTGCCCTCCTGCCGGAGGCCAAGCGCGTGCTCGAGGAGCAGGACGAGGGTGCGCTCATGGGGGGCCCGCGCTTCGAGCAGCTGTCGCGAGCCACGGGCACGATTCGAATTGGGGACTCCGAGCACCGAATCGACGGGGGTGCGCTTCGGGTCCGGCGGCAGGGCGTCCGCCGGCTGGGAACGTTTCGTGGACATGCCTGGCAGTCGGCGATGTTTCCCGGCGGGAGGGGCTTCGGCTACATCGTGTACCCGCCCCGCGAGGACGGCCTCCCGACCTACAACGAGGGCTACGTGTTCGACGGTGAGGGAGAGCTCATCCCGGCCTGGGTGGTCGAGGCGCCCTGGCTGCGCCGCCTGCAACCCAGCGGGGAGGACGTCTCGGTCGTGCTCGAGACCGCCACGGGGACGACCAGGATCGAGGGCACGTCGATCATGTCGAACTTCATGGTCATGAGAGGTGTCGGGTCGAACCCGGACTTTCCGGTCCTGCAACAGGCGCTGGCTCGCTACACCTGGGAGGGCGAGACGGCCAACGGGATGATGGAGCGCTCCACCCGGGGAGACCAGATCACGTCGTCATGATGCGTGCCGACGGCAACGGGCGCGTCGCGGCGCGTATGGACGACGTGATCGAGAAGGCCAAGTCGGAAGCGGGCCTGGACGACTTCGGCGGGGACACCTGGCGTGAGGGCCTGGAGGTCCTCATCCGCGCTGCGGTCACGGAGGCGAGGTTCAACGAGTTTGGCGAGCAGGCGTTCTACGCCTCGCTCGTTCGTCCCCTCGTCAACCGGCTGCGGATCGAGGACTGCTACGCCCGGCATCCCGAGATCGACGACCAAGAGGTGGAGATCGAGCTGCTCGGCGTCGGGTTTCCGCGCACGGGGTCGACCGCGCTGTCGCACATGCTCGCCCTGGACGGGTCGTACCGCAGCCTTCGGATGTGGGAAGAGCTGGCCCCATGCCCTCCACCCGGCCTGTCACCGGAGGACGACGAGGACCGCATCGCGGTGGCCCGGGCCATGGTGGAGGCCGGTCAGAGTGTCATGGCGGACCGTCTGCGATCGATGCTGCCCCAGTCGGCGACGGGGCCGATGGAGGACCACGACCTGATGGCTCTCGAGTTCAAGGCCCAGATCTTCCTGGTCTCCGGCCGGATCCCGTCGTACGCCGAGTGGTTCATCGATTGCGACATGGAGCCGACCTATCGCTACGAGAAGCGCGTGCTGAAGCTGCTCCAGTGGAAGACGCCCGAGAGACGCTGGCGGCTCAAGAGCCCGACCCACACGATGTTCCTGGAGGACTACGAGAAGGTCTTTCCCGGGGCCCGGTTCGTCCAGACCCATCGTGACGTCGCGAAGGTCCTGCCGTCGGTCTCGGATCTCTACTACACGATGCTGCAGGCCGGCACTCCGGGCATCGACCCCGTCTACGTGGGCGAGCTCAACATGGAGCAGTGGGGCATCGCGGTCGATCGGAGCATGAGCTTCCGGCAGTCCCCGGCCAGAGACGCCAAGTTCCTCGATGTCGGATTCAGCGAATTCCAGTCCGATCCCGTCTCGCAGATCCGCAGGCTCTACGACTGGCTCGGCGATGATCTACCCGACGAAGCCGTCACGCGGATGCTGAGCTGGCGGAGCGAGAACCCGAAGGACAAGTACGGCCGGCACGAGTACGACGGCGCCCTCTTCGGGATGACCGACGAGGCGTTGGAGCACCGCTTCGCCGCCTACCTCCGCCGGTTCGCCGACTACCTGGGCTGAGCACGCGCCAGCGGCATCCCTTCGCGTGTCCCGGGCGTCCGATTGGCCCTGCCGTCGACGAGTCGCCGGGGAAGGGGATTGGTCCGACCCCGCGGGGAGACGTTCGGGGATCGCTCACCGATGATTCCCCGGCGACCCTTTCGTCTACCCGAACAACCGCCGAGAGAGGAGACGCGACGATGGGAGCGATCCGTGTGCACGAGTTCATCACCCTGGACGGGGTCATCGACACCCCGACGTGGACGATGGACTTCCCGTTCGACCCGGAGATGGGAGAGGCGATCGGAGGGATCATGGGCGGCTCCGCGGCGATCCTGCTCGGTCGCCGCACGTTCGAGATGTTCGCTCCCGCCTGGTCCACGCGTACCGCCGACCAAGATCCCGGCGCGCCGTTCATGAACGACACGCCCAAGTACGTCGTCGGTGCCAGCCCCGCCTCGGTGGAATGGGCCCGTTCAGAGTCCGTCGGTGCCTACGACCCCGCGACGGTCCGGCGGCTCAAGGACGGCGCCGACGGTGGGATCTACGTGAGCGGTAGCGGCACCCTGGTGCGCGCCATGATGGCGGACGGGCTGGTCGACGAGCTGCACCTGTTCGTCTATCCGGTCGCCGTGGGGACCGGACCCCGGCTCTTCCCCGAAGGCGCCTCCCCGCGGCGGCTCGACCTCCTCTCCTGCGACTCGTACCACAGCGGTGTGGTGCACCTCGCATACCACCCGGCAGCGGACTGACCGGGGAGAGCCTGCTCTAGGTTCCCCCCGATGGCCGGCGGTCGGCCCACGGCCTGGCGGACTCGAGCTGGCTGGAGAGGCGGATGAGGGTCGCCTCGTCGCCGAACCGGCCAACGAACTGCACGCCGACCGGGAACCCCGAGGTGGTCTCGGACAGCGGCAGGGAGACGGCCGGCTGGCCGGTGGCGTTCCACGTCATGGTGAACGGGGTGAAGCCGACCACGGCCTCGATGTAGGTCTCGAAGTCCTGACGGTTCGCGTCGAACACCCCGAGCACGGGCGGGAGCTGGCCCAGGGCGGGGGTGATCAGCACGTCGTAGCGCTCGAAGAACGTGCTGATCTGCCGGGAGATGACGTGCGCGGTGCGCACGGCGTCGACGAGTTGTGCGCCGCTCACCTGGCGGCCCCGGCCGACGAGCAGGTGGGTCGCGGCCTCGAGGTCGTCCTCGCCCGGCGCGCGACCGAGCTCTTCCGCTCGCCGGTCGACGATGTCGGCGGTGCACGCGCCGACGATGGCGGTCGAGGCGGACATGAGCCGGGGGTGGTCGTAGCCCGGCTCGGCGGGCTCGACATCGTGACCGAGCGACTCGCAGAGGCGGGCCGCCTCCTCCGCTGCGTTCCGGCATTCCGGGTCGACCCTCGTACCTCCCGGAGCGCGCAGCATGAGAGCGATCCGGAGGCGACCCGGGTCGGACCCGACCTCGGCGCCGAAGGGCCTCGAGGGCGGCCCGGCCCAATACGGATCTCCCGGCGCGGGCCCCGCGGCGACGTCCAGCATGGCGGCGCTGTCGCGCACGCTCCGGCTGACGACGTGGTCCGTGTGGAACCCGCACCACGCCTCACCCTCGTCGGGCGCGAGCGACAGCCGCGCCCGGGTGGGCTTCAGTCCGACGACCCCGCAGCACGCCGCCGGAGAGCGGATCGATCCCCCGCCGTCGCTGGCGTGGGCGGCGGGCATCATGCGAGCCGCCACTGCCGCGGCCGCCCCGCCGCTCGACCCGCCGGCGATGCGGGAGATGTCCCAGGGGTTCCGCGTCGGCCCGTGGAGCAAGGGCTCGGTGCTCGGGTTCAGCCCGAACTCGGGAGCGTTGGTCCGGCCGACGATCACCAGGCCCGCGGCGCGGTAGCGGGCGACGATCTCACTGTCGTGGTCGTCCAGGTGGTCACGGAAGAACCGGGACCCGTTGGTGGTGATCGACCCGGCGCACGCGAGCCCGAGGTCCTTGATGGCAAAGGGCACGCCCGTGAACGGCCCGCTCGGGAGCCCGGCCCGCACCGCTTGGCGCGCCAGGTCGTCGATCCGGCTGACCACGGCGTTGATCGACGGGTTCTTCTCGTCGATGATCCCCAGGGCCGTATCGAGCACCTCGTCCGCGGTGACCTCGCCACCGCGGACGAGCTCGGCGATACCGAGGGCGTCCAGACTCTGGTAGGTCCCACGTTCCAACATCCCGGCTCCGATCCCTCCCGCGACAGCGCACCGACGGACACGGGATTATCGCTCAACCCATTCCGTCTACGTTCGGGTACGGGGTCTGCCAGGGCAGGCCCGGGACCACGATCGGGAGGGAGGGCACGATGACGGAGGGCCGGTTGGCGGGGAAGGTGGCCATCATCACCGGGGCGAGCACGGGACTCGGCCCGGTGATGGCGCAGCTGTTCGTCGACCAGGGGGCCCAGGTGCTCGTGGCGGCGCGGCGCGAGGAGCTGGTCTTTGACGTGGCCGCCGCCTGTGGTGCCGACGCGGTCGCCATGCGGGCGGACGTGACCATCGAGTCCGACGTGACGGCGATGGTGGCTCGTTGCGTCGAGACCTTTGGTCGGGTCGACGTCCTGTGCAACAACGCGGCGACACCCGGTACCGACCTGCCCATCTGGGAGCAGACCCTCGAGAATTCGGAACGCCACGATCGCGGTCGACGTCACCGCGGCGATGCTCTGTACCCGCGAGGCGCTGAAGCAGTCCATGCTCGAGCGACGTGCCGGCGTGATCATCAACTTCTCGTCGACCGCGGGGTTCCGGGGCGTTCCCGGCAAGAGCCACTACGTCACCGCCAAGGCGTCGCTGCGCGCCCTCACCAAGAACGTCGCCCTCGAGGTCGGCCCCTACGGGATCCGGTGCAACTGCCTCGTCCCGGGCGGCATCGACACGGAGCTCTGGCGCAACTGGGTCCGTCGGACGGCGGACGAGCGAGGGGTGGAGTACGACGAGCAGCGGTCCCGCCTGCTCTCCGGGGTGGCGCTGCAGGACATCTCGACGGCCGAGGACGTGGCCAACCTGGCGCTGTTCTTGGCCAGTGACGAGAGCCGCACGATCACCGGCCAGTCGATCCTGGTGGACGCTGGCGGGTACATGCTGGGCTGATCCCGATCGTCACGTCCTCGCCCACCGGCACCGCCCGTTTCCAACGACTGCGTCGTCGAGGCTTCGCGCTCGAGGGCATCACCCTCGGTTGGAACGTTGCCGGAACGGCGATCCTGCTCGCGACCGCGCTTGGCGCCCGCTCGGTGGCCCTCGCCGGCTTCGGGCTGGACTCGTTGATCGAGATCGGCGCATCCGTGGTGGTCATCTGGGAGCTCACCGGCACCGACGCCGGTCGCCGGCGGCGGGCACTGAGGCTCATCGGGGTCGCCTTCGTTCTCCTCGCCGGCTACCTCGCCATCCAGAGCTCGGTCGTGCTGGCCCTCGGCTTTCGAGGGGGCACGAGCAGGTTGGGCCTGGCCTGGACGGCCGCGACCGCGCTGGTCATGTTTGCTCTCGCCTACGGAAAGGAGCACACGGGATGTGCGCTCGACAACCCCGTGCTGCGCCACGAGGCCCGGGTGACCCTGGTCGACGGCGTCTTGGCCACCGCCGTCGTCCTGGGACTGGCGCTCGACGCGGCCCTCGGGTGGTGGTGGGCTGACCCGGTCGCGGCGTACGTGCTGGTCGTCTATGCGGTGGTCGAGGCCCGGGCCGTGCTCGGTTAGCGGGTCCCGGGTGGCCCCGTGCGCGAAGGCGGGGTTCGGACGAGGGATGCCCCGACGTTGCGGGAGGCGACCGGGCCGCTCGCCCCGTCGTGCAGGTCGCCGAGGGACAGGTAGCTCTCCTCCTCCTGCGCCGTATGGAGGCTCAGGATCGCGTGGAGTCCGTAGAGCAGGTTGCGGAGATCGGCGGTCTCCACGTCGTCGGGCCCCTCGTCCCGGAGCTCGTCGAGGAAGCGGCCGAGGCGCCGGATCCGATGGGTGATCTCCGCGTGGCCCCGGCTCATCGGCCCGGTCGGATCCGTGCCGCCCAGGACCCGGTTGAGGGCCGGGTAGAGGACCGACTCCTCGGCCTCCTCGTGCGGAAGGACCTCGCGACGGAGCAGCTCGTAGATCGCCCGGAGCTGCTCGAGCGCTTCTGAGGGGGGCAGCGAGCCGAGGGAATCGGCCGTCGCCTTCAGCCGGAGGAGGTCGGCTTCGATCGCCCGGTGCTCGCTCTGGAATCGCTGCGCGAGCGCGGCATCCGTCGGGCCCAGGTGGGCTTCGGTCGGGCGCCAACGGAGGACGCGCATCGCGTTCAGAATGACCGCCACGTCGATCGCCTCCTGGAGCAGGGCGCCCCAGAGTGCAGGGAGGAGGCCGGCTGCAGCCAGCCCCATGGCGGCGAGCGACATCCCCATCCCCGAGACCACGCTCTCGAGCGCGATGCGTCGGGTCCGCACGGACAGGGTGCGGGCCTCACCCAGGCGGTCGATCCGGTCCACGGCCAGGACCACGTCCGCAGCCTCCGACGAGGCTGTCGCGCCCCTCGCCCCCATCGCCACCCCGACGTCTGCGAGCGCCAGGGCGGGGGCGTCGTTGATGCCGTCGCCCACCATGACCGTCGGGGCGTTCCGCCGCTCCAGCTCGACGGCTTCCAGCTTCTCCGGCGGAGTGCGCTCGGCGAGGACCTGGTCGACGCCGATGAAGGAACCCACCGCCTCCGCGACCTCCTCTCGGTCGCCGGTCACCATCACGATGCGCTCGATGCCGTTGCGCCGGAGCCGTCGCAAGGTGCGGGCGGCGTCGGGACGGATCGGATCGTCGAACAGGAGGGCGCCCACCGCTTGGCCGTCGGCCCCCACGAAGACGGTCAGCGCCCCGTCGATGCGGGCCCTCCGGCGAGCCTCGCGCACCCACGGTGGCGTGCCGACCACCCCGACCCAGGCGGCCTTGCCCACCGAAACCGGTCTCCCCTCCACGAGTCCCCGGATGCCCTGGCCCGCGGCCTCCTCGACGTTGGTAGGGAGTGTGAGCTCGCCGCACGCTTTGCCGACCGTCCCGTCCCCGGTGGCTCGGTCCCCTGCCGCCCGCACGACGGCGCTCGCCAAGACGTGGGGGGAGACCTGATCGAGGGAGGCGGCAAGCGTGAGGACCTCGCCAGCCGGAAGGGCCCCGGCAGGGATGATCGAGGAGAGCACCGGCTCACCCGCGGTGAGGGTGCCCGTCTTGTCCAAGAGGACCGTCGTGCAGCGGGCGAGGCGCTCCAGGACGGCCCCGCCCTTGATGACCACGCCGCGCCGAGCCGCCAACGACAATCCCGAGACGAAGGCGACCGGCGCGGCGAGGACGAGCGGGCACGGTGTGGCGACGACGAGGACGGCAACCGCGCGCGACGCGCCGCCGAGGATCCACGCGATGCCACCCAGCAGGAGGGTCACGCCTAAGAACCACAGGGCATAGCGGTCCGCGAGTCGAACGAAGGGCGCCTGCGAGGCTTCGGCTTTCGCCACCAGCCGCACGATCCCGGCGTAGGTGCTGTCGTCCGCTCGCGTCGTTGCCCGCAGATCGAAGGGACTTCCCGAGTTGACGGCTCCGCTGCGGACGGCCTCTCCGGCCGAGCGCTCGACGGGGAGTGCCTCGCCGGTGAGGGCCGATTCGTCGAGCACCGCGGTGCCGCTCTGCACCGTGCCGTCGACCGGGACGATCTCGCCGGGACCCACCATCAGCAGGTCTGCGATCCTCACGTCGTCGAGGGGAACGGTCTCGAGCGAGCCGCCGTCGTAGCGATGGGCCTGCGTCGGTGCCCTCTCGAGTAGGGCATTGAGGTCCCGCCGAGCTCGACCGGCCGCCCATTCCTCGAGCGCCCGCCCGGTGGCGACCATGACCGCGATGACCGATGCCGCCAAGTACTCGCCGACCGCCAAGGCGCCGACGAGGGCGAGCAGGGCGATCACGTCGATACCCAGCCGGCCGTGCCGGAGACTCTCGACCATGGACCAGAGGGTGACGGCGGCGCCCACGGAGCCCGCCGCGATCCACAGGAGGTCTCCGGTGCTACCCGCCCCGGCCAGGTGAAGGAGACCCCCGGCCCCCAGGAGGGCCACCGTCACGACGAGGAGCAGCAGATCGGTCTTTCCCGAGAACCAGGACCCCTTCGCAGGCCGAGCGTCCGCCGAACCCATCCAACCCATCGTGCCCGACGTGGGTGGTCTCAGGGAAGGGACCAAGGTCTCGTGAAGGCCTTGCCGTTCCTCTCCCCGCCGGGCCTTTCTCGGCGACCCGCCCAGTCCGTCGTCCTCTTGCAGCCGATGGAATCCGGACCTCGCGGGCGACGATCCGTTTGGGGACGGTTCAGGCCACCGGACGCTCGCCGCAGATGGACGCCCGCTCCATCACCCGGCGGTGGGGCCAGTAGTCGCTGGCCGCGTAGTGCTGCACGGCCCGGTTGTCCCAAAAGGCGACGGCGTCGGGTGACCAGCGGAATCGGCACTGGTGCTCCGGGTAGTCGGCCTGCCGGGACAGCCGGTCCAAGAGCGCGGTGCTCTCGTCGCTCTCGAGGCCCTCGATGTGGCTGACGAAGTTGCGGTTGACGTAGAGGTAGCGCCTTCCGGTGACGGCATGGGTGCACACCACGGGGTGGCGCACCGCCGGGAAGCGAGCCTGCATCGCCGCCAGCTGCTCGTCGTCCATGAGGCTGCCGAACGACTGCGTGAAGTCATGGACCGCCGTGAGCCCGTCGATCTGTCGTCTCGTCTCTGCGTCGAGCGATTCGTAGGCGGCATACATGTCGGCGAAGAGGGTGTCGCCGCCGAGGGGTGGGACCGAAACGGCGTGGAGGATCGCCCCCATCGACGGGCACTCTCGCCAGGTCACGTCGTGGTGCCAGGAGTTCTCGTACCCCCGCTGCTGGTCGTCCTTGGCGAAGCGCACCAGCTCGGGCTCGGAGGTGTTTGGGGGCAGGAAGGGGTGCTCCTCCAGCTCGCCGAAGCGCCGAGCGAAGGCCACGTGCTGCTCGGAGGTCATGGCCTGGCCGCGGAAGAAGATCACCTTGTACTCGTGGAGGGCTCGCCCGATCTCCTCGATCGCTCGAGCGCTGAGCTCTCCTGCGAGGTCGATCCCCGTGAGCTCGGCCCCGATCGTCGCACCGAGCTGCATCGCCTCGAAGTGATCCCACCGGAGGCCGTCGAGGCGGTCTCGTTCTGCGACGAGGTGGAGGTGGGGTCCGACGATCAGGGGGAAGTCGCGGAACCTCGTGAGCTCAGGACCTGCGGACGGCTGCTCCGAACGACCGAGACCCTCGACGAGAGGGGTGGTCTGCGTCATGCTGGGAGCCTATCGTAGTCGAGTGACTACAACAAGAAGCCCGATCGAGAAGAAGCGGTCACGGCCCCGCGGGCGCGTGGACGTGATGGGCGCCATCCTGACGGCGGCCACGGATCTGTTCGCCGAACGCGGGCCCATGGCCACCTCGGTGCGGGACATCGCCGCCCGCGCCGACGTCAACCACGGTCTCGTCTACCGCCATTTCGGCGCCAAGGACGATCTGGTCGCCGCGGCCCTCAACCACCTGAGTGACGCGCTCCAGGAGCGCTACGGCAACGGGACGTCCCAGGAGGAGATGGAAGCGATGGCCGACCGTCACCTCCGGGTCGTCGCCCGGACCATCCTCGACGGGTACCCCGTCGAACAGATGCAGAAGAACTTCCCGTTCGTCTCCGACCTCGTCGAGCAGGCCCGTGGGCACGTGCACGGGGAGACCGAGGCGCGACTCGCCGCCGGCCACGCCGCCGCACTCGCGCTGGGCTGGCGATTGTTCGAGCCGTTCCTCCGCACGGCAGCCGGGCTCGAATCCGTGACCCTCGAGAACCTTCACCAGGCGGTCAGAGAGCGCGGGGTTCGCCTGCTTCGCGACCCGTAGTGCCCGTCCACGCCGTCCGCTATCCACGCCGTCCGCCGAGATCCTGAGCGTACGCTCAGAAACCGGGTTTCCTGCGCCCATTGAGGGCAATTGGCACCCTGGTTCCAGGCCTCTCCAGCCGCGGCGCCACTAGAGTCGGCAGCCGTGGTCATGGGCGTGCCGAGAGGCCCGTGATCCTGGGGGCGCATGTCGATGCGAATCCTGGTCGTGGAGGACGACCCTTCGTTGGCGTCCAGCCTCCGGCGCGCGCTGGAGTCCGCCGGGTTCACGTGCGACCTCGCGTTCGACGGGCGCACCGGATACGAACGGGCCCGTAGTGGTGACTACGCCCTGGTGATCATGGACATCCTGTTGCCGGCCATGAACGGCTTCCTCGCCTGTGCCGAGCTGCGCCGGCGAGGTCACGACGTTCCCATCTTGATGCTGACCGCCAAGGCCGGGGAGTGGGACGAGGCGGAAGCGCTCGACACCGGGGCAGACGATTACCTCATCAAGCCGGTGTCGATGACGGTCTTCCTCGCACACGTTCGCGCCCTGATCCGGCGGTCCCAGTGGTTCTCCGGCCGGCAGATCACCATCGACGGGATCACACTCGACCCCGTGCGGAGGCTCTGTGCCTATGCGGGCGCAGAGGTGGCGCTCTCTGGACGGGAGGTCGAGGTGCTGGCTGCCCTCATGGTGGCCAAGGGCGGCGCCGTCAACAAGGCGGAGCTGGTCAACAACGTGTGGGGGGCGGACTTCAGCGGGGACCGCAACATCGCCGAGGTCTACGTGCGCAACCTGAGAAGGAAGCTCGAGCCGGCCTTTGCCCGGCCGGTCATCGGAACGGTCCACGGGGTCGGCTACCGCTTCTGCGTCGCAGATCCGTAGGACATGTTCTTTCGTTCGCTCCGGTTTCGGATCACTTCGATGGCCATGGTGGTGGTCGTCGCGGCGCTCGTCGTCGTGGGAGTGGTCCTCCTGCAGGCCGTCAAGTCGCACCTCCTGGGTCAGGTCGACCAGGGGCTCTCGAACAGCTCGACGTACTACGCCGTCCGGATCGTCCACCACGCGTATCTCCCGAGCACGAGCCCCGCCGGCCAGCTCGGCCAGTTCTTCCTCCCGAACGGCACCCTGATCGGGTCGAGCGTCAATCTCAAGGGACAACCACCCCTCGTCCCGGTGCACCCGGGTCTCGTGGCGCCCCGGTTCATGACGATCCACACCGACCGATTCGGCTACGTGCGGTTGCTGGAGCAGCACATCGGGTCGGCCAAGGGTCCCATCCTGATCAACGGCCAGGTCATCAACCAGATCGTGGAGGCCGAGAACTCGCTCACGGTGCTGTTGGTGGTGCTCCTGCCGCTACTGGCGGTGGGTCTGGCGGTGCTGATCTGGCTCGTCGTCGGACGAGCCATGCGGCGCGTCGAGGACGTCCGCGCGGCGGTCGCCGACATCTCGGTCGGGCAGCTCGACGAGCGCGTGCCCAGCTCTCGCAGCGGGGACGAGCTGGATCGTCTCGTGGGCACGATGAACGTCATGCTCGAACGACTCCAGGGGGGCGTCGAGCGGGAGCGTCAGTTCATTGCCGACGCGAGCCACGAGCTCCGGAGTCCCATCGCCGCCCTGCGCGCTGCGCTCGAGACGGACGACCCCCAGGGCGAGGGTACGCGGCGCAGCCAAGAGGTCGCGCTGAGCGAGCTGCAGCGCCTGGACATGCTCGCCGACGAGCTGCTGACGCTCGACTCCCTCAACGGGCGGCGAAAGGGGCCACCTCCCCGGCTGGTCGACCTGGACGAGCTGGTGCTGGCACAAGCCGAACAGGTCCGACGGCGGTCGCTGCTCGAGATCGACGTCTCCGAGGTGTCGGCCGGGCAGGTGCTCGCCCGGGAGGTCGACATGATGCGGATCATCGAGAACCTGTCGTCCAACGCCACCCGGCACGCCCGGACGTGCGTCTCCTACTCGGTGAGAGAGGTGGACCGGCAGGTCACGCTGTCGGTGACCGACGACGGTCCGGGCATCCCCGAGCCCCTGCGCCAGGATGTCTTCGAGCGCTTCACCAGGGTGGAGACCGATCGCGCGGACCGGCGCGGGTCGGGAGGCCTCGGCCTCGCCATCGTCTCCGAGCTGGTCAAGACCTACCACGGCCAGGTCTGGGTGGAGGCTGCCGAGCCCCACGGGGCGCGCTTCTTGGTGCGCCTGCCGGTTGCCGGCTGACCTTCCGGGGGGTCGTAGACGCTCTCGCCTCGTCGCCCTCGTCGCCCTCGTCGCCCTCGGCGACCACGGGGAGCCCTGCGTCGCGCCAGGCCTCGATCCCGCCGAGGACGTCCGCGACCGTGCGGAAGCCGGAGGATCGGAGCAGCGACGCGGCGACCGAAGAGCGATTCCCCCGGGCGCAGTAGACCACCGTCGGCGCGCCGCGGTCGAGCTCCGGCTCGCGGTCCAGCAATTGGGCGAGCGGGATGGTCCGGCTCCCCTCGATCAGCCCGGAGTCCAGCTCGGGCTCGTTCCGGACGTCGACCAGCTGCAGAGAGGGGTCGTCCGCCCGCCATCGGGCGAGGTCCGTGACGGTGATGCGAGGGGCGCGCTGGGAGAGCTCGGGCCGGTCGACGAGAACCCGCTCGATCTCGGGTAGGTGGCCCACGACCCGGTCGAACCCGATCCGCGCCAGGCGGACCTTGGCCTCGGTCTCGCGGTCGCGGTCGGTCACCACCACGATGTCCTGGCCCGGCCGAACCACGTCTCCGGCGTACTCCGCGAACCGCCCGTCGAGATCGACGTTCACCGAGCCCCGCAGGTGCCCGTGGGCAAACGCCGCGGGCGTGCGCCCGTCCACGACCGCCGCGCCTCGCTGTTGCGCGGCGAGCACCGAATCGATGTCGAGCTCGACCGGCGGATCGTGATCGTCGAGGAGCTCGTGCGATCGCCGGTTGGCCCCCGCGGCGTAGGGGAAGTACCGGGGCGCCGCCGGTTGGCCACCGACCACGGAGGCGACGAAGCGTTGCTCGTCGGGGATCGCGCAGGCGTAGTTGGTCCTCCGCTCGTCCCCGATGGTCGAGGTGACGGCCGTCGACAGGTGTCTGCCACACGAGGAGCCGGCGCCGTGCGCGGGGTAGACGCGGGTCGCGTCGGGCAGGCTCATCAGGCGGTCGTGGACCGAGTGATAGAGGTCCCGGGCGAGATCCTCGGCCGCCCAGCCGGCCGAGGCGAGGAGATCGGGACGCCCGACGTCGCCGACGAAGAGGGCGTCTCCGGTGAGGACGCCCCACGGCTCGGTGTCCGAGGCGTGCTCGTAGACGACGATGGAGATCGACTCCGGGGTGTGGCCGGGGGTCGCCCGCACCTCGAGGACGACGTCGCCGAGAGAGAGCCTCTGCCCGTCCTCCAACGGCTCGATCGGGAATTCCGCTCGGGCCCCCGCACCGTAGGAGACGACGCCCCCCGTCGCGGCGGCGAGCTCGAGATGTCCTGACAGGAAATCGGCGTGGAAGTGCGTCTCGATCACCCGCTCGATGTGCAGGCCGTGGCGCCCGGCGTCGGCCAGGTACTCGGACACGTCTCGCTGCGGGTCGACCACGACGGCGCGGCCCGTCCGCTCGTCCCCGATCAGGTAGCTGAACAGCGAGAGACAGCCGAGCTCGTACTGACGGAAGAACATCGCTCCCCTCATCATGCCCCGGCGCGCAGGCGGCGCCGGCGGTCGAGCTCGTCGTTCATGACCTGACGGAGCAGGTCGATCGCTCCGACCAGCCGGCGGTCTCGCAACGTGTAGATGGCTCGGTTGCCGTCTCGCTCCGCGTCGACGAGACCGCGGTCCCGCAGCACGGCGAGGTGCTGGGAGACGTTGGACTGGGAGAGGTCGAGCAGCCGAGTCAGTTCCCCGACCGAGCGGGGTTCGTCCGAAAGGGCGTAGAGGATCATGAGCCGCTTCGGGTCGTTGAGCGCACGGCACACGCCTGCCGTCAGGTCCTCCAGCTCCTGCCGGAGCCTGGGGTCGAACTCGTCAGGCATGATCCCGCTCAACTCCTGCGTACATGCGCATATACGCATGTACCAACGCGGAGCCCATGTGGGTGATTCCCGGAGGCCGGTTAAGGTCGGTCGATGGTCCCGCCGCCGGGAGTGGCCGAGGGGTCGGAGCAGCACTGGGACGCCGCCTACGGCAGTCGAGGGGCCCAGGAGGTCAGCTGGTCGGAGGATGAGCCGCGGACGTCGCTCCAGCTCGTCGAAGCCCTGGGCGTCGACTGCCACGCTCCCGTGATCGACGTCGGTGGGGGTGCGTCCCGGCTGGTTCACCGGTTGATCGAGCTCGGCTTCGACGATCTGAGCGTCCTCGACATCTCGTCGGCGGCGTTGCAGGCCTCGCGGGAGGCCCTTCCCGCCGGCGCTCCGGTGAGCTGGATCCACGACGACGTCCTGGCCTGGCACCCCCTCCGCACCTACGGGCTGTGGCACGACCGGGCGCTCTTGCACTTCCTGGTCGATCCCGGCGAACGGTCGTCGTACCTTGCGAGGTTGCGATCCGCCGTCGCTCCCGGCGGGGCCGTGGTGCTCGCGACCTTCGCGCCGGACGGACCCGATCGTTGCTCGGGACTGCCGGTCGCTCGCTACGACGCCTCCGAGCTTGCCGCCCTGCTTTCGGCAGGATGGCGAGTGGTCGAGGAGCGGCGCGAGATCCACGTGACGCCTGCGGGGGCTCCCCAGCCGTTCACCGCGATCGCGGCCCGAAGGGTGCAGTCGAGCGATCCCGCCGTTCGTGGATAGCCTCCCCCGCAGATCGGGACCTGTTCGACGACCTGGGGAGACCCCGTGCCCAACGAACCCACGCTCGGCCAGTACGTCATCGGCGTCGAGGGTCTCGCCCTCCTGCGAACTGCGTTCACCGACGATTCAGCCGGGCGCGCCGCCCGCACCCGCGAGGTGCGGGAGCTCTCCGAGCAGGTCGACCTCGAGTCGCGTTGGACCGCGCCACTCGGGACGGAGTTCGATCTCACCGACGGGTACCGCCGATGGTCGGCAACCTACGACCGGCCCCTGCGGTTGTTCTCCGTGGAGGAGCCGCCGATGATGGCGCTCATCGACGAGCTCGAGCCCGGAACGGTCCTCGATGCGGCCTGCGGGACGGGTCGCTACAGCGAGCGCCTCGCGGCCCGGGGCCACAACGTCGTCGGCGTCGACCAGTCCGAGGACATGCTCGCCATCGCACGTCGCAAGCTGCCCCAGGCAGGCTTCCGTCGAGGCGATCTCCAGTCGTTGCCAGTGGACGACCAGTCCGTGGACGCCGTGGTGTGCGCCCTCGCCCTCGTGCACATCTCGGATCTCGCGGCGGCGATGGCGGAGTTCGGGCGGGTGCTCCGACCCGGAGGCCGCCTCATCGTGAGCGACGTCCATCCGTTCCTCGTCCTCCTGGGCTGGCAGGCCCAATTCCCGGTGGGGGAGGAGCACCGGGGCTTCATGCGGCTGCACTGCCATCTGGCCTCGGACTACGTGACCGCAGCCGGCCGGCACGGGTTGGCGCTGCGGACGCTCAGCGAGCCGCCGCTCACGGAGGCCTCGGCGCTGACCGCGGCCGCCGAGGTCGTGCCGGACGCCAACCGCGCCGCCTTCGTCGGCCTGCCCGCGGTCTCCGTCTGGGGGTTCGAGCGCACCGCAGGCGAGCCACGGCCGGAGGTGCGGACCGAGCGACGGGCGGCCACCGGGTCCGGGGAGGGGCGATGACCACGGCCGGCGTCGGCGGCGACGAGACCGCTCCCGGGCGGGATGCCGGTGGTCGCAGCGAGCCCGCGGCGCGGCGCCCGTACGACCGGGGCGGTCTGGACCGGGTGGCCGGGGCCATCGCCGAGCGCGCCGCCGCACACGACCGCGACGGCTCGTTTCCTCACGAGGCCTTCCCCGAGCTCGCTCCCACGGGGGTGTTGAGCCTCACCGTGCCCCGGGCGCTCGGGGGCGGGGGTGGCGGGCTGAGCGACTCCGCCTCGGCCGTCGAGACGCTCGGGCGTGCCGACCCTTCCGTCGCGCTCGTCGTCGTGTGGCAGCTGGTCTTCCAGGCGGAGCTGGCCCGGCCAGCCAATCGGTGGCCGGCCGAGGTTCGGTCACGGGTACAGCGGTCGGCCGCGGAGGGGGTGGCCCTCATCAACGCCCTCCGCGTCGAGCCCGAGCTCGGAACCCCGGCTCGTGGGGGGCTGCCGGCGACGGTCGCAGGGCGACTCGCGGGCGAAGGCGGTTGGAGCCTGAGCGGTCGGAAGACCTACTGCACCGGAATTCCGATCCTGCGATGGCTGACCGTCTGGGCCCGGACGGACGATGAGGATCCCGAGGTCGGCCAGTTCCTCGTGGAGGCCGGCACGCCGGGCTACCGGGTGCTCGAGACGTGGGACCACATCGGCCTGCGGGCCTCGGGCAGTCACGACGTGGTCTTTGGGGGGGTGGTCATTCCGAGCGCCCATGCCGTCGACGTCGGCCGGCCGGATGCGCCGGCCAACCCGACGAGGGCGCTGACGCTCGTGTGGGGCAACGTCCTTTTGGCGGCGCTGTACCAGGGGGTCGCCCTCGCGGCCCGCGACTGGCTTGTCGGCTACCTCAACGAGCGAACGCCCTCGAACCTCGGTGCGCCGCTGGCAACGCTGCCCCGTTTCCAGCTCGAGGTGGGCCGTATCGAGAGCCTGCTGCGCACCAACGGCGTCCTGGTGGCCGACGTGGCCCGCCGTGTCGACGACGGCGATGTCGGCCCGGAGACCCTGGGCGACGGTCCCCTCGTCAAGCACGTGGTCACGGCGAACGCCCTCCAAGCCGTCGAGGTCGGGCTGGAGCTGACCGGCAACCCCGGACTCTCGCGGCACAACCCGCTCGAGCGTCACTTCCGGGACTCCCTCACCGGCAGGGTGCACACGCCCCAGAGCGACACCGCCCTCACGGGAGCCGGGAGGGCCTTGCTCGGGCGGTCGCGAGAGAATGCCCCGGAGGGGCGAGCGTGACGGAGCTTGGAGCCGCAACGGACGGCGGACCCGGGGACGAGGGGACGGAGGCGTGGCACCGCCCGTTGGTCCACACGTCGCACGGTCGGCTCTCGCCGGACACCTCCCAGACCCCCGGCATGCAGCGGTTCGAGGCCATCTCCGGTCGACTCACCGGGTCTGCCAAGATCTGGATGGGCGAGACCCGCGTGTCGACCGGCAGGCGATCGGCGAACCACCACCACGGCGATTCCGAGACCGGTATCTACGTGGTCTCCGGCCATCCGGTCTTCGTGTTCGCCCGAGGCGGCAAAGAGGTCCGCATCGAGACGTCCCCGGGGGACTACGTCTTCGTGCCGCCCTTCGTGCCCCACCGGGAGGAGAACCCCTCCCTCGACGAGCCGGCCGTCGTGGTCCTGGCTCGCAGCAGCCAGGAAGCCATCGTCGTCAACCTGCCGAGCCTCTTCTCGGAGCCGGACTCCCCGCGCAGCACCAGGCGCAGCGACGAGCCGGGCCCATCCTGAGGGCGCCCTCGACGGGCGTGGTTGACCGGCTTCCCGGTGTTTCGCGGCAGATCGAGGTCAGGTGTGCGTGGACTGCAGGGCCGCCGTGATGTCGGCGATGGCCGCCGACTCGGCCTCGCTCACGTCCTTCCCGTGCTCACGGTGCGCCGCGGCGACCTTGTTGGCCAGGTTCACGATGAAGTTGCGGTACTCCTCGACCTCGGCGGGGCTGGCCTTGCGCTCGAGAAGAGCGACCGCGTCGCGTAGGTGCTGGAGGCCCTGCTGCTTGAGCTCCTCGGGGGAGTGGTAGTGGGTGTGGTCCCGCTCGGGCTTCGCCGCCACGATCTCGTCGAGGAGCTCGCTCTCCCCGTGCTGCTTCCGGGCCTCGACGTACGCCTTGGCTATCGCGATGGTCTCGCGGATCGACCCGCCGCGCTGTGCCGCGACGACGATCAGGCCGGCGCTCGGTGGGGCCTCGAGGACGAGGTGCCACTCCTCCTCTGAGAAGTCGGACTTGGTGGTCATCGCCGGTCTCCGATCACGTGGTGGTGGGGTGTCCTGGCCGTCGTGCCCCGAGTCACGGGGCGGGGATGTGCATCAGCTCGACCCGTACTCCGTCGGGATCGGTCAGGAAGAGGATCTGCACGGAGGCGGGGTCGCCCTTCCCGATCCGCGATCCCTCGATGATCGTGCCACCAAAGCCGGTCAGGCGGGCGGCGGCCTCGTCGACGTCGTCGACGATGAAGGACAGGTGCGTCAGCCCGAGACGGTTGCGATTGGTCGAGGGCGCCCCCACGGACCCGGGGCTCTCGAAGTGCAGGAGCTCGACCGTCAGGCTGGGCTGGTGGAGGAAGTACGAGGTGACGAGGACCTCGCCCTCGCCCTCCACCTCCAAGCTGGCGGCGAATTCGTCGCCGACCTTGTACACGAGTCCCTCGGAGAACCCCAGGCCGTCCCGGTAAAAGGCCAGCGAGCGCTCCAGGTCTGTCACGCAGATCCCACAGTGCGAGGCGGTGTAGACGGCTTCGGCGGCCATGTTCGAGCCCCCTCCCTCTCCGGGTGTATCGGTCGTCTCGGATCTCCGAGCCGACGCGGACTCTACATTCCGCTGGTGCCCGGCCACCTCTCCGTCCACCTTCCCGCCCGCCTGCCCGGGCTGCGAACACCTGTTCGCTATCCTCGGTCGCACAGGATTCTTCCTCCGCCGCTCCCGGCTGAGTAGCGTCTGAAAGAGGTGGACAGGTGACCGAGCGCAGACGGACAGCGACGTCGAATTTCGGCGTCAGCCGGCGGGAGGCGCACGACGCCGCCGCCTTCTACGCACGATTCGAGGCGCCCGAGATCGTCACCGACTCCGAGGTTCTCAAGCCGAGGAGGATTGCCGAGTCGTGCATCTTGGGCGACGCACGTGACATGAACGCAGTGGCCGCGGGGTCCGTGGCGTTGGTCGTGACCTCGCCGCCCTACTTCGCCGGCAAGCAGTACGAGGAGGAGCTCGACCGAGAGGGGACACCCAGCTCGTACTTCGAGTACCTCGACCTCCTGAGGGACGTCTTCGCCGAGTGCAAGGAGAAGCTGGAGCCGGGCGGGCGCATCGCGGTGAACGTGGCCAACCTCGGTCGCAAGCCCTACCGCAGCCTCTCGGCCGACGTGATCCGGATCCTGCAGGACGATCTTCACCTGCTGCTCCGGGGTGAGGTGATCTGGCGCAAGGGAGAGGGTGCCAGCGGATCCTGCGCCTGGGGTTCGTATCGCAGCGCCGCCACTCCGGTGTTGCGGGACATCACCGAGAGGGTCGTCATCGCGAGCAAGGGTCGCTTCGATCGGGCCCTGTCGGTCAAGGAACGCGAGGCCAAGGAGCTTCCTCACAGGAATTCCATCTCGAGCGACGAGTTCATGGCCGCGACGCTCGACGTGTGGGACATCGCCCCCGAGAGCGCGAAGCGGGTGCAGCACCCAGCGCCCTTCCCCGTCGAGCTCCCCGAGCGCCTTATCCGGCTCTACACGTACGAGAACGATCTCGTGCTCGACCCCTTCATGGGGTCAGGATCGGCGCTGGTGGCCGCAGCCAAGGTCGGCCGCCGGTACGTCGGCTACGACCTCGATCCCGAGTACGTCGAGCTGGCGCGCAAGAGGGTCGCGGCTGCGACCGGACCGAGGAGCGGATCGGCGCCGTCTCGACGCCCTTCCAGGCGGAAGATCGCGGCGTCACGGCCCGCGACCTCGGACGAGGACTTCCAGGCGCGAGCGTCTCGGGAGGGCAAGGCGGCGCAGGCCATCGCCGAGCAGGTTCTCCTGGAGGCGAAATTCTCCATCAAGAAGCGCAACCACCGCGATCGCAAGCGGGGCCTCACCGTCAACATCATCGCCGAGGACGCCGACCGCCAGGAGTGGTACTTCGACGTGACGGGGGCCTTCACCACTACGAGGGGCGGCCTCCTGCGGACCGACACCGTCTGGAAGTGCCTCGGGCGCGCCCACGTCCTGGCCAACAACCCGCTGGACGACGCCCCCACACGTCTGATCTTTCTCACCTCACACCTGCCCAAGCGGGGGAGCGAGGGTGACGCCGCTCTGCGGGCCGCTGGCTGGAAAGCGTTCTTCGATGCGATCGAGATGCTCTCCGACGAGGGGCGCCAGCGGCTGGAGCGTTACGCGCAAGGGGGTCATCGCCACCGTCCTCTTCCGGGCTTCTGGACCAAGGAGGACCTGGCAAGCTCTGGTGGATGAGCCGAGTCATCGCCTGCGCGATCGTCCGGGGCGAGCCTCCCGAGGTCTTCGCCGCTGAGGATCTCGAGACGCTCAATTGGGTCCTCGCCTTGAAGGTGGTGGCGGCGACGGCGGCCAGGGGACTGCCGGAGGACGTCCGGGACTCGCTCCGTGAGGCGCTTCTGGACGAGCGCTGGGGCGACGCGGTGACCACCTGGATGCGAGAGCGCGACGCGGTCATCGACGTCTACCCCTCGATGGACCTCCACACCCCGGCGGACGTCGAGATGGCCGAGGTCGAGATGCAGTTCCTGCCCCTGTTCGAGGACTGAGCCCTTGCCCGACCTCCGGACGACGGTGACCGAGCTGGTCACCGGCCTCGGCATGCTGGGACTCCCCACGGTCGACCAGGCCCTGGCGGAGCGGCCGCGGGCGATGGTCTCGGCGTCGCCGGAGACGTGGGAGCTTCTGCAGCGGGCGCGGGAGGGCGGCGGCCTGGCGGCGGAGTTCGAGAGCGCCTGGTCCAACGGGTCCGCCTTCCTCGGGTCCACCGACGGGCTGCGTGGGCGGCGGCCGGTGATCGTCGAATGGAAGGGCTCCCACCGGGCGCCGGGGGACGAGGTGGCGCCGGTGGACCTCCGGGTCGACCACGTCTTCTTCGTGAGCTGCAAGTACCTCTCCAAGATCATGATCAACGCGTCGCCCTTCCACCTCTTCGATCGGCTGCTCCAGGGCGGTCACGGTGGCCGGGACGCAGACTGGTACGGGCACGTCGCCCCCCATCGCTACCAGGAGCTCTACGAGTCCGTCCGCGAGGCCCTC
The DNA here is from genome assembly GCA_963778465.1 of uncultured Actinomycetes bacterium. GTDB lineage: Bacteria > Actinomycetota > Acidimicrobiia > Acidimicrobiales > RAAP-2 > CAVZBW01. Next base: position 487,187 of record CAVZUK010000003.1, read on the forward strand.
GACCTCGGTGCGCTCCCCGATCTGGTCGGCGACCTGCGCACCCAAGAGCGCCGCCAATTGGCCTCGGCCTTGGCCGGCGGCTGGCCGGCCGACGTCCGTGACGTCCACCGCGAGTTCGTCTCGGCCGTCTCCTCCGAGACCGCACGGCTCTGGCAGGGGAGGACCCACGTCCTGTCGGCTCGGGAGTCGCTCTTCTGGCGGATCCTGCGCATGGGGAGCGCCCCCTACTTCATCCTCGGGTCCTCGCCGCAGGGATCGCTCCGCCTGCGCGTGGCCACGCCGTGGGACTGGCGCCAGCACTTCCGCCTGCGCCGCTTCGAGGTGACGGCTCAGCCGGGCGGCCAGCCCCGCGTGGGCTGGCGGGCCCTGGCCGAGGACCTCAGCTCACGGGAGGAGCGAGAGGTGCGAGGCCACGTCGAGGTGCGTTGGAGCCACGGCCGGTTCTCCGGCAATCCCGAGGCGAAGGTTTATCTGGACACCCCTCACGCCGCCGTGCCCGGCTACTTCGAGCTGACCTAGCCGGCGGGGCTCAGGAGGCGTGCGCCGGGGCGCCGGCCTCACCGGGCGTGGTCGGAGAGGTGGTGGGTCCCGGCCCCGGACCCGGGAGGAGCTCCCTGCGAAAGACGGCGACGACCGTCCGGACCGCGATGCCGCCGACGAGCGCCGTGACGGCCGCCACCGCGACGTACGCGTACCGCGCGCGCCCCGGGTGTCGAGGCGTCGTTGACCCACCGGATGGCGCTCGAGGCCACCGCTGCCCAGCCGAAGGTGAAGGCCCAGAAGCTCGGGGCGAACTTCAGGCGCAGGTATGCCGGCACCAGCCGGACCTGCGCGAGCGCCATGAGCACGCCGTATCCCGCGATGGCCGCCGCCTCGGCGTTGATCCGGTTGCCGTTGATGGCGAGGAGGGCGAGGAAGGCCGTCGCGGCGGGTGCGACCTCGATGGCCAGCGTCGGCGTCAGCGCCGGAGGCAGTGGGGGGCGGAAGAACAGCCGGAACAGGATCGTGGAGCCCACGATCGACCAGCAGAAGAGCCCGAACCCGAACATGAACTCGGCCAGCCGCAGCTGGCCCACCTCGGCTGCGGCGGCGGAGGCCACGAATCCCCCGGCGACGGTCGGCAGGAAGTAGCCGGGGTGGAACCGGTCGAGCTCGAGCGGTCCGTCGATCCACTGGCCCGTGAACCATGCCCCGGCCAGGACGGTGAGCGCGAGAAAGACGTCGACGAGCACCCTGCCGGGCACCTCGGCGTGCGGGTAGACGCCCTGGACGGCGAGGAGGATCGGGGTGATGACGGCGAGGGAGGCGAAGGGCCCTGCGACGTAGTCCAGGAGATCGCCGGCTCACCGGCCGCGCCGGGCCACCGCGTAGCGCGTGTAGAGCGAGACGATGAGCACCCATGCCGTGGCGGCGATCGCGAGCAGGGCGTCGCCCACCCAGGCGGGGGCTTGGCCGAAGTGCGCCACCGTCACCCAGGCGCCAGCTAGTCCGGAGAGCCCGAAGGGGACGCCGAAGAAATTGAGCGGGATCCGGGGAGGACCGGTTCGCTCCGTCCCATCCGCTGGAAGGCCGGTCACCGGCAGCTCGTCCGAGGCTCGGGTGTCAGGGCAGCCACACGTCGTGGCGTGCACGCGCCGACTGGCGCTGCTCGTCGGTCAGGTCTGCGTCGCGCAGCGGGGTGACGAGGCTCCAGTGTCGCCCGACGGGGCAATACTGCAGCCTGGCCAGCCCGAGGTCGAGCGCCTTCAGGTTGACCCCGGGGATCCAGAGCGAGGTGTACAGGTGTCCCGCCCGGCAGCGGACGGCGACGTTGCCTCCCACCTTGTAGCCGCGCCGGCGGGCGATCAGGGTGCCGACGACGATGACGGCGATGACGATCGCCCCGATCCGACGCGACGCCGAGCGGTTGGTCACGTCGAGGCCTCCGTAGACTCTGCGCCGGCCCGGGCGGGCTCCGCGGGCTCCTCGCCGCCTACCAGTTGCATGGCCCACTTGTAGTCGGCCTTGCCCGAGGCCGAGCGGGGGACCTCGGGGACGACGACCAGGTGGCGTGGCACCTTGTAGCCCGCCAAGTGACCGCGGCAGTGGGTCGTCAGGTCTTCGAGGGAAGGTGGAGCGTCGGCGTCGACGGGCTGGACGACTGCGGCCACGCGCTGGCCCCAGCGCGCCGAGCTCTGTCCGACCACCATCGCATCGGCCACGGCGGGGTGGGACTTGAGCACTGCCTCGACCTCTTCGGGATAGACCTTCTCACCCCCCGTGTTGATGCAGAGCGAGCCCCGGCCGAGCAGCCGGATCGTCCCGTCGGCCTCGACGGTCGCCATGTCGCCGGGCAACGACCAACGGCGCCCGTCGAACTCGACGAAGGTCTCGGCGCTCTTGACCGGGTCCTTGTAGTAGCCGACCGGCACGTACCCGGCGGTGGCCAGCCGGCCCACGGCCCCGGATCCCGGCTCCACCGGCCGGAGGCGTTCGTCGACCACCGCCGTCATGCCCTGCTTGGGCGCGAATTCGAGCGACGGGGACGGCGTGGCGCGCCGCTGGCCGATGGAGACCGCCTGCACCGGGGACTCCGACGAGCCCACCGCCTCGTTGATCACGAGGACGCTCGGGAGCAGCGCGAGCAGGCCGTCCTTGACCTCGCCGGAGAGGATGCTGCCGCCCGACCCGAGGAGGAGGAGGGAGGACGTGTCGTGCGCCCCGGCGTCTCTCCGCAGGGCCTCGAGCAACGGCCGGCCGCTGGCGTCACCGACCATGGTCAGCATCGTCACCCTCTCCCGCTCGATCAGGTCGAGGACGAGCTCCATGTCCATGCTCCGCCGCGGGTACAGCACGGCCCGGCCGCCCGCCAGGAGCGAGCCCAGGGCCGACCACTGCCCGCTCGCGTGCACGAGCGGTCCGAGGGTGAGGTTGACGAACTCGTCGGGGCCCGGGTCGCCGGCGGCCAGGAACGGCGTGGCCCGCTGCGCCCGGTTGGTGTGCACGGTCCGGCCGATCTCCTCCGGGCGGGTGATCGGGGGCCCGCCGGGGTTTCCACCGCCGAGCGTCGCGAAGAAGATGTCCTCCTGGCGCCACACCACCCCCCTCGGCAGGCCGGTGGTTCCCCCCGTGTAGAGGATGTAGTGGTCGTCGGCGGACCGGTGGGCGAAGTCGCGCTCGTCGGATCCGGTCCGCACGACCTCCTCGTAGGGCGTGCACTCGACCCCGGAGACGTCCGCCCCGCTGCCGTCTTCGACGACGATCAAGGACCGGAGCTTCGGGGGACGGGTCGGGAGGGACTCGACGTGCGGCGACAGGATGCGGTGGAAGACGAGTGTCGTGATGTCGCCGTTGTCGAGCAGGTAGGCAAGCTCGTCGCCGGTGTAGCGAAAGTTGATGTTGACCGGCACGGCGCGGACCTTGAAGCAGGCGAGCAGGACCTCCACGAACTCGACGCAGTTGTACGCGAAGACGCCGACGTGCTCGCCCCGGGTGACGCCGAGTCGCTGGAGCCCGTGGGCGAGCCGGTTGGCCCGGCGATCGAGGGAGGCGAAGGAATGGCGGGTGTCGCCGCACGAGACGGCCTCGCGCCCGGGCACCTCGTCCGCCACGCACTCGTACATGTCCGCCAGGTTGAACTCCGTGTGGATCACCCCCCGCATCGCACGGTGGCCGTGGCCCCGTCGCCGCCCGGGCTCCGGGCGGTAGATTCGATTTTGCCAGCGCCGTGGACCGGTCTGCCAGAAGGGACGGGACCTGCCGTGGATTCTCTGAAGCTCGCCGACCTGCTCGTGGGGGAGGATGGGCTCGTTCCCAAGGAGCGCTACGTCTCCCGCGCGTTCGCCGACCTCGAGATGGAGCGGCTGTGGCCTCGGGTCTGGCAGGTCGCCTGCCGGGCCGAGGAGATCCCGGAGGTCGGCGACTACGTCGAGTACGTGATCGGCGACCAGTCGATCCTGGTGGTGCGCTCGGCCCCCGACGCCGTGCAGGCCTTCTACAACACCTGCATCCACCGGGGGACCCGCCTGGCGGACGGGTGCGGCCAGTTCTCCGACTGCGAGATCCGGTGCCGCTACCACGCGTGGCGGTACCACCTCGACGGCCGGGTGAAGGAGATCGTCGACCGTGAGGAATTCGGCTCCATACCCTCCAACCTCCGCCTGCGCGACGTCCGAGCCGAGTGCTGGGGCGGATTCGTGTTCGTCAACATGGATCCGGACGCCCCTCCGCTGCTCGAGTACCTCCATCCCATCCCCGATTGGCTGGGCGCCTACCGGCTCGAGGAGATGCGCTTCTACTCCCACAAGACGACCGTCCTGCCGGCCAACTGGAAGGTGGTGATCGACGCCTTCAACGAGGGCTACCACGTCCAGGGCACCCACCCGCAGATCCTGGCGTGGACCGACGACGTGAGCATGGAGTACGAGCAGTTCGACACCCACGCCCACTACGGCAGGCTGCCGAGCTCGCGCCGGCAGTTGCGCCCGAGCCCTCGCCTCGGCCTCGGCGACGAAGACTTCGACGAGTGGGAGATCCTCGCCGCCCTCGTGGGCGGCCTGGGCGGTCTCTTCTACAAGCAGGAGCGCCAGCTCGTCGAGGAGCTCAAGGACGCCCCGCTCCCTCCCGGACGCACCCTGCTCGGGGAGTACCAGCAGCGGCGGCGAGCGCTCCTCGCATCCCGGGGGCTCGACGTGTCACGCCTGAGCGCCGAGCAGATGACCAGCGCGGACGACTTCTACTGGTTCCCCAACATCGTCGGTCCGATCTACCCGGGAAACGCGATCATGTTCCGGGTCCGACCCAACGGCCTCGATCCCGACAGCGCCATCATGGACCTGTGGACCCTGCAGTGGCCGGGTGAGGGCTGGCGCGACTGCGAGCACAAGGTCTATCCCGACTGGACCGCCAAGGACTGGGGCCTCATCACCAACCAGGACTTCGCCAACATGGCCCACGTCCAGACGGGGATGAAGTCCCGAGGCTGCGCCGACCTCCGGCTCAACCCGCGCCAGGAGTCGAACATCCTCCATATGCACCGGGTGATCGACCGCTACTTGACGAGCTGACTCAGCGCCCGTCGCCCGGACGCCGGGGGCTCAGAGCCCGAGCCGGCGGCGGGATGCGGCCGCGTAGTAGACGGTCATGGGTAGTGGGTCAGTTTCGACCCTACGCAGCGAGAAGCTGCCGGGCCCTACCGGCCCGAAGGATGTTCTTGGCAGCGTTCACATCCGCGTGATCTTGGTGGCCGCAGGCACGGCACGCGAACGACGCGCCTCGCCGGTTCGCGGGGTCGGTGTGTCCACAGCGGGAACACCGAAGGCTGGTGTTGCGGGGATCGACCGCGATGACGCTCCTACCAGCTTCTTCCGCTTTATAGGCGATCATGGCGAGCAGGGTTCCCCACCCGGCGTCGTGAATGGATCGATTGAGGCCGGCCTTGGCGCGGGCACCGTTGGGTTCGTAGGCACCGGTGCCGTCGGGACGAGGTCTGGGCCTCTTGTTCATGTTGGTTATGGCGAGGACTTCGTGGACGATCAGGTCGTGCTCGGCGACGAGCGCCGCCGACAGTTTGTGGAGGGCGTCTTTCCGGCTGTTGGCGATCCTTCGGTGGGTCGCGACCAGGGAGGCGACGGCCCTGCGGCGGCGGTTGGAGCCGCGCTTTTTCGAGGCCACCTGGCGCTGAGCTTGGACCAGTCTTCGTTCTGCCGCTCGAGCCGGGCGGGTTCCCTCCACGGTCCGACCGTCGGAGGTGGCAAGGAGTACCCCCACTCCGAGGTCGACGCCGACCGCCCTGCCGGTGGCCGGGAGAGTCCGCGCCGGGACATCCACACACCGGAGGGACACCCACCAGTGCCGCCCCTCCCGGCGTACCGTGAGGGCCTTGGGCGTGCCCCGTATGGGCCGGTGGAGGTGGAGCTTCACCGCTCCGATGCCCTTGAGGTGGAGCCGACGGCCGGTCTCGTCGACCCGCCACCCAGAGGCGTCCTCCCACTGGACCGAATCGAAGCGTGCCCGAGCCTTGAAGCGAGGAAAGCCCGGGGTCTGGCCGAGGCGACATCGGCGATAGAAGGCGGCGAAGGCCCGGTCCAAGCGCTTGAGGGTCCCCCGGCACACCACCACCCCGCATTCCAAGACCTCGGGTCGTTCCGACCTCAAATAGGTGAGGGTCCGGCACTGGTCGATGTAGCTCACACCGCGGTGCTCCCAGCGCCAGGCCCCCCGCCGCTCCTCCAGGGCGGCGTTGTAGAGCTCGCACTGGGCGGCCAGCAGCCGCTCCAACGCCATGGTCTGCTTGACCGTCGGGTACAGCCGGTAGCGGAGGGTCCGGCATCGGGTCATCGAGCAAAAGATACGAAAGGGGTGTCACAAGCTGGGTGCCCCGGTGACTCAAATTCACCCACCACCGATGAGTGCGAGCGCGACGACCGTCACCGACTCGGATACGGCCGCCGGATCGGATCGGTCGGGCGATCGTAGACTTCGGCCATGACGAGCGAGGCCGAGGTGCCGGAGATCATCGAGTGCGAGCTTCGGCTGCACGCGAGCCCACCGGCCACCACGGCCCTGACGGCGGCGTCCTTCGCCGACTGGTCCACGACGGTCGCCGGGTTCCCCGTCACCTTCCGGGCGCTGGCGATCACCGCGCGAGGAGCATGGAACGGGCCGCTCTCCCCGGGGGTGGACATCGCGACGCCGGTCCTGCTCGAGGACCCCCACTGGACCGTGTTCCTGCCGGTGAGCAAGGGCGTCCCCGTGGTGTCGGGGCGGGTGGGGCGCCCGCTGTCAGTCGGCGAGTGCTTCACCCTCGAGCCCGGCCAGCACGGGGTCTGGCACGAGGGCATCGTGTTCGACGGGGCCATCGTCCTGCGGTAGGCGCAGTGCGGCGCGAGTGCGCCCCCCTCAGAGTCCCGCGGTGAGGAGCTCGACGATGTGGTCGGCGTGGGTGAGGTCGGGTACCACGCCCTCCGCGCCGAGGGGTGCCAGCTCGTCGAGCGTGAACCGGCCGGTCGCGACGAGCAGGCACCGGGCCCCCGCTGCCCGTGCGCAGTCCAGGTCGTTGGGCGTGTCACCGATGACCCAGGTCTCCGCCGGCTCGAAGGCCACCCCCCGCAGCTCGCGCTGACGGCTCAGGGCGATCGGGACCAGCTCCCGTCTATCGGCATGGTCGCTGCCGAAGGCGCCGGCCTCCAGGTCGAGCACGCGGTCCAGACCGAAGGCGGCGAGCTTGATCACGGCGTTGGGCGCGATGTTGCCCGTCAGTACGGACTGGACCACCCGGGGATCCTCGTGGAACCGGGCCAGCAGGGCCGCGGCACCCTCGTAGGCGTGCCCCTTGGCCGCGAGCTCCTTCTCGACCGCCAGGAGCTCGAGCTCGAGCGCCTTGAGCACGTCCGGGAGGGAGTCGAGGTCCTCGACCTCCATCAGCTCCATGTACTCGCGGACGATCTGGGGATCGGTCTTTCCGCTCATCCGCACCTGGGCCTCGGGGATGCGCCCGAAGACCCCTTGGATGGCGCGGTCGAAGGCTGCGGGGCCGAGTCCCCCCGAGTTGACGAGGGTCCCGTCGATGTCCCACAGAAGGAGGCGGTGTCCCACGACGGAGCAACCTATCGGCCGGCGCCGCCCGCGCCGCCCACGCCCTCGGACGGGGCCCGGGAGGAGGCGTGAGTAATGTCGGCCGAGATGACCGGCGACCTGGTGGACGCCCAGTCGCAGACGGTGGCCTGCGCCGGCGTCGACGTCGGAGGCACGTTCACCGACGTGGTCGTGCATGTCGAGGGCCGGGCCCCCCGCGCCATCAAGGTGCCGACCACCCCGGGGAACCAGGCCGAGGGGGTCGCACGGGGCTTGTCCGCGGGCTGCGACGGGGAGGTCCGGCTGCTCGCCCACGGCACCACGACCGCCACGAACGCGCTGCTCGAACGCAAGACCGCCCGCACCGTGCTCGTCACGACCGACGGTTTCGCCGACGTCCTGCAGATCGGGCGTCAGGACCGCCCCGCCCTGTACGACCTGTCGATCACCCGTGCCGAGCCGCTCGTGCCGCACGACCTCGTCGTCACCGTGTCCGAGCGCGTCGGCCCGAGGGGTGAGCGGATCGTCGAGCTCACGGACGGGGAGATCTCCCGGGTCGTCGACGAGGTCGATCGTCTCGGTCCCGAGTCGGTGGCCGTGAGCCTGCTCTTCGCCTACGCCCACGACGACCACGAGCGGCGGCTGGAGCGGGCGCTCGACCGGCTCGGGGTGCCCGTCAGTCGCTCGAGCGCCCTCCTGCCGGAGTTCCGGGAGTACGAACGCGCCTCGACCTGCGTGCTCAACGCCTCGGTCGAGCCGGTGATGCGCCGCTACCTCGCCAACCTCGCGGAGCGCGTGCCCGGCCCGACCATCACCGTCATGACGTCGAGCGGGGGGACGGCGGGGATCGACTTCGCCGCCGCGGCGCCCGTCCACACGTTGCTGTCGGGCCCGGCGGCCGGCGTGGTGGCCGCGGGGGCGGTGGCGTCCGGGGCGGGGTTCGCCGACGCCATCGCCTTCGACATGGGCGGCACCTCGACCGACGTCTGCCTGATACGGGACGGCGAGCCGGAGATCGCGACGGCATCGGAGATCGACGGCCTTCCGTTCCGCACGCCGGCCGTGGCCGTGCACACGGTGGGCGCGGGCGGCGGCTCCGTCGCGTGGGTGGACCCGGGCGGTGCGCTGCGCGTGGGGCCGCACTCGGCGGGCGCCGACCCCGGCCCGGCCTGCTACGGCCTCGGGGGTACGGACCCGACGGTCAGCGACGCCCATTGCGCCCTCGGCCACCTCGACCCCGGCCGCGAGCTCGGCGGCGGCCTTCGCCTCGACGGGGGGCGTGCGGTCGAGGCGCTCGGCGGCCTCCCCCAGGGATCGGGAGGCGCCCAGGGCGTCCTCACGGTGGTACGGGCGACGATGGCGCGCGCCCTACGCCGGGTGAGCACCGAGCAGGGCGTCGATCCGAGCGGACTCGCGCTCGTCGCCTACGGAGGAGCCGGCCCTCTGCACGCCACCGCACTCGCCAAGGAGATCGGCTGCCGGGCGGTCGTCGTGCCCCCGGCGCCCGGCGTGCTGAGTGCCCTCGGGTTGCTGCTCGCCCCGCCGCGGTTCGAGGCTTCCCGCACGGTGATGGCCGAGGTCGACGAGGACCTGTCCGGCACCTGGTCGAGGCTCGAGGACGACGTGCGGCGCGAGCTCGATCGGCAGGGTGCGACCGGGAGGGTCACCTTGGTTCGGTTCGTCGATGCCCGCTACGCGCGCCAGTCCCACGAGCTGCGCATCCGTCTGGACGGGGATGAGATCGGGCCCGTGGACGAGGACGTGGCCGAGCTGCTGCACCGGGCCCACCGGGAGGCCTACGGCTACGCCATGCCGGATGAGCCGGTGCGCATCGTCACCCTGAGGGTGGTCGGGCGAGGGCAACCCGTGCTGTCGAGCGCCCCGCCCGCCTGGGATCAGGGCGAAGCGGAACCGGAGCGATCGCGCGAGATCGGCGTCGACGGGGCGACCGTGACGGCGAGGGTCGTCTCCCGAGCCAGCCTCAAGCCCGGTGACCGGGTCGAGGGTCCCGCTCTGGTCGAGCAACCCGACACCACGACCCTGCTGCACACAGGCGAGATCGCCGAGGTGGACGGGGCGCGCAATCTTGTGGTGCACCTTGGGACCTGAACGCCCGCTCACCGCGGTGGAGCTCGAGGTGTTCCGGCACGCCCTGTCCGGGGTCGCCGACGAGATGGGTGTCGCGATGCGGCGCGCCGCCTATTCGCCCAACATCAAAGAGCGAGCGGACTGCTCGGCCGCCGTGTTCGGTCCGGACGGGAAGATGGTCGCCCAGGCGGAGCACATCCCGGTGCACCTGGGGGCGATGCCGGCCAGCGTGCGCGCCGTGCTCGACGACTTCGGCCGGCTCGAGCCCGGTCAGCAGGCCTGTGTCAACGACCCGTACCGGGGAGGGACCCACCTACCCGACCTCACCATCGTGAGCGCCGTCTACGCCGAGGGAGGGGACGAGCTGCTCGGGTACGTCGCCAATCGCGCCCACCACGCCGACGTCGGCGGGGCCGCGCCGGGATCGATGCCGGCCGGCGCGACCGACATCGCGATGGAGGGCATCCGGATCCCGCCGACCCTCGTCGCCGACGCCTCGGGGGAGCGGGCCGACGTCGTGCGGCTGATCGTCGCCAATTCCCGGACGCCGCAGGAGCGCCTCGGCGATCTGCGGGCCCAATTCGCGGCGAACCACGTCGGGGCGGGCCGCCTCCGAGAGCTTGCGGCCCGGATCGGCGCCGATCGTCTGCACCAGGCGGCGGAGGCCGTCTGCGACTACTCGGACCGGCGCGTCCGGGCGGCCGTCCGCGAGATCCCCGACGGCCGCTACCGGTTCCAAGACGTGCTCGAGGTCGGGACGGGCGTCACCATCCGGGCCGCAGTGACCGTGGCGGGCGACGAGGTGGCGATCGACTTCGCCGGCAGCGATCCGCAGGTCCCCGTCAACTGCAACGCCGTCTTCGCCGTGACCCTGTCGTGCTCGATGTTCGTCTTCCGCGTCCTCACCGATCCGGACGCACCCCCGAACGCCGGGTGCTACCGCGCCCTCCGGGTCGTGGCGCCCGAGGCCTCGGTGGTCAATGCCAGCTTCCCGGCGCCCACGGCCGCCGGCAACGTCGAGACGAGCCAACGCATCGTCGACGTCCTCATGGGCGCCTTCGCCCAGGCGTTGCCCTCGAGGGTCCCCGCGGCGAGCCAGGGCACGATGAACAACGTGTTGATCGGGGCCGGAGGTGCGCGTCCTTTCAGCTACTACGAGACGCTCGGGGGAGGAGAGGGCGCGACGCCGTCCCGGGACGGGATGTCCGGCGTGCACACCGGGATGACCAACACGCGCAACACGCCGGCGGAGGCGGTGGAGCTCGACTACCCGCTGCGCGTGTGGCGCTACGAGTTGCGACCTTCGAGCGGGGGGCTCGGGCAGCACGCCGGCGGGGACGGCCTCGTCCGTGAGATCGAGGTGTTGGCCGACTGCACGCTGACCTTGCAATCGGAGCGCCGAGAGCATGCACCCTGGGGCCTCGGCGGCGGGCTCCCGGGCGCGCTCGGACGCAACACGCTCGTCCGTCCGGACGGTCGGGAGGTGCCGCTCGAGGGCAAGGGCACCTGGCAGCTCGCCCGGGGGGAGCGGGTGCGGGTGGAGACGCCAGGCGGCGGCGGGTGGGGCCCACTTGCCGAAGGTGTCGTGCAGCGCCGAGAGTAGGCCGCGGCGCGGGGCCCAGCCTGGCGCGACCGATTCGACCCAGGAGACGGAGGGCAATGGGACGCCTCGACGGCAAGGTGGCGCTGATATCGGGGGCCGGGCGGGGCCAGGGGCGCTCGCACGCCGTCCGCTTCGCGGAGGAGGGCGCGAGCATCGTCGCCTTCGACCTCTGCGCGCCCGTCCCGTCGGCCCCCTACGACCTGGCGACCCCGGAGGACCTCGAGGAGACGGCCCGGGTGGTATCCGAGGCGGGGGGCGCCGTACACACCGGGATCGCCGACGTGCGGGACCTCGCCCAGATCCAGGCGGTGGTCAAGGAGGGGGAGCGCGAGATCGGCCCGATCGACACGGTGCTCGCCAACGCGGCCATCGTCCACTCGGGAGGACCCGCCTGGTCGATCGACGAGGCGGCGTTCCGGGACGTCATCGACATCAACCTGATCGGGGTGTGGAACACGGTCCGAGCGGTGGTCCCCGGGATGATCGAGCGGGCGAGACCGGGTTCCATCATCGCCACCGCCTCGGGTGCGGCCAAGAAGGGCGTGCCCAACATCGGCGCCTACGTCGCCTCGAAGAGCGGCGTGCTCGGCCTCATGCACACGCTCGCGAGGGAGCTCGCCCCTTATGGGATCCGGGTGAACTCGATCCTGCCGGGGAACACCAACACGCCGATGATGAACAACCGGGCGTCCCGGCGGCTGTACGTGCCCGAGAGCGACGATCCGTCCGAGGAGCAATTCGCGGCGCGTGCCCGGCGCGGCGTGCCCCTCGGTGTGCCCTGGGTCGAGCCCTCCGACATCTCGGAGGCCATGGTCTACCTGGCCTCGGACGAGGCCCACCTCGTGACCGGGGTGGAGCTTCCGGTGGACGGCGGCGGCTTGGCGACCTGATCTGCTCGACGGCCGTGCGCTCTTGGAGGCGCCGGTCGCGCCCCGTGCTCAGCGGTGGATGGGCGTCATGTCGGCGTACCGGTCGCCGGCCGCCGCGCCCGCCGGCCAGGCCTCGCCGATCCGCCGGAGCTCGTCGGCGGTGAGCTCGATGTCGTCGGCGGCGACGTTCTCCTCGAGATAGGTGCGCCGCTTCGTACCGGGGATGGGCACGACGTCGTCGCCCTGGGCGAGGACCCAGGCCAGCGCCAGCTGGGAGGTCGTCACCCCCTTCTCGGACGCGACCTCCTGCACCCGCCTCACGAACTCCAGGTTGCTCGCGAGGTTGTCCCCCTGGAAGCGAGGGCTATGGCGCCGGAAGTCGTCCGACGCAAGGCTCTCGAGGCTGTCGATGGTGCCCGACAGGAACCCTCGCCCGAGCGGGGAGTACGCCACGAAGCCGATGCCGAGCTCACGGACCGTGTCGAGCACACCGTTGGTCTCGGGGTCACGCGTCCACAGCGACCACTCCGTCTGGAGCGCGGTGATCGGGTGGATGGCGTGGGCACGCCGGATCGTGTCGGGCGCGGCCTCCGACAGCCCGAGATGGCGCACCTTGCCGGCCCGAACGAGCTCGCCCATGGCTCCGACCGTCTCCTCGATCGGCGTCTCGGTGTCCACGCGGTGCTGGTAGTACAGGTCGATGTGGTCGGTCCCGAGCCGCCGCAGGGACGCGTCGCACGCGGAGCGCACGTACTCGGGCCTCCCGTTCACGCCGACCCGGGTCCCGTCTGCCCGCCGCTCGTTGCCGAACTTCGTGGCCACCACCACCCGGTCCCGGAGCCCGGCCAGGGCACGACCCACGAGCTCCTCGTTGGTGAACGGGCCGTACGCGTCGGCGGTGTCGAGCAACGTGACGCCGAGGTCGATGGCGCGGTGGATCGTGGCGATCGACTCGCCTTCGTCCCGGGCGCCGTAGAACTCGCTCATGCCCATGCAGCCGAGGCCCTGGGCGGAGACGGCGAGGCCCTGACCGAGTGTCCTGGTTCGCATCCCTTCCGTCTAGCGGTTCTGCCAAATGCCCCGATCGCCGCGGGGCGGGCCGGTCAGGGTGCGTCGCCCCGTCCCGCGCCCTATCGTCAGGTCGGAATCGGGAAGACCGCCGCGGGATCCGTCCCGATCTTGCGGGCAAGGCTCTGGTAGTGGCGCTCCGCGAACCGCCATTGGCCGTCGACCGAGACGTAGCGGTCTCGGTAGAGGCCGAAGGCGTTGCTCCATTCCCCCGACCCTCGCTCCTGGCGCAGCTCGACCATGTAGAGGCGGCCGCTGGCGGTGCCGTCGCTGCCGATGTCGAGGACCGTGTTGAGGATGACGAACTCGAAGAACTCGAAATGCTCGATGGCAGACCCCACGAAGTCCCCGAGGGCCCCCGGCCCCACGAGCTCGACCACTTCCCGTGTCACCGTGTCGACATGGATCGGGGCGTCCTCGAGGAACAGCTCCTCGAGCTCCGGCCAGGCCCGACGGGTGACGACGTCGGCGTAGGAGGCCTGGAGCCTCGTGATGGCGATGTACGCGAGGGTGTCTTCGGTCACCGGCCAAGTATGGCAGCGGACCGTCGCGGCGAAGCCTCCGGCCATCGCTTCACCTCGCGCCGCGCGACGGCGAAGGAGAGCGCGGCCAGCGGCAGCTCCACGAAGGCCATCGCGATGCCGGCGAGCTGGACGGCTCCCGTGGTGGCCACGACGTTGAACCAGGCGTCGCAGAAGAGCAGGGTGCCCGTGAACGCCGCGGCCACCGCCACGCTCGCCAGGCGTCGATAGAGGCACCACCCCGTCGCCGCGAGCCCGACGAGCTCGAAGACGTCGAGTCCCGTCCAGACCAGCCGGAGATGGTGCGCGGCGTGCTCGGACGGGAGCCCGTGACTCAGGACGACGACGAGCGGTAGCAGCGCGAGCGCCCCGAAGGTGAGGAGGGGGACGACCACGGTCGGTGGGCCCGTGTGCTCTCCAAGAGGACGGAAGAGGCGCCGGACGATCCACGCGCACAACAGCGCGACGGGCAGCTGCACGATCAGCGCATAGCCGAGGGCGAGGCCGAAGCTGTGCCCCGTCGTGGTCACCGTGGCGAACCACGCCGAGATGATGGTCAACGTCGCGGTGAACGTCCCGGAGATGACGGTGAAGTGGGAGTTCCTCCAGCATCCGGCCGCAGTGGCGAGCATTCCGAGCACCATCAGGAGCGAGACGCCGAACCGCACGAGATGGAGGTGGTAGGCGACCCCGTTGGCCGACTGCTCCTCGTAGAGGGCGAAGATCCACGGTGCGAGGAAGGCGGCGGACCCCCAGTACACGACGAGGAGGACGCGTCGCGTGAGGAAGCGGCCAATCGGCCGCCGTCCGTCTGGAACGGGCTCCATGGCCAAGAGAGTACGAACCCGACGGGCCCGTCCTCGACCCGGCGGCGAGGAGCTGGTCTAACGTCACCGCGGTGGCGGACCCCATTCCCTTTCGGATCGACATCACTCCGGATGCCGTCGATGACCTGAGGCGCCGGCTCGAGGCAACGAGGTGGCCAGAGAAGGAGGCCGTCGACGATTGGTCCCAAGGGGCCCCACTCGCGTTCGTCCGGGACTTGTGCGACCACTGGGCCCGCACCTACGACTTCGACGCGGCGGAGGGGCGTTTCAACGCTTTCCCTCAATTTCGCACCGAGGTCAGCGCGGACGGGTCGTCGCTCGGCGTCCACTTCCTGCACGTTCGCTCCCCGGAGCCGACGGCGCTGCCGCTCATCCTGACGCACGGGTGGCCCGGATCGGTCGTCGAGTTCTTCGACGCCATCGGGCCACTGACGGATCCGGTGCGTTACGGGGGCTCCGCCTCGGATGCCTTCCACGTGGTGGTGCCCTCGCTCCCCGGCTACGGATGGAGCGACAAGCCGACCTCCCCGGGCTGGACCGTGCCCCGCATCGCCCGGGCCTGGGACGACCTGATGGTCGGGCTCGGGTACGACCGCTACGGGGCGCAGGGAGGCGACTGGGGTGCGATGGTCACCACCAGTCTCGGGCAGCAGGTCCCCGAGCACCTGGTCGGGGTGCACGTCAACATGGCCGTGGTGCGTCCCGACGAGTCCACGTTCGGGGACCTCACCGAGACGGAGCAGGCCGCCCTGGCCACCATCGCGGAGCACCGGAAGACGGGGGGCGGGTACTCGTCCCAGCAGTCGACGCGCCCGCAGACCCTCGGCTACGGGCTCGTCGACTCGCCCGCCGGCCAGTGCGCGTGGATCGTCGAGAAGTTCTGGGCCTGGACGGACTGCGCCGGCGACCCCTACAACGCGTTGAGCGCCGACAAGATGCTCGACAACGTGATGGCCTACTGGCTGCCCGGCACGGGCGCATCGTCCGCGCGCCTGTACTGGGAGAGCTTCCGGGACCGAGGGGCGGGTCCGGTCGAGCTCCCTTCGGGCATCTCGGTGTTCCCCGGGGAGATCATCCGGGTCTCCCGTCGTTGGGCGGAGCAACGGTTCACAGATCTGCGATGGTTCAACGAGCCCGAGGCCGGCGGCCACTTCGCCGCATTCGAGCAGCCCGCTCTCTTCGTGGACGAGGTGCGCAATTTCTTCCGACTCGTCCGGTGACGGAAGGCATGACGACGGCGCCTATTGGTGATCGGTAGATCGGCACACCGATAACGGTCATACCCCCCCGTGGGGTTGCGTCCATGTCGATGGCGCTAGAGCTCTAGCCCCAGCTCTTCACGAGAATCCGGCGGTGGCCGTTGGCGGCATTCGGATCGACGGCGACGGGCGCTGGGCAGTGATTCGTTACCTCGTGAGGTCGCGACGGCCCTCATTTGGCGGCATCTCGTCCAGCGAGGTCGTGTGGAATGCGCGACGGGTCCACCCGGGTCCCACTGCGCGTCGGGGTTGGTGGTGCTCAGGTGAGCGCGGCGATGCGCCGATGGGCGCGGACGATGTCTTCGGCGCTCGGCCAGTGATGAAGCACGCGGATGACGAGGCGGCGGCCTCGGCGGACCAGACGACCGGGTGCGTGGAGGAAGGACCAACGCAGGGCCTTCGGACGGGCCGTGGCGAGTGTTCCCTCGAGGCACAGCAGCTGGAACCAACGCACGAGGTCGGCCGACAGCGCGACCACAAAGAGCCAGGCGCGGTTGGCGGCGAGATCGGCGAAAGGGAACCGCAGGAGCCCCGACTCCTTCAGCCGCAAGATGTGGTCCTCCACGTGGGCGTGGGCCCGCATGATCTGGTCGAGCTCGACCGGCGAGCCGTCGCAGTCGGTGTAGAAGCCCCAGTAGCGGTAGTCGGTTGCCCGGAAGAGGCTCTGCTGGGCGCCGGGATGCAAGGGCTCTCGGCGCACGATGAACCGAGTGCCCCCGGGCCACTCCGACAGGTCCACCTCGTCGGTCAGCTCGATCACTCCGGAGCCCGGACGCACCTCGCCCTCTTGGGTCACGGCCGGTTCCCAGAGCTCGTCCATCCCGACGGCGTTGAAGATGGCCCCTTGGACCTGGGCGTTCGTGCGAGCGACCACCAGAAAGGCCACATTCCTCGCCCGGCAGCCCGAAACGAAGCCCTGTGTGCAGCCGGCCGAGTCGCTGCGGACGACCATGGCACGCGTAACGGCGGCGGGGTCGTCGCCGGGGCGGTGGCCACCGGCGACCTCGTCGGGGAGCTGGGCGATGGCGGCGTCGAGGACATCGAGGTGGTCGCTCACCGTGTTGGCGGCGGCGTTGCCCGGCCGAAGCAGCGACGACAGGCACTCACCGGTGGCATCGGCGATGCAGAGCATCGGGTGATAGCCCCACCCGCCCTTGTAGGTCGGCCCGGTGCCCTCCTTCGTGTCGGTGTGGATCTCGACGAGCGACGCGTCGATGTCCAAGACCACCGGCGTCGTGCCGGTGGTCTTGGAGGAACGGCGCCACACCGTGTTCCTGACCGAGGCAACCGCCCGCTCCAGGTGCTCCAAGGTGGTCGAGGACAGCTCGTGGAAGGCCCGCCACACCGTCGAGTCCGACGGCACCGAACCGAAGAGGTCCTCCTGGGCGCGCAGGTGCTCGATGTCCAGACAGCTCTCTCCGCCGCCGGCGAGCACGAGCGCCATCTGGACGAGGACCTTGCCCCGGTCGTGCAGCGGGAGCCGCTCACCACGGAATGGGATCGCCGCCGAGAGGGAATCGCCGAGCCCAAGACGGTCTGCAAAACAGCCAAGGGCGTGCAGTCCGACGTGTGCCGCCACCTGGTCGCCGCCAGGTTCCACGATGACCGAGCGGGCGCTGTTAGCGTGCATCTCGTAGGTGCCCTTCTTCCCTGGATCTTGGTTGGTCTCGCAACCCCAAGACTCGCAGGTGGGAAGGGCACGTACGCGTATACGCGCTGGTCAGCTCATGCGGTCTCGTGAAGAGCTGGGGCTAGGCGGATGACGGCCCGGAACCTGTAGACGAGGTCGCCGCCTCGTGCGATATCCACCTGGATGGATTTTCGTGGACTTCACGGACGCGCAGTCGATCACGCCTTGAGCGCGATGAGGCAAGGCCCATCAGGAATGAAGTACCCCTCGGGAGGATGGAAAACGTCGCTTGGACCGACAGTGATCGAGCCGCCAGGTTGCACTTCTTTGTGATCAAGCTTGCACGCCTTCCAGCCAACATTTGAGACAAGCGTCGGTTCCGCTAGAGCTATGTAATACTGGGGGGCATTGGTCCATTGAATACTGCATAAGTTGCCCGATCTAATCGCCCAGACATGCGAAGTAAAGAAGGGACACTGAGGAAGGGTTACGAGGAGTTGAGATCTCGAGTTGGGATCAGGTATACACGTCAGCTCCGCAAAGTCGCATTTCGCGTAGTAGGGCAAACCGGGGTCATCTTGGCCGAACCAGATCGTGCCCGATACGTCAAAGGGAGCGCCGAACGAAACTTTCCACTGAGCCCAACTGGCTCGGACACCACAACCGTGTGCAGTTGTGAAAGGTTCGATCTGAAAACCGTGCACTTCACGCCAGGCGGACGTGTTGAACCCGGGGAAGGACTGAGTGTCAACACATTGAAAATCGACGAGGCTCACACTTGCAGTGACGTTTGGGCCGAGGCCGGCGACCACACTCCCGCCCTCAAGCCTTGACGCTGCAGCCTCTGCAGGCAGAGGAGCTGCCTGAATAAGACCTACCAAGACGAGGACGGGAGCCAAGATCAGTGCAAGGCCGACGTGAAGACGCACTTGCCTGGCGTGCCGCCTCACGGGTTTAGCCGTCGGTATGAACCTGCCGCCCCACGCGGCGAGCTTCGAAGACATCGTCATTTGCTCACTCCCCGGGGCAAGAGGTTAGTCCAGCCCAGGGGGGCTACCGACCCGCCGGCGGAACCCGGACGGGCCGGACGGATTCAGGGCACGAGGACGATCTTTCCGCGCACGTGGCCCGTGTCGAGCGCCCGGTACGCGTCGCGCACCTGAGCGAGGGGATAGGCGCGCGCAATGGGCACCTCGAGCTTGCCGTCGGCCACGAGGCCGGCCAGCTCACCCAGCACGTGGGCGTCGGTGCCGGCGGCGCTGCCCTCCGCCTTGACCCCGTACTTCTCGACCGCGTCGAAGCGGACGATCGTGTCGATCCTGGCCGGCTCGACGCCGAGCCCGAGGGCCATCTCCACGTAGTCGTCGCCGTAGGCGTCGATGAAGGCGTCGACGCGGTCGACGGTCTCGGCGATCCGCTCCTGCACCCCGTCCCCGTAGACGACGGGCAGCACGCCGTGGTCAGCCAGCCAACTCCGGTTGTCGTTGCCGGCGATCCCGACCACGGTCGCACCGGCCAGCCTGGCCAGCTGCACGGCGATCGACCCGACCCCTCCCGCGGCGCCGGCCACGACCACCGCGTCCCCGGCGCCAGCCGACACGGCCCTGACCGCGGCGTAGGCCGTACCACCGGCAATGGGCAACGAGCCCGCGACCTCCCAGGACACCTCCGGCGGCTTCGGAGCGAGATGGTCCGCCTTGACCACGACGTACTCGGCCTGGCTCGCTCGGTCGTCGGTGTAGCCCAGGACCTCGTCTCCGACGCGCCAGCCGTCCACGCTCGCTCCGAGCGCCTCGATCACACCGGCCAGGTCGCTGCCCTGGCCCGACGGGAAGGTCGCCGGCCACATGGCGTGGAGCAGGCCCGCCCGGATCTTGGACTCCCCGGGATTGATCCCCGCCGCCTTGACCCGTATCAGGACCTCTCCCGCTCCCGGCTCGGGACGGGGGACGTCGACCACGTCGAGCACGTCGACGTCCCCGTACTCGCTGAACCGCACCGCCTTTGGCATGGTCGCTCCTTTCGGCTCCCCACGCGTGCAACCCGGATCGGGGGCTGCCTATGCCGCACAGGCCGGGAAGCGGCGGGGTGGGTGCGTCAGCGGGTGCGTGCGTAAGGCGGGTGCCTCAGGGCGAGGCAGCGGCGGCCACCGCAAGTGCAGCCGGCTGCGGGCCGGCGTTGCGCTCGGCGAGCAGTAGCAGCGCGCCCGCCAGGAAGCACAACGCGCCGACGAGCGTCCCACCGTTGGTGAGCCGGATGCTCACCAGTTGCTCCGTCGAGGGGACGGTGAAGGACGCGATGGCCGAGATCCCGAACGCGATCGACCCGACCAGGTTGGCGAGCGTGATCCACCATCCGATCTCTCGGGGTCGCCAGGCGATCCACCGATGGCACACCTCGAACCAGGCCAGGCCACTCGAGACCAGAAAGCAGATCGAGCCGATCACGTCCGGACGCCACACCATCTGGTTGGCCTGGGATGTGGTGAGGTCGCTCTGCAAGGCGTGGGCCGTGCTGATGTTGAACTCGAGGGTGCCGAGCAGCTGGATGGCCGTCGCCAACCAGTCGATCCTGCGCCATCGGACGCGCAGGAGGGTCCACCGGGTCGCGTTGGGCGGCTCCAGGGGGTGGAGCGACTCCACGGACTCGCGGTACTGGAGGAAGGCGGCCGTGGTGAAGAAGAGCGACCCGACGAAGTAGGTCGCCGCGTCCGCCTGGGTCCCGACCGCCTTGGCGTAGGACGGGATGCTGCCGAGTGCGAAGCACAGGGATCCGACCGCGAAGAGCACCCCCATCCACCAGCCCGCGGCGCGCGGTTCCCACCAGAGGTGCCGCGGCGGCGGGCCCCTGCGCCGCTTGCGACTGCGCCGCGATTCCCAGCGGATCAGCCGCCCGTGCTGGTCGCGGTACTCGAGGAGCGTCCGGAAGGGACCCAACCCGTCGATGCGTTCGAAGACGGCCTCCGGGATGGTCACCGGGGCGGGTCCGGAGCTCAGGTCTCGGAGCGGTCGAGCCGGCGCACGTCGACCAGATCGAGCCCGAGGACCGTCAGCTGGTGGATGAGCCCCTGCAGGTGCGCCTGGTCGACGACCACGCCGGACACCATCGTCAGCTCCCCCTGCCGCTCGATGGCCATGCCCTCGAAGGCGGCGCTCAGGTAGGGGGCGAAGCTGCCGGCGAAACGGATGGCGTAGAAAGCGGGGAAGCGCCGTGTCGTACCGCCGGTCGGCCCAAGCTCCACGTTGGCCATCTTGGACATCACGCCGTGGTGGCACCTCACTCCAACGGGGTGATTCTGGCTGGGCCGCCCGCCGAGGCGCTCGCCCGGGAGTCGGACCCTGCAACCCGGGAGGCGCTTGTGCTTATGTGGGGGCCTAGGCCTGCGAGGTCCGGGGAGAGGGGCTCCGAACTCGTCATCCAAGTGCGAGCCTTCCTTCCCGTCCTCCGGGCGGGGAAGGGACAAGAGATGGCAGGCGTCGTCACCAGGGCGCGGCGGGAGAGCGAGGGCACGGTCGCGAGCCGGCGACTGCTGCGCTTCGTCGCCGCCAAGGTCGCGTGTCCGGGGATGCCGCCGACCCACGTGTCCCGGGAGGGTCTCCGTTCGGCGTTGGTCGGCGCCGCAGGATTGGCGCTCGTGTCGGCTCCGGCCGGCACCGGAAAGACCACGCTGCTCGCCGAATGGGTGCAGCGGGATCTCGGGGGCCGGGCCGCGTGGCTCTCGATCGACCGCCGAGACAACGATCCGGTCCGGTTCTGGATGTACGTCCTGGCGGCGATCCAGACGCTCGAGCCCGACCTCGGCATCGGCACCCTCGACCTGCTCTCGAGCAGGGGTGGTTGCGACTCCGTCGACGTCGCGGAGGCGCTGGTCGCCGAGCTCGGGGGCCTGGACGCACCACCCGACCTCACCCTCGTTCTCGACGACCTCCACAACCTGAGCGAGCGGTCGATCTACGAGGGCCTGGACAGCCTCATCGAGCGCCGCCCGCCCGGTCTGCGGATCGTCCTCAGCACGAGGGCCGATCCCCTGCTCCGCCTCGGTCGCTTCCGTGCGAGCGGCAGCCTGCTGGAGTTGCGCCAGGCGGATCTCCGCTTCAGCCAGCTCGAGGCGGAGGAGCTGTTCCGCGCCCCGGCGCTCCGCCTCGAGCCTCGCGACCTCGATCTACTCGTCGACCGGACCGAGGGGTGGATCATGGCGCTCCAGATGGCCGCCGTCGCGCTGCGCGGCAACATGGACGTCGGGCGCTACCTGGACCAGATCGCGGCCCGCGACTCCACCCTGGCCGACTATCTGGTGGCCGAGGTGATGGAGGGTCTCCCCGAGGAGGTGAGGGACTTCCTCCTCCTGACCTCCGTGCTCGACGAGCTGGTGCCGGACGCCTGCGACTCGGTCACCCGGCGCGGCGACAGCCGGCGGATCCTCACCTACCTGCGCCAGCACAACCTCTTCCTCGTGGCCCCGGACGCGGCGCACTCGTCGCCCCGCTACCACCATCTCTTTGCCGAGCTGTTGCGGGTCGAGCTCCGCAGCATCGATCCGGAGGCCGAACAGGCGGCCAACCTCCGTGCCGCCTGGTGGTTCCGGTCCGCCGGTGACTCCGCATCGGCGATGGACCACTTCTTCGCGGCCGGCGCCTACGACGAGGCCCTCGGCGTGCTAATGGACAACGCCGTCGGGTACTACGACGCCGGCCTGGCCCGGTCCATGGTCGAGTGGATCGAGCGCTTCCCCCCGGGCTTCTTCGACGCTAAGCCGAGGCGAACCCTCGACCTCGCATCGATGCTCTGCGCGAACGGGCGCTTCGCCGAGGCGACCGACTGGCTGCAGCGACTCGAGGGAAGGACCCCGGCGTTCGTCCGCGAGGATCCCGTGTTGCGGGCCCGGTTGCCGGCGATCCGCGCGCTCTGCGCGCACATGGGGGGTCAGCCGCGCGAGTCCATCGAGTGGATCGAGAGGGCGCTCGCCTGCTACCACGAGGAGGCCGACGACGGCTACCACGCCCGGATGCCCCTCGCCCTGGTGCGGAGCTGGGGTTGGCTCGGGGACACCTCGGCCGCCCGGGCGGCGTGGTCGCGCACGTACCCGGTGCCCTCGCTGCCGGACGACCTGGCACGCCCTCTGACCGCCGCGACGATGTCGCAGATCTACCTGATCGAAGGCCACCTCCGGGAGGCCGAGGCGTTGGCAGAGATCTCGCTGGGTGAGCTCGACGATCCCCTGGCTCCCTTCGTGATCGAGGCTCGGCTGACCCGGGCCGGCGTCGCATGGGACCGTGACCAGCTGGTGCGCGCCGAGCGGGAATTCGATCTCGCCCTGCGCGAGGCGGAGCAGCACCACCGGGTCCCCTTCCTGGTGATGGCCTCTCTCGGTCTCGCTCGGATCTGGCACGCCACCGATCGCCGAGCCGACGCCTGGGACGTCCTCGCGGTGGCCCGGCGCGCCAGGTTCCCGAGGGCGCTCGGCGGGCCGTTCGCCGAACGGGTCGAGCTGACGGCGGCCCATCTCTCCCTCCTCGAGGGGCGCAGGCGCGACGGCCAGGAGATGCTCGACCGGCTGCCGTGGAGCGTCGAGTCGGCTCTAGTGCAGGTCCGGCTGTGGTTGGAACAGGGCGAGCCCACGGCCGCGGCCAAGCTCCTGCGCCGGCTCGAACGCGAGTCCTTCACCCCCCGTCAGCGCCTCGGCTGCCAGCTCCTCGACGTCCGGCTGGGATCGTCGTCCGCACCCCGGTCGCTTCGGGACGCGGTCTCCTTCGCCGAGCGAGAGGGCTTCGTGCGGCCCTTCGTGGACCAGGGCGTCGACCCGCCGCTCAGGCACGGTCTTCACCCGCCGCAGCCCGAGGCCGGGAACGGAGCACCCGTGGAATGGGCGGAGCTCGACGTGGCGATGATCGCGGCGGCCTCCGCCCCGACCGAGCTCCTCACCGACAGCGAGCTGGGCATCGTCAAGTACCTGCCGGAGTGGCTTTCCAACAAGGAGATCGCCGACCAGCTCTACGTCTCGGTCAACACGGTCAAGACCCATCTCAAGAGCATCTACCGCAAGCTCGACGTGACCTCCCGCAGCGACGCCATCGCTCGGGCCAAGGACCTTGGACTTCTCTGAAGGGCCTGCCCCCGCCAGGTGGTGGACAATCACCCTGTGCGGGTGGTGACACCCGGGGAGCCCCCGAGGAGGATGGGGGGACTGTGCGGAGGTGACGGATGCCATCGACAACCGAGACGAAGCGGAACAAGGACGGCCTGGCGCCCGCGGTCGCCCTACGGCTCACCGCGTCGGAGCGGGGCGCCAAGGGTCGACAGGTCCGCATCACCGTCCCGAGGTCGAGCCACGGCGAGTGGGTGGCCCCCGCCCACCGGAAGGATCCACTGGCCATCCTGGTCGACCAGGAACGGACCCGGGTGACCGAGCTCGTCCCGATCCGTCACGGCCGGATGGCCGCATCGCCATTCGCTTTCTACCGTGGCGCCGCAGCGGTGATGGCTCCCGACCTGGCCGGGCAGCCCTCGACGGGTCTTGTGGTGCAGCTCTGCGGGGACGCCCACCTCATGAACTTCGGGGGCTTCGCCGATCCGGACCGAGACCTGGTCTTCGACGTGAACGATTTCGACGAGACCCACCCCGGCCCCTTCGAGTGGGACGTGAAGAGGCTCTCGGCCAGCCTGGAGGTTGCCACCCGGGCTCGCGGCTTCGACGACCGCCTGCGCCGGCGGATCGTGGCCGCCGGGGCCTCGGCCTACCGGCTGGCCATCCGTGAATTCGCCGCCATGCGGTGGATCGACATCTGGTACGCGAGGCTGGACATGGCGGGCATCCAGCAACGTTGGGGAGCGACGGCCGGCGCCGGGGCGATGCGGAACTTCCAGCGCACCGCCGCCAAGGCCGAGACCAAGGACAGCCTCAAGGCCTTTGGCAAGCTGACTCAGCAGGTCGGCGACGAGATCCGCTTCGTGAGCGACCCCCCGCTCCTCCAGCCCGTGGGCGAGCTGTTCTCGGACGTCGACGCGAGCCGCTTGCGCAAGACGATCGACGGTTCGTTCCGCGCCTACCGTCGCACCTTGCCGAGGAACCGGCGCCGGCTCCTCGAGCGCTACGTGTTCGTCGACCTGGCTCGAAAGGTCGTCGGCGTGGGCAGCGTCGGGACCCGGTGCTGGGTCGTCCTGCTTCTTGGCCGCGACGCCAGCGATCCCTTGTTTCTCCAGGTCAAGGAGGCCGAGGCGTCGGTGCTCGAGCCGTACTCGACCAAGAGCCAGTTCTCCAATCACGGGCAGCGCGTCGTCGAGGGCCAGCTCCTCATGCAGGCGGCGAGTGACATCCTCCTCGGGTGGGACCGGGTGGTGGGGGCGGACGACAATGCCCGGGACTTCTACTTCCGCCAGCTGTGGGACTGGAAGGCGTCCGCGAACGTCGATGTCATGACCCCCGAGATCTTCTCCGTGTATGCGGAGATCTGCGGGTGGACCCTCGCCCGGGCCCATGCACGATCGGGCGACCCGGTGGCCATCGGCTCGTACCTCGGGTCCGGGACGACCTTCGACGACGCCATGGCCCGTTTTGCCGTCGCCTACGCCGACCAGAACGAGGCCGACTACCGGGCCTTCACCGACGCCATCGCCAAGGGGAAGATCGAGGCCGTCACCGGCGTGTGACGCCGCCCGGATCCGGCCAGCACGCGGGTCACCCCCTCGAGCGGAGCGCGCTCTCGGGCGTATCACCCTCTCGGGGTGGTGACGGCCGAAGCCTCTGACGGCCAAGATGGGGCGGCAAGCCCGCTGGAGAGAGGAAACCCATGACGGCCTACGACTATCCGTTGCTCGACCTGTTCTGGTCCTTCCTGATGGTGTTCCTGTTCGTGGTGTGGATCTGGATCCTCTTCACGGTCTTCGTCGACATCTTCCGGAGCCCCGACCTGCACGGTGCCTCCAAGGCCATCTGGTTCCTGTTCGTCCTGCTCATTCCCTTGATCGGCGTGCTCGTGTACCTCATCGCCCGGGGCGGCAAGATGCACGAGCACGCGGTGCAGGCGGCGCAGCAGCAGCAGGAGGCCTTCAAGCAGCAGGTGCAGCAGGCCGCCGGGAGCGACGGCTCGTCGGCCGATCAGCTCGCCAAGCTGGCGGAGCTGCGCGAGCAGGGCGTGCTCACGCAGGAGGAGTTCGACCAGCAGAAGGCCAAGATCCTCGGCTGACCGCGGCCAATCGGACGAGACCACGGGAGGCGACATGGCAAAGGCGGACGGGGTTTTCATCTTCGTCGGGACCTACCCGAGCAAGGCGGACGCCAAGGCGGACTACGAGGTGGTCAAGGACCTCCACGCCGGCGGCGTGGTCGGCACCTACGACGCCGCCCTCGTGACCAAGGACGAGGACGGCAAGGTCCACGTCAACAAGGACGAGATGGCCACTCGGCACGGAGCCTGGGGAGGAGCCGCCGCGGGCGCCCTGGTCGGGATCCTCTTCCCGCCGTCCATCATCGGCAGTGCCGTCGTCGGCGCGGCCGTGGGAGGCGTGGGCGGACACCTCTGGCGGGGGATGTCGAGGTCGGACGTGAAGGAGTTCGGGGAGATCATCGACGAGGGCGAGGCCGCCCTGGTCGTCGTCGGGGAATCGACCTTGGAGCAGGCCCTCGACAAGGCAGCGCTCAAGGCCGAGAAGAGGGTGGCCAAGGAGCTGAAGGTCAGCCCCAAGGACGTCGACCGGGCCGTCCAGGAGGCCGCCCGCGAGGTCGGCTGACCCGCACACCGGCCCCCGGGCCCACCGCCCCCC
Source organism: uncultured Actinomycetes bacterium (assembly GCA_963778465.1). Lineage (GTDB taxonomy): Bacteria > Actinomycetota > Acidimicrobiia > Acidimicrobiales > RAAP-2 > CAVZBW01. Next base: position 513,366 of record CAVZUK010000003.1, read on the forward strand.
GGGCGGAGGGGTGCCGGCGCCTGGCCGCCCCCCGCCCGGCCCGGCGCCTACAGGCCGGGGCTCCCCTGCATGATCCCCCCGTCGGCGAAGATGGTCGTGGCGGTCAGGTAGCTGGCGCCGTCACCGGCCAGGAAGGCCACGACGCTGCCGATCTCCTCGGGCTTGGCCAGCCGGCCGAGGGGGATCGCCGAGTCGAGCTTCTGCAGCTTGGCCGGGTCCTCGGTGGTCGAGAGGTTGATCGGCGTGTCCACTGCGCCGGGCCCGACGCCGACGACGAGCACGTTGTGCGGTGCCAGCTCCACGCCCGCAGTCCTGGTGAGCATCCGCATGCCGCCTTTCGAGAGGCAGTAGGCGGTGTTGTCGGGCATGGGCCAGTCCTCGTGCACCGAGGTCATGTTGATGATCCGCCCGCCCCCTCCCTGGGCGATCATCTGCTTGGCGGCGACCTGGGTGCCGAAGAAGGCGCTCTTCAGGTTGACGTCCATCACCTTGTCGTACTGCGCCTCGGTGGTGTCGAGGATCGACGTGCGCGTCTCGATCCCCGCGTTGTTGACCATGATGTCGACCCGCCCAAAGGCCTTGACGGCTGCGTCGACCAGCTTCTGCAGCTCGTCGGGTCGGCTGACGTCGGCGTCGACGCCGATCGCCCGGTCGCCCAGCTCGACGATACGGCGCTCCAGCTCCTCGGTCGCCTTCTCGTCGGAGATGTAGTCGATGACGATGTTGGCGCCCTCCTCCGCCAGCGCCAGTGCGACAGCCTTGCCGATGCCGCTGTTTCCCCCGGTCACGATGGCGACCTTGCCGCTGAGTGTCACGGTGCCTCCCTCCCTCGAGACGAGCGTAAGCCCGTGCTCCCCTGCTGTACACACCCCGTTGGGGTGATCGCGGGTGCTCACCCCTTTCGGGTGATGACGGATCGGTTGGTCCGGTTTACCTTCGCGGGGTCCGAGCTGGCGACCCGACGCGGTTTTGTCACGCCCGCATCAGAGGGTTCACGGCAGAGGGTCACAGAGTGGGTTCACAGAGCAGGGTTCACAGAGCAGGGTTCACAGGGTGAAGGAGCGAATCTGATGGCCGACTTTCCGCCGATTGCCGACTATGCCTTCCTGTCCGACTGCGAGGACAACTGCCTCATCGCGTCGGACGGCTCCGTCGAGTGGCTCTGCCTGCCGCGCCCGGATTCCCCGAGCATCTTTGGCAGCCTGCTCGACCGCACCGCCGGCATGTTCCGCTTCGGCCCCACCAACACCCACGTCCCCCACCAGCGGCGGTACATCCCGGGCACCATGGTCCTCGAGACCACGTGGCACACGCCCACCGGCTGGCTGTTGGTCCAGGACTTCATGGTGATCCGCCCGGTCGAGGACGGGTGCGAGCGCCGGACCGACTACCGCAGGGCACCCGGGGACGCCGCGGCCACGGGCACGCTCCTGCGGATGGCCACCTGCATCGGCGGCAGGGTCGAGATCATCGCCAACTGCATACCGAACTTCGAGTACGGGACCAAGATCGGTCATTGGGACTACGACGGCCCGGGCTACGAGGCGATGACGGTCCAGCCGCCCGAGGGGGACCCCCGGCTCCGCGTGACGGGCAACCTGCGGCTCGGCACCGTCGGCGGTCGTTGCTACGGGAAGACGTCCCTCGAAGTGGGCGAGTCCGCCTTCATCGCCCTGTCGTGGTCGGACTCGGCCCCGACGACCAAGGAGGAGGCGGACGCTGACCTCCTGGCGACCGTGAGCTTCTGGCGGGACTGGCTGGCGGTGGGCAAGTTCCCCGACCACCCGTGGCGCCCCTACCTCGAGCGCAGCGCCCTCACGTTGAAGGGCCTCAGCTACGCGCCGACCGGCGCCATCATGGCGGCCGCGACCACCTCCCTCCCCGAGACGCCGGGAGGGGCCCGCAACTGGGACTACCGGTTCACCTGGATCCGAGATTCGGCCTTCATGCTCCGCGCCCTCTACCGCCTCGGGTTCGAGTGGGAGGCGCTCGAGTACTTCGCCTTCGTGATCGAGGCCGTGGCACAGGGCGGCGATGCCAAGGGCTGGAACCTGCAGATCATGTACGGCATCGGCGGGGAACGGGACCTGACCGAGCACACGCTCGACCACCTGAGCGGCTGGGGGAACTCGCGTCCGGTGCGTGTGGGCAACGGTGCGTGGGATCAGCGCCAAAACGATGTCTGGGGCATGATCATCGACGCGGTCGACACCCACATCCGGTGGGGCGCGTCGCAGATCCTCCACCCGGTCTGGCAGGGCCTGGCCAGCCTGGTCGAGCAGGCGATCCAGCATGCCGACGACCCCGACCAGGGGATCTGGGAGATCCGGGGCGACCCCGAGCACTTCACCGCCTCGAAGGTCCTCTGCTGGGTGGCCGCCGAGCGGGGGGCGGACCTGGCCCGCATGCGTGACGACAACGAGCGTGCGGACCGGTGGCAGCAGGCGGCCGACGCCATGAAGGCCGACATCCTGGATAAGGGAGTCGACGAGCGGGGACGGTTCCGCCAGGCCTACGGCAACAGCGAGCTCGACGCCTCGCTCCTCCTGATCCCGATCCTCGGGTTCCTTCCCCCCGACGATGATCGGGTCCGGACCACGGTGCTGGCGATCGCCGACGAGCTGACCGAGGACGACCTCGTCCTGCGCTACAAGGTCGACACCACGGACACCGGGTTCGAGGGCAAGGAGGGGACGTTCACCATCTGCTCCTTCTGGCTGGTCTCGGCCCTCGCCATGATCGGTGAGGTCGACCGGGCGCGGGCGCTCTGCAAGAAGCTGCTCTCGTTCGCCGGCCCGCTCCAGCTCTACGCCGAGGAGATCGAGGCCTCGACCGGTGAGCACCTCGGCAACGTCCCCCAGGCCTTCACCCATCTGGCGCTCATCGAGGCCGTCTCGGCGCTCATCGAGGCCGAGGGGGCCACCGTGCCGACACTCGGCTCGTAGGTGGTTCCGCCGACGTCGAACCCCCCTTCGCCGCCGCCCCCACCGCAGCCGCCCGCCGCGGCGGATCCTGCCGCGCTCCTCCGGGACCCGAGCTACGTCGCGCTCCTTCTGCTGGGGGCCATCGTCGGGGTTCCGGTCGCCGCGTTCTCCTACTTCTTCTTGAAGACGGTCACCGAGGGCCAGCAGTTCTTCTTCACCGACCTACCGGTCCACGTCGGGTTCCGCGGCGAGCCGGCCTGGTGGCCGCTCCTCCCGCTCGCGGTGTGCGGGCTGCTCGTCGCGCTGACGATCCGCTTCCTGCCGGGGACGGGGGGCCACTCCCCGGCCGACGGGTTCAAGCCCGCCGGGGTGGTCCCCGCCGCCGAGCTGCCCGGCATCCTGATCGCCGCGCTCGCCACCCTCTGCCTCGGTGCGGTGCTCGGTCCGGAGGCCCCGCTGATCGCGATCGGCAGCGGCCTCGGGGTGTTGGCGGTGCGCCTCGTCAAGCGGGACGCCCCCGCGATGGCGACGGTCGTCATCGGCGCCGCCGGCAGCTTCGCCGCCATCAGCGTGGTCCTCGGGTCGCCGATCGTCGGCGCCTTCCTGCTGATGGAGGTCGCGGGGCTGGGCGGCGGCCTCCTGAGCATCGTGCTAGTCCCGGGCCTGCTCGCGGCCGGCGTCGGGTCGCTCATCTTCATCGGGCTCAACTCGTGGGTGGGCTTCGGGACCTTCTCGCTGGCCGTGTCGCCGATACCGCACTTCGGCACACCCAACGTCGAGGAGTTCCTGTGGGCGATAGGCATCGGTATCGCAGCGGCGGTGGTGGGCACCGGCATCCGGCGGGGTGCCCTGCTGCTCCGTCCCGTGGTCCAGCCCAGGATGCTGGCGCTCACGCCGGTGCTCGGTCTCGCCATCGCGGGGCTGGCCATCGCCTTCGCCGAGGGCACCGGCAAGTCGTCGAGCGAGGTGCTCTTCTCCGGGCAGAGCGCGCTCCCGGCGCTGATCGAGCACTCGGCGGCGTGGTCGGTCGGCGCGCTGACCTTGCTCGTCGTCTGCAAGGGCCTCGCCTACGGCGTGTCGCTCAGCAGCTTCCGGGGCGGGCCGACCTTCCCGGGCATGTTCATCGGTGCCGCGGGCGGTATCGCCCTGTCGCATGGTCCGGGCCTGCCGATGGTCGCCGGGGCCGCCATGGGGATCGGGGCGATGACGACGGCGATGCTCGGCCTGCCGCTGACCTCGGTCCTCCTCGCCTCGCTGTTCCTCGAGGCGGACTCCGTCACCCTCATGCCGCTCATCATCGTGGCGGTCGTGGTGTCCTACGTGACCAGCGCTCGGCTGGCTCCGGCCCCCGCCCCCCCGGAGCCCGCGCAGGCCGCACCGGCCGGATCACCTCCCGGTCAGGCCGGGGATGCGGGATCCTCGGGGTCGCCGCCCGGTGAGCCCGCAGCACCCACGCGTGCCGCCTGAGACCGCAGGCGCAGCGAGCGGCTCTCGGCCGCGGTCCGGGGCACCCCCTCCTCCGCCGCCATCTCGATCACGAACCGGGTGGCCGCTGCCACGCCGTTGAGAAAGAGCGCGTCCTGCTGGGCGGGGTCGAGGTCGAAGTCGGTGGCCTTGAGCCCGGCGTTGTCGACGAACACGGTGCGGCCGGCGGTCGAGGCGTCGACCCGGTAGGAGTCCCACTCGTTCATCATCGTCCGCAGGCAGTGCATGCCGATCCCGAGCGAGCTCTCGCACGCCTGGGTCTCCGGGAAGTCCGTGCGCAGGCTGGACAGCTTGACCCCGATGGTGGGCCAGCGGGGAGGCCGGCCGTCCACCCGTTCGAACGCGTTGATGGGGAAGTTGCGCAGGAGCCCGCCGTCAACCCACGTGACCGTCCCGCCCTGGTACCGGCGCGAGACGTGCCCGCCTCCCGGGGCGGGCACGGTGACCTCCGCCGGACGCGCCGTGAACGTGACGGGCTCGAAGAAGAGGGGGATGGACATCGACGCCCGCACCGCGCTCACCACGCTCTGGGCGTCGCGATCGTCGTAGCCGTAGGCCGGGTAGTCCCACGGCAGGCGGACCAGCTGGCCCCGGGTGATGTCGGAGACGTGCACGACAAGGCGGTAGTTGTGGCCCTCGCTGATGCTCAGATCGGGGTCGTCCTCCGACGTGAGTCGGAGCGCGCCGAACGTCGTGGCCCCGAGCTCTTCGAGCTTGGGCTGGAGGAACTCCTGGAGATAGTGGCCGGGGTACAGACCCATGCGGCGGGAGAGGGCGGCGGCCCCCTTCGCCACCCGGCCCGCCCTCCCCCCTCGGCGCTCGAGGAAGTCCGGGTCGCCGCCCCATCCCATGAACTTCGAGAAGTCCATCGAGCGCAGGTAGTCGAGTAGCCGCGTCATCGGCTGGTCCCCCGATGCGCTCAGCGCCGCGATGAGGCAGGCCACGATGGCCCCGGCGCTGGTTCCTGCGACCCCGCGGAAGGAATAGCCGGCCTCGTCGAGCGCCAGGACCCCGCCGACGAGGGCAATGCCCTTGACGCCGCCGCCCTCGAGGGCCAGATCGGCGACGAGCTCCCGACGACCGGAGCGGGGATTGGCCCACCCGTCCACCTCGCAGAGCTGCGCGGCCGCCCCGGCGAAGCTCGCCTGCAGTGCAGCCGGTCGCCGGTATCCGCAGGCGACCTCCCGATCGATCACGATCCCGTCATGGGGCGCCGCATCGCTCACGTTGGCCTCCGTCCAGCTGCCCGCAGGATAGATGGTGGGGCCAATCCGGGCGCCCGTCCCGACCGGACAGCGGTGTCGGGCCGATGAGAGGATGTCGCCATCGCGGTCCGGCGAGCGCGGCCGGACGGGTACAACGGGTGAGACCGTGCGAAGCTGGCTAGGAACTGGGAGGGGTGCGGCGATGGCGATCGAGCTCGAGCGTGTGAGCGAGCAGGTGGGCGAGCGGGTGGCCGAGGAGTCCGGATCGGTCAGCGACGCCGAACTCACCGAGCTGGCCCTGGCGGCCGATCCGGACCAGCCCCTCGATCCCGACGCCGTGCCGATCTCGGCGTACCTGGGTCAGCTACCGAGCGCCCTGCCCGACTGGTACATGCCACCGGCGACCGCCCGGGCCGGGAAGCGTTGGCGGGTTCCGGTGGTGCTCGTCATCGTGGGCGCCTTCCTCCTCATCGAGGCCCTCGGCCTCTGCAGCACCTTCGGGCAGCTCTCGCTTCCCTAGGTCTTCTCCCGAAGGGGCGCGCCGGCTGGTTGTTCCCCTGTCCGGCCGAGTCGGCGGGCCTCGCCCACGACCGCCTCGGCCACCCGGTCCATGGTTGCGGGGAAGTCGATCTCGCCGAGCTCGTGCGAGATGAAGACGCCCTCGGTCAGGCCCATGGTCATGGTGACGAGCCAGTCGAGGTCCTCGGGCCCGAGGCCGGCGAAGGTGAAGTGGTAGAAGTCGTGTAACCGCATGGTCGTGGCCCGGCGTGCCTCGAGGAACTTCCTCCGGGCCGTGAGCTCCTCGTGCCGGCGCTCGAGGATCAGGGTGAGGCCCAGCCGCATGAGGTCCCCCGAGTGCCCGAGGACGTCCCTCGTCCGCCGCATCATGAACCGGAAGAACTCCTCGGCGCTGATGGCCTGTGCGTCGGGGAGCGGCTCGCGGAGGACCTCGATCCACTGCTCGAAGCTGCGCTCGATCACCGAGGCGATGAGGTCGTCCTTGTCCCTGAACTGCCAGTAGATCGAGCTTGCCGGCAGGCCGGAGCGATCGCTGATCAGGCTGATGCTCGTGCCGTCGTAGCCGCGCTCACCGGCGATCTCCGCCGCGGCATCGAGGATCCGCTGGCGGGCGGCCTCCCCCTTGGCCCGCGGTTGCCGACTCTGGCTCGGAACCACCTCTTGACTCTATCGAACCCCCTGCATATTGTAACGAACGCTCCAAAATGCGTGCAGTCCAGCATGCCCGCCGAACACACGGGTGGCTGGCGCGTCGGAACTGGTGTGCCGGTGGGAGGTGGCCCGTGGCTGCCATAGAGAGCGCGACGATCTTGTTCAGCGACCTGGTGGTCGCGGACGAGTCGTTCGCTTCGGCGGCCCCCGAGGCGACGGACGAGATGCGTCGGCTCCACTTCTCGGCCCTCCGCAAGGCGATCGCCCGCTCCGGCGGGACCGAGGTCAAGAACCTCGGAAACGGCCTCATGGTGGCGTTCACGGCGGCCTCGACGGCCCTCTCTTGCGCCGTGGCGATGCAGCAGGCCGCCGAGTCCGAGGCCCGCGGGGCCGGGGGAGGCCCGCGGCTCCGGATCGGCATCAGTGCCGGCGAGGCCACCGTGGAGGACGGCGACTACTTCGGGGACCCGGTCATCGAGGCCGCCCGCCTGTGTGCCCGGGCCGACGGGGGCCAGATCCTGTCCGCCCGCATCGTCCAGGTCCTTGCCGGGCGGCGCGCCACGCACGAGTTCCGCAAGATCGGGCCGCTCGAGCTCAAGGGCCTGGCCGAGCCGGTCGACACGCTCGAGGTGGGCTGGGAGCCGCTGCGGGACGAGGAGGCGCAGGCGGGTCCGTCCGAGATCCCGCTCCCGGCTCGTCTCGGACGCCGGCCCACCACGGGGATCATCGGCCGGCAGACCGAGCTCGAGGCCCTGCAGGACGCGTACAAGCGTGCGGCAGCCAACGAGGGCCGCCAGGTCGTCCTCATCAGCGGGGAGGCGGGCCAGGGCAAGACGACCCTCGCCGCGGATGCGGCCCAACGCGCGCACGACGCCGGGGCGATCGCGCTGCTGGGGCGCTGCGACGAGGAGCTCGGCGTCCCCTACGGTCCGTTCGTCGAGGCGCTGCAGCAGTACGTCATCGGGGCGCCCGAGCAGGTGCTCCAGAGCCACGTGGCCATGCACGGCTCCGAGCTGGTCCGCCTGGCGAGGGCCCTCGCCTCGCGGGTGGCGGGGCTTCCGGCGCCACGCGGGGGAGACGCGGAGACGGAGCGGTACCTGCTCTACGCGGCCGTCGTCGACCTGCTGTCGCGGGCTTCGCAGGAGCAGCCTCTGGTCCTCGTGCTCGACGACGTCCAGTGGGCGGACGCCGCGAGCCTGCAGCTGCTCCGTCACCTGGTGAAAGAGACCGACCCCCTGCAACTACTCGTCGTCTGCACCTACCGCGACGCCGAGCTCTCCTCGTCGCACCCGCTGCTCGAGACCCTGGCCACCCTCCGCCGCGAGCCTCGGGTCCATCGGATCGTCCTGCAAGGCCTGGACGATCTGCAGGTCGTGCAGTTCATGGAGGCGGCGGCGGGTCACGATCTCTCGGACGAGGGCGTGCAGCTGGCGCACGCCGTATACACGGAGACGGACGGCAACCCGTTCTTCGTGAGCGAGATGTGGCGGCACCTGGCCGAGTCCGGAGCGATCCAGCAGGACGACGCCGGCCACTGGCTCACCCAGGAGCTGCCGGAGGCGAGCCTCCCGACGAGCGTGCGGGAGGTGGTCACGGCTCGAGTGTCCCGCCTGGGCAAGGAGACGTCCCGCGTCCTGAGCCTGGCCGCGGTCATCGGGCGGCAATTCGACCTCGAGCACCTGAGCCTGGCCTCGCAGGTGGACGAGGACCACCTGATCGACGTGCTGGACGGGGCCGCCGGCGTGGCGCTCATCCGCGAGGTGCGCGACGCCCCGGGCTCCTACAGCTTCTGCCACGCCCTCGTCCAGCACACCCTCTACCAGGAGATGGGGGTGACCCGCCGGGCCCGCGCCCACCGGCAGGTCGCCGAGGCGCTCGAAGAGCTCTGCGGTGGGCGGCCCGGGCAGCGCGTCGGCGAGCTGGCCCATCACTGGTTCAACGCCACCCAGCAGGTCGACGTCCAGAAGGCCATCTCGTACTCGCGCCAGGCGGCCGAGTCGGCTCTCGAGTCGCTCGCTCCGCTCGACGCCATCGGGTACTTCGATCAGGCGATCCAGCTGCTCGACTACTGGCCCGAGCGGGGGGCCGACCTCGTCATCGACCTCCAGCTGGGCCTCGGCGTGGCCCAGCGCCAGGCAGGGATCCCCGACTTCCGAGAGACGCTGCTCGAGGCGGCGCGCCTGGCCCAGCGGTCCGGCGATCAGGAGCGGCTGGTGCAAGCCGCCCTCGCCAACAACCGAGGGTTCTTCAGCGCGCTCGGCGTCGTCGACGACGAGCGGGTGGAGGTGCTCGAGGCAGCGCTGCGGGCCGTCCCCGACGCCGACAGCCCGGTGCGCGCCGTGCTCCTGGCGACGCTGTGCACGGAGCTCTCCTACGGGCCGCTCGACCGGAGGCTCGAGCTCGCCCGGGAGGCGAGGTCCATCGCCCGCCACACGGGCGACCCGGCCACCCAGATCGACGTCTCCAACCTGCAGCAGCTCCCGCTCAACGTTCCCGAGACCCTCCCCATCCGGCTCCACAGCACGGCCAAGTCCGTGATCCTGGCCCGGGAGCTGGACGACCCCGCACGCCTCTTCTGGTCGGTGTGCGCAGACCGGAGCAACACGATCCAGACGGCGCAGCCCGAGCGGTCCACCCGGCATCTCGAGGTCGCGAAGTCCTTGGCCGAGCGCTTCCGCCAACCGATGATGCTGTGGGTCGTGGCCTATCACGAGGCCGCCGATGCACTGGTCAGGGGAGAATCGGACCTCGCCGAGGAGCTGGCGACCAAGGCGCTCGAGATCGGCACCGACAGCGGGCAGCCCGACGCCTTCGCCTTCTACGGAGCGCAGATCATCATCGTCCGCCTGCAACAGGGGCGGCTGCACGAGCTGACGCCCCTCATCGTCGAGGGAGCCCAGGAGAACCCCGCCATCGCGGCATACCAGGCCACCCTCGCCGCCGCGCACCTCGACGCCGGCGAGGAGACGACGGCCCTCGAGTTGCTCGAGGAGGCGGCCGCCGACCGCTTCGTCCATGTGCCGCTGGACACTGCGTGGTTCGATGCGATCGCGCTCTATTCCCGGGTGGCGATCGAGCTGCAGGCCCGGGGACCCGCCGAGTCCCTGGTCGAGCTCCTCGTGCCCTACCCCAACCAGGTGCCGTGCCAGTGCCTCACCGCCCACGAGCCCACGGCGTGCCTGCTGGGTGGCCTCCTCTCCGTCCTTGGTCGCTACGACGAGGCCGAGGAGCAGCTCGACAAGGCCCTCCGGATGTCGAGCAGGGCGCACATGCGCTACAGCGAGGCTCAGACCCGGTTGGCGCGGGGCCGGATGCTCGCCAGCAGGCTCGGAGCCGGTGCCAGGTCGGAGGGCTCGGCCGAGCGCTGGTTGCGCGAGTCCCTGGACATCGCCCGGTCCAGCTCCTACGGGGCCATCGAGCGACGGGCCCTTGGCGCCCTCGACCGGCTGGACGGGGGGTAGGCGGCTCCGCCGGGCCGGTGGCGCCATCGGGCGCCTCCGGCGGCTCCGGCTCCGAGGGCGAGGCCCCCCGGGGAGAGGCCGCTCGTAACCTGGGCGAGCGTGAAGCGGAAGAACGAGGCCCTGTCGCACCTCGCCGCCTACGGGCCGCGGCGGCGCCGGATCTGGCCGTGGGTGACGGCGGCCGTCGTCGTCCTCGCGCTTGCCGCCGGAGGGGCCTGGTATGCGAGCAGCCGCGCCGGCTCGCCCAGCTCGGGCGCGGGGACCACCACGTCCACCACGGGTGCCGCGAGCGCCGGGGGGAGCGCCACCCCGGCCTTCGCGGTCGCCGCGGTCTCCCCGGCCAGCGGGACGAGCGGCGTGGCCTCCGACACGACGATCGCGGTGCACTTCACGGCTCCGCTGCCCGGGGCGACGCCGACGGGCGCGGCGCTCCCCACGCTGCAGCCGGCGGTCGCCGGATCCTGGCACCGCTCGGCGCGCTCCACGCTCGAGTTCGTCCCCTCAGCGCCCTTCATCCCCGGGAGCACCGAGACACTGAGCATCCCGGGAGGTCCGGGGGGCGTGCAGGATGCCGCCGGACAATCGCTCCCGAGCACCGACACGGTCACCTTCGCGATCGCCCACGGGAGCGAGGAGCGACTGCAGCAGCTCCTCGCCTTGACCGGCTACCTCCCGCTGAGCTTCGCGCCGAGCGGGCCGGCGCCGCCTCCGGCGCAGGCGGCGATGCCCCAGGCCGGCGGCTTCACCTGGCGGTGGGCCGGGCTGCCCAGCTCCCTCACCTCGCTGTGGACCGAGGGGTCCTCGAGCCCCATCACGAAGGGCGCCGTGATGGCCCTCCAGGACCAGAACAAGCTGTCGGTCGACGCCGTCGCCGGTCCCCAGGTGTGGTCCGTCCTGCTCAACGACGTCGCCAAGGGGACGACGGACCCGGCGCAGTACACCTACGTCGACGTCTCCAAGACCCTGCCCCAGTCGATGACGGTGTGGGTCGCCGGCACGCCCAAGTTCGCCAACATCCCCGTCAACACGGGAGCCCCCGGGGCGGACACGACCGACGGCGTGTACGAGGTCTTCGAGCACGTCACCTCGTCGGAGATGAAGGGCACGAACACGGACGGCAGCACCTACGACGACCCGAACGTGCCGTGGGCCAGCTACTTCAACGGGGGCGACGCCCTCCACGGGTTCGTGCGCGCCACCTACGGCTCCCCGCAGAGCAACGGGTGCGTCGAGATGTCGATCTCCGATGCCGCGGCGACCTGGCCTTACACGCCGATCGGCACGCTGGTCAACGTGGAGGGCCCGCCGGTCACGTGATCTCGGCGGGCCGGGCCGGCGCGCGACCCTTGGCGACGGGCCGGGGCAGCAGGACCGCGGCCACGAGACCGATGACGGCGATCGTCCCGAGTGCCGAGTCGAGCTCCGGCCGGTGCCGGTGCCGGTGCCTTGCTGTTGCCGGTACCGGTGCCTCGCTGTTGCCGGTGTCGAGGGCGGGACTCTCAGGTGCGTCCGCCCGGATCCGCTCCCCCCTTCCTGGCCAGCACCTCGCCGTGGGGGATCACGAAGGTGGCGTCGGGATCCTCGGCCCAGCGGCAGAAGGCGCGGGCGATCTCCGCCAGCTCGTCGGAGTCGCTCAGCCCGTAGTCCACGGCCTGCTCGGCCAGGGCGGAGAACTGCACCCTCTCGGCCCACAGCCCGCCCCACCAGGCCCGGGTCTCGGGGTCGGCGTAGGTCCAGGTCGAGCTCGTCATGACCGGCTCGGTGAAGCCCGCCGCCCGTACCCAGCGGAGGAGGTGTCGCCCCGCGTCGGCCTCGGCGCCGTTGCGAGCCGTCACCTGGTGGTAGAGCTCCACCCATCTATCGAGCACGGGGTCCGCGGGCGCCCACATGAAGCCCCCGAAGTCGCCCTCACGGACGCCCAGCAGGCCGCCGACCCGCAGCACTCGGCGCATCTCGACGAGCGCGGCCACGGGATCGGAGAGGTGCTGGAGCACCTGGTGCGCATGGACGACGTCGAACGAATCGTCGTCGAAGGGGAGGGCGTAGACGTCGCCCTCCTGAAAGGTCACGTTCGCGACGCCCGATCTCTCGGCGGCGCGTCGCGACCACCTCCGGCGCCGAGTCGATCCCCACCACGCGGCCCGGTGCGACCCGGCGCCCGAGGTCGGCGGTGATGGTGCCCGGCCCGCAGCCGACGTCGAGCAGCTCGAGCCCCGGCGCGAGCCGACCGAGCAGGTAGCCGGCCGAGTTCTCCGCCGTCCGCCACTCGTGGCTGCGCAGCACGCTCGGATGGTGGCCGTGGGTGTACCGGTCCGTCGGCGTGCGGGGCGCGTCCGGCTCCGGTCGAGCGTCTGCCATGTGGGCAGTATGCGCGGTGGAGGTGCCATCAGACAAGCTCGTCTTTCGCATGTCTGGATATAACGGGAGCTGATGCCAAGAGGGCCCGCCGGCGGCCTAGTTTGGGCCTATGGCCCGGACGGAGTGGTTGCGGACCTTCGTCTCCGCCTACCAGGCGGGATCGATCAGCGAGGCCGCCCGGTTGCGACACCTCTCTCAGCCGGCGGCCACCAGCCACATTCGCTCGCTCGAGGCGGCGGCGGGCACGCCCTTGTTCGTGCGGCGGCGGGACGGGGTGGTGCCGACCGAGGAGGGCAGGCGGCTCTTCGCAGAGATCGCGGACCCCCTTGACCGCCTGAGCGGCGTCCTGGCGGGCCTGGACGGTGGCGCCCTCCCCGCCAGGCGGTCGCCGTTGCGCGTCGGCTCGAGCCCCGAGGTGTTCGCCGGGTTGGTGGTGGCCCGACTCGGCGTCGTGTCCTCGCCGATCACGGCGGTCTTCGGGTCCGACGAGGACCTGCTCGCCGGGGTGCTCCACGACGAGATCGACGTCGCCATCACGCCGACCCCCGTGGCGCGCAAGGCGGTGGTCTCCGACGTCGTCGGTCACTACCGGTACGCGCTGGTCGCCCCGAGCACCGTGTCCGCACGCCCGGCATCGCTCGAGGACCTGGCCGCATCGGTGCGCGGCACGCCCTGGGTCGCGTACTCGAGCGACCTGCCGAGGACTCGACGCCTCTGGAAACAGCACCTCGGGCGGACCTTCGACGCCGACCTCCGCCTGGTGGCGCCGGACCTTCGCGTCGTCCTGTCCGCGGTGGAGGCCGGCCTCGGGACGAGCCTCCTGCCGACGCTGGTCTGCCGGCCGGCGATCGAGAGAGGGTCGGTGGTCGAGCCCATCTCCGTGCGGGAGCTGGTCGACCCACGGCCCCTGTGGGCGACCGCCCGGTCGAGCGTCGCCGACCAGCCCGAGGTGGCCGCACTGCTCTCGGCGCTCAGGCGGGCGGCGGGTTGAGCCCTCCGGTCCCCTCGGACGCCACCTCGTCGAGGAAGGCCGACAGCGCGCCCCACCAACCCCTCGGGTTCTCGAACTGCGGGCTGTGCCCGGCGTCGGGGACGACGGCGAGGCTCGCACAGGCGATGGCGGCCGCCATTCGCTCGGAGGACCCGAGGAAGGCCGCGTCCTGCTCACCCACGACGACGAGCACCGGCATCCGTGGCGAGAGGCGGCGCAGGTCGTCGAGACGGTCGGGGACCTCGATGAGCTCGCGCGCCAGGGCGGCGTACGCCGCGGGCGAGGTGGCGAGGAGCTTGCGCTCGGAGAATTCGGCGTAGCCGGGCCGCTCGGCGAGCAGTCGCCGGCCGGCCGGCGTGTCGAGCGGGGCGTCCTCCCCGGCGGTCGCCTCGGCGATGGCTCGGGTGCCGCCCGATCTCACCAGGTCGATCGCGAGATCGACGGTCTCCCGGTCCAGGGTCTCGACCGGCCCGTGCCCGGTGTCCATCAGGATCAGGGCGGTGACGCACTCGGGACAGCGACCGACCATGAGCTGCGCCACGTAGCCGCCCATCGAGTGGCCGAGCAGCGCGAACCGGTCCCAGCCGAGCCGGTCGACCAGCGCCCAGCCGTCCTCGGCGAAATTCGCGAGCGAGTAGGCGTCCTCTCCTTCGGGCTTCGAGCTCTCCCCGTGGCCCCGCTGGTCGGGAGCGACGGCGTGCCAACCCCGCTCGGCCAGGGCCGGCAGCCACTCGGTGAAGTCTTCCTTGGCTCCGCAAAAGCCGTGCAGCAGCAGGAGCGGTCGACCACCGACACCGGACTCCGCCACGGCGAGCTCGATCCCGTCGAGCCCGACGGTGCGACGCGCCACGGCCGGGCGCCTTCAGCCCATTGCCCGGGACGTGCCGAACATCTCGTCGAGGGTGACCGGCTCGAGGTTTCGCTGGGCGATGATGGACTCGATCTGCGAGAAGAGCGAGAGGATCGTGGGCTGGTTGAGATGGCCGAGCATGATGGTGCCCGGCTGCAGCCACTGCTCGGCCAGCGACAGCAACGTCTGTGGGCTCTCCGGCGACGAATCGCCGAACGTGCCGTTCCACATGACGACCTGCGTGTAGCCGATCTCCGCGGCAGCCTGTATGACGCGTTGGTTGTAGTAGCCGTACGGGGGGCGGAAGTAGGGCCGGGCGGTCGTCCCGAAGGTCTGTTGGATCCAGGCCTCGTTGCGGTTGAGCTCGTTTTGGATGGCCGAGTCGGAAAGCGACAGCAAGTTGGCGTGGTCCCACGTGTGGTTGCCGATCTGCACCTGTTGGTTGGCCACCATCTGCCGAGTGGCTGCAACGATGGACGGGGTCCAGAGGTCGGAGTAGATCCCGTTGGGGTTCATCGTTAGATGGATGCCGGAGCTCTGCGCGAACTCGACGTACTTCGCGATGCAGTCTCCGCAGTAGCCGTCGTCGACCGTGAGGGCGATCTGCTGCGTGGTCGCCGGAGCGTGCCAGAGAAGTTGCGGGGCACCAGGTCGCGGCGCCGGTATGTCGCCGAGCGTGAGCGGAGGCCCTCCGCCGGCGTCCGCCACGATGGGCGCCGGCCCCGCGACGGGGACCGAGGCGGCGCGCCTCACCCTGGTGCCGCTTGCCTGGCGGGTCCCGAGGCCGACGCCGGCCAATGCCAGTGCTGCGCCGCTGGCCACCAGCTTGAAGAACCTTCGTCGGCCCAGGCGCTCGGTGTCTCGGCACCCGTGGCACGGCGCGCCCGGAGTCACGCCTTGCGATGATATGGCGTGCAAACGACCGGGCACGGTCCTCCGAGCGCTCGGACGTATCGGCGGCGACGGATCGGGGTGGCGCTGGCCGTCGTCCTGGTCCTCGTGGGGCTGGGCGCCGGGGTCTGGTACCTGGTGCGCGGGCGGACGCCGACGACCTCCCCGCCGACCGCCTCGGACAGGCGACAGCCCACGACGGAGGTCCCACCCTGGACCTTTGTGGCTCTGGTCGGCCAGCCGACCCCGGCGTATGCGAGCCCCGAGTCCACGACGCCCACGCAGACGATCGCCCCCACCTGGGGCGGCGCACCCTCTGCGCTACCGGTCGTCGGGCAGAGGAAGGGCTGGTCGGAGGTCCGGCTGGTCGAGCGCCCCTCGGGGACCTCCACCGCGTGGCTCAAGTCCTCGAGCGTGACCTTTTCGCGAACTCCGTACCACGTGGTCGTCGACCTGGGCTCGACACGCGTCGTCCTGTTCGAGCGGTCCCGGGTCGTCCTGTGCGCCCCGGCGGGAGTCGGCACCGCCGACCATCCGACGCCCACCGGGCACTTCTTCGTCGCGCTCCTGGCGCGCTCCCCGAGCGCCGCCTACGGGCCGTTCGTCCTCGTCACGTCGGCCATGGCCGACACCGTGACCGACTGGCAGCAGTCGGGCGTGCCGGTCATCACGGTGGCGGGTCCGCTCGGCTCCGCGCCGGCGATCGGGCGCACGGGCGCCCGGGTCACGACCGGCGGGGTGCGGCTCCTCGACCAAGACCTCGAGCGGCTCCGCCCGCTGCCCGCGGGGACGCCGGTCGACATCGCCAGCGCGGTGTCGCTGGCTCCGACGGCGCGCTCCACGCACTGCGAGCGCCGCGTTCCGGCGACCACGCGAGCCGTCGGGAGCTAGTCCCGTCGTCACCCTTCGGCGCCCACCCGTACGATCTCGGGCGCATGGTCGACTGCTTTGCCTGCGCCCTCTCGGAGGACCGGTTGCCGCTTCCCGGCGGTCTCATCTTCCGTACCGACCGCTGGCTCGTCGAGCACTGCGTGGGTTCCCTCGGACTGGGCACCCTCGTCGTCAAGCCCGAGCGGCACGTGACGATGGTCGCCGCGCTCGATGACGGGGAGGTCCGTGAGCTCGGCCCGCTGTTGCGGCAGGCATCGTCGGTGGCGAGGCGGCTCGTCGGCGCCGACCAGGTCTACAGCTGCCTCTGGTCCCATGCCGGGGGCGTCCCGGTCCACGTCCACTACGTGATCCAGCCCGTGACTCGGGCACAGATGGCCGACTACGGCTCGCTCGGGCCGGCGCTCCAGGCCGAGATGCTCTCGACGGGCCCGGTCCCGGATCCCCGCGACGTCGACCGCATCGCCCATCGTGCACGGCGGCTGTTCACGTCGTGACGCCGGCAAAACCCGGCCGCTCGCCCAGCGGGACGAGCACGCAGTGGGTGCCGCTGTAGATCGTCGGCATGCACTTGTTGCAGTGAACGCAGAGGCCCTCGGTCGAGGTTCCGTCCTGCCAGCGCCGGGGCAGGTCCGGCTCCCGGAGCAGGGCGCGACCGAGGGCCACGAAGGCAAAGCCGTCGTCGAGGGCGTCCCGGACGGTCTCGATGCGGTTGATCCCCCCGAGCAGCACGATCGGCAGGTCGAGCGCCTCCCGGAACTGCCGCGCGTACGGGCGGAAGAACGCCTCTTCGAACGGGTAGGTCGGCAGGAAGCGAGAACCCATCAGCTTGAAGCCGCTGCGCAGCGGCTGCGGGAAGGCCTGGGCCATCTCCTCGACGGGTGCGTCGCCCCGGAACAGGTACATCGGGTTCTTGAGCGAGCTCCCGCCCGTCAGCTCGAGGGCGTCGAGCACGCCGTCGGACTCGAGCAGGCGAGCCGCCTCGAGGCTGTCGTTCAGCCAGATCCCGCCGGGGAACCCGTCGACCATGTTGAGCTTGGCGATCACCGCCATCGACGGCCCGACGGCCTCGCGCACGGCCCGCACCACCTGGCGGGGGAAGGCGACCCGGTTGGCGACGCTCCCGCCCCACCGATCGGTCCGGTGGTTGAGGCCCGGGCTGAGGAAGGCGCTCAGGAGGTAGCTGTGCCCGAGGTGCACCTCCACGGCGTCGAACCCGGCCTCCTGGAGGAGCGCCGCGGCGCGGGCGAAGTCCCCGGTGATCCTCTCGATGTCGTCCTCGCCGACGGCCTTGGTGAACCTGAGGGCCATGGGGCTGAAGGTCCGCGACGGTGCGAGGCCGGTCCGCCCGGTCCCCGCCGCAACGGGGCCGGCGTGACCGATCTGTGCGGACACCGCGGCTCCCTCCGCGTGCACCGCCTCGGCCAACCGGCGCAGGCCGGGAACCGCCTCGGGCCGCACGACGATCTCGGCCGGCGCGCCCTGACCGTCCGGCGAGACGGCGAGGTACGCGACCGTCGTCATGCCGATCCCTCCGGCGGCCATGACCCGGTGGAAGTCGACCAGCCGGTCGCTCACGAGGTTGTCGACCGCCATGCCCTCGAAGGTCGCCGCCTTGAGCAACCGGTTCCGCAGCCGGAGGGGTCCGAGCTGGGCCGGAGCGAAAGGGTCGGATGCGCCGGGCTGATCACCAACCATCGGGCGAGGCTATCCGCACCCGTTCACCCCATCGTCTTGGAGCCGTCGATGCTCTCCCGGAGGATGTCGGCATGGCCCGCGTGCTGCGCCGTCTCGGCCAGGATGTGGAGCAGCACCCGGCGAGCGCTCCAGCTGGACTGCTCGAACCACGGCGCTTCCGGGAGGGGTTGCGACCGGTCGAGGTCGGGCAGGGTCCGCACCAGCTCGTCGGTGCGCTCGCCCACCTCCTCGTAGAAGCCGAGGACCCCGGCGAGGGTCTCACCCTCGAGCATCCGGAAGGAGTCGGCGTGCGTCTCGGCGCTGCTCTCGTCCCAGCTGCCCATCGCGCTCGGGCCCTGGACGATGAAGCTGGCCCATCCGAGCTCGACCTGTGCCACGTGCTTGACGAGCCCGCCGAGGCACAGCTCGCTCACCGTCGTGCGCCTCGCCGCCTGCTCGTCCGTCAGCCCGCTCACGGTGTGCCGCAGGAAGAACCGCTGCTTGCCCAGGACCTGGAGGAGGTCGGCCCGTTCCCCACCGGCCTCCGCACCCACCTCGACGGCCGGCTCCGTGGCCACCTCCGTGGCCACTTGCCCGCCCACCTGCCCGCCCACTTCGTTCGGTGCGTCGTTCATCGCTCCTCCGTTTCTCGCCGCCAACCGGCTACCTGTGGAGCATCCTGACGCAGTAAATCGGCCATCCAGTGGCCAGTTTGGATCCTGATCCCAGCACGCGTGCCGTAGGCGCCGACCTCGACGGGCGACCCGCGGGCCACGCTCGGCTCAGGGCCGCTGGACCGAACGCACGAACCCGTATCGGACCACCGAGGGCAGGTGGTACTCGAGCGCGAAGAAGCAGCGCCGGCCGGTGCGGTCGATGCCGACCCGCTCGAGGGTCCAGACCGGCGCGCCCTCTTCGAGGTCGAGCCAACCGGCGATCTCGCCCGTCACCGCCACGGCACCGGGGCACGCCACCTCCCAGCTGATCTCCGATCCCGAGACCTCGGTGGCCAGCGCGAAGACCGAGCGGCTGGGGTCCGAGACGTCTCGCTCCTCCTCCAACGGGATCCAGTCGACCGCCACCATGACCGGCTTGCCGTCGGCATCCCACTTCTTGACCGTGCGGAAGGCCGGCGAGCCCGAAGCCAGGCCGAGTCCCGCCGCCGGCGCCTCGTCGAGTGGAGCCGGGCCGGACTCTATGAGGACCACCCGTGCCTCGAACCCCGCGTCGCGCAGGATCTCGGAGAAGTCGACTTGGAGGTCGATACGGGCCGAGAGATCGAGCGCGGCAGCGTTGACCAACGTGTCGGCACCCTTCCTCCGCAGGATGAGCCCCTCCGTCTCGAGCCGGGTCAGGGCGTCGCGAAGCGTCGCCCGACCGACCCCGAGCCGGGCTGCCAGCTCGGACTCGCCGGGAAGGGGTAGGCCCGAGGCGGAGGCCTCGAGGCAGAGCTTGCGGAGGTCGTCGACCACGCGGTGCCGGTTGGGGGCGTAGTCGACGCGTCGGCGGGCAGGCACGCGAAGACGCTAACCGGGTTGTGACATCGACGATCGATGCATCGTCGAAAGCGTCAGGCGGTCGCGAGCGCCCCCAGCTCCTCGAGCGCCCGTCGGAGCGAGACGCGCTCTTCGTCTGCGAGCCCCGGCAGGGGGGCCCGACCTTCCCCGACCTCGAACCCCATCATCTGCAATGCCTCCTTGGCGGGCGCGACGTAGCCGGGGTCGTACTCGAGGAAGCGGTTGAGCGGCTGGAGCTCCAGCTGGCGGGCGCGAGCGTCCTCGACCTTTCCCGAGTCGATGGACTCCCAGAGCTCGACGACCTGGCGGGGGACGATGCCGGCAGCCGTGGAGAAGACGCCGTCCGCGCCGACGGCGCACGCGGCGGCGATCTGGCTGTCGATGCCGGTGAGGATCGCCTTGGTCGTGCGCTCCACGACGCGCACCCGGTAGAGGACGTCGACCAGCTGTCCCAGGTCCGAGGCGCTCTGCTTCAACCCGGCGACGCGGGGATGGCGCAGTAGCCGGGCGATGAGGTCGGGGGAGAGGGGGTTCCCCGTGTACAGCGGGTTGTTGTAGACGAACAGCGGCAACGGGGTGGTGTCGGCGAGCCCGAGGAAGAACTCCTCGAGCGCCGCCTCGGGCAACGGGAAGTAGAAGGGCGGCACGGTGATGATGGCGTCGCACCCGGCCTCGGCCGCGTCGGAGGCCAGCTCGAAGGTCTGGTCGAGGCTGCAGGCGGCGGTCCCGGCGATCACCGGCACCCGGCCGCCCGTAGCCCGTGTCACCGCCTCGAGCACGACGCGGCGCTCCTCCGGTCGGAGGTTGGGGAACTCGCCCGTGCCCCCCGTCGCCATGATGGCGTGGACTCCCGAGGAGACGAGGTGCTCGGTGAGGTGTTCCAGCACGCCGACGTCGACCCGAGCCTCGCGATCGAACGGTGTGACGATCGCCGGGACGACGCCTCGCAGCGCGGCGGCGGCCGTCCACCGGTCGCCCCGGCCGTCGTCCGCCCCGGCCGATGCCGTCGGGTTCATGGTGCCTCCTGAGCTGTCGGGGCGTGCAGGACACGCCGTGTGTCGTTCTCGGCCACCACCCGGCCGGCGTGGATGACCCAGCGCCGAGGCGACTGCAGCCGGAGCGCCTCCTCGATGCTGTCGGCGTCGAGGACGACGACGTTGGCCGCGCATCCGGGCCGCAGCCCGTAGGCGTCGAGCCCGACGATCCGGGCGGCGCGCTCGCCGATGGTCTCGAGGGCCGCCCCGATCTCGGCCGGGGTGGAGAGCTGTGCGGCATGGCACAGGATGAGGGCCACCTGCAGGGGATCGGCCGAGCCAAAAGGGTAGAAGGCGTCCTGGACGCAGTCCTGCCCGCAGGCGACCGTGACGCCGGCGTCGAGGAGGGCCTTGACGGGCGGCAGTCCCCGCCGTGGCGTGAGGCCGTCGCCGCGGCCCTGCAGGAGGAGGTTGGTCGCCGGGTTGGTGACCATGCGGACGTCGAGCTCGGCGAGCCGCCGGACGACCTTCTCGACGACGGGCGTCTCCCATGCGGCCATCGCGCAGCAGTGGCTGGCCGTCACCCGGCCCTGCCAGCCCCGGTCCTCGGTGGCGTCCAGCAGGAGCTCCAGGGTCCGCGACCTCGGGTCGTCGGTCTCGTCGACGTGCATGTCCACGTCGGCGTCGTACCGCTCCGCCAGGTCGAGGCAGATGTCGATGTGACGCCGCGCGTCGGCCACCGAGCGCTCCCAGTGCGGCATGCCGCCGACGACCGACGCCCCGTTCTGCATCGCCGCGTCCATCAGCTCGGCGGCGCCCGGGTCGCGGACGATCCCCTCTTGGGGGAACGCCACCACGGCCACGTCGCAGAGGTCCTCGTGCTCGCGGGCGGCCTGGAGGACCCCGTGCAGCGGCACGAGGCCCCCGATCGTGTCGACGTCCACGTGGCTGCGGATGAAGGTCGTCCCGCTCAGGACCGCCAGCCGGATGACCGTGCCGGCCCGCCGAGCGACCTCCTCGATGGTCGCATTGCTCTTGATCGCCTGGAGCAGGGAGATGGCCTCGGGCAGCGTGCCGGTCCGGTTGGAGGAGAGGAGGGGGGCCGTGCACACCTTGTCGAGGTGGAGGTGGGGCTGCACGAAGGCGGGCACCACGAGACGACCCTCGGCCTCGAGCACCCGCGGGGCGTCGCCGGGCAGTCGCGGGGCGACGGACAGGATCTCTCCCTTTCGCACCCCGAGGTCGACCAGCTCGGCGCGCGGCGCGACCCTTGCGTTGCGGATCAGCAGGTCCGGACCCGGGCCCCCCCGGGACCCGTCGACGGCCGTCACCGGTGCGCCGCGGCCGCGGCCGCGCGGTCGTGTCCGATCTCCCGCCGGGCCGTGCGGATGCAGGCCGTCTGGTGGCCGCCCCCCAAGTCGTGGAGCGTCATGTCCGCCGAGGCGCATTCTTCGATCGAGTGCCGGCAGCGATCACGGAAGGGACATCCTTTCTGGTAGTGGTGCGCGCTCTGTCCGTCGCCGGGGATCGTGGGCAGGCGGGGCTGCCGCTCCGAGACCGAAGGGAGCGAATCGATGAGGGACGCCGTGTAGGGGTGGCCGGGGCTCCGGATCAGCCGCTCGGTGGGTCCCTGCTCCATGATCCGGCCGCCGTAGAGGACGATCGTCCTCGAGCACAGCTCCGAGACCACGGCGTAGTTGTGGGTGATCAGCGCGATGGCCGTGCCCCGGCGCCGCGCGATGCCGACGAACGTCTTCAAGATGGCGGCCTGGGTGGTCACGTCGAGCGCGCTCGTCGGCTCGTCGGCGAGCAGTAGCGACGGCTGGCCGGCCAGTGCGACGGCGATCACGATGCGCTGGCGCTGTCCGCCGGACAGCTCGAACGGGTAGTCCCCGAGGCGGTGGCGGGCGTGGGCGATCCCCATCTCCTCGAGAAGGTCGGCCGCCTCGAGTCGCGCCTCCTTGCGCTTCATGCGCCGTCCTGCCCGCAGGGCCTCCACCACCTGGTCGCCGATCCTCATGGTGGGGTTGAGCGCGCTGTGGGGGTGCTGGAACACCACCCGGATGCCGCCGGGACGGAGGCGATGGACCGACGAGGGGGACACGTCGAGGAGCGAGTTGCCGAGGAGGCGAACCGACCCGGAGGTGACCGACAGCCCCTCGGGCAGCGTGCGCGAGATGGTCCGGCACAGCGTGCTCTTGCCGCTTCCCGACTCGCCGACCACACCCACGATCTCCGAAGGGCCCACCTCGAGGGCGACGTCGCGCAGGATCGACCGCCGGCCCTGCGCCGTTGTCACCCCGAGGTCCCGCACCTCGAGCACCGGCCTCCCCAAACCCACGGGCGATGGGGACGCCACGGGCGATGGGGCCGGCTGGGGCAGACGATCGCTCACGCCGGCCTCCCCCGGCGGCTGAGCTCTGCGAGACCGTCGGCGATCAGTGCGAAGGCGACGCTCGTGAGCACGATCGCCACGGCGGGAAAGGTCGAGACCCACCACTGGGCAGGGAGGAACTGCGTCCCCTGGGAGACCATCTGGCCCCACTCCGCCTGCGGGGGCTGGACGCCCGCTCCGAGGAAGGAGACCGAGGCCGTGAGGAGGAGCGCGTAGGTGCAGTCGGACGACGCGTAGATGGTGGGCTGGATGACGACGTTGGGCAGGAGATGGCGGGTGATCACCCTCCACGACGAGAACCCCGAGGTGCGGGCCGCCCGGATGTAGTCCCGGTGCGTGGCGGTCCGGACCTCCTCTCGCACCAGCCGGGCGTAGAAGACCCACGAGACGAGGGACACCGCGACGTAGAGGCTCAGCAGTCCCGGGCCACGCATCCCGACGACGCTCAGCACGAGAACGAGGAACGGGAAGGCCAGGGCCACGTCGATGACGCGCATCAAGAAGGTGTCCGGCCAGCCGCCCCACCAACCGCTCAGGAGCCCGACCGTCGTCCCGATGACGAGACCCGTGGCCACGATGGCCACGGCCAGGAGGAGATCGACCCGGGCGGCGAACAGGGTCCGGGCCAGGATGTCCCGCCCGTACTGGTCGGTGCCGAGGAGGTGGTGCGCGCTCGGACCGGCGAGGCTGGCCTCGAGGTCGATGGCGTTGGGCGAGGTCCCCGCGATCCACGGCGCGAAGACGGCGCCGACCACGATCACGGCGAGCAGGCCGACGCCGATCCACAGCGACACCGCCTGGCGCTGGCGCAGGATCGGCAGGTGGGGAGCGATGCTCAGGCGCCGGCGATGGCCGAGCACCGTCGGGGCGGTCGGGATGCTGGTCATCAGATGGCGACCCTCCGCCGCGGGTCCAGGGCCATCTGGAGGAGGTCGACGGCGAGCGTGATGACGACGACGAGGAGCCCGAAGACCAGGGCGAGGCCCTGCACGAGCTGGTAGTCGCGCGAGACGACGGCCGAGACGAGGGTGTCGCCGATCCCGTTGATGGCGAAGACCGACTCGACGACGACCGAGGCGCTGATCAGGTAGCTCATGTTGAGCCCGAGGATCGTGACCGCCGGCGGGAGGGCGTTGCGCAGGACGTGACGCAGGTAGAGGCGGCGCCGGCTGATGCCCTTGAGCCGGGCCAGCGCGGTGTAGTCCTCCTGCAGGACATCGATCAGCACCGACCGCAGGGCGCGCACCAGCACCGCGAGGAAGGTGAGGCACAGGGTCAGCGCGGGCAGGAAGAGGTGTCCGACGTGCCCGAAGAACCCCGTGCCCGCTCCCCCCACCGGGAACGCGCCCGTGCCGAGGGCGAGGTACTTGACGAAGAGCAGCCCGAGCCAGAACGAAGGCAGGGCCAGGCTCACGATCAGCACTCCCCGGACCACCTTGTCCTGCCACCGACCGACGTGGCTCGCCGCGAGCACGGCGAGCGGTACGCCCAGCACCACCGCCAGGAGGCAGGAGAACAGCACGAGCAGGAGCGTGATGGGGAGGCGGGCCCAGACGAGGGAGTTGACGCTCTCGCCGAGCCGGTAGGAGTGGCCGAGGTTGCCCTGGGCGACGTTGCCCGCGTAGTCGGCGAATTGGCGGTACAGCGGCTGGTCGATGCCGAGCTGGTGCCGGACCTGGGAGAGGATCTGCGGGGTGACCCGCTGGGTCAGCAGGCTCCTGGCCGGGTCGCCGGGGGTCAGGTGGACCAGTGCGAAGGTGACGACGAGGAGGCCGAGCAGGACGGGGAGGACCTGGGCCAGCCGGCGACCGACGAGCGACCTCAGGCGCATGCCGGTGCCCTCCCACCCCCGCGGGCGACCCCGGGCCCCGCGTGCTCGAGTCTCGGCACCGCGGCAAGCAGCTCCCTCGTGTACGGGTGGCCCGGCGCGTCGAACAGCCTCTCGGTGGCTCCGCTCTCGGCCACCTCGCCCTCGTGCATGATCGCCAGGCGGTCGCACATCTGCCGGGCGACCGCCATGTCGTGGGTCACGAAGACCATCGCCAGGGCGCGCTGGTCGCGCAGGTCGGAAAGCAGGTTGAGCACCTGTGCCTGGACCGAGGCGTCGAGCGAGGAGACGGCCTCGTCGGCCACCAGCACGGCGGGCGAGAAGGCCAGCGCCCGGGCGATGGCGGCACGCTGCTGCTGCCCCCCGGAGAGACGGTCGGGTCGCCGGGCCCCGAGCTCCCGGTCGAGACCCACCTCTCCGAGGAGGCGGCCCAGCCGGTCCTCTTCCTCGGCCCGCGTGCAGAGACGGTGGACCCGGAGGATCTCGACCAGCACGGACTCGACCGTGCGGCGGGGGTTGAGCGAGGCGCCGGGGTCCTGGTAGATGACCTGGACCCCGCGCACTCTCGGCAGGTCGGAGCGACCCTTGCGCCAGCGGACGGCCTGGCCGCGGTACAGGACGGTTCCCCGGGTCGGGTTGCGCAGGCCGGCCATGCAGTGGGCGAGGGTGGTCTTGCCCGATCCGCTCTCGCCGACGACGCCCAGGCACCGGGCCGGCTCGACCGCCACCGTGACGCCCGCCAGCGCGTCCACGGCCATCCGGCTCCGCTTCGCCGCGAAGCGCACGGCGAGATCCCTGACCTCGAGGATGGCGTCCACCGGCCCGGCTACTGCTTGAGCGACATCTGGGCGAGGGACCAGGTCCCGAACGGGTTCACGGTGAAGCCCTGCACCTTGCTCGACGTGGCGTAGAGGAACGTCGGGTAGTACAGCGGGATGGCGTGGGCGGACCGCGCCACGCTGCGCTGGACGGAGTTGAACATCGGCTGCACCGCAGAGGCGTTGGTGGTGTTGACCGCCGAGTGGACGAGCGCCGTCGCCGCCGGGTTGTCGTAGTTCGTGAAGTACGCCTGGCAGCAGTAGCTCGGGTCGATCCAGAACAGCGGCTGCTCGCTGGCGTCGCCGACGTAGTCGTCCCAGTTGTTCGTGGCCATCGTGAAGTTCTCCGAGCTGAGGTCGGACGTCACGGTGTCGTAGTCCTCCTGGTCCACCTTGACCTGGATCCCGATCTTGGCGAGCTCCTGCTGGGCCACCGTGGCGATCGCATCCTGCGCCGAGCCGCCGCTGACGAGCAGGGTCAGGTCGATCGGCGTGTGCACGCCGGACGCCTTGATGAGCGCCTTGGCCTGGCTCAGGTCGAAGCTGTAGAGGTCGAGGGAGGTGTTCTGGTGGGTCAACGGGGCCGGTCCGACGAGGAAGGTCGACGCCGGCGATCCGTAGCTGAAGAGCCCCGCCTTGACGATGGCCGCCCGGTCGATGGCCAGCGAGATCGCCTGGCGGACCTTGAGGTTGCCGAGGGGCGCCTTGTCGACGTTGAGCAGCAGGGTCTCGACCTCGGAGCCGGGGAGCTTGTAGACGTGGACCGACGAGTCGGACTCGAGCGAGCTGACCGTGTTGCCCGGCGGCGCCATGGCGATCTGGGCCTGGCCGCCCTGGACCGCGTTGGCGCGGGCGACGTCGGAGCTCACCACCTGGAAGGTGATGGAGTGGAGGTGCGGCTGCCCCGACGACCAGTAGTAGGGGTTGCGGTCGAGCGTGATCGAGCTACCGGGCGAGGTGCTCGAGATCTCGAAGGGGCCGGTGCCGACGGGCTGCTTCAAGAAGGCGTCCATGCCCTCCCGTGCGATGAGCGCGGAGGGGAGGATCGCCGCGTTGAAGCCGGAGAGGTCCGCCAGCAGGTACGGCCACTGCTTGTTGAGCTGGATGACCACGGTCTCGGCGTCCGGCGCCGTGACCGAGGTCACCGTCGAGCCCAGGAAGCTGATCTGGCTGCCGGACTGCGAAAAGGCGTTGTTCAGCGAGTAGACCACGTCGGCCGACGTGAGCGCCGTCCCGTCGCTGAACTTGACGCCCGGGCGGAGGTGGAAGGTGTAGGTCTCGCCACCGTTGGACACCTGCCACGACTTGGCGAGCATCGGGACGATCTTGGAGCCGTTCCACGACGGCTGCACGAGGTACTCCCAAAACGAGTTCCACACGAGGAGGGAGATGTTGTCGACGGTGGGGGAGTACGGGTTCATGTCGTTGGGGTAGCTCGGGATGTCCGCCACCACGCTGCCGCCCGAGCTGGTGGTCGCGGCTCCGGCCACGGTTGCCGGTGCCGCGGCGACCGTCGTGGCCGCGAGGCCGGTGACGAGTGCGGCCAGCGCGACGACGACTGACCTCTTGATCCGGTTCATCGAACCTCCTGTGTGATGGGTCACGGGATCTCCTGTTCCGCCGGCAGGTCACGGAAGGCGACCGCCCTCACGAGTGCCGCCTCGCCGCCGGCGAACTTCCAGGGGAAGGCGCACATGTGGGCCGGCTTGCCGATCAGCTGGGCGACCGCGCCGCTCAGGTTCTCCACGATCGGGATGTCGTGGGCGAAGAGGACCCGGTGCATGACCGTCTGGCAGCACAGCGGGAAGCGTTCGCCGATCGGCATCCCGATCGTCTCCTCGGCCTCCTCCACGACGAGCGGCCACCACGTCGCCGTGTTGGAGTTCATCGGGTGGTCGGGCGAGGAGCTGTCGACGCCCAGCCATCGGATCTGCCGCTCGACCAGCCAGTCGGCGAGCTCCTGCTCGCCGCCGGGGCGCTTGAAGAAGTAGCGCACGAGGTCGGGCTCTTCCCCGCCCGCGTAGTAGCGGTGGTAGCCGGTGTGGATGATGAGGATGTCGCCGGGACGCACCTCGGCGCGCGCCTCGATGTCGCTCGGACGGATCACGTCGAAGTCGTGGTGGGTGTCGGAGATGTCGACCACCACCGCCGGTCCGTACAGGCGCTCGAGGGGGATGGAGGCGATGTCCATGCCCTCCTCTTTCCAGTGCAGCGGCGCGTCGATGTGCGTGCCGATGTGCAGCTGGGTCGTGATGCGTTGGTGGTTGGTCCCGTGCGAGGCCATCCGCTTCACCCACTGGACGATCGGGCTCTCGTCCGCCGGGAAGGGCGGCGTGTCGGCGGACCACGGCTGCGAGCAGTCGAGCAGCGCCACGGGGTGCTCGCTGCGCGGCCACGTCGCCGGCGGCCAGGCCTCTTGCGGGAGGGTTGCGGTCATGTCGCTCCTTGTGCTCCTGTCGTCCCGGGTCCGTGATCGACCAGCACCTTGAGCCCCGCGGCCTCCGAGAGCTCGCCGGCCAGGCGGCGCGCGTCGCCGACGACGGCGCGCACGTCGACGGTCTGCAGGTCCCCGTCGCGGAGCACCTGGCGACCGTCGATCCACACGTCCGCCACGTCGCCGGGCCCTGCGCAGTAGGCCAGCTGCTGGTAGGGGTCGTGGACGTACGCCAGGCGGGGACCGCCGGCCGAGAACCGGACGACGTCGGCCCGCTTCCCCGGCTCGAGGGACCCGACGGCGTCGCTCAGGCCGAGCGCGCGTGCTCCCTCCGCGGTGGCCATCTCCAGCGCGTCGCGGGCGGTCAGCGCCTGCGCGTCGAGGTGCTCGAGCTTCTGCAGGAGCGCCGACATCTTGACGACCTGGAGCATGTCGTGGGAGTCGTTGGAGGCCGCCCCGTCCGTGCCGAGCCCGACGGGGATGCCCGCGCTCCTCAGGCGGGGGACCGGGCACACCCCCGAGGCGAGGATCATGTTGGACAGCGGGTTGTGCACGACCGTCGATCCGTGCTCGGCCAGGGCCGAAACGTCGGGCTCGAGGACCCAGATGCAATGGGCGAAGACGACGTCGAGGTCGAGCAGTCCCGACTCCCGGGCCCGGTCGAGGTTGGTGCCGCCGAAGCGCAGGCGGGTCTCGCTCAGCTCCTCACGCACCTCGGCGAGATGCGTGTGCACGGCCCAGCCGTGACGCCTCGCCGCCTCGACGGAGGCCTCGAGGAGGGCGTCGCTCAGGCTGTGCACGGTCGAGAGGCCCATGCGGAACCCGACCAGCGGGGACTCGTCCGCCCGCCGCGCCAGGCGTTCGTGCTCGCCGATCAGCTCTGCGACGGGAAGGGGGTCCGGCAGGTCGGAGGCCCCGAAGGACACGGTCCCGCGCATCCCGAGCTCCTCGAGACCGTCGACGACGCCCAGGCTCGCGAGCGACCCGGAGTTGGTGTGCACGAACATGTCGTTCACGCAGGTGATGCCGGACTGGATCATCTCGGCGCCCTTGAGCAGGGTCCCGGCCTTGGCGATCTCGGGGGTCAGGCACGCGACGACCGGCCGGATGAGCCGCTCCTGCCATTCGTAGAGGCCCATGGTCTCGCCGAGGCCGGAGATGAGGGCCTCGGAGAGATGGTCGTGCCCGTTGACGAAGCCCGGCACGACGATGTCGTGCTCGCCACCCCGGGTCGTGGCCGCCGGGAACCGGCGGGCGAGGGCGTCGTGGGGGCCCACGTCGAGGATCTCGCCGGAGACGGTGTCCAGGGCGACGGCCCCGAGCGTGACGTCGCCGGCCGGTCCCATCGTGAGGACGTGGCCGCCCCGGACCAGGACCACGGCGCGGTCGGCGGTCAACCCGGCCGCCGTTGATAGGAGGGGGCGAGCTGCTCCACCACGGCGACGACGCCCTGCACGGTCGCGTCGAGGAAGCGCCGGCCCGACTCGGTCGAGGCGAAGCGCGGTGCGCCGAAGATGGCGGGATGCCCGTCGGCGGGGTCCGGCCATGGCGCGTAGGTCCTCGTGGGCGGCTCGGGACCCACCAGGTCCCACCCGATGAGCGGTTGGGGGACGCCCTCCAGCCGCTCGAGGTGCACGAGATCTGGTCGCGTCGCCAGCTGGAACGAGGTCTCGAGCTCGCAGGCGTGTCCCATGCCGCCGATGGGCGAGGCGCGCAGGCGGTGCAGCTCCTCCGCCGCCGGCTCCCAGTAGCTCACGGCGCTGATGTGCTCCACGGCGTCACCCGCCGCGTCGACCACGCGCCGCGCCACCGCGTCGTTGGAGGTGCCGTTGGGCCGGTTGCCGTTCAAGATCAGGAGCCGACGGAACCCCGAGGCGACCAGACCGAGGCAGATCTCGAAGACGACCTGCTGGTAGGTCTCGATGGTCAGGCTGATCGTGCCGGGAAAGTTGCGGAACGTCATCGAGTAGCCGTAGGGGACGGCCGGGGCGACGATGGCGCCGACCCGTTCGGCCACGAGGGTGGCCACGGTCTCCGCCTGCTGGGTGTCGCAGTCGAGCGGGAGGTGGGGGCCGTGGGCCTCGATGGCGCCCGTCGGGAGGATCACCAGGGTCCCCTGCCGGGCCGCCGCCTCGGCGTCCTGCCACGTCATCTCGGCGAGCTTCACGGTGTGACCCCCTCCGTCGACGCCCCGGGGCGGGCGGGCGATGCCTCGGAGGAGAGGTCGACGATGGCCATCACGGGGCCCCCTCCCGGGGGACCCTGGTGCATCGCCGCGACCGAGACGAAGACCGCCGGGTCGCCGATGGCCGCCGCCACGACCCCACCGACCGCGGCCTTGACCTGCCGGTGGTGATGGACGTCCGAGTCGTTGAGGAGGACCTGGCGCCGGCCTCGCAGCGTGCCCGTGGGGTCGGCCTCGCACTTGACGAAGACGTTGACCACCCTCTCCGTCGCCGCCGCCCTCCCGGCCGCCCCCTGGGCCTCGGGACCGGAAGGCGCGGCATCCTCGACGGCGCGCCACACGCCGGCGGCGTCGAGGGCGTCACACATGTTGGAGTGACCGGCTCGGAGTGATCCGGTCGCCCGCCGGCTGTTCCCGATCACGATGACCTGGGCCCGATCGAGCTCCACGCCCGACGAGCACGACGCCACCGTCGAGTACAGGCCGAGGTCCCGGCAGATCGCGCTCTCCGGGAAGTCGGCGTCGATCTCGCCCAGGGCGATCGCGATGCCGAGGGCGCTCGTGCCGTTGGAGACGTCCATGGAGCGGTGGATGTCCTCGCTCACCTCGCGCCCGCGGCTGAGCGCCTCGGCCACGCCCTCCATGGTCAGCAGCGGGGTCTTCGTCTGCACCCAGTGGACGTCGGCCGGGTCGTCGATCTCTGCGTCCGCCATTGCGGCGCCGACCGCCCTCGCCACCTTGTCGACCATGGGTCGGTGACCGATCTCCTCCGGGAGGATCTGCTCGCTCATCGCCGTCCCGACGGCCAGGCGGCCCTCCGCCGCGCCGCTCGAACCGGGAACCCCTCCGGAGGTACGGGAGAAGACCGTGGCGTGCGGGCTGATCACGCCATCGCAGCCGCCGGACCAGACCATCGGGATGGCCTCGATCTCCTTGGGCGACCTCGAGCCCGATCGCTCCAGCACCCCTCGGAAGGCCTGGTCGGCAAGGATGCGCGTGTAGTCGTTGACGCCCCCGTTCCCCTCGGTCTTGCCGATGACCGCGATCACGTCGTCGGCCGCGACCTCGCCGGAGCCGACGATCGCCTGGAGGCCGGAGGCATCCGCGACGGACCGGATCATCACCTTGTGCGCCCTCACGTGCGTCACGAGATCGCCTCGAACGGAGTCCTCGTCGGAGCCACGGGGGGATCGTGACACTGCAACGTGTCCGACATGTCAACCGACCATTACGAATCTGTGAACGCCAGAACCGGAAACGACGACGAGAGCGCGAATCCGCGAGCACCTCCGGCTCGTACCGTGTGGCGATGACGCCGGTCCGGATCCGCGACGCCCGGGCCGACGAGGCCGCGGCGCTGGAGGATCTCCAACGCGACGCTTCCCTCCAATGGGAGGAGTACCGAGCGGACCTCCTTGCTCACCCCGACGCCATCGAGGTCAAGCCGAGCGACGTCGAGGGTGGTGATTTCCGGGTGGCCGTGCGAGGGGATCGTCGGCTGGGCTTCTCGGCGGTCCTCGACCCCGTCGACGGGGTCGTCGAGCTCGACGGGCTGTTCGTCGATCCCGCTTCGTGGCACGGTGGCGTCGGTCGAGCCCTCGTGGTCGACGCGGCGGAACGGGCGGCGCAGAGAGGTGCGGGCTCGATCCGGGTGGTGGCGAACCCGAGGGCCGTCGGCTTCTACGGGCGCGTCGGGTTCGCCGCCACCGGCGTCGACGTCCCGACGCGCTTCGGGCCGGGACGGGAGATGGTCCTCCTGCTCGACCCGGGCCCCTGAGCCTCGTCGCCGAGGATCTGCGAGACCGGCTCGAGGAACCACTCGCACACGTCGATGGCGGGCACCTCGCCGACGAGCACCCGCTGGCGGTGGGAGAGCACGGCCTCCTGCAGGAGCGGCTCGATGTCCGCAGCCGCGCTCTCCGGGCCGAGCGCGCCGCCCAGCGCCTCGCGACGGACCGACAGTCCGTGCTCGAGCAGGACGCGCCCGATGGGTTCCCGACCGCCCCTCAGGCGGGACATGACGCTCTCGGGCAACCGGCTCGGGGCGATCGTGGACTCGGCATAGACGAAGAGGCGGCCCGTGCTGCGGCCCGTGAGCAGGACGGCGCGTCGCACGACCGGAGCCGAGGCGCCCAGCGCGAGCGCGTTGTCCGGACCGGCCTGCCGATCCTCCTGGGAGACGACCTCGGCTTGGATCGTCTCGCCGGCACGGCCCTCGAGGAACCCGGTCACGGTCGCGGCCTCCCGGCGGAGGTGCCCGGCCAGCTCCTCGCCGATCGACGGCCCGACGCTCATCGTGAGGAGCGGTTCCCGGTCACCGTCCTCGCGGCGAGGACGAACTCGGGATCGCCGCTCGCGCCATGGGCTCGCCGGCACGCCTCGACGAGCTTCACCTGGTGAGGGTCGCCGCTGGCCTCCGCCGTCCGGGCGAGCTCGTCGGAGACGTCGCCGACCGTACCGGGTGGGCGCTCGGGGAGGCCCGTCGGGTAGAGGGCGGCGTGCTCGGCCCGGAGCTGGGCCAGGCCCCCGGCCCCCGCCGTGGTGGAGACGTGGCGCACGAGGATGTCGAGGGCCATCGCGCCGGTGACGCCGTGCAGGAAGAGGATGCTGGGCGAGGAGAGGTAGTGACGGGCACCCTCCGCCGCGGCTCCGACCACCGCCGCATGGAGGTCGTCGACCGGCGGCGGCGGACCGGCGTCCTGGCCCGGCCGGAACCGCGCCGCCCAGTAGCCGAGAGCCCGGGCCAGCTCCCGCCGCCGGGGGAGGGTGTCGGACGCCTCGATGGCCCGCACGGCGTGGGCGGCCCGGATCGCCCCGTGGAAGAGCGCCGTGGCGAGCGCCGGCGTCAGGCGAGGCACCCAGGCGGCGACCGTCTCCCGCCACCCCTCGCCGTCGATGAGCACCTCGAAGTGCCCGATCCACTCCGGCAGCCGGCGGTAGTCCCCGAGCGACGAGCTCCAATCGAAGGAGGGGTCGAGCTCCGGGGTCACGCCCGAGCCGGCGATGCGGGAGAACCGGCGCGCCCACCCGTCGATCTCGCGGTCGAACCCGAGGGCGGCGAGCGCCTCGCAGGCCATCGCACCGTGATTGACGAACCCGTTGGGAAGCTCGAAGCCGGACGAGGCCATCCGCTCGTAGGCGTCGTCCAGCGTCCCCGGTGACGTCGAACCCATGTGTTGAAGCGTAGGACCTCAAGTTCGGTCGAGGTCAAGGGCCTGTGGGGAGCTTCTCGGCCACGATCCTTGAGGGTGCCGGCCCGTTGTCCCAAGATGGGCGCATGCGAGGGTCTCGCCAGCGGATCCCCGGGGCCTCCGCGTGATCGATGTCCCGCCGGCACGCCGCGGCGAGGTCCTGCGGCACCGGCTGCACGAGCTCGACGTCCGCCTCACGAGGCATCATCTCCCCCACCTCGCGGCCGGCCGTCGGCTGGGGTTCTGGCTGCTCGCCGGCGCCCTCGTCCTGGCCCTGATCGGGGCGAACCTCCCGAGCCCGCTCTACGTGGACTACCAGCACGAGTACCGGTTCGGGCCGGAGATGGTCACCTTCATCTTCGCCGCCTACGCCACGGGGGTGCTGGTCGCACTCTTGTCCCTCGGCCGACTGTCCGACCACCTGGGCCGGCGTCCGGTGCTTGCGGCAGGCCTCTGCCTCGACGCCATGAGCACCGTGCTCTTCCTGACGGCCAACGGGGTGCCGATGCTGTTCGCGGCGCGGGTGGTCTCGGGTCTGGCGATGGGCCTGGTGCTCGGTGCGGCGACGGCCGCGCTGGCCGAGCTCGAGCCGCACCACGACCTCGGGCGGGCGGCGCTCGTGTCGGGCATCGCCACCCTCATGGGATTCGGCCTCGGACCGATCATCTCCGGAGTGGTCGCCGACGTCGCCCCGTACCCGACGCGATTCGTCTTCGGGATCTACCTGGGGGTGCTGGTGGTGGCCGGCGTCGCCGTGGCGGCGGTCCCCGAGACCGTGAGGTCGCCCGACCGGCGGGCCAGCCTCCGCCCCGTCGTCGCCGTGCCGCCGGGGATCCGCGCCCGGTTCATCACCGCCGCCATCGCCATCTTCTGCGCCTTCTCCGTGCTGGGGGTCTATGCGGGACTGGTGTCGTTCCTCCTCCGAGACGTCCTCCACGACCAGAGCCACTCCCTGGCGGGCACCGTCGTCTTTGCCCTCTTCGCCTGCGCGGCGCTCGCGGAGCTCTTCGGCCAGGGCCTCTCGGGTGCCCTCCTTTTGCGTGCGGGATCCGTGCTGCTGGTCGTCACCCTCGGGGTGGTGGAGCTGGCGTTGGGCGTGGCCAACCTGGGACTCCTCCTCGTGGCCACCGTCGTCGGGGGAGTCGCGGTGGGCTTCACGTACATGGCCAGCCTGGCCAGGGTCAACCGGATGGCTCCGGCGAGCGAGCGCGGAGCGGTGCTCTCCGCGCTGTTCGTGTCGGCCTACTGCGGCTTCTCCATCCCGGTGATCGGCATCGGCATCGGGACCCAGCGCGTGGGCTCGCTCGAGGCGACGGCCGTCGCCGCCGCAGTGATCGCCGCCCTGGTGGTGCTCGCGCTCGTGCTCTCGATCCGGCAGGATGCGGACGGGGGCGAGAGGGCGCGGTGACCGGACGCCGGTCGAGGGTCGGGCACCGGAGCGGGGTGCTCTACGATGCGGGCGTGAAACGAGCCGACCTCAACCATCTCTTCGACGAGGCGCTGCGTGACCGGCGCCTGCTCCAGCACCCCTTCTACCGGCGGTGGGAGGCCGGGCAGCTGGAGCCCGGAGAGCTGTCCGAGTACGCCGGTCAGTACCGGCACTTCGAGGCGGCCCTTCCCGAGGTGCTCGACACGGTGGCGCGCGGGTTGGCGGATGCCGGCGCCCGGGCGCTCGTGCAGGCGAACCTCTCCGACGAGCTCGGAGAGCCGTCGCCGCACCTCGCTCTCTTCGACGATTTCACGGCAGCGGTGGGGGGGAGCACGTCGGCCGATGCGAGCCCCGCCACGGAGGCGCTGGTCGCCCTCTACCGTGACCGCTCCGACTCCGACCCGGTAGGTGCGCTCGCCGCCTTGGCGGCCTACGAGGTGCAGGCCCCCGCCATCGCGTCGTCCAAGGCGGAGGGCCTTCGTGGCCACTACGGCATCTCCCCGGCGGGCACCCGCTTCTGGGACGTGCACGGCGTCATGGACGAGCGTCACGCCACCTGGTCCCTCGATGCCCTCGAGTCGGTCGTGGAGGACGAGGACGCCGTCCGGACCGCGGCGCGCCAGGCGGCCGACGCATGGTGGGCCTTCCTCGACGAGCGCGAGCTGAGCCACGCCGCCCGGGTGGGCCAGCCCGCCTGAACCTCGATCGCGGAGACCGAGCGCGACCTGCGCCGCGACGGGCCCGACGCGAAGCGAAACGAAGCGTGAACGAGCCGTCGCGCCCGGGCAAGCTCCATCAAACAGGATTGATGGACCGGCGGTGGCCCGCGTATCGTGCTCCGCGTGTCCCGTCGAGCGCCGCAGGTTCCCCCGCCGTTCCTGGATTTGGCGGGGCACCCGGTGCGCTGGCGCCTGCTGCAGGAGCTCGTCGGGAGCGACCGTCAGGTCGGTGAGCTGACCGAGCTGGTCGGCGAGCCCCAGAGCCTCGTCTCGTACCATCTGGCCCGCCTCCGACGAGAGGGCCTGGTGAACACCCAGGCCAGCGCCGCGGACGGTCGGCGCGTCTACTACCACGTCGATCTCCTCCGGTGCGGGGAGCTCCTCGCCGCCGCCGGAGGCGCGTTGCACCCGGCGCTCGGGCCGTCCGAGGCCGCCGAGCCCCTGCCCGCTCCCTCGGGGGGTCGCCGCACCGCCGGCGCCCGCCAGACCCACCCCGGGCGCACCGGGGCGACCCGCCGCGTCCCGCGGCTGCTGTTCCTCTGCACCGGGAACAGCGCCCGGTCGCAGATGGCCGAGGCGCTGGCGGTCGACCTCTCGTCGGGGGGCGTCGAGGCGCGGAGCGCCGGGAGCCACCCCAAGGCCCTCCATCCGAACGCCGTCGAGGTCATGGCTCGGCGGGGCATCGACATCTCGGGGGCGAGCACCAAGCACCTGCGGACGTTCAGCCGGGTGCGCTTCGACCACGTCGTCACGCTCTGCGACAAGGTGCGAGAGGTCTGTCCCGAGTTCCGGGGCCACCCCCGGCGCGTCCACTGGAGCATTCCCGATCCGGCCCGCGGGGGCGGTAGCGACGCCGAGGCCTACTCCGCCTTCGAGCGCACGGCCCGGGAGTTGGAGACGCGGGTCCGCTTCCTCCTGGCGGCAGTCGGTTTGACCCTGGCGGTCCGGCCGTGAGCAACCCGGAGCCGGTGGCGGACCCGGGTCCCGTCGGCCTCCGGGAGATCGTCCGGGAGTGGGGGCGGATCGGGTGCACCGGCTTTGGCGGGCCCCCGACCCACATCGCGCTCTTGCGCCGGCTCTGCGTCAACGAGCGGCGGTGGATGGGTGCGACGGACTTCGAGGACGCCGTCGCCGCATGCAACCTCCTTCCCGGGCCGGCCTCGACGCAGCTCGCCATCTACTGCGCCTGGCGGCTCCGCGGCCGGATCGGGGCACTGGTCGGCGGGGCGGGCTTCATCCTTCCGGGCTTCGCCCTGATCCTCGCTCTCTCGGCCCTCTTCCTCGCCGGGTCGCCGCCGCTGTGGGTGAAGGGCGCCAGTGCGGGAGCCGGGGCCGCCGTGGCCGCCGTCGCCGTGCAGGCCGGGAGCAGCCTCGTCCCCGCGAGCTGGCGGCGGATGCACGATGCGGGCAGGGTGCGCTGGATCGTGTACCTCGTCGCGGGCGGTGCCGCGGCCGCCACGCTCGGCCCCTGGCTCGTGCTCGTCCTGCTCGGTTGCGGGGCGATGGAGTTGCTGGCGAAGCAGCTCGTGCGCCACGACCCGCCGCTGACCGCAATCGCGCCGGTCTTCGTCTTGGGCACGGCGGTCGCCGTGGGAGGCCTGGCGTCGCTCGTCTGGGTCGCCTTCAAGGTGGGTGCCCTCTCCTACGGGGGCGGCTTCGTCATCATCCCGATCATGCAGGCGGACGTCGTGCACCACTACCACTGGATGACGAACGGGGGGTTCCTCAACGCCGTGGCGCTGGGTCAGATCACGCCCGGCCCCGTCGTGCTCACGGTGGCCGTCGTGGGCTATGCCGCGGCCGGCGTGGGTGGGGCCGCCCTCGCCACGATCGTCGCCTTCTCCCCCTCGTTCCTCTTCATCCTCCTCGGGGGGAGCCGCTTCGACCGCCTGCGGCGCGACGTCCGGGCCCGCACCTTCCTCGACGGGGCCGGCCCCGCAGCCATCGGCGCGATCTTCGGCGCCGCCATCCCGCTGGCCCGGGCGCTCGCCGAGCCGTGGCAATTCGCGGTGCTCGGGGGCGCCGCCGTGCTCCTCCTGGTGGCCCGCCGGGGAGTCGTCGTCACGCTCCTCGCCGCCGCCGGCGTGGGGATCCTCGTCGCCGTCGCCGGGGGTCCGCTGCCGAGGTAGGGCCTCCCCGAGGTAGGGGCCCCCGAGGGGCGGCCTCGCAACGGCGCGGACAGGTTTTCGACGGGGGGCCGTAGAATGGGCGGTACGACGCCGCCAGCTCGCACTCGGCGTCGGACACCCGAGAGCTGGCGGCGCCGCGTTCGACAGGCGATGTTAGACGGTGGGTTGCCCTCCACAAGGGGATGCCGCTGACCAGGGAGACTGCGGGGAGGGCGGTCGTAGGCGCTGCGGGCAGAAGATGCCCCGCCTCGCCCCTCCCCGCCGGTCCCTCCTCTGGAGCAGATTGGGCCAATTCAGGCCGGTCGCCTGCCGCGGACTCAGCCCACCCCGATCGCCCTGGGGTCGTCCGTGCGGACGATGTCCTTCCCGAGGGGTGCCACGGCCACCATCGCGAGCTTGAAGTCGGCGATCCCGAGCGGGATGCCGATGATGGTGAGGCACAGTGCGATCCCGGTCACGATGTGGGCGATCGCGATCCACAGACCCGCCAGGACGAACCAGAGGACGTTGCCGATGAGCGAGCCTGCGCCCGCGCTCGGCTTGGGCACCACCGTGCGCCCGAACGGCCACAGCACGTAGCCGGCCAGGCGGAAGGACGCGATCCCGAACGGGATGGTGATGATGAGGATGCACATGATCACCCCCATCAGCGTGTAGGCGATCGCCAGCCAGATCCCGGAGAACACGAGCCACAAGATGTTGAGGATGGTCTTCACGGGCCCTCCCACCCCCGGAGCGGGGAGGAGGGATCGGGCATGCCCACAGCCTCGCACGTCGGGTCGGGGTGGGGTCGGCGTCGTGAGGGTTGGCGAGGCGGCAACCGCCGGGGTGGTCCCGCTGCCAGAATTCACCCCACCGGAGCACTCCGGTCAGAGTGACCATCCTGGACGGCGCGGCGAATGGAGCAGCCAACTCCCTCTCGATCCCGGTGGAGAGCCCGGTTTCGATCAAGGGCGGAACGACGACCCCGGCACGGCCGGGGCTGGCGCCCGCGGCTCGGGATGGTCGCCGCCGCGGTGCTCCTCGTCGCCGCGGGGCTGGTCGCCTTCCGGCTGTCGCAGCCCCAGGCCCTGGCGTCGGTCCGTGCCGGCGCTCTTGCCCTCCACGTCGACGGAGCCTCGCCGGCGATCCCGTGGCCGTCGGAGGGTCAGGCGGCCGTTGCCGTGCCGGCGCTCGGCGTCCAGCTGACGTCCGGACCGGAGTCTCCGGCGCCCATCGCCAGCCTGACCAAGGTCATGGCCGCCTACGTCCTCCTGCGGGACCATCCCCTGGCACCCGGGCGGAGCGGGCCGACGCTCACGATGAGCGCTGCCGACCAGGGCGAGTACGACGACGACGTCGACCAGGGCATCAGCACCCTGCCGGTGGCTGCCGGTGAGCAACTCACCGAGCGCCAACTTCTGCAGGGGGCCTTGCTGCGTTCCGCCGGCGACTACATGGACGCCATGGCGCGGTGGGACTCGGGGAGCGTCGACGGCTTCGTGGCGAAGATGAACGCGACCGCGGCGGCGCTCGGCATGCACGCCACGCACTACGCCGACACGACCGGCGTCGATCCCGGCTCTGCCTCGACGCCGACCGACCAGCTGCTCGTCGGCTACCGGGCCATGCGCACACCCGCGTTCGCCTCGACCGTGGCGATGTCCTCGGTGACCCTGCCCCTCGTCGGCGCCGTCCAGTCGTTCACGCCCCTCGTCGGCACGAACGGCGTCGTGGGCGTCAAGTCCGGATGGACGAGCGAGTCCGGGGCGTGCGACATGCTGGCCCTCTCGCACGAGGAGCCGGCGACCACCGCCGGTGGCGGACGGACCGGCCACGCCCCGATCCTGGTCCTGGCCGTCGTGACCGGGCAGCAGGTGCCCAACGAGTTGCAGGGAGTCAGCGGGAACGACGCCCTCGCCGTCGCGTCCGCGGCCGCTTCCGGTGTCCGCGTGGTGCAGGCCGTCCAGGGGGGCGAGGCGCTCGCCTCGGCATCGGTCGCCGGCGATCCCGACCGCGACCGCGCCGTCGCGGGCCGGCCGATCGACGTCCTTTCCTGGCCGGGGCAGACGGTCCACGTCCGCCTGGCCGATCGCCGGGAGGTGCGTGCGGGCGACCCTCGAGGGACGGTGGTGGGGGACGAGATCGTGAGGGTCGGCGATCAGCGCAGGAGCGTGCCGCTCCGCCTTTCGAACGGCCTCCAGGCCGAGACGCTCCTCCAGCGCGTCGCGTAGCCGGCGACCGGAGGGGCTCATGAGCCGGTCGCCGCCCCGCTATCCCGGGGGACCGGTGGTCGGGGACTGGGGCTCGAGTCCGTAGAGGCGCGCGCAATTGCGCCAGGTGATGTCGTCGCGGACCCCGGCGCTCAGATGTGCGGTCTGCTCGGCGAGGACCCGCTGCGAGTCCGGGTACGTGGAGTCGGAGTGGGGATGGTCGCTCGCCCAGAGGAGCCGCTCGTGGTTCATCAGGTGTGCCGTCTGGAACGCCACCCAGTCGTCCTGGAACGTCACGTACACGTTCTCCCTGAAGTACTCGCTCGGGCGGCGTGCCAGATCGCCCGACCCGAGCCAGTTGCGGTGCCGCTCGACCGCGTGGTCGGCGCGGTACATCCAGTGGGGCACCCAGCCGGCGTCCGCTTCGGTGCACACGATCTTGAGGTCGGGGACGCGATCGAAGACCCCGCCGAAGATCATGGTCCCGATCACGTCCTGGCACCCGCGGATGATGCCGAGGAAGGCGTTCATCTTGGGGCCGCGGAACTCCTTCGCCGCCAGCGAGCCGCCGCCGGTCAGGATGTGGAAGGACACGGGCAGGCCGAGCTCCACCGAAGCCCGCCACAGCGGATCCCACCGGGGATCGTCGTAGTCCCCCTCCTCGTGGCAGGCGGCCAGGCCCGGAAGCATGACCCCCCGGAGCCCGAGCGCCTCGATCGCCTCGAGATCGGCCACACCCTCGTCGACGCTGCGCAGCGCCGTCTGGCCCAACCCGACGAGGCGCTCGGGAGCCACCGAGACGTACTCGGCGAGCCACCGGTTGTAGGCGTCGAAGCACGCGTGCTTGTAGTCGGCGTCCGGATGGTTGCACAGGAGCATCCCGACCGACGGGTAGAGGACCTCCACGCCGACCCCGTCGCGCTGCTGCTCGGCCAGCCGGGCCCTGGGGTCCCAGCCGCCCGCGTGCAGCTCGTCCCATCCGACGTACACGAACGGCCCGATGGCCTCCCACGGCCGGCCCGCAGCGGCGATCATCCCGTAGGGAAT
Source organism: uncultured Actinomycetes bacterium (assembly GCA_963778465.1). Classification (GTDB taxonomy): domain Bacteria; phylum Actinomycetota; class Acidimicrobiia; order Acidimicrobiales; family RAAP-2; genus CAVZBW01. Next base: position 554,124 of record CAVZUK010000003.1, read on the forward strand.
GACCGCCCGGCCGTTGTCGACCGAGATGGCGGCGCCCATCGTCTTGTCGGTCACGGCCACGGGAGCCCGGTCCGAGAACGCCGGGTCGATGCGCCCGACGTAGCAGTCGCCCGGCTCGGTCACGTGCGAGTCGGCGGATATCGCGGTGATCACGGAATTGTCCCCCCGGTCAGGAGTCGGCGGCACCATCGTAGGACTCCTTGCCACCGGGACACCGGGCGATTTTCCCGCGGCCGCCCGGTACGATCCCCCTATGACGACCACCGCCCCCAGCGCCACCGGCACGGCCTCCCGGCCAGCGATCATCGAGGCCGCGATCAACGGGGTGACGACCAAGGAGCGCAATCCCCACGTCCCGCGGACGCCCGAGGAGATCGCCGCCGACGCCTTGGCTTGCATCGAGCAGGGGGCCGCCCTCATCCACAACCACATCGACCTGGCGGGGATCAGCGAGGCGGAGGCCGCGGAGCGCTACCTCGAGGGTTGGCGACCCGTCTTCGCCGAGCGACCCGACGCGCTGCTGTACCCCACCGTGCACTTCGGTCCGCCCATCGGCTACGAGCACCTGGTCCCGCTGGCCGCCACGGGTCTGCTGCGGGTCGGCCTCACCGACCCGGGCTCGGTCAACCTCGGAGGCGTGGACGCCGAGGGGACCCCGACGGGCGGCATCGTCTACGCCAACTCGTTCGATGCCATCGCCCACACGTTCGAGATCCATCGCGAGCAGCGTCTCGGCCCCAGCCTCGCCATCTACGAGCCGGGCTTCCTGCGCACGACGGTGGCGTGGTGGAAGGCGGGCCGACTCCCCGCGGGGGCGATGGTCAAGCTGTACTTCTCGACGGACCGCGGCTACATGGGCGCGCCCTTCGGGCTGCCGCCCACGATCGCCGCGCTCGACGCCTATCTCGAGATCCTGGAGGGATGCCCGCTGCCGTGGGCCGTGTCGGTCGTCGGCGGAGACGTCGTGGCGAGTGACGTGGCCCTGCCGGCCCTCGAGCGCGGTGGCCACCTGCACCTCGGGCTCGAGTTCTTCGGCGGCGACCGCGCCCCGACCAACGTCGAGCTGGTCGCAGAAGCGGTGCAACTCTGCGACAAGGCGGGACGGCCGGTGGCCACTCCGGACGAGGCGGCCCGCCTCTTGGACCTGCCCCGCCGGTAGGAGCCGGCGCCCCCGGTAGAGGAGGTGGCCGATGACGAGTGACCTGCAGTCGGACGCAGCAGGGGTGGCGACCCCGCGAGTGATGCGGGCGCCGGCCCCGTTGATCGCCACGCCGCTCGTCGCCCTGATACTCATCGCGGCGATCGGGGGGTACGCGCTCGACTGGGGATGGACCGGCTTCAAGGACAACGGGTCGGTGTGGGACTGGCTGCACCTCCTCCTCCTGCCGCTGGCCCTCACGGCGCTGTCGTTCTCGCTCAGCCACCGGAGGAGGGTGCACGTCCCGTGGGCCGCCGTCGGGCTGGGATTCCTGGCCCTCATGATCGTGCTCGTCGTCGGCGGCTACGGGTACGGATGGACGTGGACCGGGTTCGCCGCCAACGGCACGGTGTGGGACTGGCTCCACCTCATGATCCTGCCGCTGGTGGTCGTTCTGGCGCCGTTCTGGCTCCGGAGCGACGCCGCCGAACGGCGCTGGTGGCAGGTGTTCGCCGCGGCCGTCGTGGCGGCCTTCATCGTCCTCATCACGGGCGGCTACGGGTACGGATGGAGGTGGACCGGGTTCGAGGGGAACAACCTGTGGGACTGGTTCTCGCTCCTGCTCGTGCCGGTGGCCGTGCCCCTCGCCATGGCCACGGTGACCATCCGACTCGAGCGGATGGAGGGCGACCGGTCCGACACGGACCACGACTCCAAGGGGGACCACGACTCGAAGGGGGACGGCGACTCCCGTGCGGATTCGGGGAGCGAGCACGCGGAGCACTCCGGGGACATCGGGTCCTGATTCCCCCGCTCGGGCCGACAGAGGCTGGGCCGATCAGATCGGCGTGGTCCGCTCCAGCACGGGCCCGAACATCATCCCGAGCACCTCGTCGCTCGCGTAGAGCCGCTCCCCCGAGAGCTTCCCCGAGCTCCCAAAGGTCAGGATGCCGATGATGGCGTGGCTCCGGGTCCGACCGTCGCCCTCCGTCACCTCCATGACGTACTCCTGCCCGAGCCCCTCGTCGGTCACCCACTCGTTGCGCAGCTCGTAGCCGGCGACCTTCGGCAGGAAGTGGGCAAAGAAGTACTCGTAGTAGGCGCGCGTCGCGTCGCGCCCCCGCAGGACGCGGCGCATGGGCTGCAGCTCGTAGACGGGGTCGTCCCCGAGCGTCGCCATCGTGCCCTCGAGGTCACTGTCCGTCTCGGCGCTGGCGTGGGTGAGCGCCACCTGGACCATGCCCTCCCGTTCGCTGGCATCCATCGTTGAACCTCCCCTCCCCGGGGTCGGGCGAACCCCCCCTCGACGCGTCCCGACCGAGGGATGGGAGTATAGGGAGGCGACAAGCGAATGGAGGGGTCCCCGTGACGCTGATCGACCAGGCAGTGACGTGGCAAAAGGTCGAAGCCCGCTTGGCGGAGGAGGAGGACCCGGTGCTGCGGCGCAACCTCGAGGTGGTCCTCGCCCACATGCGGGCCGAGGCCGTGGGCGACATCGACGGGTTGCTCGCGACGATGTCCGACACCGACCTCGCCTACCACACGTACTCCTCGCCGGGCGTGCCCGAGCTGAACCCGGTCGGCAAGGAGGGCGTACGCGGCTTCTACGAGCGTTTCATCGCCTCCGGAGCCACCCGGCTCCAGTTAGACATCGACCGCCTCGTCGTCGACCGGGACTGCGTGGTGACGGAGGGCGTGATGCGTATGGCCTACCCCGGACGGACCCTCGCCGCCAACGGGATCGCGGTCGACGATCCCGACGCCTTCTACCTCTACGAGGCTCGCATGGCGGTCCTGTGGCCCTTCGACGAGCACGGGCTGGCCAAGGGGGAGGACACGTACACGGGCGTCGACGGATTCGCCGGCATCGCCGGGCGCAAGCTCCGGCCCGAGGACGTCGGCGCCCTCTAGACGCAACGGGTGCGGGGCATCCCGACGTGACGTACGGTGGCGCGCCATGAAGGAATTGGAGCACCCCGACTGGGTCCGCCGGCTCAACCTCTTTGGGGACGCGGTCGGCGATTCACGCCGTCTGGTGGGGCTCGACCCCGCCGAGCTGTTGGGTCTTGCCCGGGAGACAACCGGCCTCGATGACGTGGGGGAGTCAGGGTGGCCGGGCTGGCTGGAGACCTATGAGCGGCATGTGGCGGCGATCGACGCCGATTCCCACCTCCACCTGCTGGGCCGGGTGCTCACCCGCAGCGAGGTCCTGAGGGTCCTGCAGACCTGGCTCCGTCTCCAGGAGGCGTGGACAGCGAGCTCGGCCATCACCGCCCTGTCCGTCGACGAGCCCCTGTTCGTGGTGGGTCCGCCCCGCACCGGGACGACGATCCTCTTCGAGCTGCTGGCGCTCGACCCGAACCTCCGGGCACCTCTCGCCTACGAGGCGCTCTACCCGCTGGCTTCGATGGGCAGTGTCGAGCGCCGCCTCGAGCTCTCGCAGTCCGAGCAGGAATTCTGGGCCGACATCCATCCGCCCTTCATGATGATGCACGAGCTCGCGAGCAACCTGCCGTGCGAGTGCGTCCACTTCTTGATGTACGACTTCTCGGGTCCCTACTGGGGGATGGTCTACGACGCGCCGTCCTTCACGGCGTGGCAGCTCGAGCACCTCGACAGCGTGGGCCGGGTCTACCGGCTGCACCGGCGGATGCTCCAGACCTTCCAGCACGAGGCGCCGTCGGCGACCAAACGATGGTTGCTCAAGTCACCGTTTCACGTCGCCGCCCTGCCGGCACTCTTCGCCGAGTACCCGGACGCCCGGGTCATCCACACACACCGAGATCCCCGGAAGTTCATGGCCTCGCTCATCAGCATCCTCTCCGCCCTGCGGTTCATGAGGAGCGAGGAGGTCGACATGGCGGCGATCGCCGCCGTCATGGAGGTCACCTACAAGATGTTCCTCGAGGGCGCGATGGCCGCTCTGCAGGACGGGTCGGTGCCGACCGACCGGGTCGCCCATTCGTACTTCCTCGACCTGATGGACGACCCGGTACGGAGCCTTCACGCCACCTACGACCAGCTCGAGATGGAGTGGCCGGCCCGCCACGACCGCACGATCACCGAGTACCTCGCGGCCAAGCCCAAGGACAAGCACGGGGCGCACTCGTACTCCCTCGCCGACGTCGGCCTGGACGAGGGATCCGTCCGGGAGACCTTCAAGGATTACGTGGGGCACTACGGGATCCGGGAGGAGTAGGAACCCGGGGCGCGACCCCCGACGTCAGGTGAGCTCGTCGAGCTTGACCACCGTGGCCTGCGGGGTGTCGATCGGACCCTCCGGCAGGATGTAGCGCCAGAAGACCAGGCCGAAGGGCCTGCCCTCCGTGTCGATCCAGTTGGGCAGCCCGGGGTCGCGGTGCGCGAGCACCATCTTGAAGCTCCCGTCGGGCTCGAGACGGGTCTGGGTGCGGTTGAGCGAGACCTGGCGATGCGCGAAGTCGTAGGTCTGCAGGTGCCGGCTCCACAGCGAGACGTTGGCAAACCGGCACGCCGGCCAGCGGGCGGTCACGACGAGGGCCTCGTCGGGCCCGAGGACGTAGGGGGCCATGCTGTACGCGGCGTCTGCCGCGGCGAGCGCGTGGTCGCCGGGTGGCACGGGGGCCGGGAAGACGTTGGGCTGCTGGGACACGAAGGCGGGGCGGCCTCCCTCGCCCGGCTTGGCCTGATCCAGCGATCGCGTCCGCACGTACCGGGCGACGCGCCGGAGCCCGGCGGCCACCGAGGCGTCCGAGGGCGGAGCCGGCGGGGGCAGCGGGTCGACCGCCTCGATCTCGAGAGCGACGTCGGGGACGGGAGGGATGGCCGCCGAGCGCGCGCCCTCGAAGTAGTGGCGGGTGGTGACCCGGGAGGCGCCGGCGTCGAGGGCGATCCAGTTGCGGTCCCGGGGCGGGCCACCGAGGAAGACCTCGAACCGACCCTCGTCGTCGATGTCGAATTCCGAATCGTTGAGCACGCCGGCGGTCCGCTCCGGGAAGGCGCCACCGGCCCCGCCGGCCTCGACGGTGAAGGACACGTAGACCGCACCCTGCATCCGGCCGCGCACGCGGTACGCGTACTGCGACGACACCGGCGCGTCGAAGTAGATGGCGTCGGCGTTGTCGCCCAGGCTCTTGCGGGTCGAGCTGACGATCATGCGGAAGACCGGGTGCCGGGGATCGTCGTCGAAGTGTCCGAGCAGGCCACCCTCGAGCAGGTTCGAGACGAGCCGGAGGGCTGCGGCCTGGTCGTCGGGCGTCCCGATTCCCCACTCGGGCCCGGCAAAGCGATCCGCCACCTCACGGAGCGTGTCGAGCAGCTCGTCGAAGGCGGTGCGGGCCTCGCTGCCTGCTGCACTCACAGGGGCTTCACTCATGGGGCCTCCCCAGGATGGACGCCGGACGGACGCAGAGACCTTACTGACACACGATCCCAGGGGCGATCCGGAATCGACCCACGATCGCATGGGCGATCCGGGACGTGGGGCCCGCCGCCCGTAGAGTTGCGAGATGGAGGGAGCGCCGCACGGCGGCGCCGGTGCTCGCGGTGCCGGCGCGACCACCACGACCAACACGATGCCGATGGCCGAGCTCGAGCGCGCGCTGCTCGACGACGTCGAGTCCCTACTCGAGCGGTGGCGGCTCCAGTGCCAGGGCCGTCCCGAGCTGGAGCGTCGTCGCCTGCTGCTGCTCGCCTTGGAGCGGGAGCAGATCGTCGCCGTCGCCTACCGGGAGGAGGCGGTGGCCGGTCGGGTCTCCGAGCTCGTCGTGCCCGAGGAGGTCCGCGAACTCATCCGCCAGACGCTCGTGTGGATCTGGAAGGACGAGCAGCTGCACGCCGAGTACCTGCGTGGCGAGCTGCTCCGCGCCGGTGGCTTCGGGTCGGCGGCCGTCGTCTACGGACGCCAGGTGCAGGGGGCCCTCTCGGGGTGGACCTCCGCCACCTCCAACCACCGCGAGGTGCGGACCGCGCCGTTGCGGGCCGGTGCGGCCGGCGTCCTCGTGGCGGTGGCGGGACTGACCGGCCAGATCCCTCCCCTCCTGCGCCGGGAGCTGCGCTACCAGACCTTTCGCCGCTACTGCGAGCTCAACGTGGCGTTGGAGGCCAGCGCCGAGCTCGCCTACCGCCGCCTGGTCGAGTTGTCCTCCGGCCCCGAGGAGCGGCGCACCATCGATCGCATCCGCGACGACGAGGCCCGGCACACGGAGGCCTTCCGACTGCTCGCCGCTTCCCTCACCCCCGACGACCGGCTCACCGAGACGACCCGCTCCGACGAGCTCGCCTCGGGGCTCGCCGCGATCAGCGTCTGGTTCCTCCCGGCCCACCTCCGACCCCCGGAATCCGGGGGCGGGGCCTCGGGGCGGCCGCACTGCTCGTTCGGCTCGCGCCGCACGGTCGCCGTGCGGAGCGCTCGGAGCGATGCCGAGAAGATCCGGGTGCTCGAGCGTTGCCTGGATGCGGCCGGCCTCCCCGACGTCCTCGGAGGTGCCGAGACCGCGGCGGTGCGCGTCTCCTTCATGCTCGGCTACGACCGCCGGGACCGCTCCAACGTCAACGATCCCGGGCTCGTCCGTGCCCTCGGCGTCTACCTCCGTCGCCACGGCGTGCGTGACGTGGCGGTCCTCGAGGCGCCCACCGTCTACGGCAACACCCAGGCCAACCGCTCGGTCGCCTCGGTCGCGGCCTACTTCGGCTTCGAGGCGCCCGAGTACCGGTTGGTCGACATCAGCGAGGACCTCCGCCCCTTCGCCTACGAGAGGGGCTTCGTCCAGCACGCCATCAGCGGCACGTGGGTGGACGCCGACGTGCGGATCGTGATGCCCAAGCTGCGCACCGACCCGACCGAGTACGCCCACCTGTCCCTGTCCACGCTCGAGGGCAGCACCGGGCCCATCGACGCCACGTTCTACGCCGGGCGCCAGGTCGACTTCCGTTCGGCCACCATGATGCTGCTGGACGTCGCCCCGCCTGATTTCGCCGTGGTCGACGCCTGGGCACCGGTCGCCCAGGGTCCCTTCGGAGTGATGGGGTGCCATTCCCCGGCGGACGTCCGTCACGTCTACGCGGGGGCCGACGTCCTCTCCGTGGACGAGGCGGTCCTCGCCGATCTCGGCGTGACCGATCCCCGGCGCGCGCCGATCGTTCGCCTCGCCTACCACTGGTTCGGCTTCGAGCTCGCACCCTTTCCCGTCGATGCCGGCGACGAGCCTCGTCCCCGCCTGGGCGAGGAGTTGCGGGGTGCGCACACGTCCCGCGCCTTGAGCGCGCTCGGGGCCCTCGGCTATCCCGTCTACGTCTACTTGAGCGACGGAGGGGAGCGCTTCGTGCCCGCCTTCGACCCGGCGGCCTTCCCCCCGCTGCGACCCGTACCGGCGGCCACCCGGGCCCTCAGGTGGGCGGCCCAGCAGTCCTTCGGGATCCGGGCCCCGTGAGCCGTCCGGCGCGTGCGACACAGCTGCGCGGCCTCATGGGGACGGCGCGCCTCGGGGGGATCTCAGCCCGCGCCCTCGCCATCTCCGACAGCCGCTCGCTCGTGCGAGCGCTGTTTCTCGCGTCCGCCGCCGAAACCGGCATCCTCACCCATCTCCTGGTGCCGCGCCGGTTGGAAGAGCTCGCGGGGCTCACCGGGACGCGCCGGCCCGAACGGCTCGAGGCCTGGCTCGGCGTCGGATGCGAGCTCCGTGAGCTGCGCCTCGATGATGGCTACCGCTACGCGCTGCGCGGCCGCAGGGCCCGGGCACTCGCCGCCGGAGACCCCCTGCTCGTGGCCCACTACCGCTCCATGCTCGAATACCAGGTCGGGCCCTACGCCTCGTTGTGGTCCCTCCTCCGGGAGGAGCCGGGATCGGGGCGCGACGACCTGGAGCGCTACGCGGAGGACATCGCCGAGGTGTCGAGGGCCGCCGAGCCGTTCGTGGCCTCGATGCTCACGCGTCTCGTGCGGGACCTACGTCCCGGGCGGGTCCTCGACGTCGGGTGCGGGAGCGGCGTGTACACCGCCACGGTGCTCGAGGCCGATCCCGCCGTGCGGGTCGTGGGCATCGACCTGTCCCCCGGCGTGGTCGGGCACGCCCGCCAGGAGCTGGCGGGCCGGGGCCTCGAACGACGGGCCGAGCTGCACGTCGGCGACGTCCGCGAGTGGATCGCCTCGTCGGAGGCGCCTTTCGACCTCATCCTTCTACTCAACGACGTCTACTACTTCGCGCCCGAGGACCGGGTGGCCCTGTACCGTTCCCTCGCGGAGTCGCTGGTTCCCCGGGGCTCCCTCGTCGTCGTCACGATGACGGTCCCCGGATCGATCGCCGCCGCGCACCTGCACCTGATGCTCGTCACCCAGGCGGGCGCGGCCGCCCTGCCCGGGGTTCCGGAGATCTCCTCGGACCTGGGCGAAGCCGGCCTGGAGGTCGTGACCGACGAGGTGCTCGTGCCCGCGGAGCCCTTCGTGGCCGTCCGGGCCGTGCGCAGGTAGGGCCTCCGCCCCCCTAGGCCCTAGGCGAATGCCGCCGCGGACTGCTCGGTGTCCTCGGAACCCCGGAAGGACGCGATCCGCCCGTCACGGAACCTCCACCAGTGCTGCATCAGCATCGCGGCGCGCTTGCCGGTCGACCGGACGGTGTACGCCCACCGGACGGCGACGATCACGTCGGTGTCGTTGGACGTGAACGACAGGGGCGTGAACTCGGTCACCTCGACGTGGGATCCGATCTCCTTGAAGAAACGGGGCACCTCCGCCTTGCCGCGGTACGTGCCGTACCAGGGGACCGAGGTGCTCGCCGCCTCGGCCGCCCAGTCGACGTCGTCGGCGAGATTGGCCAGGACGGCGTCGATGTCGCCCTTCCCGTAGGCCTCGTAGAGGCGGTGGACGACCTCGATCTTGGGGTCGGACATGGGCTGGACCTCCTCGGGTCCCAGGAGGCGGCGCCTCGGTGGTCTAGTTCATGTTCGTCGTCGCCGACCGCCTGGGATCACCCCCGGGAGTACCGCCCAGGATCACCGGGGACCCCCTGGGTACCCCAGGGGCCACGACCTGAAGGAGCTCAGGCCTCGAAACGCCTCCGGAGGGGGTGTTCCTCGGGGATCTCCACCAGGCAGATCCTGATTCCGTCGGGGTCCTCGATCCATGACTCGACGAGACCCCAGGGCTCGCGCCGGGGCGGGCGCAGGATCGGGACGCCGAGTGAGGCGAGCCGCTCGATCTCGGCCGCGACGTCGCGCACCTGCAGCCATAGGGCCACGTGGGGCCCGGCTCGCTCGTCGGAGCCTGCGGATCCGGAGACCTCGAGAAGACCCGCGCCGGTGAAGAAGACCACGCCCCGCTGCTCGACCGATCCGAACTCCCGGAAGACGGCGAGCCCGAGCGTCCGCTCGTAGAACTCGAGCGAGCGCTCGCGGTCGCGTGGTCGCAGCAGCACTCGTGCAGAGAGCACTTCCATGGCGGGGGTCCACGCTATCGGAAGGCCGGGGCGACCTCCTCGGCGAAGGCCTGCATTCGGCGCAGGACCCCCGACACCCCGATGTCTGCCTGCGTGGTCCAGAACCGCAGCAGGAAGTGCCGCACGCCGGCGTCGACGTAGGTCGCCACGTCGCCGCGCACCTCCTCGGGAGTTCCGATGAAGCGGGACCGACCCTCGCCGTCCACCGGCGGTGGCGGCGCGTACGAGAAGTCCTCCGGGAGGGTTGATCCGCCATAGACGTGGAAGACCGGCGGTTCTGCCGTGGCGCCCATCCTCACGTGGACCTCCGGGCAGCTATACGAGAAGGTGAAGTCGTCGATGCTCGGGCGCAACGCGGTGATGAGCTCCCGACCCGCCCGGTAGGCCTCCGGCGAGGGGAACAGGGGATGCCAGCCGTTGCCGAGGAGGGCGGCCCTCCTCTGGGCCGACCGTATGTTGCCCCCGACCCAGATGGGGAAGGGCTGCTGCACCGGCCGCGGCCCGAAGTGGAGGCCGTCGAAGCCGAACCAGCTTCCCTCGAAGGCCTGCTCGACGGCGGGGTCGGCCGAGAGGGCGAGGCGCAGGACCTCGAGGAACTCGTCGGTCACGAGCCCACGCGCCTCGTACGGAGGCGCGTGGACGGCGGCGAACTCGCCGCGCAGGTACCCGACCCCGACCCCGGCCGTCATGCGACCGTCGGAGAGGACGTCGGCGGTCGCCAGCTGGCGCACGAGGGACACCGGCTGCCGCAGCGGCGCGACGAGCACGTCTGTCCCGAGCCGCAGCCGGGTGGTCGCACCGGCGCCGACCAGGCAGCAGGCCATGGCGTCGAGCCAATTGGGCGGCGTGAGGTGGCTGGCGTAGTGCGGGACCGCCACGCGGTCGCCGAACCACCCGCCGTCGTAGCCCAGGTCCTCGGCCCCCTGCAGGAGATCGCGCACGGCCTTCGCCTCGGCGAAGGGACCCTGGGACGGGATGACCGTCGCGAAACGGACCTTCTCGGATGGCGGGGGAGTTCCGTCGGCCATGCGACCAGCATCGCACCGGCGACTCTGCGGGCGGGCCCGGCACCACCGGCGGAGGGTGCGTCCGTCCCACTGGCTGGCCGGGTGGGGCCGGCTCGCCCCCGGCTACGGTGCCGACATGGACCTTCGCCTGCTCGGCCGCACCGGTGTGCGGGTCAGCCCCCTCTGCCTGGGCGCCATGATGTTCGGCGCCTGGGGCAACCAGGACCACGACGACTGCATCCGGATGGTGCACCGAGCGCTCGACGCCGGCATCAACTTCATCGATACCGCCGACGTCTACTCGGGAGGAGAGTCGGAGGAGATCGTGGGCAAGGCGCTGTCCGGGGGCCGGCGGGACGGCGTGATCCTCGCCACCAAGGTGCACGCGCCGATGAGCCAGGATGCCAACGACTACGGCAACTCCCGCCGCTGGATCGTCCGGGAGGTGGACAACAGCCTCCGACGGCTCGGCACCGACTGGATCGACCTCTACCAGATCCACCGCCCGGAGATGGACACCGACATCGACGAGACCCTCGGGGCGCTGAGCGACCTCGTCCGCGCCGGCAAGGTGCGCTACCTCGGATCCTCGACCTTCCCGGCGAGCCAGATCGTCGAGGCGCAGTGGGCGGCGGAACGCCGGGGCCGGGAACGGTTCGTCTGCGAGCAGCCCCCGTACTCGATCCTCGTCCGCGGCGTCGAGGAGGAGGTGCTCCCGACCTGCCAGCGCTACGGCATGGGGGTGATCCCCTGGAGCCCGCTGGCGGGAGGTTGGCTCACCGGCCGGTACCGCAAGGGGGTCGAGGCCCCGGCGTCCCACCGCGCCACGAGGGTGCCGGCCCGCTACGACATGACCTCGCCCGGCAACCAGAGCAAGCTCGAGGCCGCCGACGCCCTGGCCCAGCTCGCCGAGCAGGGAGGGATCACCCTGGTCGAGATGGCGCTCGCCTTCGTCATCCGGCACCCTGCGGTCACGGCGGCCATCATCGGGCCGCGGACGATGGAGCAGCTCGAGTCACAACTACCTGCGGCCGACACCGTGTTGACGGACGATGTGCTGGACCGGATCGACGAGATCGTGGCGCCGGGCGTCAACCTGAGCCGAGCCGACACCGGATGGCAGAGTCCCTCGCTCGCCCCAGGGGCCCGGAGGCGCGTCTAGCGAGGATGCTCACGCCGGAAGACCGCCGCCGACGCCGAGCTCTTGCCGGCACGGCATCACTGCGTGTCCAACGGCCTACCCCATCGGCTGAGATCGGGCTCCCCATGTCGTCACCCCCATGGGAAAAGCAGTTGCTGGTTGACATGGCAGCCGTAGCCCTTTGGCTTGTACAACGTGGCCTTTTGATCTCCGCTGGTTACCGTGACGCTGAGGCTGAAATGCCCCTCGGAAAACGGGGGAGCAGCGACATTGTTGCGGAAGAGGGTGCCCTGCGACCAACCCCACATGTATCGAGTGGCGGGTTGGTTGGGTTGTTCACACTCACCCACCAACGTGGGATAGATGAAGGAGCGGTAGCCGGTTCCTTGGGATGCCTGAGCCGTCATATCCGCAACGAGGACATAGCCGCTGGTGCCGAAATTGCGCCGCAGGCCGCTGGTGGCGACGACCTCGTAGAGCCCGGCATGAAATTCCGGCAACAAGAGAAGGTGTCCCGCCGGGATGTTCCAATCCCAGTGGTAGGTCTGGGAAAGCCCGTCGGTGGAGGTACTCACCCAAGTGGGTTGGGAATGGCCGAGGATGAGCTGAGGGTTCCCCGGTACCGGCTGATCGATGGTCGTACCGACGTTGGTTGGTGCCGGCGAGCCGCTGGCCGGCGCCGCCGTGCCGATCCCAGCGACCGTAGCGGCTAAGGCAAGCGCAGGAGCCAGTAGAAACAGCCGAGGCGGTCGGATTCCACGTCGGCCGTTCGCTCCTGAGGACCACCTCGCATTGCCCCGGAAAATGCGCAGTCGAAACATCGTCGACGCCGCCCCCTCCCCCTCGTCATTCCGCAGCGGTCACGCTATCTCATCCGACGGCGAGCACAAATGCCGAGCGACGGATACTGGCGGCGAGGTAGAGGTGCCAATCTCTTTTCCGCGGAACATCTTCACCTTCCAACGGAGCATTCGCCTACTGCGTGGGCGCTCAACCCGGGGCGAGGCGGGCCACCGCGAGCGCGGCGGCGAGGAGGACGACCGCGCCGGACATCCATCGCAGCGCCGTCTCGAGCGGGGCGAGGAGCGAACGCGCATCGAGCGAGGTGACGCGGCCGTCGATCAGCCGCAGCTGACCCTCCACCCCGACGGTGCGCCGGCGCACCAACCTCGCCGGGGTGCTCAGACTGCGTTGGGCCACCGAGAGCGTCATCGCCGCCACCGCCGCGATGACCGGCGCCCACGCCAGGGTCCCCGTCTGGGCGACGTAAGCCGTGAGGACGGGGAAGGCGCCCCAGGCGACCCCGAACCCGATGTCGTTGTGCACGATGCCGCCCCACAGCTCGAAGTTGTAGGCGACGACCAGGATCGGCCCGACGACGAGGAAGGGGAGGAGCTGCCAGCCCACCCGGTCGATGCCGGCGGCGCCGAGGCCGATGGCGACCGCCAGCCCGCTGACGGCGACGGCCGAGAGCACCGGCGAGGGGATGGCGGTGCGCAACGGGCGGCCGTTCAGCTCGTCGAGGGCGTGCGCGGCCAGCCCGACGGCGGCGAAGAAGGCGAGCAGCGTGGCCAGAAGGTTGGTGAGCAGCACCACCGGGGCGAGGCAGGCACCGATCACGACGTAGCCGAGGTGCCAGGCCGTGTACGGGGGGTGGAGGAGGGTCCACCAGTCGCGCCACCCCCCGGGGGCAGCGGCATAGAAGGCGGGCCGCCGGTTGGACTCATTGACCGACATGCCGCCCCCGGGTCATCGATCCGGCGCCGGTCCGGGCGGTCCCGCCCGGCGACCCCACATGACGAGGCCGCCGCCGAGGCTCATCACCCTCGACCCCACGTCGTCGAATCCGGCGTGGCGCCAGGCCCCCACCGTCCAGGAGAGTGGGTAGCGGCGGTAGTGGTCGGTGATGTTGGGGCCGAGGAACCTCCCCACCCGCAGCCACTCGCGGCCCCCGAGCATCCACCCCCCGGCGGGTAGGACGGCGCGGGTGTACAGGTCCCATGCGGCGTGCCAGAACCGGTTGGGGGGCACGAAGAACTCGAGGCTCGCCGCAATTCCTCCGGGTCGCACCACGCGGGCGAGCTCGTCCAGCGTGGCCTGGGGATCGTCCACGTAGCGCAGCAGGTAGGTGAACGTGAGGGCGTCGAACGTGGCGTCGGGGAAGGGCAGCCGCTCGGCCTGGCCCACCACGAGGTCGACCCGATCCGCGAGCCCGTCCTCGGCAACGTTGCGCTGGCCCTGACGGATCATGGCCTCGGTCAGGTCGAGCCCCACGACCCGGGCGTCCGACCGGGTGGCGATGAGGCGGGTGACGCCGGCGGTGCCGCAGGCGACGTCGAGCACCGTTTCGGGTGCCCGAGCCAGGCCTCTCGTGACCATCTCGCGCCGCCACCGGCCGTTCTGACCCATCGACAGCACCTCGGCCAGCCGGTCGTACCGAGCGGGCAGCGGCGCGAAGAGATCCTGGGCGAACCGGTTCTGGGCTCCATCGGCCTCAATGGCCATCGACCACCTCCGGGACAAAGGCTCTCACGGCCGGGTGCCGACCGCGTCGCTAGGTGCCGCTGACGCTCCGCCGGAGCGGCACCATCGTGTCGGCGACCGGATCTTCCACGAAGTCGAGTACCAGCCGGTTGAAGAGCTCGGGCTTCTCCATCGGTACGAGATGGGAGGCGCAGGGGATGACCGCGAGCTGGCCCTGCGGCACCCGGCGGGCCATCTCGTCGGCGTGGCCGACGGTGACGTAGTCGTCGTCGCCGACGATCACGAGGAGCGGGGCCGACATCCGCTCGAGGTCGGACGACCAGTCGAAGGGCTCGGACCACATGCGACGGACCTTGTCCCACACGACCGGGAAGTGCTCGGACCCGTCGGGCGAGACCTCCGAATAGAGCGAGGCGAAGATGGCCAGGTCCTCGTCGTCGTGCCCGAGGGACGTCAGCTCCTCCATCGAGCCGGGGACGTAGCCCGCGCTGGAGAAGCCGCTCCCGGTCGTGGCCAGGGTGCGGACGAGACCGGGCTCGTGGACGGCCAGGAGGAACCCCACCATGCCGCCGTCGCTCCAGCCGAGCAGGTCGACCGGCCCGAGGTCGAGGGCGCGGAGGACCTGGGCGGTCTCCTCCGCCATCTGCTCGTAGGTGAGGGGCCCGGGGCGGTCGGGCGTGTGGCCGTGAGCGGTCCTCTCCGGTGCGATGATCCGCCGCCGCGAAGACAGGCCGCGGATCTGGGCGTCCCACGTGGCGTTCGTGGCCATGCCCCCGTGGAGCAGCACGAGGGGATCTCCCGAACCCTGTGCCGCGAACCAGACCGGATGGCCGTCAACCGAGACGGTGCCCTCGCTGGGGCCAGCCGGACCAGCCGCGCCAGCAGGACCGGCCGCGCCAGCAGGACCGGCCGGGTCGCCGGGCGGGCCCGCACCGCGATGAGATCGATCGTCGAGCATCGCACCTCCTGGCTCGAGGGCGTTGACAACCCCCGTCACCGCCATACGGTATGGGCCATGACGCTGCAAGGGGAGTACGAGCCGAGCGCCTGGGACTGGGTGCGCGACCAGGTGGAGACCTACGAGCGATCGGGTGGTCGGGAGGGCACCACGCTCTGGGACACCGGCAAGCCCGTGGTCGTCGTGACCATGAGAGGGCGGCGGTCGGGCCGGTTGCGCAAGGCTCCCGTGATGCGCGTCGAGCACGGTGGCGAGTACGCCATCGTCGCTTCGAAGGGCGGCGACCCCAAGAACCCCGGCTGGTACTTCAACCTGCTGTCCCACCCCGACGAGGTCGAGGTCCAGGACGGCACCGAGACCTTCGGCGTGACGGTGCGCGAGGTGCAGGGCGGGGAGCGGGATGGGTGGTGGCGGCGCGCCGTCGAGGCCTGGCCCGCCTACGAGGAGTACCAGTCCAACACCGATCGACGGATCCCGGTCTTCGTGGCCACGCCCAAGCCGTGAGCGCCGACCGCAAGCTCGGCGCGGCCGTCGTGGGGACGGGCTTCGGCGTGCTCACCCACGTCCGGGCGCTGCAGGCCGCCGGGATCGACGTGAAGTCCCTCGTCGGGCGCGACCAGGACAAGGCGTCCAAGCGTGCCGCGCTGTTCGGGATCCCCGAGGCCACCACCTCGCTCGCCGCCGCGCTGGCAGTACCGGGGGTGGACGTGGTGGCCGTCGCCACGCCGCCGCACACGCACGGTCCGATCGTCCTCGAGGCGGTCGCGGCCGGCAAGCACGTCGTGTGCGAGAAGCCCTTTGCCCGGGATCTCGCCGAGGCACGATCGATGCTGTCCGCCGCCGAGGAGGCCGGTGTCGTGCACCTGCTCGGGACCGAGTGGCGCTTCGCCACCGGGCAGGCGACGTTGGCGCGGGCCATCGCCGAGGGCATGATCGGTGAGCCGCTCTTCGCCCTCTTCCTCCTGCAGATGCCCACCCTGGCCGACCCGGCGGCGCAGATCCCCTCTTGGTGGACCGACGCCGGGCAGGGCGGGGGCTGGCTGGGAGCCCACGGCTCGCACGTGATCGACCAGGTTCGCTCGTCGCTCGGGGAATTCGAGACGGTGAGCGCGTCGTTGCAGACCCTGGCGCGCGACCGGGCCATGACGGCCGACGACACCTATACGGTGCAGTTCCGGCTCGCCAACGGCGTGGAGGGCATCATGCACGGTTCCTGCGCGACGGCCGGCCAGTTCGTCGTGCAGACCAAGGTCTCGGGGACGGCGGGCAGCGCGTGGCTGCAGGGCGACGAGGTGTGGGTCGACGACGGAAGCGGGGCCCGTGCGGTGCCCGTTCCCGACGACCTGGCCGGGTCTCCCCCGTCGCCTCCCCCGCCAGAGCTGCTCGTCACCGCCTACGACATGTGGCACTCGATGGGCATCGACCTCCACCCCTACACCCGGGTCTACGAGGTCCTGCGCGATCGGGTGCTCGGCCGGCCGGTGCCGGCGGACCCGGTTGCGGCCACCTTCGCCGACGGCGTCGCCGTGCAGGCCGTGATGGACGCCGTGCACCGTTCCTCGATCGGGCGCATGTCCGTCGAGGTCACGCAGGCCTGAGCGGCGCCGCCGCGCCGGTCGGCGTTTCTCAGACCCGGCGCCCGAGAAAGGCGGCCAGCCGGTCAGCCGCCCCGGCGTCCGCCGGCGCGGCCTGCTGCGGTCCGAACGGCGCCTGGCCGTCGGGGCCACGGAACGAGTCGGGCAGCGCCTGCCTGGAGAGCACGAGCAGGCGGTCGGCGAGCTCCGCGTCGAGGTCGGTGGGTTGACCGGTGGCCCTGGCCAGGTCCCAACCGTGTGTGAACTGGTCGGTCGTCACGATTCCGAGGAAGAGCCCTCCCGGCAGCTCCCCGAAGGGAAGGGTGAGCGGCCGCTCGAGCACCCCGGGTGCAGAGAACGCTGTCACGCAGCGCCGGCCCATGTCGTCGTAGCCCGCCACGAAGTCCCCCGAGGCGAAGTCGCGATCGCCCGGGCCGGCTCCCTTTCCCGTCTCGGCGGTCTCGGCGGCAAAGTGGCCGGCGCCGAGCAGGTGGTCGATCACTGCCCGCACGTCCCACGATGCGCACGGTGTCGCCGCGCCGAGCTGGTCGGGCGAGACACGAGACAGCACCCCCCGGGTGCTCTCGACGGCGGCTGACAGGAGCTCGGTGCTCATGGTCCCCCCTGTTTGGGCGCTGCGACGTGGGGGCGGTCGGTCCCCCGACGGTCGCAAGCGCGCACGGTTACGCTCACCGTACTGCGACAGCCGGGCTCGTATACCAGGCTCGATGCCGGGGGAGGACACACGTTGACCGTTTCGGACCAGATCTCCGACCGCTTCGAGATCCTCGATCTCATGAACCGCTACGCCCTGGCCGTCGACCGTCGGGACTGGGACCTCTACCGGTCCGTCTTCGCGCCCGACGCCCGGATCGACTACCGGGATTCGGGGGGCGAGGTCGGTGCGCTCGAGCCCATCGTCGAGTGGCTGTCCGCCGTGCTCGAGCCCTTCGCCGGGCTCCAGCACAACATGGGCAACCATCTCGTCGAGTTCGATGGCGACGGCGACGCTGCGCGGTCCTGCACCTACTTCCTCGCCGTGCACACCTCCCTCGACGACCGCGGCGAGGAGGTCCTCCTCCGGGTGGGCGGCTTCTACCAGGACCGGCTGGTCCGGCGCGACTCGGGTTGGCGCATCGTCGAGAGGGTGGAGCTCAGCACGTGGATGGACGGGCCATACCCCGAGGACATCGCCCGCCCGCCCTGGTACGGCAAGACCGCCCGCAACCTTCCCTCGCTCCCCGGCTGATCGCCGCAGGCGGCCGGCGGGCCCACGCCCACTGCTCGGTCAGCGCACCCGCTCCGTTCCTACCGCTGTTCCCTCGCTTCCTGGCTGTTCCCTGGCTGTTCCCTCGCTGTTCCCTCGCTGTTCCCTCGCTGTTTCCTCGATACCCCCGGTAGGTATACTCACATACCCCATAGGGGTATGACCCCGGGGGCGAGCAGTCTGGTGGGGCGCCGCCGCGGATGCGGGCCTCCCGAAGGGAGCGGTCGAGATGCCGGGATACACCGAGGACAAAGACGCCGTGCTTCGACGGTTGCACCGGGTACGGGGTCAGGTGCAAGGGATCGAGCGGATGGTCGAGACCGACACGTATTGCATCGACGTCCTCACCCAGATCTCCGCCGCGACGAGGGCGCTCGAGTCCGTGGCGGTGCTCCTCCTCGAGGATCACCTCGGGCACTGCGTCCGCGAGGCGATCACGACCGGCGGCCCCCAGGCCGACGAGAAGGTGGCGGAGGCCTCTGCGGCCGTCGCTCGCCTGTTGCGGTCGTGAGGCCGCACGACCCCCGTCGCTCCGGCGCGGTTCGAGAGCCGTGAATGCCGCCGTGTCCACGGTCTGGCTCGACATCGCGCGCTCGCTACGCGAGGCGTTCTTCATGTTCTGGGTCACCCTCTGGCCCCTCATCCTGGGATTCGGCGTCTCCGGCGCGGTGCAGGCCTTTGCCACTCGGGAGACCATGCAGCGCCAGTTCGGCGACCACCGGCCCACCTCGGTCGCCCGCGCCTCGGCTTACGGGATGGTGTCGTCCTCCTGCTCCTACGCGGCTTCCGCGATGGCCAAGTCGCTCTTTGCCAAGGGGGCCGACTTCGTGGCGGCGTGCGTGTTCATGTTCGCCTCGACCAACCTCGTGATCGAGCTCGGCATCGTGCTCCTGGTCCTCATGGGTTGGCAGTTCGCAGTGAGCGAGTTCGTCGGCGGCGCCATCATGATCGTGCTCCTGGTCCTCCTCGGGGGTCTGTGGTTCCGTGGGAGGATCGTGGTCGAGGCCCGCCGTCGGGTCGAACCGCAGACCGGTGGCGAGCACCACCTCGGACTGCGGGGGGACCGTCAGCCGCTGTCCCGGCGAATTCGATCGGCGGCGGGGTGGGCGGACGCCGCCACCTACACGATGTCCGACCTCGGCATGCTCCGGCGCGAGTTGGTGGCCGGCTACCTGGTCGCCGGTTTCCTCGCGGCCCTCGTGCCGGTGAGCGTGTGGCACGCCGTGTTCCTGCAGGGGCACGGGTTCTGGACGAGCCTGCAAAACGTGGTCGTCGGGCCGTTCATCGCGATCGTCAGCTTCGTCTGCTCGATCGGCAACGTGCCGTTGGCCGCGGCACTGTGGCAGGGCGGGATCTCCTTTGGCGGCGTGGTCTCGTTCATCTTCGCCGACCTCATCACCCTTCCCCTGCTGCTCATCTACCGGCGCTTCTACGGCACTCGCATGACGCTGCGGATGCTCGCCGTCTTCTGGATCGTCATCTCCCTCGCCGGTCTCCTCACCGAGGGCATCTTCGCCGCGGCCGGCCTGATCCCGGCCACCCGGCCGGTACAGGTCGTGGCCGACCACTTCTCGTGGAACTACACGACGATCCTCAACTTCGTGTTCCTCGGCTTGTTCGGACTCCTCTATTGGACGTACCGCAACCGGGACCGTCTGGGCGGCGGCGAGCGATACGCGCGAGACCCGGTGTGCGGGATGCAGGTGGAGACGGCGCTCGCCCCGGCCTCGACGGTGCACGAGGGGAGGCACGTCCACTTCTGTTCGGACCGTTGCCGGCTTCGCTTCGCCGAGGCGCCTTCCCGGTTCCCGGCCACGGCGGACGCCCAGGCGGTTGCGGCAGCCGTGGCCCCCGTCGACGCGCCCGCCCCGGTTGGCACTCCGGCTCCGGCGGGTGCCCCCGGCTCGACGGCGGTGGGCCACCCCGGCCATGCTCACTGAGCATGCAGACCCGGACGCGGCTGACCCTCCACCGCTCGTCGTACCTCTGGGCCGCCTTCTGCTTCACGGGCGCCATCGGCGTGATCGGGGGGCTGCTGCTCGCCCGGGGCGTCTCGTACTCGGGACACACGGTGGACCTCGTCGTCGGTTCGATCCTCTCCCCGTTCTTCGTGATCCTGGCGTGGTTCTCCCTCCAGGATTGGCGTGCGAGCGTCGTCGTGTCGAGCACCGAGGTGCGCCTGCGGCGCGGCCTCCTCGGGTGGTGGCGGATCCCCACCGACGAGGTGGTCTACGTAGAGCTGCTGCAGCCGCTCGGCAACACCCAGTCCCCCCTGGGCGTCGTGACGTTCGGCTGGCCGGCCCGCTGGCGGATGGTGGTGTGGAGCACCGACGGCGGGGCCTACGTCGCCAACCGCTACGGCCTTCCACCCGACCCCCGAGATGGCTGGGGTCCGGTGGACCTGCGCAAGGTGGTCGAGGCGGTGCGAGTCGCCCAGGGCCCCGCAGGCCGCTACGGGCTGCCCGGGACGACCACCAGGATCACGATCGAGTCCTACCCGACCCGCGCCCGGTGGCCCGCCTTCCCCCTGCGCGATGTCTGAGCCCGCCGCCAGGACTCTCGACCACCAACCTCGCCACCCCCGCGACGCCCGAGGGCGCAGCGCGAGAATGCCGCATGCTCGAGAGCTGCTTCGCACCCGACGTCCTGGAGGGAAAGGTCGCACTGGTCACCGGCGGGGCCACGGGCATCGGCAAGGCCATCAGCCGGGTCCTCGGCAACCACGGCGCCAGGGTCACGATCGCCAGCCGCAAGAAGGACAACCTCGAGGAGACCACCCGGGAGCTGGCCGCCCACGGCATCGACATCACCTACGGGGTCTGCGACGTGAGAGAGGCCGAGGCGGTGGGGCGGGTGGTCGCGGAGACGATGGCCGACCGGGGTCGCCTCGACATCGTCGTGAACAACGCGGCGGGCAACTTCCCGGCACCGATGACGAACATCTCCCCCAATGGCTTCAAGGCGGTCGTCGACATCGACCTGCTCGGCACCTACAACGTGTCGAGGGCGTGTTTCGACGCCTACCTGAGGGACCACGGCGGCTCGATCGTCAACATCAGTGCGCCCTTCGAGCTGAAGGGTGTCGCGTACCAGGCACACGTGGCGGCGGCCAAGGCCGGGGTGGACTCGCTCACCCGCACCTGCGCGGTCGAGTGGGGACCCCACGGCGTTCGCGTCAACGCCGTCGCCCCGGGCTCCATCGCGCAGACCGAGGGCGTCCGTCGGTTCGCGGCCGCCGTGCCGGGGTCGGGCGATCGGCCGACCAACCCGCTCGGCATGCACGGCGAGGGCGAGGACATCGCCTTCGCGGTCCTCTACCTGTGCTCGCCGGTCGCCCGCTTCGTCTCCGGGCAGGTCATCTCGGTGGACGGCGCGGGCACCACCGATCTGCTGCGTCTCGGGACCGCTCGGACCTGAGTCGGTCAGGCGGACCGGCCCGGCCGCCCCTGTTCCCGGCGCCAGACCTCGAAGCGGAACGGGATGCCGTGCTCCTCGATGCGCTCCGAGGAGGAGACCCGGTCGAACCCGCTCGCGAAATCCGGGAAGAACTTCGTGCAGTGGAAGTCACGATCGATCTGGGTGAGGTAGAGCTCCCCGGCGAGGTCGAGGGTGTCGCCGAACAGCCGGGCCCCACCGATCACCCAGACGTCCCCGGGGCACGACTCGAGGAACGATCGCCCCCCGACCGCCTCCTCGAACCCCTCGCGAAGCTGCCGGGCCGTGGAGACCGCCACCACGTTGCGGCGGTCGGGCAGCGGTTGCCCGAGCTCGGTGTACGTGGCGAAGCCCATCAGGACCACACCACCCGCCGTCTTGCTCCGGAAATACGACACGTCGGCGGGCAGGCGTCCCTGCCAAGGGATGCCGGTGTCGTCGGCGATGCCGCGGCGGGCGTCGATCGCAGCGATGCACCGGATCACGGCGCGCCGCCCGCCTCCTCGAGCTTGCGCTCCTGCAGGGCGCGCCACACGAGCTCGGGCGTGAGCGGAAGGCGGTCGAGCTCCACGCCGAAGTCGGCCAGGGCGTCGCAGATCGCGTTGGCGATCGCCGCGGCCGGCGGAATCGTCCCCACCTCGCCTGCCCCCCGCACGCCCAGGGGCGTGACGGGCGAGGGCACGGACGTGTGGAGGAGGTCGATCGGGGGAAGGTCGCAGACCGAGGGAGCGAAGTAGTCCATCATCGTCCCGTTGACGAGTTGGCCGGTCTCGGCATCGTAGCGGAGCTCCTCGCCGAGAGCGCCGCCGATCCCCTGGGCGAGCCCGCCCCGCACCTGGCCCTCGATGAGCTTGGGGTTGACCGGGGTCCCGCAGTCGTGGACCATCACGAGCCGCTCGACCTCGAACTCCCCGGTCTCGGCGTCGGCGGAGACCACGGCCGCGGCGGTGCCAAAGGAGTAGGCCGCCCCGGCCGGCTCGAAGTAGGAGGTCTCGTCCAGGCCCGGGGGCATGCCGGGCGGCAGGCCCTGCCCGAGGATGGCCCGGTCGAACACGGCGGCGAGTGGCGTACCGAGCGACGGGTCCTGGCGGTGGCGGACCTCGGAGCCCGTGATCTCCAGGTCCGCCGGGTCGTCCACCTCGAGCATGAAGGCGGCGATCTCGAGGGTCTTCGTGCGGAGCCGCTCGCAGGCGTCCCGCAGGGCCCCGCTCGCCGCGATGACGGTGCGGGAGGCGAAGGCGCCCGTGTTGAGGGGCGCCGTCGCGGTGTCGCCCGTGTGCACGGTGACGGCGTCGTAGTCGATCCCGAAGAAGTCGGCGCACATCTGGGCGAACACGGTCTCGCTGCCCTGTCCGATGCTCGACACCGCGGTGTACAGGTCGATGCTCCCCGACCTCGTCGCCCGCAGGGTGACGCTCTCGTGCGCGCCGAACTGCGAGCCGCGCCCGGCCAAGAACTTCGCACTGGCGTAGCCGGTGCGCTCGACGTAGCAGGAGAAGCCGATGCCCCGGTAGCGACCGTCCGGTGCCGGGCCGTGACCCGCCCGCCGGTGGACCGGGTAGTTGACGGCGTCGGCCGCCATGCGCAGGCAGCGCTCGTAGTCCCCGCTGTCGTAGACCGCCCCGGTCGGGTTCACCCAGGGGAACTCCTCGGGCCGCACCATGTTGCGGGCCCGGAGCTCGACCGGGTCGAGATCGAGGCGCCGGGCCAGGCGGTCCATCAGCCGCTCGTAGGCGAAGTTGACCTCCGGCTGGCCGTACCCGCGGTAGGCGCCGATCGGTGTCTTGTTGGTCACGACCACCCGGCGCTCGACGTGGCCGTCGTCCACCTTGTACGGGCCGTTGAAGACGACGGTGGACAGCTGGGAGGACCCGAAGGGCGAGTTGAGCCCGCCGAGGTCGTTGGCGTAGACGTCCGACATGGCGAGGATCTGGCCGTCCGAGCGGGCTGCGATGCAGTAGTCGTGCACCGACTCGCGGCCGTGGGTCGTGGCTCGGAAGTGCTCGTTGCGGTCCTCGACCCACTTGACCGGGCGGCGCAGGGAGATGGCGTGCAGGCTCGCCAGCAGGTCCTCGGGGTAGGCGCCCAGCTTCAGCCCGAAGCCGCCGCCCACGTCGGAGGCGACCACGCGCACGGTGCCCTCGTCGAGCCGCAGCGACTCGGCGAGCTGCTTTCGGACGAGGTGGGGCACCTGCGTCGAGACGTGCACGGTCAGCTGCCGGGCGCCCGGCTGCCACTCGGCGAGCACCGCTCGGGTCTCCATCGGCAGTCCCGTCACCCGGTTGATGGTGAACCGACCTTCGACCACCACGTCGGCCTCGCGGCGCCGAGCCGCGACGTCCCCCTGGCTCTGGGGGTTGGAGACCAGGAGGTTCGAATCGAGCACCTCGTCGTGGATCACGGGGGCTCCGGGGGCCAGCGCCTGATCGACGTCCGAGACGTGGGGGAGTGGCTCGTAGTCGATCTCGATCAGGTCGAGGGCGTCCTCGGCGACGTGGCGGGTCGTCGCGGCGACGCTCACGACCGGCTGGCCCTCGTAGGTGGCCTTGTCCCGTGCCAGCGCGAAATGGGGTATCGACGGAGCGCCCCGGAATCGGCCGAAGGATCCCGATGGGCTCGGTGCGCGCGGCGACCTCCGCCCCGACCAGGACCTGGCGCACCCCCGGGAGGGCGAGGGCGGCGGTGACGTCGATCGCGTTGATGCGGGCGTGCGGGTAGGGGCACCGCCCGACCGCCATCTCCACGGCGTGGGCCGGATCGACGTCGTCGGTGAAGCGGCCCGCGCCCGGAGCAGCCGGTCGTCCTCCTTGCGCGGGACGTTGGCGCCCACGACCGGCGTCCTCACGTCCCTCGCCACTTCCCGGACGGAGGTCTCAGTCACGACGGGACTCCGGGCTCGTCTGAGCCGAGCTCACCTGCACGTTCTCGGCGCCGGCGCCGGCGCCGGCGCCGCGCCGCGAGGTAGCGGTCGACCGCCTCGACGATGAACTCGTAACCCGTGCAGCGGCACAGGACCCCGGCGAGCTCCTCGCGCAGCGCCTCCCGTGGGAGGCGCCGGCCGTCTCTGGCCAGGGCGGTCGCCGTCATGAGGAAGGCGGGCGTGCAAAACCCGCACTGGAGGGCGTGCTCATCCTTGAAGGTCTGTTGGAGCTGATCGAGGGACTCTCCGGGCGAGAGCGATTCCACCGTCTCGACCCGTTGCCCGTCCACCTGCGCGGCGAACAGGAGGCACGACTTGACCGCCTGACCGTCGACGAGGACCGTGCACATTCCGCACACGCCCTGCTCGCATCCCACGTGCGTGCCGGTGAGCCCCAAGCGGTGCCGGAGAAAGTCGGCGAGGCTGAGCCGGGTCGGGACCTGCTCGGTCCACTCGGTGCCGTTGACCTCCACCGTCACGACGGCGTTGGGCTCCCCGAGACCGAGCGGCAGGCGGTCGCCGTCCCGGCCGGTCGAAGCGGACGCCGTCACCGGGCCTGCCTTCTCGAGCGCACGAGCCCGATGATGCTCAGCACGACCGACGCCGCGCTCAACGCGGCGGCCACGCGGCTCCACATCTCCGCCCGGTCGCCCCGGCGGGCCAGATGCCCCGGTGCAACCTGCGTCCACTTCTCCGCGCCGCCCCCCGGAGCCGCCGGAGCCGCCGGAGCAGTGAGCCGGCCGGGCTCGGCGAGCCCAGGGGCCTCGGTCGCGCCCGGCATCGCGCCGCTCAGTGCGAGCTGCAGGTTCTCGGCGAACGAGCTCGTCACCTTGCTGGCCTGCTTGGCCACGATCTTCTGGCCCACGCTGCCGAGGGCCCCGGCCAGCACCACCTCGCCCTCGACGGTCACCGCCGTCGCGCCCTCGTCCGGGCGGAGCGTCACTGCGTTGACGGCCCGCACGTTGCCGGTCGCGCCGCGCACGCTCTTGCCCGTCGCCTGGAACCGGATCAGCTCGTGCTCCACTCGCTCGAGGACGGTTACCTTGGCCTCGAAGGTCGCCGTCATCGGCCCGATGCTCTGCGTCGCCCGGACGTCGACGTGATCCGGGTCGACCACCCGGATCTGCTCCACGCCGGGCATGCATCGGGCAACCATCTCGGGCTGTTCCAGCAGCTGCCAGACCGCCACGACCGGCTGATCCACCGTGAACTCCTCGTGGAGCCTCATGTCCTGCCCTCCTCGTCCGGGTGTGACCCATCCTCCCGGCCCGCCTCGTGCCACGTGGCGCGGTCGCGTTCCGAGCGTCCGTCCGGGCCGGCGGCCGAACGCCGCATCGAGGCGAGCACCCGGCGGACGTAGACGGGCACGAGATGCCTGCGGTACTCCGCGGACGCCCGGATGTCCGACGGCGGGTCGACCACGTCGAGGCTGGCCCGGGCGGCGTCGCCGATGGCCTCGTCGGAGAGCTCCGATCCCGTCAGCAGAGCGCCGGCACGGTCGGCCAGGACCGGCACGTCGGCCACCCCGCCGAGCGCGATCCGGACCTCGCTCCACCGCCCTTCGTCGTCGCGGTCACCCACGCAGGCAACGCTCACGACGGCAAAGTCGTTGTGGCGCCGGCACAGCTCGGCGAAGGCCCAGTACCGGGGGGCGCTCGGGCAGGCGACGCCGGTCAGGACCTCGAGGGGGTCGAGAGCCGTCGCGTAGGAGCCCTCGTACAGGTCGCGCACCGCGATCTCTCGCCGCCCCGCGGGACCCCTGACCTCGACCCGGGCCTCGAGGGCCAGGAAGGCGAGCGGTATCTCGGCCGTCGGGTCGCCGTGGGACAGGCTGCCTCCGATCGTCCCGCGGTTGCGGATCTGGCGATCCCCGACGTGACGCACGACCTCGGTGAGGAGGGGGAGCCGCGCCGCGACGGCACCCGACCGCTCGAGCGCCGTGTAGCGGGTCAACGCCCCGAGGCGGGTCCCGGCTCCGGCCGCTTCGATGGCGTCGAGACCGCCGATCCCGTTGAGATCGACCAGTGCGTCGGGACGGACGAGCCGCATGTTGAGCATCGGCGCCAGGCTCTGCCCGCCGGCGAGGGGCCGTGCCGTCCCCTCGTACGCCGCCAGGAGCTCGACGGCCTCATCAACCGAGGTGGCGAGGTGGTAACCGAAGGGTGCCGGCTTCATCGCGGCGCTCTACCTGCCATGCCCTCCGCTCCTCTCGCGCTTCCCTCGTGGGTTCGGATTGCATACAAGAATACAATTAGACTGTCTGGGCACAAGAAGACGCCGCGAGGGGCGGCCGAGAAGGACGAGCGGGAGAGAGGGGGGTGTCGTGACGGCCGAGGCCAGCGGGGAGACGATCGAGTGGCCCGAGGGCGCGGCGCTCTCGGCCGAGCCGGTCCGCGGGGAGAGCACAGCGGACATCGTCGCCCGGCGCATCAGCCAGGCGATCATGAACGGTTCGCTCGCCCCGGGCACGCGCCTACGCGAAGCCGCCCTCGCCGAGGCCCAGGGGGTGAGTCGCACCCCGATCCGGGAGGCGTTGATCCAGCTGAACAGCGTCGGGCTGGTGGAGCTGACCCGCAACCGTGGTGCCACAGTGCTCCAGCTCAGCCCCCGGGACATCGTCGACGTCTACGGGGTGAGGGGACTGCTCGAGGCGGAGGCGGCGCGGCTCGCCGCGGGGCGAATGACCCCGGTGCTCGCCGACCTCCTCGACAAGAGCTGCGACCGCCTGGGCGAGCTGCACCACGCGGGTCCCGCCGAGCAGCTCGCCGCCGACACCCACTTCCACTACAACATCGCCGACGCCTCGGGAAACCCCCGCCTCTCGGCGTTGATCCGGCAGATCTCCTCGATACCGGAGGCCTATCGCTCGGTCATCGCCTACCGGTCCGAGGACATGAGGGCCGCCGAGGAGCAGCACCGGGCGGTGGCCGTCGCGCTCCGCCGGCGGAGCGCCGTAGAGGCGTCCAATCGGATGCGCGAGCACGTGGAGTGGGCCGGGTGCCTGGCGCTCGATCGGCTCCGCGAGCGCCTCGCACCGTGACGGCCCCGGTCTCGGGACCCGGCGCAGGGCCCCTGGCCTCGGGTCTCGGCGCGAGCGGCCGGGCGTAGGCTCGGGCCTTCCCCTCCCGACCGGGTGCACGGGGAGGGGGCAGGGAGCCCACATGAGCGAGCACGCGACACCCTCGGACACGCCGTCCGGGCAGGCGACGGGCGTCCAGTCCGTCGCGGTGGCGCTCGACCTGCTCGACTGCCTGGCCACCGAGCCACAGCTCGGCGTGACCGAGCTCGGGCGCCGCATCGGAGTCCCGAAGAGCACCGCGCACCGAATACTGGCCACCCTTCGCTCCAAGGGCTATGTCGAGCGGGTGCCGGAGTCCAGGGCCTACCGGCTCGGCATTCGCCTGCACGAGCTCGGTGCGCTCGTGGCCAGCCGGAGCCAGCTGAGGGACATCAGCCTCCCTCTCCTCGAGTCGCTGCGGGCCCAGACCGGGGAGACGGTGCACCTGGCCGTGCCGGAGGGCGACCAGATGTTCTACGTCGAGCGGTTGGAGAGCTACCAGGGACTGCGCTTCTCCTCCAGGGTCTCCCGGCTCCGGCCGATCCATCTCACGAGCTCGGGCAAGGCGGTTGCGGCGTTCAATCCCTCGGTGGCCGAGGCGGCGTGCGCCCGGGGCTTCGAGCAACGCACGCCCAGGACGATCCGCTCCAAGTCGCAGTTCCTCCGTTGCCTCTCGGAGACCCGCGCCCGCGGCTACGCCTTCAGCATCGAGGAGGACGAGCCCGGCCTGGCCTCGGTGGCGGCCCCCGTGTTCGACCGCACGCGCGTGGCGCGGGCCGCCATCTCGGTCGCGGGTCCGGTGACCCGGGTGTCTGGCGAGCACATCGGGCAGATGGCTCGTCGAGTGCAGGCCGCTGCGGCCCGGCTGATGACGCTCGAATCGGTGTGGTGGGGAGGCTCCGGGTACCGCTGAGGGTCGTCACCCGGAGTTAATAATCGCTCACCAGGGACAATGTACGATTGTTCCGCCCTGCGGTCCATCGTTCCGCCAGGTGGAACACTGGGGTTCCCATGGTCCCGCAGCCACCGCATCCTTGCGCGACCTGGCGGCAAACAACGGCACGGACGGGTGACATGGTCGTCGGCCCCGGATCGGGGCGGTCGAGCACGAGAGGCGGAGGGACGAGCAGCCCCATGAGCGGCGGGACGTTTCGCAACCCATACGACATCGAAACGCCGGCCGGCGCCGAGGGTTGGGAGTCGATGTACCCCGACTACCTCCTCTTCAGTGGGGACATGCGGGACCGTGACGAGAACAAGCTCTGGTTCTTCGACCAGATGCACAACCCCGAACCGCTGTACCCGTTCGACCTGATGATGCCGGAGAGCTGGCTCGTCTCGCTCAACCAGTACACGACGAGGATCTGGCGCCTGCCCACCGCGCTCGGGATCGAGCACCGCATCGTGAACGGCTACCTGTACCTCAGCCCCAACGTCATCGACGACCCGGCGATGATCGCCGAGCGCGAGCCGGTCTTTGAGCAGCGCGCCCGCTATTACTTCGAGAACTGGGACGAGATCTACGACCAGTGGGTCAAGAAGGCCACCGACTGCATCGACCGTCTGAAGACGATGCACTTCGAGCCCCTCCAGGAGTGCGAGCCCGACGAGACGGTATTCGGCCGGCGAGGCACCTCGACCGCCTTCGACCTGCTTGTGAACTACAGCCGGCTGCTCGAGAACATGCACGAGATGGCCTACTACCACTTCGAGATGCTCAATCTCGCCTACGGCGCCTACCTGACCTTCCTCGAGTTCTGCCGCGCCCACTTCCCGGCCATCACCGACGACCTCGTGGCGCGGATGGTGGCGGGGATCGACGTGATCCTCTACCGGCCCGACCAGGAGCTGCGCAACCTGGCGGTGCGTGCCGTGGAGCTCGGCGTGGGGGACGCCATCTCGGCCGCGGAGGATCCAGATGACGTCGTCGCGGCCCTCGGGCGCTCGGGCGAGGGCAAGGAGTGGCTGGCCGAGCTCGAGCGGGTCAAGGACCCGTGGTTCTACTACTCGACGGGCGCGGGCTACTGCCACGCCAACCGGGCCTGGATCGACGACATGAGGCCACCGTTCGCCGCCCTGCGGGACTACGTGGCCCGGGTGCAGGCCGGGGAGAGCCTCGTGCGGCCCCTCGAGCATCTCCGATCGGAGCGTGAGCGCATCGCCCACGGCTACCGGGACCTTCTCGACGACGACGCGGCGGCCGCCTTCGACAGCCTGCTGGCGCTCTCACGGCAGGTGTTCCCGTTCGTCGAGAACCACAACTTCTACGTCGAGCACTGGCACCACTCGCTCTTCTTCAACAAGGTGCGCGAGCTCGGCGGCGTCCTCGTGGCCGGCGGTTTGCTCGACCGCGACGACGACATCTTCTTTCTCCACCGCTACGAGGTGTACCGCGTGCTCTACGAGATGGAGGCTCGTTGGGCCCTGGGCGTTCCGACGCGCAGCGAGCGCATCTGGCGAGACGAGGTTGCGCGCCGGCGACGGATCTACTCGGCGTTGGAGGCCTGGAGCCCCCCGCCCGCCCTCGGCCGCCCGCCGGAGCGCGTGACCGAGCCGATCACCGTCACGCTGTTCGGCATCAATTCGGAGACGGTGGAGCGCTGGCTCGCCGCAGAGAACGCCGGCGCGGGCATGAGCGAGCTCGAAGGCCTGGCGGCGTCGCCCGGGGTGGCGGAGGGCCCGGCGCGTGTGGTGCACTCGGTCGCGGAGCTCGAGGACCTGGTCGACGGGGACATCCTCGTGTGCCCGCTCACGGCGCCGAGCTGGTCCATCGTGTTCGCACGGATCGCCGCAGCGGTCTCCGACGGCGGCGGCATCATGTCCCATGCGGCCATCGTGTCGCGCGAGTACGAGCTGCCCGCCGTGGTGGCCACGGGCGTGGGCACGAAGGTCATCCGCAGCGGCGACTTCTTGAGGGTCGACGGCAACACGGGCAAGGTGACCATCCTCGAGCGTGCGGCCGAGCCGGCCGAGCCGGCCGAGCCGGCCGAGCCGGACGAGGCGGCGGCGGTCCGATGAGCCAGGTGCACATCGACTCGGAGCGCAAGTTGTTCGGGCCCTCGCCCTACGTCCGGGCGACCTACGCATGCGGACCCGACGACGTCGGCGAGGTCGGGGGGAAGGCGGTCGGCCTGGGGTCGCTCCTGCGTGCCGGCCAGACGGTGCCCAGGTCCTTCGTCGTCACCTCTTCGGCCTACCGCCGC
Organism: uncultured Actinomycetes bacterium; assembly: GCA_963778465.1. Taxonomy (GTDB): domain Bacteria; phylum Actinomycetota; class Acidimicrobiia; order Acidimicrobiales; family RAAP-2; genus CAVZBW01. The sequence goes on from CAVZUK010000003.1 coordinate 584,720, forward strand.
TACCTGGTCGGTCGCACCGGCTCCGGCGAGCTCGACGGGGAGCTGCGTGGGCTACCCCCCGAGCTGGCCGACGCCGTCGCCCACGCCTACGGGGTGCTCTGCGACGAACGCGGGGCCTCCCTGCCGGTGGCCGTCCGCTCGAGCGCCACGGTCGAGGACTCCGCCGAGTCGAGCTGTGCCGGGCAGTTCCGGACCTTCCTCGGGGCGAGGGGCGTCGAGCAGGTCCTGGAGGAGGTCGAGCGCTGCTGGATGTCCGCCCTGGACCCCCACGTCGACTCCTACCGCAGCGCGAGGGGTGCCGGCGACGCGGACGACGCGGTGGCGGTGATCGTCCAGGAGCTCGTGGACGCTCGGGTCGCCGGGGTGATGTTCACGCAGCACCCCCATACCGGGGACCGATCGCTCCTCGTCATCGAATCCAGCTACGGCCTCGGCGAGGCGGTCGTCGGGGGCGAGGTGACGCCGGACCTCTTCGAGGTGAACAAGGTGACCCGGGAGATCCAGCGGCGGTCCCGCGGCTCCAAGGCCGTCGAGCACCGTCTCGATCCCGACGGGAGGACCGTCGAGCGCCGGGACGTCGATCCCCGACGGCGTGACGAGTGGTCCCTCGGCGACGACCGGATCGCCGCTCTGGCCTCGATGGCCTCGGATCTCGAGTCCAAGATCGGTCGGGGCCTCGACATGGAGTGGGCCATCGGGACGATCCGCACGGGCGGGACCGCGGCGGACGGCGAGATCTCCGAGCTCTTCGCGCTGCAGGTCCGGCCCATCACCTTCGCCACAGGACCCGGAGGAGCGGGCGCTCCGGCGGCCGCGGGTGGCCGCGGCGGTCCTCCGGTTCCCCGAGGGGACGCCATCGGCACGATCCTCGGGCACCTGAGCGCCGCCCCCTCCTCGGCCGACTCTTCGGCCGACGCCTCCGAGGGCGACGACCGACGATGAGCCCGCGCGGTTCCTCCGGAGGCTCCGGCGGCCGGCAACCCTTCGAGCTGTCGGGGTCGGAGTCGCTCGCGGCGGTGGCCACCGGCGAGCGGTCCGTCAGCGAGATCGTCGGCGGGCTGCTCGAGCGGGTGCGCCAACTCGACGGCGAGATCGGCGCCTTCCGGATCTGTGACGCCGATGCGGTCCAGCGCCTTGCCAAGGACCTGGACGACACCGTCGCCGGGCCCCTCTGGGGCCTGGCCGTGGGGGTGAAGGACGTCATCGACACCGCGGACCTCCCGACCGGCTACGGATCCCCGCTGTTCGCCGACCACCGGCCGAGCGAGGACGCACGAGCCGTGGCGACCCTGCGCCGGGCGGGGGCCATGGTGCTCGGCAAGACCGAGTCGACCGAGTTCGCCATGTACCAGCCCACCCGGACGCGCAACCCGGTGGATCCGGCTCGGACGCCGGGTGGGTCCTCCAGCGGGTCCGCGGCCGCGGTGGCGGCCGGCATGGTGCCCGTCGCGCTCGGCACCCAGACCGCGGGATCCGTCGTGCGCCCCGCCGCCTACTGCGGGGTCTACGGCTACAAGCCGGCATGGGGCTGGAGCTCGACGGAGGGAATATGGCGGCTGTCCGAACGTCTCGACACGCTCGGGATGTTCGCGAGGACCGTCGCCGACCTCGAGCTGCTCCACCGAGCGCTCGTCCACGAGAGCCACGGCGGCCCGTCGAGGCCGACCTCACAAAGACGGCCGACCTCTCTCCCTCGGCGCGCCGCCGTGCTCTCGGCGGGGTCCTGGGGCGACGTGGACCACGACGTCCTCGAGGCCCTCGACCGGGTGGCCGGTCGCCTGGAGGACGGCGGGTGGCGGGTCTCGGAGCTGGCCATGCCCCACACGTGGCATCGCCTGCCCGAGCACCACCAGATCGTCATGGCGGTCGAGGTGGCCAAGAACCTCCACGGGACCCTCGGACCCCGGGTCGAGCTGATCTCGGAGGGCGCCCGGCGCATCGTGGAGCAGGGGGACGCCCTACCGGCGCGCCAGTACCTCGCCGCGCTCGAGGCCACCGAGGAGGCCCGGAACCACCTGGTGCCCCTGGCGGAGGCCACCGACGTGGTCCTCGCCCCGAGCGCCCTCGGCGTCGCGCCGCTCGGGCTGGACGCGACCGGCGATCCGGTGATGTGCCGCGCCTGGACGCTGCTCGGGGTGCCGGCGGCCAACGTCCCCTTCCATCGGCGGAGCGACGGCCTCCCGGTCGGGGTGCAGGCCATCGCCCCGCACTACGACGACCCCGCCTTTCTCGGCGATCTCTCGTCCCTCGAGACCGCCCTCAGTCAGGAGGCCATCGGCCAGGAGGCCATCAGCCAGGAGGACAGCCCATGAACTACGACTTCGTCAACGTCTGCCGCGAGGAGCTCAGGCTGTGCGGCGTCCACGAGGGCGAGGCGGTGGCGATCTTGAGCTCGGACGGCCCCGACGAGCTCATGGGACATGCCGCAGCCTTCATGCAGGCAGCCAAGGAGCTCGGGGCGCTCCCCTACCACGTGCGGGTGCCGGCGCAGCGGGGCAAGAGCGCGGCCACGTGGGACGTCGGGCAGACACCGCTGCAGGGACACGCGCCGGCCATGGCCGCCTTGAAGGAGGCGGACCTCGTCATCGACCTCGTCTTCATGCTCTTCTCCAAGGAGCAGCTGGAGATCCAGGCCTCGGGCACGCGGATCCTGCTCGCGGTGGAGCCCCCCGACGTCCTGACTCGGCTCCTGCCGAGCCCCGAGCTGCGGGAACGCGTCGAGTTCGCCGGTGAGCTGCTGACCTCCGCCGAGAGCCTGCGGGTGCAGCACGAGAACGGCACGGACCTCGTGTACCGGCTCGGCCGCTATCCCGTGATCACCGAGTGGGGTTACACCGACGAGCCGGGCCGTTGGGACCACTGGCCGTCGGGATTCCTCTTCACCGGCGCCCACGACGACGGCGTCGACGGGATGATGGTGCTCAGCCCCGGCACGATCATCTACCCGTTCAAGTCCTACGTCCGCACGCCCATCACGCTCCGCGTGGAGGAGGGTCGGATCACCGGCCTGTCGGGAGATCTCGATGCCGAGCTCATGCGGGACTACATGGACCAGTTCCGGGACCCCGACGGCTACGCCATCTCGCACATCGGCTGGGGCCTCAACGAGAAGGCCCTCTGGTCCGGTCCGGTGATGGACACAAGGGGCATCGGCCAGGAGGGCCGCTCCTTCTACGGCAACGTGCTGTTCGCCACGGGACCCAACCAGGAGCTGGGCGGCACCAACGCGTCGCCGTGCCACCTCGACATCCCGTTGCACGGGTACTCGCTCTCCCTCGACGACCGTCCCGTGATCCGTCACGGCGACGTCGTGGTCAAGGAGATGCAGCCGCGCAGCTGAAACGACCGACCGTCTGAGAGCAGGAGGGCCAAGTGACGAATCTGGAAGCAGGGGCGGCGATCGCTCCTGGCAAAGGCCGGGACCGATTCGGGAACATCGAGACACGCGGGATCGACATGATCCCCGAGGTCGAACGCAGGTCCAAGCCCCACGAGCTCTTTACCGTGTTCTTCGGGCCGCAGTTCGGCTACGGGAACATGCTCTTCGGTGCCCTGGCCATCGCCTTCGGCCTCGGGTGGTGGGGAGCCTTCTCCGCCATCACCGTGGGCTCGCTCGTCGGGTCGCTCGTCTTCCTGGCCGTGACGCCGGTCAGCCCCAAGACGGGCACCAACACGCAGGTGTCGAGCGGTGCGGCCTTCGGCGTGAGGGGACGTCTCCTCGGCTCCGGCATCACCTGGTTCATCGCCATGGGCTTCTTCGTCATCCTCGTCTACACCTCGGGCGAGGCGATCATCTACACCTTCAATCGTTGGTGGGGCACCTCGACCAGCCTCACCGCGCTGTCGGTGGCGATGATCGCCGTGATCATCGTCACGTGCGTCTCGGCGGTGCTCGGTCACCGCACCCTCGAGCGCAGCGTCCGGGTCATCACGATCGCCTCGATCATCGTCGGCATCGGCCTCTTCGGCGTCTTCGCCAACAAGTTCCACGTGACGAGCGGCGGCAACTACCTCCTCGGCAGCTTCTGGCCGACCTGGTTCCTGTCCGCCACGACCGCGGCGTCCCTCCCGATCTCGTGGGGTCCCTTCGTCGGCGACTACGGCCGGTACATCCCGGCGACCGCCTCCCCCCGCCGGGTGGGCCTCGCCGGGTTCCTCGGGATCTTCCTCGGCTGCTGGGTGGCGATGGTGGCGGCCGCCTTCGCGGCCACGGCCTTCACCAAGGACGCGGGCAACTTCGTTCCCGGCATCACCGCGGCGGCCCCGACCTGGTTCCTGCTGCCGATGCTCCTCGTGCTCGGGCTCGCCTCCAACATCGCGAGCGCCGGCATGTCGCTCTACAACGCGGCGCTCGACATCGGCTCGTGGCCGTTCTTCTACCGGGTCAAGCGCTGGCAGATCGCGGTGGGCCTGAGCGCCATCGCCTTCGGCCTGACCTACCTCCTGGTGGTGGCCACCAACTTCCTCACCAACCTCGAGGCGTTCGTGACGATCATGGTGGTGACCGCCACGCCGTGGATGGTGTTCGTCGGGATCCACTACCTCATGAACCGGGGGCAGTACTCGCCCGGCGACCTCCACGCCTTTGCCATGCCGGGGGTGAGGGGCCGGTACTGGTACTGGAAGGGCGTCAACGTACGGGCCGTGTTCGCCTGGGGCGTCGGCGTGGCCCTCGGGCTGATGTTCTCCACCACCAGCCTGTTCACGGGTCCGCTGGAGAGCTCCGTGCAGGGAGTCGACCTGTCGTGGCTGATGGCCGGCGTCGGCGGCGGCCTCGTCTATCTGCTGCTCATGACGGTCTTCGCCGACCGCCGGAGCGAGGTGCCCGACGTGACCGCGGCCACCGCGGAGAAGATGGGCGCCGTCCCGTGAGCTCGCCGACGTCGGTGTACTTCCGCTCCGGCGATCTCCGGATGCACGCCGCGCACCACCGCGGCGCCGGAGGGCTGCCCCTGGTCGTCGTGCCGGGCATCACGACCCCGGCGGGGGCGTTCGCCTTCGCCGCCGAACGGCTGGCGGCCTTCGCGGGCGACGTCTACGTCCTCGACATGCGCGGTCGCGGCTACTCGGAGCGGTCGCCCTCGGGCACCCACCGGGCGTCCGACTACGCGCAGGACGTCCTCGCGCTCGTCGAGGACCGTGGGCTCGAGGGCGCGGTGCTGGTCGGCCATTCGCTGGGAGCCCGGGTGGTGGCGGCCGCCCGGGCGCGCTTCCCGGGCTGCGGATCGGGGGTCGTGGCGATCGACCCGCCGATGTCGGGCCCCGGCCGCCGGCCCTACCCGATTCCGCTCGACCGCTTCATCGACGGCATCCACGGGGCCCGTTCCGGCCTCGGCGAGCAGCAGGCTCGCGAGCACTACCCGACCTGGACCGACGACCAGGTGGCCGCCCGTGGGCAATGGCTCGGCTCGTGCGACGAGATCGCCGTCGTCGAGAGCTACTCCTGGTTCCACCTGGAGGACTTCCCCCCGGTCTGGAAGGAGGTGGAGCCGCCGGCACTCCTCCTCTACGGCGACGAGAGCCCTGTCGTGACGGCGAGCGACGCGGCCGAGCTCGGGGCCGCCAACCCGCGTGCCGCCCTCGCCTCCGTGGCGCACAGCGGCCACATGATCCCGTGGGACAACCTCGAGGAGACCCTCCAGCAGATCGAGCTGTTCACCACGAAGCTGGTGACCGACACGACGCACCCGACGACCAACCGACCAGGGGGTACGTGACTTGACCTCGACCATCGAAGAGGCGCCGCGCTTCGCGCTCGAGACCGAAGTCGAACGCCGCGCCGTGGCGTGGATTGCGCCCTACAGCCAGGCCTGGCACCTCGAGCGAGCACGGGACTGGCTGGTGTACCTCGACGGGGACTCGACCCTCGAGATGCGGCTCGCCGTCGTCACGCACGACATCGAGAGGATGTTCCCCGGCGGACCGCGCTTCGACAAGCGCCACGGTCGGTGGGACGACCCCGACTACCTCTACGCGCACGCCTCTCGGTCTGCCGAGGTGGTCGGCGTGTGGATCCACGGCGAGGGCCTGGCCGACGGCCTCTCGGTGAGCGAGGTCCGTCGCCTCATCACCCTGCACGAGTTCGGGGGCATCGACGGAGCCGACCTGGTGCAGGCGGCCGACTCGCTGTCGTTCCTCGAGACCCTCCAAGACGTCGTGTGCAGCTGGGTACGCAAGGGCGAGTGCGACGTGGCCCAGGCGCGGGCCAAGCATCAGTACATGGCCGACCGGATCCGGATCGCCGAGGCCAAGCGGCTTTCCGAGCCGCTCCTCGAGAGCGCGCTCTCGTCCCTGGACGATCTCGCGCTGCTCGAGGCGTGACATGAGACCTATGACCTCGACGCACTACATGGCAACCAGCCGGGGAGGATGAGCAATGTTCGACCGGATCCTGTTAGCCGTTGACGGCTCCGACCACTCCAACCGTGCGCTGGCGCGCGTGATCGAGCTGGCGGGGGAGAAGGACGGCGAGGTGCGGGTCGTCAACGTGCACGAGATCCATTGGGTCGCACGTGCCGTACCGACGTCCCGGGACGAGGACACCCCAGAGGCCACCGGGCTGGTGGCCGACACGCTCAAGCAGCTCGAGGGTGCGGGGGTCAAGGCGTCGGGGGCCGTCCGCCAGTCGCTGTCGGGGCGGATCGCCGCCGAGATCTGCGAGGAGGCGGCCGACTGGGCAGCCTCGGTCATCGTCCTCGGGACCAGGGGCCACACCGACCTGGAGAGCGTCCTCCTCGGCAGCGTGTGCCACCGCGTGCTGCACCTCGCCAAGGTTCCCGTCCTCGTGGTCCCCTGACCATCCGCGGTACGGGCGGCACGCTCGGGCGCGGCTCGGGACCGGCGACCGCTCAGGGCGCGGAGACGGGCGCAGAGAATTGCCGACGCAGCTGCTCCTTCAGGATCTTGTTGAGCGTCTCGTTCCGAGGCAGCCGCTCGACGATCTCGAGCTGCTCGGGGATCTTCTGGGTCATGAGCCCCGCCTCGCGGCAGAACCGTCGCAGCTCGTCGAACGTGAGGGCCTCGGCTCCGGGCGACGGCTCGACGACCGCGCACACCCGCTCGCCGGTCGAGGGGTCGGGCAGCCCGATCACGGCCACCGCGCCCACCTGGGGATGGGTGTAGAGGAGGTCCTCGACCTCCTTGGCGCTGACGTTCTCTCCCTTGCGGATGATGATGTCCTTGATGCGCCCCGTGATCACGAGGTGCCCGTCCGCACGGAGGTGCCCGACGTCCCCGGTGCGGAACCATCCCTCGTCGTCGAAGGCCTCGGCGGTCTGGGCCTCGTCGACGTAGCCCTTGCAGACCATCGGACCCCGCACCCGGACCTCGCCGTCGACGCCGACGGGGCACGCGTTCCCCTCCGGGTCGACCACCCGCAGCTCGGCCCCCGCGACCGCCCTTCCGTCGGTGTTCGCGAGCTGCTCGTCCTCGTCCCACGGGCGCCCCATGGCGAGCATCGGCACCTCGGTCATGGCGTACCCGTGCACGGTGCGGACACCCATCTCGCCCAGCACCTCGTAGAAGATCTCGGGTGGCTTGGGGGCACCCCCACCCGAGAGCAGACGGAGGCTCGGGATGAGCACCTCTCCGGGGCGCTTCCGCTGCTCCGCCAGGTACGCCGCGTAGAAGGCCGTGCTGCCACCGCCGACGGTGACGCCGTGGCTGGCAAAGAGCTCGATGGCCTGTGCCGGCCGGAAGGCGTCGACGAGCACGGCGGGGATCCCGTCCATCAGCATCATGACGAGGTAGTCGGGCCCGGCGATGTGGGTGAAGGGAAAGGCGATCGAGCCCACGTCACCCTCGCCCAGGCCGAGCGCCAGAGCCAGCGCCCGACCACCGGCGAGCAGCGTCTCGTCCGTGTGGCGCACGCCCTTCGGGGCCGACGAGGTCCCCGAGGTGTAGTAGATCCAGCGGACCGGCTCGTCCCCGACCGGCACGTCCCCGTCGCGTATCTCCCCGTCGGGCACCTCCCCGTCCGGTGTCGCACCGGGAGCGGGAGGAAGCGGCGAGGCGCTCGGCTCGAAGAGATCCTCGCCCATGACGAGGATCTCCGGTGGCGACTCGAGCTCGGCCGAGATCCCCCTGGCCATCGCGGCGTAGTCGTGGCGACCGAACCGCGCCGGCACCACGAAGAGCGACGGCCGGAGCTGGTCGAGCACGAAGCGCACCTCGCGCTCGCGGTAGACGTGGAGGATCGGGTTCTGCACCGCGCCGAGCCTCGAGAGTGCGAGGGACAGCGCGACCGTGTCGATCCACGTCGGGAGCTGCCAGGAGACGACCGTGCCCTCCACCACGCCGGCGGCTGCGAGGTTGCCGGCGGCGTCGACGGCCCGCTGCCGGAGCTGGCCGACGGTCAGCGATCCTCCGGTGCCGTCGAAGAGGAACGGGAGGTCCGGGTCGACCTCGGCCCGCCGTTGCAGGAGCCCCCAGATGCTGCGTGCGTCGTGGATGGTCTCGGGCATCGGTGTCGGTTCGGAGTGGGCGTCGGGGTCGCTGTCGGTGGGAGCGGAGTGGTCGGACGGTTCAGCGACGGTCTCCGGGCCTCGGCTCCGCCGACGGAGCCGGCGCCAGGGGTGCCGGTTCCTCGGCGACTCCCAGCACTGCTTTCATGGCATGGAGGGCTCGTTGGGCCGCCCGGTGGTCGCCGCGCAGCTGTGCGGCCGGCTTGATGGCCGACGCCAGCGCCTCGATGGTGAAGGCCAGCTGCTCGGGGTCGGCCCTGTCCGGCAGGGCGCCGTCCTGAACGGCCCGCACGATGTCGGCGACCAGCGTGACGTGCCAGAGCTGGACCGCCGCGGCCACCGCCTCGTGAATCCGGCCCTCCCGGCTCGCGTACTCGAAGGACGACGTGGCGATGAAGCAGCCTCCAGGAAAAGGAGGATTCTCGGCGTACGAGGTCCAGGTGTCGCAGATGGCGAGCAGCCTCTCGATGCCGGGCGTCTTGCCGGCGACCGGCTCCCAGACGTTGGCGCGGAAGATCTCGGCCGCCAGGTCGACCGTCGCCAGCTGGAGCTCCTCCTTGCTGCCGAATTGGCCCAGGACCCCCGCCTTGCTCATCTCGAGGTCGCCGGCCAGGCGCCCGATCGTGACCGCTTCGAGGCCGTCGACCGACCCGATGTCCGCGGCGCGGCGCAAGATCAGCGCCCTCGTCTCGCGGGCATCGGCAACCGATCGGCGTCCTGACACGTAGGACAGTCTAGTGCCCGCCGGCACTTGACGAACGAACGATCGGACGCCAAAAATATGAGGATGAGGCAGATGGAGCAGACGGACCGGACGGGACGGAACGGAAGGAAGCGGTCGAGGCCGATCGTGCTGCGACGTGCGTTGGAGGGTTGGCACGCCCGTCGCGTCGATCGCCAGGCGGCAGCCCAGATCGAGCGGGGCGTGCTGGAGGTCGTCCGGGACCTGGCCGCGGTCGGCGGGCAGATCGGCCAGGTGGTCGACCTCCAGCGGCAGTCGGGACAGCCGATCCGGGGGGCCGGCGCCATCTCGCTGACCACGGGTGGCTGGAAGGTGATGCTCGCCGGGGTGGCGCCGCGGCCTCGCCAGGAGCTCGCGGCCGCCGCGGCCGGTCCGCTGCGCCTGGGAGGCGCCGGCCGCTACGGCCGGTACTGGTGGATCGAGGTCCACGGCAACCCCGACGCCCTGCCGGGCCCCCTGGTGCTCGTCGGGTCCCACCTCCGGACCCTGCCGGTGGCGGCGACCCGGATCGGCCGCCGGCGCCGGGAGGGCGACGAGGGCTGACGCGAGGTCGGCCCAGGCCTACGTCTCCTCGCTCTCCCAGCGGCGCCGGGACACCCACCGCGAGAGCGGATCGAGCGCGTAGTAGACGGCGAGGACAGCCTGGAGCACCAGGAAGGCATACGGGCTCAGGAACGCCACGCCGACCGCGGCGGTGTAGAGGATCACGCCGACCGTGAAGAGCACCGTGGCCGTGTACCGGTCGGCCTCGGGGAACGTCGGCAGCAGCAGTCGCCGTCGGTGGGACGCGTACAGCCAAAGGGCGCTCCAGGCGTAGGCGTTCGCCGCCATCGTCAGGCCATAGAAGATCGCCGCGGTCTCCGCCCCCTGGTGCCGGTGCAGCGCCTCGCCGAGGACGCCCGTGGGGTAGGGGAGGAAGGCGATGGTCATGAGCAGCAGGAGGTTCAGATAGACGAGGCCGCGGTCGACGCGCTCGATGTGGTTGAAGATCGAGTGGTGGTTGAGCCACATGATGCCGATGATGGCGAAGCTCACGACGTACGCGGCCAGCGACGGCCAACGCTGGGTGAGCTGCTTGGTCAGGTCGTCGTAGTGGCTCGGCTGTGCGATGGTGAGGACGAGCAGCGTGATGGCGATGGCAAAGATGCCGTCGCTGAACGCCTCCACCCGGGCCTTGCTCAGCCCGTTCACTCTCGGCCCCCGGTCATGGCCCATCATCGCCGCGTCGGCGGGGCCTACGCTTCGTGCACTGACCGGCGCTGGGACGAGAGGAGCCCCCATGGCCGACGTGAGGATCCCGACCCGACCCCGTGACCTCCCCGGATACGTGGCCGTCCCGACGGGGGACGGGCCGTGGCCGAGCGTCGTGGTGATCCACGACGCGCTCGGCATGAGCGCCGACGTCCGCCGTCAGGCCGACTGGCTGGCGGAGAGTGGCTACCTCTCGGTCGCACCCGACCTCTTCGCCTGGGGCAACAAGATGGTCTGCGTGCGGTCCGCCTTCCGGGACCTGAGCGCGCGGCGGGGGCGGCTCTTCGACGACGTGGAGGACGTCCGCAGATGGCTCGTCGACGACGGGCGGTGCACCGGTACGGTCGGCGTGATCGGGTTCTGCATGGGCGGCGGGTTCGCGCTGCTCCTCGCACCGGATCACGGCTTCTCTGCGTCGAGCGTCAACTACGGGGTGGTGCCCAAGGACGCGGAGCGGATCCTCGCGGGCGCCTGCCCGATCGTCGGTAGCTTCGGGGCCAAGGACCGGACGTTGCGAGGTGCCGCCGAGCGCCTGGAGGCCGCGCTCACCGGCCTCGGTGTCGACCACGACGTCAAGGAGTACCCCGACGCGGGCCACTCCTTCCTCAACGACCACGACAGCAGGATGTTCGCGGTGGCGGGGGCCCTCATGGGCGGCGGCTACCACGACCCCTCCGCGCAGGACGCGAGGCGCCGCATCGTCGCCTTCTTCGACCGGCATCTGCGCACCTGAGGCGAGCCCCCCGCACGGTCGCCCGGCCGCGGTCGCTAGCCCGCTCCCGACATCCCGAGCTCTGACGACCCGAGCGGTTCGAAGCTTCCCGGCGAACGCCGGGCCTCGAGCCTGCGCAGCGGGAAGTACACGAGCGCCGCCACCACGAATCCGACGTAAAAGGAGATGTCGGCTCCGTCGAGAGCCTTGGCCGCCGGCCCGACGAGCAGGCCCGTGTTCATAAAGGGAACCATCGCGCCAAAGCCGACGATCAGGGCCACCAATGCCGACCAGCCGGACACCAGCCGACGGAAGTCCATGAGATGTGAGAGACGGGTCGGGGTGAGCGAGCTGCGCACGTAGTGCCAGTCGATGAGGAGGACGGCAAGGAACGGCGCGATCCAGTACGCCGAGAAGAGCAGGATGTTCTGGAAGCGGATCGAAGTGTCGCCCCCGTGGATCCAGAGGATGAGGAAGAACGCGAGCACGGTGCCGACGAGGGCGCTGCGGTTCCGCCGGAGCCGGATGCCGCCCGCCTGGATCGCGAGTGAGCCCGAGTAGTCGTTCATGGCGTTGCTCGCGATGGCGCCGACGACGATGGCGACGAGCGCGAGGACGCCCAGGGCTCCGCCCCCCATGAGCGTCTTCACCCCGGCCGCCGTCTGGTCGGTCAGGGTCCTGGCCCCCGCCAGCCCGATCGCGTACATCCAGACGAACGAGGCGACGAGGCCGGCCAGTGTCAGCATCAGGAGCGGCGTGCGGGGGGTGTTCCGGGGCTGGTAGCGGCTGTAGTCGGCCGCGTAGCTGGCCCAGCTGAACGATCCGCTGAAGGCGATCGTCGTCATGAGCACGAAGGCTCCCACCTCCGCCCCACCGTGCACGGTGCCCTGCATGGGGAGGTTCCCGTGCTGGAGGATCTTGACCGAAAGGACGACGAAGAGGACGCTCAGGACGGCGCTCCCCCACTGCTCCAGCTGGTGGATGAACTCGTAGCCGAGGAAGCCGACGGCGCCTTCGAGCGCCAGCACGATCAGCACCCCGACGGCGAAGGGCACGTGGAACAGGAGCTGTGCCGCCTCGCCCCCGAAGAGCCCGACGAGGGCGTCCCAGGCCACCGAGCTGAGCCACTGCACGGCCGCCGGGACGGCGATCGTGCGGCCGAAGGGCAGCCGGGCGAGCGGCAGCTGGCCCATGCCCGTCTGGGGGCCCCACGTCGCGAGGTAGGCCACGGGCAGGGCGCCGAGGACCACGCCGACCACGATGGCCGCCAGGCCAGGCCAGAAGCCGAGCCCCAGGGTGACCGCCAGCGTCCCGGTGAACACGGCGGAGAGCTCGAGGTTGGGTGCGAACCAGACGGTGAAATTCCGCCAGGAGGCTCCGTACCGGGCGTTCTCGGGGACGGGGGCCATCCCGTGGGTCTCGAGGACCAGGTCGCCGTGGCGGGCCGGCTTCGTGCCTTCGAACACGCTCGCCTGCGGCATCGATCCTCCGTGTCTCTCGGTCAGGGGCGGTCTCGGTCCGGGACCGCCTCGGTCAGTGGCGCTGGGCCGGTCGCTCTCGGTCGGTGGTCGGCATCGACCGACGCCGGGATACCCGAAGCGTACGGCGGGCCAGGGGTGGCGTCGCGCCCGGCGGCCGCTCGGAGCGGCAAGGCCTGCGCTCGGGGGCCGGCCGGTAAGCTGGCGGGGTTCGCTGGCCGACGAGGGACCGATGGTCACGGGTGTGATCCTCGGAGGGAGGGTGCCGAGCGTGCAACGACAGGAACGCGATCAGGCGCTGCATCCGGCGGACCAAGCCTTCGTGGCGATGGACCGCCGGAACAGCCCGATGAACATGTCCGTGCTGGTGATGCTCGACGAGTCGCGCGGCTCGCTGGAGGAGTGGCGGCGGTATCTCGACTCCCGGCTCGACCGGGTGCCCCGGTGGCGACAGAGGGTGGTCACCCTGCCCCTCGGCATCGGCCGGCCGGTCTGGGTGGATGACCAGGAGTTCGACATCGCCAACCACGTCCAGGGCGTCCGGCTGGACCTCGACGGTGACGACGTCCTCCACGAGCTGGCGGCGCGTCTGCACGGTGCGAGGCAGTCGATGCGGCACTCGCCGTGGCTCATCACGGTCGTGGACCAACCCTCTCGCCAATCCCTGGCCATACGGGCGCACCACGTCCTGGCCGACGGGGTCGGGAGCGTGGAGATCGGGCAGGCGATCTTCGACCTGGCGGGACTTCAGGTCGAGGACGGCCCTGCGGATGGCTCCGCCGAGGAGTCGCCTCCGGCTGCCGCCGTGGAGCCCGCGGCGTCGTCGGGTGCGGCGGAGCGGCTACGGGCCGACATCGTCCAGAACGTCGAGGTGGTGCGCTCGCTCGCGTCGGATCGGATGGCGATGGTCCCGAGGGTGGTGGAGACCGTCCGGCGGCTCCCCACCCGCCTGCAGTCGAGTGCGCTCACCGGCGTGCTCGAGCTCGCCAAGGGCGTGGTCACCGGGCCGGTCGTGGCGCTCGGCTCCCCCTTCGCCCGGCGGGTGGGCCCCGGTCGGCACTTCGAGGGGCTCCACTTCCCGTTGGATCAGGTCAAGCGCATCAAGGACGCCGCCGGGTGCAAGGTGAACGACGTGGTCCTCGCGGTCGTGACCTCCGGGGCGCGGGCCGTCTTCGACGTCCACGGCCTGCCCGACCGCTCGCGCCTCCGGATCGCCGTGCCGGTCGACGTGCGCCAACCCGAGGACCCGACCTTCGGCAACTACCTCTCGGTCCGGCGGATCGAGGCACCGATCTCCCCCATCCCCAGCCTCGCCCACGTCTCGAGCGTGGCCGACGCCGGGCGAGCCTCGGTCGAGGGCGAGATCGATCTCAGCTTCCACGAGTTCATGAACATGGCGGAGCTGCTCCCGCCGTTGGCCGTCCGCACGATGGCCCGGGCGGTCGCCCGGCTCCCGCTCTTCGACGTCTTCGTCTCGAACATCCCCGGACCACCGCCATTGAGTGTCCGAGGCGCGAAGGTCGTCGACATCATTGGCAACCTCCCCTCGGGACCCCGCACCCCGATCGCGGTCTGTGCCTGCAGCTACGACGGGACGATGTCGATCAGCGTGGTCGCCGACGACAGGGGCCAAGACGATGCGTCCACCCTCCGGGACGCCATGGCGGCTGCCTTCGACGAGCTCCGCGCCGAGGCCGACGAGAGGCTCGCCCCTGCCGTCAAGGGCAGGGGCAAGCGCACCGATCGCGAGCCGGTGTCACCCCGGGCCTGACCTCCGGCGCACGATCGCGTCCACCACGGCCCGCGCCACGAGCCGCTTGTCGGCCAGGTCGACGGGCTGCTCGCTCCCGTCGGCACCGATGATGACGACGGCATTGGTATCGCCCTCGAAGCCGACGCCGGGCTGAGAGACGTCGTTCGCCACGATGAGGTCCACGCCCTTGCGGCGGAGCTTTGCCGCCGCGTTGTCGTGCAGGTCGTTGGTCTCCGCCGCGAAGCCGACGAGCACCTGCCCGGGCCCTCGTCGCTCGCCCAGGCCCGCCAGGATGTCCGGTGTCGGCTCGAGGACGAGGTGGGGGACCCCGTCGGCCTTGCTGATCTTGGTCGCCGCTGCGGCCTTGGGCCGGAAGTCGGCCACGGCGGCGGCCATCACCACCACGTCCGCCGAGGCGCTGCGGGCCGATATCGCACTCTCCATCTCCGCTGCCGTGTCGACGCGCACGATCTCGATCCCCGTCGCCGTCGGCAACGACACCGTCGTGATCAACGTGACCAGGGCGCCCCGCGCGGCCACCTCGTCGGCGATGGCATGACCCTGCTTGCCCGACGACCGGTTGCCGACGAAGCGAACCGGGTCGATGGGCTCTCGGGTGCCCCCGGCGCTGACCAGCACCCTCGCTCCGGCCAGGTCGTGTCGCCGCGGTTCCTCGCCCGGAGCCGCGGCCGGGAGGGCGGCCACCAGCGCGGCCAGGACGTCCTCCGGTTCGGCCAGGCGCCCGGCACCCGAGTCCCCGCCGGCCAGACGCCCGACGCCGGGGGGCACGATGTGGACACCGCGGCGCCGGAGGACCTCGAGGTTGTCCACCACTGCGGGGTGCTCCCACATCTCCGTGTGCATGGCCGGGCAGATCACGACCGGCGCCCGCGTCGCGAGGAGCGTCGCGCAGAGGAGATCGTCCGCCAGACCGTGGGCGTATCGGGCTATCAGATGTGCGGTGGCCGGCGCAACGAGGATGACGTCCGCGCTCTGGCCGAGGTGGGTGTGGGGGATGGGATCCGCGTCATCGAAGAGGGAGCGGCGAACGGGCTCGGAGGCCAGCGCGGAGAAGGTCACGTCGCCGACGAAGCGGCCGGCCTCGTCGGTGAGCACCGGGACGACGATCGCGCCGGCGTCCACCATCCGGCGACAGAGCTCGACCGCCTTGTAGGCGGAGATCCCCCCGGTGACACCCAGCACGATGCGCCGACCGAGCAGCTCGGCGAGCTCCTGCCCGGCAGGGTCCGAGGAATCCGGGATCGGTCCGTCGTGGTCGTTGCTCACGCACTGCCCCCTCGGGTTCGACGCAACGGCTCAGTGCGGCGATGATCCCACAGCCGCGTTGACCGGTGCCATCGGCGGCCTCGCGCTCGGGTCACCGCAGCGGCTCGAGCACCCGGGCGAGCGGCTCCATCACGGAGGGGGACAGGGGCGGCATCAGGTAGACGATGGCGAGGTCCAGCCCCTCACCGGCGAGCGCGTCGACCTGCTCGGCGGTCTTGACGAGGTCGTCGTCGAATCCCGAGGCCAGCCAGACGTGGCTCGAGAGGGTGATCTCCCCCGGGTCCCGCCCGACGTCCGCGCAGTGGGCGTGCAGGACGTCCCGCTTGCGTGCGAAATCCTCCGGCGTTCCGCCGAGGAAATTCCAGTGCTGGGCGAAACGGGCGGCGGTGCGCAGCGTCCTTCGCTCGCCGTTGCCGCCGACGACGATCGGCGGGTGGGGAGTCTGGCGAGCCTTGGGCTCGCAGCGGGCGTCGGCCATCCGGTAGTAGGCGCCGGAGAAGTCCGTGGTCCGCTGCGAGAGCAGCCCGACCAGTACCTCGCAGGCCTCCTCGAACCGGTCGCTGCGCTCTCGGGGGCTTCCGAGCTCGATGCCGTAGGCGGAGGACTCCTGCTCGTTCCAGCCCGCGCCGACGCCGAGCTCGAGGCGGCCGCCCGAGACGATGTCGATGGTGGCGGCCATGTTCGCGAGCACGGCCGGGTTCCGGTACGGGATGCCCGTCACGAGGGTGCCCAGGCGTAGCCGGCGGGTCGCCTGGGCGAGCGCGGCGAGCATCGTCCACCCCTCGAGGCAGGGACCGCCGGGATCCGGCTGCCCCCTCGGCGACCAGATGGGGTAGAAGTGGTCGAAGAGCCAACCCGACTCGTAGAGGTCGATGCCGTCGGCCTCCCTCCACACGGCCAGGATCTCTTCCCAGGTGGTGTCGTGGTTGGCGGTCTTGAACGCGAAGCGCATCGTGCCTCCTCGCCTCTCGTGCGTCGCGGGTTGGGACGCAGTGCCGTCTCCCGGCATCATGGCATCGTGACCGATCGCGCGACGCTGCGCCGATGGCTGCGGGCCTACGAGGACGCCTGGCGAGCGCCCGGCACGGAGACCCTGGCAACGCTCTTCACGGAGGACGCGAGCTACCTGCACTCTCCGTACGAGGAGCCCGTCTCGGGTCTCGAGGCGATCCGCCGGATGTGGGAGCGCGATCGTGGCGGTCCCGACGAGGTCTTCACGTTCGCCGCGGAGATCGTCGCGGTCGACGGGTCGGTGGCCGTCGTCCGTGCCGAGGTCCGCTACGGCGATCCGGTCCGTCAGGAGTACCGGGACCTCTGGGTCCTGCGGTTGGGGGCCGACGGGCGCTGCAGCGAATTCGAGGAGTGGCCCTACTGGCCGGGTCGCCCCTACGTCCCCGATGCCGAGTCGTCCGGCTGAGTCCCACGGCCGCGGGATCCCGCCCCGAGCTCGGCGAGGATGGAGCGGGTGGCCGGGGGGATCTCCTGCTCGCTGCCATCGGGCATCCGCCGAGCTCCCGAGCCGGCGAGCGTCTCGACCTCTTCGACCGCCGGCCACCACAGCTCGCTGACCTCCACTGGGTCCGGCGATGCCGCGAACTCCGGGTCGCTCGACCATCCCAGTACCGGCGTGAGGACGTACGCACCGCCGGTGCGCGGCGACAGGTGGCCGACGATCGTCACCGCCTCCGGCGCGAGGCCCGTCTCCTCCCGTGCCTCCCGCAGGGCGGTCGCGGTCGGGTCGGTGTCGCCCCGCTTTCGCCGCACCACCCGGGAAGGTCCAGGCGCCCGGGAAGGTCCGCATCCCCTGGCTGCGACGAGTGAGGAGCACCCGTGGGCCGCGGCGGTCCGGTGCAGCGTCGCCAGCCGGCGGACCGCTCGAGAGGAGGACCAGGACCGCGGCTCGGGGCCGTTCGTCGGCGGGGCCGGGTCCGTCACCCGACCGGGTCGACCGGGCCAGGGCGGCGAGCCACGGAGGCGGCAGGAGATCCTCCAGCAGCCCGGCGGCGCGTCGCTCGATCTCGTCGCGGATGGGCCGGACCTCTTTGGTCGACAGCCCTGCGGGGTCCGGTAGGTCCCAGTCCACGTACCGCTTCCCTGGACAGACGGGGCAGGCGCCCCCGCCTCCCATCGTGACGATGACGTCGGCCTGCCGGGCCATCTCGTCGGTGAGCTGGCGCGGCGACCGTTGGGAAAGGTCGATCCGCCTTTCCCTCATGACCTCTACGACGGCGGGATCGATGGCCTCGCCCGGCGAGGTACCCGCCGAGAGGACCACGAGACGACCGGCGGCGAGTCGTT
Source organism: uncultured Actinomycetes bacterium (assembly GCA_963778465.1). Taxonomy (GTDB): domain Bacteria; phylum Actinomycetota; class Acidimicrobiia; order Acidimicrobiales; family RAAP-2; genus CAVZBW01. The sequence continues at coordinate 602,703 of CAVZUK010000003.1, forward strand.
CGAGGATGGCTGCGGCCATCTGGGACCGGCCGGCGTTGTGCCTGCAGAGGAAGAGGACGGTGGGCCGGCTCGCGGTCATGGGAAGACCTCCCCCTTGATTTTGGGGCCGTATTTGGCTCTGCGACCACACTCTGGGACTGCCGTGCAGCAAGAATGGCATGATCAAGCCGGTGTCCCGACGTCCCCGTGCCGATCCAGAGCGTTACCCCGCCATCGAGGACCACGCGGTGATCGGCGACCTGCACACAGTCGCCCTGGTAGCCACCGATGGCACGATCGACTGGTGCTGCCTCCCGCGGTTCGACGCCCCAGCGGTCTTCGCGTCATTGCTCGATGCCGAGCGAGGAGGGGCCTTTTCGGTCGCCTGCGACGCGTTGAGGACCAAGCAGCAGTACATGCCCGATTCCAACGTCCTCGTGACGAGGTTCCTGGGCGAGCACTCCGTGGGCGAGGTCATCGACTTCATGGTCCCTCATGACCGTGGTCACCTCGTCTCCGCACACTCCAACGTGCTCGTTCGCCGACTTCGCGCCGTGCGAGGGACCGTGGCCTTTCGCGTCAACTGCCGTCCCGCCTTCGACTTCGGTCGGGCGGAGCATTCCGTCCATCCTCTCGAACACGGAGGGGTGCTCTTCGAGGGAGCGGGCGTGGAGATGGTCCTTCGGAGTACGCACCGGCTCTCCGTCGAGGGTCCGGCAGCAACGGCGGACCTCAGTTTGCGCTCGGGTGAAGGCGTCGATCTCATCCTGGAATGGGGTGGTCGGATCCGCCCAATGGTCGACCACGAAGCGGACCTGGCGTACGAGAGGACCCTCGCCTTCTGGAGAGGTTGGTTGCGTCGCTCTCGCTACCAGGGTCGCTACCGGGAGATGGTGGAACGTTCGGCCCTCGTGCTGAAACTCCTCGTCTATCAACCGACGGGTGCCTTGGTCGCCGCACCGACGACGTCGCTACCCGAGCTCCTCGGGGGCGGACGGAACTGGGATTACCGCTACACATGGATTCGCGATGCCGCCTTCACCCTCTATGGCCTCATGCGCCTGGGTTTCGTCGACGAGGCGGCGGCCTTCATGGGCTGGCTCGAAGACCGGTGCCGGGAGGCGCCACCCGAGCACGGACTGCAGGTGCTCTACAGGATCGACGGCAGCCCCGAGGTGCCCGAGATGGTTCTCGACCATCTCGAGGGCTATCGGGGATCGCGACCCGTCCGCGTGGGAAATGCCGCCGCCGACCAGCTCCAAATCGATATCTACGGGGAGCTGATGGACTCGGTCTATCTGTTCAACAAGCACGGTCACCCGATCGCTTACGACCTTTGGGTGGCCCTCTCGCGGCAGCTGGACTGGCTGGAGAAGCACTGGGAGCAACCGGACGACGGGATCTGGGAGACCAGGGGAGGCCGTCGGCGGTTCACCTATTCGGCCCTGATGACCTGGGTGGCCTTCGAGCGCGCCATGAGGATCGCCCGGCAGCGTGGTCTGCCTGCCCCCATCCTGCGTTGGCGTGACGCTGCCGACAGCGCCTACGCCTCGGTGCAGGAGGCCGGATGGAATCCGTCCCGCCGCTCCTACGTCCAGCACCCGGACACCACGGCGCTCGACGCCTCGTTGCTGGTGATGCCTCTCGTGAAATTCGCCGGCCCGAGCGATCCGCGGTTCTTGGCCACGCTCGACCGGATCAGCGAGGAGCTCGTGACCGACAGCCTGGTCCGGCGCTACGAGACGGACGGCTCCGACGGGATCGACGGCGACGAGGGCACGTTCAATCTCTGCTCGTTTTGGTACGTCGAGGCGCTGACTCGGGCCGGCCGGATCGGCGAGAGCCGCTACGTCTTCGAGAAGATGCTCACGTTCGCCAACCACGTCGGCCTCTTCGCAGAGGAGATCGGTCCGGCCGGGGAGGCCTTGGGCAACTTCCCCCAGGCCTTCACCCATCTGGCACTGATCAGCGCGGCGGCCAACCTCGACCGGGCTCTCTCCGATCGCTCCCACGCACTCCTTTAGAGCGGGAGCCGCAAGCACACCGGACCCGCAGCGGGGTAGCGCCGTCCGGGCGGCTTGCGGTACCTACCATCCGTCGGTCGGCCATCAATTGGCACCGAAGTGGGAGTCGAACACGAGCTCACGGCTGCCCACTCCGATACGCGTCCCCGGTTCGATCGGGGTGGGCTCCTCGGGGGGAAGCTGCTGCCAATCGGAGGCGTCCGAGCGGCGGATCCGCGTGCCATTGCGCGACCCGGCATCCTCCACCCTGACCTGCCAGTCGACGACGAGCACGACTGCGTGCACTCGTGACAGGCGCCGCTTCGGGTCGTCGATCATGAGCGGGCGCGCCACTCCCGTTCGGACGAGATCCGACACCTCCGGCTCCCTGCCGATGACGTAGCTCCCGTCGAGCACGAAGGTCGCGCCGTCGTCGAGGACCAGCACGCCGAGGGGAGGCCGGACGCCGGACACCAGGTTGTGTGTCTGTTGGACCATGGCGATTCCACAGAACGCGCAGAACCGGGCATTTGGGTCGTTGAAGTGTCCACGTGCGCAGACGATTCCCTGAACGACGGGTCCACCTTGCTCGTCGGGAGCGGGGCCCGGACCCGCCGGCCCACCACCGGCGACCGGAAGCGGGCGGAGCTCCTCGGGAGGCAGCGGCTCGTCAAGAGCGATCGAGGCGAAGCTGGACTCCTTGGGTTTCCCCTCGGGGGGACGCGCCAAGGGAGGAAGCACGCGCCCGGGGGGCGGCGCTGGCGCGGGCGGCGCTGGCGCGGGCGGCGCCTCGGCCACGGGTGGTGCCTCGGCCGCCGGGCCTGGCGACCGCACGCCCGTCGGGGCAAGCTGTGGTTGGTCCGCGGCGGCGTGGGCCGGGTGCGCCCCGAACCCGGCGAGGGCCTGCCGATCCCCGCCCGTCGCGGCGGAAGACAGCGTCATGCCACCTCCGGGCACGACACCGAGACGGAGATCGGCGTCTGCGTGGAGCGGCCCGGGCCTTTGCCCTGTGGGAAACACGGTCAGCCGATCGACGGGGGCACGGACCACGCGGTCCACCCACGTCGCCACCTCGCGTCCCGAGAGCGCCTCCTCACCGCTTTCGGTGGTCAGCTCGAGCTCCATGGAGCCACACAACATGATCGCCAGACCGTCCTCGGCGTCGGCGACGACGGCAAAAGGTGCTACCTCCGCCGGCTCGGCGCCCATCACGAGGCCGGCGAGCTTGCGGATGACGGCTCTGCCCGGCGTGGGACCGTACTGCTCGCATCCGGAGCGGACGATGCCCAGCAATCCGTCGGTGAACTCCCGGTACTCAACCCCTCCCGGCAGCACGACCGCGGCCGTGCCCAGGTTGGCGACGAGTCCATCGCCGGGGTGCACCTGCAGCTGAAGATCATGCAGTGTCATGTCGTCTCCCCGGGGTGCCCACGTCCGTCGAACCCGTCATATGATTCGCCCACCGCGGAACCTCCAGTGGATGAAGGGCACGCGCATCGGTCCGTTGACGAACATCCACACGACCAGCCACACGGTGGCGAAGGCGATCACGAAGGATGCACCGTTCGGCTTGACGAGGCTGTCGGGGATGACCCAAGCGAGGAGAACCCAAACGAGGATGCCCTCGTTGATGCCCGTGAGCAGCCCGAACAGGGCGGGCCAGTCCTTCTCCCAACGGAACTGCTGCAGCCCGTGGTAGATGAACTCCCATCCGATTCCCAGCACGATCACCATCCCGAGGACCAAGAAGGTGGCCTGGTACATCTCATTCAACGGGGCGTCCTGCGGGAGGGCCGGGGTGATGATGAGCAACCAGATCGAACCGACGACGACCAGGGTGAAGATCCTCGTCTGAATTCGTCCGGCAAGGGTGGGTACCATATCTCCAGCTCCTCAGATATTCTTGTTGCGTGCCCAGCGAAGCCATTGCACGGTCGAACGGGCCGGGCCGAGAGGGCGTCCGAAGCCTTGGCCGATGAGGTCGTCGGCGATCTCCTGGGCGGAGATCTGCAACCCCAAGAATGTGTCGACCCCGGGGAAGTAGCCACCCAGGGTGCACGCACCGCTCGCGTACATGCGTCCCGTGCCGTTGCGCGTACCGATGACCTCGAAGCTCCTCTCCACGTCGAGGCGACCGACCGGGTTGCGGCCGGCACCACCGTGTTGCAGGAGGTCCGCGAGGAGGCGGTGCTCTCCGATGTCTGCCTCGAGCCCGGTAGCGTCGATGATGTAGTCGGCGGGGACCTCGAGCAAGCCGTTCGGCGTCTTGATCCTGCTGACGGTACCCGCGGGCTCCCGTGGTACGACGGAGTCGACCTCGCCCACCATGGTCTTGTACCAGCCCTCTCGACGACCACGGGCCAGCTGTTGTAGCCACAGCTTGCGCCGCGGGGTGTTGGTCCCACCGATCACCTTGTAGAGATCGGCTCGGTCTTGCCCCTCCAGCCGGCGCATCCGTGACTTGAGTTGTCCGCCCCACACGGCCTTGGGATAATTGAAGCCCTGGTAGGCCCAGCCATCGGCACCGCGCCTTCGCATGAAGATGCTTGGCCCGTGGGATCCCGTGATATATGTGCGGAACAGGTGGATGATCGTCGTCTGGGCGCCGTGGTAGTCCCGGTCATCGATCAGTCGTTGGAGGACCCGTGAGGCGACGATCCCGCCGCCACGCAGTACCACGGTGCCCGGACGGTGCCGTAGGTCCTGGTAGACGTTCTCGTGCGGCTCGTAGGCGTTCATCACGTGCCGGAAGTCGTTGTACTGCTGCCGGTACGCCTGGAGATCCGGTAGGAACTTCAAGCCGGGGTACCCGACGGCTATGTGCACGAACCGGCTTCGGTAAGCGACGCGCTTGGTCTTCGACGTCCCCGCCGGTGGTGTGAGGATCGTGAAGTAGCCGCCACCGTTGCGTCGGCGCACCATGCGGACAAGGCCCTGATCGACCAGGTCGTCATAGCCGATCCGGTCCGACTCCCGACGGAGCATCGTAAAGACGTGGCCGGCCTTGGGCGTGTAGTAGTCGGTGAAGATGGGCTCGGTCAGGACCTGGAAAAGGGGCGCGATGAACCCGCGGAGGCTCTTGGCGCGGAATGCCTCCGAGAAGGCGTACGAGGGGAAGCCCCAGATGCAGTCGGGCCGGGATGCCGAGTCCGAACGGAGGCGCTCCCCCGTGGGAATCTGCGAGACCCGTGTCAGGTACTCATAGGTCTGCCACGGGTAGTCGAGCTGGCTGAGCACGCGGATCCGATCCGGCGGCACGCCGCAGATTCGCAGGTAGTCGACGGTCACGAAGGATCCGACGCCGCCCCCGACCGTCACGAATTCCACGTCGCGGACGGGGATGCCCGCGTCCGAGAGCATCTGGTCGCTCCACCAATCGGTGGCAATGAGCTCATCGGTGAGATCCCCCCGCTCCGGTGCCGGTCCCGCCTCCGGCTCCTCCACCAACATGCCTTCCTGCCTCGGGACCGTGATTGTCCCGGCCCCGTAGGTCACCTCAGGATCGCTCATGGCTGTCCCTCTCTTCCGCATGATCGCGTGCGCGCTCGCTGTCCTGATCCAACGGCGATAGCCCTAGTGGCAGATCTCCGTCCGCCCCGTCACCCGTTACGCCCCGAGACCCTCGTTGCGAGAGTCGTGCCAGCAATCGGCCGACACCATCGTCGCCCGCGCTCTCGGCGGCGCGAACCACGAGTACTGAACCCCCGGTGAGATCTGCCAGGTCGCGGATCGACTTCTCGAGGTCACGGCCGGGGAGCACAACGGAAGAAGCGGCAAGGACCGTGAGAAGTCCGCCGGGCGGTACGTCCGCCCGCTGCCCGTCCTCGGTCGCCACGACTTCGGCTGGTAGCCCGGCCTCCGCAAGCGAACGGGCGACTTGCTGGAACCGGCGTCCGACCCGGCGGTCCCCGCCGGTGGCGAGGACCAACGGTACCCCGATCGCGTCCGCTGCCCTGATGCCGAGCTCCAAAGCCGCCTCTCCGTCACTGGAAGAGGATCCCCGCACCTCCACGACGCCGCCCGCCCCGATCCCCGAATCGGTCGGACCCGCCAACACTGCCACCGTGCTCGGCGACTTCCCGACCAACGCGGCGGGCACGTCGGCCGTGGAGCGGGAACGCAGATCGAGCGGCACCAGCAAGACGTCGCCCTCGATGGCCTCGACCTGCGTGAGCAGCGACTCGGTCAGGTCGTTGGTGGTCTGCGAGCGCACGACCACCGGAACGTCCGAGCTGCCAGTCTGGTGGCTGAGGTCCTGCATCTCGCCGAGGCCCGAGGCGACCTCTGCAAGGTCCAACGACAGCCCGCTCGCCACTTCGAGCGGCGGACCGCTCTCGATGAAGCGGCTGAGGACAAGCTCACCTGGTCTCTCGTCGTCGACCAGGGCGGCTCCGATCCCGACCAGTACGGCGCCTCGGACCGGATCGTCGATGGCAGCGATGACTCGGTAGGCGTCGATTTGCCCCATGCTTGCGCGCTCCGCCTCCCGGATTTCTCGCTGGAGCACCCGTTCGGGATAGACCAGCTTGAGCAACGGGCTCGTCATGATCGTGGTGATGACCGCCATCAGCACGAGGATGGTGAACAGCGACTGGTCGAGCACCTTGAGGCTCACGCCGACGCTCAGGATGACCAGTTCTGTCAGGCCGCGGTTGTTCATCAAGACGCCCAGCGCCCGGGACTTGCGCCCGCTCAATCCCTGCATCCGGGCTGCGCTGGCGGCACCTCCAAACTTGCCGACGATGGCGATGACGAGGACCCCCAACAGCACCAGCAACCCGTGCGGCCCGAGTTGGGTGACGTTCGCGCTGAGGCCCGTCACGACGAAGAAGACGGGCAGGAGCAACAGAAGGCTGACTTGCTCCAAGCGCTCGAGAATGTCACGGAACATATCTGCAGTGCCTTGTCTGGTCATGATCACACCGAAGAGGAAAGCGCCGAAGATGACGTGGAGGCCGATCCACCCGGTGACGAAGGCCGAACCCAAAAACCCTGCGATCACGATGGCGAAGATGCTCGGGGTCAGCCGACCGGCGCGTCGGTAGGCGTCGGCCAGCCTCTTGAGCAGGGGCTTGACGATCACGAACATGACCACCACGAAAGCGATCGCCTCCCCGAGGATGCGGGGGGCCTGACCGAGACCGCTCGAGCTGGCCACGGCCACTACGACCGCCAGGATCGACCATGCCAGGACGTCGTCGACCGACGCGCAGGCCAACGCCATGGCGCCGATCTCGACCCTTTGCATGCCCCGCTCGGTCAACATTCTCGCCAGCACCGGGAAGGCCGTGATGGACATCGAGACGCCGACAAAGAGGGCGAAGGGCCAGAAGGACACGGACCTTCCCGCGACACGGTTGTGGTCGTCATAGATGAGGGCAGCAAGCCCGAGCCCGAGAGCGAACGGCAACGCGATCGAGCCGACCGAGATGACCGAGGCGACACGTTCTCGTCCCCGGACCAAGGTCAGGTCGAGCTCCAGACCGACGATGAACATGAACATGACCAACCCGATTTGGGCGACCACGTTCAAGTACGGGCGGACCAGGAGGGGAAAGAGACCCACCGAGGGATCCCCGGGAAACTGCCCGAGGAGGCTGGGTCCGAGGATGAGTCCCGCCACGATCTCTCCGACCACCGCCGGCTGACCGAGGCGCCGGGCGAGGATACCCATACCTCTCGCCACCAGGACGATGACGGCAATGTCGAGGAGGACGACGGCAACGATCTGATCGGGCGTCTTCGGATGCACGAGCCCTCTCCCCCTCGCGCTCCCAACCGGGTGACCACGGAAGGTAGCACGCATCGGTTGCGTGCACCTCTCCTGCCAAGGGATTGCTCATTCAGACGGTCTCGATCGGGCCCCAACGGGGTGTGGGTCGTACCGCTTGACGGCCACGGGATGCGAGAGGAAAGGGATTTGGGCAAAGTAGTGGGAGGGTTGCGACCGAAAAGGGGAGCTGGTGGACCAGATCGCTGACTTCGAGCTGACCCGGGAACTCGGCGGAGGCAGCCAGGGTGTGTACTACCTCGCCAAGTCCCCGCCGAGATTGGGCACCGGATCCGATTACGTGGCCGTCAAAGTGCTGGTGGCACCGACCACAGAGACCGGCCTCCGGCGCATCAGCCGCGAGCTGAGAGCGTTTGCCAGCGCCCAGTCTCCTTGCCTGGTTCGCCTCCTGGACGCCGGGCAGGACGGCGATCGCTTCTACTACGCGATGGAATACTTTCCGAGAGGGTCCCTCGCCGCTCCTGCTCAGGCGCTCTCCCGCGCCGAGTCTCTACGAGCCGTTGCAGATGCGGCGCTAGCCGCCCACGCTCTGCACGAAGTGGGGCTCGTCCACCGTGACATCAAACCGGCGAACATCCTCCTCGCCGAGGATGGGGCCAGGCTTTCCGACCTGGGCCTGGCCCAGCTGTTGGCCCCTGGCCAGACGGTCACCGCCATGGGGCCCGTGGGGTCCGTCGAGTACACCGACCCTGCCATCCTGCGCGGTGAGGGTGGCTCCAGGGCGACCGACATCTGGTCTCTCGGAGCGACGCTGCACCGGGCCTTGGCCGGGGAGGGGATCTACGGCGACCTGCCCACCGACGATCCCCTGCTCTCCGTGCGCAAGGTGTTGACCGCTCCTCCCGTCCTGAGCGAACGGCTGACCCGGCAGGAGCGGCAGGTGGTGGCCGGATGCCTCGAAGCCGACGCCGGGCGGCGCCCCTTGACTGCGGCGGAGTTGGCCCGAGGGATACAGGATCTGGTGCCCTCTTCCTGACCGGGTGGCCGTGACGGGTGTCGGCGGGGGACCACCCGCCCCGTATCAACGGTTGACAAGGTTCTGGCCGTTGTTCCCGAAGTACTGGGCGAGCGCATTGCCGTTCGCATTGCTCTCGCCGACCATGATCACCTCCACGTTGTTCGCGGTGTCGGTGAACACGATTGCGGGGGTCTGCTGGGTGAAGAACTCGACGACATGACCCAAGATGTCGTTCCGGTTGTTCCCAGCGAAGTACTCGGTCTCACAAGGGTTGACGAACGTCGTGAAGTTCCCGCAGTTGTCCTGCCCGATGGTCGTGTGAGCGTCGTTGTGCACGATGTCCGAGTAGGACTGGTTGAGCCCCGATGATGAAGTGAAGATGACGTAGCGCATCTCCCCGACAGCGCCGACCGGCCCCTGGCAGTCGATCTGTGCCCCCACTTGGTCCTGGGGGGAGACGTACTTGGACGGACTGTCCGTGGAGCAGCCGTTGGACTTGATCGAGGCGGGAATCAATGAATTGAGAGTCGCTTGGTAATTGGTCGACGACTTGAAGACGGTAAATACCAGGGCCACGATTACGCCGCCGATGATCACCAGCGCCACCGGAACGATGACCGCCGGACGCCGGAGAGTGGTCCGGCGGGCCCGCGCCGGCCGCTCCGACCCTGGGGGAGGTGTGGGTTCCGCAGTCGTCGGCGGCTGCGTAACTCCCGGCGCGGCCGCGGCCCACGCCGGTGGCGGCGGTGCCCCTTCTGCCTCGAGAGCTCCGGCTGCGGCGGTCTCATCGGCGGCCGCCTCGGACCGCTCGGGGGTCTCGGCCACGTCCTGCGCGGCCACCGCGGCCTCCTGCGCCGCCACCGCGGCCTCCTGCGCCGCGACGGCCGGCTCCCTTGGCGCTACCTGGGGTGCTTGATCGGGTTCCTCCGTCGCCGGCGCGGGGGCGACCGTGTCGCTGAGATCGGACTCGGGCTGCGCAGCGCCGAGTTGCAATCCCATGACCAGGGCGAACTCGCGCACCACCCAGCGGGCCGCCTCGGGGTCGAGGGACCGTTGCTCGGCGATGGTACGGGCCGTGAGCTCGACGGCCCCTTCGGGTCCCACGGCACGGGCCTGCTGCTGCAGGAGGGTCCGCACGTCGTCGCGAGCCGCATCGACGATGAGATTGGCCTCACGACGAGCGTCGTGATCGAGCTCCTCGTCGGCGCAGAGGTTCGCCAGCATGGTGGGGTTGGAAAGGACGTCGATGCCGTAGTCCCCCACGATGGCCACCAGCGCCTGATGGGCCCGACCGTCGACGTCGAACGACTGCTGCGCCGGGCTCATCGACCGAAACCGACCTGCATTGACTACCCTCCCCGAGCTTGGCTGAACATTACTCGGCCGGGAGAATTCGCACCGAGCCGGCCCAGCACCCGTACCCGTGCGGCTCCCCTCGGTCCCGCGTCGCCGGCTGCCAGACCGGCGCCGCCAGGCGCGCGGACGCCCTCATCGCTCGATTGCGCTCGCCGTGTATCCTTGCTCGCCAAACCCACCAAAAGGCCGATGATGACCAGCACGACCATCATGCCGGGCGGAGGCATCTCGAAGAGGCCACTGCACTTCTTCATCCTGGCCGACTGCTCGGGGTCGATGCGCGGAGAGAAGATCCAGGCTCTCAATTACGCCATCGCCGATATGCTTCCTCACCTGGTCGCCTGGGAGCATGAGCAAGAGCAGGCCAAGGTTTTCGTGCGGGTCATCTCCTTTGCCAACGAGCCCGTCTGGCACATCGCCAATCCGGTACCGGTAGACGAGCTGCGATGGAAGCCGTTGCACTATGTGGAGCGGGGTCGCACGAACATGGGTGCCGCCTTCCGCATGCTTGCCGAAGCGCTGGCTCCCGGCAACATCGAACGCCGCGCGCTGCGTCCGTCCATCCTGCTGATAACCGACGGACTGCCGACTGATCCCATAGGAGGGTTTGAGGCCGGTCTCAACGAGCTCCTCTCCCAGCCGTCGGGGCGCTCCGCCCTGCGTCTGGCCATCGCGATCGGGCGCAAGGCGAACTCCGAGGCGTTGAACCGTTTCATCAGCGACCCGAGCGTGCCCGTGCTCGTCGCCGATAGCACCGAGCAGATCCTCGAGCGCCTGGTGGCGGCTTCCCTGGCGGCCTCGCGCATGTCGGAGGCGGGGGTCGACCGGGATGCCGTGGCCGACCGGCTCCTCGGTTACTCACAGGAATCGAGCGTCACTCCCGACGCCTCGGGTGAGTCGGACGAAGGGTCGATCGTGTGAAGCGGGCGGCGGCCAGGGAGTCGGCGGAGAAAGCGGAGCTGGCGTGGAACGTCTACTCAGCGAGCGCCCGGGGTGCCGTGCATGACGCCGCAGGCCTTCCGAACCAGGACTCGACGCACTACCTCACGCCGTCAGCACGCGACGGCGGGTCGCTGTGCGCTGCCGTGGCCGACGGGCACGGGGATCAGCGGCACTTTCGCAGCTCTCGGGGATCGCAGCTGGCCACCTCTGTCGCCTGCGCAGTGGCGGTGCAGCGTGCCGCTGAGATGGGTGCCCTGAAGCGGGCGGCTGTCGTCCAAGAGCTCGCCACCACCTCCATCGTCCCCGAGGTGGTGGACCGCTGGAACGAGGCTGTGTTGGACGATCTCTCCCAGTTTCCGCTCACCCGGCAGGAGTCCAGGGCAATGACCGAGGGGGGGACCACGACGGTGCCGTATGGGTCCACGCTCCTCCTGGCCGCGATCAGCGGGCCCTGGCTCGTCCTCCTGCAGATAGGCGACGGGGACATCCTGATCGTCAGCTCCGACGGCAAGACCATCGTGCCCGTGCCTGGGGATCCTCTGTTGGATGGCCGGATCACGACGAGTCTGTGCTCGTCGAGCGCGGTGCACCTCTTTCGATCAGCGGTGATCGATCTCGAGCGGACGGACGTGGTCACCGTGGCGCTCGCATCCGACGGCTTCGGCAACGCCCAGAGCAAGGACGACTGGCAACCGGCATTCGGACGGGACGTGGTTCGCCTACTCGGGGAGTTCGGACCCCAATGGGTGGGCGAGCACATGTGGGACTGGGCTGGTCGTTGCGCCTCGAGAGACGGGAGCGGGGACGACGCGTCGTTGGTGTTCATGCTCCGTGGTGGTCGGGCTCCGGAGCAGTGGGAGGCCGGCTGATGGTCTCGGCGCTCTATCCCCGAAGCGGTGACCGCCTGCAAATGGTGCGCACGCGAGCGGTCGTGATCGCCGACGAGAAGATCGCCGAAGGCGGTCAAGGCGTCGTCTACCGCGCCCGGCTGGAGGGGGGCGGCGCACTGGCCCTCAAGTGGTATCGGCCCTCGCGCCACGCAACGGCGATGCGCAGAGCCATCAGCAACCTGGTGATCCACGGTCGTCCCCACGACGCCTTCGCCTGGCCACTCGACGTCGTCGAGTGCCCCGACCTGGAGGGGTTCGGGTATGTGATGCCGTTCGTACCTTCCGGGTTCCGCTCCTTGATCTCCATCCTGGCGGCGCGGGAACAACCGCCCTTCCGGAGCCTGACCGCCATCGGGCGAGAGCTCGTGGACGCCTTCGCCGCTCTGCACTCGGGCGGGTTGTGCTATCGGGACATCAACTTCGGGAACCTCCTGGTGAATCCGGACACCTCAGAGGTCGCCATCGTCGACAACGACAACATCGGGGTGGACAACCAGGAGGGATTCGTCCTCGGCACCCTTCGGTTCATGGCACCCGAAGTGCTTCGCCACGAAGAGCTGCCGTCGACGGTGACCGATCTGTACTCCTTGTCCGTTTTTCTCTTCTACCTCTTCGTCCACGGCCATCCGCTGGAGGGCGCGCATCTCGAGCGCAGCTATAACGTCGGCGAAGAGTCCGAGACGAAGCTGATCTTCAAGTACTTCGGACAGGAGCCCCTCTTCGTCTTCGACCCCGATGACGATTCGAACCGGCCGATGCCCGGGGATCCCATGCTCGTCTGGTGGGACATCTACCCCCGCTTCCTGCAAGATCTCTTCATCCGAGCCTTTACCATCGGCCTGCACGACGCCTCCCTCGCCGGCCGGATCACCGAGGGAGTGTGGCGACGGGCCATGGTGCGCCTGGGCAACTCGGTTCACGTCTGCTCTTGTACCGCCGGCGTGTTCTGGGACCCAGACAATCCGCAGAAGAGGTGCTGGCACTGTGGGCAGCGACCACCGGAACCGATGATCCTCGAGGTTTCTCGCCACTCCGTGGTCCTCTCTGAAGGCGCGACGGTCACGAGCCATCACCTCGCCAACGACCGCGATTTCCGCACCCTGGTGGCTCGCGTCGAGGCCCCCTCCGAGGAGCCCGACCGCCTGGTCCTTCGCAACCTCACGTCCAGGAGCTGGACCGTCCATCCCGTCGGGGAGCATCCCAAACGCGTGGCGCCGGGACAGCGGCTGGGCGTACGCCCGATGAAGATCGAGCTGGGGCACGTTCACGCCACCATCGTTCGAGCGAATGAGGCTCGCCGATAGGGCGTGGAGGACACCAGAGCGGGCATCAGATCCCGTCCTGCGCAAGAATGTGGCGGGAGCACGGGGAAAGGCGGGGAGGTCATCATATGGGCCACCTCACAATCATCGGTGACGGCATCCGCGAGGAGTTTCCGGCGGACGCTATCGTGACCGTCGGCCGCGACCCGGCCTCTACCGTGGTCGTCGCCGATCCCTCGGTCTCGCGGTGCCACCTCACCATTCGCTGTCACGATGGCGCCTGGACCGTGCGCAACGATTCGTCCACCGGGACCTTCTGCGACGACGCCCCGATAGAGCTTCTGGAGCTGGCAGACGCGATCACCCTCCATCTGGGGAGCCGGGACGGCCCTGCCCTCGTCTTTCAGCCCGAGGGGAGAGGACCCGACGGCCGTGAGCCGCCGGGCCAGGAGGTGCCGGGGGATACATTGACCGTCATTTCCTTCGGGCACCGCGAAGTCTTCGGCCCGGGACAGCCCGTGACGGTCGGTCGCGACCCGGCCTGCACCGTCGTCGTCGCAGACCCCTCGGTCTCCCGTACGCACCTCACCGTGCAATTCGAAAAGGGCTCGTGGAATGCGAAGGACCACAGCTCGACGGGTTCCTTCGTCGGAGGCGACAAGGTGTCGTCATTGGTGCTCGACGGGCCCACGACCGTCCACCTCGGTGCTCCCGACGGACCCCCGGTCCAACTTGCTGCCCGGAGTCGAAGAGCGACACCCGTGCGACCGAAGCAGCCGACACCGGACGGTGCGGCGACCCCCGGTCCCGAGGTGGGGCCTGCGGGACCGGATCTTCGGATCGTTTGCAACGCCTCCGAGCACGTCTACAGCCCCGATCGAATCGTGACGATTGGGCGCAACCCGGCCTCGACCATCGTGATCGACGACCCTTCGGTGTCCCATGCCCACCTGGCGCTGACGTGCGAGCAAGGCCGGTGGATCGCCACCGACCGTAGTTCGACCGGCACGTACCAGGGTCGCCGGCAGGTCGAGTCCTTGACGATCGACGGTCCCACGACTCTAAATCTCGGCGGCCGCAGCGGGCCATCCGTACAGCTGGCACCCGCAGGGCCTGCGGACCTCCTCATGCCGATCGGAGGGGTCTCACCTCACGCCGCGACGGCCACCGTCGGTGCCGAGTTCCGATCGTTTCTCGGCTCAGACGCCCCTGCGGCCCGGGTGCTCCCACCCCTGTCCCTGGTGCTCCCCGTCAAGGCATGGTGGCGATCGACCTATTGGCGGACGGGTCTCCCGATCTTCCTCGTCCTGGTCTGGCTGGTACCTACCATCCTCTTCTACGTCTACGAGAATGCCTCGTCCATCTCGTCCCCCATGGCGTGGGCGTGGTCGGCCTATTTCGGCTTCGTGTGGGCCGTGCTCTTCTGGGCACTGGTGCGTCCGGGGAAGATCCCACCCATCATGCTGGTCGAGATCGTCATCTTCGAATTGCTGGCCGGGCTGCCGGTCGCCATCCAGCTGGAGACCAGCCTCCGGGCCAACCCGAGCAACTTGCTCTCGTCGATCTTCACGGTCGGCCTCCCCGAGGAGAGCGCCAAAGCGCTGGCGATCGTGGTGGTGGCGCTCATCATCCACCGGAAGACGAAGCTGTCCACGCGGTCGTACATGTATCTCGGCGTCCTGAGTGGGGTGACGTTCGGCGTTGCCGAAGCGCACGAGTACATCTTGCAGTATTACCAACAGTTCGCCCAGGCACGGCTCGAGGTGAGCTTCAGCCTGTTGCTGGATCGAATCGTCACCGACGGGATCAACCATGCCCTCTGGGCGGGCATCTGCGGGTTCTTCATAGGGTTAGCCGTCTACCACCGGCGGTGGCTGCTGCCGCTCTTGGTCCTGGCCATCGGCATCCCCGCTGTGCTCCATGGCTTCGGGGACTTCTTCGCCAGCCACTGGGGATGGGGACAGGTCATCGTGATCGGGATCTCGGCCATTCTCTTCGTGGGCTACAGCAGCAGTGGCGACCAGATCGACCGGGTCCTGGGACGGCTCGAACAACGCCCGGAGGAGCGGCTTGCCGCCGCGCAACGAAACCCGGGAGTGTGACGGCGATGCGCAGAATCCGGAGCGGGAAAGCACTTAGGCGTGCCGCCTGGCCACTCGGCGTCGGGGCGACCGCCCTGCTGCTCACGTCCTGCAGCTCCGGCAGCCCGAGCGCCTCGTCCTCGACCACAGGAGCCGGGATACGCAGCCTCATCCCCAAGTCACCGACCACCTCCGCACCCGCCACCACGACGACGACGCCCCGGTCGACGACCACCGCGCCGCCCGCGACGACCACGACGGTGCCGCCCACCACGACGACGGCACCCCCGACGACAACGACCGCACCGCTACCGCTCTTCATCCCGCTGACGGGCCAGACTCCGCTGTACGAGCCCACCGAGTTCACGTACACGCAGGATGGGACCGGGTCGGTTCAGAGCATCTCCTGGTCCTCTTGGGGTCCGGGCGGGGCCTCGGGCGAGGGGACGGAGTTCGTCAACGACTGCAATCCCGACTGCGCACAGGGGACATCGACGCCATACTTCGCCTTCGTCACCCTGTCGGACCCGTCACAGACTGCCGACGGGTACATCTTCACCCAGATGACCATCAACGCCCCGGCCTCGCCCACGGGCTCCCAGACCTACTCCATCCCGCTCTAATCGGCTGGTTCTCCAGTTTGGGTGCCCGCTTCTAGCCGGACCTTTCCTCCGCCGGGGCGCGCCACGGCATCTCGTACACCCTGACGGGACTGCTGAAGCCCTTGAGCTCGAGCTGGCCGTGATCTCGGACCGTCTTGCGATCGGCGAGCGCCCGCAGAGCCTCACTGATGAGAATCTGGCCAGCTTCGGCCTTGGCACAGAGTCGCGCGGCTTCGATGACGGCCGTGCCGAAGTAATCGTCCCCTTCGTGGGTCACCTCGCCGCAGCTCACGCCGACGCGTAGGCCGAGCATGGTTCCCGATGCCTCACCGTCGCGGCGCACCGCTGACTGCATGGCCGAGGCGCACGCCAACGACGCGGGCGCCGATGGCAACACCGCCATCACTCCGTCTCCTAGGTTCTTGACCTCGTGCCCCCGGGTATCGCTGATGGCCTGGCGGAGCAGGGTGAAGTGTCGACGTCGGATCTCATCGGCGACGGCCGGTTCGGCATTGAGGAAGCGCTCCGTCGAGCTCACCATGTCGGTGAAGAGGACGGTGATATGCATGCGATCCTCGATCTGGATGGTCGCCCCGGTGTCCGCGGCGCGCTGGGAGTGGTACACCAACCGGCTGTTGCCGACGCGGATCTCGTCGCCCGGGCGAAGGACCCTTTCGGTGAGCACCTTCCTCTCGTTGACGTACGTCCCGTTCAAGGTGCCCAGGTCGCGCACCGCCCAGCCGGAGGCGTATCGCTCCACGACGGCATGGGTCCGCGAGACCAGGGGGTCATCGGTCAGGGCCACCTGGTTGTCGGGCAACCGTCCGATCACCGTCCGATCACCGAGGGCGACCGTCAGGGCGCTTCCCTCGCGCAGTACGTCCAAGAACCCTTCCATCTGAGACGATCGTACTGCAGCCGGGAGCCGCGCCGAAGGGCCGCGAGTCGGGTCAGGGGTCGAGCTTGTTCCAGAGGATCTGCGCCAAGCCGTCGATGGTGTCGATCCCGTACTGCTCCGTCGGGTTGCCTGTCGTGAGGACGACCAGGAGGTAGTCGCGGCCACGACCATGGACCCACCCCACGCTGTTGACCTGCCAGTCCGTGTCGCTGTCATTCAGCGGCAGCCAACCGTCCTTGAGCGCGACGGTCACGTCGGTCGGTATTCCGGCCGATATCCCCCAACGCTCCGAAGACGTGACGTGCTCCATCAGTCCCTCGATATAGCGTCGGTCGCCGGGGGAGAAGGGGGAGCGCCGTAGTACGATCGAGCGGAGCAGGGCGAGCTGATCGGTTGCCGACGTGGTCGTGAGACCCCAGCCCGGCCATGGGAACCCCGGGCACTGTACGCAAGTGGAGAGCTCGGTGTTGGAGAGGTGCAGCCGCCGGTTGACAGCCCCGATCCCGGCCCGTCCCCCCGCTCGGTCCCACAGGGTGGTGGCAGCGTCATTGTCGCTGTACTCGATCATGCGCGACGCAAGCTGCTCCTCCTTGGTCGTGAAGGGGGCGTGGTCGATCTTGGCCTGTTCGACCAAAGCGGCCAAGATGTCGACCTTCACTATGCTGCCCGTGGCCTGCGTCGTCCCACCGTTGAGCAGCCATGTCGTGTGGTCGGTGATGTCGTAAAGACCCGCCGTCACCGCTCCCCCCCGAGTGTCCAGGTAGGACGACGCTTCGCCGTCGAAGGGATCTGGCCCGAGGCGCAGCGGGCCGACCGATGTAGCTCCAGTTGTCCGCGCGATGAGTCCGGTCGGATGTGGCTGGAGGGGGGTTCCGTCGTGCGGGTCCGAGCGCAGGGCGGCCCCCGCAAGGCTTACGGCGGCGGGAACTCCGCTCAGCGCGATCGCGGCGACGAGGACGATCGTGGTCGCCACACCCCACGCAATCCGTCGCACAGCGACGGTGGCGAGCGCCTTGCCGCTGGCCCGGCCGGCTCCACCCGGGGTGGCCTGCCTGGAGCCCGGAACGACCTCAGATCTGATTCTGCGTATAGCTCGGCTGGCCATAGCGCTCGGCCACGGGATTCCAGAGGGAGAGGAACCCCTTCTTGGTGGCGGACGCCCGCTGGTCATCGCTCTGCGCCGCCCGGAAGCTGGGATCGGACGGGTCATTTGGCACGCACGCCGGCTTCAGCGCTTCGTCATTCGCATAGCCAGCGTACGCCTGATCGGAGGCGACCGATGCGTTCCAAGCTGCGAGGAGACCCGAGACGAGAGCCCTTCCGCCGGGTATGGCCGCGACGTCCAAGGCGTTGAGAGAACCGATTAGGTCGCGACGCTCGGTGGCGGCCGATTCGAAGGTCTTCGCATCCGCGCTGAGATTCTTGCCACCCGCAGAACAGTTCTCGAGGTCCTTCGAGGCCGCCATGATGGCGCTCCGGGCTCTGGTGCTCTCTGCGAGCAGAAGCGCCAAGTTGTGAGCCTGTCGTTGAGCGGCTGCGTAGGTGGGGCTCACGAGGGCGTGAACCCCACCTCTGTGAACCTCCGCCGCGGACCGTGCGCCTTGCGCGCCTGCGAGCACCGTCGGTTGCGATAGGCCCGCAGCGGTGAGGGCTCCACCGGCCGCAAGAGCGACGACGGTGCGCACGAACCAGATCCTCGCTGCGGCCCCCATGAACACCCGAAAATGATAGACCCGGCCGTTTCCGGTATCCGGGCGCCCCCCAGCGCTCGTTGCGGCTTAGCCGAGGGCGCGGCGGTAGCGGACCTCATGGACCAGGGCCCCACCCCGAAGCACCCGACGTTCGCCACCGTCCCCCGTCCACCCACACGCTTCGTAGAGCGCCCGAGCGGCGATGTTCTGGCGCAGTACCCACAGCATGGCGTCCGTGAACACCGTAGAGAGGATCCCGACGGCCGCATCGACCAAGCTCGAACCGATTCCGCGCCGCCACACGCCGGGATCGACGTAGAGAGCCCGCAGCTCGCCGGTGGCCGATGCGCCATCCTTGTCGCGAGTGGGCCCCACGGCGACGAACCCGGCTCCCCGACTGTCGAGCGATGCCAGGAGCACGACATGCCTCGAGTTCATCCTCCCGATGGCGCCCGTCCACGTTGTCAGGTAGTCGGCCACCGAGAGGCTGTCCAGATGCACTGCCGGCAGCAGCCCGCGGTATCCCGCCTGCGACGCTGCGACATGGATGGTCGCGATCATATGGGCGTCCCCATCGGCAGCCCGCCGCACGTCAATGACGCCGCTCGTTCGATGCGGCGATGCCTCGGGGTGGGCGCGGCTGGCAATCGCGGCGGCGGCCTGTTGTGCACCGCTGGCACGGCCGCTCGGGACACTGGCCATTGGGCAGTGATTGTAACCACGGGTCGGGATCCGGAAGAACTAGGGGGCCGGTCCGCCAGGACCGACGGACCCGGAGAGAGCTAGAGGTTTCCGGAACCCCGCGTTATCCTCGGGGATCGCTGCCCTCGAACTGATGTGGAACGGCATGTCAAGTGGTCGTGATTAGGTTCTTTTGGGCGCGACGAACCAGAGGTTCGGCGCATGGATGATGCTTTCTGGCAGGCGACGGGGTCCCCGACGTCAAGGTGCAGCGCCCGAAGCGAGGACGAACGACCTTGACGTCGGGGAGGCGGCTGCTACGCCTCGGCCCCAGGTGACCTGGGCGGGGGACGGATGAGAAATCGACCATGCGCCGGGAGCAAGTGGGTCGGCGGACCGCCACTCTGATGTACGCGGGTTCTCACCGCAGGTCGGCGATGCGCAGGATGGTGCCCCTCACTAGAAGCGCGTTCCGGAGCAGTCCGGGTTCGCATAGTTCGAACGGGGATCTTCCCTGCCGCGGCGGTGTCCCGGCGCATGGTGGATTCCTCGCGCATCTCCCCACCGAGGAGAAGGCGAGCAGGAAGGTCTTTGGTCACCTCAAGCGGCCATCTCGGCCCAGAGGAACCCGGTGAGCTCTCGGGCGATGGCGGTGACCACGACGTTGCGCGAGCTCTTGCGCTCGGCCAGACGTCGGAACTTGCCGCAAAGGTGGAGTTGGGCCGCCCAGGCTCGAGTGACGGTGTCGTGGCCGGCGCGCTCCTGGCGCTTCTTGATGGTCGGGCCGACGGCCGGGCGATGCTGGTAGGACCAGGCGGACTCGACCAGCTGGGTCCTCAGGTGCAGGTTGCCCGATTTGGTGATCCGGCCACGCTTGGTGCGCTCACCACTCGAGTACTCAGAGGGGACCAGTCCGCAGAAGCCCATGAGCGAGGTGGCTCGGGGGAAACGCCGCCAGTCACCCACCTCGGCCGAGAGGGTCAGGGCGCCGAGCTCGGTGACGCCGCGATACGCGCAGAGTCGAGCAACCGCGGCGGCGAAGGGACCTTGGTCGAGATAGCCCTTCAGGTCGGACTCCACCGCGGCCAGGTGAGCATCGAGGCCGGCGACCACGGCTCGGTAGTGCGAAAGGGTCTGGGTCAAGGCGGCGTCGTCGAAGTGCAGCTGGCGAACCCATGCCGCATGTCCCGCCGTCCACTGCACTCCAGCGCGATAGACCTGCCCGTGCCGGAGCAAGAACTTGGAGAGCCGGTGCCGCGACCGGGTGCGATCGGTCACCAGATCGGCCCTCGTGCGCGCCAGGTCTCGTATCGCCTCTTCGGTGGGGGTCGGTAGGTGCACCGCGGTCAGCTCGCCGGCCCGGTAGAGGTGCACGAGGCGCCGGGCGTCTCGTGCGTCGGTCTTGACCTTGGCGCCCGGAACGACAGGGATGAGCGACGGGGCGATCACTTGGGTGGCCACGCCGAGCCGCCCGAGCAGGCGTGCCAGGTCGTAGCCGGTCGGACCGGCTTCGTAGCAGAGGCGGACCCGAGCAGGAGTTCCCAGTCCAGACACGAAACGCCGCACGCTCGGCTCGTCGTGGAACCAGCGGTCGACGGTCGGAGTTTGTCGCCCAGGACTGAGCACGGCGGAGGTGATCGAGTCCCGATGGACGTCGAGGCCTACCCAGGTGGTCTTCGAGGAGGCAGAATTGGGACTGGACACGGTCGGCTCCTTCCGTATGTTGGCTCGGTCCACGTCATTGTGGGCAACCCACGTATATGCGGATTCGAGCCGGCCGTTCCATTGTCACTAGAGTCTCGCCCGGTGCGCATCGTGCTCAGCCACCTCCGCCTCGCGCAGGCTGGCGGCACGGAGACCTACATGGTCACCGTCGCGGAGCAGCTGCAGCGATTGGGCCATCAGCCCGTGATCTATGCCCCGGAGACGGGCCCAATGGCCGATCAGGCGTTGCGGCGCGGCATCGAAGTCGTCGACCGTGTACGGCTCCTTCCCGACGAATGCGACGGGGTGCTCGCGCAGGATGCGGCCACCGCCTACGACCTCGCCGATCGGTACCCCGATGCCGGGAGGGCGTTCGTTGCGCACTCCAGCGATGTGCTGCTCCAGACCCCGCCGAGCCTTGCTGGCGTGTGCGGCGCGGTCGTGGTGCTCAACGATCGTGTCAAGCGGTTCGTCGACACGATTCCAGGGGTACCGGAGGTCCTCCGACTACGTCAGCCGATCGATACCGCGCGCTTTGGGAGGACGCCGGGCGTAGAGCCGCCACACGGTCGCCCGAGGGCGCTGGTGCTGAGCAACTACATGCGCGGCCCGCGTCAGCGAATGATCCAGAGGGCCTGTGCCCAATCCGGGGTCGAGCTCGTCGAGGCCGGCCTCACGACGACGCCCACGGAGGCGCCCGAGCATGTGATCGCTCGTTGCCACATCGTGATCGCGATCGGCCGCAGTGCGCTCGAGGGCATGGCTGGCGGGAGACCGACGTACGTCTACGGCGCCGCCGGCGGGGATGGTTGGGTGACGGCGGCGTCCTATCCAGTCATCGAGGCCGATGGATTTGGTGGGCGCGGCACCGAGCTCATGGTGACCGAGCAGCGCCTGGCCGAGGACCTGGTCTCGTGGACGGAAGACATGGGTGTCGTCTGCCGGGATCTGGTCGCGCAGCATCACACCGCCTCTTGGCATGTACGGGATCTCCTCGGCTTGTTGACCCGGCTCAAGGGGTTGGACACGCGCGCTGGAGGACGGCACGAGGAAATGGCCCGACTGGTGCGCCTCGCCTGGACCGAGCACGAAAGGGCGGCTGCCGGCCGAGCAGAGCTCTTTCACGTGGGCGAGGTCCTGGACCGGGCCCAGGCCCTCGCAGAGGAACGACGGGCCCGAATCGAGGAGCTCGAGACCGGGCTCGAGCAGAGCAGGGAGAGTCACGCTTCCCTCCCGTGGAAGAGCCCGACCTGGCAGCGCTACGCCGAGGTCGCCCGAGGTCTCCGGGGAGAGCTGTCACGTCGGGACGACCCGAGCCAAAAGGCCGCTATCGCGGTCGATGCCCTCCTGCACTTCGGCGCGGTGGGCATACGACGACTCACGGGTCAGCCCCTCTCGTCGCTCGACGGCCCGGGAGTGTTCGAGCTCAAAGTCGCTGCCGTGCGTGCCTTCCGCCTCTCGCAGCGGGCGAGAGGCGATCGCATCGAGCCTTCGGATCCGGGCACGAGGTTGCTCGGCCTGGAGCCCGCCGCCGTCTCTCGCCTGGGTTCGAGACTCGGCTCGGGTAGCGTCCTGATCTCGGGCACAAATGGCAAGACGACCACTGCAGCGATGGCCGCCGAGATCTTCGCCCAGGACGGACTGTTACCGGTCCACAACAAGATCGGCATCAACATGGCGAACGGTGTGGCCACTTCGTTGCTGGCCGCGGCCCGTGTGGCCGGACGGCTGCGGGGTGACATCGGCGTTTTCGAGGTCGACGAATTCTGGCTGGAGCGGTTGATCGCCGAGCTGCATCCTCAAGCGGTCGGGTTGGGCAATCTCTTCAGGGACCAGCTCGATCGGTACGGGGAGCTGGACGCGGTTGCGGACAGGTGGGAGCGGCTGGTCGCCGGCCTGGCGCCCTCCTGCACGATCGTCGCCTGTGCCGACGATCCTCTGCTCACCTCCCTGGCCGACGGTCATGCGCGGACCCTCTACTTCGGTTTGGACGACGACACCGTCGGGCGCACGGCAATGCAGCACGCGTCGGACTCGAAGCATTGCCGCAACTGCGGTCGGCCGTACCTGTACGACAGGATCTGGCTGGCTCACCTGGGCCGCTACTCCTGCCCCAATTGCGGTACCAAGCGCCCGACCCCGTACGTCGCCGCAAGAACCCTCCGTCGGACCTCCTCTGGAGGGACGCGTTTCACCCTCGCCTGCGGCGACGAGAGAGCCGAGGTCCATCTGGCGCTCCCCGGGCTCTTCAACGTCTACAACGCTCTCCATGCGGCCACCCTGGCGGTCGCTATGGGAACGGCGGTGCCCGCAATCGTCGATGGTCTGCAGGCCGTGCGGCCCGTCTTTGGGCGCACGGAGGTCATAGCCACCGGGCAATTCACGCTCCAGCTCTTCCTCGTCAAGAACCCGGCCGGGGCGAACGCCGTGCTGGAGACCGTGGATGCCTCGACGTCGGGCCGCCGTGACGTGGTCCTCGGACTTAACGACTCCGTCGTAGACGGCCGGGACGTGTCCTGGATCTGGGACGTCGACTTCGAGGCGCTCGCGCCCGAGGTGCGACGTGCCATCTGTACCGGCAGCCGGGCCGACGAGCTTGCGCTCCGCCTCAAGTACGCCGGCGTCGACGAAAGCAGCATCCACATAGAGCCGGACGTCGCGAGGGCCTTGGACGCGGTGCCGGCCCAGGCAGGCATCGTTCCTGCGATCTTCAATTACACGACCATGCTGGAGCTGCGTGAGATCTTGGCTGATCGTCAGCTGGCGCCACGCTATTGGGCTTGAGGCGACCCGATGAGCTGCCTACGTGTCTGCGTCCTCTATCCCGACACCATGAACCTCTACGCCGACCGCGGGAACTTGATCGTCCTGGGTCAGCGTTGCTCGAGGCGAGGTATCGGCTTCGAGCTCGTGTTGGCAGGCATCGACGACCGAATCGACCCCGACCGTCACGACCTCTACTACTTGGGTGGCGGCCAGGACGCCGATCAACGCCGATGTGCCGACGACCTCTTCGACGTCAAACGGGACGCGCTGATGGTCGCCGCAGATCGGGGGGCCGTCTTTCTCGGAATCTGTGGCGGCTACCAGCTCTTCGGTCGTTCCTATGCCATCGGGAACGAGTCCTTACCGGGCCTCGGCTTGCTCGACGTGCACACCGTCCGGGAGGCGGGGGACCGGTTGGTCGGAAACGTCACCATAGACGTCCAGGTGCTTCCCGACGAGACGCTCTCCCTCGCGGGGTTCGAAAACCATGCGGGGCGCACCTTCCTTGGCCCACGAGCCGCTCCGCTAGGCCGAGTGGCGCCCGGTCATGGCAACAACGGCACCGACGGGACCGAGGGAGCGCGCAGGAACAATATCGTCGGCACCTACCTGCATGGCCCGCTACTGCCCAAAAACGTGTGGTTTGCGGACTGGCTGATCGGAAGAGCATTGCAAACCGACGAGCTGGAGCCCTTACCCGATGGCCTCGAGCAGAGGGTCCATGAGCGGGCGTGCGCGCTGGGTCGGGCTTGGTGAGCTCATCCGAGAGAGACGGATCGTCGAACCCGCAACGCGCGGCACCGCTCCGCCATCTCGGCACGTGGGCGCCGCCGGAGCTCGGCGCTCGACGGAGCGGTCTCTTGGCGAGATGGTCGAGACCACCAACTCCTGGTCGGGCTGCCCGGATTTGAACCGGGGACCTCTGCGTCCCGAACGCAGCGCGCTAACCAAACTGCGCCACAGCCCGTTGATCCTGGGCAAGGGAGCTTACCGGCTGTCGCCGAGTGGCGTCGTCGCGGGAGCCCTGGTCGGCTCGCCGCGCGATCCCTCCGCGAGCACTCCGGTGCCGTTGCCGCTCGCGGGCCGGTGCGACGACGAGCGCTGCGCCAGGACCTTGGCGACCCGGCGCCTCTCCATCTCGAAGACCCGCAGGTCCCATCCCCCCGTCGAGATCACCTCGCCCTCCTCGGGGATGTGACCGAAGGCGTCGAAGAGGTAGCCACCCAAGGTGACGTACTCGCCCTCGGGAACGTCGATGCCCAACCGGTCCCGCACGTCGTCGGGGCTCGTCCGGCCGTCGATCAACCACCGGCTGGCGTCGACGCGGACGATCTCGCCCTCGTCCTGATCGAACTCGTCGTTCAAGTCGCCCACGAGCGGCTCGAGGAGGTCCTTCACCGTGAGCACGCCGGCGATGCCCCCGTACTCGTCGACCACGACCGCGAAGGCCCTGCGCTGCGCCCGCATCTCGGCGAGCGTGTCCAGGATCCCCCTGGACTCCGGCACGACGTGAGCCGGACGAACCCGACGGGAGATGTCGATCGGGGTGAGGCTCGGCAGCGGCTCCTTGCTGCTCGGGTGCCGGGTGCGGAACAGGTCGGTCACGAAGAGGACGCCGACCAGGTCGTCGAGATCGTCGTGCACGACCGGGAAGGAGCTGTGGCCGGACTCCCGGACCGCACGCGCCACGTCCTCGACGTGGACGGGGATCTTGAGGGTCACGACGTCCAGCCGGGGGGTCATCACCTCCCGGACGTCGCGGTTGCGGAGGTCGGCGAGCGCCTCGATGATCAGGCGCTCCTGCTCGTCGGCCAGGGTCGCGGCATGGCGACCGTTGGACGATCGGACGTCCCCCTCTTCCTGGCGGCGCCCCAACTGCCACCAGCGTTTGCCCGATGGTGGGGGCTCCGGTGGAGGGCGGCGCCGCGGTCGGCTGGACACTTCGGACCCGAGCTCAGCCCGTGACGGCGGGCGAACCCCGGGCAGCGTCCCCTGCAGGCACGAGCACGGGCACCGGTTGGTACGAGTCGTCGTGGTAGATGTCGGCGGTGAGCAGGCGTGAGACGGCCCGGCGGATCCGGATGGGATCGAGCGGTTTGACGAGCCAACCTTCGGCGCTGGAGCGCCGCGCCAGGAACACGTCGGCCCGACGGTCGAGGAGCATCAGCACCGAGACGTGGTCGATCGCCTCCATCGACTCCCGGAGCCTCAGCTC
This sequence comes from uncultured Actinomycetes bacterium, assembly GCA_963778465.1. Taxonomy (GTDB): domain Bacteria; phylum Actinomycetota; class Acidimicrobiia; order Acidimicrobiales; family RAAP-2; genus CAVZBW01. The sequence continues at coordinate 628,522 of CAVZUK010000003.1, forward strand.
GAGGCAGACCGCCATGCCGCCCATGCTGCCCATCTGCATGTCCACGACGACCAGATCGGCACCGTTGGCGGCGACCTCGTCCAAGACCGCGGGACCGTTGGGCACCTCGACGACCTCGGTTTCGGGCCCCTCCACCACCGATCGGATCTCCCTCCGAACCGAGGGGGCGTCGCTCGCCACCACGATCGTGCCCACGGGGGCAGGTTACCCGACGCCGAACATGTATTTCGCTACGACGGCCAGCCCGTCGAGGTCGTGGACGTCCTCGTCGAGCAGCGGGACCCTCGCGAGTGCCGGACGGTCGACCTGGGCCGCCAGGCGGGCCACGACCCGCTCCTCCCGGTCGGCCACCTCGTCCAGCTCGGCCAGGTTCTGCGCCAGGGCGGCCAGGGCCTCGCCCCGCTCTCCCTCCACGCCGGGAGGGGGCGCGAGGTCCGTCGGCCCGAATCGGGGATGGACGCGGTTCACGACCACACCTGCCGGCCGGATCTCCGAGTCACCCAGCTTCTCGGCGAAGTAGGCCGCCTCCTTCACCGCGTCCTCCCGGGGCGAGGTGACGAGGACGTAGGCGGTCGTCGGGTCGGCGAGCAACGCCCGGACCGCGGCGGCCCGGTCGTGGAAGCCCTCCTCCATTCCCTGAAAGGCCTGGAAGAAGGCGACGGCGTCGTTGACGAGCTCGGCCCCGGCCACCTTGGAGATGGTCCGGAGCACGGCCTGGGTCGCCAGGCCCAACATCCGGAAGGTGGCCCGGGTGGGCAGGAGGAGGGCTCGGAAGATGCGGTTCTCCAAGAAGCGCGTGAGCCGTGAGGGCGCGTCGAGGAGCTCCAGGGCGTTTCGCGTCGGGGGGGTGTCCACCACGACCACGTCGTAGCCCCCCTCCTCGGTGAGCTCGTACAGCTTCTCCATCGCCATGTACTCCTGGGTGCCAGAGAGCGCGCCGGCGAGGCTCTGGTAGAGCCGGTTCTCGATGATGGAGGTCGCCTGCTCAGGGGTCCGGGCGTAGCGGTGCACCAGGTCGTCGAAGGTGCCCTTGCTGTCGAGCATCAGGGCATGGAGCTCTCCCGGCCACTCGCCCTTGACCGGCGTCGGGGTGTTGGGCAGCGACTCGATCCCGAGCGAGGTGGCCAGCCGCCGGGCGGGGTCGACCGTGACCACACAGGACCGCCTTCCCTCCTGCGCTGCACGGAGGGCGAACGTCGCCGAGACGGTGGTCTTCCCGACGCCACCGGGACCGCAGCAGATCACCACGGGGCGGCTGGCGGCCACCTCGTCCAGCGAAGCGGCAGGGCCGGTCATCGGGGGCCCGGTCATCGGGGGCCCGGTCATCGGGGGGTCTCGACGGTCAGGGACTCGATGTCACGGGCCAGGGCGTCGGCGAGCACCTGCAGCTCGCCTGGCCCGATGGTCTCGGCGTCGACGTGAGGGACGTGCAGCTGGGGGAGGGGCAGCTCCCGTGCGAGGCGCTCGACCTGCTGGGTGGCCAGCTCCTGTCGGTGGCGCCGAAAGACCCGGGCCGCGTCGAGGGCGTCGAGCTGCGGCGGATCGAGCGTCACCCCCGCCCGGTCGGCCGCCTCTGCGGCGCTCACGGCCATCGCCGGGTCTGCCTCGTCCAGGTCGTTGACCACGACCGGGCCGAGTCGGGTCCCCGCCTTCTCCTCCAGCAGCCTCGCCGCCTCGACGGTCTCGCTCACCGGCAGCTCCTCGGCCAGGCAGACCAGGAGGACCCGGCACCGCGCCGGATCCCGGAGCAGCTCGTCGACCTCGACGGCCTGATTCCGGACCGGACCACCCCGCGCCGCCTCGATCAACCCGCGAGCCGAGGTGAGGAAGGTGATCGCGTGCCCGGTGGCCGGCGCGTCGACGACGATGAGGTCGGCCACGCCCGCCCGCTCGAGCTGCTTGATCTTGCCGAGGACGAGCACGTCGCGGATACCGGGGATGGCCGTGGCCACGACGTCGAGCACGCCGGAGGAGACGATGCGCTTCGAGACGCGGTGCAGCCCGTGGTCGGCCAGGTACTCGAGCAGCGCGTCGTCGGGAGTGAGGCGGCGGCCCCGGATCGGATCGGGGGGCGGAGAGAGCTCGGACTCCTCGTAGTCGAAGGCATGGGGCCGTCCGAACGCGGAGCCGATGCCCGCCCTACCCTCGAGCTCGACCAGTAGCACCGAGAGCCCAGCGTCCGACGCCGTCCGTGCCAGGGCCGCGGAGATCGTCGTCTTGCCGACGCCCCCCTTGCCGGCGACGATGAGCACCCGGCTCTCCCGGCAGAAGGCGGTAACCTCCATTTGAGGCGCAGCGTAGCGCCGTCCCCGCCCCTCATCGGCGGCCCTTGATCGTAAGACCTGGTCAGAGGGGTTGTGGGTGGCCATGGCCAGAACTACCCTTTTTCGCCGTGGGGGAACCCCCGGGGGTTTTTGCCGCAAATGTCGGGGACCCGGGGCATAGCCAAAGGGGGACGAATGCGCCACGGTGGGGAGTCTTGGCAGCTCAAGGCGGCGTGCCGCGGGCCACAGGCGGCGGTGTTCTTCCCGCCCTCGCACGTGGAACGCAAGGAGGAGAAGCAGACCCGCGAGAGCAGGGCCAAGGAGATCTGCGGAGGCTGTGTAGTGCGCACCCAGTGCCTCGACTACGCGATCCGCATCCGGGAGCCGCACGGCATCTGGGGAGGTCTCAACGAGATCGAGCGAAAGCAGATCTGGGAGCGCCGAGCCGGCTAGGCACCGTGTGGGCTCCCGACCGTCGGAGTCGCCCCGAGCAGTCCCATCCCCCTCTGGTGCAACCGACCTCGCCGATCAGGGTTCCCGTCCCCACCCCAACATTCCCGGGACCGTCGCGATGGTCAGGATGAGCAGCAGGAAGGTCACGAGGTGCACCGAGGTGCACCACAGGCAGATGTTGCCGATGATCAGGAGTTCCGCGGCGAGCAGGTAGAGCACGAAGGCCATCCCGACGACCACCAGCGCGAGGCGCGCCAGGTGGACGCGGCGATCCTGCACCCTCCACATCGGTGGCACGTTCACCGCCGTGAGGACGACGTAGAAGGCGAGGCCGAGCACGGCCACGGGCAGCACGCCGAAGACCTCCGACTGCGGGCTCGTCGTGACCTTGGCGCAGTTGACCAGCCCCTGGTCCGAGCAGGCCAGGATCGACGTCGACGAGTAGTGGGCGATGGTGAGGTACGTCGAGACGCCCAGCCCGAACAGGCTCAGTGCGAAGGCCACCCACGGCACCCACGCCCTGCACGGCCGAACCGAGCCCTCACCCTTCCTCAGCGCATAGCGCAGCGAGGCGGCGAGCCCCGCACCCTCCGGGTACGTCTCGGCCAACGTATCCCCGGCCATCGGCTCAGATCTGGATCTTGAGCGCCTTGGCGGCCTCGGTCACGCCCTTCGAGGTGCAGACCGAGCCGGGCTGACCGCCGGTGGCGGCGCACATGCCGGCAGTGAGGTAGTTGGCATTGGCGATGATGGCTTGCGTCACGGGGTTGGAGGCATCGTGCAGATCACTCGCGATCTGTGCCCGGGAGAGACCCGTCAGGAGCGACGGCGAGAATCCCGCCCCCACGACGACCATCTTGTTGCCGATGTCCACGAACGGGAAGGTGATGCCCCCGCTGGTCGACGCCGCGGCGCCGACGTACTTGCTCGACTCGTACTTTTGGGCCAGCGCCGCTTCCGCCTGTGTGACCTTCTCCAGCGGTTGGTAGCCGTTGCCGTTGGACGCCGGCTGGTTCGTGTAGAGCTCGGCGTGCTTGAACGCGAGGTAGGAACTGGCGAACGTCGACGAGTGGAAGCTCAGGGTCTGGGTGTTCGGGTACACGTCGAGCGAGGTGGACTCCGTCGCCTGGAGGTTGGTGAACTTCCCGAAACGTGCCATTGCCGTGGCGAGGGACCAGCGTTCCGCCGCGCAGTACGGGCAGTACTCGGCGCCGATGTACAGCATGCCCGGCAGGGTCTTGCCGTTGACGCTGTAGGTGAGCGGCGGCTGACCGCTCAAGACGGTCGGGGGGGTCACCTGCTCCGCCGAGGTGACCCCGACCGTGTCGAAGACCGACGCCGGCACCGTGGCGATGTCGTTGGCGACCGATGCCGGCAGCGGCGTGTCCGACGCAGTGGTCCCGCTGTTCCCCCCGCCGGTCAGCTTCACCACCACGAGCACGACGACGATCGCCAGGACCAGGATGACCACGCCGACGGTGAGGAGCGTGGTGCGGGAGTGGCGGGGTGCCGCCGCCCGCCCGGCCGACGCGGCCCGAGGTCGGGGCCTGGCGGCTTGCTGCCCCCGGCTGCCGTTGGCCGCCGTCCTGGCGCCCGAGCCTGCCGTCGACTTCCCCCCGGAGGTGGTCTTGGCCCCCCCGGCCGATTTGGCGGCGGGGGATGACTTGGAGGTCGCCGCGGCCTTGCCGGTCGGTGACGCCTTCGCCGTGGGCGAAGCCTTCGCCGTGGGGGACGCCTTCGCCGCTGGGGACCCGGGCTGCCCTCGGCCCGCCGGCCGCTTGCCCGCCGTCTTGCGGCTCGTGCCCACCGTCCTCGACGCCTCCTTGGCGGAGATCGACCGTGACTGCTGGCGGCTCAGATCCTTGCTCGACAGCTCGCCGGAGTCCGCCGTGCCGTTGGCCTCGGGGGGCGGCGTGCTCCCTGCATCCCCGTCGGCGGAGGACTCGGTGTCGTGGGATTGGTCTGCCATGTGGTCGTGGGTCCTCGAAACTCGGTGTGCCCGCAGTTCTCAGGATCTCCGTGCTTCCCAACTCACGGAGCGCCTACTCATGGAGCGGTGGCCAGCGTAGACCAGGGACGCGAGCACCGGTCATCGCCTGCACACGACCGCCGGTACGCTGGGCTCATGTTGGGCGGGGGTGAGTGTCGGGGATTCCTCGCTTGACGGCCCCATCGCCGCGTCGGTCCACCCCACCCTCCGGAGGTCCCGCCGGGGGACCGTCCGACGAGATCGCCCTCCGCCCGGCGGCGACGATCATGGTCGTCCGGGACCGCGTCGGGAGCGCGGACGGCCTCGAGGTCCTGATGCTCAAGCGCAACGTGCGCTCGGAATTCGCGGGAGGGGTGTACGTCTTCCCCGGGGGCTCGGTCGACCCCGACGACGGTGACGAGCGTGCCGCCGCGATGTCCCGAGGACGGTCCGACGAGCAGGCCAGCGCCTTGCTCGGCTTGCCGGCGGGGGGCCTCGCCTACTGGGTGGCCGCCCTGCGTGAGTGCTTCGAGGAAGCCGGCGTGCTCCTGGCCTACCGGCCCACGTCGAGGACACCGACCGACGGGAAGGACCGCCCGGGCGGGCTGCTCAGCTTTGCCGTGCCCGAGGACGAGGCGCGCTTCGCCGCCCACCGATCGGCGCTCAACGCCGGCCGGAGCCGCTTCCTGGACGTCTGCACCGAGGAGGGGCTCGAGCTGGCCGTCGATGCCGTCCAGTACTTCGCCCACTGGATCACCCCGCGGGGCGCACCCCGCCGCTTCGACACTCGGTTCTTCGTCGCTGCGGCTCCGCCCCAGCAGACGGCGCTGCACGATGCGTCCGAGACGGTCGAGCACCTGTGGACCAGCCCCGCCGAGGCGCTGGCCCTCCATCGCGCCGGGAAGATCGAGCTCGTCCTGCCCACCATCAAGAATCTGCAGGCCATCGGGCGCTTCTCGTCGACCGGCGAGCTGCTCGACGCCGTGGCCACCTCGGTCGATCGGGTTCCCACGGTGGAGCCCCGCGTGGTGGTCGAGGGCAACGGGGTCCGCATCCTCCTGCCGGGCGATCCCGACTACGACGACTCGGCTCCCCTCGAGCCGGCCCCCACACTCGGAGATCCGGCCGCCGCCAACGCGGCCATGCGGGCGATCGGGCGTGCGGCCAATCCAGGACCAGCCGACGGTCCCGACGATCCGCCATCTCCCGAGACGCTCCGCATCCGCTCGTGACGGACCCGTCCTCGAGGTCGTCGGGCGCTGCGGCGGCATCGTCGGAAGCGCAGGCCGCTCGGCCGCGCGCCGTCACCGACCGCGGCGTCGGCCCGGCTCCCGTCGCCGGGACGCCCCAAGAGCTCGCGCCCGGTGTCGTGCGCCTCACCGCTCCCAATCCCGGCCGGATGACCGGGCCCGGTACCAACACCTACCTGCTCGGAGGGAGAGAGCTCGCGGTGCTCGACCCCGGGCCCGACGATCCGGCGCACCTCGAGGCCATCGTCGAGACCGCCCGGTCGCTCGGGACGGTGCGGTGGGTGGTCGTCACCCACACCCATCCCGACCATGCGCCCGGCGCCCGCGATCTGGCTCTCCGTGCCGGTGCGGAGGTGATCGGACACGGAGAGAGGGACGGCTTCGTGCCCGACCGGGCCGTGGGTGACGGTTACGTCCTCGACGGCGGCGACTTCGCGCTGCGGGCGGTGCACACCCCCGGTCACGCCTCCAACCACCTCTGCTGGTTGCTCGAGGAGAGGGGATGGCTCTTCTCCGGGGACCACGTCATGCACGGCGCGACCGTGGTGATCCGGCCGCCCGACGGCGACATGGTCGACTACCTCGCGAGCCTGCGACGGGTGGTGGCCCTCGAGCCCCCGGTCTCCCGGATCGCGCCGGGGCACGGCCGCCTGCTCGAGGACCCCGCCGGCGTCGTCTCGGACATCGTGGGGCACCGCCTCGATCGCGAGTCGCGGGTCCTCTCGGCGCTCGGCCCGTTGCCCGGGTCGCCGATCGACCAGCTCGTTCCCGCCGTCTACGCCGACGTGGACCCGAGGATGCACGACGTCGCCCGGCTCTCCCTCTGGGCCCATCTGCGCAAGCTCGTGGCGGAGGGCAAGGCGGTCGAGGTCGTCCCCTCCGACACGGACGGAGACGGGGGGTTCTGGGCCCTGGCCGGCTGACCCCGCGGCGAGGGGGCGGGGGTCCTCAGGTGCCCCGGCCGTCTCCGGCGGCGGGGACCTCCTGCCCGGACAGTGCCAGCTCGACCCGCTCGAGCAGGCGTGCGGTGCAGCCCGATGCCTCCACGAGGGGAGCGGCCACGTCGGCGACGGAGTGGGCGAGGTCGGCGAAGGTGTCCGCAAGGGGTCCCTCGCCCAGGGCCACCGGCACGCCGGCGTCCCCGCCGGCCGCGAGGTCGGGGTGGAGCGGGATGCTGCCGAGGAGGGGCACGCCCAGCTCCCTCGCCAGCCGCTCGCCTCCCCCGCTGCCGAAGAGGGAATAGGTCGTCCCGTGCTCGCAGGTGAAGTCGCTCATGTTCTCCACCACTCCGGTCACCCTCAGGTAGCCGCGTCGCGCCATGTCCGCCGCTCGGGCGGCCACCCGCTGCGCCGCCAGCGGCGGGGTGGTGACGACGAGCATCTCGGTCCGGGGCAGCATCCGTGCGAGGCCCATCTGCACGTCGCCGGTCCCCGGGGGAAGGTCGACGAGCAGGTACTCGATGTCGTCCCAGCGGGCGTCCTGGAGAAACTGCTGCACGGCCCGGTTGAGGAGGAGCCCGCGCCACATGATGGCCTTGTCCTCTGCGGCCAGGAACCCCATCGACAGCACGCGCAGCTCGCCCCTGCCTACGGGCAACACGAGGGGGATCATCTTGCCGCCCTTGGCCTCCACACCACCGCGCATGCCGAGCAGGCGTGGCACGGAGAACCCCCAGATGTCTGCGTCCAACACTCCCACCCGGTAGCCGAGCCGGGCCAGGGCGACCGCCAGGTTGACCGTCACCGAGGACTTGCCAACGCCGCCTTTGCCGGAGGCGACGGCGAGCACTCTCGCCGTCTGGGGCACGGCCGTCTCCGGGGCACGCTCACGGGCCTGCCACCGTGCCCGCGCCATCACCCGCTCGCGGCCGGCCGCGTCGAGCTCGCCCATCTCCACCCGAACCGAGCTCACCCCCGTGAGGGTCTCGATCCGGGTGGTCACGTCTCGCTTCAGCTGGGTGCGCAGTGGGCATCCGGCGATCGTCAAGGCGACCTCGACCACGACCTCGCCGTCGGTCCCGACCTCGACGGCGCGAACCATCCCGAGGTCGACGATGTTGTCCCCGAGCTCGGGATCGATCACCGCGCGGAGGGCCTCACGGATGGCGTCGGGTGTCGGGAACCCGTCCTGAGCTGGACCGTCGGTCACCATGGTGAGCCTAGTGGCGGCCGACCCGAACCGAGCTTGTCCTCCGATCCCGCCCGCTCCGGGGCTACCCTCCGGTGCCGGGCGGCCCCTGCGGGAGTGCCGCGCCGGTCGGCGTTCCCGTCCAGATAAGCTCGCTGCGCGGCTCATATCGCTTCGAGCGCGGATCGACCGGCGTGGATCGACCGAGATGAAGCGAAATGAGCGGACGCGTCGGGACGAGCGAGACAGGGAGGCAGCGGTGACGTTGGGCACCACGGTGAACATCGGCAGGAAGCCCCAATCGGTCATCCTGACCGACACGGCTCAGGCCAAGGTGAGCCAGCTGCTCGCCGAGGAGGAGGAGTCGGATCTCGCCTTGCGGGTGGCGGTCCGGCCCGGGGGATGCTCGGGCTTCAGCTACGAGATGTTCTTCGACTCCGAGAGGGCCGAAGACGACGTGGTGAGCGAGTTCGGCGACGTGCGCGTCTTCGTGGACCCGGCGAGCGCCGACATGCTCAAGGGCTCGACCCTCGACTACAACGACGGCCTCTCCGGCGCGGGCTTCCACATCTCCAACCCCAACGCCACCCGGACCTGCGGCTGCGGTTCGTCCTTCAGCTGATCCCGTTCCGGGAGCCGCCCCGAGCGCCGGCCCCGGCACCGCACCCGGCCCCCGCCGAGGGGCTTCTCCCGTGTTCCGTGTTCAGTATTGCGAGACCGCTCCGTGACGCCTGAGTCCGAGCGGCGGTCCGTGCAAGCGACCGTCCAGTTCGTGCTCGACGGTCGGCCCGTCACCGTGCCAGACCTCGAGGGCAGCCTGCTCGACGTCCTGAGGGAGGAGCTGGGCAGCCGCAGCGTCAAGGACGGATGCAGCCCGCAGGGACAGTGCGGGTGCTGCACCGTGCTGGTCGACGGGATGGCTCGGGTGTCGTGCGTGACGCCCGTTCGCCGGGTCGCCGGCCGATCAGTGACGACGGTCGACGGTCTGGACCCCGCCACGCGATCGAGCTGGAGCGAGGCCTTCCTGCGCTGCGGGGCCAGCCAGTGCGGCTTCTGCACCCCCGGCATCATCATGCGCCTGGTCGATCTCGAGCGACGGCGTCCCGACGCCATCGCCGACGCCGATGCCGTCTGCACGGCCCTTCTCGCCCACCTGTGCCGCTGCACGGGATGGCAGACGATCGTGGAGGCGGCGGCGCGACGCGCCTCTGCCGATGGCGGTCCTCTCGGCGCAGGGGATGGTGGCGGCGGGCCCGTCCCGGAGGGGGATCGGGACCCCCTCCTCACCTCCTGGAGAGCGACCCTCGAGGGCACCTCCCAGCTGATCGGTCCACAGGAGGTCCTCGGCGCCGGCGGCTTCGCGGACGATCGAGCCCCGGGCGACGCCGCGGTGGCGTTGGTCGATGCGCCGGACGGCTACGCAGTGGCGCCGACGAGGCAGCAAGCGCGCGCTGCTCTCCGGAGACCACCGGGGCGCCGCAGCACGGTCGCCCTCGGCTACCCGCTGGAGGTCCCTCCCGGCGACTGGGCGGTCCGCCTCCGGACCACCTGGGTCGAGCCCGCCTATCTCGAGCTCGACGCCTCGTGGTGCCGGCCCGGCGGATCCGCGGCGACGACCCTCGCGAACGGCGGGGCCTTCGGTGGAAAGCAGCGCTCCCCCCTCCCCGGCGTGGCTCGTCGGCTGGCCGACGAGCAGGCCCGGCCAGTGCGAGCGCTGTGGTCACGGGAGGACGTGGTGCGCTACGGGCCCAAGCGGCCCCCGATCGCCGCGGGTCTCGAGACGGACGGCACGGGAGTCGTCAGGGTCGCGCGGACTCCTCGTGCCGACGATCTCGGCCCCTGGGTCCGGGCGATGTCCGAGGTACTGCCCCGCGCCCAGGTCGAGGTCGTCGACGTGCCCGGTCCGCCGGTCTCCCCGACGTTGCGCGCCGCCGGCTGGGCGGAAGGCCAGGTGTTGCGGCTCGCTCTTGGCTGCCTCGAGCGCGACGCCGGCTCGCCGGTGGTGCTCGAGGCCGGCGACGGTGCCCGGGTGGAGGTCGAGCTGAGCGACGACGCCGTCTGCGTCGACGTGTGGGCGGGGGAGGTCCTCGACCCGATCACGCTCCGGTCGTATGTGATCGGCGCAGTGCACCAGGCGCTCGGCTGGGTGTGGCAGGAGGGCGTCGCCGTCGACGGAGCGGGCGAGCCGGTCGATCTGACCATCCGTTCCTTCGGGGTGCTCACCGCCCGCCAGATGCCGGACGTCGACGTCCGGCTGCACGACGAGAGTCGGTGGCCGGTGCGCGCCGGGGATGCGGTCTTCGCCGCCACCGCGGCCGCGGCGTGGTCGGCGGAGGGCATGCCTCCGGACTGGCCGACGCGGCGTGGGAGCGACCGACGTAGGAGCGACCAACGGGGGAGCGACCGACGAGGGAATAGCCGACAGGGGAGCGAGAGGCCGGGGAGCGAACGGCAAGCAAGCCAAAGCAGACACGAAACGTGAGCGACGACTCCGAGACGTCCGGCGCTGCGCCGACCGCTGGGCCCTATGCCCCGATCGTGCGGGCGGGAGAGTGGGTGATCACCTCCGGGCAGTTGGGCGTCGTGCCCGCCCCCGATGGCGTGCCGACTCTCGTCGGTGTCGGGACCGCGGCCCAGCTGCGCCAGGCCCTCGACAACGCCACGGCGTTGCTCTCGAGCGAGGGCGCCAGCCTCTCGGACGTACTCAAGGCGACCGTCTACCTGGTCGACATGAACGACTTCGCGGAGATGAACGCCGTCTGGGTCGAGGCCTTTGGCAGCCATCGACCGGCGCGGACCGCCGTAGGGGTCGCCGCGTTGCCTCTCGGAGCGTCGGTCGAGGTCGAGGTGTGGGCCTACCGGCCGGCCAGATGAGGGCCCCCGGCAGTCGAGACGGCGCTCTACGGCGACGGGGAGAGAGAGTCAGTCGTCGGCCGGCCGGCCGATGGGCCCGGCGGCCCAGCCGACCTGGCCGAAGCGGTAGCCGACGGAGCGAACCGTCTGGATGAGGTGCGCGTGCTCCTCGCCCAGCTTGGCGCGGAGGCGCCGGACGTGGACGTCGACGGTGCGGGCACCGCCGTAGTACTCGTAGCCCCAGACCCGGCTGAGGAGGGTCTCCCGGGTGAACACCTTCCCGGGATGCGCGGCCAGGAACCGCAGGAGCTCGTACTCCATGTAGGTCAGGTCCAGCACGCGCCCGCTGACGGCGGCCTGGTAGGTCTCGAGGTTGAGCACGAGGGGCCCGTACTCGATGAGGTCGGGCCGCAACCCCATCCCGGCTCTCCAGAGGAGGTGCTCGAGGCGGGCCGTGACCTCGTCGGGACCGATCGGCGACGTGCAGAAGTCGTCGAAGAGGTCGTCGCGCAGGCGCAGATCGCTGATCTGGTCGCCGCGGAGGACGAGGAGGAGGGGCGCGACGGGAATCTCCCGCCGGCGCAGGGCCCGGCAGAAGGCGATGGCGGCGGGCAGGTCCTGGTCGGCACAGACGACGGCGCCGCCCCAGGGTCCCTCACGGCTGGCCGGGCCAGCGCCGCGCAGCGAGTCGCCGCTGTTGGCCCCCTGAAACTGGTAGCCCGCGCGATGCAGCACGCGGGCCAGCTCGACCGGGACCGGGTCCGGGTAGCACAGCAGGGGTTCCATGGGGACCTAGGAAACCTCGCTGCGGTGGCCCGGGGCGGCGGCCTCGAGGACGCTCACAGCTGAGCCAGGTAGCGGTCGAGCTCGAACTGCGAGACGTGCCCCTGGTATTGCTCCCATTCCTCCCGCTTGTTGCGAATGAACCATTCGAACACGTGCTCGCCCAGCGTGTCGAGGAGGAGCTCGGATCTCTCCATCTCGTCGACCGCGTCCTTGAGGCTGCCGGGGAGGGGTGCGATGCCCTTGAGCGCAAGCTCTCGGTCCGAGAGGTTGAACAGGTTGGTGTCCACCTCGGGAGGCAGCTCGTAGCCCTCCTCCACTCCTCGCAGGCCAGCTGCGAGGATAACGGCGAACGCGAGGTACGGGTTGCAGGCGCTGTCGGGTTCCCGGAACTCGATCCGGGTGGAGTCCAGCTTGCCGCGCTTGACCACGGGGATGCGGACCAGCGCGGAGCGGTTGTTACGGGCCCAGGAGACGTGCGCCGGCGCCTCGTAGCCGCGGACCAGGCGCTTGTAGGAATTGACCCATTGGTTGGTGATGGCGGTGATCTCCCGGGCATGGCGCAGGAGGCCGGCGACGAATCGGTACGCCACCTGGGACAGGCCGTAGCGATCGTCCTCGTCGATGAAGGCGTTGCGCTCCCCCTCCCACAGCGAGAGGTGGGTGTGCATTCCCGAGCCCTGCACGCCGGCGAGGGGCTTGGGCATGAAGCTCGCCCGTATCCCTTCCTGTCGCGCCGTCTCCTTGAGCACCAGGCGCACCGTCATGACCGTGTCCGCCATGGTCAGTGCGTCCGTGTACCGCAGGTTGATCTCGTGCTGGCCGGGGCCGTCCTCGTGGTGGGCAAGCTCGACGGGGATGCCCATCTCCTCGAGGTGCAACACCGAGCGTCGGCGGAGGTCGCTCGACATGTTGGCGACCGTGAGGTCGAAGTACGACCCGCTGTCGAGCGCCTCGGGCCTGGTCGTCTCATCGAGGCCGCGAAAGTAGAAGTACTCGATCTCGGGTGCGGTGAAGAACGTGTAGCCGGCCCGGTGCGCCCGCTGGAGGGTGCGGCGCAGAGCGTGACGGGGGCACCCCTGGAACGGCGAGCCGTCGAGGTTCGAGATGTCGCAGAAGACGCGGGCGACCGCACCTTCCTTCTCGTGCCAGGGGAGGACCTGGAAGGTCCGTGCATCGGGTCGTGCGAGGACGTCGCTCTCCTGCACCCGGCTGAACCCGTCGATGGCCGAGCCGTCGAAGGTCATGCCCTCCTCGAGTGCGTTCTCCAGCTCGGCGGGGGCGATGTTGACCGCCTTGGGCATCCCGAGGACGTCGGTGAACCACAACTGCACAAAGCGGATCCCCCGCTCTTCGACCGTTCGCAGCACGTAATCCTGCTGACTCTGCATGTGACAAGTCTCTCAGCTCGCCGCGACCCGTCGGACGCGCCGGCGCAGGGAGAAGAGTTCATCTTCCGTTCACAAACGAGCAACAGCTGGGAAACCGCCACCCGGCAGACTCGGGTCGCCCCTTCTGGGACCGGACCGGTCGTCGGGATCGGGCACGAGCGGCCAAGATGACCGCTAAGAGACAGCCAGACAACCAAGAAGACAAGACGAGTCGAGCGGTCGCGACCCGGTCGTGGGGCCAACGCCCCGGGGACCCGGCGGGAGCGAAGCCGACGAGACCCAGTAGCGAGACTGAGTAGGAGGAGCCCGGTGACCCAGAGGACCCCGGAGGACGTGCTGCGGCTGATACAGGACGAGGGTGTCGAGGTGGTCGACATTCGCTTCATCGACCTTCCCGGCACGACCCAGCACTTCTCCATCCCCGCTCGACAGCTGACCCTGGACGTCTTCCAGGAGGGCCTCGGCTTCGACGGCTCGTCCATCCGGGGATTCCAGGAGATCCACGAGTCGGACATGATCCTCCTCCCGGACGCGGACACGGCCGTGATCGACCCCTTCCGCCAGCACGCCACCCTCAACATCAACTGCTTCGTGCACGACCCAGTCAGCCTGGAGCCCTACTCCCGCGACCCCCGTTACGTGGCCAAGAAGGCGGAGGAGTACCTGCGCTCGACAGGTCTCGCCGACACCTGCTACTTCGGTCCCGAGGCGGAGTTCTTCATCTTCGACTCGGTCCGCTACGGCACGGAGGCGCAAAAGGCGTACTACGAGGTCGACTCGCGGGAGGGGCACTGGAATTCCGGGCTCAGCGGGCAGAATCTCGGGTACACGATCCGCCCGAAGCTCGGCTACTTCCCGGCGCCGCCCACGGACCACTTCCAGGACCTGCGCTCGGAGATGATCCTCACGATGGAGCGGATGGGCATCGAGATCGAGGTCCAGCACCACGAGGTCGCGACCGCCGGTCAGGCCGAGATCGACATGCGCTTCGACACCCTGCTGTCGATGGCCGACAAGCTGATCCTCTACAAGTACATCGTGAAGAGCGTGGCCGCCGCCGCCGGCCTCACGGCGACCTTCATGCCCAAGCCCCTCTTCGAGGACAACGGCTCGGGGATGCACTGCCACCAGTCCTTGTGGAAGGGCGGTGATCCGCTCTTCTACGGCGACGGCTACGGCGGTCTGTCCGACATGGGAAGGTGGTACGTCGGTGGCCTCCTCATGCACGCTCCCGCGATCATGGCCTTTGCTGCGCCGACGACCAACTCGTACAAGCGTCTGGTGCCCGGCTACGAGGCGCCCGTGAACCTCGTCTACTCCCAGAGGAACCGCTCGGCGGCCTGCCGCATCCCCCTCTACTCCCAGAGCCCCAAGGCCAAGCGGATCGAGTTTCGTTGCCCGGACCCCTCTTGCAACCCCTACCTCGCCTTCTCGGCGATGATGCTCGCGGGTCTAGACGGGGTCCAGAACCAGATCGAGCCCCCGCCTCCGCTCGAGGTCGACCTCTTCGAGCTCAAGCCGGACGAGCTGGCCGCCATCGCACACACGCCCGGCTCCCTCGAGGAGGCGCTCGTTGCGTTGGAGCAGGACAGCGACTTCCTCCGCGTGGGTGGGGTGTTCACCGACGACCTCATCGACACCTGGACCGAGTACAAGCGGCTCGAGGAGGCGGACCCGGTGCGACTCCGCCCGCACCCCTACGAGTTCCAGCTCTACTTCGACATCTGATCGATCAGCCGGCACTCAGGGGGAGCGGGGACCGCCGACAGGCTCGCAACATGTCTCATCTGCGAAGAGTCGAGGTTGAGCCCGTCGCCCTGGCGCCGCGTGCGGGTCTCCCGGCGTGAGCTCGCCGGGGGAGCCGCTCGCGCCAGGCGGTCTGCAGTTCCCCCTGTCCCTCGGCCTCCGCGAGTCCGCGACCCTCATCGGTGCGTACCGCTGGGCCGAGCACAACCTGTATCTGCTCGCCGGCTCCTGGGTGCAGGACACGGACGACCCCGAGGTCCGACTCCACCTGGACCTGGTGAGCGGGGAGCACGGGTGGCACGCCGAACTGTGGGAGGACCGCCTGCCGGTTCTCGACGGCGTCGACCGGGAAGCGCTGTCGCGTCCCGGGCCGGCGCTCGAGGCGGCGTGCGGGTCGGTGCCGGTGATCCTCGAGTCCGTGGGCAGCGAGCATCCTGCGGCGTCGGCCACGGTGCTCCGGCTGACCGCCCTCTACCGGTTCCTCATCCCGAGACTGGTGGCCACCTACGACCACCACCTCGGCCATGCCGTGCCCGCCACCGACGGGCCCACGATCCGGATCCTCCGCATGGTGCTGCGGGACGAGGTCGAGTCCTGGCAGACGGGTGAGCGCCTCCTCCAGACGGCGCTCCGCACCCCGGCGGACGTGAGCGCCGCCGGGGCCGTCCAGGTGGGCCTCGAAAGCGTGGTCGCCGCCGCCGGTGTGGCTCCCGGGCTCGTCCCTTGGCCGGTGCGCCCCCCGGAGGAGGCGGCCTGAGATCTTGACGGCCCCGTTAGGATGTCGGCACACCACCTTTCCCCCAGGTAGTGGGGGGCGGGTTCAGCAGAGATTCAGGTTCGCGGTGCTCCGGGCCATGGAGCGGCGACCGCCGGCGTGGAGGGTTCTTCGACCTTGGCCAAGGAACGCATCGAACGGGATGATGAGGATCTCGTACGCCTCTATCTCACGGATATCGGTCAATACCCCCTACTGACCAAGGACGATGAGGTTCGCCTCGCCCAGGCCATCGAGGCTGGTCGGGACGCCGACGAGGAGCTCGGCAAGACGGGCAAGACCTGCTCGACCGCTCGGCGGCGCGAGCTTCGCCGGGCGCTGATCGACGGGGAGCGCGCCGAGCAGACCTTCGTGCAGTCCAACCTGCGCCTTGTGGTCTCGATCGCCAAGAAATACCAGGCCTCGGGCCTACCCCTGCTGGACCTGATCCAGGAGGGCAACCTCGGGCTCATGCACGCCGTCGAGAAGTTCGACTGGCGCAAGGGCTTCAAGTTCTCGACCTACGCCACCTGGTGGATCCGCCAGGCCATCACCAGGGGCATCGCCAACACCGGTCGCACCATCCGGCTCCCCGTGCATGCCGGCGACACCCTGGCCCGGGTGCAAAAGGCCCAGGCCCGGCTCGAGCTCAAGCTCGGTCGACCGGCCACCCTGGCAGAGCTCGGCATCGAGGTGGAGATGCCCGAGGACAAGCTCATCGAGGCGTTGCGCTTCCGGGCCGAGCCCCTCTCGCTCTCCGAGCCCCTCCGGGAGGACGGCGACGCCGAGCTCGGCGACGTGGTGGAGGATCGATCCGCGGAGTCCCCCTTCGAGGTGGCCGCCGTGTCCCTGCTCCCCGAGGAGATCGGCCGCCTGCTCTCGCCGCTGGACGAGCGCGAGCGGGAGATCCTTCGCCTGCGATTCGGGTTGGACCGTGGGGAGCCCCGGACCCTCGAGGAGGTCGGGGAGCACTTCAACCTGACCCGGGAGCGGATCCGCCAGATCGAGGCGCGAGCGATGTCCAAGCTCCGCCACCCCTCTTCCGACACGGGAGCTCGTGACCTTCTGACGGTCTGACGTCCGAGCCTCTAGGATCGCGACCCATGAAGAAGCTTGTGCTCGTCGCCCTCCTCGTCGCCGTCGGAATCGTCGCCGCCAAGCGGCTCCGCTCCACCTGATCCGAAGCGCTCGCTCTCGGCACCGACCGGGGCAGCGCCCTGCCGGGTGGTGATCCGCCGCCCGGATCCCGGAGCCGGGTCGGATTCCCGCGGAGATCGCCGAGAACCGCCTAGATACGGACCCCGGTCGCGGGGCGGAGGTGCGCGCGCCGGCCCCAGCGCCAGGCCAGGACGGCGGCCGCCGCAGCCAGGCCGGCGGTGGCCAGGGGGACCCGGGGTGACACCCGGTTCCTCAGGCGGACCGGCTTGGTGAATTCGCGCACGTCCCATTCCCGCTCGCGGGCGATCTTGGCGAGGGCGCGATCGGGGTTGACCGGCACCGGGTGCCCGACGAGCTCGAGCATCCCGAGGTCGGTGGCCGAATCCGAGTAGGCCCACGACTCCGAGAGATCGAGCCCGTGGCGCGCCGCGAGTTCCTCGATGGCCGTCACCTTGTTCGCACCGGAGGCGTAGAAGGCCATCTGGCCGGTGTAGCACCCGTCTGCGTCCAGCTCGGCCCGGGAGGCCACGGCTCCGTCTGCGCCGAGGACCTCGGCCAACGGCTCGACGACCTCCTCCGGGGAGGCGGACACCAGATAGACGCGGTGGCCGAGGGAGCGGTGCTCCGAGATGAGCTCGAGCGCCTCGGAGTAGATGATCGGTTCGACGGTCTCGAACAGGGCGTCACGAACGATCTGGCGGACCTCGTCGCGGTTCCAGCCCTTGGTCCCGGCCAGCACGCCGTCCTTGATGCGAGACATCCGACCCTCGTCCGCGCCGAGGTACAGGTAGGTCAGGTGGGCCACGATCGCCCGGGCGACGAGTCGGCGCGTGAGGAGCCCCCCGCGCCGGAGGGGACGCCAGAAGGCGGCCATCGAGGCCTTCGCGATCACCGTCTTGTCCAGGTCGAAGAAGGCCGCTTGCACCACTCCCAATCGTAGGGCCGCACGGGCTCGCTCATGGGTCAGCTGCCGATTGCCTCAGCTGCCGATTGCCTCAGCTGCCGATTGACCTCAGTCGCCGATGAACAGCTGCTGCACGTCGGCCTCGGCCTCTGCGGTCACGAGGACCAGCACCTCGTCCGCGGGCTCGAGCACGACATCCCCCCGGGGAACCACGAGGTGGTCGTCCCTCACGATGGCCACGATCGTCGCCTGACGGGGGAAGTCGATATCGGCGATGGCCGTCTTGGCGGCCGGCGAGTCGTCGGCCAGGGTGACCTCGACGAGGTGGGCGGCGCCCTGCTGGAACTGCAGCAGGCGGACGAGGGAGCCGACGGACACGGCCTCCTCGACCAGGGCGGTGAGCAGCTGGGGCGTCGAGACCGAGACGTCGACCCCCCAGCTCTCGGTGAAGAGCCACTGGTTCTTGTAATGGTTGACCCGGGCCACCACCCGGGGGACCGCGAACTCCTGCTTGGAGAGGAGCGAGATCACGAGGTTGTCCTCGTCGTCCCCGGTCGCCGCGACGACCACGTCGGCGGACGCCAGCCCGGCCAGGTCGAGGGACGCCACCTCGCAGGCGTCCGCCGCCATCCAGGTCACGCCTGGCTCCTCACGCTGGCGCCGGACGATCTCGGGGTCGCGCTCCATCACCAGGACGTCGTGGTGGTTCGCAGAGAGCTCGCTGGCGATGGCCGTGCCCACGCTGCCTCCGCCGGCCACGACGACCTTCACCGCTCCACCTCCGACGCGCTCGTCTGCACGGAATCCTCCCTCTCTCGGGACTACCGAGCCGGCCCGGCGGGAGCGGCCGCCTCTCCGGGTCGAGCGGCCAACCGGCTGTCGAGCATGTCCACGGCGTCCTGGATGACCGCCAGGTGCAGGACGTCGCCGTCCTGGCCGACCAGGTCCCGGAGGTCGAGCCTCGGGACACCCGCACGAGTCACGGACACGAGGCGAACCTCGCCGGGAACCTCGATATCGAGCAGGGGGCGCCCGCCCCAGGTGAGCGGCAGCTCGCGATGGACGAGGAGGAGCCGACCCGACGCGTCCGACCACTCTCGGTGCAGCCACTCCGGGAAGAGTCGCCGCCGCACCTGCTCGATCGTCCAGGTCACCGTCGCAACAGTCGGGATGCCCAGCCGCAGGTAGATCTCGGCCCGGCGGGGGTCGTAGATGCGGGCGACCACCTGGCGGATCTGGTAGGTCTCGCGCGCGATCCGGGCGGTCAAGATGTTGCTGTTGTCCCCGCTCGTGACCGCCGCGAGCGCATGGGCCCCGACCGCCCCGGCCCGTTCCAGATCGTCCCGGTCGAAGCCGGAGCCCACGAGGCGGAGCCCCTCCCATTCGTCCGGGAGCCGCCGGAAGGCGCGCTCGTTCTTGTCGAGGATGGCCACGCTGTGCCCCTCCGCGGTGAGCGCGATGGCCAGCCCCGAGCCCACCCGGCCGCACCCGACCACGATCACGTGCATCCGGACGGCTACCCGCGCCCAATAGCCGCGCCGGGGCGCCCGCCCGTGCCGCCTCGACGTCTGCCTTGCTCACGCACCGTGCACAGTGCAACACGTCCCCCGTGTGGGTGACAAGCCACGGCCCATAACTCCGGAGGTGGCGGCGGACGTTACGGTGTGGGCGTGGCCGAGCTGGACGCGAGGAATGCTGCCGTACCAGGACCTCGAGCCTCGCCGCCACCGCCGCCGCCCTCCCGGACCCTGTTGCCGGAGGACGTGGCGGCGAAGTTCCCCGAGACCTTTCGCTACCGCCTAAAGAACCGCCTCCTCGGCCCGCCCCTCACCACCGAGCGCCTGGCCAGCGAGCGCCTCAACAAGCGCACCGCGCTGGCCGTTCTGTCGTCGGACGTCATCTCGTCCTCGGCCTATGCGTCGGAGCAGGCCCTGATCCCCCTCGTGCAGCTGATCGGGGTGGCGGCGTTCGCACTGCTCATGCCGGTCACCATCGCGGTGATCGTCGTGCTCGTCTTCGTGACGCTCTCGTACCTCGAAGTCGTCAAGTTCTACACGAAGGCGGGCGGCGCCTACGTCGTGAGCAGGGAGAACCTCGGACCCAAGGTCGCCCAGGTGGCGGCCGTGTCGTTGCTCATCGACTACACGCTGACCGTGTGCGTCTCGGTGGCGGCGGGCGTCGCCGCCATCACCTCGGTCTTCCCCTCGCTCACGTCGGGCACCGTGTGGATCGCCATCGGACTGGTCATCGTGATCACCTACGCCAACCTGCGAGGGGTGCGGGAGGCGGGGCGGGTGTTCGCCTTCCCCACCTATTTCTTCGTGGCGAACATGGCGGTGCTGCTCGTGATGGGCGTCGTCCGGCACACGGCGGGACAGCTCCACGCGCATTCCATCAACCTGCCGGGCGCCTTCCCCGCCGGCCATTCGGGCACCGGCCTCATCTACGGCGCCTCCATCTTCGTGCTCCTGCGTTCGTTCGCCTCGGGCGGCTCCGCCCTGACCGGGACCGAGGCGATCTCGAATGGGGTCAGCGTCTTCCAGAAGCCCGAATCCCGCAACGCCCGCATCACCATGGTCTGGATGGCCTGCATCCTGGGCACGCTCGTCCTCGGGGTCAGCTTCCTCGCGACCATCATCCACCCGGTGCCTTACGTCTCGGGGACCCCGACCGTGGTCTCGCAGATCGCCAAGGACGTCTACGGCCAGGGCGGGGCGGGCGAGCTCCTCTACATCCTGTTGCAGGCCAGCACCATGGTCATCCTGATCCTGGCGGCCAACACGAGCTTCACCGGCTTCCCCTTCCTCGCGAGCTTCGCCGCCGAGGACTCCTACCTGCCCCGGAGGCTGATGCGCCGGGGACACCGGTTGGTCTTCTCGAGCGGCATCATCGTGCTCGCCGTCGTCTCGTGCCTGCTGCTGCTCATCACCCAGGCCCGCGTCGACAAGCTGATCCCGCTCTACGCGATCGGCGTCTTCACGGGGTTCACCATGGCGGGTGCGGGCATGTTCCGGTTCCACCTGCGCAATCGGGAACCCGGCTGGCGCAGGGGAGCGTGGATCAACGGCGGGGCCTGCGTGCTCACGTTCATCGTCGACATCGTCATCATCATCACGAAATTCACCGAAGGCGCGTGGGCGATCGTCGTGATCCTCCCGCTCGGAGTCCTGGTGCTCCTCCGCCTCCACCGGCAGTACGCCCGCGAGGACACGGAGCTCGAGGTCGGTGCCGTGGAGGCCTGCGAGGCCCCGCTCCTGCGGCGCCACGTGGTGATCGTCCTCATCGACGCGCTGGACCTTGCGGCCGCGCGGGCTATCCAGTACGCCCGGACCCTCCTGCCCGACGAGCTCCGGGTCGTCCACTTCGACCTGGACAGCCAGGCGTCGAGAGACCTGCAGCAGGAGTGGAGCAGCGTCGCGCTCTCCCGCCTCCCCCTCGACATCGTCGAGTGCCCGGACCGCCGGTCCACACGGGCGGCCGTCGAGCTCGTCGCCGACGCCGTGTCGGACGGCGAGACCGAGGTCACCATCCTGCTCCCCCGTCGCGGCTTCGTCTCGAGCTGGCGCCTGCTCCTGCACGATCGCACGGCGGACAAGATCGCCACCGCCGTCAGCCGGATCCCCCACGCGAGCGCCACGATCGTCCCCTACAACCTCGAGGGAGAGGGCGACGTGCGGTTCCCCGGGGTCCGTGCCCTCTTCGAGAGGACGCCCCCGGAGGACGGCAAGGATCGCGACCAGGCCGGGGAGGGCGGGGTCCCAGCATCCCCGGAGACGGTCCTCGAACCGGTGGCCGCCGCCGAAGGGGTCCACGGCGCCGACGGTCACGACGCGAAGGCCCGTGCCAAGGCCAGCAAGCGGGAAAAGGCCAAGGTCAGCCTCGGCCCGGCCGATGCCGCCCTCGCACTCCGATCGGCCGGCACCCGGCCGATCGGCGAGGTCCGCTGGCGTCAGCGGGCCAAGGTCGCCGGGCGCGTGCGGTCGGTCCGGGTGCAGCCGCGAGGGGGGACCTCCAACCTCGAATGCGTCCTGGCGGACAGCTCGGGCGCGCTCCTCCTGGTCTTCCAGGGCAGGCCGCAGGTGCCGGGCATCGAGCCCGGCGCCCGCATGGTGGTCGAGGGCATGGTGGGGGAGTGGCGGCGTCGACTGGCGATGCTCAATCCCGAGTACGAGCTGGTCGCGGGGGCCGACGGGGGCTGAGGCGCCCCCGGCATTCTTGCCCCGTCTCTAGCCAGTCGCTATCGTCGCCCAGGCTCGATCCGGCCCGTCTCGGCGCGCCGGCTCGCAGGAGCCCAGGATCCAGGGCAGGACCCGCGGTGCGGGGACCTTGGTCGACGAACCGGGGCCGTGGCCCCCGACCGTCCCGATGGGCGGACGGGTGCGACGGCGCCATCGACGGCAGCGACGTAGCGACATAGGAGAAAGGGAACACCGGGCATGATGCAGCTCGCCTCGGAAGGCGGGTACCAGGCCTTCCACCTCACGGGCGGCGACAAGGTATGGCTCGTCCTCGCGCTGATCGCGGGGTTCGTGGGCATCGCGGTGGGCTTGATCCTCATGCGCGGCGTCCTGGCGGCCGACCAGGGCACACCCACGATGCGCGAGATCGCCGGTGCCATCCAGGAGGGGGCCCTGGCGTTCTTGAGGCGCCAGTTCCGGGTCATCATCGTCATCGTCGTACCCCTCGCGGTGCTGATCTTCTTCACGGCCACCAAGGTGGTCAAGACCGGGCCGCTCGGCTTCCCGATCATCTCCGACGGCCACGAGATTCTCGCCCTCAGCTTCTGGCAGGCCGGGATCTACCGGGTCATCTGCTTCCTGGCCGGCGCGATCTGCTCGGGGCTGACCGGTTTCATCGGCATGAGCCTGGCGGTGCGCGGCAACGTGCGGACCGCCGCTGCCGCCCGGAACGGCACGATGCCGGGGGCCCTGCGAGTCGCCTTCCGCACCGGAGCCATCACCGGGATGCTCTGCGTCGGGCTGGGGCTGCTCGGCGCCACCACGATCGTGTTCATCTTCCAGAACTACGCCACGGCCGTGCTGGTGGGCTTCGCCTTCGGGGCCTCGCTGCTCGCGCTGTTCATGCGGGTCGGCGGCGGCATCTTCACCAAGGCCGCCGACGTCGGAGCGGACCTCGTGGGCAAGGTGGAGGCGGGCATCCCCGAGGACGATCCGCGCAACGCCGCCACCATCGCGGACAACGTGGGCGACAACGTGGGCGACTGCGCGGGGATGGCGGCCGACCTCTTCGAGTCCTACGTGATCACCATCATCTCGTCGCTCATCCTCGGCTACGCGGCCTTCCGCACCATCCACTCGAACCCGACGCCGGCCGTGATCTTCCCCCTGATCATCCCGGCGTTCGGCATCGTCGCATCCGTGGTCGGCGTGTATCTGGTGCGGGCCATCGGCCGAGACCGGACGGCCATGGCCCCGATCAACCGTGGCTACTGGTCGGCGGCCCTGCTGACCGTCGTGGCTGCGTTCTTCGTCGCCCAGTACTACGTGCACAACCTCAAGCTGTTCTGGGCCGTCTTCACGGGCGTCGTCTTGTCGCTGGCCCTCAGCCAGATCACCGAGCACTTCACGTCGACCGAACGCAACCCGGTCCGAGAGATCGCCGAGTCGGCCCGGACCGGGTCCGGCGACCACGGTCCTCTCCGGCTTCGCCATCGGCCTCGAGTCGTCGGTATGGGCGATCATCGCCATCGCGATCGCCATCGGTGTGGCGATCGGGCTCGGCGACGGCAACATCGAGTACTCGCTCTACCTGGTGGCGCTCATCGGCATCGGCCTCCTGGCGACGACGGGGATGATCGTGTCGGAAGACAGCTTCGGGCCCGTGTCGGACAACGCCGCGGGAATCGCGGAGATGTCCGGGGAGTTCACCGGCGAGGCCGAGCGGGTCATGGTGAGCCTCGACGCGGTGGGCAACACCACCAAGGCCATCACGAAGGGGGTGGCCATCGGTTCGGCGGTGATCGCCTCGGTCGCACTGTTCGCCTCGTTCATCGAGACCACCGGCTCGCAGCTCGGCCTTCGGGCGACGGGCGTCAAGCTCTTCCAGAACCTGGCCACCCAGATCAACCTGGCGAACCCGACGACGTTCTGCGGACTGCTGATCGGCGGCTCCGTCGTCTTCTTGTTCTCGTCCCTGGCCATTCGTGCGGTCGGGCGGTCGGCGGGCACCGTCGTCCAAGAGGTGCGACGCCAATTCCGCGAGCATCCCGGCATCATGGACTACAAGGAGAAGCCCGAGTACGGCCGCGTCATCTCGATCTGCACCGCGGCCGCCCAGCGGGAGCTCGCCACCCCGGCCCTGCTGGCCATCCTGTCGCCGGTCATCGTCGGTTTCGGGATCAATTACCGGGCCCTGGGTGCCTTCCTGGCCGCCGCGATCCTGACCGGCCAGCTCATGGCCAACAACCTCTCCAACTCCGGTGGAGCCTGGGACAACGCGAAGAAGTACATCGAGGACGGCCACGAGGGTGGGAAGGGCTCCGAAGCGCACAAAGCGGCCGTCATCGGCGACACCGTCGGGGACCCGTTCAAGGACACCGCCGGACCCGGCCATCAACCCCCTGATCAAGGTGATGAACCTGGTCGCCCTGCTGATCCTGCCGGCCGTCATCACCCTCCGCAACAACAACGGGGCCCGGTACGCCATCGCGGCCGGCGCCCTGGTCGTGCTCCTGGCGGCCGTGGCCTTTTCCAAGCGCAAGTCTCCGGGCCTCGCCGGTGGAGACGGCGAGGGGGGCGACGTCGGGGGAGACCCGATCCGAGCCGGCCATCCCTGCGGTGGCCGTTGACCAGGTCTGACTCGGTCGTGCAGGCGGTTCGGAGGCCCCGCGGCCCTCTCGGCGCATCCGTCTGGTAGACGAGTCGACGGGAACGCCCGCCCGGTGGGATTTCCCATGTCGCTCTTGACAGGACCCCCCGAGCCTCAGCAGCCTTTCCCACACCATGGCGACGCCCCGCACTGAGCGCAGATCCGCGGACGACGGATCCACGACCCGCCCGGGCCGCGCCCTGGTCATCGTCGAGTCCCCGGCCAAGGCCCGCACGATCGCTGGCATGCTCGGGCCCGAATTCGTGGTCGAGTCGTCGATCGGCCACATCCGTGACCTGCCCCGCGGCGCGGACGAGGTCCCCGCGGCTCTGAAGGGGGAGACCTGGGCCCGGCTCGGGGTCGACGTGGACAACGGCTTCAAGCCGCTCTACGTGGTCTCGCCCGACAAGAAATCCGTGGTGACGAACCTCCGGCGGCAGCTTCGAGACGCCGACGAGCTGTATCTCGCCACCGACGAGGACCGGGAGGGCGAGTCGATCGCCTGGCACCTCATCGAGGTCCTGTCTCCACGCGTGCCGGTCAAGCGGATGGTCTTTCACGAGATCACCCCGCAGGCCATCCGGCGAGCCGTCGACGACTGGCGAGACCTCGACCGGCGCCTGGTCGACGCCCAGGAGGCCCGGCGCATCCTCGACCGCCTCTACGGCTACGAGGTCTCGCCGGTGCTCTGGAAGAAGGTGATGCCTCGGCTGTCGGCCGGCCGGGTCCAGAGCGTCGCCACCCGGATGGTGGTCGAGCGCGAGCGGGCCCGGATGCGCTTCCGGGCCGCGACCTGGTGGGGCGTCGAGGGCACCTTCCAGGCCGCCGCAGGTGGGGCGACGGCCGGCTCGGCCGGATCGGTGAACGGCTCGTCCCAGGGGTCACCCAACGGCTCCGCCGGTTCCCCAGGTCCCGGCGGCGGCTCGGCCGAGCAGGTGCCGACGCCCTCGGCCTTCGCCGCCTCGCTCGTGGCCGTCGACGGCACGCCGCTCGCCACGGGGCGTGACTTCTCGTCTACGGGTGAGCTCGAGGCCAAGACCCCGGTGCGGGTCCTGGCAGAGGATGAGGCCACGTTCCTGGCGGGGGCCCTGACGGGGCAGGAGTTCGAGGTGAGCTCGGTCAACGAGCGCCCCTTCCGCCGCAGCCCCGCCGCCCCCTTCATGACGTCGACGCTCCAGCAGGAGGCCGGCCGCAAGCTGCGGTTCAGCGCGCAGCGGGCCATGCAGGTGGCCCAGCGCCTGTACGAGCAGGGCTGGATCACCTACATGAGGACGGACTCGACCAACCTCTCGGACGAGGCGCTGCGGGCTGCGCGCTCCCAGGCCACCTCGCTCTACGGGTCTCGGTACGTGCCGGACAAGCCGCGCCGCTACGAGCGCAAGGTCAAGAACGCCCAGGAGGCGCACGAGGCCATCCGGCCGTCCGGCGAGACGTTCCGCACGCCCGACGAGGCCTCGCGCAGCCTGAGCGGCGACGAGCTCCGGCTCTACGACCTCATCTGGAAGCGCACCGTCGCCTCCCAGATGGCGGACGCCACCGGCACGAGCGCCCAGGTTCGCCTCGTGGCCGCGGTCCCCGAGGGCGCCACCAACGGCTCGGCAGCCCGCGCCGCGCTCGCCGGCGTCGCCGTGGAGTTCTCGGCGAGCGGCAAGGTGATCTCCTTCCCCGGGTTCCTGCGCGCCTACGTGGAAGGCGAGGACGACCCCGAGGCCGAGCTGGCCGATCGGGAGGTGCACCTCCCACCGCTGGCCGAGGGCGACGCAGTGACCGGCGAGGAGTTCGCCTCCGGCTCGCACACCACGCAGGCGCCCGCTCGCTACACGGAGGCCTCTCTCGTCAAGGCGATGGAGGAGCTCGGCGTCGGTCGACCTTCGACCTACGCCAGCGTGATCGCCACCATCCTCGATCGGGGCTACGTGTGGAAGAAGGGCACCGCCCTCGTGCCGAGCTTCACCGCCTTTGCCGTGGTGGGCCTCCTCGAGCGCTACTTCGGCGAGCTCGTCGACTACGGCTTCACCGCGGCGATGGAGGACGACCTCGACGGCATCGCGAGCGGGGAGCAGGAGGCCCTGCCGTGGCTGACCCGCTTCTACTTCGGGGCGGGAGCATCCAACGGAGCCACGGGGGACCTCGGGCTCAAGACCGCCGTGGCGACGCACCTCGGCGAGATCGACGCCCGGGAGATCAACTCCATACCGATCGGCATGGACGCCGAGGACCGATTGATCGTCGTGAGGGTGGGACGCTACGGCCCCTACCTCCAGCGGGGCGACGACCGGGCATCGATCCCCGAGGACCTCGCGCCGGATGAGCTGACCGTCGAGCGTGCCGAGGAGCTCCTCGCGGCGCCGTCCCAGGACCGACAGCTCGGTGAGGATCCGGACACCGGCCTGCCGGTGCTCGTGAAGGCGGGCCGCTACGGCCCCTACGTCCAGCTGGGCGAGGTCGTGGAGGGGGGCGACCGGCCCCGGACGGCTTCACTCTTCTCGTCGATGTCGCCCAGCACGGTGACGCTGGAACAGGCGCTCGAGCTCCTCCGGCTGCCTCGAACGGTCGGTTTGGACCCCGGCACCGGGGAGGAGATCGTGGCGGCCAACGGCCGGTTCGGGCCGTACCTCAAGCGGGGCACCGACACCCGGAGCCTCGACACGGAAGAGCAGCTGCTCACCGTCGAGCTGGACCACGCCCTCGAGCTGTTCGCGCAGCCCAAGCGCGGGCGGGGTCGTACCGCCGCGGCACCCTTGCGCACCCTCGGCGACGACCCGGACACCTCACAGCCCATCGTCGTGAAGAGCGGCCGCTTCGGTCCTTACGTCACCGATGGGACCACCAACGCGTCCCTGCGCCGGGGAGACGACGTCGAGTCCATCACGCTCGACCGTGCGTCCGAGCTGCTGGCCGAGCGGCGTGCCGCCGGACCTTCGACGCGGCGGCGAGCGTCGGCGTCCAAGCGGCCGGCAAAGAAGACCACGGCCAAGAAGGCACCGGCCAAGAAGGCCGGCGGACGCAAGGCTCCCGCGAAGAAGACCACGGCCAAGAAGGCGGCGGCCAAGAGGGCCGCCGGGACCAAGGCGACAACGCGTAAGGCCACGGCCGAGAAGGCGAGCGACGACGCAGCGTCCGATAGCTGAGGCGTGTCCCAGGTGTCTCCCGAGCGAGAGGACGCCGGCCCGGGGGCGGGCGCCGAACGGGGCCGCCTGATAGCCCTCGAGGGCATCGACGGCTCGGGCAAGTCGACCCAGACCGCGCTGCTGGCCCGACGCCTCGACGCACTCGCCACGTGGGAGCCGGGCGCTACGGCGCTCGGCCGCGAGCTGCGCCGGCTGACACTCTCGCCCGGACCCGACGACGCTCCCGTCGCCCGAGCGGAGGCCTTGCTGATGGCCGCCGATCGCGCCCAGCACGTGGTCGAGGTGATCTCGCCCGCCCTCGACGCCGGTCGCTGGGTCGTGACGGACCGTTACACCGGATCGACTCTGGCCTACCAGGGATGGGGTCGCGGTCTGGACGTCGACGGGCTGCGGCAGCTCGCTCGATGGGCCTGTGCCGGGGTGGAGGCGGACCTGTCGGTGCTGATCGACGTCCCGGTGGAGGTGGCCCGGGCCCGGCTCCGGGCCGCCGCGCCCGACCGGCTCGAGTCGCTCGACCGCGCCTTCCATGGTCGCGTCCGCGAGGGTTTCGTCGCGATGGCGCGCGAGGATCCCGAGGGTTGGGCCGTGGTCGACGGATCGGCGAGCCCCGAGGAGGTGGCCGAGGCGGTGGCAGAGGCAGTCCGGGCACGTTGGGGACGAGCATGAGCGCGGTCGCGGCGCAGCGGTCGGGCGAGCTCCCGCCGGTCGAAGGGGCTCCCGTCGAAACGCTCTTCGCGGACGTGATCGGTCAGGAGGCGGCGGTCGAGGCGTTGCGCGCCGCCGCGCGACGACCCGTGCACGCCTATCTCTTCTGCGGGCCGCCCGGGACGGGGCGGCGCCAGGCCGCTCGCGCCTTCGCCGCCGCGCTGCTCTGCCCGCGCGGCGGGTGTGGCGAGTGCGATACCTGCCGGCGGGCGCTCGAGGGGACCCATCCCGATCTCGTCGTGGTCGAGCGCACCGGCCCTGCCGTCGGCGTCGACGAGGCCCGGCGGTTGGTGGGGCTCTCCCAGCACCGGCCGTTCGAGTCGACGCGCCAGGTGCTGGTCGTGGGCGACGTCCACCTGGCCATCCGGTCGGCACCCGCCCTGCTCAAGACGCTCGAGGAGCCGCCGCCGAGCACGGTCTTCGTCCTGATCGCCGACGACGTGCCGCCGGAGCTGGTCACCGTCGCCAGCCGGTGCGTGACGATCGAGTTCAAGCCGATCGGGGAGGAGGAAGTCGCCCGCTGGCTCGTCGATCGTGGCACGTCGCCCGGTGAGGCCGCAGAGGTCGCGGCGGATTGCGGGGGCGATCTCGAGCGGGCTCGGCTGCTGGCCGAGGATCCGGGCCACGCCGCCCGCGTGGCGCTCTGGCGCTCCGTGCCGGATCGGTTGGACGGAACCGGTGCTGCGGCCGCGACGTTGGCGCGAGAGCTGCTGGCGGCAGGCGAGGCCGGCCTGGCGCCGCTGCGTGCCCAGCAGGCGGCCGAGATCGAGCGCCTGACCGAGGAGGCCAAGACGATGGGCGAGCGGGGGCTCCCCCGCCGCCGGGAGATCACCGATCGCCACCACCGGGAGGAGCGGCAATTGCGGACCTGGGAGCTGCGCGCCGGCCTCGGAGTCCTGGCCCGCGCCTACCGGGACCGGCTGGTCGACGCCCTGCGGATGGCGGGTTCACCGGGCGGCCAGGTGACCGAGGCCGCGCCGTACGAGCGGGCGGCCGCCATGGTGTCCGAGACGACCGCCACCCTGGAGAGGAATCCCAACGAGCGGCTGCTCCTCGAGGCCTTGTTCGTGCGCCTCTCGCTTCTCTAGGCCGGAGCTTCGTCGGCAGGGGGACGGGAGGGCGGACGGGAACCGACTACCCTGACCGGGTCCGCCTGGGTAGCTCAGTTGGTAGAGCAGCGCACTCGTAATGCGCAGGTCAGGAGTTCGAATCTCCTCCCAGGCTCGCAGCTCAAGGGCTATTTCTGAGGTAGTAGCGTCGCCCACCCCAACAGCGAACTACTCGACGAGCCTGAGGCCCACCTCATCATCAACGCCGCGCGTACCGTCCTTCATTACCTTGATGCGAAGCTCCGGTGAACGTCCCATGGAGTGGGCTCGTTAGTCGGCCTGGACGTTCTAGATCCAGAACTCCCGGTAGCTGTGCCGGGTCGCTTCGACGAAGTGGAGTCGCTGGGCGACCAACTCATCAGGCATTAGCCCCTCAAAGCGAAGGCCACGCCTCGCAGCCAGGTCGAAGTAGCGATTGTCTGCCCTATTGCAAAACATGCATGCCGTGACGATGTAGTCCAAGTTGTCCCTGTTCGGATGGCCCCGAGGAAGCAAGTGATCCCACGACAGGGAAATCTAGTTGGCGAAAGACGCTGTGCCATCTAGGCCGCAGTATCGGCAACGGAACCGGTCGCGTTGATGGACTGGCAGCGCATACCCCCTCAGTACGTCCGTGAAGCCTGCCACCATCCCTCCCTCCGAAGGTCGCCCGAATCAAACATACGGTCGACGTGTCCTCGAAATATGAAGCCTTGCGACATCAGCTCGAAGTAGCTCCTGCCGACGAACCTCTCTCATTGACCTTCGCTGAGCTGGATCCGTTGCTCGGAGGGCTTCCGGCCAGTGCCCGAGAGCATCGTTCATGGTGGGCCAACACCAGGTCTCACAACAGGTCGACGGGTTACGGAAGTCCGCCTTGGCGACTCAGTGGTGTTCTCCCCCTCTGATGGGGAAGCTATCGAACCTCGGGCTGGTCACCGACGATCGCGCGACATCCTTGACGGGGTTGAAGCCCTCTCGTCCATGGTGAAGCGGGCCGGTTATGACAGCGTGATCCATGCCGTAGCGGCCCATACTGTCTTCCTCAGCCCCGAAACGGTCCATCAGACTGATGGAAGACCTCTCTTCCGGCACGTCCGAGACCCTGCTGGACGTGGGGTGATCGGCACCATGCCGGACGGTGAGCCCGTCATGTTTGACGACAACACGGGTCCCACGCTCGCCTTCCTATGGTCAGGACAACGTTCGAAAGGTCGTGACGTCCAGTACAACCATGTGTGGGGCGACCCTCGGAACATGCAGACATACACTGCGCTCTGGAACCTATGCGCTACGCCAGCGTTCCTGGCCAAGACTACCGATGGATCGAATCACCCCGAAGTTCTGAACCTCCTGCGTTATCGAGCGATGGACCTGTTCGGGGAGATACCTGAAGGCGAGGCCGCACCTGGCAAGCCCGAGGGATATGAGAGCCTCGTCTGGCCCGAACCACCCGAGCGGGCTTACAACCTGGAGTCTGTGCTGCGGCGCAGGCTGGCAGAGGCTCCGAAGAGTCGCCCCGCCGTGTCCGCCCGCCAGCTCGGCTGGCTCTTCAGCGGCTACCAACCGGACCCTGAGCTTCCGAAGGCCTGAGCGCATGAAGGCCCGGAGCGGATTCGCATGACAGCCTGAGATGAGATTCAGGCACCTCCAGGCCCGCGAGAGGTGACACGTCCCAGTTTTCGCCGTACCCGATCCGAGCACGACGGCACGCGAGCCACGCTCTTGCCGACACCACCGCCGTTGCAGGCATTCAAGTCGATGGTGTTGTCTCATGTCCGAGGCGTAGGGACGGAGGTGGCAGAACCGTTCAGCTTCCCGGCATGATCGTGACAACCACAACAAGGAGGCGACCAGGTGGGCGACGAGCAGGTTTCGATCCGTACTCGTGACGGCGAGTGCCCGGCGTACGTATTCACACCGTTAGGAGACGAGCGGCATCCGGCAGTGATTTTCTACATGGACGGTCTCGGGATCCGTCCGACGATCTTCGAGATGGGCCAACGGCTGGCCGACTGCGGCTACGTGGTGCTGGTGCCCGATCTTTTCTACCGGGCCGGCCCCTACGAACCATTGGAACCTGAAAAGGTCTTCGCCTCTGGCGACGCTAGAGCAGCAATCGGCCACCTGTTCGCCTCGACCGACAACCGACGGACCGGCGAGGACACCGAGGCGTTCCTGGCCTACCTCGACGGCCGAGACGACGTCGCCGGGACCAAGGTGGGCACCACCGGCTACTGCATGGGTGGGGGGATGTCCTTGACGGCTGCGGGCACCTATCCCGACCGCATCGCCGCCGCGGCGAGCTTCCACGGAGGGAATCTGGCCACCGACTCCGAGCTCAGCCCCCACCTGCTGGCACCCCAGATCAAGGCCCGCGTCTACGTCGCCGGGGCGGACCACGACAACTCCTACCCACCGGAGATGGCCATCCGGCTCGATCAGGCGCTCAGTGACGCCGGGGTAGATCACCGCTGTGAGACCTACGCCGAAGCGCTACATGGCTGGACCATGGCCGATTTCCCCGTCTACAACGAGGCCGCGGCCGAACGCCACTGGGACGAGCTGGCGGCCCTCTTCGCCGATACGCTGTCGCCGTCACGGTGAGAATGGAGGATCACCGCGGATTCGATGCAATAAATCCTGGAGGAGTGGCAGGCGAGTCGGTTCGCTCGGGACGAGCTGCTAGTCCCGAAGGCTTTGAGGCCTTTGTCTCGGAGGCTAACGTCAGCCAAGTAGCGCGCCGGCGACCAGGGCAGTAGAGCGACGGATCACGATCCGTCGACCGCGAACGGTCTTCGAGCCTCCTGAGGCCTTCGACGCATCGTTATCGGAGCAGTCCAAGCCTTCCGGATCCCGATGCGGTAACCGTCCAGCAACGGGCCCAGTTACTGGCAGTTGGTCGGTTCGACGATCGCTCGGATCGGCTCAAGATGATTTTGCCAGGCAAGGGGCGCACCGCTATTCCGGTGTTGAGATCGCGCTGTCGCCGACGGCAACCCATCAGTCCCGGAAACCCCCCGTCTGGGACCGAACCGTCGTAACGAACTTGATCGTAACGAGGGCAGTGCGGGGTCCCCTAAGCGTCGACATGCTCAACGAGAACCGTTCGGAGGCGCTGCCACTTGTGCCGACGGTCGCTGTACCTCGCCTCCATCGGGCTCTGAGCGCCATTCTGGGGGCGCAGGACGCTGTGGCTGCTTGCATCGGCGCGCCACCTTGCGAACCCGCAGCTTCTACGACTTCCGTTCCCCACCTGACAAGAAGTCAACCGATCGAGCGGTCGGTGGTGACGACCTCGTGGGCGAGTGCGGAGTGTGTGGACCCCGCCGCGGCGTTCGTCGTTCGAGCAGGCTCACACGGCTTTGGTCGGGACGAGCTTGGCGATGAGCTCCTCAAGCGCCTGTTGCAAGGCTGCAAAACGGGGGGGCCCGAGGGTACCCGCGATCCGTTCTTCGGCATGGCGGGCCTGTGCTCGGATGACGGTTTCCAGCCGTCGTCCTCTGGCCGTGAGCTGCACGATGCGCGCCCGGCGATCGGCCGGATCGGGTATTCGGATGAGGTAGCCGCACGCTTCGAGATGGCCGACCAGCTCGTGCACGGATTGCTTGGTGATCTGCATCTGCTGGGCGATGTCGGTCAGCCGCCGGCCGTCGAGTGTGGGGTGCTGGAAGAGACCGACGTGGGCGGGGTTGAGATCGTCGTACCCCGCTCGGACGACTCCCTCGTAGTTCTCGGCCCATACCCACTGCCACAACAGACGCATCGATGCGCCGACGTAGCGGCTCCGTATCTCACTTCCGCTTGACATGATCGTCAGGATACCTTACGGTGATCTCCGTCAGGACACCTGACCAATGTAAAGAGCTCCAGTGTGGGCCGAAGGATGGACGACATGAGCGCAGCGGTGATCGACGGCCCCGACAACGCGTCGGCGGAGGCTTGGTGGTTCCTGGACACGCTGGTCGTCGAGCACCGGCGCGCCGAAGGGACGGTCGGCATCGTCCTGGAGATGACCCTGCCGGTCGGCCACGCGCCTGCGCTCCACATCCACGACACCCTCGACGACAACTGGTACGTCTTGCAAGGCCAGATGGCCGCCCGTTGCGGTGACCACGAGATCTTGATCGAAACAGGGTCCTGGGTGTCCATGCCACGCGGTGTGCCCCACGCCTTCCGCGTCGTGGGCGACCAGCCGGCACGGATCCTGGTCGTCCACGACAACTCGACGTTCCGCGATTTCGTTGCCGAACTGGGGGCGCCCACCACCCAGCACGTGCCGCCGCCCACCCCGTCCTTCCCGCCCCTGGACCAGCTGGCACGCGTCGCCGGGAATCACGACCTCCGGCCGGTAGGCCCCCCGATGACAGCCGACGAAGCATCGGCAATCATCATCAGAACCCGCGCTCAGCCCCAGTCGGCATAGCCGATCGGCGGTCGCCCCGCCCGAGGCACACCGATCCGACCAGCGGCGGCATTCGTCGCGCGGGGGTTCAGGGACACGCCGCCCTGGGGCACCCAAGAAGAGGAGGGCCCATGGACCGTTCCACGGTTACAGGCGCATCACTGTACGAAGGTAACCGTGCTCGACCGCACCGCCATCGCCTTGTGTTGGGTCGGCGGGGCAGATACCGCGGCTTCCAGCCCACTAGTGGTCACGAGCGCAGGCCTCGAACGATCGCCACCCTGGTCCTCGTCGCAGGTTTGGCCGCCTCTGCGTGTACGACGAGCGCTGCCGCCAGCACCCCTTCGGGGTCGACCAGAAGCGCGGCCGACGGATCTCTCCCGATGCCGACACTGGCAAGGGTCCAAAGGACCATCCGCCAGTTCCAGGACGTAAACCACACCCCTGGGGTCTTGGTCGGCATTTGGAGCCCGAGAGGCACCTTCGTCTCGGCGACCGGTGTCGCCGATCTTGCCACCCGGGCTCCGCTCCGCCCCGACATGCAGTTCAAGATCGCCAGCCAGACCAAGACCTTCACGTCCAACCTGATCCTCCAGCTGGTCGGGGAGGGGAAGGTGTCCCTTGGTGACCACATCTCCAAGTGGGTGGCGGGCGTCCCTAACGGCGACCAGATCACCATCCGAGAACTGTTGAACCATACGAGTGGTCTGGCGGACGGCTTCACCTCGCCAAGTGTCCAGGCGAAGGTGCCCAGCGGCTGCACGCCAGAAGAACTCCTCTCCGCTGAGGCGCAGTTTCCTCCGGTGGCACCTCCTGGCGTCAAGTGGTCCTACAGCAACTACGGCTACAACCTGCTGGGGCGGGTCGTGGAGCTGGTCACGGGCGAGTCTTTGAGCGCGGCGATCGAGCAGCGCATCGCTCGGCCATTGCATCTCCACCGGACGCTGTTGCCCACCTCGGGCAGCGGTCTGAGCGCGCCCTTCGCCCACGGGTACGGCACGGGTGACGTGGGCCCCACCCAGGCGCCGGTTGCGAGCGACGACGCCAGCGACCTTCCAGCATCGTGTCTGTGGGCGCATGGGGGCATGGTCTCGACGCTTTCGGACATGCGGATCTGGTCACGTGCCCTGGCGACGGGTGCGCTGCTCAAGCCAGCGGTCTGGAGGGAGGCGAAGAAAGACGCGGTTCCCTTCGTGTTCTCCGGGGACTACAACGGTCCCGGCCGGTGGCACTACGGATTGGGATTCGTCGAGTCCGGCGGGTTCATTGGCGCGGAAGGCAGCTTTGCCGGCTACGAGTCGGCCACCATGTACTCGCCAACCCGGAAGACAACGATCGAAGTGGTCTCCACCAAGCTGGCCAACGCCATCACGCCCCCACCGATGGTTCAGGCTCTCGCTATGGATCTGTACGGCACGCACCTCGGTTTCGGGCTGACTCCTTCCCAGGCTCTCCAGCCCAACAGTTTTGGCTCGACTGATACGGGTGCTGGCGAATGACAGGTCGCTGGCGCCCCAGGCGATGAGCAACCACCAGATGAGCGAGTGGCCAGCTGCCAGCGCACGATCTGGCGTCGTTGACCAGTCGCAAGCTGGCCTCAAGGAGTTGTGGAACGTCGCTGGCCTTCACCACCATGAGATCAAGCCATCGAGGCTGGGAACGTGGCGGAAATCCAGACAGCCATGGCGGGCGTACTCTCGTAGAAATGACAAGGTGCCGGCCCTCTGGCCGGCGCCTTCAGTCTTTGTTGCAGATCTGCCAGCCAACTGCAACGGAGAGTAACCGCTGGCTGGTGTCGGGCTCTCGCAGGGCTGGAACCCTTAGTCGGCCCTGCGAGTGCAGCGGGAGCAACGCGGAAGCTTCCCACTCGAAGCGTCCGCGTGCTCAGATGATGGAACTAGCCCCGACCCGCCTCGCCCATTTGTAATCGCATGACTGCTCCCTGCCGAGCGCGCTCATACAGGGCGTCGGTCACTAGAGAGAGGGGCTATGCGACTTCGCACCGCCGAAGACTCACCCCGGTCACCGAATCGTAGGTGTCATCCTCGACACGGCCATCCCATATGACATCCCATATCCGTGCAGGTTCTGACCAGGGACCAGATGGCGGGCTAACACGAAACGCCTGGTCAGGTAGTGGCTGGTTGTCTGTGGTTGGCCACAGACAGGGACTTGCTCGCACTCGTAATGCGCAGGTCAGGAGTTCAAGTCTCCTCCCAGGCTCCACATACATCCAGCTAGTGACCACTACCTCCGTCGCGTGGGTGGAGTAGTACCGGGCCGCATGCGCGCTGTGTGCGCGCCGTTCCTGGAGGCTAGGCATTTTGGGGGCGCCGGGGAGCACTCGTTGAAGCGCCGCAGCGACTACCAAGGTCCCTTCCGGAGCGGGAAAGACGAGCGAACCTTGATTCTGTCCCGTGAGACCCCTCTCGCTGAGGTGCAAGGCCAGCATCTCGATGAGCACCTGAGGTGGCGCCAGTGTGCGCATCCCAGCGGGGGACTTCGGAGGGCCCACGACCGTGCGAGCCCGTTCGTCGCGCGCCACCGTACTCGGGGTGCTTGCGCAACCAGGCCAGGGGGTCCATCGTGTTGTCGACCGCCACCGCATCTCTCCCTTCGTGGAACTTGGAACGTCCTTGAAGGTTGATGCGGTGGTCGTCGCGAGTGTGGGACCTCAGTTGCTCAGGTCGCCCGGGCCCGTACGCCACGTCTGTGGACGTGACTTCGCCGATCGCCGCAAGCTCATCAGCCGTAAGTACGGATCGGCTGCGAGACGGGCCAAGCGAGGGGAGGCCGGTCCTCCGCTTCCCGTCTTTTCCGGTTGGGCATGGCGACCGCCGGATCAGCTCTGAGTCGACTGCGAACTCAAGGCAATACATCAACCGGCTCCACGCAACCTGCGTGGAGACGCGGGAGGAGCCAGCCTGGTGTCGACGATTAGTGGCTGCTGCCGACGCCGCCTGATCGCCACGTTGCGCGCCGCGGCAGATGTACTGGAGGACCCAGAGGCCGATCCCGGATTTGCAGTGACGGCTGCTGAGGAAGCCGTCGTCGAGGCCCATGCCCTGGGCGATCTACGGGGCCAGGAGAACCTACGATGACTAGGGCCCCATGGGCGTGCGTTCTGTAAGCTCGACACCTGCCATGGACATCGTCATCGTCGGAGGTCACGGTCAGGTCGCGTTGCTCATGGCCAAGCTCCTCAGCGGGCGCGGCGACCGCGTGCATGGCGTGATCCGCAAGGCCGACCAGGCGCCCGATCTCGAGCGTGCGGGCGCTGAGCCCGTGATCGCCGACTTCGTGCGCGACGACCTTTCCGACGCGGTGACCGGGGCGGATGCCGTGGTGTTCGCCGCCGGGTCCGCGCAGGGGACCGGCGCCGAAGGCAAGCAGACCGTCGACCTTGGCGGGGCGGTCAAGCTCATCGACGCGGCCCGAGCAGGCGGGATCAAGCGCTACGTGCTGATCAGCGCGATCGGCGTCCGGAACGCTGAAGAACCGCCGCTGGTCAGGGTGCCCCTCAAGGCTGTCCGGATGCTCTGGCCGGAGATGCGTGCCTACTTCGCGGCCAAGGCCGAGTCCGAGGACCGTGTGCGGGCCAGCGGCCTGGATTTCACCATCGTTCGCCCTGGCCGGCTCACGGACCACCCCGCCCGCGGCTTGATCTCCGCCGCGCCGCATGTCCGTACCTACGGCAAGGTGAGCCGGGGCGACGTCGCCGCCACGATCGTCGAGTCGCTGCACGCTCCCAACACGATCGGTAAGACGTTCTCGGTCATCGCCGGCGACCGGCCCATCGCCCAAGCCGTGGCCGGCCTCTGACGCACTCCTCGGAGCCAGCGCCGGTCGGAGAGCTCGAAGGCGCTCTGAGCAAGGCGACAGCGCGACACAGGATACCTAAACCCGATCAGCCGGCGTTGATGATAGAACGCCATCCAGCTTTCGCTAGATCGAGCGCAGGAGGCGTCAGGTTGGAACCGAAGGCGCGCCTTTTTCGCCAAAGACAGACCGAAAAGGCCGATTTTTGAGTCGAATGGCTCACCGCATCCCAGTTTTCTGGGCAAGGGCGCACGCTTCGGGGTGGGGCAAGGATGGGGCGGGACTGGACCCCGACTAAGAGCGGAAATAGAGCAGAAGTCGCCCAGCTGGGGCGCTGCCGAGCGGAGAAGTCACCCGGCGGCGGACGGCGAAGCACATTTCGCACAGGCAGACTGACGAGATGCCGGGACTCTTCCCTCGCAGCGAGCCGCACGAGTCCGGTCTCCTGGACGTGGGCGACGGCCAGCTCATCTACTGGGAGGTCCGGGGGAACCCCGGTGGCAAGCCGGCGGTGGTTCTTCATGGGGGCCCCGGCTCGGGCTGTTCGACCGACAGCGGACGCATGTTCGATCCGGAGGTCTACCGGATTGTCCTGTTCGACCAGCGCGGAGCCGGCCGCAGCCGTCCCCGAGTGGGCCCGTACACCGACATGTCTGCGAACACCACCGGTGATCTCGTCTCGGATATCGAGATTCTTCGGGAGTTTCTCGGCATCGAGCGTTGGGTTGTGCGGGGTGTGTCTTGGGGGGTGACGCTCGGCCTCGTGTATGCCGAGACCTATCCCGAGCGGGTGGTGGCCATGGTGCTGTCGTCGGTGACCACGACGCGGCCAAAGGACATCCGCTGGCTCTATCACGAGGTCGGGCGCCATTACCCGGAGGCGTGGCACCGGTTTTGTGAAGGCGTCCCAGAGAACGAGCGTGGTGAACTGGTGGCGGCCTACCACCGGCTTCTCCACGTGCAGCCTGAGCTGGATATCCGTGAACGGGCTGCCCGGAAGTGGTGTGACTGGGAGGACGCCGTTTCGCCCATGCCAGGGGGCGCCCCCAACCCCCGCTACGACGACCCGGCCTTCCGGATGACCTTCGGCCGGATCGTGACGCACTACTTCCACCACCGCGCGTGGCTGGCCGAGGACCAGATCCTCGACGGCGCTTACCGGCTTGAGGGCCTTCCCGCAGTACTCATCCATGGTCGCCTTGACCTCGGTGGTCCCCTCGACGTCGCCTGGGAGCTGGCCAGGGTCTGGTCGGGCGCCGAGCTAAAGGTCGTGGAGACCGGTCACATCGGTGGCGACACGATGACGGCTGCCATTGTCGAATCGGCACAGCGAT
This sequence comes from uncultured Actinomycetes bacterium, assembly GCA_963778465.1. Lineage (GTDB taxonomy): Bacteria > Actinomycetota > Acidimicrobiia > Acidimicrobiales > RAAP-2 > CAVZBW01. The sequence goes on from CAVZUK010000003.1 coordinate 667,484, forward strand.
TCGCTACGCTCACCTGACCGTCGTTCGAACCGAGCCCAGGGCGACTCGGCTCTCATCGCGGCCCGCCCCAGCTGTCGGGCCAAGGCCGGTCAAGGATTGGAGGCGGTGAGGCGACCCTCGATCGCCTTGACCTCGCTCGCCGGGAAGTTCACATAGCAGAGCCAGGAACAGGCGGGTGGGCCCCCCGCCGAGCTGTCGAGGGGGCTGCACTCCCACTTCCAACGCTTCTCAGGTTCGGGGATTTCAGTCGGGTCGTCGCCGAAAAAGCCGCCGGGAACCGACCCGATGATGTGGTGGTAGACCGCGTCTCGAGGACCGCCCTCCAGGACTCGCCGTGCGAACTTCGCATAATCGCTCGGGTCCGGGAAGGAAAGGAACATGTCCTGAAAGCCGCGATCGAAGCCATGGGCCTGGCAGCTTTCGGCGGTGCGGATCCCGATCCGCCAACATGCACGGACGAGGTCGGCGATCTCCACGTCGATGCACGTCGAGTACCCGCCTTCGCTGACATGGACCACCGGGTGGTCACTGTCACCGCCGCATGCATCGCACTTGGCAAAGCGTTGATGAGAGACGTCGGCCATCGTGACTAACCCTCCGCTACTCGGTGCTCGATCCGGCGCCAGGCACTTCAGCTCGTAGGAGCAGTCGGCTTCGGCGACGGTAGGCTGAACGCCCTCCGGGCGTCAAGGGCTCGGCCACCGACAGTTCCCGCTGACGTGTCCCGGCAGCTGGTCGGTACGTCCGTGGATTCGCTCCGGTTGGTTCATGATGCCGCATCACCGGGCGTGTGTTGCTCTCGGTATCGAACCATGAACTTCACCATGACGACAATGACCGACGGTCCGCGACTGCGCCGCTGGGCCCCTCGATGTCCAAGGGTTGACGCCCAGGTGCATCCTCTCGAATGTCGTCGAGTCTCTTCGGCGCTCTGGCGGCGGGCGGAATGCAGCCATCGGGCAACTAGTATGGGCTTGTCGCAGATCGCCCATGGGGCCAGGACCGTCAACCATGACGGAGGGCCTCAGAGCGACGGGATTGGTTCTCGCTCGGTTTGCCGGCACCCTAGGGAAACGGGACCCATTGCCCAGTATGCATGTGGCGGCGCCCGAGGAAGACCTGCTGGGTCTCTACCTCCAAGACATCGGCCGTCATTCACTTCTGACGAGGGACGACGAAGTACGGCTGGCCCAGATGGCCCAGGCCGGGCGGGAGGCCCGAACGGAGCTCGGGGCGCTTGGGGGGATTACCCCAACTCGCGTGCGCGAGTTACGACGGATCGTACAAACAGGGAAGGCGGCGGCGGAGACCTTCACCAATGGCAACCTCCGTCTTGTGGTCTCGATCGCCAGGAAATACCAGACCACCGATATGGCCCTCCTGGATCTGGTGCAGGAGGGCAACGTCGGGCTCATGTACGCGGTGGAAAAGTTCGACTGGCGCAAGGGCTTCAAGTTCTCGACCTACGCCACCTGGTGGATTCGCCAGTCGATTACACGGGGTATTGCCAACGGCGGCCGGACCATCCGTTTACCCGTGCATGCCCGCAACCTCCTCCACCAAGTTGCCAGGTCACGAGCGCGCCTCGAAGCCGAGCGCGGTCGGCCCGTCAGTAGGACTGAGCTCGCCGCCGATCTCGACGTTAGCCCCGAGAAAATCGTCGAGATCCTCCGTCATCGTGTCGCGCCGGCTTCATTTTCCCAACCCTTGCGTCACGACAGTGACGCCGAGCTGGGTGACCTCCTTGAGGACCACGACGCGGTGTCCCCGTTCGAGGCGGCCGCCAAGGCGCTTCTCTCAGGCGAGGTCGCGGGGATGCTGGCCAACCTCAATGAACGTGAGCTTGAAGTCATCCATCTGAGGTTTGGTTTCGACAGCGGCGAGCCTCGCACCCTCGAGGAGGTCGGTCACCGATTTGGCCTCACCCGAGAGCGGATTCGCCAGATCGAAGCCCGAGCCATCACAAAACTCCGTCAGACCAAGGCGGGCACACCCTAAGTTGTCGGACTGCTCCTCAGGTAGGGACCCTGGTCCCTGTTCGAAATGATTGGGTCGGGAGGCCCCGCCAGTCTGGGAAACCTCAGAAGCTCCCGCTAGTGGTGACGACGAAGTGAGCGACTTGGGCGACAGGCCCAGGACGGAGAGAGGGAGGACGTTCGGGCCTGTCGCTTCTTCAGGGTAACGGGCAAGCTCCGCCGACACACGACACAGTCCGGGCACCCCCCTCGGCGCCAGGACTCGTGTCGCTACCCTCTCTCTCCCAGGCGTGATTTTCCATAGCCACGCCTTAGGGACATTCTTCCCTGAACTGACCGACTGGTAATACCCGAGGCTCTCCGGTTGCCACCCTGCTCAGCGAGCATGAGCGATGAGAGCCTTGAAGTTCCTACGCCGAACACGCCGCTGGACAGCCAAGGTTCGGAAAGGGCCAGCAGCGCACGACCGGAGGACGTTGCCAGTGCTCCAGCAGTAGTTCGGAACCTATGGGCCGAGCACTTGGTTGCAACGTGGATGGAGGATCGTTAGTCAACTGTTCGAGGCGACCTGCGAGCGAGCGGCGATGGACGAGCGCGACCACTTCGTTGCCGTAGCCAGAGGGTAGCTGTGAAGGAGGGGACGGCAGGACGCGCAGCGTCGTTCGGCTCGAGCTCAGCCCCTTAGATGAGCGATGTGATTGCTGCGTCGTTCGGCCTCGAGCCAAGCGCCGGCTCGGGTCAGCTGGTCCTCGCCGGGGACGTGGCTGAGCCCAACTGGGGTGTCGGCGCGCATGCCACACCTCCGGCAAACCGCCATCCGTCCATTGGTCTCAGGGAGATGATGCTTGTCGAGCTGGTTTCCCAATCGGATTGCTTCGGTTGAGGTCATCGTTCCTCCCGAGCTGGTGTAATCCCAGCTTATGAGCATGGACAGACAGGTGTGACGGGGTTTCCCCTCAGTCCTGCAACTGGGCCAGTTGCTCCCGTAGGCGTGCTTGCTGTTCCTCGAAGTCCTCGAACCCGATGGCACCTTCGCTCAGAGCCCCTTGGAGGGCGACGATTCGATCGATCAGCTCAGCTTCGCTGACCACCGGGGCGCCTCCATGGTGGAGATCCGCCTGTGACCGTCTCTCGGTCTTTCGCAGGACCTTGGCTTCAGCCTTCCGTCTCTTGGCCTGTTCGCGATCTCGCTTTCCGTGGGTCTGCTTGGGCCTGCTCATTGCGGACTCGAATGTCCGGCCGTCGCAAACGCTCGCGTTCGCTGTGACATGCGGTGGGCCCTTCTGCCACGCATCGTCAGCCAACGACAAGCTCTTAGTCACTCGACCTGCGCGACTCGGACCGAGCGTTCTCCACCGTACTGCCTTCGAAGCAATGGCGAGATCCTGCAATACTCTCGTCGGCGAGCATTCGGGCGCACGCAGCCTCCCGAAACAGCGTGGATATCTGAATGCGGATCACGGCCAGATTCTCACGTAGATGCGCCAAAGCTCGGGGTCCAGGTCAGGTGGACCGTAACCCGGGATAGGACACCACCACCTGGGCAGGAGCCGGTTCAAATTCAGAGATCACGATCAGCGGTGGCTCGCCATCACCGACGGGTCTCTCGCAGAAGCGGGTTCCATGTGCCAACGGTCGGCCCGTCGATCGCCACCGACTCGCGCGCAGATCCCTCTTTTGGGAGGCGCGACGGCCTGGTTGCGGGCCTCACCCTCGGGTTTGTTTTGGCTGGGTATCTGCTGTGTGCCGAGATCGGTACGCGGGACCTAGGGCCATTGCTGACCTTCGAGGATCTCGTAGGCGAGCCGGATGCAGTCCGGGCAGATGTAGGCCCACTCGGGCGTCCGACCAGTTGGCGTCCCTTGAAGTGGCGCAAGTCGCAGAAGGAGCACCTTGGATCCTCCGCTACGAGCGCATTTGTTGCACTGCCAAGGCATGGGAGCACCCGCGCATCTACGATCCTGCCCGTGGAGGTCGATGCGGACCTTGTCATGGCCGATCCAGTGGCTCGTGAGCTTGTCGACGGCGCCCCGGGACCCTCGCCCAACACCACGGCGGAGCGAACCGGCCGGGTGTCAACTTTAACGGCGACCCGCCGGGTGATGTCTACTCGGTCCGCTGGCGAGTGACGGTCACGTTCCTCCGCAACAGCGGCAAACGGTGCCAACGAGCTCCCACATGCCGTCTCCAAGCTCCAGCGCCTGGCTAAGACGCATGGTGAGCTCCCACCGGGCCGGCGATTGCGGAAGGCTGTCGAACAGTCCCAGAGTTCGTCCCCGTCACTCATTCGCCTCAGGATGCCGCGCCGGTGTGACATCCCGCGCAACCGTTCGGCGGTTATGGGGGAGCTCCATAAATACCTATTGAACTGGTGCGTTAGCTCTAGTACCACAAGGTTCTGCAGAGCGCAGCGTCATCTGAGCGGACCGTGCGGCGGGCGCCGAGGGCCCGCTACGGGACCCGCTGGAGGCCCTGAAGGGAGGCTACGGCGTGCTCTATCTCGGGGGTGGCGCTCTGGAGCACAACAATGAACACTGGTCCCGACTGGTACGTCCCCAGGAATCCCTCGCCCTCATTGCTGGAGAGGGAGCGCGCCATCCTGAGTCCCGCTGTTGCACCTTCGGTCGAGTGGACATCTTGGACTGTCACCGCCGAGGCTCCAGAGTCGCGGTTGTTGGGGTCGAGGTAGCACTCATTCGAACCTGAGGGTTACCCGGTGTTCGTCCCTCCGACGACGCTCGCTGAGGTGCTGCCCTCCCGAAGTAGTGCTGGGCATAAGCCCCATCCGCATTCCCGCCCTCGGTGGACCAGCAGCCGTCGACCTTGGCCAGGATGTCGGCCTCAATCGTCTGAAAAACGTTGGGTTGCCGACACTGACGTCGTCGACCCCACACGCAAGATCATGTAGGACAATGTCCGGCCCGTCTTCGATTGCTGCTTGCTCGATGCTGTCAGGTTCCGCATGGATGAGAACGAGGTGATCTTCAAGCGAATCCTCGACGACGATGTGCGCCAAGCCTCGATGGACCTCCAGGTCAGCCGGGCGTGCTGACGTGCTCGTGGCCTTACGTAAGAGCTGAAGATTTCGGACCCCGGCACGCGATATGGCACGCCCCTTGTCGGTGTTGTTGCTCAATCTTCACTCAACGGTCACTTTCCGCCTACTTGCGGAGCAGAGACCCGGACCAACCGGGTCGAAGATGGACCTCGACGGTATCGCTTCGAGGCCACCGGTCATATACTCGAGCCGGTTTGCTTCGGCGCGAGCGGAGCCCGGGGCGCGGCGAGGGACACTTGCAAGCGGACTGACGCAAGGAGCGCTGTTCGTGTGCCCCCTTCTCCGCCTCGGGCGACGCAGACACAGGGGGCTACAATGGCGAAACGACACGAACCTCCCGGCGATGGGAAGGCGATCGGCAGTCGGGCAAGAGCGCTTCGTGCTCGCTTTGCCGCCCTGGCCACCGGGACCATCCTCCTCGGCGCGCTTGCGGTGGGCGGGATGGCTTCGCCGGCATCGGCGGCCACGATCATCGACGGCTGCACGATCGTTGCGAATCCGACCTCGGCAACGCACGCCAACTGCACCAGCCGTAATCTGTCCAACGCCGACCTCTCCGGCCTCAACCTGGCGTACGCCAACCTCAGCGGATCCAACCTCACGAAGGCCAACCTCACCGGCTCGAACCTCTCCTCGGCCAACCTCACGCCCGCCAACCTCTCGGGCGCCAACCTCTTGGGCGCCAATCTGTCCGGTGCGAACCTCTCGGGATCCAACCTCTCGGGCGCCAACCTCTCGGGCGCCAATCTGCATGGCGCGAACCTCTCGGGATCCAACCTCTCGGGCGCCAACCTCTCGGGCGCCAATCTGTCCGGTGCGAACCTCTCGGGATCCAACCTCTCGGGCGCCAACCTCTCGGGCGCCAATCTGTCTGGCGCGAACCTCACCGGATCCAACCTCTCAAAGGCCCATCTCGGGGAGGCCAACCTGTCCGGCGCGAACGTCAGCGGCGCCAACCTGAACGCCTTCTTCGCCGCCACGGTGATGCCGAACGGCACGGTTAACTCCTCGGGCTCGACGATCACGGTGTCGCCCGGGACCGCCAGCGTGCCCAACGGCTTGACACAGGCATTCGCCGCCACCGCTCACTACAGCGACGGGACGACGATCGCCCTCTCCAACAACGTGTCCTGGTCGTCGTCGAACGCACAGGTTGCGACGGTGTCGCCCACCGGGGTCGCGACGGGCGTCGTGCCCGATCCGTCGCATTCGGCCACGTTCCCTCAGGCAGCGACCATACGCGCCACGGCCGGGACGGTCTACGGCAGTGGCCAGCTGACAGTGGTGGCCCCGAACCTCGTCTCGCTTGCCGTGGCCCCGACTAGTGCCGCCGTCGTGGTGGGGAGCACGCAGGCCTTCACTGCCACCGGGACCTACACCGACAACGCCACACGGGTGCTGACCTCGGCCACCTGGTCGTCCACCAAGACGTCGGTGGCGACGATTTCATCGACGGGGGTTGCCACAGGCGTGGGGCCGGGTTCCGCCGCGATCCAGGCCTCGTCGGGCTCGACCTCGGGATCGGCCACGCTCACCACGGTCCCGGTGCTCGGCGTCACGACAGCCTCTCCTCTGCCCGACGCCGTCCAGGGCGCGTCGGGTTACTCGCAGCGCCTGGCCTCCACCGGGGGGACGGGCGCTGCCACCTGGACGCTGGCCCCAGGGTCGAATCCTCCGCCACCGGGGTTGAGCCTCGCTCCCGACGGGACGGTCTCTGGTACCCCCACCCAAGCCGGCAGCTACAGCTTCACCGTGCAGGCCACCGACCCGGGCCCGCCCCCTCAGGTTGCCACCGAGGTGGTCGCGATCAACGTGGTCACCCAGATCGCCATCACCACCGCCTCGTTGCCCGGCGGGGTCGCCGGCGCCCGGGGCTACTCGCAGACCTTGGCCGCGGCCGGCGGCACCAGCCCCTACACCTGGGGCCTGGCCCCCGGGTCGACCCTGCCACTGGGGTTGAGCCTCGCTCCCGACGGGACGGTCTCGGGGGCTCTGCCGGCATCTCCCGGCACGGTCAGCTTCACGGTGCAGGCGACCGATCACGGATCACCGGCGCAGCAGGTGACGAAGACCGTCACCATCCCCGTCGCCAGCCAGCTCACGGTGGTCAGCATCGCTTCTCTCGTCAACGGGGTGGTGGGCCAGCCCTTTTCTCAGGCGCTCGGCAACTCGGCCTCGGGCGGCACCGCACCCTACGCGTTTACGTTGGCGCCAGGGTCGAATCCGTTGCCGCCGGGGCTCCAGCTGGGCCCCGACGGAACCCTTTCCGGGAATCCGAGCCAGGCGGGCAGCTACACCTTCAGCATCCAGGCAACGGACGCAGGCAACCCATCCCAGTCCGCCGCTGCCTCCGTCTCGCTGACGGTGGTTGCAGCACTGTCGGCGACGCCCGCGACGAGCCTGACGACCATTGGCGTCGTGGGCCAACCGTTCGACCAGAGCCTGGTGGGGACGGCATCGGGCGGCGTAGCGCCGTACAGCTGGGCGGTTGCCACGGGCTCGACCCTGCCCCCGGGGATCAACCTCAGTGTCGATGGAACCCTCACCGGGACTCCGACGGCCGCCGGGAGCTACACCTTCACCGTCCAGGTCACCGATCACACCAACCCTTCCCAGTCCGCCACCACCACGGTCACGCTGACGGTGGGGCCTGCGCTGACGGTGACCACGACATCGCTACCCGACGCGGTTGGCGGAACCGCCTACTCGCAGACCCTGAGCGCCGCCAATGGCTCCGGCATACTGCTGAACTGGTCGATCGTCTCGGGCAGTCTGCCGGACGGACTGACCCTGAGTCCCTCAGGTGTCATCAGCGGTTCGCCAACCGCTACCGTCGACACGAGCTCCAGCTTCACGGTCCAGGTGACCGACGACAGCAACCCTCCGCAGACAGCGACCCAGGCACTCTCGATTAACGTGGATGTGCCGCTCGTCGTCAGCACCAGCTCACTTCCGGACGCTCAAGCTGGTAGCGCATACGACGCGACCCTGACCACCGCCGGCACGCCCGGGCCGAGTGCACCAGAGTGGTTCGTGCTCGGCGACACCCTGCCGCCGGGGCTCAGCCTGGACACCTTTACGGGGGCCATCAGCGGAACTCCGACCACTCCGAACTATCCGGGCACGTACAACTTCACCGTGCAGGTCCTCGAAGGCTCAGCTGCTGCCACGAAGGACCTGTCGATCAAGGTTGCGCCTTTGCCCCTGACCGTGTCCTACCCAGCCTGCGTCAGGGGCAGTGACCCAGGCGCATGTGTGAACTTTCCTCCCCTCCAGCAGCAGCTCCCCACCTGGGACGCAACCAAGCCGTACAACCAGTCCCTGTCTGCCGCCGGTGGTTTCCTGCCCTACACCTGGACGATCACCTCGGGCGACCTGCCGGTGCCGTTCTGCACCCAGGACCGGACGGATCAGACGGCGTTCAACGGGCCGCCCGCCTGCACCGCAGGTCAGATCGGGACAACGATCCTCGGGAGTGATCAGATCTACCTCCCTCCACCAGATGGCACCTATGTCTTCACTGCCCAGGTGACGGACGGGTCGGGGACGACGGCAAGCGAGAGCCTCAGGCTCCAGGTGGTCAACAGCAACACCGGGACGGAGACGCCGCCGCCCTCGATCACCACCACTTCGCTCCCGGACGACACCTTGGGTAGTGCCTATTCCGCCACATTGGCGGCGACAGGCGGCTCGGGGGGATATTTCTTCACCATCGTCGGTGGCAGCCTGCCCGGGGGACTGAATCTGAGCACGAACGGCATCATCAGTGGCGCGAGCACCGCCCCGGCTGTGGTGCCCGGCATCTATAACTTCACGGTGCAGGTCGAGGACTCGTTCTTCATTACGGCGACCAAGCAGCTGACGATCAGCGTTCCCGACCCAAATAATCCGGGTGGCACCCTGAACTGCATTGCCGGGTGTTGATGGGTCCCATGGTGGTACGGGCGACCGGACAACCGGGCGCTGCACCAGCGTCGCCTTCCGGCATCAGCTCTCGCACGAGCTCGCGGAGTTGGTGCTGACGGCGCCCGCTCGTGAGGGTGCCGCTCACCACGGCGGTGGAAGGATCGCCGACGATCGCGACTCGCAACCCTTCTTCGGTCACCCGTACGGCCACCGCTCTCGCGTTGCTCTCGTTGGACTTGGCTATGGATCCCGGCGCCCCTACGTCGTCAGCTGGTCGAGGTTTGAGCGTCACTTGGCACAGGCCGGTCGATGAGCCGCCCACAACCTCGAGCCAGCTCCTCTGCCGCTGGGGCTCCATACCAACGCCGGTTCGTCACCGACGGTTTCTCTGCCGCGTGAGCCAAATCACTCCTCCAGATCCGATCACGAAGGAGCGCGCTCCGCCCAAATCCGGACGTACAAATTTCCCTGGCCGACTGCGTTCTCGCCGAAATCCTCACAGTCCACAGGAATCGGCAGTAGATCCGCGCAATCTAGGGTGTAGTGAGGATTGCCGTAATTGTCAGTGCCAATGTCCTGCTTGAGGTCGATGGTTACAACCTTGTCGCTGCCCTTGAACGTAAAATGAACGGTCCATCTTGCATTCGACAGAACGACGCAAGGCCAGGGCAGAGCTGTAAACGCCGGATTCACACTATAGATTGTCGTGCCGTGCTGATCCTTGTCAATGGCTGCGTTACCCTGAAATACCTTCTCGGTGCAACTCGAATGATCAACCATGCTCAGGTATATATTGGATAGTTCACTGTCTGGCACCACGCCGCCGTCGGGCTTATAGAAAATGTAAAAGTGAAAGCTCGTTGTATATGGGTCTCGTGCAAGACCCTTTTGGGCTTGGCTAACCGGCTCCTGAGAGGGCAATGGGACCGTACGGGCAGGAGCTCCGCTCGCACCGTTGGCATTCAGCGGGGAACTCTGTGTCGACGTGCTGGAACCACCCCCACACGCTGACGCGATGATCGCGAAGATGGCTACGGCGAGAACTGCTAGGCGCCAGCGGGCAACTGATGGCGACTCCGGGTGGAGATGACGTCCGAAGCCACTCAACACACCGCAATCACGAATCTCAATATTATCCAATAGGGCCACCGCGTCCGTCCTGGGCCTGGCCCTCTCGCTCGCCCGGATTGGGTGGGCGGCGCTCGCAACTGGACATGCTCCGCTTAGGGACCGAGCGGTGCGTCGTCGGCTCTCCTCCAGACTTGGACCCCGACGGCGCGTCCGGGGTACGACATCGGTCCGTCTACTCCTGCACGCCGGTATCCAATGGCACACTGTCCCCACATCGCGAATCAGGGGCCGGCAAGCACGCCTCATCGCGCAGAGCCGGTCATTCCCGTCACGTAGCGCGCCCTGTCCGAGGCGAAGGAGGCGATGACCCCGGAATCCCCGCCACCTCGGCGCCGTCGGAGATGGCCGCCATCCGGGGAGGGGGCCGGCTACGGAGAAGGGGCATGGAGTTCGACATGGTGGCATACAAACGCCGCACCGAACGGCTGCGCTGGGATGATCTGGACCTGGGCCGCTTCACGGTGGACCGGCTGGAGTCGGGAGCGTTGAGGTGCGTGCGGTTCATGCACGACGTCGAGTTCCATACGGTGTGCTACCTGCGGGACCTTTTGGCCAGCCGGGCACACTCCGATCCGGAGATCACTTCGTTCCTGTCGTTTTGGGTCTTCGAGGAGTTCTGGCACGGCGAGGCTCTCGCTTCGGTGTTGGAGGCGCACGGCGAGCCGTCGGGGGAGGCGCGGGTCGCGGCGATGCGGCGCGGGCTGGGTTGGGCGGAGCGGCTGCGACCTTTGATGATGATGGCCGGCTCCGCGTTGGCGGGCGACGATTTCGTGGCGGTGCACATGGCCTGGGGGGCGATCAACGAGTGGACCACCCAGGTCGGCTACTCCCGCCTCGCTCGGCGGGCCGGCCATCCCCTACTGAGCGAGCTGCTCGGACGGATCATGCGCCAGGAGGGACGCCACATCGATTTCTACGCCTCCCAAGCCGAGCGGCGACTTGCCGCGAGTCGCAGTGCGCGCCAGCTGACCAGGTTCGCGCTCCGCCGCTTCTGGGCCCCTGTCGGATCGGGGGTCATGCCCGCCGGGGAGACCACCCACCTCGCCAGATATCTGATGGGCGGCGAAGAGGGTCTGGCGGCCGCTCGGCGAGTCGACCGCCGGGTGGACCGCCTCCCCGGCCTGACCGGCCTGTCGCTGCTGGAGGGATCGATCCGTTCCCTTGGCGCCGACCGCAAGGGTCCGGCCTCCGCCCTTGCGGCGTGAAACGACGCACGGCGGTGCCGTTGCTGCGGGTGTGGCTGAACCGCTTGCTGGTGGCTCTGGGACTCGGCATCGCCTTGCCCCACATTGCCTTTACCGGGCCCGTCCGTCCTCAGAAAGCGAGGCGCTGCGCACGCCGGTGGGTGTTGATTGCGGGCCGCCTGACGGGAGTGCGCTTCGAGAAGCGAGGTCACCTCGAGAGCCGACCCGAGGTTCCACGGGTTCTCGTTTCCAATCACTCCAGCCCGCTCGACATTGCGGCGCTGCTGGCGGTCGTGCCGGATCTGCGTTTCGTGGCGGGAGCGGACCTGTTCAAGCTCCCGCTCTTGGGGTCGGCCATGCGGGCCATGGGAACGGTCCCGGTGGACCGGCGAAGTCGAAACGGGTCTCACCTCGAGTTGCCCGTCCGTGATGTGTCGCCGGAGTGGACGCTGGCGGTGTTCCCCGAGGGGGCCATCGCTCCGGCCGGGCGGCGCCTGCCGTTCAAGCGAGGGGCGTTTGCACTCGCCATCGAAAGGTCCGCCGACGTCGTCCCGGTGGCCATCCACCACAGCGCCCACCTCCTGGCTCCCAAGGGGCGGCTCGGTGTCCGTCCGGGCAAGGTTGTCGTCGAGTTCCTCCCCTCGCTATCCACCGACGGGCTGACCCTGGCCGATAGGTATCGCTTGTGCGAGCGTGCCGAACAGTCGTTGTTGGGGGCGTTGGGCTCCGACGACGGTGGGCTCGCGGGCCGAGGCGCTGTCTACCCGCAGCGGGGTGCCGCTTGAGGACGTGCCAGCGACTCGCGCCGCTCGGCGGTGTGGGTGGCCCGGCCGCCTTTGTCGCCGCCTGGACCCTGCTGGGAATCCGAGCGGAGGGGTATTCGCCGGTTCGGGAGCCGATCAGCCGTTTGGCGGCGCGGGGCGCTCCGAGCCGCCGGGCCATGACGTCCGCGTTTCTCGCCTACTCGATCGGGGTGGCTGGCTTCGCCACCCGGGTCGACGTTCTCGGCCGACCGGCCGCTGCCGCGACGGCGGCGAACGCCGCGGCGATGGCCGCCCTCGCCGCCTTTCCTCTGAGCGACGCCGAGGACAACCGGGCGCATGTCGCTGCGGCCGGGCTCGCCTATCTCTCGCTCGCGCTGGTGCCCCTGCTCGCCGCTCAACGGCACGATGACGGCGTGAGCCGGACACGGTTGGTGGCGTCGAGGACGGTTGGTCTGGTGGCCGGCGGCTCCTTGGCGTTGAGCCTGATCCACCGACGCGGCCGAGGAGGCTGGCAGCGAGCCGGGTTGATCGCGGGCCAAGCGTGGATCGCCTCCTCGGCGGCGTGGGTTCATCTACGCCGAACCCCTGCCAACTCAGCGTCTTACAACGTTGGGCGACGGCCGGCTGCTGTGGAGCGCTTGCGGCGGAGCGGCCACGGGTCGGTGGCCCCTCCGTTGATCGCCACCGGAGTCCTCGATGACGATCCAGCACGGGACGAAGGGGTCGCTGTCCGCAAGCTGTTGTGCAGGTCGCGGACGCACTAGCTTGACCGGCGGCCCGAAGCGGCCGCCGGGCCCTTCTCGCAGGAGAGCTCGGGGTTTCGATGCTCGACCGTTGTCGGCACGAAGTGGAGACGGGGAGGAGAGACGACGTGGTGCCGAAGCGGTCCCGGGCTCAAGCGTTGAGGTGGAGAGACCGGTGGCTGACGGGGGCGCGCGCCTTGCTGGTCGCCAGTCTGGTCACGGCCGGTATCGTGCCCGTCGTCACCCTCTCGAGCGGGCCGGCCAGCGGCGCGAATCCACGGTCGGCTGCCGCGTCCGCGACACACACCGTTGCGGCGAGGACCGCGCTTCGGAGGAATCCGACACCGTTCGATCCCGACCACGGCAGCTGCGCGCCGACTTCGGACCAGCCCTGCACGATCAGCGGCACGTTCCGCTGTGGGAGCAACGCGAAGGGGCAGTCGGGTACGAGCTGTGTCTGGGTCAAGACGCCGGGATTCTTCATCACCGACCGACACGGTGTGTTCAATTGGCTCTGGTCGTGTCCTCAGGGTCATCGCTACCCGTTCCTGGTCCTGGTCGGATTCGATCCGCTGTGGGAAGACCTCAGCTCGAATTACACGTACGTCTTACCGGTGAGTGGCACGCCCTTCCGGCACTACGGGGGCTTCTCCGACCGGTACTACTCGTACCGGGGCGACAGGAATGGTGCCCGAGGGTACGTCTCCCTCCTCTTTCGGATAGACCACGAGGGGGAACGAGCGCAGGCGCGATTTGCGTGCTCGAACACCATCGCCAACACCGCCCTTCCCTAGGTGGGCAAGGGGAGGTCCACTGTCTATTGCGTGGAGCTCAGCAGGTACGTCCCTGTCGCTTTGAGCGGTTGGACTTCGGTGAACTGGCTGGTCGGTCCCCTCGTCCCGCCCCCGAGGTTCATGTTCGAACCCAGGGCCATGAAGTTGTTTGACGACCCGTTGATGTTGAGGCCGCCGCTGCCCGTGGCCACACCCTGCTGGTAGCTGGCCTGGCCGGTCTTGGTGACGCAGAAGACACCGAGGATCGTGGCTGCCGACTCTGCGAGCGATTGGATCCACCGGCGTATGGAGCTGCCAGGATGGCGCCGTGTCAATCGCTTGTTGCAGCAACGTGTCCGCAGAAGGTTTCATGTCGCACACAACGTCGGAACGACACCTCGAGGCCTTGCCCGAAGGTCATCGCGAGGGGGAGACGCACTCATGGCCGTTCGAGGACTCCGGGCCCTGCTCTTGGCCTGCTTTTTTGTGGCTGCGATGGTCGTGTCGACCCGGCCGGCTTCCGCCACGCCGGAGGGGGTGTCGGCGAGCGTCGACGGCAACGCGACCTATCAGCGGATCGCCGGTTTCGGCTCCTCCGAGGCGTTCTTGCAGGCCAAGCTCCTCATGGGCGATCCGCCTTCGGTGCAGACCGAAGTGCTCGACCTTCTCTACAGCAGGGACTCCGGCGCCGGCCTGACCATCCTCAGGAACCAGATCGGTTCGACGTCACTCTTCGGGACGATCGAGCCGACGGCGCCCGCCGGACCCACCGCCGCGCCGACGTACGCGCCGCTCGGAGACGACGACGGCCAGCTGTGGCTCGCGGCGACCATCAAGCGGGACTACGGCGTCGACCACTTCATCGCCGACTCCTGGGGCGCCCCGTCCTTCATGAAGACGAATGGTTCGGACACCCATGGCGGCATGCTCTGCGGTGCGCCGGGGACGCACTGTGCGAGCGGCGACTGGCGCGGGGCGTACGCCGACTATCTGGTGCAGTACGCACGGGACTACGCGGCCGTAGGGCTCCCGCTCGAGTTCATCGACTTCGAGAACGAGGGCAACCTGGCTGCGGCCGGCTACACGAGCATGATCATGAGCCCGCGCCAGACGGCCGACTTCGCACCGGTGCTCGGCGACGCGTTGGCCAGGTCCGGCCTTCCCACGCGCGTCCAATGCTGCGACACCGAGGGTTGGAACTATGCGGCGCGCTACGCCCGCGCCCTCGAGGCCTACCGACCTGCGGCCCGGACGGTCAGGGCCTTCTCCAGCCACGGCTACACCAAGGAACCCGCGTCGCCGCTTCCCGGATGGTCCGAGCCCGTCTGGGAGACGGAATGGTCGACGTTGGACCGTTGGGACCCGGCCTGGGACGACGGGACACGCGCCTCGGGCTTCTCCTGGGCGGAGAACCTCTACGCCGGGCTGGCCGACGCGAACCTCGACGCCTTCTTCTACTGGTGGGGCACCAGCCAGATCGGCGACGACAACCAGAGCCTGGTCCGGGTCGACGGCACGACCGTGACGCCGTCCGCGCGCCTGTGGGCCTTCGCGAACTACAGCCGTTTCGTGCGGCCGGGCGCGATCCGCATCGGCACCGGCTCCGGCGACCACCATCTCGATCTCACGGCGTTCCGGAACACGAACGGAACCGTCGCCGTCGTCGCCCTCAACACGGACACGCATCCGGTGCAGGTGAGCTTCTCGTTGTCGGGTGCGGGGCTGCCGAGGAAGGGTTCGGCCACTCCGTACCTGAGCGATGCCTCGGCCGACACGGCGGCCCAGCCCGCGGTGAGGATCGGCGGCGGATCCTTCCGGACGACCCTTCCGGAGCGAGCGTTGGTCACCTACGTCCTCCGGGCTTGATCGGTTCTTCGAGGCCGTCCTCGGGTCAGCCGGGGTCCGCGTCGAGGGCCGCCAGCGCGCCGCCCAGCCCGGCGCGGGTCAACCGATCCACGAGCTCGTCGGCGCCCGCAGCGGGGCGCCCGGCCCGCCGCGCCGCCAGGAGGCGATCGGTCTCGGTCCGCAGCCCCCAGCTGCGGGCACCCAGGCGATCGCATGCCTCGAGCGAGCGGGCGAAGTGGTGGTCGGCGAGGTCGAACCGTCCCTGCCGGGCGGCGAGCCTCCCGAGCGAACGATCGACCGGGCCGAATTCGGAGACGAACATGGTGGCGATCGAGAAGCTGCCCGCCAGGGGGGCCAGATCCTCCGCCAGCCGCGCCACGGCATCGTCGTCGCCTACGGCACTCGCCACCTCGGCCGCGACGCACAGCTCCCACTCCCAGAGATCCGACTGACGGAATCTCGGCAGCTGCGGGAGGATCTCGGCCAGAAGGGACCGCGCTCCCTCGACGTCGCCTTCGAGCACCGTGACGAGGGTCGTGCCGAGTGACAGGGCCAGCAGCCCCGACTCGGCGATCGGCGCGCCGCCGGCCTCCGGGGGGGCCTCCAGCAGGGGCCGCAGCTGCCCGAGGTTCCCCCGGTGGAAGGCCGAGAGGAAGAGGTGGCCTCCAAACGCACCCAGCGCATCGGGTATGCCGAAGCGCTGGCCGATCTCGAGGGCCGCAACGGCGTGGTCGTCGGCGCTCCCGAAGTCCCCGTGCATGCCCTCCCAGCTGGACACCGCCACCTCGTATCCCCAGCGGAGCCCGGGATGCTCCAGCCGATCGGTCAGGTCGCGGATGCGTTCGAGCTCCCGTTCGACCAGTGCTCCGTCGCCCTTCGCGGCATCCAAGGAGAGCTTCCCGAGGACGGCTCGGGCAAGGAGCCACCTGTTGCCGGTGACCGACGTGACTTCCTCGAGCCGCTCCCACCATCTGCGGCGATCTTCGGGACTCGGGCAAAAGTTCCCCCTCGTGTGGCAGACGATCTCCAGGAGCTCCGCGTCGCCCGTGGCGACGGCGTGTTCCTCCGCAGCGGTCTCGATCTCGTCGAGCTGGGCCGGATCGGTCAGGTGTCCGGGTCGCAACAGCGCATCACCGGCCCAGGCCGCGGCCACCCGAAGCCACTTGGTCCGCGTCGCGGAGGACGCGTGCGCGTAGCCCTCGTCGAGCAGTCGCGACCGCTGCTGGGAGCCGCTGGTTCCCTGGCCGTGGGCGTGGCACCCGAGCGCCACGTCGCAGAAGCGGTCCCAATCCCCCGCCGCTCGGGTCAGGTCGGCCGCTCGAGACCAGGCGGCCTCCGCCTCCCCGGGCGCACCGGACAGGCCGGCCGCCTGGCCGAGGACGATCGACGCGTCGGCCAGCGGCCCGGGGGGGAGCTCCTCGCCGCAGGCGTCGATCAAGCGGTTGCACAGATCCCGGGCCACGCCAAAGTCCAGGGACGACAATGCCCTCCGGGCGCCGCCCAACACGAACGCGGCGGCCTTCTCGGTGTCGAGGCTCCGCAGGCCCTTGAGCGCGTGGTCGGCCGACTCGATCGTGGCGCCGCGAGCGGCAAGGACCTCGGCCGCCGCACCATGCAACCGGCTGCGGCGGCTCGCCGACACCGATCCGGCGACGACGTCTCGGATCAATGCATGGTCGAAGCGGAACCGGTCGAGCTCCTCCTGCTCGACCACGAGCCCGAGATGCACGGTCTCGTCGAGCGACTCGAGGGCCTCGGTCACCCCGCGACCGGTGATCGCCGAGACCACTGCGACGTCGATGTCGGAGCCGACCACCGCCGCGGCTTCGAGGAGGCGGCGAGCGGGCAGCGACAGTTGGGCGACGCGGTTGCCGATGATGCCTCGGACCACCGGCCTCGTCGTGGCGTGTTCTGTCAGGCTCGCCCCCTCGACCCGGCCCTCCTCGACCAGGCCCTCCTCGCCGGCGGCCAACAGCTCCCGGATGAGCAGGGGAATCCCGCCCGATTGTTCCAGCAAGGTCGCAGCGAGCGTGCGGCAGTCCTCCGGTGTCGAGCCGAGCCCCAGCCGCTGGACGAGCTCCGCCACGTCGGGCTCGAGGAGCCGACCGACCTCCACCAGGGAGGCGTCCTCGCGCCGCAGCAGTTCCATCACGGTGGTGCTGATCGTCCCTTCCTCCTCCGGAGACCGCGCCGTGACGACGAGCGCGACCGGTCGAGGCCAGGGTCGGTCGATGACCTCGTGCAGGAGTCCCCTCCCGGCCTCGCCCATCCGGTCGCCGTCGTCGATCAGCAAGAGGAGCGGCCGTCCCGGACCGACGCTGCGAAGGAATTGCAGCACGCTCTCGGTCAGCCGGATGCGGGCCAGATCGAGATCGGTGTCGAGCGGGGGCGCCGGGCCGACCTCGGGGACGAGCCATGCCAGGTCGGCGGGAACGCTCTGTGCGCCATCGGCACCGTGGTCACCGTCGAGGACGTCGTGCAGGAGGGCCCTCACGAGCGAGGGGAAGGGGGCGAAAGGGAGGGTGGCGTCGTCCTCGACGGACGCCCGGGCGACGACGCTCCCGTGCACCGTGGCCAGCATGGCGAGCTCGGCCAGCAATCGGGTCTTCCCGTGCCCGGCCTGACCGGTCACCACGGCCAGGCGGACCGACGCGTCAGTCGGCGCCCCGGCCGTCGCCGCCTGGAGAGCCGTGAGGTGCCGCTCGCGCCCGACGAAGGGCAGGTGTCGCGGCTCGGCCGGCGTCCCACGCGGTTCTCTCGGGGCCGGGCTCGCGGCCGGCCGTTCCCGACCGGGCGGAGTCGAGACCGTTTCCTCCGGAGGCGGGAGCGTCGGGGGGGGAAGGGTCAATCGGAGGTCGGGCGAATGGAGGAGGATCCGCTCCTCGAGCTCGCCGAGTTCGGGCGACGGATCGATGCCGAGCTCGACCGCGAGATGCTTGCGGAGCCGGCCGTAGGTGGCGAGGGCCTCGCCCTGCCGTCCGCATCGATAGAGGGCGAGCATCAGCTGACCCCAAAACGGCTCGCGCAACGGGTGCTCGCCCACGAGCTGCTGGAGCTCCGCGACGAGAGTGGCGTGCCGACCCAACGCGAGCTCGGCCCCGATGCAGAGCTCGAGGGCCTCCAACCGGCGCTCGTTGAGCCGGAGCGACTCGGTGACGGCGAAGGATTCATAGGCCAGGTCCGCCAGCGCCCTCCCGCGCCACATTCCGAGTGCTCGGCGCAGCGTGGAGGCTGCCCGGTACGGATCGCCGTGGCCGAGGGACGCCGACCCGGCGCCGACGGCGCGCTCAAAGCGGTGCACGTCGACCTGGTCCGGATCGATCGCGAGCATGTAGCCGGTCTGGTGGCTCACGAGCAGATCCGATCCCCTGGCGACGGCGGGGCTGGACGCCGAGCGCGCTCCGCAGCCGGGAGATGTAGGCCCGCAGGGTCGTCACCCCCGACGGCGGCGGCGCACCGGCCCAGAGCTGGTCGACGAGCCAGTCGAGGCCGAGCACCTGACCGGGGTGGAGCGCGAGTAGGACGAGCGCGGCGCGCTGGCGGCGGCCGCCGATCGGGATCGTCTGCCCGTCGTCACGAACCTCGCAGTGTCCGAGCAGGAGGAATTCCATCGGGCGGGCGCGACTACGTCCCCGGGGTGCCGGCGGGTGGCGTGGCGAGGCTGGTGTCCCTCGCGTCGAGCGAGCCGAAGCAGGCGAAGACCTGACGGCCCTTCGGGTACACGGGCTCGAAGTGGGTGCCGTCGGCCTTGACGTATGCCGTGCACCACGGGCCCTTGGCCGTGTGGTGGGCGGCGGTCCAGTCGGTGACGGTGGCGAACCCGTCGGCCGTGAAGTCCGTCATCTGGTTGGTCAGCCGGACGACCCTTTGTTGCGTGAGGTTCCTGCCCGCCGCCTCGACCCCCGCGGCGAACAGGGCGGCCGACTCCCATCCCGCGGTGGCAAGTTGGTCCCCCGAGTAGGCCGGCTCGTACTTCCTCATGGCGTCGAGATAGGCCTGCAGGCCCGGATAGCGCTGGGTCGGGGCGCGCAGTGGCACGTAAGGGATGCTGAAGTACACGTGCTGCATCAGGGTGGCGTAGCTGTCGAGCACCTGTTGGTCGCTGCCGTTGAACCAGAGCTGATCGGCGTTGACGCCGTACTGCTGCAACGCCCGTGCCAGCGAGATGTTGCCTGTGACGTCCATACAGCTCACGACGAAGTCGCTGCCGGCGTGCTCGATCCGTTGGACGTCGGTCGTCATGTCCCCGTCGATCGGCGCATTGAGGTCTACGAAGCTGACGTCGAACCCCGAGCGCCGGAGCTGGGCGGCCGTGCTGCCGCAGATCGATCCGGATGGCTGGACGTTGTAGGCCATGACCGCAACCGACGTGCGGTGCGTCCTCCTGATGAGCCACGCCGTGTAGGGCCCGACCACCGCGGGGAGCTCTGTCGAGCCTCCGGCTCCGTAGAGGTTGGGGGGCCCGCTCCAATTCGGGGTCGCGTCGTACCCGTAGGTCGGTGTCCCGGTTTCGTCGAACACGCTCGGGGTGAAGAATGCGCTGGCCACCCCGACCACGGCGAACACGTGGTCCTGGTCGACCAGCGTCCGTGCCAGGTTGGCGAACGCCGTGGGGTTGCCGCCGTCGTCGAGGGAGTAAGCGAGGTCGAGCTTCCGGCCGTCGATCCCGCCCCTGGCGTTGACCGTGTCGAAATAGGCCCTCACGCCCGGCACGACGGCTGCGAAGTCGGAGGCGAGCGGCCCCGTCAGCGTCGCGATGTCGCCGACCGTGATCTGGCGGGAGGTGACTCCCGGAGCGTTTCCGGAGGTCGTCGAGGCCCGGGCGGTTCGAGGGGTGGCGTTGAGAGCACCACCTGAGACCAGGACCGTGGCCGTGACGACGAGCCCGACTCGCACGGTGAGACGCCGCAGCATGGGAGCTCCCCCTCGGTCGTGCAGGCTTTCGGCCGGCCGGGCTGAAGTAATTGTTATCTTCCAACAATTTTGCAACGGGTCGCGTTCACACTGACCCGATGAGAGACGGGGAGGGCCCGGCGCCCCGAGCCCTCCGGGTCCGACGTGCGCGAACGGCGCCTCTTGTGGGCGCCGGGAGGCACACCGGGAACGCGAGCGTGGTGGACGAGAGTAGGGACGGAGAGCTGGAAGAGGGGCGTGCAACGGCTGGCGATCTCGGCGGGGTGGCGGGACAGTCGCGGACCCGCCTCCAACGCATCCGGGAACGTGTCGACGGGCCGGGATGGCGCGCGTGCTGGCTGCGGACGGAGGACGGGGAACCCTCGGAGGCGGGCGACACGGTCGACGCCACCGAGGACCTCACGCTCCTGCTCCAGCTGGCGGAGGCGGCCGCCGGGGACGACGACGAAGGCGTCTTCGGCGCGTTGGCTGCACTCGAGGAGACGCTCGACGAGGAGTGAGGACGGCCCAGGGGCTGCGTTGATGCCCGTAAGTGAACGGCGTACACTTCTGTCGGCCGCAAGCGCCGAATGTTGAGCCGTCGATCAAGGAGAGAAGACGATGTTGGAGCTACTTCACCTTTTCCAGGTGCTCTTGAGCCTCGTGGGGCACCTGCACTGAGACGACGAGACAGGGCTCCGGGTTGTCACCACCGGAGCCCTGTGTCGAAGAAGCGGCGCACCCGAGTGGGTGCGCCGCTTCTGCTTTCAGGTTCGGGAGGAGACGAGCCGAGTCCGGTTGCGCCGGATCGCGGTGGCGAGCGCCGTCATCCGGCCTCCCTCTCCAGCCACCCGTCCTCCCCGGTCGGTCCGTCTCCGGACGCAGTGGCCGCTCCGTCGCTGGCGACCGCAAGCCGGGCGGCCGGTCGCGGCGACCGCACGCCGAAGACGATCATGGCGAGCGTCGCCAGGC
Source organism: uncultured Actinomycetes bacterium (assembly GCA_963778465.1). Lineage (GTDB taxonomy): Bacteria > Actinomycetota > Acidimicrobiia > Acidimicrobiales > RAAP-2 > CAVZBW01. Next base: position 688,729 of record CAVZUK010000003.1, read on the forward strand.
TGAACAGGGCGGCGATGCCGAAGACCTCGTCCAGACCGTGCACGGCGACGTCGTTGACGTGGGTGAGTGCGGCTCCCGTGAGGTGCTGAGCACCCAGCTGGACGTGCCCCGTGACCGCGTCGAAGATCGTCACGAGCACGGCCAGCCCTAGCGCCCCGCCGAGCTGCTGGGAGACGTTCACCAGCCCCGAGGCCGCGCCGGCGTCCTCGGGCGCCACGTCGGCCAGGGATGCCGAGGTCAGGCTCACGAACGAGACGCCCATCCCCGCACCGATCAGCACCATGGACACCACGATCTGCCCGTAGGTGGTCGACGGACGGATGGCGGTGGCGAGCAGCAGCCCGAGGACCACGCTGGTGGCCCCGAGCGCCATGACGACCTTCTGGGGCAGACGTGGCACGAGGATCCGACCGGTGAACTGCGACGCCACGAACACCGACGTCGGCATGGGCAGGAACGCGATCCCCGCCACGAGCGGGGAGAACGCCTGCACGTCCTGGAAGAACTGGACGAGGAAGAAGAAGAGGCCGTACATCCCTGCGTAGAGCAGGCCTCGTGCCAGGTTCGAGATGTTGCGGGTGGCGTTGGCAAAGAGCCGGAGGGGCAGAATGGGCTCGTCGACGCGACTTTCCTGGCGCAAGAAGAGCGCGAGGAGGCCAGCGCCGGCGAGCAGCGAGACGATGACGGTCGGGCTGCCCCACCCCTTGGTACCGGCCTCGACGAGGCCGAAGACGATGGCGGTCATCCCGACCGTCGACGTCACCGCGCCGGCCAGGTCGAAGCGACCGGACCGACGAGCCGTCTCGCCGACGACCAGGCGGGCGAGCACCCAGACCAGGATGCCGATCGGCACGTTGACGAACATCACCCAGCGCCACGAGACGAGGTCGGTGAGGAGCCCGCCGGCGACGAGCCCGGTCGCCCCGCCGGCTGCCGAGACGGTGGTGTAGAGGCCGATGGCCCGGACCCGGGCCGGACCCTCCGGGAATGCCGTCGTGAGCAGGGAAAGGGCAGAGGGTGCGGCCAGGGCGGCGCCGATGCCCTGCGCGGCCCGTGAGGCCAGGAGCATCCAGCTCGTGACGGCCAACCCTCCGACCAATGAGCTCAGGGTGAACAGGGCGATGCCGGCCAGAAAGACGCGGCGCCGCCCGAGCAGGTCTCCTGCTCTGGCTCCGAGGAGGAGAAGGCCCCCAAACGTGAGGATGTAGGCGTTGAGCACCCACGAGAGGCCGGAGGACGAGAACCCGAGGCCGTGCTGGATGTGGGGCAGCGCCACGTTCACGATGGTCGTGTCGAGGACCACCATCAGCTGGGCGGTCAGGATCACGAAGAGGAGCACCGTCGGGTTGGCGAGATGGCGCCGGAGCCCGCCTGAGGGGCCGGTCCCGGGCACTCGGGGCGTTCGAGGACGCGTTTGGCTAAGGGGGGTGAGGGGCATTGACTTCGACCTTTCCGCTGGTATCCTGAAAGCGGAGACTTCCTCCGGATAGTATACGGAGGGTACCTCCGTTTAGCAAGACCGAAATTTCGAGGCGAGGCAGCGAGGCCATGAAGAGGCAGCCGAGCGTGTTGGAGGCGCCCGCCGCGGACGCCGGGGGGGAAGCACCTGGAGGCCGCCCCATGCGGGCCGACGCTCGGCGCAACTACGTGCGACTGGTGGCGGCCGCTCGTGCGGTCTTCGCCCGGGACGGTGGCGGTGCCTCCATGGAAGCCATAGCCCGGGAGGCCGGGGTCGGCACGGGCACGCTGTATCGGCACTTTCCGAGCCGCCTCGACGTCGTCGAGGCCGTCTACCGGACCGACGTGGACAACTTGATCCAGACGGCCGAGCGCGTGACCTCGGAGCTCCAGCCCTGGCCGGCGCTGGTCGCCTTCCTCGAGGCCTTCGTGCGCTATGCGCAGGGCAAGCGGACGTTCCTCAACGAGCTCCACGAGGCCTTCGAGAAGAACCCCGACTTCCGTCCCGAGATGCTGGGCCGCGTCCAGGGTGCGATGCAGCTCGTCATGGGGCGGGCACAGGACGCAGGGCTCGTCCGGGCCGACGTGACCGGGGCAGACCTCATGCAGCTCGTCGGCCCGATGTGCAGCAACGCCTCCCTCTCCGAGGAGCAGAGCGAGCGACTCCTCACGGTGATCCTCGACGGTCTCCGGGAGACGACGTAGGCAGAGTCGCCGGCGTCCCTCGAGCGACGCCGTCGAGGCCGGCACATCGACCCGATCCCTGTCATGATCGGGCCGGATCAAGACGACGCCATCCTGGGCCGGGCGCGGCGGCGAACGGCGCCGCCGGCGAAACGGCAAGAGAGCGGCAGGACATTGGAGGAGCGCCATGCGGACGGCCTTGTGTGACACGTTCGGCATCGAGTACCCGATCTTCGCGTTCACGCACTGCCGGGACGTCGTAGCCGCGGTCAGCAAGGCGGGCGGCCTGGGCGTCCTGGGGGCCGTCGGGTTCAGCCCCGAGCAGCTCGAGATCGAGCTCGACTGGATCGACGAGCATGTCGACGGCAAGCCGTACGGCGTCGACACCGTGATGCCCCAAAAGAAGGTGGACGTCCACGGCGAGAGCGCGGACGAGATGCTGGCCCAGATCCGCTCGATGATCGACGCCAACCACTGGCGCTACGTCGACGAGCTGATGGACCGCTTCGAGCTGCCCCCGTTGCCCGAGGGCCAGGAGCCGCACGGGGTGCTGGGTTGGACCGACGACGTGGCCCACCGTCACGTCGAGATCGCCCTCGCACGGCCGATCAAGCTGATCGCCAATGCCCTGGGCTCTCCCCCCAAGGACGTCATCGACCAGGCTCACGCGCACGGCGTGCTCGTTGCCGCGCTCGCCGGGAAGGCGCAACATGCGCAGCGGCACGTGCTCAACGGCGTCGACATCATCGTCGCGCAGGGCTACGAGGCCGGAGGCCACACCGGCGAGGTCGCCACGATGGTGCTCGTACCCGAGGTCGTCGAGGCGATCGCCCCGACACCCGTGCTCGCGGCGGGCGGCATCGGCAGCGGTCGTCAGATCGCCGCGGCCTTGGCCCTCGGTGCACAGGGCGTGTGGCTCGGTTCGTTGTGGCTGACGACGGCGGAGAGCGGATCGAGCCCGGCGGTGCTCGAGGCCTACCTCGACGCGACCTCGTCGGACACGGTGCGCTCACGCTGCTACACGGGAAAGCCGGCGCGCATGCTCCGCAACCAGTGGACCGAGGCGTGGGCGGACCAAAACGGCCCCGGTCCGCTCGGCATGCCCTTGCAGAACATCCTGACGTCCGAGGCCAACGCGCGGATCGCGAGATCGGGCCGCAAGGACCTGCAATTCGCGCCCGTGGGCCAGATCGTCGGACGCATGAACGAGGTTCGTCCCGTTCGCGACGTGATCTACCAACTGGTCGAGGAGTACGTCGAGGCGGTAGAGGAGCTCGAGCGGGGCTTGCGCGCTCCGGCGTAGCTGTCGGAGACCCGGGCGCGGGCCCGGGGATCGGGAGGGATGCCGCCTAGACTCGGCGCGTGCAGGTCCGGCTGTGCTTCGTACCCTGCGGCGGGGGGCCCATCGACTACGTGAGGGACGTCGACGTGCCAGCGTTGCCCGAGACCGGGGACTACGTCATCGTGGCGGACCGTGAGCCGGGCGGCGCATCCGGGGAGGTCGCGACGTTCCGGGTTCGGCGCAAGTGGTGGAGCTTCGACATGGTCGTGGTTCAGGACCAGGACGCCGCGCCGCAACAGGAGAGCGTCCGGGTCTTCGTCGAGTGCGAGTTCGCCAAGGGACCGTCCGCGAGCGAGAACCATCTGGCCAACTACGAAAGCCATGCGCGGGTGACGGGTGTCCACGTCGTCTTCGACGACTCGATGACGTGAGCCCGCACCCGCGTCTCACCGCCGCCGAGCAGGGAAGCGCGGCCACCGGTGCCGACCGCGTCCGCCCGGGGAGGACGGCGTGAAGACCCAGGCGGCGGTGCTGTGGGAACCCGGCGGCAAGTGGGAGATCGAGGAGGTCGATCTCGACCCGCCCAAGAGTGGCGAGGTCCTGGTGCGGCTCGTCGCGTCCGGTCTCTGCCACTCCGACGAGCACTTCTTGACCGGCGACATGCCCTTCTTGGGTTCGATGATCGGCGGCCACGAGGGCGCCGGTGTGGTCGAGGACGTCGGGCCGGATGTCACGAGGCTCCGTCCTGGTGACCACGTCGTTACCAGCTTCCTCCCGCCCTGCGGTCATTGCCCGTCGTGCGTGTCGGGCCATCAGGGCCTCTGCGACATGGGCATGTACATCGCCGATGGCTGGCAGGTGGGCGACAAGACGTCCCGGCATCACGCGCGCGGCCAGGATCTCCGCCTGTTCTGCATGCTCGGGACCTTCGCCCGCCACACCATCACCACCGAGCGGTCGTTGATCAAGGTGGAAGAGCGTCTCCCGCTCGACAAGGCCTGTCTGGTCGCCTGCTGCGTGTCCACGGGCTGGGGGTCGGCCGTGCACCGCGCGCAGGTCCAGCCGGGTGAGGACGTTGCCGTGATCGGCGTCGGCGGAGTCGGTGCGGCGGCCGTCCAGGGTGCCCGACTCGCAGGCGCCCGTCGCATCTTCGCGGTCGATCCCGTCGCCTTCAAGCGCGAGCAGGCGCTCCATTTCGGCGCGACGCACGCCTCTGCCAGCATCGAGGAGGCCTTCACCCTCGTCCAGGAGCTGACGTGGGGACGGATGTGCGCGCGGGTCATCTGCACGATGTCGGTGGGTCGCGGTGAGCTGATCGCGCCCATCATGACCCTCGTGGCCAAGCGAGGCCGCGTGGTGGTCACGAACGTGCACCCGTGGACGGAGACGGACGTGAAGCTGAGTCTCCTCGACCTCCTCACGATGGAGAAGGAGCTGGTCGGCAGCATCTTTGGATCGTCCAACCCCGAGGTGGACGTGCCCCGGCTCCTCGGCCTCTACCAGGACGGGTTGCTGGACCTCGACTCGATGGTGACCCGCACGTACCCGCTCGAGCGGATCAACGAGGGCTATCAGGACCTGCGGGACGGCCGGAACATCCGAGGGGTGCTCGTCCTCGACTGACCAGCCCGCTCCGGCCGCGACGGTTGCCCCAATCGCAGGTCAGGGAGTGGGGAAGGCAGAGATCTCCTCTTCGGACTTGCCGAGCTCTGCGAGGACCGCCCGGGTGTGCTCGCCGAGCTCGGGGGCACGGGAGCGGGGCGCCCAGCGGTGCTGCTCGAAGTCCGCCGGGGTGGCCAGCATCGTCCAGCTGCCCTCCGGGTCCGGAACCTCGACGAGGCCGCCTCCGGCGCGGAACTGCGCGTCCTCGAGCAATTCGTCGACGGTCTGGACCGGGGCCCAGAAGAATTCGGGCTCCTCGGCGAAGACGGCGGCCCATTCGTCGAGGCTCTTCGTGGCGAAGATCTCGTCGAGGAGGCGGAGGAGCTCGGGCCCGTGCACGTTTCGATCCGCTGCGGTCGCGAAGCGCCCGTCCTCCAACCACTCCGGATGACCGACCACCCTCGCCAGCGGTGGCCAGTGGCGATCTCCCTCGAGCCCGACGATCCAGAACCTGCGCCCGTCCCCCGCGGTGTAGTTGTTGATCGTCGGGTTGCCCATGGCGTCGCGAGTGCCGATGCGGATCGGGAGCCCCCACATGAGCGCCACGTTCACGTCGAACCCGATCGTGTAGGCGCCCTGGCGGAGGAGCGAGGTCGACACGAGGTCGCCCTCTCCGGTCCGCTCGCGGGCAAACGAGCGCGGCACTCACCATGGCCGCTGCCGTCATGGCCACCGAGTGGTCGCCCATGCCGCCTCGCTGGAAGGGCAGGTCCCGACCCGGAGGAGTGAGCGATGCGGCGAGGCCGGACCGGGCCCAGTAGGCGGCGATGTCGTAGGCGGGCCGCTCGGCCTCGGGGCCCTCGAGCCCGTACCCGGTGATGATGGCGTAGACGAGGCGGGGATCCCGCCGGCGGAGTGCCTCGGGGTCGAGACCGATCCTCCGCAGCGCCGGCAGGCGCACGTTGGTCAAGAAGACGTCGGCCGTCTCCACGAGCTCGAGGGCGACCCGCCGCCCCTCCTCGGTGGAGAGGTCGAGCACGACGCTGCGCTTGGAGCGGTTGTCCAGTTCGAAAACCGGGTTGGTGGGCAGGTCGCCGCCGAGCATTCGTTGGAACGTGCGGGCGGGATCACCGGAAGGCGGCTCGATCTTGATCACGTCGGCACCCCAGTCGGCCAGGATGCCTCCGGCGGCCGGACCGGCGACCCATACCCCGAGCTCGACCACCCGCACGCCCGACATCGGCCCCGTCTCGGGTCCCTCCATGTCCTCTCCTCAGTGTCGATCTCGTTCCTCGGGTGACGCGTCGCCCCGGCCCGTCGCTCCGGTCGTGCCGCCCCGTGCCCCGGTCGGGCCCGCCAAACCTAACGCCGCAGCCGCGACGCCGCGGAGGGCTGGCCACGGGTCGGCGCCCGCGTAGCGGCGCGATCATGGGTGCCCATGCTCCTGCGGGCCGACGCGCCGACCGCGGTCTGGGAGCTCGAGTGCGCCGTGGTCTCGCGCACTCCCCGGCCCGATCTCCGGGGTCCGCAGATCCAGGGCCCGCCGGGTGCGAGGTTCATCTATCTCACATGGGGGGTCGTCGAGGCCGAGGGATCGTTCGTGATGTTCCGCCGCGCCAAGCTCCGGTTGGACGCCGTGCCGGCCGGAGTCATGGACCGGGCCTGCGACCGCGGCAGCCTGGTCGGCCAGTTGGGACTCTCCGACGACCAGGGCTGGCCGCTGTGCGCCTCGGTCCGGCCGCCCCGGATCGAGTGGACGTCCGAGGGCGAAGGCATCTAGTCGCCGGTTTCTCCCCGAACGGCGCTGGCACCCACCCGGGCGAGCCGCTCCTCGCCGTGGGCGTCGGCGCCGCTCACGCCCACGGCGCCGATGAGCTCCCCATCCCGGAAGACCGGCACGCCGCCCCGTCCGAGGAAGTAGTCGCCCCGGGCGACGAAGCTGACCGCGAACGCCGGGCGGTCCGCGTACAGCTCCTCGAGGTGGGAGGTCTCCACCGCAAAGGTGGCCGCGGTGCGCGCCTTGGCGACGGCGAAGTCGGCGCTGAACCTGGGTGCGCCCGACAGACGCACGAACTCGACCAACGCGCCCACGTCGTCGACCACGGCGATGCTCACGGGGACCCCCGAGGCCCTGGCCTGCGTCTCGATGGCGTGGCGGACGGCTGCGGCCCCGTCGTGGTCGATCGTCGGCATCCTCGTCTCCTCTCGTGGGCGGGCGCCCAATCATCGCAATCCCGAAGGGCGCCGGGGTCCGTATTCCTACCGGGCCCTCGGTCCGTGGGGGTCCTCCCGGCATGGGAGAGGTAGGGGCCCATTGCGGCCCCGTGCGACAGAGGGAGGCAGCGATGATGACGATGGCACGACGAGCTAGCAGGGCGGGACGCCGCCGGATCGCGTATCTGGTCGTGGGTGGCCTGGGCGTGACGGGAGCCCTCGGTCTCGCGGCGGCGCCGAGCTCCGCGGCGACGGTGGTCTGCCACAACCACCAGTTCAAGGTGTCCGACGGCGCCCGTTGCGCCGCGGGCCGCGGCAACAACACCGCGATCGCGACCGTCATCGGGGGCGGGACCGCCACGGCGAGCGCCGGCAACGGCTGATTGATGCGGCAGGGGTGCTCGGGACGGAAGGTCCGGAGCACCCCGGCCGGGCGGTATCGGTCGGGGTGACCCCCGCAAGTGGCCGGGGGTCGTTACCTTTTCGCCCATCGAATCCGGTAGCAGGGCACGAGCGCTCCGACCCCGCCCGACCCTGAGATGGCGCCACGCCACGCTGCTCGGGTTGGGGTCCATGCTGTTCGTCTTCCTCGCGGCGTCCGTCTGCCAGGCGTCCACCGTCGCGGCGCTCCCGGGCCTGAGGTCGCCCACCTACGTCCTGCCGACCCCGCTCGGACCCCTGCAGGGACCGATTCGGGCGCCCGGCGGCCCCTACCTCTACGACAGCTCCGGGCGCGTCGTGTTCCTCCACGGCGTCAACGCCGTCTACAAGCGTCCCCCCTACGAGCTGTTCCCCGCCCCGGGCAAGCCGTGGAACTTCGGGACGGCGGACGCCTCGCTCATGGCCAGGCTCGGGTTCAACGTCGTGCGTCTCGGCATCACCTGGAGGGGGCTCGAGCCGGGGACGGCGCCCGCCAACGATCCGGCGATCTGCTCACGTGGGACTCCGGGCGACCCCGGTCAGTACAACCAGGCGGTCCTCGACAATTATCTGGCCAAGGTGGCCCGGACCGTCGCCCTCCTGGGCCGGTTCCACATCTACACGCTCCTCGACATGCACCAGGACGTCTACAACGAGATGTTCGACGGCGAGGGCGCCCCCAATTGGGCGGTGTGCACGGACGGCGTCTCCAACACCGATCCCCCGGGACGATGGTCCCGGAGCTACGGGACGGCCGCAGCCGGCATCGCCTACCGCCATTTCTGGACCAACGACGTGGTCGGCAACCTCCAAGGCGAGTACGACCGGGTGTGGGCGGCCGTGGCGAGCTACTTCCGCGGCAACCCCTGGGTGCTCGGCTACGACCCCTTCAACGAGCCGTTCTCGACCTCGCTCGTCCGCTTCGAAGACGAGATGTTCGACGCCCAGCTGGAGTGCTTCTACACGGGGCAGGCCGCCGCCGGGCGGCCGCTGCACGGCGCACCGGCGATCACGTGCCCGCCGCAGGACCCGGTCCGCGGGGTGATCCCGGGGATCCTCTCGGCCGACCCGAGCCACCTCGTCTTCTACGAGCCGGACATCTACTCGAGCCACGGGCTCCCCAACTTCGTGGGGCCGATGGACTTCCCGAACCTCGTGTTCAACGTCCACGTCTACTGCAGCCACCGGAGCGGGAAGACCGGGAACCCCACCGACCTGAGCGCCTGCGTGGCGCAGGAGGCTCGGTCCCTCGCCACCCGGTCGGAGGACCGCCGCGATCTGGGCACGCCGGCTCGTCCGGCGGGGCCGGCCTGGTTCGTGAGCGAATTCGGCGCGACCTCGAGCTCGGCTCTTCTGCACCGGCTGACCCGCGAGACGGACCGCATGCTGGTGGGCTGGACCTACTGGTCGTGGAAGTACTACGCCGACCCGACGGGCAGCGCCCGCGAGGCCCTGGTCCTTCCCGACGGCCACTTGCGGGCCACCGCCCGCGTGCTCTCCCGCACCTACCCCGAGGCCATCGCCGGGACTCCGCAGTCGATGTCGTTCGACCCGGCCAACGGCGCCTTCCACCTCGCCTACCGGCCGAACCACTCGGTGCGCGCCCCCACCGTCATCTTCGTGCCGACCGGGCTGCACTACGCCGGCGGCTACTGCGCCCGGGCGACCGGGGCGCGCATCGTCTCGGGCGCGGGGAGCACCTATCTCGAGCTGGTCAACGCCGACCGGGGTGACTCCGTGAGGGTGACGGTTCGGCGCGGCTCCTGCTGACCGGACGCGCAGCCGACGAGGCCTGCCCCTGTCAGAGGGTCACGATCGTGCGGCCGACGGTCTCGCGGTTCGCCATGGCGTCGATCGCGGCGGGGATCTCCTCGAACGGCAGGACCTGGCCCACGACGGTGCGGATTCGCCCCGACCGCAGGAGCTCCAGGAGGGAATCGGTGATCCGCTGGCCGAGCTCGCGCGGTAAGAAGTTGAAGCCCACGGCCTGCTTGACCATGGTGGCGACGTCGGGCTGTGCATAGGCGAGCAGCACCCCGCAGAGCTTGAAGTTCCCGGCGATGACCCGGCGCGGCACGATGTAGGGCTCGTCCGCCTTGGTCTTGTCGGAGGCGAAGCCCATCATGAGGTAGCGGCCGTCGTAGGCGATGCACTTCATGGAGCCTTCGAGCACGGCATCTCCGACGTTGTCAAAGACCACGTCCACGCCCCGGTTGTCGGTCTCGGCCAGTACCACCTCCGCGAAGTCCTGCTCGCGGTAGTTGATCGCCACATCGGCTCCGAGGTCGCGGCAGAGCTGCACCTTGTCCTCGGTCCCCGCCGTGGCGAACACCCTCGCCCCGGCGTCGGCGGCGAGCTGTACGGCGGCCGAGCCCGACCCGCCCGCAGCGGCATGGATGAGCACGGACTCGCCCGCCTGCAGGTGGGCGCGCTCGAAGAGGCCCAGCCAGGCCAGGTGGAAGGGGAAGTAGATGGCCGCGGCGTCCGGGAGGGGGATGTCCTCGGGCATCACGAAGGCCGAGACGGCGGGGCAGATGGCGTGCTCGGCGTAGCCGCCGTAGGCGCCCTTGGTCGTGGCGACGACCCGCGCCCCCTGCCACTCCTCCGCTCCGGGACCACAGGCCTCGACGATCCCCATCACCTCCATCCCCGGGCTGTAGGGAAGGTCCGGCCGGACCATCATGTTGCCGCCGGTGATGCGCTCGAGATCGTTGAGGTTGAGCGGGATGGCCTGGACGCGCACCCGTAGCTCGCCCGCCTCCGGCTCCGGTATCGGTACGACGTCGAGCCTGAGGACCTCCAACGGTTGCCCGTATTCGTGGGTGCGCCACGCTCGCATGGTGGGTGATCCTGCGCCTGCCTGATCGCTCATGTGCACCTCGCTTGGGGACTGGGTTCCTGGTTGGTGTCGTGTCCGCGGGGATCGCGCTCCGAGCTCACTCCGGCGTGAGTCCGTACTGCTCGATGTAGCCCGCGAAGTCGCGGTGGATCGTCGCCGGGTCGATGCCGTACTCCTCGGGCGTGTAGAGATGCAGGCCGTGCTTCCCCTTGGGGTTGTCGGCGATGAACGCCCGCATCCGGGTGGCGCCCTCGTCGCTCATGGGCAGCCCCAGCGCCTCGTAGATCCGCTCGACGACGGCGAATTGGTCGGCCACGAAGTCCGAGAAGTGCATGTCGTAGAAGATGGCCCGGGGGTAGTTGCCCTCCCTGCGGACCTCCATCGCGTGCTCGATCACCCGGTGGAGCCTCGCGGTCCAGTCCTGCGCGATCTCGAAGCGGTCCACGTCGTCGCTGCCCATGGAGCGCACGAGGGTGGTGAGGCTGGCGTAGGAGGTCACGGACTTGAGCGGGTCCCGGTGGGTGAAGACGATCCGCGCGTCGGGGTACTTGCGGAGCAGGTGCTCGAGGCCCCACATGTGGGCTCCCGTCTTGAGCACCCAGCGATCCCGGTGGTTGTGCCACTGCAGGTGCTGCAGCTGGTGCTCGTGGAAGTCGTAGACGTGTGACCAGTCGGCCTCGGTGTCGATCCAGTCCTCGTAGGAGGGGACGCGGAACTGGTTGTGGAAGAGGGGTGTGCACATCGCCTCGCCCATCATGGTCACGCACTCCTGCGACAGGGTCGCGCCCATGGGATGCATGGCCCGGAACTGCCGGTCGCGCTCGGTCTCCGTCTCGGGCGTCGGGAGTGTGGCCGCGCAGAGCGCGATCCGGGGGTCCGTCTCGAAGGTGGCGGCCTCCGGGGGAGGCGAGGGGAACATCGTCTCCCACGTGAGCGGCGCTCGGCTGTCGGGATCCTGGGCGAGGATGTCGTGCAGGATCGTCGTGCCGGTCCGGGGGAAGCCGATGATGAAGACCGGGGCCACGATCCGCTCGTCGCGGATCGTGGGGAACCTCTTGCGATCGTTGACGTAGTTGAGCCGGTTGACCGTGTGCAGCAGGGCGCGCTCCCGAGCGATGAGGCGCCCGAGATCGTTGAGCCGGGCCTCGCGCTCGAGGGATTCGAGGAAGAGCCCGAGAGGCTCCACGAAGGGCCCGTCGCCCAGGTCATCGAGGCCCCCGGTCCTGCTTGCGGCCTCCGACAGGATGCCTTCGACCTCGAAGGGCTCTTGGTGGGGCTGGTCCATGGTCATGTCGAGCTCCGCCTCCTGTCGCGGTCGACCACCGACTGGCTCGCGATGCCGTCGATGATCCGGTCGATCGAGTACTCGAAGAGGTCGTCCAGGCCCTGCTCCGTGAAGTGGGGCAGGACGTCGGTGAGCTCGGCCCGCTCGGCCGGCTGGAGCTGCGCCATGGAACCGTAGATGGCCGCCGCCTCGTCGTCGATCGACTGCAGATGCGACGGACGGGCGAGCTCGAGCACGACCGCGCCGAGCACGGTCTGGGGGATCCAGCGGATGGCGTCGGCCAGGGCCCGCCCCTCGAGGCCGGCCCGGCGCAGGCTCCGGACCAGCTCGGCGATCATCTCGAGCAGCGCCGGCTGGAAGCGGCCGTTCCGGCTCATCTCCCGGATCAAGGGGGAATACCGGCGGGCGTGCGCACCGAGGGATCGGCACCAGGCCCGCACCTCGGCCTCCCATCCCGCGCCCACGGGCACGTCGACCCGCCAGAGCCGCAGGGAGCGATCGACGGCGCCGTCGACGAGATCGTCCCGGTTGCGCACGTGGGTGTACAGCGACATCGGTCGGGTGCCGAGCGCCGCGGCGACCCGCTCCATGGTGATCGGCTGGTCGGGATCGGCCTCGATCAGCTCCAGGGTGGCCCGGAGGATCTCGTCGCGGCTGAGGGTGCCTCGGGAGATCCGGCCACGTGCTGCCGCGACGTACGACGTTGCGGGCCCCCCCATCGGGCGCACCGTAGCGTCGCTCGTACGGTAGCGCCAACGGCTCCGACGCCACGCTCGGGGAGCGTCTGGTAGAGAGGAGGCATGGCGACCGCCGGGGGGTCGTGATGGGAGGAGGGCGGGCGCCGCTGGGCAGCACAGTTGCCAAGGTGCGCCTGGCCGTCGTGTCGACCCTGCTCGTGTCGGCCCTGCTCGTGTCTGCCCTGTTCGTGTGGACGGCCGGCCCGAGCGCCCTCGGGACACCGGCCGCGTCGGCAATCGCGGGATCGAGCGCCGGTAGCGCGGAGTCTGCGGTGCCCGGTCCGGGGGGCGTCACGTTGGCGGGCACGGGAGAGCCAGGCTTCGGCGGGGACGGCGGCCCCGCCACCGAGGCCAGGCTGGATGCCCCGGGTTTGCTCGCCCGAGACCCGGCAGGCGACCTCTTCGTCGCCGACACGGGCAACTGCCGCGTCCGCGAGGTCGCGGCGAGGTCGAGCGACGCGTTTGGGAGGCGTCTGCGCCAGGGGTCGATCGTGACCGTCGTCGGGGGGCCCTGCACCGGCCCTCGACCCGCACCGGCACCGAGCGCGCTGGCCGTCGATCGGGCGGGCGATGTGTTCATCGCCTACGGCTCCGTCGGCCGCGTGGCGGAGCTTCCCGCGAGGAGCGGGAACGACTTCGGGATGCCGATGAGGGCCGGGAGGCTGGCCTGGATCGCCGGGTCGGGGAGGAACGGTTACGGCGGGGATGGCGGTCCGGCCTCCGGCGCACTCCTGGACGATCCGGGAGGGCTCGCCGTCGATCCCGCGGGAGACCTCCTCGTCTCCGATTCGGCCAACTGCCGGCTCCGGCTGGTTGCCGCGGCCGACGGACTCCGTTTCGGCGTGCCGGTGCTCCAGGGTCACATCTACACCGTCGCCGGCAACGGGGTCTGTGGGTCGGCGGGAGACGGGGGAGCGGCGGTGGACGCCGAGCTCTGGGATCCCGGTGCCATCGTCGTCGACCCGGACGGCGACGTGATCCTGGCGGATCAGGGCAACCGCAGCATCCGCGAGCTGGCGGCGGTGACCGGCACCTTCTACGGCGTGGACCTCGAGACCAACCATCTCGGGACGATCGTGGGGCAGGGCGCGTACTCCCCCTACGTGGTCGACGGTCTGCCGGCGCTCGGCCAGGTGAGCGAGATGAACTTCCCCACCGCGCTCGCCCTCGACGCCCGGGGGGACCTCTACATCGCCGACGGCGCCATGCATGCCATCCGCCTCGTCCCGGCCGCGTCCGCCACCCTGCTCGGCAGGGACGTCCAGGCGGGAGACATGTACACGGTCGCCGGTGCGCTCCCCGCAGGCCGGCTCGACCAGCACACCAGGTGGGTGCAGACGCGCCTCGCCTACCCGGCGGGTCTCGTCCTCTCGCCGGGCCGGATCGTCTACAGCGACCGCGAGGACAATGTCGTGCGCGGGGTCTCGGCCGGCACCTAGTCGGTGCCGGCCGAGGCGACGACGAAGCGATACTGCCCGGCACCGACGCGGAACGTGACGTCGCCGCCCTCGGAGCCGACCGTGGCGACGCCGGGAACACGCTCGATCGGATGCCCGTCCTCGGTGACATGCGAGGGCTCCGTGTCCCGGAGCGTGCAACGGGCCCCGGCGTTGGGCGGGATGCCCAGGGACAGCTCGCGGCCCGAGCGGTCCAAGCGGCCCGAGCGGCCCGAGCGCCACGAGACCGCGAGCTCGCCCGCCGGGGTCGGGAAGGTTCCCGAGGCATGCCCGACACCCCCGCGCGGGGGCATCACCGAGACGAGGAAGAACGGACCGTCCGGCTCCGGTGGGGCCGGAGCCACCCCGAGCACCGCCTCTTCGATGGCGACGAGTGCCGAGGATCCCCACCCGTGCGACATGCTGTCGCCGATGAGGTCGCTCGGGGTCCAGGTCTCCCACGTGAAGGTCCCCCCGGACTTCACGATGGCGGCCCAGCCGGGGAACGTCGGGTCCGTCAGCACCCGGACCACATCGGCGTCGCGCCCGGCGACGTGCAGGGCCCTCAGCAGCTCCATGCCGTGGTCCGGTTCCACGGAGATGTCGAGGGAGGCGACGTAGGCCGCGACTCGGTCCATCGTGTCGCGGGGTACGACGCCGTAGGCGAGCGCGGAGAGGTTCGCGAGCTGTGACGCGTGGTCGCTCTGGCCTCCTCCGGCCTGGAGTCCGTCCACGTAGATCCCGTCCGTCCGGACGAGGTGGAGGTTGACGGCCGCGGCCAAGCTGGTGGCGCGCGCCGATTGCGCCGACGCGGCGGCGTCGTCCCCGGCAAGGGCCGCGATGGCGGCGATCCTGCGGAAGGCGTTGACCGACAACACGTTCATCGTCGTGTCCGCGGAGGTCGAGTAGTCGTATCCGTACTGGTTGTCCCCGTTGGTGGAGATGGTGAGGCCGGAGACGAGGCTCGTCGAGGGGTCGACCGCCGACGCCAGGTAGTCCGACAACCCGAGGAGCGTCGGGAGAAGGGCCACGGTCGTCGCCTGGTCGGTCGTCGAGAGGTAGTAGCGCCACACCCACTCGGGGTAGAGGGCGGTGAAGGTCGGGTAGTCCTGCGCCCCGTCGTCGTTGGGGTAGACCTCATTGGTCTGGCCCGACGGCCAGTAGCGCGCCTGGGCTCTGGCCATGTCCCGGAGGCCCTGCCACGAGAGGTTCTGCTCGCCGTGGGTGCGCATGACGACCTGGGACTCGTTGGCGGCATCCCAGAGGAACTGGCCCTTCTCCCGTGTGGGGGTGTCGATGAACTGCTCCTGGGACGTGTAGAGCGCCGAGTGGGCGCAGAGGTTCCAGACGGCGTCGAGCATGCTGCTGGACGAGACGAAGGTGGCCGGCGAGCCGTCGGGCATGGCGGCATGACGAGCCAGGAGGCCGATCCCGCCGGCCCCCATCGTCTCGCCGGGGTCGTCGATCTGCAGGTAGCGAAACCCGAGGTACCAGTACGGCAAGAAGGCCTGGTCGCCACTGCGTTGCGTGTAGGAGAAGGACAGGTCCGTGCCCTGGGTGTTGTGGGTCGTGGAGACGGATCCGTCGGGGTCGAGCGAGTACCCGACGTGCATGGGGACGGCGTGACCATCGGTCCCCTGTCGGAACGAGACCCTGGGTCGACCGGCATAGACCTTGCCGAAGTCGGCGACCACCGAACCGGTGGGCAGGGCCGTGACCGAGATCGGATGGACGACGCGCTCGGTGATCCTCGTGCGCTGGGCGTACAGGTGGGTGAACGGCGCGGTGCCGGCGGGGCCGAGCACGGTCGCCGGCGTCCAGCCCCGGTCGTCGAAGCCGTCGTCCGACCAACCCTGCGGGTGCAGCCGGCCGTCGATCCACTCGACGAAGTCGCCCCCGTCGTTGTTGCGTTGCGGGGCGGGCAGCCACTCCGCCCCTTGCGAGCGCCAGGTGCCGTCGGATCGGATCGTGACGACCTCACCGCTCGTGTAGTGCGCCGTCACCTGGACCAGGAGGCCCGGGGCGGAGGTCGGGCGGCCCCGGCCCGGCCCGTACCAGTGGTGCAGGATCCCGACCACGTTGCGGCGCCCGGGCTCGAGCACGGTCGACAGGTCGGTGGCCTGGAAGTACTGCTCGTCGGGGAAGCAGAAGCTCGGGCCCGCGTCGACCAGGTGACCGTTCACCCAAAGCTGGTACTGGTGGGCCGCGGCGACAAAGGCGGTGGCTCGCCCGAGGCGACCGGCCGGTAGTGCCCGCACCGTTCGCAGGTACGTGTACGCCTCGACTCCGGGGTCGGCGGGACCGGGCCGCAACCATGCCGCCGTCCAGTCCGCCTCTCGCAGGCCCGTGGCAAAGACGGCCGGCCTGCTGGGACTGCTCCATCGCCCCGCCGAGTCCGCCGTCCGCACCGTCCAGCGATAGGCCGCGTCCGAGGAGAGACGAGGCCCGGCGTACGCCACGAAGGCCTGCCGATGCGAACCGACCTCGCCCGAGTCCCACACCTGCGACGAGGCGCTCCCCGGGCCGGTGACGACGATCCGGTACCCGCTTTGCCTCGCGCCCTGCCGCCCGTCCGCCAGGTGCCACGCGAGTTGGACGGCGTCGGGGTCGACGCCCACCGGCCCGACCAGGCCGCCGGTCGTGAGGTCCGTCGGTGGATGGGGAGAGCCGACTCCCTCCGATCCTCGGGTTTCGCCGGTTGCGGCTCCCTCCGCCGATCCGACGTCCGGTGCCGCACCGAACCCCGTGCCCAAGGCCGCACCCGTCGCGGCGATCGCCGCACAGCCCTTGAGGCCGCCCGCCAGGAATGTGCGCCGATCCACCAGCTCCATCGCCCCCCCGCGACGGGTGCCGATGGTATCGGCCGGCCGACGGCCGTGGCGGGGCCCGTTCAGCCGTGGCGCCACAGGGTGGCGGCGACCACCTCCTCGTCGGTCGCGCCGGCAAAGAGCTGCGCTTCGCCGCGGCGCACGGCAGCGATCGTCTCGTGCAGGGAATCGCCGAGCGCCTCGGCGAGCACGTCGCACTTCTCGTACCGTTCGACGCTCTCGAGCAGGGTCGTCGGCAGCCGGCTCACGTGTCGGCGAGCCAGCTCGTCCTCGTCGAGCGTCCCCGGATCGACCGTGAGCTCCTCGGGCAGGCGCTGGTGCGATCGGATGCCGGCAAGGCCGCAGGCGAGGACGGCTCCGACGACCAGATAGGGGCTGGCGGTCTGGTCGAAGCACTTCACCTCGGCGTTGGCACCCCGGCCCTCGTGGCCGGCCGTCCCCGTCACCAGTCGCACGGCGGCTTCCCGGTTCTCGAGCCCCCAGCAGCCGTAGTCTCCCGTCCAACGGTGCGGCGCCAGGCGCAGGTAGCTGGCAACGCTCGGTGCGCCAATGGCAAGCAGTGCGGGCAGCTCCTCGAGGATTCCGGCGAGGAAGGCTTCGGCGGTCGCATGCAGTCCGTGCGGTCCGTCTCCCCCGGCAAAGACGTTGCGGTCGCCGTCCCACAGGCTGAGGTGGACGTGCCCGCCGTTGCCGACGCCGCCGAGGGCGACGACCGGCGCGAACGTGGTCCGCAGGCCGTGGTGCTCGCCAACCGCCCGGATCGTCTGGCGCACGAGCAGGACGTCGTCGGCCGCCCCCAGGGGATCGGTCGGTTCCACGCTCACCTCGAACTGCCCGGGCGAGTACTCCGGGTGGACCTGCTCCACGACGATCGACTCGTCCCGCAGTGCCCGGTAGAGATCCGCGACGTAGTCGGAGTGCTCGATCACCCGGTTCATGCCGTAGGCGGGGTCCCGTGGCGCGAAGAATTCGGGCCCGGGACCTTCCGACACCATCCACTCGAGCTCGAAGGCCACCTTGGCGGTGAGGCCGAGGTCGGCGAGGCGCTCGACCATCCGGCGGACGAAGTGACGCTGGCACTGTGCATGGGGACTCCCGCTCTGCCGGCGCCGGTCGACCGGTGCCCACGCCCATCGCGGCATGCCCGCGAGCGGCACGAGCCGATCGAGGTCGGGGTGGAGTCGCAGATCGCCGACCGGCCCCCCTGCGGTCCGGCTCCGTACCCCCGAGTCGTCGAGCAAGAAGGTGTCGAAGACGGGCGACATGCCGATCCCTGCGACGTGCGCGTAGACGAGCTTGCCGGGTGGAATCGTCTTTACCCGGGTGATCCCGCTGTTGTCCACGTAGCTCAGGGCGATGGCCTCGACACCCGCACGCTCGAGCTCGACGGCCAGGCGGCGAGCGCTGGTTGGATTGTGGTCTTCCGTCTGCACGGCGCCAGTATGGTCGCCCCGGGTTCGGGGGCTTCGCTACGGCATCGAACCCGAGGTCCCGAGAGATCGTGGCAGCGTTCACTTAGACTTTCGCGTCTCACGCCTCATCGACGGGGGGCCCAGATGATCAACAAGGTGTGGAGACGGTTGGCCGTTGCGGCGGGGTCATCGACGCTGTTCGCAGCCTTCGCGGTCGCTCCGGCCGCGACGACCGCCTCGGCGGCCACCACGGGGCCGAGGGTCCTCCTGGTCGGCACCTACCAGGGCCACGCGGGGCCGTACCACACCATCCAGGCCGCGGTCGACGCGGCGAAACCGGGCGACTGGATCCTCGTGGGTCCCGGCGACTACCACGAGAACGCCGATCTCTCCGGCCATACCGCGAACGTCGACCAGGGCGGGTACGGCGGCGTCCTCATCACGACGCCCGGGCTGCACCTGAGGGGCATGAACCGCAACACCGTGGTCGTCGACGGGACCAACGCGGGAAGCAGTGCCTGTTCCTCCAATCCCTCGGATCAGAACCTCGGTGCTTTGAGCGGAGGCAAGCAGCTCGGCCGGAACGGGATCGTGGTCTACCGCACCCGGGGGGTCAGCATCGACAACCTCACCGTGTGCAACTTCCTCGCCGGCAGCGGGGACTCGGGCAACCAGATCTGGTGGGACGGCGGGGCCGACACCGGTCAGGTCGGCCTCTTCGGGTACGAGGGCAGCTACCTGACCGCGACGTCGACCTACTTCGGGGGAGAGGCGACCGCGGCCACCTACGGGATCTTCTCGGGCAACTCGAGCGGTGGGTCGTGGGACCAGATCTACGCGAGCAACTTCAACGACTCGGGGATGTACGTGGGTGCCTGCAAGCAGGTGTGCAACATGGTGATCGACCACGCCTGGATGGAGTACAACCCACTCGGGTACTCCGGCACCAACTCCGGGGGCCGGATCGTGATCGAGCACTCCCAGTTCGACAACAACCAGGACGGCTTCGACACGAACACCCAGATCAACGGGGACCCGCCGGCGCCTCAGAACGGTGCCTGCCCCCGCAACGGCATCAGCACCATCACCCATACCCACTCGTGCTGGGTCTTCCTCCACAACTACGTGCACGACAACAACAACGCGGACGTGCCCGCCGCCGGTACGGCGAGCAACGGACCGACCGGCACCGGGATGACCGTCTCCGGGGGGCGCAACGACACGGTGATGGACAACGTCTTCGCCGACAACGGGGCGTGGGGCGTGCTGTTCATCCCCTACCCCGACGGCAACAAGCCTTCGCTGGACCAGAGCTGCTCCAAGACCGGAGGCGTGCAGACGTCGGGCCTGGGCTGCGTCTACGACCCCCAGGGGGACGCCCTGCTCGACAACACGTTCCACCACAACGGCTTCTTCGGCAACCCGTCCAACGCCGACTACGGTCAGCTCGCGATCGACTCGGGTCAGCCCCGCAACTGCTACGCGCGGAACAACGCCCCGAGCGGCAGCGTGCCGAGCGACCTCGAGGAGTCCCAGCCCACGTGCGGTCCGCTCACGTCCAAGGCCAATGCCCCGTCCTCCCTCCTGGACCAGGTGCTCTGCGATACCGGGGTCGGGGCCTGCCCGGCCGGGGCGCAATACCCGCCGCACAGTGGGGTGGTGATGCATCCCCTGCCCAAGCTGGCCACGATGCCCAACCCGTGCAAGGGGGTCCCCGCGAACGCGTGGTGCCCGTCGGGGGATTGAGCGAGCGGTTTCGACGTACTGTGGCGAGATGTCACGCGTCGACGAGGTGATCGGGCTTCTCGCCGCCGTCGGTAGGGGAGACGTGGACGGTATGGCCGGGCACTGGACCGAGGACTTCGTCCTCGAGCTGCCCTACGCCGATCCGCCGTTCGAGATCGAGGGCAAGGAGGCCGTGCGGGCCTACCTCCGCCAGGCGCTCGGCACGTTCTCGATCG
Organism: uncultured Actinomycetes bacterium; assembly: GCA_963778465.1. GTDB lineage: Bacteria > Actinomycetota > Acidimicrobiia > Acidimicrobiales > RAAP-2 > CAVZBW01. The sequence goes on from CAVZUK010000003.1 coordinate 708,887, forward strand.
AGATCTCGGTCACCGAGACCTTCGTCTGCCCGGAGCGGGACGCCGTGATCGCCGAGTACGTGAGCGAGGGCCACGTCACGTCTACCCAGAAGCCCTACGCCAACCGGTACATCGGCGTCTTCCTCTTCAGGGGCGACAAGATCCGTCGCCAGAGGGAGTTCTACAACCCGCTGCCGGCTGCCAGAGCGCTCGACCTCGCCTGATCGCCCCGGCCGGCACGGCGCCGTCGTGACGGCGACCGTGCCGGCATCCGAAGCCGCCGCCGACGAGCCGGAGGTCAACCCGACACCGGCCCGCCCTCGTGGCGCACGTAGCCCGCGCGTCGCAGGGCCTCGGGATTGAGACCCTGTGGCGTGGGGGCCTCCAGCGTGCCCGCGCCGCCGAACAGCTCCGGGCGGGCGAGCCGGAGCTCGGCATAGGCCTCGTCGGCGAGACGCTTGTTGCTGTTCATCACCTCGAAGGGCATCGAGAAGATCGACACCAGCCACCAGATTCCGAACCCCCACAGCGTGGCGACCGAGAGCAAGGCTCTCACCCACTGCCGGGAATAGATGTAGGAGACGGTCGGGCTGAAGAAGGCCGTCAGGGCCCATGCCAGCACCACGTTCCTCGGTTGTTTATTGCGGTAGAGCTGACGGAACAGCACCGCATCGTCTCGCCTGGTGATCGACTCGGCGAGCTGGTTGACGTAGCTGTCGGCCGCCTTGGCCGGCCCGTTGAAGAACCAGACGGCGCCCCCCACCCAGGCCAACACCAGCAGGACCAGGAAAATCATGAAATAGCCGTGCACGCTTCCTCCTTTGGACCCCGGATCAGCCGGGCGTCGATCGATAGGTCGAGGTGCACGGTACGGCGGAGGGGCTCGCACGGGGATCGGCGTAACCGGTCGAATTCCTTCGTCGGGAGGTGAGAAATGTCCTACCCGCGCGATAGGAGATCGCGAGAGGAGAAATTGACGTGTGCCGCGACCAACGTGCAGCGGAAGTGCGCGACACTACAAATGACACTCAGTGGCACAGAGAATGTAATGGCGATCGGGTCGTCGCTTGGTAACCGTGCCCCGACGCCCCGTCGACCGTGGGGAGTCGGAGAGAGATGCGAGCGTTCCTAGAGATCTGGTCCGCCGCGGGCCCCGCGCTGGTCCCGCTCGACGAGGACCGGGTGACGCTGGGGCGTGGCCCGAGCAACGACGTGTGCCTCGCCGACGATCCGCAGGTGTCGAGACTGCATGCGCTGCTCGAGAGCTTCGCGGCGGGATGGAGCGTGCGGGACCTTGGCTCGGTCAACGGGACGTTCGTCAACGGCGAGCGGCTCCTGGCGGAGCATCGGCTGGAGGATGGCGACGAGCTCCGGGTCGGCGAGACCCGGCTGGTCTTCCGGAACCTCGAGCGCGAGGAGAGCGACGAGACCCTCTCCGCCAGCGAGGAGGTCCCCCGTCTGACGGGGCGCGAGCACGACACGCTCGTTGCGCTCTGTCGGCCGATCCTTGGCGGCGACAGCTTCGCTCAACCCGCCACCATCAAGGAGATGGCCGCCGAGCTGGTGGTGAGCGAGGCCGCCATCAAGTTCCACCTGTCGAGCCTCTACGACAAATTCGGCATCTACCAGACGGGCCTCTCGCGCCGGGCCCTGCTCGCCAACGAGGCCATCCGCCGCGGAGCGGTCACCGTCGCCGAGCTGCGCCGCCAGGAGTCGCGAAACCAGCGGCACGGCTGACGCCGGCCGCCTCCCTCCGGGGGCGGGAATCTCTCCCGGTCCCGGCAAGCCCATCCTGGCCCGAAGGGCGTGGAGCATCGCCCGTCGCGAGGAGCACGATCGCCAACGCCAGTTGAACGCAGGATCGGCGTGGAGGTGGAGGCGTGGTGGCGGACGTGCACCCTCGGTCGCAGCCCAGTGCTCGCGGTGTTCGCAGTGGGCGCAACACGGGTTACCAGGATGCCCTCGGGGTTCTCGTGAGGCTGCTCCAGCGCGGGCAGGTGCGAAGGGACGAGGTGGAGGAGGTGATCGCGCAAAACTGTCGGCGCGAGGGTCGCCCCGTCCCCGACGGCGGCTCGATGCAGCGGCGGGTCGAGCGGCTGCGCTACACGTTCGAGCAGACCGGCCTCGTCATCGAGCCGACCGTCCACGACGCCATGGGCTGGTCGCCCGGGTGGCGGGTGTCGGCTCGGCCCGGGGGAGTGGCAGCGATGTCGGGGGCGTCGGCATGGCCAAGCTGAGCGATGCCGCACGCTTGTCGCGGCTGGTCGAGATCCTGCGCTTCCTCACCAACACGTCCGAGGCGACCGTGGGCGAGCTCTCCTCCCGTTTCGGCGGTTCGTGCCGCTCGGTCTACGACGACCTGCTCGCCGCCTGGCTGGCCGAGGATCCCGAGCATATGGGCCGCTTTCCCTTCCGGGTCCACGTCGAGTACTTCGAAAGGGGCGAACCCGAGTGGCGGCCGATCGCCGACCGGCGGGTCTGGCTGTGCACCGAGCCGGACGACCAGACCTTCCGTTGGCTGCTCGGCGCCGGCGAGGTTCCTCCGAGCCCGGCCGAGCGACTCGCTCAGCCTTCGAAGAGGAGCGAGTAGTTGGCCCCCCGACGCAGGTGGTGACCACCGTCGACCGCGAGGCATTCACCCGTGATCCACGACGACTCGTCGGACGCGAGGAAGCGCACCGCCTCGGCCACGTCGCCGACCGTGCCGAGCCGCCGGATCGGCATCTGCTCCAGGTAGTCGTCGAGCAGTGCGCCCCCCGACGTGATGGCGGACATGAGCTCGTCGTCGATGATGCCGGGCTGGACCGTGTTGACCCGGATCCCTCGGTCGCCCAGCTCCTCGGCCGCGTAGGCGCAGAGCGACTCGATGCCCGCCTTGGACATGCCGTAGGCCCAGAGGAAGCGGTGGGGGAAGTGCCCGGCGCCCGAGGACATCAAGATGATCGAGCCGCCCCCGTGGCCGGCCATCGCCCTTGCTCCGTGCTTCACGCAGAGAAACGAGCCGACCAGGTTGAGGTCGATGGTGGAGCGCACCGCGGCGGCATCGGCCTCGAGCATCGGTCCCATGTGGAACGAGCCGCCGGCGCAGGCAAAGAGGATGTCGAGCCGACCCGTCGGCTTGGCGGCCGCGGCGACGGCCTCGGCCACGTCGTCCTCCACCGTGACGTCGGCCGCGATGTGCTGGACGCTCGCCCCCTCGACCTCCGAGGAGATGCTCTCGGCCGCGGCCTCGAGCTTGGAACGGGTGCGGCCGCAGATCGTGATGGAAGCACCGTCACGCGCCAGCCGCTTGGCGGTTGCGAGACCGATGCCGCTGCCCCCTCCGGTCACGAGGGCGCTCCGCCCCTCCAGAGCGCCGCTCACGGGGCCGGCGCTCCGACCCGGGCCGAGGGGGTGAACTGGACCGGCATGGACTCGATGCCGGAGATGAAGTTGGCCTGCCGCAGCGGCAGCGGCCCGTCGTCGGCACGGGCGAGGTCGGGGAGCCGGGCGAAGAGCCGTTCGAACATGGCCCGCAGCTCGAGCCGGGCGAGTTGGTTCCCGAGGCAAAAGTGCGCCCCGAATCCGAAGGCGACGTGGTCGTTGGGGGAGCGGGTGATGTCGAATCGGTCCGCCCGGGGGAAGACGTCCTCGTCGCGGTTGGCCGAGGGGTAGAGGAGGAGCAGCTTCTGGCCCTCGAGGATCTGCCGGCCGCGGAACTCGACGTCCCGCGTGGCGGTCCGTGCCATGTTCTTGATCGGGCTGACCCAGCGCAGCATCTCCTCGACCGCCGTCGGGAGGAGCGAGGGATCGCGCTGCAGCTGGTCCCGCTGGTCGGGTTGGGCCAGGAGCTCGGCCATCCCGCCGCTGATCACGTGGCGCGTCGTCTCGTCGCCGCCGATCAGGATGAGCAGCGTCTCGTGCACCAGGGAAGCCTCGTCCAGCCGGTCGCCGTCGATCTCGGCGTGCACGAGGGTGCCGACCAGGTCGTCGCGCGATCCGGTGCGCCGTCGCTCCTCGATGACCTTCAAGATGTAGTCGGTGTACTCGGCGAAGGCCGCCAGCGCCCGGTCGAGCTGGTTCTCGTCCGCGGCGCCGAGGGGCGTGACCATGTCGTCGGACCACCGCAGGAGGTCGTCACGATCCTCCGGGGCAACCCCCAGCATGTTGCCGATCACGATCATCGGTAGGGGAGCGGCGATGTCTCGCACGAAGTCGCACGATCCCCGCTCGCACACCCCGTCGATGATGGCGTCGCAGACCGCCCGGATCTCGTCTTGGAGCTCGCGCACCCGGCGCGGGGTGAACCCCTCGCTCACCAGCCGCCGGCGGCGGAAATGCTCCGGGGCGTCCATCGAAATCATCATCGGCTGGGGCCCGCTGTCCGGCCGCATGCCCTGGGCGTTGGAGAAGGTCGCCGGATCCTTGGAGACGTCTTTCAGGTCGCGATGGCGGGAGATGCCCCAGACCTCGTTGCGCTCGTCGAAGTAGACGGGCTCGTTCTCGCGCATCCACTGAAAGGCGGGGTAGGGATCTCCCCCGTAGAAAGCACCGTCGACCAGGTCGATTGCCGTGCCGGCGGACGACTGGGCCATCAGTTCCCCTTGCTCACCAGGTGGTCGGCCACCGGGAAACCCTAACGCGGAGGCCGGGACCGCTCGCCGGGCCGCCGCGCAGGTGGGTAGGGTGCGTGCATGGCTGATCGGGGCCGATTCAGCGAGCTGGCCATGGAGCACATGAGTGCGCTGTACAGCGCGGCCCTCCGGATGACCCGCAACCCCTCCGACGCCGAGGACCTGGTCCAGGAGACCTACCTGAAGGCCTACCGGGCCTTCGACAGCTTCACGGAGGGAACCAATATCCGGGCCTGGCTCTACCGCATCCTCACGAATACCTACATCAACAACTACCGGGCGGCGAAGCGTCGCCCCGAGGTCTCCGACGTCGAGGACGTGGAGGACCTTTACCTCTACCGGCGGGTTGCCGGCGACGGGGCGGGCAGCCGCAGCGCCGAGGACGAGGTGCTGGCCGGCATCACCGATGACGAGGTCAAGGAGGCGATCGAGTCCCTGCCGGACAACTTCCGCATCGCCGTCCTGCTGGCGGACGTCGAGGGCTTCACCTACAAGGAGATCGCCGAGATCACCGACGTCCCGATCGGTACGGTCATGAGCCGCATCCACCGAGGAAGAAGGGCCCTGCAAAAGGCGTTGGTCGATTATGCGGAACGGCGGGGGCTCGTAGGCAGCACCCCGTCGGCCGGCTGATCACGGAAGTCGGAGCGGGAGATCGAAGGTGACCCAAGATGTCTGAGCGGACAGCAGACGGCGGGGAGGCCTTCCAGGACTCGGGTACCTGCGGCGGGCTCTTTGGCCCCAACGTCGATTGCCGCGAGGCGGTGCACCAGCTGTACCACTACCTGGACGGCGAGCTGACGGACGAGAACCGCCGCGTGATCGCGGAGCACCTCGATTACTGCCACTCCTGCGCCGACGCCGCGGAGTTCGAGGCGGAGCTGCGCCAGGTGATCTCGGACAAGTGCCGAGACCACGTCCCCGACACGCTCCGGCGCCGCATCGCCGACGCGATCGAGGAGGAGCGCCGTCACCGAGACCATGCCGGGAGCAACTGACGGTGGGTCCCCGCAGGGCCGCGGCCGGCGTGGCTCCGGTGCTCGTGGAACCCGAGACCGAGGCCTCGGCCGCGCAGGTCGTCGACTGGAACGTCGCCTCGCGGGTGGCCAGCTGGCTGTCGGCACGCCGGGCCGTCCCCGCCACGTATGACGCGCTCGAGATCCAGCGGACCTTCGACGAGCTCGTGCCCCAGGCCGAGGAGCTCGTTCGCGACTGCACCGGCCTCCGGCCACCGGGGCGAGCCCGAGCGCAGGTAACCGACCGCCCCCAGTGGGCGAGGCTCAACGTCGCATCGTTCGAGCGCCTGCTGGCGCCCGCGCTGGCCCGTCTCGAGGCGAGGCGCCGGGGACTGCCGGTCCTCGGGATGCGGCCCTTCGTGGAGGCGGGGCGGTTCGCCAGCGGGACGGAGCTCGGAGCGGTGCTCGGTTGGATGTCCGGCCGCGTCCTCGGGCAGTACGACGTGCTGCTGGCCGAGGAGGGCGTAGAGGACCAGGACGTGGTCTATTTCGTCGGCCCCAACGTCTTCCAGCTCGAGCAGCGCCACGGCTTCCCGTCGGGCGAATTCCGCCTCTGGCTCGCCCTTCACGAGCTCACCCACCGGGCGCAATTCACCGGGGTGCCCTGGCTCAAGGGCTACTTCCTCTCGCTCGTCCAGGAAGGCCTCGAGCCGTTCATCGCCAACCCCAAGGCACTGGCCGAGGCGTTGCGCCGGGCGGCCGAGGAGGTACGCGCCGGCCGCAGCCCGCTGGAGGATGCGGGGATGCTCGGCCTCGTGGCGTCGGAGGACCAGCTCGTGGTCATCCGGAGGATCCAGGCTCTGATGAGCCTGCTCGAGGGCCACGGCGACGTCACGATGGATCGTGCGGGAGCCGGGGTCGTCCCGGGCGCCGAGCGGTTCAGCAAGACGCTCAAGGAGCGGCGCGAGCAGGTTCGCGGCCCCGCCAAGCTGATCCAGCAGATCCTCGGCATCGAGGCCAAGATGCGCCAGTACGCCGAGGGTGAGCGCTTCATCCATGCGGTGGAGGACGAGGGCGGGCGCGAGCTCATGGACCGGGTCTGGCGCGGTCCCGAGTGGCTCCCGACCATGGAGGAGATCCGCCTCCCCTCGTCGTGGGTCAAGCGAATCGAGGGCATGTCCGCGGGCGCCTGATCGAGGTGTGGCCGCAGGAGGTGACCGCCCTGCTGCCGAGGACCAACTTCCCGGCGGCCGGCAGTGAGCTTGCCTGCGCCGTCTCGGGCGGCCCCGACTCCCTCGCCCTGATGGCCCTGGGCGTTGCGGCCGGCTGCGTCGTCACGGCGCTGCACGTCGACCACGGCCTGCGCCCGGAGGGTCCCGACGAGGCTCGACTCGTTGCCGGTGCGGCGGCGAGCGTCGGGGCCCGCTTCGAGTCCAGACGCATCGTCGTCGACCCGGGACCGAACCTCGAGGCGCGGGCGAGAGCGGCCCGCTTCTCTTGCCTGCCCCCGGAGGTGGCCACCGGCCACACCATGGACGACCAGGCCGAGACCGTCCTTTCCAACCTGCTTCGCGGGGCCGGGGTGGATGGCCTGGCCGGCATGCGCGCCGGTCACCGCCATCCCCTCCTCGGCATTCGCCGTTCCGAGGCGGCTGCCGCGTGCCGGGCCCTCGGGCTCCGGTGGGTGGAGGACCCGAGCAACGAGGACCCCCGGTTCCTCCGTAACCGCATCCGGCACGAGCTCCTGCCCCTGTGCTGCGCGCTCGCCCGGCGCGACGTGGTGCCCGTGCTGGCGCGGCAGGCATGTCTGCTCGCCGACGAGGCCGAGGAGCTCGACGGGCTGGCGTCCTCCGCGCTGCCCGACCCGTCCGACGCCAAGGGCCTGGCCGAGGCGCCCGTCGCGGTCGCCCGCCGGGCGGTCCGGGGCTGGTTGCGGGAGGCCCGGTCCGGCGTCGAGGGCGACGACCAGATCGATCGGCACCCCCCGACCCTGGCGGAGGTCGACCGGGTCCTCGACGTGGCGCGAGGCCTTGCCGTGGCGACCCAGCTCGAGGGGTCGCTCGAGGTCCGCCGGTCGAAGGGGCGTCTCCACCTCGACCGGACGTAGGGCCGCCCGGGACGGGCGCCGCACGGACCCCTGGCCGCGAGCTGCGCCATTCGACGGGAGGTGGTCGATCGGGGGTGGTCGGCGCTTGGCGTAGGGTCTGACGGGTGAGCTCGGAGGACGTCGCCCTGGCCGGCTCGGGTTGGTGGACGCCCGTCGTCGGGCCGCCGATCGTCGATGCGGAGGCCTTGGCCCGGCGGGTGGTGGAGCTCGGTCGCGAGATCACCGCCGACTACCCGGACGATCCGCCGCTCCTCGTGGGCGTCCTCAAGGGCGCCATGATCTTCATGAGCGACCTCTGCCGGGCCATCGACCTCGCCGTAGACGTCGACTTCATGGCCGTCTCCTCCTACGGGAGCGCCACCAAGACCTCGGGGGTCGTGAGGATCGTCAAGGATCTCGACGCCGACCTCGCCGGCCGCCACGTCCTGGTCGTGGAGGACGTCATCGACAGCGGGCTCACCCTCAGCTACCTGAGGCGCTACCTCCAGGCCCGGCAGCCGACGAGCCTCGAGATCTGCGCCCTCCTGGTGAAGGAGGGGGAGCAACGCGTCGACCTGGACCTCCGCTACGTCGGCTTCCGGATCCCTCCCGTCTTCGTCGTCGGCTACGGCCTCGACGTGGGCGAGCGCTTCCGCAACCTGGGGGCCGTCCACACCTACCTCGGCGATCCGGCCCGGCAGGCCTGAATTGGCCGGGGCGGCGCCCTGCCTCGGGGGTCGGGCCAGGCGGGGCGCGCGTCGGGACGCCGCCGACCGGTAGACGCATGCGGGAGAAGTAGTCCGAGCGAGCCGTTCAGGGAGAGGGTTGCAGTGGCGGTAGACGTCCAACGAGTGGAGAAGGCGGTCGGGGAGCTGCTGGCCGCCATCGGGGAGGACCCGGACCGAGACGGCCTGCAGGAGACGCCCCAGCGGGTGGCGGCCATGTACGAGGAGCTCTTCTCGGGGATCTCCGACGACCCTTCCCGGCACGTCACCGTGACGTTCGCCGAAGAGCACGACGAGATGGTCATGGTGCGCGACATCCCGTTTGCCTCCCTGTGCGAGCACCACCTGATCCCCTTCATCGGCCGCGCCCACGTCGCCTACATCCCGGCCGAGGACGGGCGCATCACGGGACTCTCGAAGCTGGCCCGCTTGGTGGAGGGGTTTGCCCGGCGCCTGCAGGTGCAGGAGCGCATGACGTCCCAGATCGCGGATGCCATCGAGCACCGCCTCGGGCCTCGTGGCGTGCTGGTCGTCGTCGAGGCCGAGCACCTCTGCATGTCGATGAGAGGGGTCAAGAAGCCCGGCACGCTCACCGTGACCTCGGCTGTCCGCGGCCTGTTCCGCTCCGACCCCTCGACCCGCGCCGAGGCCATGCAGTTCCTCCACGGGCGCTGATCGGCGGCCGCCAGAGCGCCGGTTCGGGGCACGCCGAGAGACGGGAAGAGCGGCCGCCGGTGAGGCGGCGTGGCCTACGCTGGCCGGATGGCCGACGGTGCGCGTCCCATGGTGATGGGCATCGTCAACGTGACACCGGACTCCTTCTACGACGGGGGCCGATACCTCGACGCCGCTGCCGCCGTGGAGCACGGCCGGGAGCTGCTGGCCGAGGGGGCGGACCTGCTGGACGTGGGCGGGGAGTCCAGCCGACCGGGCGCCGTCGAGATCGGCGAGGAGGACGAGATGGCCCGGATCCTCCCCGTCATCGAAGCCCTCGCCGGTGAAGGACACCGCGTCTCCGTCGACACCGTCAAGGCCGGAGTGGCGGCACGCGCCGTCTCGGCAGGGGCGACGCTGATCAACGACGTCTCGGGGAAGCTGTGGCCGATCGCGGCCGAGCTCGGCGTGGGCTGGGTCGCCATGCACCGAAGAGGCACTCCCACGACCATGCAGGGGCTCGCGCAGTATCGCGACGTGGTGCGGGAGGTCCACCGGTCGGTGCTCGAGATGGGGGCACGAGCGGCGGCCGCCGGCGTCCGCGAGGTCTGGCTCGATCCGGGCATCGGGTTCGCCAAGACCGCGGTGCACAACCTCGAGCTGCTCGGGCACCTCGGCGCCCTTGTCGAGGCCGCCGCGGACGCCGGACAGGGCGTCCTGGTCGGAACGAGCCGCAAGTCGTTCCTCGGGCGGATCGGTACCGGCGACGACGGCCGGGACCGCGCCCCTCTGCCCGTCGAGGACCGGCTGCCCGGGTCGCTGGCCACTACGGTCTGGGCGGTCACCCGCGGCGTCGGGATGGTCCGGGTCCACGACGTGGCCGCCACCGTCCGAACCGTGCGGCTGATCGGGACGGCGGGGAGCGAGGCGGTGGCATGAGGGGCAAATGGGCGGCCGGGATCCCGCCCCGCAACTTCACCTGGATCATCCGGGATCGACTCGCCCTGAGCGAGCGCCCCGGCGGCTTCGGCGCCAGCCACCGGCGCGTCCGCCGCCAGGAGGAGATCATCTGGCTCAAGGCCCACGACTTCAACCGCGTCATCTCGTTGCTCACCTCACCCCACAACTTGCAGGCCTATGACGAGAACGGCCTCGTCTGGGCCAACTACCCCCTGGCTGCGGGAGTGGATCGACGACCCAATCTCTCGGAGTGCTACAAGGACCTCGAGGAGTCGCTGTCGGAGGGCCACAAGGTGCTGGTGCACGGAGACGAGCTCGGCGACAGCGTGATGGGCACCGCTGCGGGCTTCCTCTACTGGTCTCGGCGCGCCACGTCCGGCGCCCAGGCCACCTGGCTGGTCGAGCGCCTCGTCGGGCGACAGATGGGCTCGGTCGGTAGGGAAGTGCTGGTGGCGGCGACGGCGCTCGTGCCACCGGGCGAGCCCTGAGCGCGGGGCGGGACCCTCGGTGACCGACCTCGGAGCGCTCGACCGGATCGAGTTGCGCGGGCTGCGAGTTCTCGGCACCCACGGCGTGCTCCCCGAGGAGCGTGTCCGGGCGCAACCCTTCTTCGTCGACGTCGACGCTTACGCCGGCGCGAACCAGGTCGGGCTCGTCGACGAGCTCTCCGAGACGGTCGACTACGGCGAGCTCGTGCAGGGGGTGGTCGACGTGGTCGGCGGGCCGACGAGCTTCTCGCTCATGGAGTCGCTGGCCAACGCCGTCGCCGATCGCCTGCTCGGCATCGACGGCCGCCTGACCACCGTCGTGGTGGCGGTGCGCAAGCTGCGGCCGCCGGTCCCGGCGGACCTGGAGACCGCGGGGGTGCGGGTCGTCCGACACCGGAGGGCCGGCCGAGCGTGACCGGATCGGCGCCGGGCTCGAGCGCCGGGGGGCCGGCCAGGGCCTTCATCGGCCTCGGCTCCAACATGGGCGACCGCCGGTTCTACCTGGAAGAGGCCGTGGCAACCCTGCGTGCCCTCGAGGAGGTCACGGCCGTGTCGCCGGTCTACGAGACCTCCCCCGTCGGGGGCCCGGTGGGGCAGGACTCCTATCTCAACGTCGTCGTGGAGCTCTCCACCCCCTCCACGCCACACCAGCTGCTCGAGCTGTGCCGGCGGTTGGAGGAGGACGCCGGCCGAGTGCGGACCGTTCGCTTCGGCCCCCGCACGCTGGATGCCGACGTCCTGCTCGTCGGCGACGAGCGCGTCGACGACGACGACCTCCAGGTGCCCCATCCCCGCATGTTCGACCGGCGCTTCGTGCTGGTGCCGCTCGCCGATCTCGCTCCCGAGCTGGTGCCCACCGAGGCCCTGGAGGGCGCTGGTGGCGAGGTGATGCGGGCGGGTACGCTGTAGTCGGACGAGGGCGCGGCCTTTGGGCGCCGCCCCCAGCTCAATCGGACTCGAGGAGGCGAACGGCACCGGAGACGGGCCGGAACGCCGTAGGAGGTCGTATGTCGAGCGCGCGGATCGTCGGGCCCGGTAGGGCCGGGTTGTCCCTGTCCAGCGCACTGCAGCGTCGGGGCTGGCGGGTCGAGATGGTCGGACGGGGGGCGACGCTCGAGAACGCCGCCCTCGGCACCGACGTCCTCGTGATCGCGACTCCCGACGGCGCCATCGCCGACGTGGCGGCCGCGGTGCGCCCGGTGCAGAGCACGGTCGTGCTGCACCTCTCGGGCTCCTCCGGCCTCGACGTCCTGCATCCCCACCCTCGCCGTGCCGCGCTCCACCCCCTCGTGCCGCTGCCGAACCCCGCCGTCGGGGCGGAGCGCCTGACCAGCGGCGTGACCTTCGCCGTGGCCGGGGATCCCGTGGCGTCGGAGATGGCGCGCGCCCTGGGTGGCCGCGTCGTGTCCGTCGCAGACGAGGACCGGGTCGCCTACCACGCCGCCGCCTGCATCGCCGCCAACCACGTGGTCGCCCTCCTGGCGCAGGTCGAGAGGGTCGCCGCCTCGGTCAACCTCGACCTCGAGGCCTTCCTGCCGCTCGCCCGTGCCGCCGTCGAGGACGTCGGCCGGCTGGGTCCCGCCGCCGCGCTCACCGGTCCTGCGGCGCGGGGCGACTGGAACACGCTCGACCGCCACCTCGGAGCCCTCGACGAGCACGAGCGTGACGGCTACAGCGCCGGCGTGGCGCTCGCCCTCCGGCTCACCGCCGCCGCCGACGAGGAGGTCGTGGCCACCCGGTGACACCGATGACGCGTCACCCGATGACCGTTGTCGATCGTCCCGAGGAGCTCTCCCGCATCCTCGAGACGTTGCGCGCCGACGGGCACTCGGTGGGGCTCGTCCCGACCATGGGGGCACTGCACGCCGGCCATCGCCGGCTGATCCAGCGGGCGGTCCAGGAGTGCGACCGCGTCGCCGTCACCATCTTCGTCAACCCCTTGCAATTCGGCGTGCCCGAGGACCTCGCGCACTACCCCCGGACCCTGCAGGACGACCTTCGCACGTGCCAGCGGGAGGGCGTCGCGATCGTCTTCGTGCCGCCCGTCGAGGCGATGTACCCCGACGGTCCGTCCTCCGTGCTCACGACCGTCTCGGTCCGGTCGCTGACGGATCGTTGGGAGGGGGCGGCGCGCCCGGGGCACTTCGACGGTGTGGCCACCGTGGTCGCCAAGTTGTTCGCGATGAGCGGGCGCTGCCGGGCCTACTTCGGCGAGAAGGACTACCAGCAGCTGGCGGTCGTGCGACGGATGGCCGAGGATCTTTCCTTCCCCGTCGAGGTGGTGGGTTGCGCCACGGTTCGCGAGCGCGACGGCCTGGCGCTCTCCAGCCGCAATGCCCGCCTCTCGCGGGCCGAGCGTCACGCCGCCGCGGTGCTCCACCGGGCCCTGGTCGCCGGACGCGAGCGGATCCTGGCGGGCGAGACGCACCCGCACTCGGTGCGTCGGACCATGCTCGAGGCGATAGAGGCGGAGCCTCTCGTACGGCCCGACTACGCGGTGGTCGTCGACAAGGTCGACCTGATGGAGCCCGACCGGCTCGACCCGGCCTCGTCTTACCGCTTGCTGGTGGCCGCCGGCGTGGGACCGGTCCGGCTCATCGACAACCTCGAGGCACCCGCAGCCGCACCCTCGGAACGCGAGATGCCCGCTGGGACCCCGATCGCCACGCGGATCGCAGATCCGCCGGGGGCGGGGATCGCAGATCCGCCGGGGGCGGGGATCGCAGATCCGCCGGGGGCGGGGATCGCCGATGGACGGGAGATCCGGTTCTCAGATCCAACACCGAAGGGAAAGGTGTGGTCGTGCAGCGTCGCATGATGAAGTCCAAGATCCATCGGGCCACCGTCACCGGGGCCGACCTCAACTACGTTGGATCGATCAGTATCGACACCGATCTCATGAGGCTCGCGGACATCCTGCCCTTCGAGCAGGTGTCGGTCCTCGATATCGACAACGGGGCTCGCTTCGAGACCTACGCCATCGAGGGTGCCCCGGGGGAGATCTGCCTCAACGGCGCAGCCACGCGGCTGGTCGCGCCGGGCGACAAGGTCATCGTGTTGACCTACGCCGAGTACTCGACCGCCGAGCTCGAGGACTACGTCCCCTGCGTCGTGCACGTGGACGGCGCCAACCGGCCGATGGACGAGACCTCTGCCGTGCTCGGGGTCGAGATGACCTCGATCGCGACGGGGGGGCGGTGACTTCGAGGTCGTGAGCTCCGACGCCCGGCTCGGGCACGAGGCCGTCGGAGATCGTGGTGTCTCGGACCTCGATGTCCCGAGCCTCGATGTGTTGGTGATCGGAAGCGGGGTGGCCGGCCTCTCCGTCGCCGTCCGGCTCGGCGGTGGCATGTCCGGTGGCCCGCCCGCCGGCAAGGTCGGCGTCCTGACCAAGGGCGAGCTCTGGCAGTCCGCCACACGCTGGGCCCAGGGGGGCGTGGCGGCGGTGCTCGGAGGCGACGAGGACTCGACCGACCTGCACCTGGCAGACACCCTGGCCGCAGGCGCCGGTCTCTGTGACATCGACGCGGTCCGGGTGCTGGTGGACGAGGGGCCGGCGAGGGTCGAGGAGCTGGTGGCCCTCGGAGTCGAATTCGATCGGGAAGCCTCGGGGGGTCTGTCGCTGGCCAGGGAGGGGGGCCACTCTCAGGCGAGGGTGGTGCACGCGGGTGGGGCGGCCACCGGGGCCGAGGTCGAGCGGGCGCTGGTCGAGGCGACCTGGCGGACCGCCTCCGCGGTCCTCGAGCGCTGGTTCGCGCTCGACCTCGTGGTCACCGGCGGCCGATGCCGGGGCGTCGTGGCTCGCCGGCCAGACGGAGAGATCGTGACCGTGGAGGCTCGGCACGTGGTCCTGGCCACCGGGGGGGCGGGGCAGCTGTTCTCCGTGACGACCAACCCGGTGGAGGCGACCGGAGACGGTGTGGCGATGGCCCTGCGGGCGGGAGCGCCGGTGGCGGACACGGAGTTCATCCAGTTTCACCCCACCGCGCTCCACCATCCGGCCATGCCCCGGCCTCTGCTGTCGGAGGCCCTACGCGGGCACGGTGCCTTTCTCCGGGACGACACGGGTGAGCGGTTCGTCGACGAGCTCGCCCCCCGCGACGTCGTGAGCCGCGCCATGGCCGCGCGGATGAGCGAGCACGGCGTGGACCACCTCTGGCTGGACGCCACCGGGTTGACGGACTTCGACGAGCGGTTCCCCACTATCGCGGCCTCTCTGACGGAGGTGGGTCTGGACGCCTCTCGGGACTGGCTGCCGATCGCTCCGGCTGCCCACCACCTCTCGGGCGGCGTCCTCACCGACCTCTGGGGCGCTTCCCTCGTGCCGGGACTCTGGGCGGCCGGGGAGGTGGCGTGCACGGGGGTGCACGGCGCGAACCGTCTCGCCTCCAATTCGCTGCTCGAGGGGATGGTGTTCGGTGCTCGCCTGGCCGAGGCGTTGGGCGACGGGCGCGACGGTCCGACTCCCACCGGGGTGGTCCAGCCGCTGCTCGATCCCGAGCGCCGCCGGGGCTCCATCGCCGTCCGTCCAATTCCTGCAGACGGCCCCGTCGCACCCTCTGGAGCGAAGCCACCGGGACTCCAGGGAGGTCGGGGCCAGCCCGACGTGGGCAAGCTCCGCGAGCGCCTCCAGCGGGCGATGACCTCGGGAGCCGGGGTCGTGAGATCCGCCGACTCCCTCACCGGCGCGGCAGGTGTCCTCGAGGAGATCTGGAACGAGCTCGCCGATCCCGCGGCCGTGCCCGCGAACGAAGCGGTCGCGATGGGTGAGCTCGTCAACCTGGCCTCGCTCGGTCGTGCGGTCGTCTCCGCAGCCGCGGCTCGCCGGGAGAGCCGCGGCGCGCACACGAGGAGCGACTACCCCGAGACCGATCCTGCCTGGCGGTGCCGCCTGGGCCTGGGCTCGCTGTAGGGCGATGACCCAAGTGCCGCTGAACCCCCATCCGCCGTCCGCCGCGGTGCTCGAGGCCGTGGAGCGAGCCGTCCGCGAAGACGTGCTCGGGCTGGGGGACCTCACGGCCTCTCTGATCCCGCAAGGGACCACGGCATCGCTCGCGGTCGTGGCCAGGGCGCCCGGCGTGCTGGCGGGCGAGCGGTGCGCCCGGGCAGTGTTCGCGCAGCTCGCCCCGGAGGCGGAGCTGGATTGGCGGATCCCGGAGGGATCCCGGCTCTCCCCGGGGGACGAGATCGCTGCGGTCGGCGGTGCGCTCTCGCCGATCCTCACCGCAGAGCGCACGGCGCTCAATTTCCTCTGCCACCTGTCCGGCGTGGCGACGTTGACGCGTCGGTTCGTGGACGCCGTCACGGCGGTCGATGCGGGAGTGCGCATCGTCGACACCCGCAAGACCACGCCCGGCCTCCGGGCCCTGGAGAAGGCGGCGGTCCGGGCGGGCGGGGGACACAACCACCGAGGCTCGCTGTCGGACGCCGTATTGATCAAGGACAACCACCTCGGTGGCCTCTCCATCGCCCAAGCCGTCGAGGGAGCCCGGCGTGCGTGGCCCGGCCGCACGGTGGAGGTCGAGTGCGATCGCGAGGAGCAGGTCGCCGAAGCCTGCCGGGCCGGTGCCGACATCGTGATGCTCGACAACTTCGAGCCGGAGCGGGCGGCGAGGGGCGTGGCGGTCGTACGCGAGGCTTCCCCGGCGCGAAGGGTCCTCGTCGAGGCGTCCGGCGGCGTCGACCTCGGGACGGCGCCGCGGTTCGCGGCGGCGGGGGTCGACATCATCTCGGTCGGAGCGCTCACCCACTCTGCGCCGATACTGGACCTCGCCTTGGACCTGCGGTCGGGAGGATGACGTGCTGCTCGCCATAGACGTCGGGAACACCGAGACGGTCATCGGCCTCTACGCGCTCGACGACGAGAACGACCCGAGTCCCGACACCCTTGCGGGTGGTTTCGGCATCGGGGGGCTGGACGGTCCTTCACACCGGGGCCTCACCCACCACTGGCGGCTCTCGACCGTGCCCTCGCGCACGCCCGACGAGTACGCGGTCATGCTCACCCAGCTGCTCGATCTCGAGGGCCTGGACATCTCTGCGGCCGTGACGGCGATCGCGGTCAGCTCGTCGGTCCCGACCGTCACGGGCGAGCTCCGCAGCATGGCCAATCGGTGGTTCGCCGACCTCCCGTGCGTCGTCCTCGGACCCGGCGTGCGGAGCGGGATGCCCATCCTCTACGACAACCCCAAGGACGTCGGGGCCGACCGGATCGCCAACGCGGTGGGGGCGTTCGATCTCTTTGGCGGTCCGTCCATCGTCGTGGACCTCGGGACGGCGACGACCTTCGACGCGATCTCGGCCAACGGGGAGTATCTCGGCGGTGCGATCACCCCCGGGGTCGCCATCAGCCTCGAGGCCCTTTTCCACCACGCCGCCGCACTGCGGCGGGTCGAGCTGGTCGAGCCGAGGGCGGTGATCGGACGGTCGACGGCCGAGGCGATCCAGGCCGGCGCCCTCTATGGCTTCGCCGCCCAGGTCGACGGCCTCTGCCGGCTCTTCGCACGGGAACTCGGTGACGACGCCACCGTGGTCGCCACCGGCGGTCTGGCCGAGCTCGTGGCACCCCACGCCGAGACGGTCCAGCACATCGAGCCCTGGCTGACCCTCCACGGCCTGTTCGTCATCTACCACCGGAACCTCCGTCGTGGCTGATCCGGACTCCGAGCGCGAGGTGCCGCCCACGGTGGAGACGCCGTACGAGTTCGCCGGCGCCGAGCCGGCGCACGCGGTCCGCAGCCGCGCCGAGCGCCTCGAGCCCGGCGGGGAGTCGCCCGAAACGGTCGCGGTGGCCGGGAGGATCATGCTTTCGCGTCCCCAGGGCCGACTGGCCTTCGCCACCCTGCGGGACTGGACGGGCGAGGTGCAGCTCTTCGCCCTGGAGCGGCAGACCGAGGAGTTCGAGGCGTTCACCCGGCTCAACCTCGGAGACTGGATCGGCGTCCGGGGAGAGCCGGTGAAGACCCGCCGCGGGGAACCCTCCGTCCGGGTGCGCGAGTGGGTCCTGCTGGCGCGGGCGAGACGCCCGTTCGGCGACAAGTGGCGGGGGGTGACCGATCCCGAGATCCGGTACCGCCAGCGAGAGGTCGACCTGTGGGCCAACCCGTCCAGCCGAGAGGTCCTGCTACGGCGCAGCCAGATGACGAGACGGATGCGCGAGCGGCTGTGGACGATGGGCTTCGTCGAGGTCGAGACCCCCATCTTCCATCGGATCCCCGGCGGGGCCCACGCCCGCCCCTTCGTGACCCACTACAACGCCCTCGACGCCGACGTGTACCTGCGGATCGCCCCCGAGCTCTACCTGAAGCGTCTGGTGGTCGGCGGCATCGAGAAGGTGTTCGAGCTCGGGAGGGTATTCCGCAACGAGGGCCTCTCCTACCGGCACAACCCCGAGTTCACGATGCTCGAGATCTACCAGGCCTACGTCGACTACCGGGCCATGATGGCGTTGACGGAGGATCTGGTGGCGGGGCTGGCCGAGGACGTGGTCGGCTCGACCCGCTTCACCTACCAGGGGAGGGAGCTGGACCTCACGCCTCCCTGGCGGCGAGCGACCATGGCCGAGCTCGTGAGCGAGACCACCGGAGAGCCCGCAGACGTGCGGACGCGGGTCGACGAGTTGCGGCGACGCCTGATCGAGGCGGGAGGCGAGGTCGAGCCTTCCTGGGGATCCGGCAAGCTGCTCCTCGAGCTGTTCGAGAAGACCACGGAGAAGACGCTCTGGGATCCCATCTTCGTCTGCGACTACCCCGTCGAGGTGTCGCCCCTCGCTCGGCGCCACCGCCAGGATCCCGAGCTCGTCGAGCGCTTCGAGCCCTATATCGCCGCTCGGGAGATCGGCAACGGGTTCACCGAGCTCAACGACCCCGACGATCAGCGGGTTCGGTTCGAGGCCCAGGCAGAGGAGCGCGCCGCCGGAGACGAGGAGGCCATGGTGGTCGACGAGGACTACCTGCGGGCGCTCGAGCACGGGCTGCCGCCGACCGGGGGGCTCGGCATCGGCGTCGACCGCCTGGCGATGCTGTTCTGCGACTGCAGCCACATCCGGGAAGTGATCGCCTTTCCGATGCTGCGCACCGAGCGCTGACGCTCGAAGTGGGCACCGAGCGCTGACGCTCGAAGTGGGCACCGAGCGCTGACGGACGCCCCGCCGGCTCAGAACCCGGGGATCCCCTGGAGCAGCGCCTCGGTGAGCCGGCCGAGGCCGTCGCGCAGCTGGGGAGAGGCCACGGCCTCGAGGGCGCCCTTGGCCTGGTCGATGTAGCGGCGCCCCGCCTCGAGGGTGACGGCGATCCCCGAGGAGGCGGCGACGATCTGGCGAGCCTTGTCGCGCTCGGGCTGGGCGAGGGGCTGGCCGAGCAGGGTCCGCAGCTCGCGGCCGGTGGTCTTGTCCTCCAGCGCGGCGAGCACGGGGAGCGTGTAGATGCCCTCGGCCAGGTCCTGGCCCGCCGGCTTGCCGAGCTCCTGCTCGCCCGCCACGACGTCGAGCACGTCGTCGCGCAATTGGAAGACCATGCCGAAGCACTGGCCGAACGTGGTGAGCGCCTCGATCTCGGGCCTCGGGAGCCCTCCCGTGAGCCCGCCGATCCGGCAGGAGGTCGCCATCAGGGCGGCCGTCTTGCCGGCGATGGTGGAGAAGTACTCCTCGCGGGTGCGGTTGGGCTGGAAGGCCGAGTGCACCTCGGTGACCTGTCCCTGGCAGAGCTGGCCGAGGGTCCGTGCCAGGAGGCCGGCGATCTCGGTCCCGAGCTCGGCGGCGATGGCGGCGGAGCGCGCCAGCAGGTAGTCACCGGCCACGATGGCGACCAGGTTCCCGAATCGCCCGTTGACGCTCTGGACGTTGCGCCGCACGGTCGCCTCGTCGATGACGTCGTCGTGGTACAGCGACGCGAGGTGCACGAGCTCGACGGCCACACCCCCGAGCAGGTCCTCTTCCGTCGCGGGCCGGTCGCCGGCCGTGCCCGAGGCCAACGTCAAAAGAGGCCGGAGGCGCTTGCCGCCCGCGGCGATCAGATGCGTCGTGACCTGGTCCAAGAATGGGTCGCCCGTGGTCACCGACGTGGCGAGCAGGGGTTCCAGGCGTTCCAACTCGTGCACGAGGCGAGGAAGACCCAGCACCTCCGTGGTGTTCACCACATCGAACGATACGCGACGGGCCCACCGGCAGGACAACCGGGACCCGGAGCGCAGGCGGTTTTCGGGGAAATCCCTGTTGCCGTGGGTTGCTCCCGCGGCGTTGTGAGGAGGGTGGCCCCTGTACACTGCCTGGAAGACACCCGATACGGAGGCGGTCACGTGTTCGAACGCTTCACCGACCGAGCGCGAAGAGTTCTGGTTCTGGCACAAGAGGAGGCGCGCCTCCTCAATCACAGTTTCATCGGGACGGAGCACATCCTCCTCGGCCTGATCCACGAGGGCGAGGGCGTCGCCGCGAAGGCGCTCGAGTCCATGGGGATCACCCTCGAGGCCGTGCGTGAGAAGGTCGAGGAGACGATCGGGATGGCGGGGAGCGCGCCGAGCGGCTCTCCCCCCTTCACCCCTCGGGCCAAGAAGGTGCTCGAGCTGTCCCTGCGCGAGGCGCTGCAGCTCGGTCACAGCTACATCGGGACGGAGCACATGCTCCTCGGGCTGGTTCGCGAGGGCGAGGGCGTCGCCGCGCAGGTGCTCGTGAGCCTCGGTGCCGACCTGGGGCGGGTCCGCCAGCAGGTCATCCAGATGATGTCGGGCTACCAGGGCAAGGAGGCCGTGGGAGCCGCCGCGGGCTCCTCGACCGGGGACACGCCCTCGGGCTCTCCCGTGCTCGACCAGTTCGGTCGCAACCTGACCCAGCTCGCCCGTGACTCGAAGCTCGACCCGGTCATCGGCCGGGAAAAGGAGATCGAGCGGGTCATGCAGGTGCTGTCCCGACGCACCAAGAACAACCCGGTGCTCATCGGGGAGCCCGGCGTGGGCAAGACGGCCATCGTCGAGGGCCTGGCTCAGCGGATTGTCGCCAACGACGTTCCCGAGACGCTCACCGGCAAGCAGCTCTACACCCTGGACCTCGGGGCGCTGGTGGCCGGCAGTCGCTACCGGGGTGACTTCGAGGAGCGCCTCAAGAAGGTGCTCAAGGAGATCCGCACCCGGGGCGACATCATCCTGTTCATCGACGAGCTGCACACCCTCGTGGGAGCGGGCGCGGCCGAGGGGGCGATCGACGCCGCCTCGATCCTGAAGCCCATGCTCGCCCGGGGCGAGCTGCAGACGGTCGGGGCCACGACCCTCGACGAGTACCGCAAGCACCTGGAGAAGGACGCGGCGCTCGAGCGTCGCTTCCAGCCGGTCAAGGTCGAGCAGCCCACCGTCGCCCTGACCATCGACATCTTGAAGGGCCTGCGTGATCGGTACGAGTCGCACCACGCCGTGACCATCACGGACCAGGCGCTCGTGGCCGCGGCCAACCTGGCCGACCGCTACCTCGCCGACCGCTACCTCCCCGACAAGGCCATCGACCTCATCGACGAGGCCGGTAGCCGCCTGCGCATCCGCCGCATGACCACCCCCCCGAGCCACAAGAAGCTCGAGGAGGAGATCGGCCGGCTGCGTCAGGACAAGGAGGCGGCCATCGAGAAGGGCGCCTTCGATCAGGCCAAGCGCCTGGCCGACCAGGAGAAGGAGCGGTTGGACGCCAAGGAGGCGATGGAGTCGGAGTGGCGCTCCGAGGGCGTCGAGCTCTTCGACGTCGTGGACGAGGACGTCATCGCCGAGGTGCTCGCCCACTGGACCGGGATCCCCGTGTACCGCCTCACCGAGGAGGAGACGGCCAAGCTCCTCCGGATGGAGGACGAGCTGCACAAGCGGGTCATCGGCCAGGAGGAGGCCATCAAGGCCCTCTCGCGGGCCATCCGGCGCACCCGTGCGGGCCTGAAGGACCCCAAGCGCCCGAGCGGCTCGTTCATCTTCCTGGGCCCGACCGGCGTCGGGAAGACCGAGCTCGCCAAGACCTTGGCCGAGTTCCTCTTCGACGACGAGGACGCCCTCATCCAGCTCGACATGTCCGAGTACATGGAGAAGCACACGGTGAGCCGGCTCGTCGGCTCTCCTCCCGGCTACGTCGGCTACGAGGAGGGCGGGCAGCTGACCGAGGCGGTGCGTCGCAAGCCGTTCTCGGTCGTGCTCTTCGACGAGATCGAAAAGGCCCACGCCGACGTGTTCAACGCCCTCCTGCAGATCCTGGAGGACGGGAGGCTGACCGACGCGCAGGGTCGCACCGTGGACTTCAAGAACACGGTGCTGATCATGACGTCCAACCTGGGCACGGCCGATCTGCGCAAGTCTGCGATCGGGTTCGCCAAGAGCTCGGGCGCGGTCACCTACGAGCGGATGAAGGCAAAGGTCCACGACGCCCTGAAGTCCCACTTCCGGCCGGAGTTCCTCAACCGGATCGACGAGGTGATCGTCTTCCACGAGCTGAGCCGGGAGGAGGTGGTGTCCATCGTCGACCTCATGGTCCAGCGGGTCACCACCCAGCTGTCCGGGCAGGGGATCGGCCTCGAGCTGACCCCGGCTGCCAAGGACTTCCTGGCCGAGCGGGGCTACGACCCCCAGCTGGGAGCCCGCCCGCTGCGGCGAGCCATCCAGCAGCTCATCGAGGACCCGCTCTCGGAGCGGATCCTGTGGAAGGAGTTCCGCGTCGGGGAGACGGTCATCGTCGACGTCGACGAGACCCCGTCCGACGGGCAAGAGGGTCCGGTGCTCGCCTTCCGGGCGGTGGAGGGCCTGCAGCCCCCGCCGATGGAGCTCGCCGGCAGCAGCTCGAGCGTGGACTGAACGACGGCCCCGAACGGGGCCGTCGTTCGCATACCCGCTGTACGATGCCCAGGTGGCTGCCGAGCACGACAGCCCGGCGCTGATCGCGGCCCTCGCCCTCGTGGCGCCCGGGACCGGTCTGCGTGAGGGCATCGATCGCGTCCTGCAGGCCAAGCGTGGCGCGCTCATCGTCGTGGGCGACGAGCCGAGCGTGCTCTCGATCGGGTCGGGGGGCTTCCTCCTGGACGCCGAGTTCAGCCCCCAGCGTCTCTCCGAGCTGGCCAAGATGGACGGGGCGATCATCCTGGCCTCGGACGCCTCTCGCATCGCGCGGGCCAACGTCCACCTGGTCCCGCGGGCGTCGATCCCGACCCGTGAGACGGGCACGCGTCACCGCACCGCCGAGCGGGTGGCGCGATCGATCGACGTTCCCGTGATCGCCGTCTCCGAGTCGATGTCGACGATCGCCATCTACCGCAACGACCGCAAGCACGTGGTACAGCCGAGCTCCTCGCTGCTCGAGCGGGCCGGGCAGGCGCTCTCCACGCTCCAGCGCTTCCGTAACCACGTCGACGCGGCCCTGGCCACGCTGTCCACGCTCGAGGTCGAGGATGCCGTGTCCACCCGCGACGTGGTCGCGGTGCTCCTGCCCGGCGAGCTCGTGCACCGGATCGCCACGGAGATTCAGTGGTACCTGCTCGAGCTTGGCGAGGACGGTCGTCTGGTGTGGCTCCAGCTCGAGGAGCTCACGGCGGGCGTGCTCGAGTCGGTCTCGCTCGTGGTGCGCGACTACCTGGCCGTCGGGGAGCAGCGCCGGGCGGGCCACGGCGACGGCCTCGACGGATCCACCCCGCCGCCGGTCAGCGACGCCGAGATGGAGGTGGCGACCGAGCGGCTCCATGCCCTCTCGCGCGACGAGATCCTCGATCCGACCAAGGTGGCCGAGACGCTCGGGCTGGGTTCCGGAGCCGGGGCGCTCGACCGGGCCGTGGAGGCCCGGGGCTACCGGCTCCTGCACCGCCTGCCACGCTTCTCCGACGCCCTGATCGATCGAATCGTGGAACGCTTCGCGACCCTCTCTCGCATCATGGGCGCCTCGATCGGCGACCTGGAGAAGGTCGGGGGCGTCGGCGAGGCCAAGGCCCGGTCGGTCAAGGACGGTCTGGCCAGGCTCGCAGAGGCCAGCATCCTCGAGCGCTACGGATGACCCCGACCCGGGATCGGCGATGCTTCGTGTAACCTAGAGGGTCGGTCTTTCGGTCCCGTCCGGGATTGGCGAGCGGACGGAGCTGACCCTCACGAGCAGGTAGGGGCAGCTGTCGGCCGCCGCGAGCAGCGCGACGGGACGTCTCGGCGTCCGTGAGGAAGCAAACGTGTTCAAAGTTGGCGACAAGGTGGTCTACCCCCATCACGGTGCGGCCGTGGTGGAGCGGAGGGAGTCCCGGGAGGCGTTCGGCCAAAAGCGCGACTATCTGGTGCTGCGGCTGGCCTACGGCGACCTGACGTTGATGGTCCCCGCCGACAACACCGACGGCGTGGGACTGCGCGAGGTGATCAACGACGAGGAAGTCGAGGAGGTGTTCGCAGTCCTTCGCAAGAAGGAGGCGCGGATGCCGACCAACTGGTCCCGCCGGTACAAGAACCACTCGGAGAAGCTGCGGTCGGGCGACATCTACCAGGTTGCGGAGGTGGTCCGGAACCTCTCGATCCGAGACAAGGACAAGGGTCTTTCCGCGGGGGAGAAGCGGATGCTCGGGCGCGCCCGCCAGATCCTCGTGTCCGAGCTCACCTTCGCGCTGGGCGTGGACGAGGAGACCGCCGAACAGCGGCTCAACGAGGCACTGCCCTGACGGCAACGATCCGGCCCGTCTGGGCCGTGGTGGTGGCGGCCGGCTCCGGGACGCGCTTCGGGGGCCCCAAGCAGTTCGCGATCCTCGGTGGTCGCCCCGTCGCGCGGTGGTCGGTGGAGGCCTGCCGGAGCGTGGCCGACGGGGTGGTCGTCGTGGTGCCCCGAGGAGGGTGCGGGGACGTCCCGGACCTCGGTGCGGACGTCGTCGTGACCGGCGGCGCGACCCGGTCGGGCTCCGTCCGGGCGGGCCTCGAGGCGGTCCCGGCGGAGGCGGGGGCCATCGTGGTGCACGATGCGGCGCGGCCGATGGCTCCGGCGTCACTCTTTCGTGCGGTCGTAGGTGCACTCGAGGCCGGTGCTGCAGGTGCCGTCTGCTCCCTTCCGGTGTCGGACACGCTCAAGGCGGTCGACCGGGACGAGCCCGGCGGGCCGGAGACGGTGCGCCGGACCCTGGACCGCTCGGGGCTGGTGTCCGTGCAGACCCCCCAGGGCTTCGTGGCCGAAGTCCTCCGGACGGCGCACCGGGGAGAGCCGGAGGCCACCGACGACGCGGCGCTCGTCGAGGCGGTCGGGGCGGCCGTGTGGGCGGTGCCCGGGGATCCCTGCAACCTGAAGCTCACCTCACCCACCGATCTCGCCTACGCCGAGTTCCTGCTGGCCCGCAACTCCTGATGTCGCTGCGCATCGGCCAGGGCTTCGACAGCCATCCGTTGTCCACGTCCACCGATCGGCCCCTCGTCCTCGGCGGGGTGACCATCCCCGGGTCCCCCGGTCTCGTGGGCCACAGCGACGCCGACGTGGTCACCCACGCCCTGGCGGACGCCATCCTCGGGGCGATCGGCCGCGGCGACCTCGGCCGCCACTTCCCCGACACCGACCCGCGCTGGGCCGGTGCCGACAGCCTCCGGTTGCTCGCGGCGGTCGTCGACATGGCCCGCGGCGACGGGTGGTCGGTGATCAACGCCGACTGCACCGTGATCGCGCAGCGACCCATGCTCGCTCCCCACACGGCGGAGATGGCTCGCCGGTTGGGAGAGGTCGTCGGCGGGCTCGTCTCGATCAAGGCCACCCGGCCCGAGGGCCTCGGGGCGCTGACCGACGGCATGGCCGCGCTCTCCGTCGTGCTGCTCGAGGCGAGCCCGGCGGCGGAGGCCTGATCGCATGGCGGACCCGGGTCGGCGGTCGAGGGGAGGCGCCAAGGGCGGCAGGACGGCCGGCCGTGGGCAACCAGAGGCCCGCGGGGCAGGTCGGGGGAGAGGCCGGCCGGGCGCGCGAGCCGGTTCCAGAGGTGGTGCCCGCGGGAGCGCAGGTCGTTCGGGCGCTCCGCGGGGCCGGGGATCCGGCGACGACCGTGGCACGCCACCCCGTCGTGGATCCGACGAGCTCGGGGGGGATCAGATCGAGGGCAGGAGGGCCGTGCTCGAGCTGCTTTCGGCCCAGAGGCGCAGCGTCCGGCGCCTCTGGGTGGCCGACGACCAGGAGCCGGCACCGCAGCTGGACGAGATCGAGCGGTTGGCCGCCTCCGCCAAGGTCCGGGTCGAGATCGTGTCGCGCGGTCGCCTCGATCGGGCCGCACGAACCGAGACGCCCCAGGGTGTGGTCGCCTGGGCGCCCCCCCTGGTCCCCGTCTCGCTCGAGGACCTGGCCGGAGCCGGGCGGGGGGTCCCCTTCCTCCTCGTGGTGGCCGGGGTCACGGATCCGCACAACCTCGGGGCGCTCCTGCGCAGCGCCGAGTGCGCGGGTGCGACCGGCGTGGTGCTGCCCCGGCATCGCACCGCACGGCTGACCCCGACGGTGGCGAAGGTGGCCGCCGGCGCCATCGAGCACCTGTCCTTCTGCGTGGTCCCGGGCATCCCGGCCGCGCTGGCGCGGCTCTCCGATCTCGGGATCTGGTCGGTTGGCCTGGCGCACGATGCCCGACGCTCGGTGTTCGACCTCGGGACCGCGGATGCCCCGGTCGCCCTCGTCGTGGGCAACGAGGAGCGCGGTCTCGCACCGCTGGTCCGGCGCCGGTGCGACGAGGTCGTGGCCATTCCCCAACGGGGGTCGATCGACTCGCTCAACGTCGCCGCAGCCGGAGCCGTGGCGAGCTTCGAGGTGGCGCGCCGCCGGGGGGCGACCACCGGAGGGGCTGAGACACCCCGCCGTTAAGCTGCGGCCGTTCGACAGAGGACGGCGTACATGAGCGACTTCTCACCCACCGAGCCGACCGGACCGGTGACCTCGGCCGTCCTCGATTCGTTCCATCCGGCGGTTCGGGCCTGGTTCGAGGGCCGTTTCCCCGACGGCCCGACCGAACCCCAGCGCGCCGCGTGGCCCCTCGTGGCCGAGGGTGGCGACGTCCTCGTCGCCTCCCCGACGGGGACGGGCAAGACGTTGACCGGGTTCCTGGTGGCGATCGACGCCGCCTACCGGCGACGGCTGGAGCAGCCCGACGCCGAGCGCCTCCCGGAGGTGGTCTACGTCTCCCCCCTCCGTGCTCTCGCCGTCGACGTCCACGAGAACCTCCAGGTGCCCCTGGCGGGCATCGCCGAGGCGGCCCAGGCCGCCGGGATGGCGCCGCCGGAGCTGACCGTCGCCGTCCGCACCGGCGACACCTCCTCCACCGAGCGTGCCGCCATGCGCCGCCGACCGCCCGACCTGCTGGTCACCACCCCCGAGTCGCTGTACCTGTTGCTCACCGCCCCGTCGTCCCGGGCTTGGCTGCGGCGGGTGCGGACCGTGATCGTGGACGAGGTGCACACCCTGGCCCGCGACAAGCGGGGCGCCCACCTGGCGCTCAGCCTCGAGCGCCTGGCCGCCCTGGCCGAGGAGTCGGGTGGCCGGCTGCAGCGCATCGGCCTCTCCGCCACTCAGCGGCCCCTGGACGTGGTGGCGCGGCTCCTCTGCGGCTCCGGGCCGGACCGTCCTGCGCCTGCCGTCGTGGACTGCGGGCACCTCCGGCGCCTGGACGTCGACATCGAGCTGCCGCCCACAGAGCTCGAGGCGGTGGCCAGCCACACGCAGTTCGAGCAGGTCATCGACCGACTGGCCGATCTGGTGCGGGCCCACCGCACCACCCTGATCTTCGTCAACACCCGGCGCATGTCGGAGCGGCTGGCCCATCTGCTCGGCGAGCGGCTGGAGCCCGAGGACTCCTTCGAGTCCGGCGATGGGCACCTGCAGGTGGCGGCCCATCACGGGAGCCTCTCGTCCGCCCGCCGCCGGACGGTGGAGGGCCGCCTGCGAGCCGGGGACCTTCGGGCCCTCGTGGCGACCGCCTCCCTCGAGCTGGGCATCGACGTCGGGCCGGTCGACCTCGTCTGTCAGATCGGCTCCCCGCGCGCCATCGCCACGTTCCTCCAGCGCGTCGGGCGGGCCAACCACCAGCTGGGCGGGGTTCCGAGGGGCCGGCTGTTCCCTCTGACGCGCGACGAGCTGGTCGAGAGCACGGCACTCCTCGCTGCGGTCCGCCACGAGCGCCTCGACGTCCTGCGGCCCGTGGTGGCCCCGCTCGACGTCCTGGCCCAGCAGTTGGTGGCCGAGGTGGCGGCGGCGGAGGAGCGCTCCGAGGACGAGCTCTACTCGATGGTCCGGAGGTCGTCCCCGTACGCCGAGCTCGAGCGATCGGCCTTCGACGAGGTGGTCGACCTCGTCTCCCACGGGATCGCCACGGGCCGCGGGAGGCGCGGGGCCCACTTGCATCGTGACGGCGTCCACGGCCGCCTACGCGCCCGCCGCGGCGCGCGGCTGGCCGCCATGACCGGAGGAGGGGCCATACCCGAGACCGGCGATTACCGGGTGGTGGTCGATCCCGACGGCGCCACGGTGGGCTCGGTCCACGAGGACTTCGCGGTCGAGGCCGCCGTCGGCGACGTCTTCCTCCTCGGTACCCACAGCTGGCGGGTGCGCAAGGTGGAGAACGGGACCGTCCGGGTCCACGACGCCGGCGACGCCGCGCCGACGGTGCCCTTCTGGCTGGGCGAGGCTCCCGCCCGCACCGCCGAGCTCTCCGAGGAGGTGGGGGCGCTCCGCCAGCTGGTCGACGAGGCGCTGGACGGGGAGATCGAGGGGGCTCCCGACACCGGCCGGGCCGAGCGGGCGGTCCGGGAATGGTCGGGGGTGGGGGCGCCGGTGGCCGAGCAGGTCGTGGCCTATCTGGCCGCCGCCCGCCGGGCCCTCGGGACGTTGCCCACCCGGCGGCGCATCGTGGTCGAGCGGTTCTTCGACGAGAGCGAGGGCATGCAGCTGGTGGTCCACTCGCCGTACGGCGGCGGGGTCAACCGGGCGCTCGGGCTGGCGTTGCGCAAGCGCTTCTGCGTGACCTTCGACTTCGAGCTCCAGGCCGCCGCGGACGACGACACCGTCCTCGTCTCCCTCGGCCCCCAGCACAGCTTCCCTCTCGCCCAGGTCCCGGGCATGGTGCGCAGCGACAAGGCGGTCGAGGTGCTGACGCAGGCCGTGCTCGCCCATCCGATGGTGCAGGCGCGCTGGCGGTGGAACTGCACCCGCGCGCTGGTCGTCCCGCGGTGGCGCGGCGGGCAACGGCGCCCGATCAACCTCCTGCGGATGGACGCCGACGACGTGTTGGCGGCGGCATGGCCGTCGCTCGCCGCGTGCCAGGACAACGCGCCCCCGGGCCCGGTGGTCGTCCCCGATCACGTCCTCGTGCGCCAGACGATCGACGACTGCCTCCACGAGGCGCTCGACGCCGACGGGCTCGTCGAGTTCCTGGGCGCCGTCGAGTCCGGCGAGATCGAGGCGCACCTGGTCGAGTCACCCGAGCCCTCGCCGCTCGCCCACGGCATCCTGAGCGGCCGCCCCTACACGTTCCTCGACGGCGCCCCGCTCGAGGAGCGACGGTCGCGGGCGGTCCCGCTCCCCCGGGGGCTCGATCCCGACGGGGCGGTCCTCGGTGTCGGCGCCGGAGAGCTCGGCCCACTCGACCAGGCGGCGGCGCACGAGGTGCTCGAGTCCGTCCGGCCGCGGCCGAGGGATCTCGACGAGCTGCACGACCTCTTGCTCTCCCTCGTCGTGGCCCGTCCCGTTCCCGAGTGGCGGGAGATGATGGACGACCTGGTGGCCGATGGGCGCGCCCGGGACGTGGACGGTCGGTGGGTGGCGACGGAGCGGCTGGTCCAGGCGGGCTCGCTCGACGAGGACGACGACGACGCTGCCGCGGAGTGCGTGCGCGGCCACCTGGAGCTGGCCGGGCCCGTGCTGGTCGAGGAGCTGGTGGGCGAGGATCCCCTGCCGCCCGGCGCCCCCTTTGGGGCGCCGATCCGGATGAGCCGGGCCCGGATCGGGCTGGCCCGGCTCGAGGCCGAGGGCGCCGCCATCGCCCTCCCCGACGGCAGGTGGTGCGCCCGGCACCTGCTGGCCCGGCTGCACGGCGCGTCGGCGCCGGCGGCGCCGGCAGCGAGTCGAGCCGGCGACCGTGACCCAGCTCGTCGACTTCCTGTGCCGGTGGCAGCACGTCACGCCGGGCACCCGGCTCGAGGGACGCGCCGGCCTGCTCCAGATCGTCGAGCAGCTCCAGGGCGTCGAGATCGCTGCCGGGGAGTGGGAGCACTCGGTGCTGCCCGCCCGCCTGCAGTCCTACGATCCCCGCTGGCTCGACGAGCTCTGCCTGTCGGGGGAGGTGGCCTGGGGCCGGCTCACGCCGCGCCCCGACCGCCCCGACCGCCCCGCCGGCCCGGGCCAGCCGGACGAGGCCGGAGCGGCCGGCGGGTCGATCCCCGAGGGGCACGAGGGTGGACCCCCCGAGACGGCCGTCGCCGGTCCTGCGCCGGGCTCGCGGCGGGGGACGGCCACACCGTCGCCGGCCACCCCGTTGGCGATGGTCGTGCGGGAGGACCTGCCCTGGCTGCTGCAGGCCGTGCGCCTGGACGAGCCCCCGACGGCGCCGCTGGCCGGCGCCGCAGCGGACGTGCTCCT
This sequence comes from uncultured Actinomycetes bacterium, assembly GCA_963778465.1. Classification (GTDB taxonomy): domain Bacteria; phylum Actinomycetota; class Acidimicrobiia; order Acidimicrobiales; family RAAP-2; genus CAVZBW01. Next base: position 738,900 of record CAVZUK010000003.1, read on the forward strand.
CGCCCTGGCGCAAGGGGGCGCCTGCTTCCGCTCCGAGCTCGGCGCCCGGTCGGGGCGCCTGCCGGTGGAGGTCGACGAGGGCCTGTGGGACCTCGTGGCCAGGGGCATCGCCACGGCGGACGCCTACTCGGCCGTGCGCTCGCTCCTGTCGGCCAAGGCCCGCTGGGGGGCCCGGCAGCGGGCCCGTCGAGGCCTCCGGCCGGGGGCCGCTCGCCGCTCGCCGGTCGGCAGCGGTCTCGGTGAGGGGCGGTGGGCGCTGTTACCCGCACCCGGCGAGGGTGGCTACGCCCTGGACGACGAGGAGACGATCGCCGAGAGCGTCGCCTGGCAGCTCCTGCAGCGCTGGGGCGTGGTGCTGTGGGAGCTGTGGTGCCGAGAGTCCTTCCGGATCCCGTGGCGCCAGGTGGTGCGCGCGTTGCGGCGCTTCGAGGCCCGGGGCCTCGTGGTCGGCGGCCGCCTCGTGGCCGGGTTGTCGGGCGAGCAGTTCGCCCTCCCCGACGCCTTCGCCCTGCTGAGCGAGGTCCGACGAGGTCGGGGCGAGGAGCACGAGGTGTCCGTGGCGGGCGCCGACCCCCTCAACCTGACCGGCTCGCTGGTGCCGGTCCCTCGGGTGCCGGCCGTGCGCCACCGCCGGGTCCGCTATCGGGGTGGCGTCGTGCTCGACGGCGAGGTTGACCGGCCGCCCCTCGCCCGGGGCGTCAGCTGAGCAGCTTGATGGTCGTCGCCAGCCCGAAGAGGACGACGACCACGCGGAGCACCGTCGGGCTCAGCCGGCGGACGAGCCGCGCGCCGAGGAACCCGCCGGCCAGGGCGCCGATCGCGAGCAGGCCAGCGGCCTCCCACGCCACCGACGCGGCGACGATGAAGGCGAGGGCGGCCACGCCGTTCGCGAGCACCGACAGCACCGTGCGCAGGGCGCCGCTGCGCGCCACGGTCTCGTTGAGGGTCAGCCCGAGCACGGCGAGCAGGATGACCCCGAGGCCGGCCCCGAAGTAGCCCCCGTAGATCGAGGCGAGGAACGTTCCGGCCACGACGCCGTGGTGGCGGGGGCGACCCTCGGTGGCCCTCCGGCCGACCATGCGTGCCACCAGCGGCTGGGCGGCAAATAGCAGCGAGGCCGCAAGGACGAGCCAGGGGGCGGCGCGCTCGAAGCCCGATGGCGGTGTCGTGAGGAGGAGGATGCTGCCCACGACGGCGCCCGCGGCCGACGGGATGACCAGCACGCGCAGGATGCTCCGCTGCTCGACCACCTCGGTCTTGAAGCCGGCCATGCCCCCCGTGTAGCCCGACCACAGGCCCACCGTGCAGGTGACGTTGGACGTGAAGGCGGGGTACCCGAGGGCCAACAGCACCGGGAAGGCGATGAGCGTCCCCCCGCCGGCCAGGCCGTTGACGATGCCCGCGGCGGCACCCACGGCGACGAGCAGCAGGGCGCTGCCGGGGTGGAGGTGGACCACCGTCGCGTCGGGGAGCCAGGGCACAGGCCAACTGTACGAGCAGTGGTCGCCGAGACCTCGCCGGATGCACCGCGCCGGTGCGCTGCCCGCGGTACGCTCGCCGATTACGGGGGAGGCGGCGGCAGAGGCGGATCACGCCCAGGGCCAGCTGCCGACGGGGAGGGTGCCTTCGCTCAAGCAGCGGACACGTGCGGGTCAACGGTGGGTAGGATCATGGCCGAGGTGGCCTTGGAGTCCGTTGTACCGACGAGCCCGTTGTACCCACGAGCCCGTTGTACCCACGAGCCCCACGTTGAAGATCGCCCGGAGCGGCTCGAGACGCCCCGGGAACATCGCCGGCCCCGTCGCTGGGACCTCCTCCCTTCCCCCCTCTGTTCTGGCGACGGGCCGGCGGCCTTTTCTCATGCCGTGAGGGAGGACGCATGGTACGGATGACTTGCATCCTGCGCAGGAAGCCGGGGATGAGCCCCAAGGAGTTCCACGAGTACTGGCGCAACCATCACGGGCCCCTCGTGGCGTCCACGCGCAACGGACGGCACGTGCTGCGCTACGAGCAGCACCCTCGCCCCCTGGACGACTACCGGGGCGACGACGATCCCGGCTTCGACGGGGTGACCGTCCAGTGGTACGCGTCGATGGGGGAGTACGAAGCGTCGCTGGCGGAGCCCGACGCTGCGCTCGTGATGGAGGACGTGGCCAAGTTCCTCGACCCCGACCGGCTCTACTTCGTGCTGACCGAGCACCCCGCCGTGATCATGGAGGGCCCCACCGAGTTCTCGCCGGCCCCCTAGGTCAGGTACCTCCCCGCTCGACCGCCGGGTTCGGCGCCGTCAGGGCTCGCCCACCCCGTTGGAGCCGTCGCGCCGCGAGGATCCCGGGTCATAAGGGCCGAGCTCGGCGGAGGGCGCCTCGTCCGCCGGCGGCACCGGGTCGGGCGCCTCCTGTGCTCCGCTCGTGGGGGCACCCGCCGCGACGAGACCCGCTCCGGGGTCGTCCGGGGATGTCGTCGAGGGGACCGGAGAGGCGCCAGCCGGCGCGGGGGCGTCCGCTGCCGCTGGCGCGGCTGCTCCCGGCGGCGGGGGCGTGGACGGGGCGCCCGGTGCGACCGGGGTCGGTGCGGACGCGAGCGAGCCGGCGCCCTGGGCGTCGGTGCCGTGCGTGGCCAAGTGGGCCGGCCCGTGAGCCGTGGCCTCGTGCCGCCGGCGCTCCATGTACCTGGTGAGCTCCTGCCACTCCTCGCCCTTCAGGACGTCGACGCGCTTGCGGGCTCGCTTGAGGAGGCCGGAGGCGTCGCCCCGGTAGTGCGCCGCCATGGCGCCCATGACGTAGACGGTCTCGGGCGGGAGGGCCGGATCTCGCGAGGTGGCCAGCTTGTGCAACTGGTCCACCGCGGTCTCGTCGTCCTGCAGGCGGCCGAGGGTGTCTTGGAGCTTGGTCAGGTGCCGCACGTAGCGGTCGGTGCGACCGCTCATGACGTCGCGCGCGAACTCCAGGCAGTAGCGCAGCCTCTTGCACCGGATGCGAAGCCGGTGATAGTCGGCCGCCTCCCCGGTGCGCCGGGCGCGGCGGGCGGCCTTGGTCGCCGCCCGGTGCCGCTGGTCCACGAGCTCGGGCATCGCGACCGCCGCCGGAGTCCGGGAGAGGGGGACCCTCCGGGCCGAGCCGGATCGTGCGAGCGACTCGAGACCGTCGACCAGTTGCTCGTAGCGCTCGGAGTCGAGTGCCACGAGCATGCGGCCGCGCGCCTCGTGACGCTCCGCGAGCAAGAGCTCGCGGAGCGGCTCGAGCTCTCTTGCGGCCACCGGACCGAGCAGCTCGGCGACCTGTGCGCGATCGGTGACGTGGCGCTCGAGCTGGACGTCGAGATCCCGCACCTCGCCGAGCACGGAGCCGAGCCAACCGAGCTCCTGGCGCGACGTCTGGGCGCGGACCGGCAGCACGTCCTGGAACAGGTCGAGCGCCGCTCGGATCCGGCGCGTGGCCACGCGCATGTCGTGCAGCTCCTCCACGTCCTCGCCCAGTCGCGTGCCCGGCTCGCGCAGGATGAGCTGGCGGATGTGGCGACGGATGACCGCGAAGGCCGCCTCGGCCATCGTCGAGCTCGGTGTGACCGTCGTGGGCCCGAGGTCGGGCGCGCCGGGAAGGCCAAGACCGAGGCCGAGCAGCCCGGCCTCGAATTTGGACAGGGTCGCCACCCGGAGCCCGCAGGCGGCCACGAGGTCGTCCACGATGGGCTCGAGGCCGGTGATCCACGCGGGGTCGACCTCCACCTCCACCCGCCGCAGGCGGACGGGCGCTTCGTCGCCTCCGACGATGGTCGTGTCGTCCAGGGCGAGCTCGGCGACCTCCTGCGTCCCGATCCGCAGGGAGAACGGGCGGCGACGGGTCCGAACTTCGAGCACCTGTCGGAGGCTCTTCTTTCCGGCCATGGCGCCGACGCGGCCGCCCACCGGGCCGTCGGAGCTCAGCTGCTCGATGTCCCCGCTCGGCAAAAGCTCGGTGAGCTCCTGACGCTGCCGCAGGCCTGCAGTGCTCGCCGGCTTGAGGCTCTTCAGGGTCGCCTCGTCGTGGCGACCGTGACGCCGCGTCCGCAGGACGTATCCGGCCCGGGCGACACGCCAGTCGTCGGTGTCGAGGTAGCGGTCGACCAGACGCCGGGAGGGCTTTGCGAGCGCCGTCAACGCCGTGACGGCGCCGTCGGCGGGGGCGTCCGACGAGTCCTCGGACCCTTGTGACAAAGCGATGGCCGGGAGGGAGGTCGCCTGACCGGCCTGACGCAGCTCGGAGGCGCGGGCGGGCAAGGCCGCCAGCCACCGCTCGATGGGACGCAGGTCGAGCGCGTCGAACTGCCATTCGATCTCGATGTCGGAAGCGGCCTGTTCCGCGTCCTGTTCGTTGGTTGCCACGCTCCGCTCCTCGGTCAAGCCGCCACGCCGAGGCTAAATGAATTCGGGGCCCTCGTTGAGCAAGCGAATCGAGCCGGTCGGATCGCCCCGCAGGCCCCCGAGCGAGCGTCTCCGGCCGGCCTCGGCGGGCCGTTGGCGGGCTCCGTGGGCCCTTCGGACCTCGGTCACCAGGTTCTCTCGGGAATTGCCCCGACGCCGCCCCCATGCCCGGTAGTGTCGAGGACATGAGCGACGCACGGGCTGCGGTGCTGCTCCCGCCCAGTGATGTCGAGGTCGTCCGGGCGTCGGGGGGCATCATCGTCCGCCCCGAGTTGCCGGGACTCTGGGAGGTGGCCGTCGTCCACCGCCCGCACCGAGAGGACTGGACCTTTCCCAAGGGCAAGCTCGATCCTGGCGAGTCCTTCGAGGGTTGCGCCCTGCGGGAGGTGTTCGAGGAGACGGGATACCGGTGCGAGCTCGACTGCTTCGTCGGGCACACCGAGTATCGCGATCGCAAGGGACGCCCGAAGGTGGTTGCCTACTGGCTCATGTACACGGTGGGCGGCACCTTCCAACCCAACAAGGAAGTGGACGAGCTGCGCTGGATGCATCTCGACGAGGCCGCCGATCTCCTGTCCTACGAGCGTGACCGCGAGCTGCTGCTCGTGGTCGCCGCGCTCGAGGGCATGGGCACCGGCTGAAGCACCTTCCCGGGGCCACCATCCCCGGGGCTTCTTCCGCACGCTCCTTCCGCACGCTCCAGCAGGGACGGGAGGACCGCAGGTCGCTCCCGTCCCCGAAGGGTCGTGATCAGGCGGCGCCGAGGACCTTTGCCTTCTCCCGGTCGAACTCGTCCTGCGTAAGCGCGCCCTGGTCCTTCAGCTGGGCCAGGCGTGCGATCTGGTCGGCGGACGATCCCTGGCTGCCCGTCGCTTGCCGGACGTACTCCTTGAACTCGGTGTCGCGCTGCTTGGCCTGCTGGATCGAGCGCTCGTGCATCCCGCCGCCGCGCACGATCAGGTAGATGAGCACCCCGATGAAGGGGAAGATGATCAGCACGATCGCCCAGAGGGCCTTGTGCCATCCCTTGAGGTCGTGGCTCCGAAAAAGATCGAAGAAGACATTGATGAGCAGGAAGATCCACAGGAACAGGATGAAGAACTCGATGATGGACACGAAGATGTCCAGCAACGGGTATGACGATGCGAGCAGCAACTCTGCCTCTCCTCTCGGGCGCCCGTGGGCCCCTCTCCCGGCTCTGGCGCGCCCACCCGGGCGGCCGTGCCGGCCCGTCACGTTAGCAACCTCCTTCGGAGGGCAACAGCGGAGGCCAGCGGGGGAATGCACCGACGGGGTGAGACTTGCCTCGAACGTCACCGACGCGAGCGAGCCTGTAGCCTGGAGCAGCCCAATGGACGTGTGCGGCGTCGTCGAGCTCGAATTCGAGCGCCCGACAGCGCAGTTTGCGGGGGGCTGCAAGGAGAGGTGCGAGAGCGGCCGAATCGGACTCACTGCTAATGAGTTGACCGGGGGAACCCGGTCCGAGGGTTCAAATCCCTCCCTCTCCGCTCGGACGATGAGGATCGACCAAGGGCGTTCCGGCGGGGGCGCCCGGGTCCCGCGGTGGTCGGGCAGGGCGCGACCTCGCGAGGAGTGAAGTTGAACAGGTACTGGTTGGAGACCCTCGGGTGTCCCAAGAACCAGGTGGACGGCGACAAGCTGGCTCACCGGCTCGAAGGGGGCGGCTACCGACGGTCGGACGCGCCCGAGGACGCCGACCTGGTGGTGGTCAACACCTGTGCCTTCATCGAGTCGGCGCGCCAGGAATCGATCGAGGCGGTCCTCGAGGCGGCAGCGGCGCGACGGCCGGGTGCCCGGCTGGTGGTCACCGGCTGCCTCGCCGAGCGCTACGGCGACGAGCTCGCTCGCGCCCTCCCCGAGGTCGACCTCGTCGCCGGGTTCGGCCGCACCATCGTGCCCGAGGAGCCGCAGGAGGCCCCGGTCCCGGTGCGTCTGACGCGCCGGGTGGCGCTGGAGCCGGTGCTCTCCGCGTCGTCGTCCTTCGACCTCCTGGAGCTCCCCCGCGGCCCGGCGGAGACACCCTGGGCGTACGTCAAGGTCGCCGAGGGGTGCGACCGCCGGTGCGGCTTCTGCGCCATCCCCTCGTTTCGCGGGCCCCAGCGCTCACGCCGCTCCGAGGACATCGTCCGAGAGGTGGCCGACCTCGTGGAGGGCGACGGGCGGGCGCACGGCGGGGTGCGCGAGATCGTCCTCGTGGCCCAGGACCTCGCCTCCTACGGGCGCGACCGCAGCCAGCCGGGGAGGGCGGCCAGAGGGGGCGCCGTCTCGCCGATCGTGCGCCTGCTCGGCGAGGTCGACGCCCTCGCCTCGAGGACCCGCCTCCTGTATCTTTACCCGTCCTCGCTCACGGATCCGTTGGTGGAGGCCATCGTGGCCACCGGGGTCCCGTACTTCGACCTGTCGCTGCAGCACGTGTCGCGGCCCCTGCTGGCGCGGATGCGTCGGTGGGGAGACGGGTCGCGCTTCCTCGATCGCATCGAGTCCATCCGGGGGCTGGCGCCCGACGCCACGCTGCGCTCTTCCTTCATCCTCGGCTATCCCGGCGAGACAGAGGAGGACCACGACCGCCTGCTCGCCTTCCTCGAGGACGCCCAGCTCGACTGGGCGGGCTTCTTCCCGTTTTCACGGGAGGAGGGGACGGCGGCCGCGAGCCTGCCCGACCAGGTGCCCGAGGACCTCGCGATCCAACGCCTCCGAGAGTGCGCCGAGATCCAGGACGCCATCACCGAGCGTCGGCGCCGGGCCCTCGTGGGTCAAAGGTTCGAGGTCCTGGTCGACCGGCCGGGACATGCCCGCAGCGTCCACGAGGCGCCGGAGATCGACGGGATCGTGCGGGTCCCCGAGGAGCTACCGGTCGGCGCTCTCGTCACGGTCGAGGTGAGCGGCTCCGCCGGAACCGACCTCTGGGCACGGCCCGTCGAGCTGAGGGCGTCCGCATGAGCAGGCGCGGCGGACCGCCGCGCGCCGCCACGTTGGGAGGGCCGCCATGACCGACATGGCGGGCCCGCACAGCTTCGGCCCGACGGCGCTCGCGACTCCCGCCAACGCCCTCACCGCGTCCCGACTGCTGGCCACCCCCATCTTCGTGGGCCTGATCCTGGTGCGCGGCGCGAGCTGGTGGACCGTCGCGGTCGGGGTCGTGGTCGCGGGCAGCGACGGGCTGGACGGCTGGATCGCCCGGCGTCAGGGGGCCACCCGGTCCGGCGCCTTCCTCGACCCCCTCGCCGACAAGGCCATCGTGCTCGGCGCGATGTTCGCGCTGGCGGCACAGGGGCACCTTCCCTGGCTGCCGGTGCTCCTGATCGGCGCCCGCGAGATCGCCATGAGCGCGTACCGGTCCTGGGTCGCGCGGCGTGGCGTCTCGATCCCCGCCCGCCGGTCCGCCAAGATCAAGACCCTCGTGCAGGACCTGGCCATCGCCACGTGCCTCGTCCCGCCCCTGGCCTCGCAGCACGACCTGCAGCTGGTGGCCATCTGGGTGGCCGCCGGCTTCACGCTGTGGACGGGGGCGCAGTACGTGATGGACGGTTGGCGGGCGGCCCGTTCTGCAGCGGGCGCCGACGGCTGATGCGCGTCGAGATCGTCGCGGTCGGCACGGAACTGCTGCTCGGCCAGATCGCCGACACGAACTCGGCCTGGCTCGGCGAGCAGCTGGCGGCGGCCGGCGTGGCGTCACACTTTCATCAGGCCGTCGGCGACAATCACCAGCGGATCGTGCTCGCCCTGCGCACCGCGCTCGGCGAGGAGCGACGGTGTGATCGTCTGCGGCGGCCTCGGACCCACGCAGGACGACATCACCCGCGACGCCATCGCCGAGGTCATGAACGTGCCGCTCGATCGGGATCCGGAGATCGAGGCGCGCATCGCCACCTTTTTCGCCGAGCGGGGCCGGGAGATGTCCGAGAACAACGCCCGCCAGGCCGACGTGCCGAGGGGCGCTTCGATCATCGAGCAGGTGCGCGGCACCGCACCGGGTCTCATCTGCCCGGTGGGCGCCAAGGTGATCTTCGCCGTTCCCGGCGTGCCGCACGAGATGATGGAGATGTTCGACCGGGCCATCCTGCCGGACCTGCGCCGGCGGCAGGCGGAGGCGGGCGAGGAGGGGGTCATCGCCAGCCGGGTGCTGCGGACCTGGGGCACGAGCGAGTCGTGGCTGGCCGAGGTGCTCGAGGACCGCATCCGGGCGCTCGACGAGCCGGGCTCCTCCGTCACCATCGCCTTCCTGGCGAGCGGCATCGAGGGACTGAAGGTCCGCCTCACCGCCGGGGCATCGTCGCTCGAGGAGGTGGGTCTCGCGCTCGACGCCGAGGAGCGAGAGGTCCGAAAGATCCTGACCGAGCGCGCCGGCGACATCATCTTCGGCGTGGACGACGAGTCGATGGAGCACGCGGTGGCCGCCCTGCTCCTCGACGCCGACCAGTCCCTCGGGGTGGCCGAGTCGCTGACCGGCGGGCTCATCGCGTCGCGCTTGGTGGCGGTCCCCGGAGCCAGCCGGTGGTTCCGGGGGGGCGTGGTCGCCTACGACTCCGACGTCAAGTACGACGTGCTCGGGGTCCCTCGCGGTCCCGTCGTCTCCGAGGTGGCCGCGGCGGCGATGGCGGAGGGGGTGCGCCGGGTGCTGCGGTGCGACGTCGGGCTGGGCGTCACCGGCGTCGCCGGACCCGAGGAGCAGGAGGGCCACGCTCCGGGGCTCGTGCTCGTGGGCCTGGCCACTCCGGACGGCAACGTGGTCTCCCATTCCCTCAGGCTGCCCGGCGACCGGGACCGCATCCGTCAGTACGCGGCCATCTCGGCGCTCGACCTGCTCCGTCGCTCGCTACTGGGCCGCCCCCTCGTCGATCGGCGCTGATCGCTCGGTGTCGCTCGTCACGGCCCGTCCCGGTCGCCGACCCCGGACGCCGACCCGGTCGCCGATCAGGTCGGGCCGCCCTCGAGGATGACGAGCTCGGCCCGGTAGGCGTCGAAGGTGCCTCGATCGAACGCCACGAGGCGGACGCGTTGATGGGCCTCGGCGGACTCGTGGACGGTGGACACGGCGATCCTCGCGGCGCGGGGCACGGGGAACCCGTAGACGCCGGTCGAGATGGCGGGGAACGCCACGGTCTCGGCTCCGAGGTCCCGGGCCACCTCCAGGCACCCGCGATAGCAGCTGGCCAGAAGCTCGTCCTCTCGATGGCCCCCACCCCGCCACACGGGGCCGACCGTGTGGATGATCCACCTCGCCGCCAACCCGAAGCCCGGAGTGGCCTTCGCTTCCCCCGTCTCGCAGCCGCCGAGCTGCGCGCACGCGGCGTGCAGCTTGCTCGCACCCGCGGCGCGGTGAATGGCGCCGTCGACCCCCCCGCCCCCCGCCAGAGCAGAGTTGGCGGCGTTGACGACGGCGTGGACGTCCTGGGTGGTGATGTCGCCGAGGACGGCCACGATCTCGGGTCCGGGCTCGGTCCCGGACCGCTCCGGCCGGGCCCCGGATCCCTCGGGTACACCCACGCCAGGAACGGTACCCGCGGTGGGGTGCGGTCATGAGGGTCTTCGTCGCGGCCGAGCTGCCCGCCGCTGCTCGGGAGGCTCTGGGCGCGCTGGCGCGGCCGGGGATCGAGGGACTGCGGTGGGCGAGACCCGAGCAATGGCACGTCACGATCGCCTTCCTGGGCGAGGTCGAGCCGGCGGCGGTCGCCTCCGTCGGGGCCGCCCTCCGGTGCTCGGTTGCGTCGCCAGCCCGTGCCCGGCTCGGACCGGCGACCGCCCTCCTCGGCCGCAGCATCCTCTGCGTACCGGTCACCGGGCTCGACATGTTGGCCGCCAGCGTCGCCAGCGCGCTGCGGGCGAAGGGCTTCGAGATCGAGGAGCGGCCGTTCCGTGGCCACGTGACCCTCGCCCGAGCCCGCGGTCGCCGCTCGGTACCGCCGTCGTTGCGGGGCGCCGCGGTCGAGGCGACCGGGGACGTGGACTGCCTGGTGGTGATGGAGTCGAGTCCGGAGAAGGGTGGCTCGCGCTATGAGGCGCTCGAACGCGTGCCGCTTTCGGGGGATCGGTAGCCCGTCCCCGGGCGGTGGCGACGCCCTACTGCGGCGAGGCGTCCGGTGGCACGGGCTCTTTGAGCGGCCTCTGGCGCGTCTCGGCGGCTTCCGCGTTGCGCTCTGCCTCGAGCAGCTTCCAGTCGAACCGGGGATCCCCTTCGACGCTCAGATCGACGTTGTGGGTCCCGGGACGGTAGGTCACCTGGACCGTGTCGCCGACCTTGGGCATGTCCGGCCAGCTGACCCACGCCTTGACCTGCGTGCGGAAGGCCGCCTCGTCGTCCGGGTGCACCTCCACGATGTACGTCTCGTGTTGGAGCGTCTTGCGTCCGTCCTTGTCGACGAACTGGTAGCCCTCGTCGGCGATGATCTTGGCCGAAGCGGCCACTTTCCTCCCCAACAGGGCGAGAGTCTGGCATGGAGGGTTGGCGCCGCCCCACCCCCAGGCCGCCGACCAACCCCCGCCGACCGCCGACCGACCATCCGCGTACGAACACCTGTTCGCTGATATGGTCGCCTGGTGACATCCATGTGGCACGACGCGCCGGGTTCCGGCGTTTGGGGCGCAGGACACGGTGCCTCGAGCGTGGGACCTTCCGTCGGGCCCCGTTGATACAACCCCTCTCTATGGTCCACCCGCACGGCATCGTCCACCAGACGACATGGTCCCCAGGCAGATGAAGGAGCGAACTCATGGAACGTGACAAGGCACTCGAGGTCGCCATGGGCCAGATCGAGAAGCAGTTCGGCAAGGGCTCCATCATGCGCATGGGTGAGAACGTCCACATGGCCGTGGAGTCCATCTCCACGGGTGCCATGGCCCTCGACATCGCCCTCGGCATCGGCGGCCTGCCCCGGGGCCGGATCGTCGAGATCTACGGCCCGGAGTCCTCGGGGAAGTCCACCCTCGCCATGCACGTGGTGGCCGAGGCGCAACGCAACGGGGGTATCTGCGCCTACATCGACGCCGAGCACGCCATGGATCCCGTGTACGCCAGGGCCATCGGCGTCAACATCGACGACCTGCTGATCTCCCAGCCCGACACCGGAGAGCAGGCACTCGAGATCGCCGACATGCTCATCCGCTCGGGCGCGCTCGACGTGCTGGCGATCGACTCGGTCGCCGCGCTGACGCCCCGGGCCGAGCTCGAGGGCGAGATGGGCGACATCCATGTGGGTCTGCAGGCTCGCCTCATGTCGCAGGCGCTGCGCAAGCTCACCGGGTCGATCTCCAAGTCGAACACCATCGCCGTCTTCATCAACCAGCTGCGGGAGAAGGTCGGGATCACCTACGGGTCCCCCGAGGTGACGCCGGGCGGTCGGGCCCTCAAGTTCTACTCGTCGGTGCGGATCGACATCCGGCGGATCGAGTCCATCAAGGACGGTACGGAGATCGTCGGCAACCGGACCCGGGCCAAGGTGGTGAAGAACAAGTGCGGCGCGCCCTTCAAGAGCGCCGAGTTCGACATCGAGTACGGCAGGGGGATCAGCCGGGAGGGATCGCTGCTCGACGTGGCCGTGAACCTCAACTTCGTGAAGAAGGCCGGCGCGTGGTTCACCTACGAGGGCGAACAGCTCGGCCAGGGTCGGGAGAACGCCAAGCAGTTCCTGTCGGAGAATCCCCAGCTGATGGCCGAGATCGACCAGAGGGTGCGGGACCAGCTGCGCCCCGAGGTCCCGCCCACCCTCGAGAGGGAGGAGATCCATCCCGACGACGTCCCCATCTCCCTCGAGAGCTAGGGGCTTCTCCCCGAGGTTCTCCGGGGCCGCGTCGGGCATCCGGCACGGGCGACCGACGCCGACGCATGCCGGCACTGCTCACGATCATGTTGACGACATCCACCGCGAGCGCCGGTTCTAGTACCAGACGCTCGTGCCGCCGGTCGGCCATCGTCGTCGATGGTGGTGACGATCGAGATTCTGCTGCGTCCCGATTGCGCCCTTCTATTCGGGCTTACGGGCGCCAGGCCTGGCTTCTCTCCGTCGTGCAGAAGAGCGTGATGCGGAAGTCGCCAGGCTCTGTGAAGGCTTCAAGGCGGACTTTGATGCCGTAGGCGTCCCCTTCCTCGGTGCCCTCCGCGGAGTAACGGCGGAGGGCACCGGGGGGCTGCACGACGTCTTCACGTGCGAACCGGCGCTGGTATCCCATTCCCTCAACGTATCCTTGGCCAAGCGCCCGGCAGTCGAGAATCGTCTCCCAGGGCTTGCCAATTTCAACCCTGCCCGTGTAGGCGTGCGCCACCACAACGGCCGGTTCTGCCGCCCCGGAGGCCGCGCCAGAAGAGGTGAACGCGCCGGCCAGTCCTGCGAGGAACAACGGAGCTGCTACAAGTGCGGACTTCTTTGCCGAGGTCATCTTGACACTCCCCTTTGTCGTCGCTGGGCTCCGACCCCGCGATGGTAGCCAGAGCGCCATTGCCCGAAGGGGTGGTCCTGGAGCTCGGCGGAACAAGGGTGAGCCGGAGGCGAGCAGGGCCGGCGACCAGCATCTCGGTCCTGCTCCTTCACCGTTGCCGACTCCTGCCCGGTGTCACCCAACGGGCTCGCGGCCACAATGGAGGCATGGGACCAGGGGGTATCGACGGCATCGACCTGACCGATCTCGACCGGTTCGCCGAGGGGTTTCCCCACGACGACTTCGCTCGGCTCCGCCGGGAGGCACCCGTGTGGTGGCACGAGGCGACCGAGCACACGCCGGACGGGGTGGGCTTCTGGGTCCTGAGCCGGCACGCCGACGTGCTGGCGGTGGCCTCCGATGCCGGCACCTTCTCCTCCGAGCGGGCCCCGGGTTGTCCGGGTGGCGGCACCATCATCGAAGACCTCCCCTACGGCCTCGCGTCCGGGTCCTGCTCAACATGACCGACGATCCGCGCCACCAGCGGCTGCGACGGCTCTGCACGCCCGCCCTGGCGCCGCGGGTCCTGGCCGAGATCGAGCCGGACCTGCGGGCCCGCACGGCCGCCATCTTGGACTCCGTGTCGGAGGCGGGGAGCTGCGACTTCCTGAGCGAGGTGGCCGTCGAGCTGCCCATCCAGGCCACCTGCCAGCTGCTCGGCGTGCCCGAGGCCGACCGCCACCAGCTCGTCCGGTGGACCAACGCCACCCTGACCTACGAGGGGCGCGAGCTCGGGCAGCGCTCGGCGGAGGCGGAGCAGGCTCAGGCCTCCATGGCCGCCTACGGCGCCGACGTCATCGCCCGCAAGCGCCGGGAGCCTGCGGACGACCTGCTCACGAGGATGGTGCAGGCCGAGGTACCCGACGACGAGGGGGTGGCCTCCGCCCTCTCGGACCAGGAGCTCCACATGTTCTTCAGCCTCATGGTGGCGGCGGGGAGCGAGACCACCCGCAACGCCATCGCCCTCGGGGTGGCCGCGCTGATCGAGCATCCCGATCAGTGGCGGGTGCTCGAGGCGGATCCCGACCTCGTCCCGTCCGCCGCCGAGGAGATCCTGCGCTGGACCAGCCCGACGCTCTACAACCGCCGCACCGCCACCCTGGACACCCGGCTCGGCACGGAGCGGATCGCCGCCGGCGACAAGGTCACCTTGTGGTGGACGTCGGCCGACTTCGACGAGGAGGTGTTCGACGACCCGTTCCGCTTCGACGTCCGCCGGAGCCCCAACCCTCACCTCGCCTTCGGGTACAAGGCCCACTTCTGCCTGGGTGCGGCGCTCGCCAGGATGGAGATCCGGCTCATGCTGCAAGAGGTGCTGGCGAGGTTCGAGGACCTCGAGCTGGCGGGGCCGCTGCGCCGGGCTCGGACCAACAAGCACGCCGGGGTCTGCAACATGCCGGTCGCCTTCCGGCGCCGGGCCCGCGTCGGCGCCTAGAAACCGTCGGGCGGCTGGGGACCGCTCAGGCGGCGTTGGTGCCCTGTTGCGACCCGGCCGATGCCGAGCCCCCGCTGTAGATCGAGGACCAGTTGCCGCCCGAGGCTTGGGAGGCCGACGCCGGGCCGTTCCCGAAGGTCCCGTAGACGTTCTCCATCGCCCGCAGGAGGACGTCGGTCACCCCGGGGATCGCCGCGGGGACGATGTTGCTCGGGAAGGCCGTGGTGTTGGAGAGCTTGTTGACGAAGGCGGCCGACCCCGAGGCGATGACCCCGCCGCCGCCCTTCACGCTGTAGTAGGTCAGGTCGGACCAATTGGAGTTGCCCTGGTTGGTGATGGGCGAGTGCGCCAGGACGTCGAGGTTGGTCGGGCTGCCCTGCATCACGGGAACGTAGCGGTCGTACTCCCCCTGGACCACGAGGGTGAGGTGCTCGCCGTCGCTCAGGTTGCAGCCGTCAAACACCCAGTGGGAGCCGTCGGTGACGATCATGTCGGCGTTGGAGCCCACCGACTGGTACATGCTGCCGATGAGCGTGTTCTCCGGCTGGTTGACCGGTGGCGACTCCCAGTTGACCGTGACCAGGGCGTTGTTGACGCCGGACAAGGGATCCTCGGTGGAGTCCTTGTAGCAGACCTGCCGGCGGTTTGCTCCGACCGGCGAGCTCTCCATGCGGATCTGGCGGTAGCAGGCGTTGGCCCCGAGGAAGGCGAGGTTCGTCCCCCTCGAGAGGGCCGACTGGGCGCCGCTGCGCATGGGGGTGGACCAGTACTCGTCATGACCCAGGCTGAACAGGCAGCGGTGCTTTGCCAGGAGCTGGGGCCGGACGTGCAGGTCCACGTCCGTCCAGTAGGTCATGTCGAGCCCCAGGCTCTCCATCTGGTACAGGAGCGGGAACTCGTTGCCGAAGAAGTCCGCCGCGCCCTGCGCCCAGTTCTGCGGGTAGGGCCGGTCGAAGGAGACGACCCGTGAGCGGTCCGCGAAGTCGCTGCCGCCCGAGGAGGTGGCGCCGTAGTAGAGGCTGTAGTTGGACCACAGGTTGTAGGCCTGCCACGTCGTCACGCTGTTCTGGAGCACGTAGGCCGCGGTGCTGGCGTCGTCGCGGATGCACAGCGGGACGTACTGCTGGGGGGCGAAGGGCTGACCGGTCCCGTCGCCCACCAACTTGAGCAGGTAGTTGCCGGGCGGCCAGTCCCTGGTCACCTTGACCGTGATGCTCGGGTTCCACCGGCACTCGATCATGTTCACCCCGGAGGTGAACGTCGGTTGGGGCTGCGCCGTGGCCTTGACGCTGCCGGTCTGCGCGACGAGCCGGCCCCCGAGCCCCTTGTAGTAGCCCATCCGGTAGGCCTCGACGTGGAAGGCGGGCGCCGTCGTGTTGACGAAGACGATCAGGTCGTCGCCCGGCTGGGCGCTCACCTGGCTGGCGTAGCCCTCGATGGCGTGAGGGGTCTGGACGCCCGTCACCACCCAGTTGAGGGTGCCCGGCTTGGCGTTCTCCTCGATGAGCCACCGGGCCCTCGGGACGACGACACCGCTCGCCACCTTTTCGTGAACCACCTCGGAGGAGGGCGGCTCGGGCCGCCGGGCCTGCGCCGGGATCTTGTGCTGGCCGCCCGATCCCGACCCCGAGGCCAGGTCGGCGGCGGCCACCGCGGCGGCCACGCCCCCGATCCCGGCAACGGTGCCGAAGAGGAAGCGGCGGCGATGGATCGTGCGGGCGCTCGGCGCGGCGTGACGACCGGCGGACGGCGATCGGCCCTGCTGGCTCCCCGCCCGCCGGGGCCGATCCCCGGGGGGACCAGCGGGTGGAAGCCCGTTGGACACCCTTCCACGATAGGCGCCGGGCGCCGCGACGCCCGGTCATAGGGCTCTTCCGCCGCCGCTCCCGAGGGGCCGATAGCGTCGGGGGGATGCGCAGCCCCGGGCCGACCCTCTCCGCCTCCGCCGGGTTGACCGGGACGCGATGACCTGGGTGCGGGCGTTGCCCGAGGCGATCCGACGCCCTGCCGGAGAGCTGGTCCGCCACACCTCGGAGTGGATCGGCGAGCTCGGGGCGATCGGGCCCGGACACCGGCGGGCTCGCCGCTTCGGCGCCTTCGGCCCCGGCAGCTGCCTCGTGTTTCCCCAGGGCGCCCTCTACAACGAGCGCTACATCCGGATCGGCAGGGACACGGTGGTCGGTCCGTACGCGTCGCTGACCGCGGGAATGGCCCCGGGTCAGCAGATGCCGACCGATCCGGTGGTCCGCATCGGCGACCGGTGCGTCATCGGCCGCGGCAGCCACATCGTCGGGCACTGGAGCATCGAGATCGGCGACGACATCCAGACCGGCCCCTACGTCTACATCACCGACCAGAACCACTCCTACCGCGACCCCGGATCCCCGATCGGGCGGCAACTGCCGGTCGAGGCGAGCGTCCGGATCGGGTCGGGCAGCTGGCTCGGGGCCCACTGCGTGGTGCTGCCGGGCGCCGATCTCGGGATCAACACGGTGGTGGCGGCGGGGGCGGTCGTGCGGGGACGGGTCCCCGACCACTGCATCGTCGCGGGGGTGCCCGCACGGATCGTGCGCCGCTTCGACCCGGACGAGGGCTGGGTGCCCTCCCGCGACGAGGTGGCGCGAGCCTGAGCGTCCCGGCGGGCCCGGTCGCAACGGTCTACGTCGGGGTGATCGGCCCCGGTCGGGTCGACCCGGACGACGCGCACCACCTGCGCCACGCCGAGGCGGTCGGGGCGGGCGTGGCGCGCCGGGGCGCGGCCCTGGTCTGCGGCGGCCTCGGCGGGGTCATGGAGGCGGCCTGCCGGGGCGCGGCCGGGGCCGGAGGCCTGACCGTGGGGCTCCTCCCGGGCGAGGATCGCGCTGCCGCCAACCCCTACGTGCGGCTCCCGGTGGCCACCGGGCTGGGCGAGCTCCGCAACGCCTTGGTCGTGCGGACGAGCGACGTGTTGATCGCCGTCGGCGGCGCCTACGGCACGCTGTCGGAGGTGGCCCTCGCCCTCAGGATGGGCGTCGTGGTGGTCGGCCTCGGCACCTGGGGGCTGCTCCGCCCCGACGGAGCGCCCGACACGGGCGTGCTCGTGGTCAGCGACCCCGAGGAGGCGCTGCGCTGCGCCTTCGGCGCCATCGAGGGCCAGCCGGGCGGGTTCCCGCCTTCCGAAGCGGGCGGCGGGGGGGCGAATATCCCGGTGCCGTAGGCTGGGGCGTCCCCGCACGCCGGTCGTTGCCCGCGCGGGGCCCGGGAGCGTTTGAGGAAAGGGAAAGACGGTGACCCTGCACGGTCGACTCCGGGGCGCGCGCAGCTGGTGGAACGACATCTCGGTCACCGCCAAGGGTTACGTCGTGCTCGCCATCCCGGTGGTGTGCCTGCTCGTCGTGGCGAGCGTCAGCCTGGCGCTCGGGACGGAGATCGTGAGCCTGCGGGGGACGTCCCAGCAGCTGGTCGCCTCCGTGGATCGTCTGGACGCCACCCTGCAGCACATGACCGCGGTCGAAGACGACGTGCGCGGCTACGTGGCGACCGGCGATCCCCGCTACACCCTCGCCTACCGGGCCGACCGGCAACCCCTGGCGAGAGGGATCGTCCCCAACCCGGGCGCCTACATGATCTCCCGCCGGACCGTCGCGCCGCTCAACACGACGGGTGCCCGGACCCTGTCGCTGCTCGGGGGCATCGAGGCGCAGGAGTCGGCGGGGACGCTGACCTCGCCGGCGGCGACCACGCTGTTCGACCAGGAAGACTCGCTGATGCTGCGCGCTCGCCACGAGCTGGCGGACGTGCGCGCGATCGTCAACGCCAAGCTGACGGCCAACAAGGTCGAGGCGGCCGACCTCCGCCAGACCCTCCTCGTCGTCGACATCGCCGGGCTCGTCGTCGGGACGGTGGGGGGAGCGCTGGCGGCCTGGCTGTTCCTCTCGGGCATCTCCCGCCGGATCCGTCGGGTGGCCGCGAACGCCGAGCTGCTCGGACGTGAGCAGCCGATGGACCACATGCCGCCGGCGAGGGACGCCATCGGCGTCGTGGAGGTGGAGCTCGAGACCGCCTCGAACCGCCTCGCCCAGCGGACCGAGGAGCTGCGAGAGGCCCGGGACGTGGCAGTGGCGGCCACCCGAGCCAAGGACGACTTCATCTCCCGCGTCAGTCACGAGCTGCGGACCCCGCTCACGACCGTCCTCGGTTTCGGCGAGCTGCTCCAGAGCGAGGACCTGAGCGAGGACAACCGGGACAGCGTCGACCGGATCGTCCGCGCCGGACGGCACCTGCTCAACCTCATCAACGACCTCCTCGACATCGGTCGGATCGAGCGCGGCTACCTGACGTTGAACCTGGCCGCCGTCGAGGTGCGCGAGGAGGTGGAGGACCTGCTGGCCAACATGGCCCCGCTCGCGTCGCGCCGAGGCGTCGTCCTCGAATCCGTGATCGGCGACGCCGCCGTCGTCGCTGATCGACAGCGCCTGCAGCAGATCCTCCTCAACCTCGTGTCCAACGCCATCAAGTACAACCACGAGGGAGGCCGGGTCGTGCTGTCGGACAGCGAGCGTCCCGACGGGATGGTCCGGATCGAGGTGCACGACACCGGCCCGGGCATCGCCGCGGACGCCCTGGATCGGATCTTCGTCCCCTTCGAGCGGCTCGAGGCCGAACGCGGGGCCGTCGAGGGGACGGGGATCGGCCTGGCGCTCTCCAAGGCCCTGGCCGAGGCGATGCACGGGAGGGTCGGGGTGCAGAGCACCCTGGGGCTCGGGTCGACGTTCTGGGTCGAGCTGCCGGTCGGGGGTGTCCCGAGCGCCGCCGGCGATGCGTCGCTGGTCGATGCGCACCCCTAGCGGGTGCTCACGGCGCTGACCGGTCGGCGCCAGCCCGGAGCCGCTTCCTCGAGGCCCCGGCATCCGACGTCCCCCGAGGTCGGATCGCACCGATCGGGATCCCGGCGACCCGGCGGGTCCGGGCAGCGACCCATCCGCCGCCGGGAGCGCAGCGGCCGAGGTTCGGACAGCGGGGACACGACGGTCCGGGCAGGGCCCGGAGGCCGCCGTCCTCCGTCCGGTCCGTGAGGGCCCTCGCGGCCCTGACGAGGTCCTCGGCGGCGGCCTCGAGAAGGGCCGCGTCGACGTCCACCGAGCTCGGCTGGCCCGCCGCGGGGTCCACGGCGATGGCGCGCCGCGGCACCCGTCGGAGATGGAGGGACGAGGCGAGGACGTCGAAGCGGAGCGCCTCGGCCGGGGTCTGACCCATCGAGACGATGACCCGATCGGCATCGGGGGGCTCCGAGACGAAGATCGTCGCGTCCAGGCGGAGGCCCAGGGTCACCCGCTCGGCCGGCTCGGGCAGGGACACCCGGTGACGGCGGGATCCGAACTGGACCCGTCCGCAGCGGTCCCAGGGCAGGGCGATCCAGTGGCGCGCCGCGAAGCCCGACGCCGCCGCCAACACCGCCGACCTGCCGGCCGGGCTCAGACGGGCCAACCACTCCCCGAGGCGGCTGGCCTCGTCGATCTCGAGGTCGATCGCTCGGCCCGCCCCCTCGAGGGCATCGGGATACCGCTGGTGGCTCCGGTGCATCGCCTGGAGGGCGCGCAGCCCCAGCCGGCGGTGGGCCTTGACGGCGCTCCACTCGAAGGGCCCGTCAGGCTCTCCCTCCGTCCGGGCGGGGCAACGCAGCGCCTCGACGAGCCGGCGGCGATCGACCTCGAGCGGCCCGGAATCCGGGGGCAACGCGGCCGCCAGGCGCTCCGAGAGCGTCCGGGCCAGATCGTCGAGCTGGCGGACCGAGACGGCGGGATCGGATCGAGGGATGTCGAGCGCTCCCACGATCGGTCGTCGGTGCGCCGCGACCTCCCCGGACGGCGCGTCGGCGCCCGGCTCGTGTGTCTCCGGTCGTGGCTCGACCACCCCCGGACCGTCAACCGTCAACGTCATCGCCTCCACCGTGCGCCTCGCTCTCCTCGTCGTCCGGCTCGCCGGTGTCGGCGTCGATGTCCCCGGGCTCGCCCCACGGCGTCTCGAGGCCCTGCACGCTGACGTGACGCCGGCCGGTCGGGCACGACCGAAGGGCCGGACACCACGGGCACAGGTCCGACGGCCGGGTGCCGGGCTCCGCACCTCCGGCCAGCGCCACCATGCGCCGGACGCCCTCGGCCACCCGGTCCGCCTGGCGGGTCAGCGTCTCGGTGGTGACGACGTCGAGCACCAGGCCGCCGTCGCGCAGGTAGTAGTTGCCGGTTTGGAACGGCGCAGCCCGGCTCCGCAGGGTCTCGAGGAGCCCGTACCAGGCGGCGTCGGCCATGTCCTCGTGGCGCCGCGCGCCGCTCTTGATGTCGACCAGGGTGGAGCCGGCGCGCTCCACCCCGGGATGGCCGAGTGCCAGATCCACCCGGCCGGAGAGCACCACCCGGCCCCCGGCCAGCGGGATCCGCAAGGGCTCTTGCAGCCGGGGCAGGGCGTTTCGGGGGAGGGGAGGCCAGCGCTCCGCCAGCTGACCGGCCAGGGCCGCGACCGAGTAGCGCAGCTCCGCTCGGTCGTCCTCGGAGAGGGACCGGAACTCCTCCACGAGCTGCTCGTCGCCGGAGACCCCCGCGGCCTCGAGGGCGTCGCCGACGGGGTCGCTGCCCAGAGGCTCACCGGTCGCCACCTGGGCGAACAGGTAGTCGAGAAGCTGTCCGCCGATCATGTCGATCGTGACGTGGCGGGCCTCGCCGAGAGTTGCCACGAGGTGTCGCTCGCAGGCCAGCACCCGTTGGAGGTGGCGCTTGGTGACGCTCACGGTGATCCCGAGCGGCAGCCCGACGGCCGGCCGGGCGGCCTCCTCCAGACGGGCGCGCAGACGCGCCGCCAGGTCCGGGTCGATCGACGGGCGCTCGCGACCGAGGCCCCGGAGCTGCTCGATCAGGCCGACGCCCCGGGGCGGCCCGGCGGCGGGGCCGACGGGGGTCGCCCGAGCCGTCGTCCGAGCCGTCGTCCGAGCAGGCGTCCGGGGGGTCCCCCGCGGGGTCGTTTCGGTCGTCACGGCACCAGTATGCGCGGAGGGTGTGACGGGCACCGGGTGCGCGTCGACCCGAGGTCCGCGATGATTCCCGGCGTGCCCGAGGATCTCCACGACCCAGAAGCTCGCCGACCCACGAGCCAGGACGGCTGGACATCCACGCTCGAGGAGCTGTCGGAGCGGCGAGCCGCCAGCCGCTCGATGGGCGGTGCCGAGCGCCTCGCACGGCACGGTCAGGCCGGCAAGCTCGACGCCCGCGCCCGGATCGCCCGCCTGCTCGACGCGGGGTCCTTCTCGGAGATCGGGACCCTCGCCGGCGGGGCGGTGCCCGCCGACGGCCTGGTGGCAGGGTCCGGGACGATCGACGGTCGGCCGGTGATGGTCGGGGCGGAGGACTTCACCACCGTCGCCGGGACCATCGGGTCCGGCAGCCACGCCAAGCGGATCCGCATCGCCGAGCTCGCCCTCCTCGACCGGCTGCCGCTCGTCATGCTGCTCGAGGGCGCCGGCTACCGGCCCGGCGAGCGCTCGCACGGACGTTCGCCGGTGGACCTCCAGCTCCAGGCCCAGTGCTCGGGCAAGGTCCCGCTCGTCACCGCGGTCCTCGGTCCCTCCGCCGGTCACGGGGCGTTGATCGCCCCGATCTCGGACTTCGCCGTGATGACCGAGGAGGGCTCGATCTTCACCGCCGGCCCGCCGGTCGTCAAGGAGTCGACGGGCGAGGAGGTGAGCAAGGACGAGCTGGGCGGTCCCAGGGTGGCCGTGGCCAGCGGCCTCATCCACAACGTGGCGCCGGACGACGGCGCCGCCCTCGACGAGGTCCGCCGGTACCTGTCCTTCTTCCCGCAGAGCGCCTGGTCCTATCCTGCCCGCCTCGAGGGAAGCCCCGACGGCCCACGCCCCCTCGACGTCGTGCTCGACGTCGTCCCGCGGGACAACCGCAAGGTCTACGAGATGCGGGAGGTGGTCCACGCGCTGGTCGACGAGGGCGACTTCTTCGAGATCGCGCCGGGGTTCGCCCGGGCCATCGTCTGCGCGTTGGCCCGGCTCGACGGCCACCCCGTCGCCATCGTGGCCAATCAGCCCCGGTCGCTCGCCGGATCGATCGACGCCGCCGCCGCCCGAAAGGCGGCGCACTTCATCATGGTCGCGGACGCCTTCCACGTCCCCCTCGTCTTCCTGGCGGACAACCCGGGGATCCTCCCGGGCTCGGCGTCCGAGAGGGAGGGGGTGTTGCTCAGCGGGGCCCGGATGTTCGCCGCGCAGACCCTCGCCACGACGCCCAAGCTCCACGTGACGCTCCGCAAGGCGTACGGGTTCGGCTCCCTCGTGATGTCCATGGCCGCCTTCGATGGCCAGTCGGCGACCTTCGCGTTCCCGGGTGCCACGCTCGGCGCGATGGGCGCGGGGGCCTCGGCTCGAGCCAGCGGCGCCGACCGTTCCGAGGCCGAGGCGCTCCGGCGGGCCGAGCTCGACGCCTCGTGGCGCTCCGCCGAGGGGTTGGGCTTCGACGAGATCGTGGATCCCCGGGAGCTGAGAAACGTACTGTTGGGCGCGCTCCGGAGGGCCCTGTCACGGCGGCAGGCTCCGGCCGAGCCGGTGTCGCGCACGGCGATCATGCCGTGAGAGAGGGGTCAGCTCATCCATGCCGTATGCGTTGAGGGACAAGAAGGTGCTCGTTACGGGAGCATCCTCGGGGATCGGAGCGGGTCTCGCCGAGGGCTTCGCGCGGGCGGGGGCGACCGTCGGCCTGTGCGCGAGGCGGACCGAGCGGCTCAAGGAGGTGCTGGACCGTTGCCTG
Source organism: uncultured Actinomycetes bacterium (assembly GCA_963778465.1). Classification (GTDB taxonomy): domain Bacteria; phylum Actinomycetota; class Acidimicrobiia; order Acidimicrobiales; family RAAP-2; genus CAVZBW01. Next base: position 761,953 of record CAVZUK010000003.1, read on the forward strand.
CCGCATGCGCCCGAATCCCGGATGTGGACGGCGGACCTGGCCGCCGACGGCGCGCCCGAGCGGTTGGCCGAGCAGGTCCTCGCCGACTTCGGTCGGGTCGATGTCCTCGTGAACAACGCCGGCATCCCGAAGCGTCGGCACGTCACCCGGCTCGACCCCGCGACCGTCGACGCCGTCGACCGCATCAACTACCTCGCGCCGGTCCACCTGACACTGGCGCTCCTCCCCCAGATGCTGCGTCTGGGCGAGGGCCTCATCGTCAACGTCTCGTCGGTCGCGGCCACCCTGAGCTCGCCGGGTGAGGCGGCCTACAGCGCATCCAAGGCGGCCCTCGCCGTGTTCTCCGAGTCCATGGCGATCGACCTGTGGGACGAGGGCATCCGGGTGATGGTCGTCTACCCCGGGGTGGTCGACACCGAGCTGTTCACGCTCCCCGACAACGATCCGTTCACCGCCCCCGTGCAGGCCATCCCCGTGTCGGAGGCGGTGGAGGCGATCCTGGCGGCGCTCGAGGCGGGTGCCCGGCAGGTCTACGTCCCCGAATCGTTCGCGGAGTTCGCGCAGGGCAAGGCCAAGGACGTCGAGGCCTTCCTCTCCGGGTCGGCGGCCTTCGTGCGCCAGCAGTCGGCCCAGGCGGGGGGCGGGAGTCCCGGCAGTCCTCAGCAGGTCCCCGAGTAGGCCGGGGAGCCGGAGCCGGACTCCGGGTCGTCCACGACGCCCGACTCGGAGGAGCGCACGACCGCTCCGAGGTGCACCACGTACCAGACGCCGCGCCACGAGATCATCGAAGCGATCCCGAACGACTCGGTCTGCCCGTTCTCCACGTAGACGATCCGGGAGTTGGGCACCTCGTAGTACCCCACGGTGTTGTAGCAGGACCCCGGCGGCACCCAGTGGGCGTACGAGGAGTCGACCTGCACGCTCGACAGCTGCGCCTGCGCCGCGCCCGCCCCGAGCTGCGCGTGGGCGGCGCCGATGTCGAGCCCGTACTCGCTCACCAGCCTCCCCGTGTAGTCGCCCTGCGGATCGCTGATGCCCTTGACCTGCACGTAGGCGGACTCGGGGAAGTACGCCGGCATCGCCGCCTGCACCGAGTCCGTCACGATGCCCTGCCAGAGGGCGGCCATCTCGGCGTTGAATTGCGGGGTGCCGCTCGAGGGCAGGTCGCTCGTCTGTGGCAGGGAGCCCGGGTCGACCGTCGTGGTGGTCGTCGGCGGCACCGTCGTCGACGTGGTGGTGGCGGGCGGGGCGGTGCGGTCGGTCACCGGGGGGCCGGTTCCCCGGGCCGTGGCGGCCACGGCGGCGGTCGGTCGCTGGCCGTCACCCGAGAAGGCGACCAGCTTGATGGCCACAACCGTCAGGACCAAGGCCGCCGCGTAGACACAGACTCGTCCCCAACGGACGCGAAGGGGTCCGTGAGTGGCATGACGGGGAGGCGGGCCGATCCAACGACGATAGGGCGTCGATCCGAGCCGTCCGGCGCACCCGGTCCGGCCCGGCGCGCGGCGATTCGATGAGGGCGTCGATCACGGCAAGGATGTAGGACCGTGGACGCCAGCCCGGAGTCTCCCGCCGCTCCGGTGCGTGAGCGCTCCGCTCATGAGCTCTCGGAGCTCCGCCGGGTGGGAGAGACCGCCGCCCGGACCGCCCTGGTGCGGGGGACGATGCACTTCGCCCTGCTCACCAGGGCGGATGGGACCATCATCTGGTCGAGCCCCTCGACCCGACACCTCCTCGGATACGAGCCCGAGGAGATGGTGGGCAGCATGGTCTTCGACCTCGTCCATCCCGAGGAGCGGGACTTCGTCCGGCGGGTCCTCGCCCACGCCACGGAGAACCCGCTCGACGGCTCCCTCGATCTCGACGACGCCGATCTCGTCATCGACCTCCAGATCCTCCACAAGGAGGGGCACACGGTCGACCTCGGGCTGCTGCGCAACAACCTGCTCGCGACCGAGGGCGTCCATGCGATCCTCGTCGTGGCACGCGAGTCGAGCGGTCGGCGGGCCCTCGACCGGGTGCTCACGTCCCTGGCCCACGAGCCGACGGCACCGCACGTCCTGGCGCAGCTCGTCGGCTTCGTCGACGATCGCTTCGCCGGTCTGTCGACCTCCCTCTACACGCCGACGCTCGACCCGGCGTGGGTCACGCGATCCGTGCCCGGAAGCCTGCGGCTGCCGGGTGGCCCCTGGGACGTCGTGGTGGCGGAGGGCCGAGCGGTGCTCGTCGGGGATTTCGACGACGCGATCGACCGGGGGCTCATGACGCCGGGGGTGGCCGAGGCCGCCCGGGCCGAGGGCTTCGTCGGTTGTTGGGCCTTCCCGGTCCCGCCCGGGGCCCAGCTCGCCGACTCGTGGCTGCCGCCGTTGCCCCATCCGGGGGTCATGGACCCCGCGGGCAGGCGGGGGGAGATCGACGCCATGGTGGTGTGGTCGGTCGGTCACCGCGAGCCCCTGATCGGTCATCTCGGCGCCATCGAGCGCGTGGCCGGCCTGGCGTACCTGGCGCTGAGCCGACGCCGGGACGAGATCCGCCAGCGGCGACGCCTCGCCTTCGAGCAAGAGCAGAACCGCCGGCTCGTCGAGATCGACGACCTGCGGACGAAGCTGATCTTCGACCTGTCCCACGAGCTGAGGACGCCGGTGACCTCGATCATCGGCTTTGCCGAGCTGGCGCGGGACCTGCCCAGGGGCGAGGAGTCGGCAGAGCTGGACGAGTACCTGAAGATCATCGCCCGCAACGCCGACCGCCTCCGCCGGCTGACCGGCGACCTCCTGCTCATCGGCCGCCTGGCCTCCCACACCCTCGAGATGGTGGTCGACCCCGTCGACGTCCCGAGACTGGTCCAGGGCGCGGTCGCCGCCCTGCAGACCCAGGCCTTCGACAAGGGGGTCGACCTGGCGTGCTCGTGCGAGGAGGGCACCATGCTCGATGGTGACGCGGGGCGGGTCGGACAGTTGATCGACAACCTCGTCTCCAACGCCATCAAGTACACGGACGAGGGTGGGGCGATCTCGGTGACCGCGGCGCCCGACGACGGCGCATGGCGGATCGCCGTGCGGGACACCGGCATGGGCATCCCCGAAGAAGAGCAGGCCCGCCTTTTCGAGCAGTTCTTCCGGGCGTCCAACGCCCACGCGAGGGCCATCGCGGGATCCGGGCTCGGACTGGCGATCGCCGGCGGTATCGCCCGGCTCCACGGCGGCCACATCGAGGTGGTGAGCGAGGTCGGGCGCGGCTCGACCTTCACCGTCGTCCTGAGGGGTGCCGAGGGGCCGCCGGAGCCCTGACCCCCGGGCGCTGACTCCGAGAGGAGTCCCCACGGGGCTACCCGGGGCGAGTCCCCCTGATACGGTCGGGCAGGGTGGACATCCACCACATCATCGCGGACTACGGCTATCTGGCCGTGTTCGTCCTGGTGGGTCTCGAGAGCTTCGGCATCCCCCTGCCCGGCGAGACGGCGCTGATCGCGGCGGCCACCTACGCCGGTGCCACCCATCACCTGGAGCCGGTGCTCATCTTCCTCGTCGGAGCGGCCGCGGCGATCATCGGCGACACGTGTGGCTACTGGATCGGCGACTACGGGGGTTATGCCTTGTTGCGCCGCTACGGCAAGTACGTACGGATCGACGAGCCCAAGATCAAGGTGGCCCGCTACCTCTTCGATCGCCACGGCGGGAAGGTGGTGTTCTTCGGCCGCTTCATCTCGGTGCTCCGCACGTACGCCGCGTTCCTGGCCGGGGTCAACAAGATGCACTACAGACGCTTCTTGTTCTTCAACGCCTCGGGGGGGTTGCTGTGGAGCGCCGTGTACACCTTCGGCGCCTACTGGTTCGGCAGTACGCTCACCAGCATCTCGAGCACCCTCGGCTACGCCCTCCTCGGCGGCGCGGTCGTCGTCATCGTCCTGTTCGTGATCCAGCTGCGCCGCAAGATGAGCTCGCTCATCGCCCGAGCCGAGATCGCCTATCCGGGTCCCCTCGAGCGCTGAGCTGAGAGACTCGACGTCGGGCGCTCAGACGAAGCTCGGCTCGACGCCGATGGCGGCGTAGACGGCCCGGACGAGCCCGCGGGTGCGGGGATCGCCCGAGAGGTTCTGCTGCATCTTGTTCATGACGTAGCCGAAGCCGATGCGGTGCTCGGGGTCGCAGAACCCGACGGAGCCTCCCGCCCCGGTGTGGCCGAAGCTTCCGGGCGAGCCGTAGCGGGCGTAGCGGGACGCGGTGAAGAAGCCGAGGCCGAACGAGGTCTCGAAGACGAGGCAGCGGTCCGGGCCCTCGGTCTGACGAGTGCGGGCCGCACGGATCTGGGCCGGTGCGAGCAGGGGCTCGACCGGGCCACCCGGCAGCGCCTCCACGATCCCGGCGTACATCCGAGCCAGGGACCGGGCGTTGGTGATGCCGTTGGCCGCGGGCAGCTCGGCGGCGTGGAGCTCGGGCCGGTTGAAGAGCGAGGTCTTCGGTATGGCGCCGTTGAGCGAGAGCGCGCGCCCGAGGAGGGACTCCGGACCCACGAGGTCGTCGAGGAGCTTCTGCGCGCCGGGGTCGCTCGACGCCGGGGGGACGAGGTGGCCGAGGATCGGAGCCACGCGCTCTTCTCGCTCGGGCGGCAGGCCGATCCAGAACTCGAGGCCCAACGGCGCCGCCACCTCCTCGGCGAAGAACGTGCCCAGGCTCTTGCCGGTCACGCGCCGGACCAGCTCGCCCACGAGGTAGCCGAAGGTCAGGGCGTGGTAGCCGTGTTCCGAACCGGGCTCCCAGAGGGGCGCCTGGGCCTCGAGGGCGCGGATCACGGGCTCCCAGGCCAGGGCGTCCTCGAAGGAGAGGTGCCGGTCGATCGTCGGGAGCCCCGCCTTGTGGCAGAGCAGCCACCCCACGGGGATGCGCTCCTTGCCCGCTCTTGCGAATTCGGGCCAGTAGGTGGCGACCGGGGCGTCGACGTCCAGCTGCCCTCGCTGGGCCAGCAGGTTCGCGCAAAGGGCCGTCGCTCCCTTGGTGGTCGAGAACACGAGCTGCAGCGTGTCGGCGGTGTAGGCACGGCCATTACGAGGGTCGGTGCCTCCCCAGATGTCCACCACCTTGTTGCCCTCGAGGTAGAGGGAGAATCCCGCCCCTACGTCGCCGTGGTCGGTGAAATTGCGGGCAAAGGCCTCGCGCACCCCCTCGAACCCGCTCTCGACCGAGCCGTCGACGTCGTCTCCCATCGCACCCCCCACATCGCGGTGGGCCACATGGTGACCTCCCCGGCGCCGCGCCGTCCAACGAGCCCCGACGCACGTCCGGTGGGCCCGTTAGGCTGCCCCCGGCCTCGGAACCGCCCGGCCACGCAACAGCCGGGGCGGGCGTGGTGAACCGGTGGTCACCGGATCGGGGAGGAGCAGCCATGGCGTGGGACTTCGAGACCGATCCCGAGTTCCAGGCGAAGCTGGACTGGGTCGACGAGTTCGTGCGCGAGGAGGTCGAGCCGCTCGACGTCCTCTGGGGCGGTCGGGCCTACCGTCCCCTCGACGAGACGCTGCGCAAGATCGTCGACCCGCTCAAGCAGGAGGTGCGCTCCCGCGAGCTTTGGGCCGCGCACCTCGGGCCGGAGCTCGGCGGCAAGGGGTACGGCCAGCTCAAGCTGGCGCTGCTGAACGAGATCCTGGGCCGGTCGCAGTGGGCACCGATCATCTTCGGCACGCAGGCTCCCGACACCGGCAACGCCGAGATCATCGCCCACTACGGGACGGAGGAACAAAAGGAGCGCTACCTGCGGCCGCTCCTCGGGGGCGAGCTCTTCTCCTGTTACTCGATGACCGAGCCCCACGCGGGCGCCGACCCGACGATGTTCAAGACCCGGGCCGAGCGCGACGGCGACGAGTGGGTCATCAACGGATGGAAGTTCTTCTCGTCCAACGCCAAGACGTCTTCGTTTCTCATCGTCATGGTCGTCACCAACCCCGACGTGAGCGCCTACCAGGGCATGTCGATGTTCCTGGTGCCGACGGACACGCCGGGCGTCCGCATCGTCCGCAACATCGGCGTCGGCACGGAGTCCTCCGAGCACGCGTCGCACGCCCTGATCCACTACGAGGACGTCCGGGTACCGTCGGACGCGCTCCTCGGGGGCGAGGGTCAGGCCTTCGCCATCGCCCAGACCCGCCTGGGCGGTGGTCGCATCCATCACGCCATGCGCTCGATCGGTCTCGCCAACAAGGCGTTCGACATGATGTGCGAGCGGGCGCTCAGCCGGGAGACGCAGGGCAGTCTCCTGGCGGACAAGCAATTCGTCCAGGGCTACATCGCCGATTCTTACGCACAGCTGATGCAGTTCCGGCTCTTCGTCCTCTACACGGCGTGGACCATCGACAAGTACAAGGACTACCGACGGGTCCGCAAGGACATCGCGGCGGTCAAGGCGCAGCTGCCGTCCGTCTTGAAGGACGTGGTGGAGCGGGCGATGCAGGTCCACGGCGCGCTCGGCGTCTCCAACGAGATGCCCTTCTCGGGCATGTGGATGGCGGGCGCATCGCTCGGGCTCGCCGACGGTCCGACCGAGGTGCACAAGGTGACCGTGGCGCGCCAGGTCCTGCGCAATTACCGGCCGAGCGAGGACCTCTGGCCCAGCGAGCACCTGCCCAAGCGGGTGGCGGCCGCCCGCGAGAAGTTCGCGGAGTACCTCGAGCACGAGGTGGGCAACCTCTGATGGTGCCGACCGCGCAGGGACCGGCCGAGCGCTTCGACCTCACCGGCAAGGTGGCCGTCGTCACCGGAGGAAGTCGTGGCATCGGGCGCGCCGTCTCCGAAGGGCTGGCGGGAGCGGGGGCGGACGTCGTGGTCGCCAGCCGCAAGCTCGACAACTGCCGCCGGGCGGCAGCCGAGATCGCCGAGGCCACCGGGCGCCGGGCGCTCGGCCTGCAGTGCCACGTCGGACAATGGGAGGACTGCGACCGCCTGGTCGACGAGGTGTACGGCGAGTTCGGCCGCTGCGACGTGCTCGTCAACAACGCCGGGATGTCCCCCCTCTACGGGGAGCTCCCCGACGTGACCGAGGCCTATTACGACAAGGTCAACGCCGTCAACGCCCGTGGACCCTTCCGGCTGTCCGTGCTCGTCGGCACCCGGATGTACGAGGGGGACGGCGGCTCGATCATCAACGTGTCGACCGCCGGCACCCTGCGCCCGAGCGCGCACGAGCTTCCCTACGAGATGGCAAAGGCCGGGCTCAACGTCCTCACCCTCTGCCTGGCCGGCACGTGGACCCCCAAGGTTCGGGCCAACCTCATCCTGCCGGGTCCCTTCGACACGGACATCGCCAAGGCATGGGATCCGGCGACCAAGGTGCGGGCCGCCGAGATGAACCCGATGGGCCGCCTCGGCCAGCCCGACGACCTGGCCGGCTTGTGCATCTTTCTGGCGAGCGACGCCTCCAGCTACGTCAACGGGGCCCAGATCCTGGCCGACGGGGGGGCGTTCCGGGGCTGGTAGCCCTTCCCGTCGAATGTCCGGTCGGCGCTGACGCGAGATCGCGCCACGGCGGCGGGGCTCAGCCGCGGCCGACAACGGCGAGGAGGTGGTCGAGCTCCTCGCTCAAGCCCTCGGCCTCCCCCGGCGGGACGGCCTTGCGCTCCCAGACGTGCAGGGCGCGGTTGACCCGATCGCACAACCGGCGCCCCTCGGGCGTCAGCTGGACGACCACACGGCGCCGGTCCACCGGATCGCGGGACCGGCGCAGCCAACCGCTGTGAGCCAACCGGTCGAGGGTGAGCGTCATCCCACCCGTCGTGCGTCCGAGGACGCGGCACAGTTGGGAGGGAGAGCTGCTCGCTCCGGGCGACCTCCGTGTCGTCGCCAGCACGAGGTAGTCGTCGAAGCTCAGGCCGTGGGGGCCCGCGACGCCCGCAAAGACGTTCTCCGAAAGCATCACCAGGCGCACGAGCCGGGCCAGGAAGCCGACCTTGGGCGGCAACCCGACCTCCCCGAGCCAGGCCGACTCGGTGGCGACCGGCTCTCCCGCCACTGCCATGCGCTTGACAGTATCACTTTTGTCTGAGTAACAATGCAGAAAGGTAAAACGGCCAGCCGGTCGCGCCCGGGGCGCTGCCCAGCCCCCATCCGTGCCGGCCCTTGGAGGTGTTCGATGACTGACGAGATTCCGGCCGACGTCCGGGTGCTCGGCGCCGAGCCGGTGTTCCGCCACCTCGACGATCCCGACGTCCCGTGGCAGCGCGTCAAGGCGATCCGCAACGCCGATGGGACCGAGTCGTCCATCTGGGAGAAGTGGCTGGCCTTCTCCCCCGATCCGCAGTACCTCTCGCTCTACGCGAAATGGGACCCCGGCATGGTCATCCGTCGCCACGGCCACTTCAGCTCCCACGTGATCTTCGTGATCGAGGGCGAGATGTGGTGCGGCGGTCGCCACTGTCCTGCCGGCACCCATGTCGAGCTGCCGCTCGGGGCCGCCTTCGGACCCTTCGTGGCCGGACCGGAGGGCACGATCCTCTTCGAGATCATGATGGGCGACCCCCGGTCGTGGGGCGACCAGCCGGAAACCTTCGAGGAGGCCCTGAGCGAGCGTGGGGCGGTGGCGCTGCCCGACCCCGAGATCGACCTCCCCGAGTGGCTCGCCGACCTGCGCTCGCGCTGGGTGCCGGATTCGACAGAGCCGGCGTGAGCGAGGGGGCGACGCTCGTCGTGGGCGACGGGCCACCGGGGTTCCGGCTGGCCCGAGGGTTGACGGATCTCGGAGCGGCGGTCACGGTCCTCGTGGACCCGGGCGCAGCGGGTGCGGCAGGAGAGGAGTGGTCGGGCCCGACCTCGCCGTGCGACCTCTCGTCGTCCTCGGCGGTGGACGCCTCGTTGCGGGCGGCCCTCGATCCGGGACCGCTCGAGGCGCTCGTGTGGGCGCGGGTGCCGGTGGCCCCGGAGGACGTCGGTGAGCTCGCATCGCTCGGAGAGAAGGACTGGGAGCGCCTCGCCGAGGATCCCATCACCGAATTCCTGCACCTGCTCCAGGGAGCGTCGACCCATCTCTCGCCGGGGAGCAGCGTGGCGTTGGTCGCACCGAGCCTCGTGCTCGTCGGTGCGCCCCACGTCGTCGCCTGGACCGCCGCCGCGGAGGGACAGCGGTCCCTGCTGCGCGTGGCCGCCCGCCGTTGGGGGGGCCGCGGCGTGAGCCTCAACTGCGTGGCGGTCCCCGCCCACGTCCTCTGCGGCGCCCCGGCACCGCTCGACCGGGCCGGAGGCCCCCCGCCCTCGTTGGGCCGGCCACCGACGATCGACGGGGAGGTGGCGGCGGTCGTCGCCCACCTCGCCTCGATGACCGGATCGGTCACGGGCGCCACGGTTGCCGTCGACGGCGGCTCGTGGATGACCCCATGAGCCGCCCAACCGTCGACCTCGACGGCAAGAGGATCCTCGTGACCGGTGGCGGCGCGGGACTCGGCCGTGGCCTCTGCGTGCATTTCGGGTCGGCCGGCGCCCGCGTCGTCGTGACCGGACGAGGGCCCAACGTGGAGGAGACCGTGGCCGCCATCCGGGAGGCCGGGGGAGAGGCGCTGTCTGCTCGCTGTGACGCCACCCGGGCGAGCGACGTCGAGGGCGCGGTCGCCCTGGCCGTCGATCGGTTGGGCGGTCTCGACGCGATGGTCCACAACGCGACCAGCCGGAGCTCGAGCATCGTCTCGAGCATCGAGGACCTGACCGAGGACGCCTGGCGCGATCATCTCGCGGTCTCGGTGCGCGCCGGCTACCTCTGCGCCCGCGCCGCGCTGCCCCACCTCGAACAGAGCCGGGGGGCGCTCGTGCTCATGACGTCCCCCGCAGCCATGGAGGGTTCGGCGACGCTGCCCGGCTACGCCGCCGTCAAGGGTGCGCTCCGCGGCATGACCAAATCGCTGGCCCTCGAATGGGGTCCCCGGGGGGTCCGGGTGGTCGCGGTCTCCCCGCTGGCCCGCACCCCGGCGCTGGACAATGCCTTCATCGAGAACCCCGAGCTCGAGGGTCGCCTCGAGGCCCTCGTGCCGCTCGGCTGGATCGGCGAGCCGGAGCCCGACGTGGCGCCGGTGGTCGCCTGGATCGTCTCCGACGGGGGTCGTTACGTCACCGGTCAGACCGTGGTCGTCGACGGCGGCCGGTTCACGGGACTGTGATGACCGCGGACCGGCACCAAGCCGCCGGCGTCCGGCCGCCCCTGTCGAACGGCTCCGTGTCGTTGCGCCTGTACCCGACCGACGTCCCCGACGGGCCCGCCGCGGCGACCGCGGTGGTCGACGAGCTCGTGTTACAGGCCAGGTTGGCCGAGGCAGCGGGGTTCGACGGCACCATGACCAGCGAGCACCACGCGGGATGGAGCGGCTACCTGCCCAACCCCATACAGGTGGCGGGGTGGGTCCTCGAGGAGACGAGCGCCAGCTGGGCCGCCGCTTGTCCGCTCCTCCTCCCGTTGCGGCCCGTGGCGATCGTGGCAGAGGAGGTCGCCTGGCAGGCCGCCCGATTCCCCGGACGGGTGGGAGTGGGCGTCGCCGCAGGGTCCGTGCTCGAGGACTTCGAGGTCGTCGGGAGCACGCTCGAGGGGATGACCCAGCGATTCTCCGACGCACTCGCCCATCTGGCGAACCTGCTCGCCGGCCGGGTGCCGGAGGGCCGGATCGAGGAGTTATTGCACCAGGACCGCGCTATCCAGCAGTGCGCGGGCAGCCCCGTGCCCGTGGTGAGTGCCGCCATGAGCCCGACCGCCTGCCGGAGGGCGGCCCGCGCGCAGGTCGGTCTCCTCTTCGACTCCCTGTCGACCACCGACCGCGTCCGGGAGCTCGTCGACGCCTATCGAGGTGCCGGCGGAGTCGGACCGGCCATCCTCGTCCGGAGGGCGTGGGTCGGGCCTCCACCGGTGCGGGAGGCCGACCGTCAGGTGGCCTTCTACCGCAGCTACGCCGGCGCGGCGGCGCAGGCCCATTTCGGCGGCAACGAGATGATCAATGCGGACGACGCCGGGTCGGTGGCCGAGGGGCTCCTCGCAGCCATGCGGGCGGCGGGCGCAGACGCCCTCAACCTCCGGGTCCACATGCCGGGGCTGGCGCCCGAGGCCGTCCGGGGCCAGATCGAGGCGCTCGGCGACGTGGTGACCCTGCTCCGCGGGTCGATCGGATGAGCCCCGGGGTCGGGGAGCCGGGTCAGGCCCCGACCGGCGCGAGCTCGGCCGCCTTGCCATCGGCCGCCTTGCCCTCGATGGCCTTGCCCTCGATGGCCTTGCCCTCGGGCGCGGCAAGGACGTCCGCCGCCACCCCGCGACGAGGAGCGATGATCTCGTCGATCAGGCCGTAGTCGAGCGCCTCGGCAGCCGTCATGAAGTAGTCCCGGTCGATGTCCCGCTCGACCTGATCGAGGGCTCGGCCGGAGTGGTGAGAGATGATCTGGGCCATCCGGCGGGTCGTCGCCAGCACCTCCCGGAGCTGGATCTCCATGTCCCTCGGTGCTCCTCCTGTGCCCGCAGATCCCTGATGGATCATGATCTTGGCGCTGGGCAGCGCCAAGCGCTTCCCGGGCGCCCCACCCGAGAGGACCATGGCGGCCGCCGACATGCCCATCCCCACGCAGATGGTCGAGACCTCGGGCTGCACATGCTGCATCACGTCGTAGATGGCCATCCCGGCGTAGGCCATGCCGCCCGGCGAGTTGATGTAGAGGTGAATGTCCTTTCTCGGGTCCTCGGACTCGAGGTAGAGGATCTGGGCGACGATGAGATTGGCGATCTGGTCGTCGATCGGCTGCCCGAGGAAGACGATGCGCTCCTTCAAGAGGAGCGAGTAGATGTCGAAGGCTCGCTCGCCGCGCGACGTCTGGTCCAAGACGGTCGGGATGATGGTGAGGTGGGCGGGGATGAAGCTCGATGCCGGCATGCGACCTCCGGTGATCTCGTGGGCGGACCCTTGGGGACGGGAATCTGGTCCTGTCCCACTCCTGCAGCTCGTGGCTATCTCGTAGAGAGTATCTCAATTAAGAGATATCAAATACGGTAACGTGGGCGCCAGACGATGCCGACAGGTCACGGCCCGAGCCGATCCGGGGACGCCGAGGGCACGGGCGCCTCAGCCGGGGCCCCGTCCAGGGCCCGCCGGCACCCGACGCCGTTTCCCGGTTTCCGCGAGATGGCGCAACGCCGGGTCCTCGCCCGCGAGCTCGTGCAGTGCCGCATCGACCTGGGCCTTTCCCAGACGGAGGTCGCGGCCCGGATGGGCACGTCGCAGTCCGCGGTGGCCCGGATCGAGTCCGGGGAGGCGGACGTGCGGCTCTCCACCCTCGAGCGCTACGCGTCGGCGCTCGACCGCAGGATCAGCTGGAGGCTCGAGGAGTCGTGATGTCCGCCCGGCCCGACGATCTGCGACGGCATCTGCTCGAGCGACGCATCGTCCTCGTGAGTGGGGTGATCGACGATGCTTCGGCCGCCCGGGTGGCCGCCGAGCTCATGACCCTCGACGCCACCGGCGACCAGGCGCTGGTGCTCCAGCTGCAGGGAGTGGACGCGGGCTACGGGCCGGCGTTCTCCCTGATGGACACGATCGACCTGCTGGGGGTGCCCGTGCTGGCGAGGTGCACCGGCGTAGTGGCCGGCGCCGCCGTCGGGATCGTCGCGGTGTCGCATCACCGCTGGGCGACGGAGCACTGCTCGTTTCGTCTCGGTGACCCTCCGACCTCGGCGCAGGGCACGTTCGCAGAGCTCGAGCGTTGGGCCGAGCAGCTCGGTCGGCTGCGAGCCCGGTTCGTCGACCGGCTGTCCCGAGCCGCCGGCATGGATGCCGGGGACCTTGGGGCCCACCTGGCCTCCGGCCGGATCCTCGACCCCGACGAGGCGCGCCAAGCGGGCCTCGTCGATCAGGTCGGGGGCATCCCGCCGCAACCCTGACCTGACCTGACGGCGGAGTCCGGTCAGGTGATGCTGGCGGGGTCCACCCCCGTGCCGCCGGCCGCGCTGCTCGCGTAGGCGGCCAGTGCGAAGCGGAGCACGTCCACCGCCTCTTCGCCGCTCCACAAGAGGGGCCCCTCTCCGGTGCGGAGCCAGCGGAGCCAGTGGCGGCCCGAGTCACGGAAGCTGCTCGCCCAGTCGTCGTCGAGCGCGTGGTAGCCGCGCATCTCGCCGTCGACGTAGACCTCGAGGCTGGGCTCCTGGATGCCCCGGCCGGTGCATCGGTTGACCCGGGCGTAGCCCTTGCGGCCGGTCACCTCCCAGCGCTCGTCGTTGGTGTAGTAGTCGGAGCGGAGGTAGAGATCGATCGCCACGGTGATGTCCCAGACGCCGCGGACGCCGTTGGCGTGCTGCCAGACGATCGTGGTCGGGGCGTCGATCTCGACGCCGGGCACGACCGGTGTGCCGCCGATCCAGGCCCGCACCTCGGTGATCGGGCCGAAGAGCCAGATCGCCGTGGCCAACTTGTGCCAACCGTCGTCGAAGACGAGGATGCCGCGGCCCCGGGTCATTTGCTCGAACTGCCAGCGGTAGGAGCTCTCCGGCACCTCCCAGCCGCCCCTCCCGCTCCCCACCATCTTCATGTGGTAGCCGCTCGGTGCGCCGATCTCTCCCGACTCGACGACCTCCTTCAACTTGCGCAGGGGCGAATAGAAGATGTAGTTCTCCATCACCCGCAGGACCCGATCGTTGTCCTCCGCCGCCTCGAGCATGCGCCGGGCACCCTCGAGGTCGTTGCACATCGGCTTTTGCAGGTTGACGTGCCAACCGTTCTGCAAGAGCTCGATCACGCCGTCGACGTGCAGGGGGACCGGGAGGAGGGCCTCGACGGCGTCCACCTCGAGCCCGCTCTTGGCCAGGTCCGAGGTCGACTCGAAGGTCCTCGCCTCGGGCCAGTCGGCCTGCCGCTGCTCTCGACGCTCCTCGCTCGGGTCCACCAGCGCCACGACCTCGACGTCGGGATTGTCCAGGTAGGCCCGCACGTTCAGGTCGTAGATGCGCCCCAGCCCCACGAAGGCGGCGCGGACGGGGCGGTCGTAGGGGGTGAAGGTCATCGAGTCGCGGTCTCCTGCTGTAGTTCGATGGTGTTGCCGGCGGGGTCGGTGATCCAGATCTGCACGGTGCCCTGGCCCTGGACGTCGCGCTCGTAGTCGATGCCCTTGGCCTCGAGCTCGGAGATGGCCCCGTCGAGGTCTTCGACGGCCACGCAGAAGTGGTGGCCGGTCGGGTCGATGCCCGGGCCTCTCGAGGGTGCGCCCACCAGGTGCAGCTGCTGGTTGCCCACGGTGTGCCAGTGTCCGGGGATCCCGGGGATCTCGGGCCTGTTGGCGTCGTCGAGGCCCAGCAGCTTCCCGTAGAAGCCGATCATGTCGTCGAGCGACGTCCCGTTGGTGTTGACGGAGACGTGGTGGAAACGCGTCACCTTCATGGTCGCGCCCCCTCGCTTCGGCGCGGCGGTTCGAGCTGCTCCATGAATTCCAACCTGATCCCTCCCGGTGCCGTCACGAAGGCGATGCGACGCTTGCCAAAGGCGCCCTCGACGACACCGGGGCCCCACACCACGTCGTGGCCTTGGAGCTGCGCGTCGAGGTCGTCGGTAAAGAGTGCGGGATGCAAGAACCCCTCCGGAGGCAGCTCCAGGCGATCCTCGTAGAGGGCCCGCGTAAAGAGGGTGATCATCACGGGTCCGAGGTACACGTCGGCCCGCTCGCCCCCGTTCCATTCCATCCGGTCTCGCACCTCGCCGCCGGCCGCCGCGTAGAAGGCGCAGGCGGCGTCGAGATCGGACACTTTGACTGCCAGGTTCGCCAATCCGGTGACCGCCACGGCCCGACACTATGTGATCGCGGCGAGGTCCTCAGACGGACGGGACGGGCCTAACGCGACGAGGGGCGCCGGAGGCCGTCGCAGACCACGGTCACCATCCGCGCGGCAGGTGGCCTCGGGCAGGTCCGAGTGCTCCGCGGCGTGACACGCGCCGATGATGAGGCCGACGACCTCGTCGGCGCAGACGTCGTCACGAATGGCACCGGCCGCGATGGCGCGCTCGAGCATCCGCTGCAGGTGGCCCTTGAGCTCCTCGACCTGCTCGGCGCACCGGGCCTTGAAGTCGATGCCGGCCGCGTCGATCGCGTCCATGAGGTCGCGCTTGTTGGACACCTGACCCGCGAAGAGGCTGACGAAGGCGAAGAAGGCCTCCTCGGGATCCGGGTCCTCTGCGTGAGCTCTCGCCATCTCGATCAGCTCTTCGAGCTTGGACCGGACGATCGCCTCGAACAGCGCCTCCTTGGTCGGGAAGTGCCGGTAGAGGGTGCCGACACCCACGCAGGCGCGCTCTGCCACGGTGTCGATGGGAACCGAGACGCCCTCGGCGGCAAAGACCTCCTCGGCCGCCTCCAGGATCCGCTGGCGGTTCTTGATGGCGTCCGCCCGCCTCGGTCGGGCCTCCCCGCAGTCGGCGATGCTCGCAGCGCCGGCCGGCAGGGCCTCGGACACCCCGATCTGCGCCGTGGGCAGCTCCACCGACGCAGGGGCGTCAGTCACAGCGTCCCCCTCCATGGCCAACAGCATGAGCGCAAAGTGCCCCCTTGACAACCGGAACGTGCGTTCCGGTATAGTAGATCAAAACCGGAACCCGGACTCCGATTCTAGGCGGCCCCGCCCCCGGCGGTTCGCCCGGGTCGGATAGGGGCTCCGGCGGCTCGAGGCGATCGGACAACCGGCGCCCGACCAGGGCCGATGCCATCTAGTCCCAGAGGAGGTCGAGCACATGACGACGACCGAGATCGATCCACGGCAGACCGACGTCGAGGGCGGGCCGGATCCCAAGCGCTTCTGGGCGCTCGGGATCATCGCCATCGCCCAGCTCATCATCGTCCTCGACGCCTCTGTCGTCATCGTCGCGCTGCCGTCGGCACAGCACGCGCTGGGCATCTCCGTCGCCGATCGGCAATGGGTGATGAGCGCCTACACGCTCGCCTTTGGAAGCCTGCTCCTCCTCGGGGGCCGGATCGCCGACCTCCTCGGCCGCCGCCGGATCTTCATCGTCGGGCTGATCGGCTTCGCGGCATCATCGGCGCTCGCCGGCCTCGCCATGTCGCCGGCGATGCTCTTCGGTGCCCGCGCCCTGCAGGGGGCGTTCGCGGCGATCATGGCCCCCGCGGCGTTGTCCCTTCTCACCGTCACCTTCACCGAGCCGCGCGAGCGTGCGAGGGCGTTCGGGCTCTACGGCGCCATCGCCGGGAGCGGCGCGGCGATCGGGCTCGTGCTCGGCGGGACCCTCACCCAGCTCGCCTCGTGGCGCTGGACGCTCCTGATCAACGTCCCGATCGCGCTCTTCGCAGCGCTCGGTGCAGCGCGGTTCATCCGCGAGAGCCGAGGGGGATCGGGGAGGGGCTACGACCTCCCGGGTGCCGCGACCGCCACCGGCGGCCTCTTCCTCCTCGTCTACGGCTTCACCATGGCCGGTACCAACGGGTGGGGGGCGCCTCTCACGCTCTTGCTCCTGATCGGCGCGGTGGTGCTCCTCGTGAGCTTCGTCGCCATCGAGATGCGGTCGGCGAACCCGCTGCTCCCCCTGAGGGTGGTGCTCGATCGCAACCGGGGTGGGTCGTTCCTGGCCTCGCTCCTCGTGGGCAGCGCCATGCTCGGAGCCTTCCTGCTCCTCACCTACTTCTTCCAGGGCACGTTGCACTACTCGGTTCTCAAGACCGGCTTCGCCTTCCTTCCCTTCTCGGGCGGGGTCATCGTGGGCGCGACGGTGGCGAGCCGCCTCCTCGTGCGGGTGGGTCCGAGAGTGCTGCTCTCGACCGGACTGGTCCTGGCCGGTCTCGGGGCCCTCTGGTTCACCCGGCTCGGCGTGGACAGCTCGTACCTGGTGCACGTCCTCCCGGCGGAGATCGTGCTGAGCTTCGGTATGGGGTTGTCCTTCGTCACCATGAGCAACACGGCGCTCGTGGGGGTGGACCCGAAGGATGCCGGTGTGGCGAGCGCGCTCGTCAACACCACGCAGCAGGCGGGCGGCTCGCTCGGGACCGCGCTGCTCAACACGATCGCCGCCTCGGCGGCGGCCACCTTCCTCGCCAGCCACATCCACAGCGCGGGTGCGGCACAACAGGCTGCGGTGCACGGGTACACGACCGCCTTCGCCGTGAGCGCAGGGCTCCTGTTGCTCGCCGCCGCGCTGGCCGCCCTGCTGGTCCGAGGGACCGGCCCGCATCTCCAGACCGTCGGCGAACCCACCGAGCCCACCGAGCAGCCGGTGCTCGAGCCGGTCCTGGTCGGCGACCCGGCTGCCTAGCCCACGCCCCGCCGGCCGGCCGCCCGGTCCCGGAGCTGCCGGGCCGGGCGCCGCCGCCGCCGCCGTTGACGCCGGGTGAGTCGTCGCCGATATCGTTGGCCTCGTGTCAGCGAGCGTGGCTGGCGCCACGGGACTCTCCGTCGCAGAGCTCAGCGCCCGTACTGGGGTCCCGGTACCGACGATCCACCACTATCGCCGCGTCGGGTTGCTGCCGGAGCCGGCACTGCGTGGCACGCGGCGCTTCGTGTACGACGAGCGCCACGTCGAGGCCTTGCGGCTGATCCGGCTGCTGCGAGAGCGGCGGCGCCTGCCGCTCGAGTCCATCCGGGACGTCCTCCCGGAGCTGCTCGCCGGCGAGCTCGCGGCGGGCGCCTCGCCCAGCCGGACGGCGGAGGCCGACGAGCTCATCGCCTCGTTGGTCGAGCCCGGGGGATCCGAGCCGCCGCCCGCGTTGCTCGAGGCAGCGCGCACCTCCTTCAACGAGCGGGGCTATGACGGCACCAGCGTGGGCGAGCTCTGTGTGGCCGCGGACATCGCCAAGGGGACCTTCTACCGCTACTTCTCGTCCAAGGAGGAGGCCTTCGCCGGGGTCGTCCGCTCCATCGGCCTGGAACTGGCCGAGGCGGCGCGGAGCCTGCGCAGCGGGATCAGCACCCGTGGCGCCTCCGTCAGCCTGGCCGAGGCCCTCCAACCGTTCCTTCCGCTGCTCCTCGAAGCCATGAGCCGCGAGCTGCGCGACGACGCGACACTCCGGGGCGCCACGTCCGAACTGGCCGAGGCGATCGCAACGGCTCTCGCCACTCGGCTGCGCGTACGCGCCCCGAAGCAAGCGGCGCGCTCCGCGGTGCGCGAAGCCCTCGCGCGCTCCTTGCACCGCGCGCTCGACATCTAATACCCGACCAACCGAACGCTCGATCGGTCCCGCTCGGGTGGCGCCTCGCGCAAGCTTTTCCTTGACCGCGCGCCGTCACTTCGGTATAGCTAAATGACCAGATAGTCACGGGTGTTATACGAACGTTTGGGTGGGCTCGTTCCGAGGCTCGACCAAAGGACTCGACCAAGGGAACCGGAGGAGAGGGTGGTGACGCTCGCAACAGCAACGAAGCCGGTTGCCGCGGAGCTTCCCGCCCTCGACGCCATCGTCGGGCAAGCGGCGCACGAGAACTTCCCCGTCGCCCTCCACCTGCTGCCGTCGGGCACGCGCCGCGACCTCATGGTCGTCTACGGGTTCGCCCGGTTGGTCGATGACGTGGGCGACGAGGCCGCGGGCGACCGACTCGCACTGCTGCGCTGGGTGCACGAGGAGCTCGACCGCGCCCTCGCCGGATACGCGTCCCACCCGGTGCTCGTTCGCACCGCCCAGCTGGTCCGCGCTCGACGGCTCTCCCTGCGGCCCTTTCACGAGTTGATCCAGGCCAACGTCCAGGACCAGACGGTGGGGTCCTACGAGACCTACGACGAGTTGGTCGCGTACTGCCGGCTCTCGGCGGTGCCGGTAGGCCGGCTGGTGCTGGCGATCTTCGACGCCTCCTACCCCGAGACCGACGCCCTCTCCGACGACGTGTGCACGGCGCTCCAGATCGTCGAGCACCTCCAGGACGTGGCCGAGGACCTCGACAAAGGCCGCGTGTACCTCCCCCAGCAGGATCTTCGCGGCGCCGGGATGTCGACGCAACGGATCCGCGGCGACGTCGCGGCCGGAGAGGCGGGACCGGAGCTCCGCAGGGTCGTCGCGCTGAACGCCCGGCGAGCCGGCATGCTCCTGCAATCCGGCACGCCGCTGGTGGCCCGGCTGCCCGCCACCGGCGCCCTGGCGGTGTCGGCCTTCACGGCGGGGGGGCTGGCCGTCCTCGATGCGATCGCCGAGGCGGATCACGACGTGATCAGCCACGCCTGCCGGCCGAGCCCGTTGCGGACCGCGGCGCACGCCGTCTCCGTCCTACGGTCCGGGCGTCGGTACGGCGCCACCGGCGAGTTCGCGGCGCCGCGCGTCGGGATCGAGGCCGCGTGAATCCGGAGACCGCCTATGCGGCATGCGAGGCCATCACCCACCGGGAGGCCAAGAATTTCGCCTACGGGATCCGGCTGCTCGCCCCTCCCGAACGGCGCGCCTTGAGCGCGGTCTACGCGCTCGCCCGCCGCATCGACGACATCGGGGACGGTGACGATGCACCGGCGGCCAAGCTCGAGGCGCTGGCCGGCGTGCGCAAGGACTTGGAGCGGCTCTCGCCGGGTTCGCACGACCCGGTTCTGGCCGCCGTCGCCGATGCCCGTTCCCGCTACGGCCTCCCGATGGGCGCGTTCGACGAGCTCCTCGCGGGCTGCGAGATGGACGTGAACGGGACAACCTACGAGACGATCGACGACCTCATCGTCTACTGCCGGCGGGTGGCCGGATCGATCGGACGGTTATCGCTCGCCGTCTTTACGTGCTCGGATCGCGAGCGGGGCGAAGGCCTGGCCGACGCGCTGGGCGTGGCGTTGCAGCTCACCAACATCTTGCGTGACGTACGCGAGGACAAGGAGATGGGCCGGGTGTACCTCCCGTCGGCCGATGCGACGAGCGTGGGCTGCGAGCCCGACCTGAGTGGGCCGCCCGGGGCCCTGGCGTCCCTGGTCTCTCTCGAGGCTCGACGGGCGGCCGAGTGGTTCGAGACCGGGCTCCGGTTGCTGCCCCTGCTCGACCGCCGGGGCCGAGCCTGCGTGGGCACCATGGCAGGGATCTACCGGCGGGTGCTCCGAAGGATCGAGGAGGATCCGGCCTCCCCCGCCCGCGGTCGGGTCTCGCTCCCAACCTCGGAGAAGCTCTGGGTGGCCGGTCGCAGCCTGGTGGGGGTGGTGCCGTGACCGGGGCGACCCCCACGTCGGCGACCGGCAGCGTCGTCGTGATCGGCGGAGGCCTGGCCGGGATCACCGCTGCCCTCGACGCGGCCGAGGCGGGCGCGGCGGTCACCCTCGTGGAGCGCCGATCCCGTCTCGGGGGGCTCACCTGGTCCTTCGCGAGGGACGGTCGCTGGTTCGACAACGGCCAGCACGTCTTCCTCCGCTGCTGCACCGCCTACCTGGAACTGCTGGGCCGGTTGGGCGTCGCCGACGACGTCGCCCTCCAGGCCCGGATGGACGTGCCGGTCCTGTCGCCGGGACGCCCGCTCTCCCGGCTCCGGCGCAACGGCTTACCGGCCCCTTTGCACCTGTCGGGCGCCCTCGCCCGCTACCGGCCCGTCCCGCTGCGCGAGCGGTTGCGCATCCCCCTGGCCGCGCTCGCCCTTCGCAGCATCGATCCGTCCGATCCCGCGCTCGATCGGGAGACCTTCGGCGCCTGGTTGCGCCGCCACCGGCAGGGCGAGCACGCGTGGTCGGCCCTGTGGGACCTGATCACGCTGCCGACCGTCAACCTTCCGGCGGACGAGGCGTCCCTCGCCCTGGCGGCGAAGGTCTTCCGCACGGGCCTGCTCGACGCCTCCGACGCCGGCGACATCGGATGGTCCAAGGTTCCCCTGGCCCGCCTGCACGACGAGCCGGCGCGGCGGGCCCTCGACGCCGCGGGGGTCAAGACCCTGCTCGGTACGCCGGTGGCGGCGATCGAGCCGGCAGGCCGAGGAACCCCGGGGCGCTGGTCGGTGCACACCGAGGAGACCGACCTCGAGGCCGACGCGGTGATCGTGGCCGTCCCGCCCCCCGTCGCGGCGCGTCTCGTTCCCGCCGAGGCGCAGATCGGCGACGTGGCGGCGCTCGGGGCCTCGCCCATCGTGAACGTGCATCTCGTCTACGACCGTAGGGTGACCGACCTGTCGTTCGCGGCCGCCCTCGAGTCCCCCGTGCAGTTCGTCTTCGACCGCACCGCCTCCTCGGGCACCCGACGCGGACAGTGCCTGGCCGTCTCGCTCTCGGCCGCGGATCGGTGGATCGGCCTCCGGCCCGACGAGCTGATCAAGATCTTCACCGAAGCCCTGGGCGACCTGTTCCCCGCCGCCCGTCACGCCCGGGTCGTCGATGCCGTGGTCACCCGCGAGCACGAGGCCACCTTCCGGGGCGTCCCCGGGACGCTCGCACTGCGTCCGGGGCCCCGCACGCAGTGCCCGGGCCTCGCCATGGCCGGCGCATGGACCGACACGGGCTGGCCGGCGACGATGGAAGGAGCGGTCCGCAGCGGCCACGCCGCCGCCGGCGCCGTGCTGTCCGAGTCCGCTCCTCGCAACGAACGCAAGGCACGCAACGAACGAGAGCAAGAGGCAGAAGAGGAAGCTGTCAGCGCGGCCGGGAGTGGTCGCTCGGCGCCGGAGGAGACCGTCCGATGAGCTCACCGTCCCTCGTCGCGCGGCCTCCCTCGCCACCCGACGCCCTCGGTTGGGCCTCCGCGCTGGTCGATCCAGCAATGGAGGCGGCGGTGGTGCGGCTGCACCCGGAGTTGCGCCCACCGGTCGAACATCATCTCGCTGGAGGAGGTAAACGGGTCCGGGCCGCCCTCGCCGTGCTGTCCGCCGCGGCGAGCGGCGGCCGACCCGAGCAGGGGATCGTCGGGGCGGTGGCGGTCGAGCTCGTGCACAACTTCTCGTTGCTCCACGACGACGTGATCGACGGCGACGCCGAACGCCGTCACCGTCCGACGGTGTGGATCGAGTTTGGCGTCGGGCCGGCGATCATCGCCGGCGACGCGCTGATGGCGCTCGCCATGCAGGTTCTCCTCGAGGAGGGCACCCCCAACGCCGCTGGCGCGGCGTCGGCGTTGGCCGGGGCCACCCAGCAGATGATCGCCGGGCAGGCGCTCGACATGGCGTTCGAGACGAGCAGCGACGTCTCTCTGCAGGACTGCCTCGCCATGTCGCGCGGCAAGACCGGAGCGCTCCTCGGCTGTGCCGCGTCGATCGGCGCCGAACTGACGGGCGCCTCCCCGGAGGTGGTGGAGGCGCTGCGGAGCTTCGGCACCCACATGGGAGTCGCCTTCCAAGCGGTGGACGACGTCCTCGGCATCTGGGGAGAGCCTGCGGTCACGGGCAAGCCCGCGGGCAACGATCTCGTCCAGCACAAGAAGTCGGTTCCCGTCGCCGCCGTCCTCCGGGAGGCCGCCCTGGGTGCCGCCGCCGACGACGCCCGGGAGCTGAGCACCTTGCTCTCTCGTGCGATGACCCCGTCGGACACCGCAAGGGCGGCGGATCTGCTGGAGGAGCGTGGTGGGCGTCGCATGGCCATCGAGCTGGCGGACGCCCATCTCGATGCCGCACTGGGGGCATTGCGCAGCGCCCCGCTCGAGCCCGGCCCCGCCGGCCAGCTGGCCGAGATCGCCCGCTACGTCGTGGAGCGTGATCGATGACGCTCGTGCTCGGCCAGGAGATCGCCACCCGCGCCACCGAAGCGCTGCAGCGCGCCGTCGCGCACCTGCGGGGGCTGCAGAGCCCCGAGGGCTGGTGGAAGGGCGAGCTCGAGACCAACGTGACCATGGACGCGGAGGACCTGCTGCTGCGCGAGTTCCTCGGCATCCGGACGGCCGCGCAGACCGAGGCGGCGGCACGATGGATCCGCTCGCGCCAGCGGGAGGACGGCACGTGGGGCGCCTACTTCGGCGGTCCTCCCGAGCTCTCGACCACCATCGAGGCCTACGTGGCGTGCCGATTGGCGGGAGATCCCCCCGACGCGTCGCACATGCGCGGTGCCGCCGAGTACGTCAACGACGCGGGGGGCTCGAGCGCTGCCGTGTCTTCACCCGCATCTGGCTCGCCCTCTTCGGCCTCTGGCCCTGGGAGCGCCTACCCGTATTGCCGCCGGAGCTCATGCTGCTCCCCCCACAGGTACCGCTCAACGTCTACGACTTCGCCTGCTGGGCGCGCCAGACCGTGGTGGCCCTCACCGTGGTCGGCGCCTACCGCCCGGAGAGGCCGCTGCCCTTCGGCCTGGCCGAGCTCTCGGCGGGATCGCCGCAGCGTCCCTCGCGCTCGGTCCGCACCTGGCCGGGGCGCTTCCAGCTCCTCGACGACGTCCTGCACCGCTACGAGCGCCGGCCCCTCGGATGGCTGCGCCGTCTGGCCCTCGATCGGGCGGAATCGTGGATCGTGGCCCGTCAGGAGGCCGACGGCTCGTGGGGAGGGATCCAACCCCCCTGGGTGTACTCGCTCATGGCGCTGCACCTGCGCGGCTACGAGCTCAACCACCCGGTGATGGCGGCCGGGCTGGCCGGGTTGGAGGCCTTCGTCGTCGAGGACGCGGAGGGCCGACGGCTCGAGGCCTGCCAATCACCCGTGTGGGACACGGCACTGGCGGTCACCGCACTGGCCGACGCCGGCGTGGCCCCGGACGCCCCCGTCATGCGAGACGCGGGTGCCTGGCTGTTGAGCCAGGAGGTCACCGCACCGGGAGACTGGAGTGTCCGGCGTCCCGGGCTGGCGCCCGCCGGCTGGGCGTTCGAGTTCGAGAACGACCACTATCCCGACGTCGACGACAGCGCCGAGGTCGCGCTCGCACTCCGCCGGGTGGCCATCGGCGACGGTGGGGCGGTCGAGCGCGCCCTCGACTGGGTGCTCGGCATGCAGTGCGCCGACGGCGGATGGGCAGCCTTCGACGTGGACAACACTCGCGACCTGTGCCGCCAGCTCCCCTTCTGCGACTTCGGCGAGCTCATCGATCCGCCGAGTGCGGACGTGACCGCGCATGCGGTCGAGCTCCTCGCCGCGTGCGGGGTCGCCCGGGGTCGCACAGCCCGGGGTGTCGCCTGGTTGCGCCAATCCCAAGAGCCGGACGGATCGTGGTTCGGCCGGTGGGGAGCCAACCACGTGTACGGGACCGGCGCAGTGGTGCCGGCGCTGGTCGCGGCCGGCATCGACCCGTCGGACGGCGCGATCCGGAGGGCCGTCACCTGGTTGCTCGGCCATCAAAACCCCGACGGTGGGTGGGGCGAGGACCTCCGGTCCTACGACGACCCCTCCTGGCGCGGCCGGGGCGCCTCTACCGCCTCGCAGACCGCCTGGGCACTGCTGGCCCTCCTGGCGGCGGGGGAGCGCGGGGAGCCGACGCGCCGTGGCGTGCGCTGGCTCATCGAGACCCAGCGGCCCGACGGCACCTGGGACGAGCCGTGGTTCACGGGCACCGGGTTCCCCGGCGACTTCTACATCAACTACCACCTCTACCGCCTGGTGTTCCCGATCATGGCGCTCGGTCGGTACGTGGACCCGTTGGCAGACCCTGGCGCGCCAAACGGGGCGGCGGAGCGCGCGGCGAAGGGCGCTGTCGGCGGTGACTCCTCAGGCCGAGGAGCACAAGGCCAGACCCCGGCCGCCACGGCCCCGGCCGCCACGGCCCCGACCGCCACGGCCCCGACCGCCACGGGCCCGACCGCCACGGGCCCGACCGCCACGGGCCCGACCGCCACGGGCCCGACCGCCACGGCATGGCCTGCGGGTGCCCACCGTGACGGGCCTCCCGTCACGGTGGCATGGGGACACCATGTGGCCGCCGCATTCGAGGCCGACGTCGTGCTCGACGACACCGCCCGCTTCGACTCGGGCCGCCTGGCGTCCGAGCTCGGGGACCTGCTCTCGCCCGCCCACCCGATCGTGATCGTCACTCAGGATCCGTCGAGGACCACGGGGCCGGCCGCCGGCCGCGTGCTCGTCGCCTCGGAGCTGCGTCTGGCGGCTCGCGCCGCCGGCCTGGGTCGCCGCCGCTCGCTCAAGGGGAGCGGCTCGCTCATCGCGGCCGAGCTGCGGCGAGCGGGCCTCGAGGCCGAGGAGCGAGCCGTCGTGGTGTCCCCGCCGCCCAACGATCGGGGGGGCTCCGCTGGTGCCCTGCCGCAGGGTCCGGACGATCCGGGCAACTGGATGGCGCTCCTCGCGGCACTGGGCGACCGCCCGGCGGTCGTGGTCCAGGTGGGCGGCGCCGACGCCGCGGCCGCCGCAGGGCCGGTACTCCGTCGCTGGGCGAGGGCGCTCGGGGGCCGCCAGGTCCACCTGGCGGCGCCGCGATCGTTTTGTGCCGGCGTCGAGCGGGCAATTGAGACGGTGGAACGTGCACTGGAACGCTTCGGACCGCCGGTCTTCGTCCGCCGTCAGATCGTGCACAACTCTCACGTGGTCCGGGATCTGAGCGACCGGGGAGCCGTGTTCGTCGAGGAGCTCGACGAGGTGCCTGAGGGATCGATCGCCGTGCTGGCCGCCCACGGGGTCGCTCCCACCGTCCGTGCCGAGGCGGACGGGCGAGCCGACATGACGGTGATCGACGCGACCTGTCCCCTGGTGGCCAAGGTCCACCACGAAGCCCGTCGCTACGCGGCTCACGGTCAGCGCATCGTCCTCATCGGTCACGCCGGACACGAAGAGGTGATCGGGACCATGGGAGAGGCGCCCGAGCACATCGTCCTCGTCGAGAGCGTCTCCGACGTCGACGGGCTCGAGCTGGACCCCGAGGAGCCGCTCGCCTACCTGACGCAGACCACGCTCTCCGTCGACGAGACGGCGTCGATCGTCGGCCGCCTCAAGGACCGCTATCCGCTGCTCGAGGGTCCGAGCACCGAGGACATCTGCTACGCGACGCAGAACCGGCAGGACGCCGTGCGCGCGATCGCCGGACGGTGCGACCTCATGCTCGTGATCGGCTCCGCCAACTCCTCCAACACCCTCCGCCTCGTCGAGGCGTCGCGGCTCCAAGGGTGCGAGGCGCACCTGATCGAGGACGAATCCGAGATGCGCTTGGAGTGGCTCGAGGGTGCCACCACCGTGGGGATCACGGCGGGCGCTTCCGCCCCCGATTCGCTCGTGGACCGGGTGGTGGACGCCCTGCATCAGCTCGGCCGGGTCGACGTGACCGAGCACCAGACCACCGAGGAAGACGTCCGTTTCGCACTGCCACGGCAGGTCCGATGAGGACACTGCTCGCGGCGACCGATCAATCTCGAACCACACCTTGTGGACAGGAGGCCGTCCCATGCCCATCCCCGTGCGCCAAAACGTCCGCGTTGGGACGCACCTGCTGCGCCAGCGGTTGAGCGGGCGCAAGTACTACCCGTTCATCGTCGAGATCGAGCCGCTCTTCGCCTGCAACCTCTCCTGCCCCGGGTGCGGCAAGATCCAGCACCCGACCGACATCCTGCGCAAGCGCCTGTCCGTCGAGGACGTCGTCGGCGCGGTCGAGGAGAGCGGCACGCCCATGGTCTCGATCGCCGGGGGTGAGCCGTTGCTGCACCCCGACATGGACCGTATGGTCGCGGCGTTGGTCGAGCGCAAGGTCTACGTCTACCTCTGCACCAACGCCGTGCTGCTGCGTCGGCGTCTCGACCGCTTCACTCCCTCTCGCTATTTCTCGTGGGTCGTCCACGTCGACGGGCTCCGTGAGCGACACGACGAGGCGGTCGATCGCCAAGGGGTGTTCGACGAGGCCGTGGCTGCCATCCGCGACGCCAAGGGCCGGGGCTTCCGGGTCACGACGAACTCGACGTTCTTCAACACCGACACGCCCAAGACGGTGCGGGACGTGCTCGACTTCCTCAACGACGACGTCGGGGTCGACGCCATGATGATCTCGCCCGCCTACGCCTACCAGAAGGCACCCGACCAGGAGCACTTCCTCGGGGTCGAGCAGACCCGGCGACTCTTCCGGGACGCCTTCTCGGAGGGCCGCCGCAAGCGCTGGCGGCTCAACCACTCCCCGCTCTTCCTGGACTTCCTCGAGGGCCGGCGCGACTTCTCGTGCACCGCGTGGGGCATCCCCAGCTACTCCGTCCTCGGCTGGCAGCGACCCTGCTACCTGATGGCGGACGGCTACGCCTCCAGCTACAAGGAGCTGGTGGAGACCACCGACTGGGGCTCCTACGGGAGGGGCAAGGACCCCCGGTGCGCGAATTGCATGGCGCACTGCGGCTACGAGCCGAGCGCGGTGATGGCCACCACCCGGTCGATGCGCCAATCCCTGCGGGCGCTCGTCTCGACGCACTGACGGCGACGTGACCGATCTGCGCCCCCGCCCCCCGTACGAGGACCTGGCCGCGTTGACGCCCGGGCTCCTGCGCTCGCTCGACGAGGCGGAGCTGACGGACCTGGCGGCCGGGATCCGGCGGTACCTGGTGGCGACCCTGTCGGAGACCGGCGGGCATCTCGGACCGAACCTCGGTGCGGTCGAGCTGACCCTGGCGCTGCACCGCGTGTTCGACTCCCCCGACGATGCCCTCCTGTGGGACACGGGACACCAGGCCTACGTCCACAAGATGGTCACCGGCCGCGGTGAGGACTTTCCCACCCTGCGCCAACCCGGCGGCCTCTCGGGCTACCCCAACCGGTTGGAGTCGTCGCACGACCACATCGAGAACAGCCACGCCTCAACTGCCCTCTCCTACGCCTACGGCTTCGCTCGGGCCCGGCAACTTCGAGGGGACCGCCGACGGGTGGTGGCGGTGGTCGGCGACGGCGCGTTGACCGGTGGCCTCTCCTACGAGGGGTTGTCCAACATCGGGGTGGCGGGGCTCCCGGTCATCGTGGTGCTCAACGACAACGGTCGCTCCTACGCACCGACGGTGTCCCGTCTCACGACGGCGATGGGGTCGTCGGGCCCGCCCTCAGAGGACCGCAGCGCAGACCCGCCGGCCTTCTTCGCGGCGATGGGCTTCCGCTATCTCGGCCCCATCGATGGGCACGACGTCACTGCAATGGAGGAGGCCCTGCGCGACTCCGCTACGACGTTGGGCCCCGTGGTGGTCCACGTCCACACCCGCAAGGGAGCGGGCTACGTCCACGCCGAGTCCGATCCGGAGAAGCGGCTGCACGACGTGCCTCCCTTCGACGCAGCGACGGGGAGGGCCCGGAGCAACGGGGCCGCAGCGCCCGGGTTCACCGAGGTCTTCTCCCGTGCCATCGTCGACGAGGGCGCCCGCCGTCCCGAGCTGGTGACCATCACGGCGGCCATGCCCGGCTCGACCGGACTGCTCGAGTTCGCGCAGCGCTTCCCGGAGCGGTTCTTCGACGTCGGGATCGCCGAGCAGCATGCCGTCGCGGCTGCGGCAGGGATGGCGATGGACGGCCTCCGACCGGTCGTCGCGATCTATTCGACCTTTCTCAACCGGGCCTGGGACCAGATCGTCCACGACGTGGCGCTGCACGGCCTGCCGGTGGTCTTCTGCGTCGACCGGGCCGGGGTGACCGGCGACGACGGTCCGAGCCACCACGGGATCTTCGACCTCGCCCTCCTGACCAAGGTGCCCGGCATGACCGTCCTGGCTCCCTCCTGCGCCGCAGAGGTCGGGGAGATGCTGGCGACGGCGCTGGAGCACTGCGACGGCCCGGCCGTCATCCGATGGCCCAAGACCGCCTCGCCGCCCCCGGTCGGAGGCGTGCTCGTCGGGGCCGAGGCCGGCCTCCGGGCCCGACGGCTGCGGACCGGCGACGACGTCTGCCTGCTCGGCGTGGGCAAGCTCGCCCAGGCCTGCGACGAGGCGGCCGCCCTGCTCTCCCGGCTGGGGATCGAGGCGGAGGCATGGGACGTCCGGGTGGCGGCTCCTCTGGACCGGGCCATGCTCGAGTCGGCTCGCCGCCACCGCGTCGTCGTGGTCGCCGAGGACGGCGTGGCCGACGGAGGTGTGGGCGACCGCGTGGCGGCCGAGCTCGGGGGAAGGCTCGTCCACCGCGTCGAGGGTCACCAGTCCCTTGCGCCGCCGACCGGCGCCCCCCTGGCGGCGGCGACCCCCGGCGCAGCCGGCGGTGCCCCCCTGGTCGTCGCCTGCGGACTGCCGACCGCCTTCCTTGCCCACGGGCGCGCCGGGCAGATCCTGAGCGAGCACGGTCTCGACGCCGCCGGGCTGGCGCGCAGCGCCCAGTGCGCGCTCGAGGTCGTGGGTCCGGGTGTCGCTCGAGCTCGACGCCTCGAGGTGCCGCTCGCGGTCACCGGGTAGTCGAGGTGAGGACGCGCCCGCGCGTCCTCACGAGTGGTGCGTCGCCGACATGGCCGGGGCGGGGTCGGGTACCGATTCGACGGTCGGCAGCCGGCCCACCGCCGAGCCACTTGAGCGACAGACCCTAGAGCCCGAAGAGTCGCCGGGCGTTCCCGCCAAGGATGGCGGTCTTGTCGGAAGCCGGGAGCGGCGACTCGAGGATCTGCGCGAGCAGGTGGCTGATCCGGCGACCGACGGGCGGGGAATAGAGGTCCGTGCCGAACGCCACCCGGTGGGCACCGAAGCGGTTGGCGAACGCCTCGAGGAAGTCGAAATTATAGGCGAGGCTGGTGTCGAAGACGAGGTTCTCGCATTTCTCGGCGACGACGGAGGCCTCCTTGGTCCCCTCGAACGTCGAAAAGGAGTCGAGGACCAGCATCGAGACGTCCGGGAGGGCACGAGCGATCTCCGCCACCTTCCAGAGGGCCTCGTCCGGGGACTCCGTCATGGCGTGGAGGACCGGAACGAGACCGATCTCGGCCATGCGGGCCACGTACCGCACGATCCACGGGTCGTCCATCGAGACGCCCTGGAATCGGGCGTGGAAGCTGATGCCGCCGAGGGCGAGCTCGCGCCTGGCCCGGTCCAGCTCCGCCAGCGAGCGCTCGCCGTGCTGGGGTTCGACGATGCCCACGGCCACCGGGAACCGATCGGGATGCGCATCGCGATAGGCGGCGATGCCGTCGTTGATCGTCCTCGTGTCGGCGATGCCATCCGGTCGGGGATAGCCGTGGCCGGGGATGACGACGGCCTGCCGCACCCCTCCCGCGTTCATGATCGCCAGGCGCGCCTCGACCTCGGCCGAGCCCTCCGAGAGGGTCTGGTCTCCCGACCCGACGCCGCCCACGAAGCCTCGGACGTCCCCGACGTGGTGGTGGCAGTCGAAGACGTCGAACTGGGCGTCGTCCCCCGTCGTGGCCGGGGCGGCTTCAGGCATGTCGGCTCCTTTCGGTGCACCGGGCCCTGGTTCTTCGGACGGGACCGGTCGGTGTGGTGACTCATCGAAACGCGGGGAGCACCCGGTCGGCGAACCGTCGCATCCACTCCTGCTGATCGTCGATGAACTGGCTCACGATGAGGTTGGTGACGCCGAGCTCGGCCACCTGCGCGATGCGCTCCACGCAGTGCTCGGGCGGTCCGGCGATGGTGCCCTGGGCGGCGAGGAAGGACCGGAGCCCGTACTTGTCGACGAGGTGCTGGTTGGGGTTCTCGGTACCGGGTTGGGCGTGATGGGTGGATCGGTACTCGCTCATCAGGCCCTCGATCCGCTCCCGGAGGTCGTCCGGCAGGCCCTTCTCCTCGAGGGTGAATCGGAAGACGTGGTTCGCCGTGCCCGCGAGGACCGAGAGGATGGACTCGATCCCCGCGTCCTCGGTCTCGGCGAAGATCAGGTTGCACATGCACCAGATCTCGATGTCGTCGAGGCTGCGGCCCACCTCCGCGGCACCCGCAGCGAGATGGTGGCGGCTGATCTCCAGCCGCTCGGGGGTGAGGCAGTTGGACAGCACCACCCCGTCCGCGATCCGTCCCGCCAGCCGCTGGGTCCGGGGTCCCTCTGCGGCGATCCACACGGGCACCCGCTGTGCCGCCGCCGGCCCCGATCGCTCGAGCCAGCGAAGCTCGAGCTCGGCGTCATGCCACCGGACCGTGCGACCGGCCGTGAGCTCCTGCACCGCTCGGACATAGGACTCGAGCTCGTCGACGGTCGCCGGTGGGACCCCGATGTTGCGGAGCGCGCTGTCCCCGCTCGAGATGCCGTAGGCGAAGCGCCCCTTCGAGATCTGCTGGACCGATGCCGCAGCCGACGCGGTCACCGCGGGGTGGCGGGTCTTCGGGTTGCTGACGGTGATAGCGAGCCGGGGACGGGTCGTGGCCGCCGCCGCGTAGGTCATGATCGAAAAGCAGTCCGCCCACAGCGATTGCGAGTCGCCGCAGGTCAACAGGTCGAAGCCGGCGCCCTCGGCGGTGTCGAGCCACGCCGAGTAGTGGTCGAACCGCCGTACCGTCGTGCCCGTACCGAACCGGAGACGGGGAGTCGAGCCGCTCATCGGGCACCCGGTGCAGCTGGCTGCCCGCCGGGAGCGTGGCTCCTCGACTCCCAGCGATCCCAGACCATCACCTCGGCCACCGGGCGCCTCGGGGCGGGCGAGAAGTCCTGCCGCTTGGTGTAGGCGACGGGGATGAGGCAGGTCTGCACGTAGCCGTCGGGGATCCCGAGGATCTGCCCGACCTCGGCGGCCCGCAGCAGGTGCGCGGTGGTGAAGGCCGAGCCGAGGCCGCGGCTGCGCAGCGCCAGCTGGAAGCTCCACACGGCGGGGTAGATGGAGCCGAACATGCCCGTGAGGTCGGCCAGGCCGGTCTCCGGCCCGACCTGCGCCGCCAAGCAGGGGATGACGAGGACCGGCACGTCGCCCAGATGGTCGACGAGGTAAAGGACGCTGTCGGAGTGCCGGAGGCCGTCGGCGTCCCCGGCGGCCCGGCGCTGCTCTCGCAGCTGGAGCGAGATCGGGCGCAGCACCTCCCCGTAGACGTCACCGACCTTGCGGCGGAGCTCGGGGTCCGACACCACGAGCCACCGCCAGGACTGGGCGTTCGTGGCGTTGGGGGCCTGGACGGCCAGCTGCAGGCACTCCTCGATCACCGACCGTGGGACGGGTCGCTCGAGGTCGAGCTGCTTGCGCACCGCTCGTGTGGTCGTGAGCAGGCGGTCGACCTCGGCAAGGTCGAAGGTCGAGGCAGAAGGGACGCGATCGTGCACGGGAGTCAACGTAATCCGGACGCTTCGCTGCTCGCCTGGATATGCTCGCCCGATGCAGGGATCGGTGACCGTCCACATCGCCGCACCGCCCGAGCGGGTCTGGGACCTTGTGAGCGACGTGACCAAGATCGGGAAGTACAGCCCCGAGACCTTCGAGGCCGAATGGATCGACGGTGCCACCGGCCCCGAGGTCGGGGCGCGGTTCCGTGGCCACGTTCGGCGCAACGGCCGCTTCCCCGTGTACTGGACGAAGTGCACGGTCTCGACGTGCGACCCCGGGCGTGAGTTCGCCTTCGGGGTCGACGGGCGCGAGGGCAAGCCCATGAACACCTGGCGGTACCGGCTCGAGCCGGTCGGTGACGGCACCGACGTCACGGAGTCCTTCGAGCTGGCCGACATGCTGCCGCTGCGCGTCTATTGGGCGCTCGCCGGTTGGGCCCGGGGGCGCACCAACCGCAACGGCATGAAGGCGACGCTCGAGCGTATGAAGACCGTGGCCGAGAGCGAGACCGGGACCGGGGGGGCGAGCTCCTAGGCAACCACCACCGCCCGCCCCTGCCTGCGGGTCGGTGGCTGCCTAACCTCGAGCGGAAGTGACGCCTACCCAACTGCGCGCCTTTTCCACCGTGGTCCGCCTCGGCTCGGTCCGTGACGCCGCGGCGGAGCTCGGCGTCACCGAGGCGGCGGTGTCGCTGCACGTGGGGCAATTGCGTCGCGAGCTCGGGGACCGGCTGTTCACCCGGACGAACAACGGCCTCGCCTTCACTCCGGGCGGGCTCCGGCTGGCCAGCCGGGCCACCGAGCTCCTGGGCCTCCAGCAACGGACGGTGCGAGAGGTCCACCAGGCCGCCCACGGCCGCCGCCTCCTCCGGCTGGCGACCTCGAGCCTCTTCGCCGAGCACGCCGCGCCGGGCCTGATCGAGCTCTTCGCCAGCCGCGCCCGCGACCTCGACGTCGAGCTCAGCGTCCGCTACGCACACGAGTTCGAGTCGCTGCTCGCCTCGAGGACGGTGGACGTGGCCATCGGGCAGAAGCCGGTACGGTTGCCCGACACCCTGAGCCACACCACGTTCCTCAACTACCAGGTGATGGTCGTCGCGGGACCGGCCCATCCGTTGGCGCGAGGGGACGCCCGGCCCGCGCAGCTGCGGGAGCAGACCTGGCTCCTCGGTCCCTCCGCCGCCGGGGACGACCACGTGGTGCGGTCCATGCTGCACCGATTCGACGTGCCCGAGGAACGCCAGCGGATCTACCAGAGCCACGCCGCGGCCCTCGAGGAGACGCGGCACAACGAGGGACTCTCCCTGGCGCTGTCCTTCGCCGTCGCCGACGATCTCGCGCACGGGCGCCTCGTGCGCGTCTCGGGAGCCGGCGTGCACGCCGACGGTGCGTGGAGCGCCGCCACGCTTCCCGACCACGGTGTGCTACCGGCCGCCGCCGAGCTCGTCCGTTTCATCACGACGCCTCGCGCCACCCAGGCCATGCTGCGTGGCTCGGGCATCAACATCGGCCGGTTCCGCCCTTCCGTGCACGTGACCCTCTGGAGCTGAGCCCGCCCCGCGGTCCCCGGGCGGCCCTGAGAGCCCCGATCAGCCCGAGCGGGCGATGGTCGAGACCACGGCGCTGAGCGAGCGGATGGAATCCGCCGGCAGGAGGGCGTCGCAGTAGGGCAGTGCCGCCGCCATGGCGCCGACCAGGGGTTGGAACCCCGGTGCCGCGGCACGCGGGTTCATCCAGACGACCCGGTAGGCGCGCCGGCGCAGCCGGGCCATGGCCGACCCGAGCTGTTCGGGTGAATCGGCGTCCCAGCCGTCGGAGGCGACCAGGACGATGGCGCCGCGGCATTTGTCCCCATGATGGGACGCGAGCAGCCGTCGCACGTTGGTGGCGATCCTCGTGCCCGAAAACCGGTCGGTCACCGCAGAGGTGGCGAGCTCGATCGCGACGTCGGGCGAGCGGTGGGCGAGGATCGCGGTGAGCCGTGTCAGCCGCGTGGCGAAGGCGAAGACCTCGGCGTCAGCGGTCGTGGCGACGGCCCGCATCAGGTGGAAGTAGGCGGCGGCGTGGTGCTGCATGGACTGGCTCACGTCGCACAGCATCACCACGCGCCTCGGCCGGTCGACCGGGCGCGTGCGCACGAGCACGAGCGGCTCGTAGCCGGTGCGCCTGGCCCGCTCCAGGGTCGGGCGGAGCGCGGGCCGCCGGCCGCTGTGGTGGCGGGCCATCCTCCGGGAGCGCCGGGTCGGCCAACGCCGCAGGGCCGCGGCGAGCCAGTCGTCGAGCAGCGCCAGATCGGCGGGATCGAGCTGCTCGAAGGGGACGTCGGCGAGCGCCTCGAGGTCGCTCGGCAGGCGCTCTGGCATCCGCAGGCCCGATTCTTCGCCGGTCTCCTCCGCTCCGACGGCGGGGGGAAGCGTCGTCCAGGGAAGGCCCTGACCGGGCTCTTCGAGGCCGCTTCCGGAGGGCACGGGCGCATGGGCGTCGTCGCGCCCGGCGGGGGGAGTGACGGGCCGTCGCCGGGCGTGGGGATCGACCGGCACCACGGCGTCGGAGAACACCTCGGCGAAGACGCGGTCGAAGGCCACGAGGTCGCCGTGCCGCTGCGCCAGCGTCACCCGAGCGACCCAGTAGAGGGATCCCGCCGTCTCGGGCGGGCACTCGGCCAGGCCCCGGACGAAGGCCTCCACCCCGGTCAGGCCCACCGCAACGCCGGCTCGGCGCAAGCGCAGAGCGAACGCGGTGGCGAAGGCGGCCCGGTCGACGGCTCGCAGCATCGGCGCGGGGGACCGGCGGTCATCCGTCACGCGCCCTGCGACCGTCCCTCGAGCTCGTCCAGGGATTCGAGGACCGTGCGGCGGTCGTCGGGTGTCTTGACGATGGCGCCCAGGGTGCGGACCACGGCCGTCCGGTCGAGCTCTCCGACGCCGAGCACGCTCAGGGCCGAGAGCCAGTCGATGGCCTCGGCCAGTCCGGGCGCCTTGTCGAGGTCCAGCCGGCGTACTCGCCCGACGAACTGCGTGGTCGAGGCGATGAGCGCCTCGGCGGCGGACGTGACCGACCGCCGGAGGATCGATGCCACGCGCTCGCCATCGGGGAACTCGATCCAGTGGTAGAGGCAGCGACGGCGCAGGGCGTCGTGCAGCTCTCGGCTGCGGTTGGAGGTGAGGATCACGGTCGGCCGTCGTGCCGCGGCGAAGGTGCCGAGCTCGGGGATGGTGATCGAGGCCTCGCCGAGGAACTCGAAGAGGAGCGCCTCGAACTCGTCGTCCGCCCGGTCGATCTCGTCGATCAGGAGGACCGGCGGCTCGGGTCCCGCGAAGCGCACCGCCCGCAGGATGGGCCGCTCCTGCAAGAACTCCTCGGTGAACAGGTCGGCGTCGGCCAGGGTCTCGTGTCGCGACTCGGCGAGCCGGATGGCGAGGAGTTGGCGCTGGTAGTTCCACTCGTAGAGGGCCTCGCTCGCCGTGAGCCCCTCGTAGCACTGGAGGCGGATGAGCTCGGTCTCCGCGGCGCGGGCCAGGGCACGGGCGGCGGCCGTCTTGCCGACCCCGGGCTCGCCCTCGAGCAGCAGGGGCAGCCCGAGGGTCAGCGCGAGCGACAGCGCGGTGGCCAGTCCCTCGTCCACCAGGTAGTCGACCCGGTCCATGCGGCGCCCCACCTCGACCGGGTCGTTCGCCCAGGAGCTCACCCGGCGCTCCCGGGGGAGGACCCGAGGAGCCTCTCGTACTCCTCCCACGTGTCCACGTCGCGCGGCAGCGGGCCACGGACGTCGATCTCCGTGACCCGGTGGCGCCCCGAGTCGACCAGCTTCCAGATGGCCTTGTCCCCGTGGAGGGAGTGGACGGTGTCGAAGAGGCGGCGATGGATCCAGAAGGGGTGTCCGGGACCGTCGTCGTAGCGGCAGACTCCGAGCGGCGACCCGGACGCCTCGTCGATCAGGCGCCGGACGGCGGCGGGGTCCACCCCGGGCTGGTCGCCGAGCAACAGGACGATCCCCTCGGCACGCCGGTCGACGCGCTCGAGGGCGGTCTTGATCGAGGACGAGCAGCCCTCGCCGTAGGAGGGGTTCTCGACCACGTCGGTCCCTCCCAGGTCGACCCGGGCGCGGATCTCCTCCGACGAGGCGCCGAGCGCCACCACGAGCTGGTCCAGCGGACACTGTCGCGCTCGATCGATCGATGCGCCGAGCAGGGTGGTCCCGCCGTAGGCGAGGAGCTGCTTGGGCGCACCGAGGCGGCGAGAGCCGCCCGCCGCCAGGATGACGCCGGTGACGTACACGACGGATCAGGCTGCGTAACGGTCGCGGCAGGCGGGGCTGCAAAACCACACCTCTTCCCCGCGGACCGTCCGGTGCGGCGTATCCGGGCCGACCACGACCGTCATGCCGCACACCGGGTCGACGGACTGGCTCGGGCGGTCCTCGGGTCCGGCCGGCCAGGCGTGCAGCCCGCCGCTCCGCATCGCCCGGACCACCTCGGCCATGATCGAGAGCGCGATCTCCTCTGCGGTGCGCGCCCCGATGTCGAGGCCGACCGGGGTGTGCACACGCTCTCGCTCCTCCGCGCCGAGGTCCATGATCTCGAGCACCGACTCTCCCCTCCGGCGGCTGGCCACGAGGCCGACGAACGCCACTCCGGCGTCGAGCGCGGCTCTGATCGATTCGGGCTCGTCCCGGCCGTGGCTGGCGACGATCACCGCCAGCGTGCCTTCCGCCGGCGGCTCGACCAGGGAGCTCACCGAGTCGAACTCGAAGCCGAGCGGCGACGCCATCGCCACCACCGCGTCGGCGATGGGGGAGTCGCCCACGACCGTGACCCGGGGTGGCGGCAGGCGTGGCTCGAGGAAGATCTCGAGCGCGCCACCCGACAGGCAGGGGTTGACGACGTTGCGGGACCCCGGGACGTCGGGGAACTCCTCACCCCCCGGGGGCAGGATGCGCAGCAGCAGGGGCTCGCCGGCCTCGAGGACGTCGAGTGCGGCGGACCTCACCGACTCCTCTGCGCAGTGACCCCCGACGAACCCCTCGATCGTGCCGTTGGCGAGGACGACCACGTCGTCGCCGGGACGGGCCGACGTGGGCGGCTGCGCCCTCACCACCGTGGCGTGGACGAACGGGACCTGACCGTCGAGCAGCTCGCTCGCCCGGGAGGTCATCCGGTGTGCCACGCCGAACGGGCTCACACCGGAGGGGTCGGGTGCCCCTGCATGGCGTCCCAGACCCGCGAGGGGGTGAGGGGCATGTCGGCGTGACGGATGCCAAAGGGCTTGAGGGCGTCGACCACCGCGTTGACGATCGCCGGTGGGGAGCCGACGGTCGCCGACTCGCCGATGCCCTTGGCGCCGATCGGGTGGTGCGGCGACGGGGTCACGGTGTGGCCGGTCTCCCAGTCCGGAACCTCGAGCGCCGTGGGGATCAGGTAGTCCATGAGCGATGCCCCGAGGCAGTTTCCGTCCTCGTCGAAGGCGATCATCTCCATCAGCGCCATGCCGACGCCGTCGGTGAGCCCGCCGTGGACCTGGCCCTCGATGATCATCGGGTTGATCCTGGTCCCGCAGTCGTCGACGGCGACGAACCGGCGGACCTTGACCTCGGCCGTTCCAGGGTCGACGTCGACCACGCAGATGTAGGCGCCAAAGGGATAGGTCAGGTTCTCCGGGTTGTAACAGATCTGCGCCTCGAGGGCGCCCTCGACGCCGTCGGGCAGGTCGCCCGCGCCGTGCGCCCGCATGGCGATGTCCTGGATCGTCACCGACTTCGTGGGGTCCCCCTTGACCTGGAACGAGCCCTTGACCCACTCGAGGTCGGCCACCGACACCTCGAGCATGCCCGAGGCGATGATCTGAGCCTTGTCCCGGACCTTCCGGGCAACGAGGGCGGCTGCGGCACCCGAGACGGGGGTGGACCGGCTGCCGTAGGTGCCGAGCCCGAACGGCGTGTTGTCGGTGTCGCCGTGGACCACCTCGATGTCCGAGGGTGGGATGCCGATCTCCTCGGCGACGATCTGGGCGAACGTCGTCTCGTGCCCCTGGCCCTGCGTCTGTACCGAGAGACGGACGACCGCCTTGCCCGTGGGGTGGACGCGCAGCTCGCATCCGTCGGCCATCCCGAGACCCAAGATGTCCATGTCCTTGCGCGGCCCCGCACCCACCGCCTCGGTGAAGAAGGCGACGCCGATGCCCATCAGCTCGCCGCGCTCCCGCTTCTCCGCCTGCTCCCGACGGAGCTCGTCGTAGCCGGCCATCTCCATCGACAAGCGCATGGCGGTCTCGTACTCGCCCGAGTCGTAGACCCACCCGGTCTTGGTCGTGTACGGGAACTGCTCGGGCCGGATGAAGTTGCGGATGCGCAGCTCGGCCGGGTCCATCCCGAGCTCGTCGGCGAGGCAGTCGACGATCCGCTCGACGAGGTACACGGCCTCGGTGATGCGGAAGGAGCAGGCGTAGGCCACCCCTCCGGGGGCCTTGTTGGTATAGACGGCCGTCATCTTGCAGTAGGCCGCCTCGAGGTCGTAGCTGCCGGTGAAGACGCCGAAGAACCCTGCGGGGTACTTGATCGGCGCGGCGGTGCCGTTGAAGGCGCCGTGGTCGGCGAGCACGTTGGTGCGGATGGCGAGGATCTTGCCGTCCTGCGTGGCGGCGATCTCACCCCGCATGATGTAGTCGCGTGCGAACCCGGTGCTGATGAGGTTCTCCGACCGGTCCTCCATCCACTTGACCGGCTTGTGCAGGACGAGCGACGCCACGATGGCGCAGACGTATCCGGGATAGATCGGGACCTTGTTGCCGAAGCCGCCGCCGATGTCCGGCGAGATCACCCGGATCTTGTGCTCCGGCAGGCCCGACACCAGGGCGTAGACCGTGCGGTGGGCGTGCGGCGCCTGCGACGTGGTCCAGAGCGTCAGCTTGCCGTCCACGCGGTCGTGGTCGGCGACGCACCCGCAGGTCTCCATCGGAGCAGGGTGCACCCGGGGGTAGACGATGTCCTGGGTGACGACGACCGGCGCCGACTCGAAGACGGCTGCCGTGGCCGCCTCGTCGCCGGTCTCCCAGTCGAAGCAGAAGTTGTCGGTCTTGCCCTCGAGGTCGTCGCGGATGACGGGTACGCCCGGGTCGAGTGCGGTGCGGGCATCGATGACCGGCTCCAAGACGTCGTACTCGACGTCGATCAGCTCCAGGGCGTCGCGCGCGGAGTAGCGGTCCTCGGCGACGACGAAGGCCACCTCTTGACCCTGGAACCGGACCTTGTCGGTAGCGAGCACGGCCTGGACGTCGTTGGAGAGCGTCGGCATCCAGGCCAGGCCCTGCTCCGCCAGGTCGGCCCCCGTCACGACGGCCTTGACCTTCGGGTGCGCGAGGGCCGCGCTGGTGTCGATGCTCACGATCCTCGCGTGGGCCACGGGGGAGCGCAGGATGGCCATGTGCAGCATGCCGGGCAGCTGCAGGTCGTCGCAGTAGCGGCCCATGCCACGGATGAAGCGGGGGTCCTCCTTGCGCAGCATCCGCCCGTGGCCGACGGGCTTCTGGTCGTTGTCCACGAAGCCGTCCAGGGGACGGGGCTCGACGGTGGTCATGATGGGCTCCCCACGACGGCGGCCGACTCCTTCGCCGCCGCCCACTTGATCGAACGGACGATGGTGGCGTAACCGGTGCACCGGCAGATCTGGCCCGAGATGGCCTCCCGGATCTCGGGCTCGGAGGGATCCGGGTTGCGGTCGAGGAGGGCGCGGGCGGTCATCATCATGCCGGGGGTGCAAAAGCCGCACTGCAGGCCGTGGCACTCCATGAAGCCCTCCTGCACCGGGTCGAGCTGCCCGTCCTGCTCGAGACCCTCGACGGTGCGGACCTCGCGTCCCCCCGCCATCGCCGC
The DNA here is from genome assembly GCA_963778465.1 of uncultured Actinomycetes bacterium. Classification (GTDB taxonomy): domain Bacteria; phylum Actinomycetota; class Acidimicrobiia; order Acidimicrobiales; family RAAP-2; genus CAVZBW01. The sequence continues at coordinate 801,719 of CAVZUK010000003.1, forward strand.
GAGGACGGTGCACGACTTGACGGGCTCGCCGTCCATCCACACGACGCAGGTCCCGCAATTGCTCGTGTCGCATCCCCAGTGCGTGCCGGTCAGGCCCAGCTGGTCGCGGAGGAAGTGCACCAGCAGCATGCGGCCCTCGATCTCCTCGTCGACCGGTTGGCCGTTGACGGTCATGGACACCTGCATCTCAGCTCCCCTCTGAAGCGGCGCGGGCGACCGCACGGCGGAGCGCCCGTCGCGTCAGCTCGTCGGCCAGATGGCGCTTGTACTCGGTCGAGCCCCGCATGTCCGTGGTCGGGCTGCAGGCCTGGGCGGCGATCGCGCCGGCCGCTGCGAAGAGCTCCTCGGACGGCGCGTTGCCCCGCAGCGCCTCGGAGATGGCCGGGATGCCGGTGGTGTTGGGGCCGACGGCGGCCAGCCCGACGCGGGCGTCGCTGATCAGTGCCCCGTCCATCCAGACGGCGGCGCCGCTCGAGACGACCGCCCAGTCACCGGCACGCCGCTCCACCTTCTCGTAGGCGCTGGAGCCGTTGGGCCGGACCGGGATGCGGATCTCCACCAGGATCTCGCCGTCCCCGACGGCGGTCTCGTAGGGGCCGCGGTGGAACTCCTCCATGGTCACCACCCTCGTGCCCGAGCCGCCCTGGATGACGCAGCTCGCGTCCAGGGTGGTGCAGACGGCCGAGAGATCCTCCGAGGGATCCGCCTGGCACAACGATCCGCCGATCGTGCCCCGGTTGCGGACGACGGGATCGGCGATCACCCGCTCGGCGTCTCGGAAGATCGGGAACGCCCGGGCGAGCTCCTCGGACTCGAGCAGCTCGCGGTGGCGGGTGAGCGCGCCCACTCTGAACTCCTGCGGTCCCGCCCGCACGTAGCCCAGCTCGTCGTGGAGGTCGTTGATGTCGATCAGGTACTCGAAGTTGGCGAGCCGCAGCTTCATCATGGGGAGAAGGCTGTGTCCTCCCGCCACCAACCGGGCGGTGTCGCCCAGCCGTTCGAGCAGTCCGATGGCGTGCTCCACGCTCGTTGCCCGCTCGTACTCGAACGGCGCCGGTACCTGCATCTCGCACCCCCCAAAGGTCGCGTGTGCTCAGTATGCGCCGCGGCCTTGACGTGTCAACGCCAACCTAAGGACTCGCTTAATGCCGCTCGTCACGACGTCGGAAGGTGCGGGAGGCCGTAATGGACGCAGCCGCGGCGGCTTCCGGCCGATCCTTTCCGCATCTGCGGGACGAACGGCCCACATTGGTGGACATCTTCCAGGTTGATCGGTAGCTTCCACCCATGACTCGGCACTCTCACCCGGCACCCGGAACGCCCGCCAGGCGAAGGCTCTTGGGGGTCGCCGTGCTCGTGGGGGTGGCGGCCCTCGCGGCCGCCTGCGGCGGCAGCTCGGGTTCGTCGAGCTCCGGCACGACCACGACGGGCGGCAGCACGAAGGTCAGCGGGTCCATCACCGTCTCTGCGGCCGCCTCTCTCACGGGGTCCTTCGGTCAGCTGGGCGAGCAGTTCCAGGCGGCCCATCCGGGTACCACGATCACGTTCAACTTCGGTTCCTCGGGGACGCTCGCGACCCAGATCCAGCAGGGGGCGCCCGCGGACGTGTTCGCCTCCGCGGACACGGAGACGATGAACACGGTGCAGACCGCCGGGGACCTCGACGGAAAGCCCGTGATCTTCGCCCGCAACTCGCTCGAGATCGTGACCAAGCCGGGCAACCCCCTCGGCATCCACTCTCTCGCCGACTTGAACAAGGCGAGCGTCGTCTCGCTGTGCGTCACGACTGCGCCGTGCGGGTCGACCGCCCGCGAGGCGCTGAGCAAGGCCAACGTGACGATCCCCGCGTCGAAGATCACCCTCGGTCCCGACGTCAAGTCGACGCTCCAGGCGGTGACCACCGGCGACGCGGACGCCGGCATCGTCTACGTCACGGATGCCATGACGGTGGGCAGCTCGGGGGAGGCCGTCCCCATCAAGTCGTCGCAGAACGTCATCACGAGCTACCCGATCGCCGTGGTCAAGAGCACGAACAACGCGTCCTTGGCCAACGCATGGATCCAGTACGTGCTCAGCCCGACGGGCCAGAAGGTGCTCCGGCAGGCGGGCTTCCTCCCCGCCAGCTGAGCGCCCGGTGCAGCAACCGACCATCCGGCGGAGGCGGCCCCCGGTCTTCGTCGTGGCCGTGGCCACGATCACCGTGGCCTTCCTCGCCATCCCGCTCATCGGGCTGCTCACCCAGGCCTCGTGGAGCACCCTCTGGTCGGACCTCACCAACCCGGTGGCGGTCGACGCGCTCGAGCTCTCCCTCATCTGCTCGCTGTGGGCGACGGGCCTCTCGCTGCTCTTCGGGGTGCCCCTCGCATGGGTGCTGGCGCGCACCGAGCTGCCGGGTCGCAGCCTCGTCCGTGCGCTGACCACGCTCCCGATGGTCCTGCCGCCGGTCGTCGGGGGCGTGGCGCTGCTCCTGGCGTTCGGCCGAACGGGGCTGGTGGGCCGGCTCCTCTACGACTGGTTCGGTATCCAGTTCACCTTTCACACGTCGGGCGCCGTGCTCGCCGAGACGTTCGTCGCGATGCCGTTCCTGATCATCACGGTCGAAGCCGCGCTCCGGCAGATGGACCGACGCTATGAGGAGGCGGCGGCGAACCTCGGGGCCGGCCGGTGGACGACCTTTCGGAGGGTGACGCTCCCGATGATCGGACCCTCCCTCGTGGCGGGGGCCGCGCTCACGTGGGCACGTGCCCTCGGCGAGTTCGGCGCCACCATCACCTTCGCCGGCAACATCCAGGGCCGCACCCAGACGCTCCCTCTCGCCATCTATCTCGAGCTCCAGGCCAACGAGCACGTCGCCATCGCGCTCTCTCTCGCGCTCCTCGCCGTCTCCATCATCGTCCTCGTGTCGCTGCGGGGCCGCTGGCTCGGCGCCACCAACTCGTGAGCCTCGACGGAGACGTACGCCTGGCCCTCGGGGCCTTTCGGCTGAACATCCATCTCGAGGTCGCCGATGGGGAGGTGGTAGCCGTGCTCGGACCCAACGGGAGCGGGAAGTCGACGCTCCTGCGGGCCCTCGCAGGCCTTCTTCCGATCTCCGGGGGAAGGATCGAGCTCGACGGGACCGTGCTCGACGACCCCGATGCCAAGGTCCTGGTTCCCCCGGAGGGCCGGCCGTGCGGGATGCTCTTCCAGGACTACCTGCTCTTCCCGCACATGACGGCCTTGGCCAACGTCGGCTTCGGACCGAGGAGCAGGGGAGCGTCCAAGGCCGAGGCCAACCGGCGGGCGACCGCGTGGCTCGGCCGGATGGGTCTCGACGACAAGGCGGACTCCAAACCCCGGCAGCTCTCGGGGGGCCAGGCCCAACGGGTGGCGTTGGCCCGGGCCTTGGCCACCGAGCCGCGGCTCTTGCTGCTCGACGAGCCGATGGCGGCTCTCGACGTCGGAACCCGGGGATCGGTGCGTCACGAGCTGCGCCGGCACCTCGGCGAGTTCGACGGGTCCTGCGTCATGGTGACCCATGACCCGCTCGACGCCGCCGCGATCGCGGACCGGCTCGTCATCATCGAAGCCGGGCGGCTGGTGCAACAGGGCTCGATGCAGGACGTGACGGCCCGCCCGCGCACGAGGTACATCGCGGAGCTGATGGGGCTCAACCTGCTCCAGGGTCGGGGTCGGGACCGCCTCCTGGTCCTGCCCGAGGGCACCACGCTCGAGACCGCCTCACCGGTGAGCGGGGACCTGTTCGCGGTCATCACCCCCAACGACATCGCGCTCTACCTCGAACGCCCGGATGGGAGCCCGCGCAACACGTGGGAGACCCGCGTGAGGGAGGTCCATCTCATGGGCGACCGGGCGAGGGTGCTGCTCGACGATCCCATCCGAGTCGCGGCGGAGATCACGGCGGTCGCCCTGGCCGAGCTGCGCCTCACGGACGGCTCGCCGGTCTGGGCATCGGTGAAGGCGACGCAGATCACGACCTACCCGGCCGGAGGGACAGACGGCGAAGCGGAGGACGAGGGGGACGGGAGCGCGGACGAGGTCTAACATCGCTGGTCGTCTCGGGTCCCGGCGGCTGCCGGGTGGGAGGTGGGCGGTGGAGGAGGGCGGCGCATTTCGGGCGGCTCGTGACGAGTTGCTCGCACTCCGGGGCGAGCACGATCGAGCCGTCGAGACCTTTCGGTGGCCCGAGCTCGGAGGCCGTTTCAATTGGGGGACCGACTGGTTCGACTCGTTCGCCGCCGGGAGCGATCGACCGGGGCTCGTCGTGGTGCAGACGGACGGGAGCGCCGAGCGGCTGACCTTCGGTGAGCTCGCGACACGCTCCAACCGCTTGGGCCGGTGGCTCGCCGGGCACGGGTTCGCCCGTGGCGATCCCGTGCTCGTGATGCTGGGCAACCAGATCGAGCTCTGGGAGTCGATGCTGGCGCTGGTCAAGCTCGGCGCCGTCATCGTCCCCACCACCACCGCCCTCGGGCCCGGCGACCTCTCGGACCGGATCGAGCGCTCGGGCGCCCGCCACGTGATCGCCGCGGGGTCCGACCTGGCCAAGTTCTCGGAGGTCCCCGGCGACTACGGACGGTTCCGCGTGGGCGACGGCCCCGCCGATTGGCTCGGTCTCGACGAAGCGGAGGGGACAGAGGGCGCCCCGCTGGACCATCCGGGCACCTCGCCGGGCGACCCTCTGCTCTATTACTTCACCTCGGGCACGACGAGCCGACCCAAACTGGTCGAGCACTCCCAGGTGTCGTACCCGCTCGGCCACCTGACGACCATGTTCTGGTTGGGGCTGCGGCCCGGCGACGTCCACATGAACATCAGCTCTCCGGGCTGGGCGAAGCACGCCTGGAGCTGCTTCTTCGCTCCCTGGAACGCCGAGGCGACGGTCGTCGTCTACAACTACGCCCGCTTCGACGCACCGGCGCTGCTCGAGCAGCTGCAGACCGAGCGTGTGACCTCGTTCTGCGCCCCCCCGACCGTGTGGCGGATGCTCATCCAGGCCGACCTCTCGGGTGGCCCGTGGGACCTGCGGGAGGTGGTTGCCGCCGGGGAGCCGCTCAATCCCGAGGTGATCGATCAGGTCGGGCGAGCCTGGGGGCTCACGATCCGCGACGGCTACGGCCAGACCGAGACGACCGCCTCGATCGGGAACGTGCCCGGTGCACCCTTGAAGCCCGGCTCGATGGGCCGTCCGTTGCCCGGCTGCCCGGTTCGCCTCGTGGACCCCGTCAGCGGGTTGGCCTCCCGGGAGGGTGAGATCTGCCTCGACCTGTCACGGCGCCCGCTCACCTTGATGAGCGGGTACCGCGACGATCCCGATCGCAACGCAGAGGCGCTCTCCGGGGGCTACTACCACACCGGCGACGTCGCCACCCTGGACGACGACGGGTACGTCACCTACGTGGGACGCACCGACGACGTGTTCAAGGCCTCGGACTACAAGATCAGTCCCTTCGAGCTCGAGAGCGTCCTCATCGAGCACCCCGCGGTGATGGAGGCCGCGGTGGTGCCCGCGCCCGACCCGATTCGCCTCGCCGTTCCCAAGGCCTACGTGACCCTCGCTCCGGGACATGAGCCCACCTCGGCGACCGCGCTGATCCATCCTGCGCCATGCCCGCGACAAGCTGGCGCCGTTCCAGCGCGTGCGGCGCCTCGAGTTCGCCGAGCTGCCGAAGACCATCTCGGGCAAGATCCGCAGGGTGGAGCTGCGCGCTCGGGAGGAGTCACGCCCCCCCGGATCGCCGCCGACCATGGAGTGGCGAGAGGACCAATTCCCGGAGCTGCGAACAAGACCGAGCGGAGCACGCGGCTGAGCGAGGGCACCGGCGGGCGTGATGCTGCTGGGGAGCCGCTCAGATCCCCCCTTCCCTCCGTAACATTTATGATACGGTTACATGCTTGTAAGCAACGTTGTTGCGGCAGGGATGTAACAGTCATCTGCTGCGTAGATGGAGGGTTGATGGGCGAGTCGGTAAGCCCCGCAAACGATGTAGCCGAGGACCAGGTCGATCCCGAGGCCCGGCGCCGCGAGATCCGCCAGTCGGTCCGGTCCGCCACGATCGACGGTCTCGTCAGCAAGATCGACGGAGCGCGGGCTGCGGCTGGCATGTCCAAGGCCGAGCTGGCGAGGGCGATCGGTGCCGACCCGGCTGCGGTCCGGCGGCTCTTCTCCCTCCATTCGGCCAATCCCACCCTCGGCACCCTGGCCGAGCTGGCCGCCGCCCTCGGCATGCGGGTCACCCTCGAGCCCCTGGCCAAGAAGGAGCGCAAGCAGGTGACCAAGCCGCTTCTCGAGGGACGGGGGGCGGACACCCGGGCCCTCGCCAAGCACGTTTCCTCCATGTAGGCCTGGGATCGCCGGTCCTCGGATCCGGCCCCGGCTCCAAGGATCAGCTGAGGACCTCGACGACCCCGCTCTCGAGGTGGTACTCGGCCCCCACCACCTTGAGCTTGCCCTCGGTGACGAGGGGGGCGAGGAGAGGTTCGGAGGCTGCCAGCTCCTGGACTTGGAGCTGGACGTTCTTCCGGATCGCGGCGTCGACGATCTGGTCGGCCGGCGTGTCGATGACGGCTTCCACGGCGGGGATGATCGGGTCGACGAACGAGTCGATGTGGCCCGGCTGGGTCGTGCCGTCCTGTACCCGGCTGACCGCCGCCTTGACGGCACCGCAGTTCTCGTGGCCGAGCACCATGACGAGAACGGAACCGAGCGCCTCCGCCGAATACTCGATGCTGCCGAGGAGGATCGGATCGTTGGCCGTGTTGCCGGCCACCCGAACCAAGAAGAGGTCGCCGATGCCCTCGTCGAAGAGGACCTCGGGGGTGACCCGCGAGTCGGCGCAGCCGAGAACGATGGCGAACGGCGCCTGGGACTCGGCCTCGGCGGCCCGCCGCACGCTGTCGCGTCCTTGGTTGACCGGCACGCCCTCCACGAAGCGGCGATTGCCCGCCATGAGCCGTTGCAGCGCCTCGTCCCCGTTCCTCACCGGGGTGGTGGTGGTCGTCGACGAGGTGGCGGCATCCGATGCCGAATCCGACGATCCGCAGGCCGCCAACGTGCCGGCGGCGGCCAGGCCCCCGGCCGCGACCAGTCCCGAGCGCAGCAGGAAGCGCCGCGAGACCCGCTCCGCGAGCTCACTCATCTCATTCTCCCCTCTCCGGTGGACTGCGGCGCCTCCGCGACAGCTCTCACCGGACTCCGGCAGTTGTCTAGCAAACGCGAACGAGCGCGGTCGCGATGAGCCGCCGAATGGGGCGTCCGAGATGGAGGCCGAAGGCCCTCTTGGGGAGTGATCCGGGCCGGCTCTTTCGCGTCGGGCTGGAGCGGGTGCACGCACTTGCCCGGGGCACTTCACTGTTCTGTCACGGTCGCCGAGCAAATCTCGGGAATGTGCGCTCGGGTGGATCAGAGCCGGCGATAATGATGCACGGGCGAGCTGACCAACGGACCGAGCGTGCGGACCCAGCGGCGAAGGCAGCATCGGACCGGCCAACGGAGAGGGAAGTTGCGCAGGCAAACTCCAGTCGTGCCATGGCGTGGAGCGTTGGCCGTGCTCTGGGGTCTCGCGGCGACGCTCGCGGTTGCGGCGGTGCTCATCAGCGCCGGCCCGGGAACGGCCCAGGCGAGCGGCGCGGATTCCGGGTCTACGACCACGGGGTCCACGACCACGTCACCCGCGACCACGGCACCCACGACGACTGCGCCCGCGACCACGGCGCCCGGGACCACGTCACCCGCGACCACGGCACCCACGACGACTGCGCCCGCGACCACGGCGCCCGGGACCACGTCACCCGCGACCACGGGGCCCGCGCCCACGACGCCAACCCCGGGCACGGGTGCGCCCACCTACGCCTACCACCGCGTCGATATGAGGTTGGCCGAATGCAGGGATGGCCTCGAACCGGCAAGTGGTTCGTGCTCTCCGAGGTCCGACGACGTCTCTTCCAACCCGCCATTCGGGCGCTGGTCGATCAGCTGGAGCCCGGGCACCAGGACCGAAGGGCCGTACAAGGGTGGGATCGACGTCAGGATCACTGCTGGCGCGAACGTCATCAACGCCTGGACCCTCAATCGGGGCAGGGCCGAGTTCTACGTCCTCAGCGCTGATGTCCCGACGTGGGGTGCGCTCGGCCCCATCTTTGGCGGGGAAGACGCCTCCAAGGGGGCGGGGAACAAAGGCGGGCCGCTCTTCCTGAACCTCGCCTACGACCGGACCCACGGCCTCTACTCGTACAATATCCAGGGCTACCTGCTCTACCAGAGCCTGCAGCGCACGGTCGGCCTGCAGGGCTACCTCAGCTACTCGACGGGCACCCAGCCCGTCACCACCCACGGGTTCCGAGCCACCCTCGAGGTGGTGGACACCCCCGACGATCCCGCCTGCAGCGCCGCGCTCTTGAAGGGCCAGGGCAGCTGCACGGGCACCTTCACCTCGGACTCCACAGCCCCCTTCCGCGGTGAGGGCGGATCCTTCCGCTGGGACGCGAAGGCGTCGGAGACGACCTTCGTGCTGGAGGCACCCTCGGGGAGCACGCTCACGGGGAAGATCGACGGCACGAGCTCCTACGCCTGCCTCAAGGGCAAACCCTGTCCCTCTCGCGCCTACGTCGCCTCGGGCACCGTCCCCGAGTGGAGCGCCAGCTCGAAGATCGGCACGGTCGACCAGGCGGGGCAGGGGGGCGTCCAGCTCGGTCCCCTCGCACTGTCCGCCGCTGCCGGACTCGCAAGGACGTTCAACCTCGACGGGTACCTTCAGTACGGGACCGCCGGCCAACCGGCGACCAGCCGCCCGTTCTTCGCCCGGCTCTTCGTCTACAAGCAGGAGATCGGCGATCCGCCCTGCAACCATGCGTACCTGACCAATGCCGGGGGTTGCTACGGAATCTGGTCATTGACCTCCGACTATCCCTTCCGCGACGGCGGCGGATCCCTCCACTGGAACGCGGAGAAGGCCCCCTTTGGCATCCAGACGTTCGCGACGACCAACAGCAACATCGCGGGCATCATCGACGGGGCGAGGGACCGTTTCAAGGTCACTGCGGGCAGCGTCGGGGAGTGGGGGGCGACGACGGCGATCGTGACCGGTACGACGGGACAGGCGGGCACGGAGAATGGGCCTCTGCGCCTCCAAGAGCTGACCCCCTGAGGCACGCCCGATCGATCCTCTTGCCCGCCGGATGCCCTCGGCTCACCCGCCGGTCAGCCCGCACAGGTCCGCGCCGACCTTGACCGTCTTGCCCCTCGGCCAGTTGACGATGGAATAGAACTGCGCCTTGTTGAGTCCGAGGCCGGGCAGGTCCGGTCCAGACTTCTCGAACAGGGGTGCCAAGATCTCGCCACTCGGTGGGTCGCCCCAGAGGTACCGGCCGTTCTTTCGGATGAACACCACCGGGGAGATGGGCGTGCCGTTCGCGGCGAAGTCGGTCGTCTGGTTGTCCTGGGCGGTGGGCGGCTCGCCGTCGTTCCAGGGCTTGGCGCTCCCGCACGTGATCTCTCCCGCGGTGTTGGGGGGGCCGACGGTCTTGTCCGCCCGGAACAGGTTCGGGTAGGCGACCGGCACGAGCGTCTGGTAATAGAAGGCCTTCACTGCCGTCCGCAGGGCGGCCTCCTTGACGGCCGGGTCCGGTGGCTTCCAATCGGTGTCGACCTTCGCGGCGGCGGCCTTCATCTTGCCGTAATCGCTCACGATGAGCTGTCCGATGGCGTTGAATTCCTTCTTGGCGGTGTCGAAGCGGTCGAGCACCGCCGTCGAGAGGTACGAGACGGTCGCCCGTATCTGGGAGTCGAACGTGGGGGCCGTGTTCTTGCCGACGTACGTCCCCACCAGGTAGAGCGCGATGCCCACGGCCTCGAGGAAGAATTTCAGGTTCTTCTCGCCCGCGATGTCGAAGCCGAGCTTGAACACGTTGGAGACGAACCGTGCGATCTGGACGCCGTTCGGGCCCACCTCCTCCGGTGGGGGGCGGAGGTCCTCGACGATGTCGTTGCCGATGGTCTGCACATCGACCTGCGAGCGAGTCTGGATGTCGGAGAACGGTTGCTTCAGCGAGTCGATGTAGCCGGCGACCCGGTTGCGCATGCCGACCTCGTCGAACAGCTCGGCGGCCACGTTCTTGCAGACGGCGGACGTGAAGGCCACCGTGGTGGTTCCGTCCGTGCCCGTGCCGTCGGGGCAGTGGTTCTTCAGGTCACCGAGGATCGTCAACCACGTGGCCCACGAGTTGCTGTTGTAATCCTCGTAGTAGGCGTGGCGGACATTGCAGGGTGCCGGGTCGTCGGTCTTGCACAGCTGCAGCTTGTGCTTCCCGATCCAGTCCATGGCCGCCGTCTCCTGGGGGGTGATCGGGCTGTCCGGGTGGCTCGGGTCGAAGCTGGGCCACGGAGTGGGCTGCTGGTAGGCGATCGAGACCAGCTCGGTGTTGGGATTGCCAAATTTGTCCGGGGGATCGGCCAGCATCGGCGAGAACAGGTCGGTCCTCGTCCGGTAGAGGTCACCCGCCAGGGCACCATTGGCGCCGGCGTTTCTCGCGGCTTCGGCGCTCGGGGCGGAGCGCTCCGCCAGCGTCCCCGACTCGCCTCGCCCGACGAAGGCGTAGCTCGGTGCGGCGTTGGCGGAGGAGACCGCGTTGAAGATGGCGGCGGTCGCGCCAAAGCGAACCAGCTGGTTCGCGATCTTGGCCCACGCCGGCCCGACCGGAGCGGGCTGCCCGATGCTCTGCACCATCACGACGGGCATCGGCACTTGATTCGCCAGCACCCTGAGGTAGTTGGCCATGGCCTCCTCGTTGGCGCCGTCGCTGCCGGAGCCGTTGGTGGCGAAGACCCGGTTCCCGTTGGGGAGCAGGGCCAGGGAGGTGGGGTCGAGCGCGACGATCTGGAACCCGGATTGTCCCGTCGGCACCGATACCTGATACGCCGGAAAGCCCCCGACCTGGACCACGTTTGTGGTCGCGGACGATCCGGCGGCGCGGGTGTCGAAGACCGGGTAACTCGTCGGGAGAAACTGGTACGTGGACGTTGCCGGGTTCAGCTGGATCTGTCCGGAGAGGTCCGAGGCCTGTCGAGGCCCTGATCCCACGGTCGAGCCGAAGGCCATCCAGGCACCGCCCGGCTGGCCGCCCGGTATGCCGATGAGGGAAAAGGAACGGCCCTCGCCGAGCTCGACCTTGCTCTGGTCGCTGAGCGGGCCCACGCCGAGGGCGGTGAAGAGGGCCGCGTAGTCGGAGATCGGCTTGGAGCTCGCCGGACTGTTCACCACCATCAGGTAGTTGTTGGCGCCCTTGAGCTGGTCGGCCTTGTGGGCCAGCTGGGACAGCCCGCCCGTGTCGGCGGGGACGGTGCCGGAATAGCCGTCGACCAGCGCCCGGTCGGCTCGATTGATCACCGCCCAGGACATCGTGTTGGTGACGCCCGTGTCCTTCGCCACGACGCCGTTGACGCTGATCGCACCCGACTCCGAGGCCACGGTGTGAATGGGGACTCCGAGCGGCGGGTCGTTCGGTACCGCGCTGATGGCCACTCGCTCGGTGGAGCTGGTTGCGGCCGTTGCCTTTCCAGGGTCGTCGCGCACCGTCGCTGTGACCCCATAGGTGCCCGGCAGGTCGGGCTTGATGGCGGGAGTCGACGAATCGGCGTTCGAGAGCGCGGCCTTGGACCCGGGGGGAGAGGCAGTGAGGCTCCATTGATACGCGAGCTTCCCGGCCACGTCGGGTCCGTTGAAGTCGCCCGTCACCGTCACTCGGGTGACTCCGGTGTTGGATCCGTAGTCGATGGAGAGCGCGCCCAGCGGAGTGCCGGAATCCGACGGGGACGGAGCATCGGACCCGCCAACCCCAAGGAGTTTGGTGTCGAGCGCCGTGAGCGCATCGCTGCCGACCACCTGTACGGGATCCGATGGTGGGCCGACCAGGAGCTGGATCTGCAGGGTGACGCTGGGAGCGCCCGTGAGGGCCTGTGGTTGCGGGGACGATGACGCGCCGGCCGTCCCGCCCCCCGGTACGGTGGTCGCGGCTGCGAGCACGCAGGCACTGGCAAGCAGTGCCACCACGAGTCCCAGCACCGCAGAATGCCTGGCTCGCCCGGCCATTGCCGTCCTCCCACGTTGGTCGCGGGCTCCCCACTGCATCCCGGCTTGAAGGAGCATAGAACGTGCCATAAGGCGTCCGGCTAGGTGCACGGCGAAGCTTGCGTGACCATTCCGACCGGACCGCGGCAGTTGCCTGGCAGACGCGACCGAGCCCGGTCGCAGCGATGCGCCCAGCCGAAAGGCAGCGCCCGCACGTCTCTGGGGGTCCCGCGGCGCCCGATACAGTCACGCCGGAGCCAGCAACGAGCTGAGGGGGTTTTGGTGAGCACGGAAAAGCAGGGCTTCTCGCGCCGTCGTTTCATCCAGGGCGCCGGCGCGGCGGCGACGGCGGGGCTGGTACACCTCGGCCAGTCCGAGGCGGTGCTGGCGGCGACCACGACGCCACAGCCCTTCCAGCCCCGGGGCAAGCTTCGCCAGCGCCCCAACTTCCTCTTCGTCATGGTCGACGAGTACCGGGCGCCCGTCGCCTACGAGTCCCCGCAGCTCCAGCAATTCCGAGCCCAGTACCTCGTGGCGGAGGAGTCCCTCCGCAACAACGGGCTGCAGTTCCTCAACCACTACATCATGGCCACGGCGTGCGTGCCGAGCCGCACCTCGATCACCACGGGCCAGTACCCGTCCCTCCACGGGGCGAGCCAGACCACGGGTGCGGCCAAGGCCTCCTTCGAGGACGACATGTTCTGGTTGGATCCCAGCACCGTTCCGACGATGGGCGACTACTTCCGGGCTGGCGGCTACGACACCTACTACAAGGGGAAGTGGCACGTCTCCGACGCCGACCTGCTGATACCCGGGACCCACGACCAGGTGGTCAGCTTCGACCAGCAGGGAAATCCCGTCCCGAGCGTCGTGAACAACTACCTGGGCGCGAACCGACTGGACAACTTCGGGTTCGACGGCTGGATCGGGCCCGAGCCCCATGGTTCCAACCCCCTCAATTTCGGGCTCGTCGGCAGCGGGTGGCACGGGTCGCGACCAGACCTTCGCCGACCAGACGATCCAGCTGCTGCAGACGCTGGCCCAGGAGGGCCCGTCGGCCAACCCGTGGCTCACGGTCTGCTCGTTCGTCAACCCCCACGACATCACGGCCTACGGCAAGATCACGCTGGCGGCTCCCGGGTGGAACCTGCTCGGCCAGCTCGTGGGATCGAAGGTGCCCACCGTCCTGTTCGATCCGACCCAGTACGCCGCGACGAGCGGGGAGAACCTCGCGTCCAAGCCCGGCTGCCAGGCCAGCTACCTGCAGACCTACCAGCAGATGCTGCAGCCCACCGACAACACCCTCGCCTACCGGCGCTTCTACTACCAGATGCAGGAGAACGTGAACCAGCAGGTGCAGCGGGTGCTCGACGCCCTCGCCTCGTACCCGTCGATGGCCCAAAACACCATCGTGATCTTCACGTCGGACCACGGCACCATGCTCGGTGCCCACGGCGGGATGTTCCAGAAGTGGCACCAGGCCTACGAGGAGACGCTGCACGTGCCCTTCATCTTGAACAGTCCCGTGTTGTTCTCGGGGCAGCAGACGCTGAACGCGCTGACCAGCCACGCCGACCTTCTCCCGACGATGCTCGGTCTCGCCGGCCTCAACCCCGCCGGGATCCAGCAGCAGTTGGCCCAGACCCACAACGAGGTGCACCCGCTCGTCGGGCGCGACCTGTCCGGGGTCGTGCTCGGGCTGCAGAACCCCAACACGCTGACCGATCCCGTGTACTTCATGACAGACGACGAGGTCAGCCGCGGCGCCAACGCCGTGACGTTCATCGGCAACCAGATGTACGCGCCGGTGAACCAGCCCAACCACGTCGAGACGGTGGTCGCCAACCTGCCGACGGGCGCCCGCGGAGCCCTAGAGAAATGGAAGTACTCGCGCTACTCCGACAACCCGCAGTTCTGGAGCGATCCCGAGTCGATCTCCGTCGGCGACCAGCACCTTCCGCCGTTCCAAGTCACGACGCAGGATCAGGACAACTTCACCCTCGTCCAGGGCAACCTGGCTCAGGCCGGGACCAAGACGGCGACCACCACGGTCAAGACCACCCCGGCGCAGGACCAGATCGAGGCCTACAACGTGACCAAGGATCCCCTCGAGCTGAGCAACCTCTCCAACAGCGCCAGCCCCGCCGTCAAAGCCGTCCTCGCCCAGCTCGATGCGCTGCTCGAGGCCCAGTGCAAGGCGAAGCGCCTCAAGCCGAGCAGCGGCGTGGTCCCGTCGCAGCCCGACTGCTGAACGGGCCCGCTCGAGGTGTCGCCCTAGAGGTGGCTGAAGCCCCCGGCCTCCTCGGCGGACATCGCCACGGCGACGGGGTGGCGCTCGAAGTGGCGTACCGAGTTCTCGAAGTCGTCGAGGAGGATGGCGGCCAGGTCGCGGTCCACCCCCTGGCGGATGAGCACCCGCTGTACCGCGATGTCGGAGGCGTCTCCGGTCAGCGTGTAGGCGGGGACCTGCCAGCCGCGGTTGCGGAGCCGGTCGGCTAGGTCGAACAGCGTGAATCCCGGCTTCTCGCCCTCCTTGATTCGCCAGGTCACCGTCGGGATGCCGGTCGCCGGGTTGCTCTCGTTGAGGAGCTCGAAGGGTCCGAGCTTGGGGATCTCGTGCGCGAGGAAACGCCCCGTCTCGTAGCAGGCGTTGTGCACTCGTTCGTATCCCTCCCGGCCGAGGCGGACGAAGTTGTAGTACTGGGCGATGACCTGGCCGGCCGGCCGCGAGAAGTTGATGTGGAAGTCCGGCATGTCGCCGCCCAGGTAGTTGACGTGAAAGATCAGCTCCTGGGGCAGCTCCTCGTGGTGGCGCCAGACCACCCAGCCGACGCCGAGCGGAGCCAGGCCAAACTTGTGGCCGGAGGTGCTGATCGATTTGACCCGGGGAATCCGGAAGTCGAACGGGAGGTCGGGAGCGCTGAAGGGCGCCACGAAGGCGCCGCTCGCACCGTCGACGTGGAGGTCGATGTCGAGGCCCTTCTCCTCCTGCAGCGTGTCGAGCGCCTTGGCGAGCTCGAGCACCGGCTCGTAGGCCCCGGTGTAGGTCACCCCGAACGTGGGCACGACGAAGATGGTGTTCTCGTCGACCTGCTCGAGCATCTGCTCCGGTTCCAGGCGGTAGCGCCCGGGGGCCATCGGTATTTCGCGCATCTCGACGTCCCAGTAGCGGGCGAACTTGTGCCAGACCACCTGGACCGGCCCGCAGACCATGTTCGGCTTGTCGGCGGGCTTGCCCTCCTGCTGGCGCCGCTTGCGCCAGCGCCACTTCGCCGCCATCCCGGCCAGCATGCAGGCCTCCGACGAGCCGATCGTCGAGGTTCCGACGGGGTTGGCCGTCTCCGGCGCGTTCCAAAGGTCCGCCATCATGTGGACGCCCCGCCGCTCGATCTCGGCCGATTGGGGGTACTCGTCCTCGTCGATCAGGTTCTTGTCGATCGCCAGGTCCATGAGCAGGTGCACCTGCGGCTCCTCCCAGGTCTGGCAGAACGTCGCCAGGTTTTGACGGGCGTTGCCGTCGAGCAGGAGCTCGTCCCGGATCATCTGGTAGGCGATGTCGGGTAGGACCTCGTGCAGGGGGAACCGGTTCTTGGGCAACGAGACCGCGGCATCGGCCGAGGCGAACACGGAGTCGGTAAGCCGTTGTCGCAACGTGTTGCGGTCGTGCAGTGCCATGGTGTCCTCCCCGATCTCCCGGCCAGCGTCGACGTGGGTGTGTGTTGCTCGCCTAAACATAGGAGACGTCGGGCGGGGCTGCTGCGGAGCCGTCTGGACTCCTAGATTGAACGTCGATGGTGCAGAACCGGTGACCGACGCTCGAAGGGGTTTCGACGCAAGCGCGTACCAGGCGCGCTTCGACGCGCTGGCGGACCAAGGGTTCGACGTGCACGGCGAGGCGAGCCTCGTGCGATCCCTGAGCCCGACCTCCGTGCTCGACGCCGGGTGCGGCACCGGCCGTGTGGCCATCGAGCTCGCCCGCTACGGGATCGACGTGGTCGGGGTCGACGTCGACCCGTCGATGATCGCCGAGGCACGCGGGCGCTCACCGAACCTCGAGTGGGTGGAGGCGGACCTGGCCAGCCTCGACCTCGGTCGTCGATTCGACGTCGTGGTCCTGGCCGGCAACGTGCCGCTCTTCTGCCCTCCGCACACCCGATCGGACCTGGTGCGGGCGTGCGCCGCCCACGTCGCGCCGGGGGGCTGGCTCGTGGCCGGCTTCCAGCTGGACCGCGGCTACCCGCTCGCGGAGTACGACCAGGCGTGCCGTGATGCGGGTCTGCAGCTCGCTCAGCGCTGGGCCACCTGGGACCGGCAAGCCTATGCCGCCGGAGGCGACTACGCCGTATCGGTTCAGGGCCGGTTGCGGTAGGAGCCGGCCGACCAACCCCTGCCGCGATCTCGACGAGTGCAGCTACTCGAGCCCCACCGCATGCCGGTTCGCCGCGGCGCGGGCTTCCAGCTGCGTCTCGTAGTAGCCCCGACGGGTGAGGATCTCGGAAGCCTGCAGTTCTCGGGGCCCCCCGTCGTCGCCGCATTCCGGGCAGACGACCTCCCAATGGGGTTCGGGGAACCACCGGGTGGGGGTCCAGCGGCCCTGACCGTCCCTGCCCCATTCCGCCGGAATGGCCCGGCACGCCGCACCCAGGTGGCTCGTCACGACCCGATCTTCGCGCCGGAGCCGTCCGGGTTCGGGGACGCGATCGCGTCCCCGAACACCTGCTCGGCCTACGCCGCCTGGAGGGCTCGGGATGCCGCGGTCCGCCGGACCTTCTCCGCCACCGAGGGGGCGACGTCGAGGATCTGACGGAACTCCGCTGGGGTCCCGACGTAGACGGTCATATCGGTGACCGCCGTCACCGTGGCGTTGCGCTGTCCCCGTCCATCTTGGAGCAGCGCCATCTCGCCCACGAGCTCGCCGCGGCCGATCGTGGCGATGACCGCCCCTTCCTGGGAGACCTCGGCCACCCCGTCCACGACGATCATGAACTCGTTGCCAAAGGCTCCCTGGTGCGTGAGCACCGTCCCGGCGGGCACCGTCAACCGGATCAGCAACTGGCGGATCTGTGCCAGTTCCGAGCGGCTGGTGTCTGCCAACAGGGCGAACTCTCTCAGGTCGTCCTCGCGTCGGCTGTTCTTGAAGAGACGCATGGAAACTCCTTTCGCCTCGTTTAACAGCAGAGTGGCCTCGAGTATTCAATCTGTCAACCAGCTAGCGAAGATTGTTACAATCTCCTCTAGAGATGAGACCAGGGAACGATGGCGGCCAGCCCGCCGTTTGTCGGAGAATCCGGGCCATGAGCCTGTACGCCTTGGTCCACGGGGGAGCGCACGGAGGCTGGTGCTGGGAGTTGCTCGGCCCCGAACTGGAAGCACGCGGCCACACCGTCGTCGCCCCCGACCTGCCCATCGAGGATCCGGAGGCGGGCGCTCTGGAGTGGGCGGAGACGATGGTCGCGGCCATCGAGCACGTGTGGCCGGAAGATGACGCCGACGTGGTCGTCGTGGGCCACTCCCTCGGAGGGCTGGCCACACCGGTCGTGGCCTCGTTGCGACCGGTCCGGAGACTGGTCTTCCTCGCGGCGATGGTGCCGGTTCCCGGCCAGAGCTATGTCGAGTACCTGGCGACGGAGCCCGGCGCCGTCACCTTTGCCGCCGAGCCCCGCCCGGACGACGAGCTGCGCGAGGGCTCCGTCTCGTGGTTGGCGGCGCGGCGAGGGCTTCTACCAGGACTGTCCCGAGCCGCTGGCCCGCCGGGCATGGGAACGGCTCCGGCCCCAAGCCCTCACCGTGTTCGAGGAGCGATGCCCCATCGACGCCTGGCCGGATGTGCCGTCCACCTACGTGCTGATGACCGAGGACCGAGCAGTGAGCCCGGACTGGTCGCGACGTGTGGCCAAGGAACGTTTGGGGGCGGATCTCGTCGAGCTCCCGGGTGGCCACTCACCCTTTTATTCACGGCCAGAGGAGTTGGCCGGGGTCCTCGCCGCCTTGTGACCGCTCGAGTGGGGCTCGCCGGGCCGGGACTACTCGAGTCCCCGGCGATGCCGATCGGCGGCTCGTCGTGCGTCCGACATCGAATACCGACCTCGCCGGTCGAGGATCTCGGGCGGCTGCACGTGCCTCGGACCCCCGTTGTCCCCGCAGTCCCGGCAGATCACCTCCCAGAGTGTCTCGTCGTCACCCCGAGGCTCCTCCTCGGGGATGGCGCGGACGCTGGCGCAGGAGTGCCCGATCACGGGGAACGATTCTCGCGCAGGGCCCGTCGGACCTCGGGGATCCCGCAAGGCGAAATTTCTGGACGAGAGTGAATCCAAGAGCCCCGTCTGCGCCGTATGGCGTGGTGCGACGGGGCTCGTCAGTCGACTCCCCCTCAAACCAAACGGTCGGCTGACGGGCTTCCGGAGCACTCGTCCACGGGACGTTCCCCGGCGTGACGTCCCACCCTGCGACGTTCCAGGCTGCGAGGTCCCTCCGCCAGGCTCATCCCCACGATTTCACGGGGCGGTCGTGGTCGAAGTGCTCGTTGACGAGGTGCTCGGGGCCGGGCTCGTCGGAGCGGGCGGGGGCGTCGGGGCGTTGCACGAGCCCGCCTTGATGGTCACCACGACTCGGTTGGCCTGGCGGTCCGCCGTCACGAGGAGGTGCGCGGCGCCGGCAGGGGAGACGATCGACCCGCCCGTGGCGGACGCGCAATAGCCGCCCGGGTACTGCTCGGCCGCCGCGGTGAAGACGCTCGTCGGGGCCTGGATCTGCGACGAAGGTCGATAGACCAGCTGGTACACGCGTCCGGCCTGTTGGAAGGTGGCGGACAAGAAGGTGCCGGCGATGGCCTGGGCGTAGGGCTGCGACAGGGCGGTGGCCGACGGCGCGAGCTGGCCGTCGGAGAGCGCCAGGGCCTCGTCGGAGCTCCCCGTAGGGTCGTTGTAGTACTTCCAGCTCCAGTAGATCCAGCCGAGATCGAGGGTGCCCGCGTAGTCGGTCGCCTGGTCGAGGAACTCGACGTTGGAGGTGGCGCCAAACTCGCTCATGAACCAGGCGGGACCTCCCGGCTGCTCGGCGGACGCCATCTTGGGCCGGTCCTGGAAGCGAAACCCCATGTTGCGGAGCAACTGGTCGCTGCAGGCGGTGGGATCGTAGGGGTCGCCGGTCACCGGGTTGCGATTTCCGCAGTAGGCATGAAAGTTATAGACGAGTCGCGGGAAGCCCATGGTGCCGAGCAGGCTGGGAAGCTCCTGGCGGACCGAGAAGTTGTCCGGCTCGATGAAGACGAGATGGTGGGGATCGGCGCTCTCGATCGCCGGGACGACCCCTTGGAGGGGGTCGTCGGCGGGGCAGGTCACCGGCCCTCCCCCGATGGTCAGGCTGCCCGGATGGGCCCTTCCGGTATAGAAGCACTCGAGCTGGACGGCGAAGCTCGCCGGGCCACCCGGCGTCAGGTCCCTCGAGGAGGGCTCGTTATAGGGGTCGTACCCGACGACCCAGGGATTGTTCGCGAAGTGCTTGGCGACGACGGCCCACGATTGGTCGTAGGAGCCCTGGAGGTTGCCCACGACGTCGTTGGACCAGAAGTGGACCTCGGCGATCTCGAGCGTCGGGTTGTTGTAATTGGTCGACCAGCGGCCGCCCGACGGCACGATCGTCTGGCCGTCGGTGCAGATGGCCCAGGCCGGCGCGCCCTCGCCCCGAAACGGCTGGCTGTACACATCCTGGTGCATGTCCAGCAGGACGTAGACGTGGTACTTCCCGAGGAGATCGACGGTCTTGGTCAGGTTGGCCAGGTAGGCGTCGGCGGTGGTGGAATCGAATTGACTGGGCGCCCGAGGAGTGCCCGGCGTGCAGATCGACGGGTCGTTCGCCCCCACTGTGCCCGGCTCGATGCCCTCCCAGAGGATCCCGAGCCGCACCACGTTGAAGCCCAGGGCGGCGATCTGCTTGGCGTCGGCGGCGTCGAAGTTCCAGGGCTGTCCCGGGTCGGGGTAGAGCTCGAAGGGCGCGTACTTGTAGACCGCGTTCACCCCGTGGAGGGTGACGGTCCGGCCGTACCGGTCCACCAGATAGGGACCGCCACGCGACGCCAAGGTGCCCGACGCGAAGGCGTCGGAGGGTGCGGAGGTGCTCGGGGCGCTCGTCTGTCCGGCGCCCTGGGACTTGATGCTCGCCGGCGAGCTGTACTGGGGCTGGGTACCGGAAGTCGCTCCGGACAGCGGGACCTCCGAACGACGCCCCGAGTGCGCAGGCCACCACTGCCACGGACGCGACGCCCGCCACGGCCGCCCGCGACCGCCGAGGGGCCCGGGACCTGGGCGCGCGGCCCGTCTCACGCCGAATGGACCTGCCGGGGAGCACGGAAGCGGAGGCTACCGGTGCCTGCGCCGGGTGCACGGCACTCCACATTCCCGACCCAGCGCGACGGAGGGGCGGCAGCGCCAGGCGTGGGGCGGACGGTCGGCGCCGCCGTGGTCCGTTTTTCGATGGAACCCACTACCATGGATGGGCCCGGTGTGGCCCTGCCGGCGCCCTCTCTCTCCGGCCCGGCAGGGCCCCCGGAGCCCCTCGGTACCTTAACCGCGCCCGATCTCCGGGGGCTGGGACACCGGGGCGACGGCCGTCTCGGCGAGCGATCCTCGGGATCACGAAAATGGGCCTCGGGTACCTTGGCTCCATGGACGGCGACGAACTGCGAGAGATCCAACGCCCGCTCAAGGAGGAGTACCGCGCCAATCCACGAGGGGCGACGGTGACGCTTTCGGCGGAAGGTCGGCTGGCGGACACGGAGGTTGCGTGCTCGGTGCAGACCGGTCGGGCGCTCGTCGAAGCGGGCCTGCACCCCGCCACCGGGGGGGACGGGAGCCTGGCGTGTTCGGGAGACATGTTGCTCCAAGCGCTCGTGGGGTGCGCCGGGGTGACGCTGCGGTCGGTGGCGACGAATCGGGGCATCGATGTCACCGGCACGGTGCGGGCCGAGGGCGACTTGGACTTCCGGGGGACCCTCGGCGTGGATCGGGACGCCCCGGTCGGATTCCGTTCGATCCGCTTGACCTTCGATCTCCGGTCCGACGCCCCAGCCGACGATCTCGACCGGCTGGTCGCGACGACCGAGCGATACTGCGTCGTCTTCCAGACCCTTGCCTCCTCACCGGCGCTCGAGGTCGCCCACACGGTCGCCTAGCCGCAAGCGACTCGGAGCTCGTCGGTAGTAGCCTGAGGAAAATCACCATTTTCCAGGTCACGACCCAACCGACTCGATGGAGTCGACGGAGGATCGAGGATGACACAGCAGGCCGAAGAGGCGGGGCCGGCCACCGAGTCCGCTCCGGGCGGGTACGGAACCGACACCGATCGGGCGCTCGAGGGGCTCCTCGATCTGACCAATCCCCAGCCGAAGTACGAGGGGTGGATCGAGGACGGCGGCCTCTTCTGCCCGGTGGAGGGTTTCGCGGTGGCGGCCAGCCGCAGCGTGCTCGACGACGTGCTGCGACACCCCGAGACCTTCACTTCCCGGGGCGTGGTGCAGCTGGGCAACGTCCGGCCGCTCCTCCCGCTGAGCGTCGATCCTCCGGAGCACCTCGGCTACCGAAAGCTCCTCGACCCGCTCTTCGCCCCCAAGCGAATGGACGCCATCGAGGACGACATCGCGGCGCGGGTGAACCACTTCATCGACGCCTTCGCGGATCGCGGTAGCTGCCACTTCACGGACGAGCTGGCGGTGCCCTTCCCGTCGGCCGTCTTCCTCGGTCTCATGGGACTGCCCTGGGACGAGCTCGACACCTTCCTTCGTTTCAAGGACGGGATCATCCGCCCGGGAGGGGCCACCATCATGGAGGCGGAGAAGGTCGATCCGGCGGAGAGGAAGCGGATCCAGGACCAGACGGCGCAGGATATCTACGACTACTTCAACGGCATCCTGGACGAGCGCGAGCGTGACCCAAAGGACGACATCCTTTCCGGGTTCCTCCAGGCCGAGGTCGATGGTCGCAAGCTCACCCGCGAGGAGATTCTGGACATCTGCTTCCTGTTCCTCATCGCCGGCCTCGACACGGTGACGGACTCTCTCACGTGCTTCTTCGCCTTCCTGGCGCAGCACCCGGACCACCGTCGGCAGATCGTCGACGACCCGTCGGTCATTCCTGCCGCGGTCGAGGAGCTGCTCCGCTGGGAGAGCCCGGTGCCGGGGGTCCCGAGGCTGGCGGTCGCCGACGCCGAGCTGGCCGGCTGTCCGGTCAAGGCCGGGACCATGGTCATGGCATCGGTCGGTGCGGCCAACGTCGACCCGGCGGAATTCGGTGATCCCCTGGTGGTTCGCTTCGATCGCGAATCCAACCGGCACGTCGGCTTCGGGGCCGGCGTCCATCGCTGCTTGGGCTCGCACCTGGCCCGGCGTGAGCTGCGGGTGACCTTGCGAGAGTGGCACCGACGGATCCCGGAGTACTCGCTCAAGCCGGGCATCGATCTCCACTACGCCCGGGGACTGCGCAGCGTCGAGAACCTCGAGCTCGTCTGGTAGCTCGGGGCGCTCGGAGCTCAGCCGCCGAGCTCCCTCAGGGCCAAGACCTCACTGCGGAGAAATCGGGCCTCGGATCCGGCGGCCGGCGTGAGGAGTCCCTCGTCCACCAGGACGTCGATCCGGTCGCGCGTCACCTCCAGCAACCGCGCCGCTTCGTCCGCGTCGATCAGCTCCGAGCTCGGAGGGTCTGTCTGCGCTGTCATGGGTCCTCCCTCGTCGCGTGGGCCGGTACCCATTGTGTCCGGATCCCCGGTGTGGTGCCTTGCGTGCGGGCCTTCACGTCCCGTCACGCGGTTGCCACACCGGTTGCACCCGCCCACCGGAAAATTCCCGTTACCCGCCGGTAGGGGCTAGACGCAGGGGTCGAGCAGGTATTGGCTGTGAGGGTCGGGTAGTGGACACGCACGAGGAGGAAGACCATGGGTGCAGAGGACGCAGCGGCGAACAAGGACCTCTCTCTCGACGAGGAGCAGAGCGACGAGGTCTCGGGTGGCGTGTTGCGCGCCAAGCGCGTGGCAGAGCAAAAGGAAGTCGAGGCTCTCGCGGTGGAGAGGCGCCGGGCCGTGGCCGAGTGACCAACCGGCCCTTTCGGGTCGTTTGCAGAGCCCCGGTCTCGTACGAGTGCCGGGGCTCTCTCGCGCCAGCCGGCCACAGGCGGCTCAGATGCTGAGCGTCGAGAGGAGCTGCGCCGATTGCGCCGGCACGGAGACCGTGAGCCCCGACGTGCTCTGACCTTGGGACTGCAGAGCCAGGGACGTCCCCTGCAGGCTGGTTGCCGTCCCGGAGTACGAGTAGCTGTTCAGGGCCGTCGGCGCCGCATTCGTCGGCAGTTCGAGTTGGACCTGCGTCGGCGAAGAGGACAGGTTCACGAGCATCGCCGACCACTGACCGGTGCCGGGCAGCTTCGCCACCAGCGCGTCGATGTTGGGGCTCATGCTCGGGTTCGCGAGGGGGTAGATCACGGAGCCCGGGGGAAAGCCCCGGGTCAGCATCGACCAGCCGTAGAGCCACGGCTCCACGTTGAAGGATCCACTGCCGTTGGCCAACGTGCTCACCGCGCCGCAGTTGTTCGTGGGAGAGCTCGGTACGTCGGGGTCGAGGCAATAGGCCATGGGCCCGGCGACGCCGGCCTCGGCTGCCTGGACGCCGTCGTCGATCATGGCCAGGCCATAGTTCGTGGTCGTGATGCCGGTACCGCCGTAGTTGTCGGTCGTGCCGTCGCTCGCGGTCGTGGGATCACGAATGCCGATCTCCGACATGAAGATCGGCTTGACGTTCCCACCCGCCGACAATGAATTGACGACCTGCTGAAACAGGCCGAGCTGCGAGTCGTTGGCCATCTCGGAGACGGCGAGGCTGCCGTCCGGATCGGCATTCAGCGGCGGGTTCCACGGGAAGTACCAGTGCCAGTCGTAGGCGCCGAGGTAGTCACCATTGGCGTTGAAGATCGACGGCCAGGTCTGGGAGGCACTGCCGGCCCAGAAGCTCCCGTTCTGTGTGGTCCCGTTGGAGTTGGAAGCGGTCGGGCCGAGCAGCGCCACCGCACTCTTGAGGTACGGACTGGCGGCGATGGCGTTCTTGACCGACTTCATGGCCGCTCGGTAGTTGGTGTAGCTGTATGTCGGGTCCGGGTTCGTCGTTCCCGGGACCGAGATGCTGTTGGGCTCGCTGATCTCCCCGTCGTAGGCGATGTTGGTGAGCCCCTCGGTATGCACCAGATAGGTCAACAGGTCGATCTGCGTTCTGGTCCACGCCCCGCTCCCGAACGTGATGCTCGCCAGTGGCGACGGCGCCAGGGGCGGCGGGGTCGCACGGAGGATCACCTTGATGCCGAGCTGCTGCATGAGCTGCAATTCGGCCACCTTGTCGTTCATGCCGACCGTGTTCCAGTTGTACGTGCAGGTCACCGGGCTGGCCGAGGTGTTGCAGCCGGTGACGTAGAGAGGGAGGGCAAAGGGTGTTCTCACGTAGGCCGGCAGCATCGTCTGCAACGCCTGGCTGTCGAGCTGCCACTGGGTGGAGTCGACGTTTGCCTGGGCGGTCGCCTGGTCCGAGGAGCTCGCATAGGAGGAGGAGTTGGCGATCGCCGTCGTCCATGGGTACACGGTGACGTTGTTGAGATTGCCGAGCTTGCTTGCGGGTACGCCGTTGAGCCAGGTCACGCCGAATCCCTGCCATGGAGCGTTGGAGACGGACAGCGAGGGTTGCGCCTCGATCACGTAAGGCTGGCCGAGGGTGCCGGACGTCGCGCCATTGCAGGCGGTGAGATCATTGGGGGAGAGGACGACCCTCAGGTTGTGCAGGCTGCCAACGGACAAGGCGTACACGTACGTGTCTCCGAGGACGGCGGAGCCACTCACCGGCCCGAGGCCCTGGGCGACACCGTAGAGCCAGCTGGTCGACGTCGTCGTGGTGATCACCGAATTGTTGCGGTAGATCGTCAGGCTGCCGGTCATGGGAGTGCTGCTCGGTCCCGAGAGCGAGGTCTGCACCCGGACCGCGAACAACAGCCCGTAGGCGGAGCTCGTCGGCTGTGCGCAGGCTGTCGCCGTGACCTGAGGGCCCCCAAAGAACGGTGAGCCGGTGTAGAACTCGGTCCAGCTGGTCGCAGCACCAGCCGTGGACGATGGAGTGGCCGCCAGGCCCGCCGCAAGCGTCAGCGCCACCGCCAAGAGAGTGAGCGCACTCCACCTACCCCTCGACATGTCTCGGCCCACATCCTCCTATGGAAGCCATCGCTTCCCCCTCGGCGCGAGGTGGGTCGAGTCTCCGGGGGGCCCCAGACGCCGGCCCGGCCCCCGCCCAACCTCGCCGCCAACACTAGCCGATCCTCGTGACTAGTTATTCTCAGTTGCAAGCGGACTAGTCGCCTGCCGGGGGCCGCCAGTCCGGGTCGGGCTCGAGGAATTGGTTCATCAGCGCCTCGAGCCCGATGCCGAAGAGGGTCCACTCCTGTTTCTCCCCCCCAGGCCCCGTGGGACGCAGGATGTCCCGCGAGCTGCCCGGGTCGACCTGATCTCGGAGGCCGCAGCCCTCCGCGAGGGCCGCCACCGCCACTGCGAGTTGCCGGAAGCTGTAGGGAGACCGGAGGCGAAAGCCCAGGAGTGGTCCCGCCAACTCGTAGATGGCTTGGTAGCGGCGGGTCGTGGCTTCGTAGGCACGGAGGAGGGTCCTGCGCACCTCCTGTCGGGTGTTGCTCCTCACCGACGCTTTGGCCCTCCGGCCGGCCCGCTGGAAGGCGTAGGCCCACACGCCTCTCCAGGTATCCCACGTGGGGGAGTCCCGGATGGCTTGCATGTTCGCCGCCGCGCCGACCCGACACAGCTCCTGGAGCGCCAGCCTCCTGCTCTCGACGTCGGCCAGTTCGGCCCGTTCGACCATCTCCTGCAGGGGCCCGAGCGTCTGGAGGAACTGGGACGAGCTCTCTTGTTGGGCGAAGTCGAGCAGCACGTCGGTTTGGAAGGCCGCCTGGTCGGGCCATATCCGACCGATGACGGAGGCGTTGGTGAGGTGGATTCCGTGGTCGGCGGCGAGCCGTTCGAAGACCCGCTTGAACGTGATGTGGTCGACGCCGGTTCCGAGTCCCCCGTCGACCAGGACAGCACCTCCCGCCGCCAGCAACAACGCACGCAGCTCGTCGCGGCTGTGACGAGGGGCACGCTTTCTCCCCTCTCGCTCCCTGCCGGCCTTTGCGCTCACGGCACGTGCACGGGGCATCAACGCACCTTAGGTGGTCCGAACTCCGTGGACGTGTTCCCAGATACCATCGGGCGATCCGCCCGAGACACGGAGGCCCCGATGACCCAACGCGGCGTAGAGATCGCGACCGACGACGGGACGAGCCCGGGCTCGCTCCACATTCCCGATGGGGAGGGACCGTGGCCGGCGGTGCTCATGTACCCGGATGCCGGCGGGCTACGGGGCACCCTCAGGGATATGGGCCAGCGGATGGCCCGCATGGGCTATGTCACCTTGGTGCCCGACTTCTACTACCGGTCGGGCAGCTTCGAGCCGTTTGACATGCGTACGCTGATGAGCGATCCGGTGCAGCGCGACCGGCTGATGAGCATGGTGCGCAGCGTCACCGCGGACATGGTGGCCCGCGACGCCGCCGCCTACGTGGACTATCTGATCTCCCTGCCGGAGACCTCGGGCACGGCCGTCGGCACGACCGGCTACTGCATGGGCGGTCGACTGTCGTTGCTTGCCGCCGGACACCTGGGCGACCGCGTCGCCGCGGCCGCGTCCTTCCATGGCGGAAACATCGCCGCGGCGGACGATCCCGACAGCCCGCACCTGCTCGCAGGATCCCTGGCGGCGACCGTCTACGTCGCCGGGGCGACGGACGATGCGACCTTTCCGCCGGACCAGCTCGATCGCCTCGAGCAGGCGCTGTCGGTGGCGGGGGTGACGCACACGATCGAGACCTATCCCGCGGCCCACGGTTTCGCCGTACCCGACAATCCGAGCTACGACCCGACCGCGGCACAGCGCCACTGGGATGCGATGGCGGACCTCTTCGGCAGTGCCCTTGCGCCCGCCACACGGCCCGCGTGAACCGGCGCCGGGCGGCCCGTCGACAGCAGCGCCTCGACGTGAACGGCGCCGTGAAAGCGATGGGACGCTGTCAAAGTATGTAGATGACCCCAACGCCCCGCGTGCCGGGTGTGGAGAGAGGGATCATCCCCGACACGTGGGGCGAGGGGCCGTTCGCTGCGAACCTAGGCGCCCGTTCCGCGCACCGTCCAGCCACTGGCAGCTGGTGATTCGCGGCTGCAGCGTGGTGAGCTGCGGGTTTCCGACCCGTTTTCCTTGAGATTTTTGGAATTGTTGAGAATTCAGGGACTAGGGCGAGTCGATGACCAGGGGCGCCAGGGCTGACGAACGCTCCGCCGGCGGGCCCATCCGTCTCGGATCCCGTCGCGCGACAGGCGAGCAGCATTTGGCTCACCGGGCCGATGGCGAGCGGCGCCACCGACATCTTTCTCCCGTCGGGCGTCAACGGATCGCTCCGCTGGATCGTAATTAGTTGCTGAAGGATGCGTGGGTGCGATGCCGGAGCAGACAACCAACCTATCGAGGCTCGATTCGACCGGCCCCTCAGGCGATCCCTCGTCGTGGCCTTTCGCACTCCCCGAGCTGGCGAGGATGTGGAGATCGTGGGGTTCGATGCTCTTGCTCGGACGCCTGTTCGTGGCTCGGGGACGGTCCGGAACGCTGGCTCGGCGGGCGTCACCGAGAACCGCGAGGACCATGCGGACCGTTCGTTGCCAGGGGTCAGGCGACTGCCCGACGACGACCAGATACCGGTTCGGGATCCCGGGTCGAGTGAGCGTCTCGATCTGGTTCGAGCGACGCGCCAAGTGCTCAACTGACACCGCGAGGCGGTCGCTCTTCGTTGCTTCGCTGAGCACGCGGCGCAGGAGGCTGCCATCGCCTCGGGTGGTAGCCGAAGGGTCATCCCGCGACACCGCTCGAGGGGGGTTGCAAAGCCCGAGAGGGGCGTCGCACCGGCCGCGCTAGTGGAGGGAGGGGGCTAGCGAAGCCGTGACACTTCCCTTCACGTCAATGACGCGGCTCGGGGCCGAAGGGCTTGAAATCCTCAAACCTGGGCTCGTCGCCGCGCTCGGGTAGGCGAAAGGCCCGTAGGCGGGTCGGCTGGCGGAAAGCCTCGGGTCGCCAGCCCGTGTTGACCTCGAAGTAGCGGGCGGCCGTGGCGACCGAAGGCCACTGGCAGTCGTCGAGGACGAGGAGCCCGCTCGGCCGAACCAGTTCGCGGAGGAAGTAGAGGTCCACAAATACGTTGTGAAAGGTGTGGCTGCCGTCCACGAAGGCGGCATCGAAGGCGAGACCCTCGGCGACCAATCTCGGGAGTGTGAGCTGAGACCGATCCTCGACCAGCGTGCAGACCCCATTCATGCCCGCAGCAGCGATCGCCTCCCACCCCAGGTTGTCGAAGCGATCTTGGTAGGCGTCGACGATCACGTGACGGGTGTCTTGATGGCCCTCCTGGGCCAGTGCTTCGCCGATCGCCAGGGCGGAGCTGCCATAGCCGAGGCCGATCTCGATGATCGTCCGGACGCCCTCGGCGACGAGGAGATCACGGAGCGCATCGCCGTCCCTGATGGGCAGCGCGATGCGTCGGATCTCCGCCTCGCTGTGCGTCGGCCCCGCGAAGAGCCGGACCAGGTCTCCGCGCACACGTTGAGCAGCTGCCGCCACCTCGGGGCGCGCCGCCGTCTCGCCGCCTTTACCACTCCACGTCGATGCGACGGGGCCCACGCAGGGTGAGGGTGTCCCGCCACTCGAACGTATCCCTCGCTGGGCGGATCTCAGGAAAGCGATCGAGGAGGGTGCGGATGCCCACCTCGGTCTCGGTACGTGCGAGTGACGCACCGACGCAGTAGTAGGTGCCAAACCCGAACGCGAGGTGGTGCGTGGGCTGGCGCGTGACGTCCAGCCGGTCGGGGTCTTCGAAGGCAGCGGGATCCCGGTTGGCCGCTCCGAGCAGGGCATAGACCATGTCGCCCTGGGGGACTTCAATTCCGCTCATTGTCATACCGGCTCGCAAGAGGCGGTGATTGATCTGAACCGAGCCGTCGAATCGGAGGAACTCTTCCACGGCCGGCTTCGTGAGCGCGGCATCCTCGCGTAGCTGGGCGAGCTGTTCGGGGTTGCGGAAGAGGGCGACCATGGCATTGCCGAGGAGGTCTTGGGTCGTCTCGTGTCCTGCTTGCATGAGGAGGACGCAGTTGGCGACCAGTTCCGTGTGGGAGAGGCGATCGCCGGTCTCTTCGACCTCGACCAGGGCCGAGATCAGGTCCTCGGTCGGGTTGGCCCTTCGTCGTTCGGCCAGATCCTCGAAGTACGCGGTGAAACCGCGTGCAGCGTCGTCCCCACGTCTTGCGACTTCCGGGTCGACGACCTTCTCTCCCGCTCGCGCGAAGTCCCAGGCGAGCTGCTTCATCAGTGGGAAGTCGGGCTCGGGCACGCCAAGGATGTGGGCGATGACATTGAACGGCAGCTCGTAGTTGAACTGCTGGACGAGCTCCATGCCGCCGTCGTCCTGCACCGCATCACAGAGCTCGTTGGCGACGCCTGCGGCGATGGGGGCCCACCGAGCGATCGCCCGAGGCGTGAACGCCCGAACGACGAGCTTGCGGATGCGCTCGTGAGACTGCGACTCGAGAAAGATCATGGTGTTCTTCATCACGCTGTAGAACGCGCCGTCGCCGTGGTTGAAGGCGTGGTCGACCACGGCGGGGTCGTTGACGGCGATGGGGCTCTTCACGAGGGCGTCGACGTCCGCATAGCTCGATACGATCCACGAGCCATTCAGCATCTCCGGGCGGCATTTGTGAACTGGTGCCAGCCGCCGGAGCTGGTGGTAGAGCGGGTACAGCTCACCTCGATGCTGCGGATCCATCAACCAGGTGATGATCTCGTCGGGATCGTCGGGGAGCCCGCCCGGGGACCAATCCACCGGCTCGTACGAGGCCTCGATGCCCTTGGAGATCACGACCTCGGAGCTCATCTTGTCCCCAATCGTCGACGTTGCGCTGAACCCGGAAGGTAGTCATCCCCTTCGATGTCGTCAATCAGCGAGACAACGACAGATGCGGTGTCTCGGGCTTCCCACGCCTCCCTCATGACGACACGTAGTCGGGCGGCCTCGTCGTCACACGGCGGGGTTGTCGCATGCGGGTTGCGGATCTGGCGCTCAGTCGCAACGCCCAGACACTACGCTCCG
Organism: uncultured Actinomycetes bacterium; assembly: GCA_963778465.1. Classification (GTDB taxonomy): domain Bacteria; phylum Actinomycetota; class Acidimicrobiia; order Acidimicrobiales; family RAAP-2; genus CAVZBW01. The sequence goes on from CAVZUK010000003.1 coordinate 832,038, forward strand.
CCCGTGGCTCGGGATCGACGCTCCCCACGCCCGAGGTGGCGCCGATCGGTGCGGACTGCGGGACGGTGCAGGGTGGTCCCGGCGTGACCCTGGCAAGGACTCAGTCCGGCGGCGTGACGTTGCGGTCGGGGTGCGCCGGCGGAGCATTGAGGGAAGCGTTTGGCCGCCAGTCGCTGGCTTCCATCAGCTCGCGGACCTCCGCCATGTTGAGGAGGTCGAGTTCGTAGTCGAACTTTCCCTGGCCGGCGTACCGCAGAACCGAGACGCCCGGCGCCTCGAGCGGCCGACCGTCGGGTCGGGTGCCCGGGAGACGGTTCCACCAGAACGACACGACGCGGTCGCCTTCGACGATGGTCCATTGCTCCGGGAAGGACCATCCATCCAAACCAGCCATGCTCTCGTCGAGAAAGCGGGTTATTGCAGGGATACCCTCGAATCGACCCCAGGCGGGATCGATGAATACCGCGTCATCGGTGAAGAACTCTCCGAGGATCGACCAGGGTGCCTGCCCCTTCTCGGCTTGCTCTCGGGCCGCAACGAGGCGGTGATACGCCGCTCGGGCCTCCTCGGTGCGATCGGTATCGCTCATGGATATGGGAGCTTAGCTCGGCACCAGATCGAGGAAGTCAGTAGCTCACGGAACCCGACCCGGTGACGGTGGCAAAGAACGCCAGAGGATTGGCGTTGTTGCTCTGGTTGCAAGTGCCGCTCTTCGTCCTCGGCCCGACAGCGGCGAATTGCGCCGTCAGGTTCAACGAACCGGTAATGCCGCTGTAGGTTCCGGTGCCACTCACAATTTGAACGGAACCCGAATAATTGAAGGCGAAGGAGCACGTGCTCGTGTTGTTCGTCGACGGTTGGGCATTGTTGCCAGCAGCGTTGAACGCCGTGCTGTTGACGAGGATGCTGCCCTTGCGGAGGCTCAGCTTCTCGTAGTCACTGTTCTTGGTCGGCTTACCCGAGGCGTTCGTGCTGACGGCGGCGCCGTAGTCCCCGATGGCACCGGTGAAGACCACCTTCCCACCATTGCCGTTCGCGCCGAGCGTGACCCAGACCTGGACCTGACCGTTCGAGACCGACTCCCCGAATGCCGAGGTTGTCCCTGCCCCAAGCCCCGCCAGTAGGCCGGCAACGCCCACGGCGACCTTCACTACGGATCCTCTTCCCATTGCTTCTCCCTCCCCAAAACAGCGTTCGACAACGCTATTCGATGTCCGAGACATCGGCAATGGGCGCGGCCTCTTCTTGCCACGATGCCTTGGTCAAAGCCGGGGACCGTCAGGCAGCCATCTCCTCTCATGGGTTGAGTCCTTCTTTCGAGTGGAAAGCGATGAATGTCTCCGGGGCACATATCCATATGGAATCGCTCTACCAGCAACACACCTCGCCGCGATTTCGAGTGGATGCACTGTGGGTAAATCGGGTCCGGCCGGCCATAAGACTGGTGCCATCGCAATAGCGCAGCGCCATTGCCGCGCCACTATCGGGCGAAAAGGTGACAAAGGCGACAGTCTTCGGACATCCGGCCACGCCGAGTGGAGCCCTGCCACTGAAACAATTCGCACGTTGCACGCGTTCAGGCCCAAAGCTAGGGTGCGCACGCCAAAGCCGGTTCTCACGACCACCGACCTGCTGCCGGAGGGCAAAATGCCGATGGACGTTTCCTTCAAGTCGAGCGGTAAGGCAAGGCCGGGACGCCGGGTCGGCCGCGCGCTCATCCCGCTCCTGGCGATGACGATGGTCGTGCCTTTGGCCTCCTTCGCCTCTTCTGCCCAGCCGGCCGGTGCAGCGGCCAATTCGCAGACCTCTCCGGACGGCTCTGCCTCGGGGTTCCACAACTCGCCGAGCGTCCCCTCGTCGACCACCACCGCCCCGCCCACTACGACGACCGTCCCCCCGACGACCACTCCCTCGACCACGACCACGGTCCCCCCGGCGACCACTCCCTCGACCACGACCACGGTCCCGTCGACCACGACCACCGGGCCTTCTCCTGCGGTATCCCCGAGCACGACGACGCCGCTGCCGTTGCGCCCGGGGTCACCCCCGCCGGCCCCCGCCAAGCCGAGCCGCCAACCGACTCCCGCCGCAGCGCCCAACTGCCCGGAGGCAAACCCGACGTACACGAGCCCGTGCGGGCCGACCTACACGCTGCCGCAGTGGTCCGACTTCGGCGGTTGGAGCAGTCCCAGCTCCTACTCGACGATCCAGCTGGCCAATCTCGACGGCAACGGAGACGACGACCTGATCGGTCGCGACGCGAACGGCCTGTGGGTAGAGCAGTTCGATTCGAGCACCGGCCAATGGCACCTCCAGGCGACGCAGGACGGTGGCCTGGCTCTCCCCTTGAGCAACCGGGTGGGATGGACCCAGCCCCAGTACTACGAGACGATCCAGACGGCCGACGTGAACGGCGACGGCAAGGCCGACCTGTTGGCGAGGGGGGCTGCCGGCCTGCACACCTTCCAGTGGAACCCCACGACCGACAGTTTCGTCGAGGCCGGCTCAGTTCTGGCCGCCCTCTCCGACTCGGCGGGATTCAACCAGCCCCAGAACTACAAGACCGTCCAGACCGCCGACGTCCTGGGCAACGGCTCGAAGCAACTGCTGGCGCGGGGACCGGCAGGCCTGTACACGTACCAGTGGGGCCCGACTGGCTGGACCCAGATCGGCCCCGTCCTCGCCGCGCTCTCCGACGCGGCCCGATTCAACCAGCCCCAGTACTACGAAACGATCCAGACGGCCGACGTGAACGGCGACGGCAAGGCCGACCTGCTGGCCAGGGGACCCGACGGCCTACGCACCTACCAGTGGGGAACCAACGGCTGGACCCAGATCGGCAACGTGCTCAACCTGAGCGACGCCGGCGGGTGGAACCAGCCGCAGTACTACCGGACCATCCAGACCGCCGACGTGGACGGCAACGGCAAGGCCGAGCTCCTCGCCCGGGGCATAGCGGGCCTGCACACCTACGAGTGGGGGGCCAGCGGATGGACCCCCGTCGGGCCTACCCTCTCCAACCTCGCCGACGCCGGCGGGTGGAACCAGCCGCAGTACTACCGGACCATCCAGACCGCCGACCTGGACGGCAACGGCAAGGCCGAGCTCCTCGCACGGAGCGGGAGCGGCATCGGCGTCTACCAATGGAACGGTGCGACGAGCGGCTGGACTCCGCTCTCGTCCAACGCGTTGTCACTTTCCGACCCCGTCTGGGAGAGGCCGGAGTACTACTCGACCATCCACACGGGCGACCTGGCGGGCGACGGGCGCGCCGACCTCGTCGCCCGGGGTCCGTACGGCGTGCGCACCTTCCGGTGGGACGCGACGACGCGTTCGTTCGTGCGTCCCAGCCCCTACGGAGGGTTCCCGCCCTTCACCGGCGATCAGGTTGCGGCGTATTCGGCGCTGGGTCAGTACCTGCTCGGCCGATCAGCCGACTTCCGCCAGGAGACGTACGCCTCGCCGAGCAACGCCATCACCGAGGCCACCCTCGATCGCTACCGCACGCTGCTCGCGGAGCGCTGCACGCCGCTCGTCGCCGCCCAGGGCGTCCAGCCACCCCGCTATACGGACTGCAAGCCCCCTCCGTCCAGCACGGTCTCACCTCAGGCCTGGACCGCGGTCTCGAACCAGATCATCGCCGAGCTGTGGGCCGCGGCGGGGGCGGTCGGCTATTTCACGACCCTGGACGGCATCCAGACGAAGCTCTTCCAGGACCAGCAGGGGACGCTGCCGGCACTCGACGCGGCGCTCAAGTTGCCGCCGAACCCGCCCGACAGGAGCGCGAACTACCTCAAGCTCATCAAGTCGGGCCTCGAGATCGTGACCGACTACATCCAGTTCTTCCCCCTGGTCGGGCAGGTCCCGCGAGTGGTGCGGGCCATCGCACTGACGTCCCATACCTTGGGCGCCATCGGTGAGGCCTTGGGGCTGCGTGACGCCCCCAGCCCGGCGTCGCGCTGGGCCACGATCACGGATCAGGTCGCCCGCCTCCAGCAGAGCGAGCGGGACATCACCGAGGCCCAGCGTCGCTACGTGCTCGCCGACTACGGCCTGCTCATGACCGTGGGATCGATGGTCAACGGGCGCGTGCTCACCCTGGACCCGACGGCCATGCTCAGCGCCGGGCGTCAGTCCTTCGCCCAGTGGGCCTACCAGCTGCTCGTCCCCGCCTACTGGCAGCGCTACGAGGTGAGTCACTGCCCGGCCAGCATCTTCACGACCTGCAGCATCCCGAGCGGGCCCACCGTGCGACCCACCGGGCCGAAGTCGTTCGTCGCCGTGCTCCAAAGCGACTCCAACTGCGTGGATGGCTTCTTCAACACGTCGTGCACCTGGAACACGCCCTCCCCGCAGGTGGGCAACCTGATCTGGGGCATCCTCACCGACAATTGCAAATACAACCCGGCGCCGGGATCGACCGCCGCTTGGCGCTACGGCTGCAGCATCGGTTTCAGCCCGAACGACCTCATCGACAATCGGGGAAGCTGGCAGTTCGGCACCGTCCGCTGCAATGTCCAGTACCTGCACGCCTGTAGACCCGCCTGAGCGGTGATGAAGCGTTGGCCGCCCTCTGGCCGGGTTACAGGTGTGCCTACCTGTCGACTCCGGCTGGCCAGTCACCGATGACCTGCTCGGCGGTGAGCGCTTCCAGTTCGGCGTCGCTCACCTTCAGCAGGCCTCTCAGGACCTCGGCGTTGTGCTCTCCGAGTGTCGGCGCCGGCGTCCTGATCCACCGGTCGATGCCCTCCCACTTGAGCGGAAGCCCGGGCATCGGATGGGTGCCGGCCACCGGATGCTCGCACGTCTCGAAGAAGCCACGAGCCTGAAACAGCGGGTGGGAGGAGATGCTGCGGAAGTCGGTCACCTCACCGGCGGGGACTCCGTGGGCGATGAGGGTCTCGACCGCCGCGGGCAGATCCTGCTCCGCCGCCCACGCCGCGATGCCCTCATCCAATCTGTCGGCCGCGTCCCGGCGACCCGGATAGGAGTCGAGGTCCGGGGCAACCGCCCACGACGGATCTCCCAGGGCGGACCGCAGACCGACCCACTGGTCGTCCGTGGCGACGGATACGGCGAGCCAGCGCTCCTCGCCCAGGCAGGGATACACACCCTGGGGTGCGAACCCGGCGGTCCTGTTGGCCCTGCGGGTCAGCAGGGCACCGGTGGCGCTGAACTCGACGACCTGCTCTGCCGCCAGGTTGAGCGCGCTCTCGATCAGGGGCGCTTCGACGAGGACCCCTTCGCCTCTCTCCGCGGCTTCGATGAGGGCAACCTGCATGGCGAATGCCGCATGCATCGCGCCGTTGGGATCGCAAGGCCCCCGGGGGAGCATCGGCGGACCGCCGGGCAGGCCGGTGACCCACGCCAGGCCCGACATGGCCTCCATCGTCTGTGCGAAGCCCACACGATCGCGCCAGGGCCCGTCGAGCCCGTAGGCCGGCATGCGGACCATCACGGCGCGCGGGTTGATCGCATGCACCGCGTCCCAGTCGAGGCCGAATCCGTCCATGACCCGAGGGGTGTAGTTCTCGACCACGAGGTCGGCCCAACCGATCAGTTGCTTGGCGAGGGCCAGGCCTCGGGGGTCCGCCAGGTTGAGGGTGATCCCCTTCTTGTTGACGTTGATGTCGAGGAAGAACCCACTGCGCTCCCACCACTGCGGGAGGCTCATGAAGTATCCGGCGGCCGCCGGCCGCATGCCGTCGATCCGCTGGGTGGATTCGACGTGGATGACCTCTGCGCCCAGGTTGCCGAAGAGCGCCGTTGCCGCCGGGCCGGCCCACCAGCAGGTGAGATCGAGGACCTTGAGGCCCTCCATCGGGAGACCACCGGCCTCGGCGATCGCCGTTGATCGGAGGCGGGCCTCGACCGTTCCGTTGTGCTCGCCCAATCCCGGCGCCGGTGCCGTCCTGCTCGGCCACTCGCCGTTGACGCTGTAGGGCGTCCGGGGCTGGGTGAAGCGGCCCGACGGCGCGGGGATGAAGACCCGGCGCGCGGTCAGGTGTTCGTGTCGGGGCAGGTTCTCGCCGTTGCCGACCGGTGCCACCGGGATGCGGAAGAGCGACGCCTGCTCGATGACCTCGTCGGTCGTCAGCTGGGTCGTCCACGCCTGCAGCGCGGCTTTCAGCTCCGGCTGGCGAGTTGGGTCCATCCGGATCATGGTCTGGTTGGCAAACTCCTCGTGACCGATGAGGATCATGAGGTCGGAGAACATCTGGGCGGCATTCGTGTTGAAGCCGACCCAGGCGTCCTTGGTCGGCTCGATGGACGGGAACTCGACGACCCTCGGGGGTTGGGGCAAGGGCGGCCGGTCCATCAGGCTCATCATGAGGTCGGTGAACAGCCCGGTGGAGATGCACATCACCTCGGCCATGGACACGTCGATATGGGCGCCGCGGCCGGTCCGCCGGGCACTTGTGACGGCCGCCAGCCCGCTGGCGGCCCCGTACGCGCCGCTCACCCACTCGGCGATCCGCCCGCCCGCCTGCACCGGCTGATGCCATTTCTCGCCGCGGGCGCCGAGAGAGCCGCACTCGGCCTGCACGGTGAACTCGGTGGCGGGCCGGGCGACCCAGGGCCCCGTCGCACCGAACGGGGTGATCGACAGGACCACCCGGGACGGGTCCGCCCGCTCCTCGGCGGTCGGCGGACGATCGACGACCACGAGATCGGCGGTGTCGAGCAGATCGGCCACCTCGGTGACGGAGCGCTTGCCCGCGGCAAGGAACTCGAAGAGGGCGCCCGGCTCGCCCTCGGACCCGGAGTACCGGCGCAGGGGGTCGCCGTCGGGCGGCTCGACCTTGACGACGTCGGCTCCGGCGTCGGCGAACAGCTTGCCGGCATAGCCACCGGCGATGCCCGTCGACAGTTCGAGGACGCGCAGGTCACGCAGGGTCCGCAGCGACATGGCGCAGTTCTACCAGCATGGACGTCGTCCCGCAGTGGCCCTCACCTGGGACACGTGGCCGCTGGTCGGCCGGATCACCTCGGTCGTTGCGCTGGCCCGGCCGACGTAAACCCCGTTCCCGGTGGGTCGACGGCCCAGTCCGGTGCCTCGCCCCAGGTCTCGCCGTAGACGAGCTCGGCCATCGGCCGACGGCGCACGGGGCCGTGGCGTCCCGCAGGCCGGCCGAGAGTGATCGTGCCGGCGAGGAACGTCCCGGTGGGAACCCGGAGCAGGGTCCGGAGCTCGGCGTCGACGGCGAAGTTCCACATGGCGAAGGCCCCTCCGTAGCCGAGAGCTCGGGCTGCCAGCAGGAGGTTCTGACATGCCGGATAGATCGATGCGCCTTCGCCCGGAGTCGGGTCCCGATAGCGCACCAAGCAGGGCAGGACCAGGACGGGGGCCCGCTCGAACTCATCGACGTACTGCTGCATGGCCCTGGCCATGCGACGCTTGGGCGAGGTCTCGAGCTGACCCGAGCCGGTGTCGTAGCCGTCTGCCCGCCGCTTGCCTTCCCACGCTCGCCGGGCGGCTTCGCCGATCAACTTCTTTGCGGCTCGAGCATTGGGGCCGTCCGTCAGGACGACGAAGCGAAACGGCTGCCGGTTCGAACCGCTGGGCGCCCGCGTGGCGGCGAAGAGCATTGCCCGCAGCGCCTCGGTGGGGATCTTCTCGTCCCGGTAACGCCGAATCGTTCGTGTCGTCGTCAGGCCTTGGAGAAGGCCGACGGCGTCCGCTGGCAGCGACTGGTTCTCGAGCTCGGGCATGGCGTGTCGCTATTGGAACAGCCAGCTACGGCGTCCCTCGCCGGTGAGCAGGCGACCGAATTGGAGGCCGGGGAAGTGTGCGGCGGCGACGGGGACCTCGGAGCCCTCGAGCTCGCGGGCCAGCGAGTTGCGGGTGCGCCTCGCGAGCTCGGGATCGACGTCTCCCATCCCGCCCCATTCGTCGTCGAGGAGCTCGACCGGGCAATGGACGACGTCGCCTACGAGCAGGCCACGAGCGGCTCCCGATGACAGGACGATGATCGAGCTACCGGGGGTGTGCCCCGCAGCGAGGCGGGTGTCGATGCCGGGCGCGAGTGAGACGTCTCCGTCGAACGGCTCGAACCGCTCGGTGACGGGGTTCATCGCCCTGGTGGCGTGATCGTCGGTGCCGACGAAGTGGTCCCAGTCACGGATGTCGCACCGGTAGGTGGCGTTCGGGAAGACGGGCTCGGCGTCACGGGAGACCCAGCCGATGTGGTCGAAATGGAGATGCGTCAGGACGACGTCCGTGACGTCGGCCGCTGACAGTCCGAGCGTGCCGAGGCTCCCCAACAGCTGCCCGAAGTTCTGGTTCCCGTCCATCGGGCCGATGCCGGTGTCGATGAGGATCCTGCGGTCTCCGCTCCGGACGAGGAACCCGCCCATCGCAATCTCGAGCTTCCCCTCTTCGTTGAGGAGGTCCCGGTGAGCTGCCCAGTCCTCCGGGGCCGCCCCTTTGCCGACGACACCGAGAGCGGCGTAGGTCGGACCGGGCGGCACGGTGGCCTTGCCGTCGAACACGGAGTGGATCTCGAGCTCACCGATGTTCATGGTTCCCCCCTGCTGGTTGGCCGTCGCCTGCCGTTGGCCGGTGGTCGGAGCCCGACGGGTCGGAGCTACGGGGAGCGTAGGCGCGAGACGAGCGAGACCACCGGGGCGCACGAGCCGCCAGTATGGTGACGGGCGTCATGCGCCTCCGCACCACGGCCTCTTCACCGTGGCCATGACGGCCGCCGGGCGAGGCGCGGGTGCCGGTCCTCTGAACGGCTACCGGGTGGTCGACCTCACCCAGGCGCGGGCCGGGCCGGTGTGTACCCGGCAGCTGGCCGACCTGGGCGCAGAGGTCGTCTCGATCGGGCATCCGGGTCGGGGTGATCTCGTCGGCGCCGATCGTTGGAATCTGACGAGGAACAAACGGTCGGTCCTGCTCGATCTGGCCCGCCCAGAGGGCCGGGAGGTGTTTCTCGAGCTCTGCAGGAGCTCCGACGTGTTGGTCGAGAACTTCCGCCCTGCGGTCAAGCATCGTCTCCGGATCGGCCCGGAGGACGTCTGGAAGGTCAACGAGCGTCTCGTCTACGGGAGCATCTCGGGCTTCGGGCAGAGCGGCCCCTACGCCGACCGCCCCGGGGTCGACCAGATCGCCCAGGGCATGGGCGGGATCATGAGCGTGACCGGCCCGCCGGGAACGGGACCGTGGAGGGCCGGCATCGCCGTCTCCGACATGGCGGCCGGGACGCTCCTCACGCAGGGCATCCTGGCCGCCCTGCTCGAGAGGGAGCGGACCGGGCGTGCCCAGTGGGTCCATACGTCCGTGCTCGAGGCGATGCTCAACTTCATGGACTTCCAGGCAGTGCGTTGGCCCAACGGCGAGGGGTGCCCCGGACAGGTCGGCAACGATCACCCGACCGTCGTACCCATGGGGTGCTTCCGCACCGGCGACGGCTATGTCAACCTGGCCGCCCTCTCCGACTGGGAGACCTTTTGCGACGCCGTCCAGGCGCTCGAGCTGGTCGATGACGAACGGTTCGCCACCCCCGGGGCCCGGTTGGAGAACCGGGACGCGCTTCGGCAGGAGATCGAGAGGCGCATGCAGCAGCAGCCCACCGCCTACTGGGTCGACCGGCTGGTCCGAGCAGGCCTGCCCGCCGGCCCCGTCTATCGTCTCGACGAGGTCTTCTCCGACCCGCAGATCGCTCACCTGGCGCCGACACAGATCGTCGAGGGAGCTGACGGTAGGCAGATCACGGTGTTGGGCTACCCCGTGACGCTGACCAAGACCCCGGCCGCCATCCGCCGGGGAGTCCCCGCCTCGGGCGCCGACACGTTGGAGGTGCTTGCCGATCTCGGGCTGGACTCGGAACAGGTCGATCGGCTGATCGAGTCCGGCGTCGCCGCCACCGGGTCCACCGGCCGGAGCTGGTCCGGCTAGTCGCGGGCGCCCTCCCGCGTTCGAGTCGCAGCGGCCGGGTCCGTCATCGACCGGTGAATCGTGGCGGCCGCTTCTCGCCGAAGGCGGCCGTGCCCTCCTTGAAGTCGTCCGACGCAAAGCAGGCCTGGACCATCCGGTCCATGCGACCGTCGTCGATCGGATCGGCTCCCGCACGAGTCCGCGAGATTGCGTACTTGGCGGCGGCGATGCTCAGTGGGGCGTTGTCGGCGATGGCCCCGGCCTGCTCCAACGTCACGGATCGCAGGTCGTCCCCCGGGACGAGTCGATTGACCAGGCCCATCCGCACGGCTTCGTCCGCACGCAGGCGGCGGCCCGAGAAGAGGATGTCCGCCGCATGAGCGGGTCCCACGACGGAGACGAGCCGGTCCACTCCGCCAAAGGGGTAACCGGCCCCGAGGCGGGCGGCGGGGATCCCGAACTGGCTGTCTTCCGACGCGATGCGGATGTCCGCCGCGAGGGCGATCAGGACGCCTGCTCCAAGGCAATACCCCTGGATCATGGCGAGAACCGGCTTCTCGAAGCTGGCCCAGGGGTCGATCACGACCCGGCTGGAGGCGTCGGAGGACGGGGGAGCCAGAGCGGCTCCGACCTCGGCGAGCTCGGAGATGTCGGCGCCCGACATGAAGGCCCGGTCCCCGGCGCCCGTGACCACCACGGCACGCACCTGAACATCCGCTTGCAGGCTCTCGAGCACCCCGGGAAGCGCCTCTCGCATCTCACGCGACAGCGCATTGTGTTTTTCCGGGCGATTGAAGGTCACAATGGCGATCCCCTCGTCGACGTCGACGAGGAGCTGTTCGGTCCCCGAATCCAAGGCGCCCACGACGAGGATGGTGTCAGAACACCGCCCCGAGCGCAGTTCGGGCCCCATCCGAGCGCCGGAGCGTCCCTCTTGTCGTGCGGATCCCGGTGGGGCGCAGGTGATCCCCACCCTCTGCGAGGGGCCCCCTTGCGGTGGACAGGGGCACGCCAGATCCCGGAGACTTCGACTCGCCTGGGCGTGCCGAAAAGGGTGAGGTGTGATCAATGAGCGGATCGGGGACGGTTGCCGCAGTAGTCCCGAGCATCTACGAGCCGGAGCTGGTGGAGGTGTCCGCCGACTCGCCGGAAGCGATGTTCGACCTGTTGGCTTCTCGGGGTCTGGGGGACGGACTGCCGGTGGTGGCGCCGACGCCGGAGCGCGTCGACGCCATGCTCGAGTTCGCCGAGGGTGCACCCGACGAGGTGTTGTTCACGCTGCAGCCACGGGCGGGCCTGGTGACTCGCCAAGTGGTGGCGGTGAACGCGGTGATGGCGGGCTGCCCGGCGGAGACGTTCCCCGTGGTGCTCACCGCGTTGCGGGCCTTGTCGCGGCCGGAGGTGAACATCCGGGGCGTCAATGCGACCACGCACCCCGTCGCGCCGATGATCCTCGTGCATGGCGAGATCGTGCAAGCGGCCGGCTTCAATGCCGGCGTCGGTGCGTTCGGGCCGGGCAATCGGGCCAACGCGACGGTAGGTCGGGCCGTGCGCCTGGTGATGCTGCATGTGGCCGGTGCATCGCCGGGATTCGGCGATGCGGCTACCCACGGGCAGCCGGCGAAGTACACGTTCTGTGCCGCAGAGAATCTCGAGGCCACGCCCTGGGAGAGCTACCCGGCAAGCCGCGGGGTCGACGCACCCAGCGCGGTGACGGTCCATTGCGGTGAGGGGCCGCACAACGTCCACGACGCCGAGGCCGCGGGCGATCCGGGCCTCATCCTCGACAAGATCGCTTCGGCGATGACGTCGCTCGGGCAGAACAATGCGCCGATCAGCCAGGCCGAATACTTCATCGTGCTCGGTCCGGAGCATGCCGCGTCGGTGGCGAAGGCCGCGCTGACCCGCAAGGACGTGTCGTCCTACTCTGTTCGACCGCGCGCGCCTGCCAGCATCGCTGTTCCGCCATCATTTCCAGGAGCTGGCCTGGGCCCGCTGGATGAAGACCGTCGACGACGACCACATGCTCCCCATGACCGGGGAGCCCGACAACGTCAAAGTGGTGGTGTCTGGAGGGCCGGGCAAGCACTCGCTCGTGGTGCCCTCGTGGGGGATGACCCGCAGCGTTACGCTGCCCCTGGAGGGCTGAGATGACCGTGTCCGTTTACCTGCCCGATTCGGTGCCGGGGCCGCCGCCCGGGATCCTGGCCCCATCGCCCCCGTCGTTGGCCGGGCTGCGCATTGCCGTACTCGACAACGGAAAGCCCAACGCGGACGTGGTCATGACCGCAGCGGCCGATGCGCTCGCCGCCCGCACCGGCGCCACGGTCTCGCTCGTCACGAAGAAGGGACCGCTCGGGTTGTCGGCCAACGCCGCCATCCCGGCGGCGGAGGATCGATTCGAGTTGGTGCTGGCCGAATCCGATGTCGTCATCACCGGCGCCGCCGACTGCGGAAGCTGCACCGCCTACAGCGTGGTCGATGCGATCGCCCTCGAGCGGGCGGGCAAGCCCACCGTCGTGACGACCACCACCCAGTTCCAGCCGGTTGCGAAGACCTTGTCGTCGAGCTTCGGCGCTCCTGAGACCCGCCTGCTCGTGCTGCCCCATCCCATCGGCGGTACCGACGAGGCCACGCTTCGACAATGGGCGGAGGCGGCGACCGACCGCCTCATTGCCCTCTTCACCGGGACGGCCTCGTAGGGGGTGGAAATCGGTCCCTCGTCGCTAGGGATTCGCTGGTCCGGGAGGCTTCGAGCGTGGCTGCTCATCACCTCACTCGCCGTCTGCTCCGGTCTTGGCGTTGGGATCTCCGGGACAGGTGTCGCTGCGGCCTCGTCCAGTTCGGCCGGGATTTCCTGGTCACCCTGTGCGACCGCAACGGGCTATCTCTGCGGAACGCTCCGGGTTCCAGTCGACTACGCGGACCCATCCCGAGGATCGCTCGCTCTCCCTGCCATTGAGCGCCCCGCGTCGCACAGCAGAGGGGTGATCGTGTTCAATCCTGGGGGACCAGGTGAGAGTGGGGTCCTGATCCTTCCGATCCTGGCCTCGCTCGTGCCCCCTTCGGTGCGGAGCCAGTACACCCTGGTGAGCTTCGACGAACGGGGAACGGGGTCGAGCGTCCCGCTTCTCTGCGGCCCTTCTCCAGAGGAAGCCAGCAGTGCGGTCGCCGGGACCAGATCTGCCGCCCAGACGTTTGGGGGACTGGACAGGTCGTGCCACTCCAAGTATCCGCAGCTGTTCCCTACCGTCGACACGACGACCTCCGCCCGGGACATGAACACCCTTCGCCTGGCCCTCGGGGTCGAAGAGATCAATTACTACGGTCTGTCCTACGGCACCGTCCTCGGCTCCGTCTACCGACAGCTCTATCCGACCCGTGTTCGTTCAATGGTCCTCGACGGGGCGGTCGACGCCAACTTGAGCCTCTCCGCTGACGCCACCCTGGAGGCGCCGGCCATCCAGAGAGCGCTCCAACATGCCCTGGAGAATTGCTCGACCATCCCGGGTTGCACGCTCGGGCGGAACGCTCTGGCCTCCTACGAGGACCTGTCCACCCGGCTGGCTCAGAATCCACTGCCGGCACCGGGTGACGGTGACGACCTACCGGTCACCGTGGGTGACCTGATGACCGCAACGCTGCTCTACCTCTCCGCGCCCGCGTTCACTCCGGGCTACTTCCCGGCCTTGGCAGCGGCTGCAGACGGCGACGGTGCACCTTTGCGATCGGTCGCCCTGGGTCTCGAGACCGACCTGAACGGCGACTCTCTCGTTGGGTCACTGTGGAGCATCACCTGCAATGACGCCTCGACCCACCCGAGCGCAACGGCCACGGCAACCCTGGCTCGAAGGCTTGCTGCACGCTTCCCACTTGGCGGCGCTGAGGCCGTGGCCAACAATCTGATCGGCTGTCCGGGATGGACCGAGCCGACAGGAGCGGTCGCACACCTCGTGGCCATCCACAGCCGGCCACCGCTCATCATCGGGAACACCGGCGACCCCAATACGCCCTATGCCGCCGCGCCTCTGTTCGCTCTGGCGGTTGGTGGCCGGTTGGTCACCTACGTGGGGTTCGGTCACAGTTGGCTGCTGAACGGATCTTCGAACACGTGCATGCAGCGCGTCGTGAGCGACTATCTCATCCGACGAGTGTTGCCGACTCCGAATACACGTTGTGTCGCGTAAGAGCAGCTCAGGCTCAGAAGACCACCAAGGGCTTCCTCGTGCCGACTGGCCGCGCGTCGGATTTGTCGTAGAAGGCGTGATCCCCCAGGCCAACCGTGGAGGACGCCGACCTCAACGGGTGCTCGTTTCTATACGGAATTTTCCGTATAGACGAGCTCTGGTCGCCTATGGCACATTCCACTACACCCTGGTGGCGGCTTAATTTCGAGCTGCCCAATGGGCCACGATTGGGGAAACGTGACTCGGATCATCAGAACAACCGTTGTCGGGACGGCACTGGTTGGCAGCCTCGCCTTAGGCGCCAGTCCGGCTTTTGGACAATCGTCCTCCGGTGGCGCGATCAAGGTATGGGTCACGCCGAGTACCAGCGGCTCGGGCACCAAACCGGACCCGATCGTCATCACCGGTGCCATTGCTGACTACGGCACCTCGCAGAACGTGAACTCGTCGGGAAAGCCCGCGGCGAATACCGACCGGGTGAAGGTCACGCTGAAGAAGGGTACCTTCATGGTGAACACCTCTCAGCTGAACTCGGCGCTCAACAACGCCCAGCCCACCGACTTCAACAGTTCCAATTGCTCCGCCTCCATCACGGCGGGACCATCCGATGTGCCAATCGTCGCCAACAGCGGGACCGGTGCGTATAGCGGCATCAGTGGATCGATCACCATGACCGCCGAGATCGCGCTGATCTTGCCGAAGACGAAGAGCGGGAGCTGCAACCAGAGCAACAACGCCAACCCGGTTGCGGGATGGGGCACCATCACCGGGAACGGGACGGTCAGCTTCAGCTGAGTGCCTTGCCTTCTGATCCACCCGGCGAAACAGCTGGGACGGACCGTGCACGATGCAGACCGCCTTCGGCCGGGTCACGAACAGGTCTGCCTTTGACAACAACTTGCGGTTCCTCCGGATATCCGCCAAGGAGGCCCGAGTTGAGGACGGTGTGTCCGGAACGGCAAGGATTTTGGGGTCCCTGCACTTGGTCCAGACCTTGGTACCTGGAGGCTGCCCGGTCAATGAGACCAGTCAGCTTTCGCTTCCCTTAGGTCACTCGTGCGATCCCCGTGGCGGCACAGCGACGCCACCGCGACGTAGTAGCTCGGCTTGGTCGTCGCGCCTGCGTAGCCATCTCTGACCGTCTTTGCGTACCCGATGGGTAAACGGGAATCCACCTGGACCACCGAGGTAAATCTCGAACTGCACCTCGGCGAGGGTGGGGCTCAGGAAACGTACTCGCAGGACACGAGTCGAAGCCGAAACGCCAGGGTGGCGTCTGCCGGCTTCGAGAAGGTACGGCTCGAGCTCATCGAAATCTTCGAGGTTCTCCCGGCTTGGGGGGTCCGTGATGGCTCGGATCACCGCTTCGAGTGCGGCGGAGTCGGGCTCTTCACCAAAGACCCTTGGCGGCAGAGAGAGCTGGTGGTCCTCGAGCCCTGCGTCGGTGATGATCCGTTGAGCATCGCCGATGCACTGGGCGCAGATCGAGACCAAACCTGCCGACACGTAATGTGGGACCTCCCAAAGGTCCCGTTGACAGAAGGAACAGAGTTTCCCCTGCCCCATTCCGGGCATCGGGGTGTGCATGACCCTCACTGGGGCCCTCCGCATGAGGACATCCTGTCCACGTTCGCCCACTCCTTGCTCCTCGAGGGTATCTGTTAGGGCAGTCACTACGGTCTCACGAAGTCTGCCGAGATCAACTCCGAGGCCTTGCATGACTCGTACTCCCAGGGAATCAGAAACTTGGAGCAGTCCCAAGAGAAGGTGCCCACTGTCGATACTGCCGTTTCCGAGACCAAGGGCTTCGCGCAATGCCATTTCAAGAGCGCGCTTTGTCTCTGGCGTGAAGGGAGGTGAGCCGAACGTCTCCGTGGTGTCGGCCTCTGGGCTGGCCTGGACTCTTTCGCGAGCTTTGGCGAGAGTCACGCCGAACCCGTCGAGCGCCGTGTAGGCGATCCCGTCCCCGATGCTGAGCAGGCCGAGCAAGAGGTGCTCGGTACCGATATGTCCGCTACCGAGGCGCCGAGCTTCCTCTTGAGCCAGCACCAGGACCCTGCGTGATCGATCAGAGAAGCGTTCGAACACGGTATTCATGATGCCACGACAAGGTCGGACGATCATCGGAGGATCGGGCTGTCAGCCCTCCATCTGATTGGCTATGGGCGCGCGCCTGGCCGGGTCCCTTCGCGGCGGCATTCCTCTTTGATCGCGTGATCCTTCGAGCCGCCCTGGCGCTGCACGACGAGGACGGTGGCAGGGTGACCCAAGCCATGCCCGTACGCCACGCGCGGTCGGCGGATTCGTCGCATTGGTGTCTGGGCCGGCACTGGGAGGGCGGGCAGCTACTCAGCGGAGCCGGGTCGTCTCGAGCAACGGGGCTTGGCTCCGAGAGCCACGGGCGGATTCACGCGTCCCTCCATTTCGAGGTTGATTGCTCTTCGTACGGTGCGGGAGCATCTGGCTTGATGCGTCAGCGCACGGCCGCCCAGAGGGCCGGAGAAGGCGTACAGAGGCCAAGGCGTATCTCGGCGGATGCCGGCCAGCTCTTCGGACCCGCGGGAGATCCTCCGAGTTCGGTCACTCAACCTTTAGGGGGCTCCTCCGTCAGCTGGAGCGGGACTGGGCGAGGCCAACAGGATGGTGACATGTGACGGTGAGGCGAAGGGATGAGCACCCCAGGCGGCATCTCCTGTACCGCCCGCTGCGACGGCGATGGCAAACCCACCGAGGGCTGCGAAGGCGAGAAGACGCCTCATACAACCCATCCTAGGGATCCTCTGATCTGTCGGATCATCCAAGGCCGGCAGCAGCCTTAAACCCCCTGCGCTTACTGCGGCGATCTCGTCGAGCATCCGAGCACCGTCCGGCGCCGGCTCGGTTACGTCCGAGTAAACATTTCCGGCTTCCGCATGGGGCCCTCAGCCCTCAGGAGGGTGGTTCCGCTTCAGGGCGGGCCCAGCGTCGTGTCCTCGGAGCAGTCGAGGTCACAGATGTACGGCAGCGGCGGCTGGAAAGATTGGCTCCTGACGGCCGAGTGGCTCGATCCCTGGCGCGCAAGGAGCGCTCCGCCCTGGCCTGTCCGAAACCCGTGCCACCGACATCATGTGGGCCGTCGCCAACCCGACGACCTATCAAAGGCTCGTTGCCGAGCGCCGCTGGGACAGAGGCGAATACGAGCGCTGGCTCTCCCGAGTCCTACCCTGCTCACTGCTCGACGCCGACGACACCGTCTGATCGCCCAGTCGCTCATGGGTTCGACGCGGATGCTCGAACAGCACGGTTGAGACCGGGTGCGTAACTCCTTCGACGCTCATGTCGAGCACACGGAGTCCTGCTGACCCGCTTGTTCGGCATCACCGGCGAGTTCGAAGTTGACGGCGCGGTGGGCTACGCGGTGGCCTCGGGCACGGAGAGCTGCTTGCGCTCACCTCCCCGAATGCCGGGATGCGCCCTAATCTTGCAGGAGGGCGCCCCGAGATGAGGTGAAGGCGCTCACACGAGGAGGGAACAATGACCGTCCGAACCGGTTCGGCCGACCTTGACACGTTCGTCGAGGAATGGGAGGGGTGGCACCGCAACGTGGAGGCCTGGCTCGCCGATCCTCACGGCTTCCTCGCGATCACCAGCCTCCACTGGCTAAGCGAAGCGCCCGAAAGATTCAGTGATGCAGCCGGAACCTGGTCAGCTGGCGAGGACGGGGTCATCGTCGAGTTAGGAGACGACGAGGAGCTGGTCATCGAAGGCAGGCCGGTCCGGGGTGGTCACTCGTTCGGGATAGTCCCCGAGCGCGGCAGCGTAAATGCGAGCTGGGGCGATGTGGTACTCGAGGTGGCGAAGAGAGGCGGTCACGACATCTTGCGGCCCCGCCATCCGAACAATGCTCTGCGACTCGCTTACCACGGCACACCGGCGTACCCACCTCTTTCCCGCTGGCGCGTGGCCGGTCGCTACGTTGAGTTTGATCGGCCGCGCCCTACGCGCGTCGCCGCCGCCGTGGAGGGCCTCGAGCACGTGTACGAATCGCCGGGTCGAATTGATTTCCAACTTGATGGACGCCAGCTGACACTCACGGCGTTCCCGGGGTACTCCCCGCGAGGGCTGATGGTGCTGTTCACCGACGCCACCTCGGGACGGACGACCTATAGTTCGGTACGAGGCCTGTTAGTCGACGAGCCAGATGCCGATGGGACGGTGGTCCTGGACTTCAACCGGGCTACCAACCCGCCGTGCGCATACACCGATCTGGCTACGTGTCCCTTGCCGCCTGAGGAGAACCGCCTCCCGATGGCGATCGAAGCGGGGGAGAGGATCCCCTACGAGCGCCTCGGGTAGTTGTGCGCCCGCTCCTCCTCCTGTGGTCGACCCGCTGAGGTGATTCCCAAGCGAGTCCTGCGAGATCCTCGTACTGGCGAGCGGACGCCTGTAGTCACTGAAACCGGGGCGCTGCGAGGCGTCTGGGTCCGCCGGACGTGCTTGGAGGCGATCGAGAGGCGCTGTAGCGGCGGCTCGGTTTTCGTCTAGGTAGACGTTTCCGTTTCCCCCGAGGCCCCGGGTCGACGCTGGGAGCCGTATTCTGCCAGGCGGGCATCCTCGGCGATTGCTTGTAGGCCTAGGCCGCGTAGCACTCCGGTACCGCTCTCAGGAATGACCAATGACCCTGGTGCCTTGGGCGCCTGGGATGGACCCGGGCAAGTGAAGCGTCTTCCAACGGCCCTCGAGGCTCCGACTCGGCCGCGCCGCAGGAGTCGCCGGCGGCACGGTGCCATCGCCCGAGAGCCAACCCCGGCGGCGGAACATCACGACCAGGGCCCCGGCCGTCAGCACTTGGAGACCGATACCGATGCCGACGAAGTCCGAGAGGCTAGTGATCCGGGTCACCATCCAGGCGAAATTCTGGCCAAAGAAGCCGGTAAGGAAGCTCAGAGGCAGAAAGATCGTGGCGATGATGGTGAGCTGCTTCATGACGACGTTCAGCCTGTTGGATACCGTCGAGAGATGCGTGTCGAGCGCCCCGCTCAGGAGGTCCCGGTAGCTGTCCACGAGATCGCTAATGCGGATGAGGTGGTCATAGAGATCTCTGAAGTAGCGCTCGGCGTCCTCGGTCATTCCGGGGAGCACGTCGAGACCGCTCGACAGGGTGGCGAACATGTCCCGCTGCGGGCTGACGACCTTGCGCATAGCGATTAGCGACCGCTTCAGATCGAAGAGCTGACCGAGCTGTTGCTCAGTGGGCCGTCGCAAGATCTCGTCTTCGAGCTGATCTATCTGGTCGTCGAGGGTCGACAGCACCGGGAAGTACCCGTCGATGATGGTGTCGAGCACCCGATACAGCAAGAGGACATGGTCGGGTGACGGCCCACTTCGGGTTCGCAGCCTTGCCTCGAGGTCGGTTAGAGCCGGGCACGGATCACGGTGGACGGTCACCAGGTAGGTCTCGGTGTAAAAGCAGTGGAACTCGATCAACTGCCCCGACGCTGTTGCTCCGTAGACCACCAGGAGACAGAAGCCGTCGTAGGTGTCGAGCTTGGGTCGCTGACCGAATTGCTCAGTGTCCTCCACGGCCAGCGGGTGGAAACCGAACGTGTCGGACAGCAGCGTCTCGACGGACCCCTCGTCGGGACCGACGAGGTCCAACCAGAACCGAGCCGAAGAGTCGAGTAAGCGCTTCACATTGTCCGGGGTGATGTCGTACTCGGTTCCGTCGACTGTCAGTAAGTGTCCTGTCATGACGATCATTCTCGCTCCAGGCACCCCGGCGAGCTCCAGCGCCACCAATAGAGCGGGTGGGCATCTTGGCCGCTCGCATCGAGCCTTCCGCGAGTGGCGAGGTCATACGGTGAACTTGCTCGGTGGGTCGACTATGGGGGAGACAAGGCTCCGACCCGTGCCGAACGAGCCTTTTCGTCACTTGGGAAGGAGGCAACCCTCTGGGCTCCGAGGGCCTGGGGCGTTGTCGCGCTTGCGCCGTGGATGAGGTTGGGCTGCGATCGACTGGATAACGAAATAGTTGGCATGGATGGCGACGAGAGCCCGGGTGCCGCTCTTCCTCTGGCAGTGCCGGGGCTTCGCCGCGTCTGACGGAATCTGAAATACGCGGTATGCAACAATCACGCCCTGGGGGAGAGGGGATGCGACTTCACGGTCCCGGCACCGAGGGGGGTGCCGGGGCCTGTCGCGTGTCCGCCGGCAGGCTGGACGTCTCCTTCACCAGGGCTGAGGCGCAACCGCGTTCTCGACCCGACGCTCCCGTTAGCGTCAAGATCGCGACAGGCTCGGTAGCCTCTCTTTCCCCCCTCAGGTAGCTGAGCCTGTCGCGCCCAGGGGCGCGCAATCCGCCCCCGTTGCCAGGGGCGGTTGCGCAGCCGGCACATCGTGCAGGACTCGAATCTGTCATGATGCGCCCGGGCGAGGTTACCCCTGGCCAGAGGGGGTCAACCGTCAGGGGGAAGCTTTCTCGTTAGCGTTGGTGGAGCGACGGGCCCTGTGCTCTTCCTCTTTCCCCTCCGAGGGCCTGTCGCGCACACCCGCTCCCGATATCGTCATCATTGGCGGGGGGTTTCCGGGGTTTCCCAGACTGACCGGGCCTCCCGCATCACTCAGCGCAGGCTGCGCTTTCTGCCATTGACCGCACCAACGCGCAAGGCGCCCCCCATGCCCAAAAACTGCCCCTCACCTGGTGGGCCGCCCGGGACTCGAACCCGGCACCTTGGGATTAAAAGTCCCCTGCTCTACCCGATGAGCTAGCGGCCCGAGGAGAAGTTACCGCTGCCCGAAGAGATCGAGCGCGCCTCTCTGACGAGTGATGCCGCTGGCGCGACGATGGGGGCCGTGTCCACGGGCGCACAGGCCCCTCCGATCCTCGCCCCGCTCGGCGACGTCACCACCGACCGGCTGGCCTTGCGTGCGTTCGAGCCGGGTGACCTCGAAGAGCTCTGTGGGGTCTTCGCCGAGCCCGAGGTCTGGAGGTTCCCCTTCGGTCGCGGCCTTACCCGCGACGAGACGGAGTCCTTTCTCCTCGCGCAGATGGACCATTGGTCGAGCTGGGGGTTCGGCCTGTGGGTCGTCCGGCTGCGGGCCGACGATCGCATCCTTGGGTACGTCGGCCTCTCGGTCCCGACGTTCCTTCCGGAGATCTTGCCGGCGGTCGAGGTGGGTTGGCGGATCGTGCCGGCCGCCTGGGGCAAGGGCTACGCGACGGAAGGAGCGACCGCCGCGCTGGACGAGGCTTTCGACACCCTCGGACTCGATCGAGTGTGCTCCATCCCCCAAGCGGACAACCTCGCATCCGTTCGTGTCGCCGTGCGATTGGGTCTGCATCTGGCGCGAGAGGTCGATATTCCCCCCAACCCACGCCGCGGCGCCGTTCGCGCCCTGCTGTACGAGATCGACCAGCAGGGGTGGCCACCGCGAGGGTGATGGCAAGGCGTGGCACGTGGTGCCGCCGGGGTCCGGACTCGACGACACAGACGTTCGAACGTTCGATCGGGAGGCGGCCGAGGTGGGAGGGACGCGGCGGGGCGTCCGGTCTTGCGGGAACTCCGACTCCGCAGAGAGGTCGGGCCAATTAATCGGGGCATCGGGTCGCTAGGAGCGCCGCCGTCATCGTAGGGTTGGTGTCATCGCCAGGCGCAGTGTTCAAGGCATTCGTGGGTGGGCAATTGGTGGTCACGCAACGTGAGATGGGTTTGCTGACCAGACCTGGCGGAACACCCCCGCTATGGACCGAGTCACGCGAGACGGGACGCGGAGGATGACCGTGGGTCGACAACGTGCACTGGTGCTGACCGGCAACCTCGGTATGGGCCACCACGTGATCACCGAGATCGTCGTGGGCAGCCTCGATCGTTTGGGCTGGTCGACCGAGGTCCTCGACTGCATGTCGTTGCTCGGGCGCCTCCCGTCGAAGGTGGGGGACTGGGTCTTTCGACGGCTCACGGCGACCCCCACCCTTTACGACGGCATCCACTTCTCCCACTTCCGCCCGGGGGGCGGTCTCGCCAGCGCCGTGGACTGGGGCGCGACGAGCCGCCTCGTGCCGGTGCTCGATCGCCATCTGCAGGACCACCCCGTGGATCTGCTGGCGTCCACGTTTGCCACCGGTTCGTCGGCCATCGCGAAGCTCACCGCGGTCAAACGAACGTATGAACGGCCCGCGACGGTCGCCCTGTGCACCGACGTCTCTCCCCATCGACTCTGGGTCTGGGAGGGCCTCGACCTGTTCATGGTGACCTCGCCGGCCGCCGCCGCCGCCGTGCGGCGCTACGTGCCGCGGGCGCCGATCGCCGTCGTGCCTTCCCCGGTGCGGCATGCCTTCTACGAGGCGCCGTCCCAGCACGACGCCCGCGTCGCACTCGGCATCGACCCGTCCGCCCGCTGCGCCCTCGTCATGGGCGGCGGCTGGGGTCTCGGACCGATCGCGGCGACCGCACGCGCCTTGGCCGACGAGGGGGTGGTCGTGCTCGTAGTGGCGGGCCGGAACCCCAAGCTGGCCCAGGCCCTCGCCGAGGAGGCGAGCCGCCAGCCGCTCGTGGTGCCCTTCGGGTTCACCGACCAGATCCCGACGCTCATGGCGGCCGCCGATCTCGTGGTCACGACGCCCGGAGCGACCACCTGCAGCGAGGCTCGCGTCGTCGGGCGCCCGCTGATGCTGCTCGACGTGATCCCCGGCCACGGGAGGGACAACATCCAGCACGAGCTCGAGCTCGGCAACGCCGACGTCTGCGATCCGGATCCCGCACGTCTCGTCGACAGCGTCCTGTTCGCTCTGCAACGCTCCGTCCCGCCGGTGCCGGGCCAACGGGTCGCCGATCGGTGGGACGAGCGCTTTGCCGAAGCCCTGGCGGTCGTAGGAATCGTCCCCGCAGGGAAGCTCCCCAGCCCCACGACCGCCAAGAGCACACGATTCGTCACAACCCCCGAGGAGACCCACTGACCATGCTGCGCACGCTGTTCCTCCATCCTCCGTCCTACGAGGGTTTCGACGGCGGAGCCGGCTCCCGCTACCAGGCCAAGCGCGAGATCCGTTCCTTTTGGTATCCGACCTGGCTGGCCCAGCTCGCCGCCCTCGTTCCCGGCAGCAAGCTCGTCGATGCCCCACCGGCGGGGCTCGAGCTCGAGGACGTCCTGCCGATGGCCAAGGACTACGAGCTCGTGGTCCTGCACACGAGCTCGCCCTCCTTTCCCGGCGACGTCAAGGTGGCGGAGGCGCTCAAGAGCGCGAACCCCGATCTGCTCGTCGGCTTCGTCGGGGCGAAGGTGGCGGTCGAGCCCGAGGAGTCCCTGCTCGCCTCGTCGGCGATCGACTTCGTGGCGCGCGAGGAATACGACTTCACGGTCCTCGACATCGCCAAGGGTCAGCCGCTCGACCAGGTGGACGGGATCACCTACCGGGACGGCCGGGGTGTCGTGGCGCACACCCCGGACCGGGCGGTCCTGGAGAACATGGACGAGCTGCCTTATGTCACGGAGGTCTACAAGCGCGACCTGCGGGTGGAGGACTACTTCATCGGCTACCTGAAGCACCCCTACCTTTCGCTCTACACCGGGCGAGGGTGCCGATCGCAGTGCACCTTCTGCCTCTGGCCGCAGACCGTGGGCGGGCACCGTTACCGGACCCGCAGCGTCGAGCACGTGCTCGGCGAGATGGAGATCATTCGCGACGACCTTCCGCAGGTCAAGGAGGTGTTCTTCGACGACGACACCTTCACCGACAGCCGGGAGCGGGCCGAGGAGATCGCGCGGGGGATGGGTCGGCTCGGACTCGAGTGGTCCTGCAACGCCAAGGCCAACGTCCCGTACGACACGCTCAAGGTGATGCGGGAAAACGGGCTTCGCCTGCTGCTGGTCGGCTTCGAGTCGGGCAACCAGCAGATCCTGACCAACATCAAGAAGGGCGTGAAGGTCGAGCGGGCACGCCAGTTCGCGAAGGACTGCCGGGACCTCGGGATCACCATCCACGGCACCTTCATCGTCGGCCTGCCGGGGGAGACCAAGGAGACGATCCAAGAGACCATCCGCTTCGCGCGAGACATCAACCCCCACACGCTCCAGGTCTCGATCGCGGCGCCCTACCCCGGAACCACCCTGTACGAGCAGGCGATCGAGAACGGCTGGCTCCCCGAGGACGAAGCGTCCCTGGTGGACGAGCACGGCATCCAGACCGCCGCCCTCTCGTACCCGAACCTCAACCGGACGGAGATCTTCTCCTCGGTCGACGTCTTCTATCGAAAGTTCTACTTCCGGGCAGGCAAGATCGCCGAGATCTCGTCCGAGATGTTGCGCAGCAGCGACGTGATGAAGCGACGACTGCGAGAAGGCGTCGAGTTCGTCAGCTTCCTACGCAAGCGCAAGCAGTCGGCCTGAGCCCGGGCCCGACGACTGGGCCCCTCAGGCCTCCGACAGCGGTGGCACCGGCACGGGCGGAGGCGGCCCGACGTAGCGGGCCAGGGGTCGGATCAAGCGATTGTCGGCTCGTTGCTCGAGCACGTGCGCACACCACCCGACGAGCCGGGCGATCGCGAACGTCGGCGTGAACAGCTCCCTCGGCACTCCACTGCTCCCCATCACGATCCCGGCGTAGAACTCGACGTTGGCGTAGAGGCTCCGCCCCGGCTTGAGCTCCCGAAGCGTGTCGACGACCTCTCGTTCCACCTCGGCGGCCTCGGCCGCAAGCGGACCGTCGAGGCCCCGGGCGACCTCCCGCAGGAAGACCACGCGGGGATCGTCGGTCTTGTAGACCCGGTGACCGAAGCCCATGACGCGGTCGCCGCGCCCGACCGCGGCGCGAACCCACTCGCTCGCGTCGCCGGTGGCACGCACCTCGTCGAGCATGTCGAGGGCGCGTCCCGGTGCGCCCCCGTGGAGAGGGCCGGCCAGAGCTCCGACCGCCCCACAGATCGCCGAGGCGAGGTCGGCACCCGTCGAGGCGATCACCCTCGCCGCGAAGGTCGAGGCGTTGAAGCCGTGATCGATCGCCACGATCAGGTACTGCTCGAGCGCGCGGGCGTGCTCTGCCGTCGGCTCCGATCCGCTGAGCATCCACAGGTAATTGGCCACGTGGCCGAGGTCGGTGCGCGGCGCCACCGGGTCGAGCCCGAGGCTTGTCCGGTGTCCGGCCGCCAGCATCGTCGGGGCCACGGCGATCAGTCGAGCGACCTGCTCCTGCAGGGTCCCGGGGTCGAGGTCGAGCACGGGCTGCCACTTGAGCTCGGTGCCCAGCGCGGAGACGGCGGTGCGCAGGGTGTCCATCGGCCCCCCGAGGACCGAGAGTCCCGACACGATCGTGGCCACCGCGCCCGGGGACTGCCGTTGGCCGGCGAGCTCGCTCGCGAACCGGATCGACTCGGCCGATCCCGGAAGGCGTCCCCGGAGCATGAGGTGTGCGACGTCCTCGAACGAGCGCCCGCGGGCCAGATCGATCGCCGAGTACTCCCGGTAGTGGTAGAAGCCCTCCTTGCCCCGCACGTCCCCGACGTTCGTGTCGGCTACCACGACGCCCTCGAGACCCCTGGGCGCCAACAGGAGGCCCTCGTCGGCCGTCCCGCCCGTGGTCGATGCTCCCTTGGCTGGCTCCTTGGCTGCGGACATGTGCACCTCGCTCTTTCGTGGCGGCGGCCCCGCCGCCCGTCGGTCTCTTCTCTCGTTTGTCCTTCCCATCATGGGCCGGGGGGCACCCGCTTGTAAACGTTGATCAAGTCAACATAAGATGGGGAATGACGCAATTCCTCGAGTCCGACGAGGTGGCGCGGCGGCTGGGCATCAAGCGCAACACCCTGTATGCGTACGTGAGCCGGGGTTTGTTGCCGTCCTACCCGGCTCCCGGCGGGCGGCAGAGCCTCTTCGACGTCGCCGACGTGGAGCGCCTCGCCCGGCGGTCGCGGACCGAGCGCCGTCACGACGGCCGCTCGGTCGCCGTGACGACGAGTGTGACCCAGCTGCGCCAGGACGGACCCACCTACCGCGGACGACCGCTGGCCACCCTGCTCGACACCCCTTTCGAAGCGGTGGCCGAGCTCCTGTGGCAGGTCGACCCCGCCCGGCATGCGAGCTGGGCGCCGGCGGAGACGGGAGCCGTGCCGGACCTGCAGGCGCTCGACCTCCTGCGCTGGGTCACCGTCATGTGCGGCGCACGGGACCCGACCCGGGGCGACCTCCAGTCGGACGCGGTCTGTGCGGCGGCGCGGCGCCTGATCGCGACGCTGGTGGACGTCGTGCCGAGCGGCACGGTCGCCGACCCGCTTTCGGGATCGATCTCCGCCCGACTGGCCCGACGCCTGAGCGGCGCTCCGGTCCCGTCCGAGGTGGCCCGTGGTGTCAACACGGCGCTGGTCGTCCTGGCCGATCACGAGCTCGCGACGTCGACCATGGCGGTGCGGCTCGCCTCCTCGACCCGTGCCAGCCTCTACGACGCCGTGCTGTCCGGTCTCGGGGCGATGGCGGGGCCTCTCCACGGTGGCGCCGCCCCACTCGCCGCCGCGGTCCTCCGCGACGCCAACCAGCGTGGGCCTGCCGGGGCGATCGATCGTGCACTGCGATGGCAAGGGCTCGTCCCGGGCTTCGGCCACTCGCTCGACGTCTACGGATCCGGTGACCCTCGGTTCGCGATGCTCTGGTCGGTGGCGAGGGAGCTGGCGACCGACGAGGAGCGGTCGACCATGGACGGCGTCGTGCGCATCGCCGGGGAGCACGACCTCCCCCCGCCCAACGTGGACCTCGCCCTCGCCGGATTGGTGCACGTGACCGGCATGGATGCGGACGCTGGCCCCTTGATCTTCACCATCGCCCGGGTCGCCGGCTGGACCGCGCACTTCCTGGAGGAGCTGCTCGAGCGGCCACTGCGTTTTCGCTTCCGGGCCGTCTATGCCGCCCGTCCGGGTCAGATCACGTGACCTCGGCCGAGAGGCTCGGCTCGCCGAAGCTCCCGGTCGGGACACGTCGGCGCCGGTACTGTGTCGGAGATGTCGGAGGACGCAGGACACGACGAGCAGGCGATCGAGGCGGCCGAACGGTTGCTCGACGACGTCGACGGGGCGCTGGGTCGACTCGGGGCGGGCAGCTTCGGCACGTGCGAGGCCTGCGGTGAGGAGATCGACCCGGACCGCCTGGTCCGCCACCCCGTGGCCCGGACGTGTGGCCGGCATCCCCAGCTGCTCGATCCGGAGCCGGTGCGAGAGCCGGTCCCGGGCGACCGCTGAGCCGGCCATAGCGCACCGGCGACGGTCAGCCACGGAGATCGCAGCCCCGTACCCCGAACCGATCCACCGGTAGCGTGCGAGGCTCGCCGAACTCGGGCACGGAGCGAAGGGAGAACATGCCATGCGGTTGGGTACGCTGCTCGACTACTCGAAGCCCCCCCGGGAGCTCGCCGAGAGCGTCGTCGAGCTCGAACGGGCCGGCGCGGACATCGTCTTCGTCGCAGAAGCCTACGGGTTCGACGCGGTGGGCCTGCTCGGCTTCCTCGCCGCCAGGACCGAGCGCGTGCAGCTGGCGTCGGGCATCCTTCCCATCTACTCCCGCACGCCGACGCTGCTGGCACAGACCGCGGCGGGTCTCGACGCCCTGAGCGGCGGCCGTTTCGTCTTGGGGCTGGGTGCCTCGGGTCCCCAGGTGATCGAGGGCTGGCACGGCGTGCCCTACGACCACCCCATCGAGCGCACGAGGGAGATCATCTCCATCTGCCGGCAGGTGTGGCGACGCGAGGGGCCTCTCGTGCACGACGGCCTCTACACGATCCCCCTCCCGCAAGGGCGGGGCACGGGTCTCGGAAAGCCGCTCAAGATCATCAATCGCCCGGTGCGTGGCGATATCCCGATCTGGCTGGCCGCCCTCGGCCCGAAGAACGTCGAGATGGCGGCCTCCGTCGCCCACGGCTGGCTGCCGTTCCTTTTCGTTCCGGAGCGAGCCGAGCGCGCCTGGGGCGACGCACTGGCCCGGGGTCGAGCGCAGAGGGATCCGCAACTTCCCCCCCTCGACATCGCTGCCAGCGGGTTGGCGGCGATCGGCGACGGTCTCGAGCACCTCCGCGATCTGGCGCGACCGATGGCCGCCCTCTACATCGGCGGCATGGGCGCCCGGGGGCACAACTTCTACAACTCGGTGGTCCGTCGTTACGGTTTCGAGGAGGCGGCGGAACGGATCCAGGATCTCTACCTGGACGGAAAGACGCGCGAGGCCGAGGCCGCCATACCGGCCGAGCTCCTCGAAGGCCTGACCGTGATCGGGTCCGAGGGCTACGTCAAGGAACGGCTGGCCGCCTTCGAGGAATCGGGCGCCACCGTCCTCAACGTCACCCCCATCGGCCCCGAGCCTCTGCGCACCCTCGAGTGCCTCAAGGAATGGATGCCGTGAGCACCGACCCGGGTGCCGGAGGTGAAGCCGTCCTTCGGATCGCCAACTGCAGCGGCTTCTTCGGTGATCGACTCTCCGGGGCGCGCGAGATGGTGGAGGGCGGACCCGTCGACGTGCTGACCGGCGACTGGCTGGCCGAGCTCACGATGCTCATCCTGGCCAAGCAGCGCCGGCGCGATCCGAGCACCGGATATGCCCGGACCTTCGTGCGCCAGATGGAGGAAACCCTGGGCACGTGCCTCGAGCGCAATATCAAGGTGGTGAGCAACGCCGGGGGTCTCAACCCGAGAGGTTGTGCGAAGGCCGTCGAGGAGCTTGCGGGCCGCCTGGGCTTGGCGCCCGTCGTGGCCACGGTCACGGGCGACGACGTGCTGTCGCGGTTGAGGGACCTCGAGGCGGCTGGAGAGCGCCTCCAGCACCTCGACACGGGCGCCGACTTTCGCGCCGAGGGCGCCGACGCGGTCACGGCCAACGCCTACATCGGCTACCGCGGGATCGCCGAGGCGCTGCAACGGGGGGCCGACGTCGTGATCACTGGCCGGGTGGCCGACGCGGCGCTGGTCGTGGGCCCCGCCGCCTGGCGCTTCGGATGGGCGCCGGACCATTGGGACCGTTTGGCCGGGGCCGTCGTGGCCGGTCACGTGATCGAGTGCAGACGCGCAGGCCACCGGGGGGAACTTCGCCTTCTTCGAGGAGGTGCCGGGCCTCGAGCACTGCGGATTTCCGATCGCAGAGGTGGCTCCCGACGGATCGGCCGTCATCACCAAGCATCCCGGCACCGGGGGAGCCGTCACCGTCGACACGGTGACGGCCCAGCTGCTCTACGAGATCAGCGGGGCCCGTTACCCGTCTCCGGACGTGGTCTGCCGCTTCGACACGATCCGCCTGGAGCAGGTCGGCGACGACCGGGTGCGGCTGTGGGGGACTCGGGGTGAGCCGGCGCCCCGGCGGCTCAAGGTCGGGATCAACGTCCTCGGCGGCTACCGCAACTCGGTCACCTTCGTCCTGCCGGGGCTCGACGTGCGCGCCAAGGCGCGCGTCGCGGAGGATTCGCTGTTTGCCTCCGTCCCGGGGGGCCGGGACGCCTTCGAGGAGGTGGCGGTGGAGCTGACCGGGGGGATCGACGCCGATGGAGCCGCGGCGGACGTGCGCTGCCATCTGCGGGTGACCGTGCTCGGCCGAGAGGAGGCGACCGTGGGACGGGCGTTCGCCGATGCGGCCGTCCAATTGACGCTCGCGAGCTATCCGGGATTTCACACGACGGGTCCCCCGACCGCCGCCTCGGAGTACGGCGTGTTCTGGCCGACCACCATCCACCGCCGCTGGGTGGTCGAGCACGTCCAGGTCGGCGACGCGCAGATCGACCTCCCGCCGCTGCTGTGCGACGGCAACGACCCCGTCGGCGCGATCGCCGCCAACGGTTCGTCTCGCGACTCGCCGCTCCTCGCCGAGCCCCTGCCGCCGATGGTCGCCCCACCACTCCAGGCGGGCCGAGACCCTGACGGCGCAGAGCCTTCGCCGCTGCCCGGTCCCGCAGGTCCGAGCGGTTCGCAGACGGGCACGGTCGCCAACGGTGTGGCTGGGCGCTCGCGAAGGCCCGATCGCTCCGACCGCACCATGGTGGGCGTCCGGCTCGGGCGCGTCTACGGCGCGCGCTCGGGCGACAAGGGCGGCAACGCCAACGTCGGTGTCTGGGCCCGGAGCGACCGCGCGTACGGATGGCTACGGCGCGAGATGACCCCGGAGGCGCTGCAACGTCTGGTCCCCGACACCGCCGACCACGAGGTCACCCGTTACGAGCTGCCGAACCTCCGCGCGTGCAACTTCGTCGTCCGCGGGCTCCTCGGCAGAGGCGTCGCCGCCTCCACACGCTCGGATCCTCAGGCGAAGGGCCTCGGCGAGGAGCTGCGCGCCGCCAGGGTCCGGGTCCCACTCGATGTGGCTCGCCGGCCCGAACCGGAGCACCCCCGGCCGGCGTGAACGGTCCTGGCCGCGGCGCTCGGTGCCCCGCGAGTCCCTCGGGCTACTTCTTGGTCTCCCAAAAGACCTTGTCGATCTCGGCGATGTTGTCGAGGAGCTTCTGGCCGACCGCCGGGTCGTTGGACTTCTTGGCGTCGCCGGCCGCCTTGGTGGCCTTCCAGAACAGCTCGTGCAGATCGGGGTGCGCGGCCAGGTGCTCGGGCTTGAAGTAGTCGGTCCAGAGCACCCAGAGGTGGTGCTTGACCATGTCCGCCCGCTCCTCCTTGATGAAGACGCAGCGCTCGCGGAAGGAGGGGTCGTCGGAGCCCTGGTACTTCTCGGCGATCGCCTTCACCGACTCGGCCTCGATGCGGGCCTGGGCGGGGTCGTAGATGCCGCACGGGAGATCGCAGTGTGCGTGCACGGTGGCCGGCGGGCGCACCCGGTCGGCGGTCAGCAGCAGTCGTTCGAGGATGCGCATGGTTCTCAGTCTCCTCCTTGGTGCCACGGGCCACACCGGCCCGGGTCCACAGTGGTGTCGTGCGACTGATACCCACACTATCCACGGCTCGGCCCCTCGGGACCAGCCGGTTGACGTGGTTGGTCGCCGTCGCGGGGATCGCCGTCGGGTTGCGCCGGGCACTCGGGTTGCGGCGGGCGACCGGGCTGCGCAGGGTCCAAGTCCTCGGACCGAGCATGGAGCCGACCCTCGTCGCGGGCGACCGGTTGGTCGTGCTGATCTTGCCGACCTGGTGGCCGGTCCGGCCCGGGCAGCTCGTGGCGCTGCACGACCCACGGCCCGGCGCGAACCGGATCCTCGTCAAGCGGGTGCAGTCGGTCATCGGCCGGGCCGTGGAGTTCCGGGGGGACAACCCTCTGGCCAGCACCGACAGTAGGACGCTCGGACCGGTCGATCGCGGAGCGGTCGTGGGCAGGCCGCTCTATCGCTACTCCCCGCCGGATCGCTCGGGCCGGCTGCCAGGGTCGGGCGGTGCCCCGACCGCCCGGAACGTCCCGGCCCCGACCGCGGCCATGTACGCTCCCCGCGGTGGCGACCGAGGCCGCTGATCGTGCCCACGACCTGGGCGGCTTCATCCGGGAGCAGCGCAACGTGGCCCGCTTGTCGTTGCGCCGGCTCTCCGAGCTCTCCGGCATCTCCAACCCCTACCTGAGCCAGATCGAGCGCGGCCTGCGCAAGCCCTCGGCCCAGATCCTCCAGCAGATCGCCCGGGCGTTGCACATCTCCGCCGAGACCCTCTACGTCCAGGCTGGCATCCTCGACCGGGCGAGCTCGGGGGGCGACCTCGTGCGCCACATCGAGGCGGATCCGTACCTCTCGGCGGAGCACAAGCAGGCGCTGATCCGCATCTACGACTCCTTCCGGCAGGAGGGGGACCGCCCGCCCCAGGCCGGGAAGCCGGAGGGTCCGAGCGAGCACCCCCGACCCGAGCGCCAGGCGCCCCTCGGCACCGGCGGGGTCTCGCAGCCTGGTTGATCCACCCGGCGCCCGGGTAGCCACATTCCTGAGAGGGACCAGCGGGAATTGCCGCACGCGCCGGTAGCATGCGATCCGCATGCGACGTCTGGCAATGCTCTCCCTGCACACGTCGCCCCTGGCGCAACCCGGCGTGGGCGACGGCGGAGGCATGAACGTCTACGTCCGGGAGCTCGCCGCCGCCTGGGCCCGCACCGGCTCGGCCTGCGACGTCTTTACCCGCGCCTGGTCGCCCGAGCTGGCGCCGACGATCGAGGTCGAGCCCGGCTTCCGGGTGCACCACGTGCCGGCCGGGCCCCTGGGCCCGCTGCCCAAGGAGGACCTGCCGGGGGTGGTGGACGAGTTCACCAAGGGCGTGCTCACCCGGATGACCGAGGAGGAGGAGTCCTCGGACGGCGGTGTGCCGTTCCAGGCCGTCCACGCCAACTACTGGCTCTCCGGTCTGGCCGGCCACGTCATCAAGCACGAGCTCGACCTGCCGCTCGTCTGCACGTTTCACACCCTGGATCGGATCAAGGCCGAAGCTGCCCCCGAGGACGTCCGGGCGGACGTGGCCCACCGGCGCGCCGAGGCCGAGGCGTCGGTGATCCGGTGTTCCGATACCGTGCTCGCCTCGTGCTCGGTGGAGGCCGATCAGATCGCCGAGCTCTACCCCGCCGAACCGGCGCGCATCCGTGTGGTGGCTCCCGGCGTCGACCACGCCTTCTTCGCGCCGGGTTACCGGCCGCAGGCCCGGCGGGCGCTCGGACTGCCCACCGACGGCGCGCTCCTGCTCTTCGTCGGGCGGATCCAGCCGCTCAAGCGTGCGGATCTGGCGGTCCGGACGCTGGCCATGCTCCGGGAGTCGGGGGTGCCCGCGTACCTGGCCGTGGTGGGCGGTCCCAGTGGCCCCCAGGGTCAGGAGGCGAGCGACGAGCTCGATCGGCTGACGGCGAAGCTCGGCCTCGTCGATCGGGTCCGCCGCATCTCTCCTCAACCCCACGAGCTGCTTTCCAGCTACTACCGGGCGGCCGACGTCACGCTCGTCCCGAGCCGCTCGGAGTCCTTCGGACTCGTGGCCCTCGAGTCCGCGGCGTGTGGCACGCCCGTCGTGGCATCCGACGTCGGAGGCCTGCGGACGCTCGTCGACCAGGACCACACGGGCCAGCTGGTCGAGTCCCCCACGGCGGAGGCCTTCGCACGGAGCGTGCTCCGGGTCATCGGCGATCCGGAGACCGCGGCGCGCTACGCCGCCGCGTCGGTGGAGCGGGCCCGCCGCTACACGTGGCGCTCGGCCGCGAGCCAGTTGATCGCCATCCACGACGAGCTCCGAGCCGGTCGACTGGTGGAGTGCTGATCGGGTGCCTCTGGTCGGGCTGACCCGGGAGGACGAGCGTGAGGCGGTGGTGGCAACCGTCGATCGGTGGATGGCCCAGCAGCTCGAGGCGGGCGGGCCGATGGTGGCCGGGGAGCGACAGGACGTCACCGACCGCACGGCGTCGCACCGTTGGTATCTCCGGTTCCACGGCGAGGAGAAGGACTTCATCACCGTCTGGCTGTCCCTGCGGCAGCGCACGCTGCATCACGAGGCGCAGTTCATGCCGGCGCCCTCCGAACGCGTCGCCGAGACGCTCCAGTACCTGATGCGGCGCAACGCCGACCTCTACGGCATGGCCTTCTGCCTCGGGGAGGAAGACGCCGTGTATCTCGTCGGTCGCGTCCCGGCCACCTTGGTGGACGACGACGAGCTCGACCGCATCGCGGGCTCGTCGGTGATGTACGTCGACGAGCACTTTCCGACGGCCATGACCCTCGGACATCCGGGCATCTACCGCCGCCGGCCCCGGCGCCAGTAACCGGTCTCGGGTCGTCGTCGCCCTGAGGGGAGCCGCGCCGGCGTTAGCCTTTCGGCCCATGGCAGTCGCGTTGTTGGTGCTCGGGGGCGGCAACATGGGGTCTGCCCTGGTCTCGGGCCTCATCCGATCGGGGTGGTCTGCCGAGGACGTCGCGGTGATCGACCCGTCCGACGGCTGCCGCTCGGCGCTCGCCCGGCGGCATCCCTCGCTCGGGGTCCTTCCGGCGGCCGCCGCAGGGATGGCCGAGGGTGGCGACGCCATCCTCGCCGTCAAGCCCGAGGCGGCCGACGCCGCCTGCAGGTCCATCGCGACGGCCGGGGCAGCGTCGCGTCCTATCGGTCGCGGCGGGAGTGGCGACCGCCCGCCTCGAGGGCTGGTTGCCGGAGGGGACGCCCGTCGTGCGGGCCGTGCCCAACACCCCCTCGCTCGTCGGGGCCGGCGTGGCGGCCATGTCGGGGGGGAGCCACGTCCGGTCCGAGGACCTGGACTGGGCGGAGCGCGTGTTGCGTGCGGTCGGGTCCGTGGTGCGCCTGCCCGAGCGCCACCTCGACGCGGTCACTGGCCTGTCGGGCTCGGGCCCGGCGTACGTGTTCTTGGTGGCCGAAGCGCTCGTCGAGGCCGGGGTGCTCTCGGGACTGCCCCGCGACGTGGCCGGGACGCTCGTCATGCAGACGCTTCGTGGCTCTGCCGCGCTGCTGGCAGAGGACGGCGCCGACCCCGCCCGGCTGCGGGAGTCGGTGACCTCGCCCGGAGGCACCACCGCCGCCGGCCTGCGGGCCCTCGAGGCGCGAGCCGTGCGGTCGGCCTTCCTCGAGGCCGTGGCGTCGGCGACCGAGCGCTCGCGGCAGCTCGGTCACGCGCACGGGTGAGCGCGCCCGGCTCTCCCTGCGTCTACTTCCTCTCGGACTACGGCCTCGAGGACGAGTTCGTCGGCATCGTGCATGCCGTCCTCCATCGACTCGCGCCGGGGCTGGCGATCGTCGACCTCACCCACCTCGTCCGACCCTTCGACGTCCGGGCGGGTGGCCAGGCGCTCTGGAGAGCGGCGCCACACCTCGGGCCGGGCGTGGTGCTCGCGGTGGTGGACCCCGGCGTCGGCACCGACCGGCGGTGCGCCGCCCTCGAGGTGGCTTCGGTGACCGGCCCGCGCTTCTGGGTGGGACCCGACAACGGCCTGCTGCTCCCGGGGGCGGAATCGCTGGGTCCGCTGACGGGCGCCGTCTCCCTGAGCCGACCCGGGGGGGTGGCCTCGGGGGCCGCCACGTTCGACGGCCGGGACGTCCTCGCGCCGGCCGCCGCGGCACTCGCGCTCGGCGCTTCTTTTTCGGCGCTCGACCCGGCGACCCACCCCGCTCCGCTGCCCGCCGATCGGCTGGTCCGGCCCGCACCCCTGGTGCTCGACGAGCGGGTCGTCGATGGCCGCCTCGTCCTGCGAAGCGAGGTGTCGTGGGTGGATCGGTTCGGCAACGTCCAGCTCTCCGCGAGCGCCGCCCTCCTGGCCGTTCGCCCCCAGGACCTCAAGATCGCCGCCGGGTCGAAGACGCGGGCCGCACGCCACGTGGCGGCGTTCGGCGAGCTGGGGCCCCAAGAGGTCGGCGTCCTCCCCGACGCCAACGGACGCCTGGCGCTCGCCGCGGACCGCCGCCGAGCCGATCAGCTGCTCGGGGTGGGCGAGGGTGACGTCGTCGAGCTCTCCTGGCAGGTGGGTGGTGCCGTTCTCCCAGTACGATCGGAGTGATGGTCGGCGACTTCGGCGAGGTCCAGGCCCGTCGCATACCCGAGGCGACGGTGCTGCGGCTACCCGTCTACCAGCGGATCTTGGCCGAGTACCTGCGGTCGGAGCAGACCACGGTGTCCTCGGAGCAGCTGGCCAACCTGGCACGGGTCGGCGCGGCCAAGGTCCGCAAGGACCTCTCGCTGCTCGGCTCCTTCGGCACCCGGGGCACCGGGTACGACACGGCGTTCCTCATGTCCCAGATCGACCACGCCCTCGGCGTGGACCAGGACTGGCCGGTCGCCATCGTCGGGATCGGCAACCTCGGGCGCGCCCTCGCCAATTCGGAGGGCTTCTCCTCCCGCGGCTTCCGTGTGGCCTTCTGCTTCGACGTCCGTCGCGAGGTCGTGGGCACCAAGGTCGGGGGCGTCGCCGTGCGGCACGTGGACGAGCTCGCCGTGCTCTCCGCCGTCCAGCGCCCTGCCATCGGGGTGGTGTCGACGCCCGCCGTGGCCGCCCAGGAGGTCGCCGACGCCTTCGTCGAGATCGGGGTCCGCTCGATCCTCAATTTCGCGCCGAGGGTGCTCCAGGTTCCCCCGGAGGTGCATCTGCGCTACGTGGATCTCTCCATCGAGCTCCAGGTGATGAGCTTCTTCGAGTCGAGGCGGCGGGAGGCGGCCGTGACGGCACGCCTGCCATTGGTCGGGGCCGTCGGCGTCTCACGAGCACCGGAGTCCGCGTGACGCGTCCCGCCGGGCGCGAGCCGGCCCAGGGCGCGGAGGTGGTCGGCTAGGTGTCGGTCGTGGTCGTTGGCCTCCAGCACCGGCGGTCGTCTCTCGACGTGCTCGAACGAGCGAGCGTCGGCGAGGTTGACGCGCCCAAGGTCTGGGGTCTCCTGCGCGAGTGTGCGAACCTCCAGGAGGCGGTGCTCCTGTCCACCTGCCTCCGCACGGAGGTCTACGCGGTCGTCGACCGCTTCCACGACGCCGTGGACGAGATCCAGGCGATCGTGGCCGGTCGGGGTGGACTCGACGAGGTCGACCTCGCCGATCAGTGGGACATCCGCTTCGACGACGACGTCGCGGTGCACCTGTTCAACGTGGCGTCGGGCCTCGAGTCGGCGGTGATCGGCGAGACGGAGATCCTCGGCCAGGTCCGGCGATCCTGGCAGCAGGCGCGCGACGAGCGCATGTGCGGTCCCGTGCTCGGGGACCTGTTCCGTCACGCCGTCCTGACGGGCAAGCGCGTGCGGTCCGAGACCGCGGTCGCCCGGGGCACCACGTCGTTCGCCCACGCGGCGGTCCAGCTGGCGCAGCGGCGCCGGCCGGAAGGCCTGGGCGGCAGCCGCGTGGTCGTGGCGGGCGCGGGCGTCATGGGCTCGGGCGTGGTCGGCGCCCTGCGCAGCCTGCCCGACGGTCAACGCCCGGATCATGTCGTCGTCGTGAGCCGACAGCGCCCCCGTGCCGAACTGGCCGTCGAGGAGACCTCGGCGAGCAACGGCGACGGAGGTGGGGAGGGCTCCGGCAACGGCGTCGTCCGGGTGGGGGACTTCCACGAGCTTCCGTCGCTCGTCGCCGAGGCGGACGTGCTCGTCACCGCGCTCGACGTGACGGCACCGGTCCTCGGGCCCGAGCAACTGGGCGACCCCGAGCGCAGGGACCGCCCGCTCCTCGCGGTGGACATGGGCCTGCCGCGCAACATCTCGCCCGGGGCGCGGACCCTCGAGGGTGTCGAGGTCCTCGACATGGAGGATCTCCGATCCACGGTCGACCAGGCCATCGCGGAGCGGCACAACGAGGTCGAGGAGGCCCAGGGCATCATCCAAGAGGAGGTGCGCAGATACCGGGAGTCCACGCGTGCCCGGGGGGCCGCTCCGGTGGTCGCCGCCCTGCGGGATCGCCTCGAAGCGCTCCGCAGCGCAGAGCTCGAGCGTCGTCGGGGCCAGTTCGGCGACTTCACCGACGAGCAATGGTCGGACGTCGACGCCGTCACACGTGCGGTGCTGGGCAAGCTGGTGCACGACCCGACCGTGGCGCTCAAGGCATCGGCCGGGACGCCACGCGGGGAGCGGCTCGTCGAGGCGCTCCGCCAGCTCTTCGACCTCTGACCCGGCGCGTTGGCCGACCCGTCGAGGCGCCCACCCGTGCTCCGCCTGGCAACGAGGGGCTCTCCCCTCGCTCTCCGCCAGACCGCGCTGGTCGCCGAGCAGCTCCGGGCTCGCCGGGGACCGATCGAGATTGAGCCCTTGGTGGTCACGACGCGGGGTGATCGCCACCGCGAGCTCCCCCTCGACCGGATCGGGGGCCAGGGAGCCTTCGTCAAGGAGGTGCAGCTGGCGGTGCTCGAGGGCCGGGCCGACGCCGCGGTCCACTCGGCCAAGGACCTGCCCTCGGACTCCTCCGCGGGGCTGCGACTGGCGTGCGTCCCGCCCCGGGAGGATCCGCGTGATGTGTTGGTGGGCTCCACGCTGGACGAGCTCGGACCGGGGGGCGTCGTCGCCACGGGGTCCGTGCGGCGAAGGGCGCAGCTCGCCAACCTGCGTCCGGACCTCACCTTCGTAGAGCTGCGGGGCAACATCGGCACGCGGCTCGAACGGGCCCGAGACGGCACGGTCGATGCCGTGGTGACGGCGATGGCCGCCCTCCGGCGTCTCGGCCTGGAGGACCGGGCCGCCCAGGTGCTGAGCCCGCTGCAGATGCTGCCGCAGGCCGGCCAGGGTGCCCTCGCCATCGAGTGCCGCGACGACGACGCCGCGACGGCCGAGCTGCTGGGCAGCCTGGACGACCCGGAGTCGCGCCGTCACCTCCTCGCCGAGCGGTCGGTGCTCGCGACACTCGGGGCGAGCTGTGCCGCACCGGTCGGGGCGTTCGCCGAGACGGCTCGCGACGGGACGCTCGAGCTCGAGGCGCTGCTGGCGAGCGGGGACGGACGGATCCTCGTCCGGGCGCACCGGCGGGGCAACGACCCCGTGGCGACGGGGCAGGAACTGGCCCGTGCGCTCGTCGCCGAGCACGGCGCCTCCGCGATCGAGGGAGTGGGGACGGTCGAGGGAGTGGCGCTGCCGGAGGGAGCGTCGTGACGGTCTACCTCGTCGGCGCCGGGCCGGGCGGTCCCGGCCTGCTGACCCGAAGGGGTGAGGAGTTGCTGCGTTCGGCCGATGTGGTGGTGCACGACCGACTGGTGGACGCCTCGGTGCTGGCGCTGGCGGACCCGGCAGCCGAGCTGATCGACGTGGGCAAGCGACCCGGCGAGCCCGGCGGTCCCCGCCAGGAGCACATCAACGACTTGCTCGTCTCGCACGGTGCCGCGGGCAAGCTGGTCGTGCGGCTCAAGGGCGGCGACCCCTTCGTCTTCGGGCGCGGAGGGGAGGAGGGCGAGGCCCTGGATCGTGCCGGCGTGCCGTGGCAGGTCGTTCCCGGCGTCAGCTCGGCGTTCGGCGTGCCCGCGACGGCGGGGATCCCGGTCACTCACCGTGGCCTGTCGACCTCGGTCACGGTCGTGACCGGCCACGTCGGGGACCCGACCGCGGCCGGCGGGGTCGACTGGGCTTCGCTGGCGCGTGCCGGGGGCACCATCGTCGTGCTGATGGGGATGGCCCAGCGCGAGGAGATCGCCCGGCGCCTCGTCGACGGGGTCGCGCCCCGGATACCCCGACGGCGATCGTCCAGTGGGGGACCACTGCGGCGCAGCGCGTCGTGCGCACGACGCTCGACCGCCTCGGCGCCGTCGATCTCGGCTCGCCGGCGATCATCGTGGTCGGCGACGTGGCGTCGCTCGTTCTCGGTTCGGCGCCGTTGGCCGACCCGCCGGCAGACGACCCGGGCCCGCTTGCCTCGCGGACGGTCGTCGTGACCCGACCGGTCGACCAGGCCGGGCCGGTTCGCAACGCGCTGGAGGGCGCCGGCGCCCGCGTGCTGCTCGTGCCCACGACGGTGATCGTGGGACCCTCCGACGGGGGCGAGCGCCTGCGACGGGCGGCTGAGCGCCTCGGGGAGTACGACTGGATCGTCTTCACGTCTGCCAACGCCGTCGATCGCCTCCTCGAAGAGGTGGTCGACGTGCGCACGCTCGGTCGGGTGCGGCTCGCCGCCGTCGGGCGTGCGACCGCCAAGGCGCTGGCACGCCATCGGTTGCGTGCCGACCGGGTTCCCGGAGAGGAGTCGGCCCGGGGTCTGGTCGAGGAGCTCCCCGGCCCGGCGATCGGCGACGGATCCACGGGCGGGATCGGCGGCGCGGTCCTGTACCCGAGGGCGGCGGGGGCACGTCCGACGCTGGCCGAAGGCCTGCGGGCCAAGGGATGGGAAGTGGACGAGGTGGAGGCGTACCGGACCGTGCCCGCGGACCCGCCGGATCCGGGGGTGACCGAGCGCCTGGCCTCCGCGGATGCGGTCGTCTTCGCCGCCCCCTCCGCGATCGACGCCTACCTCTCGATGCGCGATCGCGGGGGCCGACCGCTCGCGGTGCCGCCGCTCGTGGCGTGCATCGGATCCGTGACGTCGGAAGCGGCCCGCGGACGAGGTCTCGCCGTCGGCGCGGTCGCCACCCGGCCCTCGCCCGACGCCCTGGTCGACGCCCTGGTCGAGGCCTGGGCGCGCCGGACCGGGCCTAGGCTCGACCCATGAGCTTCCCGGTGGAGCGGCCGCGCCGGTTGCGGCGCACGCCGGCCCTGCGGCGCCTCGTGGCCGAGGCCCGGGTCACGGTGGACGATCTCGTCGCGCCGTTGTTCGTGCGGGAGGACGTCGACGAGCCGGTCCCGATCTCGTCGCTGCCCGAGCAGTTCCAGCATTCCGTCCCGAGCCTCGTGGTCGAGGTCAAGCGGCTGGCCTCGCTGGGGGTGCCCGCGGTGATGCTCTTCGGGGTGCCGGCGCACAGGGACGCGACCGGTTCGGAGGCGTGGGACCCGAGCGGCATCGTGCAGCGGGCGCTCGCCGAGGTCCGCTCGGCGGTGGGCGACGAGGTCGTGCTCATGGCCGATCTCTGCCTGGACGAGTACACCGATCACGGTCACTGCGGCGTGCTGCTCCCCGACGGGACGGTCGACAACGACGCGACGATCGAGCTCTACGGGAAGGTGGCGCTCGCGCAGGCGGAGGCGGGTGCCCAGGTCGTGGCCCCGAGCGGGATGATGGACGGTCAGGTCGGGGCCATCCGGGCCGCGCTGGACCACTCGGCCCATCAGGACACCGCCATCCTCGCCTACGCCGCCAAGTACGCGTCCGGGCTCTACGGGCCCTTTCGCGAGGCGGTGGACGTGGCCATCGTCGGGGGTGGAG
Source organism: uncultured Actinomycetes bacterium (assembly GCA_963778465.1). GTDB lineage: Bacteria > Actinomycetota > Acidimicrobiia > Acidimicrobiales > RAAP-2 > CAVZBW01. The sequence continues at coordinate 872,730 of CAVZUK010000003.1, forward strand.
ACCGCCGCTCCTACCAGCAGGACCCGGCCAACCGGCGCGAGGCCCTCCGCGAGATCCGCCTCGACCTCTCGGAGGGCGCGGACATGGTCATGGTCAAGCCCGCCATCACGTACCTCGACGTGCTGGCCGACGTGCGGCGTGAGGTGGACGTCCCGGTCGCCGCCTACCACGTGAGCGGGGAGTACTCGATGGTCAAGGCGGCCGCCGAGCGCGGCTGGATCGACGGCACCGCCGTCGCGCTGGAGCAGCTCACCTCGGTCAAGCGGGCGGGTGCGGATTTCGTGCTCACCTACTTCGCCGCCCAAGTGGCACAGGCGCTCGGTCGGTGAGGGACGCTGCCGCGGAGGCCCCGGGGTCCGAGCGGGCCACGGGGGTGGCGGGGACCCGAGGGACCTCCGGCGACGCCGGTGCCAACGCGGCGTGGTGGGATCGAGCCCGCGCCGTGCTTCCCGGCGGCGTCGACTCGCCCGTTCGCGCCTTTGCCGCGGTCGGCGGCTCCCCCTTTACCGTCGCCCGGGGCGAGGGTCCCTGGATCTTCGACGTCGAGGGCAATCGTTACGTCGACCTCGTCCAGTCCTACGGCGCGGTGTTGCTCGGCCACGCCCATCCCCTGGTCGTCGAGGCCATCGGACGGGCGGCCGCCGGGGGGACCACCTTCGGGTTCCCCACGCCCGGCGAGGTGCGCCTTGCCGAGGCCATCGTCGAGCGCGTCCCGGGATGCGAGCAGATCCGCCTCGTCTCCTCCGGCACCGAGGCGGCGATGAGCGCGATCCGCGTCGCACGGGGGGCGACCGGGCGGAACCGGGTGGTGAAGTTCGACGGCTGCTACCACGGCCACTCCGACGCGCTCCTCGCCGGCGGGGGGAGCGGCGTGGCCACGCTGGGGCTCCCGGGCTCGGCGGGCGTGCCCGAAGGGGCCGTGGCCGACACGCTCGTGGTCCCGTACAACCGGGTCCCCGAGCTGGACGGTGACGTCGCCGGCGTCATCGTCGAGCCCGTCGCCGCCAACATGGGTCTCGTACCCCCGGCCCCCGGATTCCTCGACGGCCTGCGGCGCGCCTGCGACTCGGTCGGTGCCCTGCTCGTGTTCGACGAGGTCATCACCGGGTTCCGCCTGGGCCCGGGCGGTGCCACGGTCCGTCACGGCGTCACCCCGGACCTCTGGTGCTTCGGCAAGGTGATCGGCGGGGGCCTGCCCGTCGGGGCGTTCGGCGGGCGGAGGGACGTGATGCGGCAACTGGCGCCGGAGGGCCCGGTGTACCAGGCGGGCACCCTGTCGGGGAACCCGCTGGCCACGGCGGCCGGGGCGGCGGTCCTCGGCCGGATGGGGCCGACGGACTACGACGAGCTCTCCGTCCGGGCGGCGCGCTTCGCTCGGGAGCTGCAAAGGGCGATCGACGAGGGCGGCTTGGGCGCGCACGTGCCCGTCGAGGGTCCCCTCGTGGGCCTCTTCGTCGGACCCCCCGGGGCCGTGCTCCAGGTTCCGACGGACTACGAGACGGCTCGCCAGGTGGTCAACGCCGGCGTCTACCCCCGCTTCTTCCACGCGCTCCTGCGCCGTCGGGTGGCAGTAGCCCCGGGGCCCTACGAGGCGATGTTCCCCGGCATGGCCCACGACGACGCGGTGCTCGCACTGGTCGTCGAGGCCGCCGGCGAGGCGGCTGCCGAGGTGGCCGGGGCCTGGCCCGGCTGACTCAGGGGCTGACTCAGAGCTCGATCGGCTCGGGGAGCACCCGCGAGAGCGCCTCGAGGGCCCGGTAGGAGACCTCTGCGGCGCCCGTCACGTCGGGACGCATGAGGTTGGCCATGATGCGCAGCAGCTGGGACATGAGGGGCTCGGAGTGCATGCCGATCCCCGCGCACCAGCGCATCAGGCGAGGCTGGCTGATGAGGCGCACGAAGGCCCGGCCCACCCTGAAGTACGCCCCGTACCACCGTTCCAGATCGTCCGCGTAGGCGCGAACCGCGGCACTCCCCTCGCCGCTCAGGGCCCGGCCGAGCGCCGACGCGGCGAGGCGTCCGGTCTCGTATCCGTAGGCGATCCCCTCGCCGTTGAACGGGTTGATGCAGCCGGCCGCATCGCCCACCACCAGGACGTTGGGGCCGAAGAGGGGCTCGACGGCGAGGCCCATCGGGAGCTTCCCCCCGGTCGGCGGACCGCAGGAGGTCTCGGGTGAGATGCCCCAGGAGCGGGGCGCCCACTGCACGAAGGCGTCCATGAGCCGGCTCGTGTTGGTGCCCTTCCAGCGTTGGTCGGTGGAGAGGAGGCCCACGCCCACGTTGACCCGGCCGTCGCCGAGGGGGAAGATCCAGCCGTAGCCGGGAACCACGGAGCCGTCGCTGTCCCGGATGTCGAGATGGGATTCGATGTAGGGGTCGTCGTGGCGCGGGGACCGGTAGTACCCGCGGAGCGCCATCCCGAGGGGCCTGCTCCGATCGCGGCTCGTGCCGAGGGCTCGACCGAAGCGCGAGTTGGAGCCGTCCGCCACCACCACGTAGCGGGCCCGGATCTGGCGACGCTCACCTTCGGGCCCCCTCACCTCGGCGCCCCCGCACCCGGGCAGCGCCGCCCCGGGCGCGTCGCCTTCCGGAGTCCCGTCGATGAGCGGGGCCAGGGCCTCCGTCCCCTGGTGGAAGGTCGCCCCGGCCTTGGTCGCCCGTTCGGCCACGAGGCCGTCGAGGTCGAAGCGGGTGATCGTGTAGCCGTAGCTCGGGAAGCCCGGGTGCTCGGGCCAGTCGAGCTCGAGCGTCCGGCCAAAGCCGCAGGAGCGAAGGCCCTGGTGGCGATGGGCCCCGACCAGCGAGCCCTCGAGCCCCATGTCCCGCAGCTGGCGCACCGATCTCGGGGTCAGGCCGTCCCCGCAGGTCTTGGTCCTCGGGAACCGCTTCTTCTCCACCACCGCGACGTCCCACCCCGCGTCCGCCAGCCAGTAGGCGCACGCCGAGCCGGCCGGACCTCCCCCGATGATCAGGACGTCGTGGACGTCGTCGGCACGTGGAGGGACCAGGGCCATGCAATGCATGGTACGGGCCGCCCCAAGTGGCGTCGCGCTGCGGCCGGTCTCCCAGCGGATGTGCTCTCCGAAACCCCTGCGTGATAGAACCGAAACGCGATGGACCAGTACCTGCCCATCTTCCTGATGATCGTGCTCGGCGTGCTCTTCGCGGCGGGATCCTTCATCGCCTCGGGCATGCTCGGGCCGCGCAAGAAGCCCACGGACGCCAAGGTCGCCCCCTACGAGTGCGGCATCGTCCCGGACAAGGAGCCGCCGCAGCGTTTCCCCGTGCGCTTCTTCCTCGTGGCGATGATCTTCGTCATCTTCGACATCGAGATCGTGTTCCTCTACCCCTGGGCGGTCATCTTCCGGCAGCTCGGCACCTTCGGCCTGGTGGAGGTGCTGCTCTTTTCCGTCGTCGTCTTCATCGCCTTCCTGTTCCTCGTGAGCAACGGCGCGCTCAACTGGGGCCCGGTCAAGCGCCTCTACGAGCAGGGCCGTCCCCGGACCACCGAGTCGACCGTCAGCCGGGTGCCCTCCGAGCATCCCCCGAGCCGAGCTGCCTGACCCGGGGCCGTCGAGATGGGGCTCGAGGATCTCCAGCACAACTTCCTGACGGGCCAGCTCGAGGAGCTCGTCAAGTGGGCGCGGCGCAACAGCGTCTGGCCGGCCACCTTCGGCCTGGCCTGTTGCGCCATCGAGATGATGTCCGTGGGCGCCGCCGACTTCGACATCAGCCGGCTCGGGATGGAGGTCTTCCGCGCCTCGCCGCGCCAGGCCGACCTCATGATCGTCGCCGGGAGGGTCTCGCAAAAGATGGCCCCGGTGCTCCGCCAGGTCTACGACCAGATGATGGAGCCCAAGTGGGTCATCTCGATGGGGGTCTGCGCCTCGAGCGGTGGCATGTTCAACAACTACGCCATCGTCCAGGGGGTGGACCAGATCGTCCCGGTGGACGTCTACGCCCCCGGTTGCCCTCCGTCCCCCGAGACTCTCCTCCACGCCATCTTGACCCTGCACGAGAAGATCGCCACCGGGGCGATCACGCGCCGGCCCCCGGCCGAGCCACTGCCGCCGGGCCGCGACGACCGCTGGACGCCGGAGGTCCCCGACGCGGTCCGGGTCTCCACGCCGCGATGACCACCACGGAGGTGCCCAAGAGCGGCGGCACCCAGGTCGAGGAGGTGGCCTTCCCGGACCGGGACCGCTATGTCGAGGTGGTCGCGGACTACCGGGGATCGGGCTTCGAGACGTGCTCGGACCTCTGCGCCGTGGACTACCTCCGGCACCCCGGGCGGCGGCTCCCCGAGGGGGTCACGCCGGAGCGCTTCGAGGTGGTCGTGAACCTGCTCTCCCTCTCGAGGCGGCTACGGGTCCGGGTGCGCGTGCAGGTGCCCGAGCACGACCCGGTCGTGCCGACCCTCTTCCCGCTCTACCCGGGAGTGGAGGCCATGGAGCGCGAGGCCTACGACCTGATGGGCATCAGCTTCGAGGGGCACCCCGACCTGACCCGCATCCTCATGCCCGAGGACTGGGAGGGCCACCCCCTGCGCAAGGACTATGGCGTGGGCAGGGTGCCGGTCCAGTTCAAGGAGGCCCCGGGGCCGAGATGAGCACGGACGTACGCGACGACCAGGGCGGCGGACTCCCGGCCGGTGCGGGAGCCGCCACCGACCCCGCTACCCAGACGGGCACCGAGGACGTGGCCGTGCGCCGCGTGGAGCGCCCGGGGCTCGTGGCCGAGACCTCCGAGGGCGCGCAGGAGCTCTCCGAGCGTGGCCGCACCGCCGACGTCGAGCTCGGCCTCGAGGTCGGCTCGGTACTGAGGCTGCCCGAGGGGGCGGTGGTCGACTCGAGCGACATGAACGTCGAGCGCCGCGACGACGAGACGATGATCATCAACATGGGGCCGCAGCACCCCTCGACCCACGGAGTGCTGCGCCTCATGCTCGAGCTCCAGGGCGAGACCGTGCTGCGCACCAAGCCGGTCATCGGCTACCTGCACACGGGAATGGAAAAGACGGCCGAGGAGCTCTCCTACGTCCAGGGTGCGACCAACGTCACCCGCATGGACTACCTGTCCCCGCTCTTCAACGAGCTCGTCTACTCGCTGGCCATCGAGGCCCTGCTCGAGGTCGAGATCCCACCCCGGGCGGTGTGGGCGCGCATGCTGCTGAGCGAGCTCAACCGCCTCTCGTCGCACCTCATGTGGATGGCGACCAACGGGATGGACCTCGGGTCCACCTCGATGATGATCTACGGCTTCCGGGAGCGCGAGATGGTGCTCGCCTTCTTCGAGAAGACGACCGGCCTGCGCATGAACCACAACTTCATCCGGCCGGGCGGCATCGCGGCGGACCTTCCCGACGGCTGGGAGGACGACGTCACCGTCATCTGCGACACGGTCGATTCCCGCACCTACGAGTACGACGAGCTGCTGACCGGCCAGCCGATCTTCCGCGAGCGGGTCGAGGGCGTCGGGACGCTGACCGCCGAGGAGGCGCTGGCACTGTCGGCCACGGGACCGCTCCTCCGGTCCACCGGCATCCCCTGGGACATCCGGCGGACCATGCCCTACCTGGCCTACGACCAGGTGGACTTCGACGTCATCGTCGGCACCTACGGCGACAACTTCGACCGTTACGCCATCCGCCTGAGCGAGATCCGGGAGTCCATCAAGATCCTCCGCCAGGTCATCGAGAAGATGCCGCCGGGTGACTACCGCACCTCGGACCGCAAGGTCACGCCCCCGCCGCGGGCCCGCATCGACGAGTCGATGGAGGCGCTCATCCATCACTTCAAGATCTTCACCGAGGGATTCGAGGTCCCCGAGGGCGAGGTGTACGTGGCGGTCGAGTCCCCGAGGGGGGAGCTGGGCTGCTACCTGGTCTCCGACGGGGGACCGCGGCCCTACCGCCTCCACATCCGGGCGCCGAGCTTCGTCAACCTGCAGACACTGCCGGTGCTCCTCCGGGGAGGTCTGGTGGCGGACGCCGTGGCGGTCATCTCGTCGGTCGATCCGGTGATGGGGGACGTCGACCGTTGAGCCATCTCACCGCCGAGAACAAAGAGCGCGCCAGGGAGCTGGTCTCGCTCTACCCCCAACCCCGGTCCGCGCTCCTTCCCCTGTGCCACCTGGCCCAGGAGCAGGAGGGCTGGCTGCGGCCCGAGGCGATGGAGGAGATCGCCGAGCTCTGCGGGGTCACGGCCGCGGAGGTGAGGGGCACCGCGAGCTTCTACGACATGTTGCACACCGAACCCGTCGGTCGCTACGTGGTCGCCGTGTGCACGAACATCGCCTGTCTCCTCGGGGGGGCCATCGAGCTCCTGGAGCACGCCGAGTCCCATCTCGGCGTGCGGGCCGGAGGTACGACACGCGACGGGCTGTTCACCCTGGAGGAGGCCGAGTGCCTCGCGGACTGCAATCGCACGCCGTGCGTGCAGGTCAACCATCGCTTCGTCGGCGGCCTGTCGCCGGACGAGTTCGATGCGGTGATCGCCGAGCTCCGGGCGGGCCAGCGCCAGGACGAGATCCCCGCGCACGGGACGTTGGTGCGGATCCGGCGCAACGGCGGCCTGCGGGTCCCGCCGGAGCGGATCGCCGCCGAGCGGGCCCGGGCGGCGGACTCCCAGGCAGCCCGCGCCGCCGCGGCGAGCGGAGGTGAGCACTGATGGCCATCACGGATCCGCCCCGGATCGTCACCTCTCGCATCGGGCACGCGGACTCCGAGACCCTCGAGCGCTACCTCTCCACCGGTGGGTACCAGGCGCTGCGCAAGGCCCTGACGATGACCCCCGAGGAGGTCGCCGCGCAGGTCAACGAGGCCAGCCTGCTCGGGAGGGGCGGCGCCGGCTTCCCCGCCGGCCGCAAGTGGTCGATGCTGCGCAAGGACCCCGTCACCTACCTCGTGGTCAACGGGGACGAGAGCGAGCCGGCCACCTTCAAGGACCATCTCCTGGTCGAGCGCGAGCCGCACCAGCTGATCGAGGGCGTGCTCATCGCCTCGTGGGCCCTGCAGGTGACCCAGGCGTTCATCTACATCCGCGGCGAGTTCGCCCTCGGCCTCGAACGCGTCCAGCAGGCCTTGAACGAGGCCTACGAGTACGGGGCGGTCGGCGAGGACATCTTCGGGTCGGGCTTCTCGATCGACATCGTCGTCCACCCCGGCGCCGGCGCCTACATCTGTGGCGAGGAGACCGCGCTGCTCGAGTCCCTCGAGGGCAAGCGGGGGTTCCCCCGCATCAAGCCGCCCTACTTCCCGGCGGCGATCGGCCTCTACGGGCAGCCGACCGTGGTCAACAACGTCGAGACCATGTCCAATCTGCCGTGGATCATCAACCACGGCGGTGAGGGTTTCGCGTCGCTCGGTGAGGGCACCTCGACCGGCACCCGGCTCTTCGCCCTCTCGGGGACCGTCCGCAACCCCGGCGTCTACGAGGTCGAGATGGCCAAGACCACCTTCCGGGACCTCATCTACGCACCGGTCCTCGGCGGAGGGATACCCGGTGGCCGGGACCTCAAGGCGTTCATCCCGGGCGGCGTCTCGTCCCCCTGGTTCGGGCCCGAGCACGTGGATCTCCCGCTCAGCCAGGACGCGGTGGCCCAGGCGGGATCGATGCTCGGATCGGGCTCGGTCGTGGTCATGGACTCGAACGTGTGCGTGGTGCGGGCGGCCTGGCGGATCACGAAGTTCTTCTTTCGGGAGTCCTGCGGGCAGTGCACGCCGTGCCGGGAGGGGTCGGGCTGGCTCGAGCGGGTGCTCTACCGCATCGAGAACGGCACCGGCCGGGCCGAGGACCTGGAATTACTGCTGGATGTCTGCGATAACATCTCCCCCGGTTTGACCTGGCCGCCACAGCAGACGACGATCTGCGTGCTGGGTCCGTCCATCCCGCCGTCGATCAACTCGGCCATCTCGATGTACCGCGACGAGTTCCTCATCCACATCAAAGAAGGCGCCTGCCCGCATGCCTGAGGACCAGATCACCTTCACCCTCGACGGGCGGTCGGTCGAGGCGCGCAAGGGCGAGCTGATCATCGCGGCCGCGGAGCGGGCCGGGGTGTTCATCCCCCGGTTCTGCTACCACCCCCGGATGCGTCCGGTCGGGATGTGTCGCATGTGCCTCGTCGAGGTGAGCGGTCCGCGTGGCGCGACCCTCCAGCCATCGTGCTTCGTGTCGGTCAGCGACGGGATGGAAGTGGACACCACCTCTCCCAAGGTCAAGAAGGCTCAGGACGGCGTGCTCGAGTTCCTCCTCGTCAACCATCCACTCGACTGCCCCGTGTGCGACAAGGGCGGGGAGTGCCCGCTCCAGGACCAGACCCTCCACTACGGGCCGGGTGAGAGCCGGTTCGTCGAGGAGAAGCGGCACTTCGAGAAGCCCGTGCCGATCTCCGACCTGGTGCTCCTCGACCGGGAGCGCTGCATCCAGTGCGGTCGGTGCACGCGGTTCGCGGCCGAGGTGGCCGGCGAAGCGCAGATCGACTTCGCCGGTCGGGGCGAGCAGGTGGAGGTGGCGATCTTCCCGGACACCCCCTTCACCTCGTACTTCTCCGGGAACACCGTGCAGATCTGCCCGGTCGGCGCCCTCACCGCCACCCCCTACCGGTTCACGGCCCGACCCTGGGACCTGGACCAGGTCGAGTCGACGTGCACCACGTGCTCCTTCGGTTGCCGGGTGGCGGTCCAGTCCTCGGGCAACCGGCTCACCCGTCTGCTCGGCATCGACGCCGAGCCGGTCAACCACGGGTGGCTGTGCGACAAGGGACGGTTCGCCTACGAGGCGGTCAACGGCGACGAGGTGGGCGGGGCTCCCGCCGGCCTTGGCGGCGATCCCCTGGCCGTCCCCGTCACGCTGGGGCGGGGTTTCGCCGGCCAAGCTCACGAGACCGGCGACGTCCGACGTGGCCGGCTGACCGAGCCGATGGTCCGCAAGGAGGGCCAGCTCGTCTCCGTCTCGTGGAGCGAGGCCCTCTCCGTGGCGGCCGACCGGCTCAAGGCCGTCCGCGACGAGCACGGTTCCTCCGCGCTGGCCTTCCTCGGGGGCGCCCGCCTCACCAACGAGGCCGCCTACGCCTGGTGCCGGGTGGCCAAGGGGGTCCTCGGCACCGACTCGGTCGACGCCCAACTCGGCGACGGGCTGCCGGCCGAGCTGGTCATGGGTCTGCCGCGGGCCACCATCGACGAGGCCTGCTCCGCTCGGGCGGTGGTGCTGCTCACCGGCGACCTCCGGGAGGAGCTGCCCGTGCTCTACCTGCGGCTCCGGGAGTCCGCGGTCGACGGGTCGACCCGGCTGATCGAGCTGAGCGCCCAGGGCACGGCGCTCACTCCCTACGCCGCGGTGTCGCTCCGGCTGCGGCCGGGGGACGCACCGGGAGTCGCACAGGCCCTGGCGGGCGACGACGGCGTGGTCCAGGGCCTCCTGTCCCACCCCGAGGGCTCCTCGTGGAGCCGCGAGGACCTGGACGAGGCACGCCGGCTGTTGGCGGTCGAGGGCTCCGAGCCGGCCGGCGCGGGCGTCGTGGTCGTGCTCGGACGGCCGTCGATGGCCGAGCACGCCGGGGTGGTCTCGGAGGCCGCCCTCCGACTCGCCCGGTCTTGGCCCGGCGCACGGTTCCTCCCGGCACTGCGGCGCGGCAACGTCCACGGCGCGCTCGACATGGGTCTCGCCCCGGGCCTGCTGCCCGGCAGGGTCGGCCTCGACCCCGGGCGCGAGTGGTTCGGCTCGGCGTGGGGCTCCGTCCCCGAGGAGCGCGGCCGCGACGCTCGCGAGATCCTCTCGTCCCTCTCCGAGGGCCAAGGATCGTCCGCCCCGCTCGGCGCGCCGGATGGCTCGCCTGGCGGCCCGTCGCGGGGCGGAGTGCGCGGCCTGGTCCTGCTCGGGGGGGACCCCCTGGGCGACTTCCCCGACGGGCCGTTGGCCGAGCGGGCCCTCGAGGCCGCCGATCCCCTCGTGGTGGTCGGCTCCCAGCCGGGCAGGCTCCTCGAGCATGCCGACGTCGTCTTGCCGGCCGCCATGGCGCACGAGCGTCCCGGCACCACCACCAACATGGAGGGGCGGGTCAGCAGGCTCGGCCAGAAGCTCGTGCCGCCCGGTCTGGCCTGGCCCGACTGGATGATCGCCACCGAGCTCGCGGCCGCCCTCGGGACCGACTTCGACCTGAGCACCGTCGAGGAGCTGTGGGACGAGATCGAGCGCCGGGCGCCCTCCCATCGAGGCCTCACGCGTGCCGTCCTCGACCGGCCCACGGACGGCGTCCTCGTGCCCGCGGGCGACGCGATCGGCGAGTCGGCCGAGCGCACCTCCTCGCCGATCGACCCGATCGCCATCCCGGGGGTGCGGTCGGTCGAGGTGCAGGGTGCGCCGCCCCACGCCGGCCTGGTCGAGATCGCCGGGGGCGTCGAGGCCGGTGGGCCGGGGGCCCTTCCTGCAGGGGCCCAATCCCCCGTCCCCGCAGTGCTGGGTCCCGACGCCGCCGACGATCTCGAGGCCCCGCATGTGCCGCCGTACGACAGCTACTCGCTGCGCCTCGTCTCCGGCCGCCGCCTGTACGACCTCGGGTCCCTGATCGACGGCTCCCCCTCGCTCGGGGCGCTCGTCGGCACCGCCGAGCTGCGCGCCAACCCCTACGACCTCGACCGCATCGGCCTCGAGCGGGGCGACCGGGTGCGCGTGCGCTCGCCGAGGGGCGCCCTCGAGCTGCCCGCCGTGCCCGATCCCGAGCTGGCCCGGGGCGTGCTGGCCGTCGACTTCAACCTTCCGGCGCCGGCCGGGTCCGGCGCACCGGCGGCGGCGGATCCCGGGTCGGGCGCCAACGCCGTGGCCGTGCTCATCGACGGTACCTCCGCCGTCACCGAAGTGCGCCTGGAGTCGTTGTGAGCGTGGCGGGGCTCGGGCCGGTGGGATCGGTGGTCGGCCTGCCGGCCGGCGTGGTGCACCTGATCGCCACCGACCCCCTCTTCGACAACGGGGTCGGCTGGATCCAGTGGCTCATCGTCATCATCAAGGTGCTCGTCGCCTTCGGGGTCCTCATGGTGACGGTCATGTTCATGATCTGGTTCGAGCGGAAGGTCATCTCGGACATGCAGAGCCGGGTGGGCCCGAACCGGGCCGGACCCTTCGGCCTGCTGCAGACCCTCGCCGACGGCGTCAAGCTCTTCTTCAAGGAGGACCTGGTCCCGGAGCGCGCCGACTCCTTCGTGTTCAAGCTGGCGCCGTACCTGGCGCTCATCCCCGCGCTGCTCATCTTCACCGTGGTGCCCGTCGGCGGGATCGTCACGATCGCCGGTCACACCTTCGAGCTGCAGGTCGCCGACCCCCCGATCGGCATCCTGCTCGTGCTCGCCATGTCTTCCATCGCCGTCTACGGCGTGATGCTGGCCGGCTGGGCCTCCGGCTCCAAGTACCCGCTGCTCGGTGCGGTCCGGGCCTCCGCCCAGATGATCTCCTACGAGGCGGCCCTCGGCATGGTCGTGGTGACCGTGGTCCTCATCACCGGGTCGCTGTCCACCCGGGCGATCGTGATCTCCCAGTCCGCGGGCTTTTGGGACTGGAACCTGATCCGGCTCGGCTTCGTCCCGTTCTTCCTGTTCTTGGTCGCCGTCACCGCCGAGCTCAACCGGCCGCCCTTCGACCTCGTCGAGGCCGACTCGGAGCTCGTCGGCGGCTTCAACACCGAGTACTCGTCCCTCCGCTTCGCGCTCTTCTACCTGGCGGAGTTCATGAACACGATCACCATGTCGGCGATCGTGGTCACGCTTTTCCTCGGCGGGCCGGACGGTCCGGGCTTCCACATCCCGCACCTCTACTGGATCTTCCCGATCCTGTGGTTCATCGGCAAGACCTTCATCTTCCTGTTCGCCTACGTGTGGTTCCGGGCCGCGCTGCCCCGGATGCGCTACGACCAGCTGATGGACCTCGGCTGGAAGCGCCTCATCCCGCTGTCGCTCGCCTGGTTGCTCATCGTCGCGGGCTTCGTCGTCTGGCACTGGTGGGGCCTCCTGCTCACGGTCGGCGTGGTGGCCGCCGCCTTCATCCTCTTGCGAGCCCTCAACGTGGGCGCAGGGCGCGACGAGGAGCGCCCGTTCCTACCGCCGCTCGGGGTGCGCCTGCTCCCGCGGGAGTACCTCCCGCCCGGCGGTGGCGGAAAGGGGCCGGAATGAGCCTCCTGTCCGACCTCCGCCGCGACCTCAAGTTCTTCGGCGGCTTCAAGCTCACCTTCGAGCACCTCGCCCGGCGCCGGGTCACCACGCAGTACCCGGACGAGAAGAAGCCCAAGCAGCCCCGCCAGCACGGCCGCCACGTCCTCAACCGCTACGAGGACGGCATGGAGAAGTGCATCGGCTGCGAGCTGTGCGCCGGCGTCTGCCCCGCCGACTGCATCTACGTGAGGGGACTCGACAACCCACCCGACGACCCCGTCTCCCCCGGCGAGCGCTACGGCTACGTCTACGAGATCAATTACCTGCGCTGCATCCACTGCGACCTGTGCGTCGAAGCCTGCCCGACCGAGGCCATCACGGAGTCCAAGCTCTTCGAGTTCTCCTTCACCAATAGGGCGGACGCCATCTACACCAAGAGGGAGCTCGTCGTCGGGGACGACGGCCGGCCCCAGCAGCTGCCCTGGGAGGACTGGAGGGTCGGCGACGACCTGCACACGTCCGGCTGGATGCGGGCGACCTCTCCCTCGGGGCGGGCCGCCTACGAGGGCCAGGTGCAGTGGTCGGGAGAGCTCGGCTACGGCGTCCGGCAGCCCGAGGGTGGGCAGTCGGGGCACCGTGACGACTCGGCCTCGGGCAGCATCCCCCTGCGCGAGGTCCTGGAGTCCCACCTGCTGGAGCAGGACGTGCCGATCGAGCGGGCCGGCGTGCGCGGTCGGATGCTCCGGCTCCAGGAGAAGATGGAGCAGCTCCGCGAGCGGCGGCGTGCGGCGAAGCTCGGACTGCCGAGGGCTCGTGACGGGGCCGTCGAGCAGCTCCCGCTCTCGATGGCACCGCGGCCCGGGAGCGAGCCGGCGGAGGAGAAGCCCGCATGACGGCCCTGCTTGCCGCCACGAGCTCGGGCACCACCATCCCCGACCTCCTCACGTTCATCATCTGCGCGGCCATGGTCCTCGTCGGCGGGCTGGGCGTGGTCACCTCTCGAAACCCGGTCCACGCCGCGCTGTTCCTGGTGCTGACCCTGTTCGGCGTCGCGGTCCTCTTCATCGAGCAGCAGGCCGACTTCCTGGCCGCCGTGCAGGTGATCGTCTACGCGGGCGCCATCGTGGTCCTGTTCCTCTTCGTGATCATGTTCCTCGGCGTCGACCGCAGCGAGAACATCGAGGAGGAGCCCCTCAAGCTCCAACGGCCCCTGGCGCTGTTGCTGGTGGCGGTCGTCGTGGTGGGCGTCCTCGTACTGGTGTCCCACGCCCACTGGGCGACCGGGGCGCACGCGGCGACGGGCTCGACCTCCGGCAAGGGCAGCGACGTGTCCAAGATCGGCAAGTCGCTCTTCACGACCTACCTCTTCGCCTTCGAGATCACGGCCGGCCTGCTCGTCATCGCCGTGGTCGGCGCGGTGGTGCTGGCCCGCCGGCCCGCCCACCCCACGCTCGACGACGAGCCGGGCGGGGATGCGGGCCCCGACTCCGAGGGTGGCGAGCTCGAGGGCACGGGACGGGACCGGTCGGCGGGCCGGGCGGACGAGCCGGGGAAGTCGGGCGGCACGGCGGGCGGGGGCGACGAGGCCGCGGTTGGGGAGAAGGACCGGGAGGGGGTGGCACCGTGACACTCGGCGGAGAGTGGTACCTGGGTCTCGCGGCCATCCTGTTCGCCATCGGGGCGGTCGGGCTCCTCGTGCGCCGCAACGTGCTCGTGATGTTCATGTGCATCGAGCTCATGCTCAACGCGGCCAACCTCTCGTTCGTCACGTTCTCCCGGATGCTCGGCGACATCGGGGGACAGGCGACCGTCTTCTTCGTCCTCGTGGTCGCCGCCGCCGAGGTCGTGGTGGGCCTCGGCATCGTCGTGGCCATCTTCCGGCGGCGGGCGCACAGCACCGCAGACGACTTCCGCATCTTGAAGGGCTGAGGAGGCCCCCCGCCTAGATGGTCCACGTCCCCTACCTCATGCTGCTGTTCCCGCTCGCGGGCTTCCTCGTGCTGCTCTGTGCGGGCAAGCGCATCGGCGATCCGGCCGCGGGCATCGTCGGCACGGTCGCGGTGGCGGGTTCGTTCGTGTCGGCGCTGGTCGTGTTCGTCGGCCTCTTGAACATCGACCCGGGTTCCGCCCGCCACGTCACGCAGACCTACTTCAGCTGGATCCCGGTGGGGGGTCTGCAGGTCAAGTGGGCGGTCCTCGTGGACCCGCTGTCGATGACGATGTGCCTCTTCGTCACCGGCGTGAGCATGCTCATCCACCTGTACTCGATCGGATACATGAAGGGCGACCGGGACTACCCCAAGTTCTTCATGTACATGAACCTCTTCGTGTTCTCGATGCTGGTGCTCGTCCTCGGGAGCAGCCTGCTCGTGACGTTCGTGGGGTGGGAGGGGGTGGGGGTCTGCTCCTACTGGCTGGTGGCGTACTGGTTCCAGCGCTCCTCCGCGGCGTCCGCCGGCAAGAAGGCCTTCATCTACAACCGGATCGGCGACGCCGGGTTCCTGATCGCCATGTTCCTCGTCTTCTCCAAGATCGGGAGCCTCGACTACCTCACGATCTTCTCCCACAAGTCGCTGCTGTCCCCGGGGGTGACGGCAGCCGTCATGCTGTTGCTGTTCCTCGGCGCCACCGGCAAGTCGGCGCAGATACCCCTCTTCAACTGGCTGCCCGACGCCATGGAGGGCCCGACGCCCGTCTCGGCGCTGATCCACGCCGCGACCATGGTCACGGCCGGCGTCTACCTGATGTGCCGGATGAACCCGCTCCTGCTGCAGTCCCACGACGCCGCGCTGGTCGTCGCGACCATCGGCGGGGTCACGGCCTTCGTGGCCGCGACCATCGCCTCGACCCAGCAGGACATCAAGAAGGGCCTGGCCTTCTCCACCGTGTCGCAGATCGGCTACATGATGCTGGCCGTCGGTTCGGGCGCCTATATCGCCGCGATCTTCCTCATGGTCTGCCACGCCTTCTACAAGGCGCTCCTCTTCCTCGGTGCGGGCTCGGTCATCCACGGGCTCGAGGACGAGCAGGACATGAAACGGATGGGCGGCCTGCGCAAGCTCATGCCGTGGACCTTCGGCACCTTCGTGGTCGGCTGGCTCGCCATCGCCGGCGTCCCGCCCCTCTCGGGGTTCTGGTCGAAGGCGGACGTGCTGACCAACGTGTTCGCGCAGTACCCGGCGCTGTACGCGCTCGGCGTCCTCACGGCGTTGCTCACCGCCTACTACATGAGCCGCCTGTTCTTCATCTCCTTCACCGGGGAGACGAGGTGGGCCAAGGCCGTGGGTGACCACCCGGCGCACCACCCGCCGCACGAGTCGCCGTGGGTCATGCGGCTTCCCCTCGTGATCCTGGCCATCCTGGCCTTCCTCGGCGGCGTCCTGGACCTCCCGTGGGTGCACACCAACAACCTGGAGAGCTGGCTCGGCCCGGTCTTCGCGGGCACCCTCTACCATCCCGCCGAGAGCGTTCCGGCCGAGTGGGCCCTGGCCCTGATCGACGCCGGCCTGGCCCTGATCGGCATCGCCATCGCCTGGAGCCTGTGGCACGTCCGGGTCGACCGCCCCGAGCTCGAGCCGATGTTCCTGCAGAGACGGTGGTACTGGGACGACTTCTACGACACGATCATCGGGCGTCCCGGTCAGCTCCTCGCCCGGTTCTCGGCGACGGTGATCGACAACCGGATCATCGACGGCGCCGTCAACGGGGCCGCCCGGCTGGTCCGGGGCACCGGCTCGGCCTCGCGGCGAGTCCAGTCGGGCTACGTGCGCAATTACGCGCTCGCCATCGTCCTCGGTCTCGCCGGGATCATCGCCTTCATGGTCAGCAGGGTGTGGTGGTCGTGAGCCACAGCCCGGGCTTCCCCTACCTGACCGTCATCATCCTCCTGCCGGCGGCGGGCGCCGCCGCGTGCGCCCTGCTGGTCCGCGCCCCCCGCTGGCTGATCCAGGTCATCGGGCTCGGGACCGCCCTGGTGACCCTCGGCCTGGCCGCGGGCGTGGCCGGCCTGATGCAGCTCGGCAACGGCGGGTACCAGTTCGTCTCGGACCACGTGTGGGCGCAGTCGCTCGGCATCTCGTGGTACCTCGGGGTGGACGGGATCTCGATCTTCCTCGTCCTCCTCGCCGCGGTGTTGTTCCCGATCGTGATCGTGGCGGCGCGCGACCAACGGGACCCCCGGACCTACATCGCCTGGATGCTCCTGCTCGAGGCGGCGTGCATCGGCAGCTTCGTCTCGCTCGACCTGATCATGTTCTTCCTGTTCTTCGAGCTCACCTTGGTCCCGGCCTACTTCCTGATCGGCGGGTGGGGCTACGCACGCCGGGCGTACGCCGCCGTCAAGTTCTTCGTGTACACCTTCCTCGGCTCGGCCTTTCTCCTGGTGGGGATCCTGGTGGTGGCCTTTCTCCATCAGAGCCAGACCGGCGTCCTCACCTTCGCCCTTCCGCAGCTGGTCCACACGCACTTCTCGTCGGCCACCGAGATCCTGCTCTTCCTGGCCTTCACGGCGGCCTTCGCCGTCAAGGCCCCCCTGTTCCCGTTCCACACCTGGTCGCCCGACGCCTACAGCGAGGCGCCCACGGGGGGGTCCATGGTCCTGGCGGCGGTGCTGGCCAAGCTCGGTACCTACGGCATCATCCGGTTCGACCTGAACCTGTTCCCGCAGGCCACCCACGACCTGGCCCCGCTGCTCCTCACGCTGGGCGTGATCGGGATCCTCTACGGCGCCATCGTGGCCTGCGCCCAGCGGGACATGAAGCGGCTCGTCGCCTACTCCTCGCTGTCGCACATCGGCTTCATCGTGCTCGGCACCTTCGCCCTCACCACGCAGGGACTGTCCGGCGGGGTCCTCCAGATGGTCAACCACGGTGTGGTCACCGCGGCGCTCTTCCTCCTGATCGGATGGATCTACGAGCGCCGGCGGACCTGGCAGGTGTCCGAGCTGAGGGGACTCCAGTCGCCGGCGCCGATCTTGGCCGGCGTGTTCACCGTCGTGATGATGGCCTCGATCGGCTTGCCGGGACTGAACGGGTTCGTCGGCGAGTTCCTGATCCTGTCCGGCACCTTCCTCACCCACCGCTGGTGGGCCGTCGTGGCCACGGCGGGGGTGATCTTCGCCGCGATCTACCTGCTGTGGGCCTACCAGCAGGTCTTCCACCAGAAGGTGGACGCCGCCAACTCGGCCATCAAGGACCTGGCGTGGAGCGAGCGCCTCGTCATCGCCCCGCTCATCGCGCTCATCGTCGTGCTCGGCATCTATCCCAAGCCTGCGCTCGACCTCATCACGCCGTCGGTCAACCGCCTGGTCGCCCAGGTCAACGCGGCCACCCATAGTCGCCAGCCCGCGGTTGCCACGCGTGGCACGGCCGGCGCCGAGGGCGCCCCGACCAGCTCGTCCGGCGCCAAGGGCGCGGCGGGGAGCGCGGCCGGCGCCGAGGGCGCGCCGACCCGTACCGCGGCGGCCGGACACGTCTCGCACAAGCGCCACGCCCCCGCCCGGTTGGACCGCAGCGCCGCCACCCCGCAACCCGCCGCGGCGGGGGCGAGCGGCTCTCTGGGAGGCAACCCATGAGCCACCTCCTTCTCGCCGCAGCGCACGCCAGCACGTCCGGGAAGATCGCGACGCCGCAGATCCGCTACCTCACGATCCTGCCGGTCATCGTCATGCTGGGCGGCGCCATCCTCGTGATGGCGGTGTCGTCGGTCCTCCGCCGCCCGATGCGTTTGGCCGTGGCGACGGGGACGTCGTGCGCCGTGGCGCTGGGCTCGCTCGGGGTGTCGCTGTGGCAGTGGGCCGACGTGACGTCGCACGGACCGCAGACGTCCATCGATCACGCCGTCGTCATGGACGGCTTCGAGCGCGCTGTTCTCCGTCCTGTTCTCGTGCGCCATGTTCCTCTCGTCGCTCGTCCTCTACGGCTACCTGAAGCGCGAGGGTGAGCAGGGTACCGAGGTCCACGTGCTCGCCCTGGTGTCGGTGTCGGGCGCGATCATCATGGCCGAGGCCAACGACCTCGTGGTCATCTTCCTCGGGCTCGAGATCCTCTCGATCGCCCTTTACGTGCTGGCGGCGCAAAACCATCGCCGGGCCGCCTCGGGCGAGGCCGCGCTCAAGTACTTCATCCTGGGCAGCTTCTCGTCCGCCATCTTCGTCTACGGGATCGCCCTGACCTACGGCGCCACGGGCAGCACCAACCTCACGCAGATCGCGGACTTCCTGTCGCACAACACGGTCGTGTCGAACGGCATCCTGCTCGCCGGCCTCGCCCTCCTGCTGGTCGGCTTCGCCTTCAAGATCGCGGCCGTCCCCTTCCACATGTGGACCCCCGACGTCTACCAGGGGTCGCCCTCGCCGATCACCGGTTTCATGGCTGCGGTGGCCAAGGCCGGCGGGTTCGCCGCCCTGCTCCGGGTCTTCGTCTCGTCCTTCGGCGTGCTGCGCGCCGACTGGCAACCGGTGGTCTACGGGATCGCCGTGCTGACGCTCGTGGTCGGAGCCGGTCTGGCCGTGGTCCAGCGCGACGTGAAGCGCATGCTGGCGTACTCGTCGATCAACCACGCCGGCTTCGTCCTCGTGGGCCTGCAGGCGGCCTCGGCCCGGGGCGTGAGCGCCGCGCTCTACTACCTCTTCACGTACACCTTCATGGTGATCGGGTCCTTCGCGGTGGTAACCGTCATGGGCGGCCGGGGCGACCGATCACACGACCTCACCTCCTACCGCGGCCTCGCGGCGCGCCGACCGTGGCTGGCGTTGTCCTTCGCCGTGCTGCTCCTGGCGCAGGCGGGCGTGCCGTTCACGACCGGCTTCCTGGCCAAGCTGCAGGTGGTGGTGGCCGGGGTCGACGCCAACTCCGTCCCGCTCGCCGTCATCGCCATGGTCACCGCTGCGGTCGCGGCGTTCTTCTACCTCCGGGTCGGCGTCCTCATGTACTCGCCCCGGCGACCGTCGGGCGCCCGGCCGGGTCTCGAGCCGGTCAGCACCGGCACCGGCGCCGAGATCGTCGAGGACCAGTGGCAGGGTCTCGACGGGATCTCGCTCGGCGACGGCGCCGCCCCCGCGGAGGGCGTGACGGCCGGCAACGGTTTCGGGCCCGGTGGCGACGGCGAGAAGGTCCCGGGCGCGGGGCCCTTCACGACGTGGCCCGGGCAGGCCACCTGGGCCGGCACCGAACGGGGCATGGCCGTCGTCACCGAGCTGAACGCCGAGCTGCTGCTCGACCGGGATGCGGCCTCCTCGGCGCCGGCCACCGAGAGCGAGGAGGTCGCGGCGGCGGCCGAGACCGCGGAGGGCGAATCCGAGGAGACCGATCTTCCCCGGGTCCCCGCCCTCACCTCGGTGGCGCTCGCCCTCTGCGTCGGGGTCACCGTCGTCTTTGGGGTGTGGCCGGCGCCGATCGTCGACTTCGCCCACCAGGCGACGCTGCTGTTCGTCGGCTGAGGGAGGGCCGCGAGCCGGCCGGCCGCCCCTCGGTGAGGCAGCGCCCCGCCCCTACTTGGCGGGCAGCGAGCCGGCGGAGGTCACGCCTCGCTCCACCCACTTGGCAAGCTGGCGCTTCGTCCGCAGGTGCTCGGGAGCCACCCTCAACCACCCGTCCATCGGGCGGCCGCGCATCACGGCGAACCTGGCGTGGGCCCGAGCGACGAGCGCATCGGCCTTCGAGGGATCCACCCGCACGAGGATCCCGCCCTCGCGGCTCGCGGCGATGGCCATGTTCCCGGCGACGAGGAAGGCGAGACCACCGAACATCCGCTTCTCGCTGAGTCGTGCCTCTCCCTCGACGAGCTCGCGGATTCGCTCGGCCAGCAGCTCGTCGTACGCCATTGCCGGATGGTAACGGGAGAGGGTGGGCGCAGTCGGCGAGGGTCGGTCGCTCGCCTCAGGCTTCGGCGGTCCCGCCGTCGCCAGGAGGGCTCGCCGGTGCGTGGCGGTAGCGGCGCCGGAACGCGGCGTAGGCAAAGGGCCCGATGAGCATCGGTAGCCAGTACGACGCCAGGCGGTAGGCGAGCGTGGCGAGCACGGCCTGACCGGAGCCGACCCCTGCGAGCACGAGGAACCCCGTGAGGCTGGCCTCGACGATGCCGAGTCCTCCCGGCGTGATCGGGACCAGGCCGATGATGCCCGTGATGGCGTACGCGATCAGCACGAGCGAGGGCCGGGCGTGGCTGCCGACCGCCCGCACGGCGAAGAGCAGGCACAGCCAGTCGAAGAGGATGCGTCCGGCCGACAGCAGCAGGGCCTGGAGCCACCGCTTCCCGAGCACGGCCCGGATCAGGTCGCGTTGCTCCACCAACCGGTCCTCGAGCCCCGATAGGGGCGGTCTCCGGCGCAGGAGGCGGTTGCGAGCCTTCTGCACGATCCGGCCGACGAATCGGACGGGGCGGTCGGCGAGCAGGAGCACCGCACCGAAGGCGGAGAAGAGGAAGAACGCCACCACCCCGAGGAGGGCGATGTCGTAGAGGCTGGGGTTGACCGGCGCCCCGAGAAGGATCACCGGCAAGACGATGACCGGAAGGGCCAGGAGCCCGGCGATGCCGAGGAGCGAGAACGCCGTGAGACCCCCGACCGCCTCGACGGTGTCCATTCCGCTCGTCGAGAGCATCTGGAACTGGACGGCCGCACCGATCGCGGCGCCGCCGGGCATGATCATGGTGATGGCGTTCCCGGCCAGCTGCGACGTCACCACGGGGAACCACGCCTTGGTCCGCAGGGCGATCCGCTGCAGCGCGAACGTGCAGGCGAAATGGGCCGCCTCGGCGACGAAGCTCAGGGCGAGCCAGACGAAGCCGACGGTCTTGAGCTGAGGAAACGCCGAGAAGACGTCGATGAGCTTGGGGGCGACCAAGTAGAGCGCCAGGCCCGCGACGAGGACCACCGCGGCCTGCTTGACGACGGTCTTCCAGGAGAGACCCGTGGACTCGCGGGCTTCCGGTTCTCTGGAGGCGGCGGCGTGGTCGTCGGGCATCGAGCGAGCGGCTCTCGGGTCGGGCCGAGAAAGCGATGGTAGCCCCCGGTTCCCGGGCGGCCCCAGACCGATCGGTGCCCGGGGGCTCCGGTGCCCGCCGATCAGGGGCCCGCCGACCAGGGGCCCCGAGCGCTCAGGCGCTCAGCCGAGGAACCGACCGATCACCGGCATCTCGGTGAGGGACTCCGCCCGGAAGATGGCCGCCGCCGCCGGGGCGATGCGCTCCGGGGCGTCGTAGACGACGTAGCGCGGGAGCCAGGCGGGCCCGTACTTGTTGTTGAAACGCCAGAGGGACTCGATCGGGAGCACCTCGGACATGCGCCGGAGCGCCCAGCGCTCGACCCGTTGGGTGACCCCGTCGCCTCCCTCTCCCTCGAGGGTCGAGCGCATGGCGGCGAAGTTCAGGCTGAGCCCGCGCTCGCCCCGGTCGCGGAGGTACTCGATCGTGGAGCAGAGCGCGAAGTCGATGAGGCCGTTGGGGTGCTCTCCGGGATCGCGGCGCATCAGATCGAGGGAGTGGCCCCCGATCCCCGGTGCCGGGACGAACTGGCACATGGCGACGGGGTCGTCATCGGGCCCGAACACCACGGTCTGCAGGAGGCCCGTGTCCCGCCGGTCGAACACGCGCCCGAGGCACATCGAGAAGCCGCGCTCGGTCTCGCCACGCCGCTTGCGCTCCATGAGGTCGACGATGGATGCGGCGAGGTGCGGTCCGACGGTGGCGGGGTCGAGGAACTCGACGCGATACCCGTAGCGGGAGAGCCGGGTGCAGGCCTGGCGCAGTCCTTTCATCTTGCCCCCCTGCAGCGAGAACGAGGGGAGGTCGACGAGGGCCTCGTCGCCGATGTAGACGTGGTGCATCCCCGACTTGCGGTAAATGGGGAGCCACTCCTCGGATGCGGCGATGATCGCCACCCCCCAGCCGTGACGGTCGGCGAAGTGGCGGAAGGCCTGCCAGATGTGGGTGCGCTCTTCGACGGGGCCGATGGGGTCGGGCGACACGAGGCACATGCCGCCGTAGACCGCATAGGCCACGAGACCGTCCCGGTGGAAGAACCAACGCTTGTCGTCGCGGAGGGCGAAGTAGTCGAGGCTCTCGGTGCCGTGCCGGCGGACGATATCGCGGGCGCGGTGCTCGGCCGCCCTGCGGGTCGACGCCGCCCAGGTGGCGGAGAGGCCGCGATCGACGACCGGGCGGGTGGCGAGGAACAGGCAGGCCACCACCAGCGCGCAGCCCACCGCCAGCATGCTCGGCCCCATGAAGTCGTCGACCAGGTCGGGCATCGCGATGGCGTGCAGGCCGACGAGCCGCTCCGCCGCCGCGAGGGCCACCCAGGGCGCACTCGGCAGCGGCTGGCGGCGCACGCCACCCGCGATCTCGGCGGCCAGGGTGGCGAAGGCCACGGCGACGACCGCGCCGAGGACCACGGTCACCGCCGCCGAGCGGGACGCCCGGACGTCGGTGGCGGCCCGGAACCATCGGCGCTCGACGAGGAGCAGCGTCACGACGGCGAGCGACAGGACGATGCTGATGACGTCGACCGAGCGGACCAGGTGCAGCACGGCGCTGCCGGAGAGGAGGAGCACGGCCACCTGCCACGGGCGGTGCTGGCCGCGCAGGATCCCTCGGGCGAGCATCATGAGCCCGATCCCGGCGAGCGCGACCAGCGCGCCCGCCGCCTCGGACACCCCGAGTGGCAGGTAACCCGTCACCAGGCGCAAGTCCGCCCTGAGGGGCGGGCTCACGGCGACGAGGAGGTCGACGAGGCCGGCCAGGAAGATGGCGGCGGCGGCGATCCTGCGCACCCGCCGGGCCCTCTGGCGCTCGCCCGACCGATCCGGGGGTGGCGGCCACGGCGCACCCCTCGGCCAGGAGGCGACCATGGCGGGGTGCAGGTCCGCGCCGGGCTTGCGCCCCTTGACCACGTGCTCGGCGCTGACCAGGCGCTCGAGGCGCGTGGAATCGGGGAGTGCGGCCTCCGCTCGCATCAGCCGCATGTGGAGGTCGGCGCCCGTCTCGAGCTCGACGAAGGCGACCTGCAGGCAGGGCAGGAAGACCGGCGCGAGCCCCAGCCGCCCCCGATGCTCCCGAACCACCTCGGTCGTCCCGCCCGGGGTGGCGTAGAACCCCGTCCCGAGGTGGACGAGCTGGGCGCGGAGGTTTCCGCCCTCGATCAGGCCTGCCGCGCCCGTGGCGACGAGGGCCCGGGCCTCGTCCAGCTCGGGGTCGAGCGGCGTGTCACCTGTGGGGTCCTGTCCTCCCCGCCACGGCGGGGGCAGGCGTCGGCCGCCGAGGGCCACCCAGATCCGGCGGGACAGCACGGCGAGCACGATGGCCAGCACGACGAGCTCGACGACGGTGATGGCCCCCGCAACGACGAGGCGCATTCCCCACGACGCGTTGTGCGCCCGGGCGAAGGCGTGCCTCGGGCCCGATGCGTTGCCGAAGAGGTGGGTCAGCCCACTCAGGACGAAGGGCAGGCGGAGGAGCAGCGCCGCCATGACCGGCACGAGCAACCACCACGCGTACCGCCCGAGCCTCCGATAGAGGGTGCGCGAGGTGACGAAGCTCTCGGAGCTCGTGGGCCGCTCCAGCCGGTCCATGCCCGCCAGCCACGGCCGCTCCTCGGAGGACGCCTCGGGCGCATCGTCCTGGGCCTCCCGCGACCCGGCGGGTTGTTCGGCCGCGGGCGAGGTCGGCCCCGCGCGCAGGACGACGACGCGCTCGCCGACCGCCGTGGCCGCGTGGAGGTGGATCGACGGCGCGAGCTCTATGCCCAGGTCGTCAAGGGTCCTGCGCACGGGCGGCCGTGCGGACGGCAGGGTATCCGGCGCCTTTGGGGTCTCGTCCGCCAGCATGACCGCCTCGGAGGCGGAGGGGACGAGAAGGATCCGTCGGTCGCTCCCGCTCGTGAAGGCCCGCAGGGCGTCGCGCAGGTCGGGATGCGCTGCGAGGGCTCGATCCACCCATCCGGGCACGTCCTCGGGCCGGGTATCGGGCGGCTCGAAGAGACCCCCGCAGATGACGAGCAGCCCCGGTCCGGTCCACTCGCGCAGGTTGTCCGCGATCTCGCCCGTCGACGCCGGCGACAAGGGGGCCGGCTCGGGCCGGAGGCGGAGGTCGGCCATCACCATGACCCTCCAGCCGAGGGGAACGTGCACCGCAGTCGCCTGAGCCTCGGCTCGAGGCAGGGCAGGGGAGAGGGCGACGGCCCGGGCCTCCCCGGTGGCTGCACCTTGGGCCATCAGGCCTTCCATTGTGCCAGAGCGCCCGACCGCGCTGTGGTCATCGGTAGTCTCGCTCCGTCATGTCCCCTCCGAATTGGTGCTGGCGGCAGGGACCCGTGCCGCCCGGTCCGGCCGTCGTCTTCGATATCGACGGCGTGCTGTCCGACGCGGCGGGTCGGCAGCATTTCATCGAGCAGGGACGACGGAATTGGAGTGCCTTCTTCGAGGCCTGCGGCGAGGACCCCGTCATCTCCGAGATCCAGCGGCTCCTGGAGCTGCTCCGAGAGGAGCTGGCCGTGGTGCTGCTGACCGGGCGCCCGCTCCGCGTGCGCCCGCAGACCCTCGCCTGGCTGAAGCGCTACCGGTTGCGTTGGGACCTGCTCGTGATGCGGGACCGGGGAGACTATTCCCAGGTGACCGACTTCAAGCGGGAGGTCGTCGACCAGCTGCGGGCCGAGGGCCTCGATCTCTTGCTGGCGGTCGAGGACGACCCTTCGAACCATGCGATGTTCGTCGACGAGGGCGTCCCCTCCCTGTACATCCACTCGGGCTACTACGAGTAGGCCGGAGCCCCCTCACCACCGCTTGCGCCGCAGCCGGAGGGACCGGAACCAGCCGGCCACGAGGGCGAGCGCGGCGAGCACGAGGAGGGGCAGGTCGCCGAGTGTCGCGTAGACGGTCTTGCCGTCTCGGAGACCGAGGGCGCCGAAGAGGACCCCGCGTGCTCCGAGCTGCGAGCGCTCGAGCACGTCTCCCGAAGGCGTGACCAGGGTGGAGAACCCCGTCGGCGCCGCCTGGACCAGGTCGCGACCGTTCTCGACGGCCTGGAGGCGATCGGCCGCCACCTCCTGGGAGGGGACCTGGCTCGAGCCGTAGGAGGAGGTGTTGGTCGGCACCACCAGGAGCTGGGCGCCGGCGTCGACGGCGCTCGAGCCCCGATCGGCGAAGAAGACCTCGTAGGAGAGCATGAGACCGAGCCGACCGGCCGGGGTCTCGAGCATGCCGGTGTCGTGGCCGGCGACGGCGTCCCGCGGCACCGCCGAGAGGTTCGCCAGGCCGGAGAAGAACCCCCGCCCCGGGACGTACTCTCCGAAGGGCACCCGGTGCACCTTCTCGTAGGAGCCCACCACCTGGCCGTTCGGCCCCCAGGCGACGGCCTCGTTGAGGAACCTCGAGTCGGAGACGTCGACGGTCACCCCGGCGACGACCGTGGACCGGAGCCGCCGGGCGAGGCTCGACAGCGCGGCCGCCTGGTGGCTCCCGTGCAACGGTCTCGACAGGGCCACGACGTCCTCGGGCCAGACGACGAGCCGCGGGGACCCGCCGGCGGGAGGATCCGCCTCGAGCGTCGAGCTCGCCGCCTCCTGGGCGTCGAACACGGTGGAGGGCTGGTGCTGCGTCGCGCTCGTGCCCCGTCGCCCGCCCCCCTGGACGGCCGCGACCGAGACGGGCTGCGTGGACGGTCCCCCGTCGGGGGCCAGGGCTGCGCCGATGCCCAGGACCACCAGGATCACGAGGGGGACCACGGCGGCGGCGAAGTCGCCCGACGACGCCCAATCGCCCCGGTACCAGCGGTAGGCGAGCAGCGCGACCTGGCCGAGCCCGGCGCCCCCGAGCCACACCACTGCGGTGAGGAGCAACGGGCCCCCCAACCGGGCCACGTCGAGCAACGGGCCGCCCGCCTGGCCGAGGAAGATCCCACCGAGCGGCAGGCCCCCGAAGGGCCAGGCCATGCGCAGCGCCTCGAGCAGGGTGAAGGATCCGACGAAGGCCGTCACCCGGCCGCGGTCGGGCGGGACCAGCGCAGCGGCCCCCGCCATCGAGAGCGCCTCCACGACCATGAGGACGGCGGCGCCGTACCAGTTGAACGCCGCGGCCCACCACAGGCCGGGCACGAAGCAACCCAGGCCGGCGAGCCAGCCCGCCAGAAGCCGGGAGCGGAGTGGCAATCCCCGGAGCCGGAGGAAGAGCAACGCTGCCCCGAGGAAGGCGAGTGGCCACCACCCCCAGGGAGGGAGGGAGAGGGCGACGAGCAACCCCGCAGACAGCGACGGCAGGGCGATCCTGCCGCGGCGATGGCGGACGGCCCGTGACCACGTGCCCTCGCTGGCCGCGCGCCACGGCGACAGCAAGGGGCGTGTCGTGCTCATCCCACCGGCGGCGCTCGCCCCGCCGAGGCGGGATCGATCGAGGGCGCGAGACGCTCCCGCACGACGCGAGCGGCCGCCCGCCCGCTGCCGATGCACGCCGGGATGCCCACCCCGTGGTAGGTGGCGCCGGCCACGGCGATCGGTGGCAGGCGAGCGAGCGCCGCCTCGATGGCGGACACGCGGAGCGGATGATGGACCCGGTACTGGGGAAAGGCTTCGGCCCATCGCGTCACCAGCACCTCGAGCGGGCGCTCACGGAGGCCCACGAGGACGGCGAGCTCGGCGAGCACCCGTCCGAGCAGCGCCCCGTCGTCGAGCTCTTCGACCCGTTCGTCCCCCCACCTTCCGAGGGACGCCCGGAGGAGCACGACCCCCTGCTGCCCGCCCTCAGCGGTCGGGAGGCGGGCGCGGGAGAGGTGCGGCCACTTGGCGGACAGGTACGTCACGGCCGTGACCATGAAGGAGCGATCCCGGCGTCGCCTCCGTCGCCTTCCCCAGCCGGCACTCTCGGATTCGCCGAGGACCTCTTCGAGGTGGCTCGAGGGGATCCGGGCGATCCTCGGCACCAACAGCCCCGTGCCGTGGAGGCCCGCAGGCAGCGCGCCGGCCGGGAGGGCCAGGGTCACCACCGTGACGCTGGCGTGCTCGAAGGTGCGCAGGATGCGAGGAGCCTCGTCCTGATGGGGGGTGAGGAGCGACGCCGCCTGCGGGGCGGGCACGGCGAGCACCACCCCGTCCGCGGGCACCGGGCCCCTCGTCGTCCCGAGGATCCACGCCGGCTCGTGCGCAGCCCCCCTCCGCAGCTCCGTGACGGCGGTGTCCGTGCAGACGTCCACGCCCCGCTCCGTGAGCGAGACCGTGAGCCGGTCGCCGAGGCTGGCCATCCCGTCCCGGAGGGCCCAGAAGAGCGGTCCCGGCGAGGGCTGCTCCGGGCGCCTCTCGGCCGACACGCTCTCCTCGGCCACCCGGCGCATCGAGCGTGTGAAGCTCCCGCGCCGCTGAGCAGCAGCCAGCAGCATGGGGAAGACCGCCGCCGCGCTCATATCGGCGGTGGTGCCGGCGTGGATGCCCCCGACCAGGGGGTCGACCAGGACGTCGACGACCCGGCGACCGAGCTTGTGGGCCACGAGAGGCCCGATGGCGCGGTCCCCGATCGGGCTGCGGATGTCGGGCCGGGGCAGGATCCGGTCGAGCCCGACGCGGGCGACCGCGGGCGGACCCAGGATCCACGATCGCGCGAGCGGGCCGAGCCTCGTCGGCACTCCGAGGACCAGCCCCTCCGGGAGAGCTCGGAGCTTGCCCCGCGCCCAGACCGACGCCCCCCGGGCACCGACCGCCTCGAGCTCCTCGGACATCCCGATCTCGGAGCAGAGCTCCACGGCCTCGGGTCGCCGCGCCAAGAACCCGTCCGCGCCGATGTCCACCGGCCCGCCGGCGAACCACTCGGTCCGGAGCTTTCCGCCGGCGCGGGGGCCCGACTCGAGCACGAGCACCCTCGGCGGCGGGCCCTCCGACGCACCCGTCACGAGCTCCCACGCGGCCGCGAGGCCGGCGATCCCCCCGCCGACCACCACGAGCGTCGGCGGGGCGGGCGGAGCGGTCGCCGCGGAAGGGGACGCCATCACGGTGTCAGGATCGAGGGGCGGTGCCGTGCTCCCGGTCCACCCTGATGACGAGGTCGGCCAGAACCCCGATGAACCGAGGGTCGTCGTTGAGCGATTCCGTCCGCACCAGGTGCACGCCGGCGCACCGGGCAACCTTACGGGCCTCGATGTCGATGTCGTAGAGCACCTCGAGGTGGTCGGCGACGAACCCGATCGGACAGATCACGACGTCGCGGACGCCCTGGTCACCGACCTCCCGGAGCACGTCCAGGACGTCCGGCCCGAGCCAGGGCTCGGGCGTCCGCCCCGCGCTCTGCCAGGCGACGCGCCAGTCGTCCACCCCCGCAGCCGCGGCGACCGCCGAGGCCGAGGCCTCGACCTGCTCGGCGTAGGGGTCGCCGAGGGCCAGCACCTTCTCTGGCAGGGAGTGGGCGGTGAACAGCACGAGGGCACCCTCCCGGCCGAGGGCTGCTCGGACCCTCCCGGCGAGGAGGTCGACCAGCGCAGGTTCGGCGTACCACTGCCGGATGGGGACGACCGGGAGACTTCCTTCGAGGGCAGAGGCGGCCCGCTCCAGGTACTCGCCCGAGCCACGGGACGACCAGTGGGGCGTGAGCACGAGAGTGATCACGCGCCGTGGTCCGAGTGCCGCCAGGTCCCGGGCGGCGCCCTCGATGAAGGGCTCGGTGTGCTTCGCCCCGAAGCGGACGACGAAGCGGCCGGGATCGCGCTCCTCCAGCGCCTCGCGCAGCGCGGTGACCTGCGCCTGCGTGCGTCGCGCGAGCGGCGAGGTGCCGCCGATGGCGTCGTAGCGCGAGCGCAGCTCCGCCAGCTGGGCCTCCGAGGGAGCGCTGCCCCCGCGGATGCGCGTGTAGAAGGCCTCGATCTCCTCCGTCGACGACGGGGAGCCGTGCGCCATGACGAGGACGCCCGTCCGCTCGTCTGTCGGGATCTCGCGATGCCCGTCAGCCATCGGACTCGCTTCCGGCGAGCTCCCCCGAGGTCACTCCTGCCTTCCCCTCGGCATGGACCAGCTCCACGAGGGCGCGGAGGATGCCCGGATCGGTCTCGGGCAGCACCCCGTGGCCGAGGTTGAAGACATGACCCGGCTCCGAACCGGCGCGGGCCAGCACCTCCCTCGCCTCTCGCTCGACGACCGGCCACGGGGCAAGGCAGATGGCAGGGTCCAGGTTGCCCTGCACCGATCGTGGATGCACCCGACGGCGCGCCGCGTCCAGCGGGACGCGCCAGTCGACGCCGACCACCTCGGCACCCGACCCGGCCATCAGCCCGAGGAGCTCGCCCGTGCCCACCCCGAAGACGATCCGCGGTACGCCGAGGGGCTGCAGGGCGGCCCAGATCCGCCGGGTGTGGGGCAGCACGAAGCGCTCGTAGTCGGCCGGCGACAGCGATCCGGCCCAGCTGTCGAAGAGCTGGACGGCGGCCGCGCCGGCGTGCACCTGGACGGTGAGGAAGGTGATGGTGAGCTCCACCAGGCGGTCCATGAGGGCTTGCCAGAGGACCTGCTCACCGTGCATCAGGGCCTTGGTCCGCCCGAACGTGCGCGAGGCCCCACCCTCGATCAGGTAGCTGGCGAGGGTGAACGGTCCCCCGGCAAAGCCGATGAGGCCCACGCCGGAGCCTTCCAGGTCCGCCGCCACCAGGCGGGCCGTCTCTCCGACGTAGGAGAGGTCGTCCGCCTCCAGCCGGCGAAGACGCGCCAGGTCGGACCGGGTGGCGAAGGGACGATCGACGACCGGGCCCCGCCCGGCCACGATCCTCACTCCGAAGCCCGCGGCATGGACCGGCACGACGATGTCGGAGAAGAGGATCGCCGCGTCGACCCCGTAGCGGCGGACGGGCTGGAGGGTGACCTCTGCCGCGAGCTCTGGCTCGGTGACGGCCTCGAGGATGCTCGCCGTGCCCCGGGCGGCCCGGTACTCGGGGAGCGACCGGCCGGCCTGGCGCATGAACCACACCGGGGTGTGCTCGACCGGGAGCCCGAGACAGGCCCGGACGAGGGCCGGTGTGCCCTCGGGAGCGCTCAAGGCGCCCGGGACGCCGCCCGCGGCGCCCTCCCTCACGGCGCCGGCTCGAGGACGACCGCGGTGCCGTACGCGCAGAACTCCGTCCACATGTCGCCCATCGAAGACGCGTCGAAGCGCATCGCGACGACCGCGTTGGCCCCTTTCGCCTGGGCCTCCTCCACCAGACGCTCCACGGCCTCCTCCCGGCTGTCGTGGAGGTTCTTGGTCATGCCCTTGAGCTCGCCGCCCATCATCGACTTGAACCCGGCGCCCATCTGGGAGAACGCGTTCCTCGAGCGCACCGTGAGCCCGAAGACCTCTCCGAGCACGCTCGTGATCCGGTAGCCCGGGACATCGTTCATGGTGGAGACGAGCATGCGGTTCCTCCTCCCGGCGTGCCTTCTGGCCGTCCGGCGTGTGCCCGACCGGTCCTCGCCCGACTCTGCCGGGGAGATGCGAGCCCGGCCGGTCGTAGGCAGATCATCGCAGCCAGCGGGGTACGGGACCACCCCGCGCCAACAGCGGGTTGGCGTGGGGGTTCCCCCAGGCCACTAACATCGATCTTTCTCCCAAACGCAGTCGTTCCGCATCTCCAGCCCAGAGTTGTGCGCCACGAAGAGTGGTGCTGTCCGCAGTTCGCCGAGCCACGATCTTGGGAGGGGTCGTGGGGGGTGGTCGGAAGGAGGAAGCCGCCGAGGTGGCGCCAGACCGAGAGATCGGGCATCCCGACCTGCCGGAGGAGCAGCGCTTCTTGGACCGGGCCTACCAGGGGTTGGAGGCCATGCGGGGAGAGGCCTCGCGCATGCTCGAATCGGTCCTCGACATGGGCCGGGGCGGGACGTTCCAGTCCCGCACCGAGCGGGACATCGTCGTGCGGACCAGCCTGGCCCGCCTCTCCCAGCTCGACATCGGCGACCAGGCCCTGTGCTTCGGGCGGATCGACCGGATCGTCGGGCGGGAGCTCGAGTCGTTCCACATCGGACGCCTCGCCGTGTCCGGTCCCGATCACGAGCCCCTGGTCGTCGACTGGCGGGCCCCCGTGGCCGAGCCGTTCTACCGTGCCACCGGCCTCGACCCCCAGGGCCTGGCCCGGCGACGCCACCTGGGCGTGCGGGCCCGGCGGGTGGAGGGGCTCGAGGACGAGTACTTCGTCAGCCCCGAGCAGTGGCCCGTCAACGGCAGGGCGCCCCAGGTCCTGGCGGGCGCCGTGACGCCCGAGGCCGGGCTCGCCCAGACGGGCCTCGTGCTCGGCGGGCCGGGTGCGCTCCTCGCCGCCCTCGGGGCGGCGAGGACGGGCCAGATGGGCGACATCGTGGCGACCATCCAACGCGAGCAGGACGAGATCATCCGCTCGCCGCTGGCCGGAGTGCTCCTCGTGCAGGGCGGTCCGGGAACGGGAAAGACGGCCGTCGCCCTCCACCGGGCCGCCTACCTCCTCTACACGCACCGTTTCCCCCTGGAGCGCCAGGGCGTGCTGGTGGTCGGACCCAACCCGCTGTTCCTCCGCTACATCGAGCAGGTCCTGCCATCGCTCGGCGAGACGGGCGTCACCCTGTCGACCGTGACCGGCCTGGTCCCCGAGATCCGGGTCCGAGCCGAGGACACCGAGGACGTGGCTCAGCTCAAGGGCGAGGCGCGGATGAGCCGGTTCCTGGGGCGAGCAGTGCGCACGCGGCAGCGCCCCTTGCGCACCGACGCAGCGATCCCGCTGGGTACCGCCCTCCTACGATTGACGGCCGAGGCCTCGAGGGAGATCGTCGGCTCGACACGCCGCCGGCGCGGTCCCCACAACGCCCGCCGCCGCTACCTGGAGAACCTGGTGGTGCGCCGCCTCGGCGAGCAGTACGAGCGCGTGCTGTGGGGAGCCGGCGCTCTTGCCGCGACGGGGCCGGCGACGGACCCCCTCGACGAGGATGGGGGAGCCAGCGAGGAGCTCGACCTGCTGGAGCTGCGTCGCCGACTGCGCCGGGTGCCCGCCTACGTCGAGGCGCTGGACCGCATGTGGCCCCGCCTGGAGCCGCACGAGCTCGTGCACGATCTGTTTGGCGCGCGACCGCTCCTTGCGGCTGCGGGTCGCGGGATCCTCACCGGGGCCGAGCAGGCGATGCTCCACCGGCCGAGGTCCAAGCGCCTCGAAGAGGTGGCATGGACGCCGGCCGACGTCGCGCTGGTGGACGAGGCCCGGGTCCTGCTCGGGCCGTCTCGGGCACGGCCGCCCCGTCCCCGATCCGAGTCGCGCGAGCGGGGCGGCCTCGACCTGCCCGAATGGGCACCGGGCGGTGGACCCACGGCTCGCGCTCCGGCGACCGGGGCACCGTGGGACGGCGCCTCCGGAGGCGTTCCGGGCACCGGGCGCTCGGCCCAGCTCGACGGCTCGGAGGACGGGATCCGGGCCTACGGCCACATCGTGGTCGACGAGGTGCAGGGTCTCTCGGAGATGCAGCTGCGCATGCTGGCCCGGCGATCGCTCTCGGGATCGATGACGGTCGTCGGCGACGTCGCTCAGGCGACGTCAGCGGCCTCGTCGGAGAGCTGGGACGTCGTGGCCATGCACCTGAGCCCCGACCGGCCGGTGCGCCGCTCCGAGCTCACGGTGAGCTACCGGACGCCGGCCGAGGTCGTCGACGTGGCCGCCCGGGTCCTCGCGGAGGCCGCTCCGGAGCTCGCCGCACCGCGGCCCGTCCGGCGCTCCGGATTCCCACCCACGGTCTTCCGTGCCGATCGCGGCGAGCTGTTCCGGGCCGTGGCGGTCGTCGCGGCCGACGAGCTGGCGGCCATCGGCGAGGGCCGCGTGGCGATCCTCGCCCCCGACGGCCTGCTCGACTCGCTGGATCGGACGATGCGCGAGCAGGGGCTCGATCCCGTCGATCCCCGCGAGCGCTCGGGGCCGGGACTGGCCGCGCCCCTGGTCCTGCTGCCCGTCGGCTCGGCGAACGGTCTCGAGTTCGACGCGGTCGTCGTCGTCGAGCCGGCCCTCATCGCCGCTGGCCTGCCGGGAGGGGAGGAGCGGCCCCTCGTGCCCACGTCGCGGGGCCTGCGAACCCTGTACGTGGCCCTGACCCGGCCCACACGCCGACTCACACTCGTGCACTCCCAACCCCTGCCCTCGGTGCTCGAGTTCCTGTCCACCCGCGGTTGACGCTCCCGGCCGCGGGCCCGGGACCGGCGGCCACCGCGACGACCCGTGCGCGGGAGGCGGATCGTCCCCCGGACGGCGCCGCGACAACCAGCATGTTGGCGTAGCCGTCACCCGTTGGACTAGGAAGTACGCCGTGAGTCAGGCCATTCAGGTGGACCAGGGGGCGAAGCCTCGCCGAGTGGTCCACGAGCGGCCGCCGATGCTCGCCATCGGCGTGATGATCTGGCTCGGGTCGGAGTTCATGTTCTTCAGCGGCCTCTTCGCCGCGTTCTTCACGATCCGGGCAAACGCCACCGTGTGGCCGCCGACCGGGACGGACCTCGACACGATCCAGGCCGGCGTCTTCACCGCGATCCTCGTGTCGTCCAGCTTCACCATGCAAAAGGCGGTGTTCGACGAGGAGCGCTACGACCGCAAGAGCGCACGCCGCTGGGTCGTGGCCACCCTGATCCTCGGCTTCATGTTCCTCGGCAACCAGTGCTACGAGTGGGTCACCCTGACCACGCGCTGGTACACCAACTCCTTCGGCTCGCTCTTCTTCATCATGACGGGCCTCCACGGTCTCCACGTGTTCCTCGGGCTCTTGGCGATGACCTTCCTGCTGCTGCGAATGCGCGGCCAGGCCGGCGACCCCGGCGAGCTGTCGGTCTTCCAGGGGGTCAGCTACTACTGGCACTTCGTGGACATCGTGTGGATCGGCCTGTACAGCTGCCTGTTCCTCCTCAAGTAGACGGCACGGACAGGTGGCATGGGCGGGCGAGACCGGAAGGCGAGAGGGCTCGGGTAGGCAAGACGTGGCTCGGCGGCATGGCACGGTCGGAGACGACCGGCGAGACGGGACGGTCGGAGACGGCCGGCGGCAAGGCATGAGCAGCGCGCGCCGTCGCAGCCTCCGTCACCGCGCCCTCCGGCACCGGATGCTCCTCCCCCTGAGCCTGGTCTCCGCGGTGGCGATCGGGGGTGCCGCGGTGATGGCCGGCGGCGCGGCCGGCGGAGCCACTTCGGACGGATCGGGCAGTACGACGAGCACCACCGCCGCGGCGGGCAAGGGGTCGAGCCATCCGGCGAGCGAGCCCGGCAGCCGCACCTACGTCTACCGCAACGGTCAGCTGATCGCCTACGGGAGCCACCACACCGTCATCTACACCGTGCCTCCCAGCGTCTTCATCCCGGCCGGGCAGGCGCTCTTCGCCCAGGACTGCGCGAGCTGCCACGGCTCCGACGCCCAGGGGACCCAGTACGCCCCCAACCTGGTGGGCCTCGGGCCGGCCACCATCGACTTCTGGATCACCACCGGGCGGATGCCGGCCAAGAACCCCCGCGCCGTGCAGGCCCCGGAGAAGCCCCCGCAGCTGACGGACCGCCAGGCGCTCGAGGTGGCCGCCTACGTCAACTCGCTCGACCCGGCCACCCCCTTCATTCCCCACGTCAACACGCAGAGCGCCAGCCTGTCCGAGGGAGCGGACCTCTTCTCGATCAACTGCGCGGCGTGCCACACCATCACGGGGGCAGGCGACGCGCTCGCAAAGAACACCTTCTCGCCGTCCCTCCACACCTACGGGCAACCCACCGCCACCCAGGTGGCGGAGGCCATCCGGACCGGGCCGGCCAACATGCCGCGGTTCAACGGTGGCAACCTCACCGACGCCGAGGTCGCGGACATCACCAAGTACGTGGTGGAGAAGATCCAGCACCCGGACAACCCCGGCGGGTTCGGCTTGGGCGGCATCGGACCGGTCACCGAGGGCTTCGTCGGTCTGCTCTTCGGGGTCGGCGGGATGATGTTGCTCGCCTACTGGACGGGTGACCGGACCGAGAAGGACGAGGAGGGCGACGAGGGCGAGGGCGAGTCGGGCCACGGCGGCCAAGGGGCCGGCGCGACGCCGGAGCCGGTCGGAGGAGGGCACGCGTGAGCGACCAGGGCGACCAGCACCCCGAGCCGCGGGGCGACGGGGCACCTGCCGACGCGGGCGACGGCGCCGTCGCGACCGGCACGCGCACGCCGATCCCCCTGCCGGTGGCCCGGCTCGACGATCCTCACATGCAGCCGGCCGCCAAGCACCCCAAGACCGCCGAGCGGCTGATCGCGCTGATCCTCCTCGGGGGCGTGGCCGGCGTCGCCGCCTTCGGCGCCTGCTACTGGCAGGACCTGGCCCCCTGGACCCTCGGTGTCTCCCTCGGCGGCGGCCTCCTCCTGCTCGGGATCGGCATGACCGCCTGGGGCAAATACCTCATGCCGAAGGGCCCATTCGTCGAGGAGCGGCACCTGGCGGCGGGGACCACCGAGGAGCGGGACGCCATGGCGGCCGCCGTCGTCCAGCGCACCGGCCTCGTGTTCCGCCGTCGGGGCGTGCTCGGCGGCCTCTTGGGGGCCGGCCTCGGCATCTTCGGCATCGTCTCCATCTTCCCCCTCCTCCGCTCCCTCGGACCGCTTCCCAAGAACACGATGGAACTGACCAACTGGAAGCGGGGCTCGCGCCTGGTCAATCAAAACGGCCGGCCGATCCACGTGGTCGACCTCGCCATCGGCAGCATCACGACGGTGTTCCCCGAGGGGTACGAGAACAACACCCAGGACCAGGCGCAGGACCAGACCGTGCTGATCCGCGTGTCGACCGAACCCATCACCACCCGCCCGGGCCGGGAGGACTGGTCGCCCGCCGGCTACATCGCCTACTCCAAGCTGTGCACCCACCTCGGATGCCCCGTCGGCCTCTACGAGCAGCAGTTGGAGCTCCTCGTCTGCCCGTGCCACCAGTCGATGTTCAACGTCCTCAACGGCGCGGTGCCCGAGTTCGGGCCGGCACCGCGAGCCCTGCCCCAGCTCCCGTTGATGGTCGACTCGAGGGGCTATCTTCGGGCGGCAGACGGTTACGACCAAGCGGTGGGCCCGGGCTTCTGGGAACGCACCTCCAAGAACCTGTCATGACACGCACCTCCCTCACGAGCGCCATGGACCCGATCGCCCGCGTCCATAGGCCCGCGCCATGAGCACGGTCTTCAAGCCCCGCACCCGGCGCGAGGCTCGCGCTGCCCGGGGGCCCTTCGGGGTCGTCGGCCAGGCCATCGGGGAGCTCGACGACCGGCTCGGGGTGGCCAAGGGCGGTCGCGTCTTCCTCGACAAGATCTTCCCCGACCACTGGTCGTTCATGCTCGGGGAGATCGCCCTGTACTCCTTCGTCGTGCTCATCGCGACGGGGGTCTTCCTCTCGTTGTACTTCGTCCCCTCGACGGCGCAGGTCATCTACCACGGCTCCTACGCGCCGCTACAGGGGCAGAGGGTCTCCGAGGCCTACGCCTCCACCGTCGACCTCTCCTTCTCCGTGCGCTCCGGGCTGCTCATGCGTCAGATGCACCACTGGGCCGCGGACATCTTCGTCGGGGCGATCGTGATCCACATGGCCCGGATCTTCTTCACCGGTGCCTTCCGCAAGCCGAGGGAGCTCAACTGGACCATCGGCGTGACGCTCCTGACGCTGGCCGTGGCCAACGGCTTCATCGGGTACTCGCTGCCGGACGACCTGGTCTCGGGGACGGGCCTCCGCATCATGTACTCGATCGTCCTCTCGATCCCGTTCGTGGGCACCTATCTGGCGTTCTTTCTCTTTGGTGGCAATTTCCCGGGCGATGCCATCATCCCCAGGCTCTTCATCGTCCACGTCCTGATCCTGCCGCTCGTCATCATCGGCCTCCTCGCGGGACACCTCGGGCTGTTGGTCCGGCAGAAGCACACCCAGTTCCCGGGCAAGGGTCGGAGCGAGCACAACGTGGTGGGCTCGCCGATGTTCCCGACCTTCATCTTCAAGACCACGGGCTTCATGTTCATGACGACGGCCTCCCTCGCCCTCCTGGGCGGGCTGGCGCAGATCAACCCGATCTGGCAATTCGGCCAGTACGAGCCGTACAAGATCTCGTACGCGGTCCAGCCCGACTGGTACATGGGATGGCTCGACGGCGCCTTGCGCATCATGCCGAGCTGGGAGTGGACGGGCTGGGGCCACACGCTTCCCTACGAGGTGTTCCTGCCCGCCGTGGTCTTCGCCGGACTGATCTTCACCCTGTGCTACGCCTGGCCGGCGATCGAGCGAAAATACACGGGGGACGACGAGATACACCACCTCCTGGACAGACCGAGAGATCGTCCCAAACGGACCGCGGCCGGCGCTGCGGTGATCGGGCTGCTGTTCACGGTCTTTGGTGCGAGCGCCACCGACGTGCTCGCCAATTACTTCAACCTCTCCCTCAACGGCGTGCTGTGGTTCTTCCGGATCGCCGTCATCGTCGTGCCCATCGTGACGGGCCTGTTGACGTGGCGGGTCTGCATCGAGATGCAGGGTGTCCACGGCGTGGGCAAGCGCAAGCGGGCGCTCATCATCTCGCGCACCAAGGAGGGGGAGTACATCACGGCACCCACGCCTCCACGCCCGGGGGACGAGCACGAAGAGCTGCCGCCCGAGCCGGTGCCGGTCCAGGTGGAGGTCGAGTCGCTGCCGATCGCCGTCGGTGCCCCGGGGGGCAACGGCGAGGGCGACGGCGAGGGCGACGGGGTCACTCCCGGCGTGCGCAGGGTCACCCGCTAGCGCGCAGGACATCCGAGCCGGCCGGCTCGCAGGGGCCCCTGTCGCCGCCCGGCTGCGGGGTACGGACGGGGAGTTCTTTCAGTCCAGGGAGCGGTAGTGATAGCTGCTCAGCTCGCGGAAGCCCGATTCCCCGTAGAGCCGTAGTCCGGTCCCGTTGTCACGCTCCACCTGGAGGTACATCCGCTCGGTGCCGCACGCTGCGGCCCAGCCGGCCAACGCCGCGAGCACGGCGCGAGCCACGCCCCTGCCGCGGGCCCGTGGGACCGTGGCCATGCCGAAGACGCCGGCCCAGCCGGTGTCGGCAACGACCCGGCCGACGCCCACCACCTCGCCGCCCAGGACCGCGGAGGCATAGGCGCTCGGTTGGTCGACCCGCCGCAGCATCTGCCGTTCGGCGCCCGCTTCGGTACCCTCCCCGTGGAGGCCGTGCCACACGTCGAACCAGGAGCGCGTCGGGCCGTCGTCCAGTCGGGTCACGAGCGAGCCTGCCGGCACGAATTCGCTTTCCCGGAACGCGGCGGTCGACGCCACTTGGAGCGACATCGCGCTCCGCCGGCCGTAAGCCCGTCCCGCCAAGACCGCGTCGAGCGTCGCCGGGCAGGCTGGCGGGCTGATCTGGAACCGGGCGGGCGTCTGCTGGCCGGCGTAGAACCTCTCGGCGTCGAGGACCCGTTGCACGACCTCCGGGCGGTCAGCGTCGTGATGCGGCTGCACGGTACCCACCCACCAGGCACAGCCGGGTGCGAGACGGAGCCGCCACCCTCGGTCGTCCTCCGCGTGCTCGGCCGGATGGGCCCGGGCCACCCTGTCCTGGAGGTCCCTCACGAGGTGCGACGTTCCCAAGGCCGACCACACTGGCACGCAACCGGGCGTCCGGTGAGCACCGGGCGACCGGGCCCCCGGGCTGGGATACTGCGCAGATGGGACGGCTGGACGGACGGGTGGCGCTGGTGACCGGCGGAGCGCGGGGGCAGGGCGCCGCCGAGGGACGGCTGTTCGCCGCGGAGGGCGCCTCGGTGTACCTCACCGACGTGCTGGTCGAGGAGGGCACCAAGGCCGCGGCCGAGGCTGGCGCCACCTTCATCGAGCACGACGTGACCTCCCCGGACGACTGGCAGCGGGTCGTCCAGCGCGTGGTCGGCGATCACGACCGTCTCGACGTGCTGGTCAACAACGCCGGGATCCTGCACTGGGCGACGATGACGGAGACGTCGTACGAGGCCTGGCAGCGGATCGTGGCGATCAACCAGACGGGGGTGTTCCTCGGCATGCAGGCCGTCGCGGGTCAGATGATGGCCCAACGATTCGGCTCCATCATCAACGTCTCGTCGATCGGTGGCCTACGCGGCTCGGGGCCCTGCTTCGCCTACGGGGCCACCAAGTGGGCCGTCCGGGGGATGACCAAGGGCGCGGCGCAGGAGCTCGGACCCTACGGGGTGCGGGTCAATTCCATCCATCCCGGGATCATCGACACCCCGATGATGGAGGGCACCTCCCTCGAGGCGCTCTCCCGGCAGGTCCCGCTGCGGCGCCACGGGACGGCGGAGGAAGTGGCCCGGCTGGCCCTCTGGCTGGCGTCGGACGACAGCGCCTACGCGAGCGGTGCGGAGTTCGTGCTCGACGGGGGCCAGACCGCCTGAGCGGTCCGGCTCGGGCAGTACTGAGTAGACGTCAGGGACCGAGTAGACGTCGGGGACCGAGTGGTCAGACCTGACCGCCGCGGCGGCTCTCCGCGGTGAAGCCCGTGACCGCGGCGAGGATCACTACGACCCCGGGCAGGAAGAGCCAGACGCCGAAGGCGAAGGCGAGCAGTGTGGTGAAGGCGCCCAGGCCGAAGAGGAACGGCCAGATGCTCGAGTGTGGAAACGAGCTGACCACGCCGGCACCCTCTTCGATCGAGGCCGTCGGTCGGTCCTCGGGTCGGCTGTCCTTCATCCGGCGGTGCCAGAAGAAGTAGTACGAGCCGGGAACGAGGCCGAGGAGCATGGTGCCCATCAGCATCAGGAACCCGGCGTCCTCGTAGGAGGTGAACCAGTAGATCAGGCCCACGACGCCGAAGAAGACCCCGATGCCGAGCAGGAGAAGCGCCTCGACTCTCATTTCGGTTCCACACTTTCATGTCCGTTGCTCGGTGCGGTCGTCGCCCCCACCCGGTCGCCGTTGTGCCCGTTCGAGAGATGGTGCTCGTGCACCCGTCCGCCGTGCCCGATCGACGGCGCGTCGGGGTGGTTGTAGTCCCAGGTCGGCCGCTCCGAACGGATCGGGGGGAGGTGGGTGTAGTTGTGGTGCGGCGGCGGCGAGGTGGTGAACCATTCGAGCGTGTGGGCGTCCCACGGGTTGTTGCCCGCCACGATCGGCTTGCGCCAGGAGACCCAGAGGTTGACGAGCATGACGGCGAAGGAGACGGCGATCAGGACCGATCCCGCCGTCGACAGGTCGTTCCAGACCTCGAGGCCGGGATGGGTGGGATAGACCGCGACCCGGCGGGGCATGCCCTCCATCCCGATGTAGTACTGCGGCGTGAAGGTCAGCCAGAACCCGACGAACAGGAGCCAGAAGTGGGCCTTGCCGAGGCCCTCCCGCATCATCCGGCCCGTGAACTTCGGATACCAGTAGTAGAAGCCGGAAAAGCCCGCGAACACGGCGGATCCGAAGAGCACCTGGTGGAAGTGCGCCACCACGAAGTAGGTGTCGTGCACGGCGAAGTCGATGGGTGGTGCGGCGAGGAAGATGCCCGTGATGCCGCCCATCAGGAAGGCCAGGAGGAAGCCGATTGAGAAGAGCATGGGCGTCGAGAACCACAGGTGCCCACGCCACATGGTCCCGATCCAGTTGAAGAATTTGATGCCCGTCGGGACGGCGATGAGCAGGCTCAGGAGCGAGAAGAAGGGCAGGAGGACGACACCGGTCGTGAACATGTGGTGCGCCCATACTCCGGTCGACAGCGCGGCGATCGCCATCGTCGCGAAGACCATGCCCTTGTAGCCGAAGACCGGTTTGCGGGAGAACACCGGGAGAACCTCGGTGACGATCCCAAAGTAGGGCAAGGCGAGGATATAGACCTCCGGATGGCCGAAGAACCAGAAGAGGTGCTGCCAGAGCACCGGGACGCCTCCGCCCTGAACCGAGAATATGTGCGTCCCAAAATGTCGATCGCAGAAGAGCATGATGAGGGCGGCCGTCAGCACCGGGAAGGCGATCAGGATCAGGATCCCGGTGACCAGCATGTTCCAGGTGAAGATCGGCATCCGGAACATGGTCATGCCCGGGGCGCGGAGGTAGAAGATCGTGGCGATGAGGTTCACGCCGGTGAAGATGGCGGAGAACCCGGTCAGGACCAGCGAGAGGATCCACACGTCGGGACCGGCTCCCGGGGAGTTGACGGCGTTGGACAGCGGGGCATAGGCCACCCATCCGAAGTCCGCCGCACCGCCCGCCGTCAGGAAGCCCATCAGCATCGTGATGGAGCCGCCGAGATAGAGCCAGTAGGAGAGAGCGTTGAGCCGGGGGAAGGCCATGTCCGGCGCACCGACCTGGAGGGGGACGATGTAGTTGGCGAGCCCACCGAAGGCAAAGGGCCCGGCGAACAGGTACAGCATCAAGCTCCCGTGCATCGTGAACAGCTCGTTGTAGACGTGGAAGCTGAGCAGGGAGCTGTTGGGGGTGACGAGCTGGGCGCGGATGATCATCGCCATGATCCCGGCCAGGTAGAACATGATGATCGAGGTCACCATGTAGCTCATGCCGATGACCTTGTGGTCGGTCGTGGTGATCCACTTGAGGAAGCCGGTCGGCTCGCCCTCGGCGTGATGTCCCGGTACGGGGCCCTCGTGGGGACCTTCGACGCCGGCTCCGGCGCCCGGAAGGGTGATGACGTCGGTCACGTCACGGACCTCCCCGTCAGTCGCTCGGTCGCGGCGGTCTTGGCCAGCCATGCCCGGTATTGGGTCGGCGAGACGGCCTTGACCTGGAAGATCATGAGCGAGTGGTAGAGCCCGCACAGCTGGGTGCACTGCCCGCGGTAGACGCCCGGCTGGTTGACGTTGATGTCGAAGCTCGTCGAGTAGCCGGGCGTGGCGTAGCGGCTGAAGTTGAACTGCGGCACGTAGAAGCCGTGGATGACGTCGGTCGAGCGCAACGTGATCCTCACAGTCTGCCCGGCCGGCACCACCATGGTCGGCTCCTGCAGCTCGACCCCTTGGACCACGACGCCCTGGCCGGGGTAGGCAAAGCGCCACCCCCACTGGAAGGCTGTCACGTTGACCACGGCGTCGGGGTTCTTGGAGACGGCGTCGACGTTGTTCTCGGTCACCACCGTAAAGGCGAACAAGGCCAGGACGACGAGGATCGGCGTGACCGTGTAGACGATCTCGAGAGGCAGCACGTACTGGGACTGACGCGGCAGGCCGGTCTGGCTCTTGCGCCGCCGGTAGCGGAACACCGACCACAGGATGAGGACCAGGACGAGGCCGCCGACGACGAAGCTCGAGAGCATGAAGCCCTGGATGAGCTTGAAGGTCGACTGACCCTGCGTCGTGCTGCCACGAAAGAAGCCGAACGAGGGCAGCTGGCAACCCGCCGCCAGGAGGGGCAGGAGGAGGACGAGCCCGAGCTTGGCTCGTTTCGGCACCCGGCCGCCGCGCCGGGGACCTTGGTCTCCGGCAAGCCTGCCAGGCTGGGAGTTCGCCACGGCGAGCACACTAGCGAAGCCGCGCCGCGAATACGAAGTTCCTGGACGGGAGTCCTCAGTCAGCCCCGCCGGAGCGGCCCGGGGCCGGGTGGTTGGCCGCCCAACGGAACACGCCCTTGGCCATCGTCGAGGAGGCCCGCTCTGCCCTGGCGCCGTAGACCGCCCGCCGCGCCTCGATCGTGACGGGATCGTCCGGGGCCGCCAGCCACGCGAGCTCCGCCAGATGGCCCGCCAGGCGCAGCCCCGGGGGGTCCGCCACCTCGTCGCCCCCCGCCTCCTCCAGCAGGGAGAGGGCCCGGCCGGCAAGGGCCGCCGCGCCACCGGCCAGCTCGGCCAGCTCGGAGGCGAGGGCCCGCTCGGGGGCGGGCAGCAGGGTCGCGGGGTTGCCGTCCCACCACCCGCCGTAGAGGCGCCAGACGTTGTGGACGATGAACTCGGGCTCGTCGTAGACGGGCTGGAGGTAGGGCAGCCCGGCCAGATCCGACGGCGACCGCACCGTGTGCAGGGCGTCGTCGAGCCTCGCCCCCGCGTTCATCAGCTCGAGGGTCTGGGCGACCAGCGACTCGAGGAGGGCCGCGGTGTCCGAGAGGGCCTGGCGGACTCGATCCCGCCCCACGATCGGCAGGCCGTGGCCCGGGAGAAGGAACTCCGGCTCGAGGGCGACCATGCGCCGGAGCGCCTGCGCCCACTCGAGGGGATAGCGCTGGACCTTTTGGGGGTTGCCGGCGTTGGGGCTGGCCCAGATGAACAGGTCCCCGCAGCAGAGGATCTTGCGGTCCGGGACCCAGGTGATCGTGTGGTCGTCGGTCTCCCCCCGTTCGTGGCGTAGCTCCAGCGCTCGCCCGCCCACCTCGAGGTCCAGGTGGTCGTGGTAGGTGCGATCGGGGTAGCGGTAGTCGGTGGGCCATTCGAGGTTCTCGAACCCAAATTGCCGGCGGTTGACGACGGCGTTGTAGCCCGCGGTGAGGAGGTACCGGTCGAAGCGTCGGCCGACGGCCTCGTGCGCCACCACCTGGGGGGCCGGCCACCGGTTGACTCTCGCTTCCTCCTCCCACACGGGCACGCCGAAGACGTGGTCGATGTGACCGTGGGAGTACACCGCGGTGTGCAACGGCTGATTCGTCCAGCGCCTCAGCTCGTTGTGGATGTTGTTGGCAAACGGGCTGCTGCCGGTGTCGACCAGAACGAGGCCGCTCTCGGTGGAGAAGGCCGAGACGTTGGCGAGGGATGCGACGAAGGCCACGCCCTCGCAGATCTCCACCGCCCCGTGATCGTG
The DNA here is from genome assembly GCA_963778465.1 of uncultured Actinomycetes bacterium. Lineage (GTDB taxonomy): Bacteria > Actinomycetota > Acidimicrobiia > Acidimicrobiales > RAAP-2 > CAVZBW01. Next base: position 916,526 of record CAVZUK010000003.1, read on the forward strand.
GAGAACGGGATGGTGCTCCGAGGTGGCGGCCTCACCGTTCCAGAGCTGATCGGCGAGCTCGAGGACGTCGGGCACGTCAGCGCAGCCGCGCCGACGGATACCCGGGGCCGGGGACGACCGATCGGCCTCTACCTCCCACGGGGGAACGCGTGGGCTATTGGGATCCGGCCGACGAGCCGTCCGGCTTGGGGGCATCGGCCTTCGCGGCGGCCTTCTCGCCGTCGCTCTTGTCGCCGTCGCTCTTGCCGTCGCCGTCGGGGCTCTCGGTCATCCCCTTGCTGAACTCCTTGCGAGCGGAGCCGAGGTTCCTCGCGAGCTTCGGGATGGCGGCGCCACCGAAGAGGAGCACCACCACCACCAGCACGACGATGAGGAGGTCGGGTCCGAAAATGTCCGCCGAAATCGCTGCCATTGGCGTTTCTCCTCGAAGAGTGGGCCGCTCGACTGGCGAGCAGTGCCAGGCTACCCCCTTCGGCGGATCAATTGGCCAGCAGGACCCCCATGACCAGGGCGGCGATGGACGTCAACCCGGCCACGGAGCCCCATGCGGCGATGCCGGCACGAGAGTCGGCCCGCTGGTGCAGGAAGGTGGAGACCCCCGCCAGCGCCACGACCCCGAGCTTCACCCACAGGACCACCTGCCAGGCGGTCGTCTGCTTGGAGGGATGGACGGCTGCGATGTTCCAGAAGCCCGTGATGACGAGCAGGGCGAAGGCGGGCCAGGCCAGCCGGGCAAAGGCGCGACCGAGCACCCGGGGAGCGTCCTCGGACACCTGCCTCGCCGCCGGGACCAGCCCGGCGATGGTCAGCTGGCCGCCGACCCAGACCGCCGCCGCCAGCACGTGCAGCGAGAGCCGGACGCCGTCGAGGGCGGGTGCCAGCATCGGGTCAGTGACCCTGCCAGCGGGGCGGCCGCTTCTCGGCGAAGGCCACCGAGCCCTCCATGGCGTCGGCGGACGTGAACACGATGTCGCAGGCCTTGTCGCTGATCTTCCAACCCTCCTCCTCGGGCACGTCCATGGCGCGGAGGAGGACCTCCTTGGAGGTGCGGACCGCCAGGGGCGCGTTCTCCGCGATCCGCCCGGCCAGGGCGAGGGCCGCGGGCATCAGCTGATCGGCCGGCACGACGCGGTTGATGAGGCCGAGGGCGGCCGCCCGGTCGGCGTCGATGGGATCGCCCGTCAACGCCAGCTCGAGCGCGATGGCCCGGGGCAGCATCTTGGGCAGGCGGATCAGGCCGCCGGCGGCTGCGGCCAGGCCCCGGGAGACCTCGGGAATGCCGAAGCGGGCGTGCTCGACGGCGACCACCAGGTCGCACGAGAGCATGATCTCGAGGCCGCCGGCCAATGCCACGCCGTTGACGGCGGCGATCAGGGGCTTGGAAAGCCGGCGTCGGGCGATCCCCGCGAAGCCACCCTCGGTGCCGAGGATCGCCGGGCCCTCGCCGGCCGCGAACGCCTTGAGGTCCATGCCCGCGCAAAAGGCTTTGTCGCCGGCCCCCGTGAGCACCACCACCCAGGTCTCCTGGTCGCGCTCGGCCGCCTCGAGGGCGGTCGCCAACGCGGCGCTCACCGCCGCGTTGATGGCGTTGCGCGCCTCCGGGCGGTTGATCGTCAACACGGTCACCCGATCGTGCCGCTCCTGCAGGATCTCGTCCGCCATCTGCCCCTCCCTCTCGCTCGACGCTGGGCCCTGACGGGAGGACGATCATGCCATGCTGTCTCGATGCTGCGTGCGGGGCCGCCACCGAGTGGTGCGCAGTCCGCGGGCGCCGGACACGGCCGCCAGGCCCTCCTCGGCATCGCGTCGCTCTCCCTCGATCCCGGCCTCAACCACCCGGGCGCGCCGGCGGACAACTGGTGTGCCCGGGCCCTGACGGGCCTCGCCGGCTGGCGGGGCTCCCTCGAGTCGGTCCCCGACAGCCAAGAGACCTTGAAGTGCGTGGCCTCGGAGGGGGCGACGGCGTTCGGCGTGCTCCTCGAATGGGCGAGGGTCTCTCCGAGGCCCGGGGTGGTCGACGGGGCCGCACTGGCCGGGTACTCGGAGCTCCTGCGTATGGGTTGCGACAACGGTCTCGAGCCCGTCGTCACCCTGCAGTTCCGCTCGCATCCCGAATGGCTGGGCGAGGAGTTCTGGCTCACCCCGGGTTCGCCGGACCTCTTTCGCGCCCATGTCGCGACGGTCGCCTCGAGGCTGGGCGACCTCTGCCGCCACTGGGTCACGGTGCAGTCCCCCGGCCGCCTGGCCCGAGGTGGCTGGGTCACGGGGCAACTCCCGCCCCACCGCCGCGCCGCCCTGGCCGACGCCTACACGGTCCTCGACAACCTCATGGCTGCCCAGATGCTCGCCGAGGACGAGATCCGAGCGGCACGCCCCGACGCCGTGGTGGCCGTCGGACACCAGGCCTCCGATACCTACGACGAGGGTCCCCTGGCGGTCGACCTGATCGGTGGCGCCGCCACCCGCGCGACGTCGAGCTCCGAGCTCGTCGGCTGGCTGGCGCGGAGGCGTGCGGAGTTCGATCGGCTGCACCCGGCCCGACATGGGGGTGCCGGCGCCCAACGGCTCGCGGCCTCGGCGCTCTCCCCCTTCGGCACCGGGTGGCTACGGCGCCCGTGTCCCCTGCGGTCCCTGCGGGAGGTCGCGGCCGCCCCCGCCCGCCCCGGGCCGGACGCGGTGGTGGTGGTGTGGGACCGCAGCACGTCGGGTGCGGGGCTGCTCGAATGGTGCCGGCTCGAGGCCGGACGTCATGGACTGCCGATCTGGCTCGTCGTCGCCGGAAGCGGGGTCGTGCCCACGCCAAGCGAGCTCGACACCCTGCGGGAAGCGGAGCTCTCCGGCGTCCCCCTAGGCGGCTGGTTCCGTCTGGCCCCCGGCCCTCTGCTCCTTCCGGAGCCCCGGCCTGGCGGCTGAGGCCTCGCGCCGGCGGTAGGCGGGACCGAGCGCCGGGCTCCCGGAACGGGCGTCACCAAAGGCGGTCCACTCACGCCAGCGCTCGTCCACGCCCTCACGGAACGCGGTTCCCCACTCCATGTAGCTCAGGAGATCGGCCTGGCCCTGCGGACGGCCCACCATCCACGAGTGCCCGCCGGGGACCCAGTGCACCGGAGTCCGGGTGAGGCGCGAAAACTCTGTGGCCGCCTCCGGTGGCACGACCCGGTCGAAGCAGCCCCATTCGGCGAGCAGTGGGATGCCGGCCTCCGACAGCTCACGCACCCGCTCGGAGAGATCCACCAACATCAACATGTTGCCGACCGGCAGCATCTGTCCGAGGTGCCGCAGGTTGGTCCGAACCTCCGGCAGGACCGAGCGGATCGTCGAGTAGAGGCGACCGACGAGAAGGTCCGGGGTGTCGAGGGCCACCGCACTCAACAGGTCGATGCCGTCTGCGAGGTCGGGGAGGATCGGCGCCATCACCCGCGCCACGAGGCCACGGCGCCGCTGCCACGAAGGGGTGGCCACGCCCGCCCGGTAGATGATCCCGAGCGCCTCCTCCGGCCACGACGCGGCGTGCTCGACGGCGATGGCCCCGCCCATCGAGTGCCCGATCAGGACCACCGGACCGGCGTCCACGTGTCGCAGCACCGCCTCCACGGCCTCCGCCATGGCCTCGATGCTGACGCTCGGCCAAGGGAGCGGATCGCTCCCGCCGAAGCCCGGCAAGCTGGGGTTGACGAGCCGCCAACCGAAGCGCTCGGCCAGGCGGGCGCTCTCCCTCGCGTAGAGCCATCCTCCGGCCAGGTACCCATGGAGGTTCACCGCCCAGACGGGCGGCGTGCCCGGGCCGTCGGGTCCGTGGGCGTCCTCGTTGTCGGAGATGGCGAAGGCCAGCCGTCGCCCCTCCACCCGGAACGAGCCGGGAACCATCCGGATCTCGGGCCGCCGGATCAGAGCGGAGTGCAGTCCTTGCTGCACCCAGCGTTCGGTAACCGGATGCAGATGTGACAACGATCCCCCCGTGTTGCCTGCACCGTTCGAACTCCCGCCGTCGAACGTGGCGACATCGTGTTGCATGCGAAATCCGAGAATATCGCGGGCCGGTCGTCCGGCCGCTCATCGCGGTAACGTCGATCGCCATGCCGCGCAGTGGAGGGGTGGCCGAGCGGGCGGCACAGCGCGTGCGGATCACCTTCGGCGTGCTCGGCGATCTCGGGGCGGACACGACGGTCGCCATCGTCGCCAACTCGTTGCAGGCACTCGGGAGGCGGCGCCGGGAACGCCGCGGGGCCAGGGTCCCGTCGACGCCGCGCACGCCGGGCCTTCTCCGCGACGTCGTCCCCGTTCCGGGGGGCGCGCGCTGCCGCTTCTCCGAGGCCGAGCTCGAGATCGTCTTTGTGACGTCCGACGTCGTGCGGGTGAGTTGGGGACCCGACCGGCCTCCTCCACCTCGCGGGTTTCCCGACCCACCGCCCGCCGAGGCTGCCGTTCCGTTCGAGGTCGGCGTCGTCGCCGCGACCGGCGGTTCGGGTTGCCGGGTCTCCACCACCGGCCTCGCCCTAAACGTCTCGGCGGACGGGGGCATCCGCTACTCCGACCCGACCGGTCGCACCGTCCGGGTCGAGTCTCCACCCATCCGGCGAGGGCCCACCCGCGTGCTGCGCAGCGCGCTGCGGCCAGGTGAACACGTCGCCGGGTTGGGAGAGCGCGCCGCTCCGCTCGACCTGCGGGGCGGGCGCTACCGGCTCTGGAACCGGGATCCCGGCGGGGCCTGGGGCCCGGGCTCGGACCCGCTGTACTGCGGGATCCCCGTACTCGTGGGCATGCATCGGGACGCCGACGTGCTGGTCTTCCACGACAATTCCCACTACGGCGTCGTCGCCATCGACGGATCCGGCGGGCGGCCCGTAGGGAGTGGGGTCGTGGAGGTGCGCCTCGCCGGCGGCATGGCGCGCCACTACGTGAGCACGGGCACCCTCCCGCAGCTGCTCGAGCGCTACGCCGCGCTGACGGGACTGCCCCGGCTGCCGCCGCGGTGGGCCCTGGGCTACCAGCACTGCCGCTGGGGCTACCGGTCGCAGGAGGAGATCGAGGCCGTCTCGGCCGGCTTCGAGCGCGAGGGCGTGCCCCTCAGCGCGCTGTATCTCGACATCGACTACATGGAGGGCTATCGGGTCTTCACGGTCGATCCCGCCCGCTTCGCCGACCTCCCGGCGATGTGCGCCCACCTGGAGATGCGGGGTACCCGACTCGTCACGATCGTCGATCCCGGGGTCAAGGTCGACCAGTCCTACCCGGTGTACCGCGAGGGGCTCGAGGCAGGGCACTTCGTGCGCGACGCCGACGGGCAACCGGTGATCGGGGTGGTGTGGCCGGGCCGGTCGGCCTTTCCGGACTTCACCTCCCCGAGGACGCGTGACTGGTGGGCCCGCTGGTACGCGAGGTTGCTCGACGCGGGGGTGACGGGCCTCTGGCACGACATGAACGAGCCCACCTCGATCGCTTTGGCCGGCGATCCGACCCTGCCCCGCAGCACCCCTCACGACCTCGAGGGGCGTGGCGGCACCCATCTGGAGGCGCACAACGTCTACGGGCTCGACATGGATCGTGCCGGCTGGGAGGGCGCGCGGCGGGCGAGACCGGACCGCCGCCCCTTCGTGGTGTCCCGGGCGGGATGGGCGGGCGTCCAGCGCTGGGCCTGGATCTGGACGGGCGACGCCGAGTCGACCTGGCACGGCCTCCGCCAGCAGGTGGCAACGGCACTCGGCCTCGGACTCTCCGGCGTCCCCTTCACGGGGTCCGACATCGGGGGCTTTAGCGGCGACCCCGGCCCCGAGCTCTACGTGCGCTGGCTCGAGCTGTCGATGTTCGTGCCCTTCTGCCGGACCCATTCGGTGGTGGGAGCGCCCGGCAGGGAGCCCTGGCGCTTCGCCGCGCCCTACCGGGAGATCATCGGGCGCCTGATCCGTGCCCGGTACCGGCTGCTCCCGTACCTGTACACGGTGGCCTGGGAGGCGAGCGAGACCGGACATCCGGTCATGAGGCCCCTGTACTGGAACCCGGCGGGCTCGAGCCCTGCCCCCGACGTCGATCCCCCGGACGACCGGGCCGACGACCAGTTCCTGGTGGGCGACGACCTACTCGTGGCGCCGGTGACCGCGCCGGGGCGCGACTCCCGCCGGGTGTGGCTCCCCGCGGGTGCCTGGTATCCGTGGGACGCCGCGGGCGGCGCCGAGGTCGTCGCCTCGGGACCGGAGGCCCCGCTCGCCGGAGGCACCATCGTGGACGGAGCCGCGCCCCTCGGGGCGCCGGCCGTCCACGTGCGCGCCGGGTCCGTCCTTCCCCTCGACGACGGCTGGTGGCCGGCCCGAGCCGGCCAACCCGCAACCGTCCCGCACGACCACCGCGCCTTGGCGCCCGCCCTCCACTGCTGGCTCGACGGGCAGGGTCGTGCCCGCGGCGTGCGCTACGACGACGCCGGTGACGGCGAGGGTGCGGGGCGCGTCGATCGCTTCGAGCTCGAACCGGAGGCCGGAGGGGCATCGACAGCCGGGTCGGCGACGGGAGCGGACGCAGGCGGATCCGGTCCGGCGGGGACGGCCCGAAGCCTCGTGCTGCGCCGGGAGTCGGACGGCTCGTTCCCGACACCCGAGTCGACCCGGCTGGTCGTGCACGGGGCGGCCGTGCACTCGGCGGAGGTCGACGGGGAGCGGCTGCCGGTCGTGGCCCATCCCGGCGGAGGCTGGGCCGTCGAGTGCCGCGGAGGCTTCCGTCAGGCCAGGTTCGAGACGGATCTGCCGGTGGGCCCCGAGTAGCCCCGGGCTCGCACCCGTGACGGGCTCGGCGCGCGGCGGTTCAGGTCACGTCTCTCCGGAAGGTGGAGAAATAGCCCACCACGGCCGGGGCCACGCCCCAGGCGACGAGGATCAGGGCGGCGACCCCGGTCGAGAGCAGGTTCGCGGCCTGGCCCGCCGGGACCAGGCCGCCGGCCACGGCCTCGCCGGTCGCCGTCGGCAGCCACTTGCCGATCGCGGGGACGAGCCCCTCGAGGATGGGATCGAGCAGGAATCCGATGAGGAGCAGGACGACGATGGACGCCACCTGGTTGCGCAGGAGCGTGCCGAACCCGAGCCCGAGGAGCGCGAAGAGGGCATAGGCGGCGAGAAGGCCGGGGATCACGGCCCCGGCCTGGTCGAGCAGCCCGCTCACCGACCCGCCTTCGGCGGCGAGCAGCGGGATGCCGACGAGCGCCACCGCCACGAGGGTGGCGACGCCGAGGAGCACCCCCGTCAGCACCGCCGCGACCGCCTTGGCCGAGAGCACCTGGGCGCGGCGGGGTTCCACCAGCAACGTCGTGGTGATGACCTGGTACCGGTACTCACCCGTGATGACGAGCGTGCCGAGGACCGCGCACATCCACAGCCCGCCGATGCCGGCTCCGAGCAGCCGGCGCAGCCCCCGGACCGTGTGGGGCGCCACGAAGCTCACGCCCGAGCGCTGATGGCCGAGCCCGCTCGTGTCGTGCCGAACGAGGAAGACGGTGACGACGACGAGGGCCGTGAGGACGAGGGTGACGCCCGCCACGATCCACGGCCCGGGCGTCGTGCGGAGCTTGAACAGCTCGGTGCGGAGCGTGTGCAACCAGCGGACCGCCCCGCCGGCGCTCCGGCCGCTCGCCGTCGTGGGGACGGCCGTGGTCGAGGGGCTGGGCGAGATGGTGGTCACGCGGCGGATCCGACCCGCTCGGCACCCGCGGTCAGCGCGAGGAACACCGATTCGAGGTCGTTGCTCTCCGGGACCATCTCGTAGACGACGATCTGGTGGGCCGCCAGCATGGGCCCGAGCTCCTCGGGGGTGACGCCCTCGACCTCCACGAGGTCGGCGCCGGCCGGCCTGGTGGTCCAGCCCGCCGACTGCAGCAGCGGGACGAGCCGGCCGAGCTCCGGAGTGCGGATCCGGATGTGCGGTCGCATCTGCGTCGTCAGCTCGGCGAGCGGGGACTGGGTGACCAGCCGGCCCTGGGCCAGGATCACCACGTCGTCCACGGTCTGGGCCATCTCGGCCAGGAGGTGGGACGAGACGAGGACGGTACGCCCCTGCCCGGCCAGGTAGCGCAGCAGGTCCCGGAGCCAGGCGATTCCCTGGGGGTCGAGTCCGTTGGCCGGCTCGTCGAGGATCAGCACGCCCGGGTCGCCGAGCAGGGCCCCGGCGAGCTCGAGGCGTTGGCGCATCCCGAGCGAGAACCCGCCGGCCCGGCGGTTGCCGACGTCGCCCAGCCCGACGAGACCGAGCACCTCGTCCACCCTCTTGACGTCGAATCCTCCGGCCATGGCGATCATCCTGAGGTGGTCCCTCGCCCGGCGCGCCGGGTGGAAGTTGGAGGCCTCGAGCACGGCGCCGACCTGGCGGGTGGGATCTTCGAGATCCTGGTACCGGCGGCCGAGGATCTTCGCCGAGCCGGCCGTCGGGCTGACCAGCCCGAGCAGCATCCGCAGCGTGGTGGTCTTGCCGGCGCCATTGGGGCCGAGGAAGCCGGTGACCCGCCCCGGCCGTGCGACGAAGTGGAGTTCGTCGACGGCGGTCACGCTGCCGAAGCGCTTGGTGAGGCCCTGAACCTCGATGGCAGGCTCGCCCACATCGCGCTGCGGCGCGCTCATGTGGCTCATTTGATCATCCTCGACTGCCCGAGTGCGGCAGGAGGGGTGGTCGAGGGCTCAGGAGGCGGTCGGGCGCTCGAGTGCCCCCTCCGGCGTGGAGGCGACCGCCGAGCACCCGGGGAGCAACAGCTGGGTGGCGACCGTGAGCTCCTCGTAGACCCGCTCCATCGGCGACCATCCGCTGACCCAGCCGACGAGCGCGGAGTACCACACGTGGCCGATCATCCGGGCCCGGTCGGAGAGGTCGGGCGGCGCGGGCTCACCGATGGCCCGCGTGATGATGCGCTCCATCACCTCGGTGATCTGCTGCTGGCAGGCGACGGCGGCGGGATCGGGGGAGGACAGCGAGACGAACACCGCGCCGACCAGGCGGGGTTGGCGACCCATGGCCCGGAGCGCTCTGCCCAGCACGTTGAGCACCCGGTCCGCGGGCTCGGCCCCCCGGGCCGGCTGCTCCGCCAGCCGCAGCTCGAGCTGCTCCACCCAGCTCACGAGGGTGGCGGCGAGGAGATGGTCCTTCGACGTGAAGTAGCGGTAGACGGTGCCCATCGCGACGTCCGCCCGCGCGGCCACGTCCCGCATCTGCACGGCCTCGTAGCCGCCCTCCATCCCGAGCGCCAGGGCCGCGTCGATCACCCGTTCGCGACGAGCCTGCTGAGCCCGGGTCAGCTGCCGGACCACCGCCTCCTGCATCTCCCCAGGATACTCGCCGGAAACGCCCTGATGAGGGGTCATCCAGGCCCCCACGCTGGGCCCGTCCCCCGACGGACTACCTTTGTGCCGATGAGCTCGGGAGGGGACGGGCGGGCACTGCGGAGCGTGGCCACGACCGACGGGAGGGTGCCCGGTCGTCGTGGCCGGGCCACACGGCAGCGACTGCTGGATTCGACCGTGGAGCTCGTGACCACCACGCCGTGGCGCTCGGTCAAGGTCATCGACATCGCCCGGCGAGCCGGCACGTCGCCCGCGACCTTCTACCAGTACTTCGAAAACGTCGAGTCGGCCATCGAGGTGCTCGCCGAGGAGATGGTCGAGCAGGCGTCCGAGCTGGCCGACCTCGTCGAGGACGGGGACTGGTCCCCCGAGCACAGCTGGGAAACGGCGCAGGCCGTGAGCGAGGGGTTCCTCACGTACTGGGAGGCCAACCGGTCGGTCTTCCGGGTCATGGACCTCGCGACCCAAGAGGGCGATGCCGCCATGCGGGGCGTCCTGGTCCGGGCCTTGAACGCCGTCACCGTCACGCTGGCCAACGCCATCAGCCGCGGCTGTCCATCGGTGTCCGGCTCGCTCGGCGTGACGACCGCCTCGCCCGCGGGGGGCGAGCCCATGGCCATCGCCGGGGTGCTGGTCGCCATGTTCGCCAACGTCTCGGCGCACCGCTACGGCTTCGAATTCTGGGGCATCCGCACCGCCGACCTGGTCGACTCTCAGGCGCGCTTCCTCCACTGGGCGGTGACCGGGCGCCCGGCGGAGGGCCCGGCTCGGGCTCCCAAGCGGATCAAGGGCCGGCCCGCGCGTCCCCGGACCGGTCCCGTCCCCGGAGGAGAGGTGGTCTCCTACCGACGGGGTCGCCGCCAGGCCCCGTCCACGTGAGGGCGCCCACGTGAGGACGCGGGTACGGGGCCGATGCTGCCGGGTGCTCGGGCCCGGCTAAAGTTGACAAATCCAATCGGGTTGCTTACCTATTCGATCTCGCCTGAACTGTAGGTCCCGTGAGCCGCCCCTCGGAGGAGAGACCCATGCCCTTGACCACGCCCATCGCCGCACCCGTCGGGCGGCGCGGACTCTGGCGCGGCCGATGGGCGCGCCGGGGTGGGTTGGCGGTCGCGATCGTGGGGTTGGCTGCCGTGCCCGTCGGCGTCTCGGCGGGCGGCACGGCGGGGGCGACCCAGTCCAAGGCGGCGAGCGCCTCGACGACGGTCGACCTCTCGGGGGTCACGGTCAACTTCGGCGACCAGGTCAAGTACTACCAGACGGTCGCCCAGGGCGGGAATGCCCTCCAGGGTGCGCCCTACAGCGTGAGCTGGAGCAACTTCCTGGGCGGCCCGCCGGTCGTGACGGCGGAGACGGGGGGCTCGGTCGACGTGGGGTTCATGGCCGAGACCCCGACCATCTTCGCCCAGGCCGCAGGCGACCCGATCAAGGTCATCGGGGTGCAGCAAGGGGTGCCCGGGAGCCCGTCGCCCTTCGCGATCATGGTGCCGTCGGGGTCCTCGATCAAGAAGATCTCCCAGCTCAAGGGCAAGACCGTCGCGGTGGACGAGGGAACGGTCTCGCAGTACGCCCTGGTCAAGATCCTGCAGAAGGGCGGGTTGTCCTACAAGTCGGTCCAGGTCGACAACCTGAGCCTTCCCGCCGTGGCGGCGGCGCTCGAGAGCGGCAGGGTGGACGCGGCCGCCCTCGACGAACCGTTCATCTCCCAGATCGAGGCGGCCCACAAGGGGACCGTGCTGGCGTCGGGCGAAGGCGTCACGACCTACCTCAACTACCTGGTGGCCAGCCAGTCGGCGCTCTCCAATCCCAAGAAGGCGGCGGCGATCGTCGATCTCGCCGCCCGCCTCTACAAGGCGGCGGCTCAGCTGCAGAAGAACCCCCAGCTCGCCGCGGAGACCTACGTCAAGACCTACGGCGTCACGATGGCCGAGGCGGAGTCGGTGGTGAAATCGGCGCGGGTCACCCTCACGCCGATCAACCCCGCCGTCATCCGCTACCAGCAGCAGGAGGCGAACACCTTCGCCCAGCTGGGCCTCATACCGAACAAGATCAACGTGTCCAAGGCCTTCTCGCTGTCCGTCAACCGCCAGGTGATGGCCGCGGTGGCGGGGAAGTGACCGACATGGCCGCCGACCTGGCCGGGACCGTGGCGGCGGAGGAGGCGATCACCCTCGTCAGTCCTCGCGTCCACCGGGAGCCGAAGCGCAACCGCTTCCGGAGCATCGCGCTCCGGGTCGCCGGCCCGCTGGCGGTGATCGGCCTGTGGTGGCTGCTCACGGGCACCGGGATCGTGAAGCCGACCTTCCTCTCCTCGCCCCTCGTCACCTGGAATACCTTCTGGAACCTGCTGCGGCACCAGGACCTGCTCGGAGACATCGGCGTCTCGCTGGCCCGGGCGATGGTCGGGCTGGCGATCGGGGCCGGCATCGGGCTGATCCTCGGGATCACCGTCGGGCTGTTCCGGCTCGGCGAGGAGCTGCTCGACGCGTCGCTCCAGATGTTCCGGGTCATCCCCTTCCCGGCGGTCCTCTTCCTCTTCATCGTGTGGTTCGGGATCGGGGAGACGGCCAAGGTGCTGCTCATCGCCCTCGCGACGCTGTTTCCCATGTACCTCAACACCTTCAACGGGGTGCGCAACGTCGATCGCCGGATCGTGGAGGCGGCGCGTAGCTTCGGGTTGCGCGGTCGGCGCCTCGTGACCGGTGTCGTCGTGCCGCTCGCCCTGCCGTCGATACTCACCGGGCTGCGATTCTCCGCCGGGGTGTCGATCATCGCCCTGGTCTTCGCCGAGACCATCAACGCCAACAAGGGCATCGGCTACCTGGTCAACCAGGCGGCCAGCTTCCAGCAAGTCTCCGTCCTGGTCGTGTGCATCATCGTCTACGCCCTGCTCGGGATCTTCGTGGACCTCTGCGTCCGGATCCTGGAGAACCGGCTCATGCCCTGGCGGCGCCAGGTGGCGGTGCGGTGACGACGGCCTCGGCCCGATGGCCGATCGCGGGGAGCCCGGCGGCGGTGCTCCGCGGCGCCAACAAGAGCTTCGACACGCACACCGTGCTCGACCGGCTCGATCTCCAGATCGACTCGGGCGAGTTCGTCGCGCTGCTCGGCGCGTCGGGGAGCGGCAAGACCACCATCCTGCGGATCCTGCTCGGTCTCGAGACGCTCGACTCCGGCGAGGTGCTCGTCACCCCGGCGCGCTCCACCGTCTTCCAGGAGCCGAGGCTCGTGCCGTCCAAGCGCGTCTGGCGCAACGTCGTGATCGGCCTCGACAAGGCGACCGGGACCCGAGAGGCGGCGGCGCAGGCCCTCGAGGTGGTGGGGCTCTCCCGTCACGTCGACGACTGGCCCGGGACCCTCTCCGGGGGTGAGGCGCAGCGGGTCGCCCTGGCGCGAGCCCTGATCCGGGAGCCCGAGCTCCTGCTGCTCGACGAGCCCTTTGCCGCGCTCGACGCGCTGACCCGGCTCAAGATGCAGCGCCAGGTTGCCGAGCTCGTCCAACGCTTCGGGCCGGGTGTTCTCCTCGTGACCCACGACGTCGAGGAGGCGCTGGTGCTCGCGGACCGGGTCGTGGTGCTCGAGAACGGACGCATCTGCCTCGACCGGCGGGTTGAGCTGCCCAAGCCGCGCCGCATCGGCGGCCAGGTGTTCGACGCGCTGCGCGACGAGCTTCTCGCCCAGCTCGGGGTCGACCAGTCCGACCGCCAACGCTGAGCAGAACCCTTCGAAGTCCCCCTGCGTCGGGCCGCCCCCAGGCGCGAACAACCCCCCTCTGCGACGTGCGGAGGGGGGTTGGTTTGGAGGAGCCAGGGGGGTGAAACTCCCTCCAAATCGCGTGCTTTCTCGGGCTGGCGATCACGCCGCCCGGTAGTAGTCCGAGGCGTCGCCCTGGAGCGAGACGCTCTCGCGCCCGTCGAGGCCCACGGCCCGCTCGCCATTGGTGGTGACCCGCTGCACGTGCCGGTGACCGGAGAAATCGGCGGTCGCGTAGTGCTGGGTCGAGCGGTTGTCCCAGATGACCACGTCGCCCTCCCGCCATTGCCAGCGCACCGTGTTCTCCGGCCGGGTGATGTACGACTGCAGGATCCGGATCAGGTCGGTCGACTCGAGGCCGCCGTGGCTCACCAGCCGGTAGGCGAAGCCGCCCAGCAGGAGCGCACGCTCTCCCGTCTCGGGATGGATCCGCACGACGGGGTGCTCGGTCTCGTACGCGCGGGCCGCGAACTTCCGGTAGTACTCGATCTGCTCCTGGGTGAGGGCGGTCCGGAGCGCGGAGCTGTCGTGCCGTGCGTAATCGTGCGCGTTGGAGTGCACGGCGCGCAGCCCGTCGGCCAGCGTGCGGAGGTCGTCGGGGAGATCCTCGTAGCCCGCCACCGTGTTGGCCCAGAGGGTGTCGCCGCCCACGTCGGGAATGACCACGGCGCGCAGGATCGAGAAGGTCGGGGGGCGCTCGACGAACGTGACGTCGGTGTGCCACTGGTTGGCCGCGGTGCCGCCCTGCGACTCGAGCTTGAGCACCTCGGGATCCTCCGTGAGGGGCGGCAAGGTCGGGTGGCCGAGCGTCACCGAACCGAGGCGCTCGGCGAACCGGATCTGGGCCGCCGAATCCAGTGACTGGTCGCGGAGGAAGACGACCCGGTGCGCCAGGAGGGCCTGGCGGAGTGCGGCGATGTCGGCGTCGTCGGCGTCCCGGAGATCGATGCCGGACAGCTCGGCGCCGGTGCGACCGGTCTGCCGGCGGACGTCGATGCGGGGCGAGGCGAGGGTCTCGATGGTCACGGCTGCTCCCTGTGTCGCTGCTCGGAGGGGTTCCGAGGAGTGTTTCCCCGTAACCCGCTAAATATGATGGAAATGATCATAAATAGCCTAGGGGCTCTTCGTCAAACCCGGTACGCTGCTGCGGCACGCTTGGGGGAGACGACGCATGGATCGTCAGCTGAGGTTCGCCATCATCGGCGCCGGCATGGCGGGCATCCTGGCCGCCATCAAGCTGGAGCAGGAAGGGCTCGACGACTTCACGATCTACGAGAAGGCGGATCGGGTCGGCGGGACGTGGCGTGAGAACACGTACCCGGGGATCGCCTGCGACGTGCCCTCGCACCTCTACAGCTACACCTTTGCCCTCAATCCGGAATGGTCGCACACGTACTCGCCCGGCGCCGAGATCCAGTCGTACTTCGAGCGGGTGTCGGCGGAGCGGGGCGTCCAGGGTCGCGTCCGCTTCGGCGACGAGGTGGTCGGATGTCGCTTCGAGGGTGGACGCTGGCACCTCGAGACGGCGCAGGGTCATCAGGACGAGGTGGACGTGGTCATCGCCGCGACCGGCGTGCTGCACCACCCCCGGTACCCCGACATCGAGGGGCTCGACACCTTTGGCGGTGCGTCGTTCCACAGCGCCCGTTGGGACCACGGCGTCCCGCTCGAGGGCGCCCGGGTAGGCATCGTGGGCACCGGGTCCTCGGCGGTGCAGATCATCAGCGCCATCGTCGGCCGCGTCGGAAAGGTCTCGCTGTTCCAGCGCACCGCGCAGTGGATCATGCCCATCCCCAACCCCGCCTACACCGAGGAGCAGCGCAGAGAGTTCGGCCAGGACTCTGCGGCCCTCCGCCAGCTCTACGACGGCCTCTCGGAGATCTTCGACGCCTTCTCGGACGGCGTGGTCGACGCCGACTCCGAGGCGATGCACCGGATCGAGGAGACGTGCTTGGCCAACCTCGAGGACCACGTCACCGACCCGGACCTCCTGGAGCGCCTCCGGCCGAGCTACCGCGCCGCATGCAAGCGCCTCATCGTCTCGCCCGACTTCTACGACGCCATCCAGCGGCCCAATGCCGAGCTCGTCACCTCCCACATCGAGCGCGTGGAGCGCGGGGGCGTGCGGACCGCGGATGGCCGACTCCACGAGCTCGACGTGCTCGTGCTGGCGACCGGCTTCAAAGTCGACGCCTTCATGCGGCCGGTGCGCATCCAGGGTCGGGGCGGCCGGGACCTCGATCGGGCCTGGAGCCCACGACCGGAGGCCTACCTCTCCATCTCCGTTCCAGAGTTCCCGAACCTCTTCATGCTCAACGGGCCCAACGGCCCGGTGGGCAACTTCTCGCTCATCCAGGTGGCGGAGCTGCAGATGAACTACATCCTGCAACTCGTCCAGGAGCTCCGTAGCGGCCGCACCGAGGTCAGCCCGACGCCCGAGGCGCTCGCCCAGTTCGAGGCCGACCGCCTGGAGGCCTCCCGGCACACCATCTGGTCGACCGGTTGCCGGAGCTGGTACCTCGACGACCGTGGGGTGCCGATGGTGTGGCCCTGGCCGTTCTCACGCTTTCGCGAGGCCATGGCCAAGCCCGAGCTCGCCGCCTACGACCTGCGCTGAGTCGAGGTCGCCCGTCGCGCCGGCGAGCGGCCGTCACATGCGAGTGCTGGTCACATGCGAAAAGTGGCGGCCCGGAAGCGCTCGACCGTGTCGGGCGCACCGCGGAGCTCCACCTGGGCCTGACCCGAGCGCCCCGCCAGGTACAGCGCGATCTCGGTTGGCGGCCCTGCCATCACCACCGCGGGGTGGCCGTCCTTGATCGTCGTGGGGGCAGCGTCCGGGGGCTCCAACACCAGCCCCACCGGCGAGCTCCGGGCCTGCATCTTTCCGAGGAAGCGCAGGCGGTTCCACACCTCGGCCTCACGGGCCGCGTCGGGCGGCCGGGGATTCCAGCCGGGCCGGGCCCTCCGGACGTCCTCGTGGTGGACGAGGTACTCGAGGGTGTTGGTGGCGCGATCCACCGCGTCGATGCGTTGGGGGGACCACGACGGGGGGCCTGCCCGGACCGATTGCACGACCTCGGGGTAGGGGCGGGAGGCCATCTGCTGCTGCACCCTGCCCAGGTAGCCGGACAGCGCGGGCACGATCAGGCCTGCGGCGGCGTCCGGCCGGCGTTCCCTCACGGCCAGGTGGGCGGCCAAGTCCCGGGTCTGCCAGCCCTCACACAGTGTGGGGGCCTCGGGCCCGAGCTCGTCCAGCAGGTCGCACAGGGCTTGGCGCTCGGAGCGGGCGATGGACGGCGTACTCATGCTGACCAGATCATGCTCACGCTGACCAGATGATGCTCATGCTGACCAGATGATGCCTTGTGTCTCGCTATAAGCCAAGAGCCCTTGGTCGCCGCGGTCCCGGCCTATCCCGCTCATCTTGAAACCGCCGAAGGGTGCTTCCTGCGATTGCTGCCCGGTGTTGATGGCCACGCTGCCCGCCTCGAGGCGCTGCGCCACCTTGAGCGCTCGGCCCGCGTCATCGGAGAAGACGTAGTCGTTGAGCCCGTACTGGCTGTCGTTGGCGATGGAGACGGCCTCCTCCTCGTCGTCGAACGGGATCATCGTCACGACCGGCCCGAAGATCTCCTCGCGGGCGACCGTCAGGTCGTTGGTGCCGACGATCAGGGTGGGCTCCACGTAGAAGCCGCGCTCGAGCCCCGCCGGGCGTCCTCCTCCGTAGACGACCTCGCCGCCCTCGTCCCGGGCAGTGGCGACGTAGTCCTCCACCCGTCCGCGCTGGACCGCCGAGATGAGTGGGCCGACGATCGTCGAGGGGTCCGTGGGTTCCCCGACCTTGAGCGCGCCCGCCATCTGTGCGAGTCCGTCTCGGACGGCGTCGAAGACGGATCGCTGGACCAGTGCCCGGGTCGGTGCCGTGCAGATCTGGCCGGAGTGGAAGGCCCACGTCGAGCCGATGCAGGTGATGGCCGCCTTGAGATCGGCGTCGTCGAACACGATGCAGGCGCCCTTGCCGCCGAGCTCCAGGAGCAGGCGCTTCATGGAGCGCCCCGCCGCCTCGGCGATGCGCGTGCCCACCGCCGTGGACCCGGTGAAGCTCACCATGTCGACGTCCGGCGACTCGACGAGCCGGGAGGCCGGCTCGGGGCCGGCCGAGTTGATCAGGTTGACCACGCCCGGAGGCAAGCCCACCTCCTCGAGCGTCCTCACGAGCTCGACCACGGCGAGGGGGTCCTGCGGCGCCGGCTTGATGACCACCGTGTTGCCCGCGGCCAGCGCGGGGGCGACCTTGCCGGCCATGTTGACCAGCGGGAAGTTGTAGGAGGTGACACAGGTCACCACGCCGACGGGGTGGCGGACCACCATCCCTCCGAGCACCCCACCCGGGGCCAGTGGGGTGGGCTCCATGACCTGGGGCATCAGGGGTGTCTGGAGGACGGGGCGGGGGTCGCGCGAGTAGCGCTCGAAACGATCCGCGGCCACCGGAACCTGCATCTTGGACCCGACCGAGGCCGTGGCCCCGGTCTCCGCGATGACGAGCGGGAGCAGCTCGGGCGCCTTGGCTCGGATCGCCTCGGCGGCACGGCGCATCAGCGCCCCCCGCTCCTCGACCGGCATCGCCGACCATTCGGGCAGGGCCTCCCTCGCCGCCTGGGCGGCGGCGTCCGCGTCCTGGACCGACGCGTTGGGTGCAGCCCCCACGACCTCTTCCGTGGCGGGATTGACGATGTCGTAGGTGCCGTCCGAGGCGTCGATCCACTTGCCTCCGATCAAGAGCTGGCGCTCGTCGTGGGTGGTCGTGGACATCTGGACCTCCGGGCTCGGATGTGGCTGGGCCTCGTCTGACGGTCTGTCAGCTCTCGGGCAAGCGTAACGTGTCGACCTGGCCTACCGTCTTGCGGCGTGGCGCTCGAGCACAGCCCCCTCCTGCTCCCGCCGGCCGACGAGGAGTCCGCCGGGTTCTGGGAGGGCACCGAGGCGTGTGAGCTGCGCATCCAGGCCTGCACGACGTGCGGCCGACTCCGTCACCCGCCCCGACCGATGTGCCCGTGGTGTCGCAGTACGGGCCGGGCCTGGCGGTCGGTATCGGGCCGGGGGACCATCTGGTCCTTCGTCGTTCCCCACCCACCGCTGCTGCCCGGGTACTCGGAGCTCTCCCCGTACAACGTGGCGGTGGTCGCGATCGCCGAGGACGAGGGCATCCGCCTGGCCGGGAACGTCGTTCCCCGCTCCGTCGTGACGCCCGAGGGCGTCGCGGCGCCCGGCGTCCTCGACGACGCCGTCAATCTCGTCGACACCGACACGCTCGAGATCGGAGCGTCCGTGCACGTGGCGTTCGGGGCACGGCAGGGGCCGGAATCCCAGCGCCTGGTGCTGCCCTACTGGGTGCTGGACGAGTAGCTCGGGGCCGGGCCGGTCAGGAGAAGGCGGCCAGGTAGGGGACGTTGTTCGAGAACCCGACCCGGGCCATCGCGACGGGCCGCGGGGGCGTGATCTCCGGCGCAGCGGCATGCACGGGCGTGTACAGCAGGTAGACGCCGCCCGAGGACACGTAGACCGAGGGCTCGCCCGGCCCGGAGCCCTGGTCGTTCGACCCGAGGAACGGCTCTGACCCGAGGGAGTGGCAGGGGCCCGTCACGGAGGCGCAGCTCGCCACCCCGATGCCGTAGTAGGGCTGGTTGAACCAGTTGGCGGAGAAGAACAGGTAGTAGGCACCGGCGATGTCGATCATCTGGGGCGACTCGACGATCGTGCCCTCCCACGACTGGTCGGGCTGGAAGATCTCGCTCGCCTGGCCGAGCAGCTGCTGGCCGTTCGCGCTGAGGCGTTGGGCCCAGATGCTCGTCAGCCCCCCCTGATCGGGACCGGGGGTGTCGGGGTCGGCGTTGTCGTCGGCCTTCCAGTCGAGCCAGAGGTTGCCTTGCGGATCCACGTAGGTCCGGGGATCGATGGAACCCCGATGGTCGATCTGGCAGACGATCGGCCTCTGCTCGGCGACGAAGGGGCCGGTCGGCTTTGCGCCGAAGGCTGCGCCGATGCACTGGATGGACGGGTCGGACCCCGTCACGGTGCCGGTGAAGTACAGCGCCCAACCTCCCTGGACCCGCTGGACGGCGGGAGCCCAGACGTTCTCCGAGGTCCAGTTCGGCAGCCTTGGGAGGGCCTCGTGGGTGGAGGTCCATTTCCCGACGGTGGGGCCGACGTGCACGACGACGTGCTGATTGTTGGCAAAGCCTCCGCCCGTCGTGTACAGGAGGTAGTCCCCGCCGAGATGGAGGAGCGAGGGGTCGGTCGCGTCGTAGTTCGTCGAAAGGATCATGCGGGCCGGTGCATCCGGATTGCTCAGCGCCGGCGGATGGAGCGCCGCCGCCGTCGGCTGGACGTCCACGAAGTCCTGCGAACGCTGGTTCCCGAGCGATTGGGCTTGCCGGTGCGAAGAGGAGCCGGAAGAGGAGCCGGCCGAGCCGTGCTCTGAGGGCGCGGCGGAGGCGGCGGATCCCGCCACCAGGGAGACCGCCAGGCAGGCCACGCACGTCAACCCGAGGGCGAGCCGGACCGCCCAGCACCGAGCCAGCGCGCCGGCGGTTCCGAGGGGGGGCCGTGCTACGCCCATCGCAAGGGCACGGCGACGGCGAAACACGCCGGGAATGGTACCCGGGACTACGTGGAGATAAGGGGCATCACCGAGCCGCCGAACGCCGCGATCTGGTCGCAGAGCTCGTCGGCGGAGCGGCACATGAAGCGCACCTGGATGTGGTTGACCCCCATGCCGACCAGCTCGCGCAGGGACTCGGCGATCGGCTCCGGGTCGCCGCGAAGGACGACGTCCGGCAGCGACCAGGACGGATCCCCGCCGGAGCCACCGCCCACGAGGTAGATCGGCTCGGCGATGGTGCCGATGTCGAGCGGTGCGCCCCCGCGCAGGCGCTCCCGCATCTCCTTGAGCTCGGAGATCTGTCCCGGGAGGTCGCGGCGGGGCGTGCCCTGAGGAAGCCAGCCGTCGCCGAGGGCCGCCGTGCGCCGCAGGGCCCGCCGGGAGGACCCTCCGACCCAGATGGGGGGCCTCGGGGACTGGACGGGCCTCGGTGCCACTCCCATGCCCCGCTCCGGCCATCGCGGACCGGGCAGCTCGGGAAACTCGTCGACGAGGGCGCGTGCCAGCGCGACCATCGCCTCGTCCGTCGCGGGACCGCGATCCGCGAAGTCGCCGGCCAACATCTCGTACTCCTCCTGGACGTGGCCGGCGCCCACGCCGACGACGATCCGTCCGCCCGAGAGGAGATCGAGCGTCGCCAGCTCCTTGGCCGCCCGCAGCGGGTGGCGCTCGGCGAGGATCAGGACGTGTGACAGGAGCCGCACCCTCGAGGTGAACCCGGCGAGCCACCCGAGCGTGGCGACCGTGTCGTACCAGATGGTCCCCATCGACCCGGCCAGTCGCTCGGGTATCGCCGTGTGGTCGCAGACGCCCACGTAGAAGAAACCCGCTTCGTCGGCCGCCCGCGCGATCTGCGCGATCTCGGCCGGTCCGGCCTTGGTCTCCCAGTCGGCCACGTAGAGGCGGGACTGCGACTGGATCGGGAGCTGCATCCCGAAGCCGATCATGCCTTCGGGCACGATCGAGACCACCTCTCGTGGTGCAATCAGATCCTCGCTCATCGGACCCCCTTTGTCTTGGATGGATGTGGTGCCGGACCATGCCGGCACTGGCGGATGCCGGGGCGGCGCACGTCGGCCTCACCGGAGTCGGGGGCCGACAGCGGCTCAGACGAGGGTGGCCACCGTCTCCGCCAGCTGCGCCGGCGTGCCGAGGCTGGTGGCCAGCACGCGCGCCCGCTTCAGGTAGAGGTGCACCGGCACCTCCCAGGTGAACCCCATTCCGCCGTGGACCTGTATGCACCCTCGGGCGTTGGCGATGGCCGCCTCGTCAGCCAGCAGCTTGGCCCCGCTCGCGCTCCGGAGGAGCACCTGGCCCGTGCTCGTGCCCGAGCTCTCTGCCTCGAACTCGGCGGCCTCCGGTTGATCGGCCAGCGCGGCGGCGGCGTGCACGGCGCATCGCGCCGCCTCCGAGCGCACGAGCATGTCGGCGCACAGGTGCTTGATCGCCTGGAAGCTCCCGATCGGCCGGCCGAACTGCTGGCGCTGCTGGGCGTAGTCCGTGGCCAGCTCCACGCAACGGGCCGCCATCCCGACCTGTAGCGCGGCGGAGACGACGAGGCCCCGCTGTCGCAGCCGCTCGCTCGAGACCTCGGCGCCCGATCCGTCGACCGAGGAGGGTTCGAGGTCCACGCCGGGCAACGGATCCTCGGCCCGCCACAGCGGCGTGAGCGGGTCGAGCGTTCGTGCGACCCGGGTGGCGGTGCCCCGGACCTTCTCCACGTCGACGAGCACCGCGGGATCCGGCGCCGGGCCTCCGTCGTCGGCGGGCTCGGACAGGACGATGAGCCCGTCGAGCGATCCCAGGTGCTCGATCAGGGTCGGCAGCCGGATCGTCCCCGCGGAGGGCGGGGCGGACCGCACGGTGACCCCCACCTGCGCAAGGCCCTGCGCGGCCCCCGGGACCAGGTCCGCCGCCACGAACGTGCCCACGAGCGGACCCGGCACGAGCGCGCGACCGAGCTCCTCGAAGACCACCGCGGCGTCGGCCATCCCGAGACCGACCCCCCCCTGGTCCTCGGGCAGGGTCACTGAAAAGACCCCGGCCTCCCCGAGCTCGCGCCAGCCGTCGAGGTCGACGACCGTCTCCGCCCCTTCCCGCGCCCGGATGCGCTCGAGCGGGAAGCGCCCCTCGCACAGGGCTCGCACACCCTCGGCCAGGGCGATCTGGTCCTCGGTGAGCTGGAAGTTCATAGGGTCACCGGCCCGACGTGGCCGATCCCGTGACGGCCTTGGCCGGAGCCGGCTCCTTGGGTAGACCGAGGATCCGCTCCGACACGATGTTGCGCTGCACCTGGGAGGTCCCTGCGGCGATGGTCAGCGAGATCGACTTGTACCAGGCCTCGACCTGCTCGGCGTTGCCGAGCGGGACCCGCCCACCGTCGGTGCCGAGGTCCTCGGCCTCGAGCGGCGAGGCCGCCAGTGCCGCGCGATCGAGGAGCTCCATGGCGAGCTCGGAGAGCGCTTGGCCCTGCTCCGAATAGGACAGCTTGAAGACGCTGCCCCCGAGGCCCGGGACCCCTCCCTCGCCCGCCTGGGAGACGTTGCGCTTGGTGAGCGCCCATAGCGCGTCGAAGGAAGCCTGGAGGTGCCCGATCCGCTGGCGGATCCCCGCGTCGTGCCAGGCCCCGGTGCCGTGGGCCAGACCCTTGAGCTCGCGCAGGAGCCGCATGGACTCGAGCAGCTCCCCGACGAACGCGGTCCCCCGCTCGAAGCTGAGGGTCACCATCGTGACCCGCCAGCCGTCGTTCTCGTCTCCCACCCGGAGGTCGACCGGGATCCGGACCTCGTCCAAGAACAACTCCGCGAAATCCTCGGATCCGCCCATGGTGAGGAGCGGCCGCAGCTCGATGCCGGGGCTGTCCATCGGCAGGATGAGCCAGCTGATGCCGCGATGGCGGCTGTCGTCCGGCCCCGTGCGCACGAGCAGCTCGCCGTAGTCGGCGACGGGGGAGTGCGACGTCCAGATCTTGGAGCCGCTGACCACGTAGTGGTCGCCGTCGCGAACGGCTCGGGTGCGCAACGCTGCGAGGTCGCTGCCCGCCCCGGGCTCGGAGAAGCCCTGGCACCACACCTCCTCGCCGCGCAGGATGGGCGGGAGGAACCGGGCCTTCTGCTCGGGCGTCCCCTCGGCGATGATCGTGGGTCCGGCGTGGAGCAGCCCGACGAAGTTCACGCCGACGTACGGGGCGCCGGCCCGCTCGCACTCCTCCTTGAAGATGAGCTGCTCGACCGGGCTGGCGCCGCGGCCCCCGCCCTCGGTCGGCCAGTCGATGCCGGCGTAACCGGCCTCGAACAGGAGGCGCTGCCAATGGGTGTCGTAGGCCCGGCGTCCCGGCCAGTCCTCGACCGGGGGCTTGGCGGGAAGGGACGGCAACACCTCGGCGAGCCAGCGGCGCAGCTCCGTGCGAAAGGCCCGCTCTTCCGCCGTGTAGGTCAGGTCCATGAGGGCCGGACTCCCGGCGCGGGGCGAGAAGGGACGGGCGCGACGATCACGGCTCGCCGACGCGTCAGGACGCGAGATCGAGCGAGTAGAGACGGATGGCGTTACCCCGGACGATCTTGTAGCGCTGCTCGTCGGTGAGGTCCGCCATCTGCTCCTCGGCGATCTCGCGCGTGTGGGGCCACGTCGAGTCCGAGTGCGGGTAGTCGGACTCGTAGGTGATGTTGTCCTCGCCGATCTCGCTCACCGAGCGCAGCCCGTGGGCGTCGTCGAAGAAGCACCCGAAGACATGGTCGCCGAAGTAGCTGGACGGCCGCTCGGGCACCTTGTCCGCCACGCCGCCCCACGCCCGGTTCTCCTCCCAGACCGTGTCCGCACGCTCGAGGATGTAGGGGATCCAGCCGATCTGACCCTCCGAGTAGGCCACCTTGAGATCGGGGAACCGGACGAAGAGCCCGGAGAAGAGGAAGTCGACCAGGGAGAACGTGGCGTTGGTGTGCGTCAACGTCGACCCCACCGCCGGTGGGGCGTCCGCCGAGGTCGAGGGCATCTTGGAGGACGACCCGATGTGCATGTTGACGACGGTGGAGGTCTCCGCACATGCCCGGAAAAAGGGATCCCAGTACCCGTCGGGGTCGTGCACGCTCGGCAGGCCGAGGAAGGGCGGGATCTCGCTGAAGCACACGGCGCGCACGCCGCGATCGGCGTTGCGCCGCACCTCCTCTGCGGCCAACTCGGCACTCCACAGTGGCACCAGGGTGAGCGGGACGAGCCGGCCGCCCGTATCCGCGCACCACTCCTCGACCATCCAGTCGTTGTAGGCGCGCACGCAGAGGAGCGCGAGCTCCTTGTCGCTCGCCTCGAGGAAGGTCTGGCCGCAAAAGCGCGGGAAGGTGGGGAAGCAGAGCGACGCCTCGAGGTGATTGACGTCCATGTCCTCGAGACGGGGCTTCACCTGGTAGGAGCCCGACCGCATCTCCTCGTAGGTGATCCCGGTGATCGTCACCTCTTCCCGGGGGAAACCGGCTGCCGAGTCGAGCCGCAGGAGGGGTCGCTTCAGATCCTCGTAGTACCACCAATCGGTGGGTCTCCCCTCGGAACCGGGCTTCACCGTCAGCTTCCCCCCGACGAACGTGACGTCGCCCATCGGGGCCCGGATAACCCTCGGTCCGACCTCGGCGTACTTGGAGGGGAGGCGGTCGACCCAGACGCCGGCGGGCTCGACCACGTGGTCGTCAACGGAGATGATCGGCGGCAGTTCAGCCATGCGACCGAGCGTAGCGCGGCTCCTGACGGTCCATCAGATGGCGAGAATTGCCGGCGGTACTGCCTTCCTGCACCTGGTCGTGGCTAGGCTGCATCCGCTGTCGGGTAAGAGGGCATTCCGTGACGGGACGGGGGAGGATGCGCTGCTGGCGCACAGGCAGGACGATCGTGGCCGTTCTGCTCGGCCTGTTGGCATCGCTGCTCGCGAACGGGGCCGCTCAGGCCCTGCCGCCGCCGGCGCCCAACACCCATCTGGGGAACGTCTACACGACCGGGCAGCTGATCTCGTTGCCCTTCGTCCTGCCCACACCGAAGGTGGACTTCCTCTACGCGAGCGGGCTCGGTCCACCGGTCAACATCCCGTTGCGCACGTTCACCAAGATCGGTCAGTGGAGCGAGGTCTATAACCCGCTGCCGACGCTTCCCCCGTGGGTCCAGCCGGGGTCGAGCGTCTGGTCGCCCGACGTCCGAAAGGTCGGTTCGACGTACGTCATGTGGTTCACGGCGCTCGCCGAGGAGGTCCCGTCCGGCGACGAGCAGTTCCCCCATCCCCGCTGTCTGGGCTGGGCCACGTCGTCGAGCCCCTACGGACCCTTCGTGAGCAACGCCGCCCAGCCGGCTCTCTGCCAGTGGTCTGACTTCGGCGACATCGACCCGCGCACCTTCATGGACGGGAACCAGGAGTACCTCCTGTGGAAGTCCGACGACAACGCCGGTGAAGCGCCCCCGACGAGCACGTTCCAACCCACCAAGCTCTGGTCGCAGAAGCTCGCTGCCGACGGGACGACTCTCGAGGGCTCGCCGACCGAGCTGCTGGTGCGGAACAAGTCGTGGGAGGTCCCGCTGGTCGAGGCTCCCGACATGATCAAGCACGCCGGGCGCTACTACCTGTTCTTCTCGGGGTCCGCCTCGTGGTTCCCGCAAGGGGGGATCGGCGTGGCCTTCTGCACGAGCCCGAGCGGGCCCTGCCGGGACGTCTACAAGGGTCCGTGGCTCGGATCGAGCCTGCTCGGATCCGGTCCCGACGAAGAGACGCTCTTCGAGCAGAACGGGGCCACATGGCTCCTGTACGCGCCCCAGGCCGTCTACTTCCCCAACTCGTATCCCGTCCTGGGTGTCTCGAGAGTGGCGGTCCAGTCCGGCAAGCCTTACGTGGCGGCGTTCGACGGAATCGAGCCCAACCCGTGAGAGCCCGGCACCGCCGTCCCAGCCGGTTCAAGCTCTGGCTCGCCGTCCTGGCAGCGTGTGCGGTGACCGGCGGTCTCGTCGACTTCGCCCTCTTCAACGGCACCCACGCGAGCGCGCAGGCCGACCTGCCGCCGGCGCCCAACACCGACCTCGGGATCGTCTACACGCCGGACCAATCCTTCTCGCAGCCCGACGTCATGCCCACCGACTCCGTCGACTACCTCTACTCGTCGGGACTGGGAGCCACGCCCAATGTGCCGCTCGTGACCTTCACCGCGATCGGACAGTGGAGCGAGGTCCACGACGCGATGCCCACGCTCCCGCCCTGGGTGGAGCCCGGAACGGTCATCACCTCCCCCGACGTGCGTCCCGCGGGCAACGGGTACGTCATGTGGTTCTCCGCCGTCACGCGGGCCCCCGTCGCCGGGGCCTCCGGAGGCAACCTTCGGTGTCTCGGGTGGGCCAGGTCGTCGAGCCCGCTCGGGCCCTTCGTGAGCGATGCCACCGAGCCCGAGGTGTGCGCGGCCTCGGACTACGGCGACAACAACCCGCGCACCTTCGTGGACGGGAGCCAGGAGTACCTCCTGTGGAACTCTGACAACAGCCAGGACCCCAGCGCGCCGTCGGCCTCCAAGCTCTATTCCCAGGCGCTGTCCTCCGACGGCACCACCCTCGTGGGTGCGCCGTCGGTCCTCATGCAGGCCGACCAGTTCTGGGAGGCGAACAACGTCGAGACGCCGGACATGCTGTCCTACGACGGCCACTACTACCTGCTGTTCACCGGGAACTTCGCCACCTCCCCCGCGGCGGGCATCGGCGTCGCGCAATGCTCCGGACCGAGCGGTCCCTGCTCGGACTCGTTGATCGGACCGTGGCTCGGCTCGACGACGCAGGGCTCCGGTCCGAGCCAGGAGTCCGACTTCGAGCAAAACGGCGCCACCTGGCTCCTCTACTCGCCGCAGGCCACCTACTTCACGGGGGCACGGCCCGAGCTCGCCCTGTCCCGGCTCGGGTTCACCCTTCAGCTGCCCTACGTGGCCGTGTTCGACGGGGCCGAGCCCAACCCCTGAGCCCGACCGACCGGCATCGGGGGCGAGCCGAAGCGGGCGACCGTCAGCCGCCCGAGACCGACGTCCCCGACGTCCCCGGCCGCCCCGTCGTCGACGAAGTGGTGGTCGATGCGCGGGCCACGGCCTCCCGCAGCACCAGCGCCCGGTGGACGGAAGCGTCCCCCCAGGCCGCGGCGAGCGCCCAGGCGCGCTTGGCCCACAGCTGGACGTCGCACTCCCACGTGTAGCCGATGGCGCCGTGGACCTGCACCGCAGTGAGCGCCGCCAGGTCGGCGGCGTCCGAGGCAAGGGCCTTCGCGATGGAGGCGTCGTGCGACCGGGTCGCCGGGCTGGCGGCCATCGACCAGGCCGCCCGATAGACGGCGGGGCGAGAAAACTCGAGACGCACCGCCACGTTGGCGAGATGGTGCTTGACGGCCTCGAAGCTGCCGATGGGCTGGCCGAACTGCCGGCGCTCACGGGCGTAGGCGGCCGAGAGGTCGAGGAGTCGCTGGGCGATACCGAGCAGCTGCGCCGCGGACGTCAGGGCCCCGCGATCCGCCAGCAGCCCGAGGAGCTCGAGGGCAGCGCCGCCCGAGGCGAGGAGGGTGTCCGGCGATACGCGCCACGTCACGTCGGCGAGCCGACGGGTGGGATCCAGCGTCGCGACCGGCTCCCGGACGGTCTCGGCCGCCCCGACCAGGTGGAGCTCCGGTCCCGACGCACCGATCACGGCGAGCGCCATCGCGTCCGCGCTCATCCCGGCGGCCACCTTCGGGGTGCGGACCGACCCGTCGGGGCGGCCCACGGTGGAGACGGACCAGCCGTCCTCGGTGATCTCCAGCCCGCCGACCGCGCCGAGCAGCTCGCCCGCAGCCAGGCCCTCGAGATGCTGGGCAACCCGCGCGTCGGAGCCACCCGCAGCCACCAGCAGGGGCACGAGGAGGCCGGCGGTCTCCGCGAGCGGCTCCGGCAGTGCGGCCCGGCCCGCCTCCTCGAGCACCACCACCAGCTCCACGTCGCCCAACCCGAGCCCCGTCGGCGGGGGCGCCAGCAGGCCCGGCGCGCCGAGCTGGGCGAGCACGCTCCAGCGCTCCCGGCTCGGCTCTCCGTCGGGTCGGTCCGGCGGGCCGAGTGCCCGGCGCACGTCGGCCGGCGTGCACTCGGCCTCGAGCACCTGGCGCACCGCGCCGCGCAGGTCCGTCTGGTCCTGGGTGAAGGCGAAGTTCATGCTCGCGCCTCCCCGCTGCCGTCGTCCACGACCCGGTCGCCGTCAGCCACGCGGGAGCCCGAGGAGGCGCTCGGCGACCACGTTGCGCTGGATCTCGTTGGTCCCGGCGTAGATCGGGCCGGCGAGGGCGAAGAGGAAGGCGTCGAGCCACTCACCGGTGGACCCGTCGCCGGCCCCGGGGACGATCTCTGCCTCGGTCCCGAGCAGCGCAAGGGCGGTGCGCTGGATGGCCAGGTCGGTCTCCGACCAGAACACCTTGTTGCAGCTGGCCTCGGGGCCGATCGACTCGCCGGCGACCACCCGGGACGCCGTCCAGTAGGTATTGAGGCGGTAGGCCTCGGCGTCGATGTAGGCGCGTGCCACGTCGTCGGCCAGGCGGTCGGATCGGGCTCCGGGCCCCGTTGCCGAGCGCTCGGCGAAGAGGCGGACGAGCCGCCCCGCGGCCTCCGTGTAGCGGGCCGGGCTGCGCAGGCTCAGCCCCCGCTCACTCCCGGCCGTGGCCATCGCCACCCGCCAACCCTGTCCCACCTCCCCGAGCACCTGGTCGTCGGGGACGAAGACGCCCTCGAGGAAGATCTCGGCGAACCCGGGCTCGCCGTCGATCTGGGGGATGGGCCGCACGGTGACGCCCGGGGCGTCCATGGGGAACACAAAGTAGGTGAGGCCTCGGTGGCGCTCGGCCACCGGATCGCTGCGGAACAGGCCGAAGCACCACTCGGCGAACGTTCCCCGCGAGCACCACGTCTTCTGCCCGTCGAGGATCCAACCACCCGCCGACTCGTCCCGCCTGGCCCGGCTGCGGAGGGACGCCAGATCGCTCCCGGAGTCCGGCTCAGACCAGCCCTGGCACCAGATCTCGTCGCCCGCCGCCATGGGCGGGAGGTAACGGAGACGCTGCTCCTCGGTGCCGAACTCCATCATGGTGGGCGCGAGCAGGAAGATCCCGTTCTGGCTCACCCGGGTCGGCGCCTGGACCCGGTAGTACTCCTCCTCGAAGATCAGCCACTCGAAGATCCCGACGTCCCGCCCGCCGTAGGCCTCGGGCCACGAGACGACGGACCAGCGGTCCTCGAACATCTCCCGTTCCCAGGCTCGGTGCTGCTCGAAGCCCTCCTTGGTGTCGAGCGACGCGAGCGTCCCTGGGGCGGGGGCGTGGGCCTCGAGCCACCGGCGGGCCTCGGCGCGGAATGCCTCCTGGTCGGCCGTTAGGGTCAGATCCATGCAGGAGCGAATCTGGCACACCATCAGATCTGCGGCAACAATGAGCCAATGCCCAACGCTGTAATCGTCGACGCCGTCCGGACCCCGGTGGGCAGGCGCAACGGCCGTCTGTCGGGGTGGCACCCGGTGGATCTGGCAGCCCAGCCCCTGCGTGCCCTGATGGAGCGCAACGACCTCGATCCGGCCATCGTCGAGGACGTGGTCATGGGTTGCACCATGACCGTCGGCGAGCAGGCCATGAACATCGCCCGCAACGCGGCACTCGCGGCGGGATACCCCGAGTCGGTGCCGGGAACGACCGTCGACCGGCAGTGCGGATCGGCGCAACAGGCCATCCACTTCGCCGCCCAGGCGGTCATCTCGGGCGCCATGGACGTGGCCATCGGGGCAGGGATCGAGTCCATGACCCGGGTGCCGATCGGCTCGACGACGGAGCCCGGGCCGGGAGAGCCCTACGGCCCGCTGTACCTCTCGCGGTTCCAGCTGATCCACCAGGGGGACTGCGCCGAGGAGATCGCGCGGCGGTGGAAGATCGGTCGCGACGAGATGGACGCTTTCGCCCTCGAGTCGCACCTTCGGGCCACACGAGGCATCGACGAGGGTCGCTTCGCCGGCGAGATCCTGCCCCTCGAGACCCGGCGTGCTCAGCCCAAGCCGGGGACACCGGACGACGAGGGCCCGCTCGAGTTCGACGAAGGGGTCCGCCGGGACACGAGCCTCGAGAAGCTCGCCTCGCTCGCTCCCGCCTTCATCGAGAACGGGACGGTGACGGCGGGCACGTCGTCGCAGATCTCCGACGGTGCGGCCGCGGTGCTGGTGATGAGCGAAGCCCGCGCCAACGAGCTGGGTCTGCGACCGAGGGCGCGGTTCCACACTTTCGCAGTGGCCTCGAACGATCCCGAGATCATGCTGACGGCGCCGATCCCGGCCACCCGGCTCATCCTCGAGAAGTCCAAGCTCGACCTCGACGACATGGACGTCGTCGAGATCAACGAGGCCTTCGCCTCGGTGGTCCTCGCCTGGGAGCGCGAGCTGCACCCCGACATGGCCAAGGTCAACCCCAACGGTGGCGCTATCGCGATCGGGCACCCGACCG
This sequence comes from uncultured Actinomycetes bacterium, assembly GCA_963778465.1. Classification (GTDB taxonomy): domain Bacteria; phylum Actinomycetota; class Acidimicrobiia; order Acidimicrobiales; family RAAP-2; genus CAVZBW01. Next base: position 946,740 of record CAVZUK010000003.1, read on the forward strand.
GTTGCTCGGGCGCCCGACTGATGGCCACGCTCCTCGGGGAGCTGGAGCGCACCGGCGGCCGCTACGGGTTGCAGACCATGTGTGAGGGCGGCGGCCAGGCCAACGCCACCATCATCGAGCGCCTGGGTTGAGCGCGCCGGGCATGCCCGCCGCCGGCAAGCCGCGCGTCCCGGCCATCGAGGGATGGTTCGATCCGGATCCCGAGCGGCCGGCCCTGCTCGGTAGCCGCTGCCGGTCCTGCGGCAACATCACCTTCCCCAAGGAGATGGTGTCGTGCCGCAACCCGGCCTGCGACGGCACCGAGCTCGAGGAGATCCGGCTGAGCGGCCGCGGCCGGGTCTGGTCGTACACCGACGCCCGGTACGCGCCACCCCCGCCGTACGTGGCGGCCGACCCCTACGTCCCCTTTGCCCTGGCCGCGGTGGAGCTGCCCGCCGAGCGCATCGTCGTGCTCGGGCAGGTGGTACCGGGCGTCTCGGTCGACGACCTGTCGGTCGGGGACGAGGTCGAGCTGGTGGTGGACACCCTCTACGAGGACGACGAGCACGAGTACCTGGTCTGGAAGTGGCGACCGGTGGAGGTGGCATCGTGAGCGACGATCGCAGGGTGGCCATCCTCGGGATGGGCATGCACCCGTGGGGCAAGTGGGGTCGCAACTTCGTCGAGTACGGGTTGGCGGCCGCCCGCGAGGCGCTCGCCGATGCCGGGCTCGGATGGTCCGACGTCCAGCTCGTGTCGGGTGCCGACACCATCCGCAACGGCTATCCGGGATTCATCGCCGGCGCCACCTTCGCCCAGGCGCTCGGGTGGAACGGGGCGAAGGTGGCCAGCTGCTACGCCGCGTGCGCCTCCGGCGCTCAGGCCATCGCCAACGCGCGGGCCCAGATCCTCGCGGGGTTGTGCGACGTCGCGCTGGTGGTGGGCGCCGACACCACGCCGAAGGGGTTCTTCGCTCCGGTCGGGGGCGAGCGCAAGGAAGATCCCGACTGGCTGCGCTTCCACCTCCTGGGCGCTACCAACCCGGCCTACTTCTCCCTCTACGCCCGCCGCCGGATGGCCTGCTACGGGGCGACGGACGAGGACTTCGCGCAGGTGAAGGTCAAGAATGCGCGGCACGGGCTGGCCAACCCGATGGCGCGCTACCGCAAGGAGGTCACCGTCGACGAGGTCCTCGCCTCGCCGGTCGTGGCAGACCCCCTGCGGCTTCTCGAGATCTGCGCCACGTCCGACGGGGGTGCTGCGCTCGTCCTCTCGAGCATGGACTTCGCCCGGCGCCACCTCGGTGGGGGATCGCCCGTGAGCGTGGCCGCCGTGTCGACCGTCACGCCTCGCTTTCCCAACTCGGTGATCGAGATGCCCAACTTCGCCACCGACTCGGCGATGGTCACCGGCCCGCCCGACGTCGCCTTCCGGCCCTCCATCGCGCGCGCCGCCTACGAGGAGGCGGGCATCGGGCCGGAGGACCTGGACCTGGCCGAGGTCTACGACCTCTCCTCGGCCCTCGAGCTCGACTGGTACGAGGACATCGGCCTGTGCCAGCCAGGAGAGGCCGAGAAGCTGCTGCGTGACGGCCGGACCGCCCTCGGCGGGGACATCCCGGTCAACCCGAGCGGTGGCCTGTCCTGCTTTGGCGAGGCCATCCCGGCGCAGGCCATCGCCCAGGTCTGCGAGGTGGTTCTGCAGCTGCGGGGCCGTGCCGGGGACCGCCAGATCGAGGGCGCCACCGTCGGGGTGACCGCCAACCAGGGCCTCTTCGGGCACGGATCCTCGGTGGTGGTCGTCCGCTGATCGCGCGGGGCCCACCGGCCCCTCGAGCGGCGCCGGCCCCGAGCAAGCCCGGGCCCGGCCGTCCTGCCTCAGCCCCCCAGCCGAGCGAGCACGGCGTTGGCCTCGCCGATGACCCGGTCGACCACCTCGCCGACGCTCGGCAGCCGATCGATCACCCCCACCACCTGACCGGTGGGCAGCACGCCCACGTCGGTGCGCCCGTCGACGAGCGCCGCCTTGGTCATCATCGGGGCGTTGGCCGCCATCACCACCTGGGCCCAGTCGAGCTCGCTGTGCTGTTTCATCGCGACACCCTCTCGCAGGAGATCCGGGATGCTCGTGCGGGTCTCCTTGCGGAAGGCGTAGGCACTCTGCACGGCGCGCGGCAGGCTCCTCAGCCAGCTCGTCCCCTCCAGGTGCTCCACCAGCTCCGTACGCACGACCCGCTGGGGGGCGCCGTCGACCTTGGTCGTGACGACGGTCCCGGTCACCGGCGTGGCGAGGTACCGCTCCTTGACGGCGTCCGGTACGCGGCTGTCGGAGGTGAGGAGGAAGCGGGTGCCCATGGCGATGCCGTCCGCGCCGTAGGCCAACGCGGCCACGAGGCCCCGACCGTCGAAGAAGCCGCCCGCCCCGAGGACCAGCGCGCGGTCGCCGACCGCGTCGGCGACCTGCGGCAGCAGGAGCGTCGTGGGCACGACGCCCGTGTGGCCGCCGCCCTCGCCGCCCTGGGCGATGACGGCGTCGACCCCCCACTCGACCACCTTCTCCGCATGACGCCGGGCGCCGATCGTGGATATCACGAAGAGGCCGGCGTCCCGGCACCGCTTGACCAGCTCCTCGTTGGGGGCCTGGGCGAAGCTCACCACCGGGACGTCGTTCGAGACCACGAGGGCGATCCGCTCCGAGACGTCGGCCACGTCCGTCCTCAGGTTCACCCCGAAGGGAGCGTCGGTACGCGACCGGACCTCGCCGATCGAGCTCTCGAGCTGGTCGAGGGTCATGGTGGCCGAGGCCAGGATGCCGAGCCCGCCGGCCGCTGCGGTGGCCGACACCAGTCGGGGTCCGGCCACCCACCCCATGCCCGTCTGCACGATCGGGTAGCGCACGCCGACCCGCCTGCACAGCTCCGTGACGAGTGCGGGATGGGGCTCGGGGCCCGACGGCGTCCCGTGCGGGGTCGGGGCGACGGGCGCCGGGGGATCGGTGGCCGGGCTCATCCCCCGAGCTCGCGGTCCCGCGCGCCGGCGGGATCCAACTGGCGGATGATGGCGAGCTCGTCTGCGGACGGGGTGGGCGTCTCGGGTACGCCGTCGGGGACGACGAGCTCGAAGCCGGTCGCGTCGACGACCTCGTCGACGGAGACACCCGGATGCACGGATCGCAGCCGCATCACCTGCTCGGGCGTCTCGAAGTCGAACACTCCGAGATTGGACACCACCCGGCGTATCTCGTGGAAGCGCGTCGCCGCCGGGCCGGCCGCCGCCGCCCGTGCGTAGCCGACCCCGCTCACCATGTCGACCTGCTCGACGAAGCTGCGTGGCGAGTGCGCCGGTACCCAATAGCTGGTCGGGTGGTTGACGGTGTTGCCCGGTGCGCCCCGCACGCCGACGAGCTGGGTCTTCGGGCGGCGCCAGTCCCCGATGCACGAGATGTTCTGGTTGCCGTTGCGGTCGATCTGTGTCGCCATCATCATGATGTGGCGCCGCCCGGACCACACCACGTCGAACGTCCGGCGGTAGGCCATGGGCGCCTCGCGGACGAAGGTGCTCGGATCGGCGTCGAGCGCCGGTGTCCCCACCAGCAGCGCCGCATCGCCGTCGGTCAGGACGAGGTCGGGCGAGAAGGTGTGCCGGGCGAGACGCGCGCCGAGCAGCGGGATGGACCCGAAGGGGCTGGCCATGATCTCGCCGTCGCCCCGCCACGCCTCGGCGCAGGCCAGCACGCACACCTCCGCCCGGCTCGCGGCGCTCTCGGCACTCACCGGCCCGCTCCCTCCTCGGCCACCGCGGCGCGGTAGGCCGCCTCGTCGACGTCGACGTAGCGCGCCCGGAAGGCCTCCCAGGCCTCCGGGTCGCGGGCCGCTGCGGCGTAGGCCCGCTGCAGCTGCTCGTCCCGCCCGTAGTCCGGCGGGCAGGACGTGAAGTGGGCACCACCGGGAGTCTCGACGATCGCGTCCGTCATCATGCGGTGCACCGCAACGGAGTGCAGCGGGCCCTCGAGTGGGAGGTCGCCCTGGGGCACCACTCGCTCGGCCGACACGATGCGGCGGTCCGCTGCGCCGAGCATCACGTCGTCGAAGAACGGGTCGGGCCCGAGAAACTGGGCATTGCCCGCCTGATCGGCCCGGTTGGCGTGGACCAGCGCCGCGTCGAGTCGCAGCGCCGGGGCCGCCACCAGCTCGATCGCACCCTCGGGGTGGGCGAAGCTCCCCGAGTCGTAGGGGGACCGCACCGTGCGCAGGTCGGGGTTGACCTCGAGGACGCCGCTCCCGAGCCCCGCCCGGGTGGGCAGGAACGGCACCCGCCAGGCCGCCGCCTGGAGGCCCAGGTAGAACATCCCCTCGTCGAGCTCGGTCAGCTCGACACGTCCCTCCTGGCGGGCCGCCCGCCAGTGCGGCTCGAGGGCGATCGAGTCCAGGGTCACGAAGCCACACACCACCCGGCGCACTTTGCCGGTCGCGCAGAGCAGGCCGACGTCGGGGCCTCCGTAGGCGACGACCGTCAGGTCTTGGAGACCCGAGCGGCATATGGCGCGCACGAGCGCCATCGGCTTGCGGCGCGAGCCCCATCCGCCGATGCCGATGGTCATGCCCGAGCGCAGCTCGGAGAGAGCGTCGTCGACCGTGGCGCGCTTGTCGCTCATTGCCGCTCGCTCACCGGCACGCTCGATTCGCGGCTCATTGGGACGTGTCGGCCGAGCGCTTCTCGACGAAGGCCTGCCGCTGCTCGTCGGCCACGCCCCGGATGTGGAGCTCGTAGGTGAACCCCTGCTCGAAGCGGTAGCTCCGGTGCACGTCCACCGGGTCGATGCCGTTGAGGGACTCCTTGGCCCGGCGCAGGATCGTCGGGCTCTTGGTGGCGATCTGGCGGGCGATGGCGAGGGCCGCCTCCTCGAGCCGCTCCGCCGGCACGACGGTGCTGACGGAGCCGTACCCCGCCAGCTCGGCCGCCGACGCCGGGGCGGCCGTGTAGACCATCTCGCGCATCCGGTGTTGGGGCACCAGCCGGGCCAGGTGGGTGGCCGCACCCAGCGCCCCCCGGTCGACCTCGGGCAGCCCGAAGGTGGCGTCGTCGGACGCCACGACGATGTCCGCGTTGCCCGCCAACCCGACGCCACCGCCCAGGCAGAACCCTTGGACCGCGGCGATGACCGGGACCTCGCAGTCGTAGACGGCCCCGAAGGCGGCGGCGCACCCTCGGTTGACGCCGATCAGGGCCTCGTCCCCCTTGGCCTGGATCTCCTTGATGTCGACGCCGGCGCAGAAGCCACGGCCGCGGGCGCTCAGGATGACCACCCGGACCGACGGGTCACGCCCGGCCGCGGTGATCGCCTCGGCGAGCGCGAACCAGTTCTCGACGTCGAGGGCGTTCACCGGGGGATGGTCGATGACCACCTCGGTGATGCCCGGCTCCTTGGATGCGCTGGAGACCGGCACGGGCACGAAGGGTAGAGCACCGGCGTCGCCGGGCCAAGCCTGGTGGGGCTCCGCGTATGGTTGGTCATGCGAATTGGCGAGCCCGGTCCGTCGCCCCTCGACTTCTCCGGCCGGGTGGCGGTGGTGACCGGCGGTGGCCGGGGTGTGGGGCACGCCATCGCGAGTGCCTTCCTGGACGCGGGCGCCCAGGTCGTGATCTGCGGGCGCCACGAGGTGCCGGCGGCCGACCTCCCCGCCGGGCAGGGCGGCGCCACCGCCGACTTCGTGCAGGCCGACGTGCGTGAGCCAGACCAGGCCCGGATCGTCGTCGAAGAGGCGGTGCGGCGCCACGGTCGCCTGGACGTCCTCGTGAACAACGCCGGGGGGTCGCCGGCTGCGCCCGCCGCCGACCTCTCGCCGCGGTTCTTCTCGGCGATCGTGTCCCTCAACCTCTTCGCGCCGTTTTACTGCGCGCAGGCGGCCAACGCCGTCATGCAGGGCCAGGAGGAGGGGGGCTCGATCGTGAACATCGGGAGCGTCTCGGGTATCCGACCCTCCCCGGGCACCGCCCCCTACGGCGCCGCCAAGGCCGGTCTCGTCAACCTCAGCGAGACGCTGGCCGTCGAGTGGGCCCCCAAGGTCCGCGTCAACTGCCTGAGTGCCGGGCTGCTCGACACCGGGGCGGGCCCCGAGCACTACGGGGGGGTCGAGGGCTTGGCCCGGGTGGCCGCCACCATCCCGCTCGGCCGCATGGGGACGCCCAGCGACGTTGCTGGTGCCTGCCTCTTTCTGTCCTCTCCGCTGGCGACCTACGTCTCGGGCACCGACCTCGTCGTGCACGGCGGCGGAGAGTGGCCCTCGTACATGGCCGCCGCCCGGGGGTCCTGAGCGACCAGGGAAATCGCGCCCTTCCAGCGGGTGCTAGACAAGCGAGCCGTGAGGTTGGCCGTCCCGACCGAGTCGCGAGCCGGCGAGCGACGGGTCGCCATCGTGCCCGATGTCGCCCGGCGCCTCGCGGGCAAGGGATGGCAGGTGAGGGTCCAGTCGGGGGCCGGGAGCGCTGCCGACTTCCCCGACGCCAGCTACGAGGAGGCCGGTGCCACGGTCGCCCCCGGCCTCGCAGACACGCTGGAGGAGGCCACCGTCGTCGCAAAGGTCAACGCGCCCTCCGCCGAGGAGGCGGGCCTCGTGCCCGAGGGGGCGGCGGGGCTCAGCTTCTTCCAGCCGGCCGATTCCGTCGATGCGCTCGAGGTTCTCGCCCGGCGGCGCTGCACGGTCTTCAGCTTCGACCTGCTGCCGCGGATCAGCCGCGCCCAGGGCATGGACGCCCTGTCGTCCCAGTCGACCGTCTCGGGCTACCGCGCCGCGCTCGTCGGCGCCGAGGCCCTCGGCAAGTTCTTCCCGATGTTCATGACGGCGGCGGGGACGGTGCCGCCGGCCAAGGTGCTCGTGATGGGGGCGGGGGTGGCCGGGCTCCAGGCCATCGCGACCGCCCGCCGCCTGGGCGCGGTCGTGCGCGCCTACGACGTGCGGGCGGCGGCCCGTGAGGAGGCCGAGAGCCTCGGGGCCAAGTTCGTCGACCTCGGCTCGAGCTCCGCCGAGGGTCAAGGGGGCTACGCACGGGAGCTGAGCCCCGAGGAGCTGGAGCGCCAGCGTCAAGCCCTGGCCGACGAGGTGGCCGCCTCGGACGTCATCATCACCACCGCGGCGGTGCCCGGGAGGCCTGCACCGGTCCTCGTCACGACGCCGATGGTCGAGAGGATGGGCCCCGGTGCGATCGTCGTGGACATGGCGGCCGATTCCGGCGGGAACGTGGAGCCCTCGGAGGCCGGACGCGAGATCGACGTCGGCGGGGTGAGGGTCATCGGGATGGCCAACCCCCCCTCCGGCATGCCCAACCACGCGAGCTTCCTCTACGCCCGCAACGTGGCCAACGTGCTCGATCTCCTGGCCAAGGACGGCTCGTTCGCCCCGGACTGGGGCGACGAGATCGTGGCCGGCACCTGCGTGCTGCGAGGGGGCGCCGCCGCCCATCAACCGACGGCCGAGCTCCTCGGTGCGCCGCACGCGCCGATCGACGGCGCTGGCGAGACCGGGGGCGGCGAGGTCCGGGGCCCCGAGGGGCCAGGTTCCGAGGCGCCGGGTTCCAGGGTGGCAGATCGATGAACAGCATCCTCGAGTACCTCACCATCTTCGTGCTCGCCGCCTTCGTGGGCTTCGAGGTCGTCTCCAAGGTGCCGAGCATCCTGCACACGCCCCTCATGTCGGGCTCCAACGCCATCCACGGCGTGATCCTCGTGGGGGCCATGCTCATCCTGGGCCACGCCACCACCACCGCGGAGGAGGTGCTCGGGTTCCTGGCGGTGGTGCTGGCGACCTTGAACGTGGTCGGGGGCTTCGTCGTCACCGACCGCATGCTCGAGATGTTCAAGTCCAAGCCGGACCGGCCGCGCTCCGGGCAGGGGCAGGCAAGGGATGCGTCCGGATCCGGGGATGCCACCGACTCGTGAGCATCGGTACGACCACCCAGCTGATCTACCTGATCGCGGCGATCAGCTTCATCGTGGCCCTCATGGGGCTGAGCTCGCCCCGTCACGCGCGCCAGGGGAACCTGCTGGCGGCCGCGGGGATGCTGATGGCCATCGCCGTCACCTTCGCCCAGCCGCACCTCGCCCACCTGGGCCTGATCATCGGTGCGATGGCGATCGGGGTGGTCGTGGGCGTTCCCGCGGCCCGGCTCGTCCAGATGACCGCCATGCCCCAGATGGTGGCCATCTTCAACGGCGTCGGTGGCGGAGCGGCGGCCCTCGTGTCGGTCACCGAATTCCTGGGGATGGACACCAAGACGGTCGCCACCTACAAGGTGCTCGAGGTCGTCCTCGGCGTCGTGATCGGCGGCATCTCCTTCGCGGGCAGCGGCATCGCCTTCGCCAAGCTCCAGGAGCTCATGACCGGTCGGCCGATCACCTACCCCGGCCAGCAGGTCATCAACGCCATCGCCGGGCTCGCCATCCTCGGCCTGGTACTCACCGTCTTGGTGACGGCGTCGACGCCGGTGCTGTGGATCGTGCTCGTCCTGTCCCTCGCGCTCGGGGTCATCTTCGTGCTCCCGATCGGGGGAGCCGACGTTCCCGTCCTGATCTCGCTGCTCAACTCCTTTACGGGTCTCGCCGTCGCGGCATCGGGCTTCACCATCGACAACAACCTGTTGATCATCGCCGGGACCCTGGTGGGGGCCTCCGGGATCCTCCTCACCCGCAAGATGAGCCAGGCGATGGGCCGGTCCCTCCCCAACATCCTCTTCAGTGCCTTCGGGTCGGTGATCACGGCGACGGATACGGCGGACGGCACGGACCGTTCGGTACGCGCGGGCACGCCGGAGGACATCGGCGTGCTCCTGGCCTACGCCCGCAAGGTGGCCATCGTGCCCGGGTACGGCCTGGCCGTCGCCCAGGCCCAGCACGCCGTGCGGGAGCTCGCGGACACCCTTTCCAAGCGCGGCGTGGAGGTCTACTACGCGATCCACCCGGTGGCCGGCCGTATGCCTGGGCACATGAACGTCCTCCTGGCGGAGGCCAACGTCCCGTACGAACAGCTGAAGGAGATGGACGAGGCCAACCTCGAGATGCCGACGACCGACGTCGCGCTGGTGGTCGGCGCCAACGACACCGTCAACCCGGCCGCCAAGACCACTCCGGGCAGTCCCATCTACGGCATGCCGATCATCAACGCCGACGAGGCGCAGAACATCGTCTTCCTCAAGCGATCGATGCGACCCGGGTTCGCCGGGATCGACAACGAGCTGCTCTACGACCCAAAGACGACGATGCTCTTTGGTGACGCCAAGGAGACGTTGACCAAGCTGGTTCCAGCGGTGGCGACGGCCTAAGTCTTTCGATGTGGTCTCGAAGGTGTCATTGAACCGATATGTGCCGTAGAGCTGGGATAACTCCGGCGTGACTTGCACTGGGCGGCCCAAACGCCAATACTGTCCGCTCGTCGGTTCCACGCAAATCCGACCAGCCATGCGAGCGCAATCGCCAGGGGAGCGTTGTGAGGAGACCGGGGCAGACCGAGGCTGAGACCCACCGGTCCGGGCCGCATGCCTCCAGTTGGGCCACGGCACCCGCGCACCGCCTCCACGCGCGCACCTCGAGCGCTTCTTTGGGTGTGCTCCTCGTCGCGGCCGCCGTCCACCGCATCGAGGCGTGGTGGCGATGGCTCACCGGGCCCCTCTCGGTGGTCCCGCGGTGGGTCGAGTCCAAGACGGCGAGGCTGCTCGAGGGGCCCCTGGCAGGGGTGAGGTATGGGCTGCTCGCCGCTCGCGCCGGCCTGCTCCGGAGAACGGCGACCTTCCGCCGGGTCGTGGTGGGGCTGGCCGCATTCCTGCTGCTTCGGCTGGTGCGGGTGGTCATGGTGGCGGTGCGCCATCCACGGACCGTCTCGGTCACCACCATCGCCGCTCTCACGATCGGCGCGCTGGGCGTCCTCGTCCCCTCCGTCGGATCGCCGGTGCCTCCTGCGGCCGCAGCCGGTGAAGGGGCGGGCGGCGTGAGCGGCATGAGCCGCGTGGCCAACGTCTACGGCGCCCACAAGACCTTCCACTTCAAGGCCGCAAGCGCCGTGCCGAACCCCGCCATCCCGTCAGTCGCGACCTCGACCCCGCTCCAATCCCACGAGGTGTTCGGCTTCGCCCCCTACTGGTCACTGTCGCAGAGCTCGTCCTACGACGTGGCCGACCTCACGACGGTCGCCTACTTCAGCATCGGCGTGAACCCCGACGGCAGTTTCGCCCAGTCGGGCCCCGGGTGGAGTGGGTTCGAGAGCCAGGACTTCACCAACCTCGTCAACCGGGCCCACGCCGCCGGCGACCGTGTGGTGCTCACGGTGAGCGACTTCGACCAGAGCTCGCTCGACCAGCTCACCTCCAGCCCGCCCGCCGCTAACCGCCTTGCCGCGGCCGTGCTGAGCGCGGTCGAATCCAAGAACCTCGATGGCGTGAACCTCGATCTCGAGGGCGAGGGGTCGGGGGACCAGGTGGGGTTGACCTCGCTGGTGCAGCAGGTCTCGACGACGCTGCACGCGGCCAACTCGCACTACCAGGTGACCATGGACACCTACCCGAGCTCGGCCGGTGACCCGGGCGGCTTCTACAACGTCTCCGCCCTCGCACCGTGGGTCGACGGCTTCTTCGTGATGGAGTACCAGTACAACCTGCAGTCCGGGGTTTCCGCACAGTCGCCGATCACGAGCAGCGAGTTCAGCAACGAGGAGACCCTGCAGCAGTACACGAGCGCCGCCCCGGCCTCCAAGGTCATCCTCGGCGTGCCCTACTACGGACTGGATTGGAACACCACCAACGGCACCCAGCAGGCGACCTCCACGGGCGGCGAGCCGGCGGCCCTCACCGTCGCCTACATCGCCTCGCAGGGGCACCCGGTCTACTGGGATCCCGTGACCGACACCTCGTGGACCTCCTACCAGGTCGGTGACCAGTGGCACGAGACCTACTACGAGGATCCCACCTCGGTGTACATGGAGACGCAGCTCGCCGAGCGCTTCGGGATCGCGGGCATGGGCATCTGGGCGCTCGGGATGGACAACAACGACCCGGCCATGATGGCCGCCATCCTGGGCAACGCCCCGGCCAAGAAGGACTCGCTCGCGGGGCCGACCTCGACCTCCGGGTCGCCCGGCGCAAGGGGCGGTTCGTCGGTGTCGCCGGCGACGAACCAGGGGCGTGGTGAGGGTTCGGGTTCCGCCAACCCCTCCACCACGCCGTCCACCACGGGGTCCACCTCGACCACCTCGACGACCGCACCGCCGGCTACCGCCTGTGCCAGCAAGGCCCCGGCGACGTGGCCCGCCGCGCTCGCCGCCATCGGCTGCTGGCAGGACGCGGCGGGCGATGCGCCGACCAAGCCCCTCAAGCTCTACACGCCAGACGCAGGCCAGTCGGCGACCCCGCCCGCGAGCACTTCGTCGTCCTCCCTCATCGGGCTCCTCGTGTCGCCCAACACGACCGACCCCGTGCTCGCCTGCATCGCGCAGTTCGCCCAGGGCTCTGGCACCTCCAACCTCACGATTCCCGTGTCGGTCGACGCCACGGCCTCGGGCACGCCGACGGTGTTCTACGTGAGCGTCAGCGCGCTCTTCGGGCAGTACCCCAGCCTCTCCACGTACTCGAGCTGCGCCAACCTGCAGAGCGGGTCGGAGCAGTGGCTCGAGCTGACGTCGCAGAAGCCCACGACGGGGAGCACCACGACCACCACGACTGCGCCGACGACGACGACCACGGTGCCCGACACCTCGACGACGGATCCGAACGCGAGCACCACGACCCAACCCACTGACACCACCACCACCAGCGGATAGCCGCTGCTGACCTGGGGAGTCGTCGCCCGCACTCCCCGGGGCTACATTCGGAGCTGCGCCTACGCACGTCCTCTTCTTGCCGTTGCCCACCTTCCTCGCCGATACGCTCCCCCCGCCCCTCGACGCGAGCCGTCTCGGGTCTTTCAGCTTCGATCCGCTCCCATGCCTGATGCTGCTCGTGGCGGGCGGCCTCTATCTGTGGGGCGTCTGGCGGGTCAATCGGCTCCAGCCCCGGCATCGCTGGTCCGCCTGGAGGACGGTCTTCTTCCTGGCGGGTCTGCTGGCGATCTTCGCGTCGCTCGAGTCGTTCATCGGCGTGTACGACGACGTCCTCTTCTGGGACCACATGGTCCAGCACCTGATGCTGATCATGATCGCTGCACCCCTTCTCGCCCTCGGGACCCCGGTCCTCCTCTTGTGGCGGGCGACCACCGGCCGGGCGCACGAGCTCGTCACCCGGGCGATGCGATCGAGCGTTGCCCGGTTCCTCGACCACCCGCTCGTCGCCTTCATCGTCTACGCGCTGATCATCCCCATCAGCCATCTCACGAGCTTCTACAACCTGACGCTCCAGCACGAGGCCGTGCACAACCTCGAGCACCTGCTCTTCCTACTGGTGGGCTATCTCTTTTGGCGCCAGGTCGTGGCGCTCGAGCCGAGCGCGCATCGCCTGCATCCCGGGCTCCGCCTCGCCTACCTGGCCTTCGCGGTCCCCGTCGACACCTTCACCGGGTTGGCCCTCGTCCAGGAGCGCCACGAGATCTTCCCGGCCTACCTCGCCATGCATCGCAACTGGGGACCGTCGCCCGTCACCGACCTGCACCTCGGCGGCACGATCATGTGGGTGGGTGGGGACAGCCTGATGCTGCTCGCCATGATCCCGGTGGCCATCGCCTGGGTGCGCTACGAGGACCGTCGCGCCGTCCGGATCGACCGCGAGCTCGACGCGATGGCGCTCGGCCTGGAGACACCCGCCGCGCCGGGCGCCGCCGGGCCCAGCGCGGCACCGAGCGGGGCGGATCCCGACCGACCCCCCTCGAGGCTCCGGGCCTTCCTCCCGCGGATCGAACAGCAGTAGGGGCCGTCGTCGGGGCCCTCCCTCGAGTCGAACGGATGGCGCTCGCGTCGGCCTGCCCCGGGGCTTCGTCGGAACGGGCCCGATCGGGGGCCCGACGTCAGGCGGGTGGCGGGACCACGGCGTCGATCGCCGCCAGCGTCTCGTCGTCGAGCCCCCATTCGCCGGCCCGCACGTTGTCCCGGACCTGCTCGGGCCAGCTGGCACCCGCGATCACGCAAGAGACGGCGGGCCGCGAGAGCAACCAGGCCACGGCGAGATCGAGCACGGAGTGCCCGCGGCGGGCGGCGAGGGCGGTCAACGCCTCGACGTTCGAGAGCGCCTCGTCGGTCAGCAGCTGGGCGGCCCGCTCGGGGTTGCCCGCCAACCTCGTCCCGGCGGGTGGTGGCTCGCCCGGCCGGTACTTGCCGGTGAGCAGGCCCGACGCCAGGGGGAAATAGGGCAGGAAGCCCATCCGGTCTCGCCGGCACTCCTCGAGAACGCCTCGCTCCGGCTCGCGGTGGAGGAGGCTGTATTCGTTTTGCACGCTGACGAACCGATGGCCCACCGACTCGGCCAGGCGCCCCGCCTCTCGCAGGAGCCCGACCGAGAAGTTGGAGCACCCGAGCTCGCGCACCTTGCCGTCGCGAACCAGCTCGCCCATGGCCCCGAGGGTCTCGGCGAGCGGCGTCGAGGGGTCCGGCGTGTGCAGCTGGTAGAGGTCGATGTGATCGGTCCCGAGCCGTCGAAGGCTGTCCTCGCACGCCCGGCGCACGTAGTCTGGCCGCCCGCCGCCGGGCCGCGACTCGTCGATGCGCAGCCCGAATTTCGTGGCGATCGCCACCTTGTCCCGTCGGTCCCCGAGCGTCCGGCCGAGGATCTCCTCACTGCGGGTGGCCCCGTAGCTGTCGGCGGTGTCGAACAACGTGATGCCCGCATCGAGGGCCGCGTCCACCACCTCGCGAGCCTGGAGCTCGTCGATCCGTCCACCGAAGTTGTTACACCCGAGGCCGACCACGGAGACCTCGAGTGACCCGATCGTGCGCGTCTGCACGATCGCTTAGTGTACGGCGGCACGTGCCGGCACCCGCCGGCACGGATTTGTGTCAGCCGGCGAGCCGCCGGTGGCTGGCGAAGGGAGGGCATCATGGCCAAGGAAACCGTGTCGATCGACCTGGACGCGTCGCCGGACGAGGCGTGGGCCGTCGTCGGGGACTTCCAGGGGATCGCCGACTGGTTCCCCGGGATCGACTCCAACCGGCCCGAGGGCGACGTGCGGGTCCTGTCGATGGGGACGATGGAGATCCGGGAGCAGCTCGTGGAGCGCGACGAGGCGGCTCACTCGCTCGTGTACTCCATCGTCGGGGGCGTGCCGGTCGAGCTGCACCGGGCCACGGTCACGGTGAGCCCGAGGGAGGGCGGCTCCCACGTCGACTGGGCGGTCGAGATCGAGCCCGACGCCATGTTGCCGATCATGACCGACACGTACCAAAAGGCCCTGGAGGCGCTCAAGGGCAAGCTGTCCTGAGGGCCCGCCGGCCGGGCGTCTCGAGGTTGCCCCTCCAGGTCCGTGGCGAGGCGGGGGACGCCCTGTTCAAAGCGGGTAGCCCTCGGTCACCCCCAACGGCGGGGCTCGTAATCCTTGTGCCACGTGGGCGCTCGGCAGGGACCGGCCTCGATGGACGGGAATCGCCTGGCGGGGTCGGTATGCTGAGCCGTTGCCGCCGGTCCGAGAGGACGGTGCGGCCGAATCGATGGGAGGTCGTCGGTGAAAGTGGTGGTGGACTTCGACGTGTGCGCCAGTAACGGGGTGTGCATGGGAATCGCACCAGAGGTCTTCGAGGTGCGCGACGACGGTTACCTCTACGTGCTCGACGAGCACCCGCCCGAGTCGATGCGAGAGAAGCTCCGCGAGGCACAGAACGGCTGCCCCACGGGAGCCATCACCATCGTCGACGAGTAGGCGACCCCTGCACCAGACGTTTCGGCCCCTGGCACGGCCGGCAGACGCCACAGGCGCATGAGCACCCCGCGCGTTCGCTTCGCGCCCTCGCCGACGGGCTTCCTCCACGTGGGGAGCGCCCGCGCCGCCCTCTTCAATTGGCTCTTCGCCCGCCGCCACGGCGGCACGTTCATCCTGCGGATCGAGGACACCGACGCGGAGCGCAGCCGAGAGGAGTGGGCGCAGGGCATCTCCACGACCCTCGACTGGCTCGGCATGTCCCCCGACGAGGGCCCGTACCGGCAATCGGAGCGGCTCTCGCTCTACCACCGAGCCATCGATGCCCTCTGGGAGGCCGGTCGGCTCTACGCCTGTGACTGCACCCGGGAGTCGGTGCTCGAGCGGACCAAGAGCAACGCCACACCCGGGTACGACGGCTTCTGCCGCGAACGCGGCCTCGAGCGCGGCCCGGGGCGCGCCCTGCGCTTCCGGACGCCCGACGACGGTGCCACGGTGGTGCATGACGTCATACGTGGCGACGTCCGCTTCCCGCACGACGCGATGGAGGACTTCGTGGTGGCCCGGTCCACCGGGCAGCCGCTGTTCGTGCTCTCCAACACGGTCGACGACCGCGACATGGGCATCACCCATGTGATCCGGGGGGAGGACCTGCTCTCGAGCACCCCCAAGGGGCTGTTGCTCTGGTCGGCGCTCGACGGGGCGCAGCGGGCGCCGCAGGCGATGCCGGCCTTCGCGCACCTGCCCCTGCTGGTCAACGAGCAGCGCAAGAAGCTGTCCAAGCGCCGCGAGGAGGTGGCGGTCGAGGCCTACCGCGACGCCGGCTACCTTCCACAAGCGTTTCGCAATTACCTGGCGCTGCTCGGCTGGAGCCCTCCGGGAGAGCAGGAGAAGGTCGGCGTCGAGGTGCTGATCGAGACCTTCGCGTTGGAAGACGTGCACAGCGCCCCGGCCTTCTTCGACGTCCAGAAGCTCACCCATCTCGACGGCGAGTACATCCGCGAGCTGTCCGTCGGGGAGTTCGTCGTCGAGTCCGGCCCGTGGATCGATCCCCCCGAGGAGGGGTGGCGTCCCTCGACGCCGCCGCCCTGGCCGAGCGAGAGGTTCGACCCCGAGCGGTTCGGGCGCCTCGCCCCCCTCGTCCAGGAGCGCGTCTCCATGCTGGGAGAGGTGCCGAGCATGGTGGACTTCGTCTTCCTGGCCGACCCGGTGATCGACGAGGACTCCTGGCAACGCGCCGTCGTCCGGGAGGACCTCGCCGGGGCGATCCTGGAAGCGGCCTTGGCCGAGTATGCCGTCTGTGAGTGGGTTCCGGACGTGCTCCACGAGGCGACGCGGCAGATCGGTGAGGGGTTCGGGCGGTCCCTCGCCAAGGCCCAGGCACCGATACGCGTGGCGGTGACGGGGCGCCGGGTCGGCCCACCGCTGTTCGAATCGCTCGTGGTCCTCGGCCGCGAGGAGGTCCTGCGGCGCCTGAGACAGGCCCGGGAGCGCCTGGCCCTCGCTGGATGATCCGCCTGATTCTCCGCTGGGTCCTCCGGATCGGGTTGGTCCTCCTGGCGGGCCTCGCCGTCTACCTGGGGGTGACCGCCGTCCAGGTCTTCTGGACCTCCGTGCAGTACGACCCGCAGGATGCGTCCGCCGCGATCGTGATGGGCGCCGCCCAGTACGACGGGGTGCCCTCGCCCGACCTGCGCGCCCGTCTCAACGAGGCGCTCTCGCTCTGGCGCAAGCGCTACACCTCGCTCATCGTCGTGACGGGAGGACGACAGCCGGGCGACGCCTACACCGAGTCCCAGGCCGGCGCTCGGTACCTCGAGTACCTGGGGGTTCCGGCCTCCGACATCGTCCAAGCCGACGGCAACGACAGCTGGGCCAACGTGGCCGACGCGGCGCCCGAGATGCGGGCCCGCCACGTGTCGACGCTGCTCGTGGTGACCGACCCCTTCCACGAGGACCGCAGCATGGCGATCGCCTCGGAGCTGGGCTTTCATCCTTACCCGACCCCGACGCAGCACTCGCCCATCCAGGGTTGGTCCGAGGTGCCCTACTTCGCCAAGGAGACGGTGGCCGTCGCCCTCGGGAGGGTCATCGGCTACCAGAGCCTCGACTCCTTGCCCTTTGGGATTCGGTAGAGGGGGTCGGCCGGGACTCGAAGGAGCCCGTCTGAGCCTGGCTGCGCGTGGTCTGGGCGTGTCGGGCCTGCGCTATTCTGCTTTTCGCCCGTTCGGGGGTGGTGTAATCGGCAACACGACAGGTTCTGGCCCTGTTATTGGGGGTTCGAGTCCTCCCCCCCGAGCTCCAGGAGGCGCCACCCTGGTCGTCGCCCTGCATAAGGCCCCATCGTCTAGTGGCCAAGGACACCACCCTCTCAAGGTGGAGACACGGGTTCGAATCCCGTTGGGGCTGCTTTGTGAAATCCCTGGTGGATGCCCAGTTCTCGACATCTGCTCCCTCTGTTCCTGATCGGCGATTGAGTCGCCGTGCAACATCCGTGCGCGAAGACCGCTAACGTACGCGCACGGCAGGGGTTTCCAGTCATGGGCTGGGAAGGACAGGGTGGGGCATGGCGAGTCGACGGAGCACCTTCGGCACCGCACGGAAGCTCCCATCCGGCCGATACCAAGCCAGCTATTGGTACGAGGGCCGCCGGCACCTTGCCGAGGGCACATTTGATTCGAAGGCAGACGCTGACGCCTGGCTCGCATCCGCCAGGACCGATATCGGACGCGGTGCCTGGATTGATCCAGACGCCGGGAAAGTCACGCTCCGGGATTACGCAGACGGTTGGCTCGCTGAGCGCCACGATCTCTCTGAGCGAACTGCAGAGTTATATCGCCACGTGCTCGACCGGCACGTTTATGCAACCCTCGGCGATCTCCGCCTCGGCGAGCTGAAACCGTCTGTCGTCAGGTCGTGGCACGCCAAGGTCGCCGAGGCACATCCCGCGACTGCTGCCAAGGCGTATCGGCTCCTTTCGACGGTCATGCGCACGGCTGTCACCGACCGGCAGATCGTTGTAAGCCCATGTCAGGTGAAGGGCGGGGGAGTCGAGAAAGCCCCCGAGCGCCCCATCGCAAGTATTCCCGAAGTTGAAGCGGCAGCAGCCGCCATGCCAAAGCACCTCCGAATCGCAGTGTTGCTGGCCGCCTGGTGTCAGCTACGCCGAGCTGAGTTGCTGGGACTACGCCGAAGGGACGTCGACCTCCTTCGTCGCACTCTGACGATTGCTACGACTCGAACCGTGGGCATGAATGGCAAAGAAATCAAAAAGGCGCCGAAGACGGACGTGCTTAGCCTTAGGAACTGCTCCAGCGAGCGCTCCATATACCGCAAGTTACCAATACGGTTCCGGGACATAGGAACTACTCGTGGCTGTCTGTGGCTCCGTACGGCCCGGAAACCCTGCGATCTAGGCGGCGCAAGGACGCTTTACGCCGGAAGTCCGCTCGGGTCTTCGTCGGAAATGCGGTTGTGATCGGGCCGCCTTCGATCCTGAAGTGGTAGCCGAGGCTTCGGTCTGCTGAGCTAGTGTCGCGATTCTGAGATTGGTATGAAAATATCTCGGATAAGGGAATTTGGGTAGACGAGCGCTCGTTCCCCCTTTCCGTCAACAACGGTGGGAGGGATGGATGGCGCAGCGGGGACGACCGAGAGCTCGTGCTGAGCGAAGAAGAGCACGAGCCGACGGCGCAGCCACGCCGAGCCCAAGGCATGTGCAACAAAGACATCCTCGGCTGCCTCAAGGCTGCACTCGTCTCGCCGAGAACCCACGACCCCTAAGCAGATCGCACCGCCCTAGAGGCAACGTCACATCAATAGGAACGTCCGGGGCGGGCTCAGTCGGAATTGAACCGTCGTCGACATCGAACGCTTCGAAGCGCGCCTTCGACTTTTACTAATCTTCTAGTACAATACCGGACGTGCAGCGGGGGCCTTCGATCGAGTTCCGACTGGACCGACGGTCGGGTGTCCCGGCCTACCGCCAGCTCGTCGAGCAGGTTCGTCACGCCATCCGACTTGGTGTCCTGGAACCTGGCGACCGACTCCCAACGGTGCGGGAGGTCGTGGAACGGTTACCGATCAATCCCAATACTGTCCACCGTGCCTACCGCGAACTTGAACACCAAGGCCTAACCGAAGGACGGCCCGGGGCCGGCACCTTCGTAACTATGGCCCTGGCCCAGCGCTTGCCTGAGGAGCCTGAATTGCGCCGCCGGTTCGAGGAGTGGCTGGCCGCTGCGGATGCTGCCGGGCTCGACGAGGAGGGCATCACCGCTTTGCTCCTCGACGTTATCCATTCTTCGAGAGCGAGGGAGTAATGGCAACGCCTGCGATCGAGACGAAAGAGCTTGGGCGTCGATACGGGACGACTTGGGGACTGCGCGGGTGTTCGCTGGCTGTCCCACGGGGCTCAATCACGGGACTGGTCGGACCGAATGGGGCGGGTAAATCGACGCTGCTGCGGCTGCTCGCCGGCCTTTCTCGGCCGACGACGGGTTCGGTGCTCGTCTTTGGCCAACCTCTGTCCGCAGACGCCCTCGGGCTGATCAGCCGTATCGGATACCTCGACCAGCTCCGCCCGCTCTACAAAGGCTTCCGGGTAGATGAGCTCCTTCGATTAGGTCGGAAGCTGAACCCCACCTGGAGTGACTCGATCGCTTCAGTGGTCGTCGACCGTGCCCGCATTGCCGTACGCCAACGGATCGAGAAGCTCTCCGTTGGACAACAGGCCCAGGTAGCCATGGCCTTGTGCCTCGGCAAACAGCCGGACCTTTTGCTCCTGGACGAGCCCGCCTCAAGCCTCGATCCTCTTGCCCGACAGGAACTGTTCTCGACCATCATGAGCACTGTGAGCGATCGGGAAACCACGGTTCTTGTCTCGTCACACATGGTCACAGAGCTCGCGCCGATGTGCGATCACATCGTCATCCTCTCCTCTTCGAGAGTGCAGCTTGCCGGGTCGGTCGATGCCACCTTGGCCGGACACCGTCTGCTCATCGGCACCCAACACAGCCGGCTGGCCGACGACGTGGCTGTCGTCTCCTCGAGCAAAGCCGGCCGTCAACGGACACTCCTAGTCCGAGGGTCGCCCGGCGTGGCGCTCGATTGGCAAGAGGTCGAGCCCGATCTCGGCGAGATCGTGCGGGGCTACCTGGTAGCCAATCGACAGGGCGAGCAAGAGTTCGTTGGAGGGAACGCATGATCTGGCTCTCGTGGCGCCGCCACCGAACCACGACCCTCGTAGTGTTGGCGGCCCTGGTGGTCCTCGGGCTCTGGATGGCATGGCTCGGACATGCCTTTGAATCGAAGCCAGGGGCTGAGGTCTGCCGAATGGGTCCCTGTGGAACCTGGAATGGCCCCTTCTCCTACGGACGTCAAGCGGCGATCATAAACGTCCTGTTGCTGTTCTTGCCGTGCCTGATCGGCATCGTTTTTGGGGCGCCGCTTGTCGCCGGCGAACTCGAACAGCACACCAATCGCCTGGCGTGGACGCAAAGCATTTCACGGCAACGTTGGCTCACCACTAAGTGGTTGGTCGTCGGGTTGCCTCTAGTCGGATCGATCGCTGCGATGACCTTGATCGCCCAGTGGTGGACGGGTCACACGTACATCACGGTCATGCCCAACGTTCTCGAAAACCTGGCAGGCAACCGATTGCTGCCAGCGTATTTCGGGATAACCGGCGTTGTGCCAATTGTCTATGCTCTCTTCGCCTTCGCTCTGGGCGCTTGTCTCGGAGCGGTGATTAGGCGGACCGACTGGGCTGCTGTCGCCACCATTGCCATCTACGGCGCTCTCACACTCGTGATGGTGTTTGCGATTAGGCCCAACCTCATCACCCCGCGATTCGCTGCTGACCGAGCACCGATGCCAGCCCATTCCTGGGTCCTTGGCAATGGCTTTCGCTTCACAGACGCCACGATTCCTCCCAGCAGTGCCTCCGCCGACACCGTGGCTAGAGCATGTCTTCGCACCGGCGGAGCGAACTATGTTCAGTGCCTGAACTCGCACCACCTCGTTCACGGCCTGTTCTTCCAACCGCCGAGCGTGTACTGGACGCTGCAGTGGGCCGAATCCGGAATCTACCTCGGTGCAACAATCCTATTGGTCGGCGCCACCCTCTGGGTCGTGCGCAGGTGGCGGGCTTGAGCCTCACGAGGTCGCGAAGCTTGAGCACCCAACCTCATAACCCCATTGGCTCCCAGTTCGAGCGGCCTCCACGGTGAACAGACAGACCTCCAACTGCTCGGCCTGGACTCGAGTCCAGCGGACCACGCGGCCATGAGAGTCAAGTAGCGCTCGTAGGCCGCTGGGTCCCAGGGCACCGGGTTGAAGATGGTCCCGGCATTGTCCCGCAGCCAATCGGCAACGAGCCGGTCAGGGATGAGGGTGGGAGGCTGGCCCGGCGGCGTGCAGAAGTGGAGGAACTTCGTCCCGAAGGCAGGTCCCAGCCCGTTGAGCATGCTCTGGTGGTGATCGGCAAGCGCCTGTACGCGGCCAAGGCGCCGCCCTCGGCAAGTGCCGCCGCCGCCTCTCGAAGGCGATCGGTGGCGTTCGGGGTATCGGCCAGGATCCTCGCGACCCGAAACGGGCCGTAACCGACATCCCCGTACCCCAACGCCATGATTACCAAGAAGGCCGACTCGGTGTCACCCGTGCTCTTGGCTGCAGAGGCGCACCGTTGGCGAACGAAGTCTCGGTCAAGCCGAACAGGCAGATGGTCAAAGAGCTGGCGGTGGTTCGGGAAGGCCTCTGCCCAGCGGTGCCGTGGCCAGACGATCCCGGCCTGGGGCTAGGGAACGGGCGGCGCGCCACTTCTGGACGACCCCTTCGACGGCGACTGGGACCGCTCCCTGACTCACGGCAACTGAGTCGACCGAGACGCCGATCGGGTAGCCGCTCAGTTCGCCTTGCCCAGACACAACGCTCTTCATCGGATGCGAGAGTTCGGGAGCACCTGCTCGAACCAGCTGAGCGCGGCCTCTCCGTCCTTGCGCACAACGTCGCCGAGCGGCCGACTGTGGCGGATGGTGTTGCGTAGCTCGGCCAGTTGGCCACACCGGGTGTTCAGGACCTCCTTGGTCCCGAACCGAGCGGCGAAGGCGGGCCAGAGAGTCTTCGACGTCATGCCGTCTTGGAGGTCCCGTAAGTCGAGGTAGCGGAGCTGCCCGTCGATCCCTTGATGCTGTTCGGCCAAAGCGGGGTTCTTCCGAGCCGCGCTCCTCACTCGCTCGTCGGCCTTCTGCTGGACATGGGGAGGCAGGGCACTCAGGTCCCCATTGAGCTCACCCGCGAGGAGTGTGCGCAGGTTCAGCTCGACTGCCTCGACCCGCTCATCGAGGTAACGGAGGTGTGGGTCCGTGGTGGTTTGGCGCGCGCCCCCGGTGGCCACGCCGAGGAACGTGTTGAGCCGATCGGCGATGAGCTCCCGCCGGCGAACGAGGAAGGCGTCATAGTGCTCGACGGTGAGGAGGTCGTCGTCGAGAGGGATGCACTGGGCGCCGAACACCTCCGGACCGAGCTTGTCGACGAGGCCCGTGAGGTAGACGGCCGGCGGCTTAGCGGCGATTCGTCGGTTCGTGTGTCCGCCGATGAAGGCCAGATTGGCGATGTCGTCCGCCTCCCGGGCGGTGCGTCCCGCTTTGGTCAGCACGGCCTTGGGGAAGATGTGGTGGAACTGCAGTCGGTGTTGGCTGCCCGAGTGATCCAGGGCGATGGCGAGATTCGAGAACCAATCCCTGGCTCCCGCTTCGCGGAACGCCAGGAACATGGCCTTGAACAGCGAGCTGCGCTGGTTCCGACCAACGAGCTCGGCGGGCGACACGTCCAGTCGTCCGAGCTGCAAGGCCAAGCGATCAACCAGGGTGTCGGCGGTCCCACCGTCGCGCAGGGTGGCGATGTCTTGGTCGAGCAGGGTGTCGCTTGAGCCGCGTGAGTACCGGCCCTTGGCGTTTGCGGTGAGGGCCCAGTAGCGGAAGCGGTCGGACTCCTCCGGGCTGAGCCGGTAGTTGCGCCGGTGGCCAAAGTACGAGGTAGCGAGTAGCAGGATGGGTGAGGAGAGCAGAGCCGTGCTGTCGATGCCGAGGTTGCTCTTGAGGTAGCTCATGGCGAAGTCCATGCCGTCTTGGCACTCCGCCCATGCCTGTTGGAGGGCCTCGAGCGAGAGGCTGCCCACGGTGAGGAACCGTGACTGCCCGGTGGCGAACACGATCATGTTGCGGAGGTGCAGGCCCAAGTCGAGGTCGAAGCCGTTCTTGGCACATTTGGGAGCGAACTCCTGGAAGACGGTCAGCGCGCCACGCCACTTGGCAGTGACCTGGGCCAGGGCGAGATCAGAGCTTCGGAGCTTGGCACCCAGCGAATTCACGCGTACGAAGATCTCGGTGACCTCGTCGTAGCTCATGGTCCGCTCAAGCACGTCCATCCGGTAGACGTAGCGCCGTATCTCCCGGAGTCGGTTCAGGCGTTGGCTGTACCTCTCGAAGCGGGGATCGTCGAAGGACGTGAGCCCGGCTTGCTGAAGGAACGTCGCATTCTCATGACTCCGAAAGACTTCGGAGACCCGCACCCAATGTGGAAGGCGCTCGAGCTTCTTGGTCGCCACGACGAAGGTCATTCGATCGAAGCGTCGCTGCAGCTCGTCTTCGGTCGAATCGACCTCGTCCTCGTCCCTCACGACGTCCTCATCCGAGTTCTCGTCCACCTCGGTGACGACGGAGAGCTCATCGGGGTGCTCGAGGTTGAAGAGGAGATCCATCGGCTTCTTGCGGCCTCTCACGGTGAGGGGCTCGCCTCGGATGACCGCGGAGAGGGAGGTCAGCCGCTGCTGACCATCGAGGAGGAGCTTGGGATTGGAGAAGGGCGTCTGCTGCTGGGATACAGCGAACTCCTGGAGGGGCACGTCTTCGTTGGTCTCCCAAAGGAGGATGGCTCCGGATGGGTAGCCCCGGTAGAGGGAGTCGACAAGGTCACGGACCCGGGTGGCCCTCCAGACGTAGCGGCGCTGCATCTCGGGGAGACGCAACTCGCCCCTCTGGATCATGGCCACCAGTTCTTCGACGGTCGCTTCGTGCTTCGCCATGGAGCCGCTCCCGGGAGTTCCTGGGGGCCAAGGCTCGACGGCCCCCAGTCCAACCCGGGAAGGGTACAGCGGGCATGAGCGGTGTCCGCGGGGGCGGAGCAGCAAAGTCCTGGTACTGGCCCGTTTCGGGCCCCGTCGCCTGACCTGATTCGGGCTGGGGCCGCTCCGTTGGGGCCCTTGGTCGACCCCCAGGATTCAGAGCAATCCATGCCGCGACCGCCCAATGTTCCGATAACCCCTTCGAGATCGAAGTCCGTCACGCAACGGAGAGGACGAGGGTGTTCGGGTACCTGGAAAAAGTCGACGCAGCGATCGCGGGCAAGGTCGGCGCACCGATCCGGACGGTGTCGGTGCTGGTCGGCAACTTCGCCCTGGCCTCCGCCCTGGTCCTCCTCGGGGCACTCCTGCAGATCCCCGTCTGCTTCGCGGGAGGGGGAGTGCTCGGCGACCAACTCAACTGGATCAGCATGCTCGTGAACACGGCGCTCTGGGTTGCTCTGGTCCGGTGGGCCTGGCGTCTGGCCGACGCCGAGTCCGAGACGCCGCTGCCCTTCGAGGTGGTCTGGCGGGCGTTCCTCTACCGGGTCATTTTCGTGCTCTTCGTGCGCGTTCCGGCCGAAAGCGGACACTGATTCCGGGGGAATCCGGACACCCAATCCGGTCGAAAGCGGACAGCTGGTCCGGATGATTCCGGACGGCTGAGCGGTCGTCCCGAGCGCTCGAGGGGGTGGGGCTGCGCCTCTGGCCACCACCTGAGCATCCACCCAGAGGGGCACGTGCCTCCCTCAACTGGCGGCTGTCCACGCTGCCAATGGAGGAGACACGTGCCGAGAAAGAGGCTACCCATGAGGAAGATCACCGAGGTTCTGCGACTGCGAGCCGCCGGCCGCTCCGTGCGTGAGATCGCAGCCAGTGTCGGCGCCGGTCGTTCCACGGTCTGCGAGTACCTGGCACGCGCCGAGGCGGCCGGGATCGGCTGGCCGTTGCCCGACGGCGTCGACGACGAGACGCTCGATGCCCAGCTGTTCCCGCCGCCGTCGGAAGCGGACGCCCGGCGCCCGATCCCCGACTGGCACGAGATCCGAAAAGAGCACAAGTCCAAGCGCCACGTCACGCTTCGCCTGCTGTGGCTGGAGTGGCGAGAGAGCCATCCCGACGGCTGGGGCTACAGCCAGTTCTGCTGGCACTACCGGCGTTGGCTCGCCACGAGGGACGTGGTCATGCGCCTCACGTACTCGGCGGGCGAGCGGATGTTCGTCGACTTCTCGGGCGACAAGGCGACGTGGTGCGATCCGGAGACCGGCGAGGTCCACGAGGCCGAGGTCTTCGTGGCCGTGCTCGGGTGCTCGGGCATGCTCTACGCCGAGGCCACGAGGGGCCAGGACCTCTCGAGCTGGGTGGGCGCCCACGTCCACGCCTTTGAGGCCTATGGCGGGGTGGCCGAAATCACCGTGCCCGACAATTTGAAGGCCGGGGTGACCAAGGCCTCCTTCTACGACCCCGAGGTGAACCCCACCTACGCCGAGGCGGCCGCCCACTATTCGACGGTCGTGCTGCCCACCCGGGTGCGCCGGCCCCGGGACAAAGGGGCGGTCGAAGCCGGCGTGTTGACCGTCGAGCGCTGGGTGCTGGCCCCGCTGCGGCACCGGACGTTCTTCTCGCTCGGCGCGCTCAACGCGGCGATCAAAGAGCTGGTGGCCGAGGTGAACGTCCGGCCGTTCCGGGGTGAGCGGACCTCGAGGAAGGAGCTGTTCGATGACCTCGAGCCCCCGCGCTGCGGCCGCTTCCTTTGACCCGCTACGAGCTGGGGGAGTGGAAGAAGGTGACTGTGAGCATCGACTACCACGTCGAGGGTCCCGACAAGACCTGCTACTCGGTCCCCTACCAGCTGGTCCGGGAGCGCCTGGACCTGCGGGCGAGCGCCACGACGATCGAGGTGTTCAAGGGCGGCCGTCGGGTCGCCTCCCACCTCCGAGCGCATGGGCGGCGACGCTACGTGACCGACCCGGGCCACATGCCGGCCAGCCATCGGGCCCACGCCGAGTGGACGCCGTCCAAGCTCATCTCCTGGGGCCGGTCGGTCTCGGCAGACACCGGCACCTTCGTCGAGGCGCTCTTGGCATCAAGACCCCACCCCGAGCACGCCTACCGGGCCTGCCTCGGGCTCATGCGCCTGGCCCGCCGCCACGGCGACGAGCGCCTGTCCTTGGCCTGTGCCCGGGCCCTTGCGATCGGCTCGATCAGCTACAGCTCGGTCAAGTCGATCCTGGCCGAGGGCTTGGAGCGCCGGGCGCTCCCCGGCACCGAGGCGGCCCCGGCACCGGCCAGCCACGAGAACCTGCGCGGCGCCGCCTACTGGTCCGAGGAGGCGTGATGCTCGTCAACGCCACCTGCCAGAAGCTGGCCGGCCTGGGGCTCACCACCATGGCCGACGCGCTCGGCGAGCAGCTCAGCACCCCCGGGCGCTACGCGGAGCTGACCTTCGAGGACCGCCTGGGCCTCCTCGTCGACCAAGAGGCCGACGCCCGGGACTCACGCCGCCTCAAAACCCGGCTGCGGCTGGCCAAGCTGCGCTACCCCGCCGCGGTGGAGGACCTCGACCTGCGCGCCCCGAGAGGGCTCGACCGGCGCCTGGTCCTCGACCTCGCCACCGGATCGTGGGTGGCCGAACGCCACAACGCGGTGCTCACCGGGCCAACGGGGGTGGGCAAGTCCTTCATCGCCTGCGCCCTCGCCAACGCGGCCATCCGCACCGGCCACTCCGCCTACTACGTGCGGGCGCCGCGTCTTGCAGAAGAGCTCGCCATCGGTCGCGGCGACGGCCGCTACGCCCGGCTCCTGTCCCACTTGGCCCGCACCGAGCTGGTCGTGCTGGACGACTTCTTGTTGACGCCAGCCCCCGTCGAGGTGTGCCGGGACCTCTTGGAGGTCGTCGAGGACCGCGCCGAGCGGCGCTCGACCCTGGTCGTGAGCCAGCTGCCCGTCGACAACTGGCACGCAGCGATGGCCGACCCGACCTTGGCCGAGGCCATCTTGGACCGGTTGTTGCAGTCCTCGCACCGCATCGCCCTACAGGGCCCCTCCATGCGCCGGCGAGAGCCCGAGGAGATCTTCCCGACGTGACCCTCTTGCTCGTCCTCCTCACGGCGTTGCTCGGAGCAGACGCCCGTCTCGGCTTCAGCACTCACCACGACCGGCACCTGCACCCCGGTGTTCGGCAGCGACCACGAGGGGCCCCTGAGCGCCGAAGCCGGGGACCACCGGCCCAACGTCGAGTCGCCGGACGGCGAGGCCGACTGTCTCCATCCGCCCGATCCAGAACCATCCATCACCGACCCGGACCGAAGAGGCCCGGCACCGCAACATCTAACCGAACGCCTCGCCGTCCGGCTCCCCGACCAACGATCACCCACGGAGGGTCATCGACGTAGTAGAAGATTCACGGCGTCAACCCCACCCCTGTCCGGATTCATCCGGAACAGGTGTCCGGGACCGACCGGAACGGCTGTCCGGATTCGCCGGAATGCGCAGCCTCAGCGGAGCAGACTCGTCCACGGCTCGTCCACGGCTCGTCCACGGCTCGTCCACGGCTCGTCCAGGCAAACACCGCGGCGGGGTCATGCGGCGCCACGAACCTGCGAGTCCGGCATTCTTTCCCGCAACGTTCTGCGCCGTGCATAGCACGCAGCGCTGGTTGAGACCTCGTTCTCGAGAGCGGCAGCCCTTCATCACACTCTGGCGCCAGTCGAGTTGAGCTTGAAATCATGGACTCGGACGCCCGTGATCTTTGTAATCGCGAATGCTCATCGACGCCCCCGAGTCAGCCCCAGTGGCTCTCCTGGTAGTCGATCATGTCGTCTCCATGGAGCTGCTTTGTCGCGTTGCCGACCCGGACCCAGAACTCCGATGGCGCACTGTGCGCGTCACCAGAGCGAGCAAAGACAGGCTTACCCGAGGCCGCCACCGACACGACACACACGTCCTTGGCATCGATGGCGTCAAATCGGACCTTCACCATGTCGGCCGTCGGCACGGACAGATCGGCGTCGAGCCGCTGCCGGAGGAAGAGTTCGAAGCCGTCGCGGTTACCCTTGGCTCCCAGAGTGGCGTAGTCCGGCTCGAGACCGAGCACCCGGGAGTCATCGTCGATCCCGATCAGCAACGTGCCGCCGTGGACGTTGAGGAATCCGCAAACCGTCTTGACGACCATCTGTTCCATCTTTTTATCAGCCAGATCGGCCTTGTAGTTCCAGCGGGCGCTCGACTTGAGTTCCAAGCTGTCAGATTCCCCCATCGCCACCATGTCGGCCGTCGACGCCGGCTCTGCGCGGATGTCGTGAGCGTCGGACAGCACGGCAAAGCCGTCACGCACCACGCCCGCTATCAAAGTCCGGCGCCGCTCCAAGAACGTGGGATAGTCGAGCTGTTCCCATCCCACCGGGAGGGCATGCCAGTAGACGTGCCGCTTGAGCCGTTCGGTGGCCAAGGTCTGGACCATCTCTGGCCAGTACTTCTTCGGATCGTCTGCGCTGACGGCGAGATTCTCGGGCCAGTCGAGGAAAGCCATGTTGGCAATGGCGTTTACCTGTCGGATATCTGTGATGCCTAGCCTTGCTAGGTGGGCCCGGGGAAACAGATGGTGGCGCTCGATCGATTTGGGAGCAGCGGTGGCGATGTCCAAAACCTCGCGAATCCGCATCGGGCTGAAGAGCAGCTCCGCGTCGAGCAGATTGAGAGCGGCCCAGTAGGCGAACAACGCTGGCGACCGCGGAGATGACGTATCCAGCCGGTTGGGAAGCGATATATCCCAGTAGTCGCGGGTGAAGTTGGCGGCAATAATCCGGTTCAGCTCAGCACAAAATCCCTCCGCATCCCCTTGAGGGAGCGCCGCGATCCTTCCCAGATCGGCTTCGAGCTGGCTCTCGGGGGAAGAGGTGTAGCGGCCAGTCGTGTGGCTCATGAAGAACCAGCGCGCCATAACTCCCCTGAGGGTTTTCAGGTCGAGGCCCATATCCCGCCGACCGATGAGCCATATGACGTATGCGTAGATAACCGCGTTTTCAGAAGTGATCATCCGACGGCTTCGAAAACCCGCGTGCGTTAGGCACTTCAAGAACTCGTGCCAGTTGGTCAGTTCGAGTACTGCCTCTTGGGCCTCTTCGAGGCAGCCGAACTGTTCATCGCGGCGCTGCACACTGACTTCGCCACTCTCGAGATCCTTCCCGCGCAGGATGCTGTAAACGTGCTGGAGGCGCCCCCGGCGAAATGCGAGGCCCACCGCTGTGCGTAGCATCTGATCGGGTGTCGGGTCGATGAACGGATTCTTCGGCGAGGGGCCTTTGATTTTTGGGTCGACTGCGGCACGACAGAAATCCTCGAGCTGGGCTCGGCCCTTCTCCCAGTGGACCGACATCAGTGTGAGGATGAAGTCAGCTTGCTTGAGCTGTACACCCTCAGAGTTGATGCGCACGAAGATCTCTGCCACTTGCTCTTCATCGGTATCGGCATTGAGTTCGATTACCTGGAAGCGGAAGTCGCGCAAGTCACGTACCCGGTCGATCCTCTCCTCGAGCCGATCCTGCTCGTCATCAGTCAGTGAGTCTTCTCGGCGCTCGGCCAAGCGGCCCAGGAACGCCCGCACGGTCGATTTGAAACTGCCGCTCCACAGGGCCGTGATATCCGCGATGAACTCCGGGTCTTTCTCGATCGCCGCATCAGTGACCTCGAACCGCTCGTCGGAAGGTCGAAAAGCAATCCGCACTTGGCGCTCTTCGAACGTCTTTGTGACCACCGAACAGCCTGTGAGCACCGCATAGAGTGACGTGAGCCGTTGCTGACCGTCGACAACGAGGAGCTTCGCCACACGATCTGACTCGCCTCCCCCGATCTGACGCGTACCGACCTCGGCTCCTGTCTCCCAAAACATGAGCGTGCCGACGGGGTAGCCCCGATACATGGAATCGAGCAGGTCCCTGATCTTGGCCGAGGACCATACAAAGGGACGTTGGATGTCCGGCAGCGCGATGTTGCCGTGCTTGATGTCCTCAACCAGATGCGTGAGCGAGTAGCCCGTATCTCGGTACAAGGTGGGTGTCATCACGGTTCCCCTTTGTGTCCAAACGCCCGGTAGGCCGAAGCGTAACCTGGGTGAACCGCGGTACAGCGACCTGGGCATACTCCGGCTGGGTCAGCTCAGTTCGAGCAAAGCCCATCACCAGCGCGCACCGCTTCATGTTCTTTCTCGAGTGTCCCACTCGCAACTCCTGAGAGGCATTGTCCAGCTGGCCCGGAGGCAAGGCCGCCCGCAAGATCCAACACTCGGCCCAGTGATTTCGTGCACGGCGGTGATCCCAGCGGATGGGGAGGAGATGCCGCACACTCCGCTTGTCCCGGAAGCGGTGGATGTCGGTCGTCCCCTGCTTTTGCTGGTCACGGCGAGATTGCTTCGCCGAAAGGTGTTTCGGCAGATTGGGGCAATGACGTAAGAGCGGCCAAGGGAGAGACTCCCGCAAATCCATTGTTGATAATCATGGGCGACACGAGACGGTTCGTGACGCCTCGAGGTGCTGGCGAACTAGAGAACTTGCTCATGCTTCGCCAGCAGGTCGAGAGCGAGCAACGCGGCCCGGCAGGAATCGCGGCTGGCCGGTACTAACGGCAATCGTCGGAGCAGACCCAGCGCTCAGCGCACTCCGAATGGAGCGGACCCGAGTGGTGCCCTCGCTCGCAGATGACGTCTTCCGGGGAAGACGTGATGACCCGAGAACAGACTCTGCAAACGATCTTCACTCCGGCGAAGCGCGCCTGGCCACCCGTGCCCGAAAGTCGAGGCGCCGGGCCCTTGTAGTCCCGCACCGTGGCCATCAGTTTCGACTCCCGGCGGCGCTGACGGTGGGTAGGAGAACTGCCGGCTCTTCCTCGCTTCTTCACGGAACGAGCCTTGCATCGTGCCTCAAGCCCACCAAGGCGGCCAGTACGGCCAACCGATACTTCGTGCCCTCCAACCCCGATCAGGAGGGCCTCTATCGTCAGGAGCCCGAGGTGGTCGGTGGGTGACAGCCCGACGGCCGGCTGATCCGTCTTCACTCTGATCGCTTCGGCATTCGAACCAGGTGTTGTCGGCGATGGCAAGTTCCACGTTGACGCGCCCCCAAGTGGGGACCCTGGCGCAAAACCTTTCGATAATGATGGGGGCTCCGGCGAGGAGACCCGTCCCCCGGGCCCCCTCGGCCGACGCCGCCGCAATGGGGCCACCTCCGGCTGCATGAATATGCGAACCCCGGCACTCTTTCCGGCCAAGGGTCAGCGCTGCGCATAGCTCGCAGCGCTGCTCGAGGCCCGGGGCCGAGCGCGACCCGGTCGAGAGCGGCATTTCCCCTGGACGACCGGTCCGAGAAGGGCCGTTATGTCCGGTGGAGGTGGGTTCTTATGCGGCGACGCTTCCGGCCGGCGCTCTCCGCAGCGAGCCGCGGGCTACAGCCCCTGGTCGCTCAAGAACCGCGCCACTGGCGCATCCAGTCGCTCGTGGGCGGCCACGCCGACGGCGCCGGCGAGGAGGCCGACCAGGACCATGGGCGCACCGGTGGCCTTCGCCACCTTCCTCGCCACGAACCCGACCCCGACCGTCACGCCGACTCCCACCAGGATCCGGGCGGCGATCGTGGCTCGTGTGCTCGGCGGCTTCTCGACCATCTGACCAGATTACTCCCGCCATCTTCATCGGGTCCGAAGGTCACGAGCACCACTCACCCCCGGACTCCCTCCACGTCTCCGGGCAGGAGTCCGCACCACGGCGGGTCTCCCAAAGCTCATTGTGGACACTCGGTGCTGTCGAAGTCCGAAATGACGCTGGCCGGCACACCGGGCCAGTAACCGCAGCCGCCTTTGGGATCCCCCACCTCGGGTCCCAGCACCACCTGCCAGCTGCCGTCGGTGTAGTGCGCCACGCCGAAGATGGACTGGCTCTGGGGGCCATTGGCCGTGGGCGCCGATTCCGAGGAAATCCACAGCACCCAGGTGCCCGAGGAATCGGGAAGCAAATAGGGCGCATTTCCCGACGTCAGCGTCGTGGGGTCGCACGAGGCCGGCTCGGGCGTGGCATTGAGGGCGGGACAGCCGGCGTTGAAATAGCTCTGGAGTGCCTCGAAGACTGCAGCACTTGGTCCCGCCGTGGTCGTCGTCGTCGGCAAGGTCGTAGTGGTGGACGGCGGAAAGGTCTCGGGCACGGTGGTCGGAACCGTGGTGGGCGCTGTCCGCCCTGCTGGAGTCGTAGACGGGGATCCGGTCTCGGAAACCCCAGTTTGCGACGATGAGGTGTTGCCCTTTTCGGCGTGCGCAACTATGCCACTCGAACAGGCCGCCAGGAGAAGTGCACCAACTGTCAGTCCGGCCCCCACCGACCACGACCTCTTCGTCAGCCACCTCCGGACATCCGCTGCGTCCCGACGCATCGGCGCGACCCCTTCGACGGCAAGAACTCTATGCCTTCCGACCGTACGAAGGGGTTGGTCAGCTCCGAGCCTGGCGCCCGCTAAAAGCGATCACTTCCCACGGACCGCTCCATAGGGCGGGCCTCCATTTGATCGAGCCTCCCCGATTGACTGGCATCGCCGGCCCATTAGAGATCAGGCTGGACTCGTGACCGACGAGCGCTTCGACCTCTATCGGTGTTGGAAGCCAGCGAGCCCGGGCACCATGGACCTCTGCCAGTCGCCGAGATGGGAAAGACCAGTTGTCAACGACTTGCGCCCGGCGCCGCATGATGCGCCGCCCATAGGTCGGGGGCGTCTCGTCACGGTCCGATTCCATGGTCAACTGGTGGAGTGCGGCACCATCGGCGTGCTAGCAGAGGCGCTCAACCGGTCGTGCCAAACCATTCGGCTCTGGGAGAGTCAGGGCTTGCTTCCCCCTGCGCCATTGCGGCTGAAATCGATCTACCCCCAGCGGCGTCAGCGGCTTTACCCGATCCGAATGATCGAAAGGATCTGCGAGATCGCCGAGCAGGAGGGTTTCGGTTCTCGATACCGGTCGCGCTTTACGGACCAGCTAGTCCAAGTGCGTCTGGCTTGGAACGAAGCGATCACGGATTACTACGCCACCCGATGAGCACCATCGTGCCTCGGCATGGCACGGAGATCACGTTGCTTGCGAGCGTGAGGTTCTCGACGACACCAAAATGGGTGTTGTAGCTGATCTCGCGTGGGGACGTGAGGGACACCGGGCATTTCACGGACGCAATCGAGGTGATATCGGTTCCCTCCTTTCTTCACCAGGACCTTCGCGATCGTCCGTGAATCGAGTGCCCTTCTTCGGGAGCGAGAGATAGCAACTCAGATCAACGATCCGTGCACGCAGTTCAGACCAACCGTGAGTTACTAAAATCGAAGCTGGTTGGTAGGTCGAGCGATCACGTACGGGTCAGGAAACGTTGGGGGGCTTCTCGTTCCCCAGTTCGGACCGATTTGATTTCCGCCTTGATGACGCGGCGACTCCACCGATGGGCCGAGTGCCCTCCAAAAGCTGCGCCTCGCGCCGTTCCAAAGTTGCCCGATACGCATCCCTCTCCCGACTGTGCCGCTGGCTCTGCTGCTCCCCAAGACCCAACGTTCCCAGCTCCTGGGCGACGACATCGAACGGGCGCTCAAACGTGACCCACTCCCCACTGGGCTTTTGTTCGACTAGGCATACCCGACTAAGCGCCTTCAGATGGCGTCGGACAGTCTCGGGACGTTTGCCGGTCGCGGAGGCGATCTCCTTCACCGTTGCGGGGTGGTTTAGGAGGTACCCGAAGGTTGGTCGTGTTGCAGCGAGACCCTGGTATCTCCAGACATCATGGCCCGGATCCAGCGTGTGCAAACCTGAACCACTCAAGGCACCACCACCACCAAAACCACCCCTGTGCCTGAGTGGTTCAGGTATGTCGCGGGGAATCGTGAGGCGGTACATGTAGGCCCGGGCATCGATAGGGGTTCGGTTGTCACCGACTCGCTTGGGATGCCCGTCTCGCAACCTGGCCTGCTCGACGTAGCCGGCTTCCCCCAGGCGCTTCAAAGAGCTGGTCACCGTGCCCCTATTCCCGATTGACGCTCGTTGCTGGAGATCTCGGAGCGAGAGTCCGATCTCCGTTTTGCCCAGTTCGCGGGCCCGTCCACACAAGGCTTGCATCACTTTGGTGTCGGTCCCCATGGTCCTGGACGCACGGTAGTTGGTAACGAAATGACTCCAAAGAGGGTCGATGGTGAGTTTTGTTGCCGTCTCTGGCCATTCCGAACAGCCAGCCTCTTTGCAGGCTTTACCTTCATGAAGGTGCGCTTCTCGGAGCTTGGTGAGCGCTCTCTCAATCTCGTCTAGAAGCCTGTCCTTGTCCGGCCACTTATCCTGCGCTGGCTCGTGGAGTTGGCCAAGGTGCCTGCACTGCCCGTCCGTGTACCCCTCACGCACCGCTCGAGCGAGCAAGGCGAAAAGCTGACCGGAGCGAGAATGATCGCTGGTCCGTCCATTTGGGGACCTAAAGGCGAGTCGTTCTCGGATCCCTGGGGATAACGGAGGAAGTGGCTCCAAATCCGACAGGGGTTCCCTCTTAGCTTCCGCATCTCTCGCTACCAGAGGTACGCCCGCATTTCGCGGGGGTTGTCGAGGAGGACGATGGCTCCGCGGCAAGGCGGTTTTCTCTCCAAGGAAGCGACGGAAGCTTTCCGGATTCCAGGATGGCACTTGGCTGTCCGTCACGTCCTCAAATCTGACCGGGGATGACCGGCGGCCCCTTGCCCTCCCCTTGTGGTTGAGGGTGCCGGGCAGCCTCAGGAAAGTGTTTTCGGCCCATTTGGAGTCCGCACCGAGGTAGGTCGAAAGAGCTTGGTTCAAGTCTTCGATCGTTTTGGCGTCGTACCAGTGGTCCAGGCACACGTAGGCATGCAGGCCGTTTCCCGAGTCGACCACAAAGGAGCCGGCACTCAAAACCGCATTCAGCCTACGGAGCACACCCGGATTGACATCGTCCATGTCCACCCAGCAGTAAGAACTTCCACGGCACGATCCCTTCTTGGCCGGGTTCTCGTTCTGACGCAGCGTGGGCATGACGTACACATCGGCCCGACTACGAGCGCTTAGGGCGTACTCGATCAGCGAGTCTCGGTCATCCGGCCACCAGAATGCCCGTGGCGACGGCAACCAATCCCCCTTATAGACGTCTCCATCAAAGTGGCCGTGCTCTGTCAGCGCGATCCCTACACGCCCGCAGTGGGATCCGAACAGCCGGTCGAAATAGGCAAGGGCCTCATGCTCAGCGCTCCCGGGAGAGCGAGAGGAAGCCCTCCGAGCATCCGTACGAGCGCGCGCATCGTCGGGGGCAAAGTGATAATCTTGCATGGGACGTTCTCCAATGATCTCGGTTATGTGCGAGCCGCCCGGCCCCGGGCGGCTCGTTTCTTTTCCCCCGTGACAGTGTCAGAGTGACGTCACGGAGACCAAGGCATGCGTTGTGGGTCTTACCCAGTGGCAGAGCGTGAGACGGTCCCGTCCGGGCGTCCTGATCCGCCGAGTAGAAAATTCTTCGGATTCATCTAATGGAGTCCCCTTCTTGATCAGTCGTGCTTGCGGGTATTGGAACGGGCGACTGAGCCGGCGCATCGTGGTCAGCCCCGTCTTGAAAGCGGTCAGCGTTGAGCGGCTGCCGCAGGCAGGGGCGCCAACCCGTCGGGTGTAGCCAAGCTCACCGCTTGGCCTCCACGTGGTGCGCCTCTACGTAACGGGCGAGGTCCCGCAAACGGAAGCGAACGAGCCCGCCGACGCGTACGGCCGATAGTTCACGTCTGGCCCACAACGCACGTACATGACGTTCCGTAGTGGCGAGGAAATCAGCGGCCTCAGCTCGGGTTAGGAGACGATCGACGCTTTCCTCGGAGCTGCGATTACTCGGAGCCCGGTTGGGCTGACGTTCCATGTTCACGGCTTTCCTGCCTTATCACTCTCCGGCTGGAGTTGGTTCGATGCCGCGATTCCGGAAGTTCCTGTGATAACCGGAAAAGATTTCAGAATGGACGTTCGAAAGGTCCCAAATACTGCCATCGGTGTCTCTCGTAGTGCCACTCTATCGCGAACATCATCATGGAATGCCAGTCAGTCTGGGAATCCCTATTGTCCCAGCTAGCGGCGCGAAGCGCTCGAGACTGCTCCCCGGATAGGGCGCAGTTAGGAGGACCCCGATGCCAGGTCCGCAAGGTTCCCGGCATGATGCGAAATGGGTTGGAGTTGCATTTGTGAAAAGAGGTGAAATCACCTTGAAAGATTGATTTCAGCCATTTCAAAACCCGGTATTTCAACTCCTCTAGAGGCATTTCCAGATTTGAAAGCTCGACGCGACGATGGTCATAGTTCAAACCGGCAGCAAGGAGGCGACGGTTGCGATTTGAGCGATCGGGAACGAGGCCAGGGCTAGCCGAAACGACGGGAACATCTCCTCCTCTAGGGCGGACCCGGGGGCGGTCGTTTGGAGAAAGTTGCACCGGCCAGTACACACGGCTGGCCGCCGCCGCCACAGGGGCATTGAGACGATGTCGGGGCAGTGCCGTCTGGAGGACTGGTGCAATCGCCTTTAGGACGTCCGTGCGGCGAACGGGGCGCCCGGGTGGGCTCGGCTCATCTATAGGGGCGGAGAGGCGACGCACGCGTGCGCTCGAGGATGGGGGCCCACAGCTGTGGGCCATCCTGGACGCATGGCAGGGAATCCGGGTTCGTGGCTCCCCAGAACCCTGCGTGCAAGTTCGTGCAACAAGCGAATGGCAAGGCGTGGCACAGTATGGCGGACGCAGGCAAGAAAAGACCTGGTGAACCTTGATTTCCCCGTTCGACTCCAGCTTGTGGAGTCGCTCCGGCCACCCTCTCAAGGTGGAGACACGGGTTCGAATCCCGTTGGGGCTGCTCCTAAAGTACCAGCCCAGGGTCACTTTGTTGGCTATCCGTGTACCAGCCGGGATTTTCCATCGCGCGTCCATCGCGCGCACGAACCCGCCTTTCGGGTCATCGGGCACGGTTCGTTCGCATGATGTTCGCCAAAGCGGCGGGGCCACGCTGGGCAAGGCTGTGCGCCGAACGAGATGCCGAGGCGAGCGATGCCAGACGAGGCCGCCAGCGACGGAACGCGACTCCGCCCCTTCTCTCGCCGATGCTGGCCACCGCCGGGGGCGCTGCCGGCCGACGAGTCCCGGTACGCCTTCGAGCCGAAGTGGGACGGCTTCCGTGCCCTGGTTGCGGTCGACGGGGCGGTGCGAGTTCGGAGCCGACGTGGCCGCGATCTCCGTCGGTACTGCCCCGAGCTGGCCGGCCTACAAGTCGATGGCGAAGTCCTGGTCAACCTCGCCACTATTCGTGAGACCGACAATTGTCCGGCTCCAGCGAAAACTAGTGATACGTGACGTTTCCAGGTTGGAGCCTGAACGCCTGCAATCTCACCTGAGTCTTCGAGTCGGACGGAGACTCCGTCTGCGAGCGAATCAGCGGTCCGGTAGTCCGCAGCGATCCTTCTTGAAGGTCGTGTCCACGGTATCGGTGGCGAGCAGGCGCCGACCCCAGTTCAAGTTGGGATTCTGGTAGTTCACCGGCGGTGGTGAGGATGCGGAGTAGAACTGTGTCTTGTTGAACCCGAGCCCCGACAGACCAGGACCCGCCGGTGCGAAGAGGCGATCGAGGATTCCGGCGTCCGGAACACTCCAATAGGGGCCGTTTCGGGACAGCAGGAAGATCACCGATTGAATCGGAGCACCGCTCCCGTTGAACCCGAAGACCTGCAGGTCTTGGGCTACGTCGGGCTCACGAACGAAGTACTGCTCCTTGCGCTTTTCCCCGAAGATGTTCGTGGACCAGCAGGTGAGGTTGCGAGCGTTGCTCGGCCCGGTGGGCGGCGGGGGCGCGATCTGAATCATCATCGGGTCGAGGATCGGGACGAGCGTCTGGTAGTAGAACTGCTCCGTCGCGAGCCGCAGGGCGTTCACCGCGATCGAGGGGTCGGCGGGCAGCCGCCAGTCGGAGTCCACGTGGGTCGCGGTCGTCTGCAACTTTCCGTAGTCGCTGACGATGAGCAGGCCGACGGTGGTCAATGCGCGCTGGGCAGCGTCGAAACGGTCCAAGATCGCCGAGGCGAGCTGCCTCGTCGTGGCTCGAATGGCTCCGTCGAGTGTCGGTGACCCGTCCGGACGGTTTAACGCCGCGATCAGTGAGAGTCCTGCGCTGACGGCGTCAAGCATGAGCTTGGCCGGCCTCTGGCCGATGGTGTCGAAGTAGATCTTGGTGACGTTGACGAAGAAGGCGAGCAGCGCGTTCCCAGTGGGGCTCGCATCTCTCTGCGGCGGGTTCAGAGAGTCCTGGATTTGTTGTCCGATGGCTTGGAGATCCACGTACGCCCGGGTACCCGAACGCTCGAAGGGCTGTTGAAGCGCCGCGAGGTAGGTCTGGACGTGGTTCAGGTCCGAGATCTCGTCGCCGAGCTGGTCCTTGACGGCATTGAAATCGGCGGGGGTGAAGTCCTCGCCGCCCGGATAGGTCATCCGGGCGAGGTCGAGCGCCTTCTGCTGCCAGTTGGCGCGGTAGTGCTCGTAGTAGGCCGTGCGGACGTCGCAGGTCACCGCGTCGACCGGACAGAGCCTGAGCTGGTCCCCGATGTAGGTCTCGGCGGCGGCTTGGCCCCCGGTGAAGGCCGGGAATGGCTGGGGAGGTTGGTACGCCACCGAGATGAGACCGGTGTTCATCGTGCCCACGGCGTCGGGGGAGTCGGAAATGAGAGGGGCGAACGAGTAGTCGTTCCTGGACGGAGCAAGGACGCCGGTCAGCTGGCCCGACTGGCCGAGGCTGGCAGTGCTCGACTCGGCCACCGGCGGGACGATCGGAACGGTGGCCCGCGAGGAGATGGCGCGCCCAACGAGGGCGTAGCTGCCCGGAGTAGCGAGGCTATTGAACAAGGCCTGGTTGCCGCCGAGCTCAGAGACCGCTCTGCCCAGGCGGCCTTGCATTACCCGAACCGTGCCCACCGTCTGGAGGACGATGAGGGAACCCGGGTAGAAGCTTTCTCCGAGGATGCCCAAGGCGAAACTGAGCATCTCCTGATCACGAATATCAGTCGCGGTGCCCGCGTTGGTGTTGGTCGGCCACACCTGGTTGTTGGGGAAGGTCGGATCGGACGACTGGACGGGCTGCAGCGAGTAGGGGTCGAGGGCGAGGACATGGATGCCGGCCGTCGCACCTGAGGGGAGTGTCGCCGAATAGGACTGCGAGCCCACCTGGATCACGTTCGTGGTCGCGTCCGACCCGGGGCCGGCGGTCGCGAAGGTCGGGTACTCGGGGCTCACGAAGTCGTAGAGATTCGTTGCGGGATTCTCCTGCAGGTAACCGGTGATGTCGCCACTCGCGTGGGCCTCGGTGAGGTTCCCGGGATAGCCGACGTTGCTCCAGGCGCTGTTGGCGGCCGCTCCGGGGGTGCCGATGATCGAGAAAGCGACCCTTAGGAAGGCCGTGACTCGGCCCTGCTCGTCGGCGGTGAGGTCGTGGCCGAGCATCCTCTCGAAGTTCACGAGCCCGGGGAGCGCGGCTGGAACGACGCCGTAGCCGCTGACGACCATCAGATAGCCCAGCTTTCCCGAGAACTTCGTGGCGATTCCGACGAGTTGAGAAACACCGGAGGCGTTGGCGAGGACGTCGCCGGACTGCACCAGGGCCCGGGTGGTTCGGTCGAGCACGGCGAAGTGGAGCTCACCACTAAGGTTGCGAGTCACAGGCTTCCCGTCGATCACGATGGCAGGGGTCGGAGGGGCCGAAAGGGTCTCGATCGGCACGCCGATGGGGGGATCGTCGGGACGGGCGCTCACCATCACGGACTGTTCTGTCGTCGACCCGGTCGAGCGGGCAGTGTCGGACTGGAAGTGCACCGCGACCGAGAGCTCGTACGTCCCCTCCGAGCCCGGTATGAAGACGGGCTTGGCCGACTGGGCGTCCGCCAGGGTGGCTCCCGAGTCGGTGGGCTGGGCGACCAATCGCCAGTCGAAGCCAAATTGGCCGGTGGGAACGTCGCCGTTCAGGTCGGCCAGGACCGCAACCCGGCTCACCCCGGGACGGAGGCCGGCATCGATCGAGAGCTGGCCGATGGCAGTGCCCCTCGTCGTGTCGGACACCCCACCAGGGGGGTTTGAGCCCGAGACGCTGACCCCAAGGGCCGGGATCGGAGGCGAGGTGACGTCCGCCGCTACGGGTCCGTTACCGCCGCCAACGGTTACTGCGACCCTCAAGGTGACGCTGTCGGTCGGCTGGAGGGGTGGATTCGCAGCAGCGCCAGGAGACGGAGTGGTGGTGCTCGGCGGAACCGTGGTGCTCGATGGAGTAGTGGTGGTGCTCGGCGGAACCGTGGTGCTCGATGGAGTAGTGGTGGTGCTCGGCGGAACCGTGGTGCTCGATGGAGTAGTGGTGGTGCTCGGCGGAACCGTGGTGCTCGATGGAGTAGCGGTGGAGGTGGTGCTTGAGGCAGTGGGGAGGGAGCCTGCCAAGGACCCACTCGCTGATGGTCCGGACTTGGGTTCGGCGCCCGCTTCGTTCAGTGACGCGGCGGAGAGAAGCGGAAGTACCAGCGCTACGGCAAGGAACGGCACGACCACTCGCCAGGTCCGCCGCCGGCCCAGGGCCTCGCGGTCGAAGGGATCGTCCATTCGATTTTCGCTCCTTCGCGAGGTCCAGCACGGCGTGATGCTCTTGGAAGGCAGCCAGAGGCTATCCCGAGAGAGCCATGCAAGGAAGGGGCAAGGAAGGGGCAAGGAAGGGGTACGACAAGCCGAGTGCGCATCATTTGCGGGCCATCAGTCCCCCGGCTCCTGGGCTGGGGCTCGGTCGGCGGCACGCCTCGTTCAAGGCTTTGGTCGACGACTGACACTCTGGGTTAGAGATCCGAGAACGAGGCGGTGTTGACGACGACAAAAGCGCGTGTCTCCGGTGGCGTGCTGGCCCTCTCGTGGTGCACCATGCGCACTTACGCGGGCCCACCGGCCTGCTCCTCTATCCGATGTCGTAACGCTTCCAGCAATGTGACCTCGTGTTGCTGTGCTTTCCGGCAGGCCTCATCCCAAGGCTCGTCGAGCCATCTCATCAGGGTGAAGCGGGCGGTTGCGGTCTTGCGTAGCGCAGCCAGCAGGCAGAAGGCTTGAGCCTGAGCTGGCTGGCCGAGCGGGTGAACGGCCGGGTGCATTCGACGACCAAGGAGACGCCGGCCGAACGGTTGGAGACCGAGCGCCGGTTCCTCCATCCCCTCCCGCCCCGGCGCTTCGACACCGCCTACGTCGAGCCCCGCCGGGTCCACGTCGCCCTGCCCTTCATCGAGTGGGACGCCGTGCGCTACTCGGTGTCCCCCGAGTGCCTCGGCCAGAAGGTGACGTGCCGGGTCGAGGTGGACTCGAGCATCTTGGAGATCAGCTGGGGTGGGACCGTGGTGGCGAGTCATCGACTGGCCGACAAGGGCACCGCCGAGGTGTGGGACTCGGCCCACCGCCAGGCGGCCGAGGCGGCCGCCCTCGGACACACCCGCCCGGTGCTGCGCCTCGTCGATCACGCCCCGATGCCCCGGCCACCGGCGGCGTTCAGCGACTTCGACGTGGAGCTCCCCGACTTGGCGGCCCGTTACGGAGATCCCTCGTGACCGGGATCTACGAGCAGCTGAAGGCCGATCTCGACTACCTGCAGATGGGCGCCGTCCAAGAGTGCTTCGCCACCCTGGCCGAGGAGGCGACGGAGAAGGGCTGGAGTCACGTCGAGTACCTCCACCAGGTCATGGCCACCCAGGCGTCGGCCACCACCAACCGCCGGCTGGCTGCCCGGCTGCGCTACGCCCGCTTCCCCTATCGGCGCAGCATCAGCGACTTCGACTTCGAGTTCCAGCCGAGCGTCGACCGAAAGCTCGTCGAGGACCTGGCCACCTTGCGCTTCATCGGCGAGCACCGCCCGGTCGTCCTGCTCGGCCAGCCCGGGTGCGGCAAGACACATCTGGCGGTGGCCTTGGCCACCGCGGCGGTCGAGGCTGGCTACCGGGGCTACTTCACGACGGCCGACGACATGGTGCGCACCCTGCTCGCCGCCCGAGCGGCCGGGAACTTCGCCACCAAGCTGCGCGCCTACACCGCCCCGACCGCCCTCGTGATCGACGACGTGGGTCTGCTCCCGATCGGTGCCGAGGGCGCCGGGGTGTTCTTCACCGTCATCAACGCCAGATATGAGAACGGCCATCCGACGCTGGCCACGAGCAATCGGGGCCTGCCCACCGCCCCCAGTTGGGTACCGATGCCGGCCAGTGGTGGATTGGCGATAGTGGGTCTACCCGGGTCTTCAAGGACGGACTGGCGCAGACCCCACC
The DNA here is from genome assembly GCA_963778465.1 of uncultured Actinomycetes bacterium. Classification (GTDB taxonomy): domain Bacteria; phylum Actinomycetota; class Acidimicrobiia; order Acidimicrobiales; family RAAP-2; genus CAVZBW01. The sequence goes on from CAVZUK010000003.1 coordinate 988,994, forward strand.
AGGTGACGTGCGAGACGGCGGATAAGTAGGACCATTTGCCATCTGCCGATCTTGCTGGGTCTCGTCATCGACGGTGAGGTGGGTGATGCCATCGGGGATGGACGGTCTGGTCTCGGTGTGTGAACCGCCCCGGGGCGGTTCATGCAGCTGACGCGCTGCGCCTGTTGTGGCGACCTCGTCGAGCACCCACCCACGGAACGAATCCTCTACTCATCAGACGGCGACAAGCTGCGGGGCGCTGCCCGGCGCTGGGAGCCATCCCTACGGGGATAGCGACGTAGGGTCTTTGCATGAGAGTCGACTGGGCAACCCTTTGTCGCTACATCGAGGTTCACGACAACGGGTCGGCGCTGCTCGTCGGCGCCGGCACGGACATCGCCTTCGTCGCGAACCTCCCGGCGACCATCGACCTCGTGCTCGCCGCCCGTCTGGTCGGACGACCCGACGAGGTTGAGCACGTGCTAGCGGGTTCCGTTAGGAGGCCCGACATGACCAGCCTGGTGTCTTTCGAGGCAATCTTCAAGCAGGGGGTGCAGAACGCATACGTGCCCCCTGGCTGGGAGGCCGGGTTTGTGCAGCGGGTGCCGATTCAGTTCGTCGCGGAGGCTGAAGGCCCCTATGACGTAGTCGTTGCGGTGGACGGAAACAGCCGGTCGGTGCCATTCCTGGTCTTACTGGACCCGGGAGTTGGCTGAGTTCATGGCCGAGGCGGAAAATGACGACCGAACCGCTTCGGTCCTTCCTCGTCGAGCCCGGCCGCAGCCTCAGGGCGGTCCTAGACCCGGTACCTGAGCGACGAGGCCACCCGATGCACTGCCCGGAGCCGGTGGTTGCCCGTGGCCGGCCCCGAGCCGAGAGCCGGAAGGTCGACCAAGTGGACGCCTGTTCGCAGCGTGCCGGCGAGCTGGAGAACGCCGCACGGTCGTCAAGGGAACCTAGTTGCTCAGGACATCTGCAATATCTCGGGCCCATTCTTCGGCATAGGGGAAATTCGGTCATCACGATGGCTGGCACGTTCTGGCCCGGGCGCCCGAGTTGGTGTTCAACGATTTGGGCGAAACCTTTCGCCGCCTGTGCCTCACTGCCAACAATCGCAAGTCCGATTTGGCCGCTTGTCGTCTGAGCGGACGCCGGTCCCGTCATGATCAGAGCCGGTGCCACGGCAAGAGCTGCCCCGGCGAGTAGAACCCCAAGTCTTACGACGTCCCTCGCCATCCAGGAGAGTGACGGGAACGCGACAAGAGCCCGGGGCGCTCAAAGCCCAGGTCGTTGCCTCCTCTGGAAGTGAAGAAAAGGCGACGCCCCAAATCCCCGACACCGACGTTGTCGCTCAGGAATTTGCCGATCGGCACTAAAAATTGACAGCCCCAGGGGATTCCTCGATACTGCTAATTGGGGCTAAGCCACGGGCTACGGCGGTCCACTGAGAGACGGTTGGGTCTCTGCGGCTCAAGTGGGAGGGATGACCAGTGACTACGCGCGCGAAACGTCCAGCGGTTTGGGCCCGGTCGGCGGTGGCGGTCGCCGCCGGGACTCTGGGAACTGGATTAGCGGGAGCCCTCGTCGCCTCACCAGCGGGGGCAGCGACGCCCATCGTCGTCTGTACGCCAAGCCAAAACAATTTGCAGGCTGTCATGGACGCCGCCGCACCAGGCTCGAAGATCCTCGTGCTCGGTACCTGCATAGGTAACTTCACCATCAAGCAGAATCTGACCCTTCAGGGGCCGGCCACCCTCGACGGCAACAACGCTGGCACCGTCCTGACCGTTTCATCAAGTGCTACGGCAACGGTCAGTGGCTTCACCATCCAACACGGCAATAGCCCTGGTCCCGGTGGCGGAATCGCCAACAACGGCACCTTGACTCTCAGCTTTTCACGGGTGTCGAACAATACGACGGCCCGTTTTGGTGGCGGAATCGCCAACAGCACCAACTCACAATCCGCAACCATGACCATCGACGACTCACAGGTGACGAACAACAGCGCGCCAAGCGACGCCGGCGGCGGTATCGAGAATGCGGCCGGCACCGTGACGCTCAACTCATCTCAAGTGTCGAACAACCATGCTGAGCATGGCGGCGGTATCTCATTCTCTGGCACCACGTTGAACCTCAACTCGTCTCAAGTGTTCAACAACACGGCCGACCAGGAGGGCGGGGGCCTCAACAACGACAGCGGCCACAACGGTGTCGTGAATCTCACCAAATCTCAAGTGTTCAACAACGCGGCCGGTGGTGACGGAGGCGGCATCTTCAATACGCTGGGGGACACCGTCAACCTCACGCGCTCTCAGGTGCTGAGGAACAGCGCGGGAGGTTCGGGCGGCGGTATCTTGAACGACCAAGGAACGGTCACTCTTGTGGCGTCCGTGGTCACGCTCAATCGTCCGGATAACTGCGGCAACCCGAGCACCGTCCCTGGTTGCGCTGGCTAGGACTGCGTAGGGCTCTGGCACCCTTCCAGGGAGGGGTGTGCCTGGTGGTACCGTCGCCGCCTCAGGCGCGACGGAGCCGAACGCAGATGGCGTCTGAGAGACCCGGTCCGTCGCCCCCGTTCCCGACGCGCCATTCTGTTCAGAGCAGTCCAGATGCAATAAGCGACCCATTGGGACTCTGTTCCTCGCTCTTGTTCCTCGCTTCTTCGGCGAGCCAGCGCGTCAGCATGGAGACGTGCCGGAAGGAACAGCGGGTTGGATTCATATGCTCGGTCGAAGCCCTCCCGTCAAGCCTCCCGTCAAGCCGTAGGCGTGCTCGTGAGGATGGGCATCGACAGTTGCTCGATCCATCCCATTTACCGCGTGCGCTGACTTGGGGCTATCTGGGGAAACCCTTGAATGTCACGGCCAACCGGTTGCCTGTAGGTTGAGATCGGCTGGCGTCCGCTGGCTACCGAACTTTTGGGAAAGGGTTGGCTCGGCCAACAGCTCTAAAGGCAAGGGGTGACGGTGCGACGGACCAAGCGAGCCCTTGCTGCTGCGCTGATGACGGGTGTGCTGCTCGGGCTTGGTGGAGCGGTGAGTGGCGGAGCGGCGACGGCGTCGGCGGCACCCAACGACCAGCCGTTTCACATGACAATCCAGGGCTCGCTTCCGGCGGGCACGAGTACTGGACGGTTCGCCTCATGTGGCGATGAGTACGTCGAGAGGGGCGCCAACCAGACCGTTCCGCGCCTCGACTTCGTCGCTTACCCGACCGTCTATCTGACTCCCGTCGTCGCGGTAGGGACCGCCCCGTATGTGTTCGGTTCGCGGGCGGTGACATCCATGAGTCTCACGATTCACAACTTCGACACCGACCGAACCCAATTGTGGAAGGTGACCTGGTATTGCACGCCCGACAAGAACAAGGCATGGCTCGTCTTCGGGTGACTGCAAACTGAGCGAACGTGACGGAACCGCTGCGGTCCTTCTCCGTCGAGTTGGGCCGGTGCTTCCATATGGTCCGGGCCCGTGTGCCCGAGCACAGGGGCCATCCAATGCCGGCCGTCCGAGGGGCCGGATGAGCGTGACCCGGGGCTACAGTTCGTGAGTCTCCGGGGCGGAGTCGGGAGAGGGTTCTCTTTGTGTGGGTCGGGTGCGAGCGATCGGACCGGCGGGAGGTTGTCTTGATGTCCTTGCGCGTTATTCGCCGTCTGGATGGCGCTGAAAGACCTCGTCGGCGGTGGAGGTTCTCGCTGGCTCGTAGAGGGCTGCTCGCTGCCGGTGCCCTCCTTCTGGTGAGCCTCGGCGCCGCTCCAAGTGCCCAGGCTGAGGTGCCGACGGGCAAATTCATGTCCGTCAGCGCTGGCTTGGATTACACCTGCGCCGTTGGTGTCGGCGGATCGATCGCCTGCTAGGGCGACAACACCTATGGCCAAGCGAAACCGCCGCCGGTGTCGGCGCTTCCACAGGGCAGTGTCTTCCATTCGGTGAGCGCCGGTACCTTCCACGCTTGCGCCCTGCGCTCCGATGGCTACGTCAGCTGCTGGGGCGAAAACCAGTACGGCCAAGTCACGGAACTCCACGTGGCCTCGGATGTGAGATTCCTACAGGTGAGCGCCGGTCGCGGTCATAGCTGCGCACTGACCACCACGGACCTGGTCCATTATTGGGGGAACAACGAGGCCCGCCAATCCTCGGTACCTACCAAGGACGGCCAGCCCGAACGGTTCAAGTACGTGAACGCCGGTTATCTCGACACCTGCGGCGTGCGCACCGACGGATCACTCGCCTGCTGGGGCAGTGAGATCGAGGGAGCGTCGAGCTCGAAGGGCATAACCAGGCCGCCGGCCGGGACGTTCAGGTCGGTGAGCACCGGTCGAGATTTCGCCTGCGCCATCAGCACTTTGTACGACCTCCATTGTTGGGGCTATGACGATCACGGGGTGGTTTCGGCGAAGCCGGCCGGGACTTTCGCGTACGTCAGCGTCTCGAACGATTACGCCTGCGGCGTGCGCACCGACGGATCACTCGCCTGCTGGGGTCGGGACTCGTACAACGACACGGTGCCGCCCACCGGTAACGATTTCCGGTCGGTCAGCGTCGGCTCCAACCACGGCTGTGCCCTGCGGGAGAACCAGACCATCGCTTGCTGGGGCAAGGCCGTCTAGGGCCGAGCCCCTTCGTAGCGAGCCCCGGGATTTCTCCTTGAGAGCGTAGGTCTGAGCCAAAGGCGCGCGGGCGGCGATTCCTCGAAGGGAATGCGCTTGCGCTCCCACTGTTCAATGTCCGCAGGAACCTCGATCGCGCCGAATGACGCCCATCAGACGACGGCTCAGGGAGCTCCGACGACGGAGCCGGACCACTTTCTGCCTCGGTCGGTCGTCCAAGCCACCGTGTACCTGGGCGGGGTTGCCAGATCCCGACCGTCGACTGCGCACGTGGTGACACTCGAGCACGAGACAGCGAACACGCCCCCCTTGATGCCGGATGGCAGTGCCGGACGGGTCCACGCCGTCTTGTCCCCGCTCTTCGTCAGGACCGCCGCCCCGCAGGAACCGCATGCACCAACGGCCATGCAGAAAGCCGTCGTGTGACAGGAAATGCCCGTCAAGAAGGGAACTCCCGGTGGGAGGACGGGGCTCAGCCAAAAGACGCCTGCGTTCGTCGTCTCGACAATGAGACCGAACGGCACCTGATCTCCGACAGAAGGTGATCCGCTGACGAGGATGCAGGTCGTGACCGAGGGACAAGAAATCGCAGCCCCTTGGGTTATGAGAGTCCGGACGGTTGACCGCTGCCAAGTCCGACCTTGGTTGTTCGAGACCAGCAACCGATCGGCCCACCCAGACCGACCTCCGCCAACGGCGATGCAACGCTCGAGAGAGGGGCAGGAGATCGACCCGAGGCTCGCCTCGCCGCTCGGAAGATCCAACCTCTGCCAACTTGCCCCGGCATCTTGAGTTCGAAGGATGAGCGCGGTGTTCCCGCCGTCTGTTGCACCGACCGCCAGGCACGTGCCGGGGAAGGGACAGGCAACGCCATCAAGCGATACGACCTGAGGCGGCAGGTTCGACACGTTCCAGGTTCGACCGCCGTCCAGACTGTCGAGGGCGTTGCCGAATGTGTGGCCGTCGTTTGCAACGTTCGAACCGACGGCCACACAGACGGCGATCGAGCTGCAAACGAGTCCCGTCAGATGGAGCTGGGGGCCTGGAAGAGGATGAAGGGTCCAATGAGCGCCTCGATCAAAGGTGGTCAATATGGCTTCGGACAGAACACCGGCCTGGGCGCTCGTAGCCGCCACGACACAGGTCTTTGGTGTCGTACACGAGATCGGTCCGAGATCCTCGATGACCGACTCCCCAACTGCGTCGCCGGGCGGGCTCGATGCATCGGTCAAGACCTTGCCGGCCGGGATCTGTGCCGGCGCACCACTGACGCCCTGGGCGGAGTTCGCCGTGACCGTCTCGACGCAAACGCAGAGAGCAATGAGGGCCGACGCGAGACATGCAAAGAGCCACCATCGGCGCACCAGGATCGAATCAAACGAGGACCTACGTGGCTCGCGCCCGATTGCGGACTCGGCCGGGGGGCTGGTTCTCTCGGCTCGTTCGCCGCGCATCCTGCAGCATCATGGCTGAATCCTCGGTGGCGTGCAATGGGCCCGCCTCCGGCCCCGTGCCTGGGCCCAAGCCGAAACCGGTGGTCGATGTGGTCTCGGGCCTCTTCCTCGTCGGTGCTCTTTACGCCTGGCGCGAGGCCGGCAGGACCGAGATCCAGGTGGTCAAGCCGCAAGCCTCGAGACACGGCACGATCCTGACCGCGCTCCTCGTCATCCTTCTCGCCGAGTGGGCGATCTCACCCAGATTCTGACTGCCAATCTCGCCGCCAAGTACCACTCGCCTCTTTCGGTCGCGCTCGGCGCGGTCTTGGCTTTGTGCCGTGGCCGGCATTGCGGTCGCCAGCGGCCAGACACTCCTGCGGTTCCTGGACATCTCCACCGTCCGCAGGATCACCGCCGTGGTCCTCGTCGTACTGGCGGGGTGCGGCGCCTGGTCGGCCGCCCACTGAGCATCGAATCAGTGGCGGCTGGCCACCACCCCTCCGGAGGGCCCGTCACCCCTCCAGAAAGCCGTCACCCCTCCAGAAAGCCGTCACCCCTCCAGAAAGCCGTCACCCCTCCAGATAGCGCAGCACGGCGAGGACCCGGCGGTGGTCGGTAGGCGTCGCCGGTAGTCCGAGCTTGGAAAAGATGTTGGCCACGTGCTTCTCGACCGCCCCCTCCGAGATCACGAGGCTGGCGGCGATGGCCGAGTTGGTCCGCCCCTCGGCCATCAGCGCCAGCACCTCGCGCTCCCGGCCGCTCAACCCGGCCAGCGTGTCGTTGCGGCGAGAGGCCCCCATCAGCTGGGTCACCACCTCCGGGTCGAGGGCGGTGCCTCCAGACGCCACCCGCACCAACGCCTCGACGAAGTCGGCGACGTCGGCGACCCGGTCCTTCAGCAGATAGCCGATCCCGGCCGCGCCGCCGGCGAGCAGCTCGGCGGCGTAGCGGGTCTCGACGTACTGGGAGAACACGAGGATCCCCACGCCAGGGTGGTTCCGGCGCAGCCCGATGGCGGCCCGCAGCCCCTCGTCGGTAAACGTCGGCGGCATGCGGATGTCGACCACCGCCACGTCGGGGGGGTCGGTGGCGACCGCCTGCTCCAGGCTGGCGGCGTCGCCGACGGCCCGGATCACGTCGAAACCCCTGTCGGTGAGCAGCTGGACCAGCCCGTCGCGCAGGATGGCGGAGTCCTCGGCGATCACGACGCGTACGGCGTCGGCGCCGGCCATGCTCAGGTGCGCACGGGGAGGTCGACCGTGACGACGGTCGGACCGCCCGGAGGGCTGGCGATGCTCAGGTGCCCGTCGACAGCGTCGACCCGGTCCGCCAGCCCGGCCAGCCCGCTCGAGGACGAGCCGACCCGGTTGACCGCGGCGCCGCCGCGCCCGTTGTCGCGCGACGACGATCCGTAGCCACGGGCCGTGCTGCGCGCAGGTCAGCGAGGCCCGGGACGCCTGGGCGTGCTGGGCGACGTTGGCGAGCAGTTCCGCAGCGCAGAAGTAGCAGATGGCCTCGATGGCCGGGCTCGGCCGGATCCTGGATCGACACGTTCACCGTCGGTGGGTACGGGGCTGCGGGCGGCCAGGGTCGCGAGGGCATTTTCCAGGCCGGTGTCGAGCGCCGGCGGGTGGATGCCCCGGGCGAGGTCCCGGAGGTCGGTGATGGCCTCCTTGGCTCCGCGGTGCGCCTCGTCGACCAGGCGCCGGACGGCTTCGAGATCCGCGGCCTCGCCGCCTTCGACATCGAGGTGGTCGAGCTTCTCCTTGGCCTGACCGAGCCGCATCGCCAGGGCGACCAGTTGGGCCTGGGTGCCGTCGTGCAGGTCGCGTTCGATGCGTCGGAGCGTCTCCGTGGCCGCGTCGAGTGTCCTCGACCTCGACTCCTCGAGGCTCCTCACCCGAGACGTCGCGGCATCTGGTCCGAGCAGCAGGTGCATCATCTGCCGGTCGAGGTAGACGACCAGCCTCATGGTCCACGGTGCGACGAAGAGCAAGGCCACGCCCGGTCAGGAACACGCCGACGTGGGACGCGGACGCCGACGGCGGTCCGCCGTTGACGCGCTCGCTCGATACTCGGCCGAGGAGGCCGAAACCCGTGATCCCGCGGCCACCGGTCAGTGGCGATGCGATCCCGAACAGGGCCTCGATCCAGATGCTGAGCGCGAACCACACGCCGAAGAGGGTGAGCGGAACCTTGCCAACGAAGTAAGCCACCGCCCGCCACGCCGTCCGGTCGCCGAGGACGGCCCGCAGCCACCCCATGAGCCCGGGACGGGGGGTGAACGGCTCGGGCTCGGCGATCTCCTCGCCCAGCACCCGCCGGGCGAGCGCTCGCTGCCAGCGGCCGAGGCCCCGGGCCGCGCGCAGGCCCCCGGCGAGGATGAGGACGCCGACGAACACGATCGAGAGCACCAACCCGGTGAACCCCAACACGCCCAAGGTCACGGCCCCCACGAAGGCCAGGGCAGGAGCTGGCGAGGAAGAACCCCAATTCCGCCCAGCTGCGCTTTCGGAACGGTTCCCCGACGATCACCCAGGTCAGTCGCTTGGCCTGTTCGACCCGCTCCTCCGGGATCCGAATCTGCACCGAGCTGCCCTCGGTGCCGGCTTCGCTCAAGCGTCGCGCCTGACGAAGAGCGCCGCTCCCACGGCGAGGGCGATCGCGGCATACAGGGCCATGAGCAGCAACCCTACGGCCGGGGAGAGGGGTTGGTTGGGCGCCCCCGGCGGCGCTTGGTTGACCGTGGACATGATCGAGTTGGTGAGGATGTTGGTCGGCAGGTAGCGCACTGCGTGCTCCGAGATGCCGTGCATCACCAGGGGGAGCACGAACACGACCCCGACGAAGGCGGCAATGGCCGCTGCCGTGCTGCGGAAGATGAGCCCGAAGCCAAAGGACATGAGGGCGAGCAGTGCGATGAAGACGCCGGTCATGACCACGGCCCGGGCTGCGCCCGGCGAGCCGAGACTGGCCGAAGGAGCCCCGCCGGAGAGGATGGCCTGACCGAGGAAGAACGACACGAAGCTGAGCAGCTCGCAAAAGACCAGGGTCAGGATGGCGGTCACCGCCGATCTTGGTGGCCAGTAGGAGGGGCCGTCTCGGGGTGGCGGCCAGCGTCGTGCGGATGGTGCCACTCGCGTACTCGCCGGTGATCAGGAGCGCGCCGAATACGCCGCCGGTGAGGGCGACCGTGATCATGCCGGTCAACGACTGCTGCGTGGGGTCGAAGCCGAAGCCCTGTCGTTGACTCAACTGCGCGTGCGTCACCAGGCCCGTCACGAGCAGGCTGGCGACCACCGTGAGGCCCAGGGTGATCAGGGTCGATCGGAGCGTCAGGATCTTGACGACCTCGGACTTGGCTACTTGCCGGATGCCGTAGCGACCCGGCGCGGCGGTCTGGCAGTGTCGTGGTCATCTTCTTCACTCCTTCTCGCCGACGCCGGCGGCATCGGCCATCGTCGAGGGGCGGTACTCCACCTCGTCCTGGGTCAACTCCATGAAGGCGTCCTCCAGGGACGCCACGATCGGGGTCAGCTCGTGGATCCGGATGCCTTCGCGGAAGGCGAGGTCGCCGATCTCCGAGGCGGTCAGCCCCTCGACGGTCAACGAGTCGCCGTCGCACTCGCCCAACCTCGCCCCCGCTGACGCCAGGGCCATGGTGAACTCGGCCGGATCGGGGGTGACGAGCTTGACGGCCCCGCCGCCGCTTCGGGCGACGAAGTCCGCCACGCTGGTCTCGGCGATGAGCCGACCTCGGCCGATCACGACCAGCCGGTCGGCCGTGAGTGACATCTCGCTAATCAGGTGGCTGGACACCAGGACCGTCCGACCCTCAGCCGCCAGGCCCCGGAGGAAGTTGCGGACCCATCGGATGCCCTCGGGGTCGAGCCCGTTGACCGGCTCGTCGAAGAGCAGCACGCCCGGGTCGCCCAGCAGGGCCACGGCGATGCCCAGCCGTTGGCTCATGCCGAGCGAGAACTTCCCGGCACGGCGGTTCGCGACGGAGCTCAGCCCTACCTGGTCGATGACCTCATCGACCCGGCGGAGCGGGATGTCGTTGGTGAGCGCCAGCCACCGGAGGTGGTTGCGGGCGGTGCGGGCGGGGTGCAACGCCTTTGCCTCGAGCAGGGCACCGACCTCCCGGAGCGGCCAGGCCAACTCCGCATAGGCCTTGCCGTCGATCAGCGCCGAGCCCGAGTCGGGGACGTCGAGGCCCATAATCATGCGCATCGTCGTCGACTTTCCCGATCCGTTCGGCCCCAGGAACCCGGTGACCATTCCAGGCGGTACCTCGAAGGTCAAGTGGTCCACAGCCGTTGCGGCGCCGTAGCGCTTCGTCAGTGAGTGTGCCGTGATCATCACGGAAGAAGGTAGATGGGCCGCCCGGTTCGCGGAATACCGCTAGTCGGCGTCTTGCAGTGGGGTTAACCCCACCAGGCCACCCTCGTCCCTGGAAGCCGGCCTACCCACCCGCCTTCGCCCGGAACCGGGAGGGCGGTCGATCACGCCGATGACCGTCCAGGCCCTGGGTGGATCGGTCGTGGTGCAGAAACCGTCCAGCTCCCGACCGGTGCAGGGATGGTCGCCCGAAGCTGTGTTTGAATGCCATCCTCGTGCCCCCTGCGCAACGCCCGAACCGGCCGGCTCCCGCCGCACGGCATGCACGATCCCCCCGATCTCGCAGCGCGTCGAGGTCCCGGGTCGTCCGGCGCCGGCGACTGGCGCTCTTGGTCGTGGTGCTCGTCCTGGTCGGCGCGATCGTTGCGCTGGTCACCACGCTCGGCGGGGGAAACGGTAAGCCCTCCACCGCCAATGCGCCCACCCAGACAACCAGCAAGGGGTCGACCGCGTCGGCGTCGAGCAGGACGCGGCAGGCCATCGCCGAGACGGGAGTCCTCCCCCAGGGGGACATGCCCGCCATCGAGGCCGGGATCCTCCCCTGGACACTCGGCTCGCCGCTCTCCCGAGCGGTCGCGGTCCCCGGTCCCGGCTCGAACCTCCTCCTCATCGGCGGGCTCAACTCGGCCCAGGCGACCGTTCCCCCTATCGTCGCCATCGATACCCAAAGCGGTCAGGCGAGCCCTGTCGGGAACCTGACCTCAGGTGTCCACGACGCGGCGGTCGCCCGAATCGGGCGAAACGTCGTGGTCTTGGGCGGCGGCTCGCCGGACACGGTGGCCACGGTCCAGCGGTTCCCCTCTCCCACCGCCGTTCCGGCGGCGTCGCCGACGACGTCGACGACGGGTCCGTCGCTTCCCGAGCCGCGTTCGGATTCGAGCGCTGTCACCATCGGTCATACCACCTACGTCGTCGGGGGCTACACGGGTTCGAAGCCGTTGCCCGAGGTGCTGTCCACCACCGACGGATCTCACTTCGGCGTCCTCACCTCGCTGCCCATCTCGGTTCGCTACCCCGCGGTGGCCACGTTGGACGGGATGATCTACGTGTTCGGCGGCCAGATGGTGGGCGGTCGTCATGACGGCTGGGCGACGGACGCCATCCAGGTGGTGGACCCCGCCACCAAGACCGCGAGTGTCATCGGCCACCTCCCGCAGCCGCTGGCGGGAGCCGTTGCGGTCGTGCTCGACCACCACATCTACGTCGCCGGAGGGACGGCGAGCACGAGCACTGCCCAGTCGACCAACTTCGGCGTACCGCTGACTGCGGTGTGGGCCTACGACCCAGCGACTCATCGCCTGCTCAATGCCGGCAACCTGCCGGTCGCCACGAGCTACGCGGCGGCCACCGTGGTCGGAGGCCGGGCCTGGATCCTCGGGGGTGAGGACCGAGCGCACCAGCTCTCGAGCGTCGAGATGCTCTCGCCAGATGCCCGCTTCGGCGCGGCCGGCATGAGCGGAGCGGGCTCTCCGTACTTCGGCGCCAAGCTCCTCGTTGCGGACCGTGGGAACAACCGGCTCCTGCTGCTCGACGACAACAACCAGGTCCTCTGGAGCTATCCGTCGACCTATGCCGCGGCGCCTCCGGGCGGCTTCTACTTCCCCGACGACGCGTTCTTCGCCAAGAAGGGGACGGAGATCATCTCCAACCAGGAGGAGAACCACACGATCGTCATCATCGGGTTCCCCTCGGGCAAGCTCCTCTGGCAGTACGGCCACCCGGCGACTCCCGGGAGTGCGGTGGGCTACCTGCACCAACCGGACGACTCGTACCTGCTCAAGAACGGGGTCGTCACCGTCGCCGACGCCGAGAACTGCAGGATCCTGTTCATCAACCCCGACAAGACGGTGGCCGGCCAGATCGGCACCGATGCGGTCTGCCAGCACCAACCGCCGACCTACGTCGGCTATCCCAACGGCGACACGCCGCTGCCGAACGGTGACGTGCTCGTGTCCGAGATCAACGGCTCGTGGATCACCGAGTACACGCCAAGTGGCAAGTTGGTCTGGACGGTCCAGCTTCCCTCCGTCGGTTACGTCTCCGATCCGCAGCAGCTCGGTCCGGATCGCTACCTGGTGTCGGACTACTCGCACCCCGGCGCCATCATCGAGTTCAACCGAGAGGGACAGATCCTCTACGACTACCGGCCGACCTCGGGGCCCGGCGAGCTGAACCAGCCCTCCCTCACGGAGCTGCTGCCGAGCGGTGTCTTCATGACCAACGACGACTACCGGGATCGCATGGCGGCGATCGACCCCGTCACCCAAGCTCTCGTCTGGCAGTACGGGGTGTCCGACACGCCCGGTACGGCCCCGGGGATGCTCAACACGCCGGACGGGTTCGACATCCTCATGCCGGACGGGTCGACCCCGACGCACCCCGCTACGGGTTGAGCCTTTTCTGGCCGGCCCACCGGCTGCCGGAGCGGGGCGAAGTGGCGGCCGAGGGCCCCGGATCAGCCCGAGTCGACCGGACCTGACGCGGCAGAGTCGGGTGGCGCGCCGGATGCGGCCAGCAGACCCACACCGGCCAGGGCGAGCAGAAGCCCGAGGCCCGCGGAGACCTGACTGCCCGAGCCGCTCTGGAGCGTCTCGTCGAACACGGTGATCCCGAGCACCACGCCGGTCAGCAGCGTCATGACGTTCGCCGATCCGATGGCCGGTGCCAGCACGCCCGTCTTGAGAGCGCTCTGCTGCAGGGTCAGCCCCACAAGCGCCGAGATGATCAGGACGTACGACGACCATGTCGTCAGGAGGGCGACCACCCCCGACCCGATCAGGGTCACGAAGTACTTGGTGACGGCTCCCTGCAGCCCGAAGGCAAAGCCCGCTCCGGTACCGAGCAGGGCGGCTCGCATCGCTCCTTGGAACCGCCGACCGAGATAGACGAAGATCACCACGAGGGCGAGGGTGCTCAGGCAGGCCCCCCACCACTCCTCGGCGCTCGGGCTGCCCGTTCCCTTCGCCGGGCTCCCGACCGAGACGAACAGTGAGATGCCGACCACGACGCCGAGCGCCCCCAGGGCCACCTTGCCGGTGATCCGCTGTCCCGTCAGTCGGGCCCCGAGCGGCAAGGCGAAGACGAGGTTCAACATGGTGAGCGATTGGACCAGGGCGAGCGGCCCACGGTCCAGGGCCGCAGCCTGGAGGACCCAGCCGATCCCCTGGGAGACGGCTCCCGCCAACCACGCCGGTCTCCTCAGCATCTGCACCAAGAAGCGCGGGTCGTCGGCGCCCGCGGACGTCTCGAGCGTGCCCTTCTGCTGGAGAACGCTGCCGAGCGCGAGGAACACGGCAGCGACAAGAGCGAGCCCGACCGCCATCGCTACCCCGCCGTCAGGGGCTCCGGCACGGAGCGGTCGGCCATGGCGTCAGTCTCTAGCTCGGGAGCGATCCCGTCGACCGACCGACGAGGTGTCTCACCCGCCTGCGCTCACCAGGGAGGCGATGACGTCCGCGAGCTGCGACGGTCGGGACAAGAAGGGCGAATGGCTGCCCTCCATCTGGACGGGCTCCCCGCCGTCGAGCTGGCGTCGTGCCGCTTTGGCCACCCAGGACGGTCGGACCACTCGATCGTCCGTGCACAACACGACGCTCTGCGGGACCGAGGGCCAACCGGCTATCGGTAGGGGCAGCTCCCGCGGGCGAGGGGCTTGTGGCCTCAGCCGCGAGACCGCCCATGCCGCGTCCTCGTCGGAGCAATCGTGGAAGAAGAGCCGCCGGGCCGCGTCGTTGCGCAGCACCTCGACGCCATCCCCGTCGTGAAATCGGGGGGCTGCGTTCCATTCGTCCGTCGTCATGGCGGCCATGTCCTGGACGACGTCCGGGTGCGGCCCCGCCGGCACCGAGCACAGGAAGATCATGTGCAGCACCGGGCGGCGCTCGGTCACTACCGGGAGCGTGAAGCTGCCCAGCGAGTGACCAACGAGGACCACCTCGTCGTGCCCGTCGAGCGCCGCGTCCACGCAGGCTGCGTACTCCGCGACCCCTGCCCGGGGATCGTCGCAGGGAAGATCGGGCGCGACGACGTTCATGCCCCGTCGTTCGAGCTCGGGGGTCAGCCGCTCCCAACACCAGGCGCCGTGGAAGGCGCCATGGACGAGCCCGACCGTGGTCACGGACGCACCCTACCGGACGGGTCTCGATCCACCGGGGTTGGCTCGGCGCGCCTGGGTTCGGCTCAGCGCAGGGCCACTCCGAGGGCAGCAGTCGCCATCTCCGTCAGCCAGACCTCGGCCTCGGATCTCGACCAACCCCTTCCTTCGATCAGCAAGGAATAGACCTCGGGGCTGATCAGCGTCCAAATGGCATCCACCAGCGAATCCGGCGGCTCTCTCCCCAGGATCAGCCCGAGACCCGCGATCATCACCCACCGACGATCCTCGTCGTACTGGGCCAAGCGAGCCGACGCAGCGGCGTCGCTGGCCGCGGCCTCGCGCAAGACCTTCAGAATCGGTCCGGAGCGCTCGTACACATCCAGTGTGAAGGCGACACCGGCGCGCAGCCGTTCACTCCTCCGACCCTCGCCGAGCACGGCAAAGTCCGGACGGTCAACCATTGCGGCTTCGTCGTCGTCCCCGACGATCGCCACATCAATGGCGGCCATGAAGAGGGCGGATTTCGACCCGAACGTTGCATAGATGGTGTCGACGGAGGTCCCCGCTGCGCTGGCAACCGTCGGGAGGGTGGTGGCGGCCCACCCCTGACGAGCGAAGAGCTCGATCGCCGCGTCGATGATCAGCTGGCGTGTCTGGGCGGCTTGCCGGGCCCGGAGTGGTGAGTGGTATTTCGACATCGAGGTTCGCCCGCTCTTCGACGGCACCAATCCATGCTCGCAAGCGGTGTGACCCATATTGACACAGATTCGATCCATGTGTACTTGATCCAATCCATCCAGAAGGGGTACGATCCTCCGGTGGAGCGTGCGCCTCGCTCGAGCGCCGACCGCCAACAGCAGTGGTCCGGAATCGCAAGAGGGGAACATGAGACTCGCACGAATTGCCACGACGGCGGCCGCTCTGACGCTCCTCTGCACGGGCGCCTCCTTTGCCAACCCATCCTCAGCCGGGGCCAGCCCCTCCACGGCATCGACGCGGTGTGTGAGCCGGCAGACGGCGGTCGCCCCGAACGTCTGCGTCGCTACGGGCGATTCCCGAGGCGCTCGGATTCTCGCCACGATCCGCTCGCTCCAGGCGCAGTACTCACTCAAGTCAGTGATCTTCGGAGTGTGGGACAAGAACACGGAGGTGATCTCGGGTGCCCTGGGCACCTCCTACCCCGGCGTGCCGGCCAACACCTCCATGCATTTTCGGATCGGCAATGTCACCGAGACCTTCGAGACCACGCTGTTGCTGCAGCTCGTGGATCGCGGAAGGATCTCCCTCGACGATCCGGTGTCCAAGTGGTTTCCCTCGCTGCCTGACGCGAGCAAGGTGACGGTCGGGATGCTGGCCAACAGCACCTCGGGATACGCGAGCTTCTACACCGACCAGTGGACCGCCGAGTTCGATGCCGACCCCTTCCGGGCCTGGACACCAAGCGAGCTCATCTCCATCAGCGCCAACCAGCCGCTGGACTTCCCGCCCGGCACCAGCTGGGCCTTCAGCGACTCCAACTTCGTGATCCTGGGTCAGATCCTGGCCCGAGCCGGGGGCGCACCGGTGCCGCTCCAG
The DNA here is from genome assembly GCA_963778465.1 of uncultured Actinomycetes bacterium. Taxonomy (GTDB): domain Bacteria; phylum Actinomycetota; class Acidimicrobiia; order Acidimicrobiales; family RAAP-2; genus CAVZBW01. The sequence continues at coordinate 1,005,090 of CAVZUK010000003.1, forward strand.
ATCCAACGGCTCATTCTCGACCGCCTCGGCCTCCACGACACTCAGATGACGCCGACGTCGTACATCCCGTCTCCCGTGCTGCACGCCTATGACGGAGAGCGCGGTGACTACGAAGACTCCACCTTTTGGTCCATCAGCTGGGCACCCAACAACGGGGACATGACCTCCGACCTCTCGGACTTAGGAAGTTGGGCCAAGGCCCTGGGTACGGGCTCGCTGCTCTCGGCCAGCTCGCACGCTCGTCAGTTTGCTCCCGACACCGTGGGACTCGGACCGTTGACGCAGAGCTTGTACTACGGCCTGGGCGGAGTCGTGTCCAACGGATGGGATCTCGCCGAACCCGGCCTGATCGGCTACACGGGACTGGTCAGCTACCTCCCCGCCCAGAAGCTCCGCGTGGTCATCTTCACGACGGCGAACCCCGATGCGCCCTCGGGCGGCCAATATGCCGCGTCGATCTTCAACCAGGTGGGCGCACTGTTGGCGCCGTCGTCACCCCCGAACATTCCGACCGGGGTGACCCACCTTCCCAGCTGAATTCACGAAGGGCGACCGTCTCAAGTCGACCCGCCTCCGGGCTCCCTGACAAGGCGCGGGGCGGACTCCAATCTCCTAGCATTCTCACCGCGCCAGATGTCTCAGGCGGTGAGCCCCTCGTCCGATGCGGAGGCGAACATCGATGCACGCTGAGCGCGGTGCAACGTCCACCAGCCGGTTGAGCGACCTCACCGATTCCTACGCCCGGCGGATCTACCCGGCCGTCTGCGCCGTTGAGCCAGACCAGTTCGTCTGTTCGCCCCTGGGGGTCTGGCTGCTCCTCGCCGCGTTGGCGTCCTGTGGGAGGTCCGAGGCGGCCGGTCAGCTCGACGGCTTCTTGGGCTGCGAGGCTCGGGAAGCGGCAGGTCTCCTCTCCGCGCTGCTCGCCGATCCTCCCCCGGCGTTGTCGATGGCACTTTCCCTGTGGATCAAGGAATTCCGGCCCGGGACCTTTCCTTGGGAGGAGCTCCTCCCTCCCCAGATCGACGTCGGCGATCTGCCGACCCAGGCGGAGGCCGATGCCTGGGTGCGCGAGCACTCCCTCGGTCTGATCAACGGGCATCCCACCGACATGGGTCTGGTCGAGTCCATCATCACCTCCGTCTTGGCCACCAAGGTCACCTGGACCGCCCCGTTCTCCCGGGTGGAAAGTTCCGAGCTCGGCCCGGACAGCTCGTGGCCGCCGACGGTCCGGAAGGTGCTCCGCAGCCCGACGAGCCACGACGTCGCCCTCTTCGACACGACGTCGGCCGGCACGGTCGCGGCCCACTCGGTGGTGGCTCGCGACGGTCTCCGGGTGACCTCGGTGATCGGCGGCCCAGAAGTCGCTCGAGAGGCGGCGCTGATGGCGGCCCACGAGACCCTCCGGTCGATCTCCTCCGGTTCCCCTGCGGCCGCCCGCCTGCCGGTCGCGGACCTTCCGCTGGGGGAGGGTCACGCCTGGACGCTTACCGAGTCGCCCGCGCCCACGCCTCAGCCGGGACAGGTGGTCGAGAGCTCCCAGGCGGACCTGCCGGCCTGGAGCGCCGAGAGCGACCTCGATCTCTTCGCCGACGCGGTCTTTGGGGCGATCGCCGGCATGTCCGTGCTGGCGCGCGTCAGCCGGAAGTCCGGGCTGGGGGGGGCGCGGCAGGTGGCGGTTGCCTCCTACTCCCGCTACGGCTTCGAAGCGGCGGCGGTCACCTACTTCGCAGTCAGCTCGTCGGCCGCGGTGTTCGCCCATCAGGGCGTCGAGCGAGCGCTCCGGGTCCGGTTCGGCCGGCCGTACGCCGTCATCGCTTCCGTCGACCGTCCCCTCGGCGGGCAATCCGGCGGGCAATCCGGCGGGGAGCCGGGCTGGACGGGTCTGCCCGTCTTCACGGCGTGGATCACCAGGCCTACCGAGGCGGGCGACTGACGTCCGACCGCCCGGTCGGGTTTTGGGCCGGTCCGAGCCTTGTGGCCTACACTCGGCAAGAAGCTGATGGATTGATCGCCGAGGGGTCGGCCTTCGGGGACCAGAGAGTTCTTGGAGGGGCAGTTGTGGCGACGGTGACCATCGAGCGAGCGGTGTCTGCGGACGAGGCCAAGCAGGCGGTGGAGGCACAGCTCGGAGCGGGCTACCGGGTGACGATTCGGCGAACCGCCTCCTCCGAGGTGCTGACCGTGCGGCGGTCCTCGCTGTCCTGGGCCACGATCCACATCTCCCGGGACGAGTCGGCGACGGCTCTTCGCGTGGGGGGAGGGGGCTTGCTCATCCTGCGAGCCATCAACACCGGGCTGGCCGGGAAGGTGGCAGATGCGCTCAGGACGGGCCTCTCGTCGCCGGGTGCCGCCTGACGCCGAGCGAGTGCGGGGCGGTCGACGGCCGATGCGGCAAGGCAGCCGACAAGCAGTGACGGTCACACCCTGAAACGGAGTGCCGCCGTGGCTTACTTCCAAGCCAGCGAGACGTCTGCCGTTTCCTCCGGAGGGCCCGTCACCGTCACGGTCAAGGGCTGGCCCGGCATCACGCCGTCGACGCAGCTCGTGAGCTCGGTTGCGAAGTCACACGGCCCGGAGCCGGTGAGCGGGACACCGCTCTGGCTCACGCTCGTGGTGAAACCGGGGGCTGGGGCGACCTGACCCGGAGGTGAGACCATGACGGCGGTGGTCGACGATCCCGGCGTGTACGTCGTCGTCAGGTCGAGACCCCCGTTTCCCGCCGGCGGAATGATCTCGACGAAGGAGTCGGTGGCCGTGTAGTCGACGGTGACCTCGGGCGACGCGGTCACGCCGGTGGCGATCGGTCGGAGGGCGAAGGCGACGTGGAAGTTCCCGTCTGTCGCCGGCAGGGTGGCGGCGCCCGAGCTGTCCAGTGGCTCGCAGGACGGGAAGTGGAAGGGGGCGGGCCAGGATCCACTGCCGTCGATGGTCCCGTCGAGGTTCGCCGGACACACCTCGAGCGGAGTCGAAGCGACCGCTTGCAGTTGAATCGGCACCGTCGTCGGGTGCAACGCGATGGTGAGCCAGCTCGTGGCGGAGACGGTGGCGCCCGCAATGGCGAACTTCCGGGTACCGAACATGGGCGCAGGCGGTGCCGTCGACGTGGTGCCCGCGGGCACCGTCGTCGACCTCGAAACGGAGGTGGTCGTGGGAGCCTTCTCCGAGCTCGTGTCCGACGCCTTGTTGGCGGAACAGGAAGCGAGGATGACCGGTGTCGCGAGCGCCACGAGCCCTCCCACGACACCTCTCACCACGCCGCTCACCGGGAAAGGATAGGTCGGTGCTATCGGATGCCGAAGTAGAGCAGTTCGTCGACGAGGGCTACGTCGCCCTCCGGTCGGCGTTCACGGTGCGTCTCGCCCGAGAGTGTCGAGAGCTCGCGGAAAGGCAGCTCGGGATCGACCCGATGGCCCCGGAGACCTGGACGCGCCAGGTCCTCCGGGGGTTGGTCGAGGGGCGGCCCTTACGCGATGCGGCAAACTCGCCCCGGCTGTTGGCCTCGGTCCGTCAGTTGCTCGATCCCGACGTCTGGCTGCCCCGGCCGAATCTCGGCAACGTTGTCGTGCGGTTTCCGAGTGTGGCCGATCCGGGGGATGCGGGTTTCCACATCGACGCGAGCTTTCAGCCGGAGGGTGACCGCCGGTGGTTCGTGAATTATCGCTCCAGGGGTCGAGGCCTCCTCCTGCTGTGCCTGCTCTCCGACGTCGGAACCGACGACGCCCCTTCCCGGTTGCTCCCGGGAAGTCATCTGGCGATGCCGAAGCTCCTCCGGCCGGCGGGTGAGCCAGGGCTGCCCGGCGCGTATGCGGGCCAACAATCGGAGATCCCGTTGCCCGACACCGGCGGGCGGGTCGTGGTCGCGACCGGCGAGCCGGGCGACGTCTTCGTGTGCCACCCGTTCCTGGTCCATGCGGCGAGCTGGCCGCACCGAGGACCGGTGCCTCGGTTCGTCGCCCAGCCGCCGATCGCCCTGCTCGATGCTCTGCGGCTCGATGGTGACCTTCGGCAGCTGTCACCGGTTGCACGGGCGGTGCGCCGGGGGCTCGACCGGTGATCCGTCGGTCCACGGCGGTGAGACCGATTCGGGCGTGGGACTAGCCGATGATGCCGACCGCACGAGAGAGGATCACGAGGACGGTGACGAGGGACACCGACGCTTCGAGCATCATGAGCCACTTGGCCGAGATGCTGACGGGTGTCGCAACGGTCGGGCTGAAGGCGGTCGCGTTGGTGAAGCCGGTGTAGAGGTAGTCGAAGAAGCCGGGTTGCCAGTTCCGTGGACCGAGATCCGAGTAGATCATCTCGGGGAAGAGGAAGTCCGGCTCGCGCTCGCGCCCGGCGCTGCGCGCCGTCGGTCCTCCACGATCGAGCTCCCAGAACCACAGGCCGAAGACGATGAAGTTCGTCACCCAGATCGCGATGCCCGAGTACATGAGCTGGGTGCCCTTGGCCGGCTGGTTGTGTAGGACCCGGTCGACGAGCAGCGCCACCGAGATGATGTTGGCCAGGTTGATGAGCGCGATCACCGTGATGGAGAGGGCGCGCCAGATGGGATCGGCCGGGCGCGGGCCGACACGGCGGCTGATGGCGAGCGGAACGATCAGGAGAGCCTCGAGCGCCGGCAACAGCCAACGGGGTCCGACGGTGAGCCGGTTCGGCAGGACCACGTAGAGGACGATGGCGGCCACGACCGCCAGCTCGGCGGGCCAGCGGGCGTCCGGGGCGAATATCGTCCGCTTCACCATTCCACCCGAGGTATTCTGCTGGCTCCTGGTGGTTGCAGCGCCACCATGGAACGCCGTCGCTTCCCTCTGAGATCAGGGCGGCGGCGCGCCCGCATCAAGGTGCGCACGTGGGATTGGCCAACTTGCCGTCCGGGCAGGTCGCTGCCTCGGTCCACCTCACGCCGGTCAGGGTGGCGCCGCTCAGCTTGGCTCCGTCGAGGAAGGCACCCGCGAGGTCCGCATCCGACAGGTTGGCGCCGCTGAGGTCTGCCCCCACCAGATAGCCGTGGATCAGGCTCGCGTCGGTCAGGTTGGCGCCGGACAGGTCGGCCCCGTGGAGCGAGGCTCCCAGCAGGTTGGCGCGCACCAAGGTGGCATGGCCGCCGAGGCGGGCCCCGTCGAGCACCGCCGAGATGAGCCGAGCCCCGTCGAGGTTCGCGCCCTTCAGGTTCGCGTTGGTCAGGTCGGCATCGACGAGGTTGGCACCGCCGAGGTTGGCCCCCTCGAGATTGCATCCCGAGAGGTTGACCCCGGGTCCCCGGGCCTGGCAGTTCTCGGCGGCGGCGGCGGGCAGGCTCGTCAGTGCGAGGCCGGTCAGGACCAGGGCGATCGAGATGAGGATTCTTCGCATCGGCGGAGTCTTCCCGATCGCCGGGGGGCATTCAAGGCTCATCCGCCGATGGTCGAATCCCGCGCCACCCGATCGAGCACCTTCGCATCGGCGGGAAGCAGGTAGCCCTCTGCGACGTCCAGGGCGACCGCGCCATCCCACTTCTTCACGAAGGCCCCATGCGTGGGGTACAGCGCGGCGATCTGCGCATCCCCGAAGGGCGTCGTCCGTCCGAACAAGAAGCAGAACCCTCCTCCACCCGACGAGCCCGCGCCCGTCACCACGGCCACGGGGGCCTGTACCTGAGGGGTTCGCACGCCGCCCTGCGCCTCTCCGTGCGAGTTGTCCCGAACTGCGACGGGCTCGCCAGGTCGAGCCGCGGCGACTGTCGCGGGGCCCGTCCGGTGCCCACCCACTCCTCGAGCGCCTGGACCGCGGCGCGCAGCTCGTAGGTGTGGGCGCCGGCGTTGAGCGGCTCGGGGCAGGTGACGGCCCCTCCCTCGAACGAGGAGACGGGATCGACCATCGTGTCGAAGGTCTTGACGTCGGCCAGGCCGTTCCCGGTGTCGGTCATCGACTCCACCAGGCCGTAGGTGTCGTCGTGCGCCGTGCCTGCGATCTCCCACTCCCGGATGAACCTGGTGGGGGGCTGCCGAGCGGAGGAGTACTGGAGCACCACCAGGTCCGTCTCGGTCTCGAACATCATGAGGGGGACGCCCAGATCCCTGCGGATGAGCGTCGGCGTCGGCGCGTCGATCGAGAGCTGCGGGGACTGGGAGAGGGGGCTCCCGGACGCCCCTCGGCTGTACACGAAGTAGCCGTCGTAGATGCCCCTCGAGTGCGGGCCGAGTGCGTCGATGTACGTGACGAGCCGAAATGCCGATTGCGACTCGCCGAGGGCGAGCACGCGTTTCGGCTCGAGCCCGCCGAGCACGGTGTGGGCGTCGCGACGAACGGCGGCCCCGGCCTGCTGGTAGATGCTGTAGGAGTAGGTGTCGCCGGGGTGTTCGAGCGAGCCGTAGCGCGCCGGATCTGCGCCCTTGATGCCACCCGTCGCGCCGCCGAGGGAGTTGGGGGAGCCCACGACCCCCTCCGCCTGCGCGCTCACCCCGGCGTAGACCGCTCCGCTGCGGATCATCTGCACGTGGTCGGCGAGCCAGGCCGCCGCCGCATCGACTCCGCCGCTCACGTTGAGCCACTCCACGATCACCGTCCCGTCGAAGCGCCTCGGGTCGATCGGCCGGTAGACGACGATCCGCGTCTCGTACGGGGCGCTTCCGGCCGACGTCACGGTCCACCGACCGTCGGTCGCCAACGGCGACGCGCTGGTGTAGGCCGTGGCGGTGCCCGAGAGGAAGTACTCGTGCTGCTCGTAGCCGACGTCGCGGAGCGGGAAGGTCGTGGTGCCGGGCAGGTCGATGCCCGACCCGCCGGTAACGGGCCCGGACACCGCGGCGTGCGGGACGCTCGGAGGAACCGGGACGGTAGCGCCCGTTGCGGCCCCTCCGGCGGGCGAGGACTTGGCGGCGACCAGGATCGTCGGCATCGCCAGGGCGACCAGCGCCAACACCACGACGGCCCGTAGCGCGGCCTGCCGTAGCGCAGCGTGCGCAGCACGGGCTACCCACCCCGCGAGCGTGTCAATCGATGCATCCAATGCCCCCCAAGGGATGCCCCGGGCGTCCTTACCCGTCCCGGTCGGCGGATCCCACCTCTCGGTCCCAGAATCGGCGCCACGACTCCCACTTCTCCGGAAGCTCGGCCCGGCTGATCATCGGATTGCCCGGGAAGTGGAACCGGCCCGGCACCGAGAGCGGGTGCTCCAGGACGTCGGCTGCGTAGAAGACGACGGGCCTCCGACTGCGAAACAGCCACTGCCCGTCGCGGCGCTCGTAGCGGTCCCAGTACTGCATCGGCATGACGACCCACAGGTCGCCGACCTCGTGCTCCGGGCGGCAATAGACGACGCCCGTCGCGTGGTCGTCGTCCTGGAGGTCGATGACGTGGTTGCCCACGAGGTGGAACGTGGTCCGGTACGGGCGCAGGATCGGGTCAAACCACCTCGCGAGCGCCTCGCGCCCGCTCTCCCCGTTGCCCACCTGCACGTCGGGTACGAAAAGGGTCACGAGAGCCGCGACGTCCCTGCTGTCGAGGGCCAGGGCATAGCGGGACACGAGCTGCCGTATCTCCCGGTCGGCCTCCAGCCGCAGGATCGTGCTCGCCAGATCGCGATCCGTCGCTGGTCGGTCCCCGCCGCTGTCGGGGTCGGGCATAAGGGTCACCTCGGATCCTGTCGGACCCGCCTGGTGCGGGCCGTCGGGACGGTGAGACAGACTAGGTGACGTGCCGAGCGAACTTCACGAGGTGGCCGCATGACCGCGCACCAGCCCCGGCGGATCACCGAATCGGGTCCCGTGCACGACCATCGGGAGATCGAGGCCGTCGTCGAGGTGCTGGAGAGCGGGACGCTCGATCTCGGCCCGCGTGTCGCGGAGTTTGAACGCCGGGGGGCCGAGCTCCTGGCCAAGCGACACGGAGTGATGGTCAATGCGGGTACGTCCGCCCTCTGGCTGGCCGTCGATCTCCTCGAATGCGAGCGTGGCGACGAGGTCATCACTTCGCCCTTGACGTTCTCGAGCGACATCGCACCCCTCGTCAGGTCCGGGATCGTGCCGGTGTTCGTCGACATCGACGTGCGCACCTACCAGGTGGACCCGGACGGGATCGAGGACATGATCGGTCCGAGGACCAAGGCGATCCTGGTCCCGAATCTGGTGGGCAACTGCCCCGACTGGGATCGCCTCCGGGAGATCGCCGACCGGCACGGGCTCCGCCTGGTCGAGGACAGCTGCGACGTCCTGGGCTCGAGACTCCGTGGCACGCCGACGGGCCGGCGCTCCGACATCTCGGTGACCAGCTTTGCCCGCTCGCACGCCATCACGGCGGCCGGAAACGGCGGGCTCATCGGCGTGGACGACGAGCGCTCCCTGGACCTCACGCTCATGCGGAGACGATGGGGACGGCGCTCGGAGACCTATCTCTTCGGCAGCCGGAGCGGGGAGAGCGAGCGCTTCGGCCCGCTCGCGGACGGGACGCCCTACGACCTGATCTTCGTGTTCGACGAGATGGGCTACAACTTCGAGCCTTCCGAGATCATGGCGGCCTACGGCCTCGTCCAGCTGGACAAGCTGGAGGAGTTCAACGGCCGCCGGCAGGTCGCGTTCGACGCGATCGACCATGCGCTCGTAAAGCACGACGGTGCGGTCGTCCGCCCCGAGACGACGGCGGGCGTGGAGACGACGTGGATGCGCTACCCGTTCGTGCTCGACGAGGGGGTCGACCGAGTGGGCGTCCAGGAGTACTTCGAGGGTCAGGGCATCTCGACGCGCATGGTCTGGACCGGCAACATCCTGCGCCAGCCCGGCTTCGCGGGGATCGAGCACCGCCAGCCCGACGGCGGGCTCCCCAATTGTGACCGCGTCATGGACCGGGCCCTCTCGCTGCCCACCCACCACGCACTGACGAGCGACGACGTGGGTCGCATCGTCCAGGCGATCACCGAGTGGCGGCCCTGAGGGGCCCGCCCGCGGTCGTGATCGGTCCGAAGCGAGATCAGTCCGAGAGGAGATCTCGGGCGAGGCGGAGCTGGTCCTTGCTCGAGCCGGAGACCATGAGGGTCGTCACGGGACTCTCCTCCCACGCCACGCGCCGCTTGCGGATCCGCTCGGGGGGCCCGACGAGGGAGATCTCGTCGGCGAACTCCTCCGGCACCGCGGCGATCGCCTCCTCGCGCTCGGCCCTCGAAGAAGAGGTCCTGGATCCGGTACGCCTCCTCCTCGAAGCCCATCCGGGCCATGAGCCGGGTGTGGTAGTTCTGGCCCTTGGCGCCCATCCCTCCGATGTAGAAGCCCAGGCGGGCCCTGACCGACTGGAGCGCGGCACTGACGTCGTCGTTCACCTCGAACGTCGCCAGCGCGTTGATCGCAAAGCCGGGGCCCGCTCCCTCCAGCTGGTCGGCGTAGACGTCTTGGCGGAACGGCGAGTAGTAGAGGGGAAGCCACCCGTCGGCGATCTCCGCGGTCTGGGTCACGTTCTTGGGTCCCTCGGCCCCGAGGAAGATCGGGAGGTCGGCGCGCAGCGGGTGCGTCATGATCTTGAGCGGCTTGCCCAGCCCGCTCGAACCCTCACCCGTGTACGGCAACTGGTAGTGCGCCCCCTCGAAGGTCAACGGTCCCTCGCGCCGGAGGGCGCGCCGGATGATCTCCACGTACTCCCGGGTGCGCTCGAGGGGTCGTCTCGACGGGGACCCGTACCACCCCTCGACGACCTGCGGGCCCGACACGCCGAGGCCGAGGATGAGCCGACCACCGGAGAGGTGGTCGAGCGTGACGGCCGCCATGGCGGTGGCCGTCGGGGTCCGGGCGGCGATCTGGACGACGCCCGTGCCGATCTTGATCCGCGACGTGTGCGCGGCGAGGTGCGCCCCGTAGGTGAAGGCGTCGTTGCCCCACGACTCGGCGACCCAGACAGAGTCGAATCCGAGCTCCTCTGCGTCCTGCGTCCGCTCCACGGCATCGGCGGGGGGACTCGCGCCCCAATACCCGAGTACGAGTCCAAGCTTCACGATCCTCCTTTGGGCCCGTCCGGGCCGTCGCCGTCCTGCCGGTGCATCCGCTGCACCGGCGCAGGCCTCGATCGAGGCACGGCGGTAGAGCCTGCCACAGAGGGGGCCGCCAGGCGGCGGGCGGCGTTCCGTCGCCGGAGCGTCATCCGAGCATATGTAATAACGTTGTTCTAAATTAACGGGAGTCGTGCAGCGACCCGGGAGAGGGGTGTCCACGTGGAAGGTCCGAGGATCGACCCGGCCTCGGTCCAGGAGCTGATGGGCCGGTGGTGGTACAACTACGACGAGGGGAACTTCGTCGTCCTCGCCGGCGTCCTGGCGCCGGACGTGCACTTCTCGTGTCGCACGGATACCGGGACGACGGAGTACGAGGACTTCGTCCGCGCCGACGTCCGCGGTCGTGACGCCGTCATGCGGTGGCAGGAGACCCACCGCATCAACAGCCCCTACCCGCTGCGCCACAACGGGACCAACGTCCACATCGTGGAGCGCCGGGGAGCCGAGGCTTCGTTCGCCTCCTACATCCTCGTCACCCAGATCGTCGAGGGCCAGGTGTCCAACCTGTCGACCGCGATCGTCAACGGGAGCGTGCGCTCGGTCGACGGTGGCCTGCAGCTCACCCGGCTGGAGGTGGTGCTCGACACCCAGAGCTCCGCCACATTCGCCGAGGTGCGGACGTTGCGGGCATGAGGGCCGGGAGCTGGGCCCATGGGTGAGCGACCGTCGAGGATGCCCCTCGACCTGACGGGACGGGTGGCGGTCGTGACCGGTTCGACCAAGGGCATCGGGCGCGCCATGGTCGAGGGGCTGGCCGGTGCCGGCGCCACCGTGGTCGTGAGCAGCCGCAAACAGGATCTCTGCGACGAGGTCGCCGGAGAGATCGAGCGGTCAACCGGTGCACGGGCCCTGCCCCTCGCTTGTCACGTCGGCGACTGGGACGCCGTCGCAGCGTTCGTCTCGAGGGTGGTGGAAGAGCTCGGTGGGATCGACGTCCTCGTCAACAACGCCGGCATCACGCCGTCACGCCTCACGGTGAGCTCCATGGACCTTCGGGTGTGGCGAAAGATCTTCAACGTCAACCTCGAGGGACCGCTTCGCATGGCGCAGTGCGTCGCCCCCGTCATGCGGGACGGCGGAGGGGGCAGCATCGTCAACGTCGGATCGATGGCGGCGTACTCGGGCGGGCCCGGCGTCTGCGCCTACGCAGCGTCGAAGGCGGCGCTCGTCAATCTCACCAAGAGCATGGCCACCGAGTGGGCGAGCTGGAAGGTGCGGGTCAACGTGCTCTCGCCGGGCCCCTTTGCGAGCGAGATGGTCGAGGGGGCGGAACGGAACGCACCGGGCTTCAAGGAGATGATCGCCAGGGGGACGCTGATGGGGAGGGTGGCCGAGCCCCAGGAGATCGTGGGTCCGGTGCTCTACCTGGCGAGCGACGCCTCCTCGTTCGTGACCGGGGACGACCTCTCGGTCTCGGGGGGAATGCAGAAGTAGGGGTGGGCCGGCAGCCGCGGGCTGAGCTGGCAAGTTGACTGAGTCATGACTGAAGCAGTATTGTCCGCTGCCATGACCAGCCGCTACCTGATCGTCTCGTCGGACTGCCACGCGGGGGCCAATCACGCCACTTACCGGGAGTACCTGCCCTCGGCATGGCACGAGGAATTCGACGCCTGGCGCGGCCGCTACCGGAACCCGTTTCGTGATCTGCAGGCCGACGGGCGGACCCGCAACTGGGACGACGCCCGGCGGACCAGCGAGCAAGAGGCCGACGGCATCGTGGCCGAGGTCGTGTTTCCGAACACCGTGCCGCCCTTCTTCCCGACCGGGCAGGTGGTGGCCCCGGCGCCGAAGAACGACGAGGACTTCCCCCGTCGGCTGGCCGGGTTGCACGCCCACAACCGCTGGCTGGTCGACTTCGTCCGGGAGCGGCCGGGTCGCCGTGCCGGCCTGGGCCAGATCTTCTTGAACGACATCGACCAGGCGGTCGAGGACGTGCGCTGGATGAAGGCCAACGGTCTGGCCGGTGTGCTGCTCCCCGGGGTCTCGCCCGACACCCCGTGGGTCGAGCCGCTGTTCTCGCCTGCGTACGAGCCCCTGTGGACCGTCTGCGAGGAGCTCGAGATGTCCGTGACCCACCACTCGGGTGGTAGTGGGATCCCGAGCTACGGCCGCTACCCGTTTGCCAACGCGCTCTTCGTGATGGAGACGGGGTTCTTTGCCAACCGGGCCATGTGGCACCTGATGCTCTCGGGCGTCTTCGACCGGCACCCGGACCTGAGGCTGGTGCTGACGGAGCAGGGGTCCGCGTGGGTGCCCGGCGTCCTCGAGCGGATGGACACGCTCTGGGATCGCATGACGGGCGGGCGCATCGGCGAGCTCGACGTTCCCGAGGGCGCCGTCACCAAGAGGAGGCCCAGCGAGTACTTCGTCGACAACGTGTGGCTGGGTGCGAGCTTCCCGACGCCCAAGGACGCCGAATGCTTCGCCGACATCGGCATCGACAAGATCATGTGGGGGAGCGACTATCCCCACGACGAGGGATGCTTCCCCCGCAGCCGAGAGTCGCTGCGGGCGGCCTTCTCGAGCTGGCCGGAGCGGGACATGAGGAAGATCCTCTCGGAGAACATCGCCCCGGTGTACGGGTTCGATCTCGAGGCGCTCGCGCCGATCGCCGCCCGGGTCGGGCCGACCGTCGAGGAGATCGCCACCCCCCTCGACCCGGCTGCGTGAGCGCGAACGACCTCGAATCGGTCCGCGTCGGCCTGCACCGGCTCCAGCGCCTGCTGGCGACGCGCAGGACGTGGGTGTCGCTGGCGGACGCGGCAGGGATCGATCTCGGGCAGCAGGAGATCCAGGTGCTCGAGGCCCTGCACGACGGGAGGGCGCGGTCCATCGCCGAGCTGTCGCGGATGGCGCGGATGGACGCGGCGGCGGTGAGTCGCCAGGTCCGGACGTTGGAGGTCCGGGGACTGGTGCAACGCCGGCCGGGTCCGGCGCACGGTCGGGTGTCGCTCGTCGAGGCCAGCGCGGAGGGGCTCTCGAACGCGGCGCGTCTCCGCGAGCTCCGCCACCGGCATCTGGCGGATGCGTTGGTCGAGTGGGAGGCCGGGGAGCTCGAGACCCTGGGCACCCTGCTGCTCCGGCTGGTGGACGACCTGCAGCGGACCCCCTACCGGGCCAGGGTGGTGCGTTAGGGGGAGGGCACCGGAGGCCGGCGGGTGCACGGACCTCCCTTCCAGAATTTTTGTAACAACGTTATGTTCTTGGTCTAGACTGGCGCAGTGGTTGAGCCGCCGCCAGCGGGCGATCAAGGGGGTAGCGACGTGGTCGTCATCGACATCGATTCCCATTTCGAGCCGGTAGACGACTGGCTCGAGGAGTTCCCGGCATTGAAGGCCAGGCTGCCCGAGCGCTTCCCGAGCGACGACCCACGCTTCGCCATGCACTCCCCGGAGATGTTCGCCTACTTCGTGTCGGACGACCTGCTGCGCGGCGTTCCACGCGAGCGGAGGATGCCGATCGAGCGGCTCGTGACGCCGCGCATGCGGGAGCTCTACGACCCCGACCGAGGCCCCGAGGTCGGCTATCCCTCGGCCGACCAACACCTCGAGCTCACCGCACCCGCCCTCCGCGACCGTCTCCGGTGGCTCGACCGGCAGGGCATCGACGTGCAGAACGTCATCTCCGGCACCGGGTACACGCTCGTGCGCACGATCGAGGACCCCGTCGTGGGGATGGTGGCGCTCGAGGCGATCAACACCTGGTTGAGCGACCGGACCGCCGAGACGGGCGGTCGCCTGATGACGGCGGTCAACCTTCGCTTCGAGGATCTCGACTGGGCCGTCTCCGAGCTGACACGAATGCGTGAGCGGGGGAGCCGCACCTTCCTCCTTCCCTCCGAGCCGACCGGGGACGTCCCGCCCAACCACGCCGACTACGACCGGCTCTGGTCTGCGGTGACCGACCTCGGCATGGTCCCCGTCGTCCACGTGGGCCTCAGCCCCGCCTGCTACCACCCTGCCTGGGCCAACACCGAGGATCCCGCCCTCGTCCGGGTGATCTCGGTCCTCCAGCCCTACCAGCAGGCGCTGGTGTTCCTCAACGCGATGGTGCTGGGCGGGGTGTTCGAGCGCCATCCCGACCTCACCGTGGTGTTCGCGGAGCACGGGATCGAGTGGGTCACCGCGGCGACCCTCCGGATGGACGCACTCGCCACCCCGGGCTTGAGCCCGTTGCTCCTCGGCGACTACCGGCTGCCCCTCACGCCCGGGGACTACGTTCGCCGCAACGTGCGGGTGACACCCCTGCCCGTGCCGCACGACTCACCCCTCGCCACCTTGGAGCACCTTCCGAGCGTGCCCGTCTTTTCGAGCGACTTCCCGCATTTCGAGGGGGCTCCCGACCCGGTGGGGCACTATCGAAGGGAGCTGGCGTCGGTCCCCGCCGAATCCCGGGCCGCGTTCTTCGGGGCCAACTTGGCGGAGGTCTTCTCCCGGATGGGCGACGTGATCGCCGCTTGAGGCGAGGATGGCCCGTCGTTCGCGGGCTGCGATGCGTCGCCACGCCGGCTCGATGATGCAACATGGGGCGGCACCAGCGGCAACGAGGGACGGGAGCACATCGGTGAGTGCAGGGGAGCCCGCTACGGAGCGACGGAACCGAGTCGGCTCCAAGGCCGTCGCCACCCGGGCCGCTCTCGTCGACCTGGCCGCGGAGCTCTTCGCCGAGCGCGGCTACATGCAGACCTCGATCCGGGACATCGCCCGCCGGGGCGGGTTGACGACCGGCGCCATCTACGGCCACTTCCGCAACAAGGCGGACCTCCTGGCCGAGGCCATCAGCCAGCGCACGGCGCGGGAGCTCGAGGCCGACGCCGTGGGCGGGGCGGTCGAGGTCGACCACGTCGAGACGTTGACCCGCCTCGGGAGGGAGTTCGCCAAGCGCCGGCGGCTACGGGCACTGATCGTGCAGGGAGCGGCCGCCGCGCAGACGGACGAGGAGACCCGCAAGCAGCTCCGCGACGAGCAGCTCTCCCATCTCCGGTCCTGGATCAAGGGCTACGAGCAGGCGCGGGAACGTCTCGGCATCGACCCCTCGGTCGACCTGCAGGCGGCCGTCCTCTACACGTGGGCGGCGGAGGTAGGGCTCGGCGTCCTCGAGGCGGTCGGTATCGAGCCGAGGTCTCGGAAGGGTTGGTCCGACGCCCACAACCGCTTCGCACGGAGTCTCCAATTGCCACCCGACGACCGGGAGGCGCGCTGAGTCCCCGGGGACGCTCGACACGTTCGGTGGTTGACCGGCGTCGCCTACCCGGCGGTCGACGTCCCCGGCAGATCGTGCCCGCACCACGGTTGTGACGACACCGGCGAGAAGCCTCCGGCCTGGGCCCGCAGGTACCAGACGCAGGTCTGTGCCGGGTCGTGCCCGAAGATCGTGGAGTAGTCGATGCTCCGAGCCAGGAGCCCGTTGCCGTCGTAGTCCTTGACCTTGCGCAGGTTGGTGATCACGGCACCCGACGTGGGATTGGCGCCAGCGAGCTGGATGCCCTTGAGCATGAGGTCGGCTCCGAGCCAGGCCTCGGTGACGCCGTAGTCGGCGAAGTTGCCCGGGGGTCGGTGCTCGTAGCGCAACAGGGCAGCGGCCAGCTGCTGGGTACCGGCGTTCGGGAGCAAGGCGGGCCGGAACTCCGCGACGAAGTAGTCCCCCTGGACGCTCGGCCAGGCCGGAGATCCCACCAGGCTGGCCTGGTAACCGGTCGGGAACACGATGGCCTTGGGTTTGAGGCCGGCCTGCCTCAGGTCGGTCGCCAGCGCGACGTTGGAGTCGTTGTCCATCGCCGTGAACACGGCGTTGACGCCCTTTTGTCTCGCCACGATCGATTGGTTGGTGAAGTCGACGCTGCCGAACGGAATCGACGTGTCGAGGACGCCCTGCTTGCCGCCGGCATGCTGGAACGCCTGCCCCGCGCCCGTCGCGCCGCGCACCGACGAGGGGGAGATGGAGTAGGCGTAGGACCCGATGGTGGTCCCCCCTCGGGCCTTCAAGAAGGATCCGAAGACGGTGTTGACGGGGTACTTGGGATCGACGCTGCCGCTGTCCGACGCGAACATGTTGGTGTACGGCTGCGTGCCCCACTCGGGGCCGTCGAAGCTTCCCCCGGTGACCGGGATGGCCGCCTGGTTCGGGTACTTGGCGGCGGCGAAGAAGACGGGACTGACCGAGACGATCCCCATCGCCCCCCTCGAGATGGCCTCCTGCGTCGCGGTGACCACCGCCGTCGGGCTGGACTGGTCATCGAGGACCAGGGGCACGATCCGGTGACCGTTGATTCCGCCCCGGGCGTTTTGCAGGGCGACCCGGGCGAGGAAGCCCTGGGGCGCGTCGGCGTACTCGGGACCGGCGAGACCGGTCTCGGAGGTGATCAGCGCGATCGTGATGGGTCCCTTGGACGCCGCCAGTGCGGATCCGGAGGTGAGCGCGGCGGCAGACGGGATCGCCAGCCCGGCGACGAGGGCAGCGGTGGCGAAAGTACGCAGACGGTGACGCATCTGTAGAGCCCCCCCTTTGCGGTTCTCGGAAGCGTAGCGGATACCTCTAGAGGTTTTGCACGCAGCTCGAACGCGCGGCTCCGACCGGGATGCTCCGCTGGCGACGGCGAGGTCGGCGATACTCTCGGGCACACCCGGACCACGGTGCACGGGAACCACAAGGAGCTGAGACACGTGCTGTTCGCATTGCGGTTCGACTTCCGCAACCCCGCCTTTGCCGGCACGACGGCGGCAGAGCGCTACGAGGCGGCATTGGAGATGGCGGAGTGGGCAGATCGCCTGGGCTGCGTGAGCATCACCATCTCCGAGCACCACGGGTCCGAGGACGGCTACCTGCCGAGCCCCCTCCCGATCGTGGCGGCCATGGCCGCCCGGACGACCAACGTCCGGCTGACCGTGGCGGCGCTCATCGCCCCCTTCTACGAGCCCATCCGGCTCGCCGAGGACATGCTCGTGCTCGACAACCTGAGCAGGGGACGCGTGGACCTGGTCGTCGCCGGGGGTTACGTCCACGAGGAGTTCGACCAGTTCGGCGTGCCGATGTCCGAGCGGTCCGCTCGGGTCATCGAGGTGGTGACCACCCTCAAGTCGGCCTTCACCGGTGAGCCCTTCGAGTACCGGGGCCGGACGGTGCGGCTGACCCCGCCGCCCTACCGCCCCGGGGGTCTCGGCATCTCGCTGGGAGGCAGCAGCGAGCCCGCGGCCCGTCGGGCGGCCCGCATCGCCGACGGGTTCCTCCCCTCGGTCCCCGAGGTCTGGGACTTCTATCGAGACGAGGTGCAGCGCCTCGGCCGGCCCGATCCGGGTCCGTACCCGATGGGGGAGACCCGAGTGGTCGCGTTGGCAGACGACCCCGACGAGGGCTGGCGGCAGATGGCCCCCTTCTTCCGGCACGAGACCGACGCCTACGGGGTATGGCAGGCCCAGGACGACGTCGCCTCGCCGTACCGCGTCGTCGACAGCGACGACGACCTGCGGAACAGCGGCCAGTACGCCGTGCTCACGCCCGAGCAGTGGATCGAGGAGCTCCGATCCGGCCTACTGCCCTTCGCGCTGCTGCACCCCCTCTGCGGGGGCATGCCGATCGACCTGGCCTGGAGCAGCCTCCGGTTGTTCGAGAGGGAGGTCCTCCCGGCCTTCGACGCCTAGCCCGGGCGATCCGCCGGGGAGGGGTGGCCCGTCGCCGCCCTCGCCTCGTCCGCCCATTGGTCACGGTGCTCGCGTGCGCCCTCGACGATCTTGGCCCAGCGAGGGAGGCTCTCGGTGATGCGCATGTCGAAGGTGCTGGTCGAGCGGAATTCGAGCACCTCGACGCCCTCGGGCCCGGCCGTGTAGGCGTAGGGGGCCCCGTCGGGCACGAAGAAACCCTCGCCGGCGTCGAGGACCTGCGCGCCGAGGCGGAGCTCGCCGCGCAGCACGTAGTAGAGGCAGTCTGCGCTGTGGGAGTGGCGCGGGAGGGCGTAATGAGGGGCGAACCACGACCAGACGAGGCTCATGCCGCCGGCGTCGGGGTCTCCAAAGAGGACCTTCACGACCTGACCACCTGCGGTGGCCCATTCGAGCATCTCGTCCACCGCCGGAGGGTCCAGCGTGGGCATGCTCATCATCGTGGTCTCCTGGAGCAACCGGGCATCGGCCCGTCCGAAGCGCTCCAAGCCCTGCCGCCCCGTTGGTCGCATCGCGAGAGTCATGCTACCGAATCGGCGAAAGTACGACTACCGGAGATGGAGGCATTCGGACGCCGCCGGTCGTCCGTGGCCGGTCCGTACCCGGGATACCGTTTCGGGTCGACGATCGGGACGGGTGCAGGGCATGGCCAACAAGAGCTCTGAGGGCGCGCATCGGCCGCGTGCCCAACCTCGCGAGAAGCCGCAGCAGATCGCCGACGAGCTGCGACGGCTGATCGTCGCCGGGGAGCTCGACGAGGGCGATTCGCTGGGGCGCGAGCCGGACCTCATCGAACGCTTCGGGGTCTCGCGCCCGTCGCTCCGGGAGGCGCTGCGGATCCTCGAGGCCGAAGGCCTGATCTCGGTGGTGCGCGGTGTCCAGGGCGGCGTCGTCGTCCACCGACCCGACCAGCGCCTGACGGCCCGCACGGCCGCCATCGTCCTCCAGTCCCGCAACGTGCCGCTCGCCGACGTCTTCGAGGCCCGCACGATCCTCGAGCCGGCCGCCGTGCGGCTCGTGGCGTCGGGGCGGCAGCGGCGCAGGTCGGCCCAGCGCCTGCGCTCGCTCATCGGTCAAGAGGAGGCGGCGATCGACGATCCGGTGGCGTTCGGCCAGGCCAACGCGCGCTTCCACGAAGAGCTCGTTGCAATGGCCGGGAACCAGACGCTCACTATCGTGGCGGAGATGCTCAACGAGGTGGTCGCCCGCGCGGTCACGGCCGTGAGCCAGAGCGACGCCGACGGCGGATCAGCGCGGACCCGACGTCGGGGCGTCCGGTCGCAGCACCGGCTGGCCGACCTGATCGAAGCCGGAGAGGTGGACGCAGCCGAGGCACACTGGCGCACGCACATGGGCGTGGTCGGGCGCGTCATGCTCGGCCAGCGCGCCAAGACCGTCATCGACCTCCTCGACCACCTCTGATCGGAGAGGGGCGGGCACTTGGCTGACACGACCGATGCCGACCTCGACGGTCAGTTGCAGGCGGACTGGCAACGTCGCGTCGTCGACCGCTCGCTCCGCACGGCTGCGGCACGCTCCGTGGACCGCGGGATGAACCTCATCCGGGCCGCGGCCACCGTGCTCGGCCGGTCCAACGGGGAGGACATCACGGTCCAGGAGGTCGCCGACGAGGCGGGGCAGTCGCTCCGGACCCTCTACCAGTACTTCGAGAGCAAGGACGACCTTCTCCTGGCCGTCTTCGAGGAGGCCATGCGCACGTACGCGGGCCTGATCCGGCGTGCCATCAGCGAGCTCGTCGACCCCCTCGAGCGGCTCGCCGGGGGGATCGTCGCGGCGGTACGGATGCCGGAGTTCAGCGGCAGCGGCGTCGACCGTGGGCTCTCGCGCCTCCGGCTCAAGCTCTCCGAGGTCGAACCGGAGATGGTGGGTCGGGCGCAGGGGGCGGTGACGACGCTCGTCCGCGAGCTCGTGGAGTCGGCCGCCGGGGCCGGCCGGATCGAGGCGAGCGACCCCGAGGCGGCGACGTTCATGGTGCTGTCGCTCAACGCGGCCTTCATCACGAGCCAGACCCTCGGCAACGACGCGGGCGTCCCGCGCCCCGACGTCGTCGGCTTCGCCTCGTTCTGCCTCCGGGGACTCGGCGCCGAGCTCGACGAGCGATGGTACGAGGAGGTCAGCGCGCGCCTGCGGTTCCCGGCTCGCCGTTCACGCCGGGACGCATCGGCGACGACCCGGCGCGACGAACACGCACGCTCGCGACGGCGACCCGCCAAGAGGGCCTAGCCCGAGCGCGAGCGGGGACTCTCCACCGGCGTCCCGGTACTGAAAGCTCTAGACTTTTTGCATGCCATCGGGGGAGTGGTCGTTCGCTGCCGTCCAGGACGTGCTGGCGGCTGCCGCACCCGACCACGAGATGGTGGTGTGCGGGGCGACGCGGAGAACCTTTGCCGAGGTGGCCGAGCGGACGAGATCCCTCGCCGCCTTCCTCGTCGCCCGTGGTCTCGGCCTCCGGCGGGAGCGAGGCGAGCTCGAGCGCTGGGAGTGCGGACAGGACACCGTCGCCCTGGTCCTGCACAACGGCCCGGAGTACCTCGAGGCGATGTTCGGGGCCTTTCGCGCACGGGCCGTGCCCTTCAACGTCAACCAGCACTACCGCCCGACGGAGGTCGCCACCCTCCTCGCCGACCTCGACGTGCGCGCCGTCGTCTACCACCGCGCCTACGGGCCTCTCGTCGCCGCGGCATGCGACACCGCGGGCGTCGTTCTCCTGGACGTCGACGACGGTTCCGGCCTGGCCCCCCTGTCGGGCAGCACCAACTTCGAGGAGGCGGCGTGCACCCCGGTGACCGAGCGGCTGCCCGACGCGTCGCCCGACGACCTGTACCTCGTGTGCACCGGCGGGACCACCGGCCGCCCCAAGGCGGTGCAGTGGCGCCAGGCCGACGTCTACATCTCGGGAATGGCGGGCCGGGAGGACGCCACCGCCGAGTCGATCGCCCTCGCGGCCGTCGGCAACGGGGGCCGTCCCTGGTACGCGGCGCCCCCGCTCATGCATGCGGCCGCGCAGTGGACGGCCTTCTCGGGCCTGCACCAGGGTGCGGCGGTGGTGCTGCACGACGACTCGCAGCCCTTCGACGCCCGCCAGGTCCTCGGGCTCGCCGAGCGGGAACGGGTGACGCTGATGTCCATCGTCGGCGACGCCTATGCACGCCCGATCGTCGACGAGCTGCGGCGGCGCCCCTACGACCTGCGCTCGCTCAACGTCCTCGCCACGGGGGGCGCGGCCACCGGCGAGCACCACAAGGACGCCCTGCTCGAGCTGCTGCCGCACGTGACGGTCGTGGACGGCTACGGGGCCTCGGAGACGGGCGGGATGGCCTTTGGCGCCCGGTCCAAGGATTCCCGGTCCGAGGGGTTCGCGCCGGGGGCCGGCGCCACGGTGGTGACCGCGGATCGTTCTCGCTTCGTCGAAGCGGGGGACGACGAGATCGGCTGGACCGCCCGCCGGGGCCGGGTCCCGCTCGGCTACCTGGGCGACCGGGAGCGCACCGAGGCGACATTTCCCCTCGTCGGAGCCGAGAGGGTCGCGATCCCTGGCGACCGTGCCCAGCGCCTGCCCGACGGCAAGATCCGGATCCTCGGTCGCGATGCGATGGTGGTCAACACGGGCGGCGAGAAGGTGTTCGTCGAGGAGGTCGAGGCTGTCGTGCGCCGCCATCCCGACGTCGCCGACGCGCTGGTGGTCGGGCGACCCTCGGAGCGCTTCGGCTCGGAGGTCGTGGCGGTGGTCGCCGCCCGCGACGGGACGACGGTCGACGGCACGTCGATCCGCGAGTTCGTGGCGGCCGAGGTCGCCCGTTTCAAGGCGCCCCGGGCGGTCGCCGTCTGCAAGCGGGTCGAGCGGCACGCCAACGGCAAGCCCGACTACCGCTGGGCGCGAGAGGTGGCGAGCAGCGCCCCGGACGTCACGAGGTCCGGCTGATGGACCTCGGGGTGGGCGGGCTCGGCTACCTCGTCATCGGCGGCTCGGCCGGCATGGGCAAGGCCGCGGCACGGGCGCTCGCCGCGGACGGCGCACGTGTGGCGGTCGCCGGCCGAGGTCTCGAGCGGGCAGAGGCGGCGGCCGAGGAGCTCTCCGCCCTCGGCCCGGCGCCCGTGGTGGCGTTGACGGGCGACCTCACCGCGCCGGGTGGCGCGGAGCAGCTGCTGGCCCAGGCGGTCGAGGGGCTCGGGGCGCTGCGGGGCGTGGCGGTCACCACCGGGCTCGGGGCGAGGGGACAACGTGACCTCCTGTCGGGCAGCGACGAGGACTGGGCGGCGACCTTCGACGACGTGTTGCTGGCCACCGTCCGGGCGTGCCGCGCCGCGGTCCCCGTGCTGGTCGAGGGCGGGGGCGGTTCGATCGTGACCACCGCCGCCTACTCGATCCGTGCGCCCAAGGCCCACCAGTTCCCGTATGCCTCGCTCAAGGCGGGGGTGGCCACGTTCACGAAGAACCTGGCGAAGTCGTTCGGCGGGGCTGGCATCCGAGCCAATTGCGTCTGCCCGGGGGCCACGGAGACCGAGGTCCTCGCGGCCATGCGCGTGGACCTCGCGAGGTCCCGTGGTTGGCCGGTCGAGCAAGCCCTCGAGCGGGTGATGGCCGAGGAGTGGGGCATGAAGGTCGCGCTCGGCCGGGCGGGGCGGCCCGAGGAGCTCGGCGACGTGATCGCCTTCCTTCTGTCCGAGCGGGCCTCCTACCTGACCGGGGCGACCGTCAACGTCGACGGGGGCACGGACTTCTGAGCTCGGCGTTCAGGCCTCGGGCTCGGGCACCTCGAAGTGGGCGTCGCAGAGCTCGAAGGCCCGCTTGGTGCCGTGCTCGGCGCGGGCCTTCACGAAGTTGAACTCGTCCTCCTCGAACCGCAGGTTGGTGCCGTACGCGTGGAAGAGCGGGCTCAGGGCCTCTTCGCCCTGGTAGCCCTGGAGCTGTTCGACGACCCGAAAGGCTTCCTTGGCCATCACGATCCCGTCGGCCGGCATGCGCGAGACCTTGGCCGCCCACCATGCCGCACGGGCCTCGACGGCCGGCGGATCGACCACCTCGGTGAAGATCCCGAGGTGGGCCACCTGGGAGGCCTCGATGGTGTCGCCGGTCAGGAGCAGCCGGCGGGCGAGCACCGGGCCCAGGCGGTGGAAGAACAGATGGAGCGAGCCGAGTGCGGGGCCGAGGAACCGAGTCGCCGGCATGCCCATCACCGCGTCGCTCGCCACCACCGCGATGTCGGCCATCAGCGCCAGCTCGAAGCCGCCGCCCAGCGCGAAGCCCGACACTTCTGCGACGGTCGCCTTGGGATAGCCCAGGAGCGAGTGGTAGAAGCCGAAGGCCTGGCGGTCGACCAGGAGCCGCCGCCGTTGGCTCGGCCGGCGTGCAGGCGTGGCTTCGGCCGAGCCGTTCGTCCCCGTCGCCGCCCCGGCCCTCGTCCCGGTCGCGTCCGGCCGGGCCCCGTCCCCGTACCAGGCGTAGGCGTTGTTCATGTCGGCACCGGCGCTGAAGACTCCACCCTCGCCCCGCAGGAGGACGACCTTCACCCCGTCGTCGTTCGCGAGCTCGTCCAGGTGGGCTGCGAGCTGCCGACGCATCTCGGGGTCGTAGGCGTTCTTGCGCTCGGGGTTGGACAGCGTGACGCGGGCGATGCCGCGCTCCTCGTCCCGTTGCACAAGAATTCGACCGCTCACGAGAAAGGCCTCCCGGGCTGCGCTGTGGCGTGCTGGTCACCTTGGATCGTACGCTTTAACATGTAGAGGTTTCCAGATGCGCTGGGGGAGAGGGGGGAGGGGCGGCATCATCGAGGCCATGGAGTTCGACACGATCCTCTACCAGGTGGAGGGCCGCACCGCGACGATCACCTTCAACCGTCCAGAGCAACTCAACGCGGTCAACCCGGCCATGGTCGTCGAGCTGCGGCGGGCCTACGCCCTGGCCGAGGCCGACCCGTCCGTGTGGACCATCATCGTCACCGGTACCGGCCGGGCCTTCTGCGCCGGTGCCGACGTCACCGAGATCCCGCAAGACGGTCGGGTCGTCTACGAGGAGCCCTACCTCTCGACCTACCCCCAGTGGGAGGCACCGCAGGAGGCCACCCCGCCGTTCCGCTCGATGACCAAGCCGATCCTGACCGCGGTCAACGGACTGTGTTGCGGCGCCGGTCTCGATCTGGTCACGACCGGGGACATCACCATCGCGTCGGACCGCGCCGAGTTCTTCGACCCCCACGTCAGCATCGGCCTCGTCTCCGGCCGTGAGGTCGTCCGCCTCGCTCGGGTGCTCCCGCTCAACGTCGCCATGCGGATCGCGCTCACGGGTCGTCACGAGCGGCTGGGCGCGCAGCGCGCCTACGAGCTCGGCATGGTCTCGGAGGTCGTCGAGCACGACCGGCTGATGGCGCGGGCCCACGAGATCGCGGAGCTCGTCAACCGCAACGCGCCGCTGGCGGTGCGGGGGACCCGGCTGGCCATTCGCAAGGGCATCGACCTCCCGCTCCACGAGGCGGAGATCCTCGCCGAGGCGTTTCGCGAACGAGTGCTGAGGACCGAGGACGCCAGCGAGGGGCCGCGCGCCTTCGTCGAGAAGCGTGCGCCCAGGTGGGAGGGACGGTGAGAGACCCGCTCGTCGGGCTTCCTGCTCGCATCGCCGACGTCGTGGCCATCGACCCGGGCGCCGACGCCGTCGAGTTCGAGGGGCGGTGGCGCACCTGGGGCCAGCTCGCCGACACGGTCGCAGAGGTCGCCGAGTCGGTCGAGTCACCAGGCGTCGAGGTCGGCGTCCTACTGCGCAACCGTCCAGCCCCGATCGGTCTCCTCCTCGGCGTCCTCCGTGCCGGCGGCTGCCTCGTCACCATCAACCCCGGACGCGGGACCGAGCGCACCCGCGACGACATCGCCGCCCTCGGCCTTCCCATCCTCGCCGGTGAGCCGGAGGACCTGGCCGGGCTCGTGCCCGCCGGAAGCGTCCCCACGACCCTGACGGCGACCGACCTCGGGAACCCCGTCCCCGTCGAGCGCGGCTCGGCGCCTTGCGTCCCCACCCGGCCGGGGATCGCGGTGCGCATGCTCACGAGCGGCACCACGGGGCCGCCCAAGCGGGTCGACCTGACCTACGAGACGCTCGAGCGGGTGCTGGTCGGGGCCAAGCACTACGAGTCGAGCACCGACGCCACGGTGCGACTGCGGCGCGGCGTCGCCGTCGTCAACTCCCCCCTGGTGCACCTCGGGGGGCTCTTCCGGATCCTGCAGTGCGTCAGCGACGGTCGCTCGTTCTCCCTCCTCGAGCGGTTCACGGTCCAGGGCTGGGCGGACGCGGTACGCCGCCACCGCCCGGCGACGGCAAGCCTGGTGCCCGCGGCGCTCCGGATGGTGCTCGAGGCGGATCTCGATCCCGCCGACCTGAGCAGCCTCCGCTCCGTGGTGTCCGGAACGGCCCCGCTCGATCCCGATGACGCCGACGCCTTCGCCGCCGAGTACGGCGTGCCGGTACTGGTCACGTACGCGGCCACCGAGTTCGGCGGCAGCGTCGCGGGGTGGAACCTGGAGGACCACGGCCGGTACTGGGAGGCCAAGAGGGGCAGCGTCGGGCGAGCGCACCGCGGCTGCGAGCTCCGTGTGGTCGACCCCGTCTCGGGCGAGCCGCTGGCGGTCGACGCCGAGGGTCTGCTCGAGGTCAGGGCGGCGCAGGTGGGAGGGGACCGCTGGATCCGCACGACGGACCTGGCCCGGCTCGACGCCGACGGCTTCCTTTGGCTCCTCGGGCGCGTCGACCAGGCGATCATCCGGGGCGGCTTCAAGGTGCGCCCCGACGACGTCCGCGCCGCGCTCGAGCGGCATCCGGCCGTCCGCGGCGCGGCGGTCGTGAGCCGCCAGGACCGGCGTCTCGGCGCGGTCCCCGTCGCCGCCGTCGAGCTGCGCCCCGATGCCGTCGGAGTGGGGGCGGACGAGCTCCTCGAGCACGCCGGAGCGTTGCTCGCCCGCTACGAGCTCCCCGCCGAGATCCGCGTCGTGGAGGACATGCCGCGCACCGAGTCCGGGAAGGCCGACCTCGCGGCCGTCCGGTCCCTGTTCGACCGGGAGCGGGAGGCCGCCGGCTGATGGGCGTGGGCAACCTCGGCGCGTGGAGGGCTCGCTGAGCCATGCGCTGGACCTTCGGCGCCGAGCCGCTACCGCAGGTGGCGACCGCCGCCGCCCTGATGCGACGCATCACGAGCCTGATGCTCGCGCTGGAGCACGACGAGCCCGAGGTCGACCGCATGGTGGACGAGCTCCGGCGAGCGGAGGCCGCCCTCCTCCGGCACGTCCCGCCGGACCCCAGCCCACGGGTCGGGGCCGCCACCTCGACCGACGGACGCGTCTACCTCGATCACGCCCGCGACGTCGGTGCCTACAACCCCTGCTTTCCCGAGTACGAGATCGAGGTGGACGCCCAACGGGCTCGCGGCTCGGTGGTCTTTCCGGTCGCCTACGAGGGACCGCCGGGGGTGGTGCACGGCGGCTTCGTCGCCGTGTTCTTCGACTGCGCCGTGCAGCACCACAACTGTGACGTGGGGGTGGCCGGCAAGACCACGTCGCTCGCCCTCCGCTACCGCCGGCCGGTCCCGCTCCTGACCGCGCTCCGCTTCGAGATCGACCGATCGATCGCCGACGACCGCATCCACTCGGCGGGGCGCCTCCTCCACGGCGAGCGCGTGCTGTGCGAGGTGGACGCCGAGGCCGTCGCCGCGGACCGGTCCGCTCTTCCGCCGGCCTCGCCCCGGCGAGGGTCGTGATGAGCTCGGCGGTGATCGAGGCGGGCGACGGTCTCCCCCTCACCGTCGGCGCGTTGCTCCGGGCCCACGTCGCCGCCCGGCCGCGCCGAGTGCTGCTGGCGGTGGACGATGCCACCCTGACCTATGCGGACGCAGAGATGCGCTCCGCCGAGCTGGCGCGGGCCCTGCTGGCGGCCGGGGCCGGGGCGGGCACCCGTGTCGGCCTCCTCTACCCGAACACGCCCGACTTCGTGGTGGCGTGGCTGGCCGCGGCCCGCATCGGGGCCGTCAGCGTGCCCCTCAGCACCTTTTCCACCGGCCCCGAGCTCGTCGGCCTCCTGCGTGGCGCCGACGTCGCCCTCCTGCTGGCGACGCGCCGTTACCGGTCGCGGGACTTCGCCGCGAGCCTCAGCGCCGGCGTCGAAGGCCTGCGCTTCGACGAGCCACCCCCGCTTCTGTCGGAGGACCTGCCCTCGCTGCGCCGAGTGGCGTTCGCCGATCCGGGGCTCGACCCGGCGATGCACGCCGGGTGGAACCTCGAGGGTCTGCTGGCCGGCGCGCCCGGGATCGCTCCCGGCGTGCTCGCCGCGGCCGAGGTGGCCGTGACTCCCGCCGACCGGATGGTGATCGTGCACACCTCGGGCTCGGCGGGGGGTCCCAAGGGCGTCGTGCACACTCACGGCGCGCTCATCCGCCACCTCGACAACCTGAACGAACTGCGCCGCTACGAAGGGGGCGAGGTCCTGTTCTCCAACTCGCCGTTCTTCTGGATCGGCGGCTTCGCCTACTCGCTCCTCGGGACCGTCGTGGCCGGCGCCACGCTCGTGTGCGCGAACGCCCCCGACGCGGCGGGCGTGCTCGACGTCGTGGAGCGGGAACGCCCGACCATGGTCAACGGGTTCACGGCGGCCGTCGCCCACTTGCCGGAGGATCCGACCTTCCCGGGGCGGGACCTGTCCTCGATCCGCCGCGGCAACCTCTACCCCATCATGCCGGCTGCGGTCCGTCCCGCCGATCCGGAGCTCCGCCACGCCATGCTCGGCATGACCGAGGCGGGGAGCGTGTGCTTGGCGAGCGACGACGAGTCCGACCAGCCCGAGCAC
Organism: uncultured Actinomycetes bacterium; assembly: GCA_963778465.1. Classification (GTDB taxonomy): domain Bacteria; phylum Actinomycetota; class Acidimicrobiia; order Acidimicrobiales; family RAAP-2; genus CAVZBW01. Next base: position 1,032,601 of record CAVZUK010000003.1, read on the forward strand.
CGTCGCGGCTCGTTCGGGCGACCCGTTCCGGGCGTCGAGGCCGAGGTGCGCCGCGTCGGGGGCGCGGGCGCATGCGCGCCCGGAGAGGCGGGCGAGCTCTGCCTCCGCGGCCCGTTCCTGATGGAGGGCTACGACGGCAGGGAGCGGCACGAGACCTTCGACGCCGGGGACTGGTTCGAGACGGGGGACCTCGTGACCGTCGACGGCGACGGGTTCGTCTACTTCCGGGGACGGATCGGCGACATGATCAAGACCTCCGGCGCCAACGTGTCGCCCCGCGAGGTCGAGGCGGCGATCCTCGACGTGAGCGGGCTCGTCGCGCACGTCGTCGGGGTGGAGGACGATCGACGTGGGCAGGTGGTCGCGGCACTCGTGCGGGCGCCGGCCGAGGGGGTGGTCGACGTGGACGACCTGCGGAACCGTCTCCGGGGACGGCTCTCCGCCTACAAGGTGCCCCGCCGGATCGTCGTCGTGGGCGACGACGCGGTCCCGACGATGTCGAGCGGCAAGCTCGACGTCCGCGCGCTCAAGGTGTTGCTCGATGCGACCTGAGGCCGGGACCGTCCCGGTGCTGCTCGCCCACCGTCGAGAGGTGGACGGGGACCTCGAGGCGGTCGTCACGGCCGACGGCGCCGTCACCTACGCCGGGCTCGACGACGCGAGCGCCAACCTCTGCCCGCCGGTTGGTCGCCGGCGGGGTGGTGAAGGGCGACCGCGTCGGGCTGCTCGCACCGAACGGCGTCGACTGGGCCGCCGCCGCCCTCGCTGCCGTACGCATCGGCGCCGTGCTCGTGCCGCTCAGCACCCTCCTTCGCCCGCCCGAGCTCCTCTCGCAGGTGGGGACCGCCTCCCTCTCGCACCTCGTCGCCGTCTCCGAGTTCCGGGACCGTCGCTACCTGGACGAGCTCGAGGTCGCGGCGCCCGGCCTGGTCGGGACCGTGCGATCGGGCTCCCGCCACCCCGCTGCGCCGTCGCTGCGCCGCCTCTGGACGCTCGGCGACCCCTCCGGCCACCTGGCCGCCCCCGAGCTGGTCCGGGCGCTGGAGGCTCGGGTGCGACCCGCCGACGACCTGGTCGTGCTCTTCACGTCGGGCAGCCGTGGCGTGCCGAAGGGGGTCGTCCACACCCACGGCGCCGCCCTGCGTGCCACGGCGGCGGGCCTCGAAGCCCGCTGCGTGGGGCCGGGGGAGCGGCTGTACATCCCCATGCCCTTCTTCTGGACCGGCGGGTTCGCCGGCGGGCTCCTCACCGTCCTCGTGGCCGGGGCCACCCTGCTGACGGAGGCGGTGCCGGAGCCGACGCGGACGCTCGAGCTCCTCCAGCGGGAGCGGGCCACGCTCTTTCGGGGGTGGCCCGACCAGGCCGCCCGGCTGGCCGAGCATCCGGCGTTCGCCGCGGCCGACCTCTCCACGCTCCGCGACGGCAGCCTCGGCGCCGTCCTGCCCCCCGAGCGGCGTCCGGCACCGGGCGCTCGGGCCAACCTCTTCGGGATGACCGAGTCCTTCGGCCCCTACTGCGGCGAGCGGCTCGACCGGGACCTGCCGCCGGAGAAGTTCGGCAGCTGCGGCCGGCCATTCGCCGGCGTCGAGGTCCGGATCGTGGATCCCGATACGGGCGACGAGCTGCCGGCGGGTCGGGAGGGGGAGATCTGGCTGCGGGGCCCGAACCTCCTCCAGGGGATCTGCGGGAGGCCGCGCTCCTCGACGTTCACCCGTGACGGCGCCTACCGCACGGGAGACCTCGGCCGGCTCGACGCCGACGGCTACCTCTGGTACTCGGGGCGGCTCGACGACATGGTGAAGGTCCGGGGCGCCACCGTCTACCCGTCGGAGGTCGAGCTGGCCCTGCGGTCCATCGACGGGGTCAGGGTGGCACACGTCACGGCCGTGCCCGACGCCGAGGGCCGGCCGGTGGTCGGCGCGCTGGTCCTCACCGACCTGCCCCTCGAGACGGTCCGGGCCGGCCTCCGCGAGCGCCTGAGCGCGTTCAAGGTGCCGAGCCGGTGGCTGCTCACCGACGAGGCGGCGATGGTCCCCGTGTCCGGGTCCGGCAAGGTCGACAAGGCCGCCCTGCAACGGCTCCTCGCGGACGGGGTCTCGAGATGACACCGCGGGCGACCGGACGCCGACGGGCCGGACCCCATCAGCCGGAGATCTACGTGTCAACCGTCCGATCCCCGATCGGACCCGAGGAACAGGAGCCAGCGGAGTGACGAGAGCGATCGACTGCCTCGTGAACGTCAACATGGGCGACGCCAAGCAGCCGGAGTGGATGATCCGCGTCAAGGAGGACTACTTCAAGGCGGGGGAGTCCTTCCTGAAGAGCCCCGAGCTCCCCGAGCTGCTCGAGGACATGGACGCGAACGGGGTGGCGCGGGCGATCCTCCTCACGAGGTCCGGTGCCGTCGACGACCGGGCCCAGCAATTCGTCGCGGCCGAGCCCGAGCGCTTCGCCCTCGGCGTCGGCGGGTTCAACCTGCTCCGGCCGATGAAGACCGTGCGGGCGCTCGAGTCCTTCGTCCGCGACCATCCGGTCGCCTACGCGTCGGTCGGGCCAAGCTTCTGGGGCGACGGGATGTACCCGCCGAGCGACGCCGTCTACTACCCGCTCTACACGAAGTGCTGCGAGCTCGACCTACCGCTGTGCATCAACACCGGCATCCCCGGTCCACCGATACCCGGCGAGGTACAGAACCCGATCCACCTCGACCGCGTCTGCGTGCGGTTCCCCGAGCTCCGGCTCTGCATGATCCACGGAGCCGATCCGTGGTGGGACACGGCCATCCGCCTGCTCCTCAAGTACCGCAACCTGCGGCTGATGACCTCGGCGTGGTCGCCCAAGCGACTTCCCGAGTCCCTCCTGCACTACATGCGGACCAGGGGATCGGATCGGGTGCTCTTCGCCTCCGACTATCCGGTGCTCTCCATGGCGCGCTGCATCGGCGAGGCGCAGGCGCTCGACCTCCCTCCCGAGGTGCTCTCGGGATGGCTGTACGACAACGCCCAGGCGTTCTTCTTCGATGCCGGTGCGGGTTCCGACGGCGATGCCGGCACCGGTGCGGGTTCCGGTGCCTAGCTCAGCGCAGACGCCATTGCGGGCGCTTGCCCGACTCGAACCGGCGCTGGCCGGCTCGGAAGGTGTCGGCGTCGGACCCGATGCGGGTGAAGAGGTTGGCGACCTCGATGCCCTGGTGGCGGGAGACCTCGAGCGCGGTCCACAGCGCCCGCATCGTGCCCTGGATCGCCAACGGCGGCGCGTCGGCGATGACGCGGGCCGCCCAGGCCGCCCGATCGCGCAGCTCCTCGCGGGGGACCACCTCGGTCACCAGCCCGATCTCCCGTGCCCGCGCCGCCGACATGCGCTCGTCGATGCCGAGGAGCGACATCCGCATGATCTCCTGGAACGGCATCTTGGCGAGCATCTGGATCGGCTCGAACGCCGCCGTCATCCCGTACGAGACGTGGGGATCGAAGAACGTCGCGTCGTCCGACGCGATGATGAACTCCACCTCGCCGAGCATGTAGAAGGCTCCGCCGCACGCCATGCCCTGCACCGCGGCGATCACGGGCTTCCAGCAGTCCCGCATCTTCGGCCCGATGTCGCGCCCGGGATCGTCGTACATCCACGGCGTGGGATAGCCGGGGTAGTTGCCGGCGGCCATGGCGTCGGTGTTGTCCTCGGAGACCGCCTCTGCACGGTCGATGCCGGTGCAGAACGCGTCGCCCTCGGCCCCGAGGACGACGCAGCGGACGTCGCCGTCGTAGCGGATGTCGTCCCACGCGGCGCGCAGCTCGTCCTGCATCCGCTGGTTGATGGCGTTGCGCCGCTCCGGGCGGTTGAGCGAGAGCCAGGCGATGCCGTCTTCCTTGCGGTACAAGAGCGTCTCGTAGGTCACGGGCGGATTCTCGCACGCCTCGGTGACCGTCGGTTGCTCCGGTCCTGGAAAAGTGTCATTCTCAATATCCGACAAGTGGAGCTTTCTCCCGGGCGTGACCCCTGCAGGGCCACGGGGCCGCCGAGGCCCGCGCCACCGTTCCGGTCGACGAGGCCGTCCAGGCCACGTCGCCGCTGAGGAAGGAGCCGTCGCGATGGACTTCCGACCGATCGACGCCGACAACCACTACTACGAGACGCTCGACGCCTTCACCCGGCACCTGGACAAGAAGTTCAAGACCCGAGGGGTCCGGGTGGTCCAGGACGGCAAGCGGGTGGAGCTCCTCGTGGGGGGGCACGTCAACAACTTCGTGCCCAACCCGACGTTCGACCCGATCATCGTGCCGGGTTGCATCGACGCGCTCTTCCGGGGGCAGATCCCCGCAGGCGTCGATCCCCGGACGCTCATGAAGGTCGAGCCGCTCAAGGCGGAGTACCGCGACCGCGATCGGCGCGTCGAGGCGCTCGAGGCACAGGGCCTCGACGCGGCCCTGCTCTTCCCGACCCTGGGCTGCGGCATCGAGGAGGCGCTCCGCGGCGACGTGGACGCCACGATGGCGAGCCTCTCCGCCTTCAACCGGTGGCTCGAGGACGATTGGGGCTTCGACTACCGGCACCGCATCGTCGCCTGCCCCATGCTCTCCCTCGCCGATCCCGAGGCGGCAGGCGAGGAGGTCGACTCGCTGCTCGCCCGGGGCGCCCGCATGGTGGCCGTCCGGCCGGCGCCCGTGCCCGGTGCCAACGGGACGTCGCGCTCGCTCGGCGACAGGCTCCACGACCCCGTCTGGGCGCGCCTGGCGGAGGCCTCCGTCCCGGTCGCCTTCCACCTCGGCGACAGCGGCTACAACCGGTTCGCCGGGGCGTGGGGCGCGAGCGCCGTCTTCGGGTTCGGGATCGCCGACGTGCTGAGCAGGATCCTGGTGTCCGACCGCGCCATCCACGACACGATCGCCTCGCTGATCGTCCACGGGGTCTTCAGCCGGCATCCCACGCTCCGGGTGGCGAGCATCGAGAACGGCTCGGACTGGGTCGCGTTGTTGGTGAAGCGCCTGCGCAAGCAGGCCAACCAGACGCCGTGGGCCTTCACCGACGATCCGCTCGACACGCTGCGCCAGCACGTCTGGACCACGCCCTACTGCGAGGAGGACCTCCGCGCCCTCGCCGACCTCATCGGTGCCGACCGCATCCTCTTCGGCTCGGACTGGCCGCACGGCGAGGGGCTGGCGCAGCCGCTCGCCTTCGAGAAGGAGCTGGCCGACTTCTCCGACGACGAGACCCGGATGATCATGCGGGACAACTGCCTCGAGCTGCTCGGGGGGGCGGCGTAGTGACGGACACCGCAAAGGCCCCGGCGCAACGGCCGACCGGCGGGCTGCGCGACGAGGTCCGGCAGTGGCTCTCGGAGAACTGGGATCCCGACTTGGACGTGACCACGTGGTGGCGGCGCGTCGCCCAGGGCGGCTGGACCGCACCCCACTTCTCGCCCGAGGAGGGTGGCCGCGGCCTGCCCCGCCGGGCGTCTTCGACGGCGCGATCGGTCTTCGCCTCCTGCGGGGCGCTGCGTCCGCCTGGGGGCCTCGGCCTGCTCATGGCGGCACCGACCATCCTCCTGCACGGCACGCCGGAGCAGAAGGCCCGTTTGGTCCCGCCGATCCTCGACGGCAGCGTGGCGTGGTGCCAGCTGTTCAGCGAACCCGGTGCCGGCTCGGACCTCGCAGGGCTGACGACGAGGGCGGAGCGCGACGGGGACCGCTGGATCGTCAACGGCCAGAAGGTCTGGAGCAGCCAGGCCCTGCAGTCCGACTACGGGATGCTGCTGGCGAGAACCGACCTCGGCGTGCCCAAGCACGAGGGCATCTCGTGGTTCGCCTTCCCACTCGACCAGCCCGGGGTGACCATCCGCCCGCTGCGGGAGATGACCGGCGACGCGGTCTTCAACGAGGTGTTCCTCGACGACGCCGTGGTCGACGACGCCGACCTCGTCGGCGGGCAGGGCCGGGGCTGGTCGGTGGCGCAGTCCACGCTGTTCTTCGAACGCTCCGGCATCGGAGCCGGCGGCGGGCACGCCGGCTTCCCGGCGCCCGGTCCGAAGGGCGGCACGCTCGGGCGCCGGGCCGGCGACGCCGCGCTCGACGAGGAGCCGGGCGGCGACCTCACGCTGTCGGTCGACGACGTCCGGGCGCTCGCCCGCTCCCTGCGGCGCAGCGACGACCCGATCGTCCGCCAGGAGATCGCCCGGCTCGTGACCTACGTGCAGCTGGGAAGCTGGAACGCGCAGAGAGCGAGGGCGGAGGCCGCCCGCGGGGGCGGGCAGGCGGTGGCGAACATCGCGAAGCTCTCCCAGACGCGGATCATGAAGCTCTCGGCGGAGATCGCCCTCCACGTCCTCGGGGCCTCCGGGACGCTGGCGGGCGCCGACGGGCCCGAGCACGGGCGCTACGCCCACGCCTTCGCATTCTCTCCCGCCTCGTCCATCTACGGCGGGACCGACGAGATCCAACGCAACATCATCGGCGAGCGGTCCCTGGGCCTGCCTCGCGAACCCCACCCGGATCGGGCAAGGCCCTTCGGAGAGGTGCTGCGCCGCCTCTCCGCCGGCGGCTGACCCCGCGAGACCCTGGAGCCGAGCAGTGGACACGATCGACGTGCAACGGGACGGTGGGCTCGTCACGCTCACCTTCAACCGGCCTCACAAGAAGAACGCGCTCAACCGCCAGAGCTGGGACGAGCTGGACCGGGCGCTGGCCGAGATCGCCGTCAACCCCGACGACCGGGCGCTCGTCCTGACGGGCGCGGGCGGCAACTTCTCCTCGGGTGCCGATCTGTCGGACCAGTCGATGAAGATGGTGCTTCCCATCGTGGCGGAGATGCGCTCGGTGGGCGACATCATCCTGCGCCTCCACCGCCTGCCCATCCCCACCCTGGCCAAGATCGACGGCGTGGCCGTCGGCGTCGCCCTCGGCCTCGCGCTGGGTTGCGACCTGGTCCTCGCCTCGGACCGGGCGAGGCTCATCGAGATCTTCCCCCGGCGGGGCCTTGCCCTCGACGGGGGCAACTCGTGGCTCCTGCCCCGCCTGATCGGGCTGCAGCGGGCCAAGGAGCTGGCCTTCTTCGGCGACACGGTGCCGGCCTCCGAGGCGGCGGCGCTGGGTCTCGTCAACCGGGTGGTCCCGGTCGAGGAGCTCGACGACCTGGCCGCCGGGTGGGGTCGGCGCCTGGCCTCGGGCCCCACCATGGCGCTCGCGTTGACCAAGCGGATGCTCAACAACAGCTACGGGGTCTCGATGGATCAGGCGCTCGAGGAGGAGGCCCGCAGCCAACACATCAGCTACACGACGAAGGACATGGGCGAGGCCATGCGGGCGTTCTTCGACAAGCGCGACCCGATCTTCGAGGGCCGGTAGCTCTAGAACTGACGGACGCGCCGGGGTCCGCGTCCGCCGGTCCGTCAGCGGCCCTTCCACTCCGGCGGGCGCTTCTCCAGGAAGGCTCGCACCCCCTCGGACGCGTCCTCGCTGGCGAACACCTCTCCCTGCAGGTCCTCGAGCCGGCGCCACGCCGCAGCCGGATCGGAAGAACCGGTCCGGACGAGCTCCTTGGTGGCCCGGACGGCGAGCGGGCCGTTGCCCGCGATCCGCTCGGCGATCGCCATGGCTGCGCCGAAGAGCGCGTCCGGGGCCACGACCTCGCTGACGAGGCCGATCTCGTAGGCGCGGCGCGCGTCGATCGTGTCGCCGGTCAGGGCCAACTGCATGGCGAGCGACATGGGCAGGCGGTTGCCGAGCGCGATGGCGCCGCCGCCTCCCGCGAGCAACCCTCGCTTGACCTCGGGGAGCCCGAAGGCCGCCTCGGACGAGGCGACGACGACGTCGCAGCCGAGCAGGATCTCGAAGCCCCCCCCGACGGCGATGCCGTTGACCGCGCCGACGACGGGCACCCCGACCTCGCCGTGGAGGAATCGCATGAAGTCTCTCCGCCCGGCCCTGACCGTCTCGTCCGCGTCGAAGCCGCCGAGGCTCTTCAGGTCCATGCCGACACAGAAGGCGCGGTCCCCTGCGGCCGCGATCAGCACGGCCCTCGTGTCGCCGTCCGACTCGGCCTCGGCGATCCCCCGTCCGAGGCCCGCGACGAGAGTCGGCGTGAGGGCGTTCCTCGCCTCGGGCCGGTTGAGGCGGAGGACCCGCACGGGCCCGGCCTGCTCGGACAGGAGCTCCGGGGGGGCGCTCATCGGCGGGGGGCGCCAGGGGGCACGGACCGGACCATAGCCGGGGCCGGGCGGACGTCCGGGGCCCGGGTACTCTGCGAGCCTGGCTGCCGGAGGAGGGGGTCCATGCTGAGCGATCGGGATTTGGCCGAGCGCACCGAGGAGCTGGTCGACAAGCAGCGAGACGTGCTCGGCGACCAGGTGGCCTTCCGGGGCGCGCAGTACGACGCGGGCCTCGCCATGGTCCACTTCCCGGAGGGTTACGGCGGGCTCGGATGCACCCGGGGGCAGCAGGCCGTCGTCGACGAGGTGCTCCGTGCCCACGGGGCGCACTACGAGGATCTCCGCGTCAACCCGATCGGGATCGGCATGGGCGCCCCGACGGTCCTCGCCTACGGCAGCGAGGCGCTCAAGGCCAGGCACCTGCGCCGCATCTTCACGGGCGAGGACATCTGGTGCCAGCTGTTCTCGGAGCCGACCAACGGTTCGGACGTGGCCGGCATCCCGAGCCGGGCGGTCCGTGACGGCGACGAATGGATCGTCAACGGCCAGAAGGTGTGGACCACGCTGGCGCACGTCTCCAACTTCGGCATGCTCCTCGTCCGGTCCGACCCCGACGTGCCGAAGCACCGCGGCCTCTCGTACTTCGTCCTCGACATGCACTCGCCCGGCGTCGAGGTCCGCCCCCTGTTCCAGATGACCGGCGAGGCGGAGTTCAACGAGGTCTTCCTCACCGACGTCCGGGTGGCGGACTCGAGCCGGCTCGGAGCCGAGGGCGAGGGCTGGCGCGTGGCGACGACCACGCTGATGAACGAGCGGGTCGCGCTGAGCGGGGGCCCGATCCCCCGTGGGTCGGGGCCCATCGCCGACCTCGTCGAGACCTGGGAGGCGCGCCGCGACCGGCTCGGCGCCGCAGACCGAGCGGTGTGGCGGAACCGGATCGCCTCGCTGTGGGTCGACGCCGAGGTGCTCCGCCTGACCAACGCCCGCGCCAAGGCGTCGGCCATCGGCGGCAACCCGGGACCCGAGGGCTCGGTGGGCAAGCTGGCCTCCGCGGAGCTCTACCAGCGCATCCGCTCCGCGGTCCTCGACCTCGAGGGTCCCGAGGGGATGCTGCACCTCCCCGGCTATCCGATGACCCGCAGCTCGGAGGCGATGCGGACCCAGAGCGGCCGGTTCCTGCGGAGCCGGGCCAACACGATCGAGGGCGGCACCTCGGAGATCATGCGCAACATCCTCGGCGAGCGCATGCTCGGGCTGCCGGGCGACGTCCGGGTCGACAAGGACCTCCCCTGGAGCGAGATCCCGAAGTAGCTGTGGCCGGCGCGGACGGCCCAACACGAACCAAGACAGAGGACGTTGACCCCCGGGTGGGTGCGCCGTAGGATACTGGGTATGGTGTCGCCTCAGTCTCCGATTGCCGAAAGTTGAGCGTCCGCCACGCCCTCCTCGCGCTTTTGAGCGAGGGCCCCAAGTACGGCCTGCAACTGCGCCAGGAGTTCGAGGAGAGCACGGGCGAGGTGTGGCCCCTCAACGTCGGCCAGGTGTACACGACGCTCCAGCGCCTCGAGCGCGACGAGCTGATCGAGTCCGACGACGAGGAGGAAGCCGGACCCCAGAAAGTGTTTCGGATCACCCGACCCGGTCGCGAGGAGCTCGACGCCTGGCTGAGCACGCCACCGGACATGACCTCTCCGCCCCGAGACGAGCTCGTGATCAAGGTGCTCGCCGCCCTGCGCGTGCCCGGGGTCTCGGTGCACGACGTGATCCAGGTCCATCGGCGGTACCTGGTCGAGCTCATGCAACAGTGGACGCGACTCAAGGAGGACGAGACGGATTTCGACCTCACGTTCGCCCTGGTCGCCGACGCCGAGCTCTTCCGGCTCGACTCGGTCGTCCGCTGGCTCGACGCCGCGGACGGCCGCTTGAAGCGCGCCGCACACGAGACGTCCTCGGCGACGCCCGGCCCCCGGATCCGGCGGAGGTTGGTCGCGCGGCGATGAGCTTCCTCGAGCTTCGGGACGTCTCCAAGAGCTACGGCACCGGTGCCACCGAGGTGCAGGCGATCCGGCACGTCAACCTCACCGTCGAACGGGGGTCGCTCGTCGCCGTGATGGGGCCGAGCGGTTCTGGGAAGTCCACCCTGCTCACCATCGTGGGCAGCCTGGAGGAGCCCACGAGCGGAGAGGTCGTGATCGACGGTCACGCGCTGTCCACGATGTCGCGCAACGAGAAGGCCCGGCTGCGTCGCCGGACCATCGGCTACGTCTTCCAGGACTTCAACCTGCTCGCGGGGCTTACCGCGGTCGAGAACGTCGCCCTTCCCCTCGAGCTCGACGGCGTTCCGGGGAAGAAGGCCCAGCGCACCGCCCTCTCCAGGCTCGAGGAGCTCGGCCTCGCCGATCGCCGCGCCCACTATCCCGACGAGCTGTCGGGCGGCGAGCGCCAGCGGGTGGCGATCGCCCGCGCCGTCGTGGGTGATCGGGCGCTGCTCCTCGCGGACGAGCCGTCAGGCGCGCTCGACTCCATCAACGGCGAGGCGGTGATGCGGATGGTCCTCACGGCCTGCCACCGGGGCGTCGCCGCAGTGGTCGTGACCCACGACGCACAGCTCGCATCGTGGGCGGATCGGGTGGTCTTCATCCGCGACGGGCGCATCGTCGACCAGACCGTGCCGCCCCCGTCGGCCGAGTCGCTGCTCGAAGACCTTCCCGCACCGACCCCGCGTCCCTGACCGCTCGCGGAAGGAGCGCCCGGGGAAGGGCGTCCCCGGATGACCGCCAGGGCGACGACGCACCGTGCTCTTGACTTTCACCCGACACTCGGTAGGATACTCAGTATGGTTACGGGTGAACTACCAGCTGTCCGGGTCGCAGTTCCGGAACGTCACGGTCGGCCGCGATGAGCCTGCTCGAGCTGCAGCAGATCTCCAAGTCCTACAGCGAGGGCACGACCGAGGTGCGCGCGCTCGATGGCGTCGACCTGTCCGTTGATCAGGGCGACCTCGTCGCGGTGATGGGGCCGAGCGGTTCTGGGAAGTCCACTCTGCTCACCATCGCGGGCAGCCTGGAGGAGGCGACGAGCGGAGAGGTCGTGATCGACGGTCACGCGTTGTCCGGGATGTCGCGCAACGAAAGGGCGCGGCTCCGCCGGCGGACGGTCGGCTACGTCTTCCAGGACTTCAACCTTCTCCCGGGGCTCACGGCGGCAGAGAACGTCGCGCTGCCGCTCGAGCTCGACGGTGTTCACGCCGGCAGAGCCCACGTGGCTGCTCTGGCCGCGCTCGAGCCGCTCGGCCTCGAGGATCGGGCAGCGCACTACCCGGACCAGCTCTCCGGCGGCGAGCGCCAGCGGGTGGCGATCGCCCGTGCGGTCGTCGGGGAGCGCCGCCTCGTGCTCGCGGACGAGCCGTCCGGGGCGCTCGACTCGGTCAACGGCGAGGCGGTCATGCGGATGATCTTCGAGGCCTGCCGGCGCGGCGTGGCCGCGGTCGTCGTCACCCACGACGCCCACCTGGCCTCGTGGGCCGATCGGGTCGTCTTCCTTCGCGACGGGTGCGCCGTCGACAAGGCGACAACGGATGCTCCCGGCTCGCTCGTCGGGCCGTCGCCCGGGGCCTGACGCCATCTCGGATACTGGAGGAGCTTCCATGAGCGCTGTCGCCCTTGCACCGCGCACCGTCGTTCGTCCTCAGGGAGGCGGCGCACCGGCCCGGCGAGCCGTCGTCCGTTGGGCCTGGCGGCTGCTGCGGAGGGAGTGGCGCCAGCAGTTCCTGATCCTGGCGCTCATCGTCGTCGCGGTTGCGGCGACCATCGTCGGATCGGCCGTGGCGACGAACACGCCACCCCCCAAGAACGCCGGGTTCGGCAGTGCGCAAGACGCCGCGAGCTTCACCAGCCTCAATGCCCACGCCGAAGCCGAGATCGCGAGCATCGAACGCCGCTTCGGCCCCGTCGAGGTCATCGAGAACCAGACGATGTCCGTCCCGGGTTCCGTCAGTACGTTCCAGTTGCGGGCACAGGAGCCGCACGGACCCTTCAGCGGCCCGATGGTCTCGCTCGTCTCGGGCCGCTACCCGACCGCGGCGGACGAGGTCGCCGTGACGAGCGGCGTGGCGTCCGAGTTCCACCTGCAGGTCGGAGACCTCTGGAAGGTGGGCGGGGTCGAGCGTCACGTCGTCGGCACGGTCGAGAACCCCCAGAGCCTCCTCGACGAGTTCGCCCTCGTCCTTCCGGGTCAGGTCACGACGCCGACGCAGGTCACGGCGCTCTTCAACGCACCCGGTGTTCCACCCAGCTCGATCGGGTCCAACGTGCAGACGCCGAATTCGGTCGCTCAGTCCAATCCGCTCAATCCCGAGACGATCTCCATCGCAGCGATCGCCCTCGGGATGATCCTGATCACCCTCGTCTCCGTCGGCGGCTTCACCGTGCTTGCCCAGCGCCGACTCCGCTCGATCGGGATGCTCGAGTCGATCGGCGCCACCGACCGTCACGTCCGCCTCGTCGTTCGGGCGAACGGGACCGCCGTCGGTGTCGTCGGCGCGATCCTGGGCTGCGTCCTCGGACTGGTGGTCTGGCTCGCCTACCGGCCGAGCCTCGAGCAGAACGTGCACCACACGATCGGGGTGCTGCAGCTCCCGTGGGTGGTCGTCGTCGTGGCCATGGTGTTGGGGGTGCTCGCGACCTACGTCGCGGCCTCCCGGCCCGCCAGGGCGATCACCAAGATCCCGATCGTCACGGCGCTCTCGGGCCGTCCGGCGCCGCCGCGCCAGGTCCGGCGTTCGGCGGTTCCGGGCATCGTCTTCCTGGTCCTCGCCTTCCTGTTGCTTGGCTATGCGGGTGGCACGAACCACGGGAACGGGAGCGGCGGTAGCCCGGAGCTCCTCCTCGGGATCGTCCTCCTCATCCCCGGGCTCATCCTGCTCGCGCCGTTCTTCCTGGGGCTCGCGGCCCGGGCGGGCGACCGTGCGCCGATCGCCACACGCCTCGCCCTCCGTGACCTCGCGCGGTACCGGGCCCGCTCGGGATCGGCGCTCGCGGCGATCAGCGTCGGGGTGCTCGCCGCGGTGGTCGTGATGCTCCTTGCCGCGGCCCGCTACGGGAACGTCCTCGACTATGCGGGACCCAACCTCGCCTCGAACCAGCTCGCGCTCCACGCCAACGAGCCACCGCCGGCCGGATCGGTCGTCTTCGGCCCGAACGGCCGGCATGTCGCCCAGGCGCCCACGACACCCCCTCCGAGCCCCACGGAGCTGGCCAGCCAGGCCGGCGGCATCGCCAAGGGTCTGGGTGCACAGCTCATCGCCCTCCGGACGCCCAATGCCAGCCTGGACGGCACGCAAGGGGGCCGGAGCTGGAACGGGGCCATCTACGTCGCCACCCCGCAGCTGCTCCACGCCTTCGGGATCACGGAGTCCGAGATCGATCCGAACGCGGACGTCTTGAGCTCGCGCCCCGGGCTGTCCGGGTACTCCGGCCTCCAGTTCGACTACGGCGGGGGTGGCAAGGGTGGGCCGAGCGGGTCGGGCTGCAGTGCCGCGACTCAGTGCCTCCCCGATCCGGTCATCCAGGAGGTCGGCGCGTTGCCGACCGGCACGTCGGCGCCGAACACGGTGATCACGGAGCACGCCATGCATGAGTTCCACGTCGGGGAGAGCACTCAGGACTGGCTGGTGCAGGGAAGCCAACCCTTCACGGCGGCCCAGATCAGCAGCGCTCAGCTCGCCGCATCCCGCACGCAGCTCTCGGTCGAGTCCAAGAACGACCAGCCGACGTCGTCCGCGGTCATCTCCACCGCGACGCTCTTCGGGTTCGTGATCGCGCTCGGCGTGCTCGGGATGTCCGTGGGCCTCGTGCGGAGCGAGACGGCGGGCGACCTTCGCACGCTCGCCGCGACCGGGGCGAGCAGCTTCACCCGCCGAGCGCTGACCGCGGTCACGGCGGGCGCTCTCGGGTTCCTCGGGGCGCTCCTCGGCACCTTGGGCGGTTACGTCGGCACGATCGGGTGGTTGCGGAGCAACTCACTCAACGGCGGGATCTCTGCTCTCGGCAACGTGCCGGTCGGCAACCTGTTGCTCCTCCTGCTCGGCATGCCTGCGCTCGCGGCGATCGTCGGCTGGCTGTTCGCGGGGCGTGAACCCGCAGCGATGGCGCACCAGCCGATCGAGTGACCTGACACGCTCCGCCTTCGATCAGGAACCTCTGCGAGGTTCCGCTTCGATCAGGAACCTCTCCGAGTGCGAGACGAAGGATCCGTCTCGCATGATGATCCGGTGAAGCTCGGCGAGGCCGTCCCGGTAGCGGTCCACGCTGAAGTCGGGGACCGCCCAGATGACCTTCCGCAGGAAGTAGACGACGGCACCCACGTCGAAGAACTCGACGCGCAGGGTCTCCGACCGAAGGTCTACAACCACCAAACCGGCGTCCTCCGCCTCCTGTCGAGCTCGCTCCGGGCTCCGCGAGTCCGACACCGGTTGTGGGCCCATGAGGAACTCCGCGAGCTCCCGGTTTGATCCCGCGCCGATGTGCTGGGCGAAATAGCGGCCACCCGGTCGCAGCACCCGAGCGACCTCGTCCCACCTGGTCACCGTCGGATGGCGGCTGAGCACGAGCGCGAAGGAGCCCTCGTCAAAGGGCAGGTCTCCCGGATCCAGCAGCTCGAATACGGACGCCCCCAGCGGCGCAAGCCGTCTGCGTGCCAACACGAGGTTGGGAGCCCATCCCTCCGTGGCTGCTGCCCGCGGAGGTTGGGGATCGACCTGGCCCAGCACCTCGGCAAAGACTTCTCCGCCGCCGGTCTGGATGTCGAGGACGGACGGTGCCCGGCGGAGCCGCTCGGTGGCGCCCCGGCTGTAGCCCCACGACGGCCGCTCCTCGGTGGCCCGTCCGTCGAGCCACGAGAAGTCCCAGCCATCGACCGGGGCTTCCTCGCCCTCCGCCAACAGCCCCTCGAACGTCGAATCCCCGGATCGACCGGACACGTCGCTCATGCCGCAGCCTCAACCCGTGCGGGCCGGACCCGGCGGTCGCCCGTTCGACACGGCGTCGGCAATCAGCCCGATCACCCAGGTCGCCGCGTCGATGGCCGCGGCACGGTCGAGCTGCCAGTCGCCGACCAAACGCTCGTAGGTCGCCACGCTCCAGAGGACGTCGAGCGTCGCTGCGGCGATCCTCCGGTCCGTCTCGCGCCAACCCTCGGCATGGTCGGCGATCGCCGCGAGGAGCGCGTCCCTCTGACGCTCGTTGGCGTCGACGAGGGTCGGGTCGAGCGCAGGGCGTGACTCGAGCGGGTAGGTCGAGACGTGCTCGAAGATGCGGGCCGTCACTTGGGCGACGTCCTCGAGACGCATCGTGTCGAGCGCGATGCCGGCCTGCTCCTCCAGGTGGTGCATCACGGCGTCCCGCAGACCGCGCTCGTTGCCGAAGTGTCGGTAGACGGTGCGCTCGCTCACGCCCGCCCGGTCGGCGACGGCCCGCATCGTCAACCCTCGCCAGTCGCGGACCGGCCCGCCGTGGAGGAGGTCAGAGGCCGCCCGGACGATCCGCTCGCGGGTTCCGGCCGCCTGCTCTCGCCGCGCCCTGCCGTCGTAGCGGCGCCGGGATCGCATGACCTCGCTCGACTCTTGCCCGGACGCGCTCACGGCGCCCATCTTGCTATCCCCATCAGGGCGTGAACACCGGGAGCCTCTCCCAGCCTCGCACGGTCGAGGTCGGCGAGAGGCGGCAGCCTTCCATGTCGACCTCCCAGGAGGGAAAGCGAGCCAGGAGCTCTTCGAGGGTCACGCGTGCCTCGAGGCGAGCGAGCGCGGACCCCATGCAGAAGTGGGCGCCGTGACCGAACGTGAGGTGCTGGTTAGCCGTCCGGTGGATGTCGAAGCAGTCGCCGTCGCGGAACTGGCGGTCGTCGCGGTTTGCCGACCCGACGAGGAACAGGATCGCCGCACCCTCGGGGACGGTCTCGCCCTGGATCTCGACGTCGCGGGCCACGTACCGGCCCACGTGCGGCGCAACCGACTCGAACCGAAGGAGCTCCTCGATCGCCCCGGGGATCAGCGAGGGATCCTCGACGAGCTCGCGGCGTTGCTCGGGGTGTTCCGCCAACAGCTTGCCGGCCCACCCGATCAGGCGCGTGGTCGTCTCGTTGCCGGCGCCGGCGACCACGTTGACGTACGTGAGGACCTCGTCCCGCGTCAGGTGGCGTACCGTCCCGGTCTCGTCGGCAAACTCGGCCTGCAACAGCTCGGTCATGATGTCGTCCGAGGGGTGCTCGGCCCGCCAGTCGATGTACTCGGCGAACATCGATCCGTCGGCGAACCGCTCCTCGTTGACCTTCATCGGCTTCCCGACCTCGGTGCGGAGGGTGGCGTCGACGTGATCGCGGATGGACTCCTGGTCCGCCTCGGGGATGCCGAGCAACATGCCGATCGTCCACATCGGGACCAAGGCGCCGATGTCGGCGATGAAGTCGAACCGGCCGACGCCGACGAGCGGGTCGAGGCTGCGGGCACAGAGGGACCGGATCTTGTCCTCGAGCTCGGCCACGCGCCGCGGCGTGAAGGCCCGGGAGAGCAGCCGGCGGTGGATGGTGTGGGTCGGAGGGTCCTCGAAGATCACCACTCCGGGTGGCATTTCGATGTTCGCCTTGATGAGCTCGAGGATGCCCCCGCGTCCGGAGATGAAGATCTCCCGGTTCTGGAGCCCGTGTTCGACGTCGTCGTAGCGGCTCGCCGCGTAGAAGTCGTAGGGCTCGTTGTAATAGAGAGGCGCTTCCTCCCGCAGCCGCCGGTAGACGGGATACGGGTCGGCGTTGATGTCGGCGTCGTACGGGTCGTAGTAGACGCTGCTCGGGTTGCTCATCTGCGGGCCGCCCCTTCGGTATTTGGTGTCGGACTATGACACCAAATGTGGCACCGCTGGTCAAGTCCCTCGCACCCCGGGGCCCGCCACCGGGCAGTCTCCGACCCACCTGCCCTATAATTGACGTCGATGTCAATCCTGTCCGCGGTCGGGTGACGATTCCCACCTCCGGGTGCAGGTCGTCCAGTACCGCGGGGCGTGGCCCGGATGTGACCCGGGTATCAGCCAAGCACCAACATCAATCACCAAGATGAAGCAGGAGTCCGGCACAACGGATCAGGAGTCCGGCACAACGGATCAGGAGTCCGGCACAACAAGGAGGGGCCAGGCATGCCGTCGAGAGAGCTCGATTTCCCGGTGTTCGACGCCGACAACCACATGTACGAGACCACCGAGGCCTTCACCAAGTACCTGCCCAAGGAGTACGAGGGCCTCATCAAGTACGTGGAGGTGAAGGGCCGGACCAAGATCGCGGTCAAGAACAAGATCAGCGAGTACATCCCCAACCCCACCTTCGAGGTGGTGGCCGCCCCCGGGGCCCAGGAGGAGTTCTTCAAGCACGGCAACCCCGACGGCAAGTCCCGAAGGGAGATCTTGGGCCGTGGGGTCCGGGCCCTGCCGGGCTTCAAAGACCCCGACGCCCGGATCAAGCTCATGGACGAGCTCGGCATCGACCGGGCCCTCATGTGGCCCACCTTGGCCAGCCTCCTAGAAGAGCGCATCCACGACGACCCCCCGGCCGTCCTGGCCGTCATCCACGCCTTGAACGAGTGGATGGTCGAGCACTGGAGCTTCAACTACGAGGGGCGGATCTTCCCCACCCCGGTCATCAACCTCGGGACCTTGGACGGCGCCTTGGAAGAGCTCGACTACGTGCTCGACCACGGGGCCCGGGTCATCTTGGTCCGCCCGGCCCCGGCCTGGGGCTACCTCGGCCCCCGCAGCCCGGCCCTGCCCGAGTTCGACCCCTTCTGGTCACGGGTCCAAGAGGCCGGGATCCTGGTCGGCATGCACGCCAGCGACAGCGGCTACCAGCGCTTCACCAACGAGTGGGAGGGGGTGCGCGACGGCGAGATGCTCCCCTTCAAGGGGATCTCGGGCTTCCAGGCCATCATCGGCCACCAGAGCCGGCCCATCATCGACACCGTGGCCTCGCTCATCGGCCACGGCCTGTGCACGCGCTTTCCGAAGCTGCGCTTCGCCCCGGTCGAGAACGGCAGCAACTGGGTGCGCCCCATCGTGAGCGACATGGAGTACGCCTGGCACCACACCCCGAACGCCTTCGAGGAGAACCCCGTCGAGGTGTTCAAGCGCAACATCTACGTCCACCCCTTCCACGAGGAGGACCCCCGCAGCCTGATCGAGCTGCTCGGCACCGACCGGGTGCTCTTCGGCTCGGACTACCCCCACCCCGAGGGCATGGCCGACCCCATCACCTTCGTCGACGAGCTCACCTTCTTGGACAAGGACGAGCAGGCCAAGGTCATGGGCGGCAACCTGGCCAAGCTGATGGGAGTGGCCGCCTGAGCCGCCCGAGGAGGCGGCGACCCACTTAGGGGGCAGAGATGCGCCCTCTCGTCCAGACGGTCAGTCAGTGTCTGGACGACGTCCTCGAGACTGAACCGGACCGGCTGGCGGTAATCGACGATGCCGCGAGCCTGACGTACGCCGAGCTCGATGCTGCCGCGAACGAGGCGGCCGCCGCATTGGCGCAACGAGGTGTCCGCTCCGGAGACCGCGTGGCGGTGTGCCTTCCGAACGGGATCGACATCGTCGTCGCGTTTCACGCCACCATGCGCCTCGGGGCCATATGGGTGGGAGTCAACCGATCGCTGGCTGCCGTGGAGAAGGGCAACCTCCTGTCCATGACGCAGCCAAGGGTCCTCTTCACCGAGCAGGCGGCCATCGCGGGAGGGGTCAGTGACTGGCCGACGATCGTGGCCGGCTCGGTCCGGGGGTCGGACAGTTGGCAGGGGGAGGTGGCGTCGTGCGCCGGGGCATCTCGACCGGGCCTTCCCGACCCGGATGCTCCGGCGGCGATCGCCTTCACGAGCGGCACCACCGGCCTCCCCAAGGGGATCGTTCACTCGCAGAGGAACCTTCTCTTGCCCGCGGCTTCGATCGGGATCAGTCGTCACTACGACTCGACGCTGCGCAAAGGCGATTGCCTGCCACTTACGATCCTCAACCTCCAGGTCCTCACCACCCTCCTGACCAGCGCGGTCGGCGGTTGCAGCGTGCTGACCGATCGACGCGACGCACGCGGCGTGTCCGAGTGGATCGCTCGCCAGCGTGTGACCGTGTGGAACGGGGTGCCGGCGCAGCTCTACACGCTCGCACACGACCCGGAGATCGGGGCTTCCCTCCTGTCGAGCCTTCACGAAGCATGGACCGGAGGAGCTGCGTGTCCTCCCGAATTGCTCGATGCGTTCTCCTCGAAGTTCGGGGTGCCCTTGTGCCAGACCTACGGACAGACAGAGGCCCCGACCGTCATCACCATGGATCCGGCGTCTGAGCCTCCCGTGGAGGGTTCGAGCGGGACGGCGTTGCCGCACCTCGACGTCTGGACGGCCGACGACGAGGGCAACAAGCTCCCCGCGGGCGAGACCGGGGAGATCTGTGTCAGCGCGATCGAGGAGGGACCCTGGGCAGGTATCTATACCCCGATGCTCGGCCTCTGGCGGGACCAGCGACTGGAGCGCGGCACGGACACGTTGCTGCGGACCGGAGACCTCGGCGTCGTCGACGCGGACGGTCGCCTCTTCGTCCTGGAGCGCAAGGACACGTTGATAATTCGCGGTGGCGCCAACGTCTATCCGGCCGAGGTCGAACGTGTGCTCGACAGCCTGACCGGCGTGAGGTCGAGCGTGGTGTTGGGTCTTCCCGACGATCGTCTGGGACAACGGGTCGTCGCTTGCGTCGAACCCCAGCCCGGGACCGAGATCGACGGGGACTGGCTGCGGGGTCAATGTGCGCCCCTTCTGGCCCGTTACAAGATCCCCGAACAGATCAAAGTGATCGATCGGCTGCCCCGCAACGAGATGGGCAAAGTCCAACGGGCTCTTCTACGGGACCTCCTGGACAGCCGCGACACCAAGGCCCTCTGAACGGGCTCCACCGGAGGGCTCGACACGAGGCCCAGCCGTACGCCTGGATAGCCTATGGGTCGCAGGGGCGGCGGTCGGATGCGAGGCAACCGGATGGACTTCGAGATGGGTGGGCACGTCGATTCGCTCCGTGCGGACGTCCGAGAGCTCATCCAGCGAAACGTGCCCGCGTCGTTTCTCGGTGCGTTCACCGACGATCCGGCCGATCTGGCAGTAGCAGAGCAGTTCTGCCGTCTGCTCGCCGAACGCGGCCTGCTCTGCGTCGCCTGGCCTCCGGAGTGGGGTGGTCGAGGTGCCTCCATCTGGGAGCAGACGGCGCTGAGGGAAGAGATGTGGGCTCACTTCGAGCCTCGAGGCGCCCAGTACATGGGCGTGAACTGGGTGGGGCCGACCATCATGCGTCGCGGCACCCAGGAGCAGAAGCGCAAACATCTTCGCGCGATCGCCAACGGCGAGGTCATCTGGTGCCAGGGGTTCAGTGAGCCGGGTGCGGGATCGGATCTCGCGTCCGTCACTACTTCCGCAACCCGCGACGGTGACGGCTGGCGGATCACGGGACAAAAGGTGTGGACCTCCTATGCGACGATGGCGCAATGGTGCTTCCTCTTGGCCCGCACGAGCCGGCTGGAGAAGAAGCAACAAGGGCTGAGCATCTTCCTCGTGCCCATGTCGAGGCCGGGAATCGAGGTCCGGCCGATCGGATCCATGATGGGCCCGCATCATCTCAACGAGGTCTTCTTCGATGAGGTCTGGGTGGGCCACGACGAAATTCTCGGGGGAGTCGACAACGGCTGGTCGGTTGTGCAAGACGTGCTCTCCTTCGAGCGCGTCGGGATTGCCCGCTACGCCCGCTGCGAACGTCTTCTGGACTGGGCCCCCACCGCGCTCGGTCTCCGGTGGGCGGAATTGGGGGAGGAGATCCGGATCCGGTGGGCCCGGATGCTCGTACTGACTCGACGAGCCCGACTACTCGCGTACCGTGTCTTGGAGAACCAGGCGGCCGGCCGGGTCAGACCCGGAGATGCCGCCGCTTATCGGATTGCCGTCACGCGACTCGACCAGGACAGCGCTGACCTGCTGATGGACATGGTCGCTGTCGGCCATGGCACGGATGCCGACGACTTCGAGCAGTTCGCCCGAGCGGTGGAGGAGCATTTCAGGTACTCGGTCTCCGCCACCGTCGCGTCGGGGAGCATCCAGATTCAGAAGGTGTTACTGGCCCGAACGCTGGTGAGCTGACCGATGGAACTCGAACTGAGCGAGGACGCCACCGAGTTCGGCGGTGTCGCCCGCCGTGCCTTTGGTGCAGCCGGGGGAGACGCGTTCGTCGTGAGCGCAGAGACCACCGGGCAGCGACGCACCGCCATCGAGCCCGTCTTGGATGATCTCGGTGCATGGGATCTTGACGTGCGGGATCGCCCGTCGGAGCTCGAGGCGGGCGCGGCACTCTGCCGCAGTGCTGGATACTTCGCCATCCCCTATCCGATAGCCGAGCGCCTTTCCCGTCCCAAGGACGTCCAAAGCGACGCCATGGTGGTGGTAGACGACCGCCGTCCACAGGCTCCCGCTGACGGACTGGGGTGGAAGTGGATCACGATCGACCTTCGTGGGTCCCGGAGTCGAGGACAGGCGACGGGTCCTGGGCCATCGGCCCCAAGGTCATCGCCCTTTGTGGTTGATCTCGATCTCGAGCCCATGGATGAGGCAGATCAACGAGAGCTCGCTCTCGGGCTGGTACTGCCATGCTGGACTCTGCTCGGATATCTCGATCGAGCCATCGAGCTGACCCGATCACATGTGATCCAGCGACATCAATTCGGGGCGCCCCTTGCCTCGCTGCAGGGGGTCCAGTTCGAGCTGACCGAGGCCGAAGTGGAGCACGTCGGTCTCGAGGTCTTGGCCAACTATGGACTGTGGAGCCTCCAGTCGGGCCGGTCGACCGCGTTCGACGACGCGCTCGCCCTGCGCTCAGCGGCTCTCGAAGCTGCGGACATCGTGTTTCGGGTCGCTCATCAGCTGCACGGTGCTCTTGGCTTTTGCGACGAAACCATGCTCTCGTGGTTGTCACGGTACAGCACGCCTCTTCGGAGATTGCCCATGGGCCTCTCGCAATGCAGGGCGATCCTTGCCAGGCAGTTGGGTGCATCACCGCTCGAGGGCATCTTCACCGAGCCTGGTATCGCATGACGGCGAGCGAGATGCCGGACGTCGAGCAAACGCAGGCCGATGGGAAGGGGAGAAGGGGAACTTGACGGACACGGACGTCGGCTTGGGCGCACTGTTCGATCTGAGCGGAAGGGCGGCGATCGTGACCGGCGCATCGTCCGGTCTCGGTGAAAGGCTGGCGAGAGCACTCGCCGAGGCGGGCGCGCGTGTCGCGGTCACGGCGCGGCGCAGCGGCCGACTCGAGCAGCTCGCCTCGGACATCGGCGGGACCGCACTTCCCGCCGACCTGCTCGATCTCGAGTCGATCCCCGACCTTGTAGCGAGAGCAGCAGATCTTGTCGGAAGCCCGGAGATACTGATCAATGCGGCCGGAAACCGGGTGTCCGACCGCTCCGCGGAAAACGAACCGCTCGAAGCCATCCGCGACACGATCGACCTCAATCTCGTTGCGCCCTTCCGTTTGGCCCAATCCGTGTATCCGCACATGGCAGCCATGAACCGGGGTTCGATCGTGAACGTCTCCTCCATCAGTGGGCACGTCGGCGTCCCCGGGATTCCCCAAGCCTCCTATGCGGCAAGCAAGATGGGTCTCACCGGCCTCACGGCCGAACTCGCCATACAGTGGGCACCTCGTTCGATCCGGGTCAACACGGTCGCACCGGGATTCTTCCGAAGCGAGATCACCCAGCCGCTTTACGAGACCGAGCGGGGTCGATCCTGGCTCGGGAGGAACACCCCGTTGCCCTATACGGCCACGCCGACGGACCTCGTTGGGATGGTGCTCTGCCTTGCGAGCGACGCCGGAAGATTTGTGACCGGCCAGACCATTGTCGTCGACGGCGGATGGGTCGCCCGATAGTTCGGCGGTTCCCCGCCCGACAAAGGAGTCGCAGGCGATGACCGATATCGCTGGACGAGTGGCAATCGTGACCGGCGGTGGGAGTGGCGTCGGGCAGGCACTGGCGCTTGCGCTGGCGCGCCGAGGAGCCGCCGTCGCCGTGGCCGACCTGTGGAAGGAGCGCGCGGTCGAGGTCTCCGGCGAGATCAACGGCGATGGAGGCTTCGCCGTGGCAATCCAGTGTGACGTCTCGGACCCGACCTCGGTAACCGAGATGCACGGCCAGGTGTCCGCATCGCTGGGTGAACCCTCCCTCCTGTTCGCCAACGCCGGCGTCGCTTCCTTGGAGCCGCTGGCCGAGATGGAGCGCAGCGACGTGGCCTGGGTCTTCGGCGTCAACCTCATGGGTGTCGTCCACTGCCTGGAGGAGTTCTTGCCACAAATCGTGCGAACGGGCAGCGGCCACGTGATCGCGACGTCCTCCATCGCCGGGCTCATTCCCGAGTCGTTGTCGAATCACGGGCCCTATGCCGGATCCAAGGCCGGGCTCATCGGACTGATGCTCAACCTGCGTTTGGAGCTCGCACTCGTAGGCGTCGGGTGCACCGTGGTGTGCCCTGGCGGCGTCGTCACGCGAATCGGCGAATCCGGGGCGAACCGACCGGAGCGCTTCGGGGGCCCGTCGAAACGACCCATGGGCGACACCACGATGCAGATGCCCCAGCCGGTGAGGTTTCGGCCGCCCGACGAAGTGGCACGAATGATCCTCCAGGCCGTCGAGGACGACCAGCCCATGGTGATCACCGATGCCAGTCAACGCGAGTACTTCCTTCGCAGCTACGTCGATCTCGTGCTCTCGGCGTTCGACCGTGCCGCCGACTTCGACGCCGAGCCTCCTGGCGGTCCGAAGCCCCTTCTGAGTCAGTGAGAACGAGCCTCTTCGATCAACGTCCTCACCTGAGCGGGGCTGAGCGGGAGCCGGGTGACGGCGACGCCGAAGGGCGACAGGGCATCCGCCACCGAGTTCACGACCGCCGGCGGTGATCCGATGGCTCCACCCTCCCCGACACCCTTGTAGCCACCGGGTCCCAAGCTGGGTGTCTCTATATGCCCGTACTCGATCACGGGAGCCACGGTCGCCGTCGGGAGCAGGTAGTCCATCAAGGTCGTGGCGATCGGATTGCCCGCATCGTCGTACCCGAGGTCCTCGTAGAGGGCCCCGCCGATTCCCTGCAGAGTGCCGCCGGCGATCTGTCCCTCGACGACGCTCGGGTTGATCATGGGGCCGCAGTCTTCGCTGACGATGTATCGGAGGATCGTGACCCTGCCGGTCCTCGGATCGACCTCGCACGTACAGAGGTGGGTCGCGTTGACCCAGATGTTGGACTTCGCGGTGTAGCGGACGCTCGCCTCCAGTCCCGCCGGGACGCCGGGCGGAAGCGCCTCCGGTTGGAAGTAGGCGATCGCCGCCACCTCGGCCAGGGAGATGCCGACCGACGGACTGCCTCGGACCGTCGCCCGGCTCTCTGCCAGCTCGATGTCCTCGGGAGCAGCCTCGAATCGGTGCGCCGCGATCGCCACGATCCGCTCCCGCAACACTGCGGACGTCTCCTTGATGGCACCGGCGGTCATCGAGCCGGACCGACTGCCCGCAGCCCCGGCGCCGAATCCCGTGACCGCTGTGTCCCCTTGGATGGTCGCGACATCTTCGAGGTTGACGCCGAGGGCATCCGCCGTCAGCTGGACCACCGTCGTCTCGAGACTGTTTCCCGAAGACCCACCGGCCACGTAGACGTTGACCTTTCCGGACGGTTCGATCCGGATGGTCGCCGCTTCGGTCGCGTAAGAGCCGTAGGCCGGCGTCGAGGGCTCTACGTAGGTCGACACCCCGACACCGAGGTATCGCCCCTCTTCACGGGCCGCTCGCTGTTCGCCGCGAAATACGTCGTAGCCCAACATGGCGATCGCCTGTTCGAGCGTCTCGAGCGGCGAGATGCGCTCGTAGGTCATACCGTTCGGGTTCGCGTACGGAAGCTCGTCCTGCCGGAGCAAATTGCGCCGGCGAAGCTCGATCGGATCCATCTCCATCTGCCGGGCCGCCCGGTCCAGTAGCACTTCGCGTGCCAGGGATTCGAACTGCCAAGGTCCGCGGTAGGGGGTTCGGCCTACCGTGTTCGTGTAGATCGCCTTGGTGGTGAAGGCCGCCTTCGGCACCCGGTAGGGACCCGGGAACAGGACCCCGACGGCGGCCGCCGTGAACACCGGCCAGGGCGTGGGGTACGCGCCGCAGTCGGAGACGAAGTCGATCTGGGCGGCTTGGATGTGGCCCTCGGCGTCGAAGGCCATCTTGACGTCGGCGTGCTCGTGGCGGGACTTCCCTGCTGCGAGCAGGTTCTCCTGCCGGTCCTCGATCCATTTCAGTGGTCCGGCGACCTTCCTGGCGGCCAACATCACGCACATCTCTTCGCGCTGGACCATGACCTTCTGCCCGAATCCGCCCCCGGTGTCCCTCGCGACGACCCTGATCTTGTGTTCGGGGACCGCCAACAACCGTGAGCAGAACAAGCGCACCTCGTGTGGCGACTGCGTTGCCGCGAAGATCGTGAGATCACCCGTCGCCCGTGAATAGTCGACCACGATGCCGCGGCACTCCATCGGTGCGGCCGAGCACGACTGTTGGTGCAGGGAGGTCGAGACGACGTGTGCGACCGTCTGGTAGATCTCCTCGAGAGCAGCCGCAGGAAGCCCGGCGATCTCTCCCACGACGTTCGATCCGTGAGATTCGTGAACGAGGTGCTCATTCCATTCCGCCGTCGTGTAGTCGACGACCGCCGGGAGCGGCTCGTAGTCGACCTCGACGAGCTCCGCCGCGTCCTCTGCGATGTAGCGACTCTCCGCGACCACTAGTGCAACCGGATCGCCCACGAAGCGCACTTCTCCCTCGGCAAGCGGCGGACGCGGCGTCTCCGGGCTGTCCCGCCCCACGGAGGTGTGCCACTGCTCCCGAGCGTCGGGGTTCAGGTCCTCCGCCGTGAAGACGTGGCGCACTCCTGCCAACGACTCGGCGGCCTGGCGATCGATGCGACCCAGCCGAGCGCGTGGGTGAGGACTTCGGGCAAAGCACCCATGGAGCATCCCCGGAAGCCGGATGTCGTCCACGTACGTGCCACCACCGGTCAAGAGGCGGGGGTCCTCGACGCGTGCGACGCGCGCTCCCACGTAACGGGCCGCTCCTCCACGATGGCCAGAATCTTCCATGCTCGCCGAGTCCTGGTTGCGGTACCCCCCGGCCACGGCGCAGAACGCTACACCGACGAACCGATCCTGCGCGTCCCCGCGCCCCCCTCCGCGACGTGCGAGGGCCGCTGGAAATGGCAAGGTACGAAAAGGTAACTTGCAAATCGGGGTGGTGAGGCATCCCCTGCGCCCGAGACCGAGGAGCGGCGTGCGGCGTGTCCCTCGGTGTCCTTGCTGAGCCGAGCCACCACGATGGGTCCACCAGCGAGCCCTTCTCTGCCCGGCCCGTCTGATGTACGGTTTTGAATATAGGATTTGCACTAACCAAGGGAGGGTCATGGTCAACGCCATCGCCGAGGGGCTGCCCGTGCTCGACGCCGACTCGCACCTGACCGAGCGACGCGACCTCTGGACCAGGCGGGCCCCGGCCAAGTACGAGGACCGGATTCTCCACGTCGAGCACATCGACGGCTAGGACACGTGGGTAGTGGACGGGGCGGCCATCGGAAATGCAGCAAGAGGCCGGCAACCGCCTCCTTCCGATGTCCATCCTTCCCGCTTGGAGCATCGAGGAGAGCGTGCGAGAGGCCGAGCGGGTCGCCGCCATGGGCATGCGGGGGATCAACATGAGCTCCGACCCCCATTCCCGAAGCCTCTCGAGCACGTAGCCGAGGCAATGGAAACGCTCCGACCGCAATCGCGTCGGCGCATCCTCGGAGAGAACGCGGGCGCCCTTTATCGGCTCAACTGACGAGCCGGCCGACGACGCGTGGTCCTCTGCGACGCTCGGCCGACCCTCGGTGCGACGCACCGACGCGCTGGACCCGTGCGAACCGGGGTGCTAGGCATTGGCTCGCAATAATGAAAACCGAAAGAGCGAAACTCAGGCTCAGGATCGGTTAGGGGGTCCCGTCATGGAGTTCGGTCTGGCGTTCTCCAACATCGAACCGTTCGCGGGGCCGGCTGCTGCCGTCGGCATGGCGCAAGCGGCCGAACGCGCTGGCTTCGAATCGGTGTGGACGGTGGACCATGTCGTGATCCCCAAGGGCTACCGGTCGAAGTACCCATACGATCCCTCGGGGCGGATCCCTTCGGGCGAGGACACGATCTTTCCCGATCCGCTCATCTGGATGGCGTACGTGGCTCATGCCACCTCCGCTCTCCGGCTCGGTACCGCCATCCTGATCGTGCCCGAACGCAATCCCGTGGTCCTGGCGAAAGAACTGGCGACGCTGGACCATCTCTCCAACGGGAGAGTCATCCTCGGTGCCGGCATCGGGTGGCTCGAGGAGGAGTACGAGGCGATCGGGGTGCCCTTCGAGGGTCGTGGGCGGAGGGTGGAAGAGGCGATAGAGGCCATGCGGGCGCTCTGGAGCGAGGACGTCGCCAGCTACGACGGCGCCACCGTCGGCTTCACCGAGTGCTACCTCCGTCCCCAGCCTCCGGGCAAGGCGATCCCCGTCCATATCGGCGGTCACAGCCCGACCGCGGCACGGCGGGCCGGACGGATGGGAGACGGGTTCTTCCCCTTCGGGGTGGGGCGCGACGACGTTCCCGCTCTGCTCGACATGGTCCGGCGCAGTGCCGAGGAGGCCGGCCGCGATCCATCCTCGATCGAAGTCACGATGGACAGCTTCCTCCCTGGCGGGGAGGCGGCCCTCGCCGACGTGAAGGCGGTCGAGGCCGTAGGCGCCACCCGGGTGCTCCTGCCCGCAGCAATGTTCGGGCCGGAACCCGAGGAGGGATTGGCTCGCTACGCCGACGAGGTGATCCGGCGGGTCTGAGCGATGGACCGATGCAATGGAGCGAGGGAGATCAGGCCCGGGTCCACGACGGCCAGTACCCCGCCGCCACACACGATGACGGCGTTGTCTACTGGCGCAACGCGCCGCCCATTCGCATGGCCGTTCCCGACGCGGTCGATTGTCCGGTTCCAGACGGGTAGCGGTCAACAGCGGTAGACGCGCTCGGCGTTCGCCGCAAAGAGCTTCTCCCGATCCGCGGCAGCGAGGCCGGAGGTGATGGCGGAGAAGGTCGAGTAGAGCTCGTCGAAGGTCCCGGCTGTGCTGTCGGGGGGAAAGTTCGAGGCGAAGAGGCATCGGTCAACCCCGAACACGTCGAGCACGTAGTCGATCCATCGCCGGAACACGTCGCTGCTCATCGTCTGGAAGGGCATGGCCAGGCCGGACAGTTTGCAGTGCACGTTGGGCCCCAGGGAGGCCAGCACGGCCATCCCCTTCGTCCAGAGCCCGAACTCCTCGTCGGTGTCGGCATGGGGCCAGCCGGTGTGCTCGATGACCACGGTCAGCTCACTCCACCCGTCGAGGTCTCGGGCGGCCTCTTGCAGCTGGTCGGGGTGGGCCATGAGGTCGAACACGAGGTTGCGCTCTTGGAGGGCCCGGAGGATCTCTGGAGCCGGGACGGCCCGTTCCATGTTCCCGCCCATCGGCCGGACGCCACGAAAGCGACTGGCGGCCATCTGGCGGTCGAGCTGCTCCTCGGCTTCGGCCACGTCGACCAGCGCGACGCCACCCACGATGGCGTCCGGGTGACCGGTGTCCTGCGCCTCGGCCTCCCGGGCCAGCGTCTCGCCGACGAAGTCGGAGGCGGCGGCAACGTGCACCATCTTTTGCACGTTCCAGTTGGCCGACTCGGACAGGTAGATCTTCTGATCGAAATAGCGCGCCCAACCCGTGAGGTCGCCCATGCCCACGTCGCGGAGGCCCGTCAGATACGGGTACCACTCCGTGTTCGCCGGGTCCCAGAGGTGGATGTGGGCGTCCACGATACGTTGGATCTCCGGTGCCATCGATTCCTCCTTGTCCGCGCCGCCCTGCCGGTCAGCTGGCGTTTCCGGTGACGACCTGGCGGAGCGTACCGTCGAGCCACTCCGGGATCGCGGGCCCCCCGTAGGCGATGGACGTTGCCGGGTACGGATGGCTGCGGAGCCCGAGCCACCCATACCCGGCGACCAGCTCGGCGCCCGACAGGGACGAGGTGTCGGGCGCGGACAGGAGGTGGGCGGCCAGCTCGGCCGCCGCTCGGCGGTCGCCGGTCGCTGCGCTTTCGACGCTGATCGAGTAGGCGTCGACCCGGTCGGCAGTAGCGGTGTGAGCGGCACGGGTCAGCTGGGCCGCGGCCTGGGCCCGGCTCTTCCCACCTGAGGTGGTGGCTGGGATGAGATTGACCATTCGTACGGGCCGATCGGCCTGGCTCGAGTAGTCCGCCACCGCCCGCGCCCAGCCGGCGTCCCTGCGGATTGCCTCGGGCACTCCGGCATGCTCGTCGAGCACCTGCCGCCACTCCGCGACACCCGGAGTCGGTCGTTCGTCCGTTCCTATGAGCGCGAGCACGACGCCGTCGACGGGTCCCTCCCTGGCCGCCCGGGCGAGCTGAGCCGCCGCACCCTCGAAGTCCTTGGCGGCCTCGCCGGCGACCAGCCGCGAGTCCGACCAGGCGCCGAGTCCGAGACAGGTGACACCCCTCGCCGAAAGCGCTTCACTCACCAGTGTCCCCCACTCCTGATCGTCGGTGATGACGACGCAGGTGTGCATTCGGTCGCTGTCGGCGCCGGCCCGTGGGGCCTCGCCGAAGACGGGCCCGAAGCGCGGATTGCTGCCGCCGTTGGTGCTCTGGGTCGCCTCGGCTGGGATGAAGGCAGTGGGCACGACGGTCTCGAGCACATGGGGGAGCGACCGCACCTCCGCCGATCGACAGATCTCGACGAGGTGCGGCGGTGTGAGCGTGGCTACCTCGGAGCCACCGGAGAAGACGACCTGCCCCCTGCACCAGGAGAACCGATCGCTCGCCAGGTAGGCCCCGACCGGCCCCAGGGTCTCGGGAGGAGGCATCGCTCCGAGCGAGAGCCCGCCGGTTCGAGCATTTTCGGCTGGTCCGGTTTGCCGAGGTGTCGTGCCCCGGGTGACCATTCGCGTTGCGGCGATCGGGGAAAGGGCGTTGACGGTCACCCCTTCAGGCGTCGTCTGTCCGATCTGCCACGTCAGGGCGGCGACCGCCCTCTTGGCGCAGCCGTAGGCACCGGTGTTGGCCGGGCGCCAGCCCGAGCCCGAGGTCACCCCCAGGATACGGCCATGGCCGGCCTCGACCATGAGGGGGAGAGCCGAGCCGAGCACGTTCAGATAGCCCTCGAGATGGACACTGAGAACGGCGGCCCAGTCGACCTCGGTCCCCTTCGCGAATTCCGTCGGCCGCACGATGCCGGCCACGTTCACCACGGCATCGAGCAACCCGAACTCCTCTTTGAGCTCGGCGAAGAGCGCCGGAACGGCTTCCCGATCCGTCACCGAGATGTTCGAGGCCCGAGCCGCACCCCCAGCCTTGACGATGCGGTCGGCGGTGGACGGCTCGGAGTCACTCAGCCGGCCCGAGCCATCCAAGGTGACCATCGGATCCAGGGTCACGACGTACGTGCCGTTCCTGCCCAGCTCCTCCGCAATAGCCGCACCGATTCCGGCCGCGCCACCGGTGACAACAGCGACCCG
Source organism: uncultured Actinomycetes bacterium (assembly GCA_963778465.1). GTDB lineage: Bacteria > Actinomycetota > Acidimicrobiia > Acidimicrobiales > RAAP-2 > CAVZBW01. The sequence goes on from CAVZUK010000003.1 coordinate 1,063,446, forward strand.
TTGCGTGCTCCCACCTCTGGTTGACGCCATTACTCCCCCTCAGCTCGTCGACGCCCGGCGACGCCGTGCTCAGCGACCCACGACCTGGCGATCCACTTCCAGCCCGGGGAAGTCGCCACGCTCGCGCCAGTCGGCGAGCATCTTTACGTAGCCCCAGAAGTCGCCCATACCGCCTCCCCACGAACCGCTCCGGGGATTGATCCCCTTGGGATTGCCCTCGAAGTTGAGACGGGACGGGGTGCAGGCCGCCATCACGGGGCTGGTGTCCCGGTAGGCGCCGACGATCTGGGCGACGTACTCGTCCTCCGCCTGCTGGCTCACGTCGAAGGCCCGCACGCCACGACGGTCGAGCTGCTCGATGGTCGCCGCAATGTGTTCGGCGCCCTCCACGTTCACCAGAGTGATGTTGGCGCAGATCACGGCCTGCTGACCAGGAGCCGGCACGATGAACAGGTTCGGGAACCCCCGGGACATGATGCCGTGCAGGGTGGCGGCGCCGACCGCCCATTTGTCCGCCAGTCGGACGCCGGCCCGTCCGACGATCTCGTGGCCGGCGCGCCGCGGAAAGGGCGTGAGCTCCGCTTCGAACCCGGTGGCGTAGATCAGGCAGTCGACCTCGTACTCCTTGCCGTCGCAGACGAGTCCCGTCTCCGTCACCCGCTCGATCCCCGAGGGGCAGTCGACCAGGGTGACGTTTGGCAGGTTGAAGGCGGGCAGGTACTCGTCGTGGAAGCACGGGCGCTTGCAGAGGTAGCGGTAGTAGGGCTTGAGGATTTGCGCCTTCTCCGGATCGCTCACCGTCTCGTCGATGCGTCGGCGATGGACTTCCATGATCTCGAAGTCGTCCGCTTCCGCCTGGTACATGATCTCTTCGATCGACATGTCCGGACCCGTCCGGGGATTCCACACCCTGGCCATATGATTCGTCCAGCCGTCGTCGACGAGATCCACCTCCACGGGTCGTCCCGTGATGATGGCGTGGAAGTTGTACATCCGCTCGCGTTGCCAACCGGGCCGCGAGCGCAGCTCTGCAGAGAAGACCTCCGGCGTGGGCCGGTTTCCCCGGACCCCGACGGCCGACGGCGTGCGTTGGAAGACATAGAGGTGCTGGGCGCTCTCTGCGAGGTGGGGGATGCATTGGATGGCGCTGGCGCCGGTCCCCATGACGGCGACGACTTTGTCGCCGAGCTTGTCGAGTCCGCCGTGCAGGTTCCCGCCGGTGTACTCGTAGTCCCAGCGTGCGGTGTGGAAGGACCTCCCGTTAAACGTCTCCATCCCCGGGATGTCGGGCAGTTTCATCAGGTTCAGGATCCCGACCGCCATCACGACATAGCGGGCCTTGATCTCGTCGCCCCGGTCGGTTCGGATGACCCACAGCGCCTGTTCCTCGTCCCACTCGGTCGTCTGCACGGTCGTGTGGAACAGGGCATCGTCGACGAGCTCGTGCTTCTCGGCAATCCATTCGAGGTGCTCGCGGATCTCGTCCCCGAAGGCATACCGGCGCGTGGGGACGTAGCCGCGCTCCTCGAGCAGTGGCATGTAGATGTACGACTCCACGTCGCACATCACCCCGGGGTAGCGGTTCCAGTACCACGTGCCACCGACCCCACCGGCTTCGTCGATCAGGCGGATCTTGTCGATCCCGACCTTGCGTAGCTCGGCTCCTGCCATGAGGCCCGCGATGCCCGCACCCACGACCGCCACATCGACCCTGTCGGAGATGGGGTCCCGATGGGTGAAGGGCGTGAACGGGTCCTCCCGGTACTTGGCGAAGACGCTCTCGCCGGTCAGGTCCCGGATGGCCGCTCGCCCCTCGAACAGGCGCTTGTCGCGCTCTTCGAGATACTTGGCGTGGACGGCATCCGGGTCGAAGGAGCCTGCGCCGCTGGAACCGTTCCCCCTGTTCACGAAAATCGATGTTACTAAAATCGTCGCGAGGGTTCCAGGAGATGCGGCCGGGAACGCCAGGCACCGTCTTGGCGCCGGCGCCGGGGTCTCCAGGCTAGGTTCAGGAGCCGCGCCGGCACAAAGGCCAGCGCAGAGCTTACCCGTCATTCGGCCCACCGTCAGGAGATGGCCGATGGGGTTGGGGGGAGAAGCGTGTCAGTCGGTGAGATCGAGGTCCGCGGGGGCGCAGTCGTTTTCGAGATGGTTGGGCCGGAAAGCGGCGAGGTCGTCGTTCTGACTCCGGGTGGCCGGTTCAGCAAGGACTACGGGGGTGTGCACGAGCTGGCCTATGCCTTGGCCGACGGGGGCAAGCGCGTCCTGCTGTGGGACCGGCCCAACTGCGGACGATCCGACGTGCAGGTGTACGGTCGGTCGGAGTCCCACATGAGGGCCGAGACCCTCGGATTGCTGCTGCAGCAGCTCGGCATCGACCGGGTCGTCGCAGCCGGCGGGTCCGGGGAGCGCGGGATTCGATCATCTTTACGATGATGTGGCCCGATCTCGTGCGAAAGCTGGCTTTGTGGCACATCGTCGGCGGCACCTACAGCACCATGAAACTGGCTCAGGTGTACGTCATGAACGAGCTGGCGGCGGTTCGCACTCGTGGCATGGAAGGTGTCATGGAGCTGTCGGGCCCCGCGGGCGGCTGGGCCGATCTCATCGCCGCCAACCCGCGCAACCGGGACCGTCTGCTCGCCATCGGCGCCTCGCAGTTCGAGCAGGTGATGAACCGTTGGCTCGATGCCTTCATCCCCAAGCCGAATGAGCCGATTCCCGGAGTCTCGGACTGGGAATTCGAACAGATCGGAGTGCCCACGCTGATCATTCGCGGCGGCGAGAAGGACTACGACCACCCGAAGCGGACCTCGTTCGAGGTCCACGCCCTCATCAAGGGCTCCCGATTGGCCGAGCCTCCGTGGCCCGAGGATGCCTGGGAGCAGGCCCAAAGAGCGACCGCCGCGGGCACGGGGACGCTTTTCGGGCCATGGGTTCATGCGGCACCGCTACTCCTCGAGTTCATCAACGAGGCTTGAGCCGACGCGCCCGCTTCGCGGGCCGGTTCTCGCCCTCGAGCAAGTGGCCGAGTCAGGCCAGCTCGACGATCCTCGGCACTTCCGCGCAGGGGCGTCGCCAGGTAAGGTGCGCCGTGGAGGGATGAAAATGGACCTTGCATATAGCGAAGAGCAGCAAGATCTTCGGGAACATCTCGCGACTTTCTTCTCGAAGGAGTCGACGCCGGAGCGCATTCGAGCAGCCGAACCGATCGGCTTCGACCAGGATCTGTGGGAAAAGGTCGCCGCCATGGGACTGGCGGCCATGGCGGTACCCGAGGACCTCGGTGGGGACGGGGCATCGATGCTCGACCTCGTCCTGACCGCCGAGGAGTTCGGACGGCGGATTCCTCCGGTCCCGTTGGTCGAGGCCGCTGCGGCAACGAACCTGGCCGCTCGCCTGAGTGGGATTGGATCCGGAGCGGCCAAAGCCCTACTCGAGGAGACGGTTGCAGGGAATGCCCTGCTCACGCTGGCGTTGCGACCGCTGCTGGACGGGGTGGCGTCTCTCGTGCCAGGAGGCGCGGTGGCGGACGTTGTTCTCGCCGTGGATGGCGACGATGTCGTGGCCCTGCGATCTGCCGTGAGCCCGCGAACGCCCCTCGACGTTCCCGCCAACCTCGGGACGGCCCCCCTAGCGGATCGGGGCTCGGGGATCGACGAACGCCTGGTCCTGGCGAGCGGTGCGTCGGCCACGGCCGCATTCGATCGGGCTCGCCAGGAATGGCAGCTGCTGATGGCGGCCGCTCTGGTCGGGCTCGGGCAGAGCGCGCTCGAGATGGGGACCGACTACGTCAAGCAGCGTCGGGCGTTCGGGGTCTTGATCGCATGGTTCCAGACCGTCCAGCACCGCCTCGCGGACGCGGTGACCGATCTCGAAGGAGCTCGCCTGCTGACCTACGAGGCGGCATGGGCGGCCGACTCGGGGCTGCCGGACGCCGCCGCTCTCGGATCGATGGCGTTCTTGTTCGCCTCGGAGGTGTCCTTCCGTGCGGCAGCGGAGAGCCTCCACTTCCACGGGGGCTACGGCTACACCCTCGAATACGACATCCAGCTCTACTTCCGGCGAGCCAAGGCGTGGCCGCTCGTCTACGGCGATCCTGCTGCTGGCTACCAAGAGCTCGCGGCCCGTCTGTTCGAGAACGGGGGGATGTGAGGTGGATTTCTCGACGTCCGACCGCCTTTCCGAGCATCGCGAAGCGGCCCGGGCGTGGGTCGCGGACAACGTCAGCTCGGGCTGGGCGTGGGAGCAGTACCGGTCGGGTACGCATCACACGGACGAGCTTCACCAGCGCCTCGCCCGTGACGGGATTCTCGGCGCCGGCTGGCCGCCCGAGTACGGCGGATCGGATACGGACTCGGGCTACGCGCGAGCGGTGCTCGACGCGGTCTCCGACGCCGGCCTGTACACCGATGGTTGGGCGACCACCCAGATGGTGCTGCGCACCATCCTCCACGTTGGTGACGAGGAGCAGAAGAGGACCATCACCAGCGGGGCTCTACGCGGAGAGATCCTGATCGCTCTCGGGTACACCGAGCCCGATTCGGGCTCCGACGTGGCGGCAGCGAAGACCCGCGCCGTGCGCGATGGGGACGAATGGATGATCAACGGCCAGAAGATGTTCACCAGCACGGCGCAGTCGTGCTCCCATGTCTTCCTGCTGGCCAGGACCAATCCCGACCTGCCGAAACACAAGGGACTCACGATGTTCCTCGTGCCGACCGATGCGGAGGGCTTCGAGCTCCAGCCGGTCTACACGTTGGGCGGGCAGCGCACGAACGCCACCTTCTACTCGGACGTCCGGGTTCCCGACACGATGCGGATCGGCCCGGTCGACGAGGGCTGGCGGGTCATGCGCGTTGCACTCGTCTACGAGCGGGGTGGCGGCGGTCGGGGGTCCGTGGGCCCGACGCTCGCGGAGCGTGTCGCCGCCTGGGCGATGTCCAACGAGCCACCCGGCGGAGGGACGTACTACGACGATCCCAAGAACCGGGAGCGCCTGGCTCGGATCGCCGTGGACGAGGAGGTCGCCCGGCTGCTCGGCCTGCGGGTGCGTTGGATGAACGCGAAGGGCGAGCTTCCGGGCGTCGAGGGATCGATGGCCAAGCTGTTCTTCACCGAGGCCGACCAGCGGCACTACTCCGCGTTGGTCGACATGCTCGGTCCCGCAGGAGTGCTGCAGCCCGGCGTTGGCGGAGCCCCGTTGGAGGGGGAGCTCGAGCATCACGTGCGCACGGCCGCAGTCGGGACGATCTATGGGGGCTCGAGCGAGATCCAGCGAGAGATCGTCGCCGAGGGTCGACTCGGGTTGCCACGGAGTCGTCCCAAGGACTAGGAGCCGGATATGAGCGAATACGGCGATTACCAGCGGCTGGACCTCGGTCGGAATGGCTCGATCCTGTGGATCGAGCTGGCGACGAACAAGGTCAATGCGATCGACCTGGAGCTCTGTCGGGAGATCGAAGCCGTGCTCGATCAGTCGGCGCGTGATCCCGGCGTGAGTGCCCTTGTCCTGACGGGCAAGGGCAAGGTCTTCTCGGCGGGAGTGGCCGTCGACCAGGTGCTCGCCAAGGACAAGGAGCACTCCGATCTCCTGCTCCGCTCGCTCGGATCCGCCTTGGTCAAGCTCTTCAGCTTCCCGAAGCCGACGGTTGCCGCGATCAACGGGCCGGCGGTCGCCGGGGGTTGTCTGTTGGCATGTGCTTGCGATCAGCGGCTCATCGCCGAAGGGGCGCGGATCGGGGTCACGGAGTTGGAAGTAGGCGTCGCGTTCCCGACTCCGGCCATCGAGCTCGTCATGTTCGTCGGCGGCGCGCACGCCGAGCGCCTGGTCATAGGTGCCGATCTCGTGAGCCACGAAGATGCCATCTCCCTCGGCTTGGCACACCGAGCGGCACCGCTCGATCAGCTCATCCCCGCTGCGCAAGCGACGGCAGAACGCCTGGCGTCGCTCGATCAGAGGGCCTACGAGCTCGCCAAGCTGAGCTTGCGCCGGCACGTTCTCCGGCGGATCGCCGACGAAGAAGGTGTCGCGATCGATCGTCAGGTGGAGGAACAGTGGCGCGCTGATGAGACTCGCGCCAACCTCGCGCGCCTGCTCGGACCGAAGCGATGACCTCGAACCGGTGCCGGGCCTAGGAGGGCCCGGGCAACGTCTCGGCCGGCAGCGGCCAACGGTACAGGGCTGCAGCGTTGAGATGGGTCATCTTGCGCAGCTCGTCCGTCGGGATGTGACCCCAGACCTGGTCGATCACGTTCTGGGTGTCCGGCCAGGTGGTGTCGCCGTGCGGGTAGTCCACCTCGATCATGATCTTGTCGACACCGACGGTCTTTCGAGTGTCGATGGTCGAGGGATCGTCGATGGTGCAGAACCAGAAGTTCCGCTGTAGGACCTCGGCCGGGGTGGCGTCTCCCGGGTAGCCCTTGCCGTACCCAGAGCGCCGGGCGATCGTCTCCAGCCGGTCTCGCAGCATGGCGACCCAACCGATGCCGCCCTCGCTCAGCGCGATCTTGAGACCTGGGAAGCGGGCCGGAGCCCCGGCCCAGATCCATTCGGCGCACGCGGTCAGTGACAGCTGCCCGAACAGGCTGGCGGAGAGGCCCGCTCGGTTCGCTCCGGGATCGAAGTCTCCCGGTAGGCCGGACGAACCGACGTGGAGGGAGATGACGGTGTCGGTCTCCTGGCACGCTTCGAGCACGGGGTCCCAGTACGGAGAAGAGATGCCGGGAAATCCCAACAGGTGCGGACGTTCCGGCAGCGTCACGGATCGGAAGCCCCGCGCCGCGTTGCGTCGGATCTCGGCTGCGGCGAGCTCCGCATCGGCGAGGAAGGTGATGCCGAGCGGAATGATGCGCTCGGAGTAGGGCTGCCACCAGCATTCGTATACCCAGTCGTTGAAGGCCTTGGTGACGGCAAGGCCCAGCTCGGGGTCCTTGGCACCGGAGAACACCCGCCCGGAGAAGCCGGTGATCATCGATGGGAAGTTGAGCGACGCCCAGACTCCGTTGATGTCCATGTCCTTGACGCGGGCGTCGATGTCCCAGCATCCGGGTCGCATGTCGTCGAAGCGGTACGGCTCGCTGGTGATCGCTTCCGGCCGGCGACCGGCGACGGCGTTCGCCCCGGGTTGCGTATAGACATTCCCATCGAATTTCCAGATCTCGTCGCCCTCGGCAGTCTCGACCACCTGGGGAGCGGCTGGCTGGAGCTTCGAGGGCAATCGACCCTCGAACATGTCCGGGGGCTCGACGAGATGGTCGTCGACGGAGATGACGGTGTACCGCACGTCCCTGGGTGGGGGATCCGGGAGAAGGGATGCTGTTCCCGTGGCGGTGTCGGCGGACCGCGGACGGATCATCGAGTCCAGTATCGCACCCGACGATCGATGGGGCGATGGGTGTGAGGCGGATTTCGTATTCCGCCTAGGAGGCCGGAAGCGGTGAACCCCAGTGGTTGAAGTACGCGACGTCTTCGATCGGCAGACGGTCGGCCGGACGGAAATCCGTGCCCTTGTAGTACGCGATCGGGAGGAGGCAGGCCTGCGCATAGCCCTCGGGCACACCCAGTAGCGCCGCCGCTTCTTCGCGCCGGTAGAGGTGGGCGGTCGTGATCACCGATCCCAGGCCACGGCTGCGGAGCGCCAGGATCAGGCTCCATACGGCGGGATAGATGGACGGGGCCCATCCGGCGGCGTGACCGACCTCCTGGGTGCACGGAAGGACGAAGAGGGGCACTTCGGTGATGTGGTCCATGAGGAAGCGGGCGGATGCCAACATCCTGCGCCGCTGGTCCGACATCGGTAAGGGTTCGGGCACGACCTCGGGTGTCCTGGGGACGCCTCGATAGAGCTGACCCAGGCGCTCCCGTACGGTGGGATCTGCAACGACGAGCCAGCGCCAGCGCTGGGCGTTGTCCCCGGTTGGCGCCTGCACGGCCAAAGTCAGACACTCGCGAACGACGTCCAATGGGACGTCGCGATCGAAATCCAGGCGCCGGCGGACGGCTCGAGTGGTCGTGAGCAGTCGGTCGACCGTCTCGAGATCGAACCCACTCACCGGATCGAGCCTTGCCACCGGCGATCACTGTAGGCGGCGGTACGGTCGATCGGCGGGCCGCCACTTGCGGGATGGATCGCACGCAGTCTTTGCGTCAAGCCCCTATGCAAAATAGGATTCCTGCCCGTCGTTGGGCTTGGTCCCTCGGTGCAGAGACCGGCGGCGCCACCGTGCGCGCTGCCAACCGGCGGAAGAAGGAGATCCCCGTGGCAGACCGGGTAGGCGTTGTCGGGTGTGGGTTGATGGGATCCGGAATTGCAGAGGTGTGTGCTCGGGCTGGCATCGACACGGTCGTGTGCGAGATCGACGAGTCGGCGCTCAAGGTAGGGGAGCGCAGGATCCAGGACTCCATGGCGCGGGCAATATCGGCTGCCAAGATGACCGGAGCCGAGCGGGGTGCCGCTGCCGATCGCCTCAGGTTCACCACTGACCTGGCCGAGCTGGCCGACCGGGACCTGGTGATCGAAGCCATCGCCGAGGACGAGGGCAGCAAGGTGAAGCTCTTCGGTGAGCTCGATGCTCTGGTCGAGGACCCCGACGCGGTCCTGGCAAGCAACACCTCTTCGATCCCCATCATGAAGCTGGCCATGGCCACGGGGCGACCGTCGAACGTGATCGGGATCCACTTCTTCAACCCGGTACCCGTCCTCACGCTGGTGGAATTGGTGACCTCGCTGGTCTCGTCGGAGGCGACGCTCCAGGCGGCCCGCCGGTTCGCGACCCGCCAGCTCGGCAAGAGGGCGATCGACTCGAGAGACCGGGCCGGCTTCATCGTGAACGCACTGTTGGTTCCGTACCTCCTGTCGGCCGTTCGCATGCTCGAGTCCGGCTTCGCCACGGCGGAGGACATCGATTCGGGGATGGTTCTCGGCTGCGCACACCCGATGGGGCCCTTGGCGCTGGCCGATCTCATTGGCCTCGACACCGCGCAGGCCATCTCCCTCTCCCTCTACGAGGAGTTTAAGGAGCCGCTCTATGCCCCGCCTCCTCTGCTGGTGCGGATGGTGGAAGCCGGGCTGTTGGGGCGGAAGACGGGCCAGGGCTTCTACTCGTACTCGACGGGCCGTTCGGCCGTTGCATCGGCGTAGGCCCTGGTTCGAGCAGACCGTCATCACCGGTGAGTGGGAGGCCCACGTAGGGGCCGTCCCTCTCAGTCGGGTCTACGAGATCGCGGACGAGGCGCGGCGTCGCGCCTCGGCATGGACGTCCTTCGCGTCGGCCCTCTCTTCGCGCGTGCCGCAGGGCAATCGCTCATAGCGGAGCTCACCGCCGCGCGGTTCGGGCAGGCGCGGAGGTCACGTCTCGGACGCCCTCCGGATGACCCGCCCGGGCCGGGCCTCGGTGGTCGCCTGACCCGTCACGGTCTCGACTCCGTTCACGAAGACTCGATGTATGCCCTCCGGTGCGGAATAGAGCCGACCCGCACCACCCGGCAGATCGTTGCGCCACGTGGTGGGACCGGGGGCGACCGCTTCGGGATCGAAGAGCACGAGGTCGGCGCGGCAACCATCAGCGATTCGGCCGACGTCTGTCAATCCGTACAAGGACGCCGGAACGGCCGTAAGCAGGCGCACCGCGTCGGGCACGTCCATGGCGCCTCGATCCCGCGCCTGGGCAAGGAGGGCGACCGGGTAGTCAAAGGTCGTGATGATGTCGACATGGGCACCCGCATCCGAGGCACCGATGAGCACGCGCTCGTCTCGCCACGAAGCCATCCGCAGGTCCCAGACATCGTCATCGTCGTTCCCCGGATCCCGGACGAAGCCCATTTTGATGTCCGACGCCGCAAGATCGCAGAGAACGTCGAAGCTCGACACATTCCGCTCGGTCGCCAGCTCAGTGAGCAAGCGTCCTTCGACCACTTTGGTCTGGGGGGTATAGGCATCGAGCACGCGCAGGTCCCCGAAATTCGTCAGCCCGCCCGGCTGCTCTCGGCGATGCGCCTCCGCCAGATCCAAGAGGCGGCGACGCTCGACGGGGTCGGCGAGGCGTGCCGCGATCTGCTCTGGTTCCAGTGCCAGGGTCGGAGACCATCCGGGTATGGCGTCGAAGATCGAACTCATGAACGACACCCGAGCGCGGATGGCACCCGGATAGCTCAGCGCGAACACGCGCCCACCGTGTTGGACGGCAAAATCGGATGCGGAGAGCCTGTTCGCGTAGGCCTCCTCGTCGGTCGCCAGGAGAACGTTCCAGTTGAGTGGGGCACCTCCTGCCCGGGACATGTCCGCCATGAGCGATCGATGCCCGCTGTCGAAGCGCCCGAGCGTAGGGATGAACTCGAGCTGCGCCCTGGGGAAGGCCGCAATCTGACGGCAAAGCGCGAGGATCTCCTCTGCCCCGGCGCTGCGTGAAGGAACCGGTCGTCCCTCTCCGTCGAAGTGCGCCTCACCCCACGACGAGGAGAATCCGAGCGCCCCGGCCTCCATGGCTTCGCGCACGAGGCCACACATCTCGGCGACCGCGCTCTCTGCAGGCACGGGGGTGTGACAGTCCTCTTGGAGGACGAAGCGTCGGATGGCGGAGTGGCCGGCGAGGGCGGCGAAGTTCAACGCCGGCGCGGCCTGCTCGACCGCGGTCAGGTAGTCGTCGAAGGAGCTCCAGCTCCAGGGAACCCCGTGCTGAAGCGCCGCCAGCGGGATGCCTTCCACGCGGGACAACATCCTCTGGAGGTACTCATCACCCCCTGGGGCGAGCGGAGCGATCGAGAACCCGCAGTTCCCTGCGACGACGGTGGTCACTCCGTGAAGTGAAGAGGGCGTCAGGTGGGCGTCCCAGAAGACCTGGGCGTCGTAGTGCGTGTGGATATCGACGAATCCCGGAGCCGCCACAAGGCCGGTGGCGTCGACGCGGCGCTTGGCGTGCGACCCTCGGAGATCATCGCCCGTGCGGAAGCGCCCGTCGACGATGCCGATGGGTCGGACCGTCGCCGGCGATCGCGTCCCGTCCGCAACGGTGGCGCCCTCAATCAGCAGATCCAACATGAGCGTTCTCCTTGGTGAGGAATCTAGACGTACGTCCGCCCGATCGTGTCTGCATCGCCGGCGTCGACCAGCAAAGGGCGCAAACCGCGAGCCTTGCGGGACGCCGCGACCGGCCGGGAAACGTCGACGACCTTCTCGCCCCAGCCAATTTGAAACTGACCGGGACAGTATCAGTCGAGCGCTCGGGCGGCGCGATCCGATTGGTCCTCGGGCAATTCGAAAATGGCACTCGCATGGCGCCCGGTCCTGGCCGACTCTACCGGCAGTACGCTGGGGCGATGCGGCAAACCGGGGACGCCCAGGCGCTCCAGCCCCGCCGCGGCCGCCCCCGCCGGTTCGACGCGGCCACGGAGCGAAGGATGTTGCTCGAAGCCGGCATGCAGGTCATGGCGGAGCGGGGCTACGACGACACTTCGGTCAGCGATATCCTGACCGAGGCCGGGCTCTCGACCCGCTCCTTCTATCGCCAGTTCGATTCGAAGCATGCGCTCCTGCTGGCCCTGATCGAGCGCGAGCGCAAGCGGGTGGCGGCCTTTCTCGAAGGTGCCGTGGCGAAGACCGAGGATCCCGTAGCGGGGGTCTTGGCGTGGATCGACGCCTTTCTGGAGCTCATCTACAGCCCGGAGATCGGGCCGCTCACCCACGTCTTCACCACTCCTGCCGTGCTCGAGATGTACACCCTCGGCACGTCCTATCCCGACATGGAACGGATGTACTGCCCGCCTCTCATCAAGGCCCTCCGGGCAGGGCACCAGGCCCACCTTCTCCACTCGCCCCGGCCCGAGGAGGACGCCTACAGCATCCATGCGCTGATACAGGCCGGCGCGAACGCCCGTCGGCGCCCCCTGCAGCGGCGGTCCCTGGTCAAGGCACAGGTTCTCCGCTTCGTCGCGCCGGCGATCGGCCTCGCGACCTGAGGCCGGCGAAGTCGCCGACTGCGCACAGGGGAGGCGGGGGCAGGAGCATTGACCAGCACTGCTTCTCGCAGGTGCTGGCCGACGCGTGCGGACCTCCCCACCGCGTGGCAAACTACGAAAACGCCACTTGCGAAAAACCCGGGAGTATCGAAAGATAGTTCGTGAGCGCCGCGCCGAGGTGCACCACGGGACCGGGCCCAGTCGGCTTCCGACCGAACCGCACGCGGCGCCCGACCCTTGGCAATCCCGAAGCGAGAAGGGAAACGAGAGAACATGGACGCGTCGAGCATCTACTCCTGCGACGATCATCTCGACCTGAACGCCGTACCGCCGGACGTCTTCGAGTCGCGGGTGTCGAAGCGCTATGCCGAGCAGGCCCCCCATGTCGTCGACCGCGACGGCGTGCCCACCTGGGTGGCCGGCGACCGGGTCCTCGGTGGCAGCGGGCGTCCGCCCGGGACCGAGCACCTGAAGGGCCTGGGGGCCATCGGCCGGGCCGGCATCGAAGACGACGGGTTCCGAGCCTCCAATCCGAAGCTCCGTCTCGAGGATCTCGACCGCGACGGCGTCTGGGCCTCGGTCATCTACGGGCCGGTCCCGTTGACCCTTTCGATCCCCGAGCCCGAGCTGCAGGACGTCTGCTATGCGGCCTGGAACGACTGGGCGGTCGAGGAGTTCAATGCGTCGGCTCCCGACCGACTCTGCGTCCTGGCGTTCCTCCCGAGCCATTCCCCGGAGGCGGCCGTCGCCGAGCTCGAGCGCTCTGCGGCCAAGGGGCATCGAGGGGCGATCATCGACGTCTTCGACATCGACGCCACCGATCGGGTGTGGGACCGTCTATGGGCTGCGGCCGGGCAGACCAAGATCCCCCTCAGCTTCCACATCAAGGGAGGGGCGTCCCCCCGGCTCAGCTACCAGATCGGCAAGTGGCAGTCGGCGGCCTTCGCCTCGCTCCTGCCGCTGCAGCTCGACGAGGCCCTCGCCATCATGATCTTCGGTGGGATGCTGGAGCGCCACCCCGACTTCAGGCTCGTCCTGGCCGAAGCCGGCCTCGGGTGGCTGCCCTACTACCTGAGCCGCATGGACATGGAGTGGCGGGCCTTGAAGGACAGCATCGACTACGCGCCCAAGGACCCCCCGAGCGAGGTCTTCCGCCGCCAGGTCATCGCCACCTTCGAGGAGGAGGAGCTGGCTCCGCAGGCCGTCCCGATGCTCGGGGCCGACCACGTGATGTGGGCCTCCGACTACCCCCATACCGACAGCACCTTCCCCGAGTCCCAGCGGGCCATCCAGGAGACCCTGGGGGCGCTGCCGCCCGGAGACGTCCGAAAGATCACCGCCTTGAACTGCGCCCGGCTCTACGGCTTCGAGCATGTCGCCTGACCCGGATCCCTCGATGGGAGACCAGGTGGTCGGTTTCGACCACGTTGCACTTCCCATGCGGCATGCCGAGGCGATGAGCGCCTTCTACCGAACCCTGGGGCTGAAGGTCACCGAGAACGACTATCTGGTGCAGGTCTATATTGGAAACCAGATGATCAATTTTCACCGCCCCGAGGTGTGGCAACGGAGGTTCTCGTTGCGGGCCCCGGCCGCGGAGCCGCCGTGCGGGGACCTGTGCTTCGTCTGGGAGGGATCCTCGGAAGCGCTGCAGCAGCTGCTCGCCGGGGCCGGCGCGACGATCGAGGAAGGCCCGGTGGAGCGTCAGGGCGGCCGACAAACGACAGCTTCGAGCGTCTACACGCGCGACCCCGACGGCAACTTGCTGGAGTTCATGAAGTACCCGAGAGGGGGCATAGATGCCAGCTGATCTGGTAATTCGGGGAGGAACGGTCGTCGATGGGACCGGCTCGCCGGGGCGCGTGGCCGACGTGGCCGTCACCGACGGCGTCGTCCAGGAGATCGGTGCCGGACTCGAAGGCAGGACCGAGCTCGACGCCTCGCGTTGTGTCGTGGCTCCGGGCTTCATCGACATCCACACCCACTTCGACGCACAGGTCTTCTGGGATCGCGAGCTCAAGCCCTCCTCGTATCACGGCGTCACGACCGTCGTGGCGGGCAATTGCGGGTTCACGATCGCCCCGTGCCGCCCCGAGCACCACGACACGATCGTGCATACGCTCGAGAATGTCGAAGGAATGGACGCCGCCTCGCTCAAGGCGGGCATCCTCTGGGAATTCGAGACCCACCCGGACTACCTCGCGTTGGTCCGGCGTCGCGGCACGGCGCTCAATTACACGGCGTACGTCGGCCACAGCGCCGTCCGGCTGTATGCCATGGGTGACGCCGCGTACGAACGGGCTGCCACCGCCGACGAGATCGAGACGATGCGTCGCCTCGTGGGAGAGGCGATCGACGCCGGCGCAGCCGGGTTCTCGACCAGCTTCTCGTTCGCCCACCGGGGCGTCGACGGAAAGCCGGTTCCGAGCCGCTTCGCGGAGATGGACGAGGTCGAGGCCTTGTTCATGGCGGCGGGAAAGGCAGGGCGCGGCGTCATCCTCACCACACCGGGTTGGCAGTGCGAGTACCCGGACAACTGGAGATGGCAACCCAGGATTGGCCGGCCCTTCACCTGCCCGCTCTTCGCTTCGGCAAATGGTCAGCACAACGAGATCGTGCGACTGCTCGAAGACGGCAACGCCAACGGGGTCAACGTGTGGCCGCAGGTGACGCCCCGGCCCCTCACGATGCAGTTCACCCTCGCCGACGCGTACACGTTAAACTCGAGCGAGGTGTTCGCGGAGCTCATGAAGGTGAGCAGGGATCTGCGGAAGGCGGCGTTCCGAGACCCCGCATGGCGAGCCAAGGCGTTCGAGGACTTCGGAGCGAGCACCACGGGCTTCGTCCCCGACTGGCAGAAGATCGAGATCTCCGAGACCGAGCGCTATCCCGAGCTCGTCGGACGTCGGGTCGCCGACGTGGCGGCTGAACGTGGGACCGGCCCGTTCGACTTGATGTGCGAACTGTCGCTTGGTGAGGATCTGGGGACCCGCTACCGCGTCTATATGGCCAACGACGATCCCGACGCGGTGGGAAGGCTGCTCAACGAAGATCACACCGCGCTGGGCCTCACGGACGCAGGGGCGCACGTCGACCAGCTCTGCGACGCGCCTCTGCCTACGGACCTCCTGGGCAACTGGGTGCGCGACCGCGGGACCATGCCCCTCGAGAAGGCGGTACGAAAGCTCACCGGGGAGCCGTCGGACATGTTTGGCTTCGACCGGCGTGGCTACCTCAGGGAGGGATTCCACGCCGACATCACCGTGTTCGATCCCGCCACGGTCGCTCCGGGTCCACAGCGCAGGCTTCGCGACCTCCCAGCGGGTGGCGAGCGCCTGACGGCCGAGGAGCCAACGGGAATGCGCCATGTGTTGGTCAACGGGACGCCGATCCGGCGAGACGAGGTGCAGCTCGAGCTGGAGCAGCTGCCCGGGGAGCACGCCGCGTTGGCCTGAGTCGGTCAGCTCTTGGGAGGGAGGTGCTCCCGAAAGGACTCCGGAAGCAGTTCGAGGAGTTGCCCGTCGGGATCTCGGATGAAGAGCGCCACTCCTCCGAGGTCGGTGTCCTCCAGGATCTCGCCCCCGTACTCGACCGCCTTTTCGGCTGTCGCCCGTACATCGGGAACGGAGACGGAGAGATGCGTGAGGCCGGGTTCGTTCATCGTCCTCTTGCGAAACTCCGCGACGGCTCCCGGAGCCGAGTAGTGCATGAGCTCGAGCACGAATCCGTCGAGGTACAGATAGGAGGCGGTGATGCCGAGCGGTGGCTCGAGCTGGTTGAGCTTGGACGTGGCCTCGTCGGGCGGACGGATCTCGTGCCAAAAGGTGAAGCCCAGCACCTCCTCGTAGAAGCGCTTGGAACGCTCGAGGTCCGTCACTACCTGCCCCGTGTGATTGAAGATCGGCACGCTCCACCCTCCGGTCCGCTGGATGGCCCGCCTCACTGGTTCGTCTGGGCCTCTGGTGGTCAGCGCGCCAGCACGGTCAAACCATCGACGGGTACAAATACTGTGCAATTGCGGCGTGCTTTACAAGTGCCGCCTACGGAGTCCGTTGGCTAGGGTTTTCGGGAACCCTCATAGCGAAAAGGGATGCACGAGATGATTGACACGCTGGTCATCGACGCCGACAGCCACTGGACCGAGCCCCATGACCTCTTCACCAAGCGGGCGCCGGCCAAGATTCGCGACCGGGTGCCTCGCGTCGAGGAGATCGAGGGCGTTCCGCACTGGGTGTTCGACGGTCACCCGATGGGCAGGGCCACGGGGGCCGCGGTGGTCGGCCGAGACGGGCAGAAGGTGCCGGCCCAGCTCGGCCTGCTCGAGTGGAGAATCGAGGACGTCCACGTCGGTGCCTATGATCCCAAGGTTCGTCTCGAGGTCATGGACGAGTCCGGTATCGACGCCCAGGTGATCTTCCCGAGCACCCTCAGCCTCGGCGGTCAGGACCTGGCCCTCGTCGGTGATCCCGACCTCAGCCTGACCGTGATCCAGATGTACAACGACATCCAGGCGGAGATCCAGGCCGAGTCGAACAACCGGCTGCTCCCGATGCCCCTCCTTCCGGCTTGGGACGTCAACCTTTCCGCCGCCGAGGCCCGGCGGGTCGCCGGGATGGGTATGCGGGGCGTCAACATGACCTCCGACCCCGACGACATCGGGGGCCCGGACCTGGCCGATCCTGCCTGGGACGCGCTCTGGGAGACCTGCACGGAGCTCCAGCTGCCCGTCCACTTCCACATCGGCGCGAGCGTCACGTCGAGTACCTGGTCCGGGAGATACCCCTGGACCTCTCACCCCGACAACGTCAAGCTGGCCTTGACCGGGACCCTGCTCTTCGTGGGAAACGCCCGGGTGGTGGCCAATGGCATCGTCTCGGGGCTCTTCGACCGCCACCCCGACCTCAAGTGGGTCTCGGTGGAGAGCGCCTGCGGCTGGATCCCCTTCATCCTCGAGGCCCTCGACTACGAGATGTTCGAGAACGCCCCGGAGGAGGTGCGGGCGCTCAAGAAGAAGCCGTCGGAGTACTTCCGCAGCAACCTCTACGCCACGTTTTGGTTCGAACGGAACAACCTGCCGTCGCTCGTGGAGACGCTCGGAGAGGACAACATCCTCTTCGAGACGGACTTCCCCCACCCGACCTGCCTGTACCCGAGTCCGTTGCAATCGGTAGCCGACAAGATCGCCGTCCTCCCCGAGGAGGTCCAACGCAAGATTCTGGGCGGCAACGCCCAGCGGCTCTACCGCCTGTAGCAGCCCATCGGCGAGGCGCGACGAATGGCCTGGAGCTCTTGGTCTCGCCGTGGATGGCCCGGAGCCATTTTGGCAACGTCCGGGGCGAATCTCGGGCGTCCAGGGTGAGATCCGGGTCCGAGATCTCGGCGATGGCGCCTCCTCGCCCCCGTCCGGCGAGCCCCGGTCGACCGACCGCTGTCGGCCTGTCTGCTGTAATGGTTCCATGCTGCAGGCCGAGGTAGAGCGGGAGGCAGGGGTCGATCCGCCCCGTCGGGGCCGGCCCCGACGATTCGACTCCGTCACGGAACGGCGGATTCTGTTGGATGCGGCCGTGCTGGTGATGGCCGAGAGGGGCTACGAACGGACGTCGGTCAACGACATCTTGAGCGCGGCGGGGCTCTCGACCCGCTCTTTCTACCGGCAGTTCGATTCGAAACACGAGCTGCTGTTGGCCCTTATCCAACGCGAGCGGGATCGGGTGGCCCGATTTCTTGCGAGTGCGGTGGAGCGGACCAAGGACCCGCTCGACGCCGTGGAGGCGTGGATCGACGCATTTCTCGACCTCCTCTACGACCCCGACATCGCCCCGACGACCCGCATCTTCACCGCTCCCTCGGTGTTGGCGTCCTACACCCTTGCCTCGTCGCTGCCCGAGATGCAGCGGATGTTCTGTCCGCCGCTCATCAAGGCGTTGCGGGCGGGGCACCGAGCGGGCGTGCTCGATTCGCCCCGTCCGGAGGCGGACGCCTACAGCATCCACGCCCTGATGCACGCAGCGGTCGACGTGCAGCACCAGAGGCTCAGGCGTCGCTCGGCGGTCAAGGGGCAGGTCCTGCGGTTCGCCTGGCCAGCCCTCGGCCTTTCGACCGATGGCAAGCGGATGCGGAGCCGGCGCCCGCCCAAGTAGCGATCTCAGAGGCCACGACCGAGCTCGAGTCCGTAGAACCGCGCCACGTTGAGGCCCAGCACTTTGGCTTGGTCCTCTTGGGGGAGTGGCTCCAGGCGGGAGCGGATCTCGCCGACGACGCCCAGGCTGGCGTCGATGTGGGGGTAGTCGGAGGCCCAGACGAAGTAGTCCGCGCCGACCGCCTCGATGATCGGGGCGATCACCGTTTCGTCCGGGTCAGCCGAGACGATGCATTGGCGAGAGAAGTACTCGCTCGGCTTGAGGCTCGTCGGCGTGATGGAGCGCATCACCTCGAACTTGTGGTCCATGCGGTCCAACCAGGCGGCGATCCAGGTCGCTCCGGACTCGAGCACCGTGCAACGCAGCCGCGGATGCTGCTCGAAGACCCCGCTTGCGAGCATCTCGGTGAAGGCCGCCATGACGTCGATGGCGAGGAAGGCGAACCCGAAGAGGGCCTGGCCGGCGGCGCGTTGCATCTCGGGCGGCCGGAAGACCGAGTGGTCGCGAACGATCACGTGGAATCCCACCGGCATGTCCAGGTCCTCGACGGTCGACCAGAACCGTTCAAACGCCGGATCGCTGAGGCCGCGACCCGCCCGCGACGCCGCGTCCGGCGAGAGGTAGACAGCTCGGCAGCCGGCCTCTCGGGCCCGAACGACTTCTTGCACGGCGCCGTCCTCGTCGATCAGGGAGATGTGGGCCACCGGCACCAGTCGGCGGGGGTCGTGGGAGCAGAAGTCCACGATGTAGCGGTTGTAGGCCCGGCTGTAGGCCGTGGCGAGAGCGGGGTCGGTCACATGCCCCTCCCAACAGATGCCGATCGTCGGGTACAAGAGGGCGACGTCGATGCCCTCCTCGTCCATCACCTCCAGCCGGGCTGCCGGGTCGTAGCCCCCGGGTGGGCACCCGTCCTCGTATCGGAGCCGGCCGCTCTTGCGGTCGAGGGCCTCGGCCGGATCCAGGTTGATGCCCCCCAAGCCGGCCAGTCCGTTGCGCATGACCTCGAGCGGGCGACCGTCGACGAGCAGCACCTCGTCGCCCCGTTGGTCGACTTCGATGCGGATCGCCCGATCCCGCAACGCCGGCTCGAGGTACGCGAGCCAGGTGTCGCGCGGCTCGAGGACGTGACCATCCGCATCCACGCTGAGACTTCGACCGTGCATCTCGCGCCCCCTTTCGAGATGTGAGGCGGGCTGACCAGTTTCTAGCGCGATGACGGTGGCCCTGGGGACCCCGGGGGTGGACGATGCAAGGGCACGTGGGTAGTTTCGGAAACATGGTTAGCGATTCACCCCTGGAGACCGGGGGCCGCCAGCGCGCCGTCGTCGATCGCGACGCGTGCATGGGTTCGGGCAACTGTGTGTACTGGGCGCCGGCGGTGTTCGACCTGGACGACGACGGGATCGCCTTCGTGGGGGGCGACGTCGCCGGCAACGAGGAGGCGGTGGAGCAGGCGATCGGCAACTGCCCGACGCGAGCCATCAGCCTGGAATCCGATCCGACATGAGCGAAGCAGTCGAGCAATTCGCGATCCGGATCGACGGCTCGGTGCTGGACGATCTGAGGGACCGGCTCGAGCGGACCCGGCTCCCCGACCAGATCGATGGGGTCGGCTGGGACTACGGGATCCCCATGGACTATCTCCGCACCTTGATCGACTACTGGCTCACCAGCTACGACTGGCGGGCCCAGGAGGACGTGCTCAACCGGTTCTCCCACTACAGGACCACGATCGACGGCCAATCCATCCATTTCCTCCACGCCCGTTCGCCCCACCCCGACGCCTTCCCGCTGGTGATGACCCACGGTTGGCCGGGCTCGATCGTGGAGTTTCTTGCGGTCATTCCCCGCTTGACCCATCCGGAGGAACATGGAGGACGGGCGGCAGACGCCTTCCACGTGGTGGCACCGTCCCTTCCTGGCTACGGGTTCTCCGAACCCACGCGGACGGCCGGCTGGGATGTCCGGCGCGTCGCTCAGGCCTGGACGGTGCTCATGTCCCGCCTCGGCTACGACCGTTACGGGGCCCAGGGTGGTGACTGGGGTGCCCAGGTCTCGATGCGGCTCGCCGCCCTCGACCCGGTGCACTGCGCAGCGCTCCACTTGAACATGCCGGTCGGATCACCCCCTTCCGAGCCCGTCGAGCTCTCGGAGCAGGACCAGCAAGACCTGGCCGCGATGGCCGAGTTCCAGCGGCTCGAAGGCGGCTACGCCAACGAGCAGGGCACCAAGCCCCAGACGGTCGGTGTCGGGCTCAACGACTCACCCGCCGGACTCCTGGCCTGGATCGTCGAGAAGTTTCGGACCTGGAGCGACTGCGACGGCCACCCGGAGAATTGCTTCACGAAGGACCAGCTCATCACCAATGTGATGCTGTACTGGGTGACGGGGACCGCAGCCTCGGCCGCCCGGCTCTATCGGGAGACGATGCAGGGGGGGTCGCTCAACGATCCCGTCCCCTACGTTCAGGCGCCGACCGGGGTGGGCCGCTACCCGAGGGAGATCCTCCGCTGGCCTCGGGCCTGGGTGGAGCGTCAGTACAACCTCACCCATTGGGCCGACATGGCCCGCGGAGGGCACTTTGCCGCGATGGAGCAACCTCAGCTCTTCTCCGAGGACCTGAGGACGTTCTTCCGCACGGTTCGCTAGACGGGGGCCCTCATGTCGGATCTGATGGCGATCACCGCGCTGGTGAACTCGTACGCGTTGTTGCTCGACAGCGGCGACATGGAGGCCGTGGCCGATCTCTTCGAGCGCGCCACGTGGCGGTCCGATCCGAACGGGCCGGTGCTGCGGGGGAGCGCCGGAGTGAGGCCGGTCTACGACGCCCTCAAGACGTACGACGGGGTACCTCGGACCAAGCACCTCCTGACCGATCTCATCATCGAGGTCGACGAGGCGGGCACGACGGCCTCGTCGCACTGCTACTGGACGGTGCTGCAGAACCTCGAGGACGGTGGCCGGATCGAGGCTATCGTGTCCGGCCAGTACACGGACCGGTTCGAGAAGTCGGAGGGGATGTGGCATTTCTCCGACCGGTTGATCACCGCGGACCTGTTCGGGGATGCTTCTCATCATGTCGCGTGAGGGCGAGGAGCGCGGGCCCGGGGGCAGACCACTTATGAGATCGGCCCTTTCAATGGCTTTTTCGTCGTGTTACGCTCCGGCTACCGGCTGAGGACGGGGGGGCACCGTCCGAGGGTCGGGAGTCTCAGAAGGGGGGACGTGTGGGGCGTGTACGAAGTGCGCTGGTAAGTGCCTGTGCCGCGACGATGCTCGCGGCACTGACGGTGGTGGTCCCTCTCGGTGGCAACGCCGGGGCCGCCACGAGCAAGGGCACGATCAACATCGGGGACATCTGTTCGTGCACGGGACCCCTCGGGGCCAGCTACGAGGTCGGGCCACCGGCGCTCGTGGCGTGGGCGAAGAACGTCAACGCCAGCGGCGGGGTCGACGGATACAAGATCAACGTCATCTACAAGGACGACCAGAGCAATCCCGGGACGTCGCTCGCCGCTGCCCAGAGCCTGATCTCGAGCAACGTGGCCGCGATCGTCGACAACACGAACTACGACACCGCCTGGGAGCAGGCCGCCGACACGGCCCACATCCCGATCGTCGGCGGCGGGGCCGTGTCCGCCCTGCCGCTCACGAGCAACAACGTCTTCTCGATCCAGACGACCGAGGACGTCTATGCGCTCGCCCAGGTGCTGTCGGCCAAGAAGGTGGACAAGACCAAGATCGGCGACCTCTACTGTGCCGAGGCCCCGGCCTGCTCCGAGCTCGTCCCGATCCTCCAAAAGACCGTCAAGGCGGTCGGGGGGGTGACGGTCGCCTACACGGCTCGGATCTCGGCCTCCCAACCGAACTACACGGCAGAGTGCCTGGCGGCCCAGCAGGCGGGCGTCGACATCCTGAGCATCGGTGAGTCCATCACGTCCGTCGAGCACGTCCTCGGTGACTGCGTCAAGCAGGGATTCAGCCCCTGGGTCCAGACCGGCAACGGCGCCGTCAGCCCTTCGAACCTGACGACCCCGGCAATGGGTGAGCACGCCATCGGCTACGAGACGGACATTCCGTTCTTCGAGACGAGTGCGCCTCCGGTGCAGCAGTACCTGCGGGCCATCAAGAAGTACGAGCCGCAGATTCTCCACAACTCCAACTACGACGAGATCGCTCTCGCCAACTGGATCTCCGGTCTGGCGATCGGCCAGGCGATCCAGGCGGGCCTCCAGGGCAAGAGCGGTGGTTTCACGACCCAGGACCTCTACGACGGGCTCTACACGTTCCACAACAACACGCTGGGGGGCGCTGCTCCGCCACTTACGTACAAGTCCGGTCAGACCAACCCCGTCCACTGCTGGTTCTGGATCGGCATCAACGATCACAAGTTCAACACGAAGTACGGCACGCACCCCTTCTGCGAGGACCCACCTCCGGGCACGCTGTAGTCCGGACGACGCCGTCAGACCCGAGGAGAGATGAGCTCAGACGTCGCCCAGATCACGGCCTTGGTCCATTCCTACGGCCTGCTCCTCGACCGAGGGGACGTCGACGGCGTGACGGGACTCTTCGAGCACTCGACGTGGCGGGGGGACCCCAACGGCCCCCCGCTCCGTGGGAGCGCAGAGGTGCGGCCGGTCTACGAGCAGTTGCTGGCGGCCCTCGTGGGCCTCCGCACCCGGCACCTGCTCACCAACCTGACAGTCGAGGTGGATGATGGCGGCGTGACGGCCTCGTCGCACTGCTACTGGACGGTGCTCCAGAACACCGAGCCCGGAGCGGCGATCGACATCACTCTCGCCGGTCAGTACACGGACCGGTTCGAGAAGGTGGACGGGACCTGGCGCTTCGCCGATCGATTGATCACTACTGACCTGTTCGGGAAGGCCACGCTCCCCACAGCCGACTGACGACGTCCGGCCGGACCTCAGCGATAACCCTCGCGAAGCCGCCGGCGATGCCCTCGGCGCCGTAGCGGGCCACCACGTAGCGGGCACCCGATTCCCGTGGCCAGATCTGGCCGATGTCCTCGGCGCGATCGATGTCGGCCGGTCGGGCTTCGGGCACCCGGAAGTAGAGCTCCTCGGTCGCGGAGTCGATGACCTCGATGGTGGAGTCGGACGACGGCACCACCCATTCGCCCCCGATGAAGAAGCGATCGGCGTGCCGGATCGGCGCTGCGGTCCCGTTGGTCGTGGTCATGCGGATCCTTCGCTCTGGGGTGCTTCTCGTTCGGCGAGTAGTTGGGCTCGGCTGAGCTTCATCGCATCGCTGCGGGGCAGCGACACGACGAACTCGACGCTCTTGGGCGCCTTGTAGGGAGCGAGCCGGCCCTTGGCGTATTCGATGATCGATTCTGCGGGGGGTGGGTGGCTCGAGTCCACGGGCACCACGATGGCGTGGACTCGTCTACCCCACTCCGGGTCGCTCAGCCCGATCACCGCCACGTCGGCGATTTGGGGATGCTCGCTGAGCGCGGACTCGACCTCGGCCGGGAACACGTTGACCGCTCCGGTCACGATCATGTCGGATCGGCGGTCGGCCAGGAATACGAAGCCGTCCTCGTCGATCCATCCGAGGTCGCCGACGGTGGCGAAACCGTCGTCCGTGACGGGAATCGGTGCCACGTCGCGCCCGACGTAGAAGGCACCGAGCCCGTTGGGAGAGCGCAGGTAGATGCTGCCGACCTCTCCGGCAGGCAGCTCCTTGTCGTCGGCGTCCAGGATCACGATCTCGGAGCCGAGTGCCGGCCGTCCGAGGGTCCCGGGGTGCGACAACCATTCGTCGCCTCGGCACGTGATGAGGCCGTGGGCCTCCGAGGCGCCGTAGCTCAGGTAGAAGTGCAGCGGTCCCACGAGCTCGCACCATCTCCGGCCGAGCCAGACGGGCAGTGGGGCGGCACCTTGCTGGACCCAGTCGAGCGAGGAGAGGTCGCGCTTGTCGACCCCGTCCACCGCGGCGATGCGCTGCAACATCGGGGTCGCACCGATGAAGCCGGTGACCCGGTGACGCTCGACCAGATCGAGCAGGCGTTCGGCATTGAAGCGTTCCATGAGGACGATCTGGATGCCCCCGAGGAGGTTCCGAGTCGCCGTGAAGCCGTTGGTGTGGTAGAGCGGAGCAGGAACGAGGACGCGCTGGGGCTCTGGGAGCGGTCCGTACTCCTCGACGATGGTCGACGCAGCGCCACCCGGCAGGTAGACCCCGGGGCTGTTCATCACGATGACCTTCGGTGATCCCGTCGAGCCGGAGCTACAAACCCCCCACCCGTTGGGCGACACGACATCGGGCAGGCGGTGAGTCGGCGCCTTCCTACTCTCCTCGAAGATCGACGACTCCGCGTCGATGATCTCTGCCGGCTCGATCGTGTCCAGCAATCGACCGCACTCCCACTCCGGCAGGTCCCATCGCATCGGGATGACGACCGCTCCGACCTTCCAGCCGGCAAAGGCCGCCGTAAGGTGTTCGGGGGAGTTGCGCAGCCGGATCGCCAGGCGGTCCGCGATCCCCACGCCCCGGTCGGCCAGCACGTGGGCCAGCTGGGTCGATCCCTCGTCCAACTCGCCCCAGGTGACCGAACGATCGCGGCCATCTTCGGCGCCGAACATGACCGCCACGCCGTCGTGATCGGCGTCTGCCAGCTCGCCGAGGCGGGCACCGTAGGAGACTTCGGCCACCTCGGTATCGCTCATTGCAACCTCCTGCCGTCATGCCCTCGGACAAGCATCGCGAGAGTGTACCGAGGCACGAGCATTGGGAAACAGGTGACACGAAAATCCCTCCCGGGCCTGTTCAGCCCGGCAGATCGGTGGCAGACTATCGACGCGACCCGCCCGGGTCGCCGCGATCGCTCAGGGGGTGTCCAAGGTGAAGACGCGTGCGGCGGTCCTCTTTGGTCGGGGGCAGGACTGGCAGATCCACGAGATCGACCTCGACCCTCCCAAGGAGATGGAGGTCCTCGTCAGGTGGGAGGCGGCTGGTCTCTGTCACTCCGACCAGCACCTCCGGGGGAGCGATCTCGGCGGCGGCGACGAGGTCCAGGAGGTGCCCGAGCAGGCCGAAGGAGGGCTGTTCCCCATCGTCGGGGGGCACGAGGGTGGCGGTGTCGTCCTCGAAGTGGGCCCCGGCGTGCGCAACCTCGAGGTCGGCGACCACGTGGCCGCAAGTTTCTTTCCCATGTGCGGTCAGTGCAAGATGTGCATCACCGGACACTCCAATCTGTGCGACCTCGGTGCGGCGACCTTCCTTCCCGGGCAGATCTCCGACGGCTCCATGCGGTATCACCTGCAGGGGCGAGACCTGAACGTCATGGCCAAGGTCGGTACCTTCGCCGAGCACGCCGTGGTCCACGAGGCCTCGCTGGTGAAGGTCGACCGGGACCTACCCCTGAGCGCGGTCGCCCTGGTTTCTTGCGGGGTCACCACCGGCTGGGGGTCGGCCGTCTACCGTGCCGAGGTACAGCCGGGCGACACCGTCGTGGTCGTCGGCGTCGGCGGTGTCGGGATCAACGCGGTCCAGGGGGCCCGCATGGTCGGGGCCCGCTACATCGTGGCGGTGGACCCCGTGGACTTCAAGCAGAAGGCGGCCCTCGATCTCGGGGCTACCCACACGGCCGGCTCGATCGACGAGGCGATCCCGCTCGTCAAAGAGCTCACTCGGGGCCAGATGGCCGATGCGGTGATCATGGTCCCGAGCATCATGTACGGCGACCTCATGGCCGGAGCCCTCACCATGACCGGAAAGGGCGGCACCTGCGTGGTGACGGGCGTAGCTCCCCAGGGACAGACGGAGTCCAGCATCAACCTCTTCGAGCTGGCGATGTGGCAGAAGGAGGTTCGGGGTGTCGTGTTCGGAGCGGCCAATCCCCGGGTGGACATCCCCCGGCTCCTCGACCTGTATCGCTCCGGGCAGCTCAAGCTCGACGAGTTGATCACGAGGTCCTATGCCCTGGACCAGATCAACCAGGGATACCAGGACATGCTCGACGGCGTGAACATCAGGGGCGTCCTCTCCATGGCGTGAACGCTCGGGTCGTCCCACGTGACACGGTACGAGGCTTCGTGGCAGACTAAGAGAACGGCGCTTACGAAATCGGCTCCGGCGTGAAGGAGGGGGCGCAGTGAAGCCGACCGCCCAGCAGTTGTTCGGTCCCGAGAGGACGCCGAGGGTGGTCGTGGTCGGCGCCGGCTTCGGTGGCATCGGGACCGGCGTGAAGCTCAAGAAGGCCGGAATCGATACCTTCACGATCTACGAGTCCTCGTTCGGGGTGGGCGGCACCTGGTGGGACAACACGTACCCGGGGGCCGAGGTGGACGTGAACTCCAACCTCTACTGTTACTCGTTCAAGTCCCACCAATGGACGCGCACGCACGCGCAGCAGCCCGAGCTCCAGAAGTATCTCGAGGAGACGGTCGATGAGTTTGGTCTGCGCCCCCACCTCCGCCTCGGAGTCTCTGTCGAAGCAGCCACGTGGGACGAGGAGCGCCACCACTGGATGCTCCGGCTGGACTCGGGAGAGGTCGACGAGTGCCACGTGCTGATCAGCGCGGTCGGCTTCCTGAACGTGCCCCAGTACCCGGACTGGCCGGGAATGGAGAGCTTCCAAGGGCCAATGTTCCATACTTCACGTTGGGAGCACCAGCACGACCTGACCGACAAGATCGTGGCCGTCGTAGGCGTCGGCTCGACCTCGGCCCAAGTGGTGCCGGCCATCCGGCCGATCGTGGAGAAGCTGTATGTCTTCCAACGGGAGCCCGGCTGGGTGATGCCGAAGGGCGAGCGCGACCTGAACGAGTCGGAGCGGGCCCTGTTTGCCAAGCCCTGGCGACGGCGACTCGACCGGCTCAGGCTCCGGACGTTCATCGAGCGCAACCTGTGGGGCGGCAACATGTTTCGGCCGGGCACCAAGCTGAATCAGCTGCGCGAGGACCAGTGCCGCCAGTACATTGCGCACGTCTTCGCAGACCGACCTGACCTGGCCGAAGCCGTCACGCCCGCCTATCCGTACCCGGGCAAGCGCCCGGTTCTGGCCACCACCTTCTACCCCGCTCTGACGGAGGCCAACGTCGAGCTCGTACCCCGGGCCGTCAGCCGCGTCACGCCCACCGGGATCGTGGACAGCGAGGGCGTGGAGCGGCCCGTCGACGTGATCGTGATGGCGACCGGTTTCCAGGCAGCCAACTACCTTGCCCGTATGGAGATCACGGGCCGCGGTGGCGAGACCCTGCACGGCCGATGGGCAGGTGAGCCCCGGGCGTTCCTCGGGCTCACCGTGCCCGGCTTTCCGAATTTCTTCATGCTCTACGGGCCCGGCACGAACGGCGGCGAGCTGGTCTCGACGCTGGAAGCAGGGGCCCAGTTTGCCGTCCGCGCGGTGAAGCGGATGCAACGCGAGCGCGTCAGCGCCATCGAGGTGAAGCCCACCTACGAGGCGTTCTGGTACGCCTGGCTGCAGTCCAAGATGGAAGGGACCTCCTGGACGATGAGCAACAACTACTTCAAGTCGGCGACCGGAAAGGTCGTCACCCAGTGGCCTTCGGGGAACATGGTCTACCGGGCGATCACCACGGTCCTCGGTCGGAGCTCCGAAACGACGCAGAGTCGCCCACTATGACGATCGCGAACGCTGTGCCGAAGCCATCGGCGGTATAGGCCAGGAAGGAAGGCACATGCCCACGACCGTCGACGTCGATCCGCTCGATCTGATCGACCCGGAGCGCCACCAGAGGAACGGCGTGCCGCACGATCAGCTCACCCGGCTCCGGGCCGAAGCTCCGGTCGCCTATTTCGAGGCCCCGGGGTTCCCGCCCTTCTGGGCGATCACCCGTCACGCCGATATCGTTCGTGCGGCCGCGCGCCCCCAGGTCTTCTCGAGCGCAAAAGGGATCACGCTCGACCGGGCCGAGGAGGAGGCCCTCTCGATGGAGGGGTTCGAGAGCCTGGTGATGATGGACCCCCCCGATCACACCAAGATGCGTCAGGTCGCCAACTCCGAATTCCTTCGGAGCGCGGTACGGGCCCGATTCGACCATATCGGCGCCATCGCGCAGCAGATCGTCGACGATGCGGCGACCGGAGGTGAGGTGGTCGAGTGCGACTTCGTGCCGACCTTTGCCGGGCGGCTGCCGGTCGAGGTCATCGCTTGGGTGCTCGGCGTGCCCAGGCTGGACTGGGACCGGCTTCTCCACGCGAGTGACACGATCATCGGCAAGGAGGACCCCGAGTTTCGCCTCCCCGGCGAGTCCCCCGACGATGCCAGCCTGAGGGCTCGGATCGACCTGCACCAGTACTTCGACGCGATGGTCGAGGAACGTCGCAGCCAGCCGCAGCAGGATCTCGTGACACTGCTCACCCAGAGGGAGATCGACGGAAGGCCGCTCAGCCAGCGCCAGTTGGTCTCCTACTGTGAACTCCTGCTCGAGGCCGGGAACGAGACGACGCGAGACGCGATCGCTTCGGCGATGGAAGCCTTCTGCGAACACCGCGACCAATGGGAGCTCTTGCGGCAGAACCCGCAGTTTCTGCCCAACGCGGTCGAGGAAATCCTGCGCTGGGTCAGCCCGATCAACTACTTCAAGCGCACGGCAACCCAGGACTGCGAGCTCGGCGGCGAGCAAATTCGGGCCGGGGACAGGGTGGTGCTCTTCTGGGTCTCGGCGAACCGGGACGAGGAGGTGTTCGAAGACCCCTTCACGTTCCGCATCGACCGAGACCACAACCAGCACTTGGTCTTCGGCTTCGGTCCCCACCTCTGCATGGGCGCCCACCTCGCTCGGGCCGAGCTCGAGCAGATTTTCTCGATATTGCCCGCCCGGATGAGTTGGTTCGAGGCGGCTGGCCCGGTGGAGCGCCTCAATTCGTCGATCAACGGTGCCATCAAGCACCTGCCTCTCCGCTACCGCCTGGTCTAAAGGAGGGTCGACATGAGCATGGGATCGCCGCCGCCCGGAGACTTCGGCAAGATCACCGCTTCGAACTGCGCCCGGCTCTACGGCTTCGAGCATGTCGCCTGACGTCGACGCAACGAGCCGAGGAGGAACGATGGAGGGTCCGCTGCTGGAGGGGAAGGTCGCCGTCGTCACTGGTGGCGTGAGCGGTATCGGACGGGGCACGGTCGAGCGCTTCGTCGAAGAGGGCGCCAGGGTGGTCATCGCCGACGTGGACGACGAGCGCGGCCCGAAGATCGCCGAGGAACTCGGCCCGTCGGTGGCGTTCAAGCGCACCGATGTGGCCCGCATGGAGGACGTCGAGGCCGCGGTCGACTTCGCAGTCGAGCGCTTTGGTGGCCTGCACGTGATGTTCAACAACGCCGGCATCGGCTCCGAGCTCAAGAATTTCATCGACATCGACCTCGGCCAATTCGACCGGGTGATGCGGGTCAACCTTTTCGGAGTGCTGGCCGGCTCCCAGTGCGCGGCGCGTCGAATGACCGAACATGGCGGTTCGATCATCAACAACTCCTCGATCGCCGGGATCGGGACCGGGGGCGGCGTGATGATCTACCGGGCGGCGAAGGCGGCGGTGGCACACGCCAGCAAGGCCATGGCGGTCGACCTCGCACAGTTCAATATCCGGGTCAACTGCATCGCCCCGGGCCACATCCCGACCGAGATCACCAACTACGACATGAAGAAGGTCATCGAGATGACCCAGCCGTTGCAGCGCCAGGGCTCGGTCCTCGACGTGGCCAACGCCGTCCTCTACTTCGCCAGTGAGCTCTCGGCCCAGGTGACCGGGACGATCCTGCCGATCGACGGGGGAACCGTTGCCGGTCCGCCGCCCAACCAGCGCGTCGTCGCAAAGCGCTGACGGGCTGGTTGGTCCTCAGCGGGACGACGCATCAGGCTGCCATGCGGAGGCGCAGATGAACGTACAAGTCACACCGATCAAGCCGGGCATCGGGGCCAAGATCACCGGAATCTCGGGGCGCGACTTCGTCGACCCCGAGGTGGCGGCGGACGCGGCCCGGCTGCTCGACCACCACGGCGTCCTGATCTACCGGGACGCGCACATCGGGGACGAGGACCTGATCGCCTTCAGCCGCCTCCTGGGTCCGGTCCACGAATTTCCGGGTGCCGCCCGCTCCAAGGAGCCGCCCGAGCTCTCGGTGGTCAGCCGCGACCCCGCGTTGAGCCGGTCCGCCGCCGTGCAGTACGGCACGTTCCAGTGGCACGTCGACGGCACCATGGACGAGCATCCTCACCGGATGACCCTGCTGACCTGCATCAAGCCGGCCGACGATGGCAGTGGCGACACCGAGTTCGCCAACACCTACGCCGCCTACGACTCACTGCCGGACGACCAGAAGGACGAGTTGCAAGGACTGGTGGTTCGCTACAGCTACCTCAATCGGGCCCGGTTTCGGCAGCTCGAGCTGACTCCCGAGGCCGAGGTGGCGTGGAGCCAGCGGCCGCCCCGTGAGCGGCCCCTCCTGTGGACCCACCACACCGGGCGCACGTCGATGCTCCTCGGGGCACAGGCCGGCGAGGTGGTGGGCTGGCCACTCGAGAAGGGGGAGGCTCTTCTCGACCGACTGCTGGCGTGGGCCACCCAGCCGGCGTTCACCATTCGGCACCACTGGGAACAAGGAGACTTGGTGATCTGGGACAACACCGGCATCCTGCATCGGGCCCAGCCGTACGAGCTCCGATCGGGTCGTTTGATGCACCGAACCACGGTCGACGGACCCAAGGCCGCCTGAAGGGTCGGGGCTGCCGCCAGATGCTCCAATTCTCCCGCGAGCAAGGAGGTTTCTCGTGACGACGACGGATGACTTCTCGAATGTCGACCTGTTCCGCGACACCGAGTTGCCGGCGAACCCCTATCCGTTCTACGACTGGATCCGATCTCATGGTCCGGTCTGGTACTACGAGCGGTGGGACGTCTGGCTGGTCACCGGCTACGAAGAGGCCGTGGCCGTGTACCACGACCAAAAGGTGTGGTCCAACTGCAACACCGTGAGCGGCCCCTTCGTCAAGATGTCGGTCCCGCTCGAGGGTGACGACATCACGCAGATCATCGAGGAGCACCGCGACGAGCTGCCGTTCAGTGACCAGCTCCCGTCCTTCGATCCGCCGAAGCACACGGTCCAGCGCGGGTTGCTCATGCGCCTCATCACGCCAAAGCGCCTCAAGGAGAACGAGGAGTTCCTCTGGGCCTTCGCCGACGAGACGATCGACAAGTTCATCGACCGTGGCGAGTGCGAGCTCCTCCACGAGTACGCCATCCCCTACACGCTGATGGTCATCGCAGACCTTCTCGGCGTACCGGACGAGGACCGGGATGCGTTCTTGCAGCACCTGACGACGAGGGTCCGCACGGCGCGCCTAGAGCACAGACCGCTCGAGTACCTCTACGAGCAGTTCACACGCTACATCGAAGACCGGCGAGCGAATCCCCGTGACGACGTCATGACCGAGATGGCCATGGCCAGGTTTCCCGATGGTTCACTCCCGCCCGTGGACGACGTCATGCGGATCGCCGCCAACCTCTTCTCCGCAGGGAGCGAGACCACGGCCCGACTGATCGGGATGTCCCTGCGGACCCTCGGCGACCACCCGGAGTTCCAACAGCAGCTGCGACAGGATCATCGTCTGATCGCGCCGTTCGTCGAGGAGATGCTCCGCACCGAGGCGCCGCTCAAGGGATCCTTCAAGCTGGCCAAAGTGAGGACGAGCCTGGGCGGGGTCGAGATGCCACCCGGCACTACCGTGTTCGTCATGACGGACGCGGCCAGCCGTGATCCACGCCAGTACGAAAACCCGGGCGAGTTCCGTCTCGACCGCGCGAATGGGCGTCAACACCTGGCCTTCGGCCACGGTATCCACACCTGCGCCGGTGCGCCCCTTGCCCGGGCCGAGACGCACGCCACGCTCGTGCGTTTCCTCGAGCGAATGTCGGACATCCGTGTCTCCGACCGGTTCCACGGTCCGATCGGCGAGCGCCGTTACGACTACGACCCTACGTACATGCTCCGCGGGCTCAAGGAGCTCCACCTGGAATTCACCCGATCGGAGTGATCCCGGCTCATCGTCGAGGACCCGGATGTAAGAGGCTCGTGGAGCCTCCCGAATGGAAGGGCGCCACCCCGTGTTCGTCCCGATGCCCGAACTCATCATCGAGGCTGCGCTGAACGAACAGGCGGCCAGGGAGGTCTACGCCAAGGCCATCCGCCTGATCAATGGCGACACCGAAGCGCGTCCGGGCCGGCTCCTTCGCGGCGGTCTCGACACCCATCAGTGAGCCCGGGGACCGTAGGAGAATGGGCGGGACGTCGTCCCGCTGACTGGAGGGTTGTGGGATCCAGAGGGCGTCCGTGTCGCTCCGCGAAACCTCGGCCTACGCCAGCTGGTAGAAGCGGGCGGCATTGGCCGCCAGCACCTTGTGACGCGGTTCTTCGGACCAGCCCTCGGTCAACCGACCGACGAGTTCCTTCGACTGTGGCCACAACGACACGCTGTGGGGATAGTCCGTCGAGTACATGACGGCGTCGGCGAGGGTCGGGTCCTCGGCGATGTCATGGAAGCCCACCCAGTCGTCGAGGGCGGTGACGGCCACGTTGGAGCCGACCCACCGGCTCGGCGGTCCCTCGAAGGGGAGGTTCGACCAGTGGCCCTGCTGCTCCCAATTCTGATCGAGGGTCTGGCGCCAAAAGGCCAGCCAGCCGCAGTTCACCTCGCCGGCGACGATCCGCAGGTCCGGGAACCGCTGGAAGACGCCTGCGTAGATCATGTACGTGAGGGGCTGGATCGCCGAGAAGAAGCGCGCCACGATGCCCCCGACGTTCAAGCCCGGAATCGTCGGATCGAACGATTCGTGAGCCGGGGCCCGCCCCCCGTGGTTGCGATGGAACGACAACGTGCATCCGGCGGCGGAAGCGGCGCTCCAAAGCGGTTCGTGGAAAGAGTCCCAGTAGGGACGGCCAGGTGCCCCAGGGATGAAGAAACCGCGCGCTCCTTTGCCGAGGCAGCGCTCGAGCTCGGGGACCACCACCTCGGGCCCGTCGTCAACGGGGAGCACACACAGGCCGACGAGCCGTTCAGGACCGGCCGCGCAGAATTCGTCGAGGAGCCAATCGTTGTACGTCTTGAGGAGCGCCAGGGCAAACCCCCGATCCGGAAGGGCGTAGACGGCCATGGCGGTGCTCGGGTAGACCACGGCCGCGTCCACCCCATCGAGATCCATGTCCGCGAGGTGTGCCGAGCCATCGTAGTTCCCGGGGAGGATCTCCTCCCATGTCAGGCCATGGTCCTTGAAGACGCCGTCGACCTTCCTACCGGCGACCGCCTCGAGCCCGAAGCTGCGGGTGGCGGGCTTTCCATCGAAGCTCCAACCCTCGCCTCCGTCCGCCGCCGGCAGGACCCGCGGGGCGCGGTCGCGATACTCGAGCGGCATCCGTTCGGCGTACAGGTTCCGGGGGTCGATGATGTGGTTGTCGGCGGAGATGATGTGGTAGCGCATGGACCCTTCCTCTGCGAAGCCGTAACGGCTACTGTGTCGGCGCTTCCCCCTGGGTGTACTGCTGCTTGGGCTGCAGCAGAGTGCTGCCCTCTGTCGAACCCGGCTTCATGAGATAGGCGCACAGTGGCTTCTGGTTGTTGGCCCAGACGAAGGAGCCGTTCTTGGCGGAGAGGTAGAACCAGCAGCTGCGGTTGGAGTATTGGCCCTTCGTGAAGTGGATGGCTTGTGGGGCGATCCCTCCGAGGTTGTCACCGGCCGGCAAGTTGTAAAGCCCGTTCTTGACGAGGGCGGGGGTGATCGTCGTGCCGCTGGCCGGCGCCGCGGCGGTGATGGCATCTTGGAGGAGTACGGCCATCGCCCAGGCCAGGATCGACTGCTCCCCGAAGTTCGCGGTGGACTTGAGCGTCGGCTGGTACTTGTCGAGTGCCGCCCAATAGGTCTTGGTCGCATTGTTGTGGACGAAGTACGGGATGTCTTGCTGGGCGGAGATCATGCCTTTGAAATTCGGATTGGAGGCCATGCTGGCGGCCGTCGTGGAGACGACCTGGACCGGATGCCAGCCCTGTTTCGCACAGTCCTCGGCTGCCTGCTCTTGGACCGTTGCCGCGTCGGCCACCTCCAGCACGTCCGCCCCCGTCTGACTCGCCGCCAGGCACTGGGCCGTGTAGTTCGGGGCGCCAAATGACACGCCCGCCTTGTAGACGACCTTCACGCCGTAGCGAGGCGCGACGATGGATGCCGTATCGGTCTCGCTCTTGCAGACGGCAGCCTCGACGCAATAGAAGATGCCCTCATTTCGATGTTGCGTGAGGTGCGAGACGGCGATCATCTGGCCGGCGATGCCGTAGTTGAGAGTGGGTCCGGGTGTGAAGGTGTCCAGATTGTTGTAGCTGATATCGCTGTCGAGCCCACCGATGATCGGGACGCCGGCCTTGGTGGCGATTGGCGCCCAGTCCGTGTCGACGCTGCTGTTGTCGATGATGGCAGCGACGTGGTTCGCAATGGCGTTTTGTACCTCGGTGTTGGCCACGCCGGGGGAGGACTGGTCGTCGCTCTGGGACATGGTCACGGGGTGACCGTTCAATCCGCCGTGCGCGTTGACCCAGGAGACCCAAGCCTGGAGGGTCGGTCCGGTCTGGATGGCGGTCGCCGCGAGCGGTCCGGTGCAGCTGCAGATATCGAACACCTCGACGGGGGTGCCGGTCGCGGCGCCCGCCGGGCTGCTACCCGTGACGGCTTCGACGGCCACCATGGGGCCGCTCGCGATGACCACGGCCAGGATGATCCCGGCTAGGCGATGACCTCGGGTACGAGCCTTGCGCGCGATCGCGCCAAACCAATTCGTCATGGCCAAGGGCCCCCCGGACCTCTCTTACCCGTCGGAACGTGTAAGAGAAAACCGTGTTCTCCAACGTTCCCTCTGGTTTTGCACATCGTAAGGGGATTAACCCTCAAATGCAATCGGTCCTGACGTATTCCGTGACCCACGGCCGCCGGTCAGCTCGCAGGGAGGCACGCGTCGTCCGTGGCTGCCGTTCACGACACGACGAGATCGAGGCGCTTCCAACCCCGGACCAAAGCGAATCGAGGTCGGCCCCTTGCGGGTCGACGTGCCATTCCGGGAAGCGTCGGAGGAGCTCCTCTAGCGCGACTCGACCATCCAGCCGGGCGAGCGCCGCCCCCAGGGAGAAGTGGGCACCGTATCCAAACGTCAGATGGTGGCCGATTTTGCGTGGACGTCGAACGTGTCACCCTCACCGCTATGCCGTCGAGGACACCGCCGTGCTTCGAGCTGAAGGTCTAAGTCAAGGAGGGCGCGCTCGACATCGGCGAAACGACTCAGGGCGTAGAACCCGTAGCGCTCGTTGTGGTAGGGCGGTGCCTCCTCCCGAAGGCGGTGAAACGTCGGATAGAGGTCGCGGTGGATCTCGACGTCGTACGGGTCGTAGTAGAGGTCGGGGTCGGTCGCCGAAACCTTGATCCCCCTAGATGATGGCGCCGTCGGTCTTGAGTTGGTGCAGTTCCTCCCAGGACAAGCCGAGCCCGAGCAACGTCTCCTCGGTGTGCTCGCCGTGCTCGGGCGCCCGGAGGGGGCGCCCGGGTTGCTCGTCGAACTGGACCGGCGAGACGACGACCGGGACGACGACGTCGTCGCCGGCGTCGATGCCAGCCAGGTACCCGTTGGCCTGGACCTGGGGGTCGTCCACGAGTTCGTGGGGTCCTTGGACGGGCGTCCACTGCCCGTCGAAGTCGGCCAGCGTCCTTCGCCAATCGTCGAAGGTCCGCTGGGCGAACACCCCTTCCAACCACTCGACGCAGGCCTGGGCATGCCGCCGGCGGGCGGCCATGTCGACGAAGCGTGGATCGTCTGCCATCTCGGGCTGACCGATGGTGGCGCACAGACTTGGCCAATTGTCGTCGGGGCTCAGCATCTGGAGGGCGATGATCCGGCCGTCCGAGGTGCGGTAGGGCATCATCAGTGGGTTCCACGTCTGCGAGCGGTCCATCGGTCCGCGATGCGTCGGTGAGCCGTCGAGGGTGGCGTTCATCACATCGATCTGCAGTTGCCACATGCCCGCCGCCAACAGCGAGACGTCGACGACCGAGGGTTCGCCGCTGGTGGCGCGCCGGTAGAGGGCAGTGGCAATGGCCCCGGCGATGGTGATGCCGCCGACGACGTCGCCAAAGGCCGGCCGGGGTGTCGTCGGCCACTCCTCGCCGGGTGGCGTGAAGACGTACTGCATGCCGCTACGCCCGAAGTACGCGCCAGCGTCGTAGCCGCCGCGCCCCGCCTCGGGTCCTCGGGCCCCGAAGGCCGTTCCCCGCACGTAGATGATCGACTCGTTGTCGTTCCGGATGTCCTCCACGTCGATCCGGAGCCGACGACGGGCGTCGGCCGTGAGATTCGTGACGAACACATCGGTCGTTTCGAGGATGCGAGAGAGGAGTCGGCGGCCCGCTTCCTGCTTGAGGTCAAGGGCCACCGACCGCTTGCCCCGGTTGGCCGATTGAAAGGCCGGGTCGACTCCCCGGTAGAGCTTGTGCAAGCCGGCCGTGACGAGGCCGCGGTAGGGATCGCCCGTGATCGGGTGCTCGATCTTGGTGACCTCGGCCCCCCATTCGGTGAGGACCGACCCGGCCATCGGGACGAAGACGTGGCTCGCGACCTCGACGACCCGGACACCGGACAGCGGCGCAGCCACGGACGTCCGGCCTACTTCTTGTTGAGGAGCCCCGCGTCCACCGCAATGATGCTTCCCGTCACGTAGCGGGCCTCGTCGGAGACGAGCCAGGCGACGGCATCCGTGACGTCTTCGGGCTCGACCTTGTCGACCGGCATGGGATTGGTCAGGCTGCTGGCGAGCGCCGGATTGAACTTCATGAGCTCGTTGATGTTGATGTCGCCGGCCATTGGTGTCCGCACCGCCGTCGGAGCGACGCTGTTGACCCGGATCATGTGGGGCGCGAGGTAGTTCGCCCAGCACCGCATCAGCCCGATCACGCCGTGCTTCGATGCCGTGTAGGCGACGAGCCCGGGCTCGTTGCTCCCCGGGCCTATCAGTCCGCCCGTGGAACTGGTCAGCACGATGGACCCGCCCTTGTCGGCTTCGAGCATGGAGGGAATGGCGATCCGCCCTGTGTTCCAGACCCCGGTGAGATTGACGCCGATGGCGTCCTCCCAGGTCTGCTCGGGCGAGACCGCACCCCCGACGCCGATTCCGGCGTTGGCCAAGACGATGTCGACCGGACCGAGTTCGGCCGATCCTTCTTCGAACGCCGCCCGGAGCCCTTCGACGTCGCGGACGTCGGCCTGGCGAGCCACGATCCGCCGCCCCTCCGCCTCGACGGCCTTCACGGTCTCGTCGAGGTCTTCCGGCGTTGCGAGTCCGTACGACACCGAGGCCATCGGGGCACAGATGTCGATGGCGATGATGTCCGCACCTTCCTGGGCCAGGCGGATGGCGTGGCTACGCCCTTGGCCGCGCGCTGCCCCCGTGATGAAGGCGACCTTGCCGTCGAGCTTTCCCATGATGTTTCCTCTCGTCTCTCGAGTTCTTCCGGTTCGTACGTTCTGGTGTTCACTGCGGTGGCGGTTCACGACTCCGATTCCCGCCGGTCCATTGCCGTTGCTTCTCCGGCCGGGTCAGGCGGTCCGCACGGGCACGGTCTTCCAGCCCCGGATCCGGGAGTTGTCCAGCGCGACCGAACGCCGTTGCAGATGTCCACGTCGTAGGGGTCGTAGTAGACCTCGCTCGCTGCAGCCACCATAGAGAGTCCCCTCGCCTGCCCTGCCCGGGTCCCTTCTCGCTCAACGGTAGCGAATGAAAACAGACGGTGCAGATGGTCTCCGAACCCCGAGGATCGTCTACGACCCGCTTCTCGTCGAGGTGCCGGCCACGTCTGCCCCGCAGAGTGGTTGCGACGAGACCGGGACGAAGCTCGACTTTTGAGCCTGCAAGTACCACGAGCAGCTGGGGAGGTCATGGCCGAAGACCGTCGAGTAATTGATGGTGATCGGCAGGATCCCGTTGCCGTTGTAGGCCTTGACGCCGCGGAGCTGTTTGATCACCTCTGCCGACGTGGGGTTCGAGCCCGAGAGCAGGAGGCCCTGGATCATGAGGTCGGCTCCGAGCCAGGCCTCGTACTGGGAGAACGTCGGGAACTGGCTCTTCGTGAAGCCGGCGTACTTCTGGAGCGCCGAGCCCATCTGCTGG
The DNA here is from genome assembly GCA_963778465.1 of uncultured Actinomycetes bacterium. GTDB lineage: Bacteria > Actinomycetota > Acidimicrobiia > Acidimicrobiales > RAAP-2 > CAVZBW01. Next base: position 1,101,719 of record CAVZUK010000003.1, read on the forward strand.
GTGCCCGAGTTGGGCAACGAGAAGGGACGGAAAGGGCTGAGGAAGTAGTAGCCCTGCACGGTCGACCACACCGGCGAGGAGATCACGCCGGGCTCGTAGCCGGTGGCGAACACGACCCCCTTGAGTTTGGCCCCCGCCTGCTGGAGGGCCGTGGCGAGCGCGTAGTTGGAGTTGTCGTCCAGCCCGGGCACGATCGAGTCCACCTTGCGCTGCTTGGCGACCAGGGCTTCGTTGGTGAAGTCGACGCTGCCAAAGGGTACCGAGGTGTCGAGGACGCCGACCTTGCCGCCGAGCAGCTGGAACGCCCTGGCGTTGCCGATCGCCGCGCTGGTCGAGGAAGGCGAGATGCTGTAGCCGTAGGTCCCGATGACCTTGGCCCCCCGCTGGCGGAAAGACTTGGCGATCCCGGTGTTGACCGGGTACCTCGGGTTCACGCTGCCCCGATCGGAGGCGAACATGTTGGTGTACGGCGGCTCGCCCCATTCTGGACCGTCGACGTAGGAGCCCGTGACGGGCACGTTCGCCTGGTTGGGGTACTTGGCCGCCGCGAAGAAGACCGGGCTGTTGGCGACGATGCCAATGGCGCCCTTCGAGAGTGCGTCCTGGACGCCGGTCACGACGGCGGTGGGGCTCGTCTCGTCGTCGACGATGAGTGGGACGAGCTTGTGCCCGTGGACACCGCCCGCGGCGTCCTGCTGGTCAATTCGAGCAAGGAAGGCCTTTTGGGAGTTGACGTACTCCGGCGAACCCGGCCCGGTCAGCGAGCTGACGTAGGCGATGGTGATGGGCGATGCGGCCGCCGCTGCCGGTCGAGCCAAGGCCCCGGCTCCGGCGAGCAGGCCAGCCAGCGTCGTCAGCGCCGCAGCGCTCGGCACCGCGAGCCTTCGGCCGCGACCCCCAATATCGACTTCGACATCGGTGTCAATCCTAGTGCCTGTCCGATTCCCCTGCGGGGTCGGGAGGCTTCGATCCGTGGCGCGCCGGTGGGATGGGGAACGCCGCGTCGACTACTGAGTGGAGGGCCGCCGGCAGGGGAGCGCGGCCTGCTCTCGCAGACCGAGAGTGTTGACGAATACGAGCGTCAGCTGGTCCACGGCCTCGCTGAGCGTGCACTGCACGAAACCCTGGACGAGCCACATCTCGGCGAAACGCTGCGTCATTCCTCCGAGGATGGCGGCGGCGACCTGCGGCTTGAGGCCCTTGTCGGCCAGTCCGTGCCGCTGCAAGCGCCGGATGGAATCGGCAACCTGGTTGTTGTAAGCCTGGTGCCGGGTGAACCGCATGGCCCCGACCTGCTCGTCGTAGCGGGAGACCTGTTCGATGACCCCGATGATCCGCGCCTCGGCGCGGTAGCTGGTCAGGTGCCGCGAGAGCGCCTCCCGGATGCGCCGTTCGGCGGGGAAGCCCGAAGACTCGTCGAGGATGACGCTCTCCAGGGGCGCGCTGAGCCGTTCGTCGACCTCGGCGGCCACCTCGCGGAACACCTCCTCCTTGGAGTCGAAGTAGTGGTAGAAGGCGCCGTGGGACAACCCCGCCGTCTCCGCGATGTCCGAGATGCGTGCGTCGAGGAAACCGTCCTCCTCGAAGACCTTCTTGGCGGCCTCCACGATCCTGGCGCGGGTCAGGGCTCCCTTCTTGGAGCGCGGCCGGCCGACCTCCTCGTCACTGATCGGCAGCGCCATCGACGGGTCAACTCCTCCCGGTTCCCGGCTTCAATCCTTCGGCCTGCTCCGCGGCAGCCCCAACCGTCCCTCGGCGATGATCTCTCGTTGGATCTCGCTCGCGCCCCCGTAGATCGTGGCGACAACGGTCGAGCGGAAGTGCGCTTCGAGATCGCCGCCGAGCGGCGCACCTGGCGCACCCGGCTGCAGGACGCCGTCGGGTCCGAGCATGTCGACCAACTCGCCGTAGTGCCGTTGTGCGGCCTCGCTCACGAACAGCTTGTTCATCGATCCCTCGACCCCCGGCAGTTCCCCCTTCGCGTTGAGCCAGCGCACCCGCAGGCCGAGGAGCCGACCGACCTCCTCGTCGATGGCGATCCGCGCCAGGCGCTCGCGGTTCTTCGGATCGTCGTAGTAGGTCGAGCCGTCGGCCCGTCCGGTCGCTGCGGCCCAGGTCGCCACCTTCTCCGCGAGGGTCGGCCCCGCCGATCCGCGGCCGCCCCCTCCGCGTTCGTAGACGAGTGCCACCCGCATGACCCGCCAGCCCTCGTCGACCCCGCCGATGCGCATCGACTCTGGCACTCGCACCTCGGAGTAGAAGGTGGCGTTGGTGCGCTGCCCGCCAAGGGTGTGGACCGGCTGGAGCTCGAAGCCGGGAGCGTCGGTCGGCACCAGGAACATGGTCAGGCCCTTGTGCTTGGGCACGTCGGGATTCGTTCGGGCCAGCACGAAGACGTGGCTGCACACCTGGGCGGTGCTCGTGAACATCTTCTGGCCGGTGATGACCCATTCGTCGCCGTCGCGCACGGCCCGCGTCTTGGCGGCCGCGACGTCGGAGCCGGAGTCCGGTTCGGTGTAGCCCAGCGCGATCAGGATCCCCCCGTTGAGGGCGGCGGAGATGAGCGTCCTCTTCTGATCCTCGGTTCCAACGTGCCGGATGGTTCGGGCCACCATGAGCGTTGTCGCCCAGCCGTCGGTGTAGAGGCCGGCTTCCGAGACGGCATCGAGCACCGCCCGCGCGTAGTCGGTGTTGACGTCGCTGCCGCCGTACTCGGCTGGCCAGCCAGCGGCGAGGATCCCGTCCCGTGCCAGCAGCCGGTGGAGCTCCATCGTCTCGTGTGTTCCCGTCCGGTACTGCTCTTGCGCCCACTCGGATCGCACGTGCTCGGCGACCCAGTCCGCCGCGGCTCGCCGGTGTTCGGCCAGCTCGTCCACCGTCGCGAAGTCCACCTCAGCCTTCTTTCCGCTGCGACGGCCCGGCGTCGAACAGCCGCCCGGCCAGCTCTTGGTAGGCGTCCCCCGGATCCCCAAATTGGAGAGGCCACGCCTTGGCCCTCCGGAAGTACAGCTGGATGTCGTACTCCAGCGTGTAGCCGTAACCGCCGTGGAGGTGCAAGCTCTCCGCCGTGATCCGGAAGGCGACCTCCGACGCGAAGAGAAAGGCCATGCCGGCCAGCCCCGGCGAATGTGCCGAGCCGGTGTCGGAGGACCAGCCGGCCTCGTAGGTCAACAGGCGCGCCCCTTCGAGATCCGTGACGCCGTCGGCGAGTCGGTGCTGGACGGTCTGGAACCACGCGATGAGCACCCCGAAGGCGCGGCGTTGCTGGACGTATGCGGTCCCCATCTCGAGTGAGGTCTGGGCCAGGCCCAGGAGCGCGGCGGCCATGAGCAATTGCCACTCCCAGCGGGCGCGCTGGTAGGCCGCGACGGCCTCGGCGCCGCGGGCGAGGATCACCCGCTCGTCGACATCCACCCCTCGATCGGCAACGGGCGCAGACCCGAGATTGGGTGGCACCTCCAGCGGCGTCCGAGGGCCGATCTCCGATCGGAAGGCCACGAGCTCGTTTCCGTCCAGAGCCAGGACGGCGTCGGCGACGGCCCCGGCGGGCGCCAGCCGGGCGACACCGCTCCGGAGGGGAAGGAGGGCGAGGCTGACCAGGGCGTCACCGGCGACGACCTCGGCCAGCAGCTCCCCGGCGGGCTCCGAGGCCCCGAGCCCGTCCAGTCGGCCGAGGAGGTTCGCGCCAACCGCCGCCTCGATCAGGGGCACCGGCGCGATCCGCCTCCCAAACTCCTCGGCCGCGAGCACCAGGTCCAGCATCGAGGCGCCGCCACCGCCCAGATCCTCGGCGACGGCCATCGACGGCAGCCCCATTGCCGTCACCATCTGCCACAGGCCGGCGTCGAAGCCGGTGGGTTCGGCCGCGCGTACCCGTTCGGGCGTCGACTCCTTGGAGAAGAACGTCGCCAGACTCTCTCGGAGGTCCTGCTGCTCGGGGCTGTACGAAAGGTCCATGACTAGGTCGGCGCACCCGTGGGCACGATCTCCTCACCGTACTCGGCGCCCATCGGCCTTCCCGCCCTTCCGGTCCCCGGCATCGTCCGCCGCTCTGCCCGCAGGTCTCGGCGGCGGCGCCAGGAGCCATTCTTGACTTCGATGTCGGAATCCAAAGCTATCCGGTCGTCCGAGGGCGCTCCATGATCCCGCGGGCAGGCGCCGGGGTCTATCCCGGGGGCAGGTCGTGCCGGACCGTGGCCCGGCTCTCGTCGAAGGAGAGGAGGCGAGCGATCGCGCTGCTCTCCGGCATGGGGTCCTCGTAGCTCCAGGCGACGTCCTCCATCCGGACGTCCCCGAACACCGCGCTCCAGTAGGTGGCGGTGCCCTTGTAGGGACAGTAGGTCTGCGAGGAGCTCTTCGTCAGGAGGTCCATGCGCACGCCCTCTCGGTCGACGTAGAGGCGGGGCTCGAGGGCGGTCTCGTAGACGGCCACGGTCTGCGTGCTGTCCACCAGCTCCACGCCGGCGACCTCGACGCGGAGCCGACGGTGGGTGCGCAGGGAGTCCACGCGGTGGTACGGGTTGCGAGGGTGCAGGTGCACTCGCTCGTCCTCCTCGTACCAGGCCTCGACCGCATCCCAGGGCACGGTCACGTAACCCGGTGCCTCGGGTTCCGGTGCGCTCGGGGGGCCGTGGACGTCCCCGGCGGGGATGGCGTAGCTCGGAGGGTGGCCGGCGCGATGCACCAGGAGAACGCGCTCGCTGTCGATGACCGTGCGGCCACCGTCCACTCCCCGTACCCGACGCCGGAAAGGCTCGACGTAGACGACGCCTGCGGGGAGCGGTGCACTGAAGCGCCCCGCCGGGCGGGTGCTGAGGGGCCCTCGGCCCGAGGTGAGGCTCACATCGCCGTCCTGTCGTCCACGGTCCCGGTGCTGGACTCGGGGAACGCCCGGACCATCGCGTCGACCGCGAAGGAGGCGAGGAGCTCGCCGCCCTCGCCGTGCACCCTGCCCTCGGCGTGCGTCATGCCGTTCCCGGCGAAGGTCGAGAGGTGGTGGTACAGCATCCAGCGGTCCGCCCGGACCTCGCGGTGCAGCGAGACGGCGATGGCGTTGATCGCCGTGGACAGCGTGCGGTGGGCCTCCCGCTGCCCGATCCCCGCGTGCGGCCGGAGGGCGGCGGCGATCGGAAGGTGACCCGTGAACTGCGCCAAGAGCCCCGCGTGCAACGCCGGGTCGTCGGGAACCTCGCGAAAGCGCACCCATGCGTCGAGCACCGGCGGTCCCACCGGTGCGCCGGGGTCGTCCGTGTAGGCCCCGTCCACCACCCGGATGTCGCGGCCCGTGACCCCCATGTCGAGAGGCTCGCTCTCGTAGGGGCCCGGAACGTCGGGAGGTGGGGCCCCGTGGCGGATCACGTCGGGTGACGTCACGTCGAGCAGGAGGGTACCCGTGGCCCGGCCTCGCCCGGCCTGCTCGACCTGCACCGAGTGGGTCGTGAAGGTCTTGCCGCCACTCTGCTCCTCGAGCTCGAAGCGGAGCGGGTGGTGTGCGTCCGCGGGCCGGGTGAACACCATGTGGCCGGACACCGTGCGGCGGCCGGGCGCCAGGCGCGTGGCGGCGACGATCGCCTGCCCGAGCATCTGGCTGCCCTCGACGATCGGGCGGCGCTCGTCGGCGAGCGCGACGCTGACAAACGAACGGTCGCCGTCGGGGCGCACGTCGAGCACGTCGACCAGGTCGAGAGCATCGCCCCAGGTGGGGAACCGCTTGACGGTCGTGTCCCGGACGGCATCGCTGCCCATCGTGTCCACGACCTCGACGCGTACCCGGTCGTCGTCGAAGGCTGCGTGGTCCGGGAGCCATCCGTAGCCCGGCGACGGGTCGGTCAGGCTCCACAGCACGCCCCGGCCACCCTGGGACCGGTCGGGCGACGCCCTCCACGACCCGGTCTCCCGGGCCGTCGGCGTCTCCACCGGGGAGTCGATGCTGAAGACCCTCGCCGTGCCCTCCGCCCGGGAGGTCCTGAGCTCGTCTTCGGCGCGGAACAGCCCGAACCGCACGTCGGAGTGGGGGAAGTACAGCACCGGGACCCGGCCCGCTTGCTCGAGGCGGATGCAGTCGCTGGACTGCGCCACCAACGTGTCACCCCACCAGGCACGGGCCCGGTACGGGCACGGACGGCCGGTGGCGCCGTCGTCGGACTGCCACCGTGCCGGAGGCGAAGACTGCTCGGTCCGAGAGACGGTCACGCGGGAGAGACGACGGCGCGCGGGGCCACGGTCACCGATTGCATCGAGAGGGTGGCTCCGCCGCGGACCAGCGAGTCGACTACCGCGACCAGCTCTTCTGCCTCGATCAGGGCACCGCTCATGTACTGGCGGGCCATCCACTGAGGCGCCAGCTCGGCGGCCAGCTCGGGGTCCCATCCCTCGGCAAAGCCGGTCATCGAGTCCCCCTCGCCCCCGGCGCACTCCCCGACCACCAGCCGAGTGAACCCGACCGTCGGGTGCTCCGCCCGCCAAGCTTCGACCAGCTTGTCGAGCGCCGCCTTGCTGACCGCGTAGGCCCCGAGGCCCGGCCAGGGCGGTGTCAGCGACGCGCTCGACCGACGAGAGGTAGATGGCGGTCCCGCCGGTGGTCGTCAGGTGGGGCAGGGCCGCGGAGGTGACGAGGGCGGCGCCGACGACGTTGGTGTCCAGGACCCGGCGCCAGGTCTCCGCGTCGGTGTCGACGAGCTTCGCCAGTGGCCCGATGGCCGGCGTGTAGATGAGGGCGTCGAATCCCCCGAGCTCCGCGGCCGCCGCGTCGATGGCCGATCGACACGAGTCTGCGTCGGTCGCGTCACATTCCAAAGCGAACGTACCCGGTCCTGCCTCGGCCGCCGCCTTCTCGAGGCGCTCGACGCGCCGAGCGAGCAGGGCGACACGCGCTCCCCGCTGCGCCAGCCCGACCCCGATGCAACGTCCCAGCCCGCTCGAGGCTCCCACCACGACGATCCGCAACTTGCCCCACCTCCCGGTTCGTTGGCGTCATCTTAGGCAAGGCGCCGGGCGGGTCCCCCGGGTGGTTCAACGCCGGGATACGGTCCTCAGGCGACCACGCCTTCGACCTTCAGCTGGACCATCTCCTCGTCCTCGCAGTCGATGCTGGCCAGGATCTCGTCGCAGTGCTCGTTGAACTCGGGGGCGCGCTTCGGGGGCGACGGTGCTCCGCCGAACTGCACGGGTGTCGTGACGAGGCGGAAGGGCACGCCGTCCGCCGTCACCGTCTCCCCGACGTACCCGTTGGCCACGACCTGTGGGTCGTCGACCACCTCGAGACTGTCCTGGGCGACCGACCACTGGCCGTCGAAGGTCGCCAGGCGTTCCCGCCAAGCGGCGAGGGGGGCCGAGGCAAAGACCTCCGTGAGGATCTCGCGGGCCGCTTTCGCATTCGCGGAGAGGAGCTCGTGGGAGGTGAAGCGCTCGTCGGTGATGAGGTCCGACCGACCGACCGCCCGGCAGGCCCCGGGCCAGTAGCGGAAGGCCTGCAGGCAGGAGAGGGCGAGGAACCGGCCATCCTGGGTCTTGTAGGTGCCGACGAGCGGGTTGGAAGGTCCCCCACCTCCACCGCTCGAGCTGGGCGGTGGCCGCCAGGGGAAGTCCAGCTGCATGGAGAGGGCCACTGCGGGGCTCATCGCCCAGAGCCCCACGCCGAGCAGCGACACGTCGACCGACACCGCCTCGCCGGTGCGCTCACGGTGGAAGAGCGCCCCCATGATCCCCCCGGCGATGGTCATGCCACCGATGGAGTCGCCGTAGCCAGGGGCCGGCTGGACGACGAGGCCGTCGGCGTCGGGGGGCGTGCAGCCCATGGCGCTCGCCGCCCGGCACCAGTAGCTGAGGAAGTCGTAGCCCCCCTGGTTCGCCTCCGGACCGCGCTCGCCACCCCCCGTTCCGGCGACGTAGATGATGTTCGGGTTGTGGGCACGGATGTCGTCGATCTCGATGTGCAGCTTCTCTCGCACGGCGGGCAGCTTGTTCGTCAGGAAGACGTCGCAGGTCGCGGCGAGCTTGTAGACCAGCTCGACCCCCTTCTCGGAGGAGAGGTCGACCCCGATGCTCTTCTTGCCCCGGTTGGAGTGCTCGAGCAGGACGTGCACGCCACCGGTCATGGGCATCACGCCACTCGAGGCGAGCCCCCGCATGGCGTCCCCTCGCTCGACGTGCTCGATCTTGATGACCTCGGCACCCCAGTCGGCGAGGACGGCCGAAGCGGCAGGGACGAAGGTGTGCTCGGCGACCTCGAGGATGCGGACACCCTTCATGATCTCGGTCATCAGAATGGCCTTTCTTGCTGGGTCGCCCCCAGGGCGAGCGTCTTGGTGGGTCGTCCACAGGGCGATCGTCTCGATGGGCCACCCCTGGGCGAACGCGGTCCGCGTCCAGACCCTAGACGAATGACTCCAAGGGACCCCGGCTGAGAAGGGGTGGGCGTAGGACGCGACCAAAGGCGTCTTTCAGACGTCGTCATCCTCGACATCGGGTTCACAGCGAGCTCTCCGACCCCACCAACGACCGCTCCGGTGATCATTCGGCAGAGAGGTCACGTTGCTCGACGCTTCTGAGGGCGCCGGCCGGAGGGCGGGGACTTGGTCTTCCCTCTCGGTTCGAAGGTGCGCATGACCAGATCCACGAGTGCCTCCGCCAGCTCGGGGCCGAGCTCCTCCCCGCGCACGACCGAGCGCATGAACAATGGTCCCATCAATAGGTCGTAGATGAAGTTGAAGTCGGCATCCCGGCGGAGCTCGCCTCGGTCGATGCCGCGCTGCAAGGCCTGCCAGACCGAGACCGTGCCGGCCACCGACACGAGCAACAACCAAATCAGGGCCTTCCGGACCGAAGGCCTCGAGGAGCCGTGTGGCGCACCTACCATCCGGGTCGTGGGCGATTCCTCCCGGGATAGTCTCTGCCGGTGAGCACCACACCCCCGCCGGGACCGGGCGACGCGGCACCGACCCTCCGGCCGCCCGCTGCTGTGCCCCAACCGCCGGCAGGCGCTCCGCCCCGCTGGGCGAGCCCGCCGCCTTCCGGGACGGGCGCGACTCCGCCCCCGAGCGATGTCGCCGACGATCGGCAGAAATTGCTCATCCAGAGCGGCGTGGCGGTCCTCGGCCTGGTCCTCATCACGATCGTGGCGGGCATCGCCATCGGTCTCGACAGCTCCAACGCCGGGACCATCGCCGGTGCCGCCTTCACCGCGCTCGCGACCGTCATCGCGGCGTTTCTCGGGCTCAAGGCCGCGGGCGATCAGGCACAGAAGACCCAACAGCAGGCCCAGGAGGCGACCCGGCAGGCCAACACCGCGACCATCATGGCCGCGCACCTTCCCGACGCTCGGGCCGCGAGGGCCTTGGCCGACGCCGGGCTCATCGCGCCGACCGATCAGGGGGATTCTCCAACCCCCAGTTGACGCGGTGGGCAGGTTTGCTGCGTAGTAGACGCAGTTATATCGGATTCGATTCGACCCAGAGATAGGGGGCAGGCTGATGGGGCTACTGGACGGCAAGGTCGCTGTGGTGACGGGCGCCGGACGGGGCATAGGACGGGAGCACGCGCTCCTGCTCGCACGCGAGGGTGCGGCGGTCGTGGTCAACGACCTCGGCGGCGACGGCCGCGGCGAGGGTCAGGATCTGACGCCCGCGCAGGAGGTTGCGGCCGAGATCGAGGCCGCAGGTGGGCGAGCCGCGGTCAACGGGGGAAACGTGGCCGACTGGAAGGCGGCCGAGGAGCTGATCCGCCAGACGGTGGACACCTTCGGTCGCCTCGACATCCTGGTCAACAACGCGGGGGTCCTGCGGGACCGGATGGCCTTCAACATGTCGGAGGACGAGTGGGACGTCGTGGTGAACGTGGTGCTCAAGGGCAGCTTCGCCCCGGCCCGGTTCGCCGCCTCCTACTGGCGGGAGCGGTTCAAGGCGACGGGTGAGCCGGTCAACGGCTCGATCGTCAACACCGCGTCGGAGTCCGGGCTCTACGGCAATGCCGGCCAGGTCAATTACGCGTCGGCGAAGATCGGGCTCGTCGCGATGACCGTGGTCATGGCGCGCGAGCTCGAACGTGCCGGCGTGCGGGCCAACGTCATCGCACCCACCGCGGCCACGCGCCTCCTCGGCACCGTCCTCTCGGGAAGGGAGGAGCCCAAGCCGGGCGAGGTCGACGCGCTCGGGGCCTCGCAGATCTCGCCCCTCGTCGCGTGGCTCAGCTCCGACCTCGCGAGGGACGTCAACGGGCAGGTCTTCGCCGTCAGCGGATCTCGGATCCAGGTCGTGGCGGGCTTCCATCCGGTCACCCAGATCGACGCCGACGGTGCGCACTGGAGCATCGAAGGGATCGAGGCCCAGCGAAAGCAGCTGCTGGGCGGGCGGGACACCTGGATCCCGCAGTTCATGCCGCCCGTCTCGTGAACCGGGCGGCTACCCGCTAGGACGTCGCCTTCCTAGGACTTGCGTTCGGCCGAGAATAGAGGCGCGTCCAGCAGCGCGAGCGCCTCGTCGAGGTGCCGCTCCGGGTCGCCCGCGGAGGAGTCCGCCGCCCAAAACTCGACCGCGATCTCCACCGCCAGCTGCGCGCTCCCCGCGACAAGGTGGGCTCTCAGCGTGGCGGGTGGTCCGCCGAACCAGGGTCCGAGGGCATCGGCGAGCCGGTTCCGGCTCCGGCGTTGTTCCTCGAGCCAGCGACCGTGGAGCGCGGGGGTCGTGCACAACAGCTTCCGGAACGCACGCGAAGCATCCAGGTCCCTGCGAACCTGCGAGGCGATGGCCCCCAGCGCGTTGCCGAGCGCCACGCGTAGGACGAGGTCTTCGGGGTGGGTCTCGAGGTGATCGATGATGTCGTCGACGCTGCTCCCGACGATGGCCGTGATGGTGTCTTCCTTGGACGGGAAGTAGCGGAAGAACGTCCTCGGAGAGACGTCGGCCGCCTCGGCGATGTCCTGCACGGTGGTCGCCGCGTACCCTCGCTCGAGGAAGAGCCGCGCCGCGGCCGAGGCCAGCTCGCGATGGGTTCGCTCCTTGTGACGCTCTGTGAGCCCGGTGGTCATCTCATCTCCCCCTTGGACGGCGGCGTAGCGTGTGTACCTCTCGGTCTCCGCCAGGTCGTTCCTAGATCACGAGCCCCGAGGGCTCGGCTTCGTGCATCGGGGTAGCCCGGGTGGGAACCCACACCGCGGCGGCGATGGTGGCGAGGACCATGACGGCAACGGCCACCGTCGCGCTCAGCCGCATGCCACTGACGAACGCCTCGTTGGTCTGGGCGACCACCGAGTGCGCCACGCTCGGGGTGAGATGCCCGGCCGTGACCCGAGCCTCGCCGATCTGGCTCATGACGGATGGCCGAGCGTCGGGCGGCACGGCCCGGAGAGGGCCCGAAAAGGCCTGCTCGACCTCGTTCCGGTAGTGGCTCACGGCCAGGCTGCCGATGATGGCCACCCCGAAGGAGCCTCCGAGCAGCTGGACCGTGCTGCGCAGCCCGGCCCCGGCCCCGATCTTGCCGGGCGGAAGGGTCCCCATGATGGCGTTGGAGGCCGGCGCGACCACGAGGCCCATGCCCGATCCGATGGAGCCGAACGCCACGCCGACCGGGAGATAGCCGGAGTGGACCGAGATCGTGGCGAAGATGGTGAGTCCGGTCGTCACGAGCAGCATCCCCGTGAGGACGATCGCCCGGAGACCGAAGATCTGGGTCAGCCGTGCGGCCACGTTGCTACCCACCAGCGCGCCGATCGCGAGGGGAAGGAAGCGGAGCCCCACGCCGAAGACGCCGACACCCTGGACGAATTGGATGTACTGGCTGAGGAGGAAGCTCACCCCGAACATGGCGAAGAAGACCGCCGTCACCGCCCCGAGGGCGGACGAGAAGGTCCGGTTCCGGAACAGCTCCAGGTCGAACAGGGGGTTCTCCCAGCGGCGATCCCACACGACGAAGCCGGCCAGGAAGGCGGCGGACACGAGCAGGGATCCGATGACGACCGGCGACCCCCAGTGCTGCGTCGGAGCCTCGATCAGGCCGTAGGTCAACGCGACCAACCCGAGCGACGAGAGCCCCACGCCGATCGGGTCGAGGCGCTGCAGCAGCCCGCCGCGACTCTCCTTGACGAGGGTCAGCGCCCCCACGAAGGCGATCACGGCCACGGGGACGTTGATGAGGAACACCGAACCCCACCAGAAGTGCTGCAGCAGCCACCCGCCGAGCAGCGGTCCCGCCGCCGTCCCGATCCCGCCCACGCCGGCCCAGATCCCGATGGCACGGGCGCGCTCTTCCCCCTGGAACGTGGAGGTGACGATCGACAGCGTGGCGGGCATGAGGAATGCCGCGCCCACGCCGGTGAGTGCTCGTGCGGCGATCAGGGCATTGGCGTCGTGCACCAGCGCGCAGGCCAGCGAACCGCTTCCGAAGATGGCCACACCGACCAGGAAGATCTTCCGCCGGCCGTAGCGATCGCCCAGTGCCCCACCAAAGAGCAGCAGGACGGCGTTGGTGAGCGTGTAGGCGTCGGCGATCCACTGCAGCTGGCTGGAGCTCGGATGGAGCTCCTTGACCAGCGTGGGCAGGGCGACGTTGAGCACGGTCTGGTCGAGGGAGATGAGCAGCACCGTGAAGCACATGACGACGAGGGCCAACCAGCGATGGCGGGCGCTCGTGGCGGCGGCTGGGGGTTCGACGAGCTGGATCTCGGCCATGGTGAACGGGGGATGGAGTCCGGCCAATTGGCACGTTATGCCATCTGACAGATTGTGCCAGCGTCACTCGCGACTTGGCAAAGGGGGGGATGTCGTCCCCTTCTGGGGCTCCGGCCTCAGCCCTGCGGGTCGCCGTCGCTCGGGACGCAGCGATCGAGCACGGCCGCGAGCGCTGCGGGGGCACGCATCGCCACGCTGTGACCGGCGTCGATGTCGACCACGGTGACTCCTCCCATGTTGGCGATCATGACGTCGGCCAAGTCGGGCGGGATGACCCGGTCACGTAGACACCGGATGTAGGTCCGGGGGACCAACGCGGGAAAACCCTGCCAGGAAAACGCCTCGTGGAGCGGTCCGGGCGCCTCGAGCCCCATGCGCGGTCCGTTCTCGACGATCTCGAGGTCGGTCTCGATCGGCCCCTCGCCCGGCCGCAGGCCCCCGAGCGTCTTGCCGCGGCACTGCGCCGTCGTCGCGTCGCGGGTCTCCAGTGCCAGCGACCGCAGGTCCGGCCGGAGGTAGTCGATCGGCGCTCGACCCTCGGCGGGCACAGTGGCCGCCACGAAGACCATGCCCCGGACGGCCTCGGGCATCACCGCCGCCACGCCCGGGATGACGTAGCCGCCCGAGGAGTGACCAACGAGGACGACGTCGGTCAGGCCGGCGAGGCGCAGGTCATCGCATACGGACTGCACCCAGGTGTGTCGGTTGACGCGCGAGAGATCGGCTGGTCGGTACCGCCGGCCGGGCAGGTCGACGGCCAGCGCGGGCGTGGTCAATCGGGGGACCACCTCGTCCCACATGGTCGAAGTGAAGGTGCCACCGTGGACGAGCACCAGCGTGGTCGGGGGTGTGGGCATGGGGGCTCTCGGTGCGCGCCACGCTACCCGCGGCCAGAACGCGACGAAGGCCCCGGGCAAGGCCCGGGGCCTTCCGTCACAGCTCTACTCTTCGAACGGTCCGGCGGTGCTCGCCGCACCGGCCGAGGTCGAGAGCTAGATCTCCCTCTCGGCCTCGAGCGCCACGGGCTCGGCGACGATGCGCTGCTTCAGGACCTGCTCGGCCTTGAGGCCGCCGGTCACCTCTTCGCTCTGCTCGTCGTCGATCGACAGGTCCTTCTCGTTGTCCTCTGCCATGGTTCCATTCCTCCCTATTGATGCCAATTGTCTATTGATGCCAATTGTCTATTGATGCCATTTGATTTCCGAACGAGCTCCGGGCGAAATGCCTGAAGCCCATTGTGACTATTCGTTGCCCCGAGCCGGCCGGCGATGCTTCCCGTGCCGGGTGATGGTGGGCTAGAGGTTGGCGGGCGGCTCGGCCGCGAGCGAGGCGTCCACCACTCGCACCTTCTTGAGCGCAGACTGGTCCACGCTGAGACCGCCGGCGACCTCTTCGCTCTGCTCGTCGTCGATCGACAGGTCCTTCTCGGTTCCCTCTGGCATATCCCAATCCTCCCCGTTGGTTTTGCGTCCCCTGTGCTTCACGGGACAATGCAAAGCCAACACCACGAAAGCCGGCGCGTCTAGTGGGTACCAAACGGTAATGATGCATTACCCCTTGGTAACGGGCACCTACCGGCGGGTAAGAGCTGGCCACGGTCACGGGGCGGCCGAGCGGACCGTTTACTACCATGCACGGGGCGGTTGGACCCCGGGTGGTCGGGGCCCGCGACGAGACCGGACCCGGCAGGGTCGCCGGTGCGAAAGAGGCGGTTATGGGCGAGTTCGACGGCAAGGTTGCGCTGATCACGGGGGGTGCCCGAGGGCAGGGACGGAGCCATGCGCTGGCCTTGGCGAAGAAGGGGTGCGACATCGCGTTTTGCGACATCTCCGAGCCCGTGAAGACCACCCTCTACCGCACCGCCACGGCAGAGGACCGCTTGGAGACCGAGAAGATGGTCCTCGAGACGGGGCGCCGGTGCCTCGCCGTCGAGGCGGACGTTCGCGACCGGTCGGCGATGCACGCCTTCGTGGATCGCACGATCGACGAGCTCGGGCACATCGACTTCGTGTTGGCCAACGCCGGCATCACGGCCTTCGCCCCGGCCTGGGAGACGCCGTACGAGACGTGGGACGAGACGATCGACATCTGCCTTACGGGCGCCTGGAACACCTGCCGCGCCGCCATGCCGCACCTGGTCGAGCGGCGGAGCGGGGGCATCGTGCTCACGTCGTCCAACGCGGGCCTCACGGCGATCCCCAACGTGGCACCGTACGTCGCGGCCAAGCACGGCATCACCGGGTTGATGAAGGTGCTCGCCGTGGAGCTCGCCGCGTTCGACATCCGGGTCAACTCCGTGCATCCCTGCGGGGTGGCGACGGACCTGGTCCTCAATCAGCCGGGACTGGACCTGTTCGCCGGCAAGGAGGGTGCGACGTTCGCCGACGCCGAGCCGGGGATGAAGAGCCTCAACCTCCTCGACGTCGCCCTCATCCAACCGGAGGACGTCACCGCCGCCATCCTGTTCCTGTTGAGCGACGCCGCCCGGTACGTAACGGGGCTGTCGATGACCGTCGACGCCGGCACGACCGTCTGCCCACCCGGGAGCTTCCGCGGCTGGCAAGCGGAGACCCCTACCCCCTGAGCCACGGAACCTCCGGCGGGGACCGGACCCGTCGGCCGGGTCGCACACCATGTCTCGGGCGTTCCCGGGGTGGTGCCCTCCCGAAGGTGCGCTACTCCGTGCGAGTCCGGCTGACCGTCCCGAGGTACTCGTGGACGAGGCGCACGACCGTCGCGCCGTCGCCGCGCACCGGCGGAGCGGGACATCATGGACGGCATGGACATAGCGATGACCCTGCCGACGATGCTCCCCCACGATCGGGCCGAGGTTCTGGCGTGGTGCCGCGGGATCGACCAGGGCCCGTGGTCGAGCCTGGCCGTTCCCGAGCGCGTCACGTACACCAGCCACTCGCTCACGGTGCAGCTCTCGGCCGCCGCCGCCTTGACCGAGCGCGTACGACTCTGGTCGACGCTGATCGTCCTCCCGGCCCACGATGCGGTGCAGGTGGCCAAGGACGTCGCTTCGGTGGACCGGCTCTCCGGCGGGCGGCTCACGGTGGCCGTCGGCGTGGGAGGCCGCGAGCACGACTACCGGGCGATCGGCGGCGACTTCTCTCGGCGCTGGCAACGGATGGACGACCAGGTCGCCGAGATGCGTCGCATCTGGGCGCAGGAGCCCCCGTTCGAGGATGCCGACCCCGTAGGCCCCCCGCCGGTCCAGCCCGGAGGCCCGCCCTTCGTGGCCGGGGTCGTCGGGCCCAAGGCGCTCGCACGCGCCGCTCGATGGGCCGCCGGGGTGGACGACCCCTCTTCCATCGTCACCGTCGATGCCGTTGCCCTGGGCGCGCAGCGCCAGAAGGTGATCGCCGCGTGGAAGGACGCCGGGCGCAGCGAGACCCCCCACTTCTCGGCCAGCCTCTGGTACGCGCTGGGCCCGGATGCGCAAGACCAGCTGGCTCGGTACGTCTACGACTACATGCGCATCTTCAGCGATTCCTACGCCCGCGATCTGGCACGGTCCGCGCCGGTGCACACTCCGGAGGCGCTGCGCGAGGCCATGGCGGCGGCGGAGGAGGCCGGCTGCGACGAGTTCTTTCTCGTCCCGACGACGGTCGATCCCGCCGAGCTCGATCGCACGCGGGACGCGCTCGGCATCTGACCCACCGAGGCCGAGGGTAGAGGGTCGAGTCGCCGGGCTCCGCCGCTCAGCCGGATCGAGGCCTGGCGGCCGTGCCACGGTTCGGCGAGCCCAGGGCCGCCGACACGGTGGCGGCCGCTTCGTGGAGGCGGCGACCGATGTCGGTGACCTCGGATCCACCGAGCGCGTCGGGGAAGCCCATCAGGGACACGACGAGTACGACGGCGCCGTCCGCCCCCATCACGGCCGCGTTGATCGCGCTCACGGCGTAGGAGCGATCGTCTTCGACCTCGAGCGGGAGCACGTCGGGGGTCAGCGCCCGGGCGAGTCGCTGCACCACTTGCGGGAGCGGCGCGCCATCCGAGGGCGCCGCGAGCGGTGGCTGGGCGAGCTCGATGACGTACCCCCGGGACCGGATGGCCTCGAGCGCCGCCGCGTAGCGCTCGGCGGACGCCGGTGGGGCGAGGCCGAGCCAGCGTCCTTCCCCCTCGGGCCCCGACCATGCGGCTACGGCGGCGCCGAACGGGGGGTGCAGAGGGATGAAGCCGTGGCGGATCGGCGCCCCCTGGGCGCGCACGTCGCGCACCTGGTCGACGACGGTCACGTGCTCGGCGGACACGGCCAGCGCCACGCAGTGGGACCCCGCGTAGCGGCTCAGCTCGATCATGGCGGGCCGCACGAATTCGAGGGCCGGGAATCCCGACGCCGCGGCTCGTCCCACCGAGACGAGGGCCGGCCCGAGCCGGTACGTCCTTTGAAACGGGTCGCGCAGGAGCCAGCCGGCTTCGGTCAGCGCCCGAAGCATCGAGTGGCAGGTCGACTTGTTCACGCCGAGGCGCCGGGTGATCTCGGCCAGGGTCAGAGCCTCGTCGGGACGGGCCGACAAGATGTCCATCAGGGCCACGACGCGCTCGGAACCGGGGGAGGGCCTGGTCATCTCGACACGTGACGGAGCATCGCGGACACACGCCATGGTCGCATATTGCAACCATTGTGGTGCATCAGGTGCTCGTGTCAGGATGGGGGGCCCAGCGAACGGGGTATCGGCGGGCACGGGATATCGCCGGGCAAGGAGACGATTCGCATGCACGACCTAGTCATTCGTGGCGGCACGGTGATCGACGGCACCGGGGGTCCGCCGCGGACCGCCGACGTGGCGATCGACGGAGGCCGGATCAGTGAGGTCGGCGAGGTGCCCGAGGGCTCCGCCCGCCGGACGCTGGAGGCCGACGGCCTGCTCGTCACTCCGGGTGTCGTCGACGTGCACACGCACTACGACGGGCAGGTCACGTGGGACCCGCAGGTGACGCCGAGCTCGTGGCACGGCGTGACGACGGTGGTGATGGGCAACTGTGGCGTCGGTTTCGCGCCGGTCCGCCCGGGTTCGGAGGAATGGCTCGTCCAGCTGATGGAGGGCGTCGAGGACATCCCGGGCACTGCGCTGACCGAGGGCATCGAGTGGGGCTGGCAGAGCTTCCCCGAGTACCTCTCCGTGCTCGAGGGCATGGGGAGGGTCCTCGACATCGGTACGCAGGTTCCCCACGGAGCGGTGCGCGCCTACGTCATGGGCGAGCGTGGGGCGCGCAACGAGCCGGCGACCCCCCAGGACATCGAGGCGATGGCCGCCATCGTCAAGGAAGGCGTGGCCGCGGGTGCGCTCGGCTTCTCCACCTCCCGGACCATCGTGCACCGGGCGGTGGACGGTGAGCCCGTGCCGGGAACCTTCGCGGCCGAGGACGAGCTCTTCGGGATCGGGCGAGCCTTGGGCGCGCTCGGTACGGGCGTCTTCGAGCTGGCGCCCTCCGGCGCCATGGGTGAGGACCTGGCGGCGCCCGAGCGCGAAGTGGAGTGGATGCGTCGTCTCTCGGCCGCCATCCACCGCCCGATCAGCTTCGCTCTCCTCCAGGTCGACGCGGCCCCGGACCTGTGGCGCGAGATCCTGCGCCTGGCGGCGGAGGCCAACGCCGAAGGGGCGGATCTTCGGCCCCAGGTGGGTGGCCGGGCGCTCAACATCTTGGTGGGCTTCCAGACCTTCCACCCGTTCTCCCGCCGACCGTCCTACACCGCGATCGCGAGCCTTCCCCTGGCGGAACGGATGCAGCACCTGCGCAAGGACGAGGTGCGGCGGGCGATCCTTTCGGAGACGGTGGCCGACGACCCGCTCCAGGCGCTCATCGGCATCGGTGGGACCGCCCACATGTTCCCGCTCGGCGAGCCGCCAAACTACGAGCCCACGCCGGACATGAGCGTCGCGGCGATCGCGGGTCGCGAGGGTCGCCCGGAGGAAGAGGTGCTCTACGACCTCATGCTGCGTCACGACGGTCGGGAGCTCGTGCTCTACACGCTGGGCGGCTACAGCCACGGGAGCCTCGACGACATGAAGGAGATGTTGGAGCACTCCAACTCCGCCCTGGGCCTCTCCGACGGCGGTGCCCACTGCGGCGTCATCTGCGACGCGAGCACGCCCACCTTCATGCTCAGCCACTGGGCTCGGGATCGAGCCGACGGGCTGCCGGTCGAGCTGGTGGTCAAGAAGATGACCCGCGACACCGCTCGGCTCTACGGACTCGAGGATCGTGGCGTGGTGGCGCCGGGCTACAAGGCCGACCTCAACGTCGTCGACTTCGAGCACCTCAACCTGCGTCTTCCCGAGATGGTGCACGACCTTCCCGGTGGCGCACGACGCCTCATCCAACGAGCGGACGGCTGGAAGGCCACCATCTGTTCCGGCGAGGTCACCTTCGAAGACGGTGAGCACACCGACGCCCTGCCGGGCCGCCTGGTGAGGGGGGCACAGCCCGAGCCGGTGGACTAGGGCGGAGGCGCGTCCCGCCGCTCCGAGCTCGGGTGTCCCCCGAGCACGCGGTGGCCGACCCAGACGAGCGCCCGCTCGGTGTGGTCCAGGGCCTCCCGCACGAGGTTCCCCGTCTCGGTGGCCGTCAGGTCCACGGCTTGGCGCGCGTTCACGACGATCCGGAAGCCGGGACCGCGGTAGTGCCGGGCGACGGTCTCGATCGGTCGCGTCGGGATCCGAAGGGCCCAGGCCACGAGCCCGCCAGCGACCTCCGCGACCGAGGGATGGTGCTCGAGCACGGAGGAGTAGCGACCGACGACGACGTCGACGATGTTCTCGAGGGCCTCGGACCCGGGCACGAAGTAATTGGAATGCGCCTTCACCTCGACGTGGCCCGGTGCGTTCGTGCGCATCCGGGTGCCCTGGAACGCGGGCGAGGTGGGCGAGGCCCCAAAGACGCCGAGCTCGGCGATCGCGTCTCCGGGCGCCTCCTCGGAGAAGAAGTGCGATCGAGTCAGATGGAGCTCGCGAAGGTCGTCGACCGTCATCCCGGGACTCCCGGCAACGACGACGTCCGTGCACCGGAGGCCGCAATCGGCCAGCGCGGCGCCGGTCACGATCGAGCCGAAGCTGTGGGCGACGACCGTGAGGGTCTGGTCCGGGCGCAGCGAAAGAGACTTGACGAACTCGGTCAGCTCGCGGCCCCCGGCGACGAGATCCTCGTCGCACTCGACGACCCCGACGGTCGCGTCGAGCAGGCTGGGCGGGTTGTCGTAGCCCTTCCAGAGGACGACGGCCGTCGACGGCGCCGCCTCGAAAAGGTGCCTGGCGGCGGGAAGCCAGTCCAGGCGCAGGTTCGTCTCGTCGCCTACTCCGGGCACGACCACCGCGACGTGTGGGGTGTCCTCGATCTCGCCGAAGCGGACGCCGAAGTGCCGGCGCTCGGGATGGTAGAGGACGAGCGTTCCGCCGCAGTCGAGGAGGGCACGGAGCAGCGTCGACTGATCCACGTCGCCCGCGGCGCGCGCCGCGGCCAGGTCGGCCTCGGCAGCGGCCAGCGCCGTGGGGTCCGGCATCGCGCTGCCGGGTGGGAAGGGCCCGGTGCCGGCCTCGGACATCGCCTCAGGCTAGAGGCCTCTTACGACCCCAGGGTCACGTCGGTGTCGTAGCCCACGGTGAAGCTCCCTCCCTGGGTGACGACGAACTCGAAGGAGACCACGATGCTCGCCCCGGGTGCGAGGGGGTTGCCCGGGCTCACCTCGCTCGGGCTCAAGGTGGTGCCGAGCCCGCCCCCGCTCGAGTTGGTCGGGCCGTTGAGCGAGAGCCCGTCCGCCGAGTAGTGGGTGGCCCCACAGGTGACGGTGCTGGGGTCGGCCGAGCCCACCACGGTCAGCCAGGCGTGCGAGCCCGACGGGGGACCGTACTGCTGGGTCAAGGTGGTGATCCGGAACACCAGGCTCGTGATGGGCTTGCCCGTCGAGTTGGTCACCGTGCGGTTGATCACCAGGGTGGTCGGCGTGTTGGCGCCGCCCGCGGTGACCACCCGGTTGGGACAGCTGGTGGATCCCGCCGAGGGCACCACCAGGGTCGAGGGGACCAGGCTGTCCTTCTGCTGGGCCGAGGTGAGCGACAGGGGCGAGGGGCTCCCGAGCACCGCCTGGGCCGAGCCGCCGCCGGTCAGCGCGAAGCTGGCCGTGTCGGTCGAGACGAGCTCGAAGTCGGTGGCGTTGTCGCCGCTGTTGGTGGGCTGGGTCTGGGATCCGGCCCGGACGAAGGCGTACTGGTCGCTCGGGCTGCCCGACAGGGACGGGAGGCCCGAGCCCCCGTAGAACCCGGCCGTCACCGGATAGCCCACCTGGTCGGTGGCCGGGCCGCCCGAGGTCGGGGGGTCGAGCGCCACCCCGGTCACCCCCGAGGGCAGGGAGGGGAGATCCGCGGCGGCCACCGAGGCGAGCGAGTAGTCCGACCCGGTCACCAAGAAGTGCCCGCCGGGGGGAATGGTGGTGCCCGACGGCAGGGCGACGGTGCTCGTGCCACCGGTGGTGGCCACCCCGAGGCTCCAGCCCGCCAGCGGCAGCGCCAGGGTGCTCGAGGTGTTCTGCAGGTCCACGTAGGCGTCGCCCCCGCCGTTCGGTCCCGAGAAGCGGAGCTGGGTCACCGTGAGCAGGCCCCTCGGTGCGGTGACGGTCACGTTCACGGTGGCACTGGTCGAGCCGCCGTAGGCGGTGTCGCCCGAGTAGGAGGCGGTGAGGGCGTTCACCCCGACCGCCGGCAGGGCGCCGGTGTACGTGGCCGTCCCTGCGCTCACGTTCTCGGTGCCGAGGGTGGTGGTCTGACCGTTGGCCGTGTCCCTGAAGGTGACCGTCCCCGTCGGTCCCGTTGCCGGGGCGAGGGAGGCCGTCAGCGTGACCGGCGCCCCGAATCCGACGGTGGAAGCCGAGGCACCCAGCGATGTGGCCACCCCTGGGATCGAGCTGGCGACCCATGTGTCGTCGAACGCCCCGGTCTGGTTGGCCCCACCGAACAAGAGGTCATAGCTGCCCCCGGAGTCGTAGGTCATCGACATGTAGCCCCGGGCCGACGGGCTCGTCACCGGGTTGGCCTGGGTCCACGTCGTGCCATCCCAGGTCCAGGTGTCGCCGAGGTACGTGCCGTCATTGGCCACGCCGCCGAACAGCACCACCTGGCCGTTGCCGTTCTCCGCCAAGGCCGCGCTCGAGCGCGCCGGGGGGCTCGTGGCGGGGTTGGCCTGGGTCCACGTCGTGCCATCCCAGGTCCAGGTGTCGTTCACATCCGTGTGGGAGGCATCCTGCCCCCCGAAGAGCACCAGGTCGCTCTTGCCGGAGTCGTAGGCTTCCGAGGCGCCATCGCGCGCCGACGGACTCGTCGCCGGGTTGGCCTGGGTCCACGTCGTGCCATCCCAGGTCCAGGTGTCGCCGAGTGTTGTGCCGTTCGTCCCGTAGCCGCCGAAGAGCACGAGCTGCTGAGTTGCCGCGTCGTAGGCCAGCGAGTTGCCGTATTGCTGCGGGGGGCTCGTAGTAGCAGGGGCCCACTTCACCCCCGCGGGCTGCGCGCCGACCTGTCCGGACGGGAGGACCAGCGTCGTCGAGACCAACCCACCGGCGACCGTGGCCGCGCAGGCCAGCCAGGTCGCGATCCTGCGGTCATCGGAAAGTGCTCCTAGCCACCGCGGCCCTCCCTTCCCGGCCGCCCTCTCGGCAGCTCTCCCCTAGGAAACGGTCAGAGTCAAGGGAACTGGGCCAGAGACTACGCAAGAGCTGCAAAAGAGCCAAGACTCTTGCCCGCCGTCGGTGATCGATGCGTGGCGCCGACTCCCTCGGTGTCCGCCGCACCGTGGAAGTTGCGTTACGATGGAGGCTTCCGAGGAAGAAAGCGAGGTGACCCGATGGCCGGCATGTCTGCTCCCCACACGGGTTTCCTGCGCGTCCTCGGACTCGGAGCCTCGGTGACTGCGAGCGCCGAGATCGGGGTGGGCGGCGGTATCGCGTCGCTCCCCAAGCTTCGCCTCTTCTGACCTCGCGTCGGGGCCCGCACAAGGCCCTCTGAGGCCGACCCCTCCCGAGTAGACGCCGTCGGCGTCGGACTCCTCTAACCACCCCCGCCACACCCGCTACGGAGCCCTTCCCGTGGAAGACCAACGACTCTTTCCTACTGCTTCGACCAGAGACACCTTCGCCTACTGCTGGAGGCAGATGCGTCTCGACCGCGCTTCCTTCGCCGTCTCCTGGGCGGCGATCGCCGCCGGGACGCTCGCGAGCGCCGTCGCGGGGCCGCTCATCTTTGCCACGCTGCTGGCGAGGATCGCCCACCTCCCCGCGAGGGCCGGCCTGTGGTCGAGCTTCGGACCGCTCGTCATCTCCTATGCCGTCGTCCTCCTGGCCTCCACCCTTCTGTGGCGGGCGGCCGGGTGGGTCAACTGGGGGGCCACGCTGCGCGCCTTCTCCCGGGCCATCACCAACGGCTACGACCACCTGATCGCTCTCAGCCACGCCTGGCACACGGACCGCCCGTCCGGCGAGGTCATCTCGACCCTCGAGACGTTCTCGTGGGCGTTCGTGGAGATCATCGACATGGCCACCTGGGGGGCGCTGCGCGTCGGCGTCACGGCCCTCGGGGCGATCGTCGTCCTGGCCTTCGCCGCCTGGCCGGTGGCGGTCGTGATGGCGATCCTCGTCCTGGTCTTCGCCGGGGTCCTCTGGCGGAGGATGGCCAAGGTGGTGGCCGCAGAGAAGGAGTTCGCCGATACGCACTCCCAGGCGACCGGGGTCATCGCCGACACCATCGCCAACCTGACGACGGTCCGGACTCAGGGAGCCGAGGACCGGGAGATGGGCCACGTCGCCGACGTCGTTGCCAGTTCTGTCCGGGCGGACCTGAAGGCGAGGCGCGTCTTCTCCGCGACCCGGTTGCAGATGGAGTCGTCGATGGCGCTGCTGAACTGGGTCGCCATCGTCGTGGGGCTCGTGCTGGCGCTCCACCACGTCGTCGCGGCAGGTGCCATCTACCTGGTGCTCTTCTACGTCACCTTCGTCGGGGGCTCGCTGGAGGAGTCCTTCGAGTTCGTCCGGTCGATCTCCCGGGCGGCGGGACGCTGCGCCAAGTTCGTCGGCATCGCCAACACGCGACCCGAGATCGTGGACGCCCCGGACGCCACCGATCTGGTGGTCGCCGGCGGCTCTGTCGAGTTCCGCGACGTCGGCTTCGCCTACCGGCACGGCAGGACGCTCTTTGACGCACTCGACCTGCGCATCGAGCCGGGCGAGCACGTCGGCCTCGTGGGCCCCTCGGGGTCGGGGAAGACGACGCTCACCAAGCTGGTGCTGCGGTTCATGGACATCCAGGACGGCTCGATCCGCATAGACGGCCAGGACGTCAGCCGGGTGACCCAACGGTCGCTGCGCCAGCGGGTCTCCTACGTCCCCCAGGAGCCTCACCTCCTGCACCGTTCGATCGCCGACAACATCTGCTACGGCACGGCCGGGTTCGACGAGCCGGACATGGAGCTGGTGCACCGGGTGGGGCGCGCCGCGCACGTCGAGGAGTTCGTGCGGGAGCTGCCCGACGGCTACGACACGGTCGTCGGCGAGCGCGGGCTCAAGCTCTCGGGCGGCCAGCGTCAGCGGGTGGCCATCGCCCAGGCCATGGCCAAGGCTGCCCCCGTCCTCATCCTCGACGAGGCCACCTCGGCTCTCGACTCGGAGTCGGAGGCCCTCGTCCAGGAGGCACTGTGGCGCCTGATGGAGGGATCCACCGCCATCGTCGTCGCCCACCGCCTTGCGACCATCGCCCGCCTCGATCGCATCGTGGTCATGGACGGGGGCCGCATCGTCGAGGAGGGGACGCACGGCGATCTCCTGGCGAGCTCGGACGACGGCCTCTACCGACGCCTCTGGCAGCACCAGTCGGGGGGCTTCCTGGCCGCGTGATCGGCGCCGGGCTCGAGCGCGGGCCCGGCGCCGGTCCCGCGCCCGGTTCAGCGGACGGCGACGGCGATCGCGAAGCCGACCGGAAGGAGGACCCAGCTCCAGCGGGCGGCCGCGTAGACGACGTTCGAGCGGTAGCGGTAGAGGACGGCGAGCTGCGAGGGGTTGAAGGCCGGCGGACCAAAGGCGCACAGCATCGCCACGACGGCCACGTCCTTGGAGTAGGTGAAGAGGGCCAGGGGCACGAGGCAGGCCACCCGGACTGCGCTCAGGGCGGCCCAGCGGGGTACGCCCGACGGCTGCTCGGGGTCACGCTCATTGTGGGGATGCAGCACCGATCCAACGAAGAGGGCCGCACCGACGAAGGCGAGGGCCGGACCCGAACCGACGAGGACCCACTTCGCCGCAGAGGGTGCCGGTCCGGCGAGGTGAAGGAAGAGTCCCACGACGACCGCCAACACGGACGACTGGTCGATCCAGAACGTGGCGCGACGCTGCGGATGTGGTGCGTCCCGGCGCATGAGGTGGATGGCGGCGGCGCCGGGTGCGCTGTAGGCGGCGTTGGCCAGCGTGGCGATCCTGGCCCCGGCCGATCCGGCGAGCGCCTCGGCGATCGGCAGGACCCAGAAAGCGGTGTTGGGATAGGCGGCCCACGCGTCGAGCGCGGCCTGCCCTCCGCTCGAGGCCCGGCGCGTCAGGTACGAGGCGCCGAGCAAGACGAAACCGGTGCCCGCGATGATGACCGGGGCAACGATCTGGCGCGGGGCGGTGAGCCCCCAAGCCGAGAACAGGCCGGCCGCAGCCGCCGTCGCCAGGAACTGGATCCGCAGGTAGATCGGCCAGTCCCTCTTGACCCGGGGTCCGCCGCGGTCGGCGAGCAAGCCGAGGGCTGCGCCCAGGCCGTAGGCCACGAGGGTGGTCGTGAGGTGCAAGGGACGCAGTCAATCAGATCTCCCCGTCCACGCAGATCTGCCGTCGGCGCGTCCCGGTGCGGGAGCGGCTTGGAATGCGGCGGCGTAGGGTGCGGCGGGCTGCGGCCGAGGATGTGAGGACGGAGGAGGGGCATGGGACTGCTGGACGGTCAGCGAGCGGTCGTGACGGGGGGAGCCTCGGGCATCGGGCGGGCAACGGCGCGGCGCATGGCGGAGGAGGGCGCCGCCGTCGCCGTCATCGACCTCAACGCCGATGCGGCTCACGAGGTGGCCAAGGACACGGGTGGCACGGCCCACCCCGCGGACGTGACCGATGCCGACGCCATGGTCGCGGCCTTCGACGCCGCCGCTGCGGCCATGGGGGGGATCACCGTCCTGTTCAACAACGCCGGGATCGGCAACCAGTCGCCGCTCCACGAATGGGCGCCGGACGAATGGGACCGTTTGGTCGGGGTGAACCTCAAAGGGGTGTACCTCGGGTTCCGGGCGGCCATCCCCCACATCCGATCCGCCGGGGGCGGCAGCATCGTGTCCACGGCCTCGATCAGTGGCACGCGTCCGGCCGCCGGAGAGGCGCCCTACGCGGCGGCCAAGGCCGGGGTGGCGGCGCTGACCGCGTCGGCGGCGCTCGAGTACGGACCCGAGATCCGCGTCAACTCGGTCGCGCCGGGGATGATCCTCACGGCCATGACCGAGCCGTGGTTCCAGTTCCTGCCCCACGAGCGAGAGCGTTTCGAGCGGACGACCCCGCTCGGCCGCGTCGGGGAGCCGGGCGACATCGCCGACGTCGTCGTCTTTCTCTGCTCGGACCTGGCACGCTTCATCACGGGACAGAACCTGGTCATCGACGGAGGCCTCACATTGCACGGCTCCGGGGTGGACGGGCTCTTCGAGCAGATCTTTCCCGACCGGGGCCGTCCGTCTGCCCGGACGACGTAGAAGTCGTACGCGGCGTCTCCCTCCCGGTAGAGGTACTCGCCCTCGCTCACCTGTCGCCGCGTGCCGAGGGCCTCGATGGCCGAGAGGTCGGCCCCCTCGAGCTCGGGGAACGCGTCGGGGTGGTCGGGCATGTGCGAGGACGTTAGCGGCGGCGGGAAGCGCGATCTACGAGGAAGAGTGCGGGGACGATGCCGAGGACGGCGACGGCGGCGATCGCCCACCAGCCGACCCGGAACGCGCCGAGTTCCGACGCGCCCCGTCCGTTCGCGGTGCCGAGCACCGCCACGAGGACGGCGACTCCGAGCGCCAGCCCGGTCTGCCGGATCATGTTGATGACGGCCGATCCGGTGGCGAAGGAGGAGGGAGGGAGCGAGGCTGCGGCGGAGGCCATCATCGTGGGCAGCACCAGCCCGACCCCTGCCCCGGTCAGGATCATGCCGCCGAGCATGCCCGACAAGTAGTTGGGTTCGACGGTCACCGCCACCGCCCACCAGGCGACGCCCGCGCCGAAGGCGAGGCTGCCGAGAGCGATCGCGATGCCCGGGCCGTAGCGGGCGATGAGCCGTCCCGCCACGCCAAACGACACGAGGGGCACCATCAGCGGCCCGGGGGCGATGGCCAGGCCGGCGCGTAGGGCCGACCACTGCCAGACGCCCTGCTCCCAGAGCACGACGGACAGCAGCATGGCGCCAAAGGCCGCCGAGAAGAGGATCGCCACGAAGGACGCCCCCGTGAAGCTCCGGGCTCGGAACAGTGAGGGGTGCACCAGCGGTGACCGGCTCCTGAGGCAATGCAGCGCGAACAGGCCGAGGAGCGCGATCGAGAGGACGAGCGTGCCGACGATGGAGGCCGAGCCCCAGCCCCAGTCGCTCCCCTTGACCAGTCCGAACGTCAGCGTTCCGACGCCCAAGGTGATCAGCACGACGCCGAGGGGATCGGGCTTCTCGCCGTCGTGACCAGGCACGGGGGGAAGGCGTCGCCATCCGAGGAGCAGGGCGGCGATCCCGATGGGCACGTTGACAAGGAAGACCCACCGCCAGCTGGCCGCGACGAGCAGGCCGCCGGCCACCGGGCCGAGCGCCGCGGCCAGCCCTCCGGTTGCCGTCCACGCTCGGACGGCTCCCTGGCGATGCTCGGGGTCGTAGGACGCGAGGACCAGCCCGAGCGACGTCGGAGTGAGCAACGCCGCCCCGGCGGCCTGGACGAGCCGAAAGGCGATCAGCATCCCGACGCTGGACGAGGCGGCACAGGCCGCGGAGGCAGCCGTGAAGATGGCGACGCCGAGCAAGAACCCGTGGTCTCGTCGATAGCGGTCGGCCAGCCGGCCGAAGAAGACGAGCAGTGAGGCGTACACGATGGCGTAGCCGTTGAGGACCCACGAGAGCTCGCCGAGGTTGCGAGCCCCGAGGTCGCGGGCGATCTGGGGGAGTGCCACGTTCACGATGAACAGGTCGAGGCTGGCCAGCACGACCCCGGCGCACACGATGACCAACACCTGACGCGGCGATCGGCCTTTCACGGCCACGGCTGGCGGAGCGGTAAGAGTGGGTTGTGTCACAGGACGCACTTTAGGGAATTGCGTTCTATTACGCAACCGACTAGCTTCGAGGTGGTGAGCGGGGCAGACGCCGAGGTCGGGGGGACCAGTCGCAGGTGCGACGCCGAGCGGTTCTCCTTCGAGGAGGTGACCCGGCTGGTCCCGTGCGAGCCCGGTCGGTTCGAGGGTGGCGTTCACCCCGAGTGGACGATCGGTGGCAAGCCCAACGGCGGATACCTGCTCGCCATGTTGGGCCGGGCGGCTGCCGCCGTCGCTCCACACGGCGACGTCATCGCCGCAAGCGCCCACTACCTGCACTCCCCGACGCCGGGTCCGGTGGTGGTCGAGGCGGAGGTCCTCCGGGCGGGGCGTTCGGCCAGCCAGGTCCGGGCCCGACTGGTCCAGGATGGCCGCGCCTGCGTCGAGGCGCTCGTCACGACCAGCCAGCTCGATCCCGACGCCGTGCCCTACTGGGACCGAGGCCTACCCGCGATGGGCACTGCCTCCCTGGAGGAATGCTCCGCGCCAAACCCGTCCCTTCCCGGGGGCGCCCGCGTGGCGATCCTGGACCAGATCGACGTGCGCCTCGAACCGGGCTCGAGGGGATTCCTGTCGGGGCAGCCGAGCGGGACCGGAGAGCTGCGCGGCTGGCTGGCCCTGCCCGGCGGCGAGGCGTTCGATCCGGCCTCGCTCCTGTTCGCCCTCGATGCCTTCCCCCCGGCCACCTTCGAGATCGAGTTCTCCGGATGGGTTCCCACCCTGGAGCTGACCGCCTACGTCCGGGCCCTGCCGGCACCTGGACCGGTTCGCATCTTGCAACGCGCCCAGCTCATCGAAGCGCAGCGCGTGGACGAGTCCTGCTACGTCTGGGACGCTCGTGGCCGCATCGTGGCGCACGGGAGCCAGCTTGCCGGGATTCGCCTGCCGCTCACCAACCGGTGACGCCGAGCCGCGTGCAGGAGTCCACGATCTTCCCCACCGACTCCGTGTAGCTCTCGCTCGAGCCGGAGCCGCCCGAGAGCGTGGCCTGCTGCCGCCGGATCCCGCCCAGCAGCTCCCGATAGAGATCGACCGGATCGTGTTGCGGGGCACCTTGTGCGATCGCCCGAGAGGTCCACGCCTCGCTCTTGTCGAGGATGCCGGGGCTCTCGAGGCTCCAGAGCGCGATGCGGCAGGCTCCGGTGGCCAGCGATCGGGGATCGGAAGTGTCGACCGTGACCCGGTGCACGACCGTGCCGGAGCGTGTCAGGTTCCACACCTCTGTCGATGCTCGATCGGCAGAGGCCACGGCCGCATGGTGGAGCGACGAGTACAGCTTGATCCCGCCCACGGTCAGCCCGCCAATGACGACGAGGCAGGCGACGGCGATCGCCAGGCGCAGTCCGATCCTCCGGCCGCGACCCGCCCGCCGTCCGTGGCGCGGACCCCGCCGAGGATCCGGCGGTGGGGGCTCGGAGGGGGGAGTTCCGTCGGAGCCCACCGAGGTCACCACGGGCGCTGCCACGGCCGGGCCGGACGCTACGACCGGCGCAGCTGCCGCGACCGGCGCGGACGCCACCACCGGGGCAGATGTGACGACCGGAATGTCGACCGCCGTCTTTTCCTCCCAGGCCGGGCGCTCCCGGATCGGGGCGGGCGTGCGGGCCACCTCCTCGACGGGCTCCGGGGAGCCCGGCGGTGGCGAGGCGTCGGAGGGGAGCGCCTCGGCCTCGGCCTGGTCGCCGGGCTTCGGCACGGGGGGCGCCACTACGACCGCAGTCTCGCGGGGCACCCCGCGGCGGCGACGGCGCGTACCACGCCTGCTGCGCAGGAGCATCCCCAGGGTTGCGACACCGATGAGCACCAGCATGATGAAGCGCACCGGCTGTCGTTGATGCTGACCGAGGCGGTGCTTGCTCTGCTTGCCTCCTTTTGCACCAACCATCGCAGAATTCTGATCCTCGAACCAGGCGTTGTCCAGGATTGGCGCCGGTGGACCAGATGCTCGAGCCGTCTTCTACAGTCTTGCGGTGGCCGGAGCCCCGCGGCGCGCCAACGAGGCCCAGTGGTGCCGTTGGAACGACGAGCGTTGGACCAAGTCCTGGCCCGACCGTGAGCGCCTCACGGGCGTCGTGACGCCTACCCTCCTTCGTGCGGCCTCGCTGATCCCCGGACAGTCGGTCCTCGACGTCGGATCGGGGGGCGGGGCAGCTGCCTCGGCGTCGGCGCAGCAGGTCGGTGGGACGGGTCGCGTGGTCGGTGTGGACCTCTCGGATGCCCTGATCCGACTCGCCCGCCGTCGCGGTGCCGAGCTCGGCCTGGACAACCTCACATTCGTCCAGGCTGACGCCCAGTCGGCGCGCCTGGATCCGGAGCCGTTCGACACCATCGTCAGCCAGTTCGGCCTGATGTTCTTCGAGGATCCGGTTGCCGCGTTCTCCAACCTGCGAGAGCACCTGCGCTCGGGCGGGCGATTGGCCTTTGCCTGCTGGCAGGAGGCCGATCGCAATCCCTGGCACACCCGTCGGGTGCTGGAGCGATTTGTCGAACCGCCGCCGGTCCCGGTGAGTGCAACGTCACCGGGACCCTTCAGCCTCGGGGATTGGGGGTGGTGCTCGGAGGTCCTGGAGGCCGCAGGCTTCGAGGGCGGGTTGCGTCACGACTACGAGGTGATCGTGGAGGCGCCTCCCGACGCCGTCTTCGATCCGAGCCAGCTCGGGTTCCTGGGGGTCCGCCCGGAGGACGAGCCCGAGGCTCTCGAGGCCATCGAGGAGCACCTTGCTGCGCTCCGGATCAATGACGGACGGTGCCGCTACCCGCTCGCCTTCCGGATCGTGATCGCCGTTCGGGGGTGAAGCGGGCCGCGGGCCCCCTCGCTCCGCCGGCCGCGGCCGGCGTCAGCCGGGCCGCTCGGCAAAACAGCGGAGCCAGGCGGCGTGGTACAGGGCGTCGTGCTCGATGCCGAGGGAGCAGATGCTCTCCCAGAGACTCGGATACGTCGAGACCAGGCCGTCCCAGTCCTCGTCCGCGACGTCGAGCAGGATCCAGCCCAGGCGCTCGAGACCGAGGCCACCTTTGTGGGTGTTGCAAACCCAGCACGCCGTCACCAAGTTCTCCTCGGCGGTCGGCCCACCGCGGGACGAGGGTCGTACGTGGTCGATGGTCGCAGCCTGCGCGAGGTACGGCGGGGGCACGGCGTCCGCCCGGGTCGCCTGAGTGCCGGGGACCAGCTCCGGCCATCTGAGCGAGATCGCCCGCAGCACGGGTGGTGGGATGGTCCGCCCGCCGCAGTAACGACAGGTGAAGCGGTCGCGTCGCCAGACCGAGACCTGCATCATCGGGGGGACGGACGGGTCGCTCGCCCCACGGGGCAGATCCGCCCGGAGCTGGTCGATGATCGAGGTCGCCTCGTCGTCCCGGTTTCCCGCCACGGCCCGGAGGGCGTGGGACAGCAGCTCGATGTACTGGTCGGAGGAGGACGACGCGGGGGGCGAGGCCGGCACGGCACCATCCTTGCACGGCCCGGCAGGCTTCGACCATGGCAGAAATCATCAGGAACTCGTCCTTGCCGCCATCGGCCGTAGGGGCGACGATGAGGTCATGGTTCGCCCGGAGTTGCCGAGGACGATCGCCATCGTGGTGTTCGATGGCTGCACGCTGCTCGACCTGGCAGGGCCCTGCGACGTCTTCCGGGCGGCCTCGCTGCTCGGAGCCGCGCCAGGTTACCGGTTGGTCATCGCGTCGCCGAGCGGCCAGCCGGTGGAGTCCAACAGCGGCGTCGTGGTCGGGGTGGACGCCTCGGTGGATCTGGTCTCGAGACGATCCGGGATCGACACCATGCTCGTCGTCGGCGGCGCCGGGGTGGATCGCGTCGTCACCGACCCGAGGGCCCTCGCCGGTCTGCGCCGGCTCTCGGCCAGGTCTCGCCGCACGACCTCGGTCTGCACCGGGGCGCTGGCGCTCGCCGCCGGCGGGCTCCTGGATGGCTACCGGGCCACCACGCACTGGTCGGCCTGCGGGCGGTTGGCGAACGAGCGCCCCGAGGTCTCCGTCCAGCCCGACCAGATCTACGTGCACGACCGCGACCGTTGGACGTCGGCGGGCGTCACGGCCGGGATCGACCTGAGCCTCGCCCTCGTGGAGGAGGACTACGGCTCCGAGCTGGCGCATGCCGTCGCCGGCTGGCTGGTCGTCTTCGTCCGCCGCCCGGGCGGTCAGTCCCAGTTCAGCGTCCAGATGCAGAGCCAGCCGGCCCGGACACCCGCCATCGTCGATCTGCAGCGGTGGCTTCCCGACAACCTCGGCGACGACCTGTCCGTCGAGGTCCTCGCCGGGAGGTGCGGCATGAGCCCCCGCCATTTCGCCCGGGTGTTCCGCTCGGAGGTGGGCGTCACCCCGGCCTCGTTCGTCGAGGCCCTCCGGGTCGAAGCCGCCAAGCGGTTGCTCGAGAGCTCCGACCTCGTCGTCGGCACGATCGCCGCACGGGTGGGTCTCCGGAGGGGCGAGACGTTGCACCGCGCCTTTCAGCGGCGCGTCGGGACCACGCCCAACAGTTACCGCCAACACTTCCAGAGGAGAGCATCGTGATCGTGGCCATCGGACTGTTCCCCGGCTTCACCGCACTGGACGCGGTGGGCCCCTACCAGGTCTTCACCAACCTCCCCGGGGCAGACGTCGTCCTGTGCGCCGCCGAGGCCGGCATCGTGCCCGACGACAATGCGCTGCTGCACCTTCGTGTCGACGCCACGTTCGACGACGTACCTCGCCCGGACCTGCTGCTCGTGCCCGGAGGCCCCGCGGCGAGGAGGCTCGCCCGCGACGGCGACCCCATCGTCGCCTGGGTGCGCCAGGCCCATCCGCACACCCGGTGGACGACGTCGGTGTGCACCGGCGCGCTCATCCTCGGTGCTGCGGGGATCCTCCGGGGGCTGCCGGCCACCACCCACTGGTGTGCCTACGACCTTCTCGCCGGCCACGGCGCCCACCCGACCGAGCAACGAGTGGTGAAGTCCGGTCGGATCGTGACGGGAGCGGGCGTCTCGGCCGGCATCGATCTCGCCCTCAGCGTCGTCGTCGACGTCGCCGGTCCCGCGGTCGCCCAGGCCATCCAGCTGGGGCTCGAATACGACCCGCAGCCACCGGTCGACGCGGGAGCGCCCTCCAAGGCTCCCGTCGCGATCCACGAGCTCGTGGCGCAGCGGTTGGCGACGGTCGGGGCCGGGGCTCTGTCTTCGTAGGCGGAGGTCGGCTGGACCTGTCCGGGAGAGACCCGCCTATCGCCGAGGCCGCTCGACGTATGCCCGGTCGAGTGCGCTCGTCGACGGGCAGCCCAGCAGCCGCAGCGTGCGGTCGATGTCTGCCCGGAGGATCTCGAGCACCTTGGCGACGCCGGCCTCCCCGGCCGCTGCGAGACCGTAGGCCCACGGGCGGCCGATCATCGCCGCCCGTGCCCCGAGCGCCAGGGCTCGCACGACGTCCGAGCCGCGCCGGATCCCGCCGTCCACCAACACCTCGACCTGATCGCCGATGGCGTCGACCACCTCCGGGAGGACCCGCAGGGAGGCCGCCACGCCGTCGAGCTGGCGCCCGCCGTGGTTCGAGACGACCACGGCGGAGACCCCTGCTCCCACTGCGCGCTTGGCGTCGTCGATCGTGATGATGCCCTTGGCGACGATCGGACCGCGCCACTGCTCCCGGATCCACGAGAAGTCCTCCCACGTGGTCGGGGAGGCGCCCCAGTAGGTGAGGGCCTCCTCGGCGGACATCGTCCCGCGCTCGGTCCGTACCGAGGTGGTGTTGGCGATGTCGAGCCGGAACCCGTCCAGCGCGAAGCCGGCGAGCCAGCTCGGCCGGAGGGAGACCTGAGGGGCGAACTTCGTGGCGTTGGCCAGGGTCATGTGCAGGGGTGGCTTGATGCCGTGGCGGAGGTCCCGCTCGCGGTTGCCCACCGTCTGGGTGTCCATCGTGACCACCAGCGCCGCGTAGCCCGCGCGCTGCGCCCGGTCGATGAGCTGTTCCGCGCCGCCCCGCCCGCCGAGGAAGTAGAGCTGGAACCACAGCGGGCCGGTGGCCGACCGCGCCACCTCCTCGATGGTGTGTCCCGACATCGTGCTCAGGGTGAAGGCCGTGCCGGCGTCGCCGGCGGCGCGTGCCCCCGCGACGTCCCCTTCCCGTTCCATCATCCGGGTGAAGCCGATCGGGCTCAGCAGCACGGGCATCGAGCATCGTGCCCCGGCCACCGTGGTGGACGTGCCCGGTGCGGGGATCCCCTGGGTCGTGCCCGTCCTCGGCACGAACGTGATCTCCTCGAGGGCCTCACGGTTGGCCCGGAGGGTGATCTCACCCTCTGCGGCACCGTCGAGGTAGTCGAAGACGGCGCGGGGCACTCGGCGCCGGGCGAGGCGTCGGGCGTCCTCCACCGTCCGGATGCGCAAAGCGGTCCGACGATGCAACCCGGCGATCTGTGCGTCCACCGCCGCGCCGATCACCAAATCGGCCACCGGGTCCGATCCCCCACCGGGCTCACCCTAACCCTGCCGTCCCCGACGCCCGTTCGGCGGCGTCAGGGTGCGTTCAGCGAGTCGCAGGCGCTCGGCCCCCGCTCGCGCTGCCGGGCCCGGTCCCACATGACGAGGCCACCGTCTCGGTGGGGCGCGGGACCGAGGGCGCCCGTCACCGCCTCGATGCCGTAGCGGGTGTCCGTGAGCGGTGCGGCCCAGATGACGACCGAGTCGACGTCGTACTGCGCCAGGACGGCGGGCAGCGCCTGGCACGCGGCGACCACCTGGGCCTGCGTCGGGTGCGCCGGTATGGGTCCGGGAGGTCGCACCGTCGGAATGACGGCGAGGACCGTCGCCAGCTCCTTGGAGGGCTTCGGCCAGTTGCGGGACGAGTAGGAGGAGCGAGGGAGGATGACGTACCCGCCGACCATCCGGTAGGACATATTGCTCTGCGCCTGCCAGATCATGGGCTGGGCGGCGAAGCTCCGGATCAGCGGCATGTACAGGACGACGCCGCCCGACGGGGTGTAGCGCGCCACCATCGGCGCCGATCCGCCGTAGAGGACCGGTGTCTCGAAGCGGGTCGCGCCAGCGGCGAAGGTGGGCACGAAGGTTGCGGCCACCACGGCGACGACGAGCGCCGCCGCGGCCACGGGACGGACCCTCCGGCGGCGCCCGCGGCCCACGCCCATGATCCGATCCCAATGGCTCCGCCGACGGGCCTCCCCGGCGACGGCGCGATCCTCCTTGACCCACCGGACGATCCGTCGAACCGTCAGGTCCAGGCCCACGCCGAGCAGCAAGGCGAGGAACAGGTACACGAAGATGGTCAGCCGGCTGGGCAGCACCTCGTACAGCAGGGGCAGGTGGGCGAAGACGGCGGCCGGGAGGGGAATGCCGGTGTCGTGGCCGAGCACGTAGAGCCGCCCCCCGAGCGAGAGCACGTAGGCGATGGCGGCCATGACGGTGGCGAAGCGGACGACGCCGTTGCGCCACCAGGCCACGGCCAGGGCCACCAGTCCCGCAGCGAGTGGCACCCCCACGTAGGCCTGGGCTCCCGTCGAGTTGAGGATCGCCATGCTCGGCTGCCGGGCGGCGATCTCGGCGGGGGCTCTCGTCGTGATGGTGACGGTCGGGTCGATCAGACCGAAGAGGTCGCCGTGGTAGCTGGCGATGACCCAGGCGGGCTGGGTGGGACCCTTGAGGTGCTGAGGCCCGGCCACCATGAACCAGGCGGGGTAGGCGATCACGGCGACGAAGATCCCGAAGGCCAGCGCCGCCCCGGGGAGCGCACGCCGTAGGTGTTCTGCCGCCCGATCCCGGTTTGCGAGGGCGAGGATCGCGAGCCCGATGAGCGTGAACATGCCGCATGCGAAGAGCACCTCGTCGTTGATGAACCACTGGGCGATCGCGAGGATGGCGAGCAGGGCTCCCATCGCGAGCGGGTTCTTGCTCTGGGTCACGAACAACTCGTCGACCGTCCAGAGGATCAGCGGTACGACCACGAGAAAGACGATGTGGAGGTGGTCCTGGGAGTTTTGGAGCAGAAGGGAGTTGAACCCGAAGAGACCACCGCCGATGAGTGCGGCGGGCCACCACCGCACCCACCGGTGCAGGACGAGGAACATGGTGAAGGCGGATCCCGCAAGCCCGATGCGCATCAGCAGGTTGAGCGTCGTGATGGACCCGAACAGCCACGTGATCGGCGCGCCGAGCGCGCCGAGGAGGGGGACCGACGTGTCGTTGGCGATGTTGGCGCCGGTCGGGACGTCGACGGCGTTGCTGAAGAGCGGGTTGTGCAGGTGGGCGATGGCCCATGCCGTCCATTGCAGGAACCAGACGCTCTGCGCGGGGTCGCTGTTGGCACCGAACAGCACGCGCGAGCTGTCCCACGGGGCGACCGGCCAAAAGAGGAGGCAGGCGACCAGGAGGTAGAGGCAGGCGGCCAAGACGACGACCTGCACGGAGCGATCCCGGAAGACCGAGAGCGATCCGGGGTCCGAGGATGCGGTGACGGCGGGGGCGGCGGGCGGTCGTCTCGACGTGGCCGGTGCTACGGCGTGTTGCGGCCGCACCTGGCGCTAGAGATTCCCGGACCGGCCCACCGGCCAAGGGTACTTGAAACGGCTCGCAACCCCGCGGCGCCTCCGTCCCTGCAGGTGCGCAGCCGGGACGTAGCTGATGCAGGATCAGGTACCGTCTCGGAGACCGCCTATGACGAATCTCGAGGATGCGCTGGACGTGGAGGGGCCGCTACTGCTCGGGCGCACGCGCCTCCCCGTGCTCGGGACGGCCCGGATCTACGTCTGCGGCATCACGCCCTACGACACGACCCACCTCGGTCATGCCGCCACCTTCGTGTGGGCCGACCTCGCGGCGCGCGTCCTGCACCGATCGGGCCGGTCGGTCGAGGTGTGCCGCAACATCACCGACGTCGACGACGATCTTCTGGCTCAGGCCCGGGAGCGTCGGGTGTCCTGGCGGTCGCTCGCCACGCAACAGGCCTACCGCTTCGAGCGGGACATGGAGGATCTGGGCATCGCCCACCCGACCTACGAGCCCCGCAGCCACGATCACGTCGACGGCGTCATCGCGCTGGTCGAGGAGCTTCTGGTCCGGGGCGCCGCCTACGAGCGGCGCGGCTCGGTGTACTTCCGGGGCGGCGAGGTGTACCGGCGCGCCGGGCTCACCCACGACGAGGCGCTCGCAATCGCCGCGCAGCGTGGTGGCCGGCCCGACGATCCCGACAAGGAGGATCCCCTCGACGCGGCCCTCTGGGTACCCTCGACCGGCGACGACCCGGCCTGGGAGAGCCCCTGGGGGCTCGGTCGTCCCGGCTGGCACGCCGAATGCACGGCGATGGCGCTCACCACCTTCGGTCCGAGCGTGGACCTCCACGCGGGAGGGGACGACCTCGCGTTCCCTCACCACGCCTACGAGGCCGCCCAGGCCGAGATCTTCACCGGGGTGCGCCCCTTCGCTCGGGCCTGGATGCACGTGGGTGCCGTCCGGGTGGCCGGCACCAAGATCGCCAAGTCCACGGGCAACCTGGTCTTTGTCCGCGACCTGCTCGAGCGGTGGTCCGCCGCCGCGATCCGCCTGCTGATCCTCGAGCGTCCCTTCGGGGAGCCCTGGGACTTCGACGAGGCGCAGCTGGACGTCGCAGCAGCCAGTGTCGAGTCGCTGCGCTCCGCCGAGTCCAGGCCGGGCGGCTCCCCCGCGGCATCCGAGGAAGCGGCGCGGGCGCTGCGCGACAACCTCGACGTACCCCGCGCGCTCGCCGTCGCCAGGGAGTCGCGCGGGGCGACGATGGGTGGCCTCGTGAGGCTCCTCGGGCTGCGCTACGACGAGAAGTGGTGGTAGCGGCCCGATCCGGTCGGCGCGGCTCCGGGGCCGGGTGACGCGCGGTGCCGGTCCTCTTCGCGCTGGGTTCTTGTTGCACGACGCTCCTCGGTGGCCTGACGGCACTGCGGCTCCGGGACTACCGGCACCTCGTGCTGGCGACCTCGGACATCCTTCCCGAGGCCCACGCACAGCATCCGAGCCGGCTCACCCTGGCGACGACCGTGCTCGGCGTGGGCGTGAAGTGGCTCGTCATCGGGCTCGCGGGCTGATGCGAGCGGCCGGGACGGGGGACCAGCGGGCGCCCGTTGCTAGGGACGCCGCGGCTGGAGGGCGGCTTGTCAGGGCGTGGGCCCGGGGCCGACAATGACGCCCGCGCCCGGCGAGTCTCGTCCACGCGAGCGCGTCGGGGGAGTGCGAGGACGAGCGAGACACAGCGAGACACTGCGCAACAGACAAGAGGAGCAACGTGAGCGACCAGACCGAGCACCAGCTGTACATCGCCGGTGAGCGCGCCGTGCCCGAGGGCGGCTACTACGACGTCGTCAACCCCGCCACCGAAGAGGTGGTCGGTCGGGCGCCGGAGGCGAGCGCCGGACAGGTCCTGGAGGCGGCTCGATCGGCCCGAGAGGGATCGCGTGCGTGGCGCCGGGTCGACGCCGCCGAGCGGGGCGCGGTCCTCGACCGGGCGGCCGACCTCCTCGAGCAACGATCGTCGGAGATCGTCGCGCTGGCCCAGGCGGAGACCGGTGCGCCGCTCGGGGTGGCCCGGGCCCTGCAGCTCAACGTGACGATCGCCCGCTTTCGGCGATATGCGAAGTCGGTCGCCGAGCCGACCGAGCTCCCCATCGCGCCGCAGGTGACGGAGGCCACGGCCCTCGCGCCCGGTGGGCTCGTCAACGCGCTCGCCGTCCGTCAACCCGTCGGCGTGGTCACGTGCATCACGTCCTACAACAACCCCCTGGCCAACACGGCCGGCAAGATTGCGCCAGCGTTGGCCATGGGCAATGCCGTTCTGGTGAAGCCGGCGCCCCAGGACCCGCTGGCGGTGTTGCTGCTCGCCGAGGTCCTGACCGACGCGGGGCTGCCACCCGGCGCCTGCAACGTCGTGTCGGGGTCGGGGATCGAGATCGGCCAGGCGGCGGTCGACGCACCTGAGGTCAACATGGTCAGCTTCACCGGCTCCACCGGCGTCGGGACCAAGATCGCGGAGTCAGCGGGGAGGCAGATGAAGCGCCAGCTGATGGAGCTCGGGGGCAAGGGCGCCGCCGTCGTCTTCGACGACGCCTCCCTCGACTCGGCCGTCCAGGGCATCGCCAGCGTCTGGACCTTCTACTCGGGCCAGATCTGCACCGCGCCGACTCGGGTCATCGCCCAGCGTGGCATCTACGACCAGCTGGTCGAGCGGCTGTCCGAGCTGGGCCGCCGGCTCAAGGTCGGCGACCCGATGGAGGCCGACACGGTCGTCGGTCCCGTCATCTCCGGGGCGCACCGCGATCGGGTCGAGTCCTACATCGAGATCGGACGGTCCGAGGGGGCCGAGGTCGTCGGCGGTCAACGACCCTCGCTCGAGAGGGGCTTCTACGTCGCCCCCACGCTCATGGCGGGGTGTCGCAACGAGATGCGGGTCGCCCAGGAGGAGATCTTCGGTCCCGTCATCGTCGCCATCCCCTTCGACGACGAGGAGGAGGCGATCGAGATCGCGAACGACTCGATCTACGGGCTGATCGACTACGTCTGGTCGGGCGACGTCTCCCGCGCCTACCGCGTCGCCCGCCAGTTGGAGGCGGGAGGAGTCGGGGTCAACACCGTAGGGCGGAACATGGAGGCCCCCTTCGGGGGGTTCAAGTACAGCGGCGTCGGTCGCGACTGTGGATCGTTCGCCCTTCACGCCTACAGCGAGCTGCAGAGCATCGTCTGGCCCAGCTGAGGCGCAGCGCGTCAATCGGCGAGGCGCGCCCTTCGGGAACGCCGGCGGCGGCGGAGGCGCAGCACGACCAGAAGGGCGATGAGCCCCAAGATGATCGGCGTGGCGCGCTTTGCGACCGAGCCGCCGGCGGCCTGCATGATGTCGACCGGCTCGGCATCGGGAGAGTCGATGGCGCGCACCCGGGGGGCGCCGCCGCCTCGGCGGTCTCCGATTCCCCGGTGGTCTTCGCGGTCTCCGTGGTCGCGTCACCCCCGCCACTCCCGGCCGGCGCGGATCCGGTCGCGTCGGCTCCGTTGCCGGTCGGTCCCGCGAGGACGTTCGACTCCAGCTGCTGGACGAATTGACCGAGGAGCTTCTCGCTGACCTCGGCCAGCATGCCCCGCCCGAACTGCGCCACCTTGCCGGAGATGTCCAGGTCCGTCTCGATGTGCACCGACGTGCCGGCGTCGCCCCCGTCCAGGGTGGCCACCACGGTCGCGGCCGCCGTGCCCTGGCCCCGGGTGTCGCGTCCCTCGGCCCGCACCACCGCCTTGTGGGCGGAGGGGTCGAGCTCCGTGAACCGGGCGGTGCCGCGGTACTGGGCGGTGATGGGGCCGACCTTGACCTTGACGATGCCCCGGTACTCGTCGCCCTCGACCTCGAGCAGCTGGGCGCCGGGCATGCACGGTGCGATCCGCTCGAGGTCGGTCAGGACCTCCCAGGCTTGGTCGATCGGTACGTCGACCTGGAAATCATGCATCAGCTCCAACGCGCCAGGTCCTCCAGGGTGTCGATGTCGATTGCTTGTCCTGGACACGCTAGTTGCTCGACCAGATCGGGGCGCTCGGCCATGAGCGACCGGGCACCGGCGTCGCCCGTCCCCGAGAGGAGGGGCCACACGGCGCTGGCGAGCCGGGTGGGTGGCGACCGGTGCCCGCCGTACTCGGCGACGGCGATCGGGCTGATCGAAGCGGCCACCGTCGTCCAGGCCTCCGGCGGAACCAGGGGCTGGTCACCCAGCCCGACCACGATCGCGTCGAAGCCTCCCTGCCGGGCCCAACCGACGGCCGCAAGCAGCGAGCTGGCCTGACCGTCTGCCCAGCGCTCGTTGTGCACGACGCACACCCCGGCCGGTACCAGGTCGTGGAGGTCCACCGCTCCCGTCACCACCGCCGTGTCGTCCAGTCCCGCCTGGAGGGCGTGGTCGAGCGCCCACGCCACGAGCGGCCGTCCACGGAAGTCGCTCACCAGCTTGTGCCGATCGCCGGCGAAACGGCTGGCGCCCCCGGCCGCGAGGACGACGGCCGCCGTGGTCACGGCACGAGGGCGGCCCGGTGGATCGGACCCGTCCCCTTGCTCAGTGGGGCGATGCTCTGCGTCCCCGTGCGCGCCGCGATGATCTCGGCACAGATCGATACCGCGGTCTCCTCGGGTGTGCGGGCGCCGATGTCGAGCCCGATCGGTGCGTGGACGCGGGCGAACTGGTCCTCGGTCACGCCCGCCTCCCGCAGCCGCGCCTCGCGCTTCTCCTTGGTGCGACGAGACCCCATGGCGCCGATGTAGCCGACCTGGGTCGCCAGCGCCCCGACGATGGCGGGTACGTCGAACTTCGTGTCGTGGGTGAGCACGCAGACGGCGTCTCGGGCTCCGAGGCCCGGACCCTCTCGCTCGAGGTACCGGTCGGGCCACTCGACGACCACCTCGTCCGCCGCCCGGAACCGAGCCCTCGTCGCGAAGACTGCTCGTGCGTCGCACACCGTCACCCGGAAGCCGAGGATCCTGCCGACGGCGGCGAGGGCCGAGCTGAAGTCGACGGCGCCGAAGATGATCATGCGAGGTGGCGACCCGAACGTCTCGACGTACACCGAGATGGCATCCTGGCGAGCTTCGCCGCGGGGTCCGTAGTGGCGGAGGGCTCGATGGCCCGAGGCCAGCGCCCCGCGTGCGTCCCGGGTCACCACCGCGTCGAGGGCGTCGTTGCCGAGCGTCCCGCGCACTCGATCGCCCGGGCCGACCAGCAGCTTCGCCCCGAGGCGGACGCCCGAGGACGCGGGGCTCCCGCTGGCGACGACCGTCGCGAGGGTGATCGGGTCCTGCGCCCTGAGGCTGTCCCGCAGGGCCTCGTAGAGGGAGGACCCACCCGTCCCGCCGTCGCCGACCACCGCCTACCAGTCCAGTCGCTCGATGAACACGGAGATCGTTCCCCCGCAGGTGAGGCCGACGGCGAACGCCTCGTCGTCGGAGTAACCGAAGGAGCACATCCGGGGCACGCCGTCGGCGAGGACCTCCAGGGCCTCGGTCACGACGCTCGATTCCACGCAGCCTCCGGACACCGAGCCGGCCACCTCGCCGTCCTCGCTCACGGCCATCGCGGCCCCGGGATCGCGAGGTCCGGATCCCTGGACCTCCACAACGGTCGCCAGCGCCACGCGGCGATCCGCGGCCCGCCATTTGTCGATGTCGTCGAGAATTTCTCTCATGTCATACGCACCTTCATCGTTGCCGGATCTCCGCGATCCGGGCTCATGGCGATTGGAGGACGGCCAGCAGGGACTCCAAGGAGGCCATGTCGTGGCCCGGGAGGAAGCGGTCGACGTGAGGGAGTGCCGCCGCCATGCCCCGGGCCAGCGGCTCGTATCGCGGGTCCGCCTTGAGGGGGTTCATCCATACGACGCGGTGGGCGACTCTGTTGAGCCGGCACATCTGCGCGCCGAGCTCCTCGGGATCGCCGCGATCCCAACCGTCGGACATGACGACGACCTCGGACCCCCGGGCCATGCCGCGAACGCCGAAGCGGTCGTTGAACTCGCGCAGGCCCTCGCCGAGTCGGGTGCCTCCCGACCAGTCCCGCACGGCGGCCGCCGCCATGGCCATCGCAGCATCCGGGTCGTGGGAGGACAGCTCCCTCGTCAGGCGCGTCAGGCGCGTCCCAATGGCGAAGGCCTCGACGCGGGACTGCCCGGCCACGAGGACGTGGGCGAAGCGCAACATGGCCCGGGCGTAGGGCTCCATCGAGCCGCTGACGTCGCACAGGACCACGATTCGACGGTCGCGGGGTGAGCGCTCGAGGTGCCTCGTGGGGATCACCTCCCCGCCACAGCGCATCGCCTGGCGCATGGTGGCCCGCACGTCGAGCCGGCGACCCCGCCGTCCCGGCTCCCACCGGTGTGACGGTCGGCAGGAGACCGCCGGGCGCGACCGCAGGAGCTCCATGGCCTCGGCCAGCTCCGCCTCGCTGCAAGCGGAGAAGTCCTTGTGGCGAAGCATCTCCGCCCGGCTGTAGCGGAGCTGTCGCTCCCGCGCCGCCCCCGGCGACACGTTGGAATCGTCGTCGGCACCGCCCGGCGTCCTCACCGGCACCCTCGTCCCGTGCCGTGCGGGGTCCTCGGAGGCCCGTCCGTACCAGAAGGTGGCGAACACCGCGTCGTAGGAGGGGATGTCCTCGGGCCGCGGCACCAGGGTGGCTCGACCAGCCCAGTAGACGTCCGCGCCCGAACGCGCGCCGAGTGCCCCGAGCGCCTGCGCGTAGCTGTGGACGCTCGAGAGCGGAACCGCCAATCCCTCGGTTCGCAGGGCGCGGCAGAACCGGACGACGGTGCGAGCCAGCTCGGGCCCGGTCCGGCAGTCCAGCGGCTCACTCATCGTCGCCGGCACGCTCCACGAGAGAGGCGAGCTCGGGCACGGCCCGCTCGGCGTCCTCCCGGTATTTCAGGACGGCGCCGATCGTGCCGGCGGCGCTCTCGGCGTCGAGCTCCGACACGCCGAGGGCGCGCAGGGCGGTGGTCCAGTCGATCGTCTCGGCGACCCCGGGCACCTTGTACAGGCCGAGACCACGCAGGCCATGCACGACCGCGGTGACCTGGCGGGCCAGGTGCTCCCCGGCCTCGGGGACCCGCGC
This sequence comes from uncultured Actinomycetes bacterium, assembly GCA_963778465.1. Lineage (GTDB taxonomy): Bacteria > Actinomycetota > Acidimicrobiia > Acidimicrobiales > RAAP-2 > CAVZBW01. The sequence continues at coordinate 1,145,295 of CAVZUK010000003.1, forward strand.
CAGCACGATCTCCACCTCCCGCGCGAAGTCCGGATGCTCCACCCAGTGGTAGAGGGAACGCCGCTTGAGGGCGTCGTGCACGTCCCGGGTGCGGTTCGAGGTCAGGATCACCACCGGCGGCACGGCTGCGCGGAACGTGCCGAGCTCGGGCACCGTCACGGAGAAGTCGGCCAGGATCTCGAGCAGGAAGGCCTCGAACTCGTCGTCTGCACGGTCGATCTCGTCGATGAGGAGGATCGCCGGAGCGTGGCCGGGTGCGGCCCCGTCCGCGATCGCCCGCAGGAGGGGTCGCCGGATCAAGAAGCGCTCCGAGAAGAGCTCGTCCTCGGGGACCGGATCGGTGCCGGCCTGCCCGTCCCGGGCGCGGAGGTAGAGGAGCTGACGCTGGTAGTCCCACTCGTAGAGGGCCTGTGAGGCGTCGATCCCCTCGTAGCACTGGAGGCGGACCAGCTCTCCGCCGATCCATCGCGCCAGGGCGTTGCCGACCTCGGTCTTGCCCACGCCGGGCTCGCCCTCCAAGAAGAGCGGTCGCCGCATCGAGATGGCCAGGAAGACGGCGGTGGACAGGCCCCTACCTGGGAGGTAGCCCTGCGCACGCAGCGCCCGCTCGACGTCCTCCGGCGACGCCGGCGGGGCCCATCGCGGGGCCTCCCCGTCCGGGTTTGGCCCTCCCTGCGTCATGCCCTAGCAGAGTAGTGGGGACGGCCTCACGCTCCCCCGATGCGGGGGATCCGGGCACCTGCGGAGCCGGCGGAATCTCCCGCGGCCGCCGCCGGAGATCGAGGCTTGGATATGGTGGTCCGCCATGAAGCCGCCGCCCTTCGAGTACCACGCTGCGGGCTCCGTCGACGAGGCCCTCGCGCTGCTGTCCGAGCACGGGGACGAGGCCAAGGTTCTCGCGGGTGGCCAGAGCCTTCTCCCGCTGCTCAGCCTCCGCCTTGCCCGGCCCAGCCAGATCGTCGACGTCAACGACCTGACCGAGCTCTCGGCGATCGACAACGGGAGCGACCTCCGGCTCGGGGCCCTGGTCCGCCATCGCGAGGTCGAGCGTTCTCCTGCCGTCCGGTCGGCCAATCCCCTCGTGTCCGACGCCGTCCGCTTCATCGGCCACACGGCCATCCGCAACCGGGGGACGATCGGGGGGAGCCTGGCCCACGCCGACCCCGCCGCCGAGCTTCCGGCCGTCGCCCTGGCCCTCGGGGCCACGATCGAGGTCCGGAGCACGCGGGGGAGCCGCGAGGTCACGGCCGAGCGGTTCTTTGAGGGCTTCCTCACGACGTCGCTCGAGCCCGACGAGCTGGTGACGGCCTTCCGTGTGCCGGCGCAGCCCCGCGGGACGGGTTGGTCGTTCCGGGAGTTCAGCCGGCGCAGCGGCGACTTCGCCATCGCCGGCGTGGCCGCCACGGTCGCGCTCGGGGACGACGGTCGCGTCGCCGGTGCCCGCGTCGCCTTCTCGGGAGTGGCGAGCGTGCCCATCCGGGCCGAGGATGCCGAGCGAGCACTCGTCGGGCAGGCCCCGACCGACGCGACGTGGGCCGCGGCGGGGCAACAGGCGGTGCGCGACCTCAACCCGCCGGGGGACCTGCACGGCTCGACGGCGTACCGACGCCACCTGGCCGCCGTCCTGGCCGAGGAAGCGCTACGCGAAGCCCATCGACGTGCCGAGGAGAACCGATGACCCGACAGACCGTGCGCCTGACGGTCAACGGCAGGGCGCGAGAGGCGCTCGCCGAGCCCCGCCGAACCCTGGCCGACTTCCTGCGAGAGGACCTCGAGCTCACCGGGACCCATCTCGGGTGCGAGCACGGCGTGTGCGGTGCCTGCACGGTGCTCGTCGACGGGCTCGACGTGCGGTCGTGCCTGATGCTCGCGGTCCAGGCCGAGGGTCGGGACGTCACCACGATCGAGGGCCTGGAAAGGAACGGCGAGCTGAGCCCGCTGCAGGAGGCCTTTCGCGACGCGCACAGCTTCCAGTGCGGGTTCTGCACGCCGGGCTTCGTGATGACCGCGGCCGCCCTCCTCGCCGAGCCCAGGGAGTTCACCGACGAGGAGCTGCGCGAGGAGCTCTCGGGGAACATCTGCCGCTGCACCGGGTACCAGTCCATCGTCGACGGGGTGCGCCTCGCGGCCGCCCGCATGGTCCAGACCGGGTCCTGAGGGGCTAGACGGAGAGGGACCGATGGAAGAAGAGGGGATGCCATGAGACTCGTCGGAGCCAAGGTCCCGCGCGTGGAGGACCGCCGGATCCTCACCGGCAGGGGCCATTACATCGACGACGTCCGGCTCCCCAACATGCTCCATGCGGCGTTCCTCAGAAGCCCGATAGCGCACGGGAGGGTGAGCATCGTCGACACCTCCGAGGCCGAGTCCGCCCCCGGTGTCGTGGCCGTCTTTACCGGAAACGAAGTGAGGAATCTGACCCACGCCCTGTCGGTGCGGATGAACCTTGGCCAGCGGGTGCCGGAGTTTTACGGCCTCGTGACCGACAAGGTGCGTCTCGTCGGCGACCTGGTCGCGATGGTGGTGGCCGACAGCCGGTACGAGGCGGAGGATGCCTGCGAGCTCATCGAGGTCGACTACGAGCCGTTGCCGCCCGTCGCCACCTACGAGGCGGCCATGGACCCGAGCTCCCCAGCCCTGTTCGAGGACCTGGGGGACAACGTCGTCTACACGTCGTCCCAGGAGATCGGAGACGTCGACGGGGCGTTCGCCGAGGCCGACCGGGTCATCGAAGCGACGCTGCGCCAGCACCGCGTCGCCAACTCGCCGATGGAGACCCGCGGGGCCGTGGCCGCGTACGACCCGGGGTCACAGGAGCTCACCTACTACGCGGCGACCCAGGGACCCCACGGTCTCCGGCTCCAGCTCGGCGAGACGCTCGGACATCCCGTGGAGCGCATCCGTGTCGTCTCCGGGGACGTCGGCGGTGCGTTCGGGCTCAAGGCCGGGGTCTTCCGGGAAGACGTCTGTCTGGCGGCGGCGAGCAAGCACCTCGCACGGCCCATCAAGTGGATCGAGGACCGCAACGAGCACCTGCTCGCATCGGGACACGCGCGCGAGGAGATGATCGAGGCGCAGGTGGCCGTCAAGGAGGACGGCACCCTGCTCGGCATCAAGGCCAAGCTCGTCATGGACGGGGGCGCCTACCCGGCGGTCCCGTTCTGCACCTCGGCCTTCACGCAGCTCATCCAGATGCTCCTACCGGGTCCCTACCGGTTCCGGGGCTACGCCATCGACATCTCGGTCGTGGCGACCAACAAGTGTGTCTACGTCGCCTACCGCGGGCCCTGGGAAATGGAGACCTGGACACGAGAGCGGCTCCTCGACATCGTGGCGCACGAGCTCGGCAAGGACCCGGCGGAGATCCGGCGCAAGAACATGATGCCGGGGGACCCCGAGGATCGCCTCATCACCGGGCTCAGCGTGGCCGGCATCGCGTCGCGTCAGACCCTGGACCGCGCCCTCGAGGTCCTGGACTACGACGGGTTCCGCCGGGAGCAGGCGGCCGCCCGGGCCGAGGGCCGCTACCTCGGAGTCGGTTTCGCCACCTTCATCGAGGCCGCACCCGGGCCACCCGAGATGCGCGCCGGCGGTGGGATGGGGGGCGGTGAGCAGGCCCGGGTCAAGCTCGAGTCCGACGGGCACCTCCTCGTGATCACCGCCCAGCACCCTCACGGCCAGAGCCACGAGACGACCTTGGCCCAGGTGGCCGCAGACGAGATGGGTATCCCGTTCGATCACGTCAAGGTGGTCTACGGGGACACCCGCTTCACCCCCTTCAGCCTGATCGGGACCGGCGGGAGCCGGGCTGCGACGTGGGCAAGCGGGGCGGTCCTCATGTCCACCCGGAAGGTGAAGGAGAAGGTCCTAGCCATCGCGTCGGAGATGCTCGAGGTCGGGCCGGAGGACCTGGAGATCGACGAGGGAATGGTGATCCCCAAGGGAGCTCCGCAGCGATCCCTTCCGCTCGCCGACATCGCGATGCAGGCCACGCTGGCGCCCAACACCCTGCCGCCGGGCACCGATCCCATCCTCGAGGCGCACGAGCTCTTCATGGGCGAGGGCATCACGGGCAGCGGCTGGTCCGGCGGCACCCACGTATGCACCGTCGAGGTCGATCCCCGGACGGGGCGCGTCGAGTTCCTCCGTTACATCGTGGTCGAGGACTGCGGTCGGGTGATCCACCCCGCCGTCGTGGACGGTCAGATCCGCGGTGGCGTCGCCCAGGGGATAGGCGGGGTCCTCTACGAGCACGCCGCCTACGACGACGAGGGCAATGCTCTCGCCGGGACGTTCATGGACTACCTCTTGCCGACCGCCGCGGAGATCCCTCCGATCGAGATCGAGCACTTGGAGACCGACCCCGAGGGCGAGATCGGGTTCCGGGGCGTGGGGGAGGGCGGCGCCATCGTCGCTCCCGCGACGGTCACCAACGCCATCGAGGACGCGCTGCTCCCCCTCGGCGCCCAGGTCCGCGAGCAACATCTCCCGCCCGCGAAGGTGCTGGAGCTCGCCGGGCTGGTGGTTTAGGGCGCCCCTCCGACCGGGTCGCCATCGAGGCCGAGCCGACCTGACCCGGGTAGCGTCGCGTCGTGGACCTCGTCGAGACCCTGCGCACGACCGGCGCCATACGGGAATTCCGGGACGAGCACGTGCCTGACGAGCAGCTTTTCCGCATCCTTGACACGGCGCGGTTCGCGCCCAGCGGGGGGAACCGGCAGGGCTGGAGGGTGATCGTGGTCCGCGACGCCGCGATGCGGGCGTCCCTGCGTGAGGTCTACCTCCGAGGCTGGTACCCGTACCTGGCGATCTCCGCCGCAGGCCTGATCCCGTGGTCACCGATCACGGACGTGGACGCAGAGGGTCGGGCCGCCGAGTCGGCTGGGGAGCGTGCAGCCGCCGCCAAGGGTCGCGGCGGCATGGCCGAGCAGCTCGACGAGGTGCCCGTACTGCTGCTCGTGGTCTGCGACCTCCGGGCGATGGCCTGCGTCGATCGGGATCTGGCGCGCTACACGTTCGCGGGAGGGGCTTCCGTCTACCCCTTCGTTTGGAGCATCCTCCTCGCCGCCCGAGCCGAGGGGCTCGGTGGGGTCATCACGAGCGTCGCCATCCACCAGGAGCCGGAGCTGAAGGAGCTCTTCGGGCTGCCCGAGGAATACGCCGTGGCGGCCTTGCTGGCCATGGGCTACCCGGAGCGTCCGATCACGCGCCTCCGGCGGCGGCCGGTCGGGGACTTCGCCACAGTGGACCGCTTGGACGGGCCCACCTTCTCGGGTTGAGACGTTGCCGGTTCGGTCCGGTCGGGGAGCGCCCCGATCTTCCGCGTCCGGCGGGAAGCTGCAGGCCGTGGCCTCGCGTCGGCGAGGGAGCGCCGGCCCCAGTCAGACGCTCCCTCGTCCGTACGCAGTCGCCTCCTCCACCCCCGCCCATATGGGCTCGCGGCAACTCTGACACGCCTCGGGAGCCTTTCGGTTTCCGGACGGGTGCAATGTCCCGTGCCGGCGCGTCGGGCTGGGAACTCCTTGGGAATGCGCTCGACACCCAGTTGCAGCAAGGGGATCCAGGGACTGGAATGCTCTCTTGTGCAGGAACGAACGAGCGGGTCGGCCCTAGCGGCCACAAACTGACATGAGCTTCGAGACCACGACGGCAGACGTCCTCTCGGGCGTCGATCTCTCCGGCGTGACCGCCGTCGTCACCGGCGCGTCGAGCGGCATCGGGTGGGAGACGGCGCGGGCACTGGCGGCCGCGGGCGCCCGGGTGGTGCCGACGGCCCGCACGCCCGACAAGGCGACCGAATGCGTCGCCTCGCTCCGGGACTCGCTCGACTACGACTCGGGCACCCGGCTCGATCCCGGCGTGGTGGAGCTCACCTCGCTGACGAGCGTGCGCGGCTTCGCGGACGAGGTGAGGTCGCGCTACGAGCAGGTCCACCTGTTGATCAACAACGCCGGCGTGATGGCCACGCCCTTCGAGCGGACCCCGGACGGCTTCGAGCTCCAGCTCGGGACCAACCACCTCGGTCCCTTCGTGCTGACGAACCGGCTGGTGCCGCTGCTCGAGGCTGGCGCGGCGGTGGGCTCGGCCCGCATCGTGAACGTGAGCTCGGCGGGCCATCAGGCCTCCGGCATCCGGTGGGAGGATCCCAACTACGAGCGGACGCCCTACGACAAGTGGGAGGCCTACGGCCAGTCGAAGACCGCCAACATCCTGTTCGCCCTCGAGCTCGACCGTCGGTTGGGCGGCCGAGGCGTCCGAGCCTTTGCCCTCCATCCCGGCATGATCGGCACCTCCCTCGGTCGGCATCTGTCCCGGGACGACTACGCCGAGCTGAGCGCCAGGGCCTCTCGGTCGCCGTCCGGCGGACTGCCGCCCCGCAAGTCGGTCGAGCAGGGTGCGGCGACCACCGTCTTCGCCGCGACCTCGCCCGAGCTCACCGGGCAAGGCGGGCTCTACCTGAGCGACTGCGAGTTGGCGGAGCCGGCCGAATGGGCGAGCGATCCCGACCAAGCGTCGCGCCTCTGGACGCTCTCGGAGGAGCTGGTCGAGGAGCGGTTCGAACTCTGAGGGCCTGAGGGCCCGAGGGTCCGGCGATCCCGGCGCTCAGGTCCCGGAGCCGAGGGCCCCGAGGGCGCGGAGGCAAAAGCCCACCAGGTGCTCGATGTCGTCCCTCGTCGGCCGGGTGTCGGCGAGTATGTGCGCCTCCATGACGGAGATGACGAGCTGGTACACGGCCAGGGCGTCGCGGGCAGGGTCGGTCGTGGTGATCTCGTGGGCCTCGCAGGCCGCGGCGAGGGCGTCGTCGAGGAGCGTCACGAGCGAGCGGACCGACAACCGCTGCTCCTCCGGGAAGCGCTCGGTGAGCCGGCTGATGTTGGCGAGGAACGGTCGGGTGCGCGACGCGGCGCCCGAGTCCACCGCCTGGGCGAGGACGCCCTCGATCCAGGCCCGGATGCGGCCGAGCGGCTCGGCCGCCTTGTCCATCCGGTGCCCGAGGTAGCCGGCCAGACGGTGTCGGCCGTCCCCCAGGAGGACGAGCATGAGCTCGTCCTTGGAGTGGAAGTGTCGGTAGAAGGCCTCGGTCGAGAGGCCGGCCTCGTCGAGGATGTCGCGGAGCTTCGGGTCCACCGTGCCCTGGCGCTCGACGACGCGGTAGGCGGCCTCGATGATGCGATCGATGTCCTGGGCCGCGGTGCGGCGATGGGCCGAGATGGCCCGGGAGATGGCGCGGTCGACCAGGGGTTGGTCCTGGCGGGTGCCGTCCAGCTCATCCGGTCTCGCCCCCCCGTTGCCGCGGGGTCCAGCCTTCGGTTGTGGGCGCGTGGCCACGTGCGTCCGTCGACCTCAGACCTTGGAGGTGTCGATCTCGTTGATCAGGGCCTCCCCGTTCAGGTAGCGGCGTAGGTTCTCGCGGAAGAGCTCGTAGAGATTGTCCCAGAAGCGGTCGGGGGACGTGGCGCTGTGGGGCGAGACGTAGAGGTTCGGCGCCTCCCACAGGGGCGAGTCTGCCCGGAGGGGCTCGATCGGCACGACGTCGATGGCGGCCGCCCCGAGATGGCCGCTCGACAGTGCGTCGAGCAGGGCGGCCTCTGCCACGGCGCTCCCCCTCCCGACGTTGACGAAGACCGACCCGGGACGCATGGAGGCGAACTCGGACGGCCCGAAGAGGCCCACGGTGTCGGGCGTCTCGGGCACGGCGGCCACCACGGCGTCGCAGGACGACAGCAGCTCTCGCAGGTCCGCGGGGTCGTACAGGCGATCGACGTCGGGATCGACGTCGCCGCGGCGAGCCGTGCGGCGGCACCCGAGCACGGACATGTCGAAGGCCCGCGCCCGGCGGGCGACCTGGCGACCGATGGCGCCGAGCCCGACCACGCCCAGGGTCAGGCCCGCGAGCTGGGTACCGTAGGTCGGCTGCCAGCGATGGGCCCGCTGGAGAGCGTCGATCTCGGGCAGGCGCTTCCAGATCTGGAGGAGCCGAGCCATGACGAACTCCGAGATGGAGACTGCGTTGGTGCCGGCAGCGCTCGTGAGGGCGATCCCGGACTGGCCGAGGCCGGCCGACAGCAGCTGGCTGACCCCGGCGCCGACGCCCTGGACCCAGCGCAACCTCGGCGCGACCTTGCCGACGTCGAACGGGAGGTCCTGGGCGAGGGCCACCTCGATGCGGGAGAGGGCCTCGGTCTGCTCGTCGGTCAGGTCGGGGGCGAGGTGCCGTAGGTCCGCGGACGGGGACGTCCCCCGCTGGGATCGCAGGTCCTCGGCCTCGACGTAACGCATGTCGACGACCTCGATGCGTGGATCCAAGGCCGAGATCGCGTCGATCTCCGCCCGGAGTTCGGCTGCGGGCCGCCGGTCCCACTCCCTGGGGTACGTGATGCCGACCACGAGAGGGGTGACCGCGACCGCGGCATCTGGCGCGGCGGTTGCGGGGACCGCCACGCCCGCTTCGGCGTCCCCGGCCGTCACGAGCTGCTCGACCAGGAGGCGGCGCTGCACCTGTTGGGTCGCCGGCGTCCGGGGGATCGACGTGAAGACGGCCACGCGTCGGGGATGCTTGTAGGGGGCGAGCCGGTCGCGGCAGTGCTCGCGGAGCTCCTCGACCGTCGGAGCCTCCCGGCCGGGGGCGAGTACCACGGCTGCGCAGACCACCTCGCCCCATTGCACGTCGGGGAAGCCCACCACGGCGACCTCGGCGACCGCGGGGTGGTCGGCCACCGCCCGCTCGACCTCGGCGGGCACCACGGATTCGCCACCCGTGCGGATGAGGTCCTTGGCACGGCCGACGATGCTCAGGTATCCGTCCTCGTCCACGACCGCCAGGTCGCCCGACCGGTACCAGCCGTCGGCCAGGACCTCGGACGTGGCCTCGGGGTTCTCGAAGTAGCCGCCGAAGACGAGCGGTCCGCGGACGCAGAGCTGGCCATCGTCCTCGACGCGGACCTCGCAGGACGGGGCGAGAGTGCCGCAGCTGCCGGGCTTGCGGCGGATGTCCTCGTGCCCGAGCGCGGCGACGCTTCCGGCTTCGGTCGATCCGTAGAAGATCCGGATGTAGGCGCCGGGAAGGGCGGCCTCCATCTCCGTGAGCAGCTCGAGCGGTGTGGCGGAGGTCCCGGTGTCGGCGAACCGGAGCGAGGAGAGGTCGGCGCCGGCCCCCTGGTCGCGACCGAGGTGGTCGAGGATGCGCCGCCACACGCCCGGTATGGCGTTGATGCGCCGGGCGCGGTGTCGGGTGATGGCCTCGCAGATGGTCGCGGCGTCGGCCGAGCGCACGAGGATGACCGTGTCCCGGGCCTGCCACTGCTGCAACGCGATCGTCCAGGCACCCATGTGGAAGAGCGGGTACGGGGAGAGCATCGACCCTCGGGGCTCGAGCAGGGCGCCGGGGTGCGTACGCAGGAAGTTGATCCGGTGCGACAGGACCGCACCCTTGGGGGCGCCCGTGCTCCCGCTGGTAAAGAAGATCACGTGTGGGTCGTCCTCGCCCGGTCCCTCGACGGCGGGCTCGGCGTCGGAGGCGAGCCGGGCCTCCTCGCGCAGCTCCTGGAGGCTGATCACGGCCACGCCGAGGCGCTCGCCGATCGCCTGCGCCGAGGCGATCCCGTCCGGGCCGGCGACGATCAGGCCGGGCCGCGCGGAGCGCACGACGGAGGTCGCCTCGTCGACCTTCAAGGCCGGGTTGGCAGGGACGAAGACCACGCCCAGCTTCGCCGCAGCGGCGAAGACCGGCGCCAGTCCCAGCTCGGTTCCCGACCAGGTGACGAGCCGATCGCCCAGACCGAGCCCGCGGCCGGCGAGCACCGCCGCGATGCGGTTGGCTTCGGCGTCGAGCTCGCCGAAAGTCATGACCTGATCCCCGAAGATTGCGGCGGCGCGGCCCGGCACCGCCCGGGCCGCATTGGAGAAGATGGAACCGATGCGTAGAGCTCCGGCCGTCGCGGCCACCGAGCACCCCCTGTCGCCTGGCGGGCAAAATGCAGTTCTTGTTGACTAGAGTAGCGTTCTACGAGGCTCGGCTACGGCGAGGGCTCGGCTACGGCGAGGGGACAGGACGCCCGGTGGAACGTGAGCTGATGATGACGGGCATCGGGGGCCAGGGGATCCAACTGGCCGCCCAGGTCCTGGCCCGGGCCGCCGTCGCCGAGGGCCACGAGGTGCTCCTCTTCGGAAGCTACGGCGGGATGATGCGTGGCGGCAACACCGAGGCGACGGTCGTGGTGGCGGACGGACCGATCGAGAGCCCGCCGACCATCGCGACCACGTGGTCGGCCATCGTCATGCACCACGAGCACTCGGAGGGTGTGCGGCGCCGGCTTCGTCCCGGGTCGTTGGTCCTGCTCAACACCACGGTCTTCGAGGCGGACGTCGACTGGTCCTCGTACCGGCTCGTGGAGGTGCCCGCCACCGACCTAGCGGTCGACGTCGGCAGCATCCAGACGGCCACCATGGTGATGATCGGGGCCTACTGCGCCTCGACCGGGCTGGTCGAGCTGCCCGCACTGTGCGCCGCCGTGGGGGAGTCGCTGCCCTCGTACCGGTCCCAGTACCTGGCGCGCAACGTGGCGGCCATCGAGGCCGGTCACGCGGCCGTGCCCGGCATCGCGGTGCCGGCGTGGGAGACGACGATGAGTGGTGCCCGTTGAGCGCCGGCAGCGTGCTCAGCCGCGGCACCTTGGTGATCGATGTCGAGGCCTGCAAGGGATGCGAGCTGTGCATCGACGCGTGTCCGCCTCGCGTCCTCGAGATGACGACGCACGAGGTCAACGCCCGGGGCTATCGGTACCCGGTGCTCTTCCCGGGCTGCACCGGCTGCAAGGCCTGCTCGCAGATCTGCCCGGACTTCGTGTTCCAGGTCTACAAGTACGAGCGTCCTGAGCGGGTCGAGCCGTGAGCCGGCGACTCATGGAGGGCTCGGAGGCCATCGCCGAGTCCATGATCGCCGCCGGTTGCCGCTTTTTCGCGGGATACCCGATGACGCCCTTCACGGAGGTCCTCGAGAACATGGCGAGGAAGCTTCCGCCCCTGGGCGGGCACTGCATCAACGCCGAGAGCGAGATCGAGGCCGTCGGCATGGCATGGGGTGCGGGGGCGACGGGTACGAGGGCCGCGACGGGATCGGTCGGCCAGGGCCTCTCGCTCATGCAGGAGTCCCTCTCGGAGATCACCCTCGCCCGGGTGCCGCTCGTCGTGCTCAACATGGCCCGCGGCCAGAGCGACTACTTCCAGGCGACACGGGGCGGTGGCCACGGCGACTACCGGCACCTGGTCCTCGCCCCGATGGACGTCCCGGAGGCCGTGCCGCTCGTCCAGCTCGCGTTCCACTGGTCCGAGAAGTGGCGCAACCCGGTCCTGGTCATCGGCGACTACTACCTCGCCCACGTCTATCAGTCGGTCGAGATCGAGACGCTCGACTTCGGGCCCCTGCCGCCGAGGGACTGGGCGCTCGACGGGTCGACCGGGGGGTCGGGGCACGCGAAGCTGCTTTCCCCGCTCGGCGACGTGAAGCAGCGCGACGACGTCGGCTACGACCTCCAGGACTACTACCTGCGCCGAGCGGCCCAGACCCAGGCCATGCTCGACGGGGAGGAGCCGCTCGTCGAGACGGGCTTCCTGGACGGCGCCGAGGTCGTGGTCGTCGCCTACGGCACCCCTTCGAAGTACGTCCGCTCGGCCGTGCAGTCGCTGCGGGCCGAGGGTCGCCCGGTCGGCTACGTGCGACCCATCTCTCTCGTGCCGTTCCCCACGGAGGCGATCGTGGCAGCTGCCGGAAGGGCTCGTGCGGTCGCCGTCTTCGAGAACAGCATGGGTCAGATGATCGAGGACGTGCGCCTGGCCGTCCTCGGGCGCGCCCCCATCCACTTCATCGGCGGGCTCACGACCGACAGCTCGGGTTTTGGGATCGGTCCGGACATCGACGTCGGGGTGATCCGCCAGCGTGTCGAGGCGGTCCTCGACCGAGCGGAGGTGGCGGCATGAGCACGCAGAGGACGATCGTCCCGACCAGCCGGCCGCCGGAGGCTCCGGCCCGCCTGGTCGACGATTTCACGCCCGAGCTGATCGACGTGGGCGCCCATCATCTCTGCCCGGGATGTGGCGAGCCGGTCGCCATGCGCTCGATCCTCGAAGCGGTGAGCGAGCTCGGATGCGTGGACCGCGCCATCGCGGTCTTCGGCATCGGCTGCTATACGGCCTTCTCGAACAACCTCGACTGCGAGGTCCTCCAGGCGCTCCACGGCCGCGCCCCCTCGCTCGCCACCGGCGTCAAGCGCTGCAAGCCCGACACCTTGGCGTTCACCATCCAGGGCGACGGCGACATGGTCAACGAGGGCCTCCAGGAGGTCCTTCACGCGGCCGCCCGCGGGGAGCGCATCACCTGCTTCATGCTCAACAACGGGGTCTTCGGCGAGACGGGGGGGCACCTCACCGCCACCACCGTCCTGGGGCAGCGGACGAAGAACACGCTGGAGGGCCGAAAGGCCGACGAGCACGGCTACCCCATCCTCATGAGCAACCTGCTGGCGCAGTTGGAGGGGGCGGCCTACGTCGCGAGGGGCGCGGTCAACTCGGCGGGCAACGTCTCGCGGACCAAGCGCATGATCACCCGGGCGCTCGAGACGCAGCTCCGGGGGGAGGGCTTCTCCTTCGTCGAGATCCTCACCATGTGCCCCACCGGCTGGTTCATCGAGACCTCGGAGGCCCCCGAGTATCTCAACGAGCACCTCGCCGCGGTCCACGCCCCGGCCGTGCTCAAGGAGCCCGAGCGGTCGCCGGCGCGATGATCGTGGGGTCCGAGAGGGAGAAGCTCGATCGGAGAATGAGCACGCACGAGGAGGAGAGATGAGCGAACGGGTGCTGGGGGACATCGCCACCAAGGTGCTGTTCGAGAACGACCGGGTACGGGTCTGGGAGATGCGGCTCGACCCCGGCGGGGTCAGCGACGTGCACAAGCACGACCTCGACTACGTCATGATCCAGATATCGGGCGACAAGATGGCGGCCAAGATGGAGCCGGATTCCGGCGGACCCTGGGGGCACCTCGACGAGGTCGGAGGCGACGTCTTCCCGGGCAACGTGATCTACGCCGAGCGAGGCGGGATCGAGCGGGCCATCAACAACGGCGAGCAGACCTTCTACGAGATCGTCGTCGAGCTCAAGGACTGAACGACCCTCGCCGAGCGGGGGCCCGCTCAGATGGCCCCGGGGACGAAGGCGCCGCTCTGCTCGAACGCATGAGCGACCCGCAGCACCACGTCGTCCTCCCCGTGGCGGCCCACCAGCATCATCCCGACGGGTAGCCCCTCGACCCACCCGCAGGGCACGCTCATGGCGGGGTGACCCGTCACGTCGAACATCGGCGTGTTGGCGGTGCTGGCAAAAGAGGCGAGGAGCGACTCGACCACGGACGCCCCCGCGGGCGGGAGCGGCGGGGCCGTCGTGGCGGTGGTCGGCATGACCAGGACGTCCACGTCGGAGAGCGCCAGGTCGTAGGCGGCGGTGAGGCTCGGGGCCAGGTTCTGGGCAGTCGAGTAGTAGTGGTTGCCGTAGGTGTCGGCCAGGTATCGGCCGACCAGCGCCACCACCTGCGCGGTGGGCGGCAGCGTGTGCGGGGACGCCCGCCATCCCCGCCAGAAGGCGTCGCCCATCGAGGTGGGGTACCACCCCTTCCAGCCCGTCCCGGTGCCCCCGCCCTCGAACATGAGCGAGGTGGCGCCCCTACTCAGGATCCCCATGGTGATGCCACCTGACTCCCGGTGCATGGGTACCGAGACGGGGACGACCGCGGCACCGAGTCCCCCGAAGATCTCGGCCGCAGCCCGCACGCTGGCGTCGACCTCGGGATCGCCGCCCGGATGGCCGAATCCCTCGTCCAGCAGCCCGATGCGGAGTCCGGAGACGGGTTGGGCGAGCCCCGCCACGTACGGCAGGACTGCGACGCCCACCTGCCGGGGGTCGCGGCCGTCGGGACCGGCGATGACCTCGAGGAGTGTGGCGACGTCCCGCACGGAGCGACCCATGGGACCGAGATGGTCGACGCTCATGTCGAGCGGGAAGGCGCCCGTGTAGGGCACCAGGCCGAAGGTGGGCTTGAGACCGTAGATGCCGCACAGGGCAGCGGGAACCCGTATGGAGCCCCCTTGATCGCCGCCGATGGCGAGGTCGCAGGCGCCGGCCGCGACGAGGGCGCCGCAGCCGCTCGAGGACCCGCCCGTCGTCCGCGTGGGGTCGTGGGGGTTGCGCACCGGCCCGGTGGCCGCCGTGTGGCTGCCCGCGGACAGGCAGAGGTTCTCGCAGACGGCCTTGCCGACGATCTCGCCGCCGGCGTCGAGGATCCGCGTCGCCACGGTGGCGTCGAACTCGGGCACGTAGCCGGTCAGGGCGGCGCAGCCGTTCATCATCGGCACACCGGCCAGCGCGATGTTGTCCTTCAGGACGACCTGCTTGCCGGCCAAGGGACCCGACGGTGCGCCGGCGACCCGGGACTGCCAGTACCAGGCGCCCAGCGGGTTCTCCTCGGGAGGCGGGCGGCGCCCTGGCCGGCGCGCGTAGCGGACCTCCGGCCCCGGTGGGGCCATCGCATCGAGGTCGTCCAGGGCGGCCGTCAGTCCGGTGATCAACGGGTGGAGCGACGACAGGTCCTGGTCGTCCAGCCCGAGACCGAGGGCGTCGGCGGCCCGCCGCAGGTCCTCGAGCGACGGGGCCCTAGCCACGATCCGAGCCTTCGAGTCGAGTGTGCTGCATGCCTGACCTCCTTGTGAAACCGCTGTGCGGCGACCCCGTCCTCCGGGACCGCTCCGAGGTGAGCCCTACCGCAGGCCGGGGTCGATGGGGACGAGCTCGAATCCGTCTCCCACCCGCACGACCCGCCCGGCAGTCGGCTCGGAGAAATGCGATCCGATCATCCACGTTCCGGTTCGAGCGCAGCGTTCGAGGAGCGCCTGGCGCGTCGCAACGGCCTGGTCGTGGTCGGTGTCGGAGACGTCCCGCCACTCGGGGTGCCGGACCTGTACCGGATGGTGGAAGGCGTCGCCCGTGATCACTGCGGCCTCCCCGTCCGCACGGACCTCGACGCTCACGTGCCCGGGCGTGTGCCCGGGCGTGGAGACGAGGCGCACCCCCGCGGCGATCTCGTGCTCGGTGCTCACCACGCGGTGGCGCGCCTCATCGACGATCACCGCCACGGAGTCCTCGAGGAGCACGATGGGAGAGGGATGCTCGGCCCAGTGGTGCCACTCCTCTCCGACCAGGAGGTGGTCGGCGTTGGGAAAGGTGGGCACCCAGCGGTCCCCGGCGTGCCGGGTGAGCCATCCCGTGTGGTCGAAGTGCAGATGGGTGCACACGACCGTGTCGATGTCCTCCGGCGCGACGCCGGCGTCGGAGAGTGCCTCCAAGAAGCGGGAGCCCGGGGCCGCGATCTCGGCAAAGGGACTGGGACGGTCGCCCAGGCAGGCATCGACCAGCAGGGTCCGGTCTGCGGTGAGCACCACAAACGCCTGGAAGGCCAGCTCGATCTCGCCGGAGGTCTGGAATCCCCAACCCGAGCGGACCTCGCTCGGCGCCTCGGCCAGCTCCGGCAGCAGGCCCCGGCCGTCGAGGCTGAGGACCGTCTCGACGACCGGGACGATGCGGGTGTCGCCGATGGTCCAGGTCATCCGCCCGCCTCCCACAGGCGAATGGCGTGCTGCGGCCGGTGCGCCAGGGTCCCGCTGTCGACCACCAGGGTCTGACCCGTGATGCACCGGGCCTCGTCGCTCGCGAGCCAGACCACGGCGGCGGCGATGTCCTCGGGCTCGGCTGGCCACGGGAGCGCCCGCTCCGCCGCCTTCTCGCGCAACACCGGCTCGGACATCGCCGCCTTGGCGGTGTCGGTCATCACGAGCGCGGGGGCGACGGCGTTGCACCGGATGCCCTCCTTGCCGTACATCGTGGCCACGTAGCGGGTCAGCGCCTGCACGGCGGCCTTGGAGGACCCGTACGCCGCGTGGTCCTCGTCCCCGACCAGTGCCGAGAGCGAGATCGTGTTGACGATGGCCCCGCCCGGGCGCGTCAGGACCGGCACCGCGTGCTTGCAGCACAGCATCGTGCCCCGTGCGTTGACGGCGAGGGTCCGGTCCCACACCTCCACCGCGAGGTCGGAGAGGTCGAGGTCGCGACCGTAGACGTCGGGTGCCAGCACGGCCGCGTTGTTGTGCAGGACGTCGAGCCGCCCGAGCTCGGTGACGGTGGAACGGACCATCCGCGCCACCTGGGCCTCGTCGCTGACGTCGGCGGCCACCGAGATGGCGGATCCCCCGGCGTCGCGGATCTGCGCCTCGGTGGCCCTGGCGGCGTCGAGATCGATGTCCGCGGCGGCGACGGCGGCACCCTCCGAGCCGAGACGCAACGCCGTTGCCCGCCCGATTCCCGACCCGGCCCCGGTGACGATCGCCACCCTGCCGTCGAAGCGCCCCACCTGCCCGCCTCGGTCCGGTTCCATGGGTACGCGGCGCTCCGTCAGTTGAAGGAGCCGCCGGCCAGCGCGTAGGAGGTCGACCCGTCCGGCCCGATCGGCAGGTCCCCGGCCACGGTGATCCGCTGCATCGAGCGATGGTGGCCCGGAGGGATGTCGACCGGCACGAGGTGGCAGGTCGCCCGGTTGTCCCAGAAGGCGATGCTGCCCGGGCGCCAACGGAACCGGCAGGTGAAGGCCGGGGTCGTCAGGTGCTCGTAGAGCAGCGCCAGGAGATGCCGGCCTTCGGAGCGCGAGAGCTCGACGATGTAGTCGGTGAAGCCCGGATTGACGAAGAGCGATTTCTCCCCGGTCTCGGGATGGACCCGGACGACCGGGTGGACCGCCCGCAGGTCGTCCGACTGGAACTGCTGCTTGAGGGAGGAGGGCATGTGCCCTCGGGCCATGCGGATCTCGTTGCGGTGGACCGCATGGAGATCGTCGCAGAGTCGCTGCAGGGGAGCGGAGAGGCTCTCGTAGGCCGCCACGAGGTTGGTCCACAGGGTGTCGCCGCCGTACTCGGGGACGACGACTCCCCGCAGGATGGAGCCCATCGGGGGGTTGGCCACGAACGTCACGTCGGTGTGCCACGGGTTCTCGACGGCGACCGCAGGGTCTCGAGGCACCTGCTCGTCCCGGCCCCCGGACCCCTCGCCACGGCCCTCGCCCTTCGAGATGAGCTGGTTGTCGAGGAGCAGGATCTCGGGATGCTCGGGGAAGATGGCGGGCAGCGTCGGATGGGCCGGCGTCAGCTCTCCGAACCGCCGGCCGAACGCGAGGTGCTGGGCCTGGGTGAGGTGCTGGTCGCGGAAGAAGACGACCCTCCACTCGAGGAGGGCGGCACGGATGGCGGCGACGGTGTCGTCCGACAGCGGTTCACGGAGATCGACGCCGTCGATCTCGGCTCCGGTGCTGCCGGAGAGGGGTCGCACCTCGAGCCGGGTGGTGGTCGTCATGGGTCAACACTCTTCCATGAGCACCACGCTGCGGGCGACGTCGCCCCGCTCGGTCTCCTCCAGGGCGGTGGCGAACTCCTCGAGGGGCCTGCGAGTCGAGACCAGCCGCTCGAGCTTGAGGCGGCCCCCGCGGTGGAGGTCCACGATCCGGCCGATGTCCCGCTCCGGTACGTTGCTCCCCCCGACGCAGCCGAGGAGGCGCCGCTCGTTGAAGAGGGTCCGGCCGTCGATCGGGATGCTGGCCCCCGGCGGCGGCGATCCCACCATGACGCAGGTTCCTCCCGGCCGGGTGGCGGCGAAGGCCTGGGCGATCAAGTCGGGCTCGCCGACCACCTCGAACGCGTGGTCGACCCCTCCCCCGACGTGTCGATCGACGATCTCCGCCACCGTCCTTCCCTCCGGAACCTCGGTCGTCGTCGCCCCGAACTCGGTGGCGAGCGCCAGCTTCGACGGGTTGGAGTCGATGGCCACGATCTCCGCGGCCCCCGCGATCGACGCCCCGAGCACGACGTTGAGCCCGACGCCGCCGCACCCGACGACCGCGACGGAGTCGCCGGGACCCACGCCCGCGGTGTTGAAGACCGCTCCGAGGCCGGTCGTCACCCCACACCCGGCCAGGCAGAGGAGGTCGAGAGGGAGGTCGTCGGGGATCGGCACCACCTGCGACGCCCTCAGGACCGCCAGCTCGGCCAGGGTGCCCGTCCCGACCATCGGATGCAAGGGCGACCCCTCGGTCGTGCGCAGCCGGGTGGAGCCGTCCGCCATGCGGCCGAAGATGGCCTGCTGGCGAGCCCGACCCTCGCAGAGCGGGAACCGTCCGCGCTGGCACTGCCGGCACGCGTGGCACGGACCGTAGAGGGCGAGCACCACCCGGTCCCCGACGGAGACCCCCTCGACCTCCGGCCCGACGGCCCGGATCGTGCCCGCACCCTCGTGTCCGAGAACCAGCGGGAAGGTGGCGGCATTGCTCCGGCCGTGGAGCACGTGGATGTCCGACCCGCAGATCCCCGACGCGCTGAGCCCCACGAGCACCTCGCCCCGGCGCGGCTCCTCCACCTCGATCTCCTCGAGCCGGGGTGGCTGCCGGGCCTCACGGACGACTACGGCTCGAGCCTTCATTTCCCGTTACCCAAACCGTGAGCAGATGTCACCACGGCCAGGCAGCCTCTTCTTGCGAGGAAGCGGTGACGGCCTCACCCGGTCGCCCGGTGCCGTCTTCACGCTTCACCGGAGGCTTCGGCTGGTGCCGGGGGTGCCCTCCTCCACGTGCGTTTGGCGTCTCCGGGCCACGCCCGGCGACGACGAGCCGCCCGTAAGCGGCCAGGTTCTTTGCTGCGTTGTGGTCCCTGTCGAGTACGAGGCCGCAGGGCTGGCACTGAAAGACGCGCTCGTCGAGGGCCAGCTTGGCTTTCACCGCACCACACGACGAGCAGGTCTTCGAGCTGGGGAAGAACCGGTCGGCCACGATGAGCCTGCCACCGTGCCAGGCCAGCTTGTAGGTGAGCTGGCGGCGAACCTCGCCGAGGCCGGCGTCGAGGATAGAGCGGTTGAGGCCGGCCTTGGCCCTCCGGCCGTTCGCCAGGTGCTGACCCGCATGCTCGGGGTCGAGAGCCGGCTTGGGTACCGCTGTCATCCCCTTGATGTTCAAGTCCTCCACCACCACGGTGTCGTAGGTCCTGGCGAGATCTGAGGTGAGCCTGTGGATGGCATCCCTTCGAACGTTGACCACCTTGCGGTGACAACGAGCCACCTTGGCTTTGGTGCGGCGGCGACGACCAGAGCCCATCTTTTGGCGGGCCAGCTCGCGTTTGAGGCGGGCCGTGCGACGGGCGTAGCGGGAGAGGGCCTTGGGGTTCACCACCACTCCCCCGGTGGAAAGGGTGGCCAGATGCTCGACCCCGAGGTCGACGCCGATGACCGCGTTCGGGTGAGCAGCCGGCGGGTCTTGGCGCTGCACCTCGCAGGTGAACGAGACGAACCAACGACCGGCTTCTTCTGCGATGGTGGCCGAAAGAATGCGGGCACGGCCGGCGTCGAGCGCGCCAAGGAGCTTGGTGGTCGGCTCCTTGGTCCGAAGGTGCCCAAGTCGTGGGAGCTGGACGTGGTGGCAGTCGACAACGGCGATGGCGCCGGTGGTGAACCGACAAGACCGTCGGGCGTGGTGCTTCTTGCGCTTCGGGAAGCCCATGGTCCCTTTGCGCTGGCCGCCCTTGGTCTCCGAGAAGTTCTGGAGCGCCCGGGTCAAGGCGTCGAGGCCGGAGTTGTAGGCCTCCTTGGAGTTCTCCCTCCACCAGGGGGCCATCTGTTCCTTGTGGCTGTTCCACTCCCGGCGCAACGCCGGCAGGCTCCATGGCACCTTGATCGAGCGGACGAACTCGTCGGTCTGCTCTTCACTCCAGGGTTCCCACGTCGAGGCCGACCGGATCTGATCTCGACGATCGAGCCGGGCCTTCACCAACTGCAGTCCCCAGTTGTAGGCGAAACGGCTGGCCCCGCAGTGCGAGGAGAGCGCGGCTCGAGCGCGGTCGCTCGGGTCGAGCTCGAAGCGCAAGGGTTGGTGGACGAGCACTACCGGGCTTCCCCAGTGTGCTTCGCCGCGGGTCGGGCCAGCTTCGGGCGACGGGCATTCCTTGCCGAGCCAACCTCGCTGACCACGTCGTCCATGGCCATTCCCTCCTCAGTAGCCCGCCGGGCGAGACGACCGACCTGTCGCCCCGCGGTCGTCGCGCTGGGGGTGCGGGCTCATCGCGCGATAGGCCACGGGCGTCCTGTGGTCATCGCCGAGGGTTGCTCGACGATGATGCTTCCGAAGGAAGCCGGCGTGCGGGAACCGGCAACGTGCTCGCGCGAACCATCGGTAGGCGGTCTGGGGGGTGAACGAGCTCTGCGCCCATTGGGCAAGCTTCACGTGCCATAGCGTACATACGTTCGCTCACACATTTGCGTGGACCGTCCCGAACTGTTCCGAGCACCCCGGGGGCTTACACGCCGGGTCGGACGAATCCCGATCCGGCAAAACCCAATCAAGTGATTGAAACAACCATATGATATCTTGCCGCCCGTTGACCGGCAGGTGGGGAGGGCGGGCATGGCCCAGGATCCGGCGGTCGCCCTGCGACCCGAGTACCTCGAATGGTTGCGCGGGCTGGACGCCGAGCGCCGGTACGGGGAGCGGGACCGACGGGGAAGCGCCAACCTGATCGGGGAGGGTGCCGGGGCCCGAGCCGCTCGGTCCATCGGCGCCGGCGCCACCGTCAGCATCGCCCGGCCACTGATCGAGGGGAGCTCCCGTCGTGGCGACGGCCGGCCGTCCTACGGCCTCGAGGTCTTCTACACCGATGGCCCCATCGGCATGGGCTCCGATCACGTCGAGCTCGACTGCCACGGCATGGACAACACCCATCTCGACGCCCTCAACCACCTCGCCATCGACGGGCGCTGGTACGGCGGGTGGGCCGTCGCGGAAGCCGATCCCCCGTCGGTCGACGACGTTTCCGGAGAGGGGATATTCACTCGGGCGGTCCACCTCGACATCGCCGCCCTGCGCGGGACCCCATGGGTCGATCCCGACCGACCGGTCACGGGTGACGACCTCGAGGCTGCCGCGTCGGCCTCGGGTGCCGACCTCGAGCCCGGCGACGCGCTGCTGGTCGACATGGGACGCGATCGCTGGGAGGCGGCCGGTCGCCCCGGGGCTCCCACGCCGCTGTCGGGGATCGGTGGGGACGGGGCGCGTTGGATCGCCGAGCACGAAATCGGGCTCCTGTGCTGGGACTTCCTCGATGCCGTGCACCCGAGGGAGCCGGTGGCGCCCGTGCACATGCTCAATTGGGCCCTCGGCCTCCTGCTCTGCGACAACTGCGACTTCTCGCGGCTGCGGGCGCAGATGACCGGCCGTTCGACGGCCGCCCTCGTGATCGCCCCCCTGCCGATGCGTGGGGCAACGGGCTGCAACGTCAACCCCCTGCTGATCCTCTAGGGAAGGAGGCCCCGTGCTCCTCGAGATCCCCGCCGACGGCGAGAGTCCCACGGTTCCCGGCGCCGAGGGCACCACGACACCCCGCACCCTCGAGAGGGTCGCCGACTACGAGTACGCCGCCCCCGGCGGCCTCCGCTGGCTCACGATCGTCGAGCCGTACGCCTGGCGCGCCGGGGAGACCGAGGTCGCGCCGGGGGGCACCGTCTACGAGCAGATCTCGCCCCCGGGAGGTTGGCTCAGCGGTTCCGGCGTGCAGCAGGGCTCCCCGCCGGCGGGTGGGGCCGTGCTCAACGTGGTCATGGACGTCGATCAGGACGCGCTCGACCTCTTTCACGGCTGGTACGACGAGGAGCACCTGCCACGGTTGGTGCAGGTTTCCGGCATCGACGCCGCCCGGCGCTTCCGGGCCGTGGCCGGATCGGGCCCCGGGGAGGGCCGGGACCGCTTCCTGGCCCTCTACGAGTTGCGTGACGCCGACGTCGTCGCCTCGGACGAGTTTGCGGGTGCGTCGGTGATGACCCCGAGGACCGAGCAGGTCGTCGCACGGCTGTCCTGGGCCAGCCAGCTCTACCGGGCCCGGTAGGGTCCCTCCGTGGTCGGGGCCCAGTCGAGGGCGCAGGGGCGCGTCGGCGAGGGTGGCGCCCGGCGGAACGAGGCAGGTGCCGAGACCCGCACCCGGCTCCTCGACGCCGCGGAGCGACTCTTCGCCACTCGGGGGCTCGACGCCGTCTCGGTGCGCGACATCACGGTGGAGGCGGCTGCCAACACCGCGGCCATCCACTACCACTTCGGGTCCAAGCCGGATCTCGTCGAAGCGATCGTGCAACGGCGCGCCGGCGTCCTCGGCACGCGGCGGACCGAGCTGCTCGACGAGCTCGAGACGGAGGGAGACGTCACGCTCCCCGCGGTGGTGCGCGCGATGATCCTGCCGACCGCCGAGATGGCCGACGACGGGGCGGGTGGCCGCTACTACGTCGCCTTCCTCGCCGCCCTGGGCGACCACCCCGAGGTCATCCCGACCCTTGCCAGCGCCTACGACGCCTACACCGACCGCTTCTGGCGGCTCCTCGTCCGGCTCACGCTGGACCTGCCCGACGATGTGCGCCACCTGCGGTGGAGCATCGCCAAGGACCTGGTCAACCGGCTGCTCGGCGATCCGACCGGGCAGGTGCACCAGTGGCTCGAGCGACATTCTCCGGGCGCCGACGCCGACCTGGTCGGCTCCCTTACCGACATCATCGTGGGCATGTTCGAGGCCCCGGTGACCGCGGCGCCGACGCGCCGGACCGGTGCCGGGGCGAGGAGAGGTGGTCGTGGGACTTCGTAGCTTCGGCAACGTGATCGGGGGCAAGCGGGTGCTCGCCTCCGACGGAGGGGTCATCGAGAGCGTCGAGCCTGCCACGGGCGTGCCGTGGGCCTCGATCCCGCGGAGCGGCACCGGCGACGTGGGCCGGGCGGTCTCCTCGGCGCGAGAGGCCTTCTCGGGGTGGTGGGGGCTTCCCGCGCTGGGCCGAGCCGCCCATCTCCGCTCGCTCGCGGAGCTCGTGCGGGCCCATGCCGCGGAGCTCGCGACGATCGAGAGCCGGGACGTCGGCCGGGTGGCCCGGGAGACTGCCGCGGGGGACCTGCCGGCGTGCACGGAGATGTTCCACTTCTTCGCCGGCATGGCGGACAAGATCCACGGCGATACGGTCAACGTCGGGCCGGCCAGCTTCAACTTCACCCGTCGCGAGCCCTTCGGCGTGGTCGGCATCATCGTCCCGTGGAACGCGCCGCTCTCCATCGCCTGCGCCAAGGTGGGAGCGGCGCTCGCGGCCGGCAACACGGTGGTGGTGAAGCCCGCCGAGGAGGCGGGCTGCTCGATCTCGTATCTCGCCGAGCTGGTCTCCGAGTCGGGGTTCCCCGACGGCGTGCTCAACGTCGTCAACGGCATCGGGGAGGAGGCGGGGCAGGCCCTCGTCTGCCACCCCGGCGTCGGCCGTCTCACGTTCACTGGCTCGACGGACACCGCACGCACGATCACGGCGCAGTCGGCGCCGACGCTCAAGCCGCTGCACTTCGAGCTCGGCGGCAAGTCGCCCAACATCGTCTTTGCCGACGCCGACCTCGACGCGGCTGCCGTCGGAGTGAGCACCGCCGCCGTCTACACGGGAGGGGCTGGGCAGACCTGCATCGCGGGCTCACGGATCCTGCTGCACGCGTCGGTCTTCGACGAGATGATCGAGCGGATCCGGGCCCAAGCGGCCTCGGTGGTGCTCGGCGATCCCACCGACCAGGCCACGACCATGGGACCGCTCGTCTCCGAGGCCCAGTACCGGCGGGTGATGGGGTATCTCGAGGAGGGGCGCCACGAGGGCCGGCTCGTGTTCGGCGGGCGCGGAGCGCCGGAGCTGTTCCCTGCGGACTCCCCGTACTCACGGGGGTGGTTCGTCGAGCCGACACTCTTCGTGGTCGACGGCAACGATCACCGGATCTGCCGGGAGGAGATCTTCGGCCCGGTCGCGGCGGCCATGTCCTTCGAGACGGAGGAGGAGGCGATCGCGCTGGCCAACGATTCCTCGTACGGCCTGGCGGCGGGCGTGTGGACATCCGACCTCGGCCGGGCGCACCGCATGGTGCGCGACCTGGACGCCGGCTCGGTGTGGGTCAACGCCTACCGCCGCATCCATTGGGGGCTCCCCTTTGGGGGCTTCAAGGAGAGCGGCTACGGCAAGGACTCGGGTCTGGAGGGGATCCTCGAGAACACCCGGATCAAGACCGCGTGGATCGACCTCGGCCAGGGCTCCTGACGCCTGGCCTTCCACTCAGGACAGGACGACGTCCAACCTCGTCGGGCCGCGCATCATGAAGAACCGGACGCGCTCGTAGCGGTAGTCGGGGGCCAGCTCCAGCCGGGGCACCCGGTCGAGCATCGCGTCCAGGGCGACCGTCCCCTCCAGACGGGCGAGCGGGGCGCCCACGCAGAGGTGGATGCCGCTGTTGAAGGCCACGTGGCGGCGTGACGCCTCGCCACGGTGCGGGTCGAAGGCTTCCGGGTGCGCGAAGGCGCACTCGTCACGGCTCCCCGACGCGAGGCCCAGCACGACCACGGACCCCGCCGGGATCTTGACCCCGGCCACCTCGGCGTCCTGGCGCGCCCGCCGGAAGACGACCTGCACCGGAGAGAGGTGCCGGAGCGACTCCTCGACGGTGGAGGGGACCAGGCTCCGGTCCGCCCGCAGCTCGCCGTAGAGATCGGGCTCCGAGAGGATCTGGAAGAACAGGTTTCCGACGAAGTGGGTCGTCGTCTCGACCCCCCCGATGAGGACGTCCTTGGACAGGTGGGTGAGGATGCGCTGGTCGGAGATGGGTTGGGCCTCGTCGTCGCGGCACTCGATCAGGGCGGTGAGAAGATCGTCGGGCCGCTCCGCCGACCGCCGACGACTCACGATCACGTCGAGGAGGTGCTCGTCGAACTCGGCGCAGCGCGCTGCCGCCTCCTCGGCTTCCTCGGTGCCAGCGTGCACCTTGGCGTAGATGAAGTCGTCCGAGTACCCCCGCACCATCGGGAGATCCGAGATCGGTATCCCCGAGAGCCGCCCGATCACCTGTGCGGGCAGCGGGGCGGCGAAGTCCCCGATGAGGTCCGCCTGCCCGCGGCCGGAGAAGCCCTCGATCAGGCGATCGCAGGCCTCCCGCACGAGCGGACCCATGGTGGCCGTGTGGCGCGGGCCGAAGAAGGGGGCGAGGTTGCGGCGCACGATCGTATGGAACGGCGGATCGGTCTCGCCGAGCTCCCGCTCGTCGAGCGAGCGGTGGTCCTCCTCGAGGGGCTCGAACCCGCCCTGGGCGAACATGGCGTGGCTCCGCGAGACGGCGACGATGTCCTCTCGCCTCGAGACGTAGAACACCCCCGGCATCACCTCGGCTACCGGTTCTTCCGTCCGGAGGCTGCCCAGTAGGTCGAAATGGTCGTCTACCTGGGCCGGGTCGAAGGGGTCGTACCGGGTGGGCATCGTGTGAACCTCCGGGGCGATGGGGTGAGGCGCGGCCATCCTCGCGGGGCCGACGGCCCGACGCCCGGTCCGTGCCTGCGGCGTTGACTAAAACAATCGTTTGAGATAACAATGGCGATCGGCTTGCGAGGGCTGGAGACACGATCGGTGGTGCACGCCGGCGGGACGCTCCGCCGAGCAGGCCCATGGAGCTGGGTGACGGAGCTGGGGGGAGTGATCGTGAAGAACGGGTTTCCCGTGTTCGATTCCGATGCGCACGTCATCTACCCGACCGATCTGTGGCAGCGGTTCTTGGACGACAAGTTCGTCGATCGCTTCGATCGTCGCCAGCCCATCCCCGGCTTCGACACCTACAACCCGGTGACCGTCGACGGTCGTTACACCCAGCACGACACCATCCTCTACGGGCGGTTCATGGAGGCCATCGGCTGGACGTACGACGACATGAAGTCCAAGTACGGCTCGCTCATGACCGAGGGCTTCTCCGGCGACCGGGTGCGGGACGCCCTCGAGATCGACGGCATCGACATGTGCGTCATCTACGGGCCCGAGTACGACATGTGGTTCGACGGGATCGACCCCGAGCTCCAGGCGGCCATGGCCCGCGCCTACAACCGCTGGGGCGCCGAGATGCGCGAGGCGTCCGGGAACCGGGTCCACACCTCGGGCCCCGTCCCCTTGAACGACGTCACCCGCGCCCTCGAGGAGATCCGCTACGCCCACGACGAGCTCGGGATCCGCTGCTTCTGGGCCCGCCCGGACCTCTTCAACCACCGGCTCCTCGGCGACCGCTACTACGACCCGATCTGGGAGCTGCTCTCCGACCTCGACTGCGCGTTCGCCACCCACGAGTTCATGGGACTCCGGGGCAATTCCTTCGGCCACGAGCGCTACAGCACCTTCACCGAGTGGCACGCGACCGTCCACCAGTACGAGGCCATGGGGGCGCTGCTCTCCATGATCTGTCACGGCGTGTTCGAGCGCTTCCCGAGACTGCGGGTGTCCTACATGGAGGCGGGCTGCGGATGGCTCCCTTCGTGGCTGCACCGGATCGACGAGCAGCTGGAGCTCGCCGGCGAGAGGGAGTTCCCCGAGCTCACGATGTCGGCGACCGACTACTTCCGGCGGAACTGCTGGATCTCCACCGAGTGCGAGGACCCCTTCGTGGCCGACGTGATCCGGGCGATGGGTGACCGGCACATCGTCTGGGAGAGCGACTTCCCCCATCCGGACTCCAAGTACCCGCATACGACGGACACGTTCCTTGGCCTGCGCCCCGGCGAGATCGAGCTGGAGAGCAAGCGCAAGATCCTCTGGGACAACGCCCTGGACCTCTACCGGTTCCCGGACTCCTACGTGCCCGTCGCGGCGTCCGCGACGACAGCGGCGGCCGGTTGAGCCCCTCGTAACCGACGACCTCGATCGACGCCACGGGAGCCGAACCATGCCGAGCCAAGACCTGCGGGTCATCTCCGCCGACTGCCACATCAACGAGCCGCCCCACGTCTTCGAGAGGGTGCCCACCGAGTTCCGTGACCGCATCCCTCGCATGATGCGGGGAGCGGACGGAGGCGACGGGTGGAGCTTCGACGGAAAGGCGCCCAAGCGCACCTTCGGCATCGAGGCGATGGCCGGGCGCGCCAAGGACGAGTACCAGCTCCAGGGCCTCACCTTCGACCAGATCCTGCCGGGGAACTACGACGGCAAGGCCCACGTCGAGGACATGTCGAAAGATGGGGTCGACGTGAGCGTCGTCTACCCCGGGCACGCGATCTTCGTCTACCTGGAACCGGACCGGGCCCTCGCACTGGCCTGCATGCGGTCGTACAACGACTGGGTGCTCGACGAGTTTCAGGCCGCCGCGCCGGAGCAGCTCGTCGCCCTGCCGATGCTTCCGGTCGACGACGGGTCGGAGGCCGCGGTGGCCGAGATGCAGCGCGTGCAGGCGCTCGGGGCCCGGGGTTGCTTCATCCCGGGCATGCCCCGCCGCCCCTACAACGACTCGTACTACGAGCCGTTGTGGCAGGCCGCCTCGGCGTCGGGCATCCCGCTCACATTTCACCGAACCTTTGGCGGGGCTCCCCCGGACATGGACTGGGACGAGCTCGTCGAGCAGAACGTGAGCGTCGCCGGCATCGTCAACCGCTTCTTCAGCGCGGTGCGCCCCCTCACCTACTTGGTGCTGAACGGCGTCTTCGACCGCAACCCCGGGCTCAGGCTGGTCGCGGGGGAGGTCAATTGCGGCTGGATCCCGTTCTGGGCGCAGACCATGGACGAGACCCTCCGCACGGAGGGCGCGTGGGCCGGCCTGGAGCTGGGCCGGGCGCCGAGCGAGTACCTCGGGGACAACGTCTTCGTGACGGTGCTCGACGACCACGTCGGCTTCGACATGATGCGCCGCGGGCAGCCCCGCCTGGTCGACATGTGCATGTTCTCGTCCGACTATCCCCACAGCGTCACCCTCTGGCCGCGGTCTCGCGAGCACATCGCCGAGCTGACGGCGGGCATGCGCGAGGAGGATGTGCGCAAAGTGCTCTCGGGAAATGCCGAGCGCGTCTACGGCGTCTGACCGGGGCGGTGCACGCACCGCCCCTGCGAGGTGTTGTGCGGGTAGGGCCCGCACGACCCCTCCCACGGAGGTGACCACATGATCGGCATCGTCTACGAGGTCCAGCCGCAACCGCCCGAGCCGGCGGACACCACCTGGCACGCGGCGGGTGCCGTCACGCTCGGGGTGGAGTACCGCAACGTCGATCCCGCGTCGCTCGCCGCCACCTACGGGGGCGACGCCGCGGCCATGGCGGAGATCGAGGCCAATTCCCCGGAAGGCGGGTTCTCCGACTGCGGCGTGTCGATCCACGTCAGCGGCACTGACGACGGCCACGAGTACCTCCGTTTCGACGTCTTTGACGACGATCCCCACTACCACTACGTCTGGCCGGAGGGCGGCCACAACAACGTCGTGCCCTTCGACCGCGTGGCCCAGGGCGACATGCTCGACTTCGCCATCGGCTGTCTGCGTGCCCGGCTCGATCCCATGCTGCGCGAGGCCCACGGAGCCTCGGTCGCCGATGCGCTCGATCCTGACGTCCAGGCCCCGGTGATCGACCGGGTCGAGGATCTGGCCCGGCGGGCGCGAACGGCCCAACGCTCCGTGCGCGCATGACGATGGTGAGCGCGCCGGAGGGCGCGCACGGGGGGACCCCCGGCGAGGCCGGCGGATCCGCCGCTCCCGAGATCGTCTACGAGCCCGAGGTCAAGGCGTTGCTCGCCGCCCACGGGGTCGAAGTACCGCCCGGGGTCGCCTCGGCCGACGTCGGCGAGCTGGCGCGTGCCTCGCGCCAGCTGCGCGCCCCACTTGTCCTCAAGGCCTACGGGCCCGCGCTCGTGCACAAGAGCGACCTCGGCGCCGTGCTCCTGGGCCTCGGTCACGAGGACATCGCCTCGGCGGCCGCCGAGATGCGGGAACGCGTTGGTCTCCACGGCAAAGAGGTCGCCGGCTTCCTCGTCGAGGAGCAGCTGCGACCGGGGTTGGAGCTGCTCCTCGGGGTCGTGCGCCGCCCGCCCTTCGGCCGGGTGGTCGCAGTCGGCCTCGGCGGCACGATGACCGAGATCCTCGACGACGTCGCTTTCCGACTGTTCCCGCTCCAGCCCGCCGACGCGGAGGCCCTCCTCTCGGGTCCCCGCCTCTCGCGCCTGCTGGGCGGCGCCCGGGGTGCTCCCCCCCTCGACCGCCATGCGCTGCTCCGGGTGCTCCTCGCGATCGCCGGGGACGGGGGCCTGGCGGCGGAGCTCGGTGACCGTCTCTCCGAGCTCGAGTGCAACCCGGTCGTCGTGTGGTCCGAGGGGGCCATGGCCCTCGACGCGCGGCTGCTCCTGAGCCCGCCCTCCGCTCCGGGAAGCGCGGAGGCGGACCGGGCGGACGACGGCTCCGCCGCGACGGACTTCGGCCCGCTCTTCGAACCCCGGGGGGTGGCCGTGGCGGGCGCCTCGACCACGAAGCCGGGGTTCGGCAACCGAGCCCTCGCCGCCTACCGCTCGATGGGCTGGCGAGAGGGTCTCTACGCCGTCCATCCGAGCGCGCCCGAGGTCGACGGCGTGCCCGCCGTGCGATCGGTGGCGGAGATCGACCGCCCGGTCGACTACCTG
The DNA here is from genome assembly GCA_963778465.1 of uncultured Actinomycetes bacterium. Lineage (GTDB taxonomy): Bacteria > Actinomycetota > Acidimicrobiia > Acidimicrobiales > RAAP-2 > CAVZBW01. Next base: position 1,174,860 of record CAVZUK010000003.1, read on the forward strand.
CTCCTGACGGTGCCCGCCGCCGGATGCCCCGAGGCCGTCGAGGCGACGGGCGGACGGGTGCCCTTCGTGCACGTCGTCAGCGGTGGATTCCGTGAGGCCGGACCAGAGGGCCGCCGACGGGAGGACGAGCTGCTCGACGCGGGGCGACGGGTCGGGACGCGCCTGCTCGGACCGAACTGCATCGGGATGTACTGCCCGAAGGGCCGCCAGACCTTCCAGCTCGACGTCCCCGAGACCTTGGGGTCCGTGGCGGTCGTCTCGCAGAGCGGCGGGCTGGCCGGCGACATCATCAAGGCCGGCTCGGTCCGGGGCATCGGCTTCTCCAAGGTGGCCACGGTGGGTAACGCCATCGACGTGAGCCCGGGGGAGCTGCTGCAGTGGCTCGTCCGGGATCCGGACACCGAGGTGATCGGCATCTACCTCGAGGGCTCGGCGGATGCCGAGCGGATCGTGGAGGGACTGAGGCAGGCCCACGGCAGGGTCCCGGTCGCCATCCTCCTCGGAGGCCAGACCCCCTCGGGCGCGGCGGCCGTCGCCTCGCACACGGGCTCCCTCGCCGGTGACCGGCGCATCTGGGACGCGGCGACCGAGGCGACCGGATCGGCGCTCGTGACGAGGTTCGAGGACCTCCTTGCGGCCCTCGCCTACGGGCAACGGTGGTCCGCCGTGCCCGTGACACCGGGCGGCGGCACCGTGGTCCTCGGGGTCGGGGGGGGTGCGTCCGTCCTGGCGGCGGATGCCTGCGCCCGCTCGGGCGTCGAGCTCACGCCCACGACTGCCGAGGCGGCGGCGGGATTGCGGGCCATGGGTTACGGCGTCGGCACGAGCGTGGCCAACCCGGTGGAGATCCCCTTCGGTCCGGTGACGCCGGTCGACACGCTGCGAGACGTCATCGACGAGCTGCTCGACGTGCAGACCTACGCCGACGTGCTCGTCCACGTCAACGTGCAGGCGTACTACAGCTACGGCACCGAGGGCGTCCGCCCGTTGGTGGCCCAGATGGCGTCGTACTCCTCCCGCCCGTGGACCCGGACGCGCACCGGGGTCGTGGTCCGCAACCTCGAGTGCGCCCCGCCGGAGGATGCCGAGACCGTGCGCAGCGCGCTCGTGGACCTCGGGCTCCCGTCCTTCCGCGACTTCGACGAGGCGGCCGCCGCGATAGCCGCAATGGAGCGGTTCTCCGCGGCACGCCCCGATCCCGCCTGATGGGCGGTTTCGCGCCGTGACGGTACCGGGCGAGGGCGGCTGGCCGGTCCTCCGCGGCCTGCGGGTGGCGGACCTGTCCACGCTGCTCGCGGCACCCCAGGTCGGCGCCGTCCTCGCGGACCTGGGCGCCGACGTGGTCAAGGTGGAGCCGCCGCAGGGCGACCCGCTCCGGAATCTCGGCACACGGCGGCACGGCGTGTCCCTGCCTTATTTGATGGTCAACCGGCGCAAGCGACGCGTCGAGGTCGACTACGCCAGCCCCGAGGGGCTGGCAGAGCTGTACCGGCTCCTCGAGCTTGTGGACGTCGTGGTGCTCAACCAACCCCGAGGCGTTCTCGAGTCGTGGGGTTGCAGCCCCGAGCAGCTGCTGGAGCGGGATCGGGGGGTCGTGGTGGTGACCGTGAGCTGCTACGGCTGGACCGGACCCCTGGGGGGCCGGGCGGGCAACGGGTCGCTGGCCGAGGCCTTCGGGGGGCTGACCAACCTGACCGGAGTGCCCGAGGGTCCGCCGGTCCTGCCCTCGGTGCCCCTCGGCGACTCGCTGGTGGGGATGGCCGGGGCCTTGGCCGCCATCGCGGGTTGCTGGGGCCGGGACGCCGGGTCCCGGCGCGACGTCGAGGGCCGCTCCCCGGCCGGGGGTCGCCACGTCGACGTCTCGATGTACGAGCCGGTGATCGCGCTGCTCGGGACGGCTCTCGGCGGATGGGAGCCGGGCACCCCCCCGCCCGAGCGGACCGGGAGCCGGGTCGCCGGGGGGGCGCCCCGTAACGTCTACCGCGCCGGGGACGGGCGGTACCTCGTCGTGTCGGCGACGACGGACGGGCAGGCCCGCCGCGCGCTCGAGGCGATCGGTGCCGGTGGCGAGATCGAGCGCTTCGCGAGCGGTGCCCAGCGGGCCGCGCACGCCGACGAGATCGACGGGCTGGTGGCCCGCTGGATCGAGCAGCGCGACCGAGACGAGGCGATGACCACGCTCGGCGGGGCGGGTGTGCCGGTGGCCCCCCTCCACGACCTGTCGGAGCTCCTCGAGCATCCCCAGGTTCGGGCTCGGGGATCGGTGGCCCGGCTGAACGATCCCGTGGCCGGGACCGTTCTCGCGCCGGGTCCCGTGGCGCACTTCTCCGGGTGCTCGGATTCCGAGCCGGCGCCGCCAGCCGAGATCGTGTCCGCACGAGCGGTCATCGACGAGTGGCGGATCGGCGACGTCGACGGCTCGAGGTCGGGGAGCCCGGCATGAGCCCCCATCCCTTCCGCGATCGGGCGGCCATCTGCGGAGTAGGGGACACCGAGTACAGCAAGGACTCCGGCGTGAGCACGCTCACCCTGGCCCTCCGGGCGATCGCCGCGGCCCTGGCGGACGCCGGGCTCGAGGCGCGCGACGTCGACGGCGTCGCCTGTCACCGCGTCGGAGACTCGGTGCAGGCGGCGGTGGTCGCCGAGGCCCTCGGGGTTCGGGACCTCCACTACTTCGTCGACCAGTTTGGGGGAGGGAGCGCCTCGCACTCGATCGTGGGCCAAGCCGCCATGGCCGTCATCACCGGCCAGGCCGAGACCGTGGTCTGCTGGCGGGCCATCAACGCACGCTCCGAGTGGCGAATGGGTGGCACGGGTCGCGCCGCTCCCGACGTCGTCGAGTTCCAGTACCAGGTGCCGTACGGGTACGCGACGCCTCCCCAACAGTTCGCCATGGTCGCCCGATCGTGGATGGACGCAAGGAGCGCGGGGGAGGAGGACCTCGGGGCCGTGGCGATCACCACCCGCGAGCACGCGATACGCAACCCCGCCGCCATGATGCGCCAGCCGCTGACGATGGAGCAGTACCTCTCGTCGCGCTGGGTGGTCGAACCCCTCCGGCTCTTCGACTGCTGCCTCGAGACCGATGCCGCGGTCGCCGTGGTCGTCACCCGAGCCGAGCGGGCTCGGGATCTCGCCAAGGTCCCCGTCGGCATCTCGGGAGCGGTCTGGGGATCGGGGCAGACGCTCCTCTCCAACGGGCGTGACTTCCCGGTGAGCGCCGCCGCCGCCGCCGGGCGGCGGCTCTTCGAGCAGGCCGGGTTCGGCCCGGCGGACCTCGACGTCGCCGAGCTCTACGACGCCTTCACGCCCCTCGTGCTGATCCAGCTCGAGGACTACGGGATCGTGGGACAGGGCCAGGCGGCCGGGTTCGTCCGCGGCGGGGGCACGTCGCTCTCGGGGAGGTTGCCGACCAACACCCACGGGGGGCACCTTTCCGCCGGCTACGTGCACGGACTCAACCACCTCGCAGAGGCCGTCCGCCAGCTCCGCGGCGAGGGTGGGGCCCGCCAGGTGGCGGGGGCGGAGGTGGCGCTGTCGACGGGCCAGTGCGGCTACGTCGCGGGCAACACCTCGGCCCTCGCCCTGCGGCGGCTCTCGTGAGCGCCCGGCCGGCGCCGGCGGTCGACCGGGACTCCCGGCCGTGGTGGGACGCGCTGGCACGCCACGAGCTGGTGCTCCAACGCTGCTCGGCATGTCGCGCCTGGCGATGGCCCCCACGGGCCATCTGCAACCGGTGCGCCTCCTTCGCATGGGAGTGGGAGCCGCCCTCCGGTCTGGGCAGCGTGGCGTCGTGGATCGTCAACCACCACCGATTCTCCGAGGCCTTCGAGTCCCCCTACGCGGTCGTCACCGTGCGGTTGGAGGACCAGGCCGACCTCCTGCTCCCCGGATCCTTCACGGGCCCGATGGATCGGCTGCGGATCGGGTTCGAGGTCGTGGCCGAATTCGACGACGCCCTCGACGAGGCGGGCCAACGGTTCACCCTGTTGACCTGGCGGCCGGCGGACGGGGCGGATTCGAGGCGGCCGGCGGACGGCGCCGCAGAGGAGGCAGCGACGTGAGCACGGGCATCCGGCGACCATGGGACGCGGTCGACTACCAGGAGATCGCGGCGCAGTTCCCGCCGCCCCCGGAGTACTTCCACCGGGCCTGGTTCGCCCCGCCCGAGGAGATCGAACGCATCAAGCTCTCGAGGATCAAAGAGCGCGCCTTGCGCGCCCAGCGGGTGCCGTTCTTCGCCCGGCGTTGGGGGGCGGCGGGCTTCGATCCACGGGACCTCAAATCGCTCGACGATCTCGACCGTGTGCCCTTCTACACCGTCGACGACATCCGCCAGAGCATCGAGGAGCACCCCCCCTACGGGGACTACCAGGGGGTGACGGTGGGGGACGCGCTGCGTGAGCCCATCCGCATCCACATGTCGGGTGGGACGACCGGGGTGCCCCGGCCCACCCTGTACACGCAGTGGGACCGCGAGGTGGGGGCTGTCCTCACGGCCCGGGGCATGTACCTCCAGGGCATCCGACCTGGCGACGTGGTCTTGAACAGCTGGTCCTACGGGCTGCACAACGGCGCCTTCAGCTTTGACGAGGCTTTGCATCGCTGGCTCAACTGCGTCGTGATCCACACCAGCACGGGCAACGTCACGAGCACCCGCAAGCAGGTCATGCTCGCCCGGGAGTACCAGGCGGCCGCCATCCTCACGACCGGCGACTACCTGCTGCGCCTGGCCGAAGAGGCGCGGGTCATGGGCCTCGACCCGGTCAAGGACCTGGCCATCCGCTCGCTCGCCACCTGCATCGGCAACGAGGAGATCCTCGAGGAGCTCTTCGGTGTCCCCGTACTCTCGAGCTACGGCTTCCACGAGGTGCAGTACGTCTCGGTCGAGTGCGAGGCCAAGCAGGGCCTGCACATCTTCGAGGACGCCTTCGACGTCCGGGTGGTCGATCCCGAGACGGGGCGTCCCCTCCCGGACGGCGAGATCGGGGCCCTCGTGATCACCGAGTGTTACAAGACCGGCAGCCCGCAGTTCCGCTACAACATCATGGACCTCTCGGCCCTCTACCCGAGAGAGCGCTGCGCCTGCGGGAGCTGGCTGCGGCGGATGGCTCCCTTCGCCGGCCGCGGCGACAACATGGTCAAGCTCCGGGGGGTCAACATCTGGCCGGAGGCCCTGGGGAGGATCGCGGCGACGGTGGAGGGGGTCACGACCGACTACTTCGTCCGGGCCCGGCGGGAGGGGGGCCGCGACGAGTTGGCGCTCTCGGTGGTGAGCGACGCGGCCCCCGGGCGCTGGGAGGACATCCGCGCCGCGCTCGAGCGCCGCCTCCTGGACGACCTCGGCGTGAAGATCTCCGCCGAGATCGTCGCACCGGGGACCCTCGACGGGCTGACCGGGGTGGGCACCGAGGCCAAGGCCAAGCGGTTCCGGGACGAGCGGTGAGCCCGTCGGCGGGACCGGGGCCCTCCCCGGCGCCCGATGCGAAGCCCGGGGACGATGCGCGGGGCCGGGCCGCCGCCGCGCTACGCGACCTCGCGCACGCCTTCGTGGGGCACGAGGCGGACGACGGAGCACTCGACGAGCTGGCTCGGTGGGCGGGCGATCGGGCGACCGCCATCCGTGAGGGCCCGCCACGCGCTCGGCCCGACGACGCGCTGCTGCGGGAGGTCGTCGTGCCGGGAGCACCGGGGCACGGGGAACGCATCGTGCACTTCGGGGACTGCCCCGTCTCCGGGCACGACAACCCCTTGGCGCTGCCGGCCGTCGCCTGGAGAGAGGGGGACGAAGCGGTGGTGCGTGCCACCCTCGGTCGCGCCCACGAGGGGGCGCCGGGCCGTGCCCACGGTGGCGTCGTGGCTGCCCTCTTCGACGACGCCTTCGGGTACCTGACCGGCCTCGGGGGCGAGCCCACCTACGGCGGCCGGCTCGAGGTCAGCTACCACCACCCGACCCCCCTCGGCCAGCCGCTCGAGGTCCGGTGTCACTTCACGGAGCGAGGGCGGCGCCGGCGCCACGCGACCGGGACCCTCTCGCATCGGGGGAAGGTGCTCGTGCGCGCCGACGCCGTGCTGGTCACGGTGCCCGCCGGGTCGGTGGGCCGCGCCACCTACGACGACGCGTAGCCGGGTCCTCCGCCGGCCTCGGGGCGCGCGGCAGGCCGCGACGGCCCGTGGTCACTCCCACCAATTCCCGGCGTTGACGTCGAGGCTCTGCCCGGTGATGCCGCTCGCCAGGGGCGAGGCCAGGAACAGGACCGCCTGTGCCACCTCCCGGCCCGTGGCGATGCGCCGGAGGGCCATCGCCGAGGCGACGTCGCGGTACACGTGCTCGGGGGTCGTGCCGAGCCGCTCGGCCCGCTCCTCGAAGAATCGCTCGAGCGGGGGGCCCCAGATGTGTCCGGGCACGACGGAGTTCACCCGGACGCCGCTCGGGCCGAGCTCCCCGGCGAGCGTGCGGGCCAGGCTCAGGAGCGCAGCCTTGGAGGCCGAGTACGGCCCGCGGCGCGGATCGCTGCGGCGGGCCGCCTGGCTGTTGATCAACACCATCGATCCGGACGTCGCGGCCAGGAGGGGTGCGGCGACGCGGGCCACGCGGGCCGCCGCGGTCACGTTCACGTTGAAGCTCTCGTCCCAGGCGGCGTCGGCGAGCTCCGCGACCGTCGCCATCGCGGGTGGGGCAAAGGCGTTGTAGACCACGGCGTCGACATGCCCGAGCTCCCGCTCCACGCGGGTGAACAGTCCCGCCACGTCGTCGGCCACCGTGACGTCCGCGGGCACGGTGAGGACGCGACGCGGCGGCCCGACCAGCTCGCTCGCGATCCGGGTCAGGCCCTCCTCGCGACGTGCGGACAGCGCCAGGTCGGCGCCGGCCTCGAAGAAGCACCGGGCGAGGTCCCGACCGAGGCCGGGTCCCGCGCCGACGAGGACGGCAACCTTTCCCTCGAAGAGGCCCCGCATCACGGGGGCGCCCGCCGTCCCGCCCTCCGTCTCATCCTCCGTCTCACCTCCCGGGGAAGACGGGGGGTCGTCGGGTCTGCCCGCGCCCGCGGTCATCGAGACGGCCGGATCACCTCGTCGGCGAAGGCCGTCAGCTGCTCGCGGAAGGCCTTACGGGTCTCACCCTGGAGCATGATCGACAGCCACGTCACCCCGAGCTCGCGCAGCTCGGCAACCGAGGCGGCGACCGCGCCGAAGTCGGGTTGTCGCTTGTCGAGCAGGCTCAACCCGAACGGTACGAAGCAGATGTCGAGCGGCTCGCGGCGGCCGGCCTCCGTCGAGAGCCGTTTCGCCACCTCGATGCGGGCCCGGAGGTCGTCGACGCCGTCGATGTCGGGTGTCCGGGTGTAGCGGCTCGAGCCGCTGCTCTGCGGGAAGGGCATCCAACCCTGGCCGAGCTCGACGGCCCGGCGGATGGCGCGGGTGCTGTTCCCGCCGATCCAGATCGGCGGGCCGCCCGGCTGCACCGGCTGGGGCAGCATGACGTTGCCGTCGGCACGGAAGTACGTGCCCTCGAATTGCAGCGGGGTACCCGACCACGCGGCCCGCATCGCCCGGATCCCCTCGTCGAGCGTGTCGTTACGCGTGGCGAGGTCCGCGCCGAGGGCGGAGAACTCGCCCTCGAGGTAACCGGCGGCCACCCCGAGGATGAGCCTCCCGTCCGAGAGGGCGTCCAGGCTGGCGACGCCCTTCGCGGCCAGGAAGGCGTTGCGGTAGGGGAGGACGAGGATGTTGGTGTGGATCCGGATGGTGGAGGTGGCCGCGGCGACGTAGGCCAGCGCGACCAGGGGGTCGTGCGTGTGGTGGCCGCCCGAGCGGAGCCAGCGCTCCGGCGGGAAGGGATGGTCGGTGACCGAGACCGCGTCGTACCCGAGCTCCTCGGCGGCCCGGGACAGCTCGGCGAGCGCCGCCCCGCTGCCGAGCTCGGCAAAGCGGTCCGGGCGCTCGACCGGCAGCCCCACGCTGAAGCGCATGGGCGAAGAGGGGCTGGTGGCATCAGGCATGGGAGAGCTCCTGGATCGTCCGTGCCGACGCGGCGAGCCGCTCGGCCCAACGTCGGACGCCGAGGCGTTGGAGCGCCTCGGCATTGAAGACCTCGAGCGTGAGCGGGCACGAAGAGCCCGTCGCGCGGACCGCCCGGAGCAGCGCGGCCAGCTCGGCCGCGCCCTCGCCGGGCACGAGTCGTCGGTAGCGGGTGGCGTGGGCGTAGTCCTCCGGGCGCTCGTCCGGTGCGTCGTTGAGCTGGACCGAGCGGATCAGCCGGCCCGGGAGGGTGGCGAGCTCGGCGGCGGTCGCCGCCCCGAAGTGCACGTGCCACGCGTCGACCAGCAGGCCGAGGTTGGGCCGCTCGGCCGCCGCGACGATGGACCGCGCCGCGTCGAGGTTGCGGGCGACCGTGCCCGCGCAAAACTCGATCATGGCGGTCAGCCCGTGGCCGGCCAGGACGTCGCAGAGATCGCCGACGGCGCGTGCCGCCTCGGCCGGTCCCGTCCCACGCGAGCCCACCACGAGCACGTTGACGAGGTGCGCACCGAGGGCATCGGCCGTCTCGAGCAGCAGCGCGAGTGGGGGCTCCTCGAAATAGGGCGCCCCCGGATCGTCGGGCCCCGCCCAGACGACGGCGCAGTCGACCGTGGTCGCGGCGAGCCCGGCGTCTCCGAGCAGTCCGGCCAGGCGATCTGGGCTCGCGCCCTGGGCGAGGGCCTGCCCGTAGTCGTGTGCCGGCCAGAGGGAGAGGCCCCGGAAGCCCGCCGCCGCAGCCACGTCCACGAGCTCCTCGAAGGGGGGGTTGCCCAGCGTCGAGCTGGTGACGACGAGGTCGTCCTCCCCGAGATCCTTCGAGTGCACTGGCCCTCCCCTCGGTCCGCCGGTCGGCCATCATGGGTGCAACCGGTTGAGTGAGTCAAACGTTTGACTTAACGTCTGCGGCCATGCGCATCGTGGACTACCTGTGCAACTCGTTCACGCCCTCCCGCGCGGACGATTGGGACCGGGTGATCGCGGCACAGGGCGTGCCGCTCAAGATCCGGCGGGACCCGGAGGACGGATTCGCCAGCCCCGAGGTCGTGGTCTCCCGCATGGACGAGCTCGGCATCGCCACCCTGGTGATGGTCACGGGCGAACCCCACCATTCCCGGTTCAAGTTCGACCTGCACGAGATCACCGCTCCCTCCGCGGAGACCGAGGGCCTGGTGCGCCGTTTTCCCGGTCGTTTCGCCGGGCTGTGGGTGATCGACGCCGACCGCGGGATGGAGGGTGTGCGCCGGGCCGCCGCGGCCCTGGACGAGCCCTGGGTCGTGGGCCTCTACAACCACGTCCACTCCTTTGACCGGCGCTTCGACGACGCCGACTTCTACCCCTACTACTCGCTGTGCGCCGAACGGGGCGTCCCCCTGGTCATGCAGGCCGGCACGTCGGGCGGCCTGGCCCCGAGCGAGTGCGGCCATCCGATCGGCGTCGACCGTCCGGCCATCTACTTCCCCGAGACCACCTTCGTGCTGTCGCACACCGGCTGGCCATGGGTGCGGGAGGCCATCGCCATGGCGCTCAAGCACCCCAACGTCTACCTGGGAACGGCGGCATACCCGCCCCTGCACTGGGACGCCGAGCTCGTCGCCTTCATCCGCCGCGCCGGCCGTCGAAAGGTCCTGTTCGGCACCAATTTCCCCACGGTCGGGCACCGCCACGCCCTGGGCCAGCTGGGCCAGCTCGAGCTGGGCGAGGAGGTGGAGGGCCTGTTCCTCGAGGGGAACGCCCGGCGGGTGTTCTCGAGGCTGCCGGGCTGAAGCCGGCCCGTCTCGAACCCTGGCCGTCTCAAAAGATGTGTGTAGCACACAACTATTTGTCTGGGTTATCCTGTCGGCATGGACGTAGAGCAGGTACGGGAGGCGCTCGAGGAGCCGGTGTCGATGCTGCGAGCCGACGGCGCCGATCTGGTGGTGGTCGAGGTGGACGCGGCCCGGTCCAGGGTCACGGCACGCCTGGAGCTCGAGGGGGCGGGATGCGAGGAGTGCGTCCTCCCCGCGGCCCGGCTCGAGGAGATCCTGGCGGATTCGTTGCGCCGCCGGCTCCACGCCGAGGTGGAGGTCGAGCTGCACGATCCACGTGAGGCACGACCCGCCGGCGTGGAGGAGGCCGGTCGAGCGACTGGCGCGGTCAGCGGGTCGATCGCCGGGGCGCGGCGTGAGGGCACCCAGCCCCAGCCGCCCGCCGCCGCGCCGCCGAACGGCCGGATCCGCATCCGCGTGCCGGTGGCGGAGCGTCAGGAGATCGTCGGCGCCCCCGCCTACACGGTGGGCGGACCGCTCGACGGCTTGAGAGTCGGGCTCCGCCACGAGGGTTCGTGGCGCTCGTGGATGTTGATCGTCGACGACTGGGAGCGCTTCTTGCTCCGCGACGGCGCCAAGCCCGTCGTGCTCCAGACCGGCGAGCGCGTCGGCGAGCTGGGCACGACGACGGCCGCCGACGTGGCGGCGTGGACCGACTCGATCGACTGCGGGATCTCGGGCCTCGGCACCTGCGGATCGTGCACGTCGTGGAGCGTCCACGACGCGACGACCCTCGAGGTCGCCGGCAAGCCGGCGATCGTGGCGGTGTGCAAGGAGTTCGTGCCGCACGCCCGCAACATGGCCGCGCACCTCGGGCATCCGGACCTGAAGGTGCTCGAGCTGCCGTACCCCCTCGAGGCCCGGCCGGATGAGGAGCTCCATCAGGTGGCGATCGACTACTACCCGGACTTCCTGCGCCTCCTCGGGGTGACCGGGTGAGCGCGCGGATCCTCGAGATCGATGCCGACCCCTACGCCTTCTACGAGCTGACGCTGCAAGAGGGCTGGGGGGACGGCGCCCCGCTCCTGCCGCCCACCGACGAGCGGGTCGAGGCCCTGCTCGCGGCGACGACGCGTGATCCCGCCGAGGTCCTCGGCGTGTTGCCGCCTCTTCACGGTGTGGCCACCGTCGAGCTCGCGGCGATCAATGCCGCGATGGCCGGCGTGGAGCCGGCGGCGTTCCCGGTGGCGCTGGCCGCACTCGAGGGCGTCCTCGCCCCGGAGTTCAACGCCTTCGCCCTCACGACGACCACGTCCAGCGTCTTTCCGATGACCGTGGTCAACGGCCCGGAGCGGGACCGGCTCGGGATCGACTACCGGGCCGGATGCCTCGGCGGCGCCGGCGGCCGCGGCTCCATGACCATCGGTCGGGCCCTGTCGCTGTGCCTGCGCAACATCGGTGGCCAGCGTGCCGGCGACACGAGCCGCACCGTCTTCGGGCAGCCGGCCCGCTTCGGATTGTGCTTCGGGGAGTGGGAGGAGCGCTCTCCGTGGCCATCGCTCGCCGAGCGCCGGGGTTTCGCGGCCGGGCGCACCGTCGCGACGGTCCACGGCGGCAAGGGCACGTTCCCCCTCGCGGACGTCAACAACGACGATCCTCGCGACCTCGCCTACACGATCGCCAAGTGCCTGGCCTTCCCCCTCAACAACTGGTATCTGGAGCCGACGGGGGAGAGCGGCCAGCTCGTCCTCCTGGTGAACCCGATGTGGGCGGAGCGGTTCGGCACCGCCTTCCCGGCCGTCGAGTCGTTCCAGGAGTACCTGTACGAGCACGCCTGGCAGCCCGCCGAGCTGTTCCGACCGGGGAATCGTCAGGTGCTCGACGAGAAGCACCGGATCGACACCCAGGGCCGCGTGGCCCTGGTCGCCCGCCCCGACCAACTGGTCCCCGTCGTGTGCGGTGGGCTGGGAGGCCTCCACGGCGTGGCCCTGACGAGCTTCTGTGAGAGCGAGATGCAGAGCGTCGCGGCCGAGCCGAGCGGGGTGGCCTGAACCGACAACCGCGCCACCGGGCTGCGGGAGGGATCCTCACCGTCAGTCCTCGTCGAGGGCGGCCAGGGACTCGTCCAAGCGGTTCAGCTGGCGGAGGAAGGTCGAGCGATCGCGGTCGGTCCACCGAGCCGTCAGGTCCTCCAACGTCTCGTACCAGGCCTGCTGGATCCGGTTGACGGCGCTGGCCCCCCGCCGGGAGAGGCGGACGATCACCGCCCGGCCGTCGTCGGGGTCGGTGGACCGGTCCACCAGTCCCTCCTCGGCCAGCTCCGCCACGTGCCGGGAGATGGTCGACCGGTCGTAGGCCATGGTCTCGGCCACCTCGGAGATCCGGACCGGCTGGAGCTCGGCCACCCGGAAGAGCACGTCGACCAGGTGGGAGCGGAGGGAGAGCCCGGCCTTCTCGGCCATGCGTGAATAGAGCGCCGGCGAGTGGGTGTGGCGGGACACTGCGGTCAGCGACCGCGTCAGGGAGGCCAGCCAGGCCGCGCGATCGGTCGAGGTCGTTGCGCTCATGCCGGTGACGGCGTGGTCCAGTAGGGGGCGGGGGCCGAGAGGCGCGGCAGGGTCGAGTCCACGGTGCCGAAGCGTTTGTCACCGCGCTCCCAGTCCCGGTAGGCGACCTCCATCTCCCGCCGGTGCCGCGCCACGAAGTTCCACCACATCTCGATGGGCTCGCCCAGCGGCTCGCCGCCGAGCAGGAACGCTCGAGCGCCCTCGGTGGTGGCGATCGACAGGTCGGGGCGCCCGCGTCCGAGGTAGGCCAGGTGGCCAGGGGTGAGAGGGGTCCCGCCGATGGCGGCGGCCCCGTGCAGGACGATCAGCGCGTGCTCGAAGCCGGCGTCGAGCGGCAGGTCGGTCCGGCCGATCGGAAGGGCGAGGTCCGCCCCGAGGAGCTCGGTGTCGTGTCGAGCGGGGCTGCGCACCCCGGCGAGCTCGCCGACGACGACGGTGCCGACGGCGTTCCCGAGCTCGACCGCCGGCAGCTCCGGGTGGTGCTCGAAGGCGGGAGGCCCGTGTCGGGTGCGCTCCGGCTGGGCGATCCAGAGCTGGAGGCCCTCCACCTCGCCCCGGTAGCTGCCGGTTCCCTCCTCGGCATGCGCGACACCGCTCCCCGCGGTCATGAGATTGAGCTGCCCCGGCCGGATGACCTGCTCCGAACCGAGGCTGTCCCGATGGAGGACCTCCCCGCGCACGAGCCAGGTGACGGTCTGCAGGCCCATGTGCGGGTGGGGGCCGACACCCACGCCGGTCGTGCCCTCGACGCCCGCAGGCCCCATGTGGTCGGCGAAGCACCAGGCCCCCACCGTGCGCCGCCGGCGGCGGGGCAGGGCGCGCCGGACGGTGAACCGCCCGACGGGGGCCTCGCGATCCTCGGTCACCTCCACCTTCGGACCCTCCGGACCGGTGGCCGTCTCGGAGATGGGCGCGTCGAGGTTGCCGACCGGACCGCTCACGGGTTCAGTCTGACCGGCGGCACCGGCGCCGTCGACTCCACCCGGGGCTTCCCGAAGAGGTATGAAGGTGGGCATGCAACTCGGGCACGTCGGGATCTGGTGGAGCGGGGGGTGGCCGCAGGAGCCCGGAGAGCTGTCCGAGCTGCTCGGCCGGCTGCACTCGCTCGGCTACGAGACACTCTGGCTCTCCGGCGGCCTCGATCGGCGGTTCAACCCGCAATTCGAGCGGCTGCTGGCGGCCAACCGGCTCCTCAAGGTGGCGAGCGGGATCCACAGCATCTGGACGTTGTCCGCCACCGACACGGCGGCCCACTTCGAGCGGTTGGAGGCCGACCACCCCGGTCGGTTCCTGCTCGGCCTCGGGGTGAGCCACGCTCCCCTGGTCGACGGTATCGGCGAGCGATACGAGCACCCCTTTCGTCGCATGGTGGACTACCTCGACGAGCTGGACACCGCACCCTCTCTGGTGCCACCCGGGCGGCGGGTGCTCGCCGCCCTCGGCCCGAGGATGCTCACCCTTGCGGCCCAACGTGCCGCGGGCGCCCACCCGTACTTCGTCCCCGTCGAGCACACCGCGCAGGCGCGTGCCGTCCTCGGCCCCGACCCGGTGCTGGCTCCGGAGCTCGCCGTCGTGCTCGAGGAGGACCCGGCCCGCGCCCGCCAGCTCGCCCGCTCCTACGCACAGGGGTACCTCGCGATGGAGAACTACGCGCAGAACCTGCGCAGGCTCGGCTACGCGGAGGAGGACGTGACCGGCGGGGGGAGCGATCGCCTGATCGACGCCGTCGTGGCGTGGGGTGACGAGGCCGCGATCGCCTCGCGGATACGTGCCCATCTCGATGCGGGGGCGTCACACGTCTGCCTCCAGGTCCTCAACGGGCAGATGCGGAGCTTCCCGCAGGCCGAGTACGAGCTGCTGGCCTCGGCGGTCTTCCCTCTCTGATCACGGGCCCTCGTCTCGGGATCGCCTCCTGGCCGTGCCGTCGGCCCGGCCCCTATTGTCGGGTCGGGCGGGTGGTTCCGTCGGCCGGCGTCAGGATCGGCCGACATCACCGGAGCGACACCACCCGGGCAACGGAGCGGGATCACCGAAGCTGCAGCCGACAGAGGACGCGACAAAGGAGGCACCTGTGGCCTTGGTCACCGAGAACCTCGACGACTACGTCGTCGTCGACGCGGGGGACGACGAACCGCTCCTGTACTGGAAGGACGGCCGGGAGGTCGACACCTGGAAGCAGGGGTACCCCTACGACGAGCGCCTCCCCCTGGAGGAGTACGAGCGCCAGAAGCGCCTCCTCCAGATCGAGCTCCTCAAGCTCCAGAACTGGGTCAAGGACGAGGGCCGCCGGGTCACGATCCTCTTCGAGGGACGGGACGCCGCAGGCAAGGGCGGCACCATCAAGCGCTTCATGGAGCACCTCAACCCGAGAGGGGCCCACGTCGTCGCCCTGGAGAAGCCCACGGACAAGGAACAGACCCAGTGGTATTTCCAGCGCTACGTCCCGCACCTGCCGTCGGCCGGCGAGATCGTGATGTTCGACCGTTCCTGGTACAACCGGGCCGGGGTCGAGCGGGTGATGGGCTACTGCACCGACGAGCAGTACCACCTCTTCATCGAGCAGGCCCCCAAGTTCGAGAAGATGTTGGTGGACGACGGCATCTTGGTCTTCAAGCTCTGGTTCTCGGTGGCGAGGTCGGAGCAGCACACGCGTTTCGTCGTCCGGCGCATCGACCTGGTGCGCCGGTGGAAGCTGTCCCCGACCGACCTGGCATCGCTCGACCGTTGGGACGACTACACGAGGGCCAAGGAGGCCATGTTCGCGACCACGGACACCGACTTCTGCCCGTGGAGCGTGGTCAAGAGCAACGACAAGCGCCGGGCGCGCCTCAACGCCATGCGCCACGTCCTGAGCTTGGTCGACTACACGCACAAGGACCACGAGATCGTGGGGATCCCCGATCCGTTGATCGTCGGCCCGGCCTCGCAGGTGTTCGAGCACGGAGAGCGTCCCGAGACGTCGTGACCGCGGCTCGGGCCCGGGGTTGGCAATTCGGCTCGGGGGGCGAGCCGGTGCCGCCGTGTTCTCCAAGCCGATACGCCCCGGACATCCGCCGGTAACGAGCCCGTCGTCTAATGGGACGAACGTGCGGGCAGAGCCAGGAGGACGGATGATCCGGCGGCGCCAACGCCTCGTGGTGGTCGGCAACGGGATGGCGGGGGAGCGGTTCGTGGACGAGCTGCTGGCCGGCGATCGCACCGAGCGTTGGGACGTCACCGTGATCGGCGAGGAGCACTGCCTGCCCTACGACAGGACCCTCCTGCCGCGTGTGCTGGCCGGGGCCAAGCCGGCGAGCATCGTGAGCAAGGCTCCGGGCTGGTACGCCGACCGGGGCGTCACCCTCCTGAGCGGCCGCTGGGTGCAACGGCTCGACACCGAGCGCAGGGTCGCGCACATCGGCAACGGCGAGACCGTCGCCTACGACACCGCGGTCCTCGCCACGGGCAGCGCCCCCACGTTGCCGAAGATCTTCGGCGTGACCAGCCCCGACGGGACGAGGACGGAGGGGGTCCACGTCTTCCGGTCCCTGGACGACTGCCTGGCCCTGCGGAGTCGCACGTGGGCCGGTACGCCCGTCCGGGACGTGGCGGTGGTCGGGGCCGGGCTCCTCGGGGTCGAGGTGGCACGCACGCTGGCCGCCCGGGGCCACCGGGTGACGGTCGTGCACCCCCTGGAGGCGGTGCTCAAGCCGCAGGTGGACGCCATCGGCGCGACGCTCCGGCGGTCCTCGGTCGAGGCCTTCGGGATCCGCTTCGTCATCGGGTTCGCCGACGCCCTCTTGGTCGGGCGCCGGGTGGAGGCCGTCGCCCTGGACGACGGGCGCACCGTGCCGGCCGACGACGTCGTGTTCCTCACCCCGAGCCGGCCACAGTCCCGGCTCGCCGCTGCGTCGCGCATCGAGTGCCGGAGGGGGGTCGTGGTGGACGACCGGCTCCGGACCTCGGCCCCGGAGGTGTACGCCGTCGGCGAGTGCGCGGAGCACCGCCACGTCTGCTTTGGGCGTCTGTCGCCGTGCCTCGAGCAGGCGACGGTGCTCGCCTCGGTGCTGGCGGGGGCCGATCCCGGCGCCGTATTCCGGGGCGCGAGCCCCGAGGCGGCAGGCGACGACGCCCTCGGCCCGTCGTGGATGGGCTGGGCGGCCGGGTCCGACGACGTCGCCTTCCGGGCGGCGATCCTCGAATAGGCCCGGCGCCGGCCTGGCCTGCGGGATCCCGCCGCCCACGACACCCGGCGCCCACCGGCTCTCTGCCCGCACCTCGCCGGCGCCCGTGTGCAGCGAGTATGGAGGGCCGGTGGAGACGGCGTGCATTCGCCCGGGTCAAGTATTGAGCGGCGGCCCGGCCCGGCGTACAACCACGGCATGGCCTTTATTCAGCTGATCGAGTTCACCACCAAGCGAATCGGCGACGTCGAGGCGCTGATGACCGAGTGGGAGGCCAAGACCGAAGGCCGGCGGTCGGCCACGCGGGGCACGCTGACCGCCGACCGCGACCGTCCCGACACCTACGTCCAGATCGTCGAATTTCCCTCCTACGAGGCGGCCATGAGCAACTCGGCCATGCCCGAGACCGGGGAGTTCTCGAAGCGCATCGGCGAGCTCTGCGACGGGACGCCCAACTTCTACAACCTCGACGTGCGGTCCAGTCAGGACTTTTGATCCGGGCCTCCGGACCGAGCGATGAAGGGAGGAAGGCCATGACTCGAAAGGTCGCCGACTGCAGGCGCTTTCCGAGCGACAACGGCTGCACCCTCGCCATCTCGGGCGAGGAGGACGAGGTCCTCGCTGCTGCAGTGCAACATGCCATGTCGGCTCACGGGCACGAGGACAACGCCGAGCTGCGCGGCTGGCTCCGGGACAACTTGGTCGACGAAGAGGTCCGCACCAAGGCCTGAGCCCATCGGGAGGGTACGGGGGGCTCCGGGAGCCGCCCGGCTACTCGGGAAGGTGACAGACCGCCTCGACGTTGTTGCCGTCCGGGTCCCGGACGAACGCGCCGTAGTAGTTGGGGTGGTACTCCGGCCAGAGGCGAGGGGCGTGCAGCACTTCCGCCCCGCACGAGACGGCGGCGTCGAAGAAGGCTCGCACCGCCGGACGGTCGACCGCCGCGAAGGCGATGTGCGACTCCCTGAACCCGTCGCCGGTGGCCTGCTCCCCGATCCAGAATTCGGGCTTGTCGGCCTGCCCATAGCCGATGGCCTGGCCGAAGTCCATGATCCGCCCACCGCCGAGGGTGCCCAGCACCGCGTCGTAAAAGGCCGACGCCGCGGGCAGGTCGGCGCACTGTATGGAGAGATGGTCGAGCATCACGCCATTCTCGTTCGTCAGTGGCGTGGCGTCACGTTCTGGAGCCGCACCTGACCTACGGCGACCAGGCGCATCTCCTCGTCCACGATGCGGACCTCCCACAGCTGTTGCGTTCGGCCCTGCTGCAGAGGCTCCGCCACGACATCGACACGACCCTCGCTCTTCGACCGCAGGAAGTTGGTGTTGTTGTTGACCCCGACGGCCACGAGCCCGCGCTCGGAGGCGGCGAGCGACCCGCCGACGCTCGCCGCGGTCTCGACGGCTGCGGTGTAGACGCCACCGTGCACGAGCCCCCACGGCTGATGATGCTCGGGGCCGAGCATGATCCATCCCTCCACCCGGTCCGCCCGCGCCTCGGAGATCCGGAGACCCGACGCGCGGAAGAACGCGCTGGCCTGGTCGAGATCGAAGATCGAAGACGGTTCCACGATCGGACTGTACCCAGGTGCATAGCATCATGCAACTCGTGGGACCCCGAGTGTGTCCCGGCCCCGGCCTGTCCTTCCGGGTGCTATGTCTGGGAGCCACCCATTTTGATGACGGGCGGGCCTGATGGGCGTGTGGTGGCAGTACCTGCTTCTGTTCCTCGCGGTGGCGGCGTCGTGGATCGGGCTGCCCGTGCTCGGGACGGCGGCCCTCGGGGCCGCCGCCGTGGCGGCCAGCCAGGGCAGGTTCAACCTGGCCGGCGTCATCGTCACGGCCATCGTGGCCAGCGAGGTCGGTGGGTTGATCGGATACGCCATCGGCAACCGTTGGGGCCGGCGCTTCCTGGAGCGCCCGGGGAGACGCCAGGCGCAATGGCAGCGGATGGTCGAGCGGGGCGAGCGCATCTACCAGAGGTGGGGCCGGGTCGCCGTGTTCTTCACTCCTGCCGTCGTCTCCGGCACGGCCAAGATGCAGCCGCGCCAATTCGCCGTCTGGAACCTCATCGACGCGGTGGGTTGGACGCTCACGGTCGGGTCGAGCGCCTACGGGATCGGGCGCCTCGCATCCGGGCACACCACCGCCAAGGACGTCGCCGTCCTCGTGGTCGGGCTGCTCTTGGGGATGGCGATCACCTACGTCGGGATCCGAGTGCATCGACGCTGGAAGGCCCGGGGTCCGAACGACGTCCCCACCCGGAGGGCTGGCCGGGATCCGCGGCGCCCGACCTGATGCCCCGTCCTCAGCGCCGGCGCCGGCGCCGGCGACGCTCCCGGTGCTCCAGCCTGCGGGAGATCAGCTGACGGCGCTCCTGGAGCTCGCGGTGGGTCAGGTGCTCGACCTCGTCGGGCAGGAGCAGCGAGGAGCGGATCCCCGCCCGGTCGACGGTCGGGATCGACTCGGGCAACAGCTCGAGCTGGCGCGCGATGTGCTCGCCGTGCTGTGTCAGGAAATAGTTGAGGACCTTCTCTATCTCCGCCAGGACGTCCACGTTGGGCGCCATCGTGGCCATGGCCCCGTCAAGGAACAGCATGTCCTTCACGAAGAGCATGAGCTCCTTGGGCATGCGCGCCCCGTAGGCGAGGAGCGACTTGGTCAGCTCGCGGATCTCCGCCGTCAGTTCCTCCGCGCTCAGCGAGGTGGGGTCGATGGGGGGGCCGTCCAGGCGAAGGTCGCGGACGACCGAACCGACATCGACGTCCGCCGGCAGCGCGCCCAAGTCCCGCATGGCGGCCACCTGTGCGGCCACGTCGTTGCCGGTTCCGGCCATGACGAGGCGGAGGAAGGCGAGGCGTCTCGCCTCGTCGAGGCGGCCCGTGATGCCGAAATCGAGCAGCCCCACCCGGCCGTCGCGCAGGACCAGGAGATTGCCGCCGTGCAAGTCGCCGTGGAAGACGCCGAAGAGGATCACGCCCTCCAGGAAGGCGATGAGCGCCGAGAGGAGCACCTCCTCGGTGTCGAGCCCCGCGGTGCGCATCGCCTCGACGTCGCCCCAGGCGAATCCGTGGAATCGCTCCATGACGAGCACACGTCGGCTGACCAGGTCGGGGTGCGGGCGGGGCACGACGAGGGCCCGCTGGCCCGTCTCCTGCAGGACGTGCGCCACGTCGAGCATGTTCTGTGCCTCGAGCCGGAAGTCGAGCTCCTCGGTGATGGTCTCGGCAAAGACGTCGATGAGTGCGGGCGGGTTGGCGAGCGCAGCCACCGGGATGCGCCCCACGAGCTGCGGCGCGATCCAGCTCATGGCGGCGAGGTCGCGCTCGACGAGACGTCCGATCTGCGGGCGCTGGACCTTGACCACCACCTCCTCGCCGGTCCGGAGCCGTGCCGCATGGGCTTGGGCGATCGACGCCGCGGCGATCGGCACGGGATCGAAGGAGGCGAACAGGTGCCCGAGCGGTCGACCGAGGTCCTCCTCGACGATGGCTCTCACGACGCTGAAGCTCTCGGCCGGCACCTGATCGCGGCAGAGCCGGAACTCGACGACGAGCTCCTCGGGAAAGACGCCCTCCCCGGCGGAGAGGATCTGCCCGAGCTTGATGTAGGTGGGGCCCAACCGCTCGAACGCCCTGCGGAGCCGTCGGGACAGCCCCGAGCGGGACTGCGACCGTCCGCGACGGCGTTCCGACAGGTACCAGCCCGCCACCGCGACGCCGAGCAGCCCACCCACGCGCAGCACCCGCACGCTCGGGGGAAACCGACGCCGGCGGGTGAGCTGCGGGGCAGCGGACCGCGCGCGTGCCCGGAGGCGGTCGACGCCTTCCCGCCAGGTCATGGCGTCGGGCGCGACGAGCCAGGGCGGCTCGTCGGAGAAGGCTCCCACGGCCAGGTCGGCGGGCGGCCGATCCGAGCTGCGGGCCGACCCGATGCGGGGCTGGGGTTCGGGTGTCAGCCGCAGCCCCCCGACACGGGCGGGAGGACGGCGACCTCGTCTCCCTCGGTGAGCGGCAGGCCCGGCTCGGGATCGTCCCCGTTGACCCAGACGCGGCAAGTGGAGAGGATGTCGGCGAACTCCGTCCCGTAGAGGCCCCGGGCTGCCGCGAGGACCTGGTCGACGGTGTGTCCGGGGAGCTCGTCGTGGGTCCTCCCAGCCGCCTCGGCGGCCGGACCGAAGAGCCGGATCCGGGCCACGGGTCAGCCGCCGATCATGGACATCGACCTCGCCGGCCGGAGGAACCCGGGATCGTTGATGCCGTGCCCCGGGAGCTTGCCCCAGACCGCCCTGCGCAGCGCCTCGGACAGCTGCTGATCGTCACCGCCGCCCCGCAGGACGTCGCGCACGGAGATCTCGTCGTCCGAGAACAGGCAGTTGCGCAACGCGCCCTCGGCGGTCAGGCGGAGCCGGTTGCAGGTCCCGCAGAAGGGCCGTGTGACGCTCGCCACCACCCCGACCTCCCCGTGCCCGTCGCGGAAGCGGAACCGCTCGGCCGGCGCCGGGTCGTCGCGGGCGCCGGGAAACGTCTCGATGGGCCAGCGGGCGTCGATCTCGGCCAGAATGCGGTCACCGGGCACCACGTCGTCGCGGCTCCAGTTGCCCTCGGCATCGAGGGGCATGTACTCGATGAAGCGCACGACGCGCCCCGTCCGGCGAGCGAAGGCTGCGAAGTCGAGGATCTCGTCGTCGTTGGCGCCGGCGATCACGACGACGTTGACCTTGATGGAGAGAGCCCGGCGCTCTCCGCGGCGTCCATGGCGTCGAGCACGGTGGCCAGGTCGCCGCGCCGACGGATCTGTGCGAAGCGCTGCGGGCGCAGCGAGTCGCAGCTGATGTTGACCCGCTGCAGGCCGGCCTCCACCAATCGGGGGGCGAGAGCCGCGAGTCCCGTGCCGTTCGTGGTCAGGGCCAGGTCGTCGAAGCCGACCTCGGTGAGCATCCCGATCAGGTCGGCGATGCCCCGCCGGACGAGCGGCTCGCCGCCCGTGAGGCGCAGCGACGTCACACCCAGGCCGCGGGCCGCCGTGGCGACCCGCACGATCTCCTCGAAGGAGAGGATCTCCGAACGAGGGAGAAACGGCACTCCCTCCTCCGGCATGCAGTAGAAGCAGCGAAGGTTGCAGCGGTCGGTGACCGAGATGCGCAGGTCCGTGTGGACCCGCCCGTGCTGGTCGACGAGCGGGCCGTGGGCGGGCATGCCGTCTGCGGGAGACGGGGAGCTCCGGTGTCGAGCCACGGTCCGCCCGGCCGCCTGCCGACCTTGCTCGAGGACCACCGGCTCGGGGGTCCGGCGCGTCCGAGGAGGCCCGGGGAGCAGGGTGACGGGCATCCCGGGCGGTGTGGTCACCACCGACCTCCGGCCTCTGCGGCGCGCCCGGCGTCGAGCAACAGCACCTCGACGCGCTCCCCGGCGCGCACGCCGTCGCCGTCGGGCAGGACGGCCAACGCGTTGGCGTCGGCCATGGCGCTCAGGATGTGTGAGTCCTGAGCGCCCGACGCCCGCACGTGCAGCGAGCCGTCCGAGTCGGCCGTCGCGAGAACGCGGGCGAAGTGCACCTTGCCGTCCGGTCGGCGGGAGAGGTCCCGGTCGGCCACGGCGGTCAGCAACGGCCGGTCGGTGTTGGGAAAGCCCGCCATGAAGCGCAGGGCCGGCCGGACGAGCAGCTCGTAGGAGACGAGGGCCGACACCGGGTTGCCCGGCAAACCGAACACGGGGGTGGCCGTCGGCCCGAGCGTCCCGAAGGCAAAGGGTTTCGCCGGCCTGATGGCGATCTGCATCCAGCGGGTCGTCCCCTGGCTCAGCTTCTCGAGGACCACCTTCACGAGGTCGCGATCCCCGACGCTCACCCCGCCGCTCGTCACCAGCGCGTCGCACCGGGCCGCTCCGGTCTCGAAGGCCTCCGTCAGGTTCCCCTCGTCGTCGGGAATGCGACCCAGGTCCGTCGGCTCCCAACCGTCCGACGCCAGCTGGGCCAGGAGGCTCGGGCGGTTGGAGTCGCGGATCTTGCCCGGTGCGAGCGTGCCGGCCCCGACGACGAGCTCGTCGCCGGTCGAGATGACCCCTACCCTCGGCCGGCGATGGACCAGCACCGACAGGACTCCGAGGCTCGCCAGCACGCCGACGTGCGCTGCCGAGAGCGGCGTACCCGGGGTGAAGACCTCGTCGCCCACTGCGACGTCGTCACCGGCGCGCCGGACGTGCGTGCCGGCCGCCACCTCCCGGCAGATCACCACGGCTCCTTCAGCGTCGGCCGGCTCGGTGTGCTCGACCATGGAGACGGCGTCGGCACCGGGCGGGATGGGGGCGCCGGTCATGATGCGGGCCGCCTCGCCGGGCCCGACCGCCACGGTGGGATTGTCGCCGGCCATGATCGTGTCGACCACCCGCAAGCGCACGGGTGCCCCCGAGGTGTCCGCGGACCGGACGGCATAGCCGTCCATCGCGGAGTTGGCGAAGGGCGGGACGTTCTCCTCGGCGCGGATCGTCTCGGCGAGGACGTGCCCGGGTGACTCGGCGAGTGCGACCCGAGCGGATCCGAGCGGCCGGCACGCGGAGAGGACGAACCGGCGAGCCTCGGAGAGTGGGATCACTGGACGTCGATGAGGTCGTGGGAGCACTCCGCCCAGTCGGAGCCGTCCGCCCAGACCTCGCGCTTCCAGATCGGCACGGTCTGCTTGATCGTGTCGATCGAGAAGCGGGCTGCCTCGAAGGCCTCTGCCCGGTGCGGGGTCGAGGCCGCTACCACGACCGACACGTCGCCTACGACGAGATGGCCGACCCGGTGCAAGAGCGCGAGTCGGCCCACCATCGGCCAGCGCGAGCGCGTCGCCGCGGCCACGCCGGCGAGGCGGGGCTCGACCTGCTCGAGATACGCCTCGTACTCCAGGGAGACGACGCCCTCCCGCCCCTCGCTGTGGTCGCGGACGGTGCCGCAGAACACCACCAGCGCTCCGCAACCCGGACGGACCACCCAGTCGAGCACCTGGGCCACCGGCAGGGGTCCCGGGTGGATGCCGATCCAGTCCGCCGTGGCGACGGCGGGACGGGTCTCCCGGTCCGCCTCGATGGGTGCCATGACACGGAGCGTAGCCCCCGACCTGCGCCGACGTGCCGGCACCGAGGGCCTTGTTCGAGCCCATCCGCCGGCTTTTCCCTCCGGTGAGCAGGATTCCCGCCACTGCCGGGCTCGAGCCCGACGCGTCGGCGGTGTGGGATGGCCGGGACTCTGCCACGACCTCCAGCTTGCTCGGTCGGGAGGCGGCTCGGCGGCCCGAGCGGGTAGCGTGCAGGTCCGTGGCGGAGCGGTCCGGGGAGGGCCCCCAGGGCGACGGAGCTGGGCCGGAGCTCACCCACATCGACCCGGGCGGCCGTGCCCGCATGGTCGACGTCACCGGCAAGCCGTGGACGCGCCGGCGCGCCACGGCACGCTGCCGCGTAGATCTCGGGCCGAGGGTCGCGCAGGCCGTGGGAGAGGTCGGAGGCGGCGAACCGGCGAGCGGCGGGGTCGGTTGGGCCGAGGTGCTCGGCACGGCCCGCCTCGCAGGGATCCAGGCGGCGAAGCAGACCTCCACGCTCATTCCCCTCTGTCATCCCCTCACCGTCTCCAACGTCGACGTCCACCTGACCTTGGTCGGGGACTCCGTGCACGTGGAGGGCCGGGCCGAGGTCGTGGGCCCGACCGGCGTGGAGATGGAAGCGCTCGCCGCGTGCGCCGTGGCCTCGCTCTCCGTCGCGGCGACGGTCCTTCCGATAGCACCCGAGGTCTCGATCACCGAGGTCGGCCTCTGGAAGAAGACGGGTGGTCGCTCGGGGACCTGGCTGCGCCCGGCCAAACGATGACGGGAGACGAGCCCGGGTTCCGGCTTGCCAAGGGTCGCCCGGTGCTCGCCGACGGGGGGATCGAGACCGCCCTGCTCTACGAGCGGGGGTCGACTTCCTCTTTGCGGTGCCCCTCCCCTCGGTGCTCGATCGAGCCACCCGACTCGAATGGGACGCGCCCGAGCCCTTGGGCCGACGCAACGCTCCGGGTCGGCGAGAGGCTCGACCTTGCGGTGCTCGGCGGATGCTGCGGCCCGGGCCCCCACCACCTCCAGGCCCTCGCGGCCCGCCTCACCGGGGAGGGGTGAGGCGGGGCGGCGCCCGGTGCGGCGCAACCTCTCTCGGGACCTTGGGGCGAGGCCCTACACCTGGTGCAACATCCAGACATTTGGTTCCCAGTAGTCGCCGACACCTCGCGCCGCCACGAGCGGGGCGAGACCTCCGGGGAAGACGTATTCGCCGTCTTCGGGAAAGGCCGTCGCCGTCCAGCCCTCCCACTCGGCGACCGGCGCCACGATGTGCAAGGAACGTGGCTCGGGCCGCAGGGCCTGTCCCTGGGAGCGCGCCTCGACCTCCGCCGCCAGGGCCGAGAGGGCATTCGGCGGGCGGTCGTCCTCGACCGCACGCAGTCCGAGGGCGTCGATGCCCGGCGGGAGGCCCTCGAGCGTGCCATCCCAGCGAAAGGGGATGGTCCGGGCCCGCCCGACGACGCGCTCGGAGCGCCGATCGACGAACAGGGTTTGAAAGCGCGAATAGCGAGGGTAGAGCGCACCGAAGTACCTCGGCGCATGGTTCCCGTGCCGGTTGTACTCCGGCCAGACGCCTTCGAAGAGGCGGTCATGACCCACTTGCTCCCGCAGTTGCCGCCGCTCGGCGGCCGTCCACACCTCGAGCCAGTCCGGCACCCCCTCCGGAGGTTGCATCCCGACATCATCGCCGTGAGTCCTGCGCGTGTCGATGGCCCGTGGAGGGCCTTCGAGACGGGGTCGATCTGGAGATCGAAACGAATGCTGACTGTTGTGGAGAAAGGCAGGGCACGCTCACCGAGGAACCGAGGGGGGTCCGGTAACCCCTCTTGAGTCGGGATGTTGCGGATAGCTTCTGAGCACATCAACTGCGGTAGAGAAGTCGAGGAAGGACCTGCGGTGACCAACACGGGAAACGAAGTCGAAAAGCCATCGGGTCAGGGGCCGAGGTCGGTGCCGTTTCGCCGGGCGATCGTAGGCGTCGTGGTCGTGGGCCTCGTCATGGTCGGAGCCGGCATCGGCATCGGCGCCGCAGTGTGGGCGGGCAGCCCGTCGAGTACGCCGGTCTCGGCCACCGTCACCCCCTCCTCGGCGCTCGGCGGCTCATCGGGAGGCGAGACTCCCTACTACGTCTCCGGCAAGACGAATCCCGATTCGGGGCATCCCTCGATCCACGACGTGACCTGTCCGAGCGGCCAGTACATCGAGGCCGGCCCCAATGCGAGAGGAACCGTCTTCGACGCGCCCCGAATCGACGGGGACTTCCCGCCGGGAGTCCTCTCGACCTTTCAGCTCAAGAGCAGCGTCGAGTGGGGACACATCGGGTCGCGGCTCGCCACGGCCATCGAGCTGGGCTTCCAGAACAAGTCGCTGTATCCCAACCCAGAGCCATACGCCGCCACGGTGTATTGCACCTCCGACCAAGGTGCGGCGTGGGTGGTCTTGGGATAGCCCCGCTCACTCGGCGGGCGGCACCGCCTGGGCCACTCCGTTGTCGATGATCCAGGCTCGTCGGCAGTGCCGCCGGGCGAACTTCCACGTTCCGTCTCGCCGCGTGACGGTGTCCCGGTAGCGCAGCCCGAGCTGCATCCAACCGGCGGGTGCAGACTCCGGTCCGGGGAAGGTCGCGGTGCTGGTGCAGTACGAGTCGACCGACGCCGACTCGCGGTCGGGTGCCACGTCGATCCGCACGTTGCCGAATTGGTGCGTCAGCACCGGTCCCGCCGGCATCACCTCGCGCAACCATGCGACATACCCCGCAACGGGTCCGTCGTACTCCGGGGCGTGGTCGTCCCACCCGTCGCTCCAGTAGCACTCGGCGATGGCGTCGAAGTCCCGTCGATCCACCGCAGCCGCGTAGTCGTACACCAGCCGGGTGATGTCACGCTCGGCCCGTAGCGCTTCGATGTTCGTCGTGGTCCCCACCGTCATGCCACGAGCTTACGGTCGCAGCCGGGTCAGGACTCGCTCATCGCCTTCGCGGCACGACGGCCGAGCTCGTCCTCGGGCACGTCCTCGATGTGCGTCGCGACGAACCACCGGTGACCGAACGGATCCTCGAAGCCACCAGAGCGATCCCCGTAAAACTGGTCGGCCACCGGACGCAGCTCCTTCGCTCCCGCCTCGAGCGCCCGGGCGTAGACGGCGTCCACGTCCTCGACGTAGAGCATGAGGGTGACGGGAGTGCCGCCGACCGACTTGGGCCCGAGGTTGCCCATGTCCGGGAACTCGTCGGCGAGCATGACCACCGAGTCGCCGAATTGCAGCTCGGCGTGGCCGACCTTGCCGTCGGGCGTGTCCATGCGCATCCGGACCGTGGCCCCGAACACCTTGGAGTAGAAGTCGATGGCCGCCCCCGCTCCGTCGATCGCGAGCGACGGGCTGAGCCTCGGGTAGTCGTCGGGAATGGGCTTGGCACCGGCCATGGCGCGCCTCCTTGGTTGTCGACGTCCGCCCGTCGCGGGCGAACATGCGTTCGTAACGCTACGCCGGCACGGAGGCAAGGGCAAGGGCCCCGTACGGGGCTTCGCGTCGTGGACACGAAGGCGTCCCGCAGGCGGTCAGCCTGCCGGCCAAAGGTCGACGATCTCCTTGGAGGAGGTTACGTCGCCGGGCGGCAGAAGGCGCTCGAACGAGGTGACGGCCCGGGCGACGAGGTCGGGCACGACGTCGCCGATGCAATCGGTCGGGACCACGGCGAAGAAGTCGGCTTCGAGCGCCCCCCGGACCGTGCTCTCGACGCAGCCCGTCGCCGCGACCCCGCTCACGACGACGGTCCCGACGCCGCGTGCCCGCAGCATCGCCGCGAGCCCCGTGTTGTAGAAGCCGCTGCGCCGCAACTTGGGCACGAGCACGTCCTGCGGTGCCGGCTCGACGTCGTCGGCGACGCGCCAACCCCAGGTGCCCTCGATGCACTGCAGCGGCTCGAAGCCGTGGCGCAGCGTCTCGGTCGCCCACACCGGGGAGGAATAGGCGCCGTCCTCTCGCTGGGTCTGCAGCGTGTAGTACACGGGCACGCCGTGCTTCCGGGCCGCCTCGATCAGCCGGGCGTTGGGCGCGAGCGCCGCGGCAAAACCGGACACGTCGACGAACCGGCCGCAGTAGCCGTCGGGGTGCACGAAGTCGTTTTGCAGGTCCACCACCACGAGGGCGCTCGACCCTTCCGTGATCTTCTCGTCGAGGCTCTCGGGCACCCGCATGCCCGCGAAGGTCCTGGCCATCGCCATCCGCCCGTCAGGCCTGTGGTGGCCGGAAGTCCGGCTGCTTGCCGGCGGCCTCGTCGACCTCCTCGGGGGTGAGCAGGACGACCGTCTCGCTGTCGATCGTGCCCGTCGCCGCGATCACGAGGTTGATGGCGGCTGCCGAGGCATTGTCGGGAAGCTCCGCGATGGTGAACAGGTCGGTGCCTCCCAGGGCGTAGTAAAAGGACTCGATCCTCCCCCCGAGGCTCTCGATCGTCCGTTGCGCTGCGGCCCGCCGGCCCGTCCCGCCCTCTCGCAAGAGTCCTTTCGCTCCCTCGGGGGTGTACCGGGACCGAAACAGGTACTTGGGCATCTCTCCGCTCCTCTCGCGCTCGCTCTGGGCGGATGGCCGCCGCCAAGAGGCTAAGTGAGCGGCGGCCGTGGAGGGCGCGTTCTCCGGGCTGCCTCGCCGTGAGCATGAATCTGCTGTTTGTTGACATTTCTTATCGTTTTAGTCATGTATAGTCTCGGGCGGTTGGAGTGTCCGATGGCGAGGGCGAAGGAGATCGAGAGTGCTTGTTCGAAAGGGTGGCGCGCGAGCCGCGCTCTTGTCGTTGGCCGTCGTGGCCTCGGTGGCAGTGGGCGCGGCGTCGGAGACGGGTGCGGCGTCGGCGACGTCCAAGGCCACCGACCTCACGGGTGTCTCCCTGAACTTCGGCGATCAGCTGAAGGAGTACCAGACCATCGTCAACGCGACCAACACGCTGCAGGGCGCGTCGTACAGCGTCAACTGGTCGAATTTCATCGGCGGTCCGCCGGTCATCGCGGCGGAGGTCGGCGGATCGGTGGATCTCGGTGACATGGCCGAGACGCCGACGATCTTCGCCCAGGCGGCCGGGGACCCGGTCAAGGTCGTCGGTGTCACCGAGGGGGTCGGTGCCAACTCGCCCTTCGCCGTCATGGTCCCGAACAACTCGCCCATCAAGAAGGCCTCGCAGCTCCGCGGCCACACGATCGCCGTCCAGGAGGGGACGGTCGAGCAGTACGTGCTGGTCAAGGTGCTCAAGGCGGCCGGCATTCCGTACAACGACGTGACGATCGTGAACCTCAACATCGTCGCGGGCGAGACGGCGCTCTCGAGCGGGAAGGTCGACGCCTGGGTGTCCAGCCAGCCGCTCACCGCACTGGTCGAGCACAACGGCCAGGGCAAGGTGTTGCCGACGGCGGCGGGGTCGGCGAAGGTGCTCGGCTATCTCACGGCCCCGGTCTCGTCGCTGAACGACCCGAAGAAGAAGGCGGCGATCGTGGACTTCGTCGCTCGGCTCTACAAGTCCCAGGCGATTCTGAGGAAGGACCCGGCTCTCGCGGCGAAGACCTATGCCTCTACCTACGGGGTCCCGCTCGAGGTGGCCGAGCAGGCGGTCAAGTCGACCAACGTGGTCCCGACCCCGGTGACACCCGCCATCGTCGCCTACCAGCAGGAGGAGGCGAACACGTTTCTCAAGCTGGGGCTGATCCAGAACAGGGTCCCGGTCAGCCAGATATTCGACGTGGCCGTCAACAACCAGATCCTGGCGCAGGCGGGCCGGTAGCCGAGCCGGGCCCCGCGTCACTGGCGGGCCGGAGCCGGGCCCGCCACAGCGAACATACGTTCGTATACGATCTGTTGCCATGGGGTGGCCCGTGGCGGCACAGGACGGGGAGGCGACCATCCTCCATGCGGACCTGGACGCCTTCTACGCCTCGGTCGAGCAGCTGCTGGACCCCACGCTGCGCGGACGGGCCATCGCCGTCGGTGGCAGCGTGGTGCTCGCGGCGTCCTACGAGGCGCGGGCCACGGGAGTCCGGGCCGGCATGGCGGGCTGGCGGGCCCGGCAGCTCTGCCCGGGCATCCGTTTCGTGGGCGGCCACTTCGAGGAGTACCAGCGCCACGGGGACCGGGTGATGGACGTCCTCCGTGATTTCACGCCCTGGGTCGAGAGAGTCTCCATCGACGAGGCCTTCCTCGACGTGGCCGGGGCGATACACCTCTTCGGCGATCCGAGCGAGATCGCGGCAGCGGCCCGACGGCGCGTGCGCAGGGAGATCGGCCTACCCCTCTCGGTCGGGGTGGCCCG
The DNA here is from genome assembly GCA_963778465.1 of uncultured Actinomycetes bacterium. Classification (GTDB taxonomy): domain Bacteria; phylum Actinomycetota; class Acidimicrobiia; order Acidimicrobiales; family RAAP-2; genus CAVZBW01. Next base: position 1,204,721 of record CAVZUK010000003.1, read on the forward strand.
CACCAAGCATCTGGCGAAGATCGCCTCCCAGGTAGCGAAGCCCGACGGGCAGGTGACGGTGCGCCCTCTCGACGAGCGAGCCTTCCTCGACCCCCTGCCCGTCGAGCTCATGTGGGGGGTGGGTCCCTCGACCCAGAGACGCCTCGCCGCGGCGGGCATCCGGACGATCGGCGATCTCGCGGCTGCGCCGGGTGCCGCGCTCGAGCACCTCCTGGGGCGGGCCGTCGGCAGCCACCTGAGCCAGCTGGCCGTCAACGCGGACCCGCGCCGGATCGAACCGCCGCGCCGCGCCGCCTCCGTCGGAGCGCAGGCCGCGCTGGGACAACGCGAGGCCTCGCCGGAGCTCGTGCGTGTCACCCTCGCCTACCTGGCGGACCGGGTGACCGGGAGGCTGCGCGGGGCCGGCAGGGCGGGGCGGACCGTCACCGTCCGAGTGAGGTTCGGCGATCTGCGCTCGGTCACCCGGTCCGTGACCGTTCCGGTGGCCGTGGGGACCACCCTGACCGTGACCGAGCTGGCCACCGACCTGGCCCGCGGCGCCCTCGCCGACCATCCGGACCAGCGCCACGTGACCCTGCTCGCCGTCTCGGTCAGCAACCTCGTCGAACAGACCGAGCTGCAGATGGAGCTCCCGCTCGAGCTCGACGATGAGCGTCACCGCGGGGGAAGCCCGCAGGGGACCGCACGCTGGAGCGTCGACCGGTCCATGGATGCGGTCCGCGAGCGCTTCGGTCGTACCTCGATCGACTACGCCGCGGTGCGGTTCTCGGGAGCGGCCCGCGTGCCGGATGCCTTCCGGGAGCTCGCGGAGCGCGATCCCTCGTGACCGCGTCCGGTTCGGGTGCGGGTGTCCCCAACCGTCCGCGGCCTCGCCTCGGAGGTCAGGCGGATCCGGCCGGCCGATCCTCGCTCAGGAGCCTGGCGACGTCGCCCTCGACCCGGGTGCCGGCAAAGAAGTCCGGGTTGGTGCGGGCGTGGAGCTCGACGGGGTTGGCGAAGACGAAGTCCCGGAAGTCACCCTCGTCGATCAGCCCGTCCTCGACCAGCTCCCACGCTTCGACTACGACGTCTCCCACGTCGGTGACGTCCCAGTGGCCGACGTCGGAGCCGAACATGGCCCGGACCTTGGAGCCCCCGGGGTTGACTCTGGTGTCGAACGCCCAGGCGACCGACCGGTCGTCCGCCTCGCAGCCGATGTAGAAGCGCGGCACGAAGAGCGACACGATCTCGGCGGCGTCCTTCGGGTGGACCATCCAGAAATCGTCCCGCTCCGGCAGCCCCGGGAATGGGCGATCGTAGAAGGCGCGGGCCCGGTCGGCGTGGCGCACCGTGAATTCGTCGCCGTGCTCGGCGATGAGCTCCAGCAGCACCGGGAGATCCAACTTCTCCGGATCGACGTAGCTCATGCCGGCGAGGCTGCGCTTGTGGAAGTGCCCGACGAGCTCGGAGAGCAGTGCGCACGCCCATCCGGCCCCGCATTCGAGGAAGCCGAAGTTGAGCGTCGGGAACCTGCGGGTGACCCCTCCGAGGAAGAGAGCCTTGGCGAGGCCCTCCTGCGCCTGGGCGATGGCGCCGATGTGGTTGTAGGTGTAGTTGGTCACCGATCGTCCCGCCCGCAGACCCGTGCCGGCGTGGAAGGTCGGCGCCAGTCGGAGCTCGGCACAGGTCGTCCAGACGGGGTCGTAGTCGTACTCGCTGTCGATGGCGAAGTAGTCGAGGCGCGTCGCCAGGTTGGCCACCTCCGGTGCGATTCGGGCCACCTCCGGCACGGGCCGCTCGGCAAAGCCCTGCAGGCAGACCACCTTGTGACCCATGGCCGCCGCCTGGCGCAGGTGGTGGACGGCCTCGTCGGGCGTGTTCATCGGGATGGTGGCCACCGGGGAGAGACGGTCTCGGTGCGAGGCGCAGAGCTCCATGACCCAGCGGTTGTAGGCGTCGACCACGCCCGACCGGAGGTCGGGGTCGGCGATCGTCACGATGAACAGGCCGGCGCTCGGGTAGAGGATGCTGTAGTCGATCCCGAGGTCGTCCATCCGAGACGCGTAGAGCTTGGGAAGGGTGGCGGTCGCACGGTCCAGCGTGTTCGTCGTCGGCCAGCCCCACAGGTTGACCTGCTGGCTCCAGGTGGATCGCCGCTCCTCGAGTCCCAGGACCCAGGGCTCGTGCCAGCGTGCGTACTCGGGCGTGGCGGCGAACGCCTCGGCCGTCGGTGATCCCTCCGTCTCCCGCAGGTACTCGAGGAAGACCGTCATGAGCTCCAGGACGTGCCCGTCGACGTCGACGATGGGATAGCCGAGCTGGTCGCGGATCCGGGCGGCCTTCGATTGGACTGCGGTCGTCATTGCACCCTCCGGGGTCGGCTGCGTGGGGAAGCATCGCACAGTCGACCGGAGGGCTTCCCGCCCACGAGATGCCGCTGCGAGAGGTCGAGGATCCGGCTCCGGGACACCCGTGCCGACTCGGCGAGACCGCTACTTGAATCGCTGGGGGAAGTCGGCCATGGAGCTCGTGTGCATCCTCATCAGCTCGACCTGCGCCTCGATGTCGCCGTTCCAGGCCGAGGTGCACAGCTCCGGCGCGAGGTTGGCCATGGCGACCACTGCGCCGCGAGCGCCGCAATGGCCGGCCAGGGTGAGCAGGTTGGCACTCCCGACGTACACCTCCGCCCGGTTCGTCAGCAGCTCTGCGAGGCGGTCGGCGGAGCCGCTGGAGTCCTTGATGCCGTCGACGGGAAGCGACGGCACGACCGAGGTCGGCACGCCCGGCGGGGAGACCGTCGGCATGTGGTAGGCGAGCAGCGTCGCGTTCGGCGCCTCGTCGCGGACGGCACGGTAGAAGTCGAGGGCATCGCGGTCCCCGGGCGAGAGGACGAGCAGACCGTCGGCAACGTCGGCATCGGTGAGCGCCCGGGTCGTCGAGAGGGCACGGGCCGCCACGGGGTCGCCGGTCCCCACGAGCACCGGACTCCCGTCGACGGCGCGCTTGACGGCCGACGCCAGGGCGATGCGGTCGTCGGCGTCGAGCCTCCACGCTTCGCCGGTGGTCCCCGCGACGAGGACGAACCCGATGCCGCGCGCCACGCAGGCGTGCGCCCGCTCCGCGGTGGCGGCTAGGTCCGGCCTGCCGCGCCGATCGAAGATCGTGACGAGTGCCACGCCAACCCCCGAGGGGAGGCTCTGCAGGCGCGGCATCGAGAGGGGGCTACGACCCCGGCCTCTCCGCCTCCGGACCCGCCGGCGGACCGGTCTCGCCCGGGCTGGGGGCGCTCGGACCGGGGGCGCTCGGACCGGGGCGCTCGGATTGGGGACGCCCGAACTGGGGGAGCCGTCGGCCGCGGTCGTCGAGGGGGTCGGAGAGGGAGAGGGAGCAGGTGCGGGAGGCCCCGGGTCGGGCGCCGGGCCCATCATCGGGCCCGCCATCGTCGGAGTGGTCTCGACGGGTTGGGGTCCAGCCACCGAGAGCGGGTCGCCGTTGACGACGGTCGTGCCCGCGATCTTGTCCCAGAGCTGCTGGCGGTCCTTGTCCCAGAGGAGCATGCAGTCGAGGACCAGGGCGGCGGGGAAGAAGATGCTGGCGATCAGTCCCATGATGAGCCACCGGCCCACCACCTCCCTGAGCGCCATCGTCCCGTAGGAGGCGTCCTCCAGGGTGTCCTTGCGGATCGTGCGGATGTGGAGGATCTGCATCCCGGGGGTCTGGCTCCGGCCCCAGATGATCAGCGACCAGATCAGCCAGCCGATGAAGAGCGTCACGATGGCGAGACCGACGTCGAGCGCGTACTGCCCGAGACGGCGTGCGGGGGTAGTCAGGTAGAGGGGCACGGCGCTGGCGACGATGGCGCCGCAGGCCGAGCAGGCCATGCGATCGGCTTCCACCGGTCGGCCGCAGGAGGGACAGGGGACGGTTGCAACGACTGACGGGGCGGCCGTCGGGTAGGCCCCCGGAGCCGGCTCGCCCGCCCGGGGCGGCATGGGACCCGTAACGGGATCCGGTGGGTACCACCGTCCGTCGGACGCCAGGTACTCCCACCGGCCTCCGGGTCCTTGGCGCCATTGCACACCGGGCGTCGACGTGGCCACGGATCCCCCGATCGTTGACTCTGGCTCTCTTCGAACCCTACGTCATCATGTCCATGGCAGCTGGATCCTTCGGGTGAACGAGGCCGACTCCAGCAACCGCCGATCGTGCGAGACGAGGAGCAGGGTGCCGCCGAAGTCGTCGAGGGCGCGCTCGAGCTGCTCGATGGCGGGCAGGTCGAGGTGGTTGGTCGGTTCGTCGAGCACGAGGAAGTTGACGCCCAAAGCCTGGAACCTGGCCAGCTCGATCCGGGTCCGCTCCCCAGGTGAGAGCGCTGCACCGGCGCGGTGCACATGGTCCGACGCGATTCCGAACTTGGCGAGCAGGCTCCGGGCCTCGACCACGGTCATCCCGGTGGCGGAGGTGAACGCCTCGAGCACGCTGGCTCTCCCGTCCGTGCTCCGGCGATCCTGCTCGAGCAACCCGATGGCCACGCTCGGGCCGACCCAGCGCCGGCCACTCGACGGCGGCAGGTCGCCGACCAGCAGCTCGACGAGCGTCGTCTTCCCCGAGCCGTTGGGTCCGGTCAGCGCGACCCGATCACCCCAGGCGATCTCGAGATCGAGTGGTCCGAGGCGGAACGGGCCACGCTCGGCGACGACCTGCTCGAGTCGAGCGACGATGGATCCCGCCCGGGGCGCCTGGTTGATGTGGTAGCGCAGCTCCCAGGCTTCCCACGGCTTCTCCACGGCTTCGAGGGTCTCGAGCGCTCGCTCGGTCCTCCTGGCCCTCGACGCCAGCCGCTCGGTTCGGTTGAGGCGGAAGTCGCGCTGGGCCTTGTCGTTGTCTCGCGGGTCGCGCTTCTCCCTCGAGACACCCTTTGTGGCCCACAGTCGTTCCCGCTGCGCCCGGGACCTGAGCTCGGTGCGTCTGGCCGAGTACCGCTCGTAGGTCTCCGTCGCGTGGGTGCGTGCCGCTTGGCGCTCGGCCAGGTACCCGGTCCAACCTCCACCGAATTCGGCGACGGTGTGGTCGTGTTCGTCGATCTCGACGACCTCGGTGGCACAGCGGGACATGAACTCCCGGTCGTGCGAGACCACCACGACCCCTCCCGGGGTGTGGCCCACGAACTCCTCGAGGCGCTCCAGACCGTCGAAGTCCAGGTCGTTGGTCGGTTCGTCGAGGAGCGTGACGTCGAAGCGGGACAGGACGACCCCGGCCAGCGCCAGGCGTGCCCGTTGGCCGCCCGAGAGGGTGTCGACCTCTTGCTCGTCGGGATCGGCGTCGAGGGCCAGCTCGCCGAGCACCCGCGACATCCGGGCACGGAAGTCGGCGGCCCCGGACCCCTCGTAGCGCTGAAGGGCGACGTCGTAGCGGTCGTCCGCGTCGGGGTCGCACCGGGCGAGTGCGCGAGCCGCTTCGGTCAGGTCGCGCTCGGCCCGCTCGACACCGAGCCGCCGGGACAGGTGCCGGGAGATCGTCTCGCCGGGCCGGGGCCGGGTCTCCTGCTCCAAGAGGCCCACCCTGGCAACCGGAGGATCGAGCGTCACCCGGCCGCCCTCGGGTGCGATCGCCCCCGAGAGGATCTGCAACAGCGTGGACTTGCCCGCGCCGTTGGGGCCCACCAGGCAGACCCGCTGCCCCGGAGCGACGGTCAGGGAAACGTCCGTGAGCACACGTTGCCCGTTGCGGTCGTGTGTGACGCGGTCGGCCGAGAGCACGGCGAGGCGATGCGGGGAAGAGGGCACGATGAGCCTCCCGGGGGTCGAAGGGGTAGACGGGCACGGGGATGGTCCGTCGCTCATCGCACAGTTCGATGGTACTGGAAGGACCTCCCTTGGGACGCTCCGGCCGGGCGATCGCAATTGCGCAGAATTGCGTATTGACTTGCTCAATCCCTTGGGCGATCGTTTGACCTGGTTGCAGACCGAATTGCGTCCTGGGCCGTCCGTGACGAGACGGGTTCGCCAGCGAAGAGGTACCCCGCACGGGTTGACTCATGGCCGAGAGGAGAGAGAGCCAGAGATCGGCTTGGGGGGCGGTTAGATGTGCGTGGGCGTCAAGCTGACGCCCACTCTGCAAGAAGCAAGCCAGGACGCGCCAGTCTGCCGAGTTGGTGAAGACTCAATTTCACGCGGACGACCCGTGACGGGCCCAGGTTCCATGGGGACACCGTTGTGGCCCAAGTGGGAGGGCGGATGGCGACGGGAGTTGGCACGGGACGCTTGGTGGCGGATCGGTCCGCGATCTCAGTGCAGCACTGGGCGCGGATCGGGCGCCCCAACGGGTTCCGGTGGGTGGTCACTGCGCTCTTGGCCACGATGCTGGCGGTGGCCGGCGCCCTGGTGCCGCTGCGCACCGGCGCACCGGTGTCCGTACGTCCTGCGCTCCATCCCTCCGTCCGGGCGACGGTCCACTCCGGCCCCCAGGCGGTCCCCGCCGGTCTCTCTCAGGCGATCCATGCACGCTTCGGGGCCGGCCCGATCGGCCTCGGTGCCGCCCCACTTGTGGCTGGGATCGCCCCCGCTCCAGGCGGCTGGTCCGTCAAGGCCCCTTCCGAGTCGCTTGCGGGCGGGATCAGCCCGACCGGAGAGGCGAGCGTAGGGATCAAGGGTCTCCAGAGCGCCTCGCTGAAAGCGATCAGCCTGAATATGGGCGGGACCCGCTCGTCGCTCGCCGTCGGCTCGAGCTCACTCGCCGGCGGCCGGCTCCTCCAGCGACTGGGCGCCGTCAAGAGCACCTACGCGGTGACCCCGGGAGGCCTTGAACAGCGCTTCACCATCGCTCGTCCCCCGACTGGCGGCGTGAAGAAGCTCGTCCTCGGCCTCGGCTCCCCCCAACGCTGGCAGGTCATCCGGAACGGCTCGGGCATCCTGGCCACCGGGGCCGTCTACGGCCAGCTCGCCTACGCCGGCCTGCGCACGATCGACGCCACCGGGCGCGTCCTCTCCTCACACTTCGTGCCCGGGGAGGCAGGTCCGCGGATCGTCGTCGACTCGTCGGGGGCGGCGTACCCCATAACCATCGACCCCACGTGGACCACGACCTCGACACCCACCGCGACCCTCACCGACGGCGCCGCCCCCGAACTCGACGACGTGGGCTACTCGGTCGCCCTCTCCTCGGACGGGACGACGGCCGTGGTCGGCGCCGGCGGTAACGGTGTCAACGGCGCCGGCGCCTACATCTATCGCGCCTCCTCCGAGGGTTCTTGGTCGTCCACCTCCACGGCCGTCGCCACCCTTACCGGAGCACCAGGGGACCGCCTGGGAAGCTCGGTCGCCCTCTCCTCGGACGGGACGACTGCGCTTCTCGGGGCCTACGGCGCCAACAGCTTTGCGGGCGCCGCCGAGATCTTCCACGCCTCCTCCGAGAGCTCGTGGGCGACGACCTCGACACCCACCGCCACCCTGACCAACAGCGGCGGAGCCGCAAATGACGATTTCGGCGCCTCGGTCGCCCTCTCCTCGGACGGGACGACGGCCGTGGTCGGTGCCGCCGGCGTCAATAGCCAGAAAGGTGCCGTCTACGTCTTCCACGCCTCCTCGGAGACCTCGTGGTCGACCACCTCGACGCCCACCGCCACCCTGACCAACGGTGGCGGATCGGCGGGTGACAGCTTCGGCGCGGTCGCCCTCTCCTCGGACGGGACCACCGCATTGGTCAGTGACTCGCCCCAGCCCGGCGGCTCCGATGTGGGTGCCGCCTACATCTTCCACGTCTCCTCGGAGAGCTCGTGGTCGACCACCTCGACGCCCACCGCGACCCTGACCGTGAGCGGGGTGTCAACATTCGGCGGCTCGGTCGCCCTGTCCTCAGACGGGACGACGGCGTTGGTCGGCGTCCCCAGCTCGGTGAGCTCGGGTACCGGGGCCGACAGCGCCTACATCTTCCACGCCTCCTCCGAGAGCTCGTGGTCGACCACCTCGACGCCCACCGCCATCCTTACGGCCAGCGGCGATTCCCTCGGCAATTCGTTCGGATGGTCGGTGGCCCTCTCCTCGGGCGGGACCACGGCAATCGTCGGATCCTGGGGACAATTCCAAGGATCGGGCGCGGCGTATGTCTTCCACGTCTCCTCGGAGAGCTCGTGGTCGACCACCTCGACCCCGACCGCCAGCCTGACCAGCAGCGGCGCACCGGACCCCCTCGGATGGTCCGTCGCCCTGTCCTCGGACGGGACGACGGCGCTGGTTGGTGCTCAGACGGCCGGTGGCGGCGCTGATCCGGGCTCCGCCGAGGTCTTCCACGCCTCCTCCGAGAGCTCGTGGTCGACCACCTCGTCGCCCACCGCCACGCTCACCGGCAGTGGCGCACAAGACGCCCTCGGATGGTCCGTCGCCCTCTCCTCGGACGGGACGACCGCGGTGGTCGGCGCCACCGCTGTCGAGGGCGACGGGTTCAACGGCCCAGGGGCCGTCTACATCTTCCACGCCTCCTCGGAGAGTTCGTGGTCGACCACCTCGACGCCCACGGCCACTCTCACCAACAGCGGCGGCTCCAGCGCCGACGGTTTCGGGAGCTCGGTCGCCCTCTCCTCGGACGGGACGACCGCGCTGGTAGGCGGCAACGGTGCCGTCTACATCTTCCACGCCTCTTCCGAGAGCTCGTGGTCGTCCACCTCGACGCCTACGGCCACGCTGGACAACAGCGGTGGCTCCGCCGCCGACGGTTTCGGCAGCTCGATCGCCCTCTCGCCGGACGGGACGACGGCGCTGGTTGGCGCCACGGGCGGCAACTTGGGGAAGGGCGCCGCCGCCGTTTTCCACGCCTCCTCGGAGAGTTCGTGGTCGACCACCTCGACCCCCACCGCGATCCTCACGAACGGCAACGGCACGGCGAATGACGCCCTCGGGTTCTCGGTGGCCCTCTCTGCGGACGGGACGACGGCAGCGGTGGGAGCCGACGGCGGCAACGGTGCGGGCGCGCAGTACGTCCTCGTGTTCCACGCTTCCTCGGAGGGCTCATGGACGACGACGTCTGCGCCCGCCGCCACCCTGAGCAACAGCAGCGCCGGGGCGTCCGACGATTTCGGGTTCTCGGTGGCCCTCTCTGCGGACGGGACGACGGCGCTCGTCGGGGCCACCGGCGCCAACGGTGCGATAGGCGCCGCCTACGTCTTCCATGCTTCCTCGGAAAGCTCGTGGTCCACCACCTCGACGCCCAACGCCACCCTCACCAACAGCGCCGGGGCGGGCGGCGACTTCTTTGGGAATTCCGTCGCCCTCTCCTCGGACGGGACCACGGCGCTCGTCGGCGCCTACGGCCTCAACAACACCAACGTCGCCGGTCCCGGCACCGCCCACATCTACCAGGCCCCGTCCGAGAGCTCGTGGATCACCACCTCGCACGCCAACCGCGACCCTCACCAACGGCTCGACGGGTCAGGGATTCGGAGACGGGGTCGCTCTCTCTTCGGACGGGACCACTGCGCTGATCGGGGCCGACCAGGCCGACACCGGGAGCGGTGCCGCCTACATCTTCGAGTCGACGCCGCCGCCGCCCGACGGCACCGGGACGATGGCGGTGGCCCCCACTTCGGTGACGGCTGGATCGACCGGGAACACCCTCAGCTTCACCTACACCGCAGTTGCGGCCGGGCTCAGCTCCGGTGAGATCGACGTCGATGTCGCCTCCGGATGGTCGCCGCCGTCGACCACCGGTTCGTCCGCCGGCTTCACCACGTCGACCTGCGGCACCGTCGGCGTGTCGGGTACCACCATCGAGGTCACCGGGGTGACGCTGGCCGGTGGGGGGACCTGCACCATCGCCTATGGTTCCAAGACTTCGAGCGGTCCGGGTGCCAGCGCTCCCTCCTCCCCGACGACCTCCACCTTCACCACGCTCGAGAAGTCGACGGCCGGCGGCACCCTGACGGGCCTGGGGACATCGCCGCAGGTCACCGTGTCGCCGGCACAGGCCGCCCCGGCCTTCACCACCGATTCGCCGCCGCTGACGGCCACCGTCGGCACCCAGTACTCCTACACCTTCGTGGCGACGGGTAATCCCACCCCCACCTACGCCCTCGGCACCGGGGCACCCTCGTGGCTCAGCATCGGCTCGACCAGCGGCGCACTCTCGGGCACCCCACCGACCGGGACGACCAGCTTCACCTACAGCGTGATCGCCTCCAACGGGGTGACCCCCAACGCCACGGCCGGTCCCTTCACGGTCACCGTGTCGCCGGCACAGGCCGCCCCGGCCTTCACCACCGATTCGCCGCCGCTGACGGCCACCGTCGGCACCCAGTACTCCTACACCTTCGTGGCGACGGGTAATCCCACCCCCACCTACGCCCTCGGCACCGGGGCACCCTCGTGGCTCAGCATCGGCTCGACCAGCGGCGCACTCTCGGGCACCCCACCGACCGGGACGACCAGCTTCACCTACAGCGTGATCGCGTCCAACACGGTGACCCCCAACGCCACGGCCGGTCCCTTCACGGTCACCGTGTCGCCGGCACAGGCCGCCCCGGCCTTCACCACCGATTCGCCGCCGCTGACGGCCACCGTCGGCACCCAGTACTCCTACACCTTCGTGGCGACGGGTAATCCCACCCCCACCTACGCCCTCGGCACCGGGGCACCCTCGTGGCTCAGCATCGGCTCGACCAGCGGCGCACTCTCGGGCACCCCACCGACCGGGACGACCAGCTTCACCTACAGCGTGATCGCGTCCAACACGGTGACCCCCAACGCCACGGCCGGTCCCTTCACGGTGACCGTGTCGCCCGCCCGCGCCGCCCCGACGTTCACCACCGATTCGCCGCCGCTGACGGCCACCGTCGGCACCCAGTACTCCTACACCTTCGTGGCGACGGGTAATCCCACCCCCACCTACGCCCTCGGCACCGGGGCACCCTCGTGGCTCAGCATCGGCTCGACCAGCGGCGCACTCTCGGGCACCCCACCGACCGGGACGACCAGCTTCACCTACAGCGTGATCGCGTCCAACACGGTGACCCCCAACGCCACGGCCGGTCCCTTCACGGTGACCGTGTCGCCCGCCCGCGCCGCCCCGACGTTCACCACCGATTCGCCGCCGCTGACGGCCACCGTCGGCACCCAGTACTCCTACACCTTCGTGGCGACGGGTAATCCCACCCCCACCTACGCCCTCGGCATCGGGGCACCCTCGTGGCTCAGCATCGGCTCGACCAGCGGCGCACTCTCGGGCACCCCACCGACCGGGACGACCAGCTTCACCTACAGCGTGATCGCCTCCAACGCGGTGACCCCCAACGCCACGGCCGGTCCCTTCACGGTCACCCTGAACTCCACGAAGACGCCTACAACGACAAAGGTCTTTTCGTCGGCCGATCCTGTCTACACGACCCAGGCCGTGACCTTCACCGCCACGGTAAGCCCGACGAATGGCGGAGGGAGCGTTGCTTTCTTCGCCAATGGCTCAAGCGCACCTATTTCCGGCTGCACGGCCATCTCGCTTGTCAAGGCGAGTGGCAGCACTTATACCGCCAAGTGCACAACATCGGCGCTGCCGGTCGGCACTAGCACGGTCACGGCCACTTACTCGGGCGACACCAGCTACCTCGGGAGTACGGGATCCCTTTCGCAGAACGAGCAGGTGATCGGCTGTCCGAGTGGCCAAGCAGCTCATCTGCTGACAGCTACGACAAACGTCGGCACCATTTATGGGCTGTTTTGCGTGAGCCCGAAGACCGGCTCGGGCACCTATCAGCAGGGTTCGGTCTCGGGTACGGGGACGGTTGTGATCAAGGGCGCTGGAAGCGTGATCAGTGCGGTAGGCAAGAACCTCGGCATGGGCGGGACCAGCAATGGCACGACACAGGGCGCGGGCAATGTGTTCCAAGAGAACCTCCCCATCAAGGCCAAGGGTGCATACACCCTCGGGTAGGGGGTTCCGCTCGGTGCAACCAAAGATCACGAGGCAAGAGACACCGCCAGGGCACCCTTGACGGGGCAGCAAGCCTTTCGTTGCAGTTGAGAGGCTCCTGCGTCGGGCGGGATGTCACTACCTCCACGTACGATCCGATCCGTGACCGTGCACGTGACGTGGGTACGCTACGGACGCTTGGCCGTGGAGGCGCTCACCGCGGAGATCGCGGCCGCCAAGCGCGATGACCCTCTCGTAGCGGTGAACGTGGTGGTTCCGTCCAACCACGTCGGGGTGACCGCACGCCGCCTGCTGGGTTCGGGCGCAGTTGGACCGACATGCAGCCGGGGTGTCGGCCTGGCGGCAGTGACGTTTCTTACCGTCTACCGGATGGCTGAGCTGCTGGGGTCGGCGGCGCTGGCCGGCCAGGGACGTCGGCCGGTATCAACGCCGGTGATCGGCGCCGCCCTGCGAGCCGCCCTGCGGGAGCGGCCCGGTGTCTTCGCGCCGGTCGCCGAGCACCCGGCGACGGAGTCGTCCCTCGTGGCGGCTTACCGGGAGATGCGGGACGTCTCGCCAGGAGCTCTCCGGCGACTCGGCACGCGGAGCCGACGGGCCGCCGACGTGGTGGCCCTCCACGATCTGGCCCACGCCCGGCTCGAGGGCGAGTTCTACGACGAACAGGACCTCGTCGCCTCGGCCATCGAGAGGCTGGATGCTGGTGAGGGTCGGGAGACCGGCTTGGACGGCCCTGTCGTCGTCTACCTCCCGCAGCGGCTGTCGCTGCACTCCGCCGCGCTGCTGCGCGCCGTGGCACGAGGTCGCCAGCTCCGTGTGATCGCGGGATCGACCGGGCATCCCGGGGCCGATGCCACGGTCGGGCGATCGGTGGCCCGGATCGACGACACGGGGCGGCTGCCGCTGGCCCTGGGCCCCTCGCTGGCGCCGGTCTTTGACACCCGCCGGACCCGCGTGGTGACGACATCGGATGCCGACGAGGAGGTACGCACTGCCGTGCGGGTGGTGGTCGATGCCGCTCGTACCGGCAGCCCGCTCGAGCGCATCGCCGTCCTCTACCCGACGGCCGAGCCGTACGCCCGCCTCGCCCACGAGCACCTGTCGGCGGCGGGCATCTCGCACAACGGGGCCGCCGTCGATCCCCTCACGTCCCGGCTCGCGGGCCGGACCCTGCTCGGGTTCCTCCGGCTCCCGGAGGGCGGCTACCGCCGCGACCAGATCTTCGCCTGGTTGGCCGGCGGCCTGCCTCGCCACCGCGGACGGCGTGCCCCGGTCGTCGCCTGGGAACGGGTCTCGCGGGAAGCGGGTGTGGTGGCGGGACGTGCCCACTGGGACCGCCTGCTCACCACCCACGCGGTCGACTGCGACGGCGAGGCCGAGGCCATTGAGGGCGATCCGGACGCTGCGGAGTGGCGGGCCGATCAGCTGCGGACCGAGGCGGAGCGAGCGCGCTCGTTGCGCGAGTTCGTGCTCGGGATCATCGACGATCTCGACGAGGCGGCGGCGCCGCGACCGTGGGCCCAGCGCGCCGCCTGGGCGCGTCGGCGCCTCGTCGAACTCCTCGGCTCCGAGCGTCATCGCACGCGTTGGCCGATCACCGAGCAGAGAGCGGCCGAGCGGGTCGAGCGGGCCCTCGACCGCCTCGCGGCCCTCGACGGTGTCGAGGGTCCCGTCGCCCTCGAGGTCTTCACCCGGACGCTCGAGCTCGAGCTCGAGGCGGACCTCGGCCGCGTCGGCCGCATGGGGGAGGGCGTGGTCGTCGGGTCCCTCGGCATGGGGGTGGGACTCGATCTCGACGTGGTGGTGGTGCTCGGGATGGCGGAGGGCTCGCTGCCGTCCCGCGTCCGAGAGGATTCGTTGCTTCCCGACGCCGAGCGCGAGGCGACCGGCGACGAGCTCCCTCGGCGATCCGACGAGTCGGAGCGCCAGCACCACGACCTGCTCGCGACTGCTTAACGGGGCGCAGCGGCACGTGCTCTGCGTGCCTCGCGGCGACCTCCGTCGCAACAGTGACCGGGTGCCGTCGCGCTGGGTGCTCGAGATCGCCGGCGACCTGGAGGGGAGGCGGGTCGCCGCCGGCGAGCTCATGGGGGACGACCATGGATGGCTCGAGCATGTGGCCTCGTTCGACGGCGGCCTCCGTCGCGCCGACTTTCCGGCCACCGCGCAGGAGTACCGGTTGCGAGTGATGCTTGGGGCCGGCACCGGCGAGCGTGCGGAGCCTGCCGTCGAAACGCTCGGCGACGCGCTCGTCCGGGGCGGCCAGGAGGTGATCGCCTCGCGCAGGGCCGACCGCTTCACTCGTTTCGACGGGAACCTCGAGGGATTGGCCATCCCGTCGCCGGCCGAGCGGCCGACGTCGGCGACCCGGCTCGAGGGCTGGGCGCGCTGCCCCTTCGCCTATCTGGTCCGCGATGTCCTCGGAGTGGAGGAGGTGGAGAATCCCGAGGACCGGCTCGAGATCTCCGCGCTGGATCAGGGCTCACTCGTCCATTCGGTCCTGGAGCGATTCGTCCAAGAGTCCTTGGATCGGCGTGCGGCGTCGCCGGCGGAGGGATCGGCCATCGTGACGTGGACCGAGGAAGACGGGATCCGGTTGCGCGAGATCGCCCAGGAGGAGTGCGACCGCTACCAAGAGCACGGACTGGTCGGCAGGCCGATCTTCTGGCAGCGGGATCGGCGCCGGATCGTCGGCGACCTAGAGCGGTTCCTGCGCGAGGACGCGTCCCATCGGGCAATTCACGGCCTACACCCCGTGGCCGCGGAGCTCGCCTTCGGGCTTCCCGGCGCCTCCCTCCCGACGGTTACCCTGCGGCTGCCGGACGGACGCCAGGTTGCGTTCCGGGGCAAGGCCGATCGCCTCGACGTCGCAGAGGACGGAGCGATCGAGGTGCTCGACTACAAGACCGGCCGCGCGGACTCCTATCGGGAGCTCAACGAGGACAATCCCGATGCTCGCGGCACCCGACTGCAGCTCGTCGTCTATGGCCTGGCGGCGCGGCTGCGAGAGCAGAGGCCCGATGCTCGGGTACGGGCCGAGTACTGGTTCACGTCCCGCAAGGGCCGGTTCCACCGCGTCGGCTACGAGATCACGCCCGAGGTGCTCGAGCGCGTGAGCGAGACCGTCGGGCGGATCGTCGACGGCATCGAGGGTGGGGCGTTCCCGAACCACCCCACCGCCTCGAGCAGTTCGCCGTTCGTCGAGTGCCCGTATTGCGACCCCGACGGCCTCGGTGTCGTCGATCTCCGTCGCCGGGTGGAGCGCAAGAGCGAGGACCCGGCTCTGGCGGACTTCTTGGAGCTCGTCGCTGGCGGGGCCGAGGACTCCCTGGGTGGAGGAAGGGGCGAGGGGTCCGATGCGAGGGGATCCGATGCATGACGTGACCGGGTCCTCCATGCCCGCTCCCGACCAGGCGGCTCGTGACCGCATCCACTCGGACCTGCGCTCGACCCTCTTCGTCGATGCCGGGGCCGGCTCCGGCAAGACGGCCGCCCTCGTGGACCGTGTGGTCGCGCTCATCGTCGAAGAGAGCGTCGATCTTTCCCGCGTCGCCGCGATCACGTTCACGGAAAAGGCGGGAGACGAGCTGCGCGACCGCATCCGCCGCCGCCTCGAGACCGTCGCCGACGATGACTGCGACCTCCTCGCCGGGGATAGGTGCCGGAAGGCTCTCGAGCAGCTCGACGGTGCGGCGATCGGGACGTTGCACGCCTTCGCGCAACGGCTCCTGTCGGAATTTCCCGTCGAGGCGGGCCTGCCGCCCCGCGTCGAGGTGCTCGACGAGGTGACCTCCGAGGTGGCCTTCGATCAGCGTTGGTCCCTCTTTCAGGACCGGCTTCTCGAGGACGGGGAGCTGGAGAGGACCCTGCTCCTGTTCTTCGGGTCGGGCGTGTCTTCTCGCGCCTTGCGTGCGCTCGCCCAGCGGTTCGAGGACAACTGGGACCTCGTGGAGCGGCACGTTCCGCAGCAGGCTCCGGATCCCCCGCCGGTGCGAGACCTCTTCGCGCAGGCCGTGGCGGGCATCGCCGAGATGTGCTCGACGCCGTGCTCGGATCCTTCCGACCGGTTGCGGGCGCGCCTCGACGAGATCGCCGAGCACGTCCAGCGTCTGTGTGCGCTCGACGACGAGCTCGACCTCCTCGAGGCCCTGGATCCCGACGCCGAGCCGCGGCCCCCGAGCTTCAGGGTGGGGGGTCTCGGACGCAAGGCGTCGTGGGACGACGTGGAGGCAGTGCGCGCCCGGGTGGCGGAGTGCGGGCAGCGTCTCTCCGGTGTGCGCGATCAGGCCGCCAACGCCTGTGCAGAGCGGGTCGGTAGCGTCATCCGCGGCTTCACCATCGAGGCCGCTCACCAGCGCCGGATCGCCGGCCAGCTGCAATTCCACGACCTGCTCGTGCTCGCCCGGGCGCTGCTCTGCCACCCGGAGCACGGCGCGACCGTCCGGACAAGGCTGCACGAGCGATACCGGTATCTCCTGCTCGACGAGTTTCAGGACACCGATCCCATCCAGATCGAATTGGCCGTGCGGATCGCGGCCGGCGACCCCGAGGGCGACGCCTCCGGCGCCGATCCATGGGCGGAGGTCGAGGTGCAACCGGGTCGACTCTTCTTCGTCGGCGACCCCAAGCAGTCGATCTACCGCTTCCGGGGGGCGGACATCGCCACGTTCCTCGCCGCGGACGAGAGGTTCGGACGGGGCGGACGGGGTCGGGTCGAGCTCACGGCCAACTTCCGCACGGTCGCACCGGTCATCGAGTGGATCAACCACACCTTCGCCAACCTCTTCGCCCTGCCCGACGAGGTCGAGCTGCCGGTTCCGTCCCAAGCCGACTACCTGCCACTGCAGCCCACTCGGCAGCCGGCGGAGGTCGGACCGAGCGTGGCCATTCTCGGACGGGCGGCGCATCCCGCCGGTCGGGCGGCGGACGAGCTACGTGAGGCGGAGGCCGAAGAGGTGGCGGCGACCGTGTGCCGGGTCGTGGCCGAGGGCTGGCTCGTCGACGACGGAGCCGGCGGATGGCGGGCGGCGTGCCTGGGCGACGTGACGATCCTCGTCCCGGCCCGGACGTCACTGCCCTTCTTGGAGGACGCGCTCGAGGAGGTCGGGATCCCCTTCCGGACGGAGTCGAGCTCCCTCGTCTACGCCACCCGCGCGGTGCGGGACTTGCTCATGGTGCTGCGGGCGGTGGACGATCCCACCAACCAGCTCCACCTCGTGTCGGCCCTCCGGACCCCCTTGCTCGCCTGCGGTGACGACGATCTCTTCCGGTTCCGGCGTCTGCGCAGCGGCCGCTGGAGCTACCTGACGGACCAGCCCGACACCGTCCCGACGGACGATCCCGTGCGAGCCGGCCTCGACTACCTCCGGAGCCTCTACGACGAACGCCACTGGCTGACCCCCTCGGCGCTGCTCGACCGCATCGCCACGGACCGCAGGGCACTCGAGCTCGGCTTCGGGCAGGGCCGGCCACGCGACGTCTGGCGCCGGCTGCGCTTCGTGATCGACCAGGCCCGGGCCTGGAGCGACGCGACCGGTGGCAACCTGCGCCAGTACCTGTCGTGGGTGGGGCGCCAGGCCGCCGAGGGGACGCGGGCCACCGAGGCGATCCTCCCCGAGAGCGACGACGACGCCGTGCGGATCATGACCGTCCATGCGGCGAAGGGCCTCGAGTTCCCCGTCACCATCGTCTCGGGCATGTCCACCAGGCCCACGGTGAAGCGCGCCCCGGCGGAGGTCGTGTTCCACCCGAGCGGGGCGGTGGGCTACCGGCTCGGCTCGAAGGTGGTGACCCAGGCCTACATGGAGTGGATGCCGATCGACGAGCAGATGAGCCTGCACGAGCGCATCCGGCTGCTGTACGTCGCTGGCACACGGGCACGTGACCATCTGGTCGTATCCCTGCACCGCGCCGAGCGAGCCAACGACCCCAGGGCCTCGGCACGGACCAACGCCGAGCTGCTCGTGCTCGGGATGGGCGACGATCTCGCGACGCTCCCCGACGGAGCGGGGTCGGCGGAGCCCCTTCGCTCGGGCGTGCCGGAGGTCCCCACCACAGCGCCGCCCTTCGACGTCTGGTACCGCGAGCGGGCCGCCGCACTCGAGGCGGCGTCCCGGCCGGGCGCGGTCGCCGCGACGGCGTTGACCGACGAGGGTGCGCTCGACGTCGAGGCCGAGCCCGATCCGGGGCTCGACAAGCGACCACGCGATCTCGACCTGCCACCGTGGCTCAAGGGCCGCTACGGGACGGCGGTCGGTCGTGCCGTCCACGGGGTCCTGCAATCGGTCGACCTCACGAGCGGGGACGGCATCGACGCGCTGGTCGCGGCGCAGTGCGAGGCCGAGGCCGTGCCGGAGCGGGCGGATGACGTCCAGCGCCTGGCGAGGGTCGCGCTCGACTCGCCGTCGGTCCGAGAGGCTGCGGCATCGACCCACTGGCGGGAGATCTACGTCTCCACGCCGGTCGCCGGTCGGCTCCTCGAGGGCTACGTCGACCTCCTCTACCGGAGCCCGGCAGGACTGGTCGTCGTCGACTACAAGACGGCGGCGACGTCGGATCCCGAGGAGCTCGATCGCCGGGTTGAGCACTACCGGAACCAGGGCGCCTCCTACGCCACGACGGTCGCCGCGGCGACCGGCCAGGCGGTGGCGAGGGTCACCTTCCTCTTCCTCACGCCGACGGGCGCGGTCGAGCGGGATCTGCCCGATCTGGACGGCGCCATCCAGCACGTCCGGGACCTCGTGGCCTCGGGCCGGGAGGTGCTGTCCCCGTGACGGGGTGGTGCCATCCTCGAAGCGCTCTGGCGCTCGCCCGGCGAGGCGCCCTACTCACGGGCGGGGCAGGCCGCACCAAGCGGAGTACCTATCCCCAGGGCGTCCAAGACGCTTCTGAGGGCTAGGGGGTCGGGCGGGCGGCCGTGAGGCCGCCGTCCACCGCGATGACCTGGCCCGACACGTAGCTCGATTGGTCCGAGACGAGGAAGCTCACCACGTTCGCGATGTCCTCGGGCGCTCCCACGCGGCGCAGCGGGACGGCGCGCGTCCGCTGGGACTCCCGCTCTCCGGCGTAGCTACCCGCCGAGCCCTCCGTGACGATGAACCCGGGAGCGACGGCGTTCACCCGGATGCCACTGGGTCCCAGCTCCCCCGCGAGTTGTTGGGTCAGGATCTCGATGGCCCCCTTGGCGGCCGTGTAGATGCCCGTCCCGCCCGCTCGCATGGCGGCGGCGGCGGACGAGAAGTTGACGATGCGCCCATCGCCCAGCCCGGCCATCCCCGGTGCGAAGGCCTGGCAGCAGTAGAGCGTGCCGAGGAGGTTGACCCCGACCACGTCGTCGATGTCCCCTCCGGATTGCTCGAGGACCGGCCCCATCCGCCAGATCCCGGCGTTGTTGATCAGCACCTCCACGGGGCCGATCTCGCTCGCCAGCTCGAGCACCGCGGTCCGGTCGGCAACGTCGCAGCCGTAGCTCGAGCCACCGACAGCCTCGGCGGTGCCCTTGGCCGTGCCCTCGTCGATGTCCACCGCGATGACGCGATGATCCTCGGCGGCGAGCCGCAGGGCGATGGCCTTGCCGAGGCCCCGCCCGGCTCCGGTGACGACGGCCGTGCGCATGGCCGGCACCTTAGGCCATGATCCCTACATGAGGATCTCTCTGTTTGGCGGTCACGATTCGGCCACCGTCGACGAGGCGGTCGACCGGGCCCGGACCGCCGCGGACGATGGCTTCGACGCCATCTGGCTCGCCCAGGGCTTCCATCTCGACGCGCTCACCGCGCTCGCCGTCGTGGCGAACCGGGTCCCCGACATCGACCTCGGGACCGCGGTCGTGCCCATCCAGGGTCGCCACCCGTTGCCGCTCGCCCTCCAGGCCGTGACCGTGTCCAGCGCGGCCGGGCCCGGCCGCTTCAGTCTCGGTGTCGGCGTGACCCATCAGCCGGTCTCGGAGCACACGTTCGGGTTCCCCTACTCCTCTGCGGTCCAGCTCTGCTCGGAGGAGCTCGAATGCCTGGCGGGGCTCCTCGGACCCGAGCGGTCTGCCGACCACGACGGCGAGCTGCTCACCGTCCGCGCCACCCTCACGGCGGACGCCCCGGCGCCCGGGTTGCTCGCCGCCGCGCTCGGCCCGAAGATGCTCGAGCTGGCCGGCCGCTTCACCGACGGCACGGTCACCTGGATGACCGGCGTGGGCACGATCGCGCGGGACGTCGTGCCCCGGCTCGCCGAAGCCGCGAGATGGGCCGAGCGGCCCCAGCCAAGGGTCGTGGTCGGGCTCCCGGTCTGCGTCACCGACGACGTGGACGACGCCCGCGACCGCATCGACGACGCCCTGAGGGGTCCCTCGCAGCTCGCCTCCTACCGCCGGATGCTCGAGGCCGAGGGGGTGACGCGTCCGGTCGACATCGCCCTCGTCGGCAACGAGGACGCGGTGGCCGACCTCGTCGCCAAGCTGGAGCTGGCCGGGGCGTCCGAGCTGCTGGCCAGCGTGCAGGGCAGTCCCGAGGAGCGGGCACGGACGAGAAGGTTCCTCGGCCAGCTGGCGAGGGGTGGCTGACCGTGGCCCGCACCTTCGATCCTCACGATCCCCGCCACCTCGACGAGGGGGTGCCCTTCGACCTCCTGGCCGAGATCCGCCGGGACGAGCCGGTGGTACGCACGCCCAGAGGCGCCTGGTACCTCTCTCGTCAGGCGGACGTGCTGGCGGTGCTGAAGGACGTCGACACCTTCAGCGCCGACCTCGGACCCATGAGCGGTGTGCGCTCGGTCGAGGACGTTCCCGAGGACCAGCGGTGGCTGAGCGAGATCGAGGAGCCGCGCCACGGCCGGATCCGCCGGCTCTTCAACGCCAGCTTCGGGCCACACCGCACCCGAGAGGTCGCCGGCTTCGTCCGCACGACGTGCCTCCAGTTGGTCGAGGCGATGTCCAAGGAGCCGGTGGCCGATCTCCACGAGGGCTACGCCATGCCCATCCCCGGACTGGTGATGGCCCACGTGCTCGGCCTGCCGGCGGAGGTCTCGGAGGACTTCATGACGTGGTCCACCGACGGGTCGATCCTGCAGCGCCCCGCTTCGCCCGGCGTCGAGCCCGGTGGTCCCGGCATCCAGTCCTACTTCTCGCGGCGGCTGGCCGAGCAACGGGCCCTTCCCGAGCCGGACAACTTCGTCTTCAAGACGTTCATCGAGGCCGAGATCGAGGGTGAGCCCCTGACCGATCAGGAGATCGTCACGGAGCTGCACTTCATGATCCAGGCGGGCGTGCACACCACCCGAGGCCTGCTCACCCACGTGGTGGAGCGCCTGGTGCTGTCACCCGAGATCTTTGCCAAGCTCCAGGACGACCGGGAGCTGGTCGCACCGTTCGTCGAGGAGTCCCTCCGCCACGACGCGCCGGTCCAGCGCGTGACCCGCCGTTGCCGGCACGCCACCTCGGTCGGGGAGACCGAGATGGCCGAGGGGGACTGGATCGAGGTCGGCATCGCGTCGGCCAACCGGGACGAGTCCGTCTACCCCGAGGCCGAGTCGTTCCGGCTGGATCGCAGCGACCCCAAGGGCCACGTGGCCTTTGGGGCCGGGCCCCACGTCTGCCCGGGCGCCATCCTCGCCCGGACGGAGGCGCTCACGGCGGTCGACGTGCTGCTCGACACGCTGCGGGAACTCCGGTCGGTCCCGGGCGAGGGCTACCCGCCGATCCCCGGCAACCTCGGGCACAAGGCGGTCCCCGCCGTGCTCGTTCCCAAGGGCGCCGGCTGAGGACCCGCCCTCGGTGCATCCACGCCTCGCACTGAACAGCCTGAGCACGGCCAGCTGGCCGCTCGAGCAGGAGCTGGAGCTCTTCGTCGATCTCGGCGTGCCCCGGGCCGGCCTGTTCCTCGACAAGCTCGCCGGGGCCGGGGACGAGCGAGCGATCCGGTTGGTCCAAGACGCCGGCCTGGCGGTCACCGAGGTCACCTGTCGCGGGGTCACGCCTTCGCAGCCGGAGCGCTGGCCCGAGGACCGCGCACGGCTGCTGCACGCCCTCGAGTTCGCGCGGCTCTTCGGTGCACCCTTCGTGTCGGTGACCACGGGCCCGGCGGGCTCGCTCTCATGGGAAGAGGCCGCGTCAGGGCTGGGGGAGGCGCTCGCCCCCGTCGTCGCCGCGGCGTCGGATGCCGGGGTGAAGGTGGCGATCGAGCAGACGCTTCCGATCCGCCCCGACGTGGGCTTCGTGCACAGCCTGCGTGACACGGTCGAGCTCGCCCGGCGCTTCGGCTTGGGCGCGATCCTCGAGGCGCACTATTGCTTCGCCGAACGGGGGATCGAGGACACGGTGCGATCCTCGGCGGAGGTCGTCGCCGTCGTCCAGCTCAGTGACCTGGCACCGCCCTGCCAGGCGGTGCTCGACCGGGCCGTGCCCGGCGACGGGATCATCCCGCTCGAGCGGCTGGTGCGGACCCTCGTCGAATCCGGCTATGGCGGCGTGTTCGAGCTCGAGATGCTCGGACCTCGGGTCGAGGCGGAGGGGTACGCCGCGGCGTGCCGCCGCGGCGTGGCGTATCTCGACGCGGTCCTCACGGCTGCCGGGGCCTGAGCGCACGGCCGCGGATTGGCCGCGTTGCCGGGCCCCGTCGCGCCGTGGGCGACGCACGGCATCGGTGGCGTTTGGTCGACGGAGGTGGACGGGTCCTGCACCGTGTGGTGAATTGGGGCGAACCGTGACCGCCGATCGGCGGCCTGGGCGAGCGAACAAGGCAGGGAATCTATGGCCACCGCTGATGACGGACAGGAGTTCGAGCTGCCGACGGGTCTGCTGACGGGGGCCGCGATCCTCGTGGTGATCGGTTGGGTGCTCACCGCTTTGGGGTTTCTCTTGGGTGCCGGGGCGACCGCGTCGGCGGTGCGCCGCTGGGTGGCGCAGATGGAGACCCCCCCGCAGGAGCTCGCGCGCGCCCACTGGCAGCGGGCGTGGACGGCGGCCGGAGCGGGCGCCGACGCCTGGCGCAAGGCCGGCCAGAACTGACAGGCGGATGTCGGGCGGCGTGCGTTGGCGCCATCCGGCACCAACGCCCGTTTAGTCGCGCCCCAGCTGCGTGGTGGCGCAGGGGAACACCGAGACCCGGGCGGAGGGTCCGTGCTTGGCGGTCAGCCAGGCGACCGTGTCCTCCCAGCTCCGGTGGAGCACGGTCGCATCTCGGGCGGACGGAGGGATGTCGGCGCGGTCGAGTCCCGGCGAGAAGAAGACGAGATCCCGCTCCCGCAGTCGCGTCGCTCTGGTCGCGGCGAGGGGCCGTCCGGGGCTGAAGAGCCCATGGAAGCCGGTTCCCTCCGTGCCGGCCAGCGCGACGACGACCGTGCCGCCCTCCCTCACGAGGGGATGCCCGGCCGTCCGGTAGGGAGCAAAGGCCGTGAGGTGCTGGAGCCATTCCGCGTCCTTGGGGTAGAGCGAGAGGACGCACACGTCCACGGGACCGGGGTCCGACGTGGCGAAGACCTCCGCCGCCCGCGCCGCCCCCGCCCGGTGCGCGTCCACCACGTCGCCGACGAAGATCCCCGCGATCCCCCTCCGGGAGTTCGGCACGACGTTGACGATGGCGTCGACGCCGGCGATCCGGGCTGCCTCCTCCGCGTCGAGGCGGGCGGGAACCTGTGCGTCCGCGTAGCGGCCCTCCGCCGCCGGACCGCGGTGGAAGGCTTCGGCCGCCGCGATGGAGGCCACGCCCGGGAGCAGCAGCTTCGCTCCGCCGGAGTAGCCGGTTCCGGCGTGGGGGATGATCGCGCCCACGAGGAGCCTCAGGTCGGCCTCGAGGTACTGGGCGTTGATCTCGACCGGCGTGCCCCGGCTCGTGGTCCCGACCGAGCGGCACCCTGCCGAGGAGTCGTGGTTGACCACCCGGCACTCCTCGAGCACCCGGGGGCCCAGCTTCTTGAGGAGGTCCCCGCGCTCCATCGGGCGGTGGTTGGCGATGCCCATGAGCACGAGGACGTCGCGCGGCGCGATGCCGGAGGAGGCCAGCTCGTCGAGGATGGCGGGGACGATCCGGTCCGCGGGCGTGGGGCGGCTCAGGTCGTCGACCACGATGCAGGGCGACCCACGTCCCGCAGCGAGCTCGGCGAGGGGGGCGGAGCCGATCGGTTCGCGGAGCGCCCGCCTCACCGCCTCGTCGCCGATGTCCTCGGCATCCTGCGGGGGGCACCAGGTCACTTCCCAGCCGGCCGGGAATTCGAGTGCCAGGTCCGAGTCGCCGTACCAGGCCGCCCAACGAATGGCGGCGTGCTGAGGAGCCTGCACCGCCTGGCTACCGTAGCAACTGGCGTAGTGTTGCAAGCGGTTGATTGATTCGTCGGAATTGGCGTCGTCAACGTACGCCGCGGACCGAACCTGCGAATCGACGGTTGCGAAATCGACGTCGGCGAATCGACCGGTCGTTGATGGTCGGGAGGAGGGTGGGGGAGCTCGTGGGCGAGAGCGTGCCGAGGAGGATGCTGGGCGACCTCGAGGTCTCGGCGATCGGCCTCGGCGCCCTGCCCCTGGCGCACGCCTACGGTCACGCCGACGAGGACGAGTCCATCGCCACGGTGCGGCGGGC
This sequence comes from uncultured Actinomycetes bacterium, assembly GCA_963778465.1. GTDB lineage: Bacteria > Actinomycetota > Acidimicrobiia > Acidimicrobiales > RAAP-2 > CAVZBW01. The sequence continues at coordinate 1,229,173 of CAVZUK010000003.1, forward strand.
CATCGACCTCGGCGTGGACTTCCTGGACACGGCGGACGTCTACGGGCCCTTCCTCTCGGAACACCTCCTCGGCCGGGCGATCGCCGGTCGTCGCGACGAGGTCGTGCTGGCCACGAAATTCGGCAACGAGTGTCGAGCGGACGGCAGCTGGATCGGCCTCAACGGTCGTCCCGACTACGTGCCCCGGGCGTGCGACGCCTCCCTCGTGCGCTTGGGCGTCGACGTGATCGACCTCTACTACCTCCACCGGGTCGACCCGGACGTCCCCGCCGAGGAGACCTGGGGGGCCATGGCCCGACTCGTCTCGGCCGGCAAGGTGCGCCACCTCGGGATCTCGGAGGCCGCCCCCGAGACCCTGCGGCGCATCCAGCGTGTGCACCCCGTGAGCGCTCTCCAGACGGAGTACTCGCTCCTCTCCCGTGAGCCGGAGGGGGCGATCCTCGCGACGACCCGGGAGCTCGGGATCGGGTTCGTGGCCTACTGCCCGCTCAGCCGCGGGCTGCTCGCCGGTGCGATCGGTGTCGACACCCGCTTCGGCCCCGGAGACAATCGCTCGCTCCGACCCCGTTTCTCGGCGGAGCACCTGCCGGCCAACGTCGCGCTGTCGGAGGCGATCGGCGCCTTCGCGGGGGCCAAGGGCGTCTCCGTGGCCCAGCTCGCCCTGGCGTGGTTGCTCGCGCAGGGCTCCCACGTCGTGCCGATCCCCGGCGTGGCCGAGCGACGGCTCCTCGAGGAGGACGCCGCGGCAGTGCGGGTGGAGCTGAGCGCCGACGACCTCGCGGCCCTCGACGCCATCGCCCCTCGGGGCGCCGCCGAGGGGGAGCGTTTCGAGCCTCACCAGCTGGCCACGGTGGAGCGGTGACGGCCCGGGCCGACGCCACCATCACGACCGAGGTGGTGCGCAACGCCCTTTCGGTCGCCGTCGAGGAGGCGAGCGTCGTCGTCGTCCGCTCCTCGCACAGCACCAACATCCAGGAGGGCGCAGACGCCGCCGCGGCGCTGCTGGACGCGGAGGGCAACCTCGTCGCCCAGTCCATGGCCACGAGCGTCATGCACAGCGCCAGCCTGCGTTGCGGGCTGCAGAGCATGCTCGAGCTCGTCTCGGTGACCGACATGTGCCCCGGTGACGTGTGCGCGCTCAACGACCCCTACCTGGGCGGCATCCACGCCAACGACATCCTCGTCCTCCGGCCGATCTTCGCGGAGGACCGGGTACGGTGGTTCGCCGGCACCCTGATCCACGTCGCCGACCTCGGGGGAACCGCCGCCGGGGGACTGGGGGCGCTGGCCACGGACACCTTCGCCGAGGGCGTCCTCCTGCCGCCGGTCCGCCTCTACCAGGCGGGGCAGGAGAATCGCGACGTTCTCGCGATCATCGAGCGCAACAGCCGGGTGCCCGACAAGGTGGTCGGCGACGTGCAGGCCCTCGTGGCCGGGACCCACGTCGTGCGGCGCCGGATGCTCGAGCTGGTCGAGCGCTACGGGGTCGAGGAGCTCGAGGCCCAGTGCGCCGACTACATCGACTACGCCGACCGTCGATTCACCGAGGAGCTCCGTCGCATCCCCTCGGGCACCTACCGGGGCGACTTCGCCATCGACTTCGACGGCCTCGACCCGGGCCGGACCTACGACGTGGCGGTGGCCGTGACGGTGTCCGACGACGAGATCGTCGTGGACTTCACCGGCAGCTCCCGACAGTCCGACGGGGCCATCAACTCGTCGTTCTCGCAGACCCTCTCGGGGGTCGTCTACGCCATCCGCTGCTTCATCGATCCCTCGATCCCGATGAACGAGGGCTGCTTCCGCTCGATTCGCACGGTCATGCCCCAGGGATCGCTCGTCAACCCGAACCCGCCGGCCGCCTGCGGCGGCAGGGTGGTGGCGGTCTCGGCCGCCGTCGAGGGGATCCTCGAGGCACTCTCCAAGGCCGTCCCCGACCACGCGGTGGCGGCGAGCGCCCTCATCCACGTGTTCACCTTGAACGGCCTTCGCTCGAGCGGCGAGCCCTGGTTGCTCCTCGGCTACGAGTTCGGGGGGGTCGGCGCCCGGATGGGTGCCGACGGCCCGGACGCCACGGGCGCCTACTTCCTCGGAGGGCGCTCGGTCATCCCCCAGCTCGAACCGCTCGAGGCGCAGCTCCCCTTCGTCGCCGAGCACTGGCGCCTGGTTCCCGACAGCGGCGGCCCCGGCCGGTGGCGTGGCGGGCGGGGCGTCGAGCTGGCGTTGCGGATGACCGGACCGGCGGAGCTGACCGTGCGGGGCGACCGCATGCTGATGCCACCCCCCGGCAAGGCCGGCGGCGGGCCGGGCAAGCCGGGCCTCTTCGCCGTGGAGCGCACCGACGGCAGCCGCCAGGAGCTGCCGCCCAAGGCCCAGCACATCCGGCTCGAGCCCCGAGACGTCTTCGTCATGCGCACGTCGGGCGGCGGGGGTCTGGGCGATCCGATGGCCCGGGACCGCGCCGCGCTGGCGGGGGATCTGGCGGACGGGGCGGTGACGCCCGAGGGCGCACGCACGGACTACGGGTCGGAGGATCCGGAGCCCGGCGGCGAGGCCGCTTCGGGGGCCGGCGGATGAAGCCGGGGGCGCGGCGCTGCTTCCTCGGCGTGGACGTCGGGGGCACGTTCACCGACGTCGTGCTCGGCGACTCCGACGGTCGTATGGCGATCGCCAAGGTGTCCACGACCTCCGACGATCCGCGTGAGGGCGTGGCCCTGGGCGTCGCCGAGGTGCTCCGGTCCGAGGACGTGGATCCCGCCGAGGTGGTGCGCCTGGTGCACGGCACGACGCTCGCGACCAACGTCATCCTGCAACGCACCGGCAGCGAGCTGGCCTTCGTGACCACGGCGGGGTTCGGCGACATGGCGTCGCTCGGTCGCGAGTTCCGGCAGGAGGACGACCGCTTCAACCTCTTCTTCCGGACTCCCTCGCCCCCCGTGCCCCGGCACCGGACCTTCGAGGTGCGCGAGCGCGTCGACGGCCACGGCAAGGTCCTGCTCGCACCCGACCCCGCCGAGGTGGCCGCCGTGGCCGAGCAGGTGGCGAGCTCCGGCGCCACCGCCGTCGCGATCTGCCTCCTCCATTCCTACGCCATGCCGGCACACGAACGCAGCGTGGCGGAGGCCTGTCGCAACGCGCTCGGCAAGGACGCCTTCGTGGTGGCCTCCTCGGAGGTCTGGCCCGAGCTGCGCGAGTACGAGCGGGCCATGACGACGATCATGTGCGCCTACGTGGGACCGGTCATGAACCGGTACCTGGCGGGGCTCGGCGAGCGGCTCCGGTCGATCGGCGTCGTCTGCCCGATCGAGGTCATGGAATCGAGCGGGGGCGTCATGTCCGCCTCGCTGGCCTCGCGGCGACCCGTCTACACGGTCGAGTCCGGAGGGGCGGCGGGCGTCATCGCCGCCGGTGCGGTCGGTCGGCTCATCGGGGCCGGGAGGGTGATCTCCTTCGACATGGGCGGAACCACGGCCAAGACGGGCATGGTGCGCGACGGCGTGCCCGACATCTCCCACGACTTCCACGTCGGGGGCACCGGCAGCGCCAGCGGCCGGCGCGCCGGCTCCGGCTTCCCGCTCAAGATCCCGGTGGTGGACATGGCGGAGGTCGGCGCAGGGGGCGGCAGCATCGCGTCGGTCGACTCCGGCGGCCGGTTGCGGGTGGGTCCCCGCTCGAGCGGGTCGCTGCCCGGGCCGGCCTGCTACGGCCGCGGCGGGAGCGAGCCGACGGTGACCGACGCCAACCTGATCCTCGGATACCTCCACCCCGGCGAGCTGAGCGGCGGGGTCTCGCTCTCGGTCGACCTCGCACGCAAGGCCCTCGAGCCCGTGGCCGCGGGGCTCGACCTGGACGTGGTCGAGCGCGGCGCGGTCCGTCCACGACGTCGCCAACGCCGAGATGGCGGCGGCCATCCGGGTGGTGACGGTCCAGCGCGGCATCGACCCGAGGGACTTCGTGCTCGTGGGCTTCGGCGGTGCCGGTCCCATGCACGCCGCCGAGCTGGCCGACACCTTCGGCATCGACCAGGTGGTCGTGCCCCGCGCCGCGGGCGTCGCCTCGGCGGTCGGGCTGATCGGCTCCGATCTCGCCGTCGAGCGGGTGCGCACCCGCATCGTGCCGCTGGACGCCGTCGATACGGAGGAGATCGAGGGCCTGTTCGCCGAGCTCGAGCGGGAGGCGGCGAGCGAGCTCGGCGTGGCGGACGAGGCCGAGGCCGAGGCGACGGTGACGCGCTCCGTCGACGTGCGCTACCGGGGGCAGGCGCACCAGCTGACCGTTCCCGTCCCGGCCGGCCACGTCCGGCCGGGCACGCTGGCCGAGATCCGGGACGCCTTCGCCCGCCGCTACCGCGACGCGTACGGGATCGACCGATCGGCGCCCACGGAGCTGGTCAACCTGCGGCTGAGGCTGGTGCGCCAGGTGGAGAAGGTGGAGCCCTCGGGCGACGGTTCCCCCGAGGTCGATCCCGGTTCGGCGGGGGTGGGACACCGGCCGGTGTGCTTTGCCCGATCCGAGTACGTCGACACCCCGGTACATGAATGGGCCACGCTGGCCTCGGGCTGGCGACAGCCGGGCCCCGCGATCGTCGAGGGGACCGACACGACGGTCGTGGTCCCACCCGGCTTCGGCGTGGAGACCGATCGGTGGCGAAACCTGACCCTGCGCCGCGACGGCTCGGGGCCGGACGGGAACGGCTGAGTGGCACGGTCGGCGGCGAGCAGTGCGTCGGAAGGCACCCTGGCCGGTCCGGGCAACCGAGCCGTCAAGCTGGGCGACCACACTCGGGCCCGCCTCATCTCGACGGGGGAGCGGCTCATCGCCGAGCGGGGTCTCGACGGCGTCTCGGTCCGGGAGATCACCGCGGCCGCCGGAACCAACTCGGCGGCCATCCACTACCACTTCCAGTCGAAGGAGGGACTCGTCCACGCCATCATGGAGGACGTCTCGTCGCGGCTGAGGGTGCGCCGCCTCGAGCGCTTGAGCGCGCTCGACGCCGAGCACCCCTCGCCCCGCGAGGTGGCCGAGGCGCTGGTCGATCCGACCTTCGACTTCGCCCGCCGAGAGGATCAGGCCTACGTGGGCTTCCTGGCCGTGGTCCTGGACGACCCCGCGATGGTCCCTGCGCTCGAGCGGTACTTCTCGGATCAGTACGAGGCGTACTTCGACGCCCTCCGCCGCGCCCGGCCCGACCTGGCACCCGAGGTGGTCGTCGACCGCATCTGCTTCGCCTTCCACCTCGTCCTGAACACCGTGTCGGAGCCCGCCCGGGGGCTGCGGACGTGGATCGAGCGTCGGTCTCGGGGCGCCATCTCGACCATTCGGGAGAACCTCATCGACTTTCTGGCCGGGGCGTTCGAGGCCCCCTGAGGCGGGAGAGGACGACATGTTGCAGGTGCAGCCGCTGACGGCCACCATCGGCGCCCAGGTGGGCGGCGTGGATCTCCGAGAGCCGCTCCGCGAGGACGAGGTGGAGGTCATCGCCGAGGCCCTGGGGCGCCACCAGGTCCTGTTCTTCCGCGAGCAGTCCATGAGCGCCGAACAGCAGGTCTCCTTCGCCCGGCGCTTCGGGGAGATCGACCTCCCGCTCTTTCGCACGACCTCCTCCCCGGTCCCCGAGGTCCTCATCCTCGACCAGGTGGCCCCCAAGGGGGAGGGGGCCGACAGCTGGCATGCCGACAACACCTACATGGAGACGCCGCCGATGGCGTCCATCCTCCAGGCCCTCCACCTTCCGACGATCGGTGGCGACACCTGCTTTTCCAGCATGGGCGCGGCCTACGACGCGCTGTCGCCGGCCATGCGCTCGTTCCTCGACGGCCTGACCGCGGTGCACTCCCTCTCGCTCATGGTCGAGCGGACGCGGCACCTGGACAACGTCTCCCTGCGCGACCAGGCCGAGCGGTGGCCCCCGATCGTGCATCCCGTCGTGCGCGTGCATCCGGAGACCGGCCGACGGATGCTCAACGTCAACGCGAACTGGACGTCGCACGTCGTCGAGCTCGAGCCCGACGAGAGCCGGGCCCTCCTGACCTTCCTGTTCCAGCACCTGCAGAGCCCGGCGTTCCAGGTGCGCTTCCGCTGGGAGGAGGGCTCGGTCGCCTTCTGGGACAATCGGGCCGTCCAGCACTTCGCCGTGCCCGACTACGCCGAGCGCCGGGTGATGCAACGCGTGACCCTGACCGGGGACCGGCCGGTGGGCGTCGGAGGCGGTCCTGGCGTGCAGCAGGCGATGAGCGGGCGGTGAGCGACCGATGAGGCGGGAGACGGGAGTGAGGCGATGAGCGAGCCGGACTTCGATCTGATCGTCCGCAACGGCATGGTGGTCGACGGCACGGGCCTGTCGCGCCGCCGGGTCGACGTGGGCATCCGGGACGGCCGGGTGGCGAGGCTGGGCGCGCTCCGTGAGCACACCGCCGGCCAGGAGGTCGACGCCGAGGGGATGATCGTCGCGCCCGGCATCATCGACGTCCACACCCACTACGACCCGCAGATCACCTTCGACCCCTATGCGACGGTCTCGTGCTTTCACGGCGTGACCACGGTCGTGGCGGGCAACTGCGGGTTCTCCGTCGCCCCCGTCCGCCCCGAGGACCGGAGCTTCCTCGCCGGCATCTTCGCCCAGGTCGAGAACATGGACCCCATCGCCTTGAGCGAGGTCCGATGGGAGGAGGCCGACACCTTCGCCGAGTTCCTCGACCGCCGCCGGGGACGCCTCGGTGTCAACTTCGCCTGCTACGTGGGACATTCCAACATCCGCCGCTGGGTGATGGGCGAGGAGGCCTCGGAGCGCGCGGCGAGCCCCGACGAGATCCGCGCCATGCGCCATGCCGTGGACGAGGCGATGGTGGCCGGAGCGGCGGGGCTGTCGTCCTCGGCCGCTCCGACGCATCTCGACATCGCCGGCCGTCCCGTTCCGTCGCGCCTGGCGGAGCGCGAGGAGCTGCTGGCCCTGGCCGAGGAGGTGGGTCGCTTCGGTCGGGGATCGCTCGCCTTCCTGCCGTCGAGCGCGATCGGCGGCCTGGACGACGAGGACAAGGACTACCTCATCGCTCTCGGACGCGCGAGCGGGCTCCCGGTCATCATCCAGGGTCTCGGTGGGCGCAACAAGGTGGACGCGCCGACGGCCACCTGGGAGGCCTCGGTCGAGTTCCTGGACCGCGCCAACACGGAGGGCGCTCCCGTGTACTCGATGCTGATCACCCGCCCCTTCGACCGGGGCCTTGTCATCGGACCGGAGAACCTGCACTACCTCTCGGTGCCGTCGTGGATGCGGATGCTCGGTCTGCCGCACGCCGAGCGCCTCACGCTGCTCGGCGACGAGGCGGCCCGCCGGGAGCTGCGCGACGCCGTCGAGAATTACAACCGCGACCCGGAAAGGGGGACGACGGTGCCGCCCCCGCTGTGGCGCGACGTCTACGTCGACCGGGTCGTCCTGCCCGAGCACGGCGACCTCCAGGGGCGCTCGATCGAGGAGATCGCCGTCGAGTCCGGCGTGGCCCCCGCAGACGCCATGCTCGACCTGGCCGTCGCGGAGGACCTGGCGACGGAGTTCCGTTGGCGGACCGAGAGCCCGGAGTGGACCGAGGCGGTGGGGGTGGCCCAGAGGGACAGCCGGATGATCATCGGCGTCTCCGACGGCGGTGCGCACCTGGCCCGCGACGACGGTGCCGACTGGTCGTCGTACTTCCTCCGCAACTGGGTGCTGGACCGGGAGGTGTGGAACCTGGAGGAGGGCATCCGCCAGATCACCCGGATCCCCGCCGACCTCCTCGGGTTCCCCGATCGGGGCCAGATCGCGACGGGATGCTGGGCCGACATCATGGTCTTCGACCCCGACACCATCGGCCCCTGGCGCAAGGAGTTCGCCCACGACCTGCCGGGCGGCATCGGGCGGTACAAGGCCTGGGGTCGGGGGGTCAAGGCGACGATCGTCAACGGCGAGCCCGTCGTCCTCGACGGGAAGCTCACCGACCGCCTACCCGGACACGTGGTCTCCCCCTGACGCCCGCCCGATGAGTCCAACAGATCGTGGTCGGCTGCACGGGCTCCTCCGCGAGGAGCTCCGGGCGCGGCTCATCCCGGCGGGGTGGGTAGAGGACCCGGCCTACGACACCGAGCCCGGCAGCGGCGACGTCGGGGTCTTCCGCCATCCGTTGGGGAGCGAGTTCGCCGCCACTGCCTGGTTCCACCGCACGCTCAGCCCGCGGAGCCAGATCGGTGTCCTCGAGGGGTCGCGTGCCGCGATCTCCGGGGAGGCCATGGCGGCCGCGGCCGCCCGCCACGAGCTCCCCTACCTCGACGCCCGCCTCGCTCGGCGCGACCGGCCGCCCCGCCACCTGCTCGAGGTCGCCGCTCCTTTGGAGTGACGATGTGACGCTCCGAGTCGCGATCGTCGTCGCACGGCCGACCGGGGAGTGTCGACCTACGAGCTCCGGCAGATGTCCGGCATATTGAGCGAAACCATCCGATTGACCGGGCACTGCAAGGTGTTGAATTGCCAGCCGGCCTGGCGGTTCAGCAGGAGGTTGGGATCGACTCCGAGACTGCAGCCATAGCGCCAGGCGGCGATGGAGCCCGGCGTCGGATCGTATTGGCACTGGGCGGAGGTCGGAGCCCAGATGAGGTTGCCGATGTTCGCCTGCGGCAGGTTCCACACGCACGATCGGAAGAGCAGGAAGATCGTGCAGGTGGAGTTGTTCTGGAGGATGGCGGTGAAACTGTTGTTGACGACCCCCGGTTTGACGGTCGGGCCTGACGGGATGGTGCAGTCGTAGAAGGGCTGCTTGATGCAGACGGTCACGCTGTAGCGGTTCCAGAACGCAGGCGTGTACAGCTGGTAGACCCACAGCGCGAAGGACTGGCGACCGGCGCTCAGCATGGCCGTCGAGTCGAGGGTCAGAACCCGGCCGTTGACGAGCGAGCCCACGGTCATGAGTAGGCCGTAGTCGGCGAGCACGAACCGACGATTGGCCTCGGTGAGATCGCGCTCGCGCTGCTGGATCGTCGCCATCTCGCTGGTGATCCTGGCGTAGGACTGGGATGGGCTCGGTGCGTTCGCCAGGCCCAGACCCTCGCCGACGGCCCCGAGCGTGTGTGCGGTGAGCGCGATGGCGCGGATGACGCGTGGGAGATTCTTGGCGAGCGGAGTGAACTGGAGAACGTCGCTCACGATCTCGAGCCCGGACTTGATCAGCTTCAGGAACGTCGGAGTCCGGTCGGGAGGGTTGGAGGGGAGGTTCAGGGCTGCATCCAGAGCGGGAAGCGTGCCCTGCTGGTCCTGGAAGAGCTTGAGCTCGATCGTTTCGAGTGTCGTGAAGTACCCGACCGTGGCGGACGCCGCCCACAGCTCGCCGAGGATCTGGTTGGACACGGCGGTCCACGCCTGGGGGGACACGGTGCTACCCGGCGGTGGCTTGCAGTCCGTATAGCGAGGCGGCTGTGCGCTCCCGACGCCCTGGGCGGCCAGAGGCGTGCATCGCTCAGCCAGCAGGCGTGAGTAGGTGATGAGCTGGCCCTCGGTGATCGAATTGCTCGGGGTGGCGTATGTTTCCTGGCGGAAATCGGCGGACCGTCCGAGAAGGAACTGGCCCAAGGCCGAGTAGGCCGCCGCCTCGTCGCCGGTGAAGGTCGGGAAGTCCCCGTAGGGGAGTGGACGTGCGAAGGCATGGGTCGCTGCGTCCCACCGGAACGTCCGCACGCCGAACGGTCCACGTGCGACGAGGAAGGCACGGCCGTTGCCGCTGACGTCCCCGGTCTGGATCGTCTCGTAGTACTGGGGGTTCGACCACACCGGGTCGGAGAGGGAAAGGGCGTTGGCAGAGAGCTGGCTCCATCCGGCCTGAGGACCGTTCCACTGGTAGACGGCGATCCCGGCTCTGCTGCGGGCGAGGAGCTCGGCTTTGCGGTTGCCATCGAGGTCGGCGGTCTGGATGGTCGTGTAGTGCTGGGCCTGGTCGAAGCCTGCGGCGTCCGAGAGCGCGGGCAGGACGGGACCGGCGGCTGTCCATCCGCTGGGCCCCCACTGGAAGGTCGAGAGGCCTGCGGATCCCCCGGCGAGCAATTCCACCGTGCCGTTGCCCCGGAGGTCGGCGGTCTGGATGGTCCGGTAGCACTGGGGCTTCGCGAACCCGCACCCCGCGCCGTCGGACAGTGCGCCGAGGACGGGGCCGACCTGGGTCCAGCCCTGGGGCCCCCATTGGTAGGTGTGGAGGCCGTCCCCCTTCCGGGCGAGCAGTTGTGCGGCACCGTTGCCCAACACGTCGGCCGTCTGGATCGTCTCGTAGCAGGCCGACTGGGCGAACCCGCATCCCGCGCCGTCGGACAGTGCGCCGAGGACGGGGCCGACCTGGGTCCAGCCCTGGGGCCCCCATTGGTAGGTGTAGAGGCCGGCGGACCCCCGGGCGAGTAGGTAGTCCTGGCCGTTTCCGGTGATGTCGGCCGTCTGGATGGTCGTGTAGTTCATGCGCTGGTCGAACCCTGCACCGTTGGACAGGGCCGCGAGGACCGGTCCGGCTTCGACAAAGGTGTCGGTCTGGGAGTCCCATGCGTAGGTGTGGAGGCCGGCGGCCCCCCGGGCGAGTAGGTAGTCCTGGCCGTTTCCGGTGATGTCGGCCGTCTGGATGGTGGCGTAGTACTGGGCCTGGTTCCATCCGGCTGCGTTGGAAAGGCCGAGGGCCACGCCCCCGCCCGCTGTTGCCTGCATCTCCCATTGTCCGGTGCTCGGGTCGAACCGCTCGACCCAGAGGCCGTTCGCATCGCGGCCGATCAGGTCTTCACCGCCGGCGGCCTCGAGGTGTGCCGTCTGGATCGTGGAGTAGGAGCCCGGTTGGTCCCACCCGCTGAAGTCGGACCACTGGGGCAAGGTGTAGCTCGGCCCGCAGGCACTGGTGTACGAGGTCTGGCCGTTTGGACAATCGGGCGGCGCGGAGGCGCTCGGAGGGCTCTTCGCCTTGACGGTGGGAGCGGTCCAGGGCGCCGCGGGTGGGGCGACCGCCGGAGCGGAAGGAACGGCGGTCGGCGGCGGCGACACCGTGGTCGTGGACGGGACGGTCGTCGTGCTCGGGGGGACCGTCGTGGTCGTGGACGGGACGGTCGTCGTGCTCGGGGGGACCGTCGTGCTCGTCGACGGGACGGTGGTCGTGCTCCGGGGAACCGTCGTGCTCGTGGGCGGGACGGTGGTCGTGCTCGAGGGGGCGGTTGCCGGCACCGGGGACGGCACTGCGGCCGCCGGGACTTCCCCTTCGACCGCAACGACGGCAGGGGTGAGCAGGACCAGTGCCGCGAACGGCACCGTGTACCGCAGAGCCCGGGCGGCACCAACCCTCTTGACCGTGGGTACCCGCGTGAAGGTCATCTCCTCCGAGCTCCTTGTAGTCGTCGAAGATGTTGGAACGGTAGCCCCGGCCTCGTTCGGGCAGAAAATTCGTTGCGCTCGATGTGATCATTTCGTGAACAAGGCGATCACTCGGGGGACTCCTGAGCCCACTGCCTGAGATCCGTGGACTCAAGTGGCAGGTGTCGGCGGCGCCATGGAGAATGTCGCTTGGGTGCAGGATCTTCGCCCTGGAGGGCTCCCCATGCCGGCCGGGTCCTCCGGCTCAGTGAAGGCTTCGACGGCGATTGGACATGTCGGCGGGCAACTGCGAAGGGCAGGCGACGCGCTGGCTTGTTCGTGAATATTGAGTGAATACCTGCTCCATTTGACGCAGGAAGGAAGCAGTTTCTACAGTTCGCACACCGGCCATTGCACGGCTTCTCGAGCAACTCAACGGGACACTGAGAGGCGCAAATTATGACTGCAACGGACACGCCAATTGGCACTGAATCGACAAAACTGCCACGTGTGGCGATTGCCTGTCAAGGTGGTGGCAGCCATACCGCGTTCACGGCCGGAGTCCTCAAGCAACTCCTGGAATCGGGAACCTTGGCCCGGTACGAGCTCGTCGGGCTGAGTGGCACCTCTGGTGGGGCGGTCTGTGCGCTCCTGGCCTGGTGGGGCCTTCAGAGCGAGACTCCCGAGCGTGCCGCCTCCCTGGTAGAGGAGTTCTGGAGGGCCAACTCGGCCCGGACGCCGGTCGAGAAGATGGTCAACCAGACCCTGCTGTTCATGTCCGAAATGCAGAGCATCGGCCTCCTACCGTCGTCGACGCTGCATCATTCATTTTGGGCCGAGCTAGGGGCGGGGCAACTCCGTCAGCTGTTGTGTCGGTTCGTTGACTTCGACGCGATCGATATCGATGTCGATCAGCGATATCCGATGCTCATACTCGACGCTATCAACGTCCACAATGGTAAGTCGAAGGAATTCAACAGCCATCACGAGCGGATCACCGCGGAGACGATCCTGGCCTCGGCGGCCGTCCCCCCACTCTTCCGCGGTTCGCATGTCGGGCACGACTCGTTCTGGGACGGCCTCTTCGCACAGAATCCGCCAGTCCACGGTCTCCTGGGGGCCCAACCGGACGAGCTGTGGGTCATCCGCGTCCTTCGCCGCCAACAGGAGATGGAGCCCAGTCAGAGCGAGGAGGTCCACGATCGCGGCAGTGACCTCGTCGGCAGTCTCACGCTCTACCAGTCGTTGGCCTTCGTCGAGAAGATCAACCAACTCCTCGATTGCGGGATGCTGAAGCCCGAGTCGGAGTACCGCCCGGTGATCGTGCGGACGATCGAACTGACCCGATTCAAGGACCAGGGCGGGATCGGTGCGGTCTCGAGGCTCAACCGGGACGATCGCTTCATCGAGGACCTCATCGCTCATGGGGTCGAACGCACGCAGGAGTTTCTCGCCGCCGTGGCGTTCGAGCGCGCCTGGCTGGAAGGGAACCTCGACGCCTTGATGGGTCTGGTCGCGGACGATGCCGAGATCGTCTCGCAACCACCGCTTCCAGAACCGGGCCAGTTCCGGGCCAAGCAACTCCGTCCGATGTTGCAGCGATCGCTCGCCCAGGGTGTCCGGATGGATCTGACACACCGGCAGACGACGAAGAGCCGTGTTTCGTGGCGCATGCGGTATCCCATTGGTGGGGGAGAAGGACTCGAAGGCCAGGCCGCCGCTACCTTCAAGCAGGGAAGGCTCACCCGGCTGGATCTCGGACCCGCCGTACCGAGCTGGTACCCGGAGAACGAGCGCCGGAGGCCGGTCGGGCACGGCAACGGCCGGTCGGCGCCGGACGTTGGAGGCTCCAGCGCCCCAGGGCCCCGCTCGTCACCGGCTTGACGGAGACTCGGTCGGCGCTACCCGTTGCCCGGGTTGGTGGGCGGAGGAGGCTCCCGCCGCCGGCAGCCGAAGGGCAGAGCCTCATCGCTTTCATCGGCCACGACGAGATGGAGCGAATCAAAGGTCATGCCAACCGAACCGGGGTCGTCGTCTGGGATCCGCTCGGAAGGGGCGATCCAGCGCAAGGTGATATGGGGAATGAAGCTCTCCTTGCCCGCCACCTCGAACCCGGCCGTGTCGAGTGCCAGGACGACGTCGCGCCGGAGCTCTGCGAGGTGATCGGCGTCGACCAACGCGAAGACGGGGTCTCCCCTCGGATTGCCTCCTCCGGAGAAGCGGCCGAGACCGCCGACCGAGCCCTCCAGGGGAAACCAATCCTGTGCCAGGTGGAGAAGGGTCTCTCGGAGACCCACCAGGTTGGCGATCTGATCTGGCTCGAGCACGGCCAGGCTGAGATGGAGTTCGTCCCTCGGGACGCCGCCCGGACGCGCCAGGTGACGCGCGGCCGTTGCGTCGGGAAACAGCGCCACCATCGCGCCGAGGTCGTGTCGCGTCGGCGGTCGATCGTGCCAGAGCCGATCGCCGTGCCTCGCGGCCAAGCGGTCGTCTTCTCCGCCCGGGCGGTCTCTGCTCGCCGTGAGGTGGTGGTCGGTCATCGGTCGAATCGCTCCGCAGCTCCACGTCGGTCTCGAGGCACTTTGAAGCGAGGCTTGGAAGCTGTCAATACGAGATCGTCGTCCGTCGCGAGCGGGTGGTGGCTTCGACACGGGCCACCCACCAGTTGTTGAGCCATGCGACGCGCCGCTCCAGAGGGTCGCCCCGGGCGTGATGTCGCCCGCATCCTCCGAGGCGAGGGTGGCGCCCGGAGGGGCGTCGGCCCCCTGGGATCGCGAGGCCGTCTGTGGATCAGCGCGCTGGCCACCGCCACGTTGGTGGGCGTGTTGCTGCACGTGCTCCATACCGTCCTCGGCCTCGGGGGTACCGGCCTCGAGGGCATCGTCGTCGGATGGGACTACCCGATCGTCCTCGTGGGGGCCGCCGCCGTCTGTCTCGCTCGCGGGTGGTTCGGTTCCGGGGAGCGGGGGGTCTGGCTGGCGCTGGGACTGGCTCTCGTCGTCTCGTTCGGAGGCGACCTCTACGACATCGTGGTCTACGGCCCGACCGCTCAACCCCCGCTCGCCGCGCCGGCCGACCTCATGTACCTGGCCTTCTATCCGCTTGCCTACCTCGGCCTGCTGCTCCTCGTCGGCTCGAGGATCCGGCGGCTCCAGGTCAGCTACTGGCTCGAGGGGGCGCTCCAAGGTCTGGCGTGTGCCGCCCTGCTCGCCGCCTTCGTCGACCAGCCGATCGTCGCCCATTGCTGTCAGGCGGTGAGCCCGTCCATCGAGGCCACACGTCTGACCTATCCGGTGGCGGACCTGGTCCTGTTGGCGTTGGTGCTCACGGCGTTCGCTCTTTGCCGGTGGCGCCCGGGGAGGACGTTCACCCTCTTGGGCGTCGGCTTGATCGTGAGCGCCGCCGCGAGCACCTGGTACCTGTATGCGCAGGCAACGGGAGGGTACGTGGACGGACGGCCCCTCGATTCGCTCTGGCCCCTGGCGGCACTGCTCCTGGCGCTCGCCGCCTGGCAGTCGTCGGATCACCGGCCGGTGAGTCGCCTCGAGGGCTGGCCGCTGGCCGTCACGCCCTTGCTGTGTGCCCTGGCCGCGCTCGTCCTGTTCCTGTACGACCACTTCGTCCGCCTCGACGCGATAGCCGTCTTCTTGGCCGGCGCGACGTTGGCGGTGGCGCTGTTGCGTCTGGCCCTTTCCTTCGGAGAGCACCTCGGCCTGCTCAAGGCCAGCCGAACCGAGGCCCTCTACGATCCCCTCACCGGTCTCGGCAACCGGCGCAAGCTGTTGAGCGACCTCCGGGAGGATGCCGCCGCCGCCAGCCCGTCGGCGCCTCTGGTCGTGGCGATCTTCGACCTCAACCGGTTCAAGCACTACAACGACACCTACGGGCACCTCGCCGGGGACGTCCTCCTGGCCTGGCTGGGGCGGAGGTTTGCCGATCATCTGGAACCCGGTGATCTCGGCTACCGGATGGGGGGCGACGAATTCTGTGCACTGCTGCATCCTCCGGTGTCGAATATCGACGCGCAGGTCGTCGTCCCCGTTTCTCGAGCATTCTCCGAGCGGGGCAGCGGCTTCGGCGTCGACGGATCTCACGGATCGGTCCGGTTGCCCGAGGAGACCGCCGACGTCTTCGAAGCGTTGCAGATAGCTGACCAGCGCATGTATGTGCACAAGGAAGCTGCGCATCTCCACGACGGGCCTCCGCCCGAAGTCACGGTCGAGCGTCTGGCCGAACGCTCGTCGGAGCCCGACCTCGGCACGGAGTTGGACACCGTCCCAGCGCTGGCAGTCGCGTTGGCTCGGCGTCTCGCGATGTCCGAACCCGACGTGTCGACGATCCGTGAGGCCGCCCGGTGGCGCGACGTCGGCATGGCGGCGATCCCGAGCGCCATCCTCACCAAGCCCACCTCGCTCGACGCCGAAGAGTTGCGCTTCGCGCGCCTCGGTCCGGTCATCGGCGAGTACATCATCGGGCGCCGCCCGGGCTCGAGGGCAGTGGCCCGCGTGGTGCGCCATACGCACGAGCGCTTCGACGGCAGCGGCTACCCGGACCACCTGGCGGGCGACGCCATTCCCCTCGGAGCGCGAGTCATCGCCGTCTGCGCGGCCTTCGGAGGACTGGTCGCGGGTCGCCCCGGCCGAGGACCCTTCGACTCGTCAGACGCCCTCGAGGTCATCCGTCGCAGCGCCGGCAGCCGCTTCGATCCTGTCTGCGTGGAGTCCCTTGCGGCCGTGGCGGCCGCACGATCATCGGCCACGAGGGAATCGACCCTTGCGGCCGAGGGGTGAAGCCCCTCCGTGGCGACGAGAGCGAGACGGTGCTGTCCGAGAGGTCCTCGCGCCGCGTGGACCAACGCCGGGAATCAGGCGTGGATCGGCGGTCGCCGGTTGGCCCAGGGCCGCACCGACTCGAGCTGGGAGGCGAGCCGGATCAGGAGGTCCTCCCGGCCGTAGGCGGCGACCAGTTGGACGCCGACGGGGAGGTCGTCGGGCGTCCAGTGCAACGGGAGCGAGACGGCGGGCTGGCCGGTGGCGTTGAACGGCGCCACGAAGCGGGTCAGCGCGCCCATCATCGCCGCCAGCCGACCGGCGTCCGCGTCGGGCGCCATGACGCCGAGGAGCGGCGGCGGTTGGGTGGTGGTCGGCGTGAGGAGGAGGTCGAACCCGTCCGCCCACCACGCGCACACCCGGCGTGCCCAGGCGTACATCTTCTCGAGGCCGGCGAGGTACTCGGTCGCGGTGACCCCCGCCACCGCGTGGATCAGCGCCCGGTTGGAGGGCTCGAGCTCGTCGGGGTCGATCGGCTGACCCAACGCCTCGCCGAGTCGCTCGACGTCGCGTCGCACCCCCGTGCCCCACACCACCGCGCTCACCTCGGCCATCACCGGTTCGCGGAGCGCACTCGGGTAGGCGTCCTCGACCGAGTGGCCGACCTCCTCGAGCAGCCGCGCGACGATCTCGGCGGCCGCACGGGACTCCGGGTCGACGGGCGTGTCGGGGAGCTCGGCGCAGACGCCGATGCGCAGCCGACCGGGGTCCGCGCCTACCTCGCTCGTGTAGGGCCGGCTCGGGGGCGGCGCGAACGTAGGGGTCGCCCGGCCAGGGCCGGCACGCCGCGTCGAGCAGCGCCGCCGTGTCCCGCACGCTGCGGGTGAGCACGCTCTCGTTCGTCACCGGACCCCAAAGCTCGCCGAGCTCCGGCCCGAGCGACGTGCGCGCCCGGGTCGGCTTGAGCGCGACCAGCCCGCAGAAGCTGGCCGGGATGCGGATCGACCCGCCCATGTCGTTGCCGTGTGCCGAGGGCACGAGGCCGGCGGCCACCGCGGCGGCGGAGCCCCCGCTCGAGCCCCCGGGGGTGTGGTCGAGATGCCAGGGGTTGTGGGTCGCTCCGTAGGCCAGGGGCTCGGTGGTCGGGCCCATGGCCAGCTCCGGCAGGTTGGTCCGGCCGAGGATCACGAGGCCGGCGTCCCGGAAGTTGGTGGCCAGGTACGAGTCCCGGGGAGCGACGTAGCGGCGGTCCCGGAGCGCCCGCATGCCCACGTGGTACGGATCGCCGGCCGTCTGGCACACGGCGTCCTTCACGAGGAAGGGCACGCCGAGGAGGGGGGCGTGGCGTCGCCCCGCGCCGTTGCCAGCACCGCCCGCCAGCGCTTCGGCCTCCGCCCTGGCCCGTGCGTAGCGCGTGGTGATGACCGCGTTGACGATCGGGTTGACCCGTTCGATCCGCTCGATGGCCGCCTCTACGAGCTCGAGCGGGGTGCAGGATCCCGATCGGACGAGCTCCGCCTGGGCGACCGCGTCGAGGCCCGCGAGGTCGTCGAGCATGGCGGAATGCTTAGCTCAGGTGCGGTCACGACGCCGCAACGGCTCAGGACGCCGGAGGCGGCCGCTCCTCGACGACTCGGCGCAGGCCGTCGCGCCATCCGACGCGGCACGGCCCGGTCAGTGCGACTCGGCGGGTGGGGTCGCACACCATGCCTCGGTGGGATCCGGGGGCCTCGACGACGGTGCTCTTGGCCGGCAGGCCGGTGAGCTCCCCCAGGTAGGCGGTCCACTCCTGGATGGAGACCACCTCGTCCCCGCACCAATTGACGATCGTGGCGGGGACGGTCGCCGCGGCCAGGAGCGCCTCGGTCTGCTCGTTGATGTCGTCCTGGAAGATCGGGCTGTAGGGGCAGGGATCACACCGAGCGGGCACGGGCATGCCCGCTCGGATGGCGTCGAGGTGGAAGGCCGGGAGGCCGCCGTTGGGTCCGTAGGAGGCGTTCATCCTGGCGATCACCGTCGGGATGCCGAACGCCCTCGCCGCGAAGCGCGCCACGGCCTCCTGCCCGATCTTTGACGCCTGGTACGTGGGTGCCCAGGGGGTGGCCGCCTCGCCCACGGGATCGCTCTCGACGAAGGCGTGGTACGGGTCGGCGTTGGCGCGATACACCGACGAGGTGGACATGACCAGCGCCGCTTTCACGCCGCGACAGTGCTGCATGATCAGGCCGGTGGCCTCGGCGTTGACCGCGATGGCGTAGTCGAAGTTGAGGTCGGTTCCCTGGTATGCGGCCAGGTGCAGCAGGTACGTGAAGTCGGTCGGGATCTGCCGGTAGTCCCCGCTGGCCAGGTCGCAGGGGAGGGCTTTGGCGCCGACGGCCTCGATCCGCTGGCGCGCCGCCGCGTCCTCGAACCTCGAGACGCCCCACACCTCGTTGTCGCGGGCGAGGTAGGCGGTGAGCGGGTAGGCGATCTGACCGGCCGGGCCGGTCAGGAGGATCTTCTCGCCTCGGAGCATCGAGGGCTCGGCTGCCGGCTAGCGCAGCTCGTCGACGTACTTGTCGGTGCCGATGGCCGTCCGCAGGAAGGGCGCGGCGAGCAGCAGGTCGGCCAGACCCGCCGACTCCACGGCCTCGGCGTAGGTCCGCACCTTGTCGAGTGCGCCGGGGACGTCGCCGTCGACGAAGAGGAGCTGCACGAGCCGGCCCCTCCCCCCGGCGGAGGAGCCCAGGTCCATCGGTACGTCGCGGGGACCTTCGTCGGGGCTGCTCGGCGTCCACGACGAGGCGATCTCGATCCCGGACCCGGCGAGCAGGTCGGGGAGGAACTTGGCTTCGAGCTCGCCGCGGAGCGCGTCGGCCGTTCCCGACTTGGCGTCCCACCACAGGGCGATCAACCCGTCGTAGCCGTGGTCGAGGGCGAGATCGACCGGGACCGGGTCCCTGTCGCGGTAGGCGGACCCGAGGTGGTTGAACATCGAGGTGTGCACGTGGGTGCGCTCGGCGAATCCGCGGCCGTGCGCGTACAGGTCTCGCACCTGGGGCGTGGCCCATCCCTCGAAGTGGTCCTTGTGGTGACCCTGCTCCACCCAGTAGATCGCGACGTAGCTGCCCGCGTCGTAGGGCCTGGCGATGGCGTTTTCGGGCCGGGGCCAGCGCAGGTCCTTGAGCGCACGGGTGGCGACCCAGCGGCTCCCGGCGAAGAGCCAGGGGCCGATCATGCAACCCGCGTAGAAGTGGTCTCGCTCGTACCACCGGTTGTAGGCGCGCTCGTAGCCCTCGTGGGGCTCGACCATGGTGAGCAGCATGCTGCCGACCTTGACCGGGTAGTCGTCGACTCCCCCCACCTCCAGCGGATAGGCCATGCCGCCCCTCCCTCCGATCGCATTTCTGACCCTGCGTCAGGTCAGCCAGACCGTATCAGGCCCCGACCGTCGGTTCGAGCGGGATTCCGGGGCCAGATCCGGGCTCCCCATGAGCCGGCGAAACCCGCCGGCGAGCGATCCGATGGTTCCTACATCAAGAATGCAACGAACCTCGTTGGCCGTCGGGTGGCAGGTTCGGCAACGAGGCCGGCACCCGTCGCGACGAGGAAGCGTCGCAATTCGGTCACGAACTCTCCACCCCTGCCGCACGACACGCGCCCAGGGGTGCGCGCCTGTCGCAGTTAACGCTCCGTATATGGACGCGGGAGGAGCCACGGACTTACGATCGAGTTGAGCAGTTCGAACGCATCTGGCCAGTTGCATCCTCTCTCCCACGTCCCTCCAAGCGAGGACCCCGGCCTTGATCGAACACCGCACGCGTTCTGTCGCCGTCCTCCGACACAACCCCGAGGGCTCGAGGCCCTTGCAACGGTCGACCCGCCTGGCGATCGGCGCCGCCCTTCTCGCCAGCGCGTTCTACTTCGCCTTTCTCCTCACGCCCAGCTATCGAGGCGAGCTGTGGCTCTGGCTGGTCGTCGTCGCCGCCGAGGGTCTGACGATCTTCCAGGCGGTCGGGACCTGGTGGACGATCCTGGCCCACGACGACCGGCCGGACTCGCCGGACGTCTTCGCCTGGCGGACCCGGCTCCTGGCGGGTGAGCCACCTCCGACCATCGACGTCTTCGTCACGACCTGCGGCGAGGACCTCGACGTCATCGCCGCGACCGTGCGCGCGGCGAGGGAGATGCAGCTCGCACACCACACCTGGGTCTTGGACGACGGACGGAGCACGGCGCTTCGCGAATGGTGCAGGGGTGAAGGCGTCGGCTACCTCCGGCGTGGCGATCGACGCAACGCCAAGGCCGGCAACGTCAACGCTGCGCTGCACAGGACCGGTGGTGAGTACGTGGTCCTCTTCGATGCGGACCACATACCGAGCCGACGGTTCCTGATCGAGGTCCTTCCGCACATGACCGATCCACGCGTCGCGTTCGTTCAGGCACCCCAGACGTACCGCAACCGGCACAAGTTCCTCGCCCTGGGCACGTCGGAGGCGCAACGGCTCTTCTACGAGCTGATCTGTCCCGGCAAGAACCGATTCAACTCGGCCTTCTGCGTCGGGACCAACGTCATGTTCCGGCGCTCCGCCCTGGAGTTGGTCGGGGGCCTCTACGAGGGGAGCAATTCCGAGGACATCTGGACCTCGCTGCTCCTCCACGGCCAGGGCTGGAAGTCGGTGTACGTCCCGACGGTCCTCGCCCGGGGCTTGGCTCCCGAGACGGTCCCTGCGTACTTCAGCCAGCAATTCCGATGGGCGAAGGGAGGGTTCGAGATCCTCCTCCGATCGGGGTTCGCCCGACGCCGGGGCCTCACGCTCGATCAGCGCCTCCAGTACCTGTTCACGGGGACCAACTACCTCCTCGCCATCTCCGTGCTCGTCTTCATGGTGCTGCCGTCGGCCTACCTGCTGTTCGGCCTGAGCCCCGTACGGGTGGACGGCCTCACCTGGCTGGAGCACTACTTGCCCTTCTACGTGCTGATGATGACGGTCACCGCGCTCCAGGCAGGTGGCTTCCGGGTGACGGCGATCAGCACCAGCATGGCCGCCGCGCCCACGCACGCCCGGTCGCTGGTGGCGGTGCTGCTCGGCCAGCGCGGCACCTGGAAGGTCACGAACGTCTCACGGAGAGCGGACCCGCTCGAGCAGGTGATCCCCCACATCCTGCTCCTGGCGCTCAACGTCGTCTCGATTGTGGTGGGACTCGTGGTCATGAAGAACCTGGGTGCCACCGTGCTGTCCGTCGTCTGGGCGTCGATCTTCGTCCTGCTCCTGGGTCGTGTGGTCTTGGAGGCGATCTGGCCCGACAACACCTTCGGGGTCCGCCGTGCCACGCGCGGTCGCCGGCTGCAGCCGGCCGCGGCCGCCGACGGTGGCAGCGCCTCGAGCGCCGTACCCATCGCCACCCGCGGCGAGGTGGTCTCGAGGTGACCGATCTCTTCTTCGAGCAGCAGGGTGCGCCGGGCACCGACGGAACCACGCCGAGGGAAGGCTGTTCCAACGGCCATCCGAGCCACCCCGACTACAGCTTCTGCCCGTACTGCGGCGAGCCGGTGGCCGCCGGAGCTCGCCGTGCCACGCCCCCGGAGCCTCGAGACTCGCCGGAGCTCACCCTCGAGAGGATCGCCGGCTCGCCGTCGCCTCGGCGTGTGGTCCCCCCCCTGCACCTCGACCAGGAGGACGGGACCGAACCGATCCACAGCCCCCCGGCGCCTCGTCCCGGGTCCCCCCGTCGCGCCCGGAGGGCTGGGCGGCGCCTCACCACCATCGCCGTCCTCGTGGCGCTCGTCGGGGCGACGGCCTACGGAGGGTACCGGATCGTGCAGTACCGGCTGCTCGGCAACCAATGGATCGCGGTCGGTGACGTGAGCCTCACCGCGACCCCGATCTCGGTGGGCACCTCGACGGGAGGCGTCGTCTCCGCCATCGACGTCAACCCCGAGCAGCGCGTCGCCAAGGGCCAGCCGCTGGCCAACGTGGTGACCAGCGTCCTCGACCCCAAGGGCGTCCCGGTGAGCGCGTCGAGCACGATCGTGGCCCCCGAGGGCGGCATCGTCACGAGCGTCGATCGGAGCGCCGGCAGCGTGGTCACCTTCGGCCAACCCATCCTGACCATGTACGACCCGGGCAAGCTCGATCTGGTAGGCGCCGTTGCGCCGCAGGAGCTGGCCAGCATCCGCTTGGGGATGACGGCGCAGATCTCGGGGCCCGGACTGAACGTGCCGCTCGCCGCCCGGGTGACCCGGGTCGAGCCCGTCGTCGGCAACGCGCCGCCGGCCACGTCGTCCCAACAACCGGCCTCCTCCAACCTCAGCCTCGTCCTGACCCCCGTCAACGAGTCGGCGGTGGCGGACCTGCTGCCCGGGCTCGTGTTCTCCGCCAGGATCGACGCCCGGAGCGGTGGCGACCACGCGCCGACGGGCGCCCAGGTGGGTTGACTGCTCCTACGACGGAAGTCGTGGGATTCTGGGGCTCAGGCCGCCAGGGTCCCCGCAGGGACTCCGGTCTTACTGCCGTCAACGCCCACACCGGTACAGCCCAGCCGGTTGCGAGGGTGGCCCGGATTGAGGTTCCTTGCCGCATTGCGGTCCCGATCGAGAACGAGACCGCAATCTTGGCAAGTGAACACTCGGTCCGAGAGCTCGATGCGGGGCTTGGCTCTCGTCCCGCAGGATGAACAGTGTTGGGTGCTGCCACGAGCGGACAGCACCACGATCCCCGCCCCGGCCTTCGTGGCCTGCCATTCGAGGACAGCGCGGAACTGAGCCCAGCCGGCGTCGGCGATGGAGCGGTTGAGACCGGCCTTTCGCCGACCTCGACCCCGGTGCCGCCATCGGCTGCACGGACAAGTCCTCGACACCGATCACGTCGTAGGCCGAGACGAGGAAGCGAGCCGCCTGGTGGTGGAAGTCCCGGCGCTGGTGGGCCACTCGAGCTTCGATCCGAGCGAGCCGGGCTCCGGCCTGAGCGCGGTTCGCCGAGCCCTTCTGCTTGCGGGCAACCGCCCGCTGGCTGCGGGCCCGGGCCTTGGCCGCCCGGCGGGCGAAGCGGGGATTGACCACGTCGGTCGAGGGATCCTCGGTGGTAGCGAAGGTGGCAAGCCCGACGTCGAGTCCCGTGGTCTTGCCGGTCGGCAGAACCGGTTGGCAAGGGAGCTCGAGGCGGACGACGAAGCTCGCCCAGTACCGGCCAGCCCGGTCCCGAAAGATCGTCACGCTCGAGGGAGCGGTCGGCAGGGGCCGGGACCAGACCACCCGCAGCGACCTGCGTCCCTCGGCCGTTGCGATCTGCAGTCGGTCGCCGAGGTGGCCGAGCCCGGTGCCCGACACCGTGAACCCGTTCTTCGTCCAGCGAGCGGTGGCGTAGCACCGGCGCTTGGCCTTGAAGGCCGGGCGTCCGGCCGGGTTGGCCTTGTCGAAGAAGGCCCTGATCGAGCGGTAGAGGTCGCGCAGCACCTACTCCTGGGGGTTTTGAGGCTGGGCCCGGAGCCAGTCAAGGGCCTTTCTCCGTGCCGTCAGGGCCTTTGAGGCCTCGGCGTAGAAGACGTGGTGGCGCTCGTTCCTCCAACCGTCGGTCCGGTCGCCGAGCGCTCGGTTCCACACCGTCCGGCAGGCGTCATAGACGTCGCTCAGGAGCCGTCGGTCGGGGTCGGAAACCCGGAGCCGGTAGTTGTAGCGGACCTCGGCTGTCGTCACTCAGGCCGCCTACCTCTGGCTGTAGCGATGGACGTCCTCGAGGGGCGTGTTCGTCCGGGAGTACCTCACTAGCGCCACGGTGGCATGTGGGTGTAACCGGATCGGGCCTCCGGCCCGAACGGGGCTCTGGCTCCCACGGCTGAAGCCGTGGGCTTCCCGCCCCACACCCCGGTTCGGTGATCGGAGGGTCGGATCAGGGCTCTGGGGCGCTCCGCAGGTCGGCCGAGGGCGACACGTGGAACCGGAGGAAGCCGCACTTCGCGCAGGCGAACGCCACCCCGGAGATCCGCTGGAGGGTCTGGCCGCCGAGGCCGTCGTCCTCGCCGTCGGCCTCGGGCCCCTCGATCTCCACGGCCACCATCATGAGACCGTCGACCACACTGCTCCCGTTCCACTCGGTGGCGCCGCAGCACGGGCAGACCGGCGTGGGGGCGAGCTCCTCGACGCGGGCGAGCGCGTGCTCGATCGTGTCCTCGCCTATCTCCGGCTCGACGCCGGGAGGGTCATCGCTCATCGCAGGAGGGTACGACACCGAGAGACCGGTCTCGGCGTCGTCCGGACACGGCCCTGCCTCGAGCGCATGGATAGTGTGCGACCGTGGCCGTCACCACCGAACCCACCCCCGAGGAGCTCGATCGGCTCTACGTCTCGCTGCGCAACTGGGGCCGCTTCGGTCAGGGCGACGAGCGCGGGACGCTGGCACTGCTCACCCCGGACCGTCGTGCCCACGCGGCGAGCCTGGTCCGCTCCGGGGAGACCGTGAGCCTGGCCCACGACCTGGCCTCTGCCCCGACCCCCGAGCAGCCCGTCCCCGGGCAGCACCACATGCTGGCCGGGGGGGACGCCCGCGACACCGGCGGGCTTCCCGGGTACGAGGCGACGCGTGACTACGTCGGCGGCGACATCCACGGCCTCGGCACCACCCACCTCGACGCCCTGTGCCACATCTTCGTGGCGTCGGAGATGTGGAACGGGGACCCACCCGAGATGGTGCTCAGCACGGGAGCGCTTCGCAACAGCGTGATGACGGTCGCCGGCGGCGTCACCGGCCGGGGCGTGCTCCTCGACGTGCCGAGGGTCCGGGGGGTGCCCTACCTCGAGCCCGACGACGCGATCGGGGTGGACGACCTCGAGGCGGCCGAGCGTGCCGAGGGTCTCTCGGTCGTCACGGGGGACCTGCTCGTCGTGGCGACGGGTCGCGACGCTCGGCGTCGGGCGCAACGAGGAGGGCTCAACCCGTTCGCCGAGGGTTTGGCGGGGCTCCACGCGGAGACCCTGCCGTGGCTCCACGAGCGCGGGGTCTCGGTGCTGATCGGCGACGGAATCTCCGATCGGATGCCGGCGCGGGGCACCGACCGGTGGCCTTTCCCGATCCACCAGATCGGGATCACCGCCATCGGTCTGCACCTCGTCGACAACGCCCGGCTGGACGATCTCCTGGTGGCGTGCGCCGCTGCCGGCAGGTGGGAGTTCCTCTTGACGCTGGCCCCGTTGCGGATCCCGGGAGGAACGGGCTCGCCGGTCAACCCGATCGCGTTGCTCTGAGCGCCGCTCACCCCCCGAGCCGGTTCCAGAGGTCCGGGTCCGAGCGGGCGAGGCGCTCCCAGTTGGCCTCCCACATGTGCTCGAGGTACAAGAGTCGGTAGGCCCCCTTGCCCCGGGCGATCTCGTCCGGGGCGATCTCGCTCGCACCGGCCGCCTCGGACTCGAGATGGATGCGTGCGCTCTCCTCGAGCGTGACGGCCTCGACGGTGGCCCGGCGGAGCGAGTCCGAGGCCACGATCGCGCCGTGGTTCTTGATGAGCACGACCCGCCGGTCGCCGAGCGCGTCGACCACGGAGTGGTGGGGCTTGCGCCCGTCGTCGGCATACGTGGCCTGATCGTCGTGGAAGAGCACCGCGGAGACGTCGTACATGCCGACGGGCCGCCCCGTGCCCGAGAGCACGGTCACGTAGTGCGAATGGAGGTGGATGATGGCGTTGACGTCGGGTCGCTCCGCGTAGATGCGGGCCAGGGTGCCCATGGCCGCCGGGAGCTTGAACCGCCCCTCGAGCACCTGGAGGTCCTGGTCGACCAGGGCGACGCGGTCGGGCGTGGCCTGATCGAAGTACTCGTAGGCGAAGACCCAGAAGGCGCCGGCGTCACCCTCGGCCCGCGCGCTGACCTGGCCTCCGACGTTGGAGGCGCAGCCCTCCCGGCTGAGGACCCGGGCCGCCGCGGCGACGAGGAATCGGGGGTCGTCGGCATCCACTTCCTGCGACCTCGCTTCCGTCGCCTGTCTCCGGCGCGCGGTCCTAGCCGCGCACGGCGAGGCGGCTCGGGCCGCTCGCTTGCTCGGCCCATGCGAACAGGTCGGGGTCGGACCGCCGCAGCCGCTCCATGTTGGCCGCCCACATCTGGGGGAGGTAGTGGCGGCGGTACATCGTCTTGCCGTTGCGCACCTCGGCGTCGAGGATCTCGGTGCCACCGACGGCCTCGCACTCCAGGTGGAAGCGCGCGGCCTTCTCCAATGTGATGGCCTCGATGGTGGCGTTCTCGAGGGAGTCCGACGCCACGATCGCGCCGTGGTTCTTCATCAGCACCACCCGTTTGTCCCCCAGCGCGTCGACGACCGACAGGTGGCTCTTGACGCCGTCGTCGAAGTAGGTCGACTGCTCCTCGTGGAAGAGGACGGAGTGGACGTTGTACATGCCGACCGTCCTTCCCTCGACGGAGGAGAGCACGGAGACGTAGTGCGAGTGGGTGTGGACGATGGCCTGCACGTCGGGCCGCTGCCGATAGATCAGGGCGTGGAAGTTGACGGCGGGCGACATGGCGAGACGCCCTTCGAGCTCTTGGAGGTCGAAGTCGAGCAGCGCGACCCGATCTGGCGTGGTGGTGTCGAAGTACTCGAACCCGGTGACCCAGAAGGCCCCGTCGTGCTCGGCCGACCGCACGCTCACGTGGCCGCCCACGTCAGAGTCGCATCCCTCCCGGTACAGCATGCGGCGCGCCGCCGCTATCCGAAAGCGGACGGACTGCTCGGCGAGGATCGGGTCGGGCGAGATCTCGGTCATCAATACGCCTCCGGGTCGTCTTGCACCGCAACGGGCACGGGGTGGCCAAAGAGCGTGGCGGCGTTCTCCCACGTGAGCTTGCGCACCTCGTCCGCGGGGAGATGGCCGATCTGGCTTCGGAGGATCTCCTGGCTGTCGGGCCACGTGCCGTCCTGGTGCGGGTAGTCCGTCTCGAGCACGACGTGGTCGATCCCGATGCGGTGGCGGTGGTCGAGCCCGCTCGGGTCGTCGATCGCGCAAAACCAGAAGTTACGTGCCAGCACCTCGCGGGGCGTGAGGTCGATCCCCTCCCATGTCCCGTACATCTGCTGGTACCGGCCGACGTGGTCCAGCCGGTCCATCAGCCCGGCGACCCATCCGACGCCCCCTTCGGAGAGGCAGATCTTGAGCTCGGGGAAGCGGACCGGTAATCGCGAGTAGAGCCAGTCGACGGCGGCGAACATCGCCCAGCCGAAGAAGAGCACGCCGATCGTGTCGCTCGGCAGCGTCAGAGGACGTCGTCGGAGCGGTCGACGACGACCCGGCATGGAGGCACACCACCGTCCCGGTGTCGGCGCACGCCTCGAGCAGGCGGTCCCAGTAGCCGGTGTGGAGCGACGGGAGCCCGAGGCGCTCCGGCAGCTCGGGAAAGGTGACGGCGCGAAAGCCATGCTCGGCGTTGCGCCGCACTTCGAGGGCGCCCATCTCGGGATCGAGCAGCCAGGGCAGCTGGCAAGGGATGATACGCCCCGGGTGGGATCCCGCCCACTCCTCGAGGTGCCAGTCGTTGGCGGCCCGGACCACCGCCAGCGCGAGCTGCGGATCGCTCACGCCGAGCTGGTATCGCTGCCCGGCGAAGCCGGCGAGGGAGGAAGGGAAGTTGAGCGAGGCGTACACGCCGTTGATGTTCATGTCCGCGATGCGAGCGTCGATGTCCCAGGCGCCACGGCGCATCTCGTCGAATCGCGCCGGCTCGAAGGAGAGCTCGTCGACTGGCCGGCCGACCACCGCGTTGAGCCCGACCTTGTAGTGGCGGTTGCCGTCGTAGGACCAGTACTCCATCCCGTCGTCGTCCTCGAGGACCCTCGGAGCGAGGTCGGCGTACCGGGCGGGGACCCTCCCCTCGAACAGGCGAGCCGGCTCGACCAGATGGTCGTCGACCGAGATCAGGGTGCACCACCGGGCCCGCCGCGCTGGCTCGGGCAGGAACGTCGCCCGCTCCGGACGCCCCTCTCGCGCCGCCCGGGTGGCGAAGAACCCCGGACGGCCCTCGAGCGCATCGAAGCTGATCCCCGCCCCTGCTGCCACAGCCCAAAGGTAGCGGTCGACGTGGCCGGTCGCCCGAGGCAGGCTGGAGCCGTCCATCGGGGAGGAGAGTGAGCGACCGTGGCCACCAACTCGCACGAGAAGACCCGCCGAGCCCTGCACCGGGTGGCGGCTCACGTGCTCGCCCGCCGTCGCTACGAGGTCTCGGGTCGCTTCGGCCTGCGAGCCAGCCCGGGCGGCATCGCCACGCCGGCGTTTGGCGAGGAGCCCGAGGCCATCCGCCTCTCGGGCGTCTGGTTGGTGCGTGAGCTCGGGGGCCTGAGCGCCGTCACGGCCGTCTCGGGGGCGACGCTGCGCGACCTGGTCGGGTTTGCGGGGGCCGACGTCGACGCACCGTTCTCGGCCGGCGAGGCGACGCCGCCGCTCGGAGACCTCGACGCGCCCATCGAGTTGGACGCCTCCGCCGCCGGAGCCATCGCCCAGTGGTTCGGGTTCGGATGGCGCGTCCTCGACGAGGTCCTGGTGTCGCTGCCGGCCTCCGCAGAGCCGGGGACCACCCAGCTGTGGCCCGAGCACTTCGACTCGGCGACACACGTCGGCCTGCCCTCGGGGAAGCGGGTCAATCTGGGGTTCTCGGCCGGCGACGGGTACGAGCCCGAGCCGTATCTCTACGTCGGGCCCTGGACACCCGACCGGCCGGGGGACCCCGAGTACTGGAACGCGCCCTTCGGCGCGTTGATGCGGTCCTCGGAGATCGGTGCCGGCGCGGACGCCCCGCGCCGCTGCGTGGACTTCCTCCTCGCCGGGCTGACCAACGCCTCGCAGACGCCGTGACCGGACCGGCACGAGACGGCGGCGGAGCGTCTCACGACTGCGACCTCGCGAGCGGTCTCACTTCGGCCACCGCCAGACGCCGACCTTCTCTCCGAGGGGCGAGAACCACAGGCCAAAGCACAGCGCCGTGGCGATCGGAATGATGATCCAAATCACGGTCTTCCTCTCGTGACGTGCTTGCTGACTGCTCAGATCTTCAAGACCTTCGCGTCAGGCCCGACGTATTTGACGATGAAGTAGAAGGAACAGACCAAGACCGCCAGCGCGACGATCATGAGGAACGCACCCTTGAGGTCTACCGTGCGAGGCGCGTCGGGGGCGGGCTGGATCCACCAGCCCATGAGCTTGCTCAGAATGGCCACGACCGGCCAGCCGAGCAGCGCAACGCTCAGGACGTTGCCGATCAAGTTGCCAAACGCCAGGTTCATCCAATCGATCTTGGGATTCAAGAAGAGGATCTCCAGCATGACGATCGGGTAGAGGCCGACCAGGATGAGGTAGTTGAACTTCCAGGCCGGCGGAGCGGACGACCCCTCGGGGCGTTGGAAGTCGAACCAGCCCGAGAAGCCCGATTCCACCCGCCTCGTCTGAGTGTCGCGGAACATGCCCTCGCTCTTCGCCAAGAGCGCTGCCCGCTCTCCCGAGTCGAGCCACGCGTCGAGATGAACGTCCGAATCGAAGGCCACCATCGTCACCCATTGGTCCTGAACGTTGTCGACCGGCGGCTGCAGTGTGGCACCCACGTACCCCGGCTGCCGGGATTGGGCAGCCGTGATCTCTGCGTTCCACCGCTGGAACGCGCCTTCTTGCCCGGGTTCGACGCTGGTCAGGATAACCGCGGTCGCCATCCGGGAGACGGGGCTCGGCGAGTCGAGGACCGAGACGGCTTGGTCACCGACTAACAGCTCATCGAGACCCTTGAGCGCCTCGGTCCGCTGGTCCGAAGCCAGCCACGTCCGGGCAAGTTCGCGAGTCTCGAAGCGCTCGATGACCACCCAGTCCTCTTGAGCCGGCGGCACGGGTGGAAGGAGTTGATGGCTGATGAACCCGGGAGCTCGCTGTACGACA
The DNA here is from genome assembly GCA_963778465.1 of uncultured Actinomycetes bacterium. Classification (GTDB taxonomy): domain Bacteria; phylum Actinomycetota; class Acidimicrobiia; order Acidimicrobiales; family RAAP-2; genus CAVZBW01. The sequence goes on from CAVZUK010000003.1 coordinate 1,259,152, forward strand.
GTCCGGATGTGGTGCTGCCGACCGATGAATTCCTCGACGCGTCCGGGCGTGACCCGGGTCTGGATGACGACCGTCGCCGGCCCGCTTATCGGTTCGCTTGGCACGCTGCTACCGGACTTCGGCCAGCGTCTTTGGTCCATCCCCTCCGGAGGCGTCCGTGCGCCAGGGCCACTCCTGGCTGTGGAACGGCGCCAAAGGGGGCATGAGGGGTTCGAGGCCTCGTGCCCGAGCTTCTTCGAGGATCCTGCCGTGGCCGGAGAAGACCATGTAGGCGCCACCCGATGCCGGCACCCGGCGGGCCATCTCGTTGGCTACTGCGTCCCGGGCCCCGGTCGAGAGCAGGTCGACGTCCATCAGGAAGTAGTCCTTGAAGTAGACCTTGCCGAGCGCTCGGTCCGCCACGATGCGAGCCAGCAGGTTCAACATCGTCTCGCGTTCGGTGGTGAACTGCGTCGTCTCGAGGAGGAGCAGGCGGTCGTTGAATGCATGGCGGCCAAAGAATTGCGCCATCACCGTGAACAAGATGTTGTTCGTTCTGGTCACGTACAGCGTGTTGGTCACGCCGTAGGTCCGTTCCCACGCGTCGCCAAGCAGTGCCTTCCACCCCTCGAGGACACCCATCCAGTGCGAGACCTGCAATTCGGCGCAGTAACCGATAGCGGTCTGCAGGAACGGCTTGAGCGGCTGGGCGAATTGCTCCAGCGCCGCCAGGTCGAACGTGCCGGTGTCGAGGCACCGATCCATGAAGGCGACGTTCGCCGTCAGGATCGACCGCACGGCCTCCCTGGCCGCGTCGGCGATCGGCAGGTCGTCGACGCATTCGAGGACCTGCCGCTGCTGCAGTCGGTAGGTCTCCATCGGAGATCGCCAAGCACCGCTGCCGGGATCGCCGAGGTGGGGCGCCGTCAGCTGGTAGATAGCCATCGCGCTGTGGCCGGTGGACTTCACCACCTGGTAGCCGATCGGCGGCGCGGGTGCTTCCATCGGCACCTCGCCCGGTCGATAGAGGGTGAACTCACCACCCTCACCGGTGAACAACCCGAGGATCACCGGACAGTTCGCCAGGAGGTTCTCCTGATACCGAACGAGTGCGGCGTCATAGATCCCCAGCATGGCATTGTCGAGAGCGATGGCCCGCTGGGCAGCCACGTCTGCCGCGCTCGGTCGCTCCGGAACCGGAGTGACGACGTCCTCCAAGAACCCGGGTACCTCGGGCATTTGCTTTCCCGCCTTTCCATTTGGACGCGAGGACTCACTCTCGCGTCACGACGTTGACTCCTACTACCGAGGACGCCATCGGCGAGAAGACGAAGGACCGAAGCGTGGCCGGGAGGCCACGAACCCGCCCTTCTCGGTCCCCCGAGACGCCGGGAACGGTGCTTGACGCCGACGCCCACCCGCCATGCTGCGAACTCCCAGCTGGCAAGGCTAATTCTTTCCATGGATCTGTCAAGAGAGGTCGTCGCCGCGTGGGGTCGAAAGCGGTCCGCCATCCGTGACAAGGTGGTACCCATGTCGTTCGACCTCGTTGTCCGGAACGGTCAGGTGGTGGACGGGTCGGGCCTCGGCTCCTACCGCGCCGACGTCGGCGTCGTAGGGGACCGGATCGCCTTTGTGGGCCGCATCGGGGCGAACGCGGCCCGAGAGATCGACGCCGAGGGCCACATGGTCACTCCGGGGTTCGTCGACGGTCACACCCATATGGATGCCCAGGTGTTCTGGGATCCCAGCGGCGCCAACTCCTGCTGGCACGGCGTCACGACCGCGGTCATGGGCAATTGCGGGTTCACGCTGGCTCCGGTGCGGGACGCGGAGCGGCACCTCGTCGTGCGCAACCTCGAGCGCGCCGAGGACATCGACCCGAAGGCGCTCGCCGAGGGGATCGAATGGACCTTCCAGACGTTTCCCGAGTACCTGGACGCCGTGGACGCGCTGCGGAAGGGCATCGACTTCGCCTGCAACATCGGCCACTCGGCCCTGCGCACCTGGGCCATGGGCGAGCGGGCCTTCGAAGGGCCGGGCACCGACCAGGACCTCCAGCTCATGAGAGGTCAGCTGGCCGAGGCCCTGCGGGCGGGCGCGATCGGCCTCTCGACCTCGCGCAGCCAGCACCACGAGACGTCGGATGGACGACCCGTGGCCTCCCGGCAGGCGGCCTGGGACGAGGTGGTCGGACTGGTCGACGTGATGAGCGAGGAGGGTGCAGGGATCCTCGAGATCGCCGACGACGGCATGGCCGCCGCCGAGCCCTCGCAGCGCGCCGGCGCCTTCGAGCGGATCACCGGCCTCGGTGCCCGGAGCCGGGTGCCCATCACCTTCGGGCTCGTGGCGACCAGGGCGGCGGCACCCCTTCTCGATTTCCTCGACCAGTCCGCGGCGGTCGGGGGACGGGTCATCGCCCAGACCCACTGCCGCGGCATCTCCGTGCTGCTCTCGCTCGAGACCCGGCTCCCGTTCGACCTGCTTCCTGAGTGGTCCCCCCTTCGCGCCCTGCCGCTCGAGGAGCAACTCGCGGTCTTGCGCGACCCGGAACGCTCCGCGCCATACGTCGACGCGGCCGTCGGTGGCGAGTACGGCGAGTGGTCGGGGGTGGGGGCGCAGGCTCGGCCACCCGACTTCGAGGGCATCAGGGTCTACCGGCACGGGCTGCCTCCCAACCCCTCCGTCGCGGACGTGGCGCGCGAACGCGGCATCCATCCCGCCGAGGCGATGATCCGGCTCTGCCTGGAGTCCGACGGCCGCCAGCTGTTCATCCAGCCGAGCCGCTACCCGCAGGACGAGGAGACGCTCCTGCGGGCGCTCCGGCACCCCCGGACGGTCATGACCTTCTCGGATTCGGGCGCCCACCTGAGCCAGATCTGCGACGCCTCCATCCACACGCACCTTCTCGGGCACTGGGTGCGGGACCGCCAGGAGTTCACCTTCGAGGAGGCCATCCGGATGATCACCCTGGCCCCCGCCCTGGCCTGGAACCTCACCGACCGGGGAATCCTGCGGGAGGGGATGAAGGCCGACCTCAACGTCATCGATGCGGCGGTCGTGGGGCCGGCCGTGCCCACGGTGGTCAACGACCTCCCCGGCGGCGGCAAGCGCCTCGAGCAACGCTCGCACGGCATCCTGGCCACCGTGGTGGGCGGCGTCGTCACCGTGGACCAGGGCAACCGGACCGACGCCACCCCGGGGCGCCTCGTCCGCGGCCGCACGGCGGCCGCATGGCGCGAGCACGGATAGCAAGCAATCGGGACTGGGACGAGGATTTCGTCGACTGATCATCCTGGCTTCTGGAAGACCAGCAGATCGATCCGCTCGTCATCGAACATGCTCAGCTGTGTACGAGACACCTCGCTACCGGGCAGTGCGGCCAGGGCTCGTTGGACCGAAGCCGAAGAGGCGACGTAGTCCGGGCGGAGCGTCCACACCAGGTGCCCACCCGGGCGGACATAAGAGAACAGCCGAGGGAGGGCGGAGGCATCGGCATGGCCGAAAGTCATGAGGCCGATGGCACAGACCACATCGAAGGACTCGTTCTCGAGCCCGCAGTCCTGGACGATATCCCCCGGGACGAGGAGCTCGTAGATCTGACGCCCCCTCGCTCGGACCAGCATTCCCTCCGAGAGGTCGACGCCGGTGAGGTGGCGGACGCCACGACGCCACAACCAACGACCGACCAGGCCCGTGCCACACCCCGCATCGAGCACGCGGACGGCGCCAGGATCCACGGGAAGATTCGCCACGGCCTCGGCGGCGGCTCTCGGTACATGGCCATAGGACGCAGCAAGGTCCTTGTCATACAGTCCGGCCCACACGTCGTAGCGCTGGCGGAGGGTCTCTCGGTCCGGGGAGCGGTACACCCACTCCACCGGATCTGTGATCCGACGGGCCCGCATCGAATGCCAGCCCACATCCCCTCGCTCAATTGCCTCGCACGTCCCGGTGAACGCCCGAGCCAGCTCGGGCGAGACGCCCGAAGCCAACTTCGTGAGGACTTCGTAGCTGCGGAGCAGGTGCGGCGTCAGGTCGTCCTCGTAGTCGACGTAGAGGCCGTGGCGACCGAGGATCTCCGCATACCGGACGGGGTCCCAACCGGGTTCGAACATCAGCCGCTCGTAGACGTGCGTCACGGAGTCGGGATGCATTGTGGCGTCGACGGGCGTGACGAGATCGTCGAGCACGAGGAAGCCGTCAGGACGAAGGACGCGAGCGATCTCGGCGATCGCCTCCTCGCGTGCCTGCACATGATAGAGCACCGCCTGCGACCACACGTGGGTGAACGACCGATCCGCGAAGGGCAGGGCGCTCGCGGAGCCGGCGAGAAAGGCGGGGTCACCCGCCCCCAATCCGACGGCTCGCCTGGCGTTTCGGATCCGCACCGTGCTGAGGTCGATGCCGAGGACGGAACAGCCGAACGTGGAGCGGATCCAGCGCGCCACGGTCCCGTTGCCGCAGCCCAGATCGAGCACCCGGTCGCCCTCCCCGAGTCCGGCCAGATCGGCCAGCAGACCGGTGGAGCGGTCGTGCGCCGCCTTCCACGTCTCGCGGTCGTCGCCGCTGCTCGTGCCGTGGAACAGGCCCCAATGCAGAGCGCCGCTGGCATCCCAAAAGGCACGGTACGTACCGTCGTGCGTGTCGTAGAACCGCTGTGTGTCGAACTCGGTGTACGGGAGCTCTGCCATCCCTCCGGACCCTCCCCGGGTATTCTTTCCGCGCAGGTGTCCAAGGGCAATAGACGAGTTCGGCCCCTTCGCGACAGGGCGGACCGGGGGAGCCCGACGGTTGGGCCCGAGGAGGCGTGGATGGAGTGACGGGCATTCAACCCGATCTGGTGCTTGTGCTCCCCTATGGAGACCTGCCCTTCGTATGGTTGCGAGACAACTGCCCCTGCAGTGACTGCAGGCACCCCCACCTTCACCAGAAGCGGACGCCTGGCGTCCCCCCAGCCGGCGTGCATCCGAGGAGCGTGCAGATCGACGACGACTCGGTGTGCATCGACTGGGCCGAGGAGCCCCGCCATCGCAGTCGGTACTCCCAGGAGTGGTTGCGCGCCCATCTCGACCGGGCCGCCTCGCCCAGCCCGGAGCTGTGGAACGCCGCAAATCTGTCGATGGCGCGCCTGGAGCTCCACGGATCTCCCCCGACGACCGTCGCCCTTGATGGTGCTCTCGACGCCATCGGGATCGCGCTGGTGCGTGGCCTCACCGAGGAGGAGTTTCAAGACTGGGTTCGCAGCCTGGGTCCCCCGCACCACACCGAATACGGGGAGTTCGCGCCGGTCTCGGTGTCTGCGGATCCGCAGGACCCCTCCGCGTGCGCCGACGAGTTGCTTCCCCATACGGACTACTCCACGTACATGAGCGTGCCGGAGCTCGTCCAGTTCCTGCACTGCACGATCAACGACGCGGAGTGTTGCTCGATCTTCGTCGACGGCTTCGCAGTGGCGGATCAGCTCGGCGTCCAAGATCCGGCGGCGCTCGACCTTCTCTCCACGGTGCCGGTCCACTTCGAGCAGACGTATGCTCGCTGGCGGTACGCCTTCCGGGGCGAGGCACGGGTCGTCGAGCGCGACCTGGATGAACGGATCCGAGCGATCCGCTTTGGTCATGCCCATGCGTGGGCCTGGGAGCTTCCCCGCGATCTCGTCGTCCCGTACTACGACGCCTATCGCACCTTCCTCGACCTTGTGCGCGCACCGTCCAACCAGTTACGACTGACACTTGCACCCGGCGACTGCATCGTGATCGACAACCGACGGGTGCTCCACGGGCGGGCCCACTTCGATCCCCTCCGTCCCCGCCGGCTCCTGATCGGCTACCTCAACCGCTCCTTCGTCGCGGCCCGGGCTCGCTTCGAGCGGTCAACGCCTTGAGCGTCACCCCGGCCTTTCCCCTCGTGCCGCTCCCGTCGGCCGCAGAGCGGTATCTCGAGGCGGTCGCACCGCTATGTTCGCCAGACGAGATCGACCGAGAGATCCGGCTCGTTCGCGACTTCGTCCAGGGACCCGGCGGGCCGGTACAGAGCCGTCTCCAACGTGCCCTCGATAGTGGCACCAACGTTCTCGATCACTGGGCCCGGGAGGCGTACCTCGCCGACCGACGACCGCTGACCGAGTCATCGAGCTACGGGATCGTGTTCGTTCCGCTGGGTGTCCCACACGAGACCCCCTCAGCCCTCATCGCCGCCAGCTACGCCGCCGCCATCGCCGAGGCCGCGCAGGCATCTCGTGTCGGCCAACTCGACGAGCGAGTCGTCGCCACGCTCGGGTCCGCCCGCGTCCCCGGCCCGGTGCGAGACTCCGTGCGCGCGTACCCCGGTGCGAATCACGTCGTCTTTGCCGTAGGCGGGGGCTACTGGCGCGTGGATGTCATCGACGCAGGCGGAAGCCCCGTACCGTACCCGGTGCTCGTGCACCAGATACACGCCGTCATGGTGGGGAGCCGTGAACGGCGTCGACATCGCGAGCCCGTACCCGTCGGCGCGGCGACCAGCCTCGATCGGGACAGCTGGTGCGGCCTCCGCGAAGCGATTCGCACGCGAAGCCGGCGCAACCGGGAGAATTTGGAGACGATCGAGTCCGCACTCGTGCTCATATCCCTCGACGACACGGACATCCGATCGGTGCTCCAAGGCATCGACTGGTGCTGGGGCGGCCAACCCGCCAACCGATGGCGCGACAAGAGCCTCCAGATCATGGTGACCTCGGCAGGCCGACTCGGCCTCCAGGTCGAGCACACCACCGTCGACGGTGCCGGCATCGCCCTGCTGCACGAGTTCCTTGTCCCGCGCATCTCAGCCCATCTCGGGTCACGGCCGGTCGAGCCGTCCGAGGCGATGCCCACCCGACCAACAGCCATCGAATGGGACGTGACCGGCGAGCTCGAGCAGAGATTGCGTGAGGCGGAGCGACTGGCGCGGCTGGCAACGAGCCGTTGGAACGTGGCCAGCCTCGAAACGCCGCCCATCAGCCCCAGCCCGGCCCGGGGCCACGTCTTGAGCCCTGACGCGCTGGTCCAATTGCTCTTGCAGGCGGCCTACACAAGTCTCTGGGGTCGGCTTCCGACGCAGTACGAACCCGTGGACATCAGCCACTTCCCCTTCGGCCGTACCGAGAGGATGCACACGGTCTCGCGTCGGACCGCACGGGCGGCCGAGCTTCTACGGGCGTCCAACGGGTCACCGCCACCCTCGCTCTCGGCCCTCCTCGAGCAGTGTGCCGTCGCTCATCGACGCGCCGTCGAACGCTGCAAGCGCGGAACCTGGGGGCTGCGTCAGTTCGACCTCCTCGCTCACCTGGCGATGGGAGGTCCTACGCCCGACCTCGATTGCCACGGGACAGGGGAGCCCACCGAGAGCAGACTCGATCCTCCATCGTCGGCACTGTTCCTCGGCGATATCTACGTCCACCGTTACTGCGAGGTCGATGTCTCGACGTCGTCGTTTAACCACCTCCTCCTCGAGGCCTTCGTGTTTCCGCCGCCCACCGAGACGGGGACGACCGGCGTCGCCTACCAGATCCTCCCCGAGTCGCTCCGGCTGACGATCACGAGCGGCGACGCCGGGGCCGCCGACGAGATCGCGCACCTGATCGCTCGCAACGCGGAGATACTCCGCCGGGCCCTGTCACGGGGCGCCGGATCACGACGAAGGGAGACGGATGGTGGATGAACTGAGCTTCTTTCCCTTGTCGGGGTCCGGCTCCGGCAGCGAGACCAGCACTCTTTCCTCCCTCTCCGCTCACGACTTTCGAGCGCTGCTCGCGATCGGCGATCCGGTCGCGTTCGGCGACGGTGAGATCATCATCTCGGAGGAGGGCGGCGATCGAGTCCTGTACCTTTTGTCCCGCGGCTCGACGGAGACGCTGCTGACGTTGACCGGCGGTGAGCTGCGGCGCGTCAGTGTCCAGGCGGCGCCCACCCTCTTGGGAGAGGTCTCCTTCATCGACGATGCGAGCCGGACTGCGACGGTGCGAGCACTCGAACCGTGTGAGGGTCGCCGGCTCGAGGGCGAAGACTTCCGGATCCTCGTCCGAGAGCAACCGGCATTGGCCAACGTCCTCATGATGGCGATTTCCCAGTCGCTGGCCCAACGACTGCGCCGCCTCACCGCCCTACTGGGCCACCGCGTCCCTTGAGCGCCGCGCTACGGCTGATGGGTCGGAGTCCCGCCAGCCTGCCCGTGCCCCTGGGCTAGTCCGGCTGGGCGTTATCCGTTCTGCCGTGAGCTGGGCAGGTTGAGGCCGATGTCTTGATGGTCGTAGGCGGCGTCGGGGTCCGAGCGGATACCGGCATCGAGCTCCTCTGCGTCCCTGCCGACGAGGATGCGCCATCTCCCCTGGCGGACACCTTCGAGGATGATCGTGGCGGCCTGGGCAGCGTCGAGCGGCGCGGCGTCACGGAAGCCCTCGGAGATCTGGACCAGGACCTGCTGCGCCTGCTCGGCCGTCATGTCCCCGGTCGGCATGCCCATCCGGCCCAGCTCCTCCCGGAGTGCCTCCCCCCCGAGGCCGGGGTCGCCGTCGCCTGCGGCCCCGATGTGGGCGCGCAAGCTGTTCTCGATGATGTTGGTGCCGATGTGGCCGGGCATGACGACCGCCACCTTCACGTGGGGCGCGTGGACTCGCAGGTCCTCGATGAGGGATTCGGTCAGCCCCTTCACCGCGAACTTGGCCGTCGAGTAGGCCGTGTTGGGCATGCCGGGACCGAGCGAGGCCCAGAAGCCGTTGACGCTGCTCGTGTTGACGAGGATGCCCTCCGTGCTCTTCATGAGTAGCGGGAGGAGGGCCCGGGTGCAGTAGTAGACGCCCCAGAAGTCGACCGCGAACGTCCGCTCCCAGACCTCCCGTGGTTCCGCGACGAAGCTCGCCCCCCCGCCGATCCCCGCGTTGTTGAAGACCAGGTCCAGGTGGTCCCGCCCGTGCCCTGCGAGCACCTCGTCCCGGAAGTCGAGCACCTGCGCCTCCTTCGACACGTCGCAGTCGTGCGAGGTGACGAGCGTGCCCGGAGGGGCGGCCGTCATGGCGATCTTGGCCACCTCGGCGACGGTGTCGGGGTTGAGATCGCAGGCGGCGACCGAGCAGCCCTGGGCAGCCAGCTGGAGCACCAGCTCCCGGCCCATCCCCGAGCCACCGCCGGTCACGGTGGCCAGCTTCCCTTCGAAGGACTCCATCGGTGCGCCTCCCTTTCCTTCGCTACCTGCGCCCTACTCGCCCTCGACGGCCCCGTCGGCCCCGTTGACCTCGAGGCCAAGGGGAAGCGCCAGGGTCTGGAGCTCCGTGTAGAGCTCGAGACCCTCGATACCCATCTCCCGCCCGACGCCGGAGCGCTTGAACCCGCCAAAGGGGAAGACCCAGTCCTGCCCCTGGCAATTGATGCCCACGTGCCCGGTCCGCAGCCGCCTCGCGACGGCAAGGGCGCCACCGGGGTCCGACGTGAAGATGGCACCGGCCAGGCCGAGATCGGAGTCGTTGGCCAGCCGGACGGCGTCTTCCACGCCGTCGTAGGGAATCAGCGAGAGCACCGGGCCGAAGACCTCCTCCCGGGCGATGCGCATGCCGTTGTCGACGTCGGCGAAGACGGTCGGCTCGAGGTACCAGCCCCGATCGAGGCCGGGCGGCCGCCGACCCCCGGTCACGAGCCGGGCGCCCTCCTGCATCGCCACTGCGATATAGCGTTCCACCTTGGAGCGTTGCCGATCCGAGATCAGCGGCCCGATGAAGGTCTCGGGGTCTTCAGGGTCCCCGACGGCCAGCTGGTTCACGTGGGCGACCGTGCGCTCGACCACTTCGGGGTAGAGGGAGCGGGGCACGAGGAGCCGGGTCAAGGCCGAGCAAGCCTCGCCGTTGAAGAAGAGCGCGAACGTGATGGCCGTGGGCAGGGCCTCTCCGAGGTCGGCGTCCTCGAGGAGGATGGCCGCGGACTTGCCGCCGAGCTCGAGGTTGACCCGCCGCAGATCGCCGCCACAGCGGGCGGCGATCTCCGCGCCGGCCGCCGTGCTCCCGGTGAACGAGACCCGATCGACGCCCGGGTGCTCGACCAGGGCAGCGCCCGTGTCCCGGTCGCCGGGCAGGATGCTGACCACCCCGGCGGGCAGTCCGGCATCCTCGACCGCGTGGGCGAGGTGATAGGCGGAGAGCGGCGTCTCCGGCGCCGTCTTGACGACGATCGTGCAGCCCGCGAGGAGCGCGGGGACCATCTTCATGAGGATCTGCATCACCGGGCCGTTCCAGGGCACGATGCCGGCGACGACCCCGCACGGGCTGTGACGGACGATGGCGGTGCCCGACACGCCCGGTCGGCCGGCACGGGCATCTTCCGTCCGGAACTCCCGGCCCAGACGTGCGTAGTAGTCGATCAGGGGGAAGGAGCTGCTCCCCGACTGGAAGCACACGGGGATGCCGCTTTCCTGGGGCACCAGGCGATCGAGCTCGGGGCCGAGGGGATCGAGCGCCTTGCCCAGCGCGGCGAGGGCGTCCGCCCGCTCGGGCATCGTCAGGTGGGGCCACGGGCCATCGTCGAAGGCGAGCCGCGCCGCGGCGACGGCGGCGTCCACGTCGAGCGGGGAGGCCAGCGGCACGTGCCCGATGATCTCCCAGGTGGCCGGTGACTCGACGGCCAGGATCTCGTCCCCCCGAGAGAGCTGCCATTCGCCGCCGATGAAGAGGCGCTCGTGGTCGATCATGTCGCTGCCCACCCTGCACTCGTATCCCGCCGACTGGCTGCTCGGGCTGCTCGGGCTGCTCGGGCTGCTCGGGCTCCCGGCCCTGCCCCCGGCTCCCGCGTCAGCGCCCATCGATGAGCTCGGCCGCCCGCTCGCCGATGGCGATGGTAGTGAGGTTGGTGGGTGCCCGGGTGATCGTCGGCATGATGGACGCATCGACGATTCTGAGCCCGTCCATACCGTGGACGCGGAGGTCGTCGCCGACCACGGTGTCACCCCGATCTGCCGGCCCCATGCGACACGTGCCGACCGGGTGGTACCAGGGGGCGACGACGGAGCGCACGTGCTGGGCCACCGCGGCGTCATCCTCCAGCTGGCCCTCCAGCTGGAGGGGGCTACCGACGAACTCCGCTATCGCCTCGTGGCCGGCCAGCGCCGCGCAGCGCCGCATCCCGTCGACCAGACGGGACACGTCCTCGGGCTCGTCGAGGAGGTTGAGCGAGACTTGGGGGGCGACGTCGGCGTCGGCCGAAGCGAGTGAGACGGCGCCGCGGGAGCGGGGCTGGTGCACGCCGCACGTCAGCACCACGACGGAGGGAACGCCCAGCTGGGCCTGGAAGTCGGGTGAGCCACTCAGGTCCCAGTAGTTCATCATCGAGAGGAACATGTCGTTCACGTCCGCCGATCCAGCGGAGGTGTAGCGGGCTCCCAGCTGGTACTGGGGATCGGAGAACGGGACCCGTCGCTCGCCCGGCGCCAGGAAGTAGAAGACGCCCGGATGGTCATGGAGGTTCGCGCCGACCGCCGGAAGATCGACCACCGGATCGATGCCGAGCGCACGCAGCCGGTCCGCCGGCCCCAGTCCCGAACGCCAGAGGAGCGCCGGTGTCTGGATCGACCCCGCGCTCACCACGACCTCCCTGGCGCGCACGGTCTGCAGCTGGCCGTTGCGTTCCAGCGTCACCCCGGTGGCCGACCCGTCCTCGGTCTCGACGCGCAACACCCGGGTGCCGGACCACACCGAGAGGTTGAGGCGGTGGCGCGCCCCCTCGAGATACGTGAGGGCCGTGGACATCCGGCGTCCGCCGGAACGGTTCATCGGGAAGGAGCCGACGCCCGTCGACTCCGGATCGTTGTGGTCGTCCACCCACGGCATCCCCTGGGCCATGCAGCCCGAGCGGAAGGCCACCTGGAGGTCGACCAGCTCGTCGTCGTGCCAGCGGACGATGGGTACCGGTCCGTCGTCGCCGTGCAACCGGGAGGTCGTCCCGTAGTCGAGATCGGTCTCGAGCCGGCGGAAGGCGGGCAGCATCTCGGACCAGGCCCACGAGGGGCAGCCCGACGCAGCCCATCGATCGAAGTCCTCCGGGGCTCCCCGGAGCGCCAGCGCGCCGTTGACGGAAGAACCGCCCCCCACGCACTTGCCCTGGGGATAGTCGAGGTCGCGCTGGGGCGTCACCTGGGCGCGCAACTCCCAGTCGGCCCCGGTCGCCGCGAAGCTCACGGTGGTGAGGAGGTTGGCGGAGGCTCCCGGCGGGATCTCCGGTCCGGCCTCCACCAGGAGGACCGAGCGTTCGGGATCGACGCTGAGGCGACTGGCCAGGGTCGCCCCGGCCGCTCCCGCACCCACGATGACCACGTCGGCGTCCACTCGCCCTCCCTGGCTAGCGCCGGTCCTGCGCCTCCGCATGACGCCCGGCCGCGTTCCGCGCAGGTTATCTCTGGTGCCGGACGGGCGTTCCCGCCCGGTCTTCGTCTGCGCCGGGCCCGGGCCTCGGCCCGGCGCTCGATTCCGTGCTGCCACACGAGATCACGCCGTCGCGTGCAAGGCCGTCGATCGTGGTGTCCGACAGGCCGAGGACCTCCGACAGGACGGAGGCTGTGTGTTGCCCGAGGAGGGGCGCGGCCACCGCCTCCGGCGGTTCGGAGTCGGCGAAGTGGACCATCGGCCCGAGTCCCCGGGACGGGCCGAGGAGGGGATGCTCGTAGGAGCGGACCATCCCGCGCGCGTGGACCTGGCGGTGGTCGAGCGTCTCGCCGATCGAGAGGACGGGTGCGTGGGGGATGTCCGCCTCCCCGAGGATCTGCCGCCAGTGCTCGACCGGGCGTCGGGACAAGGCCTCGGAGACGGCGGCGTTCACCTCCTCTCGGTGCTCGACGCGATCCGCGTTGGTGGTCAGACGGGGATCGTCCGCGAGGTCCGGCCGGCCGAGAGCCCGACACAAGGGGGCCCAGTAGCGCTCCGAGAGGGTGGCGATCACGAGGTCCCCGTCCGCCGCCGAGTAGAGGCCGTAGGGAACGACGCTCAAGTGGCCGTTGCCGATGCGCGCCGGCTCCTCGCCGGTCATGAAGTAGCGGTCGGCGTAGTACACGAGCATGCTGACCATCGCGTCGAGCATGCTGACGTCGACGTGGCGCCCGTGGCCGGTCCGTCCCTTGGCGACCAGCCCAGCGAGGATGCCCGTGCCGGCCGCCATGCCGGCGCTCAGATCGGCGACGGGGATCCCCGCACGCAGCGGCGGCCCGCCCGGCTCGCCCGTGATCCGCATGATGCCGCTCAGTGCCTGCACGGCCACGTCGAACGCCGCCTGGGAGGAATCCGGGCCGCTCTGGCCGAAGGCCGAGATCGAGCAGTAGACGACCCCGGGGTTGGCGGCCCGCACCGCCCGGTAGCCGAGCCCGAGCCGGTCGGCCACGCCCGGTCGGAAGTTCTCGACGACCACGTCCGCCCGGCGGGCCAGGTCGAGCACGAGGTCGCGACCTCTGGCCGCCTTGAGGTCGACCGCGAGGCTCGCCTTGTTGCGGTTGAGGGCCATGAAGTAGTGGCTCTCGCCGTGGCGAGAGGGTTGGATCAGGCGCGTCTCGTCGCCCCCGTCGGGGTGCTCGACCTTCCAGATCCGGGCGCCGAGGTCCGCCAGGACGAGCGTCGCGAACGGGCCCGAGAGGACCCTCGTCAAGTCGAGGACGGTCACGCCGTCGAGCGGCGGTGCCAGCGGATCCGAGGGGCTCCCGCCCCGATCGTGGGTCAATGGCCTACTCCCACCAACATATGTAATCTTTTCAACAATGCCAGAACCAAGGGGGCACCTGCGGTGAACGCACCGAGGGGAGCACACAGTGGCACAGCGGCACTGTTGGCCGCGACCGATCGCGTGCATCGCCACGTCGCCTCGGAGGAGACCAACGACGTCGCACAGGTGATGGCGACCGTGAGCGCAGAGGTCTGCTACATGCTGCCCGACGTGACCGGCACCTCGCCGGAGCTGGTGGTCTTGACCGATCGCACGGAGGTCCAGGGCTACTACGCGGACGAGCGCAACTTCATGGAGATCGTGAGCTCGACGGTGTTGGTCGGGCTGACGACCGACTGGTACACGTTCCACGAATCGGTGTCGACGACCCGAGAGGTGGCGACGGGGGGCCACTACCAGAACGACGTGGCCATCCTCTTTCCCGTCGCCGACGACGGGATCGTCGGCGAGATCCTCGCTGCCCGCAGGCCCTGGCACGAGGTGTACGCGGGTGTCCCCGACCCGGCGGACGCGGTCGGGGCCCCGGAGGTCGCCGCCCGACGCCGCGAGGCGCAGGGGGCGCACCAGGCGTTTCTGGAATCCCTGGCCGGAGGGGCGGACGCCGCCGGTTTCTTCGAGCCGGCCGCCCGGATCGCCGTCCGGGACCCGACCGTGGCGTCCGGCGCGTACGTCGCGAGCGGCCCCGGTGGCGTCGGCGGACGCTGCGACCTCGTGGGCCGGGCCATCGAGGAGCCCGAGCTGCACGTGATCAACCGGGTGGTGGGCGACTGGTACGTCTTCGCCGAGTGGGCGGTCCGTGGTCGCGCCCGCGTGGGCCTGGACGGGGTGCGGGCGGGAGATCCCGTCGAGCTCCGATCGGCAGGGGTCTTCCCCGTGGGCGGGAGCGGACGCCTGGCGGGGGAGCAGACCTACGGCTTCTGGGCGCCGGGGTAGCGAGTTCGCAAGAGAGAGTCGCAAGAGAGAGTCGCAAGAGAGATCGAAAGAGATTGCAAGAGTCGGTGGAAACCGTGGAGCCGAAAGGGGGCTGCCATGCGCAAGGTGCTACGAGGTGCGACGTTGGTCGACGGGACGGGTGCTCCGGCGCGTCGGGCCGACGTCGAGGTGGTCGATGACCGCGTCGTCCGGATCGGCGAGATCGAGCGGGGGGACGGCGAGGACGTCGACCTCTCCGGCCTGGTGCTCTGCCCCGGCTTCGTCGACATCCACACCCATCTCGACGCACAGATCTTTTGGGATCCCGATCTGACGCCGTCGTCCTGGCACGGGGTCACGACCGCGATCCAGGGCAACTGCGGATTCGGCATCGCTCCTGCCCACCCCGACGACCGCGAGCTCGTGATCGAGACCCTGGCGCTGGTCGAGGGCATGAACGTGCACACGCTGCGCGCCGGCATCGACTGGAGCTTCGAGACGTTCCCCCAGTACCTGGACGCCGTGCGGGCCCTCCCCAAGCGCATCAACGTGGCCCAGATGGTCCCGCACAGCATGGTCCGGCTGTCGGTCATGGGCGCCGACGCCGCCTTCTCCCGTGCCGCCACCGACGACGAGCGCCGAGCCATTCGCGACGCCATGCTCGAAGCGCTGCGCGCCGGCGCCACCGGGATCTCGACCTCCCAGGCACCGTCGCACCAGGGACCCCACGGCCGGCCGGTGCCGAGCCGGCTCGCGGACCACGCAGAGATCGAGGCGATCCTCGAGGCATTGTCCACTCACGGCCGGGGCATCGCCGAGATCACCTACGGGCCCGTCTACGAGATCGAGGACATCGCCGCGCTCTCCAAGAAGTACGGGGTGAGGATCACGTGGGGCTCGGTGCTGCCCGGCCTCTTCGGGGGTCCGGGTTCCGCCAAGGCCATGCTCGACCGAGGGGCCGCCGCGGGCGGCGACGTGTGGCCGCAGACGAGCACCCGCTTCATCACCACGCAGATGAGCCTCCTCAACCCCTACCAGTGGAGCCGGGTCCCGGCCTTCAAGGAGGTGATCGGCAGGGCTCCGGAGGTCATGGCCAAGGCCTTTGCCGACCCCGAGTGGCGCGAGCGGGCGCGTACCCAGTCCGAGGCCCTGTCGCACGAGACGGACTTCCTCGACGGGGACATCGAGGGCTACTTCCGCCGCACCTCGGTGGAGGAGACGGTGCGCCACGGCGACATTCGAGGGATCCCCTTGGCGGACGTGGCGCGGGAGCGCGGCGTGCACCCCCTCGACCTGATGCTCGACCTGACGCTCGAGGACGACCTGCAGACCCGATTCCGGAACCTGCCGCGGACGACCCCCGAGGAGCTCGCCGATCTGGTGACGGACCCGCGCGGGTCCTCGGGGCCCACGACGCCGGCGCGCACGTCGACATGCTCTGCGACGCCTGCTACCCCAGCTACACCCTCCGTTACTGGGTGCGAGAGACCCAGGCCATGAGCCTCGAGCAGGCGATCTGGCGGATGAGCGGGCAGCCGGCCGAGATCTTCGGTCTCCGCGACCGCGGGGTCGTCCGTCCCGGCGCGGCGGCGGACCTCGTGGCCTTCGACGCGCAGTCGGTGAGCGAGACCCCCTTCGAGCGCGTCTTCGACTTCCCGGCACATGGCGACCGCCTCCTGTCAGGCAGCGTGGGCATCGAGCACGTGTGGGTCGGCGGTGAGCAGGTCCGCCGTGGTGGCGCGCCCGTGGAGGGCGCCTACCCGGGGCGGGTCGTCGCGGCCTGACGGTGCGACGCAGGACGGCCGGCGCTTCGGGATCGGCGACTACCCGCGCTCACGGGCGCCCTGCACCGGGGACGTCGACGGTCACGGCATCGATCCGCCCCATGGCTTCCGGCGCTCGCGCCGGCTTGTGGTGCTGCCCGCTCGCACAGATGAAGAGCGTCCGGCGGTCCGGCCCGCCGAGCACGACGGCGAGCGGGTCGATGTCGAGGGGGATCTCGTCGGTGATGCCGCCCCCCGGTTCGGCGCGGACCACTCGTCTGCCGATCGGATCGGCGGCCCAGATCGCGCCGGCTTCATCCAGGCAGATGCCGTCCGGGGGCGAGACGGGTATGCGGGCTCCCGCAGCCGGAGCCAGCTCGCCGAACACTCGGCCATTGCGTAGTGCGCCGTCCCCCTCGACGTCGAAGCAGGAGACACGGGACCGTCCACACTCGGCGACGTAGAGCGTGGACCCGTCGTCCGAGAGGGCCATACCGTTGGGAACCGAGAGGTCCTCGGCGACCACGTCGACCGCTCCGTCGGCCTTGACGCGGAGGAGATCGGTCGTCTTGCGCTCCGTCGTCCCGCCCCAGAGGTCGTGGCCGAACTGGCTCACGTACGCGTTGCCGTCGGCGGACACGATCATGTCGTTGCATTGCCAAGGTGCGAGCGGCCTCAGGTCGGCGTGGACCTCTCGTGCGCCCGAGGGCGCTATTCGGTAGACGACGCGGCCCTCCATCCCGACCACGAGCAGGCTGCCGTCCGGCAGCCAGCCGAGGCCCCCGGGATCCTCGTCCGCGTCGAAGCGCTGCACCTCGTGCCTGCTCCCGTCCGCGTCGTAGCGGTAGACGGCGTTGCCCCACATGTCGGAGATCCACAGCACCCCGTCGTGCCACCTCGGGCACTCCGGGAGATGCAGCCCTTTGGCAAAGACCTCGGTCCTCGGCATGGTCACCTCTTTCCCCGACCCCTTGCCCCGATCGGCGCCCGCCAGTGTGCCCCAGATGGCAGCATCTGGCATGGGGTCCACGCGCCTGCGTGGGGTGGGGACGTGGCTCGCCCGGGTGTTCGTCCTCGGGGTCGCGGGGGCTTACTCGTGGTGGGTGGCCACGACGCCCCCCTTCACGACCGAGGCCGACCTGGCCGTGTTGGTGGGCTTCGGCGCCATGGCTGCGCTCGCAGGCCACACCTTGTGGAAGCGGCGCCCCGAGCATGCCTCGCCCGACCCCGTATCCGGTTCGTTGCCCGACGCAGCCTCGACCGCCGTGGCGCCCGGGAGCGCCGCCGCCTGGGTCGTCGTCATCGCCCTCGCGGCGGGGTTCGAGCTGGCGTGCTACCTGGCCGGACTCTCGGATCGCCAGGCCTTCCCGACGCTCAGCTCCCTCTACGACTCGGCGGCCACCTCGACCGCCGGCAAGGGCGCGATCGTCTTCGCCTGGCTCGCCCTCGGCTGGGGGCTCTTCCGCCGATGACGCGGAACGCCATCCTTGCCCTCTGGGCATCCCTCGCCCTGCTCCTGGTC
This sequence comes from uncultured Actinomycetes bacterium, assembly GCA_963778465.1. Classification (GTDB taxonomy): domain Bacteria; phylum Actinomycetota; class Acidimicrobiia; order Acidimicrobiales; family RAAP-2; genus CAVZBW01. The sequence goes on from CAVZUK010000003.1 coordinate 1,277,031, forward strand.
GGCTGCGAGGTGCTGTCGCTGCTGAGCCGCCGGCGCTTCACCGGGCTGCAGGGCCTTCTCGACCGCCTCACGCGGGGCAACGTCGCGTTCGTAGCCGTCTTCGTCGGGTGGATGTGGCTCGGGTGGCACTTCTTTGCCCGCTGAGCCGCCGGGGTAGCGCCGCACCCGCGGGCTCTGGGGGTCAGGTCGTCGGCAGGGAAAAGATGTCCCGCAGTTCCCACGGCACCGGTGCCTCCAGCTGGTCGTAGGTGCACGAGGCGGGCTCCCGATCGCTCCGCCACCGCCGGAACGACGTGGCGTGCCGGAAGCGGTCGCCCTGGAGGTGGTCGTAGGCGACCTCGCAGACGAGGCGGAGGGAGAGGGGCTCCCAGGCAGTGTCCCGGCCCTGGGTCCAGCGGCTGGTCGGCCCTTGCGGCGACGACGTCGCCGGATCGCTCCCGGCCTCCACCCACGGGTGCGGCTCGCCGGGCGAGAGGCGGATCCCCTCCAGCTCCTGCACCAGCTCCTGACGACGTGTCTTCGAGAAGCCCGAGCACACCCCGGCGCGGTGGAGCACGCCGTCGCCGTCGAAGAGGCCGAGGAGCAACGAGCCGACGCCGTCCTGCTTGTGCCAACGAAATCCCGCGACCGCACAGTCCGCCGTGCGTTCGTGCTTGACCTTGAACATGACCCGCTCGCCCTCCTGGTAGGGCCGCGTTCGGTCTTTGGCCACCACTCCGTCGAGACCGGCCCCCTCGAAGCGAGAGAACCAGTCTCGTGCCACGTCGGGATCGTCCGTGCTCGGCGTGAGGTGCACGGGCGGACGGATTCCCGCCAGCTCCCGTGCCAGGATCCTCCTCCGCTCCGAGAAGGGCTGGCCGCGCAGGTCTTCGTCGCCCAGGGCGAGCAGGTCGAAGGCGACGAAGGATCCGGGCATCTCCGCGGCGAGCTTCCTCACCCGTGACGCCGCGGGGTGCAGCCGGAGCTGCAGGGCGTCGAAGTCGAGGCCGTTCGGCCCGGCGATCACGATCTCGCCGTCGAGCACGCACCGATCGGGGAGCTGGTCGCGCAGCGCCTCGGCCACCTCGGGGAAGTACCGAGTGAGCGGCCGCTGGTTACGGCTCTCGAGGTTGACCTCGTCGCCGTCGCGGAACACGATCGAGCGAAAGCCGTCCCACTTGGGCTCGTAGACGAGGTCGGGGGCGATCGGCAACTCGCGCTCCAGGCGGGCCAGCATGGGCTCGACGGGCGGAGCAAAAGGCAGCATCCCGAGATTGTGCCCGCTCTGGGCCGCCGAGGAGGCGGACCCCGACCGGCCTGGTTCGACTCTCTTGGTCGGCGGCCTCGGTGCGGCTCGTCCGGCTAGGTGGTGAGGACTTCCTCAGCCAAACCGTCCCCCGACGTACTGGCGGGTCCGCTCCTGGCGCGGTCCGCGAAGATCTGGTCCGTGTCGCCGTGCTCGACGAGATGCCCGTCGAAGAACAACATCGTGCGGTGCGACACCCGCCGGGCCTGTCCGAGGTTGTGTGTCACGATGATGACAGTGATCGCCGGAGTCAGGTTCTTCACCAGGGACTCGATGGCCGCCGTCGCCTGGGGGTCCAGAGACGAGGTCGGCTCGTCGAGCAGCAGCACTTGCGGATCGACGGCCAGGGCGCGAGCGAGACAGAGCAGCTGCTGCTGGCCTCCCGAGAGGGCGTAGGGCGAACCCCCAAGGCGATCCTTGACCGCCTCCCACAGGCCGACCTCGCGCAGCCGGTACTCGGCGACGTTCGCCAACTCCTTTCCCCTTGCCATTCGATGCGCCTTGACTCCGGCGACGACGTTGTCGCCGACGGACATCGGGAACGGGTTGGGCCGCTGGAAGGCCATCCCCACTCGCCGCGAGAGGAGCTGGAGGTTCTGGTCCGGTGCCCAGATGCTGTGTCCTTCGAGTTCCACGTCGCCACTGCGATGAAAGGTCGGGACCCTGTCGTTCATCCGGTTGAGCGTGCGAATGAAGACGGACTTCCCCGACCCGGTCGGCCCGATGAGTGCGGTGATCGTGCCCCGGGAGAAGGGCAGGGAAATATCGTGCAGGATCGTCTTGGTGCCAAATCCCACGGTCAACCCCTTTGCCTCCATGGCATAGCCCGAGTCGAGCGGCCGGACGACCGGCGAACTCGCCTCCGGGCGGATCGTCGGCCGGGCCAGCGAGGCCTCGTCTGGGTCGATCAGGTTTGTCGCCATGGCCCGCACCCACCTCCCGGGGAGTCCCGTCGTCATCTGCGGTACGTCGCGTCGATTGCGTTCCGTACTCAAGACCGAGTATGTCGGCCGCGCCTGGCCAGCGGTAGGGACGAAGGTCGTGGCGTCTGTGACGAAAGGGGGGCGACCCGAAGAGACCTCCCTCGCGCGCTCAGTGCGGTCGGCCTCCTCCGGCCAACTCGAGGGCGTGGGGCAGGACGTCGACGATCGCGCCCAGCTGCTCACGAGCGCCCTTTGTGGAGCCGGGCAGGTTGACGACGATCGCCGCACCCACGACCCCGGCCCTTCCTCTCGAGAGCCGCCCGAGGGGGTTCACTGCCCGCATCGCCTCCGCGAGCCCCGGTGCCTCGCGGTCGACCACCGACCCCGTCGCCTCGGGCGTGAGGTCGTCCGGCGTGAACCCGCTGCCTCCGGTCGTCACGACCAGGCCCTCGAAGTCGGTCACCAGGCGGCGCAGGGCCTCGGTCACCGGGTTCAACCCGTCGGGGACCACCGCCCGCTCGACCACCGTGAAGCCGCTCTCGGCGAGGAGCTCGGCGACCGCCTCCCCCGAGGTGTCGCTCCGTGTGCCGGCGGCCACCCCGCTCGACACGGTCAGGACCTTGGCGTGCAGCTCCACTCGGGGCTCCTCACGGCTCGTCGGGCACGGCGAAGTAGGACCGGTAGCGGGCCGATCGAGCACGTTCGCGCTCACGGTCGAGGCCCAGGTCGTCGAACGAGTAGCTGTGGCCCCCGTGGAGTCCCCTCGGGCGAGCGGCCAGATGCTCCTCCATGCGTTGCCGCGCGTCGTCGCGGAGGTCGTCGCCGAGGTGCTCGTAGAGGGCCTCGAGCTGACCCATGGGGTCCGCCAGGAAGTCGGCGTAGCGGCAGTGCTGGACCGTGGCGCGGTCGAGGAAGCCGTTCTCGGACAGCGTGACCAGCCGGTCGAGGTCGGTCAGGTAGAGCTCGGCGCTCTCGGCGCCGAGGGCGGAGAGGTCGACCCGATCGCTGTGCGCCCACCGGAGGGTGGCGAGGAGGCTGACGACGGAGCCGAGCACCGAGAGGGGGTCCCGGTGGGTGATGGCCAGCCGGGCGTCGGGATAGACCTCGAGGAGGGTCCCCAGCGAGTGCAGGTGAACGGGGGACTTGAGGACCCAGGTCTTCCCGGGAGGGAACCGGCGCTGGAGGACGCGCAGGACTCGCCGATGCATCTCGTAGGCCGGCCGCATGTCGGCTCCGGCGAGGTACGTGGCGTAGGAGGGGACGTCGTAGCGGCTGGTGAACTCCTCGGACAAGAACTCGAGCGACATGGCCGAGAGGCATTCCTTGGGCATGCGCGCCCCGTACTCGTGGATCGCGAGGAGCCCCGAGACCATGATCGTGGGCAGGCGCAGCTCCAGGTCGGCGAGGGGAATGCGGGCGTCCGCGGCGAAGCGCTCGGGGTCGGGGTCGGGCGGTGGGACTGGCCGCACGAGCTCCCAGCCCTCGGGGGCGCGCCGACGGGGGTCGGTGGCGAGGAGGGAGTGCAGGATCGTGGTGCCCGTGCGGGGCGCCCCGGTGACCACGAGGGGGCGCTCGATGACCTCGTCTTGCACCCCGGGGTCCGTTGCCTCGTACGCCACGAGCTGCAGCCGGACCTCGAGCATGCGGACGACGAAGCGGCGGGTCATCCATCGCCCGGTGACCGTGAGAGCCGCCTCGTCCTCGAGCGCCCCGAGCAGCACCTGTAGGGGCTCGAGGAAGCGGTCGTCGCCGAAGGCGCCCAACCCGGTGTCGGCTACGCCCCGCCGGGCGCAGGCCTCGGCGAGCAGCTCGTCTCTGTCGAAGGGTCTCCGCGCCACCTCGGACATCGGCAGCACGTCGCCACGATTGGCCGCCTCGACCCACTCCGGACGAGGCTCGGGCTGCCACCCGGCCCCGGCGGTCACGTTCGGAACCGCCAGAGCAGATGCTCTCGTCGCCGCTCCACCTCGGCCCTTCGCCCCTCGGCGTCCGGTCGCCGGTCACTCTCGTGCGCGAGGGTGCGGACCTCCTCGACCGGCACCACCCGGGCCACGGGCTCGGGGGCGGGACCCTCGGGCCAGAACCATCGCAGCGTGAGCAGCCCACTGCGCCGACCGCCGGTGTCGAGCCAATTGGCGATGCCGGGGTCCTCCGCAGAGACGGCGGCCCTCACCAGGCCGCCCGGGTCCACGTTGGTCTGGACGTGGTTGATTGCCGCCACCCTCGTCAGCACGTCGGGCGGCTCGAACCAGCCCATGGTGTACAGCTGGAGGCTCCAGTAGCGAGCGTGGGGCACCGAGGTCTCCACGTAGAGGGCCTCGCCGGGCTCGAGCTCCCAAAAGCAGAAGGCGTAGCGGGCCGACGACAGCCCCTTGGCCACCTGCAGCGAGGCGGCGAAGGAGTTGTCCGTCCGTTCGGCTTTCGCCTCCCTCATGTACTGGTTCCAGTAGACGACGGAGTCCTCGGTTTCCGCCCCCGCCTCGGCCAGGCGGGACGCCAGCACCTCGCCCGTCAGGCGCCCGGGAGGCTCGAGGTCGTCGAGGCACTCGATCACGAAGGTCGCCGGCTCGTCGACCTGCCAGTCGAAGTAGTACTCCCGGATCGAGACCATGACGGCCCCCTCGGGGAGCGCCACGTGGCGGAGTCCGCCGGTCGTGTCCCCGTCGGGCGGATCGCCACCGAGGAGGAGCTCGAACTCGTCGCCTCGCCCGATGCCGATGTCCGACGCCGTCACCTCGACGAGGGTCCCCCACTTCCTGCGGTGCATGAAGCCGGCACGCACCGCCAGGATGAAGTCCTCGCAAGAGTGCATCCGGCCACGGATGCGGTAGCGACGTCGCGGGTCGATGCGAGCGTGGTGGTAGGCGTTGTCGACGTTGGGGCCGCCCCAGATCCCGACGAGGTCGTTGTGCCGCTGGAAGGTCGGAGAGCGGGCGTCACCGTGCGTGACCGTCCAGGCGAGCCAGCAGGAGGCCAGGCGGGCGAGGTGCGAGAAGCCCTCCACCCGGTCCTCGGCCGCTTCGGGGAACTCGTCGGTGAGCAGCCGGTCGCCCAGGGCCTCGAGGGTGCGGCAGAGGTCCCGCCATGCCGCAGCCTCGACCGGTACCGGATCGACGGCCGCGCCGGCTCGGTCCTCGGCACCCCGCGTGTCCTGTTCGTCCCGCATCCGCCGGACCGTATCGTCGCCGGCCGATCCGTGCGAACGGGGGAGGCGTTCGGGAGCACTCGGCGTCCGGTGACGAAGGGGCGCCCGACACGGCGCCTCTTTTTCGAAGTGTGATGTCAAGCGATCGACTGATGGCACTCGACGAAATCCGGTTCTGCGGTCAGCGCCCGGTCTGCCCGTCGATCAGCTCGCGAAGGATGTCGGCGTGCCCGGCGTGTCGGGCGGTCTCCTCGAGGAGATGGGCGAGCACCCACCGGAGGTTGACGGGCGTGCCTGTCGCGCCCGCACTGTCGTCGGCACGGCACGGCTGGTCGAGATCGGAGGCGGTCACGAGCGTGTCGACGACCGCCCAGGTGGCCCGGTAGTCGTCGACCGCCCGGGCCAACGTGTCCTCCGGGAGCACCTCGTCGGAGGGCACGTCGACCTCCTGGCCACCGAATCGCCGCAGCGCCCAGGTGATCTCGGCGCCTCGCATGTGCTGGACCAGCCACAGCAGCGTCGTCCCGGTGCCGACCATCTCCCGTCGGGCGTCTGTCGGGCCGACGCCCGTGACTTTGCGGACCAGCGACTCCCGCTGGTAACCGAGGAGTGCGAGCAGCGTCTCGCGCTCGTCCCCGGTGAGCCGGGGCGGCTTGCGGTCGGGCACCGGCGACGACCCTATCCTTGGGCCACCGGCGGGACCCAGGGGGTGCGAAGTTGAGGTGTCGTGATGTCTCGAGCAGCTGAGGGAGGGGCCGCGAGCACGCTCCGGTGGAGCCGCGGGGCCGAGCTCGACGAGGCCACCCGAGAGCGCCTGCTCGGCCACGGGGCACCGTTCGAGACCGCCTTCGAGGACGTGCTCGGCGTGCACCAGGAGGTGTTCGTGCGGCGCCCTCCGAGCCTGCCGGCCATGCTGGAGTTGACGGCGCAGGCCCACCCGGACCGGGTCTACCTCGCCTTTCCCGAGCGCGATCTCACCTACGCCTCGGTGCGGGACGTGGTGCGCCGGCTCGCCGGCCTGCTCGCCGCTCGCTACGGGATCTCCAAGGGCGACCGGGTGGCGATGGTGGGCGCCAACGACCTCGGGTACGCCCTGGCGTACTGGGCGACGCTCGAGCTCGGCGCCATCGTGGCCGGCCTCAACGGGTGGTGGTCAGCGCCCGAGCTGCGGTACGGGATCGAGCTGTCGGCGCCGCGGCTCGTGCTCGGTGACCGGCCCCGTCTCGACCGGCTGAGGGAGGCCGCGCCCCCCGGAGGCCACGAGGAAGTCCCGGTCGTCACCTTCGAGGAGCTCCTTGTTGGGCTCGAGGCGGACGGCCCCGAGCCGCCGGACGTGGCGATCGACGAGGACGACCCGGCGATCATCCTCTTTACCAGCGGCACGACGGGTCGGCCGAAGGGCGCCACGTTGTCGCACCGGAACCTCCTCCACTTCGGCCAGACGTCTTTTCTGCGGATCGCCATCGGGGCGGCGCTCAGCCCCGCGGGGGCGGGGCCGTCGGCGGACATCCAGCCTTCGTCGCTGTGCGTCAGCCCCTTCTTCCACGTCTCGGGGATGGTCGCGCTGCTCGGTCAGCCGTGGAGCGGGGCCAAGGTCGTCTTCCCCCGGCCCGGTCGGTGGAGCGAGGAGGTGCACCTGCGCCTCACCGAAGAGCATCGGCTCACGTCCTGGAGCGGCGTCCCGACGCAGTTTTGGCGGGTGCTGCAATACCCCGACCTGGACCGCTTCGACCTGAGCAGCCTGCGTTCCGTGGGTGGGGGCGGGGCGACCTTCCAGCCCGAGCTCATCCGTCAGCTCAACGAGCGGTTCCCCGGCGTCTCGATCGGCGTCGGGTACGGGATGTCCGAGTCGACCGGCATGGGCCTCGGCACCGGCGGCCCGTTGCTCGCGGCCTTCCCGACCTCGGTCGGCGTGCCCAATCCCACGTCCGAGGTCGAGATCCGCCGCGCCGACGGCACGAAGGCGCCGGACGGCGAGGTCGGCGAGATCTGCCTGCGTCACGCCAGCATCTTCCTCGGCTACTGGAACGACGAGGGGGCGACCAAGGAGGTCTTGGACGCCGATCGCTGGTACCGCACGGGGGACTACGGCCGCATCGTCGACGGGCTGGTCTACCTCGAGAGCCGGCTGCGCGACCTGATCATCCGCGGCGGCGAGAACATCTACCCGATCGAGATCGAGAACCGCCTTGTCGAGCATCCCGACGTCGACGACGCGGCCGTGATCGGCGTCGAACACCCCACCCTCGGCCAGGAGGTCCTCGCCGTCGTGGTGGTGAGGAACGGCGGGTCGCTCTCCTCGCGCGACGTCCGGGACTGGGTGCGCTCCGGCCTGGCGTCGTTCAAGGTGCCGGCCCATGTCGCCTTCGTGCCCGACCTGCCCTACACGGAGAGCGGCAAGCTCCAGAAGCGGCTGCTCGAAGACCGCGCCGATGAGCTCCTTGCCGACAGTGGGTTCGAGACCGGCGAAGGGGCGATCCAAAGCGGGAGCTAAGGGGAGACGTGGGTGACGGAGCTGGCGTCGTCGCGACTCTCACGTGACGCCACGGCGTGATCGATTGCCGCAGGACGGGTGCCGATTTAGGGTGCACCGCATGAACACGCTCATGCACCACCACCACATCCTGCCGGCGATCCTCGAGTTTCTGAAGGCGCTCGCGGCACAGGGACGCCCTTCCTGAGGTGAATCGGCGGCCGCCCCACGGGCGGTCGCTACTGGACCACGCAGTTGCGGGGTGCCGTTGTCGTCGTGGTCGAGCGGTGGGATCCGCTGCCGCCGTGCGACGAGTCCTTGGATCGCTCCGACGTCGTCTTCGCCCGATGGGAGTGGCCCGAGGCGACTGAACGGGATGACTCGTGCGGAGGCGTCGCGGGGAAGGCCGTGGCGAGCGCGTTGGCGATGTCGGCGGAGCGTGCCGCGGAACCCTCCGACCCGTAGTGGATCCCGTCTGAGATGAACCACGAGGGTTGGTTCTGCGCCACCGAGGCCCAGTCGTAGACCTCCATGTCGGGGTACTGCGGGCAGGCCTGCACGAGGTCCTGGTCCCACTCGGCCATCGCGGACTCCTCGTAGTACCCGGAGTTCAAGAGGGAGAGCACGTTGATCCAGAGGACGGGCTGGTTGCCGATGAGCGACTCCATGCGCTGGATCCTTTCCGGCATCAGCACGTTCGACCCTGCTTCGACGTCGGCCGCGTCGTTGGTGCCCATCGCGATCACCCAGCATCCGTGGTAGCCCTGGGTCATCAACTGCTGGACCACGGTGTACGCGTTGGGCTCGCCCTCGTACGTCTCGACGATGGAGCGGGCGCCGGAGATCTGGAGGTTGACGTTCTCCACGCCGACCCGCTGGAACTGCGCCGGTAGCTGCTGCGAAGGGTCGATGTAGTCGTCGGAGATCAGGCTCTCCGACGTGGAGTCCCCGAGGTAGGCGACCGATTGGCAGCTGGTCTTGGGCGGGGGCGCCGTAGTGGTCGTTGTGGCGCGCTCGGTCGTGGCCGTGGACTTGTCCCGGTGGCTGGTGCTCGTGGTGGCCCCGGCGGTTGCGGGAAGAATCCCCGCGAGCGCAAGTCCGCCGACCGCCCCGGCGAGCGCGAGGGTCCTTGCGGTCAGCATCCGAGGGAGGCGCCGCCGACGAGGGTCGATCACGGCCGAAGCTTACGGTCGGGTCCTGGCACTGCCACGGATGGTGCCAGACTCCGCGGAGCGATGGAGCGCGGCGTACGTGCGAGCGCGCCGCTGGCGAAGGACCAGTAACGGGTCAGCTGCCCTGCGTCAGCTGCTCGGCTCGATGACCTCCTCCAGGTCCACCGCTCCGTTGAGCGTCTCGTCGGCAGGGCCGAGGAGGTCCTTGAACACCGCAGTGCTGGTGGGCGTCTCCGTCGCCACGGGAAAGTGGAAGCCGCAGTTGGGGCAGGTCTCCCGCAGCACCGCCTGCTCCTGGGCCAGCTCGTAGGGCTTGTCCTGCAGGGTGCCGCAGGTCGGACAGATGCGGAGCAGCCGGGTGCCCACCAGCTCGAAGTTGGTGATGATGTCCTCCATGATGGCGCCGTTGGCCGCCCACTCCTTGGCGTGCTTGTGGTAGGTGTCCATGTGCCAGTCGTTGAGGGCCTCCTTGCTGGCCCAAAAGCTGACCTCGTTGAACCAGTCGGGGTAATCCGGGTGCTCCCACCACGTGAGGTGGAGGAAGCCCGGTTTGCTCATCAGGTGGTGCCGGACGTCGCCGAAGACCAACCGGAATTTCTCGTACCCGTCGGGGCTCGAGAAGCGGACCCGCTGCATGCTCAGGTAGATGGACATGGGTACCTCATCTCCTTAATCTCCCGTCCCGTTTCTTTCCCGTCCCGCGTCGGCGATCGGCTCGGGCCGCGGCCGACGCGGCGCTCACGTAACGATCAGGCGACCTGGGTGACGGTGACCCCGGAACCGACCCGCCGCCGGACCTCCTTGACCGGGTCGCCCTCCACGACCCGTCGCCATCCGGGTGCGGTCGCCGTGCACAGCACCAAGTGGCGCACGCCGCGGGCCCGGGCGACCCGGCCGATCGTCTTGGCCGGGCGCCGCGACGCCGCCACCTGGCCCCAGCCCTTGACCTTGTTCCGCTCGATGGCGGTGATGGCCTTCTGCACCTTGGCCCGCTGCTCCTCCATCTCCTTGCGGGTGGGGAGCAGGCCCGGGTTCGGCAGTCCGAATGCCGAACCGTAGACACGGGCGATGATCACGACGGCGACGGGACCACCTTCGCTGAGCCGGACCGCCTCCGCGATGGCCGCCTTGGAGAACGGTCCCCCGTACGAGGCGAGGAGGACGGTCGCGGACTGGGTGGGTTGGGGGTCGAAGCGCCCCTTCCTGCGGAAGAGGCGCCCGATCCCCTGGCGAGGCGACGCAGCCCCTGCGGTGTCGGACAATGGCGTGGTGAGGTCGGAGACCGTGGCGGAGGCCATGGCTCAGCTGATCTCTCCGACATCGCGCATCTCGGCCGTGAGCGGCACGCCGACCGGCCCGGCCGGTTGCTCCGTCCGAGCGACGGTCTCGGTCGCATGGCCTTGGGACTCGACCGTCTCGGCGATGGCCGCCGCGAGCGGGGAGGCGATGGGCTCGTGCACCGCCGGGGGGAGGGCGTCGCCGAGCCGGCGGTCCATCCACGCCCGCCAGGCGAAGAGCGGGACGTACGCCGCCACGATGATGATCCCGAGGATGAAGAGGAAGTGCGAGGTGCCCGGCCCCACCACCACACCAGGCGAGTTCCACCCTCCCACGATGAACGTGAAGGTGAAGAAGGCCCCGGCGAGCAGTGCGATGTACTTGAAGTAGCCGGGGAGCCGGAACGGGCTCCGACGCTCGGGCTGCAGCTGGCGCATCAGGAAGTAGCCCACAAACGCCGGGACGACGGCGGCCATGTAGCCGACGTTGGAGAAGATGTAGATCCGCACCGGCGAGCCGAAGAAGGCCACGATGACGGCGCACACGACGTTGAACGCCATGGCCCGGTCCGGCACGTGGTGCTTGTTCTTGTGCATGAACCAGCGGGGCAGGAGCCCATCCTCGGACGCCTGGAAGAGCGACCGTCCCACGCCCATGATGGCGTTGAGAACCGAGAGGATGAGGGCGCAGATCAGCGGGATGCCGATGACGTACTTGACCCACGGGGCATTGCCGAAGATGTGGTCACAGAAGCTCGTGTAGAGCGTCAGCGGGTCGGCCGTCTTGAGCGAGGCCCCGAGGACCGCCACGAACACGATCGCAGTGCCGATGTAGATGAAGACGCCGTAGAGGCCCTCCGCCGTGAGCGCGATCTTGGCGTCTCGGTGCGGGTCCCGGCACTCGCCGACGTAGCAGGCGGCCGCCTCCATCGCCAGGGCGTTCCACGAGATGACGAAGATCCACGCCATGAAGAAGGTGAACCCGGCCGTCTTCGGGTCGGCGAAGTGGAAGCCCGACACGTTCGACCAGTGGAAGGTGCTGGGCTTGAAGATCGGCAGGATCACGAGCAGGGTGAGGGGCACCATCGCGACGACGCCCAGCACCGTGGCGAACCCGGCTCCCAGCTTGATGCCGAGGTAGCAGGGGAGGTACAGGGCGATGAGTCCGACGATGGTGATGATGAGGACGCCCACCGTGATCGGCGAGCCCACCGATCCCAGGGGAAGGAGCGACCGTCCAAGCGGGACGTGGAAAAGCACCGCGATGTAACCGGCGGCCAGGATCATGTTGATCGGGGCGACCGGGAACCAACCGAGCCAGTAGCCCCAGCCGGAGACGCCGCCCACGTGCTTGGCAAGGCGGTGCCCGAGCGGTTTGAAGGCGTCGTAGGCGAACGACGGCAGGCCCCCGGTGCGGTGCGGCAGCATGGCGGCCAGCTCGGCCATGCAGAGGCAGAGGATCAGGCCGAGCACCACCACGAGGGCGATGGCGGGAATGGCGGCCGCGCCCATCGACGAGACGGCGAACGGCACGATGCCCGTGACGAGGATGGTGCCGGCCAATCCGATCACGAAGGCGCCCCACCAGTTGGTCCCTCGTTGGAGCGAGGTCTCGAACTCGGGCGTCGCGCCCGTGACTTCCGTACTCATGCGCTGCTCCTTGTCTCTTTCGTCTCTGACGGTCTGGGTCGATGGGGGTCGTTCGATGGATCCTTGGGTGCGGCTCTCAGAAGAGGCTGAGGTAGGAGTCGATCTCCCAGCGAGAGACCTGCGAGTGGTAGGCGTGGAACTCGGCCCGCTTCACCTCGACGAAGTAGTCGAGGTAGTCGCCGTCGGGGGTCTTGCCGAGGCCCTCGCGCAGCACCGTGTCCCGCTCGAGGTTGTCCAGGGCCTCGGGCAGGGTGCCGGGGAGCTTGGCCAGCCCGAGCGCGGCCGCCTGCTCGGCGGTCATCCCGTGCAGGTTGGACGAGCAGGGGTCGCCGGGATCGAGCCGGCGCTCGATCCCGTCCAGCCCGGCCGCCACCTGGGCGGTCAGCGCCAGGTAGGGGTTCGCGGCCCCGTCGATGCAGCGGTTCTCGACCCGGCCCGGCTCTGGGATCCGCAGCATCTGGGTCCGGTCGTTGCCGCCGTAGGTGGCGTAGGCCGGGGACCACGCGGCTCCCGAGTTTGGCGCGGCCGCCGCCAACCGCTTGTAGGAGTTGACCGAGGGACAGGTGACCGCGGTCATCGCCGGGGCATGTGCCAGGAGGCCACCGACGTAGCGGTAGGCGACTTCGGAGAGCCCGAGCCCGCGGGGGTCCCCCTCGTCGAAGCAGAGCGGGGAGCCGTCGAGATCCCACAGGCTCGTGTGCATGTGCAACCCGTTGCCGGTCAGGTGGCCGAACGGCTTGGGCATGAACGTCGCCAGCATCCCGGCGTCGCTCGCCAGCGTGTGCACCATGTAGCGGAAGACGATGATTCGGTCGGCGGTGACCAGGGGCTCCGCATAGCGGAAGTTCTGCTCGAACTGGCCGTTGGCGTCCTCGTGGTCGTTCGCGTAGTTGGACCAGCCGAGCTCGCTCTGCAGGCGCGCCACCGAGGTCAGGTGGTCGTACATGCGGGTGAGGGCCCGGGCGTCGTAGCAGGGCAGGGCGGCGCGGTCACGCGAGTCCGCCACCTCGATCCCTCCGTCCGGAGTTTGGCGCACCAGGAAGTACTCGGCCTCGCCGCCGGCCCTCATCGACAGGCCGCTGGCCTCGAGCCGCTCGAGGGCCCGTCGCAGGATGACCCGCGGGGCGTACGGCCAGGGCTCCCCCTCCACGTAGGGATCGCACTGGACGATGCCGAGTCCTGGGCGCCAGGGTGCCGGCATGTAGGAGGAGAGGTCCGGCATGGCCAGGATGTCGGGGGAGGCCGGTGTCTGCCCCATGGGGCCGGCCGCGAAGCCGGCGAAGCCGGCGCCGTCCTCCAGGAGCTGGTCCAGCGCGGTGACGGGGACCAGCTTGGCGCAGGGCTTGCCGTGGAGGTCCACGAACATCGCGAAGAGGAACTCGATCCCGTCACGAGCGATGGCCCGCTCCAGGTCGTCCCGGCTCGCCCGCGGCGCTTCCGTGGCACCCTTGGTCTGCGCCGGGGTAAGGACGGTTGCCATGCTGCGCTCTCCTCCCGCGGACTCTTCGTTGGCAATGACGGTTGCCTTCTTGCTTGGCAACAATGTTGCCTTGGAGGAAACGCAGGTTGGTTACCGCACTGTTGCGAAATGTTGCCCGGCGGTTAAAAGTCTCGGCACCCAGCGGAGCCGTAACACCCCGGTAACCAAGGTTGTTTCCTCGGGTGCAACACTGTTTCCGTGACCTCGGGTGCCACACTGGTTCCATGACACTTGGAGTCGCCGAGGGCGAGCCCGCCTCCGACCGGTCCACCATCCGCCGCTACGCGCACCGTGCCGCCTACGACCGGGGGACCATCGATGCGATCCTGGACGGCGGCATCGTCTGCCACCTCGGCGTGGTGACGGCCGAGGGCTTCCCCGTGGTCATCCCGCTCGCCTACGGGCGCGACGGTGACACCGTCTACCTCCACGGGTCGGCGGCCAGTCGCCTGTTCCGGACGGCACGGACCGAGGGGGTGGAGGTCTGCATGACCGTCACCTTGGTCGACGGGTTGGTGGTCGCTCGCTCCACCTACAACACCGACATCAACTACCGCTCCGTCGTGTTGATCGGCCAGGCCACGGAGGTACGGGATCTCGACGAGAAGCGTCGAGGCCTCGAGCGACTCGTCGAGCACGTGATCCCCGGTCGGACCGCCGACGCCCGGGAGCCGACCGAGAAGGAGCTGCGCGCCACCATGCTCCTGCGCCTGCCCATCCTCGAGGCCTCGGCGAAGGTAAGGACCGGTTGGCCCGAGGACAACGAGGAGGACTACGTGCTGCCGATCTGGGCGGGGGTGGTGCCGATCCGCACGTTCCACGAGCCGCCCCTTCGGGATCCACGACTGGAGGATGCGCTGGGCGTTCCGTCCTACGTCACCGCTTACCGCCGTCCCGGGAAAGGGGCTCGATGACGCGGTCAGCGCGCGAGGTCGAGGGTACCGGTCCGCAGTTCAGCGAGAGCCGGCTGCTCGACGTGCGCGCCAGGACGCGCTCGGCGCTCCTGGAGATCGCCGAGCGCTTTGCGCCCGGAATGGCCGAGGACCAGGGGCGTACGATCGCCTCGGAGGTGCTGCGCGAGCGGGGCCTGCGGAAGGGCTGGCACAAGGTGCTGGTGCGCTTCGGCGTCAACACCACCAAGAACTTCGACGACCCGTCCGAGCCCGGCGTGGTCCTCGGCGACGACGACATCTTCTTCTTGGACATCGGTCCGATCCACGAAGGGCTCGAGGGCGACGCGGGCGACACGTTCGCCGTCGGCGACGACGCCGAGATGGTCGGGGCCGCACGCGACGTCAAGGCCCTCTGGTACGAGGTGCGCGACGAATGGGCGGAGCACGAGACGACCGGATCGGGCCTGTACGAATTCGCGGGCGAGCGTGCCAGCGCCATGGGATGGGTGCTCAACCTCGAGCTGACCGGGCACCGGCTCTCGGAGTTTCCCCACAGCGCGCACTACGACGGCACGCTGTCGGAGATCGGATTCCCGCCCGCCGACCTCCTCTGGGTGCTCGAGATCCAGATCCGACACCCGGTACGCCCCTTCGGCGCCTTCTTCGAGGACCTCCTGCTCTACGACGACGGGCTCCAACGGGGCGGCATGCCGCCGGCCTGAACTCCGGATCCGTCGGCGACGTCACCGCCACCTTCGGACTTGTCGACGAGGGTCGGCCCCATCGACGGGTCAGAACGAACACCGACAGCAGGAACAGACACGAAGAGAGAGGACGGCGCCATGTGCGGCGTGGTCGGCCTATTGATCAAGGACCCGGCGCTCGAGCCGCGGCTGGGATCCCTCCTGGTACCGATGATCGAGGCCCTCGGCGACCGGGGTCCGGACTCCTCGGGCATCGCCGTGTACTCGGACGGCGCGGCAGGTGGCGCCGGCCCCCTGGCGGCAGTGGCGGGCGCGGAGGTGCGGATCTCGTTCGGGAGCGACGAGCCCGTCGACTGGCCATCGGTCCGAGCGGACCTCGAGAGACGGTTCTCGCCGGCCGTCACCGTCTCGGAGTTCCCCCGGGGACTGCTCGTGGGCGCCCCACTCCGGCGCGCCGCCGAGATTGAGGTGCACCTCGGCGAGGAATGGCCGGAGGTGCGGGTCCTGGCGACGGGACAGGCGGTCGCCGTCATCAAGGACACCGGACGGCCAGAGGAGACCTGCAGCCGGCACGCCCTCTCGGAGTGGCAGGGATACCTGGCCGTCGCTCACACGAGAATGGCCACGGAGTCGGCCGTGACCCTCCTGCACTCCCACCCCTTCGTGCCGGCCGCCGACCTCTGTGTGGTCCACAACGGCTCGTTCTCCAATTACGCGAGCGTCCGCCGTTGGTTGTCGAGCCAGGGCGTCCGGTTCGACTCCGACAACGACTCGGAGGTGGCGGCCCGCCTGCTGGCCAAGCGGCTGGCGGCCGGAGACGACCTGGCCGAGGCCACGCGATGGGTGATGAAGGAGCTCGACGGGTTCTTCACGCTCGTCATCACGACGGCCACGGGCATGTCCGTCGTGCGCGACGCCTTTGCCTGCAAGCCCGCGGCCGTGGCCGAGACCGAGGGCTACGTCGCCGTGGCCTCGGAGTACCGGGCACTGGCCCACCTGCCCGGGATCGCCGATGCCCGCGTCTTCGAACCCCGACCGGAGGAGGTATATACGTGGACACGCTCGACTGCGACGCGTTGACGCTGCGCGAGGTCAATCTGGCCTTGCGCTCGCTCGAAGTCGGCTCGTCGGTCCGTCTGCGCAACCCCGGAGGTCGCCACAACCTGGCCGTCGGGCTCGAGAGGGCCCTCTCGGTCACCGTGGAGGGCAACGCCGGGTACTTCGTCGGTGGCCTGTGCGGATCCCGCGCGGACATCGGTCCCGACATCACGGTCATGGGCTTCGTCGGTTGGTCCGTCGGCGAGAACCTCATGAGCGGAACCGTGCGTGTCCGCGGCAGCGCGTCGCAGAGCGCCGGCTCGAGCGCTCACGGCGGGCTCATCGCCATCGACGGCGACGCCTCGCTGCGCGCCGGCATCTCGCTCAAGGGCGGGACGGTCGCCATCGCCGGCGACGCCGGGGCCATGACCGGGTTCATGGCCCAGGCCGGGACGATCCTCGTCGGCGGGGACGCGGGACACGGTCTCGGCGACTCGCTGTACGAAGCGGTCATCTATGTCGGCGGATCGATCGCCTCGCTCGGAGCCGACGCCCGCGAGGAGGAGCTCACCGACGAAGACGTGCTCGAGGTCAAACGCCTGGTGGCGTGCACGGGCTTCGACCACATCGATCCGACGGCCGTCCGGCGCGTGGCCTCGGCCCGATCGTTGTACCACTTCTCGACGCACCACCACGGTGCCTACTGATGCCCGGTCCCGTGGAGCCCGCGGCACCGAGTGCCACCTTCCCGCCCGAGGTGATCGAGCGCGTCCACCAGATGGCGGACACCGGCCAGTACCCGATCCGGGGGCTCGGGGCCCGGAGGGCATTGCCCTCCTTTGACGACCTCGTGTTCCTCACCGCCTCGGTGTCCCGCTACCCCCTGGAGGGCTACCGGGAGCGCTGCGAGACACGGACCGTCCTCGGTGGTCGCCATGGTGCCCACCCGATCGAGCTGGACATCCCGATCACGATCGCGGGCATGAGCTTCGGCGCCCTGTCCGCGGGAGCCAAGGAGGCACTCGGTCGTGCCGCCACCGCAGTCGGGACCTCGACGACCACCGGCGACGGTGGCATGACCCCCGAAGAGCGTAAGGCCTCCGACAAGCTCGTGTACCAGGTGCTCCCGTCGCGCTACGGCTTCGACCCCGGCGACTTGCGGAGCGCGGACGCCGTCGAGGTCGTCATCGGGCAGGGGGCGAAGCCCGGGGGCGGTGGCCTACTCCTGGGTCAGAAGGTCGGCGACCGGGTGGCCGAGATGCGGACCCTGCCGGCGGGGATCGACCAGCGATCGGCCAGCCGCCATCCCGACTGGGTGGGCCCCGACGACCTGCGGATCAAGATCGAGGAGCTGCGCGAGGCCACGGAGTGGCGGATCCCCGTCTACGTCAAGGTCGGCGCCACCCGGGTCGACCACGACGTCAAGCTGGCCGTGGCGGCCGGTGCCGACGTCGTCGTGGTGGACGGGATGCAAGGAGGGACCGCCGCCACCCAGGACGTGTTCATCGAGCATGCAGGAATTCCGACGCTGCCGGCGGTGCGCCAGGCGGCCGAGGCCCTGGCGGAGATCGGGATGGAGCGCGAGGTCCAGTTGATCGTCTCGGGCGGGATCCGCTCCGGGGCGGACGTGGCCAAGGCGCTGGCGCTGGGCGCCGATGCCGTCTCGATCGGCGTGGCCGCCCTGGTGGCCCTCGGCTGCAACCGTGCTCATGCACACGGTCCCGACGGCGGGGCGCTCGACGTCACCGATGGCTACCGGGCGCTCGGCACGGTGCCCGGCCGGTGCGCGCACTGCCACACGGGCCGCTGCCCGGTGGGCATCGCCACCCAGGACGTCGAGCTCGAACGCCGCCTCGAGGCGCAGCGGGGCGCCGAGGCCGTCGCCAATTTTCTCCGGGCCACCACGATGGAGTTGACGGCTCTGGCCCGGGCCTGCGGCAAGTCCGACGTCCACCACCTCGAGCCGGAGGACCTGGTCGCCCTCACGGTCGAAGCGGCCGCCATGGCCAAGGTCCCTCTCGCCGGAACCCAGTGGATACCCGGATGGTGAGGGGAACCCGCCCCAAACGTCCCGAGGGGCGCCGGGTGGAGACGGTCAAGCCACGGCGGAGGCCGGGCGCTGGCCTATATTGCGCCCGTGGTAGCCGCGCGATCGGGAGACGGTGGGCGATCCCACCGCCCACCCGCCAAGCGCACCGGGGCCTCGGCCACCCCGCCGGTAGGGGGGAAGCCCAAGCCGGCACGGGCGGAGAAGAAGCCCGGCGGTGCTCGACTGCCCGCCGGGCGGGGGCGGGGGACCAGGGTGCTCGAGACTGAGCGCACCAACGGGTCGTCACGCGTCGAGGGCTCGCGGGTCGCGGCGTTCCCGGAGGTCACCGAGATCGAGGAGCCGGCTCCGGGGCGCGTGGGATGGGTGATCGCCAACCACGTCCGGCAGCGCCGCCAGGAGCTCGGGCTGAACGTCGGGCAGCTGGCCGAGCGCTGCGGCATCTCCAAGGGAATGCTGTCCAAGATCGAAAATGCGCAGACATCCCCCAGCCTGGCGACGCTCGAGCGCCTTTCCGCGGCGCTCGACATGCCGTTGACCGCGCTCTTCCGCGGGCTCGAGGAGGAGCAGGACGCCATCTTCGTGAAGGCCGGGAGCGGGCCGGAGATCGTCCGCCAGGGGACGCGGGCCGGCCACATCTACCAACTGCTCGGGAGCCTTCGTGGGCCCCGCAAACGGGTCGAGCCGCTTCTCGTCTCGCTCACCGAGAGCAGCGAGGTGTTCCCCATCTTTCAGCATTCGGGTACCGAGCTGCTCTACATGCTGCAGGGCGTCATGGACTACGGCTACGGCAAGCAGCAGTACCGGATGGAGCTGGGAGACACCCTGCAGTTCACCGGAGACATCCCCCACGGCCCGACCATGCTTGTCAAGCTGCCGATCCGCTTCCTCTCCATCACCTTCTACGGCGACCAGGGCTGAGCGCCGGTCTCCCGGGATCCCCCGCCGGACCGATGCGGCGGGATCGTGGCGGGCCGACGCAAGGCTGATTAACACGATGGTCACGCATGCGATACGGCGAGGAAACCTCCTGGCGGTTTACTAACAGGCAACGAAGTTTCCAAGCTTTGTTCACCCGATCCGCCGCTACCGGTACGACAGGAGGCCCATGCCCACCGCACTCGAGCAATTCCTCGAACGAGACGGCCGGCGTGAGCAGGTGGACGAAGTGGCCCGGAGGATCGAAGCCGACGGCATCACCTACCTCTACTTCCAGTTCGTCTCGGTGACCGGGCGGGTGATGGGCAAGGGCATCCCCGCCGCGCACTGGTCGTCGGTCGCGGAGAAGGGCTTCCAGCTCGTGTACGGGGCGACGGCCAACCTCTTCGTCGATCGCCACGGCGACTACATCGGCTACGGGCCCGAGGCGGCGGAGCTGGTCGGCCTGCCCGACGTCGAGACCTTCCAGCCGCTGCCCTGGGACCCCAAGGTGGCGCGGGTGTTCTGCACCCTGTTTCGGGGCCGGGAGGAGGTCGAGGACCCCGGCGGCTACCTGACCTCCGACTGCCGGGGCAACCTGCGCCGGCTGCACGAGCAGTTCACCGCCGAGACGGGGCTCACCCTGCGCGCCGGCTGCGAGCCCGAGATGATGTGGCTGAAGACCAACCCCGACGGGACGCCGTCCGTCGAGGGGATGACGAAGCCCTACTGCTACCACATCGACCAATTCTCCGAGCTGCAGCCGATCATCCACCGGGTCATCGAGTACTCCGGCGCCATGGGGTTGGACATGATCCAGGGCGACCACGAGGACGCGCCCGGACAGCTCGAGCTCAACTTCGGCTTCGACCGGGCGGAGCTGACCGCCGATCGCCTGACCACCTACCGCCAGATCTGCCGTCAGGTGGGGCGGGAGCTCGACGCCTTCCCGTGCTTCATGCCCAAGCCGTTCATGGGCGTGTCGGCCAACGGCTGCCATCACAACATCTCCCTGTGGGATGGCGACGTCAACACGTTCCTGCCGGATGGTCCGGACCTCCGGATGCCGAGCAAGACGGGCCTCTATGCGATCGGCGGGGTGCTCGGGCACCTGCGGGCGCTGACCGCGCTCACCGCCCCGACCGTGAACTCCTATCGACGCTTCGCCGACACGGGGTTTTGGGCTCCGATCTTCGCGGACTGGGGCTTTCAGAACCGGACCACGGCGCTCCGGGTGAGTGCGCCGGGGCGCTTCGAGTACCGCTCCGTCGACTCGTCGGTCAACCCCTACCTGTCGATGGCCGGGCTGCTCGTCACGATGGGCGAGGGGCTCGAGCGACGCGTGGACCCGGGGCCTCCCGAGGAGCGAAACATCTACGA
Organism: uncultured Actinomycetes bacterium; assembly: GCA_963778465.1. GTDB lineage: Bacteria > Actinomycetota > Acidimicrobiia > Acidimicrobiales > RAAP-2 > CAVZBW01. The sequence continues at coordinate 1,297,416 of CAVZUK010000003.1, forward strand.
CGCCATCGCGGCGGGCAAGCCCGTCGAGCGCATCCCGCGTACCCTGGGCGAGGCCTTGGAGGCCCTCGAAGACGATCCGGTCGTCCGCCGGGCCCTGCCCGGCGAGATGTACCAGGTCTTCACCCATTACAAGAGGGACGAGTGGGAGCGGTTCATGGGCACCGTGAGCGACTGGGACGTGCGCGAGTACCTCGACATCCTGCCTTGAGCACCCCTGCGCCCCGTCGGGCCTCCGCTGCAGGAGGCCGGGGGAAGGTCCTCGTCCTGCAGCATCACCCCCTCGAGCACCTGGGTGCGATCGGGCCGCAGGTTGCCGATGCCGGCTTCGACGTCGTGACGGCGGAGCTCGACCAGGGGGAGGAGATCCCCGACCTCGAGCCCTTCGACCTCGTGGTTGCCATGGGAGGGCCCATGGACGTGTGGGAAGAGGGCGAGCACGGCTGGCTCAAGGGGGAGAAGGCCGCCATCGCGCGATGGGTGGCCGAGCTGGGTCGGCCGTTCCTCGGGATCTGCCTCGGGCACCAGCTCCTCGCGGACGCCCTCGGCGGCGAGGTCGGGCCGATGCCCGAGCCCGAGATCGGCGTGGTGTCCCTCGTGGAGATCGCCGCCCCACCGGACGACCCGCTCCTGGGCGAGCTGTCGCCCCCCTACCGCGGGTTGCAGTGGCACGGCGCCGAGGTCCGGCGCGTCCCGCAGGGCGCCCGGGTGCTGGCGTCGAACCCGGCCTGCGCCGTCCAGGCGATGCACGTCCCGCCCCGCGCCTGGGGCCTCCAGTTCCACGCCGAGGTCGATTCGTCCACCGTGGCGGAGTGGGCGACGGTGCCCGAGTACCGTGCGGCGCTCGCCCGGGTCCATCCCGACGGCGTCGCCTGGCTGAGCCGGTCGATCGACCAGCACCTCGACGAGCTCCGGGACGTCTGCACCACGCTCACTCGTGGACTGCTCGGGGTCGTCCGGGACATGCCGTGACCGCAGCCCGCAATGCGGGAACCGAGGTCCCCGCGGGAACCGTCGGACCCGCCGTCCTGCGGGACGCGGCGCGGGACCGTCGCGTGCAAGCCTGCCTGGCCGAGTCGGGGATCGAGAGCGTCCATCTCGGCTTGTTCGACTCCTCGGGGACCCTCCGCGAGAAGCGCCTGTCGCCGGCCGCCGCCGGCCGGGCCCTCGAGGAGGGATGGAGCTTCATCGACGCCGTCGACTGGTGGGATCCCGCCGACGGGGTGCGCCGCGGCGGGGGGTCCTCGCACCAGCCGGCCGAGGTCGACACGGAGAGCGCCCGTCCGTATCCGTTCGAGCCGGCGTCGGTACTCTGGCTGGCCGACTTCGTCGGAGACCTCGAGGCGGTCTCCCCGAGGCGCCTGCTCGAGCGGATGGTCGAGCGGGCCGCGTCGATGGGGTTGGTCGCCCAGGTGGGGTGGGAGACCGAATGCATCGTGCTCGAGACGCCGCGCTCTCCGGACACGTTGATCGCCGCGCCGACGCCGTGGCTCGCGGCCAATCGCTGTTGGTCCGCCCGGACCCCCGCCGCCGAGGCCGAGACGTTGCGGGAGCTGACCTCGCTGCTCGAGGAAGCCGCGGTGCCCGTCGACCACACGTGCTCCGAGCTCGGACCAGGCTGCCTCGAGCTTGCCGTGGCACCCCGAGGCGCGGTCCGCTCGGCCGACGACGCGGCGCTGCTCAAGGTGTTCGCCAAGGCCTTCTTCGACCGCCGGGGGCAGGTGGCGACGTTCATGGCACAGCTGGGCGACGACTTTCCGGGCCTCGGCTGTCATCCCAGCCTCTCCCTGCACCTGGAGGACGGGACCTCCGCGCTCGTGCACCCCGACGGAGCTCTCAGCGCGACCGGTGGGGCGGCCATCGCCGGCGTCGTCCGCCTCCTCCCCGAGCTCTTCGCCCTGATCGCTCCCTACCCCAACTCCTACCGGCGCTTCGCCCCGGGAAACTGGGCGCCGTCCGCGGCGACCTGGGGGCCGGGCAACTACAGCTGCGCGGTGCGCGCCGTGTTCCAACCGGTCGAGCGGGCCCGCCTGGAGCTGCGGGCCCCGGGGGCGGACGTGAGCCCCCACCTCTGCCTCGCGATGTTCCTCGGTGCCGCGACGTGGGGCATCGAGCGAGGGCTCGAGGCCCCGCCGGCAATCGCTCCTCCCCTCGACGGGCGGTTGGCGGAGGGCGTCGAGCGGTTCCCCCGCACCCTGGCCGAGGCGGCCGACCGTCTCGGGGCCAGCTCGGCGGCGGCGGAGCTGTTCGGCCCCGCCTTCGTCGCCCACCACGTGGGCGCGTGCGTCGCGGAGGACGCCGCCTGCCGGCGGATGGTGCCGGCCGGTGAGCGGGAGCGCTACCTGTGGGAGGCCTGAGCATGGAGCTGGAGCTCTCCGAGCAAGACGTGCGACGCTTCGCCGACGACGGCTTCGTCGTCTGCGAGCGCATCGTCGACCCGTGCACCGTCGCGGCCCTGGTCGAGCGTTACGAGGAACTGTTCGCCGGCCGCTTCGAGACGGGCCTGCAGCCCGACGAGTGGAACTGGCGGCCCGGGCGCGACGCCGAGGACCTGACCCGTCAGATCTGCAACGCCTGGAAGTCGGACCGCACCGTCGCCGCCACCGTGCTGCGCGCCGACATCGGCCGCGCCTGCGCCCGCCTGGGTGGATGGCCCGGGGCCCGGTTGAGCCAGGACAACGTCTTGTGGAAGCCCCCGGGCGGGCGGCCCCTCGGGTTTCACCAGGACTCGAGCTACGAGCTGTGGGCCGACCCGCCCGAATGGGTCAGCTGCTGGATCGCCCTCGACGACACCACCGCTGCCGGCGGGACGGTCGAGTACGTGCGGGGCTCGCACCGGTGGGGTCGCTCGGGGATGATCGAGCAATTCCACGGGCCCACCGACCACTCCAGGGAGCTGAGGGTGGCGGCCGCCGAGGCGGGTGTCGATCCCGAGTGCGTGCCGGTGGAGGTCCCCGCCGGAGGCGGCGCCTTCCACGCCGGGTGGACGTGGCACGGTTCCGGGGCCAACCGCGCCTCCGTCCCGCGCCGGGCCCTCGTCGCCCATTGCATGTCGTCGGAGACCCGCTTCAGCGCGAGCGTGACGGGCTACATCTACAGCCGGTACAAGCGGTTCGGCGACAACGAGATGGACGAGTCGCAGTTCCCCGTCATCTGGAGCGAGGCGGGCTACCGCTCGCCCTTCGTGGAGCCCTACGTCAACCGGGAGATCGGGTGGGCGGGGGCGACGAGCCCCGGCGCCCGGCCGGGTGGGCCTCCCGCGAACTGACCGCAGATCCCGTCGGGCCGTCGATCGCCGCCGAGTGGTGCCCAAAGCGGTGCCCGCCGGACACCTCGAGCGGTGCGGGCGCCACGAGCACGGGCAGCGGGGAGAGGCCGGTGACTCTCTCCCGCAACCCGTGGCCGAAGATCCGGCGCACCCCCCGCCGGCGCCGGGATCCCACCACGATGGCGTCGCTGTGACGCGCCTCGGCCGTCTCGGCGATGACCTGATGGAGCTGGAAGCAGGTGGCCCGGGCGAGGGAGCCCGTCACCTTGACGTCGCAGTCCCTGAGCTGCTGGCGCAGCTGGCGCACCCCTGCCTCGACGAGGCGCGCCGCCTCGGTCTCGGTCAGCTCCGCATGACCGCGGCCGCCCACGAGCAGGGGATTGACGTGGAGGACGTGGATCGCGGTGGCGCCGCGTCGGGCCAGGGCGGTCGCGAAGTCGAGGACCACCTGGGTGGACGGCGACTCGTCGATGGCGACCAACAGTCGTGCGAACATGTGTCCTCCATTGGGGGTTCGCCTTGCGGGCGAGCCGGCCCGCGCTCCTTTGTTTCGTCCATGTTAACTCCCAGGTGAGCAAAGTGGTACCGCATCGACCGGCGCGGGCCCCTGTGGTCGGGACGGGCGACCCGGATCGCTGGTAGACCAGGGGCGGCGCCGGGGGTGGCGAGGGCGGGACGGCAGATCCGCAGTCTGCGGTTCGCCGTCCGTGAGGACGGTTCGAGGCACGCCTCGGCGGAGGCTGGACGGACCGGGCGGCACGCCCGGAGAGGGGGTCAGATGCAGGAGCATCGGCATGCGGTGGACGTCGACGGGACGCCCGAAGAGGTCTGGTCGCTCTTCTGGTACCGCGGCCCGCGGGCCCAGCGCGGTCCCGTGACGATCGAGATCCTGCATCCGGGCGACGAGATCGGTGAGGGACTGGTCCGCCACTGCACCTTCCGGGTGCCCAAGTACCTGATGTCCGGCGGCATCGGCCACTCGTGGGAGTGGCTGACCCAGGTGCGCCCGCTCGAGTCCTGGCGCTACGACGCCGTCGGCAAGCCCCTGTGGTCGAAGGCGGAGGGTCACACCCGGCTCGAGGAGCTGCCCGGGGGTCGCACCCGGATCCACTTCACCGAGCGGTACCACGCCTTCAACCCGGTCCTGCGGGCCCTCCTCGAGCGCCGGGTCCACAAATACATCTCCAAGGACAACGACCGGCTCATCGCCGAGGCCGTCAACGGAGGCCTGGCGCGTATGCGGGCCGCCAAATAGGCCGCAGGCCCGATCGGGTGGTCGAGTGGCTCACCCAGGACCCCCTCGACGTGCCCGCACCCGAGGCGGGCCCCTGTCAGGCTCGTTCGTAGGGAGTCTGCTCTCCCGCCTCGATCCCGACCGGCAGGTGGTTCTCCGCGGGTGGGAGCGGACAGGTGGCAAAGTCGGTGAAGGCGCAGGGCAGGTTGAGGGCCCGGTTGAAGTCGAGCACCACGGCCCCGTCGTCGTCGGGTGCCCCGACGGAGAGGTACCTGTTGGCCGCGTAGGTGGTGACGCCCGAGGTGGCGTCGGTGAAGAGGATCGTCAGGCCGCCCGGCGTCCCTCCCCCGAAGGCCGTCAGCCGGAACGTCCGGCCACCCAAGACGAACTCGATCTCCCCGGTTGCGTCGTAGACGTGCTCGATGCCCTCGACGGCCGCGCCGACCCGGACGGGCCGGGGCGTTTCGAACGGCAGATAGTGCCCGGTGAGCACCCAACGGGGATCGGGGGGGAAGGTGGGCACCCCCTGGAACTGGGTCCGCCGGGGATGGTCCGGATGCCGTGGACGCAGAATGTCCCGCCCGCCGCGCTTGGCCACCTCGACCACGGCATCACCGAACGAGGCCGTGCGTCCCTCACGTTCGGGGATCAACCCGAAGCGGTGTCCGTCCCGCACGGGGCGGCCATCGACCACGAGCTCCTCGTCTTGGTCGAGGGCGACCAACGGCCCCTCCCCGTCGGTGGCCCATGCGCCCGGGGCCCCCGGATACCTGGTCGGTGTCCCGGTGAGCCAGTGGATCCCCGTCACCGCGAGGAAGCCGTGGGGATCTGCCAGCTCCCGCTCGTGCTGGCGGTGCCACTCCTGCCACGCGCTGGCGAATTCGGTGCGGTCGATCTGCCGGATGGTCATGCCGTCTCCCACTCGTTTCGCCCGGACCACACGCTATGACCCATCCCGCGCTGGGCGGACGGATCAGAGGACCTCGGGGTGGCGAGCCTGCACCATCCGGCGCAGCCCGTCCCGCCAGTCGACCTCGGTGTGGCCGACGAGCTCGTGCATGCGGGTGAGGTCCAGGCAGACGCTCTCGATGGTCTGGTCGGTCGGCTCGAACTTGGCGGGGTGCCCGACCATCTCGCCGAGGTAGGTGCACCATTCCTCGATGCTCACCACCTGGTCCCCGCCCCAGTTGACGACCGTGGCCGGTACCGACGCGGCGCCGAGCAGCCGGGGCACCGTGCTGGCGATGTCGTCCTCGTGCAGCGGGTGGTACTGGCTGGGTGCGTCGAGGTGCACCTGCACGGGCATGTCGGCCAGGAGCATCTCGAGATGGATGGCGGGCCATCCGCCGCCGTCGCCGTAGGGCACGCACAGCCGGGCGATGGTCGTGGGCAGCCCGAAGCGCCGAGCCCCCCAGCGGGCGGCACCCTCGGCCGCGATCTTGCAGATGCTGTAGGTCTGCAGGAAGCCCCACACGCCGTGGTTGTCGCCGAGGGCCGCGTCCTCGGGAAGGGCCCGGTGTCCGTCGGGCCGGTAGACGGCCGTGCTCGAGCAGTGCAGGAACGCCCGGGCTCCCTGCAGGTGCTCCATCAGCGACAGGACGCCCCCGACGTTGGCGTCCAGGTCGGCCGACCAGTCGTTGGACTTGGAGACCGCCAGGTTGAGGACGAAGTCGGCGTCGGTCGGGAGGTCCGCCACGTCGCCCGCCGCGAGGTCGACCGCCACGCAGGTGACGCCCGCCTCCTCGAGGCGCTTGCGTGCCTCGGCGTCGCGGAACCGTGCGGCGCCGTACACGTCGTGCTCGGCGGCGAGCGTCTTGGCGAGGGGCTCCGCGACCTGACCGGTCACCCCGGTCACCACGATCTTGGAGCCGCGTTGGATGGTGTCGTCAGCCACGTCACCTGCCTACCACGGCTCAGCCGTCGATGAGGTCGTGCAGCCTCCGGCGGACGCTCTCGTGGAATTCGGCGGACCGCTCGTCGTCGACGTGCAGCGCGTTCCGGATGAAGGGGTTGAAGAAACGCCAGCCAAAGGCCAGCGCGAGCGCCGCCGCGGTCGTGACGGTGGGGTCCCCGGCCTCTGGGACGTGCTCGAGGTCCAAGAGCCGGTCGAGCATGGCGTGGCGCTTCGGGGCGGCGGCCGGCTCCTTGGCCCGGTCGGAGAGCAGGGTCCACGCGAGCAGGCGCAGGTAGAGCCCCGTGTCGACGCCGGGACCGAAGAGGCGGTCGAGCGCGGCGGGGTAGTCGGGCGCCGCGTCGAGCTGTGCCCCCCAGCGCCGGGCGTACCGCTCGAGGAGCTGGTCGAACACGCCGTCCTTGGTGCCGAAGTGGCGGTGCACGAGGCCGTAGTTGACGTCGGCCTCCCGGGCGATGGCACGCAGCGACACGTCGGCCGGTCCGCTGGCGGCGAAGAGCCGCTCGGCGGCGTCGAGCACGGCGTCGATCACCTCGTCGCGCCCCGTCGGCCGCTTGACAGCTGTAGCCATTGGCTACAGACTACCCGGGTCGTGACGATGTAGCCAGTGGCTACAGACCGGGAGGTGGACGCCATGAAGTTCTCGCTCATCTACGAGGCTCAGACCGCGGATGCCTCGCGCGAGGGCGATCACCGCATCTTCCGGGAGGCGCTCGAGCAGGCGCTGCTGGCCGAGGAGGTCGGCTTCGACGTCGTGTGGGCGGTGGAGCACACCGCCCTGGAGCACTACGCGCACATGAGCGCGCCGGAGACCTTCCTCGCCTTCTTGGCGGGCGCCACCTCGCGCATCCACGTCGGCCACGGGGTGATCTGCCTCCCACCGCACATGAACCACCCCGTCAAGGTCGCCGAGCGGTGCGCCACTCTGGACATCCTCTCTGGCGGCCGCCTCGAGGTCGGCTTCGGCAAGGGCGGCACCCAGCAGGAGGCCGGCACCTTCGGCTACGACCTGCGAGAGCTCCCGCCCATGATCGAGGAGTCCATGCGACTGGTGCCCCGTTACTGGGTGGAGGATCTCGTGGAGCACCACGGGCGCTTCCTCGACATCCCGCCGAGGCCCATCCATCCCAAACCGTTGCAGGATCCCCACCCGCCGCTGTACATGGCGTGCACCCATAACGACTCGTTGTCGACGGCGGGCGGCCTCGGCATCGGCGCGCTCGTGCTCGGCTTCGGCGGCCCCGAGCAGGTGGCCGAGAAGAACCGCATCTACCGGGAGGCCTTCGCGGGCCGTGACCCCTCCCGCCAGGTCGGGCTCCGCCCCACCGAGCACCTCGCGGCACTCTGCCCGACCATCGTGCTGCCCGACGGCCGCGAGGCTCGGCGGCTCGGGATCCGCGGCCAGAGGTTCTTCATGGAGACGATCGGGCACTGGGCGAGCAACGGGCAGATGCCGCTGCCGCAGCCCGAGACCTGGCCCGACGACCTCACCGCCACCACGGGCGACGGGACCACGGTGATCGAGACCTCGATCGGGTCGGAAAGGGTCAGCGTCGACTTCTCCCAGCCGACCATGGCGTTGCTCAACCCCAACCACGCCTACGGCACGGTCGAGGACTGCATCGGCTACGTCTCGAGGTTGATCCAGGCCGGCGCCGACGAGATCCTCTTCCTCTGCCAGATGGGCACGATCCCGCAGGAGCCGCAGCTCCAGACCATCCGGACCATCGGCGAACAGGTGATCCCCTACTTCTCGGAGGGCGAGGGTCGACGGCTGGTCGAGAACCGGCGGACCGTGCCGGCCGCCGGGATGGCGGCGGCGGCCGCCTCCGGTCGGGAGGGTGCATGAGCGCACCACGGCTCGGCGAGCCCGGCGGGGCGGTCGTCGTGACGGGTGGCGCGTCGGGGATCGGTCGTGGCTGCGCGCGTGCCCTCGCCGCCGTCGGGCGTCCCGTCTCCTGCTGGGACCTCGACGCGGACGCGGCTCTCGCCGAGGCCGGCTCGATCCGCGACGAGTGGGGCGTGCCCGCACACGGTGCCAAGGTCGACGTCACCCACACGGGCGAACTTGCGGCGGCGGCCTCGGAGGCCCGTGCGGCGCTCGGACCGATCTCGGGCCTCGTGCACGCCGCCGGGGTCGCGGGGCCAACCACCTTCGACGACCTGAGCGAGGAGCGGTGGGACGCCGTGCTCGACGTGCACCTCCGCTCCGCCGTATTCCTCGTCAAGGCTCTGGCAGAGGAACTGAGGTCGTCGCCGGGCTCGGCCGTGGTCCTCGTCGGCTCGATCGGCTCCTTCGTGGCGTGGCCCGTCATGGCCCCCTACGCCACGGCCAAGTCGGGCCTCCTCGGGCTGGCAAGGTCGCTCGCTCTCTCGCTCGGTCCGGAGGGCGTCCGGGTCAACGTGGTCTGCCCGGGGTACGTGGACACGCCGATGTTGCACCCCACCCCGCACATGGCCGACGCCGCCCCTCTCGGCCGCATCGGTCGCCCCGACGAGATCGCCTCGGCCGTGCGCTTCCTCCTGAGCGACGAGGCCTCGTTCGTCACCGGCACCCAGCTCGTCGTCGACGGGGGCGTCCTGGCGGGCACGGCATGAGCGCAGGCGTTCTGGCCGGCAAGGTGGCGATCATCACCGGCGGTGCCCGCGGCCAGGGCGCCGCCGAGGGGCGTCTCTTCGTCGAGCGAGGCGCAAAGGTGGTGCTGACCGACGTGCTGGTCGAGGAGGGACGGGCGACCGCCGGCTCGATCGGGGCGGACGCCATGTTCGTCGCGCACGACGTCTCGGACGAGGCTGCATGGGACCCGGTGATCGACGTCACCCTCGAGCGGTGGGGGAGGCTGGACGTGCTGGTCAACAACGCGGGGATCCACCGTGTGCGCCCACTCGTCGACGAGCGCGCCGCCGACATCACGGAGCTCCTGGCGACCAACCTCGTCGGGCCGATGATCGGCATGCGCGTGGTCGCCGACCCGATGGAGCGATCCGGCGGCGGGTCGATCGTCAACATCTCGTCGCTGGCCGGCCTCCAGGGCCTTTGGGGTCACGGCGCGTACGGGGCCTCCAAGTGGGGGCTGCGAGGGGTGACCAAGATCGCGGCGGTGGAGCTGGGGCCCCGCGGCATCCGCGTCAATTCGGTCCATCCCGGGCCCATCGACACCGCCATGCTGCCGGTCCGGCCGCAGGACGCGCCGGGCCGCTTCGCCTCCATGCCGCTCGGCCGGGTGGGCCAGCCCGAGGAAGTGGCCGAACTGGTCGCCTTCCTCGCCTCCGACGCCTCGTCCTATCTGACCGGGGCGGAGCTCACCATCGACGGTGGTCTCGCCGCGGGGCGCCTGCCCGAACGCGGCTGAGCGGGACCGCACCCCGACGGCTGGGCCACAATGCATCCGTGAGCGACCCTGCCATCGTCAACCGGATCACCGAGATGCTCGGCGTCGAGCGGCCCATCGTGCAGGCCCCGATGGGCTACATCGCGCGTGCGCAGCTCGCCTCGGCGGTGTCGGAGGCGGGCGGCCTCGGCATCATCGAGACGTCCTCGGGCGAGCTCGATGTGATACGGGGCGAGATCCGCAAGATCCGCGACCTCACCGACCGGCCCTTCGGCGTGAACATCGCGCAGCTCTTCGTCAACGAGCCGGGCGATTTCGTCGACCTGATCGTCGAGGCCGGCGTGCGCTTCGTCACGACGTCCGCCGGCGACCCGAGACGCCTCACCGGAGCCCTGAAGGAGGCCGGGCTCACCGTGTTCCACGTCGTCCCGAGCCTGCGGGGCGCCCTGCGGGCGGTCGACGCCGGGGTCGACGGGCTGGTGGTCGAGGGCAACGAGGGCGGTGGGTTCAAGGACCCGCGTGGGGCCTCCACGATGGTCCTGCTGCCCCTGGTGGCCTCTCGGGTCGACGTGCCCATCGTCGCGGCGGGTGGCATCGTCGACGGTCGGAGCATGGCGGCGGCGTTCGTCCTCGGTGCGGAGGGCGTCCAGATGGGTACGCGGATGCTGGCTTCGGCGGAGTCGCCCATCCATGACAACTGGAAGTCGGCCGTGGTATCGGCCTGCGAGATGGACACGGTCATGCTGAATCGCTTCTCCCGCCCCGGCATCCGAGCGCTCGTCACCGAGCGCACCCTCTCGCTCGAACGATACGAGCACGTGAGCGGCGCCGACTACGGGGCCATCCACGAGCTCTACTTCGGCGGCGATCTCGAGGCCGCCGTGCCCTTCGGTGGGCAGGTTGCCGGGCGGATCGACGGCGTGCGGCCGGTACGCGACATCCTCGACGCGACGATGGAGGAGTTTGCAGCTGCGATGCGGGAGATCGCGAAGCGCTACGCGGGCGGCTGAAGCCCGGCCACCGTGGCGCCGGCCAGTGCCGGTCCGCTCGAGTGGAGGTGGCAGCGGACCGTCGTGCCGTTCGGGGCCGTGTAGGGCTCGGGGTCGACCGTGGCGCACACGTCCATGGCGAAGGGGCACCGCTGCCGGAAACGGCAGCCCGTCGTGCCCGTACCCTCCTCGACCTCACCGCTCAGCACGAATTGGCGGCGGGACCGCTGCCGCACCGGGTCGGGGACCGGGATGGCCGAGAGCAGGGCCGCGGTGTACGGGTGGGTGGGGCGGGAGTAGACCTCGTCTGCGTCACCCTCCTCGACGATCTTGCCGAGGTACATGACCGCGATCCGGTCGCTCAGGTGTCGCACGACCGACAGGTCGTGGGCGATGAAGAGGTAGGCCAGCCCCAGGCGGTCCTGGAGGTCGGTCAGCAGGTTGATGACCTGAGACTGGGTCGACACGTCGAGGGCGGAGACCGGCTCGTCGCAGACCAGCAGGCTCGGCTCGAGCGCGAGGGCACGCGCGATGGCGATCCGTTGCCGCTGGCCACCGGAGAACTCGTGGGGCTGCCGCCCGAGTACGTGCCGTCGGATCCCGACCTGGGAGAGCAGGTGGACGACGCGCTTCTCTCTCTCGGCCCGGCCGAGCGAGGTGTGGATCCGCAGCGGCTCGCCCACGATCTCGAGGATGTTCTGGCGCGGATCGAGGGAGGAGTAGGGGTCTTGGAAGACCATCTGCATCCCCTGGCGCTCCCGCCGCAGCTTAGGGCCACGCAGCGCCGTGAGGTCGACGCCGCCGAGCGTGACGGTCCCGCCGGAGGGCTCGATCAGGCGCACGACCATCCGGGCGAGCGTCGACTTGCCCGAGCCGCTCTCCCCGACGAGGCCGAGCGTCGTGCCGGCACTGATCGTGAGGTCGACGCCATCCACCGCGTTGACCGAGCCGGTGACCCGCCGCAGCAGGCCGCTCCGCACGGGGAACCGCTTGGAGAGGTCGCTCACGACGAGGAGCGGTTCGCCCGGTGAGACCACCTTCCCGTTCGTGGAGACCGGCGTCTCGGTCCCTTGGCCGACGGCTCCGGCGAGGACCAGCTCGTCCTGGCGGAGGCACCGGCTGAGCGCTTCGCTGGAGCCGTTCCCCGGGCCGGGAGTTCCGGGGCCGGGCGTGCCCCCCGAGTCCGGTGGGGCCGAGTCCGACGCGCTCCCCGACCCGACCGGGGACGACGGCCGCCGCAGCTCGACCGGCGTGGTCACGCACGCATCCGTCGAGTAGGAGCAGCGCGGATGGAAGCGGCAACCGGCGGGGAGCTGGTCGGGTCGCGGCACCATGCCGGGAATGAAGTGCAGCGGCTGTCCGGCGGGAGTGAGCTGGGGGATGGAGCTGAGCAGCGCCTCCGTGTAAGGGTGACGGGGACGGACGAACAGCTCGGCCGACTCCGTGTGCTCCACGATCTGGCCGGCGTACATCACGACGACGTCGTCCGCCACGTCCGCGATGACGCCCAAGTCGTGGGTCACGAAGATCATGGCCATCTCCTCCTCGCGCTGGAGGGTGTGGAGCAATTGCACGATCTGCGCCTGGGTGGTGACGTCGAGGGCGGTGGTGGGCTCGTCGGCGATCAACAGCTTGGGCGAGCACGAGAGGGCCATGGCGATCATCACTCGCTGGCGCATCCCACCGGAGAAGGCGTGCGGGTAGTCCCGGGCCCTTTCCGCCGCCGAGGGGATCTCGACCCGCTCGAGCATCTCGACGGCGACCTTCCAAGACTCGGTCTTGCTCAGCTTGCGGTGGGTTCGGACCTGCTCGGCGATCTGGTTCCCGACCGTGAAGGCCGGATTGAGGCTCGTCATGGGCTCCTGGAAGATCATGCCGATCTCGTTGCCCCGGATCTGGCGGAGCGCGGCCGGGGACATGCGCATGAGGTCTCGGCCCTGGAACCGAGCCGACCCGCTGGCCCGGCAGCCCCTCGGTGGCAGCAGCCCCATGATGGCGAGCGCCGAGACGGTCTTGCCCGAACCGCTTTCGCCCACGAGGCCGAGGGTCTTGCCTCGCTCCAACTCGAAGGTCCCGTTCTCCATCACCGGGAGCCACCTCCCGTCGGTCAGGAACTCGATGCGCAGCCGGTCCACCGAGAGGAGGGTCTTCGTGTCCGCGGCCGGCGCCGCCTTGGCCTTGGCCTCCTCCCTGGCCTGGGCAGCGACGCTTCCCGGGCGCGCGGCCCCGACGATCTGGGCGAGCCGGGACTTTCGCTCGGTGCCCACGAGGCTGCTGCTCTTCGGACGCTCTCGGCCGAGCGAGTCCCGCAGCCCGTCGGCGACGAGGTTGAACGACAGCACCGACAGCATGATGGCGAGCCCCGGGAAGACGAGGGCCCAGGGGGAGGAGAAGATGAATTGGTAGCCCTCGTTGAGCATCGAGCCCCAGCTCGGCGTCGGTGGTTGCTCTCCCAGGCCGAGGAAGCTCAGCCCCGCCTCGACGAGCAGGGCGAAACCGAGCGCCAGGGCGAGCTGGATGATGATCGGGGAGGCGACGTTCGGTACGACGTGACGCCGGATCAGCCGGTTCGAGGTGGCGCCGAGGGACCGCGCCGCCTCGATGAAGTTCTCCTCCCGCACGGCGATGACCTCGCCACGCAGCAGCCGGACGAAGCTCGGCACGAAGACGATGGCGATGGCGATGGCGGTGTCGTTCAGGCTCGCCCCGAGCAGCGCGGCGACCGTCAGGGCCAGGACGAGCGGGGGGAAGGAGAACAGCGCGTCCATGAAGCGCATGATCACGGTGTCGACGGCGCCCCGGAAGAACCCGGCGATCAGGCCGATGGGTATGGCGATGACGGCGGCGATCCCGACGATCTCGAAGGTGGCGCGCAGGGAGACCCGACCACCCCAGATGAGCCGGCTCAGGATGTCGCGGCCGAGATCGTCGGTGCCCAGCCAGTGGGCGCTCGAGGGCCCTTGGTTGATGGCGTTCAGGTCCTGGTGGTTGGGCGCGTAGGGCGCGACGAGAGGGGCGAAGATGGCGGCCAGGGTGACGATCACCAAAAAGGCCAGGCTCGCCATGGCGAAGGGCTGGCGGCTGAAGCGACTCCAGAATCCCCTCCGGCGCCTGCCGGGAGCATCGGGTTCGGTGTCTTCCTCGAGCGGCGGCGGTTCCGCCAGGCCGACAAAGGGATCCTCGCTGGAGGGTGGGATGGCCAGGGTCATGCCAGCCGGACCTTCGGATTGAGGTACCCGTAGACGATGTCGACGATCAGGTTGATGATCACGAAGCAGACGGCGGTGACGAGCACGACGCCCTGGATCACCGGCAGGTCCTTCACGCTGATCGCCTGGAGCATGTACTGGCCGATCCCGGGCAACGAGAAGATCTGCTCGATGATGAACGTGCCGCCGAGCAGGTAGCCGAAGGAGATGCCGATCACGGTGACGGCCGGGCTGAGGGCGTTCTTGAGCGCGTGCTTCCCGATGACCGCTCGGTTCCCCAACCCTTTGGCGAGCGCCGTCCGCATGTAGTCCTGGTCGAGGGTGTCGATCAGCGCGCCGCGCACCTGCCGGGCGATCGTGGCGGCGCCGCCGATCCCGAGCGCCACCCACGGGAGTATCAGGTGTTGGAACCACCCCCAGAAAGAGGTCGTGTAGGGCACGTAGCCAAGGGCCGGCAGCCAGCGGAGATTGACGGCGAAGACGATGACGAGCAGCAGGGCCAGCCAGAAGTCCGGGATGGCGACGCCCAGGCTGCTCCCGACCGTGACCAGCCGGTCCGACGCGGTCCCCTGGCGGACGCCCGAGATGATGCCCGCCGGGATGCCGATGATGATGGCGACGAGCATCCCGCCGACCGCCAGGCTGAGCGTGACCGGGAATTTCTCGGCGATCCCCGATGCCACGCTCTGGTGCTGGAACAGGGAGTTGCCGAGGTTGCCGTGGATCACCTCGTTGAGCCAGCGCAGGTACTGGCGCCAAAACGGCTCGTCCAGATGCAGCTGCTTGCTGATCCTCGCCACCTCGGCGGGATTGGAGTGGGTCCCGCCGGCCAGCGTCAACGCCGGGTTGCCCGGGATGATGAGCACGAGGCAGAAGACGCCGAAGGAGATGAGGAGCAGCAGAGGGATCGTGATCAGCAGCCTTCGGCCTATGAACGAGAGGAGCGAACCCCCTGACCCCATGGAAGCCTCAGCTCGCCCGTCGTCCGGGCCGCGCCCCTCGGTCCAGGCAGGTGCGCGGCGGCGTCACTTCTTGAGGTAGATGCCGGCCAGGTTGGACCGGCACTGCCCGATCGGCGCGACCACCTTTCCGCCCACCGTGGACTTGTTGTAGGCGATGATCGAGGGCTCGAACTCGAGTGGCGTCTCGAGCCCCTGCGACATGACCGTGGCGCTGACCTGTTGCATCAGCGGGCCCTGCACCGTGGGGCTGAGCGAGGTGTTGGCCTGCTCGATCAGCGGGGCGATCTGGTCGTCCTCGGTGCCGAGGTGCTGTGCGACGAAGCCCGTCGGCTCGTAGTTGGACTCGAAGGTGTTGGAGATGTCCGGTCCGTTGGTCAGCTCCTCGGTCAGCAGCGCGTTGCCCTGCCCGTTGAGGTAGACGTCCTGCAGCAGGTCGCTCCCCGGGATGAGTTGGATGCTGGCGTTGAAGCCGGCCGCCGACAGCTGGCTCTGCAGGACGGTGGCGAGCCGCTGGAAGGTCGTGTCGCCCGAGGGGAGATACATCTTGAAGCTCACGCCGTGGGGATAGCCGGCCTTGGCGAGCATCTCCTTGGCCTTCTTGGGCTGGTAGGTGTAGGAGTTGTCGACCTTCTTGTTGTAGCCCGGCGAGTTGGACGGGAAGGGCTGGTAGGCGGGCCGCCCGACGCCGGCGAAGACCACCTTGTTGATGGTGGCGCGGTCGACCGCGTACTGGAGGGCCGCTCGGACCTGCGTGTTGTTGAAGGGCGGTTGGTTGTTGCGGGTCTGGAGCACGACGTAGTCGTAGGAGGGGGTGATCGACACCCCGATGTTCGGGTTGTTCTTCACCTCGGTGTACTGCTCCGGGTCGAGTGAGATCATGTCGACCGCTCCCGAGGTCAGCGCGCTGACCGCCTGCGGGCCGTTGGTCACCTCGACGAAGTTCACCGAGTGGAGCGGGTAGGCGCTCGAGTTCCAGTACTTGGGATTCTTCACCAGCACCATCGACGATCCCGCCTGGTAGCTCTTGAGTACGTAGGGCCCGGCACCGACCGGATCCTTGGAGGCGTTGGCGATGCTCGACGCGGGCATGATCATCCCGTCGATGTAGGTCATGGCCCACATGAAGTCCCCGGCGGTCGGCCGGTTGAGCTGGATGACGAGCGTATGAGGGTCGGTCACCGACATGGACTGGATGGCGCTCAGCGAGGTGCGGAGAGGGCTGCTCTTGGTGTGGTTGAGGCTGGCCTCCACGTCGTCCGCGGTCACCGGCTGCCCGTTGGAGAAGACCATGTTGGGACGGAGGTGCAGGGTGACGGTGGAGTAGTTGTTGGAGACGGTCCAGCTCTGGGCCACGCCGCCGCTGATGGCGTACTGACCCGGGACGGTAATCGACTGGTAGATGTTGGCGAGCATCGTGAAGCCGCAGTCGTTGAGGAGGGTGCCAGGGTCGAAGTCGTTATCGAACGTCGAGTTGAGGTCGATCCCGTACTTGAGGGTGCCGCTCGTGTCGTTGTTCGACGCCGCGTTCGCGGTGGATCCGCTCACCGCGACCGCCACTCCCGGCACGAGGAAGGCGGCCGCGGCGGCCCCGACGATGGCCGCCTTGGTCCGGGCGCTGCGACCCCGCCTGGCCCCCCCAGCCGGTCTCTGCTTCCTCGACGGCAGGCGGTGCTGCGCAACGTCCGACCTACTCATGTGCATCCCCTCGTGTTCCCCTCTGCATCAGCTCGACCAACCAGGCGGCCACCGCCCGCCACCCTTCGCCGCCACGCGGCGCCGAAGAGCAGGTGTCGATCAACCGTTGGTTCGGCTGAATTTGGCACACTCTACAGATCTAGGGAGGGCAGCGGAAACGGCTGTTTACGGGTCGCCATGCCCTTGCTCGACCAGCAGGGAAGGGATGGACGGGATCAGCCAGCGAGCGCCCGGGAGTTGCGGATCGACAGTGCTGCCAGGGTCAGCGTGGGGCCGTACCCCGTGCTCGTGGGGAAGGTGGACGAATCGCAGACCACGACGTTTTCCACGTCGTGGAGTCGTCCGTGCGGGTCGCACACCGACGTCTTCGGGTCCGAGCCCATCCGTGCGGTGCCCATGACGTGGCGCGAGGCCGGGATCTCCGAACCCCTCCACAGGCGGTTCATGAACAGGCCGCTCACGTTGGGGGAGGTGGCCGTGCGCACCCACGTAGCCCCGGCCTCCTTCAAGATGGCCTCGAGCTTCGGGCCATAGAGGGCCGAGGCGGCCAGCTCGTGGCGGTGGGGGCGGTAGGTGATCCTCGCCACGGGCAGGCCGTGGACGTCGCGCACCTCCGGGTCGAGGTCGATGCGGTTGGTGGCCTGGGGCACGTCCTCGCCCTGCATCGTGAACCCGGCCAGGTGGTCGCGCATCGGCGACTCTCGCATCATCTGCTTGTGCTCGGGGCCCCAGGGATAGAACTTGGCCTCGAGCATGGGGTGCGCGGCGGCGCCGTGCTCGACGAGCCCGCCCTTGAGCCACGGGAGCCCGGCCTCGGCGGCCGCGGCGCGAGCCTCGTCGTCGACGAGGATGAAGTCGTCGTGGAGATGGGTGACGGCCCGACCCCGGTAGCCGTGGAGGCGCATCGGCAGGTGCCCGAAGGTGTGCGTCTGGAAGTGGAACATGAGGTTCCGGCCGATCTCGGGGTGCTCGAGCCCGCTCAGGAGCAACAGCCGCGGCGTCTCGGTCGCCCCCGCCGCGAGCACCACGTGGGCCGCCGTCTCGACGTGCCGTTGGCCCTCGGAGTCGATCCACTCGACGCCGGTGGCGCGGCCGTTCGACACGAGGATGCGGGCCACCATGGACTCGGGACGCAGCTCGGCACGCCCGGTCAAGAGGGCTCTGCGCAGGGAGGCAACCGGATCCCCCTTGGCGTGGATGGGGCAGCCGAAGTGACCGCAGAAGCCGCAGTTGTTGCACGCCGGGCGGTCGTCGTAGGGAACGGAGTTGACGGCGGTCGGCCCGGGGTAGGGGTGGTAGCCCAGTCGCTCGGCCGCCGCCGAGGTCACCACGGCGCAGTACATCGGTGCGCCCGGCGGCATGGGGTAGGGCCCCGAGCGCCACGCGGCAAAGGGGTTGGCCCCGGCCTCACCGGCAACGCCGATGAGGCGTTCGGCCTCGGCATAGTGCGGCTCGAGCTCGTCGTAGCCCAAGGGCCAGTCGACGAGCGTGGTCCCCTCCATCGGCCCGTAGTCCGAGACCAACCGGAAGTCGTCCTCGCGGAAGCGGGGCACCTTGCCGTCGGCGTGCGTGCCACCTCCGCCCACCGTGGCCGGCAGGTTGTTGACCGCGCCGACGTGCGTGCGCTCGCCGTCCTCGACGGAGGTCCGGAAGGTCCGCGGCTCGAGCCAGGGGTCCGGCCCGAGGAAGTGCCGGGGCCCGTACTTGATCTCGTCATTGGAGAACTCGCCGAGCAGCTCGGTGGGGTGGTCGGGGTCGACCAGGTGGTTCTTGCCCCGCTCGAAGATGACCACCGACCAGCCGGCGGCCGTAAGGATGTCGGCGGCGGTCGAACCGCCCGGACCCGATCCGACGATGACGGCGTCGAAGTCGCGGCTCACGGCTCGCTCACCTCCTGGTCGGTGAAGCCTCGGGGTTGCACGTCACCCGGGAACCCGATGTAGGTCCAGCCGGCCTGGCCACGGTTGCCGAGGTATTCGGGCGCGCCGTACATGCCCTCGCAGGCGTGCTCGTACAGGAGGTCGACAAACTCCTCGTTGGCGCGCAGGCGCCGTTCTTGTTCCTCCGCGGTGGCCTCGGCAAAGTCGGAGCCGAGCGCCTCGAGGCCCCGCAGGTACTGCTCCTGGAGCCCGACCACGGGCCCGAGCCGCTCGCGCTCGGGGATCCCCCGGGAGCCCTCGATCCTCGTGCGCCAGGCGAGCTCGTCGCGTGCCCCGAGCCGATGGAAGAACCCGAAGCGTGCCTCACCGCCGAAACGGCCGGAGAACGGCCCCCCGGCCCAGACGAGCGGAGGATCGCTCGCGAAGGCGCCGAGCAGGCCGTCGATGTAGTCGGCGACGCCGGCCTCTGTCGCCCCCGGGTCCTCGTCGGTCGGGATCAGGCGGGCGCACGCCGCCCGGACGACGGCGTACTGCGCCTCGTCGAAGAACCGGTGCCCCCCCACCGCGCTCACCGGCGGTCCCGGTCCTCTTGCGTGCCGTCCTGGCCATCCACCAGGGATGGGGCGGCGTCCGTTCCCTCGACTCCCTCGACGGTCTCGACGGTCTCGACGGTCTCGACCGCTTCCACCGTCTCGGCGGCCGATCGGCCGGTCGCCTGCACCCGCTCGGTCCGGTGTCTCGCATGCGAGGCCGGCTCGCGGCCCAGCGCGGACGGCCACCAGTTCCACGCGACCCAGGAGCTCGACGATGGAGGGCACGAGGACGGTGCGGACCACGAAGGTGTCGATGAGGATCCCGACGGCCAGCCCGAAGCCGATCACCCGGATCTGCTCGTTTCCCTGCCCCGATCCACCGACGACCGCCAGGACGACGAAGCTCCCGGCGAGCACCAGGCCCGCGGAGGTCACCGTCGGACCGGTGGCGCCGACTGCCCGGACGACCGCCCGGCGCAGCCCGTCCCTCTTGTCCCTCCTGTCCCGCTTGGCCTCCTCCCGGATGCGCGTCATCACCAAGATGTTGTAGTCCTCGCCAAGAGCCAGCAAGAAGATGAACATCAAGAAGGGCAGGAGGAAGACGAGTCCCTCCTGTCCGCCGATGGTCATGAAGACCAGGACCGAGATCCCGAGCGAGGCCAGGTACGACAGGACCACGCTCAGGATGAGGTAGATGGGGGCGACCAGGCTACGCAGCACGAGGGCCAGGACGAACCCGATGGCCAGGACGGCGATCGGCACGATCGTCTTGACGTCGCTGTTGGAGATGTTGCTCACGTCGTAGAGCGCCGGCGCCTCGCCGGCGACGCCGCTGTCGTTGGCTCCCGCCTGGCTGGCCACCTGGTCCACCTGGGTGCGGATGGCCGGCACGGCGCTGATGGCGGCGTCGCTGCCGGGCGTCCCGACGGAGAGGCCGGCTTCCCACTGGACCGTGCTGCCGTCGGCGCTGATGAACCGGGCGGTGGACAGGTACGTGTCGTACGTGCTGGTCGAGATGCCGGAGCCCGCGGGCGGTGTCAGGGACTGGGTCACGAGATCCTGGGCGGAGCCGTAGGTGTGGACCTGGTTGTAGATGGACGTGAGCTCCGACGGGGTGATCGCGTTCCCACTCGGGTTGAGTGGTCCGGTCAGGGTGGAGAACTGCTTGATGCCCTGGAGCCCCTTGGTGGCCGTCTGGAGCTGGTCGGGGTCCTGCCACACGGACTTGGAGAACCGCATCACCACATTGGTCGGATTGTCGGTCGACTGCGGGAAATTGGCCGCCAGGGCGGCGTTGCCCTTGGCCGCGTCGCTGCCGGCAGGTGCCGACACGTCGCCCCCGAACCCCGACGCCTTGTACTGCAGGGCGAACAACGAGAGCCCTCCGAGGGCCAGCACGCCGATGACGAGCGTCAGCACGGGCCGGCGAACCAGCCGTCCGGCCACCCGGCCCCACAGGCCCTCGCCGTGCTCCCGGGGCTGGGTCTTGGTCGGCCAGAACACCGCCCGGCCAAAGATCGCGAGCAGCGCCGGCAGGAGGGTGAGCCCGGCGAGGAGCATCACCGCGATGCCGACGGCGAGCGGGAGCCCGAGGTCGTGGTACAGCCCGAAGCTGGCGGCCAGCAGGGTCAGGAGCGCCACGATGACCGTGGCCGCCGAGGCCGTGATGGATTCGCCGACCCGGCGCACCGCGTAGACGACGGCCTCCTTGGGGTCGCTGCCGTCGAGTAGTCGCTCGCGCACCCGGAAGACGAGGAAGAGTCCGTAGTCGGTACCTGCCCCGAGGATCAGGACGATCAGGAGGATCTGGGTGAAGAAGGAGACCTTCAGGACCCCGGCGCTGCCCAGCCCGCCGATGAACGAGCCCGAGACCGCCAGCACGAGCCCGGCCGGCAGCAGGGTGAGGAGCGGCGCCAGCAGCGAGCGGAAGATGATGAAGAGCAGGATGAGGATGAAGAGGATCGAGGCGTCCTGGATGTTCTTGCCCTGCCGGTTGGACTCCTCCTGGTTGGCCACGTTGGTGGCCACCTGGCCGGCGAGGTGGACCTGAAGGTCGGCAGGTCTCGGGACGCTGGCGATCGCCGATTCCAGGTTGTCGACGAGGGTCTTGGTCTTGCTCTGGTCGAACGGCGTGATCGAGGAGACGAACAGCAGCTGGGCGGCCTTGTCGTTGGGCGACGTCCCGAGGTAGTTGGCGGACAGCCTGGAGGGGACCGACTCCAACCGGGTCCGCAGGTTGCTGATCGCGGTCTGATCGGCCGAGTCGAGAGTCCCGTTCGAGGTGACCGCGACGATGGGGACCTGGGCGTGTGTCTGCTTGCCGATCAGCGGCTCGGCCAGGACCGCGGCCTGGTTGCTCGGTGCGCTGGCCGGGAGGAACGCCCCGTTGTTGTTGTCGACCTGGCTTCCCAGCGACGGCAGGGACCGGATGGCGATGACCGACCCCAGGACCCACACGACGACCACGACCCACCGGTACCGGACGACCGCGCGACCCAGCGCGTCAAAGAAACGGCCCATGGATTTCGATTCTTACCGCTGCGTCCCCGGCATCCAATTCGACGTCGAGGACCGCAGCCAGGGCGGCGTGCCGGCCAATTCGTGTCAGGCCATGACGCGTCCGGTCAGGCGACTCGAGAGCGTGACGAATACCCGGGCGGTGCCTCGTGCCTCAGGCGGTGACGCCTGCCGACTGACGGGCCCAGCTCAGCAGGCGCTCGGCCGGCAACGCACCGACCTGTTGCGCGACGAGCTTGCCGTCCTTCAGGACGAGGAGGGTGGGAATTCCTTGCACGCCGAACCGTGCGGAGACGCCCGGCGCCTCGTCGACGTTCACCTTGACGACCTTCAGGTGTCCCGCCAGCTCGGTGGCGGCTCGCTCCACTCCTGGCGCCACCATCCGGCAGGGCCCGCACCACGGAGCCCACAGGTCGACCAGGACCGGCACCTGCGTGTCGATCGCCCGATCGAAGTCGGACTCCCCGGCCTCGACCAGCCACGGGAGGTCGGCGTGGCACGAAGCGCAGCGGGGATGGCCCGCCGACGACGACGGGACGCGGTTCTTGGTTCCGCACGAGGCGCACGCAGTGATCCGGCTTTCCATGCCCCTTACAACGCCCGGGGGGAGGCTCCTATTGCCGGTCGACGGAGGGTGCATCGCCATGGTCGTGGTGGTGCGCGTGCTCCACCGCCGGGTGGTGGTGGCGGTGCTCTGCCGCCAGGTGGGAATGGCCGGTGCCGAGCGCCTGCCCCACCCGGCCTTCGAGCCCGGGAAACGGCCGGCGATAGGCACAGGCATCGCAGTTGGGGATGGTCCGCCCCGCCTCTGCCTCCTCGATCCGGTCGAGCACGAGCCGGGCGATCGTGGGGCCGGTGCCGAGGTATCCCCCGTCGACCACCTCGATACCGGTCGACTCGGTGAAGCGGACGTAGTCCTCCCGCATCCGGTCGATGAGGACGCCGGTGGCGATGAACCAGGCGAAGGCGGCGATCCGGGAGGCGCCCAGCTGGGCGAGCTGCCGGAGCGCATCGGGCACCGTCGGCCAGGTGATGCCCGAGAATCCGGGCGCCACCAGGGGGGCGCCCGTCATGTCGGCGAGGAGCCGGCTCGCCCGGTACGCCTCGGCGTTGGCGTCAGGGTCGGACGAGCCCCGCGCCAGCACGGCCAACGGCAGTCCGAGGGCCCCGGCGTGCTCCAGGCGGCTTCGCCCGAGCGCCAGCAACTCGTGATCGGCGCCGAACGGTCTGCCGTAGACGATCCGGGTGTCGGGATGACGCTGCCGCGCGCCGAGGACGACGGCCGGGACGTCGGACTTGGAGTGCCCCGCGGCGTGGAGCATGAGGGGCACCACGACAACCTGCCGAGCGCCCTGCGAGATCACCTCCTCCACGACCTCGCTCGCCGGCGGGTTGCTCAGCTCGAGGTAGCCGATCCGCACCGCGGTGGACGGCAGCGAACCGGCCACGGCCGTTGCCAATTGGGTCATCTCGGCGGTTCCGGCCTCGGAGCGCGAGCCGTGCGCCACCAGGACAACGGCATCAGCCATCCTGCTCTCCCTCTTCGAGTCCGTCCTGTTCGTGCCCGTCCTGTTCCTGCCCGTCATGTTCCTGCCCGTTCTGGCCCACGCGAGTCGTCGCCACGTGTCGCAGGAGGGCGTTCATCGCCGCCGCGGCCACGGCCGAGCCGCCCTTCTCGCCGACGTTGCTCACCGCCGGCAGCCCACTCGCACGGAGGGCCTCCTTGGACTCGGCGGCCCCGACGAAGCCGACCGGCGTGCCGATCACCAACGCCGGACGCACCCTCCCGCCGGCTGCGAGTGCAACGAGCTCGCTCAATGCGCTGGGGGCGCAACCGACGACGAAGATGCCACCGTCGGGGTGCTCGTCCGCGGCGGCACGGACGGCAGCGGCGCTGCGGGTGGGAAGCGCCCCGGCGGGAGCCCGGTCGAGGTAGCAGCGCGCCCCGCCGCCGGCAATGCCGGCCCGGACCATCTCGACGTCCGCAATGACCGGGGCGCCTCGCTCCAGCGCGACCAGGGCCGCTTCGAGGTCCGGCTCGGAGACCACCATGGACCGGGCGAAGTCGAGATCGGCGCTCGCGTGGATCACCCTCGCCACCACCGACCGCGTGAGCGGGGGAAGGTCGCTCAGGTCGACCCGACGGTCGAGGATCCGGTAGCTCTCCTTCTCGATGGGATGCACGGTCGCGGGCCGCCCTCCGTCGGTCACCGCGAGGCCCCCGGCCGCACAGGCGAGGCGTGGGGCGGCGCGACGGTCGAGAGGGCGTCGACCGGGCAGACCTCCACGCACGCCAGGCAGTCGGTGCACGCCGCGGCGTCGACGACGGGCCGCCGCGGCGCCGGGAGCAGGGCTTGCTCGGGGCAGGTGGGCAGGCACGCGCCGCAGGCCGTGCAGCGGTCCCCGACGATCACGGGCACGAGCGGTAGCCCCTCGGGGTCACCATCCGGCCGGCCGCCGTCCGGGTGGTGCTCGATCCGACGATCACGCACGTGGTCATGCCGGCGGACGCCGGCTCGACGTCCCCGAGCGTCGTGTGGATCACCCGCTGGTCGGGCCGGTAGGCGTCGGCGACCAGGGCGATCGGGGTCTCGGGTTTCCGGTGTCGGCGGAGGATGTCGAGCGCCGCCCCCAGCTGCCAGTCCCGCTGCAGCGAGCGGGGGTTGTAGAAGGCGATCGCCATGTCGGACTCGGCGGCGGCCGTGATCCGCCGCTCGATCAGCTCCCATGGCGTCCGCAGGTCGGAGAGGCTGATCGCGGCGTGGTCGTGACCGAGCGGCGCCCCGACCAGCGACGCCGCGGCATGGGCGGCGGTCACGCCGGGGACGACGTCGACGTCGACGCCGGGGGCCACCTCAGGCGCAAGCTCGCAGACGATCGACGCCATGGCGTACACGCCGGCATCCCCGGAGCTGACCAGCGCGACCCGGCGCCCGGCGGCCGCCTGCGCCAGCGCCTGGGTGGCCCGCCCGGTCTCCTCGCCGATCGGCGACGAGATGCGCAGCTGGCCGGGCCACGAGAGGTCCTCCGCCTGCTCGAGGTACGGCCGGTACCCGATGACGACCTCGGCGTGCCGGATCGCGATGTCCGCGGCGGGGGTTCGGTGGTCCGGGCCGCCCGGGCCGAGGCCCACCACCGAGAGTCGGCCCGGGGGGTGGGCGCGCCTCGCCAGCGCCACGGTGACGTTGCCCGATGCCCGCTTGGTCACGACGAGCCGGGCCCCCTCGCCGCCGGCAAGGAGGGCCGCCGCCTCGGCAACGCTCGGGGTGCCCACCGCTCCCGCGACGACGGGGCTCGGATGGGGCACGGTCACCGCGGCCAGCTCGGCCGCGCCGTAGCTGCGGACGGGCAGGCCGAGGCCCCGCACGGCCGGGTGGTCGCTGCGACGGTCGATCGTGGCGACCTCGGCGACGCTGGCCCGGTCCAGCCCCGCGTCGGCCAGGACGGCACCGAGCCACGAGCCGCTCGCTTCGGCCGTGGCGTCGGACGAGCAACCCACGCCGGCCACGAGGGAGGGGGGGTGGAGCACCACGACGCCGGGGGTCGCCGTCACGACTTCGTCGGTCACGAGGATCCGCTCGGGCCCGGGGCCCGGGGTGAGGCCCGGTGTCGGCCATCCGGGAAGTCGCACCTCGGTCCGAGGGAGTCGCCCGTCGAGCATGGCCCTGGTCACGCCCCCGATGTCGCCCGTCGCGGCGAAGCCCGGCAGCTGGTCGAGCGCCGGAGCGCCGACCGCGTCCGTGGCGGTCGTCACGACGGCCTCGGCGCCGAGCAGCGCCGCGACCCGGCGCGCCAGCGCGTTGGCGCCACCGTCGTGCCCGCCGCAGAGCGCGACGGCCCACCGTCCCGCTTCGTCCACGCACACCACGCCGGGATCGTGGGCCTTGTCCTCGAGGAGCGGGGCGATGATCCGGACGGTCGCACCGGTGGCGAGCATCACCACCCAGGCGTCGACCTCGCGCCACCCGTCGCGGATCGTCGCGCCCACCGATCCGTGCCGGTGCTCGAACGGGAGGCGCGCGGCGAGGGCCGCGCCCGCCTGCGTGGCCGAAACGCTCACCACCCTCACGGCTCACCTCCGCGCGCCGTTGGGCCCCAGACGACGAAGACGGGGTTCCGGGCGGCGAGCCGAAGGCCCCCGTCGGGGAGCCGCTCGCCTCGCGCCACACCCACCTGGACGAGGTTGCCGAGCGCAGCGGAGGCACGGGCGGCCCGCTCCAGGGCCGCGTAGGTGGCGACGACGCGCCCGAGGGGGCGCAGCCGGCGAAGCACCTCGTCGAGCACGTCGGTCCCCCCTCCGCCGATGAACACCCGGTCGGGATCGGGGAGGCCGCCCAGGGCGAGCGGTGCCGCCCCCTCGACCACACGCAGGCTCACCCCGTGGGCGACCCCGTTGCGCCGCACCCTCGCCGCGCTCTCGGTGTCGCGTTCGACCGCGTGGACCTGGAGGCCCGGTTGCAGGCGGGCCGCCTCGACGCCGACGCTGCCGCTGCCCGCCCCCACGTCCCAGAGCACCCCCCTGGCGGGCAGCTCCAGCTTGCCGAGGACGACCGCCCGCACCTCCGACTTGGTGATCATGCCGGAGGAGTGCTCGAAGGCCTCCTCGGGGAGGCCCCAGGCCAGGGTGCGCGAGCCGGCCACGTCGTCGTCGCGTCCCAGGACGACGACGGAGAGCGGGTCCCACGATCCGTCGGCGAGCCCGTGCAGGTCGGTCGCCACCACTCGCTCGTCGGGCAGGCCGAGTCGGGAGCATACGTGGACCCGCCGGTCGGTGACCCCGCGGGCCTCGAGGGCCCGGCCGAGGGCCTCGGGGGGGTTGGCCGGCGACACGAGCACGGCGGCCTTTCCGGCGCGCTCGAGTAGGTCGACCACCGCCTCGAGCGGCCGCCCGTGGGCGGAAAGGACCTGCGCGTCGTCCCAAGGAAGGCCCAGCCGGGCGAACGCGATCGCCACCGAGGACGGCGCCGGGTGGACCTCGAGGCGGTCGGCGCCGAATCGGGCCGCCAGCGGACGCACCACGCCAAAGAATCCCGGATCGCCGGAGGCGAGCACGCAGACCGTCCCCTTTTCTCCTGCAATCTCGTCGAGCGCGGCCTCCACGTCCGCGCCCAGCACCAGCCAACGTCGGCCCTCATCGGCCGCTTCGAGATGCGGCCGGCCCCCGGCCACCGCCTCGAGGTGCCGGCGGTCCCCGGCCACCGCCTCGAGGTGACGCCGGCCGCCGACGACGAGGGAGGCACCCTCGAGGGCCTCGCGGGCCGGCGCGTCGCTCACGGGTCGGTCCCCCTCCATGCCGACGACGACGATGCGTTCCGGTGCTCCGCTGCCGGGGAGTCGGGGACCGGACGTGTGAGGCTCAGGCACGGGCCATCACCCCGTCTCCCTCGAAGTCCACCATGACGACCTCGACCTCGAGCGCCCCACGGACATGGGCGACGCAGGCGGCCTTGGCCCGCCGGCAGAGCTCCTCCAGCGGTGCCAGGTACGACTCCGAGTCGCAGACCTCCGCGAAGTGCCGCGCCGTGCTCGTCGCACTGGCCGCCGCCACGACCGACTGGGGCGCGCCGGAGAGCCGGGCCACCTCCTCCAGGAGGGATCCGTCCACCTCGGAACGATGGAAGTGGGTCATCATCACGCCGGCCGCGAGCTTGGACGTTTTCCCGGCCATGCCGACCCAGAGGACTCGGTCCATTCCGGACGCTGCCGCCCTGCGTAGGGCGATGCCGGTGAAGTCCCCCACCTCGGCGAAGCACACGTCCGGAAGGTCCGGCCTCAGGCGCATGGCGGCCCGTTCCGACCGGTGACCGGTGGCGAGGACCATCGTGCGGTTGCCCTGCGCCGCCGCCACGTCCACCTGCTGGACCACCGAGGCCCGGTACGCCGCGGTGGAGAAGGGGCGGACGATGCCGGTCGTCCCGAGCAGCGAGATGCCGCCCACGATGCCGAGGCGGGCGTTGGTGGTCTCGGCGGCCATCTCCTCGCCCCGGGGCACGGAGAAGGTGACGACCAGCGGGGTCGCGGTGACCTCGGCCAGTGCGGCGAGGATGACGCGCCGCGGGACCGGGTTGATCGCGGGTGCGCCGATCGGTAGGCCGAGTCCGGGCAGGGTGATGACCCCCACCCCCGCTCCGGCGAGCAGCTCGGTCGTCGCCGTTGGGCTCTCCGAGACCTCTGCCGTGATCCTTGCCCCGTGGGTGCAGTCGGGATCGTCGCCCGCGTCCTTGAGGACGGCGCAACGGTTCGCCGCCTCCGGCTCGACCGGGAAGGAGACCCGCCGGCCTCCCGGCAACGCGACCTCGACCTCGGCGGGTTGGGCCCCCGTGAGAAGCCCGTGCGCGGCCGCCTTGGCCGCGGCGGACGCGCAGGTGCCGGTCGTCCAGCCGGTGCGCAGCCCCCGGCGCCGCCGGGCCACCTCCGCGCTCAGCGGAGGCTCCGACGTCCGTACCTCGCGTGGGGGTCGGCCGGTCACGCCGGCCTCCCCGCGGTCGAGCCGGGGCTCGAGCGTCGACGGAACTTGTGCGCGAAGGCCGGGGAATAGAGGTGGCTACGCTCGCCGGCACCGGTCAGGGCGGGTCCGACAAGCACCAGTACCGTCGTCCGCGCCCCCGAGCTCTCGAGCGTCGCGGCGAGGCCGCCGACGGTTGTCGGAAGCACCCGCTCGTCGGGCCAGCTGGCCCGCACGACGACGGCCGCCGGCGTCGAGGCCTCGTACGCCGAGCCCGCAGCCAGCAGCTCCGCCTGCAGGTCGACGGGGCGGGCGGCCGAGAGGAAGACGGCCATGGTGGCACCGATGGCCGAGAACGCCGCCACCGACTCCCGGGGCGGCATGCTCGCCGAGGTCCGGCCCGCCAGCCGTGTGACGACCACGCTCTGGGCGATCGAGGGGATCGTCAGCTCTCTGCGCAGCGCGGCGGCGGAGGCTCCGAGGGAGCTCACGCCCGGGACGACCTCGAAGTCGCGCTGGTTGGCTACGCACCAGTCGATCTGCTCCTGGATCGCCCCGTAGATCGAGGGGTCCCCCGAGTGCAGGCGGACGATGGACGCGTCCGGTCGGTTCGCGTAGAGCTCGAGGACGTCCTCGAGCGTCATCGACTTGGAGTCGTGGAGCTCTGCCCCGGGCCGGGCGTGGACGAGTACCGCCTCGGGGACGAGCGACGACGCCCAGATGACCACGTCGGCCGACGCCAGGCGGTCGCGTCCACGCAGCGTCAGGAGATCGGGCGCACCCGGTCCGGCTCCCACCATCGAGATCATCGGCCGCACCGTCATCGCCGCACCGGGGTCATCGACCGGGATGCCGCCTCGGCGGCACGACGACGCTCGCGAGGTAGGTGGCGGGTCCCCCTGCCGCCTCCGTGAGCGGCACGACGCGCTCCCCGGGCAGCCCGAGGAGCTCGCCAAAGACGGCACCCTCGAGACGGCCCGCGGCATCCAGGCGCTCGGCCAGTGCCGGCAGGTGCCGGCCGCCCTTGTAGACGACGATGGCGGCGTCGGGATCGGCCAACGGCACGTCGAGCACGTCCGCTCCTCCCGCCGCGCTCACGAGGTGGAGCCGCTCGCCCCCGTCGAGCACGACGGTGCCGGACCTTGCAGCCAGCTCCTGGAAGGCCATGATGCCCGGCACCGTCTCGATCGCGACGCCCGGACGCAGCTCGGCGACGCGCGCCGCGAGATGGTGGAAGGTGCTGTAGACGTTGGGGTCGCCCAGGGTGACGAAGGCCACGAGCTCGCCGCTCGCCAGGCACTCGTCGACCCGGCGGGCCGCCCCCCGGTGGGCCTCCTCCTGTGCCGCGTCGTCGCCGGCGATCGCGAACACGAGCCGTTCGACGCGCAGGTCGGGAAGCGCCCCTCGGGCGATGGCCTCTGCCCGGCCCATCGCGTCCACGGCCATGGTCGGTGCGAGCACGCGGTCGGCGTCCTCGAGGACGGTGACCGCCTTTCGGGTCAGGAGCTCGGGATCGCCCGGCCCGACTCCTACGCCTACAAGGGACGGGCGCACCTCTCAACTCCCGACGGATCGCCTCTGGTACCGCCGCGGCCGGACTCCTGGCTCCCCGGATCGGCGCTCCGCCCGACCGTGCCGGACACCAGGTCCGGTGGCCATGGGCTTCGCTCCCCGGTCACAGTGGCGGGCGCGCCGGACTCTCACCGGCTTGCCGTGCACCGCAGCCTGCGGACTCTACCGCACTGGGGACGACCTTCCCCGGGCGGCGCGGGCGGCGGCGGCGGCGAACCGGCTGGCCGGCGACGGGTCGGCCCCCAGGTGGAGGTGGAGGTAGGAGGCGAGGAGGGTGGTCCCGCCGTGACCGCCGGTCCCCGTGCCGAAGCGGGACCGGAGCTCGAGCGCGTCCCCGGGCGGATCGACGGTCGAGTAGTGGAACTCGTGGCCCCGCAGCTCGGTCCCGGCCGCGGCCACCGGCGTGTTCCGCCGGGTGATCGCGCTGCGGTACCCGAGGGTGAGCCGCTCAGTCATGGCGCCGTCGGCCGGGACGGCGCCGGCCAGGGAGATCCCGTCGAGCCGCCGAGCGAGCCAGAGCAGGCCGCCGCACTCCGCCCAGGTCGGCATCCCCGCCGCCACCCGGGCGTGCACGTCCCGGAGGAGGCCGGCGTTGTCGGCCAGGGCGGCAGCGTAGGTCTCGGGGAACCCCCCGGCGACGTAGAGGGCGTCAGCCCCCTCGGGAAGGGAGGGGGCAGTGAGCGGATCGAAGGCCAACAGGTCGGCGCCCGCCGACGCGAGTGCCTCCAGGTTGTCCCGGTAGACGAAGGTGAAGGCCGGACCGGCCGCCACGGCGAGCCGGGCCGGCGCACCCGGCTCGGCCATCGGGGGCTCGTCGACGCGGAGGGTGGGCGCACGCCGGGCGAGGTCCACCACCGCCTCGAGATCGAGCGACGCGGCAACCGTGGTCGCCAGGCGCTCGAGCGACCGGCGGACGGTGTCGGGCTGCTCCGCCACCGGCACCAGACCGAGGTGACGGTCCCGCCAGGTGAGGGCGGGGTCCCGCGGGAGCGCGCCGAGCACCGGCACACCGACCGGCGCAAGGGCTTCCCGCAGCATCTCTGCATGTCCCTTGCTACCCACCCGGTTGAGCACCACCCCGGCCACCCGGACCCGGGGATCCCAGGTCGCGTAGCCGTGCACGAGCGCGGCCACCGAGCCGCTCATCGCCGAGGCGTCCACGACGAGCACCACCGGTGCTTGGAGCAGTCGAGCGATCGACGCCGTGCTGGCCTCCGGTGCGCCGTCGGCGGCGCCGTCGAAGAGGCCCATGACTCCCTCCACGACGAGCAGGTCGGCGCCGGCGGCAGCCCGTCCCGCGAGCGGGCCGATGGCCTCCTCTCCACAGATCCAGCTGTCGAGGTTCCGGCCGGGACGTCCGGTCGCCAGGGAGTGGTAGCCGGGATCGATGAAGTCCGGCCCGACCTTTGCCGCCGCCACCTCGAGGCCGCGGCCGCGCAGCGCTGCCATGAGGCCGGTCGCGACGGTGGTCTTGCCGACGCCGGAGGACACTCCGGCGATCACCAATCGGGGACCGAGCCCGCCGCGGCGGCGCTCCGGCCCCGGCATCTCAGTACTCGATGCCCTTGATCGCCTTGATGTCGCGGTCGTAGGCGTGCTTGACCTTGCGCATCTCGGTCACGGTGTCCGCGATCTCGACGATCTCCGGTGGGGCGTCTCGCCCCGTGATCACCACGTTGGTCTTGGGGGCGCGGTCGCGCACGCCGGCGACGATCTCCTCCACGTCCACCCAGCCGTACTTGGCTGCGTACGTGAGCTCGTCGAGGATCAGGAGCTGGTAGTCGCCCGAGGACAACTTGTCGCGGGCGACCTGCCACGCGTGGCGGCCCTTGGCGGCCGTCTCGTCGAGGTCCGTGGACTCCCAGGTGAATCCGTCGCCCAGGGTGTGCCACTCGATGTCGAGGTGCTCGGCGAGCTTGCGCTCGCCGGTCTTCCACTTGCCGCCCTTCACGAACTGGACGACCGCCACGCGCCAACCACGGGCCCATCCCCTGGCCATGACGCCGAAGGCGGCGGAGGACTTGCCCTTGCCGTGCCCCGTGTTGACCAGGACCACGGAATCCACTCGTGCCATCCCCGCGGGAGCGTAGTCCGGGGGTGCGACCTGCACGCCGGGAGCGACGCTATGGGGAGCTGTCGTAGAGTGATGGCCGTAGCGCAGGGAACCCGGTGGGAGTCCGGGGCTGTCCCGCAACTGTGACCGGGGAGCCGACCCCAGCCACGACCACGGCCCATCGGGGCGGGAAGGTCGGGGGAGGCGACGATCCGCAGCCAGGAGACCTGCCTACCCGAGGAGAGTCTCGGAGAGCGCGAGGACGATTCATGCAACCCGACATCCGCTGGCGGCGCGAGGGCGATCGCACCTTGCCGGTGCTCGTATGGCGCTGGCCGGCACCGATGCGCTCGATCGCGAGCAGCCCGCACGGCGGCGGCCTCGGACCGCGCCGTTGGGTGGTCAACGCCCAGGTTCCCGCCGCCTACTCACGGCGGGACCCCGACCGCCACCTCACCAAGCTCGGCGTGTCCCTCGGTCTGCCCGGTCGGGGGGTGGGGATGCTGACGGCCGCAGACGTCCGGGCGAACGTCGGGGGTGTCTGCGAGGGAGCGGAGGTCGTGGCCACGGTGGGTCTGAGCCAGCCGATCCTCGCCGCGGACCGCGAGGCGCAAAGGTCCTCGCACCTCGCCGGCACGATCAACGTGGTCGCCACGGTCCCCGAGCGCTTGGCCGATGCCGCGCTCGTCAACGCCGTGGCCACGGCGACCGAGGCAAAGGTGCAGGCGCTGATGGAGGCCGGCCTGGAGGCCACCGGCACGCCGACCGACGCCGTGTGCATCCTGTGCCCGGAGGAGGGCCGTACCGCCGCTTTTGGCGGGCCCCGCTCGGTATGGGGGTCGCGCTTGGCCCTCGCGGTGCACTCGGCCGTGTTGGCAGGAGCGCTCGCCTCCGAAGGCTCGCACCCGGGTGCGGGCCGGTGATCACCCTCGTGCTCGGGGGTGCCCGCTCGGGCAAGTCGGAGTTCGCCGAGCAGCTGGTCTCGCGTCACGGTCCGCCGGTCACCTATCTCGCAACGGGGGTGGCGACGGACCCCGACATGGCCCGGCGCATCGCCGCCCACCGGGAGCGGCGACCGGCCGGCTGGGCCACCGTCGAGTGCGGCAGCGACGTGGCCGGTGCCCTCGCCGCGACGCCCGGCACGGTCCTGCTGGACGCGCTCGGGACCTGGGTGGCGCGCCTCGATGACTTCGAGCCGGACGCGGCCGGGCTGTGCGACGCGCTGCGTACGCGGCGGGGTGCGACCGTCGTCGTCTCCGAGGAGGTGGGCCTGGGCGTCCACCCTGCAACCGACGCCGGGCGGCGGTTCCGTGACCAGCTCGGTGCCCTGAATCGGGCGGTGTCGGCCGTGGCCGACGCGGCGTACCTCGTGGTCGCGGGGAGGGTCGTGACGCTCGGGCCCCCCGTCGAGACGGCGGCAACGGGAGAGGCGCCCGTGGGCGCCGGCGATACCCGACCGGAGGGAGGCCCGCCAGGTGCTTGAGGCTCTCGCCTTCCTCACCCCCCTGGGCGGGGCCCGCCGGCCCACACCGGGCGCGCTGCGCTGGTTCCCCGTGGTCGGGGCGGCCCTGGGTCTGGCGCTCGGGGGGATCTGGTGGCTCGTCGGCCGCGCCTGGCCGCCTCTCGCGGCCGCGGGGATCGTGGTCGTCGCGGACCTCGCGCTCACCGGCCTCCTGCATCTCGACGGTCTCGTCGACACCGCGGACGGTCTGCTGCCGCCCCTGCCCCGAGAGCGACGGTTGGCGGTCATGCGCCAACCCGACGCGGGCGCCTTCGGCATCGGGGCCGCGGGCGCGGTCCTCATTCTCCGCTGGGCGGCCCTCGCCTCCATCCGCCCGGCCCCCCTGCTCCTCGGAGGGTTGTGGTGCCTGTCGCGCACGGCGATGGCGGCCTGCGCGCGCGGAATGCCCTACGCGCGGGCGGAGGGCGGGATTGCCAGCGCCTTCGGCGCCCGGTCGGAGGAGGGTGTTCCGGGTGGCCCAGGGGCTGACCGGCGGGCCTCCGTGAGGAGGATCCCCCTCCTCTACGTGGTGGCCGCCCTGGGTGCGGCGGGGCTCGCCGCCGCGTGGTCGGTTCCGGCCGGGCCGGTGGCCGTGGCCGTGGCTGCCGGGGGCTTTGCCGCGGTGATCTGGTTGGCGATGCGTCGCATCGGGGGCTTCACGGGCGATGTGCTCGGCGCCGCCGGGATGGTCGCCGAGACCGTCGGGCTGCTCACGGCGGCGGCCCGCTGGTGAGGGCGCGACCTCTGGCCGTGGCCGCTGGCGTGTCGGCGGACCTGGCGTTCGGCGAGCCGCCGCTCCGCCCCCACCCCTTGACCGTCTTCGGCAGGGTCATGGGGACCCTCGAGCGGCACGCCTATGCAGACCGGAGATCGGCCGGCGTCCTCCACGCCTTGGTGGGCGTGGCGATCGGCGTGGGCGCCGGCGCCGGGCTGCGCTCCACGGCTGCGGCGACGTACCTGGCCGTGGCCGAGCGGGCGCTCGGGGGCACCGCCATGGAAATCGCAGCAACGCTGCAGGAAGGAGAACTGGAAGGGGCGCGAGCGCTGTTGCCCCAACTGGTCGGACGGGAGACTTCCGGGCTCGACGAGAAGGAGGTGGCGCGGGCGGTCATCGAGTCCGTCGCCGAGAACACCGTCGACGCGCTGGTCGCGCCGGCGTGCTGGGCCGTCCTCGCCGGAGCCTGCGGTGCGCTCGGCTACCGCGCCGTCAACACGCTCGACGCTCGGGTCGGACACCGCAACGCCCGCTACGGACGCTTCGGGTGGGCGAGCGCTCGCCTGGACGACCTGGCCAACTTCGTGCCCGCACGATTGACGGCCGTGCTCGTCGCCTCGGTCTGCCCGAGTGCCGCCGGGGCGGTCCTGCGGGCGGTGCGCGAGGACGCACCCCGGCATCCGTCTCCCAACGCCGGCGTGGCCGAGGGGGCCTTCGCCGCCGCCCTCGGGCTCCGGCTCGGTGGGACGAATCGTTACGGAGAGCGCGTCGAGGTGCGACCGTCGCTCGGCGACGGGCGACCCCCCGAGCCGGCCGACATCGCCCGGGCGGTCGAGCTCTCGCGCCGAGTGACGGTCGCCCTCCTGGGGTGCCTCGTGGTGGCGGGCCTGTGCACGTGAGACGACCCTCTTCGCCTTCTGCCTCCAACGGCGCGGTTGCCACGAGCCCGTTGCCGCCCCCGGGCCTTCACGGTGGCGACGGCGCCCGCATCGCCCTCGCCATCGGGCTGGATCCGAGCGCGGTCGTCGACCTCTCGGCGAGCCTCAACCCGCTCGCACCCGGAATCGCCCACCTCGCCCGGGAGCGGCTCGACTCGTTGGGCCGGTATCCCGATGCGGAGGCCGCCACCAGCGAGCTTGCGGGTGCGATCGGGGTGGCCGACGACCGGGTCCTGCTCACCAACGGAGGCTCGGAGGCCATCGCCCTGGTGGCCGCCGAGCTCGGGGGTTGGTGCGAGGAGCCGGAGTTCTCCCTCCATCCGAGGGGTCCGCACCCGGCGGGACCGAGGTGGCGGTCCAACCCGCACAACCCGACCGGGGTCCTGGCCCCCGGTGAGGACGTGGCGGGTGTGTGGGACGAGGCGTTCTTCGCGTTGGCCACCGGGCGATGGACACGCGGCGACCCCGGTTCGGTCGTCGTCGGCTCCCTGACCAAGCTGTTCGCCTGTCCGGGCCTCCGGCTGGGGTACGTGCTGGCGGACGCCGAGATCGTCGCGACCGTGCGGAGCCACCAGCCCGAGTGGTCGGTCAACGGCTTGGCCCTGGGCCTCCTGCCCGACCTGCTGGCGGTGGCCGACCTGCGCGGATGGTCGGAGGGCGTCGCCGAGCTCCGGGTGGCGCTGACGTCGCTGCTCGCTTCGCATGGGCTCGACCCCATGCCTTCCGATGCCAACTTCGTCCTCTGCCGATGCGCGCCGGGCCTGCGCGGGCGCCTGCTCCCGCGGGGTGTGGTCGTGCGGGACTGCGCGTCCTTCGGGCTCGTCGACCACGCTCGCGTCGCCGTTCCCGATGAGCGCGGACTCGCACTGCTGGCCGATGCCCTCGACAAGAGCGCGCCGTGAGGTGCGCCGTGACGCTGCGCGCCGACAGGCTCGACGCGACGGAGCGCGCGTCGTGAACGGCGGCCTGATGGTCTGCGGCACCGCCAGCAACGCCGGCAAGAGCCACGTCGTCACCGGCCTGTGCCGGCTGCTGGCCCGACGCGGGGTCAAGGTGGCGCCCTTCAAGGCGCAGAACATGGCCCTCAACTCCTACGTCACCCCGGCCGGGCACGAGATCGGGCGGGCCCAGGGCATCCAGGCCCTGGCCGCGGGGGTCGAGCCGGACGTGGCCATGAACCCGATCCTGCTCAAGCCGACCGGGGAGCGGACCAGCCAGGTGGTCGTCGATGGGCCGGCCGGTCGGCCACCTCGAGCGCCATCGAGTACCACGAGCGCAAGCCGGCCCTCTTCGAGACGGTGCTGAGGAGCCTCGCCGACCTGCGCACGCGCTTCGACGTGGTGATCGTGCGAGGGCGCAGGGAGTCCGGCCGAGATCAACCTCCTCGACCACGACATCGTCAACCTGCCGCTCGCCCGTGCTGCCGGCTTGCCGGCCATCGTGGTCGGCGACATCGACCGGGGTGGGGTGTTCGCCGCCTGTACGGCACGGTCGCCCTCCTGCCGGATCGCTACCGCGATCTGGTCCGCGGCTTCGTCATCAACAAGTTCCGCGGCGACCCCGCGTTGCTCGGCGACGGGCTGGCCGAGCTCGAGCGGCGGACCGGCGTCCCCACGCTCGGCGTGCTCCCGTGGCTGCACGACGTGGCCCTCGACGCCGAGGACTCCCTGGCCCTGTCGGGGCCCGGTCCGCGCCCGAGCGGCGGTCCCGCGGCCGACTCCCTGGACGTCGCCGTCGTGCGCTTCCCCCGCATCTCCAACTTCACCGACCTCGACGCCCTGGCCGTCGAACCCGGCGTCCGCGTGCGGCTGGTCGAGGACGGCGGCGGCCTGGGGGATCCCGACCTCGTCGTCCTGCCCGGCACCAAGGCGACCGTCGCCGATCTCGACTGGCTCCGCGGTCGGGGCCTCGATCGGGCCATCGCGGCCTGCCGGCACGCCGGGAGCACGGTCCTCGGTATCTGTGGCGGCTACCAGATGCTCGGACGGCGGATCGTCGACCGGGTGGAATCGGGCCGAGGACCGGTCGACGGTCTCGGTTGGCTCGACGTGGACACGGAGTTCGAGCCGACCAAGACCACACGCCAGCGCCGGGGACACGCCTCTCGGGCAGGGTCTCGGGCTACGAGATCCACCACGGTCGCATCGACCGGGTCGGGCCGGAGGCCGGGTGGATCCACCTGGACGATGCGTACGGGACGGACGTCGAGGGGTCCCGGTCCGGCGACGGCGGCGTCCTCGGCACGAGCCTGCACGGCCTGTTCGAGGACGACGCCTTCCGCTCGGCCTTCCTGCGGAGGTGGCCCAGCGGCGCGCCAAGCGCTTCGTGTCCGCCGGCGTCTCGTTCGCGGCGGCCCGCCAGCACGCAGTGGGACCGCCTGGCCGACCCCTGGAGGCGCACCTCGACTTGGAGGCCCTCGAGTCGCTCATCGGCCGAGGGCGAGGGCGCGGTGATCCTGTTCCTGACCAACGCCGACACCGAGATCCTGGCCCTGCGCTCGGTCCTCGAGGGGCTGCCCGAGGGATTCGCGCCCGTGCGCGCCGCCAATCCCGCCACCTTGACGGAGCCGCCGGACCTCGAGGGGGTCACGGCGGTGCTGGTGCGCCTGCTCGGCGGCCGGCGGGCCTGGGAGAGCCCTTCGACGAGCTGCGCCGCCGCTGCGTCGACGGCGGGCATCCCGCTGCTCGCCTTCGGCGGCGAGGCCGCCCCCGACGCCGAGCTGACCGCCGCTGTCGACCGTTCCTGCGGCCACCGTCGCGCAGGCCTTCGAGTACCTCGTCCACGGCGGTCTGGCCAACATCGAGCAGCCTCGTGCGCTTCGTGGCCGACACCGTCTTGCATGGGCGGGTTCGGGTTCGACCCGCCCGGACCGGTGTCCGCTCGCCGGGGTCCTGCGGTGAGCGTCGGCGAGCCGCCGGCCGGCCCACGGGTGGCGGTCGTCTTCTACCGGGCCCACCTCCTCTCCGGGAACACGCAGTTCGTCGACGACCTGTGCGACGCGCTCGAGGCAGCGGGATGCAGACGCCGTGCCGGTGTACTGCTACTCGCTGCGTCCGGGTCCAGACGGGCGGGTCGAGGCGCTCGACCTGCTGCGCCGCGAGCGGCGTCGACGCGGTGGTCACCACCGTGCTCGCCATCGGGGTCGGCGGCCGGCGACGGCCAGGCGTGGGACGCGACCGCCCTGGCCGCGCTCGACGTGCCGGTCGTCCAGGCCGTCGCGGCGACCGTCGTCCCAGCAGACGTGGGACGTCGAGCGACGCCGGGCTCGGTCCGCTCGACGTCGCCATGGCGGTGGCCATCCCCGAGTTCGACGGGCGCATCATCTCGGTGCCCTTCTCCTTCAAGGAGGAGGTCGACGACGGCGACGACGCTCGGCGCGCCCGTCACCGCGTACCGGACGCGTGCCGGACCGGGTCGGCCGGGTGGCCGGCCTCGCCGTCCGCCTGGCCCGGCTGCGCCATCGCGCCGCCCGCGAGCGGCGGGTGGCGGTCGTGCTGTCGGCCTACCCGACCAAGCGCGAGCCGGCTCGGCAACGCCGTCGGCCCTCGACACGCCGGCCTCGTGATCGCGCTGCTGCGATCGCTGGGCCGCGCCGGCTACCGCGTCGACGGCATCCCCGACGGCGGCGACGAGCTCATGGCCGAGCTGGCCGACGGCCTCTCCTACGACCGCCAGTCCCTCGGCCCGGCGCAGCTCGCCTCCGCCGTCGGTCGGCTGGTCGGGCGACGCGTACGCCCGGCTGGTTCGCCGTCGTTGCCCGACTCCCTGCGCGCCACGATGGTGGAGGCGGCCTGGGGCGAGCCGCCCGGCGAGGTCTACCTGGACGACGGCGACGAGCTCGTCTTCTCCGGCCTCGATCTCGGCGGACGTCCTCGTGGCCGGTCCAGCCGCCCCGGGGCTTCGGCGAGAACCCGGTCGCCGTCTACCACTCGCCCGACCTGCCGCCGACCCACCACTACCTCGCCTTCTACCGCTGGCTCGACGAGGGCTGGGGCGCCGACGCCGTCGTGCACGTGGGCAAGCACGGCACGCTCGAGTGGCTGCCCGGCAAGGGGGTGGGCCTGTCGGCGGCGCTGCTTCCCCGACGTGGCCCTGGGCGACCTCCCGCTCGTCTACCCCTTCGTCGTCAACGACCCGGGCGAGGGCACCCAGGCCAAGCGCCGGGCCCACGCCGTGATCGTCGACCACCTGCTGCCGCCGCATGACCCGGGCCGAGACCTACGACGACCTGGCCCGCCTGGAGGAGCTCCTCGACGAGCACGCCCAGGTGGCGCGCTCGACCCGGCCAAGCTGCCCGGCGATCCGCGCCAAGGTGTGGGACCTGCTGGTCGCCGCCGAGATCCACCGGGACCTCGGGGTGGCCGAGCCGCCGCGACGGACGAGGCCTTCGACGACCTCGTCCTCCACGTGGACGGCTACCTCTGCGAGCTCAAGGACGCCCAGATCCGCGGCGGCCTGCACGTCCTCGGCCAGCCGCCCGACGGGTGAGGCCGAGCTCGACCTGCGTCGCTGGCCATGACCCGGCTGCCCCAGGGCGGCGTGCCGTCCCTGCGTGCGAGGTGGCCGACGGCTCGGCGATCGCTCGGCGCGGCGCGACGCCGGGCGGACGTCGACGCGGTGGAGGCCGAGTGCCGCAGCCTGCTCGACGGGTCTCCAGGCCGGGAGCCGACGGCGCTACGAGGGCGGCGGACCCGACGCTGCGCGTGGGTCTGCGAGCGGCTCGTGCCGGCCCTGCGCCGCGACCACCGACGAGATCGACGCGGTGCTCGCCGCGCTCGACGGGCGGTACGTGCCGCCCGGGCCGAGCGGCGCGCCGACCCGGGGCATGGCCCACGTGCTGCCGACCGGGCGCAACTTCTACTCCGTCGACCCCAAGGCCGTGCCCTCCCGCCTGGCCTGGGAGGTCGGGCGCAGGCCTGGCCGACGCGCTGCTCGAGCGCCACCTGCGCCGAGGAGGGCCGCTACCCGCGCTACGCGTCGGGCTCGTGGTGTGGGGCACGGCGGCGATGCGCACCGGCGGCGACGACGTCGCCGAGGCGCTGGCCCTGCTCGGGGTGCGGCCGGTCTGGCAGGAGGAGTCCGGCCGGGTCGACGGCCTGGAGCTGATCCCGACGGCCGAGCTCGGCCGGCCCGGGTCGACGTGACGCTGCGGATCTCGGGGTTCTTCCGCGACGCCTTCCCCCACGTCGTCGCCTGCTCGACGAGGCGGTCGAGCTGGCCGGGTTCGCGCGACGGCGACCCGCGCGATCTTCGGGGCCGAAGCCCGGGGCGCCTACGGGTCGGGCATCCTGCCCTCCTCGAGTCGCCGGGACTGGCGCAGCGACGACGACCTCGCCGCGGTCTACGTGGCCTGGGGCGGCTGGTCGCTACGGGCGGGCCGGCGATGGGCGTGCCGGCGGCCGAGGCGCATGCGCCGGCGCTTCGCCGCGCATCGAGGTCGCGGTCAAGAACCAGGACAACCGGGAGCACGACATCTTCGACTCCGACGACTACCTGCAGGACCACGGCGGGATGGTCGCGACCGATCCGGGCGCTGACCGGCCGTGCAGCCCAAGGCCTGGTTCGGCGACTCCGCCGACCCGGCCCGGCCCCGGGTGCGCAGCCTGGCCGAGGAGGCGGCCCGGGTGGTCCGCACCCGGGTGCGTCAACCCGAAGTGGATCGCGGCCATGCAGCGCCACGGCTACAAGGGCGCCTTCGAGATGGCGGCCACCGTCGACTACCTCTTCGGCTACGACGCCACCGCCGGGGTGGTCGAGGACTGGATGTACGAGCGGGTGACCGAGGCCTACGTCGGCGACCCGGCGGTCCGCAAGTTCTTCGAGACGTCCAACCCGTGGGCGCTGCGGGCCATCGCCGAGCGGCTGCTGAGGCGGCCGAGCGGGGGCTGTGGCAGGCGACGGCGCGGGCGCCTCGACACGCTGCGCGCCGCGCGTGCTCGAGGCCGAGGGCTGGGAGGAGTCGCGATGAGTGCGGACGGGCGAGCGCCCATTCGAGAGCGCCGTGTTCCCGTTCTCGGCGGTGGTCGGGCACGAGGACGTCGAAGCTCGCCCTCCTGCTCGATGCGCGTCGACCCCGGCATCGGGGGCGTGCTGCTGCGCGGCGACAAGGGGAGCGCCAAGTCGACCGCTCGCCCGCGGCCTGGCCGCGCTCCTGCCCGGACGGCGCTCCGTTCGTCGAGCTTCCTCTCGGGGCGACCGAGGACCGGGTGGTCGGGACCCTCGACCTCGAGCCGCCGCGCTGACCGAGGGGCGGAGCGCGGTTCCACCCCGGCCTCCTGGCCGAGGCGCACGGCGGGGTCCTCTACGTCGACGAGGTCAACCTCCTTCCCGATCACCTGGTCGACGTGCTCCTCGACGTCGCGGCCAGCGGGGTCAACCGGGTGGAGCGAGAGGGCGTGTCCGCACGACCCATCCGGCCCGCTTCGTGCTCGTCGGCTCCATGAACCCCGAGGAGGGCGAGCTGCGCCCGCAGCTCCTCGACCGCTTCGGCCTGTCGGTCGAGGTCCGATCCTCCTCCAACGCGGAGGCCCGGGCGGAGGCGGTACGCCGCCGCCTGGCCTTCGACGCGGACCCCTCACGCTCCGCCGGGTCGTGGGAGGCGTCGCAGGCGGCGCTGTCGGAGCGCCTGGCTTCCTCGGAGCCGGCCGAGCTCTCCGACGAGCTCCTCGTCGTGGTGAGCCGGCTGTGCTCGGCGGTGGGGGCGGAGGGCCTGAGGGCGGACCTCGTGATCTGCCGGGCCGCCGCGGCCGTCGCCGGCTGGGAGGGCCGGTCCGTGGCGACCCTCGCGGACGTGCGGCGCGTCGCGCCGATGGCCCTGGCGCACCGCCGTCGCCGCAACCCGTTCGACGCGCCCGGCATCGACGACGCCACGATCGAAGAGGCCCTCGACGACGCCGACGGGGGCGGCGGCGGCGATGCGGGCGGTCCTGAGGGTGCTGCCGATGGCGCTGGTGGGGCGGGCGTGGGCGGCGTCGGCGATGCGGGCGGTCCTGAGGGTGCTGCCGATGGCGCTGGTGGGGCGGGCGTGGGCGGCGTCGGCGGGGAGGGTGACGGTCAGGACCCCGGGGATCCCGTCGAGGGGCGCGGGGAGCCCGGCGGCCAGATGCGCGAGCCCGCACCGATCGGTGAGCCCCGAGCAGTGTCGAGGATCGGGACGGGACGCGCTGCGAGCGGCGACCGGCACCCGGGTCGGCGGTCGACCGCGATCGCGCCTCGGGGCCGCCAGATCGGCGACCGCGTGCCCGAGGGTCCGGTCTCCGCCGTCGCTCTCGGTGCGACCGCCCGGGCGGCAGCGTCGCGTCGCGCCCTCCTCGCCGAACGCGGGGACCCGGCCCCCGGGGAGGGACCGCTCGTCGTGGTGGAAGACCTGCGCGAGCCCGTGTGCGAGCGGCGCGTCGGCAACCTCCTCGTCATCGCGGTCGACGCCTCGGCGTCCATGGGCGTCGAGCGCCGCATGGAGGCGACCAAGGGCGCCGTGCTCGGCCTCTTGCTCGACGCCTACCAGCGGCGCGACCGGGTGTCCCTCGTCACCTTCCGTGGCGAGTCGAGCGACGTCGTCCTCCGTCCGACGGGCAGCGTGGAGGTGGCGAAGGCGCGACTGGCCGAGCTGCCGACGGGGGGCCGCACCCCGCTCGCAGCAGGGATCCTCGACGCGTTGGGCGTGGCGACGGGCGCCCCCGGGGACCTCGTACCTCTCCTGATCCTCGTCTCGGACGGGCGGGCGACGGCGGGGCCGTCGGGTCAGGACCCGTTGGAGGCCGCCCGCCGGGCCGCCGGCGAGGTGCGCCGGAGAGGCGTCGCCGCCATCGTCGTCGACGTCGAGGAGGGCCCGACCCGGCTCGGGTTGGCCAGGGAGCTGGCGGAGGAGATGGGGGCGCGCCACCTGACGCTGCCCGAGCTGTCGAGCGAGGCGATGGTCGACGTCGTCCGCAGGGCGGTCCGGTCGTGAAGGGCGATGCCGTCTCCTCGCGTCTCGCCATGCGAGAGGCCGTCTCCTCGCGTCTCGCCATGCGAGAGGCCGTCTATTCGGTCATCGGGAGCCGGCGCGACGTCCGGCGGCGCTTCCTCGGCGACCCCGTCCCGCGCGACGTGGTCGACCGGGTCCTCCTGGCGGCGCATCAGGCCCCCTCCGTGGGCCTGTCCCAGCCGTGGGACTTCCTGCTCGTCACCGACGATGCCGTGCGGCGGCGCGTCGCCGCGCACGTCGAGGAGCAGCGTCGGGTCTTCGCCGCTTCGCTGACCTCGTCCAGAGGCTCCGACTTCGACCGCCTCAAGATCCAGGCCATCCTGGACGCCCCCCTCAACCTGGTCGTGACCTCGACGCTCGAGCGCGGTGGCGTCCGGGTGCTCGGTCGGCACATCCAGCCGGAGACCGCCGCGTACTCGACGTGCCTCGCGATCGAGAACCTCTGGCTCGCCGCACGCGCCGAGGGCCTCGGCGTCGGCTGGGTCAGCTTCTACGAGCCCGGCGAGCTCTCGGCTCTCCTGGACCTTCCACCCCACGTGACTCCGATCGCCTACCTCTGCATCGGGTGGGTCGAAGACTTCGATGCCGAGCCGGAGCTGGCCCAGGCCGGCTGGGCGTCGCCCCGGCCGCTCCACTGGGCGGTCCACCACGAGCGTTGGGGGCAACATGAGGGGATGCGACCTTTCGAGGAGGCCACTGCCAACGTCGCCCCACCCGATGCCGCAGCGGCCCGCGCCGCCTCCGAGCACCAGGGCAGGCTCACCAAGCCGCCAGGCTCGCTCGGACACCTGGAGGTCCTCGGCTCGCGGCTCGCCGCCATCTCCGGGACGCTGCCACCGCCGGTGCCCGCCCCTGCCACCGTGGCCGTGTTCGCGGCGGACCACGGGGTGGTCGCCGAGGGCGTGACGCCCTGGCCGTCGGAGGTGACCACCCAGATGGTCGGGAACTTCTGCGCAGGGGGGGCCGCGATCAACGTCATCGCCCGCCAGATCGGCGCGGACGTGGTGGTGGTCGACGTCGGGGTGGCCGCGGCCCTCGACCCTGCCCCCGGCCTCATCCGCCGCAAGGTGCGAGCCGGGACGGGGAACATCTTCACCGAGCCGGCGATGTCGCGCGACGAGGCGCGGCGCGCCCTCGACGTCGGGGCCGAGGTCGCCCGGGAGCTCGCGGCGTCGGGCAACCGGTGCCTCGTGACCGGTGACATGGGCATCGGCAACACGACGCCCTCGGCGGCGCTGATCGCCTACTTCGCCGGCCGGCCGGCGGCCGACGTGACGGGCCGCGGCACGGGGATCGACGACGAGACGCTGCGACGGAAGCTCGCCGTGGTCGAGGGGGCGCTCGACCGCACGGTACGTGAGGTCGAGCCGGGCGACGCCGTCGGGGCGCTCGCCTCCCTCGGGGGCCTGGAGATCGCCGCGCTGGCCGGCTACATCGTCGGCGGCGCCGCGGCCCGTGTCCCCGTCGTGGTGGA
Source organism: uncultured Actinomycetes bacterium (assembly GCA_963778465.1). Classification (GTDB taxonomy): domain Bacteria; phylum Actinomycetota; class Acidimicrobiia; order Acidimicrobiales; family RAAP-2; genus CAVZBW01. The sequence continues at coordinate 1,341,608 of CAVZUK010000003.1, forward strand.
CGGGGTGATCGCGTGCGCGGGTCTGCTCGTGGCGGCCGAGCTCGCGCCGGGGGTGATCGAGTACTGCTTCGCCGGTCACCGCTCCGTCGAGCCGGGCGCCCAGGTGGCGCTCGACAAGCTGGGCCTCCGGCCCTTGTTGGATCTCGATCTACGGCTCGGCGAGGGGACCGGGGGGTGCCTGGCCCTGCCGATCCTGCAATCGGCGGCTCGGGTCCTGGGCGAGATGGCGACCTTCGACCAGGCCGGGGTCAGCGAGAAGTCGTAGCTCGCTCCGGGTGCTCGTCCGAGTAGGCGCGCACGGCTCGGTTGACGTACGCCATCACCTCGGGTTGCATGCGATCGAGGCCGCGCCGGTCGTACCAGCGGACGGCGACCGTGCCGACGACGAGCCAGAAGACGAGGCCGATGCTCGTGAGCACGAGGGCCCGGGTGAGGCCGGCGTCGCCCTGGGCGTCGAAGTAGAGGATGGCACGCACGCCGTCGAGGATCTGCCGGAGGGGCTCGAAGCTGCTCGTGAACCGGTAAAAGCCGGACAGCGCCTCGAGGGGGACCGTCCCACCCGAAGACGCGAGCGCCAGGTACACGAAGATGATCAAGGCGAACAGCTGGCCCAGCGTGCCGAGCGCGGCGAACAGCACCAACGTCCCGATGGCGACCACCACGCTCGCGAACGCCACGTATAGCCACAGCAGCCAGCCGTTCGGCGCATCGACCTGGAGAATGGCCGCGGCCGCGATCAGCATGACGCCCGACGCGAAGGGGACGATGACGACGGCCATGGTCCACTTGGCGAGCAGCGTCTGCCATCGGGTGATCCGAAGCGGCTGGCGCAGCCGCCACCAGGGCCCGATCTCGCTGGTGGCGTAGCCCAGCGCCGAGTCGACCCCGGAGTTGATGATCGTGGCCCCGAGGAAGCCGGTCATGATCGTGAGTAGCGACAGGTAGAACGCGCTCAGTCCCAGCCCCGCGTGGTTGGGGAGGGGGCGGTACGGCGTGACCTCCTGGGCGACGGGGTCCGCCAGCAGGGCCCGCACGCTCGGGTCGGCATGTCCGCTGCTGGCCCGCAGGGCGAGGACCTGCTTGCCGATCTTCTCCGATGCCTGGCTCAGGGCGGGTTGGAGCACTCCCGTAGCCAGGCCGACGCCGAGGGTGCCGGCCCGAGGATTGGTCAGCAGCTCTACCGTCGGCCTCGGGGCGGTGCCCGCGGGCGTCGGCGACACGCCGGCCAGCTCGAGAGTCGACTGTGTGAAGTCCGTGGGGAAGACGACGGCCGCGTAGTCGGCGCCTTGGTCCATCAGGTCGTGGGCCTCCTCGAGGGTCGCCGTCTGCAGCGTCAGTCGGCTGGTCAGCGCCGAGGAGTGCTGGAAGGAAGAGACCGTCTGCGCGCCCAGGTTGACCGGGCCCGACGGCGTGCTCGCCCCCTGGTCCTGGTTGACGACGAGCACCGGCAGCCCGTGCAGGTGTGCCGCCGGGTCGACGATCGAGCCGAAGTAGATGAGCGTCACGACCATGATCAGCACCGAGGCCAGGATCGTCGGGAGCACCCAGACGGTCGGGACCCGGAGCAGCCTCCGGGCCGTCACCTCGGGGACCGCCGCCTCCTCCTCGTGGTCGGATCCGCTCGTCGTCACGACACCTCCGCTCGTCCCGCTGCAGGTGCCGAGCGGGATGGCCGGGTCTCCCGCCTCAGCGGGAGCTGGCTCCTTCTACGTTGCGCCCACAGAAGTTGAGCAGTCGCGTCTGTTCGTCTGCGCCGGCAGGCGGGTCGATCTTGGCGGCGAAGCCGCCCGGCCTGCGGATCGCCTGGTCGATCGGCTGCAGGAACGTCAGCGCCGTCGAGACGCCCTCGGGATCGAGCCGCTCGTCCTGCCCCGTCGCCCGGGCGAGGTCCCAGGTGTGGATGAGCGTGTCGGCGCACACGAGCCGCCCGACCAGCGAGGAGAAGGGCTGCTCGCCGAACATCCCGCTTACGTTCTTCGACGCCCGTTCCGGATCGTCGAGCGCCGACTCCAGCTCGCCGCGAGCCACCGTCCACTGGCCGGCGAGGTCACCGCCGGCGTCGACGACCCTCGGCTCGCTCTCGTTGAGCGTGGCCAGCACCTGGCCGTGGGTCCGGATGACGTGGGCGGCCACGTCCCTCGCCGCCCAATCGGTGCAGGGCGAGGGCGACGACCAGCGATCGTCGGGGACTCCGTCGAGGCGTGTCGTGAAGCCGTCGGCGATGCGCCGGTAGCGCTCGGAGATCTCTGTCACGCCTTCCAAGGTAGCCAGTCGGCCGAGGCGGGCTCCAGGTCGGCCCGGTGATCGCCTCGGAGAACTACCCACCACCCGTGCGGACGCCTGCGGCACGGCCCCTTTGCAAGACTTCTCCCATCGAACTCATCGGGCGAGCAGCGGAGCGCGGCGTGACGGACGCCCTTCTCCGTGCGGCGCGCCGCGGCATGAGCGGGACCCTCGTGCTGCGGGGCGAAGCCGGCATCGGCAAGACGTCGCTCCTGGTGGCTGCGGGGCAGCAGGCGGAGCGATTCCGGATGCTGCGGGTCGACGGCATCCAGGCCGAGGAGAGCCTGAGCTTCGCAGGGCTTCATCGCCTCCTCCTGCCGGTCCTCGGCGAGTCCGAGCGCCTTCCCCCGCCGCAGCGCCGAGCGTTGGAGGCCGCCTTCGGTGGGATCGAAGCGGGCGCCCCCGACCGTTTCCTCATCGGGCTCGCCGTTTTGACACTGCTCTCCGGCCTTTCCGTGCAGACACCCGTGCTCTGCATCGTCGACGATGCGCAATGGCTCGATGGCGAGACGCAGGAGCTCTTGGCGTTCGTCGCTCGACGCCTCTACGCCGAGAGCCTGGTCCTCCTCATCGCGATCCGCGAGCCGAGTGAAGGACCGGACGCCTTTGCGGGCTTGCCGGAGCTCGAGATCCGTGGCCTCGAGCCCCCGCAGTCCATGGGACTCCTCTCCAGCACGTTCAACCGGCAGCTCGATATCGCGATGATGAGCCGGCTGGTGCACGAGACGCAGGGCAACCCGTTGGCCCTGCTGGAGCTCGGACGCGACGCCACCACAACCGGTCGAGTGGCGACCCTTCTGCCCGACCAGCCGCTCCCGCTCAGCCGTCGCCTGGAGGACCTTTTCGAACGCCAGGTGAGGGGCCTGCCCGAGGCGACTCAGCAATTCCTGCTCGTCGCCGCCGCGGAACCATCCCGGGCCGACCTGGTCTTCAAGGCGGCCGAACGTCTCGGGATACCGGCCGGCGCCGCGGATCCCGCCATCGACGCCGGGCTGTTCGGTCGGGAGGGCGGTCCTGCCTTCCGCCACCCCCTGATCCGTTCGGCCGTCTACAGCAGGGCATCCGCTTCCGACCGACGCAGGGCCCATGCGGAGCTGGCCAACCTTCTCGACGACGGACGGGATGCCGACCTCCGTGCGTACCACCGAGCCTCGGCGGCGTCCGTGCCCGACGAGGACATCGCCGTCGAGCTCGAACAGGGTGCGGATCGGGCCGAGAGTCGCGGAGGGCTGTCGGCGCGCGCGGCGTTGATGGCGAGAGCGGCGGAGCTCACTCCCGACGGCTCGCGTCGAGCGGCCCGTCTGCTCGTGGCCGCCGAAGCGGCCCTCGCGGCAGGCAACGCGCCGCAAGCCGAGGCCCTTCTCCAGCGGGCTCGAGAACGGCTCAGCGACCCCGTCCAGCTCGCCCATGCCAGGCGGGTGGAGGCGGCATTCCGCAGCTTCACCGAGCCGGGCAACGCGCCGCGCATCCTGCTCGAAGCAGCGAGAGCCCTCCAATCCCTCGACCCCCTCGAGGCGCGTGCGACACGTACACCGAAGCGCTGCAGGCGTGCCTCGTGTCGAGTCAGCTCACGAGGGGGACCACCCCCGCCGAGGTGGGGGCCGCCGCGCTCGCGGCGTCTCCGATGTGGCATCCGGCTGGGACGATCGACGACCTCTTGGTGGAGGGGTTCGCCACTCGATTCGCCGTCGGGTACGGGGAGGCGGTGCCTGCGTTCAAGGGCGGCATCGCCGGGCTGTGCTCGGAGAGCGCGCCCGCGGCGGGCCTGACGCGGTGGGCGATCCTCGGCGCCGACGCTGCCGCGGATCTCTGGGATGCCGACGGCTACCGCACCGTGTCGATGCGACTGGAGAGGATCGAACGCGAACGAGGAGCGCTCGAGTCCCTTCGCCTGACCCTCGGGCCCCTCGGACACTCGCTCATGTGGGCGGGGAGGTTCGTGGACGCCGAGGTCGCTCACACAGAAGCCACGGAGATCTCCGTGGCGCTCGGTGCGGGCCGGGCTGTCTGGGAGGCGTTGAAGGTGGAGCTCTTCGCCTGGCAAGGACGAGATGAGGAGACCCGCTGCATCGCAGGATTGCTCATGGGCAAGCTCTCCGTCGTCGCGGGTGGCGGTGTTGCGGTGAACTTGGCCCGCATCGCCCTTACGATCCTCAACATCGCCCAGGGCCGCTACGGCGATGCGCTCGACCATGGATTGCCGATCATGCAAGACGATCCGTGTCCTCACGGGTCGCAAGTGCTCCCGGAGGTCGTGGAGGCGGCCGTTCGGACCGGAGCGGAGCAATCGGCAGAGACCGCGTTGGGTCGGCTTCGGGACCGAGCGACAGAGAGCGGGACGCCCTGGGCCCTCGGACTCCTGGCCCGATGCGAGGCGCTCGTCGCCCGAAGGGATCCCGACGAGCCCTATCGACGGGCCATCGATCACCTCGCCGCGACGCAGGTCGCGACCGACTTGGCCCGCACCCATCTGCTCTATGGCGAGTGGTTGCGTCGGGAGAAACGATTGACGGATGCCCGGAGCCAGCTCAACAAGGCGCACCGGCTGTTCGACACGATGGGTGCGACCGCGTTCGCCGAGCGGACGAGGGCCGAGCTCGCGGCGACGGGGGGCCGCTCGAGGAAGCACCGACCTGGTGCGGCGTCGGAGCTGACGCCGCAAGAGCGCCAGATTGCCACTCTCGCCGCCGGCGGGGCCACGAACGCAGAGGTCGCCGAGCAGCTGTTCCTGAGCGCGGCGACCGTCGACTACCACCTCCGCAAGGTCTACCGGAAGCTCTCCGTCCGGTCCCGACGCCAGCTGGCGGGGATGCTCTGAGAGACCCAGGCGCTACCGTCGATCCCTCACCTCCGGCACCGGCTTGGCAAGAGGCCGGGGAGGCGCCTGCTCAGATCCCCGTTTGCTCGGTGCGTGCTTGGACGGGATCGGGTACGTGTGGCATCAAGGCGTTGGCAGGTATGCGGCCGAGGCGGCCGGCTTCGAAGTCCTCGACGGCCTGGCCGATCTCCGCTCGGGTGTTCATGACGAACGGGCCATAGTGCTCGACCGGCTCCCCGATGGGCTCACCGCCGAGGAGCAGCAGCTCCAGGTTCTCCGAGCGCGAGTCCGGTCGGCCTGCGCCGCGCAGCGAGAGCCAGTCGCCCGTGCCGAAGACCGTCAGCTGGCCCGCGTGGATTGGCTGGCCGTCGGGTCCGACCGCCCCCGACCCGGTGAGCACGTAGGCCAAGGCGTTGAACCGGTGATCCCACGGCAGCTCGAGGAGTGCCCCGGGTGCGATCGAGGCATGCGCGAGGGCGATCGGCGTGTGGGTGGATCCCGGTCCCGCCACCCCGGCGACGTCGCCGGCGATGACTCGAACGAGGGCGCCGCCGTCGGACGAGGTGGCGAGGGCCACGTCGTCGGCCTCGAGGGGTTGATAGGCGGGAGGGATCCACTTCTGCTTGGCCGGAAGGTTGACCCACAGCTGGATCCCGTGGAACAGGCCACCGGAGACGACGAGCTTCTCCGGCGGCGTCTCGATGTGCAGGATGCCCTTGCCGGCGGTCATCCACTGGGTGGCGCCATCGGTGATCAGCCCACCTCCGCCGTTCGAGTCCTGGTGGGCGAAGGTCCCGTCGATCATGTAGGTGACGGTCTCGAACCCGCGGTGGGGGTGCCAGGGCGTGCCCTTGGGCTCGCCGGGGGCGTACTCGACCTCGCCCATCTGGTCCATGTGCACGAAGGGATCGAGCGCGGCCAGGCTGATCCCGGCAAAGGCTCGGCGAACCGGGAACCCCTCTCCTTCCAAGCCCTCGGGTGCAGTCGTGACCGAGCGCACGGGACGGGAGCTGTGCCCCTCTGACGAGGGTTCGCGGAGCCTCGTGAGGCTCGTCCAATCGGGAACGTTGACTGCGGGCATCGTCACCCTCCTCGCTCGTCGGGCTCCCCGTCATCGTGACGAACGGGGCGTCCGCCGTGTCCCCATAGTCCTACACCTCGACCACGGCGACATCCCGATCGCTCCGACCGACCGACGCAGTCCGCACGCCCCGGAGCTCCTGGGGATCGAGATCCCTTGCCGGGAGGCGACAATGATGGCGAGCCGGAGGTTGGATCGGCGGAGGGACGACGAAGGGAGACGAACAGGTGGCAACGGGAGGAAATTCGCGCGGACCGGTTCTGTTCTGTTTCGACGGTTCTGAGGGGTCGCGAGGCGCTCTGCGGGCGGCCGGAGAGCTGATCGACAGGCCTGCTGGGGCTGTCGTGCTCACGGTGTGGGAGACGATCGCGACTCGCTTGGCTCTCACCGGTGCCTTCATCACCGCTGGCGGTGGTGACCTGGACGCCCAAGAGGAGTCGTTCGCCAAGTCCGTGGCGGAGGAAGGAGCGCGACGGGCAAGCGAGCATGGATACGACGCCTCGCCGATGACCCGGGAGTCGTCCGAAGGGATCGCCAAGGCCATCTTGGAGGCGGCCGACGACCTCTCCGCGCGCCTCATCGTCTGCGGCCAACGAGGTCGGGGGCCACTTCGCAGTGCATTGCTCGGCAGCGTGTCTCACGCCCTGGCGTCACGTGCAAGGACCCCGATCCTCATCGCGCCGGAGCACCCAGGGTGACGCCGGGATCCCGGGCGCCGGGGCCCGGGACAGCGTCGAGGGGCCTTTCGACCTGGTGAACGGCATCCCGTGAGGGACGCGTAGTCGGCGAGCAGCGGGGGTCCGTCGCTCGACAGGGACGACTACGCGCCGCGCGGGATTCATCACGGCCGTGCGGCCTCCAACATGGGATGGAGGCCCGAACCTGGGCCCTCCCATGAAAGGAACGCAACAATCATGAGTGGCATCAACAACGTTCTCCTCGTGCACGGAGCCTTCGTCGATGGCTCCGGCTGGCAGGCGGTCTACGACCTCTTGAAGGCGGACGGCTTCAACGTGCGCATCGTCCAGAACCCGACGATCACCTTGGAAGGCGACGTGGCGACGACGACCCAGCTCATCGACGCACAGGACGGTCCGGTCGTGCTCGTCGGCCATTCCTACGGCGGTGCCGTCATCACCGCAGCCGGCACGCACGACAAGGTGGAGGCACTCGTGTACATCGCCGCCTTCGCGCCGGACAAGGGCGAATCCGTCAGCACGCTGATCGCCGATCCGCCTCCGGGAGCGCCGGTGCCGCCGATCTTGCCGCCCCAGGACGGCTTCCTCTTCCTCGATCGCGAGCGATTCGCCCAGTCCTTCGCCGGTGACGTCCCCGCCAAGGAGGCCGCCTTCATGGCCGATTCGCAGGTGCCCTGGGGCGTCGACGCCCTGATGGGAGTCATCACGGACCCGGCCTGGCGGACCAAGCCGAGCTGGTACCTCGTCTCGAGCGACGACCGGATGATCCCGCCCCCCGCACAGCGCGCCATGGCCGAGCGCGCGGAAGCGACGGTGACGGAGGCGGCCGGTAGCCACTCGATCTACGTCTCGCAGCCGGCGGCCGTCGCGGAGCTGATCGAGAGGGCGGCGCGCGGCTGAGGGGCCAGCCCCTGTGGTCGGTCGGGCGACCTCTGCAACCTCCCGGCCTGGCGACCTATGGTTGGCCAGGCCGGGAGGGCCCGCCGGCCGAGTGGTGGCCGCTCGCTCCTTCGGCGCACGGCGTCGGATCCATCGCGCCGTCGTCTGGAAATTCAGGTGGTCCAGAGGAAATTCAGGTGGTCCAGAGCAAGGAGGGTTGCCGTGACGGACGGCTATCGCAAGGACCCGGAGGCCATTGCCCGGCTCGACCGACGTCAGTACGCCGTCACCCAGGAGGCGGCAACCGAGCCGGCCTTCAACAACGAGTTTTGGGACAAGACGGAGGCGGGCATCTACGTGGACATCGTCTCCGGGGAGCCCCTGTTCGCCTCCATCAAGAAGTTCGAAAGCGGTTGCGGTTGGCCCAGCTTCACGGTTCCCCTCGAGCCGTCCAACGTCGCAGAGAAGACCGACCGGAGCCACGGGATGGTCCGCACCGAGGTCCGGTCGACGCACGGGGACAGCCATCTCGGCCATGTCTTCGATGACGGGCCCCCGGAGGAGGGGGGCCTGCGCTATTGCATCAACTCGGCCGCCTTGCGCTTCGTGCCGTACGAGGATCTCGAGGCCGAGGGGTATGGCCAGTACAAGAAGCTGTTCGACGACCCCGAGAGCGAGAAGGAGGGAGCCAAATGAGCGAGCGGACGGAAAAGGCGGTCCTTGCAGGAGGATGCTTTTGGGGGATGCAGGACCTGATCCGGAAGCGCCCCGGAGTGCTGTCCACCCGCGTCGGTTACACCGGCGGGGACGTTGCCAACGCGACGTACCGGAATCACGGGACCCATGCCGAGGCGATCGAGATCACCTTCGATCCCGACAAGACGTCCTATCGTGACCTGCTCGAGTTCTTCTTCCAGATCCACGACCCGACGACGCTCGACCGTCAGGGCAACGACTGGGGCGCGAGCTACCGCTCCGCGATCTACTACCTGGACGAGACGCAGCGCCGGGTGGCAGAGGACACCATTGCCGACGTCGAGGCATCGGGGCTGTGGCCGGGCAAGGTGGTCACGGAAGTGGCCCCGGCGGGGCCCTTCTGGGAGGCGGAGCCGGAGCACCAGGACTACCTGGAGCGGTACCCCAACGGCTACACGTGTCACTTCCCGCGTCCCGGGTGGGTCCTGCCTCGTCGAAGCGACGTCGTCGCGTAAGAGCGAGGCACCGTCTCGGCATCGAGGAGCCAGCAGCCAGCGCCCTCCCGAACCATGCGGATCCCTTCGTGGCGGTCCGTGGACACGGGAATCCCCTCACTCCGACGCGCCCTTGACAGGGCTAACATTGTTAGCCATACTGAAGCTAACAACGTTAGCCTCGCTGCCGGGGACCACGAAGGAGCGATCGAGATGGAACAGCAGCACTACCGCCAGCCCGGATGGGCTACCCGCCACCTGATGAACCCGCTGGTCCTGACCATGACCCGGGCGGGCGTGAGCGTCTGGGGGAGCAGGATCCTGGAAGTGCGGGGGCGCCGGAGCGGCGAGCCCCGGCAGACGCCCGTCAACCTGCTCGAGCTCGACGGGCGGCAATACCTGGTGGCCCCGAGAGGGGATTGCCAATGGGTCCGCAACGTCCGGGCCGACGGCGGGCGACTCGCCCTGCTCGTGGGCCGGCGTCGGGACGAGCGCGTGGCGCAGGAGCTGCCCGACGAGGAGAAGCCGCCCGTGCTGCGCGCCTACCTGCGCCGCTGGAAGATGGAAGTGGGCGTGTTCTTCGACGGGGTGGGTCCCGACTCGAGCGAGGCCGACGTCGAGCGGATCGCAAGCCGCCACCCGGTCTTCCTGCTGTCGGACCCCGCGTGAGCGCATCCTCGGGGACCCCGCCGAGGTCCACGCGCGCGGCGGAGATCGTGGCGACGGCCCGGCGGCTGCTCGAAGAGGAGGGGCCGGCAGCGGTCACGATGCGCCGCCTCGCAAGCGAGCTCGGGATCCAGGCGCCGTCGCTCTACAAGCACTTCGCCGGCAAGTCCGCGGTGGAGCTGGCCATCGTCAGCGACGGTCTGGTCGAGATCGGCGAGATCTCCCACGCCGCCGTGGCGGACCCGGGGGAGCTCGGCCCGCTCATGGCCCTCCTCCACGAGTACCACCGGTACTGCGTGGGTCACCCCAACCTCTACCGGCTGGCGACGGGGCGCCGGTGGCCGCGAGACGAGCTGCCCGACGGCCTCGAGGAGTGGGCGGGCAAACCCTGGTACCTGGTCACCGGCGATCCGATCCTCGGCCAGGCCCTCTGGTCGTTTGCCCACGGGGTCGTGATCCTCGAGCTGGACGAGCGCTTCCTGCCCGGGTCCGACCCCGAGCGGACGCTCGCCGCCGGCGGGGCGGCCTTCCTGGCATCGACGGACGGGGCGGTGCCACCCACGCCGTCCGGGTCGAGGTCCGCGAGGGTCAGAGGTTGAGGCCGACCACCAGGTTCGCCGTGAACGGCGGGGCGAAGGTCCTCATGTGGTGCGCGACGCCTCCCAGGAGCACGTCGACGTAGGCGAGCTTCCGGATCGCGTAGGAGTGCTCCTCCTTCGGATCGAGGTAGAGGTTGTAGATCCGCCCGTAGGGGTACTTCTGGAGGACGCCGGTGAAGCCGCCCTTGCCGTGGACGTCGGTGTCGTCGTCGGAGATCGACCCGAGCATGAGCTTGTATTCGCCGACCCGGATGGCCGAGAACATCTGGCCGAGCCAGTAGTACTGGTACTTGCGGTTGGACCGCCCGTCGGGCGAGAGCAGGAACGAGGTCTGGTCGACGCCGTCGACGAAGCGGTCGTCGGGGACGAGATGGTCGGCACCCGCGAGGTGCAGGACGGTCGGGAGGAGATCGCTGAAGGAGAACAGCCCGTCGGAGGTCCGATCGGGCTCGATCAGGCCCGGCCAGGCGAAGATGCCCGGCACCCGGACCCCGCCCTCCCACGTCGACCCCTTGGCCGAGCGGAAGGGCGTGAAGGCGGCGTCGGGCCAGGTCTCCATTTCGGGGCCGTTGTCGGACGAGATCATGACCATCGTGTGCTCGAGCTGGCCGGTCTCCTCGAGGACCCGCACCAGCCGTCCCACGATGTCGTCCAGCTCGATCAGCGTGTCCTTGTAGGGGTGCCGGGCCGGGGACGCCCCGAGGAACCGCTCGTGGGGGTAATTGTCGAAATGCGCACCCCGGGTGCAGTGGTACAGGAACCACGGACGCTCCCCGGCGGCCTGCTCACGGATGAAGGCCTCGGAGTACGTGGCCCACTTGTCGTCCAGGGTGGAGAGGACCGGGATCGTGACCTCCTCCACCTCCTCGAGGTCCTGACCGCGGCGGGCGTGGACGAAGCACTTGTTGAACGGCATGTTGCGCACCCACTCGGTACGCGCCTCGGAGTACACGATCTCGGGGAAGAAGTAGGGGTCGCGCCACTCCGTGTACATGTCCGAGACCGACAGGAAGCCGTAGAAGTCGTCGAAGCCGCAGTGCTGGGGTTGCGACGTCTTGTTCTCCCCGAGGTGCCACTTGCCCACCCCCTGGGTGACGTACCCGGCATCGGAAAGGAGCTGCGCCAGCGTGGTCTCCATGGCCAGGCCGCCCGGCTCGCCGTACATCGGGGGTCGCTGGAGGCCGTGGCGCATGGGGAGCCGGCCGGTGAGGAGCGTGGCCCGGGAGGGGGTGCACGACGGCTCGGAGTAGCACGACGTGAGCATCAGCCCGCGGCGGGCCAGGCGGTCGATGTTCGGGGTCGGCGCCCCGTACGCGACGCCGCCTCCGTAGCAGCCGAAGTCGCCCCAGCCGACGTCGTCGGTGAGGAAGACCAAGACGTTGGGACGTCGGCCATCGTGGGCCGAGGCGTACGCCCGCAGGCGCTCTTCGGCGCTCGCGAGGTCCTGCTCGTGGACGAAGGCGGGCTCGCGATGGGCAGCGACGACCTCGGTGTGGCTCGCTACGGGGTCGAAGTCGGGCAAGGGTTCGGGCCTCCTTTGGGGCGCAGGGGGGGAAGGCGGGAGTCAGCCGGCCGCGGCCAGCTGTGATGGACCCGACGGGGGTGCGGTCCGGTTGTCGCCCGAATCCGGGATCGCGGCATCGTCGTGGCCGGCCCCGTCAGCCGCCGTGCCCGGCGCGGCGGCGAGACGCTCGGCGCGGCGCCGGTGCGACCATCCGGGCTCCCTGAGCACGTAGGACAGGCGGTCCTTCCAGGACCGGGCCGAGGCCACGTCGCGCAGCATGTCGGCGTATTCGTGGGTGGCGATCCGTAGCGGGTTGTACGTCTCGATGTTCTGGGTCAGCCCGTAGACGGGCGGTTCGTCTTCCGGCTCGAAGGTGCCGAACATGCGGTCCCAGATGATGAGGATGCCGGCGTGGTTCCGGTCGAGGTACTGGGGATTGCTCCCGTGGTGCACGCGGTGGTGCGACGGCGAGTTCATGACGCGCTCGGCGGGACCCAACCGGCCGATGAGCTCGGTGTGGACCCAGTACTGGTAGAGCAGGTTGAGCTCACGCGCCGTCGAGATGATGCGGGGACGGATGCCGAGTGACGCGAGCAACCCCGACGGGATGAACGTCCCGAGCGCGTAGGCCACGGGCTGGCGCAGCGCGGTCGAGAGGTTGAGGTGCTCGCTCGAGTGGTGCACGACGTGGATCGCCCACATGAAGCGGCTCTCGTGCATGAAGCGGTGGTTCCAGTAGTAGAGGAAGTCCCACCCGATGACGGCGGCCAGCAGGACGAGGGGTCCGCCGCCGAGGTCCCGGAGCAGTCGATGCCCCCACAGCTGCTGATCGGACGTCCAACCGGCCCACAGGGTGGCGATGGTGGCCCCCCCGAGCGCGATCGACGCCACGCCTCCGGCTCCGCTCGTCGTCCCTGCCGCTCGGGCCAGGCGGCGTCGACGCTCGCGGTTCGCGGGTGCACCGGAACTGTCGAGCCGGGAGAGTCGGTCGGCCACCGTGGTCGCGGTGGCGACGGTCAAGGTCGTGGCGATCAGGCCCTTGCGGATCCGCCCGCTCGGTTTCCGCACCACCTTCGTGAAGAGGCGCGACATGACCATGGGTGCGACCAGGCTGCCCAGCCCCATCGTGATGCTGGCGATCGCGTCGGGTAGCTCGTACTCGGCGGTCGGTCGAGCCGGTGGCGGCGCCGCAGGCTGCTCGGGCGGCATGGCGGGGGGACCCCCAGGTGGTGTGCCCGACAGCGAGGCGGCGCTCTGGGCCTCGGTGCGCCGAGCCCGCTTCCTCAGCCACCAACTCTCCGCAGCAATGGTCGCCGCGAAACCCGGGATTGCCCTGATGGTCAGGTCCATCCCGAGCGCCTCGTTGTGCCGTCAGCCTTCTGCATAGCTTGCCCGGCCGCGACGATACCGTGACCCGGAGCGCCGCAAGGTACGGGCCGTCTGCGTTCCGCACCCGGTGCCGACGACTTGGGTTAGGCGATCTCCGCCAACAGCGACGAAGGCAAGAGCGCGACCAGCCTGGGACGGCCCGGAAGCGACGGAACGGGCCACTCGGCGAGGGGGTAGAGGTCCTCGGGCCACTCCTCGCCGCCGGAGGGCCCGGTGGACGGCGCCTGCGGCTCCAACCCGAGGACCTGACCGAGCGTGAGGCCCCGCCGCCATCCCTCGAGCAGGACGCCGATCGATCCCAGCGAGAAGCCGCTCTGCTGGAGCCGGAGGATGGCTCGCAGGCGCTCGAGATGGGTCCGGTCGTAGAGGCCCGTTCGTCCGACCCGGAGCGGGGCGTGGAGAAGCCCCATGGACTGCAGGGCTCGGACGTTGCGCGTCGTCGTGTCACCCGCTCGGGCCAGTTCGTCGACCGTCATCAGTAGAAATTGTATCAGTAAATTCTGTAACATTTGGCCGTGACAGTGAATCTGGACATGGTGGGCTGGGTGTCGGGGCCGGTGCGGCGCTCCTGGGCGCCCGACGAGGCGATCCTGTACGCACTGGGGGTGGGCGCCGGCTCGGTCGAGCCAACGGCCCGAGAGCTGGAGTTCACGACGGACAACAGCGCGGGGGTCCGACAGCAGGTGCTGCCAACCTTCGCGACGGTGATCGGGCAGGGACCGGCGCTGGCCACGCAGCTCGGATCGTTCGACCCGGCACGCCTGGTGCACGGCGAGCAGTCGGTGCGCGTGGATTGCCCAATTCCGGCCGCCGGATCGGTCGAGACGCGCACCACCGTGAGGGGCATCTACGACAAGGGGAGCGGCGCCTTGGCCGTCCTCGATGCGGAGTCCGTCGACCCCGCATCGGGCACCACATGCTTTGCCACCACGACCTCGTTGTTCGTGCGCGGCGAAGGCGGCTTCGGCGGCGCTCCTGCCCCGGCCAGCTCGGGGCCGTTGCCGGCGCGCGATCCGGACCGGGTCGTGTCCTACTCGACGCGCCCCGACCAGGCGCTGCTGTACCGGCTGACCGGCGACCGAAACCCTCTGCACTCGGACCCGGCGTTCGCGGCGAGGAGCGGCTTCGACCGTCCCATACTGCATGGGCTCTGTACCTTCGGCGTCGTCGGGAGGGCACTCCTGCACGCGGCGTGCGACTCTCGAGTCGAACGGTTCCGCGAGATGTCGGCGCGGTTCTCGCGCCCCACCTACCCGGGCGACGCCTTGCGAGTGTCGATGTGGATCGACCGAGACGACCGGGTGCGGTTCCGCGTGGACAACCAACGGGGCGAGGCCGTGCTCGAGGGGGGAGTCCTCGAGCTCGCGTCGTAGGGAGAAGCGGGTTGTCGGTCGGTCAGTGCCCGGTGCAGGGGTCGTACCAGGGCGAGCTCCCGTCGGCGCCGTAGAGGGCGACGGCCAGCTCGTCCTGTTGTGCCGGGGTGGCCGTGTTGGGCTGCACGCCCACCAGGTTGGCCTGACCGGCCAGCTGCGCCGCCTGGTCCCACGCCGGCTGGCTGAACTGGAAGCCACCGAAGTACTCGCCGTTCGCCGAGACGACGGAGTAGTCCCCACCGGACTCCGCCTGCAACGCGGATTGGAGGAACGAGTTGAGTGCCGGTCCCGAATCCGTGGTCGCGGGAGCGGTCGTGAACGTCGTCTGCGCGGCCGCCTCCTGCACCTGGGCGCGTTGGGACGCCGCCGCCTGTTGTGCTGCGGCCTCCTCGGCGGCCCGTATCGCGGCCGCAGCGGCAGCCGCCTCCGCGGCCTGCTGCTGGGCGATCGCGACAGCCAACCTCCCCGTGACCTGCGATTGCTCAGACTCGAGCTGGCTTTCCACCTGCTGGGACTGGCTCAAGAGCGCGGCGGCCACTTGCTGCGCGCCCTGCGCAGCCGCTTGCTCCTGTTGCAGCGTCTGCTCGCGAGCGCGAAGTCTCGCCCGGTCCGAGCTCAGCTGGTCGAGCATGACGGTCACGTCGCCGGCAACCAGGTTGCGGTAGACGGACTCTGCCTGGGCAGATCGGTCGCTCGGAGCGAAGACCTGGGACGACGAACTACCGACCGCCGAACCCGCCGTCATGTAGGCGAACACCGAGGCGCGTCGCAGGTGGTCGAGATCGAGGGCGATCTGTTGCTGGTCGTGCTCGACGTCGGCTTGCGTGTCGCCGATGGATGTCTCGATGACCTGCACCCTGTCCGCGGCCAGGCTGTACTGCTGCTGGAGGCCACCCATCTCCAGCTGCTGCCGGAGGATCGACTGACCCAGCTGGGCCGCCTGGACCTGCAGGTCCGAGACGTCGTCGGCGCTGGCGGGTCGCGAGGCCAGGACCACCGGCAGGGTGAGTCCACCGACGATGGCCAGCACGGTCGCGACGAGCGTCGCGGCTCGCCTCGCCGGACCCTCGCCACGCGGTGCCCTCGACCCCGGCGCCATGCTTGACCCCGTCGTCGAGTAATGCTCGACGTCGGACACGGTGAGAAACGTTTTATCGGGTCCTTCTCGACGATGCAAAATCCGTGCACAACACCACCAAATTGGTCGTGTAAGTGTCGTGCCCAACACCAAACCGCATACCCAGGGAGCGGCACGGGGAAACTTCCTGGTGAAGCCGTGTATCCGTCGTCGCAGCCCGTACCGTTGCCTCGTTGCGAGGAGTGAATGTGACGGAACCGCTATCGGGACTCGAATTCCAGTCTGAGCTGGGGCGCGGTTCGATGGGGCAGGTCGTGCTGGCCCGCCAGCTGCCTTCGGGCAGGTTGGTCGCGGTCAAGCGCCTGTGCGAGACCGGCGCGCTCGAGCAGCACGCAGCAGGGGCGGCTTCGGCGAGAGGCAAAGGCTCTGGCGCGCCTCGACGACCCTCATGTGGTGCGACTCCTGCAACTGCTGGAGGTCGGTGACGAGCTCCTCTTGGTCCTGGAGTACATCGACGGACCCTCTCTTGCGCAGTTGCTCGACCATGGTCCTATCCGGGAAGTCGATGCGATGGCCGTGCTCGACCAGGTCCAGGCGGCGCTCTCCCATGCGCATCGGCTCGGCGTGCTGCATCGAGACGTCAAGGCGAGCAACGTCATCATTTCTCAGCGAGGAGTCTGTAAATTGACCGACTTCGGTCTGGCCAGGCTCGACGACATCGCCGGCAATGCCGCGCGCACACTGCTCACCCGACCCGGCACCCCGCTCGGCACGGCTCCGTACATGTCGCCAGAGGCGGTGAACGGCGACGTCGATCCGGACGAGCGATCGGATATCTACAGCTTCGGGGTTCTCGCGTACGAGCTGCTCGTCGGCCGGCTGCCTTTCCCACCGGAGCGGGGGACGATGGCGTTGTTGAACGCCCACCTCTCGGAACAGGTCCCCCGACCGAGCGTCCTCGTGCCGGGCTTTCCGCCGGGCGTCGAGGCCGCGCTCCTCGGCGCTCTGGAGAAGGAGCGCAGCCAGAGGATCCCGACCGCCGCCGCCTTCTGGGCGTTGCTCGAGGAGGCGGCCGCACGGGCCTGGCCTGCGTGGCGGGAGGAAGCGGATCTCGTGGCGCTCGCCGCACTCGGTCGGAGCGCCCGGCGACCGGCGGCCAGCGACGCGGACACGGACCATCCGCTGGCGTCTCTCCGCCTCGGCCAGCTCGAGCGCATCCGGCCGACCTTTCCGGACCTGGGCTCCAAGGGGCGAGGAGTGAGGTGGGTGCGCTGGGCGCTCGTCGGCCTCGCCGCGGCGCTCGCCATCACGCTGCTCATCCAAGCGGCGGTGCGCTGAACCGATCCCCTTGAGGGACCCTGTCGGCGGGGCGAGGTTTCTCCAACCCCGCGACGAGACCATCCTCACCGGCTCGTCGTGGCTTTCGCGAGTCGTACTCCAGATACTGCGGACGGGCGACGGTGTGCCGTCGCCGACGAACGTCGATTGCGACGGGTCGCCGTCGCCGAGGGAGGAGGGCGCGAGATGTTCTGCGTCGGTTGTGGTGCGAGCATCCCGGAGGGGACGCGGTTCTGTCCGAGCTGTGGTGCCGACCAGGCGCCGGTCTCGAGCGCGCGGGTCGCGTCGGGACGCGTCACGGCGACTCCCGAGATCGACCTGCGGCGCCTGTCGGTGACCGATCTCGTCGCGGGCATCTCCTCGATCGTCGTCCTGGTGTCGCTCTTCCTTCCGTGGTACAGCTTCACGATCGATCTGCCAACGGGGCCCGAGACCCACACCTACGGCGCGTTGAGCTCGCTCGCAGGGGGGTTTCGCTTCCTGATCCTCGTGCTGTCCGTGCTGACCGTCGGTCTCCTGCTCGCCAAGACCATGTGGAGGAGCGAGCCCCGACTGCCGCTGCCGCAATGGCAGGTACTCGTCGGCCTGACGGGGCTCCAGCTCCTTCTCGTGGTCATCGCCTTCTTGGCTGCGCCCGCCGGGCTCTCGACCGGGGAGGCCGGGGCGGGCCTCGGCCTGATTGCCTCGGTGGTCGCCACGGTCGGCGCCGGCCAGGGGCGCACGACCGGTGCCCCGCTCGTCGCGGCTCCCGCGGCGACGGCGCATCCCGAGCCGGCGGGCCCGGTGGCGGCCGACGAGCTCGTCGAACCTCACGCCGTGGCGGCAGCGGGTCCCCGACCGGCGTCGCGACCGGAAGACGACCCGGTGGCCGCCCCCCGACGGCCCGCCACGCCCCGCCGCTGCACCGACTGCGGGGTGGCGCTGGTCGAGGGCAACCACTTCTGCACCGGCTGCGGCAGAGCGCTTTGAGGGGTCGACGCCGTGAGCAACGTGCGAGAGCAACCGGACTGGTGGCTCGGTGCAGACGGTCGGTGGCATCCGCCCGGGTCGACGGGAGGGATCGCCGCGGGAGCCGGACCACGGTGCCCCAACGGTCATCCGACGCGGCCCGGTGCCAACTTCTGCGGCGCCTGCGGAACGACCGTCGAGCCGCCGGCCGCCCGGATGCCGCCCGCCTCTCGCGCGCCGGCACGTGCGGTGCGCGCGAAGTCGAGCCCGACGCTCGTGCCGATCGTCCTCGGGGCGATCCTGGTCGGGGTGGCACCGTTGCTGTCTTGGGTCAGGGTCCCGCTGTACGCAGACCTCGGACTACCGAGCACCGCCAACCTCTTCCAGATCCTGCGCGCCACCGGATCGGATCCTCGAGGGGCCCAGGCGGGACCCATCGTGGTCGCCGCCGCCAGCTATCTCGTGGTGGGGGCGGCGCTGCTCGTGGCGGTCGCCCGACCCCGGCGGGGCGCCACTGCAGCCGTGCTGGCTGTGGTCACCGTGGTCTTGGCGGGCGCGGCGACCTGGGGCGCAGTCAGCTTCTACGTGAGCATCGGCGCGACCGTCTCCAACGTCGGCCTCGGCGCCTGGGCCAGCGCGCTCGGGATGGCGCTCGTGGTGCTGGGTGAGGTCGGCCTTGCGGCGTCGCGGGCCCGGGCCCTTGCCCGCGCTGGTGCCGGGCCGGGCACGGGTTGAGCCTTCTCCCGCCGGTGCGGGTCTGCCGTCACGAGAGCGAGTGGCCGCACAGGCGGCAAAAGCGGGCGGAGGGCGCCACGACGTGTCCGTTGACGCACCGCACGAAGAGGGGGTTCCCGCAGTACCGGCAGAACCGCTGGAGGCGGTCCGCGCGATCGACCCGGTGCCCGTTCGCGCATTCGAGCGGCAGCGCGGCAGCGCCCGGGCGGCCCTCGGCCGGTGCCGTGCCCTCGGCCGGTGTCGTTCCTTCGGCCGATGCCGTGCCCTCGGCCGGTGTCGTGGTTTCGGGCTCCTGCCGATCGGCGGCTTGTGTGGCGGCCGCTGCAGTCGCTGCAGCCGGATCGAAGGTGGCATCGGAGGACAGGGTCATCCCGCTGCGCCCCGCGTCGGAGCTCGAGCCTTGACGTGTCGTGATGGTCGTCGATGCCTCCGGCGCGTCGAACACGAGGATGGGGGTGATCTGCCAGCCGAATGCCTGCTCGATGCTCTGGAGCTCGTGGGCCAAGGATTGCGCGGACGGAGGCCGGGCCTCGGGGTCGGCAGCCATGGCGGCGAGGAGCAGGTCCGAGAGCCCGGGCGGGATGCCCGGCCCGAGTAGCGGCGGCGGCGGAGGCCACAGCGCGCCGAGTACCGAGTCTGGCGGGCTCTGTGCTCGCGTCGGGTACGGGTAGCGTCCCGTCACGAGCTCGTAGAGGGAGCTGGCCAGGCCGTAGACGTCGGCTGGGGCGCCCGGCGGTGCGCCCTCGAGGACCTCGGGGGCGCAGTGCACGGGGGCGCCCGGAGGTCCGGTCGCCCTGCCGCCGACCACGGGGAGGACCCGAGGCATCCACAGATCGACCAGGCACGGCTCGTTCGCACGGGTCAACACGATCGTGTCCGGCCGGACCCGACCATGGACCAGCTCGGCACGATGGCACGTCGCCAGCGCTCCGGCGACCTTGATCCCGATCGACATCGCCCGGCGGACGTCGAGAGAGCCGTCCCGACGGACGAGCGCTGCCGTCGAGTCGGCGAACAGATCGGTCACGACCGTCATGGAGCCACCGTCGGGTGAGGTGGTGACCCGGTGCACCGTCACGAGGTTGGGATGGATGCGCAGCCGCTGCAGCATCACCATCTCGTGGTCCAGGTCCCGGCGCCCCTCGTGCGCCAGCCCGGCCAGGTCGACCACCTGCAGGGTCACTGTCCTCGAGGTGACGTCGTCGCGAGCCCGGTAGACGGACCTCTTTGGTTCGCGCAGCACGAGCTCCACCCCCGAGTACCCCGGCGGCAGAGGCTCGCGGTCGCTCATGCGTCAGTCGGGCCCGAGCTCCGCGAGCAGTGCCCGGCACCGGTCGGCCCGGCCGACCAGTTCGGCACGGAACTCGTTCATGCGGGCGAGCTTGGCGTCGATCTGGTCGATGCGCGACTCGTGGAGGCGGAGGAACTCCTGCAGGATCTCCCGCTGCTCCATGCGGCTCTTCGCGGTCTGCTGGGACTTGCGCTCGTGGTAGACGCCCCGGAGGTCCTCGATCCGGTCCTCGATCACGAGAAAGGTCTTGATCTCGTCGAGATTGAGGCCGAGCACGTCACGGAGCTTGAGGATCCGCTCCACCTGCTCGAGGTCGGCCTGGTGGTAGCGCCGCTCACCGCCGGACGTGTAGCCCGACGGGCTGAGCATGCCCAGCTCCTCGTAATAGCGCAGCGTGCGTGCCGAGACCCCGAAGCGAGCGGCGGCATCACCGATGCGGAGCCCCGCGTCGGTGCTCTCGGTCTCCGAGCCGGAAACGGGCGACTTGCCCTGATTCCCCCGGGATCCCCCGGCGGCGCCGCCCGGCCCCTGCCTCTCCTCGGTCCTCGTGGTCGCCGTCATCCTCTGCATGTCCCCCTTGTGGTCTTCGTATCATCCCCCATGGCAGGTGCCCGGGGCACGTCTCCGGCGCACGTCCTTGGATCGTGGCGTCGCCCGCGGCCCTCCGGTCCCCGAATGCGCCCACCTCCAGATCACTGCGCAAGGAAGGGCTCCTTCTCGGCCACCGCCCACGCCGCCGGCTCGGTCAGGGCCTCCAGCTCGGCCAGGGCTTTCCGCTCGGGGAGGGTCCTCGATCCGGGGGTGCCGCAGGGACTCCGGCGTCGCCGTGGTGGTACTACCCGCCCCGCAGGAAGGAGGCGACCGCGGCGAGGCACGCTCCGACGGCGAAGAGGCTCCCGACGTCGTCCACGGGCAAAGTCTAACGTTCACGTTCAAGTCATTCAACGCCCGAGCCGGGCCGAGGGCGTGAATTCCCCGTGACTTCCCTGACGCATGGACCCGGCTGGGTGACGCAAGGCCTTCGGGGCCCGTTCCCAGTGGCTACGGTTTGGTCCGTCCAGGGCCGCCTGGCCCGGGGGATGGGTCGGCGGCTGGCGGCCGCTGCAGGTAGGGAGGCTTGCCATGAGCGACGCGACCGCTTCGGCGGCACACGGGGGGACCGAAGAGGGTTCTGCGCCTCCGCCAGGGGGTGACCCCCCACGGGGCAGCCACAAGGGCCTCAAGCAGGGGGCCCTGGGGCTGATCTCGAGCACCGTGATCGGGGTCGCGTCGACGGCCCCCGCCTACAGCCTGGCGGCGACCCTCGGCTTCGTGGTGGCGGCGATCGGCCTCCAGTCCCCGATCGTCACGATCATCGCCTTCATCCCGATGCTCTTCATCGCGTTCGCCTACAGCCAGCTCAACCGGGCGGACCCGGACTGCGGGACGACCTTCACGTGGGCGACCCGGGCCTTCGGTCCGAGGACCGGCTGGATGGGTGGCTGGGGCATCGTCGCCGCGGACATCCTCGTCATGGCGAGCCTGGCGCAGATCGCGGGCCAGTACGTCTTCCTGCTGTTCAACGCCAACGGCATCGGCAGCAACGCCACGAGCGGGTGGGTGCTCCTGATCGGCGTCCTGTGGATCGTCGTCATGACGTTGATCTGCTACGTGGGCATCGAGGTCTCCGCCAACTTCCAGAAGGCCCTTCTCGGCATCGAGATCACGATGCTGCTCCTGCTCTCCATCGTGGCCCTGGTCAAGGTCGGGGCGGGCAGCGCCCCGCCCGGGCATCTCGTCCCGAGCGCCTCGTGGTGGAACCCCTTCCAGATCTCGTCCTTCTCGACCTTCGTCAACGGGGTCCTGTTGATGGTCTTCATCTACTGGGGCTGGGACACGACCGTCTCGGTCAACGAGGAGACGGAGAATTCGCACGTCACCCCCGGCAAGGCGGCCATCCTCTCGACGCTCGTCCTGCTCGTGACCTACGAGCTCGTCGTCGTGTCCGCCCAGGCCTTCGCAGGGATCGGCTCCAAGGGCATCGGGTTGGGCAACCCGAACCACCAGGGCGACGTGCTCTCGGTGCTCGGAGGGGCGGTCTTCGGCACCTCCGGCTTCGGCAACGTCCTCACGCACCTTCTTCTCCTGATGGTCCTGAGCTCCGCCGCGGCCTCGACGCAGACCACGATCCTGCCCACGGCCCGCACGACGCTCTCGATGGCCGTCTACCGCGCGTTGCCCAGGTCCTTTGCCCGGATACACGGCCGATACCTGACGCCGACGGTCTCCACGATGGCCATGGGCGGGGTCTCGATCGTGCTCTACGTGATCATGAACTACGTGTCCGCCGGCACGGTGATCTCGGACTCCGTCTCGGCGCTCGGCGTCATGATCGCCTTCTACTACGGCCTGACCGGGTTCTCCTGCATCTGGTACTACCGGCGGTCGCTGACGGAGAACGCCAGGAACCTCTGGCTCCGCGGCATCCTGCCCCTGATCGGGGCCGTCATGTTGTTCTTCGCGCTGGGTTGGAACCTCTGGTACTACTGGAACCCCAACAACAGCTCCACCTCGTGGCAGATGCCGTTCCCGCCGCACTGGCACATCGGCGGCGTCTTCATCATCGACATCGTCGCCCTGATCATCGGCGTGGCCATCATGCTGGCGTTCAACGCCGCCCGCCCGGCCTTCTTCCGTGGAGAGGTGCTGAACAGCTCGACCCCGACGCTGGTGCCCGAGCCCGACTACGTCGGACCCGACCTGCCCGTGTCGCTCGGACCGGGCGGGGTCTCTCCTGCGGGCCACAGCTGAAGCGAGGCGGGCGAAGGGTCTCGAACGGCGGCCCGCTCGGGTCCGCGTCGATCGAGATCGGTCGATCAGCTCGACTGGTCGGCGCGCTGCTCCTCGCGGACCCGGCGGGTGGTGCGCCGCTCGACGACGAAGGCGAGGAACGGAACGAAGCCGGCGAACACGGGCGCCACGAGTCTCCGCAGGCGCCAACCCGCGCGATGCCCCAGGTCGTATGACGTGCCGAGATAGATGATGTAGCAGATGCCGTGCACCACCCCGAGGACCCCGGCGAGCTGTGGCTCGTCCGCCCCGTACTGGAGGGGGACGGCGACGAAGACGAGGATCAGCAAGAGGGTCCCGACGACAAAGGCCATCACCCGGTAGCGGAGCAGCGCCCCCTCCAGGGAGGGCTCGAGGATCGTCCGGCTCACCAGCGCTTGCGCTTCCCGCGGGCGTTGAGCTCGGCGAGGTAGCGGTTGTAGGCCTCGAGCCGCTCGGCCTCCTCGAGATCGATGGGATCGAGCGCACCCTGATCCCGAGGTTCGAGCACGTCGAGATCCCCGACCCGCAGCCACTCGTCGGCCTGCCCAGCCGTCTCCGCGGGCACCGGCGAGGCGGTGGCGGAGCCGTTGACGCCCTGCCCCACGGCCGGCCGGGGGGAGGACAACTCGCCCTTCACCTGCTGACGGAACCACCCCGGAGGGAGCACGTCCTTCGGGTCACCCTTGGGAGTGGCACGCTCGGGATGGTGGATCAGGTCCCACCATGCGTAGACGGCGACGCCGGCAAAGAGCGGCCATTCGAAGACGTAGGCCCAGCTCAACCCGTTGCCTCCTGTGGCGCGCCGAGCCTGCCAGTAAGCGAGGGCCAGGCACACACCCGCCACTACCACCACCGCCAGGTGGAGCAGCAGGGCCCGGGTGGACAACCATCGACGGCGCACCACTATGGAGGCTAATGCCAGGTGTCCATCCCTCACGGGGCGCCGGCCGATCCGAGGGCTGGCCCGCGGATCAGGGAGCGGTCTTCGTGGCCTCCTCCTGCGCCGCACTGCCGTTGGTGGTGGGGGCAGGAGGTGCGGGAACCTCCTCGGGCTCACGATCGTGCTTGAACGTGGCCGCCAGGAGCACGGCGCCGTTCGCAACGCCGAGGGCAGCCGCGCCGAACGCCGCCTTCCAGCCACGGCGCCGATTGCCGATGAGGTGGTCCACCGACCACCGTCCGTTGCCGAGACCTGCGAGGGCGGCCGTCACGGCGGAGAGCACCACGACGTACTCCCAACCGCCCTTGAACACGAAGAAGCCCTTCTCGCGGTGGTCCGACCGGGCCGCCACGACCATGATCCCGATCACGGCGGCGTTGGGCAGCGGATTGAACGCGCCGAGGGTGATGGCCACGCCGGAGCTCATCTCGGTCACGGCGGCCATCCGCGCGTGCACGGCCGCGGGCCGGAATCCGATCCCGTGGAACCAGCGCTCGGTCCCTTCGAGGCCTCCGCCGCCAAAGGCCTTGTTGTAGCCGTGGGCGAACATCGTCGGCCCCACGGCTAGGCGCAGTATCAGGGCGGGCAGGCTTGCGTGGTCCTCTTTCATGGGGCGTTCCTTCCTCTTGGGCCTGCTCGGGCCTCCCGGCCCTGCTGGCGCGGCCTACCAGGTTCGCTCTGGCACGTCGGTCTGATAGGGAGATTCTCGTGAGTCGCGGGCCGACGCGCCAGCGCGCCGGCGTCATCGATCAAGAAATCCCGGATCATTCGGCGGGAGCACCCGTCACGCCGGCCTCCCTGGCTCGGGCGATGCGCTCCTCGTCCCATCCGAGCACCTCACGAAGGACCTCGTCGTTGTGCTGGCCGAGCGTCGGTGCCTGGGTCGGATGCGGGAGCTCCCCCTCGGCGAACTTGAGCGGGCTCGGGAGCTGCTCGGCGCCGAGCTCGCTGGCCGGCAGCCAGGGGAGGCGGGCCTGGAATTGGGGGTCCGAGGCCAGCGTCTGTGGGGTGTTGACCGGGGCGATCGGCGTGTTGACCTTGCCTCCGAAGTCGATCCACTCCTCGGCCGTCCGGGTGCCGAAGATCTCTCGCAGCTCGCGCTGGAGCTCCCGGTTGCCACGTGCGTGATCGGCGTACTTTGACCCCGGCCAGCGCTCGAAGAGGTCCATCCGGTCGATGCCCTGGCAGAAGTTGCGCCAAAACGCCTGTTCCGAAGCCATGAACAACACGTAGCGGCCGTCGCTCGCCTCGTAGACCTGGTAGCGGACGCCCTCCTTCATGCCGGCGGTCCCCGGGGCGCGACGCTCGTAGCCGTCGGACTTGTTGCCGGTGACCTCGCTCTCGGGGCGCTCGTACGCCTTCCAGGTCTCGCTGCGCAGCCAGTCGACGGCGGCCGCAGCGTCGGACTGGGCGATCTCGAGGTAGCAGCCCTCCCCGGTGGCTCGGGCACGCATGACGCCGGCCATGATCCCGAGCGCTCCGTAGAGGGGTCCGGCGTTGATACCGATCGAGACGTGCTCGGGCAGGTAGGCAAAGCCGTCCTCGTCCGTCGCGATGTTGACGATCCCCGCCCACGTGTCGTAGGCGATGCCGTGGCTCGGCATGTCGCGATAGGGCCCGGTCATCCCGTAGCCGGAGATCGTGCAGAAGACGATCCGGGGGTTGACCTCCTTGAGCTGCGCGAAGCCGACGCCGCGACGCTCGAGCCCGCCGGGACGCATCGCCTCGACGACGGCGTCGGCATCCTTGACCAGCTCCTTGAATGCCTCGACGCCCTGCTCGGTGCGCAGGTCGAGCACCAGGCTCCTCTTGCCGCGGTTCACGTGGAGGTGGAGCAGCGAGACGCCCTCGACGATCGGCCAGGTCATCTCCCGGCCGTAGTCACCCGAAGGGGACTCGACCTTGATGACCTCGGCCCCGAGGTCGACGAGGGGCCCGGTGATGGCGGCGGGCCCGAGCTGCGAGCACTCGATGATCCGGAGGCCCTGCAGCGGTGCAAACGTGGTCATACGGTCTCCTTCCTCGAACGGACTCATCGTAGGTGACGCCGCGTCAGGTACGACAGAGCAGCTGATGACCTGCGGTCCCTGGTCAGGGCGATATCGGAGTTGGTGTCGGCTGGCTCTGTCGACGGTCTGTCGACCAACCTCGTCATCCGTGTACTCGAGTACTGAGAGCTGCCCTGCCTGCTCGGCAGCACCCGGCACGTCGGTTGAGGACAGGAACAACCCGGACCGCCGCATGATGCTCGAACTGCCGACTACGAGCGCTAGTGAGTTTGAGGGCACCGTACGCCAGCGTGGCGTCAAGGTTCTCCATGTTCTTGGTGACGATGAAGCGATGGAAGGCGACAACGATGCAGGAGCCACCTCGCAGATTCCACATGAGAAAACACTCCGCTTACTCCGTGCTCACGTCCAATCCGGTGAGGAACCGCTCTTTTACATCAATGGAGCGTTGAGTCAGACCATCGCCTGTTTTGCTGATCGGTGCCTTGTGGTGAAACCAGGCTTCATGGCTGGCGCAACCTTCGGAGGCATGGTGACCACCTTCGACTATCGCGAGTTCACGGGCGTTCAGATCCAAACCAAACTCAGCACTGGACATATCGAAATCCTGACTTCGAGCTTCCAAGCGAACAAGAGCAAGAGCTATTGGTCGAAGGGCAAAGATGACGACCCAAACAAGCTGCCTAACTGCATCAGCGACGCACCCGGCGGGCTACGCCAAGCGGCGTACGACCCCGAAGCCCCTCCGGGCTGGCTACTACGCCCGCCACCCGGTGGGCACCACGACCTCGGCCGTCACCCGGCGAGCGCTCGGCTACGGCAGGCGCAAGCGCCGCTGACGAGGAACTATCTGGGGGAACACCCTTGAACGTCACGGCCGCGCGGTTGCTGTAGGTTGGCTCAGCCAAGAGCTCAAAGAAGAGGGGTGACGGTGGGAAGGACCAAGCAAGCCCTTACTGCGGTGGTAATGACGGGTGTACTGCTCGGGCTTGGGGGGGCGGTGAGCGGCGGGGCGCCGTTGGGCGCGCCAGGTGAACAGCCGTTTCACATGACACTCGAGGGCTCACTTCCAGCGGGCACCAGTACAGGCCGGTTCGCCTCATGTGGTGATGAGTACGTCGAGAGGGGCGCTAACCAGACCGTTCCGCACATCGACTTCGTCGCGTATCCGACCGTCAAGCTGTTTCCCATCGTCGCGGTGGGTACCGCCCCCTTTGTGTTCGCCTCGCGGGCGGTGACATCCATGAGCCTCACGATTAACAACTTGGAGACCGACCGAAGCCTCACGATGAACAACTTGGAGACCGACCGAACCCAATTGTGGAAGGTGACCTGGTATTGCACGCCCGACAAGGGCAAGGCATGGCTCGTCTTCGGGTGACCGCAAACTGACGAACGTGACTGAGCCGCTGCGGTCCTTCTTCGTTGAGCCTGGCCGGTGCTTCCGCATGGTCCGGGACCCGGTACCCGAGCGCCGAGGGCACACAATGCACTGCCCGGAGCCCGTGGTGGCACGCGGCCGGTTTCGGTCCGAGGCAAGGAAGGTCTACAGGGTGGACGCCAGCGCCGGGCACGCCGGCGAGCTCGGGCAGTCGAGGCGGATCTGAGGTCCAGGTGCCCCTGACGCCTTGTGCCTACTGCGGCGACTTGGTCGAGCATCCGAAGACCGATCGCGTGCGCTACTCGTCGGACGGCGATAAGCAGCGGGCCATGATCGTCAACGGCGTGGTCGTTCCACGAGTGCGGAGACTTCAGCGGCAACGGGACGTGACGCCTACGCGAAATCCGTTGCGTATCGACTGCTGATATGACAGGTTTGCCGAAGCTTCGACTTTCACCTCCACCACGAAAGTGACGGCAATCATGCAAAGGCGCTCCGCGCTCAAGAAGTTGACCGTGGTAGCGGGCCTCGCCGGGGTTCTTTCGTTGGTCCCCTTGGCGGCTACCGCCCAAGCTGCGCCGGCCAATCCCGCAACTGCGCGTCCGGTTGTTCGCGCAGCCCTCGTGCCTTTTGAGCCGGAGAGCGCCGCTCAGGTTCAGACGGACGAGGAGGCCTTGGCACAAGCGCGTGTCGCTGTGCAGGTTCGTAAATAAGCACTTCGCAGAACTGCGGAAAGCTATCTCATGGGGCGCCCAGCTCGTCGGCCAACAACGAGCCCGAGTCTTCGTAGGCCGAACCTGCGGCCAGCCGTTCGGTAGCCCCGCGCAGCGTGTGCCCGCAGCGTGGCCACGAGGACTGGGTCCAGCGGGAGATGGTGCGAGACCCTGCCGTCGTCTTCGGTGGACCCTCGACTACCCCCGTGCGAGGGACAGGAGACCGGATGCGGAGGATCTTGAGCATTCCGCCGTCACGATCGATGTCGCTCCACTGGCGTCCGCAGACTTCGCCCCGACGTAGCCCGCGAAGCGGAGGCAGATGCCAGGCCACGAGAGCCGCCGGGTCTTCGTCGCGTTCAAGAAGCTGCGAGCCTCACCCTCGGATCGCGATCGCATCTCCTTGCGCTCCACTCGGGGTCGACGGACTCGGGCGAGGAGATTGTGGCCGACGATGCCGTTTTTCACCGCCGAGGCGCAGGCGAACTTGAGACAGCTCACGGCGAGTTGAGCTCTACGAGCCCCCCGCCCTGGTTCTGGGTGAGGCATTCGCTTCAAAGGTAGGAAGGCTTGGTCACCACCGATAGAAGTGATGCCTTCCAGCACCTTCTCCGCGGCCCACGGCGAACCCGATCAGCCAGAGGATCAAGAGCACTGCCGCGGCAATCCATAGGCCGAATGGGCTCTTCGAACCCATGACTTCCCTTGGCTGCTGTCTTTCAAACCTCAGTGCGCCGCGCCGGAAAGGGGGGCAGGAAGTCGCCCGTTCGCGGCGTCAGCTTCCGTTCGACCCGTTGGCACGTCGGGGATGGACGTCGGATCGAGCCTGCACCATTCGACGCCCGCGATGCTGGCCTCAAGTCTTCCGTCCGAGTCGCCGCTCGCGAAATGGTCATCTTCGTCCCATGCGCTGACCGTCCACCGAGCCGAGCCGGCCTGAGGGCCACAGTCCTCGATCTGTATCGTGATGTCCGCGACCGTGCCGTCCGTTCGCGCTCGAAACCCCTTAAACCAGGCGATATGTGCAAGTTCCCTGCAACCTGACTGCTCTCTCAGTCGGTCAAGTACTGCCGGGATGTCATCTTGATGCAAATCCACGCTGGTTCCTCCCAGTTCGACGCAATGTCAACGGATCGCCCACCCCTCCTCAATGGAGGCCGTCGGTCTGTCCTTCCGGGCTAGTGCCGGTGAAAGCGTTGCTGAGCCAAGGGGTCAGGTCCAGTCAATCGATCGACCGGGGTGGTCCGGTCAACGACCGACGACTGAAGGAGGCCACGACCTCTTTCGCCGTTTCAAGGTCCGTCTCGAGATAGCGGAAGAGCGTGATCTGGTCACCGTCATCGTCGAAGTCATCCGCTTCCAAGCAGAGGCTCGTCCTATCTTCGGAGTAGTCGAGGCGAAATCGAGGCATGGAGTTCACTCTCCGATTCGGGACTGAGCAATCGAATTGCTGAGCTGCGTCGGCTCTGGCGATACGCAGCCTCTCGCGAGCTGTTCCCGACCCGGAAGGTGATCGATTCCCAGCCGACCATCGACACGGGCAATGCGCCCGGGTGTCCAGCTCTCCGCGCTCCCCGCACCCAACCTTTCGCAACGGAAGGGGAGTCCTTCGCGCGCTCAACTCTGATCAAGAGCGTCCTTGACGTTCTCACCCGCTTGCTTAAGGTTTCCCGCAACCTTGTCGCTCTTTCCCTCCGCTTGGAGCGACCTGTCGTTCGTCGCCTCGCCGGCCTTGTCCTTAACCTCGCCCTCGACCACTTGAGCCTTGTCCTTGGCCTTCTTGAACAATCCCATCGTCTTTCCTCCATTGTCTTTGATCGAATAAAGTCTCAGGAACTTGCCGGGATCCGGCATATTCCTCTCAGGCACTGCAGATTTCGGTTCCGAGAGAATCGCTCTCGCCGACTTCTGCCCGATTCCGGTACTGGCGAAGCGCTCTGGCTATCTCACGCAGGTCTCAACGAGGCTTCCTGCTGCAGAGATACGCTCGCCAGTAGCAAGAGCCGACGGGCAGCTGCCACTTCCTACCGATTCGGGCGCGCGCCCCTCCCGGTGCGGCGATTCACGAGATCGATGCGGTCAAGCCGACTGTTGGCGACAGTGAAACCAATCCCCGCCGCCATCACGATTATGGCAACAACCCACAGGGGATGAAGGGCCAACCCGATGAGGCCCAGCAAGAAGGCCAGGCAGAGCACGCCCAGCAACAACACGTCAGGGGCCTTCTTTTGGCTGAGCAAATGCGTCAGCCCCTCAGTTGTCCGAGACCCCGAGGATCCAGATGATTGAAAAGGCAGCGGGGATGATCCCTGCGCTGTACTCCTGCCGTCCACGGCGGCAACGGGGGCGCTTCCGGTTTGAGGAGCGCGGACAGGCCGTGGCTTGGCTTCCAGATTAGGTTCCATTAAGGAACCCTCCGATCTCTCTCCGGGAACCGAAGAGTCGATAGCTCGAGTTGAGCTGACGCCAGCCTACCTGCTGGAGACGCCGACCATTCAGGCGAGCCCATCGTGCGGCAGCAGCCCTCCGGCGGATCCCGATCACGTATCGGTTTCGCGGATCCCGTTTCGAGATCGAACCCGAAGTGTCGCACCAGATCAGTAGCTCCAGCCGACGAACCTCCTCATCGACGAGCGAGGCGGCGCCCGCTCTCAGTGCCGGGCGGCGTGTAGTTCAGCTCGAAGTGGTGGTAAAGAGACGACTCGTCCGCCTGGGAGAGTTCGTCGCCGTGCATGGCAATTTCAGGCGCTGATCGGACCTGGTCCTTGGTCACTTGCACCTGCAGATCGTCAGGGCCGATCTGGATCCCGCCCAGAGGCACGAAGGTGAGGTGGCGGTCGATGAACCCTTCCTTGACCGTTGCGAATTGCGGCACGTCGGTCTCTATGTCGACGTACACATCCTGCAGTTTGCCGATCCTTTCGCCATCCCGGTCGATCAGCATCTTCCCGTGCCATTCAGCGGCGTTCCAGGTTGCTTGGCCTTGGTATTCACTCATTGTCGGCCTCCTTGGTAATGAGCCCAGCCTACCGAGGGAGCTCTCAAGTTGGACCACGGAAGTTGACGGGGTCGTGACGCCGACAAGCTCCGCACGACCGGCTGCGGGCGGTACCGGGGCTCCCATCGCGCCCTCTGTCTTCGTGGCTCTGCTCGGCCTGTGCGGCTCTCGGAGGCCACTGACAGGCCCGGTTCGAGCGGGACCACTCGGAGGACCGGAAGCACGCCCATGAGACCTCACTCAAGGTGCTCGGCGGGCACCGCCCCACCACAAACGGATGAGGACCGCGTGGCCGCAACGGACCCGACGGATGCCGAGTACCGGCGAACGGGAGCCGGCATGGGCTTGTCAGCACGGGATGGGGCTGAGACGGGGAGCGGCAGGCCATCCCGTCGTCAGCCCAGGTCGGTGAGCTCGGCCAATTTCCCGACGGTCTTCCAATTCGCGCGTCGTCGCAACGGTCTCGAGCCGACGCTCCCAGAATCCGTTGTTGAGCTTGGTCTCGCCGTATCCCTCTGGGCAGTGCAGATAGATGGCCCGATCGCCGGCGCGCCACTCGTCGGGAGCGTAACGGTCGGATTCGATGCCCGAGAGACGCTCCGCGGGGGGTGACTCGGCGAGAAAGGTGACGTGCAGCCGCGCCGGGTCCGCATGTCCGATGAAGGGGTTGGCCTCGAGCGTCCCGATCAGCTCGGCGTGAGTGCGGACGATGACCGGCACGTCCATCGAGAAGTCGGCGGCCAGTCGCTCTTCGATCTCCGGCCCGATCCGCGTGGCCTTGCGCCGGGTCGAGAAGACGGCGTTGCCACTCTGCACGTAGGTCACGACGTCGTCGTAGCCAAGCGAGACGAGCGTCTCGCGCAGGTCGGCCATCGGGAGCTTGCGTCCGCCGACATTGACGCCCCTCAGGAGCGCGGCGTAGAGGGGCACGTTCAGCCCTCCGGGATCAGAAAGGACAACTGCTCCTGCCCGTCCCCGTCGGTGCCGACCGCAGACGGGGTGTAGGGCTCTACGATCTCTGGGCCGTCCACCTCGGGGTGGCTCATCCTGGGGTCGACGGTGTGGGCCACGAGGGTTCCCTCGGGCGAGGGGGAGAGGAGTCCGGCCAGGGCCTCGGGTGCCACCTCGTCTACGCCCAGCCACTCGTCCCAGTCGCCCGGCTCGACGATCACGGGCATGCGATCGTGCACGGGGGCGACGTCCGGGCCGGCCTCGGTGACGACGATGGTGCACGTGCGCAGGACATCGTCTGCCCGGCCCTCCGGGCGCCAGGTCTCCCAGAGCCCAGCCAGGGCGAGCGGTTGCCCGTCGTGGCGCTGGTAGTACCACGGTTGGCTGGGAACCCGCCGCGAGCCCCGTGGCCGACCACCAGCTGGCGGCTTCCATTCGTAGAAACCGTCCGCTGCCACGAGGCATCTCCTCCGCTCGTACGCCCTCCGGAACGCCGGCTGGGTGGCCACCGTCTCGGCGCGGGCATTGATCATGCGATTGCCGACGGTCGGGTCCTTTGCCCAAAACGGGACCAGCCCCCATCGCGCCGGCACCAGCAGACGCTGAAAGGTCGGGGGTCCCTCCTCCGCGGGGTGTTCCCGCCGCGCCACCACCGTGAGCACTTCACGGGAGGGGGTGACGTTCCAGCTCGGCTCGAGCTCGGGCTCGTGCTCGAGATCCTCACCGCCGAGGCCGGCCGCCGCCTTGGCCTCGAAGAACCTCGCCAACCGGGAGGGCGGTGTGTAGAGAGAGATTCGTCCGCACATGATGTCTCCGCTCGCCCAAAGAGCAACCCCGATACTAACGGCCCTCCTGCTGTGCCGACGTCACCAAGAGTTCGCGTCCGTGTGCGAAAAGACACAATGGAAGCGGCACCATGCTCGAACGGCGACAAGAGTCAGGAAAATCTGGACGTTGAAACGCAAGTAGTTTACGCTCCACCTAGTTCGCCTCTGAAGGGATCGAGCAGGTGGCCACGTCTCAGACCGTCACGGTGCTCTTCACGGACCTCGTGGGCTCGACCCAGATGTTCTCTTCCCTGGATCCGGGGCGCGCCGACGAGGTCCGCCACGAGCACTTCGCGCTGCTGCGGGGAGCCGTGACGGACGCCGGGGGCACAGAGGTCAAGAACCTGGGTGACGGCATCATGGTCACCTTCTCGAGTTTGAGCGCCGGCATCACCTGCGCCGCCAAGATGCAACAGGCGGTGGAGCGGCACAGCCGCCGGAGCGGGGAGCCGCTGGCGATCCGGGTCGGTATCTCGATGGGAGAGGCCACCGAGGAGGAGGGTGACTACTTCGGCGATCCGGTCATCGAGGCTTCGAGGCTGTGCGGGCAGGCGGAGGCCGGCCAGATCTTCACCACCGATATGGTCCGGGCGATCGCCGGTCGCCATTCCACGCAAGAGCTGGTCGCTCGTGGGAGCGCCGTTCTCAAGGGCCTCCCCGATCCCGTCCA
The DNA here is from genome assembly GCA_963778465.1 of uncultured Actinomycetes bacterium. GTDB lineage: Bacteria > Actinomycetota > Acidimicrobiia > Acidimicrobiales > RAAP-2 > CAVZBW01. Next base: position 1,374,778 of record CAVZUK010000003.1, read on the forward strand.
GATCGTCGAGGTCCTCTGGGACCTCGGGCCCGAGCTCGACGACGTCGGTGCCCAGCTGCCGATCCCCGTGCGCCTCGTCGGCACCTCCGCGGACACCCTCTTCGGCTTTTGCGGACGCGTCAACGAGCTGTCGCTCATTGCCGACGTCCACAAGAGATCGGTTGCCGAGAGCCGTCTCGGCGTAGTGCTCGTCTCGGGCGAGCCCGGCATCGGCAAGACCACGCTCGTGGCCAAGGCCGCCAGGGAGGCCCATGCGGAGGGATCCAACGTCCTCTACGGCGCAGCCGAGGAGGATCTGGCCATTCCCTACCGACCCTGGGTGGCCGCCCTCTCCAACCTGGTCGACGCCATCCCGGCCGAGTCCCTCGTGCAATTCGCCGAGGAGAACGGCCTGGCCATCGCCCGGCTGCTGCCGGCGCTTGCCCGCATCGTCGGCGACGAGACCCCCGCAGCGGGCACGGACGCCGACGCCGAGCGCTTCATGATCATGGAAGGCGCCGTACGGCTCCTCGCGTTCGCCTCGCGCACCACCCCGGTCGTGGTGGTGCTCGACGACCTCCACTGGGCGGACGCCGCCACGCTGCAGCTGCTGCGTCACCTGGTCGGCTCCTCCCTACCCATGCGCGTCATGGTGGTCGGGACGTTCCGAGACAGCGACCTCTACCGCGGCCACCCGCTGGCGTCGCTGCTCGCGGACCTGCGCCGGGAGCCGGACGTGCACCGGGTCTCCCTGTCCGGACTGGCCGAGGTGGATGTCATCGGGCTCCTCGAGGCGGCGGCCGGCCACGACATGACCGACGAGGGAGTGGCCCTGGCCCACGCGCTGCGGCGTGAGACCGGTGGCAATCCCTTCTTCCTGGTGGAGCTCATCTGGCACCTGGCGGAGAACGGCACCTTCGTCCAGGGGCCCGACGGGATCTGGCGGCTTGCCAAGGGCCTCGGAAACGTGGGGCTTCCGGGCAGCGTCCGAGAGGTCGTGGCGCACCGGGTCGAGCGGCTGGGGACCGACATCGAGCGGGCGCTCTCGATGGCTGCCGTCATCGGTCGGGACTTCGACCTGCAGTTGCTGGCCGCGCTCCTCGACGCCGACGAGCTGCGGCTCGTGGACACCCTCGAGCAGGCGATCGGCGCGGGGCTCATCGCGGAGGCCGACGGGCAGGCTGCCCATTACCGGTTCGTCCACGCCCTGATCCAGCAGACCCTCTACCAGGACATGAGCGCCACCCGGCGCCAGCTGGCCCACCAGCGGGTCGCCGAGACCCTCGAGGTCGCCAGCCAGGAGAGCCCCGAGCACCTGGCGGCGCTCGCCCACCACTGGTTGGCCGCAACGCGGCCGACCGACGTGAGCAAGGCCCTCTACTACGCCCGCCGGGCCGGGGAGGCCGCGCTCCATTCCTATGCGCCCGACGACGCCATGGCGCGGTTCACCGAGGCCCTCGAGCTCCTCGACCGCCAGGGGACGGGGGACGCGCCGGAGCGCGGGCGACTCCTCGTCGACCTCGGCACCGCCCAGTTCCTCGCCGGCACGCCCGAGCACCGGGACACCCTGCTGCAGGCGGCCGCCATCGCCCAACGTCTCGGCGACACCGAGCTGCTCGTCGCGGCCGCCCTCGGGGGTCGGCGGGGGGACATCCGCGCCGGGACGGCCGATGCCGAACGCATCGCCGTGCTCGAGGCCGCCCACGCCGCGATCGGCGACGCCGATGGGGCGTCCCGGGCGATGCTCCTCCTCTCGCTGGCCGAGGCGACCGACGCACGTGAATGGGAGCGTCGGCGGGAGCTCGCCGAGGAGGCGCTGGCCCTCTCCTCCGACCTCTCGGATCCGACAGCCGCCCTCGACGTCCTGCTCAATTGCTACCTCTTCCGGGTCCAGCCCGAGCTCTCGGGAGCCCGCCTGGTCGAGAGTGGCCAGGCGTTGACGTTGGCCGAGCGCCTCGGCGACCCGGTCCTGTTGTTCCGAGCATGCTGGTTTCGGGTGCACGCCTGCATGGAGGTGGCCGACCTCGTCGAGGTCGACCTGCGTATCGAGCAGATGGCGGCGCTGGCGCAGCGCACCGGGTTGCTCCATGCTCACTGGGAGCTGTTGATGACCCGGGCCGGTCGAGCGCTCCTGGCCGGCGACCTGGCGCAGGCGGAGGCGATCAACGACGAGGCCCTGGCCGCCGGGAGCCGCATCGGCGCACCCGAGGCCCTCGGTGCCTACGGAGGGGTGCTCTTCGCCATCCGGCGCCAGCAGGGGCGTCAGGGGGAGATGGTCGATCTCATCGCGGCGGCGTCCGCCGAGAACCCGGCCATCCCGGTGCTCAAGACCGTCCTCGGCTGGACGTACTGCTCGCTCGGTCGCCTGGACGACGCCAGGGCTCTGTTCTCCGACGGTGTGTGCGCGGCGTTTGCCGAGGTGCCCCGCGACCTCACATGGACGTCGACGATCGCCCTCTGGCAGGAATGCGCGGTGGCGCTCGACGATGTCGCGGCGATGGAGGTGCTCTACGGGATGCTGGAGCCCCACTCGGATCTGGTCGCCTTCAACGTCGCCACGGCCAGCGGTTCGTTGGCCCGGTCGCTGGGCTGCCTGGCCCACCGGCTGGGTCGCCCCGACGAGGCGGAGGGTCATTTCCGCGGGGCGCTCGACATCCACGAGCGTCTCCAGTCGCCCTACTGGACCGCGCAGACACAGCTCGACCTTGCCGACCTGCTGCTCGAGGGAGGTCAGCACGCTGAGGTCCGCGGCCTCTCGGGTCAGGCGCTCGAGACCGCCCAGCGGTTCGGGTTTGGGGGCATCGAGCAGCGGGCCGACGCGCTCGTGGCCTCGCTCGGCTGAACCGGCGCCGGCCTCACGAGCAGAGGTTGCTCCACACGAGCTTCGAGCGCCCTGGCTTGAGAGCGACCGTGACACCGGCGACGGTTCGGGCGTAACCGGGCTTGAGGGCGCCCGAGGCCGGCCCCCACCCGGCCCCCCGATCCCGGATGCAACCGTGGGGACCCGTCTGTAGAGTGGCGAACATATGTTCGTAAAGACCGCTCCCCGTACCCCCGGGATGCGAGCCGGGCGTCCGCCCCTCCCTCCCACGCTCGCCACCCGGGTGCGGCCGATCTCCCCGGCCGGGGATCGGCTGCTCCCCGTCGACCCCCTCCTGTCGCCCCTGTTCCCCGACGGGGCATTGCGACGCGGCAGCACGGTCCTCGTGACCGGCGACCCGGGTCACGGGGCCACGACCCTGGCCTTCTCGTTGCTGGTGGCGGCGTCGGCCGCCGGGAGCTGGTGCGCGGCGGTCGGGTTCGGCGACCCAGGCGTGGTGGCCCTGGCCGAGCTCGGCGTGGACCTCGAGCGGTTGGCCCTGGTCCCGGACCCGGGGTCGGGTTGGGCGGACACCGCGGCCGCCCTTGTGGACGGGCTGGAGGTGGTGCTCGTGCGACCGCCGGCCCGGACGGCCATGACCGCGGCCCGCCACCTGGTCGACCGCACCCGGGACCGCCAGGCGGTCCTGGTGGTGCTGGCCCGGCGGGGGAAGGGCTGGCCCGAGCCGGCGGACGTGCACCTCCAGCTCGGGGAGACCTCGTGGTGGGGGATGGAGCGTGGGCACGTGCCGCTGCGGGCACGCCGCGCCGAGGTTCGCAGCAGCGGGCGGCGGGCCGCCTGGCGCCCGCTGCGCCGTGACTACTGGTTGCCCGGGGACGACGGTCGGCTGTCCGTCGCCGGGGACCCTTCGGCGTGAGGGGGCCGGGATGGAGCGTCTGGTGGTGGTGTGGTGTCCTTCGCTCCTCACTGAGGGGGAGCGGGGATCCGAGGCGCGCCGCTTCATCGAGGTGCTGGACGCCGCGGGCGAGCTGTGCCCCTGGGTGGAACCGGTCCGGTCGGGGGTGTGCGCGCTCCCGGCCAAGGGGCCGAGCCGTTTCTTCGGCGGCGAGCGGATGCTGGTCCAGCGGCTGGCCCAGGCAGTCAGGGAGGCCCTCGGTCCCGGCCCTGAGGGGCCGGGCGCGCTCGGAGCCGCCCAGATCCGGGCCGGGGTGGCCGACGGCCTCTTCGCGGCGTTGCTCGCTGCCCAGTCCGAGCTGATCGTCCCCAAGGGGGGCACCGCGGAGTTCTTGAGCCAGTGGTCGGTGGCCGTCCTCCAGCGGCCCGAGCTGGGGGTCACCCTGCAGCGCCTGGGCATCCACACCCTGGGCCAGTTCGCCGCGTTGCCGGCCTCCGATGTCGAGGCCCGCTTCGGTGGCGACGCCGCGGCGTGCCAGCGGGTGGCCCGGGGCCGGGAGGGGGAGCTGCCGGGCATGCGCGATCCCGGAATCGCACGGCGGCTGCAGGAAGTGAGCGGTCTGGTGCCGGCGCCGACCCGGCAGGGCACCTTCTTCGGCGGGGCCTCGGCGGCCGAGCGCCGAGCCGAGGCGTCCTTCGCCCGGGTCCAGCGGCGGCTGGGGCCCGACGCTCTCCTGGTGGCCAGACTGAGGGGCGGGCGTGACCCGGCCGACAGGGTGCAGCTGGTCCCGTGGGGCGCCCGCGACCCGCGCGGGGACCAGCGTCCCGGGTCCCGGCGGGGGTCCGCCCCTTCGGTCGCCCCCTGGCCGGGCCAGCTCCCTCCGCCCTCACCGGTGATCGTCCCCGCCGTGCCCACCCCGGTGGAACTGGTGGACGCGGGGCAGACCGCCGTCGGCGTCACCGGGCGCGGGCTGCTCACGGCCGAGCCGCTCCACTGCTCGGTCGAGGGAGCGCCCTGGCAGGAGGTGGTCGCGTGGGCCGGGCCCTGGCCGGCCGTCGAACGGTGGTGGTCCTCGCGCCGCCGCCGGGCCCGCCTGCAGGTCGTGACCGCCCCGGGCGTCGCCCTGCTGCTCGTGGTCGCCGGGGAGCGGTGGTGGCTGGCCGGCCTCTACGACTGACGGCCGCCGGACGTGCAGTGTTGACGGGTGGTGGGTCGGTGGGCCGGTGACCCGCTACGCGGAGCTCCACGCGCACTCGGACTTCAGCTTCCTCGACGGGTCGAGCGACCCCGAGGAGCTGGTGGTCGAGGCCAGCCGACTGCAGCTCGACGCCCTGGCGTTGACCGACCACCACGGGCTCTACGGGGTCGTGCGCTTCTCCGAGGCGGCCCGGGCCATGGGGGTGCCCACCGTCTTCGGCGCCGAGGTCACCCTGGCGCCGGCGGGCCCCCGCACCGGGGAGCCCGATCCCTCCGGCCACCACCTGGTGCTGCTGGCCAGGGACCCCGAGGGGTACTCGCGCCTCTCCACCCTGCTCGCCGACGCGCACCTGGCCGGCGGGGAGAAGGGGCGGCCCGTCCTCGCCCTGGACGACCTGGGCGATCGGCACGGCGGCCACTGGCGGGTGCTGACCGGTTGCCGCAAGGGGCCGGTACCCGCCGCCCTGGTGTCCTCCGGCCCCCGGGCTGCCCGGCGCGAGCTCGACCGCCTGGCCGCCATCTTCGGCCGCGGGTCGCTGGCGGTCGAGCTGTGGGACCACGGCGACCCGCTCGACGCGGCGCGCAACGACGCCCTGGCGGAGATGGCGGTGGACGCCGGGATCGACGCCGTCGCCACCAACAACGTCCACTACGCCACCCCCGCCGGCTACCGCCTGGCCACCACGATGGCGGCGGTGCGGGCCCGCCGCCCCCTGTCCGAGCTCGAGGGGTGGCTGTCCCCGGCCCCCACCGCCTGCCTGCGCTCGGCGGCCGAGCAGGCCCGCCGCTTCGCCCGCTGGCCGGGGGTGGTGGACCGGGCGGCCGAGATCGGCGACGAATGTGCATTCGACCTGCGCCTGGTCGCACCTCGCCTGCCCGACTTTCCCGTCCCCGACGGGTACGACGAGCAGCGCTACCTCGAGGAGCTGGTGGCCGAGGGAGCCCTCCGGCGCTACGGGTCGCGCGACCACCCGAGGGTGGCCGGGGCGTGGGCCCAGATCGATCACGAGCTCTCGGTGATCGGGGGCCTCGGCTACGCGGGCTACTTCCTCGTGGTCTGGGACATCGCCCAGGTCTGCCGCCGGCTCGGCGTCTACTGCCAGGGTCGCGGCTCGGCCGCCAATTCCGCCGTCTGCTACGCGCTGGGCATCACCAACGTGGACGCGGTGTCCCTCGGCCTGCTCTTCGAACGCTTCCTCTCGCCCGCACGCGACGGCCCCCCCGACATCGACGTGGACATCGAGTCCGAGCGTCGCGAGGAGGTCATCCAGTACGTCTACGACCGCTACGGCCGCCGGCACGCCGCCCAGGTGGCGAACGTCATCACCTACCGCCCCCGCTCGGCGCTGCGCGACGTGGGCAAGGCCCTCGGCTACTCGGTCGAGGAGGTGGGCGCCTGGGCCTCCGAAGTGGACCCCGGCCCGCGGGCCCCGGGCACCGACCCGCTCCGCTCGGGCGTGCCGCCGCTCGTGGCCGAGCTCGCCACGGCCGTCCTGGAGCGCCCCCGCCACCTCGGCATCCACTCGGCGGGGATGGTCCTGTGCGACCGCCCGGTGGTGGAGGTGTGCCCGGTCGAGTGGGCGCGCATGCCCGGGCGCACCGTGCTGCAGTGGGACAAGGACGACTGCGCGGCCATCGGCCTGGTCAAGTTCGACCTGCTCGGGCTCGGGATGCTCGAGGCCCTCCACCGCATGGTGGACCTGATCGCAGAGCACCACGGGGTGACGATCGACCTCGGCCAGCTCCCCCAGGAGGACGAGGTCTACGACCTGCTCTGCCGGGCCGACACGGTCGGGGTGTTCCAGGTGGAGAGCCGGGCCCAGATGGGGACCCTTCCCCGAGTGCGACCCCGCAGCTTCTACGACATCGTGATCGAGGTGGCCCTGATCCGTCCCGGGCCGATCCAGGGCCACGCCGTCAACCCCTACATCCGCCGGCGCCGCGGGCTCGAGTCGGTCACCTACCTGCACCCGCTCTTGGAGCCCATCCTCAGCCGGACCCTGGGCGTGCCCCTCTTCCAGGAGCAGCTGATGGAGATGGCGGTCGCGGTGGCCGGGTTCAGCGCGGCCGAGGCCGACGAGCTACGCCAGGCCATGGCGGCCAAGCGCTCCGCGGCCCGCATGGCACGGCTGCGGGACCGCCTGTACGCCGGCATGGCGGGCAAGGGGATCACCGACCAGGCCGCGGACCGGGTCTGGGACGCTCTGGCCGCCTTCGCCAACTTCGGGTTCCCCGAGTCGCACTCGGTGTCCTTCGCCCACCTCGTCTACTCGTCTGCCTGGATCAAGGTCCACTACCCGGCGGCCTTCTTGGGGGGCCTGCTCGACGCCCAGCCCATGGGCTTCTGGTCGCCCCAGAGCCTGGTGGCCGACGCCCGGCGGCACGGGGTGAGCGTCCTGCGGCCCCACGTCGACCACAGCCGGGTCGGCGCGAGGCTCGAGGGACCGGGCGGTCCCGACGACCTTCCCGCGCTGCGGCTGGGGTTGGCGGGGGTCCGGGGGGTGGGGGAGGCCACGGCCGAGCGCATCGTCGCCGGCCAACCCTGGCCCGAGGTCGCCGACCTGGTCCGGCGGGCGCAGGTGACCCGGTCCCAGCTCGAGGCCCTGGCCGCCGCGGGGGCGCTCGACGGGCTGGGGGAGCCCACGCCCGCCTCGCGCCGATCGCTGCTGTGGGCGGCGGGTGCCGTGGCGCAGGCCACCCCCGACCGCCTGCCCGGGATCTACACAGGGGCGGAGGCGCCGCCGCTGCCGGAGCCGACGCCGGTCGAGGAGGTCGGCGACGACCTGTGGTCCCTCGGGATGGCCCCCGAGCGCACGGCCATGGACATCGCCCGGCCCCGACTCGACGAGATGGGGGTGGTGCGCGCCGGCGACCTGTGCCATCGACCCGACCGCAGCCAGGTGCGCGTCGCCGGCGTGGTGACGCACCGCCAGCACCCCGACAGCGCGCACGGGATGGTCTTCGTCAACCTGGAGGACGAGACCGGCCACGCCAACCTCGTGTTCTCCCCGGGCGCCTGGGTGCGCTGGCGCCACGTCGCCCGGCGCGCCCCGGTCCTGTTGGTGTCGGGTCGCCTGGAGCGGGGACAGGACGCCATCAACGTGGTCGCGCAGCGCGTCGAGTCCGTCGACCTCGGCGCCCCCGTGCCGCCTTCCCGCGATTTCCGCTGAGTCACTCACCCCGGATCACCCGGGAGTACCGCGAGAGAACTTGGCGGCGGTATCCAGGTTCGACATTCTGGCGCAGCTCGCCGACGTCATATCGAGTCTGCACATATCTATAATCCCGATTCAATGGCACCCCGAATGGGAGGCGGAAGCTTGGCGGCCGGCCCGAGCGTCGTCGCACCAGTCGACCCTTCACGTAGCCGCGTCGACACCTTCCACGGCAGACGCGTCAAGACGCGCCCTCGATCGCTTCCCGTTGGCCGTCATCACCGGACGGTCGTTCGACCGGGCATGGGCCATGCGACGCTCATCCGTACGCTGTGCCACGTCGCCGCGGCACTACCGATCGTCGTGGTCGCCGCCGTCCAGGGTGCTCGGGGGTGGACGCCCCTCGTCGACGACGCGGCGATCGCCTGGCGTTCCTGGGACGTCTTGTCCATGCATTCCCCGCTGGTCGGCCACATGACCGAGGCCAAGGTGAACGGCCTGGCCTACGGCTTGGGCCCACTGCAGAACTGGATCCTCGCGATCCCGGTGCGGCTCTTTCCCGACCAAGGCGCCCTCTGGGGTGCCGCGATCGCGTGCATCGTGGCTTCGTCGCTGGCGATCGAGGCCGCCTGGTCGATGTGTAGGTGGAGTGGGGCGGTCATCGCCAGTGCCGCGGTCCTGGTCCTCGTCATGACCCGACCGGACCTCATCGCCGATCTGGTCTGGAACCCGACGACGGGCGTCTTCTGGCTCATGGCCACCGTGGCCTGTGGCTGCGTGGCGGCCGTCGGTCGGCTCGGCTGGTGGCCGGTGGCCGTGCTCTCGGCCAGCATCTCGGCCCAGTGTCACGAGTTCTACGCGATCCCGGCATTGGCCATCTGCCTCGTCTCACTCCTCGTCGGGCTGGCGGCGCGCCGCTCTCGAGGTCAGCCCCTCGGCGGGCGCTGGTGGATCGTGGCGGGACTCGTCTCGGTCGGCTGCTGGCTTGCACCGCTGATCCAGCAAGCCACCGGTCGTCCCGGCAACCTCGGCCTGCTGCTACACGCGGCGCGAGGCTCTTCGCACCTCGGCCTCGGGACGGCCCTCGGTGGGCTGGGGGCTGCCGTCCGCCCGTTTCCCGATTGGTTGCACATTCCCTGGCGCGGCGACCCCCACTTCCAATGGATCGTCGAGTCGTTCCAGGGTCCCAAGGCGTGGGGGGTCGTGGTGCTCGCCCTGCTCGTCGTGATCGCTGCCCGGGCCTGGCGGGTCGAGCGCAGACTGAGCGCGCTCGCTCTGGTGGCGCTCGCGACGGACGTCGGGACGGTAGTGTCGGTCGCCCTCTTTCCCGCCGGCATCGGGAACGTCAATGCCTTTAGCTATCTCGACGCGGCGTGGTGGCCCGTCGGAATCGCGACGTGGATCACCCTGGGGTGGGCCGCAGTTCGCCTCGCACGCTCGTTCATCGAGCGACGCGGGCGCCACCAGATGTGGCTCCGGTCCCGCAGACCTCTTCAGGTTTGCGGCAGCGGCTTGGTCCTCGGACTGGCGGTCGCTGCGACATGGACAAACGTGCCTCTGGTCGGCGGATTTGTCTGGGGTGGCTGGTCGATGATGCGGACGACGGAGCAAGCGGCCGTGGCTGTCGAGAGGGTCGCACCTCGTCGCCCGTTCACGCTCGCGGTCGTCGGCGGTCCCGCATCCTTCCCCGATAGCCTCATGGTGCCTTTCGGAATGGAGAGCGGCGTCGCGTACCGACTCCACGTGCGGGGGCTCCAGCCGAGGTTCACCACCCTCGGCTGGCACTACTTCGGAGCTTGGACCAGGCAGGTTCCGAACGAGCCGGTCGTCACCATCGAGCTGTCCCGCACCGTCCCGACGAGAGTGCTCCGTGTCTCGGTCACACCGAGCGGGTCCCCCGTGGCCGGGACCTAGACCCGGCACCGCCGAGCCGAACGACGATCTGCATCTGGCCGGGGCGACCGTTGAATCCGTCGGCGGGCCCGCCATACTCTCAGCCATGAGCGGCGACGCGGTGGTCGGCCAGGACGGGCTCGCACGCTGCCCCTGGGGAGGCTCCTCGCCCGAGTACCAGCGGTACCACGACGAGGAATGGGGCCGACCGGTGGGCGACGACGACCGGGTCTTCGAGAAGCTGTGCCTGGAGGGGTTCCAGGCCGGCCTCTCCTGGCTGACCATCCTGCGCAAGCGAGAAGGATTCCGGACGGCCTTCGCCTCCTTCGACCCGACCGCGGTGGCCGGCTTCGACGACGGGGACGTCGAGCGCCTCATGTCGGACGCCTCGATCGTCCGCAACCGGGCCAAGATCAACGCGACCATCGACAACGCCCGGGCGACACTGCGGCTCCGCCAGGAGGGCGTGTCGCTGGGCGCGATGCTGTGGAGCCACGGGACCTCCGCTCCCCGGCCCCACACCGTCAGCGACATCTCGTCCACCACGGCCGAGTCCAAGGCCCTGTCCGCAGAGCTGAGAGGCCACGGGTTCCGCTTCGTCGGCCCGACGACCGTCTACGCGGCGATGCAGTCGCTCGGCGTCGTCAACGACCATCTCGAGGGATGTCACTTCGGCGGGGTGGCGGAAGCCGAGCGCGCCCGTTTCTGCCCGCCGGTCTGAGGGTGGGGTCGCCGGCCGGCCGGGTCTACAGGTCGGGAAGACCGAGATCGAGGTTGGGGGTCTCCAGCCCGCCGTCCACTTCGAGCACCTTCCCCGTGACGTAGCCGCCGGCCGGGGATGCCAGGTACACGACCGCCGCTGCGATGTCCTCGGGCTGCGCGATGCGGCGCAGGGGAGTGCTCTCCTCCATGGCCACCCGGAGCTCCTCGGTCTGGAGCACGATCTCGAGGGCGGACGTCGCGGTGGAGCCGACGCCAACGGCGTTGACCCGGATCCGGGGTGCGAGGTCCTTCGCCGCGAGCCGGGTGTAGTGCGACAGGGCCGCCTTCGCCGTCCCGTAGGCGAGGTAGCCGCGGCCCGAGATGCGTCCCACCACCGAGGAGATGTTGACGACCGCACCCCCGCCGGTCTCAAGCATGCCGGGCACGGCGGCACGCACCAGCGCATGGGCGGTGGTCACGTTGAAGTGGAAGGCCTCCTCCATGAAGCGCGGCGACGTCTCGAGCAACGGGCGAGGCATCGTGCCGCCCACGTTGTTGACGACGACGTCGAGGCGGCCCAGCTCCTGCACCGCCCGCTCCGGGAGGGAGGCCACGAGGTCGAGGTCGTTCAGGTCCCCGGCGACGACGACGGCGCGGCGCCCGTTCGATTCGACGGCCGAGGCCACCTTGGCCAGCTGCTCCTCGGTGCGTGCGGCCAGCACGACGTCGGCGCCGGCCTCGCTCAGCGCGATCGCGCTGGCCGCCCCGATGCCGCGTCCTGCGCCGGTCACCACCGCCACCTGGTCGGTGAGGCGGAATCGATCGAGGATCATCGCGATGCCTTTCTCGTCCGGACCGGTGGGGTCGGATCGCCCGGTCGGGTTCTCCCACGGGGATCTCCGGTGGCAGCCCCGGGGGTTGTCTAGTGCATTCGACACGCCATCGGCCGGGCGGCCCATCGACGGGGCGGCCCGTCGGCCCGGCGGCCGCCACTGTCAGCCCTCGTCGGTCAGACCGCTTCGACGGCCGTCGACGGCCCTTTCTCCTTGGGCATCAGGACCGTGGCGGCCACGCCGCCCAGGCCGATGACCCCGAGGGCGATCATGGCGAACGCGTAGGCGCTGATGGGCTGGGTCAGGCCGGTGATCAAGATGGTGCTGCCGATCGCCGTGCCGAGGGACGAACCCAGGTTGGAGACGCTGCGCGACAGCCCGGAGATCTCCCCCTGCTGCTCCTCGGGGAACGCCGACTGCACCACGTTGACCGACGGGGTGAGCATCGTGCCGACCCCGAGCCCGATGAGCAGGAGGCCGGGAGCGAAGGCCCACGGGCTGGGCGAATGCTTGACCAGCGCGAGGAGCAGCGCGATTCCGGCGAGGGCGCCGATGAACCCCGCCAGGATCAGGGAGCGCTGCGAGAAGCGCCTGACCAGCCGCCCCACGGCGAGGGAGGACACGAGGATCCCGAGCGTGGCCGCGGTGAAGATGACGCCGGTCTGGATGGCGTTGTAGTGGCGTACGACCTGCAGATAGGTCGAGACCACGATGGACGTGCCCAACAAGATCAACCACTGGACGTTCTGGGTCACGAGCGCCAGGTTGGAGACCCGGTTGCGGAAGAGGCTGGTCGAGAGCAGCGGCTCCTTGTGCGCTCGCTCGCGTGCGCGCACCCAGGCGAAGAAGCCGACCAGGATCGCGGCGCCGGCGACCAGGAGCACGACGGAGAGGATCAGGCTGTTGTCCGCGGCCAGGATGCCCATCACGAGGACGATGAGCCCCACCGCCGAGAGCACCGCGCCGACGATGTCGAAGGAGCGGGTGGGATCGGCCGGCAGGGGGTCGCGCACGTCGCGGCTCAACCAGATGATGACGGCGATGACGAGGGCCTGGAAAACGAAGGCCGCTCGCCAGGAGATGGCCGACGTGATCAGGCCGCCCAGTAGGGGTCCCGTGGCCGCCCCGATGCCACCCATGCCGCTGATCACGCCGAAGGCCCGCGCCCGCTCCTTGATGTCCGTGAAGAGCATGGTCGTCAGGATGTACACCGGCGGGATCAGCAGAGCGGTCCCGACTCCTTCGAGGATGGAGTTGCCCAGGATGAGCACGCCGAGACCGGGCGCGACGGCACTCAAGATGGCACCCACCCCGTAGATGGCCAGCCCCACCAGGAAGCAACGCTTGCGACCGAAGCGATCGGTCAGCTTGCCGCCGGGGATCATGAGTGCCGCCATCACCAGGAGGAACAGCGTGATCGCCACCTGCACGCCCTGCACCGTGGTGTCGAGGTCGCGACTGATGTCGTTGATCATGACGTTCATGTTGGAGCCGGCGAAGCTGCAGATGAACTGCGCCAGAGCCAGGGGGACGAGGGTCCGGCGCAGGCCGGCGGCGGTGCCGGCGGACACGGCGGCGCTCACGGCGTCGACCCTATCCCCGGGGAGGACGCTGGGGGTCGGTCCGCTGGCGCAGGCCGACGGCCCAGGATTGGAAGCGCAACCCGTCCCGGACTCAACTTCCGAGGATCTTCGCCTTCTCTGCAGCGAACTCGGCGTCGGTGAGGACGCCCGCGTCCCGCAGCTCCCCGAGCTGCTTCAGCTGCCCCAGCCGGTCGGGAGGTGGCGCGGCGGGGGGTGGCGCCGCCGCCGGGGGTGGCGCCACCTGTTGCGGGGGCGGGGCTCCATAGCGCGGGTCGCCCTGGTTTGCCCAACGGTCGGCCTGGCGCCGCGACACCCGGTTCGACACCGCGGTCGCCGTCCCGGCGATGACCGCCGTTCTTCCGATGCCTCGTAGCAGTCCCGGCACGAGGTCCTCCTCTCCATCCTCGATCTTCCGGCTGCCGCCCGATCGGCCGGCCAGCCATCGTGTTCCGGCGAACCTGCAGCGGGATCAGGAACCCGTCGCGTCGAGCGACCGCAGGAGGGCATCCTGAGGGATGTAGCCCGCCGCCACCAACTCGGCCCCACCCTCGCGGAGCGCCTCCACGAAGTCCGTCGCCCACCGGTTCTCGAACAGGAGGATGCCCGCCGAAGAGCCGGGCTCGATCACCGGTGCCGCGTCGGCGAGGTCGCTCTCGTCGAGAAGGCCCGAGGATGCGCCCTCGAAGACGGCCAGATCCAGCCGGCCGTCACCGTCGAGATCGCTCAACTCGAGCCGGCGCAGCGACCCGTCCGTGGCCCTGGACACGAAGACGAGGTCGAGGATCCTGATCACGCCCCGGTTGACGAGGTCGACCAGTATGGGAAACCCGGTGCCGGTCATCTTGCTCCCTGGAAACTCGACGACCAGGTAGCTGACGGGGCCCAAGCGTTCAGACGCGTCGGTCATCGCTTCTCTCCCTCGGTCTTGTACGGTGGTCACGGGTACGTCACCGTCGCCGGCTATCGGTCACCGGCCGTGGACCTGGCACGTCCGCGGACCCGGTAGGGGCGGCGGCCAACCTCGCCATCCTTCCGGCCGAAGAGCGCAGTGACATCGGCCGATGTGGTCGATTGTCGGCCGTGGTCGATTGTCGGCACCGGAGCGGCCCTCGGCCCGGCGGCTCATCCCTCGAAGGCCCCGATGGCATCGTCCTGGGCCGCCGCCAAGAGGTCACTGGATGTCCCCGGCAGCGTCGCGATCGAGAAATCCAGGCCGTGCCGGGCGAAGCGACGGACCACGCGGGTCCCCTCCGGGGTGGCGGCCACGATCACCGCGGAGATCTGTCCTTCCCGGAGCACCCGGGCCAGCTCGGCGGTCGTCTCCGTCGGCAGCTCGCGGGCGAAGTACGTGAGCACTCGGTCGCCCACTCCGCCGGCGATCGCCCCGGTGAGCAGGGCGGGCGGCCAGAGCGCGGCCACCACCGCGGAGGCCACCGCGCCGTAGCCCCAGCCGTGGCGCTTGAGCGAGCAATGCACCCTCGTCACACGGTCCTCGCGCCACTCGATGAGGGCGCCGTCGACGAGACTGGTGGCTGCTGCCGGATCGAGGTCCAGCGCGTCCCAATCCTTGGCGGCCGAGGCGTACGAGGCATAGGCCCCGATAGCCACCGCAATGTCCGGCATTGCGTGGTCTCCTCGCCCTCGCGGGTCGGCCATTCGACCTGCGTTCAGGTCCCGAGCCAGCAAATCAGCCGGGACGTCCAGGCACATCGGCCACTGTGGCCGATGTTTCCGGTGGCGTCCGTCGGTCACGATTGGCCCCGACGGCCTGCGCCATCGTCGGTGGTCCCCATCCTCGGTGGCTCGACAGAGGGGGATGGTTCCATGCTCTTTGCCTACACGTATCCCATACTCGACATCTTCTGGTCGATCTTCCTCTTCTTCCTCTTCTTCCTGTGGATCTGGCTGCTCGTGGTGATCTTCATGGACATCTTCCGGAGCCCGGATCTGTCCGGGTTCGGCAAGGCGGCCTGGTTCATCTTCGTCCTGGTGATCCCACTGATCGGGGTCCTCGTGTACCTCATCGCGCGGGGTCACAAGATGCAGGAACACGCGGCCAGCGCCGCCAAGGAGCAGGACGAGGCATTCCGCCAGTACGTGCGACAGGCCCAGGGGGACGGTTCATCGACCGATCAGCTGGTCAGACTGGCCGAGCTCCGTGATCGGGGTGACATCACCCAGGAGGAATTCGAACGGGAGAAGGCCAAGGTGCTCTCGTCCACTCGCTGACGAGGCCCGATGGTGGGGGGCGATCATTCATCGCAGCAGCACGGCCATTCATCGCAGCAGCACGGCCATTCATCGCAGCAGCACGGCCGATCGGCACCGGTCGTGACGGGATCCGGACGCACTGCGCATCGGGGACCGGCGGCCTGGTCGCGGCTGGCCAGGACGTGGGCGATCATCGCACTGGTCGCGCTCGTGCTGCTCTTCGCGCTGATCATCGACTTCCTCGTCTCCAACGCCGGCTACGTGCTCCTCGGCCTGCTCGGCCTGGTCGTCTTTACGGTCGCGGGGTGGTTGGTGCTCGCCAGCCACGGCACCCGCCGGCTGATCGGCGCGGCGGGAAGCGTGATCGGCATCGGGCTGATCCTGGCGGCCGTGGTCGGGGCGAGCAGCGACGGCGGCCAGGTGCTCCTGCGTTTGGTGATACTCGCCGTGTTGTTGGGCGTACTCGTCGGGGCCTCGCGGGCCGCCATGCTGAGCAGCATCAGAGCCACCACCTCGGTGCGGAGCCGCCGAGGCCCGCAGCCCCAGCACCCCGTGCTCATCTGCAACCCCAAGTCGGGTGGGGGCAAGGTCGTGCAGCACCGCCTCGTGGAGCTGGCGACATCGATGGGAATCGAGACAGTGCTGCTCGAGCCCGGGCTCGACCTTGAGCAGCTGGCGCGCCGGGCCGTGGCGCACGGCGCCGACTGCCTGGGAATGGCGGGCGGGGACGGCTCCCAGGCTCTGGTGGCCTCGATCGCCATCGAGCACCAGCTGCCCTTCGTCTGCATCTCGGCAGGCACCCGCAACCACTTCGCACTCGACCTCGGCCTGGACCGCGAAGACCCTCGCTCCGGCATGCGCGCCTTCCGGGACGCCATCGAGCGCCGCGTGGACTACGCGACCGTGAACGGCCGCCTCTTCGTCAACAACGCCTCGCTCGGCGTGTACGCGACCATCGTGCAGCAGGAGGGGTACCGGGAGGCCAAGGCGGCGACGTCGGCGGCCCTCCTCCCGGAGCTGCTCGGCCGCGCCGACCAACCGTTCGATCTGCAGTTCACGGGGCCCGACGGCAACGAGGTCGACGGGTCGTTCCTGATCCAGGTCTCGAACAACCCCTACGTTCTCGGACCGTCGCTGGACATGTCGCAACGGCGTCGACTGGACAGCGGCGAGCTCGGTGTGTTCGCCGTGGTGGCGGCGAGCGGCGCCGAGGCCTCACAGGCGATCGCCCGGATCCTGGCCGGCCGGGCCGGTCGAGCCCTCCGGAGCCCGCACGTGTTCGAGTTCACGACGCAGAGCTTCGAGGTGCGTTCGCGTTCGGGAAGGGCGTTCATCGGCGTGGACGGGGAGGCACTCGAGATGGACACGCCGCTCGACTTCCGCCTGCATCCGGGAGGTCTCCGGCTCTTGGTGCCGGAGGGGAACGCGGAGGAGGCGGCCCGGCGCCAGGCGAGAGGCGTCGACGTGCAGGAGCTGGTGTCGCAGGCCTTCCGCAGGAACCGACCTGCTGCCGGAGCGCGGTGAACCTGCCACCCGGTCTCCGGAAGCTCGCCGACGACCTGGCCGCGTTGGACAACGCGGTGTACGCAGCCGTCGCCCAGCAGGAGACCCCGACGCTGGACGGGCCCCTCCGCGGGCTCTCCGGCGTGGCGGACAACTCGGTGCTGTGGTTCCTCGTGGCCGGGACCATCGCCCTGGTCGGCGGCGGACGGTCGAGGCGTGCCGCAGCGGAGGGGATGATCGCCGTGGGAACCGCTTCGATGGTCGTCAACCTCGCCTGCAAGTCCATCGCGTCCCGGCATCGCCCGGCCAGTGCCCGGCTCGACGTACCCCTGGCCCGGCAGGTGCCACTGCCGAAGTCCTCCTCGTTCCCCTCCGGGCACTCGGCGTCGGCGTTCGCCTTCGCCACGGCAGTCGGCGCACGCATGCCGTGGCTGGCGCTCCCGCTCAGGGCCCTGGCGACCACGGTCGCCTATTCCCGCGTCCACACGGGCGTGCACTATCCCGCCGACACCCTCGCGGGGGCGGTCATCGGCACGGTCGCCGGGCAGACCGTGGCCCGGCTATCGGCGGGTCGAGGCCGGCGGGCGTCGGCGGTTTGACCGAGAGTCGCTCCGAGGCATCTCGGCGGTGGTGCGGCCGAGCCATTGGGGAGTCAGCGAGCCGGACCGCCGGGCGCAGTGGCGGGTAGCTGCTCCAAGTTCGAGTCGCCGAGCATGAGAATGGAGTAACGGGTGACACCGGACCGAGCGCAGCTCCAACGCTGGGTTCCCGGAATACGCGTCGCGACGACTTACCAGCGGCGCTGGCTCCGCTCGGACCTCATCGCCGGCGTCGTCCTGGCGGCCATCCTCGTGCCGCAGGGAATGGCGTACGCCGACCTGGCCGGCCTCCCCCCGGTCACCGGCCTCTACACCACGGTCGCCTGCCTCGTCGCCTACGCCGTGTTCGGGCCCTCCCGGATCCTCGTCCTCGGACCGGACTCGTCGATCTCGCCGATGATCTTCGCCGCGATCACTCCTCTCCTGGCGGGTGGCAGCGCGGCGAAGGCGATTGCCCTGGCCGGGATGCTCGCGGTGATGGTGGGGCTGATCGAGATCGCCCTCGGCATCGGGAAGCTGGGCTTCATCGCCGATCTCATGTCCAACGAGGTGCAGGTGGGCTACATGAACGGCCTGGCCGTCACCATCATCGTCGGTCAGCTGCCCAAGCTCTTCGGGTTCTCCACTGATGCAGACACGTTCGGCTCCGAGGTGCATGCGTTCTTCACGCACCTCGACGAGACCGTCGCGGGTGCCCTCCTGGTGGGTCTTGGAGTGCTGGCGGTGATGCTCTTCCTCCCGCGCCTGACCCGCCGGATCCCGGCCGTCCTGGTGGCGGTCGTGGGTGCCACGGCCGTCTCGGCTGCGCTCAGCCTGCACTCGCACGGCGTACCCGTGGTCGGGCAGCTCCCGAGGGGCGTGCCCACCCCGAGCATCCCCTGGACGAAGGTGTCGGACGTCGGTCCTCTGGTCGCCGCCGCGATCGGGATCACGCTGGTGTCGCTGGCCGACACGATCGCCACCGCATCGGCCTTCGCGGCGCGTCGTGGCGAGGAGGTGGATCCCAACCAGGAGATGATCGGGATCGGGACCGCCAACGTGGGCGCGGGTCTGCTCCAGGGGTTTGCCATCTCTACGAGCGGCTCGCGCACGGCCGTGGTCGAGCAGGCGGGCGCCAAGTCGCAGTTGGCGTCGGTCGTCGGCGCCGGGACCGTGGTGCTGCTGCTCCTGTTCCTCAACTCACTGCTGGCCGATCTCCCTCAGTCGGCCCTGGCCGCCATACTCGTCGGCGCCGCGTTCTCCCTCCTCAACCTGAGGGCGCTCGTCCAGTACTACCGGGTGCGGAAGAGCGCCTTGATCCTCTCCCTCAGTGCGTCGTTGGGCGTCATCCTCTTCGGAGTGTTGCGGGGGATCGTCCTCGCCATCATCCTGGCCGTGATCCTCTTCTTCCGGAGGAGCTGGCAGCCGCACGGGGCTGTGCTGGGTCGCCTCAGGGGAGTGGCCGGATGGCACAGCACGGAGCGCAATCCGGAGGCGCAGCAGCCGCCCGGGGTCCTGGTCTACCGGTGGGAGGCCCCGCTCTTCTTCGCCAACTCGTCGGCGTTCAGGACGCAGGTCCGCCGCCTCGTGGCCAGGGAGAAGCCTGCCTGGGTGATCGTGCAGTGTGAGGCCATCACCGACCTGGACGTCACCGCGGCCAAGATGCTGGAGGACCTCGACCGGGAGCTCAATGCCCAGGGCGTGCACATGGCGTTCGCGGAGATGCGCAGCCGCCTTCAGGAACTCGTGTACCGCTACGGCCTGTTCGAGACGCTGGACCGCGACCGCTTCTACCCGTCCCTCGAAGCCGCGGTGGCGGCGGTCACCTCACCCGGGGCCGCGCCTCGGCAACCGCCCTCGGCGACCTAACGAGGTTATGTCTCGATTGGCTACGGTCAGGCTTCAGACACCACCACGACGACGACGGAATCACGGACAGAACCAAAATGCGTGACGCTCGCGGTATCCGTCGTCCCTGGAAGGCGCGTTCTAGCCCGAAAAGCCGTTCCTTTCGGCTCCTCGGTGGTGCGCCTCCCGCCGCAAGAAGGAGGCGCCCTCGATCCGGCGTCGTGACAGGTCTGTGTCTGGAGCGCTGAACGTTGTGGCAGGACCGCGACCTGAGAGGATGGCGTGAACCCCCGACCAAGGAGTGATGTGGAGATGTCGCTACCTACGAGCCACACGCTGGAGGTCCCCGGCGCGCGTTTGTATTACGAGGTGCGAGGCTCAGGCCCTGCGCTCATGCTGGTCGGCCACCCCATGGGCGCTTCGGGGTTTGCCACGATCGCGCCACTGCTCGCCGAGGCCTACACAGTCGTGACCTACGACCCCCGAGGCTTCGCCCGCAGCACGATCGACGACTCCGACCAGGACGCCGTGCCGGACCTGCTAGCCGACGACGCACGACGCGTGCTGGATGCGGTTGGCGAGGTCCCCGCGCAAGTGTTCGGGAGCAGTGGAGGCGCGATCACCGGACTCGCGCTCGTCGCCCACTGTCCCGGACACGTTGAAACCCTCATCGCCCACGAGCCACCACTCGCTCTGCTCCTGCCAGAGGCCGAGGAGGCGCGTGCCGGAATGCAGGAGATCTACGACACCTACCGCGATAGGGGCATCAGTGCGGCGTGGGAGAGGTTCTCTACCTTTACTGGCGTGAACATGCGGCCCCAGGGCGAAGCTTCCGAACCGCAGCCACCGTCGGCCGAGGCCGTGGCGACAAGTGAACGCTTCTTCGGTCACGGCCTCCTGCCCATCGCCCTCTACCAGCCGGACTTCTCCGCTTTACAAGTGGCGCGGGCCCGGGTCATCGTCGGCGGGGGGATGAACTCCAGAGGTGAGTTCCCTCAGCGCACGGCTGTGGCGCTTGCCGAACGCCTTGGCACGCCGCTGATCGACTTCCCTGGGGGCCACGCCGGTTTCGTGAGCGAGCCGAAGGAATTTGCCACGGTCCTCCTCCGTACCTTGGCATAGCGCGTTCAAGCGTACGCGGCGAGGGCACTCAGGCACGGGGCCAGCTTCTACGCCTCAGCCGCTCTCCTCTTGGGTCTGCGGCCTCGCCATCTTCGCCCCTAGCGACGCTGGCAGCTTCGCCGGAGCTGGAGCACGCCCGACTGGGTGCAGAGCAGGCTGAAATGCGGCCGCGAGACACCCCGGTACCGGCGATACCGGGCACCCTTGGCACGGCTCGAGTTGTAGTGGTCCATAGCCGGCGTCATGAGATAGCCATCTGCACAAGGCTGCGGGCTTGACCCGAGGCAGACTGTGGAATGGCTGGTTTCCAGTTCGTGACGTGGGATGGGGGTGGCAACCTGCTACCCGCCCTAGGGATCGCCCGAGAGTTGCATCGCCGGGGGCACGTAGTCCGGGTCATTGGTGAGGAGTCTCAGCGCTCGGCCGTCTCCTCTGCAGGCCTTTCGTTCACTGCGTGGTCCCACCCACTCTCGACTGGGCAGGCGGAGCGATCGGGCGCCGAGCGCCTGACGTACCTCATCGAGGAGGTGTGGCTGAATACCGATCTGGCCGATGAGGTCATCACCATCCTTGGGCAGCGCCCGGCCGAGGCGGTTGTAGTGGACTGCATGCTCGAAGGTGTGCTCGCTCGCTCACAGGAGATCTCATCACCGACCGTCGTGCTCGTGCACGGGCTGTTTCGATCCGTTCTCCCGATGCGCGACTCA
The DNA here is from genome assembly GCA_963778465.1 of uncultured Actinomycetes bacterium. GTDB lineage: Bacteria > Actinomycetota > Acidimicrobiia > Acidimicrobiales > RAAP-2 > CAVZBW01. The sequence continues at coordinate 1,395,805 of CAVZUK010000003.1, forward strand.
TTGATCGCCTTCGGCAACCAGCTTCGTGCCGGCGCGGGACTGCCGGTCCTCGAGCTCAGCCAGCTTGCATGGGAAAAGAAGGATCTCGTCGTGGTGACGACCCTCCGTGAGTTCGACGGAATGGACGACGAGCCTGCCTCCAACATTCGCTACGTGGGCCCAGTGCTGCCTGTGATTGACCCTGCTCGGGGATGGCCGTCACCCTGGGAAGCAACCGACCCGCGGCCGCTAGTGCTGATCAGTTTGAGTACCATGCCCGGCCAGGGCTCCAGCGCACTCGCCCAGAAGGTGCTCGACGCACTGGCCGACAACCCCATCAGGGTGGTCATGACGACGGGCGCGCTCCCGCCCGAGACGCTCACCCCGCCGGGCAACGCGGTCGTCTTTGGCGTATTACCCCATGGGGCGATCCTGCCCGAGGCGGCCCTCATGGTCACACACGGCGGACATGGGAGCGTCATGGGCGCCCTGGCCCAGGGCGTACCACTCGTTTGTGTCCCCGGCGTCGGCGCTGACCAGCCGATCGTGGGCCAGCGGATTGAAGCGGTCGGCGCGGGAAGGCTGGTCGCTCCCGACACGGTGGAAGACCTCGGCGTGACCGTTGCGCACGTGTTGTCGGACCCCTCGTACCGTGAAGTGGCCCGGCACATGGAGGCGCTGATAGATCGCCTGGACGGCACAAGCATCGGCGCGTCGGCCGTCGAGTCGACGCTCAACCAAAGCTAGGGGTCCGTATCCACTTGCCGAACTGCCCCATCCTTCTAACCGGCAGGGGCACCGTGATCCCGTGCCGCTCGGCGAGGCGACTGGCCAATTAAGCCACGACGTGGGCAGTCAGGAATCGACGGATCTCGTCGGTCAGTTCGTCGTCTTCAGGGGCACCGAAGAACCCGCCGTGGGGCATCGCCTCGAACACGTGGAGCTGGGCATCGACGCCGCCTGCACGAAGCTTCCGGTGCATTCGAACGGTATTGGACAAGAACAGGTCTCGGGTTCCAGCTTGCAGGAAGGTCGGCGGGAATGGGGCAGTGAGGTCGCCGAACAGTGGCGAGAGATAGGGATGTCGCAGATTGTGGTCACCGGCATAGAGGGCGATGGAGTCGGCCAGACTCTCGGTCAGCACGCAGTCGATACCCAGGTTTGTTTTGAATGAGTCGCCGGACTCGGTCAAGTCGGCCTCCGGCGTCAGCAGGATGAGTGCCGCCGGAAGCGGCAGTCCCTGATCTCGCGCACGCAAGATCAGAGCAGCCGCCAAGTTGCCACCCGCCGAACCCCCGCCCACCACGATCTGCTCCGGTGCCCGAACATCGAGAAGACCGAGGTAGACGGCGAGGACGTCATCCAACGGAGCAGGGTAGGGGTGGTCGGGCGGCATCCGATAATCGACGGACCACGTCTGCATCTGCACTTGGGCCGCCATCCTTCGCGCCATCACTTCGCACGCCTTGCCACTCCCCATCACCAGCGAACCGCCGTGGATGTCCAAGTAGATCGGCCGAGCGTCACTGTCGTCCACACCCTCTGGGGTGACGACGAAGACTGGTACGCCACCAACCGATCTGGATTGAACGGACGAGCGGAGGTGTTCGACCTGTGGACCTATGACGGCGATGAGCAACTCGTCAGTCTCTTTGATCAAGGTCCGCCATCCGGCGATGTCCTTTGGGACGAGTCGTCCAGCACCGCCACCGAACATGTCGACGCCGAGGAACTGCTGGGCTTGCTCGCTGACAGACGTCGGCACCGGGATGAACCGGACGACCTCACGCCCGGCAGTACTGCGCCCTTCGTCATCCAACGTCATCCATTGCTCCCCTCGCAAGCGACTCGCTCCTTCCGCCAACGGTACTGGGGAGGGAGACAATCAGACGGCGACGAGCCGCCACGCCTAGTTCAGACCCCGTCGGTCCGCGTCCGTCGACCCGACAGACGTCCTCAACCGAGGTCGGGGACGTGACCCGGCTCGTCCTCGTGGAGGATGGCGACCGCCTCGTTGCGGCCGGCGACGGCCAACTTGGAGTAGATGGACGCGACGTGCGTCTTGACCGTCGCCCGGCTGACGTGGAGGAACTGCCCGATCTCGTGCAGGGTTCGATGGGTCTTGAGCTGGTCGAGCACCCTGCGTTCGGCGGGAGTCAGCAGACTGATCGCCGGGTCGCCCTGGAGGAGGAGGGTCTGCTCCGCCTCGATCCGCCGGAGGAGCGCTCGAGGATCGTCCATCCTCGAACACGCGAGCCGCGCCTTGGCCACGGCGCGCCTCGCCAGCTTGCGGTTCCCGGATTGACGCGCCAGGCGCGCACATCGCAGCGTCATCTCTGCCTCCAGCCACGGTGCCGCCACGGCGACCTCGGTGCCGTCGATGGCGGACGACAGCGCCTGAGCGCTCTCCGGCCCAGGTCGCAGATGAGCCTGGAGCGTGGCTCCCGCGACGACGAGAGGGAGGGAGAGCGGTCCTCCCTCGAACGGGACGCTCTCCGCCTCGCCCACCGAGACGTTGCGCTCCGCGTACTCCCACTGGCCCAGATCGGCGTAGGCGAGCGCCAGGCAGCCGCGGCAGAAGACGCGGGGATGCCGCAGTTCTGGCCGGCCCTCGGTGAGGGACAGCACCTGCCCGAGGGCGGTGATGGCGCGCTCCTCGTCGCCGAGGAGGAGATGCGCCGTGCCGACCGCGCGGTAGCCGCCGACGAGCCACCGGGTGCGGTGGCGCCGCTCCGACTCGATGACGGCGAGGCCGTCCGCCAACATCTGCTCGGCCCCGCCGAGACCGAGGGCGGCGCGGAAATTGATCAGCGCCATCCGCAGCGAGGAGGCGCCGTCGGCGGACGGTCGCTCCAGCTCGTGATGCTCGGCGGCCGCCAGGTAGCGCGTCGCCCGTGGAAAGTCGCCCGACAGCATGGTGATCCACCCGGCCGCGATGGCCAGCTGCGGGTCGCCCTCGATGTCCCGGTCGGAGCACTCTGCGAGCCATTGCAGGAGGCTGCTGATCAACCCTCTCGAGGCGTAGGCGTCGTAATGGCGCAGCAGAACTCGGCCCGCCATAGCCGTGTCGCCCCCCTTGCACGCCAGCCGGAACGACGATCCGGGGTCACCGTGGGCCTCGTGCCACGCCGCGGCGCGCCGGTAGAGCTCGTCGGCGCGGCAGCCCGATCCGCTCAACTGGGACCGGAGGAAGGACCGCCAGAGATGGTGGAGGCGGTACCAACCGTCGCCGCCGCCGGTGGGAGCGACGAAGAGGTTGCGCCCTTCGAGGTCGGAGAGGATCTGCCCGGAGTCGCTGCGTCCGGTGACGGCGTCGCAGAGCGGGGCGGTCAGGCTCTCGAGGATCGAGGTACGGATCAGGAACGTCCGGATCTCGGGAGGCTCCTGGTCGAGGACCTCCTCCATGAGGTAGTCGCCGATCTGGCGCCGCGGCAGCAGCAACGAGGTCCGGATCTGCCCGCCCACCGAGCGGGCGGACATCAGCGACAGCCCGATCGCCGCCGGCCAACCCTCGGTCTCCGATTGCAGGGTGGAGGCGTCGCGCTCCGAGATGTCCACGCCGTTGTGCCGGAACAGATCGCTCGTCTCGTCCACCGTGAAAGCGAGATCAGCGGCCTGGAGCTCCCGCAGGTCGCCACTGACGTGGAATCGGGCCAGCGGCACGCCGACTTCGCCACGGGAGGTGACCACCAACTGCGAGCCGGCGGGCACCGCCGGGACCACGGCGCCGAGCACCGCGAGCGATGCCGGCTCGGTCAGTTGATCGGCCTGGTCCAGGGCCAGTTGCAGAGGTCGATGGCGCTGGAGGCGGTCCAGCAGGCGATCGATGGCCCGTTCGAGCGAGGGACGGAAGCTCTGCAGAGCCTGCTCGTACTCGGGGTCCAGGTTCTCGACCGATCCGAGCGCCGCCGCGAGGCGCAGCAACAGGAGCACCGGGTCGTTGTCGGTGGGCCGGAGCCGGAGCCAGGCGGTCGGTCTCTCGTCGAGGCGGCACCACTGGGCCGCGAGCGTGGTCTTCCCGTAGCCGGCCGGAGCATGGCAGACGACCAGGCTCTCCGGCCCTCGTAGGTCGTTCAGGAGGCGGGTTCGGGTGACCTCCCCCGTCCGGGCCGCCGGAACGGGGTACTCGTCGGGCCGCCGCCAGGTCGTCGTTGCCGGGGCATCGACGCCGCCATCAGCCGCACCCCTCTCCCCAGCCGCACGCGGCACTGCACCCTCCACAGCTCCGGGGCGGGCCGAAGGCCGTCCCGACCATCCCTCGTCGCGCCATTTCACCCGAAATCGGTCGAGGCGTCGAGCGGCCCTCCGGGCGGGGGGCGGGGCCCATGGCTAGGCGGACCCGCGGAGGCAGTGGTAGAGCGTGTCGATGAGCGCCCGGTTCCTGGTGCTCTGCCATCGGGGCACCACGTGGTTCATGGCGTAGCCGAAGGCGACGCCGGCGTCGGGGTCTCCGAAGCCGACGGCTCCGCCCGTGCCGAAGTGGCCGAACGCACGGGGGTTCGCTCCCATGCGCCGCCTCGCCGAGGTGGGCACGAAGCCGAGCCCGTACTCGACGTACTCGCCGAGGACGGGGCAGTCCCCGGCGGCCTGCACCTTCGTCGCCTCGGCGAGCAGCTCGGGCGAGAGGAGACGGTTCGGGACCAGGAGTGCGGCGTAGACCTGCGCTAACCCCTTGGCGGTCGCGTGGACGTTGGCGGCGGGGACCTGGGCGCCCCGCCACTCGGGCGTGTTGACCACGCCGGCCGACCCGTAACCGGGTGGGTTCGCGTAGGCCAGGGCGATCATGCGCTGGGTCTCGTCCCCGGAGCCCAGGCCTCGCGCCATGGAGGCCCTCAGCGCAGGCGGTGACTCGAAGATCACCTCGGCACACCGGGGCTGCTCTTCCGGCGGCACCGAGCACCAGACGTCCGCGCCGAGCGCGGTGGCCAGCTCGCGCAGCGCTTCGCTCACGGTCCGACCGCTGGCCCGCTGGATGATCTCGCCGACCAGATGGCCGTAGGTGTTCGTGTGGTAGACGATCCGGTCGCCGGGCTCGGACCAGGACTCGGTCGCCGCGAGGGCGGCGGTCATCCGGTCCCAGTCCCACAGGTCGTCGTTCGTGAGCGGCTCTCGGATGGCCGGGACGCCGGCGAGATGGGCCAGCGCGTGCCGCACCAGGGTGCCCTCCTTGCCGCGACATGCGTAGTCCTCCCAGATACCTCCGACCCGGCCGTCGAGGGAGAGCTCGCCCTCCTCGATCAGCTGGAGGGCGAGGGTGGCCAGGACGCCCTTGCCGGCCGAGTAGATGTCCACCAGGGTGTCGTGTCGCCAGGGCTGGGTGCGTGCGGCGTCCCTCCAGCCGCCGACCAGGTCGATGACGACCTCGCCGTCGATCAGCACGCACACCGCTCCGCCCACCTCGCCCCGGTCGGTGAAGTTCGCGACGAACGCGTCCCGCACCGCCCCCAGCTCGTCCGGGCAGGTGCCCGAGAGCGGCACCTCCTGCCCCACGGCGACCGGACGCCTTAGATCTTGGTCCAGGCCTCGGTCAGGACGTCCCGCAGCACCTGGCCCATCAGGTCGAACTCCGCCTGGCCGCAGATGAGCGGCGGGGACAGCTGCACGACGGGGTCGCCCCGATCGTCGGCCCGACAGATCAGGCCGGCCTCGAAGAGTGCCCCGGACAAGAAGCCCCGCAGCAGTCGCTCGGCCTCCTCGTCGTCGAAGCTCTCCCGGGTCGCCTTGTCCTTGACGAGCTCGATGCCGTAGAAGAAGCCGTCGCCGCGCACGTCGCCCACGATGGGCAGCGACCGGAGCTCTTCGAGCACCGCACGGAAGCCCTGGGCGGTCTCCCGGACGTGCTCGAGGATGCCATCACGTTCGAACACGTCGAGGTTCGCCAGCGCCACGGCACAGCTCACGGGGTGCCCGGCAAACGTGTGGCCGTGCAAGAAGGTGTTGTGCTCGTGGAGGTAGGGCTCCGCGATGCGGTCGGAGACGATCATGCCGCCGAGCGGCGCGTAGCCGCTCGTCAGCCCCTTGGCCACGGTGATGATGTCGGGCTGGAAGCCGTAGCGCTGCGAGCCGAACCACTCGCCGAGCCGCCCGAAGGCGCAGATGACATCGTCGGATACGAGCAGCACCCCGTGCCGGTCACAGATCTGGCGGACCCGCTCGAAGTAACCGGGCGGCGGCGGGAAGCATCCCCCGGCGTTCTGCACCGGCTCGAGATACACGGCGGCAACGGTCTCGGTGCCCTCCCGCTCGATGGCCCGCTCGATCTCGTCGGCGGCCCAGCGGCCGAAGGCCACCTCGTCGTCGGCGTGCTCGGGCGCACGGTAGAAGTTGGTGTTGGGGACGCGGACGGATCCGGGGACGAGCGGCTCGAAGGGCGAGCGCAAACCCGGGATCCCGGTGATCGACAGCGCACCCATCGTCGCGCCGTGGTACGCGATCGACCGGCTCAGCACCTTGTAGCGGTCGGGCTGCCCGATGAGGCGAAAGTACTGCCGGGCGAGCTTCCAGGTGGACTCGACGGCCTCCGATCCGCCCGTCGTGAAGAAGACCCGGTTGCAGTCTCCCGGCGCCTTGTCGGCCAGTCGCTCGGCCAGCTCGATGGCGCGGGGATGGGCATAGGTCCAGATCGGGAAGTACCCCAGCTCCGACGCCTGCTTGCCCGCCGCCTCGGCCAGCTCGGATCGCCCGTGCCCCAGCTGGCCGGTAAACAGCCCGGCGAGCCCGTCCAGGTACCGCCTGCCGTTCTGGTCCCAGACGTAGGCACCCTCGCCTCGAACGATGACGGGAACCTGGTGGTCCTCGTCGTAGGAGCCGAGGCGGCTGAAGTGCATCCAGAGGTGGCGCTGGGCGCGCCTCGAGAGGTTGGCGGCGTCCTGCGAGTGGAAGGGGAACGGCTCGTTCCCGGCCTCGCTGAGCTCGGTCATGACGGACTCCTCCTGGTCTTGAACAGTGCGATCTCGGTTGTGGCCACCCGGGCGGGCGACACCCCGGCGAGGGCGGTGCCCGTCATCCCCGCGTGCCCCAGGCGTAGGTCTGTTTGGACAGCTTGAGATAGAGGAACGGCTCGGCCGACAGCACGCCGGGGATGCTGCGCACCGACTCGTTGAGGACGCGCAGCAGGTGGTCGTCGTCCTCGCACACCACCTCCACGAGGAGGTCGAACGAGCCGGCGCAGATGACGACGTAGTCCACTTCTCCCAGTGCGGCGAGCTTGTCGGCCACGGGCCGCACGTCGCCCTGGACGTGGAGGCCCACCATGGCCTGGCGGGTGAATCCCAGCTGGAGCGGGTCGGTCACCGCCACGATCTGCAGCGCCCCGCACTCCCGGAGCTGCTGGACACGGCGTCGGACGGCCGCCTCGGAGAGGCCGACCTCTTCGCCGATCGAGCCGTAGGAGCGACGACCGTCTTGCTGGAGGGCTTCGATGATCCCCCGGTTCTCCCGGTCGAGCCAGGTGGACGTCACCGCCGGATTCTGTCACAATTGTGGAGCTAGTCAAGTGAATCCGTTGTCATTGGGCATCGAAACGACGAATCCCGTACAGATGTTCCGTCAGTTGGCGCCGAAACGGCGCCGAAGGACCCATCCAGGGCGCCGAGAGGGCGCCGGAGCCAGGCCGCATCGGAGGCGAACGTGAGCGACGGATCGGAGGGGCTCCGGAAGCTCCACAACTTCATCGGCGGGGAGTACGTCGAGCCGATCGACGGCGCAATGGCCCCGATCGTCGATCCGAGCACCGGCGAGGTGTTCGCCGAGGCTCCGCTCTCGGGCGGCGAGGACATCGAGCGGGCGGTCGGTGCGGCCGAGTCGGCCTTCGCCGGGTGGCGGGGACGGACCCCCGCCGAGCGCTCGCTCGCCCTCCTGCGGATAGCCGACACCATCGAGGCGCGCGCCGAGGAGCTCGTGCAGGCCGAGTGCAGAAACACCGGCAAGCCCTTCGCGCTCACCATGTCCGAGGAGATCCCGCCCACGATCGACCAGATCCGGTTCTTCGCGGGGGCGGCGCGGCTCTTGGAGGGTCGGGCCGCCGCGGAGTACCTCGAAGGTCACACCTCCTACGTACGCCGGGAGCCGATCGGGGTGTGCGCGGCCGTGACGCCCTGGAACTACCCGTTCATGATGGCCATGTGGAAGTGGGCGCCTGCGCTGGCCGCAGGGAACACCATGGTGCTCAAGCCCGCGGACACGACCCCGGTCAGCAGCCTGCTGATGGCGGAGATGATGAGCGAGCACCTGCCGCCCGGGGTGTTCAACGTCGTCTGCGGCGACCGGGACACCGGTCGCAAGCTCGTCGCCCATCCCGAGCCCTCCATGGTGTCGGTCACCGGGAGCGTGCGCGCCGGCATGGAGGTGGCGGGCGCCGCAGCGGCGGACCTGAAGCGTGTCCACCTGGAGCTCGGCGGCAAGGCCCCGGTCATCGTCTTCGACGACGCCGACATCGCGTCCACCGCCGAGGGGATCGCCGGCGCGGCGTACTTCAACGCGGGGCAGGACTGCACCGCGGCCACCCGCGTGCTCGCCTCCCCTGGAGTGCACAGCGACCTGCTCGACGCGCTGGTGGAGCAGGCGCAGGCGACCACGGTCGGGGGGACGGACGTGGAGGGGGCGGACTACGGACCACTCAACAGCGCCGTGCAGCTGGATCGCGTCGAGGGGTTCGTGCGGCGGACGCCGGCCCACGCCACGGTGGTCACGGGTGGCCAACGGGTGGGCCGGCAGGGCTTCTGCTACGCCCCGACGGTGGTGGCCGGCCTCCGCCAGGACGACGAGATGATCCAAAACGAGATCTTCGGCCCGGTGATCACCGTCCAGCGATTCACCGACGAGGCCGAGGCGCTCGAGTGGGCCAACCGGGTCGACTACGGGCTGGCCTCGAGCGTGTGGACCCGCGACCACGGCCGGGCCATGCGCATGGCGAGGGACCTCGACTTCGGCTGCGTCTGGATCAACACCCACATCCCCCTCGTCGCCGAGATGCCCCACGGCGGTTTCAAGCGCTCCGGCTACGGCAAGGACCTCTCGATCTACTCCCTCGAGGACTACACGCGCGTCAAGCACGTGATGAGCAAGATCGACGACTAAGGGCGCAGCCCGTGATCATCGGAGTCCCCAAGGAGCTGAAGGACGACGAGTACCGAGTAGCCATCACCCCCGCCGGGGTCCGGGAGCTGTGCGCCGCGGGGCACGGGGTCTACATCGAGCAGGGAGCGGGACGAGGGTCGGCCATCTCCGACGAGGAGTTCGTCGCCACGGGAGCCGAGATCGTGCCCCGTGCCGAGGACGTCTGGGCCCAGGCCGATCTCGTCTGCAAGGTGAAGGAGCCCGTCTTGGAGGAGTACCACCGCCTCGGGATGCGCAAGGGCCAGGTGCTCTTTACCTACCTGCACCTCGCGGCGTCCCGGCCGTGCACCGAGGCGCTCCTCGCGGCGGGCAACACCGCCATCGCCTACGAGACGGTCCAGGCAGCCGACGGCTCGCTCCCGCTCCTGCAGCCGATGAGCGAGGTGGCCGGCAGGATGGCGCCGCTCGTGGCCGCCTTCTTCCTGCAGAGCCCCGACGGGGGCCGGGGGATTCTCATCAGCGGCGTGCCGGGCGTGCGCCGCGCTCGGGTCGCCGTGATCGGCGCCGGGACCGTCGGCATGAGCGCGGTGGCGCTGGCGGCCGGGATGCAGGCGGACGTCACGCTGCTCGACCGCAACGTTGCCCGGCTGCGAGATGCCGACCACCTGTATCAGGGCAGGATCCACACGGTGGCCTCCACCGGCCACGCGCTGGAGGAGGTCTGCCTGGCGGCGGACGTCGTCATCGGTGCCGTGCTGGTCGTGGGCGCCCGGGCCCCCCATCTGGTGAGCGACGAGGTCGTGGCCGGCATGAAGTCGGGATCGGTGCTGGTGGACGTGTCCGTGGACCAGGGAGGGTGCTTCGAGTCGACCCGGCCGACCACCCACTCGGATCCCGTGTTCTCGGTGCACGGATCGCTCTTCTACTGCGTCGCCAACATGCCCGGTGCCGTGCCCCACACCTCGACCTACGCCCTCGTCAACTCGACGCTGCCCTACACCCTCGATATCGCGGCGCAGGGCTGGCGGCGCGCCGTGCATCGCGACCCCGCCCTCGAGCGGGGCGTCAACGTCGCCGAGGGCACGCTCACCATGAAGCCCGTGGCCGAGGCGCACGACCTCGCGTGGACGCCCCTGGAGCAGGTGCTCGACTAACCGTCCGTTGGCGTCGCCGCGGCCCCGGCCGTACGCAAAATTCCGTATTGACCCGCCTTCTCCCAGAACCTGATACTCCACACCAACGTGCCGGTGACCTTCGTCGCGGCGACCGAGCCCCGCAATCGGAGGAGGAGGCGTGACTCGGACTGCCCAGTCAGTGTTCGGCGCGACGGTGGTCATCGGGGCGTTTGGGTTCACCACTTCGCCGGCCTTTGCTCAGTCGTCACCGGGCGCGGCGATCCTGCCTCCGACCAAGAGCGGTTCTTGCAACGCCAGTAACAATGCCCAACCCTCTCCGGATGGGGCGTCATCACCGGGCCGGGAACGGGTGGGCTTGAGGTAGTCGACCGCACAAGGAGGGCGGCGCAGGACTCGTCGCGCTCTCCCCGAGGCTTCTGCGCGCACCGATCGAGGAACGGGCGGCAGAGGCCTCCGTCTCGCGGCCCACCCCGCTCGCCTCGATGACCGGCCGGCCCTCGGTGGCCACCTCTCTGCGCCGCCGCCCCTCTTGACATGCGACAGCCGAGGTGTAATCTACAAGTGATCCATTGTACAAAAGATCCATTGAGAAAGGGGCCATCTGTGAACACCTCGACCACCACCCAGGACTTCCGCTCGACCAAGACCTTCTCGGCTGCGCCTGACGCCGTGTTCTCTGCGCTGACCGACATCGACGCCCTCACGGCCTGGTGGGTGCCCGCGGCCGGCGGTGCCCGCACCGGCGACACCCTGCGCTTCCTCATGGGGGAAAGGGAGGTCGTGATGCGGGTCGAGCAGGCCGAGCGGCCGTCGCGGGTCCGCTGGAGCGTGCTCGTCTGCGAGCCCGAGCCCGATTGGGTCGGGACCTCGATCACCTTCGATCTCGAGCCGGTCGGTGCCGGCGCCGAGCTCCGGTTCCAGCATCATGGCCTCACCCCCAGCCTCGAATGCTTCGATACGTGCCACGCCGGGTGGACGCACTACCTCGCCAGCCTCGTCGATCTTGTCGATCAGGGCGCCGGCAGCCCCCAGTTGCCGGACGACGTCGAGCGCGTCGCGGCTTGGCGTGCCGAGCACGCTGCCCACTGAGCGAGCCTGGACGGCTGCCGTCGCGCTCCGCTAGGAAGCGCCGATGACACCCGAGGCGGAGGAGCCGGCAGCGCCCGTTGGACCCGACGCGGTCCTGCGGGCGCTCGCCGATCCTCACCGGCGTCAGATCCTGCGGTTGGTCCAGTACACCGAGCTTCCCGCCGGGCAGATCGCCTCCCATTTCGAGTTGACTCAGCAGGCGGTCAGCCAGCATCTGACCGTTCTCAAGCGGGCCGGGCTGCTGGCCGAGCGCCGGGCCGGCACCCGGCGGCTCTACTCGCTCCGGTCCGAGGCACTCCAGCCGTTGCGCGCCCTGCTCGACGAGTTTTGGCCGGACGCCCTTGCCCGTCTCAAGGAGTCCGTCGAGCAAGCCCACCCCCGCACCGACCGACCCCACAGAGGGAGGAGAAGACCGACGTGATCAACACCAGTGTCCGCATCGCCGCACCCCCAGAGGTCGTGTTCCCGTACTTCACGGACCCCGAGTTGATGGTCACGTGGATCGGCGAGCGCGCCGAGCTCGAGGCCCGGCCCGGCGGCACGTTCGCCCTCGACTTCGTAGGGGTGGCCGCTCGGGGCAACTACGTGGCGGTGGAGCCGCCGAGCCGGGTCGTCTTCACCTGGGGCATCCCCGAGGACTCGTCGATGCCTCCCGGGAGCAGCACCGTGGAGGTGGTGCTGGTCGCCGAAGGTGACGACACGATCGTGAACCTCACGCACCGCAACCTCCCGGACGACCGCGAGCCGTCCCACCGTGAGGGATGGGAGGGCTGCCTTGTCGCGCTCGTCGCCACCGTCGGCCGATGACGGCTCGTCGCCCTCCGGGGGTCGGTAGCCGAGCTGGGCCTCAGCCGAGCTCGCTGCCCACCACCGACACGAACGAGACCATCTCGCCGGGGTAGCCGCCGAGGTTGTGCACCAGCGCCAGCTTCCGATCGGAGTGCAGTTGGCGCTCCGGGGTCGCTTCGCCACGCAGCTGCAGCCAGCACTCGTAGTGCATGCGCAGGCCCGAGGCGCCCACCGGGTGGCCGAAGCTCTTGAGCCCGCCGTCGGGATTGACCGGCAGCTCGCCGTCGAGCGCGAACGTGCCGGCGAGCTCCTCCTTCCACGCCGTGCCCCGCGCCGCGAATCCGAGGTCTTCCATCAGGACGAGCTCGGTCGGCGTGAAGCAGTCGTGCACCTCGGCCAGCAGGAGCTCGTGGCGAGGGTCGGTGATGCCGGACTGCTGGTAGGCGTCCTTGGCGGCCGCCTCGCACTCGGGGAAGTGCGTGTAGTCGAAGTCGGGATCGATGAGCCCGGACCCGCTGCCCGCCGCGAAGGAGAGGGCCTTCAGGAAGATGGGCTTGTCCGTGTAGCGGGTCGCGTCTTCGGCCCGGACCACGATGGCCGCCGCTGCTCCGTCGGCCACGCCGGCGCAGTCGAAGACCCCGAGGCGCCCGGCCACTCTCGGCGAGGCGCAGATCGCCTCCTTGGACATCTCGCGCTGGAACTGCGCCTTGGGGTTGCGTGCCCCGTTGTAGTGGTTCTTGGCCGAGATGGTGGCGAGCACGTCCGCCATCTGCTCCTCGGGCACGCCGTACTTGGCGCAGTACGCGGGCGCCACCATGGAGAACATCGCTGCCGCGGTGAGCGTGCGGGCGGTCCCGTCGCCTGGCGGGCCTGCCGCGTTGAGGCCCTGGTACCCGGCGTCCTTGACCTTCTCCGCGCCGACCGCCATGGCCACGTCGTAGGCGCCGGACGCGACCGCGTAGGCAGCCGCGCGCAACGCCTCCGAGCCCGTCGTGCAGTAGTTCTCCACCCTCGTGACGGGCTTGCCCTGGAGCTGGAGGGGACGGGCGAGCGTGATCCCGCTCATGCCGCTCGTCGCGGTGCCCAGCCAGTAGGCGTCGACGTCGTCCTTCCCGATCCCCGCGGCGCCGAAGGCCTCCTCGCTCGCGCCGATGATCAGGTCGTCGAGGCTGCGGTCCCAGTGCTCGGCGAACTTGGTGCAGCCCATGCCCACGATGGCCACCCGGTCGCGAATCCCGTGCGATCCCATCAATGGCTCCTTTCACCCGGTGCGCCGCCCGTCTCGCTCGATCCCTCGTCGGGAGCGATCGAAGGGACCGGGCGGCCCTTCCAGAAGTAGTCGTGGATGTCGTCGGCCGAGTAGAGCCGGCGAAACGTCATCTCGATCTCGTCGCCGATGGCCAGCGCCTCGGCATCCACGTCGGTCAGCTCGAGCGGGAAGCGACCCCCGCCCTCGAAGTCGACGACGGCAAAGACCACCGGAGGACTCGGCGAGTAGGCGAGCCGGTCCACGGTGTAGGTGACGACCCTGCCCGGCACGTCGGCCATCGGGGCCGGGTCCATCTCGTCGAGCGCACCGCCCTTCATGGAGATCCGTGAGGGGGGGAGATGGACGGCGCCGCTGCTGCGGTCGCGTGATCCGACGAACCCGAACTTCCAGTGCTCCGAGCGCCACGCCGCGGGGGAGGACACACGCTGAGGTTCTGGCCGGCGAGGCGGCTCCGGGGTCAACATCCCTCGCCACGAAAGGAACTTGGCGTAGGTGACGTCCGACGCGGCCCGGATCTGTGCGGCGACCGGACGGAAGGGGGCCCACGATGCCAGCGCCTCCGTCGTCCGGAAGAAGAGGACATCCGCGCCGTCGGCCAGGTGGACCAGCGCGAGCACGCGTCCCGGCGACCGGTCGCCTGCGGCCAGGGCCAGCGCCTCGGTCTCGAGCATCGAGGCCAGCACGAGGCCCGGATGGGCCGCGCCGGTCTGCCCGACGGACCGACTGAGGTCGTCGACGATGGCGTCCTTGGCCACGCCGAGCTTGCCCGACACCGAGCGGACCGCTCGGGCGTGCATGCCGCAGACGGCGACCGCGCCGACGTCCTCGGTGCCGATCCCCACCTCCTTGGTGGCCCGGTCCCACGCCTCACGTCCGAGGGCGGCATAGCGGGTCTCGCCGAAGCGCTCCTCCCAGACCTTGGATCGTCGTTCGCCCGGGCGGCGCCACCGCTCGACCATCTCGCCCGTGACGGACGCCCCGCCCAGGTACTCCGCCAGGACCGAACGGCCCTCGCTGGCGCCACCGACGAGAAGGGCAGCCGCGCCGTCGCCGCCGCCCGACTCGTCGCCGCTCGTCGGCAGGCCGTCCCGGAGGTCCGCGCTGACGACGAGGGTGGTGGCCCGTCCCTGGAGTGCCGCAAGGAGGGCGCCGGTCGAGGAACGCAGGGCGCCGCCGAAGTCGAAGGCCGGAACCTCGCTCGCCATGCCGAGGGCGGCGTGGATCGCCGTGGCGTTGGTCTTGTCCAGGTAGGTCGGCGACGTGGTGCTGAACCACAGCGCGTCGGGCGCAGCCGAGGTCGCGCCCTTCAGCGCGAGCCGGGCCGCCTCGACCCCCATCGTGGTGGCGTCCTCGTCGTGGGAGGCGACCGAGCGGGTGCCCGGACCCCCACCCCCTCCCATGAACGCGGCGATCTCGGATCGTTGGAGGCGCCAGTAGGGGACATAGCCGGCGGCGCTCAGAATGCCTGTCACGTGGGTGATGGTACTCGTGGCCCCTTTCGGGTCCTGCGGGCGTGGAGCGCCGGACCTCTCGACCTTCGCGCACCGGAAGCGAGCCCCTCGGGGAGTCCGGCCTATGATACCTGCCGACCTGACGGAGCGTCAGCTCCCAGGGCAGCAGACCACCAGCTCGAAGGAGGGGCACCACATGGACTTCGAGTTCTCCCCGGAGCAGCGGGCCTTTGTCGACGAGGTCGAGCAGTTTCTCGATGACAACGAGGACCCGGAGGTCTTCGACGTCACGCGGGAGAACATGGCCCAGATCGTGGACACGCCCAAGCGTCGCCAATTCATGCGAAAGGTCGGCGACCGCGGCTGGCTCGGCATCACCTGGCCCAAGCAGTACGGGGGCCAGGAGGGCGACGGCGTCTACGAGTACCTGCTCAACGAGGCCCTCGCCGCTCGCGGCGGGCCGCAGATCGGCAAGGGCGTGGGCATCATCGGCAAGACCCTGATCCGGCACGGTTCCGACAAGCTCAAGGCCGAGTTCCTGCCGAAGATCCTGCGCAACGAGGTCGAGTTCGCGGTGGGCTACTCCGAGCCCAACGCCGGCTCGGATGCCGCCTCCATGCAGCTCAAGGCCACCAAGGACGGCGACGGCTGGCGCCTGAACGGCCAGAAGACGTGGACCACCTCGGCGCACTTCGCCGAGTGGTACTGGATGGGTGCCCGGACCGATCCGGAGGCCCCCAAGCACGCTGGCATCACGCTCTTCCTCGTCCCACTGGACGACCCGGGCATCACGATCAAGCCCATCTGGACCATGGGCGACGAGCGGACCAACGAGGTCTACCTCGACGACGTCTGGGTGTCCGACGACTACGTGGTGGGCGAGCTCAACCACGGGTTCCAGTACATCTCGGAGGCGCTCGACCTGGAGCGCTTCACGATGTTCACGTTCTCGCCCATCGAGCAGCGACTCGAGCTCCTGGAGGAGTACGTGCGCACGACGGTGCGCGACGGCGCCCCGCTCAAGGACGATCCGGTGATCCGCCAGCGGATCGCGCAGCTGGCCACCCAGGCCGAGGTGGCCCGCGTGATCGGCCTGCGCTTCGTCTACGAGTCCTCCCGGGGAGGGGCGGCGCCGACGGCGTGGGCGTCGGAGTACAAGCTCTACGCCACCGAGCTCTCCAAGCGCCTGGCCGACGCCTCGATGGACATCGCCGGGCCGGGGACCCAGCTGCGGGTCAAGACCGAGCAGGCCCCGATGGCCGGCCGCGCCGAGTCGACGTACCGCTACACCGTCATCGACACCATCGGCGGCGGGGCCTCGGAGATCCAAAAGAACATCATCGCCCGCCGCAAGCTCGGGCTCCCCAAGAACTTCTGATCGGGTGCCGGACGCACCGTCTCGTCCCGGGCCCCTTGCAGGGGTCACCGTGCTCGACCTCTCGAGCGTGGGTCCCGCGTCGCGCTGCACGCGCGTCCTTGCCGACTACGGGGCGGAGGTGGTGAAAGTGGGTCCGGTGCCCTCCCGGGAGGGGGCCCTCGTCGAGCCGCCGTTCTTCTCGTACAGCGCGCTGCGGGGGATGCGGCGGGTGCAGGTCGACCTGAAGTCGGACGGGGGCCGGCGCGCCTTCGTCGCCCTCGCCGCGTGGGCGGACGTGCTCGTCGAGAGTTTCCGACCCGGGGTCATGGAGCGGCTCGGCCTCGGCTACGAGCGTCTCGCGGCAGAGAATCCCGGCCTCGTCTACTGCTCCACCACGGGCTTCGGGCAGGAGGGGCCGCGCTCGGGCTGGGCGGGCCACGACCTCGACTACCTCGCCATCGGCGGCTTCCTCGCGGCGACCGGTCCCGCAGCCGACGGCGGACCGCCGGTGCCCGGCGCCACGTTGGCCGACTCTGCCGCGGGCGGTCTGCAGGCGGCGCTCGCCGTCTCCGCCGCGCTCGTCGAGCGCGCCCGCAACGGCCGCGGGCGCCACCTCGACGTTGCCGTGGCCGACGGCGTCCTGTGGCTCATGTCCCTCGCCATCGACGAGCACCTGGCCACCGGCTCGAGCCCGGGTCCGGGGCACGACGTGCTGACGGGGCGCTACGCCTGCTACGACACCTACCCGGCCGGCGACGGGCGGTGGCTGGCCGTGGCGGCGATCGAGGGCAAGTTCTTCGCCAACCTGTGTCGCGCGCTCGGATGCCCGCAGTGGGCGTCCCACCAGTACGACGACGGGGTGCAAGAGGAGATCCGCAAGGAGTTCCGGGCGGCCTTCGCCGCGAGGCCACGAGACGAGTGGGTCGAGATGCTCGGCCCCGCCGACACCTGCGTCGCACCCGTGCAGGAGGTGCGGGAGGTCGCGGCGGACCCGGGATTCGCGGCGCGCCACGTCGTGGTCGAGGCCCGGCACCCGACCCACGGTGCCCTGCGGCAGCTGGGGCCCGTGCTCGCCGGGGCGGCGCCGCTCGAGGAGCCGGTGGACCTGCCCGATCCCCGGGTCACCGACACGGTCGAGCTCCTCGAGGCGGCGGGCGTTGATCGTGCCCTGGTAGACGAATGGAGCCGAGAGGGGGTGGTGGCATGAGCACGGGAGCAGCAGGTCCGGCACTCGATCCCGACCAGCGGGTGGCGGAGCTCATCGGTGTCGAGCAGTACCACGAGGAGGGCGAGTTCCCCGTCGAGCGCGGTTACGTCTGGACGACGTGCTCGTCGGTGGAGAACGGCAACCCGCTGTACTGGGACGACCAGGCCGCGGAGGAGATCACCGGCGGCCCGGTGGCCCCACCCACGATGCTGTCGGTCTGGTTCCGGCCGCACCACTGGGCCCCCGGGCGCACCGAGGCGGCCCTCCCGCTCCGGGTCCACTTCGACCTGAAGGAGCTCTTCGGCCTCCCTGAGGCGATCATGACGGACAACACGATCGTCTTCTACGAGCCCGTCCGGCCGGGCGACCGGCTGCGGACGCACCAGGTGCTGCGATCGGTCAGTGGGGACAAGACGACCAAGCTCGGCACCGGGCGCTTCTGGGAGATCGAGGTCGTCTACCACAACCAGCGAGACGAGCTGGTGGGGATCGAGTCCTACACCGGCTTCGGCTATCGGAGGGAACCGTGAAGCCGAGACTGCTCCACGACGAGGTGAGCGAGGGTCAGTCGCTGCCCGACCTCTCCTATCCGGTCACCGCGACCACGGTCGTGCTCGGCGCGCTGGCCTCCCGGGACTGGCGGCCGATGCACCACGACAAGGACTTCGCCGTCCATCGCAACGGCACCCGCGACATCTTCTTGAACACGCCGAACCAAGCGGCGTGGTTCGAGCGCTTCCTGACCGACTGGACCGGTCCGCACGGCCGCCTCGGTCGCATGACCTTCCGGATGCGGGGCTCCGTGTTCCCCGGCGACACGATGGTCCTGAGCGCGACCGTGACCGGAACGCCTGTCGACGAGGCGGGTTGTGGCTGGGCGGAGGTCGACGTGGACCTGTCGGTGGAGGGGGACGTCAAGACCAGCTGCCGTGCTCGCGTGGCGCTGCCGCGAACCCCCGACGACAACCCCTGGGACCGGAGGGGCGAGCAGTGGATACCGTGACCCGGCCCCCGGACGGCGGCAAGTCTGTGCCCCGCCGCCCGTGGCGGCGGCAAGATTGTGAGGTGACCTGAGTGTTGGATCTGGAGTTCACCGCAGAGCAGGAGATGCTCCGCAGCGCGGTGCGTGATCTGCTCGAGGACCACTGCGGGGCCGACGTCGTCCGGCAGATGGAAGACGACCCCAACGGGTTCCCGCCGGAGCTGTGGCGCCGGCTGGCAGACATGGACATGGTCGGCCTCCTCGTCCCGGAGCGCAACGGCGGCTCGGGGATGTCGCTCCTCGAGGGTGTCGTCCTCTACGAGGAGCTCGGGCGTGCACTGGCCCCCGTTCCCCACTTCGTGAGCTCGGTGATGGCGGCCGGCGCGTTGAGCCTGGCCGGCAGCGAGGCGCAGCAGGACGAGTGGCTACCGGGCATCGCCTCGGGGGAGAGGATCGTCACCACGGCGTGGATCGAGCCGGAGAGCGGCTTCGGCCCGGCCGGCGTCCAGTTGGGCGCGGAGGACGACGGATCCGACTTCGTGCTGCGGGGCACCAAGTGGCACGTGCCGTTCGCGAAGGCCGCGCAGGCGATGGTCGTCCTGGCCCGCACCGAAGCCGGTCGCGGGCCCGAGGGCGTGGATCTCTTCGTGGTGCCGACCGACGCTCCCGGTGTCGGCTTGGCGCAACAGCTGACCATCGCCTCGGACACGCAGTACCAGGTCACCTTCGACGGCGTCCGGGTGCCGGCGACCGCACGTCTCGGCGCCGCCGCGGGCTGGGCCACCTGGGACACGCTCATGCACGACGGCATCGTCCTCCTCGCGGCGCAGGCCATCGGCGGTGCCCGGCGCGCTCTCGAGCTCACCAACCAGTACGCGAAGGACCGTCGCCAATTCGACAAGCCGCTGGGCGCATTCCAGGCCATCGGCCACTACCTGGCGGACGCGGTGACGAGGGTCGACGGGGGCGAGCAGCTGGTTCACGAGGCGGCCTGGGCCCGGGCCAGCGGCCGGCCCATCGACCGACTGGCACCCATGGCCAAGCTCTACGCCTGCCAGACCTTCCGGGACCTGACGGCCATGGCCCAGCAGGTCTTCGGCGGCATCGGCTTCACGCTCGAGTTCGACATCCAGCTCTACTTCCGGAGGGCCAAGGCGCTCCAGCTCTCGTGGTGGGACGGGCGCTACCTCGAGGAGCTGGTGGCCTCGGCGGTGCTGGAGGGCGTGCCGGCCTGAGTCCCGTGCGGGGCTGAATCCCTCTACGCCGTGCCGTTCGCCTCGAGCTCGTCGTCCAACCGGCGCCGGTCGGCGTCGTCCAGCCTTCGGTACTGGGGGGCACGAGCGTCGGGGCGCCACCACACGGGGTCGTCGCCGTGCCAGGTCTCGGTGCGCAGCGTGGTCTTGGTCACCTTGCCGGTGGCCGTCTGGGGGAGCGAGGGCGTGATCCGCACGTAGCGCGGCGCCCACTTCGTGCCGAGGTCGGCCTGCTCGTCGAGCCACGCGTTGAACTGGTCGGGGTCGAACTTTGCGTCGTGGCGGAGCTCGAGCGCCGCCATCACCTGGTCGCCCGAGACGGTGTCGGGCACGGGATAGACGGCAGCGACCGCCACGTCGGGGTGCCGGCCGAGCACCGCCTCGACCGGCCCGGCGGCGAAGTTCTCGGAGTCGACGCGGAGCCAGTCGCCCCTCCGGCCGGCGAAGTAGAAGAACCCCTCCTCGTCGCGGTAGCCGAGGTCCCCGGTCCAGTACCAGCCGTTGCGCGTGCGGTCGGCCTCGGCGTCCGGGTTCCCGTAGTAGCCCTCGAAGCTGCCGGTGCTGCCCCAGTTGACGATCTCGCCGATGGCCTCGTCGCCGTTGAGCAGCTTGCCCGCCCCGTCGAAGACCGCCCGCGGGCTCTCGGCGGCCGTGACGGGGTCCACTACGGCGAGCTCGGCGCCTCCGACGGGGCGCCCCAGCGCCCCCGCCGGTGTCCCGGGCACCACCGCGATGGCCGAGCCCCCCTCGCTCTGCCCGTAGCCCTCGACCAGGGGGCAGCCGAAGCGGCGCTCGAACTCCCCGCGATCCCGCAGCGAGGCCTCGGTCCCGAAGGCCCGCTCCAGGGTGTTGTCCCCGTCGTCGGGGCGCTCGGGCGTGGCCAGGATGTAGGCGATGGCCTTCCCGACGTAGGAGAAGGTGGTCGCCCGGTAGCGGCGCACGTCGTCGATGAAGGCCGACGCGCTGAACCGCGGCCGCAGCGCGAGCGTCGCCCCGACGTGGAGGGAGGGGGCCCACAGGGCCATGAGCGCGTTGCCGTGGAACAGCGGCATGGCGCAGTAGGACACGTCGTCGCGGTGGTAGCCGTAGCCCGGCGCCGCGCCCTTGCCGATCGCCGCCAGGCGCCCCTGGGTGCAGCGCACCGCCTTGGGCGTGCCCGTCGTACCCGAGGTGAACAGGAGCAGGTAGAGGGACTCGCCCGGTACCTCGGAGGCCCGATCGAGGATCCCGGTCGCCTCGTCGTCGCCGACCGATCCGAGCAGCTTGCCGTAGGGCTCCGAGCCCACCTCCAGGACCCGGTCGGGATCGATGCCATGGTCGATGCCGCGGAGGAGCTCGGCCCCTTCCGCGTCGGTCACGAGCATCTGGCAGTCCGTGGCGCGGATGTCGGCGGCCAGGGCCTCGCCCCGGCGGGTGGGGTTGACCCCGACCACGGTCGCCCCGGAAAAGGCCGCGGCACCCAGCCACCACAGGTACTCGGGGACGTTGGGCAGGAGCACGCCGATGTGCGGGGGTCCCTCGCCGAGCAGGCCGGCGGCGAGCGCACCGCGGCGTGCGCCCGCGAGCACCACCTCTCTCCACGACCACGTCCCCGTGGGGTCGAGGAGTCCGGGGTGCTCGTCGCCGGAGCGCGCCGCCAGCAGCTGGGCGATGGTGCTCATGGGGTGTTCCTCCTACGGACGAGTGAGCGATCGATGGAGGCGACGTCGGGTGCGCCGCAGAGCGCCATGGTGCGGCGGAGCTCGGCCTCGAACCACGCGAAGAGCCGGGCCACCCCCTCCGGGCCGCCGGCGCCCAGCGCCCAGAGCACGGGCCTGCCGAGGAGGACGGCGGCGGCGCCGAGCGCCAGCGCCTTGACGACGTCGGGGGCCCGCCTGATCCCACCGTCGACGAGCACCGGAGCGCTGCTCCCGACGGCCTCGAGGACCTCGGTCAGCGCCTCCGCCGTGGGAAGCGCGTCGTCGAGCTGCCGGCCCCCGTGGTTGGACACGACGATGCCCGCCGCGCCGGACTCGAGGCACCGCAGGGCGGCATCGCCGCGGAGCACCCCCTTGGTCAGGACCGGCAGACCGGAGAGATCGCAGAGCCAGGCGATGTCGTCGTAGGTCAGCGACGGATCGAAGTGCCGGGTCACGACCTGCATGAAGCCGCCCTCGCCGTGCGCCGCGGCCGTGCTGCGCTCGGTGAGGTTGGGCAGCGACAGGTCGGGCGGGAGGCGCACGCCGCCCCGCAGCTCGCGCGTGCGGTGTCCCGACACGGGGGCGTCCACGGTGAGCACGAGGGCCCGGTAGCCCGACTCGGCCGCCCGCTGCACGAGGTCCCGGGTGCGCCCCCGGTCGCGCAGCACGTAGACCTGCATCCATCGTTGGCCGTCGGGAGCGCCCGCGGCCACGTCCTCGAGCGAGCAGGTGGAGAGGGACGAGAGGACCATCGTGGCCCCCTTCGCCGCCACGCCCTGCGCCGTGGCCACCTCGCCGAGAGGGTGGGCGAGGCAGTGCAGGGCGGTCGGGGCCGCCAGGATCGGCGTGCTCATCGGCGTTCCGAGGACGGTCGTGGAGGTGTCGATCGTGGACACGTCCACGAGTACGTGCGGGCGCAGGCGCCAGCCTCTCCACGCCGAGACGTTCTCGGCCAGGAGGCGCTCGTCCTCGGCGCCGCCCCCGTAGTACGCGGAGGCCATCTCGCCGATCCGGCGACGGGCCAGCCGCTCGACGTCCTCGAGATCGAGGTCCGTCGGGAGCTCGACCGCTCCGCTCGGGCCGGTGGACGATTCCCCTGCGTTCTCGCCCGTGCTCTCCTCGGTCGTACGAGCGGCCTCCATCAGCAGCATGGTAGGCAGGGTGGGACAAGGAGGTCCCGTTGCGCTTCTCGTATGCCGAGTCGATGACCGATCCGACGTACTACATCCCCCTGGCCAAGGCGGTCGAGGAGGCCGGGTACGACTCGATGGTCATCCCCGACAGCATCTGCTACCCGGAGACGTCGGACACCACGTACCCCTTCAACCTGGACGGGACCCGGGAGTTCCTCGACGGCAAGCCCTTCATCGAGCCCTTTTCACTGATCCCCGTCCTCGGGGCGGTCACCGAGCGGATCCGCTTCAACACCTTCGTGCTCAAGCTGCCGATCCGGCACCCGGTGCTCGTGGCCAAGCAGGCGACGTCGACGGCGGTCCTCACGGGTGGTCGGCTGGCCCTCGGCGTGGGCACCAGCCCGTGGCCCGAGGACTACGAGGTCTGCGGCGTCCCGTGGGAGCGTCGCGGCCGGAGGCTCGACGAGGCCATCGACATCATCCGCGGCCTCTCGGGCGGCGAGTACTTCGAGTACCACGGGGAGATCTACGACGTGCCGTCGATCAAGATGTGCCCCGCCGCCCCCTCGCCGATCCCGATCCTGATCGGTGGTCACGGCGACGCCGCGCTGCGCCGGGCGGCGAGGGTCGGCGACGGCTGGATGCACGCAGGCGGAGACCCCGAACTGCTCGGCGACATGCTCGATCGGCTCCAGGCGTTGCGCCGCGAGTACGGCACCGAGGACCGCGAGTTCGAGGTGCACGCCGCCTCCCTGGAGGCCTTCTCACTCGACGGAGTGCGCCGGCTGGAGGACCAGGGCGTCACCGACGTGATCGTCGGCTTCCGGTGGCCCTACGACGTCGGGCCCGACACCGAGCCTCTGAGCGCCAAGCTGGACGCGCTCCGCGGCTTCGCCGACTCCGTCATTCACGCCTGAGGTCATTTACGGCACGGTCATTCACGGCACGGTCATTCATGGCAGGGCACCGGATCGTCGACGGCAGGGACGTCAAACACAGCGCAGTGGAGGTCCACAGATGACGACCAACGAGGAGACCACCGTGTCGGCCCGGGAGCTCGGCCGGCGGTCGATGGCGGCCGTGGAGGCGATGGACCGCGAGGCCTGGCTCGCCCTCTTCGCGGAGGACGGCGTGGTGGAGGACCCGATCGGCAAGTCGCCCCTCGACCCCGAGGGCAAGGGCCACCACGGGCGAGACGGCATCGGTCGGTTCTACGACAACGTGCTCGCTCCGAACGACGGGATCGCCTTCGAGATCGACGAGTCCTTCGAGAGCGGCGACGAGTGCGCCAACGTCGGCTGGATCCGCACGACCCTGCCCGGCGGCAAGCAGGTCGCGGTCGTGCGCGGCGTCTACACCTACCGCCGCGACGCGGAGGGCAAGCTCGCCGCGCTGCGCTCCTACTGGGAGTTCGACCAGCTCCGCATCGAAGACGCCTGAGGCCGGCCCGCTGCGCCCGGCGGCCACCTCGAGGGACTCACGTCACCAGCACGACCTTGCCCAGCTTCGAGCCCGCGCCGAAGCGCTCGTAGGCCGAGCGCGCCTCGGACATCGGGAACGTGTCGCAGACCGGCACCCTGAGGGCCCCCGACGCGAGCAGCGGCAGGACGTGGGATGCCACCTGGCCCGCCACGATGGCCTTGCCCACACGGTCACGTGCCCGCAGGGTCGAGCTCCCGATCCAGGCCCGCTTGGCCATGAGCGAGAGCAGGTCGAGCTCGAGACGGGCACCGGCACCGACCCCGATGACCACGACCCGGCCCCCGGTGGCGAGCGACCCCAGGGAGGCGGCCAGCGAGGGTGCGCCGACCAGCTCGAGGATCGCGTCGTAGGGACCGTGACCGGGTACGTCGGTCGGGTCGACCACCCGGTGCGCGCCGAGCTCGGCCACGGCTCCGCGCCGGGAGGGGTCTCGGACCGAGGCCACCACGAGGGCTCCACTCGCCGCGGCCAGCTGCACGGCGGCCGTGCCCACGCCGCCGGCCGCGCCGCTGATGAGCAGCCGTTCGCCGGCGGCCAGGTGAGCCTGGGAACCGAGCGCGTCCCAGGCGGTGCTGAAGACCTCCGGGAACCCGCCCGCCTCGGGCCAGGACAGCTCGGCGGGCACGGGCAGCGCATGGGTCTCGTCCACGGTCGCGAGCGTCGCCTGCCCGCCGCCGCCGACCACCGCCATCACCCGGTCCCCGACCGAGAAGCGCGTCACCTGCCGGCCGACCGAGACCACCTCGCCGGCGAGCTCGAGGCCGGGGACGTCGGGAGGGGATCCGGGAGGCGCCGGGTAGTGACCTCGCCGCTGCAGGAGATCGGCATTGTTGATCCCCGCCGCCCGGACCGACACGAGCAGCTCGGTGTCTCCCGGGTCCGGGTCCGGGCAGGTCCGCCACTCGAGCTCGCCGTCTGTGATCACGACCGCCTGCACGTCGACACCTCCATCGGTGACCACTACCGTGTGGGCATGCCCGGAGACAATTCCCTCGGAGACCTTGCCATCAACACCCTCGACGGCGAGCCGAGCTCGCTCGGGGACTACCGCGGAAAGGTGCTCTTGGTGGTCAACGTGGCCTCCAAGTGTGGCCTGACCCCACAGTACGAGGGTCTGGAGCGCTTGCAGGAGCGCTACGCAGACCAGGGCTTTTCGGTCCTCGGGTTCCCGTGCAACCAATTCGGGGCGCAGGAGCCGGGGAGCCCGGAGGAGATCCAGGAGTTCTGCTCGACCACCTACGGCGTCTCGTTCCCCCTGTTCGAGAAGATCGACGTCAACGGTGAGGGCCGGCATCCGATCTACCAGGAGCTGACGGTCACCGCGGACGCCGAGGGGCAGGCCGGCGACATCCAGTGGAACTTCGAGAAGTTCGTGATCGGCCCCGACGGGAGCGTCGTCGCGCGCTTCCGGCCGATGGTGGACCCCGAGGACTCGTCCGTCGTGGGCACCATCGAGGCCGCCCTGCCCGGCTGAGCGCGGCGTCGATTCCCACCCCACCGGGACCGGCGGCTCCGGTCCCCCTCAGGGCGGCCATCTTCGATCTCGACGGGTTGCTGATCGACAGCGAGCCGCTCTGGCACGACGCCGAGGTCGACGTGCTCGGTGGGCTCGGCGTGCCCGTCGCGAGGGTCGGGACCCGGCAGACGAAGGGCATGGTGGTCGAGGAGGTCACGCGCTACTGGCACGAGCGCTTCCCCTGGACCGGCCCGAGCACTGACGACGTCGCGATCCAAGTGGTCGGCGCCGTCGAGGCGTTGATGGTGGAACGCGGTCGCCTACAGCCGGGGGCGCTCGCGGCCCTCGACGACTGCCGCCGGCGCGGGTTGCGCCTCGCCCTGGCGTCGTCCTCGCACTACCGCTACATCCACCTGGCCCTCGACCACTTCGATCTCAACGGCCGGTTCGACGTGATCCGTTCCGCCCAGGACGAGGCCTTCGGAAAGCCCCACCCCGCCGTCTTCCTCTCCGCGGCGGCCGACCTCGGGGCGGCGCCGCGGTCGTGCCTCGTCCTCGAGGACGCGCCCGCGGGGGTGATCGCGGCCAAGGCGGCCCGCATGTCGTGCATCGCCGTCCCCGTTCCCGAGGAGCGCGCCAAGCCGGCCATCGCGCTGGCCGACGCGGTCCTGTCGACGCTCGAGCAACTGGACGAGTCGGTGTGGGCGGAGGTCGGGGCGGCGCTCGAGCGTCCGGCCTAATCCCTGGTCCGGCCTGGACGGCCCGGCCCAACCTCTATTGTGCCTGGGTCGTCGCCGGTGCCAGACCGGGCCGAGCCCGGGCGGCCCAAGGAGGAGATCGTTGTTCCGACCCGCCCCGCCCCAGCCGGACCTCGTCGCCCTCGAGGAGTCCGAGCTCGCGCGCTGGAGTAGCGAGCGCGTCTTCGAGCGGTCGATCAACGGGCGCGACGGCGCCCCCCCGTGGGTCTTCTACGAGGGCCCGCCCACCGCCAACGGTCGACCAGGGCTCCATCACGTCTGGGCGCGTGTCTACAAGGACCTGTTCTGTCGCTACCGCACGATGCGGGGCTTCCGCGTGGACCGTCGGGCCGGGTGGGACACCCACGGGCTCCCCGTGGAGGTCGAGGTCGAGAAGGCGCTCGGGGTGTCGAGCAAACGCGAGATCGAGGCCATCGGCATCGGGGAGTTCACCCGCCGCTGCCGGGAGTCGGTGCGCACGTACGTGGATGACTGGCGGTCGATGACCCAACGCATCGGCTACTGGACCGATCTCGATCGCGCTTACTGGACGTTCGACCCCGAGTATGTGCAGTCCGTCTGGTGGCACCTGAAGCAGATCTGGGACCAGGGCCTTCTCTACGAGGACGTGAAGGTGGTGCCCTACTGCCCTCGATGCGGGACGGCGCTCTCGAGCCACGAGCTCGGCCAGCCCGACGTGTACCAGGACGAAGAGGACGAGTCCGCCTACGTGCTCCTGCCGTTGGCCGAGCCCGACGAGGCCGTCCTCGGTCCGGCGAGGGCGCTCGTGGTCTGGACGACGACCCCCTGGACCCTGCCGTCCAACACCGGGGCGGCCGTGCACCCCGAGCTCACCTACGCCGTGGTCGACGGGCTGGTCATGGCAGAGGAGCTGGTCGAGGCGGTGATGGGCGAGGGCGCCACCGTCGCCCGCCGCTTCCCGGGCCGCGACCTGGTGGGCCGTCGTTACCTCCGTCCCTTCGACGACCTCCCGCCGCCGCCCGGAGCCGACGGCTGGCGGGTGGTGCGCGGCGACTTCGTCAACACCGAAGAGGGCACCGGGATCGTGCACCTGGCTCCCGCCTTCGGCGAGATCGACCGCGTCGTGGGCCGAGAGGCCGGGCTTCCCTGGCTCAACCCGGTCGGGGCCGACGGGCGGTTCACCGATGCCATCCCCTGGCTGGCGGGGCGTCCCGTACGTGAGGCCAACCACGACATCAACGACCGCCTGGAGTCCGAGGGCCTCCTTCTCCGGCGGGAGGCCCACCGCCACTCCTACCCCCACTGCTGGAGATGCGGGACTCCGCTCATCTACTGGGGCAAGCCGAGCTGGTACATCGCCACCTCTTCGCGCAAGGACGCCCTCCTCTCCGAGAACCACGGGATCAAGTGGCACCCGCCCTATATCCGGGACGGCCGCTTCGGCGAGTGGCTCGCGAACAACGTCGACTGGGCGCTGTCGCGGGACCGCTACTGGGGGACCCCCCTGCCGATCTGGAGGTGCGGTCACGGCCACCTGCGGTGCGTCGGCTCCCTCGACGAGCTCTCCGAGCTGGCCGGCCGAGACGTGCGCGGCACGGACCCCCATCGACCCGACATCGACGAGGTGACCTTCCCGTGCCCCGACTGCGCCGAGTCCGCCGAGTCCGCCGAGTCCGCCGGGTACGCCGAGCCCGCCGAGGCCGCGGGGGAGAGCTCCCCTCCCGGGGACGACGCGGCGGTCATGACGAGGGTGGAGCCGGTGATCGACGCCTGGTTCGACTCCGGCAGCATGCCCGCGGCGCAGGTGGGCTACCCCCGCCGCCCCGGATCGAAGGAAGAATTCGTCTTCCCCGCCGACTTCATCACCGAGGCCATCGACCAGACCCGGGGCTGGTTCTACTCGCTGCTCGCAGTGAACACGCTCGTGTTCGCGGCCACCCCCTACCGGCACGTGATGTGCCTCGGTCACATCGTCGACTCCGAGGGTCGCAAGATGTCGAAGTCCCTGGGCAATGTCGTCGATCCCTGGGAGATCCTCGACTCGAGGGGGGCGGACGCGCTCCGATGGTGGATGTACAGCCAGGGCTCCCCGTGGACGCCGACCCGGGTGAGCCTGGGCGCCATCGACACCTCGATGCGAGACATGCTCCTCACGTTCTGGAGCATCTACAGCTTCTTCACCACCTACGCCGCGTCCAACGACTTCGACCCGGCGGATCCCGAGGTTCCCGAGCCGGCCGAGCGCCCCGAGCTCGACCGGTGGATCCTCTCCCGGCTGGCGAGCACCACGCTCGAGACGACGAGGGCCCTCGACGCCTACGAGCCCCTGGAGGCGGCGACCGCCCTCGGTCGCCTGATCGACGACGTCTCCAATTGGTACGTGCGCCGGAGCCGCCGGCGGTTCTGGAGGACCGACCCCGAGGCCCCGCCATCGGACTCCCTCGCCGCCCACACGACGTTGCACGACGTCCTGATCACGTGCTGCCGCCTGCTCGCGCCCCTCTGCCCCTTCGTCACGGACCGCCTGTGGCGGGAGCTCTCGGGGGCCGGGCCCGGCGCCTCGGTGCACCTGGAGCGCTGGCCGACCTCGATCGGAGAGTCGGGGTTCGCGGCGGGGGACGAGGCGCCGGGAGACGCCGACTGGTGGGCCCTCATCGACCCCGAGCTCGAGCGGGAGATGGACCAGGCCCGGCGCCTGGCGTCGCTCGGCCGCGCCGCCCGGAGCGAAGCCGGCGTGAAGGTCCGCCAACCGCTCGCCCGCGCCCTCGTGTTCCTCCCCTCCGGGGCTCCGCAGCTGCTGGCCGACGTCGTGGCGAGCGAGCTCAACGTCGACGAGGTGTCCGTGGCCGAGGAGCTGAGCGACGTCCTGCGTTTCGAGATCGTCCCCAACTTCCGGGTGCTCGGTCCCCGGCTCAAGGAGGCCGCGGGCGAGCTGCGCCCGGCGCTCCAGCGCGTGGACGCCGCCCGGGCGGTGGCCGCCCTCGACGACGGGCGCTCCTTCGAGGTGCCCCTCGCGGAGAGCACCGTCGAGCTCGGTCCCGGCGACGTCGAGCTCCGGGTCAAGAGCCAACCCGGGTTCACCGTCTCCCGCGAGGGCGGGGAGGTGGTCGCCCTGGACCTGGAGCTGACCGAGGACCTCCGGGATCGGGGTCTGGCGCGCGAGGTCGTGCGTCAGGTGCAGGAGCTGCGCCGTGGGGTGGGCCTCGAGGTGTCGGATCGGATCCGGCTGTGGCTGCCCGGGCTCGACGATCTGCAGCGGTACTTCGACTACGTCGCCGGCGAGGTGCTGGCCATCGAGATCCGCACGGACGCCCCGGCGTGGGCCGCGGAGGCCGAGGCAGGGGGCGACGCCGACCAGCGGCCACGGGGCCGGGTCGATCTCGAACTCGACGGGCGGGTCGACGCGGCGGCCGCCTTCCTCGAGAAGGCCTGATCGGGACCGCCCGGGCCACGCCGCGCGACCCCGGGTACGCACCGGGGCCCGGAGTGCGCCAGACTGGCGGTACCGCAAAGGGGGCAACGCACATGGACGCTGAGCTGGTTATCCGCGGCGGCACGGTCGTCGACGGCACCGGGTCGCCCGGGCGCCGGGCCGACGTGGCCGTGACCGACGGTCGAATTAGTGGGGTCGGGGAGGGCCTGAGCGGCCGCCGCGAGCTGGACGCCAGCGGCCAGGTCGTGGCCCCGGGGTTCATCGACATCCACACCCACTACGACGCCCAGGTCTTCTGGGACCCCGGGCTCACGCCCTCGGCGTATCACGGCGTGACCAGCGTCGTCGCCGGCAACTGCGGCTTCTCGATCGCGCCCATCCGCTCCGACGACGTCGAGCTGTTGGCGCACACCCTGCAGCATGTCGAGGACATGAGCTTCGACACCCTTGCCGCCGGCGTGCCGTGGTCGGAGTTCGAGACCTTTCCCGAGTACCTGGCTGCGGTCGAGCGCCGGGGGACCTCGCTCAACTACGGGTGCTACGTGGGGCACACGGCGGTGCGCCTCTACGTGATGGGCGAGGAGGCCTACGAGCGGGACCCGACCGACGAGGAGATGGCGAGGATGCGCCAGGTCGTCGACGAGTCCATGGTCGCCGGGGCGATGGGGTTCGCCTCGAGCGCGTCGCCCACCCACAACGGGGACCACGGCCGTCCCGTGCCGTCGCGCCGCGCCGGCGTCGAGGAGCTCCGCCAGCTGCTCGAGCCCAT
Organism: uncultured Actinomycetes bacterium; assembly: GCA_963778465.1. Lineage (GTDB taxonomy): Bacteria > Actinomycetota > Acidimicrobiia > Acidimicrobiales > RAAP-2 > CAVZBW01. Next base: position 1,426,046 of record CAVZUK010000003.1, read on the forward strand.
GCGGGCCCGGGGCCGCGGCGTGGCCGCGCTGCTGCCCGGCGGGGTGATCCCCCACGAGGAGGTCTTCGAGCTCCAGCGGGAGATCGGCCGGCCGTTCACGTGGACGGCCCTGCTCACGATGAAGGGTCGCCCCTATCACGAGCAGGTGGTGGCCGAGCACGACGCCGCCCGCCGCGACGGGGTGGAGGTATGGCCACAGGTCTCCTGCCGGCCGCTCGTCTTCCAGATGAACCTGCTCGAGCCGTTCACCCTGAACATGCGCAAGTCCTTCGCCGCCCTCATGGACTGCTCGTTCGACGAGCGCGTCGCGGCCTACCGGGACCCCACGTGGCGCGAGACGGCCTGGGAAGAGGTCCGCGGCAGCGAGGGAAGGTTGGCGGTCGACTGGACCCGCATCTCGGTGGCCGAGTCCTCCACCCGCCCCGATCTCGAGGGCCGCAAGCTCCAGGACCTGGCGGACGAGTGGGGGTGTACCCCGCTCGACGCCATGCTCGACGTCTCCCTCGCCGACGACCTCAAGACGCGGTTCTCGTCGGTGCTCGCCAACGACGACCCCGACGGCATCGCCTGGCTCCTGCCCCGAGACGGCGTCCTCCTCGGCCTGGCGGACTCCGGGGCCCACGTGTCCCAGCTCTGCGACGCCTGCTTCGCCACCGACCTGCTCGGCAACTGGGTGCGCGACCGCGGGATCATGTCCATCGAACGCGCCGTCCACAAGCTGACCGCGGAGCCTGCGGGCGTCTACGGGCTCACCGATCGGGGCGAGGTCGCCGTCGGGAAGGCGGCGGACCTCTGCGTCTTCGACCCCGACACGGTGGCGCCCGGACCGCTGCGGCGGATCCGCGACTTCCCGGCGGACGGCGAGCGGCTGACCGCCGACGCGCCGACCGGCATGACCCACGTGCTCGTCAACGGCACGCCGATCCGTGAGGACGGGGCGATGGTGGAGAAGGGCATGGCGAGCCGCCCGGGACAGCTCCTCCGGAGCTGAGGCGGGCCCCGGGCCCGCGATACTGAGCCGGTGCCGGCTGTCCCCCTCATCGGGATCACCGCCACCCACGCCGAGGCGTCCTGGAACGCCTGGTCTCGCCCCGCGTCGCTCGTCCCCTCGGCGTACGTCGAGCTGGTCGGCGCCGCCGGCGGGCGCCCGCTCCTGCTGCCCCACCTCCTCGGGGGTCGTCCCGGCGGTCCGGCGGAGGGCCCCGTCTCGGGCCCGCGGGAGTCGGGCGGCGCGACGGGCTCCGACGGAGCGGCCGACGTCGTGGCGGCGCTCGACGGCCTCGTGCTCATGGGCGGCAACGACGTCGACCCCGAGGGCTACGGCCAGGAGCCACACGAGCGCGCGGGGGGTTTCGACTCGGGGAGAGACCGGTGGGAGGGGGCGCTGCTCGGCGAGGCCCTGGAGCGGGACCTCCCGGTCCTCGCCATCTGCCGGGGCCACCAGGTGCTCAACGTGCACCTCGGGGGCACCTTGCACCAGCACCTGCCCGAGCTGGTCGGCCACGACGGCCACCGGCCCGCGCCCGGGTGCTTCGCCGACGTCGACGTGGTCACGGTATCCGGCACCCACACGGCGGAGATCTTCGGCGAGTGCACCCGGGTGCAGTGCTCGCACCACCAGGCGATCGACCGGATCGGGCGCGGCTTCGTCGTAAGCGCCTATGCGGTCGACGGCCACAGCCGGCGGGTGATCGAGGCCGTCGAGATGCCCGGCCGACGCTTCGTGGTGGGTGTCCAGTGGCACCCCGAGGAGTCCGGGGACCTGCGCCCGTTCCGGGCCCTGGTCCAGGCCGGAGCCGTCCGCGCAGAGGGGTAAGGTCTCGGCCCATGGCAGAGGGTCGGGGTCGAAAGGTCTGGAAACCCGTGGCCGCTACCGCAGGCGTGCTGGCCACGATGGCCAGCATCTGGTGGTTCGCGCTGAAGCCCCGTCGCAAGCCCAAGGACTGACCCGGCCGGCGACGTCGCGGCGATGCCCCCTCGAGGATCGCCTCCCTCCGTCGAGCGGCTCACGGCGGCCGACGCCGAGGCCCGTCAACGCCGGATCGCCGGGTCCCTGCGGTCGGCCGGCCTGGCTGCAGGCGATCGTGTGGCCTTCTGCCTCCCGTCGTCGGCCGAGTTGCTCTGCGCCATCCTCGGCGCCACGAGGGTCGGCATCGTGCCGGTCCTGCTCAACGCCACGCTCACCGGGCACGAGCGCGTGCCCCTCGTCGAGGATTGCCAACCCGGACTGGTCGTCGACGCTCCGGCGGGGCTCCAGGCCCTGGCGGCCGGGCCCGAGGCCGAGCTGGCGCCCCGTCCCCTGACCCGACCGATGCACTACACGTCGGGGACCAGCGGGCGGCCGAAGGGGGTGGTCGGCGGGCCGTGGGACGACGCCACGGCCGCTCGTGTCCTCGACGACGAGGCCGACCTGTGGGGGTTCGACGGCGACGACGTCCACCTCGTCTGCTCGCCCCTCTACCACTCGGTCTCGGCGCGCTTCGCCGGCGCCACCCTGCTCCGGGGCGGCACATGCCTGGTGATGGGTCGCTTCGACGCCGAGACGGCACTGGCGACGCTCCGGCGGGAGCGTCCGACCACGGCCTTCATGGTGCCGAGCCATCTCCAACGCCTGCTCGGAACGGTCGATCTCGGCGTCGACGAGCGCTTCGACTCCCTCCGCCTGCTGATCCACGCGGGCGAGCCCTGCCCGCCCGGCTTGAAGCGCGCCGTCATGGACCGTTGCCCCACGGGCGCGGTCTGGGAGTTCTACGGCTCGACCGAGGGCCAGTTCACCATCTGCTCTCCGGAGGAATGGCTCGAGCGCCCGGGCACCGTGGGCCGCGCCCGGCCCGGGCGCCGGCTCGAGATCGACCGGGCGAGCCTCGAGGACCCGAGCGACCTCGGGTTGGACGAAGGCGGAGGTCCCGGGATTGGCGATGTCGGGGGTAGTGGGGCCGGCGGGGCCGGCGGGGCCGGCGGGGCCGACGCCGGCGTCATCTGGTGCCATGCGCCGGCCTTCTCTCGGTTCGAGTACTGGCGGAACCCCGAGGCGACGGGGACGGCCTGGCGGGGCGACGCTTTCAGCGTCGGGGACATCGGGCGCCTCGACGCGGGCGGCTACCTCTACTTCTCGGGGCGCCGCCAAGACCTCATCATCAGCGGCGGGGTCAACGTCTACCCGGCCGAGGTGGAGGCGGTCCTGAGCGAGGTGCCCGGCGTCTTGGAGGTGGCGGTGTTCGGCCTGCCCGATCCCCGCTGGGGCCAGCGGGTCTGCGCGGCCGTCGTCGCCGATCGCGGGCTCACCCCGGGCGACCTCGAGGAGGTGGCCGCGCGCCGACTCGCGCCCCACAAGCGGCCCAAGCAGTACGAATGGGCAGAGGACCTGCCCCACACGGCGACCGGCAAGCTCCGGCGGGGGGCCGTGGCCAGGGCGCTCGGCCTGTCGTAGGCGGGGCGCCCCGGTCCGGTCACGGCAAGGTCGGGACCCTCAGGTGAGGTCGACCACGTCGTAGGACCACAGCTCGCTGTGGAGGGCGACCGGCCGCTCCTGGTTTCCCGTCACGCCTCGGTGTCCGTGGGCGAAGGCCGGCGATTGCGTCCAGGCGACGAAGGACTCCTCGTCCCGCCAGCGGGTCACGACCAGCCAGTCCCGGCGGCCGTCGGTGGGGCGGAGGAGATCGAAGCCCTCGAAGCCGGCGGCGTGGTCGACGGCGCCGGCGCGTTCGGCGAAGCGCCGGGCGAGCTCGTCTCCTCCGTCCTCGGGCACGGTGATGACGTTGATGCGCACGATGGTCACCGGCGCATGATGGCATGAGCCCCGGGGCGGGCGCGAACCGGCCCGGGATCGTCCCGGATCGGCGCGGGCGCATGATTTCGGGAACGCCGCGTCAGAATGGTTCCATGGCCTTCACAGCGGTGGATCCAGCCAGCGGGCAGGTGCTCGAGAGCTATGACGAGCACACCCCCGACGAGATCGATGCCCTGATCGGGCGGGCGCACGAGACCTTCGTCGAGTACCGCCGCACCAGCCACGGGGAGCGTTCGATCCTGCTCGAGAGCGCCGCCGACCTGCTCGAGGGCGAGCAGCCCGACCTGGCCCGGACCCTGACACTCGAGATGGGCAAGACCTTCGCCGAGGCCAAGGCCGAGGTGGCCAAGTGCGCCCGCTGCCTCCGCTGGTACGCGGAGCACGGCGAGGCCCTCCTGGCCGAGGAGCTCATCCCGAGTGCCGCGGCCCGGAGCTACGTCCGCTACGAGCCGCTCGGCCCCGTCCTGGCCGTCATGCCCTGGAACTTCCCGATGTGGCAGGTGATCCGCTTCGCCGCCCCGGCGCTCACGGCCGGCAACGTCGGCCTGCTGAAGCACGCCAGCAACGTCCCGGGCACCGCGCTCATGATCGAGGACGTCTTCCGGAGGGCCGGGTTCCCCGAGGGTGCGTTCACCGCCCTGCTGCTGGGGTCGAAGGGGGTCGCGGACGTCATCGCCGACCCCCGGGTCGCCGCGGTCACCCTCACCGGCAGCGACGGCGCCGGGCGATCCGTGGGTGCGGCGGCCGGGCACGCGCTCAAGAAGTCGGTGCTCGAGCTCGGGGGCTCGGACCCCTTCGTGGTGCTGCCGTCCGCGGACCTCGACCGGACGGTGCCGACCGCCGTCCGGGCCCGTGTGCAGAACAACGGTCAGTCCTGCATCGCCGCCAAGCGCTTCATCGTCGTGGGCGACGCGGCGGAGGACTTCATCGGAGCCTTCACCGGCCAGATGGCCGCCCTGACCGTCGGCGATCCGATGGACCCCGGGACCGACGTCGGACCGCTGGCCACCGCGTCGCAGCGTGACCAGGTGGCGGCCCAGGTGGAAGACGCCCGGGCGCAGGGGGCGACCGTCCGTTGCGGCGGAGTGGTGCCCGACCGCCCCGGGTGGTTCTATCCCCCGACCGTGCTGACCGAGGTGCGGCCCGACATGAGGATCGCCGGGGAGGAGGTCTTCGGGCCGGTCGCCCTGGTCGAGCGGGCGCGGGATCTCGACGAGGCCCTGGCCATCGCCAACGGGACCGACTTCGGTCTGGGCGCGAGCGTGTGGACCGAGGATGCAACCGAGGCGCGCCGCTGCATCGAGGGGATCGAGGCCGGGGCGGTCTTCGTCAACGCCATGGTCGCCTCGACCCCCGAGCTCCCCTTCGGCGGGATCAAGTCGTCGGGATACGGGCGCGAGCTCTCGGGCATCGGGATGCGGGAGTTCTGCAACGTCAAGACGGTCTGGGAGGACCACCTGGACCCCGCCGGATGACGGTCGAGCAGGTGGCGTACCTCGACTACGCGTCGACGTCCCCGCTCCGGCCCGAGGTCGTCGACGCGATGTCGCCGTTCTCCGGGCGACGCTTCGGCAACCCCTCGGGCGGCCACCGGGTGGCGCGCGACGCGAGGAGCGCCCTCGAGGATGCCCGAGAGGAGGTGGCCGAGCTGCTGGGGGCACAGCCGGGTGAGGTGATCTTCACCGGCAGCGGCACGGAGGCGGACAACCTCGCGGTGCTCGGGACGGTGGCGGCCCACCAGGAGTCGGGCGGCCCCGGGACGATGCTGTGCTCCTCGCTCGAGCACCCCGCCGTGCTCGAGGCCTGCCGGGCGGCGGCGGGGGGCACCTCGGTCCGGGACCCGGTCGAGCTCCGGGTGATCGGGGCGCGGCCCCAAGGCACCGTCGACCTCGACGAGCTGGCGGCGTCGCTCGGCCCCGAGATCGGCCTGGTCTCGATCATGCTCGCCAACAACGAGCTCGGCACGCTCCAGCCCCTCGAGGAGGTGGCGCGGCTCGTGCGCGACCGGGCGCCCGACGCGACGCTCCACACCGACGCCGTGCAGGCGGCACCCTGGCTGGACCTGGCGGAGACCGCCCGTGGTGCCGACCTCGTGACGGTCAGCGGGCACAAGCTGGGTGGCCCGAAGGGCGTGGGGGTGCTGGTGGCCCGCGAGGGCGTGGCTCTCCGCCCGATCCTCCACGGGGGAGGGCAGGAGAGGGGGCGGCGCAGCGGCACCCACGACGTGGCGGGCGCGGTGGGGTTGGCCGCCGCCCTCGGGGCGAGCGCACGCGACCGCGACGCCGAGCGCGTGCGGGTCGGCGCGCTGCGGGACCGCCTGGTGGACGGCCTGGTGGCCGCGCTGCCCGAGGTGGTCGAGACCGTGCCCCGCGATCGTGTGCTCCCCGGCCACGGCCATCTGCTCTTTGGGGGCTGCGAGCAGGAGGAGCTCCTCGTCCTTCTCGATCACGAGGGGGTCTGCGCCTCGGGTGGCTCGGCGTGCTCGAGCGGGGCCCTCGACCCGAGCCCCGTGCTGCTGGCCATGGGCCTCTCGCCCGCCGAGGCGCGCCGCTCCGTCCGCTTCACCATGGGACATGCGAGCACGTGCGGCGACATCGAACACGCCCTCGAGGCCGTGCCCCGGGCGGTGCGCCGCCTCCGGGGTTGCGTCTGAGCGCCGGGTGGGGATCGAGGACCGCGGTCGGGTGCGTGGGAGACTGCGGGCGTGAGGGTCCTGGTAGCGATGTCGGGAGGCGTCGACTCGTCGGTCGCGGCCGCGCTTCTCTCGCAGCGGGGCCACGAGGTCGTCGGGGCCACGCTCAAGCTGTGGGGCGGGCCCACCGACTCGGGATGCTGCTCGGTCGGCGACGTCGAGGACGCCGGCCGGGTGGCCCAGCAGCTCGGCATCCCGCACCATGTCTTCAACATGGCCGAGCGCTTCGACGAGGCGGTCGTCGCCCCCTACGTCGGGGCCCACGCCGAGGGGCGGACCCCCAATCCCTGCGTCGAGTGCAACCGCCACATCAAGTTCGACGCACTGTTCGCCCGGGTCGAGCGCCTCGGCTTCGACGCCCTGGCGACCGGGCACCATGCCCGCGTGGACCGCCGGGACGGGTACTGGCGGCTCCTCCGGGGTGCCGACGCGCTCAAGGACCAGTCCTACGTGCTGTCGATGCTCGACCAGCGACGGCTTGCCCGGGTCCTGTTCCCGGTGGGTGAGCTCACCAAGGCCGAGGTCCGTGCCGAGGCCCGCCGACTCGGCCTCCGGACCGCGGGCAAGCCCGACAGCCAGGACGTGTGCTTCGTGCCCGGTGGCGCCAACGGCCGGGGGCCCTTCCTGGCCGAGCGTCTCGAGTTCCATCCGGGCACCCTCGTGGACCAGCGGTCGGGCGCCGAGGTGGGTCGGACCGACGCCGTGGAGCTGGTCACGGTCGGCCAGCGCCGCGGCATGGGCCACGACGAGCGGGGCCGGCGCCGCTACGTCTCCCGGGTCGACGTGGCCGGCCGGCGAGTGATGCTCGGCTCCGTCGAGGAGGTCGAGTCCGACCGGCTGGATCTGGCGAGGGGATCGCTCACGTGGGTGCGTTCACCCCTCGAGGAGGGGACCGCGGTGCTCGCCCAGGTCAGCGCCCATGGCCGGCCATACCCGGCGGTGCTCGTCGGCGAGGGGCCGCACCCCTCGCTCCGGTTGGCGACGCCCCAGCGCCCGGTGGCGCCCGGGCAGACCGTCGCGTTGTACGACGCATCGGATCCGGCCGAGGTGGTCGGTGGCGCGATCGCGGTCTGACGGCGGGTCCGGGTCCGGGCCGGGAGAAGGCGAGGCCGGCGCGCGGATCGAGGAGCTCCGGCGCCTCATCGCCTACCACAACGAGCGCTACTTCCTGGAGGACAGCCCGGAGATCTCCGATCGCGACTACGACGCGTTCGTCCGCGAGCTCCAGGGACTGGAGGAGGAGCACCCCGAGCTGATCACCGCCGAGTCGCCGACCGCTCGTGTCGGCGGGCCGATCTCGCGGCTCTTCGAGCCGGTCCGGCACGAGGTGCCGATGATGAGCCTCGACAACGCCTTTACGGAGGCCGAGCTCGAGGCGTGGGCCGCCCGGGTGCACCGCCTGCTGCCCGACCTCTCGATCGACGAGGCGGAGATGTGCTGCGAGCCGAAGGTGGACGGCGTGGCCATGTCGCTGCTCTACGCGGAGGGCGAGCTCGTGCAGGCCGCCACCCGCGGCGACGGCGTGACGGGGGAGAACGTGACCGCGAACGTGGCCACCATCGGCTCCGTGCCCCACCGGCTGCGTTCCGCGGTCGGCCGGGCTCCGAAGCGGCTCGAGGTGCGGGGCGAGGTCTACCTGCCGGTCGCCGAGTTCGAGCGCATGAACGAACGCCAGCTCGACCTCGGCGAGCGCGTCTTTGCCAACCCCCGCAACGCCGCCGCCGGCTCACTACGCCAGAAGGATCCGGCGGTCACCGCCAAACGTCCCCTCGCGTTCTGGGCCTACCAGATCGGCGGGGTCGACACCCAGGCCAAGCGCTGGTTCCCGGAACGGCAGAGCGCGACCCTCGAGCTGCTCGGGGCGGCGGGATTCCCGGTCAGTCCCGACGTGGAGGTGGTCTCCGGCCTGCAACGGGTCGTGGCGCGCTGCCGCGAGCTCGAGGCCCGGCGGCACGACCTCGGCTACGAGCTCGACGGGGTCGTGGTCAAGCTTGACGACTTCGCGCTGCACCGCCAGCTGGGTTCCACGTCGCGGGCGCCCCGGTGGGCCATCGCCTTCAAGTTCGCGCCCGAGGAACGGACGACCCGGCTGCTGCGCATCGACGTCTCCATCGGCCGCACCGGCCGCGCCACGCCGTTCGCGGCGCTCGAGCCGGTCTTTGTGGGCGGGTCGACGGTGTCCATGGCCACCCTGCACAACGAGGACCAGGTGCGGTTGAAGGACGTGCGCCCGGGCGACCTCGTGACCGTGCGCAAAGCGGGGGACGTGATCCCCGAGGTGCTCGGTCCGGTGCTGCACGCGAGCGAGGGTCCGGCCGAGCGCGGCGAGCCCTGGAGCTTCCCGACGGTCTGTCCCTCCTGCGGCGGGCCGCTCGTCCGGCTGCCCGGCGAGAGCGACACCTATTGCACGAACATCGACTGCCCCGCGCAACGAGTCCAGCGACTGGCGCACTTCGGGTCCCGCTCGGCCATGGACATCGAGGGCCTCGGCGAGCAGCGCGTCGTGCAGCTGGTGTCGGCGGGTCTCGTCTCCGACCCCGCCGACCTCTATCTCCTCAAGGTGGACGACCTCGCCGCCCTCGAGGGTTTCGCGGAGATCTCGGCCGGCAACCTCCGCCGAGCCATCGACGACTCGCGCACCCGTCCCCTCCACCGGTTGCTGGTGGCGCTCGGCATTCGCCACCTCGGCCCCACGGGCGCGAGGGCGGTCGCCCGGGCCGTGGGATCGCTCGAAGTGCTCCGCGAGGCCTCGGCGGAGACCCTCGCCGCCGTCCCCGGCGTCGGACCGACGATCGCCGAGGCCGTCGTCGAGTTCTTCGCCAACCCGGCCAACGAGGACGTGGTCACGCGCCTCGTGGAAGCCGGCGTGGCGACGACCGAGCCCGGGGTCACCCCAGCCGCTCCGGGCTCGCCACCCGGGGAGCCCGGAGCGCAGGGCCCTCCGCAGAGCCTCGCCGGCAAGTCGGTGGTGATCACCGGGACCGTTCCCGGGTACACGCGGGAGCAGGCGGAGGAGGCGGTGGTCGCCCGTGGCGGCAAGTCGCCCGGCAGCGTCTCCAAGCGCACCTTCGCCGTCGTGCTCGGGGAGTCTCCGGGGGAGTCCAAGCTGACCAAGGCCGAGCAGCTCGGGGTGCCCATCGTCGAGGGGACCCGCTTCGAGGAGCTGCTCACCACCGGCGAGCTCCCCCAGTGAGCCCCCGCCGGCACCTGCACCCCCCCGCCGGGTCGCCCGTCGGTAGCCTTGGGACGCCGCGATGGCCCTGACCACCGATTCCACGGCCCGGGTGCTGGGCAAGCGCTACCGGCTGCTCTCTCCCTTGGGCAGCGGCGCCTCGGCGCACGTCCATCTGGCGGAGGACCTCACCCTGGAGCGCCACGTGGCGGTCAAGGTGCTCCTGCCGGGCTTGGCCCAGGACGAGGCGTTCCTCCGGCGTTTCCGAGCCGAGGCAAGGGCCGCCGGCTCGCTCAACCACCCCCACGTGATGAAGGTGTTCGACTGGGGCGAGGAGGCGGACGGGCCCTACCTGGTGCTCGAGTACCTGGGCGGTGGCAACCTCCGTGAGCTGCTCGACCGAGGGATCCTGCTGACCCCCGCCGAGGCGGCGAGCGTGGGCAGCCAGGCCGCCTCCGGGTTGGCCTACGCCCACGGCAGGGGGATCGTCCACCGTGACGTGAAGCCGGCCAACCTGCTCTTCGACGAGGAGGGCCGGCTCCGGGTCGGCGACTTCGGGGTGGCCCGCGCCCTGGCCGCCTCGAGCTGGACGGAGCCCGTCGGAGCGGTCATCGGCACCGCCCGCTACGTCTCCCCCGAGCAGGCGCAGGGCCAGGCGGTCGACGGCCGGGCCGACGTCTACGCCCTGGCGCTCGTGCTGTACGAATCCGTGACCGGGACCCTCCCGTTCGTCGCCGACACCTCGGTCGGCACGCTCATGGCCCGGATCGGGCGGCCGCTCCCGCCGCACCGCGCCCTCGGGCTCCTCAATCCCGTGCTGCACGCCGCCGCCGACCCCGACGAGGCCTCCCGTCCCTCCGCCGAGGAGCTGGTCCGCTCGCTCGAGGCGGTCTCGGCCCGGTTGCCACCGCCGGGATCGCCGATGCACTCTGCGCATCCCGAGATCCCACGCGGTGCGATCCCGCCGGCCCGGCCGACCCCAGCGGGCGCCGCCACCCTGGCGAACCCGCCGACCCAGCCGATCCCGCCGGCCCGGCCGACCCCAGCGGGCGCCGCCACCCTGGCGAACCCGCCGATCCCGCCGATCCCGCCGACCCGGCCGACCCCAGCGGGCGCCGCCACCCTGGCGAACCCGCCGATCCCGCCGAACCAAGGGGCCCCCGCAACCCGGGCCAACCCGACCACCCCAACGACCCGCCCGAGCTGGTGGGCACACCCGACCCGGCCGGCCCAGCCAGACCGCACGACGCGCACGGCCCGGTTCACGCAGCCGAGCGACCAAGCCACGGCCCAGCCCACCGGGACGGCCGTGCTCACCTGGGCCGTACGCCCCGCCGGCTCGGTGCCGCAGGCCGAGGTTCCGGCACCGCCATTCGCGCCGCCCCAGCCCGTCCAAGCTGCCCCCCGCCGCCGGCGGCGGTGGCTGCGCTGGATGGTGGCGTTCCTCGTCGTCCTGGCGCTGGCGGCGGCTGGGCTCGCCTACGCCATCAAGAACAAGGTCTTCACGCCGAGCCATCCCGTCCCCCACATGGTCGGCATGACGCTCGACCAGGCCGGGCTGGCCGCGCGGGTCGACCGCTTCCCGGTCCAGGTGGCCGGCCGGCAGTACTCGACGAGCGTGCCGGTGGGCCACGTGGTCGTGCAGCGTCCGGCCGCCTCGCAACCGTTGAAGGAGGGCGACCCCGTGCAGGTCGTCCTCTCCAAGGGGTTGCCGCCCGAGCGAGTCCCCTCGCTGAGCGGGCTCGATTGTGCCGGTGCCCAGCGGGTTCTCGGCCTCGAGAACCTCTACGGGTCCTGCCCGTCCTCCGCCGCCCAGTACAGCTCCTCGGTTCCGACCGGTCAGGTGATCTCCTGGAGCTACCAGGGCGTCGACCGGCCAACGACGGCGCCGTGGCACAGCACCATCGCCATCGAGGTCTCCAACGGGCTGCCGCCGGCAAACGTCCCCCACCTGGGCGGCGACACCTACGCCCAGGCCGCGGCCCAGCTGTCCCAGGTCGGCCTCAAGGCGACCGAGGTGAAGGAGAGCTCGTCCAAGACACCGAGCGGCCAGGTCATCTCGACGGACCCGCCGGCGGGCCAGCAGGTGCCGGCGGGCTCGTCCGTGACGGTCTACGTGTCGACCGGGAGCCCCGCGTCGTCGGGCTCCCAGTCGTCGTTGTTCAACCTCTTCGGGCTCGGGCAGTGAGCGGGGCAACCGCCGACGGTTGCGAGCTGTGCGAAGCGGCGCGCATCACCGACTGGTACCACGAGGACGTCGTCTGCTGGATCGCCGACTGCGAGATCTGCGATGTGCCGATGGTCGTCTGGCGCGAGCACGGCTCCCAGCCGCCCGACGAGGCGCGGGCGCACATGATCGGCCGGCTGACGGAGGTCGCCGACCAGCGCTTCGGGGCCGGCGGGTGGTCCCTCGATCAGGTGATGCGCCAGATCCCCGACCACTTCCACGCCCACGCCCGGGATCCCGATTGGTGGTTCCGGCGCGGCACACGCTCCGCCCGGCGCTGACGGACCCGTTGCGGTCCCGGCGTGGCGGGCCGCCGCCACCAGGAGAAATACCGGGCGGTCAGTAGCGATTGGCTACCCTTGTGGTCTTCCGTCGGCCGGAGGCAGGCGGATGTGGGCCCTCCGGACGTTCGGGGCGGCACGGATGGCAGCGGAGCGAGGAGCCAGCAGATGGGCGCGTTGGACGGTCGGGTGGCGATCATCACCGGGGCGGGTCGGGGGATCGGTCGTGAGCACGCGCTGCTCTTCGCCTCCGAGGGCGCCAAGGTGGTCGTCAACGACCTCGGGGGCTCGGTCGACGGCTCCGGCGACGACCGGACCGCCGCGCAGCAGGTCGTGGACGAGATCAAGGAGATCGGCGGGGAGGCCATCGCCAACAGGGACGACGTCGCCGACTGGGACGGCGGCAGGCGCCTGGTCGAGGCGGCGATCGATGCCTTCGGCGACCTCCACGTGCTGGTCAACAACGCCGGCATCCTCCGCGACCGGGTGCTCGTGAACATGAGCGAGGAGGACTGGGACAGCGTCGTCCACGTCCACATGAAGGGCCACTTCGTCCCCACCCGCCACGCCGCCGCCTACTGGAGGGAGCAGACCAAGGCGGGTCGCGAGGTCAAGGCCGCGGTCGTCAACACCTCCTCGACCTCGGGCCTCCTCGGGAACCCCGGCCAGACCAATTACGGCGCAGCCAAGGCGGGGATCGCCGCCCTGACCGTCATCGCCGCCCAGGAGCTCTCGCGCTACGGGGTGAGGGTCAACGCCATCGCCCCCGCGGCGCGCACCCGCATGACGGAGGGCACCCCGGGCCTCTCGGACATCGTGGGCAAGCCCTCGGATCCCGGGACCTTCGACGTCTGGGACCCGGCCAACGTGTCCCCGCTCGTGGCTTACCTCTCGACCGAAGGTTGCCCGGCCAACGGCCGGGTCTTCTTCGTGCAGGGCGGCACGATCCGGACGTTCCAAAACTGGACCATGACCGACACCCTCGAGCGCCCGTACCGCTGGACGGTCGGGGACCTCGAAGCGGAGATGGTGGCGCTCCTGCGTCCCTGACGAGCTGGCCGCCCCCGGCCTTCCGCCGCGGGCCCCGCCCTACGCGGTGATCTCGCGGATCCTGGTGGCGAGCTCCTGGGTCGAGGGGTCCGCCGGCGAGGTCTGGAGGGCCAGCAACTTGGTCATGTCCCCTTGGATCTGCACCCGGCCCATCATGAACGCCTGCATGGCCGCCTGCGAGTTGCCGTCCACGAGGATGGCCTTGGCCGTCTCGTAGTCCACGGTGACCGAGAGGTCGGGGTCCTCGAGGTGACCCGTCTCCAGGTCGAGCTCGCCCTCGGAGGTGTCCAGGTAGGCGTCGAGCTGGCCCCCTCCAAAGGGGACCTCCGTGACCACCAGGTTCATCCTCACGGGGTGGGGGAGGGGCTTGACCTTCCCATGGAACTCGGCGCGGATCCGCCGAGCTTCGTCGATCCATTCCTCGTTCAGGAACGGGTGCGCCATCTGGTGCTCCTCCACGTCCGCCTCGCTCCGGCGGAGGTACGTTACCGGCGCTCGGTAGCATGCCTGACAGTGCTCGAGACTTGTTCGTCAGGAAGCGGCAGATGACCGCGCCGGTCCTCGCCGGAGCCGAGCCCTTCTCGGCCGAGGGTGGTCCGGTTGGTGCATTGGTGCTCCACGGGTTCACCGGCTCGCCGGCGTCCCTCCGACCCATCGCCGAGGCCCTGGCCAACGCCGGCCTCACCGTCGAGCTGCCGCTCCTGCCGGGGCACGGCACCGCGGTCGCGGACATGGTCGAGACGACGTGGTCGGACTGGGCCTCGGTCGCGCAGAAGGCCTTCGGCGACCTTGCGTCGCGCTGCACCACGGTGGTCGTGGTCGGCCTCTCGATGGGCGGCACCCTCGCGCTCCAGCTGGCCGAGCTCGATCCCGACATCGCCGGGCTGGTGCTCGTCAACCCGCTCGCCGAGCCCAGCGATCCGACCCTCCGGCAGGGCCTGGCCGACCTCCTGGCGGCCGGGACGACCTTGATGGACGCGATCGGATCCGACATCGCCATCCCGGGGGTGAACGAGCTCTCGTACGAGGAGACCCCGCTCGCCCCCCTGCTCTCGCTCTTCGACGGGGTCGACGAGGTCGCATCCGGGCTGGATCGGGTGCGCTGCCCCGTCCTCCTCCTGTCGAGCCGGCAGGATCACGTGGTGCCCGCTTCGTCGGGAGACTTCCTCGTCAAGTCGGTCGGGGGTCCCTGCGAGCGCGTCTGGCTCGAGCGCAGCTACCACGTGGCCACCCTCGACTACGACCGCGACGAGGTGACCTCGAGGGCCGTGGACTTCGTCAGCCGAGTGACGTCGGCGGTTCCGTGATTCGCCTGCCCACCGACGGCACCGTGGTCCGCGTGCCGACCGACCAGCGCCCGACCCGCCGACTCCGCCACCCGCTGCGTTGAGCGCCGCACCGCCCCCCATCGATCGGGCAGAGGTGGCGCACGTTGCCAAGCTGGCCCGCCTGGACCTCACGCCCGAGGAGCTCGACCTCTTCACGGGGCAGCTGGCCTCGGTCCTCGGCCACGCCGCGGACGTGGCTGCGCTGGAACTGGGGGACGTGATGCCGACGGCCCACCCCCAGCCGCTCGCCAACGTGCTGCGCCCCGACGAGCCCCGACCGTGCCTCGACCGGGACGAGGTGTTGGCGGAGGCGCCGGAGGTGGACGACCACCGCTTCAAGGTCCCCCGCATCGTGGGGGAGGCGCCTTGAGCGGAACCTCACCGACGCCCGGGGCCCTCGAGCTCGCCGCCGAGGTCCGCTCCGGGGAGCGATCGGCGCGCCAGACGATCGAGGAAGCGCTCGAGCGCGTCGCCCTCCACGATCCCCAGCTCCACGCCTTCGTCACCGTCACCGAGGAGTCGGCGCTCGAGGCGGCGGACGGGATCGATCGGGCCGTCGCCCAGGGTGGCGACCCCGGCCCGCTCGCCGGCGTGCCGATCGCCTTGAAGGACAACCTCTGCACCCGGGGGGTCCGCACGACGTGCGGCTCGCGGATCCTCGAGCACTGGCGTCCGCCCTACGACGCCACGGTCGTGACGTCGCTTCGCGCCGCGGGGGCGGTGACCGTCGGCAAGACCAACATGGACGAGTTCGCGATGGGCTCGTCGACGGAGAACTCCGCCTTCGGCCCGACGGCCAATCCGTGGGACCCGGCCAGGGTCCCCGGCGGGTCGAGCGGCGGCTCGGCCGCGTCCGTCGCCTCGGGCATGGTGCCGCTGGCACTCGGCTCCGACACGGGGGGATCGATCCGCCAGCCCGCCTCTCTCTGCGGGGTGGTCGGCATGAAGCCCACCTACGGCGCCGTGTCGCGCTACGGCCTGGTGGCCTTTGCGAGCTCGCTCGACCAGATCGGGCCCTTCGCCCGGACGGTCCGTGACGCGGCGGCGCTCTACAACGTCATCTGCGGTCACGACCCCTGCGACAGCACCTCCCTGCCCGATGCCGCCGAGGTGGACCTGGCTGCGCTCGACGACGGCGTCGAGGGGCGCCGTATCGGCGTCCTGACCGAGCTGGTCGACGAGATGGCACCGGACGTGGCGGCGCAGGTTCGCCGCGCCGCCGACGTCCTCGACCGGGCCGGAGCGAGCGTCGTCGAGGTCTCCGTGCCCGAGGTCCGCTACGGCCTGTCGGCCTACTACCTGATCGCGCCGGCCGAGGCGTCCTCCAACCTGGCGCGCTACGACGGGGTGCGCTACGGGCTGCGAGTGGACGCCCCCGACGTCGCCCGCATGAACGCCGCGACCCGGGCGGCGGGCTTCGGGCCGGAGGTGAAGCGCCGGATCATGCTCGGCACCTACGCGCTCTCCGCCGGCTACTACGACGCCTACTACGGGCAGGCCCAGCGGGTCCGGACCGTGCTGATCGAGGCGATGGCGCGCGCCTATGGTGAGGTCGACGCGCTGCTGGGAGCGACGTCACCGACGACTGCCTTCACCATGGGTGCCAAGACGGACGACCCCCTCTCCATGTACCGATCCGACGTCTGCACGATCCCGTCCAACCTGACCGGCGCGCCGGCCATCAGCGTCCCGGTGGGTTCGGGCGAGGACGGGCTGCCGATCGGCGTGCAGGTGCTCGTGCCCGCCTATGGCGAACCCCTCCTCTTCCAGGTCGCACGGGTGCTCGAGGACGCCGTGCTGTCGACGTCATGACGCCCGCTGCGCCGGCCGTCGACGCGGTCCCCCAGGGGGACGACGTCGAGTGGGAGAGCGTGATCGGTCTCGAGGTCCACGCGGAGCTCCAGACCGTCACGAAGCTGTTCTGCGGATGCCCCAACTCGTTTGGTGACGAGCCCAACACGAACGTCTGCCCGGTGTGCCTCGGCCTGCCCGGCTCGCTGCCCGTGCTCAACCGCCAGGCCGTGGAGCTGGCCATGAGGATCGGGACCGCCCTGCACTGCGAGATCCGACCCTCGTCGTTCCACCGCAAGAATTACTTCTATCCCGACATGCCCAAGGACTACCAGATCAGCCAGTACGACGAGCCGATCAACGCGGGCGGGTGGCTCGAGACGGCGACCGGCGACCGGGTCGGGATCGTGCGGGCCCACATGGAGGAGGACACCGGCAAGACGTCGCACGTCGGCGCGGGCAAGCGCATCAGCGACGCCGACCACTCGCTCGTGGACTACAACCGGGCCGGCGTCCCCCTCGTGGAGATCGTGAGCGAACCCGACATCCGGTCCCCGCTCGAGGCGCGCGCCTACGTCGACGAGCTGCGGGCGATCCTCGTCGCCACCGGCGCCTCCGACGGCCGGATGGAGGAGGGCTCCGTCCGGGTCGACGCCAACATCTCGGTGCGGCCCAAGGGCGTCGAGGAGCTGTCCACCCGTTGCGAGATCAAGAACCTCAACTCCCTCCGCTCGCTCGTCCGCGCGCTCGAGCACGAGCGCGAGCGCCAGGTGGCGCTCGTTTCGGCGGGAGGGAAGGTGGTGCAGGAGACCCTCCACTGGGACGAGGCGGCCGGCCGGACGGTCTCCATGCGGTCCAAGGAGGAGGCCTACGACTACCGGTACTTCCCCGAGCCGGACCTCGTCCCCGTCGACCCGGGAGCCGAGTGGCAGCGCGAGGTGGCAGCGGGGCTCGGCCCCCTGCCCGCGGAGCGGCGGGCCCGGCTCCTGGCCGCGATCGGTGACGAGCGCGACGACGCGGCCGTCGACCAGGTCCGTACCGTCGTGGTACAGGGACTCGACGACCTGGTCACCGCCGCGGTCGAACGTGGCGCACCGGCCGGTCTCGCCCTGGCCCGGGTCGCCAACGAGGTGGCGGCGCGCAGCGAGGGCGGGGTGAGCGTGGATCCCGACGCCTTCGCCGAGCTGCTCACGATGGAGGCCGGCGGGGAGCTGAGTGCCACCCAGGCCAAGACGATCCTCGCCGAGCTCCTCGCCAAGGGGGGGGATCCCCGGACCATCGCCGCCGAGCGGGGGTTCGAGGCGATGTCCTCCGACTCCCTCGCAGAGGTGGTGGGTCAGGTCATCTCCGAGAACCCGGGGGAATGGGGCCGCTACCGCGAGGGCGAGGAAAAGCTGGAGGGGTTCTTCATCGGCCGAGTGATGCGGGCCACCAACGGCCAGGCGGACGGCAAGTTCGTCGTCGCCGAGCTCCGTTCGCGCCGGGGTTGAGCGCCGGTATCGAGCGCAGGCCTGAGCGCAGGGCCTGAGCGCCAGAGCCCCGGAGCCCGGCCATCCGGCGGTCGCGGGTCGCGGCGTAAGCTCGGGCCATGAGCACCGATTCCGAAGGATCGTCCGCGCCCGGTCCGGCCGAGCGTCCGGGGCTCAAGCCCCGCAGCTACGAGGTGACCGAGGGTGCTGCCAAGGCCCCGGCCCGCGCGATGTTGCGGGCCGTCGGCATGACCGACGACGACTGGGACAAGCCGCAGGTCGGCGTCGCCTCCTCCTGGAACGAGGTGACGCCCTGCAACCTTCCGCTCAGCCGCCTCGCCGGGCGGGCCAAGGAGGGCGTGCGCGCGGCCGGGGGCTTTCCCCTGGAGTTCGGGACGATCGCCGTCTCCGACGGGATCTCGATGGGGCACGAGGGGATGCGCGCCTCCCTGGTCAGCCGGGAGGTGATCGCCGACTCCGTGGAGCTCATGATGCACGCGGAGCGCTTCGACGGCCTGGTCGCCCTGGCCGGGTGTGACAAGTCCCTCCCCGGGATGCTGATGGCGGCGGCACGCCTCAACCTCCCCGCCGTGTTCCTCTACGGTGGCACCATCCTGCCGGGACGCGCGGGCAACCGGTCGCTCGACATCGTGAGCGTCTTCGAGGCTGTGGGGGCCCACGCCGTCGATGCCCTGAGCGACGAGGAGCTGTCCCTGATCGAGCACAACGCCTGCCCGACCGAGGGCTCCTGCGCCGGGATGTTCACGGCCAACACGATGGCGTCCGCCGCCGAGGCCATCGGCATGGCGCTGCCCGGGAGCTCGTCGGCGCCCGCGGTCGACCGCCGGCGCGAGGACTACGCCCACGCCTCGGGGGAGTGCGTCGTGCGCATGCTCGCCGAGGGCATCCGGCCCCGGCAGATCATGACCAAGGCGGCGTTCGAGAACGCCATCGCCGTCGTGATGGCCCTGGGCGGCTCCACCAACGCGGTCCTCCACCTGCTGGCGATCGCCAACGAGGCGAGGGTGGACCTGGTGCTCGACGACTTCAACCGGATCGGGGCGAGGGTGCCCCACATCGCGGACACGAAGCCCCACGGCCGCTACCACATGACCGACATCGACCGCATCGGCGGCGTCCCGGTCGTGATGCGCGAACTCCTGGCGGCGGGGCTCCTCGACGGTGACTGCCTGACGGTCACCGGGCGCTCCATCGCCGACAACCTCGCCGCGCTCGATCCGCCCGCCCCCGACGGCGACGTGGTCCACCCCCTCACCGACCCCATCCACACCGACGGCGGGCTCGCCATCCTGCGGGGCTCGCTGGCTCCGGACGGGGCCGTGGTGAAGGTGGCGGGCCTGGACAACATGCAGTTCGTCGGCACGGCCCGCGTGTTCGACGGCGAGCAGGCGGCGCTGGACGCCATCCTGGCCGGCGCCATCCAACCGGGGACGGTGGTCGTGATCCGCTACGAGGGCCCCAAGGGCGGCCCCGGGATGCGCGAGATGTTGGCCGTCACCGGGGCGATGAAGGGGGCCGGGCGCGGCTCGGACTGCGCCCTCGTGACCGACGGACGCTTCTCGGGGGGCACCCACGGGTTCTGCATCGCCCACGTGGCGCCCGAAGCGGTCAACGACGGCCCCATCGCGCTCGTCCGGGACGGCGACCGGATCGCCATCGACGCGGAGGCCCACCGGATCGAGCTCGAGGTCGAGGCCACCGAGCTGGGCCGCCGCCGCAACGAGCTCAAGCACCCCGAGCCGCGTTACGCGTCGGGAGCCCTCGCCAAGTACGCGCGGCTCGTGTCGGGGGCCGAGCGGGGAGCCGTGACCGAGGCCTGAGGTACCGGCCGGCCACCCGGCGCCCCCACGCGGCCTACGTGGCCCGGTCGTGCGCCTTGTGGGCGGTCCGTCGCGCGTGCCACAATGGTGTCGTTATGCGTCTCATCGCCACGACTACGACCGGCTTCCTGGTAATCGTCGTGTAGCACGCGGCTCCATACCGCTGCGTGCACCCCGGCCTCCCCTCTGCGGGAGGCCCTTTCAATTTCCGGGAGCCTTTCGCACGCGGTCCGTCGGAGCCGCCGAGGCAAGTGACGCGCAGAGCAACATCGAGAGCAAGAGAGGAGACGAAGAGATGGCAACACCGCCGAGCCGGCCGTCCGAGCGCCTCACCGGCGCGCAGGCCCTCATCCGCAGCCTGGAGATGCAGGGCGTAGAGGTCATGTTCGGGCTGCCGGGGGGTGCCATCCTGCCCGTCTACGACCCCATCCTCGATTCGTCCATCCGCCACGTCCTCGTTCGCCACGAGCAGGGGGCGGGGCACATGGCGGAGGGGTACGCCATGGTGACCGGACGCCCGGGCGTGGCCATGGTGACGAGCGGCCCCGGCGCGACCAACATCGTGACGCCGCTCTCCAACGCCTACATGGACTCGACGCCGCTGATCGTCGTCTCGGGTCAGGTTGCGACCACCTCGATCGGCACCGATGCCTTCCAGGAGTGCGACATCACCGGGGTCACCATGGAGATCACCAAGCACAATTGGCTGATCACCGACGCCGCCGACATCCCGCGCACGGTCGCGGCGGCCTTCCATGTCGCCACCACCGGGCGTCCGGGTCCCGTGCTCATCGACGTGCCCAAGGACGTCGCCAACGCCCCGATGGACTGGTACTGGCCGGAGTCCGAGGCGGAACTCGACCTCCCCGGGTACCACCCGGAGATCGAGGGTGACCCGGCGGCCATCGAGGCGGCCGCGGACCTCCTGCTCGCGGCCGAGCGGCCCGTGATCTACGCCGGCGGCGGGATCTTGAAGTCCCGGGCGTGGGACGCGCTCGCGGAGCTGGCCGAGCGGACCGGCATCCCCGTCGTCACCACCCTCATGGCGAGGGGGGCGTTTCCCGACAGCCACCCGCTCAACCTCGGCATGCCCGGCATGCACGGCAACTACACGGCGGTCACGGCCATGCAGAAGGCCGATCTCCTCGTGACCCTGGGCGCGCGCTTCGACGACCGGGTGACCGGCAAGCCGTCGGGCTTCGCTCCGGAGGCCAAGGTCATCCACGTCGAGATCGATCCCGCCGAGGTGGGCAAGGTGCGCCGGCCCGAGGTGCCGATCGTCGGCGACTGCGCCACGGTGATCGGCGAGATCCTCCAGGCCCTTGCCGCACGGGGCCTGCCGCACGACGACGCGGCGGTGGGCAACGACCGCGGCGCCCCCGCCCGCGAGCGCACGCCGGCCGCGGGGCGGAGCATCGCTTCTTGGCTGCGCCAGATCCGGGAGTGGCAGCGGGACTTCCCGCTCCACTACGAGTCGGACGACACGGGCCACGTCAAGCCGCAGGCGGTGGTCGAGTCCCTGAGGGACCTCTCCCCGAGGGACACGATCGTCGTGGCGGGGGTCGGACAGCACCAGATGTGGGCGTCGCAGTACTGGCGCTTCGACGAGCCCAACACCTGGGTCAACTCCGGCGGGGCCGGGACCATGGGGTTTGCCGTCCCGGCGGCGATCGGGGCCAAGGTGGGCCATCCGGGCCGTACAGTGTGGGCCATCGACGGGGACGGGTGCTTCCAGATGACGGCGCAGGAGCTGGTGACGGCCAGCGCCGAGCAGATCCCGGTCAAGGTGGCGATCCTCAACAACGCCTACCTCGGCATGGTCCGTCAGTGGCAGGAGCTGTTCTACGAGGAGCGCTACTCCGAGGTCTACCTGTCGCCGGACCTCCCGGACTACGTCAAGTGGGCCGAGGCCATGGGCTGCGTGGGCCTCCGGGCCGAGACCCCCGAGGAGGTCGTGCCGACCATCGAGAAGGCCAACGCCATCGACGACCGGCCCGTCGTGGTCGACTTCCGCACGGACGCCTTCGAGAAGGTGTTCCCGATGGTCCCGGCGGGCGCCAGCAACGACGAGATCCGGGTCCATCCGAGCCAGGAGGCGCTCCTCGCCGACCGAGGGGCGGCGCGATGAACGCCCTGCGCCCGCTCGAGTCGGGATCGACGGAGCGCCCGTCCGCCCGACGACGGAGCCACCACATCCTCTCGGTGCTCGTCGAGAACAAGGCGGGTGTACTGGCGAGGGTGGCGGCGCTGTTTTCGCGGCGCGGCTTCAACATCTACTCGCTCGCCGTGGCACCGACCGACGACGAACGCTTCAGCCGGATCACGATCGTCGTGGACGTCGCGTCGACGCCGCTCGAGCAGATCATCCGCCAGCTCGACAAGCTGATCAACGTCGTCGACATCTCCGAGCTGGCGCCGGAGGAGGCGGTCGAGCGCGAGCTCATGTTGGCCGCCGTCGTCGCCGGCCCGACCGAGCGGTCGCAGGTGATCCAGCTCGTGGGCGTGTTCGGCGGTGAGGTGGTCAACGTCGGGACCGACCGCATCACCGTCATGCTGGCCGGTCGCCCGGAGAAGCTGGACGACTTCGAGGGGCTGCTCGGCCAGTACGAGATGATCGAGCTGCAGCGCACGGGCCGCGTGGCCCTCCCCAAGCTGTCCCGACCCGGGCGGCGCCCGACCGGCTGAGCCGCCACCACCGGACCGATCGATCTTCTCGCGGTTTCTCGATAGCTGTTTTCAGATTTTTCAGATAAAGGAGAAGGAATCCATGGCCACCCTCTACTACCAGTCGGATGCCGATCCGAGCCTGGTCCGCGGACGCACCGTGGCCGTCCTCGGGTACGGCTCGCAGGGCCACGCGCACACGCTCAACCTGGCCGAGTCCGGTGTCGACGTGCGCGTGGGACTGCGCGAGGGGTCGGGATCCAAGGCCAAGGCGGAGGAGGCGGGCCTGCGGGTGACGTCGATCGCACAGGCCGCCGCGGAGGCGGACGTGATCATGATCCTGCTGCCCGATACGGAGCAGGCCGAGACCTACCGCAACGACATCGAGCCGCACCTCCAGCAGGGTGACTGCCTGATGTTCGCCCACGGCTTCAACATCCGCTACGGCCAGATCGTGCCCCCGGCCGGCGTCGACGTGGCCATGGTGGCCCCGAAGAGCCCCGGCCACCTCGTGCGGCGTACCTACACCGAGGGTGGCGGCGTGCCGGCCCTCGTCGCGGTCTCGCAGGACGCGACGGGCAAGGCGAGGGACCTCGCGCTCTCCTACGCGGACGCCATCGGAGCCACCCGGGCCGGAGTGCTCGAGACCACGTTCGAGGAGGAGACGGAGACCGACCTCTTCGGCGAGCAGGTAGTGCTGTGCGGGGGGTTGACCGCGCTCGTCACGGCCGGCTTCGAGACCCTGGTGGGTGCCGGCTACCAGCCCGAGTCCGCCTACTTCGAGTGCCTCCACGAGCTCAAGCTCATCGTCGACCTCATGTACGAGCAGGGCATCGCGGGCATGCGGTACTCGATCTCCGACACCGCCGAGTACGGGGACCTCACCCGGGGGCCCGTCGTGATCGACGAGCACGTCCGGGAGACCATGCAGCAGATCCTCGCCGCCATCCGTGACGGCTCCTTCGCCGAGGAGTGGATCGCCGAGAACCGCGCCGGTCGGCCGCGCTTCACGGCCCTGCGGCAAGCGGGCAAGGAGCACCAGATCGAGCAGGTCGGTTCAGAGCTCCGCTCGATGATGCCCTTCATCGTGGCGGGCAAGCAGCGGGTGCAGGACGTCTCAGGCGGCTGAGTCCCGGCGAAGGGCGCCCGGGCCCTCCGGGCCCGGCGGTGGCGGGCCGGCGTAGCGGTCCACCGATCCTTCGATCAGGCGCAGTCCCTCGAGCCCCGGGAGCCGATCGACCTGCCGGTCGATCCGGCGCGCCCGGGCCCGTCCCTCGTCGCCGCCAAAGAGGTAGCGGGCCAAGAAGGCCACCTCGGCGTCGGGCATGACCCCCGAGCCGACGGGCCGCCAGAGTCGTCGGAGCGCGGCGCGGGTGAGGGCCCGAGTCTTGCGGTCGCGCTCGAGCCGCCGCTTCGCCTCGGCGGCGTAGAAGTCGACGTGCCGTCCCTCCTGGCGCATGATCCGGCCGAGGAGGTCGGTCAGGACGGGATGGCCCGCGCGTTTCGACAGCCGGGCGTACCCCGCCTGCGTCGACCACTCGTTGACCGCCCCCCAGGCCATGTGCACGGCGACGAAGTGGTCACCGAGCACGCTCGCCGAAGCCAGGTGGAGGGCCAGCTCCTTCCCGTCCCGCCGCCGGCGGCCCTCCCGCAGCGGGGCGACGCGCTCGCGCCCGGCGGGACGTCCGTGGGCGTCGAGCACCTCGGCGATGGCCTCGCCGTGCCAGAGCTCCTCGAAGACCCAGCAGGACAGGAAGGCGGTGACGTCCGGGTCCCGGTGGGCCGGCGTGAGCAGGAGATCGCGTAAGTAGCACACCGTATGCAGCTCGATGTCGTGCATGTACTCGAGGCATCGCAGCGCCTCGTCGTCCAGCGGGTCGGTGCGGAACCGGGCAAAGTCGATGCCCGAGAGGTCGAGCCGCCCGGCCCGAGCCTTGTAGTCGTCGATCGTCGTTCGCATGATCATCCACGGGTGTTGGGGGGTGCCCGTCGGCTCCCTCGTTGATGGTTCGCAGTGGGTTCGTGGCCCCACGCCCACTTGGATGACGGAAGCCGCGCGACCTGGCGGGACGCGGACTCGGTCATCCAGACGGCGCGTCGGTTCCGAACAGGAGCGGGATGGCGGAGCCGACGCAGCAGAGCGACGCGCAGCTCGTGGTGGGGATCGGGCGCTACGAGGAGGAGGCGCTGGCCGAGGCGTACCGCCGCCACGCAGGTCCCGTGCTGGGCCTGGCGCGCCGCGTCCTCGTGGACGAGCAGGCCGCCGAGGACGTGGCCCAGGACGTGTTCCTGAGCCTGTGGCGCCACCCGGACCGCTTCGATCCGCAGCGCGGGTCGTTACGCTCGTACCTCTTGACCCTTGCGCACGGGAAGGCGGTCGACGTCGCGAGGTCCACCTCCGCCCGCCGCAGGCGGGAGGAGCGGCAGACCCGGGAGGCGGCCACCGGCGGCTACGACCTCGAGCACGAGGTCTGGGATCTGCACCTTGCCGCACAGGTGCGCGAGGCCCTGGCCGAGCTCTCGGCGACCGAGCGGCGCGCCATCGAGCTCGCGTACTTCGGCGGGCGCACCTATCGAGAGGTCGCGCAGCTGCTGGAGGAGCCGGAGGGGACCATCAAGAGCCGCATCCGTAGCGGCCTGCAGCGCATCCGCGCCTCGTTGGTGGCGAGCGGGGCGTTCCGATGACCGAGCGCGCCATGGGGCACGAGGAGGCCACCGTGCTGGTCGGGGCCCTCGCCTTGGACGCCGTCGACGGCGCCGAGCTCGAGGCGCTCCAAGCGCACGTCGACACCTGCCCGCGGTGCCGGGCCGAGCTCGACGTCTACCGGGAGGTGGCGGCAACCCTCGGAAATCAACACGCCGAGGTGCCCCATCACCTCTGGGATCGCATTTCCTCGGAGGTGTCGCACTCCTGGGGCGAGGGGGCGACGGCCGGGGACCTTCCACCCGGCCTGCGAGCACGCCTCGACGCGGTGCGGCCCACGCCGAGCGCCGCCGCGAGCACCGGCGACAAGATCGCCGACTCACGAGGGAGCGCCGCCGAGGATGCCAAGACGGGCGCGGCCTCGAGGTGGCGGCGGAGAAGCCGAGTCGCGTTGGTCGCGATGGCCGCCGCGCTCGTCGCGGTGGTGGGTCTCGCGATCGCGCTCGCCAACGCCGGGGGCGGGCCGAGCCAGCAGGCCTCGTCGCCGGCCCGCCAGGGCCTCCGGGCGGCCGCCGCCTCGGCGCTGGCCAACCCCGAGCACCAGCAGACCATCCTGCGGTCCCCCGACGGGCGCGAAGTGGCCCGGGTGGTCACGCTCGACGGGCACGGCTACGTCCTGGCGACCGCCATGACCGGCCTGCCAGAGGGCGAGACCTACCAGCTGTGGGGTCTCATCCAGGGTCGGACCATCTCGCTGGGTCTGCTCGGGCCCCACCCCCGGACGGTCGGCTTCTCCTACGGGTCGTCCCGTCCGAGCGAGATCCTGGTCACGGTCGAGCCCAACGGGGGAGTGGTCAGCCCCGATCGCTCACCCGTGGCGACGGGGCCGCTGGCCTGACCCGGTTCGTGGCCCACCGGTGTCCCGGTCGGGTCGCCCGGTCGGGTGTCCCGGTCGCGGCACCCGCCAGCCCGATCAGGAGGCCAGTGCCCCGATCACGTGGTTGATGCAGCCGCACAGGGCGGCGATGTCCTCGGGGTCGATGGCCGGGAACATGGCGATCCGCAGCTGGTTGCGCCCGAGCTTGCGGTAGGGGTCGGTGTCGACCACCCCGTTCTGGCGCAGCACCTTGGCCACGACGGACGCGTCCACCGCATCGACGAAGTCGATGGTCCCGACGACGTGGCTCCGTTGACCCGGGTCCTCGACGAAGGGGCGGGCAAACTCGGCGGCCTCGGCCCAGCCGTAGAGGATCTCGGCGGACCGGTCGCAACGGGACGTGGTCCAGGGGAGGCCCCCACCCTCGAGCATCCATTCGACCTGGTTGGCGAGGAGGAAGAGCGTGGCCAGGGCGGGCGTGTTGTAGGTCTGGTCCTGGCGGGAGTTGTCGAGCGCGATCTTCAGGTCGAGCGAGGCCGGGATCCAGCGGTCGGACGCGGCGATCCGCTCGACCCGGTCGATGGCCTCCGGTGAGAGCAGGGCCACCCAGAGGCCGCCGTCGGACGCGAAGCACTTCTGTGGCGCCAGGTAGTAGGCGTCGAACTCCCGGGCATCGACGGCGAGGCCGCCGGCCGCCGAGGTGGCGTCCACCGCCACGAGGCCGCCCCCGGCCGACGGGTCCGGCGCTCCCCGGGGCCGCCGGATGGTCATGGCGACGCCGGTGGAGGTCTCGTTGTGCGTCAGGGCGTAGAGGTCGACGCCGGGGTCGGCCGCGGGCTCGGGGTGGGTGCCCGGCTCCGAGGCGATGATCTGGGGGTCCTTCAGATGCGGCGCGGCCTGTGCGCAGGCCGCGAACTTGGACGAGAACTCGCCAAAGGAGAGGTGTTGGCTCTGGGCCTCGATCAGGCCCAGCGTGGCGGCGTCCCAAAAGGACGTGGTGCCGCCGTTGCCGAGCACCACCTCGTACCCGTCCGGGAGCCCGAAGAGCTGCCGCATGCCCTCACGGACTCGGCCCACCACCGCTTTGACCGGGCGCTGGCGATGGCTCGTCCCGAGGTAGGTGGGTGCCGCCTCGGCCAGGGCGGTCACCGCCTCGGGGCGCACCTTGGACGGACCCGATCCGAAGCGCCCGTCCACGGGCAGCAGGTGGGGCGGGATGGCGATATCGGGGGTGTCGCTCACGTATGAGATCATGGCATCCGTGACCACCATCGCCACACGCGCCAGGGAACGGAGCCGCATCTCCCGCCGGGTGGCCGCAGTCTCCGAGTCCGCCACCCTCGCCGTGGACGCCCGCGCCAAGGCCCTGAAGGCGACCGGCGAGCACGTCATCGGGTTCGGGGCCGGCGAGCCGGACTTCGCGACCCCCGAGCACATCGTCGAGGCCGCGGTGAGGGCGTGCCGAGACCCGCGCAACCACCGCTACACGCCGACGGGCGGGCTGCCGGAGCTCAAGGAGGCCATCGCCGCCAAGACCCTCCGGGACTCCGGGCTCGAGGTCACCGCCTCCCAGGTGCTCGTGACCAACGGCGGCAAGCAGGCCGTGGCCGAGACGTTCGCCGCCCTGCTCGACCCCGGCGACGAGGTGCTCGTGCCCGCGCCCTACTGGACGACTTACCCCGAGTCCATCGCCCTCGCCGGGGGCGTCCCCGTCCCGTTGGCCTCCGACGAGTCGACCGGCTACCGCGTCTCGGTCTCGGACCTCGAGGCCCGACTCACGCCACGGACGAAGATCCTCCTCTTCGTCTCGCCGTCCAACCCCACGGGCGCCGTCTACCCCCGGGAGCAGATCGAGGAGATCGGACGCTGGGCGGCCGAGCGCGACCTCTGGGTGGTCGCCGACGAGATCTACGAGCACCTGGTCTACGGGTCGGCGCGCCATTACTCGATGCCGGTGGTGGCCCCCGAGCTCGAGGACCGTTGGGTCGTCGTCAACGGCGTGGCCAAGACGTACGCCATGACCGGATGGCGCGTGGGCTGGATGATCGGCCCGAGCGACGTCATCAAGGCGGTGACCAACCTGCAGTCGCACGAGACGTCCAACGTGGCCAACGTGCCCCAGCGTGCCGCACTGGCCGCCGTCTCGGGCGACCTCGGCGCCGTCGCGATGATGCGTGAGGCCTTCGACCGGCGTCGACGGATCGTCCTCGAGATGCTCGCGGAGACGCCCGGGGTGGAGTGCGTGGAGCCGGAGGGTGCCTTCTACGCCTTTCCCTCCGTGAAGGGCGTCCTGGGCCGCAGCCTCGCCGGTCGCCGCCCGGCGACCAGCGCCGAGCTGGCCGAGATCTGCATCGACGACGCCAAGGTGGCCCTCGTGCCGGGCGAGGCCTTCGGCGCTCCGGGGTACTTCCGGCTGTCCTACGCCCTGGGCGACGAGGACCTGCGGGAGGGGCTGGGACGGCTGCAGTCCCTCTTCTCGCAAGCGACCTAGCCGCCGCACATCGGGGGGATCGCACTGGGAGGCCCGGGGCCGGCGTGAGGGCCGTCCCGGGGCCCGGTGGCCGGACGGCCACCCCGACAAACAGGAGGATCTCGCGATGGCGAGAGTGTTGGTGACGGAGAAGATCGCAGCGCGCGGGCTCGACGAGCTGCGCGAGGCCGGCCACGAGGTGGACGAGCAGGAGGGGCTCTCCCCCGAGCAGCTCCTGGGCGCGGTCCGCGGCGCGGCGGCGCTCATCATCCGCTCGGCCACCCGGGTCACGGCCGAGGTGCTCGAGGCCGGGACCGACCTGGTGGTCGTCGGCCGGGCCGGCGTCGGCCTCGACAACGTCGACGTGACCGCCGCGACGGATCGCGGCGTGATGGTCGTCAACGCCCCGCAGTCCAACATCCTGTCCGCGGCGGAGCAGGCCATGGCGCTGCTGCTCGCCCAGGCCCGCAACATTCCCCAAGCCCATGCCGCCCTCGTGGACGGTCGGTGGGAGCGCTCCAAGTGGGAGGGCGTCGAGCTCTATGGGAAGACCATGGGGATCGTCGGCCTCGGGAGGGTGGGCGCCCTGGTCGCCCAGCGCGCGCTGGCCTTCGGGATGCGTCTCGTGGCCTACGACCCCTACGTGGCTCCCGAGCGCGCCCGGCACATGGGCGTCGAGCTGATGAGCCTCGAGGAGGTCATGGCCGAGTCCGACTTCATCTCGATCCACCTGCCCAAGACGCCCGAGACGCTCGGCCTCGTCGGTCGCGACCTCCTGGCCAAGTCGAAGCCCGGGATCCGCATCATCAACACGGCGCGCGGCGGCATCGTCGACGAGGCGGCCTTGGCCCAGGCGATCGAGGAGGGACCCGTCGCCGGCGCCGGCCTGGACGTCTTCGCCGCCGAGCCGACGACCGAGTCTCCGCTGTTCGGACTGAAGGGCGTCGTCGTGTCGCCGCACCTCGGCGCCTCCACGGCCGAGGCTCAGGACAAGGCGGGCCTCACGATCGCCGAGCAGGTGCTGCTCGCGCTCTCGGGGGAGTTCGTGCCGTTTGCCGTCAACGTGGCGGCCACGGAGGTCTCCGAGGCCGTCCGGCCCTTCATGCCGCTCGCCGAGCAGCTCGGGCGGATCTTCGCCCAGCTGCACGAGGGTCTGCCGGACAGTCTCGAGGTCGAGTACCAGGGCGAGATCGCCAAGGGGTCGACCGGTATCCTCACCCTCTCTGCGCTCAAGGGCGTGTTCGCCTCGACGACCGAGGAGCCGGTCTCCTACGTGAACGCCCCGCAGCTCGCCGAGGCCCGCGGCCTTCCCGTGCGGGAGACCTCGACGTCCACCTCCCACGACTACGTCAACCTGGTGACGCTGCGTTCGGGTGCCCACTCCGTCGCCGGCACCTTCGCCGGTGTGCACTCGGAGGCGAGGGTGGTCATGCTCGACGGGTTCCCGGTGGAGGTCCCCCCGGCCCCCCACATGTTGACGGTCCGCAACGACGATCGACCCGGCATGATCGGCACCGTCGGCACCGTGCTCGGGGAGGCGGGGATCTCGATCTCGTCGATGGCCGTGAGCCCCGACGCCGCCGGCGGGAGCGCGCTGATGGTGCTCACGATCGACGGGCCGGCGCCGGCGGACGTGACCGGCGGGCTACTCGCCGCCGCCGGCATCCACGAGGTGCACCAGGTGGACCTGCGGGCGAGGTAGCCGGGGCTCGGGTCGGTTCGACTCGGTTCGCGTCGAACCGGCTCCCTTCGATCGGCCCCGGCTCGCTCAGGCCGCCCGGTCGCCGTCGTTCCCGCCGGAGCCCGGACGAACGGGGACGGCTGGTCTCCTCGGCACCGCCGGCCACTGGTCGAGGATCGGCGCGCCCCCTCCTCGGTCGCCACCGCCGCTCGAAGCCGACTGCCGGCGAACCCGGAGCCACCACGCGAGCCCGACCGCTGCGGCCAGTGCCCCCGCGGGCACGAGGCGTCGTCCGGTCCCTCGTCGCCCCGTCTTGCTGCGACGATCTCCCACGGGCGGGACGCTACGGGATCGGGGCCGACGGCGCCACGAGGCCTCGCCGTGATGCCAACGGCGCGCACGCGGTGCCGAGGGCTGCGGAGACGGAGCCTTTGGCCCGATAGCGGCGGGGCCGTTGGCGCGGCGGCGGGTGGTGGGGTGACCTTGACGCGAGGGTCGCCGTCCTGGCAGCATGGTCGGCGATGCAAGCAGTCACGACCAACCTGCTGCTGACCTGACGGCGAACGCCACATATCGCGTTCGCCCGCAACCTCCTGCGCCGAAAAGGCCAGGAGGTTTTTTCATTTCCCGACGCCGATCTCGACCAGGGGAGCCAGCATGAGCGGAGCCACCACGACACCCGAGCCGCCGACGACGCCCGAGGCGGGCGGGACGCCGGCGCGCCGTCCATTCGGCGCCGCGCCCATGTCGCCCATGCCCTTCGAGCGCTATCGCTCGGCGGTGCCCTTCGACCTGCCCGACCGCACGTGGCCGGGCCGCCAGCTCACCAAGGCCCCGCGGTGGTGCAGCGTCGACCTGCGCGACGGCAACCAGGCGCTCGTCGATCCGATGGATCCGGAGCGCAAGATGGCGCTCTACGAGATGCTCGTGGAGGTCGGCTTCAAGGAGATCGAGGTGGGGTTCCCCTCCGCCTCGGGGCCCGACTTCGACTTCATCCGCCGGCTCGTCGAGGAGGACCGGATCCCGGGCGACGTGACGGTCCAGGTGCTCGTCCAGTGCCGGGAGGAGCTGATCGAGCGCACCTACGAGTCGCTGCGGGGCGCCCGCCGGGCCATCGTGCACTTCTACAACTCGACGTCCTCGCTCCAGAGGAGAGTGGTGTTCGGGCTGGACCGGGCCGGGATCGTGGAGATCGCCACGTCCGCCGCCCAGCTCTGCCGCAAGCTCGAGGATCGCGCGGGGGAAACCGAGATCCTCTACGAGTACTCGCCGGAGAGCTTCACCGGGACGGAGCCCGAGTTCGCGCTGGAGATCTGCCACGCCGTCATGGACGTCATCGAGCCGACCGCCGAGCGCCCGCTCATCCTCAACCTCCCGGCGACCGTGGAGAACTACACCCCCAACGTCTACGCCGACGTCATCGAGTGGTTCGATCGCCACGTGCGGGATCGGGACAGCGTCGTCCTCAGCGTCCATCCGCACAACGACCGGGGCACCGCCGTGGCGGCCGCCGAGCTCGCCGTGATGGCCGGCGCCGACCGCATCGAGGGGACGTTGTTCGGCAACGGCGAGCGGACCGGGAACGTCGACGTCGTCACCCTCGCCCTCAACCTGTTCGCCCAGGGGGTCGACCCGTCGCTCGACTTCAGCGACATCGATCGCGTGCGCCGGACCGCGGAGCACGCCACCCGGATGTCGGTGCACCCACGCCACCCCTATGCGGGCGACCTCGTCTACACCGCCTTCTCCGGGTCGCACCAGGACGCCATCCGCAAGGGGATGTCGGCCATCGGGGACGAGTACGAGACGTGGGAGGTGCCCTACCTTCCCCTGGACCCACGCCACACCGGCCGCACGTACCAGGCGATCATCCAGGTCAACAGCCAGTCGGGCAAGGGCGGCGTGGCCTACGTGATGGACACCGAGCACGGGCTCAACCTCCCGAGGCGCCTGCAGATGGAGTTCTCGAAGAGGGTGCAGGAGGTGACCGAGGAGACCGGGACCGTGATCCGGCCCGACGAGATGTGGGACCTCTTTGCGGGCACCTACCTCGACGGGGAGGCGAGCGTCCGCCTCCTCTCGAGCGAGGTCACCACGCGTCAGTCCGACGAGGGCGGCCGGGCCCACCAGACGTCGGTGACGGCGCAGGTCCTGGTCGACGGCCAGCACCGGACGGTCGTCGGCAAGGGGAACGGTCCGATCGACGCGCTGGTCATTGCGCTGCGCGCCGAGCTCGGTGTCGACTTCGAGGTGCGTGACTACAGCGAGCACGCCCTGACGTCGGGGAGCGGCGCGTCCGCCGCCGCCTACGTCGAGATCGAGACGGCCGGGGGCAAGTCCGTCTGGGGAGTGGGCATGGACTCGAGCATCCTCGACGCCTCCCTTGCCGCGGTGACGAGCGCGGCGAGCCGCCTCCCTCGTCGCTGAGCCCGACGGCGGCCCAGCCGGCGTCACCGGGCCCGCCAACACCTACGATTGAGTCCATGGCTCGCCGACCCGTCAGCCCGCGCGTCCTCGCCGTGGCCCGTGGCGAGGTGCCCGCCGACCTGCTGCTGCGCGGCGGCCGGGTCCTGTCCCCGTGGACGCGGGAGTGGGTGGCGACGGACCTCGCCATCGCGGAGGGGCGAGTGGCGGGTTGGGGCCCGCGCGACGCCGTCGAGACGGTGGACGTGTCGGGGGCCGCGCTCGTGGCGGGGTTCGTCGATGCCCACATGCACCTCGAGTCCACCAAGCTGTGGGTCGACGAGTTCGTGCGCACGGTCCTGCCCCTCGGCACGACGGCGGTGGCGGCGGACCCCCACGAGATCGCCAACGTGTTCGGCATACCGGGAGTGGTCGCCCTCATCCAGGCGGCGGACGGGCTGCCCTTCACCTTCGGCGTCTGCGCGTCGAGCTGCGTGCCGGCGTCACCGTTCGAGAGCGCCGGCGCGACGCTCGAGGCCCCCCAGGTGCGGGCGCTGATGCAGGAGCACGGCGCCATCGGGGTGGCCGAGGTGATGAACTACCCGGGCGTCGTCGCGGGCGATCCCGAGATGCTCGCTCGCATCGAGACCGCCGGGAACCGCCGGGTGGACGGGCACGCCCCCGGCCTCTGCGGTCGGCCCCTCGACGCGTACCTCGCGGCCGGGGTGGAGTCCGACCACGAGTGCACGGAGCTCGCCGAGGCCGAGGAGAAGCGGCGCAAGGGCATGTGGGTGTTCGTGCGGCAGGGCTCGGCCAGCCAGAACCTCGAGGCCCTGATTCCCACGGTGACCCGACACGGCACGGATCGGGTGGCGCTGTGCACCGACGACCGGGAGCCCGACACGCTGCTCGACGTCGGTCACCTCAACGACTGCGTCGCCCTGGCGGTGCGCCACGGGGTGTCCGAGATCGACGCCCTCGTGATGGCGACGGCCAACGCCGCCGACTACCACGGCATGAGCGAGCTGGGGTCGCTCGGACCGGGCTCCCAGGCCGACGTGCTGTGCTTCGACTCACTCGGGCGGATGAGGCCGCAGCGGGTGTGGCAGGCCGGGCGGCTCGTGGCCTCGGACGGGCAGATCGCCGCGGGAGCGGTCCCGTCGACGCCGGCTCCGGAGTGGATGCGCGCGTCCGTGCGGCTCTCGAGGGTCCCCGCCGCGGGTGACCTCGACCTCGGGGCACCGCCGGGGGGCCGCGCCCGGACCATCGGCGTGGTCGCCGGTTCGCTCACGACCCGCACACTCGTCACGGACCCGGCCGATCCCGCGTCGGGCGTGGCGCGCCTCGCCGTGGTCGAGCGCCACCATCGAACCGGCCGCATCGGGTTGGGGTGGGTCCAGGGCTTCGGCCTCGAACGGGGAGCGCTGGCCTCCACGGTCGGTCACGACGCGCACAACTGCATGGTGGTGGGTGCCGCCGGCGCATCGGGCCCCGTGGCCATGGAGCGCGCGCTGGGCCGGCTCGCCGAGCTCGGCGGCGGTCAGGTCGTCGTCGACGAGGGCGGCCGGGTGACGGCCGAGCTGGCCCTGCCGATCGCCGGGCTCATGAGCGACCGGCCCGCCCGCGAGGTGGCCGATCGGGTGGAGGAGCTGGTGCGGGCGTCGCAAGCGCTCGGGGTGACGCTGGCCGCACCCTTCATGCAGCTGAGCTTCCTCGGGCTCTCCGTCATCCCGGAGCTGCGCCTGACCGATCGTGGCCTGGTCGACGTGGGCCGCTTCGAGCTGGTACCCGTCGAGGTCGGG
Source organism: uncultured Actinomycetes bacterium (assembly GCA_963778465.1). GTDB lineage: Bacteria > Actinomycetota > Acidimicrobiia > Acidimicrobiales > RAAP-2 > CAVZBW01. The sequence continues at coordinate 1,460,228 of CAVZUK010000003.1, forward strand.
TGACCTCGACCACCCGGATCAGCCGGTAACGGGGAGCCAGTCGGCGCGAGTTCGCTCGTAGCGGTCGATGTCCGCGTCGTGGCGCAGCGTGAGGCCGATGTCGTCCCAGCCGTTCAAGAGACGCTCCCGGGTGAACTGGTCCAGCGGGAACTCCCCGGCGATGCCGGCGGCCGGCGCCTCGACGGTCCCCCTGGCCACGTCGATCGTGAGCTCGAGGGAGGGGTCGGCGAGCACGGCGTCCATGAGGGCGCGGCCGACCTCGGGCGCCACCTGGACCGGCAGGAGACCCTGCTTGATGGAGTTGTTGCGGAAGATGTCGGCGATCTTGGGCGAGACCACCGCCTCGAACCCGTAGTCCTGGAGCGCCCACACGGCGTGCTCCCTCGAGGAGCCGATCCCGAAGTTGGCCCCCGCCAGCAGGATCCGGGCCGACGCGTGCTCCGGGCGGTTGAGGATGAAGTCCCGGTCGTCGCGCCACTCGGCGAACAGGCCGGCCCCGAAGCCGGTCCGCTCCACCCTCTTGAGCCAGTCGGAGGGGATGATCTGGTCGGTGTCCACGTCCGCCCGGTCGAGCGGCACGGCGGTTCCGGTCACGACGACGACGGGCTTCACGACGGTGCCTCCACGGTGCTCCTGTCCTCCATCGTCTCTCGGGCCATCGTCTCTCGGGCCATCGTCTCAGTCGAGATCTGCGGGGCTGGCGAAGTGCCCGGCGACGGCGGTCGCCGCGGCCACCGCCGGCGACACGAGGTGCGTCCGACCCCCGCGACCCTGCCGGCCCTCGAAGTTGCGGTTCGAGGTCGAGGCGCAACGCTCGCCGGGGGCGAGCTTGTCGGGGTTCATGGCCAGGCACATCGAGCAACCCGGCTCGCGCCACTCGAAGCCCGCCGCCGCCAGGATCCTGTCGAGCCCCTCGGACTCGGCCTGCTCCTTGACGCGGTGGGAGCCGGGGACGGCGAGGGCGCGGAGCCCGGGCCGCACGTGGCGGCCCCGCACGACGTCGGCCGCCTGGCGGAGATCCTCGATCCTCGAATTGGTGCACGACCCGAGAAAGACCGTGTCGACGGCGATCTCCCGCATGGGCGTCCCAGGGGCGAGGTCCATGTACTTGAGGGCGCGGCAGGGCGGACTCCCGGTCGGCCGCATCGGGGAGGGCGTCGGGGTCCGGGACGGAACCGTCGAGCCGGACGACCTGACCGGGGTTGGTGCCCCAGGTGACGTGCGGCGCCAGGGAGGCCGCGTCGATGACGACCTCTTTGTCGAAGGCGGCGCCCTCGTCCGTCGGGAGCGTCCGCCAGTAGTCGACCGCCTCCTCCCAGGCCGCCCCGCTGGGCGCGTGGGGGCGACCCTCGAGGTAGGAGAAGGTGATGTCGTCGGGCGCGATCATCCCGGCGCGGGCGCCCGCCTCGATGCTCATGTTGCACACCGTCATGCGCCCCTCCATCGAGAGGCCCGAGATCGCCTCGCCCCGGTACTCGATGACGTGGCCGATCCCACCGCCCGTGCCGATGCGGCCGATCACGCCGAGGACGACGTCCTTCGCGCTCACCCCGGCCGGCAGCCTGCCGACGAGCTCGACGGCCATCGTCGCGGGCCGGACCTGGGGGAGCGTCTGGGTCGCGAGCACGTGCTCGACCTCGCTCGTCCCGATGCCGAAGGCCAGCGCGCCAAAGGCACCGTGGGTGGAGGTGTGGCTGTCCCCGCAGACGATGGTCATGCCCGGCTGGGTCAGCCCCAGCTCGGGGCCGATGACGTGCACGATGCCCTGGTTGTGGTGTCCCATCGGATAGCAGACGACGCCGAACTCCTCGCAGTTGGCCGCGAGCACCTCGAGCTGCTTGGCCGACACGGGGTCGGCCAGCGGCTTGTCGACGTCGGTGGTCGGGACGTTGTGGTCGGCCGTCGCGACGGTGAGGTCGGGGCGGCGCACGCGCCGGCCCGCCATCCGGAGGCCGTCGAAGGCCTGCGGCGAGGTGACCTCGTGCACCAGGTGGAGGTCGACGAAGAGGAGGTCGGGCTCGCCCTCCGCCGCCCGGACGACATGTGCTTCCCACACCTTGTCGGCCAGGGTGCGCGGGCCGCCGGAGCCCGGAGCGCCCGCCGTGCCGGCAGCCATCAGCTGGACACCTCCACGATGATCACCCGCAGCGAGCCGCCCGGCGCCTCGTACTCGACGACGTCGCCCGCGCCCCGGCCGGCGAGGACCTGCCCGAGAGGGGCGTTGGGGGAGACGACCGGGAGGTCGCCCCGACGCTCCTCGATCGAGCCGAAGAAGAACTCCTGGACGTCGTCCTCGTCGTCTCCCTCGTAGCGCAGGCGCACCACGGTCCCCGTGGTCACCGTGCCGTTGGAGGCGCCGACGTCGTCGAGCACCTCGGCGCGCTTGAGCAGGGCCTGAAGGTGCCGGATCCTCGACTCCATCTTGCCCTGGGCATCCTTGGCGGCGTGGTAGTCGCCGTTCTCCGACAGGTCGCCGAGCGCCCTGGCGGCCTCGATCGCCTGGGCGATCTCGACCCTGCCGCGGGTGGTCAGGTCCTCGAGCTCCGCCTGGAGGCGCTCGTAGGTGTCCCGCGTGAGGGTGGTCGGTCCCTGATCCGCTGGTCCTGCCTTCACCGACGCGATCGTACCTGGCCCGGCCGGCAGGGAATGCCGGCCGAAACGGGCGTTCTTGACGCGGGGAGCCGCTCCGAGGGAAACTGGACGACCTGTGAGCACGTTGCGTACCCAGGGCGTAACCGTCATTCTCTAGGCGCGCATCCCCCGATGCGCGCCTACTCGACCGTCCACTTGGTGGGCGGTTTTTCATTTCCCGGGTTTCCTGCTCGGGGCGGCGACCGGGCCGGGGAGGGGACCGGTGGTCGAGGGGGCGGCAAACCGGAGCGCCGGAGCACCACGGGGGCGCCCGGAACCGGGAACCGGTCGAACGAGACACCATGAAGAGCGACAGGCACAGCGACAGGCACAGCGACAGGAACAGGGGAACGGCGAGATGACGGAGGAGGCGGGCGACCGGATGCACCGGATCGCAGTGATCGGCGGCGACGGGATCGGCCCGGAGGTGGTGCACGAGGCGCTCGGGGTCGTGGCCAAGGCCGGGGTCAAGCTCGACCTGACCGAGTACGACCTCGGGGCCGCGCGCTACCTGCGCACCGGGGACGTGCTGCCCGACGAGGTCCTGGACGAGCTGCGGGCCTACGACGCGATCCTGCTCGGAGCGGTGGGGCCGCCGATCGGGGACACCTCCGTGCCGCCCGGCACCCTCGAGCGGGGACTCCTGCTGCGGCTGCGCTTCGAGCTCGACCTGTACGTCAACCTGCGACCCTTCCTCGGCGTGCCCGGGTCGGTGGCCGAGGGAGCCGACTTCGTCGTGATCCGCGAGAACACCGAGGGCACCTACGCGGGCGAGGGCGGTTTCCTGCGTCGCGGCACCCCGCACGAGGTCGCCACCCAGGGCTCGGTCAACACCCGCATGGGCGTCGAGCGCTGCGCCCGCTACGCCCTGGAGCTGGCCCGGCGGCGGCCGGCTCACCACATGACCCTGGTCCACAAGACCAACGTGCTGACCTTTGCCGGCGACCTCTGGCAGCGGACCGTCGAGGAGGTGGCGCCCGAGTACCCCGAGGTGTCCTGGGACTACAACCACGTGGACGCCGCCTGCATCTACCTCGTCGAGAGGGCGGCCCGCTACGACGTCATCGTCACCGACAACCTCTTCGGCGACATCCTCACCGACCTGGCCGGCGCCGTGACCGGAGGCATCGGGTTCGCCGCGTCCGCCAACCTCAACCCCGCCCGCACGGGCCCGTCGCTGTTCGAGCCCGTCCACGGCGCGGCGCACGACATCGCCGGCCAGGGGATCGCCAACCCGCTGGCGGCCGTCCAGTCCGCCGCCCTGATGCTCGACCACCTGGGCGAGTCGGCGGCCGCCGCCCGAGTGCAGGGTGCCGTCCGCGACTACATCGACTCGACGGCCGGTCGCCCGGAAGGTCCTCCACCCTCTACGTCCGATGTCGGCGACGCCATCGCAGAAAGGCTGTGAAATGCCCCTGACCGCCACCGAGAAGATCTGGTTCGACGGCGAGCTCGTCGACTGGCACGACGCCACGGTGCACGTGCTCACCCACACCCTGCACTACGGGTCGGGCGTGTTCGAGGGCATCCGCGCCTATCCGACGTCCCGGGGCCCCGCCATCTTCCGGCTGGGAGAGCACATCGTGCGGCTCCTCAACTCGGCGAAGATCTTCATGATCGACGTCCCCTTCGACCACGACCAGCTGACCGAGGCCTGCCGGAGCGTGGTCCGGGTCAACGGCCTGGTCGAGGGCTGCTACCTGCGACCCGTCGTGTTCCTCGGCTACGGCGAGATGGGGCTCAACCCGTTGCCCTGCCCGGTCAACGTGGCCATCGCCGCCTGGCCCTGGGGCACCTACCTCGGCGACGAGGGCGTCGCCAACGGGGTGTCGGTCAAGATCAGCTCGTGGCGCCGCCACGACCCCAACGTGGTCCCGACCGCGGCCAAGGGGACGGGCATGTACGTCAACTCCTCCCTGGCCAAGGTGGAGGCGCTCAAGGCGGGCTACGACGAGGCGATCCTGCTCGCCCCGGACGGCCACATCAGCGAGTGCACGGGGGAGAACCTCTTCGTCGTGCGGGACGGCAAGCTGTACACACCGCCGACCTCCGACACCGGGTCGCTCGAGGGCATCACCCAAAACTCCGTCGAGACCATCGCGGCCGACCTCGGCGTGACCGTGTGCCACGAGGCCCTCATCCGGACCGACCTGTACACCGCGGACGAGGTCTTCCTCACGGGGACCGCGGCCGAGGTCGTGCCGATCCGCGCCGTGGACGACCGCGCCGTCGGCGACGGCACGCCCGGACCCTTGACCAAGGAGATCCAGCAGCTCTACTTCGCCACCGTGCGCGGCGAGGTGGACCGGTACAAGGACTGGTTGACCTATGTCGGCTGACCGCAAGACCGCCCGGCCGCCCGGGCACCGTCACTCCTCCGAGAGCCACGGCTACGAGCTGCCCCGCCTCCCCGAGGCCGTCGACGTGTTCGACACGACCTTGCGAGACGGCAGCCAGCAGGAGGGGCTCTCCCTGACCGTCGACGACAAGCTCCGGGTGGCGCGCCAGCTGGACCACCTGGGCGTCGCCTACATCGAGGGGGGGTGGCCCGGCGCCAACCCGAAGGACGAGGAGTTCTTCGTCCGCGCCCCCACCGAGCTGAGCCTCACCACGGCCAAGCTCGTGGCCTTCGGGTCGACCCGCCGCGCCGGCGTCCGCGCCGACCAGGACGAGACCCTGCGCTTCCTGGTCAAGGCCGAGACCCCGGCCGTCTGCATCGTCGCCAAGTCCTCGGAGCTGCACGTCACGGAGGCGCTGCGGACGTCGCTCGACGAGGGCGTCGCCATGGTCGCCGACTCGGTCGCCTTTCTGCATGCACAGGGCCTGCAGGTGTTCCTGGACGCCGAGCACTTCTTCGACGGGTACCTCGCCAACCCCGACTACTCGATGCGGATCCTCGAGGCCGCCCAGGGGGCCGGAGCCGACACCCTCGTCCTCTGCGACACCAACGGGGGCATGCTGCCGCATCAGGTCGAGGAGGTCGTCACGACCGTCATCGACCGCTTCGGCACCAAGGTGGGGCTGCACTTCCACAACGACAGCGGTTGCGCGGTCGCCAACTCGCTCACCGGGGTGTCCGTCGGCGCGACCCACGTGCAGGGGTGCATCAACGGCTACGGGGAGCGTGCGGGCAACGCCGACCTCTCTGCGACCATCCCCAACCTGAGCCTCAAGCTCTCGGTGCGATCCATCCCGGCCGACCGTCTCGAGCGGCTGACCGCGGTGTCCCACCACATCGCCGAGCTGGTGAACATCGCCCCCAACCCCCAGCAGCCCTACGTCGGCGCGTCGGTCTTCGCCCACAAGGCGGGCCTGCACACGAGCGGGATGGTCCGCACCGCGGGGGCCTACGAGCACATCGTGCCCGACCTCGTCGGGAACGGCACCCGCTTCGTGGTCTCGGAGATGGCGGGCCGCAGCACCTTGGCCCTGAAGGCGGACGAGCTCGGCATCGAGCTCGACTCGGCGGCCATGTCCTCCGTCCTCGACGCGCTCAAGCAGCTGGAGTACCGCGGGTACCACTTCGAGGTGGCCGACGCCTCGCTCGAGCTGCTCCTGCGGCGGGCGACGGGCTGGGAGGCCGACTATTTCGAGGTGGAGTCCTTCCGGGTCATCACCGACCACCGCGACCCCGACGAGCTCCAGGTGGGGTGGTCGGATCGGGGCGCCGAGGTCGCCACCGAGCCCGGCAACACCGAGGCCACCGTCCGGGTGGTGATCGGCGGGACCCGGAGGGTAGCCACCGCCGAGGGCAACGGCCCGGTCAACGCGCTGGACTCGGCGCTGCGCCAGGCGATCGGGGACCACTTCCCTGCGCTCGCCTCCATGCACCTGACCGACTACCGGGTCCGCGTGCTCGACACGGGCAAGGGGACGGGGGCGGTCACCCGCGTGCTCGTGGACACGAGCGACGGCGACCGCACCTGGACGACGATCGGCGTCTCCGAGAACATCATCGAGGCGTCGTGGCAGGCCCTCTACGACGCCATCGTCTTCGGCCTGCTCCACTCCGGTGACGCGGCCGCGCGCTAGCCTCACCCCCGCATGAGCCAGCCCAGCTTCGTCCCGATTCGCGACGCCGACCAGGTGCGCCCGGCGCTCCGGCTCGAGCAGCCGGTTCCGTGGAGCCCGGACCGCCCGGCGGAGCTTCGCTCGCCGGTCGCCCAGACGGGCAGGGGGTTTGGCAAGCCGGGCCCGGACCAGGGGTTCGCCCTCCGGGTGGCACGAGCCCTCTCGGATCGGGTGGTGCTCGCAGAGGGCGAGGACCTCGAGGACGTGCTCGTCGGGTGCGCCCTGCTGGCGAGCCGGCGGGCCGGGGCGTTCGGACGAGCACCGAGCGCCCCCGACCTCAAGTGGGCCATGAGCCTGTGGGGCTTTCTTGGTCCCTCCTCTCCCGACGTCGTCACGGCGCGCCAGGAGCGGTTCCGCGCCGTGAGCCACGACTACGTGCTCCAGCGGACCCTGGTCGACCAGGTCCCGGACGAGTCGCTGCGCCTCACCGCCGACGAGGTCGCCGGGCGCCGGTCCGACTGGAAGGCGCTCGTCGGCGCCTGAGCCGTCGCGGCACGCGCCGCGCTCGGGCGGCGAGCCCGCCCGAGACCGATCCGAGCCTGACCCGGCCGACCCCCACTCGTCGGCTCTCCGCGGCCCAGGTAGGCTGGTCACATGGTGAAACCGGTTATCGTTGAGGCCGTCCGGACCCCGATCGGCAAGCGCAACGGGTGGCTGTCAGGCCTGCACGCCGCCGACCTCCTCGGGGCAGCCCAGGTGGAGCTCGTCAAGCGCTCGGGGATCGAGGCCTCGTCGGTCGAGCAGGTGGTCGGCGGCTGCGTCACCCAGGCCGGGGAGCAGGCGTCCAACGTGACGCGCACCGCCTGGCTCCAGCAAAGCCTCCCCTACGAGGTCGCCGGCACGACGATCGACTGCCAGTGCGGCTCCTCCCAGCAGGCCAACAACATGGTCAACAACCTGATCGCGGCCGGTGCGATCGACGTGGGCATCGCCTGCGGGGTCGAGGCCATGAGCCGGGTGGGGCTCGGCGCGAACGCGATGAACGGCCCGGGTCGATCCAAGCCCGCCGACTTCCCCTGGGACTCTCCGGACCAGTTCGGGGCGGCGGAGCGGATCGCGCAGAAGCGTGGGATCTCGCGCCAGGAGGTCGACGGCCTCGGCCTCCTCTCGCAGCAGAAGGCCGCCCGGGCGGTCGCCGAGGGACGCTTCGACCGGGAGATCGCTCCGATCGAGGCGCCGGTCGTCGGGGAGGAGGGTCCCATGGGTGACCACGGGGCCGAGCGCCTCGTGGTCACGCAGGACCAGGGGCCCCGCGACACCACGGCCGAGGGCCTGGCCAAGCTCAGGGCGGTCATGCCCGAGGGGATCCACACGGCCGGCAACTCCTCGCAGATCTCCGACGGGGCGGCCGCCGTGCTGTGGATGTCCGAGGACCGTGCCCGCGCCGACGGCCTGCGGCCGAGGGCCCGCATCGTGGCCCAGGTCTTGGTGGGATCCGACCCTTACTACCTCCTCGACGGGCCGGTCGACGCGACCGCCAAGGTCCTCGACAAGGCCGGGATGACCATCGGCGACATCGACCTCTTCGAGGTCAACGAGGCCTTCGCCTCGGTGGTGATGTCCTGGTATCGGGTGCACGAGCCGGACATGGACAAGGTGAACGTCAACGGCGGGGCCATCGCGCTCGGCCACCCGGTCGGCGCCACGGGCGCCCGCCTGATCACGACCGTCCTGCACGAGCTCGAGCGCCGCGACGCCACCCTCGGTTTGGTCTCGATGTGCTGCGGGGGCGCGCTCGCCACCGGGACGATCATCGAGCGCCTCTGATCCCGGCTGCGGGGGCCCGCGGTTGGCCCCGAGCCCCGACCTTCCGACGGTCTGGGGACCGTGCGCCGAATTGGCCGAATTGGGACCTGTCCTAGTCTGACCGCCATGCCTCCGACCGACCCGACCGATGCCGGCGATCCGGCCGGCGCCACCGGAGCCTCCGGCGGCGCCGATCCCTCTGCCGGTGGCCCGACGGAGCACGGGCGTCGATGAGCGTCTTCGCCTCCCCCCGCTCGTCGGGACCGTCGCCGTCCAACGACCTCGCCGCGGCCGTCCGCCGGCTGGTCGACCTGATGGTGGGTCGCGAGATTCCCGACGAGGCGCTGGCCGACGCCGCGGCAGGCGCCACCCGGCTGGCTGACGACCTCGAGCGCGCCGCCGTCTCGGCCCGCGGCGAGCGTTTCGAGCTCGACGCGAACGTCCCGCCCCAGGACTACTTCCCGACCAGCCCGGTCGTCGGCTACGCCAACCCCCTCTCCGCGCCCGCCGAGATCTGGGCCGTCGAGGCCGAGGGAGGGGGCCTCGAGATGCGAGGGCGGGTCACGTTCGGGCACGCCTTCGAGGGGCCTCCCACCTGCGTCCACGGTGGGGTGATCGCACAGCTCTTCGACGAGCTGCTCGGCACGACCAACATCATGACCCACCACGGTGCGATGACCGGGACCCTCACCATCCGCTACCGCCGCCCGACGCCGCTCCTCGCCGACCTCGATCTCGAGGCCCGCCTCGTCGGGGTGGAGGGACGCAAGGTCCGCCTCTGGGGAGCCATCCGGCTGCAAGGGGAGATCACTGCGGAGGCGGAGGGTCTCTTCATCGAGCCGCGGGCCGGGCACCTGGTCGAGACCGCGCAAACCCACGCGTCGGTGGTCGGAGAGATCCTCGACGGGGTCCCGGGGAGCGGCGCACCCCCCGGTCAGATGGCGCGCTCGCGTCCCTCCCAGTAGGGGTCGCGCAGCCGCCGCTTGTAGAGCTTCCCGCTCGGGTCCCGGGGCATCTCGGTCGTGAAGTCGACGGACCGGGGCGTCTTGTAGCGGGCCAGGCGCCCGGCGCAGAAGGCCAGGATCTCCTCCGCCAGCTCGTCGTCCGGCAAGACCCCCTCGGCCGGCTCGATGACCGCCTTGACCTCCTCGCCCCAGTCCTCGTTGGGGATGCCGAACACGGCGGCGTCGCCCACCTTCGGATGGGTCAGCAGCACGCTCTCGATCTCGGCGGGGTAGATGTTGGCGCCGCCCGAGATGATCATGTCCGCCTTGCGGTCGCAGAGAAAGAGGTAGCCGGCCTCATCGAGATATCCGATGTCGCCGACGGTGAAGAACTTTCCGATGCGGTTCTTGTCGGTCTTGGCCCGGTCGTTGTGGTAGTCGAAGTCGGCGCCCTGCATGGCCATGTAGACGGTGCCGATCTTGCCGGGCTCGGAGATCCGCTCGCCCTGTTCGTCGAAGATGGCGACCTCCGAGATCGGCCACGGCGTGCCCACCGTGCCCGGGCGCTCGAGCCACTGCTCCGTCGTGACGACGGTCCCGCCGCCCTCGCTGGCCGCGTAGTACTCGTCGATGACCGGACCCCACCAGTCGATCATCCCCCGCTTGACCTCGACCGGGCACGGCGCCGCAGCGTGGATCATGTGGCGCAGCGACGAGAGCTCGTAGCGGCCCTTGACGTCGCCGGGGAGGGCCAGCAGGCGATGCATCTGGGTGGGGACCATGTGCGACGTCGTCACCCGGTGGCGCTCGATCATGCGCAGGCTCTCCTCCGGCAACCACTTGTCCATCACGACGATGGTGTGCCCGAGATGCAGGGAGGCGCTGGCAAAGCGCAGGACTGCGGTGTGGTAGAGGGGCGAGCCCACGAGGTGCACGTTGTCGTCCCTCGGTTGCACCGAGAAGAGAAAGAGGATCCCCGAGAGGCCGAAGGCGTCCTGCTCGGGCGAACGGCCGCTCAGGCGGCGATGCACCCCCTTGGGCTGGCCCGTCGTCCCCGAGGTGTAGTTCATGACGTCGCCGGTGGTCCGGTCGTCGAGCTCGCCGGACGGCTGGGCCTCGCGAACCGACGCATAGTCGGAGAACCCCGGCACGGTGCCCACGGCGAGTCGCCCGCCCGTCGGGATGCCCGCCTCGTCGGCCGCCTCCCGGCAGGCCTCGGCGAACCGCTCGTGCGCGACGAAGACCTTGGCGCCCGAGTCGCTCAGGATGTACGCGATCTCCGGGGCCACCAGATGGTGGTTGATGGGCACCAGGTACATCCCGGCCTGGAGGGCGGCCAGGTAGAGCTCGAGCATCTCGGGTCCGTTGGGCAGCACCGTCGCCACCACGTCGCCCTTGCCCATCCCTGCGGCCCGCAGGGCCCGAGCCACCTGGTTGGCCCGCCCGAGCAGCTCGCCTGCGGTGAGCTCGGTGCCGTCGGGGCCCACCAGTGCCAGGTATCCGGGCTCTTCCTGCGCGAGCGCCCAAAACCCGAGTTCGCTCATGTACGTCCTCTTCCAGCGATGATCGCGCCACGCGCCGGCCGTGGTGGCGAGATCGGTCCAACCTTGAGCCGGCCAAGTGGCGGCCGCGGCGCGGGCAAAGCTAGAACGGGTCCCTTCCGGCGTCAACCAGATCGCCGACGACGGGCCGACCAGCGGTGGGGCCTACGAACGATGGGAGGACGACGTGGCAGGGTTCCTGGACGGCAAGGCGGTCGTGGTCACCGGCGGGGGCGGTGGCATCGGGCGTGCGGTTGCCCTGGCATGTGCCAGCGAGGGGGCTCGGGTCGTCGTTGCCGACATCGGCGTCAGCATGTCGGGGGAGAGCCCGACGAGCGAGGTTGCCGAATCGGTGGTCAAGGAGATCACCGAGGCCGGTGGCGAGGCCATCTCGGTCGCCGACGACGTCTCCAAGATGGAGGGGGGCGCTCGCGTCGTCCAGGCGGCCGTGGACCGCTGGGGCCGGATCGACGGCGTGGTCGCGGTGGCCGGCATCCTGCGGGAGCGGATGCTCTTCAACATGAACGAGGACGAGTGGGACCCGGTCATCGCCACCCACTTGAAGGGCCATTTCACGGTGTTCAAGGCGGCGTCCGCGATCATGCGCAAGCAGGAGGGCGGCGGGGCGCTCATCGGCTTCACCTCGGGGGCCTTCGCCGGCAGCGTGGCCCAGGCCAACTACTCGGCCGCCAAGGGCGGCATCGTGTCCCTGGTGCGATCGGCGGCGGCCGGCCTCTACCGCTACGGGGTGACGGCCAACGCCATCGCCCCGATCGCCCGGACCCGCATGTCCGCCAACGTGCCCCAGGAGCTCGAGGAGATGGGCGACCCCGAGGACGTGGCGCCGATGGTCGTCTACCTGCTCTCTGACCAGGCCCGCCACATCACCGGGCAGGTCTACACGGTCGTCGGATCGAAGATCGCGGTCTGGAACCAGCCCGCCGAGGTCCGTGCCGTGTACACCGAGGGTCGCTGGTCCCCGCAGGAGATCGCGGCTCGGCTCGCCAGCACCGTGGGCGTCGAGCGCCTGGCCCTCATCGACCGCCTGGAGGAGCTCCGGACAGCGGCGGGGTCGGGCGAGAAGCCGAACGCCTGATCCGGTCCGCCCATCCGGGCGCCGATCCCTCTCCAGCGTCTCCGGCGCCCTCCGGCGCCGGCTCCTCCACCCCCGGGCCGTCCTCGACCCTCCCGTCGGGCGCCCCGGCGGCCAGCCAGTCCCTCCAGCGCCGCCAGGTCACTGCCAGGAGCACCCCACCGCCCACCACGAGGGCGACGCCGGCGACCTGGACGAGCACGGAGCCCAGGTGGCCGTCCTCGCCGAGCCAGAGGTGCTCGTCCAGGGTCCGCTCGATCCCCCAGAGCACCATCCCGGTGCCGAGGACGGCGCCGGCCGGGTAGTTGACCCGGCGGCTCCCGTCCGGCCAGCGGTCCAGGCGCCGCTCGAGGAGGATGAGAACGCAAAACACGGCGAAGTCCTCCAGGGCCTGGAAGACCGGGACCGGCAGGCGCTTGCCGACCTGCCCGGCGTAGTACATGCCGAACCACTGGGTCGTGGGATGACCCCCGCCCGCCACCATGAGCTGGGGCCCGAGGAGCCGACCCATGCTCCACGCGGCCATGAGCACGGGCGCCACGACGTCGAGGGCCCGGGTGATCGGCAGCTCGGGGCAACGCCGCCGGGTGAGGACGAGACCCACCGGGACCGCGAAGAGCAGGCCGCCAAACGACGACAGCCCTCCCTGCCAGATGGCCAGGACCTGGGCCGGATGCGACGAGTAGTAGCCCAGGTTGGCGAGCACGTGCAGCGCGCGGGCCCCGACCACGGCCGAGACGATGACCCAGACGAAGACCCCCGTCAGCCAGTCGGTGCGGTAGCCGCGGGTCGCCAGCCGCCGCTCGAAGTACCAGAAGGCAAAGGCGAAGGTCACGGCCAGGCCGATGCCGTAGGTGTGGACCTCGAGGGGTCCGATGTGGAAGGCGACGGGGACGGGTCTCATGGGAGCGCTCGGCGTTCAGCGTACGCTCAGCCGTGAGGGTTGGGACTGCGTGGCCCGAGAGCCTGCCTGCCGAATCTTCGGGGTGCCCGGGCGCTGCCCGTGGCTAGGGTCGCCCGGCCCCCGCGAAATCGTCGGTGAGGCGCAGGGGGTTGACCATCACGGTCGAGCCCGGGGTCGTGGCCTCGACCTGCTGGCCGTTGCCGATGTACATGGCGACGTGGTTGTCGCCGCCCGGACCGTAGAAGAGCAGGTCGCCCGGCTCGAGGTCGGAGACCGGGACCGGGGCCGTCTCCTGCATCTGGGCGCCGGAGTACGGCGTCAGGGAGACGCCGGCCTGGCCCCAGGCCCAGCTGGTCAGCCCCGAGCAGTCGAACCCGACTCCGGGAGTGCGCCCACCGGTCACGTAGGGCACCCCAACCTGGGACAGCGCTGCCTGGACGGCCACGGAGGCCCCCGAGGCTCCCGGCGGGGCCGTGAAGTTCGCCTGGCTGTTGGTCGAGGAGCCACCGGAGGTCGTGCTGGTGTCGGCAGGGGCGGCCGTGGTGGTCGGCGCCGTCGTGGTCGTGGTCCCCGCCGGACCGTTGCCGCCGGCCCCCTGGACCGTCACCTGGGTGGAGGTCGGCTGCTGCTGCTGCTGCTGGGCCGCCGCCAGACGGGCCTGGGTGGCCGCCTGCTCGGCTGCTGCCTCCGCCGCCTGGCGCTGGGCCACCAGCGTGGCGATCTGGCCGGTGTCCTGGCTCAGCTCGCCCTGTTGTTGCTGCTCGAGCTGCGACTCCTGCTGCTTGGCCTGCTGGGCGGCGTCGACCTGGTCCTGTGCGTTGCTCTGCTGCGTCTGGAGCTGGTCCTGCTGAGTGTTCAGCTGGGTCTGGTCGGTGTGCAGGTTGGCCACGGCCGTCGAGAGGTCACCCTCGGCCACCGAGTTGTAGACCTGCATGCTGCCCAGCACCTGCTGGTTCTGGGCGAAGAGCGGGTTTTGGGTCGCCGCGCTGCCGTCGGTGACGTAGGCGTTGACCGACGCCTTGCGCAGGGTGGCGATGTCCTTGGCGACCTTGGCCTGGTCGGTGGCGATCTGCTGCTTGGTGGCGCTGATCTGGCCGTTGATCTGGCTCAGGTGGTACTGAGCCGCGTCGTACTGCTGGCCCGTGGCCTCGAGTTGGGAGTTGGTCGTGCTGATCGACTGTTGGAGCTGTGCCGCCTGCGCCTGAAGGTCGGAGATCTGGTCGGCTCCGGCCGGGTGGGCGCCCGCGAAGGCAAAGGCCCCCACGGCCACCATTGCGCTGGTAGCTACGGCGCCAATCGTCGTCGCGCAGAACCGTCGGGTCAACCGCGACATTGGCGTCGAGGTGCGCATGGCGCGCTCGGCGTCGGACACAATGCCGGACATCTTTACCAATGGGCCTCGGGCGAGTCAATCACGCAGGCTCGTCCGGCGGTCCCGGGCCCGTTTGCACAGCGGGTTTCCCGCACTCGGTGAGCGGCTTGTCCGGCGATCACCGCTTCCGATCCTCCTGCTTGACGCAGTGATCGTCGTGTTTGCCGCCGTGTCGGGCCCGCTCGAGCCGTTCGCTTTACAGAATCGTATCGATCTTTTGACACGGACTTCACGATGGCCGTCCCCCCTCCGACGAGGGTGCTCGCCGGGGCGGCCGGCCGCCGGAGCGTCGAGTACGCTCCGCGCCATGGGCGAGATCATCGAATTCCCGAGCAACGGGGGCGCTGACCAGGGGTATCTTGCCGTCCCGGCATCGGGCTCCGGCCCCGGGGTGGTCGTCATCCAGGAGTGGTGGGGATTGGTCGACCACATCAAGGACGTGTGCGATCGCTTTGCGGAGGCCGGCTTCGTCGCCCTGGCGCCCGACCTGTACCACGGCCGCTCGACGACCGAGCCCGACGAGGCCGCCAAGGCCATGATGGCGCTGCGGATGGAGCAGGCGGCAAGGGACATGAGCGGGGCCGTCGACGAGGTCCAGCGCCGATCGTCGGGCAATGCCGTGGGGGTCATCGGCTTCTGCATGGGTGGTGGCCTGGCCCTCGTTCTGGCCACGCAACGACCCGACGCGGTCAAGGCGGTGGTGCCCTGCTACGGGCTTATCCCCTGGCCCGATGCGCGCCCGGACTACAGCGCCCTCTCGGCAAGGGTGCAGGGGCACTACGCGGAGAACGACGAGTACTTCTCACCGGAGAACGCCCATCAGCTCGCCGACGAGCTGCGCGGTCTCGGCAAGGAGGTCGACATCGTCGTCCATCCGGCCTCCGAGCATGCGTTCTTCAACGACACGAGACCCGAGGTGCACAACCCCGACGAGTCCCGCCTCCTGTGGGACAGCGCCATCGAGTTCTTTCGGGACACGTTGACGTGACCGCGCCCCGGGTCGCCGGCGGGGACGGGAAAGGTACGGGACAAGTGAGGATTGATGTCAGCTCGATCGCGTGATCTCCCGAGGCGTTCGTGCCTCTCGACGCCGGGTTCCAACGAGCGGTTCTTGGCCAAGGCGCCCGCGGTGCCCGCCGACATGACCTTCCTCGACCTCGAGGACTCGGTCGCCCCGCTCGAGAAGGAGGCGGCGCGGTCCAAGGTGGTCGACGCCATCAAGAACCTGAGTTGGGACGACCGCGTGCTGTGCGTGCGCGTCAACGCCTGGGACTCCAAGTGGACCTACGGGGACGTCATCGAGGTGGTCGGCAACGCCGGCGACCGCCTCGACGAGTTGATGCTGCCAAAGGTGCAGAGCGCCTCGGAGGTCGTCGCCCTCGACCTCCTGCTCTCGCAGGTGGAGCAGCACGCCGGGCTGCCGCCGGGCCACATCGGCATCGAGGCGCAGATCGAGACCACCCGCGGGCTGATCAACGTCGAGGAGATCTGCGCGGCCTCGCCCCGGCTCGAGACGATCATCTTCGGACCGGCCGACTTCGCCGCCTCGATGGAGATGCCCGTGCTCACCGGGGGAGTGCAGATCCCCGAGTACCCCGGCGACCACTTCCACTACGTCTTCTCCAAGATCCTCATGGCCGGTCGCGCCAACCGCCTCCAGGTGATCGACGGGCCCTTCCTGAAGGTGCGCGAGCTCGACGCCCTGCGGGACTTCGCCCAGCGCACCCGGGTGCTCGGCTACGACGGGAAGTGGGCCCTGACCCCCGACCAGGTCACCGTCTTGAACGAGCTCTACTCGCCGACCCAGGAGCAGTTCGACCGGGCCTGGGACATCCTCGACGCCTACCGGCGGGCGACGGAGGAGGAGCGGACGGGCGCGGTCATGTTCGGCGACGAGATGATCGACGAGGCCAGCCGCAAGATGGCCGTGAAGTTCGTGAGCCGGGGCGAGCGCGCCGGTCTGCGGCGCTCGGAGGGTTAGCCGGCCTGCTCCAGCAAGCGCCGGGCGATCACCTTCAAGGCGAGCGTCTCGTCCGCCCCCTCGAAGATCGACAGCACCCGGGCGTCCACGAAGTACCGGCTCACGTCGTACTCCTCGGCGTAGCCCATGCCGCCGTGGATCTGCATGGCCTCGCGGGTCACCCATTCCGCCGCCCGGCACACGTAGGCCTTGACCATCGAGGCCTCGAGCGTCCCCTCGCCCTTGGCCATGAGGCGGGCCACCTGGTAGGTGGACTGCCGCGTGGACTGGATGACGACCGCCATGCGGCCGAGCTTGGCCCGGGTCAGCTGGTAGTCGAGGATCGGTGCGCCGAACACCCTTCGCTCGGTGGCGTAGGCGAGCGCCGCCTCGTAGGCCGCCTGCATGACCCCGAGGGCCCTCGCGGCGGTCTGGAGCCGCCCGTTCTCGAAGCCCTGCATCTGGAGGTAGAAGCCGCGGCCGACGCCCTCCTCGCCCCCCACGAGGCTCTCGGCCGGCACGAACCAGTTGTCGAGGGCGAGCTCGTAGGAGTGCATGCCCCGGTAGCCGAGGGTGTCGATGGGCCGCCCCTCCATGTGCCCGGGAGCGCTGGAGCGTCCCCCAGTGTGCCCGCCCCCCTCCTGGTCGAACGAGAAGCCCTGACCGGGTCCACGCGGCTTTTCGACCACGAACATCGAGAGCCCACGGTGGGCCGACGCCCGGTCGGGGTCGGTGCGGGCGAGCAGCATCAGCACGTCCGCCCGGGCGGCGAAGGTGCACCAGGTCTTGACCCCGTTGATCCGCCAGCCCCCGTCGGTCGGCACGGCGGCCGTCGTGACCCCGGCCACGTCGGAGCCGAAGTCGGGTTCGGTGACGGCGACCGCAGCCATGATCTCGCCGGAGGCCAGCCGGGGTAGCCAACGCCGCTTCTGCTCCTCTGTGCCGCCCCGTACGAGGGCCCGGGTGAGGATCTCGGGCCGGGTGATCAGCGAGCCCCCGATGCCGAGCGAGCCCCAGCTCAGCTCCTCGGTGGCCACGACCATCCCGAGGTAGTCCCGCTCGCCGCCGGTGGCGAAGCCGCCGTATTCCTCGGGCACCGACAGACCGAAGCCGCCGAGCTCGGCGAGCCCCTCGATGATGTCCTCCGGGATGTCGGAGTTGTCGCGGTGCACACGCTCGGCCCGGGGCCGGATGCGGTCCTCGGCGAAGCGATGGAACGTCTCGGCCACCATCTCGAAGTCCGAGTCGAGGTGTCGCGGACCCTCGATCTCGGCGAGGGATGCGAGGACGGAGGGATCCCGGTAGTCGGCGAGGAAGCCCGCCACGTCCTGCCACCAGCCGGGCTCGACATCCCAGGCCTGCTCCCTGCCGAAGGATCTCGAGGCCACGTCGGCGACCACGTCTGCGACGAACACGCAGCAGATCCTCCGCTCGATCTCCCCGAGCGACCCGTAGTCGAGGGTGGCCCGGGCCGTGGCGCACCCTGCGGCGGCGTGGGCGAGGTCATAGGCCACGACCTGGTTGGCGTCGATCCCGCCGTGCCGCGCCGAGCGATCGCAACGCCCGGCCGACCGCCTCCTCGGCGAGCGCAACGGCGCGACCGGCGGCGTCCAGGTCTGCGGCCGAGGTCTCGGGCTCCACGGGATGCACCGTACCGCCCGGGATGTCGCTCAGGGCCCGGGCGCTCCGACGCCGCCGCCCGGATCCCAGGCCGGGGGCCTTCGGCCCACGACGGTCACCAGCGGCGGCAGGATGACGGGGTCCTCCCCTGGGTCCACGCCCGTCAGGGTGGAGAGATAGGCCGAGACGGGACCCGGGCCGCAGCCCGCCTGGGACTCCGCCCAGGCGTCGGTGATCTCGAGGCCCACCCGGCGGAACAGGGAAGGCAGGAACGCCCCGATGTCGGGGTGCCGGGCGTCGGGCATGGAGAGGGGCTCGCCGTCGATGCGACCGGCCGAGGTCACCGGCTCCTGTGCGACCACCCATGCCCCGGGCCGAACGGCCGCGGCCATCCGGCGGAGCACCGCGGCGGGCTCGACCACGTGCAGGAGCAGGAAACGGCAGAAGGCGAGGTCGACGAGCTCCGGCAGCACGAGGTCCTCGCCCGCCTGGGTGATCGCCAGCACCTGGGTGTGTGCCGCAGCGGCACGGGCCACCGCGTCGCGGGCGGCGGGGTCGCTGTCGACGGCATAGACGCGCCCGCCGTGGCCGACCACCTCGGCCAGGGCGACCGAGACGTCACCCCCTCCGGCTCCGACGTCCACGCAGCGCCACCCGGGGGCGAGGCCGAGACGCTCGAGGGCCGTGGCGAGCGGCCGCCGGTAGACGTCGTCGCGCAGGCCGGTGAACGCGTCCATGGAGGTGCGATTGTCCCACGCCCGGCGTCTTCGAAGAGCCGCCGCCCGCCTTGGCGTGAGGCCCGCGCCAAGCCGTCTAGTGCCCCTTCAGGCAACGCGTACCACGTTGTCCGATCCTCGCCGGTGGCCAGAAGCCAGGCCCTCCACCTGCGTAGAAGACCTCCGACGAGCGACTCCCCCTGACGAAAGAGGGCGGCCCGGTGCCGGGCAGGATCGACGTTCGTCCATGAGCTGACGACGCCGATCACGCCGGGCCGGCACGGTGCCGGCTCGACGGTGCGTGACGAGGACCGGTGCCTTCGTGGTTCCGCCGCCTCGAGCGGCGATGTTCCGGGCACCGACGAGGTCTCGATGACCTCGGTGCCCACAGTGGAGACAGCGAAAGACCCGCCCCCTGGGCTTGGGGGTGCGCCGGTGGCACTCGGGACAGGTCGAAGAGGTGCCCCGCTTGTCGATCCGCACGACGGTGAGCCACCGTGGCCTTGTCGGGGAGGGCCCGGAGGAGATGGGTGCGGCGCCAGGTGTTCGCCACCCGGCGATTCTGGACGCGGCCGGCCTTCCTCTTGGCGATGCCCTTGGGGTCGCCGACGACGAGGGTGCCGATGTCGTGGCCCTTCGCCCAGGTGACCACGGCCCGGGCCGCCTGGTGGTGGGCCTGGCGGACTCGGCGACGGTGGCGGGCCTCGGCTCGACGCTGGGTGGCTCGAAGCTTTCGCCAACGCCGAGACCCCCTCTGACCGCGCCGCGGGGCTTTCCGGGCCATCTTTCGCTGCCGAACCTTGGTGTCGGCGAGGTGCAAGCGCTCCTCGGCCCGGATCGCCCGTCCCGAGACGAGCAGGGCATGGGTCGATCCGGCGACGGCGAAGGGGTGGATGATCCCGGGGTCGACCCCGGCCACCTCGGCACCGGGGCACGGTGTCACCGGCACCTCGGCCGTGACGTCGAGGACCAGGCGCCCGGCGTCGCAGAGCAGGGTGACCGAGCGGATCTGATCGGCGGGGTAGGGGAAGGGTCGGGCCAAGCGCAGCCACAACCTGGGGACCACACGGGCCATCGACAATCGCACCCGGCGGTCCTCGAGCTCGAAGGTCCCCTGGTAGTAGCGCAGCGGCACCAAGTGTCGGCGGCGTCTCGGGTAGCGGCCCCGCTCGCCACGGCGTTTCCGTTTGGCCGTCTCCATGCAGGCGTCGGCGTAGCGGCGCAGGACCGAGCGCAGCGCCGGAGCCGAGAGCTCGCCGACGCGCACCCCGGCGGCTTCCCGGCAGAGCTCTTGGTAGGAGAGGAGGGGCTTTGCCCTCCGCCGAAAACGAACCGCATTCAGCTCGATCAGGGCGGCCCAGACGTCGCCCCCGGCCCGGAGCAGTCGGAAGCAGCGCCGGCTCTGGGCAGGGGTGAGGCGCAAGGCGATCCGAGCGGTGCGGTAGACGACGGGCGGGCCATCGGCTGGGCGCTGGCGAGGCACGTGCGAACTTTGCTCTGCGGATGTGACAACCGAATCCGGGCAAACGTTGGCTGAGGCGGCACTAACCTCCTGCGCATGAGGGTCACCATGCTGTTGTGCGATGCCGCCCAGGTCTCGGAGGGCAAGCTCTACATCCTCGGCGGAGGTTGGAGCATCACCGGTCCAGATCCGGTTCCCTCCGCAGTGGCGCTGAAGATCGACGTCGACTGGAACGAGGCAGGGGTGCCTCACCACTGGGAGCTGTTCCTGGAGGACGCCGACGGGCGTCCGGTGATGGTGCAGACCCCCGACGGTTCCCAGCAGCCGGTCGAGGTGCGCGGGGAGTTCACCGTCGCCCATCCCCCCGGGGTGCCGGAGGGGTCCCCGGTCGACGTCGCCCTGGCCGTGAACCTGGGGCCGATCCCCTTGCCGTCCTCGACCCGTTTCGTCTGGCGTCTGACCATCGACGGTCAGGAGCTCGGCGGCGCACAGATCGGGTTCTCCACCCGCCCGCCGGCCGACGGGTCCTAGCCGGGAACGCCCCGTGGCGGTGTACGACAGGCCCTTCGGCCGGTACTTCGAGGACTTCGAGCCTGGCGACGTCTATCGCCACTGGCCGGGCAAGACCATCACCGAGTACGACGACCACCTCTTTTGCATGGTGACGATGAACCATCATCCCCTGCACACCAACGCCTGGTTCGCCCAGGAGGAGACGGTCCACGGTCGCAACGTCGTCGTCGGCAACCTCGTCTACTCCCTGGCCCTCGGGATGAGCGTCCCCGACGTGAGCGGGGCGGCGATCGCCAACCTGGAGGTCGAGTCGCTGGTCCACCGGTACCCGACGTTCCACGGTGACACGATCTACGCCGAGACCCGCGTGCTCGAGAAGGTGCCCTCGCGCTCCAAGGACGACCGGGGGATCGTGACGGTCGAGACCAAGGCCTTTAACCAGCGGGGCGAGGAGGTCTGCTACTTCCGCCGCAAGGTCATGGTGTGGAAGAGGGCCTCGGCCCCGGCGCGCCGCCGGCCCTATCCCGAGACGGTTTGGGACTGAGCGGGCCCGAGCCCGGCTCGGCCGGGCGAGCGGTGGCGGTGAGGGACGACCTCCTCGCTTGGGGCGCCCGCAACCGCCGCGACCTCCCGTGGCGACGCACCCGTGACCCCTGGCGGGTCATGGTGAGCGAGGTGATGCTCCAGCAGACCCAGGTGCAGCGGGTGCTCGAGCCCTACGAGCGGTTCGTGCGGCGATTCCCCACTCCTCGGCGATGCGCGGACGCGGGCCCCGGCGAGGTGGTGCGGGCGTGGGCGGGCCTGGGGTACAACCGCCGCGCCCTCAACCTGTACCGAGCGGCGGAGGTGATCGTCGCCGAGCACGGCGGTCGGGTGCCCGGGGATCTGGCCGATCTCCTGCCGTTGCCGGGGGTGGGGGAGTACACCGCACGGGCGATCCTCTCCCTGGCCTTCGGGCACGACACGGGCGTGGTCGACACCAACGCGGCAAGGGTCGTGGCGCGACTCGTGGCGGGCCGGGCGATCGGGAGCCGCAGAGAGGCGCAGTCGCTGGCCGACGCCCTCGTGCCACCGGGTCGGTCCTGGGAGCTCAACCAGTCGGTGTTCGACCTCGGCGCCACCGTGTGCACCCGGCGACGGCCGAGATGTGCGAGCTGCACGCTGTCACGCCGCTGCGCGTGGGCCGAGCAGGGTTGGCCGGAGCCCGACCCCGCGGAGGGGACGGCCGGTGCTTCCCGGGTCCAGCCGGCCTTCGCCGGCTCGGACCGGCAGGGACGGGGCCGCCTCGTCGACGCCCTGAGGACCGGCCCGGTGGCGTCCCGGGACGTGGCGCTCATCACCGGGTGGCACGGCGAACCCGAGCGCTTGCGGCGCATGGTCGAAGGGCTGATCGCCGAGAAGATGGTGCGTCGCGGTCCGGGTGGGCGGCTGCAGCTCGCCTGAGCGTCGCGGACCGGCCGGTCTCGCCCGCTCGGGCACCCCATCGGCCCCACCACCCGGTCCGCCTCAGGCGCCCCATCCCCTCGGGCGCTTCAGGGACCGAGGAAGCCCAGCACGAGTTGGGCCACTTCTGCGGGCCGCTCCAGGTGGAGGAAGTGGCCCGCCCCGGGCAGGATCTCGAAGCGAGAGCCCGGGCCGAGAAACGGCAGGGGATCGTCCACCGCCTCGATCGCCATGCAGCCGTCTGCGCCGCCGTGGAGGTAGAGGGTCGGGACGGGGACGCCGGCCACCGCGGCGTCCTGCTCTGCCGACAGGTCCGCGTCGTGCAGGGTCGGGTCGTAGAGGGCCCGGTAGTAGGAGATGGCGGCCAGGGTGCGGTCGGGCGTGCCGATGGCCTCCTTGACCCTCGCCGCGTCCCATGACCCGTCGTAGGCGGGGGACCAGTCGGCCCACAGCCGGTCGATGAAGGCGAAGTCGTCGAGCGGGATGGCCATCTCCGCGAGGGGTGACTGGAAGAAGAAGGTGTACCAGCTCCGCCGGAGCTGGTCGTAGCCGAAGAACCCGGTCGCCACCGCTGGAGGAGGGGGCACCGCGGCGGCCACCAGGCGCCTCCAGCGTCCCGGCCGGTGCGCCGCGGCCGAGTACGAGGCCAGGGCGCCCCAGTCGTGGCCGATGAGCACCGCGTCGCCCGTGCCGCCCAGCGCGTCGTGGAGGGAGTTGGCGTCCCGGGCGAGGGCACCGATCTGGTAGCGCCCGTCCGACGGAACGCTCGTGGGGGCGTAGCCGCGCAGGAACGGTGCGACCGCCCGGAAGCCCGCTCCGGCGAGGACGGGCAGCAGGTGACGCCACGTGTGGGCGGTGTCGGGGAAGCCGTGGAGGCACAGGGCGAGGGGGCCGTCCTCAGGCCCCTCGGTGAAGCAGGCGAACTCCACTCCGTTGGCGACGACGGCCTGTGGCTCCATGGCTCGAAACGGTATCTTTCTCCTCGGCGGTACTCTTGCCCGGTGGAGGTCACGTTCTACGGCGTGCGGGGCTCCTGCCCGACCTCGGGCGACGAGTACTTCAAGGTGGGCGGCAACACGTCGTGCGTGCTGGTCAGCTCCGAGGGGGAGGACCCGCTGATCCTCGACCTCGGCACGGGCCTGCGGGCCCTGGGTGAGTCCCTGCAGCGCAAGGCCCGGTTCGAGGGGAGACCGTTGCGGGCCACGGCGCTGCTGACCCACCTGCACTTCGACCACATCCTGGGCCTTCCCTTCTTCAGCCCCTTCCGGGACCCCGGGGCCACGATGGAGGTCCACGGGCCCCGGCAGCCCGACGGGCTCTATCGCACGCTCCTCCAGGTGGTGCAGCCGCCGTTCTTCCCCATCCAGCTGACGGAATTCCGGGGGCAGATCCGGTTCCACGACACGGACGAGGGCGAGCTGGTCGTGGGGGGTGCCAAGGTCTCGGCCCGCCTGGTGCCCCACGTCGGCACGACCCTCGGGTACCGGATCGCGTGCGATGGCAGGGTGCTCGCGTACATCCCCGACCACCAGGCCCCTCCGGACCGCTTCTCGGTGGACGACCGGGTCCTCGAGCTGTGCCGAGGTGCCGACCTGCTGATCCACGACGCGCAGTACACCGACGCGGAGTACGTCGAGTACGCCGACTGGGGGCATTCGACCTTCGCCTACGCGGTGAGGGTGGCGGCCGAGTCGGGGGCCCGGCGCCTCGTCCTCTTCCATCACGATCCGCGGCACACCGACGCCGCCATCGCGAGGTTCGTCGACATGGCCCGGCACCTGCCGGACGCCAAGGCACTGGAGGACATCTCGGTGGCACACGAAGGCTCCACGATCGACCTCGGGAGGGCTTGAGAAGCGTGCCGTCTGAGCGGGTGGAACCAGGGCAGGCGGAACCGGGGCAGGTCGAGGAGCAGTTCGGAGAGCCGCCCGCCCACAGCTTCGACGAGGCACGGTTCAAGGACGTCCTCGGGCACTTCCCGACCGGCGTGACGATCGTGACGGCCCTCGAGGAGGGGGTGCCCGTCGGCTTCACTTGCCAGACCTTCAGCTCGCTCTCGCTCGAGCCGCCGATGGTGGCGCTGGCGCCGGCCAAGAGCTCCACCAGCTGGCCGCGTATCGCCAGAGCAGGTGCGTTCTGCGTCAACATCCTGGGCAGCGACCAAGAGGAGCTCTGCCGGAGCTTCGCCGTGTCCGGCGGCGACAAGTTCCGGGGCGTCGCGTGGCGCGAGGGGACGCTCGGGACGCCGGTCATCGACGGCGTCCTCGCCTGGGTGGAGTGCCGGCTCGACACGATCCACGACGCCGGGGACCACGAGCTCGTGACGGGGTCCGTCGTGGCGATGAGCGCCCGCTCCGGGGACCCCCTCGTCTACTACCGGTCGAGCTTCGGCCGGTTCGAGGCGTTAGCCTAAACCTCAGGTAGAGATCGAGTCTGAGCTGGGCTTTTGTGCCCTGAGGACCCTCGATCTCCCCCTCCCCTCGACCCATCCTCCAGCTCGAGCAGAGAGCGATCTCGAGCGATTCGAGCCGCACGGGGTAGGGCAGGCGGTAGGGTCGGCCCCCGTGCCGGCCATCGACCCTGTTCAGACGATCGCCGACGTCGTCGTCGTCACCCCGGAGGCACACCGGGACGGGCGTGGACGTTTCGTCGAGAGCTACCGGCGATCGTGGCTGGGTCTCGGGCGCGAGATGGTCCAGGCCAACCGGGCGGAGCGCTGCGCGGGCTCCCTGGTCGGCCTTCACTACCACCTTCACCAGGCGGATTACTGGTACGTCCTGCGTGGGAGGGCCCGCGTCGTGCTCCACGACCTCCGGATCGGCTCTCCCACCGACGGCGGCACCTACGTGCACGACCTCGACGGGGACGTGGACCGTGGCCTCTTCATCCCGCCCGGCGTGGCACACGGATTCGCCGCGCTCACCGACGTGTTGCTGATGTACCTCGTGGACGGCTACTACAACCCGGCCGACGAGCTGGGCCTGGCCTGGGACGATCCCCTCGTCGCGGCCGACTGGGGGATCGACGAGCCCGTGATGTCCGAGAGGGACCGGGCCAACCCCCGACGGGACGAGATACCGTCCGACCTCCGTCCACGTCAGGGGTTGCGCACCTAGTCAGGGGCTATGCACCTGAGCTCGCCCGGCCACGCGTTTTCGCCGGCCGAGCGGAGTGCCCCGGCCGAAAGGCTCAGACGACCGCCGGAATTCCGTGGAGCAGCGCAGCGATGCCGTTCCGCATGATCTGACGGCCCGCCCGAACGCTCGTGTTGTTGTCGCGCAGGTGCTCCCATGCCGACCACGTGCTCAACAGATCGAGGGCGGCGACCAGCTGACGTCGGGTGGCCCCGTCGGCCTTGCTGAGCTCGCGGCCGAAGACCCGTCCCAACTCGTCGCGGGCGTCCTTTTCGAGCTTGACCCGGTACTTTCTCAGCTCGTCGGAAGAGGGCTCGACGAGCCTTGCGGCCCGGATGAACGCTCTCAGCTCCTCCAAGATCGCGCTGCGTACCGCCACGAAGCGGTCGACACGCTCGTCGAGCGGTAGGCCCGGATCGATGGGCTCCCGGAGCTCCTCCGCATTCTTGCGGGCCCGGTCGGCCGCCTCCGTAAACAAGCCCTCGACGTCATTGAAGTGCTGGTAGACCGACCGAACCGATACTCCGGCCCGGTCGGCTATTCGTTGAGCTGTCGGGCTCAGATCGCCCTCACCGACCAGCTCGAGCAACGAGTCGATGATGGCGGCGCGGGTGCGCATTCCTCTGGCGCGACGGCCATCCATCTTGTTTGCCATGTTCAACAGTCCTGTCCTCCCAAAGGGTGTTCCCCCATTGCTATTTCCCGAATGTCGACGATACCGGTTGTCGGCGGAAGGATTGCGCAATGTGTCCATCCGATATGGAGATGAGGTGTGCATACATCGGCCAATACCCCCGAAAGTGCTTGGACGCACGAATCGATGGTCGTCGGAGTGTTGTCTCCTGGCCCTGGCAAAGTGCGATCAGTCGCTTCTTTTCTCCGCCGCGTGTCGACGTGCGGCGTGGTGACCGGGGCTTAAGGCGCTGCCTCGCGACTGCGCACGACGGGCGCGCCGCACGGGTGCGCTCCGTACTGTTGAATGGTGACGATGGTCGCGCTGATCGCTTTGATCGTCGTGGTCGTGGCCTTGTTGTTGGCCGCCTGGGGCTTGCGCCGGCGCAGCGCCGAGGATGTGCACTCCGTGGAGGGCTACCGGCACGCTCTCGACACGCTGGACGACATGCGCCGCGGCGCCCGGAGCTCGGTTCGGGTGCTCCCTCCCCACTCGGACGCTCCCGAGGACGAGCGCGAGGCCGACCGCGTCGGTGCCGAGGAGGACGACCCTGGCCCGCCCGGGCGGGTCTGGGCCTCGTACCGGGAGGGGGACGAAGCGCCCCAGGAGGGACACGAGCCACTCCATCGAGAGCCCGTGCGCCAGGACCCCATCCCGTGGGAGTCGCTCCAACCTGGGCGGGAGTACGACGAGCCCCTCGTGGCACGCCCGGCGCACGCCTCCTCGACTGGGTCTGACACAGGGACGGCGGCGCAGCAAGCGGGCTCCGAGCCCGGGCGCGCCCGCCACGAGATGGCGAGCCCGCCCGCGGCGGCCCAGAGCGAGTCGGCCCGCGCGTCGATCGTCCGGATCAGCGAACCGGGCACGGGGTCCGAGGGGGAGCGGAGCGAGCCAGGGAGGGACCCGAGCTCGACACCCGAGGGGCCGATCAGGATCGACCCGGACGGCGGGAACGAGGCGGGGCTCGGATTCCACCCCTCGGGGCCCGAGCGCAACAACGGCGGGTCACGCCTCGTCTTCGACGACATGCGCGGCGCTCGTGGCAGCGGACCTCCTCCTGTCGACCAGGACCTCGTGCCGCCGTCGCGGCGCGACCGGGCAGTGTCGCGGATGAACCATCGTCCGAGGCGACCGATCATCCCGATCGCCGCGATCGTCGTCGCGGGGCTGGCGGTGGTGGCCGTCATCGTCTACGCCGTCACGTCATCCGGGTCGCCGTCGGGCTCCCACAACGCGTCGGGGAACCAACACTCCCCGAGCACCCAGCACACCGCCACCACGCAGGGCACGTCGACCACGGCGCACTCGGGCACCGGGTCCCACAGCTCGCACACCTCGACGACGCCGACGACGGCCCCGAAGAGCCTGGTGACGGTGTCCGGCACGCCGTCGGCGGGCACCTACTCGGTGCCGGGGCCGACCTACACCGTGACCCTGACCGTCACCTCCGGGGAGTGTTGGGTGCAGGCAACGTCCCAGGACACCGGATCAGCCCTGTTCACCGGCCTCATCGCTCCCGGTACGCCCCAGGTGCTGCAGGCGAGCGGCGTGACCGTGCTCGACATCGGGGCCCCGCACTCGCTCCAGGTCTCGGTCAACGGCGTCCCGGCCACCTACCCGGCCGGGTTCCTGACCCCCTTCAACATGACGCTCCAGCCCACCGCCTGAGCGGGGGCGGCTAGCTCGTCGCCGCCCCGTCTGACGATCCCGCCAGGCCCAGCGCGTCGAGGACGAAGGCGAGCACGAAGGCCTCGTCTCGCCAGGCGTCGTAGCGGCCGGAGGGCCCGCCGTGGCCCGCTCCCATCTCGACATGGAGGAGCGCCCGGTTGGCCGGGTTGGCGGCCCGCAGACGGGCCACCCACTTGGCTGGCTCCCAGTAGCCGACCCTGGGGTCCTCCAGGCCGGTCGTCGCGAGGATGTCGGGATAGCGCAAGGGCCGGCCGTCGGCGTCCGCACCCCGCACGTTGTCGTACGGCGAGTACGCCTTCATGGCGGCGTAGACCTCGGGATCGGCCCCCGGGTTCCCCCACTCCTCCCACTCGATGACGCTCAGCGGGAGGCTGTCGTCGAGGATGGTCGTGAGTGCGTCGACGAAGGGCACCTCGGCGACCAGCGCTCGGAAGAGCTCGGGGGCCCGGTTGGCCACCGCGCCGATGAGCAGACCGCCCGCCGAGGCTCCCCGCCCGGCGAGTGACCGGGGCGCCGTGAAGCCGCGTTCGACGAGCAGGCCGGCGCAAGCGATGAAGTCGTCGAAGGTATGGGCCTTGGCTCCCACCTTGCCGTCCTCGTACCAACGGCGGCCCAGCTCGCCGCCCCCGCGGACGTGCGCGATGGCAAACACGAATCCCCGGTCGAGCAGGCTCAGGCGGAGGGAGGAGAAGACGGGGTCGATCGAGTGCTCGTAGGCCCCGTAGCCGTACAGGAGGCAGGGGGCGGGTGCGCTCGGCGGCGTGCCCGGCGGCGCCCCGGGGTCGGGCAGGAGGTCGATGCGGTGGACGACCGACATGGGCACCTCGGTGCCGTCCGCGGATCGGGCCCAGAGGCGGAAGGTGCGGTAGCGCGAGGCGTCGAAGTCCCCGAGGACCGGCTGTCGCTTGCGCACCGCCGACCGGCGCGAGGCCAGTTCCACGTCGAGGGTCGTCCTCGGGGTGACCAGGGACGACTGCTCGTAGCGGAATTGCTCGGTCGCGAACTCGAGGTTGGAGCCGGGCCAGGTGCTGGCGGGCGACTCGGGCTCCGGCACGAGCCAGCTGGCGTCGAGGACGTCCAGGTCCTGGCTCCCCTCGCCGAGGTCGGGGAAGGGTGCCACCCGGAGCCTGGGTTCGGCCTCCAGCCGCTCGCCGAGGACGAGCCAGGATTCGAGCACGTCGACGCCCTCGAGCCGCACCCCGGGCCGGTGGGGGACGAGCTCCCTCCAATTGGGGCGGTCGGGCCGGTCCGCGGGGGCCACCACCAGCCGGAAGTCCTGGGCGTCGTCGTTGGTGAGGATGACGAACCAGCCGCCGCCGCCGTCGACCCCCTCGGTCCCGTCCCCCCCGCCCGCTCCCGGATGGTGCTCGACGCGGTACTCGACGCCCTGGCGCCTCGGTACGACCAGCCTGGGCGGGCGCTCGGGCTGGCCGGCAGGGACCACCCGGGTCTCGCTCGTGATGGAGCTCTCGGCCTCGATCACCAGGTAGGCGCCGTCGCGGCCCCGGTGGACCCCGAGGTGGAACCGCTCGTCGGGCTCGTGCAGCACGAGGACGTCGGAGGCCGGGTCGGTGCCGACCGCGTGGCGCCAGACCTCGAAGGGACGCATGGCATCGTCGACGCGCGTGTAGAGGAATGTGCGGTTGTCGTTCGCCCATCCGCCGCCGTAGGACACGCCGGGGACCGTCTCGGGCGACTCCTCCCAGTCCAGGCCCGACCCCGGGCGCTCGTCGATCCTCCTGAAGCGCAGCCCGAAGCGCTCGTTGCCGCTCCGGTCCGCCCCGTAGGCCAGCCACCGATGGTCCGGGCTCGGGACCAGGGTGCCGACGGCGAGGTAGGAGCCGTCGCCGGCCAGGGTGTTCTCGTCCAAGATGACCTGCTCGTCCGCGTGGGTCGTCGTGACGTCGGGGGGTTCGGCGTCGGGCGGTGCGGGGCACCGGCAGTGGACGGGATAGTCGCTGCCGGTCCGGGTCCGGTGGTAGTACCACCAGGGCCCGAGGCGGGCCGGCGTGGAGACGTCGGTCTCCTCGATGCGCCCGACGATCTCGGTGAAGAGCTCCTCCCGGAGCCCGGCCAGTCGCCCGAGGACCGCCTCCGTGTAGTCGTTCTCGGCCCGGAGGTGGGCCAGCACCTCGGGGTCGCGGTGGCGGAGCCAGAACCACTCGTCGACGCGGACGTCCCCATGGGTCGTGAGCTCCGTCGGGCGGCGCTCCGGATCGGGAGGTTCCATGGGGGAATCCTGACAACAATCCTGACCGCAAGGCGTTTCGAGAGCCCAGTAGGGTTGTTACTATCGACGTAGGGGAAATTCCAGGCAGGTAGAGCACCCCCGGGAGCGCACATGGCAGCGATGGACCTCGACCTCAGTCGGTACCAGCTCGGCTGGAGTGACGAGGAGGACTACGTCTTCAAGCCGAAGAAGGGCCTCAACACGGACATCGTGCGGGAGATGTCCGAGATGAAGAGCGAGCCCGAGTGGATGCGCGAATTCCGCCTGAAGGCGCTCAAGCGCTTCGAGCGCCGCCCCATGGCCCCATGGTTCGCCGTCAACATGCCCGATCTCGACTTCAACGACATCTACTACTACATCAAGCCCACCGAGTCGCAGGTCAAGGAGTGGACCGACCTCCCCGACTCGATCAAGAACACGTACGAGAAGCTCGGCATCCCCCAGGCCGAGCGCAAGTACCTGGCCGGCGTGACGGCGCAGTACGAGAGCGAGGTCGTCTTCCACCGCAACCGCGAGGACCTCGAGGCCCAGGGCGTCCTCTTCTGCGACATGGACACGGCCGTGCGGGAGCATTCCGAGATCGTCCGCAAGTGGTTCGGGACGGTGATCCCGCCCAACGACAACAAGTTCGCGGCCCTCAACTCCGCGGTGTGGTCGGGTGGCTCGTTCATCTACGTGCCGCCGGGGGTCAAGGTGGACATGCCCCTGCAGGCCTACTTCCGCATCAACGCCGAGAACATGGGCCAATTCGAGCGGACCCTGATCATCGCCGACGAGGGTTCCGAGGTGCACTACATCGAGGGTTGCTCCGCTCCCGTCTACTCGACGGACTCGCTGCACTCCGCCGTGGTGGAGCTGGTGGCGCTTCCGGGCAGCCACATCACCTACACCACCATCCAAAACTGGTCCAGCAACGTGTACAACCTGGTGACCAAGCGGGCGCGGGCGGAGGCCGAGGCCCGCGTCGAGTGGATCGACGGCAACATCGGCTCGCGCCTCACGATGAAGTACCCGTCCGTCTACCTGATGGGCCCCAAGGCGAGCGGCGAGGTCCTGTCGGTCGCCTACGCCGGTCCGGGGCAGCACCAGGACGCCGGGGCCAAGATGTACCACGTGGCGCCCGAGACCACCTCGACCATCATCTCCAAGTCGATCTCCAAGGACGGCGGGGTCACCACCTACCGGGGCAAGGTCCACGTCGACGAGGGTGCCTACAAGTCGGCGGCGTACGTTCGGTGCGACGCCCTGCTGCTCGACGAACAGTCCGTCTCGGAGACCAAGCCCTACATGGAGGTGGGCGAGCGTGACGCCCGCATCGGTCACGAGGCCACGGTGTCTAAGATCGGCGACGACCAGCTCTTCTACCTGATGAGCCGTGGCCTGTCGGAGAACCAGGCGATGAGCATGATCGTCAACGGGTTCATCGAGCCGGTCACCCGTACGCTGCCGATGGAGTACGCGGTGGAGTGGAGCCGGTTGATCGAGCTGCAGATGGAGGGCGCCGTCGGCTGAGCCGGCGCCGCCAGCGGGCCCCGGAGGATGCCATGCCGATGCGAGAGGAGTGCAAGCACTTCCAGAGCCGCACCTACGACTCTGGCGAGGTGGCGCGGTTCTGCGTCCTCGACCTCGCGCCGGAGGCCCCTTGGCGCTGCCCGAACGACTGCTCTTCCTACCAGCCACGGCTCGCCGACGCCGGATGGGTCCACGGCAGCCTGGTCGAGCCCGCCATCGAGGACGAGCCGAACCTGCCGGGGGAGGACATCGCCAACGTTCTCGACCACGCCGAGGACATCGTGAACGAGGTGGCACCAGACGTCTTAGAGGAGATCCGCAAGCAGGATCGCGAGGAGGAGCGGCGGGGGGGCCGCCGCTGGTGGCGGAGGGGTCGCTGAGACGCTCAGCGCCCGGTGAAGTCGGGCGGGCGCTTCTCCAAGAAGGCGGTCAGCGCCTCCATCAGGTCGTCGGAGGCCAGAAACGCCGCGTTCCACGTGGCCACGTAGTCGAGGCCCTCGGCGACGCTGCGCCCCTCGCCGGCGCGCAGCACCGCCTTGGTGCCCTGCACCGCCAGTGGCGAGTTGGCGGCGATCTCGCCCGCCAAGGATCGGGCACCGTCGAGCAGACCCTCTTGGTCGGAGAAGACGCGGTTGACGAGGCCGATCCGGCAGGCCTCCTCCGCATCGATGTCCTTTCCGGTGAAGGCGAGCTCTGCCGTATGGCCAGCGCCGACGATGCGCGGGAGGCGTTGGAGGCTGCCGAGGTCCGCCACGATCGCCATCTTGGCCTCGCGCACCGAGAAGACGGCGTCGGACGACGCGAGCCGGATGTCGCAGGCCGACGCCAGGTCGACGCCGCCGCCGATGCAGTAGCCGTGGACGGCCGCGATCACGGGCTTCGGGCAGTCGGCGACGGCTGTGATGGCGGCCTGAAGGCGGCGGATCATGGCGCGGCCGCCCGTGGCCCGGGCCGCCATCGACTCCGGCCGTCCATCGGGACCCGGGGTGCCGGTGTAGGAGTTGCCGAGCCCGGAGCCGCCGAACATCGCCTTCAGGTCGAGGCCGACCGAGAAGTCGCGACCCTTGGCCGCCACGATGACGGTCCGGACCTCGGGCTCCTCCGAGACGACGGACATCGCCTCGGGAAGGTCCTGCCACAGGTCCGGACCCAAGGCGTTTCGGGCCTCGGGTCGGTCCAGCCACAACGTGGCGACGCGACCGGCGATCTCGAGCGTGAGCGCCTCCGAGGAGAACTCCCCTCCGAGGACCGGTTCGTGCCGAGCCATCGCCGGAGCAGGCTAACCCGACCGGGGGTGGACCGCTGAGCCCCTTCACCGAAGATGCGGTCGCCCGTCTCGGCGGCCCGGCGTGGCTCTCGCGCCGCCGCACGCAGGCTTGGGAGCGGTTCTCCCGCATGGAGCTGCCGTCGGAGGCCGAGGAGGTGTGGCGCTACTCGCCCATCGACCGCCTGGCACTGGACGACTACTCGCCCGCGATGGACACGGACCCGATCGGCGACGAGCTCGCGGGGGAGGACATCGGCGACGACCTGGGCGACCGCCTGGGGCTCGTCGTCGTGGCAAACGGGCGGCCCCTCGGCCCCTCGCCGCAGCTGCCCCCGGGGGTGGAGGTGGCGCCGGCGAGCGAGCACCCCGACGGTGAGCGACTCCTGGGCTCGGTGCTCACGGGTGGCGATGCGCTCGGGCAGCTGCACGACGCCTTCGTCCCCGACGCCCTCGTCGTCGACGTGGGTCCCGGGACTCATGCGGACAAGCCCCTCCTGATCGTCCACCGGTGCGGATCCGGCGCTCAGGCCACGCCCGGCAGGCCGGCCGCTCCGGCCGTGTTTCCCCATACCGTGGTGCGGGTCGCTCCCGGCTCGCAGATGCAGGTGGTCGAGGCATGGGTCGGCGCCGGCGACGGGGAGGCGGCTCTGGTGCTGCCCGTCACCGAGCTCATCGCGGGCGACGCGGCGTCGCTCTCCTACGTTTCGGTCCAGCTGCTCGGCGACGAGGCCTGGACGCTCGGGCGGCTGTCGGCGACCGTGAGCCGGGACGCGACGCTCAAGGTCTTCACGGCCGGGCTCGGCGCCGCCTACGACCGGCTGCGCAGCGACGTGGCGGTGACCGACCGCGGCGCCAGCAGCCAGCTCTACTCGATGTACCTCGGGACCGGCACCCAGGTGCACGACGTGCGGACGCTCCAGGACCATCGAGCCCCGTCCACCGTGAGCGACCTTCTCTGCATCGGAGCGGTGGCGGACTCCTCCCGGTCGATCTACAGCGGGCTCATCCGGGTGCGGCCCGGTGCCGTGCGGGCCGACGCCATGCAGTCCAACCACAACCTCGTCCTGGGCGAGGACGCCCATGCGGACTCGGTCCCGAACCTCGACATCCAGGAGAACGACGTGCGCTGCAGCCACGCGTCGTCCGTCGGTCCCGTGGGGGTCGACGAGCGCTTCTACCTCGAGTCCCGGGGCGTGCCGTCGCAGCGCGCGGAGCGATTGATCGTCCTCGGGTTCTTTGACGACGTCATCGAGCGCTGCCCGGTGCCCGGGGCCAAGGACCGCCTCCGGCGAGAGGTCGGGGGCCGGCTCGGGAAGGCCCTCGGATGACGGCGCGACGGATACCGCTGTGCCGGGTCGACGAGATCGAGCCCGGCACGGCCCGACGGTTCTCGTCCGACGGCCTGGCGATCGCCCTCGTGCGGATCGGCGACGACTTCTACGCCGTGAGCGACACCTGCAGCCACGAGGACTATTCGCTGTCGGAGGGAGACGTCTGGGAGGACGAGGTGGAGATCGAGTGCCCGCGTCACGGCAGCACCTTCGACCTGCGGACGGGGGCGCCGTGCTCGCTCCCGGCCACCCAGCCCGTTCCGGTCTACGGCGTCGAGGTGGCCGACGGCGAGGTCGCCGTGGTGGTGCCGTGAGCGGCCCCCAGGTCGCCGACGCCGCGGCCCAAGTCGAGACCGGCCACCTCGTCATCCGGGGCCTGTCCGCGAGGGCCGGCGGTCGCGAGGTGCTCCACGGCATCGATCTCGACGTCGGACCCGGGGAGGTGCACGCCGTCATGGGCCCCAACGGATCGGGCAAGAGCACGCTCGCCCACGCGTTGATCGGCCGGCCGGGGGTCGAGGTGACCGAGGGCAGCGTGACCATCGGCGGGCGCGAGCTCCTCTCCCTCCCGACCTGGATGCGCGCCCGCGCCGGTCTCTTCGTGGCCCTGCAGCATCCCGTCGAGGTGGTCGGCGTCCAGCTCGAAGCCCTCATCGCCGAGGCCGCCGACACCTCCGATCGCGTCGAGCTGCAAGACCGGCTGCGGGAGGAGGCGCGTCGCATCGGGCTCGGCGAGGCCCTCCTCCATCGTCCGGTCAACGTGGACCTCTCCGGAGGCGAGCGGAAGCGCAACGAGACCCTCCAACTCGGCGTCCTCCGACCGCGCTTCGCGGTCTTGGACGAGATCGACTCCGGACTCGACGTCGACGCCCTGCGCGTGGTGGCCCGGCGGATCGAGGAGGCGACGACCGAGTGGGGGCTCGGCGTGCTCGCCGTCACCCACTTCCCGAGGCTCCTGTCGGAGCTGCACGCGGACCACGTGCACGTCCTGGTGGAGGGCCGCATCGTCGCCAGCGGGGCATCGGAGCTGGCCCAAGAGCTCGAGAAGAGCGGTTACCAGGCGTACCTGCGTCGCTGAGCCCGCCGTCTCGACGGCGGGTCGGAAGGCTCAGGCGTCGGCGGTGCGGAGTTCTTCGAGGCCCTGGTACAGGGCGTTCCAGCACAGGGTGGCGCACTTGATCCGCACCGGGAACTTGACGACGCCCTGGAGGGCGGCCAGCTCGCCGAGCTTGCTCAGGTCGAGCGGGTCCTCGTCGTCCCTGGCGCCGTCGGCGGCGTCCCCTCCGAACTCGGCGCCCTCGGGGAAGGCGGTCCGATCGTGCTCGTGGCCGTCGGTCACGTCCGATCCGAGGCTGGCGCCGTGGACCGACATCATGCGCTTGAACGTCGCGATGAGTGCCTGCACGTCGCTGATCGGGCGGCCCTTGACTGCAGCGGACATGAGCGAAGCGGACGACTGGCTGATGGAGCAGCCGCTCCCGGCGATCTTGATGTCCGACAGCGTCTCGCCATCGACCAGCAGGCTCACCACCACCTCGTCGCCGCAGAGGGGGTTGAAGCCCTCCACCCGGTGGGCCGGAGGGGATTCGAGCTCCCCGCGGTTCCTCGGCGACCGGTAGTGGTCGAGGATGATCTCGCGATAGAGCTCCTCAAGGTCCGGCATCGCTCAACGCCTCCGCGCCACCGAGACCAGGGCCATCGAGATCAGGGCCATCGAGATCACCAGAACAACCTACCGGCTTGCTCGAGGCCGTCGATCAGGACCTCGACGTCGCGCTCCTCGTTGTAGACGGCGAGCGAGGCGCGGGCGGTCGCCGGCACCCCGAGGCGGCGCATGAGCGGCTTGGCGCAGTGGTGGCCCGGTCGGATGCACACGCCGAAGCTGTCGAGGACCTGAGCCACGTCGTGGGGATGCACGTCGCGCAGGGCCAGCGACAGCACGCCGCCCCGGTCGTCCCCGGGCGGGGGCCCGAAGACCTGGCAGTTGTCACCGAGACGCTCCTCGATTCGCCCCATCGCATAGCGGGTGAGCTCGTGCTCGTAGGCGCGGACGTTGTGCATGTCGAGCCCCTGCAGGTACTCGACGGCGGCCGTGAGGCCGACGGCCTCGGCGATGGGCGGGGTCCCGGCCTCGAAACGCCACGGGGGCTCCGCGGGCAGGAAGCGGTCGAGACGCACGTCGAGGATCATCCCGCCGCCTCCCAGGAACGGCGGCATCGCCTCGAGGAGCTCCGCCCGTGCCCACAACACCCCGATGCCGGTCGGCCCGAACATCTTGTGACCGGAGAAGGTCAGGAAGTCGGCGTCCCATTCGCTCACGTCCACCGGCTGGTGCGGGACGGACTGGGCGCCGTCCACCAGGATGAGGGCGCCCGCACGATGGGCCGCCGCGGCGAGCGGCGGGATCGGGTTGATCGTGCCGAGCACGTTGGACATGCCGGCGATCGAGAGCAGCTTGGCCCCCTCGAGCGTCCGGTCCAGGTCGTCGAGCGCCAGCCGGCCGTCGGCGTCGATCGGCAGGTAGCGCAGCTCGATGTCGCGCTCGCTCGCCAGCATGAGCCAGGGGACGATGTTCGCGTGGTGCTCCATCTCGCT
This sequence comes from uncultured Actinomycetes bacterium, assembly GCA_963778465.1. Taxonomy (GTDB): domain Bacteria; phylum Actinomycetota; class Acidimicrobiia; order Acidimicrobiales; family RAAP-2; genus CAVZBW01. Next base: position 1,496,675 of record CAVZUK010000003.1, read on the forward strand.
CAGGACGACGACGTCGCCGGCTCGCAGGTTGCTGCGGCCCCACGAATGGGCGACCAGGTTGATCGCCTCGGTGGTGTTCTTGGTGAAGACGATCTCGCGCTCGGGCCGGGGTGCGCCCACGAGGCGGCCGACCGCGACGCGGGCGTGCTCGTAGAGGCGCGTGGACTCCTCGGCGTTGGTGTAGACGCCGCGGTGCACGTTGGCGTGCGTCGTCTCGTAGTAGTGCTCCATCGCCCGGAGGACGGCGCGGGGCTGGAGCGAGCTCGAGGCGGAGTCGAGGTAGACGATCGGCCGGTCGTGGACGATCCTCGAGAGCAGCGGGAAGTCCTTGCGCAACACGGCGATGTCCATGGGGGGCGCTCCTGCGGTCATCGTCGATCCCCCTCTCGTGTCTCCGAGCCGGGCAGCCAGTCCGCGTAACCCTCGTGCTCGATGCGGGCCGCCAGCTCCGGCCCGCCGCTCTCGACCAGCCGCCCGTCGATCATCAGGTGGACCCGGTCGAGGGCCATGTACTCGAGCAGGCGCTGGTAGTGGGTGACGGCGAGGACCGCCATCTCCGGCCGCTCGGCCCGTACCTTTTGGACGCCATGTCCGACGACCCGGAGGGCGTCGATGTCGAGGCCCGAGTCGGTCTCGTCGAGCACCGCCAGGCGGGGGTCGAGGAGGGCCATCTGGAGGATCTCGTTGCGCTTGCGCTCGCCGCCCGAAAAGCCCTCGTTGAGGTGGCGCTCGCCAAACGCGGGGTCGATCCCGAGGCGCTCCATCCACTCCGTCATGGTGAGCCGGACCTCGAGCACCGAGGTGTCCTCGGCCCTCCGCGCCGCCATAGCCTGGCGGAGGAACTGGAGCACCGAGACGCCGCTGATGGACTCCGGGTACTGGAAGGCCAGGAACAGGCCCGCCCTGGCACGGGCGTCCGTCGCCCACTCGGTGATGTCCTCGCCGGCGAGCCGGATGGCGCCGCGGTCGACCCGGTAGCCCGGGCGTCCGAGCAGCGTCGAGGCCAGCGTGGACTTGCCGGCCCCGTTGGGGCCCATGAGGATGTGCGACTCGCCCTGCCCGATGGTGAGGCTCACGCCCTTCAAGATGGGCTTGCCGTCTGCGGATACGTGCAGGTCGACGATCTGGAGGAGCGGCGTCACACGCAAAAGCTTACCTTGAAACCCCTATTTCCAACACGGGAATAGGGGAAATTCGGTTCGGCCTGGAAGGGGCAGGCGGAGCCCGTAGGGAGAGCGCCCCGGAGCTACCAGCCGCGCTCGATCCACTCGGAGAGGTGAGGGGACTCGGAGCCCACCGTCGTCGAGGAGCCGTGGCCCGGGAGGACGATGGTGTCGGCCTCGAAGCGGGAGAAGATGCGGTCATCGATGGAGCGGATGATGGTGGCGAAGTTGCCCCCGGGGAAGGTCGTATTGCCCGGCCCGCCCGGAAAGAGGGTGTCCCCGGACAGCAGCAGGGGGGTGCCCTCCACGGCGAAGCAGATCGAGCCCGGGGTGTGGCCCGGGGTGGCCAGGGTTCGGATGCGGAGCCGACCGACCTCGAGGACTTGGTCGTCGCTTAACAAGAGGTCGTAGGAGGGGAGCATGTCGGCGTCCTCCCGGGTGACCGCCACCTCGTATCCGGCGTCGCGGACGGCCGGCACGGCCTGGATGTGGTCCCAGTGGCCGTGGGTCTCCACCACGCTGCGGACACCCAGTTCGCGGCACAGGTCGAGCAGGGCCTCGTGCTCGTTGGCCGCGTCCACGAGCACGGCGTCGCCGGTCCGCCGGCAGCGCACGACGTACACGTTGTTGTCCATCGGTCCCACCACGGTCCGGTGGACCTCGCACGTGGCGTCCTTCCAGATCAGATTGACCTCCGGCACCTCCACAGTCTCCCACAACGCCGTCCCGCACGACCGACGGCAGAGGGGGTCGACGAACCCGTCGTGACGTCGAAGGTCGCTGGTGGAATGCTGGGTCTTCTGGTAGACAGCGGTGCCAGGGCCTGCCGATCGGTCATGGGGGCGGGACGCTTCACACGAGGACGATCGGGCCGGTGGCCACGAGCAGAGCAGCGAAAGGGGTGGCTCCATGAACTTCGCGTTCAGCGAGGAGCAGGAGGAGCTTCGACGAGCGGTCCGCCGCTTCCTGGAGGACAAATCCCCGGAGACCGAGGTGCGTCGCCTCATGGAGACGACCGAGGGCTACGACCCTGCGGTGTGGCAGCAGATGGGCGAGCAGCTGGGCCTGCAGTCCCTGATCGTGCCGGAGGAGTACGGCGGCTCGGGGTTCACCTACGTCGAGCTGATCGTGGTGCTCGAGGAGATGGGGGCCGCCCTGCTCTGCGCCCCGTACTTCTCGACGGTGGCCCTCGCCACCAACGCGCTGTTGACCTCCGGGGACGAGGCCGCCAAGAAGGACCTGCTGCCCGGGCTCGCCTCCGGTGAGTCCATCGGGACGCTCGCCATCACCGAGGACAGCGGGCGCTGGGACCTCGACTCGGTGACCCTCGAGGCCAAGGCCTCGGCCGACGGCTGGACGCTCGACGGCCACAAGATGTTCGTGCTCGACGGGCACACGGCCGACGTGATCCTGGTGGTCGGCAGGACGCCGGCCGGCCTGAGCCTCTTCTCCGTGGCGGGCGACGCCTCGGGGCTGACCCGGACGCCGCTCGCCACGATGGACCAGACCCGCAAGCAGGCGCGGCTCGAGCTCGCGGGCACGCCGGCGCGGCTCGTGGGTGGCGACGGCGGGGCGGCCCCCGGACTCTCGAAGACCCTCGACCTCGCTGCCGTCGCCCTGGCCGCCGAGCAGGTGGGTGGCGCGCAGCGGTGCCTGGACTCGGCGGTCGACTACGCGAAGACGCGCATCCAATTCGGCCGGCCGATCGGGAGCTTCCAGGCCATCAAGCACAAGTGCGCCGACATGCTGCTCGAGGTCGAATCGGCCAAGTCCGCCGCCTACTACGCCGGATGGGCCGCCGCCGAGGACTCCGACGAGCTCCCGGTCGTGGCGAGCCTGTCCAAGTCGTACTGCTCCGAGGCGTACTTCCACGCGGCCGCCGAGAACATCCAGATCCACGGTGGCATCGGGTTCACCTGGGAGCACCACGCCCACCTCTACTTCAAGCGTGCCAAGTCCTCTGAGCTGCTCTTCGGTGACCCCGCCTACCACCGCGAGCTGCTGGCCCAGCGGATCGGGATCTGATCGCCGGGCGGTGAACGGGCCTCCGGTTGAAGGGGGGGCTCCGAAGGATCATCCGGAGGCCCGGCCGACCGAGTCGGGTGCCGACCGCCTGGCGCGCGAGATGCGCGAGCGCCGGGCCAGCCAGTCGTCTTCACCAGCCCCCACCGAACAGGAGCGCGAGACGTTCGCCTCGCTCCTCAGCTACCACTACGGCAAGGGGAGCATCGAGGCCGAGGACTTCTCCCGGCGCGTCGACGCCGTCTGGACGGCGTCCACGCTCGAGGAGCTCTACCACTTGACCGCCGACCTCCCCTTCCCGCCGCCGGTCTCGCACCTGCAGTCGACGGACGCGCCGCGTCGGCGCCGCTGGTGGCGCCGGTGAGCGGACCCTGGAACCTCGCCGAGGGCCCGGGCGGCACCCTGCGCACCTACGTCACGCCCCACCCGGTCTCCGACCCGGTGCGCTCGGCGGTGGTCATCTGCCACGACTTCCCGATCGGCAGGGGAGGGGCGCCGGACCACGGGAGGTCCTACCTGATGCTCGCCGACCGGGTGGCGGTCGAGTCCGGGAGGAGGGTGGTGACCGGCACGCTGCGCGGCGCCGGCGGATCCGAGGGGGACTTCTCCATCGAGGGGTGGCTCGAGGACCTCGCCTTCCTCGTGGACCTGGCCAAGGGGATCGGCGGGGCGGGGGTCTGGCTCATCGGCTTCGGGATCGGTGGTGCACTCTGCCTGCGGCACGCGGCGAGCGACGAGGCGATCCACGGCGTCGCGTCCCTCGGAGCGCCGGCGGACCTCGCGGGCGCCGCCTCGGACCCCGAGGGGCTCCTCGAACGCGTCCGGTCGGTCGGCGTGATCGGCCGCAGCGAATTCCCGAGCGACGTGGCCGGGTGGGCACGCCAACTGGCCGACCTCCGCCCGCTCCAGGCGGCCGCCGACCTGCGGCCCCGACCGCTACTGGTCGTGCACGGGGCCGACGACCAGGACGTCCCGACCGCCGCGGCACGCGCGCTGGCCGAGTCGGCCGCCCCCAACTCCGAGCTGCGTCTCGTGTTCGGCGCGGGTCACTGGTTGCGCGCCGACCCCCGGGTCGTGGCGACCCTCATGGGCTGGCTGGAGCGCCGGCACTAGCGGCGTCGCCGGCGCCCGCGATGGCCGCGTCGATGGCGGCGCGCAGCCGGCGTGCGGCGGCCTCCGGATCGCTCGCCTCGGTCAGGTAGCGCACGACCACGAAGTGACGGACACCGGCGTCGACGAGGTCCGCGACCCGGTCCGGTCGGACCCCGCCGGTCACGAAGACGGGCCTCTTGGCGCGCGCCGCGGCGGTCGAGGCGTAGCCAAGACCGGTCCCGGGTCGGCCCGGCTTGGTGGGCGTGGGCTCGATGGGGCCGGCGGAGAGGTAGTCGACGGGCTCGTTGGTCGCCGCCTCGAGCTCGGAGGGCGCGTGGGTGGAGAGCCCCACGATGGCCTCCGGACCGAGGATGCGCCGCGCCAGCGAGGGTGGGACGTCGTCCTGGCCGACGTGCACCCCGTCTGCCCCCACCTCGAGGGCGATGTCGGGCCGGTCGTTGACGAGGAACGGCACCCCGTGGTCCCCGCAGATCCCGCGCAGCCGGCGTGCCCGCTCGACGAGCTCCCGGTCGCTCAACGCCCGCTCCCGCAGCTGGACGATGTCGACGCCGCCGCGGATCGCCGCGCCGACGAAGGACTCGAGGTCGGGCCGGTCCGGGGTGCAGAGGTAGAGCCGGCGGTCCGAGATCACCGCGCGACGGCGTCTCCGCCGGCGGTGGCCGCGCGCTTGGCGGCCTGCTTGACCGCCTGCTTGACGGCACGGACCTCCGCCAGGCTCTCCTGGTTGACGACGTCGGCGATCGAGCGGAAGGATCCCGCTTCGCCGTAGGGGTCGGAGGCCTCCCGCCATCCGGGGGGTCGCACGCCGAGCTGCTTGCCCAGGAGGGCACAGAAGATGCGGGCCTTGCGGTTGCCGAAGCCCGGGAGGCTCTCGAGCTCGTCAACCAGCTCCCGACCGCTCTGCGGGCGGGTCCACAGGGCGGTCGTGTCGCCCCCGAGCTGCTCGTCGATCACCGCGCACAGGTCCTGTACGCGGCGGGCCATGGACCTGGGGTAGCGGTGCAGGGCGGGGCGCTCGGCAAAGAGGTCCGCCAGCCGCTCGGGGTCCGTGCGGGCGAGCGCGCCGGGATCGAGCCGCTGCACGCCGAGCCGGCGAGCCAGCTCGGCCGGCGAGGCGAAGGCCCGCTCCATCGGGAACTGCTGGTCCAGCAGCATCCCGATGACCAGCGCCAACGGGTCCTCGCTGAGCAGCCGGTCCGCCTCGGGGTCGCCCGACAGGTGCAGCTCCATCGCCTCAGCCTAGGTGCGAGGGAGACGCGGCGGTGGTGGGCTCGGCGCCACCGTCCCGGGCGCCCCCCGGCACGGGATGGCGGAATTAGCGCCGTCGAGCAGGCACAATCTCTGGGTGCACATTCCCGCCAAGGTCGACTACGGAATCCGGGCCCTCTTGATCCTGGCCGCCACGGGGACACCCGCCACGGCGGAGGCGTTGGCGGCCGAGCAGGGCATCCCGCCCCGGTTCCTCGGAGCCATCCTGGCGGACCTCCGGCGGGCGGGCGTGGTGGCCAGCCAGCGTGGCGCCGAGGGCGGCTACCGGCTCGCCCGAGGTCCCGAGGAGATCAGTCTGGCGGAGGTCATCCGGGCCCTGGACGGACCGCTGGCGGAGGTCCGGGGCTTCCGACCCGAAGCCGCGGAGTACGAGGGTGCTGCCGTGCATCTCCAAAAGGTCTGGGTCGCCGTGCGGGCCAGCCTGCGCCAGGTGCTCGAGACGACGACCCTGGCGGAGGTGGTCTCCGGGAAGCTCCCGAGGGGAGTGGAGAAGCTCACCGCCGACCCCGATGCCTGGGAGCCGCACTAGGTCCCGAGCGGCCGCGCCGGGCGGCGTACGCGGCGCCTCGGGCTGTGCGGATCAGAGTGCTCTATCTGATCAGAGGGCGAACGGCGCCGACGCTTCGGGGTCGAGGCCGAACCCGTCGATGGCGGAGCGGACCTCTTGGTCGCCGATCTCTCCCTGGCGTCGCAACCCGTCCAGCACGGCCACGACGATGTGCGCGGCGTCGATCTCGAAGTGGGAGCGCAGCGGTCCTCGCGCGTCGGACATGCCGAAGCCGTCGGTCCCGAGGGGGAAGAAGGGTCGGGGTACCCAACGGGCAACCTGGTCCGGCACGGCACGCATGTAGTCGGTGACGGCGACGACCGGTCCACCGGCGGCGCCGAGCTGGGAGGTGATCCATGGCTCCCGGGAGGCCTCCGTGGGATGCAGGTAGTTCCACCGCTCGGCGAGCATCGCCTCGCGCCGCAGCTCCTGCCACGACGTGACGGACCAGGCGTCGGCGGCGACGCCCCAGTGCGCGGCCAGAAGGTCTCGGGCCTCCATCGCCGCGCTCCAAAGAGGACCCGAGAAGCAGATCGAGGCGCGGCGCGGCTGTGGGTCGTCGAACTCGGGTGCCCGGGCGAACCGGTAGATGCCGCGCAGCACGCCATCTCGTGCTGCCTCGCCGTCCGGTCCCTCGGGGAGCGCCGGCATCGGGTATCCCTCGTTGTAGAGCGTGAGGTACCAGAAGGCGTCCTCCGGCCGCGGCCCGAGGATCCTCTCGACGGCGTCCTCCACGATGATGGCGATCTCGTAGGCGAAGGCGGGGTCGTACACGTGGGCCGCCGGGTTGGTCGACGCGAGGAGGGGGGACTGGCCGTCGTCGTGCTGGAGCCCCTCGCCCTGGAGGGTGGTCCGCCCCGCCGTGCAACCCGCCAGGATGCCCCGGCCCCGGATGTCGCCGAGCGCCCAGAGGAGGTCGCCGACCCGCTGGAACCCGAACATCGAGTAGAAGAGGAACACCGGGAGCATCGGCCGCGACCACGTGGCATACGACGTGGCGAGGGCGATGAACGATGCCAGTCCGCCGGCCTCGGTGATGCCCTCCTGGAGCAGCTGACCGGAGGCGCTCTCGGCGTAGGTGAGGGGCAGGCCGGCGTCCACGGGCGTGTAGCGCTGTCCATCGGGCGCGTAGATCTTGGCCTCGGCGATGAGCGGCTCGAGGCCGAAGGTCCTCGCCTCGTCGGAGACGACGGGGGCGACCAGCGAGCCCATGGTCTTGTCCCGGACCAGGTTCCGGAGGAGGCGGACGAACCCCATCGTGGTCGAGACCGACTGCCCGCCCGAACCCGCCAGCAGATCGGCGTAGACCTTGGGGTCGGGAAGCGTGGCGAGCTTGGGGCGCACGATCCGGGAGGGGATGGATCCGCCGAGCATCTGGCGCCGGGCCGTGAGGTACTGGTACGCCTCCGAGTCCTCGCTCGGGCGGAAGTACGGGGGGAGCTCTGCGTCCAGCGCCGCGTCGGGGATCTCGTCCTGGAGGTACAGCCGGTCCCTCAGGGTGCGCAGCTGGGTCTTGGTCATCTTCTTGATCTGGTGTGTGGCGTTGCGCGCCTCGATCTCGGGGCCGAGGGTCCACCCCTTGACCGTCTTCGCCAGGATGGCGGTCGGTGCTCCGCGTTGCTCGGTGGCGAGCTTGTAGGCCGCGTAGAGCTTGCGGTAGTCGTGGCCGCCCCGGGGCAGTGTCTGGAGCTCCTCGTCCGAGAGGTGCTCGACGAGCTTGCGCAAGCGGGGGTCTGGCCCGAAGAAGTGCTCGCGGATGTAGGCGCCGGACTCGACCGCGTACTTCTGGAACTCCCCGTCGACCGTCGTATTCATCTTGTCGAGCAGCACGCCGTCGACGTCCCGGGCGAGCAGCTCGTCCCAGCGGGAGCCCCAGATGACCTTGATCACGTTCCACCCGGCACCCCGGAAGACCGCCTCGAGCTCCTGGATGATCTTGCCGTTGCCGCGTACGGGACCGTCGAGGCGCTGCAGGTTGCAGTTGACGACGAAGATGAGGTTGTCGAGGTGCTCGCGACCGGCCACGCCGAGCCCACCGAGGGACTCGGGCTCGTCCATCTCGCCGTCGCCCACGAAGCACCAGACCCGGCTGTCGCTCGTGTCGACCAGGCGGCGATGGTGGAGGTAGCGATTGACGTGCGCCTGGTAGACGGCGCAGATGGGTCCGAGACCCATGGAGACCGTCGGGTACTCCCAGAACTCCGGCAGCAGCCGGGGGTGCGGGTACGAGGGCAGCCCGTTTCCGCCGACCTCCTGGCGGTAGTTGTCGAGCTGCTCCGCGCTCAATCGGCCCTCGACGAACGCCCGTGCGTAGATCCCGGGGGAGGCGTGGCCCTGGAGGAAGACCTGATCGCCGGCGCCGCCCTGGGCCTTGCCGCGGAAGAAGTGGTTGAAGCCGACCTCGTAGAGCGCGGCGGAGCTCGCGTACGTGGAGAGGTGGCCGCCGATCCCCTCGTTGCGGGAGTTGGCCCGCGTCACCATGACCGCGGCGTTCCACCGGATGAAGGCCCGCACTCGGCGCTCCAGGTGCTCGTCTCCCGGGAACCACGGCTCGTCGTCGGCGGGGATGGTGTTCACGTACGGGCTGGACACGGTGGCCGGGAACTCGACCTGTTGCCCGATGGCCCGCTCGAGCAGCTTCATGAGGAGGAACCGGGCCCGGCTCCGGCCCCGGGTAGTGACGATCGCGTCGAAGGACTCCAACCACTCCGCGGTCTCCGTGGGGTCGATGTCCGGTACCTGGTGAGACACCCCGTCGAAGAGCATGTGGCCATCGTAGGGGCGGCCCATCGGCTTGAGCGACGCGAGACCACGTCCGCGGAGTGACCGCCCGGTAACACCCAGCGCGAGTAACACTGCGAGGATGCCCACCGTCGCCCAGCTCGTGTACACGGACGGGTCCTGTCTCGGCAATCCCGGACCCGGAGGGTGGGCCTGGGTCGTGCCCGACGGGGCTTACGCCAGCGGGGCGGAGCCCCGCACCACCAATCAGCGCATGGAGATCACGGCCGTACTCGAGGCGTTGCGCGCGCTGGGCGACGCCCAGCCGATAGAGGTCGTGAGCGATTCGACCTACGTGGTGAATTGCTTTCGGCAGCGTTGGTGGGAGGGTTGGTTCCGGCGAGGCTGGCGCAACTCGCAGGGCCGCCCGGTCGCCAACCGAGACCTGTGGGAGCCCCTCTTCGAGCTGGCGCTCGACAGTGAGCGGACGGTCACCTTCCGATGGGTCAAGGGGCACTCGGGCGACCCCTGGAACGACGAGGTCGACCGGCTCGCGGTCGAGGCGGCCTCCAGCGGGAGGGGCCAGAGCGCCAGCTGATCGTCCGACCTGCGCCGTGGTCCTAACATCGCCGCCCATGGAACTGGATGGGACTTCCGCACTCGTCACCGGCGCCGCCTCCGGGCTCGGAGCCGCCACTGCACGAGCCCTCGCCTCCCAAGGTGTCCGCGTGACCGTCTTCGACCGCAACGAGGAGGGCGCTCGGGCGGTCGCCGAGGAGGTCGGTGGGGACTACGTCGCCGGTGACGTGACGCTGCCGGAGGACTGCCAGCGCGCCGTCGACCAGGCCGCCCAAGGGCTCCCGCTGCGCACCGCGGTCAATTGTGCCGGCACGGGATGGGTCGGCCGGGTCATCAACCGGGACGGGAGCCCCCACGAGCTCGGCCCCTTCGAGTTCATCCAGCGTCTCAACGTGATCGGCACGTTCAACGTGCTGACGAAGGCGGCGTCGGCCATCGCCGCGACCGACCCGGTCGGGGACGCCGGCCAGCGCGGCGTCATCGTGAACACGGCCTCGGTGGCGGCCTTCGACGGCCAGATCGGCCAGCTCGCCTATTCCGCGTCCAAGGGGGCGGTGGTCGGCATGACCCTGCCGGCCGCCCGCGACCTCTCGGTCGTCGGGATCCGGGTGGTCACGATCGCTCCCGGCCTCTTCGACACGCCCCTGCTGGCAATGATGCCCGACGAGCAGCGGGCCGAGCTGGGGCGTTCGGTGCTGTTCCCCAAGCGCCTCGGGCAGCCGGCGGAGTACGGTCAACTGGTGCTCCAGATCGCCGGCAACGACTACCTCAACGGCGAGGTGATCCGGCTGGACGGCGGCATCCGGATGCCTCCCAAGTAGCGACGGGCCAGGTAGGGCGAGCCAGGTAGGGCGAGGAGGTAGCGGTGCGGTATGTGGAAGTCGGCGGCCTTCGGCTCTCGGCCGTGGGCCTCGGGACGTGGCAGTTCGGATCCAAGGACTGGGGTTACGGCGAGGGGTACGCCACGGATGTGGCGCCGGCAATCGTGCGGCGTGCGCTCGAGCTCGGCATCAACTTCTTCGATACGGCGGAGGCCTACGCGTGGGGGCGATCCGAGCGGATCCTCGGTGCGGCTCTGGCGGATCGGCGATCGGAGGCCTTCATCGCCACCAAGCTCCTCCCGGTGCTGCCCGTCTCGCCCATCGTCCAGCGGAGGGCCCGGTCGAGCGCCGAGAGGCTGGGGATCGACAGCATCGACCTCTACCAGATGCACTGGCCCAACCCCGCGGTGCCCATCGCCAACGCCATGTCTGCTTTCGCGCAGCTGCTCGACTCGGGTCTGATCCGCCACGCCGGAGTGTCCAACTTCTCCCTCGAGCGGTGGCGCAAGGCGGAGGCGGCTCTCGGGCGGCCGGTCCTCTCCAACCAGGTCCGATTCAGCTTGCTGTTCCGCCGCGCCGAGCGTGAGCTCCTTCCCTGGGCCCAGGCCAACGACCGGCTGGTGATCGCCTACAGCCCCCTCGCCCAGGGCCTGCTGTCCGGTCGCTTCTCTCCGGGCGAGAAGGCGACGGGGACCCGGGCAAGGACGCCCGCGTTCCAGGAGGAGAACATCCGGCGCGCCCGCCCGGTCCTGGACGCCCTCCAACAGGTGGCCGAGGCGCACGGCTGCACGAGCGCCCAGGTGGCGCTCGCCTGGCTGATCCGACGGCCCAACGTCCTCGTCATCCCCGGTGCCTCGTCGGTGGCGCAGCTCGAGGCCAACGCCGAAGCCGCCGACCTCTCTCTGTCCGACGAGGAGGACGCAGCCCTCGTCGAGGCGGCCGACGCGTACACGCCGCTCGCGGGCCGCGAGCTGGTCTCGACGATGACCAGGGCCCAGATCGACCACCTGGGTGGTCGCCTCAAGAAGGTCTCGGACGGCCTGAAGGGTTGAGGCCGCGCGGGTCTCCGGGCGACGCCCCGGGGCCGGCCGCGATCCTGCGTTGGGTGCCGAGGGGCCCAGATAGGCTCGCCTTGTCGAGGACAGCTCTCGACCCGGACGACCGGGCGTGCGTGACCTCGATCGATCAGATCACCTCGTCTGAGCAAACAGCGTGAGGAGGCGGAGCCGGAGATGACGGCGACGGAGTCGCAGACGTTCGACGTCGTGGTGATCGGCGGCGGCCCCGGTGGCTACGCGGCCGCCCTCTACGGGGCATCCGCCGGATTGTCGATCGCGGTGGTCGAACGGGACAAGGTCGGCGGCACCTGCCTGCACCGAGGTTGCGTCCCGGCCAAGGAGTTCCTCGAGGCGGCCGCCGTCTACCGCACGGTGCAGAGCGCCGGTGAGTTCGGGATCTCCACCTCGGCCCCGACCATCGACTTCGCGGTGAACCAGGCCCGCAAGATCGGCGTCGTCGACCAGCTCTACCGGGGGCTCGCCGGTTTGTTGCGGTCGCGCAAGGTCACGATCCTCGACGGCACTGGGCAGCTGCTGCCCGGACGGCGCGTGCAGGTCGTCGACGGACCCCAGGCGGGCACGGTGGTGCAGGGGCGCCACGTGGTGCTGGCGCCGGGGTCGGTGCCGAGGACCCTTCCGGGCCTCGAGGTCGACGGTCAGACCGTGGTCACTTCAGACGAGCTCCTCTCCTTCGAGCGCATCCCGACGTCCGTCGCCGTCATCGGCGGGGGTGCCATCGGATGTGAGTTCGCCTCCATGCTGTCCGACCTCGGCTCTCGGGTGACCATCGTCGAGGCGCTCGACACCCTCTTGCCCGGGTGCGACAAGGACGTCGTCAACGTCGTCCTGCGGTCCTTCCGCAAGAGGGGGATCGAGGTGCTGATCGGGGTGCAGGTCCAGTCGCGCACGCCGCGTGCCGACGGCACCGGGGCGGTCATCACGTTGAACGACGGGCGCCAGGTCGAGAGCGCCATGGTCGTCGTGTCCGTCGGGCGCCGGCCCCGCACGGAGGGGCTGCTCGCGGGCGACACCGGGGTCACGATCGACGAGCGGGGCTTCATCCCGACCGATCGCTACCAGCGGACGGGGGCCGACGGCGTGTGGGCGGTCGGCGACGTGGTCGCGGGCACCCCGCAGCTCGCCCACGTGGGTTTTGCCGAGTCGATCGTCGTGATCAAGACCATCCTCGGCGAGCCCGCCATTCCCGTGGACTACGAACGCGTTCCCTGGTGCATCTACTGTCATCCCGAGGTGGCCTTTGCCGGCCTGACCGAGGCGCAGGCGACGGCGCGCGGATACGACGTCGTCACCAAGCGAGACCCGTTTGGGGGCAACAGCAGGGCCAGGATCATCGGAGACACCGAGGGACTGGTCAAGGTGGTGGCCAAGCGCCTGCCGGACGGGAGCGCCGGGCAGGTGGTCGGCGTCCACATGGTGGGTCCGTGGGTCACCGAGCAGCTCGGAGCCGGGTACCTCGCCGTCAATTGGGAGGCCACGCCCGACGAGATCGGGCAATTCATCCAACCGCACCCCTCGCTCTCGGAGACCTTTGGCGAGACGGTGCTGGCACTGACAGGAAGGGGATTGCACGTTGGCTGACGTCACCATGCCCCAGCTCGGCGAGACGGTCACCGAGGGCACCGTGACCCGGTGGTTCAAGCAGGTCGGTGACACGGTCGCCCGAGACGAACCCCTCTTCGAGGTGTCGACGGACAAGGTCGACTCCGAGGTCCCCTCGCCGTCCGCCGGGGTCCTCGCCGAGGTCCTCGTGAGCGAGGGGGAGACGGTCGAGGTGGGTGCCAGGCTGGCAGTCATCTCCGACGGGGCGGCTCCGGCGGCCGCGCCGCCCGCGGCCGAGGCCCCCGCCGTGGCACCTGCTCCTGCGCCGGCACCTGCCCCACCTGCTCCTGTTCCCGCCGCTCCGTCTCCGCCTTCCCCCGTTCCGCCGCCTCCTCCGGCGATTGCGCCACCCACGCCGGCACCGCCACCCCCTCAGCCCGTCCCGGTCGCCAGCGCTGAGGTGACTCCGGCCGCCGCCGAGCCTCTCGGCGCCGCGGCCCCTCCCGACGACGGTGGGCAGCTCCTCTCGCCGGTGGTGCGCCGCCTTCTCCGTGAGAACGGCTTGCAGGCCTCCGAGGTCGCGGGGACGGGAGTCGGCGGGCGCATCACGAGGGACGACGTCCTGGCCGAGATCGACCGGCGTCGTCGCGGGAACGGCGCCACGCCTCCACCGCCGCCTCCGGGCTACTCGACCGTGCCGGTTCCGGCGACGTCACTGTCCACTCCGGAGCCTCCGACGTCGCCACCGGTGACGGGCGCCCCCGCGGCGCCGCCGGTCGCACCACCCGCGCCAGCACCTCCGCCCGCGCAGCCCGTCACCCCTGTTCCGCCGCCGGCAGCGGTCGCGGCCGTGGCTCCCGCTCCAGCACCTGCGCCGCTGCCTCGGACGAGCGGTGATCGGGTCATCCCGTTCTCCAACATTCGGCGGCGGACCGCCGAGCACATGGTCCGCTCGAAGTCGACGTCCCCCCACGCTTTCATCGCGACGGAGGCGGACTTCGAGAACGTCGAACGAGTACGTCGGTCCGTGGGCCCGCGCTTCCGGGACGAGGAGGGGTTCTCGCTGACGTACCTGCCGTTCATCACCCGGGCGGTGGTGGAGGCGCTCCGCGAGTTCCCCAACCTCAACGCCTCGGTCGACGGCGATGCCCTGGTGGTGCACGGTGACATCAACGTCGGCGTCGCGGTCGACCTCGATTTCGAGGGCCTGATCGTCCCCGTCATCCACCGGGCCGACGAGATCACGCTGCGTGGACTGGCTCGCCGGATACGCGACGTCGCCCAACGGGCGAGGACGCGCCAACTCGGGGCCGACGACGTCGTGGGCGGGACGTTCTCGATCACCAACGACGGCCCGTTCGGGACGATGTTCACGGTGCCGATCATCAATCAGCCGCAGGTGGCGATTCTCGCGACGGACGGGATCAAGCGCCGACCGGTTGTCATCGAGCAGGCGGACGGGTCGGAGTCGATCTCGATCCACTCGACCGGCCTGGTCGGAATGGCGTGGGACCACCGCGCCGTCGACGGGGCGTACGTATCGTCCTTCTTGGCCCACGTGACCGCGCTCATCGCCGAGCGCGACTGGTCCACCGAGCTCTAGTCGAACCGTGTCGGATCGGGTGCTCCGCTTACGCCGGGTCGGCTCGGTCCCCTACTCCGAGGCCCTGGATCTCCAGCAGAGCCTGGCCCGACGTGCCGACGACGACTACCTCCTCGTACTCGAGCACCCCCACGTCTATACCCTCGGCGTGCGAGCGGATCGCGCACACGTCCTCGTGGACCCCGCCGAGGTCGGTGCGACCCTCGTCGTCACGGATCGTGGCGGCGACGTGACCTATCACGGCCCGGGTCAGCTGGTTGTCTATCCCATCCTCACCGTCGACGACGATCCGGGGGCGGGGCGACGCCACGTGCACCAGCTCGAGCAGGTCGTGATCGACGCGCTCACAGAGCTCGGGCTGCCGCGAGCGGGCGCCGTGGGGCGGCTGCCCGAGTATCCGGGGATCTGGGTAGGTGTCGACGGGCCGAAGCCTCGCAAGGTCGCAGCGGTCGGCGTGCGCACCGTGCGCCAGGAGCGGCCCGCCGGTGCGGCCGCCACCGGCTGGGGCTCCCGCCGCGGCGAGTTGGAGGTGCGCCGGCGCACCCTCCACGGGGTGGCGGTCAACGTCGACTGCGATCTCTCGATGTTCGAGCACATCGTGCCGTGCGGGATCGGACATATGCCGGTGACCTCCATGCACGCCGAGGCCATCTCGTGTGGCGTCGACGAGGTGGCCGAGGCGATCATCCGCAGGGCGAGCCTTCAGTGGGCACCCGTCGGGAGGGTGGATCGACAGGATGTCACCGCCGCGACCGCGACGCCTCCGACCGCGGCGACACAGACCGAGCCGACACAGACCGAGCCGACACCAACCGAGGCGACACGGGCGACACGCAGGCCCGTCTCCGTCCGGTTGTCGTCCACCGAGCCGGCCGCGCTGCGGCGCATCCGGCGCGCCGGGGTCGACCCGCACGAGGCCGTGCCGTTGCGGGCACCGAAGCCCTCCTGGCTGCGGGTGCCCGCCCGCATGGGAACGGGCTATCTGGAGCTGGGGCGCACCGTCCACGGCCTTGGCCTCAACACCGTCTGCGAGGAGGCCGGCTGTCCCAACATCTACGACTGCTGGTCGGAGGGCACGGCGACCTTCATGATCAACGGGACGCGGTGCACGCGGGCGTGCGGCTTTTGCAAGGTGGACACGCGGCGTCCGTTGCCCCTGGATCCGTCGGAGCCGGATCGGGTGGGAGGGGCGGTCGCCCGGATGGGCCTGGCCCACGCCGTCGTGACATGCGTGGCACGCGACGACCTCGACGACGGCGGGGCCGGTGCCATGGCGGAGACGGTTCGGGCCATACGCCGGCACAGTCCCGGCACGCGGGTCGAGGTCCTCATCTCGGACTGCAAGGGGGACGAAGGGGCGCTGGCCACGATCTTCGAGTCCGGGCCCGACGTGTTGAACCACAACATCGAGACCGTGGCACGCCTCCAGCGGGCCGTGCGACCCTCGGCGGGTTACGCGCGGAGCCTGGCCGTGCTGGCGCGAGCGGCGGATGCGGGACTGGTCACGAAATCCGGGCTGATGGTGGGCCTCGGCGAGCGGCGTGAAGAGGTGCTCTCCGCCCTCGCCGACCTTGCCGGGGTCGGCGTCAGCATCGCCACGGTCGGCCAGTACCTGCGACCCTCGGCCGATCACCTGCCGGTCATGCGTTGGTGGGCGCCGCAGGAATTCGACGAGCTGCGGACGGCGGGGAGGTCGCTCGGGCTCGCACACGTGGAGTCATCGCCGCTCACCCGCTCGAGTTACCACGCGCACAGCGCGGCCGAGGCCGTGGAAGCGGCCCGTTGACGTCGTCGCCCGTCCGAACCTAAGGGGAGACCCGGCGCGCGAAGTGATCGGTCCAGCGGAGCCCGTCCCAGTACCGGAGAAGGTCCTCGCCGTGTTCGGGGTCCGGCCGCCAGCCGGCCGTGCGGTCGACCCCGTTGGTCACCGGGTGCTTCCCGTTGCTCGACGCCGGCGTCGCCGGCTCCCGGGCTCCGTTGACGGCGAGGACCGACGCGGAGCCGTTGCTCGCGTGGGCGACGACCGCCGGCGCGGACCCGTTGCTCTCGTGGGCGAGCGCGGAGGGGACCTCTTGCGTGAGTAACGCGCTCGTTTCGGGCTGGGTCGACACGCTGAGGCTCGTTGCGGGGGAGGAGCCAGCACTGGGCGCGGCACCGGCGCTGGGCTCGGTGCTGGTGGGTGGTGTCGTGCCGGGCGCCGGGGTGCGTGATGGTGCATCGCCCGATGGCGCTGAGTCGCGTGGAGCGGCTACGCCACCCCGGGGCTTGCGCGACGGCGACCACAGGTGAGATGCCAGCACGATGATGCCCATCACCGCGAGCACCCCGACAACGAAGCCGGCGAGGTCGAGGACGTGGGCCGTTTCATTCACGGCTCGTTACCACCGTGGAAGAGAAGACGGATAGGCCACCCCACCAAGTTACTTTTGCCCATTTCCCACTTCAATGACCCTGCGGCGATGGGCACCCCAAGGGCCGGTGCCCGACCGCAGATTCAGGCGACGAAGTACTTGGCCTGTGGGTGGTGGCAGACGATCGCGTCGGTGGTCTGTTCCGGGTGCAGCTGGAACCCTTCGCTCACCTCGACCCCGATGCGCTCCCCCCCGAGCAGCTCGACGACCTTGGCGTTGTCTTCGAGGTTCGGGCACGCGGGGTAGCCCCACGAGTAGCGCCCGCCCCGGTATCGCTGCCGGAAGAGGCCGGTCAGCGTCGGCCCGTCCTCCCCGACGAATCCGAGCTCAGCGCGGATGCGGTGGTGCCAGTACTCGGCCAGCGCCTCCGCCATCTCGACGCCCAGCCCGTGAAGGAACAGGTAGTTGCGGTACTCGTTCTCCGCGAACAGCCGCGCCGCCTCCTCCGACACCCGGCGGCCCATCGTCACGAGCATGAACGACGCCCAGTCACCCTGACCCGATGCGGCCGGTCGGAAGAAATCCGCAATGCACAACCAGGGATCGGCGGCCTGCCGCGGGAACCCGAAGCGCATCCATTCGGAGGAGCGGCTCGCGTCCTTGTAGACGACGAGGTCGTTGCCCTCGGCGTTGGCCGGAAAGTGCCCCCAGGCGACCTGCGGCACGAGGAGGTCCTTCTCCTTCGCGCCGGCCAGCTCGTCGCGCAGGACGGCCTTCACCCGCTCCTTGAAGGCGGTGTCGTCCTCACCCTCCTCCGGGCGGAAACCCCATTGGTTGCGGAAGAGGGCCGTCAGGTTGAGGTACTCCGCGATGTCGTCGATCGAGAGACCCTTGGCGACGCGGCTCCCGACGAAGGGGGGAGGGAACAGCTGGTTGTCGTTGGCGATTCCGGGCGCTCGAGTGGGCGACCCCGGGGGTGCCTCGGCGGGAGCGTCGAGCCGGCTTCGCTTCGGCACGCGCCGCTCCGAGATCTCCCGTCCGAACTCGTCGTCCTCCTCCGTGCCGTCACGGAGCTCCATCAGACGGTCCATCGTGCGGAGCCCCTCGAAGGCGTCGCGTCCGTAGAAGAGGCGTCCGTCGTAGACCTCCCGAAGGTCGCGCTCCACGTACGTGCGCGTCAGGGCGGCGCCACCGAGCAGCACGGGCACCTCGGCGAGACCCCGCCGGTTCATCTCCTCGAGGTTCTCGCGCATGACGAGGGTCGACTTGACCAGCAGGCCGCTCATCCCGAGGGCGTCCGCGCCGTGCTCCTCGACCGCCGCCAGCATCTCGCCGACCCCGACCTTGATGCCGAGGTTGATCACCTCGTACCCGTTGTTGGTGAGGATGATGTCGACCAAGTTCTTTCCGATGTCGTGCACGTCACCCTTGACGGTGGCGAGCACGACCCTTCCTCGCCCGCCATCGTCGCTCTTGTCCATGTGAGGCTCGAGGTGCGCCACCGCCGCCTTCATCGTCTCGGCCGACGCCAGGACGAAGGGCAGCTGCATCTCGCCGGTCCGGAAGAGCTCGCCGACCGTCTTCATGCCGACGAGGAGGAACGAGTTGATGATGTCGAGCGGCGCATGCCCGTCGGCCATGGCCTCGTCCAGGTCCGACTCGAGGCCGTTGCGGTCCCCGTCGACGATGCGTTGCTCGAGGCGGCGCTCGACGGGCCAGTCGGAATGGTCCTCGGCGGGACCCGACGTGGCCGTCGCTCCCTCGAAGATGGTGAGCAGCTCGGCCAGGGGGTCGTAGCCGTCTCGCCGGCGGTCGTAGACGAGGTCGAGGCAGACCTCCCGGGCGCGCTCGTCGATGCGCGAGAGCGGCAGGATCTTGGACGCGTGCACGATCGCCGCGTCGAGGCCGGCCTCGACGGCCTCGTGCAGAAAGACCGAGTTGAGCGCCTGGCGGGCCGCGGGATTGAGCCCGAAGGAGACGTTGGACAGCCCGAGGATGGTCGAGACCCCCGGCAACTCCTCCTTGATCCGGCGGATCGCCTCGAGGGTCTCGATCCCGTCGCGCCGGCTCTCCTCCATCCCGGTCGACAGGGGCAGCGCCAGGGGATCGAAGATCAGGTCCTGTGCCTCGAGGCCATAGCGGGAGACGGCGACGTCCCGGATGGCCCGGGCGGCGCGCACCTTCCAGTCGGCCGTGCGTGCCTGACCCTCCTCGTCGATGCAGGTGCACACGACGGCCGCGCCGTACTCCCGGGCCAGTCTCAGGAACGTGTCGAGGCGCGTGCCCTCACCGTCCCCGTCCTCCAGGTTGACGGAGTTGAGGATGCTCCGGCCGCCGAGCCAGTCGAGGGCGGCGCGCACGACCGGACCCTCGGTCGAGTCGATCATCAGGGCGACGCTGGCCTGCGTGGCGAAGCGGCGCGCCACCTCCGTCATGTCGGACACCCCGTCGGCACCGGTGTAGTCGACGCACACGTCGATGACGTGGGCCCCCTCCTTGACCTGGTCCTTCGCCATGGCCACGCAGGTGTCCCAGTCCGCGCCCAGCATGGCCTCCCGGAAGCGCTTCGAGCCGTTGGCGTTGGTGCGCTCACCGACCACCAGGAAGCTCGTGTCCTGGTGGAGCGGGACCTGGCTGTAGATGGAGGAGGCGGCCGGCTCGAACACCGGTTGGCGATCGGCCGGTCGGAGGCCTGCGCAGCGCTCGACCACGGCCTCGAGGTGGGCCGGCGTCGTCCCGCAGCACCCTCCGATGACGGTGACCCCGAGACCGGTGACGAACTCGTGGTGGTAGTCGGCGAGCTGGTCCGGGGTGAGGTCGTAGTGCATGGCGCCTTCCACCACCGAGGGCAGGCCCACGTTGGGGACACACGAGATCGGGACCCTGCTCGACGCCGAGAGGTACCGGAGGGGCTCGCCCATCTCGGAGGGGCCCGTGGCGCAGTTGAGCCCGATCACGTCCACCCGCATGGCGTCGAGCGCGGCGAGGGCGGCCTGGATCTCGGTGCCCGGCAGCATCCGGCCGGTGAGCTCGATCGTCACCTGCAGCTGGAGGGGCACGCGCCGGCCGAGGCGTGCCATCGCCCGACGGGCGCCCCCGATGGCCGCCTTGGCCTGCAGCAGGTCGTAGACGGTCTCGATGAGCAGGAGATCGACGCCGCCGGAGATCAGGCCGTTCGCCTGCTCCTCGTAGGAGTCCCGGAGATCGGCGAACGGGATCTGCCCGAGGGTGGGGAACTTGGTGCCCGGCCCCATGCTCCCCGCCACCCAGCGGGGGCGGTCGACCGTTCCGTACTCGTCCGCCACCCGGCGCGCCAGGTGCGACGCGGCCACGTTGAGCTCGTGCGCCCGGTCGGCCAGCCCGTACTCGGCGAGGACGACCGAGAACGCCCCGAAGGTGTCCGTCTCGATGACGTCGACGCCGACGTCGAGGAACGACCGGTGCAGCCGCTCGACGACCTCGGGTCGGGTGTCGACCAGTATCTCGTTGCAACCCTCGAGCTCGGGGCCCCCGAAGTCCTCGGCCGTCAGGTTGGCGAGCTGCAGGTTGGTGCCCGTGGCGCCGTCGAGGATCACGACGCGCCGGCGGACCGCTTCGAGGTACGACGAATCGGCCGGATCCATCCGGCCGAGCAGCTCGGGTGGCGTGGCCATATAAAGGACGAGGTTAGTGGCGCTGGTCCCGACGAAGCGCCAGTAGCATGCGCGGCCGTGCGCATCTACACGCGTTCGCGGCGACGACGGGACCACCGGGCTCCTCTACGGGGGGCGGCTCCCCAAGGACGACGCCCGCATCCAGCTGAACGGCGCCGTCGACGAGGCACAGGCCGCACTGGGCGTCGCCCGCGCCGAGAGCCCACGTGGATCGGACTTGGACCGCCTCTTGATCGACCTCGAACGCGACCTCTGGGTCCTCATGGCGGAAGTGGCCACGGCCCCCGACAACCGTCACAAGCTCCAACCGGGCGCCTCGCTCGTCACCGACGAGATGGTCGAGCGCCTGGAGTCCGAGATCGACCGGCTCTCGGAGCGCTTCGAGATGCCCTCGGAATTCGTGGTGCCCGGCCAGAACCGCCGCTCCGCCGCCCTCGACGTCGCTCGGACGGTCGTCCGGCGGGCCGAGCGCATGGCGGTGGCCGACCCGCCTGCCGACGACTCGTTGGTCGTGCGCTATCTCAATCGCCTCTCCGACCTGCTCTGGACCATGGCGCGCTGGCAGGAGGGCGACGCGCACCTCACGGCAAGGAACCACGGCTGATGCCCCTTCGAGTCGAGCTGGCCCACCCCGAGGATCTGCCGTCGGACCTGGTCGCGATCGGGGTTCCCTACTGGAGCTCTCCGGACGGACCGGTGCTGCACGGGGGGCTCCCTCCGGCGTTGGCCGGTACCACGTTGCCGGCCACCATTCCCGCCGACTGGGCCCGCCGAGCCGGGTTCTCGGCGAAGCCCGGACAGTCGACGGTGCTCTCCGCCGCCTTCGAGTCGACCTCCCTCGTGGCGCTCGGGCTCGGCGATCCTGCCGGAGCGGACGCGGATCGCTGGCGACGAGCCGCGGCGGCGCTCGTGGGCGCGGCCGGGCAAGGAGGCGTCGCGGCGCTGGCCGTTCCCGGTACCGGCGCGGAGGGTGCCGGTGATGTCGACTCGGGCGGTGTCCTCTCGGCCGTCGCCGAGGGAGCCATGTTGGCCGCCTACCGCTACGACGAGTTTCGTTCGGACCCCCAGCGGCCGACGATCGAGCGGCTCCTGCTCGTCCCGGACGTGGGCAGGGGAGCCGCCGCCGGCGTCGACCCGGCGTCCTCCCTCCGCCGGGGTGTCACGTCGGCCGAGGCCGTGGGCTTCGCCCGCGACCTGGTCAACCGCCCCCCGAGCGAGCTCACCCCGAGCGTCTTCGCCGACCTCGTGGTGGAGAGGTTCCGGGGCGTCGGAGGGGTGGAGCTCGAGGTCTGGGGCGAGCACCGGATCGAGGAGGAGCGACTCGGTGGCCTCCTCGGCGTGAGCCGGGGTTCCTCCCAGCCGCCGCGCTTCGTCAAGGTGTCCTACCGGCCTGGTGTCGCGTCGCCCACCCCACACCTCGCGCTCGTGGGCAAGGGGATCACCTTCGACTCGGGCGGCCTCTCCCTCAAGACGGCCGACGGGATGACCACGATGAAGACGGACATGAGTGGCGCCGCGGCGGTCCTCGCGGCCACCTGGGCGTGTGCCGTCGAGGGCCTTCCCGTGCAGGTGAACGCCTATGCCCCGATCACCGAGAACATGCCGGGTGGTCGTGCCATCAAGCCGGGGGACGTGCTCACGGCTCGCAACGGCACGACCATGGAGGTCCTCAACACCGACGCCGAGGGGCGATTGGTGCTCGCCGACGCCCTCTGCTTGGCCGCCGAGGAGAGGCCCGACGCCGTCATCGATCTCGCCACCTTGACCGGTGCCGCCGTCGTGGCGCTCGGTTCCTCGATCGCCGCCCTCTACGGCACCACCGGGCCGCTGGTTGCAGCCGTCGAGCAGGCGGGCCGGCGGGCCGGGGAGCAGTGCTGGCCGATGCCCCTCGCCGAGCAATACCGCGACCACCTCGACTCCGACGTCGCCGACCTGAAGAACATCGGCCGGCCGGGCCAGGCGGGGTCGATCGTGGCGGCGCTCTTCCTCGCCCGGTTCGCCGGCGACGTGCCGTGGGCGCACCTGGACATCGCCGGTCCCGCCCGGGCGGCCGAGGCGTCGGGCTACCTCACCAAGGGGGGCACCGGGTTCGGCGTGAGGACGCTGCTCGAGCTCCTGAGGGAGCCGGGCTCGGCCGCTCCGTCCTGAGCCGAGCCCCCCTGAGCCGCACCGTCCTGATCGGCCTGCCGCCAGCGCTCGTGCGCTCGCTGGATCTCCAGGGGCAGTCGCTGCAGATGGCGCTGGGGAACCAAGCCCACACGGCGTCGAGCGTCGAGCACGTCGCCCCGCAAGCGGATCATGCCGAAGCGCTCGCACCGACCGAGCACCCGCGCGAAGGGGGCATTGCGGCCCGGCCGAGGCGAGAGGCCGAGCGATCTGGCGGCCAGATCGAGGTTGAGCGCGAAGCCGTCCGGGGATCGCTCCAGCCCCGCCGCCAGCCGCCGCAAGAACCACGTCGCCGAGGGCCCGAGGATGCCCAGCCAGTAGAGCTCCACGTACTCCGAGCGGGGATCCACGCCGTGCGCGTCGACGATCGGGTCGAGCCACGGGGCGACCGTGACGCTGTTCGGGACCGTCATCTCCGGGTCGGCCCGCCCCGCCGCCGTCTCGCCGGCCGTCGGTGAGAGCCTCGGGGCGGCCCTTATCGAGGACATGGCGCCCAAGGTAGTGACGCTCCCCGTCACTTCCCGGTTGGGTTTACCTCGGTCAGCCGCCTTCCCAGCGACCCGCGTGCATCCGGCGCCATCCCGGAGGAGGTCGGTCGGCTGAAGGCGAGCGGTGGTCCGACCCGTCGGGACGGCCGAGGACGATCGCCCCGAAGAGCCGCCAGCCGTCGGGCACCCCGAGGCCTTCGAGGAGAGGTGCCTCGCCCCGGAAGTTGCCGAGGAAGCAGGCACCCAGCCCGGCCTCGGTGAGGCCGAGGAGGACGAGCATCGTCTCGAAGGCGGCATCCCCAAACCAGTAGGGGACCGGCCAGGCCTCCGCGCCCCCCTCACCCTGCCGCACAGGACCGAGCCCCGAGCCGGCCTTGTCGGGCTCGCCGTAGCGGAGGACGTAGGCGCCGGGCCGGCACAGGGAGAGCAGGATCGCGGGTGCCCGTGAGAGCCCCGGCCACCTCCGTGAGCGCTCCCGCCAATCGGCCGTGGTCGTACGGTCCCAGTAGCGGGCGGTCTCCTCGGGGCCGGTCAGCGACAGCCACGCCGTGCCGCCGGTGTTGCCCGCGGAGGGCGCCCTCGTGGCGTCCGACACGATGGCGGCGAGGACCTGGGAGTCGACGGGGGTCCCGTCGAAGCTTCGCACCATGCGGCGGCTCAGGATCGTTTGGCGCACGTCCACGAATCGTCCCCCGTGCTCGGAACCGGGCCCTCGCTGGGCCGGGATCCGGGAATCTCGACCCCGCTGGTACGGTTTTACACGATGAACACGGGAGGTCAGTAGTGGCCACTACGAGAGAGCTGCTGAGCAACGCCAAGTCGTCCATCGAGGAGATCGACCCCGCCGCCGCCGAGGCGCTGCAGGGCCGGGCCGTCTACCTGGACGTTCGCGAGGCGGACGAGTACGAGCAGGGCGCCCTGCCCGACGCCGTCCACGTGCCCCGGGGGTTCCTCGAGTTCCAGGTCGAGGGCCGGATCCCCGACAAGGAGGTCCCGGTGGTCGTCTACTGCGCCGCCGGCAGCCGGTCCGCCTTCGCGGCCCGCACCCTGGGCGATCTCGGGTACTCGGACGTGACCTCGATGATCGGGGGTTTCAACCGCTGGAAGGACGAGGGCCGCCCGTGGGCCGCGCCCCGGGTGCTCACGCCCGAGCAGCGCAACCGGTACCACCGGCACCTTCTCCTCCCCGAGGTCGGCACCAAGGGTCAGCAGAAGCTCCTCGACTCCAAGGTCCTCCTGCTCGGCGCGGGCGGCCTCGGCTCGCCGGCCGCCCTCTACCTGGCCGCGGCCGGGGTCGGCACGCTCGGCATCATCGACATGGACGTCGTGGACGCCTCCAACCTCCAGCGCCAGATCCTCCACAACATGGACCGGGTGGGAGAGCGCAAGGTCGACTCCGCCAAGAAGACGCTCACGGCCATCAATCCCGACGTGAACGTCGCCACCTACGACGTGCGGCTCGGTGCCGACAACGTCCTCGACATCATCGACGGGTACGACGTGATCGTGGACGGGACCGACAACTTCCCGACCCGCTACCTGGTGAACGACGCCTCGCTGCTCAGGCGGATCCCGGTCGTGCACGGCTCGATCTTCCGCTTCGAGGGTCAGGTCACCGTCTTCGCCCCCTACGAGGGGCCCTGCTACCGCTGCATGATCCCAGAGCCCCCGCCCGCCGAGCTGGCCCCGTCGTGCGCGGAGGCCGGCGTCCTCGGCGTCCTCCCGGGGATCGTGGGCTCGATCCAGGCCCTCGAGGCCATCAAGGTCCTGCTCGACCTCGGCGATCCCCTCATCGGGCGGCTGCTCGCCTACGACGCCCTCGAGGAGTCCTTCCGGACCTTCAAGGTTCGCCGCGATCCGCAGTGCCCGGCCTGCGGCCCGGACGCCGGTGAGATCGTCATCGCGGAGTACGACGAGCTCTGCATGCCGCACGCCCACTGAGGCACCGGGGGTGTAGAGAGGCAAAGTCTCAGTTGCCACGTACTTGTAGTGTGTAGTAGAGGAGAGATGTAGTAGAGGATTGTGAGAGGGGAAGACCTTGGTCGGTCGTCCTTGTCGGGAGAGTGCGGAACGAGGATAAGATCGGGGTGCAAGAGCGCCGCAGTGCTCTCGTCAGTTCCTAGACCGGTGGGAAGCCGATCGTGTACCGAGGAGCTCGAGATGCTGCTTGGTTTGACCGGGATCACAAGGACCTCGTTGGCAGGGCTTACGACGAGCTCTCCTACCTTACCGTGGCGATGCCAAGACCCCGGAGAACTGCCGGATCTGGTCACGCGATTGTGGGCCGACTCCCAGCTGCGTCCAAGTCCTCGATCTCGGTTGCGGCTGTGACATAACGATGGCGCGATCTGGCTGCCGCCTGCCATCAGGTGCTGGTGGAGTCCACGAGGAAGACGATGACTACGTTCTCGATCGTCGACTCACCGGTGGCCCACCCGATGACCTAGACGTGGGCTCAGGCATGAGCGTGATCAGAGCCATTGCGCCTCACCCGTGTTCGTCCCCCAGCCTCGATCGAGGCCAACCGCGGCAACGGCTCCAAGGACCGGGCCGACCAAATAAGCCCACCAATCTGTGAACTTGTCGGCAATCAACATCGGGCCGAGGGCTCGGGCCGGATTCACGGCCCCGCCACTCACGGGCCCCGCGATGAGGATGGCGGCCGCCAAGGCAAACCCGATAGCGACCGCTGAGACGGCCGGCGAGGCGTTCGGATTCGAGCCAACCGACACGACGATCCAGACGAGGACGAACGTCACCACGGCTTCGGCCAGCAGCGCCCGACCAAGCCCAGCGTTGCTCGATGGGAATGTGGCACCGAGGTACGCGACGGTTCGGGCCTTCTCGCCGTAGAGCCCCCACGCGAAGAGACCAGCCATGATCGCCCCCACGAACTGAGCGGCGAGATACGGGGCCACGTAGATCCACCTGACGCGACGATGGATCGCAAGCCCAAGGGTCAGAGCCGGATTCAGATGCGCTCCAGAGACTCGTCCCAAGCTGGCAACGAGACTGGCCAAAACTAATCCGCCGGCCAAGGGCACAGCGAGCGATCCATAAGGAACACCCACAACGGGCCGGGCCAGCGAGGCAGCAATCGCCGTACTGATAATGACGAGGACCAGAACGAACGTGCCGAATCCCTCCGCGGCCACAGCCCCCACAACATTGACGCCCGGACGATGGCCATGGAGGCCGCGCTCGAGCCCAGGGGCGACGCGGAAACCCCATTCGATGAAACGAGCACACGATGCACCTGGTTTGGCCTCCTTGACGACGGAACAACCTCCAGCCCCTGTCGGTGGCCGGGTGAAGCCCGAGAACGACAACACCGCGCAACTCGGTCGAGTCAACGGACCTGTTCTCGGCGCTCCACCCGGCCCACCAACCGGTGGTCATGTCGTAGCTAGCCCCTTGAGGAATGCGAGCAAGTCGGCGTTGAATTGGTCCTGGTGCGTCGCCGTCAGACCATGCGGGGCACCGGGGTAGTAGATCTCCTGGACGTCCTTGATGAGCAAGGCCGACTTGTGGGCGGAGTCCTTGACGGGGACGATTTGGTCGTCTTCCCCGTGCAGGACGAGCGTCGGCACGTCGAATGCTCTTCGAGATCCTCGGTGAAGTCGGTCTCCGAGAAGGCCTTGACACTCTCGTAGGCGTTCTTCTGGCCCGATTGCATGCTCCAGAGCCAGAACTGGTCCAACAGCCCCTGAGAGACGTCACTCCCGGGCCTGTTCGCGCCGTAGAAGGGGCTGGCGAGGTCCTTATAGTACTGCGAACGATCGTTCCTCAACCCCGAACGGATTTCGTCGAAGACTTCGATCGGGAGCCCTTCGGGGTTGGTGTCGGACTTCAACATGACGGGAGGGACAGCCGAGATCAGGGCTGCCTTGGCGACACGAGAGGTGCCGTGGCGCCCTATGTAGCGAGCGACCTCGCCGCCACCGGTCGAGTGACCTACCAGCGTCGCATCCCGGAGGTCGAGCGCCTCGATCACCGCCCCGAGATCATCGGCGTACACGTTCATGTCATTGCCTTCTGAGGGCTGACTCGAACGACCGTGGCCGCGTCGGTCGTGTGCGACGACCCGGAAACCATTCCCGACGAGGAAGTGCATCTGGCCGTCCCATGCATCCGCACTGAGTGGCCAACCGTGAGAGAACGTAACTACTGGACCGCTTCCCCAATCCTTGTAGTAGATCTCCGTTCCGTCCTTCGTGGTGATGGTGCTCATCTAGCTCGCCTCCTCGACAAACCACCTGCCGCCGAGCGGAGCGCCGACGACTGGCTCATTATGAATCTGGTTGCCGCAGCCGGGACCCCGCGAAACGCGTAGTCCTGTCAGGCCAGCAGCGATCCGACTCGACCTTGATCTCCATCGGACCTCTCTGGGTTCCCTCTCTGGTCTTTCCGAACGACGTCCGATACCATCCGCCACGGAGGTTGCGGTCGAGCGGGCTACGAGGGGTTGGCTGATGCTCGTAGGGCGGCAGAACGAGATAGCTCGCCTTGCCGAGGTGGCCGCCGTGACTGGTGATGGGATGAGCGGAGTGCTCGTCATTCGTGGCGAGGTCGGCGTCGGTAAATCTGCCCTGCTCGACCACTTTTCGGACCTGACCAGCGGCTACAACGTAATCCGCCTTGCCGGGGTCGAGCCGGAGAAACACCTGAGCTTCGCCGGGCTGCACCGTTTGCTCCTTCCATTTCTCGGGCTGACTGATCGCCTGCCCGTCTCGCAACGTCAAGCCCTCGGTTCAGCCTTCGGCCTAAACCAGGATTCTCCGGGAAACCCCCTTCTTCTTGGCCTCTCGGTACTGACGTTGCTGGCCGAAGGTGCCCAAGATGTGCCCCTTGCCTGTGTAATTGATGACGCGCAGTGGCTGGACGTTGATTCGCTGCACGTCCTGGCCTTTGTTGCAAGGCGGCTCCATGCGGAGCCGATCGCCATGGTTTTCGCCACAAGGCCGATGGCGGCACCAACCGTGCTGGATGGCTTGCCGGACGTGCAGCTTGAGGGTCTGAATGAAAGTGACGCCATCGACCTCCTTGTCGAACTGAGTTCAGGCCGGATAGACCACCAGGAAGCCAAACGAATCGCGAGGAAGTCTGGCGGCAATCTCCTGGTCCTGACCGAGGTCGGACGGGCCGTAGCGGAGGGCACGACTCCGAATCGGCTGCTGGTAAACGACCTGTTGCCCGTTGGCCAGAGATTGGAGGGGTATTTCCTCACGACGGTGCGTGCTTTACCTCCTGAGAGCCAGCGTCTCCTACTAATGGCGGCCGCCATGTCCGAAGCCGACAACGACCTCCTATGGCGAGCGGCAGAGATGGTTGATATCCGGCCTGAATCGGCGCTCGCGGCCGAGGCCCTGCGACTTATCCAACTCCGCCCGGAATTCCAGTTTCGTCATCCGACGATCCGCTCCGCGATCTATTTCGGCGCGAGCGAGAAGGACCGGCGATCCGCCCACCTACAGTTGGCCCAGGCCATTGACGAGGAGCACGACCCCGACCTCAAGGCCTGGCACCTGGCGGCCGCAACGATCGGGTATGACCAAGAGCTGGCCGACGATTTGGAGCGCTGCGCCAACAAGGCCCGTGAGCGTGGAGGATATCTGGCGGAGGTCGACGTTCTCACTCGGTCTGCCGCCCTGTCGCCGCTTCGTCAACAGCGCGCCTCGCGGATCCTTGCTGCTGCGGGTGCGGCCTTGAACGGAGGCGCATACCTTCGGGCGGAAGAGCTGCTCAAGAGTGGTGAACCGCTCTTTGATGTGCCGTTTCTCAGAGCCCAGGCGTTACGAACGAAGGCCGGGGTGGTGCGTCACCTCGGTCGTCCCGGGGGGAACTGGCCTCAATGCTCCTCACAGCGGTGCAGATCTTCAAGTCGATCGACCTCGGTCTGGCCCACGAGACGATGCTCGAGGCACTCAATGAGACCCACTTTCGCGGCGGTTTGCTCGTTGGATCAACGCCGGCTGAGGTGGGGTCAGCTGCGATCGAGCTGCTTCCCAGCGCCCCACCCGATGAGGACCCCATGGACATGGTCGGTATAAGCACAGCCACGCTGTACAGCACTGGGTTCGTCAGTGCTGTACCGAAGATGAAGAGAGCGGTGGAACTGCTGACCGCCTACGCAAGAGATGCAAGCGATCTTCCGCAGTGGAGGACCCTTGGAACAATGCTGTCGCAGGGCCTGTGGGACAACAAGTCCAATAAGGCGTGGCACGAGTACGTCCATGAAATCGCGCACGAACAGGAGACTTCTCGGCACTATTGGAGGTACTCGTTTCAAGCTGCATACAAGCCAGTAGCAGGGGGGAACTGGCTGAGGCGCGGATACACCTCATGGAGCTCGAACAGATCGCACGTGTTCATGGCAGCTTCGACCCCGAGCGCCTCCTAGGGATAGCTGGGTGCGAGCTCTCGGCGTGGGAGGGCGACGAGCCTGCGGCTCGGTCCGCTGCCACGATGATGTACGCAGTAGGCCAAGCTCTCGATTCGCAACTGCAACAGAGCCTGGCTAACCGCGCTCTGATGGCATTGAGCTCGGTCCCGGCAACTACCACGAAGCCTTTGCGGTAGCGGCATACGCGTCGAAGACGGACTTGATTCCTCATGATAACTGGGCGATCCCTGTGGTGATCGAGGCGGGCGTTCGCATAGGAAGACGCAACGAGGCGGCGACGGCGTTGGAACAACTGCGCGCTAGTGCCGAGGCATGCCAGACGCCCTGGGCTCTTGGCCTCCTTGCCCGTTCCGAGGCTCTGTGTGCGGCAGATGACGCGGCAGAAGCCCTCTATCGCGACGCGATTGGCCTGCTTCGAATGGCCGAAATCCCGAGCGACTTGGCCCGAGCCCACCTGCTCTACGGGGAATGGTTAGACTCAGCACCGAACGCCCGACAGTCGATTTCAGCTGCATGCTGCCTTGGACCTGTTCGAGGCCATGGGAGCCAGAGTGTTTGCAGACCGAGCTCGGGAGACGCTGGCGTCCACTGGTGATCGCATCGAAGCTCGAACGGTATCTCCCGTTAGTGATCTGACGCCGCAGGAAGAACAATTGCTCGGCGGGCTGCCATTGGCGAGACGAACAGAGAGATAGCGGCTGCAATGTTCATCAGCCGCCACACCGTGGACTATCACCTAAGGGGCGTGTTCCGAAAGCTCGGCATCGCCTCGCGTATCGCGAGCTCACCCAAGTTGTGGACATCGAGGCGACTTACCCTGAGGTAACCGGTTCCTGGCAGGGGGAACGGCTGACTACGCGGTCCGAGTGGTCTCAGGACCGACCGCACCGTCCACAATCACATTTGTCGGCCTTGGGATAGCGGCGGAGGCACGAGGCTGATCTAGGGACCCGGCTGCCAGCCAGCACCTCAAGGAGCCCCAGTGCCTTCCATGTCACCCTCGTACGACGGTCCAGGTCTCACGGTAGTCCTCGTGCATGGTGCTTTCGCCGATGCCTCCGGTTGGGAGGGGGTGATCCAGCGACTGCAGGGGGCAGGAATGCGGGCCGTGGCGCCGGCGAACCCACTCCGAGGAATAGCGAGTGACTCCGAATACATCGCCAGTGTGTTGCGGCAGATCCGTGGCCCGGTCCTCGCAGTTGGCCACTCCTACGGGGGGGCGGTGATCAGCAACGCCGCCACCAACCTCGACAACGTGGTCGGCCTCGTGTACGTGGCCGGGTTCGCCCCCGACCAGGGGGAACGGCTCGCGACGTCGAGAGCACGTCGAAGGACAGCGTTCTGAATGCGGCGTTGGTGCCTTTGATAGAGAGATAAAAAAGGTGATAAAAGAGATAGAGAGAGAGAAAGAAAAAGGTAGGAAAATAAAACTAGGAGAGAAAGAGAGATAAAACGAGGAGAGAAAAGACAGAAAGATGATATAGGGTAAACGAAAAATAAACGTAAAAAACGGCGATGGGTTCTAGATGACGACTAGGCTGCTGCAAAAGAGATGGAAGAGGGCTAGGAAGAGGGCAAGATGCTCTCGACGAAAAAAGACGAAGAGAGCGAGCGATGGCACACGACGAAGGTAAGCTGGGACAGCGAAGAGCGCCACTAGAGGCGCAGTGGTGAGGGGTGAGCCGTAGAAGGAAGCGAGGGCCAGACCGCGCGCACCGGAGAGCCCGAAGACCGCCTCCCCCCTCTCCGCGAGCCCCGACGACCCGGGCCGACGGCCGAGCAGGGCGGAGGTGGGGGACATGTGGTGGGTGGGTGAGTCCTCACTCTTCGCTACCGCCGGACGGCCGGGCGCCTACCTGCGAATCGTTCGGAGGTGACGTCGGTGCCACACGGTGAGGTAATGACCGCCGCTCACGGCGTGACCTGCGCCTCTCGCAGGCATCCTCGGCGATCTTCGTTGCTGACCTCAACACTGGATGCACCTGAACTTCCAGCGGATGTGCGAACTCTCATCCGAAAGCGAATCGGTTCGAGTCAAGGCGAGGTCTCGAGCACTGATCGAGGCACTGATCGGAACTGATTACTGACAACTGAGATGGTCAAATCACTGGAGGTGGTGGAGAAGTGGATAGGGAGTGGCGGCCGTAGCCACCCACTGAACTCGAACTTCGATGTACGCCGGAGGAAGGGAGCGCGCCATGTCACTCGGTCGATTGGTCCTACGGACGACAGTTGGCGGTCTCCTGGTGGGCCATGGCCTTCAGAAGCTGAATGGCAGCTTTGGCGGTGCCGGGCTCGAGGCTACGGCGAAAGCGATGGACTCCCTTGGATTGCACCCGGCTCGGCACCAGGCCCTGGCCGCGGGTCTGAGTGAGACGATCGGGGGCGGATTGATCGCGGCGGGGTTTCTCAATCCCCTCGGCCCCGCCATGATCACCGGAGTAATGGCCGTGGCAATCGAAAGGGTTCACGCCAAGAACGGGCTATGGATCACGTCCGGCGGCTTCGAGTACAACCTCACGCTGATAGCTGCCGCCTTTCTGCTGGCGGCTGAAGGACCGGGGGCAGTGTCCCTCGATCGATTGATTGGTCGGAACCGAGCCGGTTTCGGATGGGCGGTCGCGGCTTTGGCTCTTGGTCTGGCCGCAGCAGAAGCCACGGTGGCGATCGGGGAGACGTTGGCGCCGCCAACGATCCCGACGCCGTCGTCCGAGTCGTGACCCATTGAGGGCCATTCCGGCAACGCAGGGCCGTCGCCTCATCGAGGACACGGTCCGCCGCCCTCGGGTGGATCGTTGGGGCAAGTGGGACTTCCTCGACCTGACGGTTCGCGACTATCGAGCTAGTCCCGCCAGCGCCAGGCGCTAGCGGACGGTCCAAGTCGCGACAACCGGACTGGCAGAGTCCCTGGCGCTGTGCCGCGATGTGCCTGAGACACGAGTTGAGGCCACTCGTCCCACGGACTCCAGATCCCGCAGCCCCATCCCGACCCGCGCCAGTCGAGATCAACGCGATGATGGCTCATGTCAGGGCGAAACGAACTGTGGTGACCTGCCCAGGGAAGACGGCGGCCTCTCGCCACGTCTCCCCCTTGTCGTCCGACGTGTAGACGTGACTTCTGTAGCCGACCGCGACGTGGCCGGCGGCGGCGTCGAGATTGCCCGAGTCGACGTTGCCCTCAAATCTCTGGGGAAGGCCCGTCTCGCAGCGGACGAAGCTAGACCCGAGCCGGGAGCGGAAGACAGCGCCGCTCTTCGTGAACGGGCCGTCGGAGGCAGAAACGAAGGCGGTGTCACCGTCCAGGGCCACCGCCCGCAAGTAGCTGGCGTCCAGCCCGTTCGTTGTCCAGGACCACGAGCGTCCGTTGTCCTCGCTCCAACCGAAGCCGACGGCGCTGGCTACAGCGACCCGCCCGTCGGCGCCGGCCCGCACTTCGTGGACGTCGGCGTTGGGCTCTACCGACGCATGCCACGCCTCGCCGGCGTCTTCGGACCACCACACGCCCCCGACATGCACGTTGACCCACCACCGTGTCGTGCTCATGTCCATGGTGCGCGTGTCCGGGGTTGAGGCCGCCGGGTTCTCCCAATCGTCCCGGCCGGGCACGGTCTGGAACTCCGGAAGATCGCCGACCCCGCCGCGGAGGTTCAGGGCGGAAAGACGGGCCCCAGTGCGGCCCACTACCACCGTGCCGTCGGGAAGCATGGCCACGCTTTGTCCGTCGGCTTCGGGCAGCTCTCCGTGCGGAATTGTTTCACGCATATGCGTGTCGAACAGCACGACGAAGCGGCGATCGAGCAGGACACACCACTGACCATCCCTGCCGGGTGCCAGCGCCGTGACCCCCGCTCCGTCTACGAACTTCTCGCCGGATTCGACGTCCCAGAGGCCATGACTCGTTCCGACCAGCAGCATGGCGCCACCTCCCCTTCGCACGCTATAGCCGACGGGAACTGTGGGCGTCGCGCTCGGCGCAGACGCCCGAAGATGGCGACAGAAGACGATCTGCGGTCCCACGCCGGCCCGAGAACGTCGACCGCTCGGTTCCGCAGAGTCTCCAGGTGCTCTAGAACGGGCCGATCGACTCATGGTCGGCTCCTACTTCCCCCACCTGATGGCAGGGAGGACTCGCTTGCCCCCACGGAGCTCGTGGCCGGGCCGCCCTTCGAGCAGCAGACCTTTTAGCATTGGCTACAGACTCGAGAAGGCGATGAAGGCTGGCCAGTTCGGATGAGCGATGCAGGTGGCGCGTATGACGAGTGAGCGCGAGAAGGCGTTCGAGTCCAAGTACTCGTCGTCTCGAATCAAGCGCACCGACGTGGGCGAGGCCAAGCGGTCGCACGACGCCGAACTTCGCTGCTTCTTCCGTTTTCGTCCCGACCGGACGATCATGAGCTGGGACGACCGACGTCTCGAGGTGCGCTGAGTATGGCCTACGAAACTCCACGAGCGAGACAGGACGAGTATCAGGGGTTCAAAGTCGAGCGTGACGAGCATGTCGCACTGGTCACGATCGATCGCCCCGAGGCCCGCAACGCCCTTACCGCAGCAATGCGCCGGAGCTTTGGTCGTCTCCTTGGCAGCCTCGACGAGGAGGACCGATTGCGGGCCATCGTGCTGACCGGCGCCGACCCAAGCTTTTCGGCAGGCGTCGACGTAAAGGAACGACTGGCTGGTGATCGACCGCGACCATTGGTCAAACCCAACCCCGGTGAGGTGCTCCGAAGCTGCAGGACCCCCGTGATCGCCGCCGTGAATGGGCCATGTGTGGCCGGTGGCCTCGAGATGGCGCTCAGCTGCTCTTTCATCTTGGCGTCCGAGCGAGCAGTCTTTCGCGACACCCATGCCAAGATTGGCCTCATGCCCGGCTGGGGGCTGTCGGTGCTGCTCCCCCAAGCGGTCGGGGTCCGCAAGGCCCGCGAGATGACGCTCACCGGCCGGGCGCTCGACGCCGCCGAAGCACATCGGATCGGACTTGTGAACAGGGTCTGTCCCCACGACGAACTCCTTTCCGACGCCCTGGAGACGGCCAGAACATTGGCTGACACCGAGCCCGGGGTCGCCCGTGCCGCCCTGGCCCTCTACGAGCGGGGTATCGGGGTGCCGCAGAAACGAGCCCTGGGCTTCGAGCGCGAGGCTGCCGATGCGTGGCGGACCGACAGCGGTCGTTCTCGAGCCGAATTCGCCCGGTTGACCGACAACCCGAGCGCTGACTGACGCGGACGGTGGCTGGCCGGCGCGACGTCGGCCCGTCATCGTCGCTGCGAGCGGTCCGCAACAAAGCGCCCGCCGGTCCGACAAGCCGTTCGGAACGGCTTCCGAACTGTACGTGACTCCCGGCGAGCGCGGCTTCGGGCCTGGTTGCGGCTCGCAAGGCGTCCCTGGTGCTCGACGGAGCGTTTCAGTCACGCACGGTCGCCAACTCACCTCGCCGGTTACGAGATGGCCAATCTGACCGACGCGGCAGCGGTCCGAGACCACTCCCGGGCTGAATCGGAACCGGGCGTCCGCTGAGCCGACCCGTCAGCCGCGTACCTAAAGCTTCTGGACGAAGGTCAGCCCGTCGCCGATCGGGAGCATCACCACCCGTACCCGAGGATCCTGGACCACCCGGTCGTTGAGGCTTCGGATCGCCATGACCGACTCGTCGCGATTCTCTGTCTCGAGCACTCCTCCACCAAACAGCGTGTTGTCGACGAGCAGCAGACCACCGGGCCGCAATCGGGGAAGAATCTCGTCGTAGTACGACGGGTAACCGGTCTTGTCCGCGTCCACGAAGGCCAAGTCGAACTGCTCGTCCATCGGCAACGATCGGAGCGTGTCGATGGCCGGGCCGATACGCAGTTCGATCCGATCCGAGAGGCCGGCCCTTGCCCAGTACTCCTTTGCGATTGCGGTCCACTCCTCGCTCACGTCGCAGCAGAGGAGCCGGCCGGCCGGTCCCATGCCTCGAGCGAGCGCGAGGGCGGAGTATCCGGTAAAGGTGCCCACCTCGATTGCGGTTCTCGCGCCCATGGCCCGTGCGATGATCTCCATCAGTGCGGCCTGGTCGTCACCGATCTGCATGCCGGCGGCTCGTCCGGTGCGCTCTTGGGTTACCGCCTGGAGCGCGAGCTGCACCTCGTCGGGCCCGTCGGAGTGCGCCGACGCATAGTCGACAACAGCCTCATCGACGAACTGGCTCCTGCTGCGTGTTGCCATGTCTCTCCCTCGATTCGGCTCAATGAACCAACAACGATATATCGGTAGATATCGTATCCGTTGCCTGCGCACCGGCCGCGCAGGTCATCCCGGTTGTCTCCAACGCCGAGCCCGAGCCGAAGGAAACGTCAAGGTTGGCTGGAGTCCCCCCGGTCCTGTGGTTGGTCGCCATGGTGCTCGGGACGATGCTCGTCCTCGGGGCACTCACCACCATCCCCGCCCAAATCGGTGCCCGACGATCCCTCGCGGAGATTCTTCAGTTTGAGGCTGCTTGAGATGACACAGCCCCCGCCAGCTGTCCGTTCATTTCAGGACCGCTGCGAGTGCTGCCGCTTGTGAGGCACGAAATGTGATGGAGACGTCCGCCTTCGGCCGGATGAGGTCGAATCCGTGGAAGGCACCCTTGACGATGTCCAGATCGCACTGAACACCAGCCTGACGAAGCCGACTCGCGTAGGCCAGGTCTTCGTCATAGAAGAGATCTAAAGTGCCGACGCCCATCCGGGCTGACGGTAAGCCGGAGAGGTCCTCGTAGCGAGATGGTGCGGCAAGCCCGTTGACTTCGAGCGATCCGGGCGAGAGCATCGAGTTGTCCTCCACCTAGGTGGAGAGGACTTCTGGACCTTCGCGGTGGCCGAGGGCCGGGCCACCTTGACCCCGCCCGCAGCCACTCCCGGCGATCACCCTGCCAAGAGCTCCTTGCCGTGCATTCGGCCTTCTACGGTCCTCAGGTGACGGGAACCTTCTTCGCCGAGATGATCAGTCAGCGATGCTTGGTCATTGACTTGACCCTCCATCACGTCTCCGGCCTCATCGCCCCCGGTGGGCGCCGACCCCGAGCCACTTCGATGGACGCAGACGAGTGAGCGACCAGTCAGGAGCAGTGAAGCCTCGAGCTCCCACGCTTCGTATCGCGTACTGCCACGAATAGACCGATCGGAGCTCGTCGTGGTGGATGGGCGGTGGCCTTCCTTCAGGGCAGGCTGTTCGTCCCCGCCCTGGCACGGCCCTACCGGAAGCCACCTGGACTTCTGGACGCCGTGGTGTAGGGCCTCGTCTGCCTTCATTTGCCGCCCGGTCAGCGCGCTGAGAGACCGCCCCTCGGTTCGACTAGGCGAATGAGTGGCGACGCGACAAAGCCCCGGCACGGGGGGTGATGCCGGGACTCGCATCGCGGATCTCTGGCCGGGATCCGATCACGAACGTACCCACCGGGTGTCTGGCCCCATGCGGTCAACGGGGAAGGTTTACCTGGGCGTAACCGAGGCTTCGCGGGCCAACGACATCCCCAGTCATCGATCGACTTTCGGAAAAGGCGCCTACCGCCCGGTCCCAGAGCCACTAGGTTCACAGGAGTGAGCTCAGGGTGCTCTGAGGAACTTTGCCAGTTCATCTTTTGTCCGGTCTCGATGAGTTCGTCTAGCCGCCTCGAGTGGACGCCACCTCTCTGAGTAGTCTCGGCACGCCGTGGTCCATCGTGGCGGCGATCGTGATCGGACTCGCTCTCGCTCAACTGTCCTTTTTCCTCACCACGATCTATCTCCACCGTGCGTTGGCGCACCGGGCTCTGAAGCTCTCACCCGGCGTCGTCGTGGTTTGCCGAGCCCTGATCTGGGTGGGGACGGGCACACGCCCACGGCAGTGGGTAGCCGTGCATCGCAAGCACCACGCTTTTGCCGACCGACAGGGAGATCCGCACTCACCATTCGTGTTCGGATTCGCGGTTGTGCAGTTCGGAAACGCCGCACTCTACCGAAGGGTGGCCCGAGACTCTACGGCCGTCGCCCGATACGCACGGGAAATCGCGCCGGATCGATGGGACCACTGGCTCTTCGATCGAGCACTTCTCGGCCTCGCCATCGGCGTGAGCGTTCTCATCCTCGCTCTGGGGTGGGAGCTCGGGTTGATTGCGGCTGGCGTCTAC
Organism: uncultured Actinomycetes bacterium; assembly: GCA_963778465.1. Taxonomy (GTDB): domain Bacteria; phylum Actinomycetota; class Acidimicrobiia; order Acidimicrobiales; family RAAP-2; genus CAVZBW01. The sequence goes on from CAVZUK010000003.1 coordinate 1,534,317, forward strand.
GCGGGCACCTATCTACTCGGCGGCGGCACTGTCAACGCCGTCGGGCACTGGTGGGGAAAGCGCCCACACGACAATCTGGCGACGAACAACCAATGGCTGGCCTGGCTCGTGGCGGGGGAGGGCCTTCACAACAATCATCACGCAGCCATCACTTCGCCCCGCCTCTCCTTCGCCAAAGGGGAGTTCGACCCAGGATGGTGGATGGTTCGCCTACTGGTGGCTCTTCGTCTGGCGGCGCTTCGCAGCCGTCGGGGCATCCCAAGATCCTCCTCGGATTCCGCCGGCGGGCCGGTCCAGACCTCCTCCCGGTAGTCGAAGCATGCGCCAAGCCGAGAGCTTGCGGTCGAACTGAGCCTTAGATACCGCTCAATCAGCCCAGACCACCTTTCGTGCCGCAACCTGGCGCACTCCTTGGTGGCTCTAGAGGCTTTGCAAGCCCCGTTGCCATCGTGGGAGGGCTGGCCGCCAACGCCGTCCAGCACGCCAAGAGCGACTTCGCCGTAAGTGCCTCTGAAGGCGGCGATCCTCCCTATGAATGGCTACCCTCCGCAGCAGTCGCTTTGGTGAACGTCCGGCGGTGCCCCGATTCCCAGATGCCGGCTAGCGATGCCGCACTCAGCACGGCGAGCGCGATCGAACAGACGAGCACAGCCCGGAAATCCCCGAACGACTGGGATGCCAACCCCACCCCGATCACCGGAAGGGAAATGCCGACGTAGCAAAACAAAAAGAACGTGGAGATGACCCGTCCTCTCATCTCCGAGGGTGCCAGTCGATTCGCGGTGGAAAGGCTGCCGATGAACACTGCCCCGGCCGCTATCCCACCGATGAGCGTTCCGACCACGAACAAGGTCATGGACGCTGCAGAGAGCGCCGCCACGATCAACGCGAGGCCTACGAACATCGTTCCCAGCCCCGAGATGATCACCGGCCGGCTCGGGAACCGAGCGAGGGCGAGCTGGGTCAAGGTTGCGGCCGCAAAGATGGCGAAAACCAACGCACCACTGACGGCATGGCTGTCCTCGTGGAGGACCCCTCCGAGAAAGCTGGGTGCGAGTGCGCTGAACATACCAAGGAGAGCGAAAGCCACGAATGCCGCCACCCCGGCGGCGACGAACTCGCTGCGACCAACCGCCGGAATCCCGAGACCCGAAAATCGCAGATACCTCGAAGACGAGCACGGTCGGTTGAGGAGCGTATTCCGCAAAGAGTCCGGCGATTAGTGGACCGAGACCCAGTCCTCCCATGTTGGCTGCCGTAGCCACCATTTGGGCCCGTCGAGGAGAGGAGCCCACATAGGTCTCGGTCAATGCGGCCGTCGCCGTGCCGGTCGTGAGCCCGGCGGAAAAACCTGAAACGATCCGTGCAACGAACAGCCAACCCAGGCTCGGTGCCAGGATGAGCACAATCGTGCTCGTGGCGCTGAAGACCAAGGCTGAGGCCAGGACCAGCCGTCGCCCCACCTGGTCCGGCGAACGCCCGGCCAAAAGAAGGGTCACGAGAACTCCGACCGCATACGAGGCGAAGATGACCGAGATGATCGCGGAGGAGAAGTGCCATTGACCTTGATAGATGACGTACAGCGGAGTCGGTGGTACCGAGCATGAGCACGGCGAACAAATAGGCCAAGAGCCAAGAGGCCACGGGACGTCGTACGGGGAGCCGAGGGCTTCTCGGGCTCACCACGTCGCCGAGGCAGTCGATACACGGTTGATCGGCTTCCGCAACCAGGATTCTCGACTGTGCCGCGTCCGAAGCGCCCGCGTGAGGCTCCTTTACCGCCATCGTCCTCCCTCGGCCCTCAGTCTTCTGTGTCTTCGCCGAGAACTTGAGTTACCACCGTGAGATCTTCGTGGCCGAATCCGCGGTCCACGATCTCGTCCCATTCCTGGGCCAACGCCGCCAAGACCTTGAAACGCTCTGCGCCCCCGTCGGTGAGCGCGAGATGTACGTCCTTCAAGGCCAGTGCTAAGGCGAACTCCGCCGAGTACTCCCCATTTGCGATCCGGTGGAACTTCCCCGATTCCCAGGGAGAGACCAGTGGGCCGCCGTCGAAGGCCTCGATCACCGACGAAACCTCGAGCCCGAGACGGTGGGCCAGGGCGAAGGAGTTGGCCACACCCTCGGCGCTGAAGGCGAGCAAGACGTTGTTCACTAGCTTCATGCGAGACCCATGACCGGCAGGACCGAGCCACAGCGTCCGGCGACCGAGAGCCTCGAATACCGGTTCTACGACGGACCGAGCTTCGTCAGGGCCGGAGGCGAAGATGACCAGGGCCCCCTGTTCGGCAGGCACCTTGCTGCCGGAGACGGGTGCATCCACAAACCACGTATCCGGTCGGTGATTTTGGGCGAGGGCGGCAACTGTCTCTGTCCCCAGGACACCGATGGTGCTCATCTGGGCCCAGACCGCACCGGGTTTGAGCGAGCTCAGCAGACCTTGTTCGGTGGCGAGGGACATGACGGCATCGGCGTCTGTGACCATGGTGACGACGACGTCTGCCTCGCTGACGGCCTCCGTCACCGACGGAGCAACCTCGATGTCGTGTCCTGTCAAGGGCTCGGTCGCGCCCGGCCTTCGGCTCCAGACCACGATCGGTAGGCCGGACCTCCGGGCAGTAGTCGCCATCGCTGCACCCATGGTGCCGAGACCCAGGACTGCCACCTTGGGCAAGTTGTCGCTCATCCGTTACGTCCTTTCCGGTAAGGGTCCGGCCGGCGGGCAGCCAGGACGATCGTGAAGACCTCCACATCCGTCTTTGTCCACCGGAACTGCTGCATCCTTGAGATATCTCCACGCCCGTTCGGAGGCTGAGCCCCGGGGTGACCGAGATCGCGGTGTCCGTGCAGCCCTTGATCTGCATCTCGAAAGGCCATGGGATGCCTCCTCGGCCAGGCTTCCAGGGAAAGACCGTGCGAATCTTGTGCGCAACGCGATCCTCCAAGGACACCGAGGCCCATCTCTTTGCGGTCGTGGAGGGCCTGGAGGTTCACCAGAATCTCTATGGCCTCGACATCGCGCCCCTCGTCATTCCCACCATCCTCGCCATTGCCCGCCTCTGAGATCAAGCTTCATCCTCCCGACCACGTCAGTCGTGCCTGGGCATCACCACAGCGCGTCCGCGGGGAGCGGACGAAGAAGCCCGTCGCGCTCGCCTGGTAGCTCGCCCGGCTGAGGGCCTCCTACGCCGCGCAGGGCATGCGGCGCCCGCCTCGGCGACGTGTCGGGTCAGGGTAAGGATGTCGTCGTCGCGGTCGGAGCCGCCGGGGCGGGAGTGGTGGGCATCGTCACCTGATCGGACAGTGACGATGCGATCCCGGTCACGCTCGCCGACGTCCCGTCGGCGCCGACGTTGACGGCCACGCTGTAGCGATAGGTGGTCCCGGGTGTCGCCGACACCGTGACGGAGACAGCGCTTCTCGTAGTCGGGGCCGGCTGGCTCGGGTCGACGGGCACGACGATCGGGGGCCGCGCCGAGCCGCCGACGTACGGCGTGACGGTGCAGCCGGTGACGGCCGAGTCGTAGGTGTCACCGAGGGTGAAGGAGAGCTTGACCGTTCCCGGTGCTCCGTGCGCCGCGCTGAGCTCGTTCGGGCCGGCCGGGACGCGGGTGAGCGTGTAGCCCGACCCGTTGGAGGTGACCTGGTACCGGGGGCTCTGGGCCGACCCGGCGTTGACCAGCTCGGCCCAGCGGGCGTTGACCGTGCAGGTGACCCGGAAGGGCTGGCTCACCGTGAAGCCCCCGTCGGTGGCGAAGGTCGCGTCGTTGAGGGGCTGTCCGGCCGGGACGTCGAGCGATCGGGTGGTGGCCCCCGAGGCGTTGGGCGTTGGCCATTGGGCGGTCCAGGTGGTGGGGAGGCTCTCGACCTTGCCGAGCTCGGGCGGACCGGCGGCCCAGCCGTGCGCATTGCAGGCGGTCGCCGAGCCGTTCTCGGCCATGGCCGGCTGGCCCGTGGGCTCCGGCGAGGGTTGGGAGGGGTCCGGGATCGTCTGGTCCATCCAATTGGAAAAGTTCCGGCCACACGGCCGGGGCAGCCCGAGCGCGCTGAGGCAGCTCTCCTGGTGCCCATCGACCGTGATCGAGTCCGGCACCGGGATGGCCCACTCGATCGGTTCGACGGGGGTCCAGGCGGTGAGGGCCTGTCCTCCGGGCCTCCGGTTGGCAAGGATGCCCTCGGTGCTCACCGAATTGAGTACTTTGGCACCCGACGAAAGCACCATCGCCGGGGCGAAGATGCCAGTCAACCCCGGGTTGGAGACCTGGTAGGCGCGGCTGCACACGATGCCCCCACCGTCGGTGAAGTACTCCTCGACGTAGCAGCGAACGGTGGCGGTGTACGGCCCGGTAAAGAGCCCGGGGCCAGTCATCTCCTTGGTCTCGCCAGGTATCCAGTAGAAGGCGTTGGGCAGGGCCCACAGCGAGCCGCTGGTCTCCCTGGGCCCCTCGCTCGTCGGCAGGATGCCGGTGAAGGCGCCGGACTTGTCCATCGCCTGGAGGACGTTGGGACCTCCCAACCCGGCTTCGCGGATGCTGTTCCACAGATCGTTCCAGTCCTCGGTGGTGGCGATCCTCCATCCGACGAAGTGCTCATAGGAAGGCATGCTCGGAGGCTGGATGAAGTTGTTGTAGCCCTTCCCGTCGGGGAGGGCGCTCGGTTTGCGGACCCACAGGACGGCCTTGGTCTGCCCCGAGCGCAGGCCACGAGCCTGCGAGGGCAGGCTCAGCACAACGTTGCCGTTGCTGAAGGGCACTCCGGCCAGTCGCCACTCGCCGCCCACGTCCTGGCGCACGGCATGCAGCTCCTCGGCCACGGTCTGGCAGAAGCGCGCGGTCACGCTGTCGGGATGCCGCTCGGACGCCAGCGCGCAGATGGCGCTTCGTTGGTCCACGTCGAGCTGCTCGTTCGGGTAGTCCCGAGCGTAGAGCTGCGCGGCCCGCAAGTACCCGGCCTCTTCGATATAGCCCAGGGCCTGCACCTCGTAGCTCTGGTACCAGCGGACCACGTCGTCGACGGCCTGGTAATAGCCGCGATCGTCGAGCCAGCCCACCTTGGGATCGGCGCTGCGCATGGCCTGCCACTGGTCGTAGGACACTCGTCCACAGGTCCGGATGAGACCGTTTTGATCCGGGCCGCTGCCCATCAAGGTGGTGTGGATCTCGTTGATGCGCTGCGCCGTCGGCCACGAGCTGACGAGGAGCGAGTTGCCCGGGCCCAAGACGTTGGTGGCGAACTCGCTAAAGCGCTGCTCCAGCGTCGCCACCGCCTCCTTGGGATCTCGCGCGTCGGGGACCGCCGCCTCTTCTCGGATGAGGGACTGGTAGTCGCGCTCGAGCAGGGAGACAGCGGACACCGCGGGGCTTTGCAGACCCTGCTGGGCGGTGCAGGTGGCGGCGTGGATCTCCTGGAACTGCTGGGCGATGGCCGCGCCGAGCGTGTTCAGTTGGCGCTCGATGTCGTTGAGCTGGCTCTGAATGGCGTCCAGCTGCTCAGACATGGCATCGAGCTTGTTCAGGACGTCCTGGATGCTCGGGCCCGAGGCCTTGCCGACGCCGAGGATGGTGAGGAAGTCGGCGGCCAGGGCCAACCCGTAGGCAGCAGGAAGGTGTTGCTTGAATCCGGCGGCCTCAAAGAGCTTGCCCCCGTCGTTGAACACCCGGGCTGGATCCCGAGACGAAGTCGTTGACCGAGACCGCTCCCGCCGGCTGGGCGCTCGTGACGAGCGCCGCGATGGCGATCGTGGCCGTGACAAGGAGCGTGGTCGCGGCCCCCACGACCCTGTTGGCAGTCCGCCGGTGGTCGATGCGCACGCGGTACCTCCCTGTCCGCAGACTGCCTCGCTCGCTTTGGCCAGGACGATCTCTCGGTGGCAGACCTACGCTGTCTCCGTGCAACCACGCGCGCCGGAGCACCCGCATGATGGCGCTGTGAGGGATGGTTGGTGGTGTGCGAGTCGAAGCCCGAGGTCCAACAGATGACCAGGGTCCGCCACGTGCGGACCCCCATGCGTCGGTTCCTCCGCACGGAGACCGCGAGCGCCGCCCTGCTCCTGTTGGCCTCTCTGGTCGCACCGGCATGGGCCAATGCCAGCCCGTCGTCGTACGAGCCCGTCGGCGCCGCCGGGACCGCCAACACGGGCCGAATTGCCCCGCGGTGAGATCGACGAAGTGATCATCGCAGGCGGTAATAGTGACCGTGGTCGAGGTCCTCGAGCAGGCTTGGCCCGATCGGATCCCATCCGAGTAGCTCCCGAGTCACGGTGGCCGTGGCGGGACTGTCCAGCGCCACGAAGTGGCCCAGATGGGAGAAGTGTTCGACGGCGTCGGCGGGGCTGAGCGATGCCGTCGGGATGTGGAGGTGGTTGCCGATTGCCTCGGCGATCTCTCGGAAGGGCACGCCCTCGTCACCGACCGCGTGGAGGACCGAGCCGGCGGGGGCGGCCTCCACGGCCAAGCGGGCCAGACGGGCGGCGTCGGACCGGTGCACGGCCGGCCAGCGGTTGTTGCCGTCGCCCACATACCCGGCCACGCCCCGCTGGCGCGCGATGCCGACGAGGGTGGCCACAAAGCCGTGGTCGCCATCGCCGTGGACGGTCGGGGGGAAACGCAGAACCGACGAGCGAACGCCGATGCCCCACAACGACAGGGTGAGCAGGGCGGTGGCCGTCCGGCGTCCGGCGGGGTTGTCTCGCACCTCGGCGCTTGGCACGAGCCCGTCGTCCTCGGTAGCCACCCGCCCAGCCGTCAGCCCGACCATGCCGGAGGCGAGCACGAAGGGCCGGCCGGAATCGGCCAGGGCCGCGCCCATCGCCTCCACGGCTCGCCGGTCGGCGGTGGCGGCGCCGGCGAAGTCGCCGCCGAAGGCCACCTCGTGCTGGAAGGCCAGGTGGATCACCCCGTCGGAGTCACCGGCCGCTTTGGCCAGGCCGTCGGGGTCATCGAGATCACCCTGCTGGACGATGGCGCCGGCCGCCTCGAGGCGGCGCCCCGAGGTTTCGGAGCGAGCCAGGCCGACCACCTCGTGCCCGGCACCGAGCAACTCGGGAACGACAGCGGAGCCGATCCAGCCCGACGCGCCGGTGACGAAGATTCTCATGGGGACCTCCACAGGTAGAGTGATGTCAGTTACAGACATAACTCTGTACCTCATGTCAGGGACTGTCAACACTACGATGAAGGCCGTGGGTCGATGGGAGCCGGACAGCCGTGGGCGACTACAGGAGGCTGCCCTGGCGCTCTTCGCGGACCGGGGATTCGACCAGACGACGGCGGCCGAGATCGCGGCGCGGGCCGGGCTGACCGAACGCACCTTCTTCCGCCACTTCACCGACAAGCGAGAAGTGCTCTTCGGTGGCTCCCCCCTCCTCAAGGAGCGGATCGTGGCGGGGGTGGCCGGCGCACCGGCGGGGTACGGTGCTCTCGATGCCGTGGCCTGCGGCCTCGACGACGCCGCCGCAATGCTGGGCGAATTCCGCCGGGACCTGTCTCACCAGCGACACGCCGTGATCGCCGCCAATCCCGAGCTCCGCGAGCGCGAGCTCGCCAAGCTCGTCGACTACGCCACGGCTGTCACGACCGTCCTGCGCCAGCGGGGCGTTGGCGACCCTCAGGCGACCATTGCGGCCGAGGCCGGCATGACGGTGCTCCGCGTGGCCCTTGAACGGTGGGCCAGCGGACAGGACGATAGGGAGCTCAGGACCATCATGCGGGATTCTGTGGCCGAACTGCGGGCACTTGCGATCGGCAACTGAGTCCGTCACCAGCCAGCTGTTCGCCGAGAACGTGTCGAAACGAACATTCCCGATCGACAATTGCGGGTCGATCCGCTGGAAATGGGCACGGGTCGACGACGTGGCGAGATCGTGCAAGCGGGAGAGCGGGCGCGTCTCACGCCGCGAGGTCCACAAGACGACCGTCGAGCTGCGCGAGGCGCTCCAGGAGGCCTACGACGAGGCCGGCGCGGCGCCAGCTCTCGAGCACGACCGACCCGTAGCGCACTCCGAACAGGGCGTTGGCCCCCTTCCAGTTGCCAGAGATGAAGGGAAGCAAGAACAGCTCGATTTCTGTGGCAGGGACGCTCAGTTTCTTCGGCTCTCGATTTCTTCGGTTCTCGATTTTCAAGCCACGACGTGGCCATCCAGGCGATCGAGGAGACGACCAATAAGCCGCCCAAAGGAGGGTACGGCTATCACCCCCCTCCCTGTAGGGTGACCGTCCGCCCGTTACGGCCGGGTATCCCTCACGCCTCTCTGAGGCCAAGTCACAGGAGCACGGCAGGGGAGGCGAGACAAGATGGCATCGGAGAGACCTCGGGCCCTTGTCGCATCGCTTGCCTATCTACGGGCAGCCGACCCTGGGATGCCCGTCAACGGGCGCCCATCACCGGACGGTGACGGTGGTCGACGTAAGAGCGCTCGGACCTCCATTGAGACTCATCGTTTGCCCGGTGAACACCTTGGTGGTCGAGGTCCCGGCAGAGTCGGTGACGGTGACGGTGGCGGTATAGGTGCCGCTCTTGCCGTAGGTGTGGGCCGTGAGGGGCCCGGCCGTCGTCGCCGAGGTTCCGTCCCCAAACGTCCAGGCGTACGAGACGATTGATCCGTAGGCGACCGTCGAGCCCGAGGCGTCGAAGCCGATCGCCGAGCCCACGGGTCCGGTCCCCGGCGTGCTCAGGCGGGCGACCGGGGCCTGGTCGGGGCTCACCACGATCCCCGTTGGACTGTTACCGACGGGGATCGGGTTCCCCGGTGTCTTGCTGGCGATCGCTATGGGCGTGACCGTGTTGGAGTTCCGGTTGGCGACATACGCGGTCTTCCCGTCAGGCGTGATGGCAATGGCGTCCGGTCCGCTGCCGACCTTGATGGGGGGGCCGAGAGCCCCGGTGGCGATGTCGATCGGGGTCACGACGTTCGACAAGAAGTTGGCCACGTAGGCGGTCTTGCCGTCGGGGGTGATGGCGATGGCGTCGAGTCCTTGGTCGAGCCTGATGGGCGTGCCCATGGCGTTGGTGGCCGTCGTGATCGGCATGACGGTGCCACCCTGGCTGACCACGTAGGCGGTCTTGCCGTCGGGGGTGATGGCGATGGCGTCACCGGTGGTGACCGTGCGGATGGCGGTGCCGACGGTGTTGGTGGCTGTCGTGATCGGGGTGGTGAAGGCCGACTTGGCGGCCACGTAGGCGGTCTTGCCGTCGGGGGTGATGGCGATGGCATAGGGATTCCGTATGGCGGTGATCGCGCTGCCCGCCGTGTTCGTAGTGGTGCTGACCGGTGAGACGGTGTCGGATTCGGCGGCGACGTAGGCGGTCTTGCCGTCGGGGGTGATGGCGATGTTGCGGGGCCAGCGACCGACGGTGATCTGGGAGCTCGGGGTGCCCGTGGCCGTCGCGAAGGGTGTCACGTCGTCGCTCCCGTAGTTGTCGGCCACATAGGCGGTCGCTCCGTCGGGGGTCAGAGCGATCCCGCTCGGCCCCGCGCCGACACGGATGCTCGGACCCACCGAGTTCGTGGCGACGTCGATGGGTTGCACGATGCCCGAGCCGAAGTCGGTCACATACGCCGTATAGGTCCCGCCGGTGACCGAGACCCTATTGGAGGTCTCGGCGGTCGGACCCCCGTTGAGGCTCATCGTCTGTCCGGTGAAGACCGGGGTGGTCGAGGTGCCGGCCGAGTCCGTCTCGGTGACGGCGGCCAGGTACGTGCCGCCCTGGCGGTAGACGTGGGTCGTGGTCGGCACGTTGGTCGTCGAGGACGTCCCGTCGCCGAAGGTCCACGCGTACGAGACGATCGATCCGTACGTGACGGTTGAGGCTGAGGCGTCGAGGCTGATCGGTGAGCCCGCAGCAGCGGAACCTGAGCTGCTGAGGCGGGCTACCGGCGCCTGGTCGGGGGTGATGGCGATGCCGAGGCCGAGAAAGGGCACATCGATCGGGGCGCTCAGCGTGGCGGTCGCCAGGTTGAGGGAGACGACGTCCTTGCCGTTGCTGAGGTAGGCCGTCTGGCCGTCGGGGGTGAGGGCCATGCTGTCGCGGCTGAACTCGACGTTCATCGGGTTGCCCGCTGTCCCAGTGGCGATGTCGATGGGCAGGACGGTCGCCGCCTGGCTCGAGGACACGTACGCGGTCTTGCCGTTCGGCGCGATGGCGATGTCGTGGGGTCGGTAGCCCGCGTTGATCGGGTTGCCCACTGTGTTCGTGGCGGTGTCGATAGGGGTGAGGGTGTCCGACAGGAAGTTGACCACCAGGGCGGTCTTGCCATCGGGCGTGATGGCGATGCTCGTGGGCGTCTTGCCCACCGCGATCGAGGGATCGGGAGCGTTCGTGGCGGTGTCGATCGGCGTCACGGTGTCCGCGCTGACGTCGACCGCATAGGCGGTCTTGCCATCAGGGGTGATGGCGACGGCCCGCGGATGGGGACCCACCCTGATCGGGCCGCCCGCAGTGCCGTTCGCCAGGTTGATCGGCGTGACAGTGCCCGACCCGTAGTTGGTCACGTAGGCCGTCTGGCCGTCAGGGGTGACGGCGATGCCCTCCGGTTCGTCCCCGACGGGGATGGCTGGGCCAGCCCTGTTCGTGGCCGTGTCCACGGGGGTGACATCGTTGGAGCCCCGATTGACCACGTAAGCGGTCTTGGCGTCCGGGGTGATCGCGATGCCGCGCACGTTGTTGCCCGTAGGAATCACGGCGCCCAGGCGGTTGTCGACCGTGTTGATGGGTCTCACACCCAACGTCGTGGCGACGTAGGCGACGGGGCTGGTGGTCGCAGCATCTACCGAGGGGTTCCGGGGCGACGCCGACGCGGTCAAGGTGACCGCACCGAGAAGGGACGTGACCAGTGCGAGAACGGCCACAAGTCGGCTGGCGAGCAAGATCCGTAGCCGCCTCCGCCCTCCTCGTGGTGGACGTAACAAGGCCTCCAGGCCGTCGTGCATGATCCTCCCTCGGTCCCCGAATCGTGCGTGTCCAACCGTACTCGGCGCAATGTAGCGGATCGCCTGCCAGAATCATTGAGGCTTTCGGCGAGTCGTGCTCTCAGTGGTGCCGTCTGCGCCTATTCGGAAGCCGATAACCTGGGCGGCCTCACCCTTACCGCTGCGAACGTTCTCTGCAAGGACGATGGCCAGACGTGCGACGTGAAATCGTTAGTGGAAGGTCAACTTGACCGTGATCCCAGCCGGGATGCATTCAGCCACATGATCCCCCAGATGGGGTAGGTCTGATGCTCGTTCTTCACGCAGTGGAGATAGAAGGGCTTCCCGGATTCGAACTGAGCAAAGTAGAGCCGAATGGTGACGAGTTCGAATAGACCGATGTCGCCCGCCGATGTCCGACCGCATCAACCCTCCGCATCCTGACAGCCCAAGAAGATCGGCTCGGCTGAGCCTCGATCCGGGCGATGAACGGCATGACGGCTCAACTGTAGTGCACAGCGTTTACTAACGCCAGACAGGGGCTGCAGTGCGGACTTCCTCGAGGGGACCGCTCGATGGTCATCACGGAATAGTCGACCCGGACGGCATGTCCCACTTCCAGGCACGAAGCCGCCATTCTGTGAACCAAGTCGGGGGGGAGTTCACCCAGTCCGACGCCCCGCACCATCCGCACTACGCCTACTAGCACCGCGTCTACGAGCACTACGTCCTCCTGCTTTCATCCCCTGATCCGAATCTCGCCTGCTAGGCCTGCCCGAGACCGGTTTCGGTACCCCCCGCCGGAGAGCTTGCCTCCCGCCTTGTGATCCCACGCCACCGCGCAAAGTTCACCAGCTGAGGATCGCGAACGACTTCGATCTCGCTTCCGCCGTCGTGCCGTCAGCGATGAGGGCGTCTGCTACCGGGCTCGTCGATCACCTCGTCGGTCCATGCCGCTGTTTCCTGCTGGAGTCTGGCGGCCACCTCGACATGCAATAGCTCCTGATCGACTTGGTCGATTCCGAAACTCCGTCCGAAGAAGTCGGCCGCGGCGATCGCCTCCCGAGCAGTCTCGATATCGGCGGTGATGAGCACCTCGCCGTCGCCGTTGGGAGTCGCTACGCAGTGGAGACCCACTCGGCTCCCCAACGGAAGACGGGCCCCGGCGTGTACGACCGAACCCACGGCGAGACGCGAGGCTCGCCCGACCACCGCCCCCTGCAACACGACTACGCCCGTTGCGACATAACAACGTTCCCCAATCTCACAACCAGCCAACGCTACCTGCGGCGCGATGGTGCTCTCTGCCCCGATTCTCACAGGGAAGGGGGGGCGACCGTGACCTCCGACCGAGCGGACCACGGCGTTGGCCATCACAGTGACCCCGCGCCCGAGCACCACCGGCGGACCACTACTGGTAATCACGACGCCATAGTCGAGATAACAATCCGCTCCAACCGTAACGTCTCCGACGATCGAGGCCGTGGGTGCTACCCGTGCTGCGGAATCGATTCGGGGCCCGATGCCATTACGAGCGAATCGCACTACCGAGCTCCTCCGCTTCATGCAGATTCAAGAAGTACCGACCGGTTTCGTTTGTCACCCGTCGAGAAAGTCAGCCGGCGGAGGACGTCACCGTCTCGGCTGCTCGCGAGAATCCTTGGTCGCCAGTCAAACGAAAGCCCCGGAGTCAGGCCTCCACCAGTTTGATCTGGTGGGCGTCGTAGCTCCTCGAAGCGTCAGAGATGGTCTGCTTATTCCAGTACCCCTTGCGGTCGGCAGCAATCGGTGTCTGGCCTCGATACAAAGACCGGTGTTCGGCTTCGAGTTGGATGACGGCCGCCTGAGCGTCGGGCGTGGCGAGGTGGTCGATCCCCACTGGGCGTTCGGCGATGGCGGCAGCGTGGGTTTGAACATCGGAGTAGGACCACAGGTCGAACGCTCGACGCATCGAATCGCGATCCTTTTCCCGGAACAGAGGCTTGATGTCGGCGTCGAAGCCGACTCCCGGTGCTGACCTCTCTACGTCCTCTCGGGGTGGTGGTGCTGTGAGCTGCGGAGCGAGGGCATGACCTACTCTTCCAGTTTCTCCTGATGCGAGCGAGGCCGCCGGGGAACCACCGGTAGGGACGGGGTCCTCGAGGAGCTCGGCGCTCGTGACGGAGAAATCCGGGTGGGTCGGGATCTGATCTCTTTAGAGTGGGTCGGTGCATCCTGGGACTGACGGGAGCGGCGCGATCAGGTGGGCGTCCCCCTTCGGACTGGGCTCGGGAGCCGTGAGACAATAGGAAGCCGATGCCATCTCCAATTCTCCTGACGGTCGACGACGATCCGGACGTCTCCCGTTCTCTGGCGCGTGACCTGCGTCAGCACTACGGGGAGGACTACCGCATTCGCCGAGCCGAGTCCGGAGACGCTGCGCTTGAGGCTCTCAAGGAACTGAAGCTCCGGGACGAGAGGGTCGGTCTGTTGCTCGCCGACCAGCGGATGCCCGAGATGACGGGAGTCGAGTTCCTGGAGCAGGCCCGCCAGTTCTACCCCAAGGCCCGCCGAGTCCTCCTCACCGCTTATGCCGACACCGAGGCAGCCATCGCGGCCATCAACCGGGCGGACGTGGACTACTACCTGCTCAAACCCTGGGATCCGCCGCAGGAGAAGCTGTATCCGGTCCTCGACGATCTGCTCGAGGACTGGAAGACGCTGGACCGGCTCAAGTCCGACGACAGCATGCGGGTCGTGGGTCACCGCTGGTCGGCCCCTTCCCACGAGCTCAAGGACTTCCTGACCCGGAACCAATTGCCGTTCCGGTGGCTCGAACTTGAGCGCGATGCCGAGGCCGCGCGGCTGCTCGCGGCCAACGACGGTGACGCGGACCATCTCCCCTTGGTGATCACGCGCTCGGGCCAGGTCTTGCAGGCACCCTCGACTACCGAAGTCGCAGACGCGTTGGGGATATCATCCACACCCTCCCTTCCCTTCTACGACCTCATCGTGATCGGGGGTGGGCCGGCAGGGCTCGGGGCCGCCGTCTACGGGGCATCCGAAGGCTTGAGCACGGTCCTCGTCGAGCGAGAGGCGATTGGAGGCCAGGCAGGGCAGAGCTCGAGGATCGAGAACTACCTTGGCTTCCCTTCGGGCATCCGCGGCGGCGACCTGGCTTGGCGGGCGACAACGCAAGCCCGCCGGTTTGGCGCCGAGATGCTGCTCGCAGCCGAGGTTGCCAGCCTCAACGTGTGCGGCTCGGCCAGGGTCGTTCGCCTCGCGAACGGGCTCGAGCTCTCTGCCCATTCGGTCTTGCTGACCACCGGCGTCGCCTATCGACGGCTGGACGCACCTGGAGTGGACGAATTCGCGGGGAGGGGCGTCTACTACGGAGCGGCGACGACCGAGGCGCAGTCCTGCCGTGACGAGGACGTCTATATCGTCGGTGGGGCCAATTCTGCCGGTCAGGCCGCCGTCTTCTTCGCGACTACCGCTCGCAGTGTCACGCTGATCGTTCGAGGCCGAAGCCTCGAACGCTCGATGTCCCAGTACCTGATCCAGCAGATCGCACAACTTCCGAACGTGCGCGTGCGCACCTGCACCAAGGTGGTAGGTGCAACCGGCAGCGACCATCTGGAACGGCTGAGAATCGCTGACCTGGTAGCCGGCGACGAGCAAGAGATCGAAGCCTCCTGGCTGTTCGTCTTCATCGGCGCCGCCCCCTGCACGGATTGGCTGGGGAAGGAGGTCTTGCGCGATGAGAACGGGTTCGTGCTGACCGGTCCAGACCTGATCACCGATGGACAGCTTCCAACCGATTGGCCGTTCGAGCGCCAGCCGTACTATTTGGAAACCAGTGTTCCGGGGGTGTTCGCCGCCGGCGATGTGCGCGGGGAGTCGGTCAAGCGGGTGGCGTCTGCCGTAGGTGAGGGCGCCATGGCCGTCACCCTCGTCCATCGTTACCTGGAGCTGTTGTGACCGCGCCGCCGGACGAGCTCAAGCAAGAGCTGAGCGGCTGCTTTCTCTTCGAGAGCCTGTCCGACGAACAGCTGGGCTGGCTCGTCCAGCACGGGACCGTCGAGACGCACGGCCCGGGTGTCAATGTCTACGACGATGGTGCTCCGGCTGAGTCCTTCTATGTCCTGCTCGAGGGCGAGATCCAGTTGGTCAAGCGACTGGATGGCTCCGACGTGATCATGTCGACCGCGAACCAACCTGGCGCGTATGCCGGAGCCACACGCGCTTTCGTCCCCGCCTCGGAGGACGAGTCCTACGCCTTTGGTCTCCGGACCGTGACCAACACGCGCCTGTTCAAATTGCGCGGTGAGGACTTCGCTTACGCGCTGAAGACCTGGTTCCCGATGGCGGTGCATCTGCTGGACGGGTTGTTCCTCGGGATGACCAACTCGGAAGCTCTCGTCGGACAACGGGAAAAGCTCATCGCACTCGGTGCGCTGTCCGCCGGCCTGGCGCACGAGCTGAACAACCCGGCTGCGGCCGAGGCTCGCGCCGCTGAGGCGCTCAGCGGTCGGCTACGCGAGGGCCGTCAGACGATGGTCAAACTCGCGCCCAAGTTGGACAGAGACCAGCTCCACGAGCTGCTCGACCTGCTCAACGAAGCGATCGAGCAGGCTCGTACGGCCCGAATTCTCTCGACGGTCGAGGCCGGAGATCTCGAGGACGACCTCGTCGCCCGCCTCGAGGCCGCCCAAGTGGAGGCTCCGTGGGAGCTGGCGGCCGCTCTTGCGTCGGCTCGGGTCGATGCGGCATGGCTGGACCGCGTGATCGCGGGCGGCGGAGGGCAGTATGCGATCCGGTGGCTGGCCATCGTGCTCGAGGTGGAGAGTCTGGTCGGGGAGATACGCAATTCGGCCGGACGCATCTCCGAACTGGTCGGAGCGATGAAGGATTACAGCCACCTCGACAAGGCCCCGCTGGAGGAGATCGACATTCACGAGGGCCTGGAGAGCACCCTGTTGATCCTCGGCCACAAGCTCAAGCAAGGTGTGACCGTCGTCCGCGACTACGACCGCACGCTACCCACGATCTGCGCCCGAGGCGGCGAACTCAACCAGGTCTGGACCAACATCATCCACAATGCCGTGGACGCAATGGGCGGCAAAGGGACGCTGACCATTCGTAGCGCCCGTGACCGCGATCGCGTACGGGTCTCGATCTGTGACACGGGCCCGGGGATCGCCCCCGAGCTTCGGCGTCGGATCTTCGAGCCGTTCTTCACGACGAAGGATGTCGGCCACGGCACCGGTCTTGGCCTCGATATCAGCCACCGAATCGTCGTTGGTCGCCACCACGGAGATATCCGAGTCGAGTCCAAGCCGGGCGACACCTGTTTCCTGGTGTGGATTCCCATCGATCAGCCGGGCCCAGCAGGGAAGGCAAAGGGTAGCTCGGGACCCGAGTAGGGCCGTGACCGGCGCCATCCCGATACGACAAGGGTCCGCCTCTTTCGCAGCGCGGTTCATGGGGTGGCCAGATCCGCCCTGACCTATCAGGCTCCTCGTCCTGGCATCTGGATTCACGACCCAGGCGTAGACCAAAGCCCATCCAACAGAGGCTCGAGCGCGCGGGAGACCAACTCGATCCGCGGTCCCGTCGCGCTCCGGTGGTACGTCCACAGGGCGTTCCCGTCCGGATCGACGCCCGAGGCCTCGTGCTCGAATCCGGCTGCCGCGAGCTTCGTCGCATCGCCGGCGACGTCGTCGGACCAAAACCCGATGTGGTGCACCCCCGAGCCGACGGCCGGTTCCCAGACGGTGCCGGGCACGCGCTGGACAAGCTCCAGCCGCGGCGTGTTCACGGAGAAGACGAGCGAGAGCTCTACCTCAGACGATCCGGAGGGGAACCGAACTCGCGTCGTGGCACCCACTTCTGTGCCCCATACGTAGCCGAGCAACTCCGCCAACTCCTCTTTGGCGGCCGTGAGGTCGGGGACGACGATGCCGACGTGGTACTGGTCGCGAGCGTTCACGGAAGTCCCTTCCAATGCCCAGATCGGCTACGGCTCGACAACGACGCGAATTGCCCCTCTTGACCGGTCCCGCGCCTGGCGAAACGCTTCCGGAGCATCCTCAATCGAGAATCGGTGGGTGATCATCATTTCCGGCAGCTCGGGGCGTGAGGCCAGTAGGTCGGCCGCCTCCGCGAACTCTCGCCGACCGGCATGTGCGGAGTAACCCAGTGAGGCCTTCAATGCGACTTCCTTCCGGAATGCCTCCTGCATCGGCCACTTGATGTCGGCAAAATAGCCCAGGTGCACGATCGTTCCCCGCGGCCGGACGAGCTTCACGGCCATGTCAATGCCACTCTGGCTGCCGGCCGTCTCGATGACCACGTCGTAACCACTGTTCGGAACCTCCGCCCCGAGTTGCTCCCGAGCCTCGTGTTGATGTCGATGACGCGCCAGGACGGCCACTTCCGGCGCGCCGAGCGATTGTGAGGACGCGGCAGCCAAAAGGCCGATTGCCCCGGCGCCCACGATCGCCACGCGTGTGTGGGGACCGACGTCGCCGAGATGACAGGCGTGCAGGGCCACCGAGGCAGGTTCGACCAGGGGCGCGTCGTTCACCTTGAGCCCGCGCGGCAGCTCGACCAGCGCATGCCTTGGCGCCCGGTACCATTCGCACATTCCTCCGGGGTCGGTGATACCCAGTCCCTGTACGCCGCGCTCGGCAATGGTTGTAGTTGCCTTGTTCGCACTCGGGACAGGCGGCGCAGCCGAAGATCGCTTCGACCGCCACGGCCGTCCCGTCGGAAAGGACTCCGGCGAATTCGTGACCCGCTATCTGGGTACTGCCCCAGTTCAGGTAATTGAGGTCGGACGCACAGATGCCCACACCGGCGATTCGGACCAGTTGGCCCGCTCCGTCCGGTTCGTCGATGTCGACAACCTCTACGGTCGGCGGCGAATTTCGGACCGCTCGCATCGATCCACCCCTCAGCGGCGCTCGGCACCTTTCGTCCGACAGGAAGCCCCTTCCTGGGAACCTCCGCCTGGGCCCACCATAGGTCACCTCACTTGTTCGAGCCTCGAGGTGATGTGTCGCCTCCAGGGAGGACCTCGGTGGGGCGACGTAGGCGACCGGGCGATCAGGACGTACCTGCCAAGGATCCGAATGAAGCTGCTGAGCGCTTCGTCGCCGAGGCGCAGGTAGCGCACGGCGAGGACGGTTGAGTTGAGCCCGGTCAGGCATTGACGAGGGTGGCGGCGATCCCTCCGATCGTCATCTCTCCGTGTGCGCGGGGGCGGCGGGTAATTGCACCCTGACGCGGAGCCCGCCGGCACCCCGGGGAGTGAGCGTGAGGGTTCCGTCGTGTGCTCGGGTGATGCGTTTCACGATGGCGAGGCCGAGGCCGACGCCTGCATGGTCGGTGTGTAGCCGTTCGGTGCCGCGCTGAAATGGCTCGACCAGGGTGGAGACCAACTGTGGGGTGAGCTGCTCGCCCGTGTTCTCGACGGTGAGCACTGCACTCTTGGAGTCAACGCTCGTCGTCACCCACACGGTGCCCTGCTCGGGCAGATTGTGGACGATGGCGTTGTGCACGAGGTTCGTCGTCAACTGTATGAGGAGCGCCTCTGAGCCCATGGTGGGGGTCGCGTCGCCGGAGGTTTCTATGGTGACACCGTGCTTCTCGGCGAGGGGGAGGAGCGTCTCCGTGGCCCCTTCCGCGACGAGGGACAGGTCGACGTGCTCCCTGGTGAAGGAGCGCTGGTCGGCCCTGCTGAGCAGGAGCAAGGCCTCGGTGAGGTCAATTGCCCGGGCGTTGACGGCGCGAAGGCGTTCGTCGAGGTCGCTGCTGTCGCGGTCCGGATCGTTGCGGGCCACGTCGAGAAGCGTCTGCGTGATCGCGAGAGGAGTGCGCAGTTCGTGCGAGGCATTGGCAGCGAATCGCTGCTGCTCGGCGATTTGTGATTCGAGCCGGATGAGCATGGTGTCGAAGGCGTCGGCGAGCTCGCGGAACTCGTCGCTGCGGCCCGGCAGCCGGATTCGGTGGGAGAGTGAGCCGGATGCAGCCGTGCGGGTCGCATCGGTGATGCGAGTAAGGGGGGCGAGCATCCGGCCGGCGAGGAGCCACCCTCCAAGCAGGCCGAACACCAACAGGAACGCCCCCAAGATGGCCGCGGCGGGAGCGAAATCGCGCAGGAGGGTGCCACGGCCGGGCGAGACGAGGACGTGGGTGTTGTGGACGATGACGGTCTCACCTCTGGGCACGTATCGCAGGAGGAACACCCAGACTGCACCGAGCAGTAAGGCGCCGGCGAGCGTGACGAAGCCGGCGTAACTGAGAGTGAGTTTGAGGCGGACGCTCAAACCAGGGGATCTACCCACGGTCACCCTCCTCACGGTCGGCGTCTGGTCGAGTGCTGATGATGCGGTACCCGGCGCCGGCCACGGTGGCGATGATCTGGGGCTCGCCGAGGCGCTTGCGCAGGGCCGACACGGTGATGCGCACGGCGTTGGTGAACGGGTCGGCGTTCTCGTCCCACGCCCGTTCCAGCAGGTCCTCGGCGCTGACGACACCGCCGTCGGCGGCGACGAGAACCTCGAGCACGGCGAACTGCTTGCGGGTGAGGGCAACGTAGCGCCCGTCGCGGTAGACCTCGCGGCGGAACGGATCCAGACGCAGGCCCGCGATCTCCCGCACGGGCGGCCTGTGGTGGGCGCGCCGGCGGTCGAGCGCTCTCAGACGAAGCACGAGCTCTCGGAGCTCGAACGGCTTTGTGAGGTAGTCGTCGGCGCCAAGCTCGAACCCGGAGGCCTTGTCGTCAATCCGGTCGGCAGCGGTGAGCATGAGGATCGGCATGCCGCTACCGGAAGCGACGATGCGTTGGGCGATCTCGTCGCCCGATGGTCTGGGGATGTCGCGATCGAGAATGGCGATGTCGTAGGCGTTGCCGCTCAACAGTTCCAAAGCGGTGTGACCGTCGCCGGCGATGTCGGCGGCGATGGCTTCCAGGCGAAGGCCATCGCGGATGGCTTCTGCCATGTAGGGCTCGTCCTCGACGATCAACACACGCATCCTCGCGATGCTAGGAGCCCGGCGCATATCGTCGGCATATCGAAAAACACCTACGTCCTGGCAACACCAGTCTGGTTTCACTGGAGGCGTGGCCTACAGCAAGTCAGCGCGAACGGTAGTCCGCTGCCCCCGATCGCCGGCGTCCTCGTCATCGTGGGTCGGAACCGACCACCAGGGTGCACTTGACGGAGCAGATCACTCCATCCCAGGGATGCGCGTCACCATTTACGGGTGCGAAGAGGACGAGGCCCTCCTGTTCCGAGAGGTGGCGCCGCGCTTTGGCGTAAAGGCGACCATCACCGATGCAGCGATATGCGAATCCAATATTGAACTGGCACGCGGGAATCGATGCATCAGCGTGGGGCACAAGACCCCAGTCTCAGATGCCATCCTGACCGCGCTTCGCCAAGCTGGCGTGACGTACATCTCCACGAGAAGTGTTGGATACAACCACATCAATGTGGAGTACGCGGAGAGTCTTGGCATCTCCGTCGGAAATGTCACGTATTCAGCCGACAGCGTGGCCGACTACACCCTGATGTTGATGTTGACGTTGGTGCGGAACGCCAGATCGATCATCAGTCGTGCCGACATTCACGATTACCGATTGCCTGATCGACGCGGAAAAGAACTACGCGATCTGAAGGTCGGGATCATCGGAACCGGTCGTATTGGCGCAGCGGTCATCGGCCGGCTGCGGGGCTTTGGCTGCCGAATCTTGG
Organism: uncultured Actinomycetes bacterium; assembly: GCA_963778465.1. Taxonomy (GTDB): domain Bacteria; phylum Actinomycetota; class Acidimicrobiia; order Acidimicrobiales; family RAAP-2; genus CAVZBW01. The sequence continues at coordinate 1,554,967 of CAVZUK010000003.1, forward strand.
CGAGCGATCCTCGGCCCAAGATCTCCGCCGACCACCTCTCAATCGATGAGCTGTTACGTCAGAGCGATCTCGTCACGCTCCATGCGTCGCTGAACCCGGGTACGCACCATCTTCTCAACCGTGAACGTATCGACCACATGAAGCCGGGGGCGTTCGTCGTCAACACGGGGCGCGGCTCTCTCCTTGATACCGAGGCCCTTCTCCGAGCCCTGGAGAGCGACCGACTCGGTGGCGCGGCGCTGGACGTCCTCGAAGGAGAAGAAGGAGTGTTCTACGCCGACTGCAGAGCTAAACCCATCCAAAGCGAATGGTTGCTGCGGTTGCACAAGTTGCCGAATGTGATCATTACACCGCATACCGCCTACCACACCGATCACGCTCTACGAGATGTGGTCGAGAACTCCATCATCAATTGCCTGAAGTTCGAGGACAGGGGGGCATGAGCGGAATGATCGGCAGGCGGCGCTTGAAGGTCGCCGTCGTATTCGGCGGATGCTCCGAAGAGCATCTCGTCTCCGTGAAGTCGGCGCGAGAGGTCGCGAGCAACCTCGACCTCGAGAAGTACGAACCGTTCTACGTCGGGATCACCGAGAGCGGTGTCTGGAAGCTCTGCGACGGCCCTGACGCAGATTGGGAAGCCGGTAGTAGCCGTCCAGCTGTGCTGTCGCCGGACCGAGGCGTCCACGGACTGCTTGCTCTGGCGCAGGGACGCTACGAGACGATCCGTTTGGACGTGGTGGTGCCCGTTCTGCATGGCAGGTTTGGGGAGGACGGCGCGATCCAGGGTTTGCTCGAGCTCTCCGGCATCCCCTACGTCGGGTGCGATGTCCAGAGTTCCGTACTGTGCATGGACAAGTCCCTTGCATTCCTTGTCGCCAGGAGCGCGGGCATCGCCACGCCCAACTATTGGACTATCACGGGGAACGAGGCGATTGTTGCCGACTCCTTTCCCTATCCAGTCTTCGTAAAGCCGGCCCGTTCGGGTTCATCCTTCGGCGTCAGCAAGGTGACGCGAGAAGAAGAGCTGCCGAGCGCCCTGGAAGTGGCGAGACGGTACGACTCGAAGGTCCTGATCGAAGAGGCGGTCGTCGGCAGCGAAGTCGGATGTGCCGTGTTGGGGAGCGCCACGGACTTGGTTGCCGGCGAGGTAGATCGTGTTGCTCTTTCCCACGGGTTCTTCAGAATCCATCAGGAGAGCGAGCCCGAATGCGGTTCCGAGAACGCGACGTTCATCGTGCCGGCCGACATCTCGGCGGAGGCGCGCTTGCTCGTGCAGGAGACCGCAAGAGCTCTCTATCGCGCCATGGGGTGCCGGGGGCTGGCGCGGGTGGACCTGTTCGTGAAGGCAGACGGTTCCGTCGTCCTCAACGAGGTCAACACGTTGCCCGGCCTGACCTCCTACAGCCGCTACCCGAGAATGATGTCCGCCGCCGGGTTGTCGCTAGTCGAGGTGATCGACCGGGCCGTGTCGCTGGCCTTGAGCAGAACATGACGATGCACGACGACTTTGTGTTCGTCGACGAGGTCGTACCCGGAATCCGTTGGGATGCCCGGTACGCCACCTGGGACAACTTCACCGGCAAGCGGGTGGACGGTTACGTAGCGAATCGCATCGTCGGTTCGCGGGCGTTGTGCTCGGCCCTGCAAGCGGCGCGAGACCGCGCCGGATCCTTGGGCTTCGGCCTGCTTCTCTGGGATGCGTACCGCCCGCAACGCGCCGTCGAGTGTTTTCTTCGCTGGTCGCAACAGCCTGAGGATGGCCGGACGAAGCGCCGGCACTACCCGAACATCGACCGATCCGAGATCATTGCGCAGGGATACGTCGCGGCGAAGTCGGGCCACAGTCGAGGCAGTGCCATCGACCTGACGCTGTTTGATCTTGCTACCGGGACGCTGGTCCCGATGGGGGGCGACCACGATCTGATGGACCCGCTCTCACACCATGGAGCAGAAGGAATCACGCTGGTCGAACGAAGGAACCGCCGGTTGCTCTGCTCGATCATGGTGGCCAGCGGTTTTCGGTCCTTCGAGCGTGAGTGGTGGCATTACTCACTGGTGGATGAGCCGTATCCACACACCTATTTCGATTTTCCCGTCACGTAGTCGGGTTCTTCGGAGAACTTGGGAAGAGGGACTCGAGCGTGATCACCTTGCACTCCAACCGGTCCCGGACCGTCAACGACCCTGGGTCCACGACGTTCGGTCGGGCTTCGCCTCTCAGGAGGTCGCGTGCGCTTCTCGACCGCTGAGCTGGCAGCCCATCTCAGCGGTGAGCTGGTCGGACCCAATGTCCGCATCGAGGGGGCGAGCATCGACTCGAGGACGATCCGGGCGGGCCAGCTCTACGTTCCGATCGTGGCCGAGCGTGACGGCCACGCCTTCATCCGGGCAGCGCTCAGGGCAGGCGCGCCGGCCTACCTCACCGAGCAGGAGCCGCTGGGCGGGGCGGCCATCCGTGTCCGCGACACCGCTGCCGCACTGCTGAGCCTCGGAGCGTTTGCCCGAGGTCGGGTCGGCGGCGCCATCGGCGTCACCGGGTCGGTGGGCAAGACCACCACCAAGGATCTCTTGGCCGGCTGTCTGGCGTCGACGTATTGCAGTGCCGCGAGCGAGCGCTCCTTCAACAACGAGCTGGGCCTCCCGCTTACGTTGCTCAACGCGCCGGACGCTGCACGGTGGGTGGTCCTCGAGATGGGGGCCCGGGGCCCTGGGCAGATCGAGCGGCTGGCCGAGGTCGGACGCCCCGACGTCGGCATTGTGACCAGGGTCGCGAAGGCACACGTGGAGTACTTCGGCGACCTCGACGGCGTGGCTCGCGCGAAGAGCGAGCTCGTGGCCGCCTTGCCGGCGTCGGGTCTCGCGGTCTTGAACTTCGACGATCGCCGGGTCCGAAAAATGGCGTCGCTCAGCGCGTGCCCCGTGCTGGGGTATGCAGTGGGTTCCCACGCCGACGTGCGCGCCGACGGTGTGATGCTCGACCACGACCTGCGTGCACGTTTCCTCCTGTCGTCGCCGTGGGGACAGACCGAGGTCCGGCTGGCTTTGCGTGGCGTGCAGCAGGTCCCCAACGCCCTGGCCGCGGCAGCCGCCGCGCTGTGGTGTGGGATTCCCATCGAGTCGGTGGCCGCGGCACTGGCGGTGAACCAGGGCCCGCCGTTGCGAATGGAGGTCCGTCACCTGCCCGGCGGCCCCGTCCTGGTCGTCGACTGCTACAACGCGAACCCCGCGTCGGCCGAGGCGGCCGTGCGGGCGCTGGCCGCGTTGCCGGGCGACCGCAAGCTGGCCCTCCTCGGGCTGATGGCCGAGCTGGGACACCAGAGCGAGTCCGAGCATCGCCGGATCACTCTCGTGGCGGAGGAGCTCGGGATCGACGTGGTGGGATACGAGACCGGGCTCTATGGGGAGGATCTCGTGAGGGGTGTCGACGAGGCGGTCGCGTTGTTGCGTGCCCTGGGCCCGGGTGACGCAGCACTTGTCAAGGGCAGCCGCGTGGCGCGACTGGAAGACGTGGTGCGCGCCTACGGGGAGGCCGTGGGCGCATCATCATCTGCCGCCGCTGCCGGCGGCGGCGTGGCAAGCAGGCCGGAGACTGTTCCGAACTCGCCCTCGCGAGCTGGTCGCGGTAATGGTCGAAAAGCAGGTTGAGGCCCGCGCTGCGCCCCGAGTTCGACCTCTGGTAGCTCACTGACCAGAACGGGACGGGGTAAGGCTCAGCCGACCCGCCCCGTGAAATGTCTGTGAGCGCGGTTCACTACCAAGCCGATCGCGCTTGGAAAGTGCTCACGCGGTGGCCGCCAATGGGAGGTCCTTTTGCGAGAAGTGCTTCGCATGCGCGTCCGAAGTGGCCGCCGCAACATTGAGGACCCTCACGCGGAGCGGCTTCCCGAGGTCGTCGGCAGTGGCCTTTGTCTGCAGTACTGCAGCGAAAGCGCGCGACGACGTGCCACTTCGTGTTTCATCCTTGAGGCGGCCCTTGCCCCCACTCAGGCTGGGGGTTGTCGAGATGGACGAACTCGAATTGCGCGGCGTCATCACGGCAAATCCTCACGAGTATCCGGCCGTTCGACCGATGGAAGCGGGTCAGGTCAGCTCGAGTGCCGTATCGCGATCGCCAACGGTCGAGATCTGATTCGACGACTCGAGGACGCGGGCAGCGATGAACTTCGCGTCGAACTGCTCGCCGGCGACCACCGTCGGATACCGGGCGGGGTTGGCCTCCGAGACGCACGAAGGCAGGCAATCGATCACCGTTTCGTAGTCCGTCGAGTGGAAGAAGGGTGCCGACAACCGTTCGACCATCCGTCCCTCGTCGGGTTGCAACGGAAGCACACGATGGAGGGAGGAGCGCCACCGATCGTTGGTCCACTGGGCGATGAGGTCGCCGAGGTTGACGACGAGGGCGCCACGGACGGGGACCACGTCGTGCCAGTGGCCCTCGGTGTCGGCGACCTGAAGCCCACCTACGCCGGCATCGGCGTACATGACGGTGATGAGTCCATAGTCGGTGTGGGGCCCCACCCCGAACTGGCCGCTCAGCGGCTCAGGATCCTCTGGTGCGCCGTAGTAGTAGTTGAACCGCAGCGAGTCCATCGGATGGGTCGTGCACCGCTCGAAGAAGTCGGTATCGACGTCGAGCGCATCGGCCAGTAGCCGCGTCACTTTGTGCGTCGCCGTCCTGACGTCGTCGTAGTAGCTGAGAACGGAGTCCCTGAGTCCTGGCGGCTGGTCCGGCCAGATGTTGGTGGCGAAGTGGGTGTGCTCGGTGGTGTTGAAGATGGGGTCGTCCCGCGGAAAGGAGTCCTGGCCGATCGTGAAGGCCTCGACGAGGTCGAACGGTGTCTCGAGCGACATGCTGTAGGAGAAGGCTTCCGTGCCCCGGGCGCTGTAGCCGCGCTCGATGCTCTGGTCGGAGGACACCCACCGCATCTTCTCCTCCGGCGGTTGGCGGAAGAACTGCTTCACGTCGGCCATCGCCGCCTCGACGACCTCAGGGTCGATGCCGTGCCCCACGATCTGGAAGAAGCCGGCCTGCCTGCAAGCCGCCTCCAGGTCACGGACAGCAGTGGGGGAGGTGACGTCGATCGTCGGGGCAAACGGATTGGAGTCCATGGCCAGCTCCTCTCGCAAGATTGGTCACATACGATATATGATCCGAGCTGTGGTGACAAGTTGCCAGGTCAAGATGCAGGTCGTCTGGGGAAGTCGCCTCCCCTCCCTGTTGGCATATGATATAGAATCGGGCGAAGAGGAGGGCGTGATGTCGGAAGTTGGAGCATTTCCACCGGTCGTCGACCTGATGAGCGGCGAAGCCCCGGGCCACATCGACGCCGTGTGCCGCGAAGTCGGCTTCTTCCAGATCGTCGGCCACGGGATATCGGAGGAGCTCATCGGTGAGCTGTTCGGGCTCGCGGACGAGTTCTTCGCCTTCGAGCTGGAGGAGAAGCTTCGTTGGGCTTCGCCGAAGGTCGAAGTCGAGCGCGGCTACTCGGCAAAGGGGACCGAAGGTTTCTCCTACAGCCTCTGCCTCGAGCAACCGCCAGATCTGATGGAGGGGTTCTCGATGGGGCGCGAACCCTTGCCCGACCGTCCTGAGTTCCACACCGACGCCCATCACTTCTTTGCCCCCAACGTCTGGCCGGATCGTCCGGAAGGACTCCGTGAAGTCATGACTGCCTATTGGCGCGAGGCGGACCGCCTCGTCCACCGACTCACGACGCTTATGTCGGTGGCTCTCGGACTGGACGAGAACTATTTCGAGCCGTTCACCGACGCCTCGACGGATACGTTGCGGATCAACTACTTCGAAGGGCGCCCTGGGGAAACGGCCCTCCCCGGTCAGTTCGGCATCGGACCACACACGGACTACGGCATGTGCACGCTGCTCCTGGCCGATCAGGAGCCGGCCCTGCAGGTGTACACGCGCGGGGCGGAGTGGAAGTACATCGTCCCCCAACCGGGTGCCCTATTGGTCAACCTGGGTGATCTCATGGCCCGCTGGACCAACGAGCGCTGGCGGTCCACGCTCCACCGGGTGACACCCGTGCTGGCGACCGCTGACGTGTCCCGGCGACGGCGCTCGATCCCCTTCTTTCACGAGGGCAACTTCGACGCGTACGTGGAGTGCCTTCCCACGTGCACCGGCCCCGACAATCCGCCGAGGTACCCGCCGATCACCGGTGGCCAACACGTCTTCGAAAAGGCCATGGCGTCGAGGGAGCTCAGACGGGCAGACGCAGAGTCGACGGTCGGCGATCGAGCTGAAGCGCTTGCATGATCGCGCCGCGCGTCAGCGGCATCTTCGCCGTTTCGACACGGGTCGGGTGGGTGCGCCGATGGTACGAGGGTCTGGGCTGGCGATCGGCTCGTGAGGATGATGTCTTCGTCCCGTACCCGCTGGGTGGGATGGCGTTCTCCCTGTGGAGTTTGGGTTCGGCGGCGCCGAACGTTGCTGCGGTGGTGGCCGCCCAAGGCGATTTCCCCGGAACACTGCTCTGTACGGTCGTCGATGCCCCCGACGACGTGGGATCGACCCTCGACGGGGTCGCCCGGGCGGGCGGGCGTGTCGTCGTCGCCGACCACGAGGTTCCCTTCGGGCGTTCCGGCTGGTTCCTCGACCCGGCCGGTACCGCGTGGGAAGTCGCCTGGATCGAGGGCCGCAGTTCGGCCGTGCCGTTCGCCGGGGCACCCGAGCCGGACGCGATACCGGCCGCCCTCGCCGGAGTGATGGTCGGCGCTGAGGACCCTTCGGGGGTTGAGGCGTTCTACGCCGAAGGACTCGGATGGGCAGATCGTCGCGGTGATGCCGGTGGAAACCCGTCGTTGGCACTCGACGGTGGGTCGTTCTTTCTTGTTCCCGCCTCGAGGGTCCCGGGCCTCTCATCCGGTCCCGTTCCCGTCATGCGACCCCACCCCGACGTTTCGGCGGACGAGGTGGCCGACCGGTTCGTCCGCGCCGGGGCCGCCCAGGTCCCTGGCCCGGATGACATCGGTGCTACGGGGTCCGCATCGTGGGTAGCTGACCCCTTTGGCCTGCACTGGGTGATCGCGGGGAGTTAGAGCGGTTCCTGGCCGCGGGTCCTGACGCCCGCGCCGGGACCCACCGGGCCGGGATGAAGCCCCTGACCGCCGTCGGGGTCGTGGTGCGTTGCAACGACTCCTGTCCGGGCGGGCTCGTCACGTCGATCGGCGTTGGCCAGCTGACATCTGCCGGGCTCCCCAGCCGTCTGTTCTTCCTCAGTTCACATCCGAGCCATTTTCCTGCAACAAATCGCATATATCGTATATCGTTGATGGGACGGTGGACGGACGGTCACCCGACCTGGTGCCTGTGCGGGAGCAAGAGCGGGCGCGCGAGGGCGCCTCGGAGCTCCGGACGCAAGGCACGGGGGTCCAGCTGGGCGGGCCTCCGCCGGTCGTGCCCCTCATCGCACCCGTGTCCTGCTCATGGCAACCCGGAGGAGAGACTCCATGGCTGACATCGTCCACGAGATCGAATCCGAGCTGGCGACCGACGCCGGACCCACCTCGATGCACGATTTCCGGATCGAGACCCGGGGCATGGACCCGGTCCCGGACGACCAGCGCTACGGCGACCACCGGCGCCTGATCTCGATCTTCTTCTTCCCCAATATGACGCCGAGCGTGTTCTTCGCGGGCACCCTGGCCACGGCGAGTTTCATCGGGTTGAACTTCTGGTGGGCGCTCGTGGCGATCGTGGTCGGCAACATCATCGGCTCCATCCCCGTCGGCCTGCTCGGGGTCATGGGTGCCCGGACTGGCTTGGCCCAGCTGCCGCTGGCCCGCCTGCCCTTCGGTCGCAGCGTCCCGCTTCCGGCCATCTTGAACTGGGGGAGCACCATCTTGTGGGACGGGCTCAACTGCCTCTTCGGGGCGGAGGCGCTCAAGGTGCTCCTCGGCACGCCGTTCTGGGCCGGCCTCCTGATCATCCTCGCCGCGCAGCTCGCCTTGTCGGTCATCGGCTACGAGGCCATCCACACCTTCGGGAAATGGATCACGGTGGTCATCGGGATCGTGTTCGTCGCGATCACCGTCAAGTGCATCGCCGTCGGCACGACCAACATCCAGCCGCAGCTGCATGGCGGCGCGGCGGTCGGGGGCTTCATCCTGTTCCTGTCGATCATCATGAGCTACACGTTCACCTGGGCACCGTATGCCGCCGACTACACCCACTACCTTCCCAAGGACACGCCGGCCACCGCCATCGTGTGGCGCATGACCGCCGGCAACGGGTTGTCGGCCATCTGGCTGGAGCTGATCGGCCTGATCGCCGCTCAGAGCTTGAGCGACCAGACGAGCTCGGGCATCTACCACTTCCTCGGTGGCGGCGCGCTGGGTGTCTTCGCCATGATCGCCATCGTCCTCAGCAACATCGGGGCCGACGCCATGGACGACTACAGCGGGGCGCTCTCCATGCAAGCCGCCGGAATTCGCATCCCCAGGCCCATCTCGGCCGTCATCGTGGCCGCCGGAGGATTCGGGATGGCGCTCTACATGGAGCAGGGGAACTTCGAGACGAAGCTGACCAACTTCCTGCTGTTCCTCGGGTATTGGATCGCCCCGCTAGTAGGCATCGTCCTCGTCGACTGGTGGTTGCGCCGGAGTCGGGTCGACTCGTGGTCGGTCGTGCGTCTCCGCACCCTCCCTTCGGGGTGGCAGGCGCTCATCGCCCTGGTTGCCGGCTTTGGGGTGTCGCTGCCATTCATGGACTCGTCCCTCTTCGTCGGGCCGATCGCCTCGGGCCCTTTGCAGGGCGGTGACATCGCCTACATCGTGGGCGGGATCGCCGCCGGCGTCATCTACTACGTCCTGGCCAAGCTGACCAGGTCGGTGGCGCCTGCGGCAAAGGCCGGGGCTGGACCGACCTCGGAGATCCCCTCGTGGTACTCGGGCAGCGACAAGCTCGAAGTGCCCGCGCCATCGCCGACACCCGTCGGCGTCGCCCCGGTGGCCCTCGACCCCAACATCATCTCTGTGGCGACCGATACGTCGCTCGAGTAGTCACGCCCGCTCCCGGTGAGCCGGTGCCCGCCGGGAGCGGTCAGACCAGTTCTGCCGCTCGATCCGTCTCGCCGGCCAACCGGGCGTCGGAAGTCCGGACCACGTTGCTCAGGGTCCCGACGCCGCTGACGGTCGTGGTCATCACGTCCCCGTCGGTCAGAAACTCCGGCGGCTGGCGCTTGTACCCCACGCCGGCCGGCGTGCCGGTGGCGATGATGTCGCCGGCCCGTAGCGACATGACCGAGCTCAGGAGCTCGATCAGCGCGGGGACCGAATGGATCAGCTGCGAGGTGCGTCCCCGCTGCTTCTCGACGCCGTTCACCGACAGCGAGAGCTCGACGTCGGGCGGTATGGTCAGGGCATCGCGCTCGACGACCCACGGCCCGATCGGTGTGGAGGCGAGCGCGTTCTTCCCCAGGTGCCACTGCTTGTGGCGGGTCTGAAGGTCTCGGGCCGTTACGTCGTTGACCACGCAGTAGCCGGCCACATATGCCCAGGCGCCGCCGGCCGTGACGGCCAGCGCATCTCGGCCGATGACTACGCCGAGTTCGACCTCCCAGTCGAATTCGGACGAGATCGTCTTCGGGAGGACGAGCTCGGCGTCCGGTGCGGCGATCGAGCGGTACGTCTTGGCGAAGATGATGGGCTCCTCTGCCGGGCCGTCGACCAGATCGCCGGCCTCCCGCTGATGCTCCGGGTAGTTGAGACCGACGCAGTACACGTCGGCGTCGGTGTCGAGCGGCGGCAACAGGGTGACGGCACCCAGCGGTTCCGCTCGTCCGGGCCACCGGGCGCCGAGGAGCCGTTCGGCGGCGCCCTCGGCCATCATCCCCAGCGCGGTGTTCCAGGGAACGTCCAGCTCGGACACCGATTCGTCCTCGACGAGACCCGTTTTCCGCTCTCCGCCCGACAGGAAACGGGCAAGGACGACGGGGCGGCCCCGGTCGCGGCCGGTTGGCGCCAGCCCGTCGAAGCGAGGGTCGGTCATGGCAGGGCCACCTTCTTCTCGGGAACCCATCCGGTGGCGTAGGGGGCGGCCAACTGGGCCGAGAGGCGGAAATGGGAGAAGAACCAGCGATCCTCCACCTTGCGCAGGTCGATCGTGTAACGGCCGGCGGTCCACACGGCCAGGGTGCCGCGGTTGACCGCCGGTTCGAAGTAGGACCATCTGGCCCGGGCCCGGTCGCCCTCGACGGCGATGCGCTCGTTGGTGAGGTAGTGCACGCAGAACGTCAGGCGGGTGGTTGCTGCGGCGTAATCGCTCCAGATCGCCGCTCTCCCGTGCAGGGCGTCAGCGGGATCGGCCGCGGGGTCCTCCCACACGGCGTCCTCGGTGAACAGCTCGGCGACCGCGTTGGGGTCGTGGCGGTCGCACGCGTCCATGTACGCCACCATCACCTGGCGAACGGCCACTTCGGCGTCGAGATCGTCGACGGTCATGAGTGTGAGCCCTCCTTCGTGCGATCGACCGTTGTTGGCCAACCCTCCGCGTACGGGCAGTCGAGCACCCTTCGCTGCTCCATTCGCTCGAACCTCCAATCGCCTGCGACCCGAACGGCATCCACGACATAGCGGTGACTCATCCAGACCGCCGTGCCGTCGCGCACGCCGGTCCACAGATCACGCCAGCAGCACCTGCCGCGGCCCCCGATGGCCGAGATGGACTCGGAGAAGAGCACGCGCATGACCGCCTGGACGTCGCCGTGCTCCCGGTCGATCAAGGCGGTGATCTGATCGGTCCCAGCCGCCGTCTCGGCGCGCCGCATCCCGGTCAGCGCGAGGAGGCCGTCGGACGTCCATCGCGAGGCCACCGCCCGCGCACCACGTGCCTCCTCGAGGTCGTCGATGAATTCGCCCATGAGCGTGCGCAGCTCGACCTCCGAAGAGAGGTCCTCGAGCGTCGTGGGGGGGGCGACCGGCATCTCTCTCGGTCCACCGTCGAAATGGCCGCCGTTGGCAACGGGGGTGCCGGGGGCCGGCGCCGGCGTCATCGACTCTGCGAGCCAACCCTTGTCGTAGGGCGTCCGGTACCGATCGGTCATGGTCAGCTCTTCGATGGCCCATTGGCCGTCGGACCAGGCTGCGACCACCGTGAGGTCACCTCCGCTCCACGCCGGAGTTCGACCGCCGTCAATGGTGGACGCGGCCGACCAGAGCCAGCTGCCGAGGCACTTCTCTGTGTCGTCGGTCGTGATCTGCTCGTTGGACAGCCAGTGGATGCTCCACGGCTCCCACGCCCGCCACTCCGCAACGGCGGCCGCGACCGCTCGTGGCGGGCCGACCGTGGTCCCGGAGGAGTCGGTCCAGCGCCCGGCCCGGGCGAACATCGAGCCCACGCCTGCGCAATCGCCGTCGTCCCAGGCGTCGAACAGCCCGGCGACCAGGCGCCGGAGGCTCGATCTTGCGACGTGCCCGGCGATGTCGCCCGTCCCCTGCACCCCCGGGCTCGTCGTGGGCCCGATGACGGCCATGCCGGCCCTCCCTTCGGCTTGATCTCCCGGGGTCAAGCTAGTACATCATGTATGATCGAAAGGTAACCGAACCGCGAAAGTCACCATCCCATTCGGGGGTCGCATGCCGCTTTCCATCACCTTCCACGACCTGCTCGATCCGTTCGGCGGTTCCCGGACCTCCATCCGCATCGAGGGTGACGCCATCGTGGACCGATCCGACCATCTGGCTGGAGACACGGGGACCAACATCGACGCCAGCGAGCTGTGGGTCCTGCCGGGGCTGTACGACGCCGATGCCCACCTCCCGGTCGAGTCCCTGGGCCTGCGGGCCAGCGACGTCTACGCCTCGCTCGTCGGCGGGGTGGTCCAGGTCAACGTCGCCCTGCAGTGGCAGGCAGTCAAGGACCGCGACCTCGAGACGCTGGTGAGCGATCTCGTGGTCCCCCGGATCCCTCGTATCACTCCGATCCTCTCGGTTCACTCCGATCTGGCGAGTGACGGGTTCGGGACGTGGCTGGCCAACCACGCCGACACGGTGAAGGCGCTGTTGCCGCCGGTGTGCAAGCTCTACTCGTACAGCGCCAACTTCTGGGAGGATCTCGACGCCGTATTCGCTGCGGGCCTCTTGCCGATCGTCTACTGCAAGGACATGGATGCCGTGGTCGGTGTGGTCGAGCGTTCCCCCGGCCCGGTGCACTTCCGTCACGCCATCTCCGATCAGCTGGTGCGGGCCATGCGCAAACTGCCCGGGGCGACACTCCAGACGAGCCCCCATTTCCTCGTGCCGCTCGACGCCGTCCACCGGGGCGAGCTGTACGTCCTGCCGCCGATCCCCGGTGAGGACGTGCGTCTAAGCCTGGCCGACGTCTTCCTCGACCAGATCGACCTGTTGGTCTCCGACCACAACGCGCCCCCGTTCGGCGTTCCCGATGGACCGGGTCTGCAGGTGGCGCAGAGTTTCCTCTCGTCGATCCTGACGACGACCGCGACCTACGACTGGCCCCTCGACGCGGTGTGGTCCAAGGCCACGAGCGCCGCTGCCGACCGCTACGGCGTCGAGCTCACCGAGTCTTCCCTGGTGGTCGATCCTGGCTACCAGGAGGTCCCGGCGCTCTGGCCACGTCAAACGCCGGACCGGGCCCCCTACCTTTCGATACCGATGAAAGGCCGCGTCGTCGCCGTCGCATCCGCCGACGCCGCCACACTGGTCTGACCAGGAAACTCGGGTGGCGTCTGGCGATGTGACGGGTTTCGCCATCCGGGCCGATGCAACGCCGTCGCCATATGATGTACGAGCACGGTCATCGCTTGGGGAGACTGGGACGTGGTAGTTGGGGACTTCGGAACGCTCGATCGCCTCGGGGGAGAACACATCCGGACGGCGCACAGCGTGGTCAAGACCAGGCTGCGTCGAGGCATCATCAGCGGTGAGATCCCGGCCGGTACCCGATTGGTCCAGGCGGACCTCGCCAAGATGCTCGACGTCAGCGTCACGCCGGTGCGAGAGGCCATCCGTGACCTCGTCTCGGAGGGCATCGTCGACTTCGACCAATTCCGGGGGGCGACGGTGCACCTGCCTTCGGTGGACGAGCTCGAGGAGGTCTACGAGCTCCGTCGGCTCCTGGTCCCCGAGGCCGTCAAGTCCGGGGTTGCGCAGATCTCTCGCACCGAGCTGGACGACGCCGCCATGCTCGCACGGGAGATGAAGGGCTCGGACCCGGCAGCCTGGCTCGATCTCAACCGACGGTTCCACGCCATCTTGGACGGGGCGAGCCGGCGTCCGCATCTGCAGGATTTCCTCGCCCGGTTGGCGGACGTTTCCGCGCTGTACGTCGGTGTGGCGATCAGTGCCAACGAGGGTCGCCGCGGGCGAGCCGATCGTGACCATCTGCAGATGGTGGACATGTACGAGCGCCGTGACGAGGCCGGTGCCGTCGAGGTCGCCCTCTTCCACCTCGAGGACACGGTCGAAGTGGCCCGGGACTTCGTGCGCCGTCGCGAGGAGTCACTGGCCGTCGCCGCCGACTAACCGGCCCGGTCCCCTTCCGGGCGCAGCGTGGCCATTCCGTCCTCCCCGGGGACCAAAGCCGTACCACGGCGCACACGGAGCCGATCCCCAGGCTGACCTTCGCCCGAAAAGTCTTCGGTGGCGGGGTTCCCCTGACGCCTCCAGATATCATATATTTACGACCATGCCTCGACCTGGAGTGGGTGGGTTGATATTCCAACCGGTCACGCCGATCCCGGGGCTCGCCCCGACGGTCGGCCTGTATTCGCAGGCGGTTCCGCTCCCGCGAGGAGCGACGCTGCTGTTCGTCGCCGGTCAACTGAGCGTGGACACAGAGGGCAAGGCCGTCGCCGTCGGCGACTTCGAGGGCCAGGTCCGCACCGTCTTCGCCAACCTGGCGGCAGTGGTCGAAGGAGCTGGCTCGGACCTCCGCAGCGTCATGAAGATGACGACCTACCTCGTCGAACCCGACCACGTCGCCCGTTTCTATGCCGAACGCGAGCGCCTGTTCGGCGAGCTCTACCCGACCGGCGTCTACCCGGCCAACACCCTCCTCGTGGTGGAGCGTCTGGTCCGGCCCGAGTTCCTCATCGAGATCGAAGCGGTGGCCGCCGTGGCTCCGCCCGTCGTCACCCCCGAGGAGTCCCATGGATGAGTCCCAGGAGAAGATCGAGTTCGCGAGCGGCGCCTTCCTGCTGACCACCGCGGTGGAGGCCGACAACGATCAGAGCGCCGGCGGCGGCTCGGGCGGGCTCTCCCGCGGCAGCGCCGTGTCCGGCGGCGGGATGTGGATGGGGGTCAGCGAGCTTGCGGCCGGGCACGATTCGGTGCCGCACCATCACGAGGATCAGACCACGATCGTCCACGTGCTGAGTGGTCGGATGACCTTCACTGTCGGCGCGGACGGCGCTGAGGTCTTCACGGCGGGTCCGGGCGACTTCGCCGTCATTCCCGGCGGCGTCGTCCACCGCGAGAGCAACCCGTCATCCGAGCTGTGCAAGTGCATCGTCGTGCGCAATGCCGAGTCGCCCGTCGTCCGGAACCTCGACTGAATCATGCGTCTGCCCCCGACCGGAAGGAGCCTCATGACGTTGAGCCCTGGAATCAAGCGAATCCTCGACGCCATCGAAGTCTCGACCCTCGACATCCCGCTGGCCCAGACGATGCCCGGCGACGTCTACGCCTCTGAAGAGTTTTACCGGTTCGAGAAGGAAGCCGTCTTCGCCCGGGAATGGCTCTGCGTGGGCCACCAGAGCCAGGTCCCCGAGCCGGGCGACTACATGACGATCACGGTGGGGGACGAACCCTTGGTGGTGGTCCGCACCCAAGATGGCGGGATCAATGTGCTTTCGGGTATCTGCCAGCACCGGGGATATCCGATTACCGCCAACGAGCCGACCGGCAACGTGAAGCAGTTCCGTTGCCCCTATCACTGGTGGGCCTACTCGTTCGACGGGTCGTTGGTCGCCGCCCCGGAGATGGCGAAGACCTACGACCTCGACACGCTGAAGCTCGAGACCGCGCTCCCGGCGCTCTCGGTGGAGCTGTGGCACGGCTTCATCTTCGCCTCGATGGCCAGCGAGCCGGCACCCCTTGCTCCGACCGTGACGAAGTTGGGGACCGAGTTGAGCGGCTACGGCACCGCGGACATGGTGGCCATGCCCCCCGTCGAGTACCGGGACCTTCCGTGGAACTGGAAGGGCATGCACGAGAACGCGCTCGAGCCCTACCACACCCAGTTTGTGCACCGGGGCTACCACGAGGTGGCGCCCGCACGAAACGCTGCCTTCGTCGAGTGGGACGAGGGCGACGGGCAGGTGATGCACCCGACGTACTTCGTCCACCCCGACGGCGGCTTCAACCACACCGAGAAGGCCTTGTTCCCGGTCATCTCGACCCTGTCGGAGAGGCAGCGATCACGGATCATGTTTGCCTCGGTCCCGCCGACGGCCTTCTTGGCCATGCTGCCCGACCAGGTCTTCCTCTTCATGATCCTTCCCCAGACGGCTCAGACGATGACGTTGCGGATCGTCTGGCTGTTCCCGGCGTCGTCGTTGGAGATGCCGGGCTTCAAGGACGTCTACGACTCCCAGACGGGCGCCAACGACGTCCTCAACCAGCAGGACATGGAGACCAACGGGTTCATGCAGGCGGGGCAGCGCTCTCGATTTGCCCCGAGAGGTCGCTACGCCCATCAGGAGGCCACCTTGCCGCAGTTCAACCGGTGGCTGGCCAAACGGTATCGTGCCTACGCCGACGAGCTCGAGCGCGGCGCCTTTGCCGGTGAGCCCGTACCGGTCGGACGGCGATGAGTGGGCGATCCGAGCTCGGCCAGGTCCAGACGAGATCGATCGACCATGCCTTTCCCCCGGTCGTCGACCTGACCGAGCCCGATGCGGTCGACCAGATCGACCGGGCATGTCGGGACGTCGGCTTCTTCCAGGTGGTGGAGCACGGGATCCAGCGCGACATCATCGTCGACGCCTTCAGTGAGGTCGACGCCTTCTTCACCCGTCCGTTGCCGGAGAAGATGCGCTGGGCGCCTCCGAGCCCGGAGATCGAACGGGGCTATTCGGCGAAGGGGAGTGAAGGGCTCTCCTACAGCCTCGGTCTCGAGGACCGGCCGCCCGACCTCTTCGAAGCGTTCACGTTGGCTCGCGACGTGTACCCGGCCGGCGATCCCGGCTTCGTCGACCACCGGCATCACTTCTTCGAGCCCAACATCTGGCCCGATGACGCTCCCGCATTCCGTCGGGCGTTGGTCGCCTACTACGTCGAGGTGCAGGCGCTGGCCCACCGGCTGACCACCATGTTCGCCGAGGCGCTCGGGATGGACCGGGACTTCTTCGAGCGCCAGACCCAGCACTCCTGCGACACGTTGCGGATCAATTACTTCGAGGGACTCCCGGACCAAGAGCTGCTGGACAACCAGTTTGGGATCGGTCCCCACACCGACTACGGGATCCTGACGATCCTGCTCACCGACGGCACGCCGGGGCTCGAGGTCGTGACGCCGAGCGGTCGATGGCGCCCGGTGCACGCCGTGCCCGGCGCCCTGGTCATCAACATCTCCGACATGCTGGCCCAGTGGACCAACGACCACTGGCGCTCCACCCTCCACCGGGTCACGGCCATCCGCCCGCGTGGGGGACTCGCGGTGCGACGGAGGTCGTTGCCCTTCTTCCACGAAGGGGACTACGACATGGTGGTCGAGTGCCTCCCCACCTGCTGCGGCCCGGGCGATCCCGCGAAGTACCCGGCGGTCGTGAGCGGTGAGCACGTGGCGGCCAAGGTCTTGAGCGGCCATCTCCGGGAGCCCGCCGACGTCGGATCCACCCTGGGGGATCGCGTCGACGCGGTGTGACATGAGGCTCAGCCCGCACGATGCCGACACTCTCCGCCGCATGGGGTGTTGGACGCCGGGTGCATCAAGGCGGTCCGCACCGGGTGCTGTCCGCACACCGCCATCCGTGATGACGTCGGGGCGAACCTCGAGGTCGCCGAGGAGCTCGACGAGCTCGGGGGCGCCGCCGGCCCGTCCGGAGGCGACATCCTGACCACGACGGTGGGGGAGGGGGCTGCTCTGTCGGTTGGACCGGTGGCCGCCACCTACGCCCGGCCCGGTCCCCGTGCGAGACGTCACTGGCGCTGGTCGAGGCGAGGGTCGGCCGGGATGCCCGCCCGGTGTGGGCGCCCGAGCCCTTGGTCGCCGTGCAGGGGTGCCGTCACCGGAGCGAGTCGGCCATCGTCCTGGGCGAAGGGTCAGAGCCCTTCCGGACAGAGGTCACAGTGCTCGGTCGTCATGCCGAGGAGGGTGTTGACGCGTGGACTGTCGGTCGGTGGACCTGGCGGGTCGGCTACTCAACCGCCAGGAGCTCGCCATGACGGTGGCCAGCCGGGGCCGCCCCGACCCGGCCGGGCTCGGTGGCGCCAGGGGGGTTGCATCGTACCTGGTCGTTCACCTCGAGTGGGCCGTGGGGGCGACGAGCCGCCTGAATCTCCCCGTGGTGCGAAGCGAGGCCTACAGCAGGGCCGGGGTGCTCGGACTGGCCCGACCCGCCGTCGAGATCATCGGATCGGGGCCGGACGTGGGGGACGTCATGGCGGCGTTCGCTCGACCGACCGTGCACATCGGCGACGTCGCCGAGAGCACAGCGGCGGCCTTGTTGGATTACACAAGACGAGCGAGCTGACCGCGTGTCATCGGCAGGTTGGCCATCGGAGGTAGGGGCACAGACACCTCATGAGGTTGCCTGATTGAGTCCGTGGTGCTCGCGGTACCGGGCCATGAACCTCACCATGAGGACAATGAGGCCGATGGGGATGAGCCAGTTGAAGAAGAGTCCGAGGTGCCGGTTCGAGGCGTCGGTCCCCGCAATGAGATGCGAGAGCGCCATTGCCGCAAAAGCTGCACCCCAGGCCGCCGAGAAGACCAGGTTAGTCCGTTTGAACTCCGGAGTCGTCCAGTACTCGGGCGCCATCGAGTGCCGGGCGTACTGCTCGGTAAAGGGCATGAAGGGCAGGGTCGCGAAGACGAACAATGACAGGGCACCCACCGCGATGGCACGGCCGTAGTCGGCGATGACCTGGCTATGGGCGGGACCGAGCCAAAAGGCGGCGATGGTCAGCCCGACGAAGATCACGATGGCGGCAATGTCCAGCAGTTTCGGAGAACGCCGAGCAAAGGACGGAAGGGCTATCGCCACCGCCACGGCCAACGCGCCAAGGGCAGCCCATTCCGGGGAGTAGCCAGTTCGGTTTTCGATGAGGCTGAAGACGACCCAGGGAATGAGGCTGATGTAGGGGTTGGATGGCATCTCACTCCGGCCGTTCGAAAAGTATGTGGTTGCGGAAAAATACCGTGGTTCGACCTTGTCGGTCGTCCACGACCGTCCGGCGTTCGAGTAGCCCGCGTCGGTACGCCGTTCCGCGACGGCTCGTTTGCGCTCGAGGTTGCCGAGCGGAACAGCGGCCTGGTCAGACGTGCCGGGAGTACGAGCGAACGGCGAGTGGAACGAAGATCGCGGCAACCGTGGCACATCCGAGGACGGCCCATCCGACCTGAGCGGTCAGGGCGCCGTGATTCATGAGGTCACGCAGCGCCGAGACGACATGAGAGACGGGATTGACACGCGTCACGGCCTGGAGCCATCCCGGAAGGGTGTCGACGGGGACGAACGCATTGGACAGGAAGGCGAGTGGGAACATGATCATCATGGACATCCCTTGGACCGCGCCGGCGCTCCTGGCTTTGGTGCCGATCCAAAGGAAGATCCAGGCGATGGACCAGCCGGTGATGACGGCGAGCAGCACTCCGGCGAGCACACCAGGAACGCCACCACCGGGGCGGTAGCCCATGACGACGCCCACGGCCAGGGTGATGCCGGCCGCAATGGCGTACCGGGCGAGGTCGGCCAGCATCGGTCCGGCGAGCGGGGCGATCCGGGCGATGGGCAGCGACCGGAAGCGGTCGAACACGCCCTTGTCCATGTCCTCGCGGAGTTGGATGCCGGCGCCGACGCACGCGGTGATGGTGGTCATCGCGACGATGCCCGGGATGAGCGTCGGCAGGTAGTGCGCCGTACTGCCGGAGACGGCCCCGCCGAACATGAGCCCGAACATCACGGTGAACAGCACGGGCATCACGGTGACGTCAACCAGCTGTTCGGGATTGCGGCGCATCTTTACGAGGGCACGCCATGCCAGGGTCGTGATCTGGGTGAGGGCGTCGCGCACGGGGACCGACGCCTTGACGGGGCGTGTGGCGCGTCGCGAGATAGCGGAGGGGTTGGCGGTGGTTGTGGTCACGATGTGCACGCCTCGGTTTCGGGGGTGGGGGATTCGCTCGTGTTGCCGGTAAGGGCGAAGAACACGTCATCCAGGCTCGGTTGCTCGACCGTGGCGTTCGCGATGTCGAGCCCGCGGTCCCGGAGGGCGACGAGGACGTCGGCGGCCTGATTGGCGTCGTTCATCGTGACGGTGAATCCGGAGCCGGTCGGGGAAACGATCGGCGTGTCGCCGGCCAGGTCCGCAGCCAGGGCGACCGCTTCCGCCGTGTCGGCAGCCTTGGCCATCTGGACTCGGAGTCTCGACGTGCCGATCTGGGTCTTGAGCTGGTCGGGCGTGCCCTCGGCAACCTTGCGACCGCGATCGATGACGGCGATCCGTCCGGCCAGTGCATCGGCTTCGTCGAGGTACTGGGTGGTCAACAAGATGGTCGATCCCTGAGCGACCAGGTCGCGGATCGTGTCCCACATCCGGCTGCGGTTCCGAGGGTCAAGACCGGTCGTCGGCTCGTCGAGGAAGAGCAGTGCCGGCCTGGTGATGAGGCTGGCCGCGAGATCGAGCCGGCGGCGCATGCCGCCGGAGAAATGCGAGATGGGTCGGTGAGCGGCCTGCATGAGATCGAATTGGGCGAGCAGACCGTCGGCGACGTCATGGGCCCTCTTGGAGGACAGTCCCTGCAGCCGCCCGAACATCCAGAGGTTCTCGCTGCCAGTCAGGTTCTCGTCCACCGACGCGAACTGACCGGTGACGCCGATGAGCTGGCGCACCGCATGACCCTGGTTGCAAACGTCATAGCCGAAGACCCTCGCTTCGCCGCCATCGATCGGCAGCAGCGTCGCCAGCATGTTGAGCATGGTGGTCTTGCCGGCACCGTTGGGGCCGAGCACCCCGAAGATCTCGCCTTCCATCACGGTCAGGTCGATGGCGTCGACGGCCCGATTCGAGCCGAAAAGCTTCGTCAGGCCGTGCGCCTCTACGGCCACAGCGCCCGACGGGAAGCTGTGCGGTACACCCTGGTCAGTGTTGGTTCTCGATCCTTCGGGCTGAGAACTCATGGCCGTCATATGGTCACTCCAAAATTCGTGTTACTCAAATCCTAGTGCAACTCTATGAATCTGTCTACACTGGTCTCGAATGACGGGAAACAGCGAGGACCTCGACGTGGATGCCATCCTCGAGCTCTTCAAGTTCACGCACGCCGCCGAGTCCGAGGACCCCACCGAGGGCCTGCGCGAACGAAAGAAGCGGCAGGTTCGCCAGAGGATCTCCGACGTCGCGACCGCGATGTTCCTGGTTCACGGGTTCGACAACGTGACCGTGGCCCAGGTCGCGGCCGGCGCCGAGGTCTCCGAGCAGACGGTGTTCAACTACTTCACGACCAAGGAGTCGATGTTCTTCGATCGCACCGAGCCCATGATCGACGCCCTGGCAGGTGCCGTGAGAGATCGCGGGAGCGATCGACTCATCGACGTTGTCGTGGAATCGATCGCCCGTGAGATCCACCCGGGTCGCTTGGAGGCCTTGGACGATGCCACCCAACTGGATCTGGTCCGCCGCTTCTGCGCCGTCGCCACTGGCTCCCCGACGCTCGTCGCGGCGCGGTTCGCTGATCTACCACGGTTCATCGATGAGGTATCGATCGCTCTCGCGCAACGAATCGGAGCGGATCCGAGCGACCCTGAGGTGCAGCTCGCCACGCTCGTCATCGCCGGCTTGGTGCACGTTCGAGTGCGGTCCGCTTTTCACCACGTCGAGCACGCCACTTCGTTTGCCGCGTTGAACGACGTCATCCACCGAGACTTCCTCAAGGCCGCGCAACTCGCTGAGCCGTCCCTCACCGCATTTGACCACCCGCGAGAACCGGCACCTCGCTGACTCGCTTGCTCGGTAGCAGCTGGTTGTGTCGCTCATGCCGGAGGATCGACTTCCGGATCACTACCTCGCCAGCAGGCCCTCCTCCATCGAGACGACCGTCGCAGCGTGCGACTTCGCGGTGCCATTCGCCGGGTGATGCGCGGACCCCACGCCTGCTGAGTAGCGCGCCGAGCCCTCCGCAGGCTCGGGATTCGGGGGACTGGCGGGACACAACCAGGACCGGCCCGTGTCATCCGATCCGACGTCAGCGTTGGAAGGTGAACACCCGGTCAACAATGACTGGCTGTGACTCACCGTGGTACCTCACTGCGCCGAGGGCTGGCCGGCCGCCGAGATCACGGGCTGCGTAGTCGAGTCCTTTGAAGCCGACCCTCGCGGAGCCATGCCCGAATGGCCTGATTGCGGTCGTCCAATTTTCGTCCACGTGACCACAGCAGGTGGCTCCTGGCAGCCACAACTGGGGAGTCGCTCGAACTGTCCGTTCCAGATCGGCATCGCCGTTCCTTATGGGACTGCAGGGAGCTTGGCATCGGCCGGGAACTCGCAGGTGACGTTGAGCAGATTCCAGATCTTGATCAGGGCCACGATGTACAGGAGGAGCGAAAGCTCGAGTTCCGAGAAGGCCTCCCGCGCGGCATTCCATGCATCTTCGCTCACCCGCTCGCCGTCACCAATGCGGGCCATCTCCTCTGCAAGGTGTAGGGCGGCGCGCTCTCGGTTGTCGAATTCCCTAGCGTCACGCCACCCGGCCAGGAGGTCCAGCTTCTCCTGGCTGACGCCGGCTCGCCGGGCCGTTGTGGCGTGAAGGCGCAGGCAAAACCCGCATCCACTGATCTGGCTGATCCGGACCTCGACGAGGGCCCGAATCCCGGGATCGAGTTCAGAGGATCCGAGGTGTTTGGCCAGAGTGAGGAGCGAACCGTAGGCGGTGGTGTCGGCGGCGTAGGGGTCGAAGCGCACCTGGTCAGGGTAGAGGAGGGTGGGGCGCTGCAAGCGACGATGGAAGCGCACCACCATCGCCGATCCCGAGGTCCAGGAGAAGGTCGACCTCATCAAGCGGGCCTTCGGGCCGGGGAAGGTCGAGCTGGACCGTGTCTATGTCGGCGACATCACCTACCTCTGGACCTGGGAGGGCTGGGCCTACCTGGCCACCGTGATCGACCTGACCAGCCGCCGGGTGGTGGGCTGGGCCATCGCCGATCACATGGAGACCTCGCTGGTCTGCGACGCCCTCAACATGGCCATCGCCACCCGCCGGTCGGCGCCGGGTTTCATTATGCACACCGACCGCGGAAGTCAGTACACGTCCAAGGACTTCCGGGAGCTGCTGGAGCGCCATCACGGCGTCCAAAGCCTGTCGTCGCAAGGGCCAGTGCTGGGACAACGCCGTCGGAGAGAGTTGGTTCGGCACCCTCAAAGAGGAGCTGATCCACCGGCGCTCTTGGGCCAGCATCGCCCAGGTACGCCGGGCCGTCTTCGACTTCATCGAGGTCTTCTACAACCGCCAGAGGCTGCACAGCTCGCTCAATTACCTGAGCCCCGCCGAGTACGAACAAGTCCACCATCACCACGCCGCGGAGGCGGCATAATCAACCCGTCCGTCGGACCGGGGCAACCTCAGCACGCCGCCAGGAGGTCATGACCCGGCCTGCGACGTTTCGACCAGTCGGGACCCTCTGGCGGACGCGCGGCCACGAGGTTGACCCTACGGCGATTCTCCCTGCTGAAGGGCAAAGGCGGCCGCAGGACACCACGATCAAGCCCGCGGATGTCCCGACGTTCGGCACCTGGGTGTGATTTTTGCAGCGGGGCTGGAGGTGATGACCACGGCGACGTCGAGGCGACGATTCAAGATGGCCTATTGCCACTGGATCCCTGATTGTGTCAAGAGTGCCTCCAGTAGGCGCCAGAGCGCTGCTTCGTCTACTGGGGACTCGTACCCGCTGACCTCACGACAGTCGGCCTCGAGCCTTCGGAACAGCTCGGCCAGACGACGAAGGCCGTGTCCAATCTCGGCCGATCCATATCCGGTGCGAGTGGCTGCCAACGCACTCATGACGGATGGATCAAGCCATTCCTCGATGAATCGTGACCCGTGCCAGACGTCCGTCGATCCCCGAAGGAGCTGTGTCCACCAGCGAGCCAAGTCGACAGTGGAGGCGGTGAGTTGGCCCTCGCACCAGGCCATTGCGACCCAAAGTTCCCCCCGGCGCCACTTCCGAGTAGCGGCGATCAGGTGATACCAGAACTTGCTCGAAAGTGCCCGGTAGTCGCTCTCCGAAAGAAGCCCAGCACCAGATTCGGGCGGGGATATCGTCGCGATTTCGTCGGCGATCCCCACCTTGTCAACGAGGAGACGAACGCCGCGACCGAACAACTCCCGCACCTCGGCAAGGCTCTTGAAATCCCCGAGGAGCCGCATCATGTCAACCGGCACGATGCTGAAGTCCACGTCTCGTCCGGACGCGAAGAGCACGCGTCGCTCCGACATTCCACCGAAGGCTGTGGACTCAACGACGTCGGCGATGACGGGTCCGATCTCGCCGAGCCACTCGCTTCGGCCGAGGAACACCTCGGGGTCATCAACCGTCAGGATCACATCGACGTCGGAGAATTCGTCGGCGGCGTGATCGCTTCGAGCCTGCGAGCCGACAACCATCAGCACGTGGACATCGTTGCGTCGGCGCGCCCACCGCGCCAACCGCTCGATCAGGGTGCTCGCTTCTTGTGGTATCTCGGCCGACATGCACTCATGGTGCCTCTCTCCCAGATCCGTTGCACGTCCTGTCGGGGCGAGCTCCGATCTGCCTCGTGCAGGTATCGCTCTACTGCCGCCATCAGGGCGGCATCGCAGGATGCCAGGCTATGCAGAGTCGATTCTCGCCCGTTTCGCCGAGGAGGACCAACGACGGCAACCGGGCGAGCGCCGGACCAGACGCCGACGAGGACGGAGTCGGTGCAAGGGCTGACCTACTACGAGCGGAGACCTGCTACGACGGCTGACTCGACGGGACTCAGTCCTGAGCCATCCGTGCTCAGCTTGAGTGGAGCGATCCCGTGAACGGCGACGTTCGAGATGTACCTTGGCTTCCGGGGACTTGCAGGATTCGTGCTGTGTGCCAGGAAAGGGTGGCAGACGATTACATCGCCAGCGCTCCCAATCGCTTCCAGGGTCCTTGTCACCGTAAGATGTGAATGCACGAATTCGGCGATCGCCTCTCCCGGCACGCCGTCCGGTTCGGCATCACGCAGGAATCGGGCCACGTCGCCATGGGATCCCGGGCACAGGAGAGTCGGGCTGTCGTCGTTACCGACATCGTTCCAAAGAAAGATCGGCGTCAGCACCTGGTCGGCTGACGTCAGATGGTGGGTGAACCAGTCACCGTCGATGTGCCATTGCACGGGACATGGTCCCGGAAATCGGGTCGGGAAGCCCCACACGGCGGCCAGGTGCCAAGCGTCTTGGCCGACGAGTGCATCAAAAGCGTCTCGCACAGCGGTCGAAAGGGCTCGGACGAGGATCGGCAGGTCGTACACCGAGGCCAGCCCAAGGCGCCACCCGTCTGGGCGGTCAGAGGGGACCAGCCCGACCGCCGCTGCCCTGATCTCGGCGACCACATGCCTCGGCACCGCCTCTCGCACTACAACGTAACCTTCTTCTATGAAGCCATCGATCTCCGCCGCGAACAGGGTCATCGGTCGGCGAGCCTAGGCCTCTGCGCAGTCTCGGACTTGGAGCCAAGGTCCGAACGCAATGCGTATCGATTTGCGCCAAGCTGTCCGTGGTGCGAATCGACTACGACCGAGAGGCCGAGCACTACCGAGTGGGTCGGGAAGTTCCGCTCGAGCAACTGGAGCCGTGGCGTCCCTTCGTCGGCGCGTTCCTTCGCCCGGGAAACGAACCTTGTCTCGATATCGGGGCAGGGACCGGGTTGTGGACGAGAGCCTTCGTCACATGGTTCGACGCCAAGGTGATGGCCATCGAGCCCTCGTCGGGTATGCGGGGTGTGGGCGCCGAGATCGGCTTGCCTGCACGGGCGTGCTACATAGCGGCGAGCGCCGAACACCTCCCCGTGGGCCGCGCTGCCTTCCGCGCTGCCTGGCTCTCGACCGTCGTCCACCACCTGATCGACCTCCCTGCGTGCGCCAGGGAACTCCGCAGGGTCCTCACGCAGGGAGCCTCGGTCATGATCCGTAACTCGTTCTCCGGGCGGCTGGAAGAGGTGGAGCTCTTCAGGCACTTCCCCGCCGCTGCGGATGTAGCCGCCCAGTGGCCGACCCTGGACCACGTCGTAGCGACATTCGCCGAAGCCGGATTCACACAGACCCGCGTCGTGAGAGTGCGAGAGGAGAGCTGGCCGGATCTCCAGCGGTTGCGGGACTGGGCGCTGTCGATGCGAACCACGGACTCCGCCCTGGCACCGATCTCGGATGCCGAATTTGCCGAGGGGCTGAGGAACCTCGAAGGCGCGATCGGTCGAGGCGAACGGCCCCATCCGACGGGCTCGGATCTGGTCGTCCTGACGTAGCGTGGTGCCTCGCCGCTGAACGCGTCATGCGCCGCCGACCGGGCCGATCGTTCAGCGAGAGAGTGGCGGTGTGGTGCGGTAGATCCAGGTCGGATCGTGCGTGCGGGCCCCGCTGACCGGGAGCGCGTCCAGACGGGCGAGGTCTTCTGGGGTCAGCGTCAAATCGACACCCCCGGCGTTGTCCTCGACATAGCGGATGTGCTTGGTGCCGGGGATGGGGACGATATCGGGGCCCTGGGACAGGAGCCAGGCCAGGGCCACCTGGCCGGGGGAAGCATCATGTGCGATCGCGATCTCCTCCACGGCCCGGACTGACTGCACGTTGGCGTCGAAGACCTCTTCGGTGAAGCGTGGGTGGTACCGCCGCATGTCCTTTTCACCGAGGTCGGCCCTGGACTTGATCCCTCCGGTGAGAAAGCCGCGACCGAGCGGGCTGAAGGGGACGAGGGCGATGCCGAACTCTCGGCAGGTCGGCACGATGTCGACCTCGATGTCCCGGCTCCACAGGGACCATTCGCTCTGCAGGACGGCGATGGGGTGCACGGCGGCAGCTCGCCGGATGGTGTCCTCCGACGCTTCCGACAGCCCGAGGTAGCGGACCTTACCCTGGTGAACGAGATCGGCCATGGCTCCGACCGTCTCCTCGATCGGCACGTTCTCGTCAGCCCGGTGCTGGTAGTACACGTCGATGTGGTCCGTGGCCAAGCGAGCCAGCGAGCGCTCCACGGCTGACCTGACGTACTCCGGCCTCCCTTCGATCACCGCTGGTCGGCCGTCCCGAGGCGGCGAGACGATGCCGAACTTCGTCGCGACGACGGCTTCGTCGCGTCGATCGGCCAGCGCGCGACCGAGGGCCTCTTCGCTCGGCCCGTAGGCATCGGCGGTGTCGAAGAGGGTGACGCCCAATTCGAGGGCTCGATGGATGACCTTGGTCGGGTCGTCCCCTCGCTCGTTGCCGTAGGCCGGTCCGAAGCTCATACAGCCGAGACCGATCGCCCCGACGACTGGACCAGCCGTGCCCAGGGTGCGTGTGGGATTCGCCATTACCTATCCATACCCTGGGCCCGGGTCCCTGTCCACTCGTTCCCGACGCGGCCTGTGGCGCACGTGAGCCGGCAGACACGGCCGCGAGAACTGCTGACTGCCGACGGGGTCGCTCTCGTGATCGCGCGCCCCATCGCCTCACCGAAGGGGCGGGACCAGTCCACAGCAGGTCCTGTCGTGCGAGTCCGAGATCATCCCAGCGAAGCGAGGGGCAAAGATGAGTTGGCCGAGAAGATCTGCAGGCATGGTGGCCGCACCAGTCTTCGCGCTGGGTGTCGTGGGTGCGACCTTCGGCCTCTCTGCGACGGCGGCCTCGGCGCCCCCGACCGAGTCCACGATTCCGCACAGCTATTCCGGCACCATCTCCGGGAGTGGGGAGCCAACCGGACCCTGGATTGCGCCGCGCTGGGCGAGGGTTACGTCAAGGGCGAAGGTGCCAATCGCAACCTGATCCTGGTGAGCGCGTACGCACCGGATTTCCTTCACGTCTACCTGGCGATGAACACCCAGGGCCGATGCCTCCTGCAGGTTGCCCTCGCGGACGACGGAGTCTCTTTCCCACGCAGCGGAGCTCCGTAGAGGGCATCGGGCGGCCGCAGGGACCCGTTCGTACTGGGCGCTCTACCGTCGTCAGGCGGCGTCGTGGAAGAGGATGCCCAGGGTGTACCGCTCCCCGGAACGTAGCACGAACACGCCGTGGCGGATCGGAGCGGCCGACCAGCCCCGCTGCGTCCGCAATGGCCGGTCCCGAGTCGTGAACACGAAACCCTGAAGGTGGGGGAGCGTGGTGGAGGTGCCCCGGGACTGGGCCCGGGGACGCTGCTCGACCAAGAGGAAGTCACCACCCGTGTGATCTCTTCCGGGCCTCGTGAGGTTGATGACCACCTGGAGCGGAAACACCAGCTCGCCATAAAGGTCGCGGTGCAGCGCGTTCCAGTCGCCGGGCCCGTATCTCAAGATGAGCGGGGTGGGCTTCGTCTGGCCCGCCTGGTGGCACGTGTCCAGCCACTCGTCAAGGGTGTCGGGCCAGGGAAGGGCCCGTCCGAGCCTCGTGTACCAGTCCCGAGCGACCGGCAGCAGGTGTGGGTAGAGGGCGTGGCGGAGCGCGTCGACCGCATCGGGTAGCGGGTAGGAGAGGTAGCGGTACTCACCCTCGCCAAAGCGGTGTTGGCCCATGGTGACGGTGGACCGGAACGCTTCTTCCTTGTCGTAGAGAGCGATCAGCTCGGTGGCCTCGGCTGCCGTGAGCAGTGGCGGAAGGAGTGCGCCGCCGAGATCGTCGAGTTCGGCGGCAACGGCCGCCCAATCGGCCCCATCGACCCATCTCTCGTATGCGGAGGCTCCCTCGGCCGGTTGGCCGATCATGGCCGAGCCCGTCCCCCGCGAGGCTCCTCCCTCACCGCGGTGCGGCGTTGGATCGTCATGTCGGCGATCCTGCCCCGACGGCCGGCGTCTGCGGGCGAAGGGGCAGCAACGTACCTCTCCACCTCATCCCGCTCCGCGACGTCGAAAGGCTGGATTCAACGGTGAGCGGTCGAGAGCTCATCGGAGCGTCGGTGACTCTCGAGGTGCTCCCGGCCCGCATCCGTCACCAGGATGACACGACCCGTCGCGGGTCCGACTCTCCGCTCGACGAGGCGCCGGTCGAAGGCCTCCTCCTACACTGGAAGGCGCGGGCACGACGTCCTCCAGGCTTCGAGCACCTCGCTATACGGCCGGCCGCAGGGGCCGATCCACTCGAGGAAGTCCAGAATCAGTGATTCGACGACGTCCGGCAGTTTGGAACCTCCATTCGCTACGAAGGAACCCCTGGGCCACGCTACCTCGGCCAGCGCAGATCCGAACCTTTCGTCCAGGCGGAGAGAACCACAAGCCGAGGAACAGCGTCGTGCCGATCGGAATGATGATCCAAGTCGCGGTCTTCCTCTCGTGACGTGATCCCCCCTGACTGCTCAGGGCGTCGGGACCTTGGCGTCGAAGCCGGCGTACTTGACGCTGAAGTAGAAGGCACAGACCAAACGGCAGCGGCGGGGACACCAGGGGCCGCCGAAAGCGATGAAAGGCAACCGAAACTCTTTGTCGAGATGAAAGAAAGGCGGAGGGGCGGAGACACCGCCCGACGAAGTTCAACAGAGGGCCCGGGTCGCCCGATTTGGCAGCCGCTGGCCGCCAACCAGCGTAAGGAGGCACAGGCCCCCTATTCGGGAACCTCCCGGCGAACGTCGAGGGCTTCTTTGTCGGGGCGCAACCCCTGGAAGCTCGGGTGTCGCAGGCGCCCGTCCGCAGTCCATTCGGTGAAGGCCACGGCCGCCACGAGCTCGGGCCGAGCCCAATGCGCGCCCTTCTCCCGAATCGTGTCGAAGAAGGGCGGAGTGGCGACTTCTCTCGAGGCCAGGTCTCGGTGCAACTGCCGCAGGAGGTCGTTCGTGAACCCCGTACCCACCTTGCCGGCGTAGCGGAGTCGCCGCTCGGCGTCGTAGTACCCGACGAGGATCGCGCCGAGGCCGACTCGCGAGCGCGTCGGTTCGGTCCAACCGCCGATCACCAGCTCCTGATTGGCGGTGCACTTGAGCTTCCGCCAGTCGGGTGAGCGCCCGCTCCGATACCGCGACTCCGTTCGCTTCGCAACCAGGCCCTCCCACCCCGACGTGCAGGCACGGTCCAGGAGCTCCGCCGGGTCGCCCTCCAGCGGTCGCACCAAGGAAAGGGGCTGGTGACCGCGTTCGAGGACGCGGGCGAGCAGCTGCTGGCGCTCGGTCAGCGCGAGTCCCGTCGTGTCGTGCCCGTTCAAGCTGAGAAGGTCGAACACGCAGTAGGTGAGCTGTTCGGGGTGAGGTGAGCTCTGCAGGAGCGAGAAGCTGGTTTGATCACCGTCGAATGCCACGAGCTCGCCGTCCAGCACGAAGCTCCCCGATGGCAGGGCAACGAGGGCTTGGACGACTTGTGGGAACCGAGCATTGAACGACAGCCGGTTGCGGGAGAACACCTCGACTTGATCGCCGTTTCGCACCGCGACGCCCCGCAGCCCGTCGAGCTTTCGCTCGTATTGCCAGCCGACGGGCGCCCGCCGGAGATGGTCCGCGGGCTTGACCAAGGTGGCCAGCATTGGGGGAAGGAACGTCGCCTCCCGTGGGCTCACCGCCACACGGTATCGAACGCCCCCTCGAGGCGGGCCGAGGACCCGTTGGTGGCGACACCGGCGCTTGTTTGCGCAGATGACCGGCAGTACCCTGCTCGAGGACGCGTCGGCTCTACTTTCCTCGAAGCGATTCGGCAATGAGTACCCGGACGGTTCGCCCGTCAGGCCAGGAGGCACGGTTGGTCATGGAGGCGGATCTTGTGCTCGAGGGAGGCGGCGTGAAGGGAATCGGTCTCGTCGGCGCCCTCTTTGTGCTCGAAGAGAATGGGTGCCAGTTCCATCGGGTCGCAGGGACTTCGGTTGCTGCGGCCTCGCCGGACCCGGCCTGAAGGCCACCCGCCGGATCTCGACAGATCTGCTCACCACGGATGGGACCGGGACAGTCCCGCCACCCCGGCTCATGCCCGCCGATTTGCCCGGACTGGCAGTCGTGGTGATGTGCGATCTGGAAAAGCCGCCGACCGTCACTCCTCCACGAGGTCGGTCGCGGCTCGATTGGAGATGTCGCCCAACCGAGCGAGCTGGCCCGGAGTGAGGTCCGACAGACGCTCGACGACGAGGTCCGCCTGTGCCAGCACCTCGGGCGGAGGTGGGTACTCCCGGTTCGGTACGGCGACCGTCCGGAGTCCCGCGGCAACGGCTGCGCGGATCCCGTTGGCCGAGTCCTCGATCGCGGCGCAGGCCGAGGGCGGCTCGCCCAACCGACGGGCGGCTTCGAGATACACATCGGGATGCGGCTTGCCTCGAGCGACCTCTTCGGAGGAGACCGTCACTCCGAACGCCGGGGTCAGCTCGCTGATCGCGAGCACCGCGTCGATCACGGGCCGGTTGGCCGAGGATGCCAATCCGAGCGGCCAACGGCTCCCAAGGCGAATGACCGCCTCGCGCGCTCCGGGCAAGAGGGGGAGTGCCCGTCGATAGCGTTCCAGCACAAGTTGCACCACCAGCTCCACGATCCGGCCCACCTCGAGGTCGACGCCGAGCTCGTCGTGGAGATAGGCCGACCACTCGATCGAACTCATGCCCTGCATGTCGGTCGTGGCTCCCTCACGCCAACGGCCGCCGTGCTGGTCGACGACTTGTCGCCGGACCTCGTCCCAGACACCCTCGGAGTCCAGGAGCACGCCGTCCAGGTCGAACACCACGGCACGGATCACCGCTTCAGTATGGTGCAGCAGGCGTGGGGCGAAGGCTTGGGTCGACGTGGCTGCGTCCCGACCCACCCAACTGGAAGCCATCCGCAGAGACCCTTCACCACCAGTGTTCCGTGCCGTCCCCGAGAACCGCCGCCGCGGCCTCTTCCCAGTCGTGATAGATCCGCGCCTCCGAATCGCCCCAGACGCGATCTGGACCCGGCCTCCATCGGCGGCGCACCACCTCTCGGTCCTTCAGCTCCTGCGTGAGCTCCACGCCGTCACTGCGCAGCACGCCGATGCGGCGTCTGTTGGGTAGGCCCGAATGGGTCACCGACAGCTCGCAGTACCGGTTCACGTCTGCAGGTGAGAGACCGTGTTCCGCCATGCGGTAGCGGAGCAGAAAGCCGTTTGATGCCATCCCGACGAGAACGGCCAGCGCCTCGCCTCCGGGAAGCACCTCACCCATCACGCCGGGGCGGAGCACGGCGCCGCCCCGGCGAGCGTCGACTGGTCCCATCCCGAAGTAGGGATCGCAGAGCCAGGCGCCTTCCCCGGAGCCGACGAGAACCGCCGAGTGGAAGTCGACGGTCGGGGCTCCCGGGTCGACCCGGCGAAGGGCGACCACGTCGGCGGTGAGACTGCTCGACGCGGTGTTGACCAGGCCCGCGGCGAGTGTCGCCAACGGCCAGCAGGTCCACGACCAGGTGGGGTGCTCCATCCACAGCTCGGCCACGGCGGCGGGATCGGAGCCGAGAGGCGTCTGCCCCCGCCCCAGGGCCCTCAGCTTTGCCGTCGTCCCCTGAGGGATGAGTGCCCCCATTGCCTCTATGAGCGACGCCACATCCGAGGTGCTCTCAAGCGAACGGAGGCGTAGTCGCCCCAGGCACTCGTCGGCCAGAGGCCGATCCAAAACGAACACGCTGTCGACCACGTCCTCGAGACCAGCGTGCAGGGTAGATCGTGCACGCTGATCCATTCCTCGATGGGGTGACCTCAGGATGGCACGTCGTGAGCGAGCACGAGATCCAGTCCGGCCGCAGGCCCTTCCGAGTCCGGAACCGTCTTCGATTGGGCACCCGAAGCCCTCTCCGACCTCGAAGGCCACGGCCGACCTCGAAGACCTCCGCCGACCCGATGGCGTGCTCGAATGGAGCGGTCTTGCCGATTTCTGGCCCTCCGGAGAGAGCATCGACACCCTGGACCCACTGGCCCGAGCGTCAGTGACCGACGCCGGCTCGAGGATAGGGACGGGAAGGGACTTCAGGGCGAGGCCTCGCGCTTGCGCAGACGGAGTCCTTGACGCACCCCTCGCTCGGATTCCGCGGCGCCACAGGCGGGGGGATGATGGCCCGCAGAGCGGTGACCTCTCCGTGAGGGTCGAGCTGCACGTGGCCCTCGGCCGGTCCTGCCAGCCGGAGGGCGAGTCCGATCTGTCCGCGAAGAACGATCGCCTCGAAGGTCCTCGAGCCCCTGGCGCACGCCGCCCGCACAAGTCCTCTGAGCAGTTGGGTGCCGATTCCGCCGCTCTGATAGGCGTCCTCGACGAGGAGGCCCAACTCACCTGAACAGGGCTCGGTCTGGCACCACGATCCGACGCCGACGATGCGCTCGTGTGGGCGGTCGATCGCAACGAGGTTGATGCGCTCGTCCGCATGCGCCACGACGCTGTCGACGAAACCCTTCGGAAGACCAGGAACGCCCGAGTGGAATCGCTGCGCCAAGCTCTTCTTGCTGCACCGTCTGCCCATGGCACCGATCGCAGCAGCGTCAGTCGGACGAGCAAGACGATAGAGAACCTCCCGACGGCGTCCGCTGCCGGAGTCTGGCCGGTCGTGAGTGTCGATGATCTGCGTTCGCCGGGTCTCCATCGGGAGGGGATACGAACGTGAGGCGGGTTCGGATCTATCCGCAGCCGCAGGACCGTCGGAGGGGTCGGCGGCTTTCGCCGCGCAAGTGGATGGCCGAGGTCACCATTCGGCTCACACCTCGGTGTCGTTTTCCCTGGCGGTACCTTTTAATCTGGTCAGACGTCAGACCCGACGATGCTGAGCGAGCGGAGGCGAAGGAAGTGGCGCACACTGCGATCTGCGATGCCTGCGATGTCGTCTCGGAGCACCCCACGGAGGTCGAAGCCAACGCTTGGGTCTTTGTCCACGCCAGGGAGGTGCACAACACGGTCCTCGAGGAGGCTGACGTCATGGACCTGGCAGACGGCCGCACGGAGACGTTCATCTGGCCCCGAAACCTGTCGCTCGACGCCGACTCTCAAGAGGAGGCGATGGTTCGGACTCGACGACGTGCCTCGACGACCTCTTATGCGTTCATGAGAAAGGTGAGGTCGGCGTAAGGAGGCCGTGGCGCCCCTGCCCAGATAGGCCGTAGCAGAGACCACCCGCCAGGCGGAACGTCCATGGTGCCCACTCAGGTCCCCCGGTCGAGGGACGGGACCACCTCGCGCCACATTGCGACGTGCGGCCCAATCTCGGGGTCGACCCACGATTTCCCGCGAGTGGCGAACCCGGAGCGCTCGTAGAACGACACGGCCGGGACCCTTGCGTTGCACCAGAGCAGTCCTCCACCCCTTGCGGCAACGTGAGCGATGACGGCCCCGAGCACCTGAGCCCCGATGCCGTGTCCTCGCAGATCCTCTCGGGTCGCCATGCCCCGCAGGCGCCATGCAGCGGCCGTCGTGCCCGGCCATGGCGCCGGTTCACGTCGGACCGTTGCCGTCCCGACCACTTCGCCGGTCACGGTTCGGGCTGCCAGGTGGCAGGTGTCGGGATCGTCGTCACCTGGAAATGCCAGCTGATCGAGCCTCTCGTGCGGCCGCAAGACGTCGTGGCGCAGTGGGAAGGTGGTGATCGCCGGTACCGGCTCGACGCGTACCTCCACAGCGGCACCGTAGCCGTGGGCCCACGCCGTCCTTCCCCGGGAAGGCCCCGACTCGGTGGGATCTGTTCGACGAGACACCGAGCGTCGCCTCGGTACCTACCCGATCGGCTGATGCGCCATCGCGGGAGGCTCGCGGCCACCGAAGAGCCAACCCACGGCCGCCGCGAGCGCTGGCATGCCCACGAGGATCAGGAGAAGGTCGGCGACGGGAACGTTCCCGAGTGCGGCGATCCCGCCGTTGAGCGAGTTGCCCCGGAGCCACCCGATCACGCCGACGTAGCCACCGATCGTCCCGAGGAGCGCCCCGAGGAAGCCGAGCCCACCGGCGGTCACGGCGGTCAGTGTGCGTCGAGTGAAGGTCGAGGCGCCGGTGGCGGTGAGGGTGCGAAGATCGCTCGCCGTCTCGCTCCGGACGAGACCCACCGACATGCCGAGGACGCCGAGCGCGATCACGATCCCGAAGATCGTCGCCCAGGAGATGACGGCAGAAGAGGACGGTGCGTCGTTCTTCGACTCGACCGAGAGCTGCGTCGTCGAGGCGGCGTGCTCGGCGCTCCTGATCTGCACGGCCGTGAATGGCTGGGATCCCACGATCAGCCAATCCGCCGTGCTCTCGGCGATGTGAAGCTCGCGCATCGCGTGCTCGGTGACCACGGTGTTCGGCGCAGAGGTTCCCGTCGGAAGCGCGCCGATCTCTTGGACTACGGGGTTGGGAATGCACGTCGTTGCTGCCGTGCAGGGTGTCGACGGATCCTCTGGGCCGAACTTTCCGCCCGATCCGTAGTTGAAGTCGAGTCCCGACACACCCGACAGGCCCGGCCTCGAGCTCAAGATATCCGCGTGGGGATCGACCTCCGAAGGAGCGATTCCGAAGGCCTCGAGCAATTGTGGCGTCGCAACATAGATCGGCCCGTCCCAACTTCGACCGAGATGTGTCCCCATGAATCCCGCGTTCGGGGTCTCGAGGGCGATGAGTTGCGCCCCGAGCCCCCTGGCGATCGACGCGGCCTGCGTCGCGGGCGTCCCCGGGCTCGCAGGTTGTTCGGCGGTCGGTTGGCCATTCGGGTTGCTCTGGCTCTGTGGGACCGTAGCTCCGGCCGGCGGAGCGTTCGCATGGAGGGCAAGCTGGTTCGAGGCGAGGTTCGGCCCCGCGTAGTCGAAGACGTTCCCATAGCGGGCAGAGGCGACGAGTACGACGATCACCGCGGCGAGCACCCCGACACTGATCGCCGCCAGCGCCGAGCCCGAGCGGGCCCGATACCGGGCGAGATCGCGCAGGGCCAAACGGGACGAGATCGGCGCCCGACGGGCCAGCCGCGCGGTGAGCGTCAGCAAGAAGGGCGCGAGCAGGATCAGCCCAGGGATGAGGAGGATGATCCCGAGGACGAGCTCTGGGGAACCACCACCCCCGTTGCCGTGGTTCGTGCTGCCCGAGTACCCGAGCAACAAGAAGGCCGCCACGAGGCAGGCGATACCGGGGATCGCGGAGCGGTGCACCTGACGTGGCGGCGCCGGGCGGCCGGAGAGCGCGGCGACAATGGGAACCTTCGTGATCGCCCGGGCCGGTCGTGACGCTGCGATGAAGGCCGCCACGACTGCGAGCACCATCGCTGCGGCGACCACGACCCAGGGAAGGGCGAGCACGCCGATGACGTGGTGCGAGCTCTGCTCGAGGCTCGGGCGGTACGCAAGCCAGACGACGAGGCCGAGGATGAAGCCGGCGACGGCACCGACGAGGCCGACAACGGTGCCGTTCGCCCGCACGACGAGGCGTACGTGGCGGTCGGTTGCGCCCGTCGCCTCGAGCATGCCGATCGAACGGAGCCGGCGCTGCGCGAGCACCGTGAAGCCACCCACGGAGACGAGCGTGATGAGCAGCATCCCGAGCACGAGGGCGGCGAGCGAGATCGTCTTCGGGTTGAACGGGTTCGACTGCGCAACGGTGGCCGGAGTCTGCACATGGTGACCGATCGAGCTGAGCGGCACGCCCGGCAGCGTCGAAGAGCGCGGTGACCTGGGCGGGTCGTGGAACCTGTCCCGGCGCGACGAGGGCGAATTCATCGAGCAGGCTTTGAGGGTTCTCGACGATTCCGACCACTCGTCGCTCGGCACCCCCTACTCGCCAGGCGCTTCCGACCCTCAAGTGGAAGGCCGACGCCACCCCGCTCGTCACGGCGACCTCCTTGGCCTCCGCCGGGTAGCGTCCCGAGACGAGGGAGAGCATCGGACCGCCAAAAGGCCCGTGGGGATCCTGCCCGCGGAGCTGATAGGCATTGATCGATCCCGGGATCGAGAGTGTCTGGTTCTCGATCAGCTGGACCGGCCCGAAACGATGCTCCAGGCCCGCGACCACGCTCGCCGCGTGCGCGTCGTAATTCGTGAACGTCACGGCATCTTGCGCCGTCCCGAAGCCGAAAGCTGCCGGTTGGGGTGAGTTCGTCGCAACGGCAGAGCCGACGATGGTGCCGGCGACGGCAACCGTGATGAGTGCGAAGATCAGGAACTGCTGGCGCCATTCCCGACGGAAGAGCCGCCAGGCCCACCGGACGACGGCCCGCCGAGCCGCCATGCCCCCCTCGTGCGTCCTCTCGATGGGTGGGCGCCCCAAGGAAATGGCGTCGAGGCTCATGACGGCGACTGCCGGACCCACGTGGCGTCCGGCACCGAAGCCGACCCGTTCCCGACGCGCCCGTCGCGGAGGAACACCACCCGATCGGCCCAGGATGCGAGTTGCGCGTCGTGGGTCACGACGACCGCGGCGACGCCTTGCTTGCACGCAGCGACGACCATTCGCATGACGGCCTCGCCGTTCGTCGAGTCGAGGGCCCCGGACGGTTCGTCGGCGAGGACGAGATGCCGCTCGCCCACGACCGCCCGCGCGATCGCCACGCGCTGGCGTTCACCGCCCGAGAGCTGGTCGGGGAAGTGGGTTGCCCGGTCGGTCAGGCCGAGCTCGTCGAGGACGGTCATGGCTACGCCCTGGGCTCTTCTCGCCCCGACGCCGTCGAGCTCGAGGGGGAGCGAGACGTTCTCCGCGGCGGTCAGCCCTGGGAGCAGGTTGAAGTCCTGGAACACGTAGCCGACGCTTCGCCGCCGCAGTCGCGCCTTGTCGTTTCGCGACATGCGAGACAGCGCCCTCCCGTCGATGAGGACGTCTCCACTCGTGGGCGTCTCGAGGCTCCCGGCGATCGTGAGGAGCGTCGACTTGCCCGAGCCGCTCGGCCCCATGACGGCCACGAGGGAGCCGGCGTCGACCGTGAGGTCGATGTCCTGCAGGGCGTGGACCTCGGTCGTCCCGTCGCCATAGCTCTTGGAGATTCGCTGCAGCTCGAGGAGGCTCATGTCCGCCACCATTTCTTTCGGTACATACTGAGTATGTTAGAGGTAGGTACCCACCAAAATCAAGCGCTCACTTCCCGATGCGGCGCGCCACGAGTGGTGCAGCGGTGCCGTCTGGAGCCGTCCGGATCCTTCGAGGTGGTCACGTGGTCGTCCGCGCCATCCGAGGGGCTCCCAGGGCGGCGTCGGAAGGGACCGACTCCTACGATGATGCCGGTGACGCCCCCAGAGCCCATGGATCCGCGCTCCGCCCTGCAACGGATCGCCTACCTCCTCGAGCGCGACCGTGCGAGCACCTACAAGGTGAGAGCGTTCCGGCGCGCGGCGGAAGTGGTCGGTGAGCTGGACGCCGAGGAGCTGGAGCAGCTCGCGGCCACGGGCCGTCTCGCCACGCTTCCCGGCGTGGGAGAGAGCTCGGCGCGGGTGATCAAGGAGTGCCTGGCGGGCGGCATGCCGTCCTACCTGCAGGAGCTCGAGGATCGTCCCGCCCCGGACGAGTGGGTGCCCTCACCGGCTGCCGAGGCCCTGCTGCGAGCGCTTCGTGGCGACTTTCACAGCCACTCGGATTGGTCGGACGGGGGTTCGCCGGTGGCGGAGATGGCGAGCGGCGGCAGCCGAGCTCGGACACGCCTACCTCGCCCTGACGGACCACAGCGCCCGGCTCACCGTGGCGCATGGCCTGGATGCCGAGCGCCTCGGCCGCCAGTTGGAGTTGGTGGCCGACCTCAACGAAGAGCTCGCTCCATTTCGGGTATTGACCGGGATGGAGGTCGACATCCTCGAAGACGGTTCGCTCGACCTCGACGATGGGCATCTCGAAAGGCTGGACGTCGTCGTGGCCAGTGCCCACTCCAAGCTCCGGATGGAGAAGGGCCCGATGACCGAGCGGCTGTTGGCGGCTCTCGAGAGCCCGCACACCGATGTGCTCGGACATTGCACCGGCAGGATCATCACGGGTCGAGGGCGCCCACCGTCGACGTTCGACGCGGACGCCGTCTTCGGGGCGTGCGCTCGGACCGGCACGGCGGTGGAGATCAACTCCCGGCCCGACCGGCGCGACCCGCCACCGGAGCTCCTGCGACGGGCCATCGAGCTTGGATGCTTGGTCACCATCGACAGCGATGCCCACGCGCCCGGACAGCTCGAGTGGCAGATCTTCGGGTGCGAGCAGGCTGCCGAATCAGATGTCCCGATGGAGCGGATCGTCAACTCGTGGCCGCTGGAAGAGGTTCTGGCCTGGACTGCGGGTCACGCCGGGTAGGGGAGAGGCCGCCGATCGTCGCCCATCCGGGTCGGTTCCTTCCAGGACCGAGGCAGCGATCTCACGGGTGTCAAAGGCCCCAGCGTCTCGCCAACCGGCCTTGAC
The DNA here is from genome assembly GCA_963778465.1 of uncultured Actinomycetes bacterium. GTDB lineage: Bacteria > Actinomycetota > Acidimicrobiia > Acidimicrobiales > RAAP-2 > CAVZBW01. The sequence continues at coordinate 1,593,553 of CAVZUK010000003.1, forward strand.
GTCCCGCTTCTCCCGAGTTGCCGGCCCGCCGTGTGCGCTCGATGGACGACGCAGGCTCGGGGCGAACGGCCGGCAGATCGGTTGCCGTCGGCGCTTGGTCGACGCCCGTCAAGCCAACCGGACCGGGCCCTGGGGCACGCCTCGGCCCCAGGGCTTGCTCGACGAGGTCCATGCCGTGGCGCGGCGGAGCCAGGGGTTGACGGCACGGTCATCTAGCGCGATATTTATCTAGGTACCTAGATAAAGGAGCCACGTGATCCAATTCCACCTCGATCCCCAGTCGGGCGTCGCACCGTATTTGCAGATCGTCCAGCAAGTGCGTCACGCGCTCCGGCTCGGAATGCTCGAGGAGGGCGAGCAGCTGCCGACCGTCAAGGAGGTCGTGGCTCAGCTCGCCATCAACCCGAACACGGTCCTCAAGGCCTACAAAGAGCTCGAGCATGCCGGAATCGCCGCGGCCAGGCCCGGTATCGGAACCTTTGTCACCGCCTCCCTCCCGCCGATCTCCCTGGCGGCTCATGGACCGCTCCGTCAACAGCTCGAGCGCTGGCTGGCGAAGGCTCGACGGGACGGGCTCGACGACGAGAGCATCGAGGCGCTCTTTCGTGACTGCCTTCGGTCGTCGGCGGAGGACGTCGCGTGACGGGCACCGCGATCAGCACCGAAGCCCTCGGTAAGCGCTACCGGCGTCGGTGGGCGCTCTCGGAGTGCTCGCTCTCGATCCCGACCGGGCGCGTGGTGGGGCTCGTCGGACCCAATGGTGCAGGAAAGACGACGCTGCTCCACCTGGCCGCCGGTCTGATGCCGGCGACGACCGGCACGGTCCGGGTGTTGGGCGCAACCCCGGGACTCTCCGCGGACGAGCTCGGACGAGTGGGGTTCGTGGCGCAGGAGACGCCGACCTACGCAGCCCTGACCGTCGCCGACCACTTGGCGATGGGCGCCTGGCTCAACCCGAGGTGGGATGCCGACCATGCCGTACGGCGCCTCGAGGCCCTTGGCATCGACCGCCGCCAACGGGCGGGCAAGCTCTCTGGCGGACAGAGAGCCCAGCTGGCCCTCACGATCGCGATCGCCAAGCGACCCGAGCTGTTGCTCCTCGACGAACCGGTGGCGAGCCTTGACCCGCTCGCCCGACGGGAGTTTCTCCAGGGCCTCATGGAGGTCGTGGTCGAGGAATCGATGAGCGTGGTGCTGTCGTCGCATCTGGTGGCCGATCTCGAACGGGTCTGTGACTACGTCGTGGTGCTCGTCTCGTCACGCGTGCAGATCGCCGGCGAGATCGACGACCTCCTGGCGTCGCATCACCGACTCAGCGGTCCGCGCCATGACCTCGATCGACTACCGCGTGGCCAGACGGTTATCGAAGCGCGACACACCGACCGTCAGAGCACCCTCCTCGTCCGCTGCACCGAGCCGATACTCGATCCGAGTTGGCGGGTCGAGCCCGTCCACCTCGAGGATCTCGTCCTCGGCTACATGGGCCGCAGCACCCCCGAGAACCCGCGGCATCACGAGGAGGTCCGGCGGTGATCCGTTTCGTGCTGCGACAGTTCCGCACCCAGGGCCTTGTGGCGCTCGCCGCGTTGGTTGCCCTCGCCGTCCTGGCGATGGTCACCGGTCCTCACCTCGTCCACCTCTACGACACGACCATCGTCGCCTGCCAGAGGGTCGGTGACTGCGGGCCGGCGACCGCCGCGCTCACTGCCGCCGATGGTCACCTCTCCAATTGGCTGGGCGCGTTGGTCCTCGCCGTACCGGCGATCCTCGGCGTCTTCTGGGGTGCGCCGCTCATCGCCCGGGAGCTCGAGACCGGCACGTTCCGGATGGTGTGGACCCAAAGCGTGACCCGGACGCGCTGGCTGGCGGTCAAACTCTGCGTCGTCGGCGTCGCCACGATCGTGGTGGCCGGTCTGACGAGCCTCATCGTGACCCTGTGGGCCAGCCCGATCGACAAGGCGAACGGCGGCGCCTTCGACGTCGTGTTCGACGAGCGCAACATCGTCCCCGTTGCCTACGCAGCCTTCGCCTTCGCCCTCGGTGTGGCCGTCGGACTGGTTGTCCGACGGACGCTGGTGGCAATGGCCGCCACGGTTGCCGGCTTCGTCGCCGTTCGGTTCCCTGTCGCAGAGTGGGTGCGGCCCTATCTGGCGAGCCCGCTCCGGATCGTCTCGTCGTTCCGGGTGCCTTCGGGTCCCGGCGGGGCGATCGTGGTGGGCAAGGGGCTGCAGAGCGGCGACTGGGTGCTCAGCGAGCAGACGCTCGACCGCTCCGGACACGTCCTGGCCAACGGCCTCTACGACATCTCGATCGGCCGTGGGGGCTATCTCAGCGTCGCCGGACAGCGGTGCCCCGCGTCGGACCGGGTGACCACGACGTCACAGGCAACGGTCGTCGATGCCGTGCGCCGCTGCGCCGCCGGGCTCCACCTCAGGCAGGTCATCACCTACCAGCCGAGGAGCCGCTACTGGCCGTTCCAATGGGAAGAGTCGGCACTCTTCATGGTCCTCGCCGGCCTCCTGGTCGCCTTCTGCCTCTGGTGGCTCCTACGGACCTACAACGGGAGAGGCCAAGGCTCTCGTCCGACCCGGCTGTCGGATGCGAGCAGCGTCACCGTCCCGAGCCTTGACCACACGGGTGAGAGGCCGACCGCCGAACCACCGATGCAGGGCGTGCTGCGCGCCGACGCCCCATCGCAGCGCACCGATCGCCTTCGTCTGGTTCCCGACACCTGAAGAGACAGACCCTCACGAGAGTCGCGCCGGAGACGGGCCGCCGTGAAGCTCCACTGCAGTCAGGAATCCTCGGCACCCTCCCTCCCCCTGTTCGGGCCTGCGCAGGACTTCAGCCCGCCGTCGTCGGACCCAGGTAGCGCCGCACGATCTGGCTCTGGGTGATCACGCCGAGGGGGCCTTCGCGGTCGTGGACCTGGGCCACGACGACCCCGACACCCCCCGGTCCGACGCGAGAGGCGGCCTCCAACCGGAACCATGGACCGATCGGTTCCCGAGACACGGTCAGGTTCACGTCGGCGTTGATCAGAGCGAGGCCCTCTCCGACCGAGCCGTCGATGCTGAGAGGGGAGCCGAAGTCGGCTATGGCCAGGAGCTCCGCCAGCCCCCCGCTGGCCTCTCCTTCCACGACGGGCACCACGAGGCGGAGCCACGCCGCACTGGGTTCGGCCACCCCGTAGCCGCCACGGACAATCCGGTGCTCGGTCGCGTCACGCACAAAGGTGATCTGACCCGGCGGGTACAGGGCGTCCCAGTTCATCAGTGGGAACGCTTCGGGACGCTCTGCATCGAGCAACGCCGGGTGCGCCGCCGCCACCTGGGTGGTCCGCATGGCGAGCGCCCGCGCACCCACGACGCGCTCCCCACCCTCCGTCGCCAGCTGGATATCGAGGTGGGCGATCCGGTTGCTCACCTGCCGCCGCTCGACCGTGCCCACCAAGGGCATGAGGGGAGCGGGACGCTCGAGGTCCACCTGGACCCGGGCGAGGAGTTCGCCTTCCCTGACCTCCGACGCCGCCAGGGTCCCGATCAGCGCACTGGGTGCGCCGCCGTGCATGGCATCCGGCCGCCAGGGTCCGGTCGTGAACGGCGTCGGGATGAAGCGCGCACCATCGCGCCGGTAGAGGCAACCTTCCACGGCGTCAGACGCGACTGGCGTTGGCAGACGCATTCAAGCCGGCTTGAGGCGGTGACGTCGGCCGAGCACTCTTCGGGATCGTGCCGTCAACCTTCGTCCCAGGGCTCGAAGAGTCCCTCGAACTCCAGCCTGCCGTCCTTGACGCGCCCGTAGAGGAGCCAGTCGCCCCGGAACATGCCGTGCTCGTTGGGCGAACAGGCGATGTGCGCCCGGGGGCCGCCCGTCGTGCTCGGCATGAAGCGAATCCGCTCGAGTCCGGTCTTGAGCCCCTCACCGTTCAGGACCGGGGCGCGTACGAGGCCCTCGACCAGCACCCGAGCCGTGTCGTAGGCGAGAACCGGGATGGCGTTGGGCCAGAACGGCGGCTCCTCGCCGTAGCGACCGGTGAAGCGCTCGTGGAAGCCCTTGACCAGGGGGTTGGTCGGGTCGAACTGGTCGATGCCGACCCAGCCCTCGAACTTCTCGAAGCCCATCAGGTAGAACATGAATGCGGTCGTCATGATCCGGGGCGGATCCCACCGGAGCTCGTCGAGTGCCTCACGCATGAGGCCCTTCGCGGCCAACATCCCGTAGCCCATGTACACGAGGGCGTCGGGCTCGATGCCTTGGAGATTCCGGAGGTTGGTCGCCAGATCGCTGGGGGACTGGCTGACCGTCTCCACGGCGGCCACGGAGACGTCCCGGCGACGTGCCTCTTGGCGAAAGAAGCGGAAGTACTCCTCTCCGTTCGGCGAGATCTCGCTCAGCACGGCCACCCGCTGGTGCCCGTTGCGCTTGAGCCATCCCACGATGAGCGCGGCGTCCCCACCACAGTCGCCGTTGCCGAGGCGGAAGCAGTAGTCGCCGAAGAGGCGTTCCGTTCCCGCCCAGCTGATCAGCGGCACCCTGAGCTCGTTGGCCAGGGGGCCGACGGTGATGGCGTTGTCCGAGCTGTAGGCACCGGCCACGCCGATGCACCCTTCGTCGATCAGATGCCGAAATCCGTCGGTGGCGTTCTTCGCCGACCCCTGCGGCAGCCCGTTCTCGGGGTGCAAGACGAACTCCACGGGCCGATCCAGCAGTCCCTTCTCGAATGCTTCGTCGAAGGCCATCCGGTGGATCTTGTCGTAGCCGCCACCTGGGCCGTCGAGGGCCGACCCCAGCCAACCGATCTTGATGGGCTCCATTCCGTCTCCGCCTTCCTTTTCCGTCGACCCGCCGATGAACCGTCGACCGTGCCGGGGCTGTGAGTTCGACCGGATCGGCTTCGGGGCTCGATCCTGCCAGAACTCCCGGTGTGAGGCCCTCCCCGGCGCCGTCGGTGCGACGTGGCTATTGATTGCGGCTATATCTGAAGCGTATACTCTCGGATATGAGCGTCCCCCTGGCCCTCCTCGGGCTCCTCGAGCGCGAACCCAGCCACGGTTACGAGCTGAAGCGCGACTACGACACCTACCTGAGCCCCGGGAGACCGCTCCCCTTCGGCCAGGTGTACGCCACCCTGTCTCGATTGGCGCGCGACGGAAAGGCGACTGCCGGCGAGGTCGAGCCCGGAGCGGGGCCCGAGCGCAAGCGTTACTTCATCACCGACTCGGGGAAGGACGAGGTCGAGGCGTGGCTCGCGCAGCCGATCCCGGCAGAGCCCTACCTCCAGTCGGATCTCTTCGTGAAAGTTGCCCTGTCGCTCATGCTCGGACGTCATGCGGAGGGGTACCTCGACGCGCAGCGGGCAACGCACCTGCAGCGGATGCGCGAGCTCACCGCGCTGAAGCAGCAGGGAAGCCTCGTCGACGCACTCCTTGCGGACCACGGCCTCTTCCACTTGGAGGCCGACCTCCGCTGGATCGATCTCACTTCCGCACGGCTCGACGCCCTCGCAGGGGAGATACGGCCATGACCAACGCACTTCGGCAACCCTCGACGACCACGACCTCAGGACTCATCGAGGCGAAGGACCTGGTGCTCTCCTTTGGAGAGACCCCCGCGCTCCGCGGCGCCGGCTTCTCGGCAAAGCGCGGCGAGATCGTCGCCGTGATGGGTCCGAGCGGCTCCGGAAAGTCGACGTTGCTCCACTGCCTGGCGGGCATCCTCGTCCCGGATGCTGGTGAGGTCCGCTTCGAGGGAAAGCGCATCGACACCCTCCGCGAGGGGGAGCGCAGCGCGCTGCGCAGAGACCACTTCGGTTTCATCTTCCAGTTCGGCCAGCTCGTCCCCGAGCTTTCCGCCGCGGAGAACGTGGCCCTTCCCCTGTTGCTCGCGGGCGTACGCAGAGACGAGGCGCTCCGGACGGCCAGGAGCTGGTTCGAGCGACTCGACCTCGACGGTCTGGAGGGCCACCGCAGCGGCGAGATGTCGGGTGGACAGGCTCAGCGAGTTGCGCTGGCACGTGGGCTCGTCGCCCACCCCGGGGTGCTCTTCGCGGACGAGCCGACGGGGTCGCTCGACTCCCTCAACGGCGAGTTGGTCATGCACTTGATGACCGGCTTGGCTCGTGAGGAGGGCACCACGATCGTCCTCGTGACTCACGAGCCACGGGTCGCGGCCTACGCGGATCGAGAGGTCATCGTACGGGACGGTCGGGTGACCGCGACCGGGGCGGTGCCCGGGTGATCCGACTCGGTTTGCGTCTCGTCCTGGGCAGTGGGCGCGATGCGGCCCTGCGAGTGCTGGTCGTGGCGGCTGCCGTCGCCCTCGGGGTCGGTCTGCTGCTCCTTGCCCTCGCCGGGGTCAACGGGCTGCACGCGCAGTCCGACCGTGGCGCGTGGCTCGACACCTCTGCGCAATCTCCTCCGACCACGTCGGGGACCTCGACGTCGGACCCGCTGTGGTGGCTGTCCGGCCTCGACCAATTCGGCAACCAGGAGATCGACCGGGTCGACGTGGCTCCCACCGGGCCCAGCGCACCGGTCCCGCCGGGGATTCCGCACCTGCCGGGCCCGGGGGAGTTCTACGCCTCGCCGGCGCTTGCGCAGCTGCTCAGATCCACGCCGCCGAGCGAGCTTGCCGACCGGTTCGACGGGCGCGAGGTCGGCATCATCGGCCCGCTTGCCCTTCCGTCTCCGAGTTCGCTGATCGTCGTCGTCGGTCGCAACGCACGCCAGCTCTCCCGGGTTCCCGGTGCGGTCGAAGTCCGAGGCATCCAGCGAACCGCAGCCAACTGCTTCAGCTGCCAGAGCGGCATCGGGAGCGGACCCGTTCTGCAATGGATCTTGGCCGCCGGGGCCGTCGCCCTGTTGCTGCCCGTCCTCATCTTGATCGCCACCGCGAGCCGGCTGTCGGCCGCCCGGCGAGAGGAGCGATTCGCAGCCATGCGCCTCGTCGGCGCCACGCCGCGTCAGGTCTCGGTGATCTCGGCGGTGGAGGCCATGGTCGCGGCCCTCGCAGGGGTGGCGGTCGGATTCGGCCTCTTCTTCGTGTTCCGGCCGCTCCTCTACCACGTCCCCTTCACCGGAGCGCCGTTCGCCCAGGGCGATCTATCCCTCGGGTGGGTCGACGTCGGGCTCGTGGTCGTCGGTGTCCCGATCGCCGCGGCCGTGTCCGCTCGCCTCGCGCTGCGCCGCGTCCAGGTATCACCGCTCGGCGTGCGACGGCGAACGTCGTCCGCCCCGCCGAGGGTGGTCCGGATCATCCCGCTCCTTGCGGGAATCGCCCTACTGGCGTACTTCGACGCCGCCGGCAAGCCGGCCAGCAACGGTGGCCAGCTGCTGGAGTTGCTCGCGGGGTTCGTGCTCATCGTCGTGGGGCTGGTGCTCGCCGGACCCTGGTTCACCACGGCGGGATCTCGGGTGATGGCCAACCGAGCGAGTCGCCCCGCCACCCTCATCGCCGGTCGCCGGCTCCTCGACAACCCCAAGGCGGCTTTCCGGTTCATCAGCGGGCTGGTGCTCGCCCTCTTCGTCACGAGCGCCGCGATCGGGGCGCTCAGCTCGATCTCGGCCGCCATCAGCGCCGGGGGAGGCAGTGCCGGAAGGGACACCCTCGCCGACACGTTCTGCAGCTTCTCCACGTCGAATTGTCCCGCTTCCGTAAAAGTTGCTTCCGTCCCGAGCCGAGTGCTGACCCAGCTCCGCACGACGCCCGGCGTGCGGGCGGTGACGGTGGTCCACCAGGCCTCGTCGGAGGGTCCGGTCGGAAACTCGTTCGGGGTGGTCGCGTGTGACGAGCTGGCCAAGACACCGGCCATCGGGAGGTGCGCACGAGGAGCGGCTGCGGCGGATATCGGCTACTTCCTCGAGGCGATTCTCGGGAACGACCCACACTCGTCCTCGAAGGTCTGGCCGTCCGCGCACCCGTCGGCGGCGGACATCGCCGATCTTCCCGTCGCCGCCGTCGTGGTTGCCACCGACGGGTCGTCCGGCTCCATCGAACGGGCACGGACGGCACTCGAGCGGGCATTTGCGTACCAGGGGACGGCGGTCGTGGTCGAGTCGGTCGATCCGTCCACCGCGCGACTTCTCACGATGATCCAGGACATGACGGACGTGGTCGTCGTGGCGAGCCTGATCATCGCCGCCTGCAGCCTCGCCGTGAACATCGCCGCCGGGTTGGGCGAGCGCAAGCGCCCGTTCAGCCTCCTCCGGCTCACGGGCGTTCCCACCAGGCTCTTGCACCGCGTCGTCGCGCTGGAGAGTGCGCTGCCGCTGCTTCTCGTGGCCGCCGTCTCGATCACGGTCGGTCTGGTCTCCGCCGCCCTCTACCTCCACTCCCAGGTCGATATCGCGTTCTCGATGCCGGGGTTCGCGTACTGGGCGACCGTGGTCGGCGGGCTTGCGGCCTCGCTCGCGATCATCGCCTCGACGTTCCCGCTCCTCAACCGGATCACCGGACCCGAGGTCGCGCGGAACGAGTGAGCGTGGTTTCGGTGGTCGTCGTCGTCGCCTCGGCCGACCTGCCACCGGCTACCGGCCACCGGCAGCGGCGCAACCGGCCGCACCTGCGGCCGGCGATGGACGCAGGGATGCGACGATGGGCCCGTGGACGACGCCGAGCTCATCGATGCCGTCGCTGGTCGGCTGCACGCCCTCCGAGGTGTCGTCGCCGTCAGTCTCGGGGGATCCCGTGCGGCCGGCACGGCCCGACCCGACAGCGACTGGGATCTCGCCATCTACTACCACGGCCCGTTCGACCCGGCCCAGCTGCGAGCGATCGGGTGGCCGGGGACGGTCTTCGGAGTGGGTGAGTGGGGTGGCGGGGTCTTCAACGGCGGGGCCTGGCTCGACATCGACGGCAGGCGCGTCGACGTGCACTACCGGGATCTCGAGCGGGTCAGCCACGAGCTCGGCGAGTCGGTAGCCGGCCGCTTCGCCATCGAGCCGCTGGCCTTCCACCTTGCTGGCGTGCCCACCTACATCCTGACCGCCGAGCTCGCAGCAAACGTGGTCGTCCGGGGGGTCTTGCCCAGGCCGCCGGAATACCCCGAGGCGCTCCGTCGCTCCGCCCGCAAGGTGTGGTGGAGCCGGGCGGAGGAAGCTCTGGGCTACGCCCGGACCGCACACGCTCCTGCTGGTCGCGCCACTCCCTGTCTCGGCTTGCTCGCCCAAGCCGCCCTGCAGGCCGCGCACGCGGTCGCGGCCGCGAGAGGTATCTGGGTCACCAACGACAAGACATTGTGGGATCGCGCGGGCATCCCCGGCGTCGACGCCGCCCTCGCCTCGTCCGGTCGGGACCCCGACGCACTGAACGCCGTGGTCGACGAGGTGGCCGCACGATGCGCGACGGCGATGGAAGGGTCTCCTGCTGCTTGATGTCCGGTCGGTTAGCGCATCTCCGGCGCACCGAGATAGGGATGCGAGCTCACGAGCGGCTTGCCCTCGTCGAAACGGCTCAGTCGAAAGTCCTCGGTCACCACGTCGGGGTCGTTGCTCGACCCGTCGCACACCAGGTCCGCCACGAGCGTCCCGACCGCCGGCGAGATCTTGAAGCCGTGACCGCTGAAGCCGGCGCAGAGGTAGAGGTCCTCGAGGGGCGCCGGTCCGATGACGGGGTTGTAGTCGGGCGTCACGTCGTAGCAGCCGGCGTAGCTCGACGACAGGCCCGCGTTGGGGAGCCCGGGGAAGCGGTGCGAGAACTTCTCGATGGCCTCGACGGCGTAGTCGTCGTCCAGGGTGTTGTCGTAGGCGTCGGGATCCGCCCACTCGGGAGCGTGGTGGTCGGAGTTGCCGAGGAGGAGGTGGCTCGAGCGCTCCGTCCGCAGGTATTGCAGGGAGACGAGGTCCGACAGGACGGGCACCTCCCCCAGGGGCTCTCCCGTCTCCACGATCATGAGCTGCTCCCGTTGGGCCCGCATGGGCAGCTTGACGCCGACGTCGCCGACCAGGCCGGCCGACCACGGTCCCGCGGCCACGACGACCCGTGCGGCAGCGATCTGCTCGCCGTCGGTCGTGATGACGCCGCAGACCCGATCGCCGCTGGTGGCCAATCCCTTGACCTCGCATCCCTGACGGATCCGGACCCCTGCCCTGCGGGCGGCGTGCGCGAAGGCCGCGGCCGTCTGGTGTCCGTCCGCGTACCCTCCCCCCGGCTCGTAGGCGAACGCCGAGAAGTCGTCGACCCGCATCTGGGGGAGCATGTCGCCGGCTTCTGCCGGCGTGATCGAGGACACGTCGATGCCGAGGCCCCGTTGCATGGCGACGTTGGCCTCGAGGGCGGGTCGGTCGTCGGGCCCGACGCCGGCCAGGTAACCCGTCCGATGGAAGCCGATGTCCGCGTCGAGGACCGTCCTGGCCTCCTCGAAGACCCCGAGGGATCGCCACGCCATCGCGGCGAGGGAACGGGCGCCGTAGTGGCACCGGAGGATGCCGCTCGACTTGGCGGTGAACCCCCCGCCGACCACGTTCCTCTCGAGGACGAGCACGTCTCTCTCGCCCCGCCGGCTGAGGGCCCAGGCGATGCTCAGGCCCTCGACTCCGGCTCCCACGATCACGGTCTCGGCCGCCCTCATCGTTGTATCGTATTCACATGAGTTTCCCCACATGCAACAGAGAAGTGGGTCGGAAACGTGAAATTCTCCAAATCGGAGACCCGGGCCTCCGCCGGCACGCGGATTCGGTCGATCCGGCGGACGTGACCGGTGCGCGCGTCCAGGAGCTCATCGACGACCTCGTCTGCTCCATGCGGGCGGCCGGGGGCGCCGGTCTGGCAGCGACGCAGATCGGCGAACCGCTGCGGGTTTGTGTCATCGAGGTGGACGACAACCCTCGCTATCCGTACAAGCCGCGGATACCGCTGACCATCCTGGTCAACCCGAGCTGGACCGCCCTCACGGCCGAGCGCTTCCGCAACAACGAGGGTTGCCTCTCTGTGCCCGGCATGCGAGGCGACGTCGAGAGGTTCACCTCGATCGAGGTCGAGGCGCTCGACCGGGACGGGTCACCCGTGCGTTTCACGGTCGGTGGTCTCTCGGCCGGAACATTTCAGCACGAGTGCGATCACCTGGATGGGTTCCTCTTCGTCGATCGGCTGGTCGACTCCACCAGCCTGTCGACCTGGGACAACTTCAACCGGTACCGGCGAGAGGAGTACCTCGTTCGGGTTGCCGAGCTGGTCGCCCGATACGGCCAGTAGCCGACGCCGGTCGGGCCCACGGCCGTCCGGCTAGCCGACGGTGCCCTCGTCGTGACCGGTCCTCCGGCGACGCCTGGCCTCCTCGGGGTCGTGGCACCAGCAGGGACAGTTGGGAACGATCCGGTGGCCACACGGCTCGTGCTCGCCGACCCGGCAAGCGGTCGACGCGTACGGCTCCAGCACACCGAACACGATGAGGCTCGAGCCTTGGCGGGGCCAGGGACCAAGGTCCCTTCGGTCGGATAGTCGACGCTTGCGCGTCGCACCTTTCTAGACCGGTGGGGATCTGGCATGATCCTGGGCCGGGGAGCAGTGAACGCAGGGCTTCGAGTGCCCCCCGGTGCTGTGCCGATACCCGTCGCACCACGTGAGGGTTTCCGATGGCTGAGCTGGACCGTCCAGGCATGGCGCACGACTCCGGGCCGCGGGGGGACGATGCGCCCGTCCCGGTCGTCTCGACTCGGGCCACCCCGCGGCGGATCCTCAACCGCCTCGGGATCTTCTGCGTGGCGATCGGGTCCATTGTCGGCGGGGGTTGGTTCTTCGCACCCCGAGACGCTGCGGAGCTTGCGGGGCCTGCGTCCATCATCTCTTGGGCGGTGGCCACGTTCATGTTGATGACCATCGCGCTCGTCGTGGCAGAGCTGGGAGCGATGTTCCCGGTCTCGGGAGGGACCGCCCGTTTTCCGCTCTACGCCTTTGGGCGCTCGGGCGGCTTCGTCGGGGGATGGTTCTCGTTGATCATCGCGGTCGTCATCCCTCCCGTCGAGGTGATCGCGATCCTGCGGTATGCGGCGGACTACTTCCCGAGGGTGGTCGTCTCCCACGGACCGGCGTTCGGCGTCTCGCTGACACCGCTCGGACTCGTGATCGGGTCTCTCATGCTCGTGCCGCTCACGGTGCTCAACCTGATGGGCATGCATTGGTTTCGGCAGACCAACGCCTGGGTCGTCATCTGGAAGATCGCCGTCCCGCTGGCGTTGGCGATCGCCCTCATCACGACGGCCTTCCACGGGTCCAATATCTCCGCCGGCGGCGGGTTCGCACCGTACGGTTCGCACGGCATCCTGGCGGGGGTCAGCCAGGCGGGCGCCCTGCTGGCGCTCTTCGGCTTCGAGCAGGCGGTTCAGCTCGGCGGGGAGACCAGGCACCCGCAGCGCAATATCCCGATCGCGGTCATCGCCTCGGTCGCGGTCGCGGCGGCCCTGTACATGCTCCTGCAGATCGCCTACGTCGTCTCCGTCCCGACCCAGTCGCTGTCCGGAGGGTGGACGAACGAGACGTTTCAGGGGAGCCTCGGACCCTTCTACGGGCTGACCCAGGCAGCGGGGCTCACCCTGATCGGCGTCCTTGTGGCCGTCAACGTCTTCGTATCCCCCGCCGGCACGGCCCTCAATTACGTGGCGAGTGGCTCCCGCGTCCCCTACGCCATGGCCAGAGAGGGCTTTCTCCCCACTGGGGTCGGACGCCTCAACCGGCGCGGCGTACCCGTCGTCAGCCTGTGCGTGTGCTTCGTGCTCGAGGTGACGGTCTTGCTAACCGTTCCCACGTCGCGGCACCTGACCGAGTTCGTGACCACTTCGACGTGCCTCGTGTATGCAACGGTCGCCCTGTCGGCCGGGGCGCTCCGCCGCGCGTTGCCCGAGCGACCCCGGCCCTTCCGTTTGCCGGCGTGGAGGGTGGTCACCCCGGTCGCTTTCGTCTTTGCCAACTTCGCCATCTACTGGAGCGGCTGGAGGGCCACCTCCCGGGTCTTCGTGGGAGCGGCCATTGGGCTTGCGATCCTGGCGCTCGTCTCCTGGCTGCGCCCGAGCGTCCGTCATACCCGGCACGAGTGGCGCGCCATCGCGTGGTTGGCGGTGTACATACCCGGCATGATCGGCATCAGCCTCGTGGGCGACTACGGCGGGATGGCTCTCATCCCGGGATGGGCCGCCATCGTGCTCCTCGTCGGCCTCAGCATCGCCGTCTTCGTGATGGCGGCACGCCTCGGGGCCTCGGCCCACAAGCACCCCGTGGTGCAACGGCTCGTCGCCGAGGCCAACCCCTAGCGAGGTCCAAGCATCGGTGCAGGGGTTGGTGAGGACGTTTCCTTTCAGTGATGGTGAGATAACGTAACCCTATGGGCAAGGCGCGGGAGTTGGTCGACGACGTCCGCAGGGACCCCAAGAACGCACTGGGGGAGGACCTCCGCGTTGCGGTCGTCGGGCTGTTCGTCGCCTTCGTCGGTGCGGTCACCTCCGCAGGGCTGTGGGGCGTGGGCGTGGGGGGCGCGAGGTCCGGCTTGAGCACCCCTGTCGCACCCGCAAACGAGAGGGGCTCGCCCGTCCTCGGGGGCCTCGTCTTCATGGCGGGCCTGTGGATGGTCGCCATCGGGCTCCTGCTTGTCCTCGTCGTCCTCGTCGTCTGGGCGACCGGCATCTGGAGACGGCCCTCTTCCGCACCGCTTCCCGAGCGACCGACGCACCCGAGCCGAGGGAGCCCAGCCCGGCGACAGGAGAGCTCGCCCTGGATCGGACCGATCGTGGGCGCTGCCTTGTGGGCGCTGGCGGGCATCACCGGCGGCCTCGCGTGGTCCCTCGGCGCGGATGCGGGGACGGTCCTCGGCGGGCTCGCGCTGCTCGCGTTCGTGGCCGGCACGCTTGCGCTGTCCGGGGCCGGCGTCCGGCTCCTCGTGGGGCGCTCGCGCCGGCGCACGTCAACCCGGGACCACGGGGGCGGTCGCAAGGGTCGAGGCGGGCCCAGGAGGGCACATCCGGGCAAGATGGGCCCCGTCGGACGCTGAGCGGCGCCCACGCCCGCTGCCGTCAGTCGCGGACGTAGACGGGTGCCGGCTCGCCGGCGCCGGTCGCAGTCCCGGACCCGCGGGACTCCTGCGCTCCTGCGGCCTGGGCTCCCGCCGCGTCTGCGCCCGCGAGGGCTCCCGCCGGCGCGGCGGTGGAGACGATCCCGGACTCCTCGGCGGCGGGCTGGGTCTGATGCCGTGGTCGCATCGTCGCCGCGGCGTCGCGGTCCCGGATCCACAGCGCCGAGATCGCACCCAGGAACGCGAGCCCGGCAGCGACGAGGAAGGCGAGGTGGTAGGCGCTCAGGTCGGGGTGCAGCACGCCGTCGACCAGGTGTCCTGCCCCCACGGTCGCGAGGGCCGTGGTCAAGAGCGCGACCCCGACGGCGCCGCCGAGCTGGCGATCGGCGTTGAAGAATCCCGAGGCCCTCCCCATGGAGGCCGGCGTGATGGTCGCGAAGCCGGCGGCCTGGGTCGGCACGAACACGTTGCCGATGCCCATCCCCATGACGAGCAGCACCGCCCGGAAGTACCAGAGTGAAGTCCCGTATCCCCCCAGGGCGAGGAGGCACATCATCGCGCCGGCCACGACGAGCCCCCAGAACATGAGCCGGCGCGGGCCGACTCGGGGATAGAGGTGGCCGGCGATCTGGGCTCCCACCATGACCCCGAGGGCCTCGGGGAAGGTGCTCAGTCCCGACGCCAGGGCGGAGAGTCCGAGCCCGTCCTGATAGTAGAGCGACACCATGTAGAGCGTGGCCAGGAAGCCCGCCATCGCCAGGAAGATCACGACCGACGCGGTCCCGAACAGCCGGTCGCGCAGGAGCCGCAGGTCGAGCAGCGGCTCGCGGATCTTCAGCTCGACGATCACGAGTGCCCCGATGAGCAGGGCGCCGGCGATGCCCGTTCCCGCGATGAGGGGCGTCGACCAACCGTGGGCCGGACCCTCGCTGATGGAGTACATGAGGAGCGCGAAGCCCGCCCCGGCCAACACGAATCCCGCCAGGTCGAAGCGGCCGGGATGGGATTCCCTGTGCTCCCGGAGGAACAGCAGCCCGAAGACGAAGGCGAAGATCCCGATGGGGAGGTTCGCGTAGAAGACCCAGCGCCACGACAACTGGGTGACGAACACGCCGCCCAGCACCGGACCGAGCGCCGGGGCCAAGGCCGTGGGGACGATGAGGATGCGCGAGGCCCGGACCCTCTCCTCGGGGGGAAAGGCGCGGTAGAGCATCGCCATCCCGACCGGGGTGAGCATCCCGCCGCCGACCCCCTGGAGGATGCGGTAGACGACGAGCTCGGTCATGTTGTGGGCCTGCCCGCAGAGCACGGATGCCACGGTGAAGATGGCGATCGCCATGAGCAGGATGCGCTTCGTGCCGAAGCGGTCGCCGAGCCAGCCCGACGCAGGGATGGTGACCGCCAGGCTGACGAGGAAGCTCGTCACGACCACGTCCACGCTCGAGGGGGACACGTGGAACTCGCGCCCGATGGTCGGGAGGGCGACGTTGACGATCGTGATGTCCATGATCGCCATGAACATGGACAGCACGAAGACGATCCCGACGGTCAGCTTCTGATCGAGGTGCAGGCGCGCCAAATCTGCTCATTTCCTCCGCGTGAACGATTCAACCATGCCCGACGCGGCGCTATTCCTTTGACCAGGTCTCGAGTCCGCGCCTCGCGACCTCCCTCTTTCGATACCCCAACGGGCCTCCGGTAGTGTCGGGCTCCTCATCAGCACCCCGGAACCACGAGCCGGCCGGGCCGGTAGCGAGGCACCAGGAGCTCCCCTCGATGCTCTACCAGGCGTACCAGGCGCAGAGAGACCTGACGGCCCCCGCTGTGGGACTGGCCGGGCTCACCGCGTGGGCGATCGGCGGGCTGCCCGATTCCCTGAGCGAGCACTCCGCCGTCCGCTGGGCCTCGGCCACCTGTCAGATCGTGAAGGAGTCGCGGCTCACCCACACCCGCCCGGCGTTCGGGATCGAGGAGGTCACGGCCGGTGGTCGCCCGGCGCGGGTACGTGAGGAGGCGGTGGAGACCACCCCCTTCGCCTCGCTCATCCACTTCGCCAAGGAGTCGGCGACGCCCCAGCCCCGGGTTCTCGTCGTCGCGGCGCTGGCCGGCCACTTCTCGACCCTCCTGCGGTCGACCGTGCGGACGCTGCTGACGGACCACGACGTCTACCTGATCGACTGGCACAACGCCCGGGACGTGCCCTTGTCCGACGGCCCGTTCGGCCTCGACGACTACGTCGACCACGTGATGCGCTTCCTGCGGACCGTGGGGCCGGGTGCCCACCTCTTCGCCGTGTGCCAACCCTGCCCGGCGGCGCTCGCCGCCACGGCCGTCCTGAGCGAGGCACGCGACCCGGTGACCCCGAAGAGCCTGACCCTGATCGCCGGCCCGATCGACTGCCGGGTCAACCCCACCTCGGTCAACCAACTGGCGATGGACGTCCCGCTGTCGTGGTTCGCGGAGCACGTGATCGCCACGGTGCCCCTCCGCTATCGGGGGGCCATGCGGCGGGTGTACCCCGGGTTCCTCCAGCTCGGGGGTTTCGCCTCGATGAACATCGGGCGGCACACGGACAAGCTCCTCGGGCTCTTCAACGACATCGCCAACGGGCGGGACGCGCAGGCCGCGGCCACCCGGGCCTTCTACGACGAGTACTTCGCGGTTCTCGACCTGGCGGCGGAGTTCTACCTCCAGACGGTCGACGTGGTCTTTCAACGCCATCTGCTGCCGCGTCGGGAGTTCGAATGGCGGGGTCGCCGCATCGACATGGGCGCGATCACCCGGACCGGGCTCCTCACCATCGAAGGCGAGCGAGACGACATCTGCGGCGTCGGCCAGACCATGGCGGCCCACGACCTGTGCTCGAAGGTGCGACCGGCCCGGCGGCGCCATCACCTCCAGGCGGGGGTCGGTCACTACGGCGTCTTCAGCGGGTCGGCCTGGGAAGGCCAGATCTACCCCGTCGTCCGGAACTTCATCGTGGCCAACGAACGCAGCCGGACCCGCCAGGGATAGGGGCTCTCAGAACTCGACGTCGAGCTCGTCCAGCGCTTCGGGCTCCCCCTTCGCCGCCTCGAGCCACTCGACCATGTCGGGCAGTCCCATCACCGTCCTGACGTAGTCGACGCACTCCTGAGGGAGCTCCACGTCGTAGGTGACGAAGCGAGTGCAGACGGGGGCGTACATCGCGTCGGCCATCGTGGGGGAGTCCCCGAAGAGAAAGGGTCCCCCGGACGCCGACAGACAGTCCTGCCAGACGGCGACGATCCGGTCGATGTCGGCCTGGGCCCCGCTCCACGCCTTGAATTCCGGATGGCTGGCACGGACGTTCATGGGGAGGGCGCTGCGCAGGTTGGCGAAGCCGGCGTGCATCTCCCCGCACACGGAGCGGCAGTGCGCCCGTTTGGCCGGATCCTCCGGCAGGAGCCCGGAGCCGGGCAGCGTCTCCCAGAGATACTCGCCGATGGCGAGGGTGTCCCAGATCGAGTTGCCGTCGTGCTCGAGGCAGGGGACGAGGAAGGACGGGGAGAGCTGCAGCAGCTCGGCCCTGGCCGACGGGTCGCTCGGGTCGACGAGGCGTTCGGTGAATTCGAGCCCCGCCATCCGGCACAGCAGCCAGCCTCGCAGGGACCATGCACCGTAATTCCTGCTGTTGATGGTCAGGGTGGCTTGCGTCACGCCGCGACTCCCTCGCTCGTCTCGAGCCCCCCTTGCGTGACGTCACCGGGGCGACGTCAGCTGGGCCCCGAAATTACGACACCCGGAACCGCCGAACAAGGCTCGCGGCTCCGGGTGTCGGTGACGAAGGGTTCCGGCCACGCGTTGCGGGGCCGGATGCGGCCGGTGAGCGATCAGGCGGCTGTCGACTTCTTGACCGGGGCGCTCGGTGCGGGGGTTCCGAGGCCGGCGAGCTCGGACACGAACGAGCGTTGCGCCTCGAGCAGGCGCTCCGTGAAGCGGAAGCTGCTGTCGATGGCCTCCTGGACCGAGGGCATGTTCCCGGCGAAGGGGAGGCTCGAGCGGTCGGGAAGGACGGGGTCGAAGCTGGACGTCGCAGCCTTGAGTGCGTCGAGCGTCCAGCGCTGGCTGGTCTCGACGGCCTTGACGATGCCGTCCTGGACGGACTCGGTGAACTGGAGGGTGGTACTCACGATGCTGGGCACCTCGCTTTCGGGGGGCTTTCGGGGGACGGACGGCCGTCGAGGTATTTGACATACTCGGGCCGCTGCAAACTATATCAAGCTATTGGTCTCTGCACAAGCCACCGGCAAGCACGGGGGCAAACACCGGGACAAACGCAGGGCACGCGGTGCCCCCTCAGGTCGTGAAGCGGCCCCGGAGCACCTTCTTGTCGAATTTGCCCACGGCCGTCTTGGGGATCTCGTCGACCAGCTCCAGGCGGTCGGGGAGCTGCCAGTGGGCGAATCCCGACGACGCCAGGTGCTCCCGGACCTCTTCGATCTCCACCGTGGCGCCCGGTCGCACCACGATGCAGGGCAAGGGACGCTCGAGCCACTTCGGGTGGGGCACGGCGATCACGACGGCCTCGGCGACGTCGGGCATCCCCATGATCGCCGCCTCCATCTCGACCGACGAGATCCACTCGCCCCCGGACTTGATGAGGTCCTTGGTCCGGTCCGCGATGACGAAGTAACCGTCGGGCGAGCCGATCGCCACGTCGCCGGTGCGGAACCACCCGTCGTCCGTGAACTGCTCCTTGCCCATCCCGTGGACGTAGGAGTCGATCACCCAAGGCCCACGGACCCAAAGGTCGCCCATGGTCTCGCCGTCGGCCGGGACCTCGTTGTCCTCCAGGTCGCGGATGCTCACGCGGATGCCCGGCAACGGCAGCCCGGCCTGGGTCAGGGCCACGTCCGTGACCCGATCCTCGGGCCAATCCCGCATCCGCTCCTGCGGCCAGGCCATGGAGGCCAGCGGGGACGTCTCGGTCATGCCCCAGGCCTGGATCATCCGGATGCCGAACTCCTCGGACAAGCGGGCGATGAGGCTCCTTGGCGGCTGGCTGCCGCCGCACACGATGTGTCGGAGATCGGGGAGGGACATCCCCCTCGCCGCCAGCTCGTCGGCCATGGAGAGCCACACGGTCGGCACGCCCGCGGCGACGGACACCCGCTCCTCGACCATCAGGTCCACGAAGGGTGCGGGCTCGAGGGGCCCGGCGAAGAACACCTGCTTCGCGCCGACGAGGGCGGCGGCGTAGGGCATCCCCCACGCGTTGGCGTGGAACATGGGCACCTGGGGGAGCACCGAGTCCCCCGGCCCGATCGACATCGCGGCGGCCGACGTCACGGCGAGCGCGTGGAGGAAGCTGGAGCGGTGGGTGTAGAGCGCCCCCTTGGGGCTGCCCGTGGTTCCCGACGTGTAGCAGAGGCCCATCGGGGTGTCCTCGGCGATGTCGAGCCGGGCGTAGTCCTCGGGCCGGCCGGCGATCAGCTCCTCGTAGGCGACGACGCCGGGCATCGACGTCGCCGGTGCCGATTCGTCGAGCACGACGACGTGTCGCACGCCGTCGAGTCGCGGCGCGATCTCCTCGATCATCGGAAAGAGGTCGGCGTCGACGAGCAGGGCGCGGTCGTCGGCGTCCTGGATGATGAAGGTGAGCTCGTCGGCCGAGAGCCGCACGTTGAGGGTGTGGAGCACCCTCCCGGTGCACGGGACCGCCAGGTAGGCCTCGAGGTGGCGGTAGCTGTTCCAGGCCAGGGTCGCCACCCTCTCGCCGCGCTCGAGACCGAGACCGTCCAGGGCGTGCATCAGCTGGCGGGTTCGCCGACCGAAGTCGGCGTAGGTGTAGCGGTGGACCTCGCCGCTGGGAAGGCGGCTCACGATCTCCGCGTACGGGGAGTGGCTCGGGCCCGAGTCGAGCATCATCCATGCGTTGAGCGGGTCGGTCATCATGGGAGTCGTTCCAGGTCCGGGTGGGACGCGACGCTAGCGCGCCACCGTTCGGGCTCCGGGCTTCAACCGTTCCGCACGTAGCTGCCGGGCGCCGCCTCGTTGGGGGGGTAGGCGCGGCTCCCGAGGGACGAGGGGGCCTTGCGCTCCCCGCCGGCGCGGGGCGCCTGCCATTCCGCCCATCGTTCCCACCAGACGCCCTGTTGCTCGCTCGACTCGGCGAGCCACTCGTCGGGATCGTCGACGGGCTCGGGGCCCGTCGCGATCGTCATCTTGGGGGTCCCCGGGGGGCTGACCAGGCTCTGGATGTGGCCGGAGGAGGACAGGACGAACTCCTTGGTGCCCCCGAGCAGGCGGGTGGTGGCGTACGAGGCGCGCCACGGCACCAGGTGGTCCGTGCGCGCCCCCACCACCATGGAGTCGCAATCGACCTTCTGCAGGTCGATGGGCGATCCGAGCAGCTTCATCTCGGACCGTGCCATCGAGTTGTGCAGGAACATGTCGAGAAAGTCGGCGTGCAGCGCCGCCGGGATCGCCGTCCCGTCCGAGTTCCACGCGAGCACGTCGAAACGGGGCGGCTCGTCTCCCATCAGGTTGTTGCGGACCCAGTAGTTCCAGACGAGGTCGTTCGGCCGCAGGAAGGAGAAGAGCGCCCCGAGGGCGACCCGGTCGAGCACGCCCGCACCCTTGGACTTGGCGAGCGCCTGGTCCACCAGGCGGCGAGTCCCGAACATGCCGATCATGGCCCGCACGTCGTAGTCCAGGTGGGTGACCGCGAACGTCGCCGAGCGCACCAGGGGATCGGAGGTCCAGGCCAGGTGGCCCAGCAACGCGGCGGTCGTGATGCCTCCGGCGCAGGCCCCCACGGTGCTCACCCCGTCGCTGCTCGCGATGTCGTTCGCCGTGCGCACGGCATCGCCGAGGGCGTCGACGTAGGTGCCGAGCCCCCATCCGGACTGCTCGGGGGTGGGATTGCGCCAACTCACCGCGAAGACCTGGAAGCCCCGGTCCCTCGCGTACTCGATGAAGCTGCGACCGGGCGCCAGGTCCATGACGTAGTACTTGTTGATCTGCGGGGGGACCACCACGACGGGGCGCGCCCGCACGGCCGGCGTGCTCGGGTTGTACTGCAGGAGCTCGTACACCTCGTTGGCGTGCACCACGGCTCCGGGCGTCGTGGCGAGGGTCTTGCCGACCTCGAAGGCCCCGGGGGCGATCGACCGGGGCAACCCGTTGTTGGTGGTGACGTCCAGGCCGAAGTTCCGCAACCCCCGCACCATGCTCTTGCCCGCCGTCTCCCAGGCCCGCTCGAGTGCGTCGGGGTTGAGGAGCGGCTGGTTGGTCGGGGCCGCGGTGGAGGTGAGGAGCGAGGCGGCGAAGCGGGCCCGCTCCTCGGTCCTCCAATCGAGGTCGGCGTCCTCCACGAGCCGCTCGACGGTCTCGCCCCACGCGAGGTAGGTCTGCATCAGGCGGTGGTAGAAGGGGTGCTCGCTCCACGCCCGGTTGCTGAACCTCCAGTCGCGTGGCTTGGGAGCGACCGACG
Organism: uncultured Actinomycetes bacterium; assembly: GCA_963778465.1. GTDB lineage: Bacteria > Actinomycetota > Acidimicrobiia > Acidimicrobiales > RAAP-2 > CAVZBW01. Next base: position 1,615,008 of record CAVZUK010000003.1, read on the forward strand.
ACTTGCCGAGGGCGATCTTGAGGCATTCGAAGCCCAGCTCCGCCAGCCGACCAGGGGCGTAGCTGGTCGCCGTCCGGGCCGCCACCTTGCCCAGGGCGTCCACGAGTCCCAGAGGGTCGATGCCCCCGAGGTCGACGCTTTCGTCGATCGCGGGCTCGGCTCGGTCTCGCTCCACCATCTCCGGCATGGGCAAACCTCTTCGGTCGCGATCCGCTCTCTCCGGCGGCCCTCCAGTGCACGCTCTTGCGATAGGGCCATTTACCACTGCGGCACCCGTTGCCGTCAATGGTTGTGGGCCATCGTTCTCCGTCTTGTCATATAGGCGTCCCCGAGGGACGCGGCGAGACCGGACCGCCGCGTCGGCGGGGCGGCCACCGGTAGATTCGGGCGGGTGGTCGACGGCGACGATCCTGCGGCCGACGGGGGAGGACCGCTGGGCGCCTTCGGGGGCTACCTGAGGACTCAGCGGGAGCTGGCCCAGCTGAGCCTGCGGCAGCTCGCGGAGCTCACCCGGATCTCCAACCCCTATCTGAGCCAGATCGAGCGGGGCCTCCACCAGCCCTCCGTGGCAGTGATCAAGGCGCTCGCGCAGGCCCTCAACCTCTCGGCCGAGGAGCTCCTGGCACAGGCGGCAGGGCTGGGGGGGACGTCGGGGAAGCGCCAGAGCGTCGAGAGCGCCGTCCGCACCGACCAGCGCCTGAGCGCCTCCCAGAAGCGAGCCCTGATCGCGGTGTACCGCTCGATGGTCGAGGCATCCGAGGTACCTGCTCAGGGGGCCTCCGGCCCGGGGCCCTCGTCCGACGATTTAGCCTGAGGCTCGTGGCCAGCGCGACGAAACCGGAAGGCGAGCACCGCACCGACTCGGGAATCGAGATCCGGGCGGTCTACGGACCCGAGACCCTCGAGGGCTGGCAACCGGCCGAGAGGCTGGGGGAGCCCGGGCGGTACCCGTACACCCGGGGGATCCACCCCGACATGTACCGGAGCCGGCTGTGGACCATGCGCCAGTACGCCGGGTTCGGGACGGCGGAGTCCACCAACGAGCGGTTCAAGTTCCTCCTGGACGCCGGCCAGACCGGCCTGTCGTGCGCCTTCGACCTCCCCACCCAGATGGGGTACGACTCCGACCATTCCCGCGCCGAGGGAGAGGTGGGCAAGGTCGGCGTCGCCATCGACTCCCTGGGCGACATGCGGCTCCTGCTGGCCGACCTGCCGCTCGACACGGTCACCACGTCGATGACGATCAACGCCACGGCGGCCATCCTGCTCCTGCTCTACCAGCTGGTCGCCGAGGAGCAGGGCGTCCCGGGCACCGCTCTCGGGGGCACGATCCAAAACGACATCTTGAAGGAGTACGTGGCCCGCGGGACCTACGTCTACCCCCCGCGCCCGTCCATGCGGCTCATCGTCGACACCTTCGCCTACTGCGCGAAGGAGCTGCCCAACTGGAACACGATCTCGATCTCGGGCTACCACATCCGGGAGGCGGGTTCGACGGCCGTCCAGGAGATCGCCTTCACGCTCGCCAACGGCATCGCCTACGTCGAGGCGGCGCTGGCCGCCGGGCTCGAGGTGGACGGCTTCGCTCCCCGGCTGTCCTTCTTCTGGAACGCCCACAACAACCTCTTCGAGGAGATCGCCAAGTACCGCGCGGCCCGGCGGATGTGGGCCCGCATCATGACCGAGCGCTTCGGAGCCAAGGACGAACGTTCGACCAAGCTGCGCTTCCACACCCAGACGGGGGGCTCCACGCTGACCGCGCAGCAGCCGGAGAACAACATCGTCCGCGTGACCGTGCAGGCCCTGGCGGCGGCGCTCGGAGGCACGCAGAGCCTCCACACCAACAGCTACGACGAAGCACTCGGCCTCCCCACGGAGAGGGCAGTCAAGGTCGCGCTGCGGACCCAGCAGATCGTCGGGTACGAGTCGGGCATCGTCGACACGGTCGACCCTCTCGCCGGGTCGTACTTCGTCGAATCGCTCACCGACGAGGTCGAGCGGCTCGCATGGGAGTACCTGGATCGCATCGACGCGATGGGCGGTGCCGTCTCCGCCATCGAGTCGCAGTTCATGCAGGACGAGATCGAGCGGGCCGCCTACGCCTACGCCAAGGCCGTCGACGACGAGGAGAAGATCGTCGTCGGGGTCAACCGGTTCGGCGACGCAGGGGTCGAGCCGGCCGAGGTCTTCCCGATCGACCCCAGCCTCCAGCAGTCGCAGGTGGAGCGGGTGCGGCGGGTCCGGGCGGAACGGGACCAGGCGTCGGTCGACGCCGCCCTGGAGGAGGTGCGGGCCGCGGCGCGTGGCACCCAGAACGTGCTGGTGCCGATGAAGGAGGCGCTCCGCCGCATGGCGACCCTGGGCGAGGTTTCCGACGTCTTGCGCGACGTGTTCGGTGTGTACCACCCGGGCCATTGATCAACCCCGGCCAGTTGATCGCACCCGGATCGCGCGGGCCAGTGACCGCCTCGGCGCCCGGCTACGACGTCTCGAGGTCGATCTCCCGGTAGTGCTCGACCACGGGGAAGGGCTCGTAGAAGTGATGGAGCAGCCGGCGCCATTCCTGGTACGCGGGTGAGTTGCGAAAGCCCTTGGTGTGGTCCTCGAGGCGCTCCCACTCGACCAGGAGCAGGTATCGCCCCGTCTGCTCCGCGCAGCGCAAGAGCCGGAGCCCGAGGAACCCCGGACTGGCGGCGATCAGGGGGCGCGCCCGGGCGAAGGCGGATTCGAAGCTCGCCACCCCGTCTGGCGCCACCTCCAGCACGGCGTGCTCGACGATCATCGTGGGCCGCCCGACCGCGGAGCTCGGCCGGCGGGGCTCAGCCGGCCTCGAACGTGAGGCCGGCGAGCAGGCGTCGCCGTAGTCCGGGGTCGGTTGCCGCGTCGATCGCCGTCCAGGCCATGGCCACGGCCGCGTCGCGGATGGCGGCGTCGGCGGATGCGGTGACGCAGGCGGCCGCGAACTCCGGCTGGTGGTTGACCGCCCCTCCGGACTCGATCGCCATCAGGGGATGGATGGTCGGATGGACCAGGGAGACGTTGGCCATGTCCGTCGAGAGGGTGGGCAGGGCAGCGCCCTCGTCGTCCAGCTCGAAGCGACGACCGAGGTCCTCGGCGTTGCCCCGGTAGGCGGCGAGCAGTCCCTCGTCGGACACCATGTGGCTGTAGGGACGGCCGATGGGCAGGATCTCGAGCTCGGCTCCAGAGGCCAGGGCCCCGGCCTCGAAGCAACGCCGCAAGCGCGGCTCGAGGATGTCGAGGTCCTCGGCGGTGGCGGCGCGCTGCATGAACCGCCCGGCCACGTGGCTCGGGATCACGTTCGAGGCCCCCCCGGCGGAGGTGACGACGCCGTGGGCCTGATCGCCGGGACGGAATTGCTGGCGCAGGAGGCCGATGGCCACCTGGGCGACGGTCATGGCATCGGACGCGTTGACCCCCTGCCAGGGAGCGGCGGAGGCGTGGGCCTCCTTGCCCCGGTACTCGACGTCGAATTGGGACACGGCGAGGCATCGGCCCCGCAGCCGCTCTTGTGACCAGGGGTGGACCATCATCGCGGCGTGGACGCCGGCAAAGGCGCCACCCTCGAGGAGCACCACCTTGCCGCCACCGAGCTCCTCGGCCGGCGTGCCCACGACGCGCACCGTGAGGCCCGCGTCGTCCGCCACCCTCGCCAGCGCGAGGCCCGCCCCCACGGCGCTCGCGGCGATGACGTTGTGCCCGCAGGCGTGGCCGACCTCGGGGAGCGCGTCGTACTCGGCGCAGATGGCGACGACGAGGTCGCCCGAACCGCGTTGCGCGACGAAGGCCGTCTCGAGCTCGCACACGCCGGCCTGGACGTCGAAGCCCGCGTCGGACAGCACGGAGGCCGTCCAACGGGAGGATTGGTGCTCCTCGAAGGCGGTCTCGGGATGGGCGTGGATGCGGTGGCTCAGATCGATCAGGTCGTCGAGGTGACCCTCGACCTCGGCTCTGGCCGCGTCCTTCACTCGATGACGGCGACCACGTCGCCGCTCCCCACGGAGTCCCCCGCAGCGACCCTGATCTCGGCGACGACGCCGGCGCGCTCCGCGTTGACCGAGTTCTCCATCTTCATGGCCTCGAGGATGCAGACGGTCTGGCCGGACTCGACCTGGTCGCCGACGGCCACGAGGACCTTGACGATGGTTCCCTGCATGGGCACGGTCACCGAGCCCGATGCGACCCCACTCTGCAGTGTCGCCGAACCCCTCGAGGCCTGCGCCTTCTTCCTCGGCGTACCGGACACGGCAGGGCCGGACCCACCGGCGACGTCGGGCACCCACAGCTTGACCGAGTAGCGGCGACCGTCGACCTCCGCCGTCACCTCCCGCAGGACCCGCTCCACCGGTTCCGACTCGTCGGGAGAGGGAGGCGCGACCGGCGCGACCGCCTCGGCGCTGATGCCCGAGAGATCGACCTTCTCCTCGACCCAGCGGGTCGAGTGGCGGGCCTCGACGAAGGCGGGCTCCGAGAGGATCGCCACGTCGGCGGGGATGGTGGTGGCCACGCCCTCGATCCGGGTCTCCTCGAGGGCTCGCAGCATGCGCCGGCGCGCCGCCTCGCGGTCCCCGGCCCACACGACCAGCTTGGCCACCAGGTTGTCGTAGTACTGGCTCACGATGTCGCCGGGCGCGTAGCCCGCGTCGAGCCGGACGCCGGGTCCGGAGGGCTGGTCGAAGCGGGTGATCAGCCCCGGCGAGGGCACGAAGCGACCTCCGGCCGGGTCCTCGGCGTTGATCCGGACCTCGATCGCGTGTCCGAGTCGCCGGACCTCCTCCTGGCTCATGCCGAGCGGCTCGCCGGACGCGATCGAGATCTGCCAGGCGACGAGGTCGAGACCCGTCACGAGCTCCGTGACGGGGTGTTCCACCTGGAGGCGCGTGTTCATCTCGAGGAAGTAGAACTCCCCCTCTTGGAACAAGAACTCCACGGTGCCGGCGTTCTCGTAGCCGCACGCCTTGGTGACCCGGACGGCCGCCTCACCCATGGCCTGGCGGATGTCGTCGGGGAACTCGGGAGCCGGGGTCTCCTCGATGAGCTTCTGGTGACGGCGCTGCGCAGTGCAGTCACGTTCGCCGAGCCACAACGCGTTGCCGTGGCTGTCGGCCATGACCTGCATCTCGATGTGCCGGGGCCACGTGAGGTAGCGCTCCACGTAGACCTCGGGCCTCCCGAAGTAGGCCTGGGCCTCGCGCTGGGCCGACGCGAGCGCTTCGGCGGCCTCCCCGGCGGCGGCCACGAGCTTCATCCCGCGGCCTCCGCCGCCGAAGGCCGCCTTGATGGCGACGGGCCACCCGTACCCCTCGCCGAAGGCCACGACCTCGTCGGGAGAGTCGATCGCCTCCGAGCGCCCGGGCACCCCGGCCACGCCGGCTGCCTCGGCCGCCAGCCGGGAGCTGATCTTGTCGCCCATGATCTCGATGGCCTCGGGCGGGGGGCCGATGAACGTCACGCCGCGTTCGGTGATCGCCCGGGCGAAGTCGGCGTTCTCCGAGAAGAACCCGTAGCCGGGGTGGACGGCGTCGGCGCCGCTGTCCTCGATGGCTCGGAGGATGGCGGCCGTGTTGAGATAGCTGTCGGCGGGCCGGGCCCCGCCGATGGCATAGGCCTCGCCGGCCATGCGCACGTGGAGCGCTTCGCGGTCGAGCTCCGAGTAGACGGCCACCGTGTCGATCCCGAGCTCGCGGCAGGTCCGGATCACCCGGACGGCGATCTCTCCCCGGTTCGCGATGAGGATCTTGTGGAGCACGCTGCGCCTTTCTCCATTCTCCGGTGACGTCGGTGCCGTCGGTGGGCACCACACTGGCACGGGCCATAGGGTCGACGCCATGCCGGAAGGTCGATTCCATCCGGTGCGGGAATTCGACGAGTTGGACTCGACCAACCGGTATCTCCTGGAGGAAGCCCGTCGCGGTGGTCCCGAGGGGATGGTGGCGGTGGCCGATCACCAGTCGGCCGGCCGGGGTCGATTGGGCCGGACCTGGGAGGCGCCCGCCGGCAGCTCGCTCCTCATGTCGGTCCTGCTGCGCCCGCCCCTGGAGGCCCGCCAGCTCTATCTGGCGACCGCCGCGGTCGCCCTTTCCACGGCTGCGGCGTGCCGGCGGGCGGCCGGGGCCGAGGCCCGCTGCAAGTGGCCCAACGACCTCGTGGTGGAGGACCGGAAGCTGGCCGGCGTGCTGGCGGAGGTCGAGATGGGCGAATCGGGTGCCGGGCCGAGGGGTAAGGACCCCGCGGTGGTCGTCGGAGTCGGGCTCAACGTGAGCTGGCCGGGCCCGGCGGGCGCAGGCGGCACGTCGCTGCTGGAGGTCACCGGGCGCGAGGTGGATCGACAGGCCCTCCGCACGCTCGTGCTCGAGGAGCTCGAGGTCCGCCGGCGTGCGCTCGACGACGAGGTGGGCCGGTCGGGCATCCTGGCCGAGCTGCGGGCCCTCTCGGCGACCCTCGGGCGGCTCGTCCGGGTCGAGCGGGCCGGCGCCGCTGTCGGCGGGGCCGTCGAGGGTCTGGCCGTCGACCTCAACGAGGCCGGGCACCTCGTGCTCGAGACGGACACCGGCCGGGTGGAGCTGTCCGTGGGCGACGTGGTGCACCTGCGGCCTGCCGGCGGTCTCGTCCCGTAGTTCCTGCACCTGGTCCTATGATTGCTGGCCCATGCGGTTGCTCGTGACCGGCGCAGCCGGGTTCATCGGCTCCAACTTCGTCCGCCACTGGGTGATCAACCACCCGACCGACCACGTGGTGGCCCTGGATGCCCTGACCTACGCCGGCAACAAGGAGAATCTGTCGGACCTGGGCGACCGTATCTCCTTCGTGCAGCAGGACGTCTGCAAACTGGCCGGCGTCGAGGCCACCATGACCGCTCACGACGTCGACACCGTCGTGCACTTCGCGGCCGAGTCCCACAACAGCCTGGCGGTGCTCGATCCCGGCCGGTTCTTCCACACCAACGTCCTCGGCACCCAGGCGCTCCTCGAGGCGTCCCGCCGGCTCGGGGTTCGCCGCTTCCATCACATCTCGACGTGCGAGGTGTACGGGGACCTTCCCATGGACAGCGACGAGGCGTTCGACGAGCGGAGCCCGTACCGGCCGCGGACCCCGTACAGCGCCTCGAAGGCGGGGGCGGACCACGCCGTTCGGGCCTACGGAGAGACCTACGGGCTCCCGGTGACCATCACGAATTGCTCGAACAACTACGGGCCGTACCAATTCCCCGAGAAGGTCGTCCCGCTCTTCGTCACGCGGGCGCTCGCGGACCAGCCGCTCCCGCTCTACGCCTCGACCCACCACCGCCGGGAATGGCTGCACGTCCTCGATCACTGCCGCGCCGTCGGGGCCGTCCTCGAGCGCGGTCGGATCGGGGAGACGTACCACGTCGGCAGCGGGGTGGAGGCGAGCATCGAGGAGATCGCCGACCGGGTCCTCGACACCCTGGGCAAGCCCCGCTCGCTCAAGAGCGTCGTTCCCGACCGGCCGGGCCACGACCGTCGCTACCTGCTCGACTGCTCGAAGATCACCCGGGAGCTGGCTTGGCGCCCGGAGATCCCCTTTGCCGAGGGGCTGGCGGAGACCGTCCACTGGTACGCCGAGGGGCGCAGTTGGTGGGAGCCGCTGATCGGTCGCGCGCCGGTGGTCGAGAGCGACTGGGCCGGTGTCTCTTGACGGTCGGGCCCGCATGAGGATCCTCGTGACCGGGGCCGGCGGCCAGCTCGGTCGGGACCTCGTGAGGGTCCTGCACGGCGAGATCCCGCCCGGCGGCACCGGCGTCGACTGGTGGGGCGCCCCCCTGGGCTCCGAGGGAGCGGGACGCGCCGCGGCGCTTCGCGAGGTGATCGGCACCACCCACCGGGAGCTGGCCGTCGAGGAGCGCCTCTCCGTCCTCGATGCCGTGGCGACGCTGCGCCCCGACGTCGTCGTGCACGCGGCGGCGTGGACCGCCGTCGATGCCTGCGAGTCCGATCCGGACCATGCGCTCGCCGTCAACGCCCTGGGCACGCGCCACGTCGCCGAGGCCTGCGCCCGGCACGGCGCGCACCTCGTCTACCTGTCCACCGACTACGTCTTCGACGGCGGGTCGGACCGGGCCTACCACGAGTGGGACGCGCCGGGGCCCCTCTCGATCTACGGAGCGAGCAAGCGGGGTGGGGAGCTCGAGTGCCCGGACGGATCGACGATCGTCCGCACTTCGTGGCTCTGCTCGGCGGAGGGCCCGAGCATGCTCCAGACGGTGCTGCGCCTGGCGCCCGGGGATGGTCCGATGCGGTTCGTGGACGACCAGCGGGGATGCCCGACCTTCGCGGCGGACCTCGCGAACGGGGTCGCGGCCCTGGCCGTCGACCGCCGAGGGGGCGTGTACCACCTCACGAACCAGGGCCCCACGAGCTGGTACGGGTTCGCCAGGGCCGTCCTCGAGGAGAGCGGGCGCGATCCGGACCTGGTCCGGCCCATCGCCACGGCTGAGCTGGACCCACCGCGACCAGCGCCCCGACCCAAGAACTCCGTTCTGGACAACGCCGCGCTCCGCCTGGGAAAGTTGCCGGTCCTGCCCGAGTGGCGTGACGCCCTCCGCAGGGCGCTCACCTGGATGGGCGAGCGCCCGGACGACCTTCACGACCGCCACGATCAGACCGCATCGCAACATCGGACCGTGAGCTCCCTTGGAGGACCACCATGAGCGCCAGGAGCGCAAGGAACCTTGTCGAGGGCAGCCGACCCGTCGCCGTGGTCGGGGCCGGCTACGTGGGGCTACCCACGGCGTGCGTCCTCGCCCACCTGGGCCACCGGGTGGTGGTGGCGGAGAGCGACGAACGGCGGCTGCAATCGCTTCGCCGATGCGTGGTGCCGATCCTCGAGGAGGGGTTGGCCGACGTCATGCGGGCCCAGGTCGACGCCGGGCGGCTGCGGTTCGTGGCGACGGCCGAGGAGGCGGCGCAGGGCGCCGAGTTCGTCTTCCTCTGCGTCCCGACGCCGCAATCCCAGGATGGCTCGGCGGACCTGACCTACGTCGAGCGGGCCGCCAAGGAGATCTCCGGGGTGCTGCAGCCGGGCGCCGTGGTCGTCAACAAGTCCACCGTCCCGGTCGGCTCGGCGCTGTTCGTCGAGAAGATCATCGGCCGGCCCGACATCGCCGTGGTCTCCAACCCCGAGTTCCTGAGGGAGGGGGCGGCGGTCCAGGACAGCCTGCGTCCCGAGCGCCTCGTGGTGGGCGCCGACGACCAGTCTGCGGCGGCGGCGGTCGGGGCCCTGTTCTCCGGCCTCAACGCACCGCTCATCGTGACCGACGCCGTCACCGCCGAGTTGATCAAGTACGCGTCCAACGCCTTCCTCGCGACGAAGCTCAGCTTCGTCAACGCCATGGCCGGACTGTGCGAGGCCGTCGGTGCCGACGTGCGCGATCTCATCCTGGGCCTCGGCTACGACCACCGCATCGGCTTCGAGTACCTGCGCCCCGGTCCGGGGTGGGGTGGCTCCTGCCTGCCAAAGGACACGCGGGCGCTGCTGCACATCGCCGAGAGCGTGGGCTACGACTTCCCGCTCCTGCGGGGCGCCATCGACGTCAACTCGGACCAGGCGGTCAGGGTCGTCGACAAGATCCGCGACGCGGTGGGTGGGGAGTTGAGGGGGGTGATGGTCGCCGTGTGGGGCCTGACCTTCAAGTCGGGTACCGACGACCGGCGCTCGTCGCCGGCGATCGGGGTCGTGGGCGAGCTGCGCGAGCAGGGGGCGCACGTTCGCGCCTTCGATCCCACGGTCCAGAGCGGCTCCGACGCGCTGGACCTGGACGGCATCACCGTCTGCGACGACGCCTACGAGGCGGCCTCGGGTGCCCGGGTGGTCGCGGTGCTCACCGAGTGGGACGAGTTTCGCTGGCTCGACTTCTCGAGAGTCGCCCAGACGATGGAGACGCCCGCCGTCGTGGACGCCCGCAACCTGCTGGACCCCGCCGGGCTGCGCATGCTCGGGTTCGACTATCGGGGCATCGGTCGCCGGTGAGCCGTGTGCTCGTGGCCGGGGGCGCCGGGTTCCTCGGCTCGCACCTTTGCGATCACCTCGTCGCTCGCGGGGACGAGGTGATCTGCGTCGACGACTTCTCCTCGGGGAAAAGGGAGAACGTGGCGCAGCTGCTCGCCGAGCCGAGGTTCGAGATGGTCGTCGCCGACGTGACCACCCCCCTGTCGATCGGCGGGACGGTGGACGCGGTGTGCAACCTGGCCAGCCCGGCGTCGCCCCCGGACTACCTGCGCCGGCCCCTGCAGACTCTGACGACGGGGAGCGAGGGGACCCGGCACCTCCTCGAGCTGGCCGCCGAGCAGGGAGCGCGATTCCTTCTCGCCTCGACGAGCGAGATCTACGGGGATCCCGAGGTACATCCGCAGGTGGAGAGCTACCGGGGCAACGTCGACCCGATCGGGCCGCGGAGCGTCTACGACGAGGCGAAGCGTTTCGCCGAGGCGCTCACGATGGCCTGGCACCGGGAGCACAAGATGAACGTGGCGATCGCCCGCATCTTCAACACGTACGGCCCAAGGCTGCGCGCCGACGACGGCCGGGTCGTCTCCAACTTCGTGTGCCAGGCGCTGGCGGGCGAGCCGCTGACCGTCTACGGGGATGGATCCCAATCGAGGAGCCTCTGTTACGTGGACGACGAGATCCGGGGACTCGTGTCCCTGCTCGACTCCGACGAGACGGGTCCGATCAACATCGGCAACCCCGATGAGCGCACGGTGCTGCAACTCGCGCACGACGTGCTGCAGATCACCGGGTCCTCCTCGGAGATCGTCCACCGGCCTCTCCCCGTCGACGACCCGGTGCGTCGGCGGCCGGACATCACCTTGGCACGGACGTTGCTCGGCTGGGAGCCCAGCACGCCGATCGAGGAGGGACTGGGTCGAACCGTGGCACACTTCGCCCGAGGAGACTTGACCCAACATGGCTGAGACGATGCCCGAAGACGAGAGCCTGCGCCCACCCGGGGCACCCCAGTACCGATCCCTCTCGGTCATCGTGCCCGTGTACAACGAGCGGGCGACCGTGGCGGAGATCATCCGGCGGATGCGGGCCGTGTCCATACCGCTGGCCCTGGACATCATCGTGGTCGACGACGGCTCGACCGACGGGACGGACAAGATCCTCGCCGCCCTCCAGGACTCGACCGTCCGGCTGATCAGTCACGACCGCAACCGGGGCAAGGGCGCAGCGATCCGGACGGGGCTCGAGCAGGCCCGGGGCGACCTGCTGCTCGTCCAGGACGCCGACCTCGAATACGACCCCGACGACTGGAACCGGCTGATCGAGCCCGCGCTGCGGGGCCGGGCCGAGGTGGTCTACGGGAGCAGGTTCACCGGCGAGCGAAAGAACATGCTCCCGCTCCACTGGATCGGAAACCGGTTCATCTCGCTCGTGACCAACATCTTGTACTCGTCGACGCTCTCCGACGTGGAGACCTGCTACAAGCTGATCAGCCGCGACGTCCTCGCGGGAATGAAGATCGAGGCTTCCCGATTCGAGTTCGAGCCGGAGATCACCGCAAAGATCCTCCGGCGTGGCTATCGCATCTACGAGGTGCCCATCTCCTACGCCGGCCGCGAGTTTTCGGAGGGCAAGAAGATCACCTGGCACGACGGGTTCAAGGCGCTGTGGACCCTGGTGCGCTACCGGTTCTCCCGCGACTACTGATCGCGTGGCGGCGACGGTGGAGGCGGTCGTCGTCGACTACGACGTCGGCGGGCCGCTGGCGGACTGCGTAGCCAGCCTTCGCGCGGAGCGCGTCGCCCGCATCGTCGTCGTGGACAACGGCGGCGGCGCGGCTGCATCGACGTCGCTGCGTCGGGCCGGCCTGGAGGTCCCCGTCGTCGACCCGGGCCGCAACGTCGGGTACGGCGCGGGTGCCAACCGCGGGGTGTCGGCTCTGGGCCCGCCGGGCGAGGGGGAGTACGTGCTCGTCTCCAACGCCGACCTGCGGGTGCATCCGGGCGCGATCCGAGCCCTCTCCCGTGCGCTCGACGCCGACGCGTCGCTCGCCATCGTGGGACCACGGATACTCACCCCGGACGGCGCCGTGTACCCCTCGGCCCGGCGGTTCCCGAGTCCGGTCGACGCAGCGGGCCACGCCATCTTGGGGCTCGTTCGCCCGGACAACCGCTTCAGCCGGCGCTATCGAGACGGTGCCCGGGACGCGGCCGCCCGAGAGGGTGAGGCCGTGGCGGTCGACTGGGTCTCGGGGTCGTGCTTCCTGGTCCGCCGCCGGGCGTTCGAGGAGCTGGGCGGCTTCGACGAGTCGTTCTTCATGTACGCCGAGGACCTCGACCTCTGCTGGCGAGCAGGCCGGAGCGGATGGGGGGTGGCCCTCGTCCCCGACGCGGCGGTGACCCACATCCAGGGCGTCTCGACGGACCGCCGCCCGTACCGGATGCTGCTGGAGCACCACCGTTCCGCCTGGCGGTTCGCCAGGAGGTCGACCGGAGGATGGCGGCGGCTGCTCCTGCCCGCGGCCGCCCTCCTCCTCGCGGGCCGGCTCGCGCTCAACGTCGGCATGCGCCTCGTGGGGGGTGCGGCGCCGCGCTCGAGTGGGAGTGGGACAAATTTGTCGAAACCGACCCACTACCCGCACTAACCTCGTGGAGGGACCACGCCCGGGTCTGTGGTTGCAAGTCGACGCCAGTCGCAGGCGAAACGACCCACGTAAGGCAACTCGTGGTTGCCGAGCATGGTGCGGCTTAGGAGTAAGACCTGCCCGCCGGGGCCGATGGACGGTCACCGGTGGCGACGGGAGGACGCGGCACGTCGTCGGCCGATGGGTCGGGGCGCTGCCCTGGGGACGATATCCCGGGGTGGGACCCCCCGGCTGCCGGCCGGGCCGCCGCCAGCCCCGCAGCAGGCGAGTGTGGGGGCAAAGACCAGGTCAGCCGGGCGTGGCCCCCATCGGCGACGGCGCGTCGGCCGTCCCGACGCCTGCGCGAATTTTCGAGGGACTCGGGCCCAGGACGTGGCCCGGGACCGGTAGGATCGGCAGGTCATGAGCGTTCTCACCCGGGTCCTCCGGGCCGGCGAGGGCAAGAAGGTCCGGCGGCTGGCGGAGCTTGTGCCGATGATCAACGATCTCGAGCCCGAGCTGGAGGCGTTGGACGACGAGGAGCTCGCTCGGTCGACGGTGCGCTTCCGGGAGCGCCTGGACAACGGGGAGGCGCTCGAGGACCTGCTCATCGAGGCTTTCGCGGTGGTCCGGGAGGCCGCCTGGCGCACCCTCGGGCAACGCCACTTCGACGTCCAGCTCATGGGCGGCATGGCGCTGCACTTCGGCTGGATCGCCGAGATGAAGACCGGCGAGGGCAAGACGCTCGTCTCGACGCTCGCCGCCTACCTCAACGCCCTCGAGGGTCAGGGCGTGCACGTCGTCACGGTCAACGACTACCTCGCGACCCGGGACGCGACGTGGATGGGGCAGGTGTACCGGTTCCTCGGCCTCACGGTCGGCCGGGTCGGCCCGGACATCTCGGATCCGGGGCTGAAGCGGGACGCCTACAACGCCGACATCACGTACGGGACCAACACCGAATTCGGCTTCGACTACCTCCGCGACAACATGGCCCGGACGAGGGAGGCCATGGTCAAGCGGGGCCACCACTTCGCCATCATCGACGAGGTCGACTCCATCCTCATCGACGAGGCCCGGACGCCGCTCATCATCTCGGGCCCCGCCGACGAGTCGGCGCGCCTCTACTACCAGTTCGCCAGCGTCGTCCGGACCCTCGAGCGGGACACGGACTACGAGGTCGAGGAGGAGAAGCGCCTGATCGTCCCGCTCGAGGCGGGCATCGAGAAGATCGAGCGCCTCGTCGGCGTGGACAACCTCTACGACGCGGTGTCGGTCAACTACGTGCACCACATGACCCAGGCCCTGCGGGCCAAGGAGCTCTACCACCGCGACAAGGACTACCTCGTCGACCAGGGCGAGGTGAAGATCGTCGACGAGTTCACGGGTCGCACCCTCGAGGGTCGCCGGTGGTCCGACGGCCTGCACCAGGCGGTCGAGGCCAAGGAGCGGGTCCGGATCAAGGAGGAGAACCACACCTGGGCCACCGTGACGCTGCAGAACTACTTCCGCCTCTACGAGAAGCTCAGCGGGATGACGGGAACCGCCGAGACCGAGGCGGCGGAGTTCGCGAGCACCTACGAGCTCCAGGTCGTGCCCATCCCCACCAACCTGCCGATGGTCCGCGTGGACGAGGTCGACCTGATCTTCAAGAGCGAGGAGGCCAAGTTCGACGCGGTGGCGGACGACATCGCGGGGCGCCACGAGCAGGGCCAGCCGGTCCTGGTCGGCACGGCCTCGGTCGCCAAGTCCGAGCTCCTCTCGGCGCTGCTCGGTCGCCGCGGCATCCCCCACGAGGTCCTCAACGCGAAGCAGCACTTCCGTGAGGCCGCAGGTCGTCGCCCAGGCGGGCCGCATCGGCGGCGCGTCACGGTCGCCACGAACATGGCCGGTCGTGGGGTCGACATCATCCTCGGGGGCAACTCGGAGCTGTTGACCCGCCGCGACCTCGAGGGACGGGGCGTCGACCCCGCCGCCCCGGAGCACGCGGAGGTCGTCTCCCAGTTGATGGCCGACTACTCCAAGATCTGCGACGAGGAGGGTCAGCGGGTCCGCGAGCTGGGCGGCCTCTACGTGCTCGGGAGCGAGCGGCACGAGAGCCGGCGGATCGACAACCAGCTGCGGGGCCGTTCGGGTCGCCAGGGCGACCTCGGCGAGAGCCGGTTCTACCTGAGCCTCGAGGACGACCTCATGCGCCTCTTCGCCACCGGCGCGATGAACTGGGTCATGGGCCGGGCGCTGCCCGACGACGCGCCGATCGAGGCCAAGATGGTGACCAAGGCCATCGAGCGTGCCCAGAACACGGTCGAGGGGCGCAACTCCGAGATCCGCAAGGACGTCCTCAAGTACGACGAGGTCATGGACAAGCAGCGCAAGGTCATCTACGCGCTGCGCCTCCAGATCATCGACGGCGAGGACCTCTACGAGCGGACGCTCGAGCTGCTCGAGGCGACGATCGAGGGACTGGTGACCTCGGCGTGCCCGAGCGACTTCCCGGAGGAGTGGGAGCTCGATCGCCTGCTGACCGAGGTCGCCCAGTACTACCCGACCAAGTTCACGCTCGAGGACCTCGCCCAGGCCAGCTCGGCTGCGCAGGTCGCCGAGAGCCTCATCGTGGAGGCCGCCGAGTACTACGAGCAGCGGACCGTGGAGTTCCCGGGCGGGGCGGACACGGCACGCCAGATCGAGCGCGATCTCATGCTGCAGATCATCGACAACCGGTGGCGGGAGCACCTCAGCGAGATGGACTACCTCCGCGAGGGCATCAACCTGCGGGCCATGGGCCAGCAGGATCCCCTCGTGGCCTGGCAGCGCGAGGGGTTCAGCATGTTCGAGCAGCTCATGGACGCCATCGACGACGACTACCTGCGCTACGTGCTCCACGTGCAGGCGATCGAGGCGCCCGTCGGCGAGCCGGATCTCGCGCAGGCCATCTACGAGGCCCCCGACGATCCGGTGGCGGGCAGCGTGGCCCTGTCGGGTGCGCTCGCCGCCGAGCGTGGCGTGGCGGTGGACGCGACGAGCCAGCCCGTCACCGCCCAGCCGATCGACCGGGGTGATCGCAACGGGTCCGCGCAGGGCGACGGGGGGCCGCTGCCGGGTGGTGTCCCGAACGCCGGGCGACAGCGGGCGCCGGGCGGGCCGAGTCGCCCCGCGCCGACCGCGGGTGAGGCGGATGCTCCGAAACTGGGTCGCAACGAGCCCTGCTGGTGCGGGAGCGGGCGCAAGTACAAGCTCTGCCATGGTTCCGCCTGAGGCGGTCCAGCCAGAGCGTCCGGACTTCGCCGCCCAACTCGACCTGCTGAGCACCCGGCTCGCCGAGGCGGAGAAGTACCTCGGTATCGGGTCGCTGCGGGAACGCAAGACGGGGCTCGAGGACGAGGTCGCCCGTCCGGACCTCTGGGACGACGCCGACGAGGCCCGGCGACTGACGACCGAGCTCGGCCAGGTGACCGACGACGTGGCGCAGGTGGACTCCCTCATCTCGGAGCTCGAGGAGGGTCGGGTGCTCTGCGAGCTGGTCTCGGACGCGGAGGCCGCCGGCGAGCCGGAGGCCGGGCTTGAGCAGGAGCTGGTCGAGGCCGTCGCCCGGCTCGACCGCCGCCTCGGGGAGCTGGAGCTGCGTTCCTTGTTCTCGGGCGAGTACGACGAGGGCGACGCGGTCGCCGAGGTCCACGCCGGCGTCGGCGGCACCGACGCCCAGGACTGGACCGAGATGCTGCTCCGCATGTACCAGCGTTGGGCGGAGCGGCGCGGCATGGCGGTCGAGCTGGACGAGGCCACCGCGGGCCAGGAGGCCGGTCTCCTTTCGGCGACCTTCATCGTGCGGGGGCGGTTCGCCTACGGGCTCTTGAGCACCGAGCGTGGCGTCCACCGGCTCGTGCGGATGTCGCCGTTCGACTCCCAGCGCCGCCGCCAGACGAGCTTCGCCGCCCTGGACGTCTCGCCCTTCATGGAGGATCTGGCCGACTCGGTGGACATCGACGAGAAGGACCTGCGGGTCGACACGTACCGCTCGTCGGGAGCGGGTGGCCAGCACGTCAACAAGACCGATTCGGCGGTGCGGATCACCCACCTGCCAACCGGGATCGTCGTGGCCTGCCAGAACGAGCGCAGCCAGCACCAAAACCGCGCCCGGGCGCTGCAGATCCTGGCTGCCAAGCTCGCCCAGCTGCAGAGGGCCGAGCGGCAGGCCGAGCTCGACGCGCTGAGTGGGGAGCGCAGCGAGAATGCCTGGGGCAACCAGATCCGTAGTTACGTTCTGGCCCCGTATCAGCTGGTAAAGGACCTGCGGACCGGCGTCGAGACAGGGAATGTGGACGCCGTCCTCGATGGCGATCTCGACCAGTTCATGGAGGCCGAGCTACGCCGCCGACGAGGTCAGGAGTGACGGCTCGTAGAAGGAAGGCCGAGGGCTGGCCGGAGCCGATGGGACGGGAATTTCTCGACGACCGTTCTTCCTGGTGAGGCGTGCTTCGCCGGTCGCTGGGCCCCGACTGGCGGGGCGGGAGTACTTTCGCCCGGCCTTCGAGGCAACTATCCTTTGTGCATCGCTGAGCTTGGTCCCGTGTTTGGACAATATCGGTTCCGGCTGGGCATCTTGATTCTCCTCCACATGACTCGTTCGCCATGATCCGGTTTGAGCACGTCACCAAGGTCTACAAGCGCTCGGTCTACGCGTTGCGCGACGTCAGCTTGGAGATCGACAAGGGCGAATTCGTCTTCCTGGTGGGCCCCTCGGGCTCCGGCAAGACGACGTTCATCCGCCTGCTGCTGCGGGAGGAGCTGCCGACCCGGGGCAAGATCTGGGAGGCCGGTCGGGACATCATCCATCTCCCCAAGTGGCGGGTGCCCTATCTGCGCCGCAACATCGGGTGCGTGTTCCAGGACTTCCGCCTCCTCCCCAACAAGACGGTGTTCGAGAACGTGGCCTTCGCCCTCGAGGTGATCGGGCGACCAAAGCACGTGATCGCCTCCCAGGTGCCGCAGGTGCTGGACCTGGTGGGCCTGCTCCGGATGCAGAACAACTTCCCCCACGAGCTGTCGGGTGGCGAGCAGCAGCGGGTGGCCATCGCCCGTGCCTTCGTCAACCGGCCCCTCATCCTCCTGGCGGACGAGCCGACGGGAAACATCGACCCGGCCACCAGCCAGGGCATCATGCAGCTCCTCGATCGGATCAATCGCACGGGGACGACCGTGGTGATCGCCACGCACGATGCCGTGCTCGTGGACCGGATGCGGCGCCGAGTGGTCCAGCTGGACCACGGGGATCTGGTGCGCGACCAGCGCCGTGGCGTGTACGGGCTCGATGGCGTGGCGGCGGCCGACTTCGCCCCGCCGGGAGTCGTCGCCGGTGGCTGAGCGTAGGGCCTGGGCCCAGAGTCCCAGGTAGGCACCGGCATGCCCATATCCGCGGAGTACTTCGCCAAGGAGACGGCCTCCAACCTCTGGCGCAACCGGCTGATGACCATCGCCGCCATCCTCACCGTCGCGGTTTCGCTCTCCCTCGTCGGCGCTGCGCTCCTGCTCAAGCAGGGTGCCGCCAACGCCGAGATCGAGTGGCAGCGGGGGACCCAGGTGGCGGTGTGGATGCAGCCGAATGCGACCGCCTCGCAGACCAAGGCCGTCGACCAGCAGCTCGCGTCGATGCCCTACGTGCACTCGTGCGTGTACCGCGACCAGGCCTACGACTACAACGAGGCCAAGCACCTCCTGACGCCCGACGAGTTCCAGTCGCTGACGCCCGCGGCGATGCCGTCGTCCTTCCGGTGCACGCCCACCCAGCCGGCGGACGCGGAACTCGTGATCCAGAAGTTCAACGGCTACCCGGGGGTCCGGGACGTCACGGCACCCCTGCAACAGATCCACACGATGGAGGAGACGATCACCGTCTTGCAGTGGGTCTTCATCTCCATCGCGGTCGTCTTGCTGCTGTCGGCCGCCATGCTCATCCTGAACACCATCCGCATGGCGATCTTCGCCCGACGGCGCGAGGTCTCGGTGATGAAGCTGGTCGGCGCGACCAATTCGTTCATACGGATCCCGTTCATGTCCGAGGGCCTGCTCCAGGGCCTGATCGGATCCCTCGGAGCGGCGGTCATCGTCTACGGGCTCCACGCGCTCTTGAACCACCTGGGCAATCCCGACAACCCCAACGCCGTGCTCACGCAGATGCGGATGAGCGGCTGGGAGGTGCTCGGGACGGACGCCGTGGTGGTGCTGGTCGGGATCCTCATCGGCTCCGTAGGCTCGGGCATCGCCATCCGCCGCTTCCTCGACGTCTGACCTTCCCCGGAAGGCCGTCCGAGGCCCGATGAGGCCCCATGGGTATGCGTAGAGGCTTCGCGGCAATTTCGAGCGCGGCGGCACCCCAGGCCGCCGCAGCCACCAAGGCGCCACCTGATCGTCGCGCCCGCGAGGAGCGCGGCGGCGGGCACTTCAACTACCTGCCGGCGCTCGACGGTGTCCGGGCCTTCGCCGTCCTGGCCGTCATGGCGTACCACGGGGGAGTCGGCGGCTTCCCCGGGGGCTTTCTCGGGGTCGACAGCTTCTTCGTGCTGTCGGGCTTCCTCATCACGACGCTCCTGACCCGGGAGTGGGCCGAGACCGGTGGGATCCGGCTGGGCTCCTTTTGGGCCCGGCGGGCCCGGCGACTCCTCCCCGCCCTCCTGCTGGTCATGCTGTTCGTCGCGGCCTACGCCTACTTCTTCGCGCCTCCCGGCACGGGCCCTGGCATCCGCACCGACTCGTTCTTCACGCTCGCCTACTCCGCCAATTGGCACTTCATCGCCTCCGGGGCGAACTACTTCAGCGCCTCCGGTCCGGTCTCGCCTCTGACCCACACCTGGTCGCTGGCGGTCGAAGAGCAGTTCTACCTGGTCTGGCCCCTGGTGGTCGTCGGCGTCATGTTGCTGGCCGGTCGCCGCACCGTGCGGGGCCTCAGGATCCTGCTCCTGTTCTCGGTGGCCGGGACCCTGGCCTCGGCGCTGGAGATGGCCCTCCTGTGGGACGGCACCAACCAGACCCGCCTCTACTACGGGACCGACACCCACGCCCAGTGCATCCTGGTCGGCGCCAGCCTGGCGATCCTCCTGACCCTGGCCGCCCACGCACGTCGTTCACGCGGACCGCTTCCTCGCCTTCGCCGGCGGCGGGGAGGGGATCCGGCATGGGCGGCGACCACGGCGTGGTCCAAGTCAGCGCTCACCGTCACGGGCGTCGTCGGCGTGGCGGCGACCGCGCTGCTGTGGACGCAGGTGGACGGCCAACAGTGGTGGCTATACCACGGCGGCTTCCTCCTCGCGGCCCTCGCGACGGCGGGCGTGCTCCTCTCCGGCGTCTGCGCGCAAGGAGCCATCGTCGCCCGCCTCCTCGCACTCCGACCCCTCCGCTACACGGGCCGCATCTCGTACGGGCTGTACCTGTGGCACTTTCCGCTGTTCGTGTGGTTGGACCACGCGCGCACGGGCCTCTCCGGTTGGTCCCTCTTCGGCTTCCGGGTGGTCGTGACCTTCCTCGTCGCGAGCGCCTCGTACCGGCTGGTGGAGCGTCCGATCCGGGAGCGCTCGTTCCTCTCGGGCTGGCGGACGCTGGTGCTGGCTCCGGCCAGCATCGCGGCGGTCGGTGCGGCGCTCGTCGTGGCCACACCATCGATCGCCTCGAGCAACATGATCGCCTCGAGCCCACCCCCTCCCGCATCGCCGACGCAGGGTCCCGCCACCGCCACATCTGCCAACGGGGCATCCGGCAACGGGGCATCGGGCTCACCCGGCACGGCGCCATCCGTTCCGGTCCTCCTGGTCGGCGATTCCATGGCCGAGACGCTCGGTAACGGCGTCGGGGGTCCCGTCGGGCAGTACTTCGGCCTCGACGTCATCAATGCGGGGGTGCCCAACTGCTCCCTGGCCATCGGCACCTTCGAGGTCCAGAACTTCCCGCCGAACCCGGGCGCTCCCAGCTGCGATCCCGGGTCCGGTGCGCCATTGTGGCCTGCGCAGTGGGCCGATCTCGTCGCGCAGCACAACCCGGCGGTCTCGGTGGTGCTGGCCCGCCTCGACATCGTCGACCGGCTGTACGACGGCACCTGGACCCACATCGGCGAGCCCGACTACGACGGCTACCTCCTGGATCAGATCCGCCTCGCCGTCAAGACACTGACGGCGAACGGCGGGAAGGTGGTGCTCCTGAGCTCCCCCTACTACGACACGGGGGAACAACCCAACGGCACCCCCTGGCCCGAGGACGACCCGACCCGCGTGGACCTCTACAACTCCATGCTGCGCACCGTCGCACAGGAGGACCCCGGCAACGTCTTCGTGGTCGACCTCAACAAGATCGCCGATCCGGGCGGTCAATACCAGGCGGACGTCGACGGTGTGCAGATCCGCTACACCGATGGGATCCACTGGACGTTCCAGGGCGACTGTTGGCTTGCCGCGCGCCTGCTCCCGCAGATCGCCGCCGTGGCCCGGGACGGCTCGCTTCCGCCTCCCGCGTCGGTCAACACGCTCGTCCGTCAGGCGGAGGACAACTTCCCGGATTCGCTCTGCCCGGCGCCCAATTAGCGCCGCGTCAGGCCACGTTCGGTGTGTCGGGCACGGCGAACGCCATCGTCGAAGATGGGGTGTCCGGGGCTCGTCGTGCCCACCCTCTCGATCTCGAGAGGGATCGCCACTCGTCGGCTATCCCACGTAAGAGAGAGCTTCGGCCTCGTCGTCGAAACCGACGATGTCCACGATCCTGCCCCTTCGAACGCTGAGGACCTGGTACCGGAGGGCTGCCCCGCCCCGCCCCTCGGCGGTCTCCGTACCTCTCACGGTCATGCTCACGAGAAGGCGATCGCCGAGGACCTCTATGTCTTGCACGCTCCCACGGACGCCGGCATCTCGACCTCGCTGGTACCACTTCAGAACCTGGCTGCGGTTCTTGCAGCTCGGGTTGCGAGCTCCTGGCGCTCCCCACGTCACGTCCGGGTCGAGGAGATCAGTGAACGCCGACAGGTCCTCTGCCACCATTGCCCGTCTGACGAGCTCCGCCAGCTCGTCCATGCTCCTTGCCATCACCCCCATCCTGTCACCGGGCCCTCTCGACGGCCACCAGCGTCGTAGGCGCGCCGAGCCTGCCTGAAGCGGCTCGTCGTCTCCGGGGCCGACGGCTGGCGAGCCGGCCGGAGAAAATCCTTCGTTGCGAGGTTCTCGGCGAGGTTCGCAGCGAGGTTTCGCGCGAAGTGCCTCCCCCATCATCGTCGGGCAGGTCCGACGCCAGCTGATGGCACCTGACGCGAACGGAGCGAAGACGATGTCCAACTGCACCACTACCATCATCGGGAACCTCACGAGGGAGCCGGAGATCCGCTACACCAAGGACGGCCAGGCGACGGCCACGCTCGGCGTGGCGGTGAACCGCCGCTGGCAGGACCGTCAAACCCAGCAATGGGAGGAGTCGACGTCGTTCTTCGACGTCATCTGTTGGCGCGACCTCGCGGAGAACGTCGCCCTCAGCCTGGCCAAGGGAATGCGGGTCGTCGTGACCGGTCGCCTGGAGCAGCGCTCCTGGGAGACGGACGAGGGGGACCGCCGCACCAGGGTCGAGATCTCCGCCGAGGACGTCGGTCCGAGCCTTCGCTTCGCGACCGCCGACGTGCAGCGCTCGGACCGCCGCGTCCCGTCGAGCGCCGAGGAGGGGGCAGCCGACTCGCCCGGGCGTGAGCCCCAAGCCGCCGGGGGTTGAGCGCGGCCGAAGCCGGCCCCGCGGGCCGTCGCCCCGGCCCGGGATTCCTACGTGCCCTCGGGCGTCGCCTTCTCCTCGGGGTCGAACTCGAGCGAGAGGGAGTTGACGCAGTAGCGGAGCCGGGTGTCGGTGGGGCCGTCGGGGAAGACGTGACCCAAGTGCCCCCCGCAGCGGGCGCAGGTGATCTCCGTGCGGATCATCCCGTGGCTCCGATCGACGTGCTCGTCGACGGTGCCGGCGCGGACGGCCCGATCGAAGCTCGGCCAACCCGTGCCCGAATCGAACTTGGCGTCGGTGCTGAAGAGCTCCGCCCCGCATCCGGCGCAGCGGAAGGTGCCGTCGCCGTCCACGTGCAGGAGGGAACCGGACCAGGCGGGCTCCGTCGCCTTTTGTCGCAGGATGGCGTAACGGTCCGGGCTCAGCCGCTCGCGCCAGGCCTGGTCGGGCAGCTCAACGTGCTCTGCCGAGGCGCTCTCCGCCTTCGGCGCGGCTCCGGTCTCCGGCGTGCTCATGGTGCCGTCCTCCTGGTCGACGGGTGCCGGCGGCGTGTCTGACGGAGCGTCAGATGCGGCCCGCGGTCTTTTGTACGCTACCGGGCGATGGATCTGCGCGACTCGCCACGAGAGGCCTCCTTCCGGGAGGAGGCGCGCACCTGGCTGGCCAAGCACGTCACGGGCGAGTACGCCGAGCTCGGTGGTCGCGGCGGCGCCGGCGACCAGACCTTCGCGCTGGACGTCCGGCTGCGGTGGGAGCGAGAGCTCGCGGACGCGGGTTGGACCTGCCTCGGCTGGCCGGTCGAGGCCGGAGGCCGGGGTGCCACGATCGCCGAACAGGTGATCTGGAACGAGGAGTACGTCCGCGCCGGCGCACCCGGTCGCGTCGGGGTGATCGGGGAGGGCCTGATCGGCCCGACCATCATCCACTACGGGACCGACGAGCAGAAGGCCCGGTTCCTTCCGCCCATCCGAGAGGGCACCGAGCTGTGGTGCCAGGGCTACTCCGAGCCCAACGCCGGAAGCGACCTGGCCAACGTCTCGACCCGGGCGGTCCTCGACGGTGGGGAATGGGTCATCACCGGACAAAAGGTGTGGACCTCGCTCGCCCAGCAGTCCGACTGGTGCTTCGTCGTGTGCCGGACCGAGCCCGGGTCCGCACGCCACCGGGGCCTGTCCTACCTCCTCGTCCCGATGGACCAACCCGGGATCGAGGTCCGGCCGATCCAGCAGCTCACCGCGACCCTCGGAATTCAACGAGACCTTCTTCGACGGCGCGCGCACCGCCAGGGAGAACGTGCTCGGGCGGGAGGGCGACGGCTGGACTGTCGCGCTGGCCACGCTGGCCTTCGAGAGGGGGGTGGCCATGCTCGGGCACCTCCTGTCGTTCCGCAGGGAGCTCGACCGCCTGGTGACGGAGGCCCGGCGCCGGGGCCGTCTCGACGAGGCCGTGGTGCGGCAGAGCCTCGCCCGGGCCTACGCCGACCTCGAGGTGATGCGCTACAACACCCTGCGCAGCCTCTCGGGGCTGGACGGACCGGCCGCACCCCCGGAGGCGTCCATCTCCAAGCTCTACTGGGGATCCTGGCACCGCAGCCTCGGCGAGCTCGCCGTGGACATCCTCGGCATGGAGGCCACCGTCCTCGACGGCCCGCCCTACGAGTTGGACGAGTGGCAGCGGACGTTCCTGTTCTCGCGCGCCGACACCATCTACGGCGGGTCCAACGAGATCCAGCGCAACATCATCGGAGAGCGGGTCCTCGGGCTGCCGGCCGAGCCAAAGGTGCAGCCGGCGACCCGGAGCAGGACCCCTGAGGAGAGGACGGCATGAGCCTCGATGCAACCTTCACCCCGCCGCCGGCGCCCGACCCCCCGCCCGGCCACGGTCTGCTCCAGGACCGCGTCGTCATCGTGACCGCCGCCGCGGGGACCGGCATCGGCTCCGCGACGGCCAAGCGGTGCCTCGAGGAAGGCGCGGACGTGGTCGTCTCCGACGCGCACGAGCGCCGGCTCGCCGAGACCGTCGAGGCCCTGCGGGACGGATCGGCCCGGGAGGTCGTGGGCGTGGCCTGCGACGTGACCCAGGAGGCCGACGTGCAGCGGCTCTTCGACCGGAGCGTCGAGACGTTCGGCCGGGTGGACGTGGCCGTGCACAACGCCGGCCTCGGCGGCACCGTGCCGCTCGTCGAGATGACCGACGACCAGTGGGACAAGGTCCTCGACGTGACGCTGACGGGCACCTTCCGCTGCACCCGCGCCGCCCTTCGTCACATGCTGCCGCGCCGGGCCGGCGTCATCGTCAACAACGCCTCGGTCCTCGGGTGGCGGGCCCAGGCCGGGCAGGCCCACTACGCGGCCGCCAAGGCCGGCGTCATGGCGCTCACCCGATGCGCGGCGGCGGAGGCGGCGCCCGCCGGGGTCCGCGTCAACGCGATCTCGCCGAGCCTCGTGCTGCACCCGTTCCTCAACCGGACCATCTCCGACGAGGACCTCGAGATCCTGCGCCAGCGGGAGCTCTTCGGGCGCTCGGCGGAGACCTGGGAGGTGGCGACCACGGTCGTGTTCCTGGCGAGCGACTACTCCTCGTACATGAGCGGGGAGATCGTCTCCGTGAGCAACCAGCACCCGTGAGCCCGAGGTGGTGCAGATGAGCGGCGACGAGGATCCACGGGCCGACCTTCGCTGGGGGACCGTGCCGCGCCTCGTCGAGGACGCCGCGGACCGTCACCCCGACGCCGACGCGGTGGTGGACGGCGACATCCGCCTGACCTACGGGGAGCTGGCCCAGGCCACCCTGGACGTCACGAGGGGACTGATGGCCTCGGGCGTGGCCCGGGGCGACCGCGTCGCGATCTGGGCGCCCAACAGCGCGCAGTGGATCGTCGCGGCGCTCGGCGTCCTCGGTGCGGGCGGGATCCTCGTGACCCTGAACACGCGGTTCAAGGGGGGAGAGGCCGCCTACATCCTGAGGGCCTCGGGCGCCCGGACCCTGTTCACCGTCCGGGGGTTCCTCGGGGTCGACTACCCCGCGCTGCTCCAGGGGGAGGAGCTCGGCCAGCTCTCCGACATCGTCGTCCTGCGCGACCACGGACCGCTGCCCGCGGCGGACCCCACGGGCGTGGGGCCGGTGCGACCTCTGGGCGACCTCGTCGAAGCCGGCTCCCGCGTGTCGGTGGAGGCGGCCGTCGACCGGGGGCGCCAGGTGGGGCCGGCCGACGTCAGCGACCTCCTCTTCACCTCCGGCACCACGGGCAATCCCAAGGGGGCGACGGCCACCCACGCCGTCTCCCTCCGCACCTTCGCCACCTGGGCGTCCATCGTCGGGCTCCGAGCGGACGATCGCTACCTGGTCGTCAACCCGTTCTTTCACACCTTCGGCTACAAGGCGGGCATCCTCGCGTGCCTGATGACGGGGGCCACGATCCTCCCGGAGGCCGTGTTCGACGTCGACCGGGTGCTCGAGACCGTGGCGGCCCAGCGCGTGAGCGTCCTCCCGGGCCCCCCGACCCTCTACCAGTCGATCCTCGACCATCCGCGGCGCAGGGACTACGACCTGCGATCGCTCCGCCTCGGCGTCACGGGCGCCGCGGTCGTCCCCGTCGAGCTCGTCGAGGCCATGGGCGACGAGCTCGGGTTCGACACCGTCCTCACCGCCTACGGCCTCACCGAGTCGTGCGGGACCGTCACGATGTGCCGCCGGACCGATCCCCCCGTCCTCGTCGCCACGACGTCGGGGCGGGCCATCCCCGACCTCGAGGTCCGGGTGGTCGGACCCGAGGGCGAGGTGCCTCGCGGCGAGCCCGGAGAGATCGTGGTCCGGGGCTACACGGTCATGGACGGCTACTGGAACGACCCCGAGGCGACCGCCGCGGCCGTCGACGCCGAGGGATGGCTCCACACCGGTGACATCGGGACGATGGACGACGAGGGCAACGTCTCGATCACCGACCGGGTCAAGGACATGTTCGTCGTCGGCGGCTTCAACGCCTACCCCGCCGAGATCGAGGCCATGCTGCGGGGGTCGTCGGCGATCGCGCAGGTCGCGGTGATCGGGGTGCCCGACGAGCGCATGGGCGAGGTGGGATGTGCCTTCGTGGTTCCCTCGTCCTCGGCCGAGGCCGGGCCGGACCTGGCCCGAGAGCTCGTCGACTGGTCCCGGTCGATCATGGCGAATTACAAGGCGCCCCGCTACGTCGAGTTTCTCGGGGTCCTCCCCGTCAACGCCAGCGGCAAGGTCCTCAAGACGGAATTGCGGCGCATCTTCGCCGGGCGCCAGGCCCTGCAAGAAGGACGAAACGACAGATCGGAGCGGCAATGAGGGGAATCGTGTACACGGGAGACGGCGTCGACGTCACCGACCAGCTCGAGGTCCGCGACCCGGGACCCCGGGAGGTCATCGTCCGCATCGGCGCGGCGGGCGTCTGCCACTCCGACGTCTCGGTCATCAACGGGACGATTCCGTGGAAGGCCCCGTCCGTGCTCGGCCACGAGGGCGCCGGCATCGTGGAGGAGGTCGGCTCGGAGGTGCGGTCCGTCAAGGCGGGAGACCACGTCGTGGTCGCCACCACCGCCAACTGCGGGGTGTGTCGCGCCTGCTCGACGGGGCACCCCACCTGGTGCATCCACACCCTCGGCAACGTCTCGGAGCCGTTCACCTACAAGGGTCAGCCCGCCTCCAACTTCGCCGCCGTCTCGGTCTTCTCCGAGCGCACCGTGGTCCAGGAGGTGCAGGCCGTCAAGATCCCCGACGACGTGCCCCTCACCTCGGCGTGCCTCATCGCCTGTGGGGTGTTGACGGGCGTGGGCACCGTGTTCAACCGGGCCCGGGTGCGCCCGGGGGAGACCGCGGCGGTCTTCGGGGTCGGCGGCATCGGGCTCAACGTGATCCAGGGGCTGCGGATCGCCGGCGCCACCCGGATCGTGGCCGTCGACACGATGGTCTCCAAGGAGAAGTACGCCCGCCAGTTCGGCGCCACCGACTTCGTCGACGCGTCGGCGACGGACGCGGCGACAGCGATCCGGGACCTCCTGGCGCCCAACCCGGAGTCGGCCGCCGGTGCGATGGGCCCGATGGGGGGCGTCACCTGGGCGTTCGACTGCGTGGGCCACGCCGCGGTGCTGCGCAGCGCGCTGCAGTCCCTCGACTGGGGCGGGACCGCGGTCGCCATCGGGATCCCGCCGCGCGGCACGGAGATCGGCGTCGACATCAACGATCTCGCGTACGTCGACCGGGGCCTGATCGGCTGCCGCTACGGCTCGTGCCGGCCCCACCAGGACATCCCGCTCATGATCGACCTCTACCGGTCGGGGACCCTGATGCTCGACGAGCTCGTGTCCGTGACGCGGCCCCTCGAGGACGTGAACGAGATCATCGAGCAGATGGAGACCGGCCAGCTGGCCCGCGGCGTGCTCACGCTGACCTCGTAGGAGGCGGGGCGGCCGCCCGCCCCCGGCGATCGGGCGGCGCACCCCTCAGGACTGCGCGAAGAAGGCGACGAGGTGCGCCAGCACCGTTGCGCCGTGGGTGATCGGCCCGAGGTGGCTCGCGCCGGGCACCTCGACGAAGCGCGCGCTGGGGATCCGGCTCGCCGCCTCCCGGGCGCCGGCCGGCGGCGAGTCGATGTCGTGCTCGAAGGCCATGACGAGGCAGGGCACCTCGAGCGAGGTCCAATGCGCCGTGCGGTCCGGATCGTTGGTCCAGCTCCGGCAGGCCTCCCACTGACCGAGACGACCGGGGTTCGCCCAGTGATCACTGCCCTCGAGCAGCGCCGCCCACGTGGCGACCACCTCGTCGTCCTGGATCTCCGAGTTGGGCAGGTAGCGCAGCACCTCCATCGTGTCGTAGACGGAGGGGAGCGCGTCCCCCAGCCGGGACATCTCGCACTGCCCCTGCGCGCTGATCCGCTCCCACTCGGTGGAGGGGTTGCAGCTGCCCATGAAGGCGGCGGCTCGGACCCGCTCGGGCTCGCGGGCCGCCAGCATCTCGGCCACCCAGCCGCCCATCGAATGGCCCGCGAGCCGCACCCGCTCCATCCCGAGGTGATCGAGGAGCCCTCGCAGGTCGTCCACCAGATCGGCCACCGAGTACGGGGCGGGCGGCCCGGAGGAGGGCGGCATGCCGCGGTGGTCGTAGCTGACGACCTGGTATCCGGCAGCGACCAGGCCGGGCGCGAGCTCCAGCTGGTAGGCGAGCGCCGGGGCCCCGCAGCCGTTGAGCAGGACGACGGGCTCGCCGTCGCCGGCGACGTCGAAGGACAGCGTCACGTCGGGGAGGTGGACGAGGTCGGGCATGGGAGGCAACGTAGACTGCGCGGCGATGAAGGGTGTCCTGCTCGCCGGTGGCACCGGGTCGCGCCTGTATCCCCTCACCCGGATCACGAACAAGCACCTGCTCCCCATCTACGACCGGCCGATGGTCCAGTGGGCGATCGAGGCGCTGGTCAAGGCCGGCGTCACGGACCTGATGCTGATCACGGGGGGGACCCACGCCGGCGAGTTCCTGCGGTTGCTCGGCAACGGCAACGAGTTCGGGATCGACCGGCTGTGCTACGCCTACCAGGAGTCCCCCGGGGGGATCGCCGAGGCGCTGGGGCTCGCCGAGCGCTTCTGTGACAGCGAGCCTGTCGCGGTCATGCTCGCCGACAACATCGTCGAGCGGTCGTTGCGACCGATGATCGACGCGTTCGCCGAGCGGCCGGTCGGTGCGCGGATCCTGTTGACCGAGGTCGACCAACCGGAGCATCTGTGCCACCTCGGCGTGCCCGAGCTCGAGGGGGGCCGGGTGACGCGCATCGTCGAGAAGCCGGACCGTCCTCCGAGCCGGTATGCCGTGACCGGCATCTACTGCTACGAGGCCTCCGTGTTCGACGTGATCGGCACCCTGCGGCCCTCAGGTCGAGGGGAGCTCGAGATCACCGACGTGAACAACCACTACGTCGAGCGCGGCGAGATCAGCTTCGACGTGCTCGAGGGTTTCTGGGGTGACGCCGGCGAGTCGATCGACTCCTACTACTCGGTCAACGACTACGTGCGCGCACACGGCGCGAACAAAGACTGAGGGCCTCCCGCGTCGAGCGGGCGATGCCGGGGCCGTCGAGCCCGAGCTCGGAGAGAAGGTCGTCGGCACGCCCCTGCGGGATGAAGCGCCGGGGGAGACCGAGCACCTCCACCTCCGGTGCGTCCGCCTCCGCGAGCCGGGCCATCGCATCCGCGAGGAACATGCCCGCGCCTCCGAACCGGACGCCGTCCTCCGCCGTCACCACCAGCGAGTGACGCGCCGCGTCCTCCAGCATGGCGAGATCGGGCGGGCAGACGACCCGGACGTCCCAGACCGTGGCCCGGACCCCATCGAGCGACTCGAGCTCGTCGGCGGCAGCGAGGCAGGCGGCCACGAGCTTGCCCACTCCGAGCAGGCAGACGCTGCCGTCCCCCTGCCGGACCTGGCGGGCCTCCAGTCCCGAGCCCACCTCGTCGAGCGAGACGTGGCGGGGGGGAGTGGACGGGTACCGGATGGACGCGGGGCCCTCGAGCCCGAGAGCGGTGGCGACCATGGCCTCGAGCTCCTCCGTCGACGACGGCGCGAAGACCGTCATCCCGGGGATGGACAGCGTCAGGGCGAGGTCGAGGACGCCATGGTGGCTGGGGCCGTTGTCGCCGGTGATCCCGGCGCGGTCGAGCGCCACCAGGACGGGCAGGCCGTGCAGGCTCACGTCGAGGTTGGCCTGGTCGAAGGCCCGCGAGAAGAAGGTCGAGTACACCGCGACGACGGGCCGGAGCCCGCCCATGGCCATCCCGGCGGCGGAGGTCATCTCGTGCTGCTCGGCGATGCCCACGTCGAAGCAACGATCGGGGAACCGTTGCTGGAACGGCAGGAGGCCGGTCGGTCCCGGCATCGCGGCCGTGAGGGCGACCAGCTCGGGCCGTTCCTCGGCGTGGCGGATCAGCGCCCGGGTGAAGGCCTCGGTATAGGTCGACGGGACGAGGGCGCGGGTCGCCTCGGCCCCCGCGGAGGGTGCCGGTGCGCCGCTCCGGGTGGCCGGCCGGGCCGGGATGCTGGGCGCCGCGGGGCCGCCGGGCGGGGCCGCCGCCAGCGGGCGCTTCGCCTTGACGTCGTGGAGGCACTGCTCCTCGTCCTCCTCCGCGGGGGCGTAGCCGCGTCCCTTCTGGGTGAGGACGTGGACGACGATCGGGCCGTCCCACTCGGAGGCGTGGACGAAGGCCTGCTCCATCACCGCGAAGTCGTGCCCGTCGATGGGCCCGGCGTAGCGCACGCCCAGTGCCTCGAAGAAGATGTGCGGCGCCACCATCTCCCGGAGACCGCTCGTGACGCCGTGGAGCCCCGAATAGGCGAGCTCGCCGACGGCGGGGATCTCGCGCAGCAGGTTGCGCACGCGGCTGCGCGTGTGCAGGTAGGTGGGGTTGAGGCGGAGGGTCGTCAGGCTCTGCGAGAGCTGCGAGATCGTCGGTGCGTAGGAGCGGCCGTTGTCGTTCAGGATGACGACGACGCGGCTCTTCGAGTGCCCGAGGTTGTTGAGCGCCTCGTAGGCCATGCCCCCGGTCAGCGACCCGTCGCCGAGCACCGCGACGACGCGGCGTTCCGCCTCCTCCGGCGCGCCGTCCGCCCGGTCGAACGCGGTGGCGAGCCCGTGGGCGTACGAGAGCACGGTCGAGGCGTGGCTGTTCTCGATCCAGTCGTGCTCCGACTCGGACCGGTTGGGGTATCCCGACAGCCCGCCCTCCTGGCGGAGGTCCTTGAACCGGTAGCGCCGTCCGGTGACGAGCTTGTGCACGTAGGCCTGGTGCCCGGTGTCCCACAGGATGGCGTCGCGGGGGGAGTCGAACACCCGGTGCAGCGCCAGGGTGAGCTCCACCACCCCGAGGTTCGAGCCGAGGTGGCCGCCGGTCGTCGTGACGGCCTCGACGATGAAGGACCGGATCTCGGCGGAGAGCTTGGCGAGGTCCTCGTAGCTGAGCCCCCGAAGGTCCTCTGGTGTCTCGATGCTCGGGAGGATCACCGGGATCGGCCGGCCTTCTGCAAGAAGGCCTCTCGATCCACCAGCACGCGGGTCACCCGCCCCGCCCCGACGAGCGTCGTGCACTTGTCGGCTTGCATCGACACCGACACCGTGAAGATGTACCGGCGCCCCTCCACCCGCTGGAGCGTCGCCTCGGCCGTGACCGTCCTCCCGACGGCGACGGGCGCCAGGTGGTCGAACTGGACCCGGCTCGCCACGAGCGTCTGGCTCGGGTCCAGGCGGTCCTCGAGCACCTGGCAGGCGGCCTCCTCGCAGAGGGCGACCAGCCGGGGGGTCCCGAGCACGGCGACGTCCCCGCTGCCGAGGGCGAGCGCGGTGTCTCGCTCTCCGATCGTCAGGCTGATCTGGGCGTTGATGCCGGCCCGGACCGACGTGGCGACCGTCGAGAGATCCACTGCACCGGAGGCCCTATGTGACACAACCATTACGATACCGCTCGTGACCGATGCCCCGTTGATCGACCCCGGTGTGGTGGAGCGCGTCGTCGACGCGGCGCTGCGGCGGGGCGGCGACATGGCCGAGGTCTTTGCAGAGGATCGCCGCACGTCGGGAGCGGTGCTCGACGACCGGCGAGTCGAGGAGCTGTCGTCGGGGCGCGATCGGGGCGCCGGGATCCGGGTGATCGTCGGCGAGACGACCGGCTTCGCCCACACGGCGGACCTGAGCGAGGAGGGCCTCACTCGCGCCGCCGAGGCCGCCGCGTCGGTGGCCCGGGAGGGTGGAGGGGGCGTCCGGAGGGCCGAGTTGCCGACCCTCCGGCCCGTGGCACCGAGGGCCGAGATCCTGCCCGAGACCGTCCCCAAGCAGCAGAAGCTCGAGCTCCTGGCGAGGGCCGACGAGGCGGCCCGGGCGTCGGGCGGCGCCGTGAGCCAGGTGCAGGCGGGGTACGGCGACAGCCGGCGGCGGATCCTGGTCGCCACGTCCGACGGCGTGCTCGCCGAGGACGACCAGGTGAGGACCCGCTTCAGCGTCTCGGTCGTGGCGACGGGCGACACCGGCATGCAGACGGGCTTCGAGACCGTCGCCCGCACCGAGGGGCTCGAGCTGCTCCAGCGCGTCGAGGTCGAGGAGATCGCCCGCATCGCGGCCGGCCGGGCGCTGACCAAGCTGCAGGCCCGACCGGCACCGTCCGGCGAGCTGCCCGTCGTGCTGGCCGGTGGGAGCGGAGGCATCCTCTTCCACGAGGCCTGCGGGCACGGACTCGAGGCGGACCACATCGTGAAGGACGCCTCCGTGTACGTCGGCCAGGTCGGCCAGCAGGTGGCGAGCCCCCTGATCACGCTGGTCGACGACGGCACCGTGGGCGGCGAGTGGGGCGCGTACACGATCGACGACGAGGGCCGGCCGGCCGCTCGCAACGTGCTCATCGAGAACGGCGTGCTGACCGACTACATGTGGGACTGGCTGCGGGCCCGCAAGGAGGGGAGGGCCCCCTCGGGCAACGGGCGCCGCCAGACCTACCAGCACCTGCCGATGGTGCGGATGACCAACACCTTCCTCCTGGCCGGCGAGGACGATCCCGGCGAGGTGATCGCCCAGACGCCCCGCGGCGTCTACGTCGCCAAGTTGGGCGGTGGGCAGGTCAACACCACGACCGGGGACTTCGTCTTCGGCACCACGGAGGCCTACCTGATCGAGGGGGGCCGCATCACCGAGCCGCTGCGGGACGCCAACCTGATCGGGAACGGGCCGGAGGTGCTCCGGCGGATCGACGCCGTGGCCAACGACTTCGCGATGATGCCCGGCACCTGCGGCAAGGACGGCCAGAGCGTGCCGGTCGGGTGTGGGCAGCCGACGCTGCGCATCGCGGGCGCCGTCACCGTCGGCGGCACCGCGGCATGACGGCCGCCGGGTCGTGAGCGCCACCACCGGCCCCCCGGGGGCCCTCGACCGTACCGGCGAGCTGCTCGACCGGGCGGTCGAGCTCGTGGAGCGCAGCGCCGGGCCGGGCGAGGAGATGGAGATCTACCTGGCCCGCGGCGAGGAGACCGAGGTCCGGGCCTTCGAGGGGGACGTGGAGTCCCTGTCGTCGGCGTCCTCGGCCGGCATCGGCGTGCGGGTCATCCTCGGGGCGCTGCCGGACCCGGGGGTCGAGCCCACGGACGGGCCGGGAGGGGCTGGCGCTCAGGAGGGCGGCCGGATGGGGTTCGCATGGGCCGGGTCCCTCGAGCCCGACGTGGTCGAGGAGACGATCGCCGAGGCGAGGGACAACGCGCGGTTCGCCACCCCCGACCCCTACGTGGCCTTGGCCCGTCCCGACGGGGTGGCACCCGCCTCGCTCGACGTCTGGCGGCCGAGCGAGCTCAGCACCGACGAGAAGGTGGCGCTGGCGCTCGAGCTCGAACGGGCCGTCCGCCACGGCGACCCCCGCATCCGCCAGGTCGCCTCCGCCGACTACGGCGACTCGAGCGTGGAGGTCGGGCTGGCCTCCTCGACGGGCATCCGCTCGTCGAGCCGCCGGACCTCGGCCTTCCTCTCGGTGTCGGCCATCGCGGGCCAGGGCGCCGACAGCCAGACCGGCACGGGCTTCAGCGCGGGGCGCCGACCGGAGGAGCTCGACCTCGAGCGCGCCGGCAACGACGCCCTCGAGCGGGCCCTGCGCATGCTCGGAGCGAGGAAGGCCAAGTCGATGCGCTGCACCGTCGTCTTCGACCCCCGGGTGGTGTCGACGCTGGTCGCGGTGATCGCCGGGGCCCTCTCGGGCGAGGCGGTGGTGAAGGGCCGCTCCTTCCTGGCCGAGAGGGTGGGCGAGAGCGTGGCCGCGCCCGAGGTGACGCTCGTGGACGACCCGACCGATCCCCGCGCCTACGGCGCGTCCCGGTACGACGGCGAGGGTCTGGCGTGCCGGCGCAACCTGCTGGTCGAGGGGGGCGTGCTCCAGGGCTTCCTCTTCGACACCGTGTCGGCTCGCCGGGCGGGCACTTCGTCGACGGGATCGGCCGTGCGCGGGGGCTACTCGGGAGGCCCGGGGTCCGGCTGCCGGGCGATGGTCCTCCAGCCGGGCTCGATGACCCGGGAGGAGATCCTGGGCGCCGTGGGAGAGGGTCTCTACGTCCAGTCGGTGACCGGGGTGCACTCGGGGGTCAACCCGATCAGCGGGGACCTGTCCGTCGGCGCCGAGGGACTGCTCATCCGGGGAGGGGAGCTCGCCGAGCCGGTCCGCGAGATCACCGTGGCCTCGACGCTGCAGCGGATGCTGCAGTCGGTCGCCTACATCGGCGGCGACATCGAGTGGCTGCCCGGCGTGGCGGCGGGGCAGACCCTCGCCGTCGCGGAGATGCAGGTGAGCGGGGCCTAGAAAGCTCGAGGCGAGACGGGAGTCGCGCTCTTGAGCCCGGGCGCCCGGCGCCCGGAGGGGGCCGGCGACAAGGTCAGGCGCTCGAGGCGGCGGGCGTGGACGACGTCGAAGGCGTGGACGCCGGTGAGGACCCCGACGAGGTGGAGCCCCCGGACTCCGACTTGTCGCCCGAGCTCTTGGTGTCGCCCTCGCCCTTGTCCGAGGTGCCCGAGGTCGACTTGGCCGGTTGGTCGCCGCGCTGGCCGTTGGAGCCGGATCGGCTGTCGGTCTTGTAGAACCCGCTGCCCTTCAGGACGATGGCCGGGGTGCCGAAGACCTTCCGCAGGGTCCCGCCGCAGTGGGGACACTCCGTGAGCGGGGGGTCGGAGAACGCCTGGACCGCCTCGGTGCGCTCACCGCAAGACTTGCAGGCGTACTCGTAGGTCGGCATCGGTTGGGCTCCCTGCTCGGACGTAGGTCGTCGGGACCTTGGCACTCTCGATTCCTGAGTGCTAATTCTACCGCGGGCGACGCCGGGTAGTGCGCCCAAGCACGAGCGGGCCAAGCGGTCCGGTGGCGCTCGCCGCCACGCCGGAATTCCGTCGCCCCAGGTCGTCCTAGACTGGGGAGCTGTGGCGTCGGAACGGAGCTTGACCCACCTGGATCCTCTGGGCGGCGCGAGGATGCTCGACGTCACCCCCCGGGAGCCGACCCATCGCCGGGCGCTCGCCCGTTGCCGGGTGACGATGCTGCCGGAGACAACCGACAAGGTGGCCAACAACGCCATCACCAAGGGAGACGTCCTGGCCGCCGCTCGGATCGCGGGGATCCAGGCGGCCAAGCGGACGGCGGACCTGCTGCCCATGTGCCACCCCCTCCTGGTCGGGTCCGTCGCGGTCAACTTCTCCATCGGCGACGACTCCGTGGAGGTCGAGGCTCAGGTGGAGACGGTCGACCGCACGGGGGTCGAGATGGAGGCCATGACGGCCTGCATGATGGCCGCCCTGACCGTCTACGACATGTGCAAGTCGGCGGACCGCACGATGACCATCGAGGACCTCGCCCTCTGGGAGAAGTCCGGTGGTCGGTCGGGTCCCTGGCGGCGCCCCTCGACCGACGGTGGGGGCGACGTCTCGGGGCTCTAGCGGCTCCCCTCCGGGTCGCGACGGGACGTCGGATCCGGGCGTGGACAGGTCCCCCCGCCTGCGGATTTCCCCCCAATACCGCAGTCGGCAAGGGAATTCGCGGACCGTCATGGAATCGCAATGATTCCGAGGGACATCCGACAGAACCTTGGGGCATGATTCGTGCCATGGAGGGTTCGAGAGACACGCCCATGGTGCTCGAGTCGTGCCACAGCACCTGGGTGTTCGATACGGAGAGGTTGCGCTTCCGGCGCATCCTCAAGGGCCTCGACCTGGATGCTCGGCACGCCTCCACCGCCTGGCGGCCGTACTTCGGGCTCGAGCTGGACCCGCTGTCCGAGTCCTTCGTGGTCCTCTTGAACCCGGAGGGCACGAGGCTGCTGCGGTCCTGGCGGCACGTGAACCACTGCCCGCAGTGTGGCGGCGAGGCCACCGCGGAGCTGTCCGTGGACGAGCTGAGGAGCGCCGCCTTCGGTTGACGGGCGCCCGGCCCTGCACTTCGATGCCGGGCCGCTGCGATCTACGCTCGGACGTGCTTGGTAGTGGCTCGCAGAGCGCGCCCGGTCGCCGCCCATCCACCTAGATGGTCGATCACGCCGGCGAGGAGGTGCTCGGGGCGGACCAGGTGACCGCCCCGACCGACGCGCCGGGTGGTGTCGCGAGCGGAGACGGGGTCGTTGCCGAGCCCCCGGGCCCCGCCCCCGATGGCGTGGTCGCCGTCGCCGTCCCGGTGGGGTCGACGCCGGACGCCGACGACGGGCCCGGCCGCTCCCGTTGGGGGACGTACCTCCGTCCGCTGGCTCGGGCGTGGCCCGTCCTTCGTCTCGTGCTCGGACTCGGTCTCGGAGCGTTGGCGATCTGGGTGCTCGCCGACCAGACCGACGAGCTGAGCCAGATCGGCCAGATCCTCGGCCACCTCAACGTGTGGTGGATCGTTGCTGCGAGCCTGCTGGAATTGTGCTCGTTCCTGTCGTTCGCCCGGATGCAGCACCGTCTCCTGCGTGCCGGAGGGCTGTGGGCTCCCTACCGACCGCTCGTGGGGATGACGTT
Organism: uncultured Actinomycetes bacterium; assembly: GCA_963778465.1. Lineage (GTDB taxonomy): Bacteria > Actinomycetota > Acidimicrobiia > Acidimicrobiales > RAAP-2 > CAVZBW01. Next base: position 1,651,841 of record CAVZUK010000003.1, read on the forward strand.
CGCCGCCCAGTCCATCAACAACTCGCTGCCGGCGGGCTCGGCGTTCAGCGCGGTCTACGGCTTCCGTTGGTACCGGCGCTTCGGCGCACGGGAGCCCCTGGCCGCCTGGGCCCTCGTCGGCACGATGGTCGCGGCCGCCCTCTCCCTGGCGCTCGTCGCCGCGGCCGGGGTCGCCCTGGCCACCTCGGAGGGGGCCAGCCTGGACCTGATCACCGTGGTCATCTCGGTGCTCCTGGTGACCACGGCGGCCGCCGTCCTCCTCGTCTACGAGCGACCCCTCATCGTGGTCACCACGTGGGCGATCCGCGCCGCTCGGCGGCTGACCGGGCGACCGAGGGGCGACCTCGACGCCACCGTCGAGCGGGTGGTCGGTTGGATCACCGTCGTCAAGATCCGGCGCCGGGACGCGGTGACGATCCTCGGGTTCGGGCTCGGCAACTGGCTCTTCGACTGCGGGTGCTTCGCGCTGGCCTTCCTCGCCGTCGGCGCCCCCATCCCGTGGGAGGGCCTGCTGCTCGCCTACGGCGCCGGCCAGCTCGCCGCGAACCTGCCCGTCACCCCCGGCGGCCTCGGCGCGGTCGAGGGCAGCATCACGATCGCGCTGGTGGCGTTCGGCGGTCCGCAGGCCACGACGGTGGCCGCCGTGCTGCTGTACCGCCTCATCAGCTTCTGGGCGCAGCTGCCCGTGGGTTGGGGTTGCGCCGGCGTCCTGGCGCTGGCCGTCCGCCGGGGCCGCTGGCCGCGCGTCGGCATCGACCGGGTCATGGAGAGGGCGACGTGAGGGCCCGGGCCCACCCGCGGCGCCCACCGTTCGCCGGGTGCGCGGACCTGGCGAGGGCCGCCGGCGCTGTCGTGGTCGCGGCGATCGTCGCCGCGATGGTCCTGGCGTCGTGCACCTCCGCCCGCAGCGAGCTCGGAACGTCCAACGGTCCCTGCTACCTCGCCCTGCCCGAGGCGAGCGCCGCCGTCCACGGCCAGGGTCATCTGAACGGGGTCCGCCTCGTGTGGAGCGACTCGCTCCTCCGGAGCTCCCAGGTCTACGCGGACGCCCTCGTCGGTCGGGTCCGGACGCGCCAGCGGTTCTGCGTCGTCGAGTACAGCGGCCACTTCGAGCGCTCGGGGGTGCTCCACCCGGCGGGTCGCCGCCGGGGCCACCTGGCCATCGTGATCGTCTCCTACCCCCGTCCCGAGGTGGTGGTGACGATCCTCGTGCACTTCCCGCCCAACCGCTTCGGCCACCCCCACGCGGCCTAGCGCGCCCGGCCGGCCTTGCCGTCGGGCTACTCGATCTTGTCCCGCCTCTGGTAGCGATCGAGGCGCAGGAGCTGACGCTCGACGTCCGCCCAGGTGAGCGTCTCGCCATCCTCGCCCCGCTCGGACGCCCGCTGGGCCCGGCTCAAGACGACAAAGGCCACGGTCCACAGGGCGGCGATGGTCCCGAGCTTCGCCACGAACCCGGCGAGCTGCTGGTCGGTGAGCGGCGCCATGCCGAAGAGGCGGGCGTGGCCGTAGGCGGGGTAGAGGGGGTGGCGGGCGAAGATCCAGACCACCGCGAGGAAGCTCGGCACGATCGACTGGACGATGAGGTAGCCGGCCCGTCCGAGGGCGGACGGGCGATTGAGGCCGGGGAGGTGGTGGAGCACCGGCGTCCAGAGCACGATGCCGGCGAGCAGGAGCACGAGGTCGAGGAGCCCGCGTCCGATCGTGGAGGACGACTGCCATTGCACGGCGGCGACCGTGAGGGTGCCGACCGCCACCACCGTGACGACCACGATGGCCACCGCGGGGCGGGTGCAACGGCGGACGATCGCGTCGACCGGCGCCGGACGGGTCAGGGCCACGACGATCCGCTGGGGAGTCCCGAGGATCAGGAGCGGCGGCACGGCCAGGGTCAGCACCAGCCGTTGCACGACGAGCGCCGTCAACGACCAGTGGGCGGCGAGATCGGCCAGGGGCCAGCTGCAGCACACGAGCAACAAGAGCAGCCCCGAGGCGAACATCGCGACCTGGCGCCGGGTGGCCCGCCACTCCGGTCGGCGCACCGCGAGCCCGTAGGTGACGGCCAGCGCGACGACGACGACCCCGGCGACCGGGTGGGCGGAGAAGGTCCAGGGAGATCCGTGCACGCGGCCTCCCCCTCAACGTGATCCGTAGGCGGGAGCCGTACGCTGAGGGCGATGCCCTACGACCGGCTCGAGCGCCTGACCGACCTCCTGCTCGTGCTGCTCGACGCCCGGCGTCCGATGCCCCTCGACGAGATCGCCCAGCAGGTCCCCGGCTACCCGGAGGCCCAGGGGGCGCGCCGGCAGGCCTTCGAGCGGGACAAGCGCCTGCTCCGGGAGGAGGGCATCCCCCTCATGACCGAGGCGATCGAGGGACCCGAGCAGTTCGGGTACCGGATCGATCCGGATCGTTACTACCTGCCCGATCTCGATCTCGACCGGGAGGAGCAGAGCGCGTTGCACCTGGCCGTAGCCGGTGTCCACCTCGGCAACCTTAGCGGGCGGGGTGCGCTGCTGAAGCTGGGGGCAGCCGGCGTCGACGACGCCAACCCGCTCGCCTCCCTGGTCGCCCCGCCCCACCTGCACACCGTCTGGGAGGCGTTGCGCACACGGTCCCGCGTGGCCTTCGAGTACCACGGCACCACGAGAGAGGTCTCCCCCGGGGGGCTCTGGTTCCGCCGTGGCCACTGGTATCTGGTGGGGTGGGACCACCGTCCTGACGCGCAGCGGACCTTCCGGGTGGACCGCCTGCAGGGTCCGCCGACGCTGGGCGAGCCCGGCAGCGCAGCGTTTCCCGAGGGCTTGGACCCGTCTTCGGGAGTCCCCGGCGAGCCCTGGCAGGTCGGTGAGGGGGACGAGCGGCAAGCGCTGCTCGACGTCGACGCCGTCGTCGCTCCAAGGGTGGTCGAGGAGGTGGGCGAGCGCTCGGTGGTCAGCCGGGAAGCGGGCGGGGGCGTGCGGATCCGGCTGCCGGTCACCAACTTCACGGCGCTGCGATCCTGGCTGCTCGCGTTGCTCGACCATGCCGAGCTGGTCGAGCCCCAGGATTGGCGCGACGAGCTGGTCGACTGGCTTCGATCGACCGCTTCGGCCCGGCCCAACCCTTCCGAGGCGGCCGGCTCGGGAGAGGCCGGGTCCGGGACAGCCGGGCCGGAGCCACCACCGCCGGGGTCGGCTCCCTCGCGGGACGGCGGGCCAACTGCGCCGACGGTGGCGTCCGCACCGAGCCGGCCCGACACCGCGCAGCGCCTTCGCCGCCTGCTGGCGATGGTGGGCTGGCTGGCACAGGTCGGGGAGGCGGGCATCGCGGAGGTCTCGAGTCGTTTCGAGATCGAGCCCGACGACGTGGTGTGCGAGCTCGAGCTCGCCGCCTGCTGCGGCCTTCCGCCCTACACCCCCGACGTCCTCATGGAGATCGTGATCACCGGCGACCGGGTGCGGGCCGCACTGCCCGAAGACCTGGCGCGGCCGCGCCGGCTGACCCCCGCAGAGGGCCTCTCGATCGTCGCCTCGGCCCGGACCATCCTCGCCATCCCGGGCGCCGACCAGTCGGGCGCGCTCGCCGGCGCGCTCGAGAAGCTGGAGCGGGCGCTCGGGCACCAGAGGGTCTCCGTCGACCTGGACGAGCCGGCGCTCTTGGAGGAGGTCCGCCGGGTGGTCGACCGGGGGCTGCGGGCCGAGATCTCCTATCACTCCGTCTCGAGCGACCGCACCGGCAGCCGCGTGATCGATCCCGCCCGCCTCTCGGCGATCGAGGGCCGGTGGTACCTCGACGCGGTCGACCTCGGCATCGGATCGTTCCGGCGGTTCCGCGTCGACCGGGTCGACGGGGTGCGTCCGACGGGCGAGCAGGTGGACGCCGAATTGATCGCCAATCTCGAAGCGCGGGACGACCGCACCGGCGCCACCGGCACGGGGGCCGTCCCGGGATCCGCCTTCGTCCCCGGACCGGATGCCACGCGGGTGCATCTGCGACTCGATGGCCCGGCCGCGTGGGTGCTCGACTCGGTTCCCGTCGAGGAGGTGCAGGTCCTGCCCGACGAAGCCTTCGACGTGACCCTCTACGCGGGGAGCACGGCATGGCTCGAGCGGCTCCTGCTCCAGGTGGGCCCCGACGGATCGCTCGTCGCCCCTGCCGAGCTCGCGGACCTGGGCCCAAAGGCGGCACGGCGGCTGCTCGAGCGCTACGGACGCCCCCGCGACTCGGAAACGGTGGGGGGGTCCGGGTAGCTTCGGCCGGACCCGTCCCGGGCGCCAGGTCGACACCCACGCTCGCGGGAGGTCTCGCCCATTTGCTCACCGTCGCCTGTCTTCGCTCCACCTCCGGTGACTATTACCTCGCCCACGACGAAGGGCCCGAGTCGGCAACCGAGCGACGCAGGGACGACGGCGACGGCCCCAGCCATCGGACCGATTCGGGTCGCGGTCGTTGGCTCGGGGGCCAGGCGCGCTCCCTCGGGCTGCGCGGCGCGGTCCGATCCCCGGAGCTGGACCGGCTCCTCGGCGGGGGCCATCCGGGAACGGCCCGGCCGCTGCGTTCCGGCGGTGGGGTCGAGGTGAGTGGCTACGACCTCTGCTTCTCGGCTCCGAAGTCGGTCAGCATCCTCTGGGGGACGTCATCGGCCGAGGTGGCCGACACGATCCTCGGATCACATCGAGCGGCGGTCGGCCGCGCACTCGACTACGTGGAGCGCAGGGCCCTCGCGGCCCGGCGGCGGGCGGGTGGCGAACGGGCGGTGATCGCGACCGGTGGCCTGATCGGAGCGGGGTTCGATCACGGCGCCAGCCGAGCCGGCGACCCCCACCTGCACACCCATGTCGTGGTGCCCAACCTCGTGCACGGTGTCGACGGGCGTTGGACCGTGGCCGACGGGCGCGGGCTCTTCGCCCACGCCGCCGCCGCCGGTTCCCTCTACGAGGCCGAGCTGCGGGGGGAGCTCTCGCGACACCTCGGCATCGGGTGGGCCCGCCGGAGGAGCGGGCAGATCGAGGCGGCAGTCGTCGGCCCCACCGTGATCGGCGAGTTCTCCCGGCGGCAAGGGGAGATCGCCGAGCACCTCTGGCGACGCTCGAGCACATCGTGGGAGGCCGGGCGCATCGCCTGGGCCCAGACGCGGGACCGCAAGGACCCGACCGAGTCGCTCGCCGACCGTGGCGGACGCTGGCGAAGGCGCGCCGAGCGCGCCGGTCTGGACCCGCATTCCCTCGACCGACGGACCGGCGTTCCCCTCGACGACCCCTCCCGGGCCACGATCGACGAGCGTTTTCTTGCCGCCGCGCTCTCGGTGCGCCGGGTGGTGACGAGGCGCGACGTGGTGCGTGCCTGGGGCGCCGCTGCCCTCCGCGGCGTTCCGGCCGCCGAGGTCGAGGCGAGCGTCGACCACTGGGTCCGCGACGACTGCCTGGGCGTCACCGAGTCGCGTCGCTCGCCCTCCGAGGTGCTCGTGCCGTCGCACCTCCTCGACCTCATCGGACCGCGGCCCGTGGCGTCGGCGCGCCAGCCGACCTGGCGGCGCGCGGCCGAGGAGATCGAGGCCTACCGGCAGCGGTGGGACGGACGGGACCTGGTGGACGAGCTGCGCGGCGACGGGCGCACCGCCCTGCGCGCCGGCGGGCCGCCGCAACTCGCGCATCAGCTCTCGGTTCGCCGCTCTATCGACGAGACCAACCGCGCTCTCGGTCGCCCTCGCGTCGAGCGCGAGCCGTTGCTGAGGGGGATCGGCCACTGACCACCCGCTAGCGCTCGCGGGCCACGGCGCCCCGCGCCCCCCGGTCCAGCGTTCGCCCGATCAGGCGGTCCCAGGGAGGGCTCGAGTAGCTCGGGGTGAGGGTGACCCAGCCGAGGCGGTTGGCGGCGTCGAGCGACAGGGCGCGACCCGCCAACCCCCTCCCGACGACGTCGACGGGGAGGCGGCGCCGAAAGGTGGTGGAAACGCTCAACGAGGGCTGCCGGCGCCCGTCCCAGCCCCGGCTGGTGCCGACCGTCCGGGTGGGAAGCTCCACCTCGCCGGCGAGCTGGGAGAGGGCCTCGAGGGTCGGCATGTCGGCGATCCCGCCGAAGACCAGGGTGCAACCGAAGATCGACAGGAAGCCCTCCGCGTCGCGCCCCCAACGGGCGCGCGCCTGCGACAGGTCCTGGAGGCAGGCGAGGGTGAGCAAACCTTGCCCGGCGCCCTCGGTGACGATGCTCGGAAGGTCGGGCAGCGGGGCGATGTTGGCGACCTCGTCCAACGCCAAGAGCACGGGGGCCTCCCGGTGCGGCTCGCGCGCCCGGCGGTAGGTGGCATCCCGAATCTCGGTGAGCAGGCCGACCACCAGGGGCGCGTAGAGCTCCTGCATGCGCGACGGCGCACAGATGTAGAGGGTGTTCGCTCCGTCGACGAAGGCGGGGACGTCGAGGAAGGGTGGGCGCGTCGACGCGATCGTCGAGGTGAAGCGGTACGCGGCGAGAGCTCCGGAGGCGGTCGACCAGATGCCGGACTGCTCGCGGGGATCCGTGCTCAAGATGCCGCTCAGGACGTCGACCGCCGGATGAGACTCCCCACAACCCTCGCCGAGACGATCCAAGGCGTCCTCTCCGAGGTGGCGATCCACCCACGACAGCACCGTGGACATCGGCTCGTGCGTGAGCGACGCCGCGTGCATGAGCGGAGCGAGGAGCGCCGTGGCCCGCTCGGTCCAGTGGTCCGCGGTGCGCCCCTGTTGCGCCGAGCGCATCATCGCGTTGGCCGTCGCGAGCGCTCCGTCCCACTCCGCGCACGCGTTGACGGGCGACCATCCCACGCGCTGGACGCCTGCGGCCGGATCGATCTCGCCCGTCGGGTCGTAGAGGAGGGTCCAGCCACTCGCCGCGCGCGCCGAGGCCGTCGACCTCATCACGTCGGGCTTGGTGGAGGTGCTGACGACGGCTCCCGGCGCGGCGAGGACGTTCGGGACGATGACGCACGACGTCTTTCCCGAGCGGGTCGGACCGAGCACCAGGGTGGGGCGCTCCGGAGCCGCCCACGCCCAGCCTGCCTCGCCTTTTCCCAGGTAGATGGCGGATCCGGCGGCCCGAGCGGCGGCATGGAGCGCGGCCATGGAGGTCGTCGTGGGCGGCACGGTCCGACGATGCGGCGGGCGCGCGAGCTCCTCCGGCACGCACCGAGCATGGTGGTCGCCCCGACGGATTGGATGCTCGTCGATGTCGCACCACCCTTCCGCCGGACACGGTTTCGCGCAAAACAACGCGTCCTTTCGCGGCTTCGCACCGGCAAAAGAAGTCGGTGCGACAAAGGGTTTGGCGTCGCGCGATCGCCCGTCAGTCGAGACGCGCGCAACGGCAGCGTGCGTGGCGATGCGGGTCGCGGAGCATGGCTGCGTCATTGCGACATGGCGCGCAAAAGGCAAAATGCTTGACCTGGACGCCACGAAGCTCTTTCATTGTTACAACCCGAATCGCGATGGAGGGTATGTGAAGACGACGATGGTGCTTTCGACCGCCAGCGGTGGCATGTCCAACCGCGTCGCGGTCGCACGTGTCGTGGATCACGTAGCGCTGTGTTGCGGCACGGGTCTGTCGGTTGCCCAGCGACCACGAGCGTGTCAGAGGAGCGCGCTCGTCTCGCAACGTGTCGCAGACGGCAGTCAAGAGGGCGGTGCAGCAATGCGGACTCCGACGGCCACGGGCCCTCGAAGTGCCGCAGGCTCCACCTCGATACGGCACTACACCTAGGAGGTGCACCTGTGGCGACAGCCGCAAAGAAGCGAGCGCCGGCCAAGAAGGCCGCCAAGCGGACCACGAAGAAGGTGGCAAAGCGGCCGGTCAAGAAGACGACCGCGCGCAAGGCAGTGAAGAGGCCGGTCAAGAAGGCCAAGCGCACGACCAAGAAGGCAGTGCGGCGCGCTCCGGCGCGCAAGGCCGCGAAGAAGGCCGTCAAGAAGGCCGTCCGGAAGACGACCAAGAAGCGGGCGGCCGCCAAGAAGGCCGTCAAGCGGTCCACCAAGAAGGTGGCTGCGAGGCGCACCGCGGCCAAGCGGACGGCCAAGAAGGCCGTCAAGCGGTCCACCAAGAAGGTGGCTGCAAGGCGCACCGCGGCCAAGCGGACGGCCAAGAAGGCCGTGAGGCGGGTCACGAAGAAGCGGACCCCCGCCAAGCGCCCCGCCCGGCGCACGGTCAAGGCGCCCGCCGGCGGTTGACCCGGCGGGTCCGTCGTTGCGATCGGCGGCGGGGGATGGGAGCCCGCGAGCTCCCGCTCCCGCCGCGGTCGCTCGACTGCCCGAGCACCTAGCCAGCGACATCCGCGGACGTCGGTCCCGGTGGGCCGGCGGCTCCTAGAGCTCCACCATGAGATGGAAGGCCTCGCCCGGCCGCCCTCCGTCCACGGCGCCGTGGCGCTCCAACTGGCCGAGCACGCGGTGACGGAAGGGAGCCGCCGCGGGGTGCTCGACGCCGATCGGCGGCGCAGTGCCTCGGGGAATCCCCATCGTGGTCTCGTATTGGCTCTCATGGGCCAAGAGGGCCTCGAGCTTGGCCAACTCGAAGCCGTCCAGCGTCTCGACGTGGTTCGGTTGGTCGGCCTCCCAGAGCAGCAGTGCCCTCGGCCGGTGAGCGGGTAGGCCCTGATCCGCGAAGAACAGCGGGTCCCGGGCGTTGACGAGCGCATCGGTCAGAAGGAAGCCGGCATGGCGGTGGTCCGGATGGAGCCGGTAGCGGCGCCAGGGATCGTGGCCCAGGACGACCTCCGGCCGAAGCGTGCGCAGGATCCGGCTGAGCACCCAGCGCGCCCTCTCCGTGTTGTCGAGCTCGCCGTCGGGCCAGCCGCAGAAGGTGACGCCCGCCGCCCCGATTCGCCGTGCCGCCTCGCGTTGCTCCTCCTGCCGGCGGAGAGCCAGCTGCTCCTGACTCGCCCTCGGGTCCCAGGCCCCCCTCGAGCCGTCGGTGAGAACGACGTAGTGCACCGCGCAGCCCTTGGCGGCCCACTTGGCGAGCGTCGCGCCGCAGCCGAAGTCGATGTCGTCGGGGTGGGCGCCCACGGCCACCGCCGAGCGTGGCGGCTCGAGGTCGCGGCTGGTCGGCGCGGCTTCGGCCAGCTCGTTCACCGGCAGCGGACGTGCGGTCACCGCTCGTCGCTCTTCGACGGGAGGGGGAGGACCTCTTCGATGAGGTGAGCCCAGCGCCGGTCGGCCCACAGATCGGTCGGCGAGTCGATGTCGAGCGCCAGCTCCGGATGGCGGACGATGCGCCACTCGAGCCCCGACGATTCGCACGCACTCCGGTGCCGGTCGAACGAGCCCGGACCGTAGGAGAAGCGGAAGCCGCAGCGGGTCGGGAGCCCGATCACGTTGGTGCCGTCGTCGCGATGGTCGGGGACGAGGGTCACGCCGTCGAAGCGGGCGATGCCCGCGAGGCCCTCGGGAAGCGGGAGATCGGCGTGTGCGACGATCGCGTGCTCCACCCCCATCGTCGCCAGGTGCCCGACGCCAGCCTCCACCGCCCCGTTCAGGCCCCGGCCCGGCTCCCAGATGACGAGCGCGCCGAGCCCGCGTGCCCAGTCGGCGACCTCGCGGTCGTCGCACACGACGGCGACGGCCAGCGGTCGGGCCGCCTCGAGCACGTGCTCGGCCATGGCCATGGCGAGGCGACGCCGGCCGTCCTCGGTGAGGACCCCGCTGAGCCTGCCCTTGGCCCGACCAAACGCCTTGACCGGAACCAGCACGGCCTCTTGCCCGAGCGGCCCTCCGCCCCCACGATCGATCTCCGGGCGATCGACCGTCGTGCGCTCTGCGCCCGCGCGCTCGACGCCGGGCCGCCCGCTGCCGGTCGTGCCACCGAGCATCCCGCAGAGTGTATGGCCCGTCACCCGAAGCCGGTCCCGGGCGGTCGTAGGCTCGCGCAGGCCGAGTCTGTCCATGGGGGTTCCACGTGAGCAAAGGTCCCGACGCGTCGCCCGTGTCCGAGCACTCCGAGGCCCACGAGCAATCGGGCCCGGGCGCGCCGGCCGACGCCGAGCGCGAGGAGGCTCTCCGGAGGGTGGGTGAGCTCCTGCTCCAGTCGGGCGTGAGCGAGCAGGAGATCCGCGGCGCCGAGGACGACGACGTGATCGACCTCCTGGCGGTCGACCGGTTGATGATGCCGGCCGGGGGCCGCTACACCCAGCGCGAGGTCGCCGAGATCACGGGGCTGCGGCTCGATCTGATCCGTCGATTCTGGAGAGCACTGGGCTTCCTCGACATGACCGAGGACGAGGCGACGCTCACGGACTTCGACATCGAGGCCGCGCGCCTCTTCCAGGCGATCCTCGCGACGGGTTTGATCGACGTGGAGACGGCCGTGCACCTCGCCCGCGTCATCGGCTCGTCGATGGCGCGTGTCGCCGAGGCGCAGATGTCCCCCCGCCTCCCCGGTTCGGAATCCGACGATCCGGTGATCGCGGCGGACGGGTTCACGAGGCTCTTCCTCCCCGCGCTGCCGGCGCTCGCCCGGCTGCTCGAGTTCGTCTGGCGGCGTCACCTCCTGGCGGCGGCACGCCGCTCGATGCTGCTGCGGGTCCGCGGTCACATGGCCGGGCCGAGCCCGGTCCTCGCGGTCGGCTTCGCCGACATGGTCGGGTTCACGTTGCTGAGCCAGCACCTGACGGCCCAGGAGCTCGCCGACGTCGTCCGTCGGTTCGAGGACGTGTCGCACGACATCGTCACCGAGCTCGGCGGTCAGGCGGTGAAGATGATCGGCGACGAGGTGATGTTCGTGGTGGACGGGGCGCTGTCGGCGGCGAGGATCGGCCTCCGGTTGGCGGAGGCCTACGCGGCCGACGAGCTGCTGAGCGACGTGCGGGTCGGATTGTCCGTCGGCACGGTGGTCGCCCGGGACGGCGACTACTACGGTCCCATCGTCAACACGGCGCACCGCATCGTGAACATCGCCAACCCGGGGACCGTCGTCGTGTCCGACGAGTTTTGGGCGACGCTGTGCGCGCAGGCGCCCGACGAGTTCGAGGGTGTCGCGCTCCGTCCGAGGGTGCTCAAGGATCTCGGTCACGTCCAGCTGTGGCAGATCGCGCGCTCGGGGGAGGCGGCGACGGGCTCGAGGGAGGAGCCCCAGCCTCCGCGCGACGGCCGCTGGGATCGCCTGGCGAGCGTCCGCTCCGAGCTCGAGGAACTTGCGGCCACCCCGGGGGACGGCTCGGCGGACGCCGGCGAGTGATCCGGGCGCCCCGCCCTACGCGGCCGTGAGCCGCGCCGTCACGATCTCCCACGGCCCGAGCGTGATGGCTCCCTCGAAGGGCGACAGTGGCAGGCCGCGCAGGTCGACCAACCAGCCGGCCGCCGACCCGAAGGTGACCTCCGCCGGGCCGTCGGAGGGATTGCACAGCCGCACCTCGAGGAGGCCCTGCTGACGGCGCACGGCGGTCACGACCGCCCCCTCGACGGACAGCTCGGACCCCCGCGCCTTGCGCCAGCCGCCGCCGAGGCTGTGCACCGACTCGAGAGGCACGAGGAAGTCGTCGGCCATCGCCCAGGGGTCGACGTCCTCGACGGCGAGCGCGTAGCGGGCGCAGATGTTCTCGCCGACCAGCTGCAGCCCGTCGACGGGGGTGAGCGGCCCGGCGGGGAACGGTCGGTACGTCATCCCGAGCCTCGACAGCATCCCGGTCGAGCGCAGCAGCGTCAGCGCCAGGGCGTGGGCCCGGGTGCTTCCGTCGACCTCGCGCACGTCGACGAGCTCGTACTCGTTGAGCCCGTCGTGGCACACGGTCAGGCCGCCGGCGCGGACGAAGCGACGCGACGGGAAGGTCGGCAGGCCGTACTCGTCGGCCCGACCCTCCGCCTCGAGGCCCCGCCGCACGGTGGCGAAGGCGCACTCGGCCTCGGACTCCGCCGCCGGCATCGGGAGCGGTAGGTGGACCCGCAGCCGGTGGTCGCGGCTCGGGTTGACGAAAGAATGGCGGATGGAGAGCACCGGGTCGTCGGCATGGAGCTCGAGGCGCGTGTGCACGTCGACGAGCTGCTCGCCGGTCCTCTTCCCCGCAGTGCCCTCCACCCGGTCCGGCCACCGGTACGTGGAGGTGTACGTCACCGCGGCGCGCACCGGGCCCGACTCGACGACCGCCGCCGACACCGACTCGGGGAGCTCGACCACCGTGTCGTGGCGGGGCGGGGAGTAGTTGTACGAGTCGCCGTGGTCCCCGCCGTCCACGAGCCGCCCGAAGCCCGCCAGCCCGTTCACCTCGAAGGTGCCGTCGGAAGGGTCGACGACGACGGTCACGAGGCCGTTGCTCAGCCGCGCACCGGCCGGCTCCCCGTCTGCGGCCCCGGTCGTGCTCGCGGTCACCGGGTGCTCGAGGGCCACGGGCGTGAAGCGGTCCCAGCCGAAGCCCGGCACGCTCGCGACCCGGGCTACCACCCGACGGATCGGGGGCTGGTCGAGCCGCACGTGCACCGGCATGTCCGGACGAGCGCCCAAGCGTGTGTAGATCTCCTGCTTGGCCTCGGAGATGGCGATCGGGCGCTCGTCCGCCCCGATCGAGACCGTGATGTGGAGCCCCGCGTCGTCCTCGGTGACCGTGACGGCCTGCACGTAGGTGTCGTTGTCGATCTTCGGGCCCTGCAACATGCCGAGCACCGTGCGGACGGTGTCGGCGTCGAGGGTCATCGTTCCGGGCAGCCCGCTGCGCTCGGAGACGACCTGGACGTCGGGCGGGGGCTGGGCGCCCACCACGGTGAGCTCGACGACGCCCCCCGGGTGCGTGCCACGGGGTTGACGACCACCGGACCGCCCTCGGCCATCGAGCGACCCAGGGTGGCGAGCGCCTCGCTCGAGATCTTCTCCGCGATCTGCCGGGACTCCTCGAAGCGATGCAGCACCGCGTCGACCACCTCGTCGATCGAGCAGGCGCAGATCGAGTCGTGGGCCGAGTTCCGGATCACCCCGAGCCACGCCAGCTCGAGGAGACGGTCGGGCCACCGGTCGGGCGGCGCGAAGAGGGCGGCGAGCGGCTCGGCGCGGCGCTCGAGGGCGCGCTCCGTCGACGCCGCGGCCTGCTTGACGTCCACGCGGTTCGAGGCGACGCCCATCAAGACGTTGGCCCGGGCCCCGGAGCGCAGCTCGCCCCGCCAGACCTCCAGGCCCTCGGTCGGCGCGGTGGGCAGGTACTCCCCGAGCGAGCCGATCTCGACCCGGTACTCGTCCTGGATGGCGTTGGCCTCGTGGACGACCCGGCCGAGGTGGGGTTGGGGGCGGAGGTGGTCGCAGCCGTTCATGAGCAGCATCGGGCCGATGAGGAAGTGCGAGACCTCCTGCTCGTGGTCGGCGATGCGTTGCACCACGGCCTTGGCGTCGTCCGGAAGGGCCGCGCCGTTGCAGTAGCCCACGGGGAGATACTCGGCGCGCACCCTCGAGCCGTCCGGCGCCTCCCACCAGAACGCCGTCGACGTCACGGACGACGGCACCCCCCGCCACACCACCGCGTGCTCGAAGCCGGCGAGGCGGAGGATCTGGGGCATCTGGGCGATGTGCCCGAACATGTCGGGGAGGTAGCCGACCGCCGCGGCCTCGCCGAAGGCGGCGGCCCGGGCGATGCCCATCTGGAGGTTGCGGACGATGGTCTCGCCCGAGACCAGGAACTCGTCCATCAGGATGTACCAGGGGCCCATCGACAGGCGCCCGGAGGCCGAGAGCGCACGGAGCCGGCCCTCCGCCTCGGGCCGGACCTCGAGGTAGTCGTCCACGACGGCCATCTGGCCGTCCAGGAGGAATCGCGAGTACGAGGGGTCGGCCTCGAGCATCGGCACCAGGTCGTCGAGCAGCTGCACCAGCCGGTACCGGAAGGCCTGGAAGGGCTCGTACCACTCCCGGTCCCAGTGCGTGTGCGGGACGATCACGACTCGGCGGGTCATGCCGGCAAGGCTATGGCACCTCGTCGCGCTCGAGCACCCGCCCGGTGCGTGCCGAGCGCGGGTACACGGTCCTACGATCACTCGGCCGTGCCCGCCGACCGCCCCGCCCGATGAACGCGGTTCCCTCGCCGCCGCTGCCCGGATGGTGGTCGGCCCGCTGGGCCGCGGATCCCGGCGCCGAGATCCTCCGAGTGGCCGGGCCGGGGGATCTCGGGTCGACCGGCTGGATCCGGGCGGGCGAGCTCGAGGAGCGCACGAGGGCCGCCGCCCGGCGTCTGCAGGGGCATGGCGTCGTCCCGGGGGACCGCGTCCTGTGGTCGGCACAGCGCAGCGCGGAGTCGGTGGTGGCCGCGCTCGGCATCCTGCGCCTCGGATCGATCCTCGTGCCGGTCAACCCGGAGATCACCGGGCGCGAGCTCCGCCACGTGGTGGGCGACGTCGAGCCGAGGCTGGCCATCGTCGACGAGCCCGGGCCGGGGGCCCAGCGGGTGGTCGAGGGCCTCGCCGAGCTCGCGCACGGGCGGGGAGGCGTGCCGGCAGTCGGTGCGGCGGTCCCGGAGGCGCCCATGGGGTCGGCACCCGCGCCCGTACTCGACGGGGTCGGGGGCAGCGACCTCGCGCTGGTCGTCTACACGTCGGGCACGACCGGTCGCCCCAAAGGCGCGATGCTCACCCACGCCAACCTCGCCGCCGGGGTGTCCTCGCTCATCGAGGCCTGGCACTGGACGCCTTCGGACCGCCTCTCCCTCGCGTTGCCCCTCTTCCACGTGCACGGCCTGGTCGCAGGGCTCTTCGGCTCCCTCGCGTCGGGCGGCTCGGTGGTGGTGTTTCCCCGCTTCGACCCCGGGGAGGTCCTCGCCAGCCCGGAGCGGCACGGCGCCACCATGTTCTTCGGGGTGCCCACCATGTACCACCGACTGGTGGCGACCGAGGGGGTCGAGCGCCTGGGGGCCCTGCGCCTCTGCGTCTCGGGCTCCGCGGCGCTCCCGGCGGACCTGTGGACGGAGGTGCGCCGCCGGACGGGGGTGGCCGTGCTCGAGCGCTACGGGATGACCGAGACGCTGCTCACGATGTCCAACCCCTACGAGGGCGAACGCCGGCCCGGGACGGTCGGCTTCCCCCTTCCGGGCGCGCGGTCGACGCTCTCGCCCGACGGCGAGCTCCTCGTGGCGGGGCCGACGGTCTTCGCCGGGTACTGGCGGCAACCCGAGGCCACCGCGGCCTGCTACGAGGGGGAGTGGTTCCGCACCGGGGATCTCGCCCGGCTCGACGACGACGGCTACCTGGTCATCCGGGGCCGGGCCAAGGAGCTCATCATCAGCGGCGGCTACAACGTGTATCCCGCCGAGGTCGAGGACGTCTTGTCCCAGCATCCCGACATCGCCGAGGTGGCCGTGGCCGGGCTCCCGTCGAAGGAGTGGGGCGAGACCGTTGCGGCGTGGGTCGTCCCCACCCCCGGCGCCGCCGCCTCACCCGAGGCCGCCTCGGTGCTGTCCTCCCGGCTCCAGGAATTCGCCGCCGGGCAGCTCGCGCCCTACAAGTGTCCCCGCGAGGTCCACGTGGTCGCCGCATTGCCGCGCAACGCCCTCGGCAAGATCCAGCGCCACGAGCTCGGCCGGCCGCTCTAGATGTACTCGGTCATCACGTTCATGACAGGCGGCTGATCGGCGGCCGACCTCCAAGAGCGCTGTGAGGGCGCTCGGTGTTGTAGCGCCGGAGCCATACTTGCAGGGCCCTGCGTCGCTGTGCGTTGGTCCGATACACGCGCCGGTAGGCCCACTCGACCTGGAGAGTGCGGTTGAGGCGCTCCACCTTGCCGTTCTGCCAGGGGCAGTGGGGTCTGATGAGCCGGTGCTTGGCACCAAGCGCGTCGAGGGCGGCCTTGAAGTCCCGGCTGCGGACGTAGTTCTTGGCGTTGTCGCTCATCACCTCAGCGGGCACCGGGATGCCGTTTTGGGGGAAAGCCGCGGCGGCCCGGAGGAGGAATTCGGCGCACGTGTAGCCCCTCTCGTCGGAGAGGATCTCCGAGTAAGCGAACCTCGAGTGGTCGTCGACCATCGAGTGGACGTAGTCGAAGCCAATCCGGCGCTTGGACCCCGGACGCGTCCCGCGACCGTTGGCCCGCCACCCACCGCCTTCGGGGATCCTCCCCAGCTTCTTCACGTCGAGGTGGACGAGCTCGCCCGGGCGGGCCCGCTCGTAGCGGAGCCCTGTCGACCTCGAGGCCCGGATCACCTCACCGGTCATGGGATCGCACTCGGGCAGCCTCGGCACCCCGTGGCGGCGCAAGATCCTCGTCACCGTGCGCTCGGGGACCCCGGTCAGTCTGGAGAGGCCAGCAGGGCCGCAGCGCTGCGCTTGACGGAGGCGCAGGACGCGTGCGACCAGCTTGGGGTCGGTGGCATTGGGGTATCGATGCGGCCGGCTCGAACGATCCTCGAGGCCGGCGAGGCCCTCCTGGTCGAACCGCCTCACCCACCGATGGGCGCACTGTCTCGAAATTCCCATCGCCCTGGCGACGTGGGCGACGGGCATTCCCTGGGCGCGGACCCGCTCGACGAGCAGCTGGCGTCCCCTCGGAGTCAGTCGGGCATTACGGTGCGGCACGAAGGCCTCCTTGGTCGTGTGGCTGGAACCATCACGATCTTGGAGGCCTTCGACTGTGTCAGCACGTCACCAACGCCGCGGCCGAGTACATCTAGCTCCGGCCGGAGAGTCGGGCCGTATAGCTTCGGTCCCGTGCGCGTGGCCTTCGGTACGGACGAGGACACCGCCGTCACGCGTGCCGTCGTGGAGCGCCTCCGTGGCGCCGGCCACGAGGTCGTGCTCGTCGCTCCCGGTGCCGAGTGGCCGGAGGCCGGGCGCGCCGTCGGGTTGGCGGTGGCCGGTGGCGGGGCCGATCGCGGCGTGGTGTGCTGCAGCACCGGGACCGGCGTCGCCATGGCGGCCAACAAGGTCCCCGGCGTGCGGGCCGCCCTCTGCACGGACGCCGAGACGGCCGTCGGCGCCCGTCGGTGGAACGACGCCAACGTCCTTGCCTTTGGCCTCCGGCTGACGACCGAGACGGTGGCCGCCGAGATGCTGGAGGCCTTCTTGGGGGCCGAGGTGGATCCCGACGAGCTGCCGGCGATCGCGCGCCTCGAGACCGGGCCGCCCGGCGGCCGTGGCTGAGCGCCTCCGCCCGACCCTCGAGCACGAGCGGTCGCTGTGGACGGCCGGTCACCGCTGGGTGGCGGGGATCGACGAGGTGGGGCGTGGTGCCTGGGCCGGACCGGTCAGCGTGGGGATCGCGGTCGTGAGCCCGTCGGACGAGATCGGCGCCATGCCCGAGGGTCTGTGCGACTCGAAGCTCGTGCCAGAGGCGCGCCGCGAGGAGCTGTTCTCCGAGGTGGCGGGCTGGTGCGACGCCTGGGCGGTGGGTCACGCCCAAGCGTCGGAGTGCGATCGCTACGGGATGACGGCGGCCCTGCGCCTGGCCGGCCTCCGGGCCCTCGGCACGCTGCGGCGGCGCATGGACGCCGTCTTGGTGGACGGCCCGCACGATCTGTTGAAGGACCTGTCGAGGGTCAACGGTGGGGCGGGACCGGTCGATAGCCCGCGCCGCCTGCCGTGGTCGGCTGTCCAGGCGGACTTCGACGAGGCGGTCGCCCGGATCCGCCGTCGCCGGCCGCCCAAGGTCGTGGTGCCGGTCGTCGACGGGGACGCCCGCTGTGCGGCCGTGGCCGCAGCCTCCATCCTCGCCAAGGTGGTCCGGGATCGCCTGATGCGCGAGGAGTCCCATCACTTCCCCGGCTACGAGTTCCACAGCAACAAGGGGTATCCGTCGCCCGCACACGTCATGGCGCTGCGGGGCTACGGCCTGACCTCTATCCACCGGCGCACGTGGGCTTTTGTCGACGAGCTCTACTGGTTGACCGGAACGGGGACGACCGACCCGGAGCCCGAGGGGGGCCGCACCGTACACTGAGGTCCTCCATGGTCTACGTCCTCGCGGTCGCGGCTGCTCTCGCCAACGCCCTCACGAGCATCTTTCAGCGCATCGGCGTGGAGGACGCCCCCGAGGACACGACGCTGCGGTTGAGCCTGCTGGCGCACGCCATCCGTCGCGGGATCTGGCTCCTCGGCTTCGCGCTCATGGTGGTCTCCTTCGTGATGCAGGCCATCGCCCTGCACCTCGGCTCGCTCACCTCGGTGCAGCCGATCCTCACGACGGAGCTGCCGTTCCTCGTGCTCATCCTCGTGGTGTGGTTCCAGGTCAAGGTCGGGCTCCGCGAGTGGGTCCTCGCCGTGGCCGCGGCGGCCGGCCTGGCCGGCTTCCTCTACTTCGCCGCCCCCGTTCCCGGGAAGTCGGTCCCCGGGGGGGCGGCGTGGGCCCAGGTCGGGGGCGCCTGTGCGCTCGCCATCGTGGCCTGCGTCCTGCTGACCCGCTTCGGGCCGCGGTGGTGGCGGGCCGCCATGTTCGGTGCGGCGGCGGCCATCGGCTACGCCTTCACCGCCGCGCTGACCAAGCAGGTCACCGCGTTCATCGCCAAGGACTGGACGTCGATGTTCGTGCACTGGCAGACCTACATGCTCGCCGTGGGCGGCGTGCTGTCTGTCTTCCTCGCGCAGAACGCCTACCACGCCGGACCCATCGCGGCCTCCCAGTCCACGCTCGTGCTGGTCGACCCGCTGGCGAGCATCCTGATCGGCCTCGGGCTCTTCAACGACTTCGTCCGGACGTCGGAGCCGTGGGGCGCGCTCGAGGCGGCGTCGCTGCTCGTCATGTTCCTCGGGGCCGGGCTCCTGTGCCAGTCCCCGTTGGTGAGCGGGGTCAAGGGCGAGGACGCCGAATACCACGAAATGCTGTCGTCCAAGGGACGCTCGCGGGTGCGCGAGGAGCAGCAGCCCGTCCTTCCCTCCGACCTCGCCTGACCGGGGACCCGGCGCCCGCCGGCGGGTTCAGTGCGCTGCGGCGAGCGCGGCGAGGGCCGCGGCCATCGAGACGGGGACGACCACGAGCCCGAGACGCGTCATGCGGGTCCACGACGGTCGTGCCCCGGCCAGGCGGCCCACCTGGAGCCAGAGGAGGCCCGCGAGGGCTCCGGTGGCGACGAGATTGGGCCCGAGGTTGAGCCCGACGAGCAACGCGTAGGGGTCCTTTGGGGGGCGGGCGGCGAGGAGCGAGGCGGCGGGCAGGTTGTTGCACGCCGCGCTCGAGCAACCCGGCAAACGCCGCCGATTCCCACGACGACATCGTGGCGAGGAGGTCGGCCGGGCCGGACCAGACCCGGCCCAGCGTGCCGAGCCCGACGGCAAGGCCGAAGAGGCCGATCACGACGGGGAGGTTGAGCCCTGCGGCGGCCCGGGGCCAGCCGATGCGATGCTCCCACAGGCGCCTCCCCATGGCCGCCGCGCCGAGGCCGGCCACGACGAGTGCCATCGGTGCGGGCGGGAGGACGACGACCGCCACGATCGCGGCCGCGACGCACGCCAGGCCCACCCCGACCCTCGGCCTCGGGATGGGGTCCGTGTCGGGCTCGGGACTCGGTGCCAGCTCCCTGCGGAAGGCCACGAGCACGACGATCGTGACCGCCGCCACCGAGGCCAGCCACACCGGCAGCATGTGCCGTGCGAAGTCGGCGCCCGACTCGTGGGTGCGCCCGAGCACGATCAGGTTGGTGAGGTTGGAGCCCGGCAGGAGGAGCGAGGCGCCGTTGGCGAGGAAGACCGAGAGGTAGAGGAGAGGGGCCTCGCTGATCCGTCGGCGCCGCGCCGCGTGGAGGAGCACCGGGGTGAGGAAGGCGACGGAGGTGTCGAGGTTGAGGACGGCGGTGACCGACGCGACCAGGACGGCGGAGGCGAGCAAGAGGCCCGCACTGCGCCGAACCCGGCTGCCGATCCATTCCCCGGCAGCTTGGAAGAGCCCGTCTTCCCAGGCCACCTGGCCGAGGACGAGCAGACCGGTCACGAGGAGGAACGGCGGCCAGTCCTGGCGGGCCGCGCTGCCCGCGTGATCCGCCGCGGCTACGGCCGCGATCACGGCTGCCGCCGAGCCGACGGCGAGGAACAGCCAGCGCGCCGGTGCCGCGCCCCGGGCCGCTGCCGAAACGGCTCGGCTCAACCCGGAACGTCGTCCAGGATCGCCCGCAACGCCGCCGAGATCTCGGGGTCGGCGAACGCATGGCCGATGCTTGTCAGGACCTGTGGCTCCGCCCGCTGGCTCGAGAGCAGCACCTCCGAGGCCATCTCCGCTCCGAGCGCCAGCCGGAGGGCCGGCTCGGGAACGGCGAGCACGGCGGGCCGCCCGAGCGCCCGACCGAGGGCGCGGGTGAGCTCGGCGTTGCGCACCGGCTGCGGGGCGACGAGGTTGACCGGACCGGCCACCCGCTCGTCGTCGAGCGTCCTGGCGAGGGCGAGCACCTCGTCTCGGAGGGTGATCCAGCTCACGAATTGGCGCCCCGAGCCGAGACGACCACCGAGGGCCAGCCGGAAGAGGGGGAGCTGGCGGCGCAACGCCCCGCCGCCCCTCGCGAGGACGACGCCGCTGCGGGCGAGGACCGTGCGGGCGCCCGCCGCCCGAGCGGGCTCTGTCGCGGCCTCCCACCTCCGGCACAGGTCGGCCAGGAACCCGCTCCCCGGCCCGCTCGTCTCCGTGAGCACCTCGTCGCCGCGATCGCCGTAGTACCCGACGGCGGAGGCGTTGACCAGCGCCGACGGGGCGGGTCGGAGGTCGGCGACCAGTCGGGCCAGCAGGCCGGTGGTCTGCAGCCGGCTCTCCAGGAGGGAGCGGCGCCATGCGTCCGTCCACCGACGATCGCCGATCCCGGACCCGGCGAGGTTGACGACGGCGTCGAAGGGGCCGAGATCCTCGAGGACCGTGCGGTCGAGCCAACCCGCCGGGGGGTCCCAGCCGATCTCGCGCTGCGCCGGCGTCCCCCGGACGAGGCGGACCACCTCGTCGCCGCGGCCGGTGAGGTGATCGCGAAAGGCGGATCCGATCATCCCGTGCGACCCTGCCATCAACACCCTCATCCCGCGGCCTCCCGTCTCTTCGTACCCCGTCGCATCACCTCCCGAACGAGCAGCGCGAACTGCGTCGGGTGCGAGAGGTGCGCGCCGTGGCCGGCCGAGGGCATCTCGACGAGCGTCGCGTCGCGCAGGCGTTGCGAGAGCCACCTCGTCCCCTCGACGTGGTGCCGGGCGCTGTCCGCCCCGCCGTGCCCGAGGATCGCCGGAGCCGCCAGCGCCGTCAGATCGAAGGGGGCCTCGTCGAGGGCTCGGAACTCGGCCATCATCGCCGGCCCGTCGGCCCGACGGGAGGCCCGCTCTCGCTCGGGGAGGCGCTCCCACGAGCGATCGCCCACCATCCGGCGGAAGAAGCGCTCCGCCTCGAGCCCCGGGTCGGCGGCATCGTCGCGCCCGCGGCCGCCCCGGCGGAACCCGAGCCAGGGGAGAGGGGGCTCGTAGGCGCCGACCGCCGCGACGAGATCCGGGCGCTCCACGGCGGCGCCCAGTGCGATCAGGCCGCCCAGGCTGTGCCCCACCACGGCGATCGGTGCGGTCGGCGCCTCCGCCCGGAGGGCCTCGAGGACGCCGACGAGGTCGTCGGCGTGCCCGCCGACGTCCGCCGGGGGTCCCGCCGACCTGGATCGCTGGTAACCACGGCGGTCGTAGGTGATCGAGGTCACGTCGTCGAGGCGCCGGACCACCCGCCGGAAGCTGTCGCCCCGGTCGAGCGAGCCGTGCACGAGCACCACCGCTGCCGCTTCCTCGTGGCCGCGAGCGGTGGGATGGCCGGGGGGAAGTGACACGACCCGTGCAGGAGCCGAGGGCGGGTGGACGACAACATGGAGGTCAGCAGGGGCGTTGGCCACCTCGTCGACGCTACCGGGAGGCCGTCTGGGCCGGTTCGAAAGGGTTGCCGGGGGGGTGCCTGCCGGTAGGGTTGACGCCATGGAGGACGAGAGGGCCAGCGCTTCGACCAGCACTGCTGGCCCCAGGAGCTCCCCTTTCTCCGGCGGGGCCTTCGGACCCAACGCCTGGCTGGTCGACGACATGTACCAGCGGTTCTTGGAAGATCCGGGGGCGGTGAGCGAGAGCTGGAGAGAGTTCTTCGCCGACTACCCCCGGGGAGCTGGGGCCACCGCGACGCCGGCCGTGCCGCCTGCGCCGGCCCCGGAGGCCGCTCCTGCACCGGCGCCCGCTCCGGTCCCCTCCGCTGCCGCCCCGCCTCCTCCCGCGCCGGCTCCGGCTCCGGCTCCGGCTCCGGCAACCCCGCCACAGCCCGTGGCCGAGGGCGACGAGGTGGTCGCCCTGCGCGGGGCCGCGGGGCGGATCGTCTCCAACATGAAGGCGAGCCTCGAGGTCCCGACCGCCACCAGCGTCCGCAACGTGCCGGCCCGACTCCTGGAGGTCAACCGGCGGATCCTGAACAACCACCTCGAGCGGACCTCCGGCGCCAAGGTGAGCTTCACCCACCTGATCGGCTACGCCGTCGTGCGGGCTCTCGGCCAGGTACCGGCCCTCAACTCGAGTTTCGTCGAGGACGCGGACGGCAGGGGCACGCCGGGCGTGGTGCACCACTCGCACGTGGGTCTCGGCATCGCCGTCGACCACGAGCGTCCCGACGGGACCCGAACCCTCCTCGTGCCCTGCATCGCCAGCGCCGACACCTTGGACTTCCGCAGCTTCGTGCTGGTGTACGAGGAGCTGATCCGCAAGGTCCACACGAACAAGCTCTCGCCCGACGACTTCCGGGGGACGACGGTGTCCCTCACCAATCCGGGCACCCTCGGCACCGCCCAGTCGGTCCCGCGGCTCATGGCCGGCCAGGGGGCCATCGTGGGCGTCGGGGCCCTGGCCTACCCGGCGGGCTTCGAGGCCGCCGATCCCCAGACGATCGCCGAGCTCGGCATCGGCAAGGCGCTCACGCTCACCTCCACCTACGACCACCGGATCATCCAGGGCGCGGAGTCGGGTCTCTTCCTGGCCAAGGTGGCGGGCTTCCTCGCCGGCGAGGACGGCTTCTACGACGAGGTCTTCTCCTCCATGGGGGTCCCCTACGAGCCCGCCCGGTGGCACGCCGACGTCAACGCCGACGGCGCCTGGCCGACGAGCCAGCACGAGCGTGCGCTCAAGCAGGTCCACGTCGAGTCCCTCATCAACATGTACCGGGTCCGCGGGCACCTGATGGCGCACCTCGATCCCCTCGAGATCGAGCCGCCGGACCTGCATCCCGAGCTCGATCCCCTGACCTACGGCCTGAGCATCTGGGACCTGCCCCGCCGCTTCGTCGCGGACGGGCTGGCCGGTCGAGACGTCGCCACGCTGGACCAGATCCTCCACATCCTGCGCGACGCCTACTGCCGCACGCTCGGGATCGAGTACATGCACATCCAGGATCCCGAGCAAAAGCGCTGGATCCAGCACCAGGTCGAGGGAGTGACCACGTCGCTCAGCTCCGACGAGCAGCACCACATCCTGGAGCGCCTCAACGCGGCGGAGGTCTTCGAGCGCTTCCTGCACAGCCGCTACATCGGGCAGAAGCGCTTCGGGCTCGAGGGCGCAGAGTCCGTCATCGTCCTGCTCGACGCCCTCCTCGACGAGGCCGCGCAGGCCGGGACCTCGGAGGTGGTGATGGGGATGGCCCACCGGGGCCGCCTCAACGTCCTCGCCAACATCGTCGGCAAGTCCTACCGGGAGATCTTCGAGGAGTTCGAGGGCAACCTCGACCCGGAGTCCGTGCAGGGCTCCGGCGACGTCAAGTACCACAAGGGCGCGCAGGGCAAGTTCACCGGGCGCTCGGGCATCGACCTGCCGATCACGGTGGCGTCCAACCCGTCGCACCTCGAGGCCGTCGACCCGGTGGTGGTCGGCATGGCGCGGGCCAAGCAGGACCGGTTGGTCCCCCCGAGCGACGGGACCACCTCGGCGGTCTTCCGCACGGGCGATCAGTTCCCGGTGCTCTCGCTGCTGCTCCACGGGGACGCCGCATTCGCCGGTCAGGGTGTGGTCGCGGAGACCCTCAACCTGTCGGGCCTGTCCGGCTACCGCACCGGTGGCACGGTCCACGTCGTGATCAACAACCAGCTCGGGTTCACCACCGCCCCCGAGGCGGCCCGCACGTCGTGGTACCCGACGGACGTGGCCAAGATGGTCCAATCACCCGTCTTCCACGTGAACGGCGACGACCCCGAGGCGTGCGTGCGCGCCGCCCGCCTGGCCCTCGGGTTCCGCAACGCCTTCCACAAGGACGTGGTCATCGATCTCGTCTCCTACCGCCGGCACGGCCACAACGAGGGCGACGACCCGAGCTATACCCAGCCCCTCATGTACCAGCGGATCGAGGAGCGGCGCTCGGTGCGCAAGCTGTACACCGAGACCCTCATGCGTCGCGGCGACATCACGCTCGACGAGGCGGAGCGGGCCCTCGACAACTTCAACGCCCGGCTGCAGACGGCGCTCGACGAGGTCCGCTCGGTCGCGACGGCGGCGCCGGCGATCACCCTTCCGCCCGACGCCTGGGAGGAGGCGTGGCGGGAGCCGGACGGCGCACCCGTCGAGACCGGCGTCGACGAGGGGACGCTGCAGGCCCTGATGGCTTCTTTCAAGGTCCTTCCCGACGGCTTCGTCATCCACCCCAAGCTGGCCCGGCAGTTTGGCCAGCGTGACCAGATGGTGCAGGGCGGGCAGGTCGACTGGGCGCTCGCCGAGTCGCTGGCCCTCGGGACCATCCTGCTCGAGGGATCGGACGTGCGGCTGACCGGTCAGGACACGCGCCGCGGGACGTTCAGCCAGCGCCACGGAGTGCTCGTCGACTACGTCACGGGCCGGGAGTACGTTCCGCTCACCAAGCTGGACGGAACCCTGGAGTTGGTCGAGGGGCGAGACTTCGGGCGGGAGCTCGGCCGCTACACGCTCCGTGACTCCCTCTTGTCGGAGTACGCGGCACTCGGCTTCGAGTACGGCTACTCCGTGGAGGCCCCCGAGTCGCTCGTGGCCTGGGAGGCACAGTTCGGCGACTTCGCGAACGGGGCACAGATCATCATCGACAACTTCTTGGTCTCGGCCGAGGACAAGTGGGGCCAGCGATCGAGCATCGTGCTCCTGCTGCCGCACGGCTACGAGGGCCAGGGCCCCGAGCACTCCTCGGCGCGTATCGAGCGCTTCCTCACCCTGTCCGCCGCGAGGCAACATCGCGCGTGACCCAGCCGACGACCGCGGCGCAGTACTTCCACCTCCTTCGGTCCCAGGTCCACCAGTCCCACGTGCGGCCGCTCGTCGTGGGCACGCCCAAGTCGCTCCTGCGTGCACCCTTCGCGCGTTCCGACCTGTCGCAGCTGACCTCGGGAGGATTCGCGGCCGTGCTCGACGACGACAGCGTCGACCCGGCAGCGGTGCGAAGGATCGTGCTGTGCAGCGGCAAGATCGCCTACGACGCCATCAAACGCCGCAACGCGCTCGCCGGGTCCTCGCCGGCGCCGGCCGCGGGGCAGACGGCGATCGTCCGGGTCGAGCAGATCTACCCCTGGCCCGGGGAGGACATCGAGAAGATCCTCGCCCGGTATCCGGGCGGGGACGAGCTCGTCTGGCTCCAAGAAGAGCCCGAGAACATGGGAGCCTGGAGCTTCGTGCACGGGCGGCTGCACCGGATACTGCGGAACCGGTTGCCCCTCCGTCACGTGAGCCGTCCCGAGTCGGCCAGCCCCGCGACCGGCAGCGCGGCCCTCCACCAGCTCGAACAGAGCCGCCTGGTCGAGCTGGCCATTCCCTGACGTGCGCCCACCGAGCCCACCAAGGGTGGACACCCAGAGCGAGCCCGTAGAGAGCTGGTCGCACTCGCGGCGAGGACTACGTGGCTGAGCCCTCCTACGTCGTCGTCGACGGCTCGAATCTCGCCACCGAGGGACGCACTGAGCCGAGCCTGGCGCAACTCGACGAGGCCGTGCGGACCTTCGCCGAGGAGCATCCGGAGGCCGAGATCATCGTCGTCGTCGACGCCACCTTCGCCCATCGGATCGGACCCGAGGAGCGCGAGCAGCTGGAACAGGCGCACCTCCACGGCGAGCTGGTCTGGCCCCCGGCGGGGACCGTCGGGCGGGGGGACGCCTTCGTTCTGCGCATCGCGGAGCGCATCGGTGGCGTGGTGCTGTCCAACGACTCCTTCCAGGAGTTCCAAGAGGAGCACCCTTGGCTGTTCGAGGCCGGCAGGCTCGTCGGCGGCAAGCCCGTGCCGGGGGTCGGTTGGATCTTTGCCCAGAGGGTCCCGGTGCGGCCGTCCCGCAAGCCGGCGCCCCCCAAGAGGGTGCCGTCCATCGCCAAGGGACCGCCCAAGAAGCCCCCCGGTGGGTACAAGATCGGCGCGACCAAGAGGGCCGCCCCAACGATCTCTGCGGCAGCCGCGATGGAGCTGGCGCTCGCCCCGGCCGAGCAACCGGCGCCAGCCAAGAAGTCCCGGTCCAAGGAGGCCCCGGCCGAGCACGCCGAACCCCCGAAGAAGGCCAGCAGAAAGAAGGCGGGAGAAGCCAAGAAGGCCGAGACGGCCGAGCAACCGGCGGCGGCCAAGAAGTCCCGGTCCAAGAAGGAGGCCCCGGCCGAGCACGCCGAACCCCCGAAGAAGGCCAGCAGGAAGAAGGCGGGAGAAGCCAAGAAGGCCGAGACGGCCAAGAAGGGCGAGTCGACCAAGAAGTCCCGGTCCAAGAAGGAGGCCCCGGCCGAGCACGCCGAACTCCCGAAGAAGGCCAGCAGGAAGAAGGCCGAGACGGCCAAGAAGTCCCCCGCCAAAGCCGCAGGGAAGGGCGCGGCCAAGGCCATGAAGGCCCCCGCCAAGCGGTCTGCTCGTGCCGCGGGGGGCGATCGAGACCAGATCCCGTCCGACGCGGACGGCGCGCGACGGAAGCGAGGTGGCCCGCCCGCTCCCGTCAACGAGGCGCTGCCGTTCATCACGTTCGCGGCGGAGCACCCCTTGGGGTCGAGCGTCGAGGGCGAGGTCACCTCCTTCACTTCCCACGGCGCCATGGTCGACGTGAAGCTTGCCGGAGGCGAGTCGCTCCACTGCTACGTTCCGCTCTCGCGGTTGGCGGATCCGCCGCCGCGCCGGGCCCGAGAGGTGCTCCAGCGGGGGGAGCGCCGGATGTTCGTGCTCGTCGGGCTCGACCCGGCGCGTCGGGCGGCAGAGCTGGGCATCACCGAGCTGGTGGCGGCAGGAGGTCACCTTGATCCCGAGGAGAGGACATGACACATCCGTTTCGGTTCGCGGCGCAGCTCGCGAAGAGCCCGGACGGCACGGCCGCCGGCTGGGCCGAACAGGCTCGCAAGGCCGAGGACCTCGGATACTCGGCGCTCCTGATGCCCGATCACTTCGACGACCAGCTGGCCCCCGTCCCCGCCCTCATGGCGGCGGCGGACGCCACGACGACGCTCCGGGTGGGAGCCCTCGTCTTCGACAACGACTACCGCCACCCCCTCGTGCTGGCCAAGGAGGCCGCAACCCTCGACGTGTTGAGCGGAGGCCGGCTGGAGCTGGGGCTCGGGGCGGGATGGATGCGCTCGGACTACGAGCAGTCGGGCATCACCTACGACCCGCCTTCGGTGAGGATCGATCGCTTCGAGGAGGGGGTGGCCATCATGAAGGGGCTCCTCTCCTCGGAGGACGCCTTCTCCTTCTCCGGCACGCACTACACCGTCACCGGCCACGCGGCGACGCCGAGGCCGGCGCAGCGGCCGCACCCGCCGATCACGATCGGTGGTGGCGGCAAGCGGATCCTGACCCTTGCGGCCACGTACGCCGACGTCGTCGGCATCAACGTCGACCTGCGTGCAGGCACCGCCGGCGTAGAGGCGGCGCCCAACGCGACGCCGGAGGCCACCCGCCAGAAGGTGCAGTGGGTGCGAGAGGCGGCCGGCGACCGGTTCGACTCGATCGAGCTCAACACGCTGGTCGGCTTCGTCATGGTCACCGACGACCGCTCCCAGATGGTCGAGGCGCTGGCGCCGAGCTTCGGCCTGGATCCCGCGGACGCCCTGCACGTACCGCTGGCGCTGATCGGCACCCTGGAGGAGATGGAGGAGGAGCTCCATTGGCGCCGGGAGAACTACGGCATCTCCTACTTCAGCCTGACCCAGGACGCCTGGGAGCTGCTCGCCCCGGTGGTGGCGCGCCTGCGGGGGAAGTGAGCCGACCGCGACGAGGTGGCGATAGCCTGCGCCACGCGTGCGACCGACCGACTACCTGCCCCACCGCGAGCCGTTCCTGTTCGTCACCGAGGTGCTCTCGATAGAGCCCGCGACGGCGGCGAGCGGCTACTGGCAACTGACCGGCGACGAGGCGTTCTTTGCCGGGCACTTTCCGGGTCGGCCCACGCTGCCGGGCGTGTTGATGGTCGAGTCGCTGGCCCAGCTGGGTGGGATCGCCGTCTTGGCCGACGCCCGCTACGCGGGCAAGCTGCCGCTCTTCGGGGGCATCGAGCGCGCCCGGTTCCGCCGTCAGGTGGTTCCCGGCGACCGGCTCGACCTCGAGGTCAGCCTCGGCCGGCTCTCGGCTCGGGCCGGAAGGGGACACGGTCGTGCCAGCGTGGGCGGCAAGACCGCCTGCGAGGCCGACCTCCTCTTCGTGCTGGCCGACCGGGAGCAGGCGTCGTGAGGCTCGCGACCTGGAACGTCAACTCCCTCACGGCCCGGCTGCCCCGCGTCACCGAGTGGATCGAGGCCAACGAGCCGGACATCCTCTGCATGCAGGAGACCAAGCAGACGGACGAGGCCTTTCCGGCGGACGCCTTCGCCGGCCTGGGCTACCAGTCGGTGCACCACGGGAGCGGGCGTTGGAACGGCGTCGCGATCGTGAGCAGGGTGGGCCTCAACGAGCTCGCTCGCGGGTTCGGGGGCGACGAGGACGAGCTCGGCACCCGGCTCGTGGTCGCCGAGTGTGGGGGCGTCGTCGTCCACTCCGTCTACGTCCCCAACGGGCGCAGCCTCGACAGCGAGCACTACGCCGGCAAGCTGGCATGGCTCCACCGCCTGCGCCGGCTCCTCGAGGAGACCTGCGACCCGGCGGGGAAGGTGGCGGTGTGCGGCGACTTCAACGTCGCCCCGGACGACCGCGACGTCTGGGACCCCGACAAGTTCGCCGGTGCGACCCACGTGAGCGAGCCCGAGCGCCGGGCCCTCCAAGACATCGTCGACTGGGGACTCGAGGACGTCTTCCGGGCCGAGCACGGTGACGAGAAGATCTTTTCGTGGTGGGACTACCGCGCCGGGGACTTCCACGAGGGCCGGGGCCTGCGGATCGACCTGGTGCTGCTGTCCCGATCACTCGCCGGGGCGACGAAGGAGGCGAGGGTCGACCGCAACGCCCGCAAGGGCAAGAAGCCGTCCGACCACGCCCCCGTGGTGGTCGAGGTCGACGTGGGCGTCGACGGCTCGCCGCCGGGATCGCCGTAGGCGGGGTGCACGCGAGCCGGCGGGCCTGCCGGCTCGGTCGGGTCAGCCGAAGGAGGCGGGCAGCCTCGCCTCGATGAGCGCCGGGCCCGGCTCGGCGAGCGACTTGCCGAGAGCCGCGACCAGCTCGGGGCCCGTCTCGACCCGGGACGCCGGCACGCCCATGCCGCGGGCCAGGTGCACCCAGTCGAGGTCGGGACGGTCGAGATCGAGCAGCTCGCTGGCCCGCTTGGCGGACGGGTCCGCACCGGCCTTTTGCAGCTCGAAGTGCAAGATGGCGTAGGAGCTGTTGGCGTAGACGATCGTCGTGACGTCCAGCGCCTCGCGAGCCTGGGTCCACAGCGCCTGCAACGTGTACATCGCGCTGCCGTCGGCCTGCAGCGAGACGACGCGCCGCCCCGGACCCGCAACGGCCGCCCCGGTCGCGACCGGCATGCCCTGGCCGATGGCGCCACCGGTGAGGCAGAGCCAGTCGTGCGGGGGGCAGCCCACCGTGGCCCCGGGGGCGAAGATGCCGCCGGTGTTGGCCTCGTCGACCACGATGGCGTCGTCCGGCAGGAGGTGGCCGACCGCCTGGGCGACTGCCGACGCGCTGAGCGGTCCTTCCGGTGCCTCCGGCCGTCCCGACGGCACCAGCTCGGGCTTCGTCGACGAGGCGCCGGTGCGCTCGGCCAGCTCGAGCAGTGCGAGGGCGGCGTCGTCACCCCCCTCGGCGAGGGTCGCGACTCGGCACCCCGGCGGGAGCAGCCGGCTGGGTTGGCCCGGGTAGGCGAAGAACGACGCGGGAACGGCGGCCTCGACCAACACGACGGCGGCGAGCCCCTCGAGCTGGGCCTGGGCCAGCTCCGGCAGGTAGGACAGGCGGGAGGGTGCCGGAAGCCCGGCGCCGTGCTCGAGACGCGCCGGAAACGTCTCGAGCAGCAGGGTGGCCCCGCACGAGACGGCGATGGAGCTGGCCGTGCGCAGGGGAGTGGCGCGCACCGCGGAGCCCCCGAGGAGCAGGGCGGCGGGTCGGCGCTCGGACAGGAGCCGTGCCGCCTCCTCGATCCTCGGTGCGGCGACCACGTGCCGGGGCCGCAGCTCGAGTGCCGAGCGCCTCGGCGCGGCCTCCTCCCATGCCACGTCGGCGGGAACCACGAGGGTTGCCACCCGACCCGGGGGGCCGTGGGCGGCGGCGACGGCGTCCACCACGTCGTCGGCCAGGTCCTCCGCCGAGGCGGCCGAGCGATACCAGCCCGAGACGGGGCGGGCGAGCGAGGCGATGTCCGACTCGAGCGGCGTGTCGTAGCGGTGGTGGTAGGTGGCGTGGTCCCCGACCACGTTGACGATCGGGCTGCGTGCTCGACGGGCATTGTGCAGGTTGGCGAGGCCGTTGGCGAGGCCGGGGCCGAGGTGCAGCAGCGTCGAGGCCGGCCGTCCGGCCATGCGGGCGTAGCCGTCGGCGGCACCCGTGGCGACCCCTTCGAACAGCGTGAGCACGGCCCTCAGCTCGGGCACCTCGTCCAGGGCGGCCACCGCGTGCATCTCCGAGGTGCCGGGATTGGCGAAGCAGGCATCGACCCCGAGCTCGCTGAGGGTGCCGAGGAGGGCTCGGCCGCCGTTCACGGCCCGTCCTCCCGCTCGGGCGCAGCGTCGAGCACGTGTTCCGGGGCCAGGATCCCGAGTGGGTCGAAGGCGACCTTGATGCGCCTCAGCAGGGCCAGCTTGACGGGGTCCTCGAGCTCGAGGAAGTACGAGCGCTTCTCCGTGCCGATCCCGTGCTCCCCGGACACGGCGCCCCCGAGCTTGCCGGCCGTGACGAAGATGTCATGCACGAGCTGCGAGCGCCGCTCCCGGTCCGGTTGGAACACCGAGACGTGGACGTTGCCGTCGCCGACGTGACCGCATCCGGTGACGAGCGCGCCCTGCTGCTGGGCGAGGGCCGCGACCACCTCCAGGAACTCGGGGATCGAGGCCCTCGGGACGACGGCGTCGACGATGTCGTCGGCACCCGCGGCCTTGGCCACGAAGAAGGCGCGCTCACCGCGTGGATGAGCTCCACGCCGGCATGGGGCGGCAGCACGAAGACGTCGAGCGCTCCCCGCTCCTCGAGCAGCTCGCCGAGGCGCACCACGTCCTCGTCCAGACGCTCCGAGTGGTCGGACTCGAGCACGACCACGAGGTAGGCCAGGGCCCGCTCCCGGATGTCGGCATCGATGCCGAGCTCGATCCCGGCGCTCTGGGTGATGCCGCCCATCGTCATCGTGTCCAGGTACTCGAGGATCACGGGACCGAGCCCGCTGCCCACGACGGGGGGCACGGCGGCGCCCACCTCGGCCAGGCCGGCAAAGGGGGCGAGCACCGTCGCCGAGTGTGCCGGCCGAGGGTGGAGCTTGACCGTGACCTCGGTCACCAGCGCGAGCGTGCCCTCCGATCCGATGAGCAGCTGCGTGAGGTCGTAGCCGGTGGAGGACTTGGCGAAGCGGCCGCCCGTCCGCAGCACCTCGCCTCCGGCGAGCACCACCTCGAGCCCGAGCACGTGGTGGCGGGTGACCCCGTAGCGCACCGCCCGCATCCCGCCCGCGTTGGTGCCGACGTTGCCCCCGAGCGACGCCGAATTCTCTCCGGGGAGACCGGGTACACGAGGCCGTGGGGCGCGAGCGCCTCGTCGAGCTGCGCCAGCGAGACCCCCGGCTGGACCACGGCGACGTGGTTGGCGGTGTCGATCTCGAGGATCTGGTCCATGCGATCGAAGGCGATCACGATCCCGTCCGGGCGGGGGAGGCACCCGCCCGACAGGCCGGTGCCCGACCCCCGGGCCACCACGGGGACCCGAAGCTCGCTGCACGCCCGCAGGATCGCGGAGACCTCGGCGGTCGAACCCGGGGCGGCGACGGCGAGCGGATGCACGGGCTGCGCGGTGAGCGCCTCGTCGTGGGTGTAGTCCTCGGGCACGTCGCCGCCCGCCCATACGTGGCCGTGCCCGACGATGCCCTCCAGGCGCTCGACGATGTCCGTCATGGGCTCCTCCCGGCTCGGGGCGACGGCGCCCCTTCACCCGAGGCAGGCCATCGTACCGGGACCCCCGCTCGGGCGACGGTGGGGTCGACCGGGGGGCTCCCGAGGCTCAGTAACGTGAGCGCCCGTGCTGGCCTCGTCGTTCCGCTGCCCGCCGGCCGGGCCGCTGCCTGCGTCCCGGCCGCCCGCGTCCCGGTGCTGAGCGCCTTCGCCGAGGGTCGCTTCTTCGGAGCCAGGACGGGCGAGGGCGCCCCCGAGGTGTTGGCGCTCCACGGCTGGCGCCGCACCCATCGGGACTTCGACGGCGTGCTGACCGGGGGCGGAGCCCCACCCATGGACGCCATCGCGCTGGACCTTCCGGGCTTCGGCGCCACGCCCGAGCCCCCCGCCCCGTGGGGGTCGCCGGAGTACGCCGAGGCCGTCGTCGCGGTGGCCGAGGAGGTCGGGCGCCCGCTCGTCGTCCTGGGGCACTCGTTCGGCGGCCGGGTGGCGCTCGAGCTCGCCGTCCTGCGGCCCGACCTCGTGCGAGCGCTCGTCCTCACGGGCGTGCCACACCTCGTGTCGACGGGCCCGGCCCGGCGTCCACGCCTGCGGTTCCGTCTCCTGCGCCGGCTCCACGCCCTCGGTCTGGTGAGCGACCGCCGGATGCAAGCCGCGCGCCACCGCTACGGGTCGGCCGACTACCGCGCTTCGGAGGGCCGCATGCGTGAGGTCTTCGTTCGCGTCGTCCAGGAGCGTTACGACGGCCTGTTGCCCCGGCTGCGCTGTCCCGTGTGGCTCGTGTGGGGGGAGAACGACGGCGACGCCCCCGTCGAGGTGGCCCGGGCGGCCGCCGACCGGATCGGAAAGGCGACGCTGAGCGTGCTCCACGGCGTCGGCCATCTCACGCCGACGGAGGCCCCGCAAGCCCTGCGCGCCGTCCTCGAGGAGGCGGTCGCCTCGTGAAGTGGGTCGCCTTCTCGGTGCTCGTCCTGTCCCTCGTGCCGGCCGGCATGCGTTGGCTCCGGGTCGCGCAGCGCGAGCACTACCTGGCCGGGTCGGTGCTCCGCTTTGCCCGTCGCTGGTGGACCATCCGCCCCGACAACGTCGCGCTGGCCGTCGTGGGGGTCGTCGGGCTCGTCCTGAGCGCCTGGTGGCCCCTGGCCGCCCTGGCCACGGCCGTCGTGGTGATCGTCGGCCCTCTCGGGTTGTCCCCGAAGGGCCGGACGTCCTCGCTCGTGTTGACCCGGCGGCTCAAGACGCTGGGCGCCGTCTGGCTGGTCCTCCAGCTCGTCGTGCTCGTGGTCGGCATCGTGGTCGGGGCGCCGGCCCTGTTCGCGGCGCTGGGGGGGGTCCTCGCCCCCGCCCTGGTGGACGCCGCACTGTTGGTCACCGCCCCCCACGAGGATCGTCTGGCGGGCGCCTTCGTGCGGACGGCCGCGACCCGCCTCGGCGAGATCGCGCCGGCCGTCGTCGCCGTGACCGGCTCGTACGGCAAGACGTCGACCAAGAACCACATCGCACACGTCGTCGGCGGGGCGCGCCGGGTGGTGGCCACCCCGGCCTCGTTCAACAATCGCGCCGGCCTGGCCCGCGCCGTCAACGAGAACCTGGCGCCGGGCACCGAGGTCTTCGTCGCGGAGATGGGCACCTACGGCCCTGGAGAGATCGCCGAGCTCTGCCGATGGTGTCCGCCGACGATCTCGGTCATCACGGCGATCGGACCCGTCCACCTCGAGCGGTTCGGCTCCCTCGAGCGCATCGTCGAGGCGAAGTCCGAGATCGTCGACGGCGCGCGGGCCGTCGTGCTCAACGTGGACGACCCCATGCTGGCGGCCCTGGCCGGACGGCTCGAGGGCTCCGGGACCCGAGTGGTGCGGGCGGGCTCGGAAAGCCCGTCGGCCGACGTGCGGGTCTCGAGGTTGGGGGAGCGCCTGGTTGTCTCGGTCCGAGGGGTCGAGGCCGGGGGCGAGGTCCAGGTCGGGCCGGGGGTCCGTGCGACCAATCTCGCCTGTGCCGTCGCCGTGGCGCTGGAGCTCGGGGTCGCGTGCGACCAGCTGGCGCCGAGGCTGGCCAGCCTGCCGGCCGTCCCCAACCGGCTGACGGCCGGGAGGGCGACCTCGGGGGTGCTCGTCCTCGACGACACGTACAACGCCAATCCGGCCGGAACGAGGGCGGCGCTGGGCGCGCTCGGGGACCTCGCGGGGCCCGGTCGTCGAGTCGTCGTCACGCCCGGCATGGTGGAGCTCGGCTCCCGCCAGGGAGAGGAGAACGAGCGCTTCGCCGCCGCCGCCGCCGCCGCTGTCGCGACCGACCTCGTGGTCGTCGGTCGGACCAACCGGCGGGAGCTGGTTCGGGGCTGGAACTCGGTGGCCGGCCACGGGCCGCTCGAATTGGTCGAGACCCGAGAGGGTGCGGTGGCCTGGGTCCGCCGCCACCTGGGCCAGGGGGACGCCGTCCTCTACGAGAACGACCTGCCCGACCATTACCCTTGAGCGTCCACCGGACGCGCAGGCCTCGAGCGCTGAGCGTCCTTCCGACGCCCAGACCACGCCCAGACCACGCCCAGACCAGGAGGGAGCAGCCGAAGTGTCCGATCTCGCCGTCCTCATGGGAGGCCCGTCACCCGAGCACGACGTCAGCATCCTCACCGGCCTCCAGGCGGCGCGGGAGCTGGCACGTGACGGCCGCCGTGGTGTCCGCGCCGTCTACTGGACGAAGACGGGCGACTGGTTCGAGGTCGACGCCGGGCTCGAGGCGGAGGCGTTCGTCGACGGCGTGCCACGAGGCGCGGCCCCGCTCCGACTGGCACTCGGGCCCGACGGCGGCTTCGTCCCCGAGGGCGGGCGGTTCGGGCGCCCGAAGCCCCTGGCGTTGGACGCGGCCGTGGTCTGCTGCCACGGCGGTCCGGGCGAGGACGGCACCTTGCAGGCTGCCCTCGACCTGGCCGGGATCACCTACACGGGGCCGAGCGTCGCCGGGGCGGCGCTCGGGATGGACAAGCTCGCCTTCGCCGGGGTCATCCACGCCGCCGGGCTGCCGCTCCTGCCTCGAGCGATGCTGCACCATGGGACCGAGAAGCTCGACTTTTCCGGGCCCTACATCGTGAAGCCGCGCTTCGGGGGCTCGTCGATCGGCATCGAGGTGGCGTCCGACTTCGCGACCGCCGGGGCCCTGCTCGACGGCAACCCCCACCTGCGCCTCGGTGCGGTCGTCGAGCCCTACCGAGCGGACCTCTTCGACCTGCAGCTCGGCGTGCGCCTCTGGCCCGAGCCCGAATCGTCGGCGGTGGAGCGACCCCTGAGGAGCGGGGAGGCGACGGGCGCGTCGGCAGCGGGGTCGGCGGGGGCCACCCCGGAGATCCTCGGCTACTCGGACAAGTACGTCGGAGGGGAGGGGATGGCCGGGGCGCCGCGAGAGCTCCCGGCGCGGGTGCCCGACGCGCTGGCCGAGGAGCTGCGGTCCGCCGCCGTCGAGGTGGCGCGGCGCTGCCTGGTGCGGGGACTGGCGAGGGTGGACTTCCTTTCCGATGGCCAGTCGCTCTGGGTGAACGAGATCAACACGATCCCCGGCTCCCTCGCTCGCTACCTCTGGATCGATCCTCCTCTCACCTTCGGCCAGCTGCTCGAGGACATGGTGGCCGAGGCGACCGCTCGACCGAGCCGCGCCTACAGCGCCGCGGGCGCCGACGGCTCCGTGCTGCGCAGCGCGTCGTCCATCGCCGCCAAGCTCGCCTGATCCCCGCCGGCCGCGGCGGGGCCGGTGCTCGGCGCCGAGCGGAGACCGATGGCGAGCCGGTCGTAGAGCTCGCGGGTGGCCCGGGTGGGGCTCGCCGCAGGCCCCGGATCGATCGCGCCGAGGCGCCCTCGGCAGTCGCGCCAGGCACGGCGCAGGGCGTCCGCGTCACCGTCGCGTGCTGCGGCCACCATGGCGGCGCGCGACAGGGCCTCGCTGTCGGGCTCCGCTCGGCGGCCCCGCTCGACCGCCCAACGTGCGAGGCCGATCTCGTCGCCGGCGATCGCCAGCCGGGCCAGCCGGCAGGCTGCCTCGACGACCACCGCGCTGCTCCGGGAGCCGTGTCCCTCGATGGACCACCAGTCGTAGCCGTGTCGGACCCCGCTGAGCGGCTCTCCCTCGACCAGCGTGAGCGCGGCCCGGTAGAAGGGGACGGCGGTGCGGTCACCTCCTCGGCGGTCGCCGGCCTTGACGAGCGCCTCGGCGAGAAGGGTGTCGACGGGGACCGTCGCGGTGAGCCGATAGAGGCCGTCGGGTCCCGCCCGGGCGAGCAGCGGAGCCCCCTGCGGTCCGGTGCCCAGGGACCGGCGTGCCTGCGCCGCCACGTTGAAGAGCGTCTTCGGCCTTGCGTCACCGCCCCCCGTAGACAGCACCCGGGTGCAGAGACGGTCGCCGCTCACCGGCTGGGGATGGTGCAGGGCGAGATAGGCCACCAGCTCGACGACCCGTCGCCGCATGTTGTGCGGCGGGGGCTCGTCCAGACCGTCGAGACGGGGAGTCGGCGTCAGGAGCCGCAGGGTGGGGAGCCGGCGTCGCGCCACGCCTCGAACCTAGGGTGCGTCACCCACGCAAACGCCGGTGGGCAGCACACGGGTCTCTCTCAGCCGGTGTGCGACCAACTGTCGCCGCGAGCGGCAGCGGATGGCCGAGAGGAGGTCGAGCGCCGCGTAGGGCCGGTCCTGCCCCGCCCAGTCGGCGATGACCTCCCACGCCGTCGTGACCAGATCCGACAGGAACGGTCCTCCACCTTCCCAGTCTCCGCCCCGTCCCCACGAGAGCCGGTTGGCGACGCCGAGCAATCCGGGGACGAGTGCCTGCAACAGTGCGCGGGGGATCATCGGGTCGGCGTCTGCCGACCGCAGGAGGGCCCGGACGACCTCCGCGGCGGCCTCTCTCGCCTGCCGTGCACCCGTGGCCGTGGTCGGCCCGATCCGGTGCAGCCGCTCGACGAGGTCGCCGAGGTCGCCGACGTCCGGCGGAAGCCCCGCGTCGATCCCCGGCTCCCTCCGACGCAACGCCTCGAGCGCGCGACGGGACTCGGCGGAACGTCCCGAGACGCTCCATTCCGCTGCGAGCTGGTCGACCGGGCGGTACGAGACGGTGGTCATCGCCGCAGCCTGCGGCGCACGCCTCCCCCCGGCCTTCCCGGTCGGGTCCCTCGTTCGTGCCCGGGCGCCGCCGACGACCGGGCCGTCGCAGACCCCCTGTACAGTGCGGCCGTGGACATCGAGGAGTTCTATGACAGTGATCCGCGGCGCCGCAGCTCGGCGGAGGTCGAGCTCGGGACCGAATGGCGGGACGCGACCGGGGTCCGCTACGAGCTGAGCTGGGTGCAGGACACCGGCGAGCTCTACGTCATGCGTGAGCCGGTGCCCCAGGTATGGGAGGACCCCTTCGGCGACGCCCTCATCACCGAGGCGTCCGTCGACAACTTCACGGTGTCGGTCGTCGGGTTGATCCCGACCCACGACAAGCTCGAGGACGTGCTGGCCGGCTGGCAGGACGCCATCGCGGCGGCCAACGGCATCGAGTGGCTGGCCTCGCGCCTCCGGGAGCGAGGGATCTCGGCGTCCGGGCCCGCCGACGCGGTTCCCCCTGGTGGCGAGCCGGGTTCCCCGGGTTGACCTCGCGGTTGGCGGGGTGCGGTCGTGAGGAGGGGGCGTTAGTCTCCTCGGAGAGGAACACGTTTCAGGCGGGGTCCGGTGGTGTCAGCCGGACGACGCGGGGCGGGAGCTCGAGGAGGAATCCATGGCCATCAAGGAGTACGACCGGCTGTTCATCGGGGGCGACTGGGTCGCTCCGGAGGGGACCGGCACCATCGACGTGATCTCGCCGTCCACCGAGGAGATCATGGGCCGGGTTCCCGATGCCACCGAGGCCGACGTCGACAAGGCGGTCGCCGCGGCCCGCGAGGCCTTCGACCGCGGCCCGTGGCCCCGCATGACGCCGGCCGAACGCGCCGAGGTCCTGACCAAGGTGGCCAACGCTATGACCGCCGATCTGCAGGGCCTCTCGGAGCTGCTCAGCACGGAGATGGGCGCCCCCATCGGTTTCGCCCAGATGGCGCTCGTACTCGCACCGACGATGATTTTCAACTACTACGCGGGCCTGGCCGAGACCTATCCCTTCGAGGAGGTCCGGCAGGGCCTGCTCAACCCCGAGGTCCTCGTGCGTCAGGAGCCGGTCGGGGTCGTGGCGGCCATCGCGCCGTGGAACGTCCCCACGTTCATCGCCGCCGCCAAGCTTGCGCCGGCCCTGCTCGCCGGCTGCACCGTCGTCTACAAGCCGGCGCCGGAGACCCCGATCGACGCCTACCGCCTGGCCGAGATCTTCACCGAGGCGGGACTGCCAAAGGGCGTGCTCTCCGTGGTGCCCGCCGGTCGGGAGGTGGGTGAGCACCTCGTCAAGCACCCCGGGACGGACAAGGTCTCCTTCACCGGATCGTCGTTGGCCGGGGCGCGCATCGCCGGCCTGTGCGGCGAGCGCCTCAAGCGCTGCACCCTGGAGCTCGGCGGCAAGTCCGCGTCGATCCTCCTCGACGACGTCGACCTCTCGCAGGCCCTGCCCAACTTGCTGCCCAACGCCATCATGAACAACGGGCAAGCCTGCATCGCGCAGACCCGGATCCTCGCACCGCGGTCCCGGTACCAAGAGGTGGTCGACGCGCTCGTGGAGCAGGTCAAGGTCATGGCGGTCGGGGACCCGCTGGACCCCGCGACGCAGGTCGGGCCGCTTGTGGCCGACCGGCAACGCCAGCGCGTGGAGGGTTACATCGCCAGTGGTCGCGAGGAGGGTGCCACCGTGGCCCTGGGCGGAGGCCGCCCGGGCAACCTGGACCGCGGCTACTACGTCGAGCCGACCGTCTTCGCCGACGTCGACAACAAGATGAAGATCGCCCAGGAGGAGATCTTCGGTCCGGTCCTCGCCGTCATCCCCTACGACACCCAGGACGACGCGGTCACGATCGCCAACGACTCCAACTACGGGCTTTGCGGTTCCGTGTACACGGCCGACAACGATCGCGGTCTCGAGGTCGCCCGCAGCGTCCGCACGGGCACCTACATGCTCAACACGGGCGTGCCCATCGACTTCGCGACGCCCTTTGGCGGGTTCAAGCAGTCGGGCCTCGGCCGGGAGTTCGGGCCGGAGGGCCTGAAGAACTTCCTCGAGGACAAGTCCATCAGCCTGCCCGCCGGTTTCACGCCGAAGTCCTGAGGTTTCCGGCCGGGCGGCGGTCCTCCGGCGCTCGGCCCGGTCAGGGGTTGGCGGTCGAGCCCGGGGCCTCGGTGGTCCCGGCGGTGCCGGTGGTCGACGTGCCGGTGTTCGTGGTCGCCGTGCCGTGCACGGTGGTCGGGGCACCGCCGTTCGGAAGGGTGCTGCCCGGAGGGGTGTTGCCCCCTCCGGCCGGACCTTGATAGGGCTCGTTGCTGTTGGCCAGGCGACATTGCGCGGTGAGCGCGACCACGAGGTAGGACTCGTCGACGCGCGCGCTCTCCGAGATGGTGGTCATGAGGGCGTTCCACTGCCCGTCGTCGGAGTTGGCCTCGGCGGCCAGGGGTAGGGCGTCGAGCAGCTCGGCATGGGCCTGGGCGTTGAGGCGGGCCGCCGTGGCCGGATCGGTCGCGTGCTGCGATTCGTGGAACAGCTGGATCGACCGGGTGACGTGATCACAGGCCTGGCGGGCCAGATCCAGACCCTGTTGCTGGCTGCAACCCGTGAGGATGATCGCGAGCCCGGCGCTCACCGCCACGACCGGGACGGCGGCGACCCGGAGGGACATCTCAGGACAACCAGCTCTCCGCCGCCTCGAGGAGGAAGCGGCTCACCGCAAGGCACCGGTCGAAGACCTCGCAGAGCAGCTCCTCGCCCGCCAGGATCCGCGCGAGCGAGACCGGATGGCGGGCCACGATGTTGAGACGACGTTCGGAGCCGTCGGTCGCCGAGGCGAAGGAGTCGATGGCCGAGACCTCGAGGGGGAGCTCGATGCCGCCGATGCCGGCGAGGTCGATGGCCAGG
Organism: uncultured Actinomycetes bacterium; assembly: GCA_963778465.1. Taxonomy (GTDB): domain Bacteria; phylum Actinomycetota; class Acidimicrobiia; order Acidimicrobiales; family RAAP-2; genus CAVZBW01. Next base: position 1,692,142 of record CAVZUK010000003.1, read on the forward strand.
CGGAGAAGGTCCGGGCCGTGGGGCAGCGGGGGCAGGGCCCACGTGAAGGTCAGGGGGAAGTGGAACTCGTCCGGCGGATCCTGGTCGTCGGGCAGTCCCATGACGGCGTCCTCGAACGACAGGAGCACCCTCGGGTCGACGTCCAGGGCGAGGTGGAGGTCGAGCGGGCCGCCGCAGCCCTCCTCGGGGTGCAGGTCCACCTCCCAGACCTGGCGCAGCGAGTACGTCTCCACGAAATGGCGCTCATCATGGACATGGAATCCGTGGTCGACGGAATGGTCTTTGAGGTCGGCCACATAGCCGGCGACGTCGATGGCTGCCACAGTGTTTCGAGCCTACAGCGGCGCCTCTCGGGACAGACCCCCGGGTCACGGCCGTCTCTCCGGGGCCGGGTAGGGTCGAGGGCCATGGATCGAGGCGGCTCCCGCGTGGACGCCGTCTGTGTCTTTTGCGGGTCGTCGGCAGGCCTCGATCCGGCGCACGCGGCGATGGCCCGTGAGGTCGGCCGGACGCTGGCCGACCACGGCGTGCGGCTCGTCTACGGCGGCGGTGCGGTGGGGCTGATGGGGTGCGTCGCCGACGCCGCCCTCGAGGCCGGTGGAGAGGTGGTGGGGGTGATCCCGAGGGGTCTGTTCCGCCGCGAGGTGGGGCACCAAGGCCTGAGCGAGCTCGTCGAGGTCGACTCCATGCACGACCGCAAGCGGCTCATGTTCGAGCTCTCGGACGGCTTCGTCGCGATGCCCGGCGGCCTCGGCACGCTCGAGGAGCTCTCCGAGATCCTCACCTGGGCCCAGTTGGGCCTGCACGGCAAGCCCATCGTGACCCTCGGGCCGGCGGGGTTCTGGCGCCCCTGGCACGGGGTGCTCGACCACCTGGTGGCGAGCGGCTTCGTCCAGGAGCGGTACGCCAAGCTGGTCAAGGAGCTCGAACGCGTGGACGAGCTCATGCCGGCCCTCCGTGCCGGACCCGGCAAGCCGTCCGACCGGTGGATCGACCTTGCCGAGACCTGAGCCGGCGGGCGCTCCCGTGGACGACGACACCCTCCTCGAGATCCTGGGCGAGGCCGCGGACGCCGTCGCGTCGGCGCTCGGGGCGCTCGGCGACTGGGGACTCGCGCACACCCGGCCGGGCCAGTACCGCAGCGACCTCGTCGCCGACGAGGCGGCCCTGGGCGTCCTCCTCGGGTCCGGGCTGGCGGTCATGTCGGAGGAGTCCGGGCGGTCCGGAGGCGACGCACCGGTCCTCGTCGTCCTCGACCCCCTCGACGGGTCGACCAACGCCTCCCGGGGCATCCCCTGGTACGCGATCAGCCTCTGCGCGCTGGACGAGGAGGGGCCGCGCGTCGCGTTGGTGGTCAACCTGGCCATCGGGACCCGCTACTCGGCCGTGCGCGGCCAGGGGGCTCGGCGCGACGGCAAGCCCATCGGGCCGACCTCGTGCGACCGCGTGTCCTCCGCCGTCGTCGCCATCGGCGGGTTCCCGCGGCGACACCTCGGCTGGGCGCAGTTCCGCGCCTTCGGCGCCTCGGCGCTCGAGTTCTGCGCGGTGGCCGACGGGCAGATCGATGCCTTCTGCGTGCCCTCGCCGGGTCGGATCTTCGGGTGGGACTACATGGGCGGCATGCTCGTGTGCCAGGAGGCGGGCGCCGTGGTCGCAGAGTTGGACGGTGCAGAGCTCGTGACACGCGACGGCGCGCCGCGCCGGCCGGTCGCGACCTCGACGCCGTCACTGTTGCGTGAGCTGTGTGAGGCGCTCGGGTCGTCGGTGCACCCCAAGACTCCCTGACGCGTTGAGCGGCACGCCATCGAGGGTGTTCGCTCACCAAGATTTCACCTCTGCATCACTCACTTCCTGACGCTGCGGGCATACGTTGTGCATGCGTTCTCAGAGGGGCTCGGGGAGGGACGCGAGTAAGAGCTCGGAGTCTGGAGAGAGGCAGAGTGATGGCGAAGCATCGAGGTGCACACGCGAAGTCGGGATTCGGTCGTTACACGCCGCCGCGGAGGGTGCGGGGAGCGCACGCAGCAAGCGAACCGGGCAAACGTTCGATTGGGTTGAAGACGAGCCTGGCCGGTGCCGGAGTGCTCAGCGTCGCCGGGTTCCTGGGTGTGGCGAGCACGCCCGCCTTCGGCATCATCGCCGTGCCGCGCGGGGCAGAGGCACACACGAGCGGCAAGGGCTTCCACCACGACGCCGACACCTTCAACACCAACCACGCCTCCGCGGCCTCCTTCAACGGTTCCGCCACGGCGACCGCGGGAGCCGGATCCTTCGGGAACCGGCACAACTCCGCCGATGCCTCTGCGGCCCTCGGGCACGCCAGCGCTGAGGCCGGCAACGGCCGAGGGGGCGCGAGCAACGACGGCAACGTGGCGGGTGCGCTCGCCTTCAAGGGCGATGCCCACGCCGCGGCCGGCAACGGGAGCGGGAGCTCGAACGACCACAACGTGGCGCTGGCCGCAGGCATCAAGGGCCACGCCGACGCGGCCGCGGGCAACGGCGTCGACAGCGCCAACTCCGACAACCTCGCCGTCGCCGTCGGCATCAAGGGCCAAGCGCACGCCGCGGCCGGCAACGGCGACGGCGGATCCAACAACGGCAACGTGGCGGGCGCCCTGGCCTACGAGGGCAGCGCGGATGCCGCCGCCGGCAACGGCAGCGACAACCTCCGGCGGGCCGACGGCAACAACGACAACGTGGCGCTGGCCGTCGGCATCAAGGGCCATGCGCACGCCGCGGCCGGAAACGGCGACAACAGCTTCAACTCGGGCAACGTAGCGGGGGCGCTGGCCTACAAGGGCCACGCCGATGCGGCCGCGGGCAACGGCGACAACAGCACCAACACCGACAACGCCGCGTTTGCCATCGCCATCAAGGGCCACGCCGATGCGGCCGCCGGCAACGGCGACGGTGGATCCAACAACGGCAACCTGGCCGGTGCCCTGGCCTACGAGGGCAGCGCGGATGCCGCAGCCGGCAACGGCAACGACAACCTCCGGCAGGCCGACGGCAACAACGACAACGTGGCGCTGGCCGCAGGCATCAAGGGCCACGCAGCCGCTGCAGCCGGCAACGGCGACAACAGCTTCAACTCGGGCAACGTGGCGGGGGCGCTGGCCTACAAGGGTGACGCCGCCGCAGCCGCGGGCAACGGCGACAACAGCACCAACACCGACAACGCCGCGTTCGCGGTGGGTGTCCAGGGCCACGCGGTGGCCGCGGCCGGTGAGGGCAACGACAGCGGGAACTCCGGCAACATCGCGGGTGCCCTGGCCTACGAGGGGAGCGCCGAGGCCACGGCGGGCAACGGCAGCCAGACGAGGGTCAACCTCGCCGCCGCACCCGACGTCATGCGCGCAGGACCTCCCGGCAACACGGACAACGTGGCGCTGGCTGCCGGTATCCGTGGGCATGCCGACGCCGCAGCCGGCAACGGCGACAACAGCACCAACTCCGACAACGTGGCCGGTGCCCTCGCCGTCGAGGGCAGTGCCGCCGCCGCGGCCGGCAACGGGGACAACAGCTCCAACGCCGACAACACCGCACTGGCGGGCGCCTTCGGTCACAGCCACTCGGTTGCGGTGGCCGGCGACGGGGACAACAGCTCCAATACGGGAAACGTGGCCGGAGCACTCGCCACCGGTGGTTCGGACGCAACGGCGATCTCGGGTGTCGGGAGCAACATCTCCAACAGCGACAACTCGGCTCTTGCCGTCGCCAACAACGACAGCAGCGCCAATGCCGAAGCCGGGGTGGGGGACGGGCCGGCGCCGGTCGACGCCCCGGCTCCTGCGTTGCAGAGGGCGGGCCACGACAACAACACGGCGGTCGCCACGGCCGACAACGGCGGGACGTCCAATGCCTACGCGGGAACCAGCGCAGGCGGTGGGAGCAACAACTATGCCCTGGCCACCAGCAACGGCGTGGGGACCAACGCCCTGGCGTTCGGCGAGGCGGGAGGCGGCACCGGTGTCGCAGCCTCCTACAACACGAACACCGTGCCCCTGACGCCGATCACGCCCGCCGGTCCTGCGACCACGCCCACCGATCCTCCGACGACCTCCTTCGCCGAGGGCATCAGCGGCGGCACGGCGGTGTCGGCGGCCGTGTCGGGCGGTACGGCGGAGACCGGGGCGACCGGCGGCGGCAACACTGCTGCGGGCATCGCCGTCGGGACCGGCAGCAACGCAACGGCGACCGACCAGACGGGCTCGAGCTCGGCCAACACCAGCTCCACCCCGGGCTCGGCGGCGTACGCCGGAAACAGCAGTGGCGACTGGTCGGCCAGCGTCGGCGGCACGACGGTCAACAGCTGAACCATCCACCTCCCCGGCAGCGGGGATCAACGACCCGGAAAACGGCCCCCTGTCTCGGACGGGGGGCCGTTTTCGCTGCGACATCTCCATCGTTTTGTAATATTCTGACCGTTCGGAACAAAAATTCCCGCAGTCCAGGAGGGGGGATTCCTCATGGGGTCCAGGAGGAAGCTTTCGCACGGGTGCAGCAAGGCCGCTCTTCGTCGAGCTGCGGCCTTCGTTGGACTCTTGGGCCTGGTCGGCGGCTCGGCGGCCTTGAATCCGAGCACCGCGTCGGCCGCACCCGCGCCAATCACCATCGCTTACATCACCTCGCTCACCGGGGCCGGCGCTCCCCAGACTTCGGACTCGCCTGCGGCCTTCAAGGCTCGGCTCGACCTCCAAAATGCCAAGGGTGGGGTGGACGGTCACAAGCTGGTGCCCCTCATCCTCGACGACGAGACCAGCCCGTCGGCCGTCACGACCGCGGTGCAGGACGCGGACTCGAGGGCTTTCGGGATCGTCTCGCAAAGCCCCGTGTTCTTCCTGGCTGCCAAATACCCGAATCAAGCGGGCGTCCCGGTGACCGGCACCTACGACGACGGTCCCGAGTGGGGCACGCAGCCCTATACCAACATGTTCGCCTCTGACGTGGGGAGCGTGAACCCTGCCTATCCGGTCAACACGGTGATCGGCGACTTCCTCAAGGCACACGGGGGTACCGTGCTCGGATCGTACGGCTACAGCATCTCCCCCTCGTCGACCCGGGCGACGATCGCCAATGCGCGATCGTTCGAGCACGCCGGTGGAAAGGTCGGCGTGCTGGACACGTCAGTTCCCTTCGGGGGTGTCGACTTCACGACGACGGCGCTGATCGCGAAGCAGCATCACGTCAACGCCATGGTCCCGAGCATGGACGCCAACTCGAACTACGCCCTGGCGGAGGCCCTCCAGCAAGCGGGCGTCCAGCTGAAGGCGACGTTGTACGCCACCGGCTACGAACCCGACGCGATCAATTCCCCCGCGTGGCAGACACTGCAAGGTGCGTATTTCCTGTCGCTCTTCCGTCCCTGGTCGTTGCCCAACGCAGGCACCGTCCAGATGCAGGCCGCTCTGCGGAAGTACGCAAACTTCAAGCCGAACCAGTTCCCCGACTACAGCCAGTATCAGGCATGGGCCGGTGCCGACCTCATGATCAAAGGTCTGCTGCTGGATGGCCCGAATCCCACCCGCTCCGGGGTGATAAAGAAGCTCCGAGGTGTGACGTCCTACACCGCCAACGGCCTGCTGCCACAGCCGATCAACTATTCGACCATCTTCGGCCACGACCCGGCGAAGACCTGCTTTTGGGTGCTCCAGGCAAACAAGAAGGGTTTCAACCCCATCTCTCCCAATCCCTCTTGCGGGACAGACATCCCTGGTACGTCGACCGCCTCGGCAAATTCGTAGTGTGCGCTGACTGAACCTCGGGTCCGCGTGTCGGCGGGTGAGCCGTCTACTTCGGTGAGGTCGTCGTGCTGTATCACATGGCGCGGATCAGCCCGGCCGGCTCCAGGTGGTTCCGCCCCGTCTTCTCCCTGAGATTGCGTGCTCGGAGGTAGACCTCCCAGCTGGGGAGCAGCGCCTCGATGTCGTCCGCTGGCCGCGTAGAGTGATCGGTTGTGGCCTGCGTCATGGTCCAAGCGAACTCGACAACCAGCCGCTCATGGCATTGTGTGCCCAGCGGCGGTCGGCGACCGCAAGGAAAAATGACCAGCTAGAAGGCCAGAAGTCCGGGCGCTTAGCTCAGCTGGAAGAGCAGCTGGCTTACAACCAGCAGGTCGTCGGTTCGAGTCCGGCAGCGCCCACTGACCCCTGTTGGCAGATTTCATACATTGACCCTGTTCAGGGGCGAGATCATTGTTCCGTTCGTTCCAGGCGACCGGAGAGGGTTTGCCCCACGGTTCAGCCCGACGTCCCGACCTACTATCCGCTCACCCACCAATCAACATGAGCGGCCAATGGATTCCACCGAGATGGACAGGCGGGTAGACCTGCTGGACCAGGCACGGACTGAGTCAACGCCCGTCAACGCCCACCGCGGCCCGCCCGCGCTCACCCTTCGGAGCGATGGGTCGGGCTGCACCGGCCGAGCCCGCTAGGTTCGACTTAGCTTGAGCACCGACGGGAGGAGAACCCGTGGTCGTTGCGACGGCCTGAGCCGTTGTCCACCTACGAATCGAACTAGGAGGTCTGGGCAATCAAACTCGATCGATTCTCGCAAAGACCCAAAGGCCCGTTCTGACGCCGTCCGGGGCGCGGCCCACTCCGGTAGCGGTTCTGTTACCTTTGCGTGAAAGGTCCTCGACCTAACGAGGACGACACGCAAAGGGGGACCAACATGCGTGTCATACGTGGGGGTGCGGTGGCGCTCGGCGCCTTGTGTGCCGCGGCACTGCTGCCGGTAACGTCCGCTGGTGCCGACTCGTCGGCTCCGAGCTCGCCGGGCGTAACGAGCAGCACAATCACCGTCGGTCAGATCGACGACCTGTCGGCGCCGGTGCCCGGCCTGTTCAAGTCGGCCGAGGACGGCACCCAGGCTTACTTCAACTACGTGAATTCCCAGGGCGGGGTGAACGGTCGCAAGATCGTACTCAACGCCGAGGACAGCGCCTTCGACTCGGCCACCGTGGCGACTGAGGCCAAGTCCATCGCCACCAACGACTTTGCCATGGTCGGTGGCTTCACGCTGCTGGACGGTTCCGAGGTGCCTGCGATCAACCAGGCCAAGCTGCCTGATGTCACCGTTCCGGTGGCCACGACGTTGTCCGTCAACCCCAACCTCTACAGCCCGGCGCCGTCCAACAACAACGATTACCCGACCGGTCCCTTCGAGTGGGCGAAGAAGGCGTTCCCCACCCAGTTCCAGCACGTCGGCATCCTCTACACCACCGCATCCGCCTCGGCCGTCGCCGCCCAGGGGCTCTTTAACAACGCCGCCCGCGCCTCCGGCATGAAGATCGATTACATGCGTGGATTCCCGAGCAGCGACACGACCTTCACTCCCGACGTACTCAAGATGAAGGCCGGGGGCACCCAGATGTACTTCATGTTCCAGCTGGCCGGCTTCTACGCCGCCAACCTGGCCCAAGAAACGGCGCAGCAGGGTTTCCACCCGGTCGACATCCAGGGCACCGCCGCCTACATCGACAACATGGCCCAAGCAAGCGGCGGTGGGGCCAACGGCATGTACCTCGAGCAACAAGCCGCCCTGTACGAGGGGGAGGATGCCAAGGCGATACCGGAGGTGGCGCTCTTTGACAAGTGGATCTTGAAGGTCGATCCGAAAGTCTTCAGCTCGGTCACCCCGCTTTCGTCCGTCGACGGTTGGGCCTCGGCAATGCTCTTCGTGCAGGCGCTCAAGGCAGCCGGGGCGAATCCCACCCGGGCCTCGGTCGAGGCGCAGCTGGACAAGGTCACCAGCTTCGATGCGAACGGCCTGATTGCCGACGGCAATCCAGCCAAGAACATTCCCTCCAAGTGCTTCATCGTGGCTCAGCTCAAGAACGGAGTGTGGACCCGGGTGAGCCCCACGCCCAAGACCGGGTACATCTGTGAGGGCAGCCTCTACCCTCGACCCGGGTTTAAGCCCCAGACGCGGTGATCTGGCGCTGCTGCCCAGCCCTCGGATTGGGGCGGGTTTGGCGCTTCTGACGGCGGGTGATTTGGGGAGTCTCCGGCTTGACCTAATACGGCCCGTCGTTTCTTCCTCAGCTGAAAGGTGGCGGGGTCCGACGGGACGAAGGACGCCGCCGGCAGCGCCCGCCCAGGCCCGCCCCTACGGCCGCTACCGCGAACCGGGGCGAACGGAAAGCGCAGGTAGCCCGCAGAAAGCCCGACAACCGCCCGAGAAGGCGAACCCGGACAAGGGCGGGGCTAGGGGAAAATGGGGGGTCTTGGGCTAAACAAGTGACAGAGCTAACGCAAGTACCGACGTTACTTCGTCATAATCCCTGATTCAAAGGGCAGATGTGCGATGTAACAATGGGCTTTGGGTGTGGGGGCGCCCGAACTGGCGACACACACCTAAGGCCGGGAGCATTCCATGGATGGCCATCTGACGTGGTCACCTATGGAGCACCCTCGCATCATCGATTAGGCGTGTGGATTTAGGGTCCCCACTTGGTGACACTCCGACCCGAGTCCACGAACCTCGCATAACAGGCGCTTCGGATCTGAGCGGGGTGTCACCACGATGAGGGGATCCGCGAGCGCGTAGCGGGGATCCACCAACCTGAGGTTGTTCAACGACTTCAGATGGAGGACCCCCGTGGAGACTGACCCTACGCGCGCGCTGGCATGGATGATCGGACTTCAGGGTGTCCGGTTCTTCGGCTGCGAGGACGGAGCAGTCGGCGAGGCGAGGATCCGCGTGGAGACGACGGCCGATCGCAGTGGCTGTCCGGATTGCGGGTGGGATAGCGCGGGTGAAGGACCGGCCGGTCGTCGAGCTCGTCGATCTCCCGCTCTATGGGCGTGCAGCCCGGCTCCTCTGGCACAAGCGGCGGTGGACCTGTCCCGATCCCGACTGCGCGATGGGCAGCTGGACCGAGGAGCGGGATGACATCGCCGCATCACGCCAGGCGCTTACCTCGCGGGCGGCCCGGTGGGCGACCGAACAGGTCGGCAGACGTGCCCGGAGCGTCAACGAGGTGGCGGGCGAGCTCGGCTGTGACTGGCACACCGTGAACGACACCGTCGTCGCCTACGGCGAAGCCCTCCTCCGCGCCGACGGTGATCGTATCGGAGACTTCACTGGCCTCGGCCTCGACGAGGTGCTCATGGTCCGGCTCGGCTCCTACCACCGCCAGCACTTCTCCACACAGCTCGTCGATGTCCGACGTAGCCAGCTCGTGGACGTCGTCCGTGGTCGCAGTGGTGCAGGTCCCATAGCCTGGCTGGCGGAGCAGGGGAAGGCCTTCGGTGACCGGATCGAGTACGGCACGCTCGACCTGTCCGGCCCCTACCGCCGGGTTTTCGAGACGATCACGCCCGACGCCACGCTTGTCGCGGATCCCTTTCACGTGTGCAAACTCGCCAACACCAAGCTCGACGAGTGCCGGCGGCGCGTCCAGAACGAAACGCTCGGGCACCGGGGTCGCAAGTCCGATCCTCTCTACCGGTGCCGGCGTCTCCGCACCAAGGCCAAGGAGCGGCTCGACGAGCGGGGCACCGAGAAGCTGCGGGGGCTGCTCCGCGGCGGCGACCCGCGTGGGGATGTCAGCACCCTGTGGCAAGCGAAGGAGGCGGTGCGCGAGCTCTATGCCCACGCCGATGCCGAGCTCGCCCTCGAGTGGGTGACTGAGCTCGGCCACGACCTCCAAGACGCCGACTACCCGCCAGAAGCCCGCTCGCTCGGCCGCACGCTCATCCGGAGGAGGAAGGAGATCGCCGCCTGGCACGAGGCCCACGTGACCGACGGGCCGACCGAGGCAGTCAACAATCTGATCAAGCGGGTGAAGCGGGCTGCCTTCGGTTTCGTGTCATTCCGGAACTACCGGATCCGCTCACTGCTCCACGCCGGCAAGCCCAACTGGGACCTGCTCGCGACGGTCTCACCCCGCTGAATTCGAAGAGTCGGATTTTGAGTGGGGTCCGGCCCTCTGGAGAGCTTCCCGAGCCACACGACGGTCGTTGACAGGCGAGCAAGTTCAATCTTCGGAAGGTGCCCCCCTGGAATGCGTTCTCATCAACACCTTGACGCCTGAATGGATCTGGTACCACGCCTGACATTCCCTAAGAAGCTTCAGATTTACGGGGAACGGGGGCCTCAGCTCCAGCCCCAGCTCCAGGTTGTAAACGTCGGTGCCCTCTGCACTCGTAACTCGTGACCCTCTCGCTTCAATGACCCTGGCCGGCCCGAGGGTCTTGCCCAAGAGCTGCTCTGCGAGGTCCCGATTGGCATCCAGATCGATGGGTCGCCACCCCTTGGGCGGCGCAGGGCGCCAGTCATTCTCCCCATGACAACGAAGTAGCTGCGTGAGGCTCGGACGGTTACCAGGGAAGCTCACCGTGACGGCCGCCAAGCCATCTTGGAAATAGGACACGCCATCGGCGTATGCGCCAGCATCGGGTGGGAAGCCCGATAGGGCCACCTCCTCTGGCGTACTACCCCCTGGGGGCGGCTGGGAGCCGGAAGGTGCCATCCAGCCCCAGGCTATTTCGCTGCTCCCCGAGCGTGTCCTGGGGCCGCCGTGGAAGCGTTCGTTGTGTTCCCCTCTGCGCCGTCAAGCCCTACTGGGGACTGCTGGCGACGATCACACCCCGCTGAATTCCGAAGAGTCTGCATGACCGTTGCGGTCACCCCGGACGGATGAAATGCTGACGGTGGCTGCCGGCGTGGTCGCCGATATTGGCTTGCAACCTCGAGTGCGTCGAAGAGTCTGGCGCGAGGACCCGGGGGACCAAGGACTGTCGCTACGAGCACGAACCCCAGCATCCGCTTCCACCTGGTCCTCCCCGGCAGCCTCCGATCCATACCTGGGAGGTGAAGCAGTGAAACGAATACGCGAACGAGTTGCCGGCCTGGACGTACATCGCGACACCGTGGTGGCCTGCTGTCAGGTCAAACAACCTGACCGGTCCATCGAGGTGACGAAGCAGTCGTTTGCCACCACGGCCAACGGTCTCGGTCAGCTGGCTGCATGGCTGAGCGACGCTGGCGTCGACACGGTGGCGATGGAGGCCACCGGCGTCTACTGGAAACCGGTCTACTACTGCCTCGAAGGGTTGTTCGACGAGCTGTGGCTCTGCAACGCACAGCACGTGAAGAACGTGCCGGGACGCAAGACCGACCTCTCTGATGCCGAGTGGCTGGCCGATGTCGCGGCCCACGGCATGGTCCGCCCGAGTTTCGTGCCCCCGCCGGAGATTCGGGAACTCCGCGATGTCACCCGCTACCGAAAGACCCAGGTCGAAGCCCGAGCCAAGGAGATCCAGCGCCTGGAGAAGACCCTCCAAGACGCCGGCATCAAACTGTCCTCGGTGGCGTCGAAAGTCTGGAGCCAGTCGTCGCGGGAGATGATCGAGGCGATGATCGATGGCGAGCGGGACCCAGCGGTCCTTGCCCAGATGGCCAAGTCGCGTTTGCGAGCCAAGATTCCTCAGCTCGAAGAAGCGTTCAGCGGCCGGTTCGACTCCCACCATGCCCTGGTCTGTCGCCAGGTGATCGAGCACATCGACTTCTTGGATCGCTCGATCGCCACCCTCACCGCTGACGTCACGGATCGCCTGTGCCCTTTTGAGTCGGCGGTCACCATCTTGTGCTCCATTCCCGGGGTCTCGAGGACCACCGCCGAGGTGATGATCGCCGAGATGGGTGTCGACATGACTCGATTCCCGACCTCGGGCCACCTGTGCGCGTGGGCCGGGGTGGCCCCCGCTAGTCATGAGTCGGCTGGAAAACGTCACCCCGCCGGCACGCGACAAGGCTCGACCTGGCTGCAGCGTGCGCTTGTCGAAGCAGCAAGGGGGGCGTCGCGGACCAAAGACACCTACCTCTCCGCCCAGTACTCCAGGCTCGCCCGACGGAGAGGGTCCAACAAGGCCACCATCGCAGTTGCTCACTCCATCTTGGATGTCTCCTGGCACCTGCTCACCAACGGTGCTCTCTATGACGACCCTGGCGCCCGATTCTTCGAGCTCCGACACGATCCGGCTGTTGAGGCGAAGCGGCTCCAGCGCAGGATCGAAGACCTCGGCTTCGAGGTCAGCATCGCCCCAGCTGCTGCATAGCCTTTCCCCAACGTCTGTCGACACCCCTGCCGACAAGCACCTCGTCCTCGCGCGCCCAGTGGCGCGACGGAACTGAATGCATTTCACCCCAGCCGCATAACACCTTGCCGTCCTCAGCCTTAGCTGGAGTCGACACAGGGCAGGGCTGCTGACACGCCGGTCGGCCTGGCCCTCGTCTCCGGCGCCGTTGTCCTCGGGTGGATGCGGTTGGCCTTGAGGGTTGGGGCCGGATTTCGGCCAGATCGGCCGGATAGCGGCAATTCGAAAGAGCGGGGTTGTCAACGCCGGCCGAAAATTGCGCCTCTGGCCGCCTGCGTTGGCACGGGGGACTCATCATTTGCGTCTCCGCTCACATCGCTACCTTGCGGTTCCTGACTGTCGGGGCGATGAGTGTCGACGAACGCAGTCGTGCGCAGAGGGATCTCCTTGATGAGCCAGCTCAGGATGAAGCCGAGGACGACAAAGGGCACAGCGACCAAGAAGGCGGTCGCTACCGAGTGACTGAAGGCCGTGACGACAAAGTTGCGCTCGGCGGCGGGAAGATGGTCGATCTGGGCAGGGTTGGCTGTCACGTTCGAGCCGCTGACCAACTTGAGCTCGGCCAACGTGGCGTGCAGTTTGAGTTGTGAGATCAAGCGGTTGGCGAAGACGGCACCGAGGACGGCCACTCCGAAGGCTCCCCCGATGGTCCGGAAGAACGTCGACGTTGCCGTGGCCACTCCCAGAGCGGAGTGAGGCACTGCGTTCTGTACGGCGACGACCAGCACCTGCATGACCAGGCCTATGCCGAGCCCGGTGATGAACATGAAGACTGCCACTTCCCCATAGGAGGTATGCGGCCCAAGCTGGGTGAGCGAGAGCAGGCCGAGGGAGAGGACGCCCGTGCCCACGATCGGGAACACCTTGTAGCGCCCGGTGCGGGTCACGATGCGCCCGCTCGAGATGAAGGTGAGCAGCATCCCGGCGATCATGGGCAGGAGCTCGAGGCCCGAGAGGGTCGGCGAGGCTCCGTGGACGATCTGGAGATACAGGGGCAGGTAGATGATGGCCCCGAACATGGCGAAGCCGATGATGAACCCGACGGCCGAGGTTGCGGTAAAGGTCCGGTTCTTGAAGAGCCAGAGCGGGATGATGGGCTCGGAGGCCCTTGTCTCGATGAAGCAGAAGATGCCCAGCGACGCCAGGGCGACCAGTCCGACACCGATGATGACGGGCGATCCCCAGGCGTATTCGGAGCCGGCCCAGGTCGTGAGCAAGATGATGCAAGTGACGCCAACGGAGAGAGCGGCGGTTCCGGCCCAGTCGATCTTGTGCCGTACCCGCTTGACCGGGAGGTGGAGCACAGCGGCCACGACGAAAAGGGCGACAATGCCGAGCGGCACGTTGATGTAGAAGATCCAGCGCCAGGACAAGTGTTCGGTGAAGAAGCCGCCGAGCAGTGGACCCGCCACGTTGGTGACGCCGAAGACGACGCCGAAGTAGCCCATGTACTTGCCCCGCTGACGGGCCGACACGACGTCGCCCATGATGGCCTGGGCGCCGACCATCAGCCCACCAGCCCCGATCCCCTGCATCGCCCGGAACACGATGAGTTCCGCCATGGACTGGGACAGCCCGGACAGCACGGAGCCGACTAGGAAGATGACGATGGCCAGCTGGAAGAGCGCTTTGCGGCCGTAGAGGTCGCCCAGCTTTCCCCACAGCGGCGTGGAGATGCAGGTGGTCAGGAGGTAGGCCGTCACCACCCACGACAGGTGATTGAGCCCGTGCAGGTCGCCGGCGATGGTGGGGAGTGCCGTCGCCACGATGGTCTGGTCGAGGACGGCCAAGGCCATCCCCATCATGAGGGCGCCGAGGATCACCAGGATCCGGCGGTGCTCGCCGTCGGCGGCCTCTTCATCGACCGGGGCCGTCGTCAGATCAGTCACGGGCGTCGTCCAGGTCGCACTCGAGATCCTGCGCAAAGCGACTGAGCAGGTTGGCTAAAGCGGACAGGTCGTCGTCGTCCCAATCTTGCATGAGCTGATCGAGCCAGGCCCGGCGGGCCCGCCGCACCCGTTCGATGGCCCGGCGACCGGCGGGAGTGAGACGGATCCTCGAAGCTCGGCGGTCGTCGGGGTCGGTCTGGCGAATAACCATCCCTTGGCGCTCCAGCTGCTGGACCTTACGCGTCACTGTCGGGGTGTCGACTCCCAGTATCTCGGCGAGGTCGGTGACTCGGAGTGAGTCGCCCTTCGCCGAGAGCTTGAAAAGCAGAGTGGCTCCGGCCCGGTCGAGCCGGACCCTCGCCAATCGGAGGAGCCGCTCATGCAGGCGGACCTGGGTGATCGACCTGGCGACGGTTTGCAGCGCCTCGTCGAACCGGTCGACGTGAGGAGCCGCCAGGCCCGACTCCTCGATAGTTACTTTCAGCACATATATATCCTAGCCGCCCTCCTCGTCGCACTGAGCTCTCGCCACACCGCTACCCGGCGAGCTGGAAGACACTTGACGGAGAACACTTGGGTGCGTAGAGCCTGCCGCCGAGCCGAAGTTCGGGGGGAGGCACGGGTTCTATCCCCGAAGTGCTCTTGGGGGGCAGACAACTATCGCTAGCGCACGGGCCCGCCACGGCTCTCATCTCCTGTCACGAAGGAAGCGGGGAGACCCGGGAGGGGCTTGGTTCCCTTGACTACGCCCCCGACGGCCTGGACAATGACCGCAACGATTGCTTGGCGGGGAGCGGAGGCAGTTTTGTCACAAAACGTGCCGACAGATCCTAAGCAGGCTGCATTGTTCGCCGAAGCGGCTGCTGCACACATTCCGCCTGAAGCTGAGGAGAGCCCAACAGGCGAGTTTGCCTCGGAAGAGGGGCAGGCGCCGGGCCACCCTGCCCAAGGGCATGCTGGTTCCGGAGAGGAGCTGGCAAATAACGTCCACGACGCCTGGGAGCGATACGAGACATACCAAGCCGGCCGAAGCAAAGTAGCCGAGACGCCCTCTGTCGGCGGTCAGCCTGGGCCCGGAAGTCCCGAGTGGTACCAAGCGGAAATGGGGATGAATTGCTACTGGTGCCACTGGTCTTTGACTGGCCTGCCACAACCCGTCGTGACGTGTCCAAACTGTGGAAGGTTTCCTAAGCCGCCATCGCCGTGACGTCCCTCTAGCTGTACTCGGCCGCGGCGTTGGTGACGTGCTGACACAGTCGAAGGCCTCCAAGATCGTGATGGTTCCAGCCACACGACCAAGGAGGCCTTCGTGCCGCACCGTAATGCCCGACTGACTCCGAGGGGACGCCAGCTGCTCGTCGAGCGGGTCCGCGCCCAGGGAATGCCCGTCGCCCACGTCGCCAGGGCGATGGGAATTTCGAGACAGTGCGCCCATCGGTGGGTGAGGCGGTTCGACCAGGAGGGCCTCGCCGGCCTCGAGGATCGTTCGAGCCGGCCGCATCGATACCCCAATGCCACCGACCCCAAGCTGGTCGCACGCGTCCTGCGCCTCCGTCAAGCGCAGCGCTGCGGCCCTGCTGGCCTCTCCAGACTGACCGGGGTCCCCGAGCGCACGGTGACGAGGATCTTGCGCCGCCACGGGGTGCCGAGGCTGCCCGAGTGCGATCCCATGACCGGTGAGGTGATCCGGGCCTCGAGGTCGACAGGGCTCCGCTACGAGCGGGCCCGCCCGGGCGAGCTCGTCCACCTCGACGTGAAGAAGCTGGGGAGGATCCCCGAAGGCGGTGGGTGGCGGGCCAACGGTCGCGGGACGCGTCCGGGGTCCAAGCGCCGGATTGGCTTCGACTACGTCCACTCGATGGTCGACGACCACTCGAGGTTCGCTTACTCGGAGATCCTCTCCGACGAGAGGGGCTACACGTGCGCCGAATTCCTCCTCCGGGCCGCCGCGGCTTTCCAGCAAAACGGCATCCCGGTGCCCGCTGAGGTGATGAGCGACAACGCCAAGAACTACGTCCGCAGCCGGGACTTCAAGGCCGCCCTCGACGCGCTTGGTGCCAAGCACCGGCTCATCAGACCCCACTGCCCCTGGCAGAACGGCAAGGTGGAGCGCCTCAACCGCACTCTCCAGGTCGAGTGGGCCTACCGGCGCGTGTATCGGACCAACGCACAGCGACGCAGGGCCCTGCAAGTATGGCTCCGGCGCTACAACACCGAGCGCCCTCACAGCGCTCTTGGAGGTCGGCCGCCGATCAGCCGCCTGTCATGAACGTGATGACCGAGTACATCTAGCTCACCATCTCGCTCTCACCTACCTAACGGCGTTCGCTTCTTAAGGTGGCGAAGCACTGCTCACACGTCCACAGTGCTCGCCCTGCTCCAGTTGCAGTCACGATTGCATGAGCCTCGCCAATCTTGGATCGGTGGGGCTGGGTACCACGTTCGCCGTCGCCAGGGCACCGCACGCTTCAGGGGGCTGGTCCCGGCACGCAAGCGAGCGCAACCGGGATGCAGATAACCGGCACTTCGGATTTGAGCGGAGTCCCGAGATCTTGGTAGCGCCCGTGCTCGCATGGTTGCTGCGCCCACTCCGGCACCATGGGGATACCCCCGTGGTCCATGCCGACACGGGATTGGGTTCCAATGCCTGTTGCCCGATAGCGCCGGAGGGCATAGCTTCGTCACCACCTACAACTCGAAAGGAGCTGAGCATGCCGTATTCGCTGAACTGCTCAGATGCTGGTCAGGACTGTCCTTTTGCGGTGACCACGAAGACAGAGGATGAGCTGATGCAGCATGTTGCAGCTCACGCCTCGGCTGCTCACCCAGATATGGAGCTGACGCCAGAGACGATCGCACAGGTCAAGGGTCTGATCCGCACGATCTGACTTACCCGGTCTGCTATTTCGTTACCCGAAGGCAGCGATCAGCTTTAGCTTAGTGGGCGTTGGAGGACAGCACTGACCTTGTCCCAGTTCGCCGGGACCGTGTGACGGTCGCACCAGTCCAAGAATGGGGCAGACGTGAAGGGTGGCAGTGCTTGGTCGTCCCACCGCTTGCGACCACGAAGGTTGCGATTACACGGTCTCGTTTCAGATTTCAGTGCGGCGTAGCCAATTCCCTCAGGAGCCGTTCACAGGGCATTGGCGAGAAAGAGAAGGGTTGGCGGATCGACGATGATGGCGACTTCTGCCACAGACGCTCCGAGATTTGGGAGATCCGAGAGATATGAGGAATCTCTAGCTCCATGGTGTCCCCGAACGCCGGATCGGTGGGCTCGCTCCGGCCCACCCGACGTCGGGTGCCAATTATCGTGGCCGCAGCGGCGTCCCGCCGAGTGGTGGGGATTGAGCAGGAACCGACGGTCCACCAAGTAGGGGCCATCGGCGTGATTCTCGGTGTGTTCCGGCAAGAACGCACCAAGGAGAGATCATCCGATGGCCCTTGACCAGTCTGTCCTGTCCGAGCTGCTCGATGCCTTTCGTTCCGGCGAAGGCCTCGACTTGATCAAAGAGGCCGTCCGCCTGGTCTGCCAGGAGCTGATCGAGGCCGAGCTGACCTCCTCGATCGGTGCCGACCGCTATGAGCGCACCGAGGCCCGGACCAACGAGCGCAACGGTCACCGAGGCCGCCTGCTTACGACCAAGGCCGGCGACGTGGAGCTGGCCATCCCCAAGCTGCGTGGTGGCAGCTTCTTTCCCTCGATCTTGGAACCCCGCCGGCGGATCGACCAGGCGCTCTACGCGGTGGTGATGGCACCTCTGTGTGTCAAGCGGCCAGATCCGGCATCGCCGCCAGGTCGTGTTCAAGCTGATGGAAGACGGCGTCGGAGAGCCGCCTCTTGAGACAGCGCAGTGCCTCCTTCTGACTCTTTCCCTCAGAGAGCTTGCGGCGAAAATAGATCTGACCAAGGGTTGGCTGTCGGATCTGGCAGATGGCCATGATGTACAGGGCGTGGTTGAGCTGTCGGTTGCCCGCCCTGGACAGCCGATGCCGGATCACATCTCCAGAGGAGGCCTCGATCGGCGCGGTTCCCGTGTAGCTGGCGAAGTGGTCCTTCGTCGGGAACCGGCGGACGTCGCCCACGTGACCAAGGATCTTTGCCGCCAGGATCGGACCGATGCCGAAGAGCTCGACCAGCGTCGTCCGTGACTCCTTCACGGCCTCCACGATGGCTCGACTTGTTCCAGCGATCCGGCGATCTAGCGTTCGGATGTCGGCGACGATGTCGAGAGCAACGCGCCGCCGAACCTGCTGGGGCCCTCCACGAGGCCGACGACGGAGGAGCTCAGCTGCCCCTGATGCTGTTGCCCGACTCAGGGGTTGGCCGGGGTTGAGGACAGCCAAGAGCCCGTGAAGACGGTTAACCGCCTGAGTTCGCTGCCTTACAAGATCGTCCCGACGATCGGAGAGAAGCCGCAGAATTGTCTCCTCGCCCTCGAGACGGACGTTGGTCAGTCCTGCCGCATCCAGGGCCGCGACGCCAACCGAAACCGCATCTGCGACGTCGTTCTTTCTCCCGTTGCCGACCGAGAGGAGACGGACCCGGGCGGCGAGCTTTGCCGGAACGTCCACGACGGACTCTCCAGAGGCCACCAGCCGCTGGGCGAGTGCTGCACCGGCGCCGGCAGCACCCTCCACCGCCCATCGCCGCTCCGGCCAACGGTGTGCGAAACGGTTCATCTCCCGCCAGCCGGTTCGGTCAGTCGGGAAAACAGCCTGAGCGATCACGTCTCGGCGACCGTTGATCACCGCGATCGTGACCTGAGCCTTGTGCGGATCGCAGGCGATTGTTGTCTGCATTGCTCCTCCTCTCGAGCGCCTCACTGAGACCTGGGGAAGGGCAATCCGAGTTGCGGCAATGCAGGCCTCTGTTGAGCCACTCCCACCAGCGGATGACCGAGGAGCGCATGCCATTACTGAGCCAGACGTCGGCAGAGGCTTACCGAGCGACTCCACGATCACCCTCGCCCAGAGGTTGGCCGACCTCGGCGGGCGTGATCGAATTCAACAACTCGGAGGCCTACGTCCAGGGGGTCTCCACCCGGGCCGTGGACGACCTGGTCGGGGCGCTCGGCTCGAGCGCCGGGATCTCGAGATCGGAGGTCTCACGCATCTGCGTGGGCCTGGACGAGGTGGTGGGCGCCTTCAAGGATCGCCGGCTCGACCATGCCGAGTTCCCCTACGTGTGGCTGGACGGGACCTACCTCCACGTGCGCAGCGACCACCACGTCACCTCGAAAGCCGTCATCATCGCCACCGGCGTGCGGGCCGACGGCAACCGTGAGGTCCTGGGCCTCGAGGTCGGCGACTCCGAAGACGAGGCCTTCTGGCGGGAGTTCTTGCGCAATCTGTAGCGCCGGGGGCTCGCCGGGGTACGACTCGCCATCGCTGACCAGCACGCCGGGCTGGTGGCGGCCATTCGACGCTGCTTCCAAGGAGCGCTGCACCAACGCTGCCGGGTCCATTTCGCCCGAATCTGCTGGCGACCGTGCCCAAGGGTCACCAAGAGATGGTGGCGGCGGCCTTCCGGACGATCTTCGCCCAGGTGACCCCGGCGGAGATCGCCGCCCCGTGGGACCACGTGCGCGACATGCTCATCGAGCGCTTCGCCAAGGCCGCCCGCCTGATGGACGGGGCCAAGGAGGAGGTGCTCGCCTTCCGCGCCTTCCCCCGGGCTCATTGGCGTCAACTGTGGTCGACCAACCCACTCGAGCGGCTCAACAAAGAGCTCAAGCGCCGGTACCGGGTAGTGGGCATCTTTCCGAACGAGGCATCGGTCGTCCGCCTGGGTGGAGCAATGGCCGCCGACATCCACGACGAGTGGGCGGCCTCTGAACGTCGCTACTTCTCCGAAGCCTCCATGGCGTTGCTCTACCGCGAGCGCGATGATGTCGATGCGACTGTCGCTTGCCAGTCCCAAGGGACCACCCCGTTGCCAGCAGCATGGGACCACCTCGCGTCCACACAGGCCGGCTGGCGAGATGTTCTCGGCGACCGGCCGATGTGTCAAACGCGCCGCTGGCGCGACCTCGGCACGTGCGGCTCCGGCGGGGTGTCGCCGAGGGCGGGCTTCTCGTTGCTCCGGTAGGACTCGCCTTCGATGACGAGCTCCCACGCGGCGCTCTTCATCCGGCCGACGGCGGACTGGGCGAGCAGGGGATCGGCCATGACGCTCAGCCATTCAACCGGGTCCCTGTTCGACGTCAGGACCGTGGCCGCAGAGCGGTGGCGCTCGACCACGAGCTCGTAGATGTCGGCCGTCTCTTGGACTCCGAGCGCAGTCAGTGCGAAGTCGTCGATGATCAACAGGTCCACTCCGATGAGCTTGCGCATCTCTTGGTCGTGGGAGGCATCGAGACGCGCCGCCTTCAAGCGCTTGTGCAGCTTCTCGGCCCGCTCGAAGTGGACGCTGATGCGCCGACGGCAGGCGACGTGCCCGAGGGCGGTGGCCATGAAGGTCTTGCCCACGCCGACTGGGCCGAGGATGAAGGCGTTGCGGGCTTGCTCGACGAAACGCATGGAGACGAGCTCGGACCACACCTCGTGGTCGTAGGTGACCTTGGCGTCGTCGTCCCAGGCTTCGAGCACCATGTGTGGGTCGAGGTGGGCGGCACGCGCCCGGCGCCCGGCCGAGTCGGCGTCGCGGCGGGTCGCCTCGTCGCAGAGGAGCTGCTCCAAGAACTCGGGGTGGCTCAAGCCGTGGGTCTTGGCCAGAGCCAGGCGCTCGGGCAAGGTGTCGAGCAATCGGCCGAGCTTCAGCTTGCGCATGAGCACCTTGAGCTCGGGGGAGACGGCCGGAGCCGGGGCGCTCATCGACCCTGCGCCTTGGTCGAGGAGAACTCGGATGCGTCGCGCTGGAAACGGCCCTGGACGACGACCCCGCCACCGGGCGCAGAAGGGACGGCATCGGGTTCTTTGTCCTCCCGGGCGCGCTCCAACATGCGGGCGATGATGTTGACGTCGACGGCCTCTGCGTCGAGCGCCCGGCGGCAGGCCCGGTCGAGCCGTGCCGATCCCCACTTGTCGCCCAGGCCGACCAGCCGATAGACCCGACGCATCTTGGTCCACGGCAACGGCGTGTCCAAGATGGCCCGGGCGTAGGCGGCGACCGACGGTCCGTGGGCGGCGGCCAGGCGGGTGAGCGATTCCACGTCGCGGGTGGCGTAGATGCCCTTGCCCGGCGGGAAGTCCGCGGGGTCGGTCGAGCGCTGACCAGGGCCGACACGGGGATGCACCTTCACCAGCCCGCCTCGCAGGTAGAGCTTCACGCTGGTCGAGTCCCGCCGGGCCCGAAGCGTCTGTCCGACCAGGGTGTAGCTCGCCGAGTACAGAGCCTTGGCCACCTGGACGTGGCAGTCCCGGTGGAGCTTCGGGTCGGACCACACCGGGGTGTCGAAGGGAGTCCCGGGGGCGGGCAGCAGGAGAGGGCCTTCCTCCACGGCGAACGACTCGGCCGGCCGGCACTGGGTGGTGCCGTGGATCCGCAGACCGGCCGTCGTGGCGCACCACGTCTCGGCCCGTGCCCGGCAGTCGGCCAGGTCGACAAAGCTCTCGCCGGCGAAGAAGTTCTTCTGCACGTAGTTGACGACCCGCTCCACTCTCGGCTTGTCGGTGGGGGTCCGCACCCGGGCGGGGTCGATCAGAAAGCCGCGAGCCTGGGCGTACTCCAAGAACACGTCGTTGAACCGGGGCGCCGTGTTCTCCGCCACGATGACGACTGAGCGCATGTTGTCGGGAATGACGACGGGGAACACCCCACCGAGGAAGCCCCACGCCGCTTCGAAGCCGCGGATGACCTCTTCGGTGCTCTGGAGGAACGTGGGCCACACGAACTGGTGCCGGCTGAAGCAAGCCGTGAAGATGAGCCCGTGGCACACCCGCCGGCGGCCTCCGTCAGGGACGAGCCCGAGCCTGCCGAAGTCCACCTGCAGCTCTATCCCGGGCGACGGGTCGTCGACGCGCACGGTCGTCGTCCGGCGCCCCGCCCCGCAACGCTCGACCGAGAAGCGCGCCAAGGTGCGGTGGGGGACGACGACGCCCTTGCGTTCGAGGAGGATCCCGATCTTGACGACCGTGAGACCGTCGGTCACCCATTTCTTGATCTGCTCCTCCTCGGCGAGGAGCGACCTCCACGCCCCGCTATGGCCGTCGGTGCGGTGCGGCCGGACCGCCTCGACCAGCCGGCCCACCAGCTCGTCGGTCAGCTGCCCCTCACCGCCGGTGCGGTCGACGCCGAGCCGGACTGCCGCCGCGATGTAGCGCCTCGCCGTCTTGCGGTCAACGCCGACCGCCCGGGCGATGGTGCGCTCGCCCTCACCGCGCAACCACCGTCTGAGCGCCTCTCGTATCTGGACCACCGTGACCTCCCTGAACGCCATGGGGCCTCCTCCGCCTCAGCTTCGGAGGCCCAGCCGAATGTCTCTTCGGCCGGCGTCGGTGGATGGTCAGGGTGGTCCCATAACTGGCAACGAGGGTGGTCCCATGCCACTGGCAAAACCAGCGGCTACCTGGTCCCATGTCGCTGGCAAGCGACACGACAGTCGGCGAGCTCACTCGATCTGACTGACCGCCACCGGGGATCACGTCTCATATCCCCACCACTCGGCGGGACGCGGCCGTGGCCGCCGGACCCCACTCATTTCCGAAGGGCCAGATAACCCTTCCGACCCAGTGCCTTCCCTGGCAACGTCAGAGTGATTGCTGTCGTCGACGGGGGCGCTGCCCTCGAGTCTTTTGACCCACGTGCCGACCACGCCGAGCTTCGAGGCAAGGGAGTGGATGTCGATGCCGACGTCACGGGTGGGGACGGCACGGTTCCATTGCTTTTCTTCTTTCGAGACAACAATGGGAACCAGCTCATGATCGTCGAAACGCAAGAGGCCTAAGCGGCAGGAGCCGCAGCGAGAATGGAGTCCGCCGAAGGGCCGATGGACGTAGGCCTCGCCAGCCGGCCGTTGGATCAGGTCAGGCCTCAAGAATTTGCTTGAGCTTCTGGCAACTCTGTGGCACCTCTTTGCGGGCCTGCCTAACCCCCATCGGGGCGAGGAACTTTCCGACTCCCTGTCCATGGAAATCGAGCCGGATGGTGACTCGTGAGCGTGGTGGGTCGTTCAGCGGCACCACTTCGACCTGCGCGTCGGCCCGGATTGGTCCGTCGATCCCATGGATGGCCCAGCGGCGGGGAGAGTCGAGTTCGGCCAGCTTCGAGGTTGACGTGCACTCCCTCCCGCCGATCTTTCGGGTCATCTTGCACAATGAGCCCACCTTCGGGTCAGATCCTTGAAGTGAACCCCACTGGACGAGTCGACCGAGGAACCCAGGGTCAGCTCCTACCGGTCCTACCGGCGGCTGGTGTGGCGCTGGATTTGGCGTTAGCGCTCGATGAAGATGCACTCCCCGGGGCACTCCTCAGAGGCCTCCACTACGGCATCATCGAGGTCGTCGGGAACCAAGGCCATGGCAGCAGAACCACCCGGGTCATTCTTGACGTCCTCCCCTTCCTTGACGTAGGCAAGCCCGTCGTCAAGCAGGGTGAATACCGCAGGGGCGATCTCCTCACAGAGTCCGTCCCCGGTACACAGATCCTGATCGATCCAGACCTTCATTCCTCGACCTTCACGCCCTCTCGGTCCTTTCTAGTCCACAGCAGACCATACGTCGGTCGGAAAATTTCCGGTTCAAGAACACCCCGACACCGTCACCGCTTTTGCAGTACGCCGAGTTGGCCGACCTCAGCTGGCCCGGCTGTGCCCTGGGCAATGAGCGGCCGTTGCCTTGGTGTCCGGCCGCCCCACATGCCGTACCGCTCGCCCTTACCGGCTGTGACGCATTCGGCCTGAACTGGGCAAGTGGCACAGATAGCCTGACCGTCCTTGTAGCTCACGTGGCCGTGGTCACTCTTCGGGTACCACCATGAGACGGGTTTCCCCCGACAGGCAGCCAGAGCACGCCACGTCGGACGGCTCGGCAGATTGGTCACGGTCATTGGGACCAGCCTAAGGATCGAGTTCCCTCTTGGAAGCGGTGCAAGACCACCCAGCGCTGCCGGCCCCGCATGTACTGGAACATCGGCGGGGTGGTGGCTGATAGCGACGCTCATTCGCCTCCCCCGCAGCAAACCTGGGACCGGCGCTGCTCAGTTCCCAGGTTCCAATAGATGTCCTTCTGCTCGTGGCCATCTATGGAGGACCCCATCATCGACAAGGCGAGGGGACTCGGGGCCCCCACTTGGCCACATGTCGGTCCGGGATCGACGAATCTTGGTTCGAGTCCTGCCGGCGGCGCACACCCCTCTGTGTCAACCTTCAGTGAGGCAGATCGAGCTGCTGATTCATTGAACTGAGGGCGGGGAAATGGAGCCCCGAAATGACCACGACAATCAACCACTCTGACGACACGCGCCACCATGCTGGTGCGATGGACGACACCACTGACCCCGATCCCGAGGTCCCCGAACGGGCCGAGTGGGCCACGCCGGTTCCCTGCCGCCTACAAGGCGAGGATCCTGGCCGAGTACGACACGCTGGGCAAGGCCGAGAAGGGAGCGCTTCTCCGCCGGGAGGGCCTCTACTCCTCCCTCCTCACCGAGTGGCGCCGTCAGCGCGACCGTGGAGCCGAAGAGGCCCTGGCCCGACCGGCCGGGCGCCAGGTCGCCGACCCCCGGGACAAAGAGATCGCCCGGCTGAAGAAGGACAAGGAGCGGCTCGACCGGCGAACTGGACAAGGCCAGGAAGGTCATCGAGGTCCAGGGAAAACTCTCGGCGCTGTTGGAGGAGCTCGCCACCGACAGCGAGCCGGACGAGAGAGGCGAGACGAAGTGATCGACGAGGCCATCGAACGAACTGACGCCGGTGGTCGGGGTGCGGGCCGCCTGCGCGGCGCTCGGTGAGAGCCGGGCCCGTCACTACCGCCGGCACCGCAAGTCCCCGGCCCCACCCAAGCCCGAGCGGGTGGCCACCCCCCAGCCCCGGGCCCTCAGCGAGGTCGAGAGGAAGGAGATCCGCCGCGTCCTCAACAGCGCCGAGCACGCAGACGAGGCGCCGGCCACCGTCTACGCCAAGCTCCTCGACGAGGGCGTCTACCTGGGTTCGGTCTCCACCATGTACCGGGTCCTCCGCGAGCACGACGAGGTGGGTGACCGCCGACGCCATGCCACCCACCCGGCCCAGGTGAAACCCGAGCTGGTGGCCACGCGACCCAACGAGGTCTACAGCTGGGACATCACCAAGCTCCACGGCCCGGCCAAGTGGACCTACTACTACCTGTACTCGATCATCGACATCTACAGCCGCTACGTGCCCGGGTGGATGCTGGCCCGAGCCGAACGGGCCAGCCCTGGCCGAGGCCCTCATGGCCGAGACCATCGACAAGCAGGGCATCGGAGCGGGCGAGCTCACCATCCACTCCGACCGGGGATCACCGATGATCGCCAAACCGGTGGCCCACCTGCTGGCCGACCTCGGCGTCACCAAGTCCCACAGCCGACCGCATACGAGCAACGACAATCCCTACTCGGAGAGCCACTTCCGGACCCTCAAGTACCGGCCGGACTTTCCCGAAGACCTTCGGCTCCTTCGAGGACGCCCACGCCCACTGCGGTCGGTTCTTCGACTGGTACAACGACGACCACCGGCACTCGGGCATCGGGTTCCACACCCCGGCCGACGTCCACTACGGACGAGCGGAGCTGATCCGAGAACAGCGCGGCCAGGTGCTCAGCGCCGCCTACGCCGCCCACCCCGAGCGGTTCGTCCGCAAGGCCCCCACGCCTCCGGAGCTACCGACCGTGGCGTGGATCAACCGACCCGAGGAGGCAACGACGACGGCACAGTGATTACCCAAACTTTCTGTCTCACAAAGGTTGACAGGCGCCGCACTGAGCTCCGAGGGATAAGGGATAAGGCCGCCGAAATGCCGCACCCCCCTTACCCCAGCCGCCGGTCGAGGGTCCGCTCCGGGGTCGCGCACTGGGAGCCGATCACTTCACAACGATCACCCGAGCGGTGAGGAGCGCTGCTCCATCACGATGACTCCCCGGGTCACCCGGCCCTTGTCGAGGTCCTCGAGAGCCTGCGGCGCATCGTCGATCGCATAGTGGGCGTCGAGGATGCCGGCGAGGTTCAGCCGACCTTGCATGCAGAGTTCGACGAACTCCGGGAGATGTCGCCGGGGATGGATCGAACCGCCATAGGTGCCGGTCAAGATCCGCTGTCGCAGCAGGACCCGGGTGTCGATGGTGATCTCGACCGAACCGAGCGCCCGCCCGATCACCAAGCAGGTGCCGCCGGGGCGGGTCGCTTCGATCACCTGATCAAGGGTTCCACTGACGCCGACCGCGTCAAAGCCATAGTCAGCCCCCCGACCGTTGGTGAGCTCCAAGACAGTGGCCACCGGATCGGTCGTCGAGGCGTCGACACCGTGCGTGGCCACCCCCAGCTCGATGGCCTTGTCCACCTTGTGCCCCAACAGGTCCGTCGCGATGACCGTGGTTGCGCCGCAAAACCGCGCTCCCATCATCGTCGAGAGACCGACTCCACCCGAGCCCACCACCACCGCGGTCGCTCCCGGCGTGACCCGAGCTCGAACCATGGCCGCTCCAAGACCGGTTCCGATGCCACAGGCCAAGCCACAAACGACATGTGGAGGCGCGTCGTCGCGAATCGGCACGACGAAGCGTTCGGGCACGATCGCCCGCTCCGCGTAGGAACCTTGATAGTGGAGCGTGTGGATCGGACCGCCACGCCACGACAATCTGGTCGTTCCATCCAGCATGGTTCCGGTGAACATCGGCGTGCGCTCGCAAAGTGCGGGTTCACCTCGCAGGCACTGGTAACACTGCTCGCACGGTCCGAGGATCGAGCACAACACTTGATCTCCCACGTTCACCGTGTTCACACCGGGCCCCACCTCGAGAACCCGGCCCGCAGCCTCGTGGCCGAGGACGATCGGATAGGGCACGGCGACGGCGCCGGTGGCGAAATTGAGGTCGGTGTGACAGACACCGACCGCCGACACCTCGATCTTGACCTCTCCGACCGATGGGGACGGATCGTCGATGTCCTCGACTCGGACATCGCCGGGCCCATGGCACACGACCGCCTTCATAGCAGGGCAGTCAGGCTATCCCACTCATCGGCTCGGCACTGCTGCTTGAGCCGTGATCTGCGAGAGGCTCGAGTCAAGGTTCTGCGGTTGGTGTCGCGTGACCCAACCGTGACCCTGGCGTAGGTCGTCAGGGTATCCAGCGGTGGGCACGGGAGAGCAGAAACGTCCCTCATCTGGAAAGTCTCGGGAACCCGCAGGTCGGGCAACCCGTCGAGGAACGTTCGCAACGTAGAAGTCGGCGGTTCGAGTCCGCTCACCTCCACCACCTCCGTGACCAGCGGTGACGACTTCGGCGAGACGACAGTGCGCGAACCGCAGCGACGGCAATAGCTAACCCACCGAGGGGCTGCGAAGGCGAGAAGGCGCCTGGTGTCGTCCAACCGTGTCGAGCCTGGACCGACCGCCCCTCAAGCGGTAGCGGAGCTCGGGCGGTGAGCTCGACGAGTTCTGACGGCCGCTACGTAATGGTCGTCATCACGTACTCATTGGCTGCCACGTCATCCCTGCGTCATGTGTGATGTAGAACTGAGCACTCGCGCCACCACTCTGTAGGAGGAAACCTGTCTCAGGTGAGGCAAAGAAGACGGGATTGACCGTGTCGGGGCTACCGGGGGGTGTGTGAAAGACCGGGGTCCACACTCCTGTGCCGACCATCGAACGCCACAAGGTGCCGGAGCGATCCCCGGAGAAGAGCACATCCACCCCGTTGGTTGCTTCTACGTAGGGTCGACCTGTCATGGGAGTGCTCGGGGTGGGCTGCGCGAGCAACTGAGCCTTCCCGTCGTTGGGGACCACGTACGAGCTCTGGCCATCACAAAAGACGACGAGTTGGTTCCCCGAGAGCGTTCCAGTCGGCTCACACACACTGCTCTTGAGAACGGTGAGCTGTCCACCAGCCGATGCGTACACGGCTTGCGAATACACCCAGGGGGAACTGGCAACCAGGACCCCTTCACCTTCGGGCACAAGACCACCTTTTTCTCCCGCCGACATGGAGGAAAGCTTGAAGTCATAACGGTGCCAGGTCGAACCACTCAGCGTGCGGTGGTAGAGGTAGGCGGTCGGGCACGGGTTCTTGAAACTGGTCGGCGGGCACGTGTTGGCGATCAGCCACACGTTGCCGTCAGACGCCGCAATATTGAGCACCGTCCGACGCAGATGGACAAGACTCCAATGCCGTCCCCCGTCGTTTGTCTGCCACAACAGGCCGCCTTGGAGATACCAGCCGTGGCGAGCGTCGGCGAATACCAGCTCGACCTGACCCGCGTAGTGGAACCAGGTTCCGTAGCTGACGACTTGATCGAACATGTTCGGAACGGGCAGGGAGTGCCACGTGCTCCCGCCATCCGTCGTGTGCACGATGGTCGGATTGGCAAAGGTGTTGAACCCGTCGGCTCCTCCGGACACAATCCATCCCACACTGGGGGTGGCGAAGTCGATCACCGTCGTCCCCCGTCCGAGTGGAACGTCCCCCGACGGCACTGTCTGTTGACTATTGCCATTCGAAAGTTGAGCCTGGTGTGCCGACCCATTTGCGTTCGTCGAGCCCGACCGTCCGTCACCACTGCCGCCGAAGACGAGCCCCAGAACCAGGCCCGTGATCGCCATTGCAGTAAGGACTCCGGCCATTTGAGCCCGTCGCCGACGTCGCCGCCGCCGAGCTTCCTTGAAGAGAGCCTCCGGATCGGCCGGGTCCCCCGACGCCTCGAGCTCTACCAGGGACCTGCGGTCCCGGAGAAGGGTCACGACGTGCCCGAGACGGTCTCGATCAACTGGACGACGTCGTCGGGGCGGTAGCCCTGGTGCCGAGCAAAGTCGAGGAGCTCGCGGACTCGTTCAACCAGGGCACTGCGTTCCGGCGTGCCGGCCACGGTGATCCCGCGGCCACGACGGAACTCGAGCAGTCCTTCCTCCCGGAGGATGTGGAGGGCCCGCAGCACGGTGTTCTTGTTGACCCCGAGCACCGCAGCGAGATCTTTGGCGAGTGGCAGCCGGTCACCCGGTCCGGCTTCTCCCTTGGCGATCGCACGACGAATCTCTGCCGCCACCTGATCGTGGAGTGGCGTCGGCTCGGATCGGTCGATGTTGACATCGAGCATGGTACTAGTAATAGTAGGTCGATAGTCTGAGAAGCGCAATGGGCAAAACGGGGAGGAAGGCGTGGCGCTGACGAAGGAACGGCCTGCGACTCCCGCCCCGCCCGAGACTGAGGACCTATTCGAAGAGGCCCGCCGCCGGCGTCGTCGCCGGCGACTCCTCTACAGCGCGTTGGCCGTACTGGTCATCGCCGGAGCCCTCGTTGCTTGGGCCACCACGTCATCTCGCAAGGTGGCCCCGTCGAGCAGGCCGCGCTCCCACTCGTCCGTCAGCATCCGGACGACGCCGGCTGAAGCATTAGCCGACCCAGAAGTGGCGTGGGTCGACTACAACTCTCAGCTACACATCGGAAACGTCTTGACGGGCACCCAAGAGATCGTCGCGTCAGCCGACGCCGACCCGACGACACCGCTTGTCGTTGAGGGAGACTGGATCTGGTGGGCGCGAACGGCGCCCCTGGTTGATGGCCAACCTCCCCAGGTTCCCCCCGGTGGCGTTGGACAGAGCTACTCCGGTCTGGTCGGCTTCAATCGAGCTACCGGGCGAACCGTGTCGATCCCCAAGGCGACACAGGTGTTCCCGTCGCTGGATCGACACTTCCTCTACGCCGTGTTCTCTCCTCCTGGTGCCTTCAGCGGCTACTGGACAGGCGTCCATCGACCCAGCCCATGGCGGACCATTGGTGAATACACGCCCGATGGACGATCTCTTGGGCGCTCCTACGTCTGGCCCAAGGGCTGGACGATCGCCAGCGCCCAACTATTGGGCAACCCCTCGCCGGTTACGGCAAACGGAATCCTCGTCCAGTCGCCGCCGGATCTGTCTGGGAAGACGCCGTCACGTCTCGGGATTTGGAATCTCTCTACGGGCCACGTTCGAGAGCTCGGTACCGTATGGAAAGTCGACAATACGTATACGCCACCTGGGGCTCGGAACAGCCTCGTGGCCTGGCTTCCCGGAGCTTGCGGACTCCGACAGATCTCGTGCTCCTTGCGGATCACGAACACCGCGACGCTGGCGACCTGGTCTGTTCGCAATCCGCTCGGGAACGACTTCAACTGGGGCGGGGCCTTCTCGCCGAACGGACAGACCCTTGCAGTCTTTCTCGCCATTGTCTCCGGTAAGGACGGGCCCGCCACCGAACTTGGCCTGTTGGACCTTCGAACACGGCAAATCCAGGCGGTCCCGGGCGCCCGCATCAATGTGGGCGATGCCTTAGCCTGGGCGCTCTGGCTACCTGACGGTAATGACTTCCTTGCCGGTGCCGTCGGTGGCTCGATTGGGAATGGGATCAACCCTGACAACCACTATCTCGTGGATGCATCGACCCACTCCATCTCGCCTTTCAGCTTTCTGGCAGATGGGAACCAGGACGTCAACTTCTCAGTCGCCCTCCTAGACTCTCTGTAACTGATGCAGCGGTCCCATTGTCCGCCCCCCTGTGACCTCGACCCTGCGCTTGCGACTTAGTTTCGCCATTCAGGTGTTCGGTCCGAGTGTTGGAGGCTTCAGTTAATCGTTCGCCCGGCTCAGCACCGTCGCCACTCTTCGTCCAAGAGATCGGGACCTCCTTGGTCAATCGAGCCTGACGATGCCCCCGCCGATAACCACGCCCTGGTTCGTATGCTGTCCGGCAGGGTCCACTGGTCTCCGGGGATCGGTGATCGTCCCGGTGGCGTTCGGCCATCAGGCGCGGTCGTGGAGAGTGACCTGGTAACCGTCGGGGTCGGCGAAGGTGAATGTCCGACCGAAAGGGCCGTCGATCGGTGCGGAGACGATGGTGTGACCATCGGCGACGAGAGCATCGTGGATGGCCTGGAGGTCTGTGGCGTGGAGCCAGATCGCGGCACCGATGCCAGGCTGTGCAACGGATGTGAGATCGGTGCCGGGAACGATGTCGCGGAGTGCGAACGCGATCGGCTTCGTTTCGAAGACGACGGCGTGCGGGGGTCCGGCCTGCGAGCGGACGAGGCCGAGGTACTGCTCGTAGAACGCCTGCGAAGCGTCGAGGTCGCTCGCTTGGAGGGAGATGAAGTCGGGTCCGGTCGCGGGCATGATGATGCTCCTTTCTCTTGTGTCAGTCTTCTGACACAAGCAACTTATGTCAGAATGCTGACATGAGTCAAGAGGGTGCCGGCGTCGACCTGGAGACGTCGCTGGGCTACCTGCTGAAACAGGCGTCGACCGCCCTCCGCGCCGCTATGGAGGAGGTGTTGCGGCCGCTCGGGATGAGCGTGACGCACTACGCCTGCCTCGAGCTGCTGGCTCAACGAACGGGCTTGTCGAACTCCGAGCTCGCGCGGGGCGCGTTCGTGACACGGCAGTCGATGAGCGTGCTGCTCCAGGCACTGGAACGAGACGGGCAGGTGACCAGGCCTGCGGAAGCTCCCGTAGGGAAGGTTCTTCCCACGCGGCTCACGCCTCGCGGCCGACGTTGTCTGGAGAAGGCGACCGTAGCCGTCCGGTCCGTCGAGATCAGAATGCTCGCCGGCATGACCGAGACCGACCAGTCGGACGCATTCCGGATCCTGCAGAGCATGATCCACTCCCTGCGCGATGGCGACGACGTGACCTCGAACCGACAGAGCCCGACACCATCCTCGATTGCTTGGCCGCCGTGACACGGCATCCGGGGGCCAAGGCCGGCGACACGTCTTCGTCCTAGCTGTACTCGGTCATCACGTTCATGACAGGCGGCTGATCGGCGGCCGACCTCCAAGAGCGCTGTGAGGGCGCTCGGTGTTGTAGCGCCGGAGCCATACTTGCAGGGCCCTGCGTCGCTGTGCGTTGGTCCGATACACGCGCCGGTAGGCCCACTCGACCTGGAGAGTGCGGTTGAGGCGCTCCACCTTGCCGTTCTGCCAGGGGCAGTGGGGTCTGATGAGCCGGTGCTTGGCACCAAGCGCGTCGAGGGCGGCCTTGAAGTCCCGGCTGCGGACGTAGTTCTTGGCGTTGTCGCTCATCACCTCAGCGGGCACCGGGATGCCGTTTTGCGGGAAAGCCGCGGCGGCCCGGAGGAGGAATTCGGCGCACGTGTAGCCCCTCTCGTCGGAGAGGATCTCCGAGTAAGCGAACCTCGAGTGGTCGTCGACCATCGAGTGGACGTAGTCGAAGCCAATCCGGCGCTTGGACCCCGGACGCGTCCCGCGACCGTTGGCCCGCCACCCACCGCCTTCGGGGATCCTCCCCAGCTTCTTCACGTCGAGGTGGACGAGCTCGCCCGGGCGGGCCCGCTCGTAGCGGAGCCCTGTCGACCTCGAGGCCCGGATCACCTCACCGGTCATGGGATCGCACTCGGGCAGCCTCGGCACCCCGTGGCGGCGCAAGATCCTCGTCACCGTGCGCTCGGGGACCCCGGTCAGTCTGGAGAGGCCAGCAGGGCCGCAGCGCTGCGCTTGACGGAGGCGCAGGACGCGTGCGACCAGCTTGGGGTCGGTGGCATTGGGGTATCGATGCGGCCGGCTCGAACGATCCTCGAGGCCGGCGAGGCCCTCCTGGTCGAACCGCCTCACCCACCGATGGGCGCACTGTCTCGAAATTCCCATCGCCCTGGCGACGTGGGCGACGGGCATTCCCTGGGCGCGGACCCGCTCGACGAGCAGCTGGCGTCCCCTCGGAGTCAGTCGGGCATTACGGTGCGGCACGAAGGCCTCCTTGGTCGTGTGGCTGGAACCATCACGATCTTGGAGGCCTTCGACTGTGTCAGCACGTCACCAACGCCGCGGCCGAGTACGCCTAGCGCACGACACGGAGCAGCGTGAGCAGCTGGCTCATGCTGCTCGATGCTTCAACCTTCGACGTCCGTAGGGGCAAGGAGCGGATTCGGCCGCCGCTCTCTCCCCACCCAGGCGGCGCCTTACCCCAGCTTCTCGAACCAGCATCGGTTAGCGAAGCGATCCGGCGCCTCCGACGCCCCTCTCTGCACCCGAAATGGTTCATATTCGACCCGAGGGCGATGAAGTTGTTGGAGGAGCAGTTGATATTGACGCCACCGCCGCTCGAGGCCGTGCCCTGCTGGTAGGTGGCCTGACCGGTCTTGCTCACGCAGAACACACCCACGATGGTGCTCGGGGTCTTGGTGGTACCGGTGAGCAGGTAGGCGGTGTCTTCATTGGGACAGCCGAGGACCCCGAGGGAGGCGACGGCCCCGTTACCGGTCCCGCCCTCGTTCGAGGTGACCTTGCCCGTAGTGTTGATCTGGGGCCCCGATGCCACCTGCATGACGTTCACCGAGAAGGTGCAACTGCCCGAAGCGGCCAAGTTGGCCCCCGACACGAATGCCGAACGCCCCTCGAGGCATGGCAGGTCCGGGTTGTCATCTACGCGATTTCGGAAAGCCCCCGGCGAATAGATCGACCCCGTTGAAGTGGACTCGTTTTCGCTTGGATGCTCCGGGGTAATTGGGGGTATCGGAATCTTTGAGCACGGGGGTGGCGAATGGCGGGGCAGAATTGCCAGTCGGGTGCCCGATGCACGCCAAGGTGGGAGCTTTCGCGACGACAGTTTCTCGTCGCGACGGTGGCCGCAGGAGCGGCTGTGGCGGGAGTCTCAGAATGGGTTCCGGCGTTTCAGGTTCCCGCCGCCAGTGCCCAGAGCACGCTATCGCCACCGCCGGGATTCCCGTCATCGATATCGCTCTACCAACAGGCATTTGAGAATTGGTCTGGAGAGATCGTTCTCGAAAATGCCTGGACCTGTTCGCCCCAGTCCGACACGGACATCCTAATGGTGGCCAACTGGGCGTATCCGGTTCGATACCAGATCAGGGCCCGAGGCAAGATGCACAACTGGTCCCCGCTGGTCGTACCAGTGGATTCGAGCGCCGCAAACCTGGTTCTGGTTGACACCACGCAGCACCTGACAGAGGTGTCCATCGACACTTCCAGTTCCCCCAACGCAGTGACTGCCCAAACTGGCGTGACCATGGACCTCCTGCTCGAGGACCTCGAAAACGCCGGGCTCGGTTTGACCGCACATCCGGCCCCCGGGGACATCACCATTGGTGGCGTCCTCGCCATCGACGGTCACGGTACGGCCATCGCTGCGACCGGTGAGTCGCTCATTCCTGGCCACACCTACGGTTCGGTCAGCAATCTCATCCTGTGGCTCACCGCCGTCGTCTGGGATCCGGCTCAGGGGCAATATGTCCTGCGGACATTCGAACGCTCCGATCCGGCAATCCAACCCCTGCTCACCCATCTTGGGAGGACCTTTGTCACCGAGGTGACGCTCCAGGTCGGCGCTAACAGTCGCCTGCGTTGCCAGAGCTTCGTGGATGTTGCGGCGAGCGCCCTCTTCGGTGCACCCGGCTCCAGTTCGCAGACCTTCGATAGTTACGTCGAACAGTCCGGGCGGGTGGAGACGATATGGTTCCCGTTTACCTCCGAACCCTGGCTCAAGGTGTGGACGGTCTCTCCAAGCAAACCGTTGTTGTCCCGCCACATTGACGCTCCGTACAACTACGTCTTCGCCGATGTCATTCCGCAAACCCTGTCGGGACTCATCAAGGAGATCTTGGAAGGTGATGTCGCGGTCACGCCCACCTTTGGCCAAGCCGAGCTGGCGATCGTGGCTGCGGGGCTCACCGGAACACTCACCGCGGACATCTGGGGATGGGCCAAGGACCTGCTGCTGTACGTCAGACCAAGCACCCTTCGAGTCACTGCCAACGGCTATGCCGTGGTCACCAATCGGGCGAGCATTCAACAGGTCATCTACGACTTTGTGACGTACTACCAGAGCCAGGTTGGGACCTATCAGGCAGACGGTCAATACCCGATGAATGGCCCCCTGGAGATCCGAGTAACCGGCCTCGACGTTCCAGGCGACGTCGAGATGGCTTCGGCCACCTCGCCCCAGCTATCAGCTCTGCGCACCCGGACGGACCAAGCCGGCTGGGATGTCGCAGTGTGGTTTGACATCCTGACGATGCCCGGAACGCCCTACTCAGACCAGTTCTACCGGGGCATCGAGCAATGGATGTTCAACCATTACACCGGCAGCTATGCCGCGGTGCGACCGGAATGGTCCAAAGGATGGGCGTACACAACAACGGCTGCCTGGGCTGATCCGACGATGCTCGGCAGCGTCATTCCCAATGCCTATCGGGTGGGGCAGAGCGTCGGTGACAACTGGGACTCTGCCCTTGCCGCTCTCAATACCTACGATCCCCATGGGGTGTTTAGCAACGCATTCCTGAATTCTTTTATGCCATAGCACGCGCAGGTCCTCCGGAATTCGGTCTATGCGCTACCAGCGAGTTGGTGAACGCCATATGAGAGGTGTCTCTCGCACCAGGCAGGCTTTCGAGAAGAACTGAATCCGGCGTTTCCACACCTACGGCGAGCCGGTCACTCCCATAGGTGTTCATCCACTCGTGGCCACCTATGGCGGGCCCCATCATCGATAAGGCGAGCGGGTTTGGGGCCCCCACTTGGCGACATTTGGATCCGGATCGACGGATCTTGGATAACATCCGCTGTGACGTTCGAAGCCTGCCGGGTCGAGCTGGCCGACCAGCCCACTTCGAGTAACCCCGAGAGCAGCCATAAAAACCCCACGTCGCCGTGAGGCCCGATTGCCCAGGAGGGTCGAGGAAGGGGCGGGTGGTAGGTGGAGGGTAGCGGCGTGGCCCTAAAGCCTTAGTCCTCGGTATTGAAGGTGCCGTCCAAGCCGGTGACTTCCAAGATTCGTCGAACCGTTGGGCTAGGCCGCCGCAATCGCAGCTCGCTTCCCTCGTCGCAGAGGCGATTGAGGGCCACGATGAGGGAGTTGAGCCCGTTCGAGCCCATGAATTCCACTTGGCTCAGATCCACTACCACAGGGGCGTGGGTCTCCTCCCAGCCCTGAACGATCGTTGCCTCGAGCTCGTCGGCGTTCGAGAGATCGATCTCCCCCCGTGCCCGAACCACGGCGAAACGACCGGGATTTGGCGACTCCTCGAAGACGAGTTGAAACTCGGCCAGCTCTCGCATCTCCAACCTGTAAGTCCTTAGCCTTTGGCCAGCCCTACTTGTCGAAGGTTGCCCCCCTCCTGCTCGTAATTTAGCAGCGTCTCGGGTATCGGAACAAGGTGCGAGAAGCGCACCTTGAGCTCCCGTGCCAGCCGGAGTCCGCCGCCGTGGCTCGGGCGTTCGTTCGTTTCAAGGTGACGACCTGGGGTTTTCGAGCGGACGACGTGGTCCTCGTCACCAGCGAGCTCGTCGCGAACGCGATACGGCACGCACGAAGCCCCATTTCGGTGAGCCTGGACCTCGAAGACCGCCTCGTCACCGTCAAAGTCGCCGACGCCAGTCCGGGGCTGCCGACGGTCCGACGGTCCTCGGCACTGCAACCCGGAGGGCGAGGCCTGCCGATCGTGGCGGACCTCAGCACATCGTGGGGCATCGAGAAAATTCCCCGTGGGAAGTGCGTGTGGGCAGTCATCGAGGTGGATTTGGAGGAACCTTCGCCGTCCCGTATCCGTGGCCGAGTGAGGAGCTAGCGCCGGTCGCTGTAGCGGGCCTGTGAGGCGCCCCGTACACCCATATCCGGCTTGCTGGGCGGCGGAATGACCTCTACCTGCCGACGATGCCAGTGTCTGGAGGCCCTTCACGCACAGCCCGATCAGGAACACCGGCAGCCGCTATCAGCACTACGAACAGGTAGCAGTGACCAGACCCCGATAGTTGAGCCACCCACTATGCGAGTTGGTGTGCTTGTTGGTTGAGCCAGGCCTCGACGAACTCGACCGGGCTGAGCCAGCCGTGCGCGCTATGGGGCCTCGCCACGTTGTAGTCGATCCGCCAGTCCTCGGTGAGGACCTTCGCTTCGAGCAGGCTGTCGAACTGCTGGCCGTTCAGATGCTCGTCGCGCATCCGGCCGTTGAAGCTCTCGATCCAGGCGTTCTGCCACGGCGAGCCGGGATCAATGAAGACGGTGCCGGTGCCGTTGAACCGGCACCAGTCGGCCACGGCGTGTGCGATGAACTCGGGGCCGTGGTCGAAGCGGACATAGGCGGGTGTCCCACGTTCGGCCGCCAGACGCTCCAGGCAGCGCACCACGCCGTCGGCGTCGATGGAGCGCTCGACATCGGTGGCAAGGGCCTCTCTGGTGAACTCGTCGACCACGTTCAACAGCTTGAGCATCCTCCCGTCACTCGTCTGGTCGAACTGGAAGTCCATGGCCCGGCGTATTCAAGTGGTGGCCGCGACAAACTCGTTGAATCGCTCTGCTGGAGTATCCCATTCAAGGGGCTTGCGCGGGCGCTCGTTGAGCATCGCGGCGATGTCGTCGAGGTCGGCCTGGGAGTATCCAGAGAGGTCGGTGCCCTTTGGCAGGAACTGACGAACGAGGCCATTCCAGTTCTCGTTCGTGCCCCGCTGCCACGGTGAGTGGGGATCACAGAAGTAGACAGGGATGCCGGTCGCGACCGTAAAGGCGGAGTGGCTGGCCATCTCCGTCCCTTGGTCCCACGTGATCGAGCGGGCCAGGTGATCAGGAAGGCGCACGACGTTGTCCGACAACGCGGCGGCCACCTGTTCGGTGGTCTTGTTCTCGATCTTGATGAGCATGCCGAGTCGGGTCGTGCGCTCGACCAGCGTAGCGACAGCGCTCCGGCCCATCGCCCCGACGATCAGGTCACCCTCCCAGTGGCCCGGCACGGCCCGGTCTGCGGCCTCCGGAGGGCGCTCTGAGATATTGACCATGCCGGGGATCTGCACTCGTCCGGAGGACGTGCGCGTCCGAGGCCGCCGCCAGGCCCGGCCCGACCGCAGGCAGGCCGCCAGCTCCTTGCGCAGCTCGCCTTTGGCTTGGATGAAAATGGCCTGGTAGATGGCCTCGTGGGACACCCACCACTCTGGCTGGTCAGGGTGCTCTTTGCGCAGCCTGCGGGCGATCTGCTCTGGGGACCATCTCTTGGTTCGCAGGAGCTCTTGGACCTCTCTCCAGAGCCACGATCGCTCGTCGGTCCAAAGGACCTTGGGGCGCCGCGCCGCATGGGCCGCCTGCCCTTCGGCGAGTGCCGCTCGGTAGCGCCTTCGCCCGCCATTGGCCGTGATCTCCCGCCAGACCGTTGAGCGGTGGCGTCCGATCCGCATCGCGATCGCCGCGTCGGACTCACCAGCTTCGATCCCGACCCTGATCTCTTCGCGCTCGGACAGGTTC
Source organism: uncultured Actinomycetes bacterium (assembly GCA_963778465.1). Taxonomy (GTDB): domain Bacteria; phylum Actinomycetota; class Acidimicrobiia; order Acidimicrobiales; family RAAP-2; genus CAVZBW01. Next base: position 1,730,489 of record CAVZUK010000003.1, read on the forward strand.
AGAGCGCCAGCAGGTCGTACGCGCACGTGTGACATCTCCACACGGTCGCCGCGTAAACACCGGCCAAGGGTGGATATCCCGATCCCGGCCACCTTCGCCGCCTCGAGCTGGGTCGCGCCCGCCGAGAGAGCTTCGAGTGCATGCTCGATGGATGCTCCGGGCCGGAGCTTGGGGCCTGAGCGAGGAACGGACTTGCGAACGACCCCCCACCGCTGGACGTTGTACTGGATTGTCGATGCCGGAACACCCGTCATCTCCTGCGCTGCTCGGTAACTGGCACCTGCGACTACGGCCGCGATCGCTGCATCGAGGTCCGCCTGCGAACTTCGGCGAATGGTCATCACACAACACCCCCAGGTCAGGAGATGTCGCGCTCACCCTTTGATTTCGCCCCCACACCACGTTCGGCCGGATCGGGCACATCGGCCCGACGGGCTGACCGATGCCCCGAAGCGGCTTCTTGCGCTTCTTGTAGGGCACACGCAGGCCTTCTGCGATCCAGAGGCGGTGGATCCGCTTGTGGTTCACTCGCCAGCCCGCCGCCTTGGCTGCGACCGCCGCTCTTCGCCAGCCCCACCGCGGTCGACGGCGGGAGAAGTCGCGCAGGAATGCCCGCAGGGCCAGCTCCTCGTCACCGGGCACCGGTGCGGGGAGGCGCTGGTTGGACCGGGGCTGATCGACCACCCGACAGGCCTGTCGTCCGCTCACCCCGAACTGCTCTCGGAGGGCGCTGACGGCCCGCCGGCGGCAGTCCGGGGTCAGCGGTTTCCCCGGTTCAACTCCTTCAGCATGTCGATGTCGAGCGCCTGATCGGCCACGATGCGCTTCAGGCGCTGGTTCTCCTTCTCGAGCTCCTTCAGCCGTTTGGCGTCGTCGGCCTTCATGCCCCCGTACTGGTTGCGCCAGCGGTGCCAGGTCGACTCGGTGATCTCGAGGTGCCGGACCACCTCATCGATCGGCTTCCCCTCGCCGAGGAGCTTCTCGCCTTCGGCGAGCTTGCGGATGATCTGCTCGGGCGTATGCCGGCGTCTCTTCATGGTTGTGGGTCCTCCTTCCCCCATCATGGGGGCTCGGACTCGCACAACGTGTGGCTCACTTCACGGGGATCTGGTCACAATGAGCGCACGTGTGCGGCGAACTGCCGTATCTCGACCACCTCCAGGTCGAGGAGATATGCGCCTCGCAACCGTCCTCCGAAGAGGTCATCAGGTACTGGTCGGCGGATTGGAGTGCGATTACTCGATGACATGCAGGCTCCAGGTCTTTCGTCGAGAGTCGGGTTCAAATCCACATGAGGCCCAACTGGCGCCGTCCTTGGGTCGACGATAATCGCAGAGCAGTTCCATCCACCGAAGTCCCACCCTGGGGCTGAGACTGGCGAGATCCCTCGCAAGCAACGAGGGCGGGGTTCGGCAGTCAGGGCACACGGTCAGCGTGACCAGGAAGTGAACCGTGTCTCGCCGGTCTAACGCAAAGGGGTTCTGGCGAGTTGACAGTTGACAGGCGAGATAAGTCAGGAATACTTGGCCGTAATCTGGCGTAGCGCTCGGTAGCTCGGTGAGGGTCGCGTCGCAAGGCGACATGCGAGGAGATCATCGTGGGCAAGGTGAGGCGGCCGGGACGGCATTCGGTGCGCTCCCTCGGAATTGTGGTGCTGGTTGGTGGGCTCCTCGGCGGGACAGCGACGGTCGGGAGTCTCTTCGACCAGGGCGTAGCTTTCGCCGACACAACGGTGTCGTTTACTACGGCGGGCTGCTCGAACTGGAGTGTTCCCATCGGGGTGTCGAGCGTGCAGATCTCCGCATGGGGCGCCGCTGGCACCGCGGGTGCGAACGTCAGTCACAGCTTTGGCCAAGGGGGCACGGGCGACGGCGTCGCGGCAGAGGTCTCTGGGATTTCCTCTGGCCAGGTCTTCGACGTCTGCGTCGATTCGGGCGGTGGGTCCGCAGGGACCCCCGGCGCCCCCGGCTCCGGTGGTGGCGCCTCCGGCGTGAGCGTCGGCACCGACTTCGGCACCCCCCTGCTCGTGGCCGGTGGTGGGGGTGGAGGAGGAAGCTACCAAACGGCTGGCACTGGCGGTAGCGCGGGTTCTCCCGACGGCGGCACAGGGTTTCCAAGTCTTGCGGGTTCGGCCGGGAGCGGCGGAGGTGGGACCTCGACCGAAGGTGGCTCCGCAGGATCCAATAGCGGCTCCAATCTCTTGGCGCCTCGCAGTGGGACGGGATTCGACGCCGCCGGCCCCGGCGCCGGGGGTGCGGGAGGCTTGGCCGTCATCTTTGGCCTCTCCGGAGCTGGTGGTGGGGGTGGCTACTACGGCGGTGGTGGTGGAGGTGGTGACAGTACAACTCCCCAACACAGCTCCGCTGCTGGAGGTGGCGGCTCCGACTTGTGCATCAATGGCCCACTGGGGGGGTTGACGGTGGGAGGTTGCGCGGTCTCTTCTCGTGCCGGCACCGCTACGGGAGCCGGCCCGGACCCCGGTGACGCCATGGTCACCATCAGCTATGTCGCTCTCCCTTCGACCACCATGGTGTCCTCTAACTCCTCGACGACCACTTTTGGTTCCTCGGTGACCTTGACCGCCAGCGTCACCCCCACATCCCCGGCACCGACGGGCACGGTCAGCTTTTCCGACACGGCCAACCAGGAAACCTTCAACCTCGGCACGGAGAACCTCAACTCGGGCACGGCCACCTACACCGGGACCCTGCCGGCCGTCGGGGTCAACGCCATCACGGCCACCTACCCGGGGGACTCGAACTACTCCGGCTCGACGAGCACGTCGGCCAGCCAGGTGACGGTCACCGCGCCGAGCGGGTTGCTCACGGTCACCCAGGTGCGCTTTTCGGGACCCGCCGGCGAGAGCGACGCCTACGTGGACCTGGAGAACACGTCGACGAGCATGTCCCTCCCGCTCGATGGGTGGAGCATCGGCCTTTCGACGGGTCCCTTGAGCCACAACTCGATCCCGCTGCCTTCGGGCGTCACCCTGGCCCCCGGTGGGGCCTATCTGGTGGCCGGCTCGGCCTACTCGCTCACCTCGGTGGCCGCCGCGGACGTCATCTCCCCGGTGCTCGCCGGAGTGGACGGCGTCTTCGTCTCGCCGCCGAGCGGGGGCGGTGCCCCGACCGACCAGGTCGGCTACCCGGACCAGGGCGGTTACTTCGGCGGCGCGGGCCTGCCCTACCTCTCGGGCACCCCGAGCGACCAGTACGCCATCATCCGGATGGGATCCCAGACCCAGCCCACCAATAGCGGTGACAACTCCCGTGACTTCCAGCTGGTGTCGACCGACACGGCGAGCTTCCCCCTCGTGGGCGGCGGCTCGGCGCAATCGGTGCTCGGGAGCCCCTCGCCGCTGTCCGCCACCTCGGCCCAGCAGATGGACAGTCTCGTCCTCTCGACCCTGGTGGTGCCCTCGGCGGGGGCCACCAGCTGTCCCAACCGGGTGGTCACCGCGGGCAGCGGGACCAATCCCACGACCTTGGTCTTGAACCGCAGGGTGACCAACTCGACGGGGAAGCCCATCACGAGCCTGCTCTTCCGGATCACCACCTTGACCCAGCAGTACGGGCCCCCGTCCGGCTCGCATGCCTGGCTGACGGCCATCGGCTCGGCCGACCCCACCACCATCACCTGCGGCACCACCCACTACAGCGCCGACGGGCTCTCGCTCAACGGCCCGACCCCGTCGAGCGGGGGCGGTCTCGGCACCACCCTCAGCCCGAGCGAGGTGAGCGCCAGCAACCCCCTCTTGCCCGGGGCGAGCATCGTGGTCTCCTTCGAGTTCGTCGTCACCCAGGGGGGGAGCTTCTCCGTCGGCTACGACTCCGACGCCACGACGGCGGGAGAACTGAGGTAAACGGGCTGGGGTGAAATGCATTCAGTTCCGTCGCGCCACTGGGCGCGCGAGGACGAGGTGCTTGTCGGCAGGGGTGTCGACAGACGTTGGGGAAAGGCTATGCAGCAGCTGGGGCGATGCTGACCTCGAAGCCGAGGTCTTCGATCCTGCGCTGGAGCCGCTTCGCCTCAACAGCCGGATCGTGTCGGAGCTCGAAGAATCGGGCGCCAGGGTCGTCATAGAGAGCACCGTTGGTGAGCAGGTGCCAGGAGACATCCAAGATGGAGTGAGCAACTGCGATGGTGGCCTTGTTGGACCCTCTCCGTCGGGCGAGCCTGGAGTACTGGGCGGAGAGGTAGGTGTCTTTGGTCCGCGACGCCCCCCTTGCTGCTTCGACAAGCGCACGCTGCAGCCAGGTCGAGCCTTGTCGCGTGCCGGCGGGGTGACGTTTTCCAGCCGACTCATGACTAGCGGGGGCCACCCCGGCCCACGCGCACAGGTGGCCCGAGGTCGGGAATCGAGTCATGTCGACACCCATCTCGGCGATCATCACCTCGGCGGTGGTCCTCGAGACCCCGGGAATGGAGCACAAGATGGTGACCGCCGACTCAAAAGGGCACAGGCGATCCGTGACGTCAGCGGTGAGGGTGGCGATCGAGCGATCCAAGAAGTCGATGTGCTCGATCACCTGGCGACAGACCAGGGCATGGTGGGAGTCGAACCGGCCGCTGAACGCTTCTTCGAGCTGAGGAATCTTGGCTCGCAAACGCGACTTGGCCATCTGGGCAAGGACCGCTGGGTCCCGCTCGCCATCGATCATCGCCTCGATCATCTCCCGCGACGACTGGCTCCAGACTTTCGACGCCACCGAGGACAGTTTGATGCCGGCGTCTTGGAGGGTCTTCTCCAGGCGCTGGATCTCCTTGGCTCGGGCTTCGACCTGGGTCTTTCGGTAGCGGGTGACATCGCGGAGTTCCCGAATCTCCGGCGGGGGCACGAAACTCGGGCGGACCATGCCGTGGGCCGCGACATCGGCCAGCCACTCGGCATCAGAGAGGTCGGTCTTGCGTCCCGGCACGTTCTTCACGTGCTGTGCGTTGCAGAGCCACAGCTCGTCGAACAACCCTTCGAGGCAGTAGTAGACCGGTTTCCAGTAGACGCCGGTGGCCTCCATCGCCACCGTGTCGACGCCAGCGTCGCTCAGCCATGCAGCCAGCTGACCGAGACCGTTGGCCGTGGTGGCAAACGACTGCTTCGTCACCTCGATGGACCGGTCAGGTTGTTTGACCTGACAGCAGGCCACCACGGTGTCGCGATGTACGTCCAGGCCGGCAACTCGTTCGCGTATTCGTTTCACTGCTTCACCTCCCAGGTATGGATCGGAGGCTGCCGGGGAGGACCAGGTGGAAGCGGATGCTGGGGTTCGTGCTCGTAGCGACAGTCCTTGGTCCCCCGGGTCCTCGCGCCAGACTCTTCGACGCACTCGAGGTTGCAAGCCAATATCGGCGACCACGCCGGCAGCCACCGTCAGCATTTCATCCGTCCGGGGTGACCGCAACGGTCATGCAGACTCTTCGGATTTGAGGGGGGTCTCGAAGTAGCGCCGTCCCCTGAGCCATCGGCAGCGCTCTCCCGTAGCGTGGTGAGAGTGGATGATTCGATGGCGACCGATCCGGGCGAGATGTTCGCTCTCTTGCTCGGGATCCCCGGCGCCCGGCCACTCGAGTTGGACGAGGACGACGGTCAAGACGTCGACCTCCGCTTGGTGATCGAGGTCGGCGACCGGCCCTCGTTCTGTATGTCGTGTGGAGCGCCGGGGACCGAGGTCGGTCGGGTCGTCGAGGATCTTGGGATCTCCTCCGCCGGGGAGAACGTGATCAGGGTGCGCTGGAGCAGGCGCCAGTTCGCCTGTCCGAGCGAGTCGTGCCCGGCGCCATCGTGGCTCGAAGCCAACAGCGACGTCGACGCCTTCGTCGTGCGGATCGCTCAGTCGAGGCCGATCAGGTTCAGCTGAGCCCAGTCGGGCTTGCCGGCATAGAGCAGCGAGCGGACCCGATAGTTGAAGAAGTTCGAGAACCCGAACGCCGCGCGCTTGACCCGCTTGATCAGGTTGTGGACTGCCTCGGTCGGCCCGTTCGTCACGTGGGCCACATGCCAGGACGCGATCTCGTGCTTCCAGCGGATGAGGGTGCGCCCGAGCGAGCGGGCCTCGACCGGGTAGTCGGTGTCTTGGAGGTCGTGGCCGAGCTCGTCGACCCAGGCGAGGGCGAGGTCCGCGTCTGCGTGCTGATAGAGCTCGCGCACGGCCTCCTTCGCCTGCCACATGGTCGCGACTCTCCGTGAGGATCGCCGGCGCGAAGCAGTCCCACCAACTTCTCGGTGCCCTTGTCGTCGAGCCGCTCCTTCGCCTTGGTGAGCAGCCGCCGGCAGCGGTAGAGGGGATCGGACTTGCGTCCCCGGTGGCCCAAGGTCTCGTTCTGCACACGGCGTCTGCACTCGTCGAGCTTCGTGTTGGCGAGCTTGCACACGTGGAAGGGGTCCGCGACCAAGGTGGCGTTGGGGACCATCACTTCGAAGACGCGTCGGTAGGGGCCGGAGAGGTCGAGGGTGCCGTAGCGGATGGCGGCCCGGAAGACGCCGCCTTGCAGCGCGAGCCACGCCATGGGCTCGGCGCTCCCCCGACCGGGGACGACGTCGAGCAGCTGGCCGCTTCTGACGTCGACCATCTGGGTCGAGAACTGCTGGCGGCGATAGCGACCCTCCCGCACGAAGAGCACCTCGTCGAGCCCGAGAGCATTGACCGTGCCGATGCGACTGGGCACGTCGACCAGCGCTTCCCCATAGGCGACCACGGCATCGTTCACGGTGTGCCAATCGCAGCCGAGCTCGGTAGCCACCTCGTTCACGCTGCGAGCGCAACGGCCCACCTGCTCGGTCACCCAGCGACCGGCGCGGGTGGTGATCGCCATCCTCGACGACGCGATGCGCCCGTCCTCCTCGGTCCACGAGCCCGTGGGACAGTCACCGTCGGGGCAGTGCAACCGACGCTTGTGCCAGAAGAGGGCCATCGGACGGCCGGCGACGGGGAGATCGACGAAACGCACCGGCCGTTGGTCCTTCACGTGCGCCACAACCCCACACGACGGGCAGCCGGTCTGCGTTCGCCGGCACTCGACATGGATCTCGAGCACGTGCGCACGCGCATCGAGGCCGATCACGTCGACCTCTGGGAGACCGACCAGGATCTCGCACATCCGAACGGGGTCACACTCGAGCGCCGCCTTCAACCGTGCCTTGTTCGTCATCGGCTCAGGCTGGCAGGTGTCGCAGCCCACATCAGGGATGCGATTCCCCCCTGAGATCCGAAGCGCTGGAAATCCCCACCCCAGCAGGTGACCAAGGTCCCTGGCGACAATCGACGGGCGATCAGAGACTTGTCAGGTGATCCGGCGAATGGTCCTTGTGGCCGGGTTGGTCCTGGCAGGCTTGATAGCTGGGTGCAGCAGCGCAGCACCCAACGTGGTGTTCACGCTTGGCACTGCCGACCGGAATCTGACTTACTGCAACTCCCAAACTTTGGATCTCTACATCCCTCGCGCCGCCATCACTCGCCCCCTGCCCGTCGCGATCTACGTCCATGGGGGAGGTATGACTGCAGGCGACAAGTCGGACCTCAACCCGATGTTTCTTGACGCATTGGCTGCGGCTGGCTATGCGGTCGTCAGCATGAATTATCGCCTCGCTCCTGAGTTCCGGTTTCCCGCGCAGATCGAGGACGTCAAGTGCGCGATCAGATATCTGCGGGCCAAGGCGCCCATCTACGACCTGAATGCGAGCGAGATCTTCGCGTTCGGCACCAGTGTTGGAGGAGAGCTGGTTGCGCTCGCTGCTCTCACCAGTCCGCATTCGGCATTCGATGTCGGACCGTATCCAATGGAGTCGAGCAGGCCTCTCGCAGTAGCAGACCTATTCGGCCCAGCGAACCTCACTCAGCAAGCGTCAGGCTTCTCCCCTTCCGTCATTCAGCAAGTGTTTGGCAGCAACCGCAGGGATGTGGTTCTTGCAAGCCCCACGCATTTCGTTGCCCCGAACTCGCCGCCCATCCTTCTTGTTCAGGGTGTCAACGACACGAAGGTGTTGAAATCGCAGTCGATCGAACTTTATAGGGACCTCAAAGCAGCGGGTGACCAAACGCAACTGATCTTGGTACAAAACATGGGCCACATGTTCATGCAAGTTGGCCCGAAGCCGCTTGACCCTAGCCTCCAACAGATTGCGCAGGAGATGGTCCGATTCTTCAGCAATGTTCGGAGCGACGTCAGTGCCAGCGAATGGTGAACGGCATTGCTCACACGACCGGGGTTGGGCCTGGGACGGCGTGCCGGTCGAGGTTCTGACGGCGCCGGTCGTAGACCGTGGCGGTACGAGGATCCGCATGGCGGGCCGCGGTCTGCACGTCGCGAAGTGGCACACCTGCCTGGAGGGCAGCCATGATGAGCACGGCTCGCAGCATGCGGGGGTGGACCAGCCCGAGCCCGGCTCGCTTGCCAATGGAACGAACCAAACGGTGAGCAGTGCGCCCGTCGAGGCGTTGACCGTCGCGGACAGGACCGTGTGCTGGCAGCCGCGTGGTCATGGTCGTAGCAGTCCGCGGCGAATAGGAACCTCCCCAGTTCGGACCGGTCCTGGCCGCGCCCTTCCGAAGGGTGGACCTGGGGTAGGCGAACGTACTGGGCTGGGTTCTAGACGACGTGCCCATCGATGTAGGCAAAAATGGCAGAACCCGCAAACCGTGGAGAGACGCCGGTCGATAGTGGACGCAGCCAAACCGCGCTGCTCGAGCTAGCCGCGGTGCAGCTCGATGTGAGGTCGGGTGGCCTCGAGGACGTCGAGGTCAAGTCCGGCGGCCCACTGGAAGTAGCAGCGCAGGTCATGGCGGTAGGCGTCGAGCGTGCGGTTCCTCTAGCGAGCTGGGAACGCTGCTTCTCTAGCGAGCTGGGAACGCTGCCGCGGGCTAGGTTGGCCGGGTCGGTGAGGTAGTCGGGTTCTGGCGTCTGGATCGACGTCGATGCGGTGACGGGGCTGGTCATAGCGGATCCTCTTGGTCCTGGGAGAACCAGCCAAGCCCTCACATCGACGCCTGCCCACCCCGCCGGCGATGGGGGATACCCTCCGAAGCTCCTCTCTTGCTGCCGGCGGCTCTCAAGGGCTCGCTGGAGCGCGTGCCGCGTGTGGCTGAAGTTGCCCCTCGCGAATGCGAAGACCTTGTCGGGGTGCGATTCGGAGCGTGCGTTTGCTAAATCAGACTCGCGCCCAGCAGAAGCGCCGCGGAGAATGTCAGCAGCACGGGGCAGATCTTGAACCAAATCACGGCCGTGCGGGCACCGGTAAGGCCTGTCAGTACGGCCAAGGCAATCAGGAGAGCGGCGACCACGCGGTAGACCCACTCGGTCGCGTGCGATCCAGCCCCGCCGACGATGGTCACGGCAACGATGATTCCGGCTAGTCCCCACATTGTGAATGCTTCGGCCAGCCACTCCTGAAGCACGACTCGGCGATTGTTCTGGGTGATCGGCTTGAAGCCAGCGAGCACCTGACTGGTGGGAATCGCGTGGGCGACTCCCCAAAGGGCCACAAGTGCAGCAGCGACAGAAGCCAGTGTGATCGCCATCAGGTCATTATTGGCCACGGGACGGCGTAGCGACCAGGGTCCAAAGTCAGTCAATTCCCCCCACTGCCCCACTTCCGGCGATCAGGGACACTCGGACTCCACTCGGTATCGGCACTTCCCGTCCTGTCGGCTGTCCAGCGGTCTCGTCCTCAATCGCCGGTGACTGAGGCGTATTCGAAGTCGGTCGTGAAGGCAGTGTTGCGGCGGCCTCGCACCTCCCATCGCAGCGCCGGATCCGTCGACCACAACACGTCTCCATGCAGTTCGGTTCCGGGATGGTCGAAGCCGGGGATGCCGCACTGCACGTCATCAGGGGCGGACGCCGCTCCTTCGGCCTCGACGGTCAGGTAGCCGAGTACGTCGATTCGCTTGCGGGCTGCAACGTGTTCGAGGGTGATCCGGGCGCGGCGGACGGCATGGACATCGCCTATCGCAGGACCATAGAGCTGGGAGACCGTCCCGCCCGCTTGGCCCAGGAAGATATCGGCCAGGGCGCCGAGTTGGTCGTCGTCGGCTCGATCGCCGACATAGAGGACCACCTCCCATGGGGTGCTCGGTTGCACCCTGTCGTAGTAGCGGATCGAGAGCACCGCCCGAAGGTCGGAGAGGTCGATGTCGCCTGCGTGGCCCTGCTGAACGTGCCAGGACAAGGCGCCGAAGCACACGCCGAAACTCGATGGCCCGCCGGGCCGACCGCCCACGCTGCTCGCGTCCGTCGGCTCCCTCGTGGGAGGTGCTTGGGCATTGACAGTTTGTGTTTTGAACCGGATGGGTCTGCGAGTGCAAGGCACTGCCTTACTCCACCGCGATACCGCCGCTGTCGGTGGTCTCGAAGAGACCTAGCGAAGACTGATCATGTCGCAGACAATCAAGGCAACGCTGCGGTTCGGATGCTGTCCGCCAGGGCCCACGGTTGTTGTGTGAAAAGGCGCAGCATCCGCCTGGCTAGAGGTGGGTGTGAAAGAGGAGACGAAAGCTGCTCGTGGCGTCACGACTGGTCTAAGCCTCGATCCACCGATTTTCGATTCGGTGAGACGTTGGCGGAGTGATGGCTCGCTGGACCGTTCAGCACCGGGGTGAGGACGTTTCGGGATCCCTCGAGGGCGTGGAATGCCAGAAGGTCGTGATCTTCCTGGGTTGTCAGCGCCTGATACCCGATCTGCGGTGCGCCGCCCGCGCTCGATGAGCTACCCCGGAACCGGTGGCAACGCTCGCAAGCGGGCCAGCGTGTGTTCGAACACGTGGGCCCATGGCCACTGCAGCGGGCCACGCAGCGTCGGTGTGCCGGCGCGACTGACGAGACGCCCGGGAACGGAGAAGAACCGGGCGCGCACAGTGCGGGCCACGACGAGCTGGCCGGCCGGCGTGAGCTCGCCGAAATGGGCGGACCAGCGGATGAGGTTGTGGGCCAGGGCAGCGCAGACAAGCCAGGCGGCGTTGGCGAAGAAATGACCAGAGGGCACGTGCTCGAGGCCTGCCCCTTCTTTGAGGTCTCGAATAGCGAGTTCGACGGTGGCGTGGGAGCGGTGGAACGCGTCGACGTCGACGGCGTCTCCTTCGAGGTCGGTGACGAAGGCGAAGTGACGCCACTGGGGCCACAAGGTGGCCTGGGGTCCGACCAAGCGGGTCCGGCGCACGACGAGGCGGTGGCCCTTGTAGGTGCACTCGGCCACCTGGGCCTCGCCGTCGCAGGTGTACTCGATGGGCCTCCAGGCTTTCTCATCGATGGCGGAAACGGCCTTGACCACGGACTTCACCATGGCGACGCCCATCGTGTAGCCGACGTCGAGGCGCTCGAGGGTGGCGATGGTCGTGTTCGACCAGAACCCCGAGTCAAAGCGCATGATCAGCTCGCCGCCGGCCCCGGCCCGGCGGATGCGGGCGACCAGCTCTTCGACGAAGCGCTTGGCGCCGCGCTGGGTGTTGGCCGCTCCCTTGCGCAGGCGGACATGGACAAGCTCGCCCGTGGCGGCCACGGTGGCCACCAAGGGGTGATAGCCACGTCTTTTGGTGTACCCGAAGCCGGCGCCCGCCTTGGCCTTGCCGGCCACCTCGCAGATGGTCGAGTCCAGATCCACCACGACCTGGTCGGCACCGGGTCCGGCTCCAAGGGCCCAGGCCCGGCGCAGCGCCTCAGCGAGCACCTTGTCGAGCTGGCGGACATGACCGAAGGTGAAGGCACGTAAGAACGAGCCCAGTGTCGACGGCGCCATCACCTGGTGCCCGAGCACCGAACCCGTTGCCCCGGCACGGAGCACATCTGCATGATCGATGTGGCTTCCGCCAGCGGCCATGGTGTGGACCAAGGTGAGCACCTTGCGCCCGGGCCGTGCACCGCCCACGCGACCAGAAAGGTCCAGCGTCGAGTTGATCAGGCGCTCGAGACCGAGGCGGACGGCCACGGTCGCGACGAGCAGCAGCCCGGCGTTGGCCACCAGGTTCGGCTCGTCGAAGGTCACCGCGATGCGGTCGATCCCGCGGAATACTGGGCTCACTGAAAGTGCCTCCTCGTGTTGGGTGGATCGGTGACGTCGCAATCACCATTTTCCCAAGCAGGGAGGCACTTTCCGCGGATGCGCGGTTACGCGATCAGGTCGCTAATCGGTGTATCGAGGCTAAGTCACTGCCTGAATACGTCGTTCCTACCCGGGTGGTCGCCCAGATGAAGGATCTTCACGCAGTTGGGTCAGAGCAACTCCTCCATTTCGGCGACGTCCAGGCTCCCTCATGACGGAGGGCTCCCGTCACCTCGCTCTGTCCTTCAGCGCCGACAGCAGAACCCGCCTTCGTCCCAGCTCTATCAGCGCTCGCGAAGCCATGGTCTACCGCGATCACTTCGGACCATCGCCATCCACCCGTCTCAGGGCTGCGACTGCGGCATCAAGCCTGGCAGGGCCTTCGGCGAATCCCTGCTCTGGCATGCCGGCACCTTCCTTCGCAGCCGGAGGACCGGGCAATCTCGCGACAGCACCGGTCTCCCGGGTCAAGAAGGCCCCCAGCTCCTGGACCGTGCTCATGAGAGAGGCAGGGAACACAACGGTCGTGTTCTTGTCGACGCCGATCTCGATCAGCGTCTGGAGGGTTCGCAGTTGGAGCGCTAGGGGGTGTGCGATCATCACGTCCGAAGCCTCACCGAGCGCGGCTGCCGCGAGCGCTTCGCCTTCTGCGGCGATGATCTTTGCCCGCTTCTCCCGCTCTGCTTCGGCCTGGCGTGCCATTGCACGCTTCATCGTGTCGGGCAGCTGGATGTCCTTCAGCTCGACCAGGGTCACGACCACGCCCCACTCTGCGGTCTGGGCGTCCAGAATTTCCTTGATGTCGATGTTGATACGGTCCGTCTCGGAGAGCATCTCGTCGAGCGTATGCTGACCGACGACCTTGCGCAGGGTGGTCTGCGCGATTTGATTGATGGCCGCCTCGACGTTTTCGATCGCAACGACCGACTTCGTCGCGTCGACCACGCGGTAGTACGCGACGGCCGAGACGTCAACGCTCACGTTGTCCCGTGTGATGATGCCTTGTGACTGGATCGGCATCGTCACGATGCGGAACGACACCTTGCGGAGCACGTTGATAAACGGCGCGATGACGACGAGGCCAGGTTGCCTCTCGCCAATGACGCGACCAAATCGGAATACAACTGCCCGTTCATATTGCTGCACGATGTGGAGGGCGGCGGCCAGGAGGATGAGGCCAATGACCGCCACCGCGATAATCCCTATGATCAGTCCAACCATTACAATCTCCTCTTGACGGATCACATCGCTGAAGACCCAGCACCTGGTCGGAGTGTGACGGGTACGCAAGGATCAGACCAGGGGCAAAGGTCCTAGTAGACGATCGGCGAGCCCAAGGCGCCGCGCGGCGAAATTGCATCGTCCGTGGAGATCTCAGCGAGGTCCGACCTCATATCGGGCATCAGCTGTATCGACCCAATCGATGAGCACGAGGGTCGTGATCCCGCAAGGCGCGTGAGGCCCCGCCTCCAAGCACCTCGGCTCAGCCGGATCGCCTACCATCGAATCGAAGTCATACAGACACTCTGACTGGAACCCCACGAGAGACGCTGGAAGCAGGTCAAAGGGATTCCGAGCCACCAGGAGTCTGCTAGCCAGTCAGCTCGGTTCCCTGTCATCTTAGAAGTGAGGAAATGTCATGTCACCGGACGACGAATGGTCACCCGACGAACCGCTGGGTACTGAGGCTTTCGAGCAGGGCGACGAAGCAATCGACGAGGGCTCCAGGATCGATTCGATCATGATGGAAGGGGTCCAGGCAGATCCCTCATTGGATCCCACGCTTCAAGTAGACGAACGTGAACTCGAAGAGGCTGGCGCTGAGCTTGACGACCCAGAGGATCTGGTCACCCTCCTTGGAGGAATCGACGACCCGGATGGCCGAGGCGAGCCGACAAGGCGGACTCGATTTCGACGTGAAGACGAAGGCGGTTGGGCTCTCGACGCGCATGAGGAAGCCGGTAGCGCCCCCGATGCGGACTCAATCGATTGATGGCTTGCTCAGTCGAAGATGCTCGATTCGAGAAAATGGTCAGGTCGAGGTTCGACCCGTCGTCCCAACTTGAAGTTACCCTGAAACGTTAAGGAGAGAAGGGTGGAAAGCATGGAACTCGATGGGCACCATCGGGCCACGGTGGAGAAGATCTTTCGCCACCCAGTCGGTCACAACATCCAGTGGCACGACGTGTTGTCGCTTCTTCGGAGCGTGGCCACCGTCACCGAGGAGCAAGATGGTCGCTGCACGGTGACTCTGGGATCTGAGACCCAGACGTTCGACATCCCACGACATCACGATATCGACGAGCAGCAGGTCGTCGATCTGCGACGAATGCTCAAGGGGGCCGGGATCACACCGGATTCGGAATAGCTACTTGTACGCCCGGTCGGTTGAAGGGCGCAACACGGAATCGGCCGATGAAAGCACGAGTGACCATGCCCCGTTGGCCGGACACGTCGAATACGTCGCTGGGCAACCGTCCCGCCGAACGGGTGCTTCCAACGTCGAGATGGCATGATGTCATTTGAGGGTGAGATTGTCGCCCGACCTCGGCCCGATCGCGAGCCTTACTTGCAGCTCGAAGCCCATATCGCTCGGCGCCTTGATCCCGCACGCTGGGGTGCGAACGCTATGTGCGGTTGATCTTTACCGGCGTTGCTTCGATGTGCGTGTCCTCGGTGGCCAGGGAAATGGGTCGCATATTCCTTATCTCGAGATCGTCGCCGATTTTGAGCCGTCGCCACCCGGTTCCTGGCCCCGCGGCCGCAGCGCCTTGACGCGACGTCGACCGACCTACGCCAACGTAGGGCCTTGAGCTGGCTTACTCGGCCAAACGCTCCGTGCTGTCGAGGACCGCGAGGAGAATGGTGAGATGAGACGCTGGGAATACCTGATCGTGGCTCTTCCACAGTTCGAGGCACCTACGAACTCGCCTCACCCTTCGCTGGCTCTACAGGCCCTCAACGACGAAGGTCTCCGTGGCTGGGAAGCAGTGGGAATGACCGTGCTTGCTGACGAGAGCGTGGCCGTCTTGCTCAAGAGGCTCCTGGCCCAAGACGACACCGGGGCAGTCGACGACGGCACGTAACAAAGCGTTCTGGTTCCTGGCAGCTTCAGCGTGCCTGATGGCATACCGCCGGAGGCACCGGTCGGACAGCTACCTTGCATGTCGGATCGTCGGGACCTATTCACGGCTTTGTCTTATCCGTCGGGCCGTCCCCGCTCACTGACTAGCGTCTCATCGTTGTAATTCCGGTGCTGCTCGAGAATGCGCTCATGGGTTGACCAGGTCCCCGTGAAGTGATCCACCGGTTGTGCGAGTGCGAACCCCACGATGATGGGGAAGGAGGACAGCACGACCATGAAGAGACGGCGTCACACGCCCGAGCAGGTGATCCGGAAACTGGCCGAGGGCGAGAAGCTGCTCGGCGAGGGCAAGCCGATCGAGGAGGTCGTTCGGCACCTCGAGATCACCGAGTCGACCTGGCACCGCTGGCGCAACCAGTACGGGGGCATGAAGGCCGATGACGCCAAGGAGCTCCGCGAGCTGCGCAAGGAGAATCAGCGCCTGCGCAAGATCGTGGCGGACCGGGCTCTCGACAGGGGGTACGATGGTCACGCCCGCACTGAGCTGAAAGGTATCCACCATGGCTGAAGCGGATGGCGCTACGAGGGGCACTCCTCTTCGGGGAGGATGGTCGCGGTGGGAACCGGTGACCGGCATAGCCTTTGTGGTGCTCGGCGTGGTTGCTTTTCACCTCAACCCGGCACCGGGCGACGGAGACTCGAACGCGGTCTGGCTCAAGGCGTACTCGAACTCCGCTAACCAGATTAAGTTCGTTGTCTCGGGCTTCATGCTCGTGCTGGCTTCGCTGTGCCTGATCTCCTTCGTAACCAATCTCTGGTTGAGAATCGCCGCGGCTCGCCGACCTCAGAGGACGAGTCCACTTCCACTCGTGGCCGCAGGAATGGCTGCGGCGGCTATCGCTCTGGGCGCGGTGCTCTCGGGGACTGTATCCGGCACCCAGCTCGTCCGTGCCAACCTCCCCGAGGCGGGCTCTCTCCCCCTGCCCTCCGCTGACATCCTCCGGTTCACGGCCGACGCCTTCTTCGCGTTTGTCTCCGTGGGGGGCATGTTCGCCCTGGCCCTGGCCATCGCCGGCCTCGGCCTACAGGCCCACAGCGCCGGGCTGTTCGGCCGTCGGTTCGCCAGGACAAGCATTGTGGTGGCGATCGTCACGCTCTTCTCTTTCGGCTACTACCCCATGGTCGTAACGTTGCTCTGGATCCTGGTCGTGAGCATCATGCTGTTGCGCAGGGATTCGGAGGCGGCCAAATCCCCCACGACTGTCAGTTCGATGGCAGCCCGCACTCCGACCGCCTCAGCTGGACAGAGCTGAGGCGATGCTCTCGGCAGAGGTGGTCTGATCAACGCGACCTTCGGCCCTTACGCACATCGACCCCGAGCCGACAATCGCCGCACGACGGTGACATAAGGATCGACTATCCAGATACGGCCTGTTCGACCATGCAGGGCACCCCCTACTCGCCAGCATGATCGACCGCGCCAACCCGGCGAGATTCCTGCACCGCCGACCCCGACGCCGGAGCTGCCGACCGTGGCGTGGATCAACGAGCCGATGAGTGGGACCGTTTGGTGGCGTCGCCTCGGACTCGCGTCAGTTTCGAGGTCCACAGACGGTTCCTGAGCCAGTTCATCCGGTCCAACCGGCGGGTTCTCGAGATGGGGGCCGGACCACGCCGTTTCAGCATGGAGCTGGCACGACTGGGTGCCAGAGTGTTCGTGCGTAGAGCGCCAGGTCCATCGACACCTCAGCATCAGGTATCCCAGAAATGCCGAGACATGGTGTCCCAGAAACCCTGGGACCTCAGACGGCCGCGCCCACCAACACCCTGACCAGCGATGACGACTTCGGCCCGGCGACGCTGCGCGAACCAGATGATTGGATCTGGCAGGGTTCCTGAACGGCGCGGATGACGGTTGGCCCGGGTCGTCATGAGGCCTCGGTTGTTGTCGGTCGGGCAAGGGGCCTGGGTAGCTGGATACCCCGTGGAAGCGCATGCATTGCGTATTACAACTCGAGCGAGGAGGTCAATAGGTTCGAGGAGTGTGCCGATGGTGATCCGGCCCCTCAGACTGGTCTGCACCTCCGCGCTGGAACGGGCGGGTTCTCTGCGCGAATCTGTCAGTCGCCCTGTTTTGAGCATCTCGTACATTTGGAACCGACCCGACCAGCAGGCCGCCGGCTCGGGGTTCCACATTCGGGCCTTTGGTGGGTCCTGGGCTCGTGCCGGCACCGCGGGACGTGCTGTTCGCTCGCGGGAAGGTGACTTCGATGGAGAGCCCTCCTTGGGGTCTGCTGCGGGCGGTGATGACGGCGCTGTGGGCGGTGGCTACCGCCTCGACGATGGAGAGGCCGAGGCCGTGGCCGGTCCGGTGGTGTCGCCGTCCTGGTTCGAGGCGCTCGAACGGGCGGAACAGTCGTTCCAGCTCTGTTGTCGGAATGTTGGGGCCGTCGTTGGACACGGCCAGCACCGCTTCCCCTTCGCGGGATGCGGTTGCGACATGGACATTTCCGTCGACGATGTTGTGAAGGATTGCGTTCTCGATGAGGTTCTGGATCAGCTGTTCGATGAGTCGGGCATCGCCGATCACCACTGCTGGCTGAATGTCCGTGTCGATGTGAACTTGGCGGTACTCGGCTTGTTGACGGTGAACCTGAAGAACATTACGGGTGATTGCGGCGAGGTCGAAGGTTTCAATGTGATCGAGGCCGCGCTGTCCTTTGGCCAATGAGAGCAGCGCGGCGATGATGTCCCCTTGCTCTTGTGTCGCGGCGATGACTTCTCGGTAGCCGGATTGGAGTGACTCGACCGTGGCTTCGGGGTCAGTGGTTGCGATGTCCGCTTGGAGGCGAAGTCGGGTCAGGGGGGACCGCAGTTCGTGGGAGACGTTGGCGACGAATTGCCGTTGTGAGTCCCAGGAGCGTTGTAGGCGGCCGAGGAGTTCGTCGAAGGTGTCGCCGAGCTCTTTGAGCTCGTCATCGGGACCGCGCAGATCGAGCCGCTCGTGGAGGTTGCTCGCCGAGATCCGTCGGGCTGTGCCGGTGATGGTCCGGACCGGGCGCAGCATCCGGCCGGCGAAGAACCATCCCAGCAGGAGCGCGACGACGGTGATGAGGGCGAGGGCGATCGCGGAGTTGACGAGCAGCTGGTGGAGGTCCGACGATCGCTTGAGTTCCTCCCCGAGAGCCTTGGGCCCTATCGACACGACCTTTGGTGCTCGCGTTGTTGGCGTGAGGGTGGGGATCGCCTGGCCGATGGATTTCCCGTCGGGGACCCTTATCGAGGCACTCCCACTCGGCACCCTCGTCGCCCGTTCGAAGAGTACGTAGGTGACGACGAGTAGGGCCGCCCCGGAGAGGAGGAAGAGCCCGCCGTACACGAGGGTGAGGCGCAGACGGACGGTTCTCGCCGGTAGATGGATTCGCGCTCTGGCCTGTTGCCAGCTCGGGGGTCTGCTGATCATTGGGGTATCCGATAGCCGAGTGAGCCCACGGTCTCGACGACGAGCGGGTCGCCGAGCTTCTGTCGGAGCCTGCTGATGGTGACCTTGACCGTGGTGGTGGCCGGGTCGGAGGTGTCGTCCCATACCCGGTCGAGCAATTCGTCAGCCGAAACAACCCTCCCTTGAGCCGACAGAAGGGCTTCGAGGACCCCGAACTCCTTGGGGCTCAGCTCGACGGGCTGTCCGTTGCGACGGAGTTGGTGACGAGCGGTGTCGAGCTCCAGGCCGGCGTGGGCCAGGACCGGAGGGAAGGGGGGCTGGGTGCGCCGTGCCAGGGCTCTGATGCGAGCGACCAACTCGGCCAGGGCGAATGGCTTGGGCAGGTAGTCGTCGGCGCCAAGAGCAAGTCCTTCGACGCGGTCGTCGATGTCGGCGGCGGCGGTGAGCATGAGAATCCGGGGCGGATTCCCACCTTTGACCAGCGCCTCGCACACCTGGTCGCCGTGAACGCCGGGAAGATCCCGGTCGAGGACCACGACGTCGTGCACCCCAGGCAGGGCGAACTCGAGTCCGGTCCCTCCGTCGAAGGCGACATCGACGGCCATGCCGGCGCGTCGCAGACCCACCGCGATGCCTTCCGCGACGTGCTCGTCGTCCTCGATCACAAGCACTCTCATGCCCTTTCCTTCCCTACTGCCTTGCCTCGGGCGAGCGATGTCGCATCTCTCAAGGATGGCTCGCCTGTGGTTGCAGCGCGGTTACACCCCGGACGCTCGTCGTCACCGAGGACTCCGGGACATGGCCGGGAGGGCTCCGCAGAATTTCTTGGCAACGAAGCGGGCGTAACCGCGGTGTAACCGCGAAGCCGCATAGCAACGAGGGACACCACACGGCCCGATCCGAAGGGAACTTCGCCCATGACCCATTCACCAGGTAGGCCCAAGCATGACCGACCGCTCCAGTCGTTGGTCCCCAGGAGCGCGCTGTTGGCGGCGCTTTTGATCAGCTTGGCAGTAGCCCTCGCGGCGTGCAGCAGGGGGTCGTCCGGCTCGGACCCGACCACGACCACCGCAGCGTCGCCTGAGGGTTCGAGCTCGTCGGGCGCGTCGAACGGTGTGACTCAGGAAGCTCTGAAGTACGCCCAATGCATGCGTTCGCACGGGGTCACCAACTACGCCGATCCGGTCCCCGGCAAGGCGCAATCCATCGGCGGAAGCGGCCTCGACACGAACTCGCCCACCTACCAGGCCGCTGCGAGCGCGTGTCAGAAGTATCAGCCGACGACTGGCAGTGGCGTCCAAGGGGGCCCGTCGCCCGGGGCCCAGTCAGCGCAACTCAGGTTCGCCGAGTGCATGCGTTCCCACGGTGTGACCAACTTCCCCGAAGGCAATGGCAATAACGGTGGCGGACAGCAATCGCTAAGCCAGTACGGCATCGACACGAACTCGCCGACCTTCCAGAAGGCCAACCAAGCCTGTTCCAGGCTGCTCGGGCCATGACCCACCGGCAGACAGCAGCGGCGGCCGGCTCGGGCCTGCTTCGTCGCCACGAGACAGCCACAGTTGCCGCCCCCATAGGACTACCTAGGTCCTCCGTGTTGCCGAACCCTTTCACAACCAAGGAGTTCCATCCATGAAATCTCCCCGAGCGGGCTCGGCCATCGGGCCGTTGAGCAGCCCATGACGACCTCGACGCCGGTCACGGCCGAGTACCAGATCGACGGGCAGGGGGAGACCCCTGGGCGGCGAGGTTCTCATCGTCGCCGGTGGCTCCTGCTCGCGGTGATGATCGTGGCAGCCATAGTCGTGGTCGGGGTGATCGACCCCTTTTCGGCGACGCATCCGACTTCTTCGGGGGTCACGAACAACGCAGATCCGACATCGCTCGCGACGGTGATGCGCCAGGACCTGTCCAATCAGACGGAGGTAGCGGCGACGTTGGGTTACGCCGGTAGTTACACGGTGGTCGGAGGATCGTCGGGCACGTTCACCGAGCTGCCGATGGTGGGCCAAGTGGTCTCCGAGGGGCAGGTGCTCTATCGGGTGGACAACAGCCCGGTCGTCCTGCTCTACGGTGCGACGCCGGCCTATCGCAGCCTGTCGGAGGGCGCCTCGGCCTCGGACGTGACCGGCCCAGACGTCGAGCAGCTCAACGCCGACCTCCTGGCTCTGGGGTATGTGTCCAGCAGCGAGCTGAGCCCGACCTCGGATGAGTTCGACTATTGGACCAGGGTCGGGGTCGAGAAACTCCAGGCCGCCCTCGGGGTGACGCAGACCGGCACCCTGGCGCTCGGTCAGGCGGTGTTCTTGCCGACCGCGACCCGGGTGACCTCCCTGACGGGCACCCTCGGCGGCCCGGCCCAGCCAGGCGGCACTGTCTTGGCCGCCACCTCAACTACTCGCCAGGTGAGCATCGCCTTGGACGCGTCAGAGCAGTCAGAAGTGGCCGTCGGCGACAAGGTGACCATCACCCTGCCCAACAACCAGACCACCCCCGGCGTGATCTCCTCGGTGGGCACCGTCGCCAGCAGCGGATCCAGCGGATCCAGCGGGTCGGGCTCGTCGAGTCCGACGATCACGGTGCTGGTGAGCCCGACCGACCCAGCCGCGACGGGAACGTGGGATCAGGCGTCGGTGAACGTGACCATCACGACCGCAACTGTGACCAACGTGCTGGTGGTGCCAATCGACGCCCTGTTGGCCCAGCCCGGCGGAAGCTACGCCGTCGAGGTCGTTGGCTCCTCGGGCGTGCACCATCTCGTTGACGTGACGTTGGGGATTTTCGACGACGCCAACGGGCTGGTCCAGGTGAGCGGCTCGGGGCTGGCGGCCGGCCAGCGAGTGGTGGTCCCGAACACATGACCACCACCATCAGTGCCAAGACTGTGGTTGGTGGCGTTGGGCAGTGCCCGGCGGGCGGCGCACGACCCGTGCTCGAGGCCGAGACGGTGACCAAGGTCTACCCGAGCGAACCGCCGGTGACCGCTCTGCGAGGCGTCAGCTTCTGCGTGACCCGAGGGGAGCTGGTCGGCATCGTTGGCCCGTCGGGGTCGGGCAAGACCACGTTGTTGCACCTGATGGGCACTTTGGACCGCCCCTCCTCAGGAACGGTGCGGATTGCCGGGCTGGACGTGTCCAAGCTGGGCGACCCGGAGTTGGCCGCGCTGCGGGCCACCCAGATCGGCTTCGTGTTTCAACAGTTTTTCCTCTCCGAGCACCAAACCCTGCTCGACAACGTGGCCGACGGGCTCCTCTACGCAGGGGCTGGCATCGCCGAGAGGCGCCGACGGGCACTCGACGCCTTGACCCTGGTCGGACTGGAGCAGCGCGCCGAGGCGCTTGCCACGCAACTGTCGGGCGGGCAACGCCAACGTGTCGCCATCGCCAGGGCTCTCGTCGGCGGGCCGGCCATCGTCCTAGCCGACGAGCCAACCGGCAACTTGGACCAGGCCACAGGCGCCTCCATCCTCGGCCTCATCGACGACCTCAATCAGGCCGGCTCGACCATCATCATCGTCACCCACGACGGCGACATCGCCGAGCGAATGCCCCGGCGGATCGAGATGCTCGACGGTCACATCGTCGCCGACATCTCTCAGCGGCCGTCGTCGGCCGAGGAGACCCTCCTCCCGCCATCCACCAACGGCCAGGTCGCGACGCACAGCACGGACCATGAGCGCGAGGAAGAAAGGCCGATGCCATGACGACCGCCGTCGTGACCCCGAAAGCCCTGCGCCCCTCCGACCTTGGACGCCTCTCGGTCGTCGGCCTACGCACCCGCAAGCTGCGCGCCGGACTGTCCGCCCTGGGCATCGCCATCGGCGTGGCCGCCATCGTCGCCGTCCTCGGGCTCTCGTCCTCCTCCCAGGCCGGGTTGCTCGACGAGATCAGCAAGCTTGGCACCAACCTCCTCACCGTCCAAAATGGCCAAACCGTCACCGGCGGAACTGCCGAGCTTGCCAAGGAAGCGCCGGCCATGATCGCCCGCATCGGGCCGGTCAGTAACGTCCAAGACACCGGCACCGTCGACGGCGTCAACGCCTTCCGCAGTCCCCTCATCCCTTCAATCGATACCAACGCCCTGAGCGTCGACGCCGCCAGCCTCGGACTGCCCAAAGCCGTCGGCACGACCGTCGCCCGAGGCACCTACCTCAACGCCGTCACCGCCAACGAACCCGTCGCCGTGCTCGGGGCTGCCGCCGCGCAGCGTTTGGGGATAGACCGCCTTTTCCCTGGCGAGCGGATCTGGCTCGACGACCAGTGGTTCTACATCGCCGGCGTCCTCAACCCCGCCGTCCTCGCCCCAAACATCGACAGCTCGGTGCTCGTCGGCTACGGCTCGGCAGAGAAAGACCTTGGATTCGACGGGCACCCTTCCACGATCTACGTCCGCGCCCAAAACGGCCACGTCAACCAGGTCCAGAACCTCCTGGCCGCGACGGCCAACCCGCAGAACCCCAGCGAGGTCGACGTGTCCCAGCCTTCCTCCGCCCTGGTGGCCCAGGCCGAGGCCCAGGGCGCCTTCGACGACCTCTTCCTCGGCCTCGGCGCGGTCGCATTGCTGGTCGGCGCGGTCGGAGTAGCCAACATCATGGTCATCTCCGTCCTCGAACGACGATCCGAGATCGGGCTACGCCGCGCTCTGGGCGCCACCAAGGGTCACATCCGAATCCAGTTCCTCTCCGAAGCCGTTCTCCTCGCCCTCATCGGCGGCGCCGCTGGCGTCGCCTTGGGCGCTCTGTCCACCGCTATGTATGCGCACGCCAAAGGGTGGGAGACCGTCGTGCCGACCGAAGCGTGGGCCGGCGGCCTCGTCGCCGCCATCCTCATCGGGGCGGTCGCTGGCCTGCTTCCCGCTCTTCGAGCGGCGCGCATGTCGCCCACCGAGGCACTTTGGGCCATGTAGCCGGGAGCGCTGCTATGTGAACGCGACCACGCCAAGTCTCCAACTCGTATCGAGAACCTTCAACAAGGGAGTGTCAGACATGTACAACCAGGATGACGAACAGACACACGAGCAACCTGCCAGCACCTATTCGGCCAATGCTGGCTCCGATCCGACATCGCCGACGCTGACGGTGCCGCCCCGGCCTGCCATCCGAGACGATCGGCCCCCAGAGCCATCGCTTGGGCGACCCGCGGGCGGCGGGCTATCGCCCGGCGCTGATTGGCAACCCGGAGCCAACTCGCCGCTCCCGCCGGCCGCTCAGCGGCGCCGGAGATGGCGGGTCGGACTGATGGCAGTGGCCGCCACAACGGCACTCGCCGCCGGGACGATTGTTGGCCATGTCCTCTGGCCCGCCTCCGCGCCGACCATCTCACCTGCTGGCAGCTCCAGCCCCATAGGCGCCGGCTCAAGCGGCAGCGCGAAGGGGCAGTCCCCCAGCGGGTCGGGCAGCTCGCCCATCCCCACCAAGCAGTTCCCGGGGGCATCCGGCGGCTCAAACGCCGGGAGCAGTCAGTCTCCCAACGGGTCGGGCGGCTCGATGAACCCCAAAAACCAATACCCCGTCGGGGCCGGCGGCTGATTTCCGTGAGTCTCGATCCGGGAAAAACCGCGCCATCAGGTGCAGCAGGTCGTGACAGCCGACCGGGAACGTCAGCGCCAGGTGATCGGAGTGCCGGTCGGCCGGCGGACCATCGCCGTGCTTGCCGAGTACGGAACCGCGGTCGCTGGGACTTTGTGCCACGCGATCTCCGGGCGTCGCGCCGCATCGATAGTTGCCCACAGAAGTGCACCGTGATAGCTCGGCCATCCAGCGCAGTGACGATCGGAGCGGCTGCTGCCGATGGGTGATCGGTACCCCCAGGGGTATAGAATAGGCTGAGGAAGTGAGGGAGACGGACGTGGCACAGCGGAGATGTGCGAACAGCGGCGTTACTCGGTTGGTGGGCGGTGGTGCCGGACCGGGCTTGACCGCTGCACGAATGGCGTTGGTGCGGGCGGTTCGACCGCTGTGACGAATGGGCCTATGAGGGCAAGCGAGATCGTCTACGACCGGAACCCGGTCGCAGACGAGCCAGACCGTACCGACGAAAGGTTCACGAGAGGGATGTGAGATGGAACTTCCCCAAGATGTTGTCGACGACGTGCGCAAGCGCCTGCGGCGAATAGCCGGGCAAGTCCAGGGCGTGGAGCGCATGCTGGTCGAGCGCCGAGAGTGTCGAGATGTTGTGGCGCAGCTTTCTGCCGCCACCAAAGCCTTGGAGCAGGCCGGATTCAAGCTGGTCGCTTCAGGGCTCGTCTACTGCCTCGAAAACCCCGAAGAAGCCGAGGCGGACGGCTACCCGATGGAAGAGGTCCAACGCATGTTCATGAAGTTGGCCTGAGGGGGAGAGAGTATGTGTCGGACTGTGTCCTGTAAGAAGTGCGG
This sequence comes from uncultured Actinomycetes bacterium, assembly GCA_963778465.1. Classification (GTDB taxonomy): domain Bacteria; phylum Actinomycetota; class Acidimicrobiia; order Acidimicrobiales; family RAAP-2; genus CAVZBW01. The sequence continues at coordinate 1,755,417 of CAVZUK010000003.1, forward strand.
GAAGGCTTCGTGGATGGGCTGTGGCGCTCACGTCGAGCAGATGCTCGGCGACGTGGCTTCGAACCAACGGTGCCAGTGCAGCGAAGCAGCGGTGCCCACCACCAAGCGCAAGTCGTGGTTCTCCCGATGAGCACTGCCCGTGAAGGCCAGACACGCCAAGTGGTGATCGTGGGCGGCGTGGCCGGTGGCATGTCCACGGCCACTCGACTTCGCCGCCTCGATGCCGACGTGGGGATCACCGTGATCGAGCGCTCGGGCCATGTCTCGTTCGCCAATTGCGGCTTGCCGTACTTCGTCGGCGGGTTGATCGAAGAAGAGGACGATCTCACCCTCCAAACCCCGGAGCAGCTCTTCGACCGGTTCCGGCTCGATGTCCGGGTCAACGACGAGGTTGTCGGCATCGATCGGGTCGCCCGCCGCCTGACCACCCGCTTGACGAGCACCGGCGAGGAGCATGTGGTTCCCTATGACAAGCTAGTGCTCAGCATGGGTGCGGCCCCGGTGCGCCCTCCCATCCCCGGATACGACCGGGTGCGCACGCTTCGCACCGTCGAAGACGCGGCCCGTCTGGCTTCCTACGTCGATGTCGCACCCGCTGCGGCCGTCATCATCGGGGCCGGCTTCATCGGCCTCGAGATGGCCGAGAACCTTGTCGCGCAGGGCATCGACGTCACCATCGTGGAGGCGGCCCCCCAGGTGCTTCCGCCCCTTGACCCTGAACTGGCCATCTTGGTCAGAGACGAGCTCGCTGCCCATGGTGTGCACGTCGAGACCAGTGCCACGCTCGCCTCAGTCGAAGAGACGTCGGTCACCCTCGTCGACGGTCGAGTCCTGCCCGCGGACCTCGTGGTCGGCGCCATCGGAGTCCGTCCCGATGTCCGACTGGCGGAACTGGCCGGCTTGCATCTTGGGCCGAGCGGGGGGATCGCGGTCAACGGGGCGAACCAAACGAACGATCCCGACGTCTATGCCGTCGGAGATGCCGTCGAGAAGCCAGACGCTGTCTCCCATGCCACGTCGCTCATCGCACTGGCCAATGTCGCCAATCGGCAAGGCCGCCGAGTGGCGGACCACATTGCCGGAAGGCCCTCGCGCCCGGTCGCTTCGCTTGGGACGGCAATCGTCAAGGTGTTTGACGTGGTGGCCGCAACCGTCGGCTGGAACGAGGGCCGGCTACGAGCTGTGGGCCGCTCGTATCGGGCCATCCACTCGCACCCTTTCGATCACGCCACTTATTACCCGGGCGCGACCCGGATGGCCGTGAAGCTGCTCTTCGACCCGCACGACGGCCTCATCCTCGGGGCGCAGATCGTGGGGCGCAACGGGGTCGACAAGCGGATCGACGTCATCGCAACGGCGATGGCGAGTGGCACGACCGCCGACCAACTGGCTGATCTCGAATTGGCCTACGCCCCACCGTTCTCTTCGGCCAAGGATCCGGTCAACCTTCTCGGCTACATGGCTGAGAACATCCTGAGCGGCGATTGCGATGTCGTGGCCCCAGACGAGCTCGCCGAGCTCATCGAAGCGGGGTGGTCATTGGTCGATGTTCGAACGGCAGAAGAGAACGAACGTGGAGCAATCGAAGGGTCAACGAATGTGCCGATCGACTCGATGCGAGACAATCTCGATGCGCTGGGCAGCGGCCCGGTAGTCGTGTACTGCGAAGTCGGCCAGCGAGGACACACCGCCACGGCCTTGCTGCACGAGCTCGGATTCGAGGCCCGCAACCTCGACGGCGGGTACCAGACGTGGAGCGCGTCGATGCGGGCCCGTGCCAGTGGTACGTCCGCTCCAGTTTCATAGCTGTTCGTCCCATCGCACCGATAGGCGAACGTGGTCGATGATGGCATTACGTCGAAGCGATGGCTGCCATGTCCCCGTGGGCTGCTCAACTGGCCGAGCCTGCCAGTGACGACAACAGCCCGAGCCGTACTTGGGCTTCGGTGGAAGTGGGCCGCTTAGGAACCACCTTGCGAGAGGTGGGATTAGGGGAGGTCGATCGCGGTTCCAGCGATCATTGGGCCCGGTTCGGATTCTGTCCGCCAGGTTCCACTCGTCTAGAAAGGTACAACGCCACCACTTGGTCCTGGTTCGACCCGCTCGGCCCGGACGCGCCTAGAGACCCGAATCACCAAGCGAATGCGCGAGGTCTGGGCCCGGCCAGAGGAGATACGTATTCGCCTCGGGCAAATCGGCGCGGCTGTTGCCAAGCCATTCGCAAGACCAGTCTCGGTGACGACCACACCTCGCCCAAAGCCCTCTGGGCGAGGTGCGCTCCCTTGGGAATCGAGCGCAGAGGCGACCCCGACCCAACCATCGCGAGGCTCGCCACCGCCGACGCCCCGCTGACTACAAGCAGTCCAGCACGACCAACGAGTCTCATCCCACCTCCAGATTCACGCCGACGGTTGGGTTGCCTGCTCTATCACTCCTCATCCCCAGCCCAACTCGTGGAGACGCATGTCGCCGATACCGAAATGGTGGGCGATCTCATGGATCACGGTCTTTCGAACCTGGGCTCGAACATCATCCTCCGATTTGCAGACTCGGCAGATCTCCCGCTGATACAACGTGATTCGGTCCGGCATGACGCCGGAGTAGCTGCTGGAGAGCCGTTTGGTAAGTGGGATTCCCTCGTATAGGCCGAACAAGTGACGGCCGACCGCCTCGTCTTCGACGATGATGGCCACGTTGTCCATTGCCGACCGGAGCTCCGCTGGGATGGATTCCAGTGCATCGCCGACGAGTTCGTCGAAGCGATCATTCGGTACGACGAACACGGGCCGACTCTAATTCGAAAGTGATGAGCGGACGGACGCCCCGGTCAGCCTCGATTTGGGGGCCTAGCAGCCCGTGGCGTCTCGCAGTGCATTGCCGACCCGGCATGGTGCAGGCGGCGATGGTCTCTTGGGCGAGGCCGACGGCGATGGGAAGAAGTCTCGAAGCAGGGTTCGAGACGGCCCGTCCGGGATGACAAAGACCAGTCAACCAGAACGGTTACAGTTCTCGACTCGAGTCGAGGAGGTGCCAAGATCTGGCGAATTCCGGGGCAGTTTGACCAACCCTGGCCGGACCGCTGGGTCGCTTTGCTCGCGGTGGTCTTGGCCCTCGCTGTTGCGGTTCTATTCGTGGCACCACAAGTCGAAATCGATGGTCTATCTCAGACCTCGTCAACTCGGAGCGCATCGGGCTCCTCGGTGAGGGACTCTACGGACGGCAGCCTCCTCTCATATCGTGCGATGGCTTCCGTCTCACCTGAAGAGGCCTACGAAGGCGGCTACACCGATTGGCAGAATGCGCGCACCCGCCGATGATTGGCGAAGGCCCTGTATTCGTTGCGCCCGATGGCGACAACCCAGGGTACGCAGAGGGAACGCACGACCACTACCTCACGGGCGATCAGCGTCTCAGCGCGGTGGATGGAGATAGGTGCGAGGCAGTCTGCAACAACGCACGGACCAGGCGTTTGTTCCTGGACGGATGATGTTTCGGAGCCCGTAGAGGCGCTCTCGACGCTCGGCACCGGGGCCCGAGGGCAGGTTTCGGGTCACTACCTGCGCTCACCGGCTGTGCTTGGCGATCTCTTCGTCGCTATCAGCCACGACTACGACGGACGCGCCCCGAAGCGCCCCGGCGGCAGGAATTGGTCACGTGGTGGGTTCGGTGTTCATCTGCGGTTGTGGAGGTTCGTACGGTCTCGGCATTGACTGCACGAGGAATGCCCGTTCCTTGCGGTGGCATTTGCGTTCGTGATCAGACGGCGACCAGCGGACAGATAACTCCGGCCTGCGCCGGAAGGGAGGTTGACACCATCCCCCCCGGGGGGCGACACTGGGTGCAGCGCGACGTAACGCCATCCGGCGTGTATCGATGTTCGGCGGGGGGTGGCTCCTCAGGTTGGTCCTGGAGACTCGGAGGCGGTCGCGCGCCAGCCGCAGCTTGGGGTCGTCTGATCCACGTGGGGGAGATCACGATCAACACGGGCTAGCCGAACCGCGGCCAGCCTTATCGGCGGTGGGCTTCGGCGTTCGCGTGGTCCCCGACAGAAGGGGAGCGTGAGATGGCGACGGATGCGAAGCCGGCGTCGGTCGAGGTGGACTCCGAGCGCCTTGGCGGCTACAAGCCAGAGCTGAAGCGGACGCTGGGCTCCTTTCAGATGTTCGCGATCTCGTTCGCGTTCATCTCGGTGGCGGTCGGCGTCTTTGGGTTATACGGCGTGGTCCTGCAGACGGGGGGGCCGGTCGCTATCTGGCTTTGGGTCCTCGTGGGAGTCGGGCAGGCTCTCGTGGCGCTGGTGTACGCACAGTTCGCGGCCCGCATCCCGCTCAGCGGCTCCTCCTATCAATGGGGCTCACGGCTGGCCAACCCGAAGATCGGCTTCGTGTTCGGCTGGCTGACTGTCTGTTACCTGGCGATCGCCGTGGTGGCGGTCGACAATGCGCTAGCGAAGACGGCATTCATGCCCCTCTTCAACATGCAGCCGAACGAGCGTACGGCGCGCCTGATCACGCTCGTGGTGTTGCTCGTCCAGGTCGTGCTCGTGGTGGCCTCGACGCGCCTCGCCAGCATGGTCAACTCGAGCGCGGTAGTGATCGAGTTGGCGATCGTCATTGTGTTGTCGATCGCCCTGGTGATTGCTGTGCTTGTCACGGGCCACGGCGGAGAGGGGAACCTCGTCTCTCAGGGTGCCGCCCTGAAATCCGACTATTTCGCCGTCGGCGGCGGGCTGATGACCGCCATGGTCCTGGGCCTCGCTACGCTCACCGGCTTCGACTCGGCGGCGAACCTGGCTGAGGAGGCGAATGACCCCTATCGCAGCGTCCCGCTCGCCATCGTGGGATCGGTGGTCGCGGCCGCAGTGCTGGGACTGCTGTTCCTGATCACGCTCACCATCGCCATCCGCTCCATCCCCAAGATCACCGACAGCGATTCGCCGGTGGCGGCGATCATTCGGGATCACTTCGGTTCGGGCACGGAGCGGATATTCCTTGTCGCCATCACCCTCGCCTTCTTCGGCGCCGGGATTGCCGTCATGACCGCCTGCTCGCGGCTCGTCTTCGCCATGTCGCGCGACGCGCGCTTCCCCGCCCACCGATTGATGCGGCAGGTCAATCCGCGCACGCATACGCCGATCCCGGCGACGCTCCTGATATTCGTCGTGGGGGTTGTCCTGATGGTGGCGCTGCCCGGGACCGCCCTGCTCAAGCTGATCGTTGCGTCGACGATCCTCCCCACCATCATCTACGGGGGGACAATTGTCCTCTACCTGGTCGTGCGCAAGCGACTCGCTCGCCGGGAGGGCGCGTTCAACCTGGGGCGGTTCGAAGTGCCGGTGGCCATCTGCGCACTCCTGTGGGTGGTAAGCGCCCTGTTCGTGCTCACGGTGCCCAGGGAGGCGGTCGTCCCAGATCTGATAGTGGTCGGCTTGGTCTTAGCCGGTGGACTGTTCTTGCTTGGCATGATCAAGTTCCGCCGCCAGGACCTCGAGACCGAGCCCGGAGACGTCAGCGTCCTCGAGCCTTCACCATGAGAGAAGCTTTATATCGTGCCCGCCGCGTGCCCGTAGCAGTTGCTCTTCTATCTGCGGGTTCGCTGAATGCGCCTTGTCAGTCGTGTCGTGCGATTCGGCTTTGGTGGGCGTTCGTAACGTAGAAGTCGGCGGTTCGAGTCCGCTCACCTCCCACTTCTTCTTCACGGCCCACTTCATCCACCTAGCTAGCCTGATAGGGGATCAGTCCCAGTGCTCCTACTCGGAGCAACGGTAGCTCGAGGGACTCAGCGCTAATGGTTGGAATCGCACGCCACTCGCGCTCCTCCCGGAAGGCCGACGCCTTATATGTCCGCTGCAACCATCGCGAGCCGAACTACCCCGGCGGCGAGGACGATCGGTAGTCGCTGCGATAGGTGCTTCTCAGGTTGAACGCCTGGTGCTGGAGGATTTGGTGTCTGGTCATGCTCCTTTCCGCTACGTCACGTAGCGGGCCGTACGTTGATAGAAAGGCCGGTCGGCCCGATGTCCAATGCCTGACGGTTCCAACCCTTGTCTTCGGGGAGGCACCCCCGGGTCGGTTTTAGCCAACCAATCTGGCTGTCCGCCCCAACGCAAGCACGGCTTGTCCGTCCGACACGACTTGGCGGTGCACCGGCGTCGGTGGCGCGGTTCGACGGGTTCGAGCTCGGTCGTGGCTTGGATGAGTCTAGAAGGGTCAGGACTCCTCAAGTTCTAAGACGGCAGTGCAAGTGTCCGTCAAACTGGGGGATGCTCACCTTGACACTCCTCCGGATATCGGCCACGCTAATTCTAAAGTGGTCCTCGGTTCCTATCCGTTGGCCAGGAGTTTGATGTCCTTCTTCGACTACCCAACCGGGAGCGATGCCCGTTCGGTCGAACAGCACCATTTGCTGGCCGAGTGCCCCGAGGAGGACTGGGCGGTCGTGCTCCGGCACACGCGGAGGCTGCGGTTTCGCGCCGGCGATGCCGTGCTCGAGGCGACAGCCGCCGAGCAGGCGCTCTATCTCGTCATCGAGGGAACGCTCGAGGCGATCCTCCACGCACAAAGTGGCCGAGGGCGACCGTTTGCCACCTTCACATCCGGGACAGTGATCGGTGAGCTGTCGTTCTTCGATGGTCATCCCCGGAGTGCGCTCGTGCGAGCGGTCACCGACGGCGAGCTTGCACGGCTCGGCGTGGAGGACCTAGATGCACTGGCCGACTCCCAACCGAGCCTGGCCCGGGCCATCCTCTTCGACCTCGGGCGGATACTTGCCCTGAGGCTCCGACACGTGCAGTCGCACCCGTACGCCACACTCATCTGACCAATGGAAGCGGGAGCGGTCATCGAGATACGGGAGCAGGCACGGGGCGTCCGCCGTGTCTCATTCGATCGTGCCATCGAGATCGGCCACGATTGCGACGGCGTGCTGATCGACGACGACGGAGTGTCACGGCGCCACCTGGAGCTGGTCCCCGGTCCCGTCACCGTCTCCGCCACTGACCTCGGCAGCGTCAACGGGACCACCCTCAACGGGCGACCGATCGACGGTGTTGTGCCAGTCGAGCCCGGCGACGTCCTCCGGATAGGCCAGACCGAGATCGTCGTGGTCAGGGGGTTGACGCCGTCACCAGCGGGACGGCAGACAGCCGGGCGCCCCACGGCATCCGACCCGCCACCGCCGAGGCCGCCAGCAGCCCCGATCCGGCTGGCGAAACGCATCATCGGCTATCAAGGGAGCTCGGAGCCTGCGTTCCCGAGCTACACCGAGCTCCCATACTGGATGCCCCGGCCCGTTTGGTATGGCATCCGTGCCGCCAGCGTCGCCGCCTATCTCGCCCTCTGTGTGGCCCTCTTCGTGCGGCCCGCGGGCGGCCTTTTCTGGCTCTTCAAAGTGGTGGTCCCGCTTCTCCCGATCCTGTTCTTCGTCGCACCGGGTCTGTGGCGGAACATCTGCCCGCTGGCGGCGTCGAACCAGACGCCGCGTCTATTCGGCTTCACCCGCGGCCTCACTTCCCCGCGTTGGTTGGCGCGGTGGGGCTACGTCGTGGCCATCTCGCTGTTCCTCGGCCTCGCCGCCGCTCGTCTGGCGTTCTTCAATGCCAACGGCTCCGCCACCGGTGTGCTCCTGTTGGCCGTGATTGTCCTCGCCTTTTTCGGGGGCCTCTTCCTCAAGGGCAAGAGCGGCTGGTGCAGCAGCATCTGCCCGCTGCTCCCGCTCCAGCGCGTCTACGGACAGACACCCTTTGTGACAGTGGCCAATAGCCACTGCCAACCTTGCGTCGGTTGCACCAAGAACTGTTACGACTTCAATCCCAGGGTGGCCTATCAGGCAGACCTTCACGATCCGGATCCCAACTGGAGCGCGACCCGCAAGCTCTTTGCCAGCGCTCTGCCTGGCTTCGTTCTCGGGTTCTACATGCTGGTGAGCCAGTCCGGCGGCTCGAGGGTGCACCTCTACGAGCAGCTCGGGCTCTACGTGGTCGCAAGCATTGGGATCTTCTTTGCTCTCGACGCGCTGCTGCCTGTCAGCACGGGCCTGCTGATCGCGTTCTTCGCCTCGGCAGCTATCAACATCTTCTACTGGTACGGCAGTGTCATCCTGGCCGAGTCCTTCCTGACCATCACCGGAGTCGCCATTCCCTGGGTCCGCTGGCCGATCCGGGCGGCCGTGTTGGTCCTGACGCTCATTTGGATCGCTCGCACCTACTTCACCGAGCGGCGCTACCTCGAGCAGTCGGCGCCGACTCCGCAACCCATCAAGATCACTCCCAAGCTGGCACGTCAGCAGGCCAGCGCGGGCGACCTCTCGGTGACCTTCCTCCCCGAGGAGCAAGTTGCTCCCGCCGAGGTCGGGATGAGCTTGCTCGAGGTGGCGGAGAAGGCGGGGCAGACCATCGAGGCCGGCTGCCGGATGGGCGTGTGCGGAGCCGACCCGGTGGCGGTGGTCGAAGGCGGCGAGTGCTTGTCGTCGACAGAGGACGAGGAACTCAACACGTTGAAGCGGCTGGGGTTGGCGGCCAACACCCGCATGGCCTGTAGTGCCCGTCTCGAATCAGGAGCGGTCAAAGTGTCGCTGACCCCCGAAAAGGGCGACGGGGTGGGCGTAGCCTCCCGACCGCGAGACTTCGACCGGTCGATCGCCCGCGTGGTGGTGGTCGGCAACGGCATCGCCGGGGTCACCGCGGCCGACTTCGTCCGTCGGGGTCACCCGGAGTGCGAGATACACGTCGTCGGCAACGAGTCGCATGTCATGTACAACCGGATGGGCATCTCCCGGCTGATCTACGGACGGTCGGCGATGCACGGGCTCTACCTGCTCGACGAGAACTGGTATGACGAACACGGCATCACGGCGTGGCTCAACACGATGGTGGCTGAGATCGATCTTGACTCGAATCGGATCGTCCTCGGATCCGGCGAAGGCGGGCATTTCGACCGGCTCATCCTCTGCATGGGAAGTAACAGCTCCGTACCGCCCCTCGACGGCTTCGGCAGTCCAGGGACATTCGTGCTGCGGCAGGCTGAGGACGCGACGAAGATCCGCACCTACACGCAGGAGCACCGATCGCGCACGGCGGTCATCGCGGGCGCCGGGCTGCTCGGGCTCGAAGCGGCACGGTCCCTGCACGAGCTGGGCCTTGACGTGACAGTCCTCGATCGCGGCGACCGCCTATTGTCCATGCAGATCGACCCGCGCTGTAGCGAGCTGACGGAGGCTCACTTCGACAGAGTCGGCATCAAGATCGTCCATGGTGCCGAGGCGGCGGCGGTACGTGGGCCCGAGCGCGTCGAGGATGTGCTCCTCAAGGACGACCGAACCCTTCCCTGTGACATCTTCCTGGCGTGCGTCGGAATCCGGCCGAACATCCGGCTGGCTCAAGAGGCAGGCCTGGCGACCGGACGAGGAATACTCGTAAACGATCGCATGGAGACCAGCGCCCCCGGAGTCTTCGCAGCGGGAGACGTGGCCGAGCACAACGGCCAGGTGCTCGGCCTCTGGCCCACGGCCTCCAAGCAGGCCGAGATCGCCGCCGTCAACGCCCTTGGTGGTGACGAAAGGCTTTCGCCTGAAGCACCAGCGACGATCCTCAAGGGCGTCGGACTGGAGCTGACATCGATCGGGCGGTTCGAGGCGAGCGGCGACGATGAGGTGATCGTGATAGAGGACGCCGCCAGGTGGTCATACCGGCGGCTCGTGATCTCAGAAGGGCGCGTCGTGGGCATGGTCGTCCTCGGCCGACACCCCGACGACGTGGCCTCCGCGACCGCGGCGGTCAAGAAGCAAACCGAGCTCTCGCCCGACCAACTCGAAGCCCTTCGCCGAGGTGAGTGGCAGGTACTCAAGGCGAGAGGAGCACGTCCGCAGGCCAGCCTCGCCTGACACAGAGTGCCCGATTGGCCCAGCTGCCGCCCGGTTGCTCGTCGAGCATCACCCCGACGCCGAGTCAAATGGTCATCGTAATCCGCACATACCCAGTGAACGCGGCGTGCCCAGTTGCCAATCGCGGAGCGCACAATCAGGCGACCTCATCCCCGGCGATGACGACGCGATGCATTACCCGTCGGCCGACGTAGTCGGGGACGCCGTAGTGCGCGGTGGCCCGGTCGTCCCACGAGTCTCGGCCTGAGGTTCGTCACGGCCCGTGCCTACGCAGCGCGCGAGGCCACCACGTCCGCCTTGGCGGGCGCACGACGACGCTGCCGCCGTGGGCTTCGCCGGAGAGCTTGATCGTCAGGTGGACGGGTTCCTTTGGTTCGCGTTCTGTACGCACCTTGACCCGTCCACCATGGGCTGCGACGTCATCGACATCGACCACGATGCCTGGCCGAGTCACCAGGACCAGGCGCCCGCCCCGAACTTCGGCCTGAATGTCCAGCGTCGGGGCACTGACCACGGCATCCGTGAAATCGAGCTTCACCGACCCGCCGATGGCGCGTATCTCCATTCGTCGGGGAACGACCCATCGACCGCGTTTCGCTGCGTTCCCTCCCCGAAAGTCGAGCCGGACCACCTCCTTCGCCCGTGCCGCGACTCCGCCGACTTCTGGTAGGTCCGCCGTCAGAGCCGACAATTCTCCAGTCGTGCGAGCCGTCAGTGCCGCTTCGAGACGCTCGTCTAGCTCGGCCGAAGTGAGCCGCCCATCGCCTGCCGCAACACGGAGGACCTCCGCAACCCTCTCGCGGTCTTCATGGGATGCCCGGAGTTCAGGCATCGCCCGAGCGTCGTGATGAGGGGCCGGGAGGCCTTCGTCCGTCATAGCCCCATCCTGCAAGACATCACCAGCAGTCGCAATCAGGCCATCCAGACCGGTCCATCACCTCTATCGATAGGCATGCCTTTGGGCTGTGGCGACGGACCTGCAGCTGCTACCCCGAGCCGGCGATAGGGACCGTTGCCATGGCCCCGGGTAGCTGACATCCCGGGGCGGTCGTGACGCGCTCGGCGCCCGGGGACGTGGGAGCCTTTCGGCTGGCCGAACATGCCGTGCAGAACGGGTCCCGGTGAGCGCTAGGAAATGGCCTCATCTATCGGGCTCCGTTCAGCCTCTTGCTGCGGAGCCGGACCAAGGGCCCAACACGGTGTCCATGTGATCGCCCTGCGGTCGGAGAGAGCCACGCGAGGCGAGTTCGGCTCCAACAAGACCGCCCCGACGGCCAGGCGACCCTAGGCAGGCTACCAACGCCACCCGTCGTTGTTCTCACACGTGGTCTACGCCGGACCGCTTTGGAATGGCAACTGCTGTCCCGTCTCCAACAGGGTCTTGAGCCCGCTCAGGATCTCGCTCCAGCCACCGCCTGCCCCATCCGACTCACTCTCACCCCTGAGCACTGCAGCCCACATCGGCGCACCGGTGACATCGTGGGTAACGGTCAGTTTGGTTACCCCGCCTCGGACGGGCTCGAGGTCATAGGTGAGGCGAGTGAATGCTTCGGCGGCCATCTCGGGCGTCATCGTCATGCGCCAGGTTTGGACCAGCTTGCGCGGGGGATCCGCTTCGATGACCTCGCCATCACTGATGACGTCCGGGCACCCCAGAGCCTTCATGCCCTCATTGGCGTACGCCCGGAACGCACCGCCGGACCGCAACTCGTATTCCAGGAGGGGCGCGTAGCCGTACTTGACGGTCCACTCGGGCTTGGTGATGGCTTCCCAGATGGCCTCAGGCGTCGCTTGGATGTAGACGCGGTACATCTGGATCGTCTCGGTGGTCTCGATCGCTTTGGTCATCCCGGTGCCTCCAGCTCCGTCTTGAGGTTGGCGAGCGCCGAAACGTGACGCTCGGTGTACTTGTTGATCCACCGGTCGTGGATCAGCCGGATCGGGACGGGATTGAGAAAGTGCAGTTTCTCGCGGCCAGTCCGGCGGGTGAGGACCAGGCCCGCCTCTTCGAGTAGTCGCAGGTGCTTCATGACCCCTATGCGGGTCATGTCCACCTGGCTTTCAAGTTCGGTCAAGGTACGACCCTCGCGCTCGAAAAGGATGTCCAACAGGAATCGACGCGTCGGATCGGCAAGCGCCTTGAACACTCGGTTCTCGTCCTCCTCCACACGCCGACACGATACGTAACCAATTAGTTACCTGTCAAGCGATGACCCTTGCGAGCGTTGGAATCCGACCGGCCGCGTGCGTCGTGACCATCTCGAGCCCCAGAGTCGGCCGGGCACCTCTGGTTGGGCCTTCGGCGTCCTCGCTTCGCCGATGAGAACCAGTCGCAAGCAGCGAAGTCGAAATGGCTATCCTCCTGTCAGGAACCGTTAGGAGGTCATCATGATTGGCGTCTACATTCCCGCATCACCGATCACCGAGGAGCAATACAGGCGCCTTGATGAGCGGGTGACCGCCGACGGGCTCCCGGAGGGGCTGAAACTGCACACGTGCTTTCGTGAAGGCGACGGTCTCGCGGTCTTCGACGTCTGGGACAGCCAAGAGGCCTTCGAGACGTTTGGTGAAACGCTCATGCCCGCGGCGAGGGAGTTGGAGCTCACCCTCTCGACTCCCATCTTTGTCGAGATGATCGCGTTCGACATGCCCTGATCGTGGCTGCCGGTTCCGTCCTTCGTGGGAGTGGCAACCGACCGCCGAGGGAGCGAACAGGCGCCAAGCGACGTGCCGGCCAGCCATCGCCTCCCGGGGCACACGTTGAAGGACAGGCCAGAGTCCGCTCATGGCTCTCTTCAGTAGGGGTGGGGATACTCTCCGAGCGCTCCGCACGTCACCGCAGCGCTTTGAAAGGGAGGCAAGGGAGGGACCGAGGCAGGAGCTTGGATCGTCTCCACACTGGTAAGAAACAAACTTGCCGAGAAGTTGGGTCAGTCTTGGCGATCGTAGCTAGGGGTATCGGGTTGACACGCCTCGAAGGGCTGCATCGTCCAGTGGTCCTTCATTTGGAGGCGACGCGAGGTCGGGCCGATGGGTATCGTCAGTAAAACTGCGTTTGAACTGGGGGGCTCAGCGGTTGTGGGGCAGAAACGTCGTCCCGCTCATGACGTGAACCTAACGGAGATGACATACAGCGGCATGTCCGGTTGGGGGTTTCAGGATGTCCGATGCCGGGCAAAGGCTCCAATGCAGAGGACCATTCGTCAGCCCGAGGAAGCCTCGTCTCTCCACGAATCCATGATGGCGTCCAAGGTCGCCGGGGGCGCCTGGGAATCGTCTCTCACGAACCCTGGAGTCCGTGACAGTCGAGGCGCCGGTGCAGGTTGGCTGATGCCGTTGGTGTTGATGAATGTCGACCGCTCCCGATGGTGGGAATAGCCAGGACACTCGGACGGTAGCAGTACCGGCGTTGCGCACGCGTCGCTGCCGGCGAACACGGCCTCCCACTCGCGCCGGCTACGGGTCCGGAAGGCCCTTGCTATGGAGCCCTTGAGCTCAGGCCATCTCGACCTGTCCGAGCGATCCGGTAGCTGCTCGGGAGTGAGTCCCAGGCGGTGAATCAGCTGGGCATAGAAGGGTTCCTCGACCGCTCCGACCGCGAACCATCCTCCGTCGGAGGTCTCGTACACCCCGTAGTACGGTGCGCCGCCGTCGAGAACGTTGGCACCCCGGCGTTGTTCGTTGTGCTGTCCTCTGGCGATGAGTTCGAAGAACATGGTTGCCAGAACGGCGCTGCCGTCCACCATGGCAGCGTCGATCACCTGGCCGAGGCCGGACATGGACCGTTCGAACAGGGCGCACACGATCCCGAACGCAGTCGTCAAACCCCCCGCGGCGAAGTCCCCAACGAGGTTCAAGGGAGGTGTAGGAGGCCCGTCCGCCTGGCCGATTAGTCCGAGCACGCCCGTTAGGGCGATGTAATTGATGTCGTGTCCGGCTACGGAGTGCAGTGGCCCGGTCTGTCCCCATCCCGTACAGCGCGCGTAGACCAGACGGGGGTTGCGCCCACAAGCAGTTTCAGGACCTATGCCAAGCCGTTCGGCGACGCCTGGCCGAAACCCTTCGACGAGCACGTCGGTCGAACCGAGAAGGTCGAGGATCGGCCCCTGCTCGCCTTTGAGGTCGAACGGAACGGTGCGCTTACCTCGAGAGAGGAGTCCGTCGCCGCCGCCCGGTCGTACCAGGCGGACAACGTCGGCTCCCATGTCCGCGAGCAGCATCGTGCAAAACGGCGCCGGGCCGATACCGCCGGCTTCGAGGACCCGGATTCCGTCGAGAGGTCCCGAAACGCCGCTGGGTTCCAACGGCTCCTCGACGGACACGGCTGGGCACACTATCGAACCGGCCGCTGGGTGATCATGACCGCTCCACCTGAGGTTGGGTCGTCTCGCCTCCTCACCCCACGTTTGATGACCACCGTTTCGGCGACGGGCCGCGCCTGGCATGCCAGGCGCACAACCTTGCCTTGGTAGAAGGAGCGGCCGGTCAGCAGGGCTAAGCCTCTCTGCTCAATAGCCTCAGGCGCCTCAAAGGCGTCGCAGTTGTCCTCATTCAGGACTATCGAGCAGGCCGTGCACAAGGCCTGACCGTGACACACGGTGGGCCAGCGGTATCCCTGACGTTCAGCTGCCCTCATGAGCGTTTCGCCTGGGCGCACGCTGATGGTCGCTCCGGCTGGCTCCACCCGCACAGTGATGATGTCACTCGCCGACGTCACGTATGTCGCGGTCCTTTTGACGATTCGGACGGACCGCTCCGCTTTCGTGGCAAAGAACGGAGCCGTCCAGACCTGGTCACGTTGAGATTCCGGGCAGGATGTAACGCCGCATCGCCTCGGTTGCATCGAACCCGTCGTCGCGGAATGACTCACCGAGGAGGAGCAGTGCGATCGAGCCGAGCCACTCGATGGCCTCGTCGACGTCAAGGCCGACGCGCAGCTCACCTCGCTCGGCCGCCAGAGCGACCAGCGGGCGGAGCGAACCGGAGACGAGGTTGCGAAACTCCTCTGATGCCCCAGTCGCATGAACCACGGTATCGACGGCGTCGGGGTCAAATAGCCGGCGAAGGAGCAGAGATTCTCGTACTCCATGAACCACATGCGAATACGCGTTGGCGAACTGCTCCACGAAAGGTGCGGGCCGCTCGTAAAAGGTGGCCGCCTCGGCGATGAGGTCCTGTGCTTCGAAGAGCAGGACCGCGGAGATGATTGCCGAGCGGTTGGGGAAGTACTTGTAGACGGTCGTCCGGTGCACGGAGGCCACCTGCGCGATGTCATCCACGGTGGCGCGCATGGGGCCGGCGGCATCGAAGCACTTGACCGCAGCCTTCAAGATGAGCTGCCGGCATTCCTCGTCGTCGGATGGGGACGCCGGTCCCCAGCGACCTAGTCGGGGTGCAGGTGTCACAACCTCGCTGCCTCCATCGACGCCCATTCTAGGCAGACACAACACTACAAACCTGTTGACTTGTAGCCGTAAATACGGCTAACCTTTGGGCGCGTGCCACCGGATGCGTGGTCAGGGGGAGTCGGAGTGCAGGGGACGAATCCCGCGTAATGGAGCTTCGTGAGCCGTTCCGAGTTGTGCAGTGGGGCACGGGAAACGTGGGCCGGCGCGCTCTGAGAGCAACACTTGATCACCCCGAGATCGAAATTGTCGGGCTACACGCCTTTGGCGGCGAGAAGCAGGGGGTGGATGCCGGGACACTCGTCGGCAGAGCGCCAGTCGGGGTCGTGGCCACCGACGACATCGAGACTCTTCTGGCACTTCATCCCGATTGCGTGTGCTACATGCCCACGCGAATCGACTTTGGACTCGTCGAGCGCTTCTTGCGATCTGGCGTCAACGTCGTCACGACCGGCGACTATCTGACGGGCACCAACCAGTCAGCAGCTGTTGTCACGTCACTCAGGAATGCGGCCCTCGAGGGAGGCGCGACATTCCTGGGGACGGGCTTCGAGCCCGGGTTCGTAAATCTATTGGCCGGGTTTCTCACTGGCGCATGTCGAGTCGTTCGCGATATCACGGTGACGGAGAACCTTGATTGCACCACCTACCCGGTACCCGAGGCATGGAACGCCATGGGTTTCGGCGAAGTCATCACGGAACGCGTCTCACCCATTGAGATCTCGCCGGACTTCAGGGGGCTGGCCTACTTCGACACGCTCGATCTGATCGCCAGCATGCTCGAGCTCGAACTCGACGCGAAGGAAGGCTTCGTCGAACGGGCAGTGGCCACCCGCGATATCGATCTCGGCTGGACGCGTTTCCCGAAAGGAACTGTAGCTGGGCAGCGGCGCACATATCGTGGCCACGCCCAGGGCCGACCAGTCACTACCTTGGCCATTTGCTGGACGATGAGCGATGACGGTCTCGATCCGCAGTGGTCAGGGCCCCAGGGATTTCGGATAGAGATCGAAGGTGAGCCTCGCGTCGATGCGACCGTCCGCTTCGAGTTGCCTGCGACGCCCGGCTTGTCCGACGAGACAGACATCATGAGCGTGCTCATGGTGGGCACGGCCATGGCGGCCGTCCATGCTCTCCCGTTCGTCTGCCGGGCTCAACCTGGGGTTATCACGCCGACCGATTTACCCATCTATGGGGCGCGCCACAGCGTTGCCTGACAAAGGGCAGACGTGCAGAAACATCAGAGCTCTTTCGTCGTGGAGAGCTCTCCCGCGCAGGTGTGGAACCTCTGGTTCGGCTCGATCCCAGCGCAGCGCTCGTCCGAGCCCTTCGTCATCGAGAGAGACAGCGTGCAGATCGAAGTCCTCCACCCGGGTGATGCTGTCCACGACGGCCTGGTCCGCCACTGCGGATATCCAGTGCCGCGGTACCTTCTCTCTGGCGGGGTCGCTGAGTCCTGGGAGCTCGTGACCGAGGTCGTTCCGAACCAGTCCTGGCGCTACCAGGCCATCACAAGGCCCCCCTTCGCGGTAGCAGAAGGCCGCCAATGGCTCGAGGACCTTGGCGATGGGCGCACCCGTGTTCACTTTTGCGAGTCCTATGAGATCACGAATGGGCTGCTGCGACCGTTCCTCGAAGGCCCCGTCCACCGGATGATCTCGACCAACAACGACAAGGTGATCGAACGAGGCATTCTGATGGGCATGGAGGCCCTCCGAGCCGCGGAGCGCTGAGTCGGAGTCGCCGAGGACCACCGTAGGACGGAGCCCAAAGGATGCAAATCAAGGGTGCAGTGATCAAGGAGTCACCTGGAAAGTGGGAGGTGGTCGAACTCGATCTTGACGCACCTCGAGCGCGGTGAGCTGCTCGTCCGCATGGTCGCCTCGGGACTCTGCCATAGCGACGATCACCTCGCCACCGGCGACATGCAGGCCCACATGTACCCCATGGCTGGTGGTCACGAAGGTGCCGGGATAGTCGAAGCGGTGGGGCCTGACACCGTCGGCTGGGAGGTCGGCGACCGGATCGTGACGGCCTTCTTGCCCTCCTGCGGGCGCTGCCGCTGGTGCGCGTCGGGCTGGCAAAACCTCTGTGACTCGGGGATGCACACCCTGACCGGGCAGCGCCCCGATCGGAGCTGGCGCTTGCGGCTCGGCGGCAAGCCCGTAGCCCAGATGTCGGGCATCTCGACATTCAGCCAGTTCTCCACGATCTCGACGCTGTCTGCCATTCGGTGTCCCGACGATGTGCCGCTCGAGACCGCCTGCCTGTGTGGATGCGGGGTTGGCACGGGTTGGGGGTCGGCGGTCAACTCTGCCGAGGTCCGCCCGGGGGACGTCGTCATCGTGATGGGCGTCGGTGGCATCGGCATCAACGCCGTCCAAGGGGCGGCCCACTGCGGCGCGTCCGTCATCGTGGCGGTCGACCCGGTCGAGCTGAAGCGCACCACGGCGCTTACGCTCGGCGCGACCCATGCGGTGGCCACGATGACTGAGGCGCGCGACGTCGTCGGTCCCCTGACGAATGGCCAGGGAGCGGACTCGTGCGTCATCGCCGTCGGCGTGACTGACGGGGGTCACGTAGCCCAAGGGGTCGACGCCATACGAAAGGGCGGCACCTGCGTGGTGACCGGAGTGGGGAGAACGGCCGAGCTGGGGATCCCGGTTTCCCCCACCATGCTGACCCTTTTCCAAAAGCGGATCCAAGGCTCGCTATTCGGAGCGATGAGCCCGTCAAAGGACATCGCCCTGCTGCTCGAGCTCTACCGTCAGGGCCGACTCCGCCTTGACGAGCTCGTCACCCGGACGTATTCGCTGGACCAGATCAACGACGGCTACGCCGACATGCACGCCGGACGCAACGTGCGCGGCGTGGTTGTCCACGACGGAGGCGAGCAGCGATGACCCCAGAGGGACGAAGCGCATTCGAGGCAACACCTGCGGCAAGGCTCGTGCGGGCCTTCGACCACTGGGATCCCGAGCTGGCCAAGGACCCTTTCCCGGTCTATGACGGCCTGCGCGCACAGTGCCCTGTCGCTCACTCCGACGCCTACGGAGGCTTCTTCGTACTCTCCCGCTACGAGGACATCGAGGCGGCGGCTAGAGACCACGAGACTTTCTCTTCTCGATCCATCTCGGTCCCCGACCCAGGGGTGATGCCTAGCTCACCACCCCTTGACCTGGATCCTCCCCGGCATACCGCCTTCCGTCGGGTACTGCTGCCGTACTTCACGCCTGGCCGCGCGCAACAGCTTGAGCCCATTACCCGGGCGGTGGCAGCCGGGCTGGTTGAGACCTTGGTAGAACGAGGGCACTGCGACGTCGCCCAAGACTTCGCCAAGCACGTGCCGATCGCCGTGTTGTCCCGAGTCCTCGGCGTCGAACCGCGCGACGAAGCGCTTTTTGGCAACTGGACCGATCTCATAGTCTCGGGGGGACCCGATCCCCGGGTGTCGGCAACCGCCAACGTGGAGATCCGCGACTACTTCGCCCGGCTGATCGAGGAGCGGCGTAGGCACCCGAGGGACGATCTTGCCACCTTCCTGGTCGGCGCCGAGATCGAGGGCGAGCCCATTTCGACGGTGGATCAGCTGGGAGTGGCATCGCTACTCCTTGTCGCCGGAATCGACACTACCTGGTGCATGCTTGGGACAGCCTTGTGGTGGCTCGCCCAGCACCCCGAAGCTCGAGCGCGCCTGATAGACGAGCCAGCCCTTTGGCCGAGCGCGGTCGAAGAGCTACTGCGGCGCTTCGCCCCCGTGTCGGTCGTCAGGATAGCGACGAGGGACGCCTCGATCGACGGCCAGATCATCCCCGGAGACGAGCACGTGCTGCTTCCATTCCCAGCTGGCAATCTCGACGAGAGGGCCTTCCCGGAGCCCCACACCTTGCAGCTAGATCGGGCCCCCAACCGGCATCTCGCCTTCGGGGCCGGGGTACACCGGTGCATCGGGGCGCACCTGGCCAGGATGGAGCTTCGGGTCGGTCTGGAAGAGTTCCTCCGGATCATCCCCGACTTCGAACTCGCCGGCGACGAGCCGGTGAGCTGGAAGCGCGGCCAGATCCGCGGTCCGAGCCGACTTCTGCTGCGATGGGGCCGGTGAACCAGGTTCGATCGAGCATCTGCGGTCCGTGCATGGCGCACTACCCGCTCCTCGTGCCCGTCCGCGATGGCCTGGTCGCAAAGATGCGTGGCGACCGCGATAGAGCGGTCTGTGAGAGCAACGCCGGCCCCAAAGGTCGTGCGCTCCCTGCCATGCACGCTCATCGATGCCTACTCCAGAGCCCTCGTCTCCGAGACGATGGTTCCCACGAGCCGATCGTCCCGGAACAGGCGATCGGAGAAGTCGCTCACCACCCGCTGCACGTCATCGTCGAGCGGCACGCCCGAGGCCGTCGCCATCTACATTGGGGCCTCGGTCATTCCGCATCAACGTGTGGAAAGGAACGCTGTCATGGAACATGCGGGTGCTGAATTACTGCCAGAGAAGTTCGCCCTGGGCGAGTTCCGGGGCATGGTCGTGGTCCCGGGGTCCCGCTACACCTCACGGGACTTCTTCGACCTTGAGATGGAGAGGCTGTGGCCGCGAGTGTGGCAGGTGGCCTGCCGAGAGGAGGAGATCGCGAACCCGGGCGACTTCCTCGAGTACACGATCGGCGACCAGTCGATCCTCATCGTGCGGAGCCGTGCCGACACCATCACCGCCTTCTTCAACGCCTGCACCCACCGTGGGACCCGCCTAGCGTCGGGAACCGGGAACTTCGCCACCGCCGAGATTCGCTGTCGCTACCATGCTTGGCGTTGGAACCTCGACGGCGAGGTCAAGGAGGTGGTCGATCGCCACCAGTACCCTGCCGCGCTCACCGACGACGATGTCCGGCTAGGCGAGGTCCGGGTGGGCCGTTGGGGAGGATTCGTGTTCGTCAACATGGATCCGAACTGCGAGAGCTTTGAGGCCTTCTTGGGCGAGGCACCGGAGCGCTTTTCTTCCTACCGCTTCGAGGATCTCCGCTTCCGCTCGTATCGGACCATTCTCTTCGACTGCAACTGGAAGACCGCGGTGGACGCTTTCAACGAGGCCTACCATCCCCAGGGTCTGCACCCTCAGATGCTGACTTGGTATGACGACACCCGCTTCACCTACGAGCAGTTCGGCCCCCACAGCTGGTACGGCGAGAAAGAGTTTCGGCACGAGATGCGACCGAGCCCCCGGCTCGGGTTGACCCCGGAGGACTACGACGAGGTAGAGCTCCTGTCTGACCGGATTGATGCCGTGAGGGGTCTCTTCAGCCGTGAGGACCGCCGTCGCCTCGATGAGCTACTCGAGAGCGGACCGCCCGAGGGCAAGACGGCCGTCCAGGTGTTCAACGAGATCCGGGTGCAGGCCATGCGGGACCGATACGACTTCGACGGGCTGAGCGACAACGAGATCCTGCGCAACGGGACGATCCATCTCTTCCCGAACCTCGTCGGGCCGATCGTGCACGGCAACGCCACTCTCTACCGGGCCCGCCCGAACGGGCTCGATCCCGACCGCTGCATCCTCGACTATTGGGCTCTAGAGTGGATCCCCAAGGGCGGTGAGGCGCTTCCGTTCGACCGCAAGTTCTACGAAGACTGGCGAACCAAGGACTGGGGCGAGATCAACAACCAGGACTTCGGCAACCTGGTCGAGATCACCACTGGCATGAAGTCCCGTGGCTATCGGCGGGCCCTCCTCAACCCCGTGCAGGAGGTAAACGTGGTCCACCACGAGCAGGTCATTGACCGGTACCTCAACCGCTAGCGATGGCACGGGCGCCGGCCCGCTGGCTGCCCTGAGTGAGGTCCACGTCCTCGATCTTTCCGATGGGGTCGCCGGGTCCTATTGCGCCAAGCTGTTGCATAGAGCCGGCGCGCAGGTCACCAAGGTAGAACCGCCCGGGGGCCACCCGCTGCGCCGGTGGTCGGCCTCGGGCTCGGTCGGCTCCGACGGCGACGCTGACGGAGTGCTGTTCCGGC
The DNA here is from genome assembly GCA_963778465.1 of uncultured Actinomycetes bacterium. Taxonomy (GTDB): domain Bacteria; phylum Actinomycetota; class Acidimicrobiia; order Acidimicrobiales; family RAAP-2; genus CAVZBW01. The sequence goes on from CAVZUK010000003.1 coordinate 1,776,701, forward strand.
ACCTGGCCGGTGGTCAGCGAAGTGTGGTGGTCGACCTCGACAGCGACACCGGCCGGGACCGGATCCTTGACCTCGTTGCTTCGGCCGACGTCCTCGTCGAAAGTCATCCATCGGGCGTGCTCGCCGACCTCGGACTGGGCCCCAAAAGGCTTTGGGATACCAACCGCGAATTGACGGTTGTGTCGATCACCCCTTTTGGCCAGGAGGGGCCGCGCTGCGGGGACGCACGTAGCGAGTTCCTACTCCAAGCCGCAATGGGCGCGCTCGACGTCCACGGCGGAGGGCTTGCTCCCCTCGCCGTCGGTGGACGGCTGGGCGAGTGGGCGGCGGGCGCCTACGCCGCAACGGGAGCGCTGGCGGCGCGGGCCCGTACGCAGCGGAGCGGCCAGGGCGAATTGGTGGACGTCTCGACCCTCGAGTGTTTGACCGTGACCTTTCTCAGCTATCCGACGCTCTTCGCCAGTTTCCCGGGAGGATCGCGCACTGCCAGCTTCGTAATGGTGCCCGGGATCGAGGCGTGCAACGACGGCTACGTGGGGTTAGCCACCATCACCGTGCAGCAGTGGCACGACGTGCTGGCCATGATCGAGCGCACAGACCTCATAGCGACGCACCCCGAGTGGAACGATCAGAAGGTCCGTCAGCGTGAGCTCCCCGCGGTCAGAGCGGAGATCGGCCCCTGGTTCCTCAGCCGTTCCGAAGCCGAAATCCTCGAGCGGGCAGCCGCCTTCCGAGTGCCTGCGGCGCCCGTATCGAGCGGCGCCTCAGTGACCAGCTTGCCCCAAGTCGTGGCCCGCGGGCTTTTTCGGCCAAACCCCCGGGGAGGGTTTCCTGATCCCCGGCCCCCCTTTCGCAGCAACCGGACGAAACCGCAGCCAGCTGAGGCCGCCCCCAGCCTGGGGGCGCACGATCAGACGCCCCTCGCCCGGGATCTGACTGGCCATCCTGCACCGCTTCGGAAGACCGGCGCCGCCGAACTCCCGCTCGAAGCCGTCCGGATCTTGGACCTCACCGCCTTCTGGGCGGGACCATTCGGCACCCAATATCTGGCGACGCTGGGCGCCGATGTCATCAAGATCGAATCGGTCCAACGCCCGGACCCGATGCGTTTCAGTGTGGCCGTGCCGCCGACCACCGAGCAGTGGTATGAGCAGGGCTCTCTGTTCAACGCCATCAACCTCAACAAGCGGGGCGTCACACTAGACCTGTCGCGCACCGAAGGCCGGGACCTGTTCCTACGGCTCGTGGCCACCGCCGATGTCGTGGTGGAGAACTTCACCCCTCGAGTCATGGAGAATTTCGGCCTCACCTACGAGACTCTCCGAGAGGCGCGGCAGGACGTCATCATGCTGCGGATGCCGGGATGGGGGCTCGAGGGCCCATGGCGGGAACGGCCGGCCTTCGCGTCCACCATGGAGCAGGCCTCCGGCATCGCCTGGACCACGGGTCGCCTCGACGGCCCCCCCGAGCTCCCGGGCCTCTGCGATCCGCTCACGGGCGTGCACGCCGCCTTCGCGGTCCTGGCCGCGCTGGAGGAACGGCGACGAACCGGGGAGGGTCAGCAGGTCGAGCTCGCCATGCTCGACCTGGCCGTCAACGTCTCGGTCGAGCAGACCCTCGAACACGCCGCCTATGGGCATCGGATGGAGCGCCAAGGGAACCGGGGACCAACAGCCGCTCCACAGGGCGTCTATTCGACGGTTGATCACGCTTGGCTCGCGCTCGCCGTGGGTACCGACGACCAATGGCAAGCCCTGTGCCGGATCCTCGGCGCAGCCGCCTTAGCAGGCGACACGAGTCTGGCCCAGGCCCCCGGGCGCCACGCCGCCCACGATCGCATCGACAGGGCGGTGGCCAGGTGGTCGACGGGCCAGACCCTGGCGGAGGCGCTTTCGGAACTGCGACAGGCCGGGGTGCCCGCCGAGGCGGTGGCTTCGCCCTACGAGATCGACCAGGAGCCTCAGATGGTCTCCAGAGGATTCTGGGAGGAAGTCTCCCATCCCATCGTCGGCACGTATCGCTACCCGGGCTGGCCCATGCGGCTCTCCGGCGGACCGGACAGGTGGTACCGACGACCGGCTCCGCTGCTCGGCCAGCACAACCAAGAGGTCTTGCGCGAGCTCCTCGGTCTCACCGACGAGGAACTGGCATCACTTCGCAGCAGGGCGGTCATCGGCGACCGCCTCGCCCAGCGATGATCCCAACCTCAGGGTTGATCACGCGGCTGCTCAATCCGAGGCGGCCTCGCTTGGACGGTCATCGCCCGGGTGATTCCTAGCCTGGCTGGACAGGAAGACGACGAGGTTGGCCCCACTCGACAGTGATGCCATCGCGGCGCATGGCGGCTACGAAACGCGTGATCGAGAGAAAGATCGCAACGGCGGTGAGCCCCCAGGTAATGGCCGTGCGTTCTAGGACGAAGGCGCGGAGCGACGAGGACACGAGAAGCCACAGCACTATCCCGGCATTGAGCATCAGGACGGCCGCCCAGAGGATCGAAATTCGAACGAAGAACCGGCGCACGCTTGGCCTCGCGAGTAGCTCTGCACTGATCGGACAGAAATCGTGTGCGAATCTCTGAGTGAACGGACGTCCAAGCACGGCCGACGTGACGAGAACTAGCGAGATCACGACGGTGGTCGCCGTCGGCTGGATGAAGTACAAGAATGCGCTCCCCGTGATGAAAGACACCACCGTGCGCACACTGAGGAGGATCACGCCCAGTAGCAGCATCGTGGAGATGCGCTCGCCGCGCCGCAGTCGTCGCGTAAGAGCGACAAAGGACCACACGAGCGCGGCCAGTAGAGCACCTCGGAACCCCGCGATGACGAGCACCACGTAAAAGACGGCGAGCGGAGCCAGCACTGCTTCGAGTACGACCGGACAGGCATGCTGCAACACGGACCAGGGGCGCGGCAGGCGGAGATGGTCGCGTGTCTTGGAGCCCTCCTCGCGGAGCGACAGCCTCAGCGGCGACATCACCTGTGCCGCAGGACTCCTCGGAACCCGGAAGCGCACAAAGGGCGTTTTGCGCTCGAGACGATCGCTCGACCCGCCCAGCTCGGGACTGCTTGCGCCGACCATGCGATGGTCGGCGGTCAGACCGGTCGAACGCTCTTGGCCTGCGGGCCCTTCGGACCCTGTTCGGACTCGAACGACACCTTCTGCCCCTCGATCAGCTCGCGGTAGCCGGAGCCCTCAACCGATGAAAAGTGGGCAAACACGTCCGGCGTACCGTCGTCAGGGGTGATGAACCCGTAGCCCTTGTCGGCGTTGAACCACTTCACGACGCCTTCAGTCATGCTGTGACCTCATTTCTCCACGCTGGACACTTGCGGGAGAACCTGATTGGTAACCGGCAATGACGTACGGCATGCGTGATCCACCGAACGTTGGTAACCACCTTACAGCATGCGGATCGGCTGCGCCCAACGCGGCGAGGCGTGCGGTGGCTCCCCGAGCGCATCTGTCACTATCGCCGAGCTCACACCCGGACATCGCGCAGGAGCCATCCCGGATGTCGATCCACGACCCCTGGATGGGGCATCGTCGACTACCAGCTAGACTGGCGAAGGTTCAGCTCGAGCCATCGTGCCCCTGCGTCCTTCGGGGGAGGATCTGGATGTCTCGTCTCTGTGGAATTCGTACCCTTCGACCAGCGCGTCCCCGTGCGGATCACGGGCTGCATCCGCACTCTGGTCAACTACAAGACCAGGCACAAGATGTCCGGCGCGTCGGACTCGTATTCCGACGCGGACATGCTGCGTAACGCCGAGTTCCGCTCGATCGCAGAGGCGTCTCCTCGATGCGGATAGGAATCGTGGCACCCCCGTGGCTCCCTGTCCCCCCGCCAGCCTACGGAGGGACTGAAAACCTCCTCAACACACTTGCCTTGGGGCTACAGAACGTCGGGCACGAGGTCATCTTGTGCGCCAGCGGAGACAGCACCTGTTCGGTAGAGAGAACCTGGGTCTTCGAAGAGGCCATCGGCGTCGGGTCGGGGAACAGCGTCGACGAGATCCGTCATGTTCTTCACGCCTACGAGCAGATCCAAGACGCCGACGTCGTCCACGACCATACGCTCGTTGGACCGCTCCATTCCGCCTCCTTTCCCAAGCTTCCGGTTGTTACCACGAACCACGGCCCGTTCAACCCCGAGCTCATCGATCTCTACCGCGTGATATCCGGAAGGGTGCCGGTCATCGCGATCTCGCACCATCAAGCCTCTACCGCGCCCTCTGTTCCGGTCGCTGCGGTGATCCACCACGGAGTGGATCTCGAGGAGTTTCCAGTCGGCCAGGGCGGCGGTGGCTACGCTCTGTTTCTCGGACGGATGCACCCGGGCAAGGCGCCCCACCTGGCTGCCCGGATCGCTCGCGAGGCCGGCGTACCGCTGCGGATCGTCGCCAAGATGCGCGAACCTGAGGAACGGGCTTACTTTGAAGCCATGGTGCGGCCTGAGCTCGGCGGGGACGTGACCTACCTCGGCGAGGCAGATCGGCAAACCAAGCTCCAGATGCTGGCCGAGGCGGACTGCTTGCTGAACCCCATCTCGTGGGCCGAACCGTTCGGCATGGTGATGATCGAGGCCCTAGCCTGTGGCACGCCGGTGCTAACGACCAACTTCGGGGCCGCGCCGGAGATCATCGAAGATGGTGTCGTCGGTTTCGTCCGCTCCGAACGAGACGGACTAGTCAAAGCTCTCGGACGAGTCGATGAGATCGACCGGGCGGCGTGTCGAGAGCGCGTTGCACGGCATTTCTCGGTCGAACGCATGGTCGCGGAACATCTCGCCCTCTACGAACTGGCCATTGGCACCTCCCGTGACCCGTTCGACGTGCCCATCCCGGCCGCCGCCTGAGGATCGTCGTAGCAACGATCGACCCGTGACGAACCCCTGGACGTTCGCTGGAGAACCGACCGTCAAAAGCCTTGCCGGAGGCTCGATCACCCTGGTCGAAGGCAGCTCGTTCTCCATCTCTTCTACGACCGGCGACATCGAGCCGGGCAGTGCGCAGGGCCTCTTCTTTGAAGACACTCGTTTTGTTTCTTCGTGGAGGCTTCGCATCGATGGCGCGGAGCCGGAGAACCTGGCGCTGGTGGCTCACCATCCGTTCGCTGCGACGTTTGTCTCCAGGGGCAAACCTCACCTCGACGAGTCCGACAGCACGCTGTTCGTCGAACGGAGCCGGTATGTCGGCAACGGCATGCGCGAAGACCTTCTGATCCAGAACTTCGGGCGCGAGGCCGTCGCCTGCTCGGTCAGTTTCGAGCTCGATGCCGACTTTGCTCACCTGTTTGAGGTGAAAGAGAATCGAGTCCATGTGCACGGGGATCGCGTCGTCGAGGTGGCAGGATCGACGATGACTTTCTCCTTCAGGAACGGGAGGCTCGCTCGGCGCCTCGAGGTGGGATTCCCGCCCGAGGCCCGCGTGACACCTGGTCTCGCGACCTCGGACGTCGTCGTCCCGGCGAGCGGGGAATGGCGCGCCTCTCTTGAGTTTCGGCTCGCCGTGGACGGAGAGCCGGTCGAGCTTCGGTACCACGCCGGGGACCCCATCGAGCACTCAACCCCGGTAACCCGACTACGCACCTGGGAGCAGACCAGCACCCGAGTCAGGGCGGACAACAGGGACGTCACCGAAACCTTCCTCCAGAGCCATCGGGACTTGGGGGCACTACGGATCTTTGACCCTGAACATGACCAGCGGGCGGTCATCGCGGCAGGAGCACCGTGGTTTATGACGCTGTTCGGACGAGACTCACTCATCACTTCGCTCATGACCCTCGCGGTCGATCCCGATCTCGCCTCGAACACCCTGCTCACTCTTGCCCGCTTCCAGGGCGAGCGAGTCGACAACCTCTCCGAGGAACAACCCGGCAAGATCCTCCATGAGATGCGGCGCGGCCTGACCACGGCTGCCGACGCCAGAGAGGGCTCGATCTACTACGGCTCCATCGATGCCACCCCGCTATTTGTCGTCTTGCTCGGTGAACTCTTCCGGTGGGAGGTCGACAACCAGGTCGTCGCTCAGTTGCTCCCGCATGCCGACAGGGCCCTGGCATGGATCGAGGAGTTCGGCGATCGCGACGGCGACGGATTCGTCGAGTATCAGAGGGCGGCGCCTCGAGGGCTAGCCAACCAGGGATGGAAGGATTCGTTTGATGGCGTGAGCTTCGCAGAAGGGACGCTCGCCCATGCGCCCATCGCACTGTGCGAGGTCCAGGGATACGTCTACCGAGCCTTTCTCGCCCGCGCCGAGATCGCCCAGAAGCTTGGAGACTCTCTCGTAGCAAGGGACTACGAGGCGCGCGCCGCTCGCCTGAAGAAGGCCTTCAACGAACGGTTCTGGTTGGAGGAGCTTGGCTACTTCGCCATAGGGCTCGATGCCGAGAAGCGTCCAATCGACTCACTCAGCTCCAACATTGGGCACTGTCTCTGGAGCGGGATCGTCGATGACGACAAGGCGTCCTTGATTGCGGAGCGCCTCGCTAGCCCTCAAATGTTCACCGGATGGGGTATCAGAACCTTGGCGAGCTCGATGGGCAGATACAACCCGGTGAGCTACCACAACGGTTCGGTCTGGCCTCACGACAGCGCGATTTGTGCGGCAGGACTTGCTCGTTACGGATTCCTCGAGGAGGCTGCGGCGGTAACGGTCGGGCTATTCGAAGCCGCAAAGGTCTTTGGCGGTAGGTTGCCCGAGCTCTTCTGCGGCTTCGACCGCGGGGCGTTCCCGTTTCCCATCCCCTACCCGGCATCCTGTTCACCCCAGGCTTGGGCCTCGGCCACCCCCTTCTCGCTGCTCCAGACCGTGCTTCTCCGCCTGGAGCCTTCGATCCCCGACGGCGAGTTGGCCTGTGCCCCGCACATCCCCGAGGTGTTCGGGAGCCTACGGGTCGAGAACCTGCTGTTGGCTGGCGCTCGCGTTTCGATCAGCGCGACAAGGGCCGAGGTAAGCATCAGCGGTCTCCCCTCCAACGTTGAAGTACAACCTCAGCTGGGACCGCCGTTAGGGCCTCCTGGAGCCACGAATCGACCTCGGTCGCCGAAGGTCTGAGGGGTGACCTAGGCAGCACCTGATTCCGCGCCAGCTCCAACGTCGAAGTCCTTACGAGGACGTCACAGACGCTGGAGGGCTCCAGTCGGTCAGACAAAAGGGATCGTGATTGGGCGACGACCTCGGTGGGTCTGGGGCGGGCGCCCTCAGTGGCGCCTGACCAAATGATCAAGCCAAGCCGTCACCGCGTCGGCATTCGAAGCGGCCACGTCGAACTTCTCGTTATTCCGTGGGCTTCCGGCAACCGGAGTGAACCGGATAACGACTCGAACTCCGCCCTTCTGCTTTCCGTGCTTGATCGGCATTGGCACCCAGTCCGCCAGCTGAGCGTCGTATCGGAGTTCGCGCACGACGTTGCCGTCCTTGTCGGTAACGCGCGAGATGATGAACCGACCGTCACAGCTGAACGAGCGGTCGGGGGGAATGTCTAGCTGCTCGATCGCCGTGTCCATCCGGTTTGATGGTATCGGTCGGCGCTCCAGATGCCTGCGACGTCGTATCGAGTCGAGCGTGAGGGATTGGGTTGTGCCCCGGTCGATGGGAGCGATTCGCGAGATTGCGACATGTCTTGGTCCTTTCTCGGCATCCGAGACGCGGGCACCCGAGGACCGAAGGCGCGAGGCTCTATCGGCTCCAGCGTGAAGTGGGCACCCGACTGTGAACGAAAGAAGCGGACTCACCTCCGCAGATCGTGGGCTGCGACAGCGCTCCCGAAGGAACTCCGCTCGGACAACAGTCGGGCAAGAAGCTCGGCCGCCGACGACGAAGCCATCGCTGCGGCGAAGGGGCTATCTAAAGAAGAGTGCCCAGAGCTGCCCCAAACAACCGAGCTTCGCCTTGTGATCGTCCTGCCGAATGGACTCGCTGGCTGGGGGATCGGCTTAGGGCCCGAGAACAGAGAGCGGGATCTCTGGACGCGCACCCAAGTCAGAGGATAAAGAGCATCTCTTGGTAGGTGGCCAGCGGCCAGAGGTCGTCTGCCACCATGGTCTCGAGGCCATCGGACGCGGCGCGGACGGCTTCCATCGCCGGGAGGAGCGCCTTCTGGGCGTGCTCGGCCTCCTTCTCCGCCGACTCGAGATCGCCGTGGGCGAGCTCGGTCCGGAGCGAGGAAATACCTGCCCGCAAGGCAGCGATCATCGACGAGATGTTGTTGAGCGTCTCAGCGTCGGCCTCAACCCCTGCAGCTTTGAGACTGGCGACGTTGTGTGCGAGCTCTGTCTGGTAGCGCAGCGCGGCAGGAAGGATCATGGTGGTGGCCATCTCCAGCGTCAGTCTCGCCTCGACGCCGACGGTCATCACGTACTGTTCCAGTGCGACCTCGTAGCGGCTGTGCATCTCCCGGGGGTTGAGGACGCCGTACCGGCTGAACAAGTCCATCGACTCCTCGGAGATGAGTTCGGGCAGAGCGTCCAGGGTCGTCCGGAGGTTCGGGAGGCCCCGCTCCGCGGCCTCGACCTGCCAAGAATCGGCGTAGCCGTCGTCGTTGAAGACGACCCTTCCGTGATTGGTGATGATCTCCTGCAGCACCGTCTGCACAGCCTGGTTGAAGTCATTGTCCTGGGCCATGAGCGATTCGAGCTCGGTGGCTATGTAATCGAGTGCCTCGGCCAAGATCGAGTTGATGGTGATCATCGGCCCGGCGATCGACTGGAGGGCGCCCGGAGCGCGAAATTCAAACCGGTTGCCCGTAAACGCGAACGGGCTGGTCCGGTTCCGATCGCCTGGGTCCGCGCGGAGGGCGGGAACCGTGTCCACACCGATCTCGATGTGGCCGCGCTCCTTTGAAGTCGTCGCTCCTCCGTTGGCGATCTGGTCGAACACGTCTGCCAGTTGGTCGCCAAGAAAAACCGAGATAATTGCCGGTGGCGCCTCATTGGCCCCCAGGCGGTGGTCGTTGGTGGCCGAGGCCACGGATGCCCGGAGGAGGCCACCGTACTTGTCTACCGAACGGATCACTGCGGCACAGAACACCAGGAACTGCGCATTGTCGTGAGGAGTGTCACCGGGTAGCAGGAGGTTTCCCTGAGTCGCGTTGCCGATGGAGAAATTGACGTGTTTCCCCGACCCGTTGATCCCGGCGAACGGCTTCTCGTGGAAAAGGCATTCCATCTGGTGCTTTTGAGCCACCTTCTTCAGGGTGGTCATCATGAGCTGTTGATGGTCCGCTGCCACGTTGGAGCGCTCGAACACCGGGGCCAGCTCGAACTGACCCGGTGCAACCTCGTTGTGGCGGGTCTTGGCCGGGATACCAAGCTTGAACAGCTCGCGTTCGGCGTCCAACATGAAAGCGAGGACCCGGTCGGGGATAGCGCCAAAATAGTGGTCGTCGAATTCCTGGCCCTTAGGAGGTTTCGACCCGAAAAGGGTACGACCGGCGTTGAGCAGGTCCGGCCGCGAAAGGAAGAAGCTGCGGTCGATCAGAAAGTATTCTTGCTCGGGGCCAGCAAAGGACACTACGGCGTCGGGATCATCGTGCCCGAACAGACGGAGCACCCGTTCAGCTTGCTTGGCCATCGCCTGCTGGGAGCGGAGCAGGGGCGTCTTGTTGTCAAGGGCCTCCCCGGTCATCGAGATGAAGACGGTCGGGATGCACAGGGTGTTGCCATTTGGATTCTCGAGAATGTAGGCGGGGCTCGTGGCGTCCCAGCCGGTGTAGCCACGGGCCTCGAACGTGGCTCGAAGGCCCCCATTTGGGAAGCTCGAGGCATCTGGCTCACCTTGGATCAGAGTCCTCCCCTGGAATTCGGCGATCGCCGACCCCTCGCCTTCCGGCTCGAAAAAGCTGTCGTGCTTTTCTGCCGTCAGGTGGGTGAGGGGGTAGAAGACATGGGTGTAGTGCGTGGCGCCCTTCTCCATTGCCCAGTCCTTCATTGCCGCAGCTACCATGTCGGCCACCGCTGGATCAAGTGGTTTGGAGTGCTCGATGGTCGCCATCAGGGACTGGAATACCGGCTTGGTGAGCCGTTGCTGCATAACCGCCCTGGTGAAAACATTGGAGCCGAATACCACTCCGGGCTTCTCGCCAGGGGTGAAGACTCGCTCGGGGGGGCCGTAACGCTTCACAGCGTCGATGGCTTGCAGCCTGACCGCGCTCCCGCTCATCGACTATTCCTCCTCGCGCTCGCTCACTCGGCCGGCCGGCGACACTCATCGCTCCCGGTCCGGGCGCCTCAGGACGCCCTTGGCCTTGCCAGGCTATGGACCTCCTGTGTCGTGCACGTTTCCCGCCGATGAACATCGCTCGCCACCATGCCGAATAGGTCCGACCTCAGGGTCGAGCAGCCTCCGGATGATCCGATGGAGCTCTTCCTGGTTTGGCTTGTCGACGCGATCGACGCGGGGGTGCCCGATCCTCCCCTCATGACCTTGTCGACAATCGATGCCGCCGGTCGCCCTGATGCTCACGTGCTCATCCTCAAGCAGGCGGAGGCGGCGAGGTGATGGTTCTCGACCTGCGGCGAAAGCACCAAGGCCAACCAGCCCGTGGGAGCGAGTCCCTGGTCCAGGTTGATGGGGATGCGGGAGAGGGCGAGATGGCGGGTTGGCATTCTCTCCGCCGAGGTCCACTCGGGCCCGTGACCTGGGCAGACCATGCGAGTTCTCATGTCGATCCGGTGTCTCTTCTGCGAGTCGTCGAAGCAAGCCGAAAGCAACGAGTAGAAATTCCCCTACCAAGTTGATGCCGTGCTCTCAGGACAGGAAATCCGCCCTCCTCGCCAGTTAGTGATCGCCATCCAACCAGAAGGAGTCGACATGGAGAACCCGCAACGCCATCTGGACAGTGAACAGCGCCATACCCTCGAACGCCTGTCGAGCCATCCACTGCCGAGAAACGTCAAGTGGCCACAGGTCCTGGCCCTGCTCGAGGCAATGGGCGAGGTGAGTGCTGAGAGCAACGACCGCTACCGGGTGACCGTCGATGGTCGCACGGCGGTCTTTCGACCCCCTCATAAGCATGGAGACGTACCGCCCGACATGGTCGTCAAGCTCCGCAAATTCCTCACGTCCCCTTCGGAGACGGCGGGCGATACTCCAGATGGCAGCGTTCTGCTTGTCGTCGTGAACTACCTCGAAGCAACCGTCTACGAATTCGAAGCGCCGGGCGGACACGCCACGACGATCGTTCCCTACGACCCTCGCGGCCGGCTTCGGCACATAAACCATATTGAAGGTCACTACCAGGGCCAGCGAACTCCGGAGGATCCCGCGTACTACCGATCCGTCGCGGCCGCCCTCGAGGGTGCTGGGACGGTCGTGATCTTCGCACATGGGCACGGCCACTCCGACGGAGCAGAGCCATTGCGTGAGCGACTCACCCAGCATTTGTCCGGCCCGGCGCCGAGAATCATCGAGGACCGAATCGACGCCAAATCGTTTACGGAACCTCAGCTCCTCGCCGCGGCCCGCGCCCTGGTCGAGAGATCTTGAGCCCGGAGCAGAGGTCGAGACTCGGCCGGCCTGGTGACGCACTCCGGACGTTGGACGCGGCCGCCGTCGCTGCGGCTCTGTAACGGCCGATCCATGACTCCCGGCCCCCATACCCCCTTTTCAGGATCGGAGGAATGGAACCAAATCGGTGGACGCTCGCCATGGTTCCCGTTGTACCGCACTTTCGTTCCACTGGCGTTCCCCGATTGGCGATTGCCGGCACCTTGCCGCCCCTGTCCGTTGGGGCGGCCATCGAGGCGTGCCGGTTCGTATTCTGTTCGCGAGGATCCGCCACCCGGGAACCCCCAGCCACCGAAGCAACCTATTGAGACGGTCCTCGAGACCCGCCTCGTTGGTTCAAGATGAGGGCCGTTGCGAATGCCGAAGCAATAGGAGGCACGAGGGAATGAGCGACGAGTTGGCTCAGCACCACGATTGCGAGAAGTGTGGCGGCCTCTCGAATTCGCACCCCGTTGTCCATATAGAGCACGGGGAATGGTTCGCCTGCGTGGACGAGGACATCGCACCGCTCGTCCTCGCCTGCTGGGAGCTGGGGATTCGGACGAGGGAGAGCTGCCAAGACTTCGACACGTTGTCTGATGTGCGATCCATGTATCTCTCCTTCCGCGACCTGGAGGACTACGTCCGGTTGGGTGAGCGCCTCATAGAAGGTGGACCCCGAGATGAGCTGTACGCCAGGATCTTCCCTCGCCCAGGGACCGATCGAGCTCTCTGGTGGGACTGGGAGGCCATCCCCGGAGAGCTCGACGCCGACCTCGGCAACGAGTCCGTTCAATGCACTTGGTTCGTCTCCGTGGCGTTTCCGGCCGACGATCTCGGTGGTGCTGTGGACCGCCTGCGCGGGGAATGTAATGCGCACCCCTTCCCTTGATCAGCGGTGGCTCGAGCAGCTTCCGGGGCCGGCAACGAGAGGACCTACACGGTGGAGGTCTGCACCAGCCATGCTGGCGAGCCGACGAAGCCCAGGCCGATCCGAGTCTCCGACACTCGCTAGCGTCCGGCCCCTACTGCGGAGACCTCATCGAGCACCGGCAACGCTCCCGACGAGCTGCCAGAGACCAAAGGACTGAGCTCTGGACGGAAAACAGCAATCCCCCCACGACTCCTCACCGGAACGGTGACGAGTCGGTCCGAGGTGTCGGCGTCGCCAAGGCTCGGCCGGCGCCGCGCGAGCGCCGGGCGGATCACGCCTGAGCTCTCGGACAGATGGGCCGGGATTTCAGTGCCCGGGTCAGGTGGATCGGGTTCAGGGGTTCAGGCCAGTCTCAAGGGATTCGCAAGATTGGGCGAGCGAGTTTCCTCGGAGAGCAACGGTGAGACGATCCGCTGAGAAAGATCACGTCACCAAGAGGTAGACGCTGTCGGCGATGAGCCAAAGGCCGAGAAGGAGTGACACCCAGATGATGATCACATCGGTATGGCCATCGATCCAGATACGAATTCGAGAGAGGAGCGCCTGCGTTCTCTCAGGGCGTGCCACTGCATAGATCTCCATGACCAGGTAGGTCCCGGTGGCGACGAGGCAGAAGAAAATCAAGCCAAGGTAGTCGGCCCACGATGCCAACTTCGCCTGGACGATGGTCGCCACGCCGGCGGCGATGAGACCCCATGGCTGTACGAAGAAGGCGAGCCCCATGGCGTAGAGCGGGGACATGTTGTCGATGCCGGACTGCCATCTAGGTGGGCTCTTTGCCTTCTTGGGTCTGCCCATTCGTCGTCGTTGGCGAAGAGCAACAAGCAGCAACGCCACACCTATCGCGATTTTGACGGCGAGTGCCGCAAGCGACGGCCCCGTACTTGGTTTCGGCGGAGAGTTGCCGGTGGCTATGAGCGTGATGATGACCACTGCAACCAGGGACAGCAACCATCCCAAGACAAAGGCTGCGCCCTTGCGCGCACCTCGCTTGGAAGACAGCACAAGGATGAACGCCGTGAGCGGCACGGGCTCTAGCGTGATTACCAGCCCGATGATCAGTAACTCGAGAACCAGCACCTAGGACTCTCGTTGATCGAGACTCGGAATCATGGCGCAAGAATGCTGTGCGAGCCGAACCGTTGTTGGACCCGATAGAGGTCGCAGCAGCCGCTGGTACAACGATCCTCCCTCGTCAGAGCGGTTTGAGAACATCGCGATTAGCTCCACGAAGTCTACGGCCTGCGGCATTGGTCGGGAGGTGGAAACACTATGCCAACCGCCTCCGGTCGAGACTGGTGCTCGGCTGTCGTGGGTTGGTACGAGTGGGCCGACTCGCCGTTTTGCCGGTCCAGCCGGGCAATAGGACCTAGTCTGGCTCGTCAGCCGACCAGGCGGAGCAGGCGTGCCGGATTCTCGCAGGCCATGCGGCGCAACTCGGACTCCGCCGCACCCGCCTCCCACAAGGCGTCGACGTAGGACTGCAGGCCCGGCGCCGGCCGGGGCAACTCGTCGGTCCAGCCATAGTCAGTCGACAGCACGACCTTGTCGAGTCCGATCGCGCCGATTGCTCGCACGACGTCGGCGGCCTCAGGCCCGTGGCCAGCCATGCAGGTGGCTGCAGACAATTCAATGTAAGCACCCAGGCGAGCAAGTTCGACGCACTCGGCTACCGAGAGGTTCGGTCCCGCCCCCACGTTCATCGCGTGGGTGACCACTAGTCGGTCATGGCCCGCAAACCGACGGGCGACGGCGAAGTGCTCGGCCGCCGATGTGTGGCCCGTGGCAGCGATCGCCTCGTGCTCGGCGACCAAGTCGAGGATCTCGCCGACCTCAGGCAGGAGATCACCCTCGTCGTCGAGGAGGCGGATACCCGGGCCCGGAACACCGAGCATCGCGGCGACCCCGTTCTCCACATCCTGCTGACTCGAGATGGTCGGGAGCCACACAATGGCAGCCCCGTCCCGCAGGGCGGTCTCGACGGCTCCGGGGTTGAGCCCACCAATGCAGAAGTCACAGCAAATCGACCCATAGGCACGCACGCCGCGCTCAACTTCGCCCACCAAGTAGGCCACCGAGTTGGACGGGAAATCATGGGACTTCAGGACGAGGGCGGCAAACCCGAGCTCCGCCGCATCCCGAGCCGCCTCGAACGCGTCGACGGCATGACGGGTGCCCACTACCGACTCGGGACCGAAGTGGCAATGCAGATCGACGGCCCCTTCAATGGCGACCCTTCCCATGCGCTCCTCCCGGACCGATCCCCAGGCTATCGGACACCTAAGCGGTCGAGCGGGCCCCGAGATGGCCGGGCGACCGCCGGTAGATTGCCCCGAATGGACACCCCTTCGGGCTTGCCCCCTCTGAGCTCCCTCCATGCCCTGCATGGCAAGGTGGCGATCGTAACCGGAGCCGGGAACGGCATCGGACGGGCCTGTGCTCTCCGACTGGCCGAAGCCGGCGCGCGGGTGTGCGGCTTCGACGTTGACCCCGGCTCGGCCCGTGGCACGGCCTCGGTCGTCGGCTCACCTGAGGGTGCCATGGCCGTCGGCGGCGACGTTCGCCGGCGGGAGAGCGTTGAGGCGATGGCCGCCGAAGTGGTCGAGGCTTGGGGACGGATCGACGTCGTGGTGAACAGCGCCGGTCTCTTTCCGCCCTCGCCAGTGCTCGAGACCGACCCCGAGCTGTGGCAGCAGGTGATGGACGTGAACGCCACCGGCACCTTCAACGTGTCACAGATCTGCGCTCGCCATATGCGCAACACCAGTGGGACCGGCACCATCGTGAACATCGCTTCCAAGTCCGCATTCCAACCAACGAAGGGATTTGCCCACTACGCCGCCTCGAAGGGCGCAGTGGTCATGATCACCAAGGCGATGGCCCTCGAGCTCGCCCCCGAGATCCGGGTCAATGCCGTCGCCCCGGGCAGCGTGGCGACCGAGATGGTGGGGAGACTTGGAGCGGGGGAGCCGGCTGGGGCGGCCGTCGGGGAGGCGATCCAGCGCAACACCCGCTGCCCCCTTGGCCGTTCGGCCACGGTCGACGAGATCGCCCGGGTCGTACTCTTCCTTGCGAGCGACTGGTCGGCCTACATGACCGGCAGCACTGTGCTCGCCGACGGGGGGTTCGTGCTGTCCTAAATCCAACCGGCAGACCTCCCTGGCAGGTTGCCTCTCGTAGGGCGGGGTGTCCCAGGCGCTCGACCAGCCACTCGCCGTCGTAGCTCTCGACGAGCGTGGCGACGGTGTGGCGCATGCCCTCGAGATCTGCGAAGGGTCGGGACAACAGACACTGCGCTTTCGGGCGAGAACCTCGAGGAGCTCTCCCGTGAGCTTGGGATCGGGGGCGCATCTCACTGAAGATCGACGACGTTCCCGTCGATCGCGCCGCCCGGATTCTCATTTCGGTCCGCCAGGGCCCACCACCTCACTGGCTCGGAGCTTCCCCGTCGCCTGCGGACGCAGGAGGACACCGGAACTCGCTCGAGCTTCGATCCGGCGGGTGGACACGACGTCCCGGGTGCGCCAAGTCGGTCGTGGTGGCCCTCTTCGAGGGGATGAAGCTGGCCAGATCCCATATGGTGGGCCCTCGAGCGGCGCCGCACAGGATCTGGTCGCCCGCGGATCGGGAATGGCGCAGAGGTGGAGGACGACATGGCAGGCAACGTGAGCAAGCCTCTCGAGGGGATGTCGGCACTCGTGACGGGAGGGGGTGGCGGCATCGGGGGCGCCACCGGGGCGTGGCTTGCCCGCGACGGCGCCGCGGTCATGCTCCTGGGCCGCACGAAGGAGACCCTTGCCGCGACCTGCGACAGCATCCGGGCCCAGGAAGGCCGCGATGTGCAGGTCGACTACACCGTCGGTGACGCTCTCGAGCAGGGTGCCCTCGCCGCCGCGTTCGACCGCGCGGCCGCCCTGACGGGAAGGCTGGCGATCGCCGTGTCGGTGGTGGGTGGCGGCACGATGAAGCCGCTGCTCATGTTCGACGGCGACGAGGTCCTCGACGAGCTGCGGCGCAACATCGTGTCCGCGTTCCTCGTGATCCGCAACGCCGCACCGCTGATGACCGACGGCGGCGGAGGATCGATCGTCTGCATCTCGTCGGACGCCGCCAAGATCCCCTGGCCCTTCCTCACGACGTACAACACGTCGAAGTCCGGCGTGGAGGGACTCGTGCGCGGCGCGGCGCTCGAGCTCGCGCCCTTGAAGATCCGCGTCAACGCCGTCCGCCCCGGGCTCGTCAAGACCCCAGCCACGAGCGGCGGCCTGTTCGCCAACGAGGCGGCAATTCGTGAGTTCATCGCGGAGAAACCGCTCGGGCGCACCGGGATTCCCGACGACATCGCCGCCGGTGTCCGCTATCTGGCCGGTCCCGAATCGAGCTGGGTCACCGGCCAGAGCATCGGGATCGAGGGAGGGAACGAGCTCACCCGGGCGCCCTACCTTGAAGCACTCGTGCGTAAGCGCTTCGGCGACGATGCCATCGACGCCGCCCTCGCGGGACGGATCCCGAGCTGACGAAGGGAGCGATCCGGGCCAGCGCCAGCCCTATGGGTACTGTCCGTACCCGAACCTTGCTCAGTTGGGCTTGCAGATCTGTTGAAATCCCGCCCTCGTCACGATGAATCCCCTTCGGCACCCCGAACAAACCGTGGTGGGCTTCGAGGGAGCGTCCACTCCGGGATCCTGCACGCACTCGTATCCCGGAGGCGGGTCGATCAGGATAGACCCGCAGGACGGGCACACCGCGAGGCCGCTTCGTGTAGGCCTGGGTGGGATCGGCCGGTGTTGCGGACTCATGCAAGTGAAGTTTACGTCTGGGGTTCCCCGACGTCCCGTCGACCGGAGCGGCCAGCACGTCTATACCGGTCAGGCCGAACAGGGTTGCTCGCCTGCGTTGCATTGCCGTCCCCAATCGGCTTGACTGCCGTAATGTTCAGATACCCTGCGGAAGCACGACGGTGAGCAGACGCGTCCGCTGGCTGGGCATCGTGATGCTCCTGTGCTTCGCCGTGATCCTGGGACAGCTCACCCATATCCAGTTCGGTGAGGCAAAGAAGCTCGCCGATTCCCCCAACAACCCGAAGAACTTCGCCGCCAAATACGACAACCAGCGCGGCTACATCCTGGCGGCAGACGGGACGATCCTGGCCAAGTCGGTCGTGGCTCCCGCCGGCAGCCCGCAGAAGTACGAGCGCGTCTATCCGAACGGACCCCTGTATTCGGGCATCGTCGGCTACTCATCGCGCTACTGGGGGACGTCCGGCGTGGAAGCCGTCTACAACGACGACCTCATCGCCCACTCCCAACCCGCGCAGTCATTGAGCCAGCTGCTCAACCCTCCGCCCAAGACCACGGACACCATCTCCCTCACCATCCAGCCGTACCTCCAGCAGGCCATCGCCAACGCCCTGCAACAGAACCTGGGCGGCCGCCAGTACACCGATGCGGCGGTGGTGGCGATGGATCCGAGGACGGGTGCCATCGAGGGCATGTACTCCAACGTGACCTACGACCCCAACGCCCTCGTGGCGCCCCTGGTGAACAATCAGGCCCTCACCAATGAGATCAATGCCGGGGAAGCCGCCCGGAAGCCCGACGCCGAGGGTGTCGCCCCGGCCTTCCCTATGGCCACCTTCAACGCGTTCACCCCTGGCTCGACCTTCAAGGTGGTGACCACGGCGGCCGCCTACAACCAACAACCGAGCCAGGCCGACTTCAGCATGGACTTCCCCAATGGCTGCACCACTCCCGGCCAGATCCCGTACTTCACCGGGGTGGTCTGCAACGACTCAGCGGCTCCCCCGGGTAATCCCTGTGGGGGGACCATCCAGCAGATGCTGCCGGAATCCTGCGATCCCGGCTATGCCATGCTGGGTCTGGCCGTCGGTGCGCCCAACCTCACCCAACAGGCGGCCCAGTTCGGCTGGAACAAGAAGCCGCCCGTCGATCTCACCGACGTCTCCGCTTCCCACATGGACTCCGAGAGCTATCTGGGAAGGAACGGGAATCAGGCGGCTCTGGCCCAGTCGGCGTTCGGCCAGCTCAACGACACCGCGACGGCTCTCCAGAACGCCATGGTGGCGGAGGGGATCGCCGACAACGGAGTGGTCATGACCCCCCACACCATGGCCGAGATCCGGGACTCTCAGGGTCGCCTGGTCCAGATCTACCAGCCCACCAAGTACAGCCAGGCGACCTCGGCGGCGGCGGCCGAGGTGACCAATACCGATATGCAAGCGGTGGTGACGTCCGGGACGGCCAGCCAGGTGGGCTTCGACCCCTCCATGGACGTGGCGGCCAAGACCGGGACCGCCCAGACCTTCTTCCCCTCTCCGAACTCGAACACGCCGGCCACCCACGACTGGATGATCGCCTTTGCCCCGGCCAACAACCCCCAGATCGCCGTCGCGGTGGTCGTCCCCTACCAGAGCCAGGAGTACGACACCGGGGCGACGGTGGCGGGACCGATCATGAAGGCGGTCCTGACGGCGGCCCTCACCCACCAGTAGGGCCACTCTTCGCGCTCTACGAGCACGGGTCCGCCAGCACCATTCTCCTGCCCCACGCAGAGGAGGCCTAGCCCTGGTCATGGTCGGGGGCGCGTTCGAGATCATCGTCGAGGAGACCCCCGACCCCGTCCACATCTCTGAGCTCGTCGAGGGTCTCGTGGCATACAACGAGAGCCGTGCGGAGCCTCGGAACCGCCAACCGGTCGGTGTCTTCCTCCGGAACGGGCGCGAAACCCTTGGCGGAGCCGACGGCTACACCGGGCCGACGGGTGACGAAGGCGATCAAGGAGGTAGGTAGGGGGCGAGGATGCAGGGGAGCATCGCTCGACACCTTCAGCTTCCAAGCGCTCGACTTCTACCGGTCCATTGGCTATCACACCGTTTGGTGAGCTCCACGACTCCCACCTGGCCATACCCGCCACTATCTGTGGAAGCCTCTGGACGAAGCAATTTCTCTGTGATCCCGACGAATTCGTCCCCTCCCATCGTCCTCAGCAATTGACGGTCTCTCAGTGAGGGAACGACACCCTCGAACGACGTCAACGCCCTCGGACGTTCGTGGGGCCTCGCTCAGACGCGTAGGGCTGGGCATCACGCGTCACTTGTCGGATCACGAGCACCTTCGCGTCTCTTGTCGGCCGAGGCGAAAATGCACCGTTCGGCACCGTGATACTGGTGCTGACGACGAAGCGGCCTTTCCATCGGCCCGCGCCCGGTGCAGAAGGTGACGTCCATTGCCGCACCACGTAGCGCGGTGCTACCAAGTGGGCGCTTGCAAGGCGCGATTTCGGAGCGACCAGCCGTCGCAACAACGCGGTCATGATCCCGAATGGGGGATTGGCCACAACGTGAAACGGCCGTCGTGGCAAGCGAAGGTCCGAGGCATCGACTTGAACCACGGTTACCGCCCTGCGCGCAGCGAAGCTCGTTCTCAGGTGTCTGGCCCGACCCGAGTGCGCCTCGATGGCTAGGACGCGCGCGCCCACCGCCAGCAGAGCCATGGTGATCGACCCCTCGCCAGCACCTATGTCGAGGACCAGATCGCCCCGGCGTACTCCCGACTCGGCCACGAGGCGGTAAGCCCAAGCTCTATCGAGCTGATGCCATCCCCAGGGTGGCCGGCGTTGCCCGGCCACGGAAGACCATCACGAAGACGCCCATCGGGGGGAAGCTTACAAGGTTGGTCGCGGACTGAGGAGCCGAATGGTGTCGTCAGGCATGATCGAGTGGCGCAGGCAGCGGCTCACGATTCGATCATTGGGCCAGCGGCCGGGCGTCCGGCGTGGGTGCCTGAACGCCACCGGCGAGTCTGAGCTGGCGCATTGCCTGTCGGTAGGAAATGATCGCGCTCGAATCGCAATACCCGTAGCCGTTCTCGACGCAGAACGCGCGGACGAGGCTTTGGGCGCAAGCGAGATTGGGTCGGGGCATGCCCGGGAAGAGGTGGTGCTCGATCTGGTGGTTGAGGCCGCCGAAGAGAAAGGTCGCCCACCATCCGCCGGTGACGTTGCGAGCGGTGACGACCTGGCGCCGGGCGAAGCTCGTCTCGCAGCCCTCGTCGATGAGCGGCATGCCCTTGTGGTTGGGGGCAAAGCTACATCCAAGGTAGACCGAGAAGACGGCCTGGTGAACGGCCAAGAAGGCGATCCCCTGAAGCGGTGAGAGCACCCAGAAGATCGCCGTCAGGTAGAGCGCGACATGAATGGCAAAGATGACGCGCTCCGTGACGGCGGCATGATCACGACGACGGATGAGGTCCTGGATGCCGGCAACGTAAAGGCCAGTGCTGCGCAGCAGCATGAGGGGGAAGAAGAGCTCAGCCTGCCGCCGCGCCATCCACCCCGCGATGCGGTGGGCTCCGCGTCCCTGCTCGTGTGCTCCAGGGGCGAGGATCACGCCGACCCCGATGTCTGGGTCACGATCGATCTCGTTGGGGTGAGCGTGGTGGGCGTTGTGCTTCGGAACCCACCAACCGAAGCTCAACCCGATCAATCCGTTGCCGATGACCAGACCGAGCAGCCGGTTGGCCCGCCGGGAGGCGAAGATCTGCCGGTGGCCTGCGTCGTGACCGAGGAAGCCGAGCTGGGTCGAAAGGAAGCCCAGCAGCGCTGCGACACCGAGCGTGGCCCACGATGCACCCACGGCGAAGAAGGCCGCCCACGCACCGGCGAAGGCACCGAGGGTGAGGACGATCATGACCGAGTAGCGGCCGCGCCGACGCTCAAGGAGGCCCGCGGCGCGGACCTGCGAGGTCAGCGCCGCAAAGTCTGGAGCTGGCGCTGGCGGGGTGGCCGTCGCAACCCGTCCCCCTGCGCCCGATGCGGTGAGGTGAGCCATCAGGGATTGGCGATGAGAGTGCCGACGGATGTTCTTCCGGCCCCATCCTGAGGACGGAGATCACGCCGGGCGTGATACCTCGGCCAGAGTCGCAAGGGCCTAGAGCACCCGTACGTTCTGTGCTTCCGGCCCCTTCCGGCCCTGGGCCAGGTCGAACTCGACCTGCTGGTTTTCCTCGAGGCTCTTGTACCCGTCTCCTGCCACGTTGGAGTAGTGCACGAAGACGTCCTTCTCCCCACTGGTCGGGGTGATGAAGCCGAAGCCCTTGTCGCGGTTGAAGAACTTCACCGTTCCAGTTGCCATGTTGTTGTCCTCTTTCTTTCTTTCTTTCTTTCTTTCTGTTGCTTTCGTCGCTCGTCTTTGGAGCAAAGAGGTCAGGACCGTTTGCCCGGACCCAACTTCTCGTAGGGGTGGCCGCAGGCGGATGGCTCGCCGAGCGCTCCGTAGGTGCGGCAGCGCTGGTCGTCGCACCATCCGACGAGTCGCCCTCCCTCGCGGACATCGAAAGAGTGCAGGGCACAGAGCGCGATGTCGGGCAGGATCACGGTGACCGAATACGACGGATCACTTGGGTCAAGGCCACGGGCCAGCGTCCGGCGTGGTGGCTCGATCGCCTCAGTCGCCGGCTCGGCGCACAGGGCGCAGGACAAATCGGATGCAGTAGACGTCACTACCGGAGGGCCTCTCGGAACTTCTCGACACCCATCAGGCGGCGCTTCACCTTCTCGGGATCTGCCGCATCTCTCGTGCGGATCCGTTCCTCGAGTCGGTCGAGCCGTCCCTCTTCGCGCTCGACGAGCTGGCGCCGATCGTCGCCGTTGTACGCACCGAGGGCTCGCACGAAGCTTCGGTGGGCGTCGATCGCTCGGTCGAGCTCCAGGCGGCGGGCGATGGCGGAGAAGGAGCACCCGCCTTCGCGCAGAGCCAGCACCTGTGCGTCCAATTCCTGGGCCGCCGGGCGCTGCCGTCTCGACGTCTTGCCTCGTTCGGGCGCCCCCGTACGTCTTTGAGCCGTCTTCGGACGGGTGCGTCTAGGCACGGCAGTGGCCGCACTTGCCGGGAGAGGTGCCGTGGCCGACTTCCCGGTCGGTCACGAGGAGAGCCGTTCGAGGTCCGCCCGAATCCGATCCCGACGCACCTCGAAGTCCTCGGAAGTGATCTCGCCGTCCTCGAAGGCTCGCTGGAGCTCACGCAAGTCGTCGATCAGCTCCGCTTCGCTTCGATGCGAGGGCTCGGCTCCATCCGCGTCCTCGGCGCCAGCGGCTTGTCGAACGGCTTTCCGCTCTGCTTTGACATGAGCCCGTTCCAGCTTCTTGCGCTCGCGCTGGCGTTTGCCAACAGAGCTGCTCACCGGAGTCTCCTGAGCGACGTCGCGCCAGCCCGTGCCCGGTCACTCACGGCATGGGAGGAATTGCGGGCGGGGGAACGAGGGAGGACGTGCCCCGGAGGGGTTTGCCCTGACAGTGAAAGATGGGTGACTCCGTTCGGATCCGGCCGACTCGGGGATCTCTCGAACGGGCCACGCCGGCGAGTACCGGCGACATCGCGATCCTACCAGGCGGGACGCCGTTCGAACCGGCGCCCCGCGGTGCGTACCAACGGCTGCGCACAGCCCTCAGGCCAGCGTCAACGGCTCTCGGTGGTCAACAATCCACGCAGATCCCCACTCGCGGTGGGGTGGCGCAACTTCGACATGGCCCGGGCTTCTATCTGGCGGATTCGCTCGCGGGTGAGGCCGAATCGGAGGCCGACCTCCTCGAGGGTCCGGGGCTCGCCGCGATCCAGACCGAACCTGAGTCGGACGATCTCTCGCTCCCGATCGTTCAGGGTGACCAGAACCTTGGCCACGTCGGCCGGGACCATGCTGGCTGCGGCAGCCTCGGCCGGCGACAACGCGGTCGGGTCTTCCAGCAGGTCCCCCAGCTCGATGTCGTTGTCGCGACCCAACGGTTCGGAAAGCGAGCCGGGCGCGGCCGCGTGGCGGAGCACGTCGACGACCCTCTCGACGCCGACTTCGAGGTCCGCGGCCAGCTCGGAGACGCTCGGTCGCCGACCCAGTTGAGCTTCAAGGCGGGCTCGGCTCTTGAGGGCCTGGTTGAGGAGGTCGCTGGCATGTACCGGCAGGCGGATGGTGCGGCCGCCGTTGGCGATCCCGCGGGTGATCGCCTGGCGGATCCACCAGGTGGCGTAGGTGGAGAACTTGAAGCCCTTACGCCAGTCGAACTTTTCGACGGCGTGAATGAGACCCAGGTTGCCCTCCTGGATCAAGTCGAGGAGCGGCATGTCGGCGCCCTGATACCGCTTGGCGATCGACACCACGAGCCGGAGATTGCCGTTCACGAAGGCCTCCACGGCGGCGTCCCCCGTCTGTACGGCGCGGCGAAGCTCACGTTGCCGGTTCGGGCTGTGGGCCTCGTCTCCGGTCAGCTCGGCCCGAGCTTCGCGTCCCGCCTCGGCCTGCTGGGCCAAGCGGGCCTCGTCGTCCTTGGTGAGTAGCCGGTGGCGCCCGATATCACTCAGGTACAAGCGGACCAGGTCCTCGTCGGGCATCTGCGCACGCTTGTTGGGCATTCGCCCTCGTCTCCTGAGGCCCGGGCGGATCGATGCGACGGGCACCGCCGCCCTTGAGCGCTGCTGCCGGTCGTCGCCCGGTGGATCCGGGCATGTAGCCACCGTGCGCGCAAGGCTCACGCTAGCCGACTCCGGCTTGCTAGCTCCGCGCCCTGCCAAGCGGGGCCACCGCTCGCGTGTTCACCGCCGACATGGTGGTGGGTCGAACGGCGTCCGCGTCGCCTGAGCACGAGCACCTGCAGTGGGTGAGCCTGGTGCGCAGGAATCGACCGGATCCGCCCTAAGGAACCCCATCCCTGCGAGCCCAGCCTCCGCCAGGCCACAGGAGCTGAAGGGCCCGCTGACGCCGAAGTCCCGAACGTGGACCGACCGCCCGTCATAGTCGACGATACGGTCGACGTTCGCCGCTGAGACCCCGCTCGCATCCGAGTATGACCGGCTTGCGCTGCTCGTTTGGCGGGGCGCGCCATGCGCTTGCCACTCGCTCTGGCCGCTCCCGGGGGGCACCTCTTGGATGACGGGATTCGCTCGTCTTGAGGAGAATCGCCAGCGTTCAGATCAGTGGTCGAAGGACGGCACCCCGACGCCCCAATCGACGGTGGTGACCCTTCCCCCGGCTACGGAGACGGCCCGCACCGGACCGCCACCCTTTGGTCGCACGAAGTGGGTGCCTCGTTGCACCTCGAAGAAGGCGGCGTAGACGGTGCCATGGGGGAGATGTCGCGCTCGTACCGCGACATGCGACCCATGCCACGTCGTTCCCTCCCGTGTGATCTCGATCTCGCGACCCGACCACTCGGGCGGAAAGTGGACGACGATTGCGCCAACGTCGCCGCCGAGGTCGGCCACCACGCTTCCGCTCGTGCTCGGTGCGGGCAGGATCTCCGGCACTCGGGGTGGATCCGTTGCACCACCGGCAGTGTTTGCCCGGGACACGATCGCCCTTGTCAGCTGGCCGGCGTCGAGAACCCGCCGTGGGGAATCCCGAGATAGGGGAATGAGGTCAAGTACGCCTCGGTGTTGTTGGCCGTGAGATCCTGAGGTCCGGTGGTCAAACCCGGCGTGATCTCACCGGCGGCGCCATC
Source organism: uncultured Actinomycetes bacterium (assembly GCA_963778465.1). Lineage (GTDB taxonomy): Bacteria > Actinomycetota > Acidimicrobiia > Acidimicrobiales > RAAP-2 > CAVZBW01. The sequence continues at coordinate 1,801,631 of CAVZUK010000003.1, forward strand.
CGGCTTGAAGGCGGGATCGACGAGCGGCAGGGTGGCGCCGGCGATCGCCCGCAGTTCGATCGTGACCACGTCGTCGTACACCCTGCGGCCGTTGGGGAAGCCTCCGGCGTCCCCACCGACCAGTCCGAGATTGCTCGCCTTGTTGAGTGGCGTGGGAGGGATGGCGATGTTCAGCCGTAGCTGGTCGGCCCGCCGGGTTCCCGTGGAATTCTGGAACCCGGCCACCACCCCCGCGGGTAGGCCCGTCAGAAGGATGGCGACCAGGTCGGCACGGTTGGGTGTGCCCGCGTTGTAGGCCGCCAGGTTGGGGAACACGTTGGGATACAACACGGGAAGCAACTGAGCGAGCTCGGGGTTGCTCACGCCAGCCGCGAATTGCGCGTCGTTCTGCGGGCCCGAGGCGTTCCACAGGTCCTTCTTGGCCATCGGCACGAGGACTTCGTTGAACAGCGGGTTCCCGAGCCGCGACACCTGGACCCACGGACCAGCCTCGACGACCTGCCCATCGGTCTCGCGCACGCTCGCCTTGCTTCGACTGGCGGAGGTCCAGATGCCGAGCACCGCTCCCGGCGAGGTGGAGCTCGACGGGATCTGTCCGTTCGCGGTCAGGTGCTCCCTCTTGACCTGGAGTGCGATGGAGTGCACGTTCAGGGCCTTGGTCGAGTTGATCCCGGCCATCGCTCCGAGGGCTCCCGAGACGCCGAAGGTCGTATGGAGCTGCTCGAACGGTCGGAGAACACCCAGGTCGAAGATGGCGCCGAGGTCGACGTAGAAGCCCTCGGCGCGCTGTCCCGCGAAGACCTGGTCTCCGCCCGGCAGGGCCTGGACGGCACTGGAGGCCAAAGCCGGGTAGTCGGGAGTCGAAAGGGGACCGATGTTGCACGGAGGGCACGGCAAGCCCGAGGCCAACTGGGTCGAAGCGTTGGTCTTCAGGTTCACCTGGGTCACCGAGTAGGTCTGGCGACGGTTCCAGTGGGCGTCGGTCAGGCTCTGGATGGGTCCCGTGTTGTAGAGGAAGGTGTTCGGATTGGCGATCGTGGTGTTGAACCGGAACTGATAGACGATGTCCGGCAGAGCGTCCCCGTTGTTGTCGATCCATATCTGGTAGAGGACGTCGTCGCCGAATTCGAAGAAGTTCGGCCCTCCGTCCGGACCCTCGAGAGGGAGGTAGTTGGCGATGATGGTGACGTAGTCGGGCCGGTCGGGGCTGACGAAGGCGTAGAGGTCCGTACTGTCTGCGACCGGATCCTTTGAGATCTCGGGGGCTTCTCGGTGAGACGACACGTGGGCTCCTTGGGTCGTTGGGTGGGGGTTGGGGAGTGAACGATCGAGGTCAACGGGTCGCCCGGAAGAGGCGCGTGGCGAGGCCAGGATCCCGCAGGACCACCTCTTTCGTCCCCGAGAAGATCCCGATCTCCCCGGTGCTGAGATCTCGCACGTGGGCGACCAACGGACCGTCGAGGGCACCCGGAAGGCCGCCGGCCTGGGCGGCTTCGTCCTCAGCAGCGGGAGCGTCCGACTCGAACGTGTCCAGGACGGCGCTGGCAGATCCCGGGAGAGCGGCGATCACCCCGGCCGCTGCGAGCGCAGAGGTCCCGCGCCGCAAGAAGGTGCGCCGATTGAACGGTCCCATGATCGCTCCCCGCATCTCGGTGACGAAGTGCTTCGTCGGGTGTTCGGAGTGGCACTGCGGACCGGATGAGAATTAATCGGGCTGTCCGCTTCAGGGAGAATGCGGGTGGCATGGTGCGGTAGTTCCAGCTGGGACGGGCCGTGGAGGCCCGCTGACCGGGAGGAACCCAGGCGGGCCTGGTCCTCTGGTCTCGACCATTGAGCCGGACGAATTGGAGCAAGAGAAAGAACTGCAGGTAGAGGGCCGACAGGGAGAGTTCTACGGTGGAGTGGAGGAAGGTGCGACCAGTAGGGCCGCGGCTCGACATCCTGTCCCACGCTCCAGAAGAAGAGGAGATCAACAGTGGCCGCCACGCTGAAGCTGACGCACAAGGCGATAGGAGCGGAGGTTCGTCGTGGCAGTTACGACATTCTGGTTGATGGTCGGAGCGCCGGATCGCTCGAAATGAACGACACGATCGAGATACCCATCGAAGCTGGACGTCACACCGTGGAAGTTCGCAATGGCCGAAACTCCAGTCGATCTCAGACCTTCGACGCCGGCGAGAGCGAAACCGTCGCCTTCCGCTGCACCGGAAAGAGGTTCCTGCCGATCTTCCTCGCGTCTTTCATCGTTCCCACCTTGGCGATCAAGCTCAAGCGCGAGTAAGTGCCTCACGAATCAGAGTGCTGCCAAACGAATTGTGCTGGGGTAGCGTCGCGTCCCGTGGCGATCCGACGGGATCCCGGCATCGAGGAGAGATCGAGCTGCAGCGACATCGAGCCCCACGCCGCCGCACTGATCTTCGTCGGGACGGCCGCGGCGTCGCCTTGCGGCTTGTATCGCTCTCACGATGATCGGCAGGGGCGTGAAGGGAAGCTGGGAGCCGGCCAGTCAGACCCTCGTGGTCACCGCGACTGACGATGAGGAGGTTTCGAGGATGACCACCGCGATCATCGGCACTGGGGGGATCGGCTCGGCCATCGCTCGCCAGCTTGGCGCAGGTGGAGAGGCGGTACAGCTCTCGAGCGCCGACCAGGAGTCGGCACGAACGCTGGCTACCGAGATCGGCCCGGCCGCGGTTTTCGCCGATGACAACCGCGAAGCGTTGCAGGGTGCCGATGCCGTCATCCTCGCGCTGCGGTTTGCCACGCTGAAGGGCGTCATCGAGGAGATCGCTGATCCGGTGAGTGACAAGGTGGTGGTCGTTCCGAGCAACCCACTCGCCGTCGACGCACAAGGCAATGTCTCGCGCCTCCTACCGCAAGGGAAATCCTCAGGCGAGGTCGTTGCCGGGTGGTTGCCGGCGGGGGCGCGTTTGGCGATGGCGTTTGGAACCATGTCGGCCGATCTCTTGAGGGCCTCGAGCAACCGGTCACCGGTGCCGGCGGTGCTCTTCTACGCGACCGGTGACGACCGTGCTGGCGATGAAGTCGAGCGACTGATCCGACGTGCCGGCTTCGAGCCTGCGAAGGTTGGCGGAATCGAACAGTCGGGTCGACTCGAGGTGGGCGGCGACCTTCACGATCTCATCGTCGGCCCGGCAGAGGCGCGATCAATGATCGCGGAGTCCTGATGACGCTTCTGCAGTGACTCTTCAACCTCGTTTTGGGGTCCGCTAACGTTCCGTCATCCCGTGCTTGCAGGATGGCCGGGACAAAGATAGTATACGCTGTTCACTACCTTGAGGATGCCACCGGGCGGAGTCGGTCTGGAGAATTGGTGGCGTCGCGGCCCAGCGAAAGGTTCGGGATCTATGCGAGTGGTCGAGCGACGACAGGCACCCTCGTGGATCGGAGCGCTCATGAGCGTGGCGACCGTCGACGACGGCCCGACGCCTGAGCAGCGGCGGATCATCGAGGCCCTTCAAATGGGGTACTTCGGCATCGACGGGCCCATCACCGCGGATCCCATGGAACCGCAGCACGTAGTGGCGGCTATTACCGACCCCGACGCCAGGCATCGGCTCATCCAGATGATGATTGTGCTCGAGGTGGCCCGCCATCCCTCGAGCGCCGCCACGGCGACGGCGGTCGAGCGGTACGCGCGGTGGGCCGAAGTCGACGAGCCAATGCTGATCGTGGCCAGGGACGCCGTCGAAGGCGCGAGGGATTTCGTGAACGCCGACTTCCTGCGATTTTATGAGCCCGAAGTCGCGCCGCCTGAGTTCGCCAATGTCGATCCGGCCACGATCCCAGACAGCTTGCGTCACCTTTCGGATTGTCACCCCGGCACCTTGGGTCGGGCCTTCACCGATTTCTACGAGCGCTACGGGCTGGATCTCCCCGGTACCGTGGATCCGCCGCCCGGATACACGATGGCCGACTACATGAACGTCATGGTCAAGCATGACTTCTCCCACGTGCTGGCCGGTTACGAGCCGAACAACGGTGTCGACGAGCTGGCACTCAACATGATGCTGGTCAGTGTCTCCGACGGCGGCCACCACCATTTCTGCAACCTGATGGGATCGCTGTCGTTGCACGAGACGGGGATCTTCGAATCCACCGAAGAGACGCCGAAGCAGGCTTCGCTCGATCGGCCAGGCGCACCCGAGGTCTTTGCCGAAGCCATGCGCAGGGGAGCCGAGTGCAGAGTGGACTTCTGGGACATCGACCACTTGGCCGTGGCCAACGAACCACTCGAGGATGTGCGCCGAGAGCTGGGCATACCACCGAGGATCGTCCCGCCCGCGCCGCGCCAGTGAGGGGTTCGACTCGGATCTATCGACAGAATCCTGCAAATGAGTGCCTCGTGACGAAGCCGAAGCTCCGCCAGTCGCGGTCAGCTCGGCCTGACGGGTCCACGTTCCTCCCACGTCACCAGAGACGTAGCGTTGGTGGCTGGCGCTCCGAGCCATGCCCTGGCGGCCAACGGGGCGTCGGGCCGAGCGGGTGCGGGGGCGGGAGCGTCTTCACCACTAGCCGCGCGACCTGGACGCAAGCGCGGCAGTTGCAGCCCGGGCAAGTGGTACCCCGAGCAGTTTGGTCTCTCCGTCGCGCTCGCAGATGGGACGCTCACTGTTGGGCCGCCACGCCACACCGTGGACGGTCGCCAGCTCGCGGGAGGCCGTCTCTATGTTGCCGGGTCCGTTGCCAAGTGGGGCCAGCCGGGGACCTACCAGCAGACCCTCAGGGCCTCGGACGGCATCGCCCGACACCGGTTCGGTTGGTCAGTGGCAGCGTCTGGGGTCTCGGCGCTCGTCGGCGCACCGGAGCGCTCCGTCGATCAGAAGTCCACCTCGGGCTCGGCCTACGTCTTCTCGAATGGGGGCCCGGCGCAGTAGTCCGCGCAACTGGCCTCGGGGCCCCTTAGGGCGGGGCCCCTCAGTCGTAGTTTGCACGTCGGACCAGAGGGGCCGAACCAATGCTTCGGACTATCCGGGGCCCGTTTCCCGTTCTCTGGCGAGCTTCTCCTCCTTGTACCTTCGATGCTGCTCGAGAATGCGCTCATGCGTGGCTCCGCCGTTGGGCACCTGGGGGTGATGGTGCCGGCACAAGATGTACGGCGTTCCGTCCAGCTGATGATGACCGATCCGCCAGCAACCCTTGGCATGGCAATTCACCTTTCGGACTCCGGTGTACACCCCCACCCCGACTGCACTGATGAGAGTTGCCTCTCCGAGGTCGGAGCCGAAACCAGACCAGAAGTTGTAGAACTCGTCGGGCCCGCCATGGACGGTGCCGGTGTGAAGCGCCACCCAGTGTCGCAGAGCTCCAAAGAACGCAATCAGAATTGCGATCGCGACGACGATGAAGACGAGGACCAGCACGAGGATGAGGCGGTTGCCACTGCTGCTCGGCGCGATCTCAGGAGCTCCCGCGTTCGCAGACCTCTCGGTTGGCGGTCTTGACGCTGAAGCAGCCGGCTGGGTCGAAGGTGAGGTAGCGGAGGATGGATCCGTCACGGTGCGTCCAATGTTCGAACGGACAAGACAGCGGGTCCGACGAGAAGCTGTCCGTTCGGAACACTATCGTCGCCGCATCGCGAAGGGGCGGGTCTCGGGGGTATGACAACCGGTTGTTGAGGCGAAGGGCGTCATGGAGCCGGCCCAGAGCAGGACGGAATGCGAACCGCCATTGGACCGTGCCGATGGCCCACGCCGAAGAGGAAGAAATTCGTCGACCTGGCACGGCAGTGTTCGGGTCGTCGACGGCCCTTCGTAAGCCGCGTGGTGGCTTACGGCTTGGGATCTGGGTGAGTTCTCGTCTGATCAGTGGTGTCGAGCTCGAACTGGCTGATCAGAGCCGCGGTCTGCTTCGCCTCAGATAGGACGAGGAGGTGGCCGGAGGACCGCCACTCAATTCGGACCCCGGGATGTCTCATGCTCAAGTAGTCGCTCAGCGGAGTCCGAAAGGGAATCATCCACTCCTGCTCTCGTTTCGAGGAACCACGACAGAGCACGATCATCGTCGGGCACCGGAGCGAGGCCAGGTCGGCTGCTACGTCAGGGGCGTCCGGGACGTCGGCATGGTGGTCGGGTTTGAGGCCCATCGCGTCGTAGTCCAGGCACGCAGGGCCGTCCAAACAGACGAGGGCTCGGCACGGGCTCGTGGCTGCATAGTGCAAGGCAGCCCAACCACCCAGGGAGTGACCGGCCAGGAGGGGATCACCGAGTCGCAGGTCGGCGACGACTGCTCGACCGTCGGATATCGCATCAGCAATTGAGAAGTGGGCGGTCGGTGAGAACCCATGGCCCGGCAGGTCTTGGGCCACGACATGAAACGAGCCCAGGTACGGCACCATCGCCTCCCAGACACTCGCATCGCAGCCTGCGCCATGCCATAGCAGTAGGAGGGGTCCGTCGCCACCGAAGTCGCGAACGTGGACCGACCGTCCGTCACCGTCGACAACACGGTCAACATAGGCGGACGGATCCATGGCGGGGCTGAAGAGCTGGAAGGCGACCCGGTGGGGCGTTGCCCGCTCAACGACGCAGCGAAACCGGACTGCACGTCCATCGGGCAGCTCGAGCAGGACCCTCGCCTCGTGGGACGGGCTCGATTCCACGCGGATTCTCCGAGCCTCCGCCACCCATGGTGCTGCCTCCGACAGCGTCGCGGCTACCGGCACCTCGGACAGCCAGGTCTTTGTGAACTGATCCGCCAATTCGCCGTAGCTCGGTAGCCGGGCACCCGATGCAAACGCCGCGATCCGTTCCAATACCCAAGCTGCCCGCCTCCCCGCAGGACTCCGCAGCAGCTCGCCAGGCAGCGAATCCAGCACGCCCCGATCTTTCCATCTTGCCTACCGTTGCAACCCGACCTCCTGGCAGGACCTGACGCACGACTTGGCTTCTCGCTGGGAGCGCGACTCGTTCCAGTCGTGCCGTAGGTGGGCCAGGCGCTCTCTGGGAAGAGCGGCGGAGCAATCTCGACGGGCTGGCTCGAAGGGTGGCTATCAGCCAGAGCCCGTCATTCGCCTCCCAGACAAGGGGCTGCGGTCCGGCGACCATGTCGACGTAGTGCCAGACCTTCCTGCCGCCGTGTACATCATCCCACGAAGGTGGGGGATTGCCGCAAGCGACCGAACCGTGCTGAAGATGTCCCGTTCGTTGCGCTGACGACGGCCACAGGGCCGAGGGGAGCTGGCGGTATGACCACGTTCGACGCTGACCGCTACGTGATGGGCATCGAGGAGACCGACAGGACGCAGAACAGCCTCGTCGGGGGCAAGGGCGCGAACTTGGGCGAGTTGTCACGCATCGCCGGCATCCGGGTGCCCGCCGGCTTCTGCGTCACGACGGACGCGTTCCGGCGGATCATGGCGTACGCGCCGTCGATCGACGATCACCTCGATCGGCTCGCGCTCCTCGAGGCCAACGACCGAGACGCGATCCGCACGCTCAGCGCGGAGATCCGAGGGACGATCGAAGCGATCGCCCTTCCTCGCGATCTTGCGGGGGCCATCACCTCGGAGGTCCGCCGACTGGGCGACGACGTGGCCTGTGCGGTGCGATCGAGCGCGACGGCGGAGGACCTGCCGACGGCGTCGTTCGCGGGCCAGCACGACACCTATCTCAACGTCGTGGGACCGGAGGCGATCCTTCGGCACGTCAGCCGGTGCTGGGGCTCGCTCTTCACGGAGCGCGCCGTCATCTACCGCCTGCGCAACGGCGTCGACCATCGCCAGGTCCACATGGCCGTGGTCGTCCAGCAGATGGTGTTCCCGGAGGCCGCCGGCATCGTCTTCACCGCCGACCCCGTCACCTCGAATCGCAGGATCGTCTCGGTGGAAGCGACTGTGGGCCTCGGCGAGGGGCTGGTCTCCGGCCTGGTGAACGCCGACGTCTACAAGGTTCGAGACGGCGAGGTCGTCGGCAAGGTCGTGGCCGCCAAGCGGCTCGCCATCCAACCGTCGCCGGCCGGCGGGACGCACGAAGAGCCGCTCGACCCGGCCCGGCAGCGCCAACCCGTGCTCGCCGATCCACAGCTGGTGCAGCTCGCGACGTTGGGTCGGCGGATCGAGGCGCACTTCGGCTGCCCGCAGGACATCGAGTGGTGCCTCGTCGATGGCGGCTTCCAGATCGTCCAGAGCCGACCGATCACGACGCTGTTCCCCATTCCGGAGCGTGACGACGCCGAGAACCACGTCTATGTGTCCGTCGGCCATGGTCAGATGATGACGGACCCGATGAAGCCCTTGGGGCTCTCCATGTGGAAGCTCACGGCGCTGCCGCCGATGCACGTGGCCGGCGGGCGCCTGTTCGTCGACGTGACCCAACGCCTGGCATCACCGGCGAGCCGACCCGGCCTCCTCGCCGTCTTCGGAAGGGGCGACCCGCTCATCAAGGACGCGCTGCAAACCGTGCTCGACCGCTCTGACTTCCTCCCGAGGCTCCCGGACGACGTCCCCGCCGGTCGGCCCCCGGGTGGCCCGCCGGCCTCGATCGAGACCGACCCCGCCATCGTCGCCGAGCTCATCGCACACGCCCAGGAGTCCATCGCCGCCTTGGATCGCGACATCCAAACGAGGTCGGGCACGGCCCTCCTCGACTTCATCCTCGAGGACGTACCCGAGATGAGGCGGATCCTGTTCGACCCGCTGAGCCAGCAGGCGATCATGGCGGGCATGGAGGCCACCTGGTGGCTCAACGACCAGTTGGAGGAGTGGCTGGGAGAGACGAACGCGGCCGACACACTCGCTCGGTCCGCCCCCAACAACGTCACTTCGGAGATGGGACTCGATCTCTTGGACGTCGCCGACGTCATCCGCCCGCACCCGGACGTCGTCGACCTCCTGCACCACGTGGACGACGACTTCTTGGACGACGACGCGCTGGCGAAGCTGGAGGGGGGGCCCGAAGCGCGGGACGCCATTCGCGGCTACCTCGACACCTACGGGATGCGCTGCGTCGGCGAGATCGACATCACGAGGCCGCGCTGGAGCGAACATCCGACCGCACTGGTGCCGGTGATTCTCGGGAACGCCAGGAGCTTCGAGCCGGGCGAGGCCCGGCGGCGCTTCGTGCGAGGGAACCGGGATGCGCAGGAGAAGGAAGCCGATTTGCTGGAGCGCTTGCGCGAGTTGCCCGGCGGTGAGGAGAAGGCCGACGAGACCAAGCGGATGATCGACCGGGTCCGGACGTTCATCGGCTACCGGGAGTATCCGAAGTACGGCATGATCAACCGCTACTTCATCTACAAGCAAGCTCTGCTCGAGGAGGCCGAGCGTCTCGTAGAGGCGCAGGTGATCCGTGAGCGGGAGGACATCTTCTTCCTGACGTTCGAGGAGCTCCGCGACGTCGTGCGCACGGAGCACGTGGATGAAGAGCTCCTCCAACGGCGCAAGGACGGTTTCGCCGCATACCACTCCCTCACGCCGCCCCGGGTGCTCACCTCGGATGGCGAGGTCATCGCCGGCTCGTACGGACGGGACGACCTACCGCCTGGTGCGCTGGTCGGCCTGGCGGTCTCCGCCGGAACCGTCGAGGGCCGAGCGCGTGTCATCCTCGACATGGCGGACGCCGACGTCGAGGAGGGCGACATCCTCGTGACTGCGCACACCGACCCCAGCTGGTCGCCGTTGTTCGTCGCCATCAAAGGCCTGGTGACCGAGGTCGGCGGTCTCATGACGCACGGTGCCGTGATCGCCCGGGAGTACGGCCTGACCGCCGTCGTGGGGGTCGAGCACGCCACGCAGTTGATCGAGGACGGCCGGACGATCCGCCTGAACGGAACCGACGGGTACGTCGAGCTCCTCGACGACACCTGATCGAGCGCCGCCGACGAGCCAGCTCTGCCGCCCGCGCTCGGGTGCGTTCCGGTCGAGAGGGTCGGGGTCGACGCGGCGGAGATGAGGGGTGGGCCCACGAACGGCCCTTTGGGGCAAGTCGACGCCGTTCCCCAGATGAGGTCGCGCGGGTTCGGACCGCGCCAGCGTGGCCACGCGATTTCCTTACCAGGGAGAATGCGGGCGCCGTCGAACCGAGGCGAGCCGGACCCATCTCCGGGCGGCGGCTGGCGGCACCCCAATCCTCATGGCGTGACGAAAGGGCCCTCGGGATGCGAGGCTGGCGGCGCGAACGTCCGCCCTAAGGGGGTCAGATGACGACCACTCGGAACCGATACCTGGCCGGCAACTACGCACCGGTTGCCAACGAAGTCCTCGCCACAGAGTTGGAGGTAAGCGGATCGTTGCCGTCGGCCCTCTCTGGTCGCTACCTTCGCAACGGACCCAATCCACTTTCGCCGCCCGAGCCCACGACCTACCACTGGTTCACCGGTGACGGAATGGTTCACGGGATCCGGCTTCGGGACGGTCGAGCGGAGTGGTACCGGAACCGGTGGGTGCGTTCGGCCGAGGTGGCCCAAGCGCTAGGAGAGCCGGTTCGGCCCGGTCCGGTGCACGCGGGAATGGACTTCGCGTCCAACACCAACGTGATCGGACACGCCGGGCGCACGTTCGCGATCGTGGAGGCGGGGGCCCGGCCGTACGAGCTCACGCACGACCTGGACACGGTAGGACCGACGGACTTCGGCGGCACCCTCCCCGGGGGCTATACCGCTCATCCAAAGCGCGATCCGTCGACGGGGGAGTTGCATGCCATCTCCTACTACTGGGGTTGGGGCAACCTCGTGCAGTACACCGTGGTCGATACGGCCGGACAGGTGCGAAAGATCGTCGACGTGGAGGTCGGTGGTCCGGTGAGCGTCCATGACCTGTCGTTGACGGAGCGATATGCCGTGATCTACGACCTCCCCGTCTTGTTCGACGTCGAGGATGCCATGTCCGGCGCGGGCTTCCCCTACCACTGGGACCCCAACTACCGGTCACGGCTGGGGCTGCTCGACCGGGAAGGTGGAGCCGAGGACGTCAGATGGTTCGACGTGGAGCCCTGCTACGTGTTTCACCCCATGAACGCATACGACGACGGCGACCGGGTCGTTCTCGACGTCGTGCGCCACCCCAAGATGTTCGACGCACACCGCCTGGGGCCCGACGAGGGTCCGCCCACGTTGGAACGTTGGAGTGTCGACCTCGCAGACGGCAAGGTGACAGAGGAGCGACTCGACGATCGAGGTCAGGAGTTCCCCCGTGTGGACGAGCGGGTTGTTGGTCGTCGGCACCGCTATGGCTATGCCGCCGCCTTCCTGGAGAACGAGACCGCCCTCCTCAAGCACGATCTTGATCGCCGCACCAACGAGGTACGCCACTTCGCTCACGGAGGTGGCGCCTCGGAAGCCGTGTTCGTACCCTCTGGTCCTGAGGCGGCAGAGGACGATGGCTGGGTCCTATCGCTCGTCTACGATCCCGACCGAGATACGAGCGACCTGCTCGTGCTCAACGCGGGCGACTTCACCGGGGATCCGCAGGCAATCGTGCACCTGCCCCAGCGGGTTCCGTTCGGCTTCCACGGCAACTGGGTGCCGGACGACTGATTGTCCCGGAGGGGCGGTTGGAACCGGTCATCGCTGTGTGGGTTCGGTGCCACCTCGGGGACTCGCGAGCGGCGCCCACCATTTCGCGGTTTTCTGCCGTGCCAGCCGGAAGGAAGGGGCCAACGAACCCCTCCCGTCGAGGTCGGGACGCCCTCAGGCCCTCGGGTACGCCCATATCGCGTGGTAGAGCAAGTGGGGCCGTCCATCGTCACCGAAGTCGGCGAAGGTGACGAACGGGAAGTCCGGGTCTCCGTCCGGCCAGCGGAACCGTCGATGGTCGATCGGGAGAAGGCGACCGGCTATCGCTCCCGATAGCTCGAGACCGTCCGCACCGAGCCCGACGAGGATCTCGCTGTCAGGCCAGGCATAGCGACCGCGATAGAGCGCCAGCTCGTCACGCGGGCGCGTCGCCGGCGTCAAATAGAGCGGCGGTACGGTCACGCCGAGGTCGGCCATCACACCAGGGAGCAGCGCCCGGAACAGCTCGGCGCCGCGTTCACTGTTGACCAGCAGACACAGCGCGCAGTTCTGGGCCGGAACCACCGACCAGAAGGCCCGGAAGCCCGGACACACCCCGAACCAGAACCACACGGGACCGCCCGGCCAGCGGAACACCGAGAGGGACCGACCCCAAGCATCCATGAACGGGGGGATCGTCAGCTCCACCCTCACCTCCAGCAGCCAACGCCGCCAGCCCTCATCGAGGAAGGTCTCTTCGGCCGAGACAAGAGGGCGGGCCAGACGAAGCAGGTCGCCCACGTTGCTCCACACCGAGGCGCCGGCCGGGCCAAGGGGTCGCGAGGCCCAGGGGGTGGCGGGTTCTGGCCGTCTCGCCTCGTTGTCCCGGTAGCCGGTCGCCATGTGGGCAGGGGGCTGGTCATGGGCGAAGCCGGTCGTCGTCATGCCCAGTGGTTCGAAGAGCTCGCGCCGAAGCGCCTCCTCGTAGACGTGACCGGTGACCACCTCGATCAGCCGGCCCAGCAGGCAGGCGGCCGCATTGCTGTAGCTCCACGCCGAGTGGGCGGGGAAAGTGGGGACGCCCTGGGCGAGCTCGGCCGCCAGCTGGGAAAGAGCGTCATCACCGTCGGCGGTGAACGCGAACTCGGTGCGCGGCGGACATCGGCAGACCTCCGGTGTTGGCGAGAAGGTCGTCGACCACGACGTCACGAGCCCACTCGACACCGTCGAGCTCCGGGAGGCAGCGGCCGAGCGCAGCCTGGAACTCGAACGCACCCCGGGCGGCCAATCGGGTGGCGGCCAGGGCGTTCATCGGCTTGGTCACCGACGCGATCTGGAAGGCGGTAGACGGCTGGACTGGCGATCCGACCTCCAGGTCGGCCGATCCAGCGCACGCGATGGTCGCGTCTCCATCTTGCAGGACGCCGAGTTGAGCTCCGGGGATGTCGAGCGCCTCGACGTGCTCCGCCAGGATTGCCGGTAGGTCCATTGTGGGGTTCCTCCGTCATCGATCGACTCGGTGGTCCCACACGCGCTTTCCACTGACGCTCCGCGGGAGGTATCGCAGCTGTACACGATGAACCGCCGGCCACCCGGAGCGCCAGGCGGGGCTAGATGGCTCCTTGGGCCGACAGTGAGGCGATCTCCTCCCAGGTGAAGCCGCTTTCGAGCAGGACCTCCTCGGTGTGCTGGCCCAGCTCGGGGATCTCCGCTCGTGCTGGGCCGAGGGGATCGGTGAACCGGACGGGCGGCCTCACTACGTCAGTGCCAGATTCCCGTCCTGAGCTGATGTACCCGTTGGCCGACACGCCCGGATCGGAAGCCACCTGTCCGTGGTCACGTATCGGGGAGAACCGCAGGCCTGCGGCTCCGAGGAGGTCGCACCACTCCTTGGTGGGCTTGGAGGCGAACACCTCGTTCAAGATGGGCCATAGCTCGGCCTTGTCGTCCTCGAAGTACAGCAGCTGATCGAATCGGTCGATCAGGTCCGGCCGGCCGATGGTGCGATAGAAGAGATCGCGCGCCGCGCCGGCCACGCCGACAATGGCGATCCAGCCGTCCGATGTCGGGAACATGCCGTAGATCCCCGGGATCATCGGGTGGGTGCGACCACCCGGGCCCGACATCTCCCCCGACATGAGATAGCGGGTGAGCTCGCCGGCCTGCGCCCAGACCTGTCCCCCGAGCAGCGAGGTCTCCACCGCCTGGCCGCGACCCGTGCGTGTGCGCTCGAAGAGCGCAGCGAGGATTCCGGCCAGAAGGTTCTGACCGGCGACGTGGTCGGCGATGGTGGCACCGATCGCGCTGGGCGCCGTGTCGTCGCCACCCGTCGTGCTGATGATCCCGCCGGCGGCCTGCGCACTCAGGTCCGCGCCCTCGCGTAGTGCGTCGGGTCCTTGCGATCCGAAGCACGAGCTGGTGGCGTAGACGATCCGAGGGTTGCGGGCGCTGACCTCCGCGTAGCCCAGATCCCAGCCCTCCATCGTTCCCGGCTTGAAGTTGGAGATCACGACGTCAGCGCGCTCCACCAGGCGAAGGAAGACCTCGCGCCCTTCGGGGAAGCGGAGGTCGACGGTGACGCTGCGTTTGCCACGGTTGAAGGCCATGAACCAGGCCGAACGGTGGTCGTCGCGGCCAATCGGCAGCCAACGGGCCTGATCCCCGAAGCCCGGCAGCTCGATCTTTATGACGTCTGCACCCCACTCGAGCATCGTGAGGGCAGCCTGCGGTCCTTGGACGAGCAGCCCCGCATCCAGCACGCGCACACTGTCGAGCGTCCCCATGCGAGGGCGTCAGCTTCCTGGGCTCATTGGGCGACTCGGGGCATGGCCCACAACATTGGTGAGTGCGCCGGGTGGGGTCAAGTGCAGTTGCCGCTTCACCGGCTTCTCCGGGCGGCCAGGCGGTCCCACGGCTAGGAGTTGGAGCTCTCTAGGCGTCCCGGCGAGGGGCCTGATGATGATTCCCTGGTCTTCCCTACGCAGATGCGCGTGTGGAAGCTCCACGGCGGTCGATTGTCGATCCTGAGGTTGGGATTTGATGGCCAACTCGCTGCCGTAGCGCCAGGCACTCGTCGATCCCGGCGTCGGGTCGTACGTGCAGTCCTTGGAGAATGGCGCCAAAGAGCTGGTCGACGATCCGGCCGGTCGGGACGTGCCAGTCGCAGACCTGCACGAAGAAGTGGTCGACGCAGTTTGATCCGTTTCCGAGCACGCCGAAGAAGCACTGGTCTCCGGTGCGCCGCACCGTGGGAGCGCTCGGGATGCTGCAGTACCGACCCTCGATGATCGAGCACTTGCAGAGGGTCACGCTGTAGCGCTGCCACCCGACGACGGAGCCGCCGACGACGGTGCCGGCGACCCCCCTCCACTTAGCCATCGGACGCGACCGCCAAGGCCGCCGCACCACCCGCGCTGACGACCAGAGAGCTCAGAGCGGACGATCTCCTGCACCCAGCCGGGAAGGTTCCGCCACCTACGACGCCTAGATGAGGTTGCTGTTCGGGTTGGTCGCCAGCACGGTCACCGCGCCCGAGGACTTGTTGACGACGTAGGCCGACCAGCCGTCGGGACTGCTCGCCACGCCGTCGGGTGCAGAGCCAACGGTCGTGGTCGATACCACGGTCGGGGGAGTCCCGGGGTTGACCATGGACGTCGTGGACAAAGAGGAGCTCGTGGCGATAACCCCGCCTGCGGGGCCGGCGTGGACCGCCACCCCGAGCGGTTGTCCAGGGACGGCCGCATAGCCCCTCACCGTGAAATCGGGGTTGACCACCGCCACTTGGTTGGTGCCCGGCAGAGCCACAAACGCCCCGGCGCTCGATACGGCCACGTCGGTGGGGCCCGAGCCAGAAGGCAGGGACACCTCGCCGGCTACCACGGGGTTGGAGGGGTCCCCCATGAAGTAGGTCGTCAAGGTGTTGGCGCTGGCGTTGGTCACGAACAACGTGTTGCTGGGGGCGTCGGCAGCGAGACCGGTGGGCTCTCCTCCGAGAGAGGCGAAGGCGCCCGGGGAGCTGACGGCGTCGTTGTGCAGGGTGTCGATCTCGCTCACCGTGCCCGAGCCCGCGTTGGCCACGTAGACGACGCTTTCCAGTTGCACGATTCCGGTCGGGTGGTTGCCGACGGTCACCGTCTTCACCACAGCGTTGTTCGAGGCGTTGATGATCGATACCGTGCCGGCCTTGAAATTGCTCACGTAGACCTGGCTGCCGTCCGGGGCAACGGCCACCCCCTCGGGGGAGGCGCCCACACTGGTCGTGTGGATCACGGTGTTGGTGGTCGTGTCGATGACGCTCACGGTGTTGGACCCGGCGTTGGTGGCGTAGGCCCGCGTTCCGTTGGGAGAGACGGCCACCCCGGTGGGGGACGTGCCACCGGTGGTGATGGTGGCGAGCACCCCGGCCGTGTCGTAGGCACCGACGTCACACGTGTTGCGTTGATCGGCGCGGCGAGGGTCGCCCCGCTGATCCTGGTTGCCCAGCGTGCCGAGACAACCGCTCTTGCTGGCGGCGGCGATGGCCGGGCTGGTGCGCCCGAGGGCCATGGTCTGGGTGGGCCCGCCGTTGTTGCTCAACGGCCCGAGCACGGGGTTGACGGGCGCAGCGCCCGAGCCGACCTGGTCCCCGTTGACACCGTTGGTCAGACCAGTGCAGTTGGAATCGTTGCCGAGCAGGTTGTGGCCGGTCCCGCTTCTCTCGAATAGTGCGCCAACGCAGTCCGGTCCGCGGTCGGTTGCGGAGTTGCCGGCCACGATGGTGTCCGACAGAACGGCGGCGGCAATCCCATTGTCGAAGGTATAGATGCCTCCACCGCCGAGTCCTCCGGACTGGGTCTGCCTGTTGTTCGAAACGGTGCTGTGGGTGAGGCGGAGGGTGAAGGTGTTGAAGATGCCCCCACCGCGTCGACCGGTGGAATTGCCGGACACGGTGCTGTTGGTCAGGTTGGCCGTGTCTTCGTTGTAGATGCCCCCGCCCTCGAAGGTTCCGACGTTGTTGGACACGGTACTGGCGATGAGGGTGAGGGAGGAGCTGCGACCGTTGAAGATGCCCCCGCCGATGGTTGCGGACTCAAAGAACGACGCGGAGTTGTTCGACACGGTGCTGCCGGTGAGAGTGACCCTGCCCCCGCTGCCGTAGATGCCCCCACCACTCCCTAAGGATTCATTGCCGGACACGGTGCTGTTGGTGAGGTTGACCGTGCCGGAGTTGAAGATGCCCCCACCACTCTCGTTTACGTGGTTGTCGGACACGGAGCTCGCCGTGAGGGTGAGAGCGCCCGTGTTGTAGATGCCCCCACCATTCCCAAAGGATTCATTGCCGGACACGGTGCTGTTGGTGAGGTTGGCCGTGCCGGCGTTGAAGATGCCCCCACCACCCTGGGGTCCGTGGTTGTCGGACACGATGCTGTTGGTCAGGGTGAGGGTGCCCGCATTCGAGATGCCCCCGCCGCCCGGGGGCCCGCTCACTCCGCCGGAGATCCTCAGGCCGGCAACTCCGAGGGCGTAGTGAATGGCGCTGTTGTTGTTGATCACCGATGTACCGCCGGTGATCGATGTGGTGCCGGCTCCGGCGCCGACCAGGTTGACGTTGGCCCTGATCGAGAGACTCCCTAGATAGTTTCCGGCGGCGATCTCGATGGTGTCGGGGCTGGCTTGGGTGGTGCCGTCTAGGTCGGCGCAGGACAGGGCCTCATGAATGTGCGCGAAGGGGGCGGCGGGGTTGTTCCTCGCGGTCTGGCAGGAGGAGGGGCTTCCCCCGGTATTGGCCACCACGTAATACCTGTTGCCACCCTGGGCGTCGGCCGGCATAGCGGTTGCTGCGATGACCCCCGAGGTGCAAAGGAGCGATGCAAATGCGACCCGCACTCCGACCTTCGCAGCCACCTCGGGTCGCCTCATGTCCACTACCCCCTCTATGGGCCGCCGAGAACGGGAATTCTTCTAAGTCTCGCCCAGTGAGCGGGTTTGTCAACGTGCTTCCAGCTCCCTGCGCTACTAGGGAAGGGATAAGGAAGCCTGCTCGGACCGACGAGGTCGGCGACCCTGGGAGGCATACTGAACGGGATGCGTGAGGTTCCCCTGGCTCGCCACCTCCTCAGGGCCAAGGATCTGGCCGACGCTCGGTACTTGGAGCCGCTTTCGGTTGGGGATTTGGCCGCAGCGGCGGGATTGTCACCCGCCTACTTCAGCCGCCAGTTCACGCGGGCCTTCGGCGAGTCACCGCATCAATACCTGTTGACGAGGCGGTTGGAGCGTGCCGCAGCCCTACTGCAGACCACCGATTGGTCGGTCGCCAGGATCTGCTTCGCGGTCGGGGCCCAGGGCGTCGGGTCGTTCACGAGCAGCTTTCGGCGGATGTTCGGACAGACCCCTCAGGCGTACCGGGCGACGTACCCCCCGGCGGAGTCGCAGATTCGGATCCCGCGCTGCGTGGCGCAGGCCTACGCAAGGCCCAAGAACCGCACGTTTCGAGAAGACGCCGGGGGGCGTCCCTCTTAGGCTCGAGGCAGTACCGGCGAGTCGGGAGAGGTCGACATGATCAAGATCGCAAACACTCAAATTCTGGGTCCACGACCAAGACGAGGCCCTTGCCTTCTACACCGGGACACTCGGCTGGGAGGTGCGTGCCGACGTCACCGTGGAGGCATGGAACTTCCGCTGGCTGTGTGTCGGTCCGGCCGGACGGGAGGGGATGGGTCTGGTCCTCATGCCGATCCCGGGGCCTCCCATGATCGATGAGGCGAGCAGCGCTCATCTGGCCGAGCTCGTCGCCAAGGGAGTTGGAGGCACGCTCTTCCTCGAGACCGAGGACTGCCAGGCGGCGTACGACGAGCTCTCGGCCAGGGGAGTTCCGTTCAACGATCCCCCGACCCCACAGGCTTACGGTATCGACACCTCTTTTCGAGACCCGTCGGGCAACAACATCCGCCTCACCCAGGTCCTCGAATTCGACCTGTCGCGCGGGTAGCGAGAACCGTCGCTCAGGCGCGGAGACTTCTGCTGGGCTCGAACATCCGTACTCTCTCCTGCGCCGTCGCTTGCGAAGCGAAGGTCTCCAGCTTCTCGAATGCGGGCGCCAACGCGGTGAAGAATCGGTTCTGCATCTCCTCGAGGGCTTGTGGCTCCACGTTGTCGGACAACCCGCTCAGGAGGTTGAGGCGCGAGTCGTCCAGCCAAGCCTGCAGCTCCGGCGCCGCCGCCCAACCGATCTCCGTCCTGATGCCGGCGAGGACCGCTCGGAGATAGTCGAAGGGAGTATGGGGCATCGACGTCGGCGGGCAGAGGTCGTTCTTGTCCTGGGTCGTCCTCCCACTGGCTTCGAGGAAGCCCAGCAGCGCCCCCGAGAGGGTCAGGCCAACTCGCGTCACCAGCTGAAGGATGATCGTGTCGTCCGTGAAGATCGGGGTGGGTGGCCGGTCACTCAGTCCGGGGGCTGCACAGTGCACGTGCACGTGGTCGGGAGTGGTGGGGATCCCTCCCCGCTCGAGGACCACCCGATCGGGTTCGATCCGCTCGACGTGCCCGAGCCGGACGATGTTCCGCACTCGCATGAGCTGCTCCAACTCGGCGCGGCTCACCGTCGCGCCCTTCATCATGGTCGGGACAACAGTCCGGTCGGTGCGGAGCACCAGGCCCTCTGCCTCGAGGCGTTCGTACGTCTCTTCCACGGAGTCGGAGGCGGCCATCGACTCGAACTGAAGGATCACCCCCAGAAAGGTCCGAGCCTGGCCTGGCTGGAAGAATTCCCGGTCGAGGAGCCAGGTGTCCTGCGGGCGGATCCAGGTGATGTCGTCGGGATCGGTTCCCCGGTCGAGGAGCCAGCAGATGGCGTCCAAGGCAGTCTTTCCTGCCCCGATGATGACGATCCCCGCGGGAGGACTCTCGACGTCCGCCAGCTCGCCGACGGGGATCATTCGGACGCCCTCGGCCACTTCGAAGGGAGCGGGGTGGGTGGCCGGCACCTGCGACGCCATGTAGGTCGCGTCGACCAGATGGCTTCGGGCCGTCACCTCCGCCTCTTTGCCAGTCACTCGCGAGCGAAAGCGCCGGTCACCCAGGTAGTCGCACATCGGGAAGAATCGGACTCGTCCAGAGGAGACAAAGCGACCGCGCATGATCTCGTCGAAGTAGCCGCAGATCTCGGAGCCGCTGGCTCGATCGGAGGCGTCTGCGCTCCCGTCGAGGCCGGCCGAGCCGCGGTCGAGCGGGGTCGAATCGACGCCGTAGAAGCGCGAGGGCTGGTGGAGTTGCACGAAGGGGTAGGAATCACGCCAATGGCCGCCGGGCCCGTGATGGCGGTCGACCATGATGACCTCGGCGTCTCGGTGCCCGATCAATGAATCGACGAACGCCATCCCGAGTGCGCCGGCACCGACGACGAGGTAGTCGGCCTCGAGCTGCGCTCTCCCGCCCATTCGATTTGGAGCGTAGTCCCTGGTCGGTCTCGAGTCCTCTGGGCGCCATTCAGGGGACTCGCCTGCAAGAACAGGGTCGTCCGTGGGGGTGCTCGAATCGCCGATCGCCGGAGACGGCGAGCCGCCCTGGTGGGGGGGGACCCGGGCCGGCGCCGCGAGGAGCCACTAGCCGCGAGCCGTCGACGTCACCTCTTCCTTGATGGAGGCACTGGGCTCGATGTTCTGATTGAGGCGGAAGAGGTTGGTGGGGTCGTAGCGCCTCTTGATGACCTGCAGGCGGGCGTAGGCATCGGGGCCGAAGGCCGCCTTGACCCTCTCGACGCCTTCGTCACCGATGAAGTTGAGATAGGTCCGCCCCGTGCTGAAGGGCTTCATGTCGGAACCGAAGGCTCGCGTCCAAGCGATGTTGGCGTCGTCATCGGCCGGGTCTCCCCACATGGAGAGAATGTGGAGGTTGAACGGGGCGTGTCGTTGACCGAACGCCATGCGATCGTCGGGAATCCGGGCGATCGCCCCTCCGCCGGGAAGGAGCACGATCTGCGTCAGAGGTGACGGCTTCGACAGGTGGTACCGACAGAGGATCTCGATCGCTTCGTCCGGCAGGCCCGCCAGGAAGTCGGCGGTCCAGTAGTTGCGCATCCCCTCCGGGTTGCCCGGATCGATGATGCGCTGCATGGCGAGATAGGGAATGGGCTCGACCAGGTCCAAAGCCGGCGGGCCGAACTCCCGGAACGGCGCCAAGGCGATCTCGCCATCGGCGACCGGCCCGGTGTAGCACACGATCACTCCGACGACGGGCTGGCCCCGCACGGGTTCGGGGACGAACTCTTCGGGTGGCGCGGTGATCAGTGCCACGCCGCCGCCGACCTCGTCCGGCGCCGCCGCGATCACCTGACGGAAGTTCCGGAGGACGGCCGACGCCATCGGCGCCGGGTACAACAGCATGCCGCCCAGCACGGTGGGGCCGACCTCGTGGAGCTGGAAGGTGAAGGACGTGACGATGCCGAAGTTCCCGCCTCCGCCTCGCGTCGCCCAGAAGAGCTCCGCGTTCTCGCCCTCGGACGCTCGTAGGAGGCTGCCGTCCGCGGCGACCATCTCCACGGACAGCAGGTTGTCCGCCGTGAGACCGAACTTCCGCTCGATCCAGCCCGAGCCGCTTCCGAGCACGAGTCCCGCAACACCGGTCGAGGAGACCCGCCCCCCGGTCACCGCAAGCCCGTGTTCCTGGGTCGCGGCGTCGAGCTCACCCCAGGTCAATCCGGCCTCGGCGCGACAGGTGCGGGTGATGGGGTTGATCTCGATACCCTTCATCGGCCGGAGATCGACGACCAGACCCTCGTCGCACACGGCGTTGCCGGTCACACCATGCCCGCCCCCGTAGACGGCCAGGCTGAGGCCGGCCTCGCGGGCGTAGTCGACGGCCGCGGCCACGTCGCGCTGGTTGTGGCACCTGGCGAGGACCGCCGGTCGCCGGTCGATCATCGCGTTGAAGACGGTTCGAAGGCCGTCGTATTCGTCGTCCCCTGGACGAACCAATTGCCCTGTGAACCGGGACTCGAACCGACTGGCGGCGTCCTTTGGCATCACGGCCATCCTTTCCCGCCCCGTGGACGAGTTCGCGCTACGTGTTCAAAATTCCGACCGACGGGTCACGCCTCGGAGCGTAGGAGGCGTCCGTCGTCCTCACTGGGCAGCTCCGCCCTCGTGACGACTTCTCCATTCGGGTTCCACATCGTGTTCATGCCGACTTGATCACGCTGCAGACTCGTTACAGCTATCCGACCTCTCCCATCTCGGATCCGGCGCCGTGATGGTGGGTCGGTCACGGTGATGCGTGGCCCGGGCGTTCGAGGATCTCCTTGAACCTCTCGAGGTCTGCCTTGGTGCTCCGCTGTACCTGACGCTCGATGATCGGCGCCATCAGGCGCAGGAGACCGCGTGGGTTCAGCACCATCTCGAAGGAGACCCGAGTGTCCTCGCCGTCCGAGGAGAAGCGCATCGTGCCGGCCGGTCTCATCGGTCCGCTCAAGGTTTCGAAGCCGAGCGTGCGTGGCGGGTCGCACTCGCTCACGCGCCATTGGTAGCGCTGGGTGCGACGTCCCATCTGGCGGGTCTCGAAGCCGGTCTTCCCCACGGCAGCGGGCCCCTCGAATTCTGCACCCTTGAGATCCGGCTGCCACTCAGGATGCCGGTCGAATTGTGCGGCATAGCCGAAGACGGCCTGTACGGGACGCCGTACGACGAGGGAGTTGCGGATCACGGCTACCCCCGTAGGGCTGCCTCGGTCTGGGCGGTGTCCTCCGTGCCGCGGTAGAAGGCGATCTTTCCGTCGCGCAATCGGAAGAAGTGGTGGAGATCGTGGTCCAGCTCCCTGCCGGTCTTTCGCGACGTGGCCCGGCAGTGCACGACGGTGTGAACCTCGGAGTCGTTCGCCGCGTACGCATAGGGGCTGAACTCCCGGACGTCCATCGTCGAACCGAACGCCTCGAAGAAGGAGGCGACGCCGTCCTTTCCGTGACGGACGCCGTACCAGGGAGCGGCCGTCGAGGAGGTCTCGGTTGCCCAGTCCACGTCGTCCGCTACGGCATCGAGGACCGCCTGCACGTCCCCTCTGCCGAACGCTTCGTAGACGCCCTGGATGGTCTTGACGTTCTCATCGGCCCCCATCTGCCATCCCTCCCAGTTGTCGGCTGACCGCGATTCGCCACCGCACGGGCAGATGGATCACTGATGGCAGATCAGTCCCCAGCCGGGGGCACGTTTCAGGCGACCACCGGCGAGTTCGTCCAATCGATCGTGAGCTCGCGACTGGGATTGGCCGGGTTGACCGCGACATTCAGATGTGCGCCCAGGGTGAGGCTTGCCACCTTCGCCTCGGGTACTCGATTCATGAAGACGGCCTCGATCGGGCTGGAGCCGTCGATGGGCAGCTCGGCCTTGAACACATAGACCGGATCGCTCGGATCTGGTTGCGAAGGGTCGACGTCGCCGACGGTCTTTCCCGAGGGGGAGAATTCGCGCAGGATCGCCGTCATGCGCTGGCCGCTCGTCAGCAGCTCGGCAGCCGAGCGGCGTTGGGCCGTGGTCCCGGTCGCCTCCATCGCTGCGGCGATCTGCCCTGCGCTGACGTCGTCAAGGCTCCCCTGGGCGCCGTCACCCGCCGCGCTGCTGATCTTGTCGCCGAGCTCCCAGTTGTCGTGATCAGTGGGGTCGTAGCGCATGGAGAAGATGTCGCCTGCCGCCAGCTTGCCGACCTGCGAGAACGGGACCTGAGTGCGGGCGGTCACCTCGAACGGACCGCTCCCGGCCGCAGGAGTGATCCGTAGCGTCAGGTCGACAAGCGGCGTGAAGTTCTGCTGGCCCACCTCGAGGAACGAGACCAGCACGGCTGGGGTATCGACCCCCGCCTCATCGAGCCGCTGCTTCCGCTTCTTGCGGCCGAACAGACTCATCGCGGTTCCCCTCTTCGCGGCAAATGGAAGCGCAAAGCCTCGCAGTGAAGCCCGACAGCGTCAACCGGCCATGCAAGGTCATCCCGACCCCGTCGAGCGCGCCCGAACTGGACGAGATCGAGCCTCTCTCGAAGACGAATCTTGCGTGCCGCAGGAATGAGCCCGACGCACTCCGTGCCGGCTTGACCACTCCGCTCGCGCTCATGATGCTTTGGGCATGGCCTTCCGCTAGGGCTGACTCGACTCCTGTCGTCGCCGCCAATCGGCCGCACCCGGCCGGAGTCTTGTCGCGCCCGGATGGCGGTTCGGCAGCATCCATCCTTCGATCCGTGGGCCTCCTCGCCCGCTCGGTCCCCACCAGGTCCGAGCGAGAGGAGAGCCCTACGTGTCGAAGAATCGACGTGCACGCTTCGTGCCCCTACGAACCCTGTTGCGCCATCGGTTTCCCGACCGAGGAGACCCAGAGGAGCTGATCGCCCAGGGCACCGTCACCGCAGACGGGGTCCCGATGACCAATCCCGATGCCCGTGTGCGAGCCGACGCGTCCATACGACTACGCCAGGAGGGCCCGTTGCGCGGGACCGTCAAGCTCGCGCATGCACTGCAGGCGTTCTCCCTGGACGTCGCCCACCTGGTTGCGCTCGACGTCGGGGCGGCAGCAGGTGGATTCACCCAGGCGCTCTTGGACGCCGGTGCTCGACGGGTCTACGCAGTCGACGTCGGGTTTGGGCAACTGCGTGGCGCGCTCCGTCAAGACCGGCGGGTGGTCAATCTCGAGCGGACGAACATCGCCCTGCTCGACCGCCAGGTCATCGAGGAGGAGGTGGACCTGGTGACGATGGATCTGTCCTATCTGCCCGCCGCCGACGCGCTTCCCCAGATCCCCGGACGACTCCTCGCGTCCGACGCCCGACTGCTCGTTCTCGTCAAGCCGACCTACGAGCTGAGGACCGGAAGGCTCGCGGCTCGACCCGAGGATGTCGCATCCGCCCTGGGCAGCGTCCGAGGCGGCCTGTCTCTCCACGGTTGGCGAACTCTCGGCAGTGTCGTGTCGCCGATCCGAGGAGCGAGGGGCGCCGTGGAGGCCTTCGTCCTCGCCCGCAGGGAGCCAGATCGGGGCTCTCGGGCCTGAGTCAGTTTGGCTCGGACTCCGCACCGTCTGGATGACTCGCGGGCGAAGCTGGCCTGCCCGCGAGTTTCGCCCCGACCACATGGAGGAGTCGGTGACGGGTGCGGTCGAGCGCATCCTCGAAGCCGAGCGGCTCTAGCTCGCCCGCGCTGGCGGAGCGACGGAGACGCCCGGGCTCTTGACTTCGGAGCTGGGTTCAAGGTTTACCCTGTCGCCATGGAGGGTCTGCGGGTGTCTCAGCTGGCGGAATCGGCCGGCGTGCCGGCGTCGACGGTGCGCTACTACGAACGGGTCGGGTTGCTGTCGCCGGCCCGACGGGCGGGCAACGGCTACCGCCTGTTCGATCACTCCTCGCTCGACGAGCTGGCGTTCATCAACCGGGCCAAGGGGATCGGGATGAGCCTCGAGGAGATCGCCGAGCTGCTCACGGTGTGGCCGGACACCGAATGCCGCGACCTGCAGGACCGCTTGAGCAGGTACCTGGCCGTGCGGATCGATCAGGTTCGGACGCAGCGACGAGAGCTGGAGGCGTTCCAAGCCCAGTTGGGCGCCGTGCGGGGCCGTCTGGCCGGTCGCGAAGCGGGCGCCGAGCGGTGCAGCAAGGGATGCAGCTGCGAGGCGGATCTCGACCTGACCGGCGACGAGCCGACGGGGGAATGGGCGCGTCGGGAATGCTCGCTCGACGACGAGTCGAGGAGCGCCCGGATGGCCGAGTGGAGGGTACTGGCCGAAGAGGCCACGTCGGTGCGCCGAGACGGCGACGTCGTGCGTCTGACCTTTGCCGCCGACCCGGAGGTGGTCGCATGCGTCGCCCGCCTTTGCGCGGAGGAGAGCGACTGTTGCGCTCCGATGCGCTTCCGTCTCGACATCGGAGCCGACGGGCTCGCCGTCACCGGGCTCGCCCCCGGCGCACCCGGCATTCTCGAGGCGCTGTTCCCCCAGCGCTCACCTGTCTACCCATGACCCTCCGAGGCGTGACCGCCCTCGTCGCCTGAGGCGACGCGATCGCACGGCTCTCTCAGCCCGATCCGTTCAAAACGCCACCGTGAACTCCCGCCTCGGCCGCTTGCGTTCGCTCGTTGCTGCCTACCCGGAGTTGCTGGGGGTGGTGGTCGCCGCCGCGATCGGGTTGAGCGCGCAAGCGCCCCTGGCCTGGTTGGCTGCCCGCCAGGGCATCAACGTTCTGCTGGCCATCCTGGTGTTCGCCACCGCCCTCGGCGTCGAGCCCGCGGCATTGCGCCGCGTTGGTGACACCTGGCGGCCGCTCCTCGCCTCCTTCGTCGCCGGTATCACCTTGCTGCCCGCCCTGTCCTGGGTCGCTTCTCGGGTCGTGGCCGCAGGCTCGCTGCGCGACGGGGTCATGGTCGTCGGGCTGGCTCCTTGCGAGATCGCGTCGGTGGCCACCACCGCGATGGCCGGCGGGGCGACCGTTCTGGCGGCCGGGATCCTCGTCACCTCCACCGTGGGAGCCATCGCGATCGCGGGGCCGGCGCTCGCTCTCGAGGCCGGCCACGTCAACATCGACACCGGTCAGATCATCGTGAACCTGGCTCTCGTCGTCGCGCTTCCCCTCACCGCCGGCCTCCTGCTGCGCGCGGTTCGACCGCCCGGCGCCAGGATGGAGAAGGGCGCCTCGCTCACGGCGACGGTCACCGTCTCGGCCCTGGTTGCCCTCATCGCCTCGGAGGTCCATCTCTCCGGTCGCTACTTCGGTGTGCTCGCAGGCTTGCTCGTCTTCCTCGCCGGGTCCGCCCTCGTGGGCTGGCTCCTCGGCCGCCGCAGCCTGCGGCCGAGGGCCGGTGCCCTGCTGCTCACCACGTCGATGCGCGACTTTGCCATCGCCGCGTCCCTGGCGGTCGCGGCGTTCGGCCCGGCAGCGGCCGCACCACTCGGTCTCTACGGGATCCTGGTCTTGGTCTGGGGCACCGCCATCGCCGGCACCCTCAGGCGCCGGACGAAAGTCGCCTAGCCCATCTTTGCCAGGATCCCGGACATCTCCTTCTCGGTGAAGCCGCGCATCGTCAGCGTGCGCAGGTTCCCGGCTGCGCCGAGCTGAAGGTTGATGGCGGTTCCGGTCTCCTCGTCGGGCACGTCGGTGATGGCCACCATGTCGTAAGGTCCTGCCGTCCAGACGACCGCGTCGAACTTGCCGCCCTTGCTCTCCACGAGCTTCTTCGCAAGCTGATAGCGGTTGACGGTGTCCTTGACGTCTCGGACGCCTTGATCCGTCCAGTTCAAGAGGATCACGTACTTGGGCATCGGAGCCCCCTCTCATCTCCGGCCGCGGGAGCGCTTGAGATGATCGACGACGCTCTCGCGGGCCAATAACAAATGCTACGGGCCCGGACGGATTCCCTCAAGGGGGATCTGCGTTCGGTGGACCCGGCTGCCGGGTCGAGTCTCGAGGGCGCGGGGGAAACCAACCCATGTCCAACAGCATCGCCAGGATGTCGGGGCCTTGCCAGTGCTCGACGATGCGGCCCCCACGGAAGCGGGCCTGGTGGATTCCTCGGATCCGGACCGACCTTCCGGTCGGTTCGACCCCCAGGAAGGGGCCCCGATGGGTGCCGAGACCGTCGAGCCGAAAGGACACCAGATCGCCCTCCTCGATCATCGAGAGCAGCTCGATGTGCGCGTCGGGGAACGCACCCCGCACGTTGCCGAGCATCAGACCGACGAAGCCGTCTGGGCCCTCGACGTCGCCCAGCGCTCCATGGGAGACGAGATTCGTATCGAGGAGGGCCCGAACGCCCGGCTCGTCGTCACCGTTGATGGCGGAGACCAGTGCCTCGACGACCGGCTTGTTCGACATCTGCTCGCTTCCTCCCTGGCTTCGATTCGCTACCCTACGCCGATGGTCAGCGACCTCTTCGCCGCACTGCGGACCCAGCGCAACTGGATCAACTACAACCCCGGCCCGCCGTTCGACTTCGTCGTTGGAAAGAATCCGACCACCACCGAGCAATTGGAGACGGAGCTGCAGCTTCTCTACCGGGCCGGGTTCCGGGGCCTGGTGACGAACAGCATGGCGTTCGGGCTCGAGCGCGCACCAGAGATCGCGAAGAGCGTTGGCTTCGAACACGTCGTCGCCAAGCTCTGGTGGCAGGACGACGACCTCCTCGCCCGCGAGAAGGCCAACCTCGACCAGGCCCGCGACGCGGTCGACGCCGTCTGCGTCGGCAACGAGATCATCCAGAAGGGGATCGCCGACCTCGAACGACTGGTTCGCGAGATGGACGAGGTGCGTGAGCGATCCGGGCGACCGGTGACCACCGGCTTCCAGCCTCCGGACTGGCAGGTTCATCCCGACCTGGCGACGTCGGTGGGTGACTTCTCGTTTCTCAACGTGCACCCCTGGTGGGTGTTGCACCGCAACGACCCCTTGACGGCCGCCGGATGGGTTGCCGAGGCCCATGAGCTGGTCGCTCACACGCCGGGGATCCCGCCCGACCGCTCCGTCGTGGTGCAGGAGACCTCCTTCCCGAGCGCCGCCCTCCATCCCGAATCCACTCCGGGTGCCACGCCGGAGAACCAACGTCTCTTCTACCAGGCGCTCCTGGCCACGGACGTCCCGTTCGTGTGGTTCTTGGCGGTGGACTCTCCGATGCACAGGGTCGCATCCCCGGTGGGTGGCTTCGGGGGGCTCTGGGACGAGCACTGGCAACCGAAGCCGGTGACCGAGCTACTCGCCTCCATCGGTTAGGGGACCTGTAGCGGTCTCACTCCTCGGCTGGCCCACCAGCAAGTTCGCGAGCGGCCCGGTAGAGCCTCTTCGTGAGGTCAGCGACCCGCTCGCCGTTGTCGTCGTAGAAGCCACGGCCGCTCTTGACGCCGAGCCGTCCCTGGGCGACGTTCTGCTCGACGGACCGTGCGGCGCTCTGGTCGGTGGCCAGCTCGGGGTAGAGGGCGTTCGAGATGTCGCGGAGCGTGTCGTGGCCGATGAGGTCGGTCATCTGCAGTGGCCCGAACACCGGGATGAAGGCGCGGAGCGTGGTCTGCACCAGGGCGTCGAGCTCCAGTGGCTCCACCGCGCCGATGTCCAGGAGGTGCAACATCTCGCGCAGCATCGCAAACCAGACCCGGTTCCAGAGGAATCCGGGGATCTCCTTGTTGACCCGGATCGCGCGGAGGCCGATGTCATCGCAAAAGCCAACGGTGCTCCTCACGGTGGTGTCGCTGGTCTTCTCCCCGGCGACGACCTCGACGAAGATGATGAGCTGTGTCTGCACCGGATGGACCACGATCGCTCGTTCGGGGTGGACCATGTCCTTGGCGAGCCGGGTCATCGGGAAGTTGGACGTCGAGCTCCAGAGGAGGGCATCGGCGCTGATCGCCGCCTCGATCTGCCGGTAGCAGGCGGATTTCACATCGGCATTCTCGACGATCGACTCCATGACCGCCGTGCACGGAGCGAGGGCGTCGGCCAAGTCGGGATAGACGGAGACCCTCGTTAGAACCCCGTCGATGTCCGAGGGTGCCACCGCGCCGATCTCCGCGAGCGCACCCAGGCTCTGTCGGAGTCGGTCTTGCAGGGTGTGCACGGACGTGGTGGGTGACCAAGCTCGGACGTCATAACCGGCCAACGCGAACTGCTGCGCAAAGAGATGTCCGATGTAGCCTGCGCCGACGATGCCGATCGGACCTTCCAAGCGTTGATGCTCCGTCATCGGGTGGAAGCTACCGGCTGCGCGATACCGGGGCGAGCGGCCCAGGACCGGCCGTCGGTCCGAGGGTCAGGCGATTGGCCTCGGCGAGACCGGAGGCTGATCGATGGCGGACGGTGGGTTGGACGAGGAGATCGAGAGGCTTCGGGAAGCCGCGCGCCGCGCCTTGGAGCAGCTGTCGGCAAGCTCGGAGTGCTGGCCCGATGATCCGGGGGAACTCGAGGACGGCGATCTCGCCCTCCTGCGACACCTTACGGACGAGGATCGCGCCGTTGCCCTCGAGGCATGGCGTTCCGTCCTGCTGTCGGCGACCACGCTGACCTCACGAACAGATCTCCTGGCTTTCGGTCGGAGTATGCAAGACACCCTGGCACCCTGGTCCTTCACTGCCGAGGAATGGGAGGCGAACCCCCAGGTGCGACGACTGACCGACGAGTTTGCGGGCACCGGACCAGTGCTCGAGCCGCCTACACAAACCCGCACGACGGAGAGCTCCGAGTCACCGGGGTGGGTGGTATGTGCCGTGGACGAGTCCACTGCCCGCGAGTGGCAACTCGCCGCCGCCAAGCTCCCTTCCGTCGCGGGTCCGTATTGGTCGCGGATGGCTTCCGGTCGTATCCACTCGACCATGTTCGATCAGCCGCTCCGCGGACGGTTGAGCTCGGCACGGATCGGCACTGCGGTCCTCCCGCATCGGAAGGCCAAGGGGTCCGGAGGAGCTCGGCGGGGCCGCCGGACGAAGAATGACCACGCGAGGCACCTGGATGCCGAGATGCGAACGCTCTATGCCGTCGACGAGGGCAACCGGCTGGTCTGGGTCACCTCGGTGAACCTCTTCAAGCTCGAGCGCCGCGCCGGGCGAGGATGGGTGCGTTGGCAGCTTGAGGGCAAGTCGTCTGGCAACCGGGGACAGTGAGGCCGAGTGGGCCTATCTCAGAGGGCCTACTGCCACTCGATCGTGCCGGGCGGCTTGGAGGTCATGTCGAGGAGCACGCGATTTACCCCTTCGACCTCGTCGGTGATGCGCTTGGAGATCCTCTCGAGAAGGTCGTAGGGCAGCCTGGCCCAGTCGGCCGTCATCGCGTCCTCGCTCGTGACGGGCCGCAGGACGATGGGATGTCCGTACGTGCGCCCGTCTCCCTGGACGCCGACGGAGCGAATGTCGGCCAGCAGGACCACGGGAAACTGCCAGACTTCCCCGTGGAGACCCGCCCGGACGAGTTCGTCCTGCGCGATCGCGTCCGCGGCGCGGACGACAGCCAGGTTCTCCTCGGTCACCTTGCCGACGATGCGTATCGCCAGGCCGGGGCCGGGGAACGGATGCCTCCCGACGATCTCCGGCGGCAGGCCGAGATCCCGTCCGATCGCACGAACCTCGTCCTTGAAGAGCGTCCGGAGCGGCTCGACCAGCGAGAATCCCAGGTCGTCAGGCAGTCCGCCGACGTTGTGGTGGCTCTTGATGACGTGAGTTCCCTCTCCGCCTCCGGACTCGACGACGTCCGGATAGAGCGTTCCCTGGACGAGGAACCGGATCGGATCCTCGTGACCCTGGCCTGAGACGATCTCGCCCGCGGCGTCCTCGAAGGCCCGGATGAACTCCCGCCCGATGATGCGCCGCTTCTGTTCCGGGTCCGTCTCGTCGGCGAGCGCCTTGAGGAAGCGTGACCGCTCATCGCGGACCACCAGCTTGACGCCGGTCGCCTTGACGAAGTCGACCTCGACCTGCTCGGCCTCTCTCTCCCGCAGCAAACCATGGTCGATGAAGACGCACGTGAGCTGGTCGCCGACCGCCCGGTGGACGAGGGCGGCCGCCACCGCAGAATCGACCCCGCCCGACAACCCACAGATGACCGGGTGCGCTCCCACCTGATCCCGGATGTCGACGACCTTGGACTCGACGATGTTGTCGATGGTCCATTCCGGCTCGAGCCCCGCCGCAGAGCCGAGGAACTGCTCGATCGTGCGTTGACCAAAGACCGTGTGCGCGACCTCGGGATGCCATTGCACGCCAGAAAGCAACCTGTCCTCGCTCTCACAAGCCGCAACCGATGCTCCGGGTGTCTGGGCCGTCGCCCGCAGCATCGGCGGAAGCGTGCTCACCGAGTCGTTGTGAGACATCCAGACCGACTGCTGCTCCGGTTGTCCGTCGAAGAGCCAGGCACCCGGGTCGACGGTGGCGTTGGTGCGACCCGACTCCGCCATGCCGGTTCGGCTCACTTCGCCCCCCAGGGCGACCACCATCGCTTGGAACCCGTAGCAAATTCCCATGACGGGAACGCCTGCCGTGAGGAGCGCAGGATCGACCCGAGGAGCCCCCTCCGCATAGACGCTCGATGGCCCACCCGAGAGGATGATGGCTGCCGGCGCTCTCTGGAGGATCTCGGCTGCCGACAGCGTGTGCGGGACGATCTCGCTGTAGACGTCGGCTTCCCTCACCCGGCGGGCGATCAGCTGCGCATACTGCGCGCCAAAGTCGACCACCAAAACGGTCGCGGCACCGCCGTCTGCCGGCCGCCGAGCAGTGCTCCCGTTGCGGGCGGGGGCGTTACTCATGCGTACGCACCGGGTGCTCCATCCACGGATACTACACCCCGGCCACGACGCCTATGACGTGGTTGAGCCCCGTCACCTGGGACTTTGTCGGGCAGCCGGGTTGCTGCGACGAGGAGTCAGCAGCCCGGGTAGGCCCTCGGCCAGTGCACCAAGCCGCACACGCTGGGCCCCGGGGAGTACGCGGCGCTGGCCCGCCAGTAGGGGAGTGGTCGCCAGCTTCGCCCACCGTTCGAGGTGGTCATCAGCAGCGAGGCACCGATGGGTGTGCACGTTCCGGTCCCAGCCATGGGCCGGCAGTCCGGGACGTATGCCGCGGCCCAGCCATGAGAGCCGGACTCGAAGTGCAGCGACTGCATCGCTCCGGCCGACCAATAGGGATCGGTCGCGATACGCCCCCAATGCCGTCCGGCGTCGACCGTCGTGTACATGGCCGGGCCCATGAACACGAACCATTGGCGGGGGCTGACGGCGGAGAAGGGTGGCCCAGGAAGCGACGCAGTGGCGCCGCGGACATAGCCGAGCAGCGCGGGGTTGCGCGGTCCGGGATGTGGAGTCCAGGTCTGGCCGCCGTTGGCGGTCACGAAGACCGTCGACTCGCCACGTGCGCCAGGCACGGCGTCCAGTCCGAGGAGCACGCCCATCCGCCCGTCGAGAAAAGTGGGCAGCTGGTATCGCTCGTCGACAGGCAGAGCCTGAACCTGGTGCCAGCTCAATCCACCGTCGGATGTCTCGTAGAGGGCACCGCCCGGATCTTCGACGGTCCGACCGGTGGATGGGGAGTGACGCCAGCTGGGCTTGGTAAGGGCCCATCCCCGTTGTCGGGTGAGGAAGGTGATCGAGGCCCCCTGACCGTTGAATTGCGGATCGGACACGCTCGTCCAGCTCGCGCCACCGTCGGCGGTAGAGAAGAGGTGCAGATCGGCATTGTCGATCAGTCCGGTCGCAGGCGGGCTCGTCAGCTCGGTCAAGGCGAACCCGACGGACGGAGTGATGAAGCTGAGGTCCACATCGTCGCCGCAGGCCTGGATGCACCCAGGGAGCACGGACAAGGACCACGTGCGGCCACCATCGGTTGAGCGTTCCACGCCGACGCCGCTGGTCGAAGCGCCCGTTCCCTCGCCGGGCGGTACGAGACCGATCACCTCATGGACCGGCAGCCACAGATCCTTCGTCCCGATGCCGACGAGGGAGCCCAGCCGTGACGGAGCGTCCACGGGATCGACGGTCTTGACCGCGGCAGGCGTGATGTTGCGCCAACGATGGCCGCCATCTGCCGACAGGACGATCCCCGATCCGTTGACGGCCCACCGAGCTGTGAGACCGTTCGAGCTTGGACGAGTGACCCCTTCGTCGCTGACGACCGCCGTGTTGTACCTCGAGCCTGGACGGTCTGAAATCGCACGCGGCGGTGGTCCGTCTCCGAAGGATGCCCCGCCCAGGTTGTGTGCCGTCGTGTGTCGTGATGCAGGCCCCCAACCTCCGACATCAAATCCGACAGCGACGACCGTGGAGGTCACCACGGCGATCGCTGCGGCGAGGGCCCATCTGCGATGGCGCCGCCGCCGAGCCTCCCGAAAGAGGGCCTCGGGGTTGACGGGGACCTCGGAGGGACCGAGGTCGGTCGCCTCCGGCGCGTCACGCACCAGCGTCACCGCGCGACACCACCTCGGCCGAGTCGACCGCTGTCTCGATCCGGTGGTTCCGAGGGGAGCATGGTACTAGTTATACTAGTTCTAGTCGTGGGCGTTGGCAACGGCGACCCCGTGGCACGTCGAAGGGGAACGCCAGAATGGAGACGTGGATCAAGGCGAAAGCCCGGGGGACGTAGATCCCCCGCCGGCTGTTCCGTGGGCGGAATCGGCGTGTGAGCTCGCCGAGCGAGGCTGGGCCCAGGTGGCCGCTGCCCTTGGACCCGAGTCCCTCGGGGCGCTGATGCACGACGATCGCCATGAATGGCGGCATCTCGGTGACGAAGGCGTTGCGAGGCAGCATGCCTATGGTGCCTGCCTCCCTTTCGACGAAACCCGCTCGGGCGAGGGGACCTCGGGAACTTCCTCCTCGAGGGACTCTCCGAGGCCGCACGACGAATCCTGACGTATCGGGCGAACTCGAGGGGTGCCCGGGCCGGCTACTTGGTCTGAGCAAACGGCCAGCTAGCGTGGCGCATGGCTGAGCGCGCCTTCGAGGTCGTCGCCGAGATCGAGCCGGCAACCAAACCCGACCTGACGCGGATTCGTCATCAGGTGGGTGTGCTGGCTCCGATAGCGGATGCCTTTCTCGTTCCCGACAATCACCTGGGACGAGCGACGGTCTCGAGCATCGCCGTCGCCCACGAGGTCGCCGCCATGGGCCAACGGGCCATCGCCTGTCTCAACAGCCGCGATCGGAACCGTCTGGGTTTCCGCCGCGATCTCTTGACGGCGGCCGCGTACGGGGTCGACCGCTTCCTCTGTGTCTTTGGGGACGAGCCCGCGTCGGGATCACGGTCCACGGACCTCGACGTGCGGACGATGCTCGAGGAGGTCCGGACATTCGGTAGCTCCGCGACCTTCGCGGGACACGGTCCGTTCGGAGTCGGCGTGACGAGCAGGCTCAAACCCCTCCCATCCTGGAAGGAGGACGCCGACTTCTTGTTCCTGCAGGCCAGCTTTGATCTCGGGAAGCTCATGCGCTGGAGGGAATCGTTGGAGTTCGACGGAGCGGTCTATGCGGGAGTCCTCGTAGTGGCGAATCCGGGAATGGCCAAGACCTTGCTCCAAGCAACCGACCAGATCGAGATCCCGCCTGATCTCCTGACCGACCTCGGGGCAGATCCGGACGCCGGGGTCGAGCGGGCGTGCAAACTGATGCGCGAGATCGAGTCCAGCAGGGCCTTCGATGGCGTGCACCTCGTTCCCGTGGGCCGCTATCGGTCTGTCGGCGCTCGCCTGGAGCAGCAGGGGTGGCGGCGGCCCCGCTAACCCTGGGTCGTCGTCACGCAGGCCAGAGCTTGCGCCAGGCGTCCCGTGCGGCGCCGCTCTTCAGGAAGTGCGCGAGGAGCACGAACAGCCCGAGGGAAAGAGTGAAAAGGACGATTGGTCCCGTTGGAACCGAGGCCCGCGTCAGAACAACGCTCAGACCACCGCAGAAAGCAACAAGGGCAGCGGCACCGAGGGTGGAACCCAAGAGGAGCTCGCGGGCGCTCCGCAGTCGGAGCGCATCGTCCCAGGCGAGATCGAGGGTATCGCTCCCCGCCGATGGCCGATCGAGGATCGCCCGCGCCGACCAGATGGCCAGGGCCGCCTGGGTCAGAATCACCAGCACGGCTGCCCACAACCATGGTCGTGTCGTTGGCGCCGTGGCCCAGAGCGTCCACGTGGCGACGAGGGCCGTGGTGGGGACGGCCAACGTCAAGGCGAGCCACTCCTTCCTTGTCAGTGCGTCCCTGAGTGCGAGCCGGCGTAGGTGCGCCAACCGAGTCGAGCCGGATGCTCTCCATCGAGGCCGAGCGCGCCGCCACGAGCACGGAGAGCGTGATGACGGCGGGACCGCCGATCACGAGCGCGAATGCTGGACCCGAGGGAAGGGCTCTGTCGGGTCGCCCGTATTCCATTCCCCATTGCAGCAAAACCGCTCCAAGAAGCCCGGCGACGAGACCGGCCAGCTCCCGGGAACGCAGGTACCGAATGACCCTCAGTTCGATTGCCGGCGTCAGAGCCAGGTCCACGCGCGCCGCAAGCTGCGCGCCCGCTTGGACCAGCTCGTGATGTCGCGCCGAGCGCGGCACGCCCATGAGGAGGAGGACCACCGCATAGGTGGCAATCCAGGGAAGTCCGGGTCCGTTCATCCCGACACCCCGCCCTGGCCCGTCATGCCCCAGCTCAAGCCGGCTGGCCGCGGTGTCCGGGTGGGTGGGGGCTGGTCGAGCCGGGATCGAGACCGAGCTCCCGTCGCACGATGGCCAGGGCCTCGCGGGCCGATGCCGAGCCGGCGCATGACCTCGGCGAAGTCCCGAGTGGCTCGTACCGCTTCTCGCCGCTGCGGAGTCGGGGAGCCGGCCACGAACGTGCCGTGGCGCCCGCGCGTCTCCACGAGTCCGGCGGCCTCCAGCTCCCGGTACGAGCGCGCCACCGTGTTGACGGCGAGATGGAGATCGCCGGCCAGCTGCCGCACCGTCGGCAGCCGCTCCTCCGGCTCGATCCGACCCGAATCGATGAGGGCAGCCAATTGGGCGCGAACCTGCTCGAACGACGGCACCGCGGACTGCGGGTCCACCTGGACAACCGAAGGAACCCTGTCGGCCATTTCCCGTTTGTAGCAGAGATTGTTGCGTCGTTGCAATACAATGCAATACGGTTGACGGTGCGACGATCCCGGTGCTCGACCGATCGGTGGACCTCGTCCTCGGTGGCGAGGTAGATATCGTCCGGTGAGCGACCTCTGCAGCTGGTCTGCATCCGACCTCCTCGAGGCCATGGCTGCACGCCACGTGTCCAGCCGAGAGGTCGTGGAGGCCCACCTGGATCGGATCGCGGCGGTCAATCCGAAGATCAACGCCCTCGTCCAAGCGACGGATCCAGAACGCTGCCTGCGCGAAGCCGACCTGGTGGACGCCGCTCGGGCCGGGGGCGACACGCTGGGGCTCCTGGCCGGACTTCCGGTGGTGCTCAAGGACGTCGTGCACGTCGAGGGGCTCGTGACGAGCGGGGGGAGCCCCGCGCTCCGGCGCATCTCTACCGAGGACGCCACGGTGGTGGCCCGGATGCGGGCCGCCGGCGCGATCATTATGGGCGTCACCAACGTGCCGGAGATGGGACGCGGCGGGGAGTCGGCCAACGACCTCTACGGGCGCACCAACAACCCCTACGACCTGTCGCGCTCGCCTGGCGGGAGCAGCGGAGGCTCTGCGGCTCTCGTCGCGGCCGGCGGGGCGCCGCTCAGCATCGGCTCCGACGGTGGCGGAAGCGTGCGCCAGCCCTGCCACAACAACGGCATCGCCGGCATCAAGCCCACCCATGGACGGATCCCGCGCACCGGCAGCGTCTACGGGGACGCCCCCGGCATCTTCAGTCCGTTCGTCTGCTACGGGGCGTTGGCCCGGTCGGTGGCGGACCTCGGGTTGGCCCTGTCGGTAGTGAGCGGGCCCGACGGGCGTGATCCGCTGGCCGCTCCCGTGCCCCTCACGCCTCCCGAGGCAGTCGACGTGTCCCAGCTCCGCGTGGCCTTCATGCTCGGGGACGGGATCTCCGTGGCAGACGACGACATGGCCGCCACCGTCCGGGCGGCGGCCCAGGCGTTGCAGGGGAGGACCGTCCGCGTCGCCGAGGATCGGCCCCAGTGTCTGGACCGGGTGATGGAGCTGCTGTGGGAGACGGTGTTCCTCGGCGGCGACCGGGGCGCCGGGTTCCGAGACGAGCTGCACCAGATCGGGGCCGACGAGCACACCGAGGAGCTGGACGAGTTCCTTCGCCAGGCGGCCCGACTCGAGCTGACCGTGACCGAGGTGAGGAGCCGGCTCGTCGAGATCGACAGCTTCCGCATGGCCATGATGGCCTTCCTGGACGACTACGACATCCTGCTGACGCCGGCGATGCCCAGCGCGGCCAAGCCGCACCACCACGGCCTCAACGAGATCGCAGACTTCTCCTTCCTCATGGCGCACAACCTCACGGGATGGCCGGCGGCAGTGGTCCGCTGTAGCACCAGCCCGGACGGCCTGCCCCTGGGGGTCCAAGTCGTGGCCGGCCCGTGGCAGGAGGCGCGCGCGTTGGCGGTGGCTCGGCTGCTGGAGACGTCACTAGGGGGGTGGCGGCCCCCGCCGATCGTTTCGAGCTAGCCGCTTCGTCCAGGAAGCACACGAACACGATCGGTGTCCCGGGCCCCCTCGAGGTGGCTCGAAGTCGCTTCACACACCTCCGTCGCGGCCCATCTCGGGGCCGCCACTCGCGCCCTTCCTATTCGGCGTTCCTTCCAGGGCTGTGCAAACGGGACGACCAGCACACCCTGGGCGCGTCGTCGCGCTGGATGGCATCCATGACAGTGGTGGGCGTCGCACCCTCGCCGATGCCGATGGGGGATCGAAGAGAGTGGACGGCGAAGTGGTAATGGTGGGCCGGTCCCCCTTTGGTGGGCACATCGGGTAGTACGCGGCCTTACCACCGCCGTTGAGGCCCTGAAGGGCACCGATCGGAACGCTGTCGCTCGGCACCGACGCCACGGCGGGGGAGAAGCGGTAGGTGGTCCAGTGGAAGAACGTGCCGCCGGGCGCGTCGGGGCCCGTGATGACGTTGCCCGTCATCCCCACGATCGACGACCGAGGCGCCGGTTGCTGGCCTGGGCCACGATCCACCGGGCCGGCCACGGAGTCCCGAAGGGCGTCCGGGTACGCTCGGGAGACCTGCAGACAGGGAGACGGGGAGACGGAGAGACGGACGAGGAGGTTCTCGATGTCGCTGGGTTTTGACCACGTGACGCTGGCGGTCACCGACCTGGAAGGTGCTAAGCGCTTTCTGTCCGTGCTCGGGTTCGAAGAGGAGAAGACCGTCCTCGCACGAGGCGAGACGATCGCCGACTACATGGGCATCCCCGATTGGGAGTCCGACCATGTCACCCTCGTGCTCCAGGGCGTGGATTTCCGCCAGGAGATCCAGCTCCTACGGTTCCACCGCCCCCCGCTGGAGATCGACGGGGGATCGGGCGTCCTCTCGCGTTCAGGCTTCAACCACATCTGCTTCCGGACGGACAGCATCGAGGCCTCGCTCGACAGGTTCGCCGCCATCGGGGTCAAGCCCCGCAATCAGATCATGGACTTTCACGATCGCAAGCTGGTGTTCTTGAACGGGCCCGATGGTGTCGTGATCGAACTGGCGGAATGGACGATCCCCCCGCCGCCCCCCCGCCGGCAGGCGTGAGCGCTCCGACCACCCCCGGCTTCTCGCCCGGGAGGGTCGACGACGCAGAGCCAACCGTGCTGGCCCGGGCGGCATTCACCGTGGCTTCGACAGGAGGTACGACCCCGCTCTCGGAGGCGGATCGTCGCGCCATCGTCAGCGCCTTGCCCACGGTGTTCGGCTGCTCACCCCCTCCCGACGCTGACGTGGACTCGCTCGACTGCGTCGCGTCCGGAGACCTGGTGCGCCGCATCGCAGATCCCGAGCGACGGCTCGAGCTCGTGCGGGTCCTGGCCGTGCTGGCCCTGCTCGACGGGGCGGTCGAGAAGGGCAAGCTCGGCATCGTCCTCGACGTCGCCACATCCCTGCACGTTCACGGGGAATTCGTCTACGCCCTCTATCAGCTCACCCTGGACCACGCCCGATGGGCCGGGTTCGACATGATCCGGGCGGGGACCATGACCGTGCCCGGTATTCCGTGGGACCCCGAAGACCCCTACGGCCCCTACCACCCCTCCGGGGGAGAGGCTGCCGACCCGGTCCTCGCGGCCCGCTACGAGCGCCTCGCCGAGATGGAGGACGGCACCCTCGGGCACGCCTTCTTCCATCGCTACCGGGCCAGCGACTACGAGTTTGCCGGCCACCCCGACGGGTTGGCCGAGCTGTGGGCCACCCGCCACGACTGCCTGCATCTCCTGTCGGGTTACTCGACGTCGGCGCAGGGAGAGCTCCTGGTGGCCGGGTTCACCGGAGGACAGTTCGATCCGGGCGTCGACTTCATGGAGAGCCACGTCCTCCCGACCATCCTCATCTACCACCTGGGCATCGACATCAACAAGGGCCTCAACGCCGGGGACAAGCGCCGCATGGAGGCCGACCCCGAGTGGGCCGAGAACTACGACGGCAACGTCCATCTCGGCCTCGACGCCGAGAAGCTCTGGTTGGCCATTGCCCGCGGGCGCGCCATGGCGGTGAACCTCTTCTCGGGCCACTGGGACTTTTGGGCCCAGGCCGCCGTGCCGCTCGAGGAGCTGCGCGAGCGGTGGCGGATTCCCCCGCTGGACCCGGCCATGGCGGCGCTCGACGACGACAACATCCGTCGAGAGGACTACGTCCGGTCGGGCCTCGCGCCACCGGGCCGGGTGTTCTCGCCGGTGGTGGCCGACCGATCGCTCTCGTCCGGGAGTGGCTGAGCCGCTGGGGTTCGGTGCGGCCGGGCCCTTGGTTGCGTTCGCAGAAATCTGCAACTATTTAGCATGGAGAAGAGCGAGGTCGACGTCTGCATAGTGGGGGCAGGTTTCGCCGGGTTGGCCGCCGCCCGCAAACTCGTCGCCGCGGGCCGGGACGTGGTCGTCCTCGAGGCTCGCGACCGGGTCGGTGGGCGGGTGTGGAACCGGGAGATGTCGGACGGGACGATCGTGTCGGCCGGTGGCACGTGGTTGGGACAGCGGCAGGACCGCATGTTCTCGATCTGCAACGAGCTCGGCGTCACCACGTACCCGCAGTTCGAGGACGGCGATGTCGTGCTCGACGTGGACGGTGCTCAGTAC
Source organism: uncultured Actinomycetes bacterium (assembly GCA_963778465.1). Taxonomy (GTDB): domain Bacteria; phylum Actinomycetota; class Acidimicrobiia; order Acidimicrobiales; family RAAP-2; genus CAVZBW01. Next base: position 1,841,713 of record CAVZUK010000003.1, read on the forward strand.
CGCTACTCCGGTCTGATCCCGAAGTTCGGTCTCCACCATGTAGCCGCATTGGGACTCGGACTCTGGCGTCTCGACCGGATGGTCAAGCGGGTCCCCGTGGAGGCCCCGTGGGAGACCGCGGGTGCGGCCAAACTCGACTCGACCACGCTCGCGGGCTGGGTCACCAATCCGCTCAATGTTCCCTCCAAGCGGGCGCAGGCCCTCCTGCTGGCCGGGATGAGCACATTCTTCTGCTGCGATCCCTCGGAGGTCTCGCTTCTCGGCAGCATGGTCCTTGCCGCGGGCGGCGGAAGCTTCCAGTACTACGCGGACTCCACCAAGACCGAGACGCATCTCATCGACGGGGGTCCCCCGGGGGTGGCGGATCGGCTGGCGGGCGCACTGGGGGACCGGGTGCAGCTCGCCCGGCCGGTGCGGAAGATCCGACAGACGGACGAGCGGGTCGAGATCACGGCGGACGGCGCGACGGTCTCGGCCACACGGGCCATCGTGGCGACCCCACCGGTGGTGGCCAGCAAGATCGAGTTCGATCCGGCCCTGCCGCCCGCCCACGCGCACCTGCTGCAGCGCTACGTTCCGGGCTCCGTCATCAAGACCATCGTGAGCTACGAGGAGCCCTTCTGGCGAAGCGACGGCTTGACGGGCGAGACGGTGGCACCCGGATCACCGGTTCCCATCTCCATCGATCAATCACCCCTCGGGGCGTCGCCCGGGGTGCTCACGAGCTTCGCCGGGGGTGCGGACGCGCTCGAGCTGGCTGGCCTGGCCCCCGAGCGGCGCAGGGAGATCTGGCTCAACGAGCTCGCAAAGCGTCTCGGTCCAAAGGCCCTGACCCCGAGTGCCTACCTCGAGACCAACTGGTCCGCCGAGCAGTGGTCGCTCGGCGGCATGATCGGGCACCTGCCCCCCGGCGTGTTGACCAACTACGGACCCGCGATCAGGGCGCCGGCCGGCAACATCCACTGGGCGGGGTCGGAGCGGGCGACCCTCATGCACGGTCTCATCGAGGGCGCGGTCCGCTCGGGGGAGCGCGCCGCGGACGAGGTCCTCCAGGCGCTCTGATCGGGTGCAAGACCAACGGGGGAGCGTTTGTGGGGACAGCGAGGATTCGTCCATCACCTCCGACCTGACGAAGGCGTCAGGTTCGTCGTCCATGACGCCAATGAGGTCCGAGGCGACCAGGAAGAAGGTCGATGCCGCATCAGGCTGATGGAACGGCCGCTCGGCACCCGTTCCTCGGTGACCAGATCCGCGAACTCGCTCCACTCGAACGGGTCGTGTGGGGGGTCGCCGACCCTCGAATGTTCTCTGCAGGTCAGGTGCCTCTATCGTCTTCTTCCTGTGGCCGAGCAGCACGCAGTGGTCGATCTCCTGGCGACGCTGGGCCACGCGGTCAACGCGTCATTCGTACACGTGGAGCGAAGGTTCGGTCCGAAGGAATCCCTCTTGATTTGGGGGCGACCCGACGATCCGACCGACCCGATCGAACGCGGCCGCCTCGCTGACCTCGCTCAGGCCCGTCTTTCGGCCGAGGACCCGACCGGACCGGAGCGGCCCATCGTGTGCATCGCGAGCCCGCCATGGCAGGTTGCGGCCACTTCGCTCCATGGCTCGTCTCTGGACGGTGACGCACTTGTCGTAGCGCGCCGCGGGGCCGAACGCTTCTCGGGGGGCGAGCTCGACCTGATGATGGCTTTCGGGCGGCTGGTGCCGGTCGCTTTGCAAGAGGCAGCAATCACGACGCCACTCGACGACCTCGTCATCCACCTCGCCACGGAGCTCATGCCGGTATCGGCCCGCACCTTGGACGACGCCCTGAGGCAGGTCGTGCGTGTGATGGCCGAGTTCTTTGGCGTCTCGACGGCCTTTCTCCGTCGCCACGACCGCGAGAATGGTGTGAGCGTCCTCGTTGCCGAATGGCCGGAGCGAGCGAATGTCCCCGATCCCGATCCGCTGGCCCGGGTGCCCTTCGATGGTCCCGACACGGACCCGGTCTTCGCCGCGAGCCGCGACCTGACCGAGCCGATCCTCCTGCGCCCGTCGAAGTTGCCGGTCGAGTACCAAGAGCGAGTCCACAAGGCTTCTGGCGCGCCGCCGGTGTCGTTGGCAACGGTCCCGATACTTCGCGACGGCGTGACGACGGGCGTGCTTGGGTTCGTCAATTTCGGCGATCGCATCTGGTCGGCCGTCGAACTCAGTGCCCTCCGCGCCATCGCCTTGTTCCTCTCCCAGCTCGAAGGGCGCGTCGAGGCGGAGGAGCAGCTGGCGCGCAGCGCGTATCGCGATGAGCTGACCGGCCTTCCCAACCGCCGTGCGCTTCTCCAGCTCCTCGAACAGAGGGCGTGGCAAGGGCGCGAACCGGTCATGTTGGCGTTCGCGGACGTCGACCACCTCAAGTCGATCAACGACAGCTGGGGTCACGGGATCGGAGACGCAATGCTCCGGGGTGTCGCTGGCCGTCTCCAGGGTGCGCTCGGTCCAGACGACTTCGTCGCGCGGTTCGGCGGGGACGAGTTCGTCCTGGTCTTCGGCGCGCAGCCGCCCGACCCCCTGGCAGCGATGCAGACCATCATCCATTCCGTCACCGGGGAGCCGCTCGACGTCGACGGCGCCATGATCCCGATCGCGATGTCCGCGGGCCTCGCGATCGGTCGCTTGGGCGAGTGCGATCCGGAGGACCTGGTGCACCGGGCTGACGTCGCCCTCTTGGAGGCCAAGCGAGAGGGCACGGGCCAGGTGGAGGTCTTTGCCGAGGCCATGCTGACGACGAGCCGAATACGGCACGAGATCAACCGGCACTTGCCAGAGGCCGTGCCCTCAGGGGCCCTCGAGGCCTACTACTTGCCCGAGATCGACCTGCGGGACGGGCAGCTCCGCGCCTTTGAGGCACTCGTCCGCTGGCATCACCCGACGCTCGGCATGGTCTGGCCGAGTGCCTTCATCTCGGTCGCCGAGGAAACGCCCCGCCGGATCTCGGAGGTCGGGGAATGGATACTGGATGAGGCTTGTCGCCAGCTCGCCGACTGGCGTCGGATGTTCGGTCCGCTGGGGCTGGTCATGCGCGTCAACGTCTCCCCGGTGCAGCTGATGACCTCGGATGTCGCGGAAATGGTGGGCCGAGCGCTCTCGCTGCACGGACTGGCCGGAAGCGACTTGTGCCTGGAAGTGGCGGAGAGCACCCTGCTCCGCCAGATCGATCGTGTTGTCAACGCGTTGCACGCCATCCGGGAGCTGGGCGTGAGCGTGGCACTCGACGACTTCGGGACGGGTTACAGCACCCTGAGCCAGCTCAAGTGGCTCCCGGTCGACATCTTGAAGGTCGACCGCCAGTTCATCACCGATCTCGGCAGGAGCCGCGGCGACCAAGCGATCGTGGAGTCCACGATCCTGTTGGCCCGGAGCTTTGGCCTGGACGTCGTCGCCGAAGGGATAGAGAGCGAGGACGCCGCCCGCGAGCTGCTGCGGCTCGGTTGCGTCCATGGCACCGGCCACCTCTTCGGTGCGGCCGGCCCGGCCGCGGCCGTCGTGCCGCTGGTGCGGGAGATGCGCAGCGAAATTGGCGACCGGTTCATGAGCAGCACCTCGATCGAGGCCGACCTCTAGGGGCGAGACAGGCTCCCGTGACGCTCGGGTCGGGCGCCTGATCTCACCACGGGCCGGTGACGATCACCAGGGGGGACGGTGGGGCGGTTCGGCTCGATGCCCCTGCCCACCGCCACGCCGCCCGATGGTCCATCGGAGGGCGAGGACGACGAGGGCGACGACCAGGATCACCTGGACCGCGTGGAGCGCGCCGAGGACCAGGGCCACCAACAGTGCGACCGCCGCAAGGCGCCACGCGATGCGGAGGGCCTGTGCCGACCGGGGCCTCCTCGTCACGTCTCGGGTGGGGGACAGCAACGGAAGATCGGCGAACAGCGCGCCCAGGTCGGTGCCGGTCCGGGCCTGGAACGCCAGGGCGGTGCGCTCCTCGTGCTCGAGTGGGGTGAGGCGGCCGTCGGCGAAGTGGCGTCCGAGATCGGTGACCGCCTCTTCTCGTTCCGCGTCGCCGATCCGGAGGGCGGGCTTCGTCCCCGGGCGCGGCGGCCTCACTCCTCTTCCTCCTCCGCCTCGTCGTCCTCGGCAAGGATCCGGTAGAGCGCCCGGCGAGTGTCCGTCAAGAGGGCCTCCGCCTGGTCGATCTGCTCGGGTGAGCCCACCACGGATACCTGCATCGCTGCGGCGAACACCTGGGCGGCCGTGCCGCTGAGGCCCCCGGCATTGCCCTCGGCCTCCTCTGCCATCTCCTCCCAAGGCGCCCGGCGACCCTGCGAGAGGCGCTCCGACTCCGCCCGGCCCGCGTCGGTCAGGACGTAGGTCCGGCGACCCTCGCGCTCGGAGACGGATACCAGGCCCTCGTCCTCGAGTTGCTGAAGGGCCGGGTAGACGGATCCGGGGCTCGGCCGCCACATGCCGCCGCTGCGCTCGGTCAGCTCGGTGATGATCTGGTAGCCGTGCATCGGCTGCTCGGCCAGCAGGGTCAGCACGGCCAGCCGGATGTCGCCGCGCCTCGAACGGGGCCGAGGAGGACCGCCCCACGACCAGTTGAAGGGGGGGCCGCCGAATCCCCAGGCGCCCTTGCCCTGCCAGCGGGGCCCTCGGGGCCTGCCGTACTTGTGGTACCGGGCCTGGTCCTCGGCGTGGGAGCAAAGGTCCTCCGCGGCCTCCTGTGCCCACCTGTACCAGGCGTCGAACGCTCGGGGCCATCCCTGGGTAGCGGTTGCCTCCATCGTCCACCTCTCTTCCTTCACGGGCACTGCACGCCCGTGATGTGCTCGTGAACTGCCTGTCTGTCTCGATGTTCGGGGGTTCCGACATATCGAGTTGGGACTTCTCTATCGAGTGCCATCACGATATATCGCTTTATTTCGGAAGTCAACGCCCCGTTTCTTGCCCCGATTCCTTGCGGAGGTTGCCCGCTCAGTAGCGTGTCGCCATGTCAGAGGAGGCGAGCGCCGACGTCGGGCCTTCTCGCACCTCCCGTGAGCTCGGGCGGGGCGCGGCGCTGTTCGTCTCGGTCGGCGCCGTGATCGGGTCCGGCTGGCTGTTCGCCGGGTTTGACGCCTCCGAGCTGAGCGGGGGCGGATCCATCCTGGCGTGGCTGATCGCCGGTGGCCTGGGCGCCGTCCTGGCGATGAGCTACGCCGAGCTCGGCTCGACGTTCCCCGTGGACGGGGGCGTCGGCCGGTTCCCCCTGTATGCCTTCGGGCGCCCCACCGGGTTCCTGTCGGGCTTCCTCTCGTGGGTCACGGCGGTGTGCATCGCGCCGATCGAGACGGTCGCCAGCCTCCGGTATGCCTCCAACTACCTTCCGTGGCTCAGCCAGGACTCGCACGGGTTGGTCGTGCTCTCCGCGGCCGGTCGGCTCGTCGCCGCCGGCGTCCTGCTGATCTTCATCCTCGTCAACGCGGCGGGCGTGAGGCTCTTCAGCGAGACCAACAACGCGGTGGTGTGGTTCAAGATCGCCGTCCCCGTCATCGTGGCTGTCACGCTGCTCGTCGTTCACTTCGACCCCGGCAACTTCACCGAGCACGGGGGACTGTTCTCTGGTGGCGCCCACGGGATCACGCTCGCGATCTCCCAGGGCGGTGTCGTCTTCGCCCTCCTCGGCTTCGAGCAGGCGATCCAACTCGGGGGCGAGACCCGCAATCCACAGTCCAACATCCCCTTCGCCGTGCTCGGTTCGGTGGTGATCGCGATGGGCATCTACCTCCTGCTCCAGATCGCCTTCATCGGGGCCCTCCCGGCAGAGAACCTGGTCGACGGATGGTCCCACCTCCATTTCGCCGGCGACTACGGACCCCTTGCCGGCCTGGCGCACATCCTCGGGGTTGCGTGGCTCGCCTACCTGATCTACCTGGCGGCGAGCATCTCGCCGGCCGGGACGGGCCTGACCTATACCGCGACCTCGTCCCGGGTGCCCTACGCCCTGGCGCGGGAGGGTTACCTGCCCAGCGTCTTCGCCCGGCTCAACAGCCGCAGCGTGCCCTTCGTCAGCCTGCTGACCTGTTACGGCGTGGGCCTTCTCCTGCTCGTCATCCTGCCCAGTTGGCGGCAGCTGCTGACCTTCGCGACCGCCTCCACCGCCGTGGTCTACGGCCTGGCCCCGCTCTCTCTGGCGGTCCTTCGATCGACGGCGCCCGCCCTCCGCCGGCCCTACCGGGTGGTCCGCCCGGCGCTCGTGACCAGGGTCGGCTTCGTCGTCGCCAATCTGATCCTCTACTGGTCGGGTTGGGAGACGGACCGGTACGTCTTCGCCATCGTCGGGATCGGTGTCGTGATCCAGGCGGGTCTGGCGGCACATGCCGCCTACCGGCACACATCGGTGGAGTGGGTCTGTTCCGTGTGGCTCGTGCCCTACGTCGGGGCGATGACGATCATGTCGGCGATAGGCCGCTACGGCGGGCTCGACCTCGTGCCCCGGTATTGGGACAGCGCCCTTGTCGCCGTCCTGAGCATCGCCGTCTTCGAGATGGCGGTCCGCATGGGCTCCGCGGTGCACCGGATCCTGCCGGAGGGCCACCGGCCCGTCGATCGTTGGACCCACACGGCGGTCCTGGCCGGCCTCGGTGTCCCCGATGTGTAGGACCTCCGAGCCGTGGAGGCGGGGCGGGTCCCGGTGTGGAGACCGTGTGGAGAGTCCGTGCAGCGCCCATGGGATATCTCCGGCATCCCACCCCGGGATTCGGGGTCGCCGCTGGCGACCGTCGGGGCCGGGCTGCGGATCCGGGACAGACATCTCCCAGGCCAGAGCGCTTGCGCAGTCGTCGCGAGGGCGGGCCGGCGGCACCCGTTTAGGCTGGGCGCCAAAGGAAAACTCGCAGGTGAGCCGCCAGCTCGTGTTCGGCCGCAGCTATTTGCTTGACATCGGCCCCGGCGCAATCTACGTTGCCCCTGCGTTCTCAGAGGGGTCGTTTGGTGGAGCGCTGCTGCTTTCAGTGAATTCACTGTGAATATCGGAGGAGAGAGAGGCTCAGTAATGGCAAAGCATCGAGGAGCACACGCAAAGTCCGGATTTGGACGGTACACGCCGCCCAAGAGAGCACGTGGCGCCCACGTGATGGCGGAGGAAACCTCGCCTCGCAGTCGGCGCACCGGCATCGTGGGCGCCGGGGTCCTTGGGGCCGCCGGCATCCTGGGAATCGCCGCCACCCCGGCGTTCGGCGCCTTCGCGCACACGCACGGTCCCGGCTTCCACAGCCAGTCCAACAATTCGCTGTTCTTCAACCACGCCCACGCGGCCTCGTTCTTCGGGAACTCCACCGCGTCGGCGGGCGCAGGGTTCGCTTCGAGCAGCAACTTCAACCACGCTGACGCCTTCTCGGCGTTCGGCCACGCTGAGGCTTCTGCGGGCGACGGCGTCCTTGCCTCGAACAACCACAACCACGCAGACGCGGTTGCGATCTTCGGCTCCGCAGAGGCCAACGCCGGCGACGGCAGCCTCTTCGCCACCAACGACCACAACACCGCGGACGCGTTCGCGCTGTTCGGCTCCGCAGAGGCCAACGCCGGTAACGGCTCCGTCTTCGCGGACAACAGCCACAACACCGCCCTCGCGGGAGCGATCGACGGGCACGCCAGCGCCGACGCCGGCAACGGCAGCTTCATCGCCTCGAACAACGACAACTGGGCGGGTGCGCTGGCCATCGAGGGCGACGCCCACGCGGCTGCGGGTAACGGCGACATCTTCGCCTCGAACAACGGCAACGTCGCCGGCGCCCTGGCCTTCAAGGGCCACGCCGACGCGGCGGCGGGTAACGGCAGCTTCCTGGCTTCCAACAACGACAACACCGCCATCGCCATCGGCATCAAGGGTGACGCTCACGCAGCTGCCGGTAACGGTGACTGGTTCGCCTCGAACAACGACAACCTCGCCGGCGCTCTCGCCTTCGAGGGTTCGGCGAACGCGGCCGCCGGCAACGGCAGCTTCGGCGCCTCCAACAACGACAACGTTGCTCTGGCGGCGGGCATCAAGGGCCACGCGGACGCGGCCGCCGGTAACGGCGACTCGAGCTCCAACAACGACAACCTCGCTGGGGCTCTGGCGTTCAAGGGCCACGCGGACGCGGCCGCTGGTAACGGCGACAACAGCTCCAACAACGGCAACGCCGCCGTCGCCATCGCCATCAAGGGCCACGCGGACGCGGCCGCCGGTAACGGCGACCACAGCTCCAACAACGGCAACGTCGCCGGCGCCCTCGCCTACAAGGGCTCGGCTGAGGCTGCCGCTGGTAACGGCGACCACAGCTCCAACAACGACAACACTGCGATTGCCATCGGCATCGAGGGCGACGCGGCAGCCGCTGCGGGTAACGGCGACCACAGCCACAACAGCGACAACCTGGCGGGCGCCCTGGCGTTCGACGCGGGTAGCTCGGCCGTGGCGGCCGCTGGTGAGGGCGACCACAGCCACAACCACGACAACGTGGCGCTGGCGGGAGCCATCGGCGACAGCTCGGCGGAAGCGCTTGCCGGTAACGGTGACCACAGCCACAACAGCGACAACTTGGCGGGCGCCCTGGCGTTCGACAACAGCGATGCGTCGGCTTCGGCTGGTAACGGCGACCACAGCCACAACCACGACAACGTGGCGTTGGCGGGTGCCTTCGGCAACAGCAGCGCCGAGGCGGACGCCGGCGTGGGTGACCACAGCCACAACAGCGACAACTTGGCGGGCGCCCTGGCGTTCGACAACAGCTCCGCTGCGGCGGCTGCCGGTAACGGCGACCACAGCCACAACCGCGACAACGTGGCCCTGGCCGGTGCCTTCGGCGACAGCTCGGCTGAGGCCGTGGCTGGCGACGGTAGCCACAGCTCGAACGACGGCAACCTGGCGGCGGCCCTGGCCACCGGTGGGTCCGAGGCCTTCGCGGCTTCGGGTGTCGGTGACGGCAGCAGCAACGACGGCAACGTGGCCTTCGCTGCAGCCAACAACGACAGCTTCGCCAACGCCCAGGCCGGTATCGCCGACGGCAGCAGCAACGACAACAACGTCGGTATCGCCACTGCGGACAACGGCGGCACGTCCAACGCCTACTCCGGCACCAGCGCTGCGGGTGGGAGCGACAACTACGCTCTCGCCACCAGCAACGGCTCCGGCACCAACGCCCTCGCCTTCGGTGAGGCCGGCGGTGGCACGGGCGTGGCTGCGGCCTACAACACCGGCCCCAACGCGGCGTCCACGCCGACCACCTCGTTCGCCGAGGGTGTCGACGGCGGCACTGCGGTGTCGGCGGCGGTCCAGGGTGGCACGGCTGAGACCGGTGCGACCGGCAGCGGCAACACCGCGGTGGGCATCGCCGTCGGGACTGGCTCCAACGCCACGGCGACCAGCCAGAACACCTCGAGCTCGGCCAACACCAGCTCGACGCCCGGCTCGGCGGCCTACGCCGGCAACAGCCAGGGCGACTGGTCTGCCAGCAACAACGGCATCACCGTCAACAGCTGAGCAGCAGCACACTTCCCTGGCAACAGGGACCAAGCGACGGCACAACCCCCCACTTCGGTGGGGGGTTGTGCGCGTCCGGGGGCCGGCGCGGGCTGCCATGAAGAGGGCGGATTTCCCCCGCCTGGCGACAGACCTCTGTCAGGTTGAGAGGTCGCATTTCTGGGTACCCTGACTCGGGCGCTCGGATCCCGGCGTCCGGACGGGGTGGGGAGCGACAACTGGCCTGGTAGCGCGAAGTGATAGCGGCTCTGCAGAGAGTTGGGAGTGCTATCGCCACCTGCTCTTTGTGGATGGTCGGTTGCTTGACATGGGACTGATGGCACCCTATTTTGGCCGCACGGCGCGCTCGCGGACGGGTCCATTTGCCGGCGCCAGCAGTCTGGGATTTGGCTGTGAACCTTGGAGCAGGAGAGAGGCAAGGAGCGATGGCAAACCAAGAAGGAACATCCGGAGGAGCAGCGTCGGGTCGTTACACCGCTCCGCAGACAGGGACCGGTGGAGGGAAGGCGAAGGGCCGATCGAAGATGGGCCGGTTTTCTGGGCGGACGGCGCTCGTCGGCGCAGGTGCCCTCGGTGTCGCGGGCCTGATCGGCTTCGGCGGCTCCGCCGCATTCGGCGCGAGCGCCCACGTGCACGGGACGGGTGCGCAGTTCGGGATCGACTCGCACCACAACTTCGCTGCGGCCCTCGCGCTGCACGGGTTCTCGGAGGCCTACGCCGGGGGGCCGGGCAGCTTCAGCCACCACAACCTGGCAGCGTCGGTGGCCGTCAAGGGCGTGGCGCGGTCCTACGCCGGCACCGGGAGCCACTCCTCCAACAACTTCAACACGGCGATTGCCGGGACCTTCAAGGGCTACGCGGATGCCCAGGCCGGCAAGGGCAACTGGTCCTTCAACAACTTCAACACGGCGGTGGCGCTGTCGGTGAAGGGCTTTGCCGAGGCCAACGCCGGTAATGGGAACAAGTCGTCCAACAACTTCAACACGGCGATTGCCGTCGCGCTGAAGGGCCACGCGGACGCCAAGGCCGGCAACGGCAGCTGGTCGTCCAACAACTTCAACACGGCGGTCGCCGTCGCGGTGAAGGGTCTGGCCCGTGCGCACGCCGGTGACGGGGACCACTCGTCCAACAACTTCAACACGGCGGTCGCCGTCGCGGTGAAGGGCGAGGCGACGGCGTACGCCGGCAACGGCAACTGGTCGTCCAACAACTTCAACACGGCGGCTGCGGTCGCCCTCTGGCACAGCCAGGCGGGTGCCGTCGCCGGGAACGGGAATGGCAGCTCCAACAACGCCAACCTGGCACTGGCGCTCGCCACCGGTGGCTCGCAGGCGTTCGCCACGTCCGGCGTGGGTGACGGGAGCTCGAACAACTTCAACGTCGCCTTCGCCGCGGCGAACGACGGCAGCTACGCCAACGCGGAGGCCGGGGTGGGCAACGACACCTCGAACAACTTCAACGTCGGCATTGCCACTGCGGACGATGGCGGGACCTCCAACGCCTACGCCGGTACCAGCGCAGCCGGTGGGAGCGACAACTACGCCCTGGCCAGCAGCCAGGGCCCGGGGACCAACGCCCTGGCGTTCGGTGAGGGCGGCGACGGCACCGGCGTCGCGGTTGCCTACAACACCAGCAGCGACCCGGCGACGTCGACGCCGACCACCTCGTTCGCCGAGGGTGTCGACGGCGGCACGGCGGTGTCGGCGGCGGTTTCCGGTGGCACGGCTGAAACCGGCGCCACCGGGGCGGGCAACACCGCGGTGGGCATCGCCGTCGGGACGGGCTCCAACGCCACGGCCACCGACCAGCCCGGCTCGAGCTCGGCCAACACCAGCTCCACGCCTGGCTCGGCGGCCTACGCCGGGAACAGCAACGGCGACTGGTCTGCCAGCAAGAACGGCATCACGCTCAACAGCTAGGCGCCACCGGGTCCCTCGCGAGGGACGGAGATCTACCCACAGCCCCCTGCTTCGGCAGGGGGCTGTGGTCTATAGTGGAGGCCCGGCTGAGACCTGGACCACCGGTCCAGCGAGCGCGAATCGAGGCTCATCACGATGCGACAGCCTCCAAGAAGAGACCGGCGGACGGCGGAGGGGCCGAGCGTGCCGACGGCATCGAGACGGGGATCGGGCGGGCCGCAGGGGGGCCGGTCGTTGGTTGGCCTGGCAGAGCTGCTCGGTCTCGGGGTCCTGACGGTCGCCGGCGTGTGTCTTCTCGCCTCGACACCTGCCTTCGCCACCGGTGCCCATGGGCACGGTCATGCCCGCGCCCATGCCCACGGCAAGGCCTACGAGCACGCCGCGGACGCCGAGGGCAACCAGAGCCAAGCCGGTGCCTGCGAGCAGCACGCATGGGCGACGGCCAGCAGCCTGTGGGGGGACGGCACCGCCGGGGCGCAGGCTCACGCCCAGACGGGAGATGAGCAGAGCTCGGGGCAATCGGGCAGCGGCAACTCGACCTGCCACGCCCAGGCCTCAGGCGGCGGATCCGCCGTGGCGGCAGCCAACCAGGGTGGGACGGCCAACGCATCGGCCCAGGGAGCGGGCTCGACCGCGGTGGGGATCGCCGTCGGCTCGGGCAGCGAGGCCGATGCCGAGGCGGGGGGTCCCGGCGGGTCCTCGGCCTCGACCGGCTCCACGCCTGGCTCGGCCGCCTACGCCGGGAACAGCAACGGGGACTGGTCGGCGAGCGTCAACGGGACCACCCTCGGGAGTTGACCTCTCGGGTTCGCGCCATGACCAGCTTGAAGCCGTCAGAGCTCCGCGGTGGCATCGAGCCACTGGCGGGTGGTTGACAGCACGGTCAACTCCGGATGCGACCATACGAAGCGTTCGACCGTGTCCAGCACCTCTTCGGCCTGCCGGGGATCGCTCGATACGACCGCGAAGGCGATCGTCGATCGCTGAGTGAGATCGAGATGTCCGACCTCCGCCGCGCTCACCCGGTAGCGGCGCCGAGCGGCCTCGAGCAGGTGCCGGACGACGGAGCGCTTGTCCTTGAGGGAGGTGCTCGCGGGGAGGTGCAGATCCATGCCGAGAGCCGCCACGTGCATGGCTGCAGATCTAGCCGCGCCGGGCGGTCGGTGCCAGTGGCCCAGGAGCCGGTGAGCCGGCGTGTCCTCCCTCGAGGGCGATAGCCGTCCGGCTCCCGTCGACGGGGCGTCGGCGGGCCCGGCGGGGACCCCCGAAGGGGCGCCGGCCGACGGGGTGACGGCCGGCGAGGTGATGGCCGACGGAGAATCCCCGTCGGGCATCCGGCGTAGGGCTCAGGCTGCGAAGGAGCGCTACTCGGGTTCGACCGCCGACACGGTGTGGCAGCGATTGAGCGCTCTGGACTTCATCAACCAGGCCATGCAGTTCGCCGCCATCCTGCTGCTGTGCTTCCTGCCGTTCCTGATCATTGTCGGGGCGCTGGCCGGGCACAGCGTCGTAGAGGGTCTCAGCCGGCATCTCGGTCTCAACCACGAGGCCTCCGGCCTGGTGGGACAGCTGTTCTACTCGTCGTCCAAGACGTCCAACGCCGTCACGGTCCAGGGGATCATCTTCACCATCTTCGGAGGGATCGGCACGGCGGCGACGCTGCAGGCGATCTACGAGCGCCTCTTCGGACTCCCGTCGAGAGGGATGAAGGACTTCCACCGCCAGCTGATGTGGATCGGCGCCACCGTCGGTCTCGCGGCATTCGCGGGGTGGGTGGGGCACGCTCTCGGCCCGACCACGTCGGACCGGGTGTGGTTCGTCCTCGTGAGTGCGCCGGTCCTGATCGCCTTTTGGTTCTTCACCCTCTGGATCCTCGTAGGCAGCCGGGTTCCGCCCCGCCGGTTCGTCGCCCCAGCGGTCGCCACGACACTGTTCTGGATCGGCCTCGGCGTGTTCTCGAAGTTCTTTTTCTCCAACACGATCATCGGCGACCATCGGGAGTACGGCCCCATCGGGGTCGTCTTCGCCCTCATGTCCTGGCTCATCGCCATCGGCGTCGTGATCATCCTGGGAGCGGTCGTCGGCACGGTGTTCTCCGAGCGCGATCTCTCCCTCTACAGCGCGCTCAAGCGCCTCTTACGCGCGCGCCGGGAGCGGTCCTGACGGTCGCCGGGGCCGCCCTCAGTGGGACGGTGTGCCCCCCCCGCCGTGGCCGGCTCGCTCCCGACAAAGCCGGATCTCGTGCCACGCGGCCTCCGCCGCCTCGAACCCGTACACGTGGGTCGACTTCCCGGCCTCGAGGTCCTTGTAGACGTGAAAGAAGTGGCCGATCTCCTGGGTCAGGTGTGCGGGGAGGTGCTCGAGGTCCCGGACCTCCTGCCATTGCGGATCCCCGCAGGCCACGCAGATGATCTTCGAGTCGGGGCCCTTCTCGTCGGACATGCGGAAGACGCCGATCGGTCTCGATTCCACCAGGCAGCCGGGGAAGGTCGGCTCGTCGATCAGGACGAGGGCGTCGAGCGGGTCGCCGTCCTCTGCGAGCGTGTCGGGGAGGAACCCGTAGTCGGCGGGGTAGAAGGTGGCCGAGAAGAGGCGCCGGTCCAGGCGGATCAGCCCGCGCTCGTGGTCGTACTCGTACTTGTTCCGGCTCCCCCTCGGGATCTCGACGATGACCTCGATCGTGGCGTCGCCGTGGTCGCCGGGCGACCCGGCGGGCGGTTCGCCGCCCGACGCCGATCCGGTGGGGGTCACGGCTCCGGGGCGACCTGCGCCCCGTAGGAGTCGTAGGGGCGGCCCACACGCTCGGCCAGCTCGGATCCACAGCGCACCTGGAACGGGCTGATGCCGCCCACGGCCCACGGCCCGACCGAGCCCTTGGCGATCGCCTCGTCGGACTTCTGCGCGACGCCGAAGTGCGCTCGCACCTGCTCGACCGTCAGGGGCGCCAGCTCGAACCAGTCGGTGCGCAGGAAGTCCACACTCCCCGGGCAGAGCGCCCCACGGCGCATGGCGTCCGCCACCCGGATCGCCATCCTCTCGGTCCCCTCGAGCGACCCGCCGGCAGAGAGATGCCCGGGGGAGTACTCGAAGAGCCCGGCCCCGGTACGCAGGTAGCCCGTCTCGAAGAGGCACACCACCATGGCGAGCAGGGAGAAGGCGTGCAGGTCGTCGTTGGCCCGTGCGATGAAGGCGAAGACCTCGAGCTCGGACTCGACCGTCGTGCCGTAGTCGGCGACCAGGTGGACCCAGTCGTGCTGGGCGAGCAGCGGGGGGGCCGACCCGGGGAGTCCGGGGTAGGCGAAGCCGCGGGCCCGGTAGAAGTCGGTCACCCGGCGCCCGAGCGTGTCGGGAGGGAGGCCCTCGAGGCCCCGCCAGCGCTCGGCCAGGGCGGGGTCCGCGATCGCCGCCTCCCACGCGGAGGCCAGCTCCGAGGAGGTGTGGAGCGCGCCGGCGTCCTGTGGGTGCCAGCCGGCTGTGTATCCGTTCCGCTCGAAGTCGATCGCTGCGAGCCCGAGGCTGCCCGAGGCAAAGCGCGCCGCGACCTCGAGCATCTCCTCGTCGACCTGCAGCTCACGGGCGAAGGCGGCCGTGCGCTCGACCACCGACTCGGGCAGTGGCCGCAGCACCAGGGCGACGAGCACCATGACCTGGACGATCCGGGTCCGGAACTCGAGGGAGCGCAGCGCGAGGCCGGCGGCGAACTCGTCCGGCTCGATGGGCGGCGCCTCGAAGGTGGCCGGGTGGCCGGTCATCGCCGAGCAGATCGCCGCGACCAGCAGCTGTTGGGTGGGGGTCGGCCCCTCCGGCGGCGAGACCGCGGAGAGGATGCCTCGGCTGAGCAGCACCACCTCTCTGCTGTCGGGTGGCGGCTGGACCGGGATCGACGAAGGCAGCGGGGTGGGCACCGGCTGGAGACGCGCCTTTCGGGACCCGTTCAGCGCGGCCCGCGCACCTGGCGCCGGACCGCCTGCTGGGGGGGCATGCCCGGGCGCCGCCGGGCGCCGCCACCCTGGCCGCTGGAGCGGTTCTGGCGATCGGCCGCCCTCCGCATGGCCCGCCCGAATTGCTCCTCCTGGCCGGGGATCAGCATCTGCTCGAGCGTCTCCCGGCGCTGGGGCTTGGGAACGCGGCGGAGCATGATGTCCACCTGATTGAGGTGCTCGGGCAGCTTGCGCTTCTTCTTCTTGGACTTCTCGATGAACTTGATCAGCCGCTTCGCGTACCACCGGCGGATCACGCCGATCTTGAGAAGCCGCTTCCACGCCCGGTCCCGGGCACGTCCCAGCCGTTCGAGAGCCATGACCCTATTGTCGCGCCATCATTCGACCGTCACGCTCTTGGCCAGGTTGCGCGGCTTGTCGACGTCGTGACCGAGGGCCTTCGCCGCGTGGTAGGCGATGATCTGCAGGGGGATGCCGAGGAGGATCGGGCTGAGCTCGACCTCGCTCGGCGGGACCACGATGACGTCGTCGGCCAGGTCCCGGTCGAGGGGGTGCTGGCTCACGGCCACCACGGGGCCCCGTCGGGCCCGGATCTCGGAGAGTGCGCTCAGGTTCTTGTCGAGCAGCTCGTCGCCGGGGACGACCGCCACGGTCGGGAGGCCCGGCCCGACGAGGGCGAGCGGGCCGTGCTTGAGCTCCGAGGTGGGGTAGGCCTCGGCGTGGCAGTAGGAGACCTCCTTGAGCTTCTGTGCGCCTTCGCGGGCCACCGGGTACCCCCGCACCCGGCCGATGTACAGGACGCTCGGGTAACGGGAGAGGCGGGCCGCCACCTCCGCGATCTGGCCCTCTTGGTCCAGGATGTCTCGGATCTTGCCGGGCAGCTGCTCGACACCCTCGACGATGCGGCGTCCCTCGGCGGCCGAGAGGTCGCGGATCCGGCCGAGGTGCACGGCGAGCAAGGCGAACGCCACCGCGCTGGAGGTGAACGTCTTGGTCGAGGTGACCGAGACCTCGGGCCCCGCGTGCAGGTAGATCCCGCCGTCGCACTCGCGGGCGATGGTGCTGCCCACCACGTTGACGACGCCGAGCACGTAGCCCCCCTTGCGGTGCACCTCCTGGACGGCTCGCAGGGTGTCGAAGGTCTCGCCCGACTGGCTCACGGCGACGTAGAGGGTCCTCGGGTCGATGACCGGATTGCGGTAGCGGAATTCGGAGGCCGGCTCGGCGTCGGCGGGCACCCGGGCCAGGTCCTCGATGAGCTGCGCGCCCAGCATGCCGGCGTAATAGGCGGATCCGCAGCCCAGGATCTTGACCCGTTCGATCTCCCGGGCCTCGCGGACGGTGAGGTTCAAGCCACCGAGGTGGGAGGTGGCGAACCTGCGGTCGATCCGTCCCGTGATGGCCCGGTCCACGGCCACGGGTTGCTCGTGGATCTCCTTGGCCATGAAGTGCTCGTAGCCCGCCTTGTCGTAGTCGCGGTCCTCGATGTCCGCCTCGGTAGGGGACTTGACCGTGGTCGTCGCCTCCAGGGTGGACGTCTGGTAGCCGCCCGCGTGCAGGGTGGCGAGCTCGCGATCGTCGAGATGGACGATCTGTGTGGTGTGCCGCACCAGCGCGGCGACGTCGGAGGCGGCGAACATCTCGCGGTCGCCGATCCCGATGACGAGCGGGCTCCCGTTGCGAGCCACCACGAGGACATCGGGGTGCCGGGCGTCGACGACGGCGAGCCCGTAGGTGCCCTCGACCGCCAGGAGGGCCCGGCGCACGGACTCCTCGAGCGTCTCCGCCTCCGCGGCGGCGATCAGGTGTGCCAGCACCTCGGAGTCGGTCTGCGAGGTGAACTCGATCCCGTCGGCCTCGAGCTTCGCCCGGAGCTCGCCGGCGTTCTCGATGATCCCGTTGTGGACGACGGCCACCCGCCCGCTCGAGTCGACGTGGGGGTGGGCGTTGGCCTGGCTCGGCTCGCCGTGGGTGGCCCACCGGGTGTGCCCGATGCCGGGGCTGCCGTGCAGCCGCTTGGGGAGTCCGCCCTCCACCGCCTGCACGGTGCCCTTGTCCTTGTGGACCTTGATGGTGCCGTTGGCCACGACCCCGACCCCGGCCGAGTCGTAGCCCCGGTACTCGAGGCGGTGGAGCCCCTCGAAGACAATGGGGACCGAGTCGGCCGGGCCCACGTATCCGACGATGCCGCACATAGGGGCTCCTTAGCCGTAGACGGTGCGACGGAGCTGTCGCACCGAGAGTCGGGGGACCGCCACTCGATGGAGGGGGAGCTCGTCCCGGATCCGGTCGAAGATGGCCGGGTTGGTCAGGCGCTGGGCGCTCAGCTCCCGATGCCGGCGGCGGACGAGGTCCGGAGTCTGCTCGGCGAGGTAGTCCAGCACGTCGCCGACCACCCTGACCACCTCGCTGCGCGTGAGCGAGGTGGTCGCCTGCAGCCGATCGATCAGTGCAGAGTGGAGCGTCTCCAGCCCGACGTTCCCGGCGGGGGCGAGTGGCATCCGTGGATCTTGTGCGATCGGACGCCGGACTGCAAGTCTTTCTGCCCGAAATCGGGCAAAAACTTGGAGTTTTAGACCCCGGCGTCTTCCCCGGCCCACCAGGATGGCGCATCGCTGGCGGGGAAGGACTCGTCGCTCTCCTCGTCCACGATGCCGCCGTCGTCCACGGTGCCGTCGTCGGGACGGTCGACGTCGACCCCTGCGTCGCCGTCGCCACCCCTCGTTGCGCCGCTGGCGCCGTCCACGCCGGCGGCTTCGGGTCCGAGATCGTCGGCCATCTGGGCTCCCTTTGGGGTCGCTTCTCCTGCGCGGAAGGGGTCCTTCAGGGCAACCTAGTGCCTCGGGCGCTCATGAGACCCTCCGGGGCTCTGTCGGCCCTCGTAGCATCGGTTCCGGCCCCGGGGTGCGTGCTCGCCTCGAGGCTCGAGATGCGAGAGGGAAGGAGCCCGATGGCGTTCTTGGAGGAACGGGCGCGGCTCTGGGGCCGAGTCGGCGTGCTCGTGGGTGGCGGCGGAGGCCTGGGTCGTGCGTGCGCCCTCGATCTCGGGCGGGCCGGGATGTCGCTCGAGCTCTGCGACCGTCAGCAGGAGCTGCTGGAGCGCACGGTGGAGGAGGTGCGCTCGGGTGGCGGTTCGGCCCGCGGAGAGGTGCTCGACGCTCGGGACCCCGAGGCGCTCGAGGGCTTCTGGCGCGGCGTGGCCGAGCGCCACACCGGCGGGGTGCACGCCCTCGTCAACGTCGTGGGTGGTACCTTCCGCCAGCCCTTCGTGGAGTCCAACCCCCGGGGCTGGGACGCCCTCATCCGGACCAACTTCACGTGGATGCTGCACTCCATCCGCCTGGCCGTCCCGCTGCTCGCGACCCGGGGCGGCAGCATCATCAACCTGACCTCGATCGAGGCGCACCGCGCGGCCCCCGACTTCGCCGTCTACTGCTCGATGAAGTCCGCCGTCGAGAGCCTGAGCAGGACGTTGGCCGTGGAGCTCGGCCCGCAGGGCATCCGGGTGAACACGATCGCGCCGGATCACATCATCACCGAGGGGTTGGCGGGCATCGAGGGCGTCCGTGAGAACCCGGGTGACCACGAGAGGGAGGAGATGTCGCCGGGCCGGCGTGCCATCGTCCCGCTGTCGAGAGAGGGCACCTATGCGGACGTGGGCAACTGTGCGCTCTTTCTGGCCTCGGACCTGTCCTCGTATATCACCGGCACCAGCCTGCATCCGGACGGCGGTGCCCTCGCGGCCTCTGGCTGGTGGTACGAGCAGGGTGTGGGATTCCGGTCCGAGCCGGACGTCGGCCCCCCCGCCGGGTAGGCCGGCGGGGGGGCCGGGGCAGGCGGGGAGCCCATGACGGTCCCCCGGCGGCAGGCCCTCACCCTGTACCGGTGGCACGATCCCCCGGTCGTCGCCGTAGCCCTGCTGGCGCTGGCCGCCGGCATCGGGCAGTTCGGCGTGGTGGCGGCGCTCGGGAGCGTGGCCAAGGCCTTTGGCCACGAGGCCGTCGGGGCCACCATCACCGACCAGGCCGGGCTGTCGGGCACGGAGTTGGGCATCGGCCTGGCCATCATCCGGCTGGCTTCCATCGGCAGCCTGCCGCTCGCCGGGCTGGCCGACCGGTGGGGCCGGCGGCCGTTGATCCTGTGGACGTGTGGTGTGGGCCTGGCATTCACGGTCGCGGCGTCGCTCAGCCCCACCTACTGGGCCTTCGTGGCGATCTTCGCCTGCGGCCGGCCGCTGCTCAGCACGACCAACGGGGTGGCCCAGGTGATGGCGGCCGAGCACACCCCCGCCGCCGAACGGGCCAAGGCCGTCGCCCTGATCGCCGCCGCCTACGCGGTGGGTGCCGGCGCCCTGACCATCCTCCATGCACTGGCCGGCGGGGTGCTCGGGTTTCGAGGTGTCTTCGCCATTTCGCTGATCCCGCTCCTGGCGCTCCCGTGGATCGCCCGGAGGGTGCACGAGCCCGCTCGCTTCGACGTGGCGGCGAGGGGCCCCGTCCACGAGGCGCCCGTGCTCGGGCCGGTCAGCCACTCCCACCGCCGGCGACTCGTCGTGGTGTGCGTCCTCGCGTTCGTGCTCAACATGGTCTCGGGGCCGGCCAACAGTTTCGTCTTCCTCTACGCCCAAAACGTGGAGAAGCTCTCCGGAGGGGTGGTGTCGGCCATGGTCGTGATGGCCGGGATCGCCGGGCTCGGCGGCCTCCTGGCGGGCCGTTGGCTTGCCGACCACCTCGGCCGACGGGGGACGACCGCCCTCACCATGGTGTGCCTCGTGTGCTTTGGCATCCTCGCCTACTCGGGGCCCAAGACGGCGCTCGTGATCGGCTACGTGCTCGGGGTCCTGAGTGCGGCCACGTTCGCCCCGGCCGGCGGTTCGCTCATGAACGAGCTCTTCCCGACGTCGGTCCGCGCGTCGGTGACGGGCTGGGAGATCGCCGTTGGGGTGCTGGGTGCCGTGGCGGGGCTCCTGATCTTCGGCGCGGTGGCCGACGTGGGGAACCGCTTCGCGCTGGGATCGTTGGCGGCTTTCCTCCCCGTGTTGCCCGTGGTCTTCGTGATCTGGCTGGTCCCCGAGACGATGGGTCGCGAGCCCGAGCAGCTCTGGCCGGAATGATCCGACACGGCCCGACCGGCAGGCGGCCCCACACCGAGCCTTGCCCGTTGACTCTGGCCAGCGACGTCGCGTATCCGGAAGCTGACTACGTCACCGTGAGCCACAGATCGGCTTCGAGGTTGCCGACGCCAGCCCCCAACGGTTCCATGATCCCGACGTAGAGGTGCAGCAGAGTCCCCTCCTCCTGCGCATCCGTCGAGGGGGATTGGAATTGGATGCCTCCCTGCTGCCGACATCGAAGCCAGCCATTGGTCTCCGGACCTACGGCAACCTGCCTCGAGGGGAACCCTGGCCGGGCACTCGCTCTGCGAAGATGGTCGGCGTGCGGGATGCAACACGCCCAGTCAACCGGCGCTCCGCGGCTTCTCGCCGGAGGCAGGGCCCACATTTCGGGGCTGGCCCTTGTCGGCTGCCCGCGGGATCGAAGTGGACGAGGTGCCGAAGATGATCGTGCCCCCTGCAGTAGAGTTTTTGCCGGCACGGGGGAGAACCGATGAATGGACCGCGCATCTCTAGAAGCATTTCGGCTGCGTTGATCATCGTGGCTTTGGCTGCAGTGCCTGCCGCGAATGCAGCTGCGGATGCCGGGAGCACCACTTCGAGTACGGACTCGTCCTCCACGAGCTCGACTACGACCAGCTCGACACCGGCCAGCTCAACGACGTCGACCACGACGGGGGGCGGCCTGCCGTCTTCTTGCAATGGCAACGACTGCTTTGACACACGGATCTCAGGTCAGGTCACCGTGAGCGGAGCCAACCACCTCCAACTCAGGTACCTCGACCTCAAAGACGCGGCGCCTGAAAAGGGCGAATCCACGGAGTGCACCGATCCACACGCCCCCATTCCCGAGTACGTGCCTGCGGGTGCACCGAACAACTTCTGTTACGAGTCCAAGGCGGGTGCCAGCCACATCGTGGCGCCGCAGAGTCGGATCGTCTTCTACTACGAGATCTATTCCAGTCCGAGTCAGGACAGCGGGGACTATTTGGACGGGTACGCCTTTGTGCCGGCCGTGGGGAAGAACGAGCTCTCCTGCACCATCGTGAATCGCACCACTGAAAAAGTAGATCCCAACGCGCCGTATACCTGTTCGACCAGCTGGGGCGATTCCAATCCGCATTCGATCGACCCGCAGCCGCACTGGGTACTCACCCAGAAGCCGACCGTGGTCGTCGATGGGGAGACCGACCCCGTCGACAAGGTCAAGGCAGCCATGAAGGATGTACTCGACACCTGCGGTCACGGTTTGTCGAACTGCACGGCGGACGCCACCAACCAAAAGGTCTTCAAGGTTCCGGAGGGTGCCGGATGGCGTGTACTGGGGAAGCCGTACGTCAATGGCACCAAGGACAAGGTGACCTACGAGTACAAGGACGGCTGGAAGCTCTCCTGGAAGGACTCACTCAAGTTCGAGGCCGAATATGACTTTTCGAAGACCTTCCCCAAGCTCGGCTTCAAGATCTCGTCAGCCTATGAGCACGTCTGGGGCTCGGAAGCCAACTCCGAACTGACCTACCGGATGACGATCGAGCCCGGTGACATAGGGGTCTTCTTCCTGCAGCCGGGATACCTGGCCGTGACGGGGAACTTCCAAGTCGTCTATCCAGACAAGGTCGAGATCGTCAAGAACGTCACCATCAATTATCCCCTGTCCGACACCTACAAGCCTTCGGACGCGGTGCCCACTTGGATCTACGACGGCGTTGTGATCGGTTGCACCATGCCCGCCAGCCAGAACGAGCCGGTCCAATCAGGCAACACCGTGTGTCCCGGGGGCAAGCTGACCGAAGCTCAGGTCGTCCACTAGAGCCAGCTCCGGAGCGAAAGGGGGTTCCGGCCTACGGCCCGTGGGAGGTCACCTCGGCGCGGACCCGGGGCCGTTCCGCCGGCACGGCCGCCAGGGGTGAGGTGGGCCAACACCCACGTCGGCTCCGAGCGCCCGGTTGCAGCCCGTAGAAGGGTGGCGTTGACACGTCGGCGGTGTGCTGCCCATTCTGGTGACCGGCCATGCTGAGGTGCGGCGGGCGGAAATCCTCCGGCCCGCCGGGAAGCTTCGAGGAAGGGGATGGATGGCGCTGCTCAGAAGGAGGTCGCCTCTCGCGGTCCGGCGAGCAGTCGACGCCGTCCCCTTTTGGTGGCACTCGATCGACCTTGGCGATGGTCTCGTCACGCCGGGGGCGAAGAGTCGCGAATTGCTGGCCACCGAGTGGGACAAGGCCCGGGTCCCGGATCTCCACGGCAAGTCTCTGCTGGACATCGGGGCGTGGGACGGGTTCTTCTCGTTCGAGGCGGAACGCCGGGGGGCGGTCGTTACCGCCCTCGACTACTTCGAATGGTCCACGGACACCGCGAAGAAGATGCGCTATTGGCGCGAGTGCCAGGAGCAGGGCATCCCTCCGAAGCGCTACCAGGAGGTCGCCGGCCTCTGGCAGCCCGACGACCTTCCCGGCAAGCGCGGGTTCGACACGGCGAGGACGATCCTCAAGAGCCGCGTGGCCGACGTGGTGGCCGATTTCACGACGGTCGACCTGGACCGGCTCGGCACGTTCGACGTGGTGTTCTTCTTCGGCGTCCTCTACCACCTGCGGGAGCCTTTTTCCGCCATCGAGCGGCTCGCACGCGTGACCCGGGAGCTCGCCATCATCGAGACGGAGGCGTTCGTCGAACCGGAGCCATCCGGAGGTCGACCGCTGCTCGAGTTTTATCCGGGCGCCGAGCTCAACGCCGATCCCACCAACTGGTGGGCGCCCAACCTCGAAGGGCTGGCCGGTCTCTGTCGCGCAGCGGGCTTCGCCAAGGTCGTCCCCACCTCAGCACCGCCCGTGACCTCCGGCCACTACCGCCTGACCGTGCACGCGTGGAAGGACGACTGACGCCGACGCGATCACGCCGGCGACGCAGTCCCGGACGGCTATCGGAAATCGGGATGCGGCGGCGAGTCGAGCTCGACCCAGACGGGCCGGTGATCAGACCCCGCGGCGGGTCCGACCCCCGATCGCGGGACTTGGACCGCCCCCGAGACGAGGATGTGATCCAGCTGGCTGTGAGGCCGCCACGCGGGCCAGCTGGGCCCCCTGACGGCACGCCGCCACCCCGTGAGCAGCGCGACCAGCGGCGGTCCCCACATGTTCATGTCCCCGCAGAGGGCGACGGGCCCCGTCTCCCGGAGTGGTTCGAGCGCCAGGCGGAGGCCCCGCAGCTGGCGGGGCGACCCCGCCCAGATGTGCGACATGTGCGTGCCGACCACGGTCATCGGGTGCCCGCCCCAGTCCACCCTCACGGCCAGGGCCCACCGGTGCGCCCCGTCGCGGGGGAGTCGGCCGAGATCGATCGGTGAGACGTCGAGGAGGGGCAGCCGGCTCAGGACGGCGATGCCGATCGTGCCCGGGACGCCGGCTCGGTAGCGGGGGGAGGCGGTGCTCTCCGGGGGAAGCGGTCGCTCGCTGTCCAAGAAGAACGTGGCGCGGTCGCCCCGGGTCCGCACGGTGGGCCCCCAGCCGCGTCCGGGAGTCGCCGGGAGCGCACGACGTCCGCGGGCCATCGGCTGGTGGATCACCCGGTACCCGAGGCGCTCGCCGACGAACCCGGCGACGCCCGGTCCAGCGTCCACGCTCCAGTTTTCCTGCATGACCAGGAGATCGGCGTCCAGGGAACGGCAGGCCTCCACCACGTCGAAGGGCTGCCCCCAACCGTCGACGCCGGCGTGGACGTTGAAGCTGGCGATGCGCAAGGGGCGGGCGGGCGGCCGAGGCGCGTCGACGCCCTGCGATCGCGCCGGCGCCAGTCGCTCACCGCTCGACAAGCGAAGCCCCCTGGATCGAGACCCGGCCGTCGCGGATGTGGACGACCCGGGTTGCCTGACGGGCCACGGTGCTGTCGTGGGTGACGACGACGAGGGTGAGTCCTCGCTCCCGCCAGAGGTTCGTCATGAGGCCGATGATCTCGGATCTGGTGTCCTCGTCGAGGTTGCCCGTCGGCTCGTCGGCCAGGAGGACCTCCGGCTCCTTGACCAACGCCCGGGCGATCGCCACGCGCTGCTGCTGTCCGCCGGAGAGCTCGGTCGGAAGGTGCGTCGCACGTGCGGAGAGCCCGACGGCCTCGAGCGCCTCGGCCGCCCGGCGGCGGCGGTCCCGGGGCGAGATGCCCAGGGGCACCAAGGCCGCCTGGACGTTCTCGTGGGCGTTGAGCGTCGGGATGAGGTTGAACGTCTGGAAGATGAAGCCAAAGGACTTGGCTCGGAGCTCGGTCAGCTCGACCTCTCGCAGCGTCGCCAGATTGCGGTCCTGAAAGATCACCGCTCCCGACGTGGGCCGGTCCAGCGCGCCGAGCAGGGTGAGCAGGGTGGTCTTCCCCTGGCCGGTCGGGCCCCGGACCGCGAGGAACTCCCCTCGATCGATCGTGAGGTTGACGTCCTCGAGCGCCGCCACGACGCGGCCGTGGGCGGAGAAGTGCTTGGAGACATCGATCAGCTCGTACACGGGATCACCTTTCGCTCGATTGCTCCCGTTGGTTCGCTCGACGGGTTGTCGTCACCCTCCGGTCCGCGACAACGCACCCGCGCGCCTCTTCACTTGCTCGTCATCTGTTCGTCGTGGGGCAGTGTACGAGTGGGGGCTGTGAGCCGGCTGTCACCGGCCCCGACCTCGTGTAAAGAGTTTCTAAATGCGCCGTAGGATGCCGGTATGGAGGTAGGAGCGCCCGACCGGTCGATACGGACGGTCGGGACCGGGGCCGATCCCTCGTCGCCCGACGCGCTCCGGGACCTCCTTTCGTCCCACACCCCGCAAGGTTCTGCCGAACGGCATTCGCAGCAACGGATCCTCGACGAGCTCGACCGCCTCGAGCGTCCGTGGGACCGAGAGGCCGACCCCGTGCACGTGACCGGTTCGGGGATCGTCACCGGCGCGCGCGGCAGCGTGCTGCACCACCACCGTCGGCTCCATCGCTGGTTGCAGCCCGGCGGGCACGTCGAGAGGGGAGAGGCACCGAGCGAGGCCGCCCTGCGCGAGTCGCGGGAGGAGACCGGGCTCGAGCTCCGCCACCCGGATGCCGGGCCGGTCCTGATCCATGTCGACGTCCATCCCTCGGCGGCGGGTCATGTCCACCTTGACCTGCGTTTTCTCCTCCTGGCGGGCCCCGACGACCCATCGCCGCCGCCCGGAGAGAGCCCCCTCGTGCGTTGGTTCGAGTGGGAGGCCGCCGAGGCCGTCGCCGACGACGCGCTCCGGGTGGCGCTCGAGAGGGCCCGGGCCTGGAGGATCGAGCACCGGTTGGACGGCCCATGACCGAGCAAGCGGGCGGGCGGGACGCCTTCGAGGTACTGCTGGCCGTCCAGGGCTTCGACACGGACATGAGCCAGCTCCGCCATCGCCGGGAGACGCTGCAACAGCGGGCCGAGCTGGCGGAGCTCGATGCCGAGCGCGATCGGCTCCGAGCCCAGGAGCGTGAACTGGCGCCACAGCTCGACGAGCTGCTCGCCCGCCGCCGGTCGCTCGAGAAGAGGGTGGAGACCGCCGACGATCGCCGCCGGGCGGTCGAGCAGCGCATGTACGCGGCCCGGGGGTTGCCCGCACGCGAGCTCGAGGCCATGGACGGCGAGGTCGCCCACCTCCGCCAGCTCGGCCGGGAGCTGGAGGACGAAGAGCTCGAGATCATGGAGGCCGAGGAGCCCCTGGAGCGCGAGCTCGGACCGCTGCGCGAGCGACTCGGGACGATTGCGGAGCGGAGCGAGGAGCTCGGCGAGTCGCTGCGTGCCGAGGAGGCGGTCCTCGACGAGCAGCTCGACGCGTTGGCCCTGCAGCGGCGGTCGGCCGCGGCGGCGTTGCCCGCGCCCTTGGCGGAGCGGTACGAGCAGCTGCGGCAGCGGCTCGGCGGCACCGGCGCCGCGGCCCTGGTGGGCGATCGCTGCGGCGGGTGCCACCTCTCGCTGCCCTCGATGGAGGTCGAGCGCATCCGCCGCCTGCCCCCCGACGAGGTGGTCACCTGCGAGCAGTGCGGCCGGATCCTGGTCCGCACCTCCTGATCCACGATGCTCGTCCTCGTCCGACACGCCGAGTCTTCGGGCAACGCACAGGGCCGACTGGTCGGGCGGGCCGACGTCCCGCTCACGCCGCGAGGACGCCAGCAGATCGAGGACCTCTCGCGGGTCCTGGCCCCGGCCGTCAGGGTGATCTCGAGCCCGCTGCGGCGCGCCGTGGAGACCGGCGAGGGGCTCGGTCTCGGACCTCCGGTCGAGACCGACGACCGGTGGATCGAGATCGACTACGGGGAGCTCGACCACCGTCCGCTCGTGGAGGTCCCCGGCGACCTGTGGCGACACTGGAGGGCCGACCCCTCCTACGAGCCGCCGGGCGGCGAGTCCCTCGTCGAGGTCGGCAGGCGGGTACGCGATGCCTGCGAGGAGCTCTTCGCGCGAGAGGGTGAGGGTGCGCGGCGCACCGACGGCGACGTGGTCGTGGTCAGTCACGTCTCGCCGATCAAGGCGGCCGTCGCGTGGGCGCTCGGTCAGCCCGACGACCTCGTCTGGCGGCTGCAGCTCTCGACGGGCTCGATCACCCGGATCGGCTGGACGGGAAGCCATCCCATACTCCACACCTACAACGCCTCACCGGACCCGTCGGCTCCCTAGGCTCCTCGATGTGCGGAGGGCAACCCGCGGCGAACAAGATGCCCCTATGCCCGACGACGATCCTCATGGCGCCCGCACCGCTGCGCCCGCCGCCGACCCGGAGACCAGGGAGGAGGCCGTGGCCGAGGGCGCCGCGCCCGAGGGCAGGGTGCCGGTCCACCGCCGGACCCTCGATTTCGAGGTCTTCGAGGAGCGCGACGCGTTCCGGGTCTTCGCTCACCTGAGGGACGAGCGGCCGTGGGCGCAGCCCTCGGATCCCTGGGGCCAGGTGCACGACATGGAGCTCGAGGTCTCCGTCCGCCGGACCGACCTGGTGATCACCGAGGCCAACGCCCGGATGAACACTTTCCCGCATGCCGAGTGCATAGAGATCGAACCGGCCTTCGCGGGCATGGTCGGGCTGACGATCGCCCGGGGCTACAACCGCGCGGTGCAGGAGCGCTTCGGCCGGGCCAAGGGTTGCACCCACCTCGAGTTCCTCGCCCGCGCCATCGGCCCCGTCATCATGCAGGCCCTGCCGTCCGCGGCCATGCGCTCTCCCGCCCGCCAGGCCGGGGACGTCCTCTCCGGTTCGGCCATGAGCTTTCTCGGCGACACCTG
Source organism: uncultured Actinomycetes bacterium (assembly GCA_963778465.1). Lineage (GTDB taxonomy): Bacteria > Actinomycetota > Acidimicrobiia > Acidimicrobiales > RAAP-2 > CAVZBW01. Next base: position 1,869,404 of record CAVZUK010000003.1, read on the forward strand.
CCACGTCTGGGCGGTGGGCGGCCCGGGGATGAAGAAGGTCGAGGCCGGGTGGCGTGCCGGACAGGGCGAGTACCCGGCGCCGGCGCTGGTGGACTTCGTGCGCCGCCGGCAGCTCGAGTCCGACGACGGTTCCTAGGGAGCCGTCTCCGGCGCGCTACCCCGTGGTGGAGACGAAGCGCACCACGGCCCGTGCGACGTCGGTCCCCTTGTCCTCCTGGAGGAAGTGGCCCGCCCCCTCGATCGTCGCATGCGCCACGCCCAAGGTGCCGGGCACGTCGCTCAGGAACCGGCGATCGGACCCCTTGGTGATCGGGTCGCTGTCGCTGAACGCGCAGAGGAACGGCCGGTCGAAGCTCCGGAGCACCCGCCAGGCACGACGGTTGTCCTCGCTCGCCGGATCGTCGGGCGCCGTGGGCACGAGCGTCGGGAATTGGCGCGCCCCCTCCTTGAACGACTCGTCCGGGAACGGGGCGTCGTAGGCGGCGACCACCTCGGGCGGCAGGTCGCTCACGGTTCCGGCTTGCACGATCTGCCCGACGGGGAGCTCGGGGACCTCCTGGGAGAACCGCTGCCAATTCAAGAAGGCGTCGGTGATCCGGTCGTCGCCGGTGGGCAGGCCCGTGTTGGCCGCCACGACGCGTCGGAAGCGATCGGGGTGCTCGCCGACGAGCCGCAGGCCGAGCAGGCCACCCCAGTCCTGTCCGAAGAGGGTGATGCCCGAGAGCCCGAGGGCACCGAGGAGCGCCTCCTCGAGCCATCCGACGTGGCGGGCGTAGGTGTAGTCGCTGCGGTCGGCGGGCTTGTCGGACCGGCCGAAGCCGATGAGATCCGGAGCCACGACCCGACACCCCGCCTCGGTCAAGATCGGGATCATGTGGCGGTAGAGGAAGGACCACGAGGGCTCGCCGTGCAGCAACAGCACCGTCTCGTCCGCGGCGGCGGGCCCGGCGTCGATGTAGTGCATGCGCAGCCTGCGACCGCCGCCCTGGTCGGGACCGATCTCGACGTAATGGGGATCGAAGTCGTAGTCGGGCAGGTCCGCGAACCGTTCGTCGGGCGTCCTCAGGATCTCCATCGTCTCCCCCCTTTCGTCCGCGACGGCCTTGCCGTCACGGGGCGGACGGGCGCCAGTCGCCCGAACGCGTACGGACCCGGGTCACGGGCCAGTCGGCCAACCACGAGACCGAGAGCTCACGCTCGGCGAAATGCCACACGCCGTCCAACAACGTGTAGGCGTCCAGGTAGCGAATGGCCATGACGTAGTCGGACGCCCGTTCGTCCCCGTCCGGCTCCTCCCCGACGGTGAAGTGGTGGGCGAGGCACGTCGTGACGCCCCGAGCGTTCCCCGATTCGGAGTAGCGCTCGACCACGTGGCCCATCGTGGTGTGGAAGGTGGCCTCGTAGCGGTCGAGCGACCGCATCGCCTTGCAGATCTGCTCCCGTCCCCGGCGCGGTGGCGGCGGCCCCGAGGCGCCGGGAGCGACCGACACCTTGAGCACGCCGTCGGGCACGAACAGGCGACCGACGTCTTCGATCTCGAGACGATCGACGTGCAGGGCGTAACGATCCGCCAGTTCACGCAGCGCCACCCGGACCTCCGGCGGGCAGGCGTTGCGCTCCGATGCCTCGGGCGGGCTCACGTGGGGCCCGACTCGCGCTCGGTGTGCCCGGAAGACGGAGTGGGAAGCCGGGTTTCCCCCACGAGTCGTCCCTCACGCATGGTCAGGACCCTATCGAACCCCACCAGCTCCTCCCGGCGGTGCGTGACCAGCAGGATGGCCTCCGTTGGGAAGGACGAGCGGAGGTCGCCCAAGAGCCGCTGCGCGGTCTCCTTGTCGAGTCCTGCCGTCGGTTCGTCCAGGAGCAGGATCGGGACGGAGCGCAGCATCGCCCTCGCCATGGCGATGCGTTGGCGCTGGCCGCCGGAGACCTTCGTCCCGTGCTCGCCGACCGGGGTGTCGAGCCCCTCGGGCAGGGTGTCCACCCAGTCGGCAAGCTGGGCCAGCTCGACGACTCTTCGCAATTGGTCTTCCGAGGCCTCGGGATCGCCGAGCGCGACGTTGTCGCGAATGGAGCCGGCGAACAGGTCGGCGTCCTGGTCGAGCAAGGCAAAGCGACTGCGCACATCGTGTTGCCGGAGCCCCGTCGCGTCGGTGCCGCCGACGGTGTAGCTGCCACCTCCGAGGGGCCAGTACCGGAGGAGCGCGTTGACCAGGCTCGTCTTGCCGGCGCCGCTCCGACCCACCACCGCGGTCCTGCTGCCCGGGCCGAGGTCGAGGTCCACCGCCTCGAGGACCCAGCGCAGGTGCTGTGCGTAGCGAAGCCGCGCCCCCCTCAGGGCGATCTCCGAGGACGGAGGCGGGGACGGTGCCGGATCGACAGGATCGGACACCGGCGCCGGCACGTCACCGATGGCGAGGATGCGGCCGCCCGCGGCCACCACCTCGCCATATCGCAGCACGGCTGCGGACACCGGAGGAACCGCCTCGAAGGCGCCGATCGTGGCGAGGGGAAGGACGGCCATCATGACCGGCTCGAGGCGATGCCCGTGCACGGCGTTGGCCGAGAGGATCAGCACCCCGATGACGGCCACGCCGAGGAAGGCCGTCACGAGGGCGCCGACGAGTCCGGTGGCGAGAGCGCGCCGCTTCGCGCCCCGGGTCAGGGACCGGTCCGCGGCCTGGACCCGCTCCAGGACCTCGTCCGCCCGCCCAAAGGCGAGCAGGTCCGCCGAGCCGCGCAACAGGTCGACCACGTCGGCCGCCATCTCTCCTCGCAGCTCCGACTCTCGGTCGGCGGCCGAGCGCACCGCAACGGCCAGGGCCGCCGGCACGATCATCGCTCCCAGGAGCGAGAGCCCGACGACGAGGGCCGCGTAGGGGACGAGCACCCCGACGACCACGACCGCGAGCACCGAGGTCGTGAGAGCGATGACGGCGGGGGGTCCGATCCGCAGGTAGAGATCCTGGAGCTCGTCGACATCGTCGACCGCGCGGGCGAGAAGATCGCCGCTCCGCCATGCCTGGAGCCCCGCCGGGGCGAGCGGCTCCAGGCGGTCGTAGAGCCAGAGTCGCCAGCGCCCAAGCACCCGGAACGCCGCATCGTGTCCCACCAACCGCTCCCCGTAGCGCAGGGGGCCGCGGAGGAAGGCGACGACCTCGACCGCCGCGAGCAGGCCCGCGATGGCTCCGAGCCCGGGGCGGAAGGCCGCCTTGGCCACGACCGCCCCGGACCCCGCGAGCAGGCCCACGGTGGCCGCGGCGCCGAGCGCTCCGAGCAGGGTCGAGAGGCCGAGGCGTCCCCACGGCGGCCTTCTCACCCGGAGGAGCCTGCGGACGACGGCGACAGTGCCACGTGCTCGACCGCTCACGGCTCGGAGCCTCCACCGACCGCGGCAACGGCCGGATCGGTCCCTCTCGGCGGCGGGCGGAGGACCACGGTCCTGTCGGCGCGCGGCAACACGTCGTCGTGGTGCGCGGCCATGAGCACGGTCCTGCCGTCGATCCACGCCTCGACCGAGGGGCGCAGGTCCCCCACGTCCTCTGCGTCGAGATGGGACAGCGGCTCGTCGAGGAGGACGAGGGGCGCGTCGCGCAGCATGGCCCGGCCGAGGGCCAGCCGCTGGCGCTCGCCGGAGCTGAGCCCGAGACCGCCTTCGCCGACCTGGGTCCCCAACCCGTCGGGAAGGCGCCCGACGAGGCGGGAGAGGCCAACCCCTTCGACGACGCGGTCCACGGCGGCGACCCCGGCATCGGGGGCGCCGAGGCGCAGGTTGTCCTCCAGGGACCCGCGGACCACGTAGGGACGCTGGGGGACCCAACTGATGCCGGCCCGCCACTGGGCGAGGTCGGATGGGTGGAGACGGTCGCCCGACCACGTGACCTCGCCCTCCTCGCATCGGAGGAAGCCCAGGAGCACGGCGAAGACGGTGGACTTCCCTGCGCCGGACGCCCCTTGGAGCGCCACGTGCTCCCCGGGTCGCACCTCGAGGTCGAGGCCCTGGAGGACCGGCGCGACCGATCCTGGGTATCGGGCACGCACGCCGGCCAGACGCAGGCCCGAGGCGACGCTGGGGCCGGCGTCGGGACTGGTGCCGGCGTCGGGACTGGTGCCGGCCGCAGGGATCGATACGGCCGGGGGGACCCCCTGCGGGGCCGAGTCGTCCGCAGCCGTGGGGTTGTCCAGGACGTCGAGGATCCGGGTGGCCGCCGCTCGTCCCTCGGCGCTGGCATGGAACTCGGCCGCCGCACGGCGGAGCGGGACGAACACCTCGGGCGACACCAGCAGCACCGCCAGTGCCGTGGAGAGCGGCACGGAGCCGTCGAGCAGGCGGAGGCCCAGCACCATGGCGACGAGCCCGACGCCGAGTCCGGCGAGCATGTCGAGCACGAGGGCGGAGAGAAAGGCGACGCGCAGGGTCGACACGGTCGAGCGGCGCAGCGCCTCGGTCGCCGCTCCGACCTCTCGGCGACCCCGCGCCGATTGACCGAAGGCCCGCAGCGTGGGAAGACCCTGGATGAGCTCGAGATAGCGGCCGGCGAGGGACGAGAGAGTCCGCCACTGCCGCCGCATCTCCCCCTCCGCCCGACGGCCGAAGTGGGCCATGCTCCAAGGGATCAGCGCGAGGAGGCCGAGAAGGACGACGAGCGAGGGCCAGTCCACGGCTGCCACCCATCCCAGGATGAGCACCGGGACGGTGGCTGCCAGGAGGGCCTGGGGGAGGTAGCGACCGAAGTAGCCATCGAGCGCCTGGATGCCACGGGTGGCGGTGACCGACAGTTCGCCCGTGCGCTCGGACGCCAGCCATACGGGGCCGAGGCGCAGCGTCTGCTGCAGGAGCGCCCGGCGCAACTCCGAGGTGACCGTGGCCGAGGTCCGGTGGGCCGCGACCTCCGCGATCCAGGCGAGCATCGCTCGGGCCGCAAAGGCGGCGCCGAGGCCGATCAGCTGGGGGGCGAGCCGGCGGGCGTCGTCCCTATGGAGGACCACGCCCGAGATGATCGTCGCCAGCAGCGCCGCCTGGACAACGACGGTGGCCGCGCTCGCCAGCCCGGTCCCCGTGGCGACGACCAGATAGCGCCGGGTCGTACGGACCCGGGAGGCGAGCCGCCGGTCGATCGATCGGTCGGCGGGACCGTCGTTGCGTGGTGTGGACGTCGGCACGTCGGTCAGCTCATCAGCGCCGTGCCCCGGACGGTCATCTTGTCCCCGATCAGCTCGCGCCGCGAAGCCCCCTCCACCAGGTCGGCGTCCTCGCTGCCAGCGAGGCACCGGTCCCCCCCGGAGGTCTCCAGCAGGGCGATCAGGCGGGGCGCCCGTTCGGCCCGGGGCGGGAAGTGCACCACGGTGTAGGAGATCACGGTCGCCCGACCCTCGTGCTCCGGGACGACGTCCACGGTCTCGGTGGCCGTCTCGGCCTGGGCCGCCAGGTCTCCGATCAGCAGCGGACGCCGCGGCTCGGCGCACCAGACCCCCAGTCCGGGCTTGGTGAGGAGCCCGCTGACCGTGGTGACCATCCCCATCGACCCGGCATCTGCCCGGACCGCCTCGACCATCGCGGCCGTGGCCTGGTACACGAAGTTGTTGAGCGGACCGCCGGAAAACGCCATCCCTCCGGTGATGGTCGGTGTCCCGTCGAGGGGGAGTCCCAGCTCGCGTTGCTGCACCCGGACCGCGGCCGGGAAGCACGAGTACGTCTCGACGGTCCCGATCTCGCCGAGAGGCCGTCCGAGGTGGTCGGATGCGGCCCGGCCGAGGACCCCCATGGCGGGCCAACGGTGCGGCTGGCGGCGATGGCTCAGCGTGACCGCGAGGCTGGACTCGAGGCCGACCAGCGGAAAGACCCAACGATCGGGCGGGATCCCGTGCCGCCGGGCGGACCCCGCCGAACAGATGATGAGTGCCGCGGCCTGGTTGACCGTCCACTGGCTCGCATGCCACTTGTTATAGGGAAAGGCCAGCGGGCGGTTGCCGGGTCCGGGGGTGGCGAGGAACTCCGCGTTGCGCGGCTCGCCAAACCACGCGGAGGGGTTCCCCCCCGCCACGGCGTTGAACCGGCTCCAGAGCTCGGACAGCTCCCGCACGTGGTCGCCGATCGCCTTGCCCTCGGCTGCGCGCAGCGCATTGTCGATCATGGCGTACTGGGAGACCGGAGAGACGAGGCCTGCGGCGACCTCTTCCTTGCTCACGATCGGTGACGTCGGGGACTGTCGCTCGTCGGGCGCGAGGCCGGGCTGGGGTGTCTCGACGGCTCCGTCGCCCGACCGTTGGGCCCAGGCCCTGGCCTCGCCACCCACGACGGCGACGAGGGAGGCGCGGCCGCCGGCGACGTCCGCCAGCGCCTGGTTGATCAAGGTCTGCTGGGGGATCCCGAGGTCGGCCAGTACCGTGCGGGCCTCCGGCGCCCCGACCCCTCCGGCCACCAGCCGCGCCGGGTCCGGGTACTTCCAGCTCCCCTGGGGAACGGCCACACGCTCGAGGGCCTCCAGGAGCTTCCGGGCGGCGGCGGCGCTCGAGGTGGCGTCCGCGCCGGCCCTCTCCAGGGCGGTCACCATCAAGTGCGTCGGCTCCGCCGCCTCGTCCGCGGTCCCGACGCCGACCACCACGGGCGTCCTGTCGTCGATATGGGCGTTCAAGCTGACCCTTCCCGTTGTCCGTCCGAACCCACGACCTTAGGCAGCCCCAGGCCGAGCGACCTTGCCAGCCGGCCGACCGCCGGACCGGTCCGCACGCCCCACCAGAGGAGATCCTTGCCGTCGACGAGGACGACCGGCGCCACGCTCGAGAGCTCTTCGACGTGTCGCTCCGCAAAGGGGTAGGGCTCGCTCGGTGCGATGACTAGGTCGGGGCCGCGTGCTGCCGCCTCCTCGAGCTCGAGCTCGGGGTAGGGCCCCCGGTCCAGGTAGACGTTCTCGACGCCCATGGCCCGCAGCAGGGACGTGCCGTAGGTGGGTGCGCCGAGGGCCATCCAGGGTCGGCGCCAGATGGGGACGAACGCCCGGGAGGAGACCGGCGCCGGTGGCCGTGATGGTGGCGCCTCGGGGATCGGGGCGTTCACGCGTCGGGCCAGCTCACGGAGGGTGGGTTCCACGTCGGCCAGGTCCCGGACGGCGGTCGCGAACACGTTCAGGCCCGACTTCACCAGGCGATCGTGATCCTCCCGGCGGTTCTCCTCCCGATCCATCACCACGACGTCCGGGTGGAGCGCGACGATCGCCTCGACGTCCGGGTTCTTCGTCCCCCCGACGTGACGCAGGTCCGGCTGCTCGCAGAAGCGGGTGCAGGCCACCGGGACGACGCCCCATGCCCTGAGGGTCTCGGTGACCGAAGGAACGAGGCTGACCACCCGCACGCACGCCATCCTGCCCAAGGTGGGGTTCGACGACAAAGCCCCCCGGAGGACCGGGGGGCTCGGTCGCGGCCCCTGGGGAAGGAGGGGGAGAGGAAGAGGGTCCCCCGAGGCCTTGTGCCCCTCTTACCTACCCGCGTCGGCCGACGCAAAAACATCGGGCCCGCCGGAACCACCCCGTGCCGGGGGGTCGCCCGCCGTCAGGCGGGCCTGATAGAAGGGCCTTCATGCTCACCGACGTGCCGGGGATCCGAGTCGGACACTGGACCGACGGATCTGCCCGCACGGGGTGCACGGTCGCCCTGCTTCCCGAGGGCACGGTCGGCTCGGCCGAGGTGCGCGGGGGTGCCCCCGCCTCGCGGGAGCTCGCCCTCTTGGCCCCGGAGCGCACGGTCCAGCGGGTCGACGCCGTGCTGCTCACGGGGGGCTCGGCCTTCGGTCTGGCCGCCGCGGATGGGGTCATGAGGTACTGCCGGGAGCATGGCCTCGGCGTGGTGACGCCGGCTGGTGCCGTCCCGATCGTGCCCACCCTGGCCATCTTCGATCTGGCGGTGGGGGAGCCCCGGACGCCGGGGCCTGCCGAGGGGTACGCGGCGTGCGAAGCTGCGTCGACGGAGCCCGTCGCCCTGGGACGGCTCGGCGCCGGCACCGGTGCCACGATCGGGAAGTGGCGCGGCCTCTCCGCCGCCCGGCCCGGGGGTCTGGCCGGAGCGACGCTACGGATCGGCGACCTGATCGTGAGTGCGCTCCTGGCCGTCAATGCCATGGGCGACGTCGATCGTGACGGCTCGGCCACGTGGCGCGCCATGGAGGACCTGGTGGCAGGGCGGGTGGCCCCAGGCGGAGGACCCCTCGTCGAGAGCACGACCGTCGGCATCGTCGCTACCAACGCCCGTCTGGACAAGTTGGGATGCCTCCTTCTCGCACAGGGGGCCCACGACGGTCTCTCCCGGTCGGTCGTGCCGGCCCACACGCGCCTCGACGGCGACGCGGTGGTCGCGGTGGCCACCGGAGGCGTGGAAGCCGGCCTCGATACCGTCCGCATGGTCGCCGCGGCCGCCGTCGAACGGGCAGTCCGGGCCCTCTGAGGGATCACCTTCCGGTCACCCCGGGGACGCCTGTTTACCTGCATGCCAGGTTGTCCACCGCTAGTCTTCGGCGGGGGATCGCCACCGGCTCACCTGTTGTCAGCTGGGCTGGCAGCCAGGACTGGCGGCGAGTTCGGGGTTCGTTCACGAAAGAGCCAGCCATGGCAAACGTCGTGTTGCAGACAGTCACGAAGCGGTTCGGAGACGTGACCGCCGTGGACGACCTGTCGCTGGATGTCCGCGATGCCGAATTCCTGGTCTTGCTCGGACCCTCGGGCTGCGGGAAGACCACGGCGCTGCGGATGGTGGCGGGTCTCGACGACCCGAGCAGCGGGACGATCGCCATCGGGGAGCGCACGGTCAACGACGTCCTGCCCAAGGACCGGGACGTCGCCATGGTGTTCCAGAGCTACGCGCTCTACCCGCACCTGAGCGTCGCCAAGAACATCGAGTTCCCGCTGCGGAGCCGCGGGACGCCGCGCGAGGAGCGTGCCGAGCGGGTCACGGAGGTGGCCCGCACCCTCGGCCTGGAGACCATGCTCGATCGCAAGCCGGCGCAGCTCTCCGGCGGCCAGCGGCAGCGTGTCGCCCTGGCGCGGGCCATCGTGAGAAGGCCCGAGGTCTTCTTGATGGACGAGCCCCTCTCCAACCTCGACGCCGCCCTGCGGGTCCAGACCCGGGCCGACATCGTCCGGCTGCAGCACCGTCTCGCGGTCACCACGCTCTACGTGACGCACGACCAGGTCGAGGCGATGACGATGGGCCACCGGATCGCCGTGCTCAGCGAGGGCCGGCTCCAGCAGGTGGCCAAGCCGCAGGACCTCTACGGGACGCCGGACAACACCTTCGTCGCCCGTTTCATCGGCAGCCCGGGGATGAACCTGTTTGCTGGCCGCTTTCACCCCGACGGCCAGGCAGGCGAGGAGGCGGCCGCCGGGTCCGAGGTCGCCCGGATCCAGGTGGCCGGAGGTTGGGTGCGTGCTCCACACGTCCCGCGGGAGGTCGCCCCGTCACCCGACGGCTCGCGAGACGGCGCCGTCACCGTCGGCATCCGTCCGGAACACCTCCGTATCGACGACGGGGACGAGCTCAAGGCGGAGGTCACGATCGTCGAGCTCCTCGGCGCAGAGGCTCACGTCATCTGCAAGCTCGACGACGGCACCACCATCGTGGTCCGCCAGACCGGGGACCGGCCGATCCCGCGTGCCGGGGAATCCGTCGCCATCGCCGCCGACCCCGAAAAGGTCCACCTCTTCGATCCGGAGAGCGGGCGGCGCCTCGACACCGAGCCGCCGGTGTCATGAGCCGCCGGCGCAGTCGGGAGTGGCGCCTGGCCGCCTTGCTCTTGCTCCCGTCCCTCGTGCTCTTCGGGGTCTTCGTCTTCTACCCCTTCGCCAACAACTTCCGCCTGGCGCTGTTCCAGAACCCCCCCCTCCCCGGCCTCCCGTCGCACTACGTGGGACTGAGCCAGGTAGGAAATGTCCTGACCTCGACCAGCTTCCTGCAGAGCCTGGTGTCGACGGTCCTGTTCGTCGTGATGGTGGTGCCGACGAGCATCATCCTCGGCCTGCTGCTCGCCGTCGTGGCCCATCGCAAGTTGCGGGGGATCGGCATCTATCGCACGATCTTCTCGTCGACGATCGCCAGCTCCGTGGCGGTGGCGGCAGTCATCTTCGGCACGCTGATGGATCCCGTCGTGGGCCTGCTCCCGTGGTTGGGGTTGAGCCCGAGCACCCCGTACCTGTCGAGCCCTACCACGGCACTCCCGGCCATCGCCGTGCTCACGATCTGGCAGGGTCTCGGTCTGGCCTTTATCGTGCTGTCCGCGGGCATGCAGGCGGTCCCCGACGAGCTGCTGGAGGCGGCCGAGATCGACGGCGCGAGCCCCTGGACGCGGTTTTGGCGGGTGACGGTGCCGCTGCTCTCGCCCATGATCTTCTTTACGCTCGTGATCGCGACGATCACGGCGCTGCAGTCCTTTGGCCAGGTCGACCTGCTGATCGGCTACCAGCACGCGGCGTTCCTGCACACCAACGTCCTGACCTACAACATCTACACGACGCTGCTCGTCCAGAACGACCCGGGTGTCGCGGCCGTCCTCTCGATCGTCCTGTTCCTGCTCACCTTGGGGGTCACGCTGCTCCAGCTGCGCTTCCTCGAACGAAGGGTCCACTATGCCCGCTGAGCTCGCCGAGGTGACGGCCGCGGGACGTGCCCCGGATCGAACCGTGTCGGCGGCGGCGCGGCGACGCCGTCGCTGGCGGGCCGTGCTCAACTACACCCTCCTCACGGTCCTGGCCGTGATCATCCTGTTTCCGCTCTATATCGCCGTCGTCGACTCCCTCCTCCCGGCGGCGGACATCGCGAAGCAGCCCCCTCCCTTCCTTCCCCTGCATCCCCAGTGGCATACGTACTCGACCGCCTGGAACCAGGGAAGCATGGGGGTGTACCTGCGCAACAGCATCATCGCCACGACGATCATCACCGTCGGGGAGATCGTGACGTCGATCCTCGCCGCCTACGCCTTTGCTTTCTTGAACTTCCCCTTCAAGCGGACCCTGTTCGTCGTCTTCCTCATGACGCTGATGATCCCCTTCGAGGTCACGATCGCGACCAACCTGACCACCGTGACCAACCTCGGTTGGTACAACACGTTCCAGGGCCTGACCGTCCCGTTCCTGGCCTGGGGATTCGGGACCTTCCTCCTCCGGCAGGCCTTCCTCCAGCTGCCGAAGGAGCTCGAAGAGGCCGCGGTGCTCGACGGCTACGGGCACATGCGCTTCATGGTCCGCATCGCCGTGCCCTTGGTCCGACCCACGATCGCGGCGCTGGCAGTCTTCGCCTTCCTGACGGCGTGGAACCAGTACCTGTGGCCGCTCGTGGTCACCGGCAACAACAACATCCGGACCGTCCAGATCGGGTTGAAACAGCTGGCCGGCACGAGGCTGCAGGACATCAACGTCACCCTGGCGGGGACCGTCATCGCCGTGGTCCCCCTGCTGATCCTGCTCGTGGTCTTCCAGAAGCAGCTCGTCCGGGGGATCACCGCCGGGGCGGTCAAGTGACCGGACCGGCGGCCCGCGGCCCGAGGTCCCGGGGTCCCGGGGTCGCCCCCTCGTCACGACCTGGAGGTGCTATGCACTGTCCCGTGCACCCGCTTTCCCCCGTGAGCAGGCCGCTGCGCTGGATGGTGGCGGCCGCCGTCGTCGCCACGGGCGTACCCGGAATCGCCCTGGCCGGCGCCGCCCTCGACAGCGCACCGGCTCAGGCCGCCAGCCTGCCATCGTGTCCCCTCTCGGCGCTGCAAAAAGCCAAGGGCACGGTCAACATCACCTTCTGGAACTCGGCGCAGTCGAACAACCAGACCACCCTGCAGACGCTCACGAACCAGTTCAACGCCTCGCAGCACAAGGTCCACGTCACCCTCGCCCAGCAGCCCTCCTACGACGACACGTGGACAAAGTACGTGTCGGGCCTGAGCAACGGCGAGCTGCCGAACGTCGTCCAGATGGAGGACATCTACACCGCGCCGACCGTGGACTCCCAGTCGATCCTGCCCGTCCAGTCGTGCATCAACGCCTCCCACTACTCCACTTCGGACTTCCTCTCCCGGGCGCTCAACTACTGGAAGATCAACGGCGTCGAGCAGGCCATGCCGTGGGCGGTGTCCACCCCGGTCCTCTACTACAACAAGCAGGCCTTCTCCAAGGCCGGGCTCAACCCCGACGACCCGCCGACCACCATTGCCGAGATGGCCTCCGACGCCCAGAAGCTCAAGGCCTCCGGGGACTCCGGCATGGGCCTGAAGATCTGGCCCTGGCTTCTCGAGACGTGGCTGGCGACGGCCAACCAGCTGGTGGTCAACAACAACAACGGCCGGTCGGGGACGGCGAGCAGCGCCGTCTACAACAACCAGGTCGGTCAGCAACTGTTCACACAGCTCAACGACATCGTCAAGAGCGGGGCAGCCCAGACCAATTACTACGTGGGTCCCACCGCGGAGGACGACCTGCTCGGCATCGGCAACGGCAAGTACGGCATGGCGATCGACACCTCCGCAGCCCTCGGCACCGTCCTGACGCTCTTGAAGGGCGGCCAGTATCCGAACGTGACGCTCGGCGTCGCTCCGTTCCCGGCGCTGAGCTCGCAGAGCAAGGGCGGCGTGGCGCCGGGCGGCTCCTCCTTCTTCATCGTGAAGAAGGGAGCGACCCCGGCCGAGCAGGCCGCCTCCTGGGCGTACATCACGTTCATGGACTCCACCGCCAGCATGGCCACGTGGTCGGTGGGCTCGGGCTACATCCCGATCCGGAAGTCCTCCGTGCAGACCTCGACGATCCAGCAGGCGTGGCAGGCAGATCCCGAGTACCAGGTGGCCTACAAGTCGCTGCTCGACGGGCCCACGACGTCCGCCACCTCGGGTGCCGTCATCGGCGCCTACGGGGCGGTCTACACGGCCGAGAGCAACGCCTGGCAGAGCATGTACCAGAGCGGGGTCTCGCCCAAGAACGCCGTCAAGTCCTCGGTGTCGAACAGCACCACGGCGATCCAGCAGTACAACCAGCGACTCGGCGGCTGACGGCCCCGGCGCCTGAGCGCCGAGAAGCGGTCCTGTGACCGGATCCGGGCCCGGGCGACGACCCTTCGGCCATGATGGGCCCGTGAGGAGCCCGTTCCGGCAGGTCCAGATCGGCCTGGCCGCGCTCGCCTTCATCATGGTCGCGGGGACGGTGGGCTACGTCTTGCTGGGCTTCAGCCTGCTCGACGCCGTCTTCCAGACCGTGGAGACCGTGAGCACCGTCGGCTTCGGGTTGCAAGGTCCGCTCGGCGAGTCCACCAAGATCTTCACGATCATCCTGATCCTGGTCGGCGTCGGGACGGCGCTCTATACCTTCACCTCCGCCCTCGAGCTCCTCATCGAGGGCCACATGCGACAACTGGTCAGGAGGCGACGCATGGATCGCGAGATCTCCCGGATGAAAGGACACGTGGTCGTCTGCGGCTGGGGCCGGGTGGGTCGTGAGGTCGCCCGCTACCTCGAAGCGGCCGGCAGGCAGGTCGTGGTCGTCGATCGTGACGACGCCCGGCTGGTCGAGGTCCGGCACCCGACCGTCCACGGCGACGTGACCGAGGACGAGACGCTCTTCGGTGCCGGCGTCCCTCTCGCCGGCACCGTGGTCGCCGCGCTCGATACCGATGCCGACAACCTCTTCGTGACCGTCGCCAGCAAGTCGATGAACCCCGACCTGCAGGTGATCGCGCGAGCACGGAGCGACACCTCGGAGCCGAAGCTGATCCGGGCGGGGGCGGACCGGGTGGTCAATCCCCAGCGGCTCGGGGCCGATCGCATGGCCGCCTTCGTCACGCAGCCCCACGTCGTCGACTTCATCGACGTCGTGATGCACGACGGCAGCCTCGAGTTCCGCCTCGAGGAGATCTCCGTCACCTCGGAATCGCCCCTCCGTGGCAAGACGCTGTGGTCGGCGCATCTCCACGACCGCACCGGTGCCCTGGTGCTGGCCATCCGGCGAGGCGACGGGACCTTCGTCACCAACCCGTCGCCCGGGATCGCCATCGACGCCGGAGACGTCCTGATCAGCGTGGGAACGGAGGAGCAGCTCCAGGCGCTGGACGAGCTGGCGGCGCAGGGTGCCACGAGCCTCAGTTGAGGGCCGGGGGATAGCGGTGCCGGGCTCTGCCGCCAGGGAGAGGGTCTCGGGCTCGGTCCGGCTGCCGTGGCGACGGCGTTTCTCGGCCGGCGCAGCGATCGTGTTCTTGGTCGGGGCCCTCGTGACGTTCGTGGTGGCCATCATCCATAGCGGCGTATGGCGATGGATCGTGGCCGGCGCCGCGATCGTCGTGATGATCGCGGCGCTCTGGACCGCCCTCACGAGGAGCGGCATCGTGAGGCTCGTCGCCGCGTTGGTCGTCGTGGCCAGCTTGGCGGCCGTGCTCGGGGTGGTCCTCAGCGCCCATCATCGTGGCCTGCTCGTCCTCGTGGCGTTCGTCTGGGTGGTCGCGTCGTCGCTGACCGCCAGGTACGCGCTGGGACGGGACCGACGAACGTTGCGCGCCTGGCCGGCCCATCACCCTCATGCGCCTCGTCCCGGGCAGCCGGTACTGCTCATGAACCCCCACTCCGGCGGGGGCAAGGTGGAGAAATTCGATCTCGAGGTCGAGTGCGGCACCCGAGGGATCGAGCCGATCGTGCTCCAGCCGGGGGACGATCTCCTCCGCCTTGCCAGGGACGCCATCGCCCGAGGCGCGGACGTCATCGGGATGGCGGGGGGAGACGGCTCCCAGGCCCTGGTGGCGACCGTCGCCATGGAGCACGGGATCCCGCACGTGTGCGTCCCCGCCGGCACGCGCAACCACTTCGCCCTCGACCTCGGCCTCGACCGCAACGACGTGGTCGGCGCCCTCGACGCCTTTACCGATGCCCGCGAGCGCACGGTGGACCTGGCCCGGGTCAACGGCCGGGTCTTCGTCAACAACGCGTCCCTCGGGCTCTACGCGAAGATCGTGCAGTCCGACTCGTACCGGGACGCGAAGCTCAAGACGTCGACCGATCTGCTGCCGACGCTCATCGGTCCGGACGCCGAGCCATTCGATCTGCGCTTCACCGGACCGGACGGGGTGCGGTACTCGTCGGTCCACCTCATCATGGTCTCCAACAACACCTACCAACTCCAGAGCCTGGCCGGGTTTGGGACCCGGCCCCGGATCGACGGCGGGACCCTCGGGATCGTGACCGTCCGGATCGCCAATGCGGCGGAGGCTGCGACGTTCGTCGCCCTCGAAGCGGCCGGCCGAGCCAGCAGCTTCAGGGGATGGATGGGCTGGGAGGCCCCGACGTACGAGGTCGACTCGTCCTCGCCCGTCGAGATCGGCGTCGACGGCGAGGCAACGCTGATGGAACCCCCGCTTCGGTTCGAGTCCCTCCCCGGGGCCCTCCGGGTCAGGATTCCACGGCATGCGCCGGGGCACTCGCCGGCCGAGGCGTCGGTCCGGCTCTCCGTGGCTACGGTCGCCTCGCTGGCGCGGGTCGCGGCGCTCGGACGGCCCTAGTCGGGTCGGGAACCAAGCAACCGGATGGCGGGAGAGGAGGGCTCGTGAGCGAAGACGAGCGGGAGGGTCCCGAGTTCCCCCCGGCCTCTCGGCGCACGTACTTCGCCGAGGAGCGCACGGTGCTCGCATGGTGGCGCACCGGGATCTCGGCGGCGGCGGTGGCGGTCGGGCTGGGCGGGATCGTGCCCCACCTCGGAGGCTTTCCGAAGACCCGGTTCCTGCTCCTCGCGGCGGGATACGGAGCCCTGGCCCTGTTCTTTATCGTGGGTGGCACCGTGAGGAGGCGACATTCACACACGGCCCTCCAGCAAGGAACCTTCTCCTCCATGTCCGAACCGGTGCTCATCGGGGTCACGGTCTACTTTTCCATCCTGGTCGTGTTGACCATCGTGGCTCTCGTCTAGGCGCCGATGCCCGTTCGCCGGTGGGCGCCGAGGACGGGCTGCACCGTGTCAAAGTGGCCTGGATGACCCCCGAGCAGGCACGCTTGGTGCAGATGGCGGCCGCCTACCTCGCCCTCGCCTTTCGGGGTGATGCGACCGGGGCGAACACGCTCTTCGAGGACCTCAAGGCCGAGCCCCGGCTGCCCGATGCCTTCGTCCTGGTCTCCCTGCTGGCGGCCGACACGTGGGGGAAGGTGACGGGAGAGGCGCCGGATCAGGCCTTCGACCGACTTCACCCTCCCGCACCCACCCACGCGGAACTCGTCAGGCGGGACCCGGCCATGAGGCTGGCCAGGGCGGTGCGGGACGGTGACGAGGTCGGTATCGCGTCGGCCTCGAGCCAGCTCGATCGAGCCCAGGCTCTCGTTTCCGCTCTCGACTTGGCCATGGCCACGGTCGACCTCGTCGAAGAGGTCTCGGGCAAGCCGGCGCAGGAGTGGTGCGAGCTCTGGGCGGGCGGGGCCGCCGCCGGAGCCGGGATCGGGGACTGAGCGTGCGTGGCCTCAGGCGGTACCTCGGAGCCGCGTCCTTCGACGGAGAGAGGTAGCCGAAGGCGGTAGCCAGTCGCGGGGTGCGTGGCCTCCTACGGCGTCGGCGAGAAGGTCGCCGTGAACGTGTTGCCGGGCCCCGGAACCGCGAGGTTGAGCAGCGGCGTGGTCAGGCCGCAGTTGGAGAGCGGCGGGATCGTGTAGGTGCTCGAGAAGGTGGACGCCGAGGTGAGGCTGGCGACGCCCGAGAAGTCGACGGTGACCGGCGTGGACGTCTCGCAGTTCGAGCCGACCAAGTTCACGGGGAGCCCCAACGACGTCACGCGGGTGATGTGGATCTCGAACGTCGCGCTCGTCGTCACCTGGAAGGTCTGCAGGTTGACCTGCCCCGTGATGGGACCGACCTCGGTGACCGAGAACGTCGCCGTCACGGCCGGTTGGCCGATCACCGAGATCGTCGTCTGAGCCGGTGGCAGCGTGAGGTCTCCGGTCAAGGCGCCGGTCGTGAGATCGATGCTGCCGACGAACGTGCCCTCCGGCACCGTCACGTCCAGGTCAGGCTTCGCCAGGTGGGTCTTCGCGTTGACGTACCAATTGATGGGGACGGTCGGATCGGAGCTCGAGGCTGCTGTCGTCGAGGCGGAGGCCGGGGCGGCGGGGCTCGCCAGGGCCACGCCGAGCAAGGCCGTGGGGACGATGCCGAGGGCGCAGAGCACCCTCGTGGCACGAGATCGCATGGACACCTCCTGCGGCGGGCGGTCGGGCGGCATCACCGGTCGTGTGGAGCCCCCCGTTGGCACTGTCGTGTCCTTAGGTACCCGCTGTCCAAGGCGGGGAAACGGACGCGTTGGCGACGCCGTGGTGTCACCGGAGTGAATGCAGGGTTACCGACAAAGGAAATCTCGCCGCCCAACGTTCGGGTCTCGAGGGGTGCCTCGTAGGGTGGGGTTCCCCCCTGACGGAGCCCTGGGTGCGACGGCCCGGGGCTTCGTCGCGTCCGGGGTCCGAGGCACAGCGCCAGGCGCCACGCCGCCAGTTGTCGCTCCCACTACTTATGTGTCGGTGCTGTGCTGATCGCGTTATTTTCCGTAAACACTCGCCATACCGAGCCCAAAAGTTGACAGACTCGAAGGTGCGCGGGTTTCTCTCCCCGTCGACAGAGCCCGGGCACCACGGGTCACGGTGCCCGGGCTCTGTCGCGTCCATCCGGCCGCCGGCCGGGGCGAAGAGCGATAGGCCTCCGCACGGGAACAGGGAAGCTCCTTAGGCTAGGAGCTTCGTCTTCTGCGATTGGAACTCGTCCTCCGTGAGCGCACCCTTGTCCCGCAGCTCGGCAAGCTTTGCCAACTGGTCGGTGGTGCTGGCCGACCCGGCGGCCTCCTTCACGTACGAGTCGAAGGCCTTCTGCTCTTGCTGCGCCTGCTTGACGGCGCGCTCGTGCATGCTCCCGCCGCGGACGATCAGGTAGGCCAGGATGCCGATGAGCGGAAAGATGATGACGAAGATCACCCACAGCGCCTTGACCCAGCCGCTCATGTCGTGGCTGCGGAAGATGTCCGAGAAGATCACGATCAACAGCCAGATCCAGATGACGAATCCAACGACCATGAGAATCGACCAGAACAGGTCCAGTATCGGATAGGTATCGCCAATCACGCCTCTCTCCTCCTTCTGGAAAATCGCCAGGACGACGATACCCCAAGGGGTTTGCTCGGCTCCGGACCTCGGACAGGCCGGCCGAGTCCGCACGCGTCGGGCCCGGCATCTTCCGCCGAGGGCGAGAGGACCTTCGTCCCTGGCGCCGGGGGAGATCCGGCGGCACCTGTACGTAGGCCTCTGCCAAGGACGGGCTGCAGGTTGCTCGAGCCCACCACGACCGACCTCGGCATCCTTCTGGCTCTGCCCGCTAGGACCGGGTAGCCGAGGTAGGCGACAAGGACCATGCCTGGCCGTTCCAGGACTCGATCATGACGAAGTACTGGGCATCGACCCGGTACGCACCGACCGCCTCGCACTGACTGCCCGTGCTACACGAGATGCCGGTGAGGTCACTGCTGTCGTAGCCGGCGGGGGGCGGGACGGTCAGGGAGGTCCACTGGGCGCCGTTCCATTGCCACGCCTGCGCGTCGCCGCGCCCGTGATAGCCGACCGCCATGCACGCGGCGCCTTGTTGCGTACAGCTGACGCCCTCGAGCAGGCTCACCTGTTCGGTGCCCCGTCTCGGGATGTCGGCGGCGCTCCAAGCGGATCCGTTCCACAGCTCGGCCGTCGCGGTCAAGGAGACCTCGTTCTCCGGCGTCCGGAAGCCCACGGCGGTGCAGCTCGAGAGGCCGGTGCACGACACGTCCTCCAGTCGATTGAGCCTCCGGGTCACGGGGGTGATGGCGACGGGCTGCCAGGCCGTCCCGTTCCAGCGTTCGGAGAAGGTCGTCATCCCGTCCGGACCCACGTCGTCCCCGATCGCCATGCAGAAGGACGGGGAGAGGCACGACACGCCGCCAAACTGGGATCCCGGTTCGACCGGGGTATTCGTTCCCTGCCAGGATTGCCCGTTCCAGTGCCAGCCGCGAGCGGTCGACATGGCAATGCAGTCGGAGGGCCCACCGCAGGAGACCGCACCGAGCGCCGGCTGATCTTCGGTCGGCTGGATCCTCCATGCGGTCCCGTCCCAGTGTTCGACGAGCGATCGGACCTCGTCGTGCGGTGGCCCCACGTGGTAGTTGCCGACCGCGATGCAATTGGTTGCGCTCGGACACGAGACCGAACGCAGGGAGTCCTCCGCGCCGGCGTGGGCCGTCGGGACCTCCGCCCAGTGTCCATCGAGCAGCAGTAGGGCGATGCTCCGGGTCCCGTCCCTGCCGACCGCCATGCAACTCCCGGTGCTCGGACAGTCGACCGAGGTCAGGGTGCCGGGAACCGGCGTCGGAGCCCGAACAGCGCCGGCCGACGAGACGGAACTCCCCGCGCCGAGAGCCGCACCGGTCAAGACGGTCACGACCGATGCGAGGACCATCGACCGCTTCAGCACACTCATGATCGCTCCCTCACCCGTCGGTTCGTCGCGGGGCTCCGCAGCGGTGCACGCCCTACCGCCGCCACTTCTCGAGGAATAGTATACAGTGTTCACAACTGGGTCGTCACGCCATACTGGTCGGGTGCCGGACGAAGGGAGTCGCCGCAGTACGGCACTGCTCCTGATCGACTTCCAGGAGGACTTTCTCTCTCCCAGCGGGCGCATGCCGGTCGATCAGCGTCAGGTCGGTCCGGCCATCGACGCCGCGCGGCGTGCGGTTGGAGGGGCGCTACGCGACGGGGACCTCATCGTGAAGATCGGGAACGAGTTTCGCTCGAGCGCCGTGATCGCCAACGCGTTCCGTCATCACGCCGCGATGGAGGGAAGCCCCGGGTCGGCCTGGGACGGCCGCATCGATCCGCCCGGGGCGACCTACTTGTCCAAGTGGAGATCCAACGCCTTCTGCAACCCCGATTTGGCCTCGCTCCTCGAGGGGGCGAACGTGAGCTGCGTCCGGCTGGCCGGCCTCTATGCCAAGGCGTGCGTGAGCGCGACGGCGAAGGCGGCGCGCCGTCGGGGCTTTGTGGTCGAGGTGATCGGGGATGCGACCGCTTGCGGCAGCGACCAGTCCCGGCGGCGCGCTCTCGAGAGATTGCGCCGCAACGGGATAGGGGTCATCTGACCAGGCCCGACACCGGTGCACGTCCTCCGCTCGTCGTACGTGTGGGGTGTGCGCGGGTCACGCATCCTCGAGCAGCCGAGCCAATCCGCCCCGCAGCTCGTCCAGCCGCCGTTGCACGTCCTGCAGCTCCCGGATCAGCGCCATGGCCTCCTCCCGGTCAAGCACCTGGGAGCCGTGGCGCAGCATGGCGATGGACCGCCTCATCCGCTCGAGCTCGTAGGAGTCCATCGCTACCACCTCGCCAGCGCCGCCCATCGAAGGATGCCATCTCGGCATGGCAGCGAACATACGTTCGCTGAGCGAGCTCGTCAACCCGTTCTCCGGGCCCGGGAGTCGTTCCTGGTCAGCGGGGCTCCACGAGGTCCATCAGCCATCGCCGAGCTTCCAGGGTGCTGACGGTGCGACCGCATCGACGGAGGTCGAGCGCGAAGTGGGCCGGTCTGATGAACTATGAGGAGGCACAGATCTCGGCGCTGGAGGCTCGTGCCAACGGATTCGATCGGGTGAGGCTGGAGGGTGCAGCCGGAGGGGGCTCGGTATGTCCGGAGACAACCAGTCCGCGGTCCAGCAGGCCGAGGGCAACGGACCACCGACCGAGGCCGGAGGTCACGCCGCGGGGAGCGGTGGGTCCGCGGGTTCCGAGCCGCCGACGCCCGGGTCCAGCGGTTGGACCCTCAGTCACAGGCGCTTCGCGAACCGGATCATCGCCGCTGTGCGGCCGCCGGGCGCTTGAAGGGTCCACCGGTGAAGTCAGAGGAACAGGCACGGGCGCAGGCAGACCGCGACGAGGCACCGTCCTTCGGCATCATCTTGCGCGCGGTCCTTCGCTTGGTCGCGATCCTCGCGCTGCTCTTCGTCGGCTATGCCCTGCTCCCGGGGACCGAGGAGACCTCGTGGAGTCGGATTCTCACGTTCTCGATCGTGTTGGTCGCTCTCGTCGTCCTGATGGTCTACGAGATGCGATCGATCCTGCGATCGAAATATCCCGCCATGCGCGCCGTGGAGGTCCTGGTGACCGTCCTGGGCCTCTTCTTGGTCGTCTTCTCGGTCGTCTATCTGAGCATGTCGCACGCGAGCGGCCAGACCTTCAATACGCCGCTGGATCACGTCCGCGCCCTGTACTTCACCGTCGTCGTGTTCGGCACGGTGGGTTTCGGGGACATCGTGGCCAAGACCGACGGCGCCCGCCTCGTGGTCACGATCCAGATCCTCCTCGACCTCGTCTTGATCGGACTCTTCGTGCGGCTGGTCCTCGGTGCGGTGCAGAGGAGGAGGGGGGGACAATGATTCCAGCCGACAGCTCGAGGGGTGACTGGCCGTACCGAGCGGAGGGTCGAGGCCGTCGTCGAGTAGTGGGGGCGCCTATTGTCAGCGGCGTGCCGCTCGGGAACCTTCATCCCGAAGTCGCCGCCCGCTTCGGCGACCTCAAGCTGCAAACGGCGAGCTCTCGGTGATGGCGGAGCCATCGTGACGCCGTCCGATCGGGCCAAGCCCTTCCGAGTGGTGCAGTGGACGACGGGCAACGTCGGGCGCCGGTCCGTCGCCGCGGTGCTGGCCAATCCTGCTCTCGAGCTGGTGGGCTGCTACGCCTGGTCGTCCGACAAGGTGGGAAGAGACGTGGGCGAGCTCTGCGGCATGGCCGACATCGGCGTCCCGGCGACCGATGACGTGGCGGCCCTCCTCGACCTGCGCCCAGATTGTGTCATCTACAACCCGAAGTGGCCGGACCTCGACGACCTCGTGCGCGTCCTCGAAGCCGGCATCAACGTCGTGACCACCGCCTCGCTCATCACGGGAGATGGGCTCGGCGGCGACCGCCAACGGGTGGTCGACGCGTGCGCGCGCGGACAGAGCACGATCTTTGGCTCCGGGATGAATCCGGGCTTGGCCAACCTGCTCGGCCTCGTCTCGGCTGGGCTGTGCGATCGGATCGATTCCGTCTCGGTCCTTGAGTCCGTCGACTCGACGGGATACGACTCGCCCGATACCGAGCGATCCGTCGGCTTCGCCCGTCCAATGGATGACCCGGACCTGCCGGCGATGACGGCGGCAGGAACCGCCATCTTCGGGGAGGCCGTGCGTCTGATGGCAGACGCCTTGGGCCTCGAGCTCGACGATGTCCGCTGCGAGTCCGAGTACGCGCGGACGACGCAGCATCTGGACCTCGGGTCGTGGTCCATCGATGCGGGCTGCGTCGCCGGAGTGGCCGTGAACTGGCAGGGCATCAAGGGTGACCGGGCCGTCGTCCAGCTGAAGACGCGCTGGCGCAAGGGGCGGCACCTCGACCCCGACTGGCCGATCGAGCACGGCTACATCGTCGACATCCAGGGCCAACCTTGCGTCCGGACAAAGCTCGAGGTCTACCCGGCGGCCGACTTCCAGGCGAAGACCTTCGCCGACTACATGGTCCTCGGGATGATCATGACCGCGCTGCCGGCCATCAACGCCATCCCCCTGGTGTGCCGAGCCCGCCCGGGGATCGTGACCTACCTCGATATTCCCTTGGTGGCACCGGCGGGTTGGGTGCCGGTCACCGACGCGTGAGTCGGCCAAACGTGTGGTAGGCATCCTGCGTCGCCGCCGGTCGGGGCGGCACGGCTCGGTCGCGTTCCGCGCTGGTGACCCGTGCCGGTGACGCTCGTTTGCGATGGCTGCCGCAGTCGTGTGGCTACATCCGCGCGAGCATGATCTCGGCCGTTCGCGCTTGGGTTGGCGCTGCAGCCCAGAACCCTGCGACCTACGGTATTGCGCATGACCAAGCTCAAACGAGAGGACCCCGTCGTCCATCGAGGGATTGGTGACAAGTTCCACGTCCGACTCCTGACCGTCGGCGATACCGACGATCTCTGGCGTGAGAGCTATAACGAGGTTGCCAAGTCCGTGCCGGCAGTGGCCTCGGGAACGGGGAACCGAACCGTAATTGTCGTGAAGTTGGACGAGGATTCACCCTTCGCGAAGATTCAAGGTGCCCTGAACCTCGCAATGGGGGCGCTCGCCGAGGCAGACAAGGCGGCCCGAAACAAGCGGACGGCCAGATCTCTGCCGGACAACGCCGTCGCAGACTGGTGGCGAAAGCTCAAGGAGAACTTCCAATCCTGGGAGCGCTACACCGCTCCGTGATCTCTTGTGGTTTCGATGCGTGGTTGGTCATCCACGGACGAGGAGCTCAAGTCCGCGGGCGGAGTGGCGGTGAGCCGGCCCATGGGCGGGGTTCTGGACCAGAGGAGTAGTCGACCTGCCCATACGCCTCCTGAGTGGGATGTCACTGTTCACGTTCACTACTCAAAGGCGCCGGAGCGCGAAGGATGAACGAGACGGGCACGGGTCCATGGACGAAGGGACCGTCGACTCTCATTTTGCAGTTGCTGTTTCAGTGTCGTCGTGCAAGGCTCATCGTTGCTGCCGCTTTCCTATCGGGAGGTAGCCATGAACGTGGCAAAGAGCATGGGCGCAGCCGCCGCCCTGGTCGCGATCTCGACTGGCGTAGTCGCCGGCTCAGCCGCCGCCGCTCCCACCGGGAGCACGCCGGCCATTCCCGCAGGCCCATCGACGCTCGGGGCCGGAGGGACCGGCGGGGCTCCGGCGATCAAGACGTTGTCCAACAGCGTTGGTCCACCCTTCGCGTGTCCCATCTCTGGGCATGGCCAATTCCCGGCAACCTGCGTTTGGGTCACCTCGGGAACCTTTCGAGGGCATCGAGGTGAATCCTTCACGAGCAGCTGTCCCACCGGCTACCGGTACCCGTATCTGGTGGCCCTGGGATTCGATCCGCTCTGGCAGGACCTGAGCCGAGACCTGGCCTTCCTCCGTGTCTTCGGAGTGAGCAACACCTATGGACGGCTGACCCCCGAGGGAAAGCCGTTCTCCTACAGCGGGAATAGCGGGATGTTGGGTTATGTCGGCATGAGCATCTACGCGTACATCGTCAGCGATGCCCGACTGCGCTTTGTGTGCAGCAACAAGGGACCAACGAGCGCACTTCCCTGAGGTCGTCGACGCGGCGTCTGCACCGACCGCGTCAGACGCCATATCCGGGAGGATGACGGGTCGTGACGGTGAGCCGGCCTGTAGGCGGGGTTCTGTGCACCCTCGGTGAGGGTGTGGTGGCCATCCATCTGAGCGGCCTACCTGGGGACTGTCCCTCGAGGGACGGACGGGCAGCCCGTGTCCCACGCTTGGCCTTGCTCCGGGTGGGGTTTGCCGAGCCGACCGGGTCACCCCGGCCGCTGGTGCGCTCTTACCGCACCGTTTCACCCTTGCCTGTGCGGGCCATGCCCGCCATCGGCGGTCTGCTTTCTGTTGCACTTTCCTGCGGGTCACCCCGACTGGCCGTTAGCCAGCACCTTGCCCTGCGGAGCCCCGACCTTCCTCGACCCGGTCCCGTGCCATCCGGCACGACCCGGGCCGCGACCACCCGGCCGGCTCACCGTCCGTCCCAGTCTGCCAGGTCCCGAGCCTGTGCCGGTCGGCCTCGGCGGCTCGGAGGGCCCGATCACGAGGGGGGCTGTCGGTAGGGTGATGGGGTGAGTGCCAGGCAGCCGCAGCCCGACGAGCGTCCCCACGACGCCCTCACCGTTGCCGAGCTCTACGACGAGGTCGACGATGTCCTCGGACGAGCGTTCCCCCGGTCCCGGCTGCTGTGGGTCAGGGGTGAGATCCAGCACGTCTCCGACCGGACCGGTCATTGCTACCTGGATCTGGTCGATCCCGACGGACACCGGAGCCGTCAGGCGCCGGTGCTCAAGGTCAAGTGCTGGCGCACGACGTGGCAACCGCTCCGCGCCTCCCTCGAGCGCGAGGGGATCCGCCTCGAGGCCGGCATGGTGGTGGTGATGCGGGGTTCGCTGGACTTCTACAAGGCCCGGGCCGAAGTGAGTTTCGTGCTGGGGGAGATCGACGTCACGGCCCTGCTCGGCGGCGTCGCGGCCCGGCGCGCTGCGCTCGTCCGCACCCTGCACGCCGAGGGACTCCTCGACCGCAACCGGAGCCTCCCGGTCCCCCCGGTGCCCCGCCGGATCGGTCTCGTCGCGAGCCCGGGGAGCGAGGGCTACCGGGACTTCGTGGGTCAGCTCGAGTCGTCGGGCTGGAGCTTCCTCGTCACCGTGGTGCGCACGCAGGTGCAGGGGAGGTCCTCGCACCTCGCGCTCGACCGCGGCCCTGCGGAGGCTGCGGGGGATCGAGTGCGATGTCGCAGTGGTGGTGCGCGGAGGGGGGTCCAAGGCCGACCTGGCCGCGTTCGACCAGGAGGCCGTCGCGCGTGCCATCGCCACCATGCCGGTGCCGGTGTGGACGGGCATTGGGCACTCCGGCGACGAATCGGTCGCCGACCTGGTCGCCCATCGCGCCTGACATCACGCCGACCGAATGCGGCCGGGAGCTGGTCGCCCGGGTGGCACGCTGGTGGGAGGCCGAGGTCGCCGGACCCGCCGACGTCGTCCGGCGGGGCGCCGAGCGCGCCATCCACGAGGTGGAGCAGCGAAGTGCGGGAGCGCGCCGCCACCTGATCGGTGCGGCCCGGCACCAGCTCCGCTGGCACGGTGACCGGGTGGCCGGGCGCGCCGCGGCGTTGGAGGCGTTGGCCCCCCGACGCCTCGAACTCGAGGACGGATCCCTGCGACTTCGGGCCGGGCGCCTCCCGCCCCTGGCCCGGACCCACGTGGACCGGGGGGTCGAGCGGGTCGGCGCCATGCGCCGGCTCATCTCCGCCTACGACGTCGACCGGCAGCTGGAGCGGGGGTACACCCTGACCCTGGACACCCGGGGTGTCGTGGTTCGCAGCGCCCGTGCCCTCGCCACCGGCGACACGATCGAGACCCGGTTCGCCGACGGCTCGCTGCGGTCGGTCGTCGATGCCGGACCGGACCGAGGGGGCGGCGACTCGGAGGTTCCGCCCGGCGTGGGGGACGATCTTTCTTCGGAGGATGGGCAACGACCATGAGCCCGGCGGATCAGGTGCCAGAGGGACCGGCGATGCGGCCGGTGGGTGAGCTCGGCTACTCCGAGGCGAGCAGGGAGCTCGACGAGATCGTCGCCTTCTTCGAGCAGCGGGAGGTGGACGTCGACCTGCTGGTGGCGCGCCTCGAGCGGGCGACGGCCATCGTCGACGAGCTGGACCGCCGCCTGCGCCGCACCCGGACGCAGGTCGAGGAGCTCGCCCCGCGCCTCGCGCGGGTGGAGACGCCCGAGGAGACCGACGTCCGCCCGGGCCCGCCGCGCGGGGGCTACGAGGAGATCGAGGAGCACCCGGACGAGGACGAGGGCGGCTACGACTCGGTCGGCGTGGACAACGGCGCAGAGGACGAGGCCGACGAATCGCTCTTTTGAACCGGCAGGCGGGTCGGTCCCGACCGAGTCGGCCGACCGGCTCGCACGGCGAGATCCTCCCTGCCCGCCGATAGTCCGCTCCCATTAGGCTCTGCCCGGCATGACACCTCCAGATCCCGACGATGGGCGCGCGAGTGGGGCCCGCCCGGACCCCGACCGCGAGGTGGTCGCCGCAGATGGGGGCAGCGGCGAGGGGTTGTACTTCCGCCAGCTGCTCTCCGGCCGGGACTTCGCCCACGGCAACCAGATCGCGCGGCAGATGGTCAATTTCTCCTACGCCATCGGCGACCGGGACCGGGGGGAGGCGTTGCTCGTCGACCCCGCCTATGCGGTGGACGATCTGCTCGACCTCCTGGCCGCCGACGGCATGCGTTGCGTCGGCGTCCTGGCGAGCCACTACCACGTCGACCACGTCGGCGGTGAGCTCATGGGCTTTCGCGTGGAGGGGATCACCAAGCTGCTGCAGCGGGTAGACGTTCCCATCCACGTCCAGCGGGACGAGATGCCGTGGATCGAACGGTCCACCGGGGTCGGCTCCGATCAATTGGTGGCCCACGACAGCGGGGATGTCGTCGACGTGGGCTCGGTCGAGGTCGAGCTGATCCACACCCCCGGCCACACGCCCGGCAGCCAGTGCTTCCTCGTGCGTCGGAGGCTCGTGTCCGGCGACACCCTTTTCCTCGAAGGGTGCGGACGAACCGACCTGCCGGGGAGCGACCCGGCGGCAATGTACGAGTCACTGCACACGCGGCTGGCCCGCATCCCCGACGACGCCGTGCTCTACCCGGGCCACCTCTACGCTCCCGACCCGTCCGCGACGATGGGCGAGACGCGACGGACCAACTACGTCTTTCGGCTCACCACCCCGCAAGAGTGGTTGGCCATGTTCGGGTGATGGCCGCCGCGTCGGCGGCCGAGCCCCTTCCCGTGGACGGGAACGTTGCGGTGGTCGGCGCCGGCCTCGCGGGCCTCCGGGCCGCCGAGACGTTGCGCCAGGAGGGCTTCCGCGGGGGCATCGTGCTCGTCGGCGAGGAGCACCACGACCCCTACGATCGGCCGCCGCTCTCCAAGCAGGTCCTGGCCGGTACCTGGCCTCCGGAGCGGACGGTGCTGGCCGACCGGGACAAGCTCGGGTCGCTCGAGATCGACGCCCGGCTCGGTCACCGGGCGGTGTCGCTCGACGCCGAGGCTCGTCGGCTGCACCTCGACGACGGCGCAGTGGTGGAGGCCGACGGCATCATCCTGGCCACGGGGGCATCCCCCCGGCGGATGCCCGGCACGGAGTCGAACGACGGCGTCCTCGTGCTGCGGACCATCGACGACTCTCTAGAGCTGCGACGCCGAGTGGTGGAGGCGGGTCCGGGAGCCCGCGTCGTGGTCATCGGCGCCGGGTTCATCGGGTCGGAGGTGGCCAGCACCTGCCACGAGCTCGGTAGCAAGGTCGACGTCGTCGAGATGCTCGAGACGCCGCTCGCGCCCATCCTGGGTGCCGGCATCGGGACGATCTTCGCGGGGCTCCACGAGGAGCACGACGTGCGCCTCCACGTGGGAACCGCCGTGCAGGCGATCTCGGCCACCGAGGACGCCGGGCGCGCCTCGACGGCGGGTCGTGCCGGCAGCGTGGCCCTCTCGGACGGCAGTTCGCTGCCGGCTGACGTCGTGGTCCTCGGGATCGGCGTGACCCCGTCGGTCGCCTGGTTGGCGGACTCCGGACTCTCGGTGGGCGACGGCGTGCAGTGCGACGCCCGGCTGTTCGCCGCCCCGGGTGTCGTGGCCGCCGGCGATCTGGCGCGCTGGCCCCACCCGGTCATCGGCCGCGACGTGCGGATCGAGCACTGGCAGGTCGCGGCCGAGGCGGGTGTCGCCGCCGCCCGCAGTCTCGTGCGCGGCGATGCCGCGGAGGCCTTCGATCCCGTTCCCTACTTCTGGTCGGACCAGTACGGCGTCCGCATCCAGATGCTCGGTCTTCCGAGCCCGACCGACGAGGTGTCGGTGGTGAGCGGGGACGCGGAGAGCTGTCGCTTCGTCGCCCTCTACGGCAGCGAGGGGCGCCTGACGGCAGCGCTGGCCATCAGCCGCCCGCGCCAGCTGATGGCCTTCCGGCCCCTCCTCGCCAAGGGTGCGTCGTGGGACGAGGCGCTGGCGCTCGACCTCACTTGAGATGACGACGCTGCTCGTGAGCGTGACCGGGCGCGATCGCCCGGGAATCGCTGCCGATCTCTTTGACCGGCTGAGCTCCGTGGACCTCGAGATCCGCGACGTCGAGCAGCTCCAGATCCACGGTCGGCTCCTGCTGTGCGTGCTCCTCGACGGGGCGGTCGCCGGCGACCTCCAGCGGGTGAGAGAGGCGCTCGTCGCCGATCCCGCGCGGCCCCTGCCGTCCGGGATCGAGGTGTCGGTCGCCGAGGCCGGCGAGGGGGCCCCGAGGCGGCGCGGGGAGCGGCACCTCGTGACCATTCTCGGACACCTCCCGGCGGACCGGCTCGCCTCCTTGTTCGAGGCCGTCGGGGGGGTGGGGGCCAACGTGGACCGCATCGTCCGTCTGGCTCGCTTCCCGGTGACCAGCTACGAGCTGACGATCTCGGGAGGGGATCCGGTGGCATTGCGACGGGAGGTCGCCGTGTGCGCGGCCGAGATCGACGTCGACGCGGCCGTGCAGCGTGCAGGTCTCCATCGGCGGGCCAAGCACCTGATCGTCCTCGACGTCGACTCCACCCTCGTGCAGGGGGAGATCGTCGATCGGCTCGCGGCAAAGGCCGGGTGCCTCGACGAGGTCCAGGCGCTCACGGCGTCGGCGATGGCGGGCGAGACGGACTTCGAGTCCGCACTCCGCCAGCGCGTCGCCCTCCTGGCCGGACTCGATGCCCACGCGCTCGGCCAGGTCCGAGAGGAGCTGGCGCTCACGCCGGGCGCCCGGACCCTGGTGCGTACCCTGGGACGCCTCGGGTACGTCACCGCCCTCGTGAGCGGCGGGTTCGAGCAGGTCATCCAACCGCTCGTGGAAGATCTCGGGATCGACTTCCTGGCCGCCAACACCTTGGAGATCGCGGACGGACGGTTGACGGGGCGCATCGTCGGCCCCGTCGTCGATCGGGCGGGCAAGGCTTCGGCGCTGGCCCGGTTCGCCGCCGAGGCTCGGGTCCCCCTGGCACGCACGGTCGCCGTGGGGGACGGGGCCAACGATCTCGACATGCTCGCCATGGCCGGCCTGGGCATCGCGTTCAACGCCAAGCAGGTCGTCCGGGACGCCGCCGACGCCGCAGTGAACGTGCCCTACCTCGACGCCATCTTGTTCCTGCTCGGGATTCCGCGCGAGGAGGTCGAGGCCGCCGACGCCGACGCCGACGACGAGCCGGCCGGCATAGGGAGCTGACCGACTCGGGAGCCGATCGAGCTCACGGGAGCCGATCAGAAGCTGATGCCGCTCAGCTCGGGGATCGTCGACTCCGACCTCGCCCGGGCCTCCAGCCATCTCGCCCGGTGGGCGAGCCGTTCCTCCTCTGGGCGTCTCGGCTCGATCCGTGCACGAGGGCTCCACAGGGAGGCCAGCTCGTCCTCGTCCCGCCACGTGCCGATGGCCAACCCGGCGAGGAGGCCCACCCCGCGGGTGGTGGCTTCGAGCTCCGACGACACCTCGATGACACGGCCCGTGGCCTCGGCCAGCTCCGTCACGAACACCTCGTTGGCGCTCATGCCCCCGTCCACCCGCAGGGCCGCCACCGACATCGCGCTGTCGGACTCGGCGGCCTCGAGAAGGTCGGCCCCTCGGTGTGCCACGCCGGTGAGCACGGCCCGGACGAGCTGGGCTCGTCCCGTCCCGCGGGTGACGCCGATCAGCGCCCCGCGCGCACCGAAGTCCCACACCGGCGTGCCCATTCCGAAGAGCGCCGGCACGAACCACAGATCGTCCGTGCTCGCGCACTCCGCCGCTACCTCTGCAGACTCGGCGACGTCGGAGAGGATCCCGAGGTCGTCACGGAGCCACTCGACACAGGCTCCGGCCGAGAGCATCAAGGCCTCGACACCCCACGCCATCCGGGGGCCGCGGCGCCAGGCGGCGATGGGATAGGTGCCCGCGGCGCCACGTACCCCGCCGAGGCCGCCGTCCCGGTGCGGCCGCCGGTCCCCGGTGCACACGTTGAGCATGCCGCCGGTGCCGAACGTGGCCTTGGCCAGCCCGGCCAGGGTCACGCCCTGCCCGATCATCGACGCCTGCTGATCGCCGACGATCCCGCAGATCGGGGGTCGACCGGGCAGCGCCCCGGCGTACCCGACCGGTCCCGACGAATCGACGATCTGGGGCATCATCGATCGGGGAATCCGGAGCACCTCGAGGAGCCGGTCGTCCCAGTCCGAGCCGTCGTAGCGGACCAGACCAGTGACCCCCGCGTTGGTGATGTCGGTCACGTGCAGGGCGACGTCGGGACCGCCGGCCAGGGTCCAGGCAACCCAGGTGTCCACCGTGCCGAAGCACAGCTCCTTGTCCTTGGAGCGCTGCGGATCGACCTGGTCGAGGATCCAGCTCACCTTGGTGGCCGAGACGTTGGGGGCCAGCCGCACCCCTTTGGCCTGGAGCTCGAGGCAGGTGCCGACGGTGCGCAGGTCCTGCCAGCCGAGCCCCGTCGCCACCGGCTCGCCGCTGCGGCGGTCCCACACGAGCGTGGTCCCTCGCTGATTGGTGATGCCGACGGCGCCCACCGGACCACCCTCGGCGAGTGCCGCCCGGGCGGTGTCCAGGGCGGCACGGGCGATGGCTCGACCGTCCACCTCGACCAGACCGGGGGCGGGGGTGAAGGGGGGGATCGGTCGGACATGGGTGTGGGCGACCGACGCGTCCGCTCGCACGAGCGAGGACCGCACGGATGACGTGCCGACGTCGACCACGAGGAGGCTCTCCGCGGGGCTCAAGGCCAGGACGCCTCCCCGAATCGTGACGGGAGGCCGAGCGTCCCGGGATTGAGGATGCCCCGTGGGTCGAGCGCATCCTTGATCTTCTCGAGGACGCCCAACCCGGCTCCGAGCGCATCCGGCAGGAAGCGGCCGCGGTTGAGGCCGATCCCGTGGTGGTGGCTGATCGCCGCGCCGTGCCGCGCCACCGTCTGGCTCACCGCGTCCCAACCAGCCCGGTAGTACGACTCGGCCCACGTCAGGTCACGCGGGCCCGCGTCGACCGGGTCGGAGGGCGCGTCACCGGCGCGGCCCGCGAACGTGAAGTAGAGGCAGGCGCCGTCGGCGTAGGCGTGGGACTGATGGACCGACGCGACGAGCGTCCCCTCGATCGACCGGAGGGCGTCGGGCACCTCCTGGGCGAGCGTGGGGAGCACGCTCCAAGGTCCCGCGATCTCGGCCGTGTCGACCACCACGCCCGATCGCCACAACGGGACGAGGGCCGAGACGTCGTTGCGATGGACCAGCCATCGCGCCACGAGGCTCTGGTCGAGCGTCACCGCCCCCGAGGGCCGGTCGGCGTCGACCTCTTCGTCCACGATTCGCATCGTGGCGTCGACCAGGCCGGGATCCGCCTCGTCGAGGACGATCAGGACGCACGAGGACGGCTCCTCGAAGTTGCGAGCCGACTCGGCCGAGTCGTAGAGACGCAGGACCGCGGGGGTCGCCCCACGCCGCAGCATCCGACGGCAGGCGTCGAGACCCTGGTCGAACGAGGCGAACCCGAAGGCTCGTCGCGCCTGGCCCCCCGGACGGGGACGGATCCTGAGGCGTGCCAGCGTGATGACGCCCAACGCGCCCTCCGAGCCCAAGAACAGCTGCGTCAGGCTGGGGCCGGTTGCCGATCTCGGCGCCTCGTGGCGGGTATCGACGACCGTGCCGTCGGCCAGCACGGCCACGAGCCCCAGCGTGATGTCCTCGATCTTCCCGTACCGGGTCGAGTACTGCCCGGCGCCCCGGCATGCGAGCCACCCCCCGACGGTCGAGAGGTCCATCGACTGGGGCCAGTGCCCCGCCGTGTAGCCCGCGCCGTGAGCCGCCAGCGCTGCTTCGAAGTCGGGTCCGAACGTGCCGGCACGAACGTCGACCGTCAGCGACGTCTCGTCGACCGACTCGAGACCCGAGAGGCCGGTGAGGTCGAGCGCGACGCCTCCGTGGACCGGGACGGCCCC
This sequence comes from uncultured Actinomycetes bacterium, assembly GCA_963778465.1. Lineage (GTDB taxonomy): Bacteria > Actinomycetota > Acidimicrobiia > Acidimicrobiales > RAAP-2 > CAVZBW01. Next base: position 1,901,974 of record CAVZUK010000003.1, read on the forward strand.
GCCACACACCCCGCTGCGTCCCCCCGAGGGAGTCACCGGCACCCCGGCCTCGTTGCACCGCGAGAGCACCTTGCTGACCTGCTCGGTACTCGCCGGTCGCGCCACCGCGCCGGGACGTCGCGGCACCTGGCCCTGGGCCGCCCAGCCGATCGAGAGGGGCCACCAGTCCCGGGAGGCCTCGATCAGCGCCTCTTGCCCCCTTGCCACCTCGACGCCGTCGCTCTCGATTCCGCGCACCACGTCCTCGGGCACGTCGACCGTGGGGGACGGGAGGCGATCGGTGATCGTCCCGCCCTCCGCTTCGACGGCACTCGGGAGTGAAGGGGACCTGCGGGGCTCGCTCACGCGGGCCCCGCCCCCATCTCGCCCGCCGCGGCGAACCCGGCGTCGCCGTCGGAGGCCTCCTCCGAAGTCGCCCGCTCGAGGTCCCGCCTCGAGGACTCGGCGAACTCCCGGGCGGCCGTCGCGGCCGTCTCCGGATCCCAACCCAAGACGGGCGCGATCAGGCTGGCGACCCGGGGAGCGGCCTCGGCCGTGCCGCGGGCGTCTTGGAGCAGGGCTCTCGTGCGTCGGGCGAGCACGTCGTCGAGCGTCAGCGCCATCTCCTCCCGGGCGGCGTAGAGGACCTCGGCGCCGACGTAGGGGAGGCCGTCGACGACGGGTTGGAGCAATTCGGGGCGGCCCTCCGCGAGCCGCAGCACCCCGGTCGCCTCCGTGCCGTAGCGCGCCCAGAGGTGGCTGCGCAGGCTGGCAGCCGTTGGATGTCCGGCCTCCCCCCGGCAGGATTTGCCGGCGACAGCAGGGAGGGCGACCTCGTCGGCGCCGGTGGGTCGACCGGTGGGGGCGCCCCTCAGCGGGAGGTGCTTGGTGACCGACCGGCGGGGGCCCGCGTCCAGGAGCTCGACCACGCGATCGACGGTGTCCTGGGCCATCTTCCGGTACGTGGTGAGCTTCCCGCCCGTCACCGTCACGAGGCCCTGCGTCGAGGTCGTGACCGAGTGGCGTCGCGAGAGGTCCGAGGTCCGCTCGCTCAGCTTGGCACGAGAGCCGTCGGGCGGGGCAAGGAGCGGTCGCAGGCCGACCCAGGCGCCGGTGACGTCGGCTCGGGTGAGCTTGGTCGTCGTCACGGCGTTGGCCGCCCGGAGGAGATAGTCGACGTCTTCGGGGGTGCATTCCGGGTGGTCCAGGGGTCCCTCGTATCCGGTGTCGGTCGTGCCGAGGTAGACCATGTCGACCTCGGGCCAGGGGACCACGAAGATGACGCGTCGGTCCTCGCGCACGGGAATGGTCGCGGCGATGTCCGCGGGGAACCGGCTGGCCGGGACGGTCACGTGGATGCCCTTGGCGGGTCGCAGCGAGGGCACGGCCCCGGGCGCGTCGAGGGCTGCGACCCCACCGGCCCACACGCCGGTGGCGTTGACCACGGCCCGTGCCCGGACCTCCAAGGGATCTGCGCCGACGGGGTGCACGACCGCTCCCGAGATCCGGCCGGCCTCGCGTCGGAGCCCGACCACCGGCGAGTAGTTGGCCACGGCGGCTCCGTGGTCGAGCGCTGCGGTGCGAGCGATGGCCAACGTCAGGCGGGCGTCGTCCGCCCTCGCGTCGAAGTAGAGGAAGCCGGCCACCAGGCGGTCGGTGCGCAGCGACGGCAGGTGACGGAGGACCTCCTCTTGGCTCAGCCGCCGGTGACGCCGCCCGATTCGGACGCCTCCGGTCAGGTCGTAGAGCCAGAGGGCCACCGAGAACGAGCGCGTCACGGCCTTCGAGACCGCCCCCCGGTGGCCGAAGAGCGGGATCACGAACGGCAGCGGAGAGACGAGATGCGAGGCGTTCTCGAGGAGGCGCTGGCGCTCGGCGAGGTTCTCGTAGACGAGGCGGAACTCTCGCTGCTGGAGGTAGCGGATCCCGCCGTGCACCATCTTCGACGACTTGGACGAGGTTCCCGAGGCGAAGTCCGACGCCTCGACCAAGGCCGTGCGGAAACCCCTGGTCACGGCATCGAGCGCCACCCCCGCTCCGGTGATGCCGCCGCCGATGACCAGCACGTCGAATTGCTCTGCTCCGAGCCGTTCCAAGGCTGCGGCGCGATCGAAGCTCGCCACGGCGGTCAGCCTAGGCGACGGCCCCGGCCGATCTTCACAAACGTTGTCAAACAACAATCGTTGGTGATAAGATCACCGACGTGAAGTGCCCGGAGGACCTGACGGAGCTGTTCCGCTCCTCCGGCCGCAAGGTGACCCCCCAGCGCCAGTGCATCTTCCGCGTGCTCCAAGGCGACGTCACCCACCCGTCCGCCGAGGCCGTCTACGAGGTCGCGAGCAAGGAGATGGAGACGATCTCGCTCAAGACCGTCTACCAGACCCTGCACGAGCTCGCCGAGCTCGGGGAGATCAAGCCCCTTGACCTCGGCACGGGAATGGTGCGGTTCGATCCCAACGTGGAGGCGTCCCATCACCATCTGGTGTGCCGGGAGTGCGGCAAGGTCCGTGACGTCCGGGTGGACTTCCCGGCGTTGGCCGTGCCGTCCGACGCGGTGCAGGGTTTCGAGGTGGGGACCGCGGAGATCGTGTTCCGGGGTGTCTGCGAGGACTGCCGCACGTGGTAGCCGGGCGATAGATCATCCAGCACGGACGTCGGCCGCCGCGATCTCGGGCCGCCGCGATCTCGGGCAGCCGAGAGATCGGGCAGCCGAGACATCGAGCAGTAGATCAAACGAGAAGAAAAAGAGAGGAAAAATGCCGGAGCTCAAGGGAAGCAAGACCGAGGACAACCTCAAGACGGCGTTTGCCGGCGAGAGCCAGGCAAATCGCCGTTACCTGTACTTCGCCCAGAAGGCGGACGTCGAGGGCTACCCGGACGTCGCCGCGCTGTTCCGCTCGGTGGCCGAGGGGGAGACCGGGCACGCCTTCGGGCACTTCGACTTCCTGCGCGAGGTCGGCGACCCGGTCACGGGCGTGCCGGTGGGGCCCACCACCGACAACCTGAAGTCGGCGATCGAGGGTGAGACCTACGAGTACACCGAGATGTACCCGGGCTTCGCCAAGACGGCTCGCGACGAGGGATTCGAGGAGGTCGCCGAGTGGCTCGAGACGCTCGCCCGCGCGGAGAAGTCCCACGCCGGACGCTTCTCCAAGGGCCTCGAGTCCGTCTCCTGACCTTCTCGACCGGTCGAGGCTTCATCGGCCGAGATGGCGGCCACCGGGCTCCGGCCCGGTGGCCGTGCCGTCTGTGGGTTATGACACGAGACACGAAAGAACGATGTCGATGACCGTCAGCAACGAGCCGACGCAGCCCCAACCCGCCAGGATCCTCACGCCGGACGACGTGCTCGACCTCCGCGCCTACGAACGCGTCCGGGACCGCTACCGCCGCCAGGTGATCGAGCAGAAGCGGCTGCGCAGGATTCCCCTCGGTCCGATCATGACCGTCGTCTTCGAATCGCTCGAGACGGTCCGCTTCCAGGTGCACGAGATGGTCCGGGCGGAGCGCATCCTGTCCGACGACGCGATCCAGACCGAGCTCGACGTCTACAACCGCTTGCTGCCGGGAGCGGACGAGCTGTCGGCGACACTGTTCATCGAGCTGACGACCGAAGACGAGCTCCGGACCTGGCTGCCGGCCCTGGTCGGGGTGGAGCGTGCTCTCCAGTTCGAGGTGGGACCCGGCCCCGATCCGCTGGTCGCGGCGAGCGTGCCCGAGGGCACCCACGCCGACGCCCTCACCCGGGAGGAAGTGACCCCGGCGGTGCACTATCTGCGGTTTCCCTTCCCGGAGGGCGCGGCCGAACGCCTCGAGTCGGGACCGGCCGTCCTGGCCGTGCGTCATACCCGGTACGAGGCCCAGACCGAGCTGAGCGACGCGACTCGATCGGAGCTGGCGGGGGATCTGCGGGGACGCACCGAGCTCCAGCCCATCGACTGACGGGCTCGTCCGAAATTGGGCTCCGGTCTTTACACGGCCGGAGCGCCTACGCCATACTTGTCGTTCTCCCGAATTTCCGGCCCGGCAGCGCCTGTGGACCACGGCCAGCGGCCAGACCAGGGCAGGAAGCGGAGGATCCGTGATTCCAACCAGTAAGGAAGTTAGATCCATGACTGCCAGCTGGCGCAGACGAGCCGCCTGCCGGGGCATCGACGCTGAGGTCTTTTACCCGGACACGGAGGACGAGGCGGATGCGGCACCGGCAAAGGCCATCTGCGGGCAGTGCCCGGTACGCGAGCCGTGCCTGGAGCACGCCTTGGGGCATCGCGAGCGCGAGGGCGTCTGGGGGGGCACCACGGAACGCGAGCGCCGGCGCATCGTGCGCCAGCGCCGTAAGTCCGCCTGAGCCGGCCGTCGTCGTCGGCGTCGTCGATGGCTGAGGCCCGGCCCGAGCCGTTCGAGCGCGCCGGGGGCTGGTCGTTCGTCCTCGACTCGATCATGGGCGGTCGTTCCCTCACCACCGACCAGGCGTCGGCCGTCATGGGCGACATCCTCGACGGCCTCGCCTCGCCCGCCCGCGTCGCCGCCCTGCTGGTGGCGTGGCGGATCAAGGGCGAGACCGTCGAGGAGGTCACCGGCCTCGCCCGCTCGATGCTCGATCACGCCGTGCCGCTCATCCTCGAGGGGGATCTGCTGGACGTGGTCGGTACCGGCGGCGACCGCCTGGGCAGCATCAACGTGTCGACGCTCGCCGCCCTCATCGCCGCCGGCGCCGGCGCCAGGGTCTGCAAGCACGGCAACCGCGCCCAGTCGTCGTCGGTCGGGACCGCCGACGTCCTCGAGGCCCTGGGGGTGGTGGTCGATCTCGGGCCCGAGGGAGTCGCGGCCTGCCTCGAGCGGTCCGGCATGGCCTTCTGCCTGGCCCCACGGTTCCACCCGGCCATGCGTCACGCCGGACCGGTCCGCAAGGAGCTCGGGGTCCCGACGATCTTCAACTTCCTCGGCCCGCTCACGAACCCTGCGAGGGCACAGCACCGGTTGGTGGGGGTGAGCGACCCGACCATGGCCGAGCTGATGGCCGCGGTGTTGGGCGCCAACGGCTGCCGCCGGGCGTTCGTGGCCTACGCCGACGACGGCCTGGACGAGCTGAGCGTGACGTCGCCGTCGACCGTCCTCGATGTGGTCGGCGCGCCCGACGGCTCGTTCGAGGTCTCTCAGTGGAGGATCGACCCGGCGACCCTGGGGTTCCCCACGTCGACGCTGGCGGAGCTGCGGGGTGGCGACGCCGCCTGGAACGCGCAGATCATACGAGGGGTCCTCGAAGGCCAGCCCGGTGCATGCCGAGACATCGGCGTGCTCAACGCGGCTGCCGCCCTGGTCGTCCACGGCCGTGCCGAATCCCTCGAGGATGGAGTGGCGGCAGCGTGCCGTTCGCTCGACGAGGGTCGGGCGCTCGGCGTGCTCGACGCCCTGGCCACGGTCTCGAACGCGGTCGCCGAGCGCCCCGAGCCCTGACGGCCGAGCCGTAGAGCTCATCCTTAGCCCGCTTCGACCGAGGCGCCCTCCGTCGCCGTGACGATCCATGCCCGCCCCGGCCAACGCTCGGCCAACGCGGCTCCCTCCCGGCACGCCGCGACGACGCAACCGCCGAACCCCCCTCCGGTGATGCGGGCGCCGTAGACGCCGGGAAGACGCCGGATCGAGGCCGCGAGGGCGTCGATGCCGGGCGTCGAGGCCTCGAAGTCGTGCGCCATGCTCTCGTGACTCTCGTTCATGGCCCGACCCACGGCGGCGAGGTCACCGCCCCGGAGCGCGGCCACGACTTCCCGCACCCGTCCGCACTCCGTCACGACGTGGCGTGCTCGCCGTCGCAGCGTCGGCGACCCGAGGCGCGCCACGTCCTTGAGCTCGACCCGGCCCAGGGGTCCGAGTGCGGCCGCCGCCGCCTCGCATTCGCGGCGCCGCGCGCCGTAGGGGCTCTCACGCAGCCTCCGACGTTCGCCAGAGTCGACCACCAGCATCTCGAGACCCTGCGGGAGCGCCACGTGCGACCAGGCCGGAACGGCGAAGTCGATGAGGACGGCGTGGTTGCGCCGCCCCACGAGCGACACGAGGGGATCCATCAGACCGACGGGGCTGCCGGCGAGCGACTCGGCTCGCTGGCACAGCCGAGCATGGTCGAGGGGATCCGGGTCCCGCACGCCCGCAGCCTCCGTCCGCCCCGACCAGGCCCCGAGCGCCAGGGCCGACGACACGCACAGCGCGGCGCTCGAGGACAGCCCGGCCCCCTCGGGCACGGCGGAGGAGACCTCCAGCGTGCCGCCCGCGGCCATCCCGAGGAGGGAGGCGACCGCGACCGGGAAGCGGGCCCAGCTCGGTTGGATGTCGCGGACCGCCTCCGCAGGGGTCCCTGCGTCGACGACGGCGGGATCGTGGTCCGGCGAGGAGCGCAGGCGCAGGCTCGGGGAGCCCCGGTCGGGTCGCCAGCGGACCCGGACCGCCCGGTCGATCGTCATCGGGAGCGCGAGACCCACGTTGTAGTCGGTGTGCTCCCCGATCAGGTTGACCCGCCCGGGTGCCCGGGCGATGAAACTCGGTGCGCTCATCGTGCGGCAGCTTGCCACTGCTCGGCCCGGCGGTGGCCGTGCCGAGAGGCTCGGCTCGGCGCGCGAATTGACCGGGCGATCGCCAGACGACAGCATCCTGGGAGAACAGACGTTCCCGGAGCCAAACGGCGGTCGGGAACCGGGCTCTCCGGTATCCGGGGGGCCAGGACGACGGGCGAGTGGGGGAGAGCGGTGAGCGGAGCCCTTGAGAACTTTCGGGTGATCGAGCTGGCGGGGATCGGACCGGCACCCTTTGCCGGGATGCTCCTGGCCGACGCCGGAGCGGACGTGCTGCGCGTCGAGCGTTCCGGTTTCGGGGGCTCGGTCGCCTCGGAGGGTGCGCATTGGGACTTCCTGGCGCGCAGCCGACCCTCGGTCTCGGTGAACTTGAAGGAGGCGGACGGGGTCGCCCTCCTTCTCGACCTGATCGAGGGCGCCGACGCGCTGATCGAGGGGTACCGGCCCGGGGTGGCGGAGCGCATGGGCATCGGACCCGACGTCTGCCTCGAGCGCAATCCCCGCCTGGTCTACGGGCGGATGACGGGTTGGGGCCAGGACGGACCGTTCGCGTCGACCGCGGGGCATGACATCGACTACATCGCGCTGGCCGGTGCACTGTGGCCCATCGGGCGGGGCGATCGACCCCCGCCGCCCCCGCTCAACCTCGTCGGCGACTTTGGCGGCGGCGGCATGCTGCTGGCCTACGGGGTCGTCTGCGCCCTGCTCGAGGCGTCCCGCTCCGGCAAGGGCCAGGTGGTCGATGCGGCGATGGTGGACGGCGCGGCATCCCTCATGACCATCATCTACGCCTTTCGCCGGGGCGGGATCTGGCAGGAGGGTCGAGACTCCAACCTGCTCGACGGCGCGGCCCCCTTCTACGGCACCTACGAGACGGCCGACGGCAAGTACTTCGCGATCGGCGCCATCGAGCGCCAGTTCTATGCCGAGCTGCTGCGAGTCCTCGAGGTCGACCCGGCCAGCCTGCCCGACCAAAACGACAAGGAGCAGTGGCCGACCATGCGCGAGCGGTTCGCGCACATCTTCCGCAGCAAGACCCGGGACGAATGGGCCGAGCGATTCGAGGGCACCGATGCATGTGGTGCCCCCGTGCTCAGCCCGTGGGAGGCGCACGAGCATCCCCACAACCAGGCCCGGCAGACCTTCGTCGAGATCGAGGGCAACGTGCAGCCGGCGCCCGCGCCGCGCTTCAGCCGCACGCCGTCGGCGGTTCGAAAGCCGCCGTCGTTCCCCGGAGCGGACACCGACGAGGGGCTGGCCGCCTGGGGGGTCGACGAGAAGCGCATCGCCGAGCTCCGCGAGCACGGCGTCCTCGGCTGAGCGACGGAGGCTCCCTGGCCGTCGGGCGGGCGATGGCGCCTGCGAGGTCCCTCTGCCGGCTGCGCCCGCCTATGGGTGCGACGGGTTGTCGGTCAGAGATTGACGACGGGGCAGGTCACGGTCCTCGTGATGCCGTCGATCCGCTGGATCTGGGACACGACCATGCGCCCGAGATCGTCGACCGAGCTGGCCTCGGTCCGGGCGATGACGTCGTAGGGTCCCGTGACGTCCTGCGCCTGCACCACGCCGTCGATGCCCCCGACCTGTCGGGCCACGTCGGCCGCCTTCCCCACGTCGGTTTGGATCAGCACGTAGGCCTGCACCGCCATCGCCAACCTCCTCGCCCCCGGACGCGACGAATCGTACCGCTGCGGGGTGCTGCGGTCTTTGCGATGTCCGGGAGGGAGAGCCTCAGCCCAGCCGGTCGCTCAACGACGCCAGTTGCCGGCGCAGCTCGGCCGGCAGGTGATCGCCAAACTGCGCGTAGTGCTCGTCGATGAGGGGGAGCTCGTCGCGCCACTCGGAGGGATCGACCGTGAGGAGGCGCTGGAGGTTCTCGGGCGAGAGCTCGAGCCCCTCGGTGTGCAGGGCGCCGCTCGCCGGGATGTAGCCCACGGGGGTCTCCTGGGCGCTCCCTCGGCCGGCGCTTCTCTCGAACACCCACTCGAGCACCCGGGAGTTCTCCCCGAATCCCGGCCAGACCAAGTGGCCCTCGGCGTCCCTGCGGAACCAGTTGACGTAGAAGATCTTGGGCAGCTTGTCCGGATCGGCCGAAGCCCCGACCGAGAGCCAGTGGGCGAAGTAGTCGGCCATGTTGTAGCCACAGAACGGCAGCATGGCGAAGGGATCACGGCGCAGCTTGCCCACCTTGCCCGCCGCGGCCGCCGTGGTCTCGGAGGCCATGATCGACCCGAGGAACACGCCGTGCGCCCAGTCGAAGGACTGCAGGACCAACGGCACGACCGACGCTCGCCGACCGCCGAGCAGGATGGCGGAGATGGGGACACCCACGGGGTCCTCCCACTCCGGGGCGATCGCGGGGTCCTGGGAGGCCGGCACCGTGAACCGGGCGTTGGGATGGGCTGCGGGACGGTCGTCGGTGGGCGTCCAGTCGTCGCCGCGCCAGTCGGTCAGGTGGGCGGGCGGCTCGTCGGTCGCCCCTTCCCACCACACGTCACCGTCGTCGGTGAGGGCCGTGTTCGTGAAGATGCAGTTGCCGTCCATGGTCAGCATGGCGTTGGGATTGGTCTTGAAGTTGGTCCCCGGCGCCACGCCGAAGAACCCGGCTTCCGGGTTGATGGCGTACAGCCGCCCGTCGGCGCCGAACTTCATCCAGGCGATGTCGTCGCCGATCGTCTCGACCTTCCAGCCCGGCAACGTCGGGATGAGCATCGCCAGGTTGGTCTTGCCACACGCCGAGGGGAATGCGCCGGTGACGTAGCGGGTCTCGCCCTCCGGCGAGGTCAGCTTGATGATGAGCATGTGCTCGGCGAGCCACCCGTCGTCTCGGGCCATGACCGAGGCGATGCGCAGCGCGAAGCACTTCTTGCCGAGGAGGGCGTTCCCGCCGTAGCCGGAGCCGTATGACCAGATCTCGCGGGTCTCGGGGAAGTGGACGATGTACTTGTTGTCGGCGTTGCACGGCCAGGGGACGTCGGGCCGGCCCGGCTCGAGCGGGGCGCCGACGGAGTGGACGCACGGGACGAAGTCCCCGTGGTCGCCGAGGACCTCGAGCGCCCCCCGGCCCATCCGCGTCATGATGCGCATCGAGACCGCCACGTAGGGCGAGTCCGTGAGCTCCACCCCGATGTGCGCGATGTCGGACCCGAGGGGACCCATGGAGAAGGGCACGACGTACATCGTCCGGCCTCGCATGCAGCCCCGGAAGAGCTGCTGGAGTGTCGCCCGCATCTCGCCCGGGTCGACCCAGTTGTTCGTCGGGCCGGCGTCGGCCTCGCGCTTCGGGCAGATGAAGGTCCGATCCTCGACCCGGGCGACGTCGGCGGGGTCGGAGTGCGCCCAGTAGCTGTTGGGCCGCTTGGCCTCCGAGAGCGTCCGGAACGTGCCGGCCTCCACGAGCTCCAGGCAGAGCCGGTCGTACTCCTCGGCCGAGCCGTCGCACCACTCGACCCGATCCGGCTGTGCCAGCGCTGCGATCTCCCCCACCCAATCGAGCAGCTTCTTGTTGTTGGTGGGGTTCATCGGGTGATCGATCCTCCTCGATCTAGGTAAAGGCAACCTTGGTGTCGCACAGGCAACCACTGAGCGTACCTGTCCGTACATTTGTTGGGTTGTTCGCCGGACGTTCGGGATCATCATGGTAGGCAGATGCTGTGGACCGACCGAACCCCTCCTGGTCAGGTCCCTACGCAGGGGGAGGACCCGAGGATCGGGCACTGGCCGCGATCTTCGCCGAGCTGCGCCGCCACCTGGGCGATGCGCCTCCCGGCGAGCTATGGCTGGGGGACGACGCGGCGGTGGTCCTGGCCCCGACGGGAGCCCTGGTCCTGGCTACGGACGCCGCCGTGGAGGGGGTCCACGGCGATCTCCGGCTCATGGGGCTCGACGACTTCGGGTGGAAGGCCCTCACGGCGGCCGTGAGCGACCTGGCGGCGATGGGCTCTCGCCCGGTGTGCTCCCTGGTCACCTACTGCTCGCCGCCAGGAGTGGACTTCGGGCTGGTCACCGCCGGAATCGCGCAGGCCGCGGCCCGGTATCGCTGCCCGGTCGTGGGCGGCGACGTGACCCTGGCCGACCAGCTCGTGGTCTCGGTCAGCGTCGTCGGGCGGCTGGACGGCGAAAAGGCCTTGACCCGCGCCGGCGCGAGCCCGGGGGATGCGATCTTCGTGACCGGCCCCTGTGGGGGATCCGCAGCCGGGCTGCGCCTGCTCCGCCGCGAGGCCGGGCGAGACGATCCGGGCCCAGGGTCCCCGGAGGCGAGGGGACCCGAGGGTGATGCCGTACTCCGAGACGAGATCGCCGGCGCGCTACGGCGAGCCCACCGGCGGCCGACGGCACGGATCGCCGAGGGAGAGGTGGCGCGGCGCAGCGGAGCCACGGCGATGATGGACGTCTCCGACGGTCTCGCCCTCGACCTGCACCGCCTGGCCCTCTCCTCGGGAGTCGGCCTCCGGCTCTCGGCCGTGCCCACGCGCCCCGGAGCCACCGAGGACGAGGCGCTGCACGGCGGGGAGGACTTCGAGCTCGTCATCGCCACCCCCGATCCGGCCGCCCTGCTCTCGGCGTTCCGGGCCGAGGGGCTCGACCCGCCCCTCGAGGTCGGCCGGTGCTCCGACGATCCGGCCGAGCGCGATCTGCGGGGTCGCCCCCTCTCGATCGACGGGTGGCAGCACCCGGTCTGAGGGTGCCGGCGGCCGCTCCGCTCGTGACGCGCGTCCGGCGTCCGTGGCGGGCGAGCGACGTGGCCGGCGAGGTGCCAAGCTCTGTGCGGCCCCGGATTCGCCGGTCCGCCTGTTGACGGGCCGGTCTTGTCGTGAAGGAGTTGTTCGCGATGGACGGCGGTGCTCATCAGGATTTTCGATATCCGCTCCTGGCCTCCCTACTGGCGAGGTGGGGCGGAGCATCTACACACCCGAGCACGAGATCCTGGCATCCCTGCTGCGCGACGTCCGCCTGCAGTCGGGGCTGCGCCAGGTCGACGTCGCGGACGCGATGCGACGATCGCAGTCGTTCGTGTCGGACTACGAGTCCGGCCAGCGGCGCCTCGATCTCGTCGAGCTGCGCATGCTCTGCCAGGTCTTGGGGACCACGCTGCCGCGTCTCGTGCAGCGCTACGAGCGCCTGATCAACGAGTACCAGCAGCAGAGGAAGCGCCCGGCCAAGAAGGGCGCGAGCCGCCGCAGCCGGTAGGGCGCCTCCGACCGTTCCCGCCCCGTTGGGCCCTCGTTCGGCAGGACCCCGTGGTCACAGCCCCGTCGTAGGGTCCGCCATCGATGGTCCCGGAACCGTGGTCGAGGAGGGCGCAGGAGCTCTGCGAGTGGCTGAGGGTGGCCCATGCCGCCGGGGGTGGCCTGGTCACCGTCCGTCTCACGTCGTCGGAGGCGTACCTCTTGTGCCACGTCAGGCGCTCGTTGGTGGTGGGCGAGGCGGCGGGGAACACTGCGCTCGGGGACGCGGCCTGGATGGAGGCCGAGGACGTCGATCGAATGGTCTCTCTCGGTTGGCTACCGCCGGGTCGCGACGGCGTGCGGTGGCAGCGGAGGTGGGACTTCGAGAGGTTCCCCGACGAGGCGGCGGAGGACGTGATCGAGGTTCTCCGGGTCGTCTACCGGGGCTCGCCCTCGTGCCTCGTCATTGAGTGCCGCGGCTGCGGCGACGCCGCGTGCGCGATCCATGGCTGCGACGACCTCGGGGCGCGCCGGGCACGCGCGGTGGTGCGCCTCCCGTGAGCGTGGTGGGGCTCGGTGCCCGGCCTCAGGCGGGAATCCCGGTCCTCGGGGTTCGCTTCGTGACCTTGCCGGAGCGGATGCACGATGTGCAGACGTGGAGACGCACGGGCCGCCCGTCGACCGTCGCCCGGACCCGCTGGATGTTCGGGTTCCACCGACGCTTGGTCCGGCGGTGGGAGTGGCTCAGGTTCATGCCGAAGGACGGCTTCTTTCCGCAGATGTCGCACACGGCTGCCATGGCGAGGCTCCTCCTCAGGTGCCATCCATCCGGCGAGGGATGGGGGTGGTTCTGCCCGGACGGCCGGGAGTCGATCAACTCCGGGCTCCCAGGCTCACGATCGGCCCAAAACATTAGCATCCCGAGAATGGTTTCGGCGGAGAGGCTGCGTCCTGCGGATCTCCGCGAGACCATGGTGACCTATCGAGACCTGCTCCGGAGCCACCGGGAGTCGCTCAACCGTCTCAACGTCTACCCGGTGCCCGACGGGGACACGGGCACCAACATGGCCCTGACGCTCGACGCGGTCGTGACCGAGCTGGAAGCCCTGGCCGACTCGCCCTCGATGGGGGAGCTGTGCAAGGCCATCTCCCACGGGTCGCTCATGGGCGCCCGTGGCAACTCGGGCGTCATCCTCTCCCAGCTCCTGAGGGGCGCAGGCGAGCGGCTCGCCGCCGTGGACGAGGCCGGACCGGCGGAGGTCGCCGCGGCGCTGGCCCACGCCAGCGAGCTCGCGCGCCAGGCGGTCGTGCGGCCCGTCGAGGGCACCATCCTCACGGTGGCCGACGCAGCCGCCGGGGCTGCGTCCCGTGCCGCCGGCGGCACCCTGGTCGAGGTGCTCGACGCGGCGCGCCGGAGCGCCGGAGCGACGCTCGAGCGCACCCCCGAGATGCTCCCGGCTCTCAAGCGGGCCGGCGTGGTGGACGCGGGCGGTGCCGGGCTCGTGCTCCTGTTCGACGCACTGCTCGCGGTGGTCGACCGCCGCGCGCTGCCACCGCCACCGCCCGAGCCCGCGGTGGCTCCGGGCGCGGCTGCTCCGGAGCCACGGCCGTCGCCGGGGCTCTCGCGACCGGCGAGGTCGGGGAGGACATCGCGGACCTCCGCTATGAGGTGATGTACCTGCTCGAGGCCCCGGACGACACGATTCCCGCGCTCAAGGAGGTCTGGGCGGGGATCGGAGACTCGATCGTGATGGTCGGTGGCAACGGCTTGTGGAATTGCCACATCCACACCCAGGACATCGGCGCCGCCATCGAGGCGGCCCTGGACGCCGGCCGCCCCCGGGACATCCGGGTCACCGACCTCCTCGAGCAGGTGGAGGAGGAGCGGTGGGTCCGCGAGAGCGCCGACGGTGGGGACGTCGCGGCCACGCCGTCCGGCCCGCCACCCGCCACCGCGGTGGTGGCGGTGGTCAACGGCGTAGGGCTGGGCCGGATCTTCCGCTCCCTCGGGGCCTTTTGGCAGGTCCAGGGTGGCCAGACCCTCAACCCGTCCACGGGACAGCTGCTCGAGGCGGTGGAGTCCACCGGCTCCCCGCAGGTCGTCATCCTGCCCAACAACGCCAACGTCCGACTGGTGGCGGAGCAGGTCGGAACCCTCGCCCCGGGGAGGGTGGCGGTGGTGCCGACCGACAGCATCGTCGAGGGCTTCGCAGCCCTCCTCGCCTACGACCCGGCCTCCGAGCTGGAGGACAACCTCTGCGCCATGACCGCCTCTGCCAGCCGCGTCGTGCCCGGGGAGATCACCCGGGCCGTGCGCGACGCGGAGACGGCCGCCGGGTCGGTCCGCGAGGGCGAGTGGATCGCCCTGTCCCGGGAGGGCGTGGTGACCTTCGGCGAGATGCTCTCCGACGTCGTGTGCGCGTTGCTCGGTGCCTTGATCGGCGACGAGCACGAGCTCGTGACGATCATCGAGGGCGAGGGGTCGTCGGCTGCCGACACCCGCCGGATCACCGAGTGGCTCCACGACGAGCACCCCTCCGTCGCCGCCGAGGTCCATCACGGCGGCCAACCTCTGTACCCGTACCTCCTCGGCGTCGAGTGAACGGCGCGGGAGGCCGGCGGCTCCGCCGACTCCAGGAGCTCTCCGTCGACGTGCTCGCCGAGGTCGGGCCCGAGCGGGTCAGGTCGCTCGACTCCATGGGCATCTCGACCGTGCTCGATCTGCTGACCACCTACCCGCGCCGGTACATCGATCGGACCCGTCAGGCCGACCTGCGGGACCTGGCCGTGGGGGACGAGGCGGTGGTCCTGGCGGAGGTGCGCTCCGCGCATGCCCGCCGCACCCGCCGCGGCAAGGCCCTGGTCGAGCTCACCGTGCACGACGGCACCGGAGGTATGCGGGTCGTCTTCTTCAACCAGGCGTGGCGCCACCGGCAGCTCCCCCGGGGCTCCCAGGCGCTGTTCTTTGGCAAGCTCGACACCTACCGGGGCGAGCGCCAGATGACCAACCCGGTCGTGGACCTCGTGGCGGCGGGGGACGCGGCCGGGCAGGCAGTCGGATCCCGCACGGGGCGCATCGTCGCGGTGTACCCGGCGTCGGCCAAGGCGGGCCTTTCGAGCTGGGAGCTCGGGCGCTTCGTGACCGAGGCGCTCGACCGGGCCGGCCCGCTCGCCGAGCCGCTCGGTCCGGAATTGCGGCACCGGCTCGGGCTGATCGACCGCTCGAGCGCCCTGCGGGCGATCCATCACCCCGAGGCCCTGGGAGACGTCCGACCGGCCCGCGACCGGTTGGCCTTCGACGAGCTGTTGCGGTTGCAGACGGCCGTGGTGCTCCGGCGGCGGGCGCTCGCCCGGGACTCGCAGGGCATCCGCCACCAGGTCTCCGAGCTCGACCTGCCCGGAGATGAGCCACGACTCGTGCCGGAGCGCTCGCTGATCCGGACCTTTCTCGAGGGGTTGCCCTTCGAGCTGACCGGGGCGCAGCGCGAGGCCCTCGATCGGATCCTCACCGACCTCTCCCAGCCCCTGCCGATGCACCGCCTGTTGCAGGGGGACGTCGGTTCGGGCAAGACCGTCGTGGCCGTGGCGGCCCTGCTGGGCGCGGTCCAGGGTGGCCACCAGGGCGCCCTGATGGCGCCAACTGCGGTCCTCGCCGAGCAGCACCACGCGGTCGTCCGCTCGCTGACGGGCGCCTTGTCGGTCACCGACCCCGACCGCCTGGGGGGTGAGCGCCCGCTGCGCGTCTCGCTCCTCACCAACCGGACCCCCGCCTCCCAGCGGGCCAGGATCCGCCAGGGCCTCGAACTCGGGACGGTGGACCTCGTGGTTGGCACGCACGCCCTCTTGACCGAGGACGTCCGGTTCCGCTCGCTCGGGGTGGTGGTCATCGACGAGCAGCACCGCTTCGGCGTCGAGCAGCGCGCCGCGCTCCGGGACAAGGGCCGCAGCGCGGACGCCCATCCGGACCTCCTCGTGATGACGGCCACCCCGATCCCGCGGACCGCGGCAATGGTGCTCTTCGGCGACCTCGACATGACCGTGCTGGACGAGAGCCCTCCCGGGAGGCGTCCGGTCGAGACGGTCTGGGCCCGTACGCCGGCGGACGAGGAGGAGGCTTGGCGACGCGTGCGCTCGGAGGTGGCCGAGGGTCGTCGCGCCTACGTCGTGTGCCCGCTGGTCGAGGGATCCCCTCGCATCGAGGCGCGCTCCGCGGTCGCCGAGGCGGAGCGGCTGGCCCGGGACACGCTCGCGGGGATCCCGCTCACCCTGCTGCACGGCCAGATGGCGGCAGCCGACCGGGACGCCGCGATGGCGTCCTTCCGAGAGGGCTCGCACCCCGTGATGGTCGCGACCACGGTGATCGAGGTGGGCGTCGACGTGCCCGAGGCGACGGTGATGGTGATCGAGGACGCCCAGCGGTTCGGCATCGCCCAGCTCCACCAGCTCCGCGGCCGGGTCGGCCGGGCCGGCGACCAGAGCTGGTGCTTCCTCCTCGGGCGGGGGTCGACGCCGGAAGCCGACGAACGCCTCGGCGCCCTCGAGTCCTCCACCGACGGTTTCGCGCTGGCCGAGGTGGACCTCGACGTGCGCGGCGAGGGGACGATCCTGGGGGCCCGCCAGACCGGCCGCAGCGACCTTCGCCTGGCCTCGCTGCGGCGGGACCGGGATCTCCTCGAACGGGCCCGGGAGGTGGCCGAGGCGGTGGTCGAGGAGGACCCCTTCCTCGCCGCCCACGAGGTGCTCTTCGACGAGGTGCGCCTCGTGCTCGAGGAGGACGAGGAGGAGTACCTCTTCAAGAGCTGAGCCGGGCTCAGGGGCTGCGATGGGCCGAGGCCGGTCGACGAGCTGGCACAGGCAGGGGCGGTAGCTTCGCTACGGTGGGCGCGTGCGGGTCATCGGGGGCCGCAGCCGGGGTCGACGCCTTCCTGCGCGTCTCCCATCGGGCGTGCGGCCGACATCCGATCGCGTCCGGGAGGCGGTCTTCGACATCCTCGGGAGCCTCGGTGGGGTGGAGGGTCTTCACGTCCTCGACCTCTTCTGCGGCAGCGGCGCCCTCGGCGTCGAGGCGCTGTCGCGCGGCGCGACGTCCGCCACCTTCGTCGACCGGGATGCGCGCTCCCTCGCCGCGGCGCGCCACAACCTCGAACACGCCGGCCTGGCCGGCGACTCGGTGCGCCTCGTTCGGGCCTCGTTGCCCGGGTGGCTCTCCGGCGATGCCACCCGCCGCTTCGACGTCGCCTTCTGCGATCCGCCCTATGCCTTCGACCGATGGCCCCGACTCCTCGAGCTCTTGCCCGCGGGTCTCGCCGTGCTGGAATCCGATCATGAGCTCGGTCTGCCCGGCGGCTGGGATGTCGTCAGGACCCGTCACTACGGCGGTACGCTCGTGACCGTGGCGCGCCGTCTCCCCAGGCTCCCCGAATTGGCCGATTCGTGACCGTCGCCGTCTTTCCCGGATCTTTCGACCCGCTGCACAACGGCCACCTCGAGGTCGTCGAGCGCGCCTGTCGCATCTTCGATCAGGTCGTGGTCGCGGCGATCCGCAACCCGCAAAAGAGCCAGGCGAGCTTCGACCTGACCGAGCGCAAGGAGATGCTCGAGGAGGCCCTCGCCCATCTCCCGAGGGTGAGGGTGGTCTCGATGTCCACGCTCGTCGTGAACGTCGCCCGTGACGTCGGGGCCACGGTGATCGTCCGTGGGCTGCGTGCCGTGTCCGATTTCGAAAACGAGCTGCAGATGTCGCAGATGAACCGCCAGCTCTCGGGGATCGAGACCGTGTTCATCCCGACGAGCTCGGCCCACTCGTTCATCGCCTCCAAGCTCTTGAAGGAGGTCGTCCGCTACGGCGGAGACGTCAGCCCCTTCGTGCCCGAGTCGATCAACCGCCGGCTCAAGGAGAAGTTCGGGGGTCCCGACAACGGGGCGGACGACAAGGGACCAGAGGGGGGGGAGTAGCGATGAGCGACTTTTCGTCCGACCTCCCGCAGGAGCCCGGGGGTGTTCCGCCGGATCTCGACGTCGACACGCTCGTGCGTCGCTCCCTCGAGATCGTCAACACCGCCAAGACGATGCCGCTCTCCGCGTCGGTGCTCGTCTCGAGGGACGAGCTCTCCGAGCTCTTGTCCGCAGCGCTCGAGCGCCTGCCGCAGGAGATCCGCCAGGCGCGGTGGCTGCTCAAGGAGCGCGACGAGTTCCTCGCCGAGCGCCGCCGTGAGGCCGACGCGCTCATGGAGGAAGTAAAGGTCCAGGCCGAGCGCATGGTGTCCCGGGCGGAGATCGTCCGCCAGGCCAACCAGGTGGCACAGCGCATCCTCGACGACGCCAACGAGGACGCACGACGCATGCGCCACGAGGTCGAGGACTACTGCGATCAGCGGCTGGCGGGCATGGAGATCGTGCTCGACCGGCTGATGCGGACCGTCAAGTCCGGGCGGGAGAAGCTGCAGGCGACGTCGCTCACGGCCACGGAGGCCGTCGGGACCGCCGGAGCCGCCCCCACGAGCGAGGAGGAGTCGAGCGAGGACGGGTTCTTCGACCAAGACCGCGCCTGAGGAGGCCGCCGTGTCCAGCGAACCATTCGTCGTCCACGTGGCGCAGCTGCGCCGAGTCACCGGGTCCACCCGGCGGGAAACCCGCAAGGGCCGGGTCGATCCCCACGAGGGGATAGGCGGTCCCGGTCCCGGTGACAGCCTCATACCCGAGGGGGAGCTCGTCACCTGCGACGTCGAGCTCCAGTCGTTCCCCGGCGGGGTGATGGCCCGAGGCACCGTCACCACCCCCTGGTCCGGAGCCTGTCGCCGCTGCATGCGGCCGGTGCGGGGAGAGCTCCGCATCGACGTGCGGGAGCGCTTCGTCGTTCCGGAGATGCTGGCGGGCGACGAGGAGGCCTATCCCATCGTCGAGGATCGGCTGAACCTCGAGCCCATGGTCCACGACGCCGTCGTCCTCGAGCTGCCGACGGTGCCGCTGTGCCGTGAGGACTGCCGGGGCCTCTGCCCGCGGTGCGGCGTCGACCGCAACCAGGAGACCTGCGAATGCGCGGCACCGAGGGATCCCAGATGGGCTAGCCTCGACGTGCTCCGATCGGCACCCTGAGCCACCGGGGCTGGCCGGCTGCCGCCGGACCGAAGGCCCGAGGATGTCGGGACCGACTCGGGCCAGCACCGCTCGATCTCGCAGCCTGAGAAGACCGACCCGAAGCCACGACCCAGCAAAATGGAGTAGACGACCATGGCCGTCCCCAAGAAGAAGACGTCGAAGGCCAAGGGCCGCAGCCGCCAGGCCGCCAACTGGGTCCTCCAGCCACCCGCCAGGAGCGTGTGCCCACAGTGCCGGCAGGCCAAGCGGCCGCACGTGGTCTGTCCCAACTGCGGGTGGTACAAGGGGCGTCAGGCCGTCGAGGTCGATTGAGCGCTGTGAGCCCCGACGGCCCCGCCGTGGCCGTCGACGCCATGGGCGGCGACCGGGCACCGGGGGAGATCGTGGCAGGGGCTCGCCGGGCGGCCGACGCCGGCATCCCCGTGATCCTCGTGGGACCTCCCGACCAGGTCGGGGACACGCAGGGACTCGAGCTCTTCCCCTGTGAGCAGGTCATCGCCATGGACGAGGAGCCGGGATCGGCCGTCCGTCGAAAGAAGGACTCCTCGCTCGTGCGGACTGCCGAGCTCGTGCGAGACGGCAAGGCGTCGGCCATGGTGAGCGCTGGCAACACGGGAGCCACGATGGCCTCCGCGCTCCTGCGCATGGGCCGGCTCCGGGGAGTGGGGCGTCCGGCGATCGCCACGCCGCTGCCGAGACCCGGGAGACCCCCGGCCTTCTTGCTCGACGCGGGTGCCAACGCCGACTGCACCCCCGCCATGCTCGTCCAGTTCGCCCGGATGGGGTCCGCATACTCCGCGGCCCGTTGCGGCATCGAGCGGCCGACCGTCGGCCTGCTCTCCATCGGCGAGGAGCCCACCAAGGGCAACGCGCTCGCCAAGGAGGCCC
Organism: uncultured Actinomycetes bacterium; assembly: GCA_963778465.1. GTDB lineage: Bacteria > Actinomycetota > Acidimicrobiia > Acidimicrobiales > RAAP-2 > CAVZBW01. Next base: position 1,921,673 of record CAVZUK010000003.1, read on the forward strand.
ACTCCCTCTTGGTCGCGGAGAAGGGCCTGCACTTCTCCGGCAACGTCGAGGGCCGAGACCTGCTCGGCGGCCCGGTCGACGTGGTCGTCACCGACGGCTTCACGGGCAACGTCGCCCTGAAGGCGCTCGAAGGCTCGCTGCGGTTCCTGGTGAACGCCCTCCTCGACGTGTTCGCTCGAAACGAAGAGACGCGGGCCGCCTCGGAGGCCCTCATGCCGCACCTGCTCCCGCTCTTCGGGGAGATCGACCCCGACGGGACCGGTGGGGCCATGCTCCTCGGGGTGAAGGGGGTGTGCGTGATCAGCCATGGCTCCTCGTCCGCCGTGGCCATCGACAACGCCGTCCGGATCGCCTACGAGCTGCACCAACGCGGGTTGGTCGACGATATCGCCCACGCGGTGGCCGCCGGCTGAGCCCTGCCGTCGGGGGGAGCTCGCCCGCCGGCGCTCCGAATGGGGACGCTCGCCCGGTACCCTGCGGATATCATCACCAGCGTTTCCCGCCCGTCCTCGGGGGACCGGTGGGGGCGGGGGCCAGAAAGACGAGAGGGCAGGAGCCACAGTGCCTGCAGAGACCCATACCGATAGGGGCCCGTTGGACCGGCAGGGGGTCTATGACCTCGTCCGGGACCAGCTGGCGGACATCTTGGAGATCGATCCTTCGACGATCTCGGAGAGCTCGTCGTTCGTCGAGGACCTCGACGCCGACTCCCTCGCCCTGATAGAGCTGGTCGAGGCCCTCGAAGAGGAGATCGGAGAACGCTCGGTCGGCTTCCGGATCGAGGACGAGGACCTCGAAGACCTCCGCACGGTGCGAGATGCCGTCGACTACGTCGTGGCCCGGCTCGACGCCGACTGATCCCTCTTCCGACGACCCGGGCGCCACGGTCCCGGTCTCGTCCGCCGAGGATCCCGGGCTCCTCGCCGAGCGCCTCGGTTACGGCTTCGAGGACCTCGGCCTCTTGCGGCAGGCGCTGTCGCACCGCAGCTGGTGCGGGGAGCAGGGGCAGCCCGAGTCCAACGAGCGGCTCGAGTTCCTCGGTGACGCCGTGCTCGGGCTGGTCGTCGCCGAGCACTCCTACGCCGCCTTCCCCGGACTTCCCGAGGGCCAGTTGGCCAAGATCCGCTCCGCAGTGGTGAACGCCCGGATCCTGGCCGAGATCGCCAACGAGCTGAGCCTCGGCGACAACCTCATGCTGGGCCGGGGCGAGGAGGCGTCGGGCGGCCGGACCAAGGTCTCCATCCTGGCCGACGCCATGGAGGCCGTCATCGGAGCGGTCTACCTCGACGGGGGCTGGGCCCCCGCCCGCTCGCTCGTGCTGCGCCTGCTCGAGCAGCGCATCGCCGAGGTCGCCGACGCCCCGGACGGGTTCGATCACAAGAGCAGGCTCCAAGAGCTCACCGTGCATCGCGGCGCCGGTCAGCCCCGGTACGTCCTGCAAGGCTCGGGGCCGGACCACGAGCGCCGGTACCGCGCAGAGGTCCTGGTCGGGGGGGTCCGATACGGGATCGGGGAAGGGACGTCGAAGAAGGATGCCGAGCAGAACGCCGCACGCCAGGCCTACGAGGCCTTGCAGAGCGGTTAGGGGTCACGCGGCGAGAGGCGTCGAGCACCGGTCGTCCCCGTCGCCACGGACTGCACAGATGGGGGGACGCGGTGCCTGAATTGCCAGAGGTGGAGACGCTCCGCCAGGACCTGGGCCGCGAGGTCGTCGGGCGCAAGATCAAGTCGGTCTCGGTGACCAACGGACGCTCGGTGCGACGGCACGCCAACCCGAGGCAATTCCGGTCCCTGCTCGAGGGCCGCACCATCCGGTCGGTCAACCGCCTCGGCAAGTACCTGCTGATCGGCCTGGACAGCGGCAACACCCTCGTCGTCCACCTGGGCATGAGCGGGCAACTGCTGCGCGTCCGCAACATTCGGGACCCCAAGCCCAAGCACACCCACGTGGCGGTGGTCTTCTCGCAGGGCGGTGGCCTCTACTACGTCGACCCGAGGACCTTCGGGGAGCTCTTCATCTCGGTGCCGCCGGAGGACGGCCCGGGACCCGCGACAAGGTCCTCGGCCACGCTCGGGACCGGCGACGGAGCGGCCCTGCGCCGAGCCGTGCCCGAGCTCTCGCACCTCGGGTTCGACCCCGTGGAGGACGTCATGAGCTGGGACCGTTTCGGGGCCCTGCTGCGGAGCCGCAAGGTCGGCCTCAAGGCGTTGCTCATGGACCAGGAGTTCGTGGCGGGAATCGGCAACCTCTACTCCGACGAGATCCTCTTCTCGGCCGGCCTCCGCTACGACCGCTCGTCCAACTCGCTCTCCTCGACCGAGATCCGACGGCTCTATCGGGCGATGGTCGAGACGCTCGGCGACGCCATCAAGCACCGAGGCTCGACGTTGGCCGACGAGCAGTACCGCGACCTCTTCGGCGAGGTCGGCGGGTACCAGGGACAGCACCTGGTCTACGACCGGGAGCACCAGCCGTGCCCGAGGTGTCGCAATCCGCTGGTCCGGGTCAAGTGGGGCGGTCGCTCGACGTTCTTCTGCGAGCACTGCCAGGTCTGACGCCCCGATGGCGGACCCCGATGGGGACCTCGAGGCGACGGGCCGCGAGCTGGTTGATCGGGCGTGCGGCGGCACCTGACCACGCCCTTTTTCGCCCGAAACGGTCCCCGGAGTCGGGGGGTCCGGTTGGTAGGGTGCCTCGAGTGTTCCTCCGATCGCTGACGATGAAGGGGTTCAAGTCGTTCGCCGACACGACGGTCCTCGAATTCGAGACCGGCATCACCGTCGTCGTGGGCCCGAACGGCAGCGGGAAGTCCAACGTCGTCGACGCGACCACGTGGGTCCTCGGAGCCCAGGGGCCGCGGGCCCTGCGCTCGCAAAAGATGGAGGACGTGATCTTCGCGGGCACCTCGTCGCGTCCCGCTCTCGGCCGCGCCGAGGTCTCGCTCACCATCGACAACACCTCGGGTCGGCTGCCCGTCGACATGGCCGAGGTCACCATCACCCGCACCTTGTTCCGCTCGGGAGAGAGCGAGTACGCGATCAACGGCACGCCGTGCCGGCTGCTCGACGTCCAAGAGCTCCTCTCCGACTCGGGCGTCGGCCGCCAGCAGCACATGATCATCGGACAGGGCCAGCTGGACTCGGTGCTGAGCAACCGGCCCGAGGACCGGCGGGCGGTCGTGGAGGAGGCCGCGGGGGTCCTGAAGCACCGCCGGCGCCGCGAACGCGCCGAGCGGCGGCTCGCCACGACCCAGGAGAACCTCGACCGCCTGGGCGACCTCGTGAGGGAGGTACGGCGCCAGGTGCGGCCCCTCGAGCGCCAGGCCGCCGCCGCCCGCTCGGCCGCAGCCCTGGCCGAGGAGCTCCAGACGATCCGCCTGTACCTCGCCGGGCGCGAGCTCAAGCACCTGGCCAAGCGCCACGGATCGATCGGCCAGGAACGCTCCCAGATCTCGGGCGCCGAGCGCGAGCTTCAGCAGCGGCTCTCGGTGCTCGACGAGGAGGCCTCGGCGGCGACGGCACGCCTCTCGTCTGAGCGCGAGGGCGACCTGGCGGCGACCGTGGCCAGGGTCCAGGGCCTCGTCGAGCGCAGCAGGGGCACCCTCGGCGTCCTGCGGGAGCGGTCCCACGGTCTGCGCGGCGCACTCGACGCGGCGGCGGACGTCGACGTCGTGTCGACGCTCGAGGCCGAGGCGGCCCGGCTGGCGGCGGACCTGGTCGGTGCGCAGGAGGACGAGAGCGCGCTCGGCGAGGAGCGGCGCACCCTCGACCTCTCGGGGACGCAGTTGGACGAGGAGGCTCGTGAGCGCCTGGGCGCCCTGGGTCCCGGGGTGGACCCCCGGGACGCCGACGAGGCGCTGGCACGGGCCGAGGATCGTGCAGTCATGCTGCGAAAGACGTTGGAACAGGACGCCCGCGTGGCGGCCCAGCGCGAGGCCCGCCGCGACGCCCTCGGCCGTCGGGAGGGCGAGTTTCGGCACACCGCCGCCCGGCTCGAGCAGCGGGTCGGCGAGGCGGAGCAGGAGCAACGCCGACTGGAGGAGCACCTCGGCGGTGCCGCCGCGACCGCTCAGGCGGCGGCCGAGGCGTTGTCGGAGGCGACCACCCTCGCCGAGGCCGCCAACAAGGAGCGCTACCGCAGCGCCGCCCGGGCCGAGGCGCTCCACCGGGCGCTGGACGAGCTGCGCAACCGGCCGGGCCGCAAGGCGTTGGCGGGATCGCTCGGCGTGGTCGGCGCCTTGGCCGACCTCGTGACGGTGGACCCCGGCTGGGAGGCGGCGTTCGAGGCGGCGGTCCTCGGTGCGGAGGGTGCCGTCGTGGTGGAGAGCGAGCGCGCCGCCCGCGATGCGGTCGCCGTGCTCGATGGCAGCAGGGTGAGCGGCGACGTGCTCGCCCTGCCCGCCCCGGATCGGCCCGTGCCGCCGCGCGATCTCCGGGCAGGCACGGGCGGAGCCCGGCTCGGGGCCGCCGAGCCGGTACGTCCCCATGTCCGGGCGACCCCCGGTCCCGGCGCCACGGGCCTCGAGCGTTTGCTGGACCGCCTGCTCGGCCGCGTGGTCTGCGCCGCCCGATGGGACGACGCGATCGAACTGGTCTCGCGGGAGCCCGGCCTGGTGGTCGTGACGCGATCGGGGGACCGCTTCTCGCTCGACGGTTGGAAGGTCCGGCGGGGAACGGCGATCGTGACGGCGTCGGCCGTCGAGGCGGCGGACGCCCGGGCGCGGGAGGAGGAGGCCCGGGCGGTGGCCGCCGGGCGCCGCCGGGCGGAGACCGAGAGCGCCCGAGAGCGAGCCCGCCGGGCCCTGGCCGACGACCAACGAGCGGCCGACCGCCACCGCGGGGTGGTCTCGGGCGCCCGGGCGGAGCACGCCAGGGTCCTCGAGTCGATCGCTGCGGTGCGCGGGGACCTCGAGACCATCGACGAGGAGACGGTGGCGGCCGAATCGGAGGCGAAGACCCCCTCCGACGATCTCACGCAGCTCGAGGGATCGCTCCCGGGCCTGCGCCAGCGGGCCGAGGCCGCGCACCGCACCCGGCGGGCGATGGACGTCGTGCGCGGCGAGCTCGACGAGCGGCGCCGCGTGCTCGGGGACGCCCGGAGAGGGCTGGAGGTCCGTGCGGCCTCCCTGGAGGAGCGGCGTCGGGTGCTGACCAAGCGCCGGGACGAGGTCGAGCGTCGCCTTGCGGGGCATGCGGAGGAGCGGCGATTGGCCGAGAGCCGCCGAGCACGGCTCGAGCGGGACCTGGCGGTGGTGCGTAGCCTCGAGGAGCTCGTGGCGGCATCGCTCGAGCGGCTCGGCGAGGTGCACCGGCGGATCAGCGGCGCCTACCGGGAGCAGGTCGCTGCGGCCCGCGCCGGCGGGGAACGGCTCGACGCCCTACACAGGGAGCGGACGCGGACCGAGCGCCAGCTCGACGAGCTGAGAGACCGGGGGGGCAAGCTCGACCTCGAGCTGGCCGAGGTCTCGATGCGCGCCACCTCGCTGACCGAGACGGTCGAGCGCGAGCTCGCGAGCAGTCCGGAGCAGGCGGTCGAGGTACCGTGCCCGGACGTGCCCGAGGGCTCCTCGCCGGAGGCCCGTGCCCAGGAGCTGACCAGCAAGCTGGCCTCGATCGGACCGGTCAACCCGCTGGCACTGGAGGAGCTGAGCGAGCTCGAGGCCCGGGCGGCAGAGCTCGAGGGCCAGGTGCAGGACGTGAAGACGGCCCGGCGCGACCTGCAGCAGGTCGTCCGCCACCTCGACCAGGAGATCACCGAGTCCTTCACCTCGGCCATGGCGGACGTGAACGAGCACTTCTCGACCCTCGCCGCGACGCTCTTCCCGGGAGGGACCGGCCGGCTGGTGCTGACCGATCCCGAGAACCCCCTCGAGACCGGGATCGACATCGAGGTCCGACCGGCAGGGCGCAACCTCCGCCGCGTCTCCCTGTTCTCGGGCGGCGAGCGATCCCTCGTGGCCCTCGCGTTCCTCTTCGCCGTCTTCCGCAGCCGGCCGTCGCCCTTCTACCTGATGGACGAGGTGGAGGCCGCCCTGGACGACGTCAACCTGCATCGATTCCTGGACCTGCTCCGGGAGTTCCGCGGGGACGCCCAGCTCATCATCGTGAGCCACCAGAAGCGCACGATGGAGATGGCGGACGCGCTCTACGGCGTGACCATGGTGCCGGGGGGCTCGTCGCAGGTGGTGAGCCAGAAGGTCGAGTCGACCACACCGGCCTCGACCGGGCCGGCGGCTGCGGCGACGACTGCGGCGACGACTGCGGCGACGACAGGGCCGGGACCGAGCGACGAGGCTGCCGGGGGGGACACACCGCTCGAGACGGCCGCCTCCGAGCAGAGCGTGAACGGCGTGAACGGCGAGGACCACTCGGACGTTGGGCTGATCGCCGCGCATTAGGCTCGGGCGCCCATGATCGCGCTCTGGATCGTTCTCGCCATCGTGGTGGTGGCGGCCCTCGCCGTATCGGTCACCGTCGGCGTCCGACGCCGGCGGAGCCACCCGGGTCCCCAGGCCGCCGTCGAGGCCCCGCCTCGCAGGCCTCCGGCACCTCCGGGTCGGCCGGCGGCGCCCCCGGCCAAGCCCCGGGCACCGCCGCGCACCCCCGCACCGGCTGCGCCGTCCTCCGCTCCCGCCACACCGGAGACGGGCGTGGCCGAGCCGACCGTCGCCGAGGAAGCCCTCGAGGTCGAGGAGCCCGCCGAGGCGCCGGCGGCTCCACCGAGGTTCCGCGACCGCCTGGGCAAGACCCGCGGTCTGCTCGCCGGCTACCTCGGGTCCATCCGGGGTCGGGCGGTGATCGACGATTCGACGTGGGAGGAGCTCGAGGAGGCCCTCATCCGGGCCGATGTCGGGGTGGCGACGACGACGGCCATGCTCAACGACCTCCAGGACCGGGTCTCGGACAAGTCGATCCGCGACTCCGACGGCGTGCTCCGGGCACTGCGCGAGGACCTGCTCGATGCGCTGATCCGCGCCCCGGAGGCTTCGGGCGACGGTGCCGCTGCCGCCAACGGTGCCGCCACCGACGGCGCCACGGACGGGGCGGGTGGCACGGACGGGACGGCTGGCCCCGACGGCACCTTCGACCGGACGCTCCATTTCGACGGCGATCCGGGGTCGACCAACGTCTGGCTGTTCGTCGGGGTGAACGGCGTCGGGAAGACCACGACGGTCGGCAAGCTCGCCCGGCTCGAGCGGCGCAACGGCCGCTCGGTGCTCCTGGCGGCAGGGGACACCTTTCGGGCTGCCGCGGGCGAGCAGCTCGCCCAGTGGGCCGAGCGGGCCGACTCGGAGATCGTGAGGGGGGCCGAGGGTGGCGATCCGAGCGCCGTGGTCTTCGACGCGGTCCAGCGGGCCTCGGCGAGGGGGAACGACCTCGTACTCGCCGACACCGCCGGCCGGCTCCACACCAAGGTCAACCTGGTCGAGGAGCTCAAGAAGATCCGCCGGGTCGCCGATCGACCCCCGGGCAAGGTCACCGAGGTGCTTCTCGTGCTCGACGCCACGACGGGGCAGAACGCGCTGACCCAGGCCCGGCAGTTCACCGACGCCGTCGGCGTCACCGGCGTCGTGCTGACCAAGCTCGACGGGACGGCCAAGGGTGGGGTGGTCGTCGCGATCCAGCGCGAGCTCGGCGTGCCGGTCAAGCTGGTCGGCCTCGGCGAGGGACCCGACGACCTCGTCCCCTTCGATCCCGAGGACTTCGTCGAGGCCCTGCTCGGCTGACCATGATCTCGAACCTGTGCGGGTTCGGGCCTGATTCCGGTCCGGTAGCCTGACGTGCTGGATGTTTGACACACTCTCCGATCGGCTCGAGCGCATCGCCGGGCGCCTTCGCGGCCGTGGGCGGCTGAGCGAGGCGGACGTCGACGCGGCACTCCGCGAGATCCGCACGGCACTCCTCGAGGCGGACGTCGAGCTGGGCGTGGCCCGGCACTTCGTGGACCGGATCCGGGAGCGCTGCACGGGAGAGGCCCTGGCTCGGAGCCTCACCCCCGGCCAGCAGGTGATCAAGGCCGTCCACGAAGAGTTGATCGAGGTGCTGGGCGGCGAGACCCTTCGTCTGACCTATGCACCGCGGCCGCCCACCGTCGTCCTGCTGGCGGGCCTCCAGGGATCGGGGAAGACCACCACGGCGGCCAAGCTCGCCCAGTGGTGGAGGCAGCAGGGGCGCAACCCGCTGCTCGTGGGGGCCGACCTGCAGCGTCCCGCGGCCGTCGAGCAGCTGCGGGTCCTCGGCGAGCAGGCCGGGGTGCAGGTGTTCAGCGAGCCCACCGACCCGGTGTCGGTCGCCGAGCACGGGCTGGAGGAGGCTCGCCGGCTCGGCCGGGACGTGCTGATCGTCGACACGGCGGGCCGGCTCGCCATCGACCAGGAGCTGATGGAGGAGGTCCGTCGGATCTCCGAGGGGGTGGAGCCCCACTACACCTTCCTCGTGGTCGACGCGATGACGGGCCAGGACGCCGTCGCGACCGCGTCGGCCTTCCACGAGACGCTCGAGCTCGACGGGGTGATCCTCACCAAGCTCGACGGCGACGCACGGGGCGGGGCGGCGCTCTCCGTCAAGGAGGTGGTCGGCCGTCCGATCGCCTTCGCCTCGACCGGGGAACGGCTGGCCGACTTCGACATCTTCCATCCGGACCGCATGGCCGACCGCATCCTCGGGATGGGCGACGTGCTGAGCCTGATCGAGCAGGCGGAGCGGTCCATGGACCACGACGCCGTCACCAAGACGGCAGACCGCCTGCTCGAGGGCCGGTTCAGCCTGGAGGACTTCCTCGAGCAGCTGCAGCAGATCAAGCGCCTGGGGTCCCTGTCGGGCATCATGCGCCTCCTGCCCGGCGTCTCCAAGGAGGTCCGGCAAGCGGCGGGGCAGATCGACGATCGAGAGGTGGCCAGGGTCGAGGCGATCGTGCGCTCGATGACTCCCGCCGAGCGCGACGAACCGGCCCTTATCGACGGGTCGCGGCGCCAGCGGATCGCCCGGGGGAGCGGCACCACCACCCAGGACGTCAACCATCTCCTCCGCCAGTTCAAGGAGATGCAGAAGATGCTCAAGGGTGGCGGCCCGATGGCCGCCATGGCGGGCATGGGCGGTGGGGGCGCCGGGGGCGGCGGACGGCTCGGCGGGCTGCTCGGAGGGGGCCGCGGGGCTCCCGGGCTCCCGGGTCTGAAGGGTCTCCCGGCCGGGGCGGGTGGCGCTGCCGGGGGGGACCTGGCCAAGCTCCTCGGGGACGGGGCGTCGGGCGGCCAGGGCTTGGGCGGCGCCGGCCTGTCCGGCGCCGGCCTGTCCGGATCGGGCCTCGGGTCCGGCAGTGGGCTCGGAGGGGGGAGGAGCGGCTCGTCCAAGGCGGCGAGCGCGAGCCGGGGGAACAAGAAGAAGAAAAAGAAGGGCGGGCGCGTGACGCCCCCCAAGGGCAGGTAGATCGGGTCCTCCGGTGCTGGTCCCGGCGGTTGGGCAAACTCCCGCCGGGAATCCTGCGAGAATGGACGCTCTACCGACATGGAGGAATTGGGTCTGTGGCAGTGAAGCTCCGCCTCGTGCGGATGGGCAAGAAGAAGCAGCCGACGTACCGCGTCGTGGCGGCCGACAGCCGTTCCCCCCGCGACGGCCGGTTCCTGGAGATCGTGGGCACCTACGCCCCGAGAGGACGCTCCACGAGCGAGCCGGATGCCGTGGTGACCATCGACAACGAGAAGGCCATCCGCTGGCTGCGCCAGGGTGCCCAGCCGACCGACCGCGTCGAGAAGCTCCTGCGCACCTCGGGAGCCTGGGACGAGTTCACGGGGACGGCGGGCCGGTGAGCGAGGAGCTCGAGGCCCAGGAGGGCTACGTCTCGGGCGACGTCAACACGTCGTTGGCCGAGCCCGGCGACTTCGACGACATGGAGGGCAACCGGGTCGACGGCGGTACGCCGGTCGCCGTGCTGACCTATCTCGCTCGCAGCCTGGCGAGCGACCCCGACGCCGTCGTGGTCAAGTCGGAGCAGTCCGGCGGGACGACGCGCCTCAGCCTCCACGTCGCCCCCGAGGACATGGGCCGGGTGATCGGCCGCCGGGGCCGGACGGCCCAGGCCATCCGGACGCTCGTGGGCGCGGCAGGGGCCCGCGATGGCGTGCACACCTCGGTCGACATCGTCGACCAGTAGTGATCTGGTGGCGTCGCCCGACCCCGGCGGCGTCCAAGGCTGCTCGGCCCCCGGGCCCCCGAGGCCCCCGGCGTCCCGGCGCCCGGCGTCCCGGCGCCCGGCGTGCCCGAAGGGGGCCATGAGGGCGCCCTGCTCGAGGTCGGCCGGATCGTCAAGCCGCACGGCGTCCGGGGCGAGCTCGTCGTCGAGCTCTGGACCAACCGGTCGGAGCGGATGGATGCCGGCTCGGTGCTCTGGTCCGACGACGGTCGTCGAATGGTGATCGCTTCGTCCCGTCCCCATCAGGGCCGATACCTGGTCTGGCTGGAGGGCGTGGGCACGCTCGAGGAGGCCGAGTCCCTGCGCTCCCGGGTGCTGCGAGCCCACGAGATCACCGACCCCGACGTCCTCTGGGTGCACGAGCTGCTCGGGGCCCGGATGGTCACGACCGAGGGCCGGCCCGTCGGGACCGTCTCGACGGTGGAGGCCAACCCGGCCAGCGACATGCTCGTTCTCGACGACGGCCAACTGGTCCCGCTCACCTTCGTGGTCGAGCTCGTCACCGGCGACGAGGGCGAGCGCACGGTCGTCGTGGACCTGCCCGCAGGGCTCCTCGAGTAGGGGAGCGGGCGTGCGCATCGACGTCTTCACGATCTTCCCCGAGCTGATCGAGCACTACGGCGCAGCCAGCGTCGTCGGTCGGGCCCGCCAGAGGGGCGTGCTCGACCTGCGGGTGCACGACCTCCGCCAGGGTGCGGCCGATCCGCACCGCTCGGTCGACGACGCCCCTTTCGGCGGGGGCCCGGGGATGATCCTCATGCCCGAGCCGGTGTTTCGCGCCGTGGAGTCGGTCGAGCAGGCGCAGGGGCTGCCCCGGCCGCTCCTCCTGTTGAGCCCCGGTGGGCGCCGCCTGGACCAACAGCGGGTCGAGGAGCTGGCGGCGCTGCCCGGGGGTTTCTCGCTCCTCTGCGGGCGCTACGAGGGGGTGGACCACCGGATCGCCCAGCACCTGGCGGACGGGGAGCTGTCGGTCGGGGACTACGTCCTGGCCGGGGGCGAGCTGGCCGCGTTGGTGGTGGTGGAGGCGGTCAGCCGGCTACTCCCGGGCACCCTGGGCAACGAGGCGTCCCCGGGGGACGAGAGCTTCGCGGAGGGTCGCCTGGAGTATCCCCAGTACACGCGGCCTGCGGAGTTCCGGGGCTGGGAGGTCCCGGCGGTGCTCCGCTCGGGCGACCACGGCCGGATCGAGCGCTGGCGGAGGCGGGAGTCGGTCCGCCGGACCCAGGAGCGCCGGCCCGATCTCGTCTCGGCCCACGCCCTGTCGGAGGAGGAGCGTGCGCTGCTGGACGCTCCCGAGGACTGGTAGCATGACAAACCCGCCGAATCCTCTCCCGCGGCAAGGACGCGCCCATGCAACCCACGGACATCATCGATCGCGACAGCATCCGGGACGACGTCCCGGAATTCCGGGCCGGCGACACGGTCAAGGTGCACGTCCGGGTGGTGGAGGGCAGCCGGGAGCGAGTGCAGGTCTTCCAGGGCGCCGTGCTGCGCCGCCAGGGCTCCGGGGTGCGCGCCACGTTCACGGTGCGCAAGGTGAGCTTTGGCGTGGGCGTGGAGCGGACCTTCCCCGTGCACTCGCCGACCATCGCCAAGATCGAGGTCGTCACCTACGGCGACGTCCGTCGCGCCAAGCTCTACTACCTGCGGGAGCGGCACGGGAAGGCCGCCAAGATCAAGGAACGGCGGATCAGCTCGAGCTGAGCGTGGTCCCGCACGAGCGACAAGGCCCGCCGCCGGCATGAGCGAGGAGGAGCTCGACCGTTACGAGGCCGAGATCGAGCTCGCGCTGGTGCAGGAGTACCGTGCGGTGCTCCCGATGTTCGGCTACGTCGTCGAGACGGAGCGGCGCTTCTACCTCGCGAACGACGTGTCGGTGAAGGTTCGTGGCGACCTCGGCTCGGCGTGCGTGGAGCTCGATCTCGTGGACGTCTGGGTGTGGGACATGTACCGTCCGGCGCGCTTTGTACCCTCCGTCCACGTGATCACCTTCCGAGACGTCAACATCGAGCGGCTCCCGGACAAGGACCTCTGACGTGGCGGCGAGCCGGTCGGGCTCCGCTGCCCGGCGGGCTCTGGGCGCCACCGGCGAGCAGCTGGCGGCCGAGTGGTACGAGGGGTCGGGGTACGAGGTGCTGGACCGCAACTGGCGGTGTCGCCAGGGCGAGATCGACCTGGTGTGCCGGCGGGGGTCGACGGTGGTGGTCTGCGAGGTCAAGACCCGGGCGTCGGCGTCCTTCGGCACGCCCGTCGAGGCCGTGACCGGGACCAAGCAGCGCCGCATCCGCAGACTGGCGGCCCAGTGGCTGCGCGACCACAGTGTGGGGTGCGGCGAGGTGCGCTTCGACGTGGCGGCCGTGCGCGACGGTCGGGTCCGTGTCGTGGAAGACGCGTTCTGAGAGGACTCGAGACAAGGGGTGGATGTGACGACCAAGACGGAGACCGGGACCGTGCGTTCGGACCGCGAGACGTTGCTCGTGGAGCGCCGGGACGGCATGGTGCAGGTCACGATGAACCGGCCGCACCGCAAGAACGCGCTCGACACCACCATGATCCGCGAGCTGCGCGACGTCTTCTTGGAGGTCGAGGACCGTCCCGACGACCGGGCGATGGTGTTGACCGGAGCGGAGGGGGAGTTCTGCTCGGGCGCGGACCTCGGGGACTCCAGCCCCGCCACCGACACGAGCCAGCCGGCGATCGTGCGCATGCGCCGCCTGGGCGATCTCGCCGTTGCACTGCATCGCATCACCAAGCCCACCATCGCCAAGGTGGACGGCGTCGCGGTGGGCGCCGGTGCGAGCCTGGTCGTCGGTTGCGACCTCGTGGTGGCCTCGGAGCGGGCCCGCATCTCGTTCATCTTCGCCAAGCGGGGGCTGTCGCTCGACAACGGATCGTCCTGGCTGCTTCCCCGGCTGATCGGCTCGGCCCGCGCCAAGGAGCTCGCCTTCTTCGCCGACATCCTCGACGCCGAGCAGGCCAAGGAGATGGGGCTGGTCAACCGTGTCGTCCCCGTGGACGAGCTGGACGCCCTGGTGGACGAGTGGGCCGGGCGCCTGGCGGGGGGACCGACGCAGGCCCTGTCGCTCACCAAGAAGCTGCTCGACGACAGCTGGGCCTCCTCCCTGGCTCAGGCCACGGAGGCCGAGGCGCAGTCGCAGTGCGTCAACTTCGCCAGCGAGGACACCGCCGAGGCACTTGCCGCGTTCAAGGAACGCCGGGAGCCCCGCTTCACCGGGCGCTGAGTCGCCCGGCGCTGGGTCATCCTGCGCCCCGTCGCCGACCGCCGGGCTGGAGGCGCCGACTCCCTGGGGACCTATCCGCAGGGCGACCGCTCACGTGGCTCCGGTGCTGCGCCCACTGGTGTGATCGGTGAGGGCCCGGACCCCGGCGGCGATCTGCAACCGCAGCTCGAGGTCCATGACCAGGCCCTCTTCCACGGCGTACCGGTTGACGGGCACGTGGACGCAGGCCGCGTCGACGACCTCGCACCCGGTGTACGTCAGCACCGTCCGCAGTGCGGCGTGGGCACCCGCCGCGCCCCCGGGGGCTGCCGAGGAGTTGATCCAGGCGGCGGGCTTCTCGTTGGTCTCTATGCCGCCGACGGTCCAGTCGAGCAGGTTCTTGAAGGAGCCCGGCAGGTCGCCGGCGTACTCGGGAGTGCAGAACAACAGCGCGTTGGCGTCACCGATCGCGCCGCGCAGACGGCGCACCTCGGGCGGCAGCGGGTCCCGATCGTCGTCGGGATTGAAGTGGGGCAGGCTGGAGAGCCCGTCGTAGTAGTCGACGTTCACGTCGTCGTCGCAGAGTTCACCGGCCGTTCGTAGGACCGCCTCGTTGGAGGATCCCGCACGCACGCTGCCGCAGATCAGCAAGAGTCTCATGGCGCGTCATTCTTGCCGGATCCGGCGACCGTCCGTTCCTGCTCGTCAACGAGGGTTGATCGGGCGGCGGGTGAGCACGAGACTGGTGGCCAGTGCCCGGGGGAGAATCGCTGCGGGGACACTGGCTGCAGGGATGTTTCCTGGAGGGTGGGGGTGAGGGGAGGTGTCGTGTCGGTCTCCGAGCAGGAACTCCGCCAACAGGTCGACCAGGCGCTCGATCCGGTCTGGCCGACAGAACGCCGGCGCGCCTGGCGACGAGCCGCGCTCAAGGAGACGGGTCACTGGGCGCTCGGGATGGCGGCCGTCGCCGCGCTCGCCCTGGGCGTCTACCTCGTCTTCGGGATCATGGTCCCGTGGGTCTTCTTCGTGGTGATCGGAGGACTGGCGGCGATCGCCGTGCTGCCCGGCCCCGACGACCAGCCGCACCTCAAACGCCGACCGGAGGATCCGGGCCGGCGCTGACGGCGGACATCCCTTTCCCCGATACGGGCGATTCGCCTCGGTGCCATCCCCTGTTTGAGAAAATCAGGCCCGGGCCGAAGAAAGGATGAAGGCGTCGTGCCTCGCGGTTCTGACGGCACGCGACGAGTCGGTTCGACCGGTCACCGTCACGTCTGTCCCAACGCCGAGAAGATGACGAATTTCAACAGAACGTGTACCGCAGCGGTGCCGCCCACGATGACGGAGCATCGCGATACGAGGTCCGTGACGTCGGTGCAGGCCGACACGAAGAATCCTGCGCCGGCGCCCGGCGCGACCTGGGTGACCGTCAGCACGATCGGAGGGAACACCCGATCCGGCGGCCGCGGAAAGGGCCCCCCAAACTCTTGACGTACGACGACCTGGAACGTGGCAACGGCCGGCTGGAAGAAACAGTTCAATGCGGTGCTCACTCGGAAATGACCGCTGCGAAACCCGACGCCCTCGTTGACTGGGGAAGAGAGGCCGGTGCTCGACGTACATTTGGACTGGTCGGGAACAAAGGTGCCCTTGACGGAGCCGCTCCATCGCCCGTTGGGCGACGCCGGGACGCCCCCGATGTCGACGGGCACGTTGTAGTCGATCGTCGGCCTGGGCCGAGCGGGTGCGCCGACCGCGGCTCCCGAACCACCGACAATGAGTCCGCCCGCCAGGATGAGGCCTGTGCCACATACCGCAGCCAGCTTGCGACGAATTCCGCCTCCGAGAACCATCCGGCCATCATCTCCCCGAGCAGCACCATCGGTTGTTCGGTGCCGAGCGACCGAACGCCCATGACGTTTGGTCACTTCGTGACTATATATATGGCACCTGGATCGTTGGGCGTCAACTGGCCCGATCGGACCGGCTCGTTGCAGGCGGCTGGCATGGTGCAACCGATCACGACGCCGCCGTAGATCGAGGCCGAGGTCTCCCCCTACGAGCGATCCGGTAGCCCGCAACGTGGGGGATCATCGAAACCCTTGCCCCTGAGATTTTGCGCTACCAGACGTCGGCCCCAGTTCAGGTTGGGATTCGCGTAGGTCACCCCCGATGGCGAAGATGACGAGTAGAACTGCTTCTTGTTGAACCCCAGCCCCGGCAGACCCGGACCCGCCGGTGCGAACAGGCGAGTGAGGATCTGTTCGCTCGGTGCCATGCCATACCAGAACTTCCCGGGACCCCGCAGGAAAACCACCGATGAGATAGGGGCACCGCTCCCGGTGAAGCCGAAGGTCTGCTGGTCTTGGGCCACGTCCGGCTCGTCATAGAATTGTGTTCCGACCAACCCGCCGGAATTCTCCTTGCAGAACAGTCGGCGTGCGTTGCTCGGTCCGGTGGGCGGCGGGGGCTCGATCTGGATCATCCGCGGATAGGCGATCGGCACGAGCGTCTGGTAATAGAATCTCTGCGTCGCGACCTGCAGGGCGTTCACCGCGGCGGAAGAGTCGGGGGGCAGCCGCCAATCGGAGTCCACGTGGTTCGCCGTCGTCTGCAGCTTTCCGTAATCGCTGACGATGAGCAGGCCGACGGTGGTCAATGCGCGCTGTGCTGCGTCGAAGCGATCCAGGATCGCGGAGGCGAGCTGGCTCGTCGTGGCCTTGATGGCTCCGTCGAGCGTCGGCGATCCGTCCGGACGGGTCGACGCCGCTATCAGAGAGAGTCCTGCGCCGATGGCGTCCAGGAAGAGCTTGTAGGGCCTCTGGCCGATGGTGTCAAAGAAGATCTTGGTGGCGTTGACGAAGAAGGCGATCAGGGCCAGACCGCTCGGGCCCGCATTTCCCCCCGGCCGGTTCAAAGCGTCCTGGATCTGTTGCCCGATGGCTTGGAGATCCACGTACGCCCGGGTACCCGAACGCTCGAAGGGCCGTTGAAGCGCAGCGAGGTAGGTCTGGACCTGGTTCAGGTCGGAGATCTCATCACCGAGCTGGTTCTTGACGGCGTTGAAGTCGGCGGCGGTGAAGTCCTCGCTGCCCGGATAGCCCATCCGGGCGAGGTCGAGCGCCTTTTGGTGCCAGTCGGCTTGGTAGTGCTGGTAGTAGGCCTTGCGGACGTCGCAGGAAACGGCGTCGACTTCGCAGAGCCGCAGCTGGTCGCCGATGTAGGTCTCGGCGGCGGCTTGGCCTCCGGTGAAGGCCGGGAAAGGCTGCGGCGGTTGGTAGGCCACCGAGATGAGGCCGGTGTTCATCGTGCCTGCGGCGTCGGGGGAGTCGGAGACGAGAGGGGCAAACGAGAAGTCGTTCCTGGACCGAGCCAGGACTCCGGTCAGCTGGCCCGACTGACCGAGGCTGGTGCTCGACTCGGCCACCGGCGGGACGATCGGGGCGGTGGCCTGCAAGGAGATGGCGCGCCCAACGAGGGCGTAGCTGCCCGGGGCAGCCAGGGTGTTGAACA
The DNA here is from genome assembly GCA_963778465.1 of uncultured Actinomycetes bacterium. Taxonomy (GTDB): domain Bacteria; phylum Actinomycetota; class Acidimicrobiia; order Acidimicrobiales; family RAAP-2; genus CAVZBW01. The sequence goes on from CAVZUK010000003.1 coordinate 1,938,596, forward strand.
GGGCCTGGTTGCCGCCGAGCTCATAGACCCGGCGACCGAGCGAGCCCTCCAGCACCCGAACGGCGCCCACGGTCTGGAGGATGATGAGGGAACCTGGGTACAAGCCTTGGCCGAGGTTGGAGATGGCGAAACCGAGTTTGGTCTGATCACGAATATCCGCCGCCGTTCCCGCATTCGTGTTGGTCGGCCATATTTGGTTGTTGGCGAAGGTCGGATCGGACGCCTGCACGGGAAGCAGCGAGTAAGGGTCGAGGGCGAGGAGATGGATGCCGGCGGTGGCTCCGGCGGGGAGTGTCGCCGAGTAGGACTGTGAGCCCACCTGAATCACGTCGGTGGTCGCACTCGACCCCGGTGCGGCAGTCGCGAAGTTCGGGTACTCGGGCGTCACGAAGTCGTAGAGGTTGGTTGCGGTGTTCACCTGGAGAGACCCGGCGATGTCGCCGCTCGCCTTGGCTTCGGTGAGGTTCCCGGGATAGCCCACGTCGCTCCAGGCGCTGTTGCTGGCGGCCCCGGGGATTCCGATTATCGAGAAGGCGGAACCGAGGACGCCGGTGGTGACCCGACGTCGCTCGTCGGCGTTGAGATCGTGGCCGAGGATCCTCTCCAGGTCGACGAGGCGGTTGAGAGCCCCGGGCGCAACACCGAGGCCGCTGACGATCATGAAGTAACCGAGCTTGCCCGAGAATTTCGTGGCGATGCCCACAAGTTGAGCGACACCGGAGTCGTCGCGAGGCACGTCGCCGAAATCCACTACGGCCCGGGTCGTCCGGTCGAGCACGGCGAAGTGGAGCCCGAAAACAGCCTCGGGGTTGTTGACCGGGTTGCCGTTGATCTCGATGGCACTTGGGGGATCGCCCGCGAGGGTCTCGATCGGTACGCCGATCGGAGGATCGTCGGGGCGGGCGCTCACCATCACGGACTGATCCGATGTCGATCCGGTCGCCGGAGCCGTGTCGGGCTGGAAGTGCACGGTGACCGAGAGCTGGTACGACCCCTCCAGCCCGGGAGTGAAGACGGGCTTCGCCGACCGGGCGTCCTCCAGGGTGGCTCCCGAGTCGGCGGGCTGGGCGATCAATCGCCAGTCGAAGCCGAACTGGCCGTCAGGAATGTCGCCGTTCAGGTCGGCCAGCACCGCCACCTGGCTCACCCCGGGACGAAGTCCGGCGCTGATGGAGAGATTGCCGATGCCGGTGCCGCTGTTCGTGGCTGACACCCCACCCGGGGAGCGTGAGCCGAAGACGCGGACCCCCAAGGCCGGAAGTGCAGGCGAGGCGACGTCCGCCGTTACGGGGTCGTTGGCGCCACCAACCGACACCGTGATCGACAAGGTGGCCGTGTCGGTCGGGTGTTGGGATGGGTTCGTAGCAGCGCGGGGAGACGGGGTGGTTGTGGTGCTCGACGGGGTGGTCGTGGTGCTCGACGGGGTGGTCGTGGTGCTCGACGGGGTGGTCGTGGTGCTCGACGGGGTGGTCGTGGTGCTCGACGGGATGGTGGTGGTGCTCGACGGGACCGTGGTGCTCGACGGGACGGTGGTGGTCGAGCCAGTGGGGATGGAGGTCGTTGCGGATCCATTCGTCGATGGTCCGGACCTGGGCTCCGCGCCCGCTTCGTTCACCGACGCAACGGAGAGGACCGGAAGTATCAGCACCACGGCCAATAGCGGCACGAGCGCCTGCCAGGCCCGCCGCCGGCTGACACTCGGAGAACCTACGGGATCGTCCATCCGCCTCGGCTCCTTCGCGAAGTTTTTGGCTCGCGTGTGACGATTCTGTCGGGGCCACCCTCAAACAACCCGGACCCGAGGGCCACGATGCGCAGACCTTAGTGTGTTTGGTTCCCTCTCTCCTCAGCCCGTCCTCGTACCACCGCCGGATCAAGACGACGCGGGGCTGGCTCCTCGTCGACGGCGGCAAGGCGGAGTTCGTGGCCCCCGCCGGTCCGAGGCGCCCGAGTTCCCACAATCGCCCGCTGACGTCCCTCGCTAACCGGAATCCGACTCCGCTTCGAGTGCTAGCTTCCCTGGATGGCTCCCGGGACCGGCAGCACCGCGGGCGACTCCGCGCTCGCGCATGCCGGCGCGCCGGGCGGTCACGAGCCGCGCCAGCACTACCGGGTGACGTTCGCGGTCCTCGCGGTGGGCACGCTCGCCTACACGCTCATGCAGTCGATGGTGCTGCCGGCCCTCGACACGATCCAGCACGACCTGCACACCAGCCAGGCGGACGTGGCCTGGCTCCTGAGCGCCTTCCTGCTGAGCGCGTCCGTCGCCACGCCGGTGCTCGGGCGCATGGGCGACATGTTCGGCAAGGAGAAGATGCTCGTCGTCACCTTCTCCATCCTCGCCGTCGGCACCGTGCTGGGCGGGCTGGCCTCCACGTTGTGGCTGCTGATCCTCGCCCGGGTCATCCAGGGCGTGGCCGGGGCGGTCTTCCCCCTCGCGTTCTCGATCATCCGGGACGAGTTCCCCGAGGAGAAGGTGGCGGGAGGGATCGGGCTCATCTCGACCCTGCTCGGGATCGGGAGCGGCGTCGGCATCATCATCGGCGGCCCGGTCGTCCAGCACCTCTCCTACCACTGGCTGTTCTGGATCCCGCTGGTCCTCGTCCTGGCCGCGCTCTTCGCCACCATCTGGTTCGTCCCCGAGTCCCCGGTCAAGACGCCCGGACGAGTCGACGTCCCCGGGGGGCTGCTGCTCTCGGGTTGGCTGGTGGCTCTCTTGGTGGCCGTGACCGAGGGACCGAACTGGGGGTGGGGCTCGGCGCAGATCATCGGGCTGTTCGTCGGCTTCGCCGTCCTGCTCGTCGCGTGGGTCTGGTTCGAGAGCAGGGCGCGCCATCCGCTCGTCGACATGCGGCTGATGCGGCAGTCGACGATCTGGTGGACCAACATCGCCGGGTTCCTCTTCGGGTCCGGCATGTACTCGATCATCATCGTGCTCCCGCCGTTCGTGGAGACGCCGTCGCACCTCGGCTACGGCTTCTCGGCGTCGCCGAGCATCGCCGGCCTCTACGTCGCGCCGACCGCCGGGGCCATGTTCGTGGCCGGCCTCCTGAGCGGTCGCATCTCGGCCGCCATCGGGTCCAAGGCATCGCTCGTGATCGGCGCGGCGCTCGGGGCGGTGTCCTTCGGGTTGCTCGCCCTGTCCCACGGCCACCCCTGGGAGGTGCTCGTCGCCGGTGCCACCGCAGGCTTCGGTGTGGGCCTCGGCTTCTCGGCCATGACCAACCTCGTGGTCGACGCCGTGCCCCCCACGGTGACGGGCGTGGCCACGGGGATGAACGCCAACATCCGGACGATCGGGGGGGCGATCGGCAGCCAGTTGATCGCCAGCATCCTGACGGCCGGCGTGCTGGCGAGCGGCTACTCGTCGGAGGGGAGTTTCGTTGCGGCCATCACCGTCCTGTCCGGCTCCTTCCTCCTCGCCGCAGTGGCGGCGCTGGTCGTACCGGGCAGCCGTGCGGCACGATCCACCGGCAGCGGCCACGCCGACTCACCGGCGTTGATCCGGGCGCGGGTGGGATGACGACGGCCCGGGAGGGAGCCGATCCGCCGGCCCGGTTGCGTCTCGACGCGGCCCGGAATCGGGAACGCGTGCTCGTGGCGGCGCGCCGGGTCTTCGAGGAGCGCGGCACGGCCTTCTCCGTCGAGGAGGTCGCCGCGGCCGCCGGGGTGGGTGTCGGCACCATCTACCGGCGCTTCCCGAGCAAGGAGGACTTGATCGACGCGGTCGCCCTCCCGCTGCACCGCCAGACGCTCGATCTCGCCCGCCGGGCCCTCGAGCTGCCACCCGAGGCCGGCCTCGAGTGGTTCATCCGCCGCAACCTCGCCTTCCACGCGGCGCGTGCCCTGCCGTCGCGCCGGCTCTGGGCGGCACCGGACGCCTCCGAGCTGCGCCGGGAGATCGCCTCCGTGCTCAAGCGCCTGGTGGAAAGGGCCAAGGAGGCCGGCTCCCTGCGCCCCGACGCGCGCTACCAGGACGTGGTCGTGCTGCTGTGGACGATCACCGACCTCGTGGACGCCACCCACCCGACGGCACCGCGGATCTGGGAGCGGCACCTCGATCTCGTGCTCGACGGCCTTCGCTCGACGCCCCAGTCGGACGCGCCCCGCGCGCTGCCCGCGCCGGTCTCGGAGGCCAAGTGGCAACGGGTGGTCGAGGCCTACCGGGACGCCGGCCGGTGAGCCACGGGTCGGACTGATCGACGCCGCGTGCCGGGTGCCACGCCTACCATCGCGTCATCCTGCCGCCGGTCCACCAGCTCGAGTACTTCGTCGCCGTCGCCGAGGAGGGCCAGTTCACCCGCGCCGCCGACCGCCTCCACGTGGCACAGCCCTCGGTCAGCGCGCAGGTCCGTCAACTGGAGCGCAGCCTCGGCGCGCCGCTGTTCCACCGCGGTCCCGGCGCGGTGACCATGACCGACGCCGGGGAGGCGCTGCTCCCGATGGCCCGCAGGGTGCTGGCCGACCTCGCCGAGGTCGTCGACCGGGTGACGGAGCTCGACGGCCTGCGGCGCGGTCACGTCGGCATCGGCGCCACCCCGAGCCTCGGCGCGACGCTCCTACCGAGCGTCCTCGGTCGGTTTCACAACCGCCACCCCGGCGTCTCCCTCACGGTCTTCGAGCAGGGTTCGCGTCACCTGGTGCACGAGCTCGAGACGGGCGGCATCGACCTCGCGCTCGGCGATCCTTCCCCTGCACCAGCCGACCCTCGTGCGAGAGGTGCTGGCCGTCGAGGAGCTCGTCGTCGTCACTGGCCCCGACCACCCGTTGGCCAGTCGGCGCCGGATCGGGCTCGGCGAGCTGCGCGACGTTTCGATGGTGATGTTCCGCGACGGCTACGACCTTCGCTCCGCGACGCTCGCCGCCTTTGGCGCGGCGGGGTTCGAGCCCCAGATCGCGGTGGAGGGAGGCGAGATGGGGAGCGTTCTGTCGCTGGTCGCCGAGGGCCTCGGGGCAGCCATCGTGCCGAGCATCGTGGCAAGTGGCGACGCCCGCCTTCGGGTGATCCGCCTCCGGGAGCCGGGCCTGCACCGCGACATCGCCCTCGTGCGACGGGCCGACCGCGCCCCCTCGAGGGCGGCCAACGCGCTGGCGACCGAGATCATCGACCTCCTCGGCAAGGAGGGGTGGCCCGGTCGGATGCCCCCCGGTCTCCGGCTCTGCCTCGGCGATTGACCGAGCCCCGACGATGAACGAGGGGGCGCAGCGTCCGCGCCCGGTGCTCATCGTCGAGGACCGGGCCGACGACCCTTGCGGGCACTATCCCCGTCGATTTGCCGAGCTCGCCGAGGCCTACTCGAACCTGGGCCACCATGTCGAGGTGTCGACCGCGAGGGGCTGGCTGCACGAGAGCGAACACAGGAAGGACGCGGGCACGGGATTCGTCGTGCACCGCTACGGTCCTCTGGCCCTGTCGCTCCACGAGCTCGCCGACCGGATGCGTGGCCTGCGCCGGTTCGGCATCGCGGGATCCGCCGTCCGGGGAAGCGGTCAGCTGCTCTGGCTCGCCGTGATGATCGGGCGTGCGCGGGGGCTCCGCGACCGCGTCGTCGATCCACCGGCCGACATGATCGTGCTGAGCGCGGGCGTCCATCCGGTTCTCGCCGCCGGCTTGGCCGGTCGTGGCCGTTGGCTGCTCTATGTCTTCGGGTCGACCGACCGGTGGCGCCCGGCGATGGGCGCGGTTGCACGCGTCGTCCGCGTGATCGAGCGGCGACGGCGCGCCCGTGGGGGATTCGTTCGCGTGGCCACGCCGGACGACGCCTCGCGCCGGGACCTGGCGACGCTGGTCCCGTTCCTCGATCCTGTCGTTCTTCCCATTGCGGGTTGCCGCGACCTCTGCATCGGCGCCCGTGGCGGTGCACAGCCCGCCCAGGGTGCTCAGGTCCCGGCCGGGGGCGAACGAACGGCGCTCCTCTTCGGGAGCGGTCTCACCCAGGATGCCGAGGTGGTCTGGCAGGCCTTCTCCGAGCTCGAGGGGTGGCGCCTGGTCCTCGGCGGCCAGGTCGCCGACCGTTGTGCCGGCCTCGGATGGCCAGGACCGGCGCTTCCACCCGTCTGCAGGGGCGGTTTCGTGAGCGATGCCGATCGCGACCGGCTGTACGCTGCAGCGGATCTCGTGGTGCTCAGCTTCGGAGCCGGGTACTGGCGCAACTCGGGGACGCTCATGGACGCCATCGCCTTCGGGGTACCCGTCGCCTGCTCGGACCGATCCCAGGCGGCGGAGGTCGTGCGCGAGCACGGACTCGGCGTCGTCTTCGCCGCCGGCGACGTGCGGTCGCTGATCACCGCGGTCCGAGCCGCGCCCCAGCGGATCCGAGAAGAGGATCTCGAGGGGGCCCGGGCGCAGTGGTCGAATCGCAGTGTGGCGAGCCGCCACCTCCGGCTCCTGGACGGCACCGCGCCGTGACGGCCCGCTCGGACATCTGCGTCGTCGGGGGCGCCGGGCATGTCGGACTCCCCTTGGCCATGCTCTTCGCGCAGGCGGGACGGCGGGTGACGGTGGTCGACACCGACCGAGAGCGACTGCGCCAGGTGCGGTCCGGCCTGCTGCCATTTCGCGAAGAGGGCGGCGAGCAGCTGCTCGAAGAGGTCCTCGCGACGGGCCGGCTCCGGTGCACCACCGACCCGGCGGCGGTGGCGGGCTCAGAGGTCGTCCTGGTGGCCATCGGCGCACCGGCGGGGAAGACCGCCGACGGTCTCCGCGACGTGCTGGAGTCGTGGCTCGTCGAGACCGAACCTCACATCCAGGAGGGGGCGCTCCTCGTCCTGCGCTCCACCCTCCCCCCGGGGACCGCCAGCGAGGTGGCGGGTCTCCTGCGAGAGAGGGGCCGGCTCATCGACGTGGGGGTCTGCCCCGAACGGGTGGTCGAGGGTCGTTCGCTCGTCGAGATCAAGACGCTGACCCAGATCGTGGGCGCCGAAACCCCCGAGGCAGCCGAGCGGTGCGTCGAGCTCTTCGCGACGCTCGGCATTCGTTGCGTGCGGGCGACGCCGATGGAGGCCGAGCTCGCGAAGATCTTGGCCAACACCTGGCGGTATGTCACCTTCGCCGTGGCCAACGAATTCGGCCTGATCGCCGCGGCGGCCGGAGTGGACCATTCGAACGTCCTCGAGCTCGTCCGTGATGGCTACCCGAGAGCGAGCGGTCTTCCGGGTCCCGGGTTCGCCGGTGGACCCTGCCTATGGAAGGACGCCAGCCAGTTGGTCGCCGTCGGCCAGGGCGCAGCCAGCCTGACGGAGGCCGCCATCGCCGTGAACGAGGGCATGCCCGAGCGCATCGTGGAGATGGCGCAGGGTTGTGTGCTCCTCGACCGGGGCGGGGTGGCGCTCCTCGGGATGGCCTACAAGGCGGAATCGGACGACACGCGTGGCGCGATGAGCTACCGGCTCCGGCGGCTCCTCGAGGAGGCCGGCGCCCGAGTGGCCTGCCACGACCCTTTCGTCACCGATCCCGATCTGGTCGACCTCGACACCGCTCTCGAGGGTGCCGATCTGGTGATCGTCGGCGCGGCGCATGCCGCCTTTCGTGGGCTCGAGATCGGAGACCGCGCCCTGATCGATCCTTGGGGCGTGGTCGACGGGAGGGTGACCCTCGGCCGGGCGCGAGGGAGAGAGGGCCTCGGGGCCTCCGAAGGCCGTTGAGGACGGGGACGGACCGAGCGGCTACGCGGTGGCCGCGGGGCGAGCCCTGGGCTGGGCGAGGCGCTGAAAGTAGGTGACGTCGCTCGCGTCGGGTGGGCGCCCGACGCGGGTGGTCGTGTCGACGTCCGTCGCGTCGGCGCGCAACGCGGCGGCCGTGCACGACTCCCTCGGCCGACGTGCGAAGGGGTCGAAGTGGAAGTGCCGCATGGCGTTGAGGTGGGTGATCTTGTCGACGACCTCGGGGTCCACCGAGGCGAAGAGGCGCTCGTTGACCTCGGGGCTGCGGGGCCACGTCGAATCGGAGTGGGGAAAGTCCGACTCCCAGCAGACGTTGTCGAGGTTGAAGTGGGGGAGGAGGCTCACACCGACCGCGTCGTTGATGAAGCAGCACAGCATCCGCTCGAGGAACACGTCGGCCGGGCCCATGCCGTCGGGGAAGCGGTGTCCCGTCCATCCCGAGTGGCGGTCCTGGACGTGCTCGGCGCGCTGCAGGAAGTAGGGGATCCACCCGATGTCCCCCTCGGTGAGCGCGAACCTGAGGTTGGGGAACCGCCACCAGAAATCCGCCCAGAGCAGGTCACCGAGCGAGTAGACGGACATGACCGACGACAGGCTCATGCCAACGCTCGGCGGCGCGTCCGGCGTCGTGCTCGCCGTCTTGGACGACGACCCGACGTGTAGGCACAGCACGGTGCCCTCCTCCGAGCACGCCGCAAAGAGGGGGTCCCAGGAGCCGCTGTGGATCGACGGCATCTTGAGGGCGGCGGGGTTCTCCGAGAAGGTGACGGCGTGGCAGCCCTTGCCCGCAAGGCGTCGCACCTCGGCGGCGGCCTTGTCGACGTCGAAGAGCGGCAGGATCCCGCAGGGGATGAACCGGTCGGGGTAGGCGCCGCACCACCCGTCGATGTGCCAGTCGTTGTACGCCTTGATCATGATCTCGTTGAGGGCGCGATCCGGACCCTCGTTCAGGACCTGGCCCGAGAAGCCGGTCCAGTTGGGGAAGTTGAGTCCGGCAAGGATGCCGCCCGCCGACATGTCCCGCACTCGCTCGTGGACGTCGAAGCAGCCCGGTCGCATCTCGTCGTAGCTGAGGGGGTTGACGTTGAACATCTCCCGCGGCTTGCCGGCCACCGCGTTGAGCCCGAGGTTGCGCCCCATCTGGTCCCCGTACCACCACTGCTGGTAGCCGTGCTCATCGGTCACCACCCGTGGCGCGCGGTCCCGGTAGCGGTCGGGGACGTGCCCGTCGAACATGTCCGCGGGCTCGGCGATGTGGTCGTCCACGCTGACGAGGATCATGTCGGCCGCGGTGCGCATCGGACGGTCCTCCCCCTGCCCGCCAAGTCCTCGGAGAGCCCGTGACCCCGTGACCGGGCGATCGTTTTGTCTACTGTATACACGAGCACCTGATGGAGACCCCCGAGACGATCCCGGCCGTATTGCACCGCGCCGCCGCCCGCCACGCAGCGCTCGAGGCGGTCGTGGATCCCGTCGGGCGGCCGAGCTTCGCCGAGATCGAAGCCCAGGTGGACCTGCGGGCACGGGCGCTCCTCGCCGGCGGCGTCGAGCCGGGCGATCGGGTGGCGCTGTGGGCACCCAACGGCCTCGAGTGGGTCGTGCAGTCCTTCGCCGTCTACGCCGTGGGCGCGGTGCTCGTGCCGATCAACACTCGCTTCAAGGGTGCGGAGGCGGCACAGATCCTGCGGACCGCCGGCGCGCGAACGCTGCTCACCGTGACGGACTTCCTCGACACGGACTACGTCGACCTGCTCCGGGGCCAGGGCCGGCTCGAAGCGCTGGCCGAGACGGTCGTGGTGAGTGGGCCCCTCCACCCCGGCACGGTCGGCCGAGACGAGTGGCTCGGGCGGGGCGCGGGCGTCGACCCGGGCGAGGTGCGGCGACGCGAGGCGCAGCTCGGAGGAGGGTCCACCTCGGACATCGTGTTCACGTCGGGGACGACGGGAAGACCGAAGGGGGTCGTGCTCCGCCACGGTGCGAGCGTCGAGACCTACCTCCAGTGGTCGAGCCGGGTCGGCCTCCGAGCCGGCGACCGCATGCTCGTCGTCTACCCCTTCTTCCACACCGCCGGGCTCAAGTCGGGCATCCTGGCGGCGTTCCTCCGTGGCGTGACGCTCGTGCCCCATGCGGTCTTCGAGGTCGAGTCGGTGATGGCACGGGTCGCGTCCGAGCGCATCTCGGTCCTCCCCGGCCCCCCTTCGGTGTTCCAGGCCATCCTCGGGCATCCGGGCCTCTCGGGGTGGGACCTGTCGAGCCTCCGCCTCTCGGTGACCGGAGCGGCGACGGTCCCCGTCGAGCTCATCGAGCGGATGCGCCGAGACCTGGGATTCGAGTCGGTCGTCACCGCCTACGGGCTGACCGAGACCCACGGCACGGCCACCGCTTGCGTCGGATCGGACCCGGCCGAGACCATCGCCACCACGGTCGGGCGCCCGCTCGAGGGCCTGGAGCTGCGCGTCGTCGACGACGAGGGTGACACGCTCGAGGTCGGTCAGAGCGGGGAGGTGGCGATCCGGGGCTTCAACGTGACCGCCGGCTACTACGCCGACCTCGATGCCACGGCCGAAGCCATCCCGGACGGCTGGCTGCGCACCGGCGACGTCGGCTTCCTCGGCCCCGACGGCTACCTCCGGCTGATCGACCGCAAGAAGGACCTGGTGATCGTCGGCGGCTTCAACGTGTCGCCCGCCGAGGTGGAGGCGACCATCCTGGCCCGGGACGACGTGGTGCAGGCGGCGGTGGTCGCCGCCCCCGACGAGCGGCTCGGCGAGGTCCCGGCGGCCTTCGTGGTGGTCCGACCCGGTCGCGAGGTGGACCCCGACGAGGTGATCGCCTGGTGCCGTGAGCGGATCGCCAATTACAAGGTGCCGCGGTTCGTCCGGGTGGTCGACGAGCTACCCCTCAACGCGAGCGGCAAGGTCCAGAAGGTGCTGCTCCGCGAGGAGGCCGCCAGGGCCTGAGGCGTCCCGTCCGGCCCGGCCCGGCCCGGTCCGGTCGGGCTTCTTCGGTCTCTCGGACGAGCGCACTCCTCCTCAGTCCTTCCAGCCGGTCTGATCGCTGAAGGCCGGCTGGCGATGGGTGCGGAAGGGGCAGAGGGGCGAGTCCACGAGGAGGATGCGCCGGAAGGAGGTGGTGCGCCGCAGGCTCGCGGCCCACCACTCCGACAGGCGCGGCCGGCTGTGCAACGACCGCTCCAGCTCCGCCCACTGCTCCCAGGTCGGGATGGCCCAGAGCACGAAGCACTCCGACTCGTCGGTCATGATCGCCTCCCACGCCCCGGCGAGCTCCCAGCCGAGCTCCTCGTAGGCGGGGACGGCCTCGGTGCGGACGGCCTCGAGGTACTGGGACGAGCACCCGGGCGCCACGGTGATCGCCTCGTGGGCGTAGACCTCGCCGCCGACCTCGTCGCGGCACAGCTCCTCGATGGTCCGGGTCCAGGGGGCGGGGCGGAGGAGCCGGTCCGTGCCGCCGGAGCGGAACTCCGCCGCCTTGGCCCACCACTTGGCGAGGGTCGGGTTTTGCAGGCTGGGGTGGCTCAGCTCGTGGCGGAAGGACCGGGCGATGCCTTCGAGCCCGTCCTCCTCCCAGATGTTGACCACCTGCGGCCACCGCCCGGTGGAGCCGACGACGCCCCACACGCCGAAGCAGAGCTGGTTGCGCTCCTCTTGTCCGATCGGGCTGAAGTTCGCGGTCATGTGGTGCATGTAGTTGGCCCGCTGGTGGCCGATGATGTCGATGTACTCGTGGATGTAGATCTTCTCGTTCACGTTGTTCCCGTGATCGCGCCCAGGTGCAGGCGGTAGCTTCGGGCTCACGCTACAGGCCGGGGGGTCAGGCACGGTTGACGGGCGATCAAGAGTGGAGCGGCCGGCTGGAGGACCGGGTGGCGGTCGTCACCGGTGGCGGCCGGGGCATCGGGCGGTCCATCGCGCTCCGGTACGCACGCGAGGGGGCCACGGTCGTGGTGTCGTCGCGGACGGCCGACGACCTCGAGGCGGTCGTCGGCTTGGTCGAGTCGGATTGGGGGCCGGGGGGTCGCCGTCGTGGCGGACGCCACGGACCGGGACGGGGCTCGGCGGCCGGTCGAGGCGGCCCTCGAGCGCTTCGGGCGGGTCGACGTCCTCGTCAACAACGTGGGGGGCTCGATCGGTCGCGGTCACGACCCCTTCACCGGTGACGACGAGAGCTTCGAGCGGACACTGGTCCTCTCGCTCACGTCGGCCTTCTGGACCAGCCGCGCCGCGTTGCCCTCGATGCGCGAGCGCGGATGGGGCGCCATCGTCAACATCGGTTCCGGCGCGTCCAAGCGGTCGACGGAAGGCACGCTCGCCTACACCACGGCCAAGCACGGCCTCGTCGGCTTCACCCGTCAGCTGGCGGCCGTCGCCGCCCGCCACGGCGTCACCGTCAATTGCCTCTGCCCGGGGTGGACCCGGACGTCCCTGCTCGACTTCGAGGCCGTTGCCGCTCGCCGTGGGGTCAGCGTCGAGGAGGCGGAGTCGCGAGCGGTGCGCGACAACCTCCAGGGTCGCATCCTCGAGCCCGACGAGCTGACCGGGATGGCGACGCTGCTCGCGTCTGCCGAGGGACGGGGCATCACCGGACAGGTGATCAGCGTGGACGGCGGGTACCGCGTGTGACCGAGGGGGGCTGACCGGAGGGGTCTGACGTGCCTTGACGCCCCCCGGACCGGGGCTTACATTCGACCGGGATCGAGGTCACGGGGACCGGATCGCGAGAGCCCCCGGAGCGGGGCACGGGCGGGGCCGCGGGATGGATGACACCAAGCTGGACAGGGGCGGACCGGAGGCGGAGCTCTTCTTGCCGGATCCGTCGCCGAGAGAGGTCAAGTACACCGTCATCTCGGTGGACGACCACGTGGTCGAGCCGGCGCACACCTTCGAGGGTCGCTTGCCGGCCGGGCTGCAGGAGCGGGCCCCGAGGATCGTCGAGACGCCCGAGGGACACCAGGTCTGGGAGTTCGAGGGGGAGCGCTTCACCCAGGTCGGGATGAACGCGGTGGCGGGACGCCGCCCGGAGACGGTCAGGGTCGAGCCGTTCCGCTTCGAGCAGATGCGCCCCGGGTGCTACGACGTCGGGCCTCGCGTCCGCGACATGGACGTCAACGGGGTGTGGGCGTCGGTCAACTTCCCGTCGATGATCACCGGGTTCTGCGGCAGGGTCTTCTTCTCCGCCAAGGACCGCGAGCTCGGGCTGGCGTGCATCCGGGCGTGGAACGACTGGCTGTTCGACGAGTGGTATCAGGCCTACCCCGAGAGGATCGTGCCGCTCGGGATCACCTACCTCGCCGACCCGCAGTTGGCGGCGGACGAGATCCGCCGCAACGCCGCACGGGGCTTCACCTCGGTGACGCTTCCGGAGATCCCGCACAACGTCGGGCTGCCCTCGCTGTGGAACCGCGACCACTGGGACCCGATCATCCAGGCCTGCGTCGAGACCGACACCGTGGTCGCGCTCCACGTGGGCAGCTCGGGCACGCACCCGGCGCCACCGGAGGCACCGAGGATCCAGCTGGGTGCCACCCTCTTCGGCCAGCTCTCCCTGACGGCTTGCGCGGAGTGGCTGTGGTCCGCGTACCCGGCCGACTACCCGACCCTCAAGATCGCCATGAGCGAGGGTGGCATCGGGTGGGTGGCCATGCTGCTCGATCGGCTGGACAACATCGTCGACCGCTCCGGCTACGGCCTCGGCTGGGACCTGCGTCCGGCCGACGTCCTCAAGCGGAACTTCTGGTTCTGCACGATCGACGATCCCTCCACCATCGACACCCGGCACCGCATCGGCATCGAGAACGTCATGGTCGAGGTGGACTACCCCCACGGCGACGGGACCTGGCCGGACACGCAGCTCGTGATCGAGAAGTACTGGGGCCACATCCCCACCGACGAGCTCCGGATGATGTGCTCGCTCAACGCCGCCAAGCTGTTCCGGCATCCGCTGCCCGATCCCGTGCTCCCCATCGGAGGTTGACGTGACGTTCCAGCCCACCGCAGAGAAGCTCATCCCCGACCTCTCCCTCGAAGAGGAGATGGTTCTCCTGGCGCGCTGCCTCTGGAGGGAGGGCTACAACGACCACCTGGCCGGCCACATCACGAGCAACCTCGGCGACGGCACCCTCCTGTGCAACCCGTGGATGATCACCTGGGACGAGCTCCGGCCCGACCAGCTCATCCGCATCGACCTCGAGGGCAACCTCGTGGAGGGGGACTGGCCGGTCCCGCCCGGGATCTCGCTCCACCTGGCGCTGCACGAGGCCCGACCCGGTGTCCAGTGGGCCATGCACAACCATCCCCTCTACGGGACCGTGCTGGCGGACATGGGCGTCGTCCCGCCGCCGATGGACCAGAGCTCGTCGCTCGGCGGGGGAGAGCTCGTCTTGGTCGACGAGTACGGCGGGGCGGTGAACAGCATGGACGCGGCACGCGCGGCGGTCGCCACGATCGGCGAGGCGGAGCTCGCCTTGCTCGCCGGCCACGGGGTCTTCGTCCTCGGCAACTCCGCCCGGGCGATCCACCAGCGCGGGGTGGCGCTCGAGCAGCGTTGCCAGCACGCCTGGCACGTCCTGGCCGCCGGCGGCACCCTCGACACTCCCCTGCCGGGCTGGTGGCTCGACCGGCTCCGCCAGAGCGACGGCCAGGGCTTCGCGGGATTCTGGGAGGCGATGGTCCGCCAGGAGCTGCGGGCGGACCCCTCGCTGCTCGGGCCCCGCTGACGCCCGGTCCGCCGCCGCCCAACACTGAGCCCGCCGTAGGTTCCCGGTGCCCCTCGTCCATCATCCGCGCCGCTTCGCCCTCGAGGATCCCGACCGGCTGGCCATCATCTGGTCCCCCGAGGGGCGCGGCGTCACCTACGCCGAGCTCGAGGCGTCCGCCAACCGCTTCGCCCAGCTGCTGCGGAGCCGGGGGATCGGGATCGGCGACCACATCGCCCTGCTCATGGAGAACGAGCCGGAGTACCTCATGCTCGTCTGGGGGGCCCAGCGCGCCGGCGTCTATTACACGGCCATCAACCGGCATCTGCGCCCGGGCGAGATCCAGTACATCCTCGACGACTGCGAGGCGAGGGCGCTGGTGGGGTCTGCGGCGCGGGCGGAGACCCTCGCCGCCCTGGACACCTCGAGGCTCGCGGCCCGGGTGACGACCGGGGGTTCCGTCCCCGGCTGGGAGCGCTACGAGGACGCGGTGTCCACCCTGCCGCCGACTCCCGTCGAGGACGAGGCCGAGGGCAAGGAGATGCTGTACTCCTCGGGGACGACCGGTCGGCCCAAGGGCATCCGGCGCCCCCTGCCGGGGGGCGAGCTGGGCGACCCGAGCTCGAGGGCGACGGCGCACGTGGCCGGCTACCAGCGTCGCGGCATCGGCGAGGGCGCCGTCTACCTCTGCCCCGCCCCCATCTACCACGCCGCGCCGCTCGTGGCCTGCCTCAACGTGCACCGCATCGGCGCGACCGTCGTGCTCATGTCCCGGTTCGATGCGCCGCAGTTCCTCGACTGCGTCGAACGCTACGGAGTCACGCACACCGAGGTCGTGCCGACCATGTTCGTCCGCCTCCTGCGGCTACCCGAAGACGCCCGGGCCTCTGCGGACCTCTCGAGCCTCCGCAACGTCGTGCACGCGGCCGCGCCCTGCCCGGTGGGCGTGAAGCGCGAGATGATCGCCTGGCTCGGGCCGATCATCGACGAGTACTACTCGGGCACCGAGGACATCGGGCACGCGTGGATCACGTCCGAGGAGTGGCTGGCCCACCCCGGCTCCGTGGGGCGGCCGATGGTGCCGGCGCACATCGTCGGGCCCGACGGCGACGAGCTTCTCGCCGGCGCCGAGGGTCTCGTCTACTTCGACGGCGGCACCCCCTTCGAGTACCACAACGACCCGGGGAAGACCGCGTCGGTGAGCAACGGCCGGGGCTGGCGGACCCTCGGGGACATCGGCTACCTAGACGGGGACGGATACCTGTACCTGACGGACCGCCAGTCCAACATGATCGTCGCGGGCGGGGTGAACGTCTATCCCCAAGAGACCGAGAACGTCCTCCTCTCCCATCCCGACGTCCTCGACGTGGCGGTCGTCGGCGTGCCCGATCCGGACATGGGCGAGGCCGTCAAGGGAGTGGTGCAGCTGGCGGACCCGGCCGGGGCGGGCGAGGCCATGGCGAGGTCGTTGCAGCAATACTGCATGGATCGTCTGGCCCCCTTCAAGTGCCCGCGGACGATCGACTTCGTCGACCAGCTCCCGCGGGATCAGAACGGCAAGCTGTACAAGCGCCTGGTCAAGGAGCGCTATTGGGAGGATCGACGGGTATGAGCGTCACCCTCGAGGAGTTGGTGGCACGCCAGGAGATCACCGACGTCGTCAAGCGCCTCGCCCGTGGCACCGACCGCCTCGACGAAGAGGCGATGGCCGCCTGCTACCACCCCGACGGCTTCGACGACCACAACGCCTTCCGGGGCTCGGGCACCGAGTTCGCCCGGTGGGTGTGCGAGGTGCTCCCGCACTTCGAGGCGACGCACCACTTCGTCGCCGACCCCTACATCCGCCTCGAGGGCGATACCGCGCAGGTCGACACCTACTGCGAGGCGCACCACGTGGGCGTCGACAGCGACCTGATCATCGGGCTGCGCTACGTCGATCGCTTCGAGCGCCGGGACGGCTCGTGGCGGATCGCCCGCCGGGTCTGCGCCTTCGACTGGACGTACACGGTCCCTTTCGACCCCGCCGTCAAGATGGAGTTTCCCGCCGACTTCACCGTCGGGCGGCGGGACCGCACCGACATCACCTACCGCGGCCTCGCCTGAGCAGGCCCGGGGAGGCCTGGCCCTCGCCCGGTGGCGCCCGTTCGGGCGCGACCGGCGCTGCCCTTGCCGCCGGTACGGCCCGGGGGCCAAGCTGGGTCGATCGAGGCACTGCCAGGAACCATCATGACGGGGGGACCAGCGTGACGAGCCACGAGATCGTGATCCGGGGCGGGACGGTGGCCGACGGGACGGGGGCGCCCCTGCGCCGCGCCGACGTGGCGATCGACCACGGACGCATCACCGAGGTCGCCACGGTCGTCGCGCCCGGCCGGGAGGAGCTCGACGCCGACGGCCTGCTCGTGGCGCCGGGCTGGGTCGACATCCACACCCACTACGACGGCCAGGCCACCTGGGACCCGCTGATCACGCCCTCTTCATGGCAGGGCGTCACCACCGTCGTGATGGGTAACTGCGGCGTGGGCTTCGCCCCGGTCAAGCCGGAGAAGCGGGAGTGGCTGATCGCCCTCATGGAGGGCGTCGAGGACATCCCCGGCACCGCGCTGCACGAGGGCATCAAGTGGCGGTGGGAGACCTTTCCCGAGTACCTCGACGCCCTGGAGGCGACCCCGCACGCGATCGACGTCGCGGCCCAGGTCCCCCACGCGGCCCTGCGAGGGTACGTGATGGGCGACCGGGGGGCGGATCACGAGGCGCGACCCACGGCCGCGGAGATCGCGGAGATGGGCAGGCTGGCCGCAGAGGGCGTCGAGGCGGGCGCCTTCGGCTTCTCGACCTCGAGGACGGTCGCGCACCGCTCCGCCGACGGGCGACCGACGCCGAGCCTGACGGCGACGGCCGACGAGCTGGTCGGCATCGCGAGCGCCGTCGGTGCCACGGGGCGAGGCGTGCTCCAGGTGGTCGCCGACTTCGTGGACCTGAGGAGCGAATTCGCCCTCCTCCGCGCGATGGCCGAGGTGAGCGGGCGACCGCTGTCCATCACCACGTTGCAACGTCCGGAGTTCGACGAGGACGAGTACCGGCGCATCCTGGACCTGATCGAGGCCGCCGGCCGCGACGGCCTCGAGGTGCGCGGACAGGTGGCGGCCCGACCGGTCGGCCTGATCCTCACCCTCGACGGGCGGGTCCACCCCCTCCTGCCGTCCGCCACCTACCAGCGGCTCGCCCACCTCCCGCTGGCGGAGCGGGCCGCCGAGCTCGGGCGCCCCGAGGTCCGCACCGCGGTGCTCGACGAGATCGCCGAGGCGGCGGCCGGAGGGTCCGACATCCTGAGCAGGTTCCCGTTGGCCTTCGCGCTCGGCGATCCACCCCGCTACGACCAGGACCCCGCCGAAGCGGTCGACGCGGCCGGCGCCTACGACGCGCTCCTCCGGGACGGCGGGCGGGGCGCCCTCTACGTCCCGGTGATGAACTTCGTCGGCCGCTCGATGCGGGCCACGCGCGAGATGCTCGTCCACCCCCGGACGGTGCCCGGCCTCGGGGACGCCGGCGCCCACTGCACGATGATCTGCGACGGCAGCTTCCCCACCTACCTGTTGCAGTACTGGGGCCGGGACGCCCCGGAGGCCGACCGGCTCCCGGTCGAGTGGATCGTGCAGCGCCAGTGCGCCGACACCGCGGCGGCGGTCGGCCTGGGCGATCGGGGAGTGCTCGAGCCGGGGCGCCGGGCGGACGTCAACCTGATCGACTTTCCCGAGCTCGCCGTCCGTCCCCCCGAGATGCTCTACGACCTGCCCGCCGGCGGCAAGCGGCTCGTGCAGCGTGCCGAGGGCTACCGTGCCACGCTCGTGGCCGGCCAGATCGTGATGCGCGACGGGGAACCGACCGGCGCCCTCCCGGGGCGGCTGGTGAGAGGTGCCCGTTGAGCGGGACCGAGTACCTGCCCGGTGACGAGGTGGCCCGGATCCGGGGCCGCCTCGACCATCCGATCATCGACTCCGACGGGCACCTGATCGAGTTCCTGCCATTGGTCCGCGATAACATCGTCGAGCTGGCGGGCCCGGACCTGGCTAAGGAGTTCGACAACCTGGTCAACGGCGGCCAGCTCCTGCGCCAGATCCCGCCCGAGGCCCGGCGCCGCCTCGGCAGGACCCAGATGCCCTGGTGGGGGCTGCCGGCGCGCAACACCCTGGACCGGGCCACCGCCATGTTCCCGAGGTTGCTCGAGGCGCGGCTCGACGAGCTCGGCATCGACTTCGCCGTCCTGTACCCGACGGCCGGGCTCACGGTCACGGCCCTGGGCGCGGACGAGCTCCGGCGGGTCATGGCCCGGGCCTTCAACCGCTACCTGGCCGAGGTGTACCGGGACCACCGCGAGCGGATGACCCCGGTCGCCTGCATCCCGTGCTTCACCCCGGAGGAGGCGGTGGAGGAGCTCGAGTACGCGGTAGGGGAGCTCGGGCTGCGTGCGGCGATGCTCTCGGGCGCGATCCCGCGTCCCTTCCCGGACGCCGAGAGCTCTCCGGGCCGCTGGATCGACAGCCTCGGCCACGACTCCCTCCACGACTACGACCCCTTGTGGGAGGCGTGCCAGCGACTGGGCGTCGCCGCCACCTTCCATGCCTCGGGAATGGGTTGGGGCAGCCGGGTGTCGACCACCAACTACGCCTACAACCACATCGGCAACTTCGCGGCAGCAGGGGAGGCGACGGCCCGCTCGCTCTTCTTTGCCGGCGTCCCCCGCCGGTTCCCGCAGCTCCGCTTCGCCTTCCAGGAGGGAGGCGTGGCCGTGGGTTGCAGCCTGTTCTCGGACGTCCTCGGGCACTGGTCCAAGCGCAACGCCGAGGCGGTCCGCCTCTACGACCCCGAGGCGCTCGATCTCGACCAGCTGCGCGGGCTCGCGACGCAATTCGCCGACGGTGCCGTGCGCGGAACGGCTGGAACGCCTCGAGTACGGCCTCAACATGCTGTCGGAGCCGGAGTACGACGCGGCGCGGCTCGACGAGTTCGCGTCGTGCGGGATCGCGGATCCCGACGACGTGGTGGACGTGTTCACCCGCCAGTACCACTTCGGGTGCGAGGCGGACGACCCTCTGACCACGCTGGCGTTCCACCGTCGGGTAAACCCCCACGGGGCTCGCCTCCGCGCCCTGTTCGCGTCGGACATCGGGCACTGGGACGTTCCCGACGTCCGTGCCGTCGTCCCCGAGGCCTACGAGCTGGTCGAGCACGGCCTGTTGAGCGAGGCCGACTTCGAGGAGCTCGTCTTCGGCAACGCCGTGTCGCTGTGGGCCGGCGGCAACCCGAGCTTCTTCGAGGGCACCGCGGTCGAGTCGGCGGTGCGCAAGCGTCTCGCCTGAGCAGCGGAGACCCGCCGGTCACGGCGGCGGGTCGCGTGGCGGGCTCAGTGGGCGGGTGACTCGATCGAGACGTTGGTGGCCTTGACCACCGCGTTGACCAGCGACCCGGGGCAGAGCTGGAGGTCCTCCACGGCCTCCCGGCTGATCAGCGCCACCAGGCGGAAGGGTCCGGCCTGGACCTCTACCTGGGCCATCACGCTGTCCTTGACCACGTTGGTCACGATCCCGGCCAGGTGGTTGCGGGCCGAGTGCCGGCTGGCGGGGGACGACTCCCGCCCCTCGTGGAGGGACTGCGCGAAGCGGGCCAGCACGACGCCGTCGATCATCCGCCGGCCGGAGGAGGTCTTGGTGGCCTCGAGCCGTCCGGTGTCGATCCACCGGCGGACGGTGTCGGGGCTCACGCCGAGAAGGGTGGCGGCCTCGCTGACCCGGTAGTCCACCATCGGACGCCGAGCCTACGCCGAGCAGGTATCGGGCCTGCCCTGCCTTGCTTTCGGGTCCCGGGCCGACTGGACTGCCGGGGTGGTCCAGACGGGTGTGCGAGGGTGAGCCGGCGGATTCGCTGGTTGGGCGTGGTCATCCTGCTGTGCTTCGCCGTGGTGATGGTCCAGCTGACCCACATCCAGTTCGGCGAGGCAAACAAGCTCGCCAATTCCGCCAACAACCCGAAGAACGCCACGCTCAAGTACGAGAACTACCGGGGCTACATCCTGGCGGCCGACGGGACCGTCCTCGCCCAGTCCGTCCGGACGCCCGCAGGGTCGTCGTACAAGTACTACCGACAGTACCCGGGCGGGGCCCTCTACTCGGGGTTCACCGGGTACTCGTCTCTCTACTACGGGACGGCGGGCGTCGAGAGCACCTACAACGACGACCTCGTCGCGCACAGCCAGCAGGCCCAGTCGCTCAGCCAGCTCCTCAACCCGCCGCCCAAGACGACCGACACCGTGTCGCTCACCGTCCAGCCCTACCTCCAACAGGTGGCCGCCCAGGCCCTGCAGCAGTATTCGGACCAGTACAAGGACGGGGCGGTCGTCGCGCTCAACCCGCGCACGGGTGCGGTCGAGGCCATGTACTCCAGTCCCAACTACGACCCCAACGCCCTGGCCGATCCCAACGTCAACAACGAGATCAAGGCCGGCACGGCTGACTTCCACACCAAGGACGCCGAGGGCTTCTTCCCCGGCTACCCGATGGCGACCTTCGACACGCTCACCCCGGGATCCACCTTCAAGGTGGTCACCACCGCGTCGGTGTACAACCTCGACCCGAGCCTCTCCAACTTCAGCATGGAGTTCCCGACCGGCTGCACGGATCCCAACCAGATCCCCAACACGGACAAGGTGGTCTGCAACGACTCGACGAACCCGCCGGGCACGGCGTGCGGGGGAACCTTGTCGGAGATGCTGCCCCAGTCCTGCGACCCGGGCTACGCCATGCTCGGCATCTCCCTCGGCGCCACCAACTTGGCGCAGCAGGCCAACCTCTTCGGGTGGAACAAGCGCCCGCCGATCGACCTCACGAACGTCGCCGCCTCCTACTTCCCCCCGGCCTCGGACCTCGAACCGCCCAACCAACCGATCCTCGCCTACTCGGCCTTTGGGCAGGAGAACGTGACGGCCACGGCATTGCAGAACGCCATGGTGGCCGAGGGCATCGCCGACAACGGGGTCGTCATGACGCCCCACGTGATGGCGGAGGTGCGTGACTCCCAGGGCCAGCTGGTCCGGACCTACCAGCCGGCCAAGTACCTCCAGGCGACCTCGGCCCTCGCCGCCGAGCAGACCAGCACCCTGATGCAGGGCGTGGTCAACTCACCCGAGGGCACGGCCAACGGGGTCTTCTCCCCGTCCCTCGACGTTGCCGCGAAGACGGGAACCGCGCAGACGACCGCGCCCGACGGCTCGGCGGCGACGAACGACTGGATGATCGCCTTCGCCCCGGCCAACAACCCCAAGATCGCGGTCGCCGTCGTGGTGCCCTACCAGGAGCAGACCTACACCGGCGCCCAGGTCGCCGGGCCGATCGTCAACGCGGTGATCTCCGCGGCGTTGGCGCACTCGTAGTCGACTCGCCGGGCATTCTGGACGTGATGCGAGGCAGGGCTCGGCCCGGGGGTGGGGCAAATTCGCGGCGGCCTGATGCCATACTCGTGATGGTGGTCTGCGATCTCGCTCGGACGTCGGCGCCGCGCTCGCAGGCGGCCCTGATCGCCGTCGTTCGCCGACCCTCCGGACCCTCCCGCTTCGCCCGATGAGCCCCTGGCGCAACCCCTTCTCCCGTCACCGCAGCTACCTGCGCCCGCCCAGGAGCGCGCTGCGGCCGAGGCGTTCCCGTCGCTCCCAGATCCCCAAATTCCGGATGCGCCCGACCCGCCGGGTGGAGATGGCGGCCGCCATGTCGGCGCCCGAGGAGCGCAGCTCCCGGCCCAACCTCCGCCTCACCCTGGTGGGGCTGATCGTCCTCGGGCTCTTCGCCCTCCTGGGGCTGCGCCTCTGGTCGCTCCAGGTGGTCAACTACAAGGCCTACGCCGCCGCGGTGAACGGCAACACCTTGCGCATCGCCTCGGTGACCGCCCCCCGCGGCGACATCGTCGATCGCAACGACACCGTCATCGTGGGCAACGTCACCCAGCAGGAGATCGTGCTCTCCCGGGCCGAGGCCACCCAGCACCCCGAGTCGATCGGCCAGGTGGCGGCCCTGGTCGGCGAGACCCCCAAACAAGTCGAGACCGACCTCAACAACCCCCAGTACAGCCCCTACGAGCCCGTCCCGGTCCTGAAGAACGCCTCCGCGGCGACCGTCCAGTACTTGGAAGCCCACCAGGCCCAGTACCCGGGGGTCTCGGTGCAGTCGGTGACCGTGCGCAGCTACCCCCAGGGCGGCACCACCGCCAACCAGGTCTTGGGCTACGTGAGCCCCATCACCGGCCAGGAGCTGTCCTACCTGCAAAAGGCCGATCCGAGCGCCGGCTACTCCCTGTCCAGCCAGATCGGCCAGACGGGCCTCGAGAACGAGTACGAGTCCTCCCTGAAGGGCACCGACGGCAAGCAGTACCTCGAGGTCAACGCCCAGGGCAACGTGGTCGGCACCTTGAAGACGGTCCAGCCCACCCAGGGCGACACCCTGGTCACCAACCTCGACCTCGGACTCCAGCAGGCCGCCGAGAAGGCCCTGGCCGACGACATCAACGCCGATCGCCAGTCGACCGACCAGACCACCAACCAGCACCCCGAGGCCACCAACGGCGCCGCCATCGTGATGGACGTGAACACCGGGGCCGTCCTGGCCATGGCCTCGTATCCCAACACCAACGACCTGAACAACTGGGTGGGGGGCATCACGGAGGCCAACTACAAGGCCCTCGAGGCGCCCTGCCAGACCAAGGACGCCAACGCCGGCTGCCCGCTGCTCAACTATGCCACCCAGGGCCGCTACACCCCGGGGTCCACCTTCAAGCTCAACACGGCCACCGCCGCGCTCCAGGACGGCCTCATCTCTCCCGACACCCAGATCCCGGACAACGGGAGCTTCACCATCCAAAACTGCACGGGGCTGTGCACCTTCAACGACGCCGACGCCGGCGCCCAAGGCTCGATCGACGTGACGACGGCGCTCACCGTCTCCTCGGACGTCTTCTTCTACACGCTCGGCGACTGGTTCTGGAACGACCGCGGCACCTACGGCGACACCGCCATCCAGGACGTCGCCGCCCAGTACAGCCTGGGCCAGCTGACCGGCATCGACCTGCCCAACGAGGTGGCCGGGCAGGTCGACAGCCAGGCCCTCGACAACAAGCTCTACGCCGAGGCTCCGAGCGCCTACGACAAGGTGAGTTGGACGGCGGGCTACAACCTCGAGATGGCCTTCGGCCAGGGGGCCACCGTCATCACCCCGATCGAGCAGGCCGTGGCCTACTCGACCTTCGCCAACGGCGGCACCCGCTACCAACCCCTGCTCGGGGCGTCCGTGGTCGACCAGAGCGGCAAGGTGGTCAAGACCATCCCGCCCAAGGTGGAAGGCCACGTCACCATCTCGCCGCCCAACTACGCGGCGATGCTCAAGGGGTTCGAGGGCGTGGTCAACGATCCGAGCGGCACCGCCTACGGCACCTTCCAGGCCGACGCCAACCCGGCGGTGCATGCCATGAACCTCGGCGGCAAGACCGGTACCGCGGACGTGCAGACGGGTGAGCCCAACGCCTGGTTCGTGTCCTTCGGGCCCAACCCCAACCCCAAGTACGTGGTGCTCGCGGTGGTGGCCCAGGGTGGCTACGGCGCCCAGGCTGCGGCCCCGGCAGTGGCCCAGATCTGGAATTACCTGGCCGCCAACCCGCCCGGCCAGGTGCAGGACCCAACCGCCGCGAAGCAGTCCTCGACCACCCCGCCGGCAACCAACCCGGTCCCGACGCCCAACACCACCACCTCGACGTCGACCCCATGAGGCGACGCCGTTCGCGCGGCGCCTGCTCGTAGAGTTACGCCGTGGCCCGGTCCTCCACCGGGGTGAGTCCCCCCGCCGACCAGCGCGTGCACGTCGGTCGGCGGGTCTTCCTCGGCATCGTCGCCCTGGGCGCGATCGGCGTCGCCGTCGGGGCCAAGGTGCAGTCGGGTCTCTCCAGCGTCGTCGGATCGGGGCTCGGGGGAATCCTCCCCGGAGGTGACCACTTCCGGATCTACAGCATCACCGGGACCCTTCCGGAGGTCTCCACCGACCAGTACCGGCTCGAGGTCTCGGGCCTGGTGCGCCGGCCGACCACCTTCACGCTGGACGATCTGCGTGCCCTGCCCCGTACCACGCTCGTGCGGGACTTCCACTGCGTCACCGGCTGGGTCGTGCCCGACGTCCACTGGGAGGGGGTGCGGCTCTCGGCCGTCCTCGACGCCGTCGGCGTGCTGCCCTCGGCGCGGGCGCTCAGCTTCGACTCCTACGACGGCCTGGACACCGAGAGCCTCACCCTCGACCAGGCGCGCCTCCCGGACGTGATCGTCGCCGACCAGATGCTCGGCGGCCCCGTGACCACCGAACACGGGGGCCCCGTGCGGCTCTACGTCGCGCCGATGTTCGGCTACAAGTCCATCAAGTGGCTGTCGGCGATCCGGGTGGTCGACCAGGTGGAGCCGGGCTACTGGGAGCAGAACGGCTACCCGGTCAACGGCTGGAGCGACGGCTCCACCGGCGCGACCGACCCGGCCGCCGACTGAGGGTCGCAGAGATGCAACGGGCAGTGGGCGCACGCCGGGCGACGGTGCGGATCCTGCGTTTCGATCTGGTCCAGAGGAGCGCGCACTGGGCCAACGCCCTGCTCTTCGGGATCCTGATGGCGACCGCGCTGCCCCTGTACTTCGGCTCGCTCGGGGCGCTCGTCGGCCGGCGAGGCCTCGTCGAGCAGATCCACCTGTGGGCCGGCATCGCCTTGCCGGTGCCGATCGTGGTGTCCCTGGTGGGCCCCTGGGGGCGGCGGATGCGGCGGGATCTGCACCGGATCAACCGCTGGACGAGGGACGAGATCCGATGGCTGCGCACCTTGGGCGGGCCCAACGCGCCGCCCGTGGTCGACAAGTTCAACCCCGGTCAGAAGCTCAACGCCATCTTCGTCGGCGCGGCCATCGTGGTAATGCTGGGCAGCGGCTGCGTCCTCAAGTGGTTCGACTACTTCCCCCTGAGCTGGCGGTCCGGTGCCACCTTCGTGCACGACGTGTTCGCCCTCGCGGTCTTCGTCGTGGTGTTCGGCCACGTCGGCTTTGCGCTCACGCACTTCGACGCGCTCCGTTCGATGGTGACCGGTTGGATCGACGAGCGCTGGGCGTCCCGACACGCCCCGGAATGGCTGGAGGAGGTGAGGGCCGAGGGCAGCCAGACAGATGCCCCGCCCTCCGCACCGGCCCGGATCCCTCGGCTCGAGTGAGCCTCGGTCTTCCCTCGCCCTCGTGGGCCTGGTTCTCTGGGAGGTGCAGCACCGTCGGCGCGTCCGGGCCCGAGCATCCAGATCGCACTGAACCATCATCCGACTAGCGGATATTCGGCCATCAGGTGGCCGCTTTTGATGGCAGGATGCCGGGATGCGGGCGGATCGTCTCGTCGCCATCCTGCTCATGCTGCAGCAGCGTCAGCGGGTGACCGCCGCGGAGGTGGCAGAGGAGCTCGAGATCTCGGAGCGCACGGCACGCCGGGACCTCGAGGCCCTCGGGATGGCGGGCCTACCGGTCTATTCCGAGCGGGGCCGGGGCGGCGGCTGGCGCCTGCTCGGGGGCGGTCGGACCGACCTGTCGGGCCTCAACTCGGCCGAGGCCCGGGCGCTGTTCCTCGTGGCCGGCGCTTCCGCCGTCGTCACGCCGGAGCTCAAGGCCGCGCTCCGCAAGCTCGTCCGTGCGCTCCCCGAGCCCTTTCGCGCCGAGGTCGAGGCGGCCTCGTCCTCCGTGGTGGTCGACGCCGGGGGGTGGGGTCGGTCGTCCCGGCCCCGGCGGGCACCGGCACACCTGGACGCCCTGCAGTCGTCGGCCGCCACGGGCAGCCGACTGCGACTCGGCTACACGGACCGCACGGGCAGGACGACGCAGCGAGTGGTCGACCCCATGGGTCTCGTGCTCAAGGGCACGGTGTGGTACCTGATGGCGGAGACCGAGGCCGGGCAGCGGACGTTCCGAGTGGGTCGGGTGACCTCGGCCGAGCCCACCGGCGAGCGTGTCGCCCGCCCCGACTCCTTCGATCTTGCAGACGCATGGCAAGAGGTGGTCGAGCACGTCGACGAGCTCCGGGGCCCCGTCGAGATGACCGTGCTGGCCGAACCCGACCTGGTGGACGTGCTGCGCTGGATGTTCGATCGCCAGGCCGAGATCGGGGCAACAGAGCCCGACGGTCGCCTGCGCGTCTCGATCCGGGGACGGCACATCGAGATCATGGCGGCACAGGTGGCGGGCTTCGGGCGAAGGGTCGAGGTCATCGCCCCGGCCGAGGCACGGCGGCATCTGGCGACCCTCGCCAGGGAGCTGTCGTCGACCTACGACGGAGGCGCCTGAGCGCTCCGGCGCGGGGGCTTCGCGTCCTGCGACTTTGCGCCCCCGGACTTGGCGCCCTCAAACCTTGCGCCCTCAGACTTGGTATTGGCGCCCGGGCTCTCGCCGATGTGGGCGAGTGAGAGAACGAGCCGCCGCACGAACCCCTCCTGGTCGGGCCACGGAAAGTCGCACATCGTTGACCACAAGCTGACGGTGCCGTGCAGCGCCACCCACACGGCAGTGGCGTCGGCAAAGGCATCGGTGCTCGTGGACCGCCCCTGGGCGACGCAGTGCGCGATGCCTTCCATCACGAGCGAGAACGCCTCGGCACCGACGAGTGGGAGCGTCTCGGCGCCCGGGGTGGTCGAGGACGAGGCCGGGCCTTGTCCCGCCCGGAGGATGTCGATCTTCTCGTCTGCCGCCAGTACGTGATCGGGGGGCAGCTCGGGAAATTCGGATGCGAACAGCACCCGGTAGCGGGCCGGATGCTCCAGGCCGAATTCGACGTAGGCCTCGGAACCTCCCACGAGTTGGTCGACAGGGTCGTCCCCACTGGCGTCCCTTCCCCGCTCGATGCAGCGGGCCAGCTCCTCGAAGACGCGCTCGACGACCGCCCACCGGATGGCGTCCCGGTCGGCGAAGTGGGTGTAGATGGACGGCGCGGCGATGCCCACCTCCCGGGCGACGGACCGCAGGGTCACTGCCTCGTCGCTCCCGGTCCGCTCGATGATGGCGAGGGCCCCCTCGACGATCTCGTCGGCGAGCCGACCCCCCTCACCTCGGGCGTTTCGGCGCCTGGGGGGAGGGACCTCCTCCCCGGGATCACCTGCTCGTCGTGCCGTAGGTCGCGTTTCCACGGAATTCACTTTACAACCGTAAGGCGATGGACGTAACCTTACGGATGTTAGGCAACGGCTGTTAGACGAAAGAGGCTCTCACATGGCGATCTTCCTCACCAAAGTCGGTCTCCGTAGCCCGGATCGTTGGGACCCGGCCGTCGGCCACCCTCGCCGCCGGGCGATCCTCGGGGTGCTCTGCCTCAGCCTCCTCATCGTGGTCATCGACAACACGGTGCTCAACACCGCGCTGCCCACCCTCGCCCGTGACCTGCACACGGGAACCTCGGGTCTCCAGTGGGTCGTCGACGCCTACTCGCTCGCCTTCGCCTCCCTCCTCGTCACGGCAGGGGCCCTCGGCGACCGCTTCGGGCGACGGCGGGCGCTCAACCTCGGCCTGGCCGTCTTTGCCCTGGGCAGCCTCGCCGCCGCCTTCGCCCCGAGCGCCGGGATGCTCATCGCGGATCGCGTGGTGATGGGGATCGGGGCCGCCTTCGTCATGCCGTCGACGCTGTCGATCCTGAACGCCGTGTTCCCCCCCGCCGAGCGTCCCCGGGCCATCGCGGCGTGGTCAGCCGTGGCCGGCGTCGGGATCGTCATCGGCCCGACCCTCGGTGGGGCGCTCCTCTCGCAGTTCTCGTGGGGCAGCATCTTCTTGGTCAACGTGCCGTTCGTGGCCCTCGCCCTCCTGGGCGTGGCCCGGGTGGTCCCCGAGACGGTCCAACGCGTGTCGGGGCGGCTGGACGTGGCGGGCACCCTGCTCTCGGCCGCCGGCCTGTTGGCCGTCGTGGACGCCATCATCGAGGCGCCCTCGCGTGGCTGGGGTGCCCCGGTGACGCTGGTCGAGCTCGCAGCGGGCATCGGCCTGCTCGCCGCCTTCGTGCTCTGGGAGCTGCGCACGCCCCACCCGCTCATCGACATCCGGGTGTTTGCCAACCGTGCCTTCTCTGCGGCCTCGGCGTCCGTCACGGTCATCTTCTTCTCGCTCTTCGGGAGCCTCTTCGCCCTGACCCAGTACCTCCAGCTGGTGCACGGGTACAGCCCGCTCTCGGCGGGCGTGCGCGCCCTGCCGTTTGCCTTGGCGATGGGTGCGGCCTCGCCGTTGTCCACGACGCTCGCCTCGCGGCTCGGGACCCGCTGGGTCGTGGCCGGAGGCCTGGCGCTGATGGGCGTGGGACTGCTCGCCCTCTCCACCGCGGGCGTCGACACCCCCTACCCGCCGCTGGCGGCCTACGTCGCCGTCATGGGTGCCGGGATGGGGCTCGTGATGGCCCCGGCCAGCACGACGATCATGGCGAGCGTGCCGCCGGAGCAGGCGGGCGCGGGCAGCGCGGTCAACGACACGGTGCGCGAGGTCGGGGGCGCCCTGGGTGTGGCCGTCATCGGAAGCCTCGTCAGCGGTCTCTACGGCCACCGGATGAGCGACCTCCTCTCGGCCCACCACGCCCCCGAGGCGCTCAACCACGCGGCAAGCGGATCGGTCGCCACGGCGGACCTGATCGGCCAGCGCGTCGGGGGGGTCCCCGGTTCAGAGATCGTGGGGGCGGCCCACTCTGCCTTCACGAGCGCCATGGGTGGCGGCATGAAGCTCGCCGCCGGCGTGGCCCTGGTCGGTGCGATCGGGTGCCTGATCGCCCTGCCCAGTCGTCGCCGTGGCGGGTTGGCGGCCCTCGTCGTCGGGGGCTCCGAGCCCCAGGCGGCGACGGCATCCGCCGCCTGAGCCTCTCTGGTCGCCGGGTCGGACTTGTCGGCCGTCGCCGTGAGTGACGCATCCGGGGGGTAGGTTCGCTCCGCGGTCGGCTCGAGGCATCGTTGGCCGCACGGGATCGTCGGGCCCGACCGGTCCGCGGTCACCGCGCCCGTCCCGGCCGCGCCGACGACCGGACGGCGACGATCCTCCGATCGGCTCTCGAGCCGTCGACCGAGCGTCTTGGAGGTGGCCATGCTCGCCGCCATCCCGTCGGCCACCCTGCACGGGGCCGTCGGATGCCCCGTGACCGTCGAGGTGCACATCACGAACGGGCTCCCTGCCTTTACCGTCGTCGGCCTGCCCGACGCCGCCGTCCGCGAATCGAGGGACCGGGTGCGGGCTGCACTCCTCTCGAGCGGGCTGCGCTGGCCGCAGCGCCGGATCACCGTCAACCTCGCGCCCTCGGGTCTCCGCAAGGGTGGGGCCTGCCTCGACCTTCCGATCGCCGTCGGGATCCTGGTGGCCTCGGGGGAGTTGGCTGCGGCCACCGTCCGGGACACGGCCTTCGTCGGCGAGCTCGGCCTCGACGGTTCGCTGCGCCACGTGGGCGGCGTGATCCCGCTGGCCGACGTGGCGGAAGGGGACCGGCTGATCGTCCCGGTGGACGACGCCCCGACGGCCAAGGTGGTCAAGGCGGGCACGGTTCGGGCGGCGGGATCCCTGCGTGAGCTCGTGGCGGCCCTGCGGGAGGAGGAGCCGTGGCCCGACGGGTCCGAGGCAGCGGGCCCGCCCTCCTTCCCGGAGAGAGGTCTGGACTCCACCGCACCGGACGCCGCACCGGACGGCGCACCGGACCTGGCCGACGTCCGCGGCCAGCGACTGGGGCGTCGCGCCGTCGAGGTGGCGGCCGCCGGTGGTCATCATCTCCTCCTGATCGGTCCGCCCGGATCGGGAAAGACGATGCTGGCCGAGCGGATGACCGGGCTCCTGCCCGACCTCCCGCCCCCACA
This sequence comes from uncultured Actinomycetes bacterium, assembly GCA_963778465.1. GTDB lineage: Bacteria > Actinomycetota > Acidimicrobiia > Acidimicrobiales > RAAP-2 > CAVZBW01. The sequence goes on from CAVZUK010000003.1 coordinate 1,968,864, forward strand.
GGCACTCGAGGTGAGCCGCGTCTACTCGGCGGCGGGCTTGCCCCTGCCGCCCGGAGGCCTGATCCGGCGTCCGCCCTTCCGGGCGCCGCACCACGGCGCGTCCGCGGTGTCGCTGATCGGCGGTGGGACCTCGTGGATGCGTCCGGGCGAGATCTCGCTCGCCCACCACGGGGTCCTGCTCCTCGATGAGATGGGGGAGTTCCCGGCATCCGTGCTCGACCACCTCCGTCAGCCGCTCGAGGAGGGCGTGGTGCGGGTGAGCCGTGCGCACGGCAGCTCGACCTATCCGGCGCGATTCCAGCTCGTGGGGGCGATGAACCCGTGCCCGTGCGGGGACGGAGGACCACCGGGCTCGTGCCGATGCTCGGAGGCCGCTCGTGCCCGGTACACGCGCCGGGTGTCGGGTCCGCTCCTCGACCGCTTCGATCTCGTCGTCACCCTGCGGCGTCCGGATCCCGACGAGCTCCTGTGGGGATCGGCGGGGGAGCGGAGCCGGGAGGTTGCCGAGAGGGTCCGGGCCGCAAGGGGGCGGGCAGGGGCGCGCGGCGTCTCGGCCAACGCCGAGCTGGGCGGTGGCCGGCTCGATCGGTGGGCGTCGCTCGACCGGCAGGCCACGGCCCTGGTGGATCGGCACATCCGATCGGGGCGTCTGAGCGCCCGGGGCTTGGCGCGCATCCGGCGGGTGGCGCGGACCGTCGCCGACCTCGAGGCCGGGGACGGCTTTGCGGGGCGCGACAGGGCGGAGTGCGAGACGGCGGGATGCGAGGAGGCAGCCGCGGACGGCGGGGGGTCGCCCCTCGAGGAGCGTCACGTCGCCGAGGCGCTCGCGCTCTACGCGGGACGCGCCGTGCTGCACGCGTCAGAGACATGAGCGCCGCATCCGTGACGAAGCCCCACGGGCTTCCCGAGGAGGCCTACGCCGTGGCGACGGCGTCGCTCGGAAAGATCGGCCCGGGACGACTGCGCGCCCTGCTGCGCGGCGAGGCCGCATCGGACGCCTGGGATCGGCTGTGCCGTGGCCGTCATCGGTCCGACCCGGAGGGGCGATGGCGGGAGGAAGCAGGCCGGACGGACGTCCACGCGATCTGGCGGCGCCACCGCTCGGCGGGGATCGGCGCGGTGCGCTTCGGCGAGGAGGGGTACCCCGAGGTCCTGGCGGACGATCCCGAGGCTCCCGAGCTGCTCTTCTTCCTGGGTGACCTCTCGGCCACGGCGACGCCGGCGCGCGTGACGGTGGTCGGCACCCGCAGCGCCACCCGGTACGGCCTCGGCGTGGCGGCACAGCTCGGTGCCGAATTGGGCGCGGCGGGCGTCGCGGTCCTCTCGGGGCTCGCGCTCGGCATCGACGGCGCGGCGCACGAGGGTGCGTGTGCCGCCCGGGCGGCCGGCGACGCCGCCGGCAGGCCGGTGGCGATCGTCGCCGGCGGCCTGGACGATCCCTACCCTCGACGCCATGCCGGCCTCTGGCGACGGGTGGCCGGGGCCGGCGCCGTGCTGTCGGAGTGCCCGGCCGGGGTCGGCAACGAGACGTGGCGGTTCCCGTTGCGCAATCGCCTGCTCGCCGCCCTGGCCCAGGTCGTCGTGGTCGTGGAGTGCCACGCACGGGGCGGCTCGCTGCACACGGTCGCCGCGGCCGATCGGCGCGGTCGGCCCGTCGGGGCCGTCCCGGGCTCCATCCGGAGCCCGGCATCCAGCGGGACCAACGGGCTCCTGGCCGACGGGGCCTTTCCCGTGCGCGACACGGCCGACGTGCTCACGGCCCTCTCGCTCGAGGGGGCGTCACTCCGGGTCGGCGTCCCGCCTGGGGGCGCCGCGCCTGGGGCGCCCGGATCCGCCGGCGGTCGCCCGAGCTCGCGGCCCCCGTTCGACGCTTCGCCGTTGGGCGCAGCGGTGGCCGAGGGGCCCGGGGCAGCGCCGTCGGGTGGCGCGGTGGCCCGCCCGCCGGACGGCGCCGACGGGAGAACGGAGCAGTCGGTGGAGCAGGCTCTCGAATGGGAGCCCTGCTCCCTCGACCAACTCCTCCGGCGCACCCGGTTGCCGCTCGCCGAGCTGGCGGCCGAGTTGGAGCGGCTCGTGAGGGACGGCCGCGTCGAGGAGATCGCCGGGGGTTGTTGGGTGCGGCGCTAGCGGGGGCCCGCGGGGCGGCCCGACCGACACGACCCGGCGATCGACTGGTGGTCAGTACCCTGGTCGGCGGTGGCCCTGTCCTACGTCAACGCCTCGCTCCGCGAGCACACCACCACGATCTTCGCCGAGATGTCGGAGCTCGCCGTGGCGACCGGCTCGATCAACCTCGGTCAGGGCTTCCCCGACACCGACGGGCCCGAGGAGATCAAGGAGGCGGCGATCGCGGCGATCCGGGCCGGCCACAACCAGTACCCGCCGGGCCCGGGCATCCCCGAGCTGCGCCGCGCCGTTTCCCGCCACCAGGCCGAGCACTACGGGCTCGAGTACGACCCCGATCGCGAGGTGCTCGTCACGACGGGGGCGACCGAGGCGATCGCGGCCTCGATCCTCTCCCTGTGCCAGCCCGGCGACGAGGTCCTGGTCTTCGAGCCCTACTACGACGCCTACGCCGCCTGCATCGACCTGGCGAGCGCCACTCGCCGGGTCGTGCCCCTGAGGCCGCCCGGATGGTCGTTCGATCCCGACGACCTCGCAAGGGCGATGACGCCCCGCACCCGGCTGCTCGTCCTGAACTCGCCGCACAACCCCACCGGCAAGGTCTTTGCCCGACCCGAGCTCGAGGCGATCGCCCGCCTCTGCGTCGAGCGCGACCTCCTGGTCGTGACCGACGAGGTCTACGAGCACCTCGTCTTCGAGGGCGAGCACGTGCCGATCGCGACCCTGCCGGGGATGCGGGAGCGCACCATCACCGTCTCCTCGGCCGGCAAGTCCTTCAGCCTCACCGGGTGGAAGGTGGGCTGGGCGTGCGCGCCGCCGGCGCTCCTCGGTGCCGTGCGCGCCGCCAAGCAGTTCCTCACCTACGTGAGCGGCGGACCGTTCCAGCACGCCGTCGCCCAGGCCCTCGAGGCCGGGCCGCGCCTCACGGATCCGATCCGCGGCGCGCTCGAGCACCGAGCGCGACGTGCTCTGCGACGGGCTCGCCGGCCTCGGCTTCGACGTCTACCGGCCTTCGGCCACGTACTTCGCCATCACCGACGTCGGCTCCCTCGGCCACGACGACGGCGTCGAGTTCTGCCGGGCCCTGCCGGGGCGCTGCGGCGTCGTCGCCATCCCCACCCTCGACTTCTACGACCACCGGGAGGCCGGCCGCTCGCTGGTGCGATGGGCGTTCTGCAAGCGTCCCTCGGTCCTCGAAGAGGCGCTGACCCGTCTGAAGAGCCTGCCGGCCTGAGCGAGCGCCCCGGCTCGCCGCCGCAGCTCGGTGACCCGCGGCGCCGCCGCAGCTCAGTGGCTCAGTGGCTCAGTGACTCAGTGGCCTGCCACGTCGGAGCCCGAGGCGGTGTGGAGGACGTCGAGGAAGCTCGCCGGCCGGTGGTCGTAGAAGGTCATCGTCTCGAGTGGCGGCGAGTAGACGTGGACGCTCAGCGCGAGGTCCGGCCCCTCGTTGGCGACCTCGTGCACGCGCGGTCGCGGGTACGGCGAAGCCCTCGCCGGCCGAGAGGCGGCGGGAGCGGATGGGTCGCCGCTCGACGAGGTCCGTGTAGGTCTCGACGAGCGCCCCCTCGGCGACGTGCAGCGACCCCAGGGAGCCACCGTGGTCGTGCAGATCGAGACCGCTCGACGGCGACCATTTGATCAGCCACGCCTCGTAGCGGGGGGTCCACAGGAGTCGGGCGAACCGGCGGTCGCCGTTGCGTCGCCACGCCGACGGCTCGGGCCGAGCCGCCCGGGCGAGTCCGGCCGCGATGACGGCGAGGGCGTCGGGTCGCAGGGGTTCGATGGCCCGGGTCTCGGAGCCCGGGTCGGTCGGCGACGGTGCGCCGGGGGGTAGGAGAGTGAGTGCCAAAGTCGATTCCTCCGGGAGTCGTGCGAACGGGAAGGGGGCGGCCGGTGGCCGCCTTGGGGGGGGTCCGTTCAGCGACAGCGCTCGTCGAAGGACAGCCGGCTCGCCTGACCCCAGGGGTCGTTCCAGGTGGCCGGGAGAAGCCCGGGGGGCGCGAGCACGATGGACACCCTAACCGATCAATGCCGATCAAACAAGTCGGGTTTTGGTCGGGCGGCGCCATCCCTAGGCGTCGACCGGCGACCCCTAGGGATGGGGCGCGGCGCCGGCGAGCAGGGCGTAGACCTCGACCATGGGGGCGGAGTTGTTGAGCGGGGAGCCGGTGCCCGAGAAGAGGCCCGTCCTCGGGTCCCGCGACCCCTCCCACATGCGCTCGCCGTAGTCCGACGCGAGCCGCAGGCGTGCCGGGTCGTGTGAGACCTCGTCGAGCAGGAGGAGGTTCCGGAAGAAGACGGCGTTGAAGGCCGCCCCGTTGACGGCGAGCTCCGCCGGGCCGAAACGCTCGAGGGACGCCCTCGCCGTCTGGACGGCGTGCTCCAGGTAGGCCGCCTCGCCGGTGATGCGGTGCAGGAGTACGCCGGCCCCGATCATGGTCCCCTGGTTGTAGGTCCACGTGGTCGGTTCGCGCCCGCCGTCGGGCGCGACGCGGTCGAGGTAGAGACCGTCGTCGCCCCGCAGTGCGGACCGGACCCAGTCGTAGATGCGCACGGCCCACTCGAGTGCGTCGGCGCTTCCGGTGCGCAGGTGCAAGAGCGCGGCCAGCTCGGCCACGGGGCCGTTCGAGCACGTGTTGCGCGACACGTCGGACCTCGGCTGCTTCCAGCGGATCCCGCCCGGCCAGGACCACGACGCCTCCGCCGACCAGCCCGAGGTCACGAAGGCGAAGATCCGCTCGGCGAGGGTCAGCGCCCGCTCGTCACCGGTCAGGTCGTGTTGGCGCACGAGCGCCAGGCCGACCCAGGCGTTGTCGTCGTAGTAGACGTCGCCGCCACCGCCGAGCGGGGGCACGACGCTCGACTCGAACCCGATCGCACCGCTGCCCCCGAGCGCCGCCCGGTCACGGTGGTACGCGGCGAGGGCGACCACGAGCTCCGGGAGCGCCGCGGTGGCCGGCTCGCTGCCGATCGATGCCAGGGTAGTCGTGGCCGACCACGCGTCCGCGAGCGGCCAGAGCGTCTCGTAGGAGCGCCAGAGCCACCACCGGCGCCTCCCGTAGAGATGGTGCCTGGCGCGGTACAGGCGGCTCGCCCGTATGGCCGCGAAGCTGTGCTCGGCACGCCTCGCGGCGGCGGCCGCCTCCGGCGCGTCGTGAGCCCCACGCCCGGTCACGCCGGCCTCAAAGTAAGGTGCACACCCGATGCGATGGCTGATCGACGGCAACAACCTCCTCGGCTCGAAGCCCGACGGCTGGTGGCGGGACCGCCGGGCTGCCGTGCAGCGGCTCGTGCGGACGCTCGTCGCCCACCATGGTCGCACGGAGGGCGCCCTCACCGTGGTGTTCGACGGGCCGCCCGACGCCGAGGTGGCCGAGGTCGGTCGCGCCGGGGGCATCACCGTGGAATTCGCACCCGGACGCCGCAACGCCGCCGACGACGTCATCGCCCGCATGGTCACGGAGGACCTCGACGCCGCGACGCTCACCGTGGTCACCTCCGACCGGGGATTGTCGGAGCGTGTGCAGGTCGCCGGTGCCCCGGTGATGGGGTCGGGCTCCTTCCGCCGCCTGATCGAGGCCGGGCGCTAGGGGGCGACGAGCATGCCGCCGTCGATCGGCAGTGCCACGCCGTTGATGTAGTCCGACGCCGGGCTTGCGAGGAAGGCCACGGCACCCGCCACGTCGTCGGGCGCGCCGAAGTGGTGCGCCGGGATCCGCTGCTCCTTGGCCCGCCGGTCCGCCGATCGCGCCGGGTCGTCCCAGATGGACCGCCCCATCTCCGTCAGGACGACGGTCGGGCAGACGGCGTTGGCCTGGACACCATGAGGTCCCCACTCGACCGCCATCGTCCGGGTCAGCTGGTTGAGCGCCGCCTTGGACGCGGCGTAGGCGCCGAGGCCGGGCGTGCCGAGGAAGGCTCCGGCCGACGAGACGTTGATGACCTTGCCCCGGCCCCGCTCGAGCATGGGCGGGACCATCACCCGGCACAGGCCCACGACGGCCCGCAGGTTCAACCGGAAGATGGCGTCCCAGGTCTCGAGTTCCACCTCGAGGAGGGAGGCGGACGAGGCGATCCCGGCGTTGTTGACCACGATGTCGAAAGATCCGTGGCGCAGCGCCGCCTCACCGGCTGCTCGGGGGCCCCCGGCGGCCGACAGGTCCTCTTGGATCACGAGACACGTCCGCCCGAGCTTCTCGACCAGCTCTCTCGTCACCTCGAGCCCCTCGGCGTCCCGGCCGACGATCCCGACGTCGGCGCCCGCCTCCGCCAAGGCTCCCGCGACGGCCCGGCCGATTCCCTTCGAGCCCCCGGTGATCAGGGCCCTTCGGCCCTCGAGGGAATGCTGGCGCGGCATCTGCGCCGTCAGCCGCCCGGCTGCATCGCCACCCGCTCGGGGGTGATCCGGATCTTGAGCCGCACCTCGCCCGGCTGGCGCAGCGGGTACTCGTCGAGGCCCATGTACTTCTTGGCCATTGCGTCGATGTGGGCGTCGGCGCCCGCCGTCGTGATCTCCGTCACCTTGCCCCGGAGCGAGACCACGCCGCCGTAGGGGTCGTCGGGATCGAAGACGCTCAGGCCCACCTGGGGATTGCGCCGAATGTTGATCGCCTTGGCGCGCCCGTCCGCGGTGTTGAAGAGGACGTCGTCGCCGTCGACGTCGATCCAGACGGGAGTGACCTGGGGTGACCCGTCGGGGGCCACGGTGGCCAGGCTGGCGAACACGGGGCGGCCGAGAAGTGCCTTTGCCCGGTCGTTGAGGGTCGCGCTCATGGTGCTCCTTTGCTCGATCGCCGCGGGGCGCGTGGCCGGTCGCCGGTGCCACCGCCCGGCCCGGAGGCCGTCCTCGGCTGCGCCGCTTGACCGGAGACCGGAGGCCTCGCGCTCACCCTAACGGGGCCGGTCGGGTCCGTGACCACGCCGGCGCCCGCGCCGATGGCCTTGCACGGACAGGGGTCCCCGCCCCATCCTGGGAGGTTGGGGACGTCCCCCACACCAGCCGATCGACCGCAGGGAGGGCCATGAGCGAGACCCGCACCGAGAGCGACAGCATGGGCGAGATCGAGGTGCCGGCTGATCGATACTGGGGGGCGCAGACGCAGCGCTCGCTCGAGCACTTCAGCATCGGCTTCGATCGGATGCCCCGGTCCATGGTGCGGGCCATGGGAGTGCTCAAGCAGGCGGCCGCCGAGGTCAACGCCGACCTCGGCAAGCTCGACCCGGGGCTCGCCGACCTGATCGTCCAGGCGGCCCGCGAGGTCGCCGAGGGCAAGCTCGACGACCACTTTCCCCTGCGGGTGTGGCAGACGGGGAGCGGCACCCAGTCGAACATGAACGCCAACGAGGTCATCTCGAACCGCGCCATCGAGCTGGCCGGAGGGGTCCTCGGCTCCAAGTCGCCGGTCCATCCCAACGACCACGTGAACATGTCGCAGTCCTCCAACGACACCTTTCCGACGGCCATGCACATCGCGGCCGCCGAGGAGCTGGTGCAGCACCTCCTGCCGTCGGTCCGGGCGCTCCGAGACGCCATCGCGGCGAAGGCGGAGGAGTATCGCGACGTCATCAAGATCGGCCGCACCCACCTGATGGACGCCGTGCCGCTCACGCTCGGCCAGGAGATGTCGGCGTACGTCGCCCAGCTCGACGCCGACATCCGCCGCATCGAGCAGACGTTGCCGGGGCTCTTCGAGCTGGCGGCCGGCGGGACGGCCGTGGGCACCGGTCTCAACACCCACCCGGAGTTCGGCGAACGGGTGGCCGCCAAGATCGCCGAGCTGACCGGCCTGCCGTTCGTCACGGCCCCCAACAAGTTCGCCGCGCTCGCCGCACACGACGACCTCGTGATGTCGAGCGGCGCACTCCGGACCCTTGCAGTCTCCCTGACCAAGGTCGCCGAGGACCTGCGCCTCCTCGGCTCTGGCCCGCGTGCCGGGCTTGCCGAGCTCCAGCTCCCGGCCAACGAGCCCGGCTCCTCGATCATGCCGGGCAAGGTCAACCCCACCCAGTGCGAGGCGATGATCATGGTCTGCATCCAGGTCCTCGCCAACGACACGGCCATCGCCATGGCCGGCTCGCGGGGGATCCTCGAGCTCAACGTGTGCAAGCCGTTGATCGTGCACAACTTCTTGCATTCGGCCATGCTGCTCGACCATGCGTGCGATGCGTTCCGCCGCTATTGCGTCGAGGGCCTCGAGGCGGACCGGGAGCGGATCGCCCACTTCGTCGAGAGCTCGCTGATGCTGGTCACCGCCCTCAACCCCCTGATCGGTTACGACAAGGCGGCCGAGGTGGCGAAGAAGGCCCACCGGGAAGGCTCCACGCTGCGGGAGGCCTGCGTATCGCTCGGCTTCTTGACGCCGGAGGAATTCGACCGCGCCGTCCGGCCCGAGGAGATGACCCACCCGTGACCGATCCGGCGACCAAGGTCCTCCTGGTCGAAGACGAAGAAGACATCCGGGCGCTCGTGCGCACGGTGCTCTCCAAGGCCGGCTACGACGTCACCGAGGCCGTCGACGGGCGAGAGGGGCTCCGGGCTCTCCACGAGGCGGATCCCGACATCGTCGTGCTCGACGTCGGGCTGCCCGACCTCGACGGCTGGCAGGCCCTCGAGCGCATCCGGGACATGAGCGACGTGCCGATCATGATGCTCACGGCGAGGGCGACCGAGAACGACAAGGTGCGCGGCCTGCAGGCCGGGGCGGACGACTACCTGACCAAGCCCTTCGGGCGTGCCGAGCTCCTGGCGCGCCTCGAGGCGCTCGGCCGTCGCGCCCGGAGCCGTCCGCAGACCCGGACCACCTACGTCGACGCCGTGCTCCGGATCGACTTCGAGCATCGCCGGGTCGACCTCGAGGGTGCCGAGGTCAACCTCACCCCGATGGAGTTCCGGCTGCTGCGGGCCCTCGTCCAGCACAGCGGCCAGGTGCTCTCGGCCGAGCAGCTGGTCGCCCAGGCGTGGGACGACCCCACCGGGATCGGGGCGGGGAGGGTCAAATTCACGGTGCTGCGCCTCCGCCGCAAGCTCGGGTGGGAGGACCCGGAGACCTCCCCGATCGAGTCGGTTCGGGGCTTCGGCTACCGCTACCGCCCGCCCGCATCCCCCTGATGCCACGCATCCCGGTCGAGAGGAGGTTCTGGACATGAGCAACGTGGATCGGTCGAAAGTGCTCTCGTCGGACGACGTCGAGGGGGAGTTGCGCGATCGCGGCCTGGCCTGGCAGCTCGAGGACGGGGCGCTGTCCAAGGAGGCCCGGGGCCGGGACTTCGCGGCGGCCCTCGACTACGTCAACCGGGTGGGGGCGCTGGCCGAGCAGCACAACCACCACCCCGACATCGCGATCTCGTGGAACACGGTCACCCTGCGCCTGGTCACCCACTCGGCGGGCGGCATCACGGGCGCCGACCTGGACATGGCGGCACGGATCGACGGATTGGACCCGCCGGCCTCCTGAGGAAGCGGTGTTGTCCGGCCGGCCCAGGCCGGCCCGTGAATCCGGCTCGTGAATCCGGCTCGTGAGGCCGGCCCGGCTTCAGGCGGGCTCGATGAGGCGTCGGCGCAGTGCGACGACCACGTCGTCGCCCGCACCGGTGGAGGCGGCGTAGGCCTCGACCGACCCGTGCTCCTCGTCGATCCACTCGAGCAGGCGGACGATGTTGGAGGGCTCGGCGGAGAAGATCTCGTCGGCGTTCTCGATCGCCTCCCTGCCCTCCGGGTACCGCTCGATCAGGGAGCGACGCAGGCGGTCCATGGCGTCGGCGCTGACGGCGTAGTCCGCCACGATCGCCTCCTCGTCGACGCCGAGCAGCCCGAGGAGCACGGCGACCAGGACGCCCGTGCGATCCTTGCCGGCCGCACAGTGGACCACCGCCGGCAGCGATCCGCTCGCCGCGAGCACGCGGAGGGCCCGACCGATCTGCGGGGCGGCGTTCTGCGCCATCTCCACGTACTGGGACCCGAGCATGCCCGGGGTCATCTTGAACCGATCCGGGTCGGGCACGGCGTCGAGCAGCGGGAGGTGGTGGAAGTTGACCGGGATCTCGTGGGTGGGGAACCGCCCGTCGTCGACCTCGCCCGTGGTGCGCAGGTCCAGCACGGAGGCGATCGCCAGCTCTCTCAGCAGGTCCAGGTCCGACGGGGTGAGGCGGGAGACGTTGTCGGCCCGGTACACCATGCCCCACCGGACGAGCCCGCCGTTGGCCGGGTAGCCGCCGATGTCACGGAAGTTGACGGCCGATTCGAGCCGGACCAGGCGCTCTCGGGGCTCGGCCGCGTCGCCGATCGTCGCAGCCGGCGTGTCTTCGGTTACGAGGGGTTCCATCAGCGTGGGAGTGTACCGGGGTCGCCCCGCGACACGGAGGTGAACCTCTTTGACCAAACGGTATGGCGATGCCGGCGCTCAGCGCACCGGCAGGTCCCACAGGGGGAACCAGCGGGACAGATCGGGCTCCATCTTGAGATCGTTGGCGAGCATGCTGCGCATTCTCAGCTCGACCTCGTTGTCCCGCTGCTCCTTCCCGTCGGGGGCGAAGGGGTAGAAGCTGCCGCGTTTGTACAGGTAGACGAGGTAGAGGGGCTTGGAATCGGAGGCGGCGGCGGGCGCCGCGTCGCTCGCCGGGGCGCCGCTCGTGGCCGGGGTGCCGCTCGTCGCCGGGGCGTCGGATGACGGGGTGTCGAGCACCAGGCCCTCTCCGGCCAGTTGCTCGCTCTCGGTCGGCGGCGACCCGTCCAGCGAGAAGACCGAGCACAGCAGTTGGGGGCCCCATCCGGCCTCCGCCACCATGGTGTTGACGAGGTGGACCCGGGCCACGAGGTCGTCGATCTCGGTGTCCTCCAGCAGCAACCACCGGTAGCCGTAGGAGTCGACCTTCTGGGTCAGCCGACCGATCGACACCCCCGACGACGAAGTCGTCGCGGCGGCCGGTGTCCCGGCGCCTCCCGTTGCGGATCCCGGGGTGTCGTCGATCGCGAGCAGCTGCTCGATCTCGTGCTGCACGTCCTGCGGGGCCTGGCCGGCGGGGGGCTTCCAGCAGACCCCGGCGCGGCCGGTGAAGGACATGCCGGCGGCCGCCTGCAGGGTCACGGCGGCCGAGGGCAGCGCGAAGAGATCGTCGAGGTTGGCCGCAACGGGCTTGGTCCTCCCGAAGAGGCTGTCGAGCAGGCCCATGGCAGTCGCCGGGGTTCCGGGTCGGTTGGCCGGGCGCCGGCTCAGCGCGGCTGCTCGAGCTGCGCCTCGAGCTGTGCGAGCTGGGCAAGGCGGCGCTCGAGCGGGGGGTGCGTGGAGAAAAGGGTGGAGATCGACACGCCCTTCGCGATCGCCGGGGAGAAGAAGAAGGCGTTGAACGGCTCCGCCCTCCGCAGGTCCTGCGTCGGGATCCGCGAGATCTCCCCGGTGACCTTGACCAGGGCCGAGGCGAGCACCGACGGGCGCCCGATGAGGATGGCTCCCGATCGGTCCGCCGCCAGCTCCCGGTAGCGGGAGAGCGCCCTCGTCAGAAGGAAGCTGATGGCGTAGACGACGATCGATACGAGGAGGATGATCATCTCGACGGCGGCGGCGTTCTGGTTGTCCCGGTCGTCGCCGAACAGCCCGGCGTAGAACATGACCCGGGTGAGGAGGCCGGCCATCACCCCGAGGCCGCTCGCCACCGTCATGACCGCCACGTCTCGGTGGGCGACGTGGGAGAGCTCGTGGGCGAGGACCGCCTCGAGCTCCTCCGGGTCGAGACGTCGCAGCAGGCCGGTCGTGGCGCACACGACGGCGGCCTTGGGGCTCCGCCCCGTGGCGAAGGCGTTGGGCATGTCGGTCTGGGCGATGGCGACCCGGGGCTTGGGCATGTCCGCGAGGGCGCAGAGCCGGTCGACCGCGCCGTGCAGCTCGGGGGCCTCCTCGGGGCTCACGATCCGTCCGCCCATGGAGTACAGGGCGATCTTGTCGGAGAACCAGTACTGCGCGAACAGCAGCCCGAGGGCGATGATCACGATGAAGATGAACGACAAACCGATGGCGTAGAGGATGCCGATGAAGGCGGCGTAGAGGACGACCAGGAAGAGCCCGGTGAAGAACATCCGGGTGGTGAGCCCCCGGTCGTTCGGGATCCTGCGAGCGAGTGACATCGGCTGGGAAAGCCTCCTAGAGGACTACGGGGTGGCGGTCTCGGTGGAGCCGGCGGCGGGTGGTGGGGCCGGCTGGGGCGCAAGGTCGGCGCTCGACGTCGCCGCGTTGGGGACGGCCGTGCCGTCGGCGGCCGGCGCCGCGGCAGACGATCCGGACGCCGCCTCGCCATCGCTGGCGGGCAGCGCGGCCGCGGGCGAGGATGCCGCCAGCTCCGCCTTCATCGCGGCAAGCTCGTTGTCGACCTCCGACCCCGCCGAGACCTTGTCGAGCTCGGCCTGGATGTCGTCCACCGGTCGGTTGAGGTCGGTGATGGCCCCGGAGGCGAGGAGCTCGTCGATGGCCCCGGCCCGGGCCTGCATGCCCTCGATCTTGTCCTGGGCCCGCTGCATCGCGTTGCCGGCGTCGCCCATCGAGGTGGAGAGTCCCGAGACCGCTTCGCCGATCTTGGTCTGGGCCTCGGCGGCGGTGTAGCTCGCCTTCAACGTCTCCTTGCGGGTCCGGAACTGCTCGACCTGGGACTGGAGCCGCTGCATGGTGACGACGAGGCGCTGCTCCTGCTCGGCGACCTGGTCGTGCTGGCGCTGGAGGTCCTCCAGCTGCTCGCCCAGCGCGGCCCGCCGGGCCAGCGCCTCCCGGGCCAGGTCCTCGTTGCCCTGCGAGAGCGCGGCCTTGGCCTGCTGCTGGAGCTTGTTGGCCTGCTGCTGCAGCTGGCTGGCCTGGAGCTCGATCCGCTTGCGGGCGGTCGCCACGTCGGCGACGCTGCGGCGCACCTTTTGCAGGCTGTCCAGCTGCTTCTCGTAGGAGAGATCGAGCGTCTCGCGGGGGTCCTCGACCCGATCGAGCGCCTTGTTCGCCTTGGCCTGGAAGATCGCCGACATGCGCTTGAAGACGCTGGTCACCGCTCGGCCCTCCTCTGATCGCGCATTACCCGAGCATACGGCCGATCCGCCCACAATGGCACCCGCCGCCGACCCCTGCGCTGCTCGCGGGCATCGCCACGGGATCGCCACGGCATCGCCATGACATCGACACGCCGGCGTTCGAGACCGGCGCCGAGGCGGGCCGGAACCAGCCGCCGAGCCGTTAATCTCCCGGCATGCCCCGAATGGTCGACGAGCCGTGTCTCCTGACGGTCCATGCGCACCCCGACGACGAGTCCTCCAAGGGGCCGGCGACGGTGGCGCGCTACCACGCGTCGGGGGTTCGCACGGTGCTCGTGTGCTGCACCGGGGGGGAGGAGGGCGACATCCTCAACCCGGCGATGGACCGGCCGGAGGTGCGTGAGAACCTCCCGGAGGTCCGCCGCGAGGAGCTCCTGCGGGCGGCGGAGATCATCGGCTACGACGAGGTCGTCTGGCTCGGGTACCGCGACTCGGGGATGCCCGACTCGACGGCCAACGGCCACCCCGACTCCTTTGCCCAGGCCCCGCTCGACCAGGCCGTCGAGCGCCTGGTGACGGTGATCCGGCGGGTCCGCCCACAGGTCATGGTGGGCTACCCCGAGAACCAGTCCGAGTACCCCCACCCCGACCACCTCCGGGCCCACGACATCGCCCTCGCGGGATTCCAGGCCGCCGGCGATCCCGAGCGCTTTCCCGATGCCGGCGACCCCTACGCGCCCCTCAAGCTCTACTACACGGTGTGGCCCGTCGCTCGGATGAAGATGGTGCACGACAAGTTCGTGGAGCTCGGGATGGAGTCGCCCTTCGGCGAGGAGTGGCTGGCCCGGCTCGAGCGGCTCGATCAACCCTTCACCACGTCGGTCGACGTCGCGGGCTTTGCCGACGTCCGGCGCCAGGCGCTGCTCGCCCATGCGACGCAGGTCGATCCCAATTCGCGCATGTGGTTCGGGCTGCGGCCCGAGGTGATGGAGTCGATCCACCCTCACGACGAGTACCAGCTCGCCCGCAGCGCGGTGGGCGGCACCGACGGCCCCGAGGTCGACCTCTTTTCCGGGGTGCCCGGCCTGGCGTCCTTGGGCGCCCCCCCGTCCCCGCCCGGCTGACCACCGGGCGACCCGATGCGCTCGGAGATCACCCGCCCAGTGTCGGTGACCTACTGGCCCGTGCCCGCGCCCGACGAGGGGGCCACCCCGTAGTTGCCGAGGAGCGGCAAGTGGATGGCCGAGGCCGTCTGCGCGATCAGCAGCGCCACGACGGTGGCGAGGACCACCAGGGCGAAGCCGTAGCCGGCGAGCCGGTGCCACGACGCGGGGAGGCGTCCGCTCGCGCCCGATCGCCAGCCCGCTTTGCCCGCCCCTCCGGGGGTCGAGCCCCGGCGGTCGCCGCCGTGGCTGTGCTTCCCCCGGGACGCCACGCCGACTACCCGCCGTTGCGGGCGAGGTCTCGCAGTGCCCGGTAGCCGATCAGCGTGACGCCGGCGGCGGCCACGGCGTCCCGGAGAAACGGCTCGTCGCAGACGAGTTGGTGATCGTCGACGCGCGCCGCCCAGTCCGCGGCCAGCGAGCGCAGCTCGTCGGTGTCGATGGCGGGATGCAGGTGCATCTCGGTCACCCCCGGGCGCAACCGGCCGAGACGGTCGGCCAGGAGCTTTCGCGAGCCGACGCCCGGCACGAAGACCATCTCGTCGGTGAAGACGACGCCGGCCTCGGCCGCGAGCTCTCGAGCGGGGAACCCCAGGTACTCCTCCGCTCCCGATCCGAACATGCGCAACGGCAGGCGAAACTCCGCGGCGAGCTCCAGGTAGATGTCGAAGAACTCAGGCCGGAGCTGCAGCGTGGCCATGTGGGCGTCGAGATGGCTGACGTCGAAGCCCCACAGGATCGCCCGCTCGATCTGAGACCGGCACTCCCGGCGCACCTCGTCGAGGTCCGCGTGGTCCCACACGTCCTCCATGGTCCGCGGGAAGCCCCCGTCGCCGCCGAGGAGGGAGGGCGCGTGCGTGATGGGCCCCCAGCGGTAGAGCTCGTGCTCGGCGTTCAGCGTGAGGTGGACGCCGATGTCCTCGCCCCGATAACGGGCGGCCGCCTCCCGGGCCCACGGGCACGGGACCATAAGGGTGGCGCTCGTGACGAGACCCGTCTGGAGGCACTCGAAGACGCTCACGTTCGCGGAGTGGCAGAACCCCAGGTCGTCTGCGTTGACGATGAGCAGGCGGGCGTCGGCGGGATAACCGAGCCGCTGGGCGATCGTGGGCACCTACGCAACGTAGCGTCCGCGCCCCGATCGACGCGCCACCAGGGCTTTCCGGGGCCCCGAGGGGGCCCCGCCGCGCCGCCGCGGGACCGAGGTTCGGTGGGAAGATGGAGAGAGCCCGGCGATCCCTCGGGGCGGCCACCGGGCGACGGAGGTGCGAGATGGTCGAGGCGATCGTCGGTGCGGTGGTCGGTGTCGTCGTGCTGGGGGGTGTCGCGGCGACCGCCTCCTTCCGGGTGATCACCGAGTACGAACGTGCGGTGGTGTTCCGGTTGGGGCGTCTCCGGGAGGAAGCCAAGGGACCGGGCATGATCGTGAGGGTCCCCTTCGTGGATCGCTTCGTCCGCCTCTCCCTGCGAGTCGAGGTGGTGGACATCCCCCAACAGGCCGTCATCACCGCCGACAACGTCACGGTCCAGGTCGACGCCGTCGTGTACTTCCAGGTCACCGACCCCGTGCGAGCGGTCGTCGGGGTCGACAACTACCGCTTTGCCAGCCAGCGAGTGGCGATGACCGCCCTGCGCTCCATCATCGGCCGCCACGAGCTCGACAACATCCTCGCCCACCGGGACGACGTCAACACCGAGCTGCGGGCCAGCATCGCGACCTCCACCCACAACTGGGGCGTCGAGGTGCGCCAGGTGGAGATTCGAGACATCGTCCTTTCCCACGAGCTCCTGCGGGCGATGGCCCGTCAGGCCGAAGCGGAGCGGGAGCGGCGGGCCAAGGTGATCAACGCGACCGGCGAGCTCGAGGCCAGCCGGGAGCTCTCCGAGGCGGCGGCCATGCTCAACGAGGCGCCGGGGGCGCTGCAGCTGCGCACGCTCCAGACGCTCACGGAGGTGGCAACCGAGCACAATTCGACCCTCATCTTCCCCATCCCGATCGAGCTGATGGCCGGCTTCCGGGGCCTCGTCGGGAGCCAGGTGGATCCGGCCGGATCCACCCACCAAGGAGCGGCCGGCCCGGCGGGAGAGGCCGGTCGTCTCGGGGAGGCCGACCTCGCCTCCGACGGGGCCACGGCCCTCACCGCCAACGAGCCCGAGGCGATCGCCCCGGCCCGGGGTTCGGAGGAGCCGTCCGGCGTTGTTCAAGGGTCGCCAGAGCACAATGGAACCGAGGGCACCGAGGGCACCGAGGGCCAGCCCTAGCGGGCGGACCGAACCGGTGGACCCGCCAGCTGCCGGCTCGGGCCTACGTCTCTTCGACGGTGCGATCCTGGGCCTCGGCGTCCCGTGCCAGCTCCGTCTGGTGCTCCCGCATCGCTTCGGCCAGCTTCGGGTCGCTCAGGGCGAGGATTCGGATCGCCAGTAGCCCGGCGTTGCGGGCGCCGTCCACCGCCATCGTGGCGACGGGCACGCCCCGGGGCATCTGAGCGATCGACAGCAGGGAATCGAGACCGTCGAGTCGGCGCAGGGCGACCGGGACGCCGATCACCGGGAGCGTGGTGGCGGCAGCGAGCATGCCCGGGAGGTGAGCGGCTCCGCCGGCTCCGGCGATGATCACCCGGAGCCCCCGGCCCGCCGCATCGTGCCCGAAGCGCAGCATCTTGTCGGGGGTGCGGTGGGCCGAGACCACCCGGACCTCGTGGGGCACCCCGAAGCGTTGGAGGACCTCGGCCGCCCCCCGCATCACCTCCAAGTCCGAGGAGCTGCCCATGACCACCGCCACTTGCGGCTCGACTTTCTTCCTCGAGGACCGGGAGGACTTCGCCGAGGGCCGGGAGGACTTCGCCGAGGGCCGGGGAGTCGAGGAGGGGGTCATCGTGCGGCCGACACGTGGTCGGGGATCGGGGTGCCCAGCGCCGCCGCGGCGTGCCAGGCTCGGCGGTAGAGCGAGGGAGCGTCGTCTCCGACCAGGGTGACGTGCCCGAGCTTGCGCCCCGGGCGAGGACCCTTGCCGTAGAGGTGGACGTGGGCGCCGGGGTCGGCCAGGGCCTCCGCCAGGCGCCCACCGGGGTCCTCTCCTTCGGGGCCGCCAAACACGTTGACACTCGCCGCGCACGGTGCGACGAGCCCCGTGTCGCCGAGCGGCAGGTCGAGCACGGCGCGCAGGTGGTTCTCAAACTGGGAGGTGGCCGCTCCCTCGATGGTCCAGTGTCCCGAGTTGTGCGGGCGCGCGGCCAGCTCGTTGACGAGGATGCGGTCTCCCGTCCAGAACATCTCGACCGCCAGGACGCCGACCGACCCCGTCAGGTCCGCCACCTCGGTGGCCAGCCGGCGGGCCTCTTGGGCGACCTCCTCGGGCAGGGACCCCGGCACGAGCACCTCGCGGCACACCCCGTCGACCTGGACCGTCTCGGCCGCGGGCCACGTGACCGCGTGTCCCGCCGTCAACCCGCCCCGCGACGCCGTGACCGAGCCGGGTCGTCGCGCCACGACCACCGCCAGCTCGCTTCGGATGGCGACGCGCTCTTCGACGAGCATCGGCGTGCCCGATCCCGCGGCGCCCGCAAGCACCTCTCCGCTCTCCCGGGCGTCGCCGACGATCCAGACCCCCTTGCCGTCGTAGCCACCCCTGGCGGCCTTGAGGACGAGCGGCCACCCCCGGCGCCGGCCGAACCGCACGACCCGGTCCAGCGCCTCGGCGGTCGCACCCGCCGCCGCGGGGGATGCGGGGGTCGCCGTCCCCGGGTCCGGGAGGACCTCGAAGGCGGGGACCGGCACGCCGGCTTCCTCCAGTCGCCCCCGCATCAGCGCCTTGTCGACGGTGAAGGCCAAGGTGCCTGTGCCCGGGCGGACGGTGACGCCGGAGCGCTCGAGGCTCCGGAGGGTCTCGAGGTCGACCAGCTCGTGATCGAAGGTGATCGCGTCGCAGCGCTGGACCAGGCTGCGCAGAGCCGCCTCGTCGGTGGCGGCACCGCTCAGGACTTCCGACGCCACGGCCACGGCCGCGTCGTCCGCCCGCTCGGCCAGCACTACGGTGGCCAGCCCGAGGGGCGATGCCGCCTCGCAGAGCATCCGGGCGAGCTGGCCCGCGCCGACGATCCCGACGGTCGGGCCGCTCGGTCGGCCGTGGCCTCCCCGGGGACCCGCTCTTTCCTCGGGGGACGCAGACCCGGCTCGGCTGCCGTTGCCAGGAGTGGGCACGCGAAGCACGATACCGGGGGACGAGCGGCGAAACGGAGAGGCGTGAGATGAGGATCGGAACATTGCTGGACGTGGAGGCGCCCGTGGAGCGCGCCGTCGAGGAGGCGGGCCGGGCGTCGCAGGAGGGCTTTGCGAGCGCCTGGGCGGTGCAGATCTTCGGCCACGACGCGCTCACCCTCCTCGCCCTGGTCGGGTCGCGGGTGCCGCGCCTCGAGCTCGGGACGGGCGTCGTGCCCGTCTATACGCGGCACCCCCAGGCGCTGGCCCAGCAGGCGCTCAGCACCCAGCAGGCGATCGGCGGGCGGCTCACGCTCGGGATCGGCCTGTCCCACCAGCTCGTCGTCGAGGGGCTCTGGGGGATGCGCTACGAGCACGGTGCCCGCTACATGCGGGAGTACCTCTCGGCGCTCATGCCCATGCTGGCCGGGGAGACGGTCAGCTTCGAGGGCACCATGCTCAAGGCGGTGCTGCCGGCGCCCCTGTCGATCAGCGTGCCCGCACCTCCCTCGGTCCTCGTCGCCGCGCTCGGTCCGGTCATGCTCCGCACCGCCGGCGAGCTCGCAGACGGCACGATCACCTGGATGACGGGATTGCGCACGGTCGGCAACCACATCTCGCCGCGCATCGTGGAGGCGGCCGAGGCGGCGGGGCGTCCGAGGCCTCGCGTCGTCGTCTGCCTGCCGGTGACGGTCACCTCCGCGCGAGAACAGGCACTCGAGAGCATCGACCGGACGTTCGCCCTCTACCCGAGCCTTCCTTCCTACCGGGCGATGCTCGATCGTGAAGGCGCGGACAAGCCCTCCGACGTCGCCCTCGTCGGGAGCGAGGAAGAAGTGGTGGCCGGCGTGGATCGGCTGCGGGAGGCCGGCGCCACCGAGTTCGTCGCGACCGTCGTCGGCACCCCCGAGGAGATGGCGACGACCCGCCGGTTGGTGGTGTCGCTGGCCGGGGCCTAGGAGGGGACTCTCGGCTGGAGAGAGCGGCTCAGCGGGAGGGGAGGCTCAGCGGGAGACCGTGGTGTGCTTGAACTCGTTGAGCTCGGGGTGCTCTACGCACAGCGAGAGGACGTGCTCGACGACGGATCGGGCGCGGGCGCCGTCCCCCTCGGGTCGGTCCATCAGGCGTACGAAGGCGGCCCGATCGCCCACGATGAACGTCGGCACCCCGAAGACGGCATGGCCGGCCACCGCCGCCTCGTGCTCCTTTTGGATCTGCTCCCGGGGCCAACCCTCGGCGATCTCACCGAACACGTGGTCGACGGGCACCGAGATCCCCTCGAGGGCGCGGCGCACGACCGCCTGGTCCCTCAGGTCACCGCCCTCTTCGTGGCGGACCGTGAAGAGCGCCCGATGCGCGACCAGGAAGGCGTCGGGGTAACGGTCGCGGATCACGACACCGGCCTCGAGCGCCAGCAGGTCGGGCCATGCCGCCTCGTTGTCCCACACGGAGAGGCCACCCTCGGGCACGTGGACCTGGTTGAGAGAGAAGGGCACGAAGGTCACCGACCACGGCGCTCCGTGCTCGAGCCCGGCCACGACGTACTCGTGGGCGTTGCGGGCGAACGGGCAGCGGTAGTCCCACGTCACGGCGAACGTTGTCTCGTCCATGTTCTCGACAACACCTAGGTGGGCGGGGCCATTCCGGCCCCCGTCGCCGGGTCGGCGAAGAGCCGGCGGACCAGCCGGCGGCCGGCGACGCCCAGGGCTGCGCCGATGGCCAGGCCGCCCACGACATCGGAGGCGTGATGGTCCCGGAGGTGCACCCGGCTGATGGCGACGCCCGTGGCGAGGGTGAGCAGTGCCGCCGTCTCGGCCGGACCCTCCGATAGCACGAGGGCGGTGCAGGTGGCGGCGAGGGTGTGACCGCTCGGGAAGCTGCTCGACGACGGGGCGCGTACCGGTGGTCGCCGCATGGGGTTGGCTCCGGGGTCGGCTGGCTCCGGGCGCTCCCGAGCGACCACGACCTTGATCGACTTGTTGAGGATGTAGGACGACACGCCAGCCGTCGCGAGGGCGGCGACGGCCCGGCGTCGCGGCACTCCGGGCCGGCGGGCCTTGATGCCGGCGACCACCACCCACGCCACGCCGTAGTCGGCGAGGTTGGACAGCACCGCGGCGGTGGCGTCCACGCCGCGTCGCGATCGGAGGGCGTCCCATCGTGCATCGACGGCGTCGTCGAAGCGGCCGAGCGCCCATGCGGCCCCGCCGTCGGGCCGGGCGGGGGGCCCGGTCAGGACGCGAGGGGCGTCCGCTGCTCGGCGGCCGCCGAGATCGGGGACACCTCCGGTACCTCGGGAAGCGGCGGCGGGGTCCCGCCGTGCGATGGACACAGTGGCTGAAAGCTACAGAAGCGACAGAGCGAGGAGGGTCGCGGGCGGAAGTCGCCGGTCGAGCACGCCCGCTCGATGGCCGCCCAGACGGCCGCCGTACGGCGGCGGTGCCCCCGGAGGGACTGGGGGTTCGGCCGAGCCGTGATCTCGAGCGGCTCGCGCAGGTGCAGCAACCGCACCTCCACGGGGGCACGCCCGAGGACGGACTCGCATAGGTCGGCGTAGAACTGGACGCCCTTCAGCTTGCCCTGCTCGAAATTGACCGAAGGCGCCCGGCCCGTCTTGTAGTCCACAACGACGAGCTCGCCCTCGTCGGTGAGGTCGAGGCGGTCGATGATGCCCCGGAGCAGGACACCCCCGACCTCCGCCTGCAAGAGGAGCTCGATGCCGATCGCCTTGACGGAGTTGGGGTCTTCGATCTCGAAGTAGTTGCGCACCAGCGCGCCGGCGTCTCTCCTGAACGCGTCCGCCTCCTCCGTCGAGAGCTCGAGCGCCTCCAGCTCGGGGTCCTCCTGGAGCAGCTCCCAGGCACGGTCGAGCTCCTCCTCGGCGGCTTCGAGGCTGCGCCCCCCGGCCGGCCACCTCCAATGCAGGCCCTCGAGCGCCGAGTGCACGAGCGTCCCCTTGAGGGCGTGGGGGGAGGGCGGCTCCGGCAGCCGGTCGATCAGGGCGAGCCGGAAGGCGAGCGGGCAGTCCGTGAAGGCCGTCACCTTGGACGGGGAGAGGGAGCGGGGCGGGGGAACGGGCATCACCGGCCAGGTTACGACGGGGGTGTGTCACGCAAGAGGATGGTTCTGCGGACAGCGGCGGTCGTGGTGCCGACGGCCGCCAAAAGCCGCGGTTCGCGAGGGTCGGTCTGCGAAGCTGGACCGATGTCCGACCAGGATCAGGGCGGATCCGGAGCGCAGGACCTCCCGAGCGTCGACCGGCTCCTCGGACTCACCGACGGCGTCGTGGCCATCGCCATCACGCTCATCGTCTTCCAGGTCAAGGTCCCGGAGAAGGTCTCCGATCCCAACTCGCCCTCCGAGCTCGCCCACGCCCTGAGCCAACTCGGGACCGAGATCGTCGCCTACCTGGTCGCCTTCTACGTGATCGCCGTCTTCTGGCTGGCCCACCATCGAGTCTTCCGCCTCATGCGCGGACACCACGAGGGGCTGGCTTGGATCAACTTTCTGTTCCTGCTCACGATCACCGCCATGCCCTTCACGAGCGACCTGCTCGGCACCTACGGCAACAACCCCGTGGCGATCGACGTCTTCAACGCCAACCTCCTGGCGGCGAGCATCGCCACCTCGTTGGTGGTGGTGTTCGGACGATGGCGGCGCCTGATGGTGCCGGGCGACCTTCGGTCCCAGGTCGTGCCCGGGTTGCAGCGCACGGCATCGCTCGCCGCCGTGGTCATCGCCTCGGCCATCGTGGCGTGGTGGTCGCCGTCGATCGCGAAGAACCTCTGGTTCCTTTTGATCGTGGTCGGGTTCGTCGCCGGCCGCAGCTACAAGAAGAAGGAGGAGGCGGCGGGTCCGGCGGCCGGCGCCTCGGCCCCGATCGGCCCCGGCGCGTAGCATCGATCCATGCGGGAGGACGTCCTCGCCGGGCCGCCTCCACTGGTGCGGATCGACCACCGCGGGCCCGCTACCTGGATCACGCTCGACTCGCCCGCCAACCGCAACGCCCTCTCACGCCGATTGGTGCACAGCCTGGCGGGGGCGCTGGACGAGGCGGCGGGGCGGGGCGCCCGGCTCGTCGTCCTCACCGGTGCCGGCAACACCTTCTGCTCGGGGGCGGATCTCGGCGAGCGCCTCCATCCACCGGCGGCCGGGGAGTCGCCCCCGCCTGCGGACGAGGTGACCGTCGCCGGCCTGCTGACCCGCATCGCGCACGCGCCCCTGCCGGTCCTCGCCCGGGTCAACGGCCACGTGCGAGCGGGAGGCATGGGTCTCGTGGCCGCCGCCGACCTCGCCGTGGCACCGATCACGGCGACGTTCGGGTTCAGCGAGGTCCGCGTCGGGGTGGCTCCGGCCATGATCGCGGTGCCGGCGCTGCGCGTCATGACGACGCGGGCGATCCAGCGGCACATGCTGACCGGTGAGCCCTTCGCTGCGGACGAGGCCGAGCGCAGCGGGCTGCTCACACAGGCCTTCGCGACACCGTCCGAGATGGACGGATGGATCTCGGCGATGACCGAGACGCTCGGGATGGGGGCACCCGGCGCGGTCGCGGCGACAAAGCAACTGCTATCGGAGCTGCGAAACCGGGACTGGGACGAGGGCATGCGCCTGGCGGAGGCGCGATCGGACCAGCTCTTCGATTCGGCAGAGGCGGCGGAGGGTATGCGGGCGTTTCTCGAGAAGCGGAGACCCGGGTGGTGGGTATAGGCGAACCGTAGACTGCAGGCTCGATGTCTTGAAATCCGTGACAAGGATGCACTGGGGCGATCATGAGACAGGCAGTGGCAGGACAAAGGGCGATCGGCGATCAGTGATGCGACCGTAACGCCCGGACGCGGGGGCCGGAGGCGGGGGCCGGTCTACTCGTTCCTGTTCCATCACCAGGTCGATCAGTATCCGGGCAACACCGCGCGCACCGGCTACCTCGCCGTGGCCGTGCTCGCCACCGTGACCCTCTACTGCACGTACTACACGCAGACGGGTGTCACGCCGGAGATCTTGCAGTACTTCCACATGAGCTTCGGCTTCTACGTCGGCATCGTGGTCGTCTCCAACCTGATCGGCGCGTTCGCCTCGCTCCCGGCCAGCCAGACCGATCGCCTCGGTCGGTCCAACGTGGTCATGTACGGCCTCCTCATCGTCGGCCTCCTGATCACGTTCGGCGTGACGAACGTCACCACCGAGTGGGGGTTTGCCATCGTCATCTCGGCCATCGGTCTGGTCGAGGGTGCGATCCTCGTGGCCACGCCGGCCTTGGTGCGGGACTTCAGCCCGCAGCTCGGGCGAGCCTCGGCGATGGGATTCTGGACGATCGGTCCGGTGGCGGGAAGCCTGATCACGAGCATCATCGCCACCCACACGCTCGACTCCCTGCATCCCTGGCAGGACCAATTCTGGATCTCGGGCCTCGTGGCCCTCGGGGCCTTCGTCATCTCGCTCTTCTTCCTGAAGGACCTGTCGCCCCGCCTGCGCGACCAGTTGATGGTCTCGCTCCGCGACGGGCACTGGTCGAGGCTCGGGCCAGAGGGATCAAGGAGGGGAGCTCGAGGCGGCCACCGAGCGCCCCTGGCGCCAGATCCCCAAGTGGGATCTCGTTGGCTCATCTTTCGGGATCGCGGTCTTCCTGCTCGTCTACTACGTGGCGGCGAGCTTCTTCACCTTCTACTACGTGGTGACGCTCAAGAACCCCGACGGCACCCCGTTCTCGACGTCTCAGGCCAACGGCCTGAACGTGTGGTTCTGGTCCGCCAACATCATCTCCCTCATCGTGGTGGGCATGCTCTCCGACTGGGCCAAGCTCCGAAAGCCCTTCATGCTCGGGGGCACCTTCCTCTCCATGGCGATGTTGATCGTCTTCTTGACCCGTGCGAACAATCCGCACACCGGCTACTACATGCTGGCCACGATCACCGTCTTCCTGGCGATCGGCCTGGCCTTCGTCTTCGCGCCCTGGCTGGCCGGGTACACGGAGACGGTCGAGGCGAAGAACCCCGCGCTCGTGGCGACGGGCCTGGCGCTGTGGGGATGGATCCTGCGACTGGTGGTCGGGATCTCCTTCATCTTCCTGCCGCTCGTCATCACGAGCGTGACCACCGTGGTCGACAACAGTCCCGTCGGCGCGACGGTGATCAACGGTCAGTCGATCGCGGACTGGACGGCCACCCATCCCGAGTCGGTCCAGTTCGCCCAGCAGCATGCGGCGCTCCTGCAGAAGCTCTCGGAGCATCAGGCGGTCGTCAACGCCGTCTCGGGCAACCCGACGCACGCCAACATCGCGGCTGCCACGCGGGTCCTCGGGCCGGTGACGTTCGCACAGGCGGTCAAGTACCAGAGCCAGCTCAAGACGCTGGTCCAGCCCTACGAGGCGCAGCTCAACTACCTTGCGGCCCACCAGCAGCAATTGACGGATCTGCAAAACGCGGCGGCCCAGTCTCCGTCGCAGTGGCAGCACTGGTTCTGGATCGACTTCGCCGGGATGGTGGTGTTCCTGCCGCTCATGTTGCTGACCCGGGGCCGCTGGAGTCCTCGTCGGGCCCGTCTGGATGCCAAGGAGCACGACCTGGCGGTCGCAGAGGAGCTGGCACGCCTGGGGACGACCACGACTGCGGGGGCCGGCTCGGGACAGTCCTGAGGCCCTCGGCCGAGCTCGGCCCGCCGGTCCCCGATCCCGGGGATCGGCGAGACCGGGTTTGAGACCTGGTTCAATTGCGGCCGCATGAGGGTCCTGGGTTTTCTGGTGGGGCTGGCGATCGTGGTCGGCGTGGCCACGAGCGTGTTCACGACGCTCGTGGTGCCGCGCACCACGTCGTCGCGGCTCCTGCGGGGCCTGGCCAGGCTGCTCGCCCGGGTCGGTCGAACCGTCCTCAAGCGGGTCGGGTCCTACGAGGTGAAGGACCGGTTGCTGGCCATCGTCGGCCCGCTGGCACTGGTGTTGCTCTTCGTCCTCTGGCTCGCCGCTCTGGTCGTCGGGTTCGGCTTCATGGCCTGGTGGACCAACGAGACGACCCTCGGATCGGCCATGAAGGTGGCCGGCTCGTCGGTCTTCACGCTCGGCTTCGCCACCGGGAGCTACGCGCAGTCTGAGGTCCTCGAGTTCGTCGCCGCGGGGATGGGGTTGCTCGTGATCGCGCTGGAGATCGCCTACCTGCCGGCGCTCTACTCGTCCTTCTCCGCTCGGGAGACGGCCGTGACGATGCTCGCCTCCCGGGCCGGTGTGCCGGCGTGGGGACCGGAGATCCTCGCCCGACACCACTGGTTTCGGACCACCGACGAGCTCCCCGCCCTCTACGGCCGGTGGGAGGAATGGTCGGCCAGCGTCGCGGAGAGCCACACGAGCTACCCGACACTCATGTGGTTCCGCTCGCCGGTTTCGACGCGCTCGTGGCTCCTCGCGCTCCTCGCCATGCTCGACGCGGCCGCGCTCCAGGACAGCCTCAATCCCGGCACCACCCCGCGGCAGGCCAGGGTGATGCTGGCGGGCGGGACCGACTGCCTACGCGCGCTGGCCGGGGCCTTGCGCATCCGCTTCGAGCCCGACCCCCGCCCGGTCGACGGTATCCGGCTCACCTTCGAGGAATTCCAGGGGGGCATCCACCGGCTCAAGGCGGTCGGGTACGCCATGGAACGCTCTCCCGAGGAGGCATGGCGCAACTTCCAGGGCTGGCGCATCAACTACGAGCACATCGTCGACGTCCTGACCGACCTCGTCATGCCGCCGCCGGCCCCATGGCTCCGCCCCCGACCCGGCCTGGGCGCCGTCCGCTGGCCCGTGGTGGTCGACCGGACCCCGGACGACCCCGATCCGGCCAAGGGCAGCAAGGACAACCCCGAGACCGAGGAGGTCCCCGAGCCCAAGGGGATCAAGGGCCTCCCGGTGTGAGCCGGGCCCGTCGGCCGGTGGCGCCGGGCGCTGCCGTCCCCGTGCGGTTCCTCGAAGCTTGGACTACGTTCGCCGCAGGCCACGTACGCATGCGTGGCACTGCAGGGCGAGCACCTAGACAGAGGGAGCTGCCATGGAGATCGAACGGTACGAGGACGGGGTCCCCTCGTGGGTAGACCTCAATACGTCGGACCTGGAGGGTGCTCGGAGCTTCTATGCCGAGCTCTTTGGTTGGCAGCCCCAGGTCGGACCCCCGGAGGCGGGGGGCTACACGATCTGCCTGCTGCGTGACCGAGCGGTGGCCGGCCTCGGACCGTCGCCGATGGAGGGCGTCCCGCCGTCGTGGACGACGTACGTCAACGTCGAGGACGCCGACGCCGTGGTCGCCAGGGTGTCCGCCAACGGGGGCAACGTCCTCATGGGGCCCATGGACGTCATGGACGTCGGTCGCATGGCCATCCTGGCGGATCCGATCGGCGCGGTCATCGGGATCTGGCAGGCCCGCTCCCACAAGGGCGCGGGACTGGTCAACGAGCCCAACACCTACTGCTGGAGCGAGCTCGTGACGACGGACGTGCCGGGGGCCAAGACCTTCTACGGCGCCGTGTTCGGCTGGGGGGCGGAGTCCCACGGTGAGGACGAGAGCGCCTACGTGGAGTGGCAGCACGCGGGGCGCTCGATCGGCGGGCTGATGCTCAAGCCCCCGACGATCCCGGCCGAGGTTCCGCCGTACTGGGGTGTCTACTTCGCCGTCGACGACGCGGACCGTGCCGCGGCTCGGGTCGGCGAGCTGGGCGGCTCGGTGATGATGGGCCCGACCGACATCGAGCCGGGACGCTTCGCGGTCGTGGCCGATCCCGCCGGCGCGGTGTTCTGCGTCCTCAAGCTCAACCCGGAGCTCGCCGGCTGAACCTCACTCGATCCGGCCCCGCCTGCGGTGGGGGTCGGAGTGGTCCCAGTCGGCGAGC
This sequence comes from uncultured Actinomycetes bacterium, assembly GCA_963778465.1. Classification (GTDB taxonomy): domain Bacteria; phylum Actinomycetota; class Acidimicrobiia; order Acidimicrobiales; family RAAP-2; genus CAVZBW01. The sequence goes on from CAVZUK010000003.1 coordinate 1,996,197, forward strand.
AGCGTGCGCAGAGCCGTGAGCAGGATGAGCGGCTCGTCGAGCATGGCGTGGTGGCCGGCCTCGGGGATCTCGATGACGGGCGTGACCCGGCCGAGCGCGTCGTACATGGACTGGCCGATGTCGGGGGTCACGAGGCCGTTCTCGGATCGCAGGAGGGCCAGCCGGCATCTGACGCCCGAAAGGTAGGGGAGGGCGCTCGATCGCATGCCCGGGCCGAATTGCTCGAAAACCCGACGGTCGAACTTCCACTGCCAGCCCCCCTCCACCGGCTTGATGGACCGGCGCGCGACGTGGTCGATGACGTAGTCGAGGTAGCGGGGCTGTGCCGGCACCGTCCGGAAGCGGGCCACCGCGTCCTCGACAGTCGGGTAGGTCCTCGGCCGGCCGAAGGCCTCCCGGAGGCGATAGGCACCGATCTCCGGGTCCGATTCGGTGACGGGGGAGTCGCAGACGACGACGCCGGCCAGCCGGTCCGAGTTGAGCGCCGCCGTGGCGATGGTGACGAACCCGCCCATGCTGTGGCCCACGACGACCGGTTGGTCCTGCATCCCGGCGTGGTCGGCGACCGCCATGACCTCACGGGTCCACTGCTCGAACGAGTACCGCTCGCGCTGGCCGCTGTCGCCGTGCCCGGAGAGGTCCAACGCGGCGACCCGGAATTCCGAGGCGAAGGTGGCCGCCACGTGGGTCCACCAGTGGGCGTGGGCGCCACCGCCGTGGACGAAGACGAGGCCCCGCTCCCCCCGGTCGCCCCACGCCACGTAGTGGATCGGGCACCCCTCCACCTCGACCGTCTCGTCCCTCATGTCCACCCGGAGGGCGCGGACGAACCAGGGCGGTGCGTCCGGGAGCGGCTGATACGTGTCCACGCAAGGCGGAGCCTACGCTGGCGATAGCCTGTCGGATTCGGGGGCTGAGGAGGACCATGGCATTTGACGTCGCGGAGGCACTGCGCCGCCGGCAGGGTGAGAATTTCGGGCTCCACGAGCGATTCCTGAACCATCAGCTGGCGCGCGTGCTCAAGACCGTTGGCTTCGACCGGACCTACGTGCGGGGTTCGGGGTGCTATCTCTACGATGATCAGGAGCGGCACTACCTGGATTTCCTGTCCGGGTTCGGCGTCTACGCGCTCGGGCGGAGCCACCCGGGCGTCAAGGCCGCGCTGCATCAGGCCCTGGATCTCGACCTGCCCAACATGGTGCAGATGGACTGCGCGCTCCTGCCCGGGCTGCTGGCGGAGGAGCTGGTGTCGCGGTCGCATGCGGGGATCGACCGGGTGTTCTTTTGCAACTCCGGTGCCGAGGCGATCGAGTCCTCCATCAAGTTCGCCCGCCACGCCACCCGGCGGCCGAGGGTCGTGTACGCCGAGCACGCCTTCCACGGGCTGACCACCGGCGCCCTCGCGCTCAACGGGGGTGAGGAGTTCAAGAAGGGTTTCGGTCCGCTGCTCCCCGACTGCGCGGTCGTCCCCTTCGGCGATCTCGAGGCGCTCGACGCCGAGCTGCGATCCGGCGACGTGGCGGCGTTCGTCGTCGAGCCGATCCAGGGCAAGGGTGTCTACTGCGCCGAGGGCTCCTACTGGACGGGCGTCCAGGAGCTGTGCCGCCGGCACCGCACCCTCTTCGTCGCCGACGAGGTGCAGACGGGCCTCGGGCGCACCGGCAAGTTCTTCTGCCACGAGCACTTCGGGCTCGAGCCCGACATCATCACGGTCTCCAAGGCGCTGTCCGGCGGCTACGTCCCGGTCGGGGCGATGCTGACCACCGACCGGGTCTTCCAGAGCGTGTACCCGTCGATGGAGGACGCCCTCAAGCACTCGACGACCTTCGGGCGCAACCAGCTGGCCATGGTGGCGGGGCTGGCGACGCTGGCGGCCTTCGACGAGGAGGACATCGTCGCCAACGCGGAGCGCACCGGCCGCGCCCTCTCCGACGGGCTGCGCGCCCTCCAGGGCCGACACGACCTGATCCACGACGTACGCGGGCTCGGCCTCATGATCGGCATCGAGTTCGGCGAGCCCGAGTCGCGGTCCGCCCGCCGCCGGTTCCGGACGCTCGAGCGGCTGCGCCCCGCCATGTTCTCCCAGTTGGTGGTCGTGCCGCTCTTCCACCGCCACGGGATCCTGACCCAGGTGGCCGCCGACAACGTCAACATCGTCAAGCTTCTGCCGCCCCTCGTGGCGGGGCAGGAGGAGGTGGACTACTTCGTCGCGGCCCTGGACGACGTGCTGTCCGATGCCGATTCGGGAGCCGGCCTGATCTACGAGTTCGGCTGGACCATGGCCAAGGGTGCCCTCGGCCGAAAGTCGAAGCGCCCCCGCAAGGTGCAGGCGCCTGCCGCGGTGGGCCCCGTCGTCCCCGGGGTGCCGGCGACCAACGGGTCGATGCACGCGGCGCAGGCCGGTGTTGGAGAAGCCGGCCAGCAGAACGGCGTCGGAGAAGCCGGCCAGCAGAACGGTGTCGGAGAAGCCGGCCAGCAGAACGGTGTCGGAGAAGCCGGCGAGAAGACCGGCGTGGCGGAGGTCGCCGGGACCGTGACCCAGCCGTGACGGCGGCCGTGACGATCCGTCCGGGCGACCGCGTCGTGGTCACCGGGGCAGCGGGGTTCATCGGATCGGCCGTGGTCCGGGCGCTGCTGGCCCGGGGCGCCGAGGTGGTCGCCGCGACGGAGCCGGGTGCCGACGAGCGGAACCTGGCGGGCCTGGACGTCGAGTGTCCCTTGGTGGACGTGCGCCACCCCGAGGCGGTTCGCGCCGTGTGCAAGGGGGCACGGTTCGTCTTCCACCTCGCCGCCGTCTACCGGTTCTGGGCGCGCAACCCCCGCCTCTTCCACGACGTCAACGTCGGCGGCACGTTGAACGTTCTCGACGCCGTGCGCGACGCCGGTTGCGAACGGCTGATCTACACCTCGACGGTCGGGGTGCTCGGGCTCCACGACGCCGGGGAGGGCCGGCCGGCTGACGAGCGAGCCTATGCCGACGTCGCCCACCTCTTCGGTCACTACAAGCAGACCAAGTACGTGGCGGAGCACGAGGTCCTCCGGGCGGCGGCGGCCGGTCTCGACGTCTCGCTCGTGCTGCCGACCTTCCCGGTGGGCGCCGGCGATACCCGGCCGACGCCCACGGGCAAGCTCGTCCTCGACTTCTTGAACGGCCGGATGCCGGCCTACGTGGACACCGTGCTCAACGTCGTCCACGTCGACGACCTCGCCAACGGTCACCTCCTGGCCCTCGAGCGGGGCACGCGAGGTCGGAGCTACGTGATCGGCGGCGAGAACCTGACGATGCGGGAGGTCCTGGCCGACCTGGCGCAGATCACGGGCCTGCCGGCCCCGCGACGCCGGGTCCCGAGGGCCGCCGCCGTCGCCGCCGGCTACGTCTCCGAGCTCGTGGAAGGCGTGCTGCTCGGGCGTGAGCCGAGCGTCCCCCTCGAGGCCGCGCGGATGTCGAGCACCAAGATGCGCTTCAGCGACGCGCGCGCCAGGGGAGAGTTGGGCTACTCGTCTCGGCCCTCGAGCGCAGCCCTGACCGACTCCGCCCGGTGGTTCCTGGACAGCGGTTACGTCCGTCCCGATCGGCGAGCCAGGATCGAGATCGCCCCGACCGTCTAGACCGAGCCCGTCCTCGACGGTCGTTCCCGCACCACCTCGCGTGGCGCCTTGTCCTCCCGCAGGCCGAGGAATCGCGGCGCGCGCAGCATCCCGTCCCGGGTCCATTCGGTGAACCCGACCTCGGCCACCAGCTCAGGTCGCACGAAGTGGGTGCCGCGAGGCCAGCGGCGATCTCCCACGAAGACCGGCCGCGACACCTCGAGCTCGTCCAACCGGCGACGCAGGGCGACCAGCGTGGCGTGGTCGAAGCCGGTCCCGACCTTCCCGGCGTAGCTCAGGTCCCCGTCCTCGTAGTAGCCGAGCAGCAGGGCGCCGAAGCCGAGGCGCCCGCCCGCCGGATCGGTGAAGCCCCCGACCACCAGCTCCTGGCTGGCGGTGCACTTGAACTTGAGCCAGGAGCGGGAGCGCTGGGAGACGTAGCGAGCGTCGGCGCGTTTGGCGATGATGCCCTCCCACCCCCGGGCGCAGGCCTGGGCGAGGAACGCCTCGCCGTCGGCGTTTCGGTGCGTCGTGAATCGCAGTCCTCGACCGAAGTCGAACGCTCGGCGAAGCAGCCGCTTCCGGTCCCGGACGCCGAGGACCCTCAGGTCGAAGCCGTCCATGAACAGGAGGTCGAACACGTAGTAGTCGACCGCCACGTGCCTGCTTCGAGCATCGCGCGGGTCCTTGACACCCAGGCGCCGCTGGAGCCTTGGAAAGCTGCTCCGGCCGTGCTCCAAGGCCACGACCTCCCCGTCCAAGACGAAGTTCTCCTGAGGCTGCTCCGCCAGGCGGTCCACGATCTCGGGGAAGGTGTCGCCGAGAGGCTGGCGGTTGCGCGAGAGCAGGCGTATCTCTCCGGCACAGCGGAAGGCGAGGCACCGCACGCCGTCGAGCTTTGGTTCGAAGATCCATCCGGGGTCCGAGAAGGGCCGCTCCGAATGGGTCGCGGCCATCGGCTCGATCCAGCGCGGCTGCTCGACCAACCGCGTCAGGCCTCCCTCGGTCCAAACCAGCGGTCACGCTGGTGAAAGAGGAAGCGTTCCGTGACGAGCCCGAGGATCCGTCGTGCCTGACCGAAATGGGCGGGCAGGTCGCCGATCACTGCGACGTCCTCGGGAACGGGGCGGGGCAAGAGGAGGAACGCGGCGCGATACCACCGTGTGCCCAGGAGCTCGAGCAGCCCGACCGCTCCGCCCGGGCCCGCGGCCTCCACCAGGGCGGGGCCCGGCGCTCCGGCTCCCCGGCGGCCGTCGGTCATCCCCCCCGCTCGCAGGAGCCGGCCCTCCTCGATCGGGGCGAAGCCTCGCCGGGAGACGTAGTCGGGGAATACCCCGGTCAAGAAGAGCGCCAGGTCTCCGAGTCGACGCAGGATTCCCGGGCGCTCCGTCTCGGAGACCACGTCGAGGAGGCCGGCGAGCCGGACCGGGTCGAGCTCGGAGAAGCGCTGCCGGCGCAGCCCTCGGCGAGTCCTCACGAACACGGAGCCGCTCGCCACGTGGGTGTAGGAGTGGAGGAGCTCGGCCAGGAAGAAGCGGTTGCGGCGGACGTCCAGGAAGGAGCGCAGCTGGGCCACGTCGAACACGGGAGCGTGGCGTCCGGGGCCCAGCCACTCCGGGACGTAGCTCATCGAGGAAAGCTCGTGGGCGCAGCGCTGCACCGCGACGGCAAAGGCGAGGAACGGCGAGGCCCCGACCAACGGCTCTCCCTCGCCCGGCCCGAAGAGGGCGTCGAAGACCGACGGATCGCCGAGTCGGCCGTCGAGGCCTTCCGGGAACCGAGCGAGGCGGGCGGCGAGGTCCGGCACCGCTCCTGGCGCCGCCGGCGCCCCCGCCAGGAGGGCTAGGTCCCGCGGGCTCAGATGCTGCAGATAGGCCCTCGTGATGGCCTCGTCACCCGGCGGCATCACCGTCACCCGGCGGCCTCGCTTCCTGCCTCGGTCACGTGCTTCAGGTGGCGAGACGAAGCGGGGGCATGACGAGCGGACCGGCCGAGGGCAGCCCGAAGGCCAGGGCCGCCCGGGCGAGGTCGCCCCACCCGGCGAGGTACGCGGTCGCCGCCGGCAGGGGGGACGCCGCAGCGGCGTCGTCGCTGCTGCGCGGCTTCTTGAGCAGTTGGACCGCCGAACGGGCCGGGTGGATCCGGACGGGGGCGTCCGCCGGCAGGCCCGAGCGTTGCCGGGCGAGGGCGAGGGCACGCTCGAGGCCGCCGAGCTCGTCCACGAGCCCGCGCTGGCGTGCGTCCTCGCCGGTCCAGACCCGGCCGCGGGCCACCTCGTGCACCGCCTCGCGCGTCATCCCGCGGGCGGTCGCCACCTTGCCGACGAAGTCGTCGTAGACCTCGTCGAGCCAGGCGTTGAGCTTCGCCCATTCGTCGTCGGTGAAGCCGGTGAGGGGCGAGAACATCTGGGCGTGGGCCCCTGCGGCGACCCCGTCCACGTGCACGCCGAGGCGCTGCAGGAGTCCCTCCGTGCGGAGCTTCCCGGCCAGCACGCCGATCGATCCGGTCAACGTGGCGGGCAAGGCCACGACGAGCTCGGCGCCCATCGAGACGTAGTACCCACCCGATGCCGCCACCTCGCCCATGGACGCGACCACGGTCTTTCCCACCTCGCGGGCCCTGCAGACCTCGCGCCAGATGGTGTCCGACGCCACGTACGATCCGCCGGGGCTGTTCACCCGCAGGACGATGGCCCCGGTGCGGTCGTCTGCCGCCGCCGAGCGGATCGCCGCGGCGACGGTGTCGGCACCCGAGCCCCGGCCGACGGGGCCGCGGACCGAGCGGCCCTGGCGGATGGCCCCCCCGATGCGGATGAGCGCCACCCCTGTCTGCCGGCGAGACCGGAGCTGTCGGAGACCGGTCCCGCGCCGCTGGTAGCGCGCCGCGTAGACGAGGGCCGGCTCGTCCTCGTGCCGGAGCCGGGCCACGCGTTCGCGGAGCGGGACCACCCTCCCCGGGCGATCCGCCTCGTCGCGGGAGCGGCGTTCGATCTCCTCTCGCACGGCGTCGCGGTAGCCCAAGTGGTCCACCAGCCCGCCCGAATGGGCCTCGGCGGCGGAGAGCGGGGCGGCGTCGACCAGCTCGCGGACCCGAGCCGCGGCGAGGCGACGTCCCTGCGCGACCGCCGTGACCACCTGCTCGTAGGAGGAGTCGGCGAGCCTCGTGGTCGCCTCACGCAGGGGTTCGGAGAGCTCGCGGCGGAGAAAGGTCTCCGCGGCGCCCTTGTATTCGTGACGGCGCGCCACGAGCGGTTCGACGGCAGCCCGATCGAGGGCCTCCCGGGCGAAGACGACCATCGTCGCCGTGCCGACGAGGCCCACGCCGCCGGAAGGCTGCAGCCAGATCTCCTCGAAGGCGGTCGCCAGGACGTAGGGAACCGTGCCGCGACCGAGTTCCCCGAAGGTCTCGGCCCAGGCGATGGAGGGTTTGCCGGAGCGTCGAAACTCGACGACGGCTTCGCGCAGCTCCTGGGCGTGCGCGAGCGACATCCGGGCCTGGCCGACCTTGGCGAAAAGGCCCACGACCCGGGGGTCCGCCGCCGCGTCGTGTAGGCGGTCCACCAGCGCGGGCAGCGCCAGCTCTCCGCGGGAGGTCAGTCGTTCCAGGGGATCGGCCGGAGGCTCCTCGCGAATGCCGGAGGTCAGGTCGAGCTCGAGGACGAGGCTCACGGGCGGGACGGGGTGCGTCCGGACACGGATGGGACGCTACCGGGTGACGTCGATCACGACGAGGACACGGTGCTGGAAATGGTGGGTGAATCCGGGCACGTTCCGGATCGGCGCCCCATGTGACACCCGAGTCGTACCCTCCCACCGATGACTCGATGCCGGACGTTCCGCTACCGGCTGTACCCCACGACCAAGCAGACGGCGGCCCTCGAGCGGCTGCTGGCCACCCAGTGCGAGCTCTACAACGCCGCCCTGGAGGAGCGTCGAGGGGCCTGGCGGTGGGAACGGCGCAGCGTGAGCTACGTCGATCAGTGCCGGACGCTGACCCAGCTCCGTTCGGTGCGCCTCGACGTGGGCGAGTGGGGGGTGGTGGTGTGCCGGGGCACGCTCAAACGCTTGGACCGGGCCTTCGCGGCCATCTATCGCCGGTGTGGGCTCGGCCAGACCCCGGGTTTTCCTCGCTTCAAGGCTCGGGCACGCTTCGGCTCGGTGCAGTGGGAGGACAGCTCGGGGTGGCGAGTTGACGAAAGTGGCCGTCGGCTCCACCTCAACGGCATCGGTGCGGTCAAGCTCCACCTCCATCGCTTCATCCGGGGCACGCCCAAGGCCGTCACCGTGCGACGAGAGGGGCGGCACTGGTGGGTGTCCCTCCGGTCCGTGGACGTCCCGGCCCGGGCGCTCCCGGCCACCGGTAAGGCGGTCGGCGTCGACCTCGGGGTGGGGGTGCTCGTCGCCACCTCCGATGGTGGGATCGTGGAGGGAACTCGTCCCGCTCGAGCGGCCGAGCGAGAGGTGGCCCGGGCCCAGCGCCGGGTGACCTCGAAGCAGCGCGGCTCCAACCGCCGGCGCAAGGCCGTCGCCTCCCTGGCCGCCACCCACCGAAGGATCGCCAACCGCCGGCGGGACGCCCTCCACAAGGTCTCGGCCGCCCTGGTGGCCAACCACGACCTGATCGTCCACGAGTCCCTCGTCATCACCAACATGAAGAGGAGGCCCAAACCCCGTCCTGACGGCACCGGTGCGTACGAACCCAACGGTGGCGTCGCCAAGGCCGGCCTCAACCGATCCATTCACGACGCCGGGTGGGGAACCCTGCTCGCCATGATCGCCTACAAAGCGGAAGAAGCTGGTAGGAGCATCATCGCGGTAGACCCTCGCAACACCAGCCGTCGGTGCTCGAATTGTGGGCACACCGACGCGGGGAATCGGCGAGGCGCATTGTTCGCTTGCGGTGCCTGCGGCCACCAAGAGCACGCGGACGTGAACGCCGCCAAGAACATCCTTCGGGCCGGTAGGGCCCAGCAGCACCTCGCTGCGTAGGGTCGAAGCAGACCCACTACCCTGGCAAGCTCTGCGGGTGCGGCCGAGCCACGATCCGGGCGGGAGGCGGTGACCGCGACCTCTGACCCGGTGCGCCGGCGGCTCATCGTCGCCGGGAGGGTCCAGGGGGTCAACTACCGCGTGGCCTGTGCCCGAGAGGCGGACCGGCTCGGCCTCGCCGGTTTCGTGCGGAACCTGCCCGACGGCCGCGTCGAGGTGGTCGCCGAGGGGCCCCGGGACGCCGTCGAGCGGCTCGCCACCTGGTGTGGCGGCGGGCCTCCCCTGGCAAGGGTCGAGGGGGTGGACAGCCGGGAGGAGCTCCCCGAGGGCCTGTCCCGGTTCGCGGTGGTCGCCTGAGCATCCTGGCCCGGTGCCGGGGGGCGAGGCGAACGTCCTTAGAGGAAGACGAGCGACTGGGCCTCGTCGTCGTCGACCGCCCGATCGCACGTCGGGCAGTACCAGCGTGCCTCCAACGGCGATCCGCAGGCGGCGTGCTCCGCCAGGCGGAGCGTCGGGTGCGGCCCGGGTGCGGCGTGCTCGGCACCCCAGCGTGCCAGCAGCCGCAGGACGCCGGCCAGCTCTCGGCCCGCCGCCGTCAGCTCGTAGGAGTAGCGGACCGGCCGCTCGCTGTACGGCCGGGCCAGCACCACCCCCTGGGCCTCCAGGTTGCGCACGCGCTGGGAGAGGACGTTGGTCGCGATGCCAGGGACGGCCTCTTGCAGGTCGTTGAACCGCCTCGGTCCCTCGAGCAGGGCGTCCACCACGAGGAAGCTCCACCGGTCACCGACCCTTCCGAGGGCCTCCACCAGTGGGCTGGCGTCGGGCGGGGGTGACTCGGGGGATTGACTTGCAAGTTGCAAGTTAGTATCTTCCATACCGAAACGATAGCGGGGAGACCGGTATGACGACGTTTTTCGACGAGCTCGAGGCCGCCACGGCGGCGGTGGTGGACAAGGTGGCTCCGGCGGTGGTCCGGATCGGGCGGGGTTGGGGCCGGGGGGCCGGCGTGGTGGTCTCGCAAGGGACCGTCGTGACCAACGCGCACAACCTGCGGGGCGGCGAGACGACGGTGCGCTTCGCGGACGGTCGCACCGTGACCGGGACGGTGGCGGGGATCGACCCGGACGGCGACCTGGCGGTCGTGCACGCCGAGACGGCCGACGTGACGCCGGTGCCGTGGGAGCCCGAGGCGACCTCCGTCGCCCCGGGGAAGGTCATCTTCGCCGTAGCCGCGGTGCCGAGCGGCGGGTCGCGCGTCACGGTCGGGACCGTCTCGGGGGTGGGCCGCGCCTTCCGGGGCCCACGCTCGCGGCTGGTGAACGACGCGGTCGAGCACTCGGCCCCCATGGGTCGGGGATCGTCTGGTGGACCGATCGTCGACGGGTCGGGTCGCCTGCTCGGTATCAACACGCACCGGCTCGGGGACGGCTTCTACCTCGCCGTGCCGGCGGGCGCAGAGCTGCGGAGCAGGGTGGAGGCTCTCTCGAGAGGCGAGTCGCCCCGGAAGCCGCATCTCGGCATCGCCGTCGTGCCGCCGCACGCGGCGCGCCGCCTGCGGGCCGCCGTGGGCCTCCCACAGCGAGACGGCGTGCTGGTGCGGGCGGTGGAGGCCGACGGCCCGGCCGGACGGGCCGGACTGGCCCAGGGTGATCTCATCGTCGCCGCGGACGGTCGCGCCATCGCCTCGATCGACGACCTGCTCTCGGCGGTGGACGCGCTCGACCAGGAGGCAGGGCTCTCCCTGACCGTGGTGCGGGGTAACGACGAGCTCGAGCTCCGCGTCAGCACGGGGGGCGTGAGCACGGAGGGCTCGGCATGACGGCACTCGACGAGCGCGTCGCGCTCGATGCCGTCCCGCTCGAGGGAGCCGACGATGCGGTGGAGGAGGCCGCGGCGCTCGACGGCTACTCACGAGTGGTGACGGCGGTCGCACGCCGCCTGACACCGTCGGTGGCCAGCCTGCGCGTCGGGGACGGCCGTCAACGCCGGCCGGCGGGTGCCGGGTCGGGCGTCGTCATGACGCCTGACGGGTTCCTGCTCACGTCCGCCCACGTGGTCGACGGCGCGCGAGGGGGCACCGCGGCTTTTGCCGACGGACGGGAGCTCGGCTTCGAGGTCGTGGGCGCCGATGCCCTCTCCGACCTCGCGGTCGTGCGCGTCTCGACGGGCGAGGGCGCGCTCGACCCCGCGGTGCTGGGCGATGCGGAGCTCCTGGAGGTGGGCCAGCTCGTGGTGGCGGTGGGCAACCCGCTCGGCTTTGCCGGGTCGGTGAGCGCCGGTGTCGTGAGCGGCCTCGGCCGCTCGATGGCGACCCGGTCCGGCGCGGCCAGCCGGCTCATCGAGGACGTGATCCAGACGGACGCCGCCCTGCACCCGGGAAATTCCGGGGGGGCCCTTGCCAACTCCCGCGGCGAGGTGGTCGGCATCAATACGGCCGTCGTCGGTCCCTGGGTCGGGCAGGGGCTCGGCCTGGCGGTGCCGGTCAACGCCACCGCCCGGCGCATCGTCGCCGACCTGATGGCCAACGGCCGCGTGCGGCGCGCGTACCTCGGCGTGGCCGGGGGCTCCCGCGTCCTGAGCGCCGTCGCCAGTCGAGCGTCCGGTCAGGCCAAGGGGATCGAGGTGACCTCGGTGGTGGCCCAGAGCCCCGCCGGACGCGCCGGGCTGCGGCCCGGCGACGTCGTCCTGGCGCTCGATGACGACGCCGTCGCGACGGTCGCGGACCTCCAGGGCCGCATGACCGCGGACGCGATCGGCCGCCCGGTGACCCTGCGGGTCTGGAGGGGTGACCGGGAGGTCACGCTCGAGGTGGTGGCCGAGGAGCTGCCCGAGTAGGCCCGCCGTCGATCGGGCACCCGCCTCGAGCACCCCTCCCCCCCGGGGCGCAGGAGACCGGAACGATCCGTCAAGCGCGCTCGGACTGCAGCAGCAGTTCTGCCACTTCCTCTGGGCGGTCGTGCTGCGGGTAGTGTCCGGCGCCTCCCACGAGGTGAACCGATGGGCCAGGGAAGAGCGCCGCTATCTCTGCCGCAAGCGAGGAGCTGAGGTAGGGATCCGCTTCTCCCCAGATGATCGACACGGGGACCTCGATTCCGGCGAGGGCCCCGTCGTCGATCAACGAGTCTCCCTCGGCCAACGCGTCGAAGAGGCCAGCGGTCCATGCCCGGATGGCGGCGATCGCATCGGGCCGGTGTTCGTCGCCGAGGAACTGCGGCAGGATCGAGCTGCGGACGATCCCTTCGGGGTCGTCCGCGTCCAGGCCCCATTGGACGCCCCAGCGCTGGAGCAGCCAGAGCAGCTGAGCGGGATCACCCACCAAGTCATCGGCGAGCGTCTTCAGTTGAGGATCGGCGAACAGCCGGGACATCTCGGGCATCCGCAACGCGGGCTGGTTGCCGACGACCGTGTTGAGCAGGACCAGGCCGAGAACTCGATCCGGATGGGAGACCGCATAGTGGACCGCATCCGGTCCCGAGCCGTCGTGGCAGACCACGATGGCGCGGTCGACCGCGAGGTCATCGAGGAGAGCAGTGATCTCGGCTCCATGATCCCTCGGGGAAGTGCGGGCGCTCGGGCTTCTATCTGAGCGGCCGTATCCAACGAAGTCGAAGGCCACGGCCCGCCTCGGCGTCAACCGGGACAGGATCCGGTCGTAGATCCGGTGATCGTCGGGAAAACCGTGCAAGAGCACGATCGGAGGATCCACACCGGGTATCTGGCTCACGAAGATGCGGCCGTTGGGGGTGTTCGCGAAGCCCTGGATGGGTCGTGGTGTTCCACGCAGGTGTCCTCGTGTCGTCATCGGTTGGGTCCCTTCGTGGTTCGTGCCGCCCGGGTTCCGCCGCGACGGCACCTCTGGCAGCCCGTCGCCTCTCGACGTCAGGCGGGGACGGTGTTCTCGCCGGCGCCCGCCGGCTCGAGGGCGCCACCAGCCCGTGCGGGCACCGGCGGCTGGGGACAACCGGGCGCGGAGGGCTCCGCATCGGTCGGGGAGTCCCGCTGGGGTCGTGCCGGCAGGAATCCGGCGGCCACCACGGCTCCGCCCAGCGCCACTCCGGCTGCGACCAGGCATCCCCCCGACAGGCTGTGCAGAAAGGCGTTGGTGGCGGCGCCGGAGAGGAGGGAGGAGAGGTGCTGAAAGCCGAGGTGGGAGACGATGCCAGCGGCGGCGTGGGCACCGCCGATGGAGCTCTTGGCCGCGCTCGTGGCCTGGGCCGGCAATCCACGGGGCAGCGTGGACGACAACCGGCTGGCGTACAGGGAGGCGGACACACTGCCGATGACCGCAACGCCGAGAGTGCCGCCAAAGAGCCGGGTGGCGTCGTTGACGGCCGACCCGACGCCGGCCTTGGCCGCGGGGACCGCTCCCATGATGGCTTCGGTCGCCGGTGCGCTCGTGAGACCCATACCCGACCCGAGCAGGATCATCTGAGCGACGATGGTGAGATAGCTCGTGCCGGCGGTTGCCGTGGCCGTCCACGCCAGGCCGGCAGCGAAGAGGACCAGACCGGTTGCGACAACCGCCTTGTTCCCGACGCGCACGGCGAGCTTGGTCCCCACGACCGAGGTCACGGCGACGGACCCGGCGACCGGCAACAAGCGCACACCCGTCCCCAGTGGCGCATACGACTTGACGAACTGAAAGTACTGGGTGACCAAGAAGATGAAGCCCTGGAGGGCGAAGAAGGAGATGGCCACCGAAGCGCTGGCGGCCGTGAATCGCGGGTTGCGAAACAGCGCGACGTCGAGCATCGGATGCGGGCTGTGCCTCTCGATCGAGACGAAGACGCCGAGGCCGATCAGGCCGAGGCCGATGCACGCCACGGTGACCGGTGAGCCCCAACCCCACTGTGGCGCTTGGATCACGCCCAGAATCAGTGCCGCCATGGCAGCGGACGAGACGAACAGGCCTCTGCGGTCCAAGGAGGGCGCGTGGAGGTCCCGAGACGTTGGCACGAACCTCACCACGAGGACGCCGATCGCGAGAGCCACTGCCGCGAGAAAGGCGAAAATGCTTCCCCACCAGAATCGCTCCAGGAGCCACCCGCCGACGATGGGCCCCGTGGCGATGCCGATCCCCGTGGTCGCTCCCCAAAGGCCGATCGCTCTGGCCCGCTCTGAGCGTTCGGTAAAGACGTTGACCAGGAGTGAGAGGGTCGAGGGGAACATGAGCGCCGCTCCGAGTCCCATGACGCCACGGGAGGCGATCAGCGCAGCCGTGGACCCGGCGATCGCGCCGCCGGCGCTTCCTGCGGCGAAGACGGCGAGCCCGGCGAGGAGGGCCCCCTTGCGCCCGAAACGGTCGCTCAGGCTCCCGGCGGCAAGCACCAAGGCGGCGAAGACGAGGCCGTAGGCGTCCACGACCCACTGAAGGTCGGTCGTCGAGGCTCCAAGCTGTCTGACGAGTGTGGGCAAGGCCACGTTGACGATCGTGACGTCCACGCTGATCAGGAACGAGGCGAGGCAGAGTGTGGCGAGGATCAGGGTCCGGCTGCGCATGCTTGAGAATATAAATTGAACAGACAGGAAAAGTCAACCAAGAAGGATTGAATTTCTGTATAGCTCCAGGTAAGGTATTGGGTATGCGCTCCTATGGCCAGTACTGCGCCCTGGCGAAGGCCCTCGACGTCGTCGGTGACCGCTGGACGATGTTGATCGTGAGAGAGCTTCTCCATGCCCCACTTCGTTACGGGGAACTGAAGGACGGCCTGCCCGGGATAGCCACCAACCTCCTTGCAGACCGACTCGCCCACCTCAACGCCGCTGGCGTGTGCCGGCACGATGCCGACGGTCGGTACGAGCTCACGGAGTGGGGACGGCACCTCGCGCGGCCCATCAACGAACTCGCTCGATGGGCCGCGCCGCTGATGGCTCACCAGGGCACGGGTGAGAGCTTCAAGGCGCACTGGTTGGCCACGCCGATCGCGTTCATGTTCGGGGGAGTGGACCCGGCGCGGCCGCCGCTGCAGGTCGAGATTCGAACAGACGACGAGATCGTCACCATGGAATCTGCCGATGGGCGGGTCACGCTTCGGTCAGGGCCCTCGGCGTCGCCGGACCTCGTTTTGAATGGCCCCCCGGACGTCATCATCGGCGTGCTGTCGGGCCGGCTGAGCGAGCGAGCCGCAACGGATCTCGGGTTGCGCGCCCTCGGCGACATGACGGGTCTCGGCTCCCTGTATCAAACCGACTGGCTGATGGGGCCGGAGATATGCCACCTCGACGCGTCCCCACTCGTCGAGGAGGAACGGTGAGGCAAGGTCAGATCGAAGGCCAGTACACGACCGGCCTCTCGCGACGGAACATCGAGCAGGCCCTCGTCACTGCGGGAAAGGACCTCGGAAGATTGCACCCAGAGGATCTCGCCGTGGTGGAGGACTTTCACACGCTGGGTCGGATCGCGACGAGACAGTTGGCGGAGCTGGCCAAGATCACGAGCGGGGACGCCGTTTTGGACGCGGGAAGCGGTATTGGCGGAACGGCAAGGTTCTTGGCCGATTGCTTTGGCTGTGCGGTCACCACGATCGACTTGACCGAGGAGTATTGCGAGACGGCCCGATGGCTCAACCAGCTGGTCGGGCTCGACCATCGGATCACCGTCTATCGGGGGGACGTGACGCAGCTGCCTTTGCCCGACGCCAGCTGTGATGTCGTGGTGAGCCAACACGTGCAGATGAATGTCGAGGACAAGTCGAGCCTGTATGGAGAGGCACGTCGGGTACTCGTGCCCGGAGGTCGGCTCGCTCTGTGGGACCTCACGCGGGGTCGACAGGGGCATCTCGACTTTCCGTTGCCCTGGGCGGATCGGCCCGCGATGAGCCATCTCGTCTCGCCGGACGAGTTGCGCACCGAGTTGGTCGATGCCGGCTTGACCGTGCATCACTGGAACGATCTCACGGAGGACGCTGCCGCCTTCATGGAGAGCCTTTTGGCCGTCCCGCCGGGTCCCTTGGGGCTTCACGCCTTCATTCCCCACTTCGCAGAGAAGGTGACGAACCTCACCCGTGGCCTCTCGGACGGAAGACTCCGAGCCATCCAAGGCGTCGCCTTCGCCAGCGTCTGACGAGTCGCGCCGGGGACCACGATCGCGTCCGCACTGCGACGGCTCGGGCAGTGAAGGGAGACCGCCGCCCACCATGCGCCAGTTCTTCGGAGCATTGGGGTCGCGTTAGCCTCAACGGATGACGGGCGTCCGCTGCCTGCTGCTCGACATCGACGGCGTGCTGACGGTGTCGTGGCACCCTATCCCGGGCGCTCCCGAGGCCGTCGCCCGCCTGCGGGATGCCGGGTACGGATTGGCCTTCCTCACCAACACGACGTCGGCGACGAGGGCCGGCATCGTCGAGCGCCTGGCCGGCGCAGGCATCGCCGTCGACGCCGATGAGGTCTTCACCGCCCCCCGAGCGACGGCCGCCTTTCTCCGGACCCACCACCCCGGCGCACGCTGCCTCCTGATCAACAGCGGCTCCGTGGAGGAGGACCTGGACGGCGTGCGGCTCGTCAGCCCAGGCGAGGGCGGGATCGACGTCGTGCTCACGGGGGGAGCCGGGCCGGAGGTGGGCTATCTCGAGATCAACGCGGCGTTCCAGGCACTCGAGGCGGGTGCTGACCTCGTTGCGATGCACCGCAACCTGCAGTGGCAGACCGACGCCGGGCTTCAGCTCGACATGGGGGCCTTCCTGGTCGGCCTCGAGCAGGCCACCGGCAGGGAGGCGACGGTCGTGGGGAAGCCCTCGAGCGCGTTCTTCGAGGCCGTTCTGGGCGAGCTGGGCGTCTCGACCGGGGCGGAGGGCGCCGACTCCGAGGTGCTCATGGTCGGCGACGACGTCGAGGCTGACGTCGGAGGGGCGCAGCGGTCCGGCATCCCCGCCGTGCTGGTCCGGACGGGCAAGTTTCGGGAGGAGGCGCTGCGACGCTCTGGCGTCGTCCCGGAGCACGTGATCGACTCGGTCGCCGAGCTGCCGCGCCTGATCGGCGCAACCCGGTGAGCAAGGTCAGGCGAGCTCGACGTCCCGCCGCAGGCGGGTGAGCCTGAGGGACTTGATCCGCCACCCCGCCGGCGTCTTCTCGTAGGTCTCGTGGTAGTGCCCGTAGCCGTGGAGGTGGCGCATCGGGCCACCCTCGGGCCACCACAGCTTGTCCTCCATGGCCCATATCCCGGTCGCGGTCGTGGGCGAGGTCAGCTCGATCTCGGGCATATGCCCGTGGTGCACGGTCGTGACCGTTTCGATGTTCTCGCGAAGGTACGGCATGAAGGCCGCCACGCCGCGGGTCACCCCGCCGCCCTCGCCGGTCATGTCGATCTCCACGTCGTCGGCGAACACCTCGGCCATGCCCTCCCAGTCCTTGTTGTCCATGGTCCGGAAGTAGCGGGCCTTGAGCTGCTTGATCGCCTCGACGTCCTCCTGGCTCACCAGAGGGTGCCCCGGTCCACCACGAGCGATGCCCCGGTGATCGAGCTCGCGGCGTCGGATGCCAGGAAGGCGATCGCGTCCGCGATGTGCGACGGCGGCATCATCCCGCCCGGGAGCACCCCCATCATGCGGGCGAAGAGGCGCGAGTCGATGTCGGTGACCCCGTTCAAGGCGTTGGCCGTGATCGCGGTGTCGACCCCTCCCGGGCACACGCAGTTGACGCGGATGCCCTCAGCCGCCAGCTCGACGGCGAGCGACCTCATGAACAGCAGCAGGCCGCCCTTCGAGGCGCAGTAGGCCGAGTTCCAGGGCTGGCCCTGCATGCCCGAGATCGAGGCCACCGTCACGACGTTGCCGGTGGCCTCGCGGAGGTGGGGGAGGGCCGCCTGGGTGACCAGCATGGGGCCCGTCAGGTTGACGGCGAGGTGGCGTTCCCAGAGCTCCAGGGGCAGGTCCTCGATCTTGGAGAAGATGTTGATGCCGGCGACGTTCACGCACACGTCGAGCCCGCCGAGGCGGTCGACGGCCTCCGCCATGGCCTTGTTGACCGCGGCGGGGTCCGACACGTCGCACGGCACCACGCCGGGGGCCTCGGCGACGTCCACGCCGACCACCTGTGCGCCCTCCTGGACGAAGAGGTCGAGGGTGGCGGCCCCGATGCCTGCCGCGGCCCCCGTGAGAAAAATCCGTTTGCCATCGAATCGCATGGCCGGACATCTAAGCATGCCCGGATCGTCTCCTCTTCTCGGTCCGTTCGAGGTGGCCACGGGTCGGGCTGATCCGCCGTCCGGGCCGGGCCAGCCGGGGGGCGACAGGCCCGGGAAGTCGCTGCTCAGCTCGTCGCGCCGGCGACGATCGAGGGCAGGAGCTCGCTGATCGGCCCCCGAAGGACGACGTCGGCGAGATCGTCGTAGCCGGTGGGGTCGGCGTTGACGATGACGAGGGCGGCGCCGTGGGAGACCGACAGTGGGACCAGGTCGGCCGCCGGGTAGACGGTGAGCGTCGAGCCCACGGCCACCATGAGGTCGCAGCCGGCGGCGGCCTGCTGGGCCCGGGCCACGTCGGCCGGGACCAATCGCTGGCCGAAGCTGATGGTGGCCGACTTGAGCATCCCGCCGCACACGGCCCCCGTGGCGTCGACGGCACGGCAGGTCGGGTCGTCCTCGCCGTCTCGGACCCGATCGAGCACGTCGGCCGAGGGTTGCCGGTCGCCGCAGACCAGGCAGACCACCGCTCTCATGGTCCCGTGGATCTCGATCACCCGGGCGGGGTCCTGGCCCGCGGCCTGGTGGAGGCCGTCGATGTTCTGGGTGACGACGGAGTCGAGGCGCCCGGCGCGCTCGAGGTCGACGAGGGCGTGATGCCCGGCGTTGGGCTCGGCGGTCCACGTGGGGGAGTCCAGGCGGCTCCTCCAGGCGCGGCGGCGAACCTCGGGATCCTCGACATAGGCCTGGAGGGTGGCCAGGCGCTCGGCCGAGGGATCCTTCGTCCAGATGCCGGAGGGGCCGCGGAAGTCGGGGATGCCCGAATCGGTCGAGATGCCCGCGCCGGTCAGCGCGACGATCCTCGTCGACCCCGCCATGAGCTCTCGTGCCGCCGAGAGCGCCTCGTGGCAGTCGGGAGCCTCCCCCAGGATCGATGGCACGGCCAAGAGCATCCCACGCCGCGTGCGGCGGGGACTTGGGCCCCGGCGCGAGTCGTGGGGACTCAGGTGAGCGCGGGCAGCACCTCTCGCCCGAAGAGGGTCAGCATCTCGAGGTGCTCGGGATAGGTGCCCCGGAAGCCGGTGACGCTGCTGCCGGGCAGGCCGGCGCCGAAGGCGACGTGCAGGTGCTCGACCCCCGTCTCGTGCCGGTAGCGCTCGATCTGGGACAGGAACTGGTCGGGCGTGCCCCAGAGCAGGCGGTCTGCGGCCACCTCTTCGGCGGAGACCTTCTCGCCCCCGTCGATGCGCTCGAGCAGCTCGCGCTCCTCGTCGCCCTCCACCGACTCGCGCCAGTGGGCGAGGAGCTGGTCGACGTAGGCGGGGAGGACCTGCTCCGCGAGGTGGCGATGGTCGGTGCCGATCCAGGCATAGCGCCGGAGGATCCAGTCGGGCGACGTGCCCTCCCGGTCGCAGGCCGACCGGTAGGTGGCCAGGCAGCTGCGAGCCTGGCCGAGTGATTGGACCGGCCCGCAGATCCAGGCATCGCCGAGGCGAGCGGCCCGCTCGACCGCCGCGGGCGCGACCCCGGCCACCCAGAGCGGCGGGTGCGGTTGCTGGATAGGCCGAGGGTAGAGGGTCAGCGGCGGGACCCGGAAGAACGTTCCCTCCCATCCCTCGTCCTCGGTCGTCCAGAGATGCCGCAGGAGCCGGAGCGCCTCGTCGAGGCGCGCGCCCCGCCGATGGATGTCGGACCCGAAGACTTCGAACTCGAGAGGGTTCCATCCGGTGCCCACCCCGAGGACCGCCCGGCCCCCGGACAGCTGGTCGAGCAGGGCGAGCTGCTCCGCCACGCGCGGACCGGGTCGTGGACGGCGAGGAGGTAGATGCCCGTGCCGACCCGTAGGCGTTCGGTCTTGACCGCCACCGCCCCGAGGAACATGAGGGGATCGCTGATGTTGCCGGGGATGAAGTGGTGCTGCCCGATCGTCCCGGTGTCGAACCCCAACTCGTCGGCCACCCGGGCGAGCGCAAAGGTGGGCCAGTACGGGTCGGGGTGGCCCGGTTCGATGATCTGTGGCAAGGAGTAGGAGATCTTCACGGCGGCCATTCTTCCGCCTGCGCCACGGGCGCGGGGCGGGCGCTCATATCCGGGTGTCCGGCCGCCGGCGGCTCGCCCCGGGGCCGGCGTACGCCTTGCCGAAGCCGGGCAGCTCCTCGTAGCCGAGGTCGGGCGCTCCCTCGACCACCGACCGCCACCATGTCACCAGTCGATCCTCCGCCGCGTAGTCGAAGGGATCCTCGAGCACGGTCTCCTCGATCCCTCCACGCTCCGGGGGGTGTTCGACCAGCCACCGGGCCGTGAGGGGGACCGCCGAGCGCGCGGGCACGACGTCGCGGTAGCCGAGGCGGTCTCGTAGCTTGGCGATGTCGACGAGGCGGTGGGTGGTGGTCGAGCCCATCATCAGGGGCCGGGCGGGGATCGCGAGGTGCGCCGGCATGGAGACGAGCTCCCAGGAGTGGCCCAGCTCGGTCGCGATGAGCTCGGCGACCTGTCGGATGGTGAGGGTCTCCTCGTCGGCGCAGTTGAAGACCTCCCCCATCGACGCCTCGGGTTGGTCGACCGACAGGAGGAGCGCGTGCGCCAGGTTGTCGACGTACCCGAAGGGCAGGAGCGTGAGCCCGTCGTCGGGGAGGACCACGAAGGGCCGGCGGTCCATGATGCGGCGCACGAAGCACCACTCCCGCGGCACGAGCTGGCGGGGCCCGTAGACGTACGGATAACGGAAGTGCGTCGCGTCGGGGTGGGACTCGAAGAGCAGGCGCTCGGTCCGAGCGATGCGGTAGCTCTTGCCGTCCTCCTCCTCGGTCGCCATCGTGGCCTCCTCGCGGGTGGGCACGGGCAGGCCGGCGGGCCGGAAGACGCTCGGGTCGAAGTACCCGTGATAGACCGGCACGCCCCCGACGGAAACGAGCCGGCCGACCCTGCCGCGGAGCACCTGAGCGATGCTGCGGAGTCGCCCGTAGGTGGCGATGGCCACGTCGAAGGTCCCGCCGTCCAGCGCAGCGGTCAGACCCTCGTCCGTGTAGGCGTCGCCGTGGAGGTGGCGGAGGTCTGCCACCTCGGGCACTTCGTGCCGGCCCGAATGCAGGATCGTCACGTCGAAGCCCCGGGCCCGAAGGCCGCCGACGATGAGGGGCCCGGTCGGCCCGGTGCCGCCGATCACGAGCGCCGATGTGGTCATCGGACCTCAGCCCCGATCGCGGCGCGCCACGGCGCGCCCGGCCTGCTCGAATGCCTCGGCGTCAAAGGCGCGCCCGGCGGTCTCCGAGGCCTCGAGGGCCAGGGCGGCGCTGATCGGCAGGTCCTCGCCACGGTCGTAGAGCCGGAGGACCTCGCCGACGGCGGAGGTGCCGGCGACGCGTCCGGCCAGCTCGAGGGCAAAGGGTCCCAGGGACTCGTGGTCCACGACGTGGTTGACGAGGCCCAGGCGGAGGGCCTCCTCGGCGCCCACGAAGCAGCCGGTGATCGACATCTCCCGGGCCTTTCGGATCCCGACGGCCCGGGGCAGCAGGGCCGTCAGCCCCCACGTGGGGACGGCGTCGAGGAGGGCATGGGTGTCGGCGAAGCTCGCCCGGTCGGAGGCCACGACGAAGGAGGAGCTGAGGGCCACCTCGAGCCCGCCCGAGACGCAGGCCCCGTTCACGGCGCAGATCACCGGCGTGGTCATCGCCCGCAGGGCGCGGCCGGGATTGGCGGTGAAGCGTGCCGCGTACGGATCGAAGGAGTCGTCACGCTCCTTGAAGTCCACGCCCGCGCAGAAGGCCGGGTCGACTGCGCCGAGCACCACGACTCGCACGTCCGGGTCGCGGTCCGCCGAGGCGAGGAGCCCGCACAGCTCGCTGCGCATGGCCCGAGAGAGCGCGTTCTTCGCCTCCGGCCGGTCGAGGGTGATGGTCCTCACGCCGGAGGCGTCGCTCACCGCGAGGTGCGACGATCGATCGGTCACGACCGGTCACCCTCGAGGAGCCGGGCGTTCTCCCACGACAGGATCCGTCCGTGCGGTGAGAGCCGGAGGAAGGTCCGTTGCGCATAGCGGGCGCGGGTGTTCTCCGGCATCCGCTCGGACGGGCCACGGAACGCCTTGTACTTCGCATCGAGCGCGGCGGCGATCCGGTCCACCGTCTGCGGGTGCTCGACGATCTCGACCGTGCCGGAGAGGTGCACGGCGACGAGGTCGGCCCAGCGCTCGCCGGACTCGACGAGGAAGGAGGCCCGGGGGTCCCGCCGCACGCGGGCGATCTTCTTGGTGGCCGACGGGGCGGAGAGGCAGACGGTGCGGTCGATGACCACGAACCAGACCGGGAGGGCCACCGGGGATCCGTCGGCCCGCAGCGTCGTGAAGATGCCGGTGTGCGCCGACGCTATGACCTGCCACGCCTCGTCGGGGGAGAGGCGCACGCTCGGCGGCTTCGGACCCACGGTTGCGATCTCGACGCCTCGATCCGCGGTCTCAGGTGGGCAGGAGCGAAGGGGTCGGATTGTCGATCTCGAGCAGCCGGGCGAGCGCGTCCGTCACCTGGTTGGCGATCGGCATGTTGAGCTCGGGGGGAACGAGGCCGGTACCGACCATTCGATCGGCCAGGCGGATGAAGATCGTGCAGAACCTCATCGCACCGAAGATCTCCCAGTAGCCGGGGTCGCGTACCTCACGGCCCGAGACCTTCTCGTAGTGGGCGACCATCTCCTCCCGGGTCGGGTATCCCTCGAGTCGCGCCACGTCGAGATCCTCGAAGGACATCCGGTCGAACATGAGCCACCAGCCGACGTCGGCCTCCGTCGGCGAGAGGGCGCAGGCCTCCCAGTCCACGACCGCGGCGACCCGGTAGTCCTGCCAGATGATGTTGCCCAGCCGTGCGTCTCCCCAGGACAGTCCGATGCGATCGTCGCGAGGGTCGCTCTCGGCCAGCCACGCCAGCGCGGCATCGAGCACGGGATGGGGACGACCCGAGAGCAGGTCGTCGGCGAACTTGCGGTAGAGCGCCACCTGCATGGCGTTGTCCGGGCGGCCTGCGGCGCTCGGGTCGAGCCAATCGAGCTCGGAGGTCCGCCAGTCGATGGCGTGGACGCCGGCCATCGCCTCGATGCCGTTCAGGACCATGGCGCGGCGCTGGTCCGGCGTGGCCTCGTCGACCAGGAAGCCCGCCTGGGTGTAGCGGGGGGCATCGGCAGGGATGACGCCGGGAACGAACTCCATGACGAAGAACGCCCCGCCCAGCACGCCCGGGTCCGGCTCGTAGCCGACGAGCGGCGGGACGGGTACCGCGCTGTTCGCGCCCACCGCCGACATGGCGAGGAACTGGAGCTCGACGGAGACCTCGCTGCGCGGCGTCTGCGCGGGGAACAGCGCCCCGTTGTCGGGCTCGATCCGGGCCACGAAACGGTGGTGCCGGTCCGATCCCCCTTCGCGCCAGTCGGCGTCGAAGAAGACCGTCTCGTTCGAGAACCCGGTGTTGACCGGGATGTCGATGTTCGTGACGGCCACGTCGCGTGCCTCTGGCCGTCTGGAGGCGAACCAGGAGCGCAACGAGTCGGCGTAGGTGCTGCGGTCGGTGTGGAACTTCGGAGCCCCGAGCACCTCGGAATCGGTCGAAGCCTCCCCGTTCCCGATCGTCACCCGGCGCCCTCCCTCGTGTGCTTCAACGGCGCGGGGAAGGGTAGCTCAGGAGGGTCACCGTGGCGAGGGCGATCACCCGGTCCGGACGGCCGATCTCGACGGCCGACACGGAGCACACGGCGTGCTCTTGCCCCCGGCGCAGGACCCTCACGGTGGTGCGTGTCCCCCCCTCCTTGACCTGCGCCAGGTAGTGGATCTGCAGGTCGGTCGCCGAGCATCCCGGAAGCGCCGCCTCCGCGGCGCCCTGGAAGAGGATCCCGAGGGCGCCACCGTTGATGGCGCCGAAGCTGTTCTGGACGTAATCGTGGTTGTCGAGCTCGACGACGCCGCCGTCGCCGTGGAGCACCCGTAGTCCCACACGCTCGAGCAGCGTCCCCTCCGGCCGGATTGCGGCCGGCTCCATCCGGCGGCGCTGGCCGATCAAGGATCCTGGGGAGAACGTCGACGACGAGCGGGACGCCGAGGCCGGGATCCGGGAGAAGGTCACGAGACCGGTGGTCGAGAGCTCGACCGGACGGCGATCCTTGAGCTCGAGGCCGTCGTCGAGGCCGTCGGCCAGCAGGTCGTCGAGGGAGCCGACGCCGTGGCCGTCGTAGACGTCCACCCCCACGACAACGATGCCCGTGCCGGCACGCACCAGCCGGCTGTCCACGACGGCGGGCCCCTCGGTCAGCCCGCGCAACCCGTAGAGGGTCAGGTCGGCCGTGGCGGTCCAGTCGGGCTGGCCGGCCACCAGGGCCACCGTGGCGCAGTTGACGTCGACGACGGCGGCCACGAAGCCGATGCCCGCCGATCCCGCGGGGTTGCGCACGGTGTCGTCCACCGGGGCCAGGCTGACGGAACGTCGGGCGGTCACCTGCTCCGTCGTGATGTCGAGGTCTCGCAGCAGGTGCCGTTCGGGTGGGTAGGTCTGGGTCATCCGTGTGGGGGGTGGTCGGGCCCGCCTGGGTGGGAGCGGGACAGGCCGGATCTGTGCTGAGCAACATAGTTGAGGCCCGCATCCATCTCACCTCCGTGCGGAGTGGTGCTTCCGTCCCGACGCCAGAGGCAGGTACTCACCTCCCCTTCACGCCGTGGCGGCTCCGACGGGGCAGCGCTCCAACTAGGGACGTTCGCCTCTGCTGAGAGGAGCCGTCTCATGAATAGATCGAACCGTGCAAAAAGTTCGACCCTTGCTCCTGACGAGCGTGGTCATCGCAGTGGTCGTGGCAGGATGCTCCTCCTCGCCGAGCGAGCGATCCCATCCAAAGGCGTCCACGACGACGGGAAGACTTCCTCCGAGTTCGACGACGTCCACGTCTGAGCCATCGACCACGACAGGGTCGACGACGACACGGGTTGCCGCTCCGGCGTCTACGACGTCCACTCCGTCAACCACGCCGTCCGGTCCGCAGCTCACGGCTACCTCCGAACCGCGATCGGGAGGGCTCGGGAGTACGAGCATCGAAGCAACGGCGACGTTGACCGGCATCGGGTCGACCCAGACCGGGTCCTTGGAGTTCGACATAGCCCTCGGGCCGTACAACACGGGCCAGCCCGCTTCCGTCGAATCGGTACCGGTCGATGGCCCCGGAACGTACCGGATGCCGACGGCTTACATGCCGGACCGGGGCGGCACGTGGTATGTCACCGTGAGCTTTGGTTTCACCACGGAGCCGGGGGCCGGGCTCGAAGTCGGCGGGATGCCATCGCCCACCAATCCAAACCCGGATCCCGACTTGGTCACGACGATCACCAGTTCCTAGAGGAGGCGCCGGAGTGGGCCCGTGGACTCGATCTCACGTCTATGCCGGCAGGGAGATGAGCGCCCTCATGCTGATCGAGACAATGCCTTGAGAACGGGACGACCGCGGGAGAACCTCAAGCGATGGGGGTGACGGTGATCTCTGCGTTCACGACGCGAGGCCCGCGGCTCTGGAACGGGTAGTCGTCGAGGCCGAGGTCCCACGCATGGCGGTATTGGTCAGGGATGATCGTCCGGGGGTTGATCGTGACGGTCTGCGTGCCCTGAATGACGCCCTTCCTGAAGACGAAGGGCACCTTGGAGGTCTCCTGCACGTACCACTGAAGCCCTTGTAGGGGGTCCTGCCCCGGCGTGAGCTGGACGACCGCCTGGAAACGATCGCTCGGAAAGCGGATGAGCACGTAGCTCCCAAGGAAGTTTCTCTGAATCCCCGTGCAGTCGAATCTCAGCGTGGTGCTGCTCTCGATCCGTGCGCACCCAGGGGCTCCGGCTCCCCACGCATAGACACCGTTGAAGGTTCCGGTCCCGGCTGACGGCGCCGCCCCGAGCGACGACGTCGTGCTCGCCGCAGCCGTACCCACAGGAATTGCGGCAATCGTGACGGCTGCCAGCATCAAAGCACCTACGCCTGCACGACGCCCTGTCCTCCTGCGTGGCTGCGGGTTGTCATGGGCACGAGGGGATCGTCGAGAAAAGACGTTGGAAAACATGGCGGAGAAGCTTACTGCGGACCGCATCCGCGATCGCCTCATGGCTGATGGACTGCGGGGAGTCAGACCTAGTAAGAGCGGGGCAGGCCGAGGCTGTGCTGAGCAACATAGTTGAGCACCATCTCCCGACTGACCGGGGCGATGCGCAGCAGCCGGGCGAGTCCCCACAGCGGCAGGAGACCGTACTCGACGGCCAGGCCGTTGCCCCCGTGGCTCTGGATGGCGCTGTCGGTGGCGGCCAACGCCGCCTCCGCTGCGGCGTACTTGGCCATGTTGGCCGCCTCGCCGGCCGGGAGGCCGTGATCGTGCAGCCACGCGGCTTTGTGGGTCATCAGGGCGGCGAGCTCGACCTCGATCTTGGCCTGGGCCAGGGGGTGCGAGATCCCCTGGAACGATCCGATCGACCGGTCCCACACGGTTCGCTGGGCCGCGTAGCGCGCCGCCTTGTCGAGGGCGTACCGGCCGACTCCGACGCCGAGCGCGGCGCCGGTGACACGTTCGGGATTGAGCCCGTGGAAGACCTCCGCGAACCCCTGGTGCTCCGTGCCCACCAGCCGGTCTCGCCCGACCCGGACCTCGTCGAAGAACAAGGTGAACTGGCGCTCGGGCAGGGGTACCGACACCGGCAGGGGACGGGCCTCCAAGCCGGGCGCGTCGGTGTCCACGAGGAACAAGGAGAGGTCGGCACGTCCCGTCTCCTCGTGGGTCGCCGTGCGGGCCACCACGAGCACGGCGTCGGCCTGATCCACGCCCGAGATGTAGTACTTCTGGCCGCGGAGCACCCACTCGTCCCCGTCGCGAACGGCGGTCGTGGCGAGGCGGTGCGTGTTCGAGCCGGCGTCGGGCTCGGTGATGGCGAAGACCAAGATGCCCTCGCCGCTGGCCACGCCGGGCAGCCACCGCTCCCGCTGCGCGTCGGTGCCGTAGTTCGTGAGGACCTCTCCGCAGATGGCGCTCGAGACCAGCGTGAGCAGGAGGGGGCATCCCTGGGCGGCGGTCTCCTCGCACACGATCGCCAGCTCGACCAGTCCGGCACCGCCCCCGCCGTAGGCCTCGGGGAGGTTGATGCCGAGGTATCCCAGCCTCCCGAGCGCAGCCCAGAGCTCGGCGGTCGGCTCCCGGGCCTCGGCCTTGCGCGCGTAGTAGTCGCCGCCGAAATCGGCGGCGATCCCACGGACGGCCTGGCGCAGGGCGGCGTGCTCCGCCGACTCCTCGTACTCCATGTGGGTCCCCCCGGCGTCTTGTTCCCTCATCCGTCGGCCCCCCCGGCCGACGAGTCCTCGGTGGGCCCGGCCGGCGGCTCCTCGATCACCGCCAGGACGGCGCCGACGTCGACCACCTGTCCCGCCGACACCGCCACCTCCTTGACCGTGCCTCGGCGCGGGGCACGCACGGGTTGTTCCATCTTCATGGCCTCGAGGACGACGACGACGGCGCCGGCCTCGACGTGGTCGCCGGCACGCACCTCGGTCCGCACGACCGTGCCCGGCAGCGACGCCAGCAGCGAGCCCGGCGTCTCGAGGTCCCTCGGCTCGGGGAACCGCGGCTCCTCGAAGAGCTCGCTCGATCCGAGGGCGCTGTCCACGTAGGAGACATCGCCGACCCGGTCGACGGACGCCACACGGCGGACCCCGCCGAGCTCGAGGTCCACCTGCCGTGCCGACGACGCCCGTAGCACGATCTCGCCGAGATCCGCGCCGTTGACCTCCGCCTCGACGGTGCGGGCCCCTCGGGACGCCCGGATCCGGTAGTGGACCTCGAGGCGGCCATCGGCGGACGAGTAGGTCGTGGACTGGGGAGCGTTGACCACGTTGCGCCACCCGCTCGGGACCGAGTCGAGCACCGGTGCCGCAGCGCGGCGCTCCTCCTGGCCCGCGAGCGCTGCGGCCAGCGCGTGGATCTCCGGCGCGCCCTCGTGGTGGCGGGATCGCGACAGCCGGACCGGATCGTGCCGGTCGAAGTACGAGGTGTCGAACTGGCCCGAGCGGAAGTCCGGTTCGCGCAGGATCGCGACGAGCAGGTCCCGGTTGGTCACGACGCCGTGGAGGACCGCATCGTCGAGGGCGGCGGCCAGCCGGCGGCAGGCCTCGTCGCGGGTGGCGCCGTGCGCGACGACCTTGGCGAGGAGCGGGTCGTAGTGCACGCTGACGGTGGATCCGTCGGCGACCCCGGCGTCCACCCGCAACCCCGGCTCGCCCGGGATCGAGAACCGGTGCACCCTGCCGGTCGCCGGGAGGAACCCGGCCGCCACGTCCTCTGCGTAGAGCCGAGCCTCGACCGCGTGGCCGCTGATCCAGGCCCCGAGCACGTCGGGCGGCAAGGGCTGGCCCTCCGCCACGAGCAGCTGGAGACGTACCAGGTCGAGCCCGGTCACCATCTCCGTCACGGTGTGTTCGACCTGGAGCCGGGTGTTCACCTCGAGGAAGTAGAAGCGACCCTCCGGATCGACCAGGAACTCGACGGTGCCGGCCCCGACGTACCCGATGGCCTTGGCCGCGGCCACGGCGGCCTCACCCATGAGGGTCCGGAGCGCCGGGTCCACGGCGGGGAGGGTGCCTCCTCGACGACCTTCTGGAAGCGCCGCTGGAGCGAGCACTCCCGCTCGAAGAGGTGGGTGACATTGCCGTGGACGTCGCCCACGATCTGTACCTCGACGTGGCGCGGGAACGTGACGTAGCGCTCCAGGAACACCTCGCCGCCACCGGAGGTGGAGGCCGCCTCACGGCGGGCGGACTGGATCGCCTCGATGAGACCATCGGACTGCTCCACCACTCGGATGCCGCGCCCCCCTCCGCCGTGCGTGGCCTTGACGAGCAGTGGGAACCCGATCTCCTCCGCGGCCCGTCCGACCGCCTCGAGGTCGTCCCCGATCGTCGATCCGGGGAGCACCGGCACCCCGGCGGCGCTCATGACCTCCTTGGCCCGGACCTTGGAGCCCATCGCCTCGATGACGTCGGGGGACGGCCCGACGAAGACCAGGCCGGCCTCGACGCAGGCCTGGGCGAACTCCGCCCGCTCGGAGAGGAAGCCGTAGCCGGGGTGCACGGCGTCGGCGCCGGTCGTTCCGGCCGCGGCGACCAGCAGATCGGTCCGCAGGTAGGTGTCGGTCGCGGAGGAGCCCGGCAGGCGGACCGCTTCGTCGGCCTCGGCCACGAACGGAGCGTCGACATCGGCGTCCGAGAACACCGCCACCGTCGCGATGTCGAGCTGGCGGGCCGTGCGCATGATCCGGGAGGCGATCTCCCCCCGGTTGGCGACGAGCAGCTTTCTGATCGGGGTCGGCAACGTCGCGCCCTACATCCGGAAGACGCCGAAGGCCCGGCTCCCCGCAACCGGCCCCGAGTGAGCCGCCGACACGGCCATGCCGAGCACGGTTCGCGTGTCTCGGGGGTCGATGACGCCGTCGTCGTAGAGGCGGGCCGACACGAAGAAGGCGTCGGACTCTCGCTCGATCTGCTCCTCGACGGCGTGCCGGCGAGCCTCGTCCTCGGCCACGTCGAATTCGCGGCCGGCCGCGTCGGCCGACTGGCGGCCGACGATCGAGAGGACCCCGGCCAGTTGTTGTGCCCCCATGACCGCAAGCTTCGCGTTGACCCAGGCGAAGAGCAGTCGCGGGTCCATGGCCCTCCCCGACATGCCGTAGTTGCCGGCGCCGAACGAGGCGCCGATGTTGATCGTGACGTGGGGGACGGTGCTGTTCGTGACGGCGTTGATCATCTTGGCGCCGTCCTTGATGATGCCGCCCTGCTCGTAGGCCTTGCCCACCATGTAGCCGGTTGTGTTCTGCAGGAAGACGAGGGGGGTGTCTCGCTGGTTGGCCAGCAGGATGAACTCGGTGGCCTTACGGGCCTCCTCACTGAAGAGGATCCCCCGCGAGTTGACCAGGAAGCCCGCCGGGTAGCCGTGCACGGACGCCCAACCCGTGACGAGGCTGTTCCCGTAGAGGCGCTTGTACTCGCCGAAGCGCGAGCCGTCGACGACCCGCGCCAGCACCTCGTACGGGTCGATCGGGACCCGGAAGTCGGCGGAGGCGACACCGAGCAGCTCGTCGGGGTCGTAGAGGGGCTCGTCGGGAGGCAGGGTCGGTCCGGGCCCGAGCTTGCGCCACCGCAGCTCGCCCACGATCTGGCGACCCAGCCGGATGCAGTCGAGCTCGTCGGTGGCGAAGTAGTCCGAGAGCCCCGAGACCCGGGAGTGCATCTCGGCGCCCCCGAGCTCCTCGTCGTCCGCGTCCTCGCCGGTCGCCATCTTGACGAGGGGTGGCCCTCCGAGGAACACCTTGGCCTGGCGGTCGACCAGGACGGAATAGTCGCACATCCCCGGCACGTACGCGCCGCCCGCGGTGGAATTGCCGAACACGAGGGCGATCGTCGGGATCCCCATCGCCGAGAGCTCGGTCAGGTCGTGAAAGATCCTGCCGGCGAAGACGAAGATCTCGGACTGCGTCGGCAGGTCGGCACCGCCCGACTCGACGAGGTTCACCACGGGGAGACGGTTGGTGCGTGCGATCTCCAGCGCACGGAGCGTCTTGCGGAGGGTGTAGGGGTTGATGGTGCCGCCGCGCACCGTCGGGTCGTGCCCGATCACGACGCATTCGACCCCCGAGATCACGCCGATGCCGGTCACCACGCTCGCCCCGACTCGGAACTCCGTGCCCCATGCGGCGAGGGACGAGAGCTCGAGGAAGGGCGAGTCCCGGTCGACGAGCAGCTCGAGGCGCTCCCTCACGAGCAGCTTCCCCCGCCCGCGGTGGCGCTCCGCGTAGCGTGGGCCACCTCCGGACCGGACCAGTTCGAGCTGCTCCTCCAGCGCCACGAGCGCCTCGAGCTGCGCCGACCGGTTCTGCCGGTAGGTCTCGCCGCCCACGTCGAGCGACGACGCGATGACGGGCGAAGACTCCACGATGCCGGCCGCCTCCTCATGACGATCCCCCGAGCCGGCCCGTGTCATGCCGCCGAGGTTACCCAAGAGTAAGCGGTGGTCGGGCCGCCCTCAGGCGTGACCCTGGGAGAAGCTCCAGATGCGCTCGGTGGCGTCGATCTCCATGTTGGTTGCCAGGCGAAGTGGCTGGACATCCGGGCTCCACCCGGACATGCCGGTCATGCAGGCCCGACCTCCGGTCGCCGGGTATCGATCGCTCAGCTGGTCCACCAGCTCGAGGAGGAACGCCGTGTCGATCTCCGGATCCCCTTCGAACCCCGACCCGATCGGGACGATCGCCTCGGGGAAGGCGACCACCGCGCCGCCGTCGCGGGCGAGGGATGCCATGGCACTCAGGCGGGCCTGGCGCGGCGCGTTCGAGCGCGTCCCGTGCAGGCCCAGGACGATGGCGGAGGCGGTGCCGTCCGGCTCGGCGAGCCAGAAGTTGCGGCGGGTGCCGCCGACCGTGAGCGACCGTGGTTCGAGGCTCATGGCGTCGGGTGGGACTCGAAGAAGGCCCACATCGTCGCGTCGGCGTCGACGGCGTTGGACTGGGGCCCGAGCACCCTCGTCACGGCCCGTGGCAGGGTCGGACCACCGGGCCACTCGTGGCCCGCTCCCGTCATGCTGTAGAGCTGCACGCTCGAGCCGTCGGCGCAGTTGTCGTAGACGGACTGGACGTAGCCGGACCCCGAGTGGGTGATGGGAGTAGTCGAGCACCCGTCCTGGTGGGCCCACATGGCTGCTGCGTCCGGGACCGAGTACGTCCAGTAGGCCTGCCCGTGACCGTCGTAGGGGTCGATCGGGTCCGCCGTCCCGTGGAAGGCGACGACGGGGACCGCCCGGCGCGTCGGGCAGGGCGTGGGGTGGCGCAGACCGGCCACGGGCGCGACGGCGGCGAAGGTCCCCGAGGCGTCGCACGCGAGCTGGCTCGCGGTACGGCCGCCACCCGATAGTCCCGTGGCGTAGACCCGGCGGGCGTCGATGCAGTAGCGCTGGCCGAGCACGGAGACGAGCGCAGTGAGGAAGGCGACGTCGTCGGGCGCGCCCCTCGGGACCGCCCGGCCGCCCACGAGCGGCACACCGGGGACGTTCCAGTCGTAGCCGGCCCCGGCGCGGATGAGCCCCTGGGGGTAGGCGACGATGAAGCCGTCGGCGTCTGCCGTGGCGTCCATGCCGGTGAGCGCCTCTTGCTGCGCCGCCGTGCTGCCGCTCCCGTGCATGTTGAGGACGAGCGGCGTCGCGACCGACTCCTGGTACCCGGTGGGCAAGTGGACGATCACGGTCCGGCGGCGGCCGTTCACGGTGAGCATCAGCGTGGTCGATCCCGCCGAGGCCGCCTTGCCGCACCCGGTCCGCGACGTCGTGCTCGCGGCGAGCACCCGTCCTGCGCCGCCCGGAGAGGGCGCTGCGGTGCAGGTGCCGGCAACCAGGAGGGTGGCCATGCCGCCGAGGAGGAAGGCCCTGGCGAGAGGGCGCGGCCGGAGCGCCCGACATCGCGTCCGATCGGCTCTCTCGTGCACTCCGCCAAGAAGAACGCGCATCGGCCCCCCGCGTGGTGTAAACGTTTACAGTGCCCAAAGATAGCCCACCCGAGCGCCGGCGTGGACCCGGTGGGTCGAGGGCGGGCGGGGGCGCGCGGCGGGTCGACATCCGGCGGGTGGCCGAGGAGAGCGGCGTCAGCACGGCGACGGTCTCGAGGGTGATGACCGGTCGGGGTCCCGTCGGAGAGGCCACCCGCCAGCGAGTGCTCCGGGTGGCCCGACGCCTCCGGTATCAGCCGAGCGCCCCGGCACGAGGTCTCCGGAGCGCCCGGTCGTTGCTCATGGGCGCGGTCGTCCCCGACCTCTCCAATCCGGTGTTCGTGCCCTTTTTGCGCGGCGTCCAGCACGTGGCCCGGGAGCACGGCTACGCCGTCTTGGTGGTCGATGCGCAGCGCTCCTCGAGCATCGAGCGCAGCGCGCTCGATCGGCTGCTCGCCCAGGGCGTCGACGCCCTGGTGCTGGCCGGCTCCACCCGCGATACGTCCCGGGTGGACGAGCTGCGGGGATCGGGAGTGGTGGTGGTCGAGCCCGGGCGCATCGCCGCTGCCTCGGGGCTCTCGATGGCGAGCCTCGAGCGACCGGGGACATCGGCGATGTGCGCTGCGCTCGCCGAGTGGGGTCATCGCCGGATCGGCTATCTGACCCGGCGCCGGCCGGCGGGGGAGGCGGGCGGTCGCCGCTGGGCGGTGATCGCCCGGCGGTCGAGGGCGCTCGGCATGCGGAGCGAGCGCATCGCCCTCGGGGGTGTGTCGCCCGGGGACGTCGGTGAGCTGCTCGCAGCCCGCCTCCGCGGGGAGGACCCGGTGACGGCCCTCGTGTGCGCCACCCACGGTCTCGCACCCCTCGTGCTGAGCGGGATGAGGGACGCCGGCATCGACCTGCCGGCGGACTGCTCGCTCGTCGTCTTCGGCGATTCGGACTGGGCCGCCGCTTACCGCCCGGCCCTGAGCGTGGTGGCCCTGGATCTGTTCGCCGTGGGCGCCTCGCTCACCCGCCAGGCCGTGTCCGAGCTCGACGGGGGAGTCGAGGCGTGGACGGAGACCCTCTCGGCGTCGGAGTTCTGTCCCCGCGGGAGCACGGGGCGGGCACCACCTTTGCCCGCACCATCTTTGGCCGGCGATGCCGGCCCCGGTCGGCCGCCGTATAGTCCTGCGCCGAATGCGCGTTTGTGAGGCGAGGGAGTGAGCGCCGCGCCGGCGGGGCTCTCTGGCCGGTCGTTCCGCCGGGGCGACGACGGCTACGAGGACGCTCGGCGTGCGACGGTGTGGAACGCCCGGGTACCGGATCGTTTCCCCGACGTCGTCGTCCAGGCCGAGACCGAGGGCGACGTGGTTGCGGCGATCCGCTTTGCCGGTGAGCGATCCCTTCCGGTCGGCGTGCGGTCCGGCGGCCACAGCTGGGCGGCCAATCATCTGCGGGACGGCGGGCTCCTGCTCGACGTCTCCCGGCTGCAGTCCCTCCACGTCGACGCGGCGTCGATGTCGGCCTCCGTCGGGCCCGGCCTGCCGGGACACGAGCTGCTGGCCCGGCTCGAGGCCGAAGGCCTCTTCTTTCCTGCCGGGCACTGCGCAGGGGTCGCACTGGGGGGATATCTGCTGCAGGGGGGATTCGGCTGGAACGGGCGAGAGCTCGGTCCGGCGTGCGAGAGCGTCGTCGGCATCGACGTGGTCACCGCGGACGGCAGCGTGGTCCGCCGCGGACGCCGAGCAGCACGCCGATCTGTACTGGGCGGCCCGCGGTGCGGGGCCCGGGTTCTTCGGGGTGGTCACCCGCTTCCACCTCCGCCTCCACCCGAAGCCGAAGGCGGAGGGCACGTGCATCGCGATCTACCCGATGGCGGTGATCGACGAGCTCTACGCCTGGGGCCGCTCGGTGTGCCCGGAGGTGGACCGCCGGGTCGAGATGCAGCTGCTCATGGGGGCCGACTTCTCGGACATCGGGGTGGCCGGCCCGGGGATCATGGTGGTCTCGTCGGTGTTCGCCGAGTCGCACGACGAGGGGCGGCGAGCTACCGCCTTCTTGAACAGCTGCCCCGTCCTCGGGCGCTCGCTGCGGGTCATGCCCTACGAGCCGATGCCCGTCGCGGTCTCCTACGAGCTGGTCAAGCACGCCTATCCCGACGGGTACCGGTACGCCGCGGACAACATGTGGACGTCGGCGACGGCAGAGGCCCTCCTCCCCGGCATCCACCGCATCGCGGAGAGCCTGCCCCCGGCGCCCTCGCACTTCCTCTGGCTCAACTGGGGCCCGTCGCCGCCCCGCCAGGACATGGCTTACTCGTTGGAGGACGAGGTCTACCTGGCGCTGTACTCGGTCTGGCGCGATCCGGCGGACGACGCACGCTACGCCGACTGGCCGGCGTCTCACATGGGAGCCCTGGAGCACCTGGCCACGGGGATCCAGCTGGCGGACGAGAACCTGGGGCAGCGGCCGGCGCCCTTCGCGGCCGACGGTCACCTGGCCCGCCTCGACGCGTTGCGCTCCACCTACGACCCCCTCGGAAGGTTCCACTCGTGGATGGGTCGCCCGTAACCCGCCCGGGCCGCCCGGACCCTTCGCGCCGGCCGTATCTCGGATACCGCGCCGGAGACCTGGACACGCCCTTCGCAAAGTACTTCCGACCCTCGATGGCGCCGCTCGCTCCCCACGTCGCCGATGCGGTGAGCATCGGAGCGCGATCTCCTGAGCTGCTGGCCGACCTCGACGAATGTCCGGCGCTCCTCGAGGAGGAGCACGGCCCGGTCGAGACCGGCTTCGCGTTCGGGCGCGACGGCTCCGTTCGGGTGTCGGCGCTCACGCCCATGCCCGGTGTCAGCGCCGAGATGTGGGACTGGTGGTTCGGCTGGCACGGTTGCGATCCCCGCCGGTACAAGCTCTGGCATCCCCAGGCCCATCTGTACGTGGAGTGGTCCGACGGTCCCGACCGGGGGAGGCTGGGCCGGGATCGCTACGTCGGCCGCACGTCCTTCGTCGACGAGTGCCTGGGATCGAACGTCGCGCGCGTGGCCATCCAGTTCGTGTCCCCTGCCCAGCTCGGCTTCGACGAGGCGGCGCTCGTGCCCGGTGGCGGTCGGACCGTCGTCTGCGCCAGGGTCGGCTCGTCGCAGTTCCCCATGGACATCGGCCATCTGGTCCATGTCGTGCGACCCGCCGGGGACGGCGCGGAGATGCGCTCGCGCTTCTGGTTGGGGGGGCGTCACGTCCGGCTAAGGGTGGGAGGGGACGCCGTCGCGAGATCGGCTGGTGCCGTGGCCGGTCGGCTCACCCGCAGGCGCGTGGTCGACGCGAGGGCCCTGCTCGTGCACTGCGCCCAGGAGATGTCCCACCTGGCGACGTTCCTGCCCGACCTGCACCGGGAGTTCGGGAGCGAGTAGGGAAGCGGCGTATGCTGCGCGCTCCTGTGACATCGATCGCTGGGAGCGCCATGGCAAAGATCCTGTGTGTCCTCTACGACGACCCCGTGGGGGGACCCCCCAGCACCTACGCTCGGGACGAGATCCCCGTGATCGACCACTACCCCGGCGGCCAGACGCTCCCGACTCCCAACCAGATCGACTTCCGACCCGGGGAGCTGCTCGGCAGCGTGTCCGGAGAGCTCGGTCTGCGGCCCTACCTCGAGTCCCTGGGTCACACCCTGGTCGTCACCTCCGACAAGGACGGGCCGGACTCGGTGTTCGAGCGGGAGCTTGCCGACGCCGACGTCGTGATCTCCCAGCCCTTTTGGCCCGCATACCTGACCGCCGAGCGGATCGCCAAGGCTCGCAACCTGAAGCTGGCCGTCACCGCCGGCATCGGGTCCGACCACGTCGACCTGCAGGCCGCCATGGACCACGGGCTGTCGGTGGTCGAGGTGACCTATTGCAACAGCATCAGCGTGGCCGAGCACGAAGTGATGATGATCCTATCAATGGTGCGCAACTACCTCCCCTCGTACGGGTGGGTGCTCTCCGGGGGTTGGAACGTCGCCGACTGCGCGGAGCGTTCCTACGACCTCGAGGGCATGGTCGTCGGTACCGTGGGCGCCGGGCGCATCGGATCGGCCGTCTTGCGCCGGCTCCAGCCCTTCGGCGTGCACCTGCACTACACCGACCCCCATCGCCTCCCCGAGGAGACCGAGCGGGAGCTCGGATTGACCTACCACGACAGCGTGCAGTCGCTCGCGCCCGTCTGCGACGTCGTCACTCTCAACGCCACCCTGCACCCGGGCACCGAGCACCTCTTCGACGAGTCCCTGATCGGCAACATGAAGCGTGGCGCGTACCTGATCAACTGCGCCCGGGGCAAGATCTGCGACCGCGACGCGGTCGTGCGGGCCCTCGAGGAGGGGCAGCTCGCGGGGTACGCGGGAGACGTCTGGTTCCCCCAGCCCGCCCCGAGCGACCATCCCTGGCGCACGATGCCCCACCACGGCATGACCCCGCACATCTCCGGCACCTCGCTCTCCGCGCAGGCTCGCTACTCGGCCGGGGTGCGCGAGATCCTCGAGTGCTGGTTCGAGCAGCGACCGATCCGGGACGAGTACCTCATCGTGAACGAGGGTCGGCTCGCCGGCGCCGGTGCGCACGCGTACACGGCCGGTAACATGACGGGGGGCGCCCCGGAGGGGACCGGCTCCTGAGGCTCTCGGGCTACAGGTCCGCCACCTGCTGCGCGTAGAGGTACGCGTAGAGGCCTTCCTTGGCCATGAGGTCTTCGTGGGTGCCCGTCTCGACGATGTGCCCCTGGTCGAGCACCACGATGAGGTCGGCGTCCCGGATGGTGCTCAGCCGGTGGGCGACGACGAACGCCGTCCGGCCCTCGAGGACCCGGTTCAGGTTGTCCTTGACGGTGCGCTCGGCCTCCGCGTCGAGCGCACTCGTCGGTTCGTCGAGCAAGAGGACGGCGGGGTCCCAATAGACGGCCCGCGCGATGGCGACTCGCTGGGCCTGACCGCCCGAGAGGCGCAGGCCGCTGTCGCCGACGGGCGTGTCGTAGCGGAGCGGGAGCCGATCGATGAAGTCGTGGGCGGCGGCGATCTCTGCGGACTGCCTCACGCGGTCGCGATCGATCTCGCTCGCCCCGAAGGCGATGTTCTCCGCGATCGTCGCGCTGAACAGGTAGGGGTTCTGCAGCACGAAGCCCAGCCGTTGACGCAGCTGGCCGTAGTCCAAGCCGGTGATGTCGACCGAGTCGTAGAGCACGGTGCCCTCGGTCGGCTCGAGGAGGCCGGCCAGGAGCCGGAGCAGCGTGGACTTCCCCGAGCCCGAGCGCCCGACCAGACCCACGGTCATGCCCGGGTACGCGTGCAGGTTGATCCCCGACAGCACCCGCTGGCCACCCCCGGACACGCCACCTCGGGCCCGGTACGAGAAGGCCATGTTCTTGAGCTCGACTTCGCCGGCGAGGGATTGCACCGGAGCCAGCTGGCCCAGCCGGTCGGCCTGCTCGGCCTCCTGCTCGAAGACGTCCTGGAGCCTCTGGAGGAGGACCGACGAGCGTTCGATGTCGTCCCAGACGAGCGCCAGCTGCTGGGAGGGCGCCACCGCGAGTCCCGCCAGCATGAGGAAGGCCAGGTACTGGCCGAGGGTGAACTGGTCGTGAAGGACCCACACGGCCCCGAGATAGGTGAAGAGGCTGACGGTCGTCAGCCCGATGACGCTCACGCCGGCGCTGAAGCGACCGCCGACCCGGTCGGCGGTGTGGCGCTTCACCCCCAGGTCGGTCAGGGCCTTGGACACCGACTCCAGGAGCGTCGTGCGCTCCCCGGCCGCCTTGACCGTCTCGATCCCCTTCAAGGTGTCCACTTGGTGTGCCGTGAACTGTCCAAAGGCGTGCTCGAGGGAGGCGTAGACCGGACCCACCCGCTGGATGGCGTATCGGATCGACACGGCGAACAGCGCCATCATGGCGACGAAGATCGCCACCAGGACCGGTGAGTAGAACAACATCAAGGCGATGATCATCACCAGCTGGGTCGCAGAGGTGATGGTGGCGACGCCCTGTCGGGTGACGGTCTGGTTGATCTGCTGCAGTGAGGTGAGCCGCCGTTCGAGGTCGCCCGTTCTGCGAGCCTCGAAGTAGGAGAGCGGGAGCCCGAAGAGGGTATCGGTGAGGTCCTCGAGCGACGCCGTGTCGAGCCCCACGGCGACTCGGGTCAAGGCCCGGCGCTGGGCGTAGACGATGAGGGCGCTCGAGATGCCGAGCGCGATGCCGATGAGCCCGAGGACCGTGACGATGGAGCTGTCGTGCTTCAAGATCCCGTGGTCCACGATCAGCTGGCTGATGAGGGGGATCGCAACCTCTGCCGCCGCCGCGACAAAGGCGAGCACGAGCGCCAGGAGGAGGATCTTCCGGTGGGGGCGTAAGAAGGGGACGAGCCATTGCAGGCCCGAACGTGCCCTCGGGGCGAGCGCCAGGTCGGGGGTCGGCGTGGCGATGGCCGCGTACCGCGTCCAGCCCTCGTCGAACTCCGCCCGGCTCATCTTCCGGGGTCCGATGGCGGGATCGGCGACCCTCACCGTCGGCCCGTCGACGGATATCAGCACCACCCAGTGGTTGCCCTCCCAGTGGACGATCGCGGGGAGCTGCAGCTCGCCAAGCCGTTCCGGGGACACCTTGACCGCCTCGATGGCGAGCCCGATGGCCGCACCCCCGTGGCGCAGGCCCGCGAGAGTGGTGCCGCTCGTCGACGTGCCCGCCTCCTGGCGGATGAAGGGCATCGACACCCGGTGCCCGTGGTACTGGGCGATCATGCCGAGGCACGCCGCTCCGCAGTCCATCGCATCGAGCTGGCGAACGACGGGAAAGCGCCTGCTCGGCCGTGCGGCGACGGCCGGGGGAGGCGGCTGCTCCGCGAACGCGGGAGCCGACTGGAGGTCGGGATCGGTCACGCCCGGGGTCGTGGTCTTCCCCGCAGTGGGTCCCGTCGGGCGCGTGACGCCCTCGGTCGAGTCTGCGGCGAAGTCGAGAGGCACGAAGTCCGCCGATCGCCGCTGTCGCAGGGCGATCAGCTCCGTCAGTCGTCCCTCGAACGCGTCGTAGCGGCCGGCGAGCCTCCGGAACGGCTCGGCGTCGAGCCGCAGGAGCTTCGTCGGGATGCTGGCCTCGACGCTCGCCTGGCGCAGCTGCCCCGGCCGGAGCGCCGCCTCGCCGAAGGCGTCTCCCGTGCGCAGGTAGCCGACGGCGATGGTGCGATCGCCGTCTGCCCTCGAGACCTTGAGGCGCCCGTCCTTCACGATGTAGAGGCAATCGGCCGGGTCGCCCTCCTCGATGACCCGCTCGCCCGGGGCGAAGTCGACCTCGGTGAGCTCCTGCCCCATCTCCATGAGGCCCTCGAGAGGAATCGAGGCGAAGGCCGACTGCGTCCGGAGGAACCGTTGCAGCGTGTGGACGCGGCGGTAGCCCTCGAGGGCGGTACCGAGCTCGGGATGCAGCCGGCGCAGGGCGTCGAAGACTCGGGCGTCGAGCGTCAGGACCTCGACGTGCGACGACGCTCGTATGGTGGCCGAGCGGGGAGCGGCGTCCAGGAGCGCCGCCTCGCCGAACGTGTCCCCCGGGCCGACGTGGCCGAGCGTGGCCTCGATCCCCCCGTCTGCGGCCATCACCACCCGTGCCGATCCGCTGACCATCAGGTAGAGCCCGTCCGGAGGGCCGCCCTGTTGGATGATCACGTCGCCGAATTCGAAGGACCTCGGCTCGAGCAGCTCGATCACGAGGGGTCGAATGGTCGCCGGCAGCATGCCGATGAAGGGGATCTCCTCGAGGACGTCCTCGTTCGCCATCCCCGTCGTCACCACCTCCCGACTCGCTGCACTTTCCCCGACGCGAAGCGCCTCAAGGCGTCATCGGCCAGCTCTTGGCGCGCTGCCCGGCGCGTCTCTGCGAGACCCCGATCCGGCGGGGTCACCGCCCGGAGCCGCACCAGCACCAGTCTCCCGTCGACGACGAACGGTCCCCCCAACTCGTCCGGAACGAGCGCGACGAGCGCAGCACGCTCTTCCGGTCCGAGATCCTGCAGGAGGGTGTGCCGGCTCTCGATCGTCGCACCGGCCCGAGCAACCACGTTTGCGATCTCTTCCCCGTCGTGCCGGATACACAGTGCCGCCTCCCGCACGGCCGATTCGGTCCCGAAGAGGAGCAGATCGTACCAATACCAGGACCAATCGAGCCGCTTGGCCCTGATCAGGCGGTCGACGTCGGCTTCGTCGATGGCCGACTCGCGCCAGGCGAGGTAGTCGGCGGAGAGGTCGACCATGTGGCGCAGCCGCTCGTCCTCGACGGGTCCGATGACCTGCATCGCGCTCGAGGATCGGGCCCGTTCGAGCAGGGGGACGCGATCCGCGGGCCTCGCGGGCGTCGACGCGCCTCGCTCGTGCAGCAGGGCCTGTGCGGCCCACCAATGCTGGAGCGTCGTGGCCCAGCGCTCGACGTCCCCGCTCATCACGGCTTCCGGCCACCAGGGCGTTCTCCCGGTCACCGGCGCCGGGGAGGCCCCGTCTCCGTCCTCGGTCGGGTGGGGGACGGAGGTTCGAGGGCTGGTGCCACCCTCGGGGCTCTCCTTGGACGCCTCGGAGGGTAACTGGGACCGCACGAAAGCGAAGAGGTCCTCCTGGTCGAGGTCCCGTTCGGACAGCCAGCTCCGCAGGTCGGCCGCCGCCTCGAGCCGGCGGGCCCGGCGAAACGCGATCACCCCCTGGGTGACATTCTCGGAGTCGACCTGCGCCTCCTCATCTCGTCCGACGACGCGTGCGGCGAAGGTGTCCCACTGGGCCGAGAGGACCGCCACGAGAACTAGGTCGGCGAGGGTGTAGGTGCGGCCGTCGAGGACGAGGGCCGCCTCGCTCCACTTGTCCCCCCTTCCGTGGTCGGAGCAACGAGAGGGCGGCTGCTCGGTAGGATCGGCGCGGTCCGTCGACCGCCGGTCCCCGGGCACCGCCAGCTCCGCACCTGTGTCCTGCCTCGGACCGTCCGCCTTGGAGGGGCGAGGCCTCACGAGCCCACCGTCGGGACCGACCTCGTGAGCGGGCGGCCTAGTCGGCGGGCCAGAGGGCGTCGAGCGAGCGCGCCGCTCGTCGCTCGATCGCCCGGTAGCCGTTGGCGACGGCTCGAGCATGTGCGCGCTCGAGCATCGCCCGCGCCCGTTGCCGGTCCCCGTCCTCGCTCCTCCTCGCCAGCATGCGGCCCCACGACAACTCGGTCTGTGCCTGGGCGTAGCGCATGTTTTCCCGCTCGCAGAGCGCAGCGGCCTCCGACAGGTACGTCTCCGCCTCGTCGTCTCGGCCAAGTACGGCGAGCAGACCGCCGAGGAAGTAGGACATCGGCTCGTGCACGATGAGGCCCTGGAACGGCACCTGCTCGTAGTGCGGTGCGATGAGCGCGACGAGGTGCTCCGCGGGTCGAATGGCTTCGAGCTCGATCGCCGCCCGGGAGTAGACCGAGATGGCGTCGAACCAGGCCGTGTCGGGGAACACCCAGGCAAACCCGTCCTCGGCCGCCCGTTCCAGCAGCGCAAGCGCCTCTGCTTCCTCGCCCGCTTCGAAGTGGGTCAACACTTCGCACGCCTGGTACGCGGCGATGCGGGGATTTTGCTCGGCGACGTTCCGGACGAGGTCTGCCAGCTCGGGCAACCGGCCCTGCTGGATCCGGATCAACATCAGCTGTGCCCCGTAGAAGGCGAAGGCATCGGGCTGTGCGCTGTCGGTGCCGATCTCGAGGGCGAGGTTGGCCAGCTGCTCCGCCCGCTCGTCGTCCCCGAACATCATTGCCTCGACCGCCTCGTGGTAGGTCGTCACCCAGACCATCATGGGCTGGCGGAGGCGCTCGCTCAGGCCCTTCATCACCCCGAGGTGGTGCGCGGCCCGCTCGAAGTCACCCTCTTGGATGGCGTTGTTGCGGTCGAA
The DNA here is from genome assembly GCA_963778465.1 of uncultured Actinomycetes bacterium. GTDB lineage: Bacteria > Actinomycetota > Acidimicrobiia > Acidimicrobiales > RAAP-2 > CAVZBW01. The sequence goes on from CAVZUK010000003.1 coordinate 2,038,304, forward strand.
GTGCATGGCCCAAAAGAGCCGCACCGGCTCGTTCAGCTCCTCGGCCAGGGACACCGCCTTGGCGGTGTTGGGCAACCGACCGGCAAGGGTGTTCGGGATAGTGAGGGGCAGCTGTTGCAGGTTGAGCACGTCGATCAGGGTGGCGGGATTGTCCAGGCGTCGAGCCATCTCGGTCGCCTCGCGGGCGAGATCCAGTCGCCGATCTAGTGGCCCGTAGCAGAGCTCGCTGCACAAGGTGGCGAGGAGCACGGCGCGGTCGGGGCCGTCGCCGGAAGAGGCCAGCTCGAGGGCCGACTCCAGCACCGAGACCTTCTCCTCGTCCACCACCCCGAGGGCGCTGAAGAAGCCCCGGTTGTTGCCGAGCGCCGCCTTGACGAGTCGGTCGCTGTCGCCCAGGGCCTGGGCCCGGTGGGCCGCGTCCAAGAACGTCTCACGGAAGGCGGGGATCCCAGCCTGGCGCTGAGCGGTGCCGAGGTCGAGTCGGAGGTCGACCGCCAGGGCGGGGTCCGACCCGAGCAGCTGGTCGAGCAGCTGGATGGCCTGGAGGAAGTAGCGCACGGCGTCGGCCGGGGCGAGCGCGGCCAGGGCGGACTCGCCCGCCTGGCGGGAGTAGGAGATGGCCTTGTTCGTGTCCACCAGCTGGGTGGCGTGGAACCAGTGGTGGGCGAGCTCGCCGACCCGAGCCTCCGGGTGGTCTCCGCAGAGGTCCTCCAGGGCCTCGGCCACCTGGCGGTGGACGCGGGCCCGCCGGGTGGCCCCCAGCTCCCGGTACAAGGTGTGCTGCACGAGGGCGTGGGAGAAGCTGTAGCGCCCGGGGACCTCCGGGACCTCTCGGACCACCGCCGCGTCGGCGGCGGCGTCGAGGAGGTCGAGCAGCTCGTCCTCGTTGCGGTTGGTCACTCGGCTCAGGTGGGCCAGCTCGAAGTCGCGCCCGATGACGGCAGCCACCGAGAGCACGCGGGTGGACTGCTCGCCGAGCCGGCCCACCCGGGTGGCCACCACCTCCTTGACGCTGTTGGGGAGCGTGAGCCCCTCGGTCGTGGCCGCCCAGCGCCCGGCGTCGTCCTTGTAGACGGCACCGGACTCGGTCAGGTGGCGGAGCATCTCGGACACGAAGAAGGGGTTGCCGTCGGTCTCCCCGTAGACGGCGTGGGCCAGCTCGAGGCCCTCCTTGGACAGGTCGTGGCCGGCGGCGGCCTCGAGGTACTGCACCACCTCGTCGTCGTCGAGGCCCTTCAAGGAGATGCGCCCGACCCCCGGCTCGCGTCGCAGGGCCCCCAGGGTCTCGGTCAGGGGATGGGTCGGGGACAGCTCGGTGTCCCGGTAGGTGCCCAAGATGAGCAGCTGGAGGGGATCGGCCTCCTTCACCAGGTGACGCAGCAGCTGCAGGCTGGCCACGTCGGCCCACTGCAGGTCGTCCAAGACGAGCACCACGGGACGCTCCTCGCAGGCCGCGGTCAGGAGGCCGAGCACCGCGGCGTAGAGCACGTAGCGCTCGGTCTCGGCGTCGGCCCCCTCGCTCGGCGCGGCCAGCCCCTGCAGCCGGGAGCGCAGCGCCCGGGTGAGGCGGGACAGCTCGGCGCCGTGGGCGGCCACGTGGGCGGTGAGCACCTCTTCGGGGGCGTGGGAGACGTAGTGGTTGAGGGCCTCGGCGAAGGGGGCGTAGGGCACCCCGAGCTCCTCGTCGCAGCGGCCGAGCAACACGACCGCTCCCTCGCCGTGGGCCCGCCGGGCCGCCTCGGCGGCGAGGGTGGTCTTGCCCTGCCCCGCCTCGCCGGCGATCAGCACCACCTCCCGGCCCTGGTGGCCGGCCACCCGCTTGTAGGCCTCCTCCACCGTCACGAGGTGCAGGTGGCGACCGATCACCCCGGGGCCGGGGTGGTGACCCAGCCTTCTCGGGAGGGGGACCTCGTCGACCGCCGGGCCGCCCTTGGTCTCGGCCAGGGGCTCCCAGCCCACCTCGACGGTCTCGAGCGGCTCGGTCAGCCCCTTGAGCTCGAGCGGACCGAGCGCACGGATCGCCTGCCCGCCCCATCGACCCGCCATGATCTGGACGAACTGGGAGGCCAGGATCTGCCCGCCTTGGGCCGTTGCGCACAGTCGGGCCGCCTCGATGACGGGATCGCCGAAGTAGTCGTCGCCCTCCTTGGTCACCTCGCCGCCGCTCAGGCCGACCCGCAGCCCGAGGGCGTGGCCGTTGCCGTTGCTGCGGTTCTGCGCCTCGACGGCCTGCTGCATGGCCACCGCGCAGGAGAGCCCGATCGACGCGGCCGGGAAGGCCGCCATGATCCCGTCGCCCAGGTTCTTCACCTCGGAGCCCTCGCTGCTCGCGACGGCCTTCCTCAGCGTGGCGAAGTGGGCACGCCTTACCTGATCGGTCTCGGCCGGGGAGAGCGACTGAGACAGCTCGGTCAAGCCGACCAGGTCGGTGAAGAGAATCGTGACGCTTTCGGTCGCCGCCATCTACCGGGGCTCCGGGCGGGGCGGTTGCCTGCGGGGGGGTCGATGGGTCACCGATCGCCTGCCCACGAGGGTCAGCTGGCCGCTTCGAGGCGTTGCATCGCCTGCTCGGCCCGTCGCGCGATGGTCGAATAGCGGCGGGCCTTGGCGGTGGCGCCCGCCTTCTCCAGTAGGGTCCGCGCCCTTTGTCGATCGTCGCCGCTCTCACTCGTGGCGAGCATGCGGCCCCACGCCAGCTGGGTCTGGGCTTCCGCGAACCGCATGTTGCCCCGCGCGCACAGCTCCAGCGACTGCTCGAAGCAGCCGGTGGCCTCCTGCTCTCGACCGAGGACCGCGAGCAGCGCGCCCAGGTAGTACGAGACGGGCTCTTGGATGGTGAGGCCCTGGAAGGGGATCTGGTCTCGGTAGGGAGTGATGAGACCCACCAGTCGCTCGGCCGGCTCCACGGCGCGCAACTCGATGGCCAGCGCCGAGTAGATGGCCATGGCGTCGAACCAGGTGCTGTCGGGCTTCACCGACGCGAAGCCGTCCGCGGCACCTCGCTCGAGCATCTCGAGCGCCTCCTCGTGCTCGCCGGCCTCGAGGTGGGTCAGCCCCACGCACGCCTGATACGCGGGGATGCCCGGATTCTGTGCCGCCACGTCGACGACGAGGGGGGCGAGCTCGTCCAGGCGTCCCTGCTGGTAGCGGACCAGCATCATCTGCCCGCCATAGGCGGGGAGGGCGTCGGGTTGTCCGCTCGACGTCCCGAGTTCGAGGGCTTCGTTGGCGCGCTCCTCGGCCTCCTCGTGGTCACCTCGGACGAGCGCCTCGCCGCCCATGAGGAAGGCGGCCGCCCACAGCAGCACCGGTTGCCGGAGCCGCTGGCTCAGCTCTTGAATCGTCGCGACATGGCGCGCCGAGCGCTCGAACTCGCCGGCCTGCAAGGCGTTGGCGTGGTCCGCGCAGGCCGCCCAGAACTCCCGTGCCGGATCGCCCAGACCCTGCGCGAGCGCCACGGCCCGCTCTCCGGTGCGCAGGCGATCGGACAATGTCTCGGGGATCGTGAGTGCCAGCTGCTGCAGGTTGCTGACGTCGACCAGCGTGGCCGGGTCGCCCAGGCGTTCGGCGATCTCGGTGGCCTCCCGGGCGACCGCCAGGCGCCGGTCGAGGGGACCGTAGGCGAGCTCGCTGCACAAAGTGGCGAGGAGCACGGCTCGCTCCGGGCTGTCAGTAGCCGGGAGCTGCTCAAGCGCCGAGTCGAGCACCGCCACCCTCTCCTCGTCGACGACGCCGGCTGCGCTGTAGAGGCCGCGGTTGTTGCCGAGGGCCGCCCGGACGAGTCGATCCGGGTCGCCGAGGGCCTGGGCCCGGCGGGCAGCATCGAAGAGGGTTTCCCGGAACTCCGGGATCCCGGCCTGGCGCTGGGCAATGCCGAGGTCGAGTCGGAGGTCGACCGCCAGGCCGGGGTCGGCGTTGGGAAGCTGGTCGAGCAGCTGGAGAGCCTGGTTGAAGTAGCGCACGGCGTCCTCGGGCGCCAGCGCGGCGAGCGCCAGCTCCCCCGCCTGGCGGGAGTAGGAGATGGCCTTGTGGGTGTCCACCAGCTGGGTGGCGTGGAACCAGTGGTGGGCGAGCTCGCCGACGCGGGCGACCTGGTGCTCCCCGAAGATCTCCTCGATCGCCTCGGCCACCTGGCGGTGGACGCGGGCCCGCCGGGTGGCGCTCAGCTCCTGGTACAAGGTGTGCTGGACGAGGCCGTGGGAGAAGGTGTATCGGCCCGGGAGATCGGGGGCCTCTCGCACGAGGGCGACGGCGCCCGCCGCGTCGAGCAGGTCGAGCAGCTCGTCTTCCTCTCGGCCAGTGACCCGGCTGAGGGTCTCGATGTCGAAGTCGCGCCCGATGACGGCGGCCACCGAGAGCACGCGGGTGGACTGCTCGCCGAGGCGGGCGACCCGGGTGGCCACGACCTCCTTGACGCTGTTTGGAAGGATGACATCGTTCATGTCGCCCGAGACCCACCAACCGCCACCGTCCCGATAGACGGCGCCGGACTCGGTCAGGTGGCGGAGCATCTCGGACACGAAGAAGGGGTTGCCGTCGGTCTCCCCGTAGACGGCGTGGGCCAGCTCGAGGCCCTCCTTGGACAGGTCGTGGCCGGCGGCGGCCTCGAGGTACTGCACCACCTCGTCGTCGTCGAGGCCCTTCAAGGAGATGCGCCCGACCCCCGGCTCGCGTCGCAGGGCCCCCAGGGTCTCGGTCAGGGGATGGGTCGGGGACAGCTCGGTGTCCCGGTAGGTGCCCAAGATGAGCAGCTGGAGGGGATCGGCCTCCTTCACCAGGTGACGCAGCAGCTGCAGGCTGGCCACGTCGGCCCACTGCAGGTCGTCCAAGACGAGCACCACCGGACGCTGCTCGCAGGCCGCGGTCAGGAGGCCGAGCACCGCGGCGTAGAGCACGTAGCGCTCGGTCTCGGCGTCGGCCCCCTCGCTCGGCGCGGCCAGCCCCTGCAGCCGGGAGCGCAGCGCCCGGGTGAGGCGGGACAGCTCGGCACCGTGGGCGGCCACGTGGGCGGTGAGCACCTCTTCGGGGGCGTGGGAGACGTAGTGGTTGAGGGCCTCGGCGAAGGGGGCGTAGGGCACCCCGAGCTCCTCGTCGCAGCGGCCGAGCAACACGACCGCTCCCTCGCCGTGGGCCCGCCGGGCCGCCTCGGCGGCGAGGGTGGTCTTGCCCTGCCCCGCCTCTCCGGCGATCAGCACCACCTCCCGGCCCTGGAGGCCGGCCACCCGCTTGTAGGCCTCCTCCACCGTCACGAGGTGCAGGTGACGACCGACCACCCCGGGGCCGGGGCGGTGACCCAGCCTTCTCGGCATCGGGACCTCGTCGACCGTGGCGCCGCCCTCGGTCTCGGCCAGGGGCTCCCAGCCCACCTCGACCGTCTCGAGCGGCTCGGTCAGCCCCTTGAGCTCGAGCGGACCCACGGGGGTAAAGGCGTGGGGGGTGCGGCGGCCGGCCATGATCTGGACGAACTGGGAGGCCAGGATCTGCCCGCCCTCGGCCTGGGCGCACAGTCGGGCCGCCTCGATGACCGGATCGCCGAAGTAGTCGTCGCCGTCGTCGGTCGACTCCTTGGTCACCTCGCCGCCGCTCAGGCCGACCCGCAACCCGAGGGCGTGGCCGTTGCTGCGGTTCTGTGCCTCGACGGCCTGCTGCATGGCCACCGCGCACGACACGGCGGTCGACGACGCCGAGAAGGTGACCATGATCCCGTCGCCCAGGTTCTTCACCTCGGTGCCCTCGCTGCTCGCGACGGCCTTCCTCAGCGTGGCGAAGTGGGCCCGACGGACCTGATCGGCCTCGGCCGGGGAGAGCGACTGGGACAGCTCGGTCGAGCCGACCAGATCGGTGAAGAGAATCGTTGCGCTCTCCCTGACGGCCATCGACTCAACCTCCCGAGCGGTCTCCGAGCGGGACGGTGCGTGCACGGAGGAGGGATGCGAAACGGCCTCGGCCGCCGACCCCCTCCCACGCCGCCGACCGACAGAGCCCTCCTTCTGGGCAACTGGCGGTCTTACAGAGTTGCCTCTGCTGAATCTTAGGCGATTGCCTGGGATCGGAACGCATGCACTCGCGTCCACCAAGCGATGCGTCGGGCGACCGTCGAAGCCTGTTTGCCCAGGTGAGCGGGTGCATCATGACGAGGGGGGGGCCGGCGACTTCCCTGGCCGGGAAGCCGGAGGTGGCGCCTTCCCCTTTCGCCACTTGCACCCCCCAGAGTGTGCTCTCCTGGTGGAAGGGTACGTGAAGTTCCTGGTGTTGTCCATCGGTGACCTGCACCTTTGACGTCGAGGACGGGGGTGAGATGCCACAGACCACGGGTCCGGACTCGGGCGATCGGGCAGCCCGTATCTGCATTGCGGTGATCGGCGCGGGCACCATGGGCTCGGCCATGGTGTCCCGGCTGCTCTCCTCGCAGTTGGACGTCGCGGCCTGGTCCCGGCACCCCGAGACGACCCGGCCCCTGAGAGATCTCGGCGCCACGACACCCGCCGACGTCGCCGATGCCCTCTCGGGTGCGGAGATCGTCCTTACCCTGCTCCCGACTGAGGACGCGATCGCCGGCGTGATGCTCGGTGGAGGCGGGCTCGACGTCATGCGTCCCGACGCCGGCATGGGCGTCGCGCCGGTCGCCGCCGCGATCGCCGATCGATGGAGGCAGCTCGTTCGGGAAGGCTGGGGTGGCCTCGACGTGGCCGCCGCACGCCGGGGCCTCGGGTACGGGAGCTCGGGAGAGTCCGGCCGTTGAGGTCTTTCACGGGTGATCTGTTCGATGCTACGGGCGCGGGCCCCGTCCTGCGGGTCCACGTCCAACCCGGGGCGCGCTCGAGCGGCGTCGTCGGCGTCCACGGCGACGCCCTCAAAGTGAGGCTGGCGGCCCCGCCCCACGAAGGTCGAGCGAACCGAGCGCTCCTCACCTTGCTCGCGGAACGGTTCGGATGTGAGCGCAGACGCCTCGCGGTGGTCTCCGGGACCTCGGCGCGGCGAAAGCGGGTGAGATTCGAGGGCGTCGATGCCGCAGACTTCGAGGCGAGACTTCGAGACGTCCTCGAGGAGCGCGAGGTCGGCTGACCCGCCGATCGTTGCGATCGGCGGGGTCCGTCGAGGGTACGAGCGCCGGTTGAGTAACATCGCCGTCGGTTGTCACCGGCACATCGACAGTCCCCGGACGATCGCAACGATCCCTCGTTGCCGTCCGATGGGTGGGGAAGCGTGGAGAGTCGCAGCGAATGGCGGAGCTTGCACAAATTCAGGTTTTCGCCGGAGATGGCGCGCTCGGGTCGGACGGTGCCGGCCTCGTCGTGGTCGCCGGGGAGATCGACATGTCCAACGCTGCGGAGTTCGAGCGGGCGATCGCGCAAGCGTGGCAACCGCAACAGCGAGGCGTCGTCGTCGACCTCAGCCGGGCCAATTTCATGGGCTCCGATGCGTTCAACGCCCTCTTGATGGCCGCCAAGACCCTCGGTGCCGGGGGCGGTGAGATCCGCCTACGAAAGCCCAGCGACTCGGTGAGGCGGGTCCTCGGCATCCTCGGCCTGGAGACGACGTTTCCGATAGAGGAGTAGCGGCCGGTCGTCTCAGGGTATTTGGGTTGTCGACGGCTCGTCGTCGAATCTCCTGACCGACCAGAGGATGGCGCTGAAACATCGGTCGCGTCGCCCCCGTGCGCCGTTGCCGTCACGCTTAGGCTCCGAGGTGCCGGGTACCGTACGCATGTGCTCCGCACGCACCGGACGTTCTCTTGTGAGGCGGGCTCGCCTGCAGCCGCTCGCCGATTCGTCCGCAACGCGGGGCGAGGTTGGGGCTTCGACACCGACGACGTCGAGCTCGTCGTCACCGAGCTCGCGACCAACGTCGTCCAACACGCCGGGAGCCGCTACTCGGTCGAGCTCTGCTTCGAGGGGGAGACCGTGACGGTCGAGGTGTCCGACGCCAGCGGGCAATGGGCCGAGCGAAAGACGCCGAGGGTGATGGAGTCCGGGGGTAGGGGCCTGCTCATCGTCGACACCTTGTCCAAGAGGTGGGGGGTGCGTGAGGTCCCCCGGGCGGGAAAGGTGGTCTGGGCCGACATCGGCGTCGGCGTCCTCGAGCGGCCCGGGGGCGACGAGGAGAGCTGATCCGCCTTGGGGCGAACGATTGTTCGCCCCCTCGTCCCTAGACTGGGACCCGATGGTGGTCACCCAGGCGTCTCTCCTGGACTCGGACGCCGAGCCCCGTCCGCGCCCGCTCGGCGAGCTCGTCGAGCGCACGCATCTCGACGGCGGCGCCTGGGTGGATCTGCGTCGGGACTGGGTGGGGCGTCCCGACGTGCTGTTCGAGCGGTTGCATCGGCTCGTTCCATGGCGGGCCGAGCGTCGCAGGATGTACGACCAGATGGTCGACGTTCCTCGTCTCGTGCGGTTCTACGAGCCGAACGAGGAGCTCCCCGATGTCGCCCTCGCCGAGGCACGCCAGATGTTGAGCGACCACTATCGGGGCGCGCTCGGTGAGCCCCTGTGCACGTCAGGCCTCTGCCTGTACCGTGACGGCCGGGACAGCGTCGCGTGGCACGGCGACACCATCGGTCGTGGATCCCGGGAGGACACCCTCGTCGCGATCCTCTCGCTCGGCGAGCCACGCCGGTTCCTCCTCCGCCCTCGGAGTGGCGGCCTCTCGCGCCCCTACGAGCTCGGACGCGGCGATCTGCTGGTGATGGGCGGCAGCTGCCAGCGCACGTGGGAGCACGCCGTACCGAAGACGAGGCGCCCCGCCGGTCCTCGCATCAGCGTGCAGTTCCGGCCGCTCGGAGTTCGCTGACCGGAGCGGGCCTCAGCTCTCGGCGAGCCCGGCGAAGATCTCGGCCCAATGGTCTCGAGCCAGGAAGTGGCCGTAGCCGGGCTCGATCGAGAGCTTCGCATGGGGAATGCGCCGGGCGGCCTCCTCACTCCATGCGGCGGGGAGGAAGGTGTCCTGGTCGCCCTGCCAGAGGTGCACCGGCCCCTCGATGCCCTCGTACTCGAATCCCCACGGCATCGTGTAGCAGAGATAGTCGTCCAGGGCGCCCGCAGGGCAGCGCAGACCCTCGCCTATGGACTGCGCGAATTCGCCGACGCCGTCCCGTTCGATCGCCTCGACGTCGCTGGGCGCCATCTCCGACGAACCGATCCGCATCCACAACGTCGGTGCGCGCGCCGCCACCTCGCCGACGATTCGCAGGCCGACCAAGGCCAGGAGGGGAGACATCCGCGACAACCGGAAGAAGACCGCGTCGGTCGTGTTCTCGAACCCGTTGGCCGCGCAGGGCCAGTCCAGTGGGACCCCCCCGGCGACGATGGCCGTGGCGGTCACCCGCTCGGACAGGAGCGCGGCGCAGGCGGCGGCGAAGGGCCCTCCGAAGGACCAGCCCATCACCGCGAACCGATCGATCCCGAGCTGGTTCGCCAGCGCGGCGACGTCGTCGGGCCACGCACCGATGGTCCGGTCGGGAAGACGCGACGAGAGTCCGATCCCTGGCCGGTCCGGCGAGAGGAGGCGCACCCCGGCACTTCGTGCCGCAGCGTCCGCCGGTTGGACGTCGAGGCGGCACGTCAGGCCGCCGTGGCAGTTGACGACGGGTCGACCTTGCGGATCGCCGTACTCCGCGTAGCCGAGCAGTCGTCCGTCCGGAAGCCGGACGACGTGATCCTTTGGACCGACGATCGGGCGCAAGCGGCTGATGGTACCCGGACCTCGCGCTGCGGCTCTTCCCGAGATCTCCGATCTACGCAGCCTCGATCTCGCACGACCCGCCCGGTCGGACTAGGCCCGGACCCACTGAATGCGGGGCGGCGAGCAAGCGGGGCAAACATCTCAAGAGCTGCACTCCGTCCCCTCCTTGGTTTCACTGCTCGTAGGATTCCCTCCAAATGGCGAAAGCGAAGAAGCTTCTTCTCAGTGCCATCTGCCTCTTTGCGGTGGGCCTCATCACGCTCGCCATCGGTGAAGGGGAACGCAACATCCCTGCTATAGCGGTCGGAGCCGCCCTGGCGGTAGCCGGCATCGGTGTCGGTGTCTGGTGGCTGGCGGTCACCCCGACGGAGGTCGATCGGGCCGGAGACGAGCGTCACGGACCTGACTCGTAGCGAACGGGCGGCGTCGCTTCTGGTCCGAAGGCATCCGCCGCCAACCCGGTATCGAGCGTGGCTGGCCGGGCGGGTTTGAGCGCCCGTGAGAGCCGCGAGAAGGACTCGCCGCGCGATCGACCGGGGGTCAGAAAGGCATCAGAGCCCGACAAAGGGGCTTCGACCTGGGAGCGGGTGACGGGGATCGAACCCGCATAACCAGCTTGGAAGGCTGGGGCTCTGCCATTGAGCTACACCCGCGGGGCAACCTGATCAGCTCAGCGCCGGTCGAGTGTATTCGGACCGAAGGAGCCACCGCGTCGTCTACCGTCGACATGGATGACCCTCTTCGATCGAGTCGGCGGCTCGGAGTTCTTCGAGAGCCTCGTGGGGCGCTTCTACGCCGGGGTGGCGGCCGACCCGGTCCTGCGACCGCTGTACCCGGAGGAACTGGAGGACTCCAAGGAGCACCTGGAGCTGTTCTTGGCCCAGTACTGGGGTGGTCCGCCCAGCTACAGCGAGCAGCGGGGCCATCCCCGGCTCCGCATGCGGCACTCGCCCTTCGTGATCACGACGCTCGAGCGGGACGCCTGGTTGCGCCACATGACCGATGCCGTCGAATCCGCCGACTGCTCCCCGGAGGATCGGCGGGAGCTGCTGGACTACTTCGAGATGGCGGCCAGCAGCCTCGTCAACACCGCCTGAGGCCGGCTCAGTCGGTGAAGATCGGGGGGCGCTTCTCCTTGCGGGCCCGGATCGACTCCTCGAAGTTCTGGGTGGTCAACCGCACGTAGAGCTGCGCCGTCCCCTCGTAGTTCATGTGGGTCTCGAAGCTTGCGGCGTCCTGGCTCATCCACAGGGAGCGTTTCGTGAGCTCGACGCCGACGTGGCTCCAGCGGATGATCTGGGCGGCGGTCTCGTAGCACGACTCGAGGAGCTCCTCGTCCGGCACGACCCGATTGACGATGCCCAGTCGCTCGGCCTCTTCGGCGTCGACGTCCCGGCCGGTCAGCATGATCTCGGCCGCCCGCGTCGATCCGATGGCCCGGGGGAGGAGGAAGCTGATGCCGAGCTCGCTCGCCGTCAGCCCGTTGTTGATGCCCGCGGCGCGGAAGTAGGCGCTCTGCGAGGCGATCCGGATGTCGGTGGCGAGCGAGAGGCAGAACCCCCCGCCGATCGCGGCGCCGTTGATCGCGCCGATCACCGGCTGGTGCATGCGCCGGACCGTGCGGACGACGTCGTCGAGCAGCTCCATCGAGCGCAGTGCGATCGCCGGGAGCCCGAGGCCCGCCACGTTGGGGATGCTGCCAGGGTTCTCGAGGTCGGCTCCGGAGCAGAATCCGCGGCCCGCTCCGGTCAGCACGACGACCCTCGTCTCGTTGTCCTTGCTGATCTCCTCGAGCGCCTCGCGCAGCGGGATCATCACGTCGAAGGCCATCGCGTTCATCCGCTCGGGGCGGTTGAGCGTGACCACCGTGACGTGGGGACGGGGCTTCTCCGTTAGGACAAAGGGCATGGCGGCATCTTCCTGTGCGTGCCCCGGCGATGCGATCCGCCGGACGCCGACCGGAGGCTCCCGCCGGCGGGCCACGAGTGTAGAAGGCGCCGTTGCGCGGGGCGGCATCGCGGTGGGCCCCTCAGCGTTTCCGAGTGTCGGGCGTCCGGAGGCTCGTAGCCTCGAACATCCGGTCCTGCTCGTCGAGGGAGACCACCATCGTCGGCTCGATGTGTTGGTGACCCTCGTCGCCGAGCCGGACGGCCGTCCCGAGCGCGACGAACTGGACCACCCGATGGCTGTAGCCGAGGGGGCCCTCACGCAGCTTGACGTTGACCACTCCGGCGGCTTCGAGTCGCAGGGCGCCGGCCTGCATCTGCTCCATCGCGACCTCTCGCGCGTGGTAGAGGGCCTGCGTGAGGTTGGTGAGCTCGACGTTGCGACCCTGTTGGGCGGCCCATTGGCGGGCTGAGCGGCGGGGAGCGATGACGAAGCTGGCTCCCGCCACGAGATCGAGGGGGACCCAGCCGGCCCGAAGGAGCAGGACGAAGTCCCGGGCCGAGAGGTCGGACTGGAAGTTCGTGGCGGCGGGGTTCGGACCCACCGATCGCACCGCGGTGCCGGTGAGGGCGAGGTCCACGTGCTGGGCACGCATGCGCAGCTCGATCTCGACGCCGACCACGCCGAAGCCACCCAGTCGATCGGTCTCCCGGCGCAGCTGGTAGGAAGCCTCCTCGAAGGCGCCCCGGAAGGCCTCGCTCGCCTCGCGAACCTCGCCGACCTGGCCCTGCCACGTTCCCAGGCTTCCCCAGGGGATCGACCAGCAGCTCACCCCGAAGACCAGCGCGACCGGCTCCCACCCCGCCGCGTGCAGGAGGAGGATCTCGTCGATCGAGAGGTCCGACGTGGTGCTGCGACCCGCGCCGGGCGGCCTGGGCTCCGCCACCGCGGTCAGGGCTTCGATCAGCTCGCTCATCGGGAACCTGCCGCAGGGCCGGTGGCCAGGAGAGTCACGACAGCCGGACGACGGGTCCGGGCGCAGGCAAGGGGTCGAAGTCCTTGAAGCGGCGCACCCGGGTTCCTCGCAGATGGCACTGGATGGCGACGCTGCCCTCTCCTGCCTCCCGTTCCGAGACGTCCAGGCTCGCACCGTGCAGGGCGTCGCCTCCGAGCTCCAGCAGGACCCTGCGCCGGGCCAGCTCGCGGGCGGCCTGCTGGGCCCGACCGACCTGCTCGATCGACTGGACGCCGGACAGGCCCCCGCCCCACGTCGAGCGACCCGTGAGTTGGTACAGGGTGATGCAGTTGGCGTACATGAGGACCGAGGAGAGGGTGGCGACCACGGACACGGGCGCGAAGCCCGCCTCGATCAGCTTGGCGAGGCGCTGGCCGGCGAGGAACGTGGAGAACGGGGGATCGGGGAGGGGGGCATCCGGCACCGCGACGGCGGTGCCACGAACCGAGAATTCCTCGATGCCGCTCCCGACGAGCGGTCGCATGTCGCTGGTCACGCCGACGACCCCGTGCGCACCGAGCTCGCGGGCCTCGTCGAGCATGCGCCCAAAGGCGCGGCCCCACCCTTCCCCCCACGTATCCTCGATCCAGGTCTGCTCGAGGTTGATCCCGTAGGCGCGGTGCTCGGCGCTCACGAACCCGTGCGGGCAGCGCCACTGCTCGCTGTACTGGTCCCGGCGGGTCGGGCCCCATGTGGAGAAACCCGGGCTCATCGTCGAGTACCAGGCCCATTGCATGACGGAGTATCCCTGGACGAACCCGAGCGGCTCCATCCCGAGCTGCTCGCAGGCCGCAAAGTCGCTGACCGACAGGGCGGACGTCCATGCACCGCCCGCCAGCCGGCGTCCGGCCGCTTCCGGGAGATGCACCTCGGTGACGTCCACGCCCTCGAGCTCGCGCTCCCGCTCCAGCGCCTGGGCGTCGGCTCCGCTCGCCTCGCCGCCGGTGGCACGGTCGGACGGCATCGGGTCAGTTGTCGAGGGAGATGATGGTCTGGGGCTGGGGGATCGTGAAACCCTGATCGCCCTTGACGACGGCCGTGCCGAGGGAGAGGAACTCGATCGTGTGGTCTCCCCACATGTGCGACTTCTCCTCCAACCTCACGCCGACGATGCCGGAGGCGCCCAGCCGGTTCGCCTCGTCCTGCATCCTCGTCATCGCCAGCTCGCGGGCCTCGTAGAGCGCCTGAGTGAAGTTGGGCAGCTCGATGTTCTGGCCCGCCGAGCGGATGGTCTGGCCGAGCGAGCGGTGGGCGATGTGGTACACGCAGGTCCCCATCACGAGGCCCTGGGGGATGTGCCCGGTCTGCATGAGGATCCAGAAGTCCTGCCCCGAGAGGTCCGAGGTGAAGGGCATGCCCTGGTTGTTCCGGTGAGATCGCCCGTCCTCCGCCTTGACCGCCGTGCCGAGCGCGATGAATTCGGCGGTGTCGGATCCAAACTCGTAGTAGTTGACGTCGAGGCGTACGCCGACCACGCCGTCCGCGCCGAGCTCGAGCGCCTCCTCCTCCATCCTCGTCATCGCGAGCTCTCGGGCGTTGTACATCGCCTCGGTGAGCTTGGCCAGCTCCTGGCTCTTCGACCAGCGCCGCGTCTGGATCCCGAGGTGGTAGATCGAGCTGCCCATGACGAAGCCGAGGGGATGGAACCCGACCTCCTTTATGAGAAGGAACTCGTTGACCGAGAGGTCGGACGTGAACATGCCGGGGTGGCCCGGACGCTCCTCGAGATCGGCCAGCCGCTTGTGCGCGTCGGCCGGGATGCCCCCGTCGGCTTCCGTCGGCGCCGGGACCGGGGTTTCGTCAGCTGGCATCTTGACCTCCGATGACGATGGACTCGAGGGCCGCCCGGGTGGCCTGGTTGTAGGTGGCCTCGGCGCGCAGGGACTCGAGCAGCCGGCGGAGCCAGTCGGTGAGCGCCAGCTTCTCCGACCGTATGCGGATCCCGCCGCTGCGGTGCGAGATGGAGGTGTCGAGTCGGCCGTCCTCGAAGGAGGCGGTCAGCTCGTCGTCCCCGAGGACGACGCTCAGGCGGCGAATGCGGAGGGGCTTGCGGAAGCGCCCGCCCTCCCGCTCGATCCGGAGTCGGTCGCCGAGGGCTCCGGAGAGCCGGTTGGCAAGCACCCGGAGCAGGATCGCCACGTCGCCGTAGTCCGACTCCAGGGAGGAGGCCAGCACATCGATGTCGAGCGAGTCGTCCGCCACGGGGACCCAGCGTACCGGCAGTCGCCCATGGGTAGCCCTCGCCAAGGCACCGCTCGATGAGAGATCAGGCAGGTGAGCGGGTCAGGAGAGCGCTCGGCTGGTCGCTCGAGGAGCCGCCTGTCGCGCCGAGGCACCGGTTGGCCGTGGGGCACGCCAACGACGACGCCGTGGCCAATGCCAACCCTTGGACGTCCGAGCCGACCGAGTCGTAGATGGTGGTGGTCCAACCGTCTCCGGTTGCCAGCGCCGCAACGGTGCCGTTGCCGAGGAGCGCGGCCGCACAATTGGTCTGCGCGCTGCAGGCCACCATGATCTTCTCGGTGACCCCTCTCAGAGTAGCGAGAGGGTGCACGCTCCAATGTGCCCCCGCATCGGGCGTGGTCAGCACGATTGGCGCGCCCAGAGCCTGCGTGAGGTCAGGATTGAGGACCGCACCCACTACGCAGGCCCCCGCCTCATCGCACCACACGGAGTTCGGCACGTAGGTACCGCCGCTGGTACTCGGGAGTTGCCAGTTGGCCCAGGACGCTCCACCATCCGAGGTCGAGTAGAGCCACGCCGATCCCGTGTGGCGGGACAGGCCCACACAGAAGGTGGTGCTCGGACACTGGAACTGATCGGGGACGAGGGCGTCGAGCGGCGCCGCGGCGTGCCACGTCCTCCCACCGTCCTGCGTGACGGAGACGTCGGCGGGCGTCCCGACGCCGTAGCCATAGGGGCGGGCGACGACGTAGCAGGTGCTCTCCGTCGGGCACGAGATGGTGGGCTCGACGTTATCGACCGGAGGGGGAACGGCCGAGCTCCACGTCCGTCCGCCGTCGTCGCTCGTGATCATCACGTTGTCGCCCACCGCGTAGCAGCGCCTCGACGTGGGGCAGGTGATGCCCGTGAGCCCGACGGTGCTCGCCGAGGGTGGCAGGGAGGCCAACGTCGGAGCGGTGCCCGCGACATTGGTGGTGACAAGCAGCGACTGCGGGAGGCCTTGGCTGCTCGACCCTTTCTCGAGCACGACACATCTCGCTGCACTGGGGCAGGTCACGTTCCAACCGAGGGCAGACGGGAGCGCACCTCCTCGCAGGGAGAGCGGCGTGGCTTGCCATACCCCCGGAACCGTCCTGCCGGGCTCTCGAGGGTCGGAAGGCGGTGCCGAGGACCGGACCGTCGTCGCGGTGGGCTCAGCCGTCGACGCCGCGTGGGTAGCGATGACTCCGGCGCCTGCCCCTGCAGCCGTGACGACGGCGACCGTGGCGACGACCGCCGCCTTGTGGCCGGCGATCGCTCTGAGGGCGCGCCTCCCAAGGGTGCGCCCGGCGCTGGCCGACGCCGGTGCCGTCATGTCCTCGACCTCTGACCCGACGATCGCGACGAGCCCGGCCATCGATGCCCGCTGCCGCCACCCGGTGCCCTCGGCATCGACTGCGGCGGACTCGAGAGCGGCCAGGAAGACCTCCGCGCTTTCTGGGCGTCGGGAGGTGTCCTTGTCCAACGCCGCGTCCAAGAGCAGTTGGACAGCGCGGTGCACGTCAGCGATCCCTGGCGGGGCCTCCGTCACGTGCCGGTGCAGGACCACCTCTGCCGGGCCGGGCGGGAAGGGCGGACGACCCGCCAGACACTCGTACAGCACCGCACCCATCGAGTACAGGTCGGAGCGCTCGTCCAGGGGCTGGCCCCGAGCGGCCTCGGGGCTGGCGTAGGCGGCAGTAACCCCGCGGCCCCGTCCGGACGGCCCGATCGACTCTCCGAAGTCGGTGAGCAGCGAGGTCCCTGACCGGTCCACGAGCACGTTTGACGGCGTGAGGTCCCCGTGCAGGATGCCCCTCGAATGGGCGCACGCCAGGCCGCGCAGGGCTCCCGAGAGGACGCCCAGGGCTTGCGGCACTCGGAGTGGCCCATGGTGGTCGATCAGCTGCCGCAGGGTGGCTCCGGGGACGTACTCGGTGGCCACCCAGGCCGAGTCGCCGTCACGCCCGTGGCCGACGACCCTGACGACGTTGGGATGCGAGATCGACTCCAGCGCCTGCACCTCGGCCGAGAAGCGCTCGAGGTAGCCGGGCGACCCTGCCCGCACGGGATCGATGAGTTTGACGGCGACGTCGCGTTGGCCGAGCGCGTCGTGGGCCAGGTACACGGTGCCCGATCCTCCCTGGCCGAGGATCCCGGCGAAGGTGAATCGTTCGAGTCGCGAGGTCGGGGCCCGATCGACCTCGCGATCACGGAGGATCGCCTCGGCGACCGGCTGACCGCACCGGCCGCAGAACCGACCGGTCTCGGTGAGCGACGTCCCGCAGGCCTCGCAGAATCTGGCTCCCGCGGGGTCCGAAGGCCGATCGGCTGACATCTGACCATCGTGAGGGCAGGCCGCGTGGCGCACCACAGCGCACCCGAGAGGAGCGGGTGGCGCCGAGGTGAGGAAAACCTGACGCTACGGCGAGGAGGCCTTGAGCTCTGCGATCACCCCGGCAAACTCGTCGTCGTGGGCGGGGTCGTCGGGCGGGGGCAGGAGGATCCCGCTGCCGAGGCTACCGACGCGTTCGAGCAGGACCGCCGGCAGCTCCCCGTACGGCGCCGTCGGCACCACGGTGTCGAGGACCTCGTCGGTCACGACCGCCGGCAGGTCCTCCCATCGCTGGGCGCGGATCAACTCCTGCAGTCGTCCGGCGAGATCCTCCCAGCCGTAGAGCTCGAGGGTCCGGCGGTAGGCCGGCGTCGAGTAGAGGAAGGCAAAGAGCCTGCGTTGACGCTCCCGTTCGCGATCGACCTCCTCGGCGGTTGTCCCGGTGATGACCGGGGTGCCGACGACCAGCTCGATGTCCCGAGGGTCGCGCCCGGCGCGCTCGGCCCCGATCGCGAGGTTCGGCAGGCAGATCTGCTCGAGGTACCGGGCGTTGGAATTGGTCGGGTGGGTGACGAAGCCGTCGGCGAGCTCGCCCGCCAACCGGCACGCCCCGGCGTTCACGCCCCCCAGCCAGATGGGAGGGGGAGCGGTCTCGGGGTCCGGACCGGGGTTGAAGTAGGGCTGGAGCCGGGTGAGGCGGTAGTAGGGACCCTCGTGGCGGAGTTCGCCGCCGGCCGCAAAAGCCCGGAAGAGCGCCCGCAGGGCGCGGACGTAGTCGTCCATGCGGGCGATCGGGTCGCCCCAGGGCATCCCGTAGCGGTCCTCGATGTTCTGGCGGATCTGCGTGCCGAGCCCGAGCTGGAAGCGGCCTCCCGACACCCTTGCCAGATCCCAGGCCGAATAGGCGGTCAGGGTGGGGCTCCTCACGAACGCGAGCGTCACGCTGGTGCGCACCACGATCCGCTGGGTGTGGAGCACGGCCAGGAGGGCGACCGCCAGGGAGTCGTGGACGGTCTCCGCCACGTGGAGCCCGTCGTATCCCATGCGCTCCACGCGGCTGGCGTGGTGGGCCACGTCGGCGAGCGAGAGGCGGGGATCCATGCCCGAGTAGACCTTCACCGCTGCGCCCGGCCTCGCTCGATGATGGCGTCCTTTTCCGACGCCAGCCGATCCTGGTCGAACCGGAGCCGCATCCATTCTCGGGCCCGCTCGCCCTCTCGTGCCCATGCCGCGTGCCCGGAGAGACCGGCCACCTCCGAGTAGATGCTCCGCAGCTCGACGATGTTGCCGCGAGGGATCGATGCGATGGACCGTGCCAACTCGGTGGCACGGTCGAGCAGATCGTCGTGAGGAACGACCTCGTTGACGAGACCCCAGCGGCAGGCCGTCTCCGCGTCGAGGAAGTCCCCGGTCATGCTCATCTGGAGGGCCCTCGCCGGCCCGATCAGGGCCGGGAGCCGGATCGTCAGCCCCCCGCCCGGCATCACGCCCACCCGGGCGTGCGTGTCGGCGAAGCGGGCGCGGTCGGAGGCGATCAGGAAGTCGCAGCCGAGCGCGAGCTCCAACCCGCCGGTGACGGCGGGGCCGTTGACCGCAGCGATGATCGGTGTGTCGCAGGGAGGGAGCATCCCGAGGAAGTCGGGGGGGCGTTGCTGGCGTGCCCGCTGGTCCTCACGAGGCTCGCTCGAGAGGCGTCGCAGGTCGAACCCGGCGCAGAAGGCGGGGTCCGCACCGGTCAGCACGATGGCGGCTACGTCGCCGTCGTCGTCCAGGCGGCCGACCGTGCCGGCGATCTCGGACCAAAGCTCGCGGGTGAGGGCATTGCGGGCGGCCGGACGGTTGAGGGTCAGCCGAGCCACCCTCTGGTCGACGGCCACGACCAGGTCCTGGCTCATCTCCCGCGCCAATCCGGGTGTGTCCCCCGCTGTTTGGCGAATCGCTGGGCGCTCACCATCTGCCCGTTCATCTCCGCGGCCTCGGGGGAGGTGGCGAGCCAGACGATGACCGAGGCGGGCACCGAGGGTGGCGCCCCGGGATACCGGCCCTCGAGCCCCAGCGCCGCGGCGTTGACGAGCTGACGCTCCGTCTCGACGTAACCCGGCTCCACGTTGAAGATCTTGAGCCCACGGTCGGCGAGCTCGACCGCCAGGATCGGCGCGAGTCGATGGAAGGCCGCCTTCGACGCCGCGTAACCGAGCCCCCAGCCACCCTCTCCGACGGGTGCGGGGGGATCCCCGACGGCCACGTGCGAAGTCACGTCCACGATGGTGCCCCCGCCCGCATCGAGCATCGCCGGGAGCACCGCCTTGATGAGGACGGCCTGGGCCACGACGTTGGCCCGCAGCTTGCGCTCGAGCTGCTCGATGGTGAGCTCGAGGAAGGGCACCATGCTGCCCGCGGCGGTGTCGACGGCGTTGTTCACGAGCACGTCGGGAGCTCCCCAGGTAGCGATGAGCTCAGCGGCCGCCGCCTCGAGCGAACCGAAGTCCAAGAGGTCCGCGACGAGGGGGAGGCACCTCCGCCCGCGCTGCTCGACCTCCTGGGCCGTCTCCTCCAGGCTCCCGGGCAGGGCGCGGCCCTCGCCGGCGTCGGAGTCGTCGCGACCCTGGCCGACGCGGCGGGTGCGAGCCGTGATGGCCACGTCGAACCCCGCGTCGGCAAAGGCGAGTGCAGTGGCCTTGCCGATCCCCCGGCTGGCTCCGGTGACGAGGACGGTCTGCGCGCGGTGCTCGTTTGGCATGGGGAAGTGTCTACCGGAGTCCCGCCACCCGGCGCCGGGTCAGGACGGGGCGCGGCCCTCCTGCTCTGAGGGCCGATCCACCCCCGCCGGCGGAACAGAAAGAACAGGATTCCGATCGTCAGCAGCTCCGTCCCGATGCCGAGCACGAGGAAGGCCCAACGCGACTGGATGTGCTCCTGCATGAAGGCGAAGTTCTGCCCGAAGAACCCGGTGATGAACGTGAGGGGCAGGAAGATGGTCGCGATGACCGTTAACTGGGTCGTCACCTGGCCCAGCCGGTTGGACACGGTGGACAGGTGCATGTCGAGTGCGCCGCTCAAGAGGTCGCGATAGCTGTCCAGAAGATCGGAGAGCCGGATGAACTGGTCGTAGGTGACCCGGAAGAGGAGGGCGGTCGTCTCGTCTTCGTGTGGGAGCCGTATCACCTCGGCCGCCAGCCGACCGAACATGTCCCGCTGGGGCACCACCACGCGGCGCATCCCTACGATGTTGCGCTGCATGCCGAAGAGGCGTTGCAGGTGCTCGTTGGAGGGGCTCGTCACGATCTCGGACTGCAGCTCGTCGATCTCGTCGTCGATGTACTCGAGCACCGAAGTGAAGCTCGTGACGACAGTGTCCGTGAGTCGGTAGAGGGCCTGGGAGACGACCGCCGTCGGCTCGTGACGCGGCAGGTAGTCCTCGCTCCACGAGTCGAAGAGCGCGTCGAGCGGGGGGCAGTCGTCCTCACGGGTGGTGACGAGGAAATTGCGGCTGGTGACGGCGTGGATCTCGGCGGTGCCGCTCTCGCCGACCGCCGCATTCAGGACGATCCAGGCGTGGTCGCGGCTGCGCAGGACCGAAGCGCGGCGGGGGAACCCCGCGAGGAACCGCCGGGTGTCGTCATCGAGACCGAGCTCGTCGAGCATCAGCGACCCGGACTTGCTCGCCGGGCTCGTGATGTCGAGCCAGAAGAACTCGTTGCGCTGCAGGTAGGACTCGATGAGCTCCGCGGTCGCCTCCACGCCGGGCACCGTGCCGTCGGAGTAGATGCGCGCTCTCGTGCGACCCTCGGCGGCGACGACGCTCATGGACAGATCCTCGCATCCTCTGCGGGCGGCGTGCACCTTGCGAGGGGCGGGCTTATCGAGGGACGGAGCGGGCATATCGTTTGGCCATGAACGACTCGGGCTTGCGGGCTTCGACGGGCAGCCGGTCGACCCGTTCGGCCGGTCCCGCAGAGCTGGACGTGGGCGGCCGCCGACTGCGTATGACCAACCTCGACAAGGTCCTCTACCCCGAGACGGGGTTCACGAAGGGCGACGTTGTCCAGTACTACGTCGGGATCGCTTCGGTGCTCCTCCCGCACCTGGAGGCCCGGCCGCTCACGGTTCGGCGCTATCCCGACGGGGTCGAGGGCCAGTCGTTCTACGAGAAGCACCCGGCCCGGGGCACTCCCGAGTGGATCCGCCGGGTGGACGTGCCACGCCGGGACCGAGCCGCTGCGTCCGAGACGATGGAGTTCCCCGTGCTGGATGATCTGGCGGGGTTGGCCTGGTTCGCCAACCTGGCGGCCCTGGAGCTTCATGTCCCGATGTGGCGAGTCGGGGCTGGCGGCCGCCCGGAGCCACCGGACCTGATGGTCTTCGACCTCGATCCTGGAGCTCCCGCGGACATCGTTCAGTGCGCCGAGGCGGCGCTGCTCCTGCAGCACTTCCTCTCGCTCGAGCGGGGCTGGACCGCCTACCCCAAGACGAGCGGGTCCAAGGGAATCCAGCTGTACGTGCTCCTGCCCAGAGCCGAGCGCCAGGGACGGTGGGGCGACGGGGGCACGAGGGACGAGGCGCGCCACATCGCCCGGCAATTGGCGAGTGAGTACCCGGACCTCCTGGTCACGAACATGCGCAAGGACCTCCGAGAGGGCAAGGTGCTCATCGACTGGAGCCAGAACAACGTGGCGAAGACGACCGTGGCGCCCTATTCCCTGAGGGCCCGCCCCCAACCCACCGTGTCGACCCCGCTCCAGTGGGACGAGGTGGAGCGTTGCGCGACGCGGGGGCGGGCCGGGGAGCTCCACTTCGAGGCCCCGGACGTCCTGCGGCGCGTCCAGGAGCTCGGAGACCTGTTCGCGCCCCTCCTCGGCTGAGTGCCCCCGGCATGGGCGCCCCGGCATGGGCCCTCGCCGAACCCCTCTAGCCGATGCGGCAGCGCTGACCGCGGCCGGCCGTCGTGGCGCCGCGTCGGCGCTCGGACGCGCCAGGGGCGCCCCTGTGGGGCGCCCCTGGCGGTCGTAGTTGCTGGAAAGGCGTCGAGGCTCGTACTACGTCGGGCGGGACCGGCTCCTGACCGAGCGTTCAACGGGTGACTGGTGGGGATTCACCAGGTGGTCCAGCAGGCCAACTCAGTGGCCAGCCACCTCCAGGATCCCAAGTTGACTATGCAGTTGGACCACCTCCTTTCTCTGGTGGGCACATGGTAGCGAGATGTCGGGGGCGCACCGGTGCATTCCCGGGAGATTTCCTCCGGGCACGCCGAGCAATTGCGGGAGATTTCCGGCACACTGCTGGGGAGAGCGCGCGTTCAGGCCGGCAGAGGAGGTGGCGGATGAGGGCCACAGGGGATCCCACCTCGACCTTTGACCCCGTGTTGCGTGACTTGCTCCTCCGAGGCCTGGTCGTGCAGGTCTCCGGCGAGGAGGGTCCGGTGTGGGAGCTCACCCCGGACGCACAGCGACGCCTCGACCACGTGCTGGCTGTCCGTGCGACGCCGCCGGCCGATCGCCTCGTCTACCTGGGCCGGCACTGTGCCGTGTGCGGCGCCCGGGTCCTCACCCGTCTCCGGGAGCGGGGCTACGTCTGCGACCCCTGCGCGGCGTCGGTGCCCAGTCCTTCCCCCACCGAGAACGGCGCCCGTGAGGTTCCCGACGACCCTCGGCCCCTCAGCGTGCACGTGACACGTGTGGAGGGCGAAGAACCGGGAGCGTCGCTGGCGGACGGGGGAGACCCAGGGGCGTCGCTCGCGAGCTGACCCCGATCGGCAGATCGGCCCCTGGCCTCGTCACTTTGGGTTGCGAAGGGCCGTCCGGGCGGCATACATGCCGCACATTCCGTGGACCCCGCCCCCAGGGGGCGTCGAAGCAGAGCAGAGGTAGAGGCCCTCGACCGGCGTCCGGTAGGCGGGCCACCGTGCGTTGGGCCGGAAAAGGGTCTGGCGCACGTCGGCGGAGCCACCGTTGATGTCGCCGCCGATGAGGTTGGGGTTGTCGGCCGTAGCCTCGGTCGCGGTCCGCACGTGCCGGGCCAGGACCAAGTCCGAGAAGCCGGGGGCAAAGCGCTCGATCTGACGCTCGATCCTGCCGGACATGTCCACGGAGCTCCCTGCCGGCACGTGGCAGTAGGCCCACAGAGTGTGGCGCCCCCCGGGCGCTCGGGTGGCGTCGAAGACCGAGGGCTGGGTGACGAGGACGTAGGGCCGATCGGGGTGCTTCCCCCCGGCCACCTCGGCTTCGCTCGAGGCGATCTCCTCGTAGGTGCCTCCGAGGTGGAGGGTTCCCGCCCTCCGGCAGACTTCGGCCGACCAGGGAACCGGCCCGGCCAGGGCGAAGTCGACCTTGCAGGTCCCCGGGCCGTACCGGAACGTGGCGAGGGAGCGTCGATAGGCATCCGGGAGCCTCCCGTCGTCGAGTTGGAGCAGCTGACGGGGCGTGACGTCGAGGAGGGTGACGGGGGTCCGGGGCAGCTCGGCGAGCGAGGTGATCTCCACCCCGGTCCGGACGGTGCCGCCGGCCGCCTCGAGTGCTCCGACCAGGGCGTCGGTGAGGCGTTGGCTCCCGCCCCTGACGATCGGCCATCCGACCGCATGGGCGAGGACGGCCATGAGCACGCCGAAGCCGCCGGTGACCGGTCGGTCGAGGGGCATCCCGGCATGCGCCGAGGCTCCCGCCAGGACGGCCCGCGCCTCTTGGGTGGCGCAGCGCCGCACCAGCCAGCTCGTCGGGGCGAGGGCGCGGAGCCCGAACTTCGCCAGGGCGAGGGGATGCCGGGGCGGTCGGAGCAGCGGGGCGAGAACTGCCGCCATCAGCGGTCGCCACTCGTCGACCAACGGACCGACCAGTTTGGAATACCAGTCGGCGTCTGGGCCGAGTCCGGCGGCGGTGTCCCGGACCGAGCGCGATACCGCGACGGCGCGCCCCCCGTCGAGGGGGTGGGCGAAGGCCAGGTCCGGCTGAATCATCTGCACACCATGCGCAGTCATATCGAAATCGGCGAAGAAGGGCGACGCGACGGCGAGAGGGTGTGCCGCCGAGCACACGTCGTGCTGGTAGCCCGGCAACGTGAGCTCCGCCGTGCGGCAACCTCCGCCGGGCGACGGTGCCCTCTCGTACACCTCGCATCGCATGCCGGCGCGAGCAAGGGTGAGCGCTGCCGAGAGCCCGTTGGGCCCTGCCCCGACTACGACGGCATCTGGGTCGCCCACGACGCGAAATCTATAAGGATGTGCCCATGACGCCGCTCAGAGGACGTGATCTCGATCCTGATCCGGTGCGCGAATTCGGGCGATGGCACACCGCGGCCGGGACCGACGAGATGGCCGTGGCGACCGTCCGTCCCGACGGCACGCCGTCGTGCCGCATGGTGCTGCTCAAGGGTTACGCGGAAGGGCGCTTCGTGTTCTTCACCGATCAACAGAGCGACAAGGCGGTCGACATCCTGCTCAATCCGAGCGTGAGCCTGCTCTTCCGTTGGCCGCCCTCTCGTCAGGTCCGCGTGACCGGCACTGCGGCTCCGGTGCCGCGAGCCGAGACCGACCAGTACTGGCGGACGCGGCCGCGCCAGTCACAGCTGTCGGCTTGGGCTTCTCGCCAGAGCCGTCGCCTGCAAGACCGTGCCGAGCTCGAGCGTCGGGTCTCCGAAGCGCGCCATTTGTTCGACGGCCGCGAGATTCCCTGCCCACAACGTTGGGGGGGATTCGCCGTCCTGGCTCGTAGCTTCGAGTTTTGGCAGCAGGGACCCGATCGGCTCCACGACCGGTTCCGTTATGACCGGACGGTAACTGGTTGGGAGCGGCATAGAACGAGCCCCTGAACGGGCAATTCGGAAAATATCTGCAGACCCCTTCACGTCTCGGCAGTGTCCTGCTAACGTCACGCCGTTCGTGCCCGCCACGTCGATCCTGTCAGTTCTTCAGGAGGGCGGGAGGAGGTCGTCGACGCTGGTCGCGCGGTGAGCTTCCTGGCGCGGACGTGGAGGCCGATGTCGGCGCGCCTCCAGCATGCGGAGTGAGGCAGTCCGCAAGCTGTTGCATCGGATGGACCCAAGGGGGGTAACCATGCCGAGAGAGGTGACGCTGACGACATAGCCCCGGGCCTTCGACAACCGGCCGCACACCCTATGGCGAATTGCCAGGATCAACGACGCCTGCCCGCTCGTGGTCCGGGGAACGCATGCGATGGCCGGTGCCCGCACACACCGAGCAGAGAAGGGCTGCTTCGCGCGCCCGACGAAGGGAGGTGCCATGCGGACCCGCATCGCACTGGCAACGGCGGCGATCGTCGCACTCGAGATAACGACTGCCATGTCCATAACCGCAGGGGGGGCGCTCGTCCTGAGCGGAGCCATCTCCGATGGCACGCACGACTCGGCGGGCCCGACGACGCCCGAGACCACCTCGGTCGGATCGGCGGTGGCGAGCATCCGTGCACTGGGTGCGGAGACGGTGGCACAGCGGACGCGGGTGACGGCTGGGGACGTGGGGACGCCCGTGCCGCCCACCGCGGGGGGTGGCAGCACCACTTCGGTGCCTCGCTCCGGTAGCGGGACGGACGGCCACGTCGGAAACGACCAATCGCCGCCCACTTCCTTGCCGCGTGACGCAACTACATCGACTACAACGATACCGACCTCCACGACCTCCGCGACCTCCGCGACCTCTACGACCGGACCTGGCCAGACCGTTGCCTCCACGACCGGCGGCACGGCGGAGGCGGTCGCGACGGGAGCCTCGAACAGCGATGCCTCCAGCACGGACACCGCGGACTGGTCCTGCATCAGGAATGCGGAGTCCGGCGACGTCTACAACAGCTCCGCGGAGCCCCAGGGCGCCTACGGCATCCTCGACTCCACCTGGCAA
This sequence comes from uncultured Actinomycetes bacterium, assembly GCA_963778465.1. GTDB lineage: Bacteria > Actinomycetota > Acidimicrobiia > Acidimicrobiales > RAAP-2 > CAVZBW01. The sequence continues at coordinate 2,064,269 of CAVZUK010000003.1, forward strand.
TCGCTGGGTTACAGCGGGTCGCCGTACGAGGCGTCTGCCTCCGAGCAGGACGCGGCGGCGTTGCAGCTGTACCGCCAGTACGGCTGGCAACCCTGGGGCACGCGTTACTCCTGCGGCCTCGGTTGACGGCCCTGCGATCCGCGGCGTTGCCATGAGAAGGCGAGCCCGCCTACCGTACGCGGGTGACCGAGCCGGGGGACGTTGAGGGGCTCCTGGCCCGCGAGGAGATCCGCCAACTCGCGGCGCGCTACGCCCTCGCGGTCGACGCCCGAGATTTGGACGCCCTGGTCGAGCTCTTCGTGGACGACGTCAACGCCGGCTCGTACGGCACCGGAAGGGCCGCCCTCCTTCGATCGTTCGAGGACTCCCTTTCCTCGGTCGGCATCACGATCTTGCACGTGACGACGCAGGTGGTGGACCTCGTCGACGCGCTCAACGCTCGCGGTTCGGTGTACTGCCGCGGCGAGGTGCAGGACGGCGACCGGTGGTTGCAGCAGTCGATCCTCTACAGCGACGTCTACCGGAAGGATGAGCGTTGGCTCTTCGTCCGTCGTCGCCACGAGCTGTTCTACGGCGCTCCCGTCGGGGTCAACCCTCTTGGGCTTCCCCCCGCCAACTGGCCGGATCATCACGACGGCATGGGCACCGTTCCCGCGCGCTGGGAGAGCTGGTGGCGCTTCTGGGAGAACCGGACCCCACCGTACGCCGGGCCGGCTCCCGACGGGCAACCCCACTGACGATTCGAGCAACGCCAACAGCGAAAGGGACGGAGTGATGGGACGCCTGGAGGGACGAGCGGCGATCGTGACCGGAGGGGGAGACGGCATCGGGCGGGCGGTGTGCCGTGCCTTTGCCCGAGAGGGGGCCAACGTCGTGGTCGCCGACATCAACGAGGAGACCGCGCTCGGGGTCGCCCGGGGTCTTCGGGACGAGGCAGGGGTGGGCGCCGTCGGTCGCCGGGTGGACGTTCGGGTCAAGGACGAGGTGCTGGCGATGGTCCACGAGGCGAGCGACCGCTTCGGCACCGTCGACATCCTCGTCAACAATGCGTGGGGCGGAGGGGCGCTCGGCCGGCTCGAGAACAAGACCGACGAGCTCCTGTGGCACGGCATGCAGCTCGCCTACTTCGGCTCCTTCTGGGCGATGCAAGGCGCGTTTCCCCTGATGCGCGCCCAGGGTCGCGGCAACATCGTCAACCTCTGCTCGCTCAACGGGGTCAACGCCCACGTCGGCACGACCGAGTACAACTGCGCCAAAGAGGCCTTGCGAGCGCTCACCCGGACCGCGGCGCGCGAGTGGGCCCAGCACGGCATCGTCGCCAACGCGGTGTGCCCCGGCGCCAAGACGGCGGCCTTTGCCGCGGTGGCCAAGTCCAACCCGGAGCTGGCGGCCCTCGCCGACTCCGCCAATCCGATGGGCCGGCTCGGGGACCCCGAGACGGACATCGCGCCCGTCATCGTCTTCCTGGCGAGCGACGAGGCGCGCTACCTGACCGGCAACACCCTCTTCGTCGACGGGGGCGGCCACATCAACGGGGTGTCGTGGGCCCCCGACCTTCCCGACTGACTCCGGACCGTCGTCAGCCGTCAGCCGTCAGCCGTCGTGGGCTGTCCCCTGGTGCGGCCGCTCACCCGGGAGGCGACCAGGTGGGGATCGTGGTCGGGCTCCGGGCCGGGGGTGGCGTCTCCCCGGTTGCGCCGCGACCGGGTCCAAACGAGCCAGGCGAGGGCTGAACCGACGGCGACCACGAGCAGCACCCATCCGAGGGCGGCGGTGCTCAGGCCGACGTATTTGAGCCCCGAGGCGAAGATCACGAAGGTGATGATCGGCCGGATGTAGCGATCGGGGGCCCTCGAGGAGAGAAAGGCCCCGACGATCACGGCCGGAACGCTGCCGATCACGAGCGAGGTCGTGACCGAGATCTCGACGTGACCGAAGGCGAGGGCACCGAGCGCCGCCGCCAGCGTGAGGGGGACCGCCTGGGTGAGGTCGGTGCCCACCAGCTGGTTCGCGCCGATCACCGGGTAGGCGAAGAGCAGCAGGACGATCATGAGCGAGCCCGATCCGACCGAGGTCAGTCCCACGATCAGCCCGCCGACGACCCCGATCACGACCGAGGCGAGCGGGCGGACCGCGACGTCGCCGACCAGGCCCTGGCGGGAGTGGCCGTTGCGCCGATCGAGGTACGAGCGACCGACCATGGCCGCCGCGCCCAGGAGCAGCGCTGCGCCGAGCGCCATCTCGATGTTGGCCTCGGCGGACTTCGTGTTGGTCATGAGATGGAGCAGGTACGCGCCCAAGAAGGCGGCGGGCACCGAGCCCACGACCATCCATGCGACCAGCCTCAGGTTCACGGTGCCCTTGCGGAGGTGCACCGCGGCGCCGAAGGGACGCATGAGCACGGCGGCGACGAGATCGCTCGAGATCGCCGTCGACGGCTTCACGCCGAAGAGCAGGATCAGCATCGGGGTCATGAGCGCCCCACCGCCGGCGCCGGTGAGTCCCACCAGCAGGCCGACGACGGCGCTGCCCAGGACGATGAACGGGTCGATATGCAAGGGGCTTGCCTCTGGCCGGCCAGGCGCTGCTAGCACGTTCTCCGGGGGGACACATCGAGTATATGGGGATAGTCCGAATCCAAGCGGACGCGCCCACGAAGCCCTGGTGGAGGTCCCGTTCTGCGACTGCCACCCCGTCTCGGGGGGCACAATGGGAAGATGCTCCACCAGGATCGCCGCCGCGCCGAGTCCTTCGGCGCGGACGCCGAGCAATACGACCGGGCCCGCCCGGACTACCCCGCCCCGTTGGTCGACGATCTCCTGGGTGGTCGGGGCGCTTGTGCCGTCGTCGACGTGGGGTGCGGGACGGGCATCACCTCCCGCCTCTTCGCCGAGAGGGGCTGCCGCGTCCTCGGGGTGGAAGCCGACTCCCGCATGGCTGCGGTGGCGCGACGATCCGGCGTCGAGGTCGAGGAGGGAAAGTTCGAGTCCTGGCAGGACGGGGGCCGTCGCTTCGACCTGCTGGTGAGCGGGCAGGCCTGGCACTGGATCGAGCCTTCGGCGGGATCGGCCAAGGCCGCGGCCGTCCTGGCCGACGGGGGACGCGCGGGCGTCTTCTGGAACCACGGCGTGCAGGATCCCGACGCACAGCAGGAGCTGCAAGTCGTCTACCGGCGGTTCGCGCCCGGCATCGACGAGGATTCGATCCTCCTCGGCTCTCCCGTGGCCCGGCGGATCGAGGCGGCCGCCGCAGGGTTGAGCTCGAGCGGCCGCTTCTCGGACCCGGAGGTGCGGACCTACCCGTGGCATAAGAGGTACTCGCGAGAGGAGTGGCTCGATCTCCTTCCCACTCACAGCGACCACCGCACCCTCCCCACGGAGCGCCTGGCCTCTCTGCTCGAGAGCGTCGGTGCCGTGATCGACGACCTCGGGGGGACCCTCGACGTCCGCTACACCACCTGGATGGTCTCCGCCGAGGTCGTCTGAGCGACGGTGGGGCCACCGCGAATGGCTCCGGCGGTACCGTTGCGTTGTGCCTTCCTCCGGGCGCTTCATCCAGGGCCTTCTGCAGGATCCGTCTCCGGGTCGCGACCGCAGAAGGGCAGGTAGATGACCTCGCAGGCCGCCCTGCTGGCGTTGGCGGTGTTCGGCGCGAGCGCCGTGGAGTCGGTCGAGGCCCTCACCATTGTGCTCGCGGTTGGTTCGACCCGGGGTTGGCGCTCGGCGCTCGAGGGTGCCGCGTCGGCGCTCGCCGTCCTCGCCGTCGTGGTCGGAGCCGTCGGCGTTCCCCTGGTCACGGTCGTGCCCATCGGCGCGCTCCGGGTCGTCGTCGGGGCGCTCCTGCTCACGCTCGGGCTGCAGTGGTTGCGCAAGGCCATCCTGCGGGCGAGCGGCCACAAGGCACTCCACGACGAGGACGAGGTGTATGCCGAGACGGTCGAGGAATTGGGCCGATCGGGCTCCCGGCGCGACGCCACGGGATTCGTGGTGTCGTTCAAGGGGGTGCTCCTCGAGGGACTGGAGGTCGCGCTCATCGTCCTGTCGCTCGGGTCGAGCTCGCACCGCCTCGCTCTCGCGTCGGTCGCCGCCGGGGCCGCCGTCGTCGTGGTGGTGATCGTCGGAGCGCTGGTCGCCCGGCAGCTCTCCCAGGTTCCCGAGAACACCATCAAGACGGCGGTCGGCGTCATGCTGACCAGCTTCGGCGTCTTCTGGGTGGGCGAGGGCGCGGGGATCCACTGGCCCGGTGAGGATGCCTGGATCCTGGCTCTGGTCGGGTTCTTCGCCATCGTCACGGCGGGTCTCGTCCTCCTCCTCCGCCGTGCGCTCGATCCCGACGCGCCCGGCGCCCGTCGAGCCGCCGACGGTGATCGCTCCGCCCAGCGCAGCGAGGCCTGAGGTGCCGACCTTCGGCAAGTGGCTTCGAGCTTTCGGTCGTTTCTGGTGGCAATTCCTGGTCGGAGACACGCCAGAGGTCGCCGTCGGGGTCCTCGGGCTCGTGGGGCTGTCCTTCGCCCTACGCCACCATCGCGTGGCCGCAGTCATCGGAATCCCTCTGCTCTGTGGGCTGCTGCTGGCCCTGAGCGCCTGGCGGGGAAGGCGGCGCCGTGCCCGTGCCTCCGACCCGTCCGAGCTGCCGCATCACCCCTGAACGCACCGGCTGCCGGCCGCCGGGTGTCGGGTGTCGGGCGCTCAGCCTTCCTCGTCGTCCGAGCGACCCCCTCGCCGGGCCATGTGCCAACCCTCGCAGTAGGCGCACCGGTACACCTGGAGGTCTGCGCCGGAATCGCGCTGCCGTTCGTCGGCCGCGTACCGGGCATCGTCCCGAGAGGCGTAGCGGACCTTGGCCTGCCCGTCCCTTCGCCAATGGGAGGACGAGATCGAGAGGGGCCGGTGGCCTGCTCGCTTGCGTCTCACTCCACGACCGGGCCGTCTCAGCTCGGAGCAGCCCCGGTCAAGCCGACCAGGATCCGTGCCGTCTCCTCGGGCGCTTGGAGCATCATGTCGTGCCCGTAGGGGATCTCCTGGACCGGCCACCCCCGCCTACGGGCCGTCTCTCGCGAGCCCTCGAGGCTGTCGAGCGGCGGGTCGGTGTGCCAGAGGTAGGTGCAACGGAGCCTCGCCAGGGCCGACGGGTCGTAGTCGGTGGGCTCGACCTGGCAGCGGAGCGGAAAGTCGGTGAGCCGCGACCCGACGAGCCCGTGTAGCCGGTCGGGCACGCCCCACTGCCCGAGAAAGGCCGGGCTGGCGGGAACGAGCCATCCGTCGCCCTGCTCCTGGGCGATCCGTCGGTAGCGCGCCGCGACGTCGGGGGGCTCCACGTCGAGCAGGCACTGACCCGGTTCCGTCAGGAACGCCCCGAGAAAGGCGATCGACGAGAGCCGATCGCCTGCCCGCTGGGCGACCGGCCCGGCGAGGACGCCCGCGTAGCTGTGCAGCACCAACGTCACGTTCTGCAGGTCCTCGAACCAGACCAGGTCGGTCAGATCGCGCACGTGAGTCTCGACGCCCGTCTGTCGCGTGAGCGATTGACGCCGGTCGGCGAGGCCCGTGAGGGTCGGCGCGTACACCTCGTGTCCCGCGGCCTGCAGGTTCCGGCTCACGGCTCGCCAGCACCACCCTCCGTGCATCGCTCCGTGCACGAGCACGAAGGTCGTCACGCGGCGCGCGTGATGGGGGGATCGCCGTCACGGTCCGTCCGGGGGGAGGAGGGCCTTGCTCACCAGGACGAGGGTCGCGGCGAGCCCGGCGTCGCGATGGACGAGCCCGGCCTCGTACTCGGGATCGAGGATCATGTCGACGAAAGCCTCGGTCCGCGGGTACTCCATGATCGCGATCTGGTGCCACTCGGTGTCGCCGATGAGGGTCTGGGCGACCTCGTTGTAGAGCGTCAGCCGGCCGCCCCGGCGCGCCACGTGGTCCATCGCGACCGCGCCGTAGAGGCCGTACGCCTCGGCACCGCTCAGACCGCTCGCGGCCAATTCGTGACCCTCGGGATACCTGGCCACGTCATGGTAGGCCAGCAGGTTGACGAACTGGAGCGGACCGTCACGGTCCTCGTCGACGAGCGCCCGAAGTTGCTCGGCGTCGGGATTGATGCCCCCCGAGCCCTGCTCGCCGAGCCTCGCTACGAGCGTCTCGAGGTCCTCGGCGCGCCGTGCCATGCCCTCGACGTTCCTGATCGATGCCGGTGGACGGTCGGACTCAGACGAAGAGGGCCTTCACCTCGAGGAACTCCTCCAGTCCGTACGTGCCGTGCTCGCGACCCAGTCCCGACTGCTTGTACCCGCCGAAGGGCGCGTCCCCGACGTACTTTCCGGCGTTGACCCGCACCTGTCCGGCGCGGATCCGGCGGGCGACGCGGCGAGCCCGCTCCTCGCCACCGGACACGGCCGCCGCCAGCCCGTAGACGGTGTCGTTGGCGATCTCGATCGCCTCGTCCTCCGTGTCGTAGGGCATGATCGAGAGCACCGGTCCGAAGATCTCCTCTTGTGCGATCGTCATCTCGGGGGTGACGTTCGAGAACACGGTCGGGGCCACGAAATAGCCGGTCTCGAGCGACTCCGGGGAATCGGGGCCGCCGGTGACGAGCGTGGCGCCCTCCTCGATGCCCTTGTGGATGTAGCCGCGAACCCGGTCGCGCTGCACCGCGGAGACGAGAGGCCCGAGCCGCGTGCCCTCGGCGAACGGGTCTCCCACGGTGTAGGACTCCGCCGCGGTCCGGGCGAGCTCCTCGACCTCCCCGAGGCGGGACCTCGGGACGATCATGCGGGTGAGGGCGCTGCAGGTCTGCCCGGAGTTCATGTAGGCGGCGCCGATGCCGGCGGGCACGGCCGTCTCGAAGTCGGCGTCCTCGAGCAGGACGTTGGGCGACTTGCCGCCGAGCTCCAGCGCCACCCGCTTGATGGAGTCGGCGGCGAGCTCCGCCACCCGGCGCCCGGCGCGGGTGGATCCGGTAAAGGAGATCATGTCGACGTCGGGATGCCCGGCCAGTGCCTCGCCCACCACGGGACCGACACCGGTCACGAGGTTGAAGACGCCGGGTGGGAACCCGATCTCGTCGATGATCTCCGCGAGGACGAACGCGTTGACCGGCGCCACCTCGGAGGGCTTGAGGACGACGGTGCAGCCGGCGGCGAGGGCGTAGGCGACCTTGGCGCCGATCTGGTTGAGCGGGTAGTTCCACGGCGTGATGCAACCCACGACCCCGATGGGCTCGCGGACCACGAGCCCGTGCCGGGTGTCTTCGAATTCGAAGGTGGCGGCGAGCTCGGACGCGACGGTGAATGCTCCGATGCCCGTCCCGACCTGGATCGCGGCGGACAGCGGCTTGGGCATGCCCACCTCGTGGGCGATGATGTCAGCGAGCTCGTCCCGCCGCGCCTCGAGCCCCTCGGCCACCCTGCGGAGCAGCTTGCCTCGTTCGGCGGCGGACTCCTCGGCCCAGCCGGGGAAGGCGGCCCTCGCGGCAGCGACGGCCCGATCGATGTCGGCGGGGGTCCCCGCAGGTATCGAGGCGAACGCCTCCTCGGTGCTCGAGTCGGTCACCTCGAGGACGTCGGTCCCGGCCGGGGAGACCCATGCGCCGTCGATGTAGAGCTGCTCGTACGTTCTCATGCTCGGTTCCCCTCGTGTGCAGGTGTCGGCGTCAGAATGGGCTCAGCCTACGCGAGCGCTCCCGGCGGCACTGGGCCGGCGCCGGTGGGGTTCGATCGGGGTCCGCCTGACCGCTTACTCGCCGGTCACCGACGGCTGACCGTATCGTTGCGGAGATGCGTTCATGTTCCGCCGTCGCTCCGTCGGCCTCGTGACGACGCGCGGATGCACGCTCGCCGGGTGGGGCTCGGCCCTGCCCGACCGGGTGGTCACGAATTTCGACCTCGCGACCATCCTCGACACGAGCGACGAGTGGATCGTGGAGCGGTCGGGCATTCGCGCCCGCCGGACCGCCACAGGACCGTTCGTCGACGAGCAGCCGCCGGACCACCCCGACGACGGGGTGGGTACGACGGTCTCCCTGGCGGTGGATGCAGGACGCCAGGCGCTGCAGTCGGCGGGCGTCGGCGGCGCCGACGTCGACCTGCTGATCCTCTGCACGACGACCCCCGACCAGCTGGTCCCGGCGAGCTCGGCGGCTGCCGCCGCCCAGCTCGGGATCACTCGGGGCGCGATGGACCTGAACGCGGCCTGTGCAGGCTTCTCCTACGGCCTGGTGACCTCGGCCGGGTACATCTGCTCGGGAGCACAGCGGGTGCTGCTGATCGGCGCCGAGACGCTGACCCGAGCTGTCAACTGGAGCGACCGGACCAACGCCTTCCTCTTCGGCGACGGGGCCGGCGCCTTCGTCCTCGAATCGATCGCCGGGGAGGGATCGCTCCTGGGCTGGGATCTCGGGGTCGATGGCTCACTGGCCGGGCTGCTCTACGCCGACCATGGTGCGGGGATCGTCATGAACGGTCGAGAGGTCTTCCGCCGAGCGGTGCGCGTCACGGTCGAATCCGCCAAGGCGGCGCTCGAGCGGGCCAAGGTCTCGCCGGAGGAGATCGCCCTCTTCGTGCCGCACCAAGCCAATTCGCGGATCATGGATGCGGTCGCCGAGCGACTCGGCGTCGGCGAGGAGCGGATCGCCTCGGTCATCGAGTGGACGGGCAACACGAGCTCCGCCTCCATCCCTCTCGCCCTGATCGAGGCCGCCTCGGCGGGCCGATTGGCGGACGGGGACCTGGTGCTGCTCGCCGGGTTCGGTGCGGGCATGACCTGGTCGTCGGTCGTCTGGAGGTGGGCGGGTGGTGCCGTGGTGCCCCCTTCTTGATGTCGGCCGGCCCGTTTTGACGGCGTCGGGCTGGGTAGTCACCTAGCAACCGGGTTCGCCCCCACCGAGACCCAGGGGTCCCGGCGTGGGTGGGGCCCGGAGACACGTCGAGCACCCCCGAGGGGCACCCCTCTGCCCTCCAGGGGCGCTCGCGGCGCGCGACCGCCCTCGGCTTCGGCTGGGGGCGGTCTGCGCGTGCGGCCTCCGCCGTCCGGCCTCCCCGCCCGGCCTGGGGCCTGGTTAGCGCGCCTGGCCGGCTGGGAGGTCCTGGACGTTGCTCGGGGCACTCCGCATGCTTTGCGCCTGCACGGCGAGCAGCGCGATGTCGTCCGCCCGGTCTTGGCTCGCCCCGAGCCGTTCGAGGACGTGGTCGCAGAGCGGCCCGGGGGTGCGGGACGGGGCGTCTGCCACCGCGGCGACGAGCTCGGCGATGCTCGCGTCGAGGTCGCGATGGCGGCGTTCGATCAACCCGTCGGTGTAGAGGAGGAGCGTCTGCCCGACGTCGAGGTCAGCTGCACATTCTTCGTACCGCTCCGTCGGCACGGAGATCGGCGGCCCGACCCGCACGCTCAGCGCGTGCCCGCCGATCGAGGTCGCGAGGACCGGAGGCAGGTGGCCGGCCGATGCCATGGTGATCGTCCCCGCCGAGGCGTCGAGCACCACGATCAGCACCGTGGCGAGTCGCGCGCGCAGGACGTGGCTTCGGCGAATCGATTGAGTTCGGCCAGGGCCCTGCCCGGTTGGCGGTGCTGGAGGAGGAAGGCGGCGAGGGCGGACCTCATCCGTCCCATGATCGACGTCGCGATCATGTCGTGGCCCCCGACGTCGCCCACCACGAACGCTGCGACCGACGTGTCCAGGCGGATCACGTCGTACCAATCGCCCCCGACCTCTAGGTACTCGGTGCCGGGCAGGTAGCGGGCCGCGACGGAGGCGAAGGGCAACTCGGGGAGATGGTCGGGCAGGAGCGTGCGCTGGAGAGTGTGCGCGATCTCCTGGTCCCGCTGGTGGGTGCGGGCGCGGTCGACGACGGACGCCACCTGGTTGGTCAGCTCCTCGGCGAGTGCCAGGTCCCGCTCCTGGACGCGTCTTCCGGAACCGGTGGAGGCGAGCGTCACCGTCCCGAGGATCCGGTCGTCGACGATCATCGGCACCGCCATGTAGGAGGTGATCTCGAGCGAGTCGGCGACCTCGCCCTGTCCATCCTGCACCGCAAGTCCTGCGAACAGGCGGTCGCCCCGATCGTCCGAGCGCACGGAACGACCGCTGCGCATCGCCTCGATGATCGGGTTGCCGCCCTCGTCGTGCCATGCCGGGGCGCCGAGCTGCTCGATGACTGAGGCGAGCTCCGGATCGGCGCCGCGCACGGCCATGCGCCGAACCATCGTGCGCGGCTGGGTCTCGAGCTCCTCCAGCACGTCGATCAGGCACAGGTCGGCGAGTGCGGGCACGGCGACCTGGGCCAGCCTTTGCAGCAGATCGGCGTAGTCCGGTGCGGCGGCGAGCACCCGGTTGGCGTGCAGAAGAAAGGCTTGGGAACGCCGGGCCTCCTCGAGCGCCCGGATCAGTTGTTGGCGCTCCTCGGAGCGACGCAGTGCGGCCAGGACGCCCCCGATGTGGCCGCTCAGCGCCATGAGCAGCTCGGGCAGCTCGGGATTGGGTTGCCGGGTGTCGTGGCAGAACAATTCGATGACGCCCCCGGTCGCCTGGCCGATTCCCACGGGGAACCCGAAGGCACAGGTGAGGCCGGCCGCGGCCGGGGCCATGCCGTCCACCCGTGCGTCGTGCGCCAGATCCGCCACCCACACGGGCTCTCCCACCGTGAGGACCCATGCGGGGAATTCCGATTGGTCCAAGCCGCGGGCGGCCTCCGTGAGGCGGGGGTCGATCGGCCTGTCGTCAGCGGACCAGGAGCTGCGGATGCCGAGCCCACCGCCCTCCTCGTGCGTCCAGAGGATGGCGACGTCCCAGCCGAGCCGCCGCGCCAGTTGCTCGAGCAGGAAGCGCTCGGCTTGCCCACCCTCCTCGATGAGGCTGTCGAGCAGCGCCTGCGCGATCTCACCCCACCGCTGCACCCGGGACCGGTCGCCCTGTTGGCGCAGGACGCCGAGCACGACGGTGCGTCCCTCCCCGATGTCGTGGAGGCTGATCGCGATCTCGACCGCCACCCGTCGACCGTCGTAGCCGACGAGCGTCGCGCTCACCGCCTGGGACTGCAGCGGTGCGACCGAGGAGTCCACGAAGTTGTCGAAGGTGCCCTCGGACCAGACGTGCAACCCTTCCGGGACGACATCGGCCACCGGCGTCCCGACCAATCCGCCGGTCGGCCAGCCCAACAGGCGATGCCCCGCAGCGTTCGCGTAGACGATGGTGCCGTCGTCGTCGCTGGCGATGACCGCGTCGTCCACCGCGTCGAAGAGCGCCCGGGCGTCCTCTGGGGGCCACTCGAGCGCCCGCGGGGTACTCATCGCCGAGATGCTATCGAAGGCGCCCTGCGGGTTCTCCCGGCGGCGACGCCGGAAAGTGTGATCCCCGATGGTTCAATCCAGGTCGATAGACGGATAGAGCGGGTGCGCGGCAAGCAGGTCGGCGGCCCGATGTCGCACGCCGACGGCTACCGATTGGTCGAGGCGGTAGCGCGCCCGGGAACGAGCGCCTTCTCCGGTCGTGGCGGGCACCGCATGCACGAGGACCTCGACGATCATGTCCGCGATGGCATCCATTTCGTCCGGACCCATGCCGAGGGTGGTGAGAGCCGGCGTCCCCAGCCGGATTCCGGACGTGTACCAAGGGCCGTTCGAGTCGGCCGGGATGCTGTTGCGGTTGGTGACGATGCCCGCGTCGAGGAGCGCAGACTCCGCCTGACGGCCGGTCAGCCCGTAGGAGGTCGTCTCCATCAGGACCAGGTGGTTGTCGGTGCCGCCGGTCACCAACGTGGCTCCGCGGCGCACCAGTCCTTCGGCGAGGGTCGCGGCGTTCGCCACGATCTGCTGGGCGTACGCCCCGAATGCGGGTTGACGGGCCTCGGCCAGGGCAATCGCCTTGGCGGCCATCACATGGGGGAGCGGCCCGCCGAGCACCATCGGGCAACCCCGGTCCACGTGCTCTCGCAGGGCCTCGTCGCAGAGCACGATCCCGCCACGCGGCCCGCGAAGCGACTTGTGCGTCGTGGAAGTGACGACGTTGGCATGGGGGACGGGATCGAAGTCGCCGCGTAGCACGCCGCCGGCGACGAGTCCTGCGAAGTGGGCCATGTCGACCATGAGCGTCGCACCGGCCTCGTCGGCGATCTCCCGCATGGCGGCGAAGTTCACGAGGCGCGGATAGGCGGAATACCCGGCGACGATGATCAGCGGGCGAAACGCCAGAGCGAGCTCGCGTACGGCGCCGTAGTCCAGCAGGCCGGTTCGTGGATTCGTGCCGTAGCTCCGCTGGTCGAACATTTTCCCCGACACGTTGCGCCGGAAACCGTGGGTGAGATGCCCGCCGGCGTCGAGCGACATCCCGATCATGCGCTGGTCCCCGAGCGCCCGCCGCAGTGAAGCCCACGCAGAGTCGGTCAGCTCGTCGACACCCGCCACACCGGCGGTGAGCAGCGCGGGGGTCTCGATGCGTTGGGCCAGCACCGCCCAATAGCCGACCAGGTTGGCGTCGATGCCGGAGTGCGGTTGCACATAGGCGTGGGCGGCGCCAAAGAGCTCTCTGGCATGACGGGAGGCAATCTCTTCGACTGCGTCCACATTGCGGCAGCCCGCGTACATCCGACGGCCGATGGTCCCCTCCGCGTACTTGTCGCTCAGCCAATTGCCCATGGCCAGAAGCACTGCTGGAGAGGCGTAGTTCTCGCTGGCGATCAGCTTGAGCGCCGCACGTTGATCAGCGAGCTCCGACCGGATCGCCGCAGCGACGGCGGGCTCGATGGACTCGATCAGGCCAAGGCCCGCCCTCCAGGCTTCGGAGGCCTCGGACGACGGGCCGGGGGTCGGAGGGTGCGCTGGGTGTTCGGACACGGTGGCCCAGCGAGATTACTCCCCGCATGCTCGTCCGAGGCCGGCGGGCTCATCACCGAGGGTTCGTGCGGCGGCATGCCTATGATTCGGCCAAATGTCGGGTGGGAAAGCGTCCACGGGATCGGCGTCGATCGGTCGGCGCATGGGATGGCTACGCACGGCCGTGGGCGTGGGATTGCTCGTGGCCCCGGAGCCCGTGTTTCGGCTCTCGGGACGGGAGGAGCCCACCCCCGCCTCGTTACTTCTCATGCGCACGATCGGGATCAGGGACCTGGTGTTGGGCCTCGGGGTCGTCCGGGCGTGCAAGGGGAGTCTGCGCTCGGACGCTCGCCGTTGGTTGTCCGCCGCCTTCGCGAGTGACAGCCTCGACGTGCTGTTGGCACTTTCCAGCAAGGGGTCGGTGGGCGATCGAGAAGGAGCTGGCGCCGCGATCGCCGCCGCAACCTTCGTCATCGGGGACGTCCTTGCCCTCGTCGACGCAGCTCGCTGAGCCTCGCCTCTGCGAAGGTGCCGGCCCGGCGCGTCGGGCGTGTCGGCACGGACTCGAAGGAGAACGGGAAAAGGAACGTTACCCATCGGAGTGATGGGAAATAGGGGAGCCAGCCGCCGGGCGCCGGGTTAGGGAGTGTTGGAGGAGAGCCCCAGCTCGCCCGACGAATGGCCCCACGGCGAGAGTATCGAGCCGGCCTGCGACGCGCACGGGCGCCCGTGGCACCATGAGCTGGGCATATGCTCCAGCGCCCCCGGGCGCAACCCTCTGACCTGGCATTCCCCCCGCGTGCCATTGTCAGCCTCGGACGTCGGTGGTTGTCCCCATGCGAGTCGTCCGAAGGTGCACCCGAGGCGACCGACGTCTTCAGGTGCGGGGCCCGTACGGCCGCCGCGGCGCGTTCGCCCAGGCCAAGAGGTCGCCGGCGTCGTCGACGAGGCGAGTACAAGGGCGATCTCTGAGCAAGCCGAGCAGCCGACGCCGTCGAGCAAGGCGAGCAGCCGACGCCGTCGACCCGTGTCTCGAGGATGTCGCCGAGGGAGTGCAGACATCCAGGGACGGCCTTTGGGACGAAGGGGCTCGAGGAGATGGTGGGGGGGCAGGCGTGGAGCCGGCGGCTGTGTGACCCATCCCCGCTGCCGACTCCGACGCCCGTCAACCCCGATCCCTGACCGCCGGACAACGTGAACGTTCACATGGGCGACCGGAGAGCAGGGATCCTGCGGGGGAGGCTAAGGGATCCAACTGGGAATCGGCTGAGTCTGCCGACCCGGTGATCGTGCGTCGTCGCTTGGGCCACCGCCCACGCGCGCCGGCTGAAGGAGACAGAGGGATCCAAGTTCCGGTGCGCGGGGCGGTGGAGCGTTTCCAATCTATCGAACGTTCGGGTGGATGTGGCGTCAGGTCTGCGCCTACCGGTCGGTAACCCTTGTGCGGCGTCGCGGGCGGTCTCCGGGGCTCTAGGTGTACTCGGTCATCACGTTCATGACAGGCGGCTGATCGGCGGCCGACCTCCAAGAGCGCTGTGAGGGCGCTCGGTGTTGTAGCGCCGGAGCCATACTTGCAGGGCCCTGCGTCGCTGTGCGTTGGTCCGATACACGCGCCGGTAGGCCCACTCGACCTGGAGAGTGCGGTTGAGGCGCTCCACCTTGCCGTTCTGCCAGGGGCAGTGGGGTCTGATGAGCCGGTGCTTGGCACCAAGCGCGTCGAGGGCGGCCTTGAAGTCCCGGCTGCGGACGTAGTTCTTGGCGTTGTCGCTCATCACCTCAGCGGGCACCGGGATGCCGTTTTGCTGGAAAGCCGCGGCGGCCCGGAGGAGGAATTCGGCGCACGTGTAGCCCCTCTCGTCGGAGAGGATCTCCGAGTAAGCGAACCTCGAGTGGTCGTCGACCATCGAGTGGACGTAGTCGAAGCCAATCCGGCGCTTGGACCCCGGACGCGTCCCGCGACCGTTGGCCCGCCACCCACCGCCTTCGGGGATCCTCCCCAGCTTCTTCACGTCGAGGTGGACGAGCTCGCCCGGGCGGGCCCGCTCGTAGCGGAGCCCTGTCGACCTCGAGGCCCGGATCACCTCACCGGTCATGGGATCGCACTCGGGCAGCCTCGGCACCCCGTGGCGGCGCAAGATCCTCGTCACCGTGCGCTCGGGGACCCCGGTCAGTCTGGAGAGGCCAGCAGGGCCGCAGCGCTGCGCTTGACGGAGGCGCAGGACGCGTGCGACCAGCTTGGGGTCGGTGGCATTGGGGTATCGATGCGGCCGGCTCGAACGATCCTCGAGGCCGGCGAGGCCCTCCTGGTCGAACCGCCTCACCCACCGATGGGCGCACTGTCTCGAAATTCCCATCGCCCTGGCGACGTGGGCGACGGGCATTCCCTGGGCGCGGACCCGCTCGACGAGCAGCTGGCGTCCCCTCGGAGTCAGTCGGGCATTACGGTGCGGCACGAAGGCCTCCTTGGTCGTGTGGCTGGAACCATCACGATCTTGGAGGCCTTCGACTGTGTCAGCACGTCACCAACGCCGCGGCCGAGTACATCTAGGTCCGGGTGGTCAGCCTTCTGCAATGTGTTCGATCCACTCCACGGCACCAGTGGCAATGGGCTCGACGGTGCCAAGGAAATGGTCCGCACCCTCGGCGACGGTGAAGGTCGTCGAGGCCCACGTCGCGATGATGCGTCCGACTGTCGCAGGTGGGAAGAATTGGTCGTGTTCCGGGACGACGATGGCCTTTGGCCTCGGGTCCCGGCCGATCGTTGCTCGCTCGAGCTCGGTGATCGGCGGAGCGAGCAGGTACCAGGCCGCGATCCGGTCGTCGTCGACTCCAGCCGCTACGCCGGCCCCGAACGAGTATCCGACCAACACCACCGGCAGTGGCGACCAACGTTCGCTGGCCGCGTCGATCGCGTCGACCGCCTCGCGATGCGCGTTGGCCAGGTCCGACGAAGAGAAGTTGAAACGGAAGGCAGCGACTCCCGCGTCTGGCAACCGGCGATGGAGAGCATCGACGAATGGATGAAACCGGTTGCCGCCGAAGTCCGGGTGTGGGTGGAGCAGCACGGCAAGGGCACGAGGGTCTCCGCAGGCGTTCACGTCGAGGGGCACGCTGGCATTCTCGCCTGCCCCGGTCGGGGCCCGATGCGGGCCGCTCCTTGCGCGGACCCACGTCGAAGCGGGTGGGGAACCTTGACATGCAGCCAGATGCCTGCCTAAAGTAAGGCAGCCGATTGGCTGCATGACTGGACGGGGCCCAAGGACGGGCTCGCCGGGTCCGCATCCGCGACGAGGGAGAAGGGGAGTGGACGAGGTCTTCAAGGCACTGGCCGACCCGACCCGACGCCAGCTCCTCGACAGTCTCAACGCCCGGGGCGGCCAGACCCTCGGGGAGCTCTGCTCCGGTCTCGACATGGCTCGTCAGTCGGTGAGCAAGCACCTCGCCGTGTTGGAGTCGGCCAACCTCGTGGTCACGGTCTGGAGGGGCCGAGAGAAGCTGCACTACCTGAATGCGGCACCTCTTGCCGAGATCTCGGACCGATGGATCGACGCCTTTCACCGCCGACGGGTCGAGGCCCTGTCGGATCTCAAGAGAGCACTGGAGGAACCAACGATGCACAAGCCCGAATTCGTCTACGTGACCTACATCCGCACGACGACGGAGCGCCTCTGGGCCGCCATCACCGCCCCGGAGTTCACTGCGCAGTATTGGGGCTGCACGTTCGAGACGGATTGGAGAGCCGGGTCGTCCTACGACCTGCAACAGGCGGGGGTGCGGATCGTCGACCCCGAGCAGAAGGTCCTCCTCTCCGATCCGCCTCGACGGCTCGCCTACACCTGGCACACCTTCACTCCCGAGCTGGGAGAGGCCTTCGGTTGGAGCGACGAGTTCACGGCGACGGTCGCTGCCGAGCCTCGGTCGACCGTCACCTTCGACATCGAGCCCGACCATGACGACGGGGGAATGGTCCGGCTGACGGTCACCCACGGAGGGTTCGAGGAGGGGAGCACCGTGCTCGAGAGCGTGAGCGGAGGTTGGCCGCGCGTCCTCGCCAACCTCAAGACGATGCTCGAGACCGGCTCGGCGCGGCCCCTGGTCACCGCTCGCTGATCCTCGAGGCCGGTCGGGGGAGCCAGGACGCGCGCCGTCGCCGGGGAAACGAAGAGGGAACATCGGCACGCCGACGACGACGCGTCGCCAAGCTCGGCAATCTGGGGAAACGAGCCGGCAACGTATTAAAGGGTAGGCAACGGTACTGAGAATCGGCTGGGGATCCTCCCCGGGTCCGCCGGGGTGCCAGGACCTGCTGGGCCTCGTCGCCGGGTCGCCGGGTCGCCGGGTCGCCGGGTCGCCGGGTCGCCGGGTCGCCGGGTCGCCGGGTCGCCGGGTCGCCGGGTCGCCGGGTCGCCGGGTCGCCGGGTCGCCGGGTCGCCGGGTCGCCGGCGCTCCTTAGCGGATCTCCAGCCTGTCCATTGCCGCGGCGAGGAGCGCCACCGCCTCGAGCGTGGCGTCGAGGGCCTCCATCGTCTGGGTCCCCTGCTGGTTGGGGTGCCGGCGAGCCAGCTCGAGAGCATGATTCGCCGCCCGGAGCTTGCCCTGAACCTCCTGTGCCATGGTCATGCCGGATGATGGCACACTGCCCGTCGTGCCGATCGCCGATAATATTTGCAGCTAAAAGGCACAATTGGTCCGCCGCGGCCGGTTGCGTAATCTGGGCAGCGATGCCCAGTAGCAGGAGAGGGTACGGACGCGGCTATTCGACCTTCAACTACCACGTGACCGGCGGTCACGAGGCGGAGGCGAGAGAGGCCGAGCTGCGCAAGAAGCCGAGCCGTTTGGGCATCCTCGTTCTCCGCCTGCTCGGGTACAGGGGGAAGGGCGATCCATCGGAAGACCGCCCAAACGGCCACCCGGGTTGACCGGGGCCGGCGAGAGGCTCAGCTCCGCCGGCCGAGGCCCACCAGATCCCGAGTCATCCTGCTCGAGCGTCGACGGAGGTCGACAGGTGCCTGCCGGCGGCCGGAGACGCCGGCGCGGTCACGGATCCTGGAGCAGCCCGAGGACGTTGCCGTCGGGGTCGGTGACGGTCGCCACCAGGCGGTCACCCCCGACGTTGTGCGCGGGCTCCTTCACGGTGCCACCCGCGGCGGCCACCTCGGCCAGCTTCGCCTCGATGTCCGACACCTCCCAGTAGGTCACCGGCGAGGTCATGGCCTGGGGTCCACCTCCCGGCACCAGCCCGACGTGCTGACCGCCGGCCTCGAAGCCGACGTAGTAGGACTCGTCGACCTGCGGGGCCACGCCGAGCAGGGCGGCGTACACCGCCTTGGCCGAGGTCAGGTCGGACACCGGATGCAGCACCGTCTTGATGCCCTGCGTGGAAGAACCGGTCATGGTCACTCCTCGATTCGTGGGTCATGGCGACCCGGGGGGTCTTGTCAGGAGTATGACGAAGGCCGAGCCGAGGATGTGACCGTGACCGACCGCTGGACGCTACGCGGCCTCCGGGCAGCTTGAGCGAAGGTCCGTGCAGCCTGGCCAGGAGGTCCGGTACGAGGAGGCCGAAGACGTAGGCAAGTCCGACCCCGAGCACGGTCTCGCCCACCCGCTCGTTGAACCGCCACTGCTCCTCCGCGATGGTCGGGTTCGAGTACAGGAGCATGGTGATGACCACCCAGGTGCTGAAGAACGGCGTGACGTACCACCGACTCTCGTGCGTCGCGCCGGCTCCCGCGATCGCCACGATCGCCATGCCGGCCACTGCAGCTGCAGACGGATCGGAGCTACGTAGGCGACCGCGACCAGAGCGCCGAGCAACACCGAGACCACACGGCCCACGCTGCGGAGCTCCTGCATGTCGGAGGAGGGTCGCATGACGAAGAGGGTGGCAGCCGTTGCCTACCTGACGTGGTCCGTGTGAATCGCAATCCCGATCGCGGCCGCCGAGGCAGCGGCGAGACCCAGCAGCAGCCCGTAGCGGCGGGTGTACGCAACCGGCAGGAGCGGTGGCACCGGCTTTTCGCGGCCGCCGGCCGGCGTCTCCGGCCACAACATGAAGACGACATAGGAGAAGGCCGAGCCGCCGAAGATCAGGAGAGCCAGCCCTGCGGCCTTTCCCACATCGCTGAAGCTCAACCCGATCGCGGCGACCGGCGCGCACAACGTCATGGCTGTGAGGCCGAATGCTCTCCGGCTCGCCAGCAACGCTGCGCCGTACGCCACGAGGAAGATCCCTACGATCGTGGTTGCCGTGGTCTGGGCGAGCAACGAGCCGGCGATGACGGAGACGGCGAACAGGGCACCCACGACGATGAGCCTGCGGCGGTCACGGCGCCTGGGGGCCATCCCGACGATCGCCGCCGGCAGGATGCCCATGGCCCAAGCCAAGCCCTTGGTGGGATCCCCGCTCAGCGCGACGAGCGCTGCGGGCAGGGCGCAGATGGCGCATTGGAGGGCGTCCCGCCAGTTCCACGACACTCCCCTGCGGAGGTGGGACCAGGGGGGCACCAGGCCATCATCAGGTGTCCGGTGGCCGGGTGCAATCCCGGCCCAGCACCGAGGGGTTCGACCGGGCGCCCTACTGTAAGGAGCACATGCGCTTCCTCTTTGTCCACGGGGGCTTTCACGGAGCCTGGTGCTGGAGCCGGACCATCGACGAGCTCGAGCGGCTCGGCCACGAGGCCGTTGCCGTCGACCTTCCCGGCCACGGTGATCGACGAACCGAGACGGAACCCACGACCTTCGCCGGGCGTACGGGGGCGATTGTGGCGTCGCTCCAGCGAGGTGACGTCCTCGTCGGCCATTCTGGCGGAGGATTCGACATCACGCATGCCGCCGACGCGAGGCCGGAGCTGGTGTCACACGTCTGCTATCTCGCTGCCGGTTTGCCTCGGCAGGGACGGACCTGGCCCGAGGCGATGGCTATGCAAGCGGATGGCACGATGGGCGACTTCGATGTGGCGGGCATGCTCAAGTACCTGGAGATCGACGGCGACGGCGCCATGTCCGTTGCCAGCGCCGAGGGTGCGCGTGCCCTGTTCTTTCACGACTGCGACGACGAGACCGTCCGGTGGGCTTTCGAGCGGCTCTGCAAGGAGCGCGCCGGTGAGACGTCGAGCATTCCCGTTGACCTGGAACATTTCTGGTCCGCGGAACTCCCGCGCAGCTTCATCCGTTGCCTCCAAGATCGCGCACAGCCGCGGTGGCTTGCAGAGCTGGTGGCTGACCGCCTCGGTGTCGAGCCGCTCGAGATCGACACCTCGCATTCGCCCTTCCTCAGCCGGCCCGCCGAGTTGGCAGAGCTGTTCGTGCATGCCACGACCACCAGGCCTATCGGCGCGCTCGATCCCGACTGAGTCTTGCGCCCGGCTTGACGACAGCGGGTCTGCCCGAAAGTATCGATTGCCGGTGTCTCTCCGTAATCGCCGCTCATGATCGTCCACGTGTTGATCCTGTGGGGAGTACTCGCCGCTGCAGGCGCGTTGGCCGTGCTTGCGCATCGGAGGCGAAGGTCGGAAGAGGCATTGGATCTGGGGTCGGCCTTGAGCTTTGTCGGGGCGTCCTACGGCCTCTTGCTGGGTCTATTGGTGGTCTTTGCCGTGGGCCACTACAACGAGGTTCGCAGCGAGGCCCAGCGGGAGGCGAGCACGCTTGTGTCCCTCTACGACACCGTGGGTGTGTACCCGAAAGCCACGAGAGATCACGTGCGACACGAAGTCGTTTGCTATATGCGTTCGATTGCCGACAAAGAGTGGCCGTTGATGGAACAAGGAAGCGAGTTCGAGGCTTCACGCACTCTTGGATATGGAGACCAGCTCCGAATCGAGCTTCAAAACCTTCCGACTGACGGGTCGGCTCAGGGCTCTTCCTATGGCCGCGCCAACAGCCTCATTGAACAAGCCGGGCAGTCTCGAGAGCGGTTGCTCTTCTTGACCGCACCAGAGGTGCCGACTGCCTTGTGGGTCGTGATCTACGTTGGCGCGTTTCTCGTCTTCCTACTGCTTGCCCTGTTCTACGAAGCTAGACCGGCAGGTCGGATTTGGGCGCTCGGTAGTGCGATCGTCCTGATGACCGTTGTCATCGGCACCCTGACAATGCTCGACCAGCCATTCGGCTTTGGAGTGCGGGTACAGCCCGACCAAATGCGCCACGCGATTCAGCTCATCCTGGCGGATGTCACTAACCCGGCCATTCGGGCGGCCTGCGCCTAACTCACCGCTCAGGTCCGCGCCCGCGAGCCCCGACGACAGGGCACCCCATCGGTTGCGCGGAGCCATGGGTTGGTTGGCTCCTGACCGCTGCTCGTCACGGGACGCCGCCGTTGGCCTTCTTGGTTGAACAAAGGTACTTGAATCCCGCGCCCGCGTGAGGCGGCTGCGATCCAGAGCCGACGTCGACGTGCAATATCGCGGAGACGTACCCCGGGCTGCCCGCGTTCCCCGTCCAAGAGAGATATCTGGTGCCCGCGGCGTTCTCCGCGAACTGCCGCACACCTACCGTTGCCACGCTCACCGAATACTCCAGCGAGCCACCGGTGGAGCGACTGGTGTCCTCCCAGAGGGGGTCAAAGCCGAAGGCGACCTCGTATGGATACGGATAAGCGGCAGGGCAGTACCAGAGCCCAGGGATGTTCACGCGGCCCATGAACTGCTGATTGTCCTTCTTGACCCAGGCACATCGGGAAGGCCACTGGCCGTGAAAGGAAATCGGGCAGTCAAAGGGTTGGCCGATGTCAACAGGATTGGGTTGATGCTGGTCGGGAATCGGCGCCGCCGACACTGGAGCAGCCATGAAGCCCGTAAGAAGTGCCAGAGCAGTTCCAGCCATCGTTGCGCGCGCTCGGAGCGACAATTTGGGAGCCCTTCCTCAATCGACACGACGTCGTCCACAGCATGCAAACAGGGATGTGCACCTGTCAACAATTCGAGGACAGATGATGATCGGTTAGACCTGCTCTGGCGTCACCACTGCGAAGCCTTCTACGGGGGTGAGCGGACGACCCACTTGAGTCGGACGACCCCACGGGGCTAGGGGTTCGGGATTCGAAGCAGCCTGACCAGCGCCTTCTCGGCGATCTACTGCTGCCCGTCGTTGATACACCCTCGGCTTACGTTGACGGAATGATCATGAGCGAGTGCCGAGAGTGTGGTCGGGAGTATCAAGCTTCCAGTCGACACCTGCGGTGTCCTGCCTGTCGAGCGAAGAGCCGTTGTGAGTGCGGCAAGCAGAAGCAGACGAAATCTGCCACGTGCAGTTCGTGCCGCTCGGAGTCCGGGGAAGCCAACAGCAACTGGAAGGGGGGCCGCACCCGGCACAAAGCTGGTTACGTCATGGTTCGTGCACCAGGGCACCCACGTGCCGGCCAGAGTCCCTACGTCTTCGAGCACATCCTCGTGCTCGAAGAAATTTTGGGTCGCCATCTCGTCGAATGCGAGTCTGTCCATCACCTGAACGGATCCGAGACGATAACCGGCCGGAGAACCTCGAACTGTGGACTCGTCCCCAACCCTCGGGCATCCGCGTGAGTGACGCCATCAAGTGGGCACGTGAGATCTATGAACGCTACGCGGGGCCGGACACACCTCCAACGGTGCTCACGGTCTCCCGTGAGCACCCTTGGAGGTGGCGGGAATCGAACCCGCGTCCCCCGGAATCTCCATGGGTCTTCTCCGAGCGCAGCCGGCAATCAATTGTCGGGAGCGCTACCACTGCCGGCGGCTGCAGCGCTCCGTAGCCGACGAAGATGTCCCTGGCGCCCGGTCGGCGCAGACGCTCAGGTAAGCCCTACGAGATGACGCCCGCTACCGGCCCGTAGGGCCTGAACCGGACGGACGTCGCTGCTTGTTTAGGCAGCGAGCGCGAGCTGAGGCTCGGCGTTTGTTTTGTTTCCCGGCTCTTTAACGTGGCTCCGGGGACCACGGCTCGCTTCTCCCACTTCGACAACCAGAGTCGAGACCAT
The DNA here is from genome assembly GCA_963778465.1 of uncultured Actinomycetes bacterium. Taxonomy (GTDB): domain Bacteria; phylum Actinomycetota; class Acidimicrobiia; order Acidimicrobiales; family RAAP-2; genus CAVZBW01. The sequence goes on from CAVZUK010000003.1 coordinate 2,087,024, forward strand.
TCACCCCCATGCATAGCTTGGGTACTGCCCAACCTGGACAGTTTGCCCAGTCTATCGAGCGTCCGGGGACATCTGTCCCGGCACCAACGACCCCGGTTACCCCCGGCGTCCGACCTCCCGCGCCGCCCGGGCCGCCTCCCGGTCCGCATCGCGCTTGGCGATGGCCTGGCGCTTGTCGTACAGGCGGCGACCCTTGGCGAGCGCCAGATCGACCTTGGCCAGCCCGTCCCGGAAGTAGAGCGAGAGGGGCACGAGGGTGAGGGACTGCTGCTGGGCCTTTCCCATCAGCTCGTCGATCTCCCGCCGGTGGAGGAGGAGCTTGCGCCGGCGGATCGGATCGTGCGCGCCGAACCCGGTGGCGTACTCCCACGGGGGGATGTGCAGCCCGTAGAGCCACAGCTCGCCCCCCTCGACCCGGGCATAGGCGTCGGCCAGCTGCGCCTTGCCCTGCCGGAGCGACTTGACCTCGCTGCCCTGGAGCACGATGCCGCACTCGTAGGTCTCGAGGATGTCGTAGTCGTGACGAGCCCGGCGGTTGGACGCGACCTGGCGATTGTTGGCACGTCCCGGGTCGCGGGCTGCCTCCCGACGGGCAATGGTGGTCTTGGCTCGCGCCACGTGCAGAGGGTATAGGTCCAGGCGACGGCTCCGGATATCCGCGGCTTTCCACCGGGGCCTGGGTACGCTGCGTCGATGCTGCGGTTGTCCTCCGATCACTACCTCGAGGTCGTCGCCCACTGCCTCTCGGGGCTTCCCAATGAGGCCTGTGGCCTGTTGGCCGGCGATCCGACCAATGGCGAGGTGCTCCGGTGCTACCCGACGGCCAACCTGGCTAATTCGGCGCGCCTGTACACCGTCGACCCCCTCGAGCACCTGCGCGCCGACCGGGACGCGGAGGACAACGGCTGGGAGATCATCGGCGTGTACCACTCCCACACCCACACCGACGCCTATCCCTCGCCCACCGACGTCTCGCAGGCGCCGGACCCGGGCTGGCACTACGTGCTCGTCTCCCTCCGTGACACGAGCCCGGTCATGAGGAGCTACCGCATCCTTGAGGGCGAGATCGGTGAGGAGTCGGTCGTGGTGTGCCCGGGCCAGGGCCGGCTGGGCGCCCTCGGTCTGGCCTCCTGACGCCCGGCCGGAGGCACGCCGGACCCGGGACCAGGCCGGCCGGATGTCCCCCGGCGACGCTCGGGCCGCGGCCAGCGGAGCGCCGGTACAATCCAGAGCGCACCAGTCAACAATGGTTGCCGGAGCGGGTCGTTTCCCGTCCGGCCCTGCACCTGGAGGTTCTGTGCCGGTCGACGTGCGTCTTCCGACGGTCTTGCGCCCCCACGTCGGCGGCAAGGCCACGATTCAAGTGGAGGGGTCGACGATCGCGGACATCCTCCGTCACCTCGAGTCCGAGTATCCCGGGCTTTCGGGTCAGGTCCTGGGTGAGGACGGGACCCTGCGCAGGTTCGTGAACGTCTACGTCAACGACGACGACGTCCGGTACCTGTCCGAGCTCGACACACCGGTCAAGAGTGGCGACGAGGTGTCCATCATCCCTGCCGTCGCGGGCGGTTGACCCGGCCGATGGCGGCCTTCGGCAGCGTCCTCGACCTGATCGGTAACACGCCGTTGGTCGACATCAGCCAGCTCAGCTCCAATCCGGACGTCCGGCTCCTGGTCAAGCTCGAGGGGCAGAACCCTGGCGGATCGGTCAAGGACCGGGTTGCCCTGTCCATGATCGAGCGCGCCGAGGCCGAGGGCCTGCTCGTCCCGGGCAAGCCCGATCAGGTGCTCCTCGAGCCCTCGTCCGGCAACACCGGCATCGGCCTCGCGATGATCTGCCGGGTCCGCGGGTACCACTTGAAGGTCGTCCTGCCGGCCAACGTCTCGATCGAACGGCGCCAGCTTCTCCAGGTGTGGGGAGCCGAGATCATCGAATCCCCGGGCGCAGAGGGATCCAACGGTGCCGTCCGGATGGCCCGGAGTCTCGTGGCCGACCACCCCGAGTGGGTGTTCCTGTACCAGTACGGCAACCGCGCCAATCCCGAGGCCCACTACCGGGGCACCGGACCGGAGATCTGGAGGGATTGCCCGGAGCTCACGCACTTCGTGGCCGGGCTCGGGACCTCCGGGACCCTTCTCGGAGTGGGGCGGTACCTCAAGGAGCAGAATCCCGACGTCGAGCTCTGGGCGGTCGAGCCCCCCTCGGGGGAGCTGGTCGAGGGCCTGCGAAACCTCGACGACGGTTACATCCCCCCGATCTTCGAAGAGCTCGGCGGCGCCGAACTCCTCGACCGAAAGACGATCGTCCGGCCCCGCGAGTCCATCGAATGGACCCGCCGGCTGGTCGAGGTGGGCATCTTCGCCGGCATCTCGGCCGGAGCGACGCTGGCCGGTGCGGTGCGGTGCGCCGCTCAGGTCCCGGCCGGCGAGCGAGCGGTCGTGGTCACGGTCGCGGCGGACGGCGGGTGGAAGTACCTCTCCACCGGAGCCTGGACCGACGACATCGACGTCGTCACCGAACGGGCCAAGTCGATCATCTACTTCTGATCGAGCCCGTATCCCCCCATCCGATAACCGTCACACCCCCCTCCTACGGTGTCGGCATGGTGACCACGAGCGAGGACCGACGAGCGGACCATCGGGGGCCGCCCGAGTCCTGCCATCCGGCCCGCGCGGCGGCTCGACGCCTGCGTGAGCTGACGGCCGAGATCGCCTCGGCGTTCGATCCGACCAGGCTGGTGCCGCTCGAAGCCAAGGAGACGCTGGAGGACCTCACCGCCGGGTTCAAATACCCGCGAGGGCGTTCCCCTTCACGGTCTAGGCGGCAGGCGAACAGCCTCTTCGCTGGGGGCACGTTGAAGCTGACTTCGCCGTTGAAAATCATGGCGCGCTGCTTGTCGGCGCCTGACGAGGAAGGAATCCCGGTCGGTCTTCGGATGCTCGATGAGGTCGCCGCAATAGGCGGGGGGTTTGGGCCACGCAACGACGATTGGTCCGAGCGGGTACCTCACAGGCGGAATATTCGGCCGAGTACTCTGCGCCGTCTATGAGACGGCCTGTTCAATGGGCCACGAGTCGCTGCGTCATACCCTCTCCGTACGATCGCCGGCGTGTGCGGAAGAGTCGCTGCCTATACCCCTCCCCCCAAGCTGGCCCGGGCACTTGCGGCCGGCATTGCCCCAGAAGCCGAGGATCACTGGCGGCCCGCGACTTTGACCAGCGAAGAGGCCTTCATGCCCGATTCCCCCTTCATCTCTCCCTGAGGATTCCGCTGGGAGCGTGCCCTACGCCTTCTGTATGCTCTCCAACCGTATGGACCTCCTCGCAGGGGCAGGTCCGAGCGCAATGTGGGAGCGAACGAGGAGGAATCGTTGATGGCTCGACGGCGTGATCCGGTCAACGAAACCAGGAACGTTCGTCGCGGCGTCGCTCTTGGCGGACGGGTTGCCGTCGCCGCGGCCATCGCAGGTCTCTCCGGTGGCGCGTTGCTGGCAAGTGTGGCGTTCTCCGGCCCGGCGGGGGCTGCGACCAACACAACCGTCGGCTGCGGTGATGTGTACGGCCCGAGGGGCCTGGTGGCTGCCATCAACGCCGCCAACGCGAGTGGGGGCGGCACCATCAGCCTGGCGGGAGGTTGCTCCTACACCCTCACCACTCAGAACAATCCCTCCAATGGCCTACCCGTCGTGACGGGCTCCATCACGATCAACGGCGGTGGCTCCACCATCGCCCGGAGCCAGGCCCCGGGTACGCCGCAATTCCGCATCCTCGATAACCAGGGCAACCTCACCCTGACGGGCGTGACCGTCACCGGGGGATCCACCAATACTTCAGGAGGCATCCTCAACGAAGCCAACGCCAACCTCACCTTGACCACCAGCCATGTGGTGAACAACCAGGCGGACACCGCCGGGGGCATCGGGAACCGCAGCGGCGGCACCGTGCGGTTGATCAGTAGCACGCTGAACGACAACACGGCTCGCAGTGGTGCGGGCCTGAACTCTTCAGGCACCGCCACGCTGACGTCGAGCCAGGTGGACGACAACACGGCAGAAACCACACATCCGCAGGGCGGTACCGTAGCTGGCGGAGGGATCGTAAACTTCGGATCCCTCACCCTCACCTCAACTCAGGTCAAGGGCAATACCGCCGTGCGGACCCAACCGAGCACCTTTCCGACACAGGGCGGGGGCATCAACAACGGTGGGACAGTTACCCTCATCACGAGCCAGGTCACCGGCAACACGATCAGCTCTACCAACGGCGACGTGCAGGGCGGGGGCATCTATAACGATGGGACAGCCACCCTCAATACGAGCGGTGTGACCAACAACACGGCCAGCGCCCCCAGTGGAAGCGCACAGGGTGGAGGCATCTTCAAGGCTTCAGGCTCGGTCACCCTGAACAACAGCGCCGTGTTGGGCAATCACCCCAACAACTGCGCTCCTCTAAACAGCGTCGCTGGTTGCTTCGGCTGAGAACCGCTCAGAGTCGGTAACAGGGCCCCTCCCAAGCTCTTCGTGGCCCCCCGTGGCCGATGCTTGCGCATGTTCCGGGACCCGAACCCCGACGCCAGGGTCACCCCATCCACTGCCCAGAGCCCGTGGTTGCCCAGGGACCGTTCCGGGGTCGCGACGAGAAACTGAGCGGGCCCGGTCCACAATTATCAAGGTGTCGTCGCTGGGGACTCCTCCCTCGGCGCCAGAAGCCCGTTTCTGCGATTCTTCGTTGTGGTCCTCAAAGACGACAGGACCCACCCCTTTGATCACCCCCATCTACGGACCACCACCACCCCCTTCCTGGGCCCTTCGATCAACCTCCGTCTCGATACCCCGCCCCCCCTTGGCCCCCCCTTGGGCCCCTCCGCACCCTTGGATCCCGGAGCACGCTTCCCGGTCCCGTTGTGGGCCCCTTTTCGGGCCTGGTCTCTCCTGCGCCCAAGGGCCATGATGTGGTGAACGTGGCGCATCTCGGACGGCATCCCAACGCCTTCCAGCGCACCGCCCTCGAGTGGCTCTATCCCGGCTGCGCGGTCAAGGGCTGCAACCAGCAGGTACGCATCGAGTGGGACCATCGCCGGGACTGGAAGGACACCCACGAGACGGCGCTCCAGAACCTCGACGGCCTCTGCCGCTACCACCACCGGATGAAGACGACCCGGGGCTGGATGCTCGTCAGAGGAAGGGGCACCCGGGAGTTCGTGGCCCCGGAGGACCCGAGGCACCCGAGGCACGGCCACCGCGGTACCGGGGCCAGCCGGGACGGACCCGAGCAGAGAGAGTAGGGGTCGGCCGAATGGGTCTTGTCACCCGTGCTCTACGGTGTCCGCGTCTTCGAATCGTGCCGCCGCGGGTGCTCGCCGGATCTCGAACCGGACACGCACGGAGCGGGTTGCGAGACTGAGTGGCGCGAGCGAGAGACCTGCGGATGAAGAGCTAGGGATGAGGACCGACGGATGAGGAGCACCCCACGATGAGCGTCGCCAACGAGGCCAGTGATCCACGGTTGGCACGAGCCGACGGCCGGACCCTCGACGAGCTGCGTCCGGTGAGCCTGGAGCGGGACTTCACCGTCTTCGCGCCCGGATCGGTGTTGATCTCGATGGGTCGTACCAAGGTGCTCTGCACCGCCTCCGTGGAGGATCGGGTCCCGCCCTGGATGCGGGGCACGGGAAGGGGTTGGGTGACGGCGGAGTATTCGATGCTCCCGGGATCCACGGCAGAGCGAGCCTCCCGGGAGGCGGCCAAGGGGAAGCTCTCGGGGCGCACCCAGGAGATCCAGCGGCTCATCGCCCGCTCCCTGCGCTCCGTCTGTGACCTGGTGGCGCTCGGCGAGGTCCAGGTCACCGTGGACTGCGACGTCCTCCAGGCGGACGGCGGGACACGTACGGCGTCGATCTGCGGGGCCTACGTCGCGCTGCACGACGCCTTCACCCGCATGCTCCAGAAGGGCCAGCTTCGCGAGCACCCGATCGGTGACGCGGTCGCCGCGGTCTCCGTGGGGGTGGTCGACGGCGTGTGCATGCTCGACCTGCCCTACGAGGAGGATTCGCGGGCCGAGGTGGACATGAACGTCGTCATGACCTCGGCCGGACGCTTCGTCGAGGTCCAGGGAACGGCCGAGGGGATGCCCTTCTCCCGCCACGAGCTCGACGAGTTGCTGGCGCTCGCCGAACGCGGGATCTCCGAGCTGCTCACCTTGCAGTCGGCCGTCCTGTCGGACCCACCACAGCCTCGTTGAGCCGCAGGGTAAACCCGACGGGACGACGATGATCGAGCTCGTCGTGGCCACTGCCAATCCGGACAAGCTGCGGGAAATCGCCGAGATCTTGACGGCGGACGGCGACGTCTCACTTTCTCCGCGCCCCGACGGCCTCTCTGACGTGGAGGAGACGGGTGCGACCCTCGAGGACAACGCCCGGCTCAAGGCCGAGGCGATCGTGAGGGCGACCGGCCGGGCCGCCGTGGCCGACGACACCGGTCTCGAGGTCGAGTCGCTCGGCGGGGAACCGGGGGTGTACTCGGCGCGCTATGCCGGTGAGGGCGCGACCTATGCAGAAAACGTGCAGAAACTGTTGCTCGCTCTCCGCGACCTGCCTGATGCAACCCGGCGGCGGGCCGTCTTTCGCACCGTCGCCCTCGCCGCCTTTCCCGACGGGCACGAGCTGGTGGCGGAGGGTTCGGTGCCCGGCACGATCTCCCTCGAGCCCCGGGGCGGCGCGGGGTTCGGGTACGACCCCGTCTTCGTGCCCGACGAGGGCGATGGTCGGACCTTCGCGGAGATGTCGGCCACAGAGAAGCACGCCTGCTCCCACCGGGGACGCGCCTTCGACGCGCTGGCCGAGCGCCTGCGCGGCGACGCCCGGTCGACGTAGTCGGGCCGGGATCCCGGGCGTCTCCCGCACCTGCGGGCTATGCGTGCGAGCCGCTACGGTGTCACCCGCATCGTCGGGTAATCGTTGGGTAAGCAGCCCTGGGCCAGCGCGTCGGACCGTCGCGAACGGGCCTCGAGGGTTCGGGAGGAGGCATGGTGGCGGAGGCGGAGTCGACATACGCGGAATTCCTGCAGTCCATGATCGGCAAGTCCACGGGAACGTCCAAGGTCGTGGTGGAACGCGGACCGGTGTCCGTCTTTGCCGACGCCGTCGTGGACGACAACCCGGTCTACTACGACGCCGAGGTGGCGAAGGCGGCCGGTTTCTCCGGGATCCCCGCTCCCCCCACGTACCCCTTCATCATGGAGCACTGGGGCAAGTTCGGCGAGCTCCAGACGGGGGAGGAGGTCCCCAACCGGTTGGGCGAGGCGCTGGGCCCGCTCATCGCCAAGGGCGGGCTGATCCTGCACGGTGAGCAGGAGTTCATCTACCACCGGCCGGTGGTCTCCGGAGACGTGTTGCTGGGCGAGGGCAAGGTGGTCGACGCCTACCAAAAGGAGAGCCGCGGGCGCACGATGACCTTCGTCGTGACGGAGACCGACTGGACGGACGAGTCCGGAGCACCCGTCGTGACGACCCGCTTCAACATCATCCACCGGTCGTAGAGCCCGGCCCGTTCGAGAGAGGAACCTTTCAGATGGCACAGACCGCGTTGTCCGCAAGCAAGGTCAAGCCCGGCGACGAGGCCCCGGTCCTCACCCACACGCTCGGCCGCACCGATCTCGTCAAGTACGCCGGCGCGTCCGGCGACTTCAACCCGATGCACACCGACGAGATCGCCGCGCAGGCCGCGGGTCAACCGAGCGTGTTCGGTCACGGGATGTTCTCCATGGGCTTCCTCGGGACCGCGATCACCAATTACGTCGGCGTCGGCAACCTCACGAACTACCGAGTGCGCTTCGCCCGCCAGACGTGGCCGGGCGAGGAGCTCCACACCCAAGTGGTGGTGTCGGGCGTGCGCGAGGAACAGGGGAATTCCCTCGTCGATCTCGACGTTCGCCTGGTCAACGCGGAGGGCGAGGAGAAGGTCGTCGGCACCGCGACGGCGCGCGCCGACGCCTGAGCTCGCCTCCGCAGATTCCCAGCTCGGAGGGGTTGGCGCGTCGCGAGTTCCGCGGCACAATGGGGTGGCGGGGTAGCAGGGATGCGGCCCCGCCGGAACGGAAGGGAGCTTGCGATGAGATCGTCGAGCTCACCCGAGGAGGTTGGTCCGCCGGGTCGAGGGAAGGCCGTCAGGCGCTGACCCCCCGGAGACGGTTTTCGAGACGACTCCCCGGGTCCATCGGCTGGCGGCACGCCGAAGCCCCCGCTCCGCGGGCACCGGTTTAGCCAACAGGCCGTTGCGATTGCGGCACTCGCCGCACGCCGACAACACGGTCCCCGCATCGAGCACCGGTTGTCCCGCCCGGCGAGGGTGGTGAAATCTGAAAGCCAAATAGCGCGTGTTCGGGAGCCGGCTGGAGCCGGCTCCCGGCGCGTCGAGGGCGCGTCCAGCCGGGGATCAGAAGAAGCTGAACCTCGGCACGTCGGGCGAATGGTTCTTGAAGAGCTCTCCCTTGGCGGCGACGAGCTCGGCCGGCGTCCAGGCGTGGTCCCGGTGCAGCTCGCCCTCGGGCTGGAGGGAGCCCAGCACGTAGATGTTGGCCCCAAAGACGACGAACGTCTGACCGTTGACGTCGGCCGCCTCGTCGGTGGCGAGGAAGGCCACCACCTCGGCGATGTTCTTGGGGTCCCACGCGTCGAATTCGCCTTCGTCGGGGGTCATCCCGCCGAAGATGTTCTCGGTCATCCGGGTGCGTGCCCGGGGAGCGATCGAATTCACGGTGATCCCGTAGCGGCCCAGCTCACGCGCCAGGACGATGGTGAGCGAGAAGATCCCCGCCTTGGCCGCGGCGTAGTTGGCCTGGCCGGCGTTGCCGAAGAGACCCGCCTCCGACGAGGTGTTGATGATCCGCCCCGAGGTGGGCTCCCCGGCCTTGGCCTTGGCCCGCCAGTACTTGGCGGCGTGGTGGGCCGGAGCGAAATGGCCCTTCAGGTGGACCCGGATCACGTCGTCCCAGTCGGACTCCTCCAGGTTGAAGCTCATCTTGTCCCGGAGGATCCCGGCGTTGTTGACCACGATGTCGAGGGAGCCCAGGCCGTCGACCGCCTGGTCGACGACGGAGTTGGCTCCGGCCCACGAGGAGATGTCGTCGCTGTTGACCAGGGCCTTGCCGCCCCCGGCCACGATCGTGTCGACCACCTCCTGGGCGGGCGAGCGGTCACCGCCTTCGCCGCCCACGCCGGCACCCACGTCGTTCACCACGACGGCGGCACCCTCGCTGGCCAAGAGGAGCGCCTCTTCCCGCCCGATGCCCCTTCCGGCACCCGAGACGATGGCGACCTTGCCGTCCAGCAGACCCATTTGTCCTCCAGTCGATTCTCCGCGGTGGGATCACGCCCCTCCCGCCAGCCAGGCAGCTTGACCGATTTCGGGCCGGACAGGCAAGCAGGCCCGGGCCGCCGGGGGATCGGCGCCGGTTCAGGCCATCGTGTCCAGCTCCTCCAGCTCGCGGCATACGACATCCGCGACGAGCTCGGCGACCGCGGACCGCGCACGCTCGAGGCCGGCGACCTCGACCAGGCGGACGAGGCGCACCCGGGACGGAAGGGCGAGAGCCGTGGAGGGATCGGCGTCACCGACCACGCACAGGACCGGGATCGAGGAGGGGGCGTGACGGAGCACCCCGCTGACCACCTTGCCGGCGAGCGAGGTGGCATCCAGGCGTCCCTCACCGGTCATCACGGCGTCCGCCCTGGCCAGGCGCCCGGGGAGGCCGACCAGCTCCGCCACGAGGTCGAAGCCGGGCACGATGTGGGCGCCGAGGACGGCCAGGCCACCGGCCAGCCCACCGGCGGCGCCGGAGCCGGGAAGCGAGGCGACGTCCACGCCGAAGCGTCTGCGGTACCGCTCGGCCTGGGCTGCTAGCCGCCGCGTCAGCGCTTCGACCTGGCCGGGGGAGGCACCCTTCTGCGGGCCGAACACGACCGCGGCCTGTTCGAACCGCGTGTCGACGTCGACGGCGACCAGGAGCTCGACGCCCCGTAGCCGGTCCGGCCCGCCGATGGCCGTCACGGCACCTTCGCCCCCGTCGGTGGTGGCGGACCCGCCGCAGCCGACGACGATCCTCGTCGCCCCGGCCCGGACCGCCTCGAGGACGAGCTGGCCGACCCCGGCGGTCGTGGCGCGGAGCGGATCGTTCCCGAGCGGGCCGCCCGCCAGCGACAGGCCCGCCGCCTCGGCCATTTCGATGACCGCGGTCCGGCCCCCATCGAGGAGGCTCCAGCGTGCCGTCACCGTCCCGGTGCCGTCGGGACCGATCACCCGGGCCGAGCGGAGCTGCCCACCGACGGCGTCGAGCAGGCCCTCGCCCCCGTCCGCCATCGGGCAGGGATCCGAGGTCCAGCCGGCGCGGGATGCGCCGAAGGCCGCCGCCTCGGCCACCGACGCCGCGCTGGCGGTCCCCCGAAACTTGTCGGGTGCGGCGACGAGGTGGCCCACGCCGCCAGCTTCCCAAATCCCGGCGAACCCTCCGACGCTGTGCGGGCGGGGAGACTCGAACTCCCACCCCCGAAGGGACCGGGACCTAAACCCGGCGCGTCTACCGGTTCCGCCACACCCGCGCTCGAGATTCACCCTAGGAGTTCACCGGACGGGGCGCCCGCCAGGTAGCCTCGGTGCATGCGTCTCGCAGATGAGATCCACCCGGTGCTCCGGTCCTCGCCCGGGCAGGACCCCATGGCCGACATCTACCAGCGGCTGCTCCGGGAGAGGATCGTGCTCATCGGGAGCGCCATCGACCAGAACACCGCCAATTCGGTCTGCGCCCAGCTCCTGCTCCTCGAGGCCGAGGACCACGAGCGGGACATCTCGCTCTACGTCAACTCGCCGGGCGGCTCGGTCACCGACGGCCTGGCCATCTACGACACGATGCAATTCGTGCGCTGCGACGTCCAGACCATCTGCCTGGGCCTGGCGGCCTCGATGGGCCAGTTCCTCCTCTGCGCCGGTGCGGCCGGCAAGCGCTTTGCCCTGCCCCACGCCCGCATCCTGATGCACCAGCCGTCGGGGTCCATGCAGGGTCAGGCCGCCGATATCGCCATCCAGGCCGAGCAGATCGTCTACCTGAAGCGCATGATGGCCGAGCGGATCGCCTTCCACACCGGCCAGCCGGTTGAGCGAATCGAGGCCGACTCCGATCGTGACCGGTGGTTCACCGCCGAGGAGGCCAAGGAGTACGGCTTCATCGACCAGGTGATCGACCGCTCGGCGGCCAAGGTCAGGTCGGCCTAGGCGGTGCAGACGGCTCGCCGGGGCTTGGCGCGCGGCGAATCACGTCCATCGTGACGGACGTCGAGACGTCGATCGGTCCGCCGCGGCCCGTCCCGCTCACCGCCGAGGGTCCGGACCGGGCGGATGCCCCCGTGGTCCGCCAACGCTCCAACGTGCGAAGGGTCGTCTCGGCGGAGACCCCTCTCAGGCAGCGCCTGACCGACATCTGGTCCCGGCGCGAGCTCCTGGTGCGCATGGTGCGGACGGAGATCTCCGTCAAGTACAAGAACTCGGCGCTCGGCCTCATGTGGTCGATGCTCAACCCCGCCCTCAACCTGGCGGTCTACTTCCTCGTCTTCCAGGTCATCTTGAAGAACGGGATGCCGCGCTTCGTCATCTTCCTCTTCTCCGGCCTGCTCCTGTGGAACCTCTTCCAGGTCGGCGTGCAGACGGGGACGAGCGTCGTCGTCGCCAACGCCGGCCTCGTAAAGAAGGTCAACTTCCCCCGCGAGATCCTCTCGCTCGCCTCCGTGGGCTCGGCCTTCTACTTCTTCCTCTTCCAGTGCGTGGTGATGGTGGTGTTCATGGTGGTGCTCCACTCCGCACCGGCGTGGAACTTCCTGCCCCTCTGCGTCCTCGCGCTCGTTGCAACCCTGGTGTTCGCCGCCGCGCTCGGGCTCTTCCTCTCGGGCGTCAACGTCTACCTGCGCGACACCCAGCACCTGGTCGAGGTGCTGATGACCGCCTGGTTCTGGGCCTGCCCCATCGTGTACCAGTACCAGCAGAACATCGGGAACAAGCTGGGCTCCAAGGCCTGGATCTACTTCCTCAACCCGCTCGTGGCTCCCGTGCTGACCTTCCAGCGGGCCATCTACGCCCAGGTCACCGTCAAAAGCACCAACACCCCGAGCTCCACGATCGACGTGCTGCCACACCACGGCATGGCCTGGTACGCCACCTTGGACCTCGGCGTGCTGTTGGCGAGCGCCGTACTGTTCCTGATCGCCCTGTGGATCTTTGGTCGCCTCGAGGGCAACTTCGCCGAGGAGCTCTGATGGGCGCCGCGGTCCAGGTCGAGAACGTCTCCAAGCGGTTCCGCCTCTTCCAGGAGAAGTACACCTCGCTCAAGGAGCGGGTGATCCATGCCGGGAAGATCCCGCACGAGGACCTCTGGGCGCTGAGGGAGGTCTCCTTCGAGGTCGAGGAGGGGACGACCCTCGGCATCCTGGGTCGCAACGGATCGGGCAAGTCGACCCTGCTCAAGTGCATCTGCGGCGTCCTCCAGCCCACGTCGGGAAGGGTCGTCGTCCAGGGGACCCAGGCGGGTCTGCTGGAGCTCGGGTCCGGCTTCCAGCAGGAGCTCAGCGGCCGGGACAACATCTACCTGAACGGCACCCTCCTCGGGCTCTCCCGCCGCCAGATCGACAAGCGCTTCGACGACATCGTGGCCTTCGCCGAGCTCGAGCAGTTCATCGACAACCAGGTCAAGTTCTATTCGTCGGGCATGTACGTCCGGTTGGGCTTCGCCGTGGCCGTAAACATCGACCCCGACATCCTCGTGATCGACGAGGTACTGGCGGTCGGCGACGAGCGGTTCCAGCGCAAGTGCCTGGAGCGGATCCGGCAATTCCAGATCGAGGGCCGGACGATCATCTTGGTGTCCCACTCGGCGGACGAGGTCCGCGGCATCTGCGATCAGGCCCTGGTCATGAGCGGCGGCCACATGATCACGATCGGCCGCCCGGGTGAGGCGGTGCGGAGCTTCCGCGAGCAGCTGCTGCTGGCCGGCGACTCGCTGCCCCGAGGCTTGGACGAGCTGGAGGTACCGGGATCGCTGGACCCCGATCTCGCGCCGGTCGGCGCTCCGGGCACCACTCCGGGCACCAGCGGCAGTGCCGACCGTCCGGTCCGGCTCACGGAGGTGAGCGTCCACTACGAGGGTCAGGAGCACCGCCCCTACCTCCAGCCGGGCGAGCCGCTCGCTGTGAGGGTCGGCTTCCACGCGTCCCGGCCAGTCAAGGGTGTGGAGTTCAGCATCCAATTCCGCAGCGAGGGTCTCGGCACCCTGTACCGGACCGACACCGGCGTGCTCGGCACGCCCGTGGACGTCGAGGCCGGCGACGGTGCGCTGGAGTTCTCGGTCGACTCGTTCCCCTTCCTCGACGGCGACTACGAGGTGGCCGTGGGGATCCAGAGCCATCTGGGTGGCATCGCCTACGACTGGCGCGAGGCCGCGGGGACCTTCGAGGTGATGAATCCCGGTCGGGAGGTCGGCATCGTGTCCCTGCAGGTCAAGGCCACCGTCGTGCCGCCGGGCTCCGCCGGCGCCGGATCTCCGCCGAGGGCGCGGGAGGGCGGACAACAAGGCGGCCAAAAGGAAGAGGTGTGGTCGCAGCTGTAGGCGACGGTTCCTCGGACGACGACCACCATCCGGGCGACGGCCACCAGTCGCCGACGTCTGCCGACCAGGACCCGGCATATTTCCAGAGGGTCGTGGGAGAGATCGACGAGGAGGTGCAGCGCCGGCGCGTTGCCGGCGATCTCACACTCCGAGCCGAACGCGAGCTGGACGACCTCTTTGCCGCCGTCGCCCCCACCGGGGGAGCGAAGGGTACGGGCGCTGCGTCCGAGGCCCTGCGGCTGGTCGACGCCAGCGCCTTCATCAACCCGGTGGTCCCCGTCGCGTCCGACCGGTCGGGCGGCGCCGCCATCAAGCGCAGCATCCGCAGCGCCAGCCTCTGGTACGTCGGCTTCGTCACGCAGCAGATCAATGAGTTCACCTCGTCGGTCAGCCGCTGCCTGCACGTCCTCGAGGGCCGCCTGGGCGCGGTCGAGACAGAGCTCGTCGGCATGCGCCCCGCGGCGCCGGTGGTGGTCGACGTCCCGTGGGCGCAGCACGAGGGGGCGTGGTGGGTGGCGCCCGCCGTCGACGCCCTCCGGGCCGCTCCCGGGCGCGTCCTGCACTCGGCCTGCGGGAACGGCTGGTTGGTCGGAGCGCTCGCCCGAGCGGGGATCGAAGCCTACGGAGTCGATCCCCGCGCCGAGCCCGTCGATGCTCGGGCCGACGGGCCCGGCCCGCTGGACCTGCGCGTCGCCGATCCCGACGACCACCTGCGAACCCTGCCGAGCGGCCGTCTCGGCGGCGTCGTGCTGTCGGGGCTGACCGAGTCGATGACCCTTCCGCAAGTCGAGCTCCTCCTCGACCTCGTGGTCGGCGCCCTGGCGCCCGGGGGCGTGCTGGCCGTCCACTGGATCGCCCCGAGCTGGTGGGCCTCGGACGACGGACCGGCGACGGCCGACCGCGTGGCCGGGCACCCGCTCCGGCCGGCGACGTGGGAACAGCTCCTGAGCGACCGGGGGTTCGAGGCGACGGTCTCGCGGGACCCGGGCGCCTCGACGGCGGGCCCTTCGGGTCCCGAAGGCCCGGCTAGGGGGCCGGTTCGGGACTACCTCGCCATCGCACGCCGCCCGTTGGCCGCCGGGTTTGGCGGCGCACCGTGACGGCCGGCAACGCCGAGGAATTCGCAGCGAGCTGGTACGCGGCGTGGAACGCGCACGACCTCGACGCGGTCATGGACCACTGGGCGCCCGACGCGATCTTCACCAGTCCCTACGTCGCGCAGCTCATGGATGAGCCGTCGGGGACGGTCTCGGGACACGAGGAGCTGAGGAGGTACTGGGCCATCGGGCTCGAGGCCAATCCCGACCTGCATTTCGAGCCACGGAGCCTCCTGGTCGGTCACGGGAGCGTGGTCATGGGCTACCGCAACCACCGGGGTGGCGAGTGCGCCGAGGTCGTCGTCTTCGGATCCGACGGGCGCGGAATCCGGGGCTACGCCCACTACTGGCCTGCGGTGGAGGGCCCGGCTGGCACCTGATGGGCCCGGCTCACGGGACGGGCCGCCGGCGAAATCGCAGCGCCGAGCCATCCATTCCCGGGTCCCCTTCGTACCCTTGGTATGGCTCGCATCGGTCTACCGGCCGAACGTATGGCCGACGAGGCCCTCTTGGCGGGGCTCACCTGCGGCGGGCCCGAGATCAGCCTGGCGTTCGTGCGCCGCTTCCAGCGCCAGGTCTTCGGGGTCGCGCTGGCGGTGGTCGGGGATCCCTCGGCGGCCGAGGATGTCGCCCAGCAGACGTTCGAGAGGGCCTGGAAGCGGGCCTCGACCTTCGACCCCAGCCGGGGCACGGTCCGGGCGTGGCTGACCAGGATCGCCCACAACCTGGCCATCGACGCCGTCCGGGTCCGCAAGGCCGTCCCCGTCGATCCGACGGACCTCGTCCGGATCCTCGGCCCGTGCGCGGACGAGCCCGAGGAGCGGTCCCTTCGCACCGAGGCCAGCGCCGAGCTGCGATCGGCGATCCGCCGCCTGCCGCCCGAGCAGGCCCGGGCGATCGTCATGGCCGGCCTCTACGGGATGACCGCCCAGGAGGTGGCCGACGCCGACGGCATCCCGCTCGGGACGGCCAAGACCCGGATCCGCGTGGCGATGCACAAGCTCCGGGACACCGTCCGGCTCGAGGGGGTGCATCATGCCTGAGCTGACCTGCGCGGAGGTGCAAGAAGTGTCTTCGGAATACGCCTTGGGCGTCCTGCCCGAGGCCGAGGCGCGACCGCTCGAAGCCCACCTCGCCGACTGTCTCCGTTGCCGTCTCGAGACGGACGAGATGGCGACCCTCGGCACCCATCTGCTCGACCTGATCCCGGGCACCGAACCTCCGCTCGGCTTCGACCGCCGGGTGCTCGCGAGTATCCGGTCCCGGCCCCACCGACCCGGCCGACCCGACCGGCCCCGCAGAACGGTGATCGCCTCGATCGCCGCCGCGGCCGTCGTCCTCGCCGGCACCGTCGCCGGGGTGGCGGCGTCGTCCGGCGGCGGACACGGTGGCGCCGAGGCCTACGAGCAACTGACCGTCAGTCGCACCCCGCTGTACGCCGGCACCCGATCGGTGGGGGCCATCTGGACGAGTCGGGCCCCCTCGTGGCTGCACATGACCGTCCACGACCTCGACGCCTCCGGCCCGGTCACCTGCGAGCTCGTCGGGCCCGACGGCACGATCACCGCCCTCGGCAGCTTCGGCCTGGTGCACGGGAGCGGATCGTGGGGTGCCCCGGTGCCCGAGGGCACCAATGACGCCGTGGCCGCCCGGCTGGTGGACACGAGCGGTCGAGTCGTCGCGCGGGGCCGCATCAACTGATCGGAAGCGAGGCGGTCGATGGTCGCCGCCGGATGATCCGGGGCAATCCCTCGGAGGCACAATCCCTCATCTCCCAGGATGCGTATTAGGTGCAACAACGCAGCCAAGGAGGATCGCCATGACCTCGATATCGACGACGTCCTCGACCGCCCCGTCGACCGTCACCCCGCCCGATTCACTCCAACTGCTCCAAGGCGACGCCGTCGTCCGGGCCACCGGGATCCTGGGGCTCGGCGCCGTCGGTGCCATCCACCTGTCTCAGGTGGTGCCGACGATGGAGCAGACCCCGGGGCTCGGCGTCGCCTTCGTGCTCCTGATCGTGGGCTGCTGCGCGCTCGCGTTCCAGCTCCTGCACCGGGGGGGACGGATGGTCTGGGCGGAGGTGGCCCTGCTCAACGCCGCCGCGATCGGCGGCTTCATCTTCACCCGGGTCCTGTCGACGTCGTTCTTCGACAACCAGGACGTCGGCAACTGGTCCGAGGGGCTGGGAGTGGTGGCGCTGTTCGTCGAAGGCCTCCTGTTCCTGCTCAGCGTCTACGCCCTCGCTCGCACGGCTCCCGCTTCCCGCGGAGCCCCGTCGCACAACGGCCACGTCTCCTGAGCTGTCGTCGATTGATCACACCAGTAATGCGTCCATCAAAAAAGGAGCAGAAATGACATCGAATTCCCATCGAGTACGGCACGTCGCGGGCCTGGGCGTGGTCGGGGTTGCCGCGGCCGCCGCGACCGCGGCCCTGACCCTTCCGGCGGGCGCGATCACGCCTCCCAGCTTCCTGGGCCAGTTCTCGACGCTGAGCCCGATCGGGTCCACGGTGCCGGGCAACGGCGACCTCAACCCGTACGGCGTGGCCGTGGTGGACCAGAACGCCGGCAGGTTGGTCAAGGGCGACGTCCTCGTGAGCAACTTCAACAACAACGTCAACCCACCGGGAGGTCAGCAGGGGCGGGGCAGCACGATCGTGGAGATCAACCCCAAGACGGGCAAGCAGACCCTGTTCGCGCAGATCACCGGGATCAAGGGGGGCGTCGGCCTGACGACCGCCCTGACCATCCTCCCCGGCGGGATCGTCGTGGTCGGGAACCTCCCGACCTCCGACGGGACCTCGGCCACGGCGACGCGAGGCGGGTTGCTCGTCCTCAACAACCAGGGCAACCTCCTCGAGAACATCGTCCGGCCGGACATCAACGGCCCCTGGGACATGACGGCAATCTCCAACGGCACCCTCTCGGTGCTCTTCGTGACCAACGTGCTCAACGGCACGGTGGCCGGCGGGGGCAACGTCGTCAACCAGGGGACCGTGGACCGGGTGGTCCTCAACCGGTTCACGCCCGTTCCCCAGGTCGTGGGCAACACGATCATCGGGTCGGGATTCGCCGAGAAGACGGACCCCGACGCGCTGGTGATCGGACCGACCGGCGACGCGCTGGCCCCCAACGGGACGCTGTACGTGGCCGACACGTTCAACAACGCGATCCGGGCCATCCCGAACGCCCTGTTCCGGCTCAACAGCGCGGGGACCGGTCAGCTGGTGAGCCAGGGGAACGACTTGAACGGGCCCTTGGGCATGACGCTCGCACCGAACGGGGACATCCTGACGGTCAACGCCGGTGACGGCAACGCCGTGGAGACGACCCCCGGCGGGAGCCAGGTGGCCAACCCGACCCTGAGCCCCGGCGGCGCTGGCGCCCTCTTCGGGATCGCGCTGAAGCCCGACAACAGTGGCCTCTACTTTGTGGACGACAGCAACAACACGCTGAACCTGCTGCACTGACCGTCCTGCAGTGCAGGCCTGGAGTGACGGGCCTGCACCGTCTGGCTGGACGGACAGGCAGTCGTATCCGGCCGGGGCGGCCTTTCCGGGACTTGAGAGGGGTCCCGGAGGGCCGCCCCGCCGGTTTTGTGGAGCGTCGGGGCCGGCGTGCCCTCGTCCCGGTGGCTGCCTTTGGGAGGCCGGGCGTACTCTTGGGCGCCAAAAGCATTCGCCCGGAGGACGGAAAATGGCGGCGACCGAGAGTGCGACCATCTTGTTCACCGACCTCGTCGGTTCGACGGAATTGGCGTACTCCCGCTCCCCCGAGGCTGCCGACGAGCTGCGGAGGGATCACTTCTCCATCCTGAGAAGGGTGCTTGCCGAGAGCGGCGGGACCGAGGTCAAGAGTCTCGGCGACGGGATCATGGCGTCCTTCCCGGCTGCCTCGAGCGCCCTGGGCTGCGCGGTGGCCATGCAGCAGCAGGTCGAGCTGGCGGGTCGACGCGGAGCGGACCGGCTGGCGATGCGCGTGGGCCTGAGCGCGGGTGAGGTCACGAGGGAGGGGGAGGACTGCTTCGGGGATCCGGTGATCGAGGCCGCCCGTCTGTGCGCCCGCGCCGAGCCCGGTCAGATCCTCTTGACGAGCCTGGTCCAGGCGATGGCGGGGCGCCGAAGCACCCACGTCCTGCGTCCCCTCGGGGAGCTCGAGCTCAAGGGCGTGGTCGGCCGGGTGGAGACGCTCGAGCTCGGGTGGGAGCCGCTCGCCGTCACTGAGGTGGCGCCCGCGGCCGAGGGGATCCCGCTGCCGCGTCGGCTGGAGTACGTGCCTGCGACGGGAGTCATCGGGCGTGAGGTGCACACGCAGCACGCCGAGGCGGCGTTGAAGAGGGTGGCGGGGCACCAAGGCCGTGAGGTGCTCCTGATCGCCGGTGAGGCCGGGCAGGGCAAGACGACGCTCGCCGCCGAGGTGGCGCGGCGCGCGTACGACGAGGGGGCCGTCGTGCTCCTCGGGCGCTGCGACGAGGAGCTCGGCATCCCCTACGGGCCGTTCGTCGAGGCCCTGCAACACTATGTCGCCCACGCCGAGCTCAGAACGCTCGAGCGCCACGTCGAGGCGCACGGTCCGGCGCTGGCCCGCCTGTGCCGGGGCCTGGGGGCGAGGGTGGGCGACCTCCCGCCCCCCGACGAGGTCGACGCGGACACGGAGCGGTACCGGCTCTACGGCGCCGTGGTCGGCATCCTCGAGGAGGCGTCGAGAGATCGACCCGTCGTGCTCGTCCTCGACGACGTGCAGTGGGCGGACGCGGCGAGCCTCCAGCTGTTGCGTCACGTGGTCAAGATGGGCGACGCCCTCGGGCTGCTCATCATCTGCACCTATCGCGACACGGAGCTCTCGTCCGTCTTGGTCGAGACCTTGGGCACCCTGCGCCGCGAGAGCGGGGTCGATCGCATCGCCCTGAGGGGGCTCGAGGACGACGAGGTGGTCCGCTTCCTGGAGGCGGCGGCCGGCCACGATCTCACCGACAACGGCCTGGCGCTGGCCCACGCCGTCTACGAGGAGACCGACGGGAACCCCTTCTTCGTGAGCGAGATGCTCCGCCACCTCGAGGACACCGGTGCGATCTTCCGGGACGAGGCCGGAACGTGGCGGACGCGCACGACGGAGATGCTCCTGCCGGCGAGCGTCAAGGAGGTGGTGGCGGCCCGTGTGGCGCGCCTCGGCCCCGAGGCCGCGCGGGTGCTCGGCCTGGCCGCGGTCATCGGACGCCAGTTCGACCTCCGGCTCCTGTCGATGGCAGCGGGCCTCGACGAGGGTGGGGTGATCGACCTGCTCGAGGCCGCCTCGACCCTCGCGCTCGTGCGAGAGGCACCGGACGCTCCCGACAGCTACACCTTCGCCCACGCCCTGGTCCAGCACACCCTCTACGAGGAGTTGGGAGGGACCCGGCGGGCCCGGGCGCACCGCAAGGTTGCCGAGGCGCTGGAGGAGCTCTGCGGCGCCGATTCGAGCGCCCACGTGGGGGAGCTCGCCCATCACTGGTTGCAGGCCACCCAGTTGGTCGACGTGGGCAAGGCCGTCACCTACGCACGCCGGGCCGGCGAGATGGCGCTCGACTCCCTGGCCCCCGCCGACGCCGTGCGGTACCTCGAGCAGGCCTTGGAACTGCTCGAGCACTCCGGGCCGGCGGACTCGGCGACGGCACTCGATGTGCGCATCCTGCTCGGGATCGCCCAGCGGCAGGCCGGCTCGGCGGCCTACCGGGAGACCCTCCTCGAGGCGGCTCGCCTCGCCCGGCGGGCCGGCGATCGGGACCGGCTGGTCCGGGCGGCCCTGTCCAACAACCGGGGATTCTTCAGCGCGCTCGGGGTGGTGGACGACGAGAGGGTGGGGGTGCTCCAGTCGGCGCTCGAGGCCACCTCGGGCGAGGAGTCGCCCGAGCGCGCCGCCCTCCTCGCCACGCTGTGCAGCGAACTGGCCCACGGGCCGCTCGACCGGCGCCTCGAGCTTGCTCGGGAGGCCACCGCGCTCGCCCGCCGGCTGGGGGAACCCGCGACCCTCGTCGACGTGCTCAACCTGCAGCAGCTGTCGATCGGCATTCCGAGCACCTTGGAGGAGCGGACCCTCGCCACGGCCGAGGCGCTCGACCTGGCACGGGCGGCCGGGGGCCCGGGGCGCCTGTTCCTCGCCACCCAATTCGACCGGACCAACGCCGTCCAGGGTGCCGACTTCGATCGAGCGGGGCGCCGGCTCGAGGAGCTGACGTCCATCGCGGCAGAGTTCGGTCGGCCGACGATGGTCTGGGTCGCGACGTTCCACCAGGCGGCGGAGGCCCTCATCCGCGGCGATCACGAGCGGGCCGAGGAGCTGGCGACGGCCGCCCTTCAGCTCGGGACCGATGCCGAGCAACCGGACGCCTTCGCCATCTACGGAGCCCAGCTGGCGAACATCCGGGCCCAGCAGGGCCGCATGGAGGAGCTCGCGCCGATCATGGTGGACGTCGCGACGCAGAATCCCAACGTCCCGGGGTACCAGGCGATGCTCGCCGGGGTCCGTGCCGACCTGGGGCAGCGAGACGAGGCGGGCGCGATCCTGCGACGTGGCGCCCTCGACGAGTTCGGGTCCGTGCCCCTCGATCTCGTATGGCTGGACACGCTCTGCGTCTACGCCCGGGTCGCGACCGTCCTCGAGGACCGGCCCGCCGCAGGCCAACTCGTCGGGCTGCTGGAGCCCTTCCACGGCCAGATCCCCTTCCAGGGTGTCAATGGTGCGCTGCCGGTGTCGTGCACCGTGGGACGTCTGCTCTCCGTCATGGACGACCACGATGGTGCCGAGCAGCACTTCGCCGAGGCCCTCGAGACGTCGCGCCGGGGTCGCATGGCCTTCGCCGAGTCCGAGGTGCACCTGGCGTGGGGGAGGGCACTGCTGCGCAAGGGCGACCCGAGCGATGTGGCGCGGACGAGGACGCTCCTGTCGGAGGCGCTCCACATGGCGCAGGCCGGAGGCTACGGGTTGATCGAGCGCAGCTGCGCCGAGGCGCTCGAAGCGCTCGGTGAGGTGAACTGAACCCCGCATCTCCGCGGAGAGCCCTGCCGGTCAGCTATTCGAAGGAGGTAGGGGCTTTGCCGACGATGCGGATTGACCAGGTCAGGCCACCGTCATCGGTGCAGGCCACCTTCAGTGTGCCGTAACGTCAAGATCTTGCTCGCCCGCCAGGGTGTGCCGGACCAGCCGCAGCATCCGCTCGGTGGAGCGATCGAGGGAGAAGTCGGCCGCCCGGCGCAGGCCGGCCGATCGCAGACGCTCGCGAAGCTCCGGGTCGGTGACGGTGCGGTGCACCGCCGTGGCGAATCGCAGGGGGTCCTTCGAGTCGAGCAGCAGCCCCGCGTCCGCCACCGTCTCGGGGACGGCGCCGCCCCCGTAGGGTCCTGCACAGGCGGCGACCACGGGGACCCCGTGGGCCATCGCCTCCACGACGGGGACGCAGAACCCCTCGTGGTCCGACGCGCAGACGAAGGCATCGGCGTTGCGGAAATAGGCCTCCAGCTCGCCCGGGCCGACGGGCCCCGTGATGTGGACCGATGCTTCCAGGTCGAGGGAGCCGATGAAGCGCTCCATCGCCCCGCCGTAGCGGGCTCCGACCGGCGATCCGACGAGGTGGAGCCGCACCCGGTCGTCGAACAGCCGGCGGTAGACGGCGATCATCTTGACCAGGTCGTGGGGCGCCTTGTGCGGCGAGACCTTCCCGACGAAGAGCAGGTCCGCCCCCCCGGCCGCCCGCTGCTCGGCCAGGCGGTCCATGACGGACGGGTCCGGAGTCTGGTCCCGTGCGCCCATGTCGATCAGCAGCGGGACGACCGCCGTGCGTCGGTAGCCGTGCGCCTCGAGCTCGCGGCGGTTGTAGTCGGAGTCGGCGATGGCCAGC
Source organism: uncultured Actinomycetes bacterium (assembly GCA_963778465.1). GTDB lineage: Bacteria > Actinomycetota > Acidimicrobiia > Acidimicrobiales > RAAP-2 > CAVZBW01. Next base: position 2,109,644 of record CAVZUK010000003.1, read on the forward strand.
TCGCAGCGGGCGGCCAGCTGGCGGAGCTGCGCCCGGCCGAGGTCGAGGTGGAGGCCGATCGACGGCTCCCAGGGGTCGAGGAGGGCCGAGGGCGTGATGTTGTGGTAGTTCACGAGCAGCGGCTCGGGCCTGGCGGCGACCAGGTCGACCACCGGGCTGCCGATGGACGACTGGTAGAGGAGCCAGCGCTTCTTGCCGCCCCTGGCCAACTTGGTGATCGGGCGACCGCGACCCGCAAGGCCCGGCGTGAGGCAGGCCCCGTAGTAGACGTCCGACTCGATGCCCGAGGCCCGAAGGGCGTCGGTCAGGGCGAGGGCGTGCGTCCCGATGGCGTCGGGCTGGCTGAGCGCCGGGATCACCTGATCGACGCGCACGGGCGGGGATTCTACAAACGGGACCCTTTGTGGACGGCCGGCGGGAGGTCGCTCAGCCGGGGAAACCGGGCCAGCCGACCCAGCTTGCCCAGCTTCCCCACGTCGACGCCGTGGTCCGCCGCGTCGAGGAGCCTCAGGTCACCCCGGCTGTTGCCGTAGGCCCAGACCGTCACCTCGGACGTGTCGATGCCCTCCGCCCGCATCCAGCTCACGAGTCGGCTGTACTTCTCGTGACCGCGGCAGTTCCTGCCGTCGTAGCGTCCGGTGAGCCTCCCCCCGCCGTCGACGGCCAGCCTGGTCGCCATGACGCCGTCGACGCCCAGCAGCTCTCCAGCGGGCCCGACGTAGGCCTCGGGGGAGGCCGAGACCAAGACGACGCGGTGGCCGAGACCCCGGTGCCAGGCGATCCGATCGGCCACGTCGGGCCGCAGGCGGCGCTCGAGGTGTCGTCGGGCGAAATAGCGGCCCTTGGAGTCGAGCGCGTCGGCGGGCAGGCCGGCGAGCACCTGGACGAACAGGCGCTCCTTCGTGACGTCCGCCGTCGAGCCTCCGGCGATCGCCGCCTTGAGGAGGGCCGGTGAGGAGCGGAGCACCGCTTGGAGCACCCGCCCCGCCCCGCTCGCATACATCAAGAACGGCATGACGCTCCCGCCCCGCACGACGGTGCCGTCGAAGTCGAATGCCGCGACCGTCGCCGTCTGCTGGGAGTGCTCGACGTCCTCGTCCGCGAGGCTCACCGGAACGAACCGCCCCGGCCGGACCCGGCGGCGAAGCGGAGGGCGCCGTCCAGGGACTCCCCCGAAGCGATGGTGGCCCGGCCCAGGACCGCCTCCCTGACCGCGGCCTCCTCCTCGAGCACGCCCCATTGCTCTAGGGCCGATCGGCGGTCGTTTCGGAGGCAGAGCTGCGGGAAGGCGGAGATCTGCTGGGCCAGCTCGATCGCGGCGTGGCGTGCCTGCCCGTCGGGTACCAGGCGGTTGGCCAGGCCCATCTCGAGCGCCTCGGGGCCCTCGACGGGTCGGCCGGTCAAGATGAGGTCCATGGCCCGGCTGTGGCCGATCAGGCGGGGGAGCCGGACGGTTCCCAGGTCGACGAGCGGGACGCCGAAGCGCCGGCAAAACACCCCGAAGACGGCATGCTCGGCCGCCACGCGGAGGTCGCACCAGACGGCTAGCTCGATGCCTCCGGCCACGGCGTAACCCTCCACCGCGGCGATCACCGGCTTGGAGAGCGTCAGCCGGGTGGGGCCCATGGGGCCGGGACCCTGGTCCGGGACGGGGCGCCGGTCCCCGGCCGAGAGTGCCTTGAGGTCGGCCCCGGCGCAGAAGTGCCCGCCGGTGCCGGTCAGCACCGCCACGGAGGCGCCCTCGTCGGCGTCGAAGGCCATGAAAGTCTCGAGAAGCCGGCCGGCGGTGGCGCTGTCCACCGCGTTGCGCACCTCAGGGCGGTCGATCGTGACGACCCAGACCGGTCCGTCCACCTCCACCCTCACCGTCTCCGCCCTCGCCGTCTCCATCGGCCGATTGTCCCACGGCCCCTCCGCGTCGCGGACGCCGGCGGGGAGTCACAAAAGGTGACCCGCTCGGTCGACTTTCCCCAGGAACTTCGCTAGGGTGGAGCGGCACTAAACGAGATCCCGCGCCCCGCGGCCGTCAACGCCACTCCGAGCGACGGCCAGGGCCGATGCCCACACAGGAGGAAGAACACGTGGCAATCCGACTTGGCGACACCGCCCCCGACTTCACGGCAGAGACCACCGAGGGCACCATCAATTTCCACGAGTGGCTCGGGGACAGCTGGGGGATCCTGTTCTCGCACCCCAAGGACTTCACTCCCGTGTGCACCACCGAGCTGGCGGCCTTCTCCAAGGCCAAGCCCGAGTTTGACAAGCGCAACACCAAGCTGCTCGGTCTCTCCGTCGACTCGGTCGAGTCCCACCGCCAGTGGGACAAGGACATCGAGGAGACCCAGGGCCAGAGCGTCAACTTCCCCGTGATCGGGGACGAGGACCGGCGGGTGGCCGACCTCTACGACATGATCCACCCCAACGCCAACGACACGCTGACCGTGCGATCGGTCTTCATCGTCGGTCCGGACAAGAAGGTGAAGCTGATCTTGACGTACCCGGCCTCGACCGGGCGCCGCGTCGACGAGGTGCTCCGGGTTCTCGACTCGCTCCAGCTGACCGCCGGCTACTCGGTCTCGACGCCGGTCAACTGGCAGGACGGGCAGGACGTGATCATCGCCCCGGCCATCTCGGACGAGGACGCCAAGACCAAGTTCCCGAAGGGCTTCAAGACGCTCAAGCCCTACCTCCGGGTCACTCCTCAGCCGAACAAGTGAGCTGACGCCCGTTCGGCCGGTGCGGCCGGGCGGCAAGGATCGACGACGATGCCGGCCCCCGGGCCGGCATCGTCGCGTCGAGGCCCCCCTTCCGGGCTCCAGAGCCCCTGGGCGAGCGGTCGGCGCGGACGCGCCCGCTCAGCCGGGGGCCGGACCGGCGGAGCTCGCGGGAGGCGAGGCAGGCGGTGCAGGCGGGGGAGCGCCGATCGAGTCGCGCAGGGCGCGCTTCAGGACCTTCCCATTGGGGTTGCGGGGGAGGGGGCCGCGGCGGAACCAGAAGTGGGTCGGCACCATGAAATGGGCCAGGTGGTCTCGCACGTGGCGGGTCAGCTCCTCGGCCTCCAGCCGCTGGCCCGGCCGGAGCACCACCACCGCGCCGACCTCTTCGCCCAGGAGGGGGTGGGGCACGCCGATCACGGCACACTCCGCCACGGCGGGGTGACTGTAGAGGACGCCTTCCACCTCGACCGAGTAGATGTTCTCGCCGCCCCTGATGATGGTGTCCTTGCTCCGGTCGACGATCTGGACGAAGCCGTCCGCGTCGACGCGGGCGATGTCGCCGGTGTGGAGCCAGCCCTTCGTGATGACCTGGGCGGTCTCCTCGGGCCGGTGCCAGTAGCCCCGGACCACGTTGGGGCCCTTGATCCACAGCTCGCCGCTCGCCTCCGGGTCCGGTGAACCGCTCGCGGGCGGCTCGTCGCCGGGGTAGTCCTCCGGCACGACCGCCACGTCGCAGACCGGCACCGGGCGACCGACGCTGTCGGGCCGCAGGACGTAGTCCCCTGCCGCGTTCATCGTGGTGACCGAGGAGGTCTCGGTGAGCCCGTAGGCGTTGGTGGGCTGTCCCGCGGGGAAGTGCTGGCGGATGCGGCGCACCAGCTCGGGCGGGGCCGGGGCCCCTCCGTAGGAGACCGAACGGATCGACGAGGTGTCCCGGCGGGGAAAGTCGGGAGAGTCGATCACCTGCATGACCATCGTCGGCACCCCGCCGAACATCGTGATCCGCTCCCGCTCGATGAGCTCGAGGGCGCGCTCGGGGTCGAAGTGATGCATCATCACGAGCTTTCCGCCGGCGGCCGCGTTCGCCACCATGACGGCGAGGCAGCCGGTCACGTGGAAGAGCGGCACCGAGAGGAGATAGGCGTTCTGGACGCGCGGGCCGGCCTCGCTCGCGGCCTCGCCGCCGGAGCCGAATCGCATCGCGGCGCTCACCCGGAGGAAGTGGAGGTCCATCAGGTTGGTGCAGAGGTTGCGGTGGGTGCCGACCGCCCCCTTCGGTCGACCCGTCGTGCCCGAGGTGTAGAAGATCGTCGCGTCGTCCTCGGGCTCGAGCGGACGTGGGCGGCGGCTCGGCTTCGTCGGACGGGTCGCTCAGCCACAGCGCGAAGTCGTGGACCGCGATCGACGTCGGGGTCGGTGCCGACCAGGCCGGTCCGCCCGCCCGATGCTCGTCGGTGACGAGGAGGGCGCGGAGATCCGAGAGTGGACCGAGCACGGGTGCGAGGCGGTCGGCCCGTTGCGTGTCGGCCACGACCACGACGCTGCCGGAGTCCTCGAGGGCAAAGGCCAGCTCCTCGGCGCTCCACCACACGTTGAGGGGGACGGCGACGGCGCCGGCCAGCAGCGTCCCCCAGAACGAGACGACCCACTCGGGCAGGTTGCGCATGGCGATGGCCACCCGGTCCCCCTTGGTGACCCCGTGGTCCGAACGCAGGCGACGGGCAAAGGCGGCGGCGAGCCGGTAGTGGTCGGCGAAGGTGACGTGCTCGTCCTCGTAGACGAGGAAGTCGGCGGCGCCATGGCCCCGTGACAGCTGGATGATGTCCTGCGCGCTCCGGGGGGCCTGCCGCCACACCCGGGTACGGACGCCCCGGATCTCGACCTCCTCCATCTCGAAGGTCTGGCCCGGTGCCGTCAGCTCCTCGACGGCCGCCTCCCACGACATCGCCGGAGGCGGCGGGGCGCCCGACGGTGCCGACGGCGGATCCGCACGCCGGCTCGGTGCGTGGCCCGCCGGGCGGCCGGTCACGGTGCGGCCTGCGAGGCCTTGCGTCGGAAGACGGTGGACCGGTAGTAGGCGAGCTCCTCGATGCTCTCCTTGATGTCGTCCATGGCCCGATGGCTTCCTCGCTTCCCGGGAGCCGCAGCCGCAGCCTCGGGGTACCAGCGCTTGGCGAGCTCCTTGATCGACGAGACGTCGACGGAGCGGTAGTGGAACCAGTCCGAGACCTGGGGGAGCTGAGCCGCCAGGAACCGGCGATCGGTACCGATCGAGTTGCCGGCCAGCGGCACGGTCCCGGGTTCGGGCAGGTGCTGGCGCAGAAAGTCCAGCGTCTTCGCGCTCGCCTCGGCGAGCGGGAGGGTCGAGGCCCGCACGGCGGCGAGGAGTCCGGATCGCTCGTGCATCTCACGCACGACCGTGCTCATCTCGTCGAGCTCCCGTTCCGAGGCGTGGATCACCAGGTCGGGGCCCTCTGCGACGATGGCCAGCTCGTCGTCGGTCACGAGGGTGGCGATCTCCACGACGACGTGGCGCTCCGGGTCCAACCCCGTCATCTCGAGATCCATCCAGGCCAACATCTCCTGGATGGTACTGATCGGCGCGTCGCTCCGACGGCGGGCAATAGCTTTGTGCGATGCCGGAGGTGCTCATCCACCAGATCGACCCGACCGCCCCCCTGCCCGCCTACGCCCGGGAGGGCGACGCCGGTGCCGATCTCTTCGCGAGGGAGAGCGTGGTGCTGGCGCCCAACGGCGGCCGGGCGCTCGTGCCGACGGGGGTGGTGATGGCGATCCCGCCGGGGTACGCGGGCTTCGTGCTGCCGAGGAGCGGACTCGCACTTCGCCACGGGATCACCTGTCTCAACGCTCCGGGACTGATCGACTCGGGCTATCGAGGGGAGGTGTCGGTGCTGCTCGTCAACACCGACCCCGACAAGGACTTCGAGGTCCGTCGCGGCGACCGCATCGCCCAGCTGGTCGTCCAGGCCGTCGAGCCGTGCTCCTTCCGTCCGGTCGCCCCCGAGGCGCTGCCCGACAGCGCGCGGGGCACCGGAGGCTTCGGGCACTCGGGCCGCTGAGCGCCCAAGGCACGCGGGAATCGGAGGATCACGCTCGTGGATGCGCTCGAGGGTCTCGACGCCATGTTCCTGGCGTTGGAGACCCCGACCGTGCACCTCCAGATCGCGGCCGTGCTGGTGCTCGACGCTCCCGAGGGGCGACGCTCGCTCTTCTCGCCGACGACGCGCTTCGACCAGCTCCGTCGCATGGTCGAATCGCGGCTGCACCTGGCGCCGCCGCTCCGGCGCCGGGTCTTGTCCGCGCCCCTGGCGCTGCATCGCCCCGTCTGGGTCGACGATCCGGAATTCGACATCGGCGCTCACGTCCGCAGGGTGCGTCTTCCCCGACCAGCGGGCCGGGCCGAGCTCTGCGACCTGGTCGGGGACCTCATGAGCAGGAGCTTGCCCCCCGACCGGCCGCTGTGGGAGATGGTGGTGGTCGAGGGGTTGCCGGGAGATCGGACGGCCCTCGTCTTTCGCGTCCACCACGCCCTGCTGGACGGCGTCTCGGGCGCGGAGCTGCTCGCGGCCTTCCTCGACCTGAGCCCTCGCGCCCGCCCGGTCGCGCCGCAGCCCGCCGCGCCGTCGGCCCCCCCTCCCTTGCCGGGTCCCGTCGATCTGTTGCGACAGGCCCTCGGCGGGCTCGTGCGACAGCCGGCCACGACGCTGTCGGCGGCCCACCGCATGATCGAGGCGGGACTGGGTCTGGCGGCCCGCAATCGCCGCCTCGGCGAGTCGGGCGAATCGCCACCGCCCTCGCCGTTCGCTGCACCCCGCATGCCATTTAACGGCACGGTCGGTGCCCTGCGCCGCTACGCCACCGCCGAGCTCTCTCTGGCCGAGGTGAAGACGATCGCCGAGACGTTCGGTACGACGGTGAACGATGTCGTCCTGGCCTGCGTGGCGGGTGGCCTGCGTCGGTACCTCCTCCAACGCCGAGAACCCGTGCCCGACGCTCTCGTGGCCATGGTCCCGATGTCGGTTCGTGCGCGAGGCGGCGACTCCGAGGCGGAGGCGGGTCCGCTCGGCAACAGGATCTCCGCGATGTTCGTCGGCCTGCCGACCGGTCTGTTCCAACCCGTCGATCGGCTGCTGGCCGTCTCGCACGCGGCACGTGGAGCCAAGGAGCAGGCGGCCCAACTGGGTGGCGAGATCGTCATGCAGGTGGCCGGTGCGGTTCCCTACGCGCTCTCCACCCGGGTCGTGCGCTGGCTGGCGGCCTGGCGCGTCTACGACCGTGCCCGACCGCCGGCCAACGTGACGGTCTCCAACGTCACGGGCCCGTCCCAGACCCTGTGGTGCGCCGGTAGCCGCGTGCATGCGCTCTACCCCGCGGGACCGGTGGCCGACGGAATGGGCCTGAATGTGACGGTCCTGTCATACGGGGGCACGGTCCACCTGGGCCTGCTGGCTTGCCGACGGCTGGTGCCGGACCTCGACGAGATGGCCACGGCCATGGCGGACGAGGAGAAGCGCCTGCTCACGGCCGCGTCAAAAGCAAGTGGAGCTGTTCAGGCCGGATAGGGCGACAAGGGCCGCAACGCAGGCTATTGTCATGAAGCTGCGCGGACGTGGCTCAGTTGGTAGAGCATCACCTTGCCAAGGTGAGGGTCGCGGGTTCGAATCCCGTCGTCCGCTCTGAGGGGAGTTCCTGCTAAGCGAGGGTTTTCGAGGGGCCAAGGGGCCCCTCGCCTCGCTTCTGGGGTTCGGTCTTTTCCCTGTTCGGCACCGCCACGCCCTCACCGACGGCGAACCCGGTCGTCACGGCCTCTGCGGCGAGCCACGTGTCACGCCGGTTGCGGTTCCTTTTCAATTTTCGACTGGACTTCGCTTACCGCGAGCGATCGCACTACATTTGCTCCTCAAACCACGCCGGGGGATGTTTCATGCATCCCGGCGACAAAGACTGCCAGGGAGGTCTTTGAGTCGTGACCGCAAAGGTGCTTGAGCCGCGTCCGGAGATTCGAGCGAGAGCTCTTCGCTCGATGCCGACGGTCCCATTCGTCGCCGATCCATCGGCAAGGGACGAATCAGAGGGACGGTCGGAGGACCGGGCAGACCTCAGGGCAGACGTCCGGGCGGAGATCCGCGAGGGCGACCGGGCGGGAAGCCGCATCGAGATTCGTCGGCGGCGATCTTCGACCGCGTTGTTGGCCTCGACGGTGCTCGCGCTGCTCGTCGGGTGGCTCTCCGGTGTCGCTGCGCTCGTGTGGGTCGGACTCGGCCTCGCGGTGCTATCCGGCGCGTACCTGTGCCAGGTGTACCGCCTGCGCCATCGGGCAGTGACGAGGGAGGTGGCGGCATCGCCCACGTGGTCGGACGAGTCCGCGGCGGCCTGGGAGCTGCTCTTCGAGATGGGTGTGGGCGACACGCGAGCTCTCCTCGAGGACGAAGCGTCGCGTCGGACGCCGCTCCTCGATCGCTGGGCCGTCACGCACGTTCTGTGGGCCGGCCTCGCCGGGTGGATGTTCAACGTGCTCGTGCGTTTCGCCGAGACCCTCGCCAAGGGCTCTCCGCCTGCCGGCGTGCGGCTGTTCGTGCTCAAGCCGGTGGTGCGGCTCGTTCGCTTCTTCGGCGCGCAGTCGCTCCGCACCGTTGCCCTCTCGGCGGTGGCGACCGCCTCGGTGGCCGGCGTGGCGAGCGTCGCTGCGGCTTCGGCGGCCTCCGCGGCGCAGGCCCCGGCGGCCGCGGTGGCGGCTCCTGCCGACAGCCCGGCCCCCGGTCAGGTGCGCCCCGCCACCTACACCGTCCAGACGGGCGACACGTGGTGGGGGATCGCCCAGCGTTTCGGCACCACCGTGGACGCGCTGGCCAAGACGAACGGTATCGCTGTGCCCGATGTCATCTACACGGGCCAGACCTTCGTCGTCCCCGGCGAGGTCTACACGGTCGAGACCGGCGACACGTTGTGGGGGATCGCCCAGCGCTACAGCACCACGGTGGACGCCCTGGTGTCGATGAACGGGCTCACCGAGCCACTGGTGATCTTCACTGATCAGGAGCTGTACATCGGCGTACCGGGTGCTGCCGGCATACCGCCGGTCCAGCCGAGCACGACCCCTCAGAGCGCGTCGGCGACGACCACTGCAGCGCCTGCGGACACCACTACGACGGCGCCCGCCGACACCACCACGACGGCGCCGCCGGACACCACGACTACCGCGCCTGTCGACACGACCACCACGACGGCGCCCGCCGACACCAGCACGACGGCGCCGCCGGACACCACCACGACGGCGCCGCCGGACACCACGACCACCGCGCCTGTCGACACGACCACCACGACGGCGCCTCCGGACACGACGACCACGACGGCGCCTCCGGACACCACCACCACGACGGCGCCCGCGGACACCACCACGACCACCCAGCCCGTCTCGACGACCGCCAGCTCGGGCAACACCGGCGAGTACGTCGCCAACACCCCGCTCGAGCAGGCGTGGCAGCGCGTGGCGCTCTGTGAGGAGGGCGGCGCCAACGATCCCACCTACGGGTACTTCGGGATCCTTCCGAGCACCTGGAACTCGTTCGGCATGACCGGGACGGCGGGGCAGTACGACGAGGACACGCAGATCAGCGTCGCCCAGGAGATCGTCAACGACGGTTACGGCGGCCAGGTGCCCGATGCCAACGGCTGCTCGGGCTGGCCGACGCCGAGCAACCCGTAGTCGGTCCGCCCGCCATGATCGACCTCGGGCTCGAGGGGAAGCGCGCCGTCGTCTCGGGGGCCGGGTATCTCCCGGCTCGTGCGGGTCACGGACGCCACACGACGCTGACGCTGGCAGCCGCCGGCGCACACATTGCGTGTATCGACATCGACGAGGGGCGGGCCGACTCGATCGTCGCTGAGGTCAAGGATGCCGGCGGGGTCGCCTATCCCATCGTGGCGGACATGACCCAGCGCGACCAGGTCGGCCGAGCCATCGGCGAAGCCGTCGGCGTCATGGGCGGCGTCGACGTGTGCGTCGACATCATCGGTGGAGCCACCTGGAACGCCGTGGGCGACGTGACGACGGACGAGTGGAACTGGACGATCGAGAACAACCTCACGCAGGTCTTCAACCTGTTCCAGGCAGCGGGCCAGCAGATGGCGCGGCAGGGGACGGGTGGCTCGATGGTGGCGCTCGCCTCCGTGGACGGGACGGTTGCGGCGGCCTTCCACGCGCCGTACGGGGCGGCGAAGGCGGGAGTCATCTCCCTCGCCAAGTCGTTCGCCTACGAGCTCGGCCGGTACGGGATCCGCGTCAACGCGGTGGCGCCCGGCAACGTCGGGACCGGGAACGACGACCAGCCCGAGGGGATCTGGGCCGTCGACGACATCAACCCCCTCATCGCCCCGAGGGCCAAGGACATCGCCAACGCGGTCCTCTTCCTGTCGTCGGACCTGGCGTCCCGCATCACTGGCCAGACGTTGATCGTGGACGGAGGGGCCACGATCCGCCAGGCCTGGACGATCACCGCCGACAACCTGCACCTCTTCCGGGGCGAGGGCTAACCCGCCGCGGGCGCTCGCACCGAGCGCCGGGCGGCTCGAGCCCTCTAGGCGTCCATCAGGCCCTCCCAGCCCTCGGGCGGCGGGGCGAGGCGCCAGTACTGTTCCGGCACGTGGGCGGCCAACCGCTGGTCCAGGGCGTGATCCTCGCGCAGCGGGGGCAGTTGGCTCGTGTAGCACTCGATGGAGCGGCGCTTGACCGTCTCGTCGGGACGTACGGGCACCATGGCCGGCGTCGGCCACAGGCCGGAGCGGAAGAGCTTCGCCACGCGCCAGGCGAGCATGCCGGGGATGTGCTTGTAGCCCCCGTCCTCGTAGCAGAACCAGGAACGCTCGGACCCGCCGGAATCGAGCGCGTCTCGAGCGAGCAGGCCGGCCTCGTGCGCCACGACGTGGTCGGGGTTGGCCAATCCCATCGGGAGGAAGACGGCGGTGGGGGAGATCTCGTCGATCCGCTTCTCGAGGACCGCCGACACCTCGGCGGCGGTGGCCCGCTGCTCCTTTTCCAGGTACTGATGGTCGACGAAGTCGAGCCAGACCGGTGTGGCACCCAGCACGTCCAGGGCGGCCCGGTCCTCCAGGCGTCGCAAGGCGGCCACGTCGTCGCCGGCCTTGAATCCGCCCGACGCGTCCCACGGCGTGGGCTCGGCCGGGTAGGCAGACGGTCGACCGGCGAACACGGTGATGACGGTGCTGCCCTCGTGGCTGTGGAGCAGGTGGGAGGCGCCGAGCACGGCGTCGTCCAGGTGCGGTGAGATCACGAGGATGCGGTCGAATTCCCTCGGGTCGAGTGGGCCGAATAACGCCTGTTCTCGTGGCACGGGGTCAAACTAATGCCAAACGGCGCAGACCACCTGGTACGACTTGCTGGCGCTACTTTGCAGCCTCCCGGAAGGCGGCCACCACTTCCTCGAGGTACTCGGTCGCCGCCGAGAGACCGCCCGGCGGGGCGAGGAACAGACGGAAGTCGGTCACACCCGCGTCCCGAAGCTCGGGAATCGGGGCCATGGTCTCGGCGAGCTGGAGGTCTCCGTCTCCGTCTCTCACCGGCCGGAGCGTGCCGACCACCCCGAGCTCGCTCGGATCGCGATCCCGCTCGATCATCGCCGCACGCATCTTGGCGATCCCGCCGGCGACGTCTGCCGCGTCGTCGCCCCAGGGGATCCAACCCGATCCGTAACGGGCGAGGCGGTCCATCGAGCGCGGCTGCACGGTCCCGCTCACCCAGACGGGCACGCCACCGGGCTGCACCGGCTTGGGCATCTGGTGGATCCGCGAAAACGAGAGCCCCTCGCTCTCGTACGAGGCGGCCTGCTCACGCCACAGCGCCTGGCACACCTCGATAGCGCGGTTGAGCAGCCGGCCCCTTCCCTCGAACTCGAGGCCCGCCGCCTCGTACTCCTCCCGCTGCCAGCCCACGCCGACCCCGAGATCCAGCCGTCCCCGGGAGAGGACGTCGATGGTCGCCGCCATCTTGGCCAGGACGACCGGGCGCCGAAGCGCCGCGATCAAGATGTTGGTCCCGAACCGGACACGTGTGGTCACCGCGCTCGAGATGGGCGATGGTCACGATCGGATCGAGCCACGAGCCGTCGGGACCCGTCGGCTGCTTGCCGCCGCGCGATCCCCCGATCGAAGGATCGCCGTAGGCCTCGAGGTTCTCGCCGAAGACCACGTGGTCCGAGAACACCAGCCGATCGACGCCGGCGCGGTCCGCCGCCTGCGCCAGCTCGACGAGGACGGACCAGTCCTCCGAGGGCTCTGCGGAGTACGTGCGGAGGCTGGTCGACAGTTGCACCTGCTGGGTCATGGCTCGCCTCGGCTTCCTCGGTGTGAAGTTCGTCGGTGGACGTGACGGTCAAGTTAGTGCGGGTTCCCGACTCGCTCGACCCGGACCGACGTCCGCCGGGAGGTCAGGTGGGGCGAGGCCTCAGCGGTGCCGACACGCTCCCCGCGGTGGCGAGCATGCGCCGGGTGCCCCGGGCGATCCTGGGCACGAGCTCGGGCCGGTCGAGGCGAGTGTCGAACGAGGCCAGCCGGTCCCGGTTCGCTCGCAGGCAGGTGTCCAGGAAGCCGGCCACGGTCAGGCCCTCGAAGGTCTGAGCACTCTGGAGGAGGAACCTCGAGTCGGGCCCCCCTTCCGCGCTCGCGAGCTGTGCGGCCGCCACGATGCGCCTCGCGACGTTCCACGCGGCCGCGAGCGCCGTCTTGAGCCAGAGCCAGGAGGACCGGTCGAGTGGAAGGCTCACCCGGTAGTACCGGCACCAGTTCTCGAAGAACACGATGTGTCGAGCCTCCTCCGCCATGACGGTATCGAAGAGCTCGATGAAGAGGGGCGGGAGGAAGTCGAGGCCGCGAGCCAGCTCGAAGAGGCCAAAGGCGAAGAACGAGTCGAGGCACTCGCCGGAGCCCGAGATGAGGAAGGACCAGAGCGGGTGCGAGGGGCGAGTCACCGCGCGCCGCTCGACACCGAACTCGTAGTGCTCGGCGAGCCGTCTGACGATCGTCGCGTGCCGGCTCTCCTCGTAGCCCTGGAGAGCGATGGCCTCCGCCATGAGGGGGTCTCGCTCGTAACGAGCCATCGCGTCGACGATGATCGCGGTCTCGTGCTCGGTGTTGACCGCCTCGTCCCACACGGGCAGGGCGGCCAGCCATGCCCTGGTCGACGACTCGAGGTCGGGCCACTCGATGTCGTCGGGGTCGTAGGGCGTGTGCGTCTCCAGGAAGCTCTCGCAGATCAAGCTTCGGTACTCGTTCAGCTCAAGTCCACTCTGCATGGCAACGCCACTTCACTTGCCCGCTTCGTCTTCTCCCTCATGATACGGGTCTCGAGCGGCTTGCGGCTAGCCTTCCGAGCGCCGTGGTGACCGCAGGGGTTCCTGATCGTGCGTCGGGGCGGCGAGGAGGGGCGAGATGGCTGATTGGATCCTCACGGTCGAGCGGGAGATCGAGGCGCCACCCGAGGCGATCTTCGAGGTGTTGGTGCATCCCGCACGCCACCACCTGATCGACGGCTCCGGGATGTTGCGGGGATCCCCCGACGGCGAGGACGAGCGCCTGGCTCTCGGATCGAAGTTCGGGATGCGCATGCACCTCTTCGTCAATTACGGCACCGTCAACCGGGTCGTGGAGCTCGAAGAGGGCCGCCGCATCGCCTGGCAGACGGGCCCCGAGGGCACGGTGGGCCGTCTGGTGGCGGGGCGGGTCTGGCGCTACGCCCTCGAGCCCACAGGGCGGGGCACACGAGTGTCGGAGAGCTGGGACATCACCGGCGACCACCAGCGGGTCCTGCTCAGACTGGGCGGCATCTACTGGAACAAGACACGCCGCGACATGGAACGCACACTCGAGCGCCTCGATCGGCTGGTGACCGAGAAGGCCTGATCCGAAGGCGCCAGCCGGATCGCCGATCAGGTCGAGACAAACGGTGCGATCGTCACACGCGAGCGACCGCCCTGGCGGCAGGACGGCACCGGCGGGATCACCGAGCCCATCGACCCCGCTGCGACGTTGTTGATCACGAGCGTGTAGACGGAGCGCTGCTGGCCCGCGAAGCGTAGGCGCACGCCCCACTGGGTGAGCCCTCCACCGCACCAGTTGGACCACCGGACGCTCGTCCGCGCGCCCCGGCCCGATCCGAGGGTGAGGTCGGTGGCGGCGTTGCCCGCGGTGGTGGCGATCGGGGGACCCGAAGCGGTGGCCACGATGGAGCTGGCGGCCGGAGGCGTGGGGATCTGGCACGGGCTGCGCGAGACGTTGCGGACGGACAACCCGATGGTCAAGTCTCCGTGCGGTGCGCCCCGGATGATCCCCGGCACGAGTCGGAGGTTGGCCGCCTGGCAACTCCGGACCACGGATGCGTCCGCAACGGCGGAGTGGTCGGACGAGGCGCCGTGTGCCGCCGTGGCTGCGCTGGCCGCAGGAGGCAGCACGAGCCCAAACAGCATCGCCGCCGCACCAGCGGAGGCGGAGAGGGAGAGGGGCCGGAACGGGCGGGCGCGGCGCACAGGCACGACGCACGATGGTAGCGGGCGGCACGGCGCCCTCCGGACCGGGGCCCCTTGGGCCCGGTCGTGGATCACTACCAGGTCAACCCTCCCGGTCCGCGCGGCGCCGGGACGGTGCACGAGCCGGTCCACTGGGCTGGGTAGATTGCCTACCGTGTCCGACTACGTGATACCCGAGCCCGAGCCGAAAGAGATCGACGAGAAGATCTCCATCGAACTCCGCCACCTGGCGTCGAATGCCGTGCTTCGGGCCCAGCCTCAGGGCGACGAGAAGTGCGAGAACTGTCGGTACTACCTCGAGCCGTACAACGACATTTCATACTGCTGGCACCCCAAGCTCCGGATCCTCGTCGGCGCGGTCTGGTGGTGCCAATGGTGGGAGGCGATCCCCGAGGATGACGCCAGCAGCTGACCCCCCGACGTGTCCTACCCCAGCCTGAGCGCCCAGTCCGGATGACCGGGGCGGGTCGCCTCGCGCCGCAGGCGGAGGACGAGTCCTCTGTCCTCAACGGCGGGCCGCCGGACGTCTCGCCGAGTGCTGCAGCGCCTCACCGTCGCGCCCACCGACACCGGAGACAGCGCTCGGACCTGCTCGAGAAGGTAGGCGCGGACGCCCTCGTCGTGGCGATCTACGTCTTCTTGGCGGTGGTGTGCTTCTGGGACGCCTGGACGAAGGGCCTGTCGACCACCGCCCAGCCCGCCGGGGACATCTACGACTTCATGTGGTTCCTCACGTGGTTGCCGCACAGCCTCTTCCACGCCCACAACCCGTTCTTCTCCGACTACGCCAACTACCCCTTCGGCCTGAACGTGATCGGGTCGACGTCCATCCTGCTCCTCGGCTTCCTCGGTTCGCCGATCACCCTGCTCGCGGGCCCGGTCGCGGCGTACAACGTCCTCATCACGCTGTCGCTCGCGGGCTCGGCCACGGCCGCCTACTTCGTGATACGGCGCTGGGTCTCCTGGCGTCCGGCGGCAGCCTTCGGCGGGTTGGTCTACGGGTTCTCCCCGTTCATGATCGGCGAGGGCCTAGGACACATCCACCTGGCCTTCGCGGTCTTCCCACCCCTGATCCTGCTCGTCCTCCACGACATGGCGGTCCGCCAGAAGGGCAACCCCTACCTGCGCGGCCTCCTCCTGGCGGGCCTGCTCGTCGGGCAGTTCTTCGTCGCCGCCGAGGTCGTGGTCACCGTCGCGGTCATGGGTCTCGTGCTGATCGTCATGATCGCCATCGTCGGGCGCCGGACGATCCGAGACCACGTGGCCTATTTGGCACGCGCGCTCGCAACGGCCGTGGTGGTCAGCGCCGCCCTGCTGGCCTATCCGGTCTGGTTCTACCTGAGAGGGCCGCAGCACATCAACGGGCCGCTCCAGGTCGTGGGCAACTTCCGGGCGGACCTCTTCGGCATCGTCGTGCCCGACTCGATGCAGCGCCTGGCCCCGCACGCCCTCACGTCCGTGGGCGACCGGTTCGGCGGGAACCTCGCGGAAAACGGCTCGTACCTCGGCATCATCCTCGTCGCCATCGTGGTCATCGGCTGCATCGCGCTCCGGAGGCTCGCGATCGTGCGCGTCGTCGCCGTCTTCGGTCTCGTGGCCTTCGTCCTCTCCCTCGGGTCACGTCTTGCCGTCGATGGGGCGCCATCGGTCTCCGCGTCCGGCACGACGCTCGGGACCATTCCGCTACCCGGCGCCATCATGGACGCCATCCCGCTGGCCAAGGACGCGTTGCCGGTTCGGTACTCGATGTACGTGGCCCTGGCGGCCGCCTTCCTGCTTGCAGTAATCCTCCACAGAGTGCACCAGGTCGTTGCGAGGCGCGCCGAGCGAGAGGGCTCCCCACGGAAGCGGGTCGTCGCAACGGCAGCACCTCTCGGTCTCGGGCTTGCGGCGATCGTTCTGCTGATCCCCAACGTGCCGTACACGATGGCCAACGTCGCGCCACCCCCGTACTTCCGGTCGTCCTACGTCGAGCGCATCCCGGCCGGCAGTCCCGCCGTGGTCTACCCCTACTCGTCCCCGTACTTCAACGACCCGACCCTTTGGCAGGCCGACGTCTACCTGCGGTACCGGATGATGGGGGGTTACTTCCTGGTGCCGTACGGGCCGGAGAGGAAGGTCGCGGCGTGGACACCGACCACGACAGGCAATCTGTTGACCGACCTCTACCTCGGTCATCCCGCCACCCTGACGCCGGCCCTCGTCTCGGAGGTCCGGCAGGAGCTGAGCTCGATAGGAGTCCGGACGATGGTGGCGGTGCCGATCGGCGCGACCCCAACGGCCGAGCTCATCCCCTACTTGACGTCGCTGCTCGGCAGCCGTCCCGTGTACCAGGCGGGCGCCTACGTCTGGTACAACCTGCGCCTGTAGGCGCGGCGCCTGCAAGAGACTGGGTCCGTCGACACCGGCCCGGGGGAACTGCGCCCTGAGACAATGGGTCCTGAGGGAGTGGGCCCGAGTCCGGCCTGTCCTACGTGGAGCTGCTGGAAGCGGACAGGCTGAAGCCGCTGAACATGCGATCGGCGAGTTGCTGGTCTCCGGAGGGCAGCTGGGCGTCGAGTCGCACGTAGCCGGTCACCACGCTTCCACGATGCAAGATGAGCACCTGGCCGTAGTCGACCATGCCGCTGGTGGTCGACGGGGCCTGGTAGTCCGCCGTGTAGGGATCGGGCTGGCTGCCCACCTGGGCACCCGTCGGCATCACCTTGGAAGCGTTTGGCGAACGGTCCTTGATCGACGTCTCCACGCATCCGATGCAGCCGCTGGCCACCACCGTCAGCTTCTGTCCCGGCGTGGCGGGATCGGTCCAGACGTTGGTGATGTGGTCCGAGGGGATCGTCTTGTTCGCGTAGTGCCAGACCGTCGGCACCTGCACCTGGTAGCCGCCGGCCGGGGGCTGCTTCTGGACGAGCGCCGTTCCCGTGGACAGGACCGTGGTGGTGGTGTCGGCGGCGCCGGTCGAGGTGGTGCTGTCGCTGGATGCGTTTGTTGGCGCCGCCGCAGGGGCGCCGGTGGTGGTGGTCGCCGGCGGGGCGCCGGTCGTGGTGGTGTCCGCAGCCGCTCCGCTGGCCTGGCCGGGCGACGATGCCGCGTTTGCGGCGATCTCGGCTCCGACGGCGACTGCGCCGGCCAGCACGACCAGCGAGAGCACGGTCCACCCCCGCAGGAACCTTCGCTTGGCGCGCCGGTGCCGTGGGCGGGGGCTCACGTGGCCGACACCGTGTTGTTGCAGTCTGCGGAGAAGTCGCCGGTCCCCCAGGGTGTGCTGCCCACAGCCTGTGCCAGCGCCACGCACTGGGCGTTATTCGTGGACGCGGGATTCTGCAGCGCCGAGATGATGGCCCCGTAGTACCCGTTGATCAGCGTCTGGTAGGTCGCCGCAAGCCCCCAGTACCAACAGGTGTGTCCTGCGGCGTCCTGGAATTGCTGGACGCCCACCGAGTTCCACGTCGTCGCCTGGCTCCCGGCGTTGGATTGGGTCGTGTTGATCGGGTTGGCGGCAGGTCCCGCGGAGTACGCCCAAGGCGCGGTGTTCGGAGGTTGCCCGGGGCACCCGGCACCCCCACCCTCTGCCTCGTCCCAGACCTCCAGCGCGTAGACGTTGGGACCCGTCGCGGGACCGTTGATCTGCGGCTCGGCCAGCAGCGCGTCGGAGAAGGTGACGGGCGAGCACGAATTGCTCGGTGTGCAGTCGCCCGAGGTGGAAGTGACCGGTGAGCCGTGCGGGTACACCAGGTCGACGGCGCCCACGTCGAGGTTCACCCCGGAGTTGACGATGCCGACGCGGAACGAGAGCCCCGTATGCCCGGTGTTCGCCACGTCGAGCTCCACGGAGTAGATGCCCCAGTTGCTCGATGACACCGTGAACGAGCTCAGGGCCACCTCGGTCTTGCCTCCATTGGTGAACAATCGGAGGTGCACGTTGGCCGGGACGTTCGCCGGTGAACGCAGGGCGACATAGGCGTTATAGGCGCCGGGTGTCACGCTGAAGTTCGCAGACGTCTGCACCGTGCCCGACGTCTGGTTGCCGGTGTTCATCTCGAGGAGCGTGTTGTCCTCGTACGCCTGGCTCGTGTTGTAGACGGCATAGGCCATCCCCGCGGGGCTCGCCGTCCAGCCGTTGAAGTTGTTCTCGAAGTTGGAATTGGACAGCCCGGCGTCGGTCAGGTTTGTGGTGTCGACGTCGAGATTCGCCGAGGTATACGAGTACAGCTGCACCCGGAGATCCGTGAAGCCGCTGGCCCCGACGTGCAGCGTCACGCCGACGGGTTGCCACGACGTCGACGAGACGGTTGTGGTCGTCACCCCCGATTCGTTGGCCGAGGACCCACCGAGTGCCCATAGCGCGAGCTGCACGGTGATCGGGGTGCCGGTCGGCGAACGCAACATCATCGTCGCCTGGTAGTCCTCGCCGTTCGTCGGTTGGGTGGTGATGTCTTGGGAGATGCTCGACCCGTATCCGGCGTTGCCCCAGTTCCACTCGAGGAAGTTCGTCGACTCGTTGGCCGAGGTGGGGTAGACGGCCCATGCGGCGTTAGGAGTGATGGACCAGTTCGTCGTGCCTTGCTCGAAGCTGGCGTTGCCCAGTCCCGCGTCCTGCAGCATGGCGCCGTCGACGTCGACGTTGATACCCGGCGCGTCTACGTACAGCTGGAGGCGCAGGTTCGTGTACCCGGAATTCGTGATGTCCGTATCGACCGAGACCCGCTGCCACGAGTTGGAGGAGAGCGTGACATTGGTGACGCCCACCAGGTTCCCCGACGAGCCCCCGAGTGCCCACAGCGCGAGCCTCACCGGCACGCTCACGTTGGCCGGGGATCGCAGCAGCATCGAGCCCCGGTAGCTGTGCCCGAGGGCCGCGGTGGTGCTGACGTCCTGGTAGACGGACGCCCCCGCGCCCGCCGAGCCCGTGTTGGTCTCGAGGAACTGGGGGTCCTCCACGACCCCGTTACCCTGGTAGACAGCCCAATTGGCGCCGGGGTCGAGGCTCCAGTGCGACAGGTTCTGGCCGAAGTCGGGGTTCGAGAGCAGTTGCGAAGTGGAGACCGAGGGCACGTTGAGCTGCGCTCCCGCCTTCCCCTTCGGCGTGGCGGTGACGAAGATGACGGAGAGCAGCATGGCGATGAGAGCCAGGCCGGCAAGGACGGTCACATGACGCCTCATCCAGGGCGCAAGAGTACGACCAGCGAATTGCACGGTTTGCCCCTCGAGCTTGTTCAGGATGTTCGGAATCGTCTTGTCGGCATTTCCGGAGATCCCGGGAGACCCTTGCACATGAACCGGTGCCGTTCACCGAACGCATAAGACGATAATGCCGATCGGCCTGCGTGGCAAGTAGCGCGGCTCATCGCGGGCTGCGGAGTTGCCCCCCTACACCGTCACAAGCGTACCCACCGGTTACCATGGGTATCTGAAGAAGACGGGGAGGGAACGCCGTCTTTCATCGAGGGAAGCAGAGTCGTTGGAGCGCTTGGTATTCGAGGCGAGCGGGGATCCCGAGATCTCGATCGTCATCGTTGGATGGCGCTCCGCGTCGCATCTCCATGAGTGCCTCCAGGCACTCCATTGCAACGTCGGGTCCGTTGCCCATGAGGTGCTGATAAGTCTGAACGAGCCATCGGAGCAGATGCGTCGATGGCTGCGTCGCGAAGTTCGAGGGGTTCGCACGCTCACGTCATCGGTCAACATCGGCTTTGCCGCTGCATGCAATCGTGCAGTGGCGAAGGCCCGTGGTGAGTTCGTGTTCTTGCTCAACGACGACGTGCAGATTTGCCCCGGGACGCTCCAGGCCTTGCGGGACGCCATGGAGCTCCGGCCCGAGGCAGGTGCGGTCGGCTCGAAGTTCCTCTTTCCCGATGGCCGGTTGCAAGAGGCCGGAGTGGTTCTGTGGTCGGACGCGAGCGTGCTGCAGATCAGCCATCTGTTGGAGCCGAGCGACGCGATCGTCGACACGCTCCGGCGAGTCGACTACTGCAGTGGCGCCGCCTTGCTCGTGAGGCGGAGCGTCTGGGACGGAGTGGGTGGCTTGGACGAGGGATACTTCCCCGCGTACTACGAGGACGTCGATCTCTGTCTCAAGATCAGTGCGCTCGGAAAGGTCGTTCTCTACCAACCGCGGGCGGTCGTGCGTCACGCTCTGGGGTCGGGGTCGAGCCTCGACTACCGTTTGTTCCTCATTCGCCGCAATCGCCTGCGGGTGCTCGATCGGTGGTCCGACCTGCTCGCGGAACAGGATCCTGCCCCCGTCTCGGTCACGTCGAAGGAGGCCACGGAGGCGGTGCTCAAGACGAGAGACAAGCCACCTCGCCCCGAGGCGCTGCCGCTCCCGCCGGCGTTCGGTCGCCGCCGCTCCTCGTTGGACTACGCCAAGGAGGAGCTGGACCTCATGCGCTTCTTCGCGAGGGAGCTCGAAGAGGGGATCGCCAGGGGTGACCGCGACATGGCGACGGCCGAGGCGGCTCGACTGGTGACGGAGGAGGATCTCCGCTCCGTTATCGAGGCGCGGGACCGCCAACTCGACGAGGTGGTCGCCAGGATGGAGGGGGTCGAGCGCGAGCTCGATCGCTCGCTGCTCCGGATCGAGACCCTGGCGTCGGTCGACCGGATGACCAGCAGGCAGATGGAGTCGATCCTCAGGAGCAGGCGCTACCGGTTGCTCCAGTCCCTCGGGAGGCTAAGCCGTTGGTTCGGCGGCTCCTGAGTCCGGCTCCGCCTCCGGCTTCCTCACGGTGACCGCGATCTCGATTCCGGGTCGGAGGTCGACGAGCTCGAAACCGGCCGCAGGGAGAAGGCGCTCGAGCTCCTGAGGAGTGTAGAAGCGCGCCCTGGCCGGGTTGGCCACCTCTCCCTGCTCCACGTAGTGGAGAAAGGAGTTGAGGTATTCGTCCGAGAGGAAGTTCGGAAACGTCAGATACGCCGAGCCGCCTGGGCGCAGGATCCGGAGCAGCTCCCTCAAGAGGCGGTAGGCGTCTTCGCGCTCGACGTGCTGGAGGACCAGGATCGAGTACGCAAAATCGACGGATCCGTCCGGGACGTCGGGGAACCGGGTCTCGAGACACTGGGCGTACCGGACGTTCGACCGATGTGCGAGCCGGGCCGAGGCCAGCCTGAGCATTGCGGGGGACACGTCCACTGCCCAGAGCGTCGAGCACTGCTCGGCGACGTAGAGGGCTATCCGCCCCGCACCACAGCCCAGGTCGAGTACCGTCGATGCCGCATCGAAATGCGTCGCGAGCTGCTTGGCATCCTGTCGGCCGCCCTCCTCGAAATCCGACAGGCTTTCGGTGTTGTAGATCTGCCGGATCGCCTCGTCGATATCGCCCGGTTCCCAGTGTGTTGCATAGGTGGACGCTTCGGCGCCCGGTCGGTCGCCCGGATCGCTCGCGGGGGCCGGCGCGGCGCCGCCGGGCGCCAAGCGGTCGGCAAAGGACTCGGTCGCCTTGGACGCCTTCCGGAGGGCGTCTGCCGCACCAAGACCGGCTCGGGATTGAGCCAATCTCGAGCGCAGCTCGTGTGAGATCGACATGTCGGCATGTTACTTGCGGCCTCCCACGAGTCCGCTGCATTGGACGGACGGGAGCGCTGATGCCACGTGGGCCGCGTCGGCATCCGTGGGCCACGTCGGCCCCCGGGCGTTTCCACGTGGTCGGGCCACCCGGCGGATGTCCCGGTGTGGGCGGGCGCCGGTCACCGGAGTTGATGGTGCCGCTACATTTTGCGGCCGGTCGGCCTACCCCGGCTCTTGCGGCCCAGGGGTGTTCCGGAGCGGCACGGCCGGCGCATTAAGCTCCGTGGGCGAGGGAGAGCACAAGAGAGGAAGGTCCTCAAAACGACAGGCCCTGTTCGGGCCGCCGTCGCGAGAAATGGGACCTGAGCAATTTGGGCGAATCGATCAATGAAGAACGGACGGACGGCGCCATGATTGGCATGCCCCTTGAGTCCTACACCCAAAATGGGGAGGACGTCGTGCTGTGGCGCGCCCTCGGGTTGACCGAGCCTGGCAGGTACGTCGAGGTTTCGAACGACGACCGATTCCTCGATTCGCCGACCTTTCTTTTTTACACGCAGGGCTGGCGCGGTCTCGTCTGTGCACCGACCGCCGAGGAGGCGCTCCGGGACAAGAGCCGACGGCCCGAGGACGAGGTGTTCGAGACGGAGTCGAGCGGTGTGGAGGTCGGATCCCTCTTGGCCGGCTCCAACCGTGCCGGACAGGTCCAGCTTCTGGTCTTGGCGCTCGGCCCGAGAGTCGGGTCCGTCGTCCGGGCGTTCGACTGGCAGCGTTGGCGCCCCTGGGTCGTTGCGATCGAATCCGTCGGCAGGACGGATCACCAGCCTCATCACGAGGCGTGGGAGGCGGACCTCCTCTCGGCACGCTATGCCCTGTGCCTCTTCGACGGCGTCGTGCGCTACTACGTGGCCCAGGAGCATGCCGATCGCCTCGGGCCCCAGCTCGCCTATCCGGCCGGGCCGCGGGACGCCTACACGACGCCTCAGGAGCGCGACCTTCGGCGGCGGATCGAGGATCTCGAGCAGAGGAGTGTGGCGCTCGCCTCCAGCCGGGATGCCTGCATCGCCGATGCCTCCAGATGGAGGGCACAGGCACTCGACCGATGGAGCATGAGCTCCGGCGGCCTGGCCGACCGGGTGGAGATGCTCGAGCGCGAGAACAACGCGTTTCGCCGGACGGTGTCGTGGCGGGTCACGCGGCCCCTCAGGGCCGTGCGGAGCATGTTCCCCATCGATCCGGCGGATCGTCCTTGAAGACCCTGCGCCGTCTCGACGGGGAGAACCTGATCCTGAAGGATCGCCTGCGAGCGACGACTCTCGTGCTCGGGGACGCCCGGCTGCCGAGCGCCGTGGACGACCTGCACGCGGCGGACTACCTCGATGCGTTGTTCGGCGTCGTCCAGGAAGACGTCTCGGTCGACCTGGCGTGGTTGGTGCTGGTGGCCCTCACCGGCGCCTATCCGACCGGCGACGAGGTGCTGCAGACGGTCCGGATGCTGCAGCTCGAGTCCCGCGAAGACGCCCTGCGGCACGTCCTCGAGTCCGTTCACGCACGGACGGCGGGCTCGGGCAACATGAACCGGGAGATGCGTCTCGTCCATGGCGGCGTGGTGGTCGACGTGACCCATGCCGCGCAGATGAACATCCACTCGGGCATCCAACAGGTCGTGCGGCGGACGATGCCCATCTGGCACGAGCAGCACGCGGTGACCTTCGGGGTCTGGACGAAGGACGGCTCGATCTTGCGGTCGCCTTCCGACGAGGAGCTGGATCGGCTCCTCCGGTGGTCGGAATTCGAGCGATCTGGTCGGGCCAAGATCCCGATCGATCCCGACGTCGACTACCGGGCGTCGTCGGCGCCCATCGTGGTTCCCTGGCGCTCGACCCTGGTGCTGGCGGAGGTCCCCCCGCACCGCGCCGGCGAACCGCTGTTCTGCCTTGCCCGCCACTCGGGCAACGACGTCAAGGCGGTGGGGCACGACTGCATACCGATCGCCAGCGCCGACCTGGTCCCGATCCACGAGATCTACAAGTTCGTGAGCTACCTGACCGTCATCAAGCACGCCCGACACGTCGCCGCAGTCAGCGAATCGGCCAACGCGGAGTTCAGCGGCTACGTCGCATCGCTCCGGAGCCAGGGGATCGAGGGTCCCGTCGTGTCGACGTGTCGGGAGCCCTCGGGCGTGGACGAGACGCTGGCCGCCGCCGCGAGGGCTTCGTCCGAACGCTCCGCCGGGGCACTGGGCGACGATCGGGTGCCGATGATCCTGTCCGTGGTCGGTCCGGAGCCACGCAAGAACCATGGTGCGCTCCTGTTCGCCGCGGAGCGCCTGTGGAGAGAGGGCCACCAGTTCGAGCTGCAGTTCATCGGCGGCGTCGGCTGGGACAGCTACCGGGGAGCCGAGCTTCGGCTGCTCCAGGCCCAGGGACGCCCCATCGAGGTCACGTTCGCCGCGAGCGACGAGGAGCTCGCCGCGGCGTACCGGAGGGCGCGTTTCACCGTCTTTCTCTCGCTCCACGAGGGCTACGGGTTGCCCGTGGCGGAGTCGCTCGCCGTCGGCACGCCGGTGGTGACCTCGAACTTCGGCGCTACGGCCGAGTTCGAGGAGAGTGGCGGTGCGATCGTCGTCGATCCCCGGGACGACGACGCGATCGTCGCCGCGCTGCGTTGGCTCCTGACCGACGACGAGGCGGTCGCGCAGATGAGGGCGCGGCTCGCCTCGCGGCAGCTGTCGGGTTGGGATCACTACGCCAAGGCGCTGTGGGACTGCCTCATCGGGTCGTGACGGGATGACCGGTCGCTCCACCGACGGATCGCGAGGGTTCCGGGGCACCGCCACCGCGGCGACCGCCCTGGCGGCGGTGGCGGCCGTCGCCGGCGTCCGGCCCGTGCGTCGCAGGGCGGTGGGCGAGATGCGCCGGCTGCGGCGATCGGGTGCCGGGAAGGCGCTCGAGACGGCTTGGGCCGGCATCGACCCGGTCCGGCGGCGGGTCATGCGCCAGCGCATGCGCACGGTGCTCTCGGCCGTCACGGACCTCCCGGTCGAGGGCCAGTCGCACGACGCGCTGTCCGGTCAGCTCGTCGCCTGCCTGTCCGAGCGCGACGCCGACGTCGTCTGGCTGTCCCTGGCCGTCCTGTCTGGAAGGCTCCCCGACGAGGACACGATCCGAGGGGTCCAGCGTCTGATCGCGCTCGAGGGCGCCGAGATGGCGCTGAAGGAGATGCTCGTCGGGCGCCATTCGGCGAGGACGCCGCTCAACGGCGTATGGCCGTCGGTGCGCATCCTTCGCGGCGAGGTGCTGGTCGACCTGGGGGACACGGCACGTTCGAAGGTCACGACGGGCATCCAGCGGGTCGCACGGGAGATCGCCACGCACTGGCACCACGTGCACGAGCCGGTATTCGTCGGCTGGAAGTCGGATTTCTCCGCCCTGGTTCGTTTGAACAGCCAGGAGATGCGCCGCGTGCTCCTCGGCCCCGGGGCGGCCACGCTGCCCGAGCGGGAGGATCCGGCACGAGAGGTCGTCGTCCCCTGGGGGAGCTGTTACATCCTCCCGGAGCTGCGAGCCGAGGTCCCCGGGATGCTGGGCTACCACGCATTCGTCCGGCACAGCCGATGCGCGACCTCGGTCGTGGGGTTCGACACGGTTCCCTTGACCTCGGCGGAGACCACGGCCGACGGGATGTCCGCCGGATTTGCCCTGGGGCTCGTGGGGATCGCCGAATTCGATCGGATCGCGACGATCTCGGAGAGCGCAGCCGTGGAGTACCGGGGGTGGCGCAGCATGCTCGGGGGGGTGGGCAAGTCCGGCCCCGATATCCGAGCGGTCCCGCTCGCCACGGAGGGCAGGCGCGCCGATCCCGAGTCGATGCTGGCGGCGAAGGGGCTGCTCGAGATAGGCGACCTCCCGATGGTGCTGGTGGTGGGGAGCCACGAGCCCCGCAAGAACCACATGGCGGTCCTCCAGGCGGCCGAGCTGGTCTGGCGGGACGGGGTTCGATTCAGCCTGGCGTTCCTCGGTGGCAACTCCTGGCGGAGCGATCCCTTCAAGCGCGTGCTGCGGGAGCTCGAGCAGAAGGGTCGGCCGATCGTCTCGTTCTCTGCGCTGACCGACGAGCTCCTCTGGGGCGCCTACGCGCGAGCTCGGGTCACGTTGTTCCCGTCGGTCAACGAGGGGTTCGGGCTGCCGGTCGCCGAGTCGCTGGCCGCAGGGACGCCGGTCGTCACGTCGGAGTTCGGATCGATGTACGAGGTCGCGATCGACGGTGGATGCGTCATGGTCGACCCCCACGACGACGCAGCGATCGCCTCGGCACTCAAGAAGGTCCTGACGGACGACGATCTCTATGACCAGCTGCGGCACGAAGCCGTGACGCGAAGGGTTCGGACCTGGGCGGACTACGCGACCGAGCTCTGGGACTACTGCGTGCCGACGGCGTGAGCCCCGCGAGCCCCGTGGGGATCGACGAGCCGGTCCTGAGCGAGCATCGCAGCGATCGGTCGGAACGGTCAGACCCGGTGCAGCGTTGGCTCGTCCAGTTCCCGTGGTCTGTGGTCGTGGTCGTGGCCGTGCTCGTGATGGGCACGATCAAGCTCGCACGCACGCTCGGCCAGCCCTTCACCTCGGGAGGCGACGCCGCCTTCCTCGAGATCCAGATCCGCCAGGCGCTGCACGGCACGGTGACGCTCGGTCCGTACTCTCGCTACGGATGGCACCATCCCGGCCCAGCGGTGTTCTATCTGTTCGCGCCCGTCTACTGGCTGAGCGGGGAGTCCTCGCGCAGCCTCTTCCTCGATTCGTGGCTCCTCAACGCGGGGTGTGCGCTCGTCACCGTCGTCATCGTCCGCCACTTCGCGGGGGAGCGTGCGGCGAGGGTGGCCGCCGGCGCCTTGGTCGTGTACGTGGCCGCGGCGGGCTTCGCCGCTCTCATCAATCCTTGGAATCCGTCGTGGCTGGCCCTGCCGGTCCTGGTCGTTCTCGCCGCCACGGCGGGGGCGTGCTGCGGCTCGGGTTGGTCGCTGTTGACGTTGTTCTTCGTCGGTTCCTTCGCCGTGCAGACGCACATCGGGGTGGCGCCCATCTGTGGCGTCGCCCTGGTCATCGGCGTGGTCGGGTATGTGTGGGCGATCCGGCGGCCTCGCCGGGAGGAGGACCGAAGCGGCGGACGCCGCTTCAGCCCGCCGCTCGTCGTCACCTCCGTCGTTGCCGTGGTCCTCCTGTGGGGACCTCCGCTGGCAGAGGAATTGGCGCACGGGCATGCCAACGGCAACCTCTCTGCGCTATGGCACTTCTACCTCCACCCGCCCGCGGCGGACGGGCCCACCAGCCACTCGCTTCGGCACGCCCTCTCGGCGGTCAGCGACTACGCCACCGTGGTGCCACTCGGAGCGCCCGCCGACCTCAAGGCCCACGCTGGCCGACTGCTCCTGAGCGCCCTGTTCGTCGCGCTGGGAGTGCTCGGTGCCGTGGGCTGGTGGCGCCGAGCACGCTTCCTGGCCTGGTTCAGCATGATGACGCCGATCGGGCTCGCCGTCGCCACCCTGGCCGCGACCCGTGTGGTCGGACCCTACGAGGACTACCTCTTCTTTTGGTGCGAGACCCTCGCCCTCCCCGCCATCGTGGCGACGGTTGCCTACGCCTTGGCCTTCGTCCAGAGTCGCTTGCGCTACCCCGACCTCGTCGACGGCGCGATCACGGTGCTCGGGTTGGTCGTGGTGACCTCCGTCACGGTAGGGGTCATCGCCCAGGCCGACGTGGTCTCCTACGCGGACTCGCCGGACGCCCGTGCCGCCGCGGCCGTCATCGAGGCCAACGTCGCGAGCAAGGACCAGGTGTTCACCCTCGACGTCGTGCAGCAGGAATTCGCGGACGGTCCGCTCGTGCTGACCTTGGTCAAGGATGGCTATCAATTCCGCCTCGACCCACCCATGGACCTGTACTCGGGGAACACGACCCGCGCGGCCGACGGGCCCACGTTCGAGGTCGAGGCGTCGGGTCCCCCGACGCCCGAGAACCTCCCCGGCCGACATCTCCTCACCGTGGGTTCACTCGACGTCTGGGAGAAGACCCCGTAGGGGGGCGACTCGGCCCGGGGTGAGCCCCGGGTGAGCCCCGGGTGAGCCCGGGTGAGCCCCGGGTGAGCATGGAAAGGGTCCCGGAAATCAGGATCCGGACAGGATCAGCCCGCTACGGCCCGACGAGACCAGCACGTTGCGGGTGCCGGCGACCTGGTTGGCGGCATCGCCCCGGATCTGGCGCACGGCCTCGACGATGTTGTTCATGCCGTGGATGTAGCCCTCGCCGAGCAGGCCCCCGTTGGGGTTGACCGGCAGGCTCCCCTCGAGATCGATGTGGCCCTCCGCGATGAAGTCCTTGGCCTCGCCCGGCCCGCAGAACCCGAAGGCCTCGAGTTGGAGCAGGACGATGGGGCTGAAGTTCTCGTACAGCATGGCGACGTCGATGTCGCCGACCCCGAGACCCGACGACTCCGTGAGGGCCCGGCCGAGCGCGGCCGCCTCGGGGAACCCGGAGATGTCCGGGTGGTAGTAGCCGAACATCTCGTCCCCGGGCACGAGGTGCGCCTCGGCGGACGCCGTGATCCTCACCGGGGTCCGCGGGAGGTCGCCCGACCGATCGCCCGAGAGCACGACCAGGGCCACGCCGCCGTCGCTCTCCTGGCAACAGTCGAGGAGCCGGACGACCGGTTCGACGATCCACCGGGATTGCTGGTGCTCCTCGAGCGTGATCGGTCTGCCGAAGTACCAGGCCGCGGGGTTGGTGGAGGCGTGGCGGCGTGCGATGACGCTGTAGCGGCCGAAGTCCTCGTTGGTGACTCCGTAGCGATGCATGTACCGCTGGAACCACAGCCCGTAGAACTTGGCCGGCGTGTCGAGCCCAAACGGCAGGTACCAGCTCATGCCGGCGACGGACCGCTCCGACGCGGGACGGGGCTGCCCGAAGCGCCGACCCGATCGCTCGTTGAACGCCCGGTAGACGAGCACCGCTCGTGCCGCTCCCGAGCGGATGGCGGTCGAGGCGAGGCGGACCGTCGTGCAGGAGCCCCCGCCCCCACCGCGCGTGCGCGCCGTGAAGCCCAGCTCGGGTATGCCCAGGGTGCGTGCGAGCGCGAGCTCGTCGTTGGTGTCGAGCGTGAAGGTCACCGTGCCGTCGATGTCGCGGGGCTCGAGTCCCGCATCGGCGATCGCGGCGCGGGCAGCCTGGGCCGCCAGGTGCAGCTCGCTGCGGCCCGATTCCTTGGAGAAGTCGGTCTGGCCGATGCCGGCGATGACGGCGTCCTTGCGGTCGTGCACGTGGGTGGCGCCTCCGGCTATCCCGCGCCGGGCTCGGGCAGAGGGTCCACGGGGCGAAACTGGGGGAGCGTCACTCCCCCGTCGAAGCGCTCGAAGCACACCGCGACGGCCATGTCGTTGCGCACGTCCTCCGGCTGCACGCCCAGGAGATTCGAGACGATCCGGGGACCCTCCTCGAGCTCGACCAGGACGACGATGCGGACCCCGTCCCCACCACCCTTGTCCTCACTGCCCCCGTCCCCACTGCGCCGATCCCCACTGCCCCCGTCGCCACCGCGGCTCGCCCCGGCCCCCGGGCTGGCGGAGTCCGTCTCCGCTCGGCGTGAGGGATGGCGGGAAAGGATCCAGGTGTGGACCGAGCCGAGCCCGCTCGCTTCGTGGGGCGCCCACTCCTCCGAGCCGCACTCCGGGCACATCGGCACGGGAGGGTGATGCAGGGTGCCGCATGACTCGCACCGCTGGATCAGGAGCTTGCCCTGATCAACTCCCGCCCAGAACCACTCATCGTCCTTCCCCGGTGACGGGGGGATCACGTCGGTGCGCTCCGGGCGCGGGCGTGCCCGACCGCCCGGTCGACGGGGGCCGCGTCGGAGTGGAGCTCGGAGGTGGGGCCGCTGGGTCCAATAGTGGTTGCTATGTTACCTGCGCCACCCGTTCACGCCAAGCGGCGAGGCGGCGGCGCGCCGCATCGTCCACGGGCGTGACGACGGCACCTTGGCGGTCGTCGCCGAAGACGGCGCAGCGCTGCGTGCCCCACCGCCAGTAGTACAGCGCCGTATAGGCGCAGACGTAGGCGTCGACCTCGTCCTCGGCGCGGTCGAGGGCGGCACCGGTCGGGGCGGTCGTCACCTCCGCCCGCAGGCGGTGCCAGTCGAGCGAGGAGGCCAGGTCGAGCGGGGGATCGGCCGACTGCAACGATTCGAGGAGCTCGAACAACCGGGCAAAGGCCTCCCGGCGCTGCTCGAGCGTCCGGCGTGCCTTTGCCTTGTACTTGAGGGTCCGGGGGAGACCGAAGAGGGCGACGATCGTCGTGTGGGGGTACACCTCGAGCGCGGTGCGGGCCGGCGTGCCCGGCCCGAGGTGGGGGTCGAGCGAGAGGCGAAGGCGACCCGCCAGGCGATGGGCGCGCCCACCGTCGGCGAACCACGGCATCGAGCGGTTGCAGGGGTGCGCGCCGGCCTGCCGTCCCGCGAACACCGCAGCGAGCTCCCGCTCACACGGTCGCTGGCCCGTGAGATTGTCGACGATCAGCGGTGCGTCGAGCCCGACGAGGACGTCGCCCGCGACGTGGGGGCCGAGCCACGCACAGATCTCGTCGTCGCCGGAGGCGCGAGACGACGCGAGGACGACGCCGTCCCCGGTGAGGGCGCACAGGCCCGTGGCGTTGCGTTCGCCCCAGGCGAGGTCCACCCCGACGAACCGTCGCGCCGGCTCGGCCGGGGCGTCGCCCACCAAACGCCCTACCGCCGGAGGAGCAAGCCTCGGACGTAGGCCGCCTGGCCCGCGTGCTCGAGGTCGTCGGCGAGGACGCTGTTGAGCCGGACGCCGAGAGAGACCGGCGGGTCCCACGAGCGGTCGACGATGCGATCGAGGTCGCCTTGGACCACTCGCTCGAGGAACCGCACCGTCTGGCGGTGCACGTCGTCGTAGTACCCGGTCAGGAGCTGGCCCGAATCGACGCGGACCGCGGCGACGTGGTCGGCCGTGTGGCCGTAGCCGGTGTCGGAGGGATCGAGGGGGAGCGAGAACCGCCCGACCCAGCCGCCGGCCGTCCACGTCTGCTCCCGACCCTCGGCGTCGGCCAGATGGTCGTCCTGGATCCGCGTGAGGTGCCAGACCAGCCAGGCGATGGAGTTGGCCTGGCCGTCCGGCCGGAAGGCGAGCCCTTCGGGCGACAGCCCCTCGACAGCCCGGTGCACTGCCTGCCGGATGCGATCGAATGCGTCCACGAGCAGACCCGCCGTGTCCATGGCTTCGCTCCTCTCCGAAGTGCTCCGTCGAACGAGGTTACGCCGGCTCGCCTTCGCTCAGCTCGGTGGTCGCCGCCCGGATCGCCTCCGACTCCTCCTCCCTCGTCAATCGGTGGTCGCCACCACTCGCGTCCCGCCACAGCTCCGGGATGCGCCAGAGGAGGACGCCGACCCCGACGACGCAGGCGAGACCGCCGGACCACACCGCGAATTGGGGGCCACCGATCGCCGCCGCCACGCCGGTCTCCGCGTCGCCCAGCCGCGGGCCGCCGGCCACCACGGCGAAGAAGGTTCCGGAGAGCCGGCCCTGCAGCTCGTCGGGGACCGCACGTTGCTGCACCGCCTGGCGGAAGATCGCCGAGATCACGTCGGCGGCTCCGGCGATGGCCAGCAGCACCAGGGCCACCCAGAGCACCGGGATGATGCCGAAGAGCGCGATGGAGGCCCCCCAGAGGGCGACGCAGACGGCGATCGCCCGACCCTGGTGGCGCACGCCCGAGCACCAGCCGGTGAAGAACGAGCCGATGAGCGCGCCGGCGCCGGGGGCGGCGAACAGGAGCCCCACCACGCCCGGGCCCGCACCGAAGACCTCCGTCGCCAGGGCGGGAAAGACGGCCCGGGGCATGCCGAAGACCATGGCGTTGAGGTCGATCAGGTACGTCGCGGCGAGGAGGCGATGTCGCCGGACGTAGGAGAGGCCTTCGACCGTGGACCGGACGCCGAAGGGCGTGCCGCCGCCGGCCGGAACCAGTCTCGGCAGTGCCAGCGCGACGGCGAGGGCGACGCCGAACGACGCGACGTCGATGCCGTAGACGGCGCTCAGCCCGAGTCCGGCGATCGCCACCCCGGCGATGGCCGGTCCGATGACGAAGGCCAGTTGCTGGACCATCGTCTGCAGCGCGATGGCGTCCGTGAGGTCCTCGGCGGGCACGAGCATGGGGAGGGCAGCCCTCCTGGCGGGCCAATCGAGGCCCTGGAAGGCGGCGCTGGCGGAGGTGCAGACGAACAGCGGCCACACCCGGGGGTGTCCGAGGGCGGCGTTGACCACGAGACCGGCGCTGCTCGCCGCGAGCGCCACCTGTGCGAGCACCAGCACCGTCTTGCGGTCGACGGCGTCGGCGATCGTGCCGCCCCACACCGCTCCGACGATGAGGGGCAGGATCTGGGCGGTGCCGATCAGGCCCACGACGAGGGTCGAGTGGGTCAACTGGTAGGCCTGGTACGCGACGGCTACCAGCGTGAGCTGGCTGCCCGTGCCCGAGACGGTCTGACCGAGCCAGAGCTGGCGGAAGTGGCGGTGCCGGCGCAGGGGGGTGATGTCTGCCAGGACCCGTGCCACCTCGAGCATGGTACGGCGGAGTCGACCGGACGGCGCGCTGCTGCCCGAGGCGGCTCGCCGGTGCGTGCGACGATGGGTCCATGAGCCGCCATTGGTCGACCGGATATGCGAAGACCCGGTGCGGCCCCCGGTGACGTCCCGACTGACCGAGATGCTCGGCGCCGAGTACCCGATCGTGGCCTTCAGCCACTGCCGGGACGTGGTGGCGGCGGTCACGAGAGCGGGCGGCTTCGGGGTGCTCGGTGCGGTGGCCTTCCCGCCCGAGATCCTCGACCGCGAGCTCACCTGGATCGACGGCGAGGTGGGGGAGCGGGCGTACGGCGTCGACGTCCTCCTGCCCGCCGCGTACGAGGGACAGGAGCGGGGTGGGCTCGACGTGCGGACGGCTGCGGGACTCGTTCCCGAGGAGCACCGGGTCTTCGTCCAGGATCTCCTGGAGCGCTACGGCGTGCCGCCCCTGCCCGGCGGTGGCGCGAAACAGCCCGGTGCCACCCTCGTGCGAGCGTCCGAGCGCGGAGGCCGTGACCTCGTCGATGTCGCGCTCCGGCATCCGAAGGTCCGTCTCGTCGCCAACGCCCTCGGCCCCGCCCCGGACTGGTTGGTCGAGACGGCGCACGGTCGAGGCCTCCTCGTCGCCGGACTGGTCGGGACGGTCGAGCACGCCCGGCGCCAACGGGCCGCGGGCGTCGACATCGTCGTCGCGCAGGGGTACGAGGCCGGCGGGCACACCGGGACGGTCTCGACCATGGTGCTCGTGCCGCAGGTGGTCGACGCCGTCGCCCCCGTCCCCGTGTTGGCGGCCGGTGGCATCGCCGACGGCCGCCAGGTCGCGGCGGCGCTGGCCCTCGGAGCCAAGGGAGTGTGGTGCGGATCGGTGTGGCTGACGACCCGTGAGGCGGAGACCCACCCGGTCGTCGTGGAGAAGATGCTGGCCGCCGACTCCACGCAGACGGTGCGTTCGCGATCACTCACGGGGAAGCCGGCGCGGCAGCTCGAGAGCGCCTGGACCAGGGAGTGGGACGATTCGAGCCATCCCGATCCGCTGCCCTTGCCCCTCCAGGGCGTCCTGGTCGCCGAGGCGCAGGCCCGGATAGGGCGCAGCGCCGCCACGAGCCCCGGTTCACGGGAGCTCGTCAACTACTTCGTCGGGCAGGTGGTCGGCCAGCTGGACGCCGTGCGTCCGACCCGCCAGGTCGTCCAGGACCTGGTGGAGGGGTACGTCGACACGATCACGGAGCTGGCACGGGCGATCGAGGAGGAAGCCGGATCCGGGGCCGGACCCGTCTAGGCTGATCGGGGTGGCACCGTACACCGTGGAGTCTCCGTGACCAGCGAGTTCCATCCGCCGTTGGAGGAGTACCTCCAGGCCATCGAGTCCCTGGCGGAGGAGGGTTCGCCGGTGATCCAGGCGAGGATCGCCGAGCGTCTCGGCAAGTCGGCGCCCTCGGTCTCCGAGATGTTGGACCGCCTGACCGCCGAGGGCTATGTCACGCGATCGGGTCGCTCGATCACGCTCACCGATCGCGGGCGCCGCGTCGCGCAGAGCGTCATCCGCAAGCACCGCCTTGCGGAGCGCCTGCTGGTGGACGTCATCGGACTGCCCTGGCACAAGGTCCATGCCGAGGCCGGCCGCTGGGAGCACGTCATCTCCGACGAGGTCGAGGAGCGCCTGGTTGCGCTCCTCGGGGACCCCGGGACCTGCCCGCACGGCAATCCCATCCCGGGGAGCGCGAATTGCGTCTCGCTCCCGGCACGCCAGCAGAGCCTGGCCGACGTGCGGCCCGGACAGTCGGTCCACTTCGAGCGGATGACCGAGGAGGTCGAGCTCGACCAGGCGTCCCTGCGGTATCTGGACGAGGCCGGCTTCATCCCCGGCTCATCGGCCAAGGTTCAGACGCGGGCCCCGGACGGGACGCTCATGCTCGAACTCGACGACCGGACCCTGGCGCTCGGGCAGGATCTCTGCCGCCGACTCTTCGTCGACGTCTCCTGAAGGTCCCCTGATCCTGACGGGCCCGTGATCTGAGGGGCCCCTGATCCGGAGGGCCCCCATGGACGGGTCAGCGGCCCTCCTGCTTGGCCACGTGGCGCATCATGAGCGACCCCAGGATCTGCAGCAGGCCGAGGATGATGAACCAGATGCCGAGGATGACGGCGAGGGTCACGATGGAGGTCGAGGGCAGGGCCACGACCACGATCCCGGCGATCAGGCTCACCGTCCCGAACACGATGGTCCAGCCCCGACCGCGCCGGTCCGTCTGGGTGAAGCCGACCATGAGCTCCGCCACCCCCTGGACGATCCAGATGAGGCCGATCAGCAGGGCGATCAGGACACGGGTCAGGTGGAGATGGCGGATGAGCACGACCCCGATCACGATGAACGCCAGGCCGATCACCGCCGACCACGCCCGGTGCGAGGTCGCGCTGTCGAGCGATCTGATGAGCTGAAAGGCCCCGGAGGCGAGGAACAGGATGCCGACCAGCACGCCGATCACGTTCAGCGACGTGCTCGGGTGCACAGCGACGATGATCCCGAGGACCAGCGTGACCAGCCCCATGAACAGGGTGAGCTGCCACGCCACCCGCTGCACCTGAGGGACCGTCGACTCGTTTAGTCTTGGATCCTGCTGTGCCATCGTTCCCCTCCGTCTTTCCCGAGGTGTGGCCCTCTTTCACACCTTCACAGAAAAGCTAGTGCAGTAGCTCGTTTGAGTAGCTCCTTTGACCGGTGCGCGCCGGTTGGGTCGGCCATCATGCACCCGGCCGGCAGGGGAAGATCGACTTCGTCGGGTCCCCCGATCTCCCCCGGCTGCGGCCGGGTCCGGGTGGACGCCGCCGCCGGCTGACGCTGATGGATCGAGACGAGAACCTCGAGAGCGAGGAGTCCCGACGCGTCCTGCGCCGCACCCTCGGTGCGCTTTCCACGCTCGTGCCCATCGGGGTGGTCGCCACGGATGCCCAGGGTCGCTCCTGGTATCACAACCAGCGCTGGGAGGACGTGACCGGGTCCACCGGGCTCTCCCTCCGCGGCATGCCGTGGTATCTGGCGGTGCATCCCGACGACGTCGAGCGCGTGCGCGACCAGTGGCGGCGCCGAACGCAGATCCGCGCCGGCATCGAACGGTTCCGGGTCCGCTCTGCTCTCGGGGTGGTGCAGGAATGCCGTGCCGAGTCCGTGGCCGTCCTGGCGTCCGACGGCTCGATCGCCGGCCACCTGATCGTCATCGTCGACGCGGCGGCGGCAGAGCGCGTCGGGCTTGCCAGCGGGAATGTGGTGGAGAAGCTGCTCGACCGGTCGGAGGACATCGTCACGATCCTCAATGCTGACGGTTCCTGGAGGTGGTCCAGCGCGGGCGCGGCGCGCCTCGTGGGATTCCAGTCCGAGTGGAATCCCCGAGAGGGCATCTTCGGTCTGATCCATCCCGAGGAGGTGGAGCGGGCTCGGGTGGTGCTCCAGGGGTTGTTCCAGCGCCACGGCCGCTCGGCGGAGCGCCTCCAGTTCCGGATCCGTGGGTCGGACGGGACCTGGCACCGGATGGAGGCGATCGCCGACGTCCTGCTCGACGATCCCGACGTCCGCGGGATCGTGCTCCACGCCCGTGACGTCACCGAGGCGCACCAGACGATGGAGCAGCTCGAGTCCAGCAACCAGTGGTTGGCCAGCCTCCTCGGGAGCATCAACGCCGCACTCGTGACCATGGACGAGCGGGGCGTCGTCCGATTCGCCAACCGGGCCTTCGTCGACATGTTCCGACTCCCCATGGAGCCTGACCAGCTGCAGGGTCGCACGCTCGGCTCGGTCGGGCTCGAGAGCAGCTGGCTCGTGGCGGAGCCGACCGACGCGCTCACACCGATCAACGAGGCCATCAGCGAGCGCCGCCCCGCCCACCAGGACCGCGTCACGCTCTTCGACGGCCGGATCATCGAGCGTGACTTCGTCCCCGTGTTCGTCCAGGACGCCTACCGGGGCAGCCTGTGGCTGCTTCGTGACGTGACCGATCAGGCGCAGGCCGAGTGCGAGCGAGAGCGCCTGCTCGCCTCCGAGCGTGCCGAGCAGCGGCGGACCGCCGAGCTCGAGGCGCGCCAGGCCGAGTACCTGGCCTCGGTCTCCCACGAGCTGCGAACCCCCCTCACGTCGATCGTCGGCTATACGGAGATGCTCCGCGAGCTCGTGGCGGCCCGGGGGTCGGCCGAGGAGGCCGAGTACGTCGACGTGATCGCCCGCAACGTCGATCGACTCTTCCGGCTCTCGGGCGACCTCATGATGCTCGAGAGCCTCGAGTCGAAGATGACCAGGCTGGAGCTGAACGAGGTCCACGCCGGCGAGCTGACTCGACATGCGTGTGAGGCCGTCGCCCCGGAGGCCGCGGCACGCGGGGTCACGGTGGAGAGGCTGGTGGCCCCGGTCCCTCCCTTGATGGGGGACGCCGGGCGCCTCGGCCAGCTCCTCGACATCCTGCTTTCCAACGCCATCAAGTACAGCCACCCCCATGGTCGGGTCCGCCTCAGCCTGCTGCCCCACGACGGGGGATGGCAGGTTGACGTCTCCGACGACGGGATCGGGATCCCCCCCGACGAGCAGGCGATGCTCTTTTCCCGCTTCTACCGTGGGTCCAACGCTCGGCGCCGCGGCATCCCCGGGACGGGGCTCGGGCTGTCGATCGCCCGGGCGGTGGCGCAGCTCCACGGCGGCGACATCTCGTTCCAGTCGGTGCTCGGCAAGGGGACCACCGTGCACGTCGCTTTGGAGGGCCTCCGGCCGGACTGAGCGCCGGGATCCGCCGCAGCCCCCGGTCTCGCTCAGTGACCGAGGACGGGGTGGGGCACGTAGGGCTCCTCGAGCAGCGCCGCCTCGTCTGCGGCGAGCTCCAGCTCCACGGCCGCCAACGCCTCCGTGAGGTGCTCGAGGCGGGTGGCGCCGACGATCGGGGCGGTCACGCCGGGCTTCTGGCAGACCCAGGCGAGGGCCACCTGTGCCGGCGACACCCCCCGGCGCCGGGCGAGCTCGGCGACCCGCTCCACGACCTCGAAGTCCGTCGGTTGGTTGTAGAGGTGGTCGGTGAAGCCGTCGGTCTCGGAGCGGACGGTGTGCCGCTCGCTCCCGCCGCCCCGGTTGCCGGCGAGCACCCCTCGGGCGAGCGGGCTCCACGGGATCACGCCCACGCCCTGGTCGAGGCACAGCGGGATCATCTCCCGCTCCTCCTCCCGGTAGATCAGGTTGTAGTGGTCCTGCATCGAGACGAACCGGGTCCAGCCGTGCCGTTCCGCCACGTGCTGGGCCTTGGCGAATTGCCACGCGCTCATGCTGCTCGCCCCGATGTAGCGCGCCTTGCCGGCCCGCACCACGTCGTGGAGGGCCTCCATCGTCTCCTCGATCGGGACCCGGTTGTCCCAACGGTGGATCTGATAGAGGTCGACGTAGTCCATGCCCAGCCGATCGAGCGACGCGTCGATCGCCGAGAGGATGTGCTTGCGGGAGAGGCCCCAGCCGTTGTCGCCGGGGGTCATCGGCATGAACACCTTGGTGGCGATGACCGCCTCGTCCCGACCGAGGAACTTCTCCACGAGACGACCCGTCGCCACCTCGCTCGCCCCCTTCGAGTAGGCGTCGGCGGTGTCGAACATCGTGACGCCCGCCTCGACGGCCGTCCGGACGATGGGCTCGGCCGCCGTCTCGTCGAGCGCCCAGGGGCGGTCACTGTCGTTGCCGTAGCTCATCATGCCGAGGGCCAGGCGGGAGACTCGCAGGCCCGAGGTGCCGAGGTTCACGTAGCGCATGACCACTCTCTTAGCACCGCCGCGGCTCGCGCCCGACGGCGCGCCCGTCGGCGGGTGCCGGTCGGGCGTCGCGGGGGGCTAGAGACCCTCGGCCAAACCTGCCGCGACGGACGCTCCGAGCTCGCGGCAGGCCTCGAGGTCCTCCCGCCCGGGGGTGCCGATCACGGTGACGGGCCGCTGGACCCTGCGCCAGGACAGCCCCGTGGCGATCCGTTCCACGGCGCGCACGGCACCCTCGGTGTCGGAGTTGCCGTGGACGTACAGGGCATATGGGCGATCCCGTGTGGCGTCGAGGCACGGGTAGTAGATCTGGTCGAAGAAGTGCTTGAGGGCGCCCGACATGTAGCCGATGTTGGCCGGGGTCCCGAGGAGGTAGCCGTCGGCGGACAGGACGTCCGGTACGACGGCGGCCAGGGCGGCACGCCGCTCGACGCTCACGCCTTCGATGTCGGGATCCGTGGCCCCCTCGACGACCGCCTCCAGCATGGCCTCGAGGGACGGCGACGTGGTGTGGTGGACGATCAGGAGGCGGGCCACGAATTCTCTCCTCCGTCCCAGGTCGGAGCCGTCTCGAGTGCTCGTAAGGTGCGGGTTGTCAACGCTTTGTCAACCGTTACCCGAGCACCATGGCGCTGAGCTGCTCGCCGGCTTCCTGAGCCATGCCGGGGAGCACGTGGGCATAGAGGGACAGAGTGATGGACGGGTTGGCATGGCCCAAGAGCTCGGTGACCACCTTGGTCGGCACCCCGTTGGCGAGCATCAAGCTGGCAGCCGTGTGCCGGCAGTCGTGTAGGCGGATGGGCGGCAGTCCGTGCTTGGCGACGGAGCTGGCGAACGCTCGAGCGACGGTCTCGGGGTGGTAGGGGCGCCCGAGTTCATCAGCGACGAGGAACCCCTGATCCTGGTACGTCTCCCCTGCCACCAGCCTTTCGGCCGCCTGACGGGCCTTGTGGGCTCGCAGCAGAGCGACCAGCATGTCGTCGAGGGGGAGGGTTCGGCGACCGGCGGTCGTCTTGGGAGTCGAGTCCATGGGTACCCCCGCCACGACTACCCGAGTCCGGGTGATCCGCAGGAAGCCGCGCTCGAGGTCGACATCGGACCACCGGAGCCCACAGGCCTCGCCTCGACGAAGCCCGCGGGTGAAGAGCAGTGCCCACACAAACCCCAGCCGGTCGGTCTTGGTCCGATCGAGGAACTCCTTGGCGTCTTCGATCGACCACGCCTTCATCGTCGGGCGGTCGAAGCGGGGGAGACGGGCACCGAGGATCGGATTGCGACCGAGTAGGCCGTTCTCGACGGCCCAGGCGCACGCAGCCTTGAGGGTGGCGACGGCGAGTTGAGCGCTCCTCGGAGAGAGACCCTTGCGTCCCCTCGGCGTGGTCTCTGTGCGCAGCTTCTCGACCAGCTGTTGAACGTCTCCCGCGGTCAGCGCCGAGACCTTGATCCCCCCAATGTTTGGGACGAGCCAGCTGTTCACCACCATGGACGACTGCTCGACTGTGGCCGGGCGGAGTCCCCGCAACTTCTGCGCCGGGAGCCAATGTTCCTCGAGGAGCTGCTTCACCGTCATCGCCTTGTCTGGGCGCCAGCTGCCATCCTGCACGTTGCCGACGATGCTGTTGAGGTATTCCCGGGCCGAGTCGCCTTGCGCTGGCTTTGAGGGCTCCTTTTTCTTGAATCCGCCCTTGGAGTGCTGGCGGCGGTTGCCGCTGGCCGGGTCAGCGGTCGACCAGAGCACCGTCCAAGTGCTGCCTCGCTTACGGATGCTGCCTCTCATTGCTCCTCCTTCTCTAAGAACCCTCGATCTTGAGCCAGAGCGATCCACCGGGAGGCCGTCCTCGGTGACGCGTGCTCCAGGTCGGCGACTGCCTGCCGTGGTGCGCCCGTCATGTCGTCGCGCACGATTTGAGCAACCCTTCGCAACAGTTCGTCGTCCATCTTCCGGCGGCGTCGGTGAGCTCGGACTGCCGCTTCACCAGCAGGACGGAACTCCTCGTCTTGCACGTTCGCGTGGAGCCCTTCTGGTGTCCACGCGGTCGCCACACGAGCCACCGCATCAACTGCGGCAGCGACGACCCTGTCGAGGGGTAGGTCTCGGAGCCTGGTTGCCGTGAGCTCGGCGTCGGCTAGCGCAGCCGTTGACCCTGGGGGGAAGCGCGTTGGATGGACGCGCATGCCCAACCAGGCCGGCCGTCCGTCGATCACCTCGAAGTCGAAGTCCACCTCCAAGCCGCGCCCGGTGTGCCAAGTGACCTTGGCCGGCTGAAAGAAAGCCGTTCCGTCGGCCAGGGTCACCTTCGCCGACGTACCCGGGCTGACGATGGAGAGAACGGGGAGGTCCTCGGTCATCGGGGTAGCCACAGCCGAGAAGTTATGGCACACCATAGCGGGGTTTGGCTCATACCAGCCATTATAGTGACCCTCGCTATGACAGCGCAACAACCAGCGCCAGACCGGCTCATCAGAATCGCGGCAGTGCGAAGCCTGCTGCGCACCGGACAAGCACGTCTCATTAGGGAATCTGTCGGCGCGACGAGGCCCGAAGTGGCCCTCGCCGTCGGGATTGACCCCTCCGAGCTCTATCGCTGGGAAACCGGGCGCAGATCGCCGAGGGGTGACGTAGCGGAGCGTTATGGCCAGGTCCTGCACGACCTCCTCGCGCTCACCGAGACCGAAGAGGCCCTCGCCCTTCTGGCCGGGAGCGCCGAGCCTGTGGACGAGGACGGGCTACCCGTCCTGAACAACTCCTTGACCCCGGAGGAGGCCGACGCCTGATGGCCCCAGCCACATATACCGCGCCGGAGTTCGCTGGACTCCTCGGCGTTTCTGATTGGCTCTCCGGCAAGCCGTGCGTGCGGGGACCTCTCCGGTCCCGCCCATCTACTGCGGGCGCAGGTACGTCTTCGCTAAGGCTGCCGTTGACGCCCTGCTGGGACTCAACCAGGTGGCTACCGGTCATCGACGCGATGAGCACCGCTCTCATCAGACGCTCTCCGCGAACATCACCTCGACGGAGCAGGACTGATGCTGGTGAACCTCGACCAGTTCGATTCGGTCACGCTGCGACACCTGGCTGCCGCCAAGTTCGAGCTCGAGCGACAGGCCCTCGAGAAGGTCGTTCCATGGGCCGAGGATCCGAGCTAGAGGCGCTCGAAGGCTGCACGCGCTCGCCGCTAGGCTGGGTTGGTTGAGCAGGAGGTGGCGGTGGCCCTTGGGCACTGCACCGGACCGACATCAACGTATGGGAGAATCCCCCGAACGGACTTTTATCCCATGCGCGGATTACGCAGAAACACGCGGCTACGCGGTGCATCGGCGGGCGCCGTGATCCTTCTGCCTGGCGGACGCGAGAGGGAGGCGAGCTAGATGTCCCGCACTTCCTATCAGCAGCGCTTGGACGAGATGGCTCGGGCTCTCGGGTTTCCCTCGTATTCGGCGCAGCGCAAGGCCCCGAGGCGTGAGGTGGCTGAACGTCGCCGCGCCTTATTGGAGGCGCGCCGAGCAGAGAAACTGAACGCCGAGAAGCTGGCCGCGCGGAGGGAGGAGCTCCGCCTAGCGCGGGAGGACCGGATCGCCCGAGCCCGCGCCGAACGCGAGGAGCGCGAACGCCGCCAGCCCGCGCCGGCTCCGCTCCCTGTGCTCAAGAAGAGGGAGCCCGACCCCGACATCGTCATAGGCCGGCAGCTCGTGGCCGAGGCCAAGGGAACGCCAGAAGAGCGCGATGCATGGGAGCTGTTGCGCAAGGCCGCGGTTGCCGCGGGCGACCACGCCCTCGCCGCCGAGATCAAGCAGCGGCTACGGAAGATGCGATGACCACCTCGGCGAGCGCGGCCCCTGTCCCCTCTACGGCCCCCACCAGGAGGCGAGACCCACTGGGCCCGAAAGTTTGGTTCGAGTGCCGGCTACTGGTGCGAGGCACACGGTAGGGACCACGACATCGGCTGCCACCCGCAGGGCGGTGTACGGTCGGAAGCACCGACGCCGATAAGCGTCGCACCGTCCTGGGTCGACCCCCGCCGGGACTTCCACTTCTCATCCTCCGGCGGAGGTCGCCTGGGGCGGACGCGACGAAGCCCCGGCGCCCAGGGGTACCGGGGCTCTCATCGCAACCCTGGCCGGGATCTGGTGACTGTGTACCCATTCTGGCCGGCGCGCAAGCGAGACAAAGTCCGAGGCCGTGTATGGTCGGAAGCTCCGACGGAGGACCTTTGGCCCTGGTTGGGAACGGCGGCCCGTCCATAGCGTCCGTGGAGTGGCCCGACTCGCATCAATCCGAACCACGCAACCAGGCGCTTACGAGGTCGTCTGTCCGCGGTGCGGCGATGACGGGGGGCCAGTCCACGAACAGGCGGACTATATCCGTCGACTGCGCGGCCCCCACGGCACCGAAGATGATGCTTGGGCCTCTGCGAACCGCCACAACCTGCTCCACTTGATGGAGCTCCTGTAAGCGCGACAAGGCCCCGGTCCCATCGTGGGACCGGGTATCGCACCCGCCGAAACTGTCACCCGATGGGACTGTTTCCACGCCGAAGGTAAATGTCCCATCGTGCGACATTTACGGCTCCACCGGCTTGTCGCAGCCGACCCGTACGCTCCCCCCGTGCTTGCAGAAGACGACCTGTCCCGGCCGCTCGTCCAGTGGCTCATGCGGCCCGGAGCCACCGAGACCCTCACCCTCGAGCAGCTCCTCCGCCGCCCCGGGTGG
Organism: uncultured Actinomycetes bacterium; assembly: GCA_963778465.1. Lineage (GTDB taxonomy): Bacteria > Actinomycetota > Acidimicrobiia > Acidimicrobiales > RAAP-2 > CAVZBW01. The sequence continues at coordinate 2,152,533 of CAVZUK010000003.1, forward strand.
ATGGCTGCCGGAGCCTGTCGGGGCGAGCCGCTGGATACCTTCTTCCCCGTTCGGGGCGAGCCGACCGACAGGGTCAAGGCACTCTGCCGGCGCTGTCCCGTACGTCGGGAATGTGCCGACTACGCCCACGAGCACCCGGACCTCGTCGGCATCTGGGGCGGGCTCTCGCAGAAGGAACGGCGACAGAAGCGAGCACGCAAGGCCTCCTGACGCGAACAAGGCCCCGAGTTGCTCGAAACCCGGGGCCTTGTCACTCCCCATGCGTAGGGAAGGGGGCAGGCTAGCTGGCCCTCGGGCCCGATGCCGACCCAAAGCGGCAGGCCCCTGACACCGAGAGAGGTAAGGAGGAGGCGCCGGGACCTGCCGCAATGTTGACGCTAACGGAAGCGTCGGGCCAGTGTCGATGTGGCGCGACAAGGCCCCGGACCATGTCGGCAACCCGGGGCCTGTCGTTCTTCCTCCCTCTGTGGCGGCGAAGGTTAGACCGCCTGCACATCGAGTGACGGAACGACCTCGGCGGTCACCCGGAAGGCTCTGTCAGCAGACGCAAGCTGCGCTGAGTGCGGCGGGGCAAGAACCCGGGTCCTTACCCGATTGGGAGCGCGAGCCAAAACCCCGCCGCAGGGTGTGAAGATACGCGAACAGGCCCCAGGCACGCTAGGGAACCTGACCCGCTTGTCCGGACAGGTTGGCTGACGTGATCATGCCGCGAATTGGGCAGCGGTGTGAAGTGCTTCGAACTCCGCGGGGCTGAGATCGCCGATGGAGGTGTGCCGGCGGACGGGGTTGTAGAACGCCTCGATCCACTCGAAGATCGCCGACGCGAGTTGAGCCCTGGTCTCCCAGATCTGGCGGTCGAGGAGCTCGCGCTGCATGGTCGACCAGAACGACTCCATCATCGTGTTGTCGACCGACGAGGCCACCCGGCCCATGGAGCCGAGCAGGCCCGCCTCCCGCAGTCGGTGGCCGAAGATCCAACTCGTGTAGACGCTGCCCCTGTCGCTGTGAACAATGGCCCCGGGGTCCGGCTGGCGACGCCAGGTGGCCATCTGGAGGGCGTCGACGACGAGCTCGGAGCGGATGTGATCGGCGATCGACCAGCCGACGATGCGACGGCTGAAGACGTCGAGGACCGCACAGCAGTAGACCTTGCCCTCCCTCGTCGGGTGCTCGGTCACGTCGGTGCACCACAGCTGGTCGGGGGCCTCGGCGATGAACTTCCGCTGCACCAGGTCCTCGTGGACGGCGGGAGCGGGCCGGTGACGGCCCTTCCTGCGGTGGCAGATGCCCTGGATGCCGGCGGTCCGCATCAGCCGGGCCACACGCTTCTTCCCGATCCGATGTCCCCGACCGAGTTTCAGTTGGGCATGGACCCTCGGCGCCCCATAGGTGGCCCGGGAGGCGGCATGGACGTCACGGATCTCGTCGAGGAGGTGAGCGTCGTCCCAGTCCCGCTCCGACGGCGGCCTCGACAGCCAGTCGTAGTAGCCAGAACGAGAGACCTCGAGCACCCGGCAGGCCACCGTGACGTCGATATCGCCACAGCTCAGTTCGTGGACCAGCCGGAACACTATTTTGGGAGGACGTTCTCCCGAGCGAAGAACGCCGAGGCCCGCTTGAGGATCTCGATCTCCATGTCTTTGACCCGGAGCTCCCGGCGGAGCCGCACCAGCTCGGCCCGCTCGTCGGTGGAGAGACCTTCCTTCACGCCTTCGTCGACGTCGGCCTGGTGCAGCCAGTTGCGGAGGCAGGACTCGGAGATGCCGAGATCGACCGCGATCTGGGCGATCGGCTTCTCTCTCAGCCGGGCGAGCACGACGGCGCGCTTACGGAACTCCGGCGGGTGCGGACGGGGCATGGTGGACTCTCTGAGACGATTGTCGCCTCAGAATCGGTGTCCGGGCTACCGGGTCAGGCTCCCACCCACCCACAGAGCGGGTGCGCTACTCCTCGGACGGCGGCAAGCAGCGGGCGATGATTGTCAACGGGGTCGAGGTTCACGAATGCGGGGACTTCAGCGGCAACGGGACGTGAGCCCCGGGATGCTCGTTACGGCTTCGAGGCTGGGCCACCCCTTCTCGTCTCTTCCTCGCACAGATGCCTGCTGAACCCGCCATCTGGGTCGAGCGGGCCAGTCCCGCAGCTGCCGCAGGCGTCACCACCATCTGGGAGGCGTTTCACCCAATGACCTCCAGGGGAGAATGGCCCTTCGCTTGGCGCTCGAGGATTCCAATCCACCGGCATTTCTGCCCTCCTTCTTAACGACAAAAGGCGCCCATCTGGGCGCCTGGAACACTCAGAATAGCAGGCATCGCGCCTCCGATGCGGCTTAGGGGATAACGGCTAGCGTCGCAGGCGATGAGCACCGAGCTGCTGCGGTCCTTCTTTGTCGAGCCGGGACGGTGTTTCCGTATGGGCCGGGACCCGATACCCGAGCGCCGGGGCCACACAGAGTAGCTCAGTGCGGCAAGGACGGCGGTTAGGAGAAGTCCCCGATTTTCCCCTCGGGAGGAGGGCACCCGATGATCGAAGGGCAAGTGATTGTGATGGGAATGGTCACAAACGTTTTGAAGCCATCGCTCGATTCCACCCAGAAGGTTGCCTTCGCAGCACCGGCGGTGAAGTGCCAGTACTCGTTCTTGTCTTCCGGGAACGAGACTTTGAGAGTGTGCTCGTCCCCGTCACACGCCACGCCCTCTTCGTGCCTGACGAACTTGAGTCCTCCCCTAATCGTCTGTTCGACTTCGACGGTCAGCTTGCCCCCCGCCGGGCCGGTGTAGAAAGCGCCGACATGGCAGTAGTAGACGACATCCATGTCTAGGTTGCCGTAGTACCACAAGTTCGCGCTGTTGTTGACGACACTCACGCCCCCCCAGCAATCTCCAGTCCCCTGGCAAACCACCGCGAACACCGTGCCGTAAGCCGCACCAGACGGTGCCGCCAATGCCACGAGGGGCGTCGCGAGGCCTGCAAGTAGGGCCGCTAGAAGCCGCCGACGCTTTGGACTACGGGCCTTCCGCCCAATCAGAGCCATCGCCGTCCCCTCTCTCCGTGGCGGCTGATTATACAGCCCCGGCTGGCCGACGAAGAAAGCGCGAGGAACCTTGGTCCCTCTTTTTGCCGCGGGACTCCGGCGCCCTCCAGAAGCCAAGGCTATGTGGAAGGTGTAGGCGACCGCGCCCAACCGCGAGCTGATGTGAACGAGAGTCCCAACGTCATTCACATCTTCGTTGCACAAAAAACGGAAGCCTTCGCTTTTCTCTCCCGAATCGTTACGTCGGGTTCGGCACGGGCCGGAGCCTCATCCCGGCTCGCTGAACGCCCACCGTGGCGGAGTCGGCACCTGCCCAATCAGGTGTCGGCCACGCCCCCCCGGGCCGTACCAGCGGTCGCGGGGGCTCTATCTGTTCGGGGCACTATGCGCCTGCCCGAATTCGCTGTCAAGCGGCTTCAGGTGGCGGATCGTAGGCGTCTATGACACGTCGTAGATTCTCGATCTCGGCCGTCACGCGGTCGGGGACCACCCAGCCCGGGCCAAACTCGAGCGCGCCCGTACGCGCATTTGGGAGACGAGCGTTGATTTCGCCTCGCTCCCGGTCGACGTGCTCAGCTGTTCGTGCTCCACCCTCAGCCCTGATCGAAACGAAAACCCTGTCCTCGTTGGACTTTCTTCGTAGTGCTTCGACTAACGCATCGTCGTTCAGTGAATGGCCTAGAACGAAGACACGATCCGCTGCCGCTATACCGAGCTCAAGTTCGTGCTACATCGACTCGAGGATCGGCTGATCCGAATAGTTCTTGTTCTTGTCGGGAAGGAGCATCCCGGGCATTCCTCTTCCGGCGTCGTAGGCGCCAGTTGGGCCGTAATCAAGGACTCGACGTTGTTCGTCTTGCGACCATCCAATCCGGCCATGCAGGTGAAGAACCGGTACAACCCGTTCGCTGGTACGGCCAATCAGGCCTTCGGGGTGGACCACGGGAGGGTTTCCCCACGTTGCTTCCTGCACGCCTGTCGCGACGCTGAAACTCATTTCTTCCAAGGCGAGCTCTATCGCAACGTCGTAGTTCGTTGTCGCAAAAGCGAACTGAGTCGCTGGAGTTCTGCGTAGTAGGGCGAGAAGAGGTCCATAAGCCATAGCTGGAGCCGGTCCAGTTACCCGATCTCGGCCGAACAGTTCGTACAGCGAACCAAAAACTGCAGATTCGACCTCATCTCCTACCGCTCGCGCTGGGGCGTACCATCCTTGAAAGGGGGCGGGGTCGGTGAATTCCTTAGCGCCTAGCAGCTGCAGGTCCTCCAACTGTGGAAGAACGCGCCGCCAAGCCAAGAAGCGCCCAAGCATTTCTTCGAACAGCTGTCCGCTTTCGTTGCGCGCTAGGCCAAGCACTTCAGGGAGCCTGTGGTGTATGCGTTCGAGACGGCCCACCAGATCGTCCATCCAGTCGGGCATCAATGGCATGGGATCGCCGCCGTTGTTGAGGTTTCGACTCGCGCCAGCGCCGACAATGATGAGCGAGAGGTCTTTGCCATCCACGCGCTCCCGGGGCTCCTCTCTGTCAACGCGATGTCAACGGATGTCCGCCAACCGGCCCCAATCTGGACTTATCTAGGCCCCACGAGGGTAGCGCAGCATCCTTGCGCTGACCTGCGAAGACTTCTCTAGGCCTCTGCCAACCCCATGAGCCGTGCCGGATGGACGATCAGGAGGCGGGCCACGGGCTCCAGTATCCCAATCCGGTGTCTGCGAGAATCGGACGACGCATCAAGGGGAAGAAGGGGAGACGATGCCAAGGCGGGATCTGATCGAAGTGCCCTCCGGGGACCAGCCCGAAGACCCGAGCCGGGGGGACTGGCTGCTGGAGCACCTTGCCTCGATCCTCGACGAGGTCGAGACCGAGGGCGCCGAGATCTGGGTGTCCATCGTGCTGCTGGTCGGCGGGACGATGATCACGGGGCTCGCCGGCAACGCCCAATCGTGGATGGCCCTCCAGGTGGACGCCCTGCGGCAATCGGCATCCGGTGACGAGGAGGGCCTGGCCTTTCTCGGGCGTTGGGCAGCCGGGCTCGACGAGACGCGCGCCGAGCTCCAGGAGTCCGGGCCGACGTTTCCCGTGGACTACTTGCACCTCCGAAACGTGTCGGTCGTCCACGCCGCCGGGGTGTCCAACCTGGCGTTCCTGCGGGTGCGCCTCGATCAGGTCGAGGCGTGGCACCTCGGCCGTCCCACCTGACCCGCCCAGCTGATAGGGCACTCGGAAACCACTAGCGTACGGGCGGGCGCGCAGAGGAGCGTGCCACACCCGCGGGCGGGCCTGCCGCGGGTGCCGAGGAGGAGCGCGGCGCCCGATGGGGCGTCGTGGAGAGGAGAGGGGAACATGGCGGACCAAGGCGCTGCATCGGATCTCATCAGGGGGGTGGCCACCCACGACACCTCGGTCTTGGAGGGCCTGCTCATGGCCCGGCTCGACAACATGGAGGCGTCGGGGCTCGATCCCCGTACCTATTCGTTGGTGAACGTTGCGTCGCTGATCGCGCTGGACGCCGCGCCGGCGTCGTACGTGTGGCAGATCGGCTTGGCGCTCGAGTCGGGCGTCAGCCCCGAGGAGATCCTGGGCGTCCTCGTCGCGGTCAACCCCATCGTCGGCAACGCAAGGACCGTTGCCGCCGCGGCCGAGATTGCGCTGGGCCTCGGGATCGAGCTGGACGAGGAGGGCTGAGCATGCCGTTCGTTCGACGACGTCCCCTTCTCCGGGCAGCCGCGGTCGGTGGTGTGGCGTACATGGGGGCCAAGGCGGGCACCAAGAAGGCTGAGGCGCAGGCGCAGGCGCAGACGGACCAGCAGCAACCTCCGCCGCAGCCGGCCCCTCCACCGCAGGCGAGCGCGGCGACCGATGCGGCCTCCGATCGCATCTCCCAGCTGAAGCAGCTCGCCGATCTCAAGGCGTCGGGAGCGCTCACCGACGAGGAGTTCGACCGGGAGAAGCAGCGGATCCTGGGCTGATCCGCCCCATTTCGAGCACCCAGACCGAAAGCGCCAGAGTGCCCAGCAAGTTCCCGCCCATAGCCGAGTACGCCTTTCTCTCGGATTGCCATACGACGGCGCTGATGGCGCCCGACGGCAGCATCGAGTGGATGTGCCTGCCGCGGCCCGACGGGCCGAGCGTCTTCGGCGCCCTGCTCGACCGCGCCGCAGGCTTCTTCCGGGTGGGGCCGGCGCACGTCTTCGTCCCGGCGCAGCGGCACTACGTGCCGGGCTCCCTCGTGGTCGAGACGATGTGGGCCACGCCGACCGGATGGTTGGTGGTGCGCGACGCGCTCATCATGGGCCCCTGGAGGAGGGAGGGTCGGCCTCCGGGGTATTTGCGTCCGCCGGGCGACTTCGTCGCCCAGCACGTGCTCGTGCGCTCCGCGCTGTGCATCGACGGCCACGTCGACGTCGAGGTGCAGTGCATGCCGCAGTTCGACTACGGCCGCGCCTTCGGTATGTGGGAGTACTCCGGCGAGGGCTACGAATCGGCGCGCTGTGCGGTGGAGGGCCAGCCCGAGCTGACCCTCCGGAGCAACTTCCGCCTGTCCGTGGTGGGGCTGCGCGCCGCCGCCCGCATGGAGCTCCGTGAGGGCGAGTCGGCCTACGTCGCGCTCAGCTGGGACGGGGGCTCGGTCGACGACACGGAGCAGGCGTCGCGAAGGATCGAGGAGACCATCCACCACTGGCGGCGCTGGCTGCAGCACGCCCGGATCCCGGACCATCCCTGGCGTCCGTATCTCGTCCGCAGCGCGCTGACGCTCAAGGGCCTGAGCTACGCGCCGACCGGTGCGATCATGGCGGCCTCCACGACCTCGCTGCCCGAGACGCTCGGCGGCGAGCGCAACTGGGACTACCGGTACACGTGGGTGCGCGACTCGGCCTTCATGCTCTGGGCACTGTTCGAGCTCGGGTTCGACGACGAGGCCTACCACTATTTCTTCTTCCTCATGGACACCGTCGCCCAGGGTCCGCTGCAGATCATGTACGGCCTGGGGGGTGAGAGGGACCTGACGGAGGAGACCCTCGATCACCTCTCCGGGTACGAGGGATCTCGCCCGGTCCGGCTCGGCAACGGCGCCTACGACCAGCGCCAGCACGACGTCTGGGGCATGTTGGTCGACGCCGCGGCGACGCACGTCGCCCAGGCGCTGCAGATGGGCCCGTATGCGTGGGGGCTGATCGTCGGGCTCGTCGATCGGGCGATCGAGGCCTGGCGGGAGCCCGACCGCGGCATCTGGGAGGTCCGCGGGGAGCCCAAGCACTTCGTCTCCTCCAAGGTCATGTGCTGGGTCGCCGTCGACCGGGGCATCAAGCTGGCCGCCGAGAGGGGTCACGACGACCTGGTCAAGCGTTGGCAGGCCGTGGCCGACGAGATGCAGGCCGAGATCTGCGACAAGGGCGTCGACGAGCGCGGGGCCTTCGTGCAGCACTACGGCACGAAGGCCCTGGACGCCTCCTCCTTGCTCGTGGCCATCATGGGATTCCTGCCCCCCGACGACCCGCGGGTCCGGGCGACCGTCCTCGCCGTCGCCGACGAGCTGACGGACGACGGGCTGGTGCTCCGCTACCGGACGGACGAGACCGACGACGGGATGGAGGGCGTCGAGGGAACGTTCACCATCTGCTCCTTCTGGTTGGTCTCCTGCCTGGCTCTCATCGGTGAGGTCGAGCGGGCCACCGCCCTGTGCGCCAAGCTGCTCTCCTTCGCCAGCCCGCTCCACCTCTACGCCGAGGAGATCGAGGCCTCGAGCGGGCAGCATCTGGGCAACTTCCCGCAGGCCTTTACCCACCTGGCCCTGATCGACGCCGTCCTCCGGGTGATCGACGCGACCGCGCCGGCGAGCTGAGCCAGACCTCTCGGCCCACTCCGTCACTCCTCCGGATCGCCCGGGTCACTCCTCCGGGTCACTCCTCCGGGTCGCTCGCGAGGCGCTCGGCGCGCTCGGCAAGGCGGCTCTTCACCTTGGCGATGGTGACGTGCTGCTCGGAGGCGGCCAGGTAGGACGTGCGGTAACGGCTGCGGTAGCTCGGGACGAGGTCCGGACGCTCCCGCTCGAGCCACGCCATGAAGTGCTGCCGCACGCCGGGCCGGAGGTGGAGGGGCACGCCACCGATCGAGACCGCTCCCGCCTCGGCGCACGCGTCGACCACCTCGTGGACCTGGGCGTCGGAGTCGGAGATGCCCGGAATGAGCGGCGCGACCAGGACCCCGGTCGGGATGCCCGCGTCGTTGAGGCGGCGGACGGCCTCGACGCGCCGGCGGGGATGGGGGGTCCCCGGCTCCGTCGAGCGCCACACCTCCTCGTCCAGGGTGCCGATCGAGAGGCTGCAGCGAACCGAGGTGCGCTCCGCAGCCCTGCTCAGCAGGTCGAGATCCCGCAGGATGAGCGTCGACTTGGTCAGGATCGAAAACGGGTTGCCGGCCTCGCCCAGGGTCTGGACGATCCCACGGGTCAGGTGGTACTTCCCCTCAGCCGCCTGGTAGGGGTCGGTGTTCGTCCCCATGGCGATGTGCTCCCCCTGCCACCGGCGGGAGCGAAGCTCGGCCTGCAGCCGCTCGACCGCATTGACCTTGACCACGATCTTGCGCTCGAAGTCCTCGCCGATCCCGAGGCCCAGGTACTCGTGGGTCGGCCGCGCAAAGCAGTACACGCAGGCGTGCGAACACCCCCGGTAGGCGTTGATGGTGAAGCGGAAGGACATCTTGGAGCTCGGCGGGACGGCGTTGATGATCTGCTTGGCCTGGACGTGGATGAACTCGAGGCCGCGGTACTCCCCGATACCGACGTGGCGCTCCACCAGCTCCTCGATCGGGAACAGGGTCGGCTGGCCACCGTCGTCGTCGGCCAGCTTCCAGCGGAAGCCCTGGGAGGCGCGTCCGGCCATCGCCCACCCATGCTACGAACATATGTTCGCTACGTCCAGCCGCTCCGAAGGCCCGTAGGCGGGCAGGCCGGCTGCTAGAAATGGCCCCCGATGGAGCACTTTCTCGTCAACTGGGGCTACGCGGCGCTCTTCGTCGCCACCTTCGTGGCGTCCATGGGGATTCCGGTGGGCTCCGAGATCGCCCTCGCCTACGGCGGGGTCCTGGCGAGCGGTTCCGTGGCGAGCGCCGGCCACCATTTCAGCCTGGCGGGGGTGATCCTGGTCGCCCTGGCCGGGGAGGTGGCGGGGTCGATGGCGGGGTACGGCATCGGCTACTTCGGCGGCCGGACCCTGGTCGATCGTGTCGGCAAGTACATCCTGCTCAGCCATCAAGACCTCGACCGGGCGGAGGGCTGGTTCGACCGCCACGGGGGGATCGCCGCCTTCGTCGGACGCCTGATCCCGTTGGCACGGTCCTTCATCTCCTTTGCCGCGGGCCTGGCGGAGATGCGGGTGCTGGCGTTCTTCGTCGCGACCACCGCCGCGAGCGCCATCTTCGTGGCCACGTTGGTGAGCATCGGCTACAGCCTCGGGTCGAGCTGGCAGTCCGCCGTGCACAAGTTCAACGTCGTCGGCTACGTGGCGGCGGCGCTGATCGTGCTGGCCATCGTCCTCGCGTTTGCTCACCGCATCCGCCAGGTCCGGGGACATTCGAGGGTGCATGGCGCGCACTCCCCTGCCGCCCGACAGCAGGCGAGCCGGCAGCAGGCTGGGGGATCGCAGGCCAGCGATGTCGGTTACGAGGGCAAGCCGGGACAGCCCGGCTGAGCGGATCCGGCCTCGCCTCGGGTGGCCGGGCGGCTCGCGCCCTCGAAGGGCCGGCGCTAGCTTCTGGCGGCGGGCGAGACGGTGTACGTGTCGCGACCGGACCGCAGGAGAGTCCCCGCCTCGGCCCCGGTCGGCTTACCGTCGACCACCGTCTCGGCACCGTTCACGAGCACCAGGTGGACTCCCTCGGATGCGGCGAAGAGCCGGGGCGATCCTCCTGGAAGGTCGTCCACGAGCTGGGCCGGCTCGGAGCCGACGTTCTCCGGGTCGAAGACCATCACGTCGGCGAACATGCCCTCGGCCACCTGGCCGCGGTCCCGGACGCCGAACAGCTTGGCCGGGTCGTCGGTCATCATCTGGACGGCCCTTTCGACAGAGGTCAGCTTGCGCCCGCGCAAGCAATCGCGGAGGAAGGCCGTGGGGTAGTTGGAGCCGCACATCCGGTCCAGGTGGGCGCCGGCGTCCGAGCCCCCGAGGAGCACGTCGCCGTCCTCCCAGAGGCTCGCTCGCAGCTGCCAGCTGGCATCGTCGCCGTCGGAGGCCTTGGGCCACAGGACCGTTTGCAGATCGTCGGAGATCACGAGGTCGAGCAGCGTGTCGAAGGGCTTCTTTCCCTGCTCTGAGGCGATGTCGGCGACGGCGCGCCACTGGTATCGCTCGTTCTCCTTCGAGTACGTGTCCCCGATGATGTAGTTCCCCCAGTTGGAGAGGCGCCGGAAGACGCCTGCCTCCTTGGAGTGGGCCAACTCGTCCAGCTGGGCGCGCACCTCCGGCTTGGAGAGCGCTGCGATCCGCTCGGACACGGGGAGGCCCATGACGTCGCCCCACCCCGGGATGAGGAACAGGGCGCAGAAGTTGCGGAAGCTCATGTTCATCGGGACGAGGGTCGGCATGGTCAGCGCGACGATGCGCCCGCCGGCTGCGCTGGCGGCTCGCGAGGCTTCGAGCTGGCGCTCCACCTTGTCCCGACTCCTCGAGTCCACGGTCAGCACGTTCCAGTTGAGAGGCCTCTGCGCCGTGGCGGACATGGCGACCATGAGGTCGATCTCCTCGTCGGAGAACACGTCCAGGCAGCCGTTGGTGATGTACTCGAGCGTGGTGCCGTCGTGGCGGCCCACCTCCTCGCAGAAGGCCAACATCTCGGCGCGGTCCGCAAACCGCGAGGTGACCGGGTTGCCGTCGCCGTCGGAGTGGGTACGTGACTGGGACGAAGAGAAACCCAGGCCGCCCGCGTCCAACGACTCGGCCAGCAGGCGGCGCATCTCGGCCACCTCGGTCTCCGACGCAACCTCGCCTCCCCGTTCGGCGCCCATGACCTTGCGACGCAACGCGCAGTGGCCCACCAGGAAGCCCGCATTCACCCCGATCCGCCCCTCGAGGCGGTCGAGGTACTCGGCGAAGGACGACCAGTTCCACGGCACGCCCTGCTCCAGCGCGATGAGGGGCATGCCCTCGACCTTGGCCATCATGCGGCGCGTGTAGTCGGCGTCGACCTCGTTGATCGGTGCGAGCGTGAACCCGCAGTTTCCGCTCAGGACGCTCGTGACCCCGTGGAGGTTGGAGGGCGAGGCGGACGGATCCCAGAACAGCTGGGCGTCGTAGTGGGTGTGGGGATCGATCACGCCGGGGGCCACCATGAGGCCGGTGGCGTCCAGGTCCTTGCGCGCCGACTCCTCGACGGTCCCGACCGTCACGATCCTCCCGTCGCGGATGCCGACGTCCGCCCTGCGCGGAGGACTCCCGGTGCCGTCGACGACCATCCCGCCCCGGATCGCATAGTCCAGCATCCCAACCTCCGTCGCAGCCCTAGATCTGACAGTCCGTCAGTCTCCAGCCTAGGCCCGGTCGGCCCCGCGCAGCACCGCCCCTGGGCAGGGGCGCCGTGGGCAATGCGGCTGGCGGCTCACCACCGGTGGGGGACCCGGCCAAAGCCGTGGACCGTCAACTCCTCGACCTCGATGTCGAAGAGGATCCGCACCCGACCGGCCCACAGCAGCCACATCTCCCGGCCGTGTTGGGAGGGCAACGGCTCTGCCATCAGGGCGATCTCTTCGTGGCTCATCTCGCTCAACACGGCGAGAGCCCTGGCCGCGGGCGTCCCGAGCTCCTCGAGCTGGCGCGCCGCGTGGCTGCTCAATTGCACCGTGAGATCCGCCATGGACGGACTCAAGCTACCGCCGAGATCGAAGCGGGCGAGCATCCGGTCTCGTGGGCTCTGGCGAGCGGCGCGTCGCCGGAGTCGGACTACTCAGCGTGCGGTGATGTAGTCCTCGAGCTCCTTGCGATGGCGCTCCAGCTCCTCGATCTTCGCCTTCACGACGTCGCCGATGCTCACGATCCCTCGGAGCTCCCCGGCTTCGACCACCGGGACGTGGCGGATGCGGCGGTTGGTCATGGTGCTCATCAACTGCTCGGTGTCGTCGTCCGGCGAGCAGGTGTGGACGTCGCTCGACATGATCGAGGAGACGCTCTCCTGGAGCGGGCTGGTTGCGGCGGCGCTTAGCCGGCGGACGACGTCGCGTTCGGACACGATGCCGTCGATCCGTCGTCCATCGTCGGACACGACCAATGCGCCGATGTCGAGGCGTGACAGGATCCCGACGGCGTCGGCCACGGTGGCGTCGGTGCGGACCGTGGCAACGGCCGAGCCCTTGTGCGCCAAGACGGAGGAGATCCGCATCAGTCGACTCCCTTCCCCAGTCGTGTAGTGCGCGAGCACGCGCGCCACACGATCCGACGTCTGACAGGGCCAAGTCTATGGACGGCTCGACACCGATGCTCGATGACCGTGCAGTGCGGTGGCGTCTATGTGCACGTGCTCACGAGCACATACGACGGGGTGTCGGACCCGAGGCGAGGGACCCGGTCGCCGGCCCGGACGGGCCCACCACAGAGGGTCCCGTCTCGGGGCGAAATGGTTCCGCCCGCGATCTCCGTCGTAGGGTGATCCGGGATCCGACGGTCGGACCTCCGAAGGGCTCGGAAGGGGAGGACATGAGCGAGCCGGCTGTGCTGGTGGAGCGGGATGGTTACGTGGTGACGGTCACGCTCAACCGTCCGGAGAAGCGGAACGCCTTCAATGCCGAGGTGCTGTGCCGCCTGTGCGACGCGTGGGACGAGATCGACGGCAACCCCGACGTGCGCGTGGCGATCCTCACCGGGGCCGGTGGCGGCTTCTCCGCCGGAGCGGACCTGGACCGCCTGGTCGGTGCCCTCGGTTCGGGCAAGCCTCCCGCCGACGAGTACGAGGCCCGCATCAGGGAGGACACGTCGCTGATCTTCAAGGGGTTCTTGAAGCAGTACCGAACCAAGAAGCCCCTCATCGCCGCGGTCGAGGGGTATTGCTACGCGGGCGGCACCGAGATACTGCAGGCCACCGACATCCGGGTCGCGGCCGAGGGCGCTCAGATCGCCATCTCGGAGGTCAAGCGGGGCCTGTTCCCGATGTCGGCCTCGACGATCCGCCTGCCCCGCCAGATCCCGTGGACCGAGGCGATGGAGATCCTCTTGGTCGGCGACCCCATCACCGCAGAGAAGGCCCGCCAGATCGGGCTGGTCGGTCACGTCGTGCCGGACGGCCAGGCCCTGGCCAAGGCTCACGAGATCGCCGGCAAGATCGCCGCCAACGGTCCGCTCGCCGTCATGGCCATCAAGGCGGCCGTCCTGGCGACCGATGGGCTCCCCGAGCAGGAGGCCTTTGCCAAGGAGATGGAGATCGGCGGACCAGTCATGGCGAGCCAGGATGCCAAGGAGGGCCCGCGCGCCTTCTTGGAGAAGCGCGCCCCCAACTTCACGGGTCGCTGATCGTCGTGGTGCTGCCCGGCGCCCGGGATGCCCGGTACTTGCCTCAGCCTCCCGGCTGGTTGAGCTCTACCGCGTTGCCCGAGGGGTCCGACAGGAAGCATTGGCGGCCCCTGCCGGTGGACATGGCATCGCTCACCTCGAAGCCACCGTCGCGTAGGTGCGCGATGGCGGCGTCCACGTCGGCCACGCGGAGGGCGAAGTGCTGGCCGGCGTTGGCGGGTAGCGGGGCCTCGATCAGGTGCACCTGCTGGTCGCCCGCGTCGAGCCACGCCCCGGCGATGCCGAAGTCCGGCCGGTCGTCTCGCACCTCGAGACCAAGGACGTCCCGGTAGAACTCGATCGCGGCGGGCACGTCGCTCACGTTGATGGCGACGTGATGCACGCCGATCGTCTGCACGCAGGCCATCTAGGCCGCCTTCTCGAGGATGTGCACTCCGCAGGCGGACCCGAGGCCGATCACGTGCGCCAGGCCCACCCTGGCCCCCTCGATCTGCCGGTCGCCGGCCTCACCCCGCAGGTGAGTCGCCAGCTCGTAGAGGTTCGCGATGCCGGTGGCGGCGATGGGGTGGCCCTTGGACTCGAGACCCCCGGAGACGTTGACCGGCATCGAACCGTCACGGAACGGCGCGCCCGAATTGAAGAAGTCCACGGCGCCGCCCTGCTCGCAGAGCATGAGATTGTCGTAGTGCACGAGCTCGGCGGTGGCGAAGCAGTCGTGCAGCTCGACGAGATCGAGGTCCTCGGGACCCACCCCGGCCTGCTCGTAGGCCTGCTTGGCCGCGTTGCGAGTCAGCGTGTTGACATCGGGCAGGATCTGGCAGGCCTCCTCCCAGGGGTCCGTGGTGAGGATGGAGGCGGAGATCTTCACCGCCCGCCGGCGTTGCTCGGGGCTGAGGCGCTGGAGCGCGGCGTCGCTGACGATCACCGCGGCCGCGGCACCGTCGCAGTTGGCCGAGCACATCGGCCGCGTGTTGGGGTAGGCGATCATGATGTCGCCCATGATCTGCTCGGCGCTCATCGCCTTGGTGTAGGCGGCCAGGGGGTTGAGCGTGGAGTGGCCGTGGTTCTTCTCCGAGATCTTGGCGAAGAGCTCGAAGCTGGTCCCGCCGTAGCGGTGGCCGTACTCCATCCCCACCTGGGCGAAGACCCCGGGCATGGTCTCGGTGCCGACGCGGCCGTCGAGGGCGGCCACCGCCCCGTACCGTCCGGAGGGGGTCCAGGCCTCCGCGTCCTGCTTGCGGGCCCCGCCCGCCAGGAGGCCGGCACCCGCCAGCTTCTCGACGCCCACGGCCAGGCCCATGTCGGCCTCCCCGGCCTTGATGGCCATGGCGACCACCCGCACCGCCGTGGCCCCCGTCGCGCAGGCGTTGGTCACGTTGTACACGGGGATGCCGGTCTGGCCGATCTGCTTTTGGAGCTGCTGGCCGATGCCGGCGGCGGCCGCCATGAGGTTGCCCGAGGCCAGCACCTGCATCTGGCGCATCTCGACGCCGCCGTCACCGAGCGCGCCGAGTGCGGCCTCGGTGGCCAGGTCCAGCGTGTCCTTGTCGGGGTGCTTGCCGAACTTGGTCATCGAGATCCCAAGGATCCAAAGGTCGTCACTGGCCATCGTCAACCTCCCAGCGGCTCGAAGCCAAAAGCGATGGCTTCGGTGCCTTCGTCGTCTGTTCCCATCGGGTACGTGGCCAGCCGCACCTTCATGCCGAGCTCGACCTGGTCGGCGTCCGGCTCCACGTTGATCAAGTTTGCCCGCACGCTGGTCCCCTCGCAGTCCACCACGGCGGCGACGAAGGGCACCGGGATACCCGGGGCGGCGAAGGACACGATCGTGAAGGCCCTCACCTGGCCGTTGCTGGGGACCGTGACCTTCGCGAAATCGGTGTGCCCGCAGCTGGCGCAGGCGTTGCGCCGGTCGAAGAACTTGGCCTTGCAGTTGGTGCACTCGTTGGCCACCAAGTGCGGCTCCGGGTCGAGCACGAGGTAGTCGACCAGGGGGATCGTGCCGCTCATGCTCGGTTCCTTGCCGGATGTCCTGCGAATCCCGTCATGGCTGGCAGGTTACGTCGCCGCTGCTCGCCTGGCCATCCGGGCGTGTGGAAGGGTAAAGGCGCATGGGCGCCGCCGAGGAGCTGACGTTGATGGTCGTCCACGCCCATCCCGACGACGAGGCCTCGAGCACGGGCGGGATCCTCGCCCGGTACAGCGCCGAGGGCGTCCGGACCGTGCTCGTGACCTGCACCGACGGGGCACAGGGGGATGCGCCGGGCGGTCTCAAGCCCGACGACGACGGTCACGACGAGAGAGCGGTCGTTGACCTGCGGATCGAGGAGCTGCGCAGGAGCTGCGAGGTGCTCGGGGTGCGGCATCTCGAGCTGCTCGGCTACCCGGACTCGGGGATGATGGGCTGGCCGTCCAACGACGCGCCGGGATCCTTCTGGACGACGCCGATCGAGCCGGTGGCACGGCGCCTCGTGGGGCTCTTCGAGCGCTACCGACCGCAGGTGGTCGTGACCTACGACCCGACGGGGTTCTACGGCCACCCCGACCACATCCAGACGCACCGCGTGACGGCCGCCGCCTTCGAGGCCAGCCGGATCCCCCGGAAGCTCTACTGCCCGACCATCCCGCGGTCCCGGTTCGCCGAGTTCGGCCGGGTGCTCGCGGAGGCGGGCCTCGACATCGGGCCGGACCGGTCCGGCTCCGACGATCCCCATCCCGATCCTCGATCCGACGATCCGGAGTCCGGCGATCCCGGTCCCGCATCCGAGGACCCGGGGGTGTTCACGAGCGACGACGACGACATCGCCGCCGTCATCGACTGCACGCCCTTCGCCGACCGCAAGCTCGAGGCGCTGGGTGCGCACAAGAGCCAGGCGGACAACGTCTTCTTCCTCCGGCTTCCCCCCGAGGTGTTCCGGCAGTTCTTCGGGATCGAGAGCTTCGTCCGCTGGCGGGACCGGACCGGCGCATCCGGTGCCCGAGAGCGATCTCTTTGCCGGATTCCGCTAGGCGGGCCGGCGCGGCTGTTCCCACGGTGCCCGCGCTGTTCGCCGGGACGGTCGTTCGCAGAGACCGTACAGTCGCGACCAGAAGGGAGGCATCGTGAGCGGACACGTGCACCTCGAGATCGACGGATCCATCGCGGTCCTGACGAACGACAACCCCGACAAGCACAACGCCTTCGACGACGACATGGACCTGGAGCTCTTCGCCGCCCTCGCCGAGCTGCGGGAGCGCCCGGAGGTGCGTGCCGTGATCTGGCGGGGCGAGGGCAAGTCGTTCTCCTCGGGCCGGGACACGAGCGTCATCGGCACGAACAAGACGGAGCTCTCGCACCACGAGCTCATGCGACGGGGCCACCGCGGCATACAGCAGCTGTGGGAGCTCGACGCGCCGGTGATCGTGGCGTGCAAGGGCTGGGTGATGGGGGGCTCGTTCCAGCGCGCCCTGCTCTGCGACATCAGGGTGGCGGCGGAGGGGACGCGCTTTCGCCTTCCGGAGCTGCAGTACGGCGTCATACCCGACACCGGCGGCTTCGGGACCCTGTTCGAGATGACCGGCCACGGGGTGCTGAGCGATCTCGTGCTGACCTCCCGCATCATGCCCGTGGAGGAGGCCCTGCGGTGGGGGATCGTCAGCCGGGTCGTACCCCAGGAAGAGCTCGACGAGGTGGTCAGGGGCATCGCCGAGCACATCGCCGGGCTCCCGCTCGTGACGGTCAAGATGGCACGCCAGATCATCCGCAGGCTGGCCCTGCCCGACGTGCGTTCTGCGATGACCGACGAGCTGATCTACCAGACCTTCATCAGCCGCAGCGACGACATGGCGGAGATGCGCGCCGCGCGCCAGGAGGAGCGTCCGCCGAACTACCGGGGGAGCTGACTCAGTCGGCGGGGACGAGCAGCAACTGCACGGCCTCGTCGAGGCGGCGGTTCACCTCGTTGATCGTGAGCGCGCCCAGCGACCAGGACCTGATCAGGGTCGCGAGCACCGCCTGGACCACCCTCGTCACCGCTTCGGCGGTCCCGGGCTCGAGATCGGCGAGCTGGTCGAGGTAGATCTCCGTGATGGTCTCCGAGAGCCGGGCCAGCATCTCGGCCGCCACGGGATCCGTGGAGACCTCCAGGATGGAGAGGAGCCGGGCCAGCTGGGGCTGCCGCTGAAAGGCCCGCACGGAGCGGCGCAAGGTCTCGGCGAGCCGCTCGGCAGGCGTCGTGCCGGACAGAGGGCGGCTCGTGATGTTCGTCTGCAGCGTGGCCGCCCACTGCACGAGCGCCTCGGCGAGGAGGTGCTCCTTCGAGGAGAAGTAGTGGTACACGGTGCCCAGGGCCACGTCGGCCTCCTCGGCGACGTCGCGAACCTGGATCTGCCCGGCGTCGCGGCTCTCGAGCAGGGTGAGGGCGGCGTCGACGATCCGCTGGCGTCGCGCCCGCTGGTTCGCGGTGAGCGGCGGTCGCTGGATGGCGGCAGGGGTGTTCACCAAGGATCGCGATCCTAGTGAAATCGAAACAGCATTCTAGTATCATGTTCACTCGGCACGGGCAGGTGCCCGCCCGGGGCGGGCTTTCGGGCCCGCTCGATTCGAGCCGGATCGATCCAAGGAGGCAACGAAGTGGGTATGCCGACCGACGTGGGCATCGTCGACACGATGATTGGCTTTCCGCACGGCGACATGAAGGCGGTCTACCGCTTCATCACCAATCAGACCAAGGACCGACAGTCCAAGGAGGACTTCGCCTTCCCCGCCGAGTACATGTTCAAGCAGGTTCCGGAGAAGGAGCTCACCGGGAGCGATGACCCCGTGGCGGTCACCCTTGGTGAGATGGACCGCTGGGGTATCGAGAAGGGGCTCATCGGCGTCGACGGCCCCGATGGCGCCGGGACCCGGGCCCTTCGGCAACACCCCGATCGCTTCATCGCGTCGGTCTCGGCCGATCCCAACAAGGGGATGGAGGGGATCCGCGAGATCGTCCAGGGCTACGAGACCTACGGGGTCCGGGCGGTCGGCGTCTTCCCCTCGGGCACGTTCCCGCAGGTGGCCATCAACGACAAGAAGATGTACCCGATCTATGCGAAGTGCGTCGAGCTCGGGATTCCCGTGTTCTGCTGCGCCGGCGTGCCGGGGCCGAGGCTCAAGTTCGCGGTGCAGCACGTCGAGCTCATCGACGAGGTCATGTACGACTTCCCCGAGCTCATCTTCGTCACTCGCCACGGCTGCGAGCCCTGGACCGAGCTCGCGGTGAAGCTCATGCTGAAGTGGCCCGGCCTGCACTTCTCCACGAGCGCCTTCGCCCCCAAGTACTACCCCCAGGCCGTGATCGACTACGCCAACACTCGTGGCGCGGACAAGATCATCTACGCCGGGTACTTCCCGATGGGGCTCTCCATCGAGCGGATCATGACCGAGATGCCGCGGGTCCAGCTCAAGGACGACGTCTGGCCCAAGTTCCTGCGCACCAACGCCTTGCGGGTGCTCGGTCTCGACTCGAAGTCGTGAGTTCTCCACACGAGATCAGCTGACACAGGAGGTTCGACAGCATGGTTCCGGAGAGCGGTCTTTTCGACGCGGACAACCACTACTACGAGGCCACCGACGCCTTCACCCGCTACATGGAGCCGTCGATGGCCAAGCGGGCGATGCAGTGGGGCGAGATCGACGGCCGGCTCCGGCTGCTCGTCGGCGGGCGCGTCAACCGGTTCATCCCCAATCCGACCTTCGACCCCGTGGCCAAGCCGGGCAGCCTGGACGAGTACTTCCGCGGTCGCAACCCCGACGCCAAGGACATCCGGGCCCTCTTCGGCGACCTGGAGCCCATCCGGCCCGAGTACCGCGACCGCGATGCCCGCCTCCGCGTCATGGACGAGCAGGGGATCGACGGGTGCTTCCTCTTCCCGACCCTCGGAGTGGGGATGGAGGAGTCGCTGTCCGGCGACATTCCCGCAGTCGTGGCGGCCTTCGGCGCCTTCAACCGGTGGCTGGCCGACGACTGGGGATACAGCTACCAGGAGCGGATCTTCGCCGCGCCCATGCTCACCCTCGCCGACGTCGATGCTGCGGTGGACGAGCTCCAGCGGGTCCTCGACCTCGACGCCCGGGTCGTGTGCCTGAAGGGGGGTCCGGTGCGCACCGAAGGTGGGCTGACGTCGCCCGGCGACCGGCGCTTCGACCGCTTTTGGGCGCTCGTCAACGAGTCGGGCGTCACGGTCGGGATCCACTCGGGCGACGCGGGCTACGGTCGCTACATCAACGACTGGGAGCCCTTCGGAGACTTCGAGTCCTTCCGCTACTCGCCGTTCCGGACCGTCTTGAGCGCCGATCGGCCCCCCTACGAGACCATGGCGGCCCTGGTATGCCACGGCGTCTTCGATCGCTTCCCGAACGTGCGGGTCGCGAGCATCGAGGCCGGGGCCGAGTGGGTGCCCCAGCTGATCAAGAAGCTCAAGAAGGCCTACGGGCAGGCCCCTTCAGGTTTCGAGTCCGACCCGATCGAGACGTTTCGTGGGCACGTGTGGGTGGCGCCCTTCTACGAGGACGACCTCGGGGCGGTCAAGGACGGCATCGGGGTGGACCGCCTGCTCTTCGGGTCCGATTGGCCGCACGCGGAGGGATTGGCGGAGCCCAAGAGGTTCGCCCAGGACCTGATCCGACACGGGTTCGACGACGACGAGATCCGCACGATCATGTGTGACAACGGCCGGCAGCTGGTCCGCCGGCAGGCCCCCGGGGCTCAGACCTCGGGGCGCAGGGAGGTCACCGTGGCGAGCATCTCCTCGGAGTAGTCGACCGCACCCAGCGGACCCTGGGCCTGCGCGATGTGGACGGCCTCGCGCTCGCGCAAGATGAGATCAGAAGAGGGTGACCACCAGTACTCGGTGGGATTCGTGCCCGTCTGGCTCCCGCGGTAGGAGAGGTCGAGCTCGGTCCGGAGCGCGGGTACGGCCGACCCACCGATTCGCAGGGTGGCGTCGCCGACGACCCGGCCCGTGGCCACCACCTTGTCCTTCCCCATGCGGCAGACGGCGCTCCAGTGCATGCCGGCGACCGGGTGCGGCGGCCGCAGGTACGTGCCGGTGGGGCACGTCATGACCGATCGCGTCGTGACGCCGGCGATGTTCTCCACGGTCACCGAGGAGCGCAGCTCGAGCCCGCCCCGACCGTCTCGGCACTCCTCGATGGTCTCGATGTGCTGGGTCAGGGGCTCCCATCGCACGGTCGCGCACCGGCCCGCCGTGACGATCATCGGTGTCCGGTCGGGGTACTGGCGGGACATGCCGGGGATGCTCAGCCCCTCCTGCCCGGTGGTGTGGTACTCGTAGACGCCGGTCGCGGGCAGGCCGTTCGGTTGTGTCGTCGTCGCCCCCTGCCGGTCCCGGTAGAGCTTGATGGCCTGGCGTGGCCCGATCGGGGTGGACGTCGTGCGGAACAGCACGTAGTAGGCCGTGGCGATGCCGGCCACCAGCAGGAGCAGCACAGCCATCCCGATGGACCAGCCCCGATGTTGGGTGACCCAGGTCCAGATGGGCATCGGTCGACCTCCAGTTCCAAACGGTCGTTGGACAGCCTACGCGCGGGGCGGTCACTTCCCCAGGGCACCCCGTACGAGCAGGTAGGTTCCGAATACGAGGCAGACGGCGATGACGATGGGACGCTCGTGGCGCTCGATCCACCCCTGTCCACGCTCGAGCGCCGTCCGGAGGCGTGGGGGCACGCTCACCCGGGCGACGATCGGGAGCCAGATGGGGAGCGTGACGATCACGACGATGCCGGCGGCCGCGACGGTCTTGGTCCCGTCGCCCACGGGGGCGACGGCCGCGTGTTGGAGGGAGCCGTAGGCCAGGAGCATCGAGCTCACGTCGCGACCCTGCAGGACGACGCCGAGCAGCCCGTCCCACCACAGGGGGCGGTCACGCTTGGGCTTGGGCGCTCGCGGTGGGGCGGTCGGATCGCGAACCACCGGCGACGACCAGCAGCAGGCTGCCGAGTGCGAGGTCGATGGCGCCCAGAATCGAGCTGACGTCGCGCGCCGCGTTGTGGACGGCGGGTCCGACGGCCGTGAACGCCACCGCAACGAGGATGCCGACGGGGACGAGCGCGCCGATCAGGAAGGCGAGCGCACGCCGCCGAGGACGGTCCGTCCCGCTGAGCAGCCCCGTGGTCGCCGCGAACAGCATCGGGCTCAACGCCGCGCCGATGGCCAGAGGCAGGGAGACGGTGAAGAGCGTCTTCACCGTCTCCTCCTACGTGCCGCCACGCGTTCGCATAAGATATGCATCACGAGGAGCGATCCACCGATCTGCCTGCGCTCGACCGTTGATCTCGCCTGGGAGTGGTCATGAGCCGGTTCCCGTTTCCGATGCCCTTTGGCTGGTTCAAGGTCGCGATGCCCGACGAGATCCCCGCGGACACCGTGGTCACGCGTCGGTACTTTGGCACGGATGTCGTCCTCTGGCGCAACGAAGAGGGTCGTGTCGCGTGCCAGGAGGCGTATTGCCCCCACCTCGGTGCCCATCTGGGCTTCGGTGGTCGGGTCGAAGGCTCCTGCATCCGCTGCCCGTTCCACGGGTGGGTCTACTCGGCTGATGGAGACAACGTCGAGGTTCCCTATGCGGGCCGCGCCAACCGCAGCGCGAGGCTGCGGAGCTACCCCACTCGGGAGCACGCGGGCATCGTCTTCGCCTGGTACCACCCCTCCGGCGACGAGCCTCTCTGGTCGTTGATGGAGATCGAGGAGCACTCGGATCCCGAGTACGGCCCGTACCAGGCCTATGACTTCACGATAAAGACGTGCCTGCAGGAGATGGGGGAAAACGGATTCGACCATGCCCACTTCCAGTACGTCCATTCCCATCCTCGGGTCGGCAGGACCGAGAAAGTCGAGTTCGACGGCTACGATCGGACGGTGCTGACCTCGCAGGAGTTCCCCTCCTCGCAGGGCCCCGTGGACGCGCGAATCGACGTCTTCGGCCGCGGGCCCGGGTTCGCCATCACCCGCTATCGGGGGCTGGTCGACGCCTCGCTCGTGGGTTGCAGCACGCCGATCGACGACGAGACGGTGCAGCTGACCTTTCTCTTCACGATCAAGAACCCCGACGGGGGCGAGAAGATCCGGCGCATCGCCGACGCCTTCGTACGATCGGTGACGAACGAGGTCCGTCAGGACATCCCGATCTGGGAGCACAAGCGGTACGTGGCCCAACCCGCCCTCGCGGCCAGTGAGAAGCCCATCATGGAGTGGCGACGCTGGTTCGAGCAGTTCTACGTGCCAGAAGCCAGCTGAGACCGCCGTGCAACTCGGGATCACCGTCTTCCTGACCGATCGCGGCATGCCGCCCGACGACGTTGCCGTCGCCGTCGAGGAGCGGGGGTTCTCGTCCCTGTTCCTCCCAGAGCACACCCACCTGCCGCTACGGGCAGACGTTCCGCCGGGTCTCGTCGAGGGGGTCAACCTCGACGACTACAAGAGGGGAATCGACCCGATGGTGGCCCTGTCCGCCGCCGCTTCCGTGACCCGACGCATCCGGCTGGGCACGGGGGTGTTGCTCGTCGCCCAGCACGATCCGATTCTCCTGGCCAAGCAGATCGCGACGCTCGATCACCTGTCGGGGGGCAGGGTCGTCGTCGGGATCGGGTTCGGTTGGAACCGGGCGGAGGCGCACGATCACGGGATCGACTTCAGCCGCCGCCGGGCCATCGCTCGTGAGCACGTCCTGTGCATGAAGGCGCTCTGGGGACAGGATCAAGCGGAGTTTCACGGCGAGTACGTCGACCTCGAGCCGTGCTGGGCGTGGCCCAAGCCGGTGCAGGGGAGCGCGACGAGGATCCTGGTTGGAGGCGGCGCAGGGGACGCCGTCCTCGATGCCGTGAGCGAGTACGCGGACGGCTGGATGCCCATCGGCGGTTCGGGGCTCGCCGCGGCCGTCGCCCGCCTTCGTGACAAGGCCCTCGAGCGTGGGCGTCCGGCGGACGCGCTCTCCGTCGTGCCCTTCGGTTCGATCCCCGAGGCAGGGAAGCTGGCATACTTCGCCGAGCTGGGGCTCGACGAGGTGGTCCTCCGAGTGCGCAACGCCCCTCGGGACGAGCTTCTCCGCGAGCTCGACGAACACGCTCGGTTCCTCGAGATGGTGGTGGGATGACCGAGATCCACGGCCAGACCACTTGGGAGCTGGTGGAGCGGCGGGCGGCGGCCACTCCTGGCGACCTCATGTTCGAGGGAGAGGACGGGCAGCGCCTCACCTTCGGTGAGTTCCGCGCCGAGGCCCTCCGGCTGTCGTCTCGGCTCGACTGGGTGCCCGAGGGCTGCCCCGTGGCCTGGCAGCTGCCCACGACCCTGTCGGCCTGCGTCCTGGCCGCGGCACTGGCTCATCGAGGCGCAGTCCAGGTGCCACTGCTCCCGAGCTACCGGGAGCGCGAGCTGGCGTTCGTGGTCGACCAGGTCGGGATTCCGCTGCTGTTCATGCCCATCGTCTGGCGCGGCGTCGACTACCGGGAGATCTCCGCCGGCCTGGCGGACCGGCGGCCGGGGCTGCGGGTGGTGCATGCCGACGATCTCCTCGGCGACCATCTGGCGGGCCGCCTCCCGGGCGAGCTCACGCAACCCCCTGGTGACGGGGTGCGCCCTCAGCTCGGAGGGGCGCGGTGGGTGTTCTACACGTCGGGCACCACCGGATCGCCCAAGGGGGTCAAGCACGCCGATGCGGCTTTGATCGCCGCAGGGCTCGCGACCATGGACGGGTTCGAGCTCACGGACAAGGACCGTCACGCCATCGTCTTCCCGTTGACCCACATCGGCGGCATCATGTGGATCCTCGTCGGGCTCATGGTGGGCATGCCCCAGCTGCTCATCGAGGCCTTCCGTCCGGAGACCACCATCCCGCTCATGCGCCGCTTCGGCGTCACCGTGGCGGGGGCGGGGACGGCCTTTCACCAGACGTACCTGGCGGCGCAGCGCGCGCAGCCCGACGAGCCCCTCTTTCCCGATGTGCGCATCTTCCCCGGGGGTGCCGCCCCCAAGCCGCCGCACCTGCATTCTGAGCTCAAGGCGGAGATGGGTGGCGCGGGCATCGTGTCCGGCTATGGGCTGACCGAATGCCCGATGCTCGCCACCAACCACCCGACCGATCCCGACGAGAAGCTCGCCACCACCGAGGGTGTGGCTGCCCCGGGGGTCTCGGTGAGGGTGGTGGACGCCGACGGCGTGGAGGTGGGGCCCGGCGGGGTGGGAGAGTTGCGGGTGCGTGGACCGCAGCTCTTCTCCGGCTACGTCGATGCCTCGCTCGATGCGGATGCCTTCGACGACTCCGGGTGGCTCCGGACCGGCGACCTCGGGTCGATGGACGCCGAGGGTCACCTCACCATTACCGGGCGTCTCAAGGACATCATCATGCGCAAGGGCGAGAGCATCGGCGCGAAGGAGATCGAGGACCTTCTCTACCCCCATCCCGACGTCGCCGAAGTGGCGGTGATCGGCCTGCCCGACGCCGAGCGTGGCGAGCGGATCTGCGCCGTGGTGCAACCCGCTCGGCCCGACCATCCCCCGACACTCGACCAGCTGGTCGCCTACCTGAGGGAGCAGCAGATCATGCCCCAGAAGCTGCCGGAGCAGCTCGAAGTCGTCGACGAGCTTCCTCGCGGCGCCGCCGGCAAGGTCCTCAAGCAGGATCTGCGGCAACGCCTCTCCCGTTCGCCAGGGGCGAGCTGACCCTGCCGCGTCTCCCGATCTTCAGCGGTGAGGTGCCGCCAGCTCGCTGAGGCCGAATCCTATGCTTGCCGCTTTGCCGGTCTACCCAAGGAGGCGTCTACCGCGTGGGGCCTGCACGTCATCATCGCCGGTCGTCGAGGAGAACGGCCGGGGGGCGAACGCCCGGGAACGGCCTCCTGCCGGTGGTCGGCCGCGTCCTGCCCGTCCCAGAGGCCGCCAAGGTTCCAGAGGTCATCTTCGTCTTTTGGGTCGTCAAGATCCTGACCACCGCCGGCGGGGAGGCCACCTCGGACTACCTGAAGACCCTCGGCAACATCCGGGGCGGTGGCATCGAGGTCGTCCTGTTCGTCGTGGGGCTCGTGGTGCAGTTCTCCACCCGCCGGTACAGGGCGTTCGCCTACTGGTTCCTCGCCTATGCCATCGCCATCTTCGGGACCGGCGTCTCCGACTTCCTCCATCTGGACGTCGGCATCCCCTATGGCGGGACGACCCTGCTGTGGGCCGTCGTCCTGGCTGCGATCTTCTGGGTCTGGCAGCGCCGCGAGGGCACGCTCTCCATTCACAGCATCACGACGCAGCGACGCGAGGGCTTCTACTGGGCCACGGTCTTCGCCACCTTCGCCCTCGGCACCGCCCTCGGGGACTTCACGGCGATGTCTCTCAATCTCGGCTACCTGGCCTCCGGCATCCTGTTCGGCGTCGTCATCCTGATCCCCGCCTTCGCATGGTGGCAGCTCCGCTTGAACAGCATTGCCGCCTTCTGGATGGCCTACGTCGTCACCCGGCCTCTCGGTGCGTCCTTCGCCGACTACATCAGCAAGCCCCAAAGCCTGAGCGGCATCAATTTCGGTGATGGACCCACGGCGATCGTCTTTACCTTGGCGGTCCTCCTTCTCGTCTCGTATCTGGCGATCGTGCGGCCGGACATCCAGCAGTCGCCGGAATTCCCTGCCACACGGGGGAGGCTGACGTCTGCCGTTCCGCGTCGAGTTGGCGAGGCCGACCTCGAGGCTGAATAGGAGTCAGGTCTTCGCTTCTTCGGCCTTGGTTACGGCGCGTCGGGACCCGATGACTGCGAAGGAGGCAGAGACACCCTCGTTGGGTCCACGGGAGTGATCGCTGTCCCTGTTGATCCTCATTTCGCGGTGTCTCTTCGAGATCTCGCCTTGCAAGAGTGCACCTCGATGGGACAACCAGCGGCAAATGATGGTGATCGGGGTCCGCCCAAGGCAAGGAGCTCGCCACACCCCTAGTCTTCGAGAGGCCATCGGGGGGAGGGCGGTCATGGGGCTGTTGGATGGACGATCGGCTTTCATCACGGGTGGAGGCACGGGAATCGGGTTGGCCTGTGCGAGGAAGATCGTCGACGAGGGCGGCCGGGTGGCCATTGCCGGCCGGCGGATCGACGTCCTCGAGAGGGCTGCGAGGGAGCTGGCCGATCGAGCAACCGCGGTCCAGTGCGATGTCACGAGCGATTCCTCGGTTGCTCAGGCGGTCGAGACTGCCATAGCGAGAAACGGACCCCTGGAACTGGCGGTCAACTGCGCCTATCAGGCCATGGTCGGCAGCGCCCTGGCCACCCCCTCGGACCTCTTCGCGATGACCGTCGACAGCACCCTCACCGGGACGTACCGATCGATGCAGGCAGAGGCCCGGTCCATGCGAGCCGCTGGTGGCGGAAGCATCGTGAACGTCAGCTCGGTCGCTGCGGCCCGCAGTGGTCGGTGGGAATCCGCCTACTCGGCGTCCAAGGCCGGCGTGGACATGCTGACCCGTGTTGCCGCCGACGAGTGGGGCCAGTACGGCATACGGGTCAACTCCGTCCTCCCCGGCTTGATAAAGACGGCGACCGCCTCACCTCTGACAGAGGATGGTGGGACGCGTGAGGGGTTTCTCCGACAGACCCCGTTGGCCCGGCTGGGCGAGCCCGGAGACATTGCCAGGGGTGTCGTCTTTCTCTTGAGCGGCGATGCCGACTTCATCACGGGCCAGTGCTTGTGCATCGACGGCGGGCTCTCCCTGCGAGGCCTTCCCGAACCGGAGCACGGCCGGCTCCTGCGGAGCCTCCTACCCGATTTCTTCGACGACGGTGAGCCCTGAGCCTGGATGCTCGTCAAGGAGAGGTACCACCGGGACGAGGCCCCACCGATCGCCGTTCCGCGGATTTGACGGGGTACTCACGCCGAGCCTCGGGGTCTTCGCGCTCCATTAACGCCCTGGCCGCGGAGCCGATTTGAGAGACGGAGCCGAAACGTGGCCGGGCCGCCGGCACGGGGCTGGCGGCGGACGCCTTGTCCGGCCGATCATGGCGGCATGAGCACCTCGGTGGGAATCGTCACCGGCGCCGGTCGGGGGATGGGCCGAACCTGCGCCGAGCAGTTGATAGACCTCGTCGACGTCCTCTTCCTGGTCGACCTCGACGCCCAGGGATTGGACGAGGCGGCTGCGTCGCTCCCCGGCGGGCAAACCCGAATCGAGCCGGTCGCGACGGACGTGACCGACGCCGACGCGCTCGGGGACCTGGCGGATCGGGTCGCTGCCAGAGGGACGCTGCGGGCTATTGCCCACGCGGCAGGCATCTCGCCCACGATGGCCGACTGGGTCCGGATCCTCTCGGTGGACCTCGTCGGGACCGCGCGCATGGTGGAGGCGCTCCGCCCCCTCGTCACCGGAGGGACGGCCATGGTCTGCTTTGCCTCGATGGCCTCGCAGCTGCTGGTCGGATCGGGGGGCGACCACGGCATCCCCGCCATCGACCGTCCGCTCGACGAGGACTTCCTCGGTGGGTTGCGCGACGCGATCGGTGACGCCCTGGAGGACCCCGGGGTGGCCTACGCCTGGGCCAAGTTCGGCGTGCAGCGATTGGTGCAGCGCGAGGCGAAGCTCTGGGGCCGGCAGGGGGGGCGCATCTGCTCGGTGTCGCCGGGCATGATCGACACGCCTCAGGGCCGCCAGGAGTTCGACCAGCAGCCGGCGATGGCCATGTTGCTCGAGGAGACCCCGCTCGGCCGGGTCGGCGGGTCCGTCGAGGTGGCGGCCGTCGTGGCGTTCCTGCTCTCGGACGCCGCGAGCTTCATGACCGGCTGCGACGTCCTGGTCGACGGTGGGGTCTGCGCCGCCATCGCTACGTCGGCGGCGACGCCTCCCACGGGGCCCTGACCCGGTTGCGATCGAGGATGACGAACTCGCCCTCGGCCTCGACCTTGACCACGCCGTGCTGGAGCAGCACGCCCTTGCTGACCACCCGGTTGCGGTGGCGGCGGTCGATCCACGCCTCGAAGGAGGCCTCCTGGTCGATCAGGGTCGGCCGCCGGTACCGGATCTCGAGCCGGGTGGTCGGACCGGCCGCGTCCTCGAGATGGTTGGCCGCGGTGAGGACGATGTCGAAGGCGCCGGCGATCACGGCGCCGTGCACCCAGCCCGGCGCGCCCTCGTGGGCCGGACGGAAATTGGCGGTGGCGTAGGCCTTGGGCGGTCGGATCTCGACGGTGAGCGGCGGCGCGAGGGGGTTGTAGGTGCCGATGACCACGTCGTACGGCATCGCGTCGGCCATCGAGCGCGAGTCGAGCACCCGTTCCCCCTTGGGTGGCCAGATCCGGGGTCGGGGCTCGTCGGGCACCTGGGCCTCCAGGCGACCGTTGATCTCTCGCAGCCTGGCCGCGAGATCGACCGCCTCGTCGCCCTCGAGGCTGCAGGTGACGGCGAGGTGGGTCAGCCGCCGGATCTCCTCGGCGAGCTCTGCCATCTCCCTCTCTCGTCCGGCGATCGACGGATGTCGGCTGCCGTCAGGGGACGCGGCACCGGGAGACGCGGCATCGGGGGGCACGGCATTCGGGGCCGGGGTCACGGGCCGGCATACTACGGGCGTCCCGGCTCGGGGGGCGAGGTGAATCCATGACCAGCCAACCGACCTCGGCCGGCACCGGGGCGCTGGTCGAGCACCGGGTGGTAGAGGGGATCGGCTCCGTCCGGCTGAACGACCCGGCGCACCGCAACGCCCTGACCAAGCGCTTGAGCGACGACCTGGCCGACGCCGTGGAGGCCTCTCTCGTCGCCGGCGCCGAGGTCCTCGTCCTCACCGCGTCGCCGCCCGTCTTCTGCGCCGGAGGGTCGCTCGACGACCTCTCCCGCCGGGATCAGCCCCTGGGCGACGCCTATGCGGGATTCCTCGCCCTCACCCGCTGCCCGGTGCCGACCCTCGCCGTCGTCGGTGGTCCCGCGATCGGTGCCGGGGTCAACCTCCCCCTGGCGTGCGACGTGGTGCTGACGAGCCCCGAGGCTGTCTTCGACCCCCGTTTCCTCGACGTCGGGATCCATCCCGGAGGGGGCCACCTCTGGAGGCTCGAGCGACGGATCGGCACCCAGGGAGCTGCGGCGCTCGTCCTCTTCGGGGACTCCCTCGACGGCGAGCAAGCCGTGCGGGCGGGACTCGCCTGGCGGTGCGTCGACGCGGAGCGGCTGGAGGCCGACGCCATGGCGATGGCCCGCCGGGTGGTCCGGCGCTCGGCTCCACTGGTCCGGCGGACCAAGGCCACCCTCGTGGCCGGAGCGGGCATCGCCGATCCCTACGAGGCGTTCGCACTCGAGCTCGCAGCACAGGAATGGTCGGTCGAGCAGCCGGAGTTCGAGGCGTCGCTACGGCGGATCCGCCAGCGGTTGGCCGAGCGCCGGCACCGCCCGTAACGGACGCTTCCGTTCAGACGACCGTCAGACGACCGTCTGCCGACTCTCAGACGGTAGAGCAGACTCGGATCGGCAGCTCCTGGTAGCCGCGCACCGTGCTCGTGTACAGCATGACGGCGCGCTCGCGGTCCACGTCCCACTCGGGATAGCGCCGAAGGGTCTCCTCGATGGCGATCCGCCCCTCGAGGCGGGCGAGGGCCGCTCCCAGGCAGAAGTGGATGCCGTACCCGAAGGTGAGGTGATGGTCGATCTTGCGGTGGATGTCGAAGCGGTCGGGATCGGCGAAGCGGCGCTCGTCGCGGCCCGCCGACGCCGTCAGCAGGAGCATCTTGGAGTCCTTGGGCACCCGCTGCCCGTAGAGCTCGACGTCTCCCGTCACCCACCGGCCCTGCACGGGCGAGGGCGCCTCGAACCGCAGGAGCTCCTCGACCGCGGCGGGGATCAGCGAGTGGTCGGCCGCCAGCTCGGCCCGCTGGTCGGGGTATGCGGCGAGCGTGGACCCCGCGAAGCCGATCAGGCGGGCGACGGTCTCCGTGCCGGCGCTCACGAGGAGGATGCCGAAGCCGCACGCCTCGTCCTCGGTGAGGCTCCGGGTCGTCCCGTCGTCCTCGACGATCTCGCTCTGCACGAGGTCGGTCAACATGTCGTCGCGTGGCCGTGCCCGCCGCTCCGCCAGTTCCGCGCTCAGCAGCTCGACCAGGCGCAGCTGGGCCCCGACGGAGACGTCGTTGATCATGCCCTTGCCCGGCTCGATGTGGAACGTCTGGTCGATCGTGTGGCGCACCTCCTCCCGATCCTCGGGCGGCACGCCGAGGATCGTGGCGATCACGTTGGCGGGGACCAGGGCACCGAACTGCGCGACGTAGTCCCAGTCGGCGCCGTCGCGCTGGGCGTCGAGCAGGGTCGCGCAGAGATCGCGGATGGAGGGCTCGAGCTCGGCGATCCGCCGGGGGGTGAAGGCGCGGGAGACCAGCCGGCGCAGCCTCGTGTGGTCCGGGGGGTCGAGGAAGATCATCATCGGCTGTTGCCAGAGCTCCTCCGACATGAGCTCGAGGACGGTGCCGTGCGCCGAGCTGAAGGTGTGAGGGTCCCGGGAGACCGCGTCGACGTCGTCGAACCGGCTCAGGGCCCAGAAGTCGTAGCGGTCGTTGCGGTACAGCGGGGCTTCGTCCCGCATCCGGCGCCAGAGAGGATGGGGGTCGTCCTTGAGCGACTCGTCCAGAGGGTCCCAGTTGAGCTCGATGGCAAAAGTGTATACAAAACGTGTCGCGTCACGAGGGCCGGGACCGCCCGGCCGACGAGGTCGTCCACGGACGCGAACGAAGGGGGTCTGCAGATGCAAGACGCGACGGTCGGCGGGGAGAACGGTCCGGGCGGCACGCCGTCCGGAGGGCCGCGGTACGCGGAGCGCATGTTCCCGCCGCCGGTCGATCCCGGCATCGCCCTCGAGGACCGCGCCGCCTCCACCGTGCGCTCGGGGGTCGACACGGTCCAGACGGGGGGTTGGCAGGCGGAGCGCTGGTACCAGGGCGGCGGCCGGGTCGGCGAGAAGGCGGTCGAGTCGATCGTCGTCTACCCCCCGACCCGGGGCCTGGTCACCCAGGGGGACCCGTTCGAGCCGGTCAAGATCGGGATCCTCGTCGACATGGACCTGGGCCAGCTCCTGGCCGACTGGGTCGACTCGACGATCCTCGCAGTGGAGGACTCCCTCAACGAGGGCGTCTACGACCGGCCGGTCGAGATCGTGACCGTCGACGCGCGTGGCCTGCCCCGGGAGAGCTACCTCAACGTGCGCCGGGGATACCAGCGCCTGGTGGACCGCGGATGCGTCGTGGTCCTCGGGCCGATGATCTCCGACAATTCCGTCAACCTCCGAGACACGATCAACGAGACCAAGGTGCCGTGCCTCGGATGGACCGGGGCCGTGCGCTTCTACGGCGAGTACTGCTTCACCGTCGCCAACGGCGACATCCCGACCGAGTCGGTCATGGGCGCCAGCTGGTGCGCGCAGAACGGCCACCGCAAGGTGGGCTTCTTCTGGGAGCGGGGCTCGTCGGGCGGGGACTACGCCGAGTACTTCCGCACCGCCGCCCGCAACGCGGGGTTGGACGTGGTCAAGGAGGTCTCGCTCGGGCCGAACCCGAGAGGCCTCACCGATCACCTCCGCAGCATGCGCGACCAGGGGGCCGAGGCGATCGTCTACATGGGCTACGGGTACGCGACCTTCCACTTCGCCCGGGCCTTCGCCGAGCTCCGCTGGGACCCGCCCCGGTTCATGGGCACCGCCTTCATGTTCTATTCGAACAGCAACCAGTGGGCCGAGGGCCTCGAGGGCTGGCACGGCGTCGACCAGCTGGGTGAGGACGGCGCCAACCCCAACTACAACGCGATGCTCGAGCGCTTCGGGGCGAGGTTCGGGCGGGTCTCCCGCAACGTCGTCGTGGCGCTCGGCTACGACACGGCCCGCGCCGCCCTGCTCGGGATCGCCAACGCCAGCATCCCCGTGCCCGACGAGGTCAAGGCCGGACTCGAGCGGATCAAGTGGATGCCCTGCACCAACGGGGGGCCGGGCTGCTACCTGACCTTCGCCCCCTACGACCACCGGGGCTACAAGGGCGACTTCCTCACCATCCGCAAGTTGAGCGGGGGTGACCTCGAGTTCAAGGGCTACTTCCGCCCCGAGTGGCCGGCCAACGAGGACTCGCCGCTGCGGCCGGCGGCGCCGTCGTGAGGCCGGGCTGTCCGTGGCGATGCGAGGGGTCAGACCCCGGCATCCCCCGAGGGCACGAGGGCGGACTGATCGAGCAGCCCGCGGTCCCGCAGCACGCCCACCACCAGCTCGCCCTGGCGGTTCATGAGCCGCGTGTACCGCTCGCCCGCTTGATCGGCCTCGCCGCGGCCGATCGCGGCCACGATGGAGGCGGCGCCCCGCCGCTGCGTGGCGATGGCCCCGGGCACCAGCTCGAAGAAGTCCCCGGGGATCATGCCCGCCATGCTCCGCAGCATCACCTTGGTGCGCGGGGACTGTGCCGCGTCGACCACGCGGGAGTGGAAATCGATGGTCAGCTGCGAGAAGGCGCGCGGCTCGTCCTCGCCGTTCATGGCCCGGAGCAGCGGGCGGAGCTGGGCGGCCAAGGGTGCTCCCTGGCGCTGCGTGGCCTTGCGCGCCGCGAACCCGTAGATGATGCCGAACAGCTCGTAGTGGTCGCGCACCGCCGGCTCGTCCAGGGAATTGATGAACGCACCCCGGTGCAGCTCGTTCGTCACCCACCCCTCCCCTTCGAGGGCGATCAACGCCTCGCGGACGGGGATGCGGCTGATGCCCAGGCTGCGCGCCACCTTGTCCTGGGGCACCCGCATGCCGGGACGCAGCTCCCCCTCGAAGATGAGCTTGCGGATGTGCAGGGCCACCTGCTCGCCGCTGCTCTGGCGTCGCAGACGCTCCGGGGGAGTGGCCATGGCCTGACAGACTAGATCGGATATCTTATGCAGAACGCCCGTTCCTCCTGGATCGACGATCCGGACCTTCACACCCTCCCGTCGCTCCTCGACCACCGACTGGCCGACGATCCCGACGGCGAGTATCTCGACGTCTGCGGCACGAAGCTGACCGCCTCCGGCGTCGCCACCACCGCGGGCAGCCTGGCGGGGGCGCTCCGCTCCTTGGGCGTCGGGCCGGGCGACCGGGTCGCCACCCTCCTCGAGAACTCGCCCGAGGCGCTGCTCGCCTGGTGGGCGACGGTACTGGCCGGCGGCGTCTCGGTCCCGATCAACACCGCCTACAAGGGGGAGTACCTCCGCCACCAGCTCGCCGACTCCGGATCCCGGGTCCTCGTCGTCGAGGCGTCGCTGGCCGGGCGTGCCGAGGCCGTGGTGGGCCAGCTCCCGGGCCTGGAGCACGTCGTCGTGGTGGGGGATCACGTTGCGATGCCCGGACGCCCGACCCACCGCTGGGAGGACCTGCTCGGCTCGGACCCCACGGACGCCGGCTGGCGGCGCCGCCCCTCGGACCTCGCCACGTTCATCTACACGGGCGGCACGACGGGACCCTCCAAGGGGTGCATGCTCAGCCACCACTACCATTCTGCCCTCACCCGCCAGATCGGCATCTGCTGGAAGCGGCGACCCGACGACGTGGTCTGGACGCCGCTCCCGCTCTTCCACTTCAACGCGCTCACCACCGCGGTCGTGGGGGCGCTGCTCTTCGGGGGACGGTCGGCGATCGAGCGGCGATTTTCCGTCTCGCGCTTCTGGCCCGAGATCAACCGGACCGGCGCGACGATCACCTCCACGCTCGGGACCATGGCCTACCTCCTGGCGCACGACGTCGACCGGCCCGAGATGCCGCGGTCGGGCCTCCCCGACGCCAATGCCACCCTGCGCCTGATCGGCGCAGCCCCCCTGCCCGTCGAGGTCGATCGGGTCATCCAGGAGCGCTTCGCCGTCGCCACCTTCTCCGGTGCCTACGGGGTGACCGAGGCCAGCCTCGTGTCCTGGCAGCCGCCCGGCGTCAAGAACCGGCCCAACGCCGCGGGCGTCGTCAACGACGAGTACTTCGACGTCAGGATCTTCGACGACGAGGACCGCGAGCTGCCGAGGGGGATCGACGGTGAGATCGTGTTGCGCCCGAAGCGCGCCCACGTGATGTTCGAGGGCTATTGGGGCCGGCCCGAGGCCACCGTCGAGACCAGCCGCAACTGGTGGTACCACACGGGCGACGTGGGGCGGATCGACGCGGACGACTTCTTGTACTTCGTGGACCGCAAGGCGGACTACCTGCGGCGGCGTGGCGAGAACATCTCGAGCTTCGAGGTCGAGCGCATCTTGATGGGCCACGGGCAGCTCGCCGACGTCGCCGTCCACGCGGTGCCGAGCGAGCTCACCGAGGACGACCTCAAGGTGACGGCTACGCTGGTCGAGGGGGCGAACCTCTCGCCCGAGGAGCTCTTCCGCTGGTGCATCGACCAGCTGCCGTACTTCGCGTTGCCGCGCTACGTCGAGTTCCGCTCGGAGCTCCCGCGTAGCCCGGTCGGGCGGGTGCTCAAGCGCGAGCTGCGCGACGAGCCCCTCGGCGCCGGTGTCTGGGACGCCGAGGCGGCCGGCATCGAGTACGAGCGCCGCTGAGGCTCTCCCCGGGAAGAGCCTCTCCCCAGGAGGAGGCTCTCCCCAGGGTTCGGCGAGCCGTCCCGCCGGACGGCCGGAGTGCCGCCCCGGCGGACGGCTCAGGCCGTGGCCCGCTCCGCCATCTCGCCCAGGTCGATGCCCTGCCCGCTGCGGACGAAGCGCCCCTTGTCGAAGGAGCGGACCTCCACCGAGTGGCCCGCCGCCTCCGCCCGCAGCGCCCCGACGGTGGAGGACTCCTTGGCGCGGTGGGCGAAGGGGTCGAAGGAGTACCAGCGGCACGCGTTCTCGTAGGTGATCTTGGCCAGCTCGGCGTCGGGCACGTCGGCCGCCACCGCGGCCAGTTCCTCGGCAGCCCGGGGCCAGGAGGAGTCCGAGTGCGGGTAGTCGCACTCCCAGGCAATGTTGTCGAGCCCGATCTCGTGGCGGAGGGTGATGCCAACGGGATCGGCGATGAAGCAGGTGAGGAAGTGCTCGCGGAAGACCTCGCTCGGGAGCCTCCCGCCGAAGTCCTGCCCCGTCCACAGGTGGTGCATCTCGTACGTGCGGTCCAGGCGGTCCAGGAAGTAGGGGATCCAGCCCGTGCCGCCCTCCGACAGCGCGATCCGGATGTCGGAGAAGCGCTTGATCACCCGTGACCAGACCAGGTCGGCCGCCGCCTGGCAGATGTTCATCGGCTGCAGCGTGATCATGACGTCGACCGGCGCATTGGGTGCGGTGACCGAGAGCTGGCCGGACGAGCCGAGATGGATCGAGAGCACGACGCCCTCGTCGGTGAGCGCCCTCCAGAGCGGGTCCCAGTGCTCCTCGTGGAAGCTCGGGTACCCGAGCGCAGCCGGGTTCTCGGTGAAGGTGAGGGAGTGGACGCCCTTCGCGGCGAGCCTCCGTACCTCGGACGCGCAGAGCTCGGGGTCCCACAGGATGGGAAGGCCCATCGGGATGAAGCGTCCCGGGTAGGCCCCGCACCACTCGTCCACGTGCCAGTCGTTGTAGGCCCGGATGACCGCCGTCGCCAGGTCCTTGTCCTCGGAGGCGGCGAACAGTCGGGCGCTGAAGCCCGGGAACGAGGGAAAGCACATCGACCCGAGGAGTCCCCCGGCGTTCATGTCCTTGATGCGCTCGTGGATGTCGTAGCAGCCGGGCCGCATCTCGTCGAACGCCGTGGGCTCGACCCCGTACTCCTCCCGGGGGCGGCCGGCCACCGCGTTGAGGCCGACGTTCGGGATGACGGTCCCGTCGAAGACCCAGACGTCCGAGCCGTCGGGCCGGCGCTCGACCCGGGGTGCACGGTCCTTGTAGCGGGCCGGGAGATGGTGGTCGAAGACGTCGGGGGGCTCCACCAGGTGGTCGTCGACGCTGACGAGGATGAGGTCTTGGGCCTGCATGGCACCTCCAAAACGGTCGCCCCGGCGGATGCGGTGGCCGCCGCGGTCGCTCGCTCGACGTGAACCTTAGTTCGATTCGTTGAACGGTGATACTCAGCGGCCGTTCGAGCCGGTAGGCTGGGCAGATGCCCGCCAGGGCGACCGAGCCCGAGAGTCGGCGCGCCCAGCGGCGCTCCCACCACCAGAGCCTCAGCCGGACGCAATTGCTCGACGCGGCCGAGGAGGTGTTCGGCCGCCGGGGCTTCTACGAGACGACCCTCCGCGACGTGGCGGAGCTGGCGGAGTTCTCGGTGGGCTCCGTGTACTCGTTCTTCGAGAACAAGGAGGACCTGTACCTCCACGTCTTCCTCCGGCGGGGCGAGGAGTACCTCCCGGCCATGCGTGCCGTGGTCGAGGAGGGTGGCGATGCGCGCCAGCAGCTCCACCGCCTGGTCGACTTCGAGGTCGGGTTCTTCCGCGAACACCCTCACTTCGGCCGCCTCTACCTGCGCTCGGCCCGGGCCGGCGTGCCGCCCACCTCGGAGAGCCCGGTCGACCGCGTCCTCGTGGAGCGGGTCGACGAGGCGATGGCCATCCACTCGGAGGTCTTCGCCCGCGGCCAGCGGGAGGGTGTCCTGTGCGACGGCGACCCCGAGGTGTTGGCGCGCCTGCTGAGCGGTCTCGTCTCCGCGTTCCACTCCGTGGACGCGGCCGTCCTCGAGGGCGACTCGGCCGCCCCGGAGCGCTTCCCCCTCGCGTCGCTGCACGAGATGGTGGACCGGGCCTTTCAGCTCGACCGCCGTTGAACGCTGGTTCAATCGTATGCAAAACTGACGACTCGGCCCGCGGGCTCGGGCGGCCCGGGGGCTGCGTTCTCGGGCAACAGTCTC
Source organism: uncultured Actinomycetes bacterium (assembly GCA_963778465.1). Taxonomy (GTDB): domain Bacteria; phylum Actinomycetota; class Acidimicrobiia; order Acidimicrobiales; family RAAP-2; genus CAVZBW01. Next base: position 2,189,816 of record CAVZUK010000003.1, read on the forward strand.
GGGCAGCGGGAGGGGCAGGTCGGAAGTGGCGGACGGAGCGATCACCGACGAAGGCCTCGCTCGACTGCGCCGGCGCGTCGGCGTCCCCGAGCCCCATCCCGTGGCGCCGCGCTTCGTACGGCCCGGCGTGGACGCCTTCCGTCAGGTGGCCGAGGCCTACGGAGATCCCAACCCGCTGTGGTGGGACGAGGACCACGCGCAAAAGAGCGTCTGGTCCGGGCTGATCGCCCCGCCGCCGCTCGTGGGCGGGGACTCGCTCATCGGCGAGGACGAGGTGCGGGAGGTGGCGGCCGAGCACCGTGACTTGATGAAGGGCGACCCGCTGCGCGGGGTGCACGCCTTCTACGCCGCGAGCGCCCGCGAGTGGTGGGCCCCGTTGCGCCCCGGCCGGCGCACCTGGCGCCGCAACGCGCTCGTCGGCGTGCTGGACAAGCCGAGCAGCTTCGCGGAGCGTGCCGTGCACGAGTGGACCGGGCAGGTCTTCCGCGACGAGGACCGCCTCTTGTCCGCGCAGTACCGCTGCATGGTGCGCACGGAGCGGTCCAAGGCGCGGGAGAGAAAGCGGGACGACCGCATCGAGATCCGTGCGTACACCGACGAGGAGATCGCGGCCATCGAGGAGCAGTACGGGCGGGAGGGACCCCGGGGGACCGAGACCCGCTGGTGGGAGGACGTGGACGAGGGTGCCCCGGTGGGCCCCCTCGTCAAAGGCCCGCTGACGGTCACCGACATCGTGTGCTGGCACTCCGGCATGGGCATGGGCCTCTACGGCGTGCGCCCCCTCCGGCTCGCCTACGAGAACCGCCGGCGCATCCCGAGGTTCTTCCATCGCGACCCGCTCAACGTGCCCGACGTGATGCAGCGGGTCCACTGGGATCCCGAGTTCGCGCGCCGCGCCGGCAATCCCACCACCTTCGACTACGGCCGCATGCGCGAGACCTGGCTCATCCACCTCTGCACGGACTGGATGGGCGACGACGCGTGGCTGTGGAAGCTCGACTGCGAGTTCCGCAAGTTCAACTACGTGGGGGACACCCAGTGGCTGAGCGCGGTGGTGACGCGCCGGTACCTGGCCGGCGGCGACCGGCCGGCCGTCGACCTCGAGCTGCGGGCCGAGAACCAGCGGGGCGAGGTCACGACCCCCGGCCACGCCACCATCCTTCTTCCCAGCCGGGCGCACGGGCCCGTCCGGCTGCCGGCCGCCCCGGGGGGCGGCGTCGAATTGCAGGAGGCGCTCGAGGCGATCGCCGCGGACTTCGCCGAGTCGCGAGCGACCGCCGGGCCCGGCTCCGTCCCTGCCTCCCGGCCGGGCGACTGATGGGCGACGCGGGGACCAGCGAGGGCGGGGTCACCGAGGGCGGGGCCACCGAGTACCGGTCGGTCTCGGGGCTCCGGGTGGAGCTGGCCCGATCGGTGCTGACGCTCACCCTGGACCGGCCCGACCGGCGCAACGCCATCGACGATTCGATGATGCGGGGCCTGGTCGCCTCGCTCGAGGTGGCGGGGAGGGACGAGTCGGTGCGGGCGATCATCCTGCGCGGCGCCGGCGACCACTTCTGCGGGGGGGCGGACATCGTCGCCCGCAACGCCCCGGGCGATTCCCGGCCCCGGCCCGGCTCCATCCAGCGCCGCCTGCCGACCCAGGCCCACCGGCTCATCCCGCTGCTGCTCACGGTCCAGGTGCCCGTCGTGTGCGAGGTGCGGGGCTGGGCCGCCGGGATCGGCTTCCAGCTGGCGCTGGCCTCGGACTTCTCGATCGTCGCCGAGGACGCCCGGCTCTGGGAGCCCTTCACGGCCCGGGGCTTCACGCCGGACAGCGGCGCCACCTGGCTGGTGCCGCGCCTCGTCGGGATGGTGCGGGCGCGCCAGCTGCTCCTCCTCGGTCGCGAGCTGTCCGGCCGGGAGGCGCAGCAGTGGGGGCTCGTGCACCGGGCGGTGCCGGAGGCCGACCTGGGCGCGGCGGTGGACGAGCTCGTCAACCGCATGGCCGCGGGGCCGACCGTCGCCCTCGGCCTCACCAAGTGGCTGCTCGGCTCGGGGGCCGAGCTGGGTCTCGATCCTCAGCTGCGCAACGAGGCCTTCGCGCTCGAGCTGTCCTCTCGCACGGCGGACTTCCGTGAGGGCCTCCAGGCCTTCGTCGAGCGGCGGTCGCCGGAATTCGGCGGCTGCTGATGACGCGCCTCGCCGTGGAGAGCGGGATGCCCGCCGACGAGCTGCGAGCGACGGTGCGGCGCTGGGTCGACGACCACGTCCCGCCGGACTGGCGTCGAGCCGCCGAGCGGGGTGGGGCGGCCGCCATCCGGGCCGTGCGCTCGCGAGCCGACTACGAGGCGTGGTACCCGGTCTACGGGGCCTCGGGTCTCGTGGTGCCAGCCTGGCCGCAGGAGTACGGCGGTCTCGGCCTGGCGCCGGAGGAGGCTCGGATCCTCGAAGCCGAGCTCGCCGCCTACAACCTCGGGCGGCTCAACCCCCTCGGACTCAACCTCGCCGCACCGGCGCTCTTCGCGCACGGCACCGGGGCGCAACGCCTTCGCTACCTCCCGCCGATCGTGCGCAACGAGGAGGTGTGGTGCCAGCTGTTCAGCGAGCCCGGTGCGGGCTCGGACCTGGCGTCGCTGGCGACCCGGGCGGAGCAGGAGGCCCGCACCGGGACCTGGGTCGTGACGGGTCAGAAGGTCTGGTCGACGTGGGCGCACCTCGCCGACTTCGGCGTGCTGCTGGCCCGCACGGACCCCGACGTCCAGAAGCGCAAGGGCCTGACGTACTTCCTGATCGACCTCCGCCAGCCCGGCGTGACCGTGCGACCGTTGCGGCACGTCACCGGTGAGCACGACTTCAACGAGGTCTTCCTCGACCGGGCCGAGGTGCCCGACGCCCAGCGGGTGGGCGAGGTGAACCGGGGCTGGACCGTCGCCAACGCCACCCTGTCGGGCGAGCGCCAGATGGTCTCCGGATCGGGCTCGGGCGGCGTGGACCGGATCGGGGGGTCGGGAGCCGATCGGGTGGTTGCCCGGGCGGTGGACCGGGGGGCGGCAGGCAGGCCCGGGGGCGCCGACGATCCGGTTGTCCGGCAGGCCCTCACGGCCGTGCTGGCGGAGGAGCGGGTCCGGGGATGGACCAACCGGCGGGTCCGGGCCGGGCTCAAGGCGGGGCGCCCGCCGGGTCCCGAGAGCTCGATCGGCAAGGTGCACCAGGGCGAGCTCAACCAACGCATCCAGCTGCTGGCGGCCGACCTGCTCGGCGCGGCGGCCACCTCTTGGCCGATGGAGGGCACTGCCTCTGATGGTCCCGAGGAGGGCAGTGGCTCCGATGGCCCCGAGGCGGGCCGGGGCGCAGCCGGTCCCGCCGACTACGCGGCGAGTCTGCCGTACGAGGTCCAGGGCATGCTGCGAAGCCGCGCCAACACCATCGAGGGCGGCACGACCGAGGTCAACAAGACGATCGTGGCCGAGCGCGTGCTCGGCCTGCCGAGGGAGCCCGACCCGTGGAGGGACGCACCCTGGCGGGAGGTCCCCCGCAGTTGAGCCCCGAGCCTCACGAAGCCGCCTCCGGATACCGGACCCTCGAGGTCCGGCGCGAGGGGCCGGTCGGCTGGCTCGTCTTCGACCGACCCGATGCCGGGAACGCGATGAACGCCACCATGCTCCAAGAGCTCGAGTCGGCGTGGCTCGAGCTCGACGGGGACCCGGGGGTGGCGGTGATCGTGAACACCGGGGCCGGCCGCGCCTTCCAGACGGGTCTCGACATGGTCCAGCTGAGCCGGGAGCCGGGGGCCATGCGGGAGCAGTCGCGCCGGACCAAGCGGGCGGAGCTCCGCCTGACGGCGTGGCACAACGGCGTGGACAAGCCGGTCATCGCCGCCGTCAACGGCGTGTGCGCGGGAGGTGGCCTGCACTTCGTGGCGGACGCCGACGTGGTGATCGCGTCGTCGGAGGCGACCTTTCTCGATCCGCACGTCTCCGTCGGCCAGGTCACGGCCTACGAGGCCATCACGCTGGTGCGGAAGTCGCCGATGGAGCCCATCCTGAGGATGGCCCTCGCCGGCCGCTACGAGCGCATGACCGCAGCGCGCGCCCATCAGCTGGGCATGGTGAGCGAGGTGGTGACGCCGCCGGGGCGATTGCCCGAGCGGGCCCAGGAGCTGGCGGAGACCATCGCCCGCAACTCGCCGGCGGCCATGGCGGCGACCAAGCGCGCCCTGTGGGGGGCCCTCGAGACCGGGCTCAGCGAGGCCTGCCGGGCCGGAGGCCAGGAGCTGATCGGCATGTGGGGCCACCCCGACCAGGAGGAGGGTCCCCGGGCGTTCGCCGAGAAGCGGCCGGCCAGGTGGCGGCAGAGTTCGACGGAAGACGCGGCGCCCACAGACGGTCCGAGGAGAGCCGCGACGGGAGGTGCAACCGGTGGCCTTTAGCGAGTACGAGCACTTGAAGCTCGAGCGCAGGGGTCCGGTCGGGTGGCTGCTCAACAACCGACCCGATCGTCTCAACGCGATGAACGCCGACATGCGCGACGAGTTCGCGGTGGCCTGGCGGGAGCTCGACGCCGACCCCGAGGTCAGGGTCATCGTCCACACCGGGGAGGGCAAGGCGTTCCAGACCGGGGTCGACGTGGCCGAGATCGCCTCCGACGGCGTCGGGATGGAGCGCTACCGCCAGTCGGTCGAGGACTTCGACCTGCACTTCACGGCGTGGCACCAGCACGTCGAGAAGCCGGTGATCACTGCGGTCAACGGCATCTGCGCCGGGGGAGGGCTCCACTGGGTGGCCGACGCCGACGTGGTGATCGCCGCCTCCGACGCCCAGTTCATGGACCCCCACGTCTCCGTCGGCCAGGTCGTCGCCATCGAGGCCATCGGGCTGCTGCGCAAGATGCCGGTCGAGGCCGTCATGCGCATGGCGCTGGTCGGCCGCTACGAGAGGATGTCCGCGCAGCGGGCCCTGGAGCTCGGGATGATCAGCCAGGTGGTCGATCCGCCGGAGCGCCTCCGGGACGCGGCTCAGGAGCTGGCCGAGACCATCGCCCGCAACTCGCCGGCCGCCATGGCAGCGACCAAGCGCGCCCTGTGGGGTGCGCTCGAGACGGGTCTCACCGAGGCCTGCCAGGCCGGTGCCCGGGAACTGGTCGGCATGTGGGGCCACCCCGATCAGGAGGAGGGCCCGCGGGCCTTCGCCGAGAAGCGCCCCCCTCGGTGGCAGGCCCCCGGGAGAGCCGGTGCCCGCTGATCGGTCGGGCGGGCCGGCGGATCGCCGGCTGCGGCGAGCGCTCCGGGAAGCCGGCGTCCGCGCCGTCTACGGCGAGCCCGCCGAGGACCTCGCCGTCACACCGGTCGCGCCGGAGCTGGCGCCGTTGCTCGCGCTCGCCCACGAGAAGGTCTTCGGCGGCGAGGCCGCCGTCCACCGGCCGGACGGCACGCTCGTCCTCGGCGCCCGGTGGGCGCTGTCGGATCCCGGGCACCCCCTTCTCGCCGGGGCCCCTCACCTCCGGCCGGCGGCGCTCGACGAGTCGGACCTCGCGGCGCTGGCCCGCCGCTCGCCCCAGGGTTGGGGAGAGGTCCCCGAGGACGTCCTGCGCGCACTCGCCGGCCGCCGCGCCCCGGTCGTCCTGGCCGGACCCGGCGTCGTGGCGGAGGGGGCTGTCCCCGGGCTTCACGCCCTCGCTGCGGCCGCGGACCTCGGCGTCCTCAACACGTGGGGGGCAAAGGGTGTGTTCGACTGGCGGAGCCGGCACCACTGGGCCACGGTCGGACTGCAGGAGCGCGACCTCGACCTCGGCGGCCTCCGCGGGTCCGACGCCGTCGTCGCGGTCGGCGTCGATCCACTCGAGCTTCCGGGCGACCCCGCGGCGTACGGCCCGGTGGTCACGCTCGAGCCGTGGATGCTCGACCCCCTCTCGGAGCACTGGTCCCGTCCGGCCCGCGGCGTCGAGCTGCCACCTCTGCGGACCCGGCTCGCCGACGTGACCCAGGAGGGCTGGCGCTCGACCGGCCGGCCGATGCCGCCCTCGCAGGTGACCCGGTCCTACTCGACCCTCCTCGGGGCCCAGGCCGGGTTGGTCGCAGCCGATCCCGGGCTGTCCGGGTACTGGCTGGCCCGCACGTACCCGACCTCGAGGCTCGGTGAGGCGCTCGTGCCGGGGGAGCGCGAGGTGCCCGGCTTCTCGTTGGCGTGTGCGGTGCTCGCTCGCCGTGCCGATCCGGACCGTCCCGTCCTGGCGCTCGCCGACGCACCGCTCCGGCCCGTCCACCTCGCGCTGATGGACCTCGCCCGGAGCTGGGGCGTCCCGGTGACGCTCGAGTGCTGGGACCCTGACGGGCCGATGCTCGGCCCCGAAGAGCACGCCGAGCGGCTGGCGAAGGCCCTGGCGGACGACCGTCCCACGAAGCTCGCCCTTGCTACCGACAGCGTGCAGCTCGGGCGGATGACGGCGGTCGCCGGCCGGATCACCGCATGGGGCCTCGGGTGCGTACCGGCTCCGGACCGCACGGTTGGAGGGTAGGCCGATGGGGACGGACCTCGCGGGTAGGAGCGTCCTCGTCGTGGGCGCCTCGGCCGGCATCGGTCGGGCCTTTGCCGAGGGGGCGATCGCGCAGGGGGCGAGGGTGGTGGCGGCGGCCCGCCGGGGCGGCCTGCTCGAGGAGCTCGTCGTGGGGTCCGGAGGGGGTGTGGCGATCGAGGCCGACGTGACGGAGCGCTCGGCGTGCGAGGCGATGACCCGGGCGGCCGTGGAGATCGTCGGGCCGCTCGATCTGGTGCTGTACAGCGTCGGGGCGGCGACCATGGTGGGCATGGCCGACTGCGGCGAGGAGCACTGGCAGGCCGTCCTCAGGACCAACGTCATCGGACTGGATCAGGTGATCCGCTCCGCCCTGCCGCGTCTCGCGGAGGGGGCGATCGTGGCGGCGCTCTCCTCGGACATCGTCGGGAGCCCCCGGGCCAAGCTCGGTCCCTACGGGGCGAGCAAGGCGGCGGCCGACCAGCTGATCCTCGGTTGGCGCGAGGAGCACCCGGAGATCCGCTTCACGACGGTGACGGTCGGCGGCACGATGCCGACGGGATTCGGCGACGCCTTCGACCCGGACCTGACGGTGCGGGCCCTCGAGGAGTGGCTGGGGCGGGGCCGCATGCAGCGCAAGCAGATGGACACCGCCGAGCTGGCCCGGGCCCTTGCCGGGATCCTCGCTGCGGGCCTCGCGAGCCCCGGCGTGGCCATCGAGCACGTGCGGCTCCGTTCCCCCTCCGCCCCGGCCTCGTCGATGGACGAGCTCGAGTGGTGAGCCGGCCAGCACCGGCACCGGCAGCGGCAGCCGGCACGCCGCGTCGGCGCCTCCTACCATGGGCGCCCGTGACGATCGAAGGGGCCTCGGGGCCGATCGTGGGGAGGTGCCGATGAGCGGCTTTTCCGGCCCGGCTCTTGGGCGGGAGGACCTGATCGCGAGCTATTTCACCCTTACCGGCTCGCCGGTGATGGTGCCGCCCAGGTTCTCCTTCGAGGATCGGGTCGCCGCGGCCGCCGAGGCGGGTTTCGCGGCCATCGGCCTCTTGACGGACGACTATCTGGCGTGTCGGGAATCGGGGCTCGACGACCGCACGATGCGTTCGATCCTCGACGATCACGGGATCGGCATCGGCGAGGTCGAGTTCCTCTTCCTCTGGACCGACGACCGGGAGGAGATGGCCGCTGCGGCCCAGGCGCAGGAGGACCTGGCCTGGGCCATGGCCGAGGCCTTCGATCCGCGGCACGTCAACGTCGGTGAGCTCCGACCGCCGGGCGAGGCCCTTCCGGTGGAGCGACTGGCCGAACGGTTCTCGGCGCTCGCCGGCCGGGCGGCGTCTCACGGCCTGCTCGTGGCCTTCGAATTCCTGCCGTGGACCGCGGTCCCCGACGTCGAGACCGCGGTCGAGCTGGTGCGCCTCGCGGACTGCCCCAACGCCGGCCTGCTCGTCGACGCGGCCCACCTCTTTTGGGGTCCGAGCGACCTGAGCTCCCTGCCGCGACCTCAAGCCGCACGAGGTCACGGGGATCCAGATGGACGACGGCGAATCCGCCGCGCAGGGTGATCCGGCGGAGCGGACCATGACCGTCCGCACCTTCCCCGGATCGGGCGACTTCGATCTGTTGGGCCTCATCCGCGCCCTCGACGACATCGGGGTCGAAGCCCCGCTCTCGGCGGAGATCCTGTGCTCGGAGATCCAGGAGATGCCCGTCGCCGACGCCGCGCGCCGGACGTACGACTCCCTGCGGGCCGTCGTGGACCAGGCGAGGAGCGGCGCGCCCGGGGAGGCCGGGTGAGCGTGGGCCTGTCGATCCGGTTCGACCTGCGCGCCCCGGGGCTCGAGGGCGACGCCCTGACCGACTTCTACGGTGCCGCCCTCGACATGTGCGAGTGGGCCGATCGGCTGGGCTTCCAGATGGTGACGTTGTCGGAGCACCACGGCAGCGAGGACGGCTACCTCCCCTCCTCGGTCGTCATGGCGGCCGCCATCGCCGCAAGGACGAAGTCGATGCGGATCAACATCTGGGCGATCCCGGCGGCCTTCCACGATCCCCTCCGGCTGGCGGAGGACCTCGCGGTGGCCGACATCATCAGCGGCGGTCGCATGGGCGTGGCGATCACGGGCGGCTACGTGGCTTCGGAATTCGAGATGTTCGGGCGCCAGCTCGCCGAGCGGCCCACGGCCGTGGCCGAGACCATCGAGACGCTGCGTCACGCTTGGACGGGGGAGAGGTTCGAGTTCCGGGGGAGAACGGCCCAGGTGCGCCCTCGTCCGGTTCAGCGACCCGGACCGCCGATCCTCATGGGTGGCGCCTCGCCCCCGGCGGCCCGCCGCGCGGCTCGGATCGCCGACGGATTCGTACCCTCCATCCCGGAGCTCTGGGACGACTACCGGGCCGCCTTGGTGGAGGCCGGCAAGCCGGATCCCGGGCCCATGCCGCCCAGGGGCCAGGCCTTCCATCACATCTCTCACGATCCCGTGGAGGCCTGGACGACGATCGCCCCCTACTGCATCCACGAGGTGACCTCGTATGCCCGGTGGAACGCCGGGTCGGGTGCCGTGATGGACTACTCCTCGGGCGAGGACGCGCCCGTGCCGGCCCTGGACCCTGACAGCGTGCGGGCCATGGGCATCTATCCGGTGTTCACCCCCAAGGAGGCCGCCGCCGAGTGCCGCCGGCTGGGGGACCAGGGAACGTTCACCCTGCACCCGCTGTGCGGCGGGCTGCCAGCCGAGATCGCCTGGGAAAGCCTGCGCCTCTTCGAGTCCGAGGTCCTGCCCGAGCTCGAAGGCTGAGCGGGGCAGGGGGTCGAGGGCCCGTCAGGCGACCACACCCTCCCGCCGGAGGTCTTCGATCTCGCCCTTGCCGAGCGCGAGCTCGTGTGCGAGCACATCCGTCGTGTGCTCCCCGAGCCACGGCACCCGTTGTTCGTGGCGGGGCTGGAGCCCGGTCATGCGCACGGGGTTGCCGGGGGTCAGCACGGGCTGGGACTCGCCGTCGGATCGCGGGATCTCCACGACCATCCCCCGGGCAAGGAGGTGGGGGTCCTCGACCACCTCGTCGTCGTTGAAGCACGGGCCGGCGGCAATTCCCGCCTCCCCCAGCACGGCACACGCCTCCATCCTGGTCATGCCACTCGCCCACTTCTCGATCGCGGGCCGCAGCACGTCGTCGAGGTGGTCGACCCAGCCCTGACGGGTCGCGAAGCGCTCGTCGTCGACCCACTCGGGATGGCCGATCAGACGCATGAGGGCGGCGAACTGGTGCTCGCGTCCCGTCTGGATGATGATCCATCCGTCGCCGGTCTGGAAGCCGTGCGAGATGAGGGGGCTGGCCTCGCCGCCGCGCTGGCCGAGCGACCAGAAATTCATCACGACGTCCGTCATGGCGACGACGGAGTCGAACATGGCGATGTCGATGTACTGGCCGATGCCGGAGTGGTCGCGCTGGCGCAGGGCGGCGAGGACGCCGATGGTCGCGAAGAGGGCCACGCTCAGATCGCCCAGCCCGCCGACCGGCGCCGTCACCGGGGGCTCGTCGTCACGGCGCTTGAGCTCGTAGATGCCCGACATCGCCTCCACGATCGGCGCGAACGCCGGCCACGTCGCGTACGGGGTTGCGACCGTGTTGCCGAAACCGGAGATCGAGAGGTAAATGCACGAGGGGTGCACCGCGCGGATGTCCTCGTAGCCGATACCGAGGCGGTCGGCCGTGCCGGACTTGAAGTTCTCGGCCACCACGTCGAACCTGGGCGCCAGGGCCAGCACCAGCTCGCGGCCGCGCGGATGCTTCAGGTCGATGCAGATGCTCTTCTTCTCGAGGTTGTTGCGGGTGAAGGTGGCCCCCACCCGCCGACCCTCGGGATCGGTCATCGCAGGCAGCGATCCTCGACCCTGGTCGCCCCCGGCCGGGGACTCGATCTTGACCACGTCGGCTCCGAGGCGGCCGAGGAGCTGGGTGGCGTAGGGCAACGCCTGCATCTGCTCGAGCGCGAGGACCCGGACGCCGGCCAGGGGAGCGGGGATATCTGATGGTTCGTCAGGGCTGCTCATCGGGTTCTGGCCGGATTCGCCCTGGTAATCGGCTTGCGCCTTGCTCGTCGTGCCGCCGATGCAAGCCATTTGTCAACGAAACTCTTCATGCCCTCAGAGTAGGTGGCGTGGTCAACCGAGCACCATCCGGCTCAGCTCCTCGCCAGCGGCCTTCGTTGCCTCAGGGAGAGGGTGTGCGTAGGTGCCTCTGGTGACGGCCGTCGTGGAGTGGCCCAACAGAGGGCGCTCTCCACGCCGTTTGGAGCAGATCCACCTGCAAGTTTGTGTGTCGTCGGGGTTGACTTCGCAAACCACTTTCAAACCTCTAGGTGGCGGGGACACGACAAGGCCCCGGGCACTTGAAACCCGGGGCCTGTCAAGCGTGCAGAAGGCTCTCCTGAGTTAGCGCCGTGTTTTCCTGTCGAGCTCCGCCGTCCCTTCGGCGACGCGGCGCTTCTCCATCACGGGCTCCTCTGCGATTACGGCAGCGCCACCGGCCACCTCGTCACTCTGCTCCTCGTCAATCTGCAGGTCCTTGTCCGCTTCGCTGTCCGCCATGGTCCCTCCTTGGTCTTACCATGTTCGATTCGTCGCAAAACCACCGACCAAGAGAGCTAACACCTCGAGGACCGACCGCGTCTAGAGGTACCGCAGGGTAATGATGGCTTCCTGCCTCGAGCAGTAGACGCGACAACGCGCGAGGCGCTCGAAGCCCAGGGCCTTGCCTCCTCCCGAGCGAAGGCAAGGCTATCGCTTTGGCTCGTGCCGCCCGCCTACTCGGCGGACTTCGTTCCCTTCCACCGCTCGGAGCATGAAGCCCCTCGGCACTTGGACAACTCTGGGTTCGGGATCCTCTGACGGCGGCTGCAGGTCGGATGGCACTTCGGGTGAATCTCGCCAGCGAGCCTCATACATCATCTTCATTCAGGCCCCAGGAGGGTCTCGCGGATATCGCATGGAACCGGAGAAAACCCTTCTACGCCTAGCTAGACCCGTGAACCTCGCTGATGATTCGTCAAGGCTGCTGATCGGGGACGATGGATCCCGGCTCCGCGGGCGGCTGACCCGCCCGAGCCAGCAGCCGGGATCGCACGAGCTTGCCCGCCTCGTTGCGCGGCAGGCTCTCCGTCCGGACGAATTGGGTGGGGACCTTGTAGGGGGTCAGCTGGGCGCGGCAGTGGTCGCGGATCTCGGCGTCGCTCACCGGATGCGAGGTCACCAGGTAGGCCACGGGGACTTCGCCGAGGCGGTCGTCGCTCGCTCCGACGACGGCCGCGTCCACCACGCCGGGGAAGAGCCCGAGGACCTCTTCGACCTCCTCGGGGAAGACCTTGTTGCCGCCGCGGTTGATCAGGTCGCTCGCTCGCCCCTCGAGCCACACGAAGCCGTCGGGATCCAGCCGCGCGATGTCGCCCGTGCGGAGGAACCCGGCGGCGTCGAGGCGCTCGGAAAGGTCGTCCTCAGAGGCGTACCCCGCGGCCATCGAGGGGGGGCGGACCAGCAGCTCGCCGGACTGGCCCGGCTCGACCGGAGCCGCGCCCTCGTCCACGATCTTGATCTCCACGCCGGGATGGGGACGGCCGATCGAGCCGATCTTCTCCGGGTGCTCGGTCGCGTCGGCGGCCGTCCAGCCGATCACCTCACCGACCTCCGCCTGCCCGTAGCCGTTCAGGACGAACACGGAGTACTTGTCGCGGAAGCGTCGCGCCTGGCGGGGGGAAAGGGGGGCGGTGATGCTGCGCACGTACCTGAGCGGCGCCAGGCTCTCGACGGCGGGATCGGCGTTGAGCGAGGTGATCGCCGCCGGCGGGAGGACCGTGGAGCGGATCGCGAAGCGACCGACGAGCCGCTCGAACTCGGTCGTGGAGAAGCCGTCCATGATCACGAGCGCCGCCCCGGCCCGCAGCCCGAAGAGGGCGTTGTAGAGCCCGGCGTTGAGCGCGAGCGAGACCGGGATCAGGTTGGGTGTCGGTGGCCGGCGCGGCTCGTCCCCGCTCTCGACCCTGCTGCCCCGCAGGGGGCCCAGGACGCGGTCGAGCAGCTCGAGGTACGCAGTGTGCGTGTGGAGGATCGGCTTCGGGGTCCCCGTCGTCCCCGAGGTCCACAGCACGAACGCCGTTTCGGGAGCGTAGGTGCGTGCGTCGGGCGAGCGCGGGCCGTCGAGCGCCCCTGTCCCGTCCGGCCCGACCAGGGCCGCCGGAGCGGTGCGCTCGAGGATCGAGCCAAGCTCGCGCTCCGACACCCGGGGATTGACGGGGACGAGCACCGCGCCCGCCAGCCAGACGCCCATCATGGAGGTCACGAACTCCGGCCCGTTCGGGAGCCGTATGGCCACCCCCTGGCCCTCCCGGACCCCGAGCGCACGGAGGCCGTCGGCGGTGGTCCGTGCGGCGGCCACGGCCTCACCACGGGTCATGGAGCGCTCGGCGGTGTACAGGAGGCCTTCGTCGTCCCCGAACGGGTGGTCCAACAGAAGCCTGGCCAGGGCCGGAGCGGTCACGATTGCATACAATATTCGCCGCCGGTGCCGGCCGACGGGCGATTAGGCCGGGACGGACTCCTCGGGGACGTCGTAGCGCTCCCGGTAGGTGGCGAAGCGGTCTCGCAGCTCGGCGCCGTCCAGGCCGAGCTCCCCGAGGGAGTACGAGTGCCGCCCGTACTTGCCCTGGCGGTTGTCGGCGGCGTAGGCGGCCGCGGCGGCCTCGGTCGAGGGCGAGAGCTCGGACCCGATGTGCTCGTAGACGCGGCGGATCGAAGCGACCGGGTCGGCCACGAGGTCCACGTACCGGAGGTCCACGAACCGGGCGTCGACGCTCGGGTCGCTCGCCCGGAGCGCCTCGACCCGCGTCAGCATGTCCACGACCGACTCGGTCCAGCGCCGGGCGATGTAGTCGCCATGGTCGACGTCGCTGAAGGTCCCCGAGAGACACGCGGCCAGGCTGCAGGTGGAGGCGACGATGGTGGTCGGATCCCGGTGGGTCGCGACGAAGCGCACGTCGGGATAGGTCTTGAGCAGCGTCTCGAGCGCGAAGCCGTGGGCGGGGCTCTTGAGCATCCACCTTCCCGGCGCCTCCGACTGCAGCAGCTGGAGCACGATCTTGTGGTAGCGGTAGGCGCTGCCGTAGTCGACCTGCCGCAGCCACGCGCCGTACGAGGGGACGTTCGCCACCGTCTCCCACATGACGCTCTTGAACTCCTGGGCGGTGACCGAGATGCACTCGGTCGGTCCGTCGGGTGCCTCGTAGTGGATCGCCTTGAACTCGGGGTTGATCATGTCCAGCATGTCCTGGCTGTCCCTCGTGGCGGCGATCCTCGGATCGGACGTGAACGTCTCGAGCCGCGGCGGCGGGACCGATGTCTGGGCCTCCCAGCGCATCAGCGATCGATGCGACGGGTCGAGGTCGAGGAGATAGCTCAGGAAGGTCGTCCCCGTGCGCGGCAGGCCGACGATGAAGACCGGCCGCTCGATGGCTCCCGCCGCGAGCTCCGGGTGACGGTTCGTCCAGTCCACGACCTGCAGCCGGTTCGCCAGGTTGCCGACGATCTGCGCCTCGACCGCCAGCTCGCCGACCTCGCTCAGGTCCGCCTCGTCGGTGACGGAGGAGACGTAGACGCCGAGACCCTCACGAAACGATGGGTCGCCGAAGTCGTCCAGACCCGTCTGGCCGCTGGCTGCGTCGAGGAGGTCCGGTACGCGCACGGGGCCCTGCGCTCACCCGGCCGAGAACGGCCCGCGCCCCATCTGGTCGCGTACCGAGACGACCGGTGGGTTGGTGAGCGACCGCCGCTGCCAATTGGCACCGTCGACGACGAGCGTGTGACCGCTGATGAAGCGGGCGTAGGGAGAGGCCAGGAAGGTGGCCGCCCAACCGAGCTCGCGGAGCCTCCCCGCTCGCAGCGCCGGTTGGCAGACCTCGGTGTCCGACGTGCGGTCGAGGTTGCCCCGGATGTCGGCCGTCATGTCCTCGTGGGGGAAGAGCCCCGGGACGAGGCCGTTCACCTGGATGCCGTAGGGGCCCCATTCTACGGCCAAGGTCTCGACCATGTTCTTGACCCCCGCCTTGGCGGCGGCCGAGTGTGCGAAACCGGGACCGCCGGTCCACGCGTAGGAGGCGCCGACGTTCACGATCGATCCCGGCGTGCCGGCCACGAGGTGCCGGCGGGCGAACTCGCGGGCGCAGAAGAAGGTCCCGTTGAGCGTGATGTCGACGACCGTGCGCCACGCGTTGGGCGACATGTCCTCGGCCGGCACGGGGAAGTTGGCTGCCGCGTTGTTGATGAGCACCCCGGGCAGCCCCATGGTGGACTCGGCGTGATCGAAGGCTGCCGCGATCTGCTCGGGGTCCCGGATGTCGCAGCCGACGGTGGTCACCGGGGACCGCAGTTCCGCCAGCTCCGCCTGACCGGCCTCCAGGTGCTCCGGCTTGCGGCTGGCCAACACGATCGACGCGCCGAGGCGGGCAAACTCCTTGGCGATGGCGGAGCCCAGCCCGGTGCCGCCCCCGGTGACGAGCACGACCGTCCCGGAGAACGTGTCGGGTGCGAGCGCGGTCGCTCCCAACGGCGGAGGCTCGGGCAGGCCCGGAAGCGCGGCGCGATCGCCGGTGTCGGTCATCGCCCGCTCAGCTGGAGGTGCCGAGGTAGGTGCTGGCCAGGCGCTCGCCGATCACCTCGGGCTCGCCTCGCTCGACGATCTCGCCGGTGACCATGACGCAGGCCTGGTCGGCGATCGTGAGCGCGGTGGTGGCGAACTGCTCGACCAGCAGCACGGTCAGCTTCTCGCGCTCGACGAGCTGTCCGACCGCCTCGTAGAGCTGAGACACGATCAGCGGCGCCAACCCCATCGACAGCTCGTCGAGCATGAGCATCTCGGGGTCGGTGTAGAGCGCACGGGCGAGAGCCAGCATCTGCTGCTCGCCGCCCGAGAGCCGGCCCGCCAACTGTCGGCGACGCTCGCCGAGCAAGGGGAAGCGTTGGAAGGCCCGCTCCTCGAGGTCGCGCAGCCGCACGTCGCGGCCCCGGTAGGTGAACATGCGGAGGTTCTCGGCGACGGTCAGGTTGGGGAAGACCGCACGGCCCTCGGGCAGGGTGCAGAAGCGCTTTCGGGCCAGCCGCTCGGCCGCGAGCTTGCGAACGGGCTCGCCGTCGATGAGCAGGCTTCCCCCCGATGGCGGAAGGAGCCCGCACGCCACCTTGAGCAGGGTGGACTTGCCGGCACCGTTCGGTCCGAGCAGGGCCGTTACCGAACCCCTGGCGATGGCGAGGTCGACGCCGTGCACGACCTCGATGCGGCCGTAGGCGGCCTTGATCCCCTTCAGCTCGAGCAACGGGGGTGCCTCGGTCCCGTCGGCAGCAGCGTGGGGCGCGGCGACGGTCGCTGGCGCGGCCCCTGCCGGCTCGTCGCTCGCGGGAGTCGCCCCGTCCGCCGGGGGCGATCCGTTGGTCGACTCCGGCGCCTCGGGGGAGTGCTTGGCGTGGATGACGGCGGGCTTGAGCGAGGCCAGCTCGGCGGGGGAGGGCATCTCCGAGCCGGCCGGCCCGTTCTCCACCTGGTCGCCGTCGACCTCGGCGCCGAGGTACGCGACCTGGACGGCGGGGTCGGCCTTGACCGACTCGGGGTCGCCGCTGGCGATCAACTCACCGAAGTCGAGGACGTTGATCTCGTGGCAGACCGTCATCACGAGGCTCATGTCGTGCTCGACGAGCAGCACGGCGATCCCGTCGTCGGCGAGCTCGATCAGCAGGCGCCCGAGCTCCGCCGTCTCGACGTGGTCGAGTCCGGCGCTGGGCTCGTCGAGGAGGAGGACCTCGGGGGTGGTGGCGAGCGCTCGGGCCAGCTCGACCTGGCGGGCCTGGCCGGTGGGCAGTGAGTCGGTCGCCTCGTCGGCCACGTTCCGGAGTCCCACCCTGTCGATCAGTCGCTCGGTCTGCTCGATGGGCGAGACGCCCTTGGGGAGCTTGGCCCTCTGGGTCTCCGCCGCCATCTGGATGTTCTCCCGGGTGGTGAGGGTGCCGAAGAGCTCCAGGCGCTGGAAGGTCCGGGCCAGGCCCATCTTGGCCCGTCGTGCGGGCCGCAGCTTGGTGATGTCCTTGTCGCCGAGTCGCACGGTCCCGGCGCTCGGCGGTTGGATGCCGGTGACCACGTTGAAGAGGGTCGTCTTTCCGGCCCCGTTGGGCCCGATGAGACCGGTCACCTGGCCAGGGGTGACCCGGAGGTCGACGTCCTGGAGCGCCTGGAGCCCGCCGAAGCGAACTCCGATCGAGTGGCAGGACAGCTCAGCCAAGGGATGCCACCTCTCTCGTGACGGGCTTGGTCGCGGGCAGGGGCGCCGGCGACCCGCCGCCCCGCGAGGAGGCCCCCCGCGCCCGCCACCAGTCGCCGATCTGCAGGTACAACAGGCCCACCGCGTTGGGGTTGCGCCCGATGGCGATGATGCCGACGCCGAAGAGGATGTACTGGAAGTTCGAGCCGAGCACCGGGATGTGCGTGCCGATGATGGGGAACCACGCCAGGCCGAGGCCCGCCAGAAGGGCACTCGAGAGCATGACCCCGCCGGCCAGGGTGATCCCGACGAAGAGCACGATGGACTCGAGGAACTGGAACTGCTGGGCGCTCGCCGAGCCGCCGACGGCGGTGTAGAGCGCGCCGGCCACGCCGGCCAACGCGGCGCATCCCGTGAACACCAGGAACTTGGTCCAGACCACGCCGGCACCGACCGTGGTCGACCCGACAGGGGAGTCCTGCAGGGCGACGAGCCTCCGGCCGAACCGGCCCCTTCGCACGGCGCCGATGGCGATCGCGGCCAGCCCGAAGGCCACGGCGAGCAGGATCAGGTACGAGCGGTCGGTGCCGAAGCGGTAGCCGAAGATGTCTGGCCGCCCGACCGTCACGATGCCGCCCTCGCCGACGATCGAGGGGGAGTTGAAGAACACGTTGTCCATCAAGACGGCGAACGCGAGGGTGGCAAGGGCCAGATAGATGCCGCGGAGCTTGAGCGCCGGCAGGGCCAGCACCGCACCGAACGCGCCACAGAGCCCTGCGGCGGCGAGCAGCCCGAGCACCGAGCTGCCGCCGTCCACCCAGTGCATCGCGAGCGCCCCGATCCCGGCGAAGGTCAGCTGGCACAGCGAGACCTGGCCGCCGTAACCCGACAGGGGAATGAGCGAGAGCGCCAGGAGACCGAGCCCCAGCCCGGCACCCCAGGTGCTGAGGCTGCCGGGCATTGCGTACGACAGGATGACGGCGCCGACGACGATGAGCGCCCCGAACAACAGCGTCTGCTGGAAGCCCGCCACGCGCGGCGGGCGCATGCGCGGCGCGCGACCCAACGCCAGACGGGCCTCGGGGAGGATGATCAGCACCAGGAAGAGCAGCGCCATCGGTAGCGCGGCGGTGACGTCGGTGAGGATGCTCTGGGGGACGTAGCCGATGCACATCGAGTAGGCGATGCCGAGGATCATGGCGCCGAGGAACGTCATCGGCAGGCTTCGCAACCGTCCGACGACCGCGGCGGCGTACCCGTAGATGACGAGCTCGGTGAGGACGATGACGTCCATGCTCTGGGGGGCAAGGAGGACGCCCGCCACGCCGGCGAGGGTGACGCCCATCATCCAGGCCATCGACGAGATGCGGCCGGACGAGGCGCCCGAGAGTCGGGCGAGGTCGGGGTCGTCCACGACGCCTCGCATGGCGATGCCAGTGCGGGTCAGCTTGAAGAACGCCCGGAAGCCCACGGCCACGGCGACCGCCACACCGATGGTAATGAGCTGCTCGTAGGACACGTTGATGCTGCCGATGGCCACCTGGTCGCCGTTGAAGAACTCGGGCACGACGTAGGTGTTGGTCGGGTCCCACACCGTGTAGGCGAGCCCGATCAGCAACAGCATCAGACCGAGGGTCACGACGAGCCGCACGGTGATGGCCGCTCCGTACAGGGGCCGCATGATGGCCCGTTCTATGACCGCCCCGCCTATGGGTGCCGCGACGAGGAGCACCAGTATGAGCGAGACGATCACGTTGATTCCCCAGCCCTGCCACAACTGCCAGAACAGGTAGGCCAGCCACATCCCAACCGCCCCGTGGGCGAAGTTGAAGATGCCCGTGGTGTTGTAGGTCACCACGAGGCCGCTGGCGCTCACCGCATAGATCGACCCGGTGACGATGCCCGCGATGAGAAGGCTGAAGAATTCACTCATCAGATGCTCTTCCTCCCGGCGCCGCTCACCGCCGGATCATGCCGTCCGGCCGTGAGCGGTCGCCCGCGTTGCTGTCGTGGTTCACCGGGTCTGCGGCTTCCACCCGGCGTGGGGCTTCAGGGTGCCGTTGCAGTACCAACCGGAGGTGGTCGGGTTGATCCTCGTCCACTTGTCGTTCTTCATTTGGGCGAAGAGGAAGCACTTGGACGGGATGTTCTTGGCCGGGTTCTCGCCGGGGGGCAGGAGGCCTCCGGCGTCGAAGCTCGTGACCTTGTCCAGCTGCGCCATCACCGAGGCACGGGTGGGATTGGAGCCCGCGGCCTTCAAAGCGTTGACGAACAGCATGCCCGACGCCCAGCCGTCGAGGGCCGGCAGGGGTGTGACGGTGCTGAAGACGCCGGGGTCCACCTTCTTCGCCCACTTGTCCATCAACGCCACCTCGGGCACCTTCGTGGCGTCCTCGCCCTCGAAGAGCGCCGCCTGCTGCTCGAGGTACATGCCGTTGGCGGCGCCGCCGCTGGCCGACGCCATGTTCTGCACGTAGGCGGCCACGCCCTCGATATGGACGGGATGGTAGTCCTGCTGCGCGGTCTCCTTGGCCAGGTTGGCCGCGTAGGGGTATCCCGCCAGCTCCTGGTTGAAGTACATCTTCACGCCCTGGGACTTCATCTTGAGCACGTCGTCGGGGAAGGTGGTCTCACTCGTCGAGAAGCCGCGCCGATAGGTGATGTGGAGCCCGGTCGCCGTCATCGCGGACTCGAGGATCTGCTCCGAGGTGATGGTGGTCGGGTCGGCATCGGTGTAGAGGGCGCCGACGCTCTTTACGTCCTGCGGAAACGTGTTCTTCGCCCAGGTGTAGTTGGCGTTCGGCGTGTCGTTGGTGGTCGACGGCGACGGGCTGTAGACGTTGGGGTCGCTCGCGAGGTTGGTGGCGAGCGGGTAGGTCACGTCAGGCAGCTTGCCGGCGTCGATTCCCGGCTTCTCGGCGCCGTCGAGAAGGGAGTAGCCGCCCACCATGGCGAAGTCTTTGTCGGCGATGTTGGTCGTCTCGGTGACGACTTGGCCGGAGTTGAACGCGCTGTCCATCGCGTCGAGCTCGATCTTGCGGCCGTCGACGCCGCCCTGGGAGTTGACGTAGTCGAAGTAGGCCTGGGTGCCGTCCTGCGCCGCTTTGAAGAGGCCCGGGTACGGGGCCGTGAGGTCATCGATCTGGCCGACGGTGATCGTCGTCGAGGTGATGCCCGGCGACGTCGGCTGGTCGGCTCCCGCCGATCCCGAAGTCAGCGGTACTAGCAATGCCACAGCCGAAAGTGCCGCGATTGCGGCCACGCCTCCACGTCGAGCGCGCCCCTGCATTCCATCCCCCTTTTGTAGCGTCACCTCGTTCCGGGAGGCGAGGGCCACCAACGTAACAAAATATGACGGAGCGTCACCTGCGGTGGGACAGAAATCTCCGGCCCGCCCCGGGGGGCCCGGACTGGGGCTCTCCGCGGACCACGGCGACGCGTCGTGGCGGGAGTTCCGGAGGCGTTGTGGGAACGCACGCTCCGCTTCGAGGACCCGTTTTCGTTGAGGCCTCTTCGCCACGCCCATTCGCTGACGTCGATCCCCTGACAGGACCGTCAGCCCCAGGGGTCGAGCGAGGACGACACCACCCACATCGCGAAGTACTGGGCGTTGGCTCCGTAGGCCTGGGCCAGGGCCACCCGGGCACCCGGCACCTGGTGCTCGCCGGCACGCCCGCGGACCTGGTTGGCCGCCTCGACGAACCGCAGCAGGCCCGAGGCGCCGATGGGGTTGCTGGAGAGGACACCGCCAGAGGGGTTGACGGGGAAGTCGCCGTCGAGCTCGGTGGTGCCGTCGTCGACCATGCGCCACCCCTCGCCCGGGCCCGCGATGTCGTGTGCCTCGAGCCACATCGGCTCGTACCAGCTAAAGGGGACGTAGAGCTCCGCCAGGTCCAGCTGGCGCCGGGGGTCGGTGATCCCGGTCTGGGCGTAGAGGTCCCAGGCGCAGTCCACCGCGCCCTTTGGGCGGACCGGGTCGCGTCCCGGGAAGCTGCCGGGCTCGCTGCGCACGGCGGTGCCGAGGATCCACGCGGGGGGACGCCCCGCCGACGCCGCCTCCTCCCCGCCCTCCCGATCGGTGAAGACCGCCGCGCACGCACCGTCCGAGGACGGGCACGACTCGAGGTAGCGGAGGGGGTCCCACAGCATCGGGGACTCCTTGACCTTCTCGATGGAGATGTCCTGGATCTTGAGGTGGGCATAGGGGTTCTTGAGGGCGTTGCGCCGGTCCTTGACCGCCACCTTCCAGCCGATGTGCTCGGGGGCGCCGGAGCGGTGGATGTAGGAGCGCACGAACGGCGCAAACGCGCCCCCCGCGCCGAGGCTTGCTCCGCGGCCGCTCCCGAGGGCGAACTGCGCGTTGCCCTCCGACTGCTTCTCGAAGGCGACGGCCAGCACGCGTCGACCGGCGCCGGCCTGCACGTGGTGTGCAGCGACGATGCCCGTCGTGCCGCCGACGCTCCCGGCGGTGTGCACCCGGAACATCGGCTTGCCGTTCGCGCTCAGAGCGTCGGCGAGGTACAGCTCCGGCTTCATGACGCCTTCAAAGAGGTCGGGGGCCTTGCCGAGTACCACCGTGTCGATGTCGGCCCACGTGAGGTGGGCATCCTCGAGCGCCGCCAGGGCCGCTTCCCGCACGAGACCCGCCATCGAGACGTCGTGGCGACGGGACTTGTGGTGGGTCTGACCGACGCCTACCACCGCGCAGGGTGGGTGACCGGAGGCTTTCGCGCTCATGAGCCCTCCTCGAGGACGCAGACGAGATTCTGCTGCAGGCACGGGCCCGAGGTGGCGTGCGCCACGGTCCGGCGCTTGGCGTGGTTGGCGATCTGGGCGGCCGCCTCGGCGATGCGCACCAGGCCGGTCGCCATGATCGGGTTGGCGGCCAGTGGACCTCCCGACGGGTTGACGACGGTGGTGTCGGCCAGGCCGAGCGCACGATGCAGCAGCGGCTCCTCGTGGGAGAAGGCGCAGTGGATCTCCGCCACGTCGACCGGCCCCCGGTCGATGCCGGCCGCCCTGGCGGCGGCGCTGGTCGACGGCGACTCGGTCAGGTCCCGCAGCCCGGGGTAGTGCAGCTCGGAGCGGTGGGCGATGCCGCGGATCCACGCCGGGCGGGCGGTCAGCTCGCGAGCCTTGGCGCCGGTTGCCAGCACGACTGCGCAGGCGCCGTCGGTGATGGGTGGCAGGTCGTGGCGCCGGAGGGGCGATCGGACGTAGCCCTCGGTGAGCAACTCGTCGGGGTCGGCGCTCCCGGTCACCTGGGCGTGTGGGTTGGCTTCGGCGACCCGCCGGCTGCGCGCCGCCACCTCGGCCATCTGGCGTTCGGTCACCGCGCCCGAATCGATCAGCGCCCGGGCCTGCAGGGCGGCGAGGCTCGCGGCGTCGGTGCCGAGCGGTGCGAGAAAGAACGGATCCATCTCCATCGGGTAGATGAGGTGAGGGTTGGCCGTCGAGGACCGGCCCGAGCCGGTGACGACCGCCACCTCCAGGTCCCCCAAGCGCAGGCGGAGCCAGGCCTCGTAGAGCGCCCACGCTCCGTCCATCTCGACGTGGGAGTCCCTCTTTGGGGGCCATGCCCCGATCGCATCGATGTTCTGCACGAAGGAGAACGGCTGTCCCGAGATGTAGTCGCAGCTGCCCGCGCAGTTGAAGTCGATGTCCGCCCGCGTCAGCCCCACGGACTCCAGCGCCTCGGTGATCACGCGGACGAGCAGCTGGCCCTCCGAGAGCTCGGTCTGGCGCAGCATGGGGGATTGGGCCCAACCGACGATCGCGATGTCGGGGGGACCGTTGCGGTCGGTGGTGCTCATCAGAAGATCCGGTTCACGAGGTCGGGGTCGTTGACGTCGGGCTCGCCGGAGGGAGCCCAGCCGGCCAGGTATCCGATGGTGCCGCCCATGCCTCCCGAGGGCGGCGCCGGGCCTTCGGGCGCCTGCCACCGCGCGCTCACCCGCATGCCGACCCGGACGTCGTCCGCCCGCAGATCGAGCAACGGCTGATAGGTGAGGATGACGTCCGAGGACCGGTCGTCGCCACCACCCTGGCCGGCCGCCGCTGCGTCACCCCTCGTGTCGAGGAGGACCATCGCCCGCACGAAGGGTTCGGTCTCGGTCTGGCCCGGGTATTGGACGGGGGTCACGATCGTGAAGTTGGTCACCGTGCCGGTCTGGGGCAGCTCGACCTCGTGATCGGGGCCGAGCTCGACGGCGTCGACGGGGCAGAACCCTCGCCCGCCGGTGTACGTGCGCCCGCAGATCGGGCAACGAAACCCGATCAGGTGCTGGCCGCGGCTGGCGTCGATGGCTCGGAGGGCATTGGGCGACACCGTCTCCCGGTAGGTGATGGACGCGCCGAAGTCCATCATCGTCACGAGCTCCGCCGGGGGCCCGGCGTCGTCCTCCGGTATCTCGGGCTCCTCGCCGGGTACGAAGCACTCGATGTCGTCGATCCGGCCCGAGCGCTGCGCCCGCCACCTCGGCGCCACGCGGGTCCCGGCCTCGAGGGCGTCGGACGAGCCTGCGTCGACGGCGTGGAGGAGCGTGCTGTCGGCCCCGTCGAGGCGGATCAGTGCGAAGGCGAAGGGCCGCTGCAGCGGGTGCTGCACCGTGGGCTCGGCGACCCACGTCCACGAGGTGACGGTGCCGACCGGGCCGACCTCGACGAGCTCGTGGTCGAGGGCCTCGCCCGTCTCGGGGTCCCACTCGAGAGGTGGGACGAGCACCCGGTCCCCGCAGCGGACCCCGGTGATCCGGCGCTGCGTGAGCCCGTTCATGAAGGCGCCGAAGACGGGTCCGAGCGATCGCCGATACGGGAATTGGATGGTGTTGGTGTTGTCTGGTGCCACCCGGCCTCCGTGTTGGTCTCGAAAGCGTGGGGAACATAGCCCGTATGTGGGCGAGTCGCCCGACCGGTAGCATCCCCCAAGGTTGTAGGCGTGCAGCACCGTCGGCTCCCCGGCACTCGCCGGGCGGAACCGGCCCGAGGTTCACTTCGGTCCGGGATGCCGGCCCGAAGTCGGCAGAGAAGAGTCGGCCCCCGAGGTAGGCGTCGAGGTCGGCCCAAGAGAGTCGGAAGGGAGTGTCGATGGCTAGCGAGGGACTCCATGAGCCGGTGGAGCGGCTCGACGACCAGACGATCGACCATCATCGGGCGATCGTCTCGCTGATGGAGGAGTTCGAGGCGGTCGACTGGTACGACCAGCGCGTCAAGGCCACCCAGGACCCCACCCTCGCCGCCATCCTCGCCCACAACCGCGACGAGGAGAAAGAGCACGCCTCCATGGTCCTCGAATGGTTGAGGCGGCGAGACCCGCAGCTCGACAAGAACCTGCGCACCTACCTCTTCACGTCGCTTCCCATCACCGAGGTGGAGGCGGAGGAGATGAGAGCGGAGGCCTCGGGAGAGTCGACGGACGCCGGGTCGCCAGGGGACGCCCCGGCGTCGCTCGGGATCGGAAGCCTGCGAGGGATGGAGTGATGGATCACCTACTGCGTACGCATGCCCCTTTGTCGTCTGCGGCCTGGGAGGTGGTCGACGGCGAGGCCAAGACCCGCCTCACCACCCAGCTGGCGGCCCGCAAGCTCGTCGACTTCGACGGCCCCGAGGGCTGGGACCGTGCCGCCGTCTCCACCGGACGCGTGACGCACCTCGAGAGCGCCGTCGAGGGCGTCCAGGCCGGCGTCCGAGCCGTGCAAGCCCTGACCGAGCTGAGAGTGGAGTTCTCGGTGTCCCGCTCGGAGCTCGAGGACATCGACCGGGGTGCCGCCGACCCCGAGTTGGACGACCTGGACCGAGCCGTGCGCCAGATCGCCCTCGCGGAGAACGTGGCCGTGTTCCACGGCTTCGCCGCCGGGGGGATCCAGGGGATCACGGAGCGGTCGTCGCACGACGCCATCTCGATCGACGTGGACTTCGATCGGTACCCCAACGTCGTCGCCCACGCGGTGGAGGCCATGCGGGGGGTCGGGATCGACGGGCCTTACGGCCTCGCCATCGGCCCCTCCGGCTACAACGGGATCATCGAGACCACCGAGCACGGGGGTCACCTGCTCCTGGACCACCTCCGCCGGATCCTCGGTGGTGCGGTCGTCTGGGCCCCGGGTGTCGAAGGTGCCGTGGTCCTCAGCCTGAGAGGCGGGGACTTCGTCCTGTCCTGTGGCCAGGACCTTTCGATCGGCTACCTGAGCCACGACGCGCTCGAGGTACGGCTGTACCTCGAGGAGAGCCTGACCTTCCGAGTCCTCGAGCCCGACGCCGCCGTGGTGCTCCGCAGCTCCCGAGGCTGATCGGACCGCGCAGTCGGACCGCGCAGTCGGACCGATCAGTCGGACCGATCAGTCGGACCGATCAGTCGGTCCAATTGTCGGCCAGATAGTCGGCGAGGAGAGCAGTGAACGGGAAAGAGGGATCCAAGAACCTCGTACTGGTCGCGATGATCTTCGCGGTCGCGATGACCTTCATCGACCAGACGATCGTCTCGATCGCGGTGCCACAGATCCAAAAGGAGCTGCACCTGACCTCGACGGGCGTGCAGTGGGTGGTCAACGCCTACCTACTGTCGCTCGCCGCGCTGTTCGCCTTCGGCGGGCGGCTGGCCGACATGGTCGGGCACCGGCGGATGGTGGTGATCGGCGTCGTCGTCTTCGTCTTCGCCTCCGTCATGTGCGGGCTCACCCCGGCCAACTCCGCCGCCGAGGCCTGGATCATCGCCTGGCGGGTGGTCCAGGGAGCGGGCGGCGCGCTCATGTACCCGGCCGCGCTGGCGCTCGTGGTCAACGCCTTCCCCCTGCGAGAGCGCGGTCGGGCCATGGCGGTCTTCTTCGGGGTGGCCGGCGGGCTCACGGCGATCGGGCCCATCCTGGGCGGCTACCTGAGCGAGTGGACCTGGCGGGCCATCTTCTGGGTGAACGTTCCTGTCGCCCTGGTGGCCCTGATCCTGATCGTCGTGTCCCGTCCCACCTCCGAGACACGCCCGGGTCGGCTCGACTACCGCGGGCTGGTGCTGATCTCCGGCGGAGTGGCCCTGAGCGTCCTCGGCCTGCAGCAGTCGGCGGTCTGGGGCTGGAGCAATCCGGCGACGTGGCTGTGCATCTTCTTCGGTGCGGCGCTGCTCGTGGTCTTCGCGTTCGTCGAGCTGAGAACGCCCGAGCCGCTGATCCAGGTCAAGATCTTCGCCAACCGCGCCTTCTCGGTGGAGAACGCCGTCCTCCTGATCTCGATGATGGTGTTCATCCCGATCTTCTTCTTCGCCAGCGAGTACTCCCAGATCGCACTGGGCGACTCGGCGCAGGAGGCCGGCCTGTACCTCTTGGTGTTCTTCGCCGGATTCGCGCCCGGCGCCCAACTCGGTGGCCGGATCCTCGACCGGCGCGGCGCCAAGCCGGCGGTCGTGGGCGGGTGTGCACTCGCCGCGGTGGGATTCGCCCTCTGGGCGAGCCACGCCACCACCCTGTCGCTCGGATCGCAGTGGGTGTCGATCGTGATCGCCGGCGCGGGCACCGGCCTCATGCTCGGTCCGGCCAACACCGACGCCATCAACCGGGCACCGCGGCTCTCCTACGGCGAGGCGACCGGGATCACCCAGACGGTCCGCAACTACGGTGCCTCGCTCGGCCTGGCCATCCTCGGGACCATCCTGCTCAGCGTGGAGCGGTCACGCCTGACCTCGTCGCTCACCGCCCGAGGGGTTCCCGAGTCCTCGGCGAGCCATCTGGCGAACACGATCTCCCAGTCGAAGGGCACCGCGAACGTGCCGGCCTCGTTGCTGCAGACCCCCCTCGGTGAGCGCATCCACGCGGCGGCGCAGGCCGGTTTCGCCGATGCCACCCAGGTCGTGCTCTACGTCATGTGCGGGATCATGGCCGCGGCCGGCGCCGTCGCCCTGTTCGGCCTGCAGCGCGGCCTGCAGGAGGCGACCGACGACCAGGGAGCACTCTCTCCCGCAGGGACCGTCGGGACTGCTGGGCCCGTCGGGGGTCAGTCCCCCGCCCAGGCCTGAGTCTCCAGGGCGGAGGTGCAGCCAGCTCAGCTGAGCACGCGCCTCCGGAAGTTGCGGAT
Source organism: uncultured Actinomycetes bacterium (assembly GCA_963778465.1). Classification (GTDB taxonomy): domain Bacteria; phylum Actinomycetota; class Acidimicrobiia; order Acidimicrobiales; family RAAP-2; genus CAVZBW01. The sequence continues at coordinate 2,216,664 of CAVZUK010000003.1, forward strand.
CCCGAGGGTCAGGAAGAGGGCGCAAAAGCCGATCAGGACCGGGTAGATGATGTAGAGGTGCATGTGCACCGCGTCGGTCAGTCCGGCCCGCAGGCCCTCGTTCACGTAGATGAGCGGATTGATCAGGACGAGCGCCTGGAGCCAGTGGAACCCTCCCACCTGTAGAGGGGAGAGGCGCTCCCACTCGTAGTAGGTGCCGCCGAGGAACGTGATCGGCAGCACCACGAAGCCGAACATGAGCCCGATGTTGCGGGGCTCGAAGGTCGTGCCGAGCAAGAGCCCGAGAGAGGCCATGCCGACGCACGTGAGGGGGATCAGGGTGAGGACGATCCACCACGTCACCGTCAGGTTGGCCTCGACGCCCGGGGCGTGGACGACGTCGGCGATCGGGAAGACGATGATCGCGGCGAGGACGCCTTGCAGGGCCCCGGAGAGCACCTTGCTGATCGCAACCAGCCAGGTGGGGCAGGGGGCCTGGACGCGATCCTCGATCTCCCGGGTGAAGCCGAATTCCTGGGCGAGGGGCACGGCCACGGCCTGGATCCCCTGGAACATGATCGAGATCCCGACGACGCCGGGCACGAGCACGGTCGCGAAGTTGGAGCTGGCTGCGGCCCCCTGGCCACCGACGGCCTGACCGATGGACGGGAAGACGTAGAGGAAGACGAACACGAGCAGCAGCGGTTGGATGATGGTCCTCGCGATGAACTCCCCGAGGTGCTTGCGCAGGACCGTGACGTCGCGTTGGAAGAGCGCCACCATCGCACTCCGGCTGGCTGCCACGACGGGCCGTGTCTGCGTCCCGACGGGCGCCGGTGGCGGGCCCCCGGCCACCGCGAGCAATGGCTCTTCCGCAGCGTGCGCCACCCCGCCGGCGCTTGCCGACTCGGTGTCGACCGGCTCGGTGCTCATGAGTGCTGCTCTCTTCGGTCCCGCATTCTCAGGCCTCCCGGAGCTCTCGACCGGTCAGGTCGATGAAGACGGTCTCGAGGCTGGGCTCGCGTATCGACAGGTCGACGATCTCGAGACCCTCGGCCTCCGCCGCCGCGACCAGCCGGGGCACGAGCCGCCCATGGGATCGGGAGTGGATCTCGACGCCGTCGTCGAGCAGGCGGATGCGGCCGATGTCGTCGGTCTCATCCTCGAGTCGTCGGGCGAAAGCCCCGGGATCGCCGTTGAGGCGGACGACCGCAACCGTGTCGGCGTCGACGGAGCGCTTGAGCCCCGCCGGGCTGTCGAGCGCCAGGATGCGCCCGTGGTCCATGATCGCCACGCGCCCGCAGAGCTGCTCCGCCTCCTCCATGTAGTGGGTCGTGAGCATGATGGTCTGCCCCGAGCGATTGAGCTCGCCGAGGATCCCCCAGAGCGCCAGGCGGCTCTGGGGGTCCAACCCCGCCGTGGGCTCGTCCAGGAAGAGGACGGCCGGGCGGTGCAGGATGGCCCGGGCGATCATCAGGCGTTGGGCCATCCCCCCGGACAGCGCGTAGACGGACGCCTTGCCCCACCTCTGCAGCTGGATGCGCTCGATCAGCTCGTCGGCCGCCGCCTGGGACGCCTTGCCCGACATGCCGAAGAGACGGCCGTGGAAGTAGAGGTTCTCCCAGACGTTGAGCGAACGATCGAGGGTGTTCTGCTGCGAGACCACCCCGATCAGCTGCCGTGCGAGGGAGGGATGGGCGATCACGTCCACCCCTCCCACCGACGCGTTTCCCGCCGTGGGGACGACCCGTGTGGTCAGCATGCCGGCCGTCGTCGTCTTGCCCGCGCCGTTCGGGCCGAGCAGCCCGAAGATCTCGCCGGCCGTGACGCTCAGGTCCAGCCCGTCGACGGCTGCCTGGTCGGAGCCGGCGTACACCTTGGTCAGGCCCGCGGTCCTGATCATGGCGTCGCCGGTCGGAGGCACTCAGTCCTCGGCGAGGATCTCGTAGAGGGTCTTGCGGGCCTGGCGCACCGCGTCGATGCTACGGCGGATCTGATCAGGGCCTCCGGCGCGGCCGACCTGGCGCGCGGCCTGGAGCAGCTGCCCCGAGGCCTCGCGCAGGGAGGCCACCTCCTGTCCCGTCTCGTCCGCGCCCTCCCAGGGAAGGCGCCCCTCGGACCGGCTGGTCTCGGCGTCCTGCTGCCCGGCCTCCGTGAGCTGGTACAGCCGCTTGCCGTCGCGCTCTTCGGAGCTGACGATGCCCTGGTCCTCGAGCAGCTGCAGCAACGGGTACACGGATCCCGGGCTGGGTCGCCACAGGCCTCCGCTCTGTGCCTCGAGGCGCTGCATAAGGTCGTAGCCGTGGGCCGGACCTTCCTGGAGCGCGGCCAGGACGAGCCGCCGGACGTCGCCTCTGCGGGCGCGCCGTCCCGGCGGGCCCCAGCCGGCTCCGGAGAACTCGCCAGCCCAGGCCGCCCGGCCCCGCCGTCCACGGCCCTCCCGGCCTTCGCGACCTTCGCGGCCGCCCCACTGTCCTCGCGTACCTCTTTGTCGTTCGTGCGTCATCGGGTGCTCCCTTCTCGGAGAGGCTCCTTGTGAGTCTCTCGTGACGTGTCTCGATCAGTAATGATATATCAGTATATGTCATGACACGCGCGACCGAACACGCGGGTCCGGCCCGACGGCGCGACGCCGTCCGCGTCGTGCTCATGGACCCCGAGGACCGGGTCCTCCTCATCAGCGGCTCGGATCCCACGGTCCCCGCCGGCGCGCGTTGGTGGCACGTGCCGGGTGGCGGCATCGAGCCGGGCGAGAGCCCGGAATCGGCGGCCATCCGCGAGACCGCCGAGGAGACCGGGCTTCGACTCGCCTCCGTCGGCCCCGTGATCTGGCGCCGGCGCGCCGAGTTCTTCCTGATGGGTGAGCGCATCGAGCAGCACGAGGTGTACTTCGCGCTGGCGGTGGGGCCCTTTGCCCCGGCGGTGTCCGGCTGGACCGATCTCGAGCGGCGATGGATGGGCGAGTTCCGCTGGTGGTCGCCCGCCGAACTCGCCGGCACCGCCGAGACCGTCTATCCGGAGGGCTTGGGCGAGCTGGTAGCCGGCTGGCGCCTTGCCGGCCTGGTCACGCGCGCCGTCACGGGCTGACGCCGAGTCGCCCGCGTGCACACCGGGTGGGCGGTCGGCGCCGACGGAGGATTGCGCCCCGTCCCATCGGGCACACTTGGAACATGGATCGGGTGGAGTCGGTGGAGCCGCCGGAGGCGTCTGGGCTGCCCCACGTGCTGTTGGTCGGGGCGGGGTTTGCCGGGATGTCCGCGCTGGAGGAGCTGCGCACCCTGCCGGTCGAGGTGACGCTGCTCGATCGGAACCTCTTCCATACCTTCCAGCCGTTCCTCTACCAGGTGGCAACTGCCGGGCTGAATCCCGGCGACGTCGCCTATCCGGCCCGCGCCACGGTGCGCCAGATGCCGAGGACCCGCTTCCACCTGGGCGAGCTGGCGGGGGTCGAGTGGGAGGATCGCAAGGCGGTGCTCGCCGACGGCCAGCGGCTGGCCTACGACTATCTCATCCTCGCCCTCGGGGCGAGCACCAACTTCTTCGGCATCCCGGGTGCCGAGGAGCACAGCCTGGCCATCTACACGATCCCCCAGGCCGTGCACGTGCGCGACCACGTGTTCGCCCGACTCGAGGAGCGCGCCGCCTGCGAGCCGTGCACGGAGCCGCTGAGGATCGTCGTCGTCGGGGGCGGGCCCACCGGCGTCGAGATGGCGGGGACGCTGGCCGAACTGCGTGACGCCCTCGTGGGGTTCGGCTATCCGGAGCTCAACCGCTCGGACGTGCGCGTCGTGCTCGTCGAGATGCAGGGCCGGACGCTCGGGGCCTTCGACGAGCGGCTGAGCCGGTACGCGGCCGCCGAGCTCGAGCGTCGCGGCGTAGAGCTGCGGCTCGGTCAGACCGTGGCGGAGGTGCGAGAGGACGAGGTCCTCCTGTCGTCGGGCGAGCTGCTCAGCTGTGCGGTGACGATCTGGGCTGCCGGCGTGCGAGCGCCCGCCCTGGCGGGCGCCCTCGGGCTGGCGCAAGGCCGGTCGGGCAGGATCGCCGTCGAGGCCGACCTGCGCCCGCCCGGGCGTCCCGAGACCTTCGTCGTGGGCGACCTCTCGGCCGCGGTGATGGGGGAGGGCCTCGTCCCGCAGCTGGCGCAACCCGCCATCCAGGAGGGCCGTCACGCGGCTCGGCAGATCGGCCGGCTGCTGGAGCAGCGGCCGACGGAGCCCTTCGTGTACCACGACAAGGGCAACATGGCCACGATCGGGCGCCGCGCCGCGGTGCTGCAGTTGCCCATCGGCGTGCGGCTGACCGGAACCCTGGCGTGGTTGGGCTGGCTCGGGTTGCACATCTTCACCCTCGTGGGCCGGCGCAACCGGCTCTCGACGCTGAGCAACCTGGCGTGGCGGTACGTCCGATGGCCCCGTGGCGTGAAGGTGATCGTGGGCAGCTGAGCGTGGGCCGTCGGCACGAGTCGGCGAAGATGGCGGTCCGGTGCGACTGCACGTAGGAACCTCGGGATGGCAGTACGACGGGTGGCGCGACACGTTCTACCCGAAGGCCCTGCCCAAGCGGCAGTGGCTCGCCCACTACGCCGGCTGCTTCGCCACGGTCGAGGTCAACAACGCCTTCTATCGACTACCGGAACGTGCCACCTTCGAACGGTGGGCCGCGGCCGCGCCCGATGACTTCACCTTCGCGCTCAAGGCCAGCCGGTTCCTCACCCATGTCAAGCGCCTGGCCGACCCCGCGGAGCCCGTGGCCCGCATGCTCGACCGGGCCCGAGGTCTGGGTCACAAGCTCGGACCCGTCCTGTTGCAGCTGCCACCCCAGCTGGCGATCGCGCTGGACCGCCTGGACGAGACCTTGGTGCAATTTCCCGGGGGTCAGCGCGTGGCGGTCGAATTCCGGCACCCCTCGTGGTTCGTCGACGGATGCCGCTCGGTCCTCGAGCGTCACGGCGCCGCCCTGTGCCTCGTCGATCGGCGCGGACCCCGAGCGCCGATGTGGCGCACCGCCGACTGGGGCTACGTCCGCTTCCACGAGGGGAGGGGTCGGCCGCCGCCCGGCTACGGACGGGCCAGCCTCACGGGCTGGGTCGGCCGGATGGCCGAGCTGTGGCCCGAGGGTGACGCGGAGGTCTACGCGTACTTCAACAACGACGCCGATGCGTGCGCGGTGCGAGACGCCCACCGTCTGGCGTTGGCCGCCCGGCGGTCCGGCATCCCGGCCTCACGGACGCCGGTCCTTCCCCGGGTTTCTGCCCGGACGTAGGAGCAGGACGCAAACGGTCGAGGCGATCACGATGGGCGGGACCAGGAGCACGGCGAGGTTCGAGAGGTTGCGCGAAGTCGCCACGAGGACGCCGAAGAACGCCAGATACGAGACGAGGATCACGTACCCGGCGTCCCGCCGCAGCCCGTTGTCGAGATAGGCGAAGGCCAGGGCGACGAGCGTGAGTCCGACGTACCACGCCGACACGAGGACGACGTGGCCGGAGATCCGCCCGATCCCGAGCACCGCGGCCGGCAGCAGGAAGCCGACGGCCACGTTGAGGGCGTTGCTGTTGAGGGCCGTGCTCAGCATGGCCGCTCCTCGCCCCCGTCTCGCGAGATAGATCGCCGCCACGGCGTTGGGGAGGCTCGTCACCGCGGCGAGGACGACGCCGCCGACGATGATGTCGGAGACACCCCATCGTGCGCCGAGCATCGAGGCACTTCGCTCCATCGCCACGCTCGCCGAGATCACCACGCCGAGGGCGACGACGGCGACCATTGCGTCCGCCACCTGCCCGCGCCGGGGGTGGATGGCGGTGCTCAACTCGAGCTCTTCTTCGTAGATGGCGATCCTGAGCCACCTGCGCACCTTCATGGCCAGCCCGTGGTTCCGGATACGGGGGCCCTCCAGAGCGGCCAGGACGACGTAGGGCACGAGTACGGCGAGGACGAGCAACAGACCGGCGACCGGTGGCACGGCGCCGATGACCGTGAGGAGGCACACCGCGGCGACCCACACGGCGACGCCACCGGCGAGCAGGACGACCCTGCGGTGCAGGGCGATGTGGCCGGCCACGACGGCTCCCAGGCCCAGCAGGGCGGCCAGGTTGAACACGTTCGACCCGATCACGATGCCGGCACCGATCGCTTGCTGGTGGTGTGCCAGGGCGCTGAACGCCGAGGAGATCTCCGGCGTGTTGGCGGCCAACGCGGCGATGAGGCCGAGCATGGCCTCCGAGGCCGAGAGGCGGGCCCCGATCCGCTCGATGCGGGAGACGAGCAGCCAGCTCGTGCCCAGGCTGACGGCGGAGCCGAGAAGGAAGACGGCGATGGCGAGCGGCGTGCTCATCCCGCTCCGGCGCCGGCCGTCGGCGAGGTCTGGCGTCGGCGGGGCCCCGATTGCGCTACCGAGGTCCACTCCCCATGAGACTGGTCGACCATTTGTCCTGGCTCCACATCGCTGACAAGTGCCGACCAGGCTTCCCGGCGCGCCGATCAGAAACTAGCGAATGGGCCGGCCCTGGCTCAACGGGACCAGGGAGCCCTTGCTTTGAGAGCCTAGGAAGACGGTGCGTACAGGACGGTGAAGAAGTCGCGCGTCCAGCCTTGCTGGTACTGGTCTGCGGGGCGGTTCTGCCCGGGCACACCCGTCGAGAGGGGTCCTCCGGGCGTGGACGCGACGGCGAGCTGCACCCATTCGGGGTTGATGTCGAGCTCCATCGCGGTCACCGCACCGGCCTGGACCAGCGCGGCGGCCATGTCGGACGGGAGCGCCCCCATCGACCCGGCGTAGATGATGTTGCCCTGCGCGTCCTGGCCGACCGCGCTGCGCGCGACGGAGCTGCCGCCTCCGAGCGTGGCACCCCACGTGGAGATGCTCTCGATGTCCGGGCTCGGCTGCCCGCCCTGGACGAGTGGCTCGAGGTTCTGCCGCACGCTCACCACTTGGGCCCCGGCGGCCGGGACGTTCTGCCCCCACACTCCCACCTGGGCGGTCCCGTCCCCGTAGATGACCATGCTGGCGAGGCCGTTCTGAAGGGACTCGACCGTCTGGCCGTTGATCAAGAAGCCCTCGGCGCCGGCACCCTGTTCGAAGCCGCCGTTGAACGCCGCGAGGAGGGCCGGTTGCTCCTGGGGGGTGATCGCCGCACCCGGCACCCCGGCCAGGCTGGCCGCGCCCGGCGGATCGGAGCTCCCGGGGTGGAGCGCATAGTGCACCTGGCCGGCGCGGAAGCGTGCCAGGGTCACCTGGGCCCCATCCGAGGAGGTGTAGGTCTGCTCGTCCACCGCGACCCCCGTGGCGGTGGTCGCCACCGGGGTCCAGCCCGGCTGTGCCGGAGATGTCGTGGTGGTCGGCGGCGGGGGAGCGGTGGTCGTCGTGGTCCGTGGCGGGGCCGCGGTCGCGGGAGCATGCGGGCTCCCGGTCGAGGACGGCGCGGAGCTGGAGGACGTCGAGGACCCGCCACTCGCCCGATCCTGCCGGGACGCGGGCGCACTCGAGGGTTGGCCGCCGCCGCAGGCGGCCAGGAGCGTCGACAGCCCGAGCGCGGCCACCACGGTCACGAGAAAGAGCCGGGCACGCAGAGTCGGTCAGTATACGAACGCCCGGTCGCCCCGGGACCTCGCCCCGACGCAGGGTTGCCTACCCCCCGTCGCGGCGGGCCTCGGTGACGCGCTGGCAACGGGCGCACCAGGCGGCGGGACTTCGCTCGTCGCTCGGGTGCACCAGCATCCCGCATTGCGAGCAGCGCCATATTGCGGGCGACTCTTCGGAACCTTCGCTCGACTCGGAACCGGCAGGCATGCCTGAAGGTTGAATCAGCCGGGCGAGCCGGCGCAAGGATTCCTGGACAGGGCCCCTCAGGCGGCTTGCCGGTCCTTCGTCGAGGCGTCGTCGTCCGAGCCCGGCTCGGCCGGGGCCGCCGCGCCGCCGGCGTCGAACGCCGCCGACAGCACGTCGGACACCTCGTTCGCGAGGTGGAACGTCATCGCCTCACGCACCGCCTCGGGGACGTCCTCGAGATCGCCCCCATTGCGCTGGGGAAGGACGACCTCCTCGAGCCCCGCCCGGTGAGCTGCCAGCACCTTCTGCTTGACGCCACCGATCGGCAATACCCGACCCTGGAGGGTCACCTCCCCGGTCATGCCGACCACCGAGCGCACCGGGACGTCGCGCAGCAGGCTCACGAGGGCGGTGGTCAAGGTCACGCCCGCCGAGGGCCCGTCCTTCGGCACGGCGCCCGCCGGCACGTGGACGTGGAATCGGCGTCCGCGGAGCCGCTCGGGGTCGATGCCGAGCTCGGTCGCGTGCGAACGCACGTAGGAGAGGGCGATCTCCGCCGACTCCTTCATGACGTCACCCAACTGACCGGTGATGGTCAGGCCCTCGGGCCCCTCCATGTCGGTCGCCTCGACGTAGAGCACGTCGCCCCCTGCACCGGTGACGGCGAGGCCGGTGGCCACGCCGGGCACGGCGGTGCGGTCGGCCGCCTCGAAGAAGAACCGGGGTCGGCCCAACCAGGCCCGCACGTCCTCCGAGTCGACCTGGACGGGCGGCTCCACCTCTCCCGAGGTGAGGCGCGTCGCCACCTTGCGCAACAACCGGCCGAGCTCACGCTCGAGATTCCGCACACCGGCCTCGCGCGTGTAGTCGGCGATCACGGCGCGCAGGGCGTCGTCGCTGACCGTGACCTCGTCGGCGGAGAGCGCGGCGCGCTCCCGCTGTCGCACGAGGAGATGGTGCTGGGCGATCGAGAGCTTCTCGTCCTCGGTGTAGCCGTCGAGGCGGATGAGCTCCATCCGGTCGAGCAGCGGCCCGGGGATGGTCTCGGCCACGTTGGCCGTCGCGAGGAACACGACCTTCGAGAGGTCGAGCTCGACCTCCAGGTAGTGGTCCCGGAAGGTGTGGTTCTGGGCCGGGTCGAGCACCTCGAGCAAGGCCGAGGAGGGGTCGCCCCGGAAATCGGTCCCGAGCTTGTCCACCTCGTCGAGGAGGATGACCGGGTTCATGCTGCCGGCGTCACGCAGCGCCCGGGCGAGCCGCCCTGGCTGGGCGCCCACGTACGTGCGCCGGTGGCCACGGATCTCGGCCTCGTCTCGAACGCCGCCCAGGGCCACCCTCACGAACTTGCGTCCGAGGGCGCGAGCGACCGACTCGCCGAGCGAGGTCTTGCCGACCCCGGGGGGACCGACGAGGGCGAGGATGCTGCCCGCGCCTCGGCCGGAGACGGGGACGAGGCCCCGCTCCGCCTGGCGCTTGCGGACCGCCAGGTGCTCGATGATGCGCTCCTTGACGTCGGTCAACCCGTCGTGGTCCTCGTCCAAGATGCGGGCTGCCTCCGAGATGTCGAGCCGGTCCTCCGTCTCGATACCCCAGGGGAGCTCCAAGATCGTGTCGAGCCAGGTGCGGATCCACCCGTGCTCCGGGCTCTGCTCGCTGGTCCGCTCGAGCTTTTCCACCTCCTTCACGACGGCGTCGTGCACACCCTCGGGAAGGTCGCGCTCGTCGATCTTGGCGCGGTAGTCCCCGGGCGTGCCGTCGGACTCGCCCGTGAGGTCGCCGAGCTCCTTGCGAATGGAGTCGAGCTGGCGACGGAGAAGGAATTCGCGCTGGCTCTTCTCCATGCCCTCCTCGACGTCGTTCTTGACCCTCTCCCGGAGCGAGAGGTCGGCCAAGGTCTCCTTGGCCCAGCCGAGGACCAAGCGGAGCCGCTCCTCGACGTCGACCATCTCCAGGACCTGGACCTTCTGCTCGAGCGAGAGGTCCGGCGAGTACCCCGCGATGTCGGCCACCTGAGAGGGCTCGGTGACCTCCCGGAGCTGCGCGATGATCTGCCGCGCCCCTCGGGCGAGGAGGATGTTCTCCAAGACGGCCCGATACTCCCGGGCGAGATCGTGGACCTCGGGGGTGTCGGCGGGCGCCTCGACGGGGTGCACCTGGACCCAGAGCGCACGGCCGGTGCCGGGAACGGCCACGCCGACCTCGGCGCGCTCGAGGCCCCGCACGACCGCGCCGAGCGAACCGCCCGGCAGCTGTCCGGTCTCGACGATCTCGGAGACCACGCCGATGCTGGCGTAGCGACCCTCGATGTGGGGCACGAGCAACAGACGCCCTCCGGCCTCGCCGGCGGACTCCACGGCGGCCTTCGCCTCGTCGCTCTCCAGGGCCATCGTGAACACCATGCCGGGCAGGATGACCCCCGAGGTGAGGGGCAAGAGGGGCAACGGCTGGTTGCGATCGACCATCTGAGTTCCTTCTTCCCATGATGGGGGGCCGGCCCTCGCAGTCGGGGCAGGCCTCACCCGTGTAGTGCGTTCAACAACGCAACCCACACCGGCTATTCCACTGTGCCGGCCAGGCCGTTTATGCCGTTTTTACGTCGGAGGTCCGCCGTTGAGGTCCTGTTGACGGCGCCGCCAGGAGACTCGACCCATGGCGGATTTTCTCGTAGTCATCGGCACGGTCGCCTTCGTGGCCGTGATGCTCGGCTTGATCTGGGCGCTGGACCGGGTATGACGGTCGCCCAAGGCCTGCTGCTGGCCGTCTCCATCATTGTCTTTCTTTACCTCGGGGTGGCCTTGTTCAAGGCCGAGTGGTTCTGAGGTTCGCTCGCCATGTCCTTCTTCTGGACCATCGTCGCCATGGTCGTCCTGTTGGCGATCGCCTGGCGCTTCCTCGGCGCCTACATGGTCGCCGTCTACGAGGGCCGGGTCCACTTCTTGGGCTTCATCGAGCGGCCGATCTATCGGTTGCTCGGCACGAGCCCCGAGCGCGAGCAGACCTGGAAGCGCTACGCCGGTGCCCTGATCATCTTTTCCGGGGTCTCCATCCTCCTCACCTACGTGATCATCCGGATCCAGGGTTCGCTTCCGCTCAACCCCCAGCACTTTGGGGCGGTGCCCCCGGCGCTCAGCTGGAACACCGCGGTCTCCTTTGTCACCAACACCAACTGGCAGAACTACGCGGGCGAGACGACCATGTCGTACTTCTCGCAGATGGCCGCGCTGACCGTCCAGCAGTTCATCTCGGCGGCGGTGGGCATCGCGGTGGCGGTCGCCCTGATACGGGGGTTCGCCCGCAAGGGATCCCCGACGATCGGCAATTTCTGGGTCGACACCGTGCGGGGCTCCCTTTATGTCCTCCTCCCGATCGCCTTCGTCTTCGGCATCGTCTTCGTGGCCGAGGGCGCAGCGCAGACACTCGGCGGGCCACCGCACATCCATAACGTTCTCAACGGGGTCACGCAGACAATTGCGGTGGGTCCGGTGGCCTTCATGGAGCCCATTAAGCAACTGGGCACGAACGGCGGGGGCTTCTTCAACGCCAACGGCGCGCACCCCTTCGAGAACCCGACCGGGGTGACCTTTCTACTTTCGTTCGTCCTCCTGCTCTCCATTCCCGTCGCCTTGACGTACGTCTTCGGCAAGATGGTGGGATCGATCCGCCAGGGCGTGGCCGTGCTCACCGCCATGGTGATCATCTTTGGGGCCTGGGTCGGCTTCAGCTCATACGCCGAGCATCAGGCCAACCCCGCGGTGGCCGCCGCCGGCGTTCCCTACCAGCCGACCGGCAACATGGTCGGTAAGGAAGCCCGCTTCGGCGACACCCAGTCGGCGCTCTACGACATCGCCTCGACCCAGACGTCGACCGGGTCGGTGAGCGGTTCCAACGACTCGTTCAATCCCATGGGCGGCTTCGGCCTCATGACGGGCATGATGCTCGGGGAGGTCACGCCGGGTGGGGTCGGGAGTGGCCTCTACACGATCCTGCTCTTCGCCATCGTCGCCGTGTTCATCGGCGGGTTGATGATCGGGCGAACACCGGAGTATTTAGGCAAGAAGATCCAGGCCAGGGAGGTCAAACTCGCGGGATTCGCGATTCTTGTCATGCCGGTCACCGTCCTCGTCATCACCGGGATCGCGGTTTCCCTGCATGCCGGCCGGGCCGGCCCGCTCAACGCCGGGCCGCACGGCTTCAGCGAGATCCTCTACGCCTTCACCTCCCAGGGGAACAACAACGGCTCGGCGTTCGCGGGTCTGAGCGGCGATACGGCCTTCTACAACAACATGGGCGCCATTGCCATGCTCCTCGGCCGGTTCGCCATCATGGTGCCGGCGCTGGCCCTGGCCGGGGCTCTCGCAGCGAAGAACGTCGTACCGGTGTCGGCGGGCACCTTCCGCACGGACAACGCCATGTTCATCGGACTGGTGATCGGCGTCATCATCATCGTCGGCGGGCTCACCTTCTTCCCCGCCGTCTCCCTCGGTCCCATCGTCGAGCAGCTCAGCCACGGGAAGTTCTTCTGATGACCTCCACAGCACCCACAACGGAAACCACGACCAGCGCACCGTCGACCGTCGCGGCACGGCGTGAGCGGGCAACGAGGCCTCTTCGATCCGGCCATTCTGCGAACCTCGCTGTGGAGCTCCTTCAGGAAGCTCGACCCCCGCGTCCAGATCAAGAACCCGGTGATGTTCGTCGTGCTCATCGGGACGGTCATCACGTTCATCGAATCCATCTCGGATGGCACGTTGTTCAGTTGGAGCATCACGGTCTGGCTCTTCCTCACGGTGATCTTCGCGAACTTCGCCGAGGCGATGGCCGAGGGACGGGGCAAGGCACAGGCGGACACGCTGCGACGCATGCGGTCCGAGACCGAGGCGCGCCGGTTGCGTCCGGACGGCACAGAGGAGCTGGTGGCCGCGGCCGAGCTCTCCCAGGGCGACATGGTGGTCTGCGAGGCGGGGGACCTCGTTCCCTCCGACGGCGAGATCACCGAGGGTGTGGCCTCGGTGGACGAGTCGGCCATCACCGGCGAGTCGGCCCCCGTCATCCGGGAGTCGGGCGGGGACCGCTCGGCGGTCACCGGCGGGACCAAGGTGCTGTCCGACCGGATCGTCGTTCGCATCACGGCGGAGCGGGGTCGCACGTTCCTCGACCGGATGATCAACCTCGTGGAGGGTGCCAACCGTCAGAAGACGCCCAACGAGGTCGCGCTGACGATCCTTCTCGCCGTGCTGACCATCGTTTTTCTCCCCGTCGTGGTGGTGTTGGAGCCCTTCGGTCATTACCTCACCAGTCAGTCGGCGCCCGTCGTCGTGCTGGTCTCGCTGCTGGTCTGCCTGATCCCGACGACGATCGGCGCCCTGCTCTCCGCCATCGGGATCGCCGGCATGGACCGCCTGGTGCAGCGGAACGTGCTGGCCATGAGCGGTCGAGCGGTCGAGGCCGCGGGTGATGTCCAGACACTGCTCCTGGACAAGACCGGCACGATCACCCTCGGCAACCGGATGGCGTCCGAGTTTTTCCCGGCGTCCGGACACGACGAGCGGGACGTCGCGGAAGCTGCGCAGCTGGCGTCGCTTGCCGACGAGACGCCGGAGGGCCGGTCCATCGTCGTCCTCGCCAAGGAGCGCTTCGACATCCGGGAACGGCAGTTGACGGGTGAGCACGCCTTCGTCCCATTCTCGGCCACGACCCGCATGTCCGGGCTCGACCTCGACGGCCGCCAGATCCGCAAGGGGGCGGCAGAAGCCGTGCAGCGCTGGGCCGTCGAGCAGGGTGGCAGCGTCCCGGCCGGCCTCGAGGAGGTGGTCAACGAGATCGCCCGCCACGGCTCGACGCCGCTGGTGGTGGCCGAAGGGCCGCAGATCCTCGGCGTCATCGAGCTCAAGGACGTCGTCAAGGAGGGCATCGAGGAGCGCTTCGCCGAGATGCGCGCCGCGGGCATCCGCACCGTCATGGTCACCGGCGACAACCCCCTCACCGCCGCCGCCATCGCCCAGGAAGCCGGCGTCGACGACTTCCTGGCCGAGGCGACGCCGGAGACCAAGATGGAGCTCATCCGCTCGGAGCAGGAGGGCGGTCGTCTGGTGGCCATGACCGGGGACGGCACCAACGATGCCCCGGCGCTAGCGCAGGCCGACGTCGGGGTGGCGATGAACACGGGCACGACCGCGGCCAAGGAGGCCGGCAACATGGTCGATCTCGATTCCAACCCGACCAAGCTCATCGACATCGTCGAGATCGGCAAGCAGATGCTTATCACGAGGGGCTCGCTGACGACGTTCTCGATCGCGAACGACATCGCGAAGTACTTCGCCATCATCCCCGCGCTCTTCGTCGCCGCCTACCCCCAGCTCGAGACCCTCAACATCATGAAGCTGCACACCCCAGAGAGCGCGGTGCTCTCTGCCGTCATCTTCAACGCGCTGGTGATCGTGGCACTGATCCCGCTGGCCCTTCGAGGTGTGAAGTGGCGGCCCAGCGGCGCTCAGGCCATCCTCCGGCGCAACGTCTTCATCTACGGGATCGGCGGGATCATCGTGCCCTTCGCCGGGATCAAGCTGATCGACCTTTTCCTGACCGCGGTCCACTGGTACTGAGAGGCCATCGATGCTCGAACACCTCCGCCGTTCCGTCGCGCTGGCGCTGATCGCCCTGGTCCTCCTGGGTCTCGTCTACGGCTTCGTCGGGACCGGCCTCGCTCAGCTCTTCTTCCGGGGGCAGGCCGATGGCTCGATCAGTGCCAACGGCTCGACGCTGATCGGCCAGAACTGGAACGACTACAGCACCACCAAGATCCTCAACCCGCAGTGGTTTCACGGCCGGCCCGATCCCGACAACCCGCTCGTCGCCAACGGCAAGGACGGGGAATCGGGGGCCTCCAACCTCGGCCCCCGCTCCAAAGTCCTTGTCCAGGACACGAGCGCCCTGGTCAAGGCCTGGCACAAGGTCGGAGTCAACCCCACGACCGACCTTGTCACGGGCTCGGGCAGCGGGATCGACCCCGACATCACCCCGGCGGACGCCTACGCACAGATCCCCATGGTCTCGCGGGCGCGGGGGATCTCTGCGAGCCGCCTGCACCAGCTGATCGACAGCCAGACCCAGGGAGCGCAGCTCGGCTTCCTCGGCTCACCGTTCGTGAACGTGTTGCAGCTCAACGAAGCGCTCGCACGCCTCGGGTGACCTCGTGGTTGCCGCCGGACGCGGTCGAGTGGGGAGGCCGGCCGGTCGCCCGCACCATCGGCGGTGCAGGGCCCCGGCAGCGCATCGCCGTGACGGCCAATGTGGCCTCCATGACGCTTCGCGGCCAGCCCTGCCGCGTGCTCGACGCCCGGATCGACGACGGCACGGGGCGCCTGATCCTGCGATGGCTCGGGCGGGCGGCCGTCGCGGGGGTGAGCTGTGACGCACGGTTGCGCATCGAGGGCACCGTCCTGTCGTCTCGCGGCGAGCTGGTGGTCCTCAACCCCCTCTACGAGGTCTGCCCACCCGGCGAGTGAGCGGTCAGGCGGGACCGGGGCCGGCGTGCAGCGGCTCCGTCCGCAACCGGTAGCCGATGCCGGGCTGGGTCTCCAAGATGTCGGCGGCATCGCCCAGCTTGCGGCGGATGCGATGGGCGTAGACGCGCAGATAGTGGGCCTCGGATCCGTAGCCCGTGCCCCAGACGTCCCGGAGGATCATCTGATGCGTGCACAGCTTGCCGGCGTGCCGGGCCAGGTAGGCGAGCAGGTCGAACTCTCGGCCGGTCAGCTCGATGTCCCTGCCGTCCACCTGCGCCATGTGGTGCAGCATGTCGACGTGCAAGCGCCCGATGGTGAGCTCGGGCGGCTCGTCCTGGTCGGTCGCCGCGGCGGCGTGGCGCAGGGCCACCCGTATGCGGGCCTCGAGCTCGGCCATGCCGAAGGGCTTGGTGATGTAGTCGTCCGCGCCGGCGTCGAGGGCGGCGACCTTGCGTTCCTCGGCTCCCGCTGCCGAGAGCACCAGGATGGGCACCTTGCTCCACTGGCGGATCCGCCGGCAGATCTCCAGCCCGTCCAAGTCGGGCAGGCCCAGGTCGAGCACGACCACGTCGGGATCGGTCAGAGATGCCTGGACGGTCCCCTCGTCGCCGGTCCGGGCCAGGACCACCTCGTAGCCCCGGGCCCCCAGGCCGATCTGAAGGGCACGGAGCAGTGAACGGTCGTCGTCGACCAGGAGGATCCTGGCCATCAGAAGGGGACGGCCGACGGTCGCGGCGCCCACCCTTCCGCCGGGGTGAACCGGCTCCCCGGCTCGACCGGCAGGGTGACCGTGAAGGCTGCACCGCCGGCGGGGGCATCGAGGTAGGTGATGTGCTGCCCGTGGGCCTCGACGAAGGCCCGGGCGATCCCGAGGCCGAGGCCCGCCCGGCCCCCTCCGTCGGAAGTCGTCCACATCTCGAAGATGTGCTCACGCTCGGCGTCCGGCACGCCGGCGCCGTGGTCCCGGACGGTCAGGCAGACGAGCATTCCGGAGCGCCGCGCCTCGATCTCGACCGGCTCGTCGGGCGGCGAGTGGCGCAGGGCGTTCTCGAGAAGGTTGGTCACGACCTGGACCATGAGGAGCTCGTCGACGTCGACCGGAGGGAGGGTGTCCGGGACGCGGGTGACGATCGCCGCGTCCCGGACGGCCCTTCCGAGGGCGTTGACGGCGGCCACGACGATGTCCTCGACCGACGTGGGCTCGCGGTGCAGTTGGAGCGACCCCGACTCGATGCGCGTGTAGTCGAGGAGGTTGGTCACGAGCCTGGCGAGGTCGTCGGACTGCCCCTCGATCAGCCCCAACAGCTCGTCGCGGTCCTCGGGGGCCAGGTGGCCGTTGGACTCCCTCACGGCCGTCACCGCCGCCTTGATCGTCGCGAGCGGCGTGCGCAGGTCGTGGGACACCGCGCCGACCATGGCCTTGCGCCAACGCTCGGAGGCCTCCAGGGCCTCGGAGCGCAACGCGGCGTCCTGGAGCTGGCTCCGCTCGATGGCCTGGGCCGCCTGGTTGGCGTAGGCACGCAGGAGCTCGCGGTCGTCCGCCTGGAGCGTGATGTCGGAGACCGCCAGGATGCCGACGGGCCGGTGCTGGACGTAGAGGGCGACGCTCATGATCCCCCCCGTCGTCGGGTGCGACACGGCGAGGGACTGCGGGCGGCTCTGGTCGCCGGAGAGGGTGTGGACCTCGCGATCGCTCAGGGCCTCGCCGATCGTGGCGACGACCCCGAGCTGGTTGGGCGACTCGGGATCGGGCAAGAGGATCGCGGCCCAGCGCGGTCGGAACGTGGCGGCGACGGTCTCGAGGACCTCCTCGAGCAGCTCGGGCAGGGGCTGGTCGGCGATCAGACGTTGGGCGAGCCGGTAGAGGCGCCGGGCGTTGCGCTCCCGGCTCCTGGCCTCCGCCCGGGCAGCCTGCAGGTAGGTGACGAGCCGGGACACGAGGAGCACGACGAGGAGGTAGACGATGAGCGCCACCCAGTTCTGGCCCGCCCCGACGGTGAGGGTCCCGTACGGCTTGATGAAGGCCAGGTCGTAGGTCAAGAAGCCGGCGGCGGCGGCCAGCAGGCCGGCGGTGGACCCGCCGAGCGTGACTCCGGCCACGACGGGGACGACCAGGACCAATGCGGTCGTGGCACTCGCCAGGTCCGGGCGGAATGGCATCATCACTGCCGTGCAGATGCCGATGCCGGCGAACGCCACCGCCGTGCCGAGCGCGATGCGACGTACCTGAACCACCGAGAGGGATTCTCCTTGTGACGAGAGACACGAGTGTACGGCGGGGGCGGTCGGGGTGAGCGACGCCGAGGACCGCATCGCAGAGGAGGTCCGGCCGACCGGCCGCTTCCGGATCTACCTCGGCTCCGCCGCCGGCGTGGGCAAGACCGTGGCGATGATCGACGAGGGTGCCCGGCGGGCCCGGCGTGGCCGTGATGTGGTCATCGGGTTCGTCGAGTCCCACGGCAGGGCCTACACGGCCGAGCGCGCCGGCGAGCTCGAGATCGTGCCCCGCAAGAAGGTGCAGTACCGCGGCGTCGAGCTCGAGGAGATGGACCTCGAGGCGGTGATCCGGCGCAAGCCGGAGGTGGCGCTGGTCGACGAGCTCGCGCACACCAACGTCCCGGGCTCCGGGCCGCACGAGAAGCGCTGGCAGGACGTTCTCGAGATCATCGAGGCCGACATCGCCGTGGTGACCACCGTCAACATCCAGCACCTCGAGAGCATCGCGGATGCCGTCGAGAAGATCACGGGCGTCCGGGTGGCCGAGCGGGTGCCGGATTGGGTGGTGAGGAGCGCGGATCAGATCGAGCTGATCGACTCGTCTCCCGAGCAGCTCCGTCGGCGCATGATCCACGGGAACATCTATCCCCGCGACAAGGTGCCCGCGGCACTGTCGGGGTTCTTCCGGACCGAGAACCTGGCGGCCCTGCGGGAGCTCGCGCTGCGCTTCGTGGCCGACGAGACCGAGGACGAGATCCAGCAGTACCTCTCGACCCACCACGGGGTGTCGTGGGACACGACGGAGCGGATCCTCGTGGCGGTCTCGGGCGCCCCCACTGTGGCACCCGTCGTGCGCCGAGCCGCCCGGTTGGCGGCCAGGATCAAGGGCGACCTGCTGGCCCTCCACGTGGCGGACGAGCGCACCTCTCCGGTGGACGTCGCCCGGCTGCGCCAGCTCGTGGACGACGTGGGCGGACGCTGGGACGAGGTGTTGGCCGACGATCCCGCCACGGCCATCGTCGACTATGCCCGGCGCCACGCCGTCACGCAGATCGTGCTCGGCGCCTCGCGTCGCAGCCGCTGGGAGGAGATGAGCCGCGGCTCGCTGGCCCGCAAGCTCCTACGCGCCGCGGCCGAGGCCGGCATCGACGTCCACGTCATCGCCCGGGAGGCGGAGGAGCGGACCAAGAACGGCCGCGCCAAGACCGGCCGCGCCAAGAACGGCGAGGCCGGTGGCGATTCGCCCAACGCCCGAGACGCTTGGCAGGCCGGCGACGGCTAGCGTGCGATCGACGAGGAGGTGACGGCGGTGGCCACGACGGCAAGGGTTCTCGACCGCCAGGAGCTCGATGCGATGGTCGACGAGTTGCTCGCCGACTTCTCCCCGGACCGCACCGAGCCCGAGGTGTTCTGGGGAGAGCAGTTCGACCGGGGGCTCGCGTGGGTGCACTTCCCCGTCGGGCGCGGCGGCCTCGGGGTCTCGCCCGGGCTGCAGGGACCGGTGCAGCGGCGGATCCTCAAGGCCGGTGCGACCAGCCCGGGCCTCCGCAACATCATCGGGTACGGGATGGTGGCGCCCACGTTGGTCGCCCACGGCACCGACGAGCAGATCGACCGCTACCTGCGGGCGATCTTCACCTGCGAGGAGATCTGGTGCCAGCTCTTCTCCGAGCCGGGCGCCGGCTCGGACGTGGCCAGCCTCGCCACGCGGGCGGAGCGCGACGGCGACGAGTGGGTGATCAACGGGCAGAAGGTGTGGACCACGGTCGCGCACCTCGCTCAGCGCGGACTCCTGCTGGCCCGCACCGATCCCGACCAGCCGAAGCACCGGGGCATCACCTGCTTCCTGGTCGACATGCAGGCGCCGGGGGTGGAGGTGCGGCCGCTCTACCAGATCACCGGTGAGGCGGAGTTCAACGAGGTCTTCTTCACCGACGCACGCGTTGCCGACGCCGACCGTCTCGGCGGGGTGGGCGAGGGTTGGAGCGTCGCCGTCACGACCCTCATGAACGAGCGCGTCTCCATCGGTGGCAACGTCGCACCCCGCAACGCCGGCCCGATCGGCGATGCCCTGCGCATCTGGAAGGAGCGGTGGAGCGCCCAGACGTCCTCGTACGCGCTGGCCCTGCGCGATCAGCTGATGCAGCGGTGGGTGCACAACGAGGTCACGCGCCTCACCAACCAGCGGGCCTCCCAGCTTCGCCGGGTCGGCACGCCGGGGCCGGAGGGCTCGGTCGCCAAGCTGTCCTACGCCGAGGAGAACCAGCGGATCTACGAGCTGTGCCTCGACCTGCTCGGCGCCGAGGGGATGCTCTACAGCTCGGACTACCCGAAGGTGCGGCCCCAGCACGTCGCTCTGGGCACCACCGACGTCCCCAAGGCGTTCCTCCGGGTGCGCGCCAACTCCATCGAGGGCGGCACCTCCGAGGTCATGCGCAACATCCTGGGGGAGCGGGTCCTCGGCCTGCCGCCGGAGCCCCGCGGCGACAAGGACGTCCCCTGGAAGGACGTCCCCCGCAGCTGAGACGTCCCCTGGAAGGACGTCCCCCGCAGGTAGCCGCCCCTCCTCGTCGGGGACGCAAGCTCAGGCGGCCAGGTGGCCGTCCAGCCACTCGAGGGTCCGGCGCCACGCGTCGGCGGCCGCGTGGGCGTCGTACACGGCGGGCCGGTCGTCGCAGTGGAACCCGTGCTGCCCCTCGGGATAGCGGACGATCTCCGTGGGGACCGATGCGCTCGCGGCAGCCTCGCGCAGGCGCTCCACGTCCTCGACGGGGATGCCCTGGTCCTTGTCCCCGTAGAGGCCGAGCCAGGGGGTCTGGAGCGAGGTGGCCAGCTCGATGAGCGGAGGGAGGCCGAAGCGCCCGGTCGCCACCCCGCCGCCGTAGAAGGTCACGGCCGCCCCGAGCGGACGTAGTGTGCCGGCGTAGAGCGTCACCGCACCACCCATGCAAAATCCGATCACCCCGACGCTGGAGGGTGCGGCGTCGAGGGAGTCGATGGTCGCCAGCACGTCGGTCCGGAGGCCCTCCGCCGTCAGCTCGGCCATGACGGGCATCACCTTCTCGTAGTCGTCGTACGCCATCACGGGTGAGCCCTGGCGGTGGAAGAGCGCCGGGGCGACCGCCCGATAACCGACGGCGGCCAGCCTTCGAGTCACGTCCTCGATGTGCGAGGTGAGCCCGAAGGCCTCCTGGACGACGACGACCGTGCCCCTCGGTGCGGCGTCGGGTCGGGACTCGTAGGCGGGCATGGGTCCGTCGGCGGTCTCGATGGTGATCTGGCGTTCGCTGACCATGGGCTCAGCGTAGGTGGATCGCGCCCTTCCCAGCCGGCCCCGTTGCGGCGTGCCGGCGGCTCAGCGAAGCGAGGCCAGGACGTGCGCGACGCAGGCGGTGACCGCCTTGGCGGTGGGCAGGTGGAGGAACTCGTCGGGTCCGTGGGCGTTGCTGCCCGGGCCGAGGACGCCCGTGGCGAGGAACTGCGCCGCCGGAAACCGGCGCTGGAGCATCGGCAGGAAGGGGATCGTGCCGCCGATCCCGTACTCCCCGGGCGGGTTCCCGAAGTAGGCGTCGGAGGCCTCCTCCACGGCGTCGGCCAGCGTGCCCTCGAGACGCGGCGCCAACCAACCCTCGGCCGCCGCTCCGAGGTCGACCCGGACGTGCGCGCCGTCGGGCGGACGTTCCGTGAGCGTCTCGCGGAGCTGCTCGGCCACGGTCGGCGCATCGGCCGAGGGAGGGATCCTCATCGCCAGCTTGACCGAGGTGTAGGGCCGCAGGACGTTGCCCGCCTCCGAGAGCGCCGGCAGTCCGTCCGCCCCGGTCACCTCCAGCGCCGCGGTCGACGCCTGGGCCGCCACGAGGGTGGCGACATCGGTGCCGGCCAGCCGCAGCCCCGGCACCGCAGGCAACTCACCCTCGGGCACGAGGCCCCCGGGAAGCCCCCAGCGCAGCGGCGGCGCGTCCGGAGCCTCGGAGCCGGCCACGCCGGCCAGCAACACCCGGCCCGTCTCGGGATCCTCGACGCGGGACAGCAGCTGCCGGACGAGGCGGAAGGACGAGGGCACGATCCCGCCCGCCATCCCGCTGTGCACTCCGTGGCGCAGGACGTCGACGCGGAGCGTGGCCTCGACGAGCCCCCGCAGCGAGGTGGTGACCCACAGCCGGTCGTAGGTGAGGCTCCCCGAGTCGAGGCAGACCACGAGGTCCGGGGCTGGCAGGTCGAGGTCCTCGAGGTGCGCAGGCAGGTCCGGGCTTCCACTCTCCTCGCTGGCCTCGATGACCACGATGCAGCGGGGGGTGGCAACCTCGGTGCCGGGTCGCTCGGCCGCCCGCTCCGCGCCGGCGGCCTCGAGCGCGATGAGCGCGGCGAAGAGGGCGTAGCCGTCGTCGGCCGTTCCGCGCCCGTAGAGGCGGTCCTCACGGCGCACCGGGAGGTAGGGGCCGAGGCCCGGCGACCAGTCCCCGAGTGGGGGCTGCTTGTCGAGGTGGCCGTAGAGCAGGACGAGGGGACCCTCCCCGGCGGTCTCGGCGACGAGCAGCGGGGTGCGGCCGGGTGGCTCGACCAGGCGGGTCGTCAGCCCGGGGATCGGGCGGTTGGCGGCCCACTCGCACAGCAGCCGTGCCGCGTCGCGGAGCGCGCCTCGGGCCTCCCATTCGGGGTCGAAGGCGGGGGAGAGCGCAGGGATCCTGGTGTACTCCGTGAGGACGGGGAGCGCGGCCTCTTCCCACGTCCAGTCGACGAAGTCACGGATCCGGCGCGTGTCGACCACGCCCAAACACTAGGACCGCGGCGCACCACGCCCCGGCGACCGGGCCGAGGGTCAGCTGGCCGGGCTGACCGAGCTCATGTTGAAGTCCGGGACCCGAACGGCCGGCATGGACGTGCGGTTGTACCACTCGCCGAGCTCCCGCCCGAGGGTCCGCTCGCTCCGCGACACCTCGGTGGCCCGAGCCAGCAGGTCCACCGGGCTCTCGTTGAAGCGGAAGTTGTTGACGGCGCCCCGCACCTCGCCGTCCTCGACCAGGTACACCCCGTCGCGGGTGAGGCCGGTGACGAGGAGGGTCGAGGGATCGACCTCCCGGATGTACCAGAGGCACGTGAGGAGCAGGCCCCGTTCGGTCCCCTCGATCATGTCGTCCACGGTCGTCGCCGCGCCGGGCAGCTCGAGCACCAGGTTGTCGACCGGTGCGGTGGGCGGGACGCCGGACCGGGCGGCGCCGGCCCGGTGGTAGCGCAGGCGTTCGAGGACGCCGCCGCCGATCCAGGTCGTCGGCCCGAGCGGCAGGCCGTTGTCGAAGACCGACACGTCCGAGGACGAGACGGCGGTCGCGAGGAAGGGCGAGCATTCGAGGCCGGGCTCGCCCGGATCGCTGCGCAGGTCGAGCACGAGCGGGGACAGGCGCTCGCCGACCCTGGTGCCCCCGGCTGCCCCCGAGTAGACGCTGCGTCCCTCCTCGGCGTCGCGACCGCTCATGGCCTCGATCGCGATGACCATGAGGTCGGCGACGGCCGCCGGAGGGAGCAGGACCTCGAAGCGTCCTGCTTCCAGGTCGAAGTGGCGCGCCGACCACTCGTAGCGGCGCAGCAGGCGCTCCTCGAGCTGGGCGACGCTCACGTCGGAAAAGTCGTCGGTCCCCGCGCCGACCCAGGACGAGCGGCCGCCGTCGGGGCTGCGGGCGACCAAGTGGAGGGCGCCGGTCGGTTGGACGTGGCGGAGCCGCAGGCCGGTCGACGAGCCGAGCAGGGTCGAGCCGACGCCGTGCTCGGCGTAGCCCGCGAGCACCCACCCGCCGGAGCGGGCCCGGGCGAAGGCCTGGCCGAGCTCGGGGATCACGGTCGAGAAGATCGACAGGTCCGTCGAGTCCGGCGCCTCGGCGACCGGCGCCGGCGGCGCATCCGGCGGCGCATCCGGCGGCGCGACGAGGTCGTAGGCGTCGGCGGCGGGCGGCGACGCCAGCGCGTCGGCCTCGGCCTTCCGGACGAGGTCCTCGACGACCACGCGGCCACCCTCGCGCGCCACCCCGACCGAGGTGTCGCCGTCGTGCTCGTGGAAGCTGACCACGGTGACCCGGCGATCACGGCGGGTCCCGTTGGTCGTGACGGTGCTGTTGGCGAAGCGCACCTCGGCCTCGCTCGAGTCGTCGACCAGCACGACGCACGCCGCCTGGCTGCTGGCAGCGAGCGCGGATTCGACCACGGCCTCTGCGGGCGCCAGCCCCGACTCGCCCGGCGTCCCCCGGGGGGCCGTCGCGCTCACCGCCCCGACTCCTGACGGGTGTTGAGCACGCGCACGCCGCGGACGAGCACCGAGGGGCACCCGTGGCTCACGGGGGCGACCTGGCCCGGCTGGCCCTTGCCGCAGTTGAAGGCACCCCCGAGGAGGTAGGTGCTCCGACCGCCGAGGCCCTCGAGGGCCCCCCAGAACTCGGTCGTCATCGCCTGGTAGGCGACGTCCCGCAGCTGCCCGGACAGCCGACCGCCCTGGATCCGGTAGAAGCGCTGGCCCGTGAACTGGAAGTTGTACCGCTGCATGTCGATCGACCAGCTCTTGTCGCCGGCGATGTAGATGCCGTCCTCGACACCGCCGATCAGGTCGGCCGTGCTCGGCCCGTCGCCCGGTGCCGGCTGGAGGGACACGTTGGCCATCCGCTGGATGGGCACGTGCAGCGGC
This sequence comes from uncultured Actinomycetes bacterium, assembly GCA_963778465.1. Lineage (GTDB taxonomy): Bacteria > Actinomycetota > Acidimicrobiia > Acidimicrobiales > RAAP-2 > CAVZBW01. The sequence continues at coordinate 2,240,802 of CAVZUK010000003.1, forward strand.
GAGTCGGCGAAGGCGCACCCGTTGGACGCGCCCATCCCGGCGGCGGCCGCAATGGACCGGTCGAGCTGGTAGCCGACGAGCGTGCCGTCCCGGATGAGGTCGAAGGTCCGGGTGGCCACCCCCTCGTCGTCGATGGCGACGGTGGCGAGCCCGTGGGGCGTCGTGCGGTCACCGGTCACCTGCACGAGATCCGACCCGTAGCGGAGGGATCCGAGCTGGTCCGGGGTGGCGAACGAGGTACCGGCGTACGCCGCCTCGAAGCCGAGGGCCCGGTCCAGCTCGGTGGCGTGGCCGATGGACTCGTGGATGGTGAGCCACAGGTTTGTCGGGTCGATGACCAGGTCGTAGCGGCCGGGCACGACCGATGGCGCCGCGACCTTCTCCTCGAGCAGGTCGGGCATCTCCTCGAGCTCGGCGTTCCAGTCCCAGCCGTCGCCGTCCGCGTACTCCCACCCCTTGCCGACGGGCGGGGCCAGCGTCCGCATCGACTCGAAGTCGCCCCCGTCCCCGACGGCGACCGACTCCACCTGCGGGTGGACCCGGACCCGCTGCTGGTGGGCCCGCGTGCCCGAGGCGTCCGCGTAGTAGCGGTCCTCGGCCACCGCCATGACGGAGGCCATCACGTGATCGACCGCCGGGCTGTCGAGGAGGCACCCGCTCCAGTCGCCCAACAGGGCGACCTTGTCGGCGAGGGGGACGGCCGTCGGGTCGATCCCGTGCGGAGAGATCCACTCCACGTCGCCGTGAGAGGGCTCGTCGGCCAGCTCGACCCGCTCGAGCACCGCCGTCGAGCTGAGGGACGCCGCCTCGGCCGCCCTCGCCACCAGCTGCACGGCGTCTGCGGGATCGAGGGCCACGCTGGCGGCGAAGCCGTTGGCCCCGTCGCGCACGACGCGCACCCCGACGCCGAGCTCCGTGTCGTCGGCCGCCATCTCGAGCTCGCCGTCCCGGAGCCGGACCACCTGGGATCGGATGCGCTCGACCCGCACCTGCGCGTGCTGGCACCCGAGGTGGGGTGCCTGCTCCAGGGCGGCGTCGGCGATCGCGCGGGCGAGCGCCGGGTCGAGGCCGTCGGCGGGCATCAGCGGACCCTCTGCATGGTTGGCATGCGGCCGACCCTAACGCGGTGGGTCGGAGGGCGATCAGGCCAGATCGGCCGCGGGGTGCAGGCCCTCCGGGACGAGGTCGCGCTCGGCCATCATGTCTCGGAGCACGTCGATCACGGCCCGTACCGGCGCGGAGGGGAGGGCACGGCGGCGCACCGCGATCCCCACCCTTCTCCTCGAGATGCCGTGCAGTGGGAGCGCAGAGAACCGCTCGCGCATGGCTCCCGAGATCGACGAGGCCGGGAGGATCGCCGGGCCGTACCCGTCGAGGGTGAGCGAGGCGATGAGGCGCACGCCGTCGAGCTCCATCGACGGGTGCACCTGTACACCCTCGTGGGCGAGCTCGGCATCGATCTCGTCTCGCAGCGCGGTGCCGGGCAACGGGAGCAAGAGGTCGAGCTCCTCGAGCGTGCGGAGCGGGAGGGGAACCGGACAGTCGCCGAGCGCCGCCTTCTCGGCCAACGGGTGGGTCTTCGGCACCACGAGCATCAGGTCTTCCTCGAAGAGGAGCGAGGTGGCGAGCTCGTCCTCCAGGACCGGCAGGCTGACGACCGCCAGGTCCAGGCGCCCCGACACCACCTGCGGGCCGAGCGTGGAGTTGGTGCCGTCGACGATGTTGAGCCGCACGTGGGGGTGGTGCTCCCGGGCCTTTGCGAACAGCTCGGGCACGAGCCACCGGCTGGTGGTGCCGATCACCCCGACGCGCACGGTGCCGACCACCTGGTCCCGCAGCGCCGCGACGTCGGAGATCATCGCGTCGAGCTCGGCCATCACCCGCCGGGCGCGCCCGGCCACCACCTCGCCCTCCTCGGTGAGGAGCCCCGAGGAGCGCTCGACCAGGTTGGTCTGAAGCTCGCGTTCCAGCCTGGCCACTTGGGCGGAGACGTTCGACTGGACGGTGCCGAGGGCCTGCGCCGCCCGGGAGAAGCTCCCGGAATCGGCGATGGCCAGGAGCGCTTGGAGGTGTCGGAGTTCCATCGCCGAGGACGATAGCAAGTATCATCGGGAGCTGCTTGACAGATTTCTGGGGTTCCCGCACAATGGTCTCAGGCCGCAAGGACATGGAACCCCCCTCCTTCCTTCGGTTCAAGTGAAGGGATCGTCACCCCCCCCGGCGATCCCTTCACGCACGTCTGGGCTCCGGTCGGATCCCGCTTGCGCCGCCCGGCACGGCCCCGTCTCCCGGTAGGGATCCCGTCTGGGACGATGTCGTGGTGAGGGTCGGGCTCCACGCGCTCGGGATCGGCAACGGTGCCAGGAGGCCCGTGCTCGACGCCGTGGCCGGGGGTGCCGAGTCCCGGGGATTCTCCACGCTGTGGGTGGGGGAGCACGTCGTGATGATCGACGAGCCCGCCTCGCGCTACCCCTACTCGCTCGACGGCCGGATCCCGATCCCCTCCGATGCCGATTGGTTGGACCCCTTCGTGGCGCTGAGCTTCATCGCCGCCGCGACCCGGCGCATCCGCATCGCCACCGGGGTGCTCCTCCTCGCCGAGCACCATCCGATCGTCGTCGCCAAGCAGGCCGCCAGCCTCGACGTCCTGTCCGGTGGGCGCCTCGCCCTCGGCGTGGGCGCCGGATGGTCGGCGGAGGAGTTTGCCGCCCTCGGCGTGCCGTTCCGGGGGCGTGCCCACCGCATGGAGGAGGGCATCGCCGCGATGCGCACCGTGTGGCGGGATGACGTGGCGACCTTTCTCGGAGACGCCGTGCGCTTCGAGGGCGTGCGCGTCAACCCCCGGCCGCTTCGTGACCGGACCGTGCCCATCGTGATCGGCGGGGACAGCGACGCGGCCCTCGATCGGGCCGTCCGGCTCGGCGACGGGTGGTACGGCTTCAACTTGAGCCCGGAGGCCATCGCCGATCGGGTGCAGTCCCTCCGGACCCGCTGCCGCGCCCAGGGCCGCGATCCCGGGACGCTCGAGCTCGTGGTCGCACCCTCCGAGCCCCGGCCCGGTCTGCGGGACGAGCTGGTGGCGCTCGGCGTCGACGAGGTGGTCGTGGTGGCGAGCCCGCCGGCGGATGCCGCAGAGGTGCCGCCCTGGCTGGACGGGGTGGCGCAGGAGTGGCTCGCGTGACCCCCCGGCTGCCCCGACCTGGGTAGCCTCGGGTAGCTATGGGCGTCGTCTTCCTCGACCTCGACCGCACGCTGCTCCGGCATGCGAGTGGCCCGGTCCTCAATGCGGCGCTGGTCGCCGAGGGGGTCGTCCCCGAGGGGCATTCGTTGCCGGGCCAGGGACTGCTCTATTCGCTCTACGACCGCTTCGGCGAGAACGTCGTCAGCATGGGCCTGGCCCGCGCCACCGCGAGAGTGGCACGGGGTTGGCGCCAGGAGGACGTCCGGAGGGCCGCCAAGCGGGCGGTCGAGGGCCTCGGGGGACTGCTGCAGCCGTTTGCCCCACAACACCTCGCCCAGTTCCGGCGGGACGGGCACCAGCTGGTGCTCGCCACCACCACTCCGGGCGACATGATCGAGGCCTTCGCAGAGTCGCTCGGGCTCGACGGCGTCATCGCCACCCGCTACGAGGTGCGGGACGGCCGCTACACCGGTCGTCTCGACGGGGGCTTCGTGTGGGGTCTCGGCAAGCTCCGGGCCGCCCGTCGCTGGGCGGTCTCCTCGGGCGTCGACCTCCGGCACTGCGCCGCCTGCTCCGACAGCTTCTACGACCTGCCGTTGCTCGCGAGCGTCGGCGACCCCCGGGCGGTCAATCCGGACCCGCGCCTCCTGGCGTTGGCGTCCGCCCGCCGGTGGCCCGTCGAGCACTGGGACCGGCCCCCGGGCGTGCCCTCGATCCTGGGCCTCGAGCCCTACCACGTGCTCCGCCCCTTCGTGCACCCGGAGAGCTTTCCCTACGCCCGCTTCGAGTTCCGCGGCGTGGAGCGCATCCCCCGAAGCGGGCCGGTGATCCTTGCGTCGAACCACCGCAGCTACTTCGACGCGATCGCCCTGACGCTGGTGGCGGCGCGCCTCGGCCGCCCGGTCCGCTTCATGGCGAAGCGGGAGCTCTTCCTCTTCCCCCCGGCCGCCTGGGCGGTCAGGGCCCTCGGCGGCCTGCAGGTCGACCGGGGCACGAGCGAGGCCTCCCGGACCCTTCCGATGGCGGAGGCGTGCCTCCGGGCAGGTGAGGTGGTCATCGTCCTGCCTCAGGGCACCATCCCCCGGGGCCTCGACTTCTTCGATCCCGTGCTCACCGGGAAGACCGGGGCGGCCCGCCTGGCGGCCCAGACGGGGGCTCCCGTGATCCCGATCGGCCTGTGGGGCAGCGAGCGGGTGTGGCCGCGTTCGTCGAGGTTCCCCGACATGGCCCAGCTCGTCCGGCCCCCGCGGGTGTCGGTGACGGTCGGATCCCCCGTGCCCGTGGCCGGGCTCGACGCCGTGACGGACACCGAGCGGATCATGGAGGCCATCTCGGGTCTGCTCCCGGCGGAGGCTCATCGACGCCGCCGGCCGACCGCGTCGGAGCTGGCACGCACCTACCCGCCGCGATCCGTCGCCGCGTGCGTCCGGTAGTGGTCGAGACGGGCGAGGGGCACAAGGTCGACGCGCCGAGCGCCGCCGGTGTAGCCGGTGCCGCCGACGCCGGTGGGCCATCGGCGACAAGAGCGACCCGGGGCCGGGACGCGACGCAGTCGGCCCGCATCCAGCTCGCGACGACGGCTGCCAACGCGGTCAACGGCGTGTCCCGCCGGCTCGGCCTCGGCAGCGGCACGGTGGCGGGCGGCCGGGTGGCGCTCGCCCTCGAGCCGAACCTCGTGGGGGACCTGGCGAGGTCGCGGCAGGTGGCCCTCGTGAGCGGCACCAACGGCAAGACGACGACGACGGCGCTCCTCGTCGCCGCGCTCGCGGCAGGGGGGCGGGCGGTGGTGACCAATGCGACCGGCGCCAACATGCCGGCGGGCCACGCCGCCGCGCTGGCGCAAGCGGCGCGGGCGGGCAACACCGGCGGCCCCGCCGTGCTGGAGGTGGACGAGGGCTACCTGCCGAGCGCGCTGGCGCAGCTCGCACCCGTCGCGGTGGTGCTCCTGAACCTCTCGCGCGACCAGCTGGACCGCACCAACGAGGTGAGGATGACCGCGGCGAGGTGGCGTGCCGCCCTGGTGGAGTCGGCGTCCGTCGGGAGCCCGAGGGTCGTGGCCAACTGCGACGACCCACTCGTGGCCTGGGCGGCGGGCGCCGTCCCGAACGTGACCTGGGTCGCGGCCGGCGCCAGATGGCTCTCGGACGCGGCTGGGTGCCCCTCGTGCTCGGGGCGCCTCGTCTTCTCGGCGGGGGGCTGGTCCTGCTCGTGTGGGTTCTCGCGTCCGGCGCCGCACGTGGAGGTCGTCGAGCGCGCAGGTGGCACGCGGGAGCTGGCGCGGGCGGGCGGCTCGCCGGAGGCGATCAGCCTGGCCATCCCCGGGCGGTTCAACCTGGCCAACGCGGCCATGGCCGCCGTCGCGGCGGAGGCCATGGGCGTTCCGACCAAAGATGCGCTCGAGGCGATGGCTCAAGTTCAGGAGGTGGCGGGGCGCTTCGCAGTGAAGACGATCGGGGGCGTCGCGGTCCGGCTGCTGCTGGCCAAGAACCCGGCGGGCTGGGCGGAGCTGCTCGACCTCGTCCGGGGCGACCGCCGTCCGATCGTCGTCGGGATCAACGCCCGCGTCGCCGACGGCCGCGATCCCTCGTGGCTCTGGGACGTGGCGTTCGAGGAGCTCCGGGGCCGGGAGGTGGTGGCGACGGGGGATCGCTGCTGGGACCTCTCGGTGCGGCTGCGCTACGCCGAGGTCTCGCACCGCACGGTGGCGGATCCGAGGGCGGCCCTGCGCGCCGCACGGGACCTCTTGGTGGCCCCCGATTCGAGCGGTCCCGGAAGCGGGGAAGGACCGCTCGACTTCATCGGGAACTACACGGCCTTCGGCGACCTCTGGCGGCCATGACCGGGGTCGCGCGAGGAACCGTGAACGGGAAGCGGCGCACCGGCCCGCTGCGGGTGGTGGTGGTCTTCCCCGACCTCCTCGGCACCTACGGGGACGGGGGCAACGGCGTGGTCCTGGCCCAACGGGCGCGCTGGCGGGGGGTCGACGCGGAGCTGCTGCAGGCCCCCTCCGACGCCCCGGTGCCGGAGGGGGACCTCTACTGCCTCGGGGGAGGGGAGGACGGGCCCCAGGCGCAGGCCGCGGACGCCCTCCGTGAAGACGGCACCTTCCTCGGAGCCGTGGAGCGAGGTGCCGTCGTGCTGGCCGTCTGCGCCGGGTTCCAGATCGTCGGACGCTCCTTTCCCGATGCGCAGGGACGTCAGCTGCCCGGCCTGGGGCTGCTCGACATCGAGACGAGGCGGGGTCCGGGGCCCCGGATGGTGGGCGAGGTGGTGGCGGAGCCGCTCGCCGGTCCTGCGGGTCCGGTCGCGCTGCCCCCGCTGACCGGCTTCGAGAACCACGCCAGCGCGACCCACGTGGGTCCCGGGGCGAGAGCGCTGGCGTCGGTCACAGTGGGCTCGGGCAACGGCGCGGGCGACGGCTCGGAGGGTGCGTGGAGCGGCCGCGTCCTGGGCACGTACCTGCACGGCCCGGTCCTGGCGCGCAACCCGGGCCTCGCCGACTTGCTCCTCGCCTGGGCGCTCGACGGTGTCCCTCTCGCCCCGATCGACGACGCAGAGGAGTCGTCGCTGCGGGCCGAGCGGCTCGCCGCGGCGACGGCCGCCCGACCGACTTCGGGGCCGAGAAGCTGGATCGAGAGGTGCCGCCGGCTGCTCGACGGGAGTTGAGCTCGGGTCAGCCGGTCAGCCGGTCAGCCGGTCAGCCGGTCAGCCGGTCAGCCGGTCAGCCGGTCAGCCAGTCAGGCCCCGCACCACTCGTCGAGGTTGCGATGGAGGTTGATGAGCCGACACTCCTCGGACGAGATCGTCATGTGCGTGAGCCCAGGTTGGTGCAGGCCCCGCTGGACCGTCTTCATCACGCCGACGTCCTGGTTCATGACGAAACCGAGGCTCGTGTCGTTGGGCACCTCCATCGTCAGGGGCTCGCTGCTCGGGGCCCCCGGGGTGGAGCGCTGCAGGGTCATCATCACGAACTGCGCGTCGTCGGGTGTGAGACCCGGTCGGGCCGAGAGCACGGAGATCATGTCGGGCATGAACAGGACGGTGGCGTTGGGGAAGAGGTTGTACTGCGACATGGCCGTCAGCCGCACCGGATCGTGCATCGAGATGTCGACGCCCTGGCTCTCGTAGTGGGCCACCATGCCCGCGGCGATGACGTCCTGGACGGTCTTGCCGGGTGGGATCTCGGGCATCGGGGCCCCGGCCGAGAGCCCCAGCCGCTCGCCCATGCACGTCATCCACGTGTCCCACACCGTCTCGTCGGGCACGTTGCGCCCGAGCCGGGGTGACGGAACGCCGTAGTGCTGGTAGGAGACGCCGTGGCGTTTCCACAGCCGTTGCGGCGCGTCGACGTCGTCGATGTGGCCGAGCATCTCTCGGTGGATCCCCTGGATGTGGTACGTCTCCGAGAACCCGTCGGCGATCACCTTCCAGTTGGCGGGCATGGGGGAGACGATGAGGTGCTGGCACCGGTAGTCGTCCACGGGGCACCACGACACGTCCTCGGGGACGCCCTCGAGCCACTCGTCGAGCGGCATGGCGTCGGTGTCGAGATTGACGAACACGAGCCGCCCCCACGTGTCGACCAGGGCGGGACGAAGGCCGAGGGACGCGTTGTCGAGCTTGCCGAAGCCCTTCCTCGAGGGGACTTCCCGGAGACGGCCGTCCATGTGCCAGGCCCACCGGTGGTAGGGGCAGCGCAGCTCGGTCAGGCCCGAGCCCGATCCCTCGCAGATGACGTTCCCGCGGTGACGGCAGGCGTTCTGGAAGGCCCGCAGCTCGCCGTCGTCGCCCCGGACGACGAGGATCGAGAGCCAGCCGGCGCGGTACTCGTAGAAGTCACCCGGCTCCGCCACGTGGTCGACCGAGCAGGCGACCTGCCAGACCCGAGGCCACACCCGCTCGTTCTCCCGGGCCATCCACTCGGCCGAGGTGTACCGGTCGACCGGGATGAGGGTCGGGCCGTTGCGCTCCACACCGGAGGCGGTGATGGACAGACCCTCCCAGTCGCCACCGGTCATGTCCTTGTCGCTGCGCCTGTCGACGACGGTCATGGGGTCCCCCATTGCTGTGCCGTTGATCGATCGCTGGCCGCTGGTCGTGATGCCGCCGACCGATCAAATGTGCCGGTCGCCAATCGTATCCGGGGCAGTGGGTCCGTTTCGACCCTCTGCAGTGAGGACTGCTCCTGCCCAACCGGCCCGAGGGGTGTCCTCTCCGGGTGTGTCGGCGCTGCTCCTTCACGCCCCGTTTGGACGCCAGCGGGGATCGCGACCCGAAGAACCCCAGCCAGTCCAACTACTGGAACGGGTACCTCGACGAAGCGGCCTTCGAGGGTCTCGGCATCTCGACCTGATGGTGCGCCGGAGCCCTGCGCCGGGTCAGGCGACGACGCCCGATTCCCGAAGCTTCGCCGCCCGGTCGCCCAGGCCGAGCTCGGCCAGGATCTCGTCGGTGTGCTCGCCCAGGGCCGGCGACCCGGAGCTCAGGTGCGCGGGGGTGGCGGAGAAGCGCGTCGGGTGACGGGGCATCCGGGTCCGCCCGACCACGTGGTGCTCCTGCTCTTCAAAGAGCCCGACGGCGATCGCGTGGGGGTCCCGGGTCAGCTCCTCGGGGGTGAGGATCATCGAGAAGGGGGCACGCTCGGCCTCGAGGCGCTCGGTCGCCTCCGCCATGGTCATGTTGGCGGCCCGTACGTAGCACATGTCCATGACCGGCGCGAGCACGTCGCGGTGCTTGATGCGCTCGGCGATCGTGGCGATCCGAGGGTCGTCGTAGCCCTCGACGCCGAGCCCGCGGCACATGGCGGCGAAGTCCGCGTCCGAGGTCGGGGTCACGATCCCCCAGCCGTCGACGAAGCGCAGCGGACGGAAGCCCGCCACGAAGCTCGAGTGTTGGGAGCCGTCCGACTCGAGGAGGACCTCGTTGGCCGCCGAGTCGGCCCAGAGGAACGAGACCACGGCGTCGGCCATGGCGAGCTCGAGGTGCTGGCCGCCCATGCCCCTCTCCCGGGCGAACAGCGCGGCCGTCACGGCCTGGCTGGCGTAGAGCGCGGTCACCTTGTCGGCCGCGGTCTGGCGGAGGAAGACCGGCACGCCGTCCTCCGGGTCGGCCTGGTTGGCGGCGAAGCCGCCGTACGCCTGGATGACAGTGTCGTAGGCGCTGCGGTCGCGGTAGGGGCCCTCCGGACCGAATCCCGACAGCGAGCAGTAGACGACGTCGGGGTTCTCCGCCCGCACGTCGTCGTAGCCGAGTCCCAGCCGGTCCATGACCCCGGGACGGAAGTTCTGCAGGACGACGTCGGCACCGGCCAGCAGCCGCCGGACCACGTCCGCCCCTCCCTCGGTGCGGATGTCCACCGCGATGGAGCGCTTGCCCCGGTTGCACACGAGGTACAGCGAGCTCATGCCGTTGACCATGACGCCGACCCACCTGGCGATGTCGCCGATGCCGGGCCGTTCCACCTTGACGACGTCGGCGCCCTGGTCCGCGAAGAGGGCCCCGACGTAGGGCCCGGTGAGCGCGATCGAGAGGTCGACGACCTTCACCCCCTGCAGGGGGCCGGCGAGCACGGGCTCGGCGGCCTCTTCTCCGTTTTCTCCGCTGGTCCCGGTCGTGCCGGACCGCTTCGGGGGCCCGGGCCCGCTCATCCGGTCACCGCCCGTCGTGCGCGTGGCCCGCTTGGCCGGAGGTCCGGCCACCGGGACCTCTCGGTCCGGGGCTCGGCGGCCCCCCGGGCACTGCGCTCGACCTGTCCCGGCTCCCGCCGGGGTCCGAGCGCCCAGGCGCGTCGCCACGGCGAGGCCTCCGGACCCCGTGGGTCCGGCAGTGACCCCTTGGCCTGGAGACGGCGGGCCGTCCACCAGTCGCTCCGGGCCTCGGCGCCGAGCACCGAGACCGCCCGCTCGATCCGGGCGGCCAGGCGGCGGGCGTCCTCTCCCTCCTCAGGCTCGAGGGCGGGTCCGAAGGTCACCGTGGCCGGCGCCCTCCGCAGGCGTGCCGTGTGGCGGCCCTCGGTGCCCGATCCACCGCGGGGACGATCGGCCGTCTCGGGGCCCTTGGCCAGTGCGTCGCGGGTACCGTCGATGTGCACCGGCACGACCGGTCGGCCCGTGCGCCGGGCGAGGTAGGCGGCGCCTCCCCGGAACTCCTGCAGCCAGCCGTCCGGGGAGCGACCGCCCTCGGGGAAGATGACCAGGTTCCACCCGTCCTCCACGAGGCCGGCGGCGACGTCCGCCGAGCGTCGGTTGACGCGGTTGCGCTCGATGGGGATGGCGGCGAGGGAGAGCGACCAGAGCACCGACTTCCAGGTGCGGTCGAAGAAGTAGTCCGACGCCGCGGCGACGACCGTCCGATGGCGGAGGTCCACCGGGAGGGTCGTGAGGAACAGGGGCGTGTCGACGTGGCTGGTGTGGTTCGCCACGAAGATCATCGGCGCCTCGATGTGACGCAGGTGCTCACGACCCCGCACGGTGGTCGGCGTCACCAGCTGCGCGAGGGGCCGCGTCACGTTGTCCAGCATGGCGGCGCGCACGAGGCGTGCCGGGTACCGCCGGGACCAGTCGTGGTCGTAGTCGAGCCCGACGCGACGCTCCGGCGCCGGCCGGGGAACGCCGGCTGGCCAGGTGGGCGGGGCGAGCGGGAACGTGGCCCGCGGCACCCTCACCGCACGTCCGCCATGAGCAGGGGCGGGACGTGCACGTGGGTGAGCGTCGGGCTCGGGCCGACGACGTCGCTCGCCATCTCCAAGGCGTCCTGCAGCGTGCTCGCCGGCGAGAACCCCATCCTTCGCACCGCGGCCGGGTCGCCGCCCACGATGACGACGCGCCCGACGTGCTCCAGGGCGTGGGCGCACCAGTACCACATGTAGAAGGGGTGGACCCCGTGGTAGGCGTGGCCGGTCCGGTAGAGGTGCACGTACCAGGGATCGGTGGCGTAGCCCTCCTCGTACTTCTTGTGCATCTCGGCGGGATCGGTCGTCGCCGCGAGCACCTGGTCGAAGAAGTCGATGTAGCTCGGGTGGTGGGCCGGGTGGAACTCCCACCGGGTCGGGTGGCGCAGGATCACCACGCCGCCCTCGCGCACGAGCGGCCGCCCCCGGTAGAGGTTGAAGAAATAGCCGAGCCCAAGGCACGCCACGAGGATCGGGTTCATGATCGAGTTGACGTTGTAGGGGCAGATGTAGGGGAGGGCGAGGCTCAGGATGTCGGCCTGCCCCTCGATCTCGACCCCCTGCTGGGCCCACACGTTGCGGGTGGTCACCTCGTGGACCGCCTCCACCTCCCCGGCCTGCACCGAGGTCATGGCCTGAGGGGCACGGATGGAGTGCAGGATCTGGCGGACGATGCGCGGCGGCGCGCCGGACATCGCCGCGGAGCTCGCGGCGAAGGCGGCCCGGTCCCGCCAGCTCCACTCCCACTCCCGGCGCTGGAGGAAGCGGAACTGCTCGGGGAAGGCGTCGGTATTGAGCGTGGTCTCGATCTGGAACACCTTGACCCCGCTCGCGGCGATCAGCCGGCCCATCCGCCAATTGGAGGAGTGCAGCTCGGAGGACGGCTGGTCCATGAACGACCGGCTGTGACGCATGGTCTGGGGGTTGTGATGGTGGCGGAGGCTCCGGTAGCTGGCGAGCCCGGTGGCCACGCTCTTGTGGCCGCCGTCCATGGCCACGAGGTTGATGTTGACGTAGACGAGGAGGTCGCTCGTGGCCGCCCGCTTGTTGATCTCCACCTCCTCGCCCTGCTCGGTGACGCCGAGGTCGATGAGGTTGTCGGCATCCTCCGCATCGTGCTGGGTGAGCAGGCCGTGCGGGGCGAACGCCTCGTAGACCCGGTCACCGAGCGCATGGCGCAGCTCGGCCTCGGTCATGCGGCGGTGCAGGGCCAGGGCGGCGACCAGCACGACGTCGTCCACGCCGGCGGCGGCCGCCATCTCGAGCACCTCCTCGATGACGAGCTGGCGGGCGTCGGGGGCGCGCATCGGGGGCAGTGGGAGGGAGATGTCGTCGAAGCAGATCGTGAGGCGCATGCCCGGCCGCAAGAGCTCCGCCATCGGCCGGCTGTCCCCGAGGGGCTCCCGCAGCGCCCGGCGGATGGCGGCCACCGGGTCGTCGAGCGCCGCGAGCGGCTCGGGAGGGTAGAGCACCCGGCTCCCCTCGGGGAGGCGGTCGAGCTGGTAGCCCTCGCCGTTCCACATGAGCAGCGGTGGGGTGGAGCCGTCCACCTCGAGCACGAATCCCGGCCGCGGGCTCATCGGGCATCCCTTCTGTCTGGAGGTCGCTGCGCCTTCGATCGCGACCTCACCGGCGATCCGGCTCGGACGTCGAAGACCACCTTGACGGCGCCCCTGCGTCCCGCACTCCCGGCGTGGACGAGCGCCTCTTCGAACCGGTCGAGGGGGTACGCCGCCGAGACCAACCGCCCGCTGCCGAGGCGTTGTGCCAGGTCGCCGGCCAGCTCGAGTGCGAGGTCGAAGGTACGGAGCGGTGCCGAGTCCCCGAATCGCTCCGATCCGTAGGCGTAGGAGCCCACCAGCCGGATCTCCCGGTGCCACAGCGGCGCGAGGTCGAGGCGCATCCGTCCCGGCATGCCCACCAACATGACCTGCCCCCGCGGACGCACTGTCGCGAGGGCCTGGGCGAGGGAGTCCTCCGACCCCACGCAGTCGAAGACGACGTCGGCGCCGCCGCTCAGGCGCATGCCCCCCGTCGTCGGGTCCCCGACCACCAGCGAACCGGACTCGCGCCGAACGGCTCGGGTGAGGCGGTCCGAGGGGAGCGCCGCCGACGCGCCCATGGCCTCGGCCAGCGAGCGCTGGTGCCGGTAGCGGGCTCCGACGAGGAGCGCCTTTGGCGCGGGGGCGAGGCCCTTGCGGGCGAGGAAGTCCAGGCCGGCGATCACGGTCAGGCCCACCGTGCCGGCCCCGATCACGGCGACGGTGTCCTCGGCGGACCGCTCCGGCGCCGAGGCGGCGTGGAGGCCGCAGGCGAGCGGCTCGACGAGCACCGCATCGACGTCGGCCAGCTCGTCGGGCACGACGTGCAGCTGGCTCTCGTGTGCGACCAGGCCGGCGGTCGACCATCCGCCTCCGGTGTCGGCGCAGTAGCCCGTCTGGATGCCCGGCCGGATGTGGCCGGTCGTCACTCGCTCGCAGTTGCCGGGGTGTCCGGCCGCGCACCAGACGCAGGGTGGGTCGATGCCGCGCGCCCGGCACCCGAGGACGGGCTCGATCACCACACGGGTGCCGTCGGAGAGCGCGGAGCCGTCCGCCGCCCGGGCGATGCCGTCGAGCGCGCCGACGACCTCGTGGCCGGGGACGAACGGGAAGCTCACCAGCTCCTCGAAGTAACGCGAGCTGTGGCCGTCCACCGTGGCCAGGTCGGAGCCGCAGATTCCCGACAGCAGGGGTCGCACGGAGTGCCAGGCGCCGTCCCGCTTGGCGGGAGGGTCGAGGTCGGCCAGGCGCAGCGGCCCGGTGGCGGCCCCCCTGCCCGACCCGAACGCCGAGGTGAGGCGCGCCGCGGCGAACCGGGGAAGGCTCCGCTCGAAGACGAGCCCCTTCACCGCGCCACCATCCCGCGCTCGCGTGTGTCGTCGGCCCCGGCGACGTCCAGCGGGCGTCCGGAGGAGGCCCAACGGTCGAGGGGTCCGAGGGGGAGCGGCCGGGACGCCCCTCCGGCGGCCTTGGACCAGTCCTCGACCAGCCAACCACGGCGCCGGGCGATGGCCGAGAGCCGGGCCTCGGGGTTGACGGCGACCGGGAACCCCACGGCCTCGAGCATGGCCAGGTCGCTGGCGGAGTCGGCATAGGCCACCGAGTGGTCCGGATCGAGCCCGTGCTCCCTGCAGTAACTGGTGAGCATCGATCCCCGTGCCTCGCCGGTGGGGGGCAGCTCGTCGAGCTCGCCCGTGTAGCGGCCGTCGATGCGGCCGAGCCGGGCACAGACGATGTCGTCGAACAGCGGGCGCAGGGGTGCGATCACGAAGTCCAGCGCGCCGGTGATGAGCAGCGTCCGGTGGCCGAGACGCCGGTGCTCGCGCACCCGGGCGATGCCGTCGGGGAACGTCCTCGGCAACAGGTGCTCGTGGAAGTGGTCCCAGGAGTCGGCCTCGAGCTCCGCAACGGATGCCCCCTCGTAGCGGCGGTAGAAGTACCGGAGGAAGTCGCTGCGGTCGCGGCGGTCGAGCGCGAGCAACGAGGGTGCCTCTCGCAGGAGCTCTGCGACCAATCGAGCCCTCCGTGCCGGCGACAGATGGCGGGTGGCCATCCAGGCGTAGGAGTCCACGACGTTGGACGCGACGAGGGTGTGCTCGAGGTCGAACACCGCCAGGTGGCGGTCCTCGGACAGCACCGCCCTGCGGGTCCGGGTGGTCCGGTCGTCGACGCGCGAGCGCCCGGGGCTCGTGCGGACCCGAGCGTGCCGCACGACCGAGGGCAGGTGCACGTCGTGGATGTAGTGCTCCCAATCGATGGCGGCGGGGTCAAAGGCGAAGGCGCGTCGGTCCGCCTCGTCGAGCGTGTCCCAGAGCGCCATGAGACGCTCCACTCGGTAGCGGGCCTCGGTCTCGGTGTAGGCACCGTAGAGCTCGACGTAGCCGAGGGCCCGCCGGGCCAGGTTGTGGCGATCCTCGAGCTTCGCCGACCACGAAGCCTGTCGCCCGCGTACCGGGAGCGCGCGTACGGCGCGCTCGGCGGCGTCCATGAGCCGGTTGGCCCGCCGGAGCTGGCGCTGGACGCGGCCGCGCCCGGGGAACGTCCAGTCCGGGACGGCGATCGGCTGCCCCCGCTCGTCGTAGAGGGGGTGGCGCCCGAACCATTCCTGGGTGAGCTGTTGCAACCGGCCGTAGGCCAGGGGGTTGCGCACGCCCGAGGCGACGTGGAACACCTCCGGCCGCTCCGGGGACGGACCCCGGGCGGCGGCCGCGATGATCGTGGCGACGACCAGGTCGACGGGGATCACGTCGACGATCCCCTCAGGCACGCCGGGGAATTCCCTCAGCAGCCCTCGGGCGTACGAGATGAGGATCGGCTCGGCCATCCGGAAGCCGCGGATCCAACCCGGACGTGGCTCGACGAGCGACGACTCGATGATCGACGGCCGGATGATGGTGAGCGGCACCACGGCGTCCGCGCCGGCGTAACCCTGACCATGGCGGCTGACCAGCGCACGCTCGCCGAGGGCCTTCGTGAAGGGGTAGGCGTCCGGCCAGCCGAGCGACTGGGCCCGGGCCGAGCCCGCCCGGACCATCTCGTCCTTGACCCATTCCTCCCGGAGGCGCTCCGAGCGGACCGCAAGCAGGTGGTCGCCGGCCGCTCCGAGCTCCTCTCGGGCCGCCCGCCGGAATCCCTCGAGCCGCGTGCGCTCCCGCGACCGCAACTGCAGGTCGGCGCGCGCCCGGCGCGCCGCGTCGACCTCGGCCTCCCAGTCCACGTCGAGGGAGTAGGGGTTCTCGTCGAGGAGCTCTTCCCGGGCCTCCCCCTGGTGGGTGCCGGCCACATAGGCGGTCGAGACCGAGATCAGGTGGGGAACGTCTCGACCGTGTTTCCGGCACGCCTCGACCAGGGCGTCCGCCACCCGGGCGGGCCCGAGCAGGTTGACCTCGACCGCCTGGTCGAGCGGGGCGTCGAAGCTGACCGTCGCCGCCGAGTGGACGACCACGTCGGAGGAGGCGAGCAGCCGCCGCCCCTCGTCGTCGAGTCCGAGACCGTCCTGCCCGACGTCGCCGGCCACCGCGATCAGCCG
Source organism: uncultured Actinomycetes bacterium (assembly GCA_963778465.1). GTDB lineage: Bacteria > Actinomycetota > Acidimicrobiia > Acidimicrobiales > RAAP-2 > CAVZBW01. The sequence continues at coordinate 2,256,722 of CAVZUK010000003.1, forward strand.
CCGGGAGGTCTCCTCGGCGAAGCGGTCACCGAGCTCGGAGCGCAGCCGGTCGAAGCAGTCGTTGCGCACGATCTCGCGTTGCACCCGCTGGGCCGGAGAGGCTCGCCTTCCGGCGCGGACGAGCAGGACGACCTCGGCGTCGGGGATCGTCCGCAGCACGCGCTCGACCAATGCGGTGCCCAGGAACCCAGTGGCCCCGGTGAGGAAGATCCGGCGCCCCGAGAGGGACTCGACGATCGACACGGGCCATCTGTCTACCACTTGGTAGGCAGACTTGTCTACCATTTGGTAGATGGCGACGGTTCCGATCGGCAGGGCGCGCACGGCGGATCGGATCCTCGACGCCGCGCTGAGCTCCTTTGCCGAGCGCGGCTACGACGTCTCCTCCCTCGACGCCCTGGCGGCGGGCCTCGAGATCCGCAAGCAGACGATCCTCTACTGGTTCCCCACCAAGGAGGCGCTGTTGCAGGCGGTGATCCAACGGAGCGGACGCGAGCTGACCCAGGTCCTCCAGCAGGCCCTCGAGGAGGCCGGGACGGGGTGGGACCGGGTCGAATCGGTCGTGCGCTCGGTCTTTCGGTTGGCCGCCCGCCGGCCCGAGTTGCTCGGGCTGCTGCGTGAGGTCTCGCGCCTCGGGCCACCCGCTGCCACGTGGATGGCCGAGACGCTCCAGCCGATGGCGAGTCGCGCCTCGGACTTCCTAGAGGCCGAGATGGACGCCGGGCGGATGCAGCGGCACGACCCCCGCATGCTTTTGCTCGCCATCTACTCGACCGTGATCGGCATGGTCACCGAGGTCGAGGTGCTCCGGGCGCTCGGCGAGGAACCGACGGCTCGGTCGCTGGTCCGGCGCCGGGCGGACGTGCTCCGACTGCTGCGCTCGGCGCTCGTCATGCCGGATGGGCAGGCTGCCCGCGACGCGGGTCGAGTGCTGCCCCGAAGGGCGTGCACCCGGCTCGGCGGCTCTAGGACGTGCTCTTGGCCGAAGAGCTCTTGGCCGACGAACCCTTGACAGGGCTCTTCGTCGGGGGTGTCCGCTTCTTTGGCTCGGGCTTCTTGGGCTTGGGCGGCGTGTAGCGCTTGGAGCCCTCCGAGGCGCGCCGCGGGCCGGAGGCCACGGTGGAGCTCGCGTCGACGGCGGACGAGCTGGAGCTGGCCCGGCCGCTGAAGATGCCGGGGACCTTCTCGCCCCGTTTCTTGGCCTCTCGCCGCTCGGCGGACGCCTTGGCGGCGACCTTGGCCTCGGTCGAGCCGTAGCGCTGCACCCGCCAGGAGCGCATGAAGACCCAACCGGCCAGGATCAGCATGGGAATGCCGAGCACGTTGCTGGCGAACGCACTGATGAGCAGGAAGAACCCGAGGATCGGACGCTTGCGGAAGTATGCGGCGGCGGCGATGCCGGCGGCCAGCACGAGCTGCACGATCAGGAGGAGCAGGGCGCTGCGGTTGGTCAGGACCCATTCGTGGCGGTTCCCGACCTTCTCGTAGACGTAGTGCTTGCTGACGATGTCGGGCAGGTTGAGGTACAGCGCGACCAGGGCGGCGTACGCCGAGAGGAGAAAGCCCCACTTCCGCTCGATGGGCTCGAGCCCGCGGATCCAGGCGCGCTTCTCGTCGTCGGTCATCGGCCGGTCGCGGACCTTCTCGGCCTCGGGCGCCGGCTTGGGCGGCTTCAGGAAGGTCGACGTGAGCCGTTCCCGGAGGGAGAGCACGGCCTGGGTGCCCTGGTCGTAGTTGGGGCCGCCTCGGGTATTCGACGGAGACATGACCGCCCAAGGTTACCCGGGGGAGCGCGGGGACGGTAACCGGTCAGGCGGGAGCGCAGGCCCAGCGTCCGGGCCCGGAGCCCACCCTGCGCTAACGTCGTCAGCTGCCGACTTGCATCCCGAGTCGGTCTTGGGCGCTTAGCTCAGTTGGTTAGAGCGCAGCCTTCACACGGCTGAGGTCGGAGGTTCGAGTCCTCTAGCGCCCACTCGAATGACCAGGTCAGGAAGCCAGTCTCTGGCGCGGGTTCCGAGCCGTTGGGTTTTCGGCCGACTGGCGGGCCGCAACCACTGTCCGATCTCCTCGGCTGCTCGCTTGCCTGCCTCGGCCGTGGTGGAGGCGCAGAGGTCTGCGGTGGTGGTGTTGGGCGTGTCCAAGCCGGTTCGTCGCGACCAAGGGATCTGTTCTCTGAGCGTTCATGACAGTGGACACCAAGCGCGCTCGAGATCGTGGCTCGGAGACGAAGAGGAGAGTGTCACCTTCACGGATCCCCGGCGCTCGACAAGCGCGGCCAGCTCATCCCCTAGCCATCATTTGATGCCTAGGGCCTTCCGTTTTCCAGCCCTAGTCTTCGGCTCCTCTGGCGCTTTGCGGCTCGCACCACGCCCCCCTACCGCACCGACTCCCGGGGCTTCTACCTATTCGCAAAAACTGTACGACAGTGGGTTCGCTGGTCCATGATGTGAGGTGCGAAAACGCATTCGCGACTGTGCGGATCTGAGACCCACCCACTTTTAGGTGGTTCCAGGAGCGCTGGCCTGCCTGTCCCAATTTTGAAGGCTGGGCGATATCGCCCGGTCGGCGCTACGATTCGCGCAGACAGCGCGAGGCTTCGGGGAAGGGGCTGCACCATGCGCAGAGGGTTGGTACTGGCTGCCGCCACTGTCCTGGTTGGTTTAACCTGGTTGGGGCCCATGGCCGGCGCGTCCCCCAGGTACGGTGGTGGCGTTTCTCATGAGGCCACCACTGGCGACGGGCTTCTCGGGCAGTCAGGAAATGTCGCTCTTGCGAGTGCCCTTGCTACCTCGAAACCTCCTCCAAATAATGGCAATGATGTGTATTTTCGGCCCGACATGAGTGCGTTACCGATGAACACAAAGATTGCATACTCATTTCTGAAAGCATCAAGTGACTCGAACTGCGTACTTCGCCCAAGGTCGGTGGCGGTTCCCGGCGTTGTCCCAGAGGAAGATGAGTCGTTCTACGCGTTTGCAACCGACGCCTCCTCGGTTCCACCCTGCTCACTAAGCGCCTCGTTTGGACAGCTAAAGGTGACGATAACGTTGCCGAATGGATTGACCGAATGGACGGTAGCGAGGCTCCAGCAAATCCCGCCTCTCACTGTCTTCAGCATTTTCGTGCTTGGCTGGTGCACCAGCCAAGGTAACCTCGACTGCACGGGAGGGTCGGATAGCGCCACGGGATCGTCAAACGTTATCGTGCCGATGACCTTCGGACCGCTGCAGACAGGCCCAGCGGGATATACGTTCTGCGCCGGCGAAGGGGACCAGTGCCAGTTCTCTGGTACCAGAACGGTGGCCTACGGCGCGAACGGAAGATATAACTACGATATGAATGCAACAAGCCCCGTTTTCTGCCGCTTCGGTGGTGACCCTGCTCCTGGCGTAAAGAAAGCCTGCTTCGTCCAGAACGCTTAGGCAATCAACGCGTAGAGCCACCAATGGGGCTCGCGGCTCGCCAACCCCAAGTTCGGGTTAGCGCTCGGTTGGCTGACGGTCTGCTACCTGGCGATCGCGGTGGTGGCGTGTGACAACGCGCTGGCGAAGACAGCATTCATGCCCCTCTTCAACATCCAGCCCGACGAGAGAACCGCGCGCCTGATCACCGTCGTGGTGTTGCTCGTTCAGGTTGGGCTGGTGCTCGCCTCGACGCGCCTTGCCAGCATCATCAACTCGAGCGCGGTTGTGATGGAGCTGGTGATCGTGGCTGCGCTGGGCGTCGCGTTGATCATCGCCGTGTTGGTCTCGGGCGGCGGTTCGGTGGGAAACCTCGTGTCACGGGGCGTCGCTCAAGGATCTTCGGACTACTTCGATGTCGGCGGCGGGCTGATGGCCGCGATGATCATGGGCCTGGCCACGCTCGTCGGCTTCGATGCGGCAGCGAACCTGGCCGAGGAGGCCGAGGATCCCCATCGGAGCGTGCCGCGCGCCGTCGTCGGTTCTGTGGTCGCGGCGGGGGTACTGGGGCTGGCATTTTTGATCACCCTCACCGTCGTGATCAAGGACATTCCCCGAGTCACTCCCAGCGACTCGCCCGTGGCGACGGTCGTCCGCGACCAGCTCGGTTCGTCGACCGAGAGGATCTTCCTGGTCGCGATCACGCTGGCGTTCTTCGGCGCCGGGATAGCGGTCATGACCGCGTGCTCGCGGCTCGTCTTCGCGATGGCACGCGACGGACGTTTTCCTGCCCACGGGCTCATGCGGCGGGTCAATCCCCGTACCCATACGCCGATCCCGGCCACCGTCCTCGTCTTCGTCGTAGGAGTGGTACTCATCGTCGCGCTACCAGGTTTCGCGCTACTCAAGCTGATCATCGCGTCGACGATCCTCCCGAAGATCATCTACGGCTCGACGATCGTCCTCTACCTGGTCGTGCGCAAGCGACTCGGTCGTCGGGAGGGCGCGCTGGTGTGGGTGGCGTGTGTCCTGTTCGTCCTGAGGGTCCCCAGGGAGGCGCTCGTGCCGGATCTGATCGTGGTCGGGCTGGTCGCGGCGGGCGCCCTATTCCTCCTCGGCCTGCTCACGTTCCACCGCGAGGTGCTCGAGGTCGAGCCCGGAGAGGCGAGCGTCTCGGGTCCGGAAGGGCCGGCGGTGGCCGGCTCGCCGGAACCTGGCTGACTCAGCTGGCGGCGGCCTTCCGTGGCCGGGTGGCAGCAACGTCCGGGACGCGGCCCCGGGTCCTCTTGGTGAGGACCAGGCCGGCGTCGCGCAATCTCTCGCCGTAGGCGATCACCGCCCGGCCACGCATCGGCTCCTCGAACCCGACGAGCGTCAGCGCGAGCACCACCCGGCCGTCCGAGCCGAAGATCGGGGCGGCGATGTGGGACACCTCGTAGAGGAGGCCCGCTGCGATGTCGGCCGGCTGGTAGGTCCCGGTCTCGAGACCGCTGACGTAGGAGTTGAGGCTGTCGCGAAGGTCCTCGTCGCTCGGGTGAAGCGACAAGTCGTGCAGCGCGACGTTGAGCCCTTGGCGTGCGGGTGCTTCCAACCCTACGGAGTAGCCGCGCCGACGGACCGCGGCGAGCACGGCCTCGAGCGAGGCCGCGTCGCGCGCCCGTTCCAGCCAGGCGTCGGCTCCTCCCCACGCGACGAACACCGAACCGACCGGTGGCAGCAGCGGCACCGTCTGGCCGACCAGCGCGGACACACCCCGTGGCGATGGCTCGCCGGCGCGTGCGAGGAACACGATCTGATCCCCCGCCGGGGCAGTGACGGTGGCCTCCAGGCCGGTTTCGTGCGCCAGGTCCCTGGCCGCATCCCGGGCTCGGTCGATGACGGGGTGGGCTTCCAGTGCCGCGCTACCCAGCGCCACCACCGTCGGCCCCAGGGTGAACGTCCGCAGCCGGGGATGGCGGGAGACGTAGCCGGCCTCGAGCAGGACGGCCAGCACTGCGTGCATCGAGGCCAGGTTCACGCCGACGCGCTCGGCGAGATCCGTCAGGGTGAAGCTCTCGGTGGGATGGGCGGCCAGGAAGCTGAGTACGGCGATGGCCCGGTTGGCAGACAGCGCAGGACGTGACAAAGTGACATCACTTTACGAAGCCGTCTTCGATATTGCAAAGGCATAGGGAGGGACTGCCGGGATGAAACTGGACCTGCTCTACGAGTTCCAGCCGAAGATCAAGCCCTGGTCGAAGCCGCACCCCTATGGGCAGCGCGACGCGGAGCAGCGCACCTACGACGAGGCCATCGCCGAGATCCAGTACGCCGACAAGTTGGGTTTCAACACCGTCTGGGTGGTCGAGCACCACTTCCGTGAGGGGCGTTCCGCCTCCCCTTGCTCGGAGGCCATCCTCGGCGGCCTTGCCCTCAGCACCACGCAGATCAAGCTCGGCTTCGGGGTCACCCTGCTGCCCTTCGGCTTCATCCATCCGGCCCGCGTGGCCGAGAAGGTCGCCACGGTCGACGTCCTGTCGCACGGCCGCGTGGAATGGGGAACGGGCCGGTCGACGCCGATGGAGCAGGCGGCGTTCGGCGTGCCGACCGACGATCGCTCCCGTGCGCAGTGGAAGGAGGCGATGGAGATCATCGTGAGCATGTGGGAGCAGGAGAAGTTCTCCTGGGACAGCCCCAACCTCCGATTCCCCGAGCGCGTCCAGACGCCGAAGCCCTTCCAGGATCCCCATCCGCCGTGCTGGCAGGCCGCGGCGAGCGAGACGAGCGCGGTCAGCGCCGGGGAGCACGGGCTGGGGCTGCTGTCCTTCGCCCTCCTCCAGCCCGTAGAGAAGATGGCCGATCACATCCGCGCCTACCGGTCGGCACAGGCGCTGGCCCGGCCCGAGGACATGCTCACGCGGGTCAAGAACGACAGGGTCGGCGTCTACACGCTCGTGCACTGCTACGACGACGCCGACGAGGCCGCCGCCTACGGTCTCTGGGAATCGGTCAACTGGTGGTACCGGCACCTGGCCGAGTTCACCCTGGAGTGGGAGCTGCGTGAATTGCCGCCGGAGCAGCAAAAGGCCATCTTCCCGCTCCTCGAGCCGGTCATCCAGGGGAAGGTCCCGGTGTCGCACTACCAGGAGCAGGACATGATCATCATCGGGACCCCCGAGGAGTGCCTGGAGAAGATCCTGCGCTACGAGGCGGTCGGGGTGGACGAGCTGCTCTGCTACGTGCAGTTTGGCGACCTGCCGCACGAGAAGGTGATGCGGAACCTCGAGCTGCTGGCCAAGGAGGTCCGCCCGCGCCTCGAAGAGCGCGGCCACCGGGTCGACGCCACGGCGAGGATCTGATGGACCTCATCTCGGGATTGCGCGACGCCGCGGCCAAGCAGGCAACAGCGCTGCACTCCTCCGTGCCCGAGGCCTTCTCGCTGGAGGGCCGCACTGCGGTCGTCACCGGCGCCGCGATGGGCATCGGACGCCAGACGGCCATCACGTTCGCGCAGGCGGGGGCCACCGTCGTGCTCGCCGATCGCGACAAGGATGGGCTCGAGGAGACGGCGGGCCAGGTCGCCGGCGCGGTCGCCGTCCCGACCGACGTCTCGGTGAAGGCGGAGGTGGACGATCTCGCCCGGGCCGCCGTCAAGGGCACCGGGCGCATCGACGTCTGGGCCAACGTGGCCGGCATCATCCGCAACGCCTCCGTCGTCGACCTGCGCGAGCAGGATCTCGACGCGGTGCTCGCCGTCAACCTGAAGGGGGTGGTGTGGGGCTGTGCCGCCGCGGGGAGGGTGATGAGCGCGGCCAAGCGCGGCTCCATCGTCAACGTGGCCTCGGCCGGCGGCGAGATGCCGGCCCCCACGCTGGCCGCCTACGGCATGTCCAAGGCGGCCGTCATCCAGCTCACCCGGACGGTGGCGAGCGAGCTCGGTCCGGCCGGTGTCCGCTGCAACGCCGTGGCGCCGGGCTTCATCGAGACGCCCATGACCAAGCGGGTCTGGACCCAGGCCGACGGGAGCGTGGACGAGGCCAGGCGGGCAGAGGTGCTCGGCCAGCGGGGCGGCCAGTCGCCGCTCGGGGTCGTCGGCGAGCCGGCCGACATCGCCTACGCCATGTTGTACCTGGCGGCGGACGCGTCGAGATTCATGACCGGGGAGGTCCTCCGCCCCAACGGCGGCGTCCACATGTCTTGACGGCCCCCGCGGTTTGTCGCCGCGTTGCGGTCCTCAACGATTGAGTTTTCCGCAGTCGATCCGAACTTGATCGCCGGTGATGTGCTTGGCGTCGTCCGATGCGAGGAACGCCACGACGGCGGAGACGTCTTCGGGCTCCATCACCTCGGTCGGCAGACCGTTCATGAACACCGGACCGAGCGTCTCGGCTCGCGTCTCGATGAGCGGAAACAGCTCCGGCTCGTCGTACATCTCGGTGCGGACGCCCGTCGGATGGATGGTGTTGACGCGGATGTTGTGCTCACTGAGCTCGTTGGCCAGGCACCGCGCAAGGCCAACTACGCCGTGCTTGGCGGCCGTGTAACTCGCGGTAAAGGGCTGTCCGTAGAGGCCTGCCACAGAGCTCGTCAAGACGATCGAGCCGCCGCGCCCACCGCGGATCATGGTCGGGATCGCAGCCTTGCAGGTGTTGAAGACGCCCGTGAGATTGACGTCGATGACCTCCTGCCACTGCTCAGCGGTCATCTCCCACGCCCATGAGCAATTCAGGACTCCGGCGTTGCCCACGACGACGTCGAGCCGACCGAACCGAGCTGTCCCTTCATCGACGACGTCCTGCAGGCTGTCGAAGTCCCGAACGTCGGCTCGGCGGGCCACGATCCGCCGACCCTGCTCCTCGACGAGACGTGCCGTCGTCTCGAGGTCTTCTGGGGTGGCGGGCTTCAGCTTGACCGATGAGAAACCGCTGCAGATGTCGACCGCGATGACATCTGCACCTTCGGCGGCCAGGCGTACGGCATGCGCTCGGCCCTGACCCCGAGCCGCGCCGGTGACGAAGGCAACCCTTCCTGCGAGCCGACCGGTTGTCTGGTTCACTCTCGTACCTCGTAGTCGTTCATGGAGCCGCGCTGCGATCGACCGGACAACCTTGTCGGCAGGCGCTCAGATTGCGGCCCAGGGTAATCGACCGACCGTCGCGCAACGGGGCGCTGTCTCAGCGCTGAAGCCGTGGGTTCCACGCCCGGACGCCAGGTTCGTTGACGGCGCCTACGCGGTGCGCCGGGCCGCGACCTCTTCGGCGATGAGCATGGGACCCGGCGCGAGCACGTCGCTCATCGGCAGCTCGCCGGCCGCGAAGGCCTCACCGAGCCGCTTCGGCACGTCGGACAGGTCGTCCATGTCGACCTCGTAGACCGCCAGGTAGTTGCCCGGCGCGTCCACCGGGCCGAACTGGGCCTCGGAGAGCTTGTACCGGGTGCAGCTCAGGAACCCCGGGATCTTGAGCACGTCCTTGGCATGGACCGAGTCGTACCACGAGTTGTACTCGCCCTCGTCGGCCCCGGGGCCGGGGTTCGACCAGACGATCATGACGGCCTTGGGCATGGTGCCTCCTCTCGGCTCGAGCCCATGAACTTGCCAGAAACTGAAAACCAACTCAAGATCTGCCTGTGCCGGCGGCCGTCCGGGCCGGGGGAGGGCACGAAGGGACGCCGCCGATGACCACCGTCGAGAAGCTCGGGTTCGACCCCGAAGCGCTCCGAAAGAGGTATCGCCAGGAGCGCGAGCGCCGGCTGCGCGACGACGGCATCGACCAGTACGTGGAGATCGCCGGCGACTTCGCCCGCTTCGCCCGCGACCCCTGGGCTGACCCGGGCTTCACCCGGGAGCCCCTGACCGATCTCGTCGACGTGGCCGTCATCGGCGCCGGCTTCGGCGGACTGTTGACCGGCGCCCACCTCCGCGAGCTCGGCGTCTCGGAGATCCGCCTCATCGACAAGGCGGCCGACGTGGGCGGCACCTGGTACTGGAACCGCTATCCGGGCATCGCCTGCGACGTCGAGTCGTACGTGTACATGCCGTTGCTCGAGGAGCTCGACTACATCCCGACCGAGAAGTACGCCAAGGGCGACGAGATCCTCGAGCACTGCCGCCGGATCGCCCGCCACTACGACCTCTACCGCAACGCCTGTCTCGAGACCGAGGTCGAGGCGGTCACCTGGGACCCGTCCGACTCTCGGTGGGTCATCACGACGAACCGTGGCGACGCCATGCGGGCCCGCTACGTCGCCATGGCCAACGGGTTTCTCCAGAAGCCGAAGCTCCCCGGGATCCCCGGCATCAAGGACTTCTCGGGCCACACCTTCCACACCAGCCGGTGGGACTACCGCTACACGGGCGGGGACGCCGCCGGGAACCTCACCGGGCTCGCCGGCAAGCGGGTCGGGATCATCGGCACGGGGGCCACGGCGGTGCAGTGTGTCCCCCACCTCGCCCGGTGGGCGGAGCACCTCTACGTCCTCCAGCGCACGCCGTCCTCAGTCGACGTGCGGGCCAACCGACCGACCGACCCGGAGTGGTCGAAGACCCTGGAGCCCGGCTGGCAACGTCAACGGATCGAGAACTTCCAGATCCTCACGGCCGGCGGCGTGGTCGAGGAGGATCTCGTCGCCGATGCCTGGACGAGCATCACCAAGAAGCTGCTGGCGATGCGCCTCAACAACACGTCGGGTCTCTCCGACGAGGAGCTGGCCGCGACGATGGAGCTGGCCGACTTCGCCAAGATGGAGGAGGTACGGGCCCGGGTCGACGCCCTGGTCGACGACCCGGCCACGGCCGAGATGCTCAAACCCTGGTACCGCCAGTTCTGCAAGCGACCCTGCTTCCACGACGAGTACCTGCAGACGTTCAACCGGCCCAACGTGACGTTGGTCGACACCCTGGGTCGGGGCGTCGAGCGCATCACGGAGCGAGCCGTCGTGGTCGACGGCGCCGAGTACGAGCTCGACTGCCTGATCTTCGCCACCGGGTTCGAGGTCGGCACGGACTACTCCCGGCGTACCGGCTTCGCGCTCGTCGGCCGGGACGGGTCGACGCTCACCGAGAAGTGGGCGGACGGAGTTCGGACGTACCACGGGCTCCACGTCCACGGGTTCCCCAACTGCCTCATCCTGAGCATTGCGCAGTCGGGCTTCACCGTGAACTTCCCGTACCTGCTCCACGAGCAGGCGGTCCACGTAGCGTGGGTGATCGCCTCGGCGCTCCGGCGCGACGTCGTCGAGCTGGAGGCGACGGCCGAGGCCGAGGAGGGCTGGGTGGCACAGATCGTCGCTCGTGGTCGGCGCACCACCGACTCCGCGAAGTACTGCACGCCCGGCTACTACAACAACGAGGGCACGGCCGACGCGAGGACCCGGCAGGGCGGCTTCTATTTCGGCGCGCCGACGGAGTACGCCGACATCCTGGAGGGCTGGCGATCCGCTGGCTCCCTCGAAGGGTTGGAGCTTCGCACGCAGGAGGGCCAGGGTCGATGAACCACGGCAGGTCCGAACCCGCCGCCGGTGGCTACGCTCTCCACCGCGGCGAGTCCCGCCCGCAACTCGGACTCGAGGAGAGCAAAGGGGGGTACTGATGGAGATCGCCTTCACCACCGAACAGGCCGCCTTCCGCGACGAGCTCCGTGCGTACCTCGATCGGATGATGACCCGGGAGCTGACGGCCGAGCTGGCGAGCGGGGGAGAGGGGGGCGGGCCCGAGTTCCGCAAGGCCATGAAGCAGATGGGCGCGGACGGCCTGCTCGGGGTGAGCTGGCCGAAGCGCTACGGCGGTCAGGAGCGGTCGGCCGTCGAGCAGTTCATCTTCGCCGACGAGGTGCAGGCGGTCGGGTTCCCGTTGCCGTTCCTGACCCTCAACACCGTCGGGCCGATGATCCGCGAGTTCGGTACCGACGAGCAACGCGACGACTTCTGCTCCCGCATCCTGGCCGGCGACCTGATCTTCGCCATCGGCTACTCGGAGCCCGATGCCGGGACCGACCTGGCCTCGCTGAAGACGGCGGCGTTCCGCGACGGCGACGAGTGGGTGATCCGTGGCCAGAAGATGTGGACGAGCCTGGCCCAGTACGCCGACTACGTCTGGCTGGCGGCCCGCACCGATCCCGATGCCCGCAAGCATGCCGGCCTGTCGGTCTTCCTCGTGCCCACGTCGGCTCCGGGGTTCTCCCGGCAGACGGTGCGCACGGTCGGGGGCACCACCACCAACGCCACCTTCTACGACGACGTCCGGGTCCCCGCCGACCACCTGATCGGCGGCGAGAACAACGGCTGGAAGCTCATCACCGGCCAGCTCAATCACGAGCGGGTATCGCTCATGACGAGCGGTCGGCTGCAGCGCGACATCGCCGACGTCGCGGCCTGGGCCCGGGAGGCCACGGTCGACGGAGGCCGGGTCATCGACGTCCCCTGGGTGCAGCAGGCGCTGGCCGAGCTCTACGCCAAGGCCTCCGTGCTCCGGCTGATGAATTGGCGCCAAGCGTGGTCCGCCGACCGCGGCCAGCGGCACATGGCCGACTCGTCTTCGATCAAGGTCTTTGGGAGCGAGCTCAAGATGGACGCCTACCGCCGGCTGATCGAGGTGCTCGGCACCGCCGGCGTCCTCAGGCGGGGAAGCCCCGGCGAGGTGCTCCAGGGGCGGATCGCCACGGCCTACCTCAACGGGCTCATCCTCACCTTCGGCGGGGGGACCAACGAGGTCCAGCGCGACATCATCGCCATGGCCGGCATCGGCATGCCCCACTACAAGGACTGAGGCGCGCGTGGACTTCAACTTCACGGAGGACGAGCAGGAGGTCGCCACCCTGGCGCGGCAGATCCTCGGGGACCGTGTCACCAACGAGCACTTGAAGGCCGTGGAGGCGTCCGGCAAGCGCTACGACGCCGACCTGTGGCGCGAGCTGGCCGGGGCCGACCTGCTCGGCCTGGCCGTGCCCGAGGAGTCGAGTGGCTCCGACGTGGGCTTCCTCGCGTTGTGCCTGTTCCTGCAGGAGGTCGGGCGTGCGGTCGCCCCGGTGCCCGCCCATGCCGCCCTGGTGCTCGGCGCGCTGCCGATCGCGGCAATTCGGTGGCGAGGCCGACCGCGCCCTCCTGCAAGACATCGTGGCCGGGGAGAGGATCGTCACCGCGGCCCTCGCCGAGTACGAGTCGAGCGATCCTCTGTCGCCCACCGTACGGGCGACGGGTGCGGGCGGGGACGCAACGCTGACCGGCGTCAAGGCCATGGTCCCCTACGCCTCCGAGGCGACCCACCTGCTGGTCGCCGCGGCCGGAGACGGCGGATCCGGGCTCTGGGTGGTCGAGGCCGGCGCGGACGGACTGACCATCGCCCCGCAGATCACCCCCGACCGCCAGCCGTACGCCGAGGTGCGGCTCGCGGGGACGCCGGCTCGCCGGTTCGCCGGCGCCGACGGCCTCGCCTGGCTCGTCGAGCGGGCCACGGCCGCCCGCTGCATGATGCAGCTCGGGGTGGTCGAGAAGGCGCTCGAGATGACCGGTGCCTACAGCCGGGAGCGTGTGCAGTTCGACCGGCCGATCGGCAGCTTCCAGGCCGTGCACCAGCGGGCGGCCGACGCCTACATCCAGGTGGAGGCGATCCGCCTCACTGCGTGGGAAGCGGCGTGGAGGCTCTCCCGGGATCTCCCCGCCACCGAGCACGTCACCATCGCCAAGTACCTGGCGGCCGAGGGCGGGCAGTTCGCCTCCTATGCCTGCCAGCATCTCCACGGCGGCGTCGGCATCGACGTCGACTATCCCCTGCACCGGTACTTCCTCTGGGCGGTCCAGCTCGAGCACGAGCTCGGCTCTGCCCGCCATCAGCTCGACAACCTCGGGCGACGGATCGCCGAGCAGGGGCTGCCCGAGGCGTCGTAGCGGTTCGCTCGGCGCCGTCTCCGCGGAGTGCGGTCCCGGTCGTCGACGCAGGGCCCGGTCCGAGCGCTCGGCCCAGGGCTCAATCCGAGAGGCGGGCGACCCGGCGGAACATGTGGCGGGTGGCGTCGAGCAGGTCGTGGTGCACCCCGAGACCTTCGGCGAGATCGAGGGTGGCATCGAGGTCCTTCGAGGCGAGCCGGTCCAGGTGATCCATCATCTCCCGCTGCTCGGCCGGCGCGTCGAGGGGCAGCGGCTCGGGTCCACCGAACGCGAACGGTGACAGCGCCTGATCGAGAACACCGGTCTCGGCGATGACGTGCCGGAGCGCCGATCCGTCGACGCCCGAGCGGTGCGCCAGGTCGATCGCCTCGTGGACGGCGGCCATCATGGCGTAGCCGGTCGCGTTGCGAGCGAGCTTGAGGGCCATGCCCGCGCCCAGCGGTCCGGCGTGGAGGACCTCCTTCGAGAACCCGGCCAGCACCGGCCGAGCCCGGTCGACGACCGCAGCCGGCCCGCCGACCATCGTGAGCAGGGTCCCCTGCTGCGCCCCGGGCTCGCCGCCGCTGATGCCGGCGTCGATGACGGAGACGCCCGACTCTTCGCCGGCAGCGGCCAGGTCGGTGATCGTCGCCAAGGTGACCGTGGTGTGGACGGCGACGATGGCACCCGGCTCGACCGTGGCCAGCACGCCCGAGGGGCCGGTGACGGCGTCGAGCGCTTGGGTGTCGTCGAACACGACGATGCAGACGACATCGGCGCCGAGCGCGGCCTCGCCGGCCGACCTCGCTCCCGTCGCGCCGCGTGCCACTCGGGTCGCGACCGCCGCAGGATCGACGTCGTGCACCCGCACCTCGTGACCGGTGCCGACGAGGTTGTCGGCCATCGGGCCGCCCATCCTCCCGAGCCCCACGACGGCGACCGTCGTCATGACCCGCCCGCTCCGGCGATGACCTCTTCGCTCACCCGGAAGAGGTCGCCGCTGCTCGGGTAGCCGACGTAGGGGACGAGGTGCACGACGATCTCGCGGACCTGCTCTACGGTGAGCTCACCGGCGGTCAACGCTCGCGCGAACTGGCTGCCGAGCGTCTCGAAGCGGTGCTGGGCGGCGAGGACTCCCATTGTCAGCAGCCGCCGACTCGGCACGTCGAGCGCGGGACGCGACCACACCTCGGCGAAGAGCTGTTCCAGCATCAGGTCGAAGAACGGGGCCTGGCCCCGCTCGAAGACGAGGGCGTCGTCGCCGTAGACCTCCCGGTAGACGGCGAGGCCACGCTCCCAACGGTCGGTCATCGGTCCTCCTTCACGGGCGTGGCGGCCGGGCGAACGGCGTCGAGCTGGCCCGCCTGCCCAACCCCTTGTCCCGCCAGGCCCCACGTGAGGTGACCGCTGGTCGCTCGGACACCGTTGGACTGACGCTGGCTGCGGTTCATTATGACGTTGTCGAGGTGGTGGCCGGCACCGATGGCTACCGTGCTCGCGGGAATGGACCGGGGCGATCGACCCCGGGCGGACCGGACGACGGCACCGTCAGCTGATCCATGGAGGACCGAGATGAGAGCAGCCCGCGTCGAGAACGGCGAGGTCCGGGTGGTCGAGGTGCCCGAGCCGTCGCCCGGTCCCGGTGAGGCGCTGGTGCGGATCGCCACGGCGGGCGTCTGCCACTCCGATCTCCACCTGTCCAGGGGCGACTGGTTCGGCATGCAGGTGCCCGAGCTCGGCCACGAGGCCATCGGCACCGTCACGGCGCTCGGTCCCGGAGCCGAGGGGCCCGTGCAGGCGGGGGATCGGGTCATTCTCGGGCTCGGTGGCAGCGGGGGCGGCTACTGGTGCGGCGCCCGCGAGTACTGCCTCGGCGGCTCGCCGCGGCACTGCGCCCGGAGCAAGCCGATCAGGGGTGTCTTCGCCGAGCAGTTCGCGCTGTACGCGCCCGGTCTCGTGGTGCTGCCCGACGAGGTTGGCGACCGACAGGCGCCGCTAGCCTGCGGCGGGTCCAGCTGAGCGCGGCGTTCGGGTACCGGGTCCTCGCGATCGACATCGGTCCCGAGCGACTGGCGTTCGCCACCTCCCTCGGCGCCGAGCGAGCGGTCGAGCCCGGGAACCTCACGAGCCCGCGGAAGAGGTGGGTGGCATGCACGCCAGCCTCGTGTTCTCGGCCCGCATCGAGTCGTTCCAGGCCGGGCTCGACGTGTTGCGCAAGGCGGGGCTGTTCGTGCGGCTATCGCCGTGCTCCGGATCGGGACCGCACGGACAGCTGACCCTTCTTGATCCACAGGGTGCGCTCCGCGCGACGAGCGATCGTGCTGTCGTGCGTCACGAAGATGATCGTGATGCCCCGTTCACGCCACAACGACTCCAAGAGGTTGACGATGTCATCTCTCGTCTGCTCGTCGAGGTTCCCTGTCGGCTCGTCGGCCAACAGGACACGTGGCTCCTTCACGAGTGCGCGGGCGATCGCCACGCGTTGCTGTTGTCCCCCCGAGAGCTCGGAAGGGAGGTGCACGGCCCGGTTGCCGAGCTGGACGTCCTCGAGCGCCTGGTGCGCCCGCGTGCGCCGGACGTTCGTGGGCACCTTCAAGGGCACCAGGGCCGTCTCCACGTTCTCCGCGGCGGTGAGGGTGGGAATGAGATTGAACGTCTGGAAGACGAACCCGAACGCTTCGGCCCGCAGATCGGCCAGCTGGTCCTCTTTCATTCCCGCAAGATCGGCGCCCTCGAAGTAGACGTGGCCCGAGCTCGGGCGATCCAGGCCACCGAGCATCTGCAAGAGGGTCGTCTTCCCCTGACCGGTAGGGCCTTGGACCGCCAACATCTCACCGGCCTGGATCTCGAAGTTGACGTCGTTGAGCGCCACGACACTGCGCTTGCGCTGCTCGAACCGCTTCGAGACGTGCTCTAACCGATACACACCGTTCTCCCGTCACTTTCCCTTTGGCGCTACTCGACCTGCCGGAGGGCGTCGGCGGGGCGAAGCCGGGCGGCGCGCCACGCTCCGAAGGCGCCGGCGATCAACCCGCCCGCGATGGCCAGGACGATGGCCAGGGCGACGGCACCTCCCTGGATCGGGGCGCTCAGATGCACGAGGACGGTGTGGGTCAGGTCCGCCGCCCGAGCTCCGAAGCCGCCGCCGGTCGGTCGGCCGGAGGGGGCATTGGCTCCCCTGAACCCGCCATTGCCACCGTTGAACCCGCCGGGGGGCCCGTTCGTCGACCCTCCGGTTGCGAAAGAGGGGCCGACGGTCGCCGACAGGGTCGGTGCGACGAGGCTCACGACCTCCGCTCCGATGATGCCGAGGATGATGCCGAGGATGCCGCCGGCGATGCCGAGCGCCGCCCCCTCGCTCATGACCTGTCCCACCACTCGCCGGGTCCGCCAGCCGATCGCCTTGAGCGTCCCAAACTCCCGGACCCTACGAGAGACCGCTGCGACCATGAGCAGGGCGGCAACCAGGAAGGCGGCGATCAACACCAGGATCGACAGCCACTTGCCGAGCGTGTTGGCGAGGTTCGAGGCGCTCGAAAGAGAGCCGGACACTTCGTTCGCGAGATCGGAGGAGGTGGTGATGGTCGCCCCGGGAAGGAGGGTCTTCAGCTCCTTCTGGACGCTCGATACCTCGGATGCGCTGGTCGCGCTGACGTAGATCGTGGTGACCTTGCCGGAGAGGCTCGCGAGGCTCTGGGCCTCGCGCAGTGTCACGTAGACGTCGGCCGCCGTCGCCGAGGACGACGACACCTTGGCGATGCCGATGACGGTCAGCGCGTTGGTGTCCAGCGTGAAGGTCGACCCCACCTTGAGGCTGTGCCCGCTCGCATACGTGGACGACACGATGGCGTCGCTGGTGGCGGCGGCGGAGGAGAAGTACTTCCCCGACACGATCTGCGAGGAGGACAGGGCCCCGATCCCGGTTGACGTCGGCTGGACCCCCATCAGCGACGTGGTCGTGAGGTCGATGTTCGGGAAGCCGCCCGACGTGGAGCCCGACGAGCTACCGAAGGTTCCCGAGATGTGCGTCACCTGGAGTCCGAGACTGGCCGCGGTGGCGTTGACACCGCTGACCCTCCGGGCGGCGGCGACGTCCGCCTGGCTGAGGGTGCCAGATCCCACCGTTGGACGAATGGTGGTCCGGTCGATCGTGCCGGAGCCGGAGCCGGAGGGCGCCTGACCAGGCCCTCCGAACCGCTGACCAAACTGTCCACCCGTGGTCGTCTTGGTGACCGTGATGTCGGTCCCGACCCCGTACAGCGAGTGCAAGACCTTGGTCTGCGCGGTCTTGACGCCGCTCGAGGCCGCACTGACCGTGATAACGAGGCCGATGCCGACGGCGAGCCCAATAGCGACAACCAAAGCCTGGCGATGTCGGCGCCGCAATTCGCGGAAGAGGTAGGTGAAGAGCAAGGACGGAGAGCTCCCTTCGAAAGGCACGCAGGAAGGAAAGGACACCGGAAGTTGAACGGTTGCACCTGTGCGCCGGCTTGGAGCAGGCGTACGTGTGACTGTGAAGGGTGACCGGTGGGGCTTCGGCCGGTCGATCGACTGCTGGCCGACCCCACTCCGGGCGTGCACAGGGCATTGCCAGCCGGCTCTCAGCTTTCGTACAGGTGCGACTTCGAAGATGACGAATCCGCCCGCTGATCGATGACGGTGTTCGACCCACTTCCCGCCTTCGCTTCACCGCGGTTGCGGCCATCGTCGTCGCGCTCGGCGACTCTGGGCTACTTCGTCTTCATCCCCCACGCCGTCGTGGACCGATCGACGATGTCCGCCCTGGCGGTCTCCGAGACCGGGTTGCCGGGCATCTCGCCTGCGCCCAAGGCCGAGCGGACGGCTTCGGGCTCGTCGTCCGCGTTTGCTGCGTTGAAGGAGGCCGCAACGAAGGATCCCGCGGCCACGGGGGTCTACGAGGTCCAGTGGAGGGGGACCTCGAAGTCCCAGAGGTCGGCGGTGTTCGCCATTCAGCTGGTGCCGAACGAGGCCACGGCCTCGGCGCTCGGCGGCGAAGCTCGGAAGCAGTACAGCTCGCCGGATGCGCTGAAGGGTTCCTCGTACAAGTACATCGGGCATTTCCCGACGGGCATCGCAGGAGCGATCGGTTCGTCCTTCGCGGGAACGTCCGACACCTCGGCCCGAGCCTATGTGGAGGTCCTTCGGGTGGGAAGGGTCGTCATGATCGAGTTCGTCGCCTCGCCCGTCTCCGGGCTCTCGGCGTCCGACGCCGCTTCTCTCGGGCATCGCGAGTGGTCGCTCCTGCGACGAGTGGAGCCGGGGTTCACCCTGACGTCGACCGCCTACCCCGAGCTTGCCACACTGCTCTACTGGTCTGGCTTTGTGTTCTTGGTGACGGTCGTCGGTCTTGCGATCTGGAGTGGTCGCGGGGTCGCTCGGGCCCGCGCCCGGCGACGCGTGTCGCTGGTCCGCTATGGCCACCGTTCCCGCGGCAGCAAGACCCTGCGCCGCCATTCGTTGCGCTGAGCGCATGATGTGCTCGCGACATGGCCTCGGTGGCCGACGCCGGGTGGGTTCTCCGATCCACAGCGGGCGTTGATCGGACACCCAGTGACGGGGGAGAAACTGGGTGAGTGGCCGATCGGATCCTCGTTGTCTCGAACCACAGGACCGATCGGCGAGAGAAGACACGCCCGAGCGGGCGAAGAAGCCTGCTCCTCGGGCGCGGCGACTATCTGAGGAAACCATTCAGCATCGAGGGGCTCCGCGCAGCGGTGCGGGCTATCTTCCGGCGTCTGGACGAACGGGAAGGCCACCTGTCGAGTGAACCCCGGACGCGGAGCTGAGGCGGAGGTCGGGTGCCGGCTCCGTGCCCCTACCTTCGAACCCCTTCCGCGGCACCACGGCGCGCCCGGCGCCCCCGGGGGGCCGGTGTTTGAGGGGGCGGGCGGCCGACCGTCTTGCCGTTGGATACCGCACGTCCCTCGGTGGACGCGCGACGGGCGCCGCCCCCCGCGAGCGTCCGGAGCCTCCTTGACGCGGTCCCGGCCCACCGGAGCGGCGCAGTCATCCGCCAGCTCCTCGAGCTCCGAAAATCCGCCACGACCGCCGCGTGGTCCCGGGCCAGGGCGTCGTAGTGGTGCTGAAGGTCGGCAAGGGCATCGGTGACCCGAGCCAGCTCGCGCCGCGCCGCCTCCAGGTCGGCCTCCGCCTCGGGAAGGCGGGCCTCGAGGGAGCCCAGGCGCCGCAGGCAGGCGCGCAGTCGTTGCACGCTGCCGGGCGGCAGCACGATGGGGTTGCGGTCCGCCTTGTCGATGACGGTGCGCTCGGCGAATTCCCAAACGAGCTGCGAATGGCGGCTGGAGGAGTCCTGCCCACTGTTGTCGCGATAGTGCGACGTCACCGCGGCGGACGCGGCGACGCCACAAAGGGGTGCCGCCTGGAGGAGCAGATCCCAGTCCTCGAGCACCTCGACCGACTCGTCGAACATCAGGCCCAGAGCCACGAGCCACCGTCTCGGATAGGCGAGCCCGCAGACGGGAGATCGGTTGCCCGCCAGATGATCGATCAGGTCGAAGCTCTCCGGATACAGGTCGAGCTCGCGTCCGTCCACGGTCTTGACGACTCGGGTCCGCAGGATCATGCCCCGGCTCCGGGTCTCGAGCCGTGCGAACTCCTCGACCCACGCCGGCAGCGCCACGTCGTCGTCGTCGAGCACGGCGACGTAGCGACCGGTGGCGCTCTCCAGGCCGACGTTGAGCGGGCGGGACCGCGTGCCCCCCTCTGCCTCGAGCAGTCTTGACCGGTCGTTGAGCCACGTGGGGAGGCGGTCGAGCTGCTCACGAACCCTTGCCCGTTCCTGGTCGGTCGCGTTGTGGGCGACGACGAGGAGCTCGAAGTCCCGGTTGACCTGGCCCGCGAGGCTGTCCAGCACCTCGGCGAGCTCCTGTGGCCGTCTCCCCTCGGTGCGCGTGATCACGGAGAGGAAGACCCCTCGTCGGTCGTCCGACAGCGGATCCCGCAGTCCGATCGGCAGCTGCAGCAGGGGCGACACCCTCGCCTTGGTCGGGGGCAGCTCCCACACCCACTCCCGCTCGAGCCACTGCGGATCACGCCACCAGTCGGGGAACGTCAACATCAGGGGAGGGAGCTGCGTCCCATAATGCGCCAAGGCGGCACGCTTGCTCGCCGTCTCCCGCTCG
Organism: uncultured Actinomycetes bacterium; assembly: GCA_963778465.1. Lineage (GTDB taxonomy): Bacteria > Actinomycetota > Acidimicrobiia > Acidimicrobiales > RAAP-2 > CAVZBW01. The sequence continues at coordinate 2,277,126 of CAVZUK010000003.1, forward strand.
CTCAGGCGGTGTGGGGTCGGTGCCCGCGGTGGCGCCACGGGGCTCGAGCGCAACAACGCCTGGGTCCACGCCTCTTGGGATGCCACGTCTCGCTCGAGCGATGCCACGGGACCCGTCCAGGCCGAGGAGGCGTAGGGCAGATCCACGTACATGACCCTTCGGAGTCCGGCGCTGGCCGCGAGCGCCGCCTCGCTGGCGAGCAGATGGTCGGGATGACCGCCGATTCCGGCCGGGAGCCAGATCTCGTCATAGTCCGTGTCCCAGTCCCAGTCCCTGTCACAGTCCGTTAGCAGGGCGACCAGCGCATCGCAGATCGCCTGACGAGGGGGAGGTCCGTCCCGATACTGCTGGTCCAAGAAGTCGAGGTGCACCGTCCGGCCGCCCAGGCTCTCCACCGCCTCGGCGTCTTCGACCCGGCGCCGGGTCATGAGCTCCGTCGAGTCCTCGTAGCCGCAGGCCCGGTCCCAGGGCGGAGCGACCGGGTTCTTGGGCACGCCGGCAAACACGGTCACCACGGTCGCCGGGCTACTCACGATCCCGTGCCAAGCCGAGAGCAGTGCGTCGTCCAGATGCGCGCTTACGATCAAACGCCTGCCCATGACGCTACGGCGCTGCCCCGTGATCAGTGTGCGTTGCTGCCCCTTACTTCTCTTCGCTTCACCCTGGATAGTCGCCCCAGCGGGCGGCTTCTCAGAGCCGATGCCCTCGGCGGAATGGTACATCGCCGAGCAGCGACCCCCGTGGCTCCCCCCGCGGCGGCGGACGGGGCTGCCTCCGAGCGTGCGGGCCCCGAGCGGGCCCCGCGACCGGCAGGTGAGCCCGTCGCCGGCCGTCGGCCAGTGGGCCGATCCTGGGGCGGAAAACGGGTTCCGGAGCACCCCAGCCCTAGGCGAAGAGGTCGTCGCCCCAGTGTCGGCCCCGGCGGAGCCCGGGCGGCACGGCGAACACGGCGCTCCCGGTGTGCTGGATGTACTCGTTGAGGGCGTCCTCGGTTCCGAGCTTGTGCTGGATGCCGACGAACTGGGTGGGGCTCTTCACGAAGGCGATGAAGAAGAGCCCGCCGAGCAACGTGCCGCGAACCGGGTCGATGCCGTCGGTGAAGGAGTACCCGCGGCGCAGCAGTCGGAGGCCGTCGTTCTCCTCGTGGCTGGCCAGGCGGATGTGGGCGTCCGCCGGAATGACCGGCCTTCCCTGGTCGTTCTTCTTCTCGAAGTCGGGCGTGGTGTACTTGCCGCCGCCGGTGAGCGGCGCACCGGTCACCTTGGCCCGGCCGATGACGTTCTCCTGGTCCCCGAGGTAGTCCGGATCCCAGTTCTCGACGAAGATCCTGATGCGCCTCGCGACGAGGTAGGCGCTCCCGAAAATTCGGTCGACCATACCTTCTAATGAAGGGCTGCTGAATGTCAAGCCCATTCGCCGGGCCTTCGCGGTGCCCGCTTCTGCCCTTGGACGCGCCGGCAGCGTTCGGCAATGGCAGGGGAGGGTGCGGTGCGGGCCGACCCCTCAGTTGCCCGACGGAGAGCCGTAGAGCCCCGGGCCGTCGACGCGGAGGCCCTCGAGGAAGCCCCGGGAGGCCTCGTAGGCGTCCTCGATGAGGAGGGTGGTGCCGGCGAAGTCGAAGGGGGAGATCCGGTGCGCGGTGGGCCCCGGGAGGTAGACCACCGGGACCTCGGTCGCGACGAGCGGCGCCTCGAGGACGACCTGGGTGCGCATGGTGACCATGGCCGTGAAAAGGAGGGTCTCCGCGAGCGTCTCGGGTGGCGGCAGGAGGTGGCCCGGGAATTGGCAGTCCAGGATGACCAGGGATCGCGCGCCCATTGCGAGCGCCTGGCGGAGGGGAACGTTCGCCACGACGCCGCCGTCGTACAGGCGTCGCCCGTCGTGGTCGACCCAGGGAAAGATGCCCGGGATCGCGGCGCTCGCCAGCAGCGCCGGCAGGAGCGCTCCGGTGTTGATGACGTGAGGGCTGGCGGTCGCCAGGTCGGTGGTCACCGCGGAAAAGGGGAGATTCAGGTCGTCGAACTGTGCGGTCGGACCTACGAAGTCGGCGACCAGTGCGGCGAGGCCCGAGTTGGGGAACAGGTGCGTCTTCGAACGCTCGAGCGTCCGCACCTGCGAGAGCAGACCGCCCGGAAAGACCTGCTTACGGGTGATCCGCGCCCACGCATGGGACAGGCGGTTGGCCGCTCCCCTGGGGTCGAGGGCGACGACGGCGCCGTTGAGCGACCCGACGGAGGTGCCGACCACGAGATCCGGGTGGATCGGGAGCTCGGCCAGGGCTTGGAGCATGCCCACCTGCACGGCACCGAGGCTCCCTCCGCCGCCCAGGACGAAGCCGAGAGGTCTCGGCAGCGCGAGCGGCGGGACGACGGCTTCCTGTCCTGCGCCCATGCGGGCCCACGGTAGATGCTCCTCGGGCAGCCGGAGCCCGCCCACGTCACGACCGTCCACGCGTCCCGGGCGGGAACGCCGGACATGAAAAGGTTTGTGGATCGACGATCGGGAGGCGGTGGAGACGACCCTCGGAAGCTCCGGCCTCCGCGTGAGCAGGATCGGCCTCGGCCTCGCGGCCCTGGGGCGGCCCGGCTACATCAACCTCGGGCACGGATCGGATCTCGCCGGCCATACCGACGAGGCATCGATGAGGGAGCGTGCCTTCGCGGTCCTCGACGCGGCGTACGCCCGCGGCATCCGCTATTTCGATGCCGCCCGGTCCTACGGGAGGGCCGAGGAATTCCTCGCGGGCTGGCTCGAGCGCCGCTCGCTGGGGCCGGACCAGCTCACCGTCGGGTCCAAGTGGGGCTATACGTACACGGCGAATTGGCGCGTCGACGCAGCCATCCACGAGGTCAAGGAGCTCTCGCTCGGCACGCTTCGTCGGCAGTCCGCCGAGAGCCGGAGCCAACTCGGCGCCAGCCTCCGCCTCTACCAGATCCACTCGGCCACGCTCGACAGCGGGGTCCTCGACGACCGAGGCGTGCTCGACGAGCTCGCACGACTGCGTGCGAGCGGTCTCTTGATCGGGATCACGGTCACGGGTCCTCGGCAGGCCGAGACGATCGAGCGGGCGCTCGAGCGGGGCGGTTTCGACGTGGTCCAGGCAACCTGGAACCTGCTCGAGCCATCCGCCGGTCCCGCGCTCGCCGAGGCCCGGGCCGCCGGTCTCGGGGTCATCGTGAAGGAGGCCCTGGCCAACGGCCGGCTCACCGATCGGGGCTCGGTCCGCCCGCTCCTCGAGGCCGCGGCGAGCAGCGGTGTCACGCCGGACGCTCTCGTGCTGGGGGCGGCGCTGGCGCAGCCCTGGTCGGACGTGGTGCTGAGCGGCGCCGCCACCGTGAGCCAACTGGAGAGCAACCTCGCCGCTGTCAAGCTCTCGACCGAGGCCGATGCGCTGGCTGAGGTCTCCGTGTCGAGCGAGGACCCCGAGACCTATTGGCAGACCCGGGCCCGTCTGTCCTGGAATTGAACGACGGGCCGTCCCCTGGGTCCGGAGCTCCGCTCGGGGCGGTTGCCGTCGGTTGGTACGGAACCTCATGCGAGACTGATGCATGCCCGGTGAACGGGAGTTGGACAAGATCCTGACCGTCATCGAGGCGGTGTCTGCGATCGAGGAGGCGGCGTCGTACGGGCCGACCGCCCTGCGAGCCCTGAAGGCTGTCCTCTCCTTCGAGCTCGGATCCTTCAACGAGGTCGACACCGAGGCTCCGCGGGCCTTCTTCTGCGCCTATCCCGAGGACCCGACCGACGAGGCGACCCTCTCCGAGTTCCCCCGGCTGGTCCAGCAGAATCCCATCCTGCAGTACCAGCGCCGCACGTCCGACGGCAGCGCTCATCGCATCTCCGACTTCATCTCGAACGAGGAACTGCATCGCCTCGAGCTGTACCAGAAGGTCTACGGCCCACGGGGCATCGAGTTCCAGGTCGCATTGGCTCTCACGGCCAAGTCCCCCCAGGTGGTGGCGTTCGCGCTCAACCGGACGCGATCGGACTTCTCCGACGACGAGCTGGTGCTCTTGAACCTGCTCCGGCCCCACCTGATCCAGGCCTGGAGGAACGTCCAGGCGCTGGCCGCCCTGCGGGGGATCGACGGCGCGCTGGCCGAGGCCGGCAAGGCCATGATCGTGCTCGGGGATCGAGGGGAGAAGATCTACGCACCCGAATGGGCGGACCGAGCGCTGATCGAGCACTTCGGCCCGGCGACCTCGGAAGGATTCCCGTCGCCGGTGGAGGGATGGCTCGAGGAGGAGCGCCGGCCGCTCTTCTCCGATGGTCAGGCCCGTATCCAACGGCCCCTCGTGAGCGTGATCGGAGCCCGCGAGCTCGTGGCGCGCTTCATCCGAGGGAGCGAGGGTCGACCCGACGTCGTCGTCGTGGAAGAACGGTCTCGCGAGCGGGGCTCGACGGAGCTCCGCCGGCTCGGCCTCACGCAGAGGGAGGCGGAGATCCTGTTGCTCGTGACCGAGGGCCAGTCCACCGACGGGATCTCCCGGCGGCTCGGAGTGCGGCCGGCCACGGTGAGCAAGCACCTGGAGCACGTCTTCCAGAAGCTCGGCGTGACGAGCCGCACCGCCGCCGTGGCGACGGCCTCCGACGCGCTCTACAGCTATCGGTAGGTGTGACGTAGTGGATCGAACGTCGCAGACCCGACTCGTGCGGGACTAGATCTCGACGGCCTCGACCACCGGCGCCAGGTCGGCGGGCGCCAGGGGGGCGGTGGGAGGGACGAGGACGGCGCAGACGACCGCCCCGGTGGCCACGCAGATCGCCGCCACGATGAAGCCGAGGCGGTAACCCGAGGCCAGGGCGTGCACCGTGGAGCTCCCCGCCGCTAGGAGCGAGTCGGTCCGGCTGCTCGACACGACGCCGAGCACGGCGACGGCCACGGCGGCCGACACCTGCTGGCTCACGTTGATGAGCCCCGATCCGAGGCCGGCGTCGGCCGGCGGGATGTTGGACACGCCGATGGTGAGGAGGGGAGTGAACGCGAGGGCACCGCCGGCCCCGATGAGCAGGAGGGCAAAGAACAGCTGGGGGAAGTAGTCGGTCTGCTGGCCGGAGAAGGCGAAGAGGGTGAGGCCGATCGCGATCGAGACAAAACCGACCAGGGCCGTTCGCTTGGGTTGGAGGATCCTCATGAGATAGCGGGAGGGGCCGAGCGAGACGAGGGCCACGGCGAGGGTCTGGGGGAGGAAGGCGAGGCCGGTCTGGAGCGCGTCGTAGCCGAGGAGGTGCTGGAGGTAGAGCGCGCCGAGGAAGAAGGTCCCGTACATCCCGACCACCATGAAGGTCCGGGCGAAGCTGGTCGAGCCGAGGCCGCGGGAGCGCAGGACGCGTAGGGGCATGATCGGGTTGGCCAGGCGGCTCTCGAGCACGAAGAACGAGACCAGGAGGACGACGGCGCCCGCCGCCAAGCCCAACGTGTGTCCGGAGGACCAGCCGTATCGGGTCGACGTCACGATCGTGTAGATGGCCAGCATGAGCCCGGCCGTGCTGAGCACCGCGCCGGCGACGTCGAGGCCCGCCCGGATGCCCAGGCCCTCGTTCTCGTCCAAGAGGATCGAGCCGGCGATCAGCGTGGCGATGCCGATCGGCACGTTGATGATGAAGATCCAGTGCCAGCTGAGCACCTGCGTGAGGATCCCGCCGAGCAACAGGCCCAGCGAGCCCCCACCGATGGACACGAGAATGTAGGCGGTCATCGCCCTGGCCCGCTCGGCCGGATCGGGGAATTCGCCGACGATGATGGCGAGCACCACCGATGCGGAGAAGGCTGCGCCCGCCCCCTGGAAGAAGCGGGAGACGATGAGCATGCCCTGGCTCGTCGAGAGGCCGCAGAGGGCCGACGACACGGTGAAGAGCGTCACGCCGGCGAGAAAGGTCCTTTTCCGACCCACGAGGTCGCCCAGCCGGCCCGCCAGGAGGAGGAGGCCCCCAAAGGTGATCAGGTAGGCGTCCACCACCCAGGCGAGGTTGACCTGGGAGAAGTGGAGGCTGCGCTGGATGGTGGGCAGGGCGACGTTGACGATCGTCTGGTCCAGGACGTTCATCGTCATCCCGAGGCAGACGACGCACAGTGCGATCCATCGGCGGCGGTGGTGTTGGGCCTCAGCGGGCACTACGCTGAGGATAGTCACTAGATTAGTGAGCGTCAAAGCGAGCGGACAGTACTGACCTCAGCTACGATTGCCCCCGTGAGCGGCAGTCGCACGGCGACCCGTAACGCGGCAGGGGTGACCGTGCTCCTGACCCAGGTGAGCAAGGCCGTATACCGGCGAACCTCCGAGGCGGAGCTGGGCATGCGCCTCCGGGAGTTCGTGACCTTGGCGCACCTGCGGAACCACTCGGGGATCTCGCAGCACGAGCTCGGTGAGGCGATCGGCGTGGACGCCAACAACCTGGTCATCCTCCTGAACGAGCTCGAGGCTGCCGGATTCGCGCTCCGGCGGCGTGACCCGGAGGACCGCCGCCGTCACCTCGTGGAGATCACGCCGGAGGGCCAGGTGGCGCTCGAGCACGGGGAGGACGCCATCGCCGTCGTGGAGGACCAGGTGCTGGGATCCCTGTCGGCCTCGGAGCGGTCATCCCTCCAGCGCCTGTTGGCCAAGGCCATCGACAGCTCCCTGACCTGAGCCGGGGCTTCTCGATGACTGCCGGTCCGAGCTACGCCCGACAGGTCTGGATGCACTACGAGGCGATCCACGACGTGATCTATTTCAGCCCGAGAGCGAGCGAGCAGGCCGCGGCCCTCGGCATGCGGGGTTTCTGGATGGGCTACTTCGCCTTTCGCGCCGTGCCGCTCGGTGTCGTGACGCCGGCGACGGTGACCGCCGTCTTCTTCGGGTTCCACCGCAGCCGCGTCGAGCGGGCCCTGCCCGATGCCTGGAGCTATGCGTCCCCCGAGGAGGCGATCTCCGCACGGGAGCGAGCCGTGGACCAGGCGCTCCGTGACGTCCTCGGGGCACCCTCGGGCGAGTACCGCCTCGAGGAGGCGGCAGAGCTGGCATGGCGTGCCGCGCAGGCCGCCGAGACGGCCGGCCGTCCGCTGGCGGCGGGGAACCAGGCGTTGCCTCGATCGGACAACCCCCGCATCGCCTTGTGGCAGGCGACGTCGGTGCTCCGCGAGCACCGGGGAGACGGGCACAACGCCGTCTTGGTCGGCAGGGGGATCGGACCCGCCGAGGCCCATTGGTTGAAGATCGCGGCGGGGGAGTCCGACGGACCGATGGTCAAGGAGGGACGTCGATTTCCCGATGCCGAGTGGGAGGACGCTCGGAGGACACTGCATGCCCGGGGCCTCCTCGACGGCCGTGGAGCGCTCACCGAGCTCGGTAGCGAGGAGCACCGGTCCGTCGAGCGCGCCACGGACGCCGCCGCCGAGCAGCCCTGGTCGGCGCTTCACGACGCCGAGCGCGCCCGGTTGCTCGACCTCCTTCGGCCGGTCGCCTCGGCGGTGATCGACGAGGGGTTGGTCCCCCGTCTCAACGGCGTCGGGATCGTCTGGCAGTAGGCCCGGCGATATCCGGAGCCGCCATTCCCTCGGCGAGCCGAGGCGTTCGGCTCCGACCTTCAGTTCCTTGCGTCCGGCGGCCCGAGGCGCGCCGCGGCCAGGGCGATCGCCTCACGTGCATCGTGCGCCAACCGGAGGGTCAGCTCTTCGGCGGGTAGCTCCGAGGCGATCCGGTGGGCCTGGCCGGCCCAGAGATTGATCAGATCCGGATCGCCCGCCGAGCGACCGTGCGCCCGGAGCGGCGAGGTGAGGTGGTGGATCTCGGGGTACGCACGGGGTGCGTCCCCGGCGTACTGGTCGTGCAACCGGTTGGCGATCCCCCTCGCCAGGCGGCCGCTAAAGGCCCGGGTGAGCACGGTGGGCGTGTCGCTCGCCGTCGCGTCGCGCTGCGCGGGAGAGGTGCCGGCCTCCGGGGTCCGCAGGTAGGCGGTCCCGAGCTGGCCCGCGGCGGCCCCCGCCACGAGCACCGCAGCCAGCGCCCGGCCGGTCATGATCGAGCCGGCTGCCACCAGCGGCACGTCCACCTCGGCACCCACGAGCTGGAGCGCCGCCAGTACCGAGAGCTGCGATTGCCGGTCGTCGTCGACGAAGGCACCCCGATGCCCACCGGCCTCCAGGCCCTGGACGACGAGGGCGTCGGCGCCGGAGTCGACGGCCCGGCGGGCCTCCCCCGGCGAGGTGACGGTCAGCCACACCTCTGATCCGGCATCCCGGAGGCGCCCGATCGTCTCGAGAGGCGGTAGCCCGAAGGTGAAGGAGACGGCGTCCGCCGGATAACGGCACAGCACGTCGATCTTCTCGTCGAAGGCGTCGTCGTCGAAGCGCGGCTCGCCAAGGTCGATCCCGGCCCGCGCCGCCTCGGGACCCAGCCGGGCGGCGTAGGCACGCACCTCCTCGGGATCGGCGGGCTCCCCGCCCGCGGCGAAGACGTTGACGCCGAGGCGCTGGACGCGCTCTATCGTCCCGAGCACGTCGCGTTGCAGGCGCTCGGGGGAGAGGTAGCCGGCAGCGAGGAACCCGAGACCGCCGGCGCGATCCACCGCCATGGCGAGCTCGGGGGTCGAGGGGCCGCCGGCCATCGGCGCCAGGACGATCGGCACCGCCAGGCCCTGGAGCACGCCGCCCGACCGCGGTGCGCCGCTCATGGAGATCCGGCCCGCCGATTCCGCCTGTCGCCCGGTCCATGGCCGAGTCTCGCGCCCGCGACGAGACGGGGTGGCGCCCACTCGACGGGAGGCCGCCCGGTTCCGGGTTGCTGCACGGGTGTGCCCCGCCGTAGCCTTCCCGGCCGTGCAGCTCACCCTCTGCCCCTACTGCGGCGACCGCATCGAACACCATCGGACCGAGCGGGTCCGATTCTCCTCGGACGGGCCCCGGCGAGGGAGGGTGCTCGTGGATGGAGCGGTGCTGCACGAGTGCGGGGACCTCGCCGCCGGGGTGAGCTAGCGCAGGCGGGCGCCCGGGCCATCTTTGTAAAGGTTCCTTCACGCAGCCTCAGCCGTTTCGTAGTCAGTCGCTCTATAAGGTGGATCTATCCACGGCCTGGCCATACTCGCCGCGTGGTCGTCGCCGGACCCCGGAAACCCCCCTCTGGCCGGCCCGGCGGCGCGTCCACCTCCCTGTAACCCTGTTGTAACCTGCCTGCCGCACGAGCAGGTTGAGGGCCGGTGGGGGGGTTCTGCCTAGGGGTTGTGCCGGCCCTCCCTGCTCGTCCCGGCCTTCGGGCCGAGGTGGTCGAGGTGTCCGCCCAGGTCAGGCCCGTTCGTCCCCCCTGCGGCGGGGCGATAGGGGGACAGGTCGATCCCGGGGTAGCGGAGCGCCACATCCGCCAGGGTCTGGTCGTCCCAGTACGGGTCGCCGGGCCTCGGAAACCCGAACAGGTCGCGCTCGCGCACCGAGCAACGGGGGATGAGCTTGGCCCATCGCTGCGGTGACTGCTTGGGCCAGGCCATCTTTCCGGCCCAGGTCATGCCCCGGAGCTGGTAGTCGGCGAGCAGGGAGAACCGTGCGTGCCGGGAGCCGGTGATGTCCGAGCCCCGATGGAGGATGTCGGTGCGGTACATGAGGAGCGAGCCGGCGGGTCCGGTGGCCGCGACCTCCACCTCGGCGAGGGAGCCGGGCTCGATGTAGAGGGGGGTGAACGGCACGTGCTCGCCGTCCTCGAAGGGGACGAGGCGCGTCGGGCCGTCCTCGTCGGTGACGTCGGAAAGGTAGACGAACGTCGTGATCTGCTGGTAGCGCCCGTCGCGGCGGGGCACCACCAGGCTGTGGCTCCCGTAGTCGCGATGGAGGGGTTGGTCGTAGTTGGCCGCTCCCGCGTACTTGGCCCACAGCTCGACCTTGTAGAGGTGCAGCTCCGTGCTCCCGAGGTACCGCTCGGCGGCGTCGACGAGGTCGGGGTGGAAGGCGAGGTGGTTGAGGTCCCACGAGCGGTAGGGAAACTCCTCGACGCCCGCGAATTGGTCTCCGGAGAATCGCGGATGCCGGTCCGGGTGGGCGAAGTACTCCTCCGGCTGCGGATAGTGCAGCCACAGGGTCTCCCGAGCCGCGGCGAGCTCGTCGCGGTCCAAGAAACCCTCGAGGAGGACGAACCCGCGTCGGCGCACTTCCTCGAGGGCGGCGTCGGGAATCCTCACGGACACGCATGGTACGGCCGAGGATCGGTGGACGCCCGTGCTCCGGTCCGCACGTAGGCTGCGGAGCCGTGAGAGGGGTTCAGTTCGACATGGCCGATCCGACCTTCCCGGCATCGTTGGTGGAGCTCCCGGAGCCCGACCTCCCCGGGCCCGATTGGGCGAGGGTGGAGGTGGCCACGGGGGGGATCTGCGGGAGCGACCTTCACCTCTTCTCGCACAACACCGGTCCGTCGCCGACGCTCGTCTCGGGAGGCCTGCTGCCCTTCGTCCTCGGCCACGAGATCGCCGGGCGCGTGATCGAGACCGGGCCCGGATGCTCCCTCGCCACCGGCACCCGGGTGGCGCTCGATCCCTGCATCCCGTGTGCGCCCCGTGGAATCGCGCCGCCGTGTCCAAATTGCGCGCGGGGCTGGACGTCGTCTTGCTGGAACCTCGACAGCCGCGTGGTGAGCGCGGGGCGATCGCTCGGCTACACCCGGGACCTCGGCGGCGGGTGGTGCGAGCAGGTCCTCGCCCACGTGTCGATGCTGCACCTCCTCCCCGACGCCGTCACCGATCGTGGCGCCAGCCTCTGCGAGCCGGTCTCGATCGCCAGCCACGGGCTCCTCCGGGCCGCCCCGCACGACGGCGATCCCGTCCTCGTGGTCGGGGCGGGCATCATCGGCCTGGCGTCGTTGGCGGCGCTCAAGGGCCTGTTTCCCGGTTGCCCGGTGACGGTGGTGGCACGCCACCAGCACCAGCTGGATGCGGCCGCTCGCTGCGGGGCCGATCACGTGGTGTTGGGTCAGCCGGACAGCGCCCATTTCGAGGAGCTGGGCAGACTGAGCGGGGCGAGGGTCGTGGGGTCCAAGTCCGACCTCATGCTGATGGGAGGGTTCCCCTACGTCGTGGAAGCGGTGGGCGCGCCGCAATCCGTGACCGAGTCCCTGCGCGCCGTCGCCCACCGTGGGACCGTCCTGTTGCTCGGGGCGGCGGGCATCAGTGAGGTCGATCTCACCCCCGTCTGGTACAAGGAGGCGGCACTCGTCGGCTCCATCGACCACACGGTGGACGAGCCGGGTGCTCCGGGCCTCGCGGGCGAGCCGGGTCGACACTCCGTCGACCGAGCTCTCGACATCCTCGCGGCGGGCCTTCTGCCGCACGAGGTGGTGGTGACCCACGAGTTCTCGCTCGACCAGTACCGCGAGGCGATCGAGGCGGCGATCGATCGTCGCAATTCGCACGCCATCAAGGTCGTCTTCCGACCTTAGGCCGGCCAGGTCCCGTCGGATAGGCTCGCCGGCGGCATGGCCGCCGAGGAGCCGGGGAGTGGGAGATGACTGACATCGTGACCGTCCGGGTCCCCCCGGCCGTTGCGGAGACGATCTACGCCGACGATGTCTTCATCACGGTGCAGAGCCCGAATGCCGACGAGTACCGGGCCAAGGACGCGGGGCGGGCCCGGTCCCCGACGTGCGGCTCAATCCCACCGATCTCGGCCAGATGCTGTGGGTCCGGTCGATCACGGCGAGACAGGCGGAGCTCGACCTGGCCCGCGCGCTGGCGGCGGTGTTTTTCGCCGTGCACGGCAGCCTGGCCGACGCCTCGGGCGTCCATCGACCGAGCGAGGCACCCTTCGAGATCGAGGTGCGCAACGCGGAGGGGAAATCGCAATGGCTTCTCGATACCCACGAGACCTGCATCATCGACGAGGAGGTCATCAGCGATCACGTCAACCTGGGGCACTACCGCGTCAACGGCCTGTGGCGCCCGCTGCGCGCACCCCTCACCACCTCATGACCGTCCCCCAGCACGCAGTCCGGCGTCGGCTCTCCCTCGATGGCGGAGAGTGGCCCGTGAGGTCCGGTCTCCTCGGCGCGCTCTTGGTGGGCTTCGCCGTCGTCCTTGGGGCGTGCAGCTCGACGTCCACGCCGGCGACGACGTCCACGACGTCGACGACCTCGTCGCCCTCCACGACCTCGGCCCCGGCGACGACGACGACCACGTCGCGGTCCACGACGACGACGTCGCACGCGACCACCACGACGGCACCGGCAACCACCACCACGCACCCCACGACCACGACGACCACCTCAACGACGACCACGACGACCTCGCCGTAGGGCCTCGCAGGGCTTCCGACGCGGTGTGACGGCGTGGGCGACGCCGGACGGTCGAGGGGCTCGAGACCCTCGCACCCGGGATGCGTCGGGTGACGTTGGGTAGGGTACTCGGGGCGGTTCAGGGCTCCGGGGGCCCCGCCGGCCGGAGAGAGAGGGCGCGGCGGGGCCGCTCCCGGACCCATCCATGGTAGTGGCCGCGGTGCCCGTGGGGAGCGGGCCGACGGGACCACTGCTCGTCCATTTCCAGACCTTTCACAGCAAAACGCTGGGTATCGTCTGGTCGCCGGCAACGGAGCCGCCGACCGGATCCGGTGCGGCTCGAGCCCTCGTCGCCCCGCGCCTCGAGGACTGGGGACTCGACCAGTGCGGATCACTCCACCGCGGGTAGCCGGTGCTGCGAGAGGAACTGCCAGACGAGCTCGTTGGTGGGGAAGTCCTCGACGATGGGGCCGAGTAGGCCCTCGAGGCCTCGGTAGGCGGCGGTGCCGGGCCAGGAATGACCGTGGCGTTCGAGCTCGCAGAGCGCGAACAGCTTGACGCCGTCACGTTGCCATTCGGTCACGACGAGCCCGGCGTTGCGCCGCTGCGGTCCGGACCTCGTGGCGGCGTGCCTCGCCGCCCACTCGTCGATCATCTGGGGCATGGCCGGGGGATCGAGGTCGCGCAGATCCTCGTCGTCTCCGCCCGGCCCGGCGCGCCGTAGATCCGCCTCGGCGCGGATCGCGTCGGCCTGGAGCGGCCCACCCGCGAAGGGCACGAGCGGGTCGTTCGTCCCGTGCACGACGATCGTGGGCACGGCCCGCTGTGGTGTGCCGCTCCTCGGAAAGCGAGCACCTGCGACGAGTGCCGTGGCGGCGATCCGGTGGGCCAGACGGTACGAGAGCACGGAGCCGAGCAGGGCGCCGTTGGACATGCCGACGACGTAGACACGGTCGGGATCGATCGGCCATCTGGCACTGGCCTCGGCGATCAGCTCGTCGAGGAACTCTGCGTCGGGATTGTCCCCTACGGTGGTCGCCCACTGCGGCGCGTCGCTCGAAGAGGGGAGCGTGCCGTCGGGTACGACGGTCATGAACCCGTGGACGGCGCCGTGCGCGGAGAGGCCGGTGGCCCGTGCGTGGAACTCGGCCCCCTCGCCGAACCCGTGCAGCTGGACGACGAGAGGGTAGGGGGCGGCCGCGGTCTCGGGCTCGGTGACGAGGTACCAGCGCCGGGTCCCGTCGGCCAGCTGCAGCTCCCGGCGCTCGAGCAGCGCGCGTCCCACCGCCGTCATGAGGGTGCCGACGGCACGCCGGCCCGCCCGACCACCCCCTGGTCGACCAGCTCGTCCACCTCGTCGCCGCTCAAGCCGAGCACCTCGCGCAGGATCTCGTCGGTGTGCTGCCCCGCTTCCGGGCCCACCCAACGGACCGCTCCGGGCGACCCGGACATCCGGGGAACGACCCCGGGCATGGCGATGGCGCGTCCCAGGCGCTCGTCGTGGAGCGAGATCAGGCTTTCGGACTCCCACAGCTCGCGGGTGTCCAAGACGTCCGCCGTCGAGTTGACCCGTCCGGCCGCCACGCCGTGCGTCCAGCAGCGTTCGAGGAAGTCGCTCGCTCGGAGCCCCTTGATCACCGGAGCGATCAACGCGTTGAGCTCGTCGCGATGCCGAACGCGATCGAGGTTGGTCGAGAAGCGGGGATCGGAGGCCAGCTCCTCGTGCCCGACCGCGGCGCAGAACCGCCGCCACATGCTCGGGGACGAGACGGGAACGACCACCCACGTCCCGTCGGCCGTCTCGTACAGGGAATTGGGCGCGATGTCGCGGTTTTCGTTGCCGAGTCGCTCGGGTACCTCGCCGGTCACCGAGCAGGCCGCGACCGCACCTTCGAGCATCCGCAGCACCGGCTCGTAGAGAGCGAACTCGACCAGCTGCCCGCGCCCGGTCCGCTGACGCTCGAAGAGCGCCAGCATCACGGCGTAGGCGCCGTGGGTGCCTGCGAGGCCGTCGGCGACGGGGAACCCGCAGAACATCGGCGGACCGTCCGGCATGCCGGTGAGGTGGGTCAAGCCCGCGAACGCCTCGGCCACCCGGGCAAACCCGGGCCGGTCCGAGTGCCTGCCGAAGGCGGTGAGGTGGAACATGACGAGCTGCGTGTTGAGCGCGCTCAAGTCCTCGTAGTCGATGGACCAACGCTCGAGGGCCGACCTCCGGAAGTTCGTGACGACGACGTCGGCGCGACGCGCCAACTCGCGAAAGAGGTCGCGACCCTTGGGCGTCCGAAGGTCCAACGCGACGCTGCGCTTGTTCCGGTTGGTGGACTTGGAGGGGAGGTGCTGGCCGTCGAGGACCGGGGCGCTCTGGCGCATCGGGTCGCCATCGCCGACGTCCTCGACCTTGATCACCTCGGCGCCGAAGTCCCCGAGCAACCCGGCGCAGTAAGGGCCGGCGAGCATCGTCGAGGCGTCCAGCACGCTGATGCCTCTCAGCGGGGCCGAGAGGGGCTCGGCGCCGTCCTGCCCGGAGAAGACCATGGAGGATTGTCGCGTGGAGGGTAGATGAGCGATACCCCCCAACACCTTTTCAAGTGATAAATAGAAGTTATGGTGCCGCACCGCCGGGAGGCTTGGTGAACCTGCGTCAGGCCCGGTGCCTCGACGCCGTGGCGCGGCACGGGTCCTTCCGGACGGCGGCCGCGGAGCTGCTGGTCACGCAGCCTGCGGTCTCCCAGAGCCTGGGCTCGCTCGAGCGGGAGCTCGGTGTGCAGCTGGTCACCCGCTCTCCGAGGGGCGCCGTCCTCACCGGTGAGGGGCGGTCGTTGCTGCCTCGCATCCGCGCGTTGATCAACGCCGAGGATTCGGCGCTGCGCGAGGCGGGCGTGCTGCGGCGGGGCCTCGGGGGGACCGTCAAGGTCTCGAGCGTCAATCTGGCCCTGGTCGAGGTCTTCGCCCCGGCGATCGCGACCTTCGTCGCTCGCTATCCGGACCACGAGATCGAGGTGCGGGAGGCGAGCGCCGAGCTCGTCCAGCGCCGGATCCAAGAAGGGGAGGACGATCTCGGCGCCTTCGGGGTGATCGGCCCGTCGATCCCGACTCTTCCGGGTGCCGTCGCCCGGGCGCTCGGCACGATCGAGCTCTGGGTGGCCGTACCCGCGGGGCACCCGGCGGGCGATATCGATCGCTTCGGACCCGGGGACCTCGCGGCCCAGCCCCTCGTGCTGTTCCGAGAGGGTTGGGCGATCCGGGACGTCGTGGAGCGGTACCTCGGTGGTCGCGCCGCGCGGGTGATCTGCGAGGTGTCCGACGTCGGTGCGGCGAGTGCCCTCGTCGCTGCGGGGGCGGGACTCTCGGTGCTGCCTCGCCCCCCGGTGACCGCACCGGACGACGAGATCGTCTACCGGCGCCTCGACCCGCCGATGCCGGTCCTGACCCGGGTCTTGGCGGAGCCCGATCGGCCGAGCCGCCCGACCGCCGTCGCCGCCTTCGTCGAGGTCTTGGAGGAGACCCTCGGCGAGAGCCTGGGCTAGCCCTCAGAAGAGGAGCTGACCAGTCCAGCGCTGGGCGATCGACCGGTCGCCGAATAGCTCGAGGTCGTCGAGCGGCGCTCGGTTCAGGCACCACAGGTAGAGGGTCTCGGCCGACCCGCGCAGGGCGAGGTCACCCTTGGTGTGCTCCCGCACCACGTCGCACGAACCGTCCGGTCCGAGCCGTGCCGACCACTCGCCGGGACCGTCGGTGCGATGCAGGTGCACGGACTCCCCATCCCAGCCGTCGGGGGCGCGCTTGACGATCCGCTCGAGCATGACGGTGAGGTACTCGTCGAGCCCGTCGGCGGCCAGGTCGGCTTCGATCGGTTGGTGCGATGCGGTCGCGCCCTGCGCGTCCCACGCGTGGACCGCCGTCTCGTTCGCCTGGCGCCTCATCCAAAAACGCGGGGTCCGCGGCAGCCCGAAGGTCCAGCAGTTGGCGTCGGGATCGGCCGCCTTGAGGACCTCGAGGAGATCCGTGATCCTCACCCCGGCCCAGTCGATCAGCTCGTCCGGGCCGGGCTTCTCGACGCCCGCCACCGGATCGGCCCGCCCACCGGTGCGCACGATCGTGGCCGCCCAGCCCCACGTCGTCCCGACGTGGGTCAAGAGGTCGGTCACCGTCCAGCCGGGGCACGAGGGCACGGCGGCGTCGAGATCGACCCGGGAGGCGGAGATGAGGGCGTCGGCCCGGTCGGCCAACGCGTCGACGTACTGGGCGGGCTCCATGCACCCACCGTATCGCCAGGTCCCTCACCGAGGGCCAGGGATCGCCTGGTCCCCTGCAAGGGCCGGGATCGCCGAGCCGGTTCCGCCGAGCCTCGGTGTGGCCCCGTGACGTCCTCAGCGCCAGCCGGTCTCCTTCCCCTGTTCGATCGCCGTAGCGATGGACGACGTGAAGGGTGGCCGCAGGACGCCCACGTCGGTGACGAACGCCGTGATCAGCTTCGCGGGAGTCACGTCGAAGGCGGGGTTCCATGCCGGGACCGGCGCCGCCGTGCTCGAACCGCCGAGCTGGCGCACCTCGTCGGGATTCCGGAGCTCGATGGTGATGCCGTCACCGGAAGAGATGGCCGGGTCGAAGGACGAGATGGGTCCGGCCACGTAGAAGGGGACGCCTGCCGCGCTCGCGGCCAGGGCGCAGGTGTAGGTGCCGATCTTGTTCGCCGTGTCGCCGTTGGCGGCCACCCGGTCGCAGCCCACGACGACGGCGTCCACCTTTCGCGACCCGAGGGCGGCGCCGACCATGCCGTCCGTCACGAGCGTGACCGGGATGCCGGCTTGGTCGAGCTCCCACGCCGTGAGACGCGCCCCCTGGAGGAGTGGGCGGGTCTCGGTCGCGAAGACCTCGATCGGTTCGCCGGCGGACGCCTTGGCATAGACGATGGCCAGCGCGGTTCCCGAGCCCGCCGTCGCCAGGCGGCCCGCATTGCAGTGCGTGAGGATCCGTTGCACCGAGTGCAGCTCACGCTGGCCCAGCTCGCCGATGCGTCGGCACGACTCGCGATCCTTCTCCATGACGCCCAGGGCCGCTTCGAGCGCGAGCCGTCGCATCTCGGAGACGGATCCACCGCCACGGGCGGCCCGGGCGACCAGTGCGACCGCCCAACCCAGGTTGACGGCCGTCGGCCGCGCATTGCCGATCCGGTCCTCGAGCTCGTCCAATCGCCTGCGGCCGTCCTCGACACTTTCGATGGCGTTCCCCGAGAGGCCCAGGACGACGCCCAAGGCCCCGCACACCCCGATGGCGGGCGCGCCGCGGACCACGAGGCGTTGGATGGCATCGACCACCTGGTCGACGGTGCAGAGGTCCCGGACGACCAGACGCCCGGGGAGCTGGGTCTGGTCGATCACTTGCACGCGGTCCTCACCCCAGGCGATGGTCGGGGGGGAGGGCTCCGCAGCCACCCGGCCACCGTAGCCGTGGGTGCGGCTACCTTTGGGCGGTTCGGGGCGGTCGCCAATCGGCCGATCTTCCAGAGGCTGGGAACGGAAGGGGGGAGATGAGCACCCAATCCGGTCCGGTCGCCCGAGGGTTTCGCAAGCTGTTCGAGCCCTTGGCCGTCGGCGGCTTCGTGGTCCGCAACCGCATCGTGGTCACGACGCACGGCACCGGCGGCCTCTCGGAGGACAGAGACCTGCGGTACCTGCAGGAACGGGCCCGCGGTGGTGCAGGGCTGCTCGGCGTGCACTCGAGCGCCGGCATCTACGGCTACTCGGTCGGACCGGGACCCGAGTCCGCGTCGCCGGCGTGGGACGAGGCGGGCCTGTCCCCGGTCACCCGCCAAGGCATCGCGCACTACGACGGCGTGGTCATCCCCGGCCTGCGGCGCCGGGCGGAGGTCGTCCACGCCGAGGGGGCGCGCTGCTTTGCCCAGGTGTACCACCCCGGGGCCGGACGTCACAGTGTGGCCGCCCATCCCGTCGTCGCCCCCTCGGCCGTGCCTGATCCCTACGAGGGGCAGATCCCGCACCCGCTCACCGAGGACGAGGTCGAGGAGCTGGTGGTGGCCTACGCCCACGGGATCCGCCGGGTACGCGAGGCCGGTCTCGACGCTGCGGAGATCCACGGCGCGCACGGGTACCTGGTCAACCAGTTCCTGTCGCCCTTTTCGAACCGGCGGCCCGACCGCTGGGGTGGCAGTGCGCAGAACCGTGTCCGCTTCGCCCTCGAGATGATCGCCGCGGCGCGCCGCATGGTCGGGGAAGACTTCCCGATCGGCATCCGGGTCGGCGTCGACGGCGACGGGGAGGGCCGCGGCCTCACGGTGCCGGACCTGGTCGAGATCTGCGACCTGTTGGCGCCGCACGTGGCCTACATCAGCGTCAGCGGCGGCAATTACTCGGGCTTCGGTGCGGGCAAGGAGCTGGCCTACGTGAGTCCCTGGTACACGGAGCCGGCCTTCAACGTCGCCGCTGCAGCCGCGGTCAAGAAGGCCGTGGACGTGCCGGTCATCGTCACCGGGCGCATCGTCGACGCGTCGACCGCGGAGGCCATCTTGGCCGAGGGCTCCGCCGACCTGATCGGCATGGTCCGGGCGCTGATCGCCGACCCCGAGCTGCCCAACAAGGTGCGGAGAGGGGGCGCCGAGGAGGTCCGGATGTGCCTCGGTCTCTCCGAGTGCCATCACATCGGGCCTCGCCGGACGCCGGTGACCTGCGCGGTCAACGCCGCGGCGGGGCGTGAAGCGGAGATGGAGATCGTCGCGGCCGCACGATCCAAGACCGTGGTCGTGGTCGGCGCCGGTCCCGCTGGCCTCGAGGCCGCGCGCGTCGCGGCGCTCCGAGGACACCGGGTGTTCCTCGCCGATTCTCGTCGCACGATCGGCGGGACCCCGGCGGTCCTGGCCCGCGATCCCAACCGCCGCAACCTCCGAGACCACGCCGCCTTCTTCGAGGGGAAGCTCGCCCCCCTGGGGGTCGAGCTCATGCTCGGCAACTCGGTGACCGCAGAGGAGATGATCGAATTCGCTCCGGACGCGGTGGTGGTCGCGACCGGCTCCCGACCGGCACCCCCGGATGTGCCGGGGATGGAGGCCCACCCGGTGCTCGACGCCCTCGACGTCCTCCAGGGCGTCGAGACCGACGACCGGGTGTTGGTGGTGGGCGGCATGGACGACCACCTCGGCCCTCCGACGGTTGCCGAGTTCCTGGCTGATCGGGGCTGCTCGGTCGAGCTCGTCTCCGAGAGGTTCGACTTCGCCGGTGGGGCAGAGGACGGGACCCGCTTCGCCATCCTGGAGCGCCTGCTCAAGAAAGGGGTGGACGTGCAGGTGCTCCATCGGCTCGTGCGGCTCGAGGACCGAGGCGCCGTCGTGGCCCACACCTTTTCGGGCCGGCAGCGCCTTCTCGAGGGGGTCACGGTCGTGTCGGCCTGCCCTCGGGTGCCGGACGACCGCCTTGCCCTCGAGCTCAGGGGAAGGATCGCCGAGATCCATCTCGTAGGCGATGCCTTAGCCCCCCGACGCATCATGCACGCGACGCTCGAGGGAGCGCGCGCCGGCCATGCCCTCTGAGGTCGCGTGACCTCACGGCTCCTGCGACCTGCCGTGGGGGAGCGGTCAGGTCAGCGATGCGCCGCCGTCGACGACGACGAGGCTGCCGGTCATCATGCGAGCGGCGTCGCTGGCGAGGAAGAGGGCCACCCGGGCCACGTCGTCGGGATCGGAGAACCTGCGCAGCGGGATCCGGCGCCGATAGGCCTCGCGCCCGTCGTCGCTTGCCGGTTCGTTCGCCGACCCCTCCCCATCGTCACCTCGTGCGGCGGCCCTCTGCAGAGCTCCGTCGGTGGCGACGGGGCCGGGGGCGAGCGCGTTGACCCGGATGTCGTGAGGGCCGAGTTCGACCGCCAGCGACTGGGTAAACAACACGACGCCCGCCTTGGAGGCGGAGTAGTGGGCGAGGTCGGCACCGCCACGCAACGCCTGCTTCGACGCCAGGTTGATGATGCTGCCCCCCGCGCCTGCGGCGACCATGACGCGAGCGCAGGCTTGCGACCAGAGGAAGGTCCCCTTGAGGTTGACGTCGACGACCCGATCCCAGGTCTCCTCCGGGGTGTCGAGGACGGGAGAGCGGGGGTAGAGGCCCGCGTTGTTCACGAGGACGTCCAGTCGCCCGAATTCCTCCACGACGAGCCGGGCGGTGCCGCTGGCGGCCGCGGCTTCGCGGACGTCTGCCCGGGTGGCGACGGCACGGCCGCCGGCAGATCTGATGGCCTCGACGGTGGCGGACGCCCCCTCTCGGTCGACGTCGGCCACTACCACGGCCGCTCCCGCCTCGGCGAGGCGTCGTGCGATGGCTCGCCCGATGCCTGCCCCGGCGCCGGTGACGAGCGCCCCGCGTCCCGAGAGGTCGAACCATTGGGAGGGGGGGAACCCAGCGCCGCTCACCGCTGTGATGGTATCCAAGGTCGTGTGCAAGGCCCCGCAGCTCAGCCCCGAAGACCCGCAGGTCTAGCGTGACCGTCGCCGGAGGGGTGACGGGAGTGGAGGACCGGGCCATCGAGAGCCCCGGCCATAGTCGGCGCCCGCGTTCGTGGATCGCCACGGTGTGGTCCCCCCTCACCGTACGGATCGCCTGCCACGTCGCGGTGGCCACGCCGTTCCTCGTGGCGTGCGGCCTGGGGATGGCCCGGGGATGGGGACCCCAGGGCGACGACGCCGTGATCATCTTCCGGTCCTGGGCCGTTCTCTCCTCCCATCCGCCCCTCGTGGGCATGTACACCCACGTGACCGGGACGAACCTCCCGGTCTACGACCCGGGTCCGATGCTGTTTTGGTTCCTCACCATCCCCGTCCACCTCGATCATCTCCAGGGTGGCTTGTGGGGAGCCGCCCTGACGTGCGTCCTCGCCCTGAGCCTGGCGGTCGAGGCCGCCTGGTCGGCGCTCCGGTGGCGGGGATCGCTCGCCGTGGTGGCGGTGGTGCTGCTCATGGTGGCGGAATTCCCCGCCTTGGCGATCGATCCCACGTGGAACGCCCACATGGGACTCGTGTGGTTCATCACCGTGGCGGCGACCGCCTGGGCGGTGGCCACCGGGCACTTGCGGTGGTGGCCGGTCCTGGTCCTGGCGGCATCGTTCGCCACGCAGTGCCATCTGATGTTCGCCCTGGGGTCGATCGCCTGTGTCGTGGTGGCACCCCTCGTGGGCCTCATCCGCGTGCGCAAGCTGGGATGGTGGCTCCCCGTCGGAGCCGTGGTGGGGTTGGCCTGCTGGATCGTCCCCGTGATCCAGGAGCTCACCAACAACCCAGGGAACATGACCGTGATCTGGCGGTCGCTGCACACGAAGCAGTCGACGACGGGAGGTGCATTCGGCCTGCAGACCCTCGCCGCCTCGGTCGGTCCCCACCCGATCTGGTGGGGGAGGGGGGAGGACCCGACAGCCAATGTCGGGGTGCTCGATCCTGCCATCCACAGTCATCCGGCGTGGGTGGGTGTCGTCATCCTCGTGTTCCTCGCCTCGTGCGCCGCCCTCGCCTTCTTCGCGAGGAGGCTCGAGTTGGCTGCGCTGGCCCTCGTGACGCTCCTCTTGTCGGCGGCCATGGTGTGGACCTTTGCGTCGTTGCCGATGTCGCAGTTCATCTTCAGCTTCCCGTACCTCGACGCCGGGTCCTGGCCGGTCGGCATGCTGGTGTTGCTCGTCCTCGGTTGGTCCGTCGTGGAGCTGATCGTGGCCGGAGTTGGCTGGGCCCGATCTTGGGCCGGATCCGGGGCCGGTCACCGGGCCGGTCGAACCGCACTCACCCCGGGACTCGGGCACCTTGTCGTGGCGCTGGTGGCGGTCGTGTTCGTGGTCGCGCTGGTGGCGAGCAGCGTCGGGGTCTCCAACGACTCCGCCAACAACGACAATCCCACCTCCGGATGGCCCGTCATGAGCCAGGTCCAGCGGCTGACCGCCGCGATCGAGCGGGTCGTGCCTCGGGGTCGGTTGCTGGTCCTGCCGCCCAGCGGCTTCACGGCGTCGTACTCGGCGATCACCGGGATCGACTGGTTGCTCTACAGCGACGGCTGGCGGCCGGAGTCCTCCAACGGCTACGTGACCCTCATGGGACCGCAGGTCGCGATCACCCGGCCGCTCCCGCCCTTCACGGCGCGGGTCCTCTACACCGTGCAGGGGACCGGGCACGTGACGATCACTCGGACGCCCGCCCGCTAGGAGTACGACTCCCGGTTCATCGCCGGGGCGCAGAGGGCCGCCCCGATCGCCGCGCCTCCCGCCGCCGCCAGGACGAGCGCCCTCCCGCGCCGCGGCAACCGACGGTAGAAGGCGATGGTGATGGTCGCGTCGACGGCGTCGGCCAGTCCTCCCGCCAGGACCCAGGCCGAGAGCCGCTGCGGATCGCCCGCAGCCGAGAGGGCGCCGAGGCCGAGGGCCAGGTCGCGGCCCCCCAACGCCCGGCCGAGGACAGCGGGGCCGTCGCCGCCGGCGCCCTCGCCCACCCAAGGTCGCGCCACGAGCTCGGGGTCGACCAGGGCCACGAGGCCGAGGCCGACACGTGCGAGGGCGATGCCCAGGGTGGCGGTACGGGCAGTGCGTGGTGGCAGGTGGGATGGCATGGCGGGCCTCCTCGGAGAGCTCGGTGGGTCGGAAGAGGGCTTCGTGTCCCGCTCGGCGAATATGCCAGAAGTGTATTTAGTGCTAAATTAGCTGGGTGGCGATCGTGCAGCGGGTGCAGAACCAGCGCACGGCCCGGGGCGGGCACCGGCTGCGGTCGGTCGTCGACGAGGCGCTCGAGGCGACGGTGGTCCTGAGCTGGTCGCGCCTCGGCTACCTGGTACGTCGGCGCCTCTGGTCGTGGGCCAAGCCCGCGGCCTCGATGGGTTCGGAAGTGGCACTGGTGACCGGAGGTACGAGAGGCATCGGGCGATCGATCGCCTCCGCGCTGGCGAGCCTCGGGGCCTCGGTCGGCGTGGTGGGTCGCCGACGGGAGTCCGCCGAGGTGGCGGCGTGGGAGATCGGGAGGGAGAGCGGTTCGCCGAGGGTGTGGGCCGAGGTGGCCGACATGTCGTCGCTCGGCCAGGTGCGGGCCCTCGCGGGACGGGTGATGGATCGTCTCGGCCGGTTGGACCTGCTCGTGCACAATGCGGGGCTGCTCCATCGAACCCGCCGGACCTCGGACGAGGGGATCGAGGCGACCGTCGCCACCCACGTGCTCGGCCCGCATCTGCTCACGGCCTCTCTCGCCCCCCTGCTGGAGGCCTCCCGGCCGTCCAAGGTCATCTGGATGTCCTCGGGCGGCATGTACCTTCAGCGGCTCGACGTCGACCGCCTCGACGCGGTCGAGGATCGCTACCGGCCGGCGGCGGTCTACGCGAGGGCCAAGCGGGCGCAAGTCGCCCTGGCCGGAGCCTGGGCCCAGCACCTCGGGCCGGGCGGCGTGGGCGTCTACGTCATGCACCCCGGGTGGGTCGATACCGGCGCCCTCGCCGAGGGCCTGCCGCGGTTCCGAGCCCTCCTTCGCCCGCTGCTGCGCACGCCGGAGGAAGGTGCCGACACGGCGGTCTGGCTGGCGTCCGGCGAGGGCCCAAGCGATCGTCCGGTCGGCCTCTGGCTGGATCGCAAGCCCCGCCCGACGTCCCGGTTCTTCGTCTCGGACCCACCGTCGGAGGCCGAGCGGCTCTGGGCGTGGTGCGAGGAGAGGGTCGGGTGAGCCGGCGATGAGGATCGCCATCATCGGTGGTGGCGTGGCGGGGCTCGTGTGCGCCCGCCAGCTGTGCGAGATCCACGAGGTGACGCTGTTCGAGGCGGAGGGCCGGGCCGGCGGGCACGCGAACACGGTCCGCGTGGATCTCGCCGACGAGACGCACCAGGTCGACACGGGTTTCATCGTGTACAACGAGCGCAACTACCCGCTGTTCTCCCGAGTCTTGCAAGAGCTCGGGGTCGCGACGCAGCCGTCCGAGATGAGCTTCAGCGTGTCGCGGACCATGCCGGACCTCGAGTACCGCGGCAACGTGCTGGGACTGTACGCCCAACCCGCGAACGGGCTGCGTCCTTCCTACCAGCGCATGCTCGTCGACATCCTCCGCTTCCATCGGGACGTGCGGAGGCTGCTCGACCATCCGGGCGCGTTCGAGCTCGCCACCCTGGGGGACCTGGTCGCCGAGGGTCGGTACGGGAGCCGCCTCGCGTCGGACTACCTGATCCCTCTGGGCTCTGCCATCTGGTCGGCCAACCCGGCCACGTTCGATCGGATCCCGGCGCTGACCGTGGCGCGCTTCCTCGACAACCACGGCATGCTCCGGCTGCGGGGACGCCCGCGCTGGAGGACCGTCGTCGGCGGGTCGAGGGAGTACGTGCGCGCCCTCGTCCGGCCGTTCTCCGATCGGGTGCTGCTGGCCCATCAGGTCCACGAGGTCACCCGGGACGGGTCCGGCGTCACGATCGTGTCCGATGACGGGCCAGAGGTCTTCGACGCCGCCGTGCTCGCCGTTCACAGCGACCAGGCCTTGTCCCTGCTCACCGACGCCGATCGGTTGGAGCGGGAGGTGCTCGGGCGGATCGCCTACCAGGCCAACGTGGCCACGTTGCACACCGATCCTCGGATGATGCCGAGACGCCGGCGCGCCTGGGCGAGCTGGAACTACCACGTGCCCGCCGCCCCGCCCGCCGCGCCGACCCTCACGTACTGGATGAACAGCCTCCAACGGCTTCGCTCCCGCCGGTCGATCCTCGTGAGCCTCAACCGCGAGGACGAGGTCGATCCCTCGCTGGTGCTCGGCCAGTGGCGCTATGCCCACCCGGTGTACGACCCCGAGAGCGTGGTGGCCCGGAACCGGCGCCACTGGATCCAGGGCCGCCGGCGGACGTGGTTCTGCGGGGCCTATTGGGGCTACGGGTTCCACGAGGACGCCGTGCGGAGCGGGCTCGACGCCGCCCGCGAGCTGGGCGCGCGCCCGGGGCGGGGGATCCTTGCCGCTGCATAGCGCCATCTACGAGGGCCGGGTGGTCCACCGCAGGATGAGCCCTCGGCCACATCGGTTCTCCTACCGGGTGGCCCTGTGCTACCTCGACCTCGACGAGCTCCCGCTCGTCATGGGGCAGCACCCGCTCTGGTCGGAACGTCCGGGCCGTCCGGTCCACTTCCGGCGCGAGGACTACCTGGGCGACCCGGGCACGCCCCTCGCCGAGGCGGCTCGAGCGGTCGTTGCCGAGCGCCTCGGCGAGGATCCGGGAGGTCCGGTGCGCGTGCTCGCCCACCTGCGGACGTGGGGTTGGTGCTTCAATCCCCTCTCCCTCCTGTTCTGCTTCGGCCCGGATGGCCAGGCCCCTCGGGCCGCGATCGCCTCCGTGACCAACACGCCGTGGGGCGGTCGCCACGCCTACGTGGTGACCCCGGACGAGGTCACGGCCGGGGGACGCCTCGAGTCGTGGTTCTCGAAGGAGATGCACGTCTCGCCCTTCATGCCCATGGACCAGCGGTACCACTTCTCGATCTCGGCGCCGGGCCGGCGCCTCGCCGCGAAGGTGGAGACGTACGAGGGAGACCGGATGGTGCTCGACGCCTCGCTCGGTCTGGCGCGCCGGGAGATGGACCGGTCGGCGATGACCTCGATGTTGCTCCGGTACCCGCTGATGACGTGGCGCGTCTCGGCGGCCATCTATCTGGAGGCGGCGCGGCTCGCGGTCAAGGGCGTGCCGTTCCACCCTCACCCGGCGAAGCGCCGGAGGATCCGGTGACGGTGACCATGGTCCCCGAAGGCGCCACCGTGCCCCGGAGCTCGTCGGTCGACCGGTGGGCAAGGGGGGCGGTGCTCGCGGCCTGCCGCCGCATCCGCGAGGGCCACCTGACCGTGCGCGAGGGCGACCGGCTGACGGCCTACGGGCCCGGGTGCGAGCACCCGGGCCTCCGCGCGACGGTGACCGTGCACCATCCCCACGCCTATCGCGCCGCGATGGCCGGGAGCGTCGGTCTCGGCCGGGGCTACGTGGAGGGATGGTGGGACGCGGACGACCTCGTGGCACTGCTGCGCATCGCCGCCCGGCATCTCCCCCCGGGTGGCGGGGGCCTGCTCGGTTGGGGCGGCCGGCGCCTGGCCTTGCCCAACCGGACGCTGGGCCGGGCACCGGATCGGGCACTTCGCGGTGGCCGGGCCCGAGGCGATCGCCGCGGCGGATGGGAGCGGGACCGGGAGAACATCCGTGCCCACTACGACCTCGGTGACGACTTCTTCGCCCTGTTCCTCGACCCGACCTTGACCTATTCCTGCGGCATCTTCGATTCGCCGGAGGCGTCGCTCGAGCAGGCCTCTTTGGCCAAGCTCGATCGCATCTGCACGAAGCTCGACCTCGGGCCCGGCGACCGCGTGCTCGAGATCGGCACCGGCTGGGGCAGCTTCGCGCTCCATGCCGCATCGACGTATGGCTGCCACGTGACGACTACGACGATCTCCGACCGCCAGTACTCGCACGCCCGGCGCAGCGTGGCCGGAGCCGGGCTGGGGGATCTCGTCACGGTGCGCAACGACGACTACCGGGCCCTGCGTGGGACGTGGGACAAGATCGTCTCCATCGAGATGATCGAGGCGATCGGCTGGCGCAGCTACGACCAGTTCTTCTCGACCTGCGCGAGCCTGCTGCGGCCAGGCGGGCTCATGGCCCTGCAGGCGATCGTCATCGACGACCGCGTCTACCCGAGGGCGAAGCGCTCGGAGGACTTCATCAAGGCCATGGTGTTCCCGGGCTCGTGCCTTCCCTCGGTCGAGGCCATCGTGCGCTCCACCGCCAGGGCGAGCGACCTGCGGACGGTCGGGCTCGAGGACATCGGCGCCCATTACGCCGATACCCTGACCAAGTGGCGGAGCCGCTTTCACAAGAACCGGTGCGAGATCGCAGCTCTCGGTTTCGACGAGCCCTTCCTCCGGCTGTGGGACCTGTACCTCGCCTACTGCCAGGCCGGTTTCGAGGAGCGCCGCATCAGCGACGCCCAGATGCTGCTGGCCAAGCCCGGTTGGCGACCCCGGACACCCGGCCACGGCCGTGAGCGACGCCGGGCGCCCTGACCGGAACGCGGATTGGCTGTCGGCCGGGCCCTTCGTCGCGGTGCACCTCCTGCCCTTCGTCGCCTTGGTGACGGGGGTGACCCTTCTGGACGTCGCCCTGGCCTCGGTCCTCTACCTGGTCCGGATGTTCTTCGTGACGGCCGGCTACCACCGCTACTTCTCCCATCGCAGCTACCGCCTCAATCGGTCGGCCCAGCTCGTCGTGGCCCTCGGCGGGATCACGGCGGCCCAGAAGGGTCCGCTGTGGTGGGCGAGCCACCATCGCCGCCACCATCGCCACACCGATACGTCACAAGACCCTCACTCACCCCGCTACGGCCTGTGGTGGAGCCACGTGGGCTGGATCCTCTCGCGCCGCTACAAGCAGGTGGACCGGGCCCTGGTGGCGGATCTCGCCGCCTTTCCCGAGCTCGAGATGGTCGACCGCCTGCAATGGGTGGGCCCCTGGGTGCTCGGCGCCGCGTGCTATCTCGTCGCGGGGTGGGGCGGGGTGGCGATCGGCTTCGGGTTGTCGACGGTCCTGCTGTGGCACGGCACCTTCGCCGTCAACTCCCTGGCTCACCGGATCGGGAGACGGCGCTACGCCACGTCCGACGACAGCCGCAACAGCTGGCTGATCGCCCTGCTCACCCTCGGCGAGGGTTGGCACAACAACCACCACCACTACCCGCCGTCGGCCCGGCAGGGCTTCCGGTGGTGGGAGGTCGACGTGACGTACTACCTCCTCGTCGCCCTCGAGCGTGCCCGCATCGTGCGTGATCTGCGGGTCCCGACGACTCGGGTCCTCGCCTCCCGGCTCCTGCACGAGCGGGGCGGCCAGTGACGCCCTGGTTCCCGTAGACCGGTGGTTCCCGTGACCGGATCCGACGCGCCCGGGGACGACGACCTCCTCACCCTCGAGGCCGCGGCGCAGCGCATCGGTGTCCATTACATGACGGCCTATCGCTACGTGCGGCTGGGCCGCCTGCACGCGATCCAGCGAAGAGGGCGTTGGTGGGTGTCGGTCCGGGAGGTGGACCGGTTCGTGGGGACGCCCAGCGACCCGCCCGGCCGCCTCGGCCTGCGGTGGGGGTCGCGGCGTCAGCGGCTCGTCGCGCGCCTACTGGCGGGAGACGGCCCGGGGGGTTGGGCCATCGTCGAGCAGGCCCTCGCTGCGGGAGCGGCGCCGCCGGACCTGTACCTGGAGCTCCTCGCACCGGCGCTCCGAGAGATCGGGGACCAATGGGCCAGCGGGCGCACCTCCATCGACGAGGAGCATCGGGCAACGTCCGTCGCCGTCCGCATCGTCGGGCGTCTCGCACCGCACTTCGCCCGTCCGGGGCGGACGCGCCGCGGAGCGGTGCTCCTCGGAGGGGCGCCCGGGGACCCTCACCAATTGCCCGTGGCGATGGTGGCGGACGTGTTGCGGAGCGAGGGGCTGGTCGTCGTGGACCTCGGCGCCAACGTCCCGACGCAATCGCTGCTCGACGCCGCGGCCGGGATCCCGGATCTGAGGGTCGTCGGGATCAGCGTCAGCGCCGACTCGGCCATGGAGGAGGGGGCACGGAGCATCGCGGCCGTGAAGCGTCGCGTGCCGCAGGTGGCGGTCCTCGCGGGGGGACCGGCGCTCCCGACCGCCGCGCACGCGATGGACCTCGGGGCCGACGTCTGGGCTCCCGACGCGGCCGCTGCTGCCGCGCAGTTGGGTGCCGGGCCCCGGTCGGGGAGCGAGGCGGGGTGACGGCTCCCTCCCTCGGTGCTGTGGTCGCGCCGCGACCTCCGGCTCCATGACCACCCGGCCCCGATGGCCGCGCGGAGTCGCTCGCCCTCAGGTCCACCGCAGGGGTACGTCGCACCGATCGTCGACCACTCCGTCGAGCGCGAGCGCACCCTCTCGGACTACGCCGCGCGGCGATCCTGAGGCTCCCGGCCGATCAGAGGGCGACGATCCCTTCGCCCCCCTGCGCTCCCGGGACCGTGGTCGACCCGACCTCGGCGAGCGACCCGTTGGGTTGGATGCGGAATTCGTCGACGATGCCGGCCGCTCCCGTCTGCACGTAGAGGAACTGGCCGTCGCCGGACACCGCGGCGTCCACCGTCCCCGCG
This sequence comes from uncultured Actinomycetes bacterium, assembly GCA_963778465.1. GTDB lineage: Bacteria > Actinomycetota > Acidimicrobiia > Acidimicrobiales > RAAP-2 > CAVZBW01. Next base: position 2,306,470 of record CAVZUK010000003.1, read on the forward strand.
TCGGTCGGGTTCGTGCCGACCACCCCGAGCTGCCCCCCGGGGGACGACACGAGACCCGTGAGAGACCCGCTCCCGGCGTTCGAGGCGTAGAGGGGACGATTGGCGACGCCGGCAATCCAGCAGGTCGCGGCTTGACCCGTCGCCGCGGTCTGGGTGGGCACGAGCGTCCCGCTGTGGAGCAGCGAGAAGCTCGTGACGGTGTTGGGCCCGGCCTCGGTGACGAGGGCGTGGCCCTGCGCGTCGAAGGCGAGCGCGAACGGTGTGCTCCCTGCCGGCTGGGCGTTGACGACGGGCGACGGCGAGAGGTCGCCGAAGAGGCCTACCCGGAAGACGTCGATCGCGCTGCCGTTCGCCTTGGTGGTCACGAGCAGCTTGGTCCCGTCGGGCGAGAAGGCGACCTGGCCCGGCGTGTTGGTGAACTGGGGGCTGGCCGTCGGGTCGAGACCGAGCGGTCGGTTCCAGGTCGGGACGGGAACGAGGTGGCCGAAGGCGACCACGTAGCCCTGGACGGAGCCGCCGTTCTCTGCGTTGAGCACATACACGACGTTGCGCTCGACGGCGACGCTGACGGGGAACGCACCACCCGAGCCGACCACCTGGCGGAGGGCGAGCTGGTCACCCTGCACCGAGAAGACCGAGACGGTGTTGCTGCCCGCGTTGACGGCCAGGAGCAGGCCCTGAGAGGCGTCGTAGGTGAGCGAACCCTGGGAGGCCAGATGATCGACGACCGAGCCGCTCAGGACCCCGCCGAGCCCGCCGGTGTTGAACGTGCCGGCAGGGGTGAGGGTGCCGTCCGCGGCGCGGTCGTAGGCGACGACCTGGTTACCCGCCGGGTTGTCGGTCTGGACGAACACGACCTGACCCGGTGCCCGTGGCACCGCACCGGCGGAACCGGCCAGCCATGCCGAGGCGACGGCAGGGACGGCGGCAATCAGAGCCAGACGACGAATTGGGCGCATGTCGTTCGATCCTCTCTCGTCTTTACTGCGTCTCTCTCGAAGTTGGTCTCCCCATCGGCCGCCGCGTTACGCGATTTGTCCGAACTCGTCCCGCGGTGGGGGCGCGGGCTCCTCGGCCGCGCCTCCTTTACGCTCGGCATCGGTGACCGACGACGCCGAGCTCGTGGTGCTGATGCAGAAGGGAGACGATGAGGCCTTCGCGCAGCTGGTCGAGCGCTACCACACGAGGCTCGTCCGCCTGGAGAGCTCCGTCGTCGCCAACCGGCACGTCGCCGAGGAGGTGGTGCAGGACACGTGGCTCGCGGTACTGCGCGGCATCGACGGCTTCGAGGGCCGGTCATCGCTGTGGACATGGCTGTACCGCGTCTGCGTGAACCGGGCTCGCACTGCGGTCGGCAAGGAGGGTCGATCGTGGCCCTTCGATCCCCAGGAGCTGGGCAGCGACGACGGGCCCTTCTCTGCGGACGGCGCGTGGGCATCTCGCTTGGAACCGTGGTCGGATCTCACGGAGGAGCGCGTCGACGCGGATGCGCTGACGGCACACGTGAAGAGCGCGATCGAGTCACTGCCCGCCGGGCAGCGACTCGTCGTCACCCTGCGCGACGTCGAGGGGCGCTCGAGCGGTGAGGTCTGTGAGGCGTTGTCGATCACGGAGGGAAACCAGCGCGTGCTCCTTCACCGGGCGCGCAGCAGGATCCGGGTTATGGTCGACCATCGGCTGAGGGGATCGTGACGTGAGGCTGTTGGACGGAGGCCTTGTCTGCCGAGAGGCGATCGGTTTGGTGACCGAGTACCTGGAGGGCACGCTCACCCGACGGCAGCGGCGTCGCCTCGAGTCCCACCTCCGCAAGTGCCCCAATTGCTCCCAGTACCTGGAGCAGATCCGGACCACCATCGCGACGAGCGGGCGGATCGGGCCGGATGCGCTTTCTCCCGAGGCGCGCGCCGACCTGGTCGAGCTCTGGCGGCGCTTCCACGACGCCTGAGGTTCCTCGGGCGGAGCGTCCCCGAGATCAGGCCCGCATGAGGCCGCCGCCGTCGACCATGAGGGTCTGCCCCGTCATGTAGCGACAGCCGTCGGAGAGGAGAAATTCCACGACGGGTGCGATGTCCGCCTCGGGATCCCCGTCACGTCCCATCGGATGGTCGGCGTACATCGCCTCGAAGGCGGCCGCCCGCTCCCCGTCGTCCGCGGGGGGCAGACGATGGGCCGCCGAGGCGGGGCACACGCAATTGACGACGATGCCGAACCTCGCCCACTCCCGGGCCGCGGTGCGCGTGAGCGAGCGGATCGCCTCCTTGGAGGCGCCGTAGGGGCCGTAGCCCGCCGCCCCGCTCAGCCCGATGGCCGAGCCCATCGTCACGATCCGCCCCCACCCCTGGTCGCGCATCGGCCCGAGGACGGCCTGCATCTCCCACAGCGTGGCGAGGGGACCCGTGCCCAAGAGCAGCGCCATATCGGACTCGGTGACCCGCTCGAGTGCGGTCACCGGCCGGAAGGTCTGGGCGTTGGCGACCAGCCCGTCGACGCGGCCGAAACGGTCGCGTGCCTCCTCGACGATCGCGAAGGCGTCGTCGCGGTTCGCAACGTCACCCACGTGCGCGAGATGATCGGCCCCGATGGCCCTCAGCTCCTCGCCCAGGCGCGCCAGTCGGTCGGCCTTGCGCCCGGTGACGATGCACCGGGCCCCCTCGCGGGCGAGGTGGAGCGCGATCCCGCGCCCGATGCCCCGGGAGGCGCCGGTCACGATGACGACTCGCCCGCGCACTCCCCCGGGGAGCGAGCCGACCGGCGTCCCGGTTCCCTCCACCTGGGGGCCCTCGTTCGCGGCACTGGGCATCCGGCGAGCGTATCGTCGCGGGCGCATGAGACCTTCGGTCCCGCCGACCGCGCCGGCAGGAGATCCAGCAGGACATCCAACAGGAGATCCAGCAGGAAATCCAGCAGGAAATCCAGCAGGAAATATGGAGTCGTCGGCGCCTCCCGGTCCGCCGTCCGCCGCCCAGCTCGCGGCGGAGCTCGGGTCGCTCCTGCCTCGCGCCGAGGCGGTCGCTCCCGAGTCGTTCGAGCTCGTCGATGCCGTCCGGGACCTGGTCGAGGCGGTCGTGCTCACCGGCGCGGGGCCCGACGAGCTGGCGGAGGCGACCCGAGCGGTCCGCCAGCTCAGCGCTCGGCTCGCTGTGGATCGTCGCGAGGACGCCGTGTGGCTGGTGCGCCACCGAGACGGCCGGGTCGAGCACCTCACCCAGGCGGGATCGGGCCGGCTCAACCCTCAGGCGCCCCCGCTGGCCTTCGAGCGCCTACCGGTACCGCCCACCGGCGCGTCCACGGAGCGCCCCGCACCGCTCGGGATCGTGGCCCGTTGCCGGCTGAGCGCGGCCCACGGTGGGGGCCCGGGTCGGGTCCACGGCTCAGTCGTCGCGGGGATGCTCGACGAGGTTCTCGGGGTGGCGGCGACGGCGGCCGGCGCATCGGGTCTCACGGTGGCACTCGAGGTGCGCTTCCACCGCGCCACCCCCTACGGCGTACCCCTCGAGATCGTCGGGCGTTTCACGGGCAGCGAGGGTCGCAAGAGCTTCGCCAGTGGGGAGGTGCGGGCCGAAGGCGTCATGACCGCCGAGGCGAAGGCCGTGTTCGTGGCCGCGCCCCACCCGACGCGTGCACCGGATGCTGCCCCGACGCACTCGCCATCGTGCCGGGAGACTCCGTGAGGGCCGTGCGCTGCGTCGAGGGTGCGCCGACGGTGCTCGACGTGCCGGCGCCGCAAGGGCCGGGAGTGGAGCTCGAGGTGGTCGCTGCGGGGATCTGTGGGTCCGATCTCCACCTCATGGAGTGGAGCCTGCCCTTCGTCGCCGGCCACGAGTTTGCGGCCACCCTCGCTGACGGCACGCTCGTCGTGGCGGAGCCGATCGCCCCCTGCGGAGCGTGCGAGCGGTGCCGCCTGGGCGACTACAACCTCTGCGAGCGCGGTCCCGCGATGGTCATGGGGGTCGGGCGGGAGGGGGCCATGGCGGAGCGGTGCCTCGTCCCCGCCGAGGCCCTGGTCCGGTTGCCCTCGGGGACGGCGGCGCGAGACGCGTCCCTCGTCGAGCCGCTGGCGGTGGGGGTCCACGGCGTCCGGCGCGGCCGGATCCGGGCCGGAGAACGCGTGGCCGTCGTCGGCGGAGGCTCCCTGGGCCAGCTGGCGTCGGTGGCCGCGCAGGCGGTGGGAGCGCCGGTCGACGTGGAGGCGCGCCACGAGCACCAGCGCGAGGCTGCGACCCGTCTGGGGGCCGGCCCGGTTCAGGGGGAGTACGCCGTGGTGATCGAGGCGGCGGGCTCCCAGAGCGCCCTCGACCGCGCCGTCGAGCTTTGCCGGCCCGGTGGGCGCGTGGTCCTTCTCGGCACCTATTGGGAGGGCCTCCATCTGCCCGCACAGACGATCGCCTTGAAGGAGATCGACCTGATCCCCTCGAGCATGTACGCACGGAGCGGGCCCTCCCGGGATTTCGACGTCGCTGCGGCGATCCTGGCGCATCGTCCCGAGATCGGTCCGGCGGTGATCACCCATCGCTTTCCGCTGGACGCCGCTGCCGAGGCCTTCGCGGCGGCCTCGGACCGCAGCTCGGGTGCCATCAAGGTGGTCCTGGAGCCCTGAGAGGGCCTGCGGCGGTCCTTCAGACCGCGTCGGCCTCGAGGTGGAGGTGCAACCGCACGTCGGGGTAGATCTTGATCGGTCCGACCCGGGGCGCCTGCATCTCGAAGTGCCGGATGTCGAGCACGTGCTCGCCAGTGATCACCATGCGTCGATCGATGGTCTCCGAGCCGCCCGGACTCGTCCGGCGCGTCTCGAGGAACGTCGCGGTGACCAGGCCGACGAGGCGCCGGGAAACCCCGTGGATGGTGAGATCTCCCGCCACCCGGTAGCAGTTGCCGTCACCCATGCGCGCGATGGAGCGCAGCGCGACGGCAACGGTCGGGAAGCGGCGAGCGTCGATTCGGCGCAGGAGCTCGCCGTCGTAGAGGACGTTGCCCGACGAGAGGGTGTCCACCCGGGCCTCGAGCTCGGCGCGAGGGGATCGTTCGACGACGAGGAGGGCGTCGCGCACGCCGGCCTCGATCCGGCCTCGCAGGTGCCGGCTGCTGAACGCGATCGGACCGACGTTGGAGCGGGCCTCCACCACCAGGCTGGACCGGTCGGGGGCCACTTCGAGGCGAACCCATTCCTCGGGCGTCCGCCGGGACCCGGCCTCACGTGGGTTGCCGTCCGCCCCCCGCCCGGAGCGGGCCCCGCGTGTCGCCGCCGGGTCGGAGGACCCATCGGCCCGCCGAGCGCTGCAGTACCAGTAGCGCTCCAGCACGAGATCGAGGGAGGCGCGCGCTCTCGTGCGACGATCGACATCCACGACTCGAGGGCCCGCTCGCCCTTCGAGGTGATGGCGTGCATGTGGCGCGTGGAACCCGCGGCGGGGGGCGCCTCCCAGCTGCGGACGAGGCGATCACGTTCGAGGTCTGCGAGGGTGCGGTAGACCTTGGGCCCGTCGACCCGACCGAGCCCGAGATCGTTGACCGCGCCGACGAGACGGTACCCGTGGCTCGGGGCCTCGGCGAGCAGGAGGAGCAGTGCGGGGTAGAGAAAGTTGCGCGGCGCGTTGAGCGTGAAGCGGCACTGGGTTTCCGGGGGTGCGTCAGGCGGGCCTGGCCACGCCTCGAGGATGGGAGCGGGTATCCCGCTCGCCTGTCGGTGGCTTTGCACGCTGAGCGCCCCCTCGTCGGCGCCCCCATCCATCGCCGACCCTATTTTCCTAGTCCTCACCAGGCAGTTTGTCAACGGCGAACAACCGGTTCCGCCACAGCGGAGCAGGGTAACGACACTCCTGGGCGAGCAGTAGCATCGCCTCGGAGAGCCCCGGTCTCGGGGTGCAGTTGGGGGCCCGCATGCCCGGCGAGTCGAGGACGTCAGCGGATCAGGTGGGGGATCTCGGCACGCTGGCCGAGGACCTGTCGACCGCTGCCCTGGACGTCGCCCGTTGCTGTGCTCGCGGGGGGACGCTCTGGACCTGCAGCCCCGATTGGGGGGCCCATGGGCGCCATGTCGCCGTCGAATTCGTACATCCCGTGGTCGTGGGCAAGAGATCGCTGCCGGCCTGGGTCCTCGAGGGCGACGATCTCGTCGGCCGTCTCCGGGTGGGATCGCGGGCCGGCGATGTTCTCGTGGCGATAGCCGAGGCGGGCGACTCCAGGGTCCGCTCGCTCATGCGACGGGCCCCCGCCTGGGGCCTCACCAGCCTGTGGATCGGGGCCGGGGATCGCCCGGAGCCCGGCGCCGCGGACCACGTGCTCTGGCTGGACGAACGGCTGGAGGATGCCGCCTACGGCGGCCGGTTCGTGTTGCTCTACCACCTGCTGTGGGAGCTCTCGCAGGTTTGCTTCGAGCATCCGGCCCTGCTCCAGGAGACCGTCGAGGGCGTAGAGGTCTGCACGACGTGCTCGGACGAGGGCCGGCTCGCGGAGATCGTTGCGACCTGCGGGGACGGCATGGCTTCGGCCAGGACGGCCGCGGGAATCGAGCCGGTCGATATCACGCTCCTGGGCGAATCCGAGCCCGGGGATCTCGTCGTCGTGCACGCGGGCACGGCCATCGCGAGGGTCGACGTCGATGGGTGAGGCCACTTCCGACTTCCTCTACCCGTTTCTCGAGCCCGGAAGGGAGGACCCCGGGCCTCTTCTGGCCGACCTGTCCGCGTCGGCGCGTTCCAAGGCCGAGGAGAGCTCCGCCCTTCGCATCTCGACACTCGCGGAGTGTCACCCTCGGCTCGAAGACGCATCGTCGGACGTCGCTGCCCGGCTCGACTCCGGGGGCCGGCTGCTCACCATGGGCAACGGCGGAAGCTCGACGGACGCCGACTCGTTGGCCGCCCTCTTCTCGGATCCGCCCCACGGGAGGCCTCTCGCCGCGCGCTCGCTCGTGGCGGACCCGGCCGTGATCACGGCGCTGGCCAACGACGTGGGCTTCGAGCTCGTCTTCTCGCGCCAGGTGATCGCCTTTGGCGGCGCCCGAGACGTCTTGGTGGGTTTTTCCACCAGCGGAGATTCCGTCAACCTGCTTCGCGCCTTTGCAGAGGGTCGGCGCAGGGGACTCCTCACCATCGGCCTTGCCGGCTACGACGGGGGAGAGATGGCGTCCGCGCCCCACCTCGACCACCTCCTGCTCGTGCGTTCGAGCAGCATCCACCGGATCCAGGAGACGCAGGCCGCGCTCGGCCTGTCGCTGTGGCGTCGTATCCGGGAGATCCTGGCCGGCTCCCCCGGCCGAGACGGCGCCCAGGACGCCCGGTCCCCGGCCGAGCCGGGACCGGCACCGAGATGAGCGCGGGAGTGCCGGACCCCGAATTGCGAGAGGGTGAGCCTCCCGGCACCGAGGCGGCAGGGCCCTCGCGCCGCGAAGCGGCGGTGCTCGAGCGCATCGAGGCGTTTCGCAAACGGCGTCCGAGGCTTCGTGACGAGGTCGTCACTCTGGCGCACGGCGCGGGTGGGAAGGCTTCGGCCGCGCTCGTCGATGCCGTGTTCCTAGAGGCGTTTGGTCGTCCGTCGGGTGGCTCGCTGCCCGACGCGGCGGTCGTGCGCATGCCTTCGGGCGACCGGATGGCGATCACCACCGACTCTTTCGTCGTGCAGCCGATGTACTTCCCCGGCGGATCGATCGGACACCTGGCGGTGCACGGTACGGTCAACGACCTTGCGGCAGTGGGGGCGAGACCCGAGTGGATCGCCGCCGCCTTCGTGCTGGAGGAGGGTCTTGCCGTCGACCTGCTCCGCTCGGTGGTGGCAGATATGGCGGAGGCCGCGGAGCGTGCCGGCGTGACCGTCGTCACCGGCGACACGAAGGTCGTCGGCAGGGGAGCGGCGGACGGGCTCTACGTGACCACCACCGGCGTCGGGACGGTTCCCGCGGGCCGGGAGCTCGGTGCGGATCGGGTGCGTCCCGGCGATCGCCTCCTCATCTCGGGAACCATCGGCGATCACGGAATGGCGGTGATGCTCGCTCGCGGGGATCTGGAACTCGAAGCGGAGCTCGCGTCGGACACGGCGCCGCTCTCCGGGTTGGTGGAGACGCTGCTGACGGCGGCCCCGTCGACACGGTGGCTACGGGATCCGACGCGTGGTGGCGTCGGGACGGTCTGCAACGAGCTGGCCCGGGATGCGCAGCTCGCCGTCGTCCTCGACGAGGCAGCCCTGCCGATCGCTCCAACCGTCGCCGGGGCGTGCGACCTCCTGGGCATCGACCCGCTGTACGTCGCCAACGAGGGCAAGATGCTGGCAGTGGTCCCGGCACGCGAGTTCGACCAAGCGCTCGAGGCAATCCGGCTGCACCCCCTCGGGCGCGACGCCGCGGCGATCGGCGAAGTCAGGGGCGAGCCCGAGGGGATCGTCGTCCTGCGCACAGGCTTTGGCGGCACCCGGATCGTCGACATGCTGGTCGGGGACCCGCTTCCCCGCATCTGCTGATCGGACACGGACGACCGGTTCGAGGAAGGGACCGCCTGAGGACCGACCCCTGCCCCCGCGAGTGCTCGAGATGTGCCGGGTCCAGACGCACGGCGGCCGATCAGCCTCGAGCCAGCTCGTGTCCGTTGCGCGCAGCGAGGGCCCGAATGGAGGCGGCGGCAGGCTCCGGCGGCATGAGTTGGGCTTCCCGGGTCGCGCGCCGCGATCGGGATCTGGCGAGGGCAACTGCCTTGGCCGCCACTATTTGGACGCTCGCGCTCGAGGGCTCGTGAATGGACGGGGCGAGGTCCGCCTGGGATCGTGTGAAGCGCAGCAAGCCCGGCCGAGCCTGGGCCGAGCTCGAGGCACTTGGCTTCATCCGGAGTTCCTTCCAGTTCGCCGGATTGTTCGTCCTCTCGTTCATCCCTTTCCTGCTGCTGGTTTCCGCCCTGATCGGTAGCGACCTGGCCCATGGCTTGGTGGAGCGCAGCGGATTCGGCCCGAAGGCGGCCCGCGATGTCACCTCGCTCTTCTGGCACACCGGAGCCGGGGTCGTGTCCCAGTCGATCGTGGGGATCATGCTCGTGGTCGTGGGAGCCGACGGGGTCGCCTCGATTCTCCAGTCCTGGTACGCGAAGGTGTTCGGAGAGACGGTTCCCACCTTGACCGGGAGAGAGAGCGCCTGATACCAGCCGCGATGGTCGCCGGCGCGTCTATCGCCACTGAGCGCGCCTCTAGGAGGAGGCGCGCTCGACCAAGGCTGGCTGATCGGCCGCGTGTTGAGCCTCAACTGCCACCGGCAGGACAAAGCAGATACGAGTGCCGCCGACACTCGGCGGTTCAGCCCAGATGCGCCCCCCTTGGGCCTCGATTAGGCCTCGAGCAATGGCGAGACCGAGCCCGGCCCTCCCGTCCGATGGGGTGCGAGCGGAGCCGGCACGGAAGAACGGTTCGAAGATCTGCTCGGCGGCTTCGGGAGGGATGCCCGCTCCGGTGTCTTCGACGGAGATGATGACGGCCCCCGCTGCTTCGATCACGGACACGGTGATCCGACCCCCCGAGGGGGTGTAGCGCAGGGCGTTGCTCACGAGGTTGGTGAGCACACGCTCGACCTTCTCGGGCGCGCAGAGCGCCGTGGCTCGCTCGCCGCGGGCGACGCACATCAACAGGATGCCGCGTGCTCGAGCCTCCACTTCGAACCGGGCGACGAAGTCTCCGACGAGGGCGTCGATGTCGACTGCCATGAGATCCAAGGTGGCGCCCGCCTCGATACTGGCCAGCTCGAACAGGTCGTCCACCAGTGCGCCGAGCAGACGCACCTGACCTTGCAGCGCCGACAGGTAGTGCTCGGGCTCCACAACCCGGTCCTCGATCGCTTCGAGCATCGCCTGGAGAGAGGTGATCGGGGCCCGAAGGTCGTGGCTGGCCCAGGCGACGAGCTGACTGCGAGCGTCGAAGAGTTCCTCCAGATGATCGGCCATGGCGTTGAAAGAGGTCGCGAGTTCGGCGATCTCGCTCGGCCCTCCCTCTGGCGCCCTTTCGCTCAGCTCGCCGGCGGCGAGACGCCCGGAAGCGTTCCGGACTCGCTCGAGGGGACCGGTGATGGCGCGGGCCACGAGCAACGCTCCGATGATCCCGGCCACCCCCGCGGCCACGGCGACTGCGAACACCTCCACCTGGTCTCCCATGTGGAACATGAGGACGCCCGAGATCAACACCGATCCCAGCGGGAGCGCTACCACCACCAGTGCCAACCCGGCCAGTTGAGCGTGAACCGAGGGCAGCATCCGGATCAGCAATGCCGCGAGGAGGCCAACCAGCAGCGTGAGGCCACCGATGACGAGGCTATCGATCGTCATGGCTCGAACCGGTAGCCGACGCCCCACACGGTGATGATCCGCTTGGGCGCCGAGGGATCGTCCTCGATCTTCTCGCGTAGTCGGCGAACGTGAACCGTGACGGTGCTTGTTCCGGCATCGAGGGCGGTGTCGTAGCGCCACACCCGAGCCAGTAGCTGGGCCCGGGACATGACCACTCGGGGGTGGCTGGCCAGGCACCACAAGAGGTCGAACTCCGTCGCGGTGAGCGGCACCGACCGGCCCTCGAGAGTGACCTCACGGGCGGTGCCATCGACCTCGAGGGCCCCGGCGCGTAACCGCCCGGACCGGGCCGGGGTGCCCATCTCGCGGGAGTCCATATGGCCCTGGCTGGCTCGCCTGAGGACCGTCTTGACGCGCGTGACGAGCTCGCGGGGCGAGAACGGCTTGACGACATAGTCATCGGCCCCGAGCTCCAGCCCCACGATGCGATCGGACTCCTCGCCACGCGCTGTGAGAAGGATCACTGGAACCGAACTGGTCGAACAAATCCACTGGCAGAGCTCTAGGCCGCCGATGTGGGGCAGCATCACATCGAGGACCACGAGGTCGGGCGGCCGACGCTCGATGGACGCCTGGGCCACCTCGCCCGCTCCGGCCTGCTGGGCCTGGAAGCCCTCGAGCTCGAGGTACCGCACGACAACGTCGCGCACGATGTCGTCGTCATCGACGACCAGGACGGTCGGCATGGGCGAATCGTACCGGTCACCAGTCGACCCCTCGGGCGCGGCCAGGTCCATAACGCGGCAGCGTAGGAAGCCGATGGCGCAACGGGCGACCGGTGGGCTTACAAGTCGCTTACATCTCGCTCTCGGGGAGCATTTCGCGATTGGCCGCATCTGCGCCCGCGCCAAACCCGGGGAATTTCGCCTTTCGTAAGGCGCAGGCCATTGCCCGCCGAGCCGAGCAGATTACCGTCGCCCTGTGCCCGATCCAACCGGGACCTCTGACCACGCCGAGTCCCCTGACCCCGCCGGGCCTCCCAAGCCAGAGCTCTCCCAACCAGAGCTCTCCCAACCAGAGCTCTCCCAACCAGAGCTCTCCCAAACAGAGGCCACCGAGACCGAGGACGTTCGAGAGAGTGACGGATCCTCCAGGCCGGCTGGTCTGGAGACGTCGGCTCGGACCGGCCCGTCGGCGGTGCTCGAGCGGGCGGAGCGGACTAGCGCTCAACTGCGGGGACGGTTCTCCAGTCCGCTTCACGACGAATGGGTGGCATCGGTGCTCGGTATCGCGCTCGGTGTCGCCTTCACCGTCTGTTTCGTGACGGGGATTGTCGACTATCTGGCCCAGCACCCGCCGACCTGGTTCCACCTCCCTGTGCGGACGACCAACTTCTACCGAGTAACCGAGGGCGTTCACGTCGTCACGGGTATCGCTACCATTCCCCTCTTGCTGGCCAAGCTATGGACCGTTTGGCCCAACCTGCTTGCCTGGCCGCCGGTTCGCAGCATCGCCCATGCCCTCGAGCGGCTCAGCCTCATCCCCTTGGTGGGTGGTTCGCTTTTTCTCCTCTTCACCGGTGTCGTCAACATCGACTACTGGTACTCCCCAATGCCCTTCTTCTTTCCCACCGCCCATTTCTGGACGGCCTGGCTCGTGGTGGGAGCGCTGGTCATCCACGTCGGGGCCAAAGGAGTCGCGGCAGTTTCGGCGGTGGCCAGAGGTCCCGCCGACCACCGCGCACCGAGTGCGATGGTCGGCGAGGCCGACGAGGGGTCGTCGACGCCCCTGCACGATCGTGAACCAATTGGCTCCGATGACAGGCGGCCAGGGTTGTCTCGGCGAGGATTCTTGGCCGCGATCTCCGCCTCCGCCGGAGTGCTCGTCGTGACGGTTGTCGGTGAGACGGTGGCCCCGTTGCGGGGCCTCGCCGTCCTCGCACCTCGCAATCCGACGATCGGACCGCAGAATCTGCCGGTTAACCAGACCGCTGTCGAGGCCGGCGTCAGCGAGCGCGCTGTCGATCCTTCGTACCGACTCACCGTGCGCGGCAATTGCCGCTACCCACGGTCGTTCAGTCTCGCTGATCTCCGGAGCATGCCCCAACGCGAGGCCGGACTGCCCATTGCCTGTGTGGAGGGATGGAGCGCCGCGGCCTGGTGGCGAGGCGTCTCCCTGCCGCACCTACTGACAGTCGTTGGCGCAGCCCCTGCGGTGTCCGTCCGGGTCGAATCTCTCGAATCCTCGAGCCGGCTCTACTCGAGCTCGGTGGTGGACCCGCCTCACGCGGAGCATCCCGACACGCTCTTGGCGCTCGAGCTGAACGGCGAGCCACTGGACATCGACCACGGCTATCCGGTGCGGCTCATCGCGCCAGATCGCCCGGGCGTCCTCCAGACCAAGTGGATCGCCACCGTGGTGGTGCTGTGAGTCCGGGCGCCGAGCGCGAGCCGCCGCCCAAAGTGCTTCCGGGGCACTCAGCTTGCCCGTCCCAGGAGACGGTTGGGCCCTTGCAATCGAAGCGTCCGCCCAAGGAGAGGGTCGGGCGGTTGCGCTGGACCTGCCTCCTCGCGGGATGGGGCGTCATCGCCTTCGCGCTCCACGGGATGATCGCGGACCGCGCCAATCCCAGCGGGATCTTCCGGATCCTCATCGCGCTCAACGTCGTCAACGACACGTTGGTGGCGCCTTTGGTGATCGTGGCCGCCGCCGTGCTCCGGCGCACCGTTCCGCGCTGGTCCCTGGTGCCTTTGGACGTCGGCCTCATCTCTTCGGCGGTGGTGACGCTCTACGCCTATCCACTCGTGGGCAGTTGGGGGAAGACCAGGGCGGCCGGATTCAGTCGTTTGCCCTTCGACTACGCGCACAGCCTCCTCATGGTGCTCGGCGCCATCTGGTTCGTGTGCGCGCTGATGGCGCTGTGGTCGTGGCGATGGAATCGCTCGACACCGTCCTGACGAGGGGCGTCGAGCCGCCGGTCACTGGGTCAGCCCGGGGGGGGTCCAGGACCTGGGGCAGGCCGGTCGAGAGGGTGGCTCGGCTGGTTGTGTTGGCGGCGGCTCTGGTGCCCATCGGCGTCTACCTCTGGGTGGCGCTGCATCAGATCGGGTATCCCTACGAGCTCGAATGGCTCGAAGGGGGATCGGTCGAGGTGGCCGCTCGGGTGTTCCACGGCCACAACATCTATGTCGCCCCGTCGCTCCACTACGTGCCCTACCCCTACACGCCGCTCTACTACTGGGTGACCGGTCTCCTGGCCCACGTTACGGGCATCGGATTCTTTCCGCTGCGGCTGGTGTCGTTCCTCTCGTCCCTGGGATGCTTCGGGCTGCTGTTCAAGATGGTGCAGACCGAGACGGGCGACGCCGTCGCCGGGACCGTGGCCGCCGGACTGTTCGCCGCCACATATCAGGTGAGCGAATCCTGGCTGGACATCGGCCGGGTGGATTCGCTGTCCCTGCTACTTCTCCTGGCGGCGGTGGCGGTCGGGCGCCGAGCCGAACGCTTTCCGGCGGCGGTGCTCGTGGGGTTGTTGATCTTCGCCTCCTTCTTCACCAAACAGAGCGCCCTCCTGGCGGCGTTGCCGCTGGTGGTCCTCCTGATCGTCGTGCGGCGCCGCACCGGACTGGTCGTGCTGGCCACCCTGGCGACAACGGTCGTCGGTTCGACACTGCTCATGAACGCGGTGACCCACGATTGGTACGGGTACTACGCGATCAGCGAGTTGCTCCACCAGGGAGTGGCCCAGGGGGCCCTCTCGAAGTTCGTGCGAGTCGATATGCTGGCCAAGTTCGGATGGGCGATCGCCTTGGGCGTCGCCGGGTTGGCCACCGGATTGTGGCGTCGCCCCACGAGGACCGCGTGGTCCTACTGGGTGGCGGCGGCGGTGGGGTTCGTCGGGTCGTCCCTGGTGTCCCGGTTGCACTCCGGCGGTGCGCCGAACGTCCTTATCCCGGCGTACGCCGCCATCGCCCTGCTCGCCGCCCTCGGCTACGACGCGCTGCGACGAAGCGACCTCGGACCGCCGACGGCCGTCGGCGTGGCGGTTGTCTTCGTCGTGGTGGTGCAGCTTGCCCTGCGCATGGGCCATCCCGCTCACCTCATTCCGAGCGCCGCCGACGCCGAGGCCGGTCGCCGCTTTGTCGCCCAAGTGGCGGCCACGCCCGGTCCGGTCCTCGTCTACGACCACCCGTGGTACGAGACCATGGCCGGGAAGCCCTCGTTCGCCCAGGGCGAAGCCGTCCACGACGTGTTGCGGGCGGGCCCGAGCCTGGCCCGCACCGACCTACTGGTGAGCATCAAGGACGTGATGGCCAACCCGCGGCTCATAACCGTATACCTCGACGATACCGCTGAGGAGCCCAACCTGGGCCTCAACTCGCCCTCGAGCGGGTTCGTCGCGCATGGCCGGGTCTTTTCCTGCTACCAGTGCTTCTTCCCGGCTACCGACCTCGCGTCGCGCCCCGCCTTTCGCTTCATCAGAGTCGGGAGCAGCGCTCCAGCGAGGTGAAGAGCCTGCCGCCGTCCTCCCACGTCTCCATCGCCAAGAAGCCGGCTGCAGCAGCCACGTCGGCCACGTCGGCCACCGACACCCTGGCCCAGCGGAACCAGGGACCGACGCGTCTGCGGGTCTCCATGCGAACCACCAGGGACTCGGAGGCGACGTGGGCGGGCTCGGCCTCGACCAGCACTCGCCCGTCACCAGTCAGCAGCTGACCGATCCGGCGCAGCAGTGCGACGGGCTCACCGCCGATGCCCACGCTGCCGTCGAGCAACAGGGCTGTACACCAGGAGCTCCCCTCGTCGAGTGTGTCAAAGATCGAGCGCTGCAGCACCTGGGCCCCCCGCCGTCGGGCGAATGCCACCGCGCTGGGTGAGATGTCCAGGCCCAGGGCGTCGATGCCGCGCCGTCCAAGGGCCTCGACGTGCCGTCCAGGCCCGCAGCCGACGTCGAGTACCGGACCGCGGGCTCGATCGAGGACTCGCTCGTCGACCGGATCCGCCGGGTCGATCCATTGTTGAACGTCGAGGGTGAGCAGGCGACCGTCCTCCGCCCGCAGGTAGGCCGAGGCGACCAGCGTGTCAGCCACGGAAGCCGTCCTCGGCCGTCATCGCGTCGAGGACCCCGAAGGCGGCCAGCGTGGTCGCAAACCGGCCGCCCGGGGCTTGCCGGGCCACGGCGAACGCGTCCTCGATCCGATCGACATCGCGCAACGGAGCGACCCTGGCGCACGTGAGCCCGAGCTGGCGGAGCCGGGCCAGTTGTGCCCTCCCGGTGTGGCCCGTGCTCATTGGCACGCCCGAGAACATCATCGGGACGGGCGACCGGGTCCCGATGATCCAATATCCGCCGTCCTCTGCCAGGCCGAGCACCGTGTCGGCGAGAGCCAGGGCGGCACCGGCCCGGGTGAGTTGCTCCGGGGTCACCTGCGGGGTGTCCATGCCCACGACAAGCACCGGTCGTCCGCATTGACCCATGGTGTCGTCCACTGCGCCCTGGAGCCGTGCCCCGAAGTCGCCGCCCCGTTGGCCCACCACATCGACCCAAGACGGCAGCCACCCTCCCGGTCGTCCCGCCAGTACGAGCACGCACCGGTGCGCCCCGCTGGCCCTGACCGCGTCCAGGGTGTCGAGGAGCGCCGCCAAGGCGAGCTCCGCTGCCTGGTCGTGGGTCAGCGGTGGGCAGAGTCGGGTCTTGACGACGCCGGGTTCGGGCGACTTGGCGATGACCGCCACCTGCCATGGTGCTGTCACCGCAGGAGTGCCGACATGTCGCCGATGGCCTGCATAGTGCCTCGGAGCGTGCCGGTCACCTTGGACCGGCCAGTCCGAGATCGGTAGGGCACATCCACCTCTTCGATGCGCCAGTCGGCGCGGTTGGCCTGCAGCACCATCTCGAGAGGCCATCCCGACCGGCGGTCCGCCAGTCCCAGTCCGAGCAACCTGGTTCGCCGGGCCGCTCGCATCGGTCCGAGGTCGCCGAGCGACAGGCCCGTGCGCCGGCGCACCTCCGCCATGAGCACCCGGTTGGCGAGCCGCGCGTGGAGCGGCCACGCCCCTCGAGTCGCCCGTCGGGCGCCCAGCACGAGGTCTGCGCGGCCGGCCATCACCGGGGAGGTCACCGAGGGGAGGTCACGAGGATCGAGCGATCCGTCGGCGTCCATGAAACACACCACGTCGCTCTGGGCGGCCTCCAGGCCGGCCCAACACGCGGATCCGAAACCGCGCACCGGCTGGGCGATCGTTCGGGCACCGTGCGCCTGGGCGACTATTGCCGACCCATCGGTGGACCCGTTGTCGACCACCAGCGCCCTGTAGCCGGACGGCATCCGGCCGAGGACCCACGGCAACGCCTCCACCTCGTCGAGGACGGGCATGATCACGTCCGGCATGCCCGTCACGGTAGCGAGGGCAACAGGTGGTGCCGGCTCGAGAGGCTTACGAAAATCTAACTTCGTCAGGCGCCGTCCTCTCTTCGCCCCATGAGTTGGTTACCCTCGGTCGGTGGTCCGAGAACGAACGCAGTGCGCCGTGCCGGCCGACGGTCGACGGGGGCGTTGAGCGTGCGGGTTCTCGTGACCGGCGGGTCGGGGTTCATCGGCTCGCATCTGGTCGACGCGCTGGTGTGCGCGAGCCACGAGGTCGTGGTGGTCGATCGTCGCCCACCGGCGTACGCCAATCCCGAGGCGGCGTATGTGCAAGCAGACGTGCGGGACGTCGACGCCTGGTCGAACGTGCTCGAAGGTGTCGACGCCGTCAGTCATCAGGCGGCCCGGGTCGGGCTCGGCGTGCGCTTCGCCGACGTCACCGACTACGTCGAGGACAATGACGTGGGCACCGCGGTGCTCCTCTCGGCCCTGGACACGGCCGGCTTCGCCGGGCGTCTGGTCGTGGCGGGGAGCATGGTCGTCTACGGCGAAGGCGCCTACCGGTGCCCCCGGTGCGGGCCGGCGTGTCCCGGGCCCCGCCCGGCGGACCGCCTGGCCGCCGGACTCTTCGAACCGGCCTGCTCGGGTTGCGGGGGAGACCTCTTGCCCGAGGCGGTGACCGAGTCTGCGCCCATAGACCCGCGCAACACCTACGCCGCCACCAAGGCCCACCAGGAGCATCTGTGCGCCACGTTCGGTCGGGAGCGCGGCGTCCCGGTGATCTCCCTGCGGTATCACAACGTCTACGGGCCCCGTTGCCCGGAGGACACGCCCTATGCCGGGGTCGCCAGCCTGTTCCTCGCCGCCCTGCGCCGTGGTGAGGCACCCCGCGTCTTTGAGGACGGTGGCCAGCGCCGCGACTTCGTCCATGCGAGCGATGTGGCCCGGGCCAACGTGCTGGCGCTGACTGCGCCGCCCCAAGTCCAGGGCGTCTTCAACATCGCCTCGGGCGCGCCGCGCACGATCCTCGATCTCGCCCGGGCGTTGGCGGATGCGGCGGGCAGCAGCGCCCCGGCCCCGAAGGTGACCGGGGAGTGGCGGCTCGGCGACGTGCGGCACGTAGTGGCGTCCCCGACTCGTGCCGCTACGGCTCTTGGGTTCGCGGCGGAGGTCCCCTTCGAGCAAGGGATGGCCGAACTCGCCGCCAACGTGTTCTGAAGGGTGCCGGAGACCGTGGCGACCCCGACGGCCGCCGCCCCGTAGGGGACCCATGTTCGGCGCCATCGGCCGCTTCTCCGTCCGCTTCCGGTGGGCCGTCATCGTCTGGTGGCTCTTGGTCGCGGGGGCCGCCGTGCTCTTTCTCCCGTCCGTCGGCAGCGTCGTCAAGAACGACGCCACCGCGTTCCTACCGTCCAGTGCACCGAGTGTCCGAGCGGCCGCCTTGGCCGCGCCCTTCCTGGTGGCTAACGACGAGATCGGGACGATCGTCGCCGTGAGATCCGGCGGGCCCCTCACTGCGGGCGATCAAGCGGCCTTCGACCGAATCGAAGCCGAGGCCCGCCGAGTGCCCAGTGTGGTCTCGGTCCGGGATGCCGCAGTCTCGGTCGACGGCCGGGCCCGCAGCGCGATCGTCGAGTTCTCCCGGGCGACCGCTGGCGGTGGCCGGGTGGGCGCCGCCGCCGCCGCCACTATCCGATCCGATTTCCGCGACGCGCCGGAAGGCCTGGCCGTGCACCTCACTGGTCCGCTGCCCGAGCTGGTCGATCAACAGAGCGCCGGCAACCGCACCGCCAGCCACGTCCAGATCATCACCATCGTGTTCATCGTGCTGTTGCTGCTGCTGGCCTTCCGGTCCACCCTGGCGCCCCTCGTCACCCTGGCACCGGCGGCCCTGGCGCTGGCCCTGGCGGGACCGCTCATCGCCGAATCGACGAGGATCGGCGTGCAGATCTCGTCTCTGTTGCAGCTCCTGCTCACCGCGCTGGTCCTCGGGGCGGGCACCGACTACGGCCTGTTCCTGATCTTTCGCTACCGCGAGAACCTCCGTCGCGGCCTCGATCCCGACGCCGCCATCGTGGGGGCCGTCGCCCGAGTGGGCCAATCCGTCACCTTCTCGGCGGCCACGGTCATCGCTGCGCTGATGAGCCTGGTGCTGGCGAGCTTCGGCCTCTACCGGGGCGTCGGGCCCGGGCTGGCAATCGGGGTGGCCGTCGTGCTGGCGATCGAGCTCACGTTCTTTCCTGCGCTGCTCTCGCTCCTCGGTCGGGCCGTCTTCTGGCCGGCCGTCCCGACCCCCGGGCCGGTCAGGCCCGGCTGGTGGGGGAGAGTGGCGGCCCGCGTTTCGAGCCGACCCGCGGCGGCGCTCGTGACCGGCACCGTCGTGCTCGCGGGCCTGGCGTCCTCGTTGACGGCGTACGCCCCATCGGGCTTTGACGCCGGCGGGTACATCGTCGGATCGGACTCCGGCCTCGGCCACTCCGTTCTCGCCCGGTACTTCGGCGAGTCCGCGACCACGACGACGGACGTCGTAATGCGTCTGCCGTCGTCGGCGTGGGAAGCACCGGCGACCATTTCGATCGCCGAAGCGGGCCTGCAGGCGTCCGACCGGTTCTCGTCGGTCTCAGATGCGCTGAATGCCAACGGGGTCGCCCTGCCGGCACAGGCGCTCTCCGACGGCTACGAGCGGCTCGGTCCCCCCGCCTCCCTCCCGGCGGTTGAACCCTCCGGGAGCCATGTCCCGGCGTTCTTTTACGACGCCTATCGGGCCGCCGCCGAGTTCGTCAGCCCCGACGGCCACACCATCTTGTTCCGAGTGTCGCTCAGCGCGGGCTCGCCGCAATCCACCGCCGCCCTCCAGGCCATCCCGGGCATCCGTCGTGCGGTCGGGGCGGTGGCCCAATCGGTGGGCGCAGGCCGCTGGGGGGTGGCCGGCGTAGCAGCTGGGGCGGCCGATGTGAGTGCCATCAGCGGCAGTGACATCATCCGGATCGTCCCGGTGGTCCTGGTCGTCCTCACCTTGCTCCTCGCTCTGCTGCTGCGTTCCTTGATCGCGCCGCTCTATCTGGTAGCGAGTGTCGCGCTCTCTTACCTGGCTTCCCTCGGACTGGCGGTCCTTGTCTTTGTGGTCGGCGGTCACGAGCTGGGCATCAACTTCACCCTGCCCTTCTTTATGTTCGTGTTCATCATGGCGCTCGGCGAGGACTACAACATCCTGGTCATGAGCCGGATCCGGGAGGAAGCGGCCGGGCGGCCCCTGCGTGAGGCGGTGGCTTCGGCGCTGGCCACGACGGGGACGACCGTCACGTCGGCGGGCCTGGTGCTGGCCGGTACGTTCGGCGTCCTGGCGGTAGCCACCAGCGGGCAGATCCGCCAGATCGGTACCGGCCTGGCGCTCGGCATCCTCCTCGACACCTTCGTGGTGCGCACTCTTCTCGTGCCATCGGCGGCGCTCCTGGTGGGCCGCTGGAACTGGTGGCCGTCCAAGATGTTCGCCGAGTCCGGCCATCCTTCCAGCGGCGGCGGCGATGGAGGGAAGGCCGAAGATGAACCGATCCCTGTCTGCGGGTACCCTCCCAGGCGGCAAGGCTGAGTGAAATGGCTCCCGCACCGCCGAACCCGGCGTCTCGCGCACCAGGGATAGTTGGATATCGGATAGAGCAGGGAAAGATCGCACTCATGACGGGTGGACCGCGACGAAGCGGGCGACTTGCGCAGCAAGCCACGATGGTCGGCTGGCAAGAAGATGGACGCGGTGCTCGAACTGTTGCGAGGCGAGAAGCTCGAAGAGCTCTCTCGTGAGCTCGGCGTCGAAGCCCACCGGATCGCCGCCTGGCGAGACGAGTTCTTGGCCTAGATGCCCGAGATCCCTTGCCCGACGAGCACCATGCCGAATGCCAGGAACAACACCGACATGACGCTCGCGTTGTTGCGCCGGAGCCAGACGTTCCAGCCCTCGAGCACCTCGGGTGCCCTGTCTCCGAGTGAGAGCATCACCACGATCGGCGCAGCCACTCCGAGCACGCCGACCAAGATGTAGATGGCGCTCGCCAGTACCCGCTGTCCGACGGAAAGCTCTCCCGCGGCGATGGCGGCGGCGCTCGCCAGTGCCACGACCATGTTCTTGGGGTTGAGGGCGCCGAGCGCGACGCCCGCGCCGAGAGATCGGACCGGGGTGTAGCTGCCGATTCCATCCATCCACCCCGGGAGCGATCCCTCCTCACCATGCCTCGGCCTACCCCGAAACTTCCGGACGGCGGCAATCAGCAGGTACGCCCCGAGGAGGAGCTTCAAGATCCCGGGCCACGTGGAGTGGCCCGAACCCGGCGACAGATCGATGGCGCCCCCGACGACGATGAGCAGCCCGAGGACGATCGTGAGGCCCACCACGAACCCCAGGAGAAAGCTGAGGGCATTCGCAAGGGGCTTCCTGGTGAAGAGGAGCAGGATCGCCGGGATGATGTTCAGCGGCGAGATCGTGACCACCAGTGCCAGCGGAAGGATCTCTCCGATGACGACCTTCACCTGTGCCCCTTTCTCCTCGAGCGACAGCAAGAAGATAGGACGACCGGAGTGGCCGCTCCGGGCGACCGGCCCGGAGGTCGTGGGTCAGAAGAGCAGGTCGAGCTCCTCGATCCGCTCTGGATCGGCCACGACCGAAAGCTCGGCGACCTTTCCCTCGCGGCTGGTGAAGACGAAGACGCCCCTCGCCTTGCCGCCCGGCGCCCAGACCGCACCCGGCATGCCGTCGACCAGTGCGGGCTTTGCTGCGGCTGCTCGACCGAGGAAGACGCGGGCGACCTGCTCGCCGCCGCGGATCACCTCCTTGAATGGCGGCGCGCCGTACGACTCGCGGGCCGTTGCCGTCTCGACGGCGACGTGGTCGGCGCGCAGCACGACGTCGTCGTTGAGGAGTGAGACGAGGGCCTCGAAGTCGCCGTCCCGCGACGCCGCCAGGAAGGCGGTCACCAGCTCGCGCTGGCGGGCAACGTCGGTGGCCGACGGTGCGACCGACCCGGGCGCCGGGCCCCCGCGGAGCCGTCGCCGGGCTCTGCTGGCCAACTGCCGTGCGGCGACCGGCGAACGCCCCACGATCGGGGCGACCTCTTCGAAGGAGACCCCGAAGAGGTCGTGCAGCACGAAGGCCAGCCGCTCGTCGGGATCCAAGGAATCGAGGACGAGCATGAGCGCCGGGCCGAGGGAATCGGCGAGGACGACATCGTGCTCGGGGGAATCGGCGTCCCCTGCCGCCGGTTCGCCGTCCCGGAGGAGGGCTTCGGCGGGGTCCTCGCGCCGAGAGCTCCGGGAACGAAGCATGTCGAGGCACACTCTCGAGACGACCGTGGTCAACCATCCGGCGAGGTTGCCGATGCCTTCCGGACCGGTACGGCTCAACCGGAGCCACGCCTCCTGGACGGCGTCGTCCGCCTCGGCGTTCGACCCCAGCATCCGGTAGGCGATCGCCCGGAGTCGGGGCCTGCTCTCCTCGAATTGTTGCGCCACCCACTCAGCCACGTCACATCCTCCTCTTCGAATTCGTCATTGGAGTGACGGCACAACGCCGCACGACGTGACAAGGAGGACCGATGTCCACACGTATCAAGAACCCCGCGATGGTCCTGCCTCAGGCTACCAAGGCGATCCAAGAGCTGGTCAAGGTGGTGCAGTCGGTCGGGTTGCCGGAGGAGACGATGGGGCTGGTCCACCTCCGGGCGAGCCAGATCAACGGATGCGGGTTCTGCGTGGTCTCCGGTGCGATCGGCGCCAAGAAGGCCGGCGAGACCGACGAGCGGCTCTTCGCGGTCGCGGCGTGGCGGGAAGCACCGTGGTTCGACGACCGCGAGCGCGCTGCGTTGGCGCTCTCCGAGGCGATGACCCGGCTGAGCGACCAGTCCGATCCCGTGCCCGACGAGATCTGGGACGAGGTGGCCAAGCACTTCGACGAGCGAGAGCTCGCCGCGTTGGTGCTGTGGATCGCCACCACCAACCTGTTCAACCGTGTCAACGTGACGATCCAACAGCCCGCAGGGGCGAGTTGGGAGTAGGAGTCCCCTCCGACGAGACCCCTCCTGGGAGAGGAAGCGTTAGGGTTCTGACCGGGCCGTGACTGGCGCTTGGGTGGGGGACCACCGGGGAGCGGTCTGCCGGAGGGCCGAAGCCGTAGCGCCTGGGTGCACGAGGACCACCCCGGAGGCTGCGATGCTCCACGACGCCGACCCTCGCCTGATGCTGGGGGCTCCCGTCGCCGATGCGCTGACGGCACAAACCGCGGCGAGTGCGAGTGAGTTCGAGCAATTTGTGGGCCGTCGACCGCATCTGGCCGCCGTCCTCGTGGGCGCGGATCCCGGCTCGGTCACCTACGTCCGCATGAAGCAGCGCCGCTCGGCTCCGGCTGGCATCGACTCGAGCCTGGTGCAGTTGCCCGAGAACGTCACGACCGAGGAGCTGGTCTCGGCGATCAGTCGGCTCTCCGCCGACGCCGGCGTGGACGGCATCTTGTTGCAGCATCCGGTGCCGCCGGGCATCGACGAGCGGGCCGGTTTCGAGGCCATCGACCCGGCAAAGGACGTCGACGGCGTCACCATGCACTCCCTGGCGGCGATGGCCCTCGGGTCGCCCGGCTTCCACTCGTGCACGCCCAGCGGGATCGTCCGGTTGCTGGACGCCTACGGGGTGGAGCTCGAGGGTTGTCACGCCGTCGTCGTCGGTCGGAGCCCCATCCTCGGCCTCCCCGTCGGGATGCTGCTCCTCGGGCGCAACGCGACGGTCACCACCTGCCACTCCCGCACCGAGGACCTCCCGGGCATCGTACGGACCGCCGACCTGGTGGTAGCGGCGGTCGGGCGGCCGAACTTCATCCGGGGATCTTGGATCAAGCCCGGTGCCGCCGTGGTCGATGCCGGGTACAACCCGGGCAACGTGGGGGACGTGGCGTTCGAGGAGGCCCTGGCGGCCTCGGCTCACATCACGCCGGTCCCCGGTGGCGTCGGCCCGATGACCATCGCGGTGCTGCTGTCCCAGACGGTGGAGGCGGCGTGGCGACGATGGCGGGCCATCGGGGGCCAGCTCCCCACGTGAATCGAGATCCGCGATCGCGCGAGAATTTCGCCATGGCAAGGCGGGACCGATTGGCACTCCCTGGCGCCGACGAAGCGGGACGTGCGCCGACCGTGCCGGGCGCCGAGCGGCGCCGCATACGCGTGACCGGGACGGTGCAGGGTGTCGGCTTCCGTCCGTTCGTCTATCGGCAGGCCGTCGGGCTCGGGCTCACCGGTTTCGTTCGCAACGACTCCGCGGGCGTCCTCATCGAGGCGGAGGGTGAGCGGGGGGCGCTGAGCGAGTTGTGCCGGATCGTGACCGACATGCCACCTCCGCTGGCGCGCGTCGAGTCCGTGGACGTCGCCGTGGCCGCGGAGCTCGTGGGTTGGACCGCCTTCCGGATCGAGCGGAGCGCTGCGCCGGGCGAGCCCGACGTCCCGGTGACGGTCGACGCCGCCACGT
Source organism: uncultured Actinomycetes bacterium (assembly GCA_963778465.1). Lineage (GTDB taxonomy): Bacteria > Actinomycetota > Acidimicrobiia > Acidimicrobiales > RAAP-2 > CAVZBW01. The sequence continues at coordinate 2,330,582 of CAVZUK010000003.1, forward strand.
GCGACGAGTGCCTCGCCGAGGTCGACGATCCATCGAACCGTCGCTACCGCTACCCGTTCACCAACTGCACGAATTGTGGACCCCGCTACACCATCGTGATCTCCGTCCCCTACGACCGCCCTTCGACCACGATGTCGGCGTTCGAGATGTGTGCGGCCTGCCGGGCCGAGTACGACGACCCGGCAAGCCGCCGCTTCCACGCCCAACCCAACGCATGCCCCGAGTGCGGACCTCGCCTGGCCTGGTGCGATCCCGCCGGGCGTCGGTTGGCGGACGGTGAGGAGGCGCTCGGGGCGGCGGTCGAGGCGCTCGTCGACGGGAAGGTGCTGGCCGTCAAGGGCATCGGCGGCTACCACCTGGCCGCCGACGCCACGAGCGAGGCCGCCGTGACGACGCTTCGTGGCCGCAAGGCCAGGGACGACAAGCCGTTCGCGGTCATGGTCGGAGGGTTGGACCAGGCGCGGAGCCTCGGTCGTCTGACCGACGCCGGGGCCCGGGAGCTCTCGTCGGCCCGCCGGCCGATCGTTCTCGTCGAGAAGAAGGAGGGAACGGCGCTGGCGAGCGGGGTGGCGCCCGGTCTGCCCGAGGTCGGCCTGCTGCTCGCCTACACGCCCCTCCACCATCTGCTGTCGACCGGCACTGCTCGGCCACTGGTGATGACGAGCGGCAACCTCTCCGACGACCCGATCGCCCACGTCGAGGCCGACGCTTTCGAGCGTCTCGGTCCCCTCGTCGACGGCATCTTGACGCACGATCGCCCGATCCACATTCGCTGCGACGACTCGGTCGTGCGCGCGAGCATGCCCGCTCCGCAGGTGATGCGCCGCTCTCGGGGCTACGCACCCGAGCCCGTGGGACTGCCCGAGCCGGCCCGTCGGCAGGTCCTGGCGGTCGGCGCCGAGCTCAAGAGCACGGTGTCCGTTGCCAAGGGCGGCACGGTCGTGCCCAGCCACCACATCGGCGACCTCGAGCACCTCGCCACCTACCGGTCCTTCCTCCAGGCGACCCGCCATCTCTGCGAGCTGTTCGGGGTGCGGCCGGAGGTGGTCGCTCACGACCTGCACCCCGAGTATCTCTCGACGAAGTGGGCGCTCGACTGCGGCCTGCGATGCTGGCCGGTCCAGCACCACCATGCGCACGTCGTCTCCTGCATGGTGGAGCACGGCCGTACCGAGCGGCTGCTCGGCGTCGCCTTCGACGGGCTCGGGTTCGGGGACGACGGCCATCTGTGGGGCGGCGAGTTCCTGGTGGCGGACGTCTCCGGATACGAGCGGGTGGGTCACCTCGCGGAGGTCACGATGCCCGGGGGGGTCGCGGCGATCCGGGAGCCCTGGCGTATGGCGGTGGCGTGGGTGCAGGCTTCGCTCGGCGAGGAGGAGGCGGCCCGGGTCGGGGCGAGACTGGACCCGCGCTGGCCGGCCGTGGCGTCGCTGGCGGCGCGTGGAGCCGGGCCGGTCACCACGAGCGCCGGCCGTCTCTTCGACGCGGTGTCCGCGCTCGTCGGGCTGCGGACGCAGGTGAACTACGAGGGTCAGGCGGCGATCGAGCTCGAGGCGTTGGCGCGGCGCCAGGGTCGGCGCCACGCTCCCGTTTACCCGGTGGAGGTCGTCGAGCGGGAGGGGACCATGCTGCTCGACCCGTCTCCGGCGCTCGCAGCCGTCGGCCGTGATCTCGACGGCGGGGTCGAGCCGGGCCGCGTCGCGGCGGGCTTCCACGAAGGGCTGGGTCTCGGTGCGGCAACGCTCGCAGCGGAGCTGGCCTCCCGCCACGGCCTGGAGACGGTTGCCCTCTCCGGCGGGGTCTTCCAGAACGTGCGCCTGACCGAGGTCGTCGTCGGCCACCTGGAGGCACGTGGACTCGAGGTGCTGACCCACCGGGCCATCCCTCCCAACGACGGCGGCATCAGCGTGGGGCAGGCGGCAGTAGCGGCGCTCTCCGGGGGGTAGGACGGCTGGAGGGTCAGCGCCCGGTGCCGATGCTGACCGCGGCCTCCCTATGGAGTCGCCCGAAGTTGTAGTACGCCGCGCAGGCGCCCTCCGACGAGACCATGCACGTGCCGATCGGCGTCTCCGGGGTGCAGGCCGTGCCGAACACCTTGCACTCCCAGGGCTTGATCGCGCCCTTGAGCACCTCTCCGCACTGGCACGCCTTGGGGTCGGCCACGCGGACGCCGGGGACGTCGAACCTCGCTTCGGCGTCGAAGCCCGCGAACCGGTCGTTCAGCTTGAGGGCGGACTGCGAGATGAAGCCGAGGCCCCGCCACTCGAAGTGGGGTCGCAGCTCGAAGACCTCCGCCATGACGCGGAGGGCGCGGGGGTTGCCCTCCTCCCGGACGCAGCGGGTGTACTGGTTCTCCACCTCGCAGCGCCCCTCCCGGATCTGGGCGAGCAGCATGGCGATGGCCGAGAGGATGTCGAGCGGCTCGAACCCCGCCGTGACGAGTGGCTTCCCGTATGCCTCGGGGACGAACCGGTACGGTCGCTGCCCGACCACGGTCGAGACGTGCCCCGGGCCGAGGAACCCGTCGAGCCGAAGGTCCGGCGACTCGAGGATGGCCTTGATGGGCGGCACGATCGTGACGTGGTTGCAAAACACGCTGAAGTTCTCGAGGCTCTCCTGCTCGGCCCGCAGCAGGGTGAGTGCGGTCGACGGTGCCGTGGTCTCGAAGCCGACCGCGAAGAAGACCACCTCGCGGCTCGGGTCCTCGCGGGCGATCTTCAGGGCGTCGAGAGGGGAGTAGACGAAGCGCACGTCGGCCCCCTTGGCCTTGGTCTCGAGGAGATTTCCTTTCGATCCCGGCACCCGCATCATGTCGCCGAAGCTGGTGAAGACGACGCCCGGCGTCCCCGCGACGGCCATCGCGTCGTCGATGCGGCCCATGGGGATCACGCACACCGGGCAGCCCGGGCCGTGCACCAGCTCGACGGAGCTCGGCAGGAGGTGCTCGATGCCGTGGCGGTAGATGGTGTGGGTATGGCCCCCGCACACCTCCATGAACTTGAAGTGATCGTCTCCCGCCAGCTCGGTGATGCGCGCCACGGCCGCCCGGGCGGCGCGCGGATCTCGGTACTCGTCGACGAAGCGCACGGATCCCGCCTCAGGCGACCCGCTCGAAGCGAGTCGGGGCGTCCGGCTCGTCGGAGAGGCGCTCGGCGAGCCGGGCCCTTCCCTGCTTGAGGAGGTCGCGCAGGACCGACATCCCCCCCGTCACCATGTCCTTGACCTCGTCCGACGACGAGATGGTCTTCCAGGAGTCCTGGAGCTCCTCGTAGCCCTTGGATCCCGCCCGGGTACCCAGCACGTACCCGACCACGAATCCGATGATCGTTCCCATCTGCCCTCCTTCATTCACCGGCCCTTCCTCCGGGCCGGTCCTTCCCGGATCAGCCGATCTGCGAGTCCCGGACGGCCTCGACCTCGTCGAGGTAGGCCTGGCCCATCATCTCCAGCGATTCGAGCGCCATCTCGGCCTCCCGCTCGTCGATCTTGGCCATGGCGAAGCCCACGTGGATCAGGACCCAGGTCCCGGGCTCGACGCCTTCGTCCTCGAGCAGCCCGATGTTCACCTTCCGCCGGACCCCGGCCACCTCGACCACGGCGAGGTGGTGGACCGGGTCGACCACCTCGATGACCTCTCCGGGGATGCCGAGGCACATGTCGGGTCTCCTCTCTCTTGCCCGCGACTCACCCGGCGGGCGTCGGACGGTACTCGATCGACTCGAGCACCATCTCGTCGCCGCCGGAGGCGTCGACGTCGAAGGACCCGCAGCTCGGACAGGCGGGCGAGGGTTCCTCGGTGCGAAAGGCGATGCCGCACGAGCGGCACCGGCCCTCCGCCGGCACCAGGACGAGGTCCGCGTCGGCGCCATCGGCCACCGTACCGGCGGCGGCGATCGCGAACGACTGTTCGAAGGCTCCGGGGTGCACCAGGTGCAACGTACCCATCCGCACCCGCACGCGGGCCACCGGTCTCCCCGCGGCACGGCGCTCGACGGCGCCGACGATCGATTCGCAGATCCCGAGCTCGTGCATCATGCCTCCCTCTGCGCTACCACCCGCACGCGGACCCGGACCTCCGGGTACACCTTGAGCATCATGATCTTGGGGGGCTCCATCCCGAAGTCCCGGACGTCAAACACGTGCTCCCCCTCGAGGCAAATGACGCCTTCTTCTCGTCCGCTCAAGGTCATCTCGTCCTCGTAGTGCCGCGTCGTCCCGCGGAGGGTCACCTCGCCCTGGACCAGGTACCGATCCTCACGACCCGTCTCCTTCATCCCGGTGAGCTCACCCGTGATCGTGGGGTACCTCCGGGCGTCGACGCGGCGCCGCATCTCCCGGTCGTAGAGGGGGTTGCCCGAGCTGAGGCGCTCGAGCGGGAGCTCGACCCGGCCTCCGACGGGTGCGGCGAGGTCGACCCGGGGGCCGGCCAGGATCTCGAGCTCCACGGAGCCCTCCAGGCCCCGATTCTCCGAGTGGATGGGATGGAGGCTCGAGCGCGCCTCGATCCACGCCAGGGACTCGTCGGGGACGATGCGGTAGGAGCCCACGGGGCCGCTACATCTCCCGCATGCGCAGGTATCGGGCGATGTCCGGCAGCGACCGGATCACGACGCCCGCGAGGGCGACCAACGCCAGAGAGAGCACCAATCGACGCATCATGCCGATCCCTCCTTGCTCGTGGACCCGTGACCCGTGGTCGGCTCGGGTCCCACCGACATCTTGGCGCCGTGGAGGTGGGCCTCGGTCACGACGTCTCGGACCAGGCGCACGGCGCGCTCCACCGACGCCGACACCGTCTCCGACAGCTCCATCCTCTCGTCCACGACCTCCGGCTCGCAGCCGACGACGATGACCCGGCCGAAGTGCCCACCCATACCGGCGACCATCGCGAGGACGGTCGCGGGATCCATCCGGTGGGCGTCCATGGCCGGCCCCGATCCATCGGCCGGCCCCGGCCCCGTCTCGAGCACCGTCAAGGTCCCCGGCGCATCACCCCTCGACATGGCGTCCACCACCACGAGATTGTCCCAGCCCTCGAGCGCCTCGTACGCGAGGTGGACCCCCTTGATGCCGAAGTCGCCGACCTCGACGCCCTCGGGGAGCGGCTCGGTCGCGAGCCGCCGGGCCACCTCCACGCCGAAGCCGTCGTCGCCGAGGAAGACGTTGCCGATGCCGGCCACGAGCGTCCTCGCCGTCATTCGTCCGGCCTCAGCGGCTCGAGCTCGACCGGCCGGAAGTAGCGGTAGCGCCCGTAGGAGCCGTGCAGGTCGGACGCGGGGTCGTCCTCCAGCACGACGGCGACGTGCACCCCCCCGTCGACGTCCCGAAAGACCGCGGCCACCCGAGCGGGCCTGCCGGCCAGGAAGAGGTCCTGGGCGTCGGCGCCGTCCCGAGGGACCAAACGGACCCTCGTGCCCTTGCCGACCCTCGTCTCGCCCACCATCACGGTGTCGGTCTCCGGGTCGACACCCGCCTCGCTCTCCGGGTCCCACCACGGGACCGTCTGCGGCCAGCCGGCCGGCCGGAGCGTCCGTACGGCGCCGTGCAACCGGCCCAGTGCCTCGGGAGTCAGCTCCTCGCAGCGGTCGAGGATCTCCGCCGCACGGGGGTCCGTGGCGCGGGCCTCGCGCTTTTCTTCGGGGGTGAGGGTGAGGACGCGCAGGGCGAGCAGCTCGTCGATCTCCGTGGAGTCGAAGAGATCGCCGGGGCTCTCCGGGGCGACCTCGGGGTGGTCGGGCAGGATGATCGGCGAGGACAGCACGACACGGTCGTCTTCGTCGGCCAGCACCGGGTACCAGCGCGCCCCCCGGGCGCGACGGTGCCGGGGGCAGTCCGGTCGCCCGGCCGGCAGGAGTCCGCCGCACGGCGCGCCCTGTCGGGGGGATCGACGAGCGACAGGAAGCGCGCCGTGTCGGTCGCGGCCAGCACGTGGAGACCGAGGAAGGAGCCGCCGAGCGGTCCCGCTTCGTCTGCCAGGGAGTCGTTGTCGACGCGGATCCGGACCCGGAGCAGCGGGGCGGCCTCGCCCTTGCCGGGTGGCGCCGGAGGGTCGGGCCGGCAGGGCTCGGCGGTGACGCGGACCGTGCCCCGGATGCCCCGCAGCTCTCGCGCGACGTGCGATCCGCGTGGAGCGTCGCGCCCCTCTTCTCGAGAGCGCTCCGGGGCCGCGTGGAAGCGCTCGATCGCCGGGACGCCGGTGAGCAGGTCGCCGAGATCCAAGGGCCCGAGGTCGACGGTGTGCTCCACCCCCTCCTCCCACTCCGTCTCCCACGCGCCGCGAGGATCGTGGCTCGTACGACCGCCGTCCGAGGGTGGCACGACGGTGCGGCGGGAGCACAGGCGGAGGAAGCGGACCTGGACCCACAGCCGGGCGTGGGGGACGTCCCCGGGGACGTGACCCTCCTCGAGGAGCAGCGTCGTCGACATGCTCGAGGGCTCGCTCGCCGTCGTGTCGCCGTGCGCGGGCCCGACGACCCCGAACTGCCACCGGATGCGGTTCTTGATGGCGGAGGCACGATAGGGGTAGAGGAGGTATCCCTCGTAGAGCACGGCGTCGGCCACGAGGCGGGCGGGACCGAAGCGGTCCGGACTCAGGGTCGCCCGTCCCGGGAGCGTCACGAAGGTTCGCTCCCCGCGAGCTTCAGAAGGTGCTCGATGGCGTGGTCCCAGGTGGGAAGCGCCTGGCGCGCCCGGAAGGCCTGCAGCGCGTCCATGTTGGCCTGCGACAGCCGGAGCCACGCACTGTTCGGGAAGTGGGACTCGATCGCCCGTCGCCAATGCGCCACGGGGAGGCGGTACCGGGCCTCGAGATGCCACGGGACGGGCTCGACGACGAGGCCGTCGGGACCGGACGACAGGGCCGTGCCGCTGAAGAGGAGCACGATCGGGATCTCCCCTGACCGGACGTTGTAGAGGTACTTGGTTCCCGCCACCTCGAGGTCGTAGGTGCAGGTGAGGGGCAGTTGGACCTCGGTGAGCGAGCGGAAGCTCGGGACGGCCGCCGACAGTTGGGCCCACTGGAAGGGACGCAGCGACTCTCCCCACTGCGGCGCATCTCCGAACAGCTCGACCAGCCGGTCGCGCTCGTCGGCTCGGTATCGCCGTCGCTGGGGCTCGATCCGGACCTGCACCCGAAGGACCAGGGCGTGGACGGGCACGCCCGTCCCCTCGGCGATCCTCAGGCCGAGGGAGATCGTGGGCACCGCGGCGTAGGGCTCGACTTCGGACCCGGTCACCTCGAAGGAGAGGTCGATCACGGCGCGGCCCCCCCCACGCCGTTCGCACGCCGATGCAGCTGTGCGAGGAAGTCTCCGAGCTCCCGCCGTGCGTCCTGGCCGCCGTCGAAGCCCCGCCAGACGCGGCGGAGGCGGCCGACGAGCTCGTAGCACGCGTCGACGGGCACGACGAAGCAGCTCGGCCCTCCCTCACCGCTCGACGTCACGAGCGCCGCCTCGACCTCCGCATCGAGGTCGCCCAGGTCCGGGTTCGCCTCCACGACCCCGTCCCACGCGCCGAGCGGCAGGAGCGACTCGGTTGCCCCGGCGGGACCGGGGTAAAAGGCCGTCGCCCGTCCCTCGGGGTCACGGAGGAAGAAGGCCACGCCCACGGGGATCTCGAGGGCGTCCCAACCGCCGGGACCGAGGGAGAAGCCCTCTACCCTGCGGTAGGAGGAGGGCACCGCACGGCGACGACCGCCGCCCGCGCCAGGTGACGTGAAGAGGAGATAGCAGGGGCGGCACGTGCACAGGAGCCGGCGTTCGTCGGTGTCGACGGCGTGGCTGTGGTCCTCGCCGATCGCTTCGCCGCACAGGTCGCAGCGCAATCCGGATGACGTCGCGGGACCGCTCCGGCGGACACGCTCGAGCACCGAGAGCGGCGAAAGCGGCGAGGCGTCGGTCAACTCGCGGCCACCTTGCGGCCGAGGGCCACCGGAGTGGAGGCGACGCTGCCGGGGCCGTCGACGTCGAGCGCCACGAGATCGGGCAGGGTCGTCTCGAGGGTGCGCCGCACCCGGCTCCGCATCGCTTCGACGGCGTCGGGGCGCCCGTCGACCAGAACCCTGATGCGGGCCGCCCCCGCCGCCTCGTCGCACGCGAGCAGGCTCACGTCCACCGACCCGAGCGAGGGTCGGAGCGTCTCGAGCGCCTCCTCGAGACGCTCCCTCAGGCCCCTCGGGTGGATCCCGTGCAGCACCAGCAGCGCGGACAGCAGCTCCTCTCGGCTCATCGCCTCGAACAGCGCGGCTCCGAGCGGAGCGCCCGGCTCACACGCCAGCTCGATGGCGCGCTCGAGGCCGGCGCCGTAGAGGTCCGTCACCTCGCGGACCAGCTCCTCGGCGAGCGGTCCGGCCCGTGGATCCGGCAGCCTCGACAGCTGGTCGAGCAGCCGCTCGATGCGGTCCCCGCAGCCCCTGAGCTCCTCGCCGGTCGACACGTGGCTCGACAGTGGCCGGGCTCAGGCCGGGTCGAGGTTCGGGGCCACGGCGGGGGAGTGCACCTTCTCGAGCACGTGCCCTCCCCCCAGGTACATGTGGACGCCGCAGGGGAGGCACGGGTCAAAGCTGCGCACGGTGCGCATGATGTCGATCCCCTTGAAGTTTTCCCGGCTGTTCTCCTCGAAGATCGTGGTGCCCTGCACCGCGTCCTCGTAGGGGCCGGGCGTGCCGTACACGTCCCTCGGGTTCGCGTTCCAGGGGGTGGGAGGGTAGGGGTGGTAGTTGGCGATCTTGCCGTCCCGGATGACCATGTGATGAGAGAGCACCCCACGGACCGCCTCGGTAAAGCCGCACCCGATGCCCTCCTCCGGCACGTCGAATGCCTCCCACGTCTTGGTCCGCCCGGCGCGCACCTCTCCCAAGGCCTGCTCGACGAAGTGGAGGGCGCAGGCTGCGGCGTAGGCCTGGAAGTACGTGCGAGCCCGGTCCCGCTCGATGGTGTTGGACCACTGGGGGATCTTCCATTCGAGCGTGAGCTCGGGCTTGAGCGCCGTCTTGGGCAGGTGGATCTCGACGCTCGACCCGGTCGCCCGGACGTAGTCGTTCTGCACGAGCCCGGACAGCGCGGTGGACCAGAGGCGGGCGATGGGTCCCCCTCCGGTGTCGAGGGCGAGGTGGTCGGAGCCGTCGAACCACCTCGGCGACATCACCCACGAGTACTTCTCGTCGAAGTCGCGCTTCTGCGGCATGGGGATCGTGTGCTGGTTCCACGGATGGCGACGGTCGACCGGGTTCCCGAGCGGGTCCCGCGTGACGAAGATCTCCTGGTCGCCCCAATCCTCGTAGTACGAGTGGCCGAGCAGGATGCGGATGCCGAGGTTGATGTCGACGAGGTCATTGGTCACGAGCTTCCCGTCGACCACGATCCCGGGCGTGACGAACATGTTGCGGCCCCACTCGGTCATGTCTCGGTACGAGAAGTTGCAGGTCTCGGGATCCTGGAAGCTGCCCCAGCACCCGAGCAGGATGCGGCGCCTCCCGACCTCCTCGTAGCCGGGCAGGGCCTGGTAGAAGAAGTCGAAGAGGTCGTCGTGCATGGGCACGACCCGCTTCATGAACTCGACGTAGCGCATGAGGCGCGTCAGGTAGTCGGTGAAAAGCTGGATGGTCGCGGTCGTGCCGACGCCGCCGGGGTACAGCGTGGAGGGGTGGACGTGCCGGCCCTCCATGAGGCAGAACATCTCCCGTGTCCAGCGGCTGACCTGCAACGCCTCCCGGTAGAACTCGCCCTCAAAGGGGTTGAGCGAACGCATGATGTCGGCGATGGTCTTGTACCCGTGCAGGGCGGCCTGGGGCGCCTCGGTCCGCTCGGCCTGCTCCAACACGCCGGGGTTGGTCTCGCGCACCATCTTCTCGCAGAAGTCCACCCCGACGAGATTCTCCTGGAAGATGTTGTGGTCGAACATGTACTCGGCCGCCTCGCCGAGGTTGACGATCCATTCGCCGAGGTGCGGTGGCTTCACCCCGTAAGCCATGTTCTGGCAGTAGCACGAGCAGGTGGCGTGGTTGTCGCCGCAGATGCCGCAGATGCGGCTCGTGATGAAGTGCGCGTCGCGCGGATCCTTGCCCTTCATGAAGATGCTGTAGCCGCGGAAGATCGACGAGGTGGAGTGGCACTCGACCACCTTGTTCTGGCCAAAGTCGATCTTGGTGTAGATGCCCAGGCTGCCCACGATCCGCGTGATCGGGTCCCAGGCCATCTCGACGAGGTTCTCCTTGCCGGCGGGCGGACTGGAGGTCCGGGGTTCCGTCGTCGTCATGTCGTCACCTTCCTGTCCGTGACCGTTCGTGGGCCGTTCCCCGGGCGCAGGTCCCGGCTCAGCGCCACTCGCCGTGGTAGCCGGTCAGCAGCTTGCGTCCCGGCCGGCGCCACTTGGGCTCCTCGTCCAGCGTCTTGGCCGTGATGCCGCGCAGCCTTCGCACGATGTTGCCGTAGAGCCCGCTCGCCATGGTCGAGACCCGGGCACCCGGCGGCTCGTCCATGAAGGGCATGAACTTGTCGGGAAACCCGGGCATCGTGCAGCCGATGCAGATGCCACCCACGTTGGGACACCCGCCGACGCCGTTCACCCAGCCTCGCTTGGGCACGTTGCACTTGACGACGGGCCCCCAGCAGCCGAGCTTGACGATGCACTCGGGCGTGCCGTACTCCGTGGCGAAGTCACCCTGCTCGTAGTATCCGGCCCGGTCGCATCCCTCGTGGACGGTGCTGCCGAACAGCCAGGTGGGGCGGAGCGCCTCGTCGAGCGGTATCGGAGGCGCCTGGCCGGCCGCCTGGTAGAGGAGGTAGACGATCGTCTCCGACAGGTTGTCGGGGTGGATCGGGCAGCCGGGCACGCAGACGATCGGTATGCCGGCCTTGGACCGCCAGCTCCAGCCGAGGTAGTCGGGGACGCCCATCGCCCCCGTCGGGTTCCCCGACATGGCGTGCATGCCGCCGTAGGTCGCGCAGGTCCCCACGGCCATGACCGCGAGCGCCTTCGGCGCGAGGCGATCCAGCCATTCGCTCGTGGTCATCGGCTGGCCGGTGGCGGGATCGTTCCCGAAGCCGCACCAGTAGCCCTCCTTCTTGATGGCCTCGTTGGGGATCGATCCCTCGACCACGAGGACGAAGGGTTCGAGCTCTCCTCGATCGGCCCGGAAGAACCACTCGATGAAGTCGTCGGCTCCGCCGACCGGCCCGCACTCGAAGTCGATCAGCGGCCAGTGGACGGCGATCTTGGGCAGGCCCGGCAGGCCGCCGAGGGCGATCTCCTCGATACTCGGCTGGGTCGCAGTGGTCAGGGCTACGGAGTCCCCGTCGCAGCTCAGGCCGGCGTTGATCCACAGCACGTGAACCACCGCCTCTTCCGTCGGGGCGTCTGCGGTCGTCGTCACGCGCACCTCCAGGCTGGTCACCCGCCGCGCCTGCTCGCGACCGGAACCTTGCAGTCCGGTGCAATGGCAGCGCTAGGTCTGGTGTACCCCCGGACGTGCCCCGAGAAAATGGGTGTCTTTGGCACCCACCCAGACCTCCCGCGTCGTCACCGAAGCGGGAGGTCTGCCGTCGGCCCTAGAGCTGCCCTGCGAGTGCCGACTCGAGGGCGTCGGCGATCTGGGCCTGGCCGGCGGCGTTGGGGTGAGCGACGCGCCACGTGTGCGTCTTGACGACGCTCTCCATCGCCGGGACATCCCCGCGCTCGATGCCCCGCCAGAGCTGCGTCCAAGCTGCCAGGTCGAGTGACTCCCCGCTGAAGACGTACGGGTCCTCGGTGCACATGCCGTGACCGTCGAAGAGCGATGCCTCGTCCACGAACGTCACGCCGGGGTGAGCGTCGGCCGCCGACCTGATCGCGGCGTTGAGCGCTGTCTGCAACACGACCGCATCCGCATAGGCGCTGCTCTCGTGGATCGCCAGGAGCGCGCAGACCGGGTCCATGCCCCCGCCGGCGGTGATCCGGAGCGCGTCGAAGTCGGAGGGCGTCGGGACCGGTTGGTAGTAGTCGACGACCGCGACGTGCAGGACGCCGGCAGACCGCAGGGTCGCGAGGATCTTGCCGAGCCCCGCCGTGAGGTTCCGGAGCTCGGCCTGCACCGTCGGCGTCACCTGGCCGCCCGCGACGCAGCGCTGCGCGCCGCCCAGGTCCGCGTCGGGGAGGAGCTCGAGGGTCAGGCACCGCGCGAAGCCCACGTCGTCGGCGCCCGCTTGGATCGTGACCAGCTCGGGCCGGTTCGTCAGAGCTGCCTTGGGCAACTCCGAGGACTGCACGGAGGTGCCGGCGCCGATGGGTGTCGCTCCACACGCCGCGGTCGCTCCCGGCCCGGCGTTGAGGGCCGAGACGCTGGCACCGCTGATCGCCAGCTGGTCTCCGGACAGGGGGCACGCCGTCGGTCTCACCGACAGGGACAGGCCGAAGTGCTGGGCCACCAGGCCGGGGTAGGCCAAGGTGGAGGGGCCCTGATCCACGGCGTTGGGGGGTAGCCCGGCCTCGGGCGTCCCGTACGGGTTGGCGAGGCCGTGACCGTAGGGGACCGAGTCGCCGAGGGCGACGTAGCGAAGAGGCCCCGTCGGGCCCGGCGTGGAGCCCTGTGGCGGTCGGGGGACACTCGGCAAGGGAGTAGCTCCTGCCAGCAGAGGCGCACCCGCCAGCAGCAGACCTGCGATCGTCAGCGCGCAGAGCCACAGCCGAGACAGCCTCCTCCCGCGCTGGGTCAACATCAGATTTCCTTCCTGGGGGCCCGGGATCACGGGCAGGTCTTCACGTCGCCAGGCCGCACGATCTCGTGGGCCGGCCGACCCTCGAGCGTAGGCGCTCCGGTCCGCCGATAGTCCGCGGCTCAGGTGCACCCGACCTCCACGAGCCGCCGCTACCGCCACTTCCCCCGGCGACGTACTCCGGGTTGCCGCCGCCTACCGGTGCGTTGCCCCGCTCAGCATGCGCGGCCGCGCTGAGACGATCGAGCGCGTGATCAACTACTGCGGCGGAAGGAGCCCCCGACGTCGAACAGGGCGGCGGTGATCTCTCCGAGCGTTGCGTGGCGCACCGTGTCCATCAGCGCCCCAAAGACGTTGTCGCCCGAGAGGGCCGCTTCCTGGAGCCGGGCGAGGGCGGCGGGTCGCTCGTCGGCATGGAGGCGCCGGAACTCCTCGAGCCGGCGCAGCTGGCGTTGCCGCTCCTCCTCGGTTCCCCGGGCGAGCTCGCTCGGCTCGACGTCGGGTCCCGGGCGACGGGCGACGAACGTGTTGACGCCGACGATCGGGAGCGAGCCGTCGTGCTTGCGCTCCTCGTAGACCATGGAGTCGTCCTGGATGCGCCCACGTTGGTAGCCGGTCTCCATGGCACCGAGGACACCGCCACGCTCGCTGATGCGGTCCAGCTCGTCCAGCACAGCCTGCTCCACCAGCTCCGTGAGCCGCTCGACGACGAAGCTGCCCTGGAGGGGGTTCTCGTTGGTGGACAGGCCCCATTCTTTGTTGATCACGAGCTGGATGGCGAGCGCTCGGCGGACCGAGTCCTCCGTGGGGGTCGTGACCGCCTCGTCGAAGGCGTTGGTGTGCAGGCTGTTGGCGTTGTCGGAGATGGCGCAGAAGGCCTGCAGCGTGGTTCGGATGTCGTTGAAGGCCATCTCCTGTGCGTGCAGCGACCGCCCGGAGGTCTGGACGTGGTACTTGAGCCGCTGGGAGCGCTCGTTGGCGCCGTAGCGCTCCTTCATGGCGACGGCCCAGACGCGGCGCGCCACCCGGCCGATCACCGTGTACTCGGGATCCATGCCGTTGGAGAAGAAGAAGGAGAGGTTGGGCGCGAAGTCGTCGACGTCCATGCCCCGCGCCAGGTAGGCCTCGACATAGGTGAAGCCGTTGGCCAGCGTGAACGCCAGCTGGGTGATGGGGTTCGCTCCGGCCTCCGCGATGTGGTAGCCCGAGATGGAGGCGGAGTAGAAATTCCGCACCCCGTGGGCGATGAACCACTCCTGGACGTCTGCCATCGCCCGCAGGGAGAACTCGGTGGAGAAGATGCAGGTGTTCTGGCCCTGGTCCTCCTTCAAGATGTCCGCTTGCACCGTGCCCCGGACGACACCGAGCGCCCGGTCCTCGAGAGCGGCCCGCTCCTCGTCGTCGGGCTCGCGCCCGTGCTCCTGTGCGAAGCGGTCGTACTGCTGGTCGACGGCGGTATTGAAGAACATGGCGAGGATGGCCGGAGCCGGCCCGTTGATGGTCATCGACACCGAGGTCGACGGGTCGCAGAGGTCGAACCCGTCGTAGAGGGCCTTCATGTCGTCCAGGGTCGCGATCGAAACCCCCGACGTGCCCACCTTGCCGTAGACGTCGGGGCGGGGGGAGGGATCGCGGCCGTAGAGGGTGACGGAGTCGAAGGCGGTGGACAGTCGGGTCGCTGACTGATCGGCGGCGAGGAGGTGGAACCGGCGATTGGTCCGGAAGGCGTCCCCCTCGCCGGCGAACATCCGCGTCGGATCCTCCTCCTCGCGCCGGTAGGGGAAGACCCCGGCGGTGAAGGGGAAGCGCCCCGGCAGGTTCTCCGAGCGGAGCCAACGCAGGAGATCGCCGTGGTCGCCGAATCGAGGCACGGCGACGCGCGGGACCGGCGTGCCCGAGAGCGACTCACGCACCCGGGCTCGGCGCTCGTCGGCAGCCGCCGGCCAATCCGCGAGCAGCGCCTGCGTCTCGGGGTCGAGCCCGGCCTGCAGCGATTCCGCCAGCTGGGGCACGTCGCCCGCCTCGACCCCCCGTTCGGTGGCGAGCGCGGCGGTCTCGGCCGCCTGCTGGGCCCTCGTCGCCGCTGCGCACAGCTCGTCCGTGCGGGTGTGGTAGTGGCGGACGGTTTCGGCGATCTCGGCGAGGTAGCGGCCGCGATCGGTGGGGACGATCCCGGTCCACGCGCTCGAGGTCCGGTCGGTGACCGCCGTCATCGAGGGGCTGGGTGCCCGGAGCCCACGGCCGATGAGGTTGTCGCGCAGGTACTGGTACAGGGCCGTCACGCCCTCGTCGTTGAAGTGCGCGGCCACCGTGCCGAAGATCGGGGCTTGCTCGTCGGCCGTTCCCTCCGGATGGTCGCGTCGCCACTGCCGGCGCACGTCCCGGAGGGCGTCGACCGCGCCCAGCCGGTCGAACTTGTTGATGGCGACCGCATCGGCGAGTTCCAGCATGTCGATCTTCTCGAGTTGGGAGGCGGCACCGTACTCGGGCGTCATGACGTAGAGCGAGAGATCGGACACCTCGACCGCCGCGGCATCGCCCTGGCCGATGCCTGGGGTCTCGACCACGACGAGGTCGGAGCCGGCCGCCTGGCATGCCTCGATGAGGCGGGGGAGGCACGAGGGCAGCTCGCCCACGGACCCTCGGGTGGCGACCGAGCGGAAGAAGACCTGTGGCGAGTCGATCGAGTTCATCCGGATGCGGTCGCCGAGCAGGGCACCTCCCCGACGCCGGGTGGGGTCGACGGCGAGGACGGCGATGCGCAGCTTGTCGCCCAGGTCGAGTCGGAATCGCCGGATGAGCTCGTCGGTGAGCGACGACTTGCCCGACCCACCGGTTCCGGTGATGCCGAGCACCGGGGCGGGGTTGCCGGCGGCGGCTGCCGCAATGTCGGTCGAGGCCCGCTCGTCGACGCGCCCGAGCTCGAGGCCGGTCAGCATCCGCGCCAGTACCCTCGGCTCGCCGAGATAGAGGCCTTCGAGGTCGGACGGCAGTTGGTCCGCGAGATCGCGATCGCATTCGCGGATCAACACGTTGATCATCGCCGCCAGGCCGAGCCGCTGACCGTCGGCCGGCGAGAAGACGCGGCGGACGCCGCGCCGTTCGAGCAGCTCGATCTCGGAAGGAACGATGACGCCGCCACCGCCCCCGTAGACCAAGGCGTCGCCCCGCCCGGCCTGCGCCAGGCGTTCGACGAGGTACGTGAAGTACTCGAGGTGGCCCCCCTGGTAGGAGCTCACTGCGACACCTTGCGCGTCCTCGGCGACGGCGGCCGTCACCACCTCCTCGACGGACCGGTTGTGGCCGAGGTGGACGACCTCCGCCCCCTGGCTCTGCAGGAGGCGCCGCATGATGTTGATGGCCGCGTCGTGGCCGTCGAACAGGCTCGCGGCGGTGACGAAGCGCACCGGGTTGACCGGCCGGTGGAGCTCGGGCGAGTCCGTCACCTCGTTGATAGTACAACATCAAACTAAAACGTCCAATGAAAACCAGGTGTCATCGGGGCGGGACGTGGCGGGGCCGCGGCGAGGGGAAGTGACCGCGCGGTCATAAAGGCGGGGTGACCAGGGTCTATGGTCGGCCGGGGGATAGGATCGGGACTCCCATGGGTCCGACGCCGCTTCCGTTCGACCCCATCGAGGAAGCCCGCCGTCAGTGGCGCGCACACGGATGGGAGGCGGCCGCCGACGGCATGGCGGCCGTCACGTCGGTGATCCGTGCCCATCAGGTGTACCTCGCGAGGGTGGATCGAGTGCTGCGACCGTTCGGCCTCACCTTTGCTCGATTCGAAGTGCTGCGGCTGCTCAGCTTCTCGCGTCGGGGGGAGATGCCGTTGAGCATGCTCGGCGCTCGCTTGCAGGTACATCCAGCGAGCGTGACCAACGCGGTGGACCGGCTCGAGGACGACGGGTTGGTACGGCGCCGGCCACACGACACGGACGGCCGCACGACGTTGGCCGAGATCACCCCGCCTGGTCGGGACCTCGTCGAGCGGGCCACGGCGGAGCTGAACCGCACCGTCTTCGAGGAACCCGGGATCACGCCGGAGCAGGCTCGCCGGGTGTTCTCCGTGCTGCGGGCGCTGCGTTACAACGCCGGGGACTTCGAGGGCTGAGCCGGGCCGGCTGGGCTAGCTTGGCCCCGCTACAGTCCCTGACGCAGCGTCAGCTCGAAACCGGCCGTTTCGCTGTCCGGTCACACGGCGCCACGTTGCGGGCAGCGAGGAGGAGCGGCGGATGGATCAAGCGGACTTTGCGGCGGCGCTGAGGCTCGACGGTCGGGTCGCCCTCGTGACGGGCGGCGCGTCCGGCATCGGCAGGGCCTCGGCGCTCGGCTTCGCGGACGCCGGAGCGAAGGTTGTCGTGGCCGACGTCGACGCGACGGGGGGGCAGGAGACCATCGAGCTGGTCAAGGCCAAGGGCCGCGACGCCAAGTTCGTGGCCGCGGACGTGACCGACGCCGCGCAGGTCGCCGCGCTGGTCCAGGAGACCGTCGCAAGCTTCGGCCAGCTCGACTGCGCCCACAACAACGCGGGGATCACCGGTGCCGCCGCGGCCTTTGTCGACTATCCGGACGACGAGTGGGACCGGGTGCTGGCGATCAACCTGAAGAGTGTCTTTCTGTGCATGAAGCAGGAGATCGCACAGATGCTGAGCCAGGGCCGGGGTGGCGCGATCGTCAATTCGTCGTCCGGCGCGGGGCTCGTCGGCTTCCCGAGCCTTCCCGCCTATGTGGCGAGCAAGCACGGGGTGATCGGCCTCACCAGGTCGGCGGGCGTCGAGTACGCAAAGCGCGGCATCCGGGTCAACGCCATCTGCCCGGGGTCGACGCGCACGCCGATGCTCGAGGGCTACATGGGCGGGAGCGCGGAGATCGAGCGCATGATGATCGCCGGCCAGCCGATCGGCCGGCTCGGCACCGCCGAAGAGGTCGCCGCCGCCGCCGTCTGGTTGTGCACCGATGCGGCGTCCTTCGTGGTCGGGCACGCCATGGCGGTCGACGGAGGTGCGGTGGCCCAGTGAGCATTGCGAGGTGCGCGGCACCGACGACCAGGAGGAACTCATGACCATGTTCGAGGGGAAGACCGTCGCGGTGGTCGGCGCCGGGCGGGGGCTCGGGCGAGAGGTGGCCGAGGTCGCGATGCGGGAGGGCGCGCGTGTGGCCCTCGGGGCGCGGTCGGTGGACGTGATCCAGGCCCTGGGCCAGGAGCTCGATCCCACCGGCGAGCGGGTGATGGCGCACAGCCTCGACGTGGTCCGGCGCGATCAGTGCGATTCCTTTGCCGCCGCCGTCTCCGATCGCTTCGGCGCCATCCACGCGTTGGTCGACGTGGCGGCCTTCGACGCTGCCTTCGGTGGCCTCGACGGCGCCGACTGGGACCAGTGGCACCAGGTCATGGAGATCAACCTCTTCGGTGCCATGTACATCGTGGAGGCCGCGTTGCCGTACTTTCCCGAGGACGGCGGGTCGGTCGTCTTCGTGGGTTCCCAGACGATGTACATGCCGCCTCCCGCCGTCCCGCAGATGGCGTACTCGGCCTCCAAGGCGGCCGTCATCGGCGCGATGCGCCACATGGCGATGGAACTCGGCCGTCGCAAGATCCGGGTCAACAACGTCGCACCGGGTTGGATGTGGGGCCCCGCCGTCGAGGGCTATGTCCAGATGACCGCCCGCTCCTCCGGGCTCTCCGAGGACGAGGTGAAGGGCGGCATCACCCAGAACCTCCCGCTCGGCGACATGGCGACCGACGGGGATGTGGCGGAGACGGTCATGTTCCTGGCGTCCGATCGGGCGCGGGGGATCACCGGGCAGTCGTTGCTCGTCAACGCCGGCGAGTTCATGCAGTGAGAGACAGGGGGTAGCGAAAGTGGAGTTCTGGCAGGCTGTGGCCTTCTTGGAGCCGGAGCAGCTGGTCGATGTCGCGAAGGCGGCCGAGGAGTGTGGCTTCGACACGATCACGATGTCCGACCACATCTTCTATCCGGCGGACCTGCAGTCGGCCTACCCCTACACGCCCGACGGCAAGCCGTTCTGGTCTCCCGACACCCCGTGGCCGGATCCCTGGGTCACGATCGGCGCGATGGCCTCGGTCACCGCGAGGCTCCGCTTCACGACCAACATCTACATCGCCGGGGCGCGGGACCTCTTCACCGTGGCCAAGCTGGTGTCGACGGCGGCCGTGCTGGCCAATGGGCGGGTTGCGCTCGGAGCGGGGGCCGGATGGTGCAAGGACGAGTTCGAGCAGACCGGGCAGGCCTTCGAGAACCGTGGGCCGCGTCTCGACGAGATGATCGAGGCATTGCGCAAGCTCTGGGCTGGCGGCGACGTGACGCACCGCGGCCGCTTCTACGACTTCGGTCCGCTGCAGATCTCGCCCGTGCCCGAGGCACCGATCCCGGTGTACATCGGCGGCGACACCAAGCCCGCGTTGCGCCGCGCCGCCCGTCTGGGCGACGGCTGGCTCGGCAACGCCTACACGGCCGACGACGCCCGCACCGTCCTCGATCGGTTGGACGCGGAGTTTCGGGCCGCGGGGAGGTCGCGCGACGGGTTCCAGACGGTGATCGCGCTCTTGGACGTCCCGAGCCCCGACCTCTACCGGCGGTTCGAGGACCTCGGGGTGACGGCCGTCGTGTGCGCACCGTGGATGGTGGCCAGCCAGATGGAGGGCTCGTTCTCGTCACCCCTGCAGGCCAAGATCGACGCCATGCGGCAGTTCTCGGACGAGGTCATCCAGAAGATGGGCTCCTGAGGGCTCCGAGCGATCGCTCCGCGTTGCGCTGGACCGCCCCGTAGCCGCGGGAGACGGCGGTGGCACGTGCCCGGTCGAGCATCGACCTACCCCGTTCGCGATCCGCAGGGTCGCTCCGACGGGAGAGCATCCGTCCCCATGCCAGGTCGGTCTGGGCCTGGGCGAACACCATGGACCCCCTGGAGCACAACTCCAGGGCCTGAGCGAAGTGGTTCTGCGCCTCGTCCTCCCGTCCGAGGACGGCGAGCAAGGTGCCCAGGTGGAAGGCGATCGGCTCGTGCGCGGTGATCCCCTGGAACGGGACCTGGTCGCAATAGGGCTCGAGCAGCGACACGAGCTGGGCCGCGGGAACCTCGGCAGAGAGCTCTGCCGCCACCCTGGAGTACATCGAGGCGGCGTCGGACCACGTCGCATCGGGATCGTCGCCCCAAAAGCCATGGTCCGACCCCCGACGGAGGATCTCGAGCGCCTCGCGCTGCTGGCCGCCTTCCAGATAACTGAGGGCGAGGCAGGCCTGGTACGCGGAGACGTTGGGGTTCTGCGCGACGACGTCCGAGATGAGGGAGTGCAGCTCGCCGAGCCGTCCCTGCTGGATGCGCGTGAGCATCAACTGCGCGCCGTAGAAGGCGAGGCCGTCTGGCTGCGCGCTGGCACTGGCGATCTCCCACGCTCGGGTGGCCAGTCCTTCGGCCCGGTCAGGATCTCCCCGGACAAGCGCCTCTCCACCCTGGTGGTACGTCGCGACCCAGAGCAGGACCGGCTGCCGCAGTTGCTCACTGAGAGTCTGCATGATCTCGAGGTGATTTCGTGAACGATCGAACTTGCCGGCCTGCAGGGCGTTGAGGCGATCCGTGCAGGATGCCCAAAAGAGCCGTTGTGGCTCGCCGAGCTCTCGAGCCATGGCGACTGCCCTGCCGCTGGCGGCCAGCCGTTTCGGCAGAAGGCTCGGAAGGTTGAGGGCCATACGCAACATGATCGTGACGTCGATCTGGGTGGGCACGTCCCCGAGGCGCTCGGCGATCTCCGTCGCCTCGCGGGCGAGGTCGAGCCGGCTGCCCATCGATCCGTACGTGAGCTCGCAGCTCAAGGTGGCGAGGACGAGGGCACGCTCGCGGCTGTCGTCGCGAGGAAGGGCCTCGAGTGCGGACTCGAGGACGCTCACCTTCTCGCGGTCGACGACGCCGAGTGCGGTATAGAGCCCCCGGTTGTTGCCGAGCGCCGCCATGACGAGTCGGTCGCTGTCACCCAGGGCCTGGGCCCGGTAGGCCGCCTCCAGGAAGGTCTCCCGGAAGGCGGGGATCCCAGCCTGGCGCTGGGCCGTGCCGAGGTCGAGTCGGAGGTCGACCGCCAGGGCTGGGTCCGACCCGGGCAGCTGGTCGAGCAGCTGGATGGCCTGGAGGAAGTAGCGCACGGCGTCGGCCGGGGCCAGGGCGGCGAGGGCGGACTCGCCCGCCTGGCGGGAGTAGGAGACGGCCTTGTTCGTGTCGACCAGCTGGGTGGCGTGGAACCAGTGGTGCGCGAGCTCGCCGACGCGGGCCTCGGGATGGTCACCGCACAGGTCCTCCAGGGCCTCGGCCACCTGGCGGTGGGCTCGAGCCCGCCGGGTGGGCCCCACTTCCTGGTACAGGGTGTGCTGGACGAGGGCGTGGGAGAAGCTGAAGTTCCCGGGGGTGTCGGGAACCTCGCGCAGCACCGCGGCGTCGAGCGCCGCGTCGAGCAGGTCGATCAGCTCGTCCTCGTCGCTACCGGTGACCCGGCTCAACACCTCGAGCTCGAAATCGCGCCCGATGACGGCGGCCACCGAGAGCACCCGGGTGGACTGCTCGCCGAGGCGGGCGACCCGGGTGGCCACCACCTCCCTGACGCTGTTGGGGAGGGTGAGCCCGGCGACGCTGGCCGACCATGGTCCCTCCTCGTCCCACCGGGTCCCTCCGGCCTCCGAGATGTGCCGCAGGACCTCGCCGACGAAGAAGGGGTTGCCGTCGGTCTCCCCGTAGACGGCGTGGGCCAGCTCGAGGCCCTCCTTGGACAGGTCGTGGCCGGCGGCGGCCTCGAGGTACTGGACCACGTCGTCGTCGTCGAGGCCCTTCAAGGAGATGCGCCCGACCCCCGGCTCGCGTCGCAGGGCCCCCAGGGTCTCGGTCAGGGGATGGGTCGGGGACAGCTCGGTGTCCCGGTAGGTGCCCAAGATGAGCAGCTGGAGGGGATCGGCCTCCTTCACCAGGTGACGCAGCAGCTGCAGGCTGGCCACGTCGGCCCACTGCAGGTCGTCCAAGACGAGCACCACCGGACGCTGCTCGCAGGCCGCGGTCAGGAGGCCGAGCACCGCGGCGTAGAGCACGTAGCGCTCGGTCTCGGCGTCGGCCCCCTCGCTCGGCGCGGCCAGCCCCTGCAGCCGGGAGCGCAGCGCCCGGGTGAGGCGGGACAGCTCGGCGCCGTGGGCGGCCACGTGGGCGGTGAGCACCTCTTCGGGGGCGTGGGAGACGTAGTGGTTGAGGGCCTCGGCGAAGGGGGCGTAGGGCACCCCGAGCTCCTCGTCGCAGCGGCCCAGCAGCACGACCGCTCCCTCGCCGTGGGCCCGCCGGGCCGCCTCGGCGGCGAGGGTGGTCTTGCCCTGCCCGGCCTCGCCGGCGATCAGCACCACCTCCCGGCCCTGGTGGCCGGCCACCCGCTTGTAGGCCTCCTCCACCGTCACGAGGTGCAGGTGGCGACCGATCACCCGTCCCGGCATCGGCACGAAGAGCAATCGCCTCGGCATCGGGACCTCGTCGACCGTGGCGCCGCCCTCGGTCTCGGCCAGGGGCTCCCAGCCCACCTCGACCGTCTCGAGCGGCTCGGTCAGCCCCTTGAGCTCGAGCGGACCCACGGGGGTAAAGGCGTGGGGGGTGCGGCGGCCGGCCATGATCTGGACGAACTGGGAGGCCAGGATCTGCCCGCCCTCGGCCTGGGCGCACAGTCGGGCCGCCTCGATGACCGGATCGCCGAAGTAGTCGTCGCCGTCCTCGGTCGCCTCCTTGGTCACTTCGCCGCCGCTCAGGGCCACCCGGAGCCCGAGGGTGTGGACGTTGCTGCGGTTCTGCGCCTCGACGGCCTGCTGCATCGCCACCGCGCACGAGACCGCGGTCGACGCCGCCGAGAAGGCGACCATGATCCCGTCACCCAGGTTCTTCACCGCGGTGCCCTCGCTGCTCGCGACGGCCTTCCTCAGTGTGGCGAAGTGGGCCCGACGGACCTGATCGGCCTCGGCCGGGGAGAGCGACTGGGACAGCTCGGTGGATCCGACCAGGTCGGTGAAGAGAATGGTGACGCTCTCCGTCGCAGCCATCGACTCAGGGATCCGCCTCGGCGGCCACTCGTTGGTCGGGGAGCCCGACGAGGCCCTCGTAGTCGACGAAGGCACGCAGGGTGTGGCCACCGTCCACGGAGAGGCACTGTCCCGTCACCCAGGACGATTCGGGTCCCGCGAGGAACCGCACGCACTGTGCGATGTCCTCCGCCTGGCCCGGGCGGGCGATGGGCTGACCGTCGAGAAATGCCGCACGCATCGCGTCGTTGGCGAAGGCCTGGGCGGTCGCGTCCGTCTGGGTGAGGCCGGGCCGGACGGTATTGACCCGGACCCCATACCGGCCGAGCTCGTTGGCCGCGACCTTGACCAGCTGGTCGACCGCCGCCTTGCCTGCCCCGTACGCAGCCAGGTACCGGCTCGAAAAGGCTGCGGCGCTCGAGGACACCCCGACGAGAGAACCGTGGCCGGCCCGAACCATGGCTCGACCGGCGTACTTGACGAAGAGGTAGACGGGCCGGACGTTCTTGTCCACCTCCGCGCTGAACTCGTCGTCGCCGTACATGAGGACAGGTGTGATGGACCCTCCGCCGGGGACGACCACGGCGAGGTGGAGCCGGCGCTCGGCATCGGACGCCGCGTCCACGGCCGCTCGCACCTCGTCGCCCCGCATGGCGTCGCAGACCACCCAGGACGCGGAGAGTCCCTGGCCCTCCAACCCTTCGACGGCCCTGCGCAGCTTCTCCTCGGTCCGACCGGCGAGGGTCACGATCGCGCCGTCGCGGGCGAGGAGGCGGGCGGATGCGAGCCCGATCCCGCTGCCCCCACCCACGACGATGGCCCGGTGGCCGTCGAGGGGTTTGCTCACGGCGCTATGTCGATCCGAGGAGACCGTCCACGGCCTCGAGGTCATCGGCGCCAAGGAGCCAGCCCGCGGCGGCCGCATTGTCCTTGACCTGCTCCGGCCGCGTTGCTCCGATCAGGACGCTGGCGACGCCGGGTTGACCGGCCAGCCAGGACACAGCCAGCTCGAGCAGCGAACGGCCTCGCTCGGCGACGAACCCCTGCAGCGCCTCGACCTTGTCGAAGCTGGCCTCCGTGGCGAACCGGGCAAAGTAGGGCAGGGCGTCGAGGCGCGATCCCTCGGGGTAGGCGGCCCCGCGCTGGTACTTGCCCGTGAGCAGGCCCGCAGCCAGCGGGAAGTACGGCAGCACGCCGAGCCCGTAGTGCCGGCAGGCGGGGACGACCTCCTGCTCGGCCTGGCGGGCGAGGAGGCTCCACTCGATCTGGGTGCCCACGAAGTGCTGGGCACGGAGGTCCTTCGCGACGTGGTGGGCCTCCGCCAGCTGCCACGCCGAGAAGTTGGACGAGGCGAGATAGCGGACCTTGCCCGCGTGGACGAGGTCGTCCAGGGCCATCAGCGTTTCGTCGATGGGCGTGTTCGGATCGGGGTAGTGCTGGTAGTAGAGGTCGATGTAGTCGGTGCCCAACCGCCGGAGGCTGGCCTCGCAGGCGGAGACGATGTACCGGCGAGACGCGCCTCTCGAGTAGGGACCCTGCCCGGTCGGCCCGGCAAACTTCGTCGCGACCACCACCTCGTCGCGGCGGGATCCGAGCGCGGCGCCGAGGTATTCCTCCGAGCGCCCGCCGCCGTAGATGTCGGCGGTGTCGAAGAGGATGATCCCCGCGTCGATGGAGGCATGGACGACGGCCGCCGAATCGTCGGCGTCCAGCTTCATGCCGAAGTTGTTGCAGCCGAGACCCACCGCCGACACGGTCAGGCCGGACGTGCCCACCTGTCGGAGGGCGGGAGCGGCCTCAGTCGCAGACATGGCGGGTCGCGCGGCGGCGATGCGGGGGGCGTCGCGCCCGGAGTGTCATGGGGCATATGTCTACTACGGGGGTCTGCGGCGGGCACACGTCCCGCTACGGACGGAGGTCGCGGTAGAAGGCCCGGACGTCGGAGACGAGGAGGTCCGGGACCTCCAGCGCGGCGAAGTGGCCGCCGCGAGGCATCACCGTCCAACGGCGAACGTCCCACGCCCGTTCCGCCCACGACCGGGGCGACTTGACGGTCTCCTTGGGAAAGATGGCGATACCCGTCGGGACGTCGATCCGCTCGGGGATCGGTTGGAACTGCCCGGCGCGCATTGCCTCCAGGTAGATCCGCGAGGCGGAGTTGGCCGTGCCCGTCACCCAGTAGACGGTGATGTTGGCGAGCGCGTCGTCTCGCGAGATGGCCGACTCGAGGTCCCCGTCGCAGTCGCTCCAGGCGCGCAGCTTCTCCACGATCCATCCCGCGAGCCCGGCCGGCGAGTCCGTCAGCCCGTAGGCCAGCGTCTGTGGGCGTGTCCCTTGGATCTGGAGGTAGCCCGACTCTCGAGCAAAGAAGTCCGTGCTGGCTTCGATCCACCCCCGCTCCTGCTCGTCCAGCTCGGAGCCGTCGGCGCCCTCGGGCGGTCCGGTGGCGGCCATCGTGAGGTAGATCCCGACGAGCCCGGTGGGGTGATCGAGGCCCAGGAAGTTGGATACGGTCGCTCCCCAGTCGCCACCCAGGGTGCCGAAGCGCTCGTATCCGAGCCGGGCCATCAGCTCCGCCATGGCTCCGGCAATCCGCCTGGGGTGCCATCCTCGCTCGGAGGTCGGTCCCGAGAAGCCGAAGCCCGGCAACGAGGCGCACACGACGTGGAAGGCGTCCGAGCCGTCGCCGTTTCCCGAGACGGGGTGGCGGAGTGGTTCGATGACGTGCAGCATCTCTGCCACCGAGCCGGGCCAGCCGTGGAGGACCAGCAGCGGGAGGGCGTCGCGACGCTCGGCGCGAGCGTGGATGAAGTGGAGGGGTTGCCCGTCGACGACGGTGATCCCGTTGGGCCAGGCATTGAGGCGGGCCTCCGCCATTCGCCAGTCGAACCCGGTCGACCAGTACCCGCAGAGGTCCCGGAGGTAGTCGAGGTCGGTTCCGTACTCCCATCCGGTCCCCGGGATCTGGTCGGGCCACCTGGTCCGCTCGAGCCGCACCCGGAGATCGTCCAAGGTCGCCTGGGGGACGGCGACCGTGTAGGGCTCGACACTCACGTCGGGGTCACGCCGCGGCGGCGTACTCCAGAGGCAGCTGCCTCCAGGAGCGCGCCCAGTTCGACACGTACCTCGCCGGTTGCCCCGCGATGCGATAGTCGGGAATCTGGCGGAGCAGCTCCTCGAAGGCGACTCTCGCCTCGAGGCGCGCGAGGTGGGCACCGAGGCAGAAGTGGATCCCGTGCCCGAACCCGAGATGCCGCGTGGGGTGACGACGGATGTCGAAGCGCTCGGCCTGGGGGAACTCCCTCTCGTCCAGGTTGGCCGCTCCCCAGAGCAGCATGACGCGCGACCCCGGTGGGATGGTCGTCCCGTGCAGCCGCACCTCCGTGGTCGACGTGCGAGGCAGGGCCTGCGTCGGCGCTTCGATGCGCACCATTTCCTCCACGGCCCCGGGGATGAGGGCGGGGTCTCGCACCAGCTCCGATCGCTGGTCGGGATGTCTCGCCAGCAGCTCGGCGCCGTTGCCGATGAGGCTGGTCGTGGTGTCGTTGCCGGCGATCAGGAGCAGGAAGCAAAAGCCCAGCAGGTCGTCCTCGGACAGCCGCTCTCCGTCGACCTCCGCTTCGATCAGGCCGCTCATGAGGTCGTCCGTCGGCGAGCGCCGGCGCTCCGCCAGGAGGTCACCAAAGAGCCGGTAGATGTTCTGGGCTCGTTGGGCAATGTCCTGAGGACCGGTCACCTCGAGGAAGGCCTCGGTCCAACGGCGGAAGTCCTCGCGATGCTCCGGTGGCACCCCGATCAGGTCGGCCATCACGATGCTCGGGAGCGGCGCAGCAAAGGATCGGACCAGGTCGCAGCCGCCGGATCCCACGATCTCTTCGAGCAGGTCCCGGGCCACCTCCCGGATGCGGTTCTCGAGCCCGGCCACGCGTCGGGGCGTGAAGGCGCGCGAGACGAGGGCGCGCAGCGCGCTGTGACGGGATGGGTCCATGTAGATCATCTGGGGCATCAACTGCTCGGCCTCGGCGCAGTTCGACGAGAAGGTCCTCCAGTCGTGGACGGCGCCCCACACGTCGGCGAACCTGGAGAGCACGTAAGCCCCTTCCGGGCTCTCGTAGACGGGCCAGTCGTCCCGCAGCTCCCGGTAGATGTCGTGCATCTCCTCCTGGAACCGGGTGGTCGTCGGGTCGTAGACGAACGTCTTGGTCATCGCAGCCTCCCCCAGTGCCCGACCTCGCGGCTGTTCACCCGTGCCGCCACTCGCGATGGCGGCTGTTCCGCATTTGCCGTTATTCGCAATTGCCATGTACTTATTACCCTTGGTAACTTACGGCCGGCACGCTCCGTCGTCAACGGCGGCGCTGCCCGACAGAAACGGGGGAGCGTTGCGCTCCCGAGCCAGAGGAGAAGTGGTGGGACGTTCGTCTCCACCCGCCCACGCAGGTTGGCGGCCCGGATGAGGGCGGCACGGGTGACCGGCGCCGGATTGACACTCTGTGACCTCGCCGAGCCCGAGGGTGACTTCCCGGTCTACGACGTCGTCGCGGCGAGCATCTGCGGCACCGACTTCGAGCTGGTGGCTCGAGGCATGCAGGGCTTCACGCTCGGTCACGAGATGTCGGTGACGGCCGACGGGGTGGTCTACGCCGTCGAGCCGACCGTGCGGTGCGGCGAGTGCGAGCAGTGCAGGGCGGGGTTCACCCAACGTTGCACCGGCGAGCACGGCAACCTCGGGATCTTCAGCGACGGGGGACTGGCCGAACGGGTGGCCGTTCCTTCCTACGCCCTCGTGCCCCTGCCGCCAGGGCTCGATCCCCTCGATGCCTGCCTGGTCGAGCCGGCTGCCGTCGCGTGGCACGGGGTGAGAAGAGCCAACGTGGGTTCGAGCGAGCGCGTCGCGGTCGTCGGCGGGGGTTCGATCGGACTCCTCGTCGCCGCCTGGCTCCGCAGCCTCGGACACTCGGTCGACCTCGAGGCTCGCCATCCCCACCAGGGTGCGATCGCGCGAGGCCTCGGCGCGGGTTCCACGGAGGACCTCTACGACGTGGTGATCGACGCGGCGGGCGGAACCTCGTCGCTGCGGCGCTGCGCGGAGCTCGCCATCCCCGGCGGCCGGATCATCGTCCTCGGCGTCTACTTCGACTCGCTTCCGGTCCCTGGGGCGCTGATGCTGACCAAGGAGCTGACGTGCGTTGCCGCCATGGCCTACGGGGCCCACGCAGGCGTCCGAGAGTTTGAGGAGGCGGCCAAGCTCCTGGCGGTTCACCCCGAGGTACCCCGGTCGCTCGTGACCCACCGATTCGCGCTGTCCGAGGTCACCGAGGCCTTCCGTGTGGCCGACGACCGGGCCTCGGGGGCGGTCAAGGTGGTCATCACCCCGTAGACGAGGGGGTCCCCTCAGGGGCCGGCCGAGGCGTCGGAGGAGCGGAGGGCTGCGAGGACCGCGTCGCCCATAGCCTGGGCCAGCACCTCGTGACCCTGGTCCCCGGGGTGGATGCCGTCCACCAGGTGAGCGTCGGAGAGGAGGGGAGCGCCCCGGAGGAGCGAGAGGTGGTGGTCGCCGCCCAGCCGCTCTTCGACCGTGTCCTCCATGGCCCGCCGGAGGTCTTGCAGAGTGGCGCCCAGCCGGTTCGGTGTCCGCTCGGCGTCCGGCCGCACGACGGGGCTCGCGACGACGATCGGCGTTTCCGGATGCCCGCCGCGGACCAGGTCCAGAAAGGCCGCGAGGTTGGCCGCCATCTGGCGGGCCGAGTGGGGGATCCGACTCCAGCAGTTGGTTCCGTGGGCGAGGGTGAGCACGTCGGCCTCCAGCGTGGAGAGCTCCTCGGCGGTCACGATCTCTCCCCGCGCGGCGCCGGCGTAGCCGAGGTTGAACGTCTCGAGACCGCATCGCCGACCCGCCACCGCGGGCCACGCACGCCCCGGGCCGGACACCACCCATCCCGCCGTGATCGAGTCGCCGTAACAGAGCCAGCGCCGCTGCGCCGGAGCCGGATCGAGGTCTCCACCGACGCCCGCCACGTCGAGGATCGTGGGTCCCACCGCCTCGGGAAGATGGATCACCACCCGATGATCGGCACCGGCGCCCTCGGCCTGCACCGGGAGCCTCACCGTCCCCTCGGGCGAGACCGGTCGGCTCGCGAGGAGCTGCTGGCCGCACCACGCCTCGAACTCGCTGCCGGTACCGGGACCTCTGGCGCCCGTGTCCCCCCGGCCCGCCTCGTAGGCCACGTCGACGGCTTCCGCGTCGCCGGTCAGCTCGAGCCGCACGCCCACCGGGCGCATCGCGTCGTTCCAGGTGTCCGCAGGCAACCGGTCGGCGTCGGCCGGCAGCGCCCTGGGGTAGGGCACGCCCGGGACGCCAGCAAACGCGCATCCCCGGATGAAGGGTCGGGGGTCGCTCATCTGCGCACGCCGTCGACGACGGTCAGGACGAGACGGACTCGGGCATCGGGTACGGGAAGTTGGCGCCAACCCCTCCGTCGACCACGAGTACCTGGCCAGACACGTAGGACGAGAGGTCGCTCGCGAGGAAGAGCAGGGCCGAGGCGATGTCGGCGGGGAGGGCGACGCGGCGCAGGGGAGCGTTCTCCTCGTTGCGGCGGCGATCCCGGTCGCTCAGCAGTTGCGAGACCCTCGGGGTCCACACGACGCCGGGCGCCACGGCGTTGACCCGGATGCCCGAAGGGCCGAGCTCGACGGCGGCCGACCGCACCAAGGACATCAGGCCGGCCTTGGCGGCGCCGTACGCGGCGTGCATCGGCGCCCCGGTCATCCCCGAGACGGAGGCCACGAAGACGAGCGCACCGCCGCCACCCTGTTGCGCCATCGCCTTGCCGGCACACTGGGTCACCAGCCATGCGTGGCGCAGCACGATGTCGTGGTGCCAGTCCCATGCCTCGTCGTCGGTGTCGACGAGCGGCGTGTACTGCGATCGCCCGACGATGTCGACGACCCCGTCGAGGCGCCCGAGGTGGCTGGGCGCCTCGTGGACGACACCTTCGATCGTGTCACGGTGGCGGGCGTCGCCCACCCAGGGGACGCCGTCGACCTCTTTGGCGATGTCGTGGGCGAGATCGGGCTCGATGTCGACGCAGACGAGGCGCGCCCCGACCGACGCCAAGGCGTGGGCTGCCTGCCGGCCGATGCCCTGCCCCGCTCCGACCACGACGAAACCGCGCCCGTCGAGTCGCAGCCGGCCCGGATAGTCGGGGACGGGGCTGTCGTCGGTGCGGGTCATGACCTGGACCTGTTGCTCGGCATCGAGCCGTCGAAAGCGACCATTCTCTGGCGGACCTCCCCCTGCTCGGCAGTGCCGGGCGGTCACGCTACAGCGCGTTCCGACAAGCGACAACCAGATTTCCTCTGGTGAATCTGGTTCACGAGAGCGAAGATGATGGCAGCACTTGAAACGCCGCTGGCTTCCAGGGCACCTCAAAGGTTTGTTCGGAATGCGCGACAAGGTAGGTTTGGGTTCGATGGACACGGTGCCTGGTTCAACTTCGCGTGCAAAGCGCCGCGATAGGGAACCGATGAGCCCCCGCGAGGAGCGGCGCCGACAGCTCCAGGAACTGAGCCGGGAGCACCTGCTCGACGCCGCTGAACGGGTATTCGCCGAGAAGGGCTTCGAGTCGGCGACGGTGAAGGAGATCGCCGACCTCGCGGAGCTCTCCGTCGGTTCCGTCTACCAGCTCTTCGAGAACAAGAAGGCCATCTTCCGGGCCGTCTTCCGGCGAAGGAACGAAGAGGGGCTGGGCGTGCTCAAGGAGACCATGGCCAGCGGCGATGCACCGGTCGAGCAGCTCCACCGGCTGATCGACGCCACGCTCGACTACTACAGCGAGCACCGCACGTTCCTGCTCCTCTTCGAGCACGCCATCGGTGGGTCCTGGCTGAACATGAAGGCCGGGTTCGACACGCGTAACTTCGAGGAGTACCTCCAGTACGTCGCCCTACCGGCGCAGGTCTTCGCCCGGGGGAGGGACGCAGGGGTGTTCGTGCCGCTCGAGCCGGAGGGCCTCGCGGTGATCTACACGGGCATCCTGCAGGCGTACCTCCTCCACGAGGTGATCGGGCTCGATCGCGATCCCTCGGTGGACCCGTCGTCCATCTCGAGGGAGCAGCTCCACGCGTTGCTGGACCGGGTCTTCGTGGCCCCCGGGGGATCCGCTCCCGGTTGAGGTCGCTCGCCCCGGGACTCGATCCGCCAAAAAACTAGAACGCGCTATCGCCCGCGCGAATCTCCTTCGCGGAACGCTTGACCGGTTCGAAAGAATCTGATTCTCTTTCAGTTGCGTTACAACCCGAGGGCGTGTTTGCAACCCGTCGGGAGGAGTTTCGGGAAGTGATGGGGGAGATGCTCGTCGGGCCCGGCAGGTCTCGGCGGGGACTGCGCGGGCACGGTGGGGACCGCCCAGGAAAGGAACGCTTGCATGGAATTCGGCATCTTCGTCCAAGGGCACGTGTCCAAGAATCGCCTGGCGCGAGAGGGCGACCGGGCGGAGCACAACTCCATCATGGGCGACGCCGAGCTCGTCCGGCTGGCCGACGGTCACCGCTGGAAGTACGCGTGGATCACCGAGCACCACTTCTTGACCGAGTACTCGCACCTCTCCGCGAGCGACGTGTTCTTGGGTTACTCCGCGGCCACCACCGAGCGGATCCACCTCGGGTCGGGGATCTTCAGCTTCAACCCGCACAAGGACCATCCGGCGCGCATCGCCGAGCGGGTGGCCATGCTCGACCACATGACCGACGGCCGCTTCGAATTCGGGACCGGCCGCGGGGCGGGCACCAGGGAGGTGACCGGCTTCGACATCGAGTCCACCGACGCCACCCGGCCGATCTGGGACGAGGTGATGCGGGAGATCCCCAAGATGTGGCGTGACGAGGAGTACTCCTACGACGGGACCTCGTTCCACATCCCGCACCCGGGGCACGCCATCCCGACGCGCAACGTCCTCCCCAAGATCTGGAAGAAGCCGCACCCGCCGCTCTGGGTGGCGGCCGGCAACCCGGCGACCTTCGAGAAGGCTGCCGGCCTGGGTCTCGGGGTGCTCGCCTTCACCACCCGGGCCATTCCCGACATGAAGCCGCTGGTCGACGTCTACAAGGAGCGCATTCAGACCGCGGAGCCCGTCGGCGCCTACGTCAACGACAACATCATGATCACGACCGGGATGGTGTGCCTGGAAGACGGGAAAAAGGCACGTGAGGCGGTGACCAAGATGGGCATCGTCTACCTGCAGAGCCTCGTCTACTACTACCACGACACCATCCCTCCGCCCGAGGGCGCGACCAAGTGGCCCGACAGTGCTCCCGAACCGGACTTGGAGCAGGTCGAGTGGATGATCGAGAACGGGTACCTCATCTGCGGGAGCCCGGACGAGTGTGCGGAGCAGATCGCCGCACTCGACACGACGGGGATCGACCAACTGGTCTTCGGGATGCCCATCGATCTGCCCTGGGACCAAGCCGTGGAGACGGTCGAGCTCTTCGGCGATCGCGTCATTCCGCAATTCGACCCGGACCCGGTGCCCAAGAGCGCCAGGGCCAGGGACGCTGCCGCGGCGGCTGTGTCGGCGTGAGCGACGTGGCCGCCCAGGGCACGGCCCAGAGCAACTGGGGCCGGTGGGGTCCGGACGACGAGCGCGGGGCCCTCAACCTCTTGAGCCCGGAGATCGTCGCCAAGGCCGCCGCTTCGGTCCGTACGGGACGCACGTACAGCCTCGGGATCCCGATCCAGGCGGACGGCGTGCCGCTGATGGACTATCGGGGCAAGCCGATGCGGCTCACCCTGGAGGACAGCACCGACGAGGGCTCCTACCGGGACTTCGGATGTAAGCCGGGCACCGGAGCACACGAGGACGTGCTGATCTTCGCTTCGCACACCACCTCCCACATGGACGCCCTCATCCACGTCTACGAGGACTGGGAGCACTACAACGGGGTACCCGCCTCGGCCATGAGGGCCATGACCGGCGCGACCAGGCTCGGGATCGACAAGGTCGGCGGTTTTGCGGCGCGTGCCGTGCTGCTGGACATGCCGAGGCAGCTCGGCGGAGGGCCGTGGCTGGAGCCCGGCCGGCCGGTGACCGCCGCCGACCTGGAGTCGACCGCGGCCGCCCAAGGGGTGGAGATCGGGCCCGGCGACGTGGTGCTCGTGCGGACGGGCTACCTCCAGATGTGGTTCGAGCGCGGGGGCGACATGCCTTTCGAGCAGCCGGGCATCACCCTGGACGCCGGCCAGTGGCTTGCCGATCGGGACGTGGTGGCGGTCGGCTCGGACAATGCCGCGGTCGAGGTCATCCCATTTGACGACGGGGACTTCCTCGGCGTCCACAAAGTCCTGCTCGTGCGCCACGGCGTGTACATGATCGAATTCCTGGACCTCTCCGCACCGGCGGCGGACGAGTGTTGGCAAGGCCTCCTGACGGTCGCACCGCTCAAGGTGACCGGCGCGACCGGCAGCCCCGTGAACCCCATCCTGATCGGATGAGCGGGCGGGTGAGGCCCTTGGCGCGATGAGGTAGTACCGCGGCGGCAGGGCTGCCGTTAGCAACATTGGCCTGATCTTTGAGATAGTCATAAGAGAAAGAAGGAAGGGGGGCCCCAATGGGGACTTCAAGACTCGGTAGGTGGCGGTTCGGTGGGTGGCGACGAAAGGTGTCCTTGCGGCGACCCCTCTCGGCCACGATGGCGATCGGCCTGGGCCTGGTGGTGCTGGCTGCCAGCACCGTCGGAGCGGCGACCGTGACCCTTGTCACCAACATCGGAAACGGGGGTGGCGGCCAAATCGTCACCCAAGCCAACAACGTGTCCAAGAACGATCTGGTCGGACCCAAGGGGAGCGGGCTCACCCAGGGCGTGACCTCGTCGAGCATCACGGTCGGGTGCGTCTACACGGCGGCCGACTTCACCGGCTTCCAGGCGGGCATCCAGGCACGGTTCAACCAGTCCAACAGCAAGGGTGGCGTGGACGGACGAAAGCTCACGCTCATCCCGTGCAAGGACGACGCCGCCAGCGTGCAGACCAACGTGACGGAGAACCAGCAGCTGGTCACCCAGAACAACGTGTTCGCGGTCATGTCGCTCAGCGAGGACGAGCTGACCGGGTCGACGAACTTCTTGAGCCAGCACCAGGTGCCGTACTACGGATGGGGTTTCAACCCCGGGTTCTGCGGCTACCGATGGGGGTTCGGGTGGAACGGCTGCCTGGGCGGCAACGCCATCCCCGAGCCGATCCAGGCCATCGCCGGCAACCTGTCCAACGCCATCGTCAAGGCGAGCGGGTTGGCGCCGTCGAAGGTGCGCTTCGCCGTCCAGGCGGAGAACTCGCAGTCCGGACTGATCGGCAACGCGCAGTACACGGCGCTCTTCAAGAAGATCGGCTCGAAGATCGTGTATGCCAAGTCCAACTACCCGGTCAGCGCCTCGGGCGTGGACAACACCCCGTACGCCCAGGCCATCGTGGCGTCCAATCCCAACATCGTCTACCTCTCGACGCCGTTTGCCGACGTCGGTCCGTTGGCCACGGCCATCCGGGCGGCGGGCTACAAGGGCATCATCATGGACTTCACGAACTACATCCCGGGACTGCTGCAGTCCTCTCCGCAGCTGTCCGCGGCGTTGCAGGGCGAGTACGTCAACACCCAACTGGTGCCGAGCGAGCAGAACACTGCCTACGACCAGCAGATCGCCACTCAGCTGGGCGACATCGGGCAGCCCAAGTTCGTGACCGAAGGGGCCTTCTTCGGCTACGCGGAGGCCGACCTGTTCATCCAGCAGCTCGATCAAGTGGGTCACACGCTCAACACCAAGACCTTTGATCAGAAGATCAACGACAGCACCTTCGCCTCCTTCACGGCGTCGGACGGCGGTCCTGGCAAGCTGGTCTGGCCAGCCGGTCACTATTTGCCGGCGGACTGCGCGTCCATCGTCAAGGTGGTGGGCACCAACTACCAGGTGGTGACTCCGTTTAGCTGCTACCAGAGCTACAAGCTGCAAAAGGGCTAGGAGCAGGTGACAACGAGCAGTAATTAACAAGCAGTAGCGAGGTGACGGTGCCACTCCGGCCGCGGTTCCTACGATCCCGGCCGGAGTGGCGCCGGCCTTTGCCTCGGAAATCCCCAAGGAGCTTGTCCGCAAGCTCGTTACAACAGACGAGTCATTCGGAAGTGAGCTGACGGTGGACAAATTCTTCACCCTGGTGGTGAGCGGCGCAGTCACCGGCGCCATCTTCTCTTTGGTGGCGTCGGGGCTGACGCTGTCCTACAGCGCCACCGGGATCTTCAACTTCGCCTACGGAGGCGTCGCCTTCTCGGCCGCCTATCTCTTCTACATCTTCAACACGGGCATGCATTGGCCGGCCTGGGCGGCCGGGGTCATGGTGATCCTCGTCATCGCCCCGTTGCTCGGCTGGCTGCTCGACGTCTCGGTGTTCCGACATCTGGCCCGGGCGACCGACTCCGCCAAGATCGTGGCCACCATCGGCCTCCTGTTGGCCCTGCCCGCGCTCACCGAGTGGATCATCGACGGCATCATCGACATCTGGCACGTCGCCATCCCCCGGAGCCCCGACGTGCTCCAGGTGGGTTTCCCCCCGGGTCTCGGGCCCGTGCCCCAGATCACCTGGCACCTGCCAGGCAACATCCCGATCAACTCCAACGAAATAGTGGTGCTGGGCGCCGCCGTCGTGAGCGCGATCGGCCTCTACGTCCTCATGCGCCGCACACCGCTCGGTCTCAAGATGCGTGCGGTGGTGGATCGTCCCGACCTGGCCCGCATGCGGGGCGTCAACAACGCCCAGACGTCCCGGGTGGCATGGATCATCGGGACCATGCTGGCGGCCCTGGCGGGAGTGGTCGGGGCCCCGATACTGGGTGCCATCGACACCAACGCCTATACCGTGTTGGTCTTCGTGGCCGCCGCCGCAGCGGTACTAGGGAGGCTCCGCTCCATACCCTTGGCCTTCCTCGGCGGCCTCATCCTGGGGATCGCGGAGAACCTGGTGACCGGCTACGCCAGCTTCGCCTCGGACATCAACGGGTTCAACGAGTCGGTTCCCGTCGTCATGCTGCTGGTGGCGCTGGTCTTCCTTGCCCAGCGGCGGGGACGCCGCGCCGGACAGGCGTCAGACGAGGTCCCTCCGCCCGACTACCTCGCGCACCTGCCCCCGTGGCGCCGCGCCCTGCCTTGGGTGCTGGCCACGGGCTTTCTGATCGCCTACATCACGGTCCTTTCCAATACCTTTTGGTCGGGGATCATGGCGCAGGGTCTCGCCCTGTCGCTGGTGTTCCTCTCGTTCGTCGTGGTCACCGGCATGGGTGGGATGGTGAGCCTGGCCCAGGCCGCCTTCGTGACCACCGCAGGCTTGACCACGGGCCTGCTGTTCGACCACTTTGGCTGGCCCTTTTACGGTGCCGCGGCCGCCGCGGTGGCGGTCACGGTGGCGGTGGGGGTGGTGGTCGCCCTGCCCGCCCTGCGCCTTGGTGGCCTCTTCCTGGCCCTGGCCACGCTGGCCCTGGCCATCCTGGGTGACAACGTGCTCTTCCAATGGGCATGGCTCAGCAACACGACGTCCGGCTGGACGATCCCCCGGCTCGTGATCGGACCCCTCGATCTGACCGACAACCGGACCATGGCCATGGTGCTCCTCGGCATGGTGCTCCTGGTGATGCTCCTGATCCGCAACCTCCGGGTCTCCTCCTGGGGACGGAGCATCGCCGCGGTCCGTTCCTCCGAGGTGGCGGCAGCCACCTCGGGTGTGTCTGCGGTGCGGGTGAAGCTCGGGCTCTTCGCGGTCTCGGCCGCCATCGCCGGCGTCGGGGGCATCATGTACGCCTCCTTCCAGACGACCGTCTCCAACGCGTCCACCCCGTACGTCAATGGACTGCTGTGGCTCGCGACCGTTGTGCTCTTTGGCATCCGGCGGCCGGCCGCCGCCGCGTTCGCCGGCATCGCCTCGGTCATCACCCCGGTCATCATCCAGTCGGGCTTCCACTGGTGGTCGTGGGTCCCGAGCTGGCTTTCCTGGAACGGCACCGCGGTCTCGGAGATCCCTCTCATCCTCTTTGGCCTGGGAGCGGTGACCCTGGCCCGCAATCCCGACGGCTTCCTGTCCCAGGGCGCTCGGCAGCGTTACGAGCTGTCGCGCAAGCTTCAGGCCCGTCGGATCGAACGCGCCGAGCGCGCCGCGCTCCAGCCGGCCCTTGCGGGTGCGGGCGGTGGGGTGGCAGGCCTCTCCCTCCCGATAGGGGCGGACCTCTCGCCGGCGGCCAGGGCAACCGTGCAGGAGGAGGTGGCCATCGCCGAGGAGACGCGGCGCCACGAGGAGGCGCTCGTCTCCTCCGGTGCCCTCCATGACTCGGGCGACGGCTCCAAGGCGCCGGACGCCATGCTGGCGGTTCGCGACCTCCACGTCGCGTATGGGGACGTGGAGGTGCTCCACGGCGTCGACCTGGCCGTACCGGCGGGCCAGATCACCGCCCTGTTCGGTGCCAACGGCGGAGGCAAGTCGACGCTGTGCTCCACGGTGGCCGGGCTGGTGGCACCGTCCAAGGGGACGGTGACCTTGGGCGGGCAGGACGTCACGAGGTTTGCGCCCCACCGCCGCGTGGGGCTCGGCATGCTCGTGGCGCCGGAGTCCCGCGGCATCTTCCCGGGCCTCACCGTCGAGGAGAACTTGACGCTGCGTCTGCGCGCCGACCACCGGGAGGCGGCCTACAACCGCTTTTCGGTCCTCGGGCAGCGCCGTCGTCAGGCGGCGGGCACCCTGTCGGGTGGGGAGCAGCAGATGCTCGCCCTCGCGCCGGTCCTCGTGGATCCGCCACGACTGGTCGTGGTCGACGAGCCGACCCTGGGCCTGGCCCCACTGGTGGTGGCCCAGCTCATGGATCTCTTCCAGGAGCTCAGGACGGCGGGCAGCGGCATTTTGGTGATCGAGGAGAAGGTGCGTGACGTCCTCACCATCGCCGATCGAGTGGCTTTTATCGAGCTGGGCCACATCGTCTGGTCGGGGCCCAGGGAGGACTTGGACGACGAGCGCCTCGTTGGTGCCTACCTGGGCACCGAGCTCTAGGAGGCTTGATCATGGTTGAGGCAATCACCGAACCCGAGGCGCCGGCGGCAGCGCCGTCGAAGCGCCCGATCCTCGAGGCCCAGGACGTCAGCGTGAGGTTCGGGGGCGTGACGGCCCTCGGCGGCGTCAACGTGGAATTCCTGCCCGGAGAGGTCACCGGAGTGATCGGGCCGAACGGCGCGGGGAAGACCACCCTGTTCGATTGCCTGACAGGTGTGACTTCCCCGACTGCCGGGAACATCTTGTTGGACGGGGTCGACGTGACCGGACGGTCGGCCACGTGGCGTGCGCGCCACGGCGTCCGCCGCACCTTTCAACGCCAGCAGACCTTTGGATGGCTGCCGGTCGAGGACAACGTGCTCGTCGCCTTGGAATGGCACGGTGGCGGAGGGGGCCTCCTGGCCGATCTCGTGGCGTTCCCGACCCGCCGTTCGCGCGAGCGTGCCCGCCGCGAGCGGGCGCGCGAGGTGCTCGCGCTCTGCGGGATCGAGGGCCTGGCCAAGGAGCCCGCGGCCAATCTGCCGGTGGGCCGTGCGAGGTTGGTCGAGCTCGCGAGGGCCGTGGTGGACCGCCCGAGGGTCCTCCTGCTCGACGAGCCCACGTCGGGGATGGAGGAGTCCGAGGCCGAGAACCTCGGGGAGGTGGTCCAGCGGCTGCGAAAGGAAGAGGGTTGCGCGGTCGTCCTGGTCGAGCACGACGTGGGATTCGTCATGCGCCAGTGCGAGCGGGTCGTGGTGCTCGACCTGGGCAAGGTGATCGCGAACGACGTGCCCGACGCCGTGCGCACCAACCCCGCGGTGCGCGCCGCCTACCTGGGCTAGACGGGACCGTGGTGGTCTCGAACGTCGATCGCTTCGACCGCGTCGTCGACGTCGTCGTGGTGGGTTCGGGCGCCGCCGGGCTGACCGCCGCCACCCTGGCCCACGACGGCGGCTCCGAGGTGGTGGTCGTCGAGAAGGCCGACCTGATCGGCGGCACCACCGGCGTGTCCGGCGGTATGCCGTGGGTGCCGGTCAACGCCCACATGTCCGAGGTGGGGTCGACGGACACCCGGGAGGAGGCGTTGCGCTACATCCGCCGCCTGACCCTCGGCCGGGAGCCGGACCCCGAGCTCGTCGAGGTGTACGTCGATCGAGCCCCCGAGATGCTCGAGTACCTCGAGGGACACACGCCGTTGCGCATCGAGCGCGCCGCCCGCGTTCAACGACTACTACGCGGACCTCCCGGGCGGCAAGGAGTGCGGGCGCTCCCTCGAGCCCGCGCCCTTCGACGCGCGCCGCGAGCTCGGGGACGGCGCGGGCCGGCTCCGCACGAGCCCCCACCTGCCCTGGCTCACGATGGAGGAGGGGGCGAAGTTCCTCCGAGGGGGCGAGCCACCTGACGTGGAGCTGGCGGCCGGCCGGCAGGCCTCCGACGTGCGGGTGCTCGGCGCCGCCCTCGTGGCGGCCCTCTACAAGGGCCTGGTCGACCGCGGCGTCGCGGTCTTGACCGGCACGGCGGCCGACGATCTCGTGATGTCGGGTGGGGAGGTGACGGGCGTCATCTGCGTGACGGTCGGGGGGGCCGTCGCGCTCGGGGCCCGGCAGGGCGTCGTCCTGGCCTCGGGCGGCTTCGAGTGGAACCGCGACATGGTGCAGGCCTTCATCGGCACCCCGCTCCTCCCGCTCGGTCCTCCGTCCAACGAAGGCGATGGACTCCGCATGGCGATGGAGGCGGGCGCCCGGCTGGCCAACATGTCGTCGTACTGGGGGCAGCCCGCCTTCCTCGAGCCGGGCTTCGTCTACGACGGTCGCGAGGTCCCCCAGATGGCCTCCTTCCGCAGCACGCCCGGCGTGATCGTGGTCAACCGTCGCGGCCGGCGCTTCGTCAACGAGGCCACCACCTACCAGGACTTCCCCAAGGTGCTCGGTGCGTTCGACCCCTCCGCGATCGACTACCCCAACCAGGGCCAGCACTGGGTGGTCTTCGACCAGCAGGTCAAGGACCGGGCCTTCATCCTCCCGTCGGTGCCGCCCGGTGAGCCCGCCCCCGACTGGGTCCTCCGGGCAGACAGCATCCGGGGGTTGGCGGACAAGATCGACGTCGACCCGGGGGAGCTCGAGACCACCGTCGACCGGTGGAACGCCAACGTGGCCGCCGGCGAGGACCCCGACTTCCAGCGGGGCACGCTCCGGTTCGAGACGCACATGAGCGGCGTCGGCCCATCGCCCTCACTGGTGCTGGCACCGGTCGCGACGCCGCCGTTCTACGCCGTGGAGCTCCGCAACGGGACGATCGGCACCAACGGAGGCATGCTCGTCGACCGCGAAGGCCGGGTGCGGTCGAACCGCGATGGCGTGATCCCCGGGCTCTACGCGGCCGGCAACGCTTCGGCCAGCGTCTTCGGCCCGGCCTATCCAGGCGGCGGGGCGACGCTCGGGCCGGCCATGACCTTCGGCTATCTCGCCGGACGGCATGTCTCGGGGCGCGAGCGTCGCGTCGTGGATGAAGAGGGCTCGGCCGCGCGTCCGGCCACTCGCTGATGGAGCGCTTCTCCGGGAAGGTCTGCCTCGTCACCGGTGCGGCCGGGGGTCTCGGCTCGGCCATCTCGGCCCGCCTGCTGGCCGAGGGGGGAACGGTGGTGGCCGTCGACCGCGACGCAGCCGGGCTGGACGCGCTGGGCCGACGGCTCGACGCCGGACCGAGCCTCGTGGTCCGCTCCGTCGACCTGGCGCGGCTGGACGAGGCGGCGGAGGTCGTCGAGGAGACGGTCGGTCGCACGGGCCGGATCGACGTCCTCTGCAACAACCACGCGGAGACGGACCCGGCGGTCCTGCTCCACGATCGCGACGTGGTCTCGACGTCCATCGAGACGTGGCGCCACACCCTCGAGATCAACCTCCTCGCGCCGGTTGCGATGTGCCGGGCGGCGATACCTCACATGCAGCGGCAAGGGGGCGGAGCGATCGTCAACACGGTCTCCATCTCGGGTGTCACCGGGGACGTGATCTACTCCGCCTACGGCGCATCCAAGGCGGCGCTGCTCTCGTTGACGCAGTACGTCGCCACCCAGTACGGCAAGGACGAGATCCGGGCCAATGCCGTCGCGCCCGGGATGGTCATGACCCCGGGGGCCACCGGGAAGGTCGACCCGCAGGACATCGAGCGGATCGTGGCCAGCAACCTCGTCCCCCGCGTCGGCGACCCCGCCGACATTGCGGGGACCGTGGCGTTCCTCGCCTCCGACGACGCGCGCTACGTGACGGGAGAGCTCGTCCGGGCCGACGGCGGTCTGATGAGTCACATCAGCACGTACGCCAGCCTGCGAGAGCCGTGACCGCCGCGGAGCTCCGGCCAGTGAACCGGTTCGGCCTCGAGGGGCGCCACGTCGTCGTCGCCGGTGCGGGAGGCGGGGGCATCGGCACGGCCGTGTCGCGCCTGCTGGCCGAGGAGGGGGCATCGGTGACCGGGATCGACAACCGGCCCGAGGCCCTGGGGGTGCTCGAGGACGCGCTGCGGGGCACCGCAGGACCGCACCGGCTGGTGGTCGCCGACGTGCGCCAGATCGCCGACGTCACCTCTGCGGTGGCCGAGGCCGCGTCGGGAGGTACCCTCCACGGACTCGTGCACGTGGCGGGGGGGATGTGGCCGCAACAGTGGTCCTCCCTTCTCGATGCCGACATCTCCGTCTTCGACGAGGTCTCCGAGCTCAACTTCCGCAGCGCCCTCGTGACGATGCGCGAGGTGGCACGCCATCTCGTGGCCGGAGGCCGCGGCGGCAGCATCGTCGCGGTGAGCTCGGTGGCCGGCCTCACCGCGATGCCCTACGGCATGGCCTATGCGGCTTCCAAGGCGGCATTGGTCTCCCTGACCCGTACGGCCGCGCTGGAGTGGGGGAGTTACGGCATCCGGGTCAATTCCGTCGCGCCGGGCAGCGTCCAGACGCCCAAGACCTCCGGCGGGCAGTCCGCTGGTCCAGTCGACAGTTCTCCGCGCAACGAGGCGGAACGGAGCGCGCTGCCGCTCCGGCGCCGCGGCCGGCCCGAGGACATCGCCGGCGCCGTCCTCTACCTGATGTCGGATCTGGCCGGCTGGGTCACCGGGCA
The DNA here is from genome assembly GCA_963778465.1 of uncultured Actinomycetes bacterium. GTDB lineage: Bacteria > Actinomycetota > Acidimicrobiia > Acidimicrobiales > RAAP-2 > CAVZBW01. The sequence goes on from CAVZUK010000003.1 coordinate 2,372,487, forward strand.
AGTCCTCGCCGTGGACGGCGGTTCCTCGGCGCGTCCCTCGTTCCTCGGCCCCGACGATCTCCCCGTCTTCGTCCAGAGCGCCGAGATGCGCGAGCGGCTCGTCGGGAGCCCGGCGCCCCGGCCGGCGGCGCCATCGTGATAAGCGAGGCGGAACGTCGGCAGATGCACGAGGTGCTCACCCCGGCGGAGGCGCCACCGCGGGACGCAGAGGGTGGTTGGCAGGCCGTCGTGGACCGTCTCGAGATCGAGGCACTCATCCACCGCTACGGGTACCTCGAGGACTTCCGCATGTGGGACGAGCTCCTCGAGCTCTACACCGACGACGTCGAGCGGGTCCTCGGAGGCACGTTGGAGCAGCACGTCGCGGGGAAGGAGGCCTTGCGCGCGTTGTACGAGAGCCTCACCCTTCCGGGCGACCGAGCGGCGTCGTTCTCCCAGCTTGCCTCGTTGGAGGTGAAGCACCTCATCACCGGCATCGTCGTGCGTCTGAGGGGCGACGAGGCCTCGGCGGTGGCCCGGTACACGATCTCGGCGGAGGGTCCCGTCGGCGGGAGGCTCGCCCGGGGGACCCACGACGGCTCGTACGTCTTCCACTTCCGGCGGACGTCTGCGGGGTGGAAGTTCCGCCACATGCTCGTGATCTCGGGCAACGCGCAAAACCCCATGTTCCAACGATCCGGAGGGAGTCCCGATGATCAGTGAGGCCGAGAAGGGGCAGATGTTGGAGGTGTTGCGCTCGGCCGCGCAGGGACGCGGGCGCGCCGACGGTCGGCTGCAGGCAGTCGAGGATCGTCTCGAGATCGAGGCACTCGTCCACCGGTACGGGTACCTGTGCGACTTCCGGCAGTGGGACGAGCTGATGGATCTGTACACCGACGACATCGAGAGGGTGCTCGGCGGGACGCTGGTGGAGCAGGTCAAGGGAAAGGAGGCGCTCCGCCCCCTCTACGAGAGCCTCCCCTTGCCGAATCGCGACGGCGCGAAGGGTGCGCCTGGGGCCCAGCAACTCGCGACCTACGAGGTCAAGCACTTCATCACCGGCATCGTCGCGGACGTGCGCGGCGACGAGGCATCCGCGGTCGCCCGTTACACGATCTCCGCCGAGGGGGAGGTCGACGGCCAGCTCCAGCGGGGGACGCACGACGGCTCCTACGTGTTCCGCTTCCGCCGGACACCGGATGGCTGGAGGTTCTGCTTCATGCTGGTCGTCTCGGGGAACGCGCAAAACCCGATGTTCCAGCGGCGGTGACGCGCCATCCCTGACGATCTCCGGGGCAAGGTGGCCCTCGTGACGGGTGCCGCCGGCGGCATCGGGAGCGCGGTGAGCGCCGCCCTGGTCTCGGAGCGCTGCCGCGTCGCGATGGTCGACGTCGACGGCGCCGCCCTGTCGGCCGCTCGCGGCGGGCTCGAAGAGGAGGGCCGCAGGGTCGGAGCGGAGCTGTACGGGGTGGTCGCCGACGTCACCACCGAGGACGGTGCCCGCCGGGCGGTGGAGGACGCCACCGATCGCTACGGCCGGCTCGACGTGCTGGTCAACGTGGTCGGCGGCAGCCGGCCGGGCAAGGACGTGGTCGACACCGAGCTCGCCGACTGGGAGGACATGCTGCGGTACAACCTCACCTCCACCTTCCTCATGTGCCGCAGCGCCATGCCCCATCTCGCCGCGGCGGGCGCGGGTGCGGTGGTCAACGTCTCGTCCGGCGCCGGCGTCCGCGGGATGCGGCGGAATCCGGGCTACTGCGCCGCCAAGGCCGGCGTGATCGGTCTGACCAAGGCCCTCGCCATCGATCACGCGGACAGTGGCGTCCGGGTCAATGCGGTCGCGCCCGGTCCGGTCCTCACGCCGCTCATGCGTCGCAACCGGTCGCCCGAGGAGATCGAGGCGATGGGGCGCCTGGCCCTCGTCGGGCGAGTGGCGGATCCCGGGGAGGTGGCCGCCGCCGTGGTCTTCCTGGCCGGCGACGGCGCCAGCTATGTCACCGGCCAGACCGTCGAGGTCGACGGCGGCGTCCGGGGAGGAGTGTGACGATGGACTCTGCGTTCACGGGGCGGGTGGCCCTGGTCACGGGTTCGGGGCAGGGGATCGGCCGGGCCACGGCCAAGCGCCTGGCCCACGAGGGCGCCGCGGTGGCGGTCAACGACGTAGTCGCCGAGCGAGTGCACGGCGTGGTCGGAGAGATCCGGGACTCAGGTGGCGTGGCGACGGCCGCAGTGGGGGACGTCACCGACCGCCGCGCGGTCGCGTCGATGGTCAATTCGATCACCGAGGAGCTGGGACCGGTCGACATCCTCGTCAACAACGCCGGGGGTGCGCCCCCCGGCGCCGCGTGGAGCACGTTTGCCCAAGCGACGATCGACGACCTCGTCCGTTTCATCGAATTCAACCTCGGCAGCGCCATGCTCTGCACCCGAGCGGTCATCAACCCGATGATCGATCGGGGATGGGGCAAGGTGGTGTGCGTCTCGTCGATCTCCGCGACCTGGGGACAGCGCGCCGGCGCCGGGTACGCGTCGGGCAAGGCCGGACTGCACGGGTTCGTGCGCTCGCTCGCCAAGGAGGTGGCGGCCTCGGGCGTCAACGTCAACGGGGTGGTGATCGGGTGCGCCCCCCATCCGTCGCGCACGGCCGAGCGCGAGGCGCTGATCAACACGTGGAACCACTTCGGCCGCCACGGCAGCTACGAGGAGTTCGCTGCCGCCATCGCCTTCTTGTGCTCCGACGGCGCCTCGTACCTCTCGGGCACCATGCTCGAGGTCGACGGGGGGATCACGAAGTTCAACCTTCTGTGAATCTCGCGATGGCGTCGGCGACGTGATCACCTCACCGGCGCATCCGCTCCCCGAATAGGCAGGTCAGGCCAGGGTCCGGGCTCCCGGCTGCCCGAGGGCCAGCGGCGGAGCGTTGCACGACACCGCACCCTTCGCCGGCATCGGACTGAGACAGAAGACGAATTCGTAGACGCCGTCGTCCGCCAATTGGTCGGTGGGAATGGCCTCGCCGATGCGAATGCCGAAGCGGGCCGAGAGCTCCTGGTGGCACGGCATCTGGTAGCCGTGGGTCACGTGATCATCGATCACCTCGAAGCACCATGAGTCGCTGCCGATGAGGGCCGGTCGTTTCGCCGCCAGGTACCGGCACTCGCGCAGGAAGGGTCCGGGGGGACCGGCCTCGATGTAGCGCGCCGGATCGGCATCGATGAGCTCGCGCCATCCCGTGTGCAGGAGCACGACATCGCCCGGTCCGATCGGCGTCTCCAGCCCCTCCCAGGCGAGCGCCGCCTCGATGTCTTCGACCGTGATCCGGTAGTTGGGGCGGAGGAAGGGCCGGCCGTTGGGGGCTCGCTCGACGAGGTCGAGACGCTCTCGCGCCACGGCGCAGCCGACGATGTCGAGCAGAACGCCACGGGTCACGATCGGCCCCATCGTCTCGGCGCCGAGCCGGCTGGTGCCCCAGGTGCGCGCGATGTCGGGTCCGAGGAAGCCGTTGTAGAACATCTGGGCTACGCCGACGTGTTGGAGCCCGTTGATCTTCGTGCCCATGTTGTAGGTAAGCGACACGCGCTCCTCGTGGACGCTCGAGCGACCGCGACCCTGGGGCTCCGGGTCGGTGACGATGCCCGCGAAGCCCTCTGGCGGCGAGTAGCCGGTGACCACCAGCCGCTGCTCGTAGGCGCGGTCGCCCCAGGCCGGATAGCCCTCCCTCATCGTCTCGGCGAGGGCGTACGTCCTCACCGGTTCGCCGGGGCGCAGCAAGGCGAGCGCGCTCGCCGTCTTCTCCGGCGTCACCTCGTTGAACGTGCCGCGCTCGTCCCCGGGCCCATAGGGGCCCGGCACCCATTGGCCCGCCTCGACGGCGGCCGTGTCGAACATCTCGTCGTCGAACTCGTCGTCGAGCACCTCGTCGTCGAACACCTCGTCGTCGGACATCTCGGGCCCCGATCGCCGGCCCGTCGACCCGCTCACCGACACCACCCCGTCACCTGATCGCCGGTCCGTTGAGGAGCTGCGTCTCGATCTCGGCCGCCGCGGCCAGCTCCCGACGCAACTGGCGGCGCGCCGTCCGGGCCCAGTCGGTCGGTCCGGCGGCGTGCAGGGCCACCACCAGTTGGTCCAGGTCGGCTAGCAGGCGGAGGTGAGTGGCCAGCGGACCCGACGGTGGGCCGCCGTCGGGCTCCTCCCTCGGTTCGGCTCGGGCGGCGTTGCCCCGGCCGCGCCGATCCAGCTCGCCATGTGCGCGAGCGGCCGCGACCGCGAGCAGCGCATTCTCTTGTTCCAAGGAATCGAATTGTCGCGGCCAGGCTTCGCCCAGGCGGCGCAACAGGGCGACCACGCGCCGGCGTTGACGTTCGCCAAACTCGTCCCCGCCGGCCAGCTGGCCGGACCCGATCGCTCGCGCCGCCCTGCTCAACAATGCCCCCATCACGGCGTAGAACATTCGTCCAACTCTCCCTTCCGGTCGCCGTGTCCTGCCGTCTAGCGGATGTCGTGGTCTCCGTCTTCGAACCGTTCGATCAGGTCCACCAGCTCGACCGTGCCGGTGCTGATCAGGGGGTAGGAGGTCAGGCTGGTGAGGTCGTCGGCCGGCGCACGGTCGACCTGGTAGGCGATGGCATTGAGGATCTGGGCCAGCTCCACGTACTGCCAGTACGCCAGGTAGTAATGGAGCCGGCGGAGGTCGACCGGCTGCCCGGTCTCCTCCTCGTAGCCGGTCACCATGTCTTCGGCCGTCATGAGCATCCCCATCAGCTCGGGCCGGCGATGCCGGGCCATGGGCATGCACAGGAAGGCGAGGTCGACCATGGGATCGCCGAGGCCGGCCCTCTCCCAATCGAGCAACGCAACCACTCGGTCGTCGCGCCACACGATGTTGCCGATCCGGAAGTCGCCGTGCACGAGCGTGGCGTCACCCGGATCCACCTCGGGGACGTTGTCGTGCAACCACATCCAGGCGTCGCGAGCTACCGGGCTGGCCCCCCACCGGGGGGCCACGTTCTCCTCGATCTTCGCCATCAGCCGGTCGATCACGTCCCCCACCTGCTCCGACGGGCTGCGATCCACCCGCAGGACGGCGCTGAGCGACGGCTGCCGCCATTCAAAACCGCGCAGGGCGGCGAGCACCCCGAGCAGCCGCCGGCTCACCGCCCGTCGCCGCCCGGTGTCACGCCACGCCGGCCACCGGTCGATCGTGCGGACGTCGGGCACGTCCCCGGCGACATGCTCCATCACCTCCACCGGACGGCCCGCCACCACCGGCTCGGACGTATAGGCGAGCAGGGGCGCAACCGGCACTGCGCTGTGGGCCAACGCCTGCAGCAACAGGGCCTCCTTGTCCGGCTCGTACGGTGCGAGCGGGCCGTCGAGCGGCGGCCGTTTCACCACGAGGCGGAGTCGACGCTCGGGAGAACCGGTCTCCGCCACGTCGACGACGAACGTCTCCCACGACAAGCCGCCGGCGTGGCGGTGCAGCGAGACGACCGTGACCCCGGACCACTCGGGAAGCGCATGGTCAGCCAGGTAGGACGCCAGGCTGCCGCGGAGATCGTCGGCGCCGTCCCTGGGATCCGGTGAGCCCTCGGGAACGGCGCCGGTCACCGGGAATCGCCCCGGACGATCCTCAACCCGTTGTCGCGCATCACCCGGCGCTGATCCGAGGCATCGAGAGGCGTCAGGATGCGCAGGTAGTCGGCGGGCTCGGCCAGTCCCTCGGCATGGGGCCAGTCCGATCCGAGCACCAGGGAATCGACGCTCAAGACGTCGACGAGGGCCGAGATATCGTCCTCGGGAAAGGGCGTGACCAGCACGTGCCGGCCAAAGATGGCGCTCGGCCGTTCCGTGAGCGTGCCCCCGATCCAGGGACCGTTCCTGCCCATGCCCCGCATCTTGTCCATGCGCCGGACGAGGTAGGGCACCCACTCGCAGCCGTTCTCCACCGAGACCACCCGGAGGTTGGGGAAGCGGCCGAAGAGGTTGTCGTAGATCAGCGACGAGAGGGTATCCATGATCGGTCGGTCCCCGTAGGTGTTGGCCCACTGCCACGCGGACATCTCGAAGTCGGAGGGGTTGGGCTCCTGGCCCCACAGGGTGGAGACCTGCTCGTTGTACGAGGATTCCGTCATGTGGAAGACGACCGAGATCCCCGCCTCGTTGATGCGGGCCCAAAACGGATCGAAGTACGGATCGCCGGGCGATCGCCCGTAGGCGGGTCCGGGCCGCAGGCCCACGACCCGGGCACCCCGGGCGAGCAGCCATTCGAGCTCGTCAACGGCTCGGCCGAGATCGCGCAGCGAGACGGCCGCCACCGGGTGGATCCGGCCCTGGTAGGAGAAGCCCCACTCCTCGTCCAGGTACCGGTTGAAGGCGCGAAAATTCAAATAGAGGTCGTCGGGACTCTCGAAGAAGTGCTCCACCACGAGGGCCACCGAGGGGAAGAGCACGCAGGCTTCGATGCCCTGCGCGTCCATCACCGCCAACCGCGCGTCGCGGTGCTGGTACTCGGGTTTGACCTCGGTCCACCGGTACGCCTCCTGGCCGGTCGCCCCACCCTTCATCTTGGCCAGCATCTCGCGGAGGGAGCCGGGTCGACCGACCTCGTCGTAGATCCGCGCCTCGATGAAGGTCACCTCGCGCTGGCCCGCCACGATCACCTCGCGCCCGTCGTCCAGCACGACCGGTCGCACGGCCCGGTCCAACGAAGCCGCGTCCATGTACCGGGTGAACGAATCCCGCGGCTCGTAGAAGTGGTTGTCTACGTCGACCATGCGGTAGTCCAACATCCGTCTCCTCCTTGCCGGCGCCTCGTCCGTCTCCGCGGCGATCGGGGTGCGACGATCGCTCTCAGTCTCCCACAGGGGCCATCTGGGCACACCGGGTGTTTGGTCCTTACCGGACGAAGGTTTGGTCACCCTCGAGCGGGCGCGCCACCGGGTGGCGCTCGATGAATCCGGCGATCGCCGAGTAGGTCTCCTCGGGCGCCTCCAGCGCCGTCATATGGCCGACGCCGGGCAAGACCACCAGCTCGGCTCCGGGGATCTCGGCAGCCAGCAGCCGGCTGGGCTTGACGAACAACCGGTCGTGCTCGCCCAGGAGCACGAGGGTCGGGCAACCGATCTTCCGCAGCCACGGGATGTGCGGGTCGGGGTCGTCGTAGAAGGATCGGATGAAGGCGGCGATGACGTCGGGATCCCCGAGTCGCGCCATCTCCTCGAACAGAGCCCAGAGCCGCTGGCGATCCGGGTGGAGGTCGAGCTGCTCGAGGAACAGCCCAGGGCTCGCACGTAGGGAGGACATGATGTCGTCCCACCGATGGCCGGCGTACCGGGGAGCCATCACGTCGCGAGGGTCTTGGCGCCCCGGCTGGGTGGCGGCACCCGTGTCGGTCAGGATGAGGCTGGCAAGTCGAGCCTGGTCCCGCATCGCCACCCGGAGGGCCACCATCCCGCCGGTGGCGTGACTCACCAGGTGAAATCGTTCTTGGCCGAGATGGTCGGCCAGCGCCTCGATGTCCGTCGCCATGGTGGTGACGTCGAAGCCCTTCGGCTCGCCGGCGACGACCGTGCGCCCGTGGGCCCGCAGGTCCATGCTCACCACCCGGTGTCGGGCCGAGAGCCGGGCCGCGATCCCCGTGACGCCCCAATAGAGCGCGTTCTCGTTGAGCCCGTGCACCATCATCACCAGCTCGCCGGACCCGAGATCGTCGTAGTGGGTGCGGGCGTTGCCCCGAGGCAGGGTGGGCACGGTCAGGCGGAGAAGATCGGCAGGATCTCCTCCCCGATCCTCCGGATGCTGCCGAGGGCGTCCTCGTGGTCGAGCCACCCGTACTGCTGGAAGCAGAGCAGGCGATCGACGCCCAGATCCCGGTACTTCTTCATCTTGGTCATGCAGGTATCGACGTCGCCGATGATCATGGAGTCCATCGGCTCCAGGACCTCCAGGGCCTCCTCGGGGTCCAGCTCGTAGCCGAGAGCCTGCCGGTTGAGGAGGCGGATCACCGGCACCGGGTCATCCGGATCCGTGTCGCTCTCGATGTCCTCCTTGCCGGTCGACTCCCAAGCCGCGCCGGTGTCCGGCGCCAGCTGGCCCCGGATGCCGCCGATGATGAGGTGTCTCGGCGTCTCGAACACCCGGGGCATCCGGTTCACGTACCAAAGGACGCTCTCGGCCGCCCGGCTCCGGATCGCCTCTTCCCTGGTGGCCGCGCAGTGCACGAAGGTGAAGATCCCCAACTGGTCGTTGACGGTCTCGCCGGAGGGGCCGGTCGAGTCCGACAGACCCTCGAGGTAGGCCCGGCGGAGGATCTCCAGGTTCTCCAGGGGCGTGAGGAGCGTCACCCCGAGGGCGCCGACCCCGAGCGTCCCGGCCAGTCGGAAGGCGTCCGCGCTGGTGCACGTCTGCCACATCCGTGGATGGGGCCGCTGCAGGGGTTTGGGCACCACGTTGCGTGTGGGTATGCGGATGAGATCGCTCTCCCAGCTGAACGCCTCCTCGTTCCACATGCGCGGCAGCATGTGGAAGAGCTCGCCCATCTGGTCTCGGGTGATGGATCCGTCGATGCCAAAGGCATCCCACTCGGCTCCGGCGGAGCGGGCGAGGCCGAGCTCCAGCCGCCCGTTGCTCACGATGTCGAGGAAAGCCGCCCGCTCGGCGATGCGGATCGGATGATTGATGGTGAAGGGGGACAGCACACCGGAATGACCGATTCGCATGCGGGAGGTATTCGCCGCGACCAGGGTGTTCAACAGCTCCGGCGTGGAGCTGAGGCTGAACTCCACAGCCCCGTGATGCTCCACGCTCCACCAGCAGCCGTAGTCGAGCGAGTCGGCAAGGCGCGCCTGCTCGAGTGCGTTGTCGATCACCCGCGCCTCGTACTCGCGTGTCCAGGGCTGCGCGCGCTGGAGCTCGGAGAACATGTCGATCAACATGGGCCGAGAACCCCCCTTCCTCTGATAGCGGTCGCTACTTGCGCCGGCTCCCCGCCGAGGCCGTGGCCGGCCGAACGAGCAGGCCGCGAAAGATGATCTTCTTGAATTCCTTGGTGATCTCCTTCATCGACCGCGGGCCGTCCGGCCGGTACCACTGGTACGTGCCGTTGAGCATCTGCAAGATGCCGATGGCGGCGATCCGGGCGTCGAGGTCGGCCACGAACACGCCTTGGCGCTGACCGGCCTTCAAGGTGTCCACCAGAAGTTCTTCGTAGGCATCCCGCCGCCGTTGCACCTGGCGGCGACGGTCCTCGGGCAGGCTCCGGTACTCCGTGGTGAACACCGCCACCTTGGCCGCCAGGTCGCCGGCATCCTGCATGTGCAAGTCGACGAAGAGCTCGAGCCGATCCACCACGTCGCCGTCGTAGGTGGCCACGAGTTGCGCCTTGGCGTCCGTCCGGGCGTAGATCTCATCGATGATGGCGTAGAGGAGGTCCTCTTTGGTGTGGATGTAGTGGTAGAGGCTTCCCTTCAGGATCCCGACCGCCCTCGCGATGTCCTCGATGCTCGTCTCCGCGTAGCCCTGAGCCCGGAAGAGCTCGGCCGACACGTTGATGATCTCCGGGAAGCGCGACACGGGCTCGGGACGTCCGCGAGCCTTTGGTGCGACCAAGAAGTCGGGCTTTTCGATCGCCGAACCGTCGATCTCGTGACTCCGGGCCGTGCCGGGCGCCGCCGTCCGGGAGGAGGCCCTGCGCCGGGAGCGGCCCGCCGCTTCGGTGCGCGAGGCCTTGGAGGGGGTCATGACCCGAACGAGCCTTGCAGATACTCGGCGGTCCGGCAAGCGAAGGGTTGGTTCGAGCCAACCTTTGGTTTGGTACGGGCGGAGTGCTCCCCCGGGTAGCGCTACGACGTCGCGGGCCGTCGGTGGGACCAGACCACTTGCAGCTCGGAATACGACTCCAAGCCCGCCAGCCCTTGCTCGAGGCCGAGGCCACTGCATTTGTGACCGCCAAAGGGGATCTCGACCGCCAGGTTGGCGTGGGTGTTGACCCATGCCGTGCCGCATTCGAGGCGGCGGGCGGCGGCGACTCCCCGCTCCTCGTCCTCCGTCCAGACCGAACCCCCAAGACCGAAGCTGGTGGCATTGGCGCGAGCGATCGCATCGTCGAGGCGCCTGTAGGTGATGATCGGCAACGCCGGCCCGAACTGCTCCTCGTCCACCAACCGGCTGCCGTCGGTCAGCCCGGCGATGATGGTCGGGCTGAAAAAGTTGCCCGGACCGGCCAAGGGACCGCCGCCCGCCACCGCCACCCCGCCCCGGGCCAAGGCGTCCTCGACCAACTCGCGCACCCGTTGGAACTGGGAGGGATTGTTGATGGGGCCCATCTGGACTCCCTGCTCGGTCCCTCGTCCGACTCGGACGCCGGCGGCCAGCTCCGCCAGGGCTGCCACGAATTCGTCCGCCAGGGTCTCGGGGACGTAGACCCGCTTGATGCCCGCACAGACCTGCCCGCAGTTGCCGAAGGCCCGCCAAAAGAGTCGCTTCGCCGTCCGCACCGGGTCCGCGTCATCGAGGACGACCGCGGCGTCGTTTCCCCCGAGCTCGAGCGTGACCCGCTTGAGGTCGCGTCCGGCGATCGCGGCCACCTCTCGGCCGGTGCTCGTCGAACCGGTCAGACTGACCTTGCGAACCCGCGGGTCGGCGACCAGATGGCGGCCGAGCGTGTCGCTGCCCGAGATCACGTTGACCACCCCGGCGGGGAACGCCTCGCCGAGCACGGTTCCAACCCGCAGCGTCGTCAACGGGGTGAAGGGAGAGGGCTTCAGGACGACCGGGTTGCCGGCAGCCAGCGCGGGCGCCAGCTTGCAGGCGGCGGTCGTCACCGGGAAGTTCCACGGCGTGATGGCCGCAACGGTCCCGACGGGTCGACGGGTGAGCACCACACGGCCCGTTTCGTCGTCCCGGACCAACGATTCGGGAGGGTCCAAGTCTGCGTAGTAGTCCAGGCAATCGGCCGCCCACTCCACCTCCATCCGAGAGTCGGCAAGCGGCTTTCCCTGCTCGTCGGTCAAAAGGCTGGCCAGCTCCTCGGCCGATCTCCGCAGGGCCGCGGCCCCTTCGCGCAGCCCGGCGCGGCGCGCCAAGGGATCGTCTGCCCAGCCGGCGGCGGCGGAAGCCGCTGCCCCGAGCGCTCGATCGAGCTCGGCCTGCGAGCACTCGGGCGCGTAGCCCACCACGTCCCCCGTGGCGGGGTTCCGCACGGCGAAGGTGTCGTCGTGGACGACCGACCGGCCGCCGACGGTCATGGGATGAATGCTCGAAGGCCCCTGCCTCACGTCTCGTCCCCCGGGGAGCCGGCCGCCAGCCATTGTCCGCAGTCGACCCGGATCGCCTGGCCCGTGACCGGCCGGGAAAGGTCAGAGGCCAGGTAGACGACGGTGCCCGCGACCTCGCTGGACGGCGGCAGGTAGCCGAGCGCGGTGGTGGCGAACTGCTGGCGCACCACCTCTTCGAAAGAGAGGCCCGACTGCTTGGCCAGCCCCTCGAAGTACCGCTGGAGCGCCCGTCCCCAGATGGGGCCGGGCAGCACGCTGTTGACCCGGATGCCGTCGCGACCGAGCTCGTGGGCCAGGTGGCGGGTGGCGTGCAGGAGCGCCGACTTGGACAACCCGTAGCCCCCGAAGCCCTCCACGACGACCTGCGAGACGTTGGTGTTGATCATGATGATGCGACCTTCGCCCCGGGCGCGCAGGTGGGGCACCGCCGCCTTCGTCATGTTGAGGGTTCCCAGCAGGTTGACCTCGACCGCCGTGCGTAGCGACCCGGGGTCGGAGTCGGCGAGTAGCGCAGGCTCACCGCCGTGGGCGGCATTGTTGACCAGGATGTCGACGCCCGCGAAGGCCTCCGCAGCCGCTGCGGCGAGCGCCTCGCACTGGGCCGGATCGGTGATGTCGGTGGGCACCGTTCGCACCTTGCTGCCCAGCGCGCTCACCTCGTCGGCCACGGCATCGAGGGTTCGCTGGCGCCGAGCGCCGAGGACGAGATCCGCCCCTTCGCGCGCCAGAGCCAGGGCGACGTCGCGGCCCATGCCGGGTCCCACCCCGGCGAGCACGGCGACCCGTCCCTTCAGCAGCATGGGCGCATCGGCACCCCGGGCGGGGTCAATCCCTTTCCTCGTGCCGGAGAACCTCGAGCAGGTTGCCCTCGGGATCCTGGAAGAAGAGGGCCCGCACCCGCGCCGGACCGACCCCTCCGCCGTGGGGCTCACCCAGGACCTTCACGCCCCGGTCGAGAAGGTACCGATAGGTGGCGTCCACGTCGTCGACGAGGAGGCCGATCCGGGCGATGCCGATGTCGCGCGGAGCGGCGACGCGGTCGTCACCGTCCTCCGCCCACTCGATCAGCTCGACGTAGGGGCCTCGGTCGCGGCCACCGACGCAGAGCACTTCGGTGCGGGCTCCTCGCCGGCCCGGATAGCCCATGGTCTCGAACACGGCGCCCGAGTCCGGCGTGCCGCCGCTCACCACGGTCTCGAACCCGAGGACCTCCTTGTAGAAGGGCAGCATCACGTCGAGGTCTCGGCAGTTGATGTTGACGTGGTTGAGTCGGCGGATCACCGCGGTCTCTCCCGGGGTAAGCCTTTGCGCTCGGCATGCTCACGCATCCGAAAGATGTCCCAGTGCCACTTGTAGTCTCCCCACCCCACCTCGCCCTCCCAGTCCCATCGGACGACCGCCGTGACGGCATAGGAGCCGCTCATCACGTCGCTGGTCCATGCCACCGGGGTACCGGAGAGCCGGTAGGACCGGCCGAGGGTGTCCTCGAGCTCGTAGGAGAGCCGGGAGATGCGCCAGTCGTCGTACTCGTAGCGGCCCGTTCCGGCCTTGAGGCCGAGCGTCGTGCCGTCTCGGACCACGTAGCCATGGGTCACCTGGCCCACCTCCAGCGGGTCGTTGCGGGTCTGCACATGGAAGCTCAGTTGCCGACCGAAATGGCCCTCGTCGAAGTTGCCGCAGATGTTGTGGCCCCACTCCCGGCGGGGGCTCCATGAGTGGTCGCGGTTCGAGGGGAAATCCACTCTGTAGGTGACGCCGTTCACCCGTACGGTTCCCGTCACCCACATGGTCTGATCGATGTGACCGGTCTCGACGTCCGGCGTGCCGGCCGGACGGTGAAAGCTGGCGTACCCGGCCCCGGCGCCCTCCACCTGGCTCTCGGAGGCCGGGACGGGGGGGCTCAGGGCCACCAGGTCCAGGTCGAAGACCGTGTCGGCGCGGCCCTCGTAGCGGACCTCCCACCGTGTGAGCGGCTCGGTCATCCGGACCTTCAGCCCGTTGGCCAGCCGGTAGTCGTCGAGGTCGTCGGGCGGCATGGGGAGATGTACCCGGTCGTCGAAGTAGTCGAGGTCCAGCACGGTCTGGCAGGGTCCGCTGTAGACCGAGATCGGCGACCGCACCACCCCGAGGTTGGTGCGGAACAGGGCGTAGACCGATCCTCGCAGGCGGGCCTCCGGTACGAAGAAGCCGAACCAGTTGGTCTCCGTCCACGTGGCGTCCCGGTAGGCGGGTCGGTGCAAGAGAAGGTCACGCTTCCCGGTCACACCAACCAGGGCTTGCTCAGGTTCGGGCATCGGCCACGCGTGTACCGCCGGGCACCCCAATCAAGGGCGCCGGTCCGTGACGCCGGCGAAGCGCCCGCTTGTCGATCTTGCCGCTCTCGAGGTGGGGGAGCTCGGTCACCACCTCGAACGAGCGTGGCACCTTGTACGAGGCGAGGTGTTGGTGGCAGTGGGCGACCAGCTCGTCCACGGAGAACGACTCGGGCTCCCTCACCACCAGGTCGGCGTGGACCCGTTCCCCCCAGACGTCGTCCGGCAGGCCGTAGACCGCGCTCTCGAACACGGCGTCGGCGCTCTCCAGGGCAGCCTCCACCTCGGCGGGGTAGACGTTGATCCCGCCGGAGATCACCATGTCCTTCTTGCGATCGCAGATGTAGAAGTACCCCTCCTCGTCGAAGTACGCCACGTCGCCGACCGTGTGGGCGTCGCCGCGGTGCTCCGCCCGGTACTTGTCCGGGTCCCCGTGATACGTGCGGAAGGTGCTGCCGCCGCGCACGTAGAGCAGGCCGGGAACCATGGGCTCGGTGATCTCCCGGCCGTCGTCGTCGACCAGGAGCACCTCGACGCCCGGGGCCGCCTGCCCGCACGAACCGGGCTTGCGGCGCTGGTCCTCCGGACGCAGGATCGTGTTGGTCCCGAGCTCGGTGGAGCCGTAGACCTCCCACAGGGAATCCTCGGGAAAGTCCTCGAGGTAGGCCAGCTTCAGGGCATAGGGCCAGGAGGCGGCGCCGGCGAGCATGGTACGGATGCTGGAGCGGTCGTAGCGGCGCTTGGTCTCCGCCGGCAGGTTGCAGACCAGCCGCATGGGGGCCGGGGCGCTGTAGGAGGTGGTGACCTTGTACCTGTCGACCAGTCGAAGCCAGTCCTCGGGGTCGAACCGCTCTTGGACGATGACCGTGTTGCCCTGCGAGACGACGAGGTCGGCAAAGGACAGCGGACCGCCGTGCGACATGGATCCCGCCGGAAGGTAGACGTCCTCCCCGTCGCCGATGTGCATCATGGCCAGGTGCTCTCGCAGGCGCTCGCGTTGCTCGGGTGAGGTCAGGAGGTCCCGCACCGCGCCCTTGGGACGGCCGGTGGTGCCCGACGTGTAGATGATGGTGGCCGCACCTTCCGTCGCTGCGTCGACCGACGGTTCGTCCGTACCGGCGCCGTCGAGGAACTCCTCGGCCGAGACCTGGCCGGTCTGCGGCTCCCCGCCGAAGACCACCACCCGCCGCACTTCGGGCGCCTCTCTGTCGATGCCGTCGAACAGCCCACCAAACTCGGCGGCCACCCACAGCAGGACGGCCTCGGAGTCCCGGACGATCCAGCTGGACTCCTCGCGCCGGAGGTGGTGATTGAGCGGCACCGCCACGGCCCGCGCCTTGCGGGCCGCGTGCTGCATCCGCAACACCTCGATGGAGGTGCGCCCGCACCAGATCACCCGCTGGCCGGGCTGCACGCCGGCCTCGACCATGGCGTTGGCCAACCGGTTGACGTCGCGATTGAGCTCACCGAAGGTCACGACCCGCACCGGACCGTCGGGTCGGTCGGCGATCAGGGCAGGCTTGTCGGGGCGTTCGGCGGCGTAGCGTGAAAGAAAGTCCTCCTCCACCGGCACGCCTCTCGTGTCCCCCTAGGTCTCGGTCCACCCCGCAGGGATGGGACACTCCCAAACCACTGTTAGGCACCCTACCCACCCCGGAGTTGGCGCACCAGCGGTTGGGCGCTCCCGCGGTTACCTGACGGCAATGGCGTGGGGCGGGGAGGCCACGCCGCTCACGAGGTGGAGTGGCGCCGACGTCAAGAGCGCCTCGTAGCGGCCATCGGCCGCGCAGTCGTCGGCCAGCGCGGCCAAGTCCCAGAGCTCGCCGATGGGCAGTCCGAGCAAGGGGAGGAGCGAGAAGTGCAGGGAGAGCTCCGCGATGGTCACCGGGTCGCGGCGGAGCACGGCCCGCTGCTCGGGTGACGCCAAGGCGGCCGGGGGCCACGCTTCGAGAGCCGGATTATCCGCCGCCACGGCCGCCACGTGGAGATCCCACAGCAGCCGGGACGTCGCCGGGCCGGCCCGGAGGCCCGGCGACCGGAATCGGTGGGCCAGGTCGGCGCGCCCTTGCGGATCCAGCCGCCGATACCACTCGACCCACCCGGTGCGGAGCAGCATGACGTCACCGGGCCGCACCTCGGAGCCTTGGAGCTCCAGGGTCCCGGCGACATCTTCGGGCTCGATGGGATCGGTCGCGGTCATGTCGAGCGGGCGTCCCTGGGCGACCCGGTAGCGACCCACGTCGACCAGGACCGCACGACCGACGATCCCCCTGGCTGCCCAGTGGTGGATGCCGTGGTGCTCGTCGGCCACCCCGTTGTAGAAGCCGTACCGGGGATGACGGATGTGACGGAATCCGTCCCATTGGCTGGAGGACTGCGTGTTCCAGCTGGACAGCTCCTCGTCGTGGCCGAGGTCGCCCTCGATCCATGCGACCTCGTGCACCAACCTCGAGCGACCGGCCAACGGGGGGTCCGGTTCGGTGAGGGGAAGGTCCAAGGGGAACACCGTCCCCCTCCGAACCGCCTCCAGTCCCCGTTTGACGACCTCGTCGGTCAACAGGTTGAGGCAGCCGTACGTGTCGTGCTCTCCCCAGAGCCCCCACGACGATCCCGGTGGCACGCCCGGGCGTACCAAGAGCTCGTCGTAGGTTGGGAGCTCGTCGGAGGTTGGCAGCCGCTCGCCCGACGCTCGCTCCATCGAGGTCCTGCTTACTAGACGCCCCTGTGGCTCGCATCTCGGGCGCGCTATCGTGACCCGCCGGAAGCCAATCGAGCGTGCGTTTAGTCCGATCCAAACACTGGTTAGGTCCACGGACGCGATCGGAGGCGGCGGGTGGAGCAGCGACAGCTCGGAACCGGGCCAGCGTCCCTCACCGTGTCGGCCGTCGGCATGGGGGGTGTGGCCATGAGCGGCGGGTACGGACCCGTGACGCCGGAACGCTTCGCCGCCGTGGTCGCCAGGGCGATGGAGCTCGGCGTGACCCTCTTCGACACCGCCGAGTACTACGGGGGCGACGCCGGGGAGACCGCACTCGGCCAGGCGCTCCGTGGCCATCGGGACGAGGTCGTCATCTCCACCAAGTTCGGGATGCGCCGCGATCAGACCGGCGGTCCCTTCATCGACGGCAGCCCGGAGTACATCGCACGGGCTTGCGAGGCGTCGCTGGTCCGGCTCGGCACCGAACCCATCGACCTCTACCACCTGGCTCGGATCGATCCGTTCGTCCCGGTGGAGGAGAGCGTCGGCGCCATGTCGCAGCTGGTGGCGGAGGGCAAGGTCCGGTACCTGGGCGTGTGCGAGGCGGGCCCTACGACCCTCGCAAGGGCGCACGCCACCCACCCCATCACCTCGGTGCAGACGGAGTACTCGCTCCTCGAGCGCCACGTGGAGGCGGCCATCCTCCCCGCCGCACGCCGCCTGGGGATCGGGTTCATCGCCTACTGCCCCTTGAGCCGCGGCCTCGTTGCGAAGCGCTTCTCCTCGCTCGACGAGCTGACCGAGGGCGATTGGCGCCGCCTGATGGAGCGCTTCCAGGGCGATGCCTTCTCGCACAACCGACGACTGGTGAACGGTGCCGACCAGCTGGCGGCGACCAGGGGGGCGAGCACCGCCCAGATCGCCCTGGCGTGGTTGCTCGCGCAGGGCGAGGACGTGGTGCCCATACCGGGCACCTCCTCTCTCGAGCACGTGGAGGAGGACGCCGCGGCCAGCTCCCTCGGGCTCCGCGAGGACGAGGTCGAGCGATTGAGTGCCGGCGTGCCGGCGGGCAGCGTCCGTGGGCTGCGTTATCCCGAGTCCCTGATGGCCGGGATCAACCGTGAATGATCACCCCGAGGGCGACCGGGCCCGGGCGCTCGTGCTCGAGGGTCCGCGGCGAGTCCGAATCCGCGAGATCGAGGTGCCCTCCGTCGGTCCGGAGGACGCCTTGTTGCGGGTGGAGGCCTGCGGGCTGTGCGGTACCGACCACGAGCAGTGGTCGGGTGCGCTTCCCGCTCCCACCCCGATGATCCCCGGGCACGAGACGGTCGGTCGGATCGTGCGCATCGGCGCCGGCGCCTCGGCCCGCTGGGGGGTGCGGCCCGGTGATCGGGTCGTCGTCGAGCCCCGCCAGGTCTGCGGCTCCTGCACCTCGTGCCGGGCCGGTCGGCCCCGCCTCTGTCTCCGTCACTCGTCGGCCGACAGCTACGGGCAGATCCCGCTGTCGGAGCCACCCGGACTGTGGGGCGGCTACGCCGAGGTGCAGTACCTCTCGCCCGACAGCGTCGTCCATCCGGTCGACGCGGGGCTCGACCCCGTCGTCGCGGCCATGTTCAATGCCGTGGCGAACGGGTTCCGTTGGGGTTCGAGCCTGCCCGCCACCGGTCCGGGTGACGTGGTGGCCATCCTCGGTCCCGGCTTGCGCGGGCTCGCCGCCGCCGTGGCGGCACGGGCGGCGGGAGCGCGCTTCGTCATGGTGACGGGCCGCGGGCGACGAGACCAGGATCGCTTGCGGCTCGCCCGGACCTTCGGGGCCGACCTCACGGTCGACGTGGAGGCGAGTGATCCGGTCGACGCCTTGCGCGAGGCCGCTGGCGGCCCTGCCGACGTGGTGGTCGACGCGAGCGCGAACGCCCCCGAGGCCTTCGCGCAGGCGATCGCCCTCGCTGGCAGGCGCGGTCGGGTGGTGGTGGTCGGCATTCACGGCGACACCGACGTGCCCGGGTTCCGGCCGGACGCCATCGTGACCAAGGAGCTGCACGTTCTCGGGACCCTGGGCGCGGAGACGGACGATTTCCGCCGGGCGCTCGCGCTGTTGCATGCCGAGCGCGATCGCTTTGCCGCCCTGCCGGCGGTGACCGTCGACCTCGAGGGGCTGAACGACCTTCTCGCGACCATGGCCGGGGGGGAGGGGGTCCCGGTCTTCGGCGCCGTGATTCCCTGACGGGAGACCCGGCCCCGACCCTCGCCCGAGACCCCCGAGCTCGAGATGACAGCCCGGGACCAGAGCCCACGACCTCGAGGAGGCACGACATTGGCCAACCCCACGACGCCGGGTCCGCACGCTCCCCGGTTGGCGCCTCTGGCGCGTGCCGAGCTGAGTCCCTACGCACGCCAGGTCTTTGACAACGTCGGGCCCGGCGGCGCAGCCAACCTGGTGGCCACCCTGGCGCATCAACCCGAGCTCTTCGAGCGCTTCCTTCCCGTGACGCTCGCCCTGCAAGCCGGCCTCCTCTCCCCCCGGCAGCGCGAGTCGGCGATCCTGCGGCTCGCCTTCCGACGGGGTTGCCGCTACATCTGGAGCCAGCACGTGAAGGCGGGGTTGGACGCAGGCATGACGCGCGAAGAGGTGGCACGTTTGGTCGACGAGCCGAGCCGGGGCGCCTGGAGCGCGATCGATGGGGCGCTGCTCGAGGCGGTCGACGAGCTGGTCGACCGCGGACGGATCGACGACGCCACGTGGGCCGCGCTGTCGGCCGAACTCGGCCCGGCCCAACTGGTCGAGCTCACCATCCTGGTCGGCCACTACAGCGGGCTGGCCTTCCTGGCCAACTCCGCCGGCGCGGCACCCGAGTCGGGGCCGCCGAGCGACCCTCGCCTGGATCCATGGACACGTCGGAGAGCGACGGGGGAGTGAGCCCGTCGGTGCGCCCGGGGTGGATGGGCACCTGTGAGAATCTCGCTGTGGCCAATGGGTTGCGCCTCCGACCAATGCGCCTCGGCGACGAGAGGGACGTGCTCGCTGCCCATGCTGCTCTCGATGACTACGACTTCCTGCTGGGCAGGGACGATCCCGCGCGGTGGGCCGAGTACGTCGAGCGCCGGCAGCAGTGGGCACTCGGTAGAGACCTGCCACCCGGCTGGGTCCCGACGACCTTCCTGATTGCGGTCGCGGATGGTGCCATCGTCGGACGCTCTTCGATCCGCCACGAGCTCAACGAATTCCTCGCGACCGTTGGGGGGCACGTCGGCTACGCCGTGTTGCCCCGCTGTCGGGGGCGCGGCTATGCGACGGAGATCCTCCGCCAGAGCCTCGTCGTCGCTCGATCCCTCGGAATCGATCGAGTGCTGGTGACGTGCGATGAGGACAACCCGGCATCCGCAAGGGTCATCGAGAAGTGCGGCGGGACCTTCGAGGGGTCGGTCGACGACGGCTCGAGCGCAACTCGCAAGCTGCGGTACTGGATCGACTGAAGCCCCCGACTCCGGGGTGCGGTTGCGCTGTGCGGGCTAGGTCCAGCGGTCGAGCGTCGGTCCGACGCGTTCGAGTTCGGCGGCGAAGCGTGAGAGGTCCTCGCCCTCGAGCTCCAGCAGGGGCCGGCGCAGATGCCCGGCAGGCAGGTCGCGCAGGGACAGCGCGGCCTTGATCGATGCGGGGTTCCCCCACCGGGAGAGCACGGCGTTGACCGAGTAGAGCTCGCCGAGGAGCCGCATGGCGTCGCTGCTCCCGTGGCACAGCGCGTCCCACGTGGTGGCGGCGAGCCCGGGGACGACGTTCGGATCGAAGCACAGCACGCCCGCCCCGCCGACGGCCGCCATCGAGGGCAGGTGGTGGAGCCAGCCGGTCCGCACGGGCACCCGCTCGCGCAGCGTATCCACCAGGCCGATGAGCCCCCCCAGGGGCCCCGGCGCCGTGTAGCTCAGGCCGACGATCTCGGGGTGTTGGTCGAGCAGGCGCTGGATCAATCGGGGTCCGAGCTCGTACCCGACGAGGGTCGTGTTCTCCCCGAGCACGATCGGGCAGCGGGACGCCCCGACCACCTCCGCGAAGTAGCGCTCGATCTCGCGGTCCCGTGGACGCAGGGCCCCCGTCCGGGGCGGGAAGACCTGCACGGCGTCGACGCCGGTGGTGCCGAGCCGCTCCATCTGCGCGAGCGCCGTGTCGGTGTCGCCGCCCAGGCCGACGCCCGCACCGACCACCTCTCGCCGGCCGCCGAGCACGCGGACCGCGGTCCGGTAGATCGCCTCCTTCTCGTCGAGCGTGAGCGAGAGACCCTCCCCGCTGCCCTGGCTGCAGAGGTAGACGCTCAGCCGGTGGGGGAGCAGGCGGACGAGGTGCCGCTCCAGCTCGCCGAGGTCCAGCGCGCCGGCGGAATCGAAGGGAGTGATGCTCATCACGCCGACGGAACTCGCCACCATCCCACAGTAAGCTTCGTCCGTGCCACCTGCAGGAAAGCGCTCGGGGGGCGGCTCTCGCGGCGTCGACGGCGGGAGCCGCCCGGGCTCGGAGGTCGGCGGAGCCGCTCCGGCCGGCCTGCGCGAGGCCTCGGTCCGCACCCGCCAGATGCGTCAGCCCCGGCTCGCGGAGATGGTCGCCGGCGTGCTGAGGGAGCGCATCGTCTCCGGCGAACTGGCCGACGGGGACGCGCTGCCCGGCGTCGACAAGCTGGTGCAGGAATTCGCCGTCAGCCCGCCGTCGCTTCGTGAGGCCCTCCGCATCCTCGAGAACGAGGGTCTGATCACGGTGCGCCGAGGCAACGTCGGGGGGGCCGTCGTGCACCGCCCGACCGCGGACTCTGCCGCGTACATGTTCGGCCTCGTCCTGCAGGCCGAGCGAGTCGAGGTGGCGGACCTCGCGGCGGCGGTCGGGCACCTCGAGACGCTCTGCGCCCGCCTGTGCGCGGCGCGCGCCGACCGTGCCCGGGCCGTGGTGCCCGAGCTGCAAGAGCTCCAGTCCGAGGGCGAACGGGTCATCGACGACGCCGTGGCGTTTGAGAGCTCGTGCCAGAGGTTCCACGACGCCCTGATCTCGTTGTCGGGCAATCGCAGCATCGAGATGACCGTGGGAGCGCTCGGATGGCTCTGGCGCCAGCAGGGTGCGGGGTGGGGTCATCGGGTGTCGGAGCTGCACGAGTACCCGGACCCCAAGCTGCGCAAGGCCGGTCTGGCGGCACACGCCAGCATCCTGGAGGCCATCGAGCGCGGCGACGCCGAGCAAGCCGAGGCGCTGACCCGGGCCCACCTCGACCACCAGGGCATCCGCAAGGTGAGCGGGTCCGAGGCGATCGTCCGCGCCACCGGCGTGTGGCGTGCACAACCGCCGGACGCGCTGGGGGCCGTGTACCCCTACCCGGGATCCTGATCTCCCGAGGGAGCGAGGCCCTTCGGGAGATCTCCCGGCCCCCCGCCGACCTCGGATGCCGTGTGCTTCAGTCCGTCAACCCGAGATCGCGCGCCCACGCGAGGTTCTTGCGGGCCGACCCCACGTGCGCGATGTGGACCACGTGTCCCTCTCCCTGGTTGGGATCGCCGTAACGGATCGGGCCGCCTCCCTTGCCCTCCGCCTCCTCGGCGAGACGGTCGAGGTCCTTCCAGTACGCGATGTCCTCGGCGCTCGGCGAGAAGATCTCGTTGACCAGGGGCACGTGGCGAGGGTCTCCGAGCATCATGCCGAAGTAGCCGAGGTCCCGGAGCTCGACGGCCCAGCTCCGCAGGCCGTCGACGTCGTCCACCGACCCTCCCCACATGCCGCTGATGGGATAGCGGATCCCCGCGGCCTTGGCGTCGACCAGGACCTTGGACCGCAGGAAGAGCGTCTCACGACCCTCGGCGGTCCATCGGTAGCCGAGGGCCTGGTGGATGTCCCCGAAGCGCGAGACGGCGCCCCCGAGGTAGCGGACTCGCGGCGAGGCGACGGCGATGTCGTAGGCCAGCCGAAGCGCGTTGGCGGTCTCGAGGATGGGGTAGATGGCCGTGGAGCCGAGCGGCACGCCGAGCTCCGCCTCGCAGCACGTGAGCAGCGCGTCCAGCTTGTGGACGTCCTCGGGTCCATGGATCTTCGGCTGCATGACACCCGTGAGCTTCGGGCCGACCACCGCCCGCAGATCCTTCATCGTCTGCCCCGTGTCGGGCGGCTGCACCCGGGCGAACCATTGGGGCGAGCCCGACGCGTCCGCCTCCTGGTCGAAGAACCGCCGGACCGACACCCGGGTCCGCTCGCGCTCGCTCTCGGGGAAGGGGGTCCGGGGCTCCTCGAGGTCGAGATTGACCGCGTCCGCCCCGAGCGTGTGCGCCCTCCGCACCTGGTCGTCCTCGCTCCCCGGTACGAAGAGGAAGGTCCGAATCGGTCTGGCCTGGTCCTTGCCCATGGGAGGGCAGCGTAAGAGGACTCCCCTTACCTGTCAATCTTTTGTAGAGTAGCGAATTGGCGTCCGCTCCGTCATGGCCGCGAGGAGGCATGCAATGACCCAGATCGCCCCGCTCACCGCTGCTGAGATCCGTCGCCGGATCGGCCACCCGATCGTGGACGCCGACGGCCACTTCATGGAGCTGATGCCGCTGGTCGACGACGAGATCCTGGGCCTGTTGGAGGAGACCGGCGGCGCCGAGCTCCGGGACGCCTTCCGTCAGCGCCCGGTGCGCGTGCTCGACACCGTCCGCTTCCAGGCGGACCGCAGTCATCCCGACGTGGCGGGCAAGTGGCAGGCCATGTCCTCGTGGTGGGGCAACCCGGTGGACGACGCCCGGGAGCGGGCGACGGCGCACCTGCCCGCCCTCATGTACGACCGCCTCGACGAGCTGGGCATCGACCTGATGCTCATCTACCCCTCCTGGACCCTCGGGTTCCTCATGTCCTCGGATACGTCGATGCGGGCGCCCGCGTGCCGTGCCGTCAACCGTTACACCGCCGGGCTCTTCGCCCCCTACGCCGACCGGATTCGGCCCGCCGCCCTGATCCCGATGGACACCCCGGAGGAGGCGGTGGCCGAGATCGACTACGCAGTGGGGGAGTTGGGCTACCGCCTCGTGGTCCTGGCCGGCCACGTCATGCGTCCAGTCGGGAGCTCGGGAGACCCCGCCGCGTACCGCCTCGACGTCTTCGGCCTCGACAGCGACGCCGACTACGACCCGGTGTGGGAGGCGTGCACGCGGCAGGGCGTGGCACCCGTCTTCCACAGCTCGCTGCAGCAGAACCACCCGGCGCGCTCGATCTCCAATTACGTGTACAACCACGTCGGGGGCATCGCTCACGCCCACGAGGCGCTGAGCAAGGCGCTCTTCATGGGCGGCGTCTACCGTCGCTTCCCCGAGCTTCGTGTCGGTTACCTCGAGGGCGGCGTGATGTGGGGTGCGAGCCTCCTGGCCGACCTCGTCGGGCACTGGGAGAAGCGCGGCGCGCACGCCATCGAGACGCTCGATCCGGAGCGTCTCGAGGTGTCCGCGGTGATGGCCCTGGTGCGGGAGTACGGGAGCGACGAGATGGTGGCCAACGCCGATCGGATCGAGGAGTACCTGTCCCGGGTCCCGGGGCGTCCGGCGGAGCTCGACGAGTTCGCGGCGGCCGGATTGTCCGGGGTGGAGGACATCATCGAGCCCCTTGCGGAGCGCTCCTACTTTGGGTGCGAGGCCGACGACCCGCTCGTGCCCCTGGCCTTCGGGATGAACGTGGCCCACCGTCCCGTGACCCTCCGACCGATGCTCGGCAGCGACGTCTCGCACTGGGATGCACCGGTGATGGCCGACGTCATGCCCGAGGCGTACGAGGCGGTGGAGGAGGGGCGCCTCACCGACGAGCAGTTCAGAGACTTCGTGTTCACCAACGCCGTTCGTCTGCACGGAGGGATGAACCCTTCGTTCTTCGAGGGCACGGTGTGCGAGAAGGAAGCGGGCGCGCTCCTGGCCGGAGGCTGACCGCCATGGCGCTGCGGGTCGAGCCGCTCACCGCGCACATCGGTGCGGAGGTCTCCGGTGTCGACCTCCGGCGCCCCCTCGAGGCGCCCACGGCCGCCGCACTGCGCGAGGCGCTCCGGAGCCACCTGGTCCTCTTCCTGCGGGACCAGGACCTGACCGACGAGGAGCATCTCCGCTTCGCGAGCACCTTCGGCCCACCCAACGTCTACCCGGTGACCGCCGCACGCGGCCTGGACGAGTCGCTGGAGTGGATCGAGGACGGACCGGATAGCCCCGCCAAGGCCGACCTCTGGCACACGGACGCCGCGTTCTTGCCCGAGCCGCCGGACGTCGCCGTTCTCAACATGCGCGTCTGCCCGCCCGTCGGGGGCGACACCCTCTGGTTGAGCCTCTACGCGGCCTTGGAGGGCCTTTCGCCCGCGATGCAGGCGGTGCTCGAGTCGCTCGAGCTCGACGTCCATCCGGGCCCGACTTTCAAGGAGAGCGTCGAGCTGCAATTCGGCCCCGGCATCTACGAGGAGGTGGCAACCCAGTTCGCGGCCCGCCGCGTGCCGCTCGTCCGGGTGCACCCCGAAACCGAGCGGAGGGCACTGTTCCTCTGCGGCGCCTACGTGCGGGGGATCGCCGGCATGCGGCCCGCCGAGAGCGACGCCATCCTGGGAGTGCTCCGCTCGAGGCTCGACGACCCCAACATCCAGTGCCGCTGGCACTGGCGCACCCACGACGTGGCGGTGTGGGACGAGCGGTGCACCAACCATCGGGCCCTCGGGGACCACTATCCCCAGCGTCGGGTCGTACGCCGCTGCACGGTCGGGGGATCCGCACCCGTCGGCCCCGCGGGCCCGGCCGGCCCGTTCGGCTCGTCCGGTCACGAGGGCAGGGTGCACCCTCTTACCGGCGCCTGAGCGACCCCGGCTAGTGCCGCATCCAGTAGGGCCAGACGCAGCTGTTGAGCAGGACGTAGGGCGTAACCGATGCGAACCGGCCGATTCCCGCTCATCGCGTGGCCTTGTGGCAATCCGGGCAGATCGTGGGCGCGTGGTCGATGCCGACGACATGAAGCGCCCTGTAGAAAGCCGCCTCCGCCTCAGAGTCGTAGGGCTCCCCGTCGTGGTGCCACGAGAGCATCCGGGGCGCCGGCTCCAGGCGGACGTCGGCGCCGGGGTAGCCCGCCTCGGCGAGCGCCATTCGCACCCTCTCCGCATCCGCCTTGGTCGCCATCATTTCGTAGGGTACTGCGATTAGGCGATATCGCCGGGGCGGAGGGCCGGCACCCCGACCGCCTTGGCAGCGTCCATGAGCTTTGGCTCCAGGGTGACGAGAGTGGCGCCCCTTTTTTGGGCGACGATCACGTAGAGCAGGTGGGCGGCGGGTTTCACCTTGGCGACGATCTCCGCCGCGGCCTGGTCGGTCGTCGGGATGAAATCGAAGGCGTCCTTCGCGGTCACTTCGACAAACTCCTGAGTGGTGAATCCGCGACCGTGACCGAGGCTTCCGAGGTCCAGCCCTCCGCTACTCACGGCTCGGGGCACAGCCAGAAGGGCTTCCAAGATGAAGACGACGGGTTGGTACACCTCCACGTCCGAAGTCATCCCGATCCGACCCAGAAAGGTGCGCGATTCTTCGCTGCCCTCCTCCTTCTTCAGGGAGCTGATGACCACGCAGTTGTCGATGGTCAGCTTCATCGTGGCCCCCTCAGGCTCGGGGATGCCGTCGAGGACAGCCCTCGGGACTGTCGACCTCTTAACTATCGGGTGGGTGTATCACCGACCGAGGCGATAACCGGCCCCATTTCGTGCCACTGCGACCTGCCCTTTCGCAGATAAGCCCATCGGAGGGTCCACCTGAACTAACACTTGTCAGCTCGATCGGCACCGCGCTAGACAGGAGCATGGGCAGCAGCGCCTCGGGGTGGGGCTTGGGCCGGCGCCTGGACGACAAGACGGCGATCGTGACGGGGGCGGCTCGTGGGCAGGGTGCCGCCATCGCCGAGCTCTTCGTCTCGCACGGCGCGAAGGTGTTGCTCGGGGACGTGCTGGACGCTGACGGTGCCCTCGTGGCGGAGAAGCTCGGCCCCGCCGCGCACTACCACCACCTCGACGTCCGGTCCGAGGAGCAGTGGTCCGACGCCGTGGACCAGTGCGTCGAGCTCTTCGGCGGGGTGGACGTGCTCGTCAACAACGCGGGCGTGATCCGAGTCGGGACCGTGTCCACCACCACGCCGGCGGACTACCGATCGGTGATCGAGGTCAACCAGATCGGTTGCTATCTCGGGATGCACTCGGTCGTGCCGAGCATGGAGCGTCGTGGCGGCGGGTCGATCATCAACACCTCCTCGGTCGCCGGCCTGCACGGCACGAAGGGTGTGTTCGCCTACAGCGCCTCCAAGTACGCCATCCGGGGCATGACGCGGTCGGCCGCCCTCGAGCTCGGCGGCCTCGGGATCCGGGTCAATTCCGTCCATCCGGGCACCATCGACACGCCGATGATCAACGGACCCGAGTTCGCGGACGTGGACCGGGCGGCGTTCGCGGCCGGCCTGCCGGCACGCCGCGTGGGCGAACCCATCGACGTCGCCTGGCTCGCCCTCTTCCTGGCGTCCGACGAGAGCTCGTACTGCACCGGATCAGAATTCGTCGTCGACGGAGGTTCATCATGCGGGACGCGCACATGAGCGAGGGGTTTGAGTTCGATCCCTTCGACCCGGCCTACTGGGACGATCCCTACCCCTACTACGTGGAGATGCGCAGCAGGTTCCCCGCCTACCGGCGCGAGATCGAGAACCACCGGATCTGGCCCCACTACTGGATGCTCAGCCGGGCGGAGGACGTGGACGCCGCGGCGGCGGACTGGCACACCTTCTCCTCGGCTCGCGGCACCCTCGTGGACACCGACATCAGCCTCATCCCGCTCAACATGTTCAACATGGACCCGCCGCGCCACGACGTGCATCGACGGGTGTTGAGCAGGGCGCTGACCGCCAGCAAGGTCGCGAGCCTCGAGCCCTTCGTACGCCGCCACGCCATGTCCCTGATAGAGGGGTTCAAGGGGGCGGGGACCGCCGACGCCGCCTCCGACTTCGCGCAGCTGATCCCGAGCACCGTCGTGTGCGAGCTCATGGGCCTCCCTGCGGAGGACCAGCGCCAATTCCTGAAGTGGAACCTCGACACGATCGGGGGGGCGGACTTCACGAGCGAGGCCGCCCTCAAGGCCTACTCCGAGATGGAGCAGTACTGGCGGCAGCTCATCACGACGTGGCAAGAGGAGCGGTCGGACGACCTCGTCTCCCTCATCTTCCAGGCGGTCAGGGAGGAGCGGGCCGATCTCAGCCAGGAGGAGATCTGGGGGTTCTGCTCCCTCCTGCACGACGCCTCGCAGAACACGACCATCAACATGATCACCAACGCGGTGATCGCCCTCGCCCGCCACCCCGAGCAGCGTCGCCTGCTGGCCGACGAGCCCGAGCGTTGGCCGCAGGCCGTGGAGGAGCTGTTGCGCTACGTGTCCCCGGTGCAGGGCCTGGCCCGGACGACGACCCGGGACGTCGAGATCGGCGGGGTGACCATCCCGGAGGGGGACCAGGTCCTCCTGCTCTACGGCTCTGCCAACCACGACGAGGGCGTGTACCCCGACTCCGACCGGCTCGACGTCAACCGTGAGGTCAAGGCGCACTGGACCTTCGGCCACGGCATCCACTTCTGCCTGGGGGCCGCGGTCGCCAAGCTCGAGGTGCGGGTGGCGCTCGAGTGCCTCGTCGAGGTACTCGGCGAGTGGGAGATCGACGAGGGGGCCGTGGTCCGGAGCCAGCTGGTCCCCACCAGGGGCATCACGAGTGCACCGATGAGCTTCGCGGCCGTGGAGGGTTGACGATGACCGTAGACGAGGAGTTTGCCTTCGATCCGATGGACGCCTCCAAGGCCAAGGACTGGGAGCTCATCGGGAGGATCCGGGACGCGGGGGCGGTGAGCCGCGTGGGCGGGCTCGTCTTCACGGCTCGCTTCGACGAGACGCAAGGTGCGTTCCGCAACGCCCGGTCCTTCTCGTCGAGCGGCGACATGCGGGCGCCCGGCGTGGTGGTGCCCGAGGAGGAGCGGTTCCTCGGAGAGCTGGACCCACCCCTGCACCCGAAGATCCGCCGCATCCTGCTGCGCGGCTTCACCCCGAACGCCGCAGCCTCGGCGGAGCCGTGGACCCGGGACAACGTGCGACGCCGCCTCGGGCGCTTCGGGAAGGAGGGTGGGGGCGACCTCATGGCCCTCCTGGCCATCCCCCTGCCGGGCTCGGTCGCCGCCCATGCCCTCGGCATTCCCGACGAGATGCACGACCAGGTCATGGACTGGTGCAACGACCTGCTCCACAGCACCTGGCCGACGACCGGCGAGACCGAGCGAGGCGTGGGCATCCCCGGAGCGTTTCCCGAGCTGACCGAGGCCATCGACGAGCAGATCCGGCAGCGTCGGGCCGCGGGGCCCGGCGCCACCGACGACCTCCTCTCGGTCATGGTGCACGCCGAGGCGCCAGACGGATGGACGATTCCCGACGCCCACATCCGCACGCTCACGGTGAACATCCTGGCGGGCTCGCTCTCGGCGTCCTACATGATCGGCAACCTCCTCTACCGGTATCTCACCGAGCCGGAGGGATTCGCAACCGAGCTCGGGGCCGACCGCTCCAAGATCGCCGTCGCCGTGGACGAGAGCCTCCGCTTCGAGCCCCCGGTCCTCTTCATGTTCCGACACGCCACCGAGAACACCGAGCTCGGCGGTTGCCCGGTCACGGCCGGCGAACACTTGCTGCTCAGCATCGCATCGGCCAACCGGGACGAACGGGCCTATTCGGACGCGGGGGAGTTCCGCCTCGACCGAGGCGAGGGGCCCGAGCACCTGGCCTTCGGTGCGGGCCCCCACCTCTGCCTGGGCAATCACCTCACCCGCATGGTCGGTCGGGTAGTGCTCGAGGAGATGCTGGCGGAATTCCCTCCGGGTTCGGTCGAGCTGGCGCCCGGCTTCGCATGGGTCTGCGTCGACCACATGCTGGAGTACGGCCCCGAGCGCCTGGACGCCGTGGTGGTCGGCGGGTGAGCACGTGACCGCGGTTGCCGACGGCGGTCACCCGAGCCGGCGGACGGAGATCATCGCGCTGGCCCGGCGCACCTTCGCCGAGCGCGGCTACACGAACACGTCCATGCGGGACATCGCGGAATCGGCGGGAGTGCTGGCCGGGAGCCTCTATTCGCACTTCCGGTCGAAGTCCGAGATTCTGCAGCTCGTGCTCGAGCCGTGGCTCGAGCAGATGGTGCCCGCCCAGGAGGCGGCGCTGTACTCCGAGGGAACGGGGTTGGAGCGGCTCCGCCGCATGATGCGTGAGGTCCTGATCCTGCTCGACCAGTTCGGCGACGAGATGACGATCCTGCACTACGGCTGGAGTGACCTGGCGGCGCTCGAGGACCTGGCCCTCATCGTCGAGCGGGCCAACCGGCTGCTCGAGCTGTGGCACGAGGTGATCGTGATCGGGCGGCGGGACGGCTCGATCCGCACCGACGTGGAACCCGAGCTCCTGGTGAGGGCGATCACCAGCTCGTTGCACGCCACGGTCGACACGAGGCGCTACGGCATGCGAGCGGCGCCCCTCGGCTTGGCCTCGGTCGAGGAGCTCGCCGACCAGCTGGTGGACGTCTTCGTGGAGGGTGCCGCAGCACCCCGCCCGACCGCCAGGCCGAGAAAGCGGACGCAAGTGGTGACAGCCGGAGAAGGGACAGGTGGCAGATGATCGGTGACCTCTTCGTGACCGGGATGGTGGTCCCGGACATCCAGCAAGCAATAGAGGACACGCAGGGGTCCCTCGGAGTGGAGTTCACGCCCGTACAACAGTCGCCGCTCAAAATGCGCACGCCGCAGGGCATCGAGGAGTTCGATCTGCGCTTCGTCTACTCGCTCGGCACCGCGCCCCATCTCGAGCTGATCGAGGGGATCCCCGGTGGGTACTACGACGCCCACGGCGGCTACATCCGCCACGTGGGTCTGTGGGTGGACGACCTGGCCGCCGCATCGAAGGAGCTGACGCGCCGGGGCATGCCCCTCGAGGCGGCGGGGATGGAGGGCGAGCGGGAGCCGCACGCCTTCGTCTTCCATGCCCACCCCTGGGGTCTTCGCGTCGAGCTCGTAGATCGCGTGCAGCAGGATTACTTCGAGACCTGGCTGGGTGGCGGCGAGCTGCAGATCTGATCCCGAGGCCCGACTGGTTGATCGGCAGAGACGGCGGAGACGGCATGGATATCGCGGGGAGCTACCGGGTGGAGTCGGTGGAGAGGTACGACGAGGGGACCGTCCGCCATCCCTTCGGCGAGCACCCAGAGGGAATGCTGCTCTACGGCAGGGACGGGGCCATGGCGGCCGTGGTGGGCGCTGGGGGACGCCCACGCGTGGAGATGGACCTGCTGGCCGAGTCCGGAGGTGCCAGCGACGCGGATCTTGCGGCGGCCTTCCGCTCCGCGTACGGGTTCGCGGGCACCTACGAGGTCGACGGGGACGTCGTCCGGCACCGGATCGGTGTGAGCACGATGCCCAACTGGGTGGGGACCGAGCAGGTCCGGCCCTTCGAGCTGCAAGGCGACACTTTGACCCTCTACCCGCCCGGGTGGCGCCTGGTCGCCCGGCGCCGGGCGCCGGTATCCGCGGAGGGGGATCGGGGGAACAGGGAGCCATGAACGCACCGCGCGCGATCGCGCGCCGTCAGGAACCGAGGGAGTGGCGACGCCTGCCGATCGGTGGCGAGTGGGTGGTGCCCTCGGGGTCCGCGGTCCTCGGGGTCGAGGATCCCGCCTCCCTGTCCCTCGTGGGATCGGTGCCGGTCGCGGACCGGCGAGACGTCGGTCTGGCCGTCGCTGCCGCACGGCGGGCTTTCGACCAGGGGCCCTGGCCTCGCTCGAGCCTCGAAGCCCGGATCGAGGCCGTGGGACGTCTGCTCGTGGCCCTGTCCGAGCGGCGTGACGACCTGGTGCGGTTGATCGTGAGCGAGACAGGCCTCCCGACCGGAGGGACGCAGCTCTCGGGCACGGGGGCGAGCCAGGTCGACGGGGCGATCGAGCTGATCCGCGCGAGCATCGAGACCGCCCTGGACTATCCCTTCTGCCAGGAGACGACCGGGCGAGGCGGCCGGGCGCTCGTGGTCTCCGAGCCGGTCGGGGTCGTCGTGGCGATCGTCCCTTGGAACGGCCCGCTGTGGAGCGCCCTGATGAAGATCGTCCCGGCCGTGCTCGCCGGGTGCACCGTGATCGTCAAGCCCTCCCCGCTCGCCCCCCTCGACGCCATGGTGCTGGCCGAGTGCGCGATGGAGGCGGACGTGCCGCCCGGCGTGCTCAACGTCGTGCAGGGGGACCGTGAGGTGGGTGAGGCCCTGGTGGGCGATCCCGGCGTCGACAAGGTGAGCTTCACCGGGAGCACGGCGGTGGGGCGGGAGGTGGCTCGTCTGTGCGCAGCGAACCTCACCCGGGTCAACCTGGAGCTCGGAGGCAAGTCGGCGGCCGTCGTCCTCGACGACGCCGATCTCGACGCCGTGGTGCCGATCCTTCTCTGCGGCGGGCTCGACAACAACGGCGAGTCCTGCACCGCATTGACCCGCATCGTCGTGTCGCGCTCGCGAGCCGCCGAGCTCCACGAACGCCTGCGCGCCTCGGTCGGCGCGTTGCGGATCGGTGATCCCTTCGATCCGGCGGTCGACGTCGGTCCGCTCATCACGGAGACCCAGCGGTCCCGCGCCGAGGCGGCCATCGCCGGGGCGCTCGGAGAGGGGGCGAGGGTGCTCGTGGGTGGCGGGCGTCCGCGGGAGCCCGAACGCGGCTGGTACCTCGAGCCCACGGTGCTGGCGAACGTCGGCAACGCCATGGCGGTGGCGCGTGACGAGATCTTCGCCCCGGTCCTCTCGGTGATCGAGTGCGGCTCCGACGCCGAGGCGGTCGAGATCGCCAACGACTCGCCCTACGGGCTCTCGGGGGCGGTGTTCAGCGCCGACCCGGAGAGGGCGCTCGCCGTCTGCCGGCAGGTGAGGACCGGCACGCTCAACATCAACGGCTTCACGATCAACATCGACGCGCCGCTGGGTGGCTTCAAGCAGTCGGGGTTGGGGCGGGAGTACGGCGTGTGGGGCCTGCGCGAGTTCGTCGAGCTCAAGACCATCAACTTGCTCGACGCCGCCGACGCGTTGGGTGGGGTCACCCGTCGCCCGTGATGCGCCCGTGAGCGGTCCGGAGGTGGGCCCGGAGCGGGCACGGCCTGGCGGGATCGCACCGGTGGCGTTCGTGACGGGCGGCGCGTCGGGCATCGGGCGCGCCTGCGCGGAGGCCCTCTCGTCGGACGGCCACCACGTGGTCGTGGCGGACATCGACGGGCGACGTGCCGGCGAGGTCGTCGCCACCCTGCCCGAGGCCACCGCCCTCGCCATGGACGTGCGAGACGAGAGCGGGGTGCGGGAGTGCGTGGCGAGGGTGGCCGCCGACCTCGGGCGCATCGACGTCCTGGTCAACTCGGCGGCCATCACCGAGCGGGCCCACCACGACCGGGATCGCGACATCGTCGGGATGGACCTCCAGGTGTGGCGGGACACCCTGGCCACCGATCTCGACGGCGTGGTCGTCGTCTGCAAGGCCGTGGTCCCGGTCATGACGGCCCAGGGTCGGGGCTCGATCGTCAACATCTCGTCCAATTCGGCGGAGGGCGGCGACCTCGTCCGGGCCGCCTACTCTGCGGCCAAGGCGGGGGTCAACAGCCTGACTCGTTCGTTGGCCGTCGCCTACGGCCGTCACGGCGTCCGCTGCAACGCCGTGTCCCCGGCGGGGATCGCCGGCCCGTCGTTTCTGCGCAATCTCTCCGAGGCGACGCGTCGCGTGATGTCACGGCAGTGCCTCCTTCCCTTTCAGGGGGAGCCCGAGGACGTCGCGGCGCTGGTGGCGTTCTTGGCCTCCGAGCGCTCCCGCTTCATCACCGGGCAGATCATCTCGGTCGACGGAGGGGCGCGCTGCCAGCTTCCCCACGTCCCCCAGCTGCGCGACCCACTCGACGGTGAACCGCTCAGGTG
This sequence comes from uncultured Actinomycetes bacterium, assembly GCA_963778465.1. GTDB lineage: Bacteria > Actinomycetota > Acidimicrobiia > Acidimicrobiales > RAAP-2 > CAVZBW01. The sequence continues at coordinate 2,405,738 of CAVZUK010000003.1, forward strand.
ATGGGGCAGCTCCCGCCGTCGGCCATGATCGTCTGCCCCGTCAGGAACTCCGCGTCGTCGCCGATCAGGTAGCGCACCACCCGCCCGATGTCCGACTCCGGGTCGCCGACGCGCCCGAGCGGGATGCGACCGAAGACCCGCGCGGCCATGGTCGGATCCCTCACGAAGGCGTCCTCCATGGCTGGGGAGTTCGCAAGAGGCGCCACGCAATTGACGCGGATGCCGTCGGGGCCCCACTCCCGTGCCAGGGTCCGCACCATGCCCCGTTGGGCCGCCTTGACAGCGGCGTAGGCCGCCAGGCGCCGCTTGCCCTCGAAGCCGGCCTCCGAGGTGGTCACCACCAGGCTTCCCCGGGAGCGGCCGAGGGGGTCGTGCCCGTGCCGGGCGAGGAAGTAGAGGGCCCGCAGCGCCACCCGAACGTGGTCCTCGAGCTCCTCCAGCGTGATCTCCGGCGGTGGATGCGGCACGGACGAGTACCCGCTCGTGGCGTTGTGGACGATGGCGTGCAACGGGGAGGAGCCGGCCGTCACCTCTCCGATGACCGAGGCGACCTCGTCCTCCTCGCCCACGTCGCAGGTCACGAAGCGACCCACGCCTCCACGGGCGGTGACGGCGTCCGCCACGGCCTTGCCCTGCGCGGCACGGCGGGCGGCGATCCAGACCTCCCACCCCGCCTCGCCGCAGGCCAGCGCGATGCCCTCCCCGACGCCACCCGATGCGCCGGTGACGAGGACCCTCCGTGTGCTCATCGCGTGCTCACCACGTGCGGCCCCCGTCGGCAGGTAGGACGCATCCGCTCACGCCCGACGCGTCGGAGGACAGCAGCATGCGCACGGCGCCGGCGACCTCGCGCTCGATGCCACCTGGGTACGACGGCAGGAATGGTGCCGAACCCGTGATCTCCGACGGCGTGCTCCACAGCTGGGTGGTCACGGAGTTGGCACGGACGTCGCGCACGCCCTCGGCAGAGGCGATCGAACGTGTAAAGGCGATCAGGCCCTGGGAGAGACCCACGAGCGGAACCAGCCCCACCGAGTCGAGCGCGCACGGCAGCTCGGTGACGAGGACGATCGCACCGCCGTCCCGGCACAGCTCCCCGGCCAGCTGCAGAGCGGTCGTCCATCGGGCCAGCTCGATCTCCATCGAGCGCCAGTCGAGCGCGGCCTGCTCCAGGAGCGCCACGCGCTCGACCGCTCGCGGCCAGGCGCACACGACGACCGACCCGGCCGGCTCCCGTTGGCGAGTCTCGCTGCGCCAGGTGGCAAGCGTGGGCTTCCACTCCCACTCCCAGGAGCTCGTGTCCGGAGTCGGGGCGGGCACGTCGATCACCGTGCCCGCGGCGATCGCCGACGCCAGCCGTTGCGTGTGCTCGGACCGGTCGCCCAGGACCACTGGGGGATCGGCGCCGGCGCCCGCGTCGCGGGACCCTGTCGGCGTGGACATAGCGAACACATCCTAGTACGCTTACAAGCGTTAGTTATGCCCTCCGGCGGAGCGCCGGTCGAGACGGGGGTGGGACGAGGGTGGCGACGAGAGAGGGTCGAGACGATGGGTAGCCTCGACGGCAAGGTGGCCATCGTGACCGGTGCCGCCTCGGGCATCGGCGAGTGCGTAGCCCACACGCTGGCCGGGCGGGGTGCCCGCGTCGTCGTGGCGGATCGCAATGGCGAGGGAGCCGACGCGGTCTCCCGGGCGATCGTGAGCGACGGGGGGGTGTCGGTACCCTTCGAAGTCGACATCTCCCAGGAGGACCAGATGGCGTCCCTGATACGGCGTGCCGTCGACGAGTGGGGGGGTCTCGACTTCCTCCACAACAACGCCGCCGACACCCGCGAGGAGGTGATCGGTCGCGACGGCGACGTCGCCAGCATGGACGTGGCGGTGTGGGACCAGACGATGGCCGTCAACCTGCGAGGGACGATGCTCGGCTGCAAGCACGCCATCCCGCAGCTGATGGCCCGAGGCGGTGGGGCCATCGTCAACACGTCCTCCAACTCCGCCCTGTCCGGCGATCTCTCGCGTGCCGCCTACGGTGCGTCGAAGGCCGGGATCAACGCCCTCACCCAGTACGTCGCCACGCAGTATGGGATGCAGGGGATCCGCTGCAACGCCGTCTCGCCGGGTCTCGTCATGACGCCGGCCGCCGATCGCAACCTGACGTCGGAGGCCCGGGAGATCTTCCGGCTCAATCATCTGAGCCCCCGGTTGTGCCTCCCGCAGGACATTGCGAACGCCGTGGCGTTCCTGGCCTCCGACGAGGCTTCTTTCGTCAACGGCCAGGTCCTCCAGGTCGACGGCGGCATGCTGGCGCACATGCCCACCCACGCGCAGTTCATGGCCGCAGCGACGGAATGAGCCCGAGCGGGATCGAGGGAAAGGTCGCGCTCGTGACGGGGGCGGCCTCGGGGATCGGCAGGGCCGCAGCCGTGCGCTTCGCCGACCAGGGCGCCCGGGTCGTCGTGGCCGACATCGACGAGCCGGGTGCCGAGAAGACGGCGGCGGCCATCGCCGGCCGCGGCGCCAGTGCCGTCCCCGTCACCGTCGACGTCGCGGACGCGGGCAGCGTCGAGGGCATGGTGGCCAGGACCCGGGAGGAATTCGGCGCGCTCCACTTCGCCTTCAACAACGCAGGGATCGTGGGCGCCGGCGCGAACATCGCCGACATGCCCGTCGAGGAGTGGGACCGGGGCATCGGCGTCATGCTGCGCGGGGTCTTCCTCTGCATGAAGTACGAGATACCTCTCATGCTCGAGAGCGGCGGGGGTGCCATCGTCAACACGTCGTCGGGAGCGGGGTTGATCGGTTTCCCCGGCATGGCCAACTACGTGGCCGCCAAGCACGGGGTCATCGGCCTCACCAAGACGGCGGCGCTCGAGTACGTCACGTCGGGGATCCGGGTCAACGCGGTGTGCCCCGGGACGGCGCGATCGAAGATGGTCGAGGACTGGATGCAGGGCGACGCGGCGGCCGAGGCAGAGGTGAGTGCCCTCCATCCGATCGGGAGGATCGCCGCCCCCGAGGAGATCGCCGCCGCGGCGGTGTGGCTCTGCTCCGACGAGGCGTCATTCATGGTGGGTCACGCCCTCGTGGTGGACGGCGGCTACACCGTCCAGTGACCGCCGCCAGGGCGAGCGAGAGGAGTTGGCAGGCATGAACGACGGCACGTCGACATCGGAATCGGCGTCGGCCAGGGTGCGAGAGGAACTCGGTCACCCGGTCATCGACGCCGACGGCCACATCCAGGAGTATCTGCCCCACCTGCTCGAATTCCTGCGGGACTCCCTGGGCCAGCCGCTCTTCGACCAGTACGTCTCCGAGCGCTCCCCGCTGACGGCCATCTTGGGAGAGCAGTCCGACCTGGAGCAACGAACCCGACGCCGCGTGCCCCAGAGCGCGTGGTGGGGCACGCCCGCACGCAACACCTTGGACCTGGCGACCTCCGTGCTTCCCCGCCTGCTCTACGAGCGCCTCGACGAATTCGGCATCGACTTCGCCGTCCTGTACCCCACGAAGGCGATGGGGATGGCCGGAGTCGACCGCGAGGACATGCGCCTCGGGCTGTGCCAGGGCTTCAACCGCTATGCGGCCGAGGTCTACGGGCGCTTCGCCGATCGGCTGACCGTGGCGGGGGTGATCCCGATGCACCGTCCCGAGGAGGCCGTCGCCGAGATACGTACGTGTCACGACCTGGGGCTCAAGGTCGTCGGGCTGCCCGAGGGCGTGCTCCGGCCGATCGCCGAGCCCGGCGCCCCGTCGCCGTGGCTGATCCCGGGCCAGACGCACTGGTTCGACACGTTCGGCGTCGACACCGCCTACGACTACGACCCCGTATGGGAGGCGCTCGACGAGCTCGGCATGGCCGCCACCTTCCACGGCGGGATGGGCAACCTGATGCCCTTCACCTACACGTCGGTCACCAATTACGTCCACAACCACGTCGGATTCTTTGCCGATCGTATGCAGAAGCTGTGCAAGTCGCTGTTCCTCGGGGGGGTGACGAACCGCTTCCCGCAGCTCAACATCGCCTTCTTGGAGTGCGGCATCGGGTGGGCGTGCAGCCTGCTGATGGACCTCGTCGAGCACTGGGAGAAGCGCAACATCGACGCCCTGCGCGAACGGCTGGACCCCGCCACCATCGACTGGGAGCGCCTCGAGGAGCTCTTCTTGGCCTACGGGGACGACGCGATCGCCGGCCAGAGCCCCGACGAGCTCCGCCAAGGGATGCACTCGGTGCCCGCCGTCGGCGTCGTGCCCCCCGAGCTGGACGAGTTCGCGGCGGCCGGCATCGAGACCAAGGCCGACATCGAGACCCGGTTCGTGCCTCGCTTCTACTTCGGTTGCGAGGCGGACGATCGTGCCGTGGCCTTCGCCTTCTCCAGGGCCAATGCCTTTGGGGCGACGCTCCGACCGATCTTCAGCTCGGACATCAGCCACTGGGACGTCGAGGAGATGGCCGGGGTGGTCGACGAGGCCCACTCCCTCGTGCGGGGAGGCCTGCTCACGGACGACCAGTTCCGCCAGTTCGTCTTCGACAACCCCGCCCGCCTCTTCACCGATCGCAACGCCTCCTTCTTCGAGGGAACGGCCGTGCAGGCCCCCGTCGAGGGGCTCCGGGTGGGAGGGATGGCTCGTTGACCACGGCGCTCTGCGGCGCGTGGGTCATCGACGGGACGGGCACCGACCGCCGGCGAGCCACGGTGGTCGTCGACGGGGACGCCATCGTCGAGGTCCGGCCGGGCGACTCGCCCCGTCACGAGGACCGGGTCGCCGACGCCGTCGTCGACCTGGACGGGTTGGTGCTGGCTCCCGGCTTCATCGACCCCCACACGCACTACGACGCCCAGGTGCTCTGGGATCGCGATCTCACGCCCTCGTCCTGGCACGGGGTGACGACGGTGGTCATGGGGAACTGCGGCTTCGGGATAGCGCCCACACGGCCGGAGCACCGGAGCACCATCATGCTGACGCTCGAAAACGTCGAGGGCATGTCCCTCGACGCCCTCGAGGCCGGGCTGCCCTGGAGCTTCGAGACCTACCCGGAGTACCTGCGGGCAGTGGCCGCCGAGCCGACCCGGCTCAACGTCGCGTCGATGATCGGGCACACGCCGCTGCGGATGTGGGCGATGGGGGAGGAGGCCACGGAGCGAGAGGCCACCGCATCCGAGCTGGACGAGATGCGCCGGCTCGTCGCGGAGGCCCTCGACGTGGGGGCCGTCGGCTTCTCCACGTCTCGATCGGAGTCCCACCGAGGCGCCCACGGGCTGCCGGTGCCGAGCCGGGCGGCATCCCGCGACGAGATCTTCCAGCTGGCGGGCGTGCTCGGCTCTCGGGGGCGGGGGACCGTCCAGTCGGCCTGGGGTCCGGACCTGTTCGTCGAGGAGTTCGCGGAGATGGCCCGCGAGACCGGCCGGCCGGTCACCTGGGCCGCGCTCGTGGCGGTCAAGGGTCATCCCGAGCTCGCGTCGTCCGTCGCCGAGCGGGTCGAGGTCGCCGGCCCTGGCGTCTATCCCCAGATCGCCTGCCGGCCGATCGTCGCGCAGGTCACGCTGGCGGACCCGGCACCCTTCGCCAACGTGCCGGCCTTCGGGGAGGCGTTGGCGCGACCCCGCTCCGCGCGTCCGGACCTGTACGCGGATCCCCTCTGGCAGCGCCGGGCGGCCGAGGAGATGGAGCGCCTGTGGACCGGGAAGCTGGCCCAGGCCACCGTGCAGGAGACCGGCGCCCACCCGGACCTCCGCGGCGGACCGACCCTGGGTCGGATGGCCGAGTCTCGTGGGGTGACCCCGCTGCAGGTCATGGTCGAGCTGGCGCTGGCCGAGGATCTCGCGACGAGGTTCCGCGTGGTGATGGCCAACGACGACGACGACCAGATCGCCACGCTGCTCAACCGCGACCGCTTTCTGCTCGGGCTCTCCGACGCAGGTGCCCACGCCACCCAGCTCTGCGACGCCAACTTCTCCACCTACCTGCTCTCGCACTGGGTGCGCGAACGCAGGGACCTGACGCTCGAACACGCCGTGTGGCGTCTCACCGGGCATCCTGCCGAGGTGTTCGGACTCGCCGGGCGAGGCCGGATCGCCCCGGGCCTGGCGGCGGATCTGGTGGCCTTCGATCCCGATACCGTTGAGGCCGGTGATCTGGAGAGGGTGTGGGACTTCCCGGGCGAATCGGACCGGCTGATCTCGCGCAGCCGCGGGATCCATCGGGTCTGGGTGGGCGGCCAGGAGATCGTGAGGGAGGGGGACCTCGTGGAGGGGTCCCGTCCGGGTCGGCTGCTCGGACCCGCCCTGTCCCAGCGGGCACAACAGCCCTAGCGGGCACCGCCCCAGCAGGTACCGCCCCAGCAGGCACAACAGCCCTAGCCGGCACCGCCCTAGCCGGCACTGCCGAGACGGTCGTGGGGGGTGATCTCCGCGCCTGCGCCCGAGACCGAAGCTGAGCGGGAGGGTCGGCGGCAGATGCGCCAGCCCCGGCTCTCCGAAATGGTGGCGGAGCAGCTTCGGCGGCGGATCCTGTCCCTCGAGTTCCGGGACGGCTCGATGCTGCCCCGGCAGGAGGAGCTGCTCGAGGAGTACGGCGTGAGCGTGCCGTCCCTCCGCGAGGCGATGCGCATCCTCGAGACCGAGGGGTTCGTCACCATGCTGCGGGGGAGCCAGGGAGGGGCCGTCGTCCACATGCCCCAGGCACCCGACGCGGCCTACACGTTCGCCCTCGTGCTCGAGTCCCGGAGCACGGGGCTGGGCGACGTCATGTCCGCCATGCAGTGGTTGGAGCCGGTGTGCGCGGCGGCCTGCGCCACCCGGGACGACCGTCACGACCGGGTATTGCCCCGGCTCCGGTCGATCCTCGAGGAGTCCGAGGCCCTCCTCGACGACCCGGCCCTCTACGGAGCCCGGGCGCGCGACTTCCACGTCGAGTTGGTCGCCGCCTGCGCCAACGAGACGATGCGGCTGGTGGTCGGGGCCCTGGAGTCGCTCTGGGTGGCCCAGGTGGGCGCCCTCCGGCGGGAGCGTGTCGCCGGGGTGATCCCCGACCGGGCGGTGCGCGAGCTGACCCTCGACGAGCACCGCCGCATCCTCGAGGCCATCGAGCGAGGGGACGCCGGCTCGGCGGAGTCCGCCGCCCGCGAGCACTTCTCGCACCGGACGATCCGGCGGGTCTACGTCGAGGAGGGCGCGGTGGTACGGGCGGCGCTCCTGCGGGAAGGGGAAATCTCCTAAAGATAAGATCGTTGGCGTAGCCCGTTCCGGGCATCCGTTTCGACAGCGAGGAGGGGAAGCGATGGCGCAAGGCCCGACATCACGGGGCGAGCCGGGGGGCCGGAGGTACCGGCTGATCTCGGCCGACTCCCACGTCAACGAGCCGCCCGACCTCTGGACGGCCCGGGTGGCCACCGGCCTCCGGGACCGGGTCCCGAGGATCGAGCGGTTCGAGCAGGGCGATGCCTGGGTGATCGAGGGGGTGAAGGACCCGATCACGTTCGGGATGAACGCCTGCGCCGGCCTGGATCCGTCCGAGCAGCGAGGATGGGTCCGGTTCGAGGAGATCCGCCGCGGCGGCTACGACCCGGTGGTCCGCCTGACCGAGATGGACAAGGACGGCGTGGACGCCGAGATCCTGTACCCGACGCCCCGTCTGTCGCAGGGCGTCGCGGCCAACCGGGATCCCGAGCTCCACCACGCCATGGTCTCCGCCTACAACGACTGGCTCTCGGAGTACGCCGGGGAGGCCCCGGCGCGCTTCGCCGGCCTGGCGATGCTGCCCAACCGCGGGGTCGAGGGAACGCTGGCCGAGATCGACCGGGTGTGGGGCAGGCCCGGAATCCGTGGCTTCCTCATGACGGCCTACCCCAACGGCACGCTCGAGCCGGTGGCGGACGACGACAAGGTGTGGGCGGCGCTCTCGGACCGAGAGGTCAGCCTCAACGTCCACGTCAGCCTCACGCAGACCCTGCCGGCGGCCCACCGTTCCCCCCTCCCGGGCTACGGGAGGTTCTTCGACGCCCCCAACCGGATCGTGCAGATGATCTTCGCCGGCATCTTCGATCGTTTTCCCCGCCTGCAGGTGGTCTTCGCCGAGGTGGACAGCGGCTGGGTGCCGTACTTCAAGGAGCAGATCGACGGCAACTTCCTGCGCCTGCGGGCCAACAGCGACTTCGCCATCGCCGACCTGCCCAGCCGCTACGTCGACCGCCACGTGTCGACCACCTTCATCAACGACCCCTTCGGCGTGCGGATGCGCCACGAGATAGGCGTCGACCGGATGCTGTGGTCGACGGACTACCCGCACATCAGCGCGAATTGGCCCAACTCGCAGCTCGTCCTGCAGGCCACGTTTTCGGGCGTGCCCCCGGAGGAGGCGGATCAGATCCTCTCGGGCAACGCGGCGCGCCTCTACGGCTTCGACCGGGGGTGACGGCGTTGGCCGCGGAGCGTGGCGAGGGGGCCACCGGGGCCCCGCCACCCGTGCGGGTCGACGACCATCTCGTCGGAGAGGAGGGTCACGGAGCCGGGAAGCGTGCCGCCGCCCTCGTGACGCTCGATCGGCCGGAGCGGCTCAACGCCATCGACTGGGAGATGCTGCGTGCGCTCGAGACCGTCGTGGAGGCGCTGATCGAGCGTGACGATCTGTGCGCCGTGCTCGTGACGGGGGCGGGCCGCGCCTTCAGCGTGGGCGGGGACCTCAAGAGCTATCTCGACCTCCAGCGCGATCCGGTGGCGTTTCCCCGCTTCGTGGCCGGCGTACACCGCGTCTTCGGCCGCCTCCGGGACGTGCCGGTGCCGGTGGTGGCCCTGGTCAACGGGGTGACCGCAGCCGGGGGTCTCGAGCTGCTGCTCAATTGCGACATGAGCCTGGTGGCTCGGAGCGCCCGGATCGGCGACGGCCACCTCAACTACGGGCAGATGGGCGGCGGTGGGGTCCTGACGCTGCTGCCGCGCCTGATCGGCCTGCCCCGGGCGTTCGAGCTCATCATGAGCGGTCGTTTCCTCGACGCCGAGGAGGCGGTCGCCTGGGGTCTGGCTGCGCGGGCGGTCCCGGACGCAGACCTTCTGCGGGAGGGCCTCGAGTTCGCGGCCCAGGTGGCCCACAAGAGCCCGCTCGCAGTGGCCAACGCCAAGTCGGTCCTCCAGTCCCTGTGGTGCGCCAACGCCGACGTCGACAGCGGGCTGCGCCTCGAGCGCGAGCGCAACGCCTACTACTGCCTGACGTCGGAGGACGCCCCCGAGGGTCTGCGCGCCTTCGCCGAGAAGCGGCCCCCCCGGTTCCGGGGGCGTTGAGGGTGCCCGAGGTCGCCGAGGGTCCCGTGCCGCCCACCCGGGCCGAGCCCGAGATCGTGTCGTGGGCACCGGCAGGGCCCGATCCGGCGCCCGACGAAGAGTCCGCGGCCTGGTGGGAGGCCCTGCAGGCGCACCGGCTGACAGTCCAGCGCTGCACCACCTGCGGCCGCCATCGCTTCCCGCCGCTGCCGGCGTGCCCGTGGTGCGCCGGGCGCTCGAGCGAGCGGGTGGAGGTCTCCGGGCGAGGGACCGTGTACTCGATGATCACCGTGCACCGGCCGTTGCCCGGTTACGGCGGACCGCTCCCCGGCACCATCGCCGCCGTCCAGCTCGACGAGGGGCCGAGGATGCTCGGGCGGGTTCCGCCCGGGACCTCGCCGGCCATCGGCGACCCCGTCGAGGTCTGCTTCGCCGACCACGTGGGCGAAGGGGTCGGGGCCGCTTGGACCGAAGCCTGCTTCCGACCCGTCCGGGATGGCGGTCCGGACCGTGGCCAAGACCGACCGCGAGGCCCCGATCCGCCACCGGTCACGACCCCCCGAGCCGGGGCTCGCGTGCACAGCCCGCTGCCCCCGACGGAGCCCCGCGCGGCGGTGGTCGGCGTCGGGTACTCGCCGTTCACCAAGTCCTCCGGCGAGAGCGTGCTCGCTCTGGCGCTCCGAGCGGTGGACGCCGCCCTCGACGACGCCGGGTTGGACGCGAACGTGGTCGACGGCATCGGGAGCAACATGCTCAACGACGACTCGGTGCCCTGCGTGGCGGTGGCCACGGCGGCCGGTGCCGGACCACTGCGTTGGGCCGTGGACCTCAATCTCGGCGGCCAGGCCCCGTGCCATCTCGTGTGGCAGGCGGCCCAGGCGGTCAACCGGGGGGACGCGGAGGTGGTCGTGATCTACCGCGCCCTCAACGGCCGCTCCGGGGCTCGCGTGGGCGGCATGGAGTTCCCGGGCATGGGCGGGCAGTTCCGGTATCCGATCGGCTACGCCCACTACATGATGTACGTGGCGATGTGGGCCCGCCGTTTCCTCCACGAGACCGGTCAGGGCGCCGAGGATCTCGCCTCGGTGGCCATCAGCCAGCGCTGGTACGCGGACCGCAATCCCCGCGCGATGGTGCGGCGGCCTCTCGATCTCCGGACCTACCTCGAGGAGCCTTACGTCGTCGAGCCCTTTCGCCGCTCCGACTGCACGGTCGAGGTCGACGGCGCGTGCGCGCTGGTCGTGACCTCGGTCGAGCGTGCGCGCGATCTCCGTCGCCCTCCGGCGGTGGTCGCCTCGGGCTGCTACCGGGCCGGTCCCCGCCCGGGCCTCGACATCGGTGACCACCTGCTCTGGGACGACTACAGCCGCAACTACACGAGCTGGCTGCGCGAGGAGCTCTTCGGCCGGGCCGGGGTCGGGCCGTCCGACGTCCAGGTCGCGGAGATCTACGACTGCTTCACGAGCACCGTCCTCATGGGGCTCGAGGGCCTCGGGCTGTGTGAGAGAGGCACGGCGGGGGCCTTCGTCCGAGGGGGCAACACCGCGATCGACGGCGTGCTGCCGACCAACACCGGCGGGGGTTTGCTGGCGGAGGGCTATCTCCACGGGATCAACACCGTGGCCGAGGCCGCGCTGCAGGTCCAGGGGCGCTGCGGCGAGCGCCAGGCGCCGCGCCACGACGTCGCGGTGGTCACCTCGGGTGCGCTCATGGACGGCTCGGCGCTGGTGCTGCATGCGGACCGCTGAGGCCGGGGGCGCCGGGCGCACCGGGCGCACGAGGGGGAGCGTCCTGGAGGACCTCGTCACCTCGCCGGAGCGGCGTGAGGCCTACCGCCGCGGCGGGCACTGGGATGGCACCACCCTGCCCCAGCGGGTCGAGTACCACGCCCGGCACGAGCCGGGCCGGGTCGCCGTGGTCGACGCCGACGCGGGCCGCCGGCACAGCTACGGGGAGCTCGCGAGCGACGCCGCGTCGTTTGCCTGCTGGCTCGACTCGTCGGGGGTCGGCCCCGGCGACGTCGTCTCGATCCAGCTCCCCAACTGGTACCCGTTCGTGGTGGCGGCGCTCGGAGCCCTCGAGGTCGGCGCGGTGGTCAACCCCTTGCTCCCCGCCTACCGGCGCAGGGAGCTCCAGCACGTCCTCGAGGTCGCCGCGCCCAAGGTGATCTGCACGCCCCGGTCCTACCGCGGCCACGATCACCGCACGGAGACGGCCGCCGTCATCGAGGCGTCGGGCCTGCCGGTGATACACGTGCTCGTGGGCCGGCCGGCTGGTACCGAAGAGGGATCCGCCGCCGGGGCCGAGCATGCCGACGGGGATGTCAGCTTCGATGGGATCGTGGGTTCGACGGCGCGGCTTGCCGAGGGAGAGCATGGCGACGGAGGCCGGACCCGGCGGGACGCCGCCGCCATCTCCGAGCTCATCTTCACGTCCGGGACCGAGGCCGCGCCCAAGGCCATCATGCACACCGAGCAGACGGCCAACTTCAGTGTCCGCACCGCCCAGCGCGACCTCGGGATGAGCGACGACGACGTGGTCTGGATGCCCTCGCCGATCGGCCATTCGACCGGGTTCAACTACGGGGTCCGCTTCGCCCTGTTCCACGGGTTGCCGCTGGTCCTCCAGGATCGTTGGGACCCCGAGGTCGCCGCTCGGCTCGTCGCAGAGCACGGGGCGAGCTACACGCTCGCGTCGACGACCTTCCTCCAGGACCTGGTGACCGAGGCCGAGCGCCGCGACCTCGAGCTGCCCACCATGTCGCGCTTCGGCTGCGGCGGGGCGCCGGTCCCCGCCGAGCTCGTCCACCGGGCGGCCAAGCGCGGGATCGGGGTCCTCCGTCTCTACGGGTCCACCGAGGTCCTCGTGGCCACGTGGAACCGCCCGAGTGCCCCGGCCGACAAGAGGGCCGGCACCGACGGCTCCGCCCTGAGCGACGTCGAGGTGGAGGTGCGCGACGAGGAGGGGAGACCCTGTGCGCCGGACGCCGTGGGCGAGATCCACGTGCGCGGTCCCAACACCTGCGTCGGCTTCTACCAGGACCCCGGACGGACGGCGGCGACCTTCGGCGGCGAGGGCTGGGTGCGGTCGGGCGATCTCGCAGCCGTCGACGCGGACGGGTACCTCACGGTCGTCGGACGCAAGAAGGAGATCATCATCAGAGGTGGGATGAACATCACCCCGAGGGAGATCGAGGATCTCATGATCGAGTGGCCGGAAGTCGATCGAGTGGCGGTCGTCGGCCTCCCCGACGACCGGCTCGGGGAGCGCACGTGCGCCTGCGTCGTGCTCGTCCCGGGAGCGGGGCTCGAGCACGAGGCCGTCGTCGAGCGGCTCCGGGCGGACGGGCTCGCCACGTACAAGCTGCCCGAGCGCCTCGAGATCCTCGACGAGCTACCGATGACGCCCTCGGGGAAGGTCCAGAAGTTCGAGATCGTGAGCCGGCTGGTGGCCCGGTGAGCCCCATCGTCGATCCCACAACCGTCGAGGCCCACACCGAGGCCGGCTACTGGAGTCGCCGGAGCCTGGGCGACGTGGTGCGTGAGCTCGCCGCCATCCGGCCGGGCGCCCCCGCCTTCGTGACGGAGCACGGCCGGGTGAGCTGGGCAGGCTATGACGAGAGGGGCGACGTCGTGGCCGCCGCGCTCGCCGGCTGCGGGGTGGCGCCCGGCGACCGAGTGGGCGTGCTCCTGCCCGACGGCGCCGACGTCCATGCGGCCTTCCTCGGCACGGAGCGGGCGGGCGCCGTGGCGGTGGGGGTCGGGGCTCGGGCGGGAGCGAGGGAGGTCGACTACCTCCTCACCTCCACCGGGGCCCGGGCACTCGTCACGCAGGGGGTGCGCCGGGGGGTCGCGGCCGACCAGGTCCTCCAACGGGCCAGGGCGGCCGGGGCGCCACTCGATCACCTGGTCGTCATGCCCGATCCTGCTGATCCCGCCGGCGAGGTGCACGCAGACGGGCGGGCCGTCACCGCCGCCACCGCCCGGGAACTGTTCGCGAGCGGGGGGCTCGGCGCAGATGCCCTCGGGCCAAACGACCTGTTCCTGGTCAACTCGACGTCGGGGACCACCGGACTGCCCAAGCGCGTGATGCAGTTCCAGAACCGGTGGCACTACTTCCACCAACTGGTCGAGGGCGCGGTCCAGCTGCAACCCGACGACGTGATGATGAGCGTCATCCCCGCGCCCTTCGGCTTCGGCCTGTGGACCGCGCACTTCACGCCCACCCTGGGCGGAGTGCCCGTGGTGGTCATGGAGCGTTTCGACGCGGACGGCGCGCTCGAGCTGATCGCCGCCCACGGCGTCACGATCCTGTGCTGCGTCAGCACGCAATTCATCTTGATGCTCGGCTCCGGCCGGCTCGGCTCCGTCGACCTGTCGTCGCTGCGGGCCATCTTCACCGGGGGCGAGGCCGTGCCGTTTCACCGGGCGTCCGAATTCGAGGAGCGCACCGGCTCCCGCGTCCTCCAGTTCTACGGCTCGAACGAGACCGGCGCCTACAGCAACACCTCGCTGGCGGACGGGCGCGAGGAGCGGCTCACCACCTGTGGCCGGGTGATCGAGACGATGGCGCCCCGCCTCTACGCCGACGGCGCCGACATCACCGCGTCGGGAGGACCGGGACAGCCGGCGTGCCGGGGACCGGCCAACTGCGCCGGGTACTACGACGATCCCGAGGGCAACGCTCGGCTCTACACCCCGGACGGCTGGATGCTGATGGAGGACGTCGCCACGATCGACGAGCGGGGCTACGTGCGGCTGACCGGTCGCACGAGCGAGTTCATCATCCGCGGCGGCAAGAACATCAGTGCGGCTGCGGTGGAGGACGCCGTCGGGACCCATCCGGGCATCGCCCTGGTGGCCGCGGTTCCCGTTCCCGACGACGTCTTCGGGGAACGGGTGGGCGTCTTCGTGGTCGGGCGGCAGGGTGCGGCGCCGACGCTCGACGAGCTCGTGACGCACCTCGATGGCGCCGGGTTCTCGAAGGAGAGCTTCCCCGAGCATCTCTTCGTCGTCGACGACCTCCCCCGGGCCTCGGGCGGCAAGGTCGCGAAGTCCCTGCTCCGTGAGGACGCGGCTCGCCGCGTCGGGTGAGCCGTGTGCCGAGGGGTCAGCCCGCCCGCCGCGCCTTGCCGACGACGGTTGCGCCGCTCGGGACGCCGACGCTCGGGGCGGAACTGGTGGCGGACGGGCAGTCCACGGGCTTCTGGACCGGCCAGACCAGGCCGATGTGGATCGGCGGGAATCCATGCCCCGGGTCGTAGTCGCTCGCCAGCGGGAGGTTCACGGTGAAGTTCTTGATGACCTGGACGGAGTCGCGGCTCGAGATGTGGAAGGTGCCGACGATCTCGAGGAGGCCGGGCTGCAGGTAGAAGAAGCCCACCTTCCCGTAGGGGATCTTCTGCACGTGCTTCTCCGAGAAGTTCTGCGAGGCGGTCCAGCTGTGTTGGTAGGTCACCTCGACCGTGAGGGTGAAGATCTTCTCCAGACCCTGGAACTTCCCCTGGACCTTGCCCCCGAGCGAGTTGGTCCACGACCACGTGTACCCCTGGTCGTATTCGTAGGTCTTGTCCGGACGGGCGTCGCAATTGACGTCACCGTTGCCGAGGGCGACCCACTGGGACTGCGGTGGCGCGTAGATCCGCTGGCTCGTCGACTCGTAGGTGCATTCGGGCTTGCCCGCCCCGCAGACGGCGACGATCAGGTCGCGGGCGGCGTTGAGCTGGTCGGCCGTCGCGGTCTTGGCGTCGATGACGTTGACCGGCTTGCTATCGACCGACCAGTGGGGCTGGGGGTCCTCGTTGCCAAAGGTGTCGGCGGCGAAGCTGGTGGCGCAGACGTACGGGGAGCTGTCCGTCCCATCTGCGCTGCCGTTTTGCTTGATCTGGCACGAGATCTCGTTCTTCCCGGTGTAGGGGACCTTGGCGCTCGCCGTCAGGTAGTACCCGCTGTCCTTGTACGCGCCGCCCTGCAGGGACTCGATCTGGTACGAGAAGTGGACCTCGGTGTTGAGGGGGCCGTTGTTGTCCGTCTGGGAGTTGCGCCGAGCCTCGTAGCAGAAGGCGGCGCTCGACGCCTGGACGGTTTCCGGGATCGGCGATGCGCCGGCGAAGTCGCAGACACCGCTTCCCTGGTCGAGGTGGAAGTCCTTCTTGACCAGCCGGACGCCGGAGCCGGCGGCGAGCAGGCCCGAGATGCGGGAGTTCATGAGGCTCCCTGAAGCGGGCGTTGCCGCTCCGGCCGGTGACCCTCCGCCGATCCCGACGGCGAGGAGTGCCGGGAGTACGGTCACGACGGCGACGATGGCCGTCAGAGCCGATCCGCACCGGGCCCGCTGCCCTTGCACCACTCGCGCACCCCTGCGAGAGCCCATGACCGCAGTCCTCTCCCTCCGCTGCGCCCCAGACCGCAGGGCTCGTGGAGGGGAAAGGGTAGCGCTGCGAAGGCCGTTTTCGTGGTCGCCTACTTGCCGAGCAGCTTGATCAGCTGCTCGATCGAACCGGCCGCCGAGGCCCGGACCTTGTCGTCGGCGATCGCCCCGAGGGGATGGGGAACCACGGCGATCCGGGCGTCGTCCCGCCCGAGCGTCGCCGCGACCTGTCTCGAGAGCACCTCGAAGGCGGTGGTGGTCACGCCCACGGCGCGCACGCCTGCGCTCTCGAGCTGGTCGACGTCGTAGATGCTCCACGACGTGCACGAGCCACAGTCGGCCGAGCCGGTCAGGACCACGTCCGCGTCCGAGCGCAGCCGCTCGATGATCGCCGGGTCCGCCGCCTCGGCGGCCGTGCGCTTGGCCGTGAGCAGGGTCACCGTCCCGCCGGTGCGGGCGGCGAGGAGGCGGGCCATCTCCTCCATGAGCAGCATGGCGTTGGGCTTGCCGTTGTCGAGGACGCCGATGCGCTTGCCGGCGAGGTTGTCGAGGGGCGACGTGAGCGCCTTGGGGCTCGGGCCCGTGTCCCCGCATGGGTCGTAGATCCTCACGGTCATCGCCCCTCCCCGAGGTCGTCGATCGGCTCGGTCACGCTCTTCGTGACCCCCCAGCTCGGCGAGAGACAGGACTGCTTGCCCGCGCCGCCGACCACGACCACCTTGAAGTGGTCGGGGGACTCGGTCAGCGGCTGCGGCGCGTCGTCGCCGAGGGCCAGCTCCCACGGCCGCCACAGCTGGGATTCGAAGTGCGTCCGCAGGAGCCCGGCCGGAAGGCGGACCCGCTCGAAGAGGTAGCTGGCGACGTCGTCCCGTGTCCAGCCCGCCGCGGCGATGGTCGCGGCGTGCTCGGGGCCGAGGCACACGAAGTACTCGGCCTCGGGGATCGGCCCGTGATTGCTGCCGAGCGTGGCGCACACCGAGGCGGCCTTGTCGAGGATGATCCGTGGCTCCTCGGACTCCATGTCGTGGAAGTTGTGGGGCCCTTCGCCGCAGTGGATGGTCACCGCGCTCGCCGCCTCCACACCCACGCTGTGGTGGTAGGCGCCCCAGGGGCTCTGCGCGACGTTTTCGGCGACGCAGTAGCAGTACTTGGCGGGCTGCCCCTGGCTCGAGGCGTCGCCGCTGCCGGGTAGCGCCCCGGCGACGTGCAGGAGGATGAGGCGCACGGCGCGCCCGACCGTGGCGTTGGCCCGCACGCCCGGCCCGAACGCCCCGATGCCGGCGTTGAACCCCGTGCGCTCGGCGATCGGCCCATGCACCACGAGGAGGGGTGCGGAGGGGTGGGTGGTGGCGTTGACGCCTCGCAGGTTGAGCTCCGGCCGGCCGAGGGCACGGGTGGCGGCGACGAGGACGGGCATCCACTCCGGGAGGCAGCCGGCCATGACCGCGTTGACCGCCACGGCCCGGCGGGTGGCCAGGCCCGAGCGGGGCGGGAGGACCGCCAGGACCTCGTCGGGGTTGCCACCCGCCGCGTCGAGCATCTCGGACACCCGGTCCTCGGTCGGCGCGACGACCGGGAGTCCGTCGCCCCAGCCGCGCTCCTCGCAGAGCCGGTAGAGGCTCTCGGGCGACTCGTCCGCGAGCTCGAGCATCGTCATGGGCTGTCCTCCGGGTAGCGCAGCTCGATGTCGAAGCGGCCTCCGAGCGCGGCGGAGGCGATCTCGGAGAAGAGCTGCTTGGGCACGAGGCACTCCGCACAGGCGTCGGGGCCTGCCGTCACGACCAACCGGACCTTGGCGGGCGACCCCTCCGGGGTGTCCGGCACGGAGATGTCCAGTCGGTAGCCGTCGGCCGCGAGCGTGTCGACCGTCGTCGCCAGCGCCGCCTCGGCGGTGGCGGCCGCACTCGTCGGCCCTCGGGATTCGCTGTCGGTGCCTGCCATGTCGCGCCTGTGCTCGCCGTCGTGCTCGCCGCCCCGGGGCCAGTGCCGGGCCCTGCCCTGCCGCACCGGATGCGTGCCTGTGGAGATTCGTCTTCAGTCTGATACATTTCGACAGCGGCCACAACCCCTGTCGCCGGCCGCCTGGAGGTTGCCCCGATGGACACTGCGAGGGAGGTGCGGGAGCACCTGGGTCACCCGGTGGTGGACGCCGACGGCCACCTGGTCGAGTCCCTGCCCATCCTGGCCGACCAGGTACGCAAGATGGCGGGCGACGACGTCGCGGACCGCTTCCTCGGTGGCTCGCCCACCTACCGGTCCCGTCAGGCCCCGATCCTCAAGCCCATGGAGGAGGCGGGCACGGCGAAGCGCCAGGCGGCGGCCCCGTGGTGGGCGCTGCCGACGGATGCCCTCGACCGCGCCACGGCGTTCGTCCCGGCCCTCCTCTACGAGCGCCTCGACGACCTGGGCATCGACTTCGCCATCCTCTACCCGAGCGTCGGGCTGACCGTGATCGGCCATCCCGACGACGAGGTCCGGAGGTTCGCCTGCCGCGCCATCAACGAGTACGCGGCCGAGCTCACCGCAGGCCTGGGGGACCGCCTGACCGCCGTGGCGACGGTGCCGTGCCACGACCCGGACGAGGCGATCGCGGAGCTGGACCATGCCGTCGTCGAGTGCGGTCTCAAGGCGGTCATGCTCAACAGCTATGTGCGCCGGCCTCCCGGGACGGGGGCCGATCACGAGTGGTACGACCTGCTGGCGATCGACAGCGTCTACGACTACGACCCGGTCTGGAGCCGGTGCGTGGAGCTCGGCGTCGCCGTGACCGTGCACACGCCCACCATGGGCCTGCCCCTGCGGGCCTCGCCGTCGCGCTACATGCTCAACCACATCGGCAACTTCGCGACGGGAAGCGATGCCTTTGCCAAGGGGCTCGTGTTCGGCGGCGTGATGCAGCGGTTCCCCGACCTGCGCGTGGCGTTCTTGGAGGGCGGGGTCTCGTTCGGCGTGCAGCTACTCGGAGACCTCATCTCGAGATGGGAGAAGCGGGGGGGAGCGAACATCGAGCGCCTGGATCCCTCGGGCGTCGACTTCGGGACCTGGGACGGGCTCGTGGCCGAGCACGGTGGGCGGACCTTCGCCGATCCCATGATGCGGCGCGCCACGTTCGGTCAGAGCGACAATCCCCCGGCCGAGCTGGACGACTTCCGCGACAGCGGGGTGCGGGGCGTCGACGACCTGGTGGCGCTCTTCGACCGCTTCTTCTTCGGCTGCGAGGCCGACGATCCGACGGTGCCCTGGTCCTTCGCCACCCGGCTCGGCCAGACCACCCCGGAGCTCCACGCCATGCTGGGTTCGGACATCGGCCACTGGGACGTCACCGACATGGGGGATGTCCTCCACGAGGCCCACGAGCTGGTGGACGACGGGCTGCTCGACGCCGTGCATTTCCGGCGATTCGTCTGCGACAATGCGGTGCTGCTGCACGGGGGGGCCAACGCCGGCTTCTTCGACGGGACCCCGGTGGCAGGCTACGCACGGGAGCTGCTCGAAGGGACCCCAGCCGCGGTTCGGTCCCAGGGCGCAGGGGAGGGGTGATGTCTGGCAGCCGAGGGATGTCTAGCCCACCAGCGAGCGGGCCGGTGAAGGTCCTCGTGTCCTTCCCCCCGGACCCCCCCGAGGAGGAGCTGGAGCGGCTCCGCAACGTCAGCGACCGGGTGGACCTCCGGGTCTGCTCCTACCTGGAGCCGCATTCGGCGAGGACGGCCAGGGGCGCGGGCGCCCGAGTGGTTGTGCCGGATCTCGATCCGCCCTTCGCCCGGGAGCTGGCCGGCGCCCACGCCCTGCTCGCCCTCGACCTGCCCGATGGCGTGGCCGAGCTGGCGCCGGAGTTGCGGTGGGTGCAGGCGGTGGGGGCCGGCGTGGAGCACCTGCTGCGCCACCCGCTGCCCGAGCGCGTCGCCCTCACCAACGCGGCCGGGGTGGCGGCCGTGCCCATCGCCGAATTCGTCATCGCCCGGCTGCTCGGGGTGTGGAAGCGGACGACCGAGCTCGATGCCCTGCAGCGGGCCCGCCGGTGGGAGCCGACCTACGGGCGCCAGCTGGCGGGCTCGAGCGTTCTCGTCGTCGGGCTGGGCGCCATCGGGGCCGCCGTCGCGGAGCGCGCCCATGCCCTCGGCGTCGAGGTGCTGGCGATCCGCGGCAACCCTCGCCCGCACCCCAACTGCGCGGAGGTCGCCGGCCCCGAGCGGCTGCACGACCTGCTGGGGCGCGTCGACGCCGTCGTCCTGAGCGCGCCGGCGATCGCCGAGACCGAGAGCATGTTCGACGCGGCCGCCTTTTCCGCCATGCGCGCCGGGTCCGTCTTCTGCAATGTCGCCCGAGGGTCGCTCGTTGACGAGGAGGCCCTCGCCGACGCCCTCCGAAGCGGGCACCTCGGTGCGGCCGTCCTCGACGTCACCCGCAGCGAGCCCCTGCCCGAGGACAGCCCGCTTTGGGACGTGCCCAACTGTGCGATCTCCCCCCACTCGGCCTCCGCACCCGGGCGCTACGTGATGGACCTGTACGGGTTCTTCGCGGACAACCTCTCCCGGTGGTTGGCCGGGGAGCCGCTGCGCAACCTCGTCGACCGCGATCGTGGCTACTGAGGCGCTCGGGGGCGTCGCCGCCCGGGGGGACCCCGGGTGCGGCGGGGAGTCCCGGTGATCGACACCCACCTGCACGTGGCCGCCCCGGACGTGGCCCGCTACCCCCGATCCAGCGAGCGTCTTCCCACGAGCACCTGGTGGGAGGACGATCGACGGGACGCTGGGGCGCTGGCCGCCGACCTCGGGGCCGCAGGGGTGGCCTGCGGCGTGCTGGTCCAGGCCGTCGGGCTCTACGGGTTTGATAACCGCTACGTCCTGGACGCCGGCATCTCGGCGGGGTCACGCTTCTGCGCCTTGCCGGCTTTGGACCCCGGCCATCCCGACGCGCTCGAGGAGATCGCGGCGCTCTCGCAACGCCAGGGGGTCGTCGGGATCCGGCTGTTCGCGCTTCGCAGCGTGAACCCGTGGGTCGGAACGCCCCGTGCGGGAGAAGCGCTCGAGGCGGTCGGCGCGGCCGGGCTGGTCGCCGTGGTCACCGGGTTGGGGGAGCACCTCGAGGCCCTGCTCCCCGCGATCCGCGCCCACCCCGAGGTGCCCATCGTGATCGACCACTGCGGCTTCCCACCCTTCGATGCCAGCGGCCTCGTGAGCGGCCACCCCCTCTTGGAGCTAGTCCCGTCCGAGCACGTCAGCATCAAGATCACCTCGCATTTGTTCGAGGACGCGCGGGCTGCGGGCGCCGATCCCGCCGAGGTGGTCTCGTACCTGGTCGCCCGCTTCGGCGGAGAGCGGGTGATGTGGGGATCCGACCATCCCCAGACCCGGCTCGGTGACTACGCACGTCACGTCGAGCTTGCGGAGTCCTCGGTCCGCCTCCTGCCCACCCGAGAGGCGGCGGCGGTCCTCGGGTCGACAGCAGGACGGATCTTCGGCCTGTAGCGGGGGCCGCAGGGGTGCGGGCGTTACCCCCGGGTCCGGTCCTCGTCGGTCCGTCAGGAGTCGGGGTTCGGGGGACGGCTTCGGGAGAGGAATGCCCCGGCGTCGGCCAGGATGAGCTGGCCGGTGATGCACCGAGCGAGGTCGCTCGCCAGGAAGATGGCCAGGCGCCCGAGCTCGTCGGGGTCGACCTCTCGGCGGAGGGGGGTGGAGGCGACGATGCGCGCGACGTGGTCGTCGGTGAACGCGGCGCGGACGGCCTCGGTCAGCGTGGTGCCGGGAGCGATGGCGCAGACCCGGATGCCCGAAGGCCCGAGCTCGACGGCGAGCGTGGTGGTCAGATGGTTGAGCGCCGCCTTGGCCGCCGCGTAGGCCGAGTTGTGGGGCGAGGGCCGGGTGGTCTCTCCCGAGCTGACGAACAGGATGACCCCCGGCTGGCCCTGCTCGAGCAGGACACGCGCCTCCGCTCGTGCGCAGAGGGCGGCGAGCACGAGGTTCTGGTCGAGCAGGTCGCGCCAGTAGGCGCCGTCCATCTCGACGAAGGGCTCGAGGCCCCTGCCCGGGGGCAACATCCCGATGTTGTTGACGCACACGTCCAGCCGGCCGAGCGCCGCGACCGTGTCGGCGACCATGCGCGTCACCTCGTCGTCCTCCCGGCAGTCCGCGGGGACGGCGACGGCCGTTCCCCCGGAGTGGCGCAGCTCGCTCGCCACGGCCTCGGCGCGCCCCGCGTCGAGGTCGTTGACCGCCACGTTCGCCCCCGCCCGGTGGAACCAGCGGGCGACCTCCCTTCCGATGCCCGCTCCGGCGCCGGTGACGAGCACCGCCTTGCCCGAGTGGTCGATCGTCACCGCCATCTGCGGCCCGATCCCGAGCTCATGAGGGGAGGCTCCTCGCGGAGGTCCGCTCGAGCTGGGACGTGAAGGTGTCGATCATCAGGGTCACGGTCTCGTCCGGGTCCGC
Organism: uncultured Actinomycetes bacterium; assembly: GCA_963778465.1. Taxonomy (GTDB): domain Bacteria; phylum Actinomycetota; class Acidimicrobiia; order Acidimicrobiales; family RAAP-2; genus CAVZBW01. The sequence continues at coordinate 2,427,792 of CAVZUK010000003.1, forward strand.
CGGGAACGTGAGCTTTCCCTCCGCCCGGAGGGTGGCGAAACCGTGCACGGCGGCGAAGACGATCCGGTACCAGTGCGTCGCCATGTCGTCCGTGAGGCCGTAGGAGGCCAGGACCAGCATGAGGGGCCGCATGGTCGACACCATGGCCGCCCCGATCTCGGGGTCGTTGCCCGGGGGGCGAAGCGTGGCGGCGTACAGGCCCGGTCGCTCGGCCGCGAAGGCGAGCCACGCGCGGACGATGGCCTCCACGGCGTCGGGCCCCGCCCGCCCGATGGCCGCCTCGTTGAGGCGGTCGGCGAGCTCCCCCAGCCCGTGGAGGGCGAGCTCCCTGCGCAGCCCCTCGGCGCCGTCCACGTGGGCGTAGAGCGATTGGGTCCGGATCCCGAGTCGCGCGGCGACGTCGCCGAGCGAGACGGGGGTCGAGGGACCCCGTTCGTCGAGGAGCGTCAGCGCGGCGCCGACCACGTCGTCCCGGTCGAGCCCTATGCGTGCCGCCATCGTTCACCCCGTCGCACGGTCGGCCTCCGGGAGGACCCGGCGGCTTCTGTCGAAGGCTATCAGACAGCTGTGGAACTCACGCAGTCACGAGATCCGGCCCACACCGGCCGCGTCACGAGTAGCTGTCGGCGAGGCGGAAGCCGAAGATGGTGGTCGCGGCGCTGTTGTAGGGGCTGGGGAAGAGCCCGTTGATCCGGACGTAGCCCAGGATGTTGTCGGGGAGCGACACGCCGTAATTGGTGCGGTTGAGGTTGCGGTTGTTCGCCATGAGGCCGCTGTTGGTCTGGCTGCCGTTGCTCGTGAAGATGAGCCGCAGCTCCTCCTGCACGTCCCCGGCGTACCCCTCGACCCGGGTCACGACGCCCCGGGTGTTGGCGGCGGGACCGAGCGGGAAGTCACCGCCGCGGGGCGGCACGTTGGTCCCGCCGCTGCCGCCCTGCTTGGCGTCGGCGGGGTTCCCCAGGCCGTAGGTGGCCTGCATGGCGTCCAGCCGGTCGTAGCCCCAGACCGTCAAGCGGACCATCTGCGGCCGCGTCGTCCGGTCGACGGTTGGCGTCCCGCCGTTGGGCATGAACCCGTAGCCGGGGCTGAAGAGGATGCGGGTGTTGACCGGGTTCACGGGGTTGGGGTACTGCACCGGGTCCATGTAGGGCCAGTAAAAGGACTGGTCAGACCCCGCCGGGACCAGGGCCAGGTCGAGGTTGGCGTTGTAGCTGAAGAGGTTGACGTTGTAGTGGTCCTTGTCCCTGGCGGTCGAGTTGGGCGGCTTGGTCATGTTGTCGTGGGACGCCTGGCTCTGGGCGACGACGTAGTTGCCGGCGGAGACGATCTTGCTTGCCAGCTGGGCCTTGTAGTCGTTGATGGAGACCTGCGGGATCCCCCATGACGTCCCGAAGATGATCCCGTCGCGCAGCTGGTTGAGGAGGAAGTTGTAGATCTGGACGTACTCCGGCAGCACCAGGTAGGGCCGCGTCTGCGGGGAGAAGCTCGGAGCGGCGGCCGTCAGGTGGTTGAGGGCCGAGACGAAGTTCTCTCGGATGAAGGTCGGGTTGCTCGGGTCCTGCAGTGCGATCTCGTAGTTGTGCAGCACGCCGCTCAGCCCGGTCAGCTTGTTGTCGAGGTCGTCCTTGGTGATCTGATCGACGGCCTGGCCGATCTTCTGGTCCACGTACTCGCTCATCTGCTGCCACGTGACGTTGTTGCCGGCCGAGGTCGGCCACAGCAGCTCGATGAGGGCCCCCAGGACGAACCCGACCCCGGGGACCTTCCCGAGTGCGGTCTTGAAGATGATCCTCGAGGCGTTGTTGAGATCCTCGATGGGCAGCGAGGTGGCGGCGGCCGTCGTGCTGATCGTGGAGAATTTGGTGGAGGCGACGGGCAGCTTCGAGCACACGGCCGGGACCGGCGGGGGGACGTAGGTCGACGGGTGGAACTCGTTGTCGAAGTGACCCTCGGTCGGGATGGCGTTGAGGATCTCCGTGGCGTCGGTGTCGAAGGTGGAGACCTCGGCGGCCGACATCAGCCCCTCGTTGCCATAGGAGGTCGACTCGGTGATCCACGCCTCGAGGAGAGCCCGGGCGCCGAGGATGTTCCCCTGGTTGAGCGCGTCGTCCACGTAGGCGAGGTCGAGCTCGACTTCGGACTGCATCTCACAGGCGAGCTTCCACGACTTGACGACCTGCTCGAGATCGCCGACCTGCGCCCGCAGCGCCAGCACCTCTTCGGTGATGTTCGGCTCGCCCCGGGGCGGGGGGGCCGTCGTGGTCGTCGTCGGCGGCGGGGCCTTGAAGGCCGGGGTAGCGGTGGTCGGGGTCGTCGTGGCCGGCACTGCCGTGGTCGGGGTCGTCGTGGCCGGCACTGCCGTGGTCGGGGTCGTCGTGGCCGGCACTGCCGTGGTCGGCGTCGCGGAGGGCCCAGCCGTCTTGGGTGCTGCTGCGGAGGCCGGGCCGATGGCTCCCACGGCGAGGATGGAAGGGATGAGCGCGAGTGCGGTCGCGGCCGCGGCGAGGCGCGCGGACCGACGGCCGGCTCCCGGAGAACCTGCAGACCAAATTCGCATATGTCACCCCACGCTCGTCGACCCAAGGCGTCGTCAAGGTATGAGCAGTGACGTGAGCGAACAAGGCTTGGGCGCGGTTCCGTCCGCGGGTTCACCTCCTACTCGCGGTGCGGACTTCGACGCGTCGCGGTGCGTTCACCCCCGCACGCGTGTGAGCAGTTTGTCCGCGCTCGACAGGCGTTGTTCGCGCGGCCGGGCGGACGCCCGTGCTTCGCCGCGCAGCCGCTCGGTCGTGATCCCCGTCGGTCGCGGGGATGCCCGGATGACCGGTGAGGGCCCGGTAGTGTTCGCTCTGCATGAGCGCCCCGTACCTCGGCACGTCCCCGGGGGGCGAGGTGCTCGGGGGCGACAACCTCCCGATCATGCGGCGCCTCGGCGGCGGGAGCGTCGACCTCGTCTACATCGATCCGCCCTTCGGGACCGGGCGGCGCCGGCGGCTGGAGTCGATCCGGACCGGGACCGGGGACAAGACGCGACGCGGCTTCGGTGGCCGCCTCTATCGCTACGACGTCGTGTCCTCCCACGAGTACGACGACGGGATGGTGCTCGACGACTACCTCGCCTTCCTCCACGAGCGGTTCGTGGAGATGCATCGCCTGCTGACGGAGACGGGTTCCCTCTACGTCCACCTCGACTTTCGGACGGTGCATCACGCCCGGTTGGTGCTCGACGAGATCTTCGGTCCCGATCGGCTCGTCAACGAGATCATCTGGGCTTACGACTACGGCGGCCGGCCGCGCGATCGGTGGCCCCGCAAGCACGACAACATCCTCTGGTACGCGAAGTCCGACCGGTGGGTCTTCAACCGCGACGAGATCGACCGGATCCCCTACATGGCCCCCGGCCTCGTGGGCCCGGAGAAGGCGGCGCGGGGCAAGCTCCCGACGGACACGTGGTGGATGACGATCGTTCCCACGTCGGGTCGGGAGCGCACGGGGTACCCGACGCAGAAGCCGGTGGCCCTGGTCGAGCGGATCGTCCGTGCCTCGAGCAGGCCGGGGGACCTCGTCGCCGACTTCTTCTGCGGCAGCGGCACGACGGGCGTGGCCGCCCATCGTGCCGGCCGGCGTTACCTGCTCGTCGACAGCAGCCCCGATGCCGTCCGCATCACGCAAGAACGGCTCTGCCGGGAGGCCCGGGCGATCGAGGGGGAGTCCCCTGCGGTGTCCTGAGGCGCAGCGACGCTCGGAAGTGGCCGGAGAAGGTGATGGCGGGTAGCTGGGAGGATTTCTTCATCGCCCAGGTGGGGGCGGCGGCGGCGCTGGCCGGCCTCGTCTTCGTGGCGCTGTCCATCAACCTGCGCCAGATCGTGTCGGATCCGGTCCTTGTCGGGCGAGCTGCCGAGGCCATGCTCCTATTGGTGACGCCGGTACTCCTCGGGTTCGCGGTGCTGGCGCCGTCCGGCGAGCTGTGGATCGCCGGCGTCTTGACGGCGGCGATTGCCGTCCCGATCTGGGCCTCGGTGACGAGGCTCGTCGTGCGGGGGCTCGGCTCGTCCCGCGAGCGCCCGCCCATCGAGCGTTACCTGAGGCTCGTGGCGTCGCAGGTCGCGCTCGTGCCGGCGCTCGTCGGAGCGGCGCTCCTGCTCGCCGAGGTCCACGCCGGGTACGGCTTCCTCGCGGCGAGCGCCGCCCTCTCGATCGTCGCTGGGGTCTTCGACGCGTGGGTCCTGCTCGTCGAGATCCTCCGGTAGGGCGGGGAAGCTGGGCTGAGGGGCCCGGCGGATGGTATGCATAGTGCCGTGCTGCGACTGGCTCTACGGCTCCTGTTCCTCCTGCTCCTGTTCTCGACCGCGCTGGCCTTCGGCGCGACGGGCGTGTTCTCCGACTGGTGGTACGGGGTCATCGGGGCGGGCATCTTCGTGCTCTTCCTCGGACTCGCGCCGCTGCTGATCAACAGCGCCTCGGCGCGCCTGCCCGAGGTCGACCGCAAGAGCGGTGCCGCGCTCCTGCAGGCGTTCGGTGCGCTCTGCGTACTGGAGCTCCTCGTCATGGGCGTCGTCACGTGGGCCTACGGCAACCGGAGCCTGTCGGAGAACAACGCCTACCAGGCCCTCGGGCTGATCATCTTCCTGGCCCTGCTCGGCATCGGCATCATGGGCGCGATCGGCACCCTGGCCCGGTTCGCCTACGTCCACAACCAGGACCACCGCCCGATCAACCGCCGAGCGGCCCACACCTGACGACCGAGGACGCGCCATCAACAGCTTCGGGGGGGTCATTGGCAGGGACTGGCGGACGTCCACGCCCTGGTGGCCGGAGGAGCCCAAGGCGCCCTCCGGTGCCCCCAACGTCGTGCTCCTCGTCCTGGACGACGTGGGTTTCGCCCAGCTCGGGTGCTACGGGTCGGACATCGCGACCCCCAACCTCGACGGTCTCGCCTCGAGCGGGTTGCGCCTGACCAACTTCCGCACGACGGCGCTGTGCTCGCCCACCCGGGCGTGCCTCTTGAGCGGCCGCAACCATCACCGCAACGGCATGGGCCGGGTCGCCGACCTGGCGATCGGCTTCCCCGGTTACTGGGGGAGGGTGCCGCGGGAGAACGGGTTCCTCTCGGAGATCCTGCGGGAGGCCGGCTACGCCACCTACGCCGTCGGCAAGTGGCACCTGAGTCCCGAGGACGAGACCCACATGGCCGCGTCCCGCCGCACCTGGCCGCTCGCCAGGGGCTTCGACCGCTGGTACGGGTTCCACGGCGGCGAGACCCACCAGTTCGTCCCCGCCCTGTACCAGGACAACCACGCCGTCCGCCCGCCGCGTTCGATCGCGGAGGGCTATCACCTCAGCACGGACCTGGTGGACCAGGCCATCCTGATGCTCTCCGACCTACGGGCCGTCGATCCCGCCCGTCCCTTCTTCCTCTACCTGTGCACGGGCGCCTGCCACTCGCCGCACCAGGCCCCCCGATCGTGGATCGAGGCACAGCGGGGCCGGTTCGATCTCGGTTGGGACTCGTGGCGGGAGGAGACCTTCGCCCGGCAGCTCGCGAGCGGGGTCGTCCCCCCCGGCACCCGGCTGTCACCCCGTCCCTCGTGGGTGCCCGCCTGGGACGACCTGCCGCACGAGGAGCGCCGGCTGGCGGCTCGGTTCATGGAGTGCTTCGCCGGCTTCCTCTCGCACACCGACGACCAGATCGGGCGCCTGCTCGCCTTTCTCGCAGAGCTCGGCGAGCTCGACGACACGGTGGTCGTCGCGGTCTCGGACAACGGTGCGAGCGCGGAAGGCGGGCCCACCGGATCGATCAACGACATCCGGCTGAGCAACCTGGACCCCGCCAGCACCGAGGAGATGCAGTCCCGCATCGAGGAGATCGGCGGACCGAGCACGCACAACAATTACCCATGGGGCTGGACGATGGCGGGGAACACCCCCTTCAAGCGCTGGAAGCGCGAGGTGCACCACGGTGGGGTGGCGGATCCCTGCATCGTGAGCTGGCCCGCGCACCTCGGGGCGGTCGTCGGTGGGCTCCGCCGGCAGTTCGTCCACGCCGTCGACGTCCTCCCGACGGTGCTGGAGCTGGCGGGGATCGATCCCCCCGACGTCGTCGACCACGTCCCGCAGAGCGACGTCGACGGGACGAGCTTCGCCTACCTGCTCGAACCCGGGGGCGAGGATGCACCCGAGCGCCACGTGACGCAGTACTTCGAGATGTTCGGCTCCCGGGCCATCTATCACCGGGGGTGGAAGGCGGTCACGTTCAAGCCCGTCGGCCCGATGTACTCGGACGGGCTGGACCAGAACGCCTCGTTCGACGAAGACACCTGGGAGCTGTACCACGTCGAGACCGACCTCTCCGAGACCGAGGACCTGGCCCTCGAGCACCCCGACAAGGTCGCGGAGCTGGAGCGGATCTGGTGGGTCGAGGCCGCCCGCAACCAGGTGCTGCCGCTCGACAACCGCGTCCTCCATGCGCTCGTCAACCCGCCCCCCAACCGGCTGCGGGAGCTCACCTCGTTTCGGTACTTCCCCGGCGGCTCCCCGGTGCCCGAGCCCGTCGCCGTCAACATCCGCAACCGCAGCCACGTGGTCACCATCGACCTCGAGGTGCAACCGGGCGTCGTGGCGGAGGGGACGTTGCTGGCGCTCGGCTCGGTGCTCGGCGGCTGGACGTTGCAGGTGATCGGTGGCCGGATCCGCTACCTCCACAACCTCTACGGCAAGGAGCTCCACGTCGTGGAGGCCCGATCGCCGCTGGCGGGGGGCCGCCATCTCGTGGTGATGCGATTCGAGAAGACGCCGGGCCTCGGTGGCACGGCGGATCTCGAGGTGGACGGGATCGAGGTCGGCCAAGGTCCGATCCCGAGGTGCACGCCCTCGGGCTTCAGCGGCACGGGGGTGGGCCTCACCTGCGGGTACGAGTGGGGCCCGGCGATCGGCGACGGCTACGAGGCACCCTTCTCGATCAACGGCGTCATCCACCGGGCCTCGGTCGAGGTGTCGGGACCCCCCGATCGCGACCCTCTCGCGGAGCTCGAAGCCATCCTGTCGGACCAGTAGGGCCCGTCGGACCAGTTGGGCCGCCGCGAGGCGCCGCCGGCGACGTGCCGGTGCCCCACTCGCGTCGGGGGGCGCACCGGGGCGACGTGCAGCGCTGCTAGCCGGAGCGCGCCGCCGGTGCGGCGGCTTCCTTTGTCGGCCTCGTCACCTCGGTCGTCTGGTGGAAGCGGTTGGGCCACCAGAAGTGCCAGTGGCGAAGGGCAGACATCGCCGGCACCAGTCTCGTCGAGAGGATGAAGGCCGCGATCAGGATGCCGATGGACACCCCGAAGCCGAGCTCGGTCAGGGCCGCGAGCCCGGTCAGCATCAACGACGCGAACGTCCCCGCCAGGATGACGGCGGCCGAGTCGATCATCGGGGCGCCGTGCAAGAGGGCGATCCGCACCGCCTCGCTCGCCTTGTGGCCCGCCGCCATCTCCTCTCGCAATCGGTGCGAGGACGCGATGTTGTAGTCCGTGCCTATGGCCAGCACGAAGAGATACAGCACGACCGGCGTCGAGAAGTCGAGGCCGGACAGCCCTCCCAGGCTGATGAACACGACCGAGGTGATCCCGAGCGTCCCGACGTAGGCCAGGGCGACCCCGACCAGTATGTAGATCGATCCCGGGACGGCCCGCAGGAGGAAGATCAGGATCAGCAGGATGATGGCCAGGGCCACCGGGAAGATGAGCACCATGCTCTCGTTGAGCGACTTTCGGACGTCGACCAGCGAGGCCGTGGTCCCACCGACGAGGACCTGGTCGCCGGGCACCGAGCCCTGGACCGCCGGACGCAGGGTCTGTTCGACGTAGTCCATGGCGTTGACGTCGTAGGGGTTGTCCTTGAGCAGCACCGAGATGTAGGCCGCCGTCTTGTCGGAGGAGATCGTGGCGGGCAGGACCTCGGCGACGCCGCTTTGTTTCGAGAGGATCGAATCGAGGTTGGTCAGGGAGCTGCTCGTGAGCTGCTGGCTCCCGTTGACCACCACCTGGGTCGGTCCGAGCGCGCCGGGCGGGAAGGCGCTCGCCATCGTGTAGTACGCCTGCAGCGAGGGCGTGCTCTTGGGTAGCTCCTCGAGGGTGTTGTAGGTCGGCTTGTAGGCGAAGATCCCGATCGCGAGGACGACGAGGATGAGTCCGAAGATCGCCGCATAGCGTCCGGGATGCCGACCGACGCCCCGGGCCGACCTCTCGGCCCGCTTCGAGACCTTGTTCTCGCCGACCCCCCAGGGCCAGAAGAGATGCTTGCCGAGCAGTTCCAAGATGGCCGGGACGAGCGTGTTGGCGGCCAGCATCATGACGAGGACCGCGGTGATGAGGCCCGGGGCGAGCGTCTTGAGCGTCCCGAGATTCGCGAGCAGGAGCGCGGCGAAGGCCGCGGCGACCGTGAGGGCGGCCGACAGGACGATCTCCGCCGTGGACACGAGCCCGCGCTCGAGCGCCTCGTGCCTCTCTTCGCCGGCGCGCAGCCGTTCCCTATATCGGAACAGGAGGAAGACGATGTAGTCGGTCCCCACCCCGAAGAGGACGACGATCAGTAGGGGCGCCAGGATCGAGCTCACCTGGAACCCGAAGGCGGACGCAAGGTCGGCGACGAGACCCGTCACCATCTGGTGGACGAGCAGGATGATGAAGAGGGGGATGATGCAGATGAGGGGGCTGCGGAAGATGATCCCGAGCAGGATGATGATCAGGGCGAACGTCGCGATGGTGATGATCGTCTCGGCCGTGTCGTAGGCGTTGGTGGTGTCCACCTGGATGGCCGCGCTGCCGGTCAGCCCGCCCCGGAGGTCCGTGTTCTGGAGGATGTGGTTGGTGTCGTTGCGGATCGTGGGCACCGCGTCGTTGACCACGGTGACGCCTGCGGGCTGGGTGAAGACGATGTTGACCAGGATCACTTTCTTGTTGGCCGACTCGAGGCTGGTCGAGTAGGTCACGCTCTGGACACCGGGGATCTTGTCGTTGGTCAGCGTCGTGGCCAGCGACTGGACGGTGGTCAGGTCCTGGGAGGTGAGCGCGTCGCCGTCGCGGCGGTTGATGACGATCAGGCCCGTCGCTCCCGAATTCTGCGGGAACTTCTGGTTGATGATGTTCTGAGCCTGGACGGATTGGAAGGAGCTCGGGAGGAAGGCGCTGTTGTTGGCGTTGGTGTACTTCGACAGGGAGGGCGACAGGGCGATGGTCACGACCGCCACGACGACCCAGAAGCCGACGACCCACCATGGGTGACGCGTGACCCACCGAGCCATGGTGGTGAACATCGACGGTCAATCCTCCCTCGGCACCGTTCCCTCGCCCGGAGACCATAGCGGCACCGGGATCGCGATGCCGAGTTCACCGCCCCAGCGGTTGCGGCTTGTCACCTCGTGGACCGGGCGCCGCGCCGCCACTCCCCATCGACCCGTCGGGTAGCCCAGGCTCACGCACGCGGACATGATCCAGTGCTCGTCGCGGGGAACCTCGAGCACGTCCATCGCCTCCTGGTTCCGGAAGACGAGCACCTGCGTGAGGCACGACCCGATCCCCTCGGCGCGCGCCGCCAGCATGGCGCTCCAGACGGCGGGGTAGATGGAGCTGCCCCCGGGATCGTTCTGGGCGAAGGCGAATAGGTACAGCGGGACGTCCTCGAAATGGTCGGCCAAGTGCTGGGCCGAGCGTTGGATCCTGAGGAACTGGATGCTCTCGGGGTCGTCCGGGCGTTGGCGCGCCGCTTGGAGCTGGGGTGCGTAGTAGTCACGCCACAGCAGGGCCATGGCCTCGCGGTAGAGGGGCCCGAGCCGGGCCTTGACCGCGGGATCGTCGACCACGAGGAACCGCCAGTTCTGCTGGTTGCCGCCGCTCGGCGCCCGGACCGCGGCGTCGAGGATCCGGGCCTGCACGTCGAGCGGGATCGGGTCCGGGCGGACCCTGCGCATGGCCCGCGTCGTGTAGAGGGCTTCGTAGAGCTCCATGGATTCGGCTCACTCCTCCCCGTGTCGCGCCACGGGATGACGAGGGGCCCGATGGCGTCGGCAGAGTGTAGCGACGGGTCCGGATCTCGAGGGTGACCGGACGAGCGCCGCTCGCCGCGCCGCGGGAGCGGGACGGGGATCGGCTCAGGCCGCCGCGGGGGCTGAGTCCTGATCGGCGAATTGCGTGCGGTAGAGCTCGGCGTAGAGCCCGTTGGCCGACAAGAGCTCGGCGTGCGTGCCGCGCTCCACGATCCGACCCCGGTTGATGACGAGCAGCTGGTCCGCCTCTCGGACGGTGGAAAGGCGGTGCGCGATCACGAGCGACGTCCGACCCGCCAGCGCGGTCTTGAGGGCAGCCTTGACCGCGGCCTCCGACTCCGAGTCGAGATGGGCCGTGGCCTCGTCCAGCACGACGATCTCGGGCGCCTTGAGGATCAGCCGTGCCAGGGCGACGCGCTGCTTCTCACCGCCCGAGAGCCGGTAGCCACGTTCCCCGACGACCGTGTCGAGGCCGTCGGGCAGATCCCGGATCAAGGGGAGGATCTGCGCCTGGTCGAGGGCCTCCAGGAGCTCGTCGTCCGACGCCTCGGGCCTGGCGTAGAGGAGGTTGGCGCGAAGGGTGTCGTGCAACAGGTGGGGGTCCTGGGTCACCACGCCGATCCGGTCTCGCAGGGAATCGAGGGTGGCGTCGCGTACGTCGGTGCCGTTGATGCGGACGGCGCCCGCCGAGACGTCGTAGAGACGGGGGACGAGCATGCTGATGGTCGTCTTGCCCGCCCCCGAGGGCCCGACGAGCGCGACCAACTGGCCCGGGGAGACCGTGAACGAGACGTCGTGCAGGATCTGGTGCTGGGGAGCCTGCTCCAGGGCGGCCACCGCCTCGAGCGAGGCGAGCGATACGTCGCCGGCGGTCGGATACGAGAAGTCGACATGGTCGAATTCGACGGTCGCGGGTCCGCTCGGTAGGGCGGTCGCGCCGGGGCGCTCGTCGATGAGCGGCACGAGATCGAGCACCTCGAACAGCCGCTCGAAGGAGACGAGCGTCGTCACCACGTCGAGGTTCAGGTTCGACAGCTGGGTGAGCGGGCTGTAGAGGCGGGCCAGGTAGGCGGTGAGCGCCACGAGGGTCCCGATGGCGATGGTCCCGTGGGCGGCGGCCACGCCCCCGAAGCCGTAGACGAAGGCGGTGGCAAGCGATCCCACCAGGCTCAGGGCGACCAGGAACACCCGCGCGTACGTGGCCTGCGTGACGCCGATGTCGCGCACCCGGCCGGCCTTCTGCTCGAAGTTGTCCGCCTCGACGCCGGGTCGACCGAACAGCTTGACCAGCATGGCGCCGGCGACGTTGAAGCGCTCCGACATCACCATGTTCATCTGGGCGTTGAGGTCGTAGCTCTCCTTGGTCATGGCCCCGAGACGGCGTCCGACCAGTCGCGCCGGGATCAGGAACATCGGCAACAGGACGAGCGCCACCAGCGTGACCTGCCACGACAGGATGAACATGGCCCCGAGGACGATGGCGACCGTGACGAGGTTGCCCACGACGTTGGACAGCAGGTCCGTAAAGGCCTGCTGGGCGCCGATCACGTCGTTGTTGAGCCGGCTGACGAGCGCACCGGTCTGGGTCCGGCTGAAGAAGGCGAGGGGCATCCGCTGGACGTGGCGAAAGACCTTGGAGCGCATGTCGAAGATGAGGCCCTCGCCGATCACCGCCGAGAGCCATCGCTGAAGGAGTTGCAGGCCGGCATCGGCCAGTGCCAGGCCCGCGGCCACCGAGGCCAGCACGATGACGAGGTCGGCGTCGTGGCCGAGGATGCCCTTGTCGATGATGTCGCGCAGGATCAGAGGGTTGATGGCTCCGATGACGGCGTCCACCAGCACGGCGGGCAAGAAGACGGCGAGGATCTTGCGGTAGGGGACGGCGAAGCGGAGCATGCGGCGGGTGGTGCCCCGCTTGACGCGGTGTTGCAGGATGGAACGGTCCCGACGGAACGAACGGATGCCCATCCCAAACTGGTTCGGTGGCACTGCTCCAGGTTCCTCCTACGCTCCAAGCGCGCAAACGCCGCTTCCACCGTAGGCATTCCCGGCGCCGACGAGGTCACGCGCCGCCCTCCTTGGCCGGCCGGCGCTCGCCTGGGGGCTCCGGGTCCGGGTCCGGCTCCGACTCCGGCTCCGGCTCCGACGACAGGATGCTCGAGCGGTGCAGGTGCAGGTGGACCGTGCGTCCGTAGACCGTGAGCAGGGCGAGCACGGCGGAGGCGAGCAACAGTGCGGCGGCGATAGCCAGGGAGACCGTGAGCCCGCGCCCGAAGGCCCCGTACGCGGCGCCGACCACCTCGTTGACGATGTGTTGGATCCCGGGGTTCTTGGAGGTCGCCGACTGGGCCTGACTCTGGTACGTGCCGGTGGTGACCGCCCCCACGACCAATTGTTGGTACGACTTGGGGATGCCGATCGCCGAGAGGCGGTGCACGAGGTTGACGGTCAGGTGGCCATTGACGATCGAGCCGAGGATCGCCACGCCCGCCACACCCCCGAGCTCTCGGGCGGTGTTGGTGGTCGAGGCGGCCATGCCCGAGTGCTCGGGCGGGACGCAGGACAGTGCGGTCGAGGTCACGGGGACCAGGGCGATGCCGATGCCGACACCGGCGATGAACATCGTCCAACCCACGTCGCCGATCCCCGCGTCGGGGGAGATCAAGGCCTGGGTGAGGAGGATCCCGACCCCAGCGAGCAGGCAGCCCGTGGCCATGGGGATACGGGGCCCCCATGCCGCGACCCAGCGCCCCGTCAGCAGCGAGGCGACGACCATGCCGATGGCCATCGGAATGAAGTCGAGCGCCGTCCGCAGCGACGAGTTAGTGCCTACCACCTGCAGGTAGAGCGCCACGAAGAAGAAGATGGCGAACGTCCCGAAGTAGGTGGTGCAGGCGATGATGGTGGATCCCGCGAAGGGTGGCCGTTTGAAGTAGCGCACGTTGAGAACCGGATTGGGGGCCCGGAGCTCGGCGAAGACGAAGGCGATGGCGGCGAGCACGGCCAGCAGGTACAGGGCCCCGATCCACCAGACCAGGTAGCCGGTGGTCTCGCCCAGGATGGTCGCGAAGGTGGCCGAGCCGATGGCGACGGCGCCGAGGACGAACCCGGGGATGTCGAGGCGGGCGCGGACGGGGTCGGAGGTCTCGGGCAGCACGATCGCGGCGCAGGCAAAGGCGACGGCGCCGAAGAAGAGGTTGAACCAGAAGATGGCTCGCCACGACCACAGCGCCACCAGCACGCCACCGATCAGGGGGCCGAGGGCGAGAGCGAGGCTGGAGACCGCCATCCAGATGCCGAGCGATCGGGCGCGCGACCGCCGTTCCGGGTACAGGTGACGGATCATGGACAGCGTCCCGGGCTCGGAGGCCGCCGCGCCGATGCCCATGACCACCCGCCCGGCGATCAAGGTGTCGGTGTTCGGAGCCAGAGCGCCGATCACGGATCCGGCACAGAAGACGGCGACGCCGAAGAGCATCACCTTCTTGCGCCCGAGCAGGTCCCCGACCGTGCCGAAGCTCAGCATGAGGCTGGCGAAGGTCAGCGCGTAACCGTTGATCACCCACTGGAGCTGACTGACCGAGGCGTGGAGCTCGCTCTGCACGTGCGCCAGGACGACGGAGACGATCGTGTTGTCGAGGAACGTCAGGAAGAGGACGAAGAGCAGCGTGGCGAGCGCTGCCTCGCGACCCCGGACCCCAACCGCCCCGGTGCCGCGCGAGAGGGACCCCGGAGGAGCGCCCGTGTCGGCCATCTGGGCTCCTCCTTCCGTCGGGTTCTGTCCGCACCCCCTGGCGCGCTGTCGGCCCCCTACCGTCCTCGTCTACTACCCGACCGAGGGTGCTCGGACCCCCGGAGCGACGACCGACCCGCGATAGGGCCGCCGTCAGCCGGCAGGATGAGCCAGCGTGAGAAGGAACTCCCCCTCCTCTTCTCCCCAGATCTCGTCCACCACGAAGCCGGCGTCGCCGAGCTCCTCCCTCACCCGCCCCGGCGTGAACTTGGCGCTGATCTCGGTCAGGAGGTCCTCGCCCTGCTCAAAGGCCACCTGCATCTCGAGGGCTCCGATCTCGGCCTCCACGGGGGCGGTGGCTCGCAGCCGCATCTCGATCCACGCTTCCGATTCGTTCCAGACCGCCACGTGCTCGAAGCGGGAGGGATCGAAGTCGGCCTCGAGCTCGCGGTTGAGCACCTCGAGCACGTTGCGGTTGAAGGCCGCGGTGACGCCGGCCGCGTCGTCGTAGGCGGCGATCAACCGGTCCCGGTCCTTGACCATGTCGGTGCCGAGCAAGAGGTGGCCCTCGGGGTCCATCGACGCCGCGACGTCGAAGAGGAACTTCCCCCGCTGCTCGGGGCGGAGGTTGCCGATCGTCCCGCCCAGGAACGCCACGAGCGATCGGCCACGCATCGGCAGCGCTTCGAGGTGCCGGTGGAAGTCGCCGATCACCGTCAGGAACGAGAGCTCCCCGTAGTCGTCCGCCAACCGCTCGGCTGCCTCGGCGGTGGTGAGGCTCACGTCGAAGGGGACATAGCGCTCGAGCGTGCCTCTCTGGTGGAGGCCCTCCAGCAGGACGCGGGTCTTGTCGCAGGCCCCCGCACCGAGCTCGACGAGGCTCTCGGCGCCGGAGAGCCGGGCGATCGAGCCGCTGTGCAGCTCCAGCAGGCGGCGCTCGGCGCGGGTCGGGTAGTACTCGGGCAACTCGGTGATGTCCTCGAAGAGCCGGCTCCCGCGCTCGTCGTAGAACCACACGGGCGGCAGGGACTTGGGCCGGGAGGCGAGTCCCACCCGCACGTCCTCCTCGAGCTGGGTCCTCAGGTCCTCCTGCGTGAGGTGCACGTCGACATCCACACTGCCCATGGCGAAAGATTCTCCCGTCTTGGCCCGGTTACAGGTCCCGGGCGAGGCGGAGCCCGCTAAAGGCCCAGCGGGCACCGGGAGGAAAGAAGTTGCGGTAGGTCGGCCGGATGTGGCCATCCGGTGTCGCGCACGAGCCTCCGCGCAGGACGTGCTGGTTGACCATGAACTTCCCGTTGTACTCCCCGACGGCGCCCGCTGCGGCGCGGAACCCGGGGTACGCAGAGTAGGCGCTGGCGGTCCACTCCCAGACGTTCCGGAAGAAGGCGGGGGGCCGCCCGGCAATCGCCGGGTGCAGGAGGCGGCGCCATCCGGTCGGGCCCGGGGCGACCTTCCCGGCCGGCGGCGGGGGGCTCCAGTGCGAGGAAGCCACTGCCTCCCATTCGGCCTCGGTCGGGAGGCGTGCACCTGCCCAACGGGCGAAGGCGTCCGCCTCGTAGTAGCTGACGTGGCACACCGGCTCCGAGGGCACGACGGCGTGCCGGCCCATCAGGGTGAACACGGACCACTCGGAGCGGTCGTCGAGCGCGGCGGAATCGGGAGCCCCCCACGCGTCGGGCTCGCCCGGCGACCAGTAGAGGGGCGAATCCCAACCCTCCTGCTGCACCGTGGCCCACCCGTCGGAGAGCCAGAGCTCGGGGCGGCGGTAGCCGCCGTCCTCGACGAACTCGATCCACTCGCCGCACGTGACCGATCGATCCGAGAGGGCGAACGGCACCAGCTGGACGCGGTGGCGGGGACGCTCGTTGTCGAAGCTGAAGTCGGCGTCGGAGGTGCCGATCTCGGCGATCCCACCGGGATGCTCGATCCACCCCTGCTTTTCCGGTGGACCGCCGCAAGCGGGCTCCGCTGCGGCGCAGTAGGTGGGCTGGAGGGGGTTGCACGAGAAGACGTGCTTCGCATCCATCAAGAGCAGCTCTTGGTGTTGCTGCTCGTGATGGATCCCGAGCTCCACGAGATCGAGGACGTCCTCGCAGGCCCCCTCGAGGAGGCGCTCCATGGCCTTGTCGACGTGCGAACGGTAGCGACCGATCTCCGCGACACCCGGCCGGGAGATGACGCCGCGGGCGGCTCTCGGATGCCGTGACCCCACTGCCTCGTAGTAGGAGTTGAAGAGGTAGCCGAAAGCGGGATGGAAGGCGGCGTAACCGGGCAGGCTCGGTTGGAGCACGAAGGTCTCGAAGAACCACGAGGTGTGCGCCCGGTGCCACTTCGTCGGGCTCACGTCGGGCATCGATTGGACCGTCTGGTCCTCGGGCGAGAGGGGCCCTGAGAGATCCTCGGTCAGCGTGCGTACCGCCCGCAACCGCTGCCCCAGCGAGTGGGCGCGGTCGGCGATGGTTTGCTCGACCATCACGTCCCTCCCGTGGCTGTCGAACGGACCGGCGCTTCGGATTGCCCGCGGTGCACCGGAACCAATGTAGGCGGTCGCCCGGCGTTCGGAACCGCATAGGGGACCGGAACGGATGGCGGATCTCCAGGCCTCGAATTCGGGCATATCGACAGGCCTTTTGGGGTTGGCGTTCACAGGGTGTCTTGTGCCGGATGAGGGGATCGCCGCTCGGCGGATCCTCGGTTCGCCGGATGGAAGAAGGAGATACCCCGTCACCCACGTGACAACGCACTGAGGGAGGCTTCATGGGATTGTTCACGCGCCGCACGCCAGAGATGGTCACGCCCGAGCGCGCCCTGCCGGGGCGGGATCATCCCATCGTGACGCCGGGGCGCCACCGGGTGCTCGGCACCCCGATGGCCCCGCCCTTTCCCGAGGGTCTTGAGCAGGCAACGTTCGGGATGGGTTGTTTTTGGGGCGCAGAGCGCAAGTTCTGGAACGTGGACGGCGTCCACACCACAGCGGTCGGCTACAGCGGCGGCTTCACCCCCAACCCCACCTACGAGGAGGTCTGCAGTGGCCGGACGGGCCACGCCGAGGTCGTCCTCGTCGTCTTCGACCCTCGGAAGGTGTCGTACGACGAGCTGCTCCGGGTCTTCTTTGAGAGCCACGACCCCACCCAGCTCATGCGGCAGGGCAACGACGTCGGCACCCAATACCGGTCCCTGATCGAGGTGCACGGGGAACGGCAGAGGTCGGCCGCTCAGGCCGCCCTGGCCCGCTACCAGGAGGCGCTCGGTCGATCCGGCTATGGCGAGATCGCCACCGAGATCGCCGACGCCGGACCCTTCTACTACGCCGAGGACTACCACCAGCAGTATCTCGACGCCAACCCGATGGGTTACTGCGGCCTGGGGGGCACGGGGGTGAGCTGCCCCGTCGGCGTCGGGACCTGACGGGCGGGGCTTTTGGCCGGTGGCGATGCCGGCCCGTCGCGTGAGGGGAGACCCGACGGCGAGCCGGCATTTGCTTTTGTATCAACACTTTTCTATTCTCAAACGATATGGCCGTGCCTGGTGCCGTCCGCGTCGAGGAGGACCGGTCCGGGCGCCAACGGGCCGCGGGTGATCGCGACCTCCGTGAGGAGATCCCCGCTCCCGACGCGCTCCGTGCCCAGGCGGCCGAGCTCCTCCTCTCGTTCATGCGGCTCGCCCGCGGCCCACGGGACCACAGCCTCCCGTCCCCGTTGCGCGACCTGATCGACAGCGGCGCCCTGGCGCCCCGGCACGTCTCGGTGTTCGCGGTGATCGCCCTCGAGGGGCCGCTCACGGTCTCGGAGCTTGCGGGCCGGGTCGGCTTGGCGCTGAGCACGACCAGCCTCTTGGTCACCCAGCTGGCCGACGCCGGCCTCGTCGTGCGGACCGAGGACCCGAGGGATCGCCGCCGCACGGTCGTGTCGATCGAGCCGGCCCATCGCAGGGAGAGCCTGCACGTGCTCGAGTCCCGATTGACCCCCTTGCGCCGCGCCCTGGAACGCATGGGTCCCGAACGGGCAGCGGCGCTGCTGGAGGGCATGGTGATGGTCGCCGAGGAGGCGGAGCGCGGAGTCGAGCCACCGAGCTCGGGGGATCGATGAGCGAGCTGTTCGGCTCCCTCGGCCGGGGCGTGGTCCGGCTCCGCTGGGTGATCGTGGTCGCCTGGGTCGTCGGCACCGTCGCCGCGGTGCACGAGCTGCCTTCGATGTCGAGCCAGGTCGACGACGACAACCGCGCCTTCCTGCCGGCGAGCGCCCCGATCAACCGGGCCGCCGCACTGGCCCAGCCCTTGGCTGGATCGACCCAGCTTGCCCAGGTCCCGCTCGTGGCCGTGGCCGAGGGTCGCGCGCTGGACGCTTCCGACGAGGCCTACCTGACGCGTCTCTCCCGCCGGCTCGCCCAAACCCCTTCGGTCACGCAGGTCCTGTTCATCGGGATCTCCCCGGATCGGCGCGCCGTGCAGATCCTCGCCAGGTCGTCCCGCAGCTACCTCGATCAGTCGGGCGACCAACAGTTGATCGACGGCCTGCAGAACGTCGTCGTCTCCACCCCGGCTCCGCCGGGGATCGAGGTCCACCTCTCGGGCCAGCTCGCCGCCAACGTGGCCAACCAGCGAGCGTCGGCGCGGACGCAGAGCCTGACCCAGACCCTCACGATCCTGTTCATCCTCGTCCTCTTGCTCGTGATCTTCCGGGCGTTGCTCGCCCCGATCCTCACCCTCCTGCCCGCCCTGCTCGCACTCCTCCTTTCCGAAGCCCTCATCGGAGGTCTCGGCAACGTTGGCCTCAAGATCTCGTCGGTCACGCCGCTCCTCCTCATCGTCCTCGTCCTCGGTGCGGGTACCGACTACGGCCTCTTCCTGGTCTTCCGGGTGCGCGAGGAGCTCCAGGTGAGCGTCGATCCCCGGCAGGCGGTGAGCCGGGCGCTGGCCAAGGTGGGGGAGTCGATCACCGCATCCGGGGCCACCGTCGTGGTGGCACTGCTCAGCCTGGCTTTCGCCGACTTCGGCGTGTATCGGGATCTGGGCCCCCCGCTGGCCCTCGGCATCGGGATAATGATCCTGGCCGGCCTCACGCTGGTCCCGGCGCTGCTCGCGATCTTCGGTCGTGCGGTCTTCTGGCCGGCGCACGCTCTGGCGAGTGGCCCGGCGCGACCGGTCGGATGGTGGGGGACGGTGGCGGCCCGCCTCGTGCGGAGGCCCGGGGTGTCGTTGTCGATCGGGGTCGGCGCACTGGGACTGCTCGCGCTGGCGACCTTGGGATTCGAGCCCGGCGGGTTCTCCACCGGCCTTGCCGCGCCACCAGCCAGCGACGCGGCCGCCGGCAACGCTGCGGTCGCCGCCCACTTCCCCCAGACGACGCAGAACCCGACGAATCTCCTCTTCCGATTTTCCACCTCGGCATGGTCCGACCCCGACGAGGTCGTGCGGGCGCAGAGGGTGCTGGCCTCGGCTCGACCCTTCTCCCATCTCGCCGGACCCTTCAATGCGAACGGCGGCTCGCTCGGCCCCGCCGAGCTGGTGGCCCTGCACGCCCGGCTGGGACCCGCCCGCGATCTTCCCGAGCTGCCGCCTTCTGGTCTGGGGGTCTCCGTCTCGGAGTACAACGCCTATCGCGCGACCGCCCTCTTCGTCAGCGCCGACGGGCACACGGTGCAGTTCGAGGCCGGGCTGCGCGCCGGCGATCCCGGTTCGACGGCGGCGCTCGACGCCGTGCCGTCGATGCGCCTGGCGGTCGCGTCGGCGGCCCGGGCCTCCGGGGCGAGCGCCAGCGGGGTGGCAGGAGAGGCGCCGGCCCTCTATGACGTGTCCGCGACCTCCGACGCCGACCTCGGCAAGATCATCCCGATCGCCGTCCTCGCCATCGGCCTCGTGTTGGCGCTCGTCCTGCGCAGCCTGGTGGCGCCGATCTACCTCATCTTGAGCGTCGTGCTGTCGTATCTGGCGTCGCTCGGCCTGGCGGTCGTCCTGTTCATCTTCCTGGGTGGGCAGGGGGGCATCACCTTCCTGCTCCCATTCCTCATGTTCGTCTTCCTGCTCGCGCTCGGCGAGGACTACAACATTCTCGTGATGACGAGGATCCGCGAGGAGGCTCAGCGGGCTCCGTTGCACCGGGCGGTCGTCCGGGCCGTGGGTGCGACCGGCCCGACCGTGACCTCCGCCGGCCTCGTCCTCGCGGGGAGCTTTCTCGTGCTCGCCCTGACGGGAAGCACGTCGCCGGGAAACGGCGACGTCACCGCGATCGGCGTCGGCTTGGCGGTGGGCATCCTCCTCGACACCTTCGTCGTGCGCACGGTGCTCGTTCCGTCCACCGTGCAGCTGCTCGGCCGGTGGAACTGGTGGCCGGGCAGGATGGGTCGGCGAGGGGGGCGCTCGAGCAACCTCGCGCCGCTCGACCCGCCGGGCACCGTCGACCCGTCGCCGGGCCGTGACCTCGCAGGGGCCCTCGAGCCTTCACCGGTTTGCGGATCCCAACTCGAGGCGGCGCCGTGACCTCGGCAGCGGCGGTCCCGGCGCCCACGCTCGCACTCCCCAAGCGCCGGGTGTACCTCATCTTCGGCGCGTTGGTGCTCGGCATGTTGCTGGCGGCTCTGGACCAGACCGTCGTGTCCACGGCGCTGCCCACCATCGTCGGCGACCTGCACGGTGCGGCCCACCTGTCGTGGGTGGTGACCGCGTACCTGCTCGCGTCCACCGTGTCCATGCCCTTGTGGGGCAAGCTCGGCGACCTCTACGGCCGGAAGCTCTTCTTCCAGGCGGCCATCATCATCTTCCTCGTCGGCTCCATCCTGTCGGGACTGAGCCAGTCGATGATCGAGCTCATCCTCTTCCGCGCCGTCCAGGGGCTCGGCGGGGGCGGGCTGATGATCGGAGCCCAGAGCATCATCGGCGACATCCTCTCGCCGCGCGAACGCGGGCGCTATATGGGCATCTTCGGGGCGATGTTCGGCGTCGTCACGGTGATCGGTCCGCTCATCGGCGGCCTGATGGTCGAGTACCTGTCGTGGCGATGGATCTTCTACATCAACGTGCCGATCGGGTTGGTCGCCCTGGTGGTGACCGCGGCGCAGCTCCCCGGGCACGGCGAACGCGTCCGCCGGGTCATCGACTACGCGGGCACGATCCTGCTGACGCTCGGGGCCACGGCGCTCGTGCTCTACACGAGCCTCGGGGGGATCTCCTACCCGTGGATGTCGCTCCCGATGTACATCCTGCTGGTCGCCGGGATCCTCTTGATCATCGCCTTCCTCGGCGCCGAGCGCCACGCGAAGGAGCCGGTGGTGCCGCTCCGGCTCTTCGCCAACCGGGTCTTCTCGTCTGCGAGCGCCGTGGGCTTCGTCATCGGGTTCGCCATGTTCGGTGCGCTCACCTTCCTGCCCCTCTTCCTGCAGGTGGTCAAGGGGGTGAGCCCAACCGACTCGGGCGTGCGGCTCTTCCCGCTCATGGGCGGTCTCCTGCTGGCCTCGGTGGGCGCCGGCCAGGTGGTGAGCCGCTGGGGGCGCTACAAGGTGTTCCCGATCGTGGGCACGGCGTTCATGACGGTGGGCCTCTTCCTCCTCTCCAAGGTCGGCGTATCCACCGGAGCCTGGGAGATGTCGGCCTACATGTTCATCTTCGGCGCCGGACTCGGGCTCGTGATGCAGATCCTGGTCGTCGCGGTGCAGAACGCGGTCAGGTACGAGGACCTCGGCGCCGCCACCTCGGGAGTCAACTTCTTCCGGCAGATCGGCGGTTCCTTCGGAGCGGCGGTGTTCGGCGCCGTCTACGCCAACCAGCTCGCGGGCAACGTCGCCCACTTCGGCGTCCAGCTGCCGGCCAACTCTGGGACCCAGACGTTCACGCCGGAGCAGCTCTCGCACCTCCCGCCGAACGTGCACTACGCGCTGGTGCACGGGGTCTCCCTGACGGTGCAGCACCTCTTCATGATCGCCGTCCCGATCGGGGTCCTCGCCTTCGCGTTGTCGTGGCTCCTCCCCGAGGGGGAGCTGCGGCAGAGCGTGCGCACCGGGGCCGACACCGGGGAGGCCTTTGCCATGCCCTCGGACAGGACGTCGCTGCAGGAGGTGCAGCGCACCCTCGAGGCGGCGTCCCGCAGGGAGAACCGGGCCGATGTCTATCGGTCCCTGGCGGAGCGGGCGCACCTCTCCCTGGAGCCCAGGGCGTGCTGGTTGCTCTACCGTCTGGCCGAAGCTCCGGGGGTGAGCCTTGTCGAGCTGGCGCGCCAGCTCGACGTCCCGGTGGAACGGCTCGAGACCGGCGCCGCCGAGCTCGCCGGCGCCGGCATGATCCGACTGGATGGCAGCTCCGGACTCGGTCCTGGGGACGGCGGGGGGGCGCTCCCGGATGAGCGGGTCCTCATCACGGGCGAGGGACGCGCCGCCATCGATCAGCTCACCGAGGCACGACGCGCGGGGCTGAGCGACCTGCTCGACGGATGGGACCCCGACCAGCACCCCGAGCTCACGGAGCTCGTGCGGAATCTGGCCCAATCACTGCTCGCCGATGACGAGAAGCTGCTCGAGGAGGTGAGGGCGGCATCCGGTCACGCCGCCTGAGGTACGGCGGACCATCGAAGCGGTCACGGGGCCGTACCCGCCGTCCCCGGGCCCGTTGCATCGGCGGCGTCCCTGCGGTCGTCGAGCGACCGGTGTAGGAGTGCCATCGAGGCCGCGGTCGCCACCCCCAGCGCCTCGAGGCCGAGGATGGCCGCACCGACGACCGGAGGGCCGGGGAGCCGGACGAAGCTGGCCAGCGACGCCTCCGCAAGTATCCCCCCGCGGATCCGTTCGACGAAGCCGCCGTAGTGCGTCCCGAAGACGCCGCCCCCCAGGACGACTTCCACGGGCATCGTCGCGAGGTCGAGTCGCCGGATGGCCGCTGACGCCATCCGGACGAGCTCGTCCGCGACGAGATCCACCGCCTCGCGTGCGGGGGACTCGCCCGCTGCGGCCGCATCGAAGACCAGGGGTGCGAGGGACGTCAGGCGGGAATAGGGCAGCTTGCCGGAGTAGACGGCCTCGAGGACCGCTCGAGCGTCGGGAAATCCGAGGTCCGCCGGCACGGTGGTGGTCAGGCGCGTGTCGGGTCCTCGCCCGTCCTCGGCCCGGAGCGCGAGGCCGAGCGCCCGGGTCCCGAGCCAGCTGCCACCCGTCGTAAAGTCACCCGAGAGCTCCCCGAGCGCCGGGTACCGGACCGTACGCCCGTCGGGAGCGACGGCGACGCAATTGATGCCCGTCCCGCAGACGAGCCCCAGGCCCCACGACGACAGGGTGCCGGCTCGCAGGATGGCCCGGGTGTCGTTGTGCAGCAGGACGCGCTCGGTGAGCCGCAGCTCGGCCAGAGCGCGTCCCAGGCGCTCTTCGTCGATCGCGAGGTCGAGGCCGGCCAGGCAGTAGACGCCGAGTCCGGGACTTGGCCGGGAGCCAGGGGCCGACCAGCCGGCCGATGCCAGGGCTGCGTGCACGGTCCGCTCCAGGTTTTCCATCGCGGTGGGCATCCCCACGAATTGGTGACAGGTCGAGGCGCCGGACGCGTAGCCGAGCACCCGCCCCGACGGATCGACCGCGACAGCATCGGTCTTGGAGTTGCCACCGTCGACCGCGACCAGGGCGACCTCTCCGTTGCCCCGGAAGCGGCCCGTCGCATCTCCGCGGGATGTGGTCATCGCCCGGATGTGGTCATCGCCCGGATGTTACGGTCGCCCGGTGAAGGTCGCGGTGGTCGGAGGGGGCAGCACCTACACCCCCGAGCTGGTCGAGGGTCTGGTGGACCATCAGGACCGGCTGCGCGTCGACGAGCTCGTGCTGCTGGATCCCGACGCCGATCGGCTGGAGGCGGTGGGCGGTTTGTCCGAGCGGATACTGCGCTCCCGTGGCTGGACCGGTCGGATCGTGACCACCACCGACCGGAGGGCAGCCCTCGACGGGGCGTCCTTCGTCGTCGTGCAGCTCCGAGTGGGAGGTCAGCGAGCCCGGCTCACGGACGAGACCATCCCCTTGCGATTCGGGTGCCTCGGGCAGGAGACGACCGGACCCGGAGGGTTGGCCAAAGCGTTGCGGACGGTGCCGGTGGTCCTCGAGATCGCCGAGGAGACCGCCAAGGTCGGGGCCCCCGGCGCATGGCTGGTCGACTTCACCAACCCCGTCGGGATCGTCGCCCAGGCCCTGCTCGACGACGGCCACCGGGCGATGGGCCTGTGCAACGTCGCGATCTGGGTGCGCAAGCGGGTGGGCCATTACCTCGAGGTGGACCCCGAGGTCGTCGAGCTCGAGCACGTCGGGCTCAACCACCTCACGTGGGTGCGCAGCGCCACCGTCGACGGGCGCGACCGGCTCCCCGAGCTGCTGGAGCGCTTCGCGCCGGAGCTCGAGCTCGAGAGCGGCGTGCCACGAGAGCTGCTGTCGCTCCTCGGCGCACTTCCCTCATACTATTTGCACTATTACTACTGCCAGGCGGACGAGGTGGCCGAGCAGCGGGCGCCCGGGTACCGGCCGAGGGCCGAGGCCGTCCGGGTGCTGGAGGAGCACCTGCTGGCGCTCTACCGGGACCCCTCGCTCTCCGTGAAGCCCGAGGAGCTCTCCCACCGCGGGGGAGCGTTCTATAGCGAGGCGGCCGTCCGCTTGATGGCCTCGCTCGAAGCAGGGACGGGCGACGTGCAGGTCGTCGACGTCCGCAACGACGGCGCGGTGCCGGGCCTGCCCGCCGACGCCGTGGTGGAGGTCCCCGCTCACGTCACCTCTGACGGCGCCCAACCCCTTCCCCAGCGCCGGCTTCCACCGGAGATGCTCGGGCTGGTTCAGCACTGCAAGGCCTACGAGCGCCTCGCGGTCCAGGCCGCGGTGTCGGGAAGCCGCCGTGCCGTCGAGCGTGCCCTGCTGGCCAATCCGTTGGTGGGCGACCGCCGCGCCGCCGGTCTCACGGAGGCCTTGCTCGAGGCGAACCGCCGCTTCCTCCCTCGGTTCTTCCCCGACGACTAGCACAGCCCGGAGCGGCTAGGGAGGGCCCAGCCGCCGCAGTGCCTCGCGAGCCACGGCGCCCGCCCGCTGGCCGTACCCGCCGCCAAAGAGCACGGCGTGGACGAGCAGAGGATGGAGCTGGTGGATGGCCACGCGATCCCTCCACCTCGGGGCGAGGGGCGCGCACTCCACGTAGCAGTCCAGGATCCGGTCCAGGAAGGGCACGCCGAACAGCGCCAGCATGGCCAGGTCGGTCTCGCGGTGCCCACCGTGCGCTGCGGGGTCGATCAGCCAGACCTCGCCGTCGGTGGCCCACAGCACGTTGCCGGACCACAGGTCGCCGTGGATCCGGCTCGGTGGCTCGTCGGCCCCGGGCAGGTGTGGCGCGAGTGCGAGGACGGTTCGTACGGACGCCGCGTCCTCCGCCCCGATCGCCCCCCGGGCGAGGGCCCGCTCGAGGAAGGGCAGCACCCTCCGCTCCCGGTAGAAGGACGCCCAGTTGTGACCCCCGCCGTTGTCCATGGGCAGGGGACCGATGAACCCCGGCCAGGGTGCGCCGAAGCGCTCCGACCCCGAGGCGTGGAGCGCGGCGAGTCCGCGGCCGAATCGTTCGGCCGCGCCGGGTCGGGGCTCGCCGACGTGGACGCGCGTCATCGAGATGTGGGTCCGGTCCACGGACAGCACGCTCGGCACCCGGACGGCCAGCGATTCGGCGAGCCAACGGAGGCCCGCGGCCTCCGAGGCGAAGAAGCCGTCTGGAGCGCCCGCCGCCCTCTTGACGAAGCGCTCCTTGGGCTCGTCGGGCGCCCGGCTCACAGAGAGGGTTCGGCTCCGAGGGTCCGCGCGAGCGACGAGGCGAGTCCACGGCACGATGCCTCGACGTTGGCCAGGCACTCGTCGAAGTCCCTCTCCTCGCCGTAGTAGGGGTCGGCGATGTCCGACGCTCCCTCCGACGATGGGTCGAACCCCCGCAGCGTGACGAATCGCTCCTCCGCCGCGGGATCGCCCGCCAGGCCCCGCATGGTCTCGAGGTGCCGGCGGTCGAGGCACACGACGAGATCGGCGCCCTGCAGGACCTCTCGGTCGACCTGCTGCGCCACGTGGGCGTCGCCGTCGTAGTCGCGTCGCGCGAGCGCGGCGCGGGCGCGGGGGTCCATCGGCTCGCCGACATGCCAGGGCCCCGTGCCCACACTCGACACGACGAGGACGTCGGCCAGCGTGCGGCTGGGTCCGATCGCCGTTCCCCGTGCCAGCTCTCGGAGGACGACCTCGGCCATCGGCGACCGGCAGATGTTCCCGGTGCAGACGAAGCACACCTGGTATGTCGGGGTGGCGGAGCCCGACCGTGGGCCCGGCAGGATCCGGTTCACGACTCCGACTCGGGCGGGCGGGCCACGTACTCGTCGCGGAGCGCCTTCTTCACGATCTTGCCGGTGGCCGCGCGGGGCATCTCGGCCCGCACCTCGAGCTGCTCGGGGATCTTCTGGGTCATGAGCCCGTGCTGCCGGCAGTAGGCCACGACGTCGGCCAGGGTGAGCTCGCCGGCTTCGGCCACCGGCTGGACGACGGCGCAGACGATCTCGCCGCGTGACCGCTCCGGCAGCCCGATCACCGCGACGTCGGTCACCGCCGGATGGCTGTAGAGCAGGTCCTCGATCTCCTTGGCGCTGATGTTCTCGCCCTTGCGCACGATCACGTCCTTGAGGCGCCCGGTCAGCACCGCGTACCCGTCGGGCCGCAGGTACCCGAGATCTCCGGTCCGGAAGTACCCCTCTTGGTCGAACGCCTCTCGGTTGAGGGCGGGGTCGGTATAGCCGCGGAACACCATCGGACCCCGTACCCGGAACTCACCCTCCTCGCCCGGCTGGGCCGGCCGACCGTCGAGGGTGACGACCCGCAGGTCCGCGCCCTCCACCGGAGCCCCCGACGTGTTGGCCAGCTGTTCGTCGCTGTCGTGCGGCGAGCCACTCGTGATCATCGGTGACTCCGTCATGCCGTAGCCGTGGACGACGCCGCGTCCACCCACCTCGTCGCGCACCTCGTAGTGCACCTCGGGAGGCATCGGCGCCCCGCCGCCGGACATGAGGCGCAGCGTGGGCAGGACGGGCTCTCCGGGATGGGCGCGCTGCTCGGCGAGGACGGCGAGGTAGAAGGCGGTGCTGCCACCCACCATGGTCACCCCGTGCCGGCGGTACGCCGCCAACGCCTCGGGGGGAGACCACGCCTCGATCAGCACCGCGGGGAACCCGAGGCTCAGCAGCATCACCAGGTAGTCGGGGCCCGCGATGTGCGCGTAGGGAAAGGCCATCGAGCCGACGTCGCTCGGGGACATGTCCATGGCCTTGGCCAGTCCCCAACCCCCGGCGATCAGGGTTTGGTCCGTGTGGCGGACGCCCTTGGGCTCGGCCGTGCTGCCGGAGGTGTAGTAGATCCAGCGCACCGGGGCGTGCTCGGCGTCCGTGGGCGTGGGCGGCGCGGGGAGGGTGGCCGGATCGCCCAGGGGCAGTCCCTCGCCGAGGGACAGCACCGCCGGGGGCTCGGGCAGCTCAGCCGTGACCGTGTCGGCGAGGGCCAGGTAGTCGACCTTCCGCCACACCCCGGGGACGACCAGTAGCTCCGGGCGCGTCTGGCGCACCGCGAAGCCCACCTCGCGCTCCCGGTAGAGGTGGATGATGGGATTCTGCACCGCTCCCAGGCGACTGAGGGCCATGGAGAGCACGACGGTTTCGATGCGTGTCGGGAGTTGCCAGCACACCACGCTGTCCGGGCCGATCCCTCTGATGAGGAGGCCGGCGGCTGTCTCCTCGGCTCGCTTCGCAAACTCCCCGAACGTGACGACCCGGTCCTCGGCGTCGATCAGCATGGGGTGCTCCGGCGAGGCGGCGGCCCGGCGCTCGACGAGCTCCCACATGGTTCGAGTCCCCGTGATGGGGTGTGCGTTGTCCATACGGCCCTCCTGCATCGGTGCCTCTCTCTAGCAGGTCCCCGGGGGGGTCCCGCTAGCCGGTCGGGCCCCGGCCAGGACGGTCCACCACCGTGCGCCCCGTCGTGCGGAAGAGTGGGGCAAGCTGGGGTCGCGCCAGGGTCCGGGTGGCTGGGCCCGGGCCAGGCCAACCTGAAAGGGAGGCGACATGGTGGAGGTTCCGGGAGACATGACCGGTGCCGGTGCGCCCCGGGGTACCAAGCCCCGGGACCGGCGCCGCGACACGCGAATGATCGCGAGCGGCGTGGTCGCGGTGCTGCTGGTGTGGTTCGCGTTGGCCAACCTGCAGGACGTGAGCATCCACTTCTGGGTTTCCACCACGAAGGCCCCGCTCATCGTGGTCATCATCATCTCCGGGGTGCTCGGGGCGCTGATCGGCGTGATGGCGACCCGGCGGCGGAAGCGGGCGGACTCCGAGGGGGCCCACGGGAGGACTTGAGGCGCGCCCGGCGAGCGGCGGGGCGGTCGTAGACTCGGCCCCGTGCGGGGATGCGGGACCGGGGCCTGGAGGCCCACCGGGTGGAGGCAGCGGCGCCAGGGGTCGATCCCCGTTGTGCCGGCCGCTGAGCTGCGCGAACATGACAGCGGCATGGCCAGGTTCGAAGCACCTTGGGGGAGGCGCAGGTAGTGCCACTCTCGGAGCACGAGCAGCGCATCCTTGCCGAGATGGAGGAGTCGCTGGTCCGTGAGGACCCGCACTTCGCCGAGCGGGTCAAGTCCGAGACCGTCTATCGCCACGCGGGTCGTCACTGCATCTGGAGCGCGCTCGGCTTTGCGGCGGGGGTGGCGATCCTGGTGGCCTTCTACTCGGAGTCCGTGCTCGTCGGGTTGCTCGGCGTCGCCGTCATGTTCGGGTCTGCCGTCGTCTTCGAGCGCAACGTCCGCCGGATGGGCCGGGCGGGCTGGCGCGACCTGACCCGGACGTTGCACGAGGACCGGGAGTCACGGGACCGCTCGCTCGCCACGGGTGGCGCGTTCCGCAACACGCGCGAGTGGTTACGCTCTCACTTCCGGCGAGACGGCTGACCGCTCTGATCGACTAGAGCCCGGAGTCCGTGTTGGGTGCCCGGTGCCTCGCCGTGGACATTGGCGGAACCAAGATCGCGGCGGGCGTCGTCGACGAGAGCGGTCAATTGCTGCACGACCGTCGAGTGCCGACCCCGTGCGGCGAGCGCGCCGACGTGTGGCGGGTGGTCGCCCAACTCGTGAGGGCCGTGGCGGACGAGGCCGATGGGTTCGTCGCCTGCGGCGTTGGCTGTGGCGGACCGATGGTCGCAGGAGGGGAGGAGGTCTCACCGCTCAACATTCCCGCGTGGAGAGGGTTCCCGCTAAGGGCGCGCATGGCAGAGCTGATCGGACTGCCCGTCTTCGTCGACAACGACGCCAAGGCGTTGGCGCTTGCCGAAGGATGGACGGGGGGAGCGGAGTCGGTCGGGAATTATCTCGCCATGGTGGTCTCGACCGGCGTGGGGGGTGGCATCGTCCTCGACGGACGGCTGCTCGACGGGCGGTTGGGCAACGCCGGTCATATCGGCCACGTCGTGGTCTCGCCCCGAGGCCGGGCGTGCCGGTGCGGTGGACGAGGCTGTCTCGAGGCGGAGGCTTCCGGATCGGCGATCGCCGCCATCACGGGCCGACCGGCCAGCCAAGCCGATCCTCCGATGGTGCGACGCTGTGGGCGACTGGTCGGCCGGGCGGTGGCATCGGTCGCGAACCTGCTCGACCTCGACTTGGCCGTCGTCGCCGGCTCCGTCGCCCTGGGCTTCGGCGATCCCTTCTTCGAGGCGGCTCAGCGCGAGGTACGGCGACGCTCGGGACTGGACTTCTCGGCGGGAACGATCGTGAGGCCAGCGGGCCTCGGCGCCTCGGCGCCCCTGGTGGGCGCAGGGGCCGTCGCCTGGCGCGGGATCGGGAGGTTGCGCCTTGGTGGATGACCCGCCGATGCGAGCCTTCGCCAAGGCGGTTGCGCCGAGACCGCGGCTGTGGTGGGTCGGTCTGCGCACCGCCGTGCGCCTCGCCGAACCGGGGTGGTGGCGAAGGTGGCCACCCGTCCCCGTGCCCCCCGCGGACTATTGGACGTTCCGGCTGGAGACGGCGTACGGCGGCCAGGTCGACCACCGGGGGCCTTCGCCCGCCGACGTCGCCTCCTACCTCGAATGGTGCCGGACTCGTCCAAGAGGGGCAAGGTAGCCTGCAGCAATGCACCGGGTGCTGCTGCTCAACGCCACGTATGAGCCGTTGGCGTTGGTCTCGGACCGCAGGGCCGTCGTGCTGATGCTTGCCGAGCGAGCGGAGGCGGTCGCCTACCGTCCGGAAGGCACCGTCTTCCGCTCGACCCACCTCACGGTCGAGGTCCCCGCGATCGTCCGGCTCTGCCAGATGGTCCGGATCCCGCGGTGGGCTCGAACGCCGCCGCTCACGAGACGATCCGTGCTCCGCCGCGACGGCGGGCGGTGTGCATACTGTCTCGCTCCGGCGGACACCGTCGACCACGTCGTGCCGAAGAGTCGCGGCGGGCGTCACGAATGGACCAACGTCGTGGCTTCCTGCAAGCAGCACAACCTGCTCAAGGGGGATCAGTTGCTGTCCGAGCTGGGCTGGACGCTGGCCTTCCAACCCCGGGCACCCGACGGCCACCTCTGGCGTCTCCGCCACCTTGCCGAGGTGGACCCCCTCTGGGAGCCCTATCTGGCCGCCGCATCCTGAGCGGGTCGCGGGGGTTCGAGTTGAGCACGCCCTCACCTTCTGTCGCGGCTCCAGGCCCGAGCTCCCGCCCGGCCGAGCTCGAGGTCGACTCCTACCGGACCCGACCGAGAAGCGTGGTGGTCCGGCGGCCCCGCGGGTCGGTTCTGGTGCTGGGTAGCAGCCAACCACTCTCGATGGTGGACGCCGGGCAACTGGCGTCCGGCGGAGTCTCCGTACTGCGGCGTCGCAGCGGTGGCTCGGCCGTGCTCCTGCGTGGCGCCGATCCGTTGTGGGTCGAGCTGTGGATCCCCTCGTGCGACCGGCTCTTCGATCGCGACGTCCGGCGCGCCTCGGAGCGGGTCGGGGAGTGGTGGGCGGCGGCGCTGCGCAGTATGGGTGCATCTCGCGTGCAAGTGCATCGTGGGGCCGCGGTGCCGGGGGACGGGTCCGACTGGTCTTGCTTCGCGGGCCTCGGTCCGGGTGAGGTGCTGTCGGGCCGGAGGAAGCTGGTGGGCCTGGCGCAGTGGAGATGCCGGCAGGGCGCGCTCTTCCAGTGCGCGGTCCACGTCCACTGGGATGCCGGCCGCTTGGCGGGAGTTCTCGCGCTCGACCCGGAGCGTCGCCGCACGCTGGCCGCGGCCTGGTCGGAGGCTGCCACGGGGCTGGACGGCGTGGACGGTCTCGATCCGGTCGCGGGCGGGGGAGCCGGTCACCGCCTGCTGGTCGCGCTGCGGCATCATCTCCCCGAATCCGAGACGTGGCGGGTGGACGAGAGCGTGGAGATCGAGCTCGAGAGGTGATGACGGTGGACAAGAGCCTGCAGGGGAGGAGCTTCCTCAAGGAGCTCGATTGGTCGGCAGACGAGCTCACCGCGCTGCTCGACCTGGCCGCCGAGCTGAAGCGGGCCAAGGCCAAGGGGGGGGAGCATCAAGCCCTCAAGGGTCGCAACTTCGCCCTCGTCTTCGAGAAGTCCTCGACGAGAACCCGATGCTCCTTCGAGGTCGCTGCGCACGACCAGGGTGCGAACGTGACGTTCATCGGCCCGACCGGTTCGCACCTCGGGGCCGAGGAGTCGTTGGCGGACACCCGCGGTTCTTGGGAAGGCTCTTTCACGGCATCGCCTACCGCGGTCACGAGCAGAGCCGGGTCGAGGAGCTCGACGCCCATGCCGGCGTGCCCGTGTGGAACGGACTGACCGACGAGTGGCACCCCACGCAGATCCTCGCCGACGTGCTCACGATGCGGGAGATGAGCGGCAAGCCCCTGGAGGAGATCTCGTTCTGCTTCTTCGGCGACACGCGCTTCAACATGGCTCGTTCCCTCCTGGTCGCCGGCGCCATCCTCGGCATGGACGCCCGGCTCTGCGGTCCGGAGGCCCTCTGGCCGCCCGACGACGTCGTGCGCACGGCCCGCTCCCTGGCCGAGCGGAGCGGAGCTCGTTGCCGGGTGCTCGATGATCCGGTCTCGGCTGTGGCGGGCGTCGACTTCGTCTACACGGACGTCTGGCTCTCGATGGGTGAGCCGGCGGCGGGGTGGTCCGACCGCGTCTCGGCGCTGCGCCCGTTCCGGGTGACCTCCGAGCTCATGGCGGCCAGCGGCAACCCGGAGGTGCGGTTCCTCCACTGCCTGCCGGCGCTCCACGATCGAAAGACGGACCTCGGAGAACAGCTCTACGAGCTGACCGGCCTCGAGGGGATCGAGGTCACCGACGAGGTCTTCGAATCGGAGGCCTCCGTCGTCTTCGACCAGGCGGAGAACCGGATGCACACCATCAAGGCGCTGATGGTCGCCACGGCCGGCGACTGAGTTCCTCCTCGGCGTTCTCCTTCGCCGTTCTCCCTCGGCGGGCGCCGCCGAGAATCCGCCGAAGATCCCGTCTCAGATCCCGCCGCAGGGTGCTCGAGCCCGCGCTGACCGTCGCGCGCCGGCGCAGCAGCCCGCCCCCGCCGTCGCGTTCTTCCTGCTATCCGCCACTTCTTTTGTGCGCAATGGGGGCCGTCGTTGTTGACGAGTGGGGACTGGGGGCATAAAGTGGCGTGAAGTGGTGTAGAGGGGCGGGCAGGGACGCAGCCGAGGAGCGTCGTGGGAGCAAGAGCTGGTGGCAACCTTCGTCGGCAGGTACGAGCACTCGCTCGACACCAAGGGCCGGGTCATTCTTCCGGCGAAATTCCGCGAGCCCTTCGAGCGGGGGGGCTACCTCACCAAGCACCGAGAGGGCTGCCTCGCGCTCTGGACGCCGGGCGAGTTCGAGCGGCAAAAGGGGTCGATGCAGGACAGGGCGGCGCAGGGACGCAGCAATCGCAACCGCGCCCGACTGTGGGCATCCAGCTCCTTCGAGGTGGAGGTGGACCGACAGGGGAGAATGCCGATTCCCGTCGCCTTGCGCGAGTTCGCCGGCCTGCAGGGAGAGGTGCTGGTCAACGGAGCGATCGATCGAGTCGAGCTGTGGTCGCCGGAGGTATGGCGCGACCGAGTCGAGCCGGACGAGCAGTGGTTCTTCGACGAGGACGACGATTAGGAGGGTTTGCTGGAGCCAATAAGGAGCTCGGGTCCACCGAGACCATGCGCAGTCCCTCGACGGGCTCGGCGGAAGGTGCCTCCTCCCCCTTCCCCGCCAAAAGCCCCGGTGTGTTGCCGGAGCACGGAATGCCGGTCGAGGGACTGCGGATGGACCCGGTATTCGCACACGAGCCTGTGATGGTGTCCGAGGTGGTGGACCTGTTCGCGGGCCGGCCGCCCGGAGTGGTGGTGGACCTCACGATCGGTGCCGCGGGACATGCCGCGGCACTCCTCGCCGCGCATCCGCATCTCGCGCTGGTCGGGTTCGATCGGGATCCCGACGCGGTCGCTGCGGCCCGTGCGCACCTCGAGGGGTTCGGGCACCGGGCGGCGGTTCACCGAGGTGAGTTCGCCGGGCTCGAACAGGGCGTCGCTCGCCTGCGGGCCGCAGGGCCTCCCGCCTGGCCGGGCGTCGCCGGAGGGCCGTGGTCGGAGAGCGTCGTGGGGGTCCTGGCCGACCTGGGAGTCAGCTCCCCCCAGCTCGACCGTCCCGAGCGCGGCTTCTCGTACCGGCAGGGCGGGGTCCTCGACATGCGGATGGATCCCTCCGGCGGGGTGACCGCCGCCGACATCGTCAACACCGTGGGCTACGACGACCTCGTCCGCATGCTGGTCGAGAACGGCGAGGCGAGGTTCGCCCGCCGGATCGCCCGCGCCATCCTCGACGCTCGGCCCCTTTCCACCACCGACGAGCTGGCCGCGGTCGTCGCCGAGGCCGTCCCGGCGCCGGCCCGGCGGCGGGGTCACCCGGCGCGGCGGGTTTTCCAGGCGCTGCGCATCGCCGTCAACGAGGAGCTCGATCAGCTCGCCCTTGGCCTGCCTCAGGCCCTCGACCTGCTCAGCCCGGGGGGTCGAGCGGTGGTGATCTCGTATCACTCGGGAGAGGACAGGCTGGTCAAGCAGATCTTCCGTGACGCGGAGCGCGGCGGGTGCCAGTGCCCGCCCGGGCTGCCGTGCGTGTGCGGTGCCGAGCCGCTCTTCCGGCTGGTCTTCCGGGGAAGCCGGCGGCCCGGTTCGGACGAGGTGGCACGGAACCACCGAGCGGAGAGCGCGCGGCTGAGGGCGGTCGAGCGCCTGGCCGATCCGTCGCCCAGAGTCTCGGCCCTCCCCGAGGCGGCCGCGTGACCCCGGCCCAGGCCGCCGCGGCGCGCCGGCTGGCCGATTCCTCTCCGGATTCCTCTGCGGCACGGTCGCGGCCGCAGCCGAACGCCCGCCCCTCTGGTGGAGAGGCCCCGTTCCGGGTCGTCCCGAAGGCCAGGAAACGTGCCGCACGCCGCCGCTGGGCACCCTGGCTCTGCCTTGTCTTCCTCCTCGGCACCTTGATGTCGGTCGTGCTCGCCCACGCCTACCTGGCGGAGGCCCAGGTCCGCATGACCCACGTGCAGTCGGAGCTGTCCGCAGCCCAGGCCAAGCACGAATCCGAGGAGCTCAAGGTCTCCAAGATGGAGACGCCGTCCCGGATCAGCGCCGCCGCGCACCAGGAGCATCTCTTGGCGCCCGGCCAGATCACGCAGGTCCCCCACGTCTCCCTCAACAAGCCCATCCCGAGTCCCAAGGTCTCGACGAGCACGCCAACGACCGCGGCGGCGGGAGGATGAGCACCCGGACGCGGCGCCCGGCGGCCGCGGCGCGCCCTCGCGAGGCCCGCGCCCAGGGGTCCCCGCAGTCCGCCGCCCGCCCCCGCTCTTACAGCGAGCTCCCGTGGCCCAAGGCAGAGCCCGGGGACGTGCTCGTGCAGACTGCGCCGGCCGAGAAGAGACGGTCGCCGGCGCCCGCCCCGCAGTCGAGGCAGACCGGCGGGCGCACGAGGCGTCGCTCGCGGCGCCAGATGGCACCCCGGATCCGGCTGCTCCGGCTGATCCTCGTGCTGGTGCTCCTCGTGGTCGCCGGCCGGCTCGTGCAGATCCAGGTCATGGAGTCGCCGCACTACCAGGCGGCCGCTCGCGGGGAGCTGACGCAGACGGTCACGGTCCCGGCGTTGCGGGGTGGCATCTTCGACCGCAACGGCGCCCCGCTGGCACTGTCGATCCCGACCAAGACCGTTGTGGCCGACGACTTCCAGGTGCTCCACCCCGTGACGGAGGCCCAACAGCTGGCCCCGATGCTCGGTGTCCCGGCCGGCACCCTGGCCCACGAGCTCCATCTCCACTCGGGCTACGTGCCCCTGGTCAAGAACCTGTCCAACGCGAAGGCGGCCAGGGTGGCGGCCATGAACCTCCCGGGCATCACGATGCTCGACAACTCCTATCGAGTCGACCCCGACGGCCAGCTGGCGCAGTCCATCCTCGGTGGCACCAACGCGTCGGAGAAGGGGAGTGGGGGCCTCGAGTACCAGTACCAGAAGCTGCTTGCCGGGACCCCGGGCCGCGAACAGCTGGTCGAGTCGACCGGGGGGGTCGTGCTCCCCCAGAGCGGGGCCACGCAGCTCGTCCCCGGCGAGGCGGGCACGGGCATCGAGCTGACGCTCGACGCCGGGCTCCAGTACCAGACGGAGCAGGCGCTGGCCGCGGCGATCACCTCCACCCACGCGATCAACGGCACGGCGGTGGTCATGGACGTCAAGACGGGCCAGGTGCTCTCGATGGCCAACCTGATGGCGGCCCCCACGGGTTCGGTGTCCCAGGCGACGTCCAACCTGGCGGTGACCCAGACCTACGAGCCCGGCTCGGTGTTCAAGCTCGTCACGTTCTCGGGGGCTCTGCAGGACGGGATCATCGATCCCAACAAGACGTTCTTCGTGCCGTCCTCCCTGAGCCTCGACGGATCGACCTTCCACGACGCCGAGCCCCACGGCGACGAGACGCTGACGGCCACGCAGATCCTGGCCGAGTCCTCCAACATCGGGACCTCGGAGATCGCCCAGGCGCTCGGGGAGGGCCGCCTGTTGTCCCAGATCCAGAACCTCGGCTTTGGCCAGAAGACCGGCTTGGACTTCCCGGGAGAGTCGGGTGGCATCGTCCTCGGCGCGTCCCAGTGGGAGCCGACGGACTACGTGGACATGCCGATCGGGCAGGTGGACGCCACCACGGCCATGCAGGTCCTCGACATGATGAACTCCGTCGCCAACGGCGGCGTCATGGTGCAGCCGAAGCTCGTGCAGGCCAAGGTGGCCTCGGACGGCTCCGTCAAGGCGACGGCCCCCTCGGCCAGCCGCCAGGTCATGTCGACGTCGACCGCGTCACAGCTCAACAACATGCTCCAGCAGGTGGTGATCCAGGGCACTGGCACGACGGCATCGATCCCGGGCTACGACGTCGCCGGCAAGACGGGGACCGCCTCCATCCCCGACCCGGTCCACGGGGGCTACATCCCCAATGCCTACATGGCGAGCTTCGCGGGCTTCGCCCCCGCCGATCATCCGGTGTTCTCGGCGATCGTCGTGTTGAACCAGCCGACGCCGGCGTATGGGGGCACGGTCGCGGCGCCGGTGTTCTCCCAGGTCGTGGGGTATGCCCTGCACCACTACGGGATCCCGACCTCGCCAGGCGCCGGGACGACCTCCCCGCCGCCCGCGACCGGGAACAACCCGAGCCAGGACGTGACGTGAGGCTGCGGGGAGCCAACTACCATCGGCGCCGCGGGTGGATCCGGGGAGCCGTCGAGTGCTCGGGGACGCCGGAGGCGCGTCGTCCGAACCACCCGCCGGTTGTCCTGTGATGAACGCGTGCAAATGACCTCCCTGCTCGACCCGTGCGCCGTGCTCACGACACGGGGCGATCCTGCGACGGCGGACGTCAGGGCCGTCGAGTACGACAGCCGCCAGGTCACCGAGGGCGCCCTCTTCTTCTGCCTGACCGGTTCGGCCTCCGACGGCCACGACTACGCAGAGGAGGCGCTCCGGCGCGGTGCGGTCGGCCTGGTCTGCGAGCGCCCGCTGGACCTGCGGACCGGCTTGGGCGTGCCGATCGTCCAGGTCCCGCCCGGCACGGCGCGCCAGGCCATGGCACGGGCGGCCGCCGCACTCCACGGGTACCCGGCGCAGGACCTGCTGATGGTGGGGGTGACCGGCACCAACGGCAAGACGACGGTGACGCACCTCCTGGGCGAGATCCTGGGCCGGGTGGGCCACGCGGCGACGGTGATCGGCACGCTCGGAGGGCCCCGCACCACTCCCGAGGCGCCCGAGCTCCAGGCGCTCCTGGCAGAGGCCCGCGACGGCGCGGCGGCCGCCGGCCGTCCGGGGGCCGTCGCGATGGAGGTGTCGTCCCACGCCCTGGCCCAGAGCCGGGTAGACGGCATCATCTTCGACGTCGCGGTCTTTACGAACCTCAGCCACGATCACCTCGACTTCCACGGGACGATGGAGGCGTACGGGCAGGCCAAGGCCTCCCTCTTCACGCCGGAGCGGGCGCGCCGCGCAGTGGTGTGGACCGACGACCCGTGGGGCGACCGCATCCGCAGGTCGGCCCGGATCCCGGTGGTCGCCGTCGGGCGGGAGGCCGCCGGCGACGTGACGATCGCACCCGGTCGTACGACCCTCGTCTGGCGGGGGCACCACGTCGAGCTCTCCCTGTCCGGCGAGGTCAACGTGATCAACGCGCTGATCGCCGCCGAGACGGCCGTGACCCTCGGGGTGGACCCGCTGGCGGTCGCCGAGGCCCTCTCCCAGGTCCCGCCCGTCCCCGGTCGCATGGAGGTGGTGGTCGGTCCGACAGTGGGCGGCTCGGCGTTCCTCGTGTTGGTCGACTACGCACACACGCCGGAGAGCCTGCGTCTCGCGCTGGCCGATGCGCGCAGGATGACCGGCCCGGGCGGTCGGGTGCTCCTCGCCTTCGGCTGTGGTGGGGCACGCGACCGGGAGAAGCGTCCGTTGATGGGAGCGACCGCCTCCGAGGGTGCCGACGTGGTGGTCGTGACGTCCGACAACCCCCGCGACGAAGCGCCCGAGGCCATCGTGGCGGAGGTGCTGGCGGGTGTCGGCGCAGCGATGCCGGAGGGCCGGGTCTCGGCCGTCGTCGAGCGTCGCTCGGCGATCGAGGCCGTCCTCTCGGATGCCCGTCCCGGCGACGTCGTTCTGGTCTCCGGCAAGGGGCACGAGACCTACCAGGACCTGGGCGCCGAGGTCGTCGCCTTTGACGACCGCGAGGTCGTACGCGACATCCTGGCGCTGGCCCGGGACGGGGGCAGCCAGAGCCCCGGGGGCCGGTGAGCAGTGGTCTCGCTCATGGCGGCGGGGGGAATCGCCTTCCTGGTCGCGGTCTTCCTCACTCCCGCGCTCATCGGATGGCTCCGCCGCCAGCGGATCGGGCAGCACATCCGGGAGGACGGACCGCCGACGCACAGCGTCAAGGCGGGCACCCCCACCATGGGCGGGGTGGCCATCATCATCGCCGTGATCCTGGGCTTTCTCGTAAGCCACGCCGGCACCGCCGTGCACCACATCTACCCGAGCGGCATCCTCCTGCTGCTCGCCGTCGTCACGTTTGGGGCGATCGGCCTCGTCGACGACTGGATCAAGGTCCGTCACCGACGCAGCCTGGGCCTGAACAAACGTGCCAAGTCGATCACGCAGATCCTCGCGGGGGTGCTCTTCTCCGAGCTGGCGCTGCACTGGGCGCACGTGTCGACGGCGTTGTCCTTCACCCGCTGGAACTATCCGGGCATCGACCTCGGCGAGGTCGGTTGGGTGGTGTTCGCCACGCTGGTGCTCGTGGGTTCGTCCAACGCGGTCAATCTGACGGACGGCCTGGACGGCTTGGCGGCCGGGTCCGCCACGTTCTGCTTCGCGGTGCTCGGGGTGATCGGCTACTGGCAGTTCCGCCACTTCGCCATCTATCGGGTGGGATCGGCGCTCGACATGGCCCTCGCGGCCGTGGCGCTGGCCGGCGGCTGTCTCGGCTTCTTGTGGTGGAACGCCGCCCCCGCACGCATCTACATGGGCGACACGGGGTCGCTCGCGATCGGGTCGGGACTGGCAGCGCTGTGCCTGCTCATGAACCTCGACCTCTTGCTGCCGATCATCGGCGGGCTCTTCGTGATCGTCACGCTCTCGGTGATCGTCCAGGTGATCAGCTTCCGGTTGTTCGGCCGGCGGGTCTTCCGGATGGCACCGCTGCATCATCACTTCGAGATCAAGGGGTGGCCGGAGACCACGGTCATCGTCCGCTTCTGGATCCTGGCGGGGCTCTTCGCCGCCCTCGGCCTCGGGATCTTCTACGGCGACTTCCTGTCGGTCGCCAAGGTGGGGTGAGCGCGTGGCGACGAAGGGGAGCTCGGTGAGATCGGTCGCCCTCGACGAGAGGGGTCCGAGGGAGGCGCCCCGGCATCTCCGGGTGGTGGCCGGGTCGGAGTCCCGGTCCCGCCGGAGCGGAGGGCTGGCGGAGGCGATCCGCCGGGCGCCTACGGCTTCGATCATCCTCGGGCTGACGCTCCTGCTGTGCCTGGTCGGCCTCGTGATGGTCGGGTCGGCGTCGACGGTGATCTCCATCAGCCTCTACGGATCCCCCTACTCCCTCGAGATCCGCGAGGTCATGTGGATGGCGCTCGGTGCCGTGGGCCTCGTCCTGGCGTACCGGGTCGACTACCACACCTGGTGCAAGTTCCGGATCCCCCTGCTCGTGGTCACCCTGGCGATGCTCGCCGCCGTGCTCGTCGGGGGACACAGCGCGCAGGGCGCCAGCCGCTGGCTGGGCGTGGGGCAGCTCCGGATCCAACCCTCCGAGCTCATGAAGCTGGCGCTCGCCATCTTCGGCGCCGATCTCGTGGCGAGGCGGGCACAGCGGGGTGCAAGGGTCCGGGCCATCGTCATGCCCCTGGCGCTCGTCGCGGGCCTGAGCGCCGCCCTGATCCTCATGCAGCCCGACATGGGCACGGCCCTGGTGATCGCCGCCATCACCCTCGCACTGCTCTTCGGCAGCGGCATGCCGATGGGTCCGGTGATGAAAGTCCTCGGGCTCCTCACCGGCTTGGCCGTCGTGATCGCCCTCCTCGACCCCTACCGGCGGGCCAGGCTGCTCGCCTTCCTCGACCCCGGCGCCCACCAGTCCGGCTCGGGCTACCAGGTGCTGCAGTCGCTGATCGGGCTCGGGTCGGGGCACCTGACGGGACTCGGCCTGGGTGCCGGCCGCCAGAAGTGGGGCTTCCTACCGAATGCGCACACCGACTTCATCTTCTCCGTCGTGGGGGAGGAGATGGGTCTCGTCGGCGCCCTGCTGGTGCTCGTCCTGCTCGGCGCACTGGCGTGGTTCGGGCTGCGAGCCGCGGCACGCGCTCCCGACCGATTCGGCAGCCTGCTCGCCATCGCGCTCGTCGCGTGGCTCACGAGCGAGACCGTGATCAACGTCGGGGCAGTGGTCGGCCTCCTGCCGGTGACGGGCATCCCCCTGCCCTTCATCTCCTTCGGCGGCTCCTCGCTCGTCATCACGATGTTCGCTGCCGGGATGCTCATGAACGTCGCTCGTCACGAGCGCCGACCACGGCGAGGTGCCGCGTCGCCAGGGGTAACGCTGCGACCCGTCTCTTGAGGGGGCCGCGAGGGGTGGAGCGCAGGTTCGCGGTGGTGGCCGGCGGCGGCACGGCAGGTCACGTGCTGCCGGTGCTGGCCGTGGCCCGGGCCCTCGCGGCACACGGCCACGATCCTTCCGAGATCGAGATCGTGGGCTCGAAGCGGGGTCAGGAGGCGACCGTCCTCCAGGCGGACGAGTTCCCCTACACCCTGCTGCCCGGCCGGGGGCTGGTGCGGCGGGCCACGCCCGCCGACCTGTGGGCCAACGGGCGTACGGCGGCGGACCTGTTCGCGGGCAACCGTTCAGGCGGTGTCGATGATGCGATCCTGGCGGCCGTCGGTCGTGGCCACGGTCGGTGGCTACGCCAGCTTCCCCGCAGGCGTCGCCGCGGCCATGCTGCGCATCCCCATCGTGCTCGTCAACACCGACGCGGTCCCCGGGCTGGTGCACCGGGTCCTCGACCGGGTGGCGGTGGCCAGCGCCGTCGCCTTCCCCGGCACCCCCCTGCGCAACGCCGTGGTGACGGGCTCCCCGGTCCGGGAGGACATGGGGCGCGTCGAGCGCACCCCCTCGTCGCGCCGGGCGGCGCGCCGGGAGCTCGAGATCCCCGAGGACCGGGACCTGGTCCTCGTGTTCGGGGGCTCGCTCGGGGCCCGGACCCTCAACCGGGCCGTGGAGGGACTGGTTCGGCGTTGGCGGGACCGCAAGGACATCGCGCTCTACCACGTGGTCGGCCGGCGGAATTGGGATCCCGCCCTCCAAGGCACCGACGGTGCGGAGGGATCCGGGGGACGCCTCTGGTACCGGGCGGTGCCCTTCGAGGACCGGATGCCCCTGCTCTACGAGGCCGCCGACCTGGCGGTGTGCCGGGCCGGAGCGATGACGGTCGGGGAGCTCGCCATCACGGGGGTACCGGCCGTGC
Organism: uncultured Actinomycetes bacterium; assembly: GCA_963778465.1. Lineage (GTDB taxonomy): Bacteria > Actinomycetota > Acidimicrobiia > Acidimicrobiales > RAAP-2 > CAVZBW01. The sequence goes on from CAVZUK010000003.1 coordinate 2,469,084, forward strand.
TCGTTCCCCTGCCCGGTGCGCCGGACGACCACCAGACGGCCAACGCCCAGGTGCTCGTGCGGGCCGGGGCGGCCCGGATGCTCGCCGATGGGGCCTGCGACGCGGAGCGCCTTGGCGGGATGCTGGAGGAGCTGCTCGAGGACCCCCGGGGCCGTGCGGCGATGTCGGGAGCGGCGAGGGGCCTCGGATCGGTGGACGCCGCCCAGCGGGTGGCCGAGGTGGTGCTGGCACATGCCCGGCCCGGCTGAGCCGGCGCCGGGCGACGGGGCCGCGGTGGTCGATCTGCGCCCCCCGCGTCGCGTGCACGTGGTGGGGGTCGGAGGTGCCGGGATGAGCGGCATCGCCACGGTGCTGGCGGCCATGGGTCACCGGGTGACCGGGAGCGACCTCAAGGCGTCGCCGGTGACCGAGCGGCTCGGTGCCCTGGGCATCGAGGTGATGATCGGGCATCGGGCGGAGCAGGTCGAAGGTGCCGAGATCGTCACCTACTCGCCGGCCGTGCGAGAGGACAACCCCGAGCTGCGGCGCGCCGCCGAGCTGGGGACGGCCGTCCACGCCCGGTGGGAGATCCTGAGCGCCATCGCCCAGTCGCGGCGGAGCATCGCGGTGGCCGGGACCCACGGCAAGACCACGACCTCGTCGATGCTGGCGCTCATCCTCGTGGAGAGCGGGCTGCGGCCGTCGTTCCTGATCGGCGCCGACATCAGCGATCTCGGGACCAACGCCGTCTGGGACGACGGGGACTGGCTCATTCTCGAGGCCGACGAGAGCTTCGGTTCGTTCCGGGCGTTGCGGCCGGAGATCGGGGTCGTCACCAATGTCGAGCCCGACCACCTGGACCATTACCGGAGCTTCGGGCACCTGCAGGAGGCGTTCGACCAATTCCTCGCCGGCGCCGGGGGCCCGAGGGTCGTCTGTGCCGACGACCCCGTGGCCTTCGAGCTCGGACGAGCCAACGACGCCCGGTCGGTGGGCACCAGTTCCGAGGCCGACGTGGTCATGGAGGGGGTCGAGCTGTCCCGCAGCGCGGTCGCCTTCGGGCTCCGGGAAGGGGCCAGCTCGCTCGGTCGGCTGACCGTCCCGGTGCCCGGCAAGCACAACGCCCGCAACGCGGCGGTGGCGGCCGTGACGGCCCTCGAGGCCGGGGCCCGTTTCGAGGAGATCGCCACCGCGCTCGCCCGGTTCGCCGGCGTGCCCAGGCGCTTCGAGTTCCGCGGCGAGTCGAGGGGCGTGACCTTCGTGGACGACTACGCCCACCTTCCGAGCGAGGTCGCCGCGACGCTCGAGGCGGCCCGCGCCGGGGGCTGGGCCAGGCTCGTGGTCGTCTTCCAACCGCACCGCTACTCCCGGACCGCCGCGCTGGCCCCGAGCTTCGCCCACGCCTTCGACCAGGCCGACGCGCTCGTGGTCACCGACGTCTACGGCGCAGGGGAGGCGCCCGTCCCCGGGGTCTCCGGCAGGCTGGTGGCCGACGCGGTGAGAGCCGCGGGGAGCGGTCCGCCCGTCACCTACGCGCCCGGGCGGGACGAGGTGCGACAGGTCGTCGCGGGGATGCTCCGGAACGGCGACCTCTGCTGCACGCTCGGAGCGGGCGACCTCACGACCCTCGCCGACGAATTGATCGCACGGACCTCGTGGTGAGGTCTGGCGCCGGGGGGCCGACGATGGGCGCGCCGTGGTAGGGGCGATCGACCGGGTCGAGGGCGAGCTCGAGGGTCTGGCGCTTCGGGATCAGCCCCTCGGTGCCTTGACGACGTACCGCGTCGGGGGACGGGCTGCGCTGCTGGCCGAGGTCCACGCCGAGTCCGAGGCCGAGGCGATCCGTCGCGCCCTGCGTGCCCATCCGTTGCCGGTGCTCGTCCTCGGCCGGGGCTCCAACATGCTCGTCGCCGACGCCGGATTCGCCGGTCTGGTCGTGCGTCCGGCCGGCCGCCTCGAGAGACTCGAGATCCCCGCTCGTGGGGGGCATGGCCTCGTGCCCGTGCGGGCCGGGAGCGCGCTCGCCCTCCCGCATCTGGCTCGGCGAACGGTCGAGGCCGGCCTGACCGGTCTCGAGTGGGCGGTGGGCGTACCGGGTTCGGTGGGGGGTGCGCTCCGGATGAACGCCGGAGGCCACGGTTCCGACGTGGCCGCGTCGCTGTTGCGGTACCGCTGGTTGGACCTCACCGGGGAGGACGGAGGAGACCGGGACGCCGCCTCGCTCCGTCTCGGCTACCGGAGCTCCGCGCTCGAGGCCGGCCACCTCGTGATCTGGGCCGAGTTCGGCCTCCGCCCCGGCGACCCCGGTGCCGGGCGGGAGGCGATCGCCGAGATCGTCCGCTGGCGCCGGCAGCATCAACCGGGTGGGAGCAACGCGGGATCGGTCTTCGCCAACCCTCCGGGCGATTCCGCAGGTCGCCTCATCGAGGCGAGCGGCCTCAAGGGCCGGCGCATCGGGACTGCGGTCGTCTCGCCCAAGCATGCCAACTTCATCCAGGCCGACGCGGGGGGATCCGCGAGTGACGTGTACCGCTTGATGGAGTATGTGAGGGAGCAGGTGCTCCGCCGCCAGGGGGTGTACCTGCCCTCGGAGGTCCGTCTCGTCGGATTCGACGACCTCGAGGGAGAAGAGCCATCTCAGTCATAGAGAGCACCGGGAGCCTGGCGTGACCCCCACCAAGGGCTCGACCAAGAGCCCCACCAAGAGCTCGAGCAAGAGCCCGACGAGGAGCCCGGCCAAGGGCTCGACTAAGAGTCCGGCCAAAGCCCCGGCCAAGAGTCCGGCCGGAAAGGCGGCGTCGCGTCCGCCGATCAAGATCCGGGTTGAGGATCTGCCGCAGATCGAACGGAGTCCCGCGCCCGGGGGGCGCTCCCGTCCCGGGGCCTCCGTCGCAGACATCGGGCCGCATCTCGAGGCTCGGCGAGAGCGCGAGGGCCGCTCCCTCTTCCGGCGCTACGCGTGGCGCTTCGCGATCGTCGTGGCGATTGCGGGACTCGGCGTCGGCGCCTGGGCGATCCTGCACTCCTCGCTGTTCGGTGCGAAGGTCGTAACCGTCACGGGTCCCCTGACCGCGGGGCAGCGAGCCGAGGTCCTTGCCGCCTCCGGGCTGTCCACGCACCCGCCGCTCATCGACGTCAACCCCGGGGCGATCGGTGCGCGAGTGAGCCGCATCCCCTGGGTCGCGGACGCGCGAGTCAGCCGGCACTGGCCGGACGGTGTCAGCTTGTCGGTGCGGCGCCGAGTGCCCGTCGCGGTGATGGCGCGCCCCGGCGGTGGGTACGTCGAGGTCGATCGGACCGGCAGGATCCTCTCCGCTCCGGCATCCGCTCCCGCCGGCGTCGCGCAGCTGAAGGCGCCGGTGCGGGCTGGTCCGGTGGGTTCGTGGCTCGCCGCCTCCGCCTCGCCGAGCCTGGCGGTCGCGGCGTCGCTCCCGCCGGCGCTGCGTCCCGAGGTCGCCTCGGTCGTGGCACAACCCCAAGGTGAGGTGGATCTCCAGCTCACGTCCCCCTTGACGGTCCACCTCGGCACCGCCACCGAGCTCCGTCGGAAGTACGAGGCCGCAGCGGCGATCCTGGCCGGCGCATCGTTACAGGCGGGCGACGTGATCGACGTCTCCGTGCCCCAAACGGGCTGGGTCGGTCCCCAGCAGCCGGGATAGGGGCTCGCGGACCGATGGCCTCCGGGTGTCGCAAACGCTTGACCTGGGCAGAGACCGCCCGTATGGTGGATGGACGCCGCCAGCCGCGATGTGTCAACCTTCGCCAAAGGTTGAGGGAGACAACTTGAGGGAGACAAGTGAGGTCGGGTGGCGCAATCGAGCCGACTTCGGGCGACCGGCGTCGCGAAGGGGGCCACGGCGGCTGGATTGCGAAGCCCAGCATCGAGGGAGTTCATGACCGTTCCGTCGCAGAGCAACTACTTGGCAGTCATCAAGGTCGTCGGGGTCGGTGGGGGCGGTGTCAACGCTGTGAACCGGATGATCGAGGCCGGTCTTCGCAACGTCGAGTTCATCGCCGCGAACACGGACGCCCAGGCCTTGCTCATGAGCGATGCCGACCTCAAGCTCGACATCGGGCGCCAGTTGACCAAGGGCCTCGGCGCCGGGAGCGATCCCGAGGTCGGGCGCCAGGCGGCCGACGAGCATCGGGGCGAGATCGAAGAGGCGCTCCAGGGTGCCGACATGGTGTTCATCACGGCCGGCAAGGGTGGAGGCACGGGGACCGGTGCGGCCCCCGTGGTGGCCGAGGTGGCGAAGGGCGTCGGGGCCCTCACGATCGGCGTGGTGACACGGCCCTTCACCTTCGAGGGCCGGCGCCGCGCCATGCAGGCGGAGAAGGGCATCCAGGTCCTCAAGGAAAAGGTCGACACGCTCATCGTGATCCCCAACGATCGGCTGTTGAGCGTGTCCAACGACAAGACGTCCATGGTCAACGCCTTCAAGATGGCGGACGAGGTCCTGCTGCAGGGCGTTCGGGGCATTACGGACCTCATCACGGTTCCCGGCCTCATCAACACCGACTTCGCGGACGTCAAGATGATCATGACCAACGCGGGGACCGCGATCATGGGGATCGGCGCGTCGAGCGGTGACGGCCGAGCGGTCAACGCGGCACGGGCCGCGATCACGAGCCCGTTGCTCGAGGCCTCGATCGAGGGCGCCCGGGGGATCTTGCTGAACATCGCCGGCGGCTCGGACCTCGGTCTCTTCGAGGTGAACGAGGCCGCCGAGATCATCCACTCGGTCGCCCATCCGGACGCCAACATCATCTTCGGGGCGGTCATCGACGACGAGATGGCCGACGAGGTCCGCGTGACCGTCATCGCAGCCGGCTTCGAGCGTTGGGAGGAGGGCGCCCGGGCTGGAGCCGCATCGGGCGCTCGCGAAGACGGCAGCAAGGTCCTCGGGCTGGATCCGGTACCGACGGTCGACATCTTCGCCGAGGCCGAGGAGGAGATGGATCTCGGGGACGACGAATTCGACGTTCCTTCCTTCCTCAGGTAGCCGCTGTCGCCGCCCGACCTCACGACGGGGACGGTCGCCGAGCGGCTGACGGTCGTCAGGCGACGGATCGAGGCGGTGGGTGCCGACCCCTCCTCGGTGCGGATCGTCGCGGTCACCAAGGGCTTCCCGGGGGACGCCGTCTCCGCCGCCCTGGCCAACGGGCTCCCCGACGTGGGCGAGAACTATGCCCAGGAGCTCCTGGCAAAGGCGACCGACCAGGGCGTCGGGGGGCCTGGGGAGGCCCGCGGGACGGGGTCGGTCCCGTCGTCGCCACGCTGGCATTTTCTCGGGGCGGTCCAGCGCAACAAGGTGCGTCGGCTGGCGCCCTTGGTGCACCTGTGGCAGGGCGTGGTCCGGATCGTCGAGGCGGTCGAGATCTCCCGGCACCGACCGGGGGCCCGGCTCCTGGTGGAGGTCGACACCACGGGGGATCCCCGCCGGAGGGGCTGCCCCCTCGGCGAGGTCCCGGCGTTGGTGGAGCACATCAGGGAATTGGATGTCGACCTCCGGGGCCTGATGACCGTCGCTCCGATCGACAAGGACGCCGCCCGGGGGTGTTTCGAGGCCGTAGGGGCGTTGGCGGATCGCCTGGGCCTGCCCGAGCGCTCCATGGGTATGAGCGACGACATGGAGTACGCGGTGGCGGCGGGATCGACGATGGTCCGCCTGGGTCGGGCGCTCTTCGGCCCGGGTCGGCGATCGCCGTTCCCCCCGGTCGGCTGACCACGCAGTACGCTTGAGGCGAGGAGTGGTGACATGGCTTCGTTCATGAAAAAAACGATGGTCTATCTGGGGCTCGTGGACGACGAGTACGACGAGTACGACGACTACGACGACCGCGCCCAAAAGAGCAGCTACCCGCAGCCGCGCCAGGACATGAGGCCACCCCAGAGCGAGCCCCACGACGAGCGTCCCGCGCCCGGACCACCCCCCGGTCGAATCCGGACGTTGCCGAGGGAGTCCGCGCCGGTCCAAGCCCAGCCCGCAACCGTCGCGGCGCCCCAGGCGACGATCGCGCCGAGACCCGCAGCGGTCCGCCCGGTGGGCCCCGATGGCACGGCCGCCAAGGTCCACATCGTGGCGCCGCAGCGCTTTGGCGACGCCAAGGAGATCGCAGACTTTCTCAAGGGGAACCGGCCCGTGATCGTCAATCTGCAGGTTGCCGACCGTGACCTGCAGCGTCGCATGATCGACTTCTGCAGCGGCGTGACCTACGCCCTGAGCGGCGAGATGGAGAAGGTGGCCGACGAGGTCTTCCTCCTCACGCCGACCAACGTCAAGGTGTCGGAGGAGGAGCGGCAGCGACTGCAGGAGCGGGGGCTCGTCAGATCCTGAGTGCTTGATCGGCTGCGTCCATGAGCATCCTCCACATCATCCTGTACCTCGTCGAGATCTATGTGGTCTTGCTGGTCGTCCGGGCCCTCCTCAGTTGGTTCCCCATGTCCGATCCCGGTTCGGCCCTCGCCACGGTGGTCCGGGTGCTCGACCTCATCACGGAGCCGGTCCTGCGGCCGGTGCGCAAAGTGCTTCCGCCCGTCCGCGTGGGCGGCGCCGCCCTCGACCTGTCGGTGATCGTGGTGATCCTGGTGGCCCAGCTGATCGTCATCCCTCTCCTGGCGCGCTGAGGGGCCGGAGGCCGGTCAAGCGGATTCGGGAGCGCTGGGGCGGTACACTCGCCGGATGGACAGCGAGCCATCGGCAACCTCGGTTCTCGACACCCTCCGGACGGTCGAGTTTCGGCTCGGTCTCAAGGGTTACAACGTCGACGAGGTCGACGAGTTCCTCGAGAAGGCGGCAGTCGAATCCGAGACCATCAAAGAGCAGGTCCGCCAGTCGTCGGACCGGCTCCAACAGGCCACCCAGCGGATCTCCCAGCTCGAGCAGGAGGGTCGCACCCGGCCGGAACCGGAGCCCCAGGCGGCACCCGCGCCGGCGCCGGTGCCCGTTGGGGCCTCGGACGACACCCTCCAGCGGACGCTGCTGCTCGCCCAGCGCTTTGTCGAGCAGACCAAGCGGGAGTCCGAGGACGAGGCGACGGCCCTGGTGTCCAGGGCGGAGGAGCAGGCGAGGGTGATCGTGGGACAGGCGGAGGATCGCGCCCGTCAACTCACTGCCGACTCCGAGCAGCGGCTGCGAGAAGAGGTGGCGAGACTCGAGTCCCTGCGGACGCAGCTGGCCGGCGACGTAGAAAACCTTGCCCGGCACCTCGAGTCGGAGCGCACGCGCCTGCGCGGCTCGCTCACCGACATGCTGACGTGGCTCGACGAGAAGGTGCAGCCTCAGGCGGCGCTCATGGCCCTCCGGCAACGACCCGGCGGTCAGTCCGCGGGATACGGGTCGCAGCGATCCGGGGTGCCCGGCGAGTCGGCGAACGGGGACCGGGGCGAGACCCGGCCCGTCGGCGACAGCGGCATCGACGGCACCACAGATCGTCGTCCGACCGGCCCGGAAGGCACCGCCTAGAGCGCTCGCGTGGCGGTCGGGGACCGCTACGCTCCAGCGCACTATTCGTTGATGCCCACCCAGTGTTGCCCTGGCGGGGCATTTCCGGCTAACGTCGCCGCTCCCTAACCGACGGTGCAGGCCGGGGTCGATCCAGGGCTCCTGCACCGCAAGGAGGGCGATGACTCCGTCCAAGAAGGCGTCCGCGGCCAAGAAGACCGCAACCGTCCGCAGCCGGTCGGCGGGACGGGCCAGCGCGGCGCGCCCGGCGGCACGCAAGGCCGCGGTGGCCAAGGTGGGGAAGGCGGCGGTGCCAAAGAAGGCAGCCGCCAAGAAGGTGGTTAGCAAGCGGGGGGGAGGAGTGGCCAAGCAGGTTCGCCGCTCCGACGTGAAGGCGACGACGAGAAAGGCCAACCCCGTGCACAAGGCGACCACGACTGCCGCGACCGGAGCGACCCCATCTCGCAACGGCAGGCAATCGGCGCCCGTGGGTTCGAGCAGCGGCTCGGCGGCGAAGAAGGCGGTCGGCGCGAAGGCGGCCGCCACGAAGGCGAGCACCCCCAAGAAGTCGACGACGGCGCAGGGCAAGCCGGCGACGGTCGGCGCCAAGGCGACCAGGGCCGTGACGGCGGGCTCCGGAGCCCGCACCACTTCGACGAAGGCGCCCTCTCGGACGGCCCCACCCGCCAGCGCCAAGTCGGCGGCGGCTGGGGGCTCGGGTGCCCGCTCCGCCGGGACCCGAGGCGCCACGGCCGCACCGTCGGCACCGGTCACCGGGTCGCTGGCGCAAGAGGCACATGGCGGTCCCACCACGAATGGATCGGCAGCCGCGGCGACGAGCGAGGCGCGACCGTCGCCGGCAAGGCCCTACGAGTCGGACGCGAAGTTCCTCGACGAGCAGCGCCAGGCGCTCCTCGACGAGCGGGCCGTCTACGTCGGACAGGCCGCGGACCTGAAGGCCGAGGCCGATTCACTTGCAGCCGACCGTGAGCCGGGGGACGTCCAGTTCGACGAGGAGTCCGGTGAGGGCGGCACCTTCACGGTCGACCGGGAGCGCGACCTGGCCCTTTCGGCCCAGGCCCTGGCCGCCGTCGAGGAGATCGATGCGGCCCTCGAGCGGATCGATCTCGCCACCTACGGGGCCTGCGAACGCTGCCAGCAGCCGATACCCAAGTCCCGACTGCGGGCCCTGCCCTACGCCCGTCTTTGTGTCGCATGCAAGAGCGGAGGTCTTTCGAGACGCTGAGCCCCAGAGAGGCCGCCACCGGACCGGTGCAGGAACCCGAGGCCCCAGGGCAGGAGGAGCCTGCCAACCGGCCGGCCGAGGGCTCTCGGCGGGGGCTCGCGACGCTGTTCATCGCCCTTGCCGCGGCCACCATGGTCGTCGTCGCGGACCAGGTCACGAAATCGCTCGCCGAGTCCCGGCTCCAGGCCGGTCCCGTCCACGTGTTGGGCCCGCTGTACTTCAACCTCCAGTTCAACACCGGCTCCGCCTTCAGCCTCCTCACGGGGTGGGCGCCCTTGCTGGTCGTGGTCGCCCTGGTCCTCGTGGGCGTCCTGGCCGTGCTGTCGTGGAGGACGCGGCGGCCGGGGGTGGCCCTGGCGCTCGGCCTGGTCCTCGGGGGGGCGCTCGGCAACCTCACCGACCGGTTGGTGCGCAGCCACCACGGCGCCGTGGTGGATTTCATCGACTTCCGCTTCTGGCCGACCTTCAACCTGGCGGATGCGAGCATCGTGATCGGGCTCGTCCTCCTGGCCGTCCAGCTCCTGCGATCAGGTCGCGGAGCCCATTGACCGACGCCACGCCGGGGGCCCTGGGCTTCCGAGGTCCGGTCCCGGCCCTGCTCGACGGCGTCCGGGTCGACCGGGCCGTCGCGCTGTTGACCGGCCATTCCCGTTCCCAGGCGGCAACGCTGGTCCGTGAGGGCCGGGTGCGGGTCGAGGGGCGGGTGGTGCGCGGCGGTGCTCCGCTGCGTGGCGGCCAGGTGATCGAGATCGACGATCCGGGCGTCAGCTCGGACCTCCCCTCGCCCGACGACACCGTGGGGTTCGGCGTCGTCTACGAGGATGGCGACCTCGTGGTGGTCGACAAGCCGCCGGGCCTGGTCGTGCATCCCGGCGCCGGCCGCCCGGACGGGACGCTGGTCAACGGCCTGCTGGCCCGGTACCCGGACATGGGCGACCTCGTCGGGCCCGCATCGAGCTCCGCGGAGCGGCCGGGCATCGTTCAGCGGCTCGACAGGGGGACCTCGGGCCTCATGGTCGTCGCCCGCACCGAGCGGGCGATGGAGGACCTGGTCCGGCAGCTCTCGCAACGCTCCGTCGAGCGGCGCTACGTCGCTCTCGTCACCGGGCGGGTGACGGAGGAGAGGGGTGTCGTCGATGCGCCGATCGGCCGGTCACACCGGGCGCCGACCCGCATGTCGGTCACCGGGGGCGGGCGGTCGGCCCGGACCTCCTACCGGGTGCTGGAGCGGCTCGACGGTGCCGAGCCGGCGACCCTCCTGGAGCTCTCGCTCGAGACGGGGCGCACGCACCAGATACGCGTGCATCTGGCCGCCATCGGCCACCCGGTCGTCGGCGACGAGACCTATGCGCCTCGGGGTCCCCGCCATCCCGCAGCGGCGCCGCTTCCCGTGGATCGGCTGTTCCTGCACGCCGCTCGCCTCGGATTGCGCCACCCCGTGTTGGGGGACTGGATGTGCTGGGACAGCCCACTACCCGAGGACCTCGATGGGGTGCTCTCCGAGTGCCGGCGGGCACAGCCGCCCGCCTGATACCGCGTCAGGCGGCCTCGTGGGCCCCCGTGACGTCGGCATCGAGTGCGAGGGCGGCCAGGGCCTCCTCCTCGGCACGGCGGACCCGACGAACCCCGATCCCGAGCTGGTCGGCGGTCGCCTGCAGGGACGCCGGGGAGTCGCCGTCGAATCCGAAGCGCAGCCGGAGCACCTGACGCTGCAGGCCGGGCAGCCGATCGACCGCCTTGCGGACCCGATCGAACACGATGCCGTCCTCCGCCTCCTCGAGGGAGCGGTCGTTGGACGGAGCCACGAGGTCGCCGAGGGCGGTCTGGGAGTCGGCGGCCGCAGGCTGGTCCAAGCTGGCCACGACCCTTGCCACGTCCTCGAGGGACCCTCGGTCCGCCTCGCTCATGCCGCTCGCCTCCTCGAGCTCCTCCGCGGTCGGCGCACGACCCAGCTGGCCGGTCAGCTCGGCGGCGGCAGCGTCCAGGCGCTGCATGCGCTCTCCGACCTCCAGGGGGATACGGATGGTGCGCCCGTGCTGCTGGACGGCCCGCTGGAGCGCCTGGCGGATCCACCAGGTGGCGTAGGTGGAGAACCGGAAGCCCCGCTCCCAGTCGAACTTCTCGACCGCCCGGAGCAGACCGAAGGTGCCCTCCTGGACCAGGTCGGCCAGGTCGACCCCCCGGTCCTGGTACCGGCGTGCCCAGTGCACCACGAGGCGGATGTTGGCAGCCACCATCTCCTTCTTGGCCTCGTCGTCGCCCTGCGCGACGCGCTGTGCCAGGGCCACCTGCTGCTCGTGGTCCGGCATCGGGAAGCGGTCGAGGTCGCGAAGCAACAGGCCCAGGCTGTCGCTCGTGCTGGATTGCCTCTTCGTGGTGGTCGTGCTCATCGTCCGATCACGCGTCGTGCGTACCCTCTCGTCTCTGCTGCCATTCGTCTCTGCTGCATTCGTCGCTGCACTTTTTTTGAACGCCGGCGACCCCCGGTCCATTCCGCGATCGCTCCGGCTTGTCCCACCGCCGCCGGCCCCGGAGCGGAGCGTCTCGCCGCGTCGGCCGCCGGATCGCCGGGCTCTCGGGCGAGAAAGGTCCGCGGGGCCGGACACCCCGGGGTCCTGAGGGACCTCCGTCGAGCGTCCCGCCTTGCCGGAAGTCGTGCGACCTGGTCAGCTACGGGGCCATGGAGACCGAGCAGCCCGGCCGGTTGGTCCTCGTGCGACACGGACCGACCGAGTGGAGCGAGTGCGGAAAGCATACCAGCCGTACGGACCTCGGCCTCCTGGAGATGGGTGCCGGGGCCACCCGGGAGCTGGGAAGACTGCTTTCCGAGCGGACCTTTTCGGCGGTCTTCGTCAGCCCGCTGAGACGGGCGTCCGACACCTGCCGACTCGCGGGCTACGCCGACCGGGCCGTCGTTCTCGAGGACCTACGCGAATGGGATTACGGCGACTACGAGGGTCGGACCACGGCGGAGATCCAGGGAGAGCGCTCCGGTTGGGATCTCTGGAGCGGAGGCGTCCCCAACGGCGAGACCCTGAGCGAGGTCTCGCTCCGGGCCGACCGGGTGATCGCCCGCGCGCGCGCCACCGGGGGGGATGTGCTCTGCTTTGCCCACGGGCACCTGCTCCGGGTCCTCGCCGCACGGTGGCTCGGGCTGCCGCCCGTGGGAGGCCGCCTCTTCGTCCTGGACCCGGCCACGTTCAGCGAGCTGGGATGGCAGCACTCGCTTCCCGTGATCTGCCGCTGGAACCAGCCTCCCTGACCACGGGGGGGCGGGGATCGGGCTCGTCGGGGACCCGGCCCTGGGCTCGGTCGACCATGTCGGCAAGGGTGAAGGACTGCAGGTGCCGGCGCATGTGCTCGCTCACGTCGGCCCACACCGCGAGGAGCACGCACTGACCCTCGTGGTCGCACGCACCGTTGGTGTGGGGGGCCCCGAAGTCGCCCGCCGCGATCGGACCGTCGACGGCGGAGACGATCTGGGCGAGGGTGATCTCGCTGGCCGGCCGGGCGAGCACGTACCCGCCGCCCACCCCCCGCTTGGATCGGACCAGGCCCGCCCCCTTGAGCGCGAGGAGGATCTGCTCCAGGTAGGGCTGGGGCAGCCCGGTGCGCTCGGCGATGTCCCGCACCGAGGTAGGAGTGGTGGTGGCCCCGTGCAGCGCGAGCGACAGAAGCGCTCGGCTGGCGTAGTCACCCCTCGTAGACACCTTCACGTGCAGGAATGTTATCCGGAGGGGGCGGACCTGCCCGTGCTCTTCCGGTGCGTCGTACTGTTGGGCCCGTGACCAGCACCACGAGTGGGCCGGGAGTCGGCGCGGGCCGCCCCGAGCCGTTCCTCCCCGACTACGGAGGGGCGTGCCTGACCTCGGTCGTGGCGTCGGTGGTCCCCGGCGAGGACCTCGTGCGGCCCGCATGGGTCCCCCGGGTACTGGCCCACGCGTCCCAGGTGGTGCTCCTGGTTCTCGACGGGCTCGGCTGGAACCAGCTGCAACAGCGCCGCGCCTGGTTGCCGAATCTCGCGGGAGGCGACGGCGGTCCGGTCACCTCGGTGGTCCCGAGCACGACGGCGACGGCGCTGACGAGCCTCACCACGGGCCTCCCCCCGGCCGAGCACGGGGTCGTCGGGTACCGGGTCAGCTTCGATCACCAGGTGCTCAACGTCCTTCGCTGGACGCTCGGCGGCACGGACGCTCGCCGGCGGGTGCGGCCGGGGCTCTTCCAGCCCCATCGGCCGCTCGCCCAGGTGCCGGTCGACTCGCTGGCCGTGGTCACCCGGGGCGAGTTCGCGACGACGGGGTTCACCGCGGCCCATCTCGGGCGGGTCCCCATTCTCGGATGGTCCACCCCTGCGGGCCTCGCCGTCCAGGTGGGGCGGGCCCTGGCCGAGGGCAAGGAGCTCGTCTACGCCTACTACGACGGGATCGACCGGGCGGCCCACGTCCACGGCCTCGGCGCGCTGTACGACGCCGAGCTGCGGGCCGTCGATCGCATGGTCGGTGACGTCCTCGAGGTGTTGCCTCCCGGGGCCGCACTGGCCGTGACGGCCGATCACGGGCAGGTGGACGTCGGGCCCCGGGTCCTCGTCCTCGGCCGCGACGTGATGGACGGCGTAGAGCGGATGTCGGGCGAGGGCCGGTTCCGCTGGCTGCATGCGCGGCCGGGCGCGGCCGGGGACCTGGCCGCGGCGGCCGAGGTGGCGTGCGGGGAGGTCGCCTGGGTCCGGACCCTGGAGCAGATCGTCGACGACGGCTGGCTCGGCGGCAAGCTCGAGGGCCCGGTACGGGACCGCCTCGGGGACGTGGCGGTGGTCCCGTTCGAGCCGGTCGCCTTCCTCGATCCCGCCGACACGGGGGAGGGTCGGCTGATGGCGAGGCACGGGTCGCTCACCACCGACGAGATGCTGGTCCCGCTCCTCGGCTGGTCGCCCGGCGCATAGCCGCCGCGGCGAGCACACCCACCGCGGTGCGCGAACTTCGAGACCCTGACGGCCGGCGGCGCGCTCCCGGGTCGTTGGTAGCGTGGAGCCCATGACCGAGATGCCGGTGAGCCCCGACGAGATTCTGGCGTCCCGAGACCGGCTGGACCCCTCGGCGCAGCAGGTCCCGCCGGGTGGTGACGGGGCAGCCGGGTCGGAAGGGCAGGAGGCCCGGGTCGAGTCGATCGAGCAGCCCGGCAAGGTCATGCGGATCGGCTCGATGGTGCGCCAGCTCCTCGACGAGGTTCGTCAGGCACCGCTCGACGAGAAGGGACGCAAGCGCCTGCGCGAGATCTACGACGAGTCCGTGCGCGAGCTCTCGAGCGGCCTGTCGCCGGACCTCGCGGCGGAGCTCGAGCGCATGGCCGCACCCTTCGACGACGAGACGCCGTCCGAGGCCGAGCTGAGGGTCGCGCAGGCCCAGCTGGTCGGATGGCTCGAAGGCCTGTTCCACGGGATCCAGGCCACCCTCGTCGCACAGCAGATGGCCGCACGGGCCCAGCTCCAGGAGATGCGTCAGCGGGGTCTGCCCCCGGGGGCCGAGCTCCCGCCCGAGGCCCGCCCCGGCACGTACCTCTGATCGACCTCGACCTCGACCTCGAGCTCGAGCTCGAGCTCGAGCTGACGGCGGGGCCGAGGGAGGCCGACCGGGGATTCTCCGAATGCGTCACCGGGTCGCGGTAAGGTCGACAAACCACACCCGTGTAGTTCGTCGCAGAGCCGCTCGGCGACAGGGGTGGGGCGTAAGGTCGGCTGATGGGCCCGCCTCAGTGGTCGGCCCAGGGTGGAGATCGGTTCCCAGGGTCGGCTGAGGGGTCGGGGTCGGTCATCGGTGACCGGCGGCGAAGAGTCGGAGCGAGTCGGGAGGATTGGGGAATGTCCGGGCGGTCGTTCGTGCATCTGCACACGCACACGGAGTTCTCGATGCTCGACGGAGCCGCTCGGATCTCCGACGTGGTGCGTGCCGCCGTCGAGGACGGGCAGCCGGCCGTCGGGATCACGGACCACGGCAACATGTACGGGATCCTCGACTTCTACAAGGCCTGCCGGTCGGCCGGGGTCAACCCGGTCATCGGCACCGAGGCCTACATGGCCGCCGAGTCGAGGCGTGAGCGGCCGGTGCGGCGGGGCCGGATGGACGACGACACGGGCGGGGACGCCGAGGGGGGGCAGAAGCTCTACTACCACCTCACCCTCCTTGCCGAGAGCGACGCGGGCTATCGCAACCTGATGGCCCTGTCGTCTGCCGCCTACCTGGAGGGCTACTACTACAAGCCCCGCATCGACTGGGAGCTCCTGGAGCGCCACCACGAGGGGCTGATCGCCACCACGGGTTGCCTCGGCGGCGTCGTGCTGCAGGCCCTCCTCGCCGGCGACGAGCCGAGGGCCAAGGCGCTCGCGGCTCGCCTCCAGGACATCTTCGGCCGGGACAGCCTCTTCGTCGAGGTGCAGGACCACGGCATACCGGCACAGCAGCGCACCAATCCGCAGCTGGTGGAGATCGCCCGGAGCCTCGGGGCTCCACTGCTCGCGACGAACGACAGCCACTACACCCATCGTGGTGACGCCGTCGCCCACGACGCCCTGCTGTGCGTCCAGACGGGGGCGGCCATCGCCGACCCCAACCGCTTCAAGTTCGAGGGCGACGAGCACTACCTGAAGACGGCGGCGGAGATGCGGCACCTCTTCGCAGAGATCCCCGAGGCGTGCGACAACACGCTGCTGATCGCCGAGCGGGCCAACGTCGAGATCGAGCTCGGGCGTCCGAGCCTGCCGGAGTTCCCGGTGCCCGAGGGTGTGACCGGAACAACGTACGAAGAGCGCGCCATGGCGTACCTCCGACGGCTGACCGAGGACGGGGCGCTGCGGCGCTACGGCGAACCCCTGCCGGGCGATGTCCGCCACCGTCTCGACTACGAGCTCGGGGTCATCGGCGACATGGGTTTCGCCGCCTACTTCCTCGTCGTCTGGGACCTGATCCGCCACGCGAGGGAGTCCGGCATCCGGGTGGGACCCGGCCGGGGCTCGGCGGCCGGTTGTTGCGTGGCCTACTGCCTCGAGATCGTCGACCTCGACCCGATCCGCTACGACCTGCTGTTCGAGCGGTTCTTGAACCCGGGCCGCAAGCAGATGCCCGACATCGACATGGACTTCGACGAGCGCTTCCGGGGCGAGATGATCCGGTACGCGGCCGACCGCTACGGCTCGGACCACGTCGCCCAGATCGTCACCTTCTCGACGATCAAGGCCCGGGCCGCGGTGCGCGACGCGGCGAGGGTGCTCGGGTTCCCCTATCTGGTGGGCGACCGGATCGCCAAGGCGATGCCCCCGCTCGTGATGGGGAGGGACACCCCCCTCCACGCCTGCCTGGACAAGACGCCGGGCCACGAGGACGGGTTCGCCGCCGCGACCGAGCTGCGCGAGATGTACGAGTCCGATCCCGAGTCCAAGCAGGTCATCGACGTGGCCCGGGGCCTCGAGGGGCTGCGCCGCCAGGACGGCATCCACGCCGCGGCGGTGGTGATCACGAAGGAACCCCTGATCGAGTACCTGCCCATCCAGCGCAAGCCCGAGTCCGGGGCGGCGCCGGAGGACGCACCGATCGTCACCCAGTACGAGATGCACGGGGTCGAGGAGCTCGGCCTCTTGAAGATGGACTTCCTCGGCCTGCGCAACCTCTCGGTGATCGAGCGCGCCCTCGACCTGATCGAGGCCAATACCGGGACCCGCCCGGACATCGACGGGATCCCGCTCGACGACGAGCCCACGTTCACGATGCTGCGGAGGGGCGACTCGGTCGGGGTGTTCCAGCTCGAGGGGCGCCCCATGCGCGCCCTGATGCGGTCGCTCGCGCCGACGAGCTTCGACGACGTCGCCGCGCTCGTCGCTCTCTATCGCCCGGGTCCGATGGCCGCCAACATGCACCACGACTACGCCGAGCGCAAGAACGGGCGCCAGCAGGTGACCTACCTCCACGCGGACCTCGAGCCCATCCTGCGCGAGACCTACGGGCTCATGATCTACCAGGAGTCCGTCATGCGGGTGGCCCAGAGATTCGCGGGGTACACCCTCGAGGAGGCCGACAACCTCCGCAAGGCCTGCGGGAAGAAGATCCGCAAGTTGATCGCCGCCGAGCGCGAGAAGTTCGTCGCCGGTTGCGTCGACCAAGGATACGGGGACGAGCTCGGCACCAAGCTCTTCGACATCATCGAGCCCTTCGCCGACTATGCCTTCAACAAGTCGCACTCCTACGGCTACGGCCTCGTCGCCTACCAGACGGCATGGCTCAAGGCGCACCATTCCGTCGAGTACATGGCTGCCCTCCTCACGTCCGTCAAGGACGACAAGGACAAGACCGCCGTGTACCTGGCGGAATGCCGGGCGCTCGGCATCGAGGTCGTGGTGCCCGACGTCAACCGGTCGCTCGCCGAGTTCAGTCCCCGCAAGCGGGAGGAGGGGGAGGGCGCCGGCATCGTCTTCGGCCTGGCGGCGGTCCGCAACGTCGGCGAGAGCCTGGTCGAGCGCATCGTCGCCGAGCGAGAGGCCGCCGGCCCCTTCGCGGACTTCTACGACTTCTGCCGCCGGGTCGACCCGATGGTGCTCAACAAGCGCACGACGGAGTCGCTCATCAAGGGGGGCGCCTTCGACTCCCTCTCGCATCCCCGCCAGGGCCTCTGCCTCTCGTACGAGTCGATCGTCGACCGGACCCTGGAGCGCCGGCGGGAGCACGAGGCCGGGATAGCGACCCTGTTCTCGTCGCTCGAGGGCGGCGAGGGGCCCGCCGGGGAACAGGGAGGGCGATGGGAGGGAACCCGCATCCCGGTCCCGGATTCCGATTTCGACAAGTCCACCAAGCTGGCCTTCGAGAAGGAGATGCTGGGGCTCTACGTGAGCGACCACCCCCTCCTCGGGCTCGAGCAGGCTCTGGGGCGTCACACCGACTGCCTCATGGCCGACCTCCGGGACGCCTCCTCGGAGTCCGCCGGACTCGAGGGATCGGCGGGGGGACCCGGCGGGGGTTGGGGAGAGGGCGCGGTCCGCAGCGTCGGCGGCGTCGTGACCGAGCTGCGGCGCCAGTACACCAAGAAGGGCGAGCTCATGGCCCGGTTCACCCTGGAGGACCTCCAGTCGGCCATGGAGGTCTTCGTCTTCCCCCGGGTGATGGCCGAGTACGGCGCCCTGCTCGAGAACGATTCCGTGGTCGTGGTGAGGGCCCGGGTCGACCACCGCGACGAGCAGCCGAAGCTCGTGTGCATGGAGATCCGCCGCCCGATCCTCTCCGATGCCACGGCACCCGAGATCCGACTCGATCTGGCCCTCGCGTCACTGACCGACGAGCTGGTCAACAGGCTCAAAGCGATCCTGGTCGAGCACCCGGGCCAGTCCCCGGTCGTGCTCCAGGTGGGCACCAAGTCCATCCGCCTGCCGCCCGGCTTCAACGTGGACGGCCGAAATGGCCTGATGGGCGACCTACGGACCCTCCTCGGGTCCCGTGCGGTCAGCAGTTGACCCACTGACCCCCTGGCTGGGCTCCTTGTCAGCGCGTCCCATAGAATTGGGGCCATGCCCATCGAAGTCGTCACCAAGGATTGCACCGCGCTCGAGCGACGCCGAGCTGGAGGAGCTGGCCGACCTCGGGATCGAGCGCCAGCCGAGCTTCGACATCGGGTTCCTGTCCAAGCAACGTGAAGAGTGGGTGCTGGTGACGCTGGCGCGCGAGGGCTCGAAGCTGCGCGGCTACTCCTTCTGCACGCTCGAGCGCATCGGCGGGACGCCCTCCCTCCTGATCGGGCTGGCCGCGACCGTCCGGACCACCAAGGCGGAGGGGGCTCTCAAGTCGATGATGAGCGACCAGTACCGGCGGGCCCTCCTGGCCTTCCCGGACGAGGATGTCCTGGTGGGGGCGCGTTTGTTGACGGCAGACGGATTCCGGGCCTTTTCCGGCCTCGTGGACGTCGTCCCGTCTCCCGGGCACAAGGCCAGCGGTGAGGAGCGGGCCTGGGGACGCCGGCTGGCCAAGCGCTTCGGCGCGGAGAGCCGGCTCGAGGACCGGACGTTCCTCCTCGCCGGGGAGGGCTCCGTGGCCGGTGGCCTGGACTTTGTCGCTTCGAAGCCCAAGGACGAGCCGGAGCGGATCGAGATCTTCGCTCAGATCGACGCCGCCCGCGGGGATCGGATCGTGGCCTTCGGTTGGGCGATGGCGGAGGACCTGGCCTCCGGCAAGCTGGGCGCCTCGCTCAAGTAGGCCCCAAGGAGGCCCTGGCCCGGGCAAGGGGCCCGGTTCCTCCGGTACTCAGCCCCGGGGCAACACGGCGGTGACCACCTTGTAGCAGTGGCCGTCGCGGGGGCGACTGAGGGACGCCAGGAGGTAGTGGGGCCGGTACCCGAGGGCGGTCGCCAGGTTCTTCCCGGAGAGACGCTCCCGCCGGGCTGCATCGAGGGCCCGAGCGGCCCGCGGATCGAGCACGGGGAGCCACACGTCGTCGCGGTCCCAGCCGAAGCGGACCCAGGTCGACCCCTCCTGGCGCCGGATCAGCTGGGGACCCCGGGTCGGGACGATGAGGGCGGCCGAGGGCCTCGAACCCCGAAAGTCCCAGTACGGCGCCGAGGAGCCGGGGAAGCCCAGGAGGGGTCCGTCCGGTGGCGCCGCCAGCCGGGCGAGCATCCGCCGCAGCCGGCGACCCCTGAGGGTGCCGATGTGGCGCGGGAGGTCGGCGGGGGTGAGCGCCTCGGGTTGGGCCAGGTCGTCCCGCTCGGGATCGTCCGCCAGCCGAGCCTCGACGACGTCGAAGGGGCCCAGATCCGGCTCGTGGCCAGGTGGCCAGGGGACGCGCAGCCGCACCAGGGCGCCGGAGGCGAGGTCGACGGCCGTCGTGTCGTCCCACGTGCAGGCCAGCACCACCAGCCGCAGCTCGGCGCCGCCCACCACCATGATGCGCTCGCGCCGGGAGATGTCCCTCCACAGCTCCTTGGACTGGGGCGGTCTGACGTCGGGCATCGTTCCCATCGAGGCGTCCGGTCGCCCTCCCGACCTGGGGACGCTCGGGTCCTCCCCGGGGACGTCGAGCGGCTCGTCGGGAGCCGTCGGGGGGCCGCCCAGGTCGGCGGGATACGGCGGCGGCGACTCGAGGCCCGGGGGGTAGGGCGGGGGAGACTCGAGGTCGGGCGACTCGGTCGGGGCACGACGCGACGACCGGTCCAGCTGACCTACGGCCCCCTTGTGTCGCCCTGCCCGATGTTGTCCGCGTGCCATGAGGAGATCTCTCGATCCTGGCCGTCAGCCTGGCCCCTCGCCCACCAGCTCGTCCAGCTGCTGGGCGAGGGTAGCGGAGTCCGATGCGGGGACGAGGCAGGTCGAGTCTCGGCACACGTACGCCCGCTCGAGCGCGCGGCCCTCCCAGAGGGGCGAAGCGGTGGGCTCGCCCCAGGCCACGACGGCATTGGGGAGCCAGCGCCCCCGCACGATCGACAGCAGGTCCGGGCGATCGCCGGACACGACGACCTCGGACGGGCGTGAGGCCATGAGGGCGGCCCCGACCAGGTCGGCGACCGCCGTCGGCTGGCGGGCGAGCAGTGGACCGCCGAGCGCCACCAGCCGATGGGCGGACTCCCGGTGGCGCTCGTCGCCGGTCAGCGAGGAGAGGCGGAGGAGGGCCCCGGCAGCCGTGGCGTGGGCGCTCGGGATGGCCCCGTCGAGCAGGTCCTTGGGCCGCACGATGAGGGCCTCCGCGTCGCTGCCCGTGAGGAAGAGGCCCGCCCCCCTGCCGTCGTCACCCGGGTCCCAGAACAGGTCCAGGAGCTCGTCGGCGACCGCCGAGGCGCGCTCCAGCCACGATGCCCTGCCCTCGAGCTCCCCGAGCCTCGTGCAGCTGTCGACCAGCCAGGCGTAGTCGCCCGCGAGCGCCAGGTGGCGCGCCTCTCCGTCCTGCCAGGAGCGAAGCCAGCGGCCCTCGCGTCGCAGCTCGGAGAAGAGGAACTCGACGATCTCGGCGGCGCGTAGGCCCCAGTCCTGGCGTTGCGTGACGGCCGCCGCCTCGGCCAGCACCGACGCCGCCATGGCGTTCCATTCGGTCAGGACCTTGTCGTCTAGGGCGGGCTGCTGCCGGCGGGAGCGGGCGCGGGCGAGCGCCCGGCGGGCTTCCTCGACCTCCAAGGGCCGACCCATGGGGGCACCGAGGGGACGGCGGAGGATCGTCACGCCCTCCCAATTCCCCTCCGGCGTGATCGAGTACCAGTCGGCGAGGGCGTCGTAGAGGTCGGCGCGGCCGGCCTCGGCCAGGGCGGCGCGGGCCTGGTCAGGTGTCCACGTGGCGTGAGCGCCCTCCCGCCCCCCGGCGTCCGCGTCGAACGAGGAGCAGAGCCCTCCCCCGGGGGCGCCGAGGTCGGCGAGGGTGAACTCGAGCGTCTCGGTCGCCACCTGCAGGTAGTCGTCGGACCCGGTGACGAGCCAGGCGTGCAGGTAGGCCCTGGCCAGAAGGACCTGGTCCGTGAGCATCTTCTCGAAGTGCGGCACGAGCCACTGGCGGTCGGTCGAGTAGCGGGCAAAGCCGCCCACCAGGTGGTCGTAGATCCCCCCGGTCGCCATCGCGTCGAGGGTCCGTGTCGCGAGCGTCCGCGACCGGTCGTCACGGGCCGCCAGGTGCTGCCGGAGCGCCAGGTCCACGAACGTCGGGCGTGGGAACTTCGGCGCCGGCCCGAACCCGCCCCACTGCTCGTCGAAGCGCTCCGCGAGGTCGTCGAGGACCCGGTCGAGCAGGTCGGAGTCTCCCGGCTCGCCGCCCGCCGGGGCGGGGGACAGGCGGTCGACCAACCGCATCTCCGCCGTGACGGCGTTGCTGACCTCGTCCGCCTGGGCCTCGACGTCGGACCGGCGATCGGTCCAGGCCTCGTCCATGGCCTCGATCACGCGCCGGAAGCCCGGCATGCCGTGCCGGTCGCCGGGAGGAAAGTAGGTGCCGGCAAAGAAGGGTCGGCCGTCCGGCGTGCAGAACACGGACATCGGCCACCCCCCCTGCCCCGTCAAAGCCTGCACCGCAGCCATGTAGACGGTGTCGACGTCGGGGCGCTCCTCGCGGTCCACCTTCACGGAGACGAAGGCGCGGTTCAGCTCCTCGGCCACGGCGGGGTCCTCGAAGCTCTCGTGCGCCATGACGTGGCACCAGTGACACGAGGCGTAGCCGATCGAGACGAAGAGGGGCTTGTCGGCCTGGCGGGCGAGCTCCAGCGCCTCTCGGCCCCACGGGTACCAGTCCACCGGGTTGTCCGCGTGCTGGCGCAGATAGGGGCTGGTCTCCCCCGCGAGACGGTTCACGGGGCGATGCTATTGGGCGCTCTTGGCGGGCGCGCGCCGATCTCCCGGCTCGCCGACGAGCCGCCCAGGGCGGTGCCGCTACGCTCCGCCACGAGAGGAGCCGACGCATGGACATCAGGCTGGACGGCAAGGCGGCCGTCGTCACGGGGGCGAGCAAGGGGATCGGGCTCGCCATCGCGCGGGGTCTCGCCGAGTCCGGGGCCGACGTGCTGCTCTCCTCGCGCAAGGCCGACCAGCTCGAGCGCGCCGCGGCGACCCTCGACGGGGCCGGCGGCAAGGTCTCGTGGCGGGTGGCCCACGCCGGGGACCCCGAGCAGGCTGAGGCTTGCGTCGAGGCGGCCCTCGAGGAGTTCGGCCGCGTCGACATCCTCGTCAACAACGCCGCCACCAACCCCCACTTCGGGCCCATGCTCGAGATCGACCGGGCGAGGGCCCAAAAGACCTTGGAGGTCAACCAGCTGGGTCTCCTGGCCTGGTGCCAGTCCGCCTGGCGCCTGTGGATGGCCGACCACGGCGGGACGATCGTCAACGTCGCGTCGGTGGGAGGTCTCGGTCCCGAGCCCGGGATCGGCTGGTACAACGCCACCAAGGCCGCCGTGATCCACCTCACCCGCCAGCTGGCCTACGAGCTCGCCCCGGGCGTGCGGGTCAACGCCGTGGCCCCGGGGCTGGTCAAGACCGATTTCGCGCGGGCGCTGTGGGAGCGCGGGGAGGAGCAGATCTCCCAGAAGATCCCCCTCCGCCGCATCGGTCTCCCCGACGACGTCGCCGGCGCGGCCGTGTTCCTCGCCTCCGACGCGGCCTCGTGGATCACCGGTCACGTGCTCGTCGTCGACGGCGGGGCCACGATCCAGCCCAGCGGCGGGGTGGCGTAGGGCCGGGGGGTCCGGCCCGACCGGTCGGGCCCGGATCAGGAGAGATCGCCGCGTCGCACCTTCCCCGATGCGGTTCGGGGAAGCGCCTGCACCAGCTCGAGCTGCCGCGGCGCGGCCCACGGCGCCAGCTCGGCCCGGACGAGCTCGCGCAGCGCGGACAGCTCCGGCGGGTGGTCCCGGTCCCTCGGCACGACCCAGGCGACGACCCGCTCCCCCCACTCGGCGTCGGGGCGCTTCCACACCGCCACCTGCTCGACGGAGGGATGGGTGGCGAGGACGGCCTCGACCGCCGCGGGCCACACCTTCTCCCCGCCGGTCACGACCACCTCCGCGAGGCGGCCTCGCACCGAGAGCGTCCCGTCGGGAGCGATCTCCCCCCCGTCGCCGGTGGGCAGCCATCCCCCCGACCGGTCGGGACCCGGGATGCGAGGGTCGATCCCGTCGCGGTAGCAGCGCAACAGCATGGGGCCGCGCACGAGGATCTCGCCCTCCTGGCCGCCGCCGGCGGACCCGTCGCCGATGGCCACGTCGACGCCGCCGAGCGGTCGCCCGTCGTAGACGAGGCCGGAGCCGGTCTCGGTCAGACCGTAGGTGGTGACGACGTTCTCCGGGAGCCCTCCCGGCGGGGCCGCCCCACCGAGCAGCACACAGGCGAACGCCGAGGGGTCGAGACGGCCGAGGGCGGTGGGCACGAGCGAGACGTGCGTCGCCACACCGTCACGGCCGAGCGCCTCGACCTCGGCGCCGTCGAACGACGGCAGCACCGTGAGCGGCGTCCCGGCCCACAGGGCCCGGGCGACGACGGAGAGCCCGCCGATGTGAGCGAGGGGGAGGCAGGCCAGCCACCGGTGGCGTCCCGGGTCGATCCCGAGCCGTGCGGAGGTCGCCGACGCCGAGGCGTCCACCGCCTCCCGGGAGAGCACCACGCCGCGGGGAGGCCCGAGCGAGCCGCTGGTCGCGAGCACGAGCGCGTCGCCGGGCTCGACGGGAGCCCCCCCGGCGAGGGGGCGACGCTCGAGGTCCGCACCGATCACGGCGGTGGGTCGGAGCTCTCGGGCGACGGCGAGTGCCGCGGGACCCCCGAGCCGCTGGTCCACGGGCATCGCCGCGTCCCCCTCCTCCCAGACGCGTCGGAGTGCCGTCACGAATTCGGGGCCTCCCGCCAGGTCGAGCGCGACGAGGTCAGGCACCGGCCGGTAGCGTAGGTCGCCGTGACCGAGCCCCCGGCGACGGCAACGGTGATCACCGGGCCTCCACCCGATCCCCTCGAGGACCTGCGCACCACCGATCCCCCGCAGTGGAAGCCGTCCGGGGAGCACCGCGACATCCGTTACGAGGTGGCGGAGGGCATCGCGAAGATCACCATCTGCCGACCGGAGGTCCGCAACGCATTCCGGCCCCAGACCCTCTTCGAGCTGAGCGCGGCTTTCAACGAGGCCCGGGACGATCTCGAGGTCGGGGCGGTCATCCTCACGGGCGAGGGCCCGGACGCCTTTTGCTCGGGAGGGGACCAGCGGATCCGTGGCGACGACGGCTACCTGGGTGACGACGACGTGGCGCGGCGAGGGATCGGACGGCTGAACGTCCTCGATCTCCAGATCCAGATCCGGCGCCTGCCCAAGCCCGTCGTGGCCATGGTGGCCGGGTACGCGATCGGCGGCGGCCACGTCCTCCATCTCGTCTGCGACCTGACGGTCGCCGCGGACAACGCCCGCTTCGGCCAGACCGGTCCGAGGGTCGGGAGCTTCGACGGCGGCTACGGGGCCGGACTGCTCGCCCGCACGGTCGGGCTCAAGCGGGCCAAGGAGATCTGGTTCCTCTGCCGGCAGTACGACGCGGCGCAGGCGCTCGACTGGGGCCTCGTCAACGCCGTCGTCCCCCTCGAGGATCTCGAGCGGGAGACGGTGGCCTGGTGCCGTCGCATGCTCACCCTCTCGCCGATCGCGCTACGGATGCTCAAGGGCAGCTTCAACGCCGCCGACGAGGGCCTCGCCGGGATCCAGCAGTTCGCCGGCGATGCGACGATGCTCTTCTACATGACCGAGGAGGGGCAGGAGGGGAGGAACGCCTACCAGCAGCGGCGGGCGCCCGACTTCTCCCGGTTCCCGCGTCGTCCGTGACCGCCTCGCCGGGGGCCCCGGGACGGGCGTCTCCGGCCGGCCCTCTGCGGCCATGGATCCTCGGCGCCCGACCCCGCACGCTCAGCGCCGCCGCCGTGCCCGTCGTGGTCGGCACCGCAGCGGGGTGGTCGATGCTCCACGACGGGGCTCCGGGGGCCGCCCACGGCCTGATCTGGTGGCGGGCGGTGTGCGCGCTGGTCGTCGCCCTGGCCATCCAGATCGGCACCAACTACGCCAACGACTACTCCGACGGCATCCGGGGGACCGACGCGGCTCGCGTCGGACCCGCCCGGCTCGTGGCGAGCGGCGCCGCCAGCCCCGGGGCCGTGCGCACCGCTGCGCTGGCGAGCTTCGCCGTGGCGGGCGTCGCCGGGCTGGGGCTCGCCGCGGCCACCACCTGGTGGCTGGTCCCGGTCGGCCTGGCGTGCGTGCTGGCGGGATGGACCTACACCGGAGGGCCCCGACCGTACGGCTACCTCGGACTCGGGGAGGTCTTCGTCTTCGCGTTCTTCGGTCTGGTGGCGACCGTCGGATCGGCCTACGTGCAGGTAGGGCACCTCGGCTGGCTGCCGGTCGCGGCCGCCGTCCCCGTCGGCTTCCTCTCCGTGGCCCTCCTCGAGGCCAACAACCTCCGAGACGTCGAGGGCGACGCGGGCGCCAACAAGCGCACGCTGGCCGTGAGGGTGGGGTCCGCGAGGGCGGGCCTGCTCTACCTCGGGGCGCTCGCCGGGGCCCTCGCCGGGGTTGCGCTCACCGCCTCCCTGCAGCCGGGAGCGCTCCTGGCGCTCCTCGCCGCGCCGCTGGCCGTCGTGCCCGTGCGCACGGTCCGGGCCGGTGCACGTGGCCCCGGCCTGCTGCCCGTCCTCGGTTGGACGGGCCGGCTGCAGCTGGTGGGTGGCCTCCTGCTCGCCGTGGGGCTCCTCCTGTGACGTGGCCAACGCCTCCGGTGACGCGGCCCATGCCGCTACTCGGGCTCGCCCAGCGAACGGAGCCACTCGGTCACGAGACGGGCCACGACTCGGGGCTGTTCGAGGTGGGCGGCATGGCCCGCGCCGGGCACCACCGAGAGCACGCCGGCGTCCACCCTGGACACCATGCGCCCCCCGAGCTCGGTGAAGCGGGTGTCCGTCGCGCCGGTCACCACCAGGACCGGCGCCGAGACCTGCTCCAGGCGTCCCCAGAGGGGGTCCTGCGCTCCCGCTCCCGACAGCCGCAGGCTCGCGGCGAGGCCGGAGGCGGTGTTGGCGCTCCGGCTCGCCCGGGCGGACGCCGCCGCGGGCAGGGTCGCGAACATCGGCGCGGCGAGCCAGCGATCCAAGAAGCCCTCCACGTCCCCCTCCGATTCGAGGCGGTCTGCAAGGTCGCCGTCCCGCTGCCGGCGGGTCTCGCGGGCGTGGTCGTCGGCGATGCCCGCGGTCCCGCTGACCAGGATCAGGCGGTGCACGAGCTCGGGATGGGCGACGGCCAGGTGCAGCGCCACCCTGGCTCCGAGCGAGTAGCCGAGCACGTCGAGGCGCCCGTCGGCACCGGCGGCTCCAGGGGTCTCGTGGATCGCCGCGGCGAGCAGGTCGGCGGTCTGCCACAGGTCGGCGTGGAGCGTGGAGGACGCACCGTGGCCCGGCAGGTCGGCCAGCAGAAGGGTCCGGTCGGATCCGAGCTCGCTGGCGAAGCGGCCCCAGCTGCGCCGGGTCTGCGTGAAGCCGTGCAGCAGGAGCAGCGGGCGGGTGGGCTCCGCCGGGCGACCGTCGATCCGGCCCACCGGGCCGATCACCTCGAGCGCCATCCCGGACACGTGCGGTGAGCGTAGCCAGCGCCGACGTGCAGGCGACCTTCGCCGCCACCCTCGTGGACGAGTGGGTCCGATGCGGGGTGGTCGACGCGGTGGTCTGCCCGGGGTCACGCTCCACGCCCATGGCCGTCGCGCTGGCCCGCCGTCCGGAGATCGCGGTGCACGTGCGGCTGGACGAGCGCAGCGCGGGGTTCTACGCCATCGGGCTCGCCGCGGCCACCTCGAGGGCCGTCGTCGTGCTCACGACGAGCGGCACCGCGGCGGCGGAGCTGCACCCGAGCGTCGTCGAGGCGTCCCACCACGGCGTGCCCCTCGTCGTCTGCACGGCCGACCGCCCGCCGGAGCTCCAGGGGGTCGGCGCGCCGCAGACCATCGACCAGAGGGCGCTCTACGGTCCGGCGGTGCGTTGGAGCTGTGCGCCGGGAGTGCCCGAGGTGGCGAACCGGGCCGGATGGCGCTCGGTCGGCTCCCGGATGGTCGCCGAGGCGACGTGCGGCCCCTCCGGGCCCGGTCCGGTGCATGCCAACTTGGCCTTTCGCGAGCCGCTCAGCGGGGACGTGGTGGACCTCCCCGTGGGCCGGGCCGGCGGGTCCCCTTGGCACACGGTCCGGCGGAGCTCGACCCCGCCGGCGATCGGCGCGGAAGTCGCTTCGCGCGCCGCGCGCGCGCGGACTCATCGTCGCCGGGGCGGGCGCAGCGCCGGTGGGGGGCGAGCGGGCGCTCGTCTCGCTCGCCCAACGCCTCGGCTGGCCCTTGCTCGCCGATCCCCCCTCCCGATGCCGGTTCGATCGGGGCGGCGTCGTGGCGGCTGCCGACGCGCTGTTGCGGGACGACCGCGTCCGCCGGGACCTGCGGCCGGAGCTGGTGCTCCAGATCGGCGAGCCCTGGGCCTCGAGGGTGCTCGGGGAGTACCTCGCCGAGTGCGCCGCCGGGGGCACCGAGGTCTGGGCCGTGGATCCTCATTGGCGGTGGCGGGACCCCCACCGGATCGTCGGCAGGGTCTTGGGCGCCGATCCCGGCGAGCTCGTCGCCGTCACGACGGCCACCCTTGGTGCCGAAGCAGGTCCTCGCCCACCGGTCGAATGGACCGACCGGTGGCGGCGCGCCGACGAGGCGGCGCAAGCCGTCCTCGACGAGGCGCTCGGCGATCCCGACTCGCTCGACGAGCCGTCGCTGGCCCGTCTTCTGCCGGGTTCGGTCGAACCCGGCACGGCGGTCGTCGCCTCCTCGTCCATGCCGATCCGGGATCTCGAGTGGTTCGCCCCCAAGCTGGCCTCGCCCCCGACGGTGTGGGCCAACCGCGGGGTCAACGGCATCGACGGCGTCACCTCCACCGCACTCGGATGGGCGTCGGCGGGGACCGGCCCGGTAGTGGCGGTCATGGGCGACCTGGCGTTCCTGCACGACCTCGGCGCATTGGTCAGCGCCGCCGACGACGGCGCCGGCCGAGCGCCGGCCCCCTGCACGATCGTCGTCGTGGACAACGACGGCGGCGGGATCTTCTCTTTCCTCCCACAGGCCGGGGCGCTGCCGGGGGAGACCTTCGAGCAGCTGTTCGGAACGCCGATGGCGA
This sequence comes from uncultured Actinomycetes bacterium, assembly GCA_963778465.1. Taxonomy (GTDB): domain Bacteria; phylum Actinomycetota; class Acidimicrobiia; order Acidimicrobiales; family RAAP-2; genus CAVZBW01. The sequence continues at coordinate 2,497,400 of CAVZUK010000003.1, forward strand.
CCTCGGTGTCCGGCGCGGCCAAGGGCCTCGGGATCGAGGTCGCCGACGTCGCCACGCCAGGCGAGCTCGAGGCAGCCCTCCAGGCCCCGCACCGGGCCGCCGCGGTGTCACGACGTGTCGTGCGCGTCGCCGTGCCGCCCAGAGCGCAAAACGTGGCGCTCCACGACCGGCTCCACTCGGCGGTGGGCGCCGCGGCACGCCGGGCCATCGGGGCCTGACGGGAACCCCGGGGACCCCGTACCGAGCGCGACGCCGCGGTCGTCGGCCTCAGCGGACCGCGGCGACCTCCTCGCGGGGCACCCACGACCCGTGGCATCCGTAGGGGATGCGAAAGGGAAGGTCCACGATGGCCACCGGATCGCCCCCGAACGTGGAGCCGTCGAGCACGGCCAGGCAGCTGCGCGTCCCTGCCAGGTCGGAGACGATCGAGAGCACCCAGCCCTCGTCGTCGCTGCGAGCGCCCGGGGAGCGGACGAAGAGGGGCTCGCCGGCGCTCCAGCCCTCGCCCGGATCCCACACCGCACGCAGATCACGCTGGAGGTCGTAGCGGACGAGGCTCGAGGACCCGTCGAGGCCGTGGGGCCCGCTCGTGGCAACGCAGTACCCGAAGCGGTAGGGCCGACCGGTCAGGCGGTCGTCGACACGCGGCCACTCGACGGCCATGTCGTCCAGCTGGTTGACGTGCACCACGCCGCTCGGCGGATCGATCTCCCAACGTTCCAACACCGCGCTCGAGTGGGCCATCCGACCGAAGGCCTCGTCGTGCCGGCACACCTCGATGACGATGCGATCCCCGGCGTCGCGGGCGTTCATGACGTGGAAGGCGAAGCGGGGCTCGATCGAGAACCAACGAGTCGCCCCACCGTCCTCGCCGCGACGCAGGACGCCGAGTCGCGCCCCGGCCTCGGGGTCCCAGCGGAACGGGAGGGGGGTCCCGCGGCGCGCCATCTCGGGATCGAAGACGGCGGGGAGGTCGAGGAAGACGACGCGGCTCGGCGTGACCGCGAAGTCGTGTTGCACGGTGGGCCGGGGGATGTCGATCGCGGTGCTGTGGACGGCGCTGCCGCTGGCGTCGAGCTCGTGATAGCGAAGGTACGGGGGGCCGAAGCAGTCGTAGCCGAACATCACCAACCCCCCGGTGACCGGGTCGATCTTCGGGAGGGGGCTGACGGGCGACGACACCATCCCGTCGAAGTCCCAGGTCCCCACGGTGCGCAGGTCCGACCGCAACCGGAGGGGAAGACCCCTCTCGGACAGGGCCAACAGCACGCCGGCGTGGCAGACCACCCCGGCGTTGGCCGGGCTGTCCACCGGCTCGATCAGGCCTGTGGGGACCGGAGTGGTGAGCTGGTCGGCCAGCGCCCGGGTGCGCACCCACCGGTTGCGGTAGCCGACGACCTGGCCGGCGCGCAGCTCGATCGCGTGGACCATCCCGTCGCCGGTGCACCACTCGTGGGCGGCGTGGTCGGCGACCGTGGCCGGGTTCGGCCCGTTGCGCAGCAGGAAGCCGTCGAGCTCGGGAGGCAGGTGGCCGATCATCGGGAACGGTCCACGCACGGCGCGCTCGATCCCGACGGGGGCGAAGTTCGCGCTGAGGAACGGGTTGGCGTCGCTCGACACGGGATGCAGCTCGAGGCGCGATCTGTCGCGAATCGACACGCTCGGCACGCTAACGGCGAGCCGAGGCGGTGCGGGGTCAACCCCGCGTTGTGGCAGGCTGGATCGGTGGCGGGCTCCGTTGCGGCAGATCTGCGGTTCCGGGGGATCGTCAACCAGACGACGGACGACGGCCTCCTCGACCGGCTGGACGCGGACCGCCTGACCTTCTACGCCGGCTTCGACCCCACGGCTCCGAGCCTGCACGTGGGGTCGCTGCTGCAGTTGTGCCTCCTGCGGCGGCTGCAGATGGCCGGGCACCGGCCCATCGCCGTGGCGGGCGGGGCCACCGGCGCCATCGGCGACCCCGGAGGCAAGTCCGAGGAGCGCCCCCTCCAGACCCCGGAGGAGATCGACCGGAACCTAACGGGCATCCGGGCCCAGATGGCCCGCTTCCTGGAGCTCGACGAGGGACCCGGGACCGGTGGCGGGGCGCTCCTGCTCGACAACCGCGAATGGCTGGGCGGGATGGGCCTGCTCGACTTCTTGCGGGACGTCGGAAAGCATTTCACGGTGAACCAGATGGTGGCCAAGGAGACGGTGCGCTCGCGCCTCGAGCGCCCCGACCACAGCATCTCGTACGCCGAGTTCAGCTACATGCTGCTCCAGGCCTACGACTTCCTCTGCCTCCTCGACCTTCACGGGTGCGAGCTTCAGATCGGGGGGAGCGACCAGTGGGGCAACATCACGATGGGCGTCGAGCTGGTGCGCAAGACGCGCCGCCGAGAGGTCTTCGGGTTGACCACGCCCCTCGTCACCAAGGCCGACGGCACCAAGTTCGGCAAGACCGAGCAGGGGACGGTGTGGCTCGATCCCGAGCGCACCAGCCCCTACCGGTTCTTCCAGTTCTTCCTCCAGGCGGAGGACGCCGTGGTGGGCCTCTACCTCCGGTACTTCACCTTTCTTTCCCGCGAGGAGATCGAGGCCTTGGACCAGCAGGTGAGCGAGCGGCCACAGGCACGGGCCGCCCAGCGACGTCTGGCCCACGAGCTCACGTCGCTCGTCCACGGCGAGCAGGAGGCGATCCGGGCGGAACGGGCGTCGAGGGCGCTCTTCGACGGGAGCGTGGCCGACCTCGACACCGACATCTTGGAGGAGGTGGTGCGCGACAGCCCCTCGACGAGCCTTCCCCGCGGCCTCTTCGGCGGTCGTCCGGCCGGCGAGACCTCGGGCGTGCACGACGGGAGCGCCGGAGACGGCGTCGTCCTCCTGGACGCCCTGGTCCGTGCGGGGCTGGCCTCCTCCAAGGGGGATGGTCGCCGCAAGATCTCCCAGGGGGGGATCTACGTGAACGACCGCCGAGAGCACGACGCGGACCGGGTGCTCGGTCCGGAGGACCTGCTGCACGGTCGCTACGTGGTCTTGCGTCGTGGCAAGCACGACTACCACGTCCTGCGGGCGGAGGCGCCCTGACGGTGGGTCGCCGCGTCGCGGTGCAGGACGGGCGCGTGAGGAGGAAGTGGACGGTGATCCTGCCCGCGACGCTGCTCGTCCCCGGGGTCCTGCTGGCGGGTTGCGCCGGCGCCGAGGACTCCGGCAGCCCGGCACACCGGATGCGCACGTGGGCGGACGGGACGTCGTTCGGGGCGGGCGTCGGGTCGCTCAAGGCAGACTCTGCCGCCGTGGCCGCCGCGTACCGCGACGGCCGTGCCCGCTCGAGCCTGCCCAGTGCGTGCAACGCCCTGGCCCTGGACGCCCAGAATGCCAACGACAGCCTGCCGTCCCCCGACGCTGCGCTCACCCAGCAGCTGGCGTCGGCCTACCAGCTGTACTACGAGGCGGGCACCGCCTGCTACTCCAGCCAGTCCGTCGCGACCATGCGCAAGGTCACCGCGCAACGCGAGCATGCCGATCGGTTGCTCACCGAGGCCACCGCGACCGTCGGGCGGATCGCCGGCATCGTGGTGTCGACGACGACCACGCCGACGCCGACCACGCTCGGCGGGGGGTTCTGAATGGACGGGCGCTCCCCACGCGACGCCGAGAGCGTGGTCGGGCCGGTGCCGGGGGGACGGGATCCCGACGCTTACGACCGGCTCCGCCGCCGGATCCTTTGGGCCATGCCGGCGGGGCTCTACGTCGTCGGGAGCCGTGGGGCCGAGGGACCCGACGGCGCAGCACGCAACCTCATGACGTGCAACTGGTGCCAGCAGGTCTCGATCAGGCCCAAGATGGTGGCCGTCTCGATCGACGACGAGGCCGTGACCGCCCGCCTCGTCCGCGCCGGCGGGGTCTTCTCGGTCAACCTCATCGACCGTGAGGACCGGGCGCTGGTCCGGCGCTACGTCAAGCCGGTGGCCGATCCCGTCTTCGATGCGGAGGGACGGGTGACCTCCATGGCCGGGCAGCCGACCATTCAGGCCGCCACCGGGGCGCCGATCCTCGCCGGCGCGGCGGCCTGGGTGGACTGCGAGGTCCGTCACGAGGTACCGCTCGGTAGCCACGTGCTCTTCGTGGGGGAAGTGGTAGACGTCGGCGTCGGAGGCGCGGGGTCCGACGGCCTGGACCGGGTCCTCCGAATGGAGGACACCCGGATGAGCTACGGCGGGTGAGCCAGGGCCGGTGACAGGGGCGACGGGCCGGGCGGGCGCGGCCCGGGTTCAGGACGGGCCGGAAGACCTCTCGCCCGCGGGCCTGGGCCGCAGATCGATCCGGATGGTGAGGATCCCCTCGGAGAGCGAGGCTTCGGCGTCACCGATCATGGCGAAGTCCATGAAGTCCTGCTGGGCCTGCTCACGGAAGCGCTGACGCTCCGGTCCCTCGACGGGAGGGAGGCCACGCTCGCGGACGGCGGCGGCCCGCAATCGGAATCGCTCCACCATGGCTTGAGGGTCGAAGGACGGGTCCACGGTTCCCACGGTCTCCTACGGTGACCAGGCACGGGGTCGTGCGGAAGTCGCTCGTTGCGGCGGTTTCGGTGCCTGGAGACACTAGACTGTTAGATCGGCGGGGGTGCCGAGGGCCAGCGATGGGCCAAGTACCGAGGGCCACGTGGCGGAGGGCAGCCTTCAGGAGGTTTCCCGCAGGCAGTAATCGAGGACGCCCGCGGCGGGCAAGAGCGGGTCGACAAGGGAGTCGCGGTGAAGAAGGGACGTCATCGACGCTTCGAGGAAGCGCGCAGCCTGAAGCGGTCGGTCTCGACGGTCAACGAGCGGTGCCCCGAATGTGGGGCGGAGCCGGAAGACGTGCACGCCTCGTGGTGCCTCGCCGAGGAAGACCAGTACGACCGGATTCTCGGAACCGCCGTCCCGTCCCGGCACGACGAGCCCGACCCCCTCGACGACTGACCCGGCGACGGACCCGGGAGCTCACGAACCCCTGCGCCGCAGCGCAGGGTGCGGGAGGGGAACCCCTTCGGCGAGCGCCTTGCCGCGGGCGGCCAGCAGGGCGGCGAGCCGGCGGTAGATCTTCTTGCCCACCATCGCGGTGAGCTCGCCCTCCATCTCCTTGTAGACCGGCCGATCACCCACGAAGGCCTCGGGGGACTCGGTGCACCACCAGTGGAACTCCGACCCGCCTTCCCCCCAGTGGCGGCGGTCCCACTGGCATACCGTCGACGTGACGTGCCCGTCCTCCGCCACCGTGTCCTCTCGCCGGAGGGGGAGCTGCCAGCAAACCTCGGGCTTCAGGTCGAGCGGCCGCTCGCCCCGGCGCAGCGCCGCTTGATGGAGCGCGCACCCGGGTCCTGCGGGGAAGCCCGGCCGGTTGAGGAAGATGCAGGCGCCGTCCACCAACCGGGTGACCTGCTCGCCGTGGCGGTTGGTCTTGACGACGCCGTTCCTTCCCTTGCGGCGGAACTGCCATTCCTCGTCGGTGAGCGTCGCGGCCACGCGCTCCACGCGGCGCAGGTCGGCCTTGTCGACGAAGTGCGCGCCGTAGGAACAGCATCCGTGCACCAGCTCGGGTGCCGGCTCGGTCAGGACGCCGAGGCACCCCCGGCCGTAGATGCACGTCCAGTTGCTCGTGAGGAAGGTCGCGTCGAAGAGCCACGTACGCTCCTCGTCGGGGTCTTCGAAGCTGACCCACTCCTTGGCGTCGGTCGGGGCTCCGCGTGGCGGCACGGCCGAACCTTACCCAAGGTCGCCTACACTGGCTGGCATGGCACGCTCGGTGGAAGACCTGGCAGGCGACGATGTGTTGGGCGCGGCAGCGGAGATCCGGCCGGTCGTCACGGTGACCCCAGAGGCGCACGGTGTTGTCCGCGAGGCGATCGCGGAAGAGCCCGACCCCGACCAGCTCGCGCTGTGGCTCGAGATCCGGGGCGTCCAGGGTCGATCCTTCTCCTACGACCTGTACTTCCAGGCGCTTTCGGACGCGGGGGAGGACGACGCCGTCCACCACGATGGTGAGCTGCCGGTCGTGGTCCCCGCCGAGAGCGTGGAGAGCCTCCGAGGGGCGCGGCTCGAGTGGTCCGACGAGGGCGAAGGTGGTCTCGTCCTGGTGAATCCCAACACCCCGTCCGAGCCGGACCCGGCGGAGGGTGGCTTGCCCGAGGAGGTGCTGGCGGCCGGGCTCACCGGCCCGTTGGCCAGCCGAGTGATGGACGTGCTCGAGACGATGGTCAACCCGTCGATCGCCGCGCACGGCGGCCGTGCCGACCTGGTGGCCCTCGACGAGGGCGGGGGCGTCGCGTACCTGCAGCTGTCCGGGGGATGCCAGGGATGCGCGATGTCCCGAATGACCCTCACCCAGGGCATCGAGACGGCGTTGCGGCAAGAAGTACCCGAGCTGGTCAGGGTGACCGACGTCACCGACCACACGAGCGGCGCCAACCCCTACTACTGATTCCGCCAGGCGCCGCGGGCGCCGGTGCACTGGTGGTGACGAGAGCAAGATGCTGCGTTTCTTGACCGCTGGCGAGTCCCACGGCCGCGCACTCGTGGTCCTGGTCGAGGGTCTGCCCGCCGGTCTGGCGGTCACGGCCTCCGACGTGGCCGACGAGCTGGCGCGCCGCCGCCTCGGCTACGGCCGGGGCCCGCGCATGCGGTTCGAGGCGGACGAGATCACGCTGTTGGCGGGTATCCGGCACGGCCGGACGCTCGGATCGCCGGTGGCGATCGAGATCGCCAACACCGAGTGGCCGAAGTGGACCGAGGAGATGTCCCCCGACCCGGGCACGCCCTCCAAGGTGCTGACGGCACCTCGTCCGGGCCACGCCGACCTCGCCGGCATGCAGAAGTACGGGTTTGCCGACGCCCGAGACGTCCTCGAGCGGGCCTCGGCCAGGGAGACGGCGGCCCGGGTGGCCTACGGGGCGCTCGCCAAGCTGCTGCTCGCGCGGCTCGACATCGCGGTGCTGAGCCACGTCGTCGCCCTGGGGGGTGAGTGGGCGGCCGTCGAGTCCCTGCCCGAGATGGCGGACCTCGAGGCCATCGACGCGTCGTCGGTGCGTTGTGTGGAGGCGGCAGCAGAGGAGCGCATGGTCGGCGCGATCAAGGCCGCGGCCAAGGTCGGCGACTCGCTCGGCGGCGTCGTCGAGGTGGTCGCCCACGGCGTTCCGGTCGGGCTCGGCAGCCACGTGCACTGGGACCGACGCCTGGACGGCCTTCTCGCCCAGGCGCTGATGAGCATCCAGGCGGTCAAGGCGGTGGAGATGGGCTCGGGCTGGGACGTCTCGGGCCGTCGTGGCTCGGAGGCCCACGACGCGATCCGCCTCGACGGGGACAGCGGAACCTACCGGCGCGAGACCCATCGCGCCGGGGGGATCGAGGGCGGCATGTCGGTGGGCGGCCCGGTGGTCGTCCGCGTCGCCATGAAGCCCCTCGCGACGCTCAACCGACCGGTCCTCGAGACCGTGGACGTGGCCACGGGACAGTCGACCGTGAGCTTCAAGGAGCGCACGGACGTGACCGCGGTGCCGGCCATGGGCGTGGTGGCGGAGACCATGGTGGCCCACGTGCTGGCCTCCGAGGCCTTGCGCAAGTTCGGAGGGGACTCGGTCGACGAGGTGGTGCGCAACCGCAACGCCTACCTGGGGGCGCTCGAACGGGACATGCCCGGGGCGCGACGCCAGGCAGGACCCGGCCGGCCGGCATGAGCCCCGAGGTGCCGCAGGCCGAGGTCGGTGGGCCACGGCGCCTCCTCCTGATCGGCATGATGGGCGCCGGCAAGACCACGATCGGTCGGTTGCTCGCGGATCGGCTGGGCTGTCCTTATCTCGACTCCGACGAGCAGGTCGAGGCCATGACCGGTCGGACCGTCCCTGAGATCATGAACAAAGACGGCGAGCCCGCCTTCCGCCGGGCGGAGGCGGAAGCGCTGCGGCGTGCCCTGGCCGAGCGGGCTCCCCTCGTGGTGTCGGTCGCCGGTGGGGCGGTGCTCGATCCCGACAACCGCCGGCGGCTGCGCGCCGCGGGCACGATCGTCTGGTTGCGGGCGCGCCCCGAGACCCTTGCCGAACGAGTGGGGGACGGGGCCGGCCGCCCCTTGCTGGATGACGACCCCGAGAGCGCCCTCGTCCGGCTCGACGCCGTGCGCCGGCCGCTCTACGCCGAGTTGGCCGACGGGGTCGTCGACGTGGACGAGCGGGAACCCGAGGAGGTGGCCGAGGCGGTGCTTCGGGTGGCGGCGGGCGTGCCGGGCGAACGATGATCACCGTCTCGGTCCCGCTGGACCAGAATCCCTACGACGTGATCGTCGGAGATGGCGCCCGTCGCTGCCTGGCCGACACGATCGCCCAGTTGGCCGAGCCGCCGCGGCACGCGGCCATCGTGACCGAGGGGAAGCTCGGCGAGGAGCCGTGGTTCTCCGAGATCGACCCGGGCATCCCGTTCGGGGTCCACGAGATCTCGGGAGGGGAGCCGCGGAAGACCCTCGACGCGGTGCTCGAGCTCTGCCGGGCGTTCTCCCGAAGCGGGCTCTCGCGCAAGGACGTGGTGGTCGCCGTGGGCGGGGGAGTGGTGACCGACCTGGCCGGCTTCGCTGCTGCCGTCTACCTGCGGGGCGTGCGCTACGTGAACGTCGCGACCTCCCTCCTCGCGCAGGTCGACGCGGCCATCGGCGGCAAGACGGGCGCCAACCTCCCCGAGGGCAAGAACCTCGTCGGGTCGTTCTGGCAGCCGAGCGCCGTGATCTGCGACACCGAGACCCTCTCGACGCTGCCGGACCGGGAGGTCCTGTGCGGGCGCGGCGAGATGGCCAAGTACGCGTTGCTGGGAGGGAGCCGGCCGGGGATCTCGCTGCTCGAGCTGCCCCTGGCCGACCAGGTGGCCCGGTGCGCGGCGATCAAGGCGCGTATCGTCGCCGAGGACGAGCGTGAGGGCGGACGCCGGGCCGTCCTCAACTACGGCCATACGCTGGCGCACGCACTCGAGGCCATCGTGCTGGCCGACGACCCGCCGGGGGTGGGCGACGACGGGTTGCGCCACGGCGAGGCGGTGGCTGTCGGGCTGGTCTTCGCCGCCCACCTGGCCCGCAGGCTCGATCGGATCGACGACGGTCGGGTCGAGCAGCATCGGCGGGTCGTGGAGCGCTACGGCCTCTCTGCGTCCCTGCCTTCGGGCCTGGACCCGGCTCAGGTCGTCGCCTACATGTCCCGGGACAAAAAGGCGCACCATGACCTGACGTTCGTGCTCGACGGGCCGAGCGGCGTCGAGGTGGTCGCCAACGTGGCCCCGGCGGACGTGGTGGCTACCCTGGCCGAGATGGGTGCGACGCCATGACCGACCCGACCCGGATCACCGGGGGGCAACCGCTCGTCCTCCTCCTCTCCGGGCCGAACCTCGGCCTGTTGGGGCACCGCCAGCCCGCCATCTACGGGTCCGAGACGCTCAAGGACCACGTGCGAGCGGCCGAGGAGGCGGGCGCCCGGTGCGGTGTCGCCGTCGAGCACCTCCAGACCGACGAGGAGGGCGAGCTCGTGAGGGCCGTGCACGGGGCCCGAGGTCGGACGGCGGCCATCGTCGTGAACGCCGGGGCCCTTTCCCACACATCCTGGTCCCTGCACGACGCGCTCGCCGCCTACGACGGCGTCGTGGTCGAGCTCCATTTGAGCAATCCGGCGGCGCGGGAGCCGTGGCGCCACACCTCGGTGATCGCTCCGGTCGCCGCCGGCGTCGTGGCGGGCTTCGGGGGGCTGGGGTACGAGTTGGCGATCGAGGCCGTCCGGCGACTGCTCGAGGCGGGAGACACCACGGGCGTGGGGCCCGGCGGCAACGGAGGGTGACATGAGCCAAGACGGGATGGACCGGACCGGCGGCTTGCCGGCCATGCAGGTGGCCGAGCGCCTCGACCGGGCGCGCCATCGACTGGCCGACTGCTCGGTCGATGCGTTGCTCGTCACCACCCTTCCGAACGTCCGCTACCTGACGGGGTTCAGCGGGTCCGCGGGGGTGGTGGTGCTCACGGAGCAGGGGATCCTCCTCACGACCGACGGGCGGTATCGCACCCAGTCGGGACAGCAGCTGGAGGACGCCGGGGCGCGGGGCGTGGTCGACATCGAGATCGGGGGTGCCGAGGCCCAGCGTCAGGCAGTGCGCTCGCTCCTCGTCGACTCGGGGGCCCGCCGGATCGGTCTCGAGGCCGACAGCGTGTCGTGGGCGGCCGCCCGTCGATGGGCGGAGCTGCTCGAAGCCCGGTTGCCCGAGTCGGGGGAGGGCGCCGACCCCGACGGTGGCGGGGTGGAGCTCGTCCCCACGTCGCGCTGCATCGAGGCCCTACGTGAGGTGAAGGACGAGTCGGAGATCTTCCGGATGGCACGAGCGGCGGCCATCGCCGACGCTGCCCTGGACGACGTCCGCGAGCTGTTGCGGGCGGCGACCAGTCGTCGGGTGACCGAGGTCGAGGTCGCCCTCGAGCTCGACACGGCGATGCGCCGGCGGGGGGCGGAGGACCGGGCCTTCGACACCATCGTCGCCTCGGGTCCCAATTCGGCCAAGCCGCACCACCAGCCGACCGGCCGCCCCCTCGGGGCCGGGGATCCGGTCGTGATCGACTTCGGCGCCACCTTCGACGGCTACCGCTCCGACATGACCCGCACGTTCTGCATCGGTTCCGAGCCCTCCGGCGAGCTGGCCCGGGTCTTCGCCGTGGTCGGGGAATCGCAGGCCGCCGGCGTGGCCGCGGTCCGCGCCGGTGTCGGGGCAAAGGAGGTGGACGACGCCTGCCGCGAGGTCATCGCCAGCGCCGGCTGGGCGGAGGCCTTCGAGCACGGGACGGGCCACGGAGTCGGGCTGGACATCCACGAGGCCCCGACGGTGAGCCCGCTCGGCACTGCTATCCTCGAGCCCGGCGTCGTCGTGACGGTGGAGCCTGGGGTGTACCTGCCCGAGATCGGTGGTGTCCGCATCGAGGACACCCTCGTCGTGACCGACGATGGCAGCCAAACGTTGACCACCTTCTCCAAGGACGTCGTCGCCTGATGGCAGTCACCACCAACGACCTCAAGAACGGCATGACCCTCGACCTTCCCGAGGGCCTGTTCTCCGTGATCGAATTCCAGCACGTGAAGCCCGGCAAGGGCGGCGCGTTCGTCCGAACCAAGCTCAAGAACGTGCGGACCGGTGCCGTGCTCGAGCGCACCTACCGGGCCGACGAGCGCATCGAGCAGGCGATCATCGACAAGCGTGAGATGCAATTCCTCTACCGCGACGGGACCAACTACGTCTTCATGGACACCTCCAGCTACGACCAGCTCGAGGTTGCGGCGGGAGCCCTGGGGGAGACCCCCAGTTACTTGAAGGAGGGAAACCAGGCGGTCCTCGAGATGTACGGGGCCGAGATCGTCGGGGTCGACCTTCCGGCCGCCGTGGAGCTGGCGGTGACCGAGACCGAGCCGGGGCTGCAGGGTGATCGGGTCTCGGGTGCCCGCAAGCCGGCCACGGTGGAGACGGGCCTCGTGGTCCAGGTGCCGCTCTTCGTGAACATGGGCGACACGATCAAGGTGGACACCCGGAGCGGTGAGTACCTGACGCGGGCCTGAGGGTCCGGAGCCCTCGACGTGCCGGCCGTCGCACGACATCAAGCGCGTGAGCGCGCCCTTTCGTTGCTCTACGAGGCCGAGATCAAGGGCCTCTCCCCGTCCGAGGTCCTCGAGGGGCTGCCGATGCCCCCCGACGAGTACGCGGCATCGCTCGTGCGCCGGGTCGAGGACTGTCGCGAGGAGGCCGACGAGCTCATCGGCTCCGCCGCCATCGGCTGGCCGGTCGAGCGCCTGGCGGTGATCGACCGCTTGGTCCTACGCGTCGCGGTTGCCGAGCTGCTCGATCCGCAGGGACCGCCGGTCGCCGTGGTCATCGACGAGGCCGTCGAGCTCGCGAAGGCCTACTCCACCGAGGACTCGGGCGGATTCGTGAACGGCGTGCTCTCCACCCTCTCGGCTCGCCTTCGCTGAGCAACCGGCGCCGCTCGGCTCCGTCCGACACGGCCGGACTTGCCTCTGGACCCCCGGGGTGCTCACCGTCGGGCTCGCCGGCGGAGGAAGTCTCGGACGGCCGCTCGTGCCCCGTCGCGGATCTCGGGACCGTGGGTAAAGGCCGCCACCTCGTAGTCCACGTCGCCCAAGCGCTGCGCGGTCTCCTTCGACAGCGAGAAATTGGAACAGACCGAGGCGACGGACCAAGAGATCTTGCTACGAAAGTTGAAGATGGCGTCGCCGGTGATGAGCACGCCGTGGCCCTCGAGCAGGAACGAGCAGTGCCCCGGGGAGTGTCCCGGAGTGTGCAGCACCCGCAGGCCGCCGGCGACGGGGATGACGTCGCCCTCGGAGAAGGTGGCGTCCACCGTGCACCGGGGGCCACCGGGGTTCAGGTACGCGAGCACGCGGCCGAGAGGGAGCGCGGGGTCGGGCGCCGGCTGGCGGCCGGTCTCGAGCATCTTGCTCTCGTCGTGGTGGATGTGCACCGTCCCGCCCGTCGTGGCGCGCATCTTGGACGCGCCCCCCGTGTGGTCACGGTGCACGTGCGTGAGCAGGATCCTGGCCACGTCCGCCGGGCGCTTGCCCAGCTCCGAGAGGGCGGTGACGAGCCGTCTCGGGGCCCCGCGCAGGCCGGCATCGACGAGGGTGACCGTGCCGTCGTCGTCCACGAGGGCAAAGGAGTTGATGGCGCTGCTGCCCACGGTCGGGATGCGCCACACGCCCGGGGCCAGCGGGACGGGGCCAGTCGCCATCCCCCCATCGTGCCACTCCCCATTCGTGGCTTCCTCGCTCGCGCCGTCGGGGTCCCGCCGCCCGGCGCCGCCTGACGACCATGGTGTCGCAGCAGCCGGAGGAGGCGCTAGATTTTCCCTCTGACCGTGAAGCGGGTCCCGTGAGGCCCGTACGGACAGGAGGAGTGGTGGCCGAACGCGAGCGCAGCCACACCCGGCCGCGGGGTGGCGTCTTCGTGCCGCACGCGCACATCATGAGCGCGGCGGACGTGCTGCGGGCGTTGTACCGGATGGCCCACGAGATCCTGGAGCGCAACGGCGGGCCGCAGGACCTGGTCCTCGTGGGGCTCCAGACCGGCGGGGTGCCGCTCGCCAACCAGCTGGCCGAGCTCATCGTGGAGATCGAGAGCGCCCGGGTCCCGGTGTGCTCCCTGGACGTCGCCTTCTACCGCGACGACATCGGGCTGCGCCCGGTCCTTCCCGAGGCCGCCACCGAGATCCCGGTCGACCTCACGGGTCGGGTGGTGGTCCTGGTGGACGACGTGCTCTTCACCGGGCGGACCGTGCGAGCGGCCCTCAATGCCCTGAGCGACTACGGGCGGGCCAAGGCCGTTCGCTTGGCCGTCATGGTGGACCGGGGTCACCGCGAGCTTCCGATCCGGCCGGACTTCGTGGGCAAGAACCTGCCGACGAAGCGGGAAGAGGTCATCGACGTCAGCTCCGACGGCGTCTCCATCGGCACGGTGGTGGCACGATGAGCGGCGAGCCCCGCCTCCTGGCAGACCCGCTCCACGACCACCGCGTCCGCCCGGCAATCGGTCCCCACCTGCTCTCGGTGGCCGACCTCGGGCGCGAGGGGATCGTCGAGGTGTTGCGGGTGGCCGAGGCATTTGCCGAGGTGGAGCGTCGGGCCATCCCGAAGGTGCCGACGCTGCGGGGTCGCGCCGTGGCGACGCTCTTCTTCGAGGAGTCCACCCGGACGCGCCTCTCGTTCGAGACGGCCGCGAAGCGCCTCTCCGCCGACGTCCTGTCGCTCCCCATCTCGTCGTCCTCGGTCAAGAAGGGGGAGTCGCTCCGGGACACCGTGGAGACCGTGGTGGCGATGGGTATCGACGCGCTGATCATCCGGCACCAGTCATCGGGGGCGCCGGCGCAGGTGGCGCGATGGGCGGGACGCTCGCGGGTGATCAACGCGGGGGACGGTTGGCACGAGCATCCCACCCAGGCCCTCCTCGACTGCTTCACCGTTCGTCAAGTGCTCGCGGAGCGCACGGGCGTCGACCCGACGTCACTCGGATCGGCGTGCTTCGAGGGGCTGAAGGTGGCCATCGTCGGCGACATCCGACACAGCCGGGTCGCCCGCTCGCAGGTCCTGGCGTACTCGTTGCTCGGGGCGGAGATCGTCCTCGCGGCCCCCGGCAGCCTCCTCCCCCCGTCGCTCGACGGCTGGCCCGTCACCGTGTTCGATCGACTCGACGACGCGATCCGGTGGGCCGACGTCGTCTCGCTGCTGCGGCTGCAGGCCGAGCGGGGCAGCGGGGTCTTCGTGCCCTCGCTGCGCGAGTACACGGCCTGCTGGGGTCTCACGAGGGAGAGGGCCGCCTTGCTCGGGAAGCGGGCGATCGTCACCCATCCCGGGCCTATGGTCCGCGGCGTGGAGATCGCGGGCGACGTCGCCGACCTGCCCATGGCCGTCGTGACTCGCCAGGTCACCAACGGCGTGGCCGTCCGGATGGCGGTGCTCTTCCTGCTCCTCGGGGCGGAGGGCGCGGCGGAGCCGGGACACGACCAGGGGGGTGGCGCGTGATCGTCGCCCTGATGGGCGGCACGGTGGTCGACCAGTCCGGACGCCGCCGGGCGGACGTGCTCGCCCGAGACGGAGTGATCGTGCACGTCGGCTCCGACCTCGACCCCCCCTCGGACGCGCTCGTGCTCGACGCGGGCGGCTGCGTCGTCAGCCCCGGGCTCGTGGACCTGCACACGCACCTGCGCCAACCCGGAGCGGAGGAGGCCGAGACGATCGAGACCGGTAGCCGGGCCGCCGCCCTGGGCGGTTACACGGCGGTGGTGGCGATGCCCAACACCGAGCCCGCGATCGACAGCGCCGGCGTGGTGCGTGAGGTCCGGGACCTGGCCGCCACGGCCCTGTGCGAGGTCGCGGTGGCCGGGGCCATCACCTGCGATCGGGCCGGCGAGCGGATGGCGCCCATCGCAGAGATGGCCGCACTCGGCGTGCGGATCTTCACCGACGACGGCAGCGGCGTGCAGGACGGGGCGCTCATGCGCCGGGCGCTCGACTACGCGCGGGGTCTCGGGGTCACCCTGGCCGAGCACTGCGAGGACCAGACCCTCGGGGGGGGCGTGATGCACGAGGGTGCGTGGTCGAGCCGCCTCGGCCTCCCAGGAGTGCCCGCCGCTGCCGAGGAGGCCATGCTGGCGCGGGACCTTGCGCTGGTGCGGGCGAGCGGGACCCCGATGCACTTCCTCCACCTCTCGACCGCCGGCTCGGCCGAGCTCGTGCGCTACGCCAAGGGGGAGGGGCTCCCCGTGACCGCCGAGGCGACGCCGCACCACCTGAGCCTCACCGACGCCAGCGTCCAGGGCTACGACCCGGTGTTCAAGGTGAACCCCCCACTGCGCGGATCGCTCGACGTGCTCGCCATCCGGACGGCGCTCGCCGAGGGGACCATCGACGCGGTGGCCACCGATCACGCGCCGCACACCCCGGAGGCCAAGGAGCTGGCCTTTGCCGACGCACCTCCCGGCATGCTCGGGCTCGAGACGGCCCTGGCCGTGGCCCTCGCGGCCTTCGACGGCTCGGCCTTCGCGCTCGAGGGCGGCCCCGACGGCGCAACGCTCGGTCTCGACGACCTTCTGGCGCGCCTCACCTGGCTGCCCGCTCGCATCGCCGGTCTGACCGAGCGCCAGGGGGGACCCGTCGAACCCGGCCGCCCTGCCAATCTCTGCGTCTTCGACCCCTCGGCCGAGTGGGTCGTCGATCCCGCCCGGCTGGCGAGCCGTAGCCGCAACACGCCCTTTGCCGGAACCCGGCTGAGCGGGCGGGTCCGCCACACGGTGTTCGCCGGCGTGCCGACCGTGATCGACGCCGAGGCCCAGCGATGAGGCCCGACGCGCTCCTCGTGCTCGCCGACGGCGAGGTCTTCGAGGGCGAGGCGGGGGGCGCCTCGCCACCGGAGGGCGTGGCGACCGGCGAGCTGGTCTTCAACACCGCCATGAGTGGCTACCAGGAGGTGATCACGGATCCCTCGTACGCCGGGCAGGTGATCGCCTTCACCTACCCCCATATCGGCAACTACGGGACGAACCCGACCGACTCGGAGTCCCGCGGACCCGCATGCCGTGGGGTCGTCGTGCGCGATCTCGTCGACGAACCGAGCAACTGGCGTGCCGAGCAGGGGCTGGAGGGGTTCCTTCGGAGCCACGGGGTTCCCGCGATCACCGGCGTCGACACCCGGCGCCTGACCCGACATCTGCGAGACCACGGCGCCATGCCGTGCGCCTTCGGCACCGCAAGCGAGTCGGTGCTCTCGTCTTCGGCGCGAAGCGCCCCGGGCACCGAGGGCCGGGATCTCGTGACCGAGGTCACCACGGCCGAGACCTACGAGCGGGGATCGGGCCCGCTGCGCGTGGTCGCCTACGACTTCGGCATCAAGGAGTCCATGCTTCGGCTGCTCGGTGAGGTGGCCACCATCTCGGTGGTGCCGGCGAGCACGCCGGCGGCCGACGTGCTCGGCCGTGAGCCCGACGCGGTCTTCCTCTCCAACGGGCCCGGCGACCCGGCGGCCCTGCCGGGTCCCACGGCCGCAGTGGCCGACCTGCTCGGCCGCGTCCCGGTCTTCGGGATCTGCCTCGGTCACCAGATCCTGGCGACGGCTCTCGGCGGCCGCACGTTCAAGCTGCCCTTCGGCCACCACGGTGCGAACCACCCGGTGCAGCACCTCGCGGGCGGCAAGGTGGAGATCACCAGCCAGAACCACAACTACGCGGTGGTCGAGGGGTCGGTGCCGGGGGCAGAGGTGACGCATCGCAACCTGAACGACGACGTGGTCGAAGGCCTCCGGGCGCCCCGGGTCGCGGCCTTCTCGGTGCAGTACCACCCCGAGGCGGGGCCCGGTCCCCACGACGCCCGCTACCTCTTCTCAGAGTTCGAAGCGCTGGTCGCCGGCGCGACCCCGGCCAGGGACCGGTAGGCGTGCCGCGCCGGGAGGACATCGAGTCGATCCTCGTGATCGGCTCGGGACCGATCGTGATCGGCCAGGCATGCGAGTTCGACTACTCCGGCACCCAGGCGTGCCGCGTGCTCACCGAAGAGGGCTACCGCGTGGTGCTGGCCAACTCCAATCCCGCCACGATCATGACGGATCCGACCACGGCGGACCGCACGTACGTCGAGCCTCTCGACCCCGAGGTGCTGGAGGCCGTCATCGAGCGCGAGCGCCCGGACGTGCTCTTGCCGA
Organism: uncultured Actinomycetes bacterium; assembly: GCA_963778465.1. GTDB lineage: Bacteria > Actinomycetota > Acidimicrobiia > Acidimicrobiales > RAAP-2 > CAVZBW01. The sequence continues at coordinate 2,514,619 of CAVZUK010000003.1, forward strand.
CGCTCGGCGGGCAGACCGCCCTCAACCTCACGATGGCCCTCTCGGAGGCGGGCGTGCTGGCGGCCCATGGGGTCCAGGTGATCGGCGCACGTCCGGAGGCGATCGCCACGGCGGAGAACCGGGAGCGATTCAAGGCCGCCATGGAGGGGATCGGGCTCGATGTCCCGAGGTCGGGCTTCGCGCACTCGGTCGAGGAGGCCACGGCCATCGCCGTTGAGATCGGGTTCCCGGTGATCATCCGGCCCTCGTTCATCCTGGGTGGCAGCGGCACGGGGATCGCCGGCGACCGTGCCGAGCTGCTCCGCCTGGCCGCCAACGGCCTGTCGATCAGCCCCGTGGGGGAGATCCTCGTCGAGGCCTCCATCGTCGGCTGGAAGGAGTACGAGCTCGAGGTGATGCGCGACGGGGCGGACAACTGCGTCGTGGTCTGCTCGATCGAGAACTTCGACCCGATGGGGGTCCACACCGGCGATTCGGTGACCGTGGCGCCGGCCCAGACGCTGACGGATGTGGAGTACCAGGCGATGCGCGACGACGCCTTTGCGTGCCTCCGGCGCGTCGGCGTCGAGACCGGCGGATCCAACGTCCAGTTCGCCGTGGATCCGCGGACGGGCCGCCGCCTGATCATCGAGATGAACCCGAGGGTCTCCCGATCGTCTGCGCTCGCCTCCAAGGCGACGGGCTTCCCGATCGCCAAGATCGCGGCCAGGTTGGCGGTCGGCTACCGCCTCGACGAGGTGACGAACGACATCACGCGCGCCACGCCCGCCAGCTTCGAGCCCACCATCGACTACGTGGTCACGAAGATCCCGAGATGGGCGTTCGAGAAGCTGCCGGGAGCCGAGGTGCGGCTCGGCACGAGCATGCAGTCCGTAGGCGAGGTGATGGCCATCGGCCGCACCTTCGGCGAATCGCTGCAAAAGGCGATCCGCTCGCTCGAGCAGGGACGCGCCGGTCTGAACGCCGATCAGGGCGAGGCGGAGCTCGAGTCGCTGTCGGACGAAGCGCTGCTCGAGCGCGTCGCCGTGGCCACCCCCGAGCGCCTCTTCGAGATCGAGACCCTGACGCGCCGCGGTGTGCCGATCGAGGACGTCCAGCGCCGGACGGGCATCGATCCCTGGTTCCTCCGGGAGATCGCCCGGATCTCCGAGGCGCGACGCACCCTCGAGGAACACGCCTCGTCGTCCGGGGCCGGTGACCCCGGGGCCGCCCTCGCCGACCTCGGTGCCCGGGGCCTGCGCCGAGTCAAGCGGCTGGGCTTCTCCGACGCCCAGATCGCCTACCTCCTCCACGTCGACGAGGCCCAGGTGCGCGCCGCGAGGTTGGCGGCCGGCGTCGTGCCCACGTACAAGACGGTCGACACGTGCGGTGCGGAGTTCGAGGCCTACACGCCCTATCACTACGGGACCTACGAGGACGAGGACGAGGTCGCGGTCTCGGGACGCCCCCGGGTGGTGATCCTCGGGTCGGGACCGAACCGCATCGGGCAGGGGATCGAGTTCGACTACTGCTGCGTCCACGCCTCGATGGCGCTCCGGGAGGTCGGCTACGAGACGGTCATGGTGAACTGCAACCCCGAGACCGTCTCGACCGACTACGACACCTCCGACCGGCTCTACTTCGAGCCACTCACTGCAGAGGACGTGCAGAACGTCCTCGATTCGGAGCGGCGCGCCTCGGTGGAGGGTGGGCGGCTCGCCGGCGTCATCGTCTCGCTCGGCGGCCAGACCCCGCTCAAGCTTGCCCACGCCATCGACGCCGACCTCGTCCTCGGCACGAGTCCCGAGAGCATCGATGCGGCTGAAGACCGGCGGCGTTGGAGCGAGCTGTGCCGGGACCTCGGGATCCGTCAGCCCGACGGAGGGACGGCGACCACGACCGAGGAGGCGCTCGCGATCGCGGCCGAGGTCGGTTACCCCGTGCTCGTCCGTCCGAGCTACGTGCTCGGCGGCCGGGCCATGGAGATCGTGTACGACGACGCGGTGCTGGGCGACGTGATGGCCCGGCTCGCGGGGGAGGGCCGAGGGTCGCTGGGCCGGGAGGGAGGGGTGACGGCCGAGCGCCCGGTCCTCGTCGATCGCTTCTTGGAGGACGCCGTGGAGATCGACGTCGACGCCATCCGGGACGCTCGGGGAGAGGTCGTCATCTGCGGCGTGATGGAGCACGTCGAGGAGGCGGGCGTCCACTCCGGGGACTCGGCCTGCGCGCTCCCGCCGCAGAGCCTGTCGCCCGGGGTGGTCGCCGAGATCGAGGGTCACGTACGCGCCCTGGCCGGGGCCCTCGACGTCCGGGGCCTGCTCAACGTGCAGTTCGCCTCCAAGGACGGCGAGGTCTACGTCCTCGAGGCCAATCCCCGGGCGAGCCGGACGGTCCCCTTCGTGGCCAAGGCCACCGGTGTGCCCGTGGCCAAGCTGGCGACGCGGGTGATGGTCGGGGAGACGCTCGAGGACCTCCGGCGTCAGGACCTGCTGCCGCCGGCCGACCGCTCGCTGTACCGGACGGACCACGTGAGCGTGAAGGAGGCCGTCCTCCCCTTCGCGCGGTTCCCCGACGTCGACTCGCTGCTCGGGCCCGAGATGCGTTCGACCGGCGAGGTCATGGGAACCGACAGCACCTTCGGCCTGGCCTTCGCCAAGAGCCAGCTGGCGGCGGGTTCGCGGCTCCCCCGTGGCGGCGCGGTCCTCTTGTCCCTGGCCGATCGCGACAAGGAGGCCGGCCTCGAGGTGGCTCGGAGGTTCGCCGAGCTCGGTTTCTCGTTGGCCGCGACGGCGGGCACGGCCCGAGCGCTTCGCGGGATGGGACTCCACGTCGAGACCGAGGTGGCCAAGGTGGGGGAGGAGGGCCGGGGGGCCGACGCCGTCGGCCTGATCACCGACGGCAAGGTGCAGCTGGTGGTGAACACGCCCCGCGGCCGCGGACCGAGAGCCGACGGCTACCACATCCGGGCCTCTGCGCTGCGCCAGCATGTTCCCTGCCTGACGACGGTTGCCGCGGCACGCGCCGCCGCTGCGGGCATCTCGGACATGGCCGACCATCGCTGGCGGGTGCGGAGCCTCCAAGAGCTCCCACCGGCCGGGTCGTAGGCGGGCCGCGAACATGGACGTGGACCTCTCGACCCGGGTGGGCGGCGTTCGATTGCCGAGCCCGGTCATGACGGCGTCGGGCACGTCGGGTCACGGGGTCGAGCTCTCTCCCTACGGTCGGCTGTCGGAGCTCGGCGCGGTCGTGGTCAAGTCGCTGACCGCCGGCGCCTGGCCGGGCAATCCGGCGCCCCGGCTCGCTCACGCGGGCGGCGGGATGATCAACAGCGTCGGTCTCCAGGGACCCGGGATGTCGCGCTGGCTGGAGGAGGACCTCCCCGCGCTGATGGCCGCCCGAGCGCGGGTCGTGGTCAGCATCTGGGGTCGCACGGTCGACGAGTTCGCAGAGACGGCGAGGCTTCTGCGCGACGGCCTGAGGGACGTGGGGCGCGAGGGGTCCGGGAACGGCGGGTCCGCGACCTCGGCGTCGACAGGGGTCGTCGCCGTCGAGGTGAACGTCAGCTGCCCCAACATCGAGGACCGCTCGAGGATGTTCGCCCACTCGCCTTCGTCGACCGCGGCGGCGGTCTCTGCGGCCGCCTGTGGCCTGCCCCGCTGGGCCAAGCTGAGCCCCAACGTCACCGACATTCGCGAGATCGCGGCATCGGCGATGGAGGCCGGCGCCGACGGGCTCACGCTGGTCAACACGCTTCTGGGCCTGTCCCTGGACGTGGAGCGGCGTCGACCCGCCCTCGGGGCCGGCGGCGGCGGGGTGTCCGGGCCGCCCTTGCGCCCGATCGCCCTGCGCTCGGTCTGGGAGTGCCGCAAGGCCCTCCCGACCGCACCGATCGTCGGGGTGGGCGGGATCGAGCGCGGCGTCGACGCCGCCGAGATGCTGATGGCCGGAGCCGATGCGGTGCAGGTCGGCACGGCCACCTTCCGGGATCCTCGCAGCCCGTGGCGCGTGGGTCGCCAGCTGGCACGATGGTGCGCCAGTCATGGAGTGCGAAGCGTCTCCGAGCTGCGTGGAGCGGCACTGGCCGAGAGCGAGGGAGGACCATGGGCTTCACGACGGATCTGACGACGCGGGTCCTCGCCACCGGACCCTTGTGCGCGGGGGTCGACCCGTCGAAGTCCCTTCTCGAGGAGTGGGGCCTCCCCGACGACGCCACCGGACTGCGGGCGTTCTGCAGCCGCTGCCTCGAGGGCTTCGCCGATGTCGTGCCGGTGGTCAAACCGCAGGTCGCCTTCTTCGAGCGCCACGGGTCCGCGGGCATCGGGGTGCTGGAGGGCTTCTTGGAGGGGGCGAGGGATGCCGGCCTGCTCGTCGTCGCCGACGCGAAGCGAGCCGACATCGCCAACACGGTCGAGGCGTACGCCGATGCCTGGCTCGGTGCGACGAGCCCGTTGCGGGCCGACGCCGTCACCGCCGTGCCCTACCTCGGCCTGGGCTCGCTCGAGCCCCTTGTCGTCGCTGCCGCGCGATCGGGCTCCGCGGTGATCGTCGTGATCCGGTCGAGCAATCCCGAGGGGCGTGTGATCCAGGAGGCCAGGTTGGCGGCAGGGGGGACGGTGCCGGGTGAGGGCGGGAGCGTCGAGGACGCGCTGCTCGCGCAGATCGCGGCGCGAAACGCCGCCTTCCTGGCCGAGCATCCCGACTGGTCGCTCGGACCGATCGGCGCGGTGATCGGCGCCACCCTCGAGCCCTCGGGCTTCCCCCTCGGTGATCTCGGTGGACCGATCCTGGCGCCCGGCGTGGGAGCGCAGGGAGCGGGTCCCGAGGAGCTGCGCCGCCTGTTCGGCGGATGCCCACCCGGGGCGGTCCTTCCGAACGTCTCGCGCTCGGTCCTCGCCGCCGGCCCGGATCCCGGCGCCCTCCGGCGGGCGGCGAAAGCCGCGCTGGAGGAGGCGGCCCAAGCGCTCGGCTGAGGGGCGCGGCTTCCCTCGGGGCGGCACCCCGGCGCCCCGTCCACGGCACCCCAGGAGCGCGTCGACGAGTGCTCGCAGACGGCTGACAAGCCAAAAGACATGACCTGCGGGTACCCAGGCGCTATGGTCTCGGCATGCCGCAACCTCCAGCACTTACCACGGAGCAGCGCCAAGCCGCGCTGGAAAAGGCCGCCAAGGTTCGCCGCGAGCGGGCCGAGGTCAAGGAGAAGCTCAAGCTCGGGTCCCTCAGTCTGGACGAGCTCTTGAAGAAGGCGGACTCCGACGAGACGGTGGGCAAGATGAAGGTCCTCTCCGTGCTCGAATCCCTGCCTGGCCTGGGCAAGGTCAAGGCGCGTCGTCTCATGGAGACGGTCGGGATCAGCGAGAGCCGCCGCCTGCAGGGCCTCGGTGCCAAACAGCGCGCTCGACCTGCTGCGCGAGACCGCACGCTGAGCCCGACACCGTCTGATCGCCGACGCGCAGCGCCAGACGGGTCCGACCCCCCCGGCCGGGAGGCCCTCATCCAGCCCTGACTCGGGGCTGGGGGGTACGTCGGCCCCCGTGTTCGTCCTCATCGGCCCAGGCGGAGCCGGAAAGGGCACCGTTGCGGCGCGCCTCGTGGAACGTGTCCCGAGGCTCTGGCTGAGCCGGTCCTGGACGACCCGAGCGAGGCGGTCCGGAGAGCGGGAGGACGCCTACGTCTTCGCCGATCGTGCCGGTTTCCGCGATCAGGTCGAGCGGGGGGGATTCCTGGAGTGGGCGGAGTTCCTCGGCGAGCTCTACGGGACCCCCTGGCCGGAGGCACCGCCCGGGCACGAGGTCCTGCTCGAGATCGACGTCCAGGGAGCCCGCCAGGTGCTCTCGCAACGGCCGGATGCCGTCGTGATCCTGCTGGTGCCGCCCTCCTACGAGACCCTCGTGCGCCGGATGGAGGCGAGGGGTGACTCTCCCGAGCGTGCACGGTTGCGGGCCCAAGTGGGTCGGGAAGAGGAACGCCAGGGGCGGGAGCTGGCGAACGCCGTCATCGTGAACGACGACCTGGACAGGGCCGTCGGGGAGGTGGCGGGTATAGTGGAGTCTTTCCGGGCCGCCAGACGGTGACGCACGGTGACGCCCGGTTCCGGCGCAGGGGTCCGATCCCCGGCGGGCCGGCGCCAGCGGGCGCCCAGCTGGTGGGCCAGTCGCCAATGCACCGCCCTGTCGGCAGCCCCTAGAGGAGTCGCACATGCCCCAAGCCCGCAGCACGCTCATGGATCCCCCGATCGAGGAGCTGCTCGACAAGGTCGACTCGAAGTTCACGCTCGTCGCCCTCGGAGCGGCCCGTGCCCGCCAGGTCAACGCCTACTACAACAGCCTCGGCGAGGGTCTGGGCCGCGTCGTTCCTCCCCAGGTGACCTCGGTCTCGAGCAACCCCCTCTCCATCGCCTTCCAAGAGGTCGCGACGGGCAAGGCCGTGTACCACCGCCCGGACCCCGATGCGCCGGTCGAGGAGGGTGCAGAGGAAGGCGAGGCGTCGGACGCTCCGGAGCCGGGTTCCCTCGACGCCGTGGCCGTCATCGAGTCGCCATCGGAAGGGGACGAGCCCGACGCAGGGTGATCCGCCTGGACCGCGCCGACGGCGATCGGCGAGGACCGCGCCTTGCCGGCCGCGCGAGAGGCGGTGCCGGACCGGGTCCTTCGTGGCCGGACCGGGTCTGAGCGAACCCGGGCAGGGTCTGAGGTGACACGGTCTTGGATACAGTGTGGCGGCGCCGGTCACTCCGGGCGGTCCGCGTGAAGGGAGCCAAATCTTCGTGAGCACGTCCATCACCTTCACGTCGGAGTCGGTCACCGAAGGCCATCCGGACAAGATGGCCGACCAGATCTCGGACGCGATCCTGGACGAGCTGTTGGAGCAGGACCCTGCGAGTCGCGTGGCGTGCGAGACGCTGCTGACGACCGGCCTCGCCGTCATCGCGGGCGAGGTCACGACCAACGCCCATGTCGACGTGCCGAGCCTCGTCCGCCAGACGATCTGCGATATCGGCTACGACAACGACGACTACGGCATCAGCGGGCACACCTGCGCCGTCATGGTCTCGCTGGACAAGCAATCCCCGGACATCGGCCAGGGGGTCGATCGGGCGTTCGAGCTTCGCTCGGGGCGGGGGGGCGAGGACATGCTCAACGCCCAGGGCGCCGGGGACCAGGGCATGATGTTCGGCTACGCCTGCGACGAGACCCCCGACCTGATGCCCCTGCCGGTGTGGTTCGCCCACCGGCTCGCCCAGCGCCTCGCCCAGGTCCGCCGAGTGGGCATCCTTCCCTATCTCCGCCCGGACGGGAAGACCCAGGTCACCGTCATCTACGACCGCGGCAAGCCCGTCTCCATCGACACGGTGCTCATCTCGACCCAGCACGACCCCGGCATCGACCTCGAGACACTCCTTCTGCCGGATCTCCGCCAGCACATCATCGAGCCCCTCCTGCCCACGAACCTCGACACCTCGTCGCTCAAGGTCCTCGCCAACCCGACGGGTGTCTTCGAGCTCGGTGGGCCCCACGCCGACACCGGCCTCACCGGGCGCAAGATCATCGTCGACACCTACGGCGGCATGGCCCGCCATGGTGGCGGCGCCTTCTCGGGGAAGGATCCCTCGAAGGTCGACCGCTCCGCCGCCTACGCGGCTCGCTGGGTGGCCAAGCACATCGTGGCGGCGGGTGCGGCGCGTCGTTGCGAGATCCAGGTCGCCTACGCCATCGGGGTGGCTCGGCCGGTCTCTCTCGGTGGAGACCTTCGGCACCGAGGCCGTCGATCCCGACAAGATCGCCGGCGCGATCAACGAGATCTTCGACCTCCGACCCGCCGCCATCATCCGGGATCTCGATCTCCTTCGGCCCATCTACCGCAAGACCGCCGCCTATGGACACTTCGGGCGGGCGGAGAAGGAGCTGACCTGGGAGGCGACCCCGAGGATCGACGATCTCCGCTCGTCCCTCGGGCTCTGACGCCCGTCCGCCGGACGCCGAGGCCCAAAGCGCCCTAGAGACCGCGCACGACGGAGTCGGGCGCGTCGTCGGCGTGCTGCCCGACGTCGCCGGGATTCCCCGGGTCTTCGCGTACGCGGTCCCCCCGGAGCTGGACGCCGAGGTGCGTCTGGGTGGCCGGGTGCGGGTTCGCCTCCACGGGCGACGGGTCGCGGGGTGGGTCGTGGAGGATCCCACCGAGGTGCCCGCCGGCGTGCGGCTGCAGGCCATCTCCAAGAGCTCGGGCATGGGGCCGCCGGGCGAGCTGATCGAACTGGCCCGGTGGGCGTCGTGGCGCTGGTGCGGCCCCGTGTCGGGCTTCCTCGACACGGCCTCTCCCGACCGCGTCGTGGACCGGCCGGTTCCGCCGAGCAGGTCGGCCGACGCGGGCGCCGAGCGGGGCGGGGGAGACGGCGCGGTCGACGACGCGGTCGAGCTTGCGATGTCCGCGCCGGGGAGCCCGGTCGTCGCGCGCGTGGCGCCCCTGAGCGACCTGATGGCGCTGGTGCTGCGCTTCTGCGAGCGGGCCGGCGGAGAAGGGGTCTCGCCGGCGACCGTGCTCCTGCTCGCACCCAGCCTCGACGTCGCCGATCGCCTGGCCGGTCTGCTCGAGCGCCGAGACCTCCCGGTGGCGCGCGCCGGTGTGGACTGGGCCAAGGCCGCGGGGGGTTGGCCGGTGGTCGTCGGCGCAAGAAGCGCCGCGTGGTCCCCACCGGGACGCCTGGCCGGCGCCCTCGTCATCGACGCCCACGACGAGGCCTACCGGGAGGAGCGGGCACCCACCTGGAACGCCTGGGAAGTGGTCGCCGAGCGCTGCGCCCGTGATCGGGCCCCCTGCCTGCTCGTCTCCCCGGTGCCCGGGCCCGAGCTGCTCGACCGGGGCCCGTTGTGGACCGAACCTCGGCCGCAGGAGCGCCGGGGCTGGCCACTCGTCCAGGTCGAGGACCGCCGGGCCGCCGACCCGAGGACCGGCCTCCTCTCCGAGCTCCTCGTGCAGCGCATTCGGCACGTGCTCGAGGGCGCGAGGGCGCCCGGTGGGTCCGGCGGAGAGTTCCGACCGGTCGTGTGCGTCCTCAACCGGCGCGGCCGCGCGCGGCTGCTGGCCTGCACGGCTTGCCGCGAGCTCGCCCGTTGCGAGCGCTGCGGGGGACCGGTCGAGCAGGACGGGACGGGCTCTGCCGATGCCCAGCTGCGGTGTCGGCGTTGCGGGGAGGAGCGGCCGTTCGTGTGTGCGGCGTGTGGCTCGACGAGGCTCAAGGTGCTGAGGATCGGCGTGAGCCGGGTGCGAGAGGAGCTCGAGGCCCTGCTGCGGTGCGAGGTGGTGGAGGTCTCGGGTCCCGAGGTTCGCCCGGTACCGACGGCGCCCGTGCTGGTGGGCACCGAAGCGGTGCTCCATCGGGTGCGGCGCGCGGGGCTGGTGGCCTTCTTGGACTTCGATCAGCACCTCCTCGCCCCCTCCTTCACGGCCGTCGAGACGGCGCTCGCCCTGCTCGTGCGCGCCGCACGAATGGTCGGCCGGGGGGAGCGCTCCGGTGGGCCTGAACCTGCCCGGATCGTGGTGCAGACGAGGCTGCCCGGGCACGCGGTCCTCGAGGCAGTCCGGCGCGGCGACCCTGGCCCGTGCCTGCAGGAGGACCGGGAGGCCCGCGAGGCGCTCGGGCTGCCCCCCTCGGTGGCGTGGGCCGTCGTCTCCGGTCCGTCCGCCGGCGAGCTGCTCCAACCCCTGCTCGCCGGGGAGGTCGAAGGTCTCGTGCCCCTCGACGAGGGACGATGGCTGCTCCGCGCGCCGGACCATCAGGAGCTGTGTGACGCGCTCGCCCGCCTGCCGCGGCCGAAAGGTCGCGTGCGTATCGAGGTCGATCCGTTGCGCATCTGAGCGCCCGTGACCACCCGGGGCCGCAGCGTGCTGGCGAGGGCCCTCGTCAGGGCACCACTACGATGAGACCGTGAGCACGTTCCCCATCCGCACCTACGGCGACCCCGTGCTCAAGCAGCGTGTCGACGAGCTGGAGCACATCGACGAGCGCACCGCCCAGCTCGTCGACAACATGTTCGCCACGATGTACGCCGCGCCGGGCTCCGGACTCGCCGCGAACCAGATCGGGGTGCGCCAGCGCGTGTTCGTCTACGACATCGGCGACGGTGGACGTGTGGTCATCAACCCGAGGATCGTCGAATCCTCGGGCGAGTGGACCTACGACGAGGGCTGCCTTTCCGTTCCAGGGCTGAGCTGGCCCATCGTGCGGCCCAAGGAGGTGCACCTGATCGGGGTGGACCTCGAGGGACGGGACCTGTCGATCGAGGCGGACACCCTGGAGGCCCGGGTGTTCCAGCACGAGCTCGATCATCTCGACGGGGTGCTGCTCGTGGAGCGCCTCGACGTCGAGCAGCGGCGGGAGGCCAAGCGGCTGCTCCGCTCCCGGGTCCTCGCGGGCACGTCGGGCGACCCCGACGGGCTCCTGCCGTAGTGGCCCACCCGAGCTCGGGCACCGGGTCCCCAGCCGCCCGCATTCCCTGATCGCACGGAGCGTGTCTCGGCTGGCGTTCCTGGGCACGCCGGAGGCGGCCGTCCCGACGCTCGAGGCTCTGGTGGCGGGAGGCCACCAAGTGGTCCGCGTGGTCACGAGGCCGGATCGGCGCCGCGGGCGGGGCGGGGCCCTCTCCGCGAGCCCGGTCAAGCGGGCGGCGCTCGACCTGGGCCTTCCGGTCACCGACCGGCTCGACGACGTGGTCGGGACCGGCGCCGAGCTCGGCGTGGTGGTGGCCTACGGGCGGCTGGTCCCCGAGCGGATCCTCGAGGTCCTTCCGATGATCAACGTCCACTTCTCCCTCCTGCCTCGCTGGCGCGGAGCGGCCCCGGTGGAGCGGGCGATCCTCGCCGGCGACCGGGTCACCGGTGTCTGCCTCATGCGGCTCGAGGTCGAGCTCGACACGGGGCCCCTCTACTCGTGCGAGTCGGTCCCGGTCGGGGAGGACGAGACGGCGGACGAGCTGCGCTCCCGCCTGGCGGTGGTCGGGGCCCGCCTCGCCGGAGAGCTCCTCGAGCACGGGGCGGAGGGGCTGCCGGATCCGGTGTCCCAAGCCGGCGCCCCGACCTACGCGGAGAAGATCGGGCCCGAGGAGCTCCAACTCCGCTGGGAGTCGACGGCCCCCGAGCTCGCGAGAAGGGTCCGGCTGGGCCGGGCGTGGACGACGTGGCGGGGGCGGCGGCTCCGCGTGCTGCGGGTGCGACCGGGCTCCCTCGCCGCGTCCGGCGAAGCGCCCGGCACGATCGTCGGCCACGAGGTGGTGTGCGGCGAGGGTCGGCTCGCGCTGATCGAGGTCCAGCCCGAGAGCGGGCGTCCGATGGAGGGAGCCGACTGGGTCCGCGGAGCTCGGCCGTCGCCCGGAGAGCGCCTCGGCACCTGAGCTCGCGGTCGTCCGGCAGGCCGTAGGCTCCCTCGGCATGGTGCGTGGGCATGGTGCGTGACCCCGGGGAGGTCGGAGCCTCCAAGATGGCGCCCTCGTTGCTGTCGGCCGACTTCGGGAACCTGGCGGAGTCCGTCGGCGAGGTCTCGCCGACCGCCGACTGGCTCCACGTGGACGTGATGGACGCCCACTTCGTCCCCAACCTCACGATCGGGCCGCCCGTGGTGGGGTCGTTGCGGCGGCATTCGGGCCTGTTCTTCGACTGCCATCTGATGATGACGGACCCGGGTCGCTACCTCGACGCCTTCGCCAAGGCCGGGGCGGACGGATGCACGGTGCACGTCGAGGTGGGGGAGACCGAGCGGCTGATCGACCAGATGCGTGGCCTGGGCCTGCGTACCGGGATCGCCGCGAACCCGGACACCCCGTACGAAGCCCTCGAGCCCTACCTCGACAAGGTCGACCTCGTGCTGTGCATGACCGTGTTCCCCGGGTTTGGCGGGCAGTCGTTCATGCCCGAGGTCCTGCCCAAGATTCGCCAGGTGCACGACGCCCTGGCGGAGCGCCGCCTGTCCGTGGACCTCGAGGTCGACGGCGGCATCGACGAGCACACGGCGCCGTTGACCGCGGCCGAGGGTGCCAACGTCTATGTGGCGGGCTCGGCGGTCTTCGGCAGGGAACGGCCCTGGGAGGCCGTCGAGTCGATCCGGCACGCCGCTGACCAGGTCCGTCCCCACGCCGCCCCCGGATAGGATGCAGGCCCCATGGTCCGAGTCGACGAGTCGCCGCCGGAGGCCGGCAGGCCGGAGCCGCCCGAAGAGCCCGGGTCCGCCGACGAGTCGTTGATGCGTCGGGCGTTGGCGCTCGGGGAGTCCGTCAGGGGCTCGACCTCGCCGAACCCCTGGGTAGGGGCGGTCCTCGTTCCCGCGTCGCGTCCGGGCGAGGAGGGCATCACGCCCCTCTACGAGGGAGCGACCGCGCCGCCGGGCGGCCCGCACGCCGAGGTGCAGGCCATCGAGTCGGCACGGGCGGACGGCCGGGCCGCCGGTGCCGACTTGTACACGACCCTCGAGCCGTGCGCCCACACCGGCCGGACGGGACCGTGCGTGGCGGCGATCCTCGAGGCGGGCATCCGGCGGGTGGTGGTCGGCGTCCCCGACCCCGATCCCCAGGTGGCCGGCCGCGGGGTGGCGGAGCTCCGCGCGGCGGGCGTCGAGGTGACCGTCGGCGTGGGCGCCGGGGAGGTGGAGGCTTCGCTCGCCCCGTACCTGAAGCACCGCAGCACCGGCCTGCCGTGGGTGGTGCTGAAGCTGGCGGCGACGCTGGACGGGCGGATCGCCGCCGCCGACGGCTCGAGCCGCTGGATCACCGGCACCGAGGCGCGAGCCGACGTCCATCGTCTCCGCGCGATGTCCGACGCGGTCCTCGTCGGGGCCGGGACCGTCCGCGAAGACGACCCGGAGCTCACGGTGCGCACGGAGCCGCCGGCCGGTCGACAGCCGCTGCGGGTGGTGCTGGGTCACGCGCCGGAGCACGCGCGTGTCCGTCCGGCGCTCGAGCTCTCGGGTGAGCTGGGGGAGGTCCTCCAGACCCTCGGCGGGCTCGGCGTGGTGCAGCTCCTCGTCGAGGGGGGCGCTCGGGTGGCCAAGTCCTTCCACGAGGCTCGCCTCGTGGACCGCTACGTGCTGTACCTGGCGCCGGCGATCGCCGGGGGCGACGACGGGCCGGGCCTCTTCGCCGGCCCCGGGGCGCGGACGGTCGACGACCTCTGGCGGGGCACGCTCGTCTCGGTGGAACGCCTTGGCGAGGACCTCCGGCTGGAGGTCGCGGCATGAGCGACTTCTCGACGATGGAGGAGGCCATCGCCACCGTCGCCCATGGCGGGATGGTGGTCGTGGTCGACGACGAGGACCGGGAGAACGAGGGGGACCTCATCATGGCCGCCGAGGCGGCCACGCCCGAGAGCATCGCCTTCTTCCTTTCGCACACCTCGGGCGTGATCTGCGCCCCCATCACGGCCGAGCGGGCCGACCGGCTCGACCTGCCGCTCATGGTGACCAACAACACGGAGTCGCAACGAACGGCCTTCACGGTCAGCGTGGACGCCGTGCGAGGCACGACCACCGGGATCTCGGCGGCCGATCGCGCCGCCACCATCGCCACGCTGGTCGATCCTCGGTCCAACCCTGCCGACCTGCGCCGCCCGGGCCACATCTTCCCCCTGCGCTACCGGGAGGGTGGCGTGCTCAAACGCCACGGCCACACCGAGGCCGCGGTCGACCTGGCCCGCCTCGCCGGCCTCACCCCCGCCGGCGTCCTCTGCGAGATCGTCTCGGAGGACAAGTCGTCGATGGCGCGGCTCCCGGAGCTCGAGCGCCTCTGCGATCGCTACGGGCTCCCGCTCATATCGATCGCCGAGCTGATCCGGTACCGACGGCAGACGGAGAAGCTGGTGCGGCGGGTCTCCGAGGCGCGCATCCCGACCGACCAGGGGGACTTCCGCGCCTACGTCTACGAGTCGAGGCTCGACGAGGAGCAGCACCTGGCCTTCGTCTTGGGCGACGTGGCCGGCAAGCCCAACGTCTTGGTCCGGGTGCACTCGGAATGCCTGACCGGCGACGTCTTCGGATCGCTTCGATGCGACTGCGGGCCCCAGCTGCGGGCCGCGCTCGACCTCATCGAGTCCGAGGGCCAGGGCGTGCTCGTCTACCTCCGGGGCCACGAGGGTCGGGGCATCGGCCTCGGCCACAAGATCCGGGCCTACCACCTCCAGGAGCAGGGCCACGACACCGTCGACGCCAACCTCGAGCTCGGCCTGCCGGTGGACAGCCGCGAGTACGGCATCGGCGCGCAGATCCTGGTCGACCTCGGCGTGACGACCATGCGGCTCATGACGAACAACCCCTCGAAGTACGGGGGTCTCGAGGGCTTCGGCCTCGACATCGTCGACCGCATCCCCCTCCAGCCCCGCCCCAATCCCGAGAACATCGAGTACCTCCGGACCAAGCGCGAGCGGATGGGTCACCTGCTCCTCGGGCTCGACGACGTCCTTTGAGGGGCGCCGTCCGGGTGGGCTCGTGCTCGCTCCGCTCGCGTGGCCACCCCGGGGAGGTGGCACGATTCTGATATGGCACGACCCGAAGACCTTCGAATTTGACGTGCGCGAGGCCACAGAGGCGCTCCGGGGCCGCGTCGGCCGGGTGGTCGGCGCGGAGCGTGACGGGCGTGGTCTGCGGGTGGCGCTGGCCTGCAGCGCCTTCAACGGGGGGATCACCCGTCGGCTCCTCGACGGCGCCATCGCGGGGCTCGAGGACTGCCGGGTCGACACCGACGACGTGACCGTGGCCTGGGTCCCCGGGGCCTTCGAGCTCCCGCTGCTTGTTCGCTCCTACTGCCGTTCGGGCAACGTGGACGCGGTGGTGTGCCTGGGGGCGGTGATCCGGGGCGAGACGAGCCACTACGACCTCGTCGCCGGGGAATGTGCCGAAGGCGTGCAACGGACGCAGCTCGACACGGGCATCCCCGTCGCGTTCGGCGTGCTCACGACCGAGGACGTCGACCAGGCGCTCGCCCGCTCCGTCCCGCTGGCGGAGGCATCCGACCCGCAGGACAACAAGGGTTGGGAGGCGGCGGTGACCGCCGTGGAGATGGCAACCTTGCTGCGCGCCCCGGCGCTGCGGTCCCACCGCCGTGCCGGTGCGGCGGACGCCGAGGCCGGAGCCCTCACCCCGACGACCACAGGAGATCGGTGACGTGCTCAGGCTGGTGCTGCCCAAGGGATCGCTCGAGCGAGCGACCATGGAGCTTTTCGAGGCTGCGGACCTCGCCGTGCGCCGGACCTCGTCCGTCGACTATCGCGCCACGATCGACGACCCGCGGATCGCCGAGGTCCGGATCCTGCGCCCCCAGGAGATCCCCGTCTACGTGGCCCAGGGACTCTTCGACATCGGGATCACGGGCCGTGACTGGATCGAGGAGCGAGGCTCTAAGGTCGTGTCGCTCGGCACTCTGGCGTACTCCAAGAACACCGCCAATCCGATCCGTGTGGTGCTGGCGGTGCCCCAGGATGCCCCGGAGCGCTCGCTGGCCGACCTGGCGCAGCGGGGGCACCTCCGGGTTGCCACCGAGTACCCGGAGCTGACGAGGCGGGCCCTTCTCGGGCAGGGGGTCGAGGCCGAGATCTCCCTCTCCTACGGGGCGACCGAGGCCAAGGTCCCCGACATCGCCGACTGCGTCGTCGAGATCACCGAGACGGGGGGAGCGCTCCGGGCGGCCGGACTCCGCGTCCTCGAGACCCTTCTCGTCTCCCGCACCGAGCTCATCGCCAATCCGGAGGCGGCGGAGGACCGTGATCGCCGCCATGCGATGGACCAGATCCTCACGCTCCTGCTCGGAACGCTCGATGCCCGCGGCAAGGTCCTCGTGAAGCTCAACGTCTCCGCAGAGCGCCTGGAGGAGGTCGTGGCGCTGTTGCCGGCGCTCCAGACACCGACGCTCTCCGAGCTCGCCGGCGGTGGCGCCTTTGCCGTCGAATCGGTCGTGCCCAAGTCGGAGATCAACGTCTTGATCCCCGCCCTGGCGAGCGCCGGCGCCACGGGAATCCTCGAGGTGCCCCTATCCAAGATCGTCCATTGACGCCCGAGGGCCCGGTCGACCGACGGAGTCCGGGTGCCCGGCCCGACCCCGGGTCCTACGTTCCTGCGAACCCCGGTCGCACCCGCCGGCCGGTCCTCGCGAGGGTGACCGAATTCGACGTCGACGCGGGTCTCGGGGACCTCCTGACCGACGACGGAAGGGCGCTGCCGTTCCATTCCACGGCGATCGCCGACGGCACTCGCCGCATCGCCGTCGGCCGTCGCGTGGTCTGTCTCGTCGTGGCCGGCCATCTCGGGCGCATGGAAGCCACCGACCTCGTCGCCATCGACGAAGGCGTCTGAGCCGGGGTCACGATCCCCCGGCGCCCGGCCCGGAGGGGCTCCCGGGCGGCGTCGCCCCGTCGGCGTCTTGAGCGCCCCCCCCGGCCCGCTGTGCCCCGGAGATCTGCACGAAGGCCAGCCGGATCTGGGCCAACGCGTCGCGCAGGGTGCCCTCGGTCTCCCCGAGGCGCCCGCCCACTCCCTCGACGACGGCCCCGAAGGCGTCGATCGCCAGCCGCGCCTGCTCCAACCGGGGAGGCGACTGCGACAGGTAGACGCCCGCGAGCTCGAAGAGGCCGAAGCAGTGGTTGGCGACCACCACCTCGGCAGGGGCGCTCGCGAGCTGGCGCCGCAGCTCGTCCAGGTGCGCCGCGTCCTCCGGCGACACCTCCTCCGGCGACACCTCCTCGGACGCCGTGTCCCGGGGCGACGGTGCGTCGGGCCGATCTCCTGGCGGCCCGCCGCGGCCACCCTGACCGCCCTGTCCCCCCGGAGCGCCACCGCCCGAGGGGGCGCGCCCGGAGGGGCGCCCCCCGGCCCGGCTGGCTGACCCGGGCGGTCCCGCCCGACGGGGTGCTCGCCCGACGGTGTCCAAAGCGTGCTCATGCTGGTAGCCTAGGCAGGACCTACACATACAAGAGGCAAGCGGGGCGCCCTTTTTTGGCTGTCTCCACCTGGCCACCGCCGGCTGTGCCGGACATTGAGGTGCGCCCGGTCGTCGTGGCGAGGACCCGGCCGTAGGCCGGGGGGTTGCTCCGCTGCTCCGGTTTCCGCGACGTGGTCGCGTGGAACCGGCCGAGAGGAGTGATGCCGCATAGTCACCGCCACAGCCAGTGAGCACCGGATCAACGATCGGATCCGTGCGCGTGAGGTTCGGCTCGTCGATCCCGATGGGCAACAGCTGGGCATCAAGCCCCTGCCGGAGGCGCTCAGCATCGCCCGAGGGCTCGACCTGGACCTCGTCGAAGTGGCTCCCACTGCGAATCCCCCGGTCTGCCGCATCATGGACTACGGGAAGTTCAAATTCGACGAGGCGCAGCGGGCCAAGGAATCGAAGCGAAAGTCCGTCCACGTCGGCATCAAGGAGATGAAGTACCGGCCCAAGATCGGGCCCGGAGACTTCGAAACCAAGACCCGGCAGGTCGGAAAGTTCCTCGAAGACGGGCACAAGGTCAAGATCACGATCATGTTCCGTGGCCGCGAGGTGTTCCATCCCGAGCTCGGCAAGCGAATCCTGGACCGGATAGCCGAGCAGGTGGAGGGGACGGCAAAGGTCGAATCCGAGGCTCGGTTGGACGGACGCAACATGGTGATGGTGCTCGCCCCCGACAAGAGGGCCCGGCAGGCGGCGGCAGCCAAGGGCGATACCCCGCCGGCGGCCGAGGCGGACGCGGGCGCCCGGAGGGCGACCGGTCGACACTCCGGTCCGGCCCCGTCGGAGCGGCCCGCATCCCCGCCGGCGGCGACGACGGAAGCGGCACCGGCTCCGGCACCGGCCAGCTCACCAGAGGCTGCGCAGCCGGCGGCGGCACCACAGAGTGCGGCATCACCAACAGGACCACCCCCGGGAGAGGGCTGACATCGTGCCGAAGATGAAGACCGACAGAGGTGCCGCCAAGCGCATCAAGGTGACGGGCACCGGGCGCCTGCGCCGGCGGAGGGCATTTCGCTCGCACCTCCTCGAGAAGAAGACGAGCGTTCGCACACGCCGGCTCGGCCGGCCCGACGAGGTTTCCCGCGCCGACGAGCGGCAGGTTCGGCGGCTGCTGGGCCGCTAGCTGGGGCCAGCGGGCGCGGGTGGCGCGCCCGGCCGACCGTGATCGAGAGCTCTCGTCGGACGAGGGCCCCACACGAGGTCAAGCGCCCTTGCAGGACGGGGGCGGCAGAACACATGAACCGCCCCCGCAGGACGGGGGCGCCAGAGGACGTGAACCGCCCCCGCAGGGAGTGGGCGGCAGAGGACAAGGAGTCTGACCGTGGCCAGAGTGAAGCGGTCTCTACACGGCCGCAAGCACCATCGCGCCGTGCTCGAACAGGCACGTGGCTACTACGGCAACAAGAGCCGCTCGTACCGGGCGGCCAACGAGCAGCTGCTGCACTCGATGCAGTACGCCTACCGGGACCGGCGGGCGCGCAAGGGAGACTTTCGGCAGCTGTGGATCCAACGCATCAACGCCGCGAGCCGGCTCGAGGGCCTGAGCTACAGCCGCTTCGTCGCAGGGCTTCGACGCGCGGGCGTGGAGGTGGATCGCAAGGTCCTCGCGGAGCTCGCCGTGAGGGATCCGGGCACCTTCGCGGAGCTCGTCCGGGTCTCTGCCCGCGCTCTGGCCGAGCCGACCGAGGCCGCCTCCTGACGCAGCCCCTGGGGGCGAGCCATCAGCGCGTTCGCCGGCTTCGGCGCCTCGTGCGCAAACGCTCCGTGCGTTGGTCGGAGGGGGCGTTCGTGGCCGAGGGTGGCGAGATCGTGGGGAACGCGCTCGCGGCCGGCGTGCCGATCGAGGGGATCTACGTGTCGAGCGATCACGGCAACGATCCCGAGGTGGCGGTGATCCGCACCAAGGCGGCCGATGCCGGGGTGCGCGTCCAGGAGCTGGGTCCCGGGGTGATCGACCGTGTGGCCGACACCGTGACGCCCCAACCGGTGCTCGCCGTCCTGCCGCTTCCCATGCGGGGCCTCGAGGCCATCGAGGGAGCGCGTACCGTCGTGGTGTGTGCGGGGGTGCGGGATCCCGGCAATGCCGGCACCGTCGTGCGGTGCGCCGACGCATCGGGCGTCGACATGGTCGTCTTCTGCGACAACGCGGTCGATCCGTACAACCCCAAGGCCGTGCGCTCCTCCGCCGGCTCGATCTTTCACGTGCCCGTCGTGGTCTGGGAGCCTGCGCAGGAGGTGCTGACCGAGCTCGCTCGATGCGGGCTGCGGCGCCTCGGTGCGATCGCCCACGGCGGGCAGGACTACGCGACGGTCGACTGGTCGGTTCCGAGCGCCATCGTGCTCGGCAACGAGGCAGCGGGGCTCGGAGCGGAGATGCTGTCGTGCCTGGACGGCTCGGTGACCGTGCCCATGAGCGGGCGCGCCGAGTCCCTCAACGTGGGCATGGCGTGCGCGGTCGTGTGCTTCGAGGCACAGCGCCAGAGGCGCGGAGCCAAAGAGCGCGAAGGTGGAGCCGGGGGGTGGGGATGAGCGATCGATCGGCGGTCGGGCTCGACGAGCTCCCGTCCATCCTCGAAGCGGGGCGGCGAGAGCTCTCGGAGGCGGTCGACCCCGAGGGGCTGCGCACGGCCGAGCAGTCGATTCTCGGGAAGCGATCCCCGCTTGGGCGGCTCAGAGCATCACTCGGAGGCCTCGAACCCGCCGAGCGACCTGCCGCGGGACAGCGCATCGAACGAGCGCTGCAGGAGCTCCGTGAGCTGGCGGAACGCAGGCGGGACGAGCTGGCCGAGGGCCAGCGGAGGGCGGCGCTGACCGCGGACCGCCTCGACCTGACCGAGGTGGTGGTCGACCAGGTCCTGAGTCCCGTCCATCGCGGGCACCTCCATCTGGTCACCCAGACCCAGCACGAGCTGGAGGACACCTTCGTCGGGATGGGCTTCGAGGTGGCGGAAGGCCCGGAAGCGGAGACCGACTGGTACAACTTCGAAGCCCTCAACATGCCGCCCGGCCATCCGGCGCGCGGCATGTGGGACACCTTCTACCTGAAGCTCGGGCGCCCGGAGACGGTCGTGCTCCGGACCCACACCTCACCCGTGCAGATCCGGCTGATGGAGGGCGCCGAGCAGGAGGGGAGGCTGCCGATCCACTCCGTCATGCCCGGTCGCTGCTACCGCCGCGAGACCCCGGACGCCCGGCACCTGGCGATCTTCCACCAGATCGAGGGCTTGGTGGTCGATCGCGACATCACCTTCGGGGATCTTGCGGGCACCATCGAGACCTTTACCGGGGCCTACTTCGGACCGGACATCCACTCCCGCCTCCGTCCGAGCTACTTCCCCTTCACCGAGCCCTCCGCCGAATTCGAGATCACCTGCACCATCTGCCATGGCGCCGGATGCAGGACCTGCTCGCAGACCGGGTGGATTGAGCTCGGAGGCTGCGGCATGGTCGATCCGGCCGTGCTCGCCGCCGTTTCGATCGATCCCTCGCAGTGGTCCGGCTTCGCCTTTGGCTTCGGCATCGATCGATGTGCCCAGATGCGCCACGGCATCGCGGATCTCCGCTCCCTGATGGAGAACGACGTGCGTTTCCTGAGGCAGTTCTGAGATGCGCGCCCCGCTTTCTTGGCTCCGCGACTTCGTGCCGCTCGGCGACGACGTCGGCGACCTCGCTGCCACGCTCGACGATCTCGGGCTCGTCGTGGAGCGTCTCGAGCACGTGGGCGAGGGCCTGGACGACGTGATCGTGGCCAGGGTCCTCGAGATCTCGGCCATCGAGGGCGCCGACCGCATCCGGAAGGTGACGGTCGACGCCGGCGCCGAACCGGTCGAGGTGGTCTGTGGCGCGTGGAACTTCGCCGTCGGAGACCTGGTGCCGCTCGCCCCCGTCGGTGCGACCCTCCCCGGGGACTTCGAGATCCGCCGGCGCAAGATGAGGGGTGTCACCTCCTACGGCATGATCTGCTCCGGCCGCGAGCTCGGACTCTCCGACGACCACGAGGGCATCCTCATCCTGGGCGAGATCGAGGGTGCAGACGTCGGCAAGCACCTGGTCGACGCGCTCGGGATCGAGCGCGACGTCGTATTCGAGCTGACGGTGGAGGGCGATCGCCCCGACGCCTGGTCGATCGCCGGCGTGGCGCGCAACCTGGCCGCTCGACTGGGGCTCCCGTTCGCGCCGCCCGAGCCTCCCGCCCCGCATACCACGCAACAGTCGGTCGACACGCTCGCGTCGGTGTCGGTGGACGATCGCGATCTCTCGCCCCGGTTCACGGCGAGGCTGCTGCAGGGGATCAAGGTGGGGCCGTCCCCGAGGCTCATCGCCCGCCGTCTGACCTTGTCGGGGATGCGGCCCATCAACAACGTCGTGGACGTCTCCAACTACGTGATGCTCGAGCTGGGGCAGCCGACCCACCCCTACGACTGGGGCCGGTTGGGGGGCCGCGGCCTGCGAGTGCGACGGGCCCGGGCCGGCGAGACGGTCGTGACCCTCGACGGGGTCGAGCGACGGCTCGGCATCCCCGGTCCGGGGTTGGGCGACGACGGCCGGGACTGCGTGATCTGCGACGCCGAGGACGTCGCGGTGGGGATCGGCGGCATCATGGGCGGGGCATCGTCGGAGATCGACGAGGGGACGGCGTCGGTGTTGCTGGAGGCGGCCTACTTCGACCCGCTCGCCATCACGCGCACGGCGACGCGCCTGTCGCTGCGCACGGAGGCGTCCGCTCGCTTCGAGCGGGGCACGGATCCGCTGGGGATCGACCGGTCGGTCGACCGCATCTGCCAGTTGCTCGACGAGCAGGGGGCGCTCGGCGGAGTGGCGCACGGGGTGCTCGACGTCCGCGGCGACGTGCCGGCTCCCCGGCTGCTCGAGTTGCAGACGCGAGACGTGAACCGCCTCCTTGGGACCGACCTGACCGACGACGCCATCGGGTCCCTCCTCGCGCCCCTCGGGTTCGCCGTCCGACCCAAGGGATCGCCGGGATCGGGAACGGCGGAGGTGCTCGTACCGACGAGCCGGCCGGACGTCCGTCCCGCCCCCTTCGGGTCGGCGGATCTGATCGAGGAAGTGGCCCGGATGTACGGCTACCAGCGCGTCCCACGCCGCCAGCCGGCCTGGCCCCAGCCGGGGCGGCTGTCCTCCCGGCAGCAGGCTCGACGTCGGGTCCGGGAGGCGATGGTCGGCCTCGGGGCCCTCGAGACCTGGACGCCCTCGCTCGTGTCGCCCTCCGCGCACGGGAGGATCGGCCTGGTCGGGCCCGAGGTCGAACTCGCCAACCCCCAGCAGTCGGACGAAACCGTGCTTCGACGGTCGCTCATGCCCGGGCTGCTCGGCGCGCTCGTCCGCAACGCCGACCGCCGGGAGGGGGACGTCCGCCTGTTCGAGGTCGGCGTGGTCTTCGCCCACCCCGACGACCCGTCGGCGGCGCTGGCGGACCGCCGCGGGGACAGCTCGACGGGCGCCCGGGACGTTCCCTACGAGCGGGAGATGGGTGCCCTCGTGCTCTCGCTCCCCGGTGACGACGCCCGCACCGCGGTCGCGGCCTGGCAGGTCGTGTCCGACGAGTTCCGGTTGGAGCACGTGCACCTGGTCCCGTCGGCTGCGGATCTCCTCGGGGAGGGTGCGCTCGCTGCGGCGCCCGGCTTGCACCCGACCCGGTCGGCCTGGCTGGTCGCCGGGTCGACCATTCTCGGCGCCGTGGGGGAGATCGACCCCTCGGTTCTCGAGGCCGCAGGCTGGGGCAGGGGCGACCATGAGGGGCGCCGAGTGGGATGGCTCGAGCTCGACCTCGACCGGCTGTTCGACCGCGATGCGGTGGCGCGGCGGTCGGACCTGGCCCGACCGGTGAGCCGGCATCCGTCCTCCGACATGGACCTCGCGCTCGTGGTGGACGACTCGGTGTCGGCCGAGCGCGTGGCCGCGACGCTGCGGCGCTCGGGGGGAGAGCTGCTGGAGAAGGTCCGGCTCTTCGACGTGTTCCGTTCCCCGGCCATGGGTCCCGGGCGGCGCAGCCTCGCGTTCCGCTTGCGATTCTCGTCGCTCGACCACACGCTCACCGAGGAGGAGCTCACGACGTTGCGTCTCGCTTGCATCGAGGCGGCCGGCCGGGAGCTCGGCGCGGAGCTGCGCAGGTGAGGATGCCTCCGGTGGATTGCGGTCGCTAGGCGCGGGCGCTCAGCTGGAGATGTCCAGGGGAGGGGGAGTGGCCCTCGTCGCTTCCCCAGGTTGCGAGGAGGTTGTAGCGGTCGCCCCGCATCAAGCTGTCGCGCAGCTCGACCGGCTCGATCCCGGCGAGCGCCAGGCGGCGGCGGGCGAAGAGGGCCTCGGTGCGCGGGAGCTGGAGCAGGTCGCGCTCCTCGCGGGTGCCCGGCGCGGGGCGGACCTCCTCGCGACCTCCGGTGACGCGGACGCCGCACTCATTGGCCAAGGCGGCGTAGAGCGAACCCTTGGCCAGGTCGACGGCGAGCAGGGGCGAGGCGATGCCCGCGGGCAACCAGGAGCGGTCGAGGGCGAGCGGCTCGCCGTATCCGAGGCGCAGGCGCTCGATGTAGACGACCGGGTCGTCCCGGTCGAGCCCGAGGACATCGGCGGCGCCGGCTGCGGGACGGAGTTCCTGCACTCTCACCACGCTGGACTCCTCGACGCCGAGCGCGCGCAGCGTGAGGGCCAGGCTGGAGACGCCGTAGCTCTCGTCGAGGCTGGCCGGGTCGGTGAGGTACGTACCGCTGCCGCGACGCGCCCGGAGGAGGCCGTCGTCGCGCAACCGGCGCGTGGCCTGGCGCACCGTGCTCCGGCTGACGCCGTACTCGGACATGAGTCGGGTCTCGGTGGGAAGGCGCCCCGCGAACTCGCCCGCCGCCAGGCGACGCCGCAGATCGGTCTCCACCTGGGCCCACAGCGGCAGGGGAGCCCCCGGATCCACGGGCCCCGGCCCTGCCGTCGAACCGCCCTGATCCCCGTCCCCGGAGAGGGACGGCGTCACCCGCCGGCCTTCCCGAGGAGGAACGAGGTCACGAGCACCACGAGGACGTAGGCGCCGAGCACCACATATGTCCGATCGCGTTGGTACACAAAAGCCACGATAGACACCGCCACGCGGGCGATGGGGGTAAGGAGCAGCAGGAGGAGGCCCAGGGCCACGAGCGAGCCGCCCTGGCCCGAGCCCAGCCCCGACACCAAGGTGCCGACACTATGCGGGAATACGAAGTGACCCTGGATGATCGTCTGACGCACGGTCGACGACGTCCGGTACTCCGGGTGACGGACGAAGGAGAGGACGAGCCCGGCGGCGATCACGGCGATGCTCAGCGCGACGCCGATCCTCAGGATCGCGGAGATGGCGGCCTCGGTCTTGCGGACCTGGTCGGATGGGTCCGGCGCGCCTGGGGCGGGGCGATCGACCTCCTCGACCGGCTGCCTCGGACCCGTGGGCGGCTGCCCGATCACCGGATCCCCTTGAAGAGCATCTCGCCCGCGACGGCGACCAGGACCGCGACGAACAGGACGCGGATGGTGCCGCTCCCGATCCGCGGGAGGTGGCGGGCCCCGATGGTCGCACCGATGAGCACGCCCACCGCGACCGGTCCGGCGATGAAGGGATCGATGTCGCCGCGCGCGAAGTAGACCCCTGCGCTGGCGGCAGCCGTCACGCCGATCATGAAGTTGCTCGTCGCAGTGGACACCTTGATCGGGAGGTGCATCGCCAGATCCATGGCGGGCACCTTGAGGGCCCCCGAGCCGATGCCGAGCAGCCCGCTCACCGTCCCGGCGACGTACATGAGGCTCAGCCCGGCGGGCGTGTGGGTGACCCGATAGTCGATCTCCCTGCCCTCGGCCTGGTCGTAGTAGGAGTCGTGGAGCCGGAGGCGATCCGCCCAGGCGTCGGGAGGGACCGGCGTGGAGGCATGATCGTGTCGCTTCCGCAGCATCTGCAGGGCCGAGTAGCCGAGCACCAGCCCGAACACGATGAAGAGCACCCGGGCGTCGACGAGCCCCGCGATGTAGGCCCCGGTGATCGCTCCCGTGGTGGTCCCGACCTCGAGGAGCATCCCGATCCGGATATTGGTGAGGCGCTCTCGGACGTAGGCGGCGGCGGCACCGGACGAGGTGGCGATCACCGAGATCACCGAGGCCCCGATCGCCAGCCGGATCGGGACGTGGAAGAACAGCGTGAGGACGGGCACGACGATGATGCCCCCACCCAGCCCGAGGAGTGACCCGAGCAACCCAGCGACCACGCAGATCGCCACGAGCTCGAGCTCGAAACCCAGCAGGCCCATCCCTCGATCCTACTCATAGATACGAATGTACGTACAACTCTGGATTGGGTTTCTATGCGGAGATGCGTATAAGATTGCAAGCGTGAAGGCCGCCGTTCTCGGAGCGTCTGGGTACGCGGGCACGGAGCTGCTGCGGCTGGCCGCGGGGCATCCCGAGCTCGACGTCGCACTGGCGCTGGGGGCGCGCGCCTCGGGACGGCCGGTGGGCGAACACACCCCGGCCCTGGCGTCCGCCTATCCCGATCTGCTGTTCGAGGAGATCGGCGGGCACCTCGGGGATCGCCTGGCGGGCATCGACGTGGTGTTCTCGGCGCTGCCGCACGGGGAGAGCCAGGCCGTGCTGCCCGAGCTGCGGGGACGTGTCGGGCTGATCATCGACTTGGCGGCGGACTTCCGCCTGCGCGACCCCGCGGCCTACCCTCGGTGGTACGGGGAGGCGCACCGCTGCCCGGAGGTCCTGGCGGAATCCGTCTACGGGCTGCCCGAGCTGCACCGGGAGCAGCTGCGCGGCGCCGGCTTCATCGCCGCCCCCGGGTGCTACCCGACGGCGGCCATCCTTGCGCTGTGGCCGCTCGCCTCGCGGGGGTTGATCGACCTCGACGCCGGGGTGATCGTCGACGCAGCGAGCGGCGTCTCCGGCGCCGGGCGGTCGGCGAGCGACCGGTTGCATTTCGGCGAGGTCGACGAGAACTTCAAGGCCTACGGCCTCCTCGACCATCGTCACACCCCGGAGATGGAGCAGGAGATCGGGGCGACCGTCCTCTTCACCCCGCACCTTGCGCCCATGACCCGAGGGATCCTGGCGACGTGCTACGCGCGGCCGACCGACCCCCGCTTGGGTACCGCCGGAGCACTGGACGCCCTCGGTGACGCCTACGGAGACGAGCCCTTCGTCTCCGTGGTCGCGGAGTCTCCCGCCACCAAGTCCACGAGCGGGTCCAACACCGTGCACGTGACGGCCCGGGTCGACCCCCGCACCGGCTGGGTGGTGGCCCTGAGCGCGCTGGACAACCTGGTGAAGGGAGCCGCCGGTCAGGCTATCCAGGCGATGAACGTCGCGGCCGACCTCCCCGAGACGTCGGGTCTGCCCACTGCGGGGATGTACCCGTGAGCGTCGTCGCGCCGGCCGGGTTCCGGGCGTCGGGGGTGGCGGGCGGGATCAAGCCGGCGGGATCGCTCGACATGGCGCTCGTCTGTACGGACGACGCCAAACCGGTGAGCGCCGCGGCCGTCTTCACCTCGAACCTCGCCGCGGCGGCACCGGTCACGGTGAGCCGGGAGCACCTCCTCGCGAGCGCTGGGAGGGCCGCCGGAGTCGTCCTCACGTCGGGCAATGCGAACGCGGCCACCGGACGCGCCGGGATCGAGGCCGCCCGGACGGTCTGCCGCCACGTCGCCGAGGGATTGTCGTTGGAGGAGATCGACCTGCTCATCTGCCAGACGGGCCTGATCGGCGTGCCGTTCCCCGTCCACGTGGTCGCCGACGCCGCCAAGGACCTCGTCGGCACCCTCGGGGCGGACGCCGCGGCCGGTGAACGGGCGGCCGTCGCGATCATGACCACCGACACGGTGCGCAAGGAGGCCTTGGTCGGCGCCGACGGGTTCAACGTGGGGGGGATGGCCAAGGGGGCCGCCATGCTGGCGCCGGACATGGCCACCATGCTCGCCGTGCTCACGACCGACGCCGCCTGCGAACCGGAGACGCTGCGGGAGCTGCTGCGCGAGGCCATGGGCACCACGTTCAACGCGCTGAGCGTGGACGGCTGCACGTCGACCAACGACACGGTCGTCGTCCTGGCGAGTGGCAGAGCCGGTCCCGTCCCGCCGGACCAGCTGGGCTCGGCGATGGAGACGGCCTCCTCCCAGCTGGCCGGTCAGATGGCGGAGGATGCGGAGGGCGCCACACTGGTGGCGAGGGTGCGCGTGGTCGGCGCCCGCACCGACGAGGAGGCGCATCGGGCGGCTCGCAAGGTTGCCGACTCGCTGCTCGTCAAGTGCTCGCTCAACGGACGGGATCCCTACTGGGGCCGGGTCGTGAGCGAGCTCGGCTCGGCGGGAGTGACGTTCGACATGGACAACGTGTCGGTCTCCTACGGCGGCACGCGGGTGTGCCGGGCGGGGGTGGCGGTCGAGCACGACGCCTCGGCCGTGGCCTCGCACCTGGCCGGTCGCCACGTCGAGATCGGCTGCGACCTCGGGATCGGCGACGGGTCGGGGGTCGTGCTCGCCACCGACCTCGGCTACGGCTACCTGGACGAGAACCGGACGACCTCGTGAAGGGCGCCCAGGCGATCGCGGACGTCTTGGTCGAGGCGCTGCCGTACATCCGGCGCTTCCTCGGCAAGGTCGTCGTCGTGAAGTACGGCGGCAATGTCCTCGGCGCCGGCGAGGAGGGCGAGGCGCTCGCCTCGTTCGCCGAGGACGTGGTGTTGCTGCACACCGTCGGCATGCGTCCCGTCGTGGTGCACGGGGGCGGACCGCAGATCGGCGACCTGATGCGGCGCCTGGGCAAGGTGCCCGAATTCCGCGACGGACTCCGGGTGACCGACGCCGACACCCTCGACATCGCCAGGATGGTCCTCGTCGGCAAGGTCAACCGGGACATCGTCTCGGCCATCAACGTCCACGGCCCCCTTGCCGTCGGACTTTCCGGGGAGGACGCCAACCTCATCACGGCGTCCCCTCAGGATGCCGACCTCGGGTTCGTCGGCTCCGTCGAGCGTGTCGACCCGAGCATCCTCACGGCCCTGCTGGCGGAGGGCCTGGTGCCCGTGGTGGCGACGATCGGCGCCGACATCGACGGGCAGGCCTACAACATCAACGCCGACACGGTCGCCGGCGCCTTGGCGGCCGCCCTGAACGCGGAGAAGCTCGTGCTCCTCACCGACGTGGAGGGTCTCCGAGGCGATCCCGAGGATCCCGACTCGGTCCACGGGAAGCTCGACGCGGTGGAACTGGAAGGGTTGGTCCGCCAGGGGATCGCCTCGGGCGGGATGGTGCCCAAGGCCGAGGCCTGCCTGCGGGCGGTCCAGGCCGGGGTCCCGACCGCCCATCTCCTGGACGGTCGAGTGCCCCACGCCCTGCTCCTCGAGCTCTTTACCGACGCCGGCATCGGGACGATGGTGGTGCCGTGACGGTGTCCGACCCCGCGGGGAGCCCGGGAGCGGTCGCGAGCTCGTTGATGCAGACCTACTCGCCCGCACCCGTCACGTTCGTCCGGGGACTCGGCACGGAGCTGTGGGACGACCGGGGCCGTCGGTACCTCGACTTCGTGGCGGGCCTGGCCGTGGTCTCGCTCGGCCATGCCCATCCGGAGGTGGCCGATGCCGTGGCCGCACAGGCACACCGCCTGTGGCACGTCTCCAACCTCTACCGCAACGAGCTGGCGCCCGAGGTGGCGGACACCCTCGACCGGCTGATCGGCGGGGGCCTCGAGCGCGCGGGCGGGCAGATCTTCTTCGCCAACTCCGGGGCCGAGGCCAACGAATGCGCCCTCAAGCTGGCCCGGCGCTGGGCCGGCAAGGGCCGCCACATCGTCGTGTCCGCCTGGGACTCGTTTCACGGGCGCACGTTGGCAACGCTCACGGCTACCGGGCAGCCCGCCAAGCACGCGCCCTTCCAGCCATTGCCTCCGGGCTTCGTGCACATTCCCTACGACGACCTCCCTGCCTTGGCGGGCACCCTTCGGGATGCCGGGGACGGTAGGGGAGTAGCCGGCGTGCTGCTCGAGCCGCTCCAGGGGGAGGGCGGCGTGATCCCCCCGTCTTCCGATTACCTGCGAGGGGTGCGCCAGCTCTGCGACGAGCACGACGCGCTCTTGATCCTCGACGAGGTGCAGACGGGCCTCGGCCGAACCGGCGAGTGGTTCGCCTTCCGGGCCCACAACCTGGAGCCCGACGTCGTGACGATGGCCAAAGCACTGGGGAACGGCATGCCGGTCGGCGCGTGCTGGGCCCGGGCCGAGGTCGCCGCCGCCTTTGGACCGGGCGATCACGCGTCGACGTTCGGTGGGCAGCCGCTCGCCCTCTCGGCGGTCAAGGCGACGCTCGCCGTGATGGAGCGGGAGGACGTGTGCGGGCGGGCCCGCCGGCGAGGAGACCAGCTGCGGGCCGCCCTGGCGGGACTGCCCCTGGTCACCGAGGTCCGCGGCCGCGGCCTCCTGCTCGCGGCGCAGCTCGAGGGCCAGGTTGCCGGCGCCGTGGCGACGGCCGCGCTCGAGCGGGGCCTCCTGGTCAACCCGGTGCGACCCGATGCGGTGCGCCTGGCGCCACCACTGCTGGTCGAAGAGCGCGAGGTGGACGAGGCCGTCTCGCTGCTCGCGGAGGCACTCGAGGCGGTGGCTCTCGGGGCGGTGGGTGCATGAGGGTGACCAAGCATCAGCGCCAGCACCGCATCGCCAAGCTGCTCGAGGCCGGGCCGGTCTCCAACCAGGCGCAGCTCGTCGAGCTGTTGGCGGGCGAGGGCGTGTCGGCCACGCAGACCACGGTGTCGCGTGACCTCGAGGAGCTGGGGGCCATCAAGGTGCGCATCCCCGGCGGGGACACGGCGTATGCGCTGCCCGATCTTCCGGCGCAGCAGATCGCGCCGAGCGAGCACTTGCGGCGGATCCTCGGGGAGTGGGTGGTCGAGGTGTCCCGCTCGGGCACCCTGGTCCTGCTGCGCACGCCGCCGGGGTGTGCCCACGTCGTGGCGTCGGCGATCGACCGCAGTGCCTACCCGGGAGTGCTCGGCACGGTGGCCGGAGACGACACCATCCTGGTCGTCGCATCCGAGGGCCCAGAGGGCGGGGACCTGGCCGAGCGGCTCTCCGCACTTGCAGGAATGAGCGCGGCCGGGTCCGAGGACGGTGTCCGGGGCGACGGCGAGTAGGCGTAGGGTTCGCGACGGGCCGAGCCGTGGGACGGTCGGGCGGCGTGCTCTCGGCGAGGAGACGGGAAAGGGTCGACGAAGATGAGCAGGCGGATGGTCCTGGCGTACAGCGGAGGTCTCGACACCTCGGTGGCCGTGCGATGGCTGACCGAGGAGATGGACGCAGAGGTGATTGCCGTGCTCGTGGACGTGGGCCAGGCCGACGTGTCGGGGGCGCGCCGGCAGGCCGTGCAGGAGCGCGCGCTCAAGGCTGGTGCCGTGGAGTTCGAGGTCATCGATGCGCGTCAGGAGATGGCCGAGGACTTCTGCGTCCCCGCGGTGCAGGCCAACGGCCTCTACGAGGGTAAGTACCCCCTCGTGTCGTCGCTCTCGCGCCCCGTGATCGTCCGACACCTGGTGGAGCAGGCCCGGCGGCACGGCGCGAGTGCCGTCGCCCACGGATGCACCGGGAAGGGCAACGACCAGGTGCGCTTCGAGGTGGGCACCCGGTCTCTCGCTCCCGACCTCGACGTCCTGGCCCCGGCTCGCGCCTGGGGCCTCTCGCGCGAGGACTGCATCGAGTACGCAGCGAGGTGGGAGATCCCGATCACGGTGACCACCGAGCGCCCCTACTCGATCGACGAGAACCTCTGGGGTCGGGCCGTCGAGTGCGGTGCGATCGAGGATCCCTGGGCCGCCCCGCCCGAGGACGTGTACGAGCGGACCGTGATCACGGCGGCGGGACCTGTCGAGCTGGTCATCGGGTTCGAGGCCGGGGTGCCCGTCTCGTTGAACGGCCGGCGGCTCGGGCCCCTCGAGCTGATCGGGGCCGTGGAGCCGATGGTCGGTGCCACCGGCTACGGGCGATTGGACATGATCGAGAACCGTCGCGTCGGCATCAAGAGCCGCGAGATCTATGAATGCCCGGCCGCCCTGGCGCTCATCCGGGCGCACACCGATCTCGAGGACCTCACCTTGGAGCGCGACGTCCAGCACGAAAAGAGCCGTCTGGAGCCGCGATGGTCCGAGCTCGTCTACGACGGCATGTGGTTCTCGCCCCTCAAACAGGCTCTGGACGCCTTTGTCCGCGAGACGCAGCGCCACGTCACCGGCGAGGTGCGTCTCGTCCTCGACCCGCCGGGCGCCGCGGCGGTGACCGGACGACGCAGCCCGGTCGCCCTCTACGACCGCGGCCTTGCGACGTACGACTCGAGCGACACCTTCCGCCACGAGGACGCCGAGGGCTTCGTCCGGCTCTGGGGACAGGGCGTGGCCACCTGGGCGAAGCGGCAGGGCGCCAGCTGATGACCCTTTGGCAGGGTCGCCTCGAGGGCGGGATGGCCGAGCCCGTGCGCGAGTTCACGGTGAGCCTCAGCTTCGATCGGGAGCTGGCGGCGGACGACCTCGAAGGCTCTCGGGCGCACGTCCGGGGACTGGCCCACGGTGGGCTGCTCTCCGAAGAGGAGGCTCAGGCCCTCCTCGAGGCCCTGGACCGGGTGGCCGCGGAGCTCTCCTCCGGGGCCTTCGCATTCCTCGAGGACGACGAGGACGTCCACACGGCGATCGAGCGGCGGGTCACCGAGCTCGCGGGGGAGACCGGGGCCAAGCTCCACACCGCGCGGAGCCGCAACGACCAGGTGGCGACGGGGATGCGCCTCTGGTGCCGGCGAGGCATGGTGGAGGTCGCCGCCCGGGTCCTCGATCTCCAGGAGACGATCCTTCGGAGGGCCACCGAGGCCGGGGATGCCTACCTCCCCGGGTACACGCACCTGCAACGGGCGCAGCCGGTGCTCCTCGCCCACCACCTCCTGGCCCACGGCTGGGCGCTCTCCCGCGACGTCGACCGACTGGTGGTGAGCGTCGAGAGGTTGAACGTGTCGCCACTCGGCGCCGGCGCGTTGGCGGGTTCCTCGCTGCCGATCGACCCCGACTTCACGGCTGCCGAGCTGGGCTTCTCTGCGAGCTTCGAGAATTCGCTCGACGCGGTGTCGGATCGGGACTTCGTCGCGGAGCTGCTCTTCGACCTCGCCATGCTCGGCGTCCACCTCTCACGGCTGGGGGAGGAGCTCGTGCTTTGGTCGAGCGAGGAGTTCGGCTTCTGCGTCATCGACGACGCGTTCGCGACCGGGAGCTCCATGCTCCCCCAGAAGAAGAACCCCGATGTCGCCGAGCTCGTGCGGGGCAAGAGCGGGCGCCTGATCGGGCATCTGGCCGGGCTGCTGGCCACGCTCAAGGGGCTGCCTCTCGCCTACAACCGGGACCTCCAGGAGGACAAGGAGCCGGCCTTCGACGCGGTCTTCCAGGTGCGCCGTGCCCTCGCAGCGCTCGTCGGCCTGATGGGGTCGGTCCGCTGGCAGGAGGACCGGATGCGATCCGCTGCCGACGAGGGAGCGACGGCGGCCGTCGACCTGGCCGAGTGGCTGGTGCTGCGCGGTATGCCCTTCCGGCGCGCCCACACGCTGGTCGGAAGCCTCGTTCGGGAGTCCCTGGAGCGCCGGGTGCCGCTGGCCGAGTTGGTGCAGGCGAACCCGGACCTCGGCGAGGAGGCACTGGCCCTGCTGGAGCCGGGGGTCGGGGTCGAGCGCCGGACGAGCCCCGGTGGTGCCGGCCGACAGCCGGTGATCGCCCAGATGGAGAACTTCGTCCGGCGCCTGGAGGTGGACCGCGCGGGTGAACGCCCTTCCGGGGGGGAAGGAGGCCAACACCGGCGCAAACGCGCCGTGACCGGCCGTGCCGTGCGCCGGGGTGAGGCGGCGACCCTGGGCGCAGAGGCGCCAGGATGGCGGCCGGTTGCTCGAGGCGACCTCTTGGGTGACGCCCTCGACGTGGCCCCACATCTCCTCAACAAGATCCTTGTCCGCGGTGGCCGCGCCGGGAGGATCGTCGAGGTCGAGGCGTACCGCGGGGCCGACGACCCCGGATCTCACGCCTACCGAGGCATGACCCGTCGCAATGCGACCATGTTTGGGCGGGCGGGATTGCTCTACGTGTACTTCACCTACGGCATGCACTGGTGCGCCAACGTGGTGTGCCGTGGCGATGGGGTACCCCACGCCGTTCTCCTCCGCGCTCTCGCGCCGATGGCCGGGCTCGACGACATGTTCGCGGCAAGGGCCGCCGCTCGGCGGCCCGAGGACCTCTGCAGCGGCCCCGCCAAGCTCTGCCAGGCCATGGGGATCGACGGGAAGGACGACGGGGCTGACCTGGTGAGCGGCGACCGCGGGATACGCCTGTTGACCGACGGCATCCCCCCGCCGGACGAGCCCTCGACGGGCGTTCGCATCGGTTTGTCGGCGGGGGCGGAGCATCCCTGGCGCTTCTGGGTGCCCGGGGACCGGAACGTCTCACGGGTCAGGCCGGAAGGTCGTCGAGGGTCCGGCCCCGCCGTCCCGGTGGCGAGGTAGGGGCCGGGGTGGGGGTCACGGCCCGCCGTCCGACCGGCGTGAGCGCTCGACTACATTGGTGTCGAGACGGTGACGTGCTCGGGTCGAACCGGAGCACTTCGGCGTTGACGGTGGCAGCAGAGCTGCTATAGTAAAAAGCCCGCCGGAGCCCGGCTAACCGGGCGGTCCGGAGGCCCGAGCAAGTCCCACTTTTGTGGGCGTACCACGCTCGGTCGGAAATGTGGCACCAACGCCCCCGTGGCGCGTGCCCGGTCGTTCCTTGAAAACGGAAGAGTGAAGCCAAAAGCCAGTGCGGGCGATGCCGGCTGCCTCGTGCAGTCGGGATCGTGACGTCAATGAAGTACAAGTAACAGGGGCGGTCGACCGGCAACGGGAGACCAATCCTGAATACCGATCACGGAGGAGCCTTCGTGATCGGCTCTCTGATCGTTGGACCGAGTGCCACGGCACGAGGTCGATGGTCTTGATGGAGAGTTTGATCCTGGCTCAGGACGAACGCTGGCGGCGTGCTTAACACATGCAAGTCGAACGCGGTCCAACCGGTGGCAACACTGGTGAAGACTGAGTGGCGAACGGGTGAGTAACACGTGAGCAACCTGCCCCGAAGACTGGGATAACACCGGGAAACCGGTGCTAATACCGGATACCCCCACCGGGTCGCATGACCTGGTGAGGAAATGGATTCCGCTTCGGGAGGGGCTCGCGGCCTATCAGCTTGTTGGTGAGGTAACGGCTCACCAAGGCTACGACGGGTAGCTGGTCTGAGAGGACGATCAGCCACACTGGGACTGAGACACGGCCCAGACTCCTACGGGAGGCAGCAGTGGGGAATCTTGCGCAATGGGCGAAAGCCTGACGCAGCAACGCCGCGTGAGGGACGAAGGCTTTCTGAGTCGTAAACCTCTTTCAGCAGGGACGATTATGACGGTACCTGCAGAAGAAGCCCCGGCCAACTACGTGCCAGCAGCCGCGGTGATACGTAGGGGGCGAGCGTTGTCCGGATTTATTGGGCGTAAAGAGCTCGTAGGCGGTTTGGTAAGTCGGATGTGAAACCTCCAGGCTCAACCTGGAGCCGCCATCCGATACTGCCATGACTAGAGTCCGGTAGGGGACCATGGAATTCCTGGTGTAGCGGTGAAATGCGCAGATATCAGGAGGAACACCGGTAGCGAAGGCGGTGGTCTGGGCCGGAACTGACGCTGAGGAGCGAAAGCGTGGGGAGCGAACAGGATTAGATACCCTGGTAGTCCACGCCGTAAACGTTGGGCACTAGGTGTGGGGCCTATTCGACGGGTTCCGTGCCGTAGCTAACGCATTAAGTGCCCCGCCTGGGGAGTACGGCCGCAAGGCTAAAACTCAAAGGAATTGACGGGGGCCCGCACAAGCGGCGGAGCATGTGGCTTAATTCGAGGCAACGCGAAGAACCTTACCTGGGCTTGACATGTAGGGAAAAGCCGTAGAGATACGGTGTCCTTCGGGGCCCTACACAGGTGGTGCATGGCTGTCGTCAGCTCGTGTCGTGAGATGTTGGGTTAAGTCCCGCAACGAGCGCAACCCCTGTCCTGTGTTGCCAGCGGGTAATGCCGGGGACTCGCAGGAGACTGCCGGGGTCAACTCGGAGGAAGGTGGGGATGACGTCAAGTCCTCATGCCCCTTACGTCCAGGGCTGCACACATGCTACAATGGCCGGTACAACGGGTTGCTATTCCGTGAGGAGGAGCCAATCCCAAAAGCCGGTCTCAGTTCGGATCGTAGTCTGCAACTCGACTGCGTGAAGTCGGAGTCGCTAGTAATCCCGGATCAGCAACGCCGGGGTGAATACGTTCCCGGGCCTTGTACACACCGCCCGTCACACCACGAAAGTCGGCAACACCCGAAGCCGGTGGCCCAACCCTTTTGGGAGGGAGCCGTCGAAGGTGGGGTCGGCGATTGGGGTGAAGTCGTAACAAGGTAGCCGTACCGGAAGGTGCGGCTGGATCACCTCCTTTCTAAGGAGTTTGAGCCGGTTCATTTCAGAACCGGACACTCCGAAGTCGGACACTGGCTAGTCGGCGCTCGTCGCATACCGGCGGATCGCTCGGCCGCCACCGGTCTCGTACCGGTGCCCGCCGAGGACGGTCCGGTCCCTGTGGCGTCGTCAGACTTCACTCTTCCGTTTTGAGGGAGCGACCTTTGGTTGCTTCCTGGCGACGCACAACACCCGGCGCCACCCCGATCTCGGGGTCCCGCCGGGTGTTTGCCTCTCGCCCTGAGCGTCCGCCGACGATGATGTCAGTCGTGGCGCGGCCGCTCCGTTCCGGACCTTGAGAATTCCAAAGCGAGCACGAGCATCTTTGTTCTCCAAGCTACAAAGAGCCAACGGTGGATGCCTTGGCGCCTGAAGCCGAATAAGGACGTGGGTGACTGCGAAAAGCCACGGGGAGCTGTCGACCGAGCTTCGATCCGTGGATGTCCGAATGGGGAAACCCGGCACCCGTCATGGGGTGTCACTCCGACCTGAATGTATAGGGCCGGAGAGGGAACCGGGGGAATTGAAACATCTAAGTACCCCGAGGAAAAGAAAGCAACAGCGACTCCCTGAGTAGCGGCGAGCGAAACGGGAAGAGCCTAAACCGAGCTGGTGGTAAAGCCTGGTGGCGTTGCCAGTTCGGGGTTGTGGGAGCCGAGAGAAGGGGCACCAGACCCTTCACGGAGTTACAAACTCATCGCATAGTGGAAACAGTCAGGAAAGCTGCGCCGTAGAGGGTAATAGCCCCGTACACGAAATGCGTATGAGCTCCGCTCGGATTTCCCGAGTAGCGCCGGATCCGGGAAAGCCGGCGTGAATCTGCGAGGACCACCTCGTAAGGCTAAGTACTAACAGGCGACCGATAGCGAATAGTACCGTGAGGGAATGGTGAAAAGTACCCCGGGAGGGGAGTGAAATAGTACCTGAAACCGTTGGCTTACAATCAGTCAAAGCGTCGTCAACATCCGACCCTGTCCAATGTCCAAGACTCTTCGGAGTCGAGGTCGGCGGACTCTCTAGGGTGTTGGCCGTGATGGCGTGCCTTTTGAAGAATGAGCCAGCGAGTTACCGTGTGTGGCGAGGTTAACCCGTGAGGGGGAGCCGTAGCGAAAGCGAGTCTTAATAGGGCGTGGAGTCGCATGCGGTAGACCCGAAGCCGAGTGAGCTAGCCATGGGCAGGCTGAAGCGGGGGTAAGACCCCGTGGAGGGCCGAACCCACCTTGGTTGAAAACAGGGGGGATGACCTGTGGTTAGGGGTGAAAGGCCAATCAAACTCGGTGATAGCTGGTTCTCCCCGAAATGCATTTAGGTGCAGCGTCGGGCGTTCAGCATCGGAGGTAGAGCACTGAATGGGCTAGGGGGCCTACAAGCTTACTGACCCCAATCAAACTCCGAATGCCGATGCTCCAGAGCCTGGCAGTGAGACCACGAGGGATGAGCTTCGTTGGTCGAAAGGGAAACAGCCCAGACCGCCAGCTAAGGCCCCAAATTCTTGACTAAGTGGAAAACGATGTGGGAACGCGAAGACAGCCAGGAGGTTGGCTCAGAAGCAGCCATCCTTGAAAGAGTGCGTAATAGCTCACTGGTCGAGTGGTCCTGCGCGGACAATGTAACGGGGCTCAAGTCAAGAGCCGAAGCTGCGGATTCCCGTCTTAGACGGGAGTGGTAGGGGAGCGTCGATCTCGCAGAGAAGCGGGGGTGGAAACCGTCGTGGAGCGTGGTCGAGTGCGAATGCTGGTATGAGTAGCGAGAGAGGGGTGAGAAACCCCTCCGCCGAAAGCCCAAGGGTTCCTGGGGAAGGCTAATCCTCCCAGGGTAAGTCGGGAGCTAAGGCGAGGCCGAGAGGCGTAGTCGATGCACAACTGGTTGATATTCCAGTACCACCGTGTCCGCGTCCATCCCAGACCGGGTGCCCTAAGGGGCTGACCTTCGGGTCGAACCGACCGGCCCCGGCGAGGGAAGCGATGGAGGGACGCAGGAGGGTAGGTGAGCCCAGGCGTTGGTTGTCCTGGGGTAAGCGTGTAGGGAGAGGTCTAGGCAAATCCGGACCTCATGAATCCTGAGACGCGATGCCGAGCCAATTGCGGCGAAGTCACTGATCCCATGCTGCCGAGAAAAGCTCCTAGCGAGCTGGCACGGTGCCCGTACCCCAAACCGACACAGGTGGGCGGGTAGAAAATACCAAGGCGATCGGGAGAACTGTGGTTAAGGAACTCGGCAAAATTCCTCCGTAACTTCGGGAGAAGGAGGGCCCCGCCAGGGTGAAGGACCTCGCGTCCTGAGCTCGAGGGGGCCGCAGAGAATAGGGGAAAGCGACTGTTTACTAAAAACACAGGAGCGTGCGAAGTCGTAAGACGATGTATACGCTCTGACGCCTGCCCGGTGCCGGAAGGTTACGGGGAAGGGTTAGCCCTCGGGCGAAGCTCTGAACCTAAGCCCCGGTAAACGGCGGCCGTAACTATAACGGTCCTAAGGTTGCAACCCGGTATCGTGCCCGGGTGTTGCCCCTATCGAGAGCAATCTCGAATAGTGCAGCTGGCTATATGCTGGAAACCCCGAGTATCCGGCGGTACTCCTCCCTGTCACACCTGAGTCTTATGGTGCTGGCGTGGAGAGTGACAATCCGTCCGGTGCGGACAATCAGCAGGAAAGGCCAGATTTCGCGCAGTGGGTCGTCGGCTTCGTCGACGGCGAAGGATGCTTCAGCGTTCCACTCTTCCGGAACTCAACGTGTCAGTGCGGTTGGCAGGTTCAACCCACCTTTAGCGTGGTTCAGGGCGAGCGGAGCGTCGGAGCTTTGCAGCGAATGCAAGCATTCTTCGATTGTGGTCATGTTGGGCGAGGCGCTCGACATGACAACCACCGTGAACCACTCTGCTGGTTCAGGGTGAGACGGATTCGGGACCTTCGGTCTCGGGTCGTCCCGTTTTTCGAAGAACACCCACTGGTAACGGCAAAAGCGTCGGATTTTCAGACGT
The DNA here is from genome assembly GCA_963778465.1 of uncultured Actinomycetes bacterium. Lineage (GTDB taxonomy): Bacteria > Actinomycetota > Acidimicrobiia > Acidimicrobiales > RAAP-2 > CAVZBW01. Next base: position 2,553,070 of record CAVZUK010000003.1, read on the forward strand.
TCGCAAAAGTCGTGCGCTTGATGGAGCAAGGAGTCCACCGGACACCGGAGGGCCTCTCCCATATCGCACACATGACCGAACGAATGAATCGAAGACAGCCGTCGCGGTTTCTGGAATCCTCAGAGGCCATACGCCAGCCCCTCGCCACGACGAGCGAGGTGAAGATATGGTCCTAGCCTCATGGCGACATGAGGGGTCTAGAGCGAAATTCCTTGTCGGGTAAGTTCCGACCTGCACGAATGGCGTAACGACTTTCCTACTGTCTCAACCACAGACCCGGCGAAATTGAAGTACGAGTAAAGATGCTCGTTAGCTGCATCAGGACGGAAAGACCCCGTGGACCTTTACTGCAGCTTGATGTTGGGTTTTGGTACAGTTTGTGTAGGATAGGTGGGAGCCTTCGAAGCATTGGCGCTAGCCAGTGTGGAGGCAATCTTGAAATACCACCCTTTCTGTGCTGGGACTCTAACCTCGGTCCGTTATCCGGATCAGGGACAGCGTCAGGTGGGTAGTTTGACTGGGGCGGTCGCCTCCTAAAACGTAACGGAGGCGCCCAAAGGTTCCCTCAGGCTGGTTGGCAATCAGCTGTCGAGTGCAATGGCACAAGGGAGCTTGACTGCGAGACCTACAAGTCAAGCAGGTGCGAAAGCAGGGCATAGTGATCCAGCGGTTGCTTGTGGAAGCGCCGTTGCTCAACGGATAAAAGGTACCCCGGGGATAACAGGCTCATCTTCCCCAAGAGTCCATATCGACGGGAAGGTTTGGCACCTCGATGTCGGCTCGTCGCATCCTGGGGCTGAAGCCGGTCCCAAGGGTTGGGCTGTTCGCCCATTAAAGCGGTACGCGAGCTGGGTTTAGAACGTCGTGAGACAGTGGATAACCGCGCTGTCTATAAACTTGGCCATATGCTGGAATAGCCGGAGTATCCTGCGCTACTCGCTCTCGGAGAATCGTGACACAACTGCGTCGTACGCTGCGGTCATGGACACCGAGAGCAGTGAAAATGCGACAGGTGCGGCCAATCAGCAGGAAAGGCTGGAAGCGTACATAGCGGGCTTCGTGGATGGCGAAGGATGCTTTCACGTAGCGATCCAGCGGAATCCGAGCACGAGTGTCGGTTGGCAACTCGTGCCCGAGTTTCGGGTGAGCCAGGACGTCGTGAGGGGTGAGCTGTTGCGGCTCATCCAGGCGACGCTTGGTTGTGGATTGCTGCGGGAGAATCATGCGAGATCGCGCGATCACACTTTGGTGTTGGTCGTTCGTTGGCGCAGGGATCTCTTGGAGCGTGTTCTTCCCTTTTTCACACGAAACCCACTATTGAGTGTGAAGCAGCAGGAGTTCGATTCGTTCTCGGCCATCGTGAGAGCGATGGAACGGGGCGAGCACAGGTCGGTTGAGGGATTCGATCGACTCTGTGTTATCGCACGCCGCATGAACGGTGGTGGGCGGTATCGCCGCACTCATATTCCAGAATCCTCAGAGACCAGATGCCAAGCCTCCTCCGGATGTCGGAGGAGTGAAGGGATGGTCCGATCTGCATGGCGACATGCAGAACCAGGCAGAAATGACCTGGTCGCCGGCGGAGCGTTTCGCCGGCAGTAACAAGAATGTCGGTCCCTATCCGATGCAGCCGTAGGAGATCTGAGAGAGGCTGTCCCTAGTACGAGAGGACCGGGACGGACGTAGCTCTCGTGTGCCAGTTGTCCTGCCAAGGGCACGGCTGGTTTGCGACCTACGGGTGGGATAAGCGCTGAAAGCATCTAAGTGCGAAGCCCGTCTCAAGATGAGATCTCCCACAGGAAAACCTGGTAAGGCCCGTGGCCAGACGACCACGTTGATAGGCCGGAGGTGTAAGCACGGTGACGTGTTCAGCCGACCGGTACTAATCGGCCGAGGGCTTGGGACTTGCTCGTGCTCGCTTTGGAACGCTCAAGGTGCGCGGTAGGCGCACTTCGGCCCATATGGCCGCGAGCGCATGATTTCCGGTGGCCATGGCGGCGGGGAAACACCCGTTCCCATTCCGAACACGGCAGTTAAGCCCGCCAGCGCCGATGGTACTTGGGGGGAGACCCCCCGGGAGAGTAGGACGCCGCCGGGAGCTCTCTGACCAAGGGCCCGTCGCGTATGCGGCGGGCCCTTGGCGTTTTCGTTCGTATGGGTGTCGGGCCGTATCGGGTGTCGGGGCCTCGGACGTTCAGAGGGCGAGGGGCACGGGCCCGCGGTGGGGCCCCTCGGAAAGTCCTTCCACCCTCGTGCCGGCAGGAACATGCCCGACCTGCCAACCGGAGACGATCGCCAGATCGAGACGGATGAAGTCTTGGGCAGGGCCGTCCGGGCCCGGCGGCATCTTGGGGATGAGGTGGGCCACGGTGAAGTCGTCCGGATCCATGACCGGGGACGTCTTGCCAACGCCCATGACACTCCATCCGGCCTGTTGGTGGTGGTCGTAGGCGTCGGCCTGAAAGGCCACGACGGCCTCGTGGGTGGCTTCCGCAAATTCGGAGCCGTGGGCCGCTGGAAAGATGACCGACTCATCCGAGACGGCGAAGTTCACGAGGTGGATGGACGGCAGGGCTCGATAGGTGACGCCGACGCGGCCGATGGGAGCGTGTGAGAGGAGCTCCAGGCAGGCGTCCTTGGTCAGCATCATGGGTTGCATCGTTCTTCCTCTATCGGGGCAGCGCGCCACTCGGAGGTCGCGCTCTGCGACTGCACGATCATCCTGAAGGGCCGACGGGCGCCGGGGCAGGGCCCAAAGTCCCCACGGCGGCGGGCGTCCCGGCTGGGGGCGACGATTCCGACGTCCGGGACTGTCGGCGCCCGGAGTTGCCCCACGTACACTCGCCGGGTGCAGCGAGAGGACCGGTCGGAACCGCCTCGTCGTGAGACTCGCGGGGCCAAAGGTCGATCTACGCCGTCGTCCGGTAGAACCGCCAAGCGGGGCACCGGGAGCGGTGGCGCCCCGAGACCGAGAACCTCCGCAGGAGAGCGCCCCTCTTCGGCCGAAGGCCGGGGCAGCGCCCGTTCGGTCCGGCCGCGCCCGTTCGACAAGGAAGGACGCCCGTCCGGCACACAAGAACGGACGGGCAGGCGTCCGGCGGCCGACGGCAGCAGGGGAGGGCGGGACGCGGCACCTCGCCGGACCAGCTCGGCCAACACGGGGACCAGCCGGAGGATGAGCTCCGATCGACCACCCCGCAAGGGACGAGACAGCGAGGGCGGCCGCGGCCCGCGCGAGGACGAGGATCTCGGTCGCCGCGGAACGGGCCGCGGAACGGGCCGAGGGCGGCCGGCTCCGCCGGGAGCTCGAAAGACGTCCCCACCACGACGCGCCGGAGCCAGACCAGCGACTCGAGACGCCGACGGGATAGCGCGGGTTGCTCCGGACCGGAGGCGAGCTCCGAAAAGGGAGCCTTCCGACCGTCCCGGCGCAGCGGACGGCCCGGGCGCAAGGGGCAGGCGGGGTGCACCCGGCGGGCGCAGCGCACCGGAGAGACGAGGTGGGCGGGGAGCGCAAGAGGATCGAGGGACTCGAGGGGCGCCTGCTGGCCGGGGGGGACGGCCAGCAGGACGGGGGAGGAGCGCCGAGCCAAGCGGAGCGGGGCCCGGAGACCGCCGAGGCCGCGGCTCCCCGGCTCCCCGGCGCGACGGACCGCCGCGCACGCGCCCCCCGCAGGCCGATGGCTCGGGCGGGCGCCCGGCACCCCGGGGGGCGCCCGATCCACGGCTGCGCAAGCTCGGCGGGGTGGCGCGGCGCGGCGCCCGGGTCGTGCAGGAGGGTGCGGACGGGGCGGACCTGAGCGGCCGCGGGAACCGAGAGCCCGAAGGTCGCGACGACCACGTACCGACTCGCCGCCCAGCCCCCCAGGCCGAGTGGGTGCGCGTCGACGAGGCGCCGGAAGAGTCGCCCTCGATCCGGGGCGGGGGACTGGTCGACGGTCGCCTCCCGGTCTCGCCGGGGACGTCCGGCGGTGGGGCGGCGGTCGATCCGGAGGTGCTCCAAGAGGTCGCCAAGGCGGCGGGCGAGGCCCGGCCCGCCCGGAGGGACTACCTGACGCCCCGCTTCGAAGAGGCGGTCGCGGCCTACGAGCGCGGCCGGGATCGTGAGGCGGCGCGCCTTCTCGCTCCGTTGGTGCAGGACCTCCCCGACGTCGCCTCGATCCGGCAGCTGGCCGGTCTGGCGGCGTACCGGGAGGGTCGCTGGCGGGATGCCGTGCGCAACCTCGAGGCCTACCAGCGGATCACCGGAGACCGCGGCTACGTGCCCATCGTGATGGACGGCTTGCGCGCCCAGGGTCGAAGACGACGCGTCGCCGACCTCTGGGCTGGATTCCGCCTCGATGCCCCCAACCCCGACGTGTTGTCGGAGGCGCGGATCGTCGCTGCGGAGACCCTGGCCGACGCTGGCGATTTCGCCGGAGGCATCTCTCTGCTCTCGGGCTCGGGTGCCGGGCGGCGGGTGCGCAATCCGGCGACGCGCCACCTCCGTCAGTGGTACGTCCTGGCGGACCTCTACGAGCGTGCCGGCGACGTGCCGGCGGCGAGGGACTTCTTTGGCCGGGTCTTCCAGGCCGACCCGGACTTCTACGACGTGGCGCGGCGCCTGGGCGCGCTCGGAGGGCGCGCAGGACCGGGTCGGCCGAGACGAGGCTGAGCGAGACGCTCGGGCGACCGCGCCCGGCCGCCCGGGTCGGGCCACGCAGCATTCCCCGCCCCCGACGCGCACCGGATGCTCACACAAGGAGCCGTTAGGCTTGTGAAATGGACCTGAAAGAGCTCCTCGGGAACGAAGCGGACTCCCTCCTCAACCACGAGAGCAAGGCCTTTCCGGCGTCGGGCCTCGTGCTCCCGGGTCCGGATTTCCTCGACCGCGTGTTTCGCGACTCCGACCGCTCGCCGACCGTGTTGCGGAACCTCGGGACCATGTACGGCCATGGGCGACTCGGGGGGACGGGCTACCTCTCGATCCTTCCCGTCGACCAGGGCATCGAGCACTCGGCGGCGGCGAGCTTCTCCAAGAACCCCGCCTACTTCGACCCGGCGAACCTTTGCGAGCTGGCGTTGGCGGGGGAATGCAGTGGCATCGCCACGACGCTCGGCGTCCTCGGAGCGGTCTCGCGGCGCTATGCGCACAAGATCCCGTTCGTGGTGAAGCTCAACCACAACGACTTCCTGCACTACCCCAACACCTACGACCAGGTGCCGTTCGGCTCCCCCCAGCAGGCCTTCGACCTGGGTGCAGTCGGCGTGGGTGCCACCATCTACTTTGGGTCCGCCGAGTCGGACCGCCAGCTCCACGAGGTCTCGGAGATGTTCGCCGAGGCCCACGAGCTCGGCATGTTCACGATCCTGTGGTGCTACCTGCGCAACACGGCCTTCAAGAAGGACGGGACCGACTACCACCTGTCGGCCGACCTCACCGGTCAGGCCAACCACATGGGCGTGACGATCGAGGCCGACATCATCAAGCAGAAGCAGCCGGAGAACAACGGCGGCTACACGGCGCTCGGCTTCGGCATGACGGATCCGCTCGCCTACGACGAGCTGACCACGGACCACCCCATCGATCTCACCCGCTGGCAGGTCGTCAACTGCTACGCGGGCCGAATCGGACTGATCAACTCGGGCGGGGCGTCCAAGGGCTCCGACGACCTGGAACAGGCCGTCCGTACGGCCGTCATCAACAAGCGGGCCGGGGGCCAGGGACTGATCGTCGGGCGCAAGTCCTTCCAGAGGCCGATGGACGAGGGTGCGGCCCTCATCCATGCGATCCAGGACGTCTACCTGGACCGCGACATCACGATCGCCTGATCCCCGGCGCCACGGCGGCGTCCGAAGCGGCGCATGCGGGCGGGACTGTGCCGCCCCGACAACGGTCGGAAGCACGGTCGATCGAGCCAGCCGCCGGGTGGTGCACCGGTTCTCGGACCCGCGCAGACCGCCCGGGATGGTCACGGGCGATGGCGAGGGCACGGTATGCTCGTTTACCGGAACGAAACACTTCGTCCGTGGTCGCTCGCGCCGTGCTGGCCGTGGCGCGCTGCGCTGAGCTGGTCTGGCGTGCGCCCATTGGGCCGGGGGAGCGATTCGACCCGGACGGGACGGCAACCAAAAAGAGATGAAGCAGCACGCTCAGCAGGCAACGGCGAGGGCTGGCCGGGCGATGAGGATACTGAGACGAGGGCAGCGTGACTGAGGTCAGCCGGGAGGCGCCCCAACAGCTCGATCGAGTGGTCGTACGGTTTGCCGGGGACTCCGGCGACGGGATGCAGCTCACCGGTGATCGCTTCACCAGCGTGAGCGCCGCGCTGGGCAACGACCTCGCGACCTTCCCCGACTTCCCGGCGGAGATCCGCGCTCCCGCGGGGACCATGGCCGGCGTGTCGGCCTTCCAGGTCCACATCGCGGACCGCGACATCCTGACGCCCGGCGACGCGCCCAACGTGCTCGTCGCGATGAACCCCGCAGCCCTCCGGGCCAACCTCGGCGTCCTGGCCAAGGGCGCCACGATCGTGGTCAACGTGGACGCCTTCGACGACCGCAGCCTGACCAAGGCGGGGTACGAGGCCGACCCGCTGAGCGACGGGAGCCTCGCGCCGTACACGGTCTACGAGGTTCCGATGACCTCCCTCACCACCCAGGTGTGCAAGGAGCTCGGGGTCAAGCCCCGCGATGCCGAGCGCTCCAAGAACTTCTTCGCGCTCGGCCTCATCAGCTGGCTCTACACCCGGCCGGTCGAGCCGACCCTCGAATGGATCGCCAAGCGCTTCGCCGACCGCCCGCAGGTGGAGGCCGCCAACACGCGGGCCTTCCAGGCGGGCTACCACTTCGGCGAGACCGCAGAGCTCTTCCAGTCCAACTACGAGGTGCGGGCCGCCAACTTCGCCCCCGGGGAGTACGTCAACGTCACCGGCAACACGGCGCTCGCCTGGGGCCTGATCGCTGCGGCACGGCAGGCGGGCCTGGCGCTCTTCCTCGGCAGCTACCCGATCACGCCGGCGTCCGACATCCTCCACGAGCTGTCTCGCCGCAAGGAGTTCGGCGTGCGGACGTTCCAGGCCGAGGACGAGATCGCCGGTATCGGCGCGGCCCTCGGGGCTGCCTTCGGCGGTGCCCTCGGGGTGACGACGACCAGCGGGCCGGGACTGGACCTCAAGTCCGAGACGGTCGGCCTGGCCATCAACCTCGAGCTCCCCCTACTCGTGGTGGACATCCAGCGGGGCGGTCCCTCGACGGGTCTGCCGACCAAGACGGAGCAGGCCGACCTCCTGCATGCCATGTTCGGTCGCCACGGCGAGGCCCCGCTGCCCATCGTCGCGGCGAAGACGCCGTCCCACTGCTTCGAGGCGGCCATCGAGGCGACCCGCCTGGCCGTCAAGTACCGGACGCCGGTGATCCTCCTCTCGGACGGGTCGCTCGCCAACGGGTCGGAACCGTGGCGCCTGCCCGACGTGGCCACCCTGCCTCGCATCGAGCCCGACTTCGCCACCTCGCCCAACCACCTGGCCGAGGACGGGAGCGAGGTCTTCTGGCCCTACGTGCGCGACGACGAGACCTTGGCCCGTCCATGGGCACCCCCGGGTGTGCCCGGGCTCGAGCACCGCATCGGCGGCCTCGAAAAGGCCGACGGCAGCGGCAACGTGTCCTACGACCCGGCCAACCACGACCGGATGGTGCGTCTCCGCGCGGCCAAGATCGACCGGATCGCCGAGGACATCCCCCCGGCAGAGGTGGACGACGAGGACGGGACCGCCGAGTTGCTGCTCGTCGGCTGGGGATCCACCTTCGGGTCCATCGCCGCCGGCGTGCGTCGCGTGCGGGCGCGGGGCCTCAAGGTGGCCCAGCTGCACCTCACGCACCTCAACCCGTTCCCCAAGAACCTCGGTGAGATCCTCGCTCGCTACGAGAAGATCCTCGTGCCCGAGGTCAACTTGGGCCAGCTCACCCACCTCCTACGGGCCAAGTACCTGGTCAACGCCGAGGCGATGACCAAGGTCCACGGGGTGCCGTTCCGGGCCGGTGAGATCGAGGCGGCCGTACTCGAGCGTCTGGGCGACCAGGCCCTGGCAGGAGGCGTCAGATGACCGATACTGCGGTTCCCGTTACGAGCCGGAAGGACTGGGCCTCGGACCAGGAGGTCCGGTGGTGTCCCGGATGCGGGGACTACTCGATCCTGGCGGCCGTCCAGCTGCTGCTGCCCGACCTGGGCGTGCGCCGCGAAAACACGGTGTTCCTGTCGGGCATCGGGTGTGCCGCCCGGTTCCCCTACTACATGAACACCTACGGGCTGCACTCGATCCACGGTCGTGCGCCCGCCATCGCCACAGGGCTTTCCGTCACTCGGCCCGACCTCGACGTGTGGGTGGTCACCGGTGACGGGGACGCGCTGTCGATCGGGGGAAACCACCTGATCCACGCCCTGCGCCGCAACGTGCGGATGACGGTCCTCATGTTCAACAACCAGATCTACGGTCTCACGAAGGGCCAGTACTCTCCCACCTCGGAGGTGGGCAAGGTGACCAAGTCCACCCCGTTCGGGGCGTTGGACTGGCCCTTCAACCCGCTCAGCCTGGCGATCGGGGCCGAGGCCTCGTTCGTGGCCCGGACCCACGACATGGACCGGAACCACATGATGGAGACCTTCCGGCGGGCGCACGAGCACCCGGGCGCCTCTTTCGTGGAGGTGTACCAGAACTGCAACGTCTTCAACGACGGCGCCTTCAGCCAGATCACGTCCCGGGACAGCCGCGCCTCCATGTTGATCCCCCTCCAGCACGGCGAGCCCATTCGCTTCGGGCCCGACGACGCGCCCCGCGGGGTCGTGCAACGCTCGGATGGTCGCCTGGAGATCGTGGACGTGACCGCGGACAACGAGGACACCGTGCTCGTGCACGACGAGCAGCGGGAGGACCCGAGCCTCGCCTTCGCCCTCTCGAGGATCTCCCGCGGTCCGTTCGAGCCGACGCCCATCGGCGTGTTCCGCGCCGTCGAGCGGCCCGAGTACGGGTCCGCGTTGACGGGACAGCTGGTCGACGCCCAGGAGCGGCGCGGGCAGGGGGACCTGGCGGCGTTGCTGCGCTCCAACTCCTCCTGGACCGTCGAGTAAGGCAACCCGAGGTTGGCGCCCCGCCCCGCGGGCGCGTCCGTAAAGAGCCCGTCCGCCGCCCGAGGACCGAAGGCGGCGAGACGACGGAGGGCCTCGGACTAGGGATCGAGCAGCCGGAAGACCATTCCCGTCCGAGGTTTCGGGTGGAAATAGGTGGTCTTGGGGGGCATCCGGCGGTGATCCGTCGCCCAGCGGGCGATCTGCTCGACGCCGACCGGGCGCAGCACGAGGGCCGCCTGGGACTCGCCGCTGCGGACTTGCTCGGCCGCCTCCTCGGCGTGGTGGGCAAATCCCACCTCGATGCCCTCGAGCTCGTCGAGCATCGGCTGCACGAGCGCCGGGTCCAGCAGCTCCTGCGACTCCTCCTGTCGCGGCGTCAGGAGCCAGCTCCCGTCGGGAAGGAGCAGCCCGAGGTTGCGTGAGATCTCGAGGGCGCCCACGACGCCCTCCGAGAGCGGTCCGGCCCGCACCATGTTGAAGTGGGCTCGCGCCGCCTCCTGGATGGCCTCGGGCTTGTCGAGGCCTCTCAGGACCCGGTGGATCGCCCCGACTCGCAGCTGGGCGGGCGAGAGCTCCACGACGTACGCCATGATCGATCCGGCGCCGTCTGTGCCATCTGTGCCATCTGTGCCATCTGTGCCATCTGTGCCATCTGTGCCATCTGTGCCATCTGTGCCATCCGCGCCCTCGCCATCCTCGCCGCGCTCCCTCGCCTCCTCGCTCCGGTAGTGGAGCGCGGTCTGGTAGCGGTGGTGGCCGTCGGCGACCACGAGGGGCGCGGACCCCACCGCGGCGGAGATACGAGCGCAGTCCTCGGGGTCGTCGATCCGCCAGAGCTCGTGGAGGACGCCGTCGTCGTCCTCGGCCCGGGCGGTGGGGTTGCCGCTCGTGGGGAGCACTCCGGACAGGCCGCTACGGGTGGAGAGCAGCCAGATGGGCGAGAGGTTGGCCCGGGTGGCGCGCAGGAGGTGGAGGCGATCCCCCAGCGGCTTTGCAAGGGTCTCCTCGTGCGGCCGCACCTCGTCCGACTCGCCCTCCGGGAGGCGTAACGCACCCACGACGCCGGTCGTCATCGCCCCCTCCGGCGTGCGCATCCGGTAGACGTAGAGCGCAGGCTGGGGATCCCGCTGGAGGTGGCCCCTCCGCTGCCAGCTCTCGAGCAGCTCCGCGGCGTGCTCGTAGCGGTCGCGGCTGCCGGAGCTCTCGGGAAGCTCGACCAGGACCGCATTCTCGGGGTGGCGGTCGGCGAGCTCCTCGCGCTCGCGAGGCTCGATGACGTCGTACGGAGGGGCGATCACCTGGTCGAGGGGCACGGTGCGGTCGTAGCGGAGACCTCGAAAGGGTTCGAACTGGGGCATTGGCCCAGCCTGGCACACGGTCCGGTCGCCGACGCCCTCATAGAATCCAGGGAGTGGGGACGTCGGAGCAATCGCGGATCCTCACGCTCCCCAACGCCATCACGGCGGTGCGCCTGTTGTGCATCCCGCTGTACCTGTGGCTCCTGTTCGGTGCCCACCGCCAGACCGCCGCGGCGATCCTGCTCGGAGCGCTGGGCGCGACCGACTGGGTCGACGGCTTCACGGCCCGCCGCCTCGGGCAGGTCTCGGACGTGGGCAAGGTCCTCGACCCGCTGGCCGACCGCCTGCTCGTGGGCACGGCGGTGGCGTCGATCATGGTCGCCGGTGCCGTTCCGATCTGGTTCGGTGCCGCCACGTTGGGCCGCGAGGTGCTCGTGTCGGTGATGACACTGGTGCTCGCGGGACTGGGCGCAAAGCGGATCGACGTGTTGTGGATCGGCAAAGCGGGCACCTTCGCCTTGATGTTCGCGTACCCCGCGTTCCTGCTGAGCCACGGCTCTGCGAGCTGGCAGGTGCCGTTCCACTACTTTGCGTGGGTATCGGGGATGATCGGCCTGGTGCTGGCCTGGATCGCGGCAGTGGCCTACCTCGGCCCGGCACGCCAGGCACTGCGGCAGGGGCGGGAAGGTCGGGCGCACCGACCAGACGGCACCCGGGCCACGGGAACGAGCACGATGCGGGAGGTTGAACGGTGAAGGCGGTCATCATGGCGGGGGGCGAGGGCACCCGACTCCGTCCCCTCACCTCCAATCAGCCCAAGCCCATGCTGCCGATGGCCAATCGGCCGATGATGGAGCACGTCGTGCGGCTCCTTCGCCAGCACGGGATCACTGACATCGTCGTCACCGTGGCCTTCATGGCGAGCGCGGTGCGCAACTACTTCGGCGACGGATCCGAGCTGGACGTCCGCATGGTGTACGCCACCGAGGAGACGCCCCTCGGCACCGCGGGATCCGTGAGAAACGCCATGGAGGAGCTGGACGATCGGTTCCTCGTGATCTCGGGCGACGTCCTGACCGATCTGGACCTTCCCTCCGTCGTGGACTTCCACGAGAGCAAGTCGGCGCTCGCCACGCTGGCGCTGCACCGCGTCCCGAACCCGCTCGAGTTCGGCATCGTGATCGCGCGGGAGGACGGCTCCATCGATCGGTTCCTCGAAAAGCCCACGTGGGGTCAGGTGTTCAGCGACACGATCAACACGGGCGTCTACGTCCTCGAGCCGGAGATCTTCGACTTCATCCCCGAGGGACGGCCCGTCGACTTCTCGAGCGAGGTGTTCCCGGCGGTCCTCGAGTCCGGGCGGCCCCTCTACGGCTACGTCGCCGAGGGCTACTGGGAGGACGTGGGCACCACCGAGGCCTACCTCCGGGCGCACCAGGACATCCTGGACAGCCGCGTCCAGGTCGAGATCGAGGGGTTCCCGCTGCGGCCGGGCGTGTGGCTGGGCCGGGGCGCCACCGTCGACCCGAGCGCCGTGGTGGACGGACCCGCCGTGATCGGCGACAACTGCTCCGTCGGCGCGGGCGTCGTCCTCGGCGAGTACACGGTCCTCGGCTCGAACGTGCGGGTAGCCGACGGCGCGGAGATCCGCCGCAGCGTGATCCTGAGCAATGGCTATTTGGGGGCAGGCTCGCGGGTCGAGGGTGCGGTGGTCGGCCGGTCGTGCGATCTCCGTCAAGGGGTCCGATGCGAGCCCGAGTCGGTGCTCGGCGAGGGTTGTCTCGTGGGGGCGCACGCCCAGATCCGGCCTGGCGTCAAGATCTTCCCGCACAAGACGGTCGAGGCGGGCGCCATCGTCAACTCCTCCATCGTGTGGGAGTCCCGCGGTCCGAGATCGCTCTTCGGTCGCGACGGGGTGCGGGGCATCGCCAACGTCGATATCGGCGTCGAGCTCGCCGTGCGCCTTTCCATGGCCTGGGCTTCGACCCTCGACCGTGGCACGACGATCACCGTCTCGAGGGACACGAGCCGGACGGCGCGCGTCCTCAAGCGGGCCGTGATGGTCGGTTGCAATTCGGTCGGCGTGAACGTGGACGACCTGGAGGTGGCGACGGTCCCGGTGACGCGCCACGAGATCCGGGGCTCGGCGAGCCAGGGGGGCGTGACCGTGCGGCTGGTCGCGGGCGACCCACAGTCGGTGATCCTGCGGTTCTTCGACGACCAAGGGCTCGACCTGGGCGAGTCCGACCAACGCAAGATCGAGCGCCTCTACCACCGAGAGGAATTCCGTCGGGTCTCTGCGAGCGACATCGGGGACATCTCGTTCCCCGCGCGTGCCGTGGAGCACTACACGCTCGATCTGGTCGGCGCGGTGGACCTCTCCGAGGTCGGACGCGCCGGGTTCAAGATCGTGCTCGACCTCTCCTACGGCGCGGCCAGCTTCGTGATGCCCAACGTCTTGGCCAAGTTGCGGGCCGACGTCTTGATGGTCAACCCCTATGCGCACACGCCCGGAATGATGTCGGTGGAGCGCTCGGCCAGCGCGGCCAGGGTCGCGGAGCTCGTGCGGGCCTCGGGCGCGCAGTTCGGCGCGGTGATCGACCCCGATGGCGAGCACCTCACCATCGTCGACGACGAGGGGACGGTCCTCGACAACAACCAGGCGCTGCTCGCGCTCTTGCACCTCGTGACCGAGACCGTGGACTCGCCGTCCGTGGCCTTGCCGGTAGGGGTGAGCCGGATCGCCGACAGCATCACCTCCCAGGCGGGGGGCAGGGTGATCGCCACCAAGGTGTCCTCTGCGCACCTGATGGAGGTGGCCGCCTCCGGTGACGTGGCGTTCGCCGCGGACCAGACCGGCGGCTTCATCGTCCCGAGCTTCCTCCCGGCCTTCGATGCCGTCGCCACGATGGTCTACCTGGTCTCCCTCCTGGCCAGGACCGGCCAGACGCTGTCGAAGGTGGTGCGGTCGATCCCCCAGGTGCACATCGCCCACACGACGGTGGTCACTCCGTGGGAGCAGAAGGGCCACCTCATGCGGGCCTTGGTGGAGCAGCTCGGGGACCGCGAGGTGGTCCTGGTGGACGGCGTCAAGATCCTCGAGGACGATGGCTGGGCTCTCGTGCTCCCCGATCCCGAGGAGCCCGTGACCCACGTCTGGGCCGAAGGGCCGAGCGAAGCGGCCGCCGGCTCGCGCACCCAGCAGCACGCGGTGCGGCTCCGCCAGCTGCTCCGCTAGGCGAGGGCTAGGAGCCCCGCGGCGAGGGATCTCAGCTGGGCGCCAAGCGTTTCGGCCCGGCGGCCCGGGTCCGATAGGGTCCACTCCGTGCAGGTGCCCGGCGATCTCCTCTACTCGAACGACCACGAATGGGCGAGGCGCGAAGAGGGTCGGATCCGCGTCGGCATCACTGACTATGCGCAGGACGCACTCGGCGACGTCGTCTTCGTCCAGCTCCCCTCGGTCGGCGCGACGCTCGGCGGCGGGGGAGTCCTCGGCGAGGTGGAGTCGACCAAGTCCGTCTCGGAGATCTACGCCCCCGTTGCCGGCACGGTGGTCGAGGTGAACGAGACCCTGGGCGACACGCCCGAGCTCCTCAACCAGGACCCCTACGGCGAGGGCTGGATCTGCGAGCTGGAGGTCTCCGATCCCGGGGAGTTGGGCTCGCTGCTCGACGCCGAGGGCTACCGGTCCCTCACCGAATCCTGACCCGCTCCCACCGGCGCTGGTGGCGGGCTTGCGCCGACTCAGGGGAACGGGGCGGAGGGACCGACTACCGTGGTGGGTGTGTTCTGCCACAACTGCGGGCACCGGAACCCTCCGGAGGTGAACTTCTGCTCGTCGTGCGGCGCCGTCCTGCCCGTGCACCAGAGCGAGACGACCGTGCGCCTGCAGCCGGTGGAGCCGCAGGGCGAGCCGCCGGACGACGATGCGTCGGTGTCGCTCGTCGAGGTACCTCGGGGGCCCGGCGTGCTCGCGGTGAAGCGTGGCCCCAACGTGGGGGCGCGCTACAACCTCGACGCCAGGGTCACGTTGGCGGGGCGCCATCCGGAGAGCACGATCTTCCTCGACGACATCACGGTGTCGAGGCGCCACGCGGAGCTGCGTCGCGGGGAGGACGGCAAGGTCGTCGTGCGGGACCTCGGATCGCTCAATGGCACCTACGTCAACCGCGAGCGGATCGAAGACGCGGTCCTTTCCGCGGGCGACGAGGTCCAGATCGGCAAGTTCAAGCTCGTGTACCTGGTGGCCGAGGACCAATGAGCTTGCCGGCATGAACACGCGCGCCTACCTGTCCATCGGCGACGTGCTCACGTTGTTGCGTCAGGAGTTCCCGGACGTGACCATCTCGAAGATCCGGTTCCTCGAGAGCCAGGGCCTCGTCAACCCCGAGAGATCGCCGTCGGGCTACCGCAAGTTCTACGAGCACGACGTGGCACGGCTCCGCTGGGTGCTGCGCCAGCAGCGCGAGCACTTCCTGCCGCTCAAGGTCATCCGGGACCGCCTGGAGCACGAGGGGGACAAGGTCCTCGACGACCCGCAGCAGGTCTCCGCACGGGACGACCTGGTGGCCGTCGGCGCCGAGGTGCCCAACGCCGAGGCGCTGCGGGCCGACTCGACGCGCTCGGAATCCGGGCACCCCGCCGAGTCCCCGAGGCCCGAGCCGATGGCCACGGTCCGAGCCCTCCCGACGGGCGGATCGGCCCGCTCGCAGGGCGGCGACGCCTTTCCCCGGGCCCTCCGGCGGCCCAGCGAGCCGTCGATCATGCGTGGTCCGGGAGCTACGGGTCACGGAGAGCCGAGCCTGGAGCACCACCCGGCCCACCCGAGGAGCGCAGGGCTCGGCCTTGCTCCGGAGCGGGCGGGCGAGGATCCCGTCCCGCAGCTCGATCACGGGGCGACCCAGCACCAGCTCGGCCGGGGGATGGACGAGGGCTCCGGCGTGACGGCTTCGCTCGGAGGCCCGACGGTCGGAGGAGGGTGGCACTCTTCGCCCGCGGGAGGGGGAGGGGAGCCCGTTCCTCCCGGCCCGACCGCATCATCCGGCCCGTCCACACCGACAGGGCAGGCGGATGCACCGGGCAGCCGTGGCGGGGCGGTTGGCGAAGTGGCCCCGGGCACGGCCGCGGCGTCCGGCGTGGGTTCGCCGGCCGGAGGCGGTCCCCACGTGCCCCACGAGGCGTCGCCGGGACCGCTCTCGGCCCGGGTGGTCACCGGGGCGAGCTTCACCGCCGACGAGCTCTGCAGCGCCGGGGGGGTCTCCCCGGAGGTCCTCGGCTCGCTGGAACGCTTCGGGTTGGTGGCGCCACTCGTGGTCGCCGGTGTCCCGTACTACGACGAGGACGCCCTGACCATCACCAGGCTGGCCGCCGAGCTCGCCGAGTACGGGGTCGAGCCGCGGCACCTCACGCTCTACCGAAACGCGGTCGACCGAGAGGTGGGCCTCGTCGAGCAGATCATCACGCCCTTGTTGCGGCAGCGCAATCCCGAGGCACGGCAGCGGGCCGTGGAGGCCAGCGCCAACCTCACGCGACTGGGGGAGAGCCTGCGCAGCGCGCTGCTCCGACGCGAGTTGCGTCGCCAGCTCGGGACCTGACAGAGCCCGAGCGGTCACCTCGGATCCGTCCGGCGGCGGATGGCGGGGTGCGGGCCGCCGCGTCGTCGGGACGGCGTCGCTACCTCGGCAATTGCATGAACATCGTGTTGTCAGGGGTTCGGAACGCGGGCACACGGGGAGTGGACGGCGCTACATTGCAGCCATGGTCGAAGTTCGGCTGCGGGCTGTCCGTGTGGACCTCCAGTCGCACACGCCCGTGCTCCTTTTGCAGGAGATCGAGGGTGAGGGTCGGACGCTGCCGATCTTCATCGGAACGCCCGAGGCCACGGCGATCGCCTATGCCCTCCAGGGTGTCAACCCACCGCGACCCATGACGCATGACCTGATTCGCGATCTGCTCGAGGAGCTCGACATCACCGTCGAGCGCGTGGTGATCACCGAGCTGCGCGCCGCGACCTACTACGCCGAGGTGCACCTGCGCCGCAGCGACACGCGCGCCATGGTCTCGAGCCGTCCCTCCGATGCCGTCGCCGTCGCCGTGCGCACCAAGAGTCCGCTCTTCGTTGCG
Source organism: uncultured Actinomycetes bacterium (assembly GCA_963778465.1). Lineage (GTDB taxonomy): Bacteria > Actinomycetota > Acidimicrobiia > Acidimicrobiales > RAAP-2 > CAVZBW01. The sequence goes on from CAVZUK010000003.1 coordinate 2,569,597, forward strand.
GACGACCTGATGGATAGTGAGGGGATCCTCCTCGCCATCGACGGTCTCGAGGGAGGCGCCATCGACGAGGAGAGCTCAGACGAGCTCGTCGGTCAGTTCCGGCAGTTCCTCGATTCGGTCAAGCCGGAGGACTTCGGCTCTCAGTAGGCCTCGGGTCCGCGGCCTGCGGCCCGGCGTTCGAGTGCCCGGCGATCCCCGACCGTGGTTGGGGGTCAGGGGTGCACAAGGACCCGTCCCCGGGCCCGGCCCGCCATCTGCTCGGCCAGAGCGCCGTCGAGATCTTCGAGCCCGATCTCGCGGGCGACGATGCCCTCGAGGGCGGCGACCGGCAATGCGACCGCGAGGTCCTCCCACAGGGCTCGTCGTTGCTCGATGGGGGTGAGGACGCTGTCGATGCCGAGCAACGAGGCGCCACGGATGATGAAGGGGTACACGGTGGTGCCGAGGTCGGTGCCGGCCACGAGCCCGCTCGCGGCCACGGCTCCGCCGTGGCGAAGCGTCCGGAGGATCTCGACCAGGGTCGATCCCCCGACGCAATCGACGGCTCCCGCCCACCGCTCCGGGCCGAGCACCCGCCCCGCTGCTCCACCGATCTCGTCTCGACCGATGATCTCGGTGGCACCCAGCCGCCGCAGGTAGTCGTGCTCCTCCGCCTTGCCGCTGCTGGCCACCACCTCGAACCCCCGGTGTGCGGCGAGCGCGATAGCCATGCTCCCGACGCCGCCCGAGGCGCCCGTCACGAGGAGAGGTCCCTCGCCGGGACGCAGTCCCAGGCGTTCGAGGCGTCGCAGCGACATGTGGGCGGTGAAACCGGCCGTGCCGACGATCATGGCGGACCGGGGGTCGAGGGCGGCAGGGAGCGTCACCACCCATCCCGCCGGGACACGGGCCAGCTCGGCAAAGCCGCCGTGGTGAGCGACCCCGAGGTCGTAGCCGTGGGCCAGCACGGCGTCCCCCGGGGAGAAGGCGGGATCGTCGCTCGAGCGCACCGTGCCCGCGAGGTCCACTCCCGGGACCAGGGGGGAGCGGCGAGCCACGCGACTGCGCGGCTGGACGACCATGGCATCCTTGTAGTTCAGCCCTGACCACCCGACCTCGATCACCACCTCGCCCTCCGGTAGGTCGTCTTCGGGCAGCTCCGTCACGGCCGTCTCGGTCCGGTCGTCGTGCTGGGTGGCGACAAAGGCACGGAAGGTCACGGCGCTACCGTAGGCCGTGCCCCGGGGTGAGCGAGAGATCGAGAGCGTACCGATGGAGCCGGCCGCGTGGCCGGTCGCCGCCTCCCTGGTGGCGGACCACCGGACGTCGCGTGGAACGCTGCGGTCCGACGGCTCTTCGATGTACTGGGTCGAGAACCGCCCGCGCGAGGGCGGAAGGCAGGTCGTGATGCGCCTGCTCCCCGGGGGCCAACCCCACGAGATCGACCTTCGCGGAAGGAGCGCGCGGGTCGCGGGTCCACGAGTACGGGGGCGGCGCGTTCTGCGTGCTTCCCGCACAGGTGAACGAGCGGGCGACGCCCGCAGCCGGGCAACGACGGATACGGACGTCGAACCCCCGGGTGGCCTTCGTCGACCAGGCCGACCAAAGGGTGCTCCTGGCCGACGTCCCCGACGTTGGAGCACGCGGTGAAGCGGTGCCCCACGAAGGGACCCCCGATGGGACCGAGCCCCTTGCGCTGAGCCGAGAGGCGCCGTCCGGTGAGCGCTGGCATCACGGCGACCTGTGGCCCGCTCCGGATGGGCGGGGGGTACTCGCGACCCGAGAGCGGCACCGGGAGGGAGTCCGGCGACCCCGCCGAGAGCTCGTCTATCTGCCGGCACCGTCGCCGACCGACCCGCTCGGGCCGGCGCCGCACCCGGCCCGAGTGCTCTTCGACGGCACCGACTTCGTGGCGTCAGCCCGGGGCGGCCCGCCCGAGGGTCCGGGCTGGAGGCTGGCCTGGATCACCTGGAACCACCCGGACATGCCCTGGGACGCGTCCACGCTCTGGGTCGGGGTGGTCGAGATCGAGGCCGGCGGCGGGGTCCGGCTCGAGGGGGTCCAGCAGGTGGCCGGCGGCGGGGAGGAGTCCGTCGGCTCGCCCGCGTGGTGCGACGACGGCGGCCTCGTGTTCGTGAGCGACCGGGGCGGGTGGTGGCAGCCCTGGCGTTGGCATCCCCGTGAGGGGGCTCGAAGGCTGAGTGGGAGGGAGGCGGAGTTCCACACCCCGGACTGGCAGCTCGGCCAGATGTCGCTGGCTCCGGCCGGGCCCGGGGAGGTGGCGTGCCGGTGGCGCGAGCCCGAAGGAGATCGCCTCGGGCTGCTCGACGTCTCCTCGGGCGATCTCCGGCCGATCGAGCAGCCCTGCGTCGTGGTCGGCGGCCTGTGTGCCGTGCCCGGTGGGGTGGCGTGGCTCGGTTCCACCCCGTGGTCCACCACCCAGCCGTGGCGCTGCGAGCTCGGGGCGGCCGCAGAACCGGAGGGGGAACCTTCCCGGGCGCCACGGATCGCCGGGAACCCGCGGCCCGCCGGGTCCGGGGAGGCCGAAGACCCCGAGCCGCTCGATCGGGCCCGCATCTCCCGTGGTCGACCGATCGTCGTGCCGGGCCCGGGCGGGCACGTCCCTGCCCTCTGGTATCCGCCTCGCCCCGGCGGATCGCCGCTTTGGCCCGACGGCCCGGCGCCGGTCCCCCCGCTGATCGTGCATTGCCACGGCGGGCCGACCGGCGGGTCGGATCCCGGTCTCGACCTGGTCGTGCAGTACTTCACCAGTCGGGGATTCGCCTACGTCCAGGTCGACTACCGGGGCAGCGCCGGTCACGGTCGCCGGTTCCGACGGGCCCTCGACGGCCTGTGGGGCGTGGCGGACGTGGAGGACTGCACGGCGGTCGCTCGCTGGCTCGCCGACAGGGGAGAGGTCGACGGGGAACGGATGGCCATCCGGGGATCGAGCGCGGGCGGGTTCACCGCTCTCGGCGCGCTGGTGGGCCAGCGCGTGTTCGCGGCCGCCACGAGCTGGTATGGCGTGACCGACCTGCTCTCCCTCGTCGCGTCCACTCACGATTTCGAGGCGCACTACACGGATCGCCTGGTCGGCCCGCTGCCCGAGGCCGAGCCGACCTTCCGGGCCCGCTCCCCGTTGGAGCACGCCGGCGAGATCCAGGGGGCGGTACTGGTGCTCCAGGGCCTGGAGGACCCCGTCGTGCCACCGGAGCAGGCGGCCAGCCTCGTGGCCACGATGCTCGAGCAGGGCCGGCGCTGCGAGTACCTCACCTTCCCCGGGGAGGGCCACGGGTTCCGCCGGGCCGAGAACATCGCGACCGGCCTCGACGCCGAGCTGGACTTCTACCGCCGGATCCTGCGGCTCGGGGGCCCCAGCTCGCACGCCGTCCCGGGTAAGCTGGCGCTGCCCGGCAACTCCGGCGGGTAAGCGTGGGCTCGTCCGCCGGCCGGGCCCCCGGCGACGCGGACACGGTGCCACGAGACACAGTGCCACGAGACACAGTGCGACGAGACTTGGTGCTACCAACGATCCGGCAGTGGGCGGTCCGCACGAGGGCCTGGAGCCCGCAGGCGTGGGACGCCGTGCTCTACGGCGCGTCGGTGCTCTTCGCGCTGGTCACCATCCACACCTCCGGGGTCTCGCTGTACCGGCAGTGGGCCCTCATCGCCATCGGCCCGTACGCGCTGGCGACGGCCTTCTCGCTCGGCTTGTGCCACCGGCGACGGAGACTGGCTGCGCCCGAGGACGAGCAGGACGCACCGGCCCGAGACCCGAGCCGGCGTTGGAAGGCCCGGGCGGCGATCTTCTTCCTCGTCTTGGTCGGAGCCACGCTCCTCCCGCTCTCGCTCGAGGTGGCCTGGCGCAGCGACGGCATCTCCGGGCACGTGCAGCCCGAGGTGGCGGTGATCGAGCACGCGGCGCACCGCCTGACCGAGGGCAAGGACCCGTACCGGACCGTGGTGCGTGACCACAGGGTCGTCCTCCCGGTGGACGGCCAGCCGGCGTACGAGCTCTTCTTCCCGTACCTCCCCCTCATGACCGTCTTCGGACTCCCCTCGAGCACACGCGAGGGCCTACGGCTCACCGACGCCCGGATCTTCCTGAGCCTGACCACGCTCGTGGTCGTCGCGGTCTCCCTGGGCCTCTCGAGAGCGCCGGTCGAACGGCGCTTCCGCACCCTGCAGGCGCTGACCGTCCTGCCCATCGCCGCGTTGCCGCTCGCCACGGGTGGGGACGACATGGTGATCGTCGGGTTCCTGCTGCTGGCCATGGTGTTGGCCCAGCGGCGGCGCCCGGGCTGGTCGGGTCTCGTGCTCGGCGTCGTCTCGGCCATGAAGTTCACCGCCTGGCCGCTTGCCGCGCTCGCACTCTTCGCGGCCCGTGACCGGGATGGCCGGCGAGCGCCCGTCAAGATGCTGCTCGGGATGGCGGTGGTCATCGCACCGGTCGTGGCTCCCTTCCTCGCCCAGAACGCGAGCGCCTTCGTCCAGAACGTGGTCCTGTTCCCGCTCGGGCTCTCGGGGGTGAGCTCACCCGCAGCCAGCCCGCTGCCGGGCCACCTGCTCGTGAGCGCCGCACCGGTGCTCGGTCGGATCGTGACCAGCGCCGTGGCGCTGGTCGGCGCCATCGTGCTCGTGCGGCGCCTGGTCCGTCGTCCGCCGCGCACGCCCGCCGAGGTCACGATGCTGGCCGGTTGGGTGATGACCGTTGCCGTCCTGATCGCCCCGGCCACCCGGATCGGCTACTTGCTGTATCCCATCAACTTCTTCATCTGGTCGTGGCTGCTGCGCGGCGACGAAGCGGTGAGCAAGCCCGTCGGCGAGCCGGGCGCGGCGGTGGCCGAGCTCGATCAGAAGTCGTCGGAGACCTGGATCAGCTCCAGCGTGAACCGGGTGGAGTCGGCGCCCGCTCCAGCCGCCGTGCCCCCCGAGGGGAACGTCGTGGGCGCGGCGACGATGGCCGCCTCCCAGTACCAGCCGTCCGAGCCCCCCTTCTGGGCGAGTACCTGCACCCCGTGCCCGGTCGATGCCGGACCGGTGCTCTCCACCTTCCAGCCGCCGCCGGGCAACACCGAGCGGTAGAAGTCGACGACGGCGCCCTGCGACCCGGCCCACTCGAGGTCGATGGAGCGGTCGTACTGCTGCGTGTTGTTGGGGTTGGTCTGGTAGCCGACCCTCTTCGTACCCCGGGGCACGAAGAGGGATCCGACGATGTTGGTGGGAGGCTCGCCGGGACCCGTGATCGGTGCGAGCAGCGGGGCAGCATGAACCGGCTGGACGACGCCGGCGCTCGTGCGCACGGAACCGGCCGTCGTCTCGGCGGCGGGCTTGCCCGACGGATGGGTGCTGACGGCGGCTCCCACGGCAAAGACGACGACGATCACGACGGCCAGCCCGACGATGACGAGCGCAGGCCGCAGCGAGGTGCGCGAGGGGCGGGGGGGCGGAACGGGTGCCGCGCTGGGCGCGCCGGCCCCGCCGTCGGGCGGCGGAGCACCGTCCGGGGACACCGGAGGGTGCTGTGGTGCTCGCTCAACCCTCGCCATCGTCGACATCCCAGCCGAAGTGGTCGATCGGTCCGTGGCCGGCCCCGAGCCGCCAGTGTGCGGCGCCGAGGATCGCCCGGTGCACGTAGGCCTTGGCCTCGGAGATGCTCTCCAACACGCCGAGACCCCGGGCCAGGTTGGCGGCGATGGCCGCCGAGAGCGAGCAGCCGGTGCCGTGGTCGTTGCCGGTGGTGACACGCCGGGCCGGTAGGACGGTCGTGCCCTGCGGGCCGACGATCACGTCGGGGCTCAAAGGCGCGTCGAGGTGGCCTCCCTTGACCACCACGAAGCGCGTCCCGAGCCCGTGGAGCTCGTTGCCCGCCTCGGCCATGGCCTCCTCGTCCCGGAGCTGGCGGACGTCGCGCCCGGTCAGGACTGCCGCCTCGCGGAGGTTGGGGGTGGCCACCAGCGCGTGGGGCAGGAGGCGGTCCCGGTAGGCGCGGACGCCGCCTTCGTCGAGCAGGGAGTGGCCGCTCGACGTCACGAGCACCGGGTCGACCACGAGGGGGGGAGCTCGCCCGCCGCGGCCATCGCCCCGACGGTGGACACGGTCTCGGCCCTGGCGAGCATCCCGGTCTTGGCGGCGGCGATCGGCAGGTCGGAGAGGACGGCCCGGATCTGTGCGGCGACGAGCTCGGGGTCGAGGGCGAGCACGTCGGTCACGACGCAGGTGTTCTGTGCGGTGATGGCGGTGATCGCCGTCGTGGGGAAGACGCCGTGGGCGGCGAAGGTCTTGAGGTCTGCCTGGATGCCGGCACCGCCACCCGAGTCGGACCCGGCGATGCTGAGCGCCGCGCGCGGAGTCACCCGCGCAGCGTACCGTCGGGATGCCCCCCGGTAGGCTCGCCGCGATGGAGCAAGGCCCAGGGGAGCGGCTCACGATCGCCGGGCGCACCTTTGGCTCGCGCCTGATGCTCGGCACTGGTGGCATGCGCAGCCTCTCGTCGCTGGCCGAGGCCCTCGAGGCGTCGGGCAGCGAGCTCGCGACGGTGGCCATGCGACGGGTCGACCCGAGCGCCAAGGGCTCCGTGATCGACGTGTTGCGCGAGTGCGGCGTCGCGGTCCTGCCCAACACTGCGGGCTGCTTCACCGCGGGGGAGGCAGTGCTCACCGCCAAGTTGGCCCGCGACGCCCTCGAGACGGACTGGGTCAAGCTCGAGGTCATCGCCGACGACAGAACGTTGCTGCCCGATCCGCTGGAGCTGCTCGACGCCGCCGAGCAACTCGTCGAGGACGATTTCGTCGTTCTCGCCTACACCAACGACGACCCGGTCCTGGCGCGGAGGCTGGAGCAGGTGGGATGCGCCGCCGTCATGCCCCTCGGCGCACCGATCGGCAGCGGGCTCGGCATCCGCAACCCCCACAACATCGCCCTCATCCGCGAGGGCGCCCAGGTCCCGGTGGTGCTCGACGCCGGGATCGGCACCGCCTCCGACGCGTGTCTCGCCATGGAGCTCGGGTGTGATGCCGTCCTGGTGGCCTCGGCCGTCACCCGGGCGCACGACCCTCGGGCCATGGCCACGGCCATGCGTGCGGCCGTGGAGGCCGGCTGGTGGGCACGCCGAGCCGGCCGCATCCCCCGCCGATTCCACGCCGAGGCCTCGAGCCCGTTCCTCGGCCTGGCCGATCTCGAGAGGCCAGAGGGCGACCCGCCGAGCTGAGGCTCGGGTCGTATCGCACCCGAAAGGACGTCAGGGCCCGTCCCGATCCGCGGCCCGCGCTCCGATCCTCGCCCTGTCCGCTCGCAGAGGTACCCGTCTCGGGAGTTTGGCAGGCTGACATCCTCGGGTTAAGTTAGGCTAACCTAAGATTTGGGTTGGTCGAACGAGATGGGTGAGGCAGGGATCGATGCTCGGGATGGACGGGGGCCGGAGGCCGCGAGGGCGGCTGCTGCGGGCCGCGATGTCGGTCGGGCTCGCCGCAGCGCTGGGCGGCATCGTCTTGTCGGCCTGCTCGAGCTCCGGCTCGGGGGGCAATGCCATCACGTTGTACAACGGCCAGCACCCGCAGACCACCCAGGAGCTCGTCTCCGCCTTTGAGAAGTCGACCGGCATCACGGTCAACGTGCGCAACGGCGACGAGGACGCCCTTGCCAATCAGATCGTCACGGAGGGGTCCAACTCTCCGGCGGACGTCTTCTTCACGGAGAACTCCCCGCCGCTCGAGTACCTGCAGGGCAGGGGCCTGCTCCAGCCGGTGGACTCCGCGACCCTCGCCCAGACGCCCACCCAGTACAACTCGCCCAAGGGAGACTGGGTGGGGGTCTCCGCCCGGGTGAGCGTGATCGTGTACAACCCGAGCCTGATCAGCCCCGACGACCTTCCGAGCTCGGTCCTGGCACTCGCCGACCCCAAGTACGGCGGCAAGGTGGCCCTGGCCCCGAGCGAGACGGACTTCCAGCCGATCGTCACCTCGGTTGATCGCCAGGAGGGCAAGGCGGCGACGGAACGTTGGCTCGACGGTCTCAAGTCCAACGCCTCGTCGCACACCTACCCGGACAACGAGACGGTCGTCAACCAGGTCAATCGCGGCGCGGTGGCCATGGGTGTGATCAACCAGTACTACTGGTACCGCCTGCAGGCGGAGCTCGGCGCGGGCGGCATGCACTCGAAGCTCGCCTACTTCGCCCCGCACGATCCGGGCTACGTCGTCAACGTGTCGGGCGCGGCGGTGCTCAAGTCCTCCTCCCACAAGTCGGAGGCACAGAAGTTCTTGGCCTTCCTCGTGAGCCACCAGGGGCAGGAGATCATCGCCCACTCCGACAGCTTCGAGTACCCCCTCGCCGCCGGGGTCACCACCGCGAAGCCGGAGACCCCCTTCGACCAGCTGCAACCGATCTCCATCGACGTCGCCGAGCTCGGTGACGGCTCGACGGCCGTGGCCCTGCTGCGCGAGGCCGGGCTGCTCTGATCCGATGACCCTCTGGCGGCGGGGATGGCGCTGAGCGTGCGGGCGCGGTTCGCATGACGGGGACCCTGGTGGCCGCGCCAGCGGCCCGTCCCGAGAGGGTGAGGGTCCGGCGGCCATGGGGCCTCGTCGCCGCCAGCACCCTCGTGGTCGCGGCGGTGCTGGTGCCCTTCGTGTTCCTCTTCATCGAGGTCGGGGGGTTCGGCAACGCCTTCGACGTGATCGACCGGGCACTGACCCGCACCCTCCTGTGGAACACCGTGCGCCTCACCGTCGTGGTGACCCTCCTCTGTGCGGTCCTCGGGACGGTGACCGCCTGGCTGGTCGAGTGCACCGACCTGCCCGGTCGTCGCCTGTTGGCGGTCCTCCTCGTGATCCCCCTCGCCATCCCCGACTTCGTCGTGAGCTTCGGCTGGGCATCGCTCAGCCCGGCGATCCAGGGATTCCCCGGGGCGGTTCTGGTGATGACCCTCGCCGTCTACCCGCTCGTGTATCTCCCCGTCGTGGCCAGCTTGCGCAACGCCGACCCCGGCCAGGAGGAGGTGGCGAGGAGCCTCGGGGTGGGCCGGTTCCGGACGTTCTGGAGGATCACGGTCGGTCAGGCCCGGGTGGCCATCCTCGGCGGATGCCTCCTCGTGGCCCTGGTGATCCTCGCCGAGTACGGCGCCTTCGAGATCCTCGGCTACCAGACCTTTACGACGGAGATCTTCACGGAGCTCAAGACCTACGACGTCCCGGTCGCCTCGGCGCTGTCCCTCGTGCTGGTAGGACTCGGCCTCGTGGTGCTCGCCGCGGAGGCCATGACCAGGGGACGGGCCCGGGTCAGCCGTTCCGGTCCCATGGCCCAGCGCGCGCGCTCCCGTCGGCGGCTCGGGCGCGCCACGCTGCCGGCCCTTCTCGGCGTCGTGGTGCTCGTCGGTCTCGCGCTCGGGGTGCCCGTCGGCACCTCCGTCTACTGGATCGTGGCGCGACCGACCTCGACCCTGTCGGGCGTCTCTGTGCTCGACGCCACGTGGCACACCGCCGCGTACAGCGGCTCGGCCGCCGCGCTGGCCACTGCGATGGCGGTCCCCGTGGCGCTGCTGGCGCTCCGCCACCGTGGCCGGTACGGGCGGCTCCTCGAGCGATCGACCTACCTGGTCCTCGCCATGCCCGGGCTCGTCATCGCCCTGGCGCTCTCGTACTTCTCCGAGCGGTACGCAGCCGGATTCGCCTACCAGACCGCCCCGCTCCTCATCGTGGCGTACGCCATCTTGTTCTTCCCGCTCGCCCTCGTGGGTGTGCGGGCGTCGGTGGCCCAGGCGCCCACCGGGCTCGAAGACGTGGCCCGCTCGCTCGGCACGCGGCGCCTGTCGGTCCTCGCGCGGGTCACGCTGCCCCTCGTCGCCCCGGGCCTCGCCGCGGCGTTCTGCCTCGTCTTCCTCTCGGGCGTCACGGAGCTGACCGCGACCTTGCTGCTCATCCCGACCAACGCGCAGACGCTCGCCACGCAGTTCTGGACGTACGAGACCAACCTCGACTACGGCCAAGCGGCCCAGTTCGCCCTCGTCATGATCGCCATCGCCGCCGTGCCGAGCTATGTGCTCGCGCGCTACTTCGACCGCCTGCCCCGGAGCGCGGGCGACGCCGGGAGCCCGCCGTGATCGGCCGCCAAGCGCTCTCCCGGCCGATCCTCGGCCGTTCCGTGCAGGGGCGCTCCGTGCCCCGACCCATCCGTCGACGCGATGATGGCGGGGTGAGCGGGCTCCGCCTCGAGGACGTACACAAGGCCTTCGGCGCCCATCCGGTGCTGACCGGGGTGGACCTCGAGGTTCCGGCCGGCGCCTTCACCGCCATCCTCGGCCCTTCGGGGAGCGGGAAGTCGACCCTGCTGCGACTGGTGGCCGGGTTCGAGCGGCCGGACCGTGGGACCGTCGACGTCGGCGGCCGACAGGTCGAGGGCGAGGGCCGCTACGTCCCGCCCGAGGAGCGGCGCATCGGCTACGTCCCCCAGGAGGGTGGGCTCTTTCCGCACCTGACCGTCGAGGCCAACGTCGGCTTCGGGATCCGGCGCTCGGAACGCCGGCGCCGCGCCCGCGAGCTCCTCGAAGGGGTCGGGTTGGCGGAGCTGGGCGGGCGCTACCCGCACCAGCTCTCCGGCGGGCAGCAACAGCGCGTCGCGCTCGCCCGGGCGCTCGCCGTCCGGCCGGAGGTCGTCCTGCTCGACGAGCCCTTCGTCTCCCTCGACGCCAACCTGCGCGCGAGCGTCCGGGAGGACGTCCGTCGGGTGCTGAAGGCGGCGGGGGCCACCGCGATCCTCGTGACCCACGACCAGGACGAGGCGCTCTCCCTGGCCGACCTGGTCGCGGTCCTGCGCGGAGGGCGGATCGCCCAGTGCGCGAGCCCCCACGATCTGTACCGCTCGCCGATCGACGTGGACATGGCACGCTTCGTCGGCGACGCCAACATTCTGAGCGGGGTGCTCGGTCCGGGCTCGGTCCAAACCGCCCTCGGCACCCTGGCGGGTCGCCTCCGGGACGGCCATCTGCCCTCCGGATCGGAGGTCGCCGTGCTGGTCCGGCCCGAGCAGATCGAGGTGAGCGCCGAGCTGCCCAGGGGAGCGGGTTCGGAGGGGTTGGCGGGGCGTGTCGTGTGGTCCGGGTACCACGGCCACGACGCCGTGACCCGCGTGCGGCTCCTCGGCAACGGTGGGGAGTCGATCGTCGTGCGGACCATGGGCGACGTCCAGCCGGCGGTGGGTGCCGACGTGAGCGTGGAGGTCCGCGGTCCCGTCGTGGCCTGGCCGGTCGCCGAGCGACGAGCCGAACCGCTGGCTCCCGACCCGACCTCGAACGGGGCCCTCCAGGGGGGAACCACGGCAACGTAACTACGCGGCTGTCGTCTTGCGCGGGTACAGTTCCCGGTACAACCTGGAGGAGGCACCGATGGCCAAGACCACCGCGTCGCGCCGGCCGTCCCGGAAGGGATCGCCTGGTGCGAACGCGAACGGCAGCAGCGCCAGCGGGACGAAGAGGGGATCCGGGGGGGCCGCGCAGCAGTCCCTCCTCGAGGAGTCCGGTGCCGGCGCGACGTCCCGTGGCCGGTCGTCCCGCACCGTTCCCCCCGACGCGGTCCGGTCCGACGCGGTCCGGTCCGACGCGGTCCCGTCCGACGCTGTGCCGAGCATCGGTTCGGCGGCTGGGGATCCGATCGGGTACGAGGCGGGATTCGGTGGCCCGCAGGTCTGCTCGCTCGTGCACATCTCCTACCGCCAGCTCGACTACTGGGCTCGCACCGGGCTGCTCAAGCCGTCGATCGCGGCGGCCCACGGCAGCGGGACCAAGCGTCGCTACTCCTACCGGGACCTGGTGCAGCTCAAGGTGATCAAGCAGCTGCTCGACGCGGGGATCTCGTTGCACTCGGCCCGGCGGGCCATCGACTGTCTGCGATCCCACCTCGGCGAGGAGCTCGCCGCGTCCAAGCTCGTGTTGACCGGCACCACCGCGGTCCTGGTCCGTTCCGACGGCGACGTCGTCGACCTCCTCGCCGGCGGGCAGGGTGTCTTCAACATCGTTCCCCTGGCCGGGGTCGTCGATGCCCTCGACGCCGACATGGTCCGCCTCCGGCGCGCGGAGCCGGGTCCAGAGCACACTGGCGCGGCGCCGCTCGGCGAGGACGACGTTCCCCAGCGCCGTGCCGCCGGGGCGCAGCGGGGCGGCGCGCGGCATTGACCGCTCGCCGCCATCGCCACCCTTCGCAGCTCCCTGCCGCCCGGCGTCGCTTTGCCCACCCTTCGGAGAGGGTGTTGGCCGCGCTGCTGGACGTCGCCGCCGTCCGGTGGGAGTACGAGCCGGTCGAGTTCGCGCTCGCCTGGGACGAGCGGGGGAGGGTCATCAGCGCCTTTCGACCGGACTTTTGGCTGCCCGACCTCGGATGCTTCGTCGAGCTGACGACGGCCGACCAGCGCCTGGTCACGCGCAAGAATGCCAAGGTTCGCCGCATGGCGACGCTGCACCCCGGCGTCGACGTGAGGGTCCTGTACCAGCGGGACTTCGTCGCCCTGCTCAAGAGCCAGGGCATCGGCGGGGAGTCGCAGCCCGCCGCGTAGAATCGTCGGCGTGAACGCCCGCGGGTCCGAGCGCCTCGGCGCCCGCGAGGAGGGTGGCGGGCCGCCCGAGCCGCGCCTTTTGCAGTCGCCCCTCCACGACGCCCACCTGCGCGCCGGGGCCAAGATGGTCGAGTTCGGGGGTTGGGAGATGCCGCTCGCGTACCCCCGTGGGACGCTGGCCGAGCATCGGGCGTGCCGCACCGGGGCGGTGGCCTTCGACGTGAGCCACCTCGGCACCGTTCGCGTCTCGGGCCCCGAGGCCCCCGCACTCCTGCAGCAGCGCCTGAGCAACGACCTGCGCCGGATCGCCCCGGGGAGGGCGCAGTACACGCACCTGCTCACCGAGGAAGGCGGGGTGGCCGACGACATCATCGTCTGGTGGGTCGCCGACGATCGCTTCGACGTGATGCCCAACGCGTCCAACACTGGCCGGGTCGTGGAGGCGCTGGGCGGCCTGGACACGACGGCTTCCCGGGCGGTCGTGGCGGTGCAGGGTCCGGGTGCTCGCGAGGCCCTGGGCGCAGTTTCGCCGGAGGCGGCGGCGGTGTCGCGCTTCGCGGTGGCGGCCGTCGAGTGGAAAGGCTGGCCCCTCGTCGTCGCGGGCACCGGCTACACGGGAGAGGACGGCGTCGAGTGCGCGGTGCCGGCGGAGGGTGCCACCGCCCTGTGGGACGCGCTGACCGGCGCAGGGTTCGAGGAGGCGGGATTGGGCGCCCGCGACACCCTTCGACTGGAGGCCGGGCTACCCCTGCACGGCCACGAGCTCTCCATCGAGATCACCCCGCTGCAGGCAGGGCTGGGCTGGGTGATCGGGTGGGACAAGGGGGACTTCGTCGGCCGCCAGGCCCTCGAGGACGAGCGCGCCCGAGGACCGCGACGGCGCCTGCGGGGGCTCGTGGTCGACGGGCGGCGACCGCCCCGGGAGGGCGCGGCCGTGAGGGTGGACGATCGCCGGGTGGGCGGGGTGACGAGCGGCAATTTCTCGCCGATGCTCGAGCGGGGGATCGGGATGGCCCTGATCGACACGGACGCGGGCGTCGGCGTGGGTGACGCCGTCACCCTCGAGGTGCGCGGGCACGAGATGGAGGCTGTGGTGGCGAAGATGCCGTTCTGGCCGCCGGGAGGGCGTGGCTAGGTGCCCGACTACCTTCCGCATACCGATGCCGAGATCGAGGGGATGCTTCGCTTCCTCGGTCTCGAATCCCTCGACGACCTCTTCTCGGTCGTGCCGGAGGCGATCCGGCTGGCCGGCGGGCTGGACCTGGCCGAGGGGGTGCCCGAGCCCGACGTCGTCTCGCGGATGGAGGCGCTCGGGGACCGCAACGGGGCCCGCAACGACCGCATGGTGTGCTTCGCCGGCGCCGGCGCCTACGACCACGAGGTCCCCCCGGTGGTCCGAGCCCTCGCCGGTCGCTCGGAGTGGGTGACGTCGTACACGCCCTACCAGGCGGAGGTGGCCCAGGGCGTGCTCCAGGCGGTCTTCGAGTTCCAGACGATGATCTCGCGCCTGAGCGGGCTGGCGGTTTCCAACGCCTCGCTCTACGACGGTGCCAACGCGCTCGTCGAGGCGGTCAACCTCGGCGTCGCGGCGTCGGGGCGCTCGACCGTGTGGCTCTCGGCTGGGGTCCACCCGCACTGGAGGAGCGTGCTCGGGACCTTCGTGGCCGGCACCGGCCACGAGATCGTGACGGTGCCGCTGCGCGACGGGCGGACGCAGTGGCCCGACTCGGCGGACGGCGACCACACGGTGCCCGGGGTGGTGGTGGTCGCCTATCCCAACTTCCTCGGCTGTTTGGAGGACCTCGAGGCCGTCCGGCGATCGTGCGATCGGCACGGGGCGATCATGGTGGTGGGGGCGGACCCGGTTCTCGCCGGGATCCTGCGCTCTCCCGGTTCGTGGGGGGCGGACGTGGCGGTCGGGGAGGGACAGCCCCTCGGGATGCCGCTCAGCTTCGGCGGGCCCTACCTCGGCCTGTTCTCCTGCCGATCCGAGCACGTCCGACGGCTGCCCGGTCGGTTGGTGGGAGAGACCGTCGACGCCGAGGGACGGCGGGCGTACGTCACGACGCTGCGCGCTCGCGAGCAGGACATCCGTCGGGAGAAGGCCACCTCCAATGTCTGCACCAACCAGACGTTGATGGCCGTGACGGCGGCCATCCAGCTCGGCTGGCTCGGCACGTCGGGGCTCGACGAGATCGGTCTGCGCTGCGCTCGGGGGGCACGGTATTGCCGCGACGGGTTGCTCGCCCTCGACGGGGTCGAGCCGCTCACCTCGGATACGCCCGTCGTGCGCGAGTTCGCGATCCGTACGCCGATCGAGGCGCGCACCGTGGTCGAGCGACTCGGGGCCGAGGGCATCCTGGCCGGCCTCGCATTGGACACCCTCGTTCCCGGGGGTGGGGGAGTCGTGTCCCCGGAGGACGCGGAGCACGCCTTGTTGGTCGCCGTTACCGAGCGGCGGACCCGGCAGCAGGTCGACGCCATGGTCGGGGCCCTCGACAAGGCGGTGCGGGCGTGACGGGCGAGAGGCCGGGGGGGCCGGGCGCGCAGCGCACCGAGGGGGATCGGCCCGTCGTCGAGGGCGCACCGGGCGGGCGGGCGTCGAGCGCTCCGCTCATGGGACGGGCCGCGGAGCCGACGCTCTTCGAGCTCGGTCAACCCGGGCGACGCGCCTGGCAGCTGCCGACGACGGGTATCCCCGAGGTCCCGCTCAGCGATCTGGTGCCCGCCGACCACCGGCGGGCCGAGCCGCCCGAGCTGGCCGACGTCTCCGAGCGTGACCTGGTGGCCCACTTCACTCGGTTGAGCCATCGCCAGTTCTCCGTCGATCTCGGGGCCTACCCCCTGGGCTCGTGCACGATGAAGTACAACCCCAAGGTCTGCGACGAGGTGGCCGCCATGCGGGGTCTGGCGGGTGTGCACCCCGGGGCTCCGCCCGAGCTCGTCCAGGGGTGGCTCTCGCTGCTGGTGGACCTCGAGGAGGCGCTCTGCTCGATCACCGGCATGGCCGCGGCCACGCTGCAGCCGGCGGCGGGAGCGGCGGGCGAGCTCACCGGGCTGCTCCTCATGCGCGCCTGGCACGCCGCGCAGGGCTCCGTGCGCCACAAGGTGATCATTCCCGACTCCGCCCACGGCACCAACCCGGCCTCGGTCACCCTCGGTGGGTACCAGACGGTGACCGTGCCGAGCGACGAGCGGGGCTGCGTCGACATGGCGGCCCTGCGGTCGGTCCTCGACGAAGACGTGGCCGGGATCATGCTCACGAATCCCAACACGCTGGGCCTCTTCGAGGAGGACATCGTCGAGATCGCCGGGGCCGTGCACGAGGTCGGTGGGCTCCTCTACTACGACGGGGCCAACCTCAATGCGATCCTCGGGAGGGTGCGGCCCGGCGACATGGGTTTCGACATCGTCCACCTCAACCTGCACAAGACCTTCGCCACGCCGCACGGGGGAGGGGGTCCGGGAGCGGGGCCCGTCGCCGTCTCCGAGAAGCTTGCGGACCTCCTGCCGGGCCCTCGAGCCGCTCGGGTGGGCGGCGACCGCTTCGACTGGGTCCTCCCGCCGCGTTCGATCGGCCGGGTGCACTCCTGGCACGGCAATGCGCTCGTGCTGGCGCGAGCGCTCGCCTACATCTGGGTGCACGGCGCCGAGGGCCTGCAGCGGGTCGCCGAGCGTGCCGTCCTCAACGCCAATTGGCTGCGTCGCCGGCTGGACTCGGCCTACGACGTCCCCTACGACCGGCCCTGCATGCACGAGGTGGTGTTGAGCGCCTCGCGCCTACGCAAGGAGCGGGGGATCAAGGCGCTCGACGTCGGCAAGCGGCTGCTCGAGGAGGGCTTCCACTCCCCGACGGTGTACTTCCCCCTCATCGTGGACGAGGCCCTGATGATCGAGCCGACCGAGACCGAGAGCCCCCAGACCCTCGAGGCGCTGGCGCAGGCGATGGAGCGGATCGCCGAGGACCCCGACGTCGAGCACGCTCGATCGGCCCCGCACACGACGCCGGTGGGGAGGGTGGACGAGGCTCGCGCCGCTCGCACCCTCGTACCGACCTTCGACGCCCGGCCGACCTGATCGCATCCGTGCCCGGGCGGGCGGCCGAGCCTGGCCGACCCCTGGGCCGGGATCGGGGCCCTACGCCTCGGCGGGTGCGACGTTCGTCGTGGTCGAGCGACCCTCGGGCGAGCTATGGCCGACGGCCTGTGTCTCGAGCTCGGGTGCACGGCCGTGGCGTGGTACCAGCAGCGCCGCCAGGAAGGCGACCGCGCTGAGGATGCTCGCTGCCACGAAGGCGCGGGCAAACCCCTCGGTGGTCGCCGAGGGGACGGGGACCCCGGCCTTCTCGAGGGAGTGGGTGTGGGTCGTCGCCAGGGTGGCCAGCGCGGCCAGGCCGATCGAGCCGCCGATCTGCCGTGCCGTGTTGAGCAGCCCGGACCCGAGCCCCGCCTCCGATCGCGGGAGGTCCATGGTCGCCGCCGACGCCAGGGGCGTAAAGAGGACTCCGAGGGCGAACGAGACCAGGACGCCGGGGCCGAAGACGTCGCCCCAGTACGTGCTGCCGGGGCCGATCCTCGAGAGCCAGAAGAAGCCGCCGGCGGCGAGCACCGTCCCGGCGAGGAGGAGGCGGCGGGCACCCAGGCTCGGAAGGAGCCGGGAGGCGATCTGCGCGGCGATGATGATGGCGATCCCCATGGGGAGGAAGGCGAAGCCGGCCCGGAGGGGTCCGAAGCGCAACACGTCCTGGAGGAACAGGGACAGGAAGTACCACATGGAGAAGAAGCCGGCGCCGACGAGCAGCATGACGATGTTGGCCCCGGTGAGGCTGCGCAGGCGGAAGAGCCGCAACGGCATGAGGGGGGCCTTGCCCCGGAGCTGCAGGAGGAGGAAGGTGCCGATGAGGACGGCGGCGATGGCGAGGCCGGTGAGCGTCTGCCAGGACCCCCAGGGGTGCACGTCGGTGTTGACGATCGAGTAGACGAGCGTGCCCAACCCGGCGGTGATGGTCAGCGCACCGGGCACGTCGAGCCGCTGGCGCGGCCCGACGCCGCGCGCCTCTCCGAGGAAGGTCGCGGCGACGACGGCCGCAGCGATGCCGATCGGCACGTTGATGAACAGCACCCAGCGCCAGGAGAGCTCCGCCGTCAGGATCCCTCCGAGCAGGACGCCGATGGCGCCCCCGGCCCCACCCATGGCGCCCCACATTCCGAGCGCCCGGGCCAGCCGCTTGCCCGTGAAGGTCGTGATGATGATCGTGAGGGTCGCCGGCGAGAGCACCGCGCCACCGATGCCCTGCACCGCTCGGGCGGTGGTGAGCCACGCGGAGGACTGCGCGAAGCCACCCACCAGGCTCGCCGCGGTGAACAGGAAGAGGCCGAAGAGGAACACCCGACGCCGGCCGTAGAGGTCGGCGGCGCGCCCGCCGAGGAGCAGGAAGCCCGCGAACGTGAGGACGTACACGTTGACGACCCATTGGAGGCCGGTCGGGCTGTAGTGGAGGTCCCGGCCGATAGACGGCAGCGCCACGTTCACCACCGAGACGTCGAGGATGACCATGAACTGGGCGATGCAGGCCAGCCACAGGATCACCCACTCGGGGGCGTGACGTCTCGCCCCGTCGGTGGGATTCACCGCAGCGTCGTCGGGCCCTTGCATCGTGGAACGGCTCCCTCCTAGTCCAGCGCAATGCCACGCACCAACGACGGGGAAGCGAGACCTATTCCCGGGCATACCTATAGTCATTGACCGACCGTCGGTCAATGACTATAGTTCAGCCGTGGCGGTGGCGCGATCCGTGGTCACGCGCCGGCAGGAGTACGCCGACGCGACCCGCAACGCGGTGCTGCACGCAGCCGAGTCACTGCTCGTCGGACAGGACGGGCGTGAGGTCTCCGTCGACGAGGTCGCCGCCGCGGCACGGGTTTCCAAGGGGACCGTGTACCACCACTTCACGGACAAGTCCGCCTTGTTCGAGGCCGTCTACCGCCGGCAGCTCACCTGGGCCGCTGCCGCTCTCGAGGCGGCGGCCTCGAAGCACGGCGATCCCTGGCGCCAGCTCTGGGCCCTGGCGCAGGCCTACCTCGACGCCGAGGCGGGCGGGTCCAGGGACGGCCGGGCCATGCGGGCCGCTCCGGAGGTGCTTGGGTTGGAGCGGGCCCGCCGCCTCGAGGAGGAGCTCCTGGCACCCTCTTTCCGTCAGGTGCTGGATCGGCTGTCGGCGTCGAGGCAACTCGTGGCGGGCGATCCGACGGTGCTCGTGAGCCTCACGTTGGGCCTCCTGCGGGAGGGAGCGCTCGTGGCGGCGGCGCCTCCCGGTGACGGAGCGGCGACGCACCGCACGCAGGTGCTCAAGGGCATCCAGGCGATGCTGCGCGGCCTCGACCGTTCTCGAGGCTGAGCTCGGAGGGACGTCCGCTTCAGCGCTCCCGCTGTACCGAAACCCGGCGAGAGGCCTGACGAAAGGGGAGCAGGCGACCGCCGGATGGGCAGGATGCTTGCCTTCTTCTGGCCATTCTTGGAAGAGAACTCAACTTGACATAATGAACATTATCGGCGCCAGGCCAAGTCCAACAGGGCGCCGCAGATGTCCGGTTGTCCGGTGTCCGGTCTGGTGTCGCTCAGCTCGCTACGGAGGCCGCCACCTCCTTCGCGAAACGGCGGCGCTCTCGGGTGACGAGCGAGATATGCCCACCGGGGACCTCCACCAAGGAGGAGCCGGCGATCGCCGCGTGCATCTCACGCGCCAGTGCGAGTGACGTCATGTGGTCACGCCGGCCATGGAGGATGAGGGTCGGAACGACGATCTCACCCAAGCGGGCGGTGGCGTCGTAGGAGGCGGATGCCTGGCGCTGGGACTCCCAGGCCCATCGGGGTTGCCGCTCACCGGGGGTCGGGAGCCGGCTCAGCACCTCCATTGCCAGCCACCGGCGACTGAAGATGCGGCCCGGCGGCGTGCTGGCACTGGTAGCGGCCAGAACGAGTCGCCGCACGCGCGTCGAATGGTCGAGGGCGAGACTCAAGGCGATTCGCCCGCCCAGGGAGTACCCCACGACGACCGCTCGCTCGATCCTCAGCACGTCGAGAAGCCCTTCGGCGTCGTCGGCCATCTGCTCGATGGTGTAGGGACCAGGCGGCTTGTCGCTCCGTCCCCCGCCGCGAAGGTCGAACACGATCACGTGACACGTGGCGGCGAGCGGTCCGATAACCCCGCCGAAGAGACGGGTGTCGGCTCCGAGCCCGGGGACGAGCAGCAGCGCTGGGCCGGTCCCGTGCTCCTCGTAGTACAGCTCGATGCCGTTGACGCTCGCCCGGGCCATACCGGTCAAGTGTGTCTCACCTGGCACCGCACCGGCGCGACCAGGTTGTAGGACTCGCCAGTTCCGTTCAGGGGCCTGAGCCACTGGTGGGTGCCTCTCAAATCGACATGACGCAGAATGCCAACCACCGCGAGCGGCCGACCCCGCTCAAATCCGAAGAGTCTGCATGACCGTTGCGGTCACCCCGGACGGATGAAATGCTGACGGTGGCTGCCGGCGTGGTCGCCGATATTGGCTTGCAACCTCGAGTGCGTCGAAGAGTCTGGCGCGAGGACCCGGGGGACCAAGGACTGTCGCTACGAGCACGAACCCCAGCATCCGCTTCCACCTGGTCCTCCCCGGCAGCCTCCGATCCATACCTGGGAGGTGAAGCAGTGAAACGAATACGCGAACGAGTTGCCGGCCTGGACGTACATCGCGACACCGTGGTGGCCTGCTGTCAGGTCAAACAACCTGACCGGTCCATCGAGGTGACGAAGCAGTCGTTTGCCACCACGGCCAACGGTCTCGGTCAGCTGGCTGCATGGCTGAGCGACGCTGGCGTCGACACGGTGGCGATGGAGGCCACCGGCGTCTACTGGAAACCGGTCTACTACTGCCTCGAAGGGTTGTTCGACGAGCTGTGGCTCTGCAACGCACAGCACGTGAAGAACGTGCCGGGACGCAAGACCGACCTCTCTGATGCCGAGTGGCTGGCCGATGTCGCGGCCCACGGCATGGTCCGCCCGAGTTTCGTGCCCCCGCCGGAGATTCGGGAACTCCGCGATGTCACCCGCTACCGAAAGACCCAGGTCGAAGCCCGAGCCAAGGAGATCCAGCGCCTGGAGAAGACCCTCCAAGACGCCGGCATCAAACTGTCCTCGGTGGCGTCGAAAGTCTGGAGCCAGTCGTCGCGGGAGATGATCGAGGCGATGATCGATGGCGAGCGGGACCCAGCGGTCCTTGCCCAGATGGCCAAGTCGCGTTTGCGAGCCAAGATTCCTCAGCTCGAAGAAGCGTTCAGCGGCCGGTTCGACTCCCACCATGCCCTGGTCTGTCGCCAGGTGATCGAGCACATCGACTTCTTGGATCGCTCGATCGCCACCCTCACCGCTGACGTCACGGATCGCCTGTGCCCTTTTGAGTCGGCGGTCACCATCTTGTGCTCCATTCCCGGGGTCTCGAGGACCACCGCCGAGGTGATGATCGCCGAGATGGGTGTCGACATGACTCGATTCCCGACCTCGGGCCACCTGTGCGCGTGGGCCGGGGTGGCCCCCGCTAGTCATGAGTCGGCTGGAAAACGTCACCCCGCCGGCACGCGACAAGGCTCGACCTGGCTGCAGCGTGCGCTTGTCGAAGCAGCAAGGGGGGCGTCGCGGACCAAAGACACCTACCTCTCCGCCCAGTACTCCAGGCTCGCCCGACGGAGAGGGTCCAACAAGGCCACCATCGCAGTTGCTCACTCCATCTTGGATGTCTCCTGGCACCTGCTCACCAACGGTGCTCTCTATGACGACCCTGGCGCCCGATTCTTCGAGCTCCGACACGATCCGGCTGTTGAGGCGAAGCGGCTCCAGCGCAGGATCGAAGACCTCGGCTTCGAGGTCAGCATCGCCCCAGCTGCTGCATAGCCTTTCCCCAACGTCTGTCGACACCCCTGCCGACAAGCACCTCGTCCTCGCGCGCCCAGTGGCGCGACGGAACTGAATGCATTTCACCCCAGCCGGCAAAAGGGTTCTGCGGGTTCTCCGAGTCATCGGGATCGTCGAGCAGGTCGTAGAGGCCGCCGATCCCACGAGACCGACGTCGGGTGGTTAGGCGCCGATGAGCTCCTGCCCCGACGGGTCCGGCGGTGAGCACCCGCCCTGTCGGGCCCTCCATCGGACTCGATGGCTCGATCGCTGGCTCAGCACAAGCGCGCGACCAGAGTCCTCTTGACCAACTTGCCTTCCAGGGCGATGTCCACACCGATGTCGAAGTTGGCAAGGGATTCAAGGTGATCCTGAGGAAGGAAGGAGCGATACGGGTCGCCGATGAGGACCTCGGAGCCCGCGTCGACCAGCGTGGTCAGACTTTCGAGCATGGCCCTCGAGATGTCGCGCTCGTAGAACACGTCGCCCGCCGTCACGAGAGCTCCAGTCGAGGCCGGGATGGCTCGGACGTCCGCCTTGTAGACCGCGACGTTGACCTGGTTAAGTCCGGCGTTCATCTGAGCCGCGTGGACGGCGAGCTCATCGGTGTCGTAGGCGGCCACGGACCGAGCTCCGGCGAGGGCAGCTGCGATGGCCACCACGCCGGACCCGGTAGCCACGTCGATCACCGTACGCCCGAGAACCGTGTCTGGGTGCTGGAGCAGGTACCGCGCCAGAGCCAGGCCTCCCGGCCAGACCGACGCCCAGAATGGCGGGGCAAGCTCTCCCCGGCCCATTGCCCCCTCCGCCTTCTCCCAAAGTCCGATCAAGTCCTGCGCCAGGCGGAGGCGAAGTTCTGGCACGAAAGGGTGGGCCCGGACCTCGGTAAACGTGTGCACGAAGCCCCTCTCACCCTCGAATAGCGGAGTCGCCATCGCTACGACGACGCCCTTCGCTCCAGGCTCCAGCCGTCGTCGTGACGGTAGATGTTCAGGAAATGGAAGGGGTCATTGGGCCGGAAGCCGACTTGAACAACGGCAGGATCCGTGTCGGTGTACGCAACGTTGACAACATGGGCATGCGCTTCTGGGGGGAAGTCTCGAAGCGCGGCCTCGCTGGGCTGGACGAGGCCGGCGATCTCCACGTCGATGCACGCCGAGTAGGCGCCCTCTTCGACGTGGATCACCGGGTGCTCGCTTTCAGATCCGCCGCACTTGGCACACCTCGGAAAGCCCTTAGAGGAAACCTCGGCCATCGTGAGTTACCTCCGATACTCCGGTCGATCCATCGACAGGCACTGCAGCTCGTAGGAGCAGCCGGCTTAGGCCGACCGTAAGCTTGCGCTTCCGAGCGAGCTCCTCGAGGCTCGACGAAGCCGAGGCCTATTGCCTGGGTCACTGAGTGCGTTCTCTCGGCAGCATCCGGTACTCGATTGCCCGCCTCATCGCCTCGGGCGTGCCCATGACACGGTGGAACTCGTCCCACGACAGTGCCCTCTTGTCTGCGCCGGCAATGAATCCCTCACGGCGGAGCTCGATGAGGAGCTCCCTCACGACTTGTGCCGAAATTTGGAATACGTCATTGTCCATCACGAATTTGACACCAGCCGACTCGAGCTCCGCCGGTGGCGGAACGTTGCGGCCATCGACGCAATAGAGCGGCTTTGGAAGTCGATCCGAGAGCTCGATTACCTCTCGGTACCCGAGCCTGACCGGGAACAATACATCGGCTCCCAATTCGGCAAACCGATGCAATCGGTCAACTGCTTGCGCTGGATCGGATGCGTACGAACGTGCAACAACCACAAGGTCCCCGCCGGCGCGGGCATCAATGGCAGCGCGTACCCGGTCGACAGCGTTTCGCTCCCCGATGAGTTGATCCTCGTGACCAGGAAAGCCCTTGCATCCGCTGTCGATGTCGTCGATGTGAACGCCCGCGATCCCGATTCGGATTGCCACTGCCACTGCCCGGGCCACCGCGAGAGGCGTACCTCCGCAGTCATCAAGATCGGCGAAGGCGGGCACGCTCACTGCCATGGCGACGTCGCGGGCGTGCCCTAGGAGGTCGCTTACGGTTCCAATCCCGTGGTCCGAGAGCCCATAGGCAACCGCCAGGGAGCCGGCGCTCTCGATGTCGATCAGCGGGAATCCCGCTTGCTCCGCCATACGCGCCGTCATGGCATCGTGGACACACGGAACGACCACAAACCCCGGTTCGGCAATGATCTGGCGAAGCAGCGCAGCCGGGCTCATCACCGCCAGACTCGCAGAGCGCCGCCTACTCGCCATAACCACTCAGGTGCGGGTCTTTGACGTCTATCCATCACGATTCTCTCGATTGTCCTTCGCATGGTATTCCAGAATTGCCCCGCCAATTCTGGGGTACTCGTAGGCGGTTTCGGGTTCGCGCCGGACGCGGGCGTCAAGCACTTCCGCATCCCGTCCGACCAGGATCCTCCACCTCCCCTCGCGAATGCCCTCCAAGATCGTGCTGGCCGCCTCGGCGGCCCCGAGTGGTGCGGTCTCCTTGAAGTCCTCGCTCATCTGGCCAATCAGACGGCGAAGGTCCTCGGTCGACGCATCGGCGGGAGCACCTCGGCGGATGAGGCCGGGTCGCCAATTCTCGACCTCAGCGTCGCTCATGTCCTCGAGTTCGGGTCGTCCGAGCACGCGCCGCGTGTTGACAACAATGTCGGTCCCAACGTGCCCCGGCGTGACGACAGCGACGCAGATGTGGGGAGCGTGCACCCTCAGGTCCTCGATCTGGGCCTCCGAGAAGCCCTTCGCAGCGAAACTTGGCCGTGCTGTAAGCGGTGTGGGGTGAGCCCGGGCCGAGCGAGGCCCAGAACCCGTTGATGCTGCTCGTGTTCACCACCAGAGCGTCAGTGCTCTTCATCAGCACTGGCAAGAAGGTCCGGGTGCAGTGGTAGACGCCCCATTAGTTGACGGCGAAGGTCCGCTCCCAGATCTCCCGGGGATCAGTGACGAAGCTTCCGCCGGCGGCGATCCCGGCGTTGTTGAAGAGGAGATCCACGTATTCGGTGTCGTGCGCTCTCAAGACCTCATCACGGAACCGCAGGACCTGGCCCTCATCGGCGACGTCGCAGAGGTGACCGGTGACCCGGCTGCCGGGCCGGGCGTGGTTCTCCGCCAGCCTTACGGTCTCTCGAACGGCCGCTTCGTGCACGTCGCACCCAGCAACAGAGCACCCGTCGCTGGCCAGTTGGACGACCAGCTCTCGGCCCATTCCCGAGCCGGCTCCCGTGACCACAGCCAGTTTGCCGGCAAAGGACTTCATGTTGAGCAATCTCTGGGCCCGGTCCTCGAATCGTCAGAAACCCCGCTCATAGCGGAGCTCCCACACCGGCACCGGACCGTACTCCGGAGTGGCGAAAGCGTTGGTCGGCATCCAGCCCTGCTGCTCGTAGAAGCGCCGGGCACGGACATTGCCCGAGAGAACCCAGGTTTCAGGACATCCTGAGACGACCGCCGAGTGGCCGTTACACCATGCCGAGTGGCCGTTACACCATGGGGAGAACTGGTCTCCGGCACGCCGTTTCGCCGGATGAGAGAATTCAAGCGATGGACTTGGACGTATTTCCTGTAGCAGGTGCGCTCGGTGCCTTGGTCACTGGCGTGGACCTCACCAAGATGGAGAACAGCGAGCAACTCGAAGGCTTGCGTGAGGCACTGGCCCAGTACCTGGTCGTCTTCCTCCCCGACCAGGAGATGGATCTGGACGATCTCGAGCGAGTGACGGACCTCCTCGGCGGAAGGGACACCACCCCGTTTGTGACACCGTTGGAGGACCGGCCGTTTGTCATCCGGGTGGTCAAGGAGTCCACCGATCAGCTCAACTTCGCCAACGCCTGGCACAGCGACCTGAGCTATCTCCCCGAGCCGCCCTCCTACACCTTGCTCCACGCTGCAGAGGTGCCCCCCTTCGGGGGAGACACGATCTGGTCGAATCAGTACCTGGCCTACGAATCGCTATCACGGGGCTTGAAAGGGACCCTCGCTGAGCTTCGGGCCGTGCACTCGGCGGGCATGGCGTACGGAACAGGCGGGCTCCTGGACCAGGTGAAGGACCTCACGTCCATGGCCATCGCTCCCTCAGCGGAGGCGTTCAAGGAGCACAGCCATCCTGCGGTCCGCGAGCATCCCTCGACCCATCGGACGGCGTTGTTCGTGAATCCCGTGTACACGACAAGATTCGAAGGCTGGAGTCCTGCCGAGTCCCAACCGTTACTCGATTACCTCTACCGCCACGCCACCAACGAGAACTTCACGTGCCGCTTCCGCTGGGCACCGCACACGCTGGCGATCTGGGACAACCGCTGCACCATGCACAACGCTCTCAACGACTACTCGGGTATGCGCCGAGAGATGTTTCGCACGAGCGTCAAAGGCTCCGCTCCCTTGCCTCGTCGCTCTGACGGAGCCGAAGTGTGATGTTCCCTCTGGGAGGGGCTTGGAAATAATCGGCGTTCCGCACTGGCGGGACTGAGGGCGGTGGCGGACGTGGAGAGTCTTGAAATGGCGTTTGAGGGACTCGAGCGCGACGGCTTCGTGGTGGTCGCTGACGTATTGTCCGAGCAAGAGGTGGGGCGAGTGCGGTCGAGCCTCGTCGAGGTCGCCCGGCGCGAGCGAGCGGCGGGCATCGACCACGATCCGAAATGGGAAGATGGACCTCGCAACCAGCGTGTCTTTGGGCTTCTCAATAAAGGTGCGGAGTTCGTCAACATCGTCGAGCACCCGGTGGCGCTGGCGCTGATGAACCACCTGCTCGATCCGGCGTTCCTCCTCTCGAGCATCACCGCCAACATCACCGGTCCGGGCAGTCATCCGATGTACCTGCATTACGACCAAGACTACGTGCCGGGACCCTGGCCAGCCTTCCCCCTGGTGGCCAACATCATCTGGATGCTCGACGACTTCACCGAGGAGAACGGGGCAACCAGGTTCGTACCTGGTTCGCATCGGGAGGACCACGCCGGTTGGTCTGCCGAGACCATGAGCGGGCGCAGTGGCGAGACAGTGGCGGTGGGCGGGAGTGCCGGCTCTCTCGTGTGCCTGGATGGCCGGGTCCTCCACCAGACCGGTGCGAACACGACGGCCGATCAGCTACGCCATGGGGTCATTGCCTACTACTGTCAACCATGGATTCGGCAACAAGAGAACGCCTCCCTGTCGATCCTGCCGGAGGTCTGGCCAACGCTCTCTCCGCGGCTTCGCGAGCTGGCCGGCCTAAGGATGTACCGCGGTCTCGGGTCGGTCTCCGGACCGACCCAGCGAGGTTTCCGATACCGATAGCCCGTAGGGTCGTAACCCTGCCATCGGGCTGTCTGCTGCATGCTCATGGCCCGCTCCGCGCGGGATTGGGCCCGCCCGGGTCACTTGCTCCCCCATTTCCAGTCCCGAATCTCGGGCATGTCCTGACCGTGCTTGGCGATATATCGCCGGTGCTCGATCAGCTTGTCCTGCATCGTCTGCTTCAGGTAGCTCCCCTTCGCACCGAGTTGCGGCAGCCGATCGATCACGTCCTGGACCAGGTGGTACCGATCCAGGCGGTTTTGCACCCGCATGTCGAAGGCCGTCGTGATGGTCCCCTCTTCGACGTAGCCCCGGACGTGCAAGTTCTGGTTGGTTCGACGGTAGGTCAGCCGGTGGATCAGCCACGGGTAGCCATGGAAGGCGAGGATGATGTGCTTGTCCTTGGTGAACAGGGAGTCGTAGTTCGTGTCGCTCAGCCCATGGGGGTGCTCCGTATTGGGCTGGAGCTTCATGAGATCGACGATGTTGACCACTCTGATCCGAATTTCGGGCAGATGCTGGCGGAGGATCGAAACGGCAGCCAGGACTTCCAGGGTGGGCGTGTCGCCGCAGGAGGCCATGATGACGTCGGGTTCGGCGTCCTGGTCGTTGCTGGCCCACTCCCAGACGCCGATCCCTTCCGTGCAGTGCACGACCGCCGCATCCATGGTGAGCCACTGAGGCATAGGGCGCTTTCCGGCGACCACGACGTTCACGTAGTTCCGGCTGCGCAGGCAGTGATCGGCCACCGACAGAAGGCAGTTCGCGTCGGGCGGAAGGTAGACGCGCACGATGTCGGCCTTCTTGTTGACGACCTGGTCGAGAAAGCCGGGGTCCTGATGGGTGAAACCGTTGTGGTCTTGCTGCCAGACGTGGGAAACGAGGAGATAGTTCAGCGAGGCGATCTCCCGTCGCCACGGCAGCTGCGAGGTAACTTTCAACCACTTGGCGTGCTGGTTGAACATCGAGTCGACGATGTGGATGAAGGCCTCGTAGCAGTTGAACAGTCCATGCCGTCCGGTGAGCAGATAGCCCTCCAGCCAGCCTTCGCTCTGGTGTTCGCTCAGCATCGAGTCGAGGACGCGTCCGTCGGGCGCGAGGAACTCGTCATTCTCGACCGTTGGGGCGTCCCACTGACGGTTCGTCGTTTCGAAGACCGCGCCGAGGAGGTTCGAGAGCGTCTCGTCGGGACCGAAGATGCGGAAGTGCCGCCGGCCTTGGTTGAGTGCGACCACGTCACGGAGGAACTCGCCCAACACCAGCGTGTCTTCGCCGTCGACAGCACCGGGTGACGGCACCTCCAGCGCGTGGGCACAGAAGTCCGGCATCCGCAGGTCCCGCAGCAGCAAGCCGCCGTTGGCGTGGGGGTTGGCCCCCATCCGTCGGTCTCCCCTCGGCGCCAGCTCGGCCAACTCGGAGACCAGGCGACCCTCTTCATCGAAGAGCTCGTCGGCCTTGTAGCTCTTCATCCAGCTCTCGAGCAGGTCCACGTGATCGGGGTGCTCCGAATCGACAAGGAGCGGTACCTGGTGGGACCGGAACGTGCCCTCGATCTGCAGACCGTCGACGACCTTCGGCCCCGTCCAGCCTTTCGGTGACCGCAGCACGATCACTGGCCAGCGCGGCCGGGTGGTGTCGCCCGTCTCGCGAGCATGGCTTTGGATTTGTTGGATGCTCTCGATGGCAGCATCCAAAGTGCCGGCCATGAGCCGGTGCATCTCCCGCGGCTCATCGCCTTCCACAAAGTGGGGTACCCAGCCGCAGCCTCGAAGGTACTGCTCCAGCTCCTCGTGGGAGATGCGGGCGAGCACGGTCGGGTTGCTGATCTTGTACCCGTTGAGGTGCAGGATCGGCAGCACAGCCCCGTCCGTGATCGGGTTGAGAAACTTGTTGGATTGCCAGGCGGTGGCCAGCGGTCCGGTCTCTGCCTCGCCGTCGCCGATCACGCAGGCGACGACGAGGTCGGGATTGTCGAAGACGGCCCCGAAGGCGTGACTGAGCGAGTAGCCGAGCTCGCCACCCTCGTGAATCGAACCCGGCGTTGTCGGTGCGACGTGGCTCGAGATCCCGCCGGGAAACGAGAACTGTGTGAACAGCCGCTTCAGTCCAGCCTCGTCCTGGCTGACGTCGGGGTAGATCTCGCTGTAGGAGCCCTCGAGGTAGGTGTTGGCAACCAGCGCTGGGCCGCCATGCCCCGGGCCGGCGATGTAGAGCATGTCGAGGTCGTACTTCCTGATCACCCGGTTCAGGTGCACATAGATGAAGTTCTGCCCCGGCGTCGTGCCCCAGTGCCCGACCACGAGGGGCTTCACGTGGGCGAGCTCCAGCGGCTTCTTGAGTAGCGGATTGTCGTAGAGGTAGATCTGGCCGACCGACAGATAGTTGGCGGCGCGCCAGTAGGCATCCATCTTGTGGAGCAGCTCAGGGGAAACAGCGTTTGTCGTCATGGGATGAGTCTTGAGACCCTTCTGTGAGTACCGGACCGCCCCCCCCTCTACGATCGCGCAAGTCGGGCTGGCCCATTAGGGCCGAAGGGCCCTATGAGGTGGCGTTGCCGGGCCCTGCCTTGTTGGCCACGGTCTCGCTGGTCGGGTCGCACCACACACCGCGAATCCGAGTCTCCTGGATAGCCATCCCGACCCACCACCGGCGCGGTTCCACCGCGGGATTGCTAGACGAGCAGCGCACGGACCTGTCGAGCAATCTCAAGATCCTCCCGGGCCTCCACGACGAGCACGGCCGGCGTGGCCCCGGGGGCGGATACCAGGCGGTCCCCGGAGCGAGCTTCGTTGGTGGCGTCCACGAGCCTCAAGCCGAGAAAAGCGAGGCCCGCGCAGGTGTCGGCTCGCAACCGGGAGGACGCTTCGCCGGCCCCGCCCGTGAACACGAGGCCGTCGATCCCCTCCATGGCCGCGCACATGGCGGCCACATTGGTCTGGATTCGGTACACGTAGACCTCGTAGGCGAGGCGAGCGTCGTGGTTCCCTGCGTCGGCCCTGTCGATGATCTCGCGCAGATCCGCTGACTGGCCCGACAGTCCGAGCAGCCCCGACTCGCGTTCGAGGATCTCTTCGACATCGGCAGCAGACAGGCCCTTGCGTTGCTGCGCCCACAGCACAAGACCGGGGTCGAGGCTGCCCGAGCGGGTGGACATGACGAGGCCCTCCATTGGAGTAAACCCCATCGTGGTGTCGACCGAGCGTCCCCATGCCACCGCTGCGAGGGATGCGCCGGCGCCCAAGTGAGCCGTGACCAAGCGGAGCTGTTCTCTGGGCCTCCGTAGTAGCTCGCTCCCCTGCCGGCTTGCCCATTCGTGACTGAGCCCATGGAAGCCATAACGTCGGATGCCCCACTGCTCCCGCCACGTCCGGGGCAGTGCGTAGGTGGCTGCCTTCGCGGGCATGTTTGCATGGAAGCTGGTGTCGAAGCAGGCAATCTGGGGCAGGTTCGGTCGCAACGAACGCAGTGCGTCGATTGCTGCCAAGCTGGGTGGGTTGTGCAGAGGGGCGAGATCGCCGAGCGACCGGAGGGTCCGGTGGATCCCGGTGTCGAGCACGACGGGCGCCGTCAGTAGCGAGCCACCATGGACGACCCGATGTCCGGCGGCATCGATCGCCGGACCCTCGTCCAGGAAGGCGGCAAGTGTCGGGCCGAGATCCTGCCGATTGAGCTGCGGGAGATCCTTGGTCGCAAGTACGGCATCGCCGTCATTGAGGACGCGGAGCTTCAGACTGCTCGAGCCGGCGTTGACAACGAGGATATGCACACGCCCCCACCTTGCCAAATGGATCGATCACCGATGAATCGACGATTCGTCCGACACTCATCAGGACACGAGGATTCGCAGTCGTTCTATCACGAGCACAGTCGCCTTCTTCGGAGCGACGTTCGAGACGTAAACGTCGACAGGCCAGTTCTCGGTGGTTGACTGCAAACCACCCCTGGCTTGGGAACCTTGCGGACGAGCTGTCCAACGGAGCAGCGCCGTGGCGACCTGCGGGCCGAGAAGGCGCCATTCCGTAGATGCTCTGGCCCCCCTCCTGCAGGAGTCGCACACCCGTGACAGCGCCGACGCGCTCTACTCCTCCTTTGCCACCAGTAGTCCCTCGGAGAGCCGATCGACGTCCACGTCGTCCAGCGACGTGACCACGAGATCCGCTTCGGCTCTGGCCAACATCTCCGCGTCGCCCTCCCGGGCGATACCGAGAGCGGCCATCTCCCCGGCCTTGGCTGCCTCGATGCCGGAGACAGCATCCTCGACGACGAAGGACTTCTCCGGCGGGCTGCCCAACTCTGCGGCCGCGGTGAGGAAGATCTCGGGGTGGGGCTTCCCGTGGGCGAAGTTGCGACCCGAGACATCGGCATCGAAGAAGTCGAGGAGGCTCAGCCCGGGTGTCACGAAGTCGTAGCCGAGACCCTGCTCTTCGGCGAAGGCGTCAAGGCGGATCTGGCGCAGGAACAATCCGGCGTTCTTAGAGGAGGAGGCCGCTGCGATTCGGATCCCCGACGCCCGCGCCGCCGAGCGCGAAGCGTAAGGCGTCCGGGTAGGCCTCGAACTCCCCCGCCTCGATGAGCTCGATGACCCTGGCCTGCTTGCGGTTGGCGTAGGTGTCCACTCGCTGGTCAGCGTTCGGTACCTCGAAGTAGTCCAGCACGGCGCGCGCACCGCTCAGGCGCGGCTTGCCAGACATGTATTCCTCGTACACCTGGCGGGTGAATGTCCCAGGCGACCAGGTGGTCTCATCGCGGACGTCGCGCCAGTCGCCTTCCATCAGCTCCTGAAGCGTCTCCTGCCAGGCCCGCTGGTGCGGAGAGTCGACGAGCACGCCGTCAACATCGAAGATGGCGCCCTCAAAGCCCGTTGCCATTTCAGCTCTCCTTTCCCCCACCTTGGCCCGGCGGTGGGTCGACGAGCGTGAAGCAGTAGCCGTCGCCCGGCGACAGCTCCTGGACATCTTCACCGACGCCGACCTTCACCGTCCGGCTGATGCCCTCGGTACGTGCCGTAACTGTGAGTTCTCTGCCACTGAGGTGCACCCAGATCGGCATCCCGCGGAACTGCATGTGGAACGACAACCCGTCGAGATGGTCGATCAACCGGGGCGCGAACGAGAGGACGTCGCCGTGGATATCGGTTCCGAGGTAGCCGCGCTGGATCAGGTCCAGTGTGCCGGACATGACCGCCATATGGATGCCTTCCTTGGTGGTGCCGCCCTGCACGTCGCCGATGTCGCTCTCGAGCGCCACCAGAAAGCGTTCCCATGAGCTCTCAGGATTCAGCCCAGCAAGGGCGGCGGCGTGCGTGACGAAGCTCAGGGTCGAGCCGTGCGAGGTCCGGTGGTCGTAGTAGTCGATGTTCTTTTGCGCCGTCTCCGGGCCATAGTCGTAGCCGAGGCGGTCGAACAGTTCGCCAAGCTGTTCCTCGGAGAACAGCAGGAACAGCATGACAGTGTCGGCTTGCTTTGCGAGCTTGTAGCGAGCGGGGTCGTCGCCTTCCGCTCGGAGGATTCGGTCCATCCTTTGGATCTTGTCGTGGTAGCGCTCTCGGTAGTCATCCCAGTCGAGGTCGGCGAGCTGCTCGTATCCCTCGAACTGACTGATGATGCCGTCGCCGTGGAATGGGACAAACATCCGGCGGCTCATACGCGCCCACGTGGCGACTTCCTCGCTGGTCAGTCCGATCCTGTCCCGCAGCGCCTTGGCTCGACCCGCCGGGAGCAGTTCGAGCACTTTCTGGGCGGTCTCGCAGATCCAGGCGACCATAACATTTGTGTAGGCGTTGTTGCGGAGACCTCCGCTCTCCGCCCCGGGGTACTTGTCGTGGAACTCATCGGGACCCATGACTCCGTGGATCTCGTAGCGATCGCGCTCGGGGTTGTAGTGGGCGAGCGAGGACCAGAATCGTGCGATCTCGAGCGTCATCTCGGCCCCGTGGTCGAGCATGAACTCGACATCGCCGGTGGCCTGATAGTAGTGCCAGACGTTGTAGAAAATGGCGGCGCCTACGTGGCGCTGGTTGTGACTGAGGTCGGGCTCCCAGAGGTCCGAGAGCGGATTGAGGTGGACGACCTGCGTCTCCTCCTGGCCGTCGCTGCCGCTCTGCCACGGATACATCGCACCGCGGTAGCCGGCTGCCCGCGCCGCCCGGCGAGCCTCGCCCAATCGAAGCGCTCGGTACAGGAGCAGATGCCGTGCGACCTGGGGCAAGCGGAAGTTCAAGAAGGGAAACACGTACAGCTCGTCCCAGAAGACGTGCCCGCGGTAGGCCTCGCCGTTCAGGCCGCGCGCGACGACGCCGGCGTCGAACTCCGTTGTGTGGCGCGAGCAGACCTGCAGGATGTGGGCGATGTGCAGCCGGAGTAGAAGCTGCACCCGCGAGTTTCCCGGCAAGACGATGTCGCATTCCTCCCACAGCTCCTCCCACGCGTCACGGTGGTGAGAGAGAGCTTCGGAGAACCGCGGATATCCGCCGATGGATTTCCCGGCATTTCCGAGCGGCTCGCTGATCGCCCGGTCGTGTGACGTATAGAACGCCACCATCTTCTCCACCCGCACCGGCACGCCCTGCCGGGCGTCGATACGGAGCACCTGCTGGACGTAGTCCTGCATCTGGTACAGGTTGCGCTCGACCTCGAGCGGCGCGTCGCCGACGAACACCTGGGTGCGGGCCGCCTCCGCCACGTAAATCCGCGATTGTCGGGTGCGCGCCATCAGTGCGATCACCTCGGGTCCGAACGTCCGCGGGAGAACCGGATCGAGATGTCGACCTTCCAGCTCACGGTAGCGAGCGACCCCGGCGTTGGTGACACGACCGTCCAGCGCCGTGACAATCTCGAGCTTGCCCGACCAGTTCTCCGGCGTGAGCGTCCACTCGATCGCCGCCTGGTGGACGTGGGCCATGCTCACGAAGCGGCGGCTGCGCAGTGCGGTCTCTCGGCCGGATCGGTCGCGAAAACGCAGAGTACGGAGAAGCATAGCGGTGCGGAAGTCGTACTCGTGGCGGTAGAAGAGCAGCTCGATGTCGTGAAGCCGGACCACCTCCGCGTCCTCGATGCGAAGCTTTAGCACGGCCCAGTTGGGTAGGTTGACAAGATCCTCGTTGAGCACCGGGAGGCCGCCCATGATCGTCGTCTCCCGGTTGTACCCGCCATGAGCGTAGGTCCCTGGGTAGTGCACGCCGTCGGCGTCCTCCCATTCCGCGAATCCGCGCGTGCAGAAGTAGCCGTTGCCGGTCGAGGTCAGCGCTTCTCGTAGGCCTTCCTCGGTGGGCTCATAGCCCTCGTAGCTGATCGTGAAGTTTGGCGTCATGTGCGGTCTATCGGCATCATCGTAAAGGTTGCCGAAATGGAGGGTGGCCGGGTCATGGACGGCGATTCGAAATCCGCAACAACCGTCGAGGTCACCCGCCAAACCCGCCCGAACGATCTGGCCTGCTCGGTCGCTACCCCGCTCGTCAATGCGCCGATCCGAGAGCCGGCCCGTCGCACCGTCCGGCGCTGACGCACCCACCGCACGGCAGTGGCACACCCAGCTCCAAGACTCGAGGACGTCGGTGCCTCGGTTGGTTGACCCTTCGGGCTCTCCTGCGTGGGTTCGGCTGGGACCACAGACGCACACCATCGGAAGCCGCGAGGTGCGCCGACCAGCGTTCAGTGGTGGCGGGGTTCACGACCATCAAGTCACGCCGGTCACCACGGGCCGTAGGGGTTCGCGTTCGCCGACCGCAGGGCGATGACGTATCTCGCGCGCTCGTAAGCCGTCTCGTCCGCACTGGCCGGCACGGCGAGCATCCCGCGCAGCTTGTCGACGGTGGAGAACCCCTTCCGTGCCATCCAGGCGGACACGCCGTCGAGCAGCGCGGTCGCGTGCTCCGGGCCGTGGCGCAGGAGCGACGAGGTGGTCATGACGACGTCCGCCCCGGCGAGGAGGTACGCGACGACGTCCTCCGGTCGCTCGACGCCAGTCGAGGCCGCGAGCGCAGCGCGTACGTGTCCGCGTAGAAGCGCGATCCAGGTGCGCGGGAGCCGGGCCTCGACCGGGCTCGAGAGCCCGGGGCCGAGCACGATAGCGAGCGACTCGGGGTCGATGTCGGGCTGCAGGAAGCGGTTGAAGAGCACGAGCGCGTCGGCACCGGCCGCGTCGAGCTGTCGCGCCATCTCGCCAATCGAGCTGAAGTGAGGGCCGATCTTCACTGCGACCGGCACAGTGACGGCTGCCTTCACTCGCTGGAGTATCTCGACGTGTTGCTGCTCGACTGCGCGGCCCGAAACGTCCACGTTGCCGGCGACGTAGTAAACGTTGAGCTCGATGGCGGCCGCTCCGGCGTCCTGCATCGAGCGTGCGTAGCTCGTCCAACCGCCCTCCGTAACGCCGTTCAGGCTAGCGATGACGGGAACCTCCACGGCAGCCGCAGCGCGCTCCAGCAGGTTCAGGTAGCGGCGCGGGCCGGGTTCCTCTCCTGACGTCGTGGGGAAGTACGAGAGGGACTCGGCGAAGCTGTCACTGCCGGCCTCGACGAGGCGAGAGTTCCGCGCTGCCTCCTCGGCCAGCTCTTCTTCGAACAGCGAGTGGAGCACGACGGCCCCGACACCGGAGTCCGCGAGCCGGCGTACCCCGTCGACGGTGTGCGAGAGCGGCGAGGGCGAAGCGACGAGCGGGTTGCGCAGCGCGAGCCCCATGTAGTTGGTGGTGAGGTCCATCAGCGATCCTTGCGGGCGTCGGCGGGGAAGCGCTCGGCGGGACGCGTCGCCATCTCCTCGTAGGTCGCCCAGCGTTGACTGACCGCCGCCTGGGATAGGCCTCCGAGGCGCTCTGCCTCGGCGGGATCGGAGTTGGCCAGCGCCGAATAACGAAGCTCTCGTCGGGTGTAATCGGTGAGCGCGATGCGCGGTCGCGGCGAGTCGAGCAGGAACGGGTTGCCGCCGGCGGCACGCACCATCGGGTCGTACCGGATAAGTGGCCAGTAACCGCTCGCGACGGCCCGGTACTGCTGGTCGAGCCCGGTCCGCATCTCGATTCCGTGGGCGATGCAGTGGCTGTAGGCGATCAGGAGCGACGGCCCTTCGTAGGCTTCTGCCTCGCGAAACGCGCGTAGCGTCTGCTCGGGATCGGCGCCCATCGCGACCCGGGCCACGTAGACGCTGCCGTAGGCGATCGCCTGCAGGGCGAGGTCCTTCTTCTCGACGGTCTTGCCCGCGGCGGCGAACTTGGCGACGGCACCGAGCGGCGTGGCCTTGGAGGCCTGCCCTCCGGTGTTCGAGTACACCTCGGTGTCGAGCACGAGCACGTTCACGTTCCGCCCGCTCGCGAGGACGTGGTCGAGACCACCGAATCCGATGTCGTAGGCCCACCCGTCGCCCCCGACGATCCACACGCTGCGCCGTACGAGGTGGTCGATGACGCTCCGCAAGTCGAGGGCGGTGGGCCCCCGCAGCGCTCCGAGGCGGCGCCCGAGCTCGGCCACGCGGTCGCGTTGGTCCCGTAGCTCCGACTCGGTGAGCTGGGGCGAGTCGAGCACAGTGTCGACGAGGTCGGCGCCGAGCTGGTCGCGCAGCTCGCCGAGGCGTCGACGGGCGAGCTCGAGGTGGCGGTCGGCGGCAAGGCGCATTCCGAGGCCGAACTCTGCGTTGTCCTCGAACAGCGAGTTCGACCATGCTGGGCCGCGCCCTGCGGCGTTTGTGGTCCACGGCGTCGTGGGCAGGTTGCCCCCGTAGATCGACGAGCAACCGGTCGCGTTGGCGATCACGGCGCGGTCGCCGAACAGCTGCGAGAGGAGCTTCAGGTACGGCGTCTCGCCGCAGCCGGCGCACGCACCGGAGAACTCGAACAGGGGTTCGAGGAACTGGGTGCCGCGTACGGTGCCGAAGTCCACTCGAGAGCGCTCGGCGACGGGCAGGCTTTCGAAGAACGCGATGTTCTCCCGCTCGGCCGGCGCGAGTGGCTCGAATGGGGCGAGGTTGATCGCCTTGTGAGACGGGTCGTCCGGCGCCACGGCCGGGCAGGCCTCGACGCACAGCCCGCAGCCGGTGCAGTCGTCGACATACACCTGCAAGGTGTAGCTGGTGTCGGGCAGTCCACGCGCCCGCAGCGGCGCGAAGCGGAAGGCTCCCGGTGCCCTTTCGACCTGCGATTGGTCGTAGAACTTCGAGCGAATGACGCTGTGGGGGCAGACGAAGCTGCAGTTGCCGCACTGGATGCACAGCTCCGGGTCCCAGAGCGCGACGACGTCGGATATCTTGCGCTTCTCGTAAGCTGCCGTGCCACTCGGCCACGTGCCGTCGACCGGCAGCTCGGAAACCGGCAGGTCGTCGCCGTGGCCAGCCAGCATCGGTGCGGTGACCTTCTGGACGAACGTTGGCGCCTCTTCGGGCACCATCAGGGGCAACTCGCGGCTGGAGGTCACCTTGTCGGGAAGCGCGACCCGCTCCAGCTCCTCTATGGCGCGATCGACCGCCTCGAGGTTCGCTGCGACCACCGCGGTACCGCGCCGTTCGTAACTCTTGGTGATCGCCGCCTTGATCCGCTCGATCGCTTCGGTGCGGTCGAGCACCCCGGAGATAGCGAAAAAGCAGGTCTGCAGCACGGTGTTGACCCGACCGCCGAGCCCGATCTCGCGGGCGATCCGAGTGGCGTCGATCACGTACGGCTCGATCTGCTTGGCGAGTAGCTGCTCCTGGATGGGTCGGGCGAGCGCATCCCAGAACTCGCTCGCGGAGTACGCGGAGTTCACCAGCAACGTCGCGCCGTGCGCGCAGCGGCCGAGGACCTCGTCGTGCTCGAGCAGTCCAAACTGGTGGCAGCCGACAAAACTCGCCTGGCCGATGAGGTACGGAGCACGTATCGGCTGTGGTCCGAAGCGCAGGTGCGACACGGTCTGCGAACCCGACTTCTTCGAGTCATAGACGAAGTAGCCTTGTGCGTAGAGCTCAGAGCCGAGGATCTTCACGCTGTTCTTGTTCGCACCGACCGTCCCGTCGGAGCCGAGACCGAAGAAGACCGCCCGCAGCGTGTCAGCGGGCTCGATGTCAAGCTGTGCGTCGTAGGAGATACTCGTCCCCGACACGTCGTCGATGATGCCGAGGGTGAAGCGCCGGCGGGGGCGCTCTCCCCCCAGCTCTGCGAACACTCCGGCAATCATCCCCGGCGTGAGCTCCTTCGACGCAAGCCCGTAGCGGCCCCCGGTGACGCGTGGCATCACGTCGCGCTCGCCATTTGAGTGCGCCTCGGCCAGTGCGCCGACCACATCGAGGTAAAGGGGCTCCCCGAGCGCGCCGGGCTCCTTCGTCCGATCCAGCACGGCAACGCGCTCCGCCTCTGGCGGCATTGCTGCGAGCAGTGCCTCGGTCGGGAACGGTCGGTAGAGGCGAACGGTCACAACGCCGACCCGCTCGCCCTTCGCACAGAGGTAGGCGACGGTCTCCCGCGCGGTCTCCGCGGCCGATCCCATCACCACGACCACGCGTTCGGCTTCGGGGTGCCCCGTGTAGTCGACCAGGCCGTAGCGGCGCCCGCTGCGCTCGGCCAGGCGGCCCATGGCGTACTCGACGATCCCCGGCGTCCGGGCGTAGAAGGGGTTGGAGCTCTCACGCGCTTGGAAGGCGACGTCGGGGTTGTGCGAGGTGCCCCTGACGAAGGGTCGCTCCGGTGACAGCGCCCGCTCGCGGTGCGCGCGGACCAGCTCTTCGGGAACGAGTGCCCGCAGGTCGTCGTCGGAGAGCAGTTCAATCGAGTTGAGCTCGTGCGAGGTCCGGAAGCCGTCGAAGAAGTGCAGGAACGAAACCCGCGAGGACAAGGTCGCGAGCTGCGCCACCGCGGCCAGATCGTGCGCCTCTTGAACAGAGGAGGACGCGAGCATTGCGAAGCCGGTCTGGCGGACGGCCATGACGTCGGAGTGGTCGCCAAAGATCGACAGTGCCTGCCCGGCCACGGCGCGCGCCGCGACGTGGAACACGGTCGGTGTCAGCTCACCGACGATCTTGTACATGTTTGGGATCATGAGCAGCAAGCCCTGGGAGGCGGTGAAGGTGGTCGACAGGGCACCGCCCTGCAGAGCGCCGTGCACGGCTCCGGCCGCGCCGCCCTCGCTCTGCAGCTCGACCACCGCCGGCACATTGCCCCAGACGTTCGGCTGCTTCTTGCTCGCCCACTCGTCCGCGAACTCGGCCATCGGCGAGGCCGGCGTGATCGGGTAGATGCAGCAGACCTCGTTGAGCCGGTAGGCAACCGAGGCTGCGGCCTCGTTTCCATCGAGCGTCGCTCGCATCAGCGTTTCTCCGGCACCATCTCGATCGCGTGCACCGGGCACTGCTCGAAGCACGCCCCGCAGCCGGTGCAACGGTCGTAATCAAACCGGTAGCGGTGCCCGACGCCGAGCTTGATCACTGCGTCTTCCGGACAAGCGCCGAGACAGCCGTCGCACTCGAAGCAGTTCCCGCACGACAGGCACCGGCCCGCCTCGTAGCTTGCCTCCTTTGCCGACAGGCCCCCCACCACCTCGGCGAAGTCGGCGACCCGCTCGCCGGGCGCGCGCTCGGGCTCGTCTCGTCGGGCGGCGTCACCGAAGTACCACAGGTGCAGCATGTCGAACCCCACCTCGGGGTGTTTTTGTGCACCCGTCGGCACGACGTGCGTTGGCGAAGTCGGCGTCGCAGCGCCGCGCAGCCAGGCGTCGATGTGGCGCGCGGCCTTCTTACCGTGCCCGACCCCGACGGTCACCGTGCGCTCCGCCGGAACCATGTCCCCGCCAGCGAAGACACCCGGGCAACCGGTCATCATGGTGCTCGACACCACCACGGTGCCGTCAGCGGTGAACTCAACGCCTTCCACGGCTCGCAGGAACGCAGTGTCGGCCTCCTGCCCGAGGGCAAGGATGACGGTGTCGGCAGCGAGGTCCTCGAAGCGCCCGGTGGGCTGCGGGAAGCCGTGCTCGTCGAGCTCCATGACCTCGACCTGCACTGCCGGGCCCTCGAAGGCGGTGATCGTACGAAGCCAGTTGATCCGCACCCCCTCGCGCTCGGCATCCTCGGCCTCCTGCTCGTGCGCGGGCATCTGGGCCCGCGTGCGGCGGTAGACGATGAGCGCGTCGTCCGCTCCGAGCCGCCGGGCAGTCCGGGCGGCGTCCATCGCCGTGTTGCCACCGCCGTAGACCGCGACGCGCCGTCCGATCACCGGCCGCTCGCCGGACGCGACGCTGCGCAGGAACGAGATCGCGTCGACAATCCGCCCGGTGTCGCGGGCCGGGATGTCGACGCGTTTCGACAGATGGGCTCCCACCGCGACGAACACCGCGTCGAAGCCGCCCTCGCGCTGCTCGGCCGTGAGATCCTCGACCCGGTGCCCCCGTGTGATCCGGACGCCGAGCGCCTCGATTCGCCGTAGCTCCGCTTCGAGCATCTGGCGGGGCAGCCGGTAGGCAGGGATGCCGTAGCGCATCATTCCGCCAGCTTCGCCGCCCGCGTCGCGGATCTCTACCTTGTGGCCTCGACGAGCCAGATGGTAGGCGGCCGACAGCCCGCTCGGCCCGGCGCCGACAACCAGTACCCGCTTGCCCGTATGGGCCGACGGCATGGGCAACGCCCACCCGTTCTCCACGGCGAGGTCGCCGAGGAAGCGTTCTACCGAGTGGATCGACACCGCACTGTCGAGCTCGGCGCGATTACACACGCTCTCGCACGGGTGATAGCAGACCCGACCATGGATCGCCGGGAGCGGGTTGTCGGCGACGAGGACGTTCCACGCCTGTTCATGGTCGCCTGCTTCGACATGCGCCAGCCAGGACTGAATGTTCTCGCCAGCCGGACAGCCAGCGTTGCAGGGAGGCAACAGGTCGACGTAGATAGGCCGGCGGGTCCGGACCGGCCCCGCACGGGAGCGCCCGTGAAGTAGATCCGGCAACGGCGTGAAATCTGGCCGGGTCACAGCTCCTGCCCTAGCTCACCGGCGGACCTCCATCGAAAAGCCACGTGGCTACGCTACGCCTCGCCGATTGACCGGGAATCGGCGCCGCCTTGTCGTGTGCCGAGAACCTCGTCTGAGCCGCTCAGCAGGACTTTCGCCGCAGCTGCCACGGCGGCGACCATGGCCTCACGGCGCTCTCGTTCCTCGCTGGCGCTTATCCGGCTGGCTCAAACCCTTCGCACGCCGCTGAGGTCTTCAACTTCACACTCGTCCTCGGCGGTGGCGACGACGAGTGGTGAGCTGACCTGGAGATCGGCACCTAGATACAGACACACGCGAAACCCGCCGCTCAGCCCGGATTTCGTCGGCTTCTCAGCTAGCGGCTGTGTGCCTGAAGTACACCCGCGTGTCGTCGGAGGGCTTCGGCCACGGGAGCAAGACGCGGCTCGCCTTCGCCCTGAGCCTCTACGAGATCAGCGGCGTCGGTGAGGTGCTCCGCCATGATCAGCCAGGCCGCGGTTCGGTGCGGGAGCAGGTAGTCGGGCTGGTAGAAGAGCTCGAAGCTCGGCCCAGCGGTCCGGCCCGGATGTTCGGGCCCGACGGGCAGGGTGGTCAGGATCTCACCCAGGGGCTCGATCACATCGAACATCAGCCCAACAGCGACCTGCGAGAGGATCTTCATCTGCTCATCGTTCTCGTCCACGCGGCTGAGGAGGCGGTAGAGAAGCTGGAGGAGAACCTCGTAGGCGACATTGCCGAGGTCGGCGATGGCCGCGCTCTTCGGATCGCTGATCAGGTCGGCGGGTTCGCCATTCTCGGGGGGCCGCACGAGCGCCGGAAGCACGGGTCGGGCGACCTCCACCCCCGGGTCCGCCGCGCGCATCGCGAGAAACTCGTCGAGGACGCTCAAGAAATGTCCGAAGTGGGCGTTACGCCAATCTCCCCGTGGCCCTTCGCCCTGTTCGACGATGGTCTCGATCGCCTGGACCACGTCGGCGACGCAGGTAATCGGCCGGAGCTGTGGCCAACCGAAGAGCTCGCCTCCGACTTGATCGGAAGCAGGTACGACGAACAGCTGGTCCTCACCCATCTTATCGGCGAGGTGGCGAAAGCCCGCCTCGATGGAGCGGTAGAGATGGCCAACGGTCGCGAACTCCTGAAGGTGGGGGGCGATCTCCTGTTCGCCCATCACCGGTACCGCGCGCTCGGCCGCGGCGAAACCGTCGGCGTCGTCGAAGTCCATGCCCTCGGGGCGCTCGAGATAGAGGAAGTGCCGCAGCGCTTGCTCCCCGAACGGCAGCAACGTCAGCTGCACGCCACTCGGGTAATGCCTCGCCGGCTGGGGCAGGTTCGGACGGGACAGATGGGGGCTAGCGCCGAGCGCGTTCACGAGGTTGCAGTTGAGCGCGAGATGAAGCATCTCTTGCTTGGCGACCAGCAAGAGCGTCTGTCGCCATCGTTCGACCGCACCGAGCTGATCTTCGTTCAGCCCCTCACCTGTGGAGCGCTTCAGCGTGAAGGCCGCGAACAGGTACTCGCACATCAGCGCGTGCTCGAGTTCGGCGGCGGCGCAGAGCATGTAGATCAACGGCTCGCGGTGTTCGATCACGAGAGGTCGGTCCCCTTCGGGGGTGTCCGATCGCAGCTTGATCAGACTGGCCAGCCGCCCACCGATGGGTTTCTCTTCGACGGGAACCGTTGATTCGTCCCCTGCGTGTTGGTGGATCGCTCCCCTGGTCGAAGTTGCTACCGATTCGGGCATACCTTCGTTCACCCAACGCTGGAACAGATCGATCCGCGCCGACGGCCACGGCCCGTCGCAGGGCATCGAGCCGGCACGGAGTCGCTGCAGGATGGCCGCGGCATTGCTCGTCACGTCGGCATAGGCGGAGAGATCGAAGGCCCATTTCATCGCCTCTCGATCGCTCGTCCTGAAGAGCGGCTCGATGTGCTCCGTGAAACCGATTCCCTCATCGGGACCGGGCAGGCTGATCGTGGACTCATCGGCGTCCGGGGCAGTAGGCATGAGTGACTCCCTTGCTTTCGAGTGCAACCGTGACGAGAAGGAGCTGAGATCTTGCAGACATACCGCCGCCTCGGGCACCGCCACCCAGAGGGAGCTGACCGCCTCGAAGATGTCCAGGGGGAGCTTTGTGGGCGAATCCGCAAGCCATCAAACATGAGACCAGTATCGTGGGACGCGGCGGGCGTTGCGACGGAAAGCCTCAGGCCCAACTCGGTGAGTCGGTCCCCCGTCGA
Source organism: uncultured Actinomycetes bacterium (assembly GCA_963778465.1). Taxonomy (GTDB): domain Bacteria; phylum Actinomycetota; class Acidimicrobiia; order Acidimicrobiales; family RAAP-2; genus CAVZBW01. The sequence goes on from CAVZUK010000003.1 coordinate 2,612,515, forward strand.
GTCGAAGCGGTGGTAGCGCGACCTTGACGGCTCTTGGCCCTACCCCACCGGCACTCCGCTGCTAGTCGATGCGTTCTGTGAGCTCCACCGTGACCTCATCGCCGACCCTTTTGTGAAGTCGGGTTCGGAGGTCCGCTCGGACCGGGAGTTTGTGCGTGCCATCGCCGAGCGCCATGAAGCTCGATTGGAAGGGGTGGCCGTCGATGGAGCCGCGTACCTTGACCAACCCTCGGGTGCCGAAGAACTCGGCGGATCCGTCCATTTGGACGTAGGTCCATCCCCCTTTCTTTGGGCTCTCTTGGAGTTCGGCCGTAAACGTCTTTGCCAGCCGGCTCATCGGGCCTCCAGGATCTCGTAGAGATTGCCATCGGGATCGCGAAGATCGAGCGTCGCGGGGACGCCCGGCCTCGCCATACCGGGCCACCAGCGCTACGGTGACGGTGGAGTCCCGGGGCAGCGAAAACCGTCGCCGACCCGGAAGTCGGTCCGCTGCTCGAATCCCAGCGTCTCGCTACGCCGATAGTCCCTGTCCGGGACGTTGACGGCATGGAGCTCGAGGTGTGCGGCCCCGTCGAGCCCGCGAGCTGACCAAGACGACGGACCCAGGTCACCCTCGCGACCGGCTCCACCTGATCATTGGGCGGCGATGGCAGCAAGCACGTCGAGACGGGCGGCGCGCCGGGCCGGCCAGCTGGCGGCCAGCAGTCCGAGCAGCGCGGCGAGGATGAGGAAGACCACCAGGTTCGAGACCGGCACCACCGTGTCGGTGATGCCCTGCGAGTGCAGAGCCGAGACGAGGGCGATGCCCAGGCACGTCCCGACGATGATGCCGATGACGGCGCCGAAGACGGCGAGGATCACCGACTCGGAGCGGATCATGGCGCGGATCTGTCGCCGCCTCATGCCCACGGCCCGCAGGAGCCCGATCTCGTGGGTGCGTTCGAAGACCGACAGCATGAGCGTGTTCACGATCCCGATGAGGGCGATGAGCACGGCCAGGGCCAGCAGCGCGTAGACCAGGCCCAGCAGCTGGTTGATCTGGGCGGACTGTGAAGCCTCGAACTGGGCCCGGGTCTGCACCTGCACATTGGGGTAGGGCGCCAGCGCCTTTTCGACCGCCTGCTGCACCCCGGGGCTTCCGTCCGTCTTGAGAAGCACGGCGCCGGGGAGGGGGTCCTGGAAGTGGGCGAGGAAGAAAGCGTCGCTGACGAGGTACTTCCCGGCCAGCGCGTTCGGCTGGTAGATCCCCCCGATCCGCATGGTGGCGGGCCCCGTCAGCGCGAAACGCACCGGGACCTTGTCGCCGACCGAGAGGTTGTCGGCGTTGGCCGTGTTGGTGTCGATGAGCAGCTCGCCCGAGGACAGCGCCCGGACGGATCCCGCCGTCATGTTCAGGATGACCGTCTGGGACAGGTTCTTCGTCCCGAGGCCCAGCAGGGACTGGAGCGAGCCCCGGACCTCGAACTGGTTGCCGTAGACGGTCGACGACGCGGTGACGCCGGGGGCGGACGATGCCGCCTTGGGGATGGCGGTGCTGAAGTTTCCGTTTCCGTTCTTGTTCGTCGTCGAGACGATGAGGTCCGCGCTGATGGCGTTGTCTACGCTGCTCGTGGCGGAGCGGGACAGCGAGGCCCCGAACACGGCGATGGCCGAGACGAGGGCCAGCCCCACCATCAACGCCGCCGAGGTCTGGGCCGTCCGGCGCGGGCTGCGCATCGAGTTTTCCCGGCCCAGCCGGCCCGAGATGCCGAGCACGCGAGCCAGCGGGCGACCGATGAAGCTGGCCATTGGCCGGGCCAGTGCCGGCGCCAGCATGGCCACGCCGACGAAGATGAGCACCGCACCGATCCCCACCAGCCCGACAGCCGGCTTGGTCAGCCCGAAGGCGAGCGAGAGGACGCCGAGGACGGTGATCACTCCGCCACGGATGAACCGGCGCCGCAGCGGGATCTCCTCCTCGGTCGCCTGGTCCGAGACAGCGGCCACGGGCGCAATGCGCACGGCGCGCCGCGCCGGGCTGATGGCCGACACCAGCGTGACGCCGACGCCGACGACCAGGCACACGATCACCGTCCGGGCCTCGAAGACGAGGGAGCCCGTCGGAAGCGTCACCCCGAACCCGCTGAGCAGCTTCTCCAGACCGAGTGCCGCCAGCACCCCGAGCCCGAGGCCGACCAGCGACGACACCAGCCCAACGACCGCTGCCTCCCCGAGCACGGAGCGGAACACCTGACGCCGGCTCGCCCCGACGATGCGCAGGAGCGCCAGCTCCCGCGTGCGCTGGCCCACGATGATGGAGAAGGTGTTCAAGATGGTGAACCCGCCCACGAACAGCGCGATGAAGGCGAAGATCAGCAGCGCCGTGTTGAAGAAGCCCAGGGCCTGGCCGATAGCGGCCGTCTGCTCGTTGATCACGGTCTGACCGGTCACCACCTCGACGCCGCGAGGCAGCACGTGGGCGATGGAGCTCTGGACGGCGGCCTTGTTCGCGCCCGGTTGCGTCACGACGTTGATGGTGTCGACCTCGCCGAGCTGGCCAAAGAGCACCTGTGCGGTCGGGAGGTCGAAGGCGGCCAGGGTAGCTCCGGCCAGGTTGTTGGCCGTCCCGAAGCGCGCGATGCCCACGATGGTGAACGTCCGTGGCGGCCCCCGGAGGAGGATGTGCACCGGCTCGCCGACGTGGAAGCCGTACTTTTGCGCGGTGCCGAGGTCCATCACGACGTCGTTGGGCGTCGTCGGCTTTGCACCCTCGACGAGGCGGAGGGCCGAGATCTGCTGGTTGGGGTCGAAGGAGACCCCGAGCGTGGGCGCCCCGCCCGTGGCGACGGCCTTGCCGTCGGGCGCGATGTACTGGGCATAGCCGGTGACCGAGCCCTCGGCGGCCTCCACGCCGGAGACGGCGCGCACGGTGGTCACGAGCGATTCGGGAACGGGGTTGCGCGTCGCCGTGCCGCCGCTGCCGAATTGGGCCACCCCGCGGACCTGGAAGTCGATGTTCTGGTAGATGTTCCCAAACAGCGTGTCGAACGTGTTGTGCAGGGTGTCGGTGAGGACGAACGTCCCGGCGATGAACGTCACCCCGAGCACGATGGCGAGCGCGGTCAGCGCCAGGCGGAGCTTGTGGGCCAGGAGCCCCTTGATGGTGACCCGCCACACGTCAGGCGCCCATCGTCCGGATGCGCTCGAGGACAGAGTCGGCCGTCGGCGCGGCGAGCTCGTCGACGACCTTGCCGTCCGCCAGAAAGACGACCCGGTCGGAATAGGAGGCTCCATGGGGGTCGTGCGTGACCATGACGATCGACTGGCCGAAGTCGGTCACCGATCGGCGCAGGAACTCCAGCATCTCGGCCGACGAGTTGGAGTCCAGGTTGCCCGTGGGCTCGTCGGCGAAGATGAGGTCCGGCCGGTTGATCAGGGCCCGGGCGCAGGCGCAGCGCTGCTGCTGGCCGCCGGACATTTCGCTGGGCCGGTGCGACAGGCGGTCCCCGATGCCCAATTGCGCCACCAGGTAGGCGAACCACTCCTTGTCCACCGGTTTCCTGGCCAGGTCGGCCGGCAGGGTGATGTTCTCGCCGGCCGTCAGCGTCGGGACGAGATTGAACGACTGGAACACGAAGCCGATCCGGTCGCGCCGCAGCTGGGTGAGGCCCCTGTCGTCGAGGCTCCCGATGTCGAGGTCGCCGACGAAGGCATGCCCCGAGGTCGGCCGGTCGAGGCCGGCCATGCAGTGCATGAGCGTCGACTTGCCCGAGCCCGACGGGCCCATGACGGCGGTGAAGCGGCCGTGCTCGAAGGTGACGTCGATGCCAGCCAGAGCATGGACGGTCGCCTGACCTGCGCCGTAGGTCTTGCGCAGGTCCACGGCGTGGGCGGCCGGCGTGGCCGAGCCCGGGTGGGCGGGTGCTTGGTCGGTGAGCGCCACGATGCCTCGTTTTCGTGAACGGGGAGCGTAAAAGGGGCGCCCGGTTCGCCCCCTTACCGGCTTTCTGCACGATACAGGCTTTTGGAACCTGGATGAACAGCGCGAAGCCGGGGAGCTGGCCGGTCTTGAGTGCACCGGCGCCTACGGTTTGATCTCGCACCGCAAGCCGCCGGTGCGGTTGATGACCGTGCCCTTTGTCGGCCGGGAGCGGAGTCGCCGACGTAGGTATGCAGGGGGTGCCGGTCGTAGACGACCTGGGTCTGGCCGTCGGACCGCTTGATCGCCACGATCTTGCCCGTCACGCCCGGACCGGCCCCGGCGTTCCCGTCGCGGCCGGCCAATAGGCGGCACACGTCCCCGTAGCACGTCGACCTCGTCGGGCTATCGACGGACCAGCGGGACCCTCTCGTAGCCCCGGAAGGTAGCCGAGCGGAGGCGCACGAGCTCCCCGTCGTCGACGCGGAACCGATGGAGTAAGGGGAGGAGGGCCTGGAGGGCTGACCGAGCCTCCAGTCGGGCCAACGCTGCTCCGAGGCAGAAGTGGATCCCGTGGCCGAAACCGAGATGTCGTCGGATCTTCCGATCACAGACGAAGCGATCGGGGTCCACGAATTCCCGGTCGTCGCGATTGGCGGCACCCCACAACAGTCGGATCTCGGCCTCCGCCGGGATGCTGATGCCATGCAGCACCGTGTGTGCACTGGTATGGCGCCAAAGGACCTGAACCGGCGACTCGAACCGCAATAGCTCCTCGATCAGGCGGGACCAAAGGTCATCGTCGGAGGCCAGGCGGTCGACCAGCTCGGGCCGTCGGTCGAGGAGCACAATGCCGCTGCCAACGAGGTTGGTCACCGTGTCGGTACCGGCCAGGACCAGATTCGTCACCAGTCCGACCATCTCCTCGTCGTCCAGCGCATCGGGGGAAGCGTCGTTGGCCAGGATCTCCATGACTCCACCGGCCGCCAAGTGTCCCCTCTCTCCCACGGCCGCCCGCGCGACCTCCTCCAGTTCCCAGACCGCCTGGAGGTAGTCGGGCGTATCCGTCACCTCCGCCAAGGCGAGGGACTTCAGGCGGAACTCCTCTGCCAGCGTGTCCGGTAGGCCGACGATGCGACTGATCACCATGTTGGGCAGGTGGGCGGCAAAGTCGGTCACCGCATCGAAGCCGGCGCAGCCCGCTAGGGGCGCGACCAGCGATTGACACATCGACTCCACCTCGGCGGCCCGCCGACGATTGGCGCTCGGGGTGAACAGGTGGGCGACCTTCTGGCGGTGCTGGTCATGCCGCGGAGGGTCCATAGAGGCGAAGTGGTTCCGGCTGCCTGACGGCGACCCTGATCGGAACAGGGGCCAGTCGTTGGTGACGGCCCAGACGTCCTCGAAGCGCGAGATCAGATAGGACCCGCTGCGCGGGTCACGGTAGACGGGATGGAGATCGCGCAGCATCCGGTAGAACTCCCACGGGTCCTCGAGGAAGGCCGGCGAGTGGGGCTCGTACTCCAGCGTCATCGGACAGCCACCTATCGCAGCTCGGCGTCCAGGCGCCGGGTCAGCTCGACCAGGACCGGGGCGGCCCGCTCGGGGTCGGGTGACAGCTCGGCCAGGCTAAAGAAGACATCGGTCGCCCCCGCCTCGAGAGCCTGCGGCACCTGGGCCAACGTCCGCCCGAGATCCGGGTGACCGTCCTGACCGCGCATCACGGGGATCGGTGCCTGCACCTGCAGATCAGCGCGGCCGGCAGCCCTGGTGACGCGTTGCAGGGTTTCCGCACCCTGGCGTACGTCCTCCAGGCCGGCCGTCATGATCGGAATCCACCCGTCGCCAAGGTCGACGAGTCGGGCCAGGTTCTTTGAGTGGAGAACCCCGCCAAACCACACGGGGAGGCGGGTCTGCATCGGCCGGGGCGCGCAGTACACGTCCTCCAAGGTCACGCTGGAGGAGCGAAAGGAGCAGGGCGACCCGCTCCAGAGGGCCCGGCAGGCGGCCATGGTGTCGGTCAGCAGCTCACCTCGCTTGCTCCACTCCAATCCCTGGGCGTCGTACTCCTCGCGCTGCCAGCCCACGCCAACGCCCAGCTCCATACGCCCGCCTGACAACACGTCCAGGGTGGCCACGCTCTTGGCCAAGAGGGCAGCGGGGCGCAGGGGGGCGATGAGGATGCGCGTGGAGAGCCGGACCCGGTGGGTGACCGCGGCCACCGCTCCGAGCGATGACAGCGGTTCGAGGAACGGTGTGTCCGGAGGAGGAAACGGGCGTTTGGACCAGTGATATTGCTCGTCGGCGTGCGTTCCCATGAGGACATGGTCGACGACCACCAGCCGGTCGGCCCCGGCGTCCTCGGCCGTTCGAGCCAGGTCCAAGAGCCGGCGCCAGTCTGCGGCTAGCCAGGCGCCGTAGGTCGCGCCGCTGGGCAGCTGGATGGTGAGCGTGATCCGCCGGGCGCTCGGCACTGCGTGATTATCTTGCATGGATTGAAAGAGCTCAATCGCAGGGCGGCACCAACCAGGATGTTGGCCATCTGGGTCACCCCGCATCCGGGGGCTGACGCCGCCTTCAACCGCTGGTACGACGAGATGGACGGCCTAGATGCCCTGGCGAAGGGCTCGTTCGAAGCCACGCCCGAGCCATCAGCCATGCCGCCCACGAGAACGGCTCTCGCGGCCGCGCCCGGCCCAGACGGAGTGGGGCGAGCCCGGGCCAGCCAACCCATACGGAGGGCATCGGCCGCCCGGAATTCCGTGCTCCAAGCCAGCCGGAGGGGCCCAAATCCTGCACCCCCCGAGCAGACAGTGGTGTTGAGCGGTCTCACGATATTGGCGAAGTCTCATGCCAGTGGCGAGGATTTGGCGAGGTCGATAAAGACCGCGAACAACGCCAGGCTCCTCCGGCCCCACCGGACAGGGGCGATTCATAAGCGTGCGGTGGGCTCTGTCGGGCTGGGGCCGTGCAGATGACCATCCGACCACCACTCCTGTATCGACAAGCGGGTAGTGGCGGTGAATCGCTTGAGCCGCTCGGACCAGTTGCACCTTCGCAAGGAACCGCAGTCGCTGATGGTGCTGCTCCGCCTCGCACGAGAGTCGCTCCGGCAAACGTTCAAGGGAGACCTCGTCAATCTGCAACCTGTGCAAACCGTCATCGACAGTTACGACTTCTCCTGATGCCAGACCCCGTCGACTCGCTGCCGTACCGGTGGTTTCCGCCGCCAAGGCGGCCGCCATCACGTCCGTAGAGACCACCTCCTGCGTCGCCACTGCCGACGGGCACCCTCCCCCGCCGCCTGACCGCCGCCCCTCCGTGCCTCCAAGACCGCCGGGGTAGAGCCCGCTCCACCGCCCGTCGCGGCCCGCAACTCGACAGAAATTTACCGTCGCTTCACCCTACGTTGGCCATTTGTCCGACGAAGCCCGGCCTAAGAATTGGTAGAACAACTGCGCAGACGGAGAGGGAGGCTTGCAATGATGGCGCGTCGCGCCCAGACATCCGCCCGGAGAGCCCTTACGGCCGTTCTCGCCGTGATGATCGGCACTTCGGTGGTGGTGATCGAAGCCGCGGCTGGGGCGGCTCCGGCGACGACCTCGACGACGACCCCGTCGTCGACGACACTCCCAGCCGCCTCGACGTCGACCAGCCCGTCGCCACCGACGACGACCCCGGCGACGACGACGACGGAGCCGAAAAAGCCATCGACCAAGAAGCCGGGCACGACCCCGGCGTCGTCCTCGACCACCCCACCGAGCTCGTCGACGACGACCGGTCCGTCCACCTCGACTACGGCGCCACCCACCAATCCCGGATCGGCCCCCGCCGTCACCCCTGGGTCCACCACGACACCGAGCTCGTCGCCGACGACGGTCGCTCCGGGTGCCTCGGCCTCGCCCAAGACGGCGACCGATTTCATCGGCGGGTCCTCCAAGGCCTTTGGATCCCTCGCCAAGTTGTTCTCACTCCTAGACAACAAGGCACTCGAGCCGTGGGCGGCCGGGATCGACGTCGTCGCCGCGCTGGCTGTGCCCTTCATCTCCACCTTCTGGAAGCCAGATCCTGGCCCAAGCATCAAGGACGTCCTCAACAGGTTGGACGACCTCTCGACACAGATCGACCAGATCCAGTCGCAAATCACGGGAATCCAGAACCAGCTGAGCCAGCTCGAGCGGGCAGTGCATCTCGGCAACTGCTCCAATCGGCTGGCGGACCTGCTGAAACCCATCGCGACCGTCAACACGTTGCAGAAGCGATACCGCGAGCTCGCCGACGACGAGGCGGCCATACCGACCGCGGCCAATCCCACCACCCGGGCACGGACCCTCGATGCGAACTTCGCCGGGTTTGCAACGGACGCCCTCGGGCCGACATCGGACCGCACGCCCAACGTCTCGGTGACGACCTCGCCCCTGGCCACCATCATCACCCAGATGGACTCGGCGCTCCTCGGCCCGAGGACCAGTTTGGGCGAGGGCATCATCGGGGCCTGCGCGGTGGTCGGCTACGACCAGTGGAAGGCGACCGTGGCCTCGGACCCGACCAGTGGGTGGCTCGGCGATCAGGGCTATTACCAGCAGATCACCGACCTCGTCCGCCAATACGAGAACTACGAGGTCCAGGCGCTCACCTACCTGGAGGAGGCCGCGTACTATCGCGCCGCCCAGTTCCTCCACAACGACGACCCCAGCCTGGCGAGCACACTGGGGCCCGACTCGCTCGCCAAGGTGTGCGCCCTGGCGACGACCCAGGCTCCCGACGGCACCGCAGCGCGGCTGTGCAAGAGCGTGACCACCGAGGTGCAGGACACCTACAACAACATGGTCGCCGAATGGAAGCTCACCGGGCGTCCCTACTCGAACGGCACGGTTGTGTTGGCCCCGGGCTCGAAGTTGACCGGTGCGCCCGGCAACATCCCGCCACTGCTTTGGGTGCGCGATCCAGCCAGCCACCCTCACCAGCAGAATTGGGAGGTGTCGACCTACAGCGGAGCTGCCAAGGACATCGACGGCCTCGACACCTGGCACCCCGCGACGCTGATCGACTGGAACGACCTGGAGCGGGAGTGGCAGTACTCCTCGCCCGGACGGACGGATACCTCTCCGGGCATCCTGGGCGCCATGACCCAGTCCAAGGAGTTCTCAAGCGTCGAGAGGCTCTTTTGGATCCCGCAGGCACACTTCACGTCCGTGTTCGAATCTGCGCGGTGGGAGGTTCCCCGGTTCCCTCTGGTGAGCGCCGTGGTCAGCCTCGAGCCGATCACGGTTCGATGCTTCGTTGCCCCGACGACGCCGGACACGTGGCAGTTCAACGCGGGGATCGCCTGCAGCTCGTCCTGGTGGAGTCACTACGTCACCGTCACGCTGCACTTTGACGGCATGAGGCCGTACCAAGACAGGTTCATCTACGAGTGGAGCGCTGAGTATCAAGTGCCCGTTGACCAGCGCACGAGCCCTCTCGCGCCGTTGCGGGGGTTTGCTCACCAGTCATGCCTCCTGGGCCGACCCTGCCACCTCAACGAGATCAATTGGCAGGGGAAGAGCCCAATCGCCGGACCGTTCGGAAGGCCGATCAGCAATGCGGCAGCCGACACGATGCCCGTGACGGCGTTGCCCGACAACGCCGCCTGCACCAACACCTTTGGCGCTCCCAAGCTGTGCACCGCCAGCGGTCACGGGTACAGCGACGGGCAGTTCACCCGCTGGCTGGACGATGTCCTTCCCAACCCGTCCCAGCCCTCGCCCATCGCAGCCGCACAGCCGACCGTGCAGCCTGGAACGGCCGGCACGTTGACTTGCGATCCCGATTGGGCGGAGAAGTCCTCGCCCGAGTGGGGTCCCCTGGTCGAGACCGACACGAGTTGGACTGCCACGGCTCCCGTTCCACCGGCATCCGCGAGCAGGATCTTCACGGCGACGACGAACGCCGATCAGCCGATCACCGCCACGGACATCAGCGGGCCGCTCGGCAATCCAACGTTCCGGGTCACCTGTACGGTGACGGCACGATGGGCCAGGTTGTCCAACACGACAGAAGCGGCAAGCGCCACCTATCAAGTCGTGTCGGGGCGCAGCGACCTTGCGCCGGGAGTCGCGCGGGTTCCAGCGGCCCCGGGCATTGGCCCGGTCGAGCTCAACGGCACCCAGGCCAGCGTCGGCTGGACGGTCGGCGACGATTACAGCAACACGATCAGGTCATTCACGATCACCCCCTATCTCCTCACGACAAGTGGGTACCAGGCGCAGACCCCGATCCAGGTGAATGCGGGGTCCTCGGGGCCGAGCCCCAACGTGGGCGCTCAGGACAGTTGGGAGGTGCCCCTCAGTGCGGGCTCGACCTATCGGTTCAGCGTCTCGGACAACAGTGAGGTGTCCCAGGGGGGTGTAGGGCCGATTCCGGTTGTCGGGCTACCTTCCGCCCTGTCGGACTCGGTGACGAGTCTGTAGCTCTGCCCGTCGGAGCGGAACCGCACCCGGTCACCGATAGCTCGAACCGAAGACTCGGCCCAGAACGTCGAGAAGATCTGGCCGGCCGACGCCCTCACCGATGGTGCGTACAACGCCTACGTGGCACCCGGCGGGTGGACCTCAATATGGACCAGCCCTCCGGGCACCGGTCGGGACGATCCACCGGGCGGGCACCGAGACGGCAGCCAGGGTGTCGGCTACTTCGACGGAGCGCTGAGGTCGAGACAGTCACCGCTCCCGGACGGCATAGGTCAAATGGGTCACTCGCCGCGTCGGCTCCGCGCGGAGCGGTTCCAGGGCTAGGCGGCCCGCGTCCACGCCCTCGAAGAGGCGGATTCCGGAGCCGAACAGCACGGGTGAGAGCGCGATCGAGAACTCGTCGATCAGGCCGGCGTTCACGTACTCGAGGATCGTTGCGCCGCCGCCTGCGATGCGGACGTCTCGGTCGCCGACGGCCTCGCGGGCCCGGTCGAGCGCGGGCTCGATGCCGTCGTTGACGAAGTGGAAGGTGGTTCCATCCGGCCGCTCCCAGGGGTCACGCTTCTCGTGGGTCACGACGAAGACGGGTGTGTGGAACGGTGCCTCCTCCGGCCATGCCTGCTCGCCGCGGTCGAACATGCGCTTGCCCATCACACTGGCGCCGGTGCGCTCGAACGTCTCCCGCGCGATGTCGTTGTCGCGCCCCTCCTCGCCGCCTTCGCCGAGCTTCAGGTTCTCCCGGAAGAACCGCTGGGGGAAGATCCACTGCTGCAGTTCCTCCCACTGCGCCGTCCCACGCTGCACATCCGGGTCGTCCGTGCGCTCCTCGGGCGCGATGAACCCGTCCAACGACATCGTCACGCTGAAGAACACCTTTCCAGCCATCAGCCTTCTGCTCCCTTCCGAACGATCTCGGTGACGTAGGCAGCCAGATTGCCCAGGGTCTGCCGGCCGCCCTCGAGCGCGTGGTACTTCTCGACCGCCTCGTCGCGCAGCTCCTTGGTGGGGAACACCGTGCGCATCTCGATCCGGGTCGCCGCGCCGTCGGGCGCGAACGTGAGGACGGACTCGAAGGCATTCGGGTCGCCGCGGGACTCACCATGCAGGAGTGCGATCCGTTCCGGCGGGGCGATCTCGGTCCAGGAGATCCACTCCCGGTAGTCCGTCCCGCCGGGTCCGTGCATCACGAAGTCCCACTCCCCGCCGACGCGGAACTCGAACGCCCGCGTGGTGGTGGTGAACCCCTCCGGTCCCCACCACCGCGACAGGTGCCGGACTTCGGTGAACGCCTCGAACACCAGCTCCCGCGGGGCACCGATGACCCGGGAGATCACGATCTCGCGGTCGGCCGTCGCGGACTGCGCCGGCGCTCGTCGTCCCGTCGCGCGCATCAGCTACTCCTCCTGCCCTCCCTGCTTGAGGTCCTGCACATACTCGTCCAGCCGGTCGAAGCTCTCGTTCCAGAACCGATCGAACCCGCCGGTCCACTCGTGGACCGGTCGCAGCCCGCGGGCGTCAAGGCCGTACAGGCGCTGCTTGCCTGCCTTTCGGTCCCGCACCAGCCCGACCTCTCGGAGCACGCGTAGGTGTTTTGACGCCCCCGGCTGGGTCATCCCCAGCTCGCGTGCGACGTCAGTCACCGGCCGCTCACCTGCCCGCAGCAGCACCAGGATCTCCCGGCGCTGCGGCTCGGCGATCGCATTGAAGACGTCCGACGTCGTCGCTGCTCGGGCTATGACGCCATCATATACCGATATCGGCATGTGTCAACGGAGAAGAATCAGGCAGACCGGTCCTGAGCGCCTACAGCGCTTCCGTCGCGTCCGGTCACTTGCCACCTGGACTGCGTCTGTCGGCGTCGTCGCCAATCTCGATCACGGGCACTCCGACCGCGACCGGAACATTTCGCTTCACGGTCGAGGTCACAGACGGCAGCGGGGAGAAAGCGACCCTGGCAGGCACGATTGCCGTCGGTTGAGGCCAGGCGTTCCGCATAGCCCAGAATGGCGCCCGTGGGATCTGCCGTTCGACACGGTCGCAGCACGGTCGATCACGACCACGGCCTGAGTGCAACGAGGTTGTCGACAAAGCTCGCGCTCCCTAAGGCGCAAGCGGCCTCGCCTTTTGCCTCGAGAACTCCTCGTCGCTGATCACGACCTCCCTGCATGCGGCGTCAGGGCGGCTCCGACCTCTACGAGCGCCGGCATCCGAGCCGAGTCTTTCGAGCTCATCGAAGCTCTGGCCCAACCAGATCGACCCGTCGGGGTGGGCCGCACGTACGTCGGCCCGTTCTCGCAATCGTCACCGTGCCGTCGACTCTTGCGCTCGCGGAGGTGCATACTGCAGTAGAAGTGTGACCTCGCGGCTTTTGTGGCCGACCAACAGCGGGCCAAGAGGGGACGCACCAAATGACGCCGACGGAGACCGTGGCAGTCCTCTTCACCGACATCGTGGGTTCGACGGAACTCGCGATGAGCGTGCCCAGCGACATCGCCGACGAGGTGCGGCGGACCCATTTCTCGGTGTTGCGCCGGGCCATCGACGCCTGCGACGGCACCGAGGTCAAGAGCTTGGGCGACGGGTTGATGGCCGTTTGCTCCAATCCGTCCTCGGCATTGGCCTGCGCTGTCTCGATGCAACAGGGGGTGGAGCGCTCCAACCGCCACAGTCCCCACTCGGTCGGCCTGCGAGTGGGCCTGAGCATCGGCGAGGCGACCCGGGAAGAGGACGACTACTTCGGCGAGCCGGTGATCGAGGCGGCGCGCCTGTGTGCCAGAGCACAGGGTGGCCAGATCCTCGTGAGCGACATGCTGCGCGCCATGGCGGGAAGGAGGTCCCCGCTCCCCTTCCGTTCGCTGGGGGAGCTCGAGCTCAAGGGATTACCCGACCCGATCACCACCCACGAGGTGGGATGGGAGCCGCTCCCCGCAGACGAGTCGGTGGCGCCGACGGGGGACGTCCCCCTCCCCCACGGTCTCACGTACCGCTCCGCCTTTGGGATCATCGGGCGGGACGCCGAGCTGGCGTTTCTCGAGGACGCCCGCAAGCGGGTGGATGAGCAGACCGGTCCAGAGGTGGTGCTGATCGCCGGCGAGGCCGGACAAGGGAAGACCACCGTCGCGGCCGAGGTGGCCCGCCGTGCCCACGAGACCGGGTCCATCGTGCTCCTGGGCCGATGTGACGAGGACCTTCGGATCCCCTACGCGCCGTTCTGCCAGGCGCTGGAGCAGTACATCACCCACGCCCCCGAGGAGGTGCTCGTCTCCCAGCTCGCCGAGCATGGGGCGCCGCTGGCCCGGATGGTCCCCGCAGCCCGGCAACGGCTCGGCGACATGGCTCTCCGCGAGCCGCTCGATGCAGACACGGAGCGCTACCTGTTCTATGGCGCCGCGTCGGACCTCCTCGCGGCGGCCAGTGCGGAACGCCCCGTCGTGCTCGTGCTCGATGATCTGCAATGGGCCGACAACGGCAGCCTCCAGCTCCTTCGCCACTTGGTCAAGTACACCACTGAGGCCAGAATGCTGATCGTCGCGACGTACCGGGACGCCGAGCTCTCCGGGGGGCACCCACTCACCGAGACCCTGGGATTCCTCCGACGCGAACACGGCGTCTCTCGGCTCGAGCTCAAAGGCCTGGGCGACCTCGAGGTCACCATGCTCCTCGAGGCGGCAGCCGGTCACGACCTCGACGAGAATGGCGTGGCACTGGCCCATCTCGTCCAGCGGGAGACCGACGGCAACCCGTTCTTCGTGACCGAGCTCCTCCGCCATCTCGCCGAGTCGGGCACGATCGTCCAGGACGGCACCGGGCGGTGGGTGCCCGGGGAGGGATTCAGCGATCTGACCCTGCCCGAGAGTGTCCGGGAGGTGGTCGCGGCGCGGGCAGCAAGGGTGGGTGGTCGTGCCATCTCCGCCCTCTCCATGGCGGCGGTGATCGGCCGGGACTTCGATCTCGAGCTGCTCGTCCAGGCCACGGGCATGGACGAGGACGGGCTACTCGATCTCTTGGATGACGCCGTGGCGGCCTCCTTGGTGCGCGAGAACCCCGGTGCGCCCGGTCGCTACAGCTTCAGCCACGCGCTGGTCCAGCACACCCTCTACCAGGATCTTGGTGGCACCAGGAGGGCCCGCTCGCACCGGCAAGTGGCCGAAGCGATCGAGGACATGCTCGGCGAGCACGCGGGCAACCGGGCAGAGGAGTTGGCGTACCACTTCTTGAACGCCACGACCCCCGTCCACCTCGACAAGGCCCTGGTGTACGCACGACAGGCCGGAGACCAGGCCCTCCGCGCGCTCGCCCCCGCTGACGCGGTCCGGCACTACTCCCAGGCGATCGAGCTCCTCGCCGACGTGCGCGATCCGGACCCCCACCTGTCGATCGACCTCCTGTTGAGTCTTGGCACCGCGCAGCGGCAAGCCGGCATCGCTGCGTTCCGGGAGACCCTGCTCGAGGCCGCCCGCCAGGCGGGCGAGCTCGGAGACGGCCCGCGGCTCGCCCAGGCGGCCCTGGCCAACAACCGGGGCTACGTCAGCGCCCTCGGGGAGGTCGACGTCGAGCGCGAGCAGGCCCTCGAATCGGCGCTCGAAACCCTCCCGGAGGCCGAGAGCGCGCCGCGGGCCCTCCTCTTGGCCACCCTCTGCGCCGAGCTCTCGTACGGCCCCCTCGACCGCCGCCTGGCGCTCGCCCGCGAGGCCAAGGCAATCGCCCGGCGGCTCGGCGACAAGGCCACGCTCGCGAAGGTGCTCTATCTTTGCGACGACTCCTTGAGGGTGCCCTCGCTGCTCGCCGAGCGCCTGGCGGACAGCATCGAGGCGCTCTCGCTGGGAGAGGACCTCGGCGATCCCGTCACCTCGTTTTGGGCGGCGAGCGCGGTCCAGCCCAACGCCCATCAGGCGGGAGAGTTCGATTTGGCCGAAAGGGCGATCGACACCATGAACCGGCTGAGCAGGCGGCTCAACCAGCCGGCCCTCGTGTGGCACGCCCGATTCCACGAGGCCTCTCAGGCCATGCTGCATGGCGACTGCGCTAATGCCGAGAGACTAGCCACCGAGGCGCTCGACCTCGGCATGGCCAGCGGGCAGCCCGACGCCCTCCTCTACTACGGAACGCAGATGGGTGTGGTCCGTCTGCAGCAGGGACGGGCCAGCGAATTCGTCTCGTTGATCGCCGAGGTCGCCGAGGCGAACCCCACGATTCCGAGCTACACCGCAGCGCTCGCTTGCGCGCAGCTGGACGCCGGGAACGAGTCCGAGGCCCTCCGGCTGCTCGAGGCCGGGGCGGAGGAGGCTTTCTCGCTGCCTCCACATGCGCCGTGGATGGACGGGATCCTGGCCTACTGCGCCGTCGCCATCGAGCTCGCCGTGCCCGCCGTGGCAGAGCAGCTTCTCGCTCTGGTGGATCCCATTCGGGACCAGATCCCGTCGTTCGGGATGATCGCACGGGAGCCGGTGGCCACGTTCGCCGGGGGTCTGGCCTCGGTGCTGTGCCGTTACGACAAGGCGGAGGAGTATTTCGAAATAGCCGTAGACCTGGCCGCTCGCGGCGGTATGAGGTTCGCCGAGGCCCAGACCGATCTGCTGCGGGGTCGCATGCTCGCCGCACGCGGCGAGGACGCCAGAGGCCGCCAGCTGCTGGAACGGGCACGCTCACGATCGGTCACCGGAGGCTACGGCATGATCGAACGCCGAGCGGCTGCCGCCTGTCGAGCTCTCGACGCCAGCAGCGTTCTCTGAGCGAAACCGAGCCGGCGGTGAATCCACCAAATCTCACCTCATTGGGAGCCTGCCCCCGGGGCTCGATACTCCGTCTCCTTCCCCGTCGCCTGGTCGATCTCCTCCGGGGTGAGCAGCACCACCGTGTCGCCGGTAATCGTCCCCGTGGCGGCCGTCGCCAGTTTCAGCGCAGCGGCCGAGACGTTGTCGGGTAGGTCGACGATGATGAACACGTCGGTGTCCCCGAAGGCGTAGTAGAAGCCCTCCAGAGTTCCGCCCACGCTCTCGGCGGCTCGGCGGGCGACGTCCCTTCGGCCGGTCGCACCTTCTCGAAGCAGGCCCCGGAAGCCTTCCGGGGTGTAGTTGGAGCGAAAGAGGTACTTCGGCATCACGGGCTCCCTTCTCCGCTGGGGTGCGAACCACTGTATGGCACCACCCTCACCGGCTCCCCGGGCAATAGCCCTTGCCAACCCCGATCATCGGGGTCCGCTCTCGAGGCATTCGAGCTACGGCCCAACACTCGCCCACGTTGGCCATCCCGGAGTCGGCCCTGCGCCCGGCGGCGCGGAGCTGGCCGTCAAGGACCACACCCACGAAACAGAGCTTCGTGGATGTGCTCCGTTCCGGAGGGCCCGATCTTGGACGAGTTCACGGACCGGACACCTAGCCAGTCGTCCCGTGGCGGTCCCGGAGCGCTCGCTTGAGGATCTTCCCGCGCCCGACTTGGGTAGCGCGGCGAGGAGCTCCACCGTTCGCGGACACTTGTAGCCGCCGATGCGCTCCCGGCAATCCGCGACCAGCGTGTCCTCGTCAAGGACCTGACCGGGCTTCAGAACCACGGCGGCATGCACCCGTTCGCCCCAATGCTGGTCTGGCAGGCCGATCACTGCGCACTCGAGAACTGCCGGATGCGACATGATCGCCTCCTCGACCTCGATCGAGTAGACGTTCTCTCCCCCGCTGATGATCATGTCCTTGGCCCGATCGACCAAGAAGAGGTATCGATCCTCGTCCAGGTATCCGAGGTCCTGGGTCCAGTACCGCCCGTCGCTCGACGCGGCCGGCCAGCTGATCGCCGATGGACCCATTGGTCTCGTCGACCATGAGGACCTTCACGCCCGCATCGTCGATGATGTACTGGAATTCGGGCACGGCGGATCGGGTATTCAGTGGCACGACCACGGCGCCCATTCCCGTCACTGCGAACAAGCACTCGAGATAGCGAAAGCCGTTGGCCATGAGCACGGCGACCCGGTCGCCCGTAGCCACGCCGAGGCCCGACAACGCACCGGCGAGTTGCCGGCAGCGGCCAGCCAGCTCGGCGTAGCTCATCTTCGAAGATCCGTCGACCGCTGCCGTCTTGCGGGGGAAGAGGAGCTCGGCGCGCCGCAGGGCGTCGGAGGTCAACGGCGCTTGCATCCCCACTGGACCCATCCTCTCCGATGGCTGGGAGACTCCGCCACTTCGTGTGACGTGACGGGTCGGGACGTCGCACGCAAGACGACAAAGGCGACGGCGTCATCCACATCACAGGGTCCAACGGTGAGCGTGCCGCAGAGGGATCTGGTAGAAGCGTCGTCACCTGTCTGTTGCAAGCCCGCTTCGGGGTCGTCTCTGGGTCTGCCGCTCGAGTGGGGCAGACTCTCCTGAGGCGAAAGAACTGACGGGGAGTCGGCTGCAAGGAGGTCAGTCAGTGACGGAGAACGTCGTCGTCCTGTTCACCGACCTGGTTGACTCGACCAAGCTCGCCTACGCCCGATCGCCCGAGGCGGCCGAGGACCTGCGCCGGGCCCATTTTGCCCTGCTCCGAAAGGCGATCGCGGTGGCGGGCGGCGAGGAGGTCAAGAACCTCGGCGACGGGCTCATGGTGGCCTTCCCCGTCGCATCCTCCGCGCTCTCGTGCGCTGTCGCGATGCAGCGAGGGGTCGAGGCCCACGGGCGCCGCTCGGACGAGCCCCTCGCCATCCGAATCGGCGTCAGCGCGGGCGAGGTGACTCGAGAAGAGGACGACTATTTCGGTGACGCCGTCATCGAGGCCGCTCGGCTCTGTGCTCGAGCCGAGGCGGGCCAGATCCTGGTGGCGCAGCTGGTCCAGGCAATGGCCGGCCGCAGGAGCAGCGACCACTTTCGGTTGGTCGGACCGATGGAGCTCAAGGGGCTGTCCGAGCCGCTCGTGGTGGTCGAGGTGGCGTGGGAGCCCCTCGCAGACGAGGAGATCGATTCCCGGTCCGTGCCCCTCCCGCCACGCCTGACCTACCGACCGTCGGTCGGGATGATCGGGCGGGAGTCTCAGCTGCGGAGTCTCGAGGAGTCGTTCAAGAGGGTCGCGGCGGACGGTCGACCCGAGGTCGTCCTGATCGATGGAGAGGCGGGGCAGGGGAAGACGACGCTGGCCGCCGAGGCGGCTAGGCATGTCTGGAGCACGCCGGGCGAGGAGCGAGCCACGGTCCTGCTTGGGCGTTGCGACGAGGAGTCGGGCGCCCCCTATGCGCCGTTCGCCGAGGCCCTCCAGCACTACGTCGTTCATGCGCCCGAGGAGATCGTGGGGCGCCACGTCGCGGCCTTTGGCCCAGAGTTGGCGCGGCTGGCTCCTGCCCTCGGCGACCGGATGGAAGGGCTGTCGTCCGCGAGGGTCAGCGACGCCGAGACCGACCGTTTCCGGCTCTACCGGTCCGTGCTGGGCTTGCTCGCACAGGCTGCCGAAGACCACCCGGTCGTCCTCGTGCTGGACGACCTCCAATGGGCGGACGCCGCCAGCCTCCAGCTGCTGCGCCACCTGGTCAAGCAGGCCGGTGACCTCCGGCTCCTGATCATTGCCACCTATCGCGACACCGAGCTCTCGCCAAGCCACCCGCTCACCGAGACCCTGGCCGCGCTCCGTCGGGAGCAGGGGATCCACAGGATCAAGCTGAAGGGACTCGACCGGGACGAGGTTCTCGAATACCTGACGGCGGCCGCGGGCGGCGAGACACCCAGCGCCGGGCGCCAGCTCGCCGAGGCGGTGTGCGAGGAGACCGATGGCAATCCGTTCTTTGTGAGCGAGGTGTTGCGGGACCTCACCGAGTCGGGCGCCGACTGGCAGAACGAGGCGGTCAGCAAGCTGGCGCTACCCAACAGCGTCCGGGAAGTCATCATGGCGAGGGTGGCTCGCATCGGCCCCTCCGCCACCCGGATCCTCTCCCTGGCGAGCGTGATCGGGCGCGACTTCGACCTGCAACACCTCGCCATGACCGCCGAGACGGATGAGGACGGCATGCTGGACCTCTTGGAGGCCGCCTCGGTGATGGCGCTGGTGCGTGAGGTTCCGGACGTCGCCGGTCGCTACAGCTTCTCGCATGCCCTTGTGCAGCACACCCTCTACCAAGAGCTGGGTCCTACTCGGCGAGCCCGGGCTCATCGACGGGTGGGCGAGACCTTGGAGGAGCTCTGCGGGGACCGCACCGGGTCGAGAATCACCGAATTGGCCTACCACTGGTTTCAGGCGACCCAGTTGGTCGACACGAACAAGGCCCTCTCGTACTCCCGTCAAGCCGGTGAGGCCGCCTTGGCCGGCCTGGCCCCGGGCGACGCCGTCCGCTACTTCCTCCAGGCTCTCCAGCTGCTCGCGCAGCTCCCCGGAGCAGACCCCACCTTGGGCGTCGACCTGCGACTCGACCTCGGCATCGCCCAGCGACAGGCCGGCATCCCGGCCTTCCGGGAGACCCTCCTCGAGGCCGCCCACCTCGCCCAGGGGCTGGGCGATCGAGACCGCCTGGTCCGCGGGGCCCTGGCCAACAACCGGGGGTTCTTCAGCGCCCTCGGTGTCGTGGACGACGAGCGGGTGGCGGTCCTCGAATCGGCTCTCGAGATGGCCCCGGACGGCGACAGCCCCGATCGCGCCGTGCTGCTCGCCACACTGTGCAGCGAGCTCACCTACGGACCGCTCGATCGGCGACTGGAGCTCGCTCGCCAGGCGACCGACATGGCCGAACGGCTCGGGGACCCCGCCACCCTCATCGACGTGCTCAACCTGCAGCAAATACCCCTCACCATTCCGAGCATGTTGAGCGATCGATTGCGCACCAGCGCCCGCTCCGTGATGCTCGCCCGGGAGCTCAACGACCCCGTCCGACTGTTCTGGACCGCACACTTCGATCGGGACGCCGCCGTCCAAGAGGGTGACTTCGCACGGGGCACCCGACATCTTGAGGTCATGAAGACGCTGGCCGAGCGACTCCGCCAACCCATGATGGTCTGGGTCTCGACGTATCACGAGGCTGTCGAGTCCCTCATCGTCGGAGACCACGAACGCGCCGAGGAGCTGGCCACCTTGGCCCTCGAGATCGGCACCGAGAGCGCGCAGCCCGACGCCTTCGCGTTCTACGGCGCACAGTTGATCATCGTGCGCATACAGCAGGGGCGAATGGACGAGCTCGCCGCCCTGGTTGCCGAGATCGCCGAGCAGAACCCCCGCATCGCGGCCTACCAGGCCTGCGTGGCCGCGAGCCACCTGGATGCTCGGGAGGACCAAGAGGCGCTGGTCCTGCTCGAGATGGCTGCCGAGGACAGCTTTGACTGGGTGTTTCCCGACACCGCCTGGTTCGACGCGATCGCGGTGTACTGCAGAGTGGCTACAGAGCTCTCCGCCCGAGGTCCGGCCGAGCACCTCATTCGTCTCATCGAGCCGTATCACGATCAAATCCCGTTCCACGGGCTCACGGTGCACGAACCGACGTCGTGCCTCCTGGGCGGGTTGCTCTCGGTCGTGGGTCGTGACGCGGAGGCCGAGGGCTACCTCGCCGAGGCGATGGAGGTGAGCAGACGGGGCAACATGAAGTTCGCCCAGGCCCAGAGCCAGTTGGCGTGGGGCCGCATGCTCGCTCGCAGGACGGACAGCGGTGATCGGGAGCGCGCACGAGCGATGCTCGAGAAAGCGCACGCCTCCGCCACCGCCAATGGCTACCAGGCGATCGGGAGACGGGCGGCCCGGTCACTCGAGCAGCTCGGCTGAACTCCCGGACACGTCCGGCCAACGGCTTGCCAGCCACACAGGGCCCGGCTCGGCCTCGGTGGGCGCTACAGGCCCCAGGGGCTCAAGTCGACGCCGAGGCCGTGCATGCGCTCGATGATTCCCTCGGGGTTCATGGATTGCGGCGGCCAGTGGTAATCCCAGCCCCTTATCCCGACCGCCGGTTCGACGTATCCCCGGACCTGATCCAGGGTCATGAGCACTCCCCTGCGACCGATCTGTTGCTCGAAGCGGACCGCGTGGTCGGCATCGACGACCAGGTTGGTGTTGTCGCACATGGCCTTCATGTCGTCGTGCACCCAATCCCACATCGGCACGGCGATATGGACCAAGGGGTTGGAGGGTCGGGAGCGCTGCAGCTCGAACGACTTGGACCACAAGGTGATGGGGGTCAGGCAGCATGCGCAATAGGACTCCAGACGCACCTCTTTTCCTTGGAAGGCCGGCATGTTCGAGACCGCCACCGCTTCGTGGGCGCAGCCGATGAAGCTGTGGAACTCGTCTCCGATGTACATCTCGACCTGGCTCGGGAACGCCGAGTAGGGCGGGGCCTTGAGGATGTCGCAGTTGGGCGAGTCCTGATCGACGACCACGACGATCCCCGTCTGGAGAAGCTTGAGGGCCTGGACGATTTGGCGCCGCTCGAGTCCGGTGCCCTCGTGCATCTGACGGAGGTTGGGTGCCCGGCCCGTCTCGGCCCAGAAGTCGAAGATGAACCTCCGCAAAGACAATGACTCCTCTGTCCACTCGAACCTCGGGACGTACTGAGCCATGGCGAGAGCCCTTTCTTGCCGTCGGCGCACTTTGCGCGGATACCTTGGAGCGAACGTGGCGGAACCCGTCTCAGGATCAGGATACCGAGCCCGCCTGTCGGCCTACTCCAAAGACGAGGTGCCTCGTTTGCCGGGCTCCTCGGGCCAGGCTCGCAGCCCATCGGCCGCAACGGCATCGTGGTCTGGAAGGCCGACGGAGTCACGGTCCAGGACCTCGCGGCGTGCAACTTCCTCGGCGGCGATCTCGCCGGGGGCGTGTCGACCGAAGGTGTCACCGGGGAGCAGATCTGGTGGAACGGCGGGTACGACTCGGGCCACATCGGGCTCCACGGCTCCACTTGTGGGACGAGAGCCCGGGCGTGACGGTGGGCTGGGAGGCGGTGCCCTGGCTAGGGCCGAATCCCGTCGTTGTGAACACTGTGGACTAAGCTGTCACGGTGCGGTCTGGTGGTCTGACCCGTTTCGTCTCGTGCTTGTTCTTCGGGGTTGTCATCGTGATCGGTGGACTGACAGCTGGCCAAGTTCCCGTGCAAGCCGCCACACACCGAACGGGGCAAGCATCGACCTCCACCACCCGCCCCAAGGTGCGCGAGTACCGGGTGCACAGCGAGCTCACCCTCGACCTGGGCACCGGCGTATCGGGATCCGTGAATGGCACAGAATCGTTCACCTGCGTCAATGCCAACGGCGGCTTTGCGTTCAAGACCCCCAAGGATCAGGACGTTCACGACCTGTGGATCGACGCCAGCGAGTCCGTCATCCCGCCGTGCTTTTCGGTCAAGAGCTACCAGTACTTCCGAGTGAACGTCACCGGCCCCTACGCCGGGAACGTACAAGTGGAGCTGGCCGAAGAGGAGGACGGCAAGGCGGGACGTTCCGACTACCACCTGACCTGCCCCCACAGCACTGCCTATCACTTGGCCTGCACGCAGACCGGACCCCTGGCAGCCAAGATCACCTGTGTCCCCGAACCGCTCGCTCCCGCATGCGTGGACACCTCGTCGAACCCCAAGATCGACTGCGTGCGCATCGTGCATCTGCGCTTGGGCGAGCAAGTCACCAATCAACACATCTGCACCTCGACCGGGGATCCCCTGCCGCAGGTCACCACTGAGCAGGACCCGCTGCCGCAAGGGTTGACCTACAAACGGTGGCCCACGGACAAGGACACCTGGATCGTCATCAACGGCAAGGTCGGGGGTTCGTGGGGCACCAAGATCGTCACCTTTGTCGCCGCACCCACGGTCGCCGCGACCGTCGACTTCGACGTCTCCAGTTAGCTGGGCCAGGCCGGCTGCTCGGCGCGGGCAGGTTCGTCACCGAGATGACCAACGCTCTCGACATCAGCGAGGCGGCTGCTGCCGTTGGCCGAACGAATACGGCGGCACGAGGGCGGACGGTGCCGTGGAGATCCGTCAGCGTTACGGGAGCCTGACACGATGCTTCCGATGCTCATCCCTCCGAGCGGTGGGCTGGCGACGCCGTCCTCATGATGTGCTTGTTGCCGCGCTGCCAGCGCACCGTGAGCTTGATCCGGTTCAGCCGCCATCCGGCCGTCGTCCGCACGAGGGTATGGGTATAGAAGCCGCCGACGGTGTGGTAGTTGTCGCCCTCACGGTTGGTGAGGAAGTGATCGGCCTGCACGTAGATCTCGCACGTGGCCACGTCCCCTTCGATCACCACCCTCGGATTCGACAACGAGTGCTGCGTGGCCTCGAGAGCCGCGAACACCCCGCGGACGGAGGCAACCCAGGTGTCCGCGGGCATGGTGACCCAGCCCGGCCTGCCACCTTGGTCGGAAGAGAAGTAAGAGGAGAAGTCGACGTCGATCTCGTCGGTGAAGATCGACCGGTAGAGCGCAAAGTCACGGCTGTCGACGGCGGTGGCGTAGAGGTAGACCGTCTCGACGATCAGGGCCCGATCAACGAGCCACTGGAGCTGTTCCGCCGAGGGCGGGAAGGGGACCAGTCGAGCGTCATCACTCATGAGCGGGAACGTACCATGCGAGCTCTTTTCACCCTTCGGCGTCTGAGGTGAGACTCGGGCGGCTCAGTTGAAGCGACTGATCAGGTTGCGCGCACGACTGCGGAGGGCGTCGGCGGCCTCGATCGAGGTGCCCGACTCGGTCGCCAGAATCTCGAGCATCGCCGCGGCATCTTCGTAGTAGCCCATGGTGGCCAAGCCGTTGGCCAGCGCCACCCGGTCCCGCAACGGGATATCCGGGATGGCTATCCGGAGCCTGGTCACCCACCGGCAGCCCTCGAGATCGAGGCGTCGGCGGAAGCTGGCATCGAGATTCGCCAGCATGCGGGCCAGGATGGCCCGGGGACCGGTCGGCCTGAGCATGGCCTCGTGGAACTCGAGTCCCGGCCCAAGCACGGATTGCATGAGCCTGGCGCAGCCGGCCCGGTCGAGGCGCTGTCCACCCGAAAAGGCGTCGATCAGCAGCTCCGGATCGCTCGGATCCCTGACCAGGAAGTGTCCGGGCATGCCGACGCCCTCGAGGGCCACACCGCATCGGCGCCCGATCTCGATCAGCAGCACCGACAACGTGATGGGGATGCCCATTCGTCGGGAGATCACCCGGTGGAGGTAGGAGTTCTCCGGATCGTCGTAGGTCTGATGGTCACCTCTCATGCCGAGCGTCTCGAACACCAGGCGGCACACGCTCGGGCAGCCGACGCCGTCCACCTGCTCGGCCAGACGATCGAGCTCGGCCAACCCATTGGCTACCTCGAAAGACGGGTCCCCCACTGCGGCAATGAGAAGAGCACCCTGGTCAAGGGGGATCTCGGTCTCCGGACGGCTGATCAGCTCAGCCCATCCCGAGTATGCGGTCACCCTTTCGACTGTACAGCTCGTCCCGCGTCATCTCGTTCCAGCGCGTGTGACGACACGCTTGAAATGCCGGTTCGTAGCCGACGAGCCGTGCCCGCCCACAAGCCGGGAAATGATCACCGACAGGCGATCGAGAGTCAGCCCCCGTAGTTCATCCCGGTCGAGCGCAGCAACATTGGCGTGGCCTTCTCGTCCCGCATGCCCGTGTTGACCACCTCCGCGGCTGACCGTGTCGTTGACCGTCGCCCCGGACCGGCACGGCGCTTCCCCGGTGGCCTGCAGCTCAGAGAAGTGCCATGGCGTTTGCCGGCGAGGCCACGCCGCCCACCAGGTGCAGGGGGACCGAGACCACACAGCAGGTGGGACGACCGGAGGAGTGTGCCTCGTCGGCCAGCCGCTCGAAGTCCCAGAGCTCGCCAAAGGGCATCCCGAGACCGGCGAGACAGCGACGATGGAGCGAACCGACCGCGGGATCACCGGGAAGGACCTCCACCGCCGGATTGTCGGCCGCCACGGCGAACAGCCCGGCGTCCCAGAGGAAGGCGGCCATGTCCGATCCCGCCGAGAGCCCTATCCCGCGGGGCATCTCCTCGGCATCCGACGGCGGCCCCTCGGCGCGGACCCGCGAGAGCCAGCCCGTCCGAACGAGCAGGAGATCACCACGTGCCAAGGAGACGCCATTGATCGAGAGGACCTCTTGCAGCTCCTCGACGGCGATCGAGCGCTCGACCAACGGGTCGACCCTCGTGCCCTTCCGGTCCCAGTGACGGGGCAGATCCAAGAGCACCCCACGAGCGACGATCCCGACGTCCAGCCAATTGTGGATCCCCATGGCACGCGACTCGGCCGAGTCCCACTCGGCGACGCCTCCGTAGAAGCCGTGGCGACCAGCCCCGAAGTGACGGAGGGAGTCCCACTGACTGGACGCCTGGGTGTCGAAGCGGTCCAGGCTCTCCTCGATCATCGACCGTGTCCGGGCGAAGACCTGATGGTCGAGGACGGGTCGGCCGTAGAGCGGCGGGGACGGCTCCCCGAGGGGCAGGGTCAGGTCGATGCAACGGCCGTGGCTCACCCCTGCGAGCGCCCGCAGGCGTCCGTCCGGCGTGAGGCGGTTGAGGGTCCCCCGCGTGCGGTCGGACCACACGTCCCAGCTGTGGCGGATGTCGGTGCCGGCGAGGAGCGGCAGCTCGTCGTACGAGGGCTCTCGGATCGTCGCTGTTGCCGGCGCCGTCGATGTCATTTCCACCTCTTCTTGCTGGCTCGATCGTGGATGGGGCCCGGCCCCGCGGCTTCGAGGCCGGCCTCTGCCAGGTCGCGAACCCGCCGGCCACTGCCGGCGGCCCGTGCACCCACAGCGTCTCCACGGAGGAACCGGAGATGGATACCCTGCTGGATGACTGCGAGCTTGTAGTACGCGAAGGCCACGTAGAACCCTAGATCGGTGAGCTCGACCCCCGTGTGACGTTGGTACTCCTCGAAGAGCCGCGTCCGGTTCCAAAAACCGCTCCGCTGGGTGACGGACTGGCTCTCGAGGATCGCCGTCTCGCCCGGCTCCGCCCAGTACATCGCCAGCCAACCCACGTCGGTGAGGGGGTCGCCGAGCGTGGCGAGCTCCCAGTCGAGGACGGCTCGCACGGTTCCGGTGGCCGGGAATCGCGGTTGCGGGGGGCGTCGACGTGGGTCGTCGATTGCCCCCGGGGGCGCGTCCCCGAGGTCGAGGACCACGTTCTCGAAGCGGTAGTCCCCGTGGACCAGTGAACTGCGCCCCGTTCGCGGGAGACGGCGCTGCAGTATCTGGGCGAGCGCAACCACCTCGGGGATCTGCTCCGTCTGGGACCGGGCCCACTGGTCACGCCAACGCGTCAGCTGCCGCTCGAGGAAGCCGTCGGGTCGCCCCAACTCCGCCAGTCCGAGCGTCTCGTAGTCGGCGCCGTGCAGGTCGGAAAGGGTCTGGACCAGCGACTCCGAGCAGGCCACCGCCTGCTCGGCGGTCATCTGCCCCGTGTCCCTGGACGAGCGGAGGATGCTGCCGGCGACGTAGCTCATGAGGAAGAACGGTGCCCCGATGACCTTCACGTCGTCGCAGGTCGCGAGGACTTCCGGAACGGGCACGGCCGAACGGGCAAGAGCCGTCATGATCCTCGCCTCTCGGAGGACGTCGTGCGCCCGGGGCAACAGCTTCCCGGTCGGCGGACGGCGGAGCACGTAACGAGCCGCCGGCGTGACGACGAGGAAGGTCAGGTTGGATTGACCGTCTGAGAGCCACGAGGCGGTGACGTCGGCCGATTCGAATCCCGGCACGCGATTGCGAAGGTGGTCGCAGAGGGAGGGCAGATCGACCGCCTGTAAGACCTCGGACGAGTCGATCGCCCGCTCCCCTGCCCCGGCATCTTCCTTCACGGCGAACTGGCCCTCCGGCTCCCTGTTCCCTCGGCCCCTGACCCCGGGGCCCTGGCTGTCGACCTGCCCGCCCCCGGGCTCAGTTGTACGGCTGGGTCCCAGAGTGCATGTGGCGATCCAGGTCGTTCATGAACTCGACCGCGATGTGGCGGTGGGTCCAGACCCAGTCCCCGTCGACTCGCCGCCACCGATCCTCGTAGCGTCCGGCGACCAAGAGCTCGAACGGCTCACCCGAGTCGGGTACCTGCATCGCCACCGTGTAGCTCGTCAAGGACTGCGCGGTCCCGGCCTCGGGGTCCACGTCCACGATGATGTTGTGGTAGATCTCCTTGGCGGCGCGGCCGTGGCCGGGATACGTCTTGTTGGTGGCGCGATAGCGGTCACGTATCGCATCACCGCCGTGGATCACCGGCAAGCCGGGTCGGTCCACGCTCAGGGTGGCATCTCGCATCAGCCGCCCGAGCTCGTCGAAGTCGGCCGCCTGGATGGCGTACCCGCTCTCGTAGAGTCGTCGGACGATCCGCTCGCGGGCCTCGAGCACCTCGATGCGCCTGGTCAAGTCCTCGATCACGTCCTCGAGCGGCATGGCGATCCTCCTGGGGGTGCGACGTCGGGTTCACCGTACCGGCCGCGCCGCTCGCGCTGGCGTGGGCAGCTCGTCGGGTTACGGTGGGTTGATGCGGTTGCTGACCGCGGTGTGGTGGAAGGACCAGCGGACCGGGTGTGAGTACGCGGAGATCGCTTTGGAGCCTGATCGGCTCACCGCCCGGGGCGTGGCGATTTGCAGCTCCCCGGTCGCCTACCGGTTGGACTACGTGATCGAAACAGGCCCGGCATTCGCGACGACGATGCTGGACGTGTCCAGCCGGGGCGCAGGGTGGAGCAGGAGGTTGGTCCTGCGCGGCGACGGAGCCGGGTCGTGGCTGGTCGACGCCGAGGCGTTCGGCGATCTCGATCTCCCCGCCCCGGGTGGCGATCCCGACGCACTGGTCGGGGCGCTCGATTGTGACCTCGGCCTGTGTCCGGTCACCAACCTCATGCCCATCTTGCGACACGGCCTGGCATCGGGAGAGGGTCGAGCGGAGCTGAGCGTGGCGTGGGTCTCCGTGCCCGACCTGCGAGTGCAGCCGGATGGGCAGCGCTACACGGGTGCGGGCGCGAACCGGATTCGTTACCACGCTCTGGACGGCAGCTTCTCGGCGACGATCACGGTCGACGACGACGGGCTGGTCGTCGACTATCCGGGGATCGCCACCCGGGCCTATCCGGATGTCACGTCTCTTCGTCGAGTCGAACCCGGCCCTCCTGCCCCTCCCACGTGAGTGACACCGAGATGGTGGGCGAACCCAAGGACACCCGATAGGAGCTCGGGCCGTACCTGGCGATCATCGCCTGCACGATCGCCCAGTAACGTTCCAGGGCCTTCTTCCATCCCTCGCCGAGAAGGTCTGCAGGATCGGCATCCTCGACGCCCGCGTTCATCGCGGCCGTCGTCACCGTGAGCACCGCCACCACCTCGGGCTGGGAGAGCTCCCTGTGGCTGACGGCGACGAAGTCCTGCAAGCGCTCCAGGTGCCGTTCGAGCGTGTGGAGGTCCATCACCTGAGGTTACGGCCACGGCCTCTCGGTGTCGGCCGCACCTGCCTCGCCGGGGGCGAGGGGCGATTCACGGGCGTCGTCGGGTGGCCCGGACCGGGTCGAGGATCCGGTCCAGGCGGTCCACGGTGTCGGTAATGAGCGCGACCTCGGTTATCGGGTGAAGCCGGTTTGGGTGAGGAACGGTGCTAGCGGGTTCGATCGACCGGGGGTTGCCCCGCTGGCGCACCTCGATCGGCCGCCAAGAGGGCGATCTCGGGTGGCACCGTGTTCCGGTAGCCGACGTCGGGCCATCGGAACCATCCGGACGAGGCCAGGGCGCCGCCGTCCGGGTGCAGGCTCGTGCCGGTGACATAGGAGGAGAGGTCGGAGGCCAGGAAGAGGGCGCAGTTCCCGACGTCTTCGAACCGGCCGCGACGGCCCGCCGGGACCGAGATGGCGTTCGACAGGAGGGATGCCTCGTCGCTTCCCCAGCCGCCCCCAGCCTGCTCCGCATCTGCGGTCGCCACCATGCCCTCCGTGGGCACCATGTCCGGCGCAATGGTGTTCACGCGGATCCCCTCGTGCGCCAACTCGACCGCAAGGCTGCGGGTGAAGCCGGTCACCGCCGCCTTGAGCCCGGCGTACACGGCGAACCCCGGAGCCGCCCGATGTGCCTCGATGGACGTCATGTTGATGATGCTCCCGCCGCGGCGACCCGTCCGCATCCGCGGGATTGCAAGGCTGGTCGAGTGGAGGAGCCAGGTGTAGTTGGTCCTCGTCAACGCCTCCCAGCCACGAGGTGAGGAGTCGGCGAAGTCAGCCTGGAACGTACCGCCGACCACGTTGACCAGGATGTCGAGCCGTCCGAGCTCGTCGGCCCGGTCGAAGAAGGCGGCGAGGGCCTCGGGATCGCGCACGTCGAGGGTCCCCTGGACCACCCGTCGGCCTGCATCCACGACCTCGGCCACCTTCCTCTCCAGGGCCGGTTCGTCGCGATCGCACAGGGCGAGGTCCACGCCGGCCGTCGCCAGGTCGCGGGCGATGGCGCCGCCGAGCCCGCTCGCTCCACCAGCGACGAGTGCCACCTTGCCCGAGAGGTTCGCCCGATCTTCCAGGAGTCCCAAGACCCTCCTCCGATTCCGTCGTCCCCGGCGTCAGCTCGGGCCGAGGAGGGACTTGCCGAGGGGCTGCAGGGTGTGATGGGCGGCCATCGCCGAGCCCTCGGGACCCATCAACGCCTTGTACCGGCGCCACCGCCGGTGCAAGAGCTGTACGAGCTCCTGGTCGTGGCGACCGTCGTCTGCCAGCACGAAGCGCTCGAGGTCTGCCTCGCTCTCGTCCCAGGTGGCGGGCACGGTCCCGGTCAGGGCGGCGACGTCGGCCCGGTCTTGCTCGGCCACCTCGGCGCCGATCTGGTTGTAGCGCTCCAGGTGGCGCGCCAGCCGGAAGGCGATGCGCACCTGGTAGCCGACGAAGGGATCCTCGATCTGGATGGACCGAAGAGAGGTCGAAAGATGCTCGTGGGGGCCCGAAACCGGCGTGGAGACGGCCGCAGGGATCTCGACCGGCTCGAGCTCCACCCGGAGGTACTCGGCCAACGTCTCGACGGCATGGAGGTTGGTCTCGCTCACCCACTGGGCGTCGGTCATGTAGTCCGTGGCAGGCGTGGGTTTCGCTAGCGGTGCATGGAACGAGATCTGGTTGGTCAGCGTGAACATCAGGTGGTGGTACTGGATGGCGGCCAGATCGATCGGGCGGCCGGACAGGTCCGCATAGCGGTCGTAGAGGGCGTTGAAGTCCCCATACGGGATGATCGTGTCGCGCATGCGCCAGGCGGCGAGATCCATCATCGGATCGCCGACGTGCCCGAGCTCCAGGTCCACGATCGACACGAAGTGCCCCTGGTCGTGGTGCAGCTGGCCCGAGTCCCACACGATCGGCGCCATGCGATCCGAAGGGGGCAGCGGGTGCCGGTCCAACCAACCGAGCACGAACTCCAAGAGCGGATCGGGGCGGACCTTCGTCGCTCGGTAGAGCGCTTCGAACTGACGCCGGCCGACGTAGGCCGAGTCCACCGGCGAGGACCCACGGACGATCCCGGCCTCCACGAACCGATCCAGCGGCAGCCGGTGCAGGGCAGCGAGCGTCTGCAGGTACTCGTCGACGATCGTGTCGCGTTCGGAGTCGGGCACGCCCGCGAAGTCGGACTTGCCGGGCACGACGCTCATGGCGAAGGACGACGGGTCCTCGCACCAGCCGTAGACGTGGGGAACCGCGATGCCGTGCTCCTCCAGCAGACGCTGGAAGCGCATCTCGTGCTCCAGCGGGAAGACCAAGGGGGTGTCGGTGCGCTCGCCGCGCACCACCACGTGGTCGAGGTCCCCGTCTCTCTCCACGTCGACGAACCACATCGGACGCCAGCGTGGTTGGCGTGCCACGTTGATCACGGAGCCCCCGAGCGTCCCTTCCACCCACGCGACCACCTTCTCGTCGTCCGCGTGGTCGGGGGTCCTCCCCTTTGTCACCGCATCCCCCTCGTACTCACGCCCGCCGGCGCAACGCTCTCCGGCACGGAGGCCCCTTCATGGGCCGACACTAGGGCAACGACCCGTGGCCGGCTTCAGAGCGTGGCGATCCACTCGTCGGTCGTCGTCACGCGAGCCTGTCGGGGGAAGACCTTCTCGATGAGCACCCGGTGGATCTCCGGGTCGGGTCGGCGCACACGTCGGAGAGGACGGTCAGCCGATAGTCGAGGTCGGCGGCCTGCCGGATGGTCGAGAGCACGACCCCACCCGTGGCCAGCCCAGCCAAGACGAGCTCACCGGCGCCCGCACTCCGGAGAAGGACGTCGAGATCGCTCCCGCTGAACGCGCTGACCCGGCGCTTCACGATGATCGGCTCGTCGGGTCGAGGCTCGAGCGCCGCGTGAACCTGGGTCGCGGGGTGGTGTTCGGTCATGGCGTCGCCGGTCCGGGCAACGGCGGAGAACCCCGCGTTGGCTTCGGCCACCTCGGGAAATCCGGGGCGGAAGGCGACCCGGACGTACATGACCGCCAGATCGCGTGTCCTGGCCGCTTCGATCGCCCGGGATGCCGCGTCCACTACGGACGTTTCGCCGATGCGTTCGACGATCCCGTGCTGGAAATCCATGACGAGCAGTACGGCTCTGGACTCGGGCACTGGATCCTCTCCTCGGTCGTCTTCCCGACGGTCGCGCTGCGGTCCGCCCTCGCGCTGCGAGGGGTTTAGCGCAGTGGCCTGTTCGCCAGGGGCTGCGGGCGCAGGAGCGCCTTCACGACGTCGATGTGCTCGTTCAGCCAACCCACGATATGAAGGTCCCCGCTGAGCGTCTCGGGTGGCTGGCCGACGAGGGTGTCCCGCTGGACGAGGCGGGCGAAGTCGACGTCGTTGGCCAACTCGACTCCCGCGCCCTTCATGATCCTCGCCACCTCGGCGGCCACCAGGCCGTAGCCGATCGTCGTCGGGTGGACCCCGTCGAGCGCGATGAGCCCGCCGGACGTGCGCCCGCTCGTGTCGGCTTCGAAGAACCTCGTGTCCGGGCGCGGAGCGAGTTGGCTCATCGGCCCGGGCAGTGGATAGGCGCCACCCGCCTCGTCCCACCAAGAGGGGCGGGCCTCAGGTTGGTTCAGATAGCGACGCCACGCCAGGCGGTCGAGCAGCCCCGACATCTCGAAGACGTACCAGTCGAGTCCCGACCGTCGAGCTTGCTCGACACTGGCCACGATGACTCCGTTGTACTGGTCGATGGCGCTGTCGATGGCTCGGGCCTGGTCGCCGGTCAGGTGCGGATCCCGGTCCGGATCGAAATCGTCACGAAGCCAGTAGTGCGTGTAGTGCTCGAAGTAGCGGGAGTCCACCCGCAGCCGGTTCCCTGCTGCCGCGCAGAGCGGGACGATCGTGACGTGGGGCACGGTGGCCAGGATCACGTGGTCGGCGTCGACCTGTCGAACCAGCTCCATCAGCTGCTCCCAGTCGGTGGCGAAGAGGTTCGGCGACCAGATCCGCCCATGAGCTCGCGTCGCCTCGTCGAAGGACCACTGGTAGCTGAGGCCGATGACCACGTCGAGGACGTTGTTCGAGCCGAGCGCCACGACGAGCGTCTCGATCCCGCCCTGGCGGCCGAGCGCGATCGCCGCATCGAGGAGGGACATCGATCGCTCCGCGTGTGCGAGCACCCGCCGGGCCGCACGATCGACATCGTTGGGCACGAGCGGGTGGAAGAACCCGTGGGGCGGCTCCGCGATGGTCGCCTCGATCTGTTCGACGGTGCGCGTGCAGGCCGTCTGCAGGTCGTAGCTGTAGACGGCCAAGTTGTGGTTGAGGCCCGGCGGGGGGTTCCAGGACCTGTCCGCCTCGTGCATCCACCAGTGCTTGAGCTCGTGAGCGAACGCGAGGAGCCACAGCACCGCCAGGGGGTCCTTGCCCAGATTCAACCGGCCGAACTTGGCCTGCAGGCCGCGGACGCAGACCTCGAGGTTGAAGGGGAGGCCGCCGTGGCCCTCGTAGGTCGGGTAACGGAAGTCGTTCCCCGAGAGGCCGACGGCCTCTGCCAACAGCGCGGGCCATGAGAGGTCGGTCTTGGAGATGGCCAGGCTCTGGAAACCCTGGGTCAAAGAGTCGCCGACCGTCACCAGCCGGTTCGCCGCCGACCGTGCCGGAGGCGCTGGCACCGCGATCCCCAACGTCGGATCCGTCTGGGGCTTTGCCGCCTCCCAGGTGATGACCACGTCGTCGGGAGTCCCGTCGGGCCTGTTCGGGTTGCCCTGTGGCAGCTCTGTGGGGATCGGTGCCTCCTCGGAACCTCAGGCCGCTCCCCGTGTCGCCTCGAGCTCATGCGGGTCGCCGCAGACGGGAACCACGGTAGACAACCGCGGGCGTGTCCTGCTGCCGGCGCAAGGTGCTCCAGGTCAAGGTCGTGCCGGCCGATCAGCGATCCCCGGGGCCCGGTCGGCGGGTCGCGCCGGCGAGGTTCCGCACCGCTTCGGCCTCGGCGCCCATCCCCATGGGTGGCCGGGAGGTGGTGTGCTGCACTCCCCCGTCCGACACCACCTCCTGTCCCGTCATGTAGGCGGAGAGGTTGGAAGCAAGGAACACCGCCAACCCGGCCGTCTCGGCCACCTCTCCGATCCGTCCCAGCGGCGTCGACCCGCCCACCAGCCGCACCCATTCGCCCATCCGCGGATCCCGATCGACCGCCTCCCGCACGGTCTCGGTGGCGTGGGTGCCAGGCACGATGCAGTTCACGCGGATGCCGTAGCGGCCGAGCTCCGAGGCGGCGGACCGTGTGAGGTGAACGACGCCCGCATTGGCGGCCCCGTAGCCGGCCGCGTTGGGAGCGGCCTCCAATCCGCTCAACGACGCGACGTTGACGATGCGCCCGGGGATCCCCAGCCGGACCATGGCCAGCGCCTCCACCTGGGTGGACAGCATGGCCGTGGACAGGTTCAACGCGACGACCTCCTCCCACTCGTCGAGCCCGATGTCGAGGAAGGGCTTCGGCCCCTTGGTGCCACCCACGGTGTTGACGGCGACGTCGAGACGCCCGAACCGCTCGACCGTGGCGTCGACCAGCCCCTCGATGGAGGGCTTCAACCGCACGTCGGTGCGATGGAAGAAGGCCGGGCGCCCGAGCGACTCGATCTCCTCGACGGCGCTCTGCCCATCCGCCACGTCGGCGACGACCACCCGGCACCCGGCTCGCGCCAGGGCGACGGCGCAGCCGCGCCCGATGCTCCTCGTGGCGCCGGTGACGACGGCCACCGCGTCTCGGAGCCCGAGTAGGTCGTCGTCGATGCCGAACGCCGGTGGCAGCTGCGCCATACCCTCCCGGTTGCCGAGGGTGTGGTCGACGCCGGCGGAGTTGGCGAGCATCGAGAGCATGCGGTATTGCCCGGCGACGAGCACGACCTCGACGAGCTCGGCCGGCGTCAGCTCGGCCTGCAACGCCGTCCAGGTGGCCGGCGCGATGCTGGCGAATCGGTGGAGGTCGTCGGCGGCCCGCAGCAGCGCCCGGTCGGCCTCGGACCAGATCGGTGCTGCGGGACCGATGCGGATCCCGGTGAGCTCCTGGTCCGTGACGCCCGCCCGTTGGGCGTAGAGGCGGTGCTCTCTCCATTCGAATTCCGAACCGCAGAGGTAGGCCGTTCTGAGGGCGACGAGCTCGGCCGAACGCCGGGGCAGCCGACCGTCGGCCAGGGCCCGGGCCCACACCAGGAAGGGCCCGAGTAGACCTTCTTGGTGGGCGATGAGGGTCAGGGTCGGGAGGGGGTTCGCCGCGTCCGGCGAGCTGCCCGACCCGACCGCTGCTGCCACGCGCGCATGGGCATCGCCCAGCAGATCCCGGACGGGCTCGCTCCACGCCTCGGGCTGGACGCCCGGAAGGCGTTCGCCTCCGGCGGGCGTCATGCGGCGATGTCGTAGAGCTCGGCCGCGTTGTCGCGGATGATGCGATCGAGCTCTGTGGGACCCACGAGCTCGGCGAACCGCTCCTGCATGGCTCGGGAGTTGGGCCAGGTGGCGTCGGAGTGGGGGTGGTCGTTCGCCCACATCAGGCGGTCGACGTTGAGCAGGTCGAGCGCCATCAGCGCCACCTCGTCGTCCTGGAAGGTGAGGTAGATGTTCTCCTTGAAGTACTCCGACGGGAGCCGCTCGAGCGGTCCGGTGACGGTGCCCTCCGCCCCCGGAGCCAACGCCGCCTTGCCGACCCACTTGTGATGGCGCCGGTAGAGGGTGTCCATCCGGAACATGAAGTGGGGCGCCCAACCGGCGTCGGCCTCGACGCAGACGACCCGGAGGTCGGGGTGCCGGTCGAAGACGCCGCCGAAGATGAGCGTCCCGAGGAGGTCCTGGTTGGCGTGGAAGATGCCGAGGAAGCCGTTCATCCCCGGGCCGCGCCAGCGCCGCCCTTCCCCCGAGGTGAGGATGTGGAACGAGGCCGGGAGGCCGAGGTCGACGAGCGCGTCCCACATCGGGTCGTACATCGGATGGTGGTAGTCCTCGATGGTCGGGATCCCCGGGAGCATCACTCCCCTCAGGCCGAGGTCCTTCATGGCGACCAGGTCCTCGACCGCCTCTTCGGGAGTCCGCACCGCCGTCTGCCCGACCCCGAGCAACCGACCGGGAGCCGTGGCGCACCACTCCGAGATCCAGCGGTTGTAGGCGTCGAAGCAGGCCTTTTTGTAGGCCGCCTCCGGATGGCCGCACAGGACCATGCCGACGGAGGGGAAGATGACCTCGGCCGCGAAGCCATCGGCGGTCTGCTCCTCGATGCGGGCCGCGGCGTCGTAACCGCCGGGGTGAAGCTCGTCCCATCCCCAGCCGTCCGGACGGTCGATCTGCGTGCGCCCCGCGGCGGCGATGCGGCCGAAGGGACAGTAGGCCTCGCCGGGTCCGCCGGGATCGACGACGATGGTGGCACCCATCCCCGGCAGGTGCCTCAGCTCGGGGGCCCGATCTCGAAACTTCGGATCGATGTCCCGATAGGCCTCGGCCGGCTCGGTGACGTGGGAGTCGGCAGAGATGTACTGGCCGAACGTGGCATGGCTCATGGTTGCGTTGTCTCCTCGTCTTCGATCTCTTCGATAGCGGCACGTTCTCGCTCGGCCAACAGCTGCTCCTCGAGGAGGCGCAGCTGCTCCGCCGAACGGTCGTAGAGCAGGCCCGCGCGGTTGGGCTGGGGCCCCGGCCACCCGGGCAGGAGCCCGAGCTCCTGGCAGAGGAATTGGGCCTCGACGGTCTGTCCACGATGCGCATCGGCCGCCGGGTCGGTGGCGAGCCAGGCGACGACGGCCCCGACCACCTCCGGAGGTGCGCCCCAGCCTCCGAACCCGAAGCGCCCCGACTCCTGCAGGATGCGCTCGGCGTCGATCATGCCGGGCTGCACGTTGAAGGCACGGATCCCGTCCATCCCGTTCTCGACCTCGAGGAAGCCGGCCAGGCGATGCAACGCCGCCTTGGTCATGCCGTAGCCCATGCCCCACCCGCCCTCTCCGGCCGGACGAGAAGGGTCGGCGTAGGCGACGGCGGACGTGATCGTGACCACCGTGCCCACCCCGCGTCGTGCCATTGCGGGGACGAAGACCTTGTTCAGGACGAGGGGCGCGAGCACGTTGGCCTCGAATTGACGCCGGATCAGCTCGACCGGTGTGTCGAGGAAGCGGTCCATGTGGCCTGGCCCGACGTAACGGCCGTTGTGCACGACCACGTCGATCTGGCCGAACACCTCGAGCGTGCGGGCGGCGGCAACCTCGAGGGCGGCATGATCCAGCAAATCGGCCGGAACCACGAGCACCGAACGTCCGGCGTCGGTGACGGCACGCGCCGTGGCGTCGAGGCTCCCGGGCATGGGCGTGGTGTCCGAGGAGCGGATCGTCGGTGAGTGCTCCCGCGACTCGCCGTCGTGCACGGTGCGGGCGCTGATGGCGACGTCGAAGCCGGCCTCCGCGAGGAACGTGGCACAGGCCCGGCCGATCCCGCGGCTGGCGCCCGTCACGAACGCGACGCCCGAGCGGCTCACGCCGCGCCCCCGGTGGTCCGCCGGTACATTGACCGGGCGTGGCGACTGGGGGCCCGGCGATCATCGAGGTGGCGGTCAACGGCCTGACCACCCCGGCTCGTAACCCTCACGTCCCGCGCACGCCGGACGCGGTCGCGCGGACCGCCTTGGCCTGCCTTCAGGCCGGGGCCGCGATCGTGCACACCC
Organism: uncultured Actinomycetes bacterium; assembly: GCA_963778465.1. Lineage (GTDB taxonomy): Bacteria > Actinomycetota > Acidimicrobiia > Acidimicrobiales > RAAP-2 > CAVZBW01. The sequence goes on from CAVZUK010000003.1 coordinate 2,649,895, forward strand.
ACACCCACTCGATCGAGCTCCCTCCCTCGGAGAGCGTGCAGCTCTACGCCGAAGCCTGGTCGGCCGTCCTCCGCGAGCGGCCGGACGCGCTGCTCTACCCGACCCAACTGCTCGGTCAAGACATGAGCGAGCGGCTTGCCCACCTGGACCCCCTGATCACCCGCGCCGGCCTCCGGGTCGCCCCGGTCGACCCGGGATGCGTGAACGTCACCTGGGCGGACGACGACGGGTTGCCGACTGCACACGGATTGGGACCGTACGTCAACTCCGTCGAGGACATCCACTACGCCTTCGAATTGTGCGAGCGGCTGGCCCTCGGCCCGAGCATCGCCATCTACGAGCCGACGTGGCTCAATCACACGCTGGCCTTCGAGCGGGCGGGTCGGCTCCCCGCCGGAGCAATGGTCAAGCTCTACTTCGGGGGGCCGAGCGGTTACTTCGCCCGGGGCGAGGGCGTCTCGTTCGGCCTGCCCCCCACCGCCAAGGCGTTCGAGGCCTACCTGGAGATGCTGGAGGGATCCCGCTGCCCCTGGTCGGTGTCGGTGCTCGGCGGCGACGTGCTGGGCACGCCGGTGGCCCGCCTGGCCCTGGAAGCCGGAGGGCACCTCAAGCTCGGCCTCGAGGACTATGCCGGTCCGGGGAGTCCGACCAACGAGGAGCTGGTTGCCCGAGCCGCCCAACTGGTCGCCGACACCGGCCGTCCGGTGGCGAGTCCCGGAGAGGCGGCCAGGATCCTCGGCCTTCCCCGCTGACGCGTCCGGCCCGGGCCGGTCGACGCGGACTCCTGAGGCATGCGAGATGGTGGAATCACGTTGATCTGATCAATCTTTACGGGGTGGCTGGCCGGGTCGCAGGATGGACGGGTGAGCCTGTCGCTCCTCCCGCCCGCGTGGTCGGCCCTCGGAGGGGCCACCCGCCGGACGGAGGCAGTTCGGCTCGAGGGTGACCCGGCCGGGCTTCTTCCGTCCCGTCTTCGTGCCTTCGACGCGATGGCGTCGGCGATCGCGGCCGCACTCCTCGCGGCATCGGAGCTTGACGCCGTGCGCGTCGGGAAGCCGCCCGGCCCGGTGGTGCTGGGCTGCGACGAGGTCGCGCTGGCGGCCACCAGCGAGCGCTTCGGCCGGCGAGCGGGACAGGCGCCGCCGAACCTCTTCGCGCCGCTCTCGAGGTTCTGGAAGACCACCGACCGGTGGATCCGCTTGCACGCCAACTATCCCTGGCACCGCCAGCGGGCCCTCACGGTGTTGGGATGCCGCGACGACCCCGACGCGGTCACCGCGGCCATCGCCGGTTGGAAGGCATTGGATCTCGAGGATGCCCTGGCCGGCGCCGGCGCCCTCGGCTATGTCGTCCGGACGCCATCGGAGTGGGCGGGGCACGCCCACGGGCAGGTCGTGGCGAGCCGTCCTTTGATCGATGTCGCCGAGCACCGCGCCAGCGGGCGCAGGTTCGGCGACGGGCGAGTGGCCGAGGGCGTTCGGGTCCTGGACCTGACCCGCGTGATCGCCGGACCGGTTGCGACGAGGACCCTCGCCGCGTGGGGAGCGAATGTCCTACGTCTCGACGGTCCGGGCCTGCCCGAAATCGACGACCAGACCATCGACACTCTTTCCGGGAAGGCGAGCGCCACCCTCGATCTCGGCCGAGACCATGGCCAGCGCGAGGAACTCCTCGCACGAGCAGACCTCCTGATCCACGGCTACCGACCCGGTGCTCTCTCGCGCTTCGGGCTGGACCCCGACGATCTTGCCGAGCGCCATCCCCACCTCGCGGTGGTGACCGTCTCTGCGTGGGGTGAGACCGGACCGTGGGCCCGAAGGAGGGGGTTCGACTCGCTCGTGCAGTGCCCGACCGGCATTGCCACCGTCGAGGGGGATGCGCCGCGACCGGGCGCACTGCCCGCACAGGTCCTCGATCATGCGACGGGCTACCTGGCTGCGGCCGCAGGCCTCCGGGCCCTGGCCTGCGCTCAGCGAGGGGAACCGGTCCGCTCCGCCAGGCTCGCGCTCGCCGCCACCGCCCACTGGCTCATGAGCGGCGGTCTGACCGACCGTCGGCCGACACGAGAGTTGGATCCGGCACCGCACCTGGTGACCCTTCCCGGGCGCGGCAGCGACGTCGTGGTCGTCGGACCGCCTGGCCGGATCGAAGGCCGACGTCCCGGTTGGCGATCCACCACGCAGATCGGCGTCGATCCGCCGACGTTCGGGGACGGTGGACGCGGGGTGTGTGACATGGTGGACTGCGATCCATGACGGACCGACTCACCGTTTCCCGTGATCTCGCCACTTCTCCGGAGGAGGTGTATGCCGCAATCTCGGACGTGACCCGCATGGGCGAGTGGTCCGAGGAGTGCTACGCCTGCGAGTGGCACGAGGGCTTCGACCATCCCGAGGTTGGTGCCACCTTCGACGGGCACAACCGGAACGGCACCCAGGAGTGGACGACCCAGGGCAAGGTGATCGAGGCCGAGCCCGGTCGCGCATTCGCCTTCGAGTGCTCGATGCACGACTATCACTACTCCACCTGGGGCTACCGGATCGAGCCCGCGGAAGGCGGCTGCAGAATCACGGAGTGGAGCGACGACCTTCGGCCCGAGCAAGCGCTGGAATACAGCAAGCAACTGTCGGGCGTAGACGATCGTGCCGCCCGCAACCGCCAGACGATGACCCGCACGCTCGACCGTCTCGCCACCTCGCTCGAAGGTTCTTGATCCGCAGACGACTCCTCGCGCGGGGCCGGAATCGCCAAGAATGGCGGCCGGGACGTCACAGACGAGGGGTAAGTGACGTCATGGTGGCATGCGAGGATCAGAGAACGATCGTGTAGTGGTGATCGGGGCCGGCCTTGCCGGGCTCACGGCGGCCGCGACGGCCGCCCGTGCCGGGCAGGAGGTGGTCCTGGTCGAGGCGCATCGGCCTGGTGGGCGTGCCAGGACCGACAGCAGGGGCGGGTACCTGTTCAACCAGGGCCCCCACGCCCTCTACCGGGGCGGTCCGGCGTGGCGGATCCTTCGTGAGCTGGGTGTGCCGCACCACGGCCACAATCCGCCGTTCCGCGGCATGCTCGGGGTCCGGGACGGCAAGCTGGTCCGGCTTCTGCGTGGCACACCGATCGCGTCGATCGCGTCCAAGCTGGCAGCCGGTCGCTCTGCCCCTCGGGCCGGAAAGAGCACTACCGAATGGATCGACGCGCTCTCCTTGCGACCGTCGGAGGCGGAGTTGTTGCGGGTGGGTGCGCGCGTGGCCACCTACGTAGCGGACCTGGATCACCTGCCGGCGGAGCTAGCCGCCGCACAGTTGCGCAACGCGCTGGTGCGTGGCGTGTCCTACCTGGACGGAGGCTGGGGCACCCTCGTCGAGGGCCTCGCCGCAGCAGCGACCGCCGAAGGGGTGGTGATCCGTCCTCACGGCGCAGCGGTAGGGATCGGTGGTGCCCCCGGAGGGTGGGAGGTGGCGATGGCAGGCGATGAGTCCCTCCGCGCCCGCGCCGTCGTCGTGGCGACCGGCGGGCCGGCCTCCGTCCGAAAGCTCCTGCCGATCGACCCGGGGTGGGGCGAGCTCGGACCGGACGTGACCGCTGCGTGCCTGGAGCTCGGGCTGCGGGGACGCCGCCCACCCATCGTCTTCGGCTTGGACAGTCCCCTCTACCTGTCGCCCCACTGCCCCCCGGGGAATCTCGCGCCCAGAGGCGGATCGCTCGTGCATGCCCTGCGCTACGGCTCCCGTCGCGGTCACGCCGACCGCGACGAGCTCTGGGATCTCGCCCGGCTGGCCGGCATCACTCGGGAGCACGTGGTCGAAGAGCGGTTCTTGGCTCGCATGGTGGTCTCCCACGCCCTCCCGTCGCCCGAGGTGGGCCTGAGAGGGCGGCCCGGAACATCGGTTGGCGGCGCCCCTGGCGTCTTCGTGGCCGGCGACTGGGTGGGGCCCCTCGGCTGGCTGGCGGATGCTTCGATGGCCAGTGGCCGGAGCGCCGGGCGCCTCGCGGCCGAGGCCGCCGCCGAGGTGGGGCGCTTTCGGACCTCCCGGGTGGCATGAACGCTCCCGAACGGGCCGCTGCTCTGGAGCTGTTCGAGGGTGAGCGTCCACGCCTGACCGGGCTGGCCTACCGCATCACCGCGTCGATCCCCGACGCCGAGGATGTGGTCCAAGAGACCTGGCTCCGCTGGTCCGCCGCCGACCAGGAGTCCATCGTCAATCCGGCCGGTTGGCTCACGACCGTCGCTTCGCGCCTGGCGCTCGATCGCCTGCGCGCACAACGCCGGCGTCGGGAGGTCTACGTGGGGCCGTGGCTCCCGGATCCCGTCACGAACGAGCCGTCCCCGGAGGAATCGGCGGAGCTGTCGGAGTCGCTCACCGTCGGGTTCCTCGTCGTCCTGGACCGACTCGGGCCGGCCGAGCGGGTCGCCTTCTTGCTCGGGGAGGTCTTTGGCGAGTCGTACGCGGTCATCGCCGAGACGCTCGGCAAGAGCGAGGATGCGTGCCGGCAGCTCCTGTCGCGCGCCCGGCGCAAGGTCCGCGAGGCGAGGCCGACGAGCCGGGGGGACATCCCGTCGCCGGCCCCCCTCGAGCTCCTCGGCGAGCTGATGACGGCGGTCCTCGAGGGCGAAGAGGAACGCGCCCTCAGTCTCCTCGACCCCGAGGTGGTGCTCGTCTCCGACGGCGGGCCGGACCGGCGGGCCGCTCGCCACCCGGTGGTGGGCGCTCACCGGGTCCAGCGGTTGATCTCCGGTGGCTGGCGTCTGTTCGGCTTCAAGGCCCGCCCGACGGACCCCACCCAGTTGCCGCCCGCGCGGATCGCGACGGTCAACTCCACCCCCTCGATCGTGTTCGATGCCGAGGGCGGGCCCGTGATCCTCTCGGCAGAGGCCGCCGACGGAAGGATCACCCGGATCTGGGTCCGGCTGAACCCCGACAAGACCGCTGCCCTGGATGGGGCGCTCGAGCTCATCTAGAGGTGGTCGGTAGATTCAGTAGCATTTGACTGGATCGAATATAGTAAAGTTCCATCGATGTCGCAGTCGACCACCGAATCCGTGTCGACCGCGGAGGCCGTGTCGCCGCCAGGGTCCGCGTCGAGAACCCGGTCCGGATCGCCGGCAGAGCACGCGTCCACCGGAGCGCCCGGCCAGAGACGGTCCGGGTACCACTCGCCTCTTCGGCAGCGCCAGGCAGCGGAGACCCGGCTGGTCGTCCTGCGAGCCGGGATGCAGCTCTTTGGCGAGCGTGGATGGGCCGGGACGACCCTGGCAGCGGTAGCCAAGGAGGCGGGCACCTCGGTGGAGACGGTCTATTCGATCTTCGGGTCGAAGGCCGGTCTCCTGATGGCGGCCATGGACGTCGCCATCATCGGCGACGACGAGGTAGCGCCGATGGTCGAGCGGGAAAGCTTCGCCGCTCTCGGGTCGGGTAGGAAGCGGGATCGGCTGAGGAGGGCGGCGCACCTGGCGCAGGAGTCCTATGCGCGCACGCTGCCGGTGCTGCGGGCGCTCGAGGAGGCGGCGGCGAGCGACGACACGGCACGAGCCCGCCTGGTCCAATACGAGGACGACCGCCGGAGGGTCATCGAGGCCGGTCTGGAGTTGATCGTCGGGCGCCCCGTCCCGGTCGCGGTGGTCGACGCCGTCTGGGTCCTGGCGAGTCCGGAGACGCTCCGCATGCTCACCGAGGGACGGCCCTGGTCGATCGTCGAGTACGAGGAATGGTTGGTGCAGATGGTCGAGGCGGCCCTCGGCCTGGGTGGGGCCACCGCTGGCGGAAAGGCAGATCGAAGATGACCAATGCAGGAATGGGCTCGACGCGGTCGGCGCGTCGTCGTGGCGCTTGCCACGACGGTCTCTGCGGTGGTTCTGGTGGTCTCCGTCCTCGCCTCGGGAGCCGGTGCGGCGCCGACGACCGGCACGACGAGCGGGCCAATCGGCGCGGCACCTGCTGCCACCAGCCCGGTCAGTCCCACGAGTCTGGAGTTCGCGCCCCAGCCGCCCTTCACCACCAGCCCGCCCCAACAGCTGACGTTCACCAACACGACATCCGCCCCGGTCGACGTCTCCACCTCGGTGGGTCCGTATGGCTTCGCCCTGACTGGCTGCCCATCGAGCACCCCGGTGCAGCCGGGGAAGTCGTGCGTCGTGAACGTGGTCTTCCAGTCGGGCTACGGCCCCGAGACCGTCAGCGCGACGATCGACTTCTGGGTCGGCCAGGCCGTGGTCGCTCGCGTGCCCGTGACGGCCCACGTCCTGCCCATCGTCTTCACTCCCTCCGGGCCGGTCAACCTCGGATCCGTGCCCGCCGGAAAGACGGGCAGCACGGTCACCGTCAGCCTGCGCAGCTACTGGACGGTCGCCACGTCCATCACGAGCGTGCACACGACGCCGGGCTCGGGCTTCACCGTGACGGGGACGACGTGTGGTGGGCCGATTCCTTCGGGGGCGACCTGCACGGTCTCCCTCGCCTACGCACCCGGCTTGCACGTGGGACCGGCCACGGACCAACTCACCGTGACCGGTCCCTGGGGTGGACCGGGCCAGGAGACCCTGCCGCTCCAGGCCGTGGGGTTGGCGGCGCCGATCCTGTCGGCCTCCCCGACCAGCCTCAGCTTTCCGACGCCACAGCAGGTCGGAACGTCCAGTCCCCCGCAGACCGTCAACGTCACCAACGTCGGGACGGCTCCCCTGACGGTGGTGGGGAACTTCTCCCTTACGTCGAACTACCTCTTCGGCGGCACCTGCGACGGAGCGAACCTCTCGCCGGGGCAGTCCTGTCAGGTCATCGTGACGTACCGGCCGGAGGGTGAGGGGGTCTCCCCACGCGACTTCCGCCTGGGGCTCTGGGACATCAGGGACCCCTCGGTGGCCGTCAGCATCCCGATCACCACGGGTCTCGTGCTGCCACTGTTCTTCACTCCCCCAGCCCTCAACCTGCCGGCAACGCCGGTCGACGGCGTGAGCCCCCCGGAGGTCATCACGGTCCGCAACTTCAACTCCGTTGCGGTCACGATCAACGGCTATCGACTCCCCAACAGCCCGGACTTCGAGGTCACCAATTTCGAGAACTGCACCGGCTCACTGGCCAGCGGAGCCACCTGTCAGATCGTGGTCCGAGCCCATCCGACCAAGACCGGACCTCTCAATGGACAGCTGGTGATCTCGGGTCCCTTCTACGGGCCCATCGCCTCGGAGACGGTTGCCCTGTCGGGCACCGGCACGGCGAGCATCGGGCGTCCTCGCCGCCACTGATCGGCGAGCCGGATATCCGGCACTGGTCACCGCGCCGGCCGGCGGCCGGTGGTCATCGTGCGGTGTTGCCGAGGTCCATCACGAGCTCGGCCACCCCTTCCGCCAAGAGGTCGCAGACGGCCCGGAAGTCCCGGACGTCGGCGGGCCGTGCCACGACCCGCCGCTCCTCCCTGGCCACGAGCCGGGCGGTCTCTTGGAGGTCCTCGAGCGTCGAGGCGGCATAGCCCGTCGTCGCAAAGGGGCGCAGATGTCGCAGGCGATCACGTCGCCCCCTCTTGCGCGAGCCGCACGACTCCGTGCGGCTCATGGTGAGTTCAACCGCGCGCTCAGAAGAGGTTGTTGTTCGGGTTGGTGGCCAGCACGCTGAGGGTGCCCGAGGACTTGTTGGCCACGTAGGCCGACCAGCCGTCCGGACTGCTCACGACCCCGTCGGGTGCCGATCCAACGGGCGCCGTCGATACCACCGTGGGGGGCACCTCGGGCTTGATCATGGACGCCGTCGCCAGCGAGGAGCTGGTGGCGAGCACCCCGCCTGCGGAGCCGGCGTGGACCGCCACCTCGAGCGGTTGGCCAGGGACGGCCACGGTGACGCACGTAGAGTCTCGCCCAGGGAGCGGATTTGTCAATGCGTGAGGACCCGCATGGGCCAAAAGCCCGACCAAGACCCAAACGCCACACAGCCAAGTCGAAAGAGATGGGCGTGGGTCACCGACGTCCGGGCCCAGCCCGCTCACGAGTCGGGCGAACCCCGGTGCGGGCGATCGGCGGCATCGAGGGGTTTCCGGTGGATTGCGGCCACGCCGACTCTGACGACAACGCCGGACGGGGCCCCCCGAACCTGTCCGGTCGGGCCCGAGGGAGCGCGATACGCGCTGGCGCTAGGCGATGTCGAAGCGGTCGAGGCCCATGACCTTGTCCCAAACGGCCACGAAGTCCCGCACGAACTTCTGCTGGGCGTCGTCGCTGGCATAGACCTCTGCGACCGCCCGGAGCTGGGAATTCGAACCGAAGACGAGATCGACGGCGGTTGCCGGTCCACTTGACATCGCCGGTCTCGCGGTCGCGGCCCTCGTAGATGTGCTCGGCCGAGGACACTCGCCACTCGGTGTCCATGTCGAGCAGGTTGACGAAGAAGTCGTTGGTCAGCTTCCCGGCCCGGTCGGTGAGCACGCCGTGCTTGGTGCCGCCGAAGTTCGTGTCGAGGACGCGCAGGCCGCCGATGAGCACCGTCATCTCCGGAGCGGTCAGCGACAGCAGGCTCGACCGGTCGATCAGCAGCTCCTCGGGCCGGCGCTTGTCCCCGGCCCGGAGATAGTTGCGGAACCCGTCGGCGGTCGGCTCGAGGACGGCGAAGGACTCGACGTCGGTCTGCTCCTGCGACGGCGTCCGTCCGGCCCGGCGAGAACGGGACCTGCACCTCGTGACCGGCGCTCCTGGCGGCCTGCTCGACCGCCGCACACCCGCCGAGGACGATCAGATCGGCCAGCGAGATCCTCTTCCCGCCGGTCTGCGAGCCGTTGAACTCCGCCTGGACCCCCTGGAGTGCCCGGAGCACCGTCTGCCAGCTCGGCCGGGTTGTTGACCTCCCAGTCCTTTTGTGGGGCGAGGCGGATGCGGGCGCCGTTGGCCCCCCCACGCTTGTCGCTGTCGCGGAAGGTCGACGCGGAGGCCCACGCGGTCGAGACCAGCTGCGAGACGGACAGGCCCGACGCGAGGAGCTTGCCCTTGAGCGCGGCGACGTCCTCCTCGTCGACGAGCTGGTGGTCGACGGCGGGGACGGGGTCCTGCCAGATCAGGTGCTCGTCGGGGACCTCGGGGCCGAGATAGCGCGAGACGGGCCCCATGTCGCGGTGGGTGAGCTTGAACCAGGCCCTGGCGAAGGCGTCGGCGAACTCGTCGGGGTTCTCGTAGAAGCGCCGGGAGATCGGCTCGTAGATCGGATCGAACCGGAGCGACAGGTCCGTCGTGAGCATCATCGGAGCGTGCCGCTTCGACGGGTCGTGGGCGTCGGGCACGGCGTCGTCGGCCGCCCGGTCGGTGGGGCGCCACTGGTGGGCGCCGGCCGGGCTCTTGGTCAGCTCCCACTCGTAGCCGAAGAGGTTCTCGAAGAAGCCGTTGTCCCACTTCACCGGGTTGGTGGTCCAGATCACCTCCAACCCGCTCGTGATCGCGTCGTCGCCGCTGCCCGTGCCGAAGGTGTTCTTCCAGCCGAGGCCCTGCTGCTCGATCGGGAGCGCCCTCGGGCTCGCGACCGACGTACTGGTCGCCGTCGGCGGCACCGTGGGTCTTGCCGAAGGTGTGCCCACCGGCGATGAGGGCCACCGTCTCCTCGTCGTTCATGGCCATGCGAGCGAAGGTCTCCCGGATGTCGCGGGCGGCGGCGACCGGGTCGGGGTTGCCGTTCGGGCCTTCGGGATTCACGTAGATCAGGCCCATCTGCACCGCACCGAGGGGATTCGCGAGCTGCCGATCGCCGCTGTAGCGCTCGTCGCCGAGCCAGGTGTCCTCGGGGCCCCAGTAGATGTCCTCCTCGGGCTCCCAGACGTCCTCGCGTCCGCCGCCGAAGCCGAAGGTCTTGAAGCCCATCGACTCGAGGGCGCAGTTCCCGGCCAGGATCATCAGGTCGGCCCAGGAGATCTTCCGGCCGTACTTCTGCTTGACCGGCCAGAGCAGGCGGCGCGCCTTGTCGAGGTTGGCGTTGTCGGGCCAGCTGTTGAGGGGCGCGAAGCGCTGCGTCCCGGAGCCGCCACCCCCCCGGCCGTCGTGGATGCGGTAGGTGCCGGCGCTATGCCACGCCATCCGGATGATCAGCGGGCCCGTAGTGGCCGAAGTCCGCCGGCCACCAATCTTGGGACGTCGTCATCACCTCGACGATGTCGGCCTTGACGGCGGCGAGATCGAGGCTCCCGAACTCCGCCGCGTAGTCGAAGCTCCTCGCCCATCGGATCGATCAGCGGCGAGTTCTTGGCCAGCGGCCGCAGGTTGAGCTGATCGGGCCACCAGTGCAGGTTGGCCGTGGAGCCCGTCGCCACGTAGGGGTGGCTCATCACGGGGCATTGGGCCGCCGGCGCCGCCTCCTCCGAAGTGGTCGCGGTCGCACCCGTCTCGTCGCTGTTCATCGTGCTCCCTCCCACTGCTCGTCCTGCTCAGTTGACTCTGGACTCCATTTGAGGGCGTGTCAACAGCCCGGGTCCTCCCGTCCCGGGCGCTCCCCGGGGTGGCGAGCGGATTCAGGGACTCCACAGGCAAGTCGGTGAGGATGACCGCCCGTGGAGAGCCGGTACGACGCGGTGCCGCCCGCCCCTTCTGCCGCGAGCCCCGTCGCATCGCGGGCGGAGCCCGCTCCTCCCGCCACCCGCCCGGGTGGCTACCTCGGCCAGTTCGACTCGTACCGGGTCCTGGCGTGCGGCGCCGTCGTGCTCCAGCACTCTCTCCTGTGGACCCTGGTCCCCGGGGAGGTCGTCGGGTGGGCGTTCGTCATGCTCCTGCACTTCAGCCGGACGGCGTTCTTCTTTCTCTCCGCCCTCCTGCTCACCTACAGCCAGATCACCCGGCCGCGGTCGACGTGGGGCTTTTGGCGACGTCGCTACGTCCAGCTCGGGGTGCCCTACGTGGCGTGGACCGTCATCTACGTCGTCTACACCGTGATCGGCCAAGGGGGGTCGTGGGGCCACGTCGGCTCCGAGCTCGTGACGGACCTCGAGTACGGCTACTACCAGCTGTACTTCACCGTGGTGCTCTTCCAGCTCTTCTTCGTCTTCCCGCTCCTCCTGCGGCTGGTCCGGGCGACCCGCCGCCACGCCGCCCTGATGACGGTGAGCCTGTGCTTCGCGCTCGTGTTGGCGGCCGACCTGCACTGGCCCGGCGCCTTCGGGTCGGTGGGCCATGCCACGACGTGGATCGAGCGGTACTGGCCCTGGTCACGAGATCTGCTCACCTACCAGGAGCAGTTCGTGGCGGGGATCCTCGTCGCCCTTCACTTCGACCAGGTGCGTGATTTCGTCGAGCGCTGGCGGCGCCCGATCGGCGCCGGCGCCGTCGGGATCGGCATCGTCGCCACCCTGTGGTACCTGATCGCGGTCGGGGTCGGATCGGGCACCGGCCGGGCCTCGGACCTCTACCAGCCGGTGGCCTTCCTCTGGTTCACCGCGGCCGTGGCCGCCCTCGAGTGCGGCACCTGGTGGTGGTACCGGCGCACGCTCGCCGGGCACCCGCCGCGATCTCGCGTCTGGTCGGCCACCTACCTCTCGAACCTCACCGGCGGGATCTACCTGTCCCACGTCCTGTTCATCGCGTTGCTCCGCTCCGCTCTCGGCACACTCGGTGTGCCCTCCCACGTCGGGTGGTTCGGCGAGGTCATCGTGCTTTACGTGACCACGTTGTCGGTCTCGGCTCTCTTCAGCGCCCTGGTCCTGCGGACCCCCCTGCGATGGGTGCTGGGAGGGCCGGTCCGCTCGGAGCAGCGGAGACGCCTCGGACAGGCGGCCATGGAGGTGCCGCTCACCGAGGTCGGCGCCACACCGGCACCAGCGACGGTCGGCGGGCACTGAGCGCGCCGCACCCGGGGAGGCTCCGCCGGCGCACCCCTGAGCACGCTGCGGCGATGCGCTCTTCGGAGCCTCCCCCTTAGGGTCCTTGGACCCGTCGGCGGCGGTACCGTGAGGGAGTTTCACCGGTCCGCTTCCGGAAGGCTCGGTTGAAGGCACTCAGGCTGTCGAAACCGACCGCCCCCGCCACCTCGAGGACCGACGGCCCGGGCTCCGCCAACAGGGCCATGGCCCGAAGGAGCCGGGCCTGCAGCAGGTACTCGCGCCAGGTCATCTCGACCGAGGCCTCGAACCGCCGGCGCAGCGAGCGTTGCGACACGCCGACGACGCGCGCCACGTCTCCGACCGTTGCCGTCCCGAGATGGCGCCGGGTCCACTCCATCGCGGCGGCGACGACGGGCTCCGTCGAGACCGGCAGGCTCAGCGGCGCCTCGTCGTCGAGGGAGTCGGACACGAGGCGTCCGAGCGCGACGAAGAAGGCGTCGGCGAGTGCATCCGAGCCCTCCCGGCCGATGGGCCAGCGGCTCGAGTACACCATCATCTCTCGCAGGACGGCCGGCACCGCGAGGATCCGCACCCGCTCGCCGGGGACGGGGACGAGCTCGGGAGCGAAGAACACCGAGATCGTGCGCACGGCGCTGCGTATGGTCGTCCGGTGCTCCGCTCCGGCGGGTATCCACGCCGCCTGTTGCGGCGGCAACAGGTAGTGGGCGGCGGCGGTCTCCACCTCGACGACGCCCCGCAAGGCGAACTCGATCTGGTGCAGGTCGTGGCGGTGCCACGTCGTGACCAGCTCGTCGCCCGAGTAGGAGAAGCTGCCGGCCGTCGGCCGGCCCCCGGTGCGCATGTCGACCATGCCGGAACTGTCCGGCAAAGGCCGATTGTTGACCGATTGTGCAGAGACGGCCACGAGGGCGTCATCGTATAAGTGCGAGGTGAACGAGAGCCACCTCCAATTCCTTTCCAGCCCTGACTGGGCCCGGATGCTCGAGGACGAGCTGCTGCCCTGGGTGGAGGGTGCGGGAGACCTCGGCGACGAGATCCTCGAGATCGGGCCGGGCCCCGGGCTCACCACGGACCTGCTGCGCCGGAGGGCCCGCAAGGTGACCGCCGTCGAGGTCGATCCGAGCCTCGGAGAGCCGCTCCGACGACGGCTGGCGGGGAGCAACGTGGAGGTGCTGGTGGCCGACGCGACCGAGGTCGACCTCCCCGAGGAGCGGTTTTCTACGGCGGCGGCCTTCTCCGTGCTCCACCACATGCCCTCCGAGGAGCACCAGGACCGGCTGTTCGGCGTGCTGCACCGAGCGCTTCGACCAGGCGGTGTCTTTGTTGGACAGGAGTCTCTCGACATCGAGGCGATCCGTGAGGGCCATGCGGGCGACACCTTCAACCCGGTCGACCCCGACACCCTGCCGAGCCGCTTGGCGGCGGCGGGCTTCGGGCCGACGAGGACCGACGTCGTCGGTTACCACTTCCGCTTCGTCACCAGAAAGGCCGAGTGAGCTCGAAGAGTTCGAGCCCCCTGTGCGGGAGCGCCCCCGTCGGGCCCATGAGCGTTGTCAGGGGCGACCAGCGCCGAAAGCGGGCGCGGGAAAGACGAGGAGTTGGCCGGTGCGCTCCGCCTGGTCCCCGCTCCCCCACTCTTGCGCCACGACGTAGAGGCGCGGCGGGTCGCTGCGATTGAGCACGCAGGCGAACGCGCCGCGGTCCAGGTCGATACGGGAAAGGACCTCCCCGCCCTCTCGGATCCGCACGCAGCGCCGACTGCCCACGTCGGCATACCAGAGCGCTCCCTCCGTGTCGACGCAGATGCCGTCGGGGTGGTCGTCTCCGGTGTCCGCCCACACCCGCCGCCGTTCGAGATCGCCGTCGGCGACGATGTCGTAGGCGGTGATGCAGTTGGCGTAGGACTCGGCGACCAACAGAGACCGGCCATCGTCGGTGATGGCCATCCCGTTGGGGAAGGCCAGGTCGTCGGCGACGCGTCGGGCAGCCCCGTCCGGCCCGACGAGCGCCACGAGCCCCGGGGCCGGCTGACCGCCGGGAAAGTCGAAGCCGATGCTGTTCACGTAGGCGTTTCCGGCCGCATCGACCACGATGTCGTTCCAGGGCTTCGTGGAGATGCCCGCCAGGTCCGCATGGGTGACGATCGAACGGTCCCCCTCGCGCCGCACGAGCCGGTGTCGGGCGGAGTCCACGACGAGCAGGCGACCGTCGGGCAGGAAGTCGATGCACATGGGGAACGACAGGACGCGTGCGACGACCTCGTGACGACCGTCGGGATCGACGGCGATCACCTCGTTTGCACCCCAGTCGGAGAACCACAGTCGTCCGTCGTGCCAGCGTGGCGACTCGCCGAACGCGATGCCGGTCATCAGTACGGTCATGTCAGAAAGGACCTTCCCGACGTTGCGAAATCATCGGTGGCGAGAGCGCCATCCGCGGCTCACGCCCGGGCGGAGCCTCTGCGGTGCCCGGAGAGGGCCCGAGGACGGATCATCGGCGTCTCTGCCTGGTCTCCGGCCGCAGGCGGAGCGGGAACCGCCAGCCTCGCGGAGTAGCGGCGCGGCGAGCGGCGCGGCGGAGACGCCATGTGCGAACACGCTGAGGGCGACCGTGACCACGGTCGCCGCGAGCACGACGTTCCCCGCGGCCGGGTCAAGGGAGTCGATCGCCAGGAGCCCGAACACGATCGACGCGAGGCCCCGCGGACCGAACCATCCGATGAAGGCGACGGTCCGCCGATCGAGGCCGCTCCCCATCAGGGACAGCGCGACGGGCACCATGCGCGCCGCCGTCAGCACGACGACGGCGAAGACGACGTCACTCCATCCCGCGGCCTCCAGCCCGGGTACGAGCATCACCGCGCCGAAGATGAACCACGTCACGAGCGAGAGGAGCTCTCCGGCATCCTCGGCGAACGAGAGGTGCCGCTCGCCTCCGGGCCTCGCGCTCCCGTAGGCCATGCCGGCCACGAAGGCCGCGACGAACCCGTTGGTACCGGCCTCGAGCGAGGTGACGTAGGCCAGGATCGCGAGCGCCAGCACCGAGAGCGAGTGGGAGGCGGCGCTGCTCCAGCGGGCCCGCTCGCCGGCATAGAGCACGCCGGCCCCGGCGATCCCGATCGAGAGCCCGATGCCGGCACCTCCGAGGAGGTCGACCGCCGCCCCACCGACGCTCTGGGTTGCCAGCGCTTCGGCCGAGAGCGCACCGGCAAGGAACAGGTTGACAAAGGGGGTGGCGATGCCGTCGTTGAGCCCGCTCTCGATGGTGAGCGTTCTGCGCAGGCTGTTGGGTAGTCGCCGGTCCTGCACGATCGGGGCACCGAGCGCCGCATCCGTGGGGGCCACGATCGCCCCGATGGCCGCCGCGACCCAGAGGTCGGTCCCCTTGAGTAGGCCGAAGGCCACGGCGGTCCCCGCCCCGATCGTCAGGGGAAGACCCAGGGCGAGCAGTCGTGCCGAGACGCCCACCTCCTCTCGTACCGCACGCACGTTGACCCGTGCCGCATCGGCGAACAGCACGACGGCGAGCGTCAGCTCCGCGACCGTCAAGATCGTCGACGAGTGCAGGCGGACGTCGACCAGGTGGATGGGCCCGTGCGAGGTGGCCACGCCGAGCACGACGAACGCCGTCGGGGCGCTGATGTTCCAGCGAACGAGACGATCCGAGACTGCGCCCCACAGGACGATGCAGGCAGCCAGGACCGCGAGGGCCCCGGTGTTCAGGCCATGATCCACCGAGATGTCGGGGATTCTCGGTCCGCCGGGAGCACCAGCACCCGTGAAAGCATCTGCGGTGCCCCCCTGTCCCCCGCCCTCCGTTCATCATCGCGCCGGAGCGGGATCTGCCGCTCGCTGACCGCTCCGCCACGGGTCGCGCCGCGCCTTGCGGATGGCCGCGGTCGGCGGAAAGGCCAGAGGCTCGCCGGCGGTCAGCTCTCGTTCGCGTCGACCGGCCCGTGCCACGACCACTGCGGGATCCGGAGTCCCTCCGGAACATCCTCGGGCCGGTGCGGGTAGCGGGCCAGCGTGTTGGTCGTGGTCCAGACGAAGTAGTCGCGCAGGACCCGTCGCAGCGGGTCGTCCGTGCCGAGACCGATGTCCCCGAGAGCCTGGTCGAAGCAGGCGATGGCCCTCCGGTCCATTTCCTCGTGTGGTCCGTTGCCGCTGTGGATCTGCACCACCGTGGTCTCGTCGCCCATGGTGTCGGAGTAGGTGGTGGAGCCGCCCAGTGCCTCCGCCCAGTAGGCCGCCAGCCGCTCTACGTGCTCTGGGTGGTGGCCGTGGCTGAAGGCGTGGCTGACGACCTCGTCCGCCATGACCCTCGCATGCCACGCCCTGGCCAGGCTCCGGACTCCGTCGTTGCCGCCCAGGGCCTCGAACAAGGTCTCCACGGCCTCAACGATGGCAGCCCGGGCGGTCAGGGCGTGACCGCCCCGGACCGCAGGGCGACTCAGGGCGCCGTGCCCAGCGTGACCTCGGTCGTCCGGGGGCTGCCGCCGTTGCGCTCGTAGGTGATCGACACGGTCTCGCCGGGCTTCTTGGTCAGCGTGACGGCCAACAGCTGGTTGGCGTCGGTCGCGGGCTCACCGTCGATCTTCGTGATGACGTCGCCGTTGCGCAGGCCGGCGGCGGCGGCCGGGCCCCCCGGTACGACCCCCACCACGTACAAGCCCTCGCTGGTTCCGGCCTGTTGTGCGGCGGCGGGAGGTATCTGGACGACCTGGATGCCGAAGTACGAGTGCGTCACCGATCCGGTCGCGATCAGCTCGTCGGACACCTGCTTCGCCACGCTCACCGGTATGGCGAAGTTGAGGCCGACGCTCCCCGCGCTCGATCCTCCGGACTCGGTCGGCACCGTCGCTCCGGCGGATGGCACGCCGATCAGATTCCCCGAGCAGTCCGTCAGGGCGCCGCCGCTGTTGCCCGGATTGATCGAAGCGTCCGTCTGGATCGCGGAGACGAGCAGCGCCGATTGCCCGTTTTCGCCCGGTACCTCGATCGTTCGGTTGAGGGCGCTCACGATCCCCGAGGTCACCGTGCTCGATAGCCCGAGCGGTGCGCCGAGGGCCACCACCGGCTCGCCCACCTGGACGCTCTCCGAGGTGCCCAAGTTGATGACCGGGAGGTTGTCCTGCGACACCTTGATCACGGCCAGGTCGGTTTGAGGATCGCGACCCGTGATCTCGGCGGCGACGTTCGTACCGTCGGCGAAGGTCACGTCGATCGAGCCGCGGCTGGCGGCCGCGGCGACGACGTGGTTGTTCGTCAGGATGTACCCGTTGCTCCGGATGATCTCCCCGGAGCCCGAGCTGCTCTGGGTGCCGGCGCGGATGTTGATCGTCACGACCGAGGGCAGAACCTGGTTCGCCACCGAGGTCGCCGAGCAGACGGCATCGGTGGGGCTCGATCCTCCCGACCCGAGGTCCCCGTTCGCGGCGGCGACGATGAGTCCGCCGATCCCGCCCCCGAGGATGACCGCCACCAAGAGTCCGATCCACGTCCTCCACTGGCGGCCATGACCGGCGGTGTGCGTGCTCACTTGCGCTGTTCTACCAGGCGCTGGGCCTGGACGAGATGGCAAGGCCGGCCACTCGCGGCGGCCGACTTCGAGGGGTTTCGACCAGCGACAGGTTGCAAATGTCGTGAAGAGACCGTCACGACGGTTGACGCGAGGCCCCGGTTAGTTCATCATCTGCCGAATACATGTTCATCGCACGATGAATAACCACCCTGCCCGACGGATTTGGTGAGGAGGCCCCTCCCATGCACGGACCGAGTTCGGTCGCACCCCAGCTCGAGCGACGCAGCAAGACCCGAGGTCCCGCCCCGGCCACCCGGCTGCGCCGCCTCGGGTCGGCGGCGATCGCGCTGCTCGTAGCGGCAACCTCCTTGATCGCCATGGGGTCCGTCTCGGTGCCTCGAGCCGGGGCGTCCACGTCCCCCGCGTGGTCGCAGGCCTCCCCGGCGTCCTCTCCACCTTCGCGTCGCCAGGCCGCCATGGCCTACGACGCGGCAACGCAACAGGTGATCCTGTTCGGCGGGGCAACCACCGGGACCACGCTGCTGGGCGACACCTGGGCCTGGAACGGCACCACCTGGACCGAGCTCACGCCGAGCACCAACCCGTCTGCCCGGTTCAACGCCTCCCTGGCCTACGACCCGGCGACGCGGCAGCTCCTCTTGTTCGGCGGCGTGACGACCGGAAGCACGCTCCTGGGCGACACCTGGGCCTGGAGCGGCACCACCTGGACCCCCCTCGACCCGGTCACCAGTCCGGCCGCCCGCGAGGGTGCCGCCATGGCCTACGACCCGGCGACGCAGCAGCTTCTCTTGTTCGGCGGCCAGACGACCGGCAGCACGGATTTGGGCGACACCTGGGCCTGGAACGGCACCAACTGGACCCCGCTGAGCCCGGCCACGAGCCCTACTCCCCGGGCTCTGGCCTCGGTGGCTTACGACCCCAGCGACCAGGCGCTCCTGCTCTTTGGGGGAGCCAGCGCAGGCCAGCCCGGCAGGAACGACACCTGGGCCTGGAACGGCACCAACTGGACCCCGCTCGATCCGGCCACGAGCCCGCCGGGCCGGTCGATCGCCGCCATGGCGTCCGGTCCGGAGCCGGGCCAGGTCCTGCTCTTTGGCGGTCTCCGAGGCGGCCTCGGCCTCGGCGACTCGTGGACCTGGAATGGCAGCACCTGGACGCAGGTCACGGGATCCGGCCCGGTCGCCCGGTCGGGGGCGGACATGGCGGCCGACACGGCCACCGGCCAGCTGGTGCTCTTCGGCGGCCTCGGCAACAGCTCCTTCCCCAACGACACCTGGAACTACGGCCCCGTGGAGACACCGACCGCGACGTCCCTCGCCGCGGCTCCGAGCACCGTCGGCTTCGGGGCCCCGGTCACGCTGACGGCCTCCCTCGCCCCGGCAACGGGACCGACGGGGACGGTCACCTTCAGCGACACGGCCAACGGTCAGACCACCACCCTCGGCACCGAGAACGTGAGCGCAGGGACGGCCACGTACACCGGCGCCCTGCCGGCGGTCGGGGTGAACGCCCTCACCGCCTCCTACTCGGGCGACACCGCCTACGGCGGCTCGACCAGTGCCACCGTGAACGTGACCGTCACCGCACCGAGGGGCCTGCTCACGGTGACCCAGCTCCGCTTCTCGGGACCGAACGGCGGGGGCGACGGCTACGTGGACCTGCAGAACACCTCGAGCACCATGGCGCTGCCGCTGGCGGGCTGGAGCCTCGGGGTGGCCACCACCGGTGGCACGAGCACCGTCGCCCTGCCGTCGGGCACCACCATTCCCCCCGGCGGGCACTTCTTGGTGACCGGGTCGGACTACTCGCTCGCCTCGGTGGCCGCCGCGGATCTCCCCTCCCTGCCCTCGGGGGTGACCGGGGTGGCGCTCGACCCCCCGACCTCGGGCGGCCCGGCCACCGACCAGGTGGGCTATCCGGTGACGGCCGGGTTCTACGGGGGCTCGGGCCTCCCGTCCCTGTCGGGCAGCCCGAGCGACCAGTACGCCTTCGTCCGGGCCGGATCCCAGACCCAGCCCACCAACAGCGGCGACAACGCCACCGACTTCGAGCTGGTCTCGACCGACACGGCCAGCTTCGCGCTGAGCGGCGGCGGCTCGGCCCAGGCGGTGCTCGGGAGCCCCTCGCCCCTGTCGCTCACCTCGGCCCAGCAGAAGGACAGCCTGGTCCCCTCGACCCTGGTGGTGCCCTCGGCGGGATCCACCAGCTGTCCCAACCGGGTGGTCACCGCGGGCGGCGCCAACACGCCGACCACCCTGGTGATCAACCGCACGGTGACCAACTCGACGGGCAAGCCCATCACGAGCCTGGTGTTCCGGATCACCACCTTGACCCAGCAGTACGGGCCCCCTAGCGGCTCGCACGCCTGGCTGACCGTGGTGGGCTCGGCCGACCCCAGCACCGTCACCTGTGGGGCCACCCACTACTCGGCGGACGGGCTCTCGCTCAACGGCCCGACCAACTCGAGCGGGGGCGGGCTCGGCACCACCTTGAGCCCGAGCGAGGTGAGCCCGGGCAACCCCCTCGCACCCGGGGCGAGCATCGTGGTCTCCTTCGAGTTCGTCGTCACCCAGGGAGGGAGCTTCACCGTGGGCTACGACACCGACGTGACCCTGGGGTCGTAGGCAGGGATGGTGCGACGGATCGATGGCGTTAGGTGCCCGCCTCGCCCCCCTTTTGCTCGAGGTCGGAGGAGGTCATCGGGTCAGCCGGTTGGATGACGATCCGGGCGTCCCTCAGGCGGTGGAGGACGGCGTTCTCACGGTTGGGACTCACGTGCGCGAAGAACATGGCGTCGAGCGGGTACCAGAGCCCGACCCAGGCCAGGACCCAGCCGGAGACGTTGGCCAGGCTGGTGTCCTCCTGGGGCGCGAAGAATCCCGTGACGCTCGCGATCGCCAGGCCGATCAACGCCACGGGGAATCCCACCTTGAGCGCCGAGAGCCCGGTCAGACGAAGCAACCGACGCTCGCGGAGGTTGCGTGCGATGCGCGCGTCGCAATAGCGGCCGATGGCGAGGCGGAGCCGCTCCTCGGTGCCCTGTTCGATCTCGGCGATCGGGAGCTGTACCTCCAGGCGGATCGGTGCCCGGGAGGTATGGACTAGGAGCTCGCCGATGCAGTGATCGATGCCGGTCTCGCTGCGGTAGCGCTCCGAGAACGGGTCCGCAGAGGGCTCCTCGAACATCTCTCCGAGCCGCTCCAAGCGCAGAGCGACCACCTCCGTCCTCGAATCCATGCGACCTTCTATCCGAACTCTCGACCCGGCGCGGGATCGCCCGGAACCGGATCGCCCGGAACCGGCTCAGCCGGATCCATGTGGAAGGTGAACATCTTGGCCGGGTCGATCCGCGCGTACGCCGACCCGGAGTCGAGGAACCGCTCCCATTGCGGGCCGTAACGGGGCACGTAGATGTCGAGGAGTGCCCGGCGAAACCCAGCATGGTCCGCCGCAGCGACATCGATGGCTGCCGCGCGTCCATGCACCGTCACGGCGAGCTCCTCGCCCGGGAGGTGGGTGGCGCTCACGTCCGCTCGCCGGCCGATATGGCGGAACCGAACCGAGTCGGGTGACGAACCGAAGTAGAAGCGCCCCCGGTAGAAGATGCCGTCGACGGGACCAACCAACGGGCGCCCGTCGGCGGTCACGGTCGCCAACGCGAGAAGGCGCATCCCGACGAGGCGATCGCACACCTCGGCGGCGGTCAGCCGGCGTTCGGAGGTGATGACGCTCGAGAGGTGCGGCCCCGCCTCCTCCATGCTCTCGTCGAGGAGGCTCTGGAGGGCGGCAAGCTCCTGCGGGGACTCGTGCATGGCGACAGTGTTCCACCCCCGGCCAGGGTGGTCGGTCCGACGAAAGGGTGACGCGGGCGGACAATCCGGCGAGCTCCGTCGCCCACCGACGACGTCTCGGGAAGGTAGAAAGGGCCCGAGCAGTCGGGATCGAGGAGGCAGGCATGGTCATCGTCGGAGGCACGTTCGAGTTCGAACCGGATCAGCGCGAGGCATTCCTCGCCGGCCAGCACGAGATGATGCGCAACTCCCGTTCCGAGCCCGGGTGTCTCGAGTACACGTTCAGCGCCGACCCCTTGGAGCCGGGGCGGGTCCTGCTCTTCGAGCGCTGGGTCGACCAGGAGAGTCTCGACACCCACCTTGCCGGTCTCCGCAACGCTCCCCCGTCGCCGGGCGTGGGCGTCGTGCCCAAATCGGCATCGATCGTCATCTACGACATCGCCGGGGAACGGCCCCTCGGAGCCTGACCGGACCATCGGGGCCTGCTCCCGGTTTGCCCCGCGGCGGGGCCGCTACGGCGACCAGGTCGACGGTGGTGGCAGGATCCCCTCCTCGTGGTCCAGCTCCTGCTGGAGGACCCGCAGGCCCCGATCGGGTAGCCGGCCGGCATCGCGCCAGCGGAGGATCTCCTCTCGCTCCGCGTCGATCATCTCGCGCCGCAGGCGGCCCCGAACCGCCGTCGCCGTCTCGTCCTCGCTCGTCTCACCGAGGGACCGGAGCCGGTCTGCAGCGCGCTGGCGCTGGTCGTCTGCCGCGCGCCGCAGCGACTCGACGACCGGTGCGGCCTGGGGTTCGCGGGCGATCAACTCGTCGAGCCTCTGGAGTCCGGCGCCGACCGCGGCGGATCGGGCGAGTGCGATCGCTCGGAGTTCGTCTTCCTCGGTGTCGCGCAACCGCATCCTCTTCACGAGGGGCGCAAAGGTGAGGCCCTGCCCGAGGAGGGTGACGAGCACGACGAGATAAGCCCCAAAGATGATGAGCGGCCGACCGGGGAAGGGATGCCCGCTGACGGTCAACGGTACGGAGAACGCGGCGGCCAGGGTGATGACGCCCCGTGTGCCGGCCCAGCTGAGCACGACGATCTCGCGCCGCGGGAGCGGGCGCCCGTCGGGGCCGTCGAGGCTCAGCCCCACGAGGCGCCCGGGGGCCCGCGCCCCGAGCACGAGCCAGAGCGGACGCACGATGAGGATCGCCGCGACCGCGAGCAGGCTCACGGCGACGAGCGTCCCCGCGGAATAGCGCTCCACTTCGTGGAAGACGAGGGGGAGCTGCTGGCCGATCAAGAGGAAGACGAAACCCTGGAGCACGAGGTCGACGATGCGCCAGAGCGACCGGATCTGGAGCCGGGACTCGGCGCTCTGGTTGACCGGCGATCGGTGGCTCAGCCAGAGACCGCAGACGACGACGGCGAGGACGCCCGAGGTATGCGCCGCCTGAGCCGGGATGAACGCCAGGTAGGGAATGACGAGCGACACGATTCCCTGCACCACGGGCGTGTCGAAGTACTTGCGCAGCTGGTCGATCGCGACGGCGATGGCGAACCCGATGCCCACGCCTCCCGCCACGCTGGCCACGAAGAGGCCACTCGCACCTGCGATCGAGAAGTGCCCCGAGACTGCGGCGATCCCCACCTCGAGCAGGGTCAAGGAGGCGGCGTCATTGAGCAGCCCCTCGCCCTCGATGAGGGTGGTGAGCCGCCGCGGGAGCCCGACGCGGCGGGCGATCGCCATCGCCGAGACCGGGTCGGGGGGAGCGACGCAGGCGCCCAGGATGAACGCGGCGCCGAAGGGCAGGGCGCCCGTCAGCGACGTCGCCCCGGCGACGGCGAAGGTCGTCACCACGACCAGGAGGACCGAGAGGGAGGCGACGGCCCGCAGGTTGGCGCGGATGTCGAACAAGCTCGCTTCCACCGCCGCCGCGTACAGGAGGGGCGGGACCACGAAGTAGAGCACGATGTCCGGTTGGAGCGACACGTCCCGACCGGGAAGGAACGTGTCGACGGAACCCACGACGACGAGGATGATGGGCGCCGGGATCCGGATCCGGTCCGCTACGAGGTTGGCCACCACCACGACCAGTAGCGCGACCACGATGAAATCGAGGGCGACCGGCACCGGGCCATCTTGTCCCGAGGGCGCGGCGTGCCCCGCCGGAGTTTCAGGATGGTGACGTCCGCATGACAAGAACGGTCCACAGGATTATCCACGAACTATCCACATCGGTCCGCTTGGTAAACTGATCTCGCTGCCGGTCGACCCCCGCCGGTGGTTGCGCCCGCCAGGGCTCGGTCAACGGAACCCCCCACCGAACGCCTGGCCCGGCGGCGCGCCCGGAGTCATGTCCGGCCGCCCACGGGCTCGAGCCGCCCGACGGTCTATCCCGCGCCGGCCTATCCCGCGCCGGCCGCCGCGATGGCGCGTGTCGTGCGGCGCCGCTCACTGCGCCACCACGCGGCGGCGCCCGGGAGTCGTTTGCGTCCGGTCGCGAAGGTCCAGCAGGCCAGCGTCAGCGGACGGACCTTGGCCGCGGCATCCAACCGTTGCCACTCCGCGGGATCGAGTGCGACGACCTCCTGGTACCCGCGGAGCGCGGCGCGGACGCCCTCGCTCCCGCAGCTGCTCGCGGCCCACAGCAGGCATCCGAGCGAGACGACCCGGGGGCCGAGGCCCGCTCCCGCCCAGTCGATCACGGTGGCGTTCCCCTCCCGGCCCACGATCACGTTACGGGGGACCGGATCGGGATGGACGAGCGAGTGCGGCAGGTCCTCGAAGCCGTCGAGCGCCTCGACCTCTCGGCGGAGCTCGTCGTAGAGGGCGACCTGGCCCTCGGGGACGCGCGCCCGGGCCGCGTCGAGCAGTTCGGCGAGGGCGCAGCGCTCCTGCGACGGCGGCGCGTCGAGGATCAGGTGATGCCACGAGCCGCCCGGTCGGTTCGCGGCGGGGCAGCCGGCGGGGAGCGCATGGAGGCGTCCGAGCAGCCGCCCCGAGCGCTCGAGGATGCCCGGTTCTGGCGGCGGTGCGGCGCCCGGCACGCGTTGGGTGACGAGGACGCTCTGGCCGTCGTGAAGGGAGACGGGCTCGGGACCGGCGGGGCGCTCGGCGGGAAAGCCGATCTCGGCGAGCCAGGCGAGCAGGTCGGCGTCGACCCGGGTGGCCTCGACGGGTCGGCTCGCCGGCAGGATCCGTGCCATCCAGCTCGAGCCGTCGGCCCGGTCGACTCGGAAGACGCCCAGGTCCAGCTCGCGCGTCCCGGTGACCGGCATTCCGTAGGTCGACTGGAGGTGCTCGGCGAGGGTGTCGGCGCCGCAGCGGTAGAGCTGGCGTTCCATGAACCTTGCGACGGCCCCGGCGCTCTCTGGCGAGCTCCGGGGTGGCGGCGCCCACACGGGTGCCAGCACGACAAGGCCTGCACGTCGTGCCCGCTCGGACGTCTCGACCGGGCGCCAGCGGCTGCGATCGAGCGCGTCCGTCGCGTCCGTGAGCGTGACGGACCCCATGGCCGGCTCTCCAAGGGCGGCGATCGCGGTGTGGAGCCGGCTACGCCGTCGCGACACGGCGCGCGACGTCTCCTCGACGGAGAGGGACAGCGCCATCCTCGTGCCGGGGGTGGCGAGTGTCCGGAGCTCCGAGAGGAGTGTCTCCGATGCGTCAGGGCGGAGGTAGACGACCACGCCTTCGCAGAGGAACAGTGAGGGCGCGTCGGCCCCGAACCCGCCCTCGGACAACGCCGTGGCCACGCCTCCGGCCTCGAGGTCGCAACTCACGTACGTGACGGCATCGTCGGCGAGTCCCAGCCGGCGGATCCGGGAGCGCTTGTCGGCCTGCGTGTCGGGATGGTCCACCTCCCACCACCGCACCCCGGGCCTCGCATACCGCAAGGACCGGCCGTCGTAGCCCGCGCCGATGGCCACCACCTGTGCCACGTCCCGCTCGAGGGCGTTGACCACCACCCGATCGAAGAACGCCGTGCGCGCGCGCAGGTAGCGGGACATGGCGGCATGAGGGCGCAAGGCCAGGTGACCCGCGACGTCGCGCGCCAGGGCCTCGTCCGCAGACGGGTCCCCGTCGGGCGCCGGGAGGCGGTCGAAGCCGAGCCGGTAGGCGGCGACGCGCTGGGCGGTGGCGGAGGCCGAGCCGCTACGCATCGCTCGATCCACGCCGGACGAATGTTGCGAGCACGCGCCGCGCCGTGCGGACCTCCTCGGCACCGACCTCGGCCACCACCTCGGCCTCGAGCGCCTCGGCCGCCGTGCGGACGGCACCCGCGGCCTCCTCGCCGCGCGGCGTCAGCCGGACGACGAGGCGGCGGCGGTCGGTCGGATCGACGGAGCGCTCGAGGTAACCGCGGACGACGAGGGTGTCGACCAGCTGACCGGCCGCCTGCTTGGAGACGCCCAGCTGCCGGATGACCGAGCCGAGCGGGGCCGCCGTCCGGGCGATGGCGCCGATGACGTAGGGCCCGTTGGGCGGGAGGTCGTCGTAGCCCACGTCGGTGAGGGCTCCCCGGATCGCCGAGGCATAGGTGCTCCGTGCTCCTCGGAGCAGCGCCGGAAACGGCCAGTCCTCGATCAGGCGAACCGGGACGGCGTCCACGTGTCGCACATTAGTCAACAATTGGAACTGTATGGCAACTTGACGAATCCTGGGCGGGATTCGCAGGGCCCGGCGTCGATGGGTGAGGTGGGTTGATGGCGGGAGCTGCGGCCCGTAGAAACGCCGGCGTGACGAAGGGTGGGCGCGGCCGCTGGGGGGCACTCCTCGGGGCCGCGGCGGTGACGGTGATGGTGGCCCTGCCGGCCGGGCCCGTGGCGGGCGCCGCCGCACGGTCGCACGCGGTCGCCGTCTCCGACTGGACCGTCTACCACGGCGAGCCGTCCGGTTCGGGGCTGGCCACCTCGCCGACGAGCCTCTGGCCGCTCTCGAGGTCGCCCGTCTGGAGGTCGGCGGCCCTCCACGGCGACCTCTACGGAGAGCCCCTCGTCGAGGGCAACCGGGTCTACGTCGCCACGGAGGCCGATGACGTCGACGCCCTTTCGGCGGACCGGGGATCGGTGCTGTGGCACCGCAACCTCGGCACCGCCGTTCCTGCGAGGGACCTCCCCTGCGGGGACATCCAGCCGACGGTCGGGGTGACGGGGACTCCCGTGATCGACCCGAAGCGGCAGGAGCTGTTCGCCGTCGCGGACCAGCTCGTCGATGGCGGCATCCAGCACGTGCTCTACGGGCTCGACCTCTCGACGGGCAAGACCCTGCTGGCCGAACGGGTCGACCCACCGGGATCGGTTCCCGCCGACCAGCTCCAGCGGACGGGGCTCAACCTCGACGGCGGCGAGGTCGTCTTCGGCTACGGCGGCAACTACGGAGACTGCGGCAGCTACCACGGCTGGGTGGTCGCCGTGCCCGAGGCCGGCGGAACCCCGCAGACCTTCGAGGTGGCCTCCGGACCGGGCGAGAGCCAGGGCGCCGTCTGGATGGGCGGTGCGGCTCCCGAGGTGGACGGCGGCGGGAACATCTGGGTGGCGACGGGCAACGGGTCGGCGACCGCACCCCGCTCGGCCTACGACGACGGCGACGGCGTCTTGGAGCTCGGCTCGGACCTGAGGCTGGAGCAGTTCTTCGCCCCGACCACCTGGCGACAGGACAACGCCGACGACCTGGACCTCGGGTCCGCCTCGCCGGCTCTCGCCGCCGGCGGTCTCGCGCTCCAGGCGGGCAAGTCCTCCACCGCCTACCTGCTGCGGCGGTCCGATCTCGGTGGCGTGGGGCACCCGTTGGCATCCGCCGGCTCGCTGTGCGCCGGCGAGGTGGACGGCGGTACGGCGGTCGTGGGCCAGACGGTGCTGCTCCCCTGCCAGTCCGGGATCGTCGCGCTCCGCGTGACGGGGGGCGGCTCGCCCGGCATCTCGACGCGCTGGCGGAGCGCGGGCGGACCCGGCGGCGCGGTCGTGCAGGGCCGCTACCTGTACGCCGTGGATCGAGGTGCCGGGACGCTCGACGTGATGCGTCTCGACACCGGAGCGGTCGTAGGGCGGATGCCGATCGGGACGCCGGCCAACCACTTCCCGACCCCGTCGGCGGCCGACGGCCTCCTGCTGGTCGCCTCGGCCGATCGGGTGCTGGCGTTCGACGGACCCTCGGGCACGCCGCCCGCGCCCTCCACCGCTTAGCCCATCGCTCCCTTGCCGGGCGCGGCGAGGTGGGGACCACCGTCGTCGACGCCGCTACCGTGACTCACCGTGAACTACGTCCTCGTCCACGGCGGCGGCCACGGCGGGTGGTGCTACCGGTGGCTGGCGAGGGAGCTGCGCTCGGCGGGCCACGAGGTGTGGACCCCGACCCTCACCGGATTCGGCGAGCGCAGCCACCTCGGAGGTGACGACGTCGACTTCGCCACCTTCGTGACGGACGTGGTCCAGGTGCTCGAGTTCGAGGACATCACGGATGCGGTTCTCGTCGGTCACAGCATGGGCGGGGTGGTCGTCCCACGGGTCGCCGAGGTCGCCGCAAGCCGGACCTCCCAGGTGGTGTGGATGGCGGCGGTCGTCCTCACCGATGGGGAGACGCTCCTCGAGGCCGTCCCGCAGACCCCCGAGATGGCGAGAGCGGTCCGGATCCGGTCGGACGGGACCGCCGAGACCGACGCCGACCTCATCGTCGAGGCCGTCGTGAGCGACGGCTCTCCGGAGCAGCGCAGCTGGGTGAAGGAGCGTCATCGGCCCTACCCCCGGGCTGCCCTCGTCGAGCCCGGTCGGCTCAGCGCGTTCTTGGAGCTGGGGCTGCCGACGGCTTACGTGACGGCCACCCGGGATGCGGCCATCCCCCGCGAGGCCGCGGAGGGGTTCGCCAGCCGGCTCCCGGGGTGTGCCCGCGCCGAAGTGGACGCAGGCCACGACCTGATGGTGACCCAGCCGGGGCAGACGGCCCGCGCCCTCGAGTGGGTGACGTCGGGGAACTGATCGAGCCCGGTCGCCGCGCTCAGGCGGCGCCCGTCATCCTCCCACGTCGAGCCGAATCCCACCCCGCCCGGAGCGCCTCGGACTCGATGCGCACGGCCGAGCTCAGTGCCTCGATGCTCGGAGAGGCGTGCTCCCCCAATGCGAGAAGGGCGGTGTCGTGAATGTCCTTCGCAGCGGTCAGCACGGTCGGCAGGTCCCGGTGAGCGGCGACGTAGGCCTGCTGGTTGGCGCCGCGTCCCGAGGGCCCGTGGGAGGCCGCCAGCAGGACGCGGTCGATGTCCGCTGCGGCGCGCTCCAGGTCGGCGGCCAGCCGTGGCAGGTCACCGGTCGACGCACCCGCGGCCTGTACCTGGGCCACGGCCCGCGTAGCCGAGCTGACCGATCGCCACATCCGATGGCGCTGGGACTGCATGCGCCACCAGTGGGGGCTCGTGAAGGGCTGGGAGGCGGCCCACCGCAGCCCGATCCGGACGCCCTCCCCGGCGAAACCGCCGAACGCGGCGGCGACCCACCGTTGCCAGCGGCGGCGGATCGCACGACTGACGGCCCGCAGGCACAGCCACGCCGCGCCGACGAGTATCAGTATCCCGGCGAGATAGAGCAACGCGTCGCGCATCGGGTCCCCTCCTCAGAGGCCGCCTGCACGGGGCAGGGTCAACGAACTGCTCACCACGATAAGGGCCTGCGTCCCCCGGCGCCCGTCGCGCCGGGCCTCAATCCGGAAGGACGGCGAGGGCGCCCTCGGCGATCTGGGCGGGAGACGAGCCTCGCGACCTCGCCGATCGTTGCAGCAACCCGTGGAGGTAGATGGCCAGGTTGAGGACTGCGGTGCGGTCGTCGCCCGCCATCAGGGGAACCGGCTCGCTCGCCTCGTCGAGGTCGGAGGCGCGCAGCAGGGCACTGCGCAGCGCCCGAAGGGTCGAGCGAACCTGGTGAACCCCGGCCCCGCTGCGGCTCATCCAGAGGGTGAGTCCCAGCTCGAGGGACAGGTTGCCCTCCGCGAGGTCGTCCCGATCGAGGGCGACGAGCCCCCGGATGAGCAGCGTGGCCAGGTCGAGATGCCGCGGCGCCGGCAGCGGCGCAACCGAAGCCTGTTGCTGTCTCGTGACCCTCGACATGGCGAACCTGGCCTGCTCCGATCCTGCGCTCGACTACGCTGAAGTGTTGTTCCTGGTCACGGCGCCGGGTGGCTCCCGGGCGGTCCCGCTTCCCGCTGTGGTCACATCGTCGCGGCCGGGTGTGACAAGGTGGTGGACCGTCGCTCTCACCTGGGGCGACGCCGGGCACGAAGCAGTGTCGGTCGGGAGGTACCCGATCGTGGCCGGGAGGTGGGGTGCGATGCCGAGCACGGTGTGGAAGGGCTCCTTGAGCTTCGGCCTGGTCAACATCCCGGTGGGCCTGCACGCCGCGGCGAGCGACCACACGATCCGGTTCCACCAGCTCGAGAGGGACACGGCCGACCGGGTCCGCAACAAGCGGGTCAACGAGCGGACCGGCAACGAGGTCGACTACGCCGACATCGTCAAGGGCTACGACCTGGGCGGCGGGGAATACGTCGTGGTCACCCAGGACGAGCTCGAGGCGGCGGCTCCGGAGCACACCCGCACGGTCGACATCGTCGGCTTCGTCGATCAGAGCGAGATCGACCCGATCTACTACCGCAGCGCCTATTACCTGTCCCCCGACGGGGCGGCCGCCCCGAGGGCCTACGCCCTGCTACGTGAGGTGATGAACGAGGCGGACAAGGTGGCGGTGGCCCTGTTCGTCCTCCGCAACAAGGAGCACCTCGTGACCGTCCGGGCCCGCTCCGACGTGTTGGTCCTCGAGACCATGTACTTCGCCGACGAGATCCGGGACACGAGCGAGCTCTCCACCGTCCCGAGCGAGGTGGAGTTCACCGACCGGGAGCGAGAGACCGCTCGCCTGCTGCTCGACTCCATGACCAAGGAGTGGGAGCCGGAGGACTACCAGGACACCTACCGGGAGCGGGTCGAGGAGATCGTCGAGCGCAAGCGCCGCGGGGAGACGATCGTGGCCGAGCGCCCGGCCGAGCCGGCGCCCGTGATCGACCTGGTGCAGGCATTGCAGGCCAGCATCGACCGGGCCGAGCGACGCGACTCGGGCTCGGGCGACGCGGGCGGGGACGAGGCCACCGAGGAGCTCACCGCTTCGGCTGGAGGCCCCGCCGCCGTCCGGCCGGCCCGGAGCGCCACCAAGCGGGCCGCGGCTGCTTCGGTCGCCAAGGGACGGACGTCCAAGGGAGCGGCGAAGGCCGGTGCCAAGGCGCCCAGGAAGACGGCGGCCAAGTCGACGGGCAAGGCCACCACCAAGACCGCAGCCGCCAAGCGGGTCGCCTCCTCCGCTCGCCGTCGGGCTTCTTGACCGCCTCCGGCGCGATCGCGCTGGTCACCGGCGGCGCGAACGGCATCGGCTCGGCGGTCGTGCGCCGGCTGGCCCGGGAGGGGGCACGGGTGGTGGTCGCGGACCTCGACGAGACGGCGGGGGCGAGCCTGG
This sequence comes from uncultured Actinomycetes bacterium, assembly GCA_963778465.1. Taxonomy (GTDB): domain Bacteria; phylum Actinomycetota; class Acidimicrobiia; order Acidimicrobiales; family RAAP-2; genus CAVZBW01. The sequence goes on from CAVZUK010000003.1 coordinate 2,680,486, forward strand.
CCGACGAGGTCGGAGGGTGCTTCGTCCGCTGCGACGTCAGCGATCCCGAAGACAGCGCCAGGGCCGTGGCCGTCGCGACGGATCGGTTTGGGGGCCTCGACCTCGTCCACCTCAACGCCGGGGTGACGAGCGGCTGCGGCATCGGCGAGGACTTCGACGTGGCGCTCTACCGGCGGGCCATGGGCGTCAACCTCGACGGGGTCGTCTACGGGATCCATGCCGCATTGCCCGCGTTGTCCGGGCGGCCCGGCGCGCAGATCGTCGTCACCGCGAGCCTGGCGGGCCTGACCGGCGTCCCGGGCGAGGCCCTCTACAGCGCCAACAAGCACGGGGTGGTGGGGCTGGTGCGGTCGCTCGGCCCGGCGCTTCTGGCGGAGCGCGGCGTTCGCATCAACGCCCTCTGCCCCGGGTTTGCCGACACCGCCTTGCTCGAGGGGGAGATGCGCACCCTGCTGGACTCGATGGACGTGCCCCTCCTCACGACCTCCGAGGTGGTCGAGGCGTTCGTGCGGATCCTCGGGGACGACCGCTCCGGCGAGTGCTGGTTCGTGCAGGTCGGCCGGCCGAGCGATCCGTTCCGCTTCCCCCACCTCCCCGGCCCGAGGGATCGATGACCGTGGGGTTCGTCTCGGAGCCGACATGTTGATCCTGGCCGTCACGGACCACGCCGAAGGCCACCACGTGCCGGGCCATCCGGAACGACCCGATCGGGTGACGGCCGCACTGGCGGGCATCTCGGAGCTCGATCTGGGCTCCTCCGTGCGCGTCGTCGTGCCGGCGCCGGCAGAGCCGAGGGCCCTGCGCCGCGTCCATACGGGGGATTACCTGGCGGGCCTCGAGGCGCTGTCACGGAGCGGAGGCGGCGCGCTCGACCCCGACACCTACGTCACCCCCTCGAGCTGGGATGTGGCGCTGCTCTCCGCGGGAGCGGGGTTGGCTGCGATGCGCGAGCTAAAGCGCTCGGAGGAGGGCGTCGGGATGGTCGTCTCCCGGCCTCCCGGGCACCATGCCACCCGGCAGGTGGGGATGGGCTTCTGCCTCTTGAACAACGTAGCGATCGCCGCCGCCGAGCTGGCCGAGGAGGGGGAGCGGGTGCTCGTCGTCGACTGGGACGTGCATCACGGCAACGGGACCCAGGACATCTTCTGGGACGACGATCGGGTCCTGTACGCCTCCGTGCACGAGTACGGCATCTATCCCGGCACCGGCGAGAGTGCGGAGATGGGCGGCGACGGCGCGCGCGGACTCACCGTGAACGTCCCGGTGCCGCCCGGTGCGACCGGCGACGTGGTGCGCGCCGCGCTCGACGACGTCGTCGCACCGGTCGTGCAAGAGTTCGAGCCGTCCTGGGTGCTCGTCTCGGCCGGCTATGACGCACACCGCGCGGATCCCTTGGCCGGGCTCGCCCTTTCCGCCGCCGACTTCGGCGATCTCGCGTCGACCGTGGCCGAGTACGCACCCCGTCCGGGCAGGATGCTCCTCTTTCTCGAGGGCGGTTACGACCTCACTGCGCTCCGCGACTCGGTGGCGGCAACCGTCGGACGCTTGGTCGAGGCGGAGGTGCCCGGGGACACGGCGCCCACCTCGGGTGGCCCGGGCCTCGACTGGGTCGCCCGAGCACTCCGGACCCGGCAGGTCCTCGAGAGCTGAGCGGCCCCCCCACAGGGCAGCCGCCGCCTCGGACCGCTAGAGGCGACCCGCCAGGAAGTCCTCGTAGGCGGAGAGGTCGAGCAGGCCGTGTCCGGAGTAGTTGAACAAGATGACCCGCTCTCGTCCCAGCTCCTTGTCCTCGAGGGCGGCGTCGATGACCGCTCGGATGGCGTGGCTCGTCTCGGGCGCCGGGATGGGGCCCTCGGTGCGGGCGAACTGGAGGGCGGCCTCGAACACCTTGTCCTGGGGGTAGGCGGTCGCCTGCATGCGCCCGTGGCGCACCAGGTTGCAGATGATCGGCGCGTCGCCGTGATAGCGGAGCCCGCCCGCGTGGATCGGGGGAGGAACGAAGTCGTGGCCGAGCGTGTACATCGCGAGCAGCGGTGTCATCCCCGCCACGTCGCCGAAGTCGTAGTCGAAGCGGCCCTCGGTCAAGGTCGGGCACGACGACGGCTCGACGGCGAGGAGCTCCACCTCGGGGTTCGGGACGAACGGCAGGGCTAGCCCGCCGAGGTTCGACCCTCCACCGCAGGAGCCGACCACGAGCTGGGGGGCGTCCTCCCCGGCCATCGCCAGTTGCTCGACGGCCTCGAGCCCGATGACGGTCTGGTGCAGGAGGACGTGGTTGAGGACGGAGCCGAGGGCGTAGTGGGAGTCCTCCCGACCGGCGGCGTCCCGCACCGCGTCGCTGATGGCGGCGCCGAGCGAGCCCGGATGGTCGGGCTGGTCGACGGGCGACGGCTCCACCTGCCCTCCCCAGGTCTCCATCATCACCCTGCGGTAGGGCTTCTGCTCGTAGGAGGCCCGCACCATGTAGACCTTGCACTCGAGCCCGTAGATGCAAGAGGCGAGGCTGAGGGCGCTCCCCCATTGGCCGGCCCCCGTCTCCGTCGTGAGGCGCTTGACTCCCTCCTGCTTGTTGTAGAAGGCCTGCGCGACGGCGGTGTTCGGCTTGTGCGAGCCGGCCGGCGACACGGACTCGTCCTTGTAGTAGATGCGCGCCGGGGTGCCGAGCGCCTCCTCGAGGCGCCTCGCTCGCACGAGCGGGGTGGGCCGCCAGAGGCGGAGGACGTCGAGCACCGGACCGGGGATGTCCACCCAGGGCTCGGTCGACACCTCCTGGCCGATGATCGCCATGGGGAACAGCGGGGCCAGGTCGTCGGGTCCCACGGGCTCGCGGGTGCCGGGATGCAGCGGCGGCTCCAGCGGCGCGGGCAGGTGTGGCGCGACGTTGAACCACGCCGTCGGCAACTTGTCGGGTGCCAGGTTCCAGCGCATGGCCACGAGGCTACTGCGCCGGCCGGTTCTCCTCCGTTGTCGATCCCCGAAGGGATCGACAACGCGGCGTCTCGGGGCGACGCCGGGGGACGACCGCCGGACGCCGCGTCCTCCCGGCTCAGCGGTGGTAACGGTCCTGCTGGCAGCCGGTGCGCTGCGCGCCGACTAGCGTGACCCGGGCATGTCGCATCGGATGGATATCGAGCTCACCAGTCGACGCCCGGACGAGGCGTGGACGTGGCGGGCAGCGGGCGCCCGCCAACCACGCGGCGTTGTCGGGTCGCCGCTGGTTCCCGACGGTTCGAAGCCCGGCGACATCCTCCGGGTCGAGGTGGAGTCCGGGATCGAGGGGCTCGAGATACTTTCGGTGCTCCCGTCGAGGTCCCCGACACGCGAGGAGAGCGAGAATCGGATCGAGGTGATCGGTCCCCGACGCAGCGGTCCCGACGTCTCGGTGGTGCTGGCCTCTGGCAGCAAGCGACGCCGTGAGAGCGCCTCGCCCGAGCGAGGGGGCCGACCGCGACGCGCCGGCTCGGGAGAGGGCGACGCGAGGGGTGGGTCCGGGCGTCCCGGCGGACGACCCCGGCGGGACGAGTCGGGAGATCGTCGGCCCGAACGTGCCGGGGGCCCCTCGAGGTTTTCGGCAGCGGCGCGCTCCGGCGAGGGGCGCGACCGCAGTCGGCCGGCACGAGGCCCCGGCGGCGAGCCGGACGACCGTGGTGCTCGCCGGGGTCCGGTCAGGGATCGCCGGCCCTCCGTGCCGATGACCCATCGCAACGCCGCCCTGGCCGAGATGCGACCCGAAGAGGTCCCGGTGGCCGAGCAGCTCCTCCGCGGCGGGCTACCCGCCGTCCGCCAAGCGATCGACGCCCAGAACGCGGCGGCCCGCCAGGAGGGCCAGCCGCCCATCGCAGCAGAGTCGTTGCTGGCGACGGCCGAGCGGTTGCTGCCCGCTGTCAACTTGGCCACCTGGAAGGACCGAGCGAGCGCAGCCCAGGCGGCCGGTCGCGAGCTGCGCCTCCGGGAGCTCAGGGCCGTCGTCACGGCTTCACGCACGGTGGTCCTCGATCAGGAGGCCCGGACGATGGCGCGAGCCCTCCAAGAGAGCCTCGAGCAGCGGGTCAACGCGCTCCGTGAGGAATGGCTCGGGAGGATCAACAAGGCGCTGGACAACGGCCGGGTGGCCGACGCCTTGCGGACGGCCTCTCGCCCCCCCGAGCCCGGGACGCGCTGTCCGGCGGAGCTGGCGGTGCGCCTGGCCGATACGGCCGGCACGGCGATGACGGCCGACCTCGAGATCGAGGAGTGGCTGGACCTCCTGGACGCCGTAGTCGGCTCCCCCGTCCGGCGCAACGTGCGTCCTGCGGGCGTGCCGCCGACGGAGGAGGCCAGGAGCGCCGCTTTGCGAGCGGCGGGATCCGTTCCGGCCCTTGCCCGAGAGCTGGGACTGCCCCAGCCGCCGCCGCCTCCCCGTCGAGCCGTGGTCAGGGAGCGCCCCGTGACGGCGCCCTCGGGTGGTCCGAGGAGCGGCGGAGGATCAGCAGACGCGTCTTGAACCCGGCGGCCTCGAGGAGCCGCTTGGTCTCGCGGTCACCCGGCCTGGCGCGGGCCTCGGTGCCGACGCCGCCACGGGACGATACCCACTCGGCCACCGCCTCGAGGAGGGACTCCCCGACACCCACCCCTCGAGCGGCCGGCTCCACGTAACAGATCTCGAGGACGCCCAGACGCTCCTCTTCCGAGGCGTCGAGCCGGGCGATGGCCAGGCCGACGATCTCCGCCTCGTAGATCCCGACGAGATGGAGCCGCTCCTCGTCGAGGAGGCTGCTCGAATCGGGTCGAGGATCAGCCGGGGGGACGGTCGCGGGCTCCCCGAGCCCGCGGGTGGCCTGGGCGATCAGCTCGTGGCAGCGCTCCAGGTCCTCGGGGCGGGCGGCACGTACGTCCTCGCTCACTCCAGCCGCTCGTCGCCGGCCCCGGTCCCCTCGGGACCCGGGGGCTCCGGTGCGGTGCGGGTCTCCCCCTGATCGCGAGGTTCCCCCCGGATCTGAGCGATGCGGTTGAGGATGGTGCGTCGACCCCGCGATCCGCTCTCGTAGCGCCGAACAGCCTCCAGCTCGGCCTCGCCCAAGCCGTCCAGCCGCCGGACGACCTGGGAGGCCGAGAGAGTGTCGTAACCGGGAATGGCCAAGTCCACGGTCGCGCGCTTGCCCACAGCGGCGCGGGGGGTTCTCGGTCTCGAGGACGTCGCCGGCTTCGACGTTTCGGCCTTGGACGTCGCAGCTTTGGATGTCGCCGCCTTGGAGCTCGCCGCCTTGGAGCTCGCCGCCTTGGTCGTCGCAGGCTCGGCCCCCCCTGTCGGTGCCCCGGCGGCCGAGGTGGGAGCAATGGGCACGACCCTGGCATCCTCGGCCCGAGTGGAGGGGCCCCCGTCAGGGCCGTCCTCCGAGGCGGGTTCGCTCGGAAGGGGGCCTCTGCCGGCGGTCCGTGTCGTCGGGCGAAGGCCAGCCTCTCCGTGCGTTGCCGGTGGGTGCGATCGCGTCCTCGTCGAGGAGGTCCGCGGCTCGTCGGAGCGGTGCAGGAATTGGTTCGCCTTGCGCCCCATCTCCTTGGCGCCGAAGGCAACGGTCAGGTGGCCCACCGCATGGGCGGTCCGGAGGTGCGGACTGACGCAGTCACGGCCCTTGGTCACGAGTCCCGGAAGGTCCTCGATGGCGGTCGTCAACCATCCCGCCGGCTGAAGGACGAAGAGGTTGAACACCCGCTGCCCTGTGGACTCGTGATTGCTCTCCTCTGGAGTCATGCTGGGGTCTCCTCCCCGTCTGGCGGAGTCCGCGGGTACCGGGCCCGCGCGACCGGCCACTTGCTGCTCTAGGCCTCTTGTCGGGCTCCTCGCCGGCGATGCGGCCTCACACGCAGTCCCGGCAGAGCATTCGGGTCTTGTCGGCCAACTGGCTCGGGTGCTTGACGAGGAAGCAGGAGCGGCACACGAACTCGTCGGGCTGCTTCGGCCGGATCCTCTCGGCCCCCTCCGTGCGGTCGTCCGGCTCGGCGAGCTCCTCGTCCTCGGGCTCGTCCTCGACCACGAGCCGTTCCTTCAAGATGACGTCCAGGCTCGCCTCGACGTCCTCGTCGTCGGGCTCCTCCTCCTCGTCCTCCTCGGGTTCCTCGGTCGCGACCCGCCCCGCGGGCTCGGCGGCGTCGCCCTCGCCCTGACCCTCGCCCTCACCCTCGGCCTTGGCCTTGGCCTTGGCCTTGGCTTCGCCCTCGGCCTCGTCGGCGACATCCACGTCGTCGGACAGCTCGTCAACGTCGTCGTCCTCGACCTGCTCGTCCTCGAGCCCGTCCTCGTCGAGGGTCTCGTCGAGGTCCTCGAGGTCCTCCGGCTCTGCAACATCGTCGAGTTCGTCTGCCATGTCGGCCTTCCAGGTCGTGATTTGCCGCGGCAGCATAGACGCAGACGACAGCGGGTCGAACGGACACTCTCGTGCCGCGCTGGAGGTCCGAGATGGGGTCTACGGTGCGATGACCTGCGGGCGGTGGCGCCCGGGAGCCTTTGGTGCCGTCCGCGAAAATGGGTCAGGTGTGACCTCGCCGACGTTCTCTACTCGGACTCCCGGGCTTACCCCCGCCTCTCACCTCATCCCCCCCTCGGTGGGTGCCGAGCGGCACCGGATCCCTTGGGGCGTCAGGGACTGTCGGGTACGTTACGCCGCCGCGGGGGGCCGGAGTCAAGGGAGCGGTACCCCGTTAATCTGGTGTTCTCCGAGATCTCCCAGGTCAGCGATTCGCTCGTTTCAGTGGATCGGGCACCGGTCGTCGGCCTGGGCCGCCCTGCGGGCTTCGCTCCTCCGCTCGGCCTCCAGCCGCTCGAGGTCCGCGGCGCCGTAGTCGACGTGGTGCATCGCGGCGGCGATGGCACGGTGCCCGGCCTGCTCGGCGATCGCCTGGTGGAGCAGGTGTGCCACCCGTCGGTAGGAGGGGTGCCCTTGGGTTCCCGAGCGCAGCTCGATCAGGTGCATGGCCTCTCGTGCGTTCATCTGTATGACGAAGCGGATGTGGAATGCCAACGCGACCGAGTAGGGGGCCTGCTCCGGGAAGTCGAGCAGGAGTGCGTCGTGCAGCTCGGCGGAACGCTCCATCGACGCCGTGAAGTCCGCGGCCTCCCCCGCCTCTTGGACGATCTCGGGGACGTCGAAACCGAGTCGGGTGCCGAGCGGCTGCCACTCGATGGTGAGCAGTCGGTGGCGCTGCAGATCGCGGAAGGCGCCGTAGTCCGTGACGATCTCGAAGCGGTAGTCGGTGCGCTCGAGGGCCCTACCCGGACGGTGCCGGCGATTGCTGCGCTCTCCGACGTAGGCGTGGAGCAGGGCTGCCCGGTCGGAGTGGGAGAGCCTGCGCACCCGGTCTCGTAGCTCGCTCTCGGGGAGGTCGGTGACCGGGAAGCAGGCCGCGGCGAGCACCTTCTCCTCCCCTTCGGGATCGAAGTCGAGGAGGGTCACCTGCGAATCCGTGGCGCCCGGTCCGCCCGACCATGGGCGCTCCGCTCCGATCCCCGAACCGGCGTCCAGCTCCGCGTCGGGCCACAGGGTCCTGGCCGTCCGCTCCGTGGCCCGCCTGGTCCCGGCAAGGTACGCCGACCACTCGACGCCGCGATCGGGCCGGTCGACGCGCTCGAGGAAGGACGGGATGACCTTGCGGAGCTCCGTCAGCATCAGCTCGGCGTAGTGGCGAGCCTCGGGCAGCGGATGGGCGCGCATGCGAAGGAGGAGGTGCTCGTAGGCCTGGCCCGTGCCGAACATCCCGAGATTGGAGAGCGAAGCCGCGGGCAGGACGCCCCGCACGGCGTCGAGCGCCTTGGCCCGCACGGCCCGCCGATGGACCACCTCGGACTCGTCCGGACCGCTCGGGTAGCGGGCGGCGACCCAGCTCTCCATCCGCCGCAACAGATCCCCGTAGGTCTCGAACATGCGGTCCACCCCGCCCACGTACCGGGCGCCGTGCGGCGAATCGAGGACCTCCGGCGGGCGGTAGTAGCGGTAGTGGCCCGAGGACAGCCGCCGGTCGTAGCCGAGGTAGCGCGTGGACTGCTCCAGATACGACATCAGCCGACCGCGCTCCAAGACCTTGGTCAACAGGTTGGACGACTGCTCGCAGGCCAGGTGCACTCCCCCGAGCTGGGCCACCGAGTCGTCCCCGTACTCGAGGAAGACGCGCCGGTAGAGCTCCTCGGCCCGGCGGAGGCCCATGGTCGCGTCGATCGTCGCGTCCCCGCTCACGTCCAGGTCCTCCACGAACTCGTCCAGGAAGAGCCGCCGGAGGCTCTTGGAGGACCTCGAGTAGCGGGCGAAGAGCGCCCCCTTGACGACCTCCGGGAGGTTGACCAGGGCAAACACCGGCTGATCGAGATTCGTGAAGTACCGGCGGAGGACGCTCACCTCCTCGTGATCGAAGGACTCGGCGACGTAGGGCGGCATGCGGGGGCGACCTTACGACGAAGCGGTCGACGCAGTGGTGGATGCCGCGAAGGCTCCCTCCCCGGCCGCCACGACGCCGCGAACCAGTCCAGGTAGGGCGCCCCGGGCGGTCTGCGCGACCGGGGAGCCGGGGACGGCCGCAGCGATCTGCCCGACAAGGTCCCCCAGCTGCTTGACGATCCGCACGAAGTCACCGGGCGCCAGCTCGACCCCGTCGGCACGAGCCACCTGCAGGACCGTGGCCAGCGAAGCGCCCCGGACCCAGGCGGCAACGGCGCCACCGAGCCCGTCCGCGCTCCGGCGGACCGGCGGCACGCGGTGGACCTCCTCGAGCGCGCGAACCCGCTCGGTGAGGGTCCGCACCTCCGCGAGCCGGTCCTGCAGGTCCTGCCTCCGACGCTCTCCGAGCTGCTCCCGGGCATCCCGACGCCGGCCGCCCTTGCGCCTTCTCTCACGGCCCCGGACCTCCGGCCGCCCGACGACCCGTTGCGAGCGCCGCGGCTCGAACACGAGCGAGGAGAGGATGCCGGCCATCACGGAGGGCTCCGTGTCCAAGAGGCCCGATCGCAGGAGCTCCACCACCACGAGGTCCGCCTCGTGGTAGATGCGCGTCAACAGCTCGCCCTTCTCCGTCGCCGACCATCCGTGGACGTAGCCCAGCTCCTCGAGCACCGCGAGGCGTCGTCCCAGGAGATCGGCCAGGTAGCCGCCCGGCGGTTGGCGCCCGCCGGCTCGGGTCGGAGGGCCGGTGCTCGCTGCGGCCTGATCGTGCTGCCACTGGGCAAACGACTTTCGGAGCACCGCCAGGGCGTCGGCACGGTCGAACCGGCGGACCAGGTTGACCGCCAGGTTGTAGGTCGGACGGAACGACGAGCGGAGCGGCGGCGGCTCCCCCGCGGCCACCTGGGCCATGCGGACGAGGGGAACCTCTGGCGACCAGAGCGCCACGGCGTGGCCCTCCTGGTCGAGACGTCTCCGGCCAGCCCTTCCCGTCAGCTGGGCGTAGTCCCCGGCGGTGAGCGGGGCGCGCCCGGCGGCACCGAACTTGGTGAAGCGCTCGAGGACGACCGTTCGGGCCGGCATGTTGATCCCCAGCGAGAGCGTCTCGGTGGCGAAGACGACCCGGAGCAGTCCTGCGGCGAAGCACTCCTCGACGGTCTCCCGAAAGGCCGGCACGAGGCCGGCGTGGTGTGCGGCGACACCCGACTCGAGCCCGCTCAGCCAATCCGGGTACCCGAGGACGCCCAGCTCGTCGTCCGTGATGCCCTCGACGTGGTCCTCGGCGATGGCCCGGATGCGAGACCGGTCGCCCCGCTCGGTGAGGCGCAGGCCGGCGCGTTGGCACTGGCCGACCGCGTCGTCACAAGCGGCTCGGCTGAAGATGAAGACGATCGCGGGCAGCAGATCGACGTCGTCGAGCAGCTCCGCCAGCTCGGTGCGCCGGGGAGTGCGAAACGGCGCCAGCGAGCGCCGGCCGCGTGCCGGGACACCCGGGGGGCGATCCCGATCGGCGCGCCGCACGCGCTCGTCGACTGCCGCAGCCTCGCTCGAGGGATGCTTCCCGTCGAGTAGCGGCCGGAGCTCGGGTTGGTCCGCCCCGGGGATGGTGATCGCGAAGTGATGCCGCAGGGAGATCGGGCGGCGCCGTTCCACGACGACGTCCGTCGGACCGCGTACGGAGGCCAGCCAGCCGCCGAGGTCCGGGGCATTGGCGACGGTTGCGGAGAGGCAGACGAGGGAGACGTCGCGGGGGGCGAGCACGATCACCTCCTCCCACACGCCGCCGCGGTAGGGGTCCTGGAGATAGTGGACCTCGTCGAGCACGACGACCCGGAGACCCGCGAGGAGCTCCGACCCGGCGAGGAGCATGTTCCGCAGCACCTCGGTGGTCATCACGACGATCGGCGCGTCCGCCCGCCGTGACGTGTCGCCGGTCAGGAGGCCGACGCGGTCCTCGCCGTAGGTGCCGGCGAGCTCTCCGTACTTCTGGTTGGAGAGGGCCTTCAAGGGTGTCGTGTAGAAGGCCTTGCTCCGGCCGGCCAGGGTCCGGCCGATCGCGTAGTCGGCCACGAGCGTCTTCCCCGACCCCGTGGGGGCGCTCACCAGGACGGATCTTCCGGCGTCGATCGCATCGAACGCCTCGAGCTGGAAGCGATCGACGGTATAGGGCAGCCGCGCGAGGAAGGCCGCCCGAGCGTCGCGCGTCAACGTCCGAGGAGTTTGCCGACGAAGATGGCGAGGAAGTAGAAGACGATGAGGGGCACGGCCAGGACCATCATCGAGAAGGGATCGGCGCTCGGGGTGAAGATCGCCGCCACGGCCGTGATGGCGATGATGGCGTAGCGCCACCAGCTGAGCAGGCGCTTGGGGGAGAGGACTCCCGCCAGCTCGAGCGCGACGAGGATCACCGGGAATTCGAAGGTCGCACCGAACAGCGCCATCATCAGGAGCACGAGGCTCAGGTACTGGTTGGGGTTGTAGATCTGCTTCAGGCTCGGCCCTCCGATGCGCTCGAGGAACCCGAGCGCGTGGGGCAGCGAGTAGTACGCCAGTGCGCAGCCGAGCAGGAAGAGCACGATCGAGCAGGCGACGAAGGGAATGGCGTAGCGCTTCTCCCTGGGGTTGAGCCCCGGCGTGATGAAGCGCCAGACCTGCCAGAGGATGATCGGCGAGGCCAACACGAGCCCGCCGAATCCCGCCATCTTGATGCGCAGCGAGAGGCCGTCGAGCGGGCTTGTCACGTACAGCTGGCACGAACCGTGCGTGACCTGGCAGTAGGGGTGCTGCAGGATGTGCAGCATCGGCTGGTAGAGGAAGAAGGCGACGACCGCGGCCACGCTGAGGGCGAGGACGCTCAGGACGAGACGGCGCCTGAGCTCTCCCAGGTGCTCCGTCAGAGTCATGGCGTCGGGCGACGGTCGGGACCGCCGGGCTCCCGTGACGCGTAACGCCATCAGGTCAGATCTCCTCGTGTCGTACGGAGCGGCTCTCTCAGTTCAAGCTCGGGTCGTCGGGGACCGTGAACCGGTAGGACCGGGTACCGCCGTGAGAGGACCCCACGACCGGCGGTGGGGCCTGTGCCGGGGCCGAACCAACCTCGAGACCGGTTCCTGTCTCCGTACTTTCTTCGGTGCCGGTCTGCGGTTTGTCTTGGAGAGCTTTGTCGGGGACGGCCTTGTTTTGGACGGTCTTCTCTTCGCCGACGGCGGAGCCTCCGTCGCCCTCGTCCGAGGCGCTCGTGTCGGGCTCGTCCTTGGTCGTGGTGTCCCCGTGCAGGTCCGCCAGGTTGTCGAGGAAGCTCATCGGGGATCGGACCGCTCGGACGATCTCGTGGGTGGCGGGAAGGTCCGGGACCGTCTCGCGGATCTCCTCCTCCATGCGCTGCCGGAACTTCCGGAAGGCACTCCAGCCCGCCCCGATCTGGCGCGCGGCCTGCGGCACCTTGTCCGGGCCAAGCAGCAACAGCGCCACCACCAGGACGATCAGCACCTTGAGCGGGCTAATGGTGATCACCGGACCGAGTCTACCGAGGGCACCCCGGGGCGTCGGGCCGGGGGGTCGCGGCCCTCACCGGAGAACCTCACCGGAACCTCACCGGAGCCCCAAAGGAGCCCCAAAGGAGCCACCTGCCGGTACCTCAGAGCGAGGCGATCAGGCGCTCCACGCGCTCGTCGTGCGAGCGGAAAGGGTCCTTGAGCAGGACCGTCCGCTGAGCCTGGTCGTTGAGCTTCAGGTGCACCCAATCGACCGTGAAGTCCCGGCGCCGCTCCTTGGCCCGGCGCACGAAGGAACCTCGCAGCCGGGCCCGGGTGCTCTGCGGGGGCTGGGTCATGGCGTTGGCGATGTCGGCGTCGGTGCACACCCGGTCGACCTGGTCCCGTTGCTGCAATCGATAGAAGAGGCCTCGCGAGCGGTCGACGTCGTGGTACAGCAGGTCGACCATGGCCACCTTGGGGTGCGCCAGGGTCACGTCGTTGCGGCGGCGCATCTCCTCGACCAGGCGGTACTTGGCCACCCAGTCGCACTCCCGCCACAGCGACAGGGGGTCGGACTCGAGGCCCTTCAAGCAGTGCTCCCACATCTCGAGGGCCATCTCCTGCTCCGGTGAGAGCCCGCGCTTGTCGCGGAACCGCATCGCGCGCTCCAGGTAGTCGAGCTGGATGTCGAGCGCCCGCATCTCGCGGCCGTTGGCCAAGCGGACGCGTCGTTGGCAGGTCACGTCGTGGCTGATCTCACGGATGGCGCGGATGGGATTCTCCAAGGTGAGGTCGCGCAGCACGGTGCCGGGGTCCTCGAGCATCGTGAGCAAGATGCTCGTGGCGCCGACCTTCAGATAGCTCGCGTACTCGCTCATGTTCGAGTCGCCCACGATGACGTGCAGCCGGCGGAACCGCTCCGCATCGGCGTGCGGCTCGTCGCGGGTGTTGATGATGGGGCGGCTCCGAGTCGTCGCGGACGACACTCCCTCCCAGATGTGCTCGGCGCGTTGGCTGATGCAGAACATCGCACCTCGGGCCGTCTGGAGCACCTTGCCCGCGCCAGAGTAGATCTGGCGGGTGACCAGGAACGGGATCAGCACCTCGGTGTAGCGGCTGAAGTCGTCGTTGCGTTCCGTCAGGTAGTTTTCGTGGCAGCCGTAGGAGTTGCCGGCGGAATCGGTGTTGTTCTTGAACAGGTACACCTCCCCCCGGATGCCCTCCTCGCGCAGTCTCGACTGTGCCCCGGTGACGAGCTGGGAGAGGATCCACTCCCCCGCCTTGTCGTGGGTCACGACGTCGAGCACCCGGTCGCACTCGGGTGTCGCGTACTCGGGATGGCTCCCCACGTCGAGATAGAGCCGGGCGCCGTTCTCCAGGAAGACGTTGCTCGACCGGCCCCAGCTGACGACCCGCCGGAAGAGGTACCGGGCGACCTCGTCGGGGCTCAGGCGGCGCTGGCCCCGGAGCGTGAAGGTCACCCCGTATTCGTTCTCCAGCCCGAAGATCCGCCGGTCCACGAGGTCACCGTAACGCGGCGCGGGGCGAACCGGTCACCGCGAGGCCTACGGGGTGCCTCCGGTATCCTCGCCGGAGGTCTCCCCGGGCTCCTCCCCGCCGCCGTCGGTCGCTCCGGGCTCGCTCGGCTCCCGCCGCACCGAACGCAGGAGCTCGTCCAGGTCGCCGTCGGTGATGCGCTGAAAGGTCCGCCGCCCGTTGTTCCGGGAGAGCACGGCCACCTCGAGATCGCGCCCTTCGAGCCGACGGTCGGGCCCCTCGAGGGACCCCACCGCGAGACCGAGGGCCGCGGACAGCTCCTGCTCGGGTTGCCAGCCCTGCTGCACCCGATCGGCGATGGCCTCGGCCTCGCCTCCGAGAACCGCGAAGCGGTCCTCGTCGGTGATGGTTCCCTCGTAGGCGATGTGGTACAGCTGGTTGGGCCGGCCGTGCGATCCCAGCTCGGCCACGAGGATCTCCACCTCGAGCGGCTTCATCTCGTGCGTGAAGACGTTGCCGAGAAACTGTGCATACAGGTTGGCCAGCGAGCGCGCGTCGACGTCCTCGCGGCTGAACGTGAAGCCCTTGGTGTCGGCATGGCGGACGCCCGCCACCCTCAGCTGGTCGTACTCGTTGTACTTGCCGACACCGGCAAAGGCGATGCGGTCGTAGATCTCGCTGACCTTGTGCAACGAGCGTGAGGGGTTCTCCGCCACGATCAGGACGCCGTCGCGGTAGTTGGAGGCGACGAGGGAGCGGCCGCGTGCGATGCCCTTCTGGGCATACTCCGCGCGGTCCTTCATGACCTGTTCGGGCGCCACGTAGAAGGGCATCGTCATCGCCGCGCCACCCCCCCTCCGGCCCCGGTGCTGCCGGCCGCGCCGAGGCGTCGGCGCTCGACGAGGGACGAGAACCGCTCGGCGACCTCGGATCCGGGGATCTCCCGGTAGCCCTCGGAGTCGACGGCGGCGACCAGCGGGTAGATGCCACGGACGAGATCCGGCCCGCCGGTTGCGGAGTCCTCCTCTGCGGCCTCGTAGAGGGCCGTGATGGCGAGGTCCAGGCCCTCGCTCAACGAGAGGCCCTCCCGCCAGCCCAGCTTGATGGTGGTCCGCGCGTCGCGGCCGCCCGAGCCGGTGGCCTGGAAGTCGGACTCCTCGTAGTGACCGCCGGTGATGTCGTAGGTGAAGATCCGCCCGGTCTCCCGGCGACGGTCGTACCCAGCGAACAGCGGAACGACGGCCAGGCCCTGGAACGCCATGGGGAGGTGCTCACGTACCATCTGCGCGAGCTGGTTGGCCTTGCCCTCGAGGCTGAGCGTCACCCCCTCGACCTTCTCGTAGTGCTCGAGCTGTACCTGGAACAGCCGGACCATCTCGACGGCAGGCCCCGCGGCGCCGGCGATGGCGACGGCGGACCAGCGATCGGCGGGGAAGACCTTCTGCATGGCCCGGTGTGCGATGGCGTGACCCTCGGTCGCCCGGCGGTCTCCGGCCATCACGATGCCGTCCACGTAGCGCAGGCTCACCACGGTCGTGCCGTGGCGGACGGCGAGGGGCGACTCGGCGTTGAGCGGAGCCTGGGCGTCGGGGCGAGCCGTACGGCGCAGAAGCGCTGCGAAGTCTGGTCCGGGGTCCTCGGTGGTGGGGAAGAGCGGGAGGCTCACGGGGAGCTACTGGCCGCCCTTCTGGACGTAGTTGCGGACGAACTCCTCCGCGTTGTCCTCCAGCACCTCGTCGATCTCGTCCAGCAGGTCGTCGAGCTCCGCCTTGATCTTGTCGCCGCGCTCCGCGCCTGCCGGCGTCGGCTCCTCGACCACCTCCTCGGTGCGTTCTGGTGCGGGTCGTCGCCGCTGTTCACGTTCTGCCATGTGTCGTCATCCCCTCAAGAGCTCAATCGTTGCAGGAGCTCGGCCGGTGTGGCACTCGAGTCGAGAAGCGCCGCGGTGTGGGCGGCCGTCCCCTTGAGGGGGTCCATCATAGGGACGCGCCGCAGCGGGTCGGAACCAAGGTCGAACACGAGCGAGTCCCAGTTGGCGGTCACGACGGCCTCGGGCCAGCGCGCCAAGCACTGGCCGCGGAACCAGGCGCGGGTGTCGGTGGGTGGCTCGGTGACGCAGCGCCGGACCTCGGCGTCGTCCACCAGCCTCTCCATGCCCAGCCGGGCGTACAGCGAGCGCTCCGGGCGGAGGTCGTGGTACTGGAGGTCGAGTGCAGCCAGTCGGTGGTCGTCCCAGTCGCACGAGTGACGCTCCCGGTAGGCCTCGACCATCTGCAGCTTGGCCACCCAGTCCAGCTGGCGCGCCAGCTCGCTCGGATCGCCCTCCAGCCCGCGCAGGACCGATTCCCAGCGCTGGAGCACCATCCCGGCCATCTCCTCGCTGCCGAAGATCTCCTCGCCGCGGTCCTTCGCGTAGCGCTCGGCGGCCGAGTACAGCTCCCACTGGATGTCGAGTGCGCTGATCGTCGAGCGGTCCGCCAGGACGAGTGGACGGCTCACGGTCAGGTCGGCGGACACCTGGTGCATGGAGCGGACCGGGTCCTCGAGGTCGAGCTCACGCGACGGGGTGACCTCGTCCTCGATCATGGCGAGGACCAGCGCGGTCGTGCCAGCCTTCAAGAAGGTGGCCACCTCCGAGAGGTTGGCGTCGCCAACGATGACGTGGAGCCGGCGGAACCGACGAGGGTCGGCATGGGGCTCGTCCCGGGTGTTGACGATGGGACGCTTCAAGGTGGTCTCGAGGCCGACCACCTCCTCGAAGAACTCGGCCCGCTGGGACACCTGGAACGGGACCTGCCGGGGGTCGAGGGCCGGCGTCTCGGTGCCGACCTTGCCCGCCCCCGTGTAGATCTGCCGGGACACGAAGTGCGGCACCACCCCGACGACCACGCGGGAGAACGGGACCGCACGGTCCATCAGGTAGTTCTCGTGGCAGCCGTAGGAGTTCCCCTTGCCGTCCGAATTGTTCTTGTAGACGACGACGGGCGGGCTGTCGGGCATGAGGGCGCGCGCCGCGATCATCGAACGCCGGAGCACCTCCTCCCCCGCCTTGTCGTACCGGACGACCTCGAGCGGGTCGGCACATTCGGGGCACGAGTACTCCGGGTGCGCATGGTCCACGTAGTAGCGGGCCCCGTTGGTCAACACGGTGTTGGCGAGGTGGGTCTCGACCACGGGAGGGAGCGCGTCCTCGCGGGCAAAGCCCCGGGCGTCCTTGCCCGGTGACTCGTCCTCGAAGTCCCATCCGGTCCGACGGTCGACCTCGGCCGCGTAGGCATTGACCAGGATCGAGGACGCGGCGATGGGGTTGCCCTCACCCGAGCCCGACGTGACGCCGTACTCGGTCTCGATGCCGCAGATCTTGGCGACGGCCACGGCCCGACCCTATCGGGATCGTCGGCTAGAGGTACTGACCGGTGCCGACCCGTTCGATGGAGCGCCCACCTCGGGTTTCGCTCTCCTCGGTGAGCAGGGTCCGCACGTACACGATCCGCTCCCCCTTCTTTCCCGAGATCCTCGCCCAGTCGTCGGGGTTGGTGGTGTTCGGCAGGTCCTCGTTCTCCTTGTACTCCTGGCGGATCGACTCCTGGAGGTCCTGGATCACGATCCCCGAGCCCTGGCCCGCGATCTCGCGCTTGATCGCCAGCTTCTTGGCCCGCCGGACGATGTTCTCGATCATGGCACCCGACGCGAAGTCCCTATAGAAGAGGACCTCCTTGTCGCCGTTTTGATAGGTGACCTCGAGGAAGCGGTTGTCCTCGTCCTCCCGGTACATCTCGGCCACGGTCGCCTCGATCATGGCCGCAGCGGCCTTGTCGGGGTCTCCCCCACCGAGCCGCTCCACGTCCGCCGCGTCGAGGGGAACCTCGCTGGTCAGGTACCGGGAGAAGATCTGGGTGGCGGCCTGCTCGTCGGGACGCTCGATCTTGATCTTCACGTCGAGCCGACCCGGGCGCAGGATGGCGGGGTCGATCAGGTCCTCGCGGTTGGAGGCGCCGATCACGATGACGTCCCGCAGGGTCTCCACGCCGTCGATCTCGGCGAGCAGCTGGGGGACGATGGTCGATTCCATGTCCGAGCTGATGCCGGTTCCCCTGGTGCGGAACAACGAGTCCATCTCGTCGAAGAAGACGATCACCGGAACGCCCTCCTCCGCCTTCTCCCGTGCACGCTCGAAGACGAGACGTATCTGGCGCTCCGTCTCGCCCACGTACTTGTTGAGCAGCTCGGGACCCTTGATGTTCAAGAAGTAGCTGCGGATGTTCTTGTTGCCGGCGGTCTCTCCGACCTTCTTGGCCAACGAGTTGGCAACCGCCTTGGCGATGAGCGTCTTGCCACATCCGGGGGGGCCGTAGAGCAGGATGCCCTTGGGCGCGGGGAGCTTGTAGGCGTTGAAGAGGTCCCGATGCAGGTAGGGAAGCTCGACGGCGTCGGTGATGGCCTCGATCTGCGTGTCGAGCCCACCGACGTTGGCGTACGTGACGTCGGGCACCTCCTCGAGGACCAGCTCCTCGACCTCCGGCCGGGGGAGCTTCTCGATCAGGAGCTGCGTCCGGCTGTCCATCAGCACGGCATCGCCCGCGCGGAGGTGGGTTCCGAAGAGATCGTCGGACAGCTCTGCAACCCGCTCCTCGTCGGCGCGGCCAAAGACGACCGCGCGTCGCCGGTCCTCGAGCACCTCCTTGAGCGTCACGACCTCACCGGACAGCTCGCCGTTTCGGACGAGCACGACGTTGAGCGACTCGTTGAGCACCACCTCTTGTCCACGCCGCAGCAGCGTCGTGTCGATGTCGGGGTGGAGCGCGACCCGCATCTTGCGTCCGCCCGAGAAGACGTCCACCGTCTCGTCGTCGTTGACGGCCAGGAACGTCCCGTAGGCGGCGGGGGGCTGTGTGAGCTTCTCCACCTCCTCCCGCAGGGCTGCGAGCTGCTCCTTGGCCTGCTGGAGCGTGAAGGTGAGCTTCTCGTTCTGCGAGATCGCCTGGGCCAGCTGACCCTTGGTCTCCAAGAGGCGCTCCTCGAGGGCCTGGACCCTCCCGGGGCTCTCCTGGAGCCGGCGCCGCAGCGCGTTGATCTCCTCTTCGGACTCTGCGATCCGGACGCGCAGCTCGTGCAACTCGGCGGTGGGGTCGTCTCCCCACGGGGAATCATCGTGTCGAGGCGTCGGACTCACCTCCCATGGGGCCATCGGCCAGCACCGTCGTCTCCACGCCGTCCGCCGCCTCGGCCACCGTTGGCTACCTGCTCAGACTGCCTTCGGCCCTCACCCTAACCGGGCGCGGAGAGCCGGCGTGCGTCACTCGCCGGCGTTCGACCAAGGTCTCTGAGGTCTTGGGTCCGCCGTGCGCAGCGGCCCCTCCCGCACCCCCGCCACTTGCGCACCGGGGTGGGCCTCGTCTACTACGCTCGGAGTGGTGCCCACTGGCGGCCCCGGGGCTGTGCCTGGGTCCAACGAGGTTGCCAGGCCCGCACGACTCGAAACGACGAGAAAGGCAAGAGGGTCGAGGAATGAAGGTCTGGATCGACCAGGATCTCTGTACGGGGGACGGGCTCTGCGAGGAGATCGCTCCCGCAGTGTTCACCTTGCTCGACGACGGGCTTGCCTACGTCAAGGAGGGGGAGGACGTGAGGGACGACCCCGGTGGATCCGCGGGGATGGCCCTGGTTCCCGAGGAGCTCGACGATGCGGTCGTGGAGGCCTCCGAGGAGTGCCCGGGCGAGTGCATCTTCATCGAGCGCGGCTGAGACCCATCTTCCCTATTCACGCGCCGTTCAGGCGGTCGTAATCGGGCATTCACGGAGGCGCCCGCCTCGGACCCCTCAGGGAGGTTCGGAGGGGGCGAGCCGGCGGGCGACGGTGATGAAACCGGTGTGCGCCACCATCCGGTGATCGGGCCTCGCCGAGCGCGCCGAGAAGTGCCAGGTCCTGCGGAGCACCTCGAAGGTCTCCTCCATGCCCCACGGCCCGTGCTCCAGCGTCTCCCGCAGCTGCGCGGTCTGGTTGACCGTCGGCAGGTAGCTGACGAGGATCCCGCCGGGGCGGAGCGCATCGGCCGCGTGGGGCACGACTCGCCAGGGCTCGGGTAGGTCGAGCAGGACCCGGTCCACGCACCGCTCGCGGAACCCGTCCGCGGCGTCGCCCATCGTGACCGTGTAGGGCGCGTCGGCGCCGATCGTCGCGGCCACGTTTGCCTTGGCCCTGGCGGCGAAGTCCTCCCGCAGCTCGTAGCCGATCACCCGTGCGCCGGCGCGAAGGAGCGCCATCGACAGCGCGCCAGAGCCCACGCCGGCCTCGATGACCACCACCCCGGGAAAGATGTCCGCGGACATAAGGATCGCCGCCAGGTCCTTCGGGTAGATGACCTGTGCCCCGCGGGGCATCTTGAGCACGACCTCGGCGAGGGTGGGACGCAGGACGGTGAAGCGCCGGCCCGTCGAGCCGAGCACGATCGAGCCCTCGACTTCACCGATCACATCGTCGTGCGCCAGGATCCCCGCGTGGGTGTGGAAGCCGGCCCCCGGCTCGAGCGTGATCAGGTACCGCCGGCCCCTGGGGTCCACCAGCAACACGCGCTCGCCGGCCGCGATCGCGCGGTCGGAGCCCTGCGGGTCGCTCAGCTCTGCCGCCTGCGACGGCGCTCGACGGCCCGGATCTCGAAGCGGTCACCGGGCTGGACGCGCAGGACCGCGACCGTCTCCTTTGGTCCCTGGCGTGCGCGCCTCAAGGTGAAGGCGGCGCCGGCGAGCAAGAGCCACGGCCAGCCCTCGCCCCCGAGGCCCCGCCGCAGCCCGTTTCGCGACAGCCTCCGCAGCAGCGATTCCATCCGGGCCGCCTACAGCTGGCGAATCTCGATGCGGGACGTCGCTCGCCGGCCCCGCCGACGACCCGCGAGATACGCGACGGTCAGCGCGGTGAGCGCCACCGCTCCCGCGATGACCAATCCCCGGGGGGCCGCCGCCCTGGCCTTGCCCTCCGTCTCGCCCAAGGCCTTCGCGAAGGCCGCTTCCACGTCGTCTCGGGTGAGCCGTCGCCGCTCATTGGTCACCGTCATCGTGACGCCTCCTACCTGGAATCCGTGCGGGCTGGGCTCGTCGGCGTAGCTGCGCTGGTCGGGGTCGATGGGGCCGCCGCGTAGTCGGGCTGCCGGCGGCGCGCCGCGGGTCCACGGGCCACCCGCCAGACGGCGAGGCCGATCAGGGCAAGGGCCACCACGGTCACGCAGGCGTAGGGCACCCAGCTCAGGTTGCCGCTCAGCGCGGTGCCGGTCTCGGTCTGCAGGGCCCGGAGGAGTCCGACGAGCAGGAGGACCAACCCGGTGACGAGCAACACCGAGCCGGCGATGCCGAAGACGAGGAAACGGGCGAGCCCCTGGAGGGGGCCCACCGTCTCTTGCCTGGCGTAGTCCAGGGCGACCTGGAGCGCGTCACCTCCGATGTCGCGGAGGGACCCGGTCGATGCGCCCTTGCCGTCGCGCCGTTGAGACACTTGCACAGCCACGAATCCTAGGTACCTTTCACTCCGGCTTCCGGCCTCTTCGGCCCCGGGCGGTCTTGGAGCGCCTCCGGCTCAGTTGCGCTCGCGAAACAGATACGTCGAGCTGGCCCTCGCCACCAGGGTGTTTGGCGTGTTGACGGAGGCCTCCACGAATGCCACCCGGGATCCCCCGGAGACGACCTGCGCCTCGCAGACGAGCTCGTCACCCGTCCTCACGGCCGCCAGGAAGCTGATCTTGAGCTCCGCGTTGGCCACGAGCACCTTGCGGTCCCCCACCCAGGTGACCGCCGCCGCGCCCATCGAGGAGTCGGCGAAGGCGGCCAAGAAGCCGCCCTGCATGAGCCCGCCGGGGTTCTCGAAACGCTCGTCGACTCGCATCCGCCAGACCGTCCGGCCCGGCCGATCCTTGTCGATGCACACCATCCCGAGGGTGAGGTCGCTGTTGGGTGGGACCTGCATGACCCGGGGCGTCACGGCGGCGACCCTACTCGTTGCCCCGGCCGCGTCGGAGCTTCC
This sequence comes from uncultured Actinomycetes bacterium, assembly GCA_963778465.1. Lineage (GTDB taxonomy): Bacteria > Actinomycetota > Acidimicrobiia > Acidimicrobiales > RAAP-2 > CAVZBW01. The sequence goes on from CAVZUK010000003.1 coordinate 2,701,875, forward strand.
TCTGCGGGCGGTGTACCGACGGCCCGGGTCCGCACGACTCCGCCGCCCGCCTGGCTGGGTATCGTGAAGACGTGCAGCCGGTCGAGCCCATTCGAGCGGGAGCAGAGCTCGAGCAACTGGGTATCAACGTCATCCGGGGACTGGCCATGGACGCGCCCCAGCGGGCCAACTCCGGCCACCCGGGGACGGCGATGGCGCTGGCCCCGCTCGCCCACGTGTTGTGGACGCGCATCATGCGCTTCGACCCCAGCGACCCGTACTGGCCGGACCGCGATCGCTTCGTGCTCTCCGCCGGGCACGCCTGCATCCTCCAGTACGCCATGCTCTACCTCGCCGGGTTCGGGCTGACCCTGGAGGACATCGAGCAGTTCCGCCAGTGGGGATCGCTCACTCCCGGCCATCCCGAGCGCGAGCGGACCGCCGGGATCGAGGTCACCACGGGCCCCCTCGGTCAGGGCTTCGCCAACGGTGTGGGCATGGGGATCGCGGAGCGGATGCTGCGGGCGCGCTTCGGGCCGGAGTTGTGCGATCACCACACCTTCGTCATCTGCAGCGATGGGGATCTCGAGGAGGGCATCTCCCACGAGGCGGCGTCATTGGCCGGCCACCTGGGCCTCGGACGGCTCGTCTACGTGTACGACGACAATCACATCAGCATCGACGGGCCCACGTCGCTGGCGTACTCGGACGACGTGCCGGCACGATTCGAGGCCTACGGGTGGCACGTCGAGGACATCGGGGAGAGCGCCAACGACACGGAGGCACTCGAGGGGGCCATCCGGCGGGCCATGGACGTCGAGGACCGGCCGTCGCTGGTCTCCCTGCGCAGCCACATCGGCTGGCCGTCCCCCCACAAGACCGATACCGCCGCAGCCCACGGCAATCCCCTGGGGGAGGACGAGGTGCGGGCGACCAAGGAGATCCTCGGCCTTCCCCCCGACGAGACCTTCTGGGTCCCGCCGGAGGTGCTCGGCATGTACCGACGGTGCGTTCCCCGCGGGGAGGAGCTCCGCCGCTCCTGGGAGAGCCGGCGGCGCTCCTTCGGCGGAGACCTGGTGGCGTGGGACGCGGCCTGGGCCGGGCGGGGCCTGTCGGGATGGGAGACGAAGCTCCCCACGTTCGAGGCCGGCGAGGACATCGCCACCCGGCGGGCCGTCCGGAGCTGCCTGCAGGCGACCGCCGAGGTGGTCCCAGGCCTCGTCTTCGGTGGCGCGGATCTGACCGAGAACACGGGGATGGAGATCACCGGAGCGGAGAGCCGCCAGTCCGTCGAGCACCCCGAGTCGCGCCAGGTCTACTGGGGCATCCGCGAGCACGCCATGGGCGCCGTAATGACCGGCATGGCCCACCACGGCGGCGTCCTCCCGGTAGGTGGCACCTTCTTCGTCTTCAGCGACTACATGCGGCCCGCGGTGCGCCTTGCCGCGCTGTCTCGGGCCCACGTGATCTACTCGTGGACCCACGACTCCATCGGTCTCGGGGAGGACGGCCCGACCCATCAGCCGGTCGAGCAGCTGGCCGCCCTGCGTGCCATGCCCGGGCTCCGGGTGATCCGGCCGGCGGACGCCACCGAGACCGCGCAGGCCCTCCGCCTCGCGGTCGACGGCGAGGGCCCGTCCGCCCTGGTCCTGAGCCGCCAGCCGCTCCCCGTGCTCGAGGCGACCGCGCAGCGCGCCGCAGAGGGGATGGCACGTGGTGGCTACGTGTTGGTGGACCCTCCCGGCGCCCGCACCGACGTCGTGCTGGTCGGCACCGGAGGCGAGGTTCATCTCTGCGTCGAGGCCGCCGAGCGGCTGGCGGCGCAAGACGTCTCGGCGGCCGTCGTCTCGCTGCCGTGCTGGGAGGTGTTCGAGGAGCAGGGGCAGGACTACCGAGCGGAGGTGCTGCCCTCCTCGGTGCCGGTCCTGGCCGTGGAGGCGGGATGCTCGTTCGGCTGGGATCGCTACGCCGACGCCACCGTCGCGTTAGACCGGTTCGGGGCGTCGGCTCCGGGTACCGAGGTGTTGCGCCGGCTCGGTTTCACGGTCGAGAACGTCGTCGCTCGGGCGCTCGAGCTGCTGGGCGGGAGGAGGTCACCATGAACCGACTGCACGACCTGTACCAAACGGAGGGACAGAGCCCGTGGCTCGACAACCTCCGGCGGGACTGGCTCGAGGACGGCCGCCTCCGCCGGATGGTCGCCGACGGCGTCCGGGGGGTGACCTCCAACCCCACCATCTTCGCCAAGGCGATCGAGGGCGAGCAGGCCTACGACGAGCAGTTCTCGCAGTTGGCCGCCGGCCGCTCCATCGAAGACGTCTACTGGGAGCTCGTGGTCACCGACATCTGCGACGCCCTGGAGCTCCTGCGGCCCCTGCACGAGGCGAGCTCCGGCGCGGACGGGTTCGTGTCCCTCGAGGTCTCGCCGGCGCTGGCCAATGACACGGCCGGCACCCTCCAGATGGCGCGCTCGTTGCACGAGCGGATCGACCGCCCGAACCTGTTGGTCAAGGTGCCGGCCACACCCGCGGGCATCCCCGCCATCCGCGACCTGATCGGTGAGGGACACAGCATCAACGTCACGCTGATCTTCGGGCTCGACCGGTACGACGAGGTGATGGAGGCCTACCTCTCGGGCCTCGAGATCTGCCGGGACGGCGGCGGCCGGGGCCTCTCCTCCGTGGCCAGCGTCGCCTCGTTCTTCGTCAGCCGGGTCGACACCGAGGTCGATCGCCGCCTCGAGAAGCTGGCGGGAGGGCCCGACGGCGATCCGGCCGTCCTCTCGCTGCGGGGACGGGCCGCGGTGGCCCAGGCGCAGCTCGCCTACCAGCAGTTCCTGCGGGCCTTCGAGGGCTCGCGCTGGGAGGCCCTCGCGGCGAAGGGGGCGAGGGTCCAGCGACCCCTCTGGGCGTCGACCTCGACCAAGAACCCCACCTATCCGGACCTCCTCTACGTCGACAACCTCGTCGGGCCCCACACGGTGAACACGATGCCCGAGGGCACCCTCGAGGCCTTTTCGGACCACGGCACCGTGGCTCGGACCGTCAACCGCGACCCCGAGGCCGCTCGGGCCACCCTCGGTACCCTCGAGGAGGTCGGCATCGACTTCACGGACGTGAGCAAGACGCTGGAGGACGAGGGCGTGGCGTCGTTCGCCAAGTCCTTCGACGAACTGCTCTCGAGCCTGGGCGACAAGGCGGCGGCCCTCGGTAGCGGGGGTGCGGGCCTTTGACCCCCTTCCCGCGCCCCGCGGCGTGCCCCTTCCCTCGCCTTCGTCATCTTCGGGGCGTCCGGCGACCTGGCCTCGCGCAAGGTCATCCCCGCCCTCGCCGCGCTCGGGGAGGCCGGCGGCCTCGACGAGGGCTTCACGGTCGTCGGCGTGGCACGGACGCGATGGAGCGACGAGGACTTCCGCAAGGTGGCGCTCGACGCCGTCCCCGACGGGGGACCTTCGTGGAAGCGGATCGTGGAGCGGTTCCGCTACGTCGCCGGCGACTACGACTCGCCCGACACGTTCGACCGGCTGCAGACGGTCTTGGAGGAGGCGGACCGCGACCACGGGACCTGCGGGAACCGCATCTACTACCTGGCCACGGTTCCCGCGGTCTTCGACGTCGTCGCCCAGGCCCTCACCGACCACGGCGACAACCGGCCCGGGCAGGATGGCGCGTTCGTGCGCCTGGTGGTGGAAAAGCCCTATGGCCGCGACCTTGCGAGCGCGCAGGCCCTCGACGAGGTCGTGCACCGTGGCTTCGAGGAGAGCCAGGTCTTCCGCATCGACCACTACATGGGCAAGGAGACGGTGCAGAACCTCCTCGCCCTGCGCTTCGCCAACGCGATCTTCGAACCGATCTGGAACCGCCGCTACGTCGAGCAGGTCCAGGTGACGGTCGCAGAGAGCCTGGGTGTCGAGCACCGGGGTGGCTTCTACGAGAGCGCGGGGGCGCTGCGCGACATCGTCCAGAACCACGTCATGCAGGTCCTTGCGCTCACCATGATGGAGCCCCCCACCGGGCTCGGGGCCGAACGGATCCGCAACGAGAAGGTCAAGCTGCTCCGTGCGATCGAGGTCCCGAGCGCCGACGCGGCGGTGGACCGGGTCGTGCGGGGCCAGTACCGGGGTGGGGAGATACAGGGGACCCTCGTGCCCGGTTACCGGGAGGAGGAGGGCGTCGACCCGGCGAGCGCGACGGAGACCTACGTCGCGCTCCGGATGGCGGTCGACAATTGGCGATGGGCGGACGTCCCGATCTACGTCCGGACCGGCAAGCGCTTGCCCACGCGCTGCACCGAGGTGGTCCTCGTCTTCCACCGGGTGCCGCACCTCGCCTTCGAGGGCGTGATGAGCCGGGGACTCCAGCCGAACGCCCTGATCCTCCGCATACAGCCGGACGAGGGCGTCGACCTGATGTTCGGCGCGAAGGTGCCGGGAGACTCGTTCCGGGTGGAGTCGGTCTCGATGCATTTCCAGTACGGGTCCGCCTTTCCGGGCGCCAACGTCGGGGGCGGCTACGAGCGGCTCATCTACGACGCCATGATGGGCGACGCCATGCTGTTCATCCGGGGCGACGAGGTGGAGCAGGCCTGGCGGATCGTCGATCCGTACCTCGAGGCGTGGTCCTCCTCCCCGGTCGGGCTCAATTTCTACCGGGCGGGGACCTGGGGCCCGCACCTGGCCGACCTCCTGCTCGAACGGCACGGGGACTCGTGGAGGGCGCCGCAGTGCATGGCGCCGTGAAAGAGTGACCTCCGTGGGCCCTGCGTACCCAGACCTTGCCCGGCGGTCTCTCGACGAATTGGCGGCCGAGGCCCGCCAGCGGCGGGACGAAGCCTTTTCCAACCGCGTCACCTTCTCGCCCAAGGTCTTCATCCCGCTCACGATGCTGTGCCGCGACCGCTGCGGCTACTGCACCTTCGCCAAGGCACCGGCGCGGCTCCCCTCCCCCTACCTGACGCCGGAGGAGGTCCTCGAGATCGCGCGGGCTGGCCGGTCGGCCGGCTGCCACGAGGCGCTCTTCACCCTGGGGGAGCGACCGGAGGAGCGCTACCCCTCGGCGCGCCGCTGGCTCGACGACCACGGCCACGCCTCGACCGTGCACTACCTGGCCGAGATGTGCCGACTCGTCATCGAGGAGACCGGTCTCCTCCCCCACGCCAACGCCGGAGCCCTCTACGAGGGAGAGCTGGCGGAGCTCCGTGCGGTCGCGGCCAGCCAGGGAATGATGATCGAGACGCTCGCGGAGGGGCTCGACGCCCACCGCGGCGCCCCCGACAAGGTGCCGGCGCGGCGACTCGCCACCCTGGAGGCGGCCGGACGCCTGGCGATCCCGTTCACGACGGGGATCCTCGTCGGGATCGGCGAGAGCCGGGAGGACCGGGTCGAAGCGCTGGAGGCCATCGCCGCCTCGCATCGCCGCCACGGCCACGTCCAGGAGGTGATCGTCCAGAACTTCCTGCCCAAACCGGGTACGGCCATGCACGCCCACGCTCCGTGCCCCCCGGACGAGCTGCGCTGGGCGATTGCGGTCGCTCGGATCCTCCTCCCGGACGACGTGCACGTCCAGGCACCCCCCAACCTGAGCGATGACCTGGGGGGGTTGCTGCGGGCCGGCATCGACGACTGGGGTGGCGTCTCGCCCGTCACCGCCGACCACGTCAACCCCGAGCGGGCATGGCCTGCGCTCGACGTGCTGCGCGGCGCCACCGAGGCGGCCGGGCACACCCTGGCGCCACGCCTCACCGTGTACCCCGGATGGTCCCGGGAGCCGGGCCGCTGGCTCGATCCGAGCGTGGCGACCCGTGTCTTGCAGGCGAGCGACGCGGAGGGCCTCGCTCGGGAGGGCGACTGGTGCTCGGGTGGCGAGGCCCCTCCGCCGCAGCTGCTCGGTGCCACCGTCGGGGGACCTCTCGCCGGCGTCGCTCCGCGCGCCCTGCCGGGGGGAGCCGTGGCCGAGGTCCTCGAGGGCGTGAGGATGGGTCAGGAGCTCGGCGAGGACGAGGTGGTCACCCTGTTCTCGGCCCGCGGTCCCGAGGTGGCGATGGTGGCGGGGCTCGCCGACCAGATGCGGAGGGACCTCGTGGGCGAGGAGGTCACCTTCGTCGCCAACCGCAACATCAACTACACGAACGTCTGCACCTTCAAGTGCCGCTTCTGCGCCTTCTCCAAGGGGCCTCTCTCGCTCAACCTGCGCGGTGCGCCCTACCTGCTCGAGCTCGACGAGCTGACCCGCCGGGTGCGGGAGGCCGAGCTCGTCGGTGCCACCGAGGTCTGCCTGCAGGGCGGCATCCATCCCGACTTCGACGGGGACTACTACCTCGAGGTCCTCCGCGCCGTGCGCGCCGGGTCGGAGTCCATCCACATCCACGCCTTCACCGCTCTCGAGGTCACCGAAGGGGCGCGCCGCAACGGCGAGGACCTGGCCTCCTACCTGAGGAGGCTCCAGGCGGCCGGCCTGAAGACCCTGCCGGGCACGGCGGCGGAGATCCTCGACGACGAGGTCCGGGCCGTCCTGTGCCCCGACAAGATCGACACCGAGGAGTGGCTGGAGGCTCATCGCACCGCACACTCCGTCGGGCTCCGCTCCAACGTCACCATCATGTTCGGCGCGGTCGAGGCGCCACGGTCCTGGGCCCGCCACCTGCTGCGCACCCGGGCGCTGCAGCGGGAGACCGGTGGATTCACCGAGTTCGTCCCCCTCCCGTTCGTGCACATGGCGACGCCCATCTACCTCCAGGGACGTGCCCGCAAGGGCCCGACCTTCCGCGAGGCGCTGCTCATGCACTCGGTGGCACGGTTGGTGTACGGCACCGACATCTCGAACATCCAGGTGAGCTGGGTCAAGATGGGCGCGGAGGGGGCCCGGCAGGTCCTCCGTGGGGGTGCCAACGATCTGGGTGGGACGCTGATGGACGAGAACATCTCGCGCGCCGCGGGGGCCAGCCACGGCCAGCGCATGGATCGCCGGGACCTGGAGCTGATCGTCGAGCCGTTGGGGCGGCCGTTGGTGCAGCGCACGACCCTCTACGGGCGGGCGACGACCCGACAAGGGGCCCTGTCCACGAGCGGGTGACCGGGGCCGAGGCCAGCATCCCCTCCCCGGTCCCGCCCGATCACGGAGCCCTCGACCGCGCGCTCGCCGAGCTGGCTCCGACCCTGTCCCACCAGCGGGCCAACCTGCTGCGGTCGATGCTCGCCTCGGTGTGGGGGCTGGCCCACGACGACTTCGGCGTCGGCGACCTCAAGATCGTGGATGCCGCGCTGGCGGAGATGACCGAGGCGTTCCGCGTCTTCCGGCCCTACCGGTCGGTGCGCAAGATCACGATGTTCGGATCCGCCCGGACCCTACCGGAGGACCCGGTCTACCTTCTGGCCCGGGACGTGGCGGCACACCTCGCGCAGGGGGGCTGGATGGTGGTGACCGGCGCGGGGCCCGGCATCATGGCGGCCGGCATCGAGGGCGCGGGGCGGAGCAGGCGTTCGGCGTCAACATCCGGCTGCCCTTCGAGGGTGGTGCCAACACCTTCATCGCCCAGGACCCGAAGCTGGTGGAGATGCGGTACTTCTTCACCCGCAAGCTCCTGCTCATCAAGGAGTCCGACGCCTACGTCTTCCTCCCCGGCGGGTTCGGCACGCAGGACGAGTGCTACGAGGTCCTCACCCTGCTGCAGACGGGCAAGGCCGAGCCGGCGCCGGTCGTGCTCGTCGAGACGCCGGGCGGGACCTACTGGCGCCAGTGGGTGCATTTCCTCGAGCACGAGGCCGTGGGGCACGGCTACGTCTCGCCCGACGACCTGGCCCTGCTGCGCATCGCCACCACGGTGGACGACGCCGCCCGGGAGATCTTCGGCTTCTACCGCAACTACCACTCCTGCCGCTGGGTCGGGGACCTGCTCGTCATCCGGCTACGGCGCGAGCCGACCGCCGCCGAGCTCGACGACCTCAACCGGCAGTTTGGCGACCTCGCAGCACAGGGGCCGATCCGGCAGACCTCGGCCCTGGCGCCGGAGCGCTCCGGCAACGACCACGTCGACCTCCCGAGGATCGCCCTGCGCTTCGACAAGACGCACTACGGCAGGCTCCGGTTGATGATCGACGCCATCAATCGGTGGGCGGACTGAGGATCTCGACCGCACGCTCGACGGCCCGGCGGGCGCGGTTGATCCTTCGCTCCTCCGCGACCGCGGCGTCGACCTCGGCCCGGTCGCCGTCGGAGGCCGCCCGGAGGCGCTCCATCGCCAGCTCGACCAGCCGCTCGGCCAGGGACGACAGCTCGGCCGCCACATCCTCGAGCTCGGCCTCGCTCATCGACGGACGGGAACCTCAGGCCGGCGGGAGCTCGACGACCCGCACCTCGAGCTGGCCGTCGGCCTCGAGCGCGCGGAGCACCTTCTTGTCGAACTTCCCCACGGAGGTCTTGGGGACGGCTTCGATGAAGCACCAGCGCTCGGGAAGCCACCAACGGGCCACCCGGCCCCGAAGGTGCTCGAGCAGCTCCGCCTCGCTGACCGAGGCACCCTCGGAGGGGACGACGCACACGAGCGGACGTTCCTGCCATCGGGGATCGGCGACGGCGATGACGGCGGCCTCGAACACGGCGGGATGGTCCATCACGGCGCTCTCGAGCTCGACGGAGGAGATCCATTCCCCGCCGGACTTGATCACGTCCTTGGTGCGGTCGGTGATCTGCATGTAGCCCAGGCGATCGAGGGTCCCGACGTCCCCGGTGCGCAGCCAGCCGTCGTGGAACCGGTCGCCGGAGTCGTCCTTGTAGTAGGCCGACGTGACCCACGGTCCGCGCACCTCGAACTCCCCCACGGACTCCGCGTCGGCCGGCAACGTGGATCCATCCGGCGCCACGATCCGGGCCTCGACCCCGCAGCCGATCCTTCCGGCCTTGGTGCGGTAGTCGAGCGCCTCTTCCGGAGGGCACCCTCGCGGCGGGTGCGCCACCGCGGCCATGGGGCTCGTCTCCGTCATCCCCCAGCCCTGGAGCAGCTCGATACCGATGGCGTCGAAGGCCTCGAAGAGGCTGCGCGGCGCCGCGGCCCCCCCGGTCATCAGCGTGCGCAACGAGGAGAGGGGGCTCGGGTCGTCGGCGACCACCCTCAGCAGGTCGTTCCAGATCGTCGGGACCCCGCACGCCAGCGTGACACGCTGGTCGGCGATGGTGCGGGCGAGACGCTCGCCCTGCAGGAACTGCTGGGGCATGACGATGTCGGCTCCGGTGGTGAAGGCGCCGTAGGGAACGCCCCAGGCGTTGGCATGGAACATGGGCACGACAACGAGGACCCGGTCGGATTCGGTGACCGGGAGGGCGTAGGGGGCGTTCTGGGCCATGGTGTGGAGGTAGGTCGACCGGTGGCTGTACACGACCCCCTTGGGGTTGCCGGTCGTCCCGCTCGTGTAGCACATGGCCGCGGCGGACCGCTCGTCCAGGTCCGGCCAGTCGAAGCCCGGCTCCTCGGAGGAGATCAGCTCCTCGTAGGAGAGGGCTTCGGCGAAGGGTCCGCGGTCGCCCGTTCCGACGACGATGAAGGTCTCGACCGACTTGAGCTCGTCCGCGACTCGAGCGAGCAGGGGGACCAGAGAGTCGTCCACGACGATGACCCGGTCCTCCGCGTGGTTCACGACGTACGCGAGCTGCTCGGGGAAGAGCCGGATGTTCAAGGTGTGGAGCACGGAGCCCATGGAGGGTACGGCGAGATAGGCCTCCAGGTGGGACTGGCTGTTCCAGCTGAACGTGCCCACCCGGTCCCCTCGCTCGAGACCAAGGCGCTGGAGCGCTGCGGCGAGTCGCTCGGCCCGCTCCGCCACGTCGGCGAAGCTGGCCGTGCGGTAGCCCTCGGCCTCGACGGTGACCACCGTGCTGTCGGGGTGGACCGCACGCCCGTACCGGAGGATCTTGCTCACGAGGAGCGGAGCGTCTTGCATGGTGCTGAGCACGGATTCCCCCTTGCCGTCTCGAGCCGAACCATCCACCAGCCCCACCTCGCCGGGCGGGGCGATACTCAGCGTACTCAGCGGAAGGCCAGCTGGCCCGGGGTGATCGGGGCGGGAAGCGCCGTTCCCCCCATGAGCCACGCGTCCACCGCCGCGGCCGCCGAGCGACCCTCCGCGATGGCCCACACGATGAGGCTCTGGCCCCGCGTCATGTCGCCGCAGACGAAGACGCCCTCGACGTTCGTGCTCCAGCGCGCGTCGGCGGCCACCGATCCACGCGGGTCGAGGCCGAGCCCGAGCTCCCCTACCGGTCCGTTGGCCTCCGCCCCGGAAAACCCGAGCGCCAGGAGGACGAGCTCGCACTCCACCGTGAACTCGCTCCCGGGAATGGGATCGAAGCTGGGTCGGCCGTCGACGGTCGACGCGACGACCTCGTGGCCCCGCAGCGCCTTGAGCGTCCCGTTCCCGTCGGCCACGAACTCCGTCGTGGCCACCGCGTACAGGCGCTTGCCGCCCTCCTCGTGGGCCCCCGAGGAGCGGAAGATGAGCGGCCAGGTGGGCCACGGGTTGTCCGAGGGCCGGTCCTCCGGGGGCCTCGGCAGGATCTCGAGCTGGTGGACGGACCGGGCGCCCTGCCGGTGCGCGGTGCCCAGGCAGTCGGCCCCGGTGTCCCCGCCGCCGATGATGACCACGTTCTTTCCGTTCGCGTCGATCGGCGAGCGGGCCAGCGCGCCTTCCTGGACGAGGTTGGCGCGCTTCAGGTACTCCATGGCGAAATGGATCCCGTCGAGCTCGCGGCCGGGGATCGGCAGGTCCCGCGGCTGGGTGGCCCCGCAGGCCAGGACCGTGGCGTCGAAGCGCTCGCTCAGCGTGCGGGCCGAGAGGACTTCGACGTCGGGCGCGCACGCCGCGCCGAGCCCGCGCTCGAGGCCCGGATCGACCGGAGCGGTCTCCTTCACGCCCGACGGCGAGAGGCCGACCGAGGCTCCGCAGCGGAACTCGATGCCCTCGAGGCGCATCTGGTCGAGCCGGCGGTCGAGCACGCGCTTTTCCATCTTGAATTCCGGTATCCCGTAGCGCAGGAGCCCGCCGGGACGCTCGGCCCGCTCGAAGACGACCACGTCGTGGCCGGAGCGGGCCAACTGCTGGGCGCACGCCAGGCCGGCGGGACCGGAGCCGACGACGGCCACCCTCTTACCGGTGCGCTCCCGGGGCACGACCGGCCGCACCCAGCCCTCGTCGAAGGCGCGGTCGATGATCTCGACCTCGACCTGCTTGATGGTGACGGGAGGAGCGCTGATGCCGAGGACGCAGGCCCCCTCGCACGGTGCCGGGCAGAGGCGGCCCGTGAACTCGGGGAAGTTGTTGGTGGCGTGAAGGCGCTCGATGGCGTCGGACCAGTCGCCCCGGTAGACGAGGTCGTTCCACTCGGGGATGAGGTTGCCGAGCGGGCAACCCTCGTGGCAGAAGGGGATCCCGCAGTCCATGCACCGGGCGCCCTGTTGGCGGATCGACTCTTCGTCGAACGTCTCGTAGAGCTCGCGCCAGTCGCGGAGGCGGACCGGCACCGGGCGGCGCCGCGGCAGCTCCCGGTCGAAGTCCATGAAGCCCGTCGGCTTACCCATGGGAGGCCGCCATCACTGCCGCCTCGACGGACTCGCCCTGGGCAATGGCCCGCTCGGTGGCTTCCATCACCCGCCGGAAGTCGCGGGGCACGACCTTGACCATCTCCTGGACCGCTTGGTCCCAGTCGGCCAGCAGGCGCTCGGCCACCGCGGACCCCGTCTCCCGGAGGTGTTGCTCGACCACCTCGGCCAGCCAGGATCGGTCCTCGTGGTCGAGGGGTTCGACGTCGACCAGCTCGGGGTTGTAGCGGTCCCCAAAGCTGCGCTCGGGGTCGTAGATGAAAGCCAGGCCACCCGACATGCCGGCGCCGAAGTTCCTTCCCGTCGGGCCGAGCACGACCACCCGCCCGCCCGTCATGTACTCGCAGCCGTGGTCGCCCACTCCTTCGACGACGGCGAGCGCCCCCGAGTTGCGGACGCAGAACCGCTCCCCCACCTGTCCCCGCAGGAAGGCGCTCCCCGCGGTGGCGCCGTAGAGGATGACGTTGCCCGCCACGATCTGGTCCTCCGCCTCGAAGGGCGACGCCTCGGGCGGCCGGACGACGAGGTGCCCTCCGGACAGGCCCTTGCCGAGGTAGTCGTTGGCGTCACCCACGAGCCGCATGGTCACCCCCCGGGGCACGAAGGCGCCGAAGCTCTGTCCCGCAGAGCCATGGAAGGTGAGGTCGATGGTCCCGGGCTCGAGTCCCTGGCCGCCGTGGCGGCGGGTGATCTCGTAGCCGAGCAGGGTGCCGACGGTGCGGTCGACGTTGCTGATGTCGACGGAGAGGCGGACCGGCGTCCCGTCCTCGATCGCCGGGCGGCACGCCTCGAGGAAGCGCTGATCGAGCGCCCGGTCGAGACCGTGGTCCTGCTCGCGCACGCAGCGCCGGGTGTCGCCGTAGGGGGCGTCGGGGACGACGAGGATCGGGCTCAGGTCGAGACCCTCGGCCTTCCAGTGGTCGACCGCCCGCGCGGTGTCCAGCAGGTCGACCCGGCCGATCGCCTCGTCCAGGGAACGCAGGCCGAGGCAAGCCAGCAGCTCTCGCACCTCCTCGGCGATGTACTCGAAGAACGTGGTGACGAATTCCGGCTTCCCGTTGAAGCGCTGTCGCAGCTCGGGATTCTGGGTCGCGATCCCGACCGGGCACGTGTCGAGATGGCAGACCCGCATCATGATGCAGCCCGACACCACCAGGGGTGCGGTCGCGAACCCGTACTCCTCCGCCCCGAGCAGGGCGCCGATGATCACGTCGCGCCCCGTCTTCATCTGACCGTCCACCTGGACCACGATCCGGTCGCGCAGCCCGTTGGCCATGAGGGTCTGCTGGGTCTCCGCGAGGCCGAGCTCCCAGGGGATGCCGGCGTGCTTGATCGACGTCATCGGCGCGGCGCCGGTCCCGCCGTCGTGACCCGAGATGAGCACGACGTCCGAGCGGGCCTTGGCGACGCCCGCGGCCACCGTGCCGACCCCGACCTCGGCCACGAGCTTGACGTGCACCCTGGCCCGCGGGTTGGCGGACTTGAGGTCGTGGATGAGCTGCGCGATGTCCTCGATCGAGTAGATGTCGTGATGCGGGGGTGGTGAGATGAGGCCGACGCCCGGGGTGGAGGAGCGGGTCCTCGCGATCCACGGGTACACCTTGGTGCCGGGCAGTTGGCCGCCCTCGCCGGGCTTGGCCCCCTGGGAGATCTTGATCTGGAGGTCGTCCGAGTTGACGAGGTACTCGCTCGTCACGCCGAAGCGGCCGGAGGCGACCTGCTTGATGGCGCTGCGTCGCAGGTCGCCGTTCGCGTCGGGCACGAACCGCTCCGCGTCCTCCCCTCCCTCGCCCGTGTTGGAACGGCCGCCGATGCGGTTCATCGCGATGGCCAGGTTCTCGTGGGCCTCGGCCGAGATCGACCCGTAGGACATGGCGCCGGTCGAGAAGCGGCGCATGATCGACGAGGCCGGCTCCACCTCATCGATGGGGATCCGGCGTTCGGGCGCCGCCTTGAGCCGGAGCAGGCCCCGCAGGGTGGCACGGTGCTCGGACTGCTCGTCGACGGCCTGGGTGTACTCCTTGAAGATCTTGTAGCTGCGAGTGCGGGTGCCGTGCTGGAGCTTGAAGACCGTGCGGGGGGTGAAGAGGTGCAGCTCGCCCTCCCGCCGCCACTGGTACTCGCCGCCCACCTCGAGCTCGCGGTGGGCGCGCTCGGTCGGGCGGTCCAGGTGGGCGAGGTGATGGCGCTCGGCGACCTCGGCGGCGATGACGTCGAGCCCCACGCCGCCGATCCGGCTGGTCGTGCCGGTGAAGTACTCGTCGACGACATCGCGATCGAGGCCCACGGCCTCGAAGACCTGGGCACCGTTGTAGGAGGAGATCGTCGAGATCCCCATCTTCGACATGATCTTGAGGACGCCCTTGGAGGCGGCCTTGACGTAGTTGCGGTGTCCCTGCCGAGGCGTGATCCCCTCGAGCTGGCCGCTCGCGATCATGTCGTCGATGCTCTCGAAGGCCAGGTACGGATTGACGGCGGCGGCGCCGTAGCCCAGCAACAGTGCGACGTGGTGCACCTCGCGTGCGTCTCCGGATTCCACGACGAGTCCCACTCTCGTGCGCTCCTTCTCTCGCACCAGGTGATGGTGGACGGCGGAGACGAGGAGCAGCGAGGGGATGGGTGCCAGCTCGGTCGTGGAGTTGCGGTCGGAGAGCACGATGATGTTGGCGCCGTCCTCGATCGCGTCCGACACCCGGCGGCGGATCTGGTCGATCGCCTGGGCCAGCGCTCGGCCGCCCTCCGGTGTCGGTGATCCCGCCCGGCCCGCGGCGCCAACGGGAAAGAGCCCGTCCACCGCGAAGGCCTTGAATCCCGGCGTCTCCCCGTACTCGTTGACGTAGAGCAGCTTGGCCAGGTCGTCGCGATCGATGACGGGGCGCGGGAGGATGATCTGGTGGGCATCCCCGGCCAGCTGGTCGAGCAGGTTGTCCTCGGGCCCGACGACGCCGTCCATGGAGGTGACCAGCTCCTCCCGGATGGCGTCGAGCGGCGGGTTGGTCACCTGGGCAAAGAGCTGGAAGAAGTAGTCGTACAAGAGGCGCGACCGGTTCGACAGCACCGCCAGGGCGCTGTCGTTGCCCATGGAGCCGAGCGGCTCGCCCCCCGTGACGGCCATCGGCGCGACGAGAAGGCGGAGCTCCTCGGACGTGTAGCCGAACAGCCTCTGGTGCGCGACGACGCTGGCATGCTGGGGGGTCAGCATGGTGCGGGGCGGCAGCTGCCGCAGCTCCACCTGCTTGCGGTCGGCCCATTCCCCGTACGGATGGGCACCGACCAGCTCCCGCTTGATCTCGGCGTCTTCGACGATGCGACCACCGGCGGTGTCGACGAGGAACATGCGTCCCGGCTGCAGCCGGCCCTTGCGGACCACCGAGGCCGGGTCGACGTCCACCACGCCCACCTCGCTCGCCATGACCACGAGGCCCTCGTCGGTGACCCAGTAGCGGGCGGGTCGCAGGCCGTTTCGGTCGAGGACGGCGCCGGCGAGCGTGCCGTCGGTGAAGGCGATGGCCGCGGGGCCGTCCCACGGTTCCATGATGGCCCGGTGGTACCGGTAGAAGTCCCGCCGCTTGGGGTCCATCCGGTCGTTGTTCTCCCACGCCTCGGGAATCATCATCAAGACGGCGTGCGGGAGCGAGCGACCGCCGAGGTAGAGCAGCTCGAGGACCTCGTCGAACGAGGCCGAGTCGCTCGCGCCGGGCGTGCAGACGGGGAAGATCCTCGCCAGGTCGCCCGGGATGAGGTCGCTGCGCAGGAGCGCCTCGCGGGCCTGCATCCAGTTGCGGTTCCCCATCAGCGTGTTGATCTCGCCGTTGTGCGCCACGTACCGATAGGGATGGGCGAGTGACCAACTGGGGAAGGTGTTCGTGGAGAACCGCGAGTGCACGAGCGCCAGGCCGCTCATGAAGCGATCGTCGGAGAGGTCCGGGAAGTACTTGTCCACCTGCTGGGCGGTGAGCATTCCCTTGTAGACCATGGTTCGGCTCGAGAGCGAGGGGAAGTACGTCCCGAGGAGCTCGTGCTCTGCCCGCTTGCGCAGCACGAAGCAGCGCCGCTCGAGCGCCAGGGGGTCGGCCAGGGCCCCGGAGGACTCGAGCTCCGGCGACGCGCCGACGAAGACCTGCTCGATGCGGGGTTGGGCATGCCGGGCCGTCTCGCCGAGGGAGTCGTCCACGGTGGGGACGACCCGCCATCCGAGGACCTTCAGCCCCTCCTGCCCCGCCAGGACGGCGAGCTGGGCCCGGACCTTGCGGGCGTCGTCGGGGTCCCGGGGCAGGAAGACGAGTCCGGCCCCGTAGAGCCCTTCGAGTGGCAGCTCGAAGCCCGTCGCGGCCGCGATCTCGCAGAGAAACGCATGCGGGAGCTGGACGAGGATGCCCGAGCCGTCGCCGGTCTCGCTTTCCGCACCGGTGGCGCCACGGTGTGCCAGCCGTTCGAGGACCGAGAGGGCCTGACGGACGAGGGCATGGCTCTTGCGACCTGCGAGATCGGCCACCAGCCCGACGCCACAGGCGTCGTGCTCGAATGCCGGGTCGTAGAGACCATTGGCGGGCAGCGTTCCGCCACGGTCCGATCGTGACATGGTCGTCCTTCAGGGCTCGGGGTCCCGGGCTCGAGCCGGTACCACAAACTGAAACCGCCTTACGACGGGGGTGCTGCCCGGGACGACGCTGGCCCTGCAGCTCCGGTCAAGGATACACCGCCCATGCGGGCGCCAGGACACCCCCACGCCGCGGAAGCATCCAAAGCCCCTGTCAGTAGGCTCGGCCGCGTGGAGGTCGGGGTCCGGGACGCGGCGGGTCTTGCCGGGACGCCCGACATCGTCGTCGTCGGCGCGGGGGTGATCGGGCTCTCGGCGGCGTGGTGGCTCGCCCGGGCGGGGCTGCGCGTGAGCCTGGCGGACCCCGACCCGGGCCGTGGGTCCTCGTGGGTGGCCGCGGGAATGCTCGCACCGGTCTCCGAGGCACACTACGGCGAGGAGGAGATGGTCAAGATCCTCGTCAGGGCTGCGGCGCGCTGGCCCGCGTTCGCCGGGGCGCTCCTGGACGAGGTCGGCTGCGACGTCGGGTACCGACCGTGCGGCACCGTCGTGGTGGCGGCCGACGCGTCGGATCGGGCCGCCCTGGACGACTTGATCGGGTTGCCGGAGCGCCTCGGCTTGGACGTGCGCAGGTTGAGCGGCCGAGCCTGCCGGGACGCCGTTCCGGCCCTGGCCCCAGGTGTTCGAGGCGGCGCCGAGATGCCCGGCGATCACCAGGTCGACAATCGGCGCCTGGTGGAGGCCCTCCTGGCCGCCGTCGGCGGCTCGTCCGTTCGCCTGCACCGCGAAGCGGCCCGGTCGCTCATGCTCGGCGCGGACGGGGCCGTGTCGGGCGTGGCGCTCGTGGGCGGCGAGACGATCGCCGCCCCCCGGGTGCTCCTTGCGACGGGCGCCCGGGCGGGCTCGTTCGAAGGCGTGCCTGAAGGGGTGCTGCCCCCCGTGCGCCCGGTCAAGGGCCATCTCCTCCGGCTGCGCGGCCCGGTCGATCCGCCGCTGCTCTCGCGTACGGTCCGCGGGCTGGTGCACGGTCGCTCGTGCTATCTCGTGCCTCGGCGGGACGGCACGTTGGTGGTCGGGGCAACCGAGGAGGAAAGGGGCTTCGACGACCGGGTGCAGGCGGGTCCGGTGCACGACCTGCTCCACGACGCCCGGACACTCGTGCCGGGAATCGACGAGCTCGTGCTCGAAGAGTCCATTGCCGGACTGCGACCGGGATCGCCCGACAACCGGCCGTACCTCGGCTGGACGGCGGTCCCGGGCCTCGCCGTCGCCGCAGGCCACTACCGCAACGGCGTGCTCCTCGCACCGCTCACCGCCGAGGCGGTCGTCCGTCTCGTGGTCTCTGGGTCGCTGCCGGACGATCTCGGGTCACTCGACGCGCAGCGACGAGCCCTGGCGTGACCTCCGACGGCCTCGACATCACGGTGAACGGGGCCGCGACACGGTTGGAGCCCGGGACCACCGTCGCCGCCCTCGTCCGCCGTTGGTGCGAGTCCGACCGCGGCGTGGCGGTGGCGATCGAGCGCGACATCGTGCCGCGCTCGCTGTGGGAGGTCACCGAGCTCTCCGACGGAGCCCGGGTGGAGATCGTCGGGGCCGCCGCCGGCGGCTGAGGCCGGAACCTGAGGCCGGAAGCTGAGGCCGGCGACCCGGCACGCAGCTCTCAGGTGGTCGAGGGAAGTTGCTCCTCGGCGGCGGTCTGAGGCTCGTCGGCCGCCCTGATCACGAGCGCGATCCAGACGGCGACACCCCCGAGGGCGAGCGTCGAGAAGGCGTCGAGGAGCTCACCGGCCATCTGCCAGGTGGCGCCGGGTGCGGAGTCGTTGAGCAATGCGACGTTGAGTCCGATCCCGAAGAGGCCACCGATCCCGGTCACCACGAGTCCGATCCCGACGACGAGTAGGGGCACGACGAGGCGTCGGCGCGTCCAGCCCGGGGCGCGGAGGGGCGGGATGATCGCCAGGACGCCGATGAGCACCGCTGCCGTGCCCACGAGGCTCAGCACGCCGTTCACGATGAGCCAACCCGAGCCGGTCAGGTTCTGGTCGGCGTAGGCCACGCCGAGCCCGATGCTCGTGATCTGCAGGCCGACCTCGAGCAGCACGCCGAGCGCCAGCAGGACCATCGGGGGCTGGAGAAGCCTCCTCGACCAGACTCGACCGGACCGCGGGGACGCCCACTGGGCGCCGTCGCAGACGGGGCAGACGTACTGGCCACCTCGCACGCTCAGCTGGCTGCTCGGGAAGGAGTGCCCGTACGGGCAGGTGACGGTGGCTGGTGGATCGGGCATCATCGGCGACAGTCTTGCGCACCGAGGGCTCGGTCGGGCGTAGGGCATCGCCGGTAAATTCGGCGCGGTGGCCATGACAGGGTGGGCTGGCCGCCGATCGTGGTGGGGCTGGGGACTGGAGGACGCCGCCCTCGGGCGGCACGAGCGGGGACGCCTCGCCGCCACGATGGAGGGGCTCTTGGGCGTGGAACTGCTCGCGCCCTACGAGCCCCCGGCGCTGGAGGATCTCGCGCTCGACGCTCCCCGCCTGGAGATCCCCGGCTCGTTGGCGGCCGTGTGCTCCGATCGCCCGTTCGACCGGGCCGGCCACTGCTACGGCAAGTCCTACCGAGACGTGATCCGTGCCCTGCGGGGAGAGCTCGAGCATCCCCCCGACGTGGTGGCGTTCCCCAGGGGAGAGTCGGACCTCGTCGCCGTCCTCGATTGGTGCTCCTCCGTGGGGGCGGCCGCCGTCCCCTACGGCGGCGGATCGTCGGTGGTGGGCGGCGTCGAGTGCGACGTCGGCGACGGCTACCGGGGCGCGGTCTCCGTCGATCTCGGCCGGCTGGACCGGGTGATCGAGGTGGACCGGATATCGAGCGCAGCACAGATCCAGGCCGGCGTGCTCGGGCCGGCGCTCGAGGACCAGCTGCGTCCATTCGGGCTCACCTTGCGGCACTACCCCCAGTCCTTCGAGTTCTCCACTCTCGGCGGGTGGCTCGCCACGCGCTCGGCGGGGCACTACGCGACGGGTCCCACACACATCGACGACCGCGTCGAAGCCATGCGGGTCGTCGCCCCGACCGGGGTCCTCGAGACGCGGCGACTCCCCGGCTCCGGGGCCGGTCCGTCTCCGGATCGGCTCCTGCTCGGCTCCGAGGGCGTGCTCGGCATCATCGTCGAGGCATGGATGCGGCTCCAGAGCCGCCCGCGATTCCGGGCGTCGGCCGAGGTCCGGTTCGGACGGCTCGGGCTCGCCGCCGCCGCGATGAGGGAGATCGCCCAGTCCGGCCTCACGCCGGCCAACTGCCGGCTGCTCGACCCCGGCGAGGCGGCGATCTCGGCCGGGACGGACGGGGAGGCCCACGTGCTGCTGCTCGGTTTCGAGTCGCCGGACCACCCCGAGGACGCGGCGCTTCGCCGCTCCGTCGAGCTGTGCGCCGATCACGGCGGCAGCGTCCACGGCGAGCTCCGGGTGGTCGAGATGGATCCCTCCGCCTCCGATGCCCACGTGACGAGCGCAGGCCGACGTTTCAGGAGCGCGTTCCTCCGAGCTCCCTACCTCCGGGATGCGTTGGCGGCCTCGTCGGTCATCGTCGAGACCTTCGAGACGGCCTGCACCTGGGACGCCTTCGAGGCGCTCCACGCCGGGGTGGTCCAGGCGTCGCTGTCCGCCGCCCGGGAGGTCTGCGGGACGGGGCTGCTCACGAGCCGGGTGACCCACGTGTACCCGGACGGGCTGGCGCCCTACTACACGCTTTATGCACCGGGACGCCGTGGGTGCGAGGTCAGCCAGTGGGACGAGATCAAGTCGGCGGTGGCCGAGACGATCGTCGCCTACGGGGGCACCGTCACCCACCACCATGGGATCGGCCGAATCCACCGGCCGTGGTACGACCGGCAGCATCCGGCCCTCCACGCCGGGGTCCTCGCCGCGACCAAGTCGGTGCTCGACCCCGATTGGATCCTCAATCCGGGCGTGCTCGTCGACCGCCCCTGACCATCGGTCACGCCGACGGGAAGGGCGAGGGAGAATAGGGCCATGGGACGCGTGTACGAGTCGATCGACGAGCGCCTGGCGGCATTCATCGACCGCCAGCCGATGTTCTTCGTCGCCACCGCTCCTTCGGGCACCGGCGGTCACGTCAACTGCTCCCCCAAGAGCAACGACGGCGATCTGGTCGTCCTCGCCGAGCGCGAGGTGGCGTACCGAGACCTCACCGGCAGCGGGGTGGAGACGATCGCGCACCTCCGGGACAACGGGCGGATCGTCATCATGCTGTGCGCGTTCGAGGGACCGCCCCGGATCGTGCGCCTGCACGGGCGCGGGGAGGCGATCGTGCCCTCGGACCCGCGCTTTGCCGCACTCGCCGCCCGCTTCCCCGAGCACGGCGGCACGAGGGCGTTCATACGCCTGGACGTGGACCGGATCTCCGATTCCTGCGGTTACGGGGTGCCCCTCATGACCTTCGTGGGCCATCGGGAGAACCTGGACCACTGGGCCGAGACCAAGGGCGCTCAGGGCATGGCCGACTACCGCGCGGAGAAGAACGCGCAGAGTCTCGACGGCTTGGCGGGGCTTCCCCAGCCGGGCGAGACGACGGAGGCCCAGCTGGCAACCGGTGCGCCGAGCCCCGCTGGGCGGACGTCCACTCGGGGTTCTTGATCACCGGGCCGTTCGTGGCGCCCTCTGCCGATCGGGCGCTCCCCGCCTCTGTTCTCGGCTCTGTGGTAGGCCCGCGGGCAGCTCCGTGCGGCCCCGTCCCGTCGACCCCCGTCGTCTGCGTGCTGTGTGCGGTCGGCGGATGAGCGCCTAGCGGAGCGCCCGGTTCACCCCTTCGACCACGGCCTTCCAGTCCGTGCGCTCGGCCGCCGTGAGGTCCTGGGCGGTGTGGTCGCGGGTCCAGCGCACGTACGTCTTGGCGAGCTGGTACCGGGAGAAGGTCGATCCGAGGGCCTCCGCACAGACCTCGACGATGGAACGACTGGGCTGCACCGACGCCTGGACGGCCACGTCCCAGCCGAGGGCTTCCTTCGCCACGGAGATGAGCGTCTCGCGCAGCAGGTCCTCGATCTGGACGCGAAGGATCGAGCCGCTGTAGAGGTCGCGGACGCGCAGGATGCCCTGGTTGCCGAGTGCGCCGATCAAGGTGTCCTGTCGGGCCGACTGGTCGCTCGAGGGGTCCGAGTCGAGCAGCGCGGCCACCTTCACGTCCTTCGAATGCAAGATCGTGGCGAAGTAGACGAGCTTGTCTGCACCGCCGGCGGGGACGAGCGTGATCTCTTGGTCGAACGTCGCCTCACCCGACTCACGCAGGAGGGCGGCCGTGGCCTCGAGGTACCAATAGTCGGTGAGGGAACCGAGCAGGAGGTTCCTCTGGTGGCCGAAGAGCGTCTGGGCCAGGTCGTAGCCGAGCGCCTCTTGGAGCGGGAGGAGCGAGGCGGGATCCTCCGCCACGAGTCCGGTGTGCACCTTGGTGCCGACGCGTCGATCGGTCAGCTCGACGACGCGCACCTGGTCCAGCTCGTCGGGCCCGACGAGGAACGGCGAATGGGTGGTGAAGAGCAACTGGTTCGACTTGGCCAGCCTCGACAGCGTCGAGCGGAACTCGCGTTGCTTGAGCCCGTGCAGGCTGAGTCCGGGCTCGTCCAAGAGCAGGATCGCGTCTCGGTCGTGGTCCTGGGCCTGGGCGAAGAACACGATGAAGAAGGAGACGAGCCACTGGAAGCCCTCGGAGCGCTGGTCGAGCTCGACCTCGACCCCGAGGGAGTCCTCCACCACCACCTTGAGGTACTGCTGGTCGGCCTTGATGCGGATCGTGTAGTCGGCCCCCGAGCCCCCCGCGCCGCCCGCCTCCCCGGCGGGCTGCCACACCTCCTTGATCTGCTGTGTGAGCCGGAGCGAGGCGGCGTTCAAGGTGGCGTCGCGCTCGTCGAGCCGGGCCCGGTAGCGGTCGAAGGCTTCGCTGTTGGAGGGGGGAGGCTCTTCGGCTCGGCCCAGGTCCGAGAGTTGCCGGGCCGAGAAGTTGAGGAGCTTGAGCAGGCAGAAGTTGCCGAAGTTGTAGGGATCGCGTTCGTCGATCCCGCCGTCTTCGATCGCCGCGGCCAGGTGGCCGAGATGCAGGAGCGGCGTGACCCGGGCGTACGTCGAGAAGTAGAGCAGGACCGGCAGGCGCTTGCTCAGCTCGTCGAGCACCCCGTCGTGCGCCGCACCGAGCGCGATCGTCTCTCGCAGGGATGCGAGGCGATTGATCTCGAGCGTGTTGGCCTCGTCGACGTGGGGCGCCACGCTCGAGTCCAACCACGACCCGAGCCGTCGCGCCTCCTCCCGGCCGATCGGCCGGGCGTCCATCCAGGACCCGATGATCTCGTTGAGCTGCTCGGAGGGCAGCGTGACCGTGTTGCCCCGGGGGCGGCCCGGGACCCGGAAGTCGACGTGCGCCGCGATCCGGCGCAGGGCGTCCTTCTGCGAGCCGAGCGTGGCGATGGACGGTGCGTCGAGCAGCCCGTGCTGCTCCTTGTTCTCGAGCGAGGTGGCACGCCAGTAGCGGACCTCGGTGAAGGCAGGGGAGATGGCCCTGATCGCCGCCTTGTCGTCGTCCTCCAGGTCGAACTCGGCCTCCACGACGTACACGTCCTGGGCCCGGAGCTGCCCGGACTGCAGCTCGTGGTACTCGGACCGGGGGTAGTCCCGCAGCGGTTCGAAGGGCTTTGCGTGCGGGCCGTGGTGGATGTGCTCGAGCGCTCGGAGCACGGCGGTCTTGCCCGCCTCGTTGGGGCCCACGAGGATGGTCTTGGACGATTCCACGCGGAACCAATCGCTGTCCCGGATGCTCCGATAGTTCTGGACCCTTGCTCTGCTCAAACGCATGCCGTCCCCACACCTCCGGGATGCCTGGCCGCCTCGTGACGGCTAGCTAGTCGATTTGCTCTAGGCGGCCGAACGGGACAGCGCCACGCACCACGGCGTCGGAAGGTTCCAGATGGGGTGTCGGCGTGTCCGGGCACATGTGCTTCTCCCCGTCAACACGAAGTCAACGATGTCCGACAAGGCACACTACGGGGCCCGTCCCGCTCGGGGGTGGATGGCCGGCGCTCCCGTTCCCCCAGCCGAGAACGCGGGCCGGTGGCCGTCGGTGCTGGGGCAGAGGAGGAGGCGGCGGCGAACTAGCCGCTGGCGGCGTCGTCCCCCAGCGTCTTGGCGCAATCCTCGCAGCGGTGGAACGGATTGGCGTCGCTCCATGCGCCGTGCGGCGGCTCGGCGAAGACGAGGAGGCCGCACTCGGTGCGCGGCGCCGGGCTTCCGTCGAACGCCTTGACGGCGTGGATCGTGCCGAACTCCCTGGGCTCCACCTGGATCGGAGAGCCCACGCGCACGTCCGCGGGTACGCGTTGGGGGTCGGTCCAGGCAAGGTAGGAAACGTGCTGCGAAGCCTCGGTCATCGTGCCTTTCCTCCCTCGTTGGGTGGACCGGCGCGAGGCTACCCGTGCCAACCCCGCGGTGGCGTGCTCACGCCTCGGGCTTGGGCTGGCGCTCCGTCTTGCGGCGCCACCAGCGATCGACCATGCGGTCTTCGGCGAGGCGGCTCAGGCGCCGGTCGCCGTGCAGCTCGTTGACCCGGTCGAGGATCTCGCCGCGAAACGAGCCGGTGGCCGCGGCCAGGTGGCGCTCGACGTCGACCTGGCTCTGGCCGGCCGGATACCTGACGATCAGGACCGCCTGGTCTCCGTGGCCCCGGGCCTCGGCGTCGATGCCCAGCTTGGCGGCCAGGTCGTTGTAGATCTGACGCCAGGCGAGGTCCGCTTGCCCGGCAATGGGAACCCGCACGTGCACGACGCCGCGGATCTCGTAGGTGAAGAGCTCCTCGGGAGACCGATCGAGGTTGACCATCTCGTCACACTACGCAGGCACCGGGCCCGCGACGGAGACCCCCGTCAGGCGCTCTCGGCCTTCCCTCGGGCCCCACCTCCGGCACTTGCGGGTCGCTTTGCTTCGGACCGCGCGCCGGTCCTTGTCGCTGTCTTTGTCGCGGTCTTACCCGCGGACTTTGCCCCGGCCGTTGGTGACGTCTTTCTCGGGGTGTGTTTCGCGGGGGCCTTCGCCGCCGGAGCGGCGCGCTTCCCCTGCCCGAGCTTGGCGGAGCCGCGACTTCTCCCGGGCATCTTGCGGGCCTGCTCGTCCATCGCCCGCAGCGCCTCCTTGACCACCTTGCGCTGGCCCTTCATCACGCGGTCGGCGAAATCGAAGACCTCGTCCACCAGGTTCTCGATGTCTCGCCCGGCAGGCGGGACGAGACGCTCCGTCCCCCTGGTGATGCTGCCCGCCAGCTGCCTGCTGGCCTCCAGCAGCTCGTCCTGGGTCCGTTCGACGAGATGCTCGATGTGCTGCCGGAGATCGCTTGACTCGACCATGCCACTGCTCCTTGTGCTTGCCCTGCCGGTGCCCTCGTTGAATGCGCACACCGGCGCCTTCGAGGTGATTGTGACGCCTCCACGGATACCGCGACAGGGACGAAAGGCCCTGGTAGGTGGCATCCCTGGGCGCGACAAGTGGTGGAGTGGCCAGGTGGGGGGAAACATCGATGACGGCGACGCACGGGAACACCGGCGGGACGGCGGATCGCGGCCCGCTGGGTCTGCTCACCCCGTTGCTCCACCGGATCTCGTCCGAGCGGGACGGCGAGATCTTCCGACGTGACCCGGGTTACGTCGAGCGCGAGATGGGCCTGGCGCGCCGGTATGCGAGCTACTTCACACCCGAGGTTCGCGGCCTCGAGCACCTCCCCACCCATGGGCCCGTGCTCGTGGTCGGCAACCACAGCGCCGTGTTCTACATGCCCGAGGTCTGGATCACGGGCCTTGCGATCGAAGATCGGCGCGGCATCGACCCGCCCGCGTATGCCCTGACCTACGACCTCTTGCTTGCCGTCCCCTGGATCGGGCGCGCCCTGCGTCGCATCGGCTCGATTCCTGCGGGAAATCGGGAGGCCGAAGAGGCCCTTCGCTCCGGGGCCCTCGTGGTCGTCTACCCGGGCGGTGATTGGGAGGCCTGCCGGCCGTGGCTCGACCGCAACACCGTCGACTTCTGCGGGCACACCGGCTTCGCCCGCCTGGCCCTCCGCACCGGTGTCCCCGTCGTCCCCGTCGTGGCCCACGGGAGCCACGACTCCGTCATCGTCGTGTCCCGGGGGGAGGCGATCGCCAAAGTCCTCGGGCTCGGAGGCCTGCGCATCAAGGTCTTCCCCGTGATGCTGGGACCGCTCGGCCTCGCCACGGCCCTCAACCCGCCACCGCCGATGCCGGCCTCGGTGACCGTCGAGTTCCTACCGGCGCTCCGCTGGCCGGGTCTCGGCCCCGAGGCCGCAAAGGACAGCGAGGTGGTTGACCGGTGCGCCGCCGAGGTCGTCTCGGTCATGCAGGAGGCCCTCGACCGCCTACGCATCGAGAGAGCCCACCCTCTCCGGCGCGGCGTCATCCAGCTGATCAGCCATCCCCTGGGATCGGTGGCCGCCCGCCGGCACTGAGGGCACTGAACCGGCGGTGCTCCATGGGGGGCGCCCCGGCGATGATCGTCCTGACGAAGTGGGCGACGTGCTCGTACACCGCCTGGCTGGCGTCCGCCCAGGGCATCAGGATCTGGAAGACGTGGAACATCCCGGCCACCTCGTGGGTGTGGATGCGGACGTCGGCCTCCCTGAGGCGCTCGGCGAAGCGCCGAATCGGGTCGCGGAACATCTCGTCGCCCCCCCACGCGAGGGAGGTCGGGGGAAAGCCCTTCAGGTCGGCGTTGATGGAGGACACGTAGGTGCTGCTCGCGTCGAATCCGTGGAGGTAGCACGACGTCGGGATGTTCCAGGGCAGGATGTCGTGCTCTGCGTTGTCCGTCACCGATGCCTCGTCGAGTCGCAGGTCCACCTCGGGCGAAAACAGGATGAGCCCGGCCGGGCACACCACGTCGACGTGTTGGGGCGCGGCCAGCAGGAGCGAGTTCGCCAGTCCCCCGCCGCCCGAGTCGCCGGCGATGAAGAGACGGTCCGGTGGCGTTCCGTGCTCGACCAACGCGGCGGCCACGGCCGCAGCGTCCTCGACCGCGGCGGGATACGGAAACTCGGGCGCCAACCGGTAGTCCGCCACAAAGACGGCGCACTGCGTCTCCCGGCAGAGACGGGCGGTGAAGAAGGCGTACATCGTCGGCGAGGTGCCGATGTAGCCACCGCCGTGGAGGTAGAGCATGACGCCCTCGGGTCGGCCGTTGCGCGGGAGGTAGAGGATCCCGGGCACGCCCCCGATCTCGACCTGCCGGCTCCGCACGTCGAAGGAGCGCACCACCGGGGGCATCACGACACGGCACAGCTCGTCGAGGAGCAGCTCGATGGAGCGGAATTCGGGCAGGGGCAGCGAAGAGGCATACCCCATGAAGGACCGCACGACCTCCCGGGTGAGACTCGTCCCGAAGTTCGACAGGAGCGTCGAATTGCCTCGGAGCGGGTGGCGGAACGGCACTCGAGCCAACGCCGCCACCATCTGCTGCGCCAACGCCACGGTGTCGACGGCCACGACGGGAGCGGGAGCCGTCCGGACCTCCGGACGCTTGGCCATGACCATGTGCGCTCTCCCCTCTGCGCCGGACGGTCCTTCCCGGCTCCTCTCGGTTCCCCAGACTCGCGCACCCGAGCCGCGGAGCTCGCACCCCGCGCAGATCCCTGCCGACCTGGGGCGCGAGCCGCCCCGGGGTTTGGGAGTCCCGGGGCGGCGACGCGGTACCCCTGGCGAAATGGGGTCCTCCCCGGCGGAAGGGTGCACCGGGGTCGCCCACTACTACGAGGGTCGGGGCCGGCGGGATGGCCCCTTTCCTCGAATGGAAGGGACGCCAGGCCACGAGAGGCGTCTCCGGCCCGTCACATTCGTCACCGTCGTGCGTCACGGGCAGCCCGATGCTCGCCCTATCGTCGAAATGAACTGCGCTTTCGTAAGGTGCGGAGTCCGCTGTTTAGCAAAAGTTTGCTTGAAAAATGAGCCTTTCAATGGATTAACTGTGCCCTGCAGGAGAACTTGTCGAGTCCAGGATCCGGAGTGCATTGACGTGCCCGGGTCGACAGAGAAAGGGAACAACTACCATGCGCACGATTTCGACCCTTACCAAGCTTGCTGCCACGGCCGGCATCGCCGGGGCGGTGTCCCTGGTTTCCTTCGGCGTCGCGGGCGCCGCCACCGCCCCCGCGCTCATGCAGGCACCGTGCCCCGCGGCCGAGGCTCAGCTGCAGAGCGACGTGGCGGCCCTCCAGGCCCTGTTCGCCCCGGGCGTGCAAAAGGCCGAGTCGGGTGTGGCTGCGGCTGACGCGGTGGCCCAGGTCCAGCAGGAGGCCACGCTGGCGCGGCTGCCCCACGTCACGATCCGGGCGATCGTCACCGACGTCGAGGCCGTGATCCGTGACGAGCACGCGGTCGAGCAGGCCTGCGCCCCGGCCCGCCTCCGCGCCCCCGCGACGCCCGGCGCCCCGGCCGCCAAGTAGCTCGGCGACACGCAGTCGGTACTGACGACGGCGTGGGTCGGCGGGGAACGCGCCGACCCACGCCGTCCGTCGTCTTCCAACCGAGACGCAGGGCCAACACAGCCCGACCTTTCGCCCCACCCGGCACGAGGTGTCGGTAGTGCCCCCTCGGGATCTCCGCTGTAGCGTGGTGGACCATGGTTACCCGGTGGCCGGGCACTGTCGACGAGATCGACCTCTCGGACATCGAGTTTTGGGCGCTCCCCTGGAATGACCGGGAGGCCGCCTTTGCGGCTCTTCGGCGTGAGCGCCCGATCGCACATTTCGAGGACCCGACGCTCGAGACGAGCCTCGAGCTACCGAAGGGCGAGGGCTACTACGCCCTGATGCGGCACGCCGACGTGAGCGAGGCGAGCCGCCATCCCGAGATCTACCGTTCGGGGCGGGGGGCGGTGAGCATGGTCGACATGCCACCGGAGATGCTCGAGTTCTTCGGCGGGATGATCAACGCGGACAACCCGCGCCACACCCGGCTGCGTCGCATCGTCTCGCAGGCGTTCAACCCCCGGATGATCCGCAGCATCGAGGCGACGATCCAGTCGGTCGCCGACGACACCATCGACCGGGCCTCCGATCTGGGCGGTTGTGACTTCGTCGTGGACATCGCCGCCCGGCTGCCCCTCAAGGTGATCTGCGACATGATGGGCGTTCCGGAGTCGGAGTACGCCACCGTCTTCCGCTGCTCCAACATCATCCTCTCCATGGGCGACCCCGAGTACGTGCCCGAGGGGGACGATCCGCTCATCGCATTCATGAACGCCGGCGTCGAGCTGCGCGACATGATGGAGGAGCTCGGACGCTTCCGGCTGGAGCATCCGACGGAGGACCTGACCTCGGCCCTCGTCAACGCCAATGTGGACGGCGAGGCCCTGAGTCGGGCAGAGCTGGCCTCCTTCTTCATCCTGCTCGTGGTCGCGGGCAACGAGACGACCCGCAACGCGATCACCCACGGCCTGCTGGCGCTGACCGAGCATCCCGACCAACGGGCCCGCTTGATGGCCGACTACGAAGGCCTCGCCGCGACGGCGGCCGAGGAGATCGTCCGTTGGGCCAGCCCGGTCATCTGGATGCGCCGCACCCTCGCCGAGGACACGGAGCTGTCCGGCGCGTCCCTCAGGGCCGGAGACAGGGTGATCCTGGTCTATGCCTCGGCCAACCGGGACGGGGACGTGTTCACCGACCCCTACCGGTTCGACGTGGGCCGGAGCCCCAACCCCCATGTCGGGTTCGGAGCGCCGGGGCCGCACTTCTGCCTGGGCGCGCATCTGGCGCGCGAGGAGATCGTCGTCATGTTCCGGGAGCTGTTCCGGCGCCTTCCCGACATCGAGGCGACGGGAGAGCCGAACCGACTCCGCTCCGCCTTCATCAACGGGATCAAGCACCTCAACTGCACGTACACCCCCGATCGGGGATGACCGGCGCTCAGCGGCGCGAAGGCTGCGGAAAGCTGATGATCTGAGCGGGGGCGCGGCGCTCGGCCAGGAGGCTCAGGACGGTCAGCGGCTGGCCGTTCTCGCCCGCGACGTTGCGGAGGCGTCGAGCATGGTCCCCGAGCCTGCGGGCCGCTGACGCCCGACACCGATTGTTGGCGGGATCCGAGACCTGCTCCGTGCAGTCCGGACACTGCCCGTGCGCCACGAGAGACTCTTCTCGGCGCCGACGACGTACGTCCAGGCTACGTAATGTTTTCTTCCACATACAGCTCACCTCCCCGTAAGGGGGTTAGCGGCTTCTCCGAGACAGTTTACGCTGCGACGACAACAATCGTGCGTTGCCAGGTCACCCGGGGCCGGACACCGTCACGGTGAGAAGCCTGGGGGTGGTGCTCACCACCCTGCCCTGGACGTCGAAGCTCGAGTTGTGGACGTCGTCATAGGGGAAGGCGTACCCCAGCCCGTCGGCGGTCGCGGCATGGACGATCCGCGCGTAGTGGTTCGTCCTGGGGCGGTCGTAGAACGTCTCGATGCGCTCGCCCAGCGGTTGGCTCGGGTTGAGGTGGAGCGTGGTCCGGTTCAACGCCGCGGCGAGCCGGGCGCTGAGGTTTCCCATCTCGTCGTTGCCCGTCGTGAAGGGCGGCACGCTGCAGTTGAAGACGGCATAGGTGGAGGGTCGGGCGAATGCCCCCGCACCGGGAAAGCGCAGGAGGTCGTCGGGCCCCACCCGGCCCGTCACCTGACCCCAGGCGCCCTGGGTCTCGATGGTGAGGTCCCTCCTCCGATACCGCTCCCACGCCGAGTCGACGTACGCATCCAGGTAACCGGCGAAGAAGTCGTCCCCGGGCGTGCTCGCCTGGTTGGGACTGAGCACGCGCAGGATCCTCCCTCTCTCCCGGGTGATCACGAGCCGGTCCCAGTTCGCCCCGTCCTTCGAGGTCTGCTGGCGCAACGCGGCAGCGACGCCGGCGAGGCCACCCTTTCCCAGTCCCGAGACCGTCTGGAGACGCTCGTCGGTCTGCAGGCGCAACCCGATCGGCAGGGACACGAAGTCCACGAAGCTCACGTTGGCGTAGAGCTGGGCGTCGTCGTAGGTGAACTCGAAGAAGCCCCACTGGGTGGCGATGTTGGGATCGGACGGGTTGTTGACCGAGGGCTGGACGACGCTCGGGCCGGGGTTGAGGAAGAGCCGCATCTCACGACCGAGTGAAAGCAACATCCGACCGCTCACCAACTTCGGAACCAGGACTCTCGCGGCGGCGGGACCCGCGACGGGGATCGAGAGGTCGGCCTCGATCGGGGCGAGCGGGTTGGCCGGGGAGGGCGGGTAGTACAGCGTGCGGCCGTCGGCCATCAAGAAGGCGAGGGCGTTCCCCCTGCCGGGGTCGTAGCCGTAGATCAGGGCATAGACGGTTCCCACGCCCGTCGAGTTCACGATATCGACGGGAAGGACGCTCTCGTTCGACGGAGGGGCCGGTCGACGCCGCCCTGGCTCGGTGCTCGGCTTCGCCTCGGCGAGGCCCGATGGCGTGGCCACGGTCGCCACCAGTGCGGACAGGCCGAGAAACCCTCGCCGAGAGATCATGGGGAGCCTCCAGGACGACGAATGGCATGAACGCGATCGCGCTGCGGGGTCGGGCGTGGCCTGCGGAGTGGTCGACGCATGCCCGTCGGCCACTCCTGCCGACTCTAGATCGGAGGATCAGCTCCCCGTGACGCGGTGAATGGTTCGCCGCGCAACAGAGGGACGCTTCCGCGGACGAGGGTGACCTGTTGAAGGTGCGGGCGACGTGGCAGAGGCCGGCTTCCGTCGCTAGGGCGCCCCAGCGCCGTGCCTCATCGCAACAGGGGGGCGACCTCGCCCAAGAGGGCCTCGTCCCGGCGGCGAAACCGGAGGCGACGATCGATCTCCCGGCCAGCGAGTAGCCCACCGACGGACAACCCGTCGCACCCTCGCGCGGAACCAGCTCCAGCACGCCTCGGTGGAGCTCAGCTCGCCGCCCGGCGCCGGCCGATGCACCGTCGTGGAGTAGGACGATCCCTCCCCTCCCGATCTCCTCCCCCACGATCGAGAGGTGGCGCTCCAGCTCCAAGTCGTAGAAGTCCCGAGGCGACGCCGACCAGCCCACGACCTCCAGGGCGGCGAGGCGGGCGACGCCGTGCACGACGGCGTTCTCCGTTCCATAGGGGGGGCGAAAGAACCGCACGGGCTGTTGCGCGAGGTCCTCCAGCGTGGCCCGGCCGCCAAGGACCGAACGCCAGACCTGCCGGATGCTGCAGCAGGTGAGGTCGACGTGGCGCACGCCGTGAAGGGCGATCTCGTGGCCTTCCGAGCCGACCTCGTTGAGTAGCGACCGATGCCGCAAAGCCTCGGAGACGACCACGAAGAACGTCGCGTGCATCCCGAAGGACTGGAGCAACCCGAGTGCATCCTCGGTGGTGCCCGGGGAGGGTCCGTCGTCGAAGGTGAGGCCGACGACCGCTTCCCCTGTCGTTACCCCGCAGATGCTGCCGGCAAGACGAAGGATGCTGCGGTGGTGGGCCAGCGTCCTCCCGGCATCGGACGTCCCTTGCACGTCCCCTGCCTACGGGGCCAGGGTCACGTCGGTGTCGTAGCCGACGGTGAAGCTCCCCCCCTGGGTGACGACGAACTCGAAGGAGACCACGATGCTCGCCCCGGGCAAGAGGGGGTTGCTGGCGCTCACCTCGCTCGGGCTGAGGGTAGTGCCGAGACCGCCCCCGCTCGACGGGGTCGGGCCGTTGAGCGAGAGCCCGTCGGCGCTGTAGTGGGTGGTGCCGCAGGTGATGGTGGTGGGGTCGGCCGAGCCGATGGCCGTCAGCCAGGCATGCGAGCCGGACGGGGGCCCGTACTGCTGGGTCAAGGTGGTGATCCGGAAGAGCAGGCTCGTGATGGGCTTCCCCGTCGAGTTGGTCACCGTGCGGTTCAAGACCAAGGTCGTGGGATTGGTCCCGCTGCCCGCGGTGACCACCCGGTTGGGACAGCTGGTGGCCCCCGCCGAGGGCACCACCAGGGTCGAGGGGACGAGACTGTCCATCTGCTGGGCCGAGGTGGCGGACAGCGGCGAGGGGCTCCCGAGCACCGATTGCGCCGAGCCGCCGCCCACGAGGGGGAAGCTCGCCGTGTCGGTCGACACCAGCTGGAAGTCACGGGAGTTGTCACCGCTATTGGTGGGCTGGGTCTGGGATCCCATCCGGATGATGGCGTACTGGTCGCTCGGGGTGCCCGAGAGGTAGGGCAGGCCCGCGCCGCCGAAGTAACCGCCCTGGTCCGGGTAGCCGACCTGGTCGGTCGGGGCACCGCCCCCGCTCGGAGGCGAGACGAAGACGCCGTCCACTCCGGCGAGCACCGGGGAGATGACGTCCGCGGCGGCCACCGAGGTGAGCGAGTAGGCCGAGCCGGCCACCAGATAGGCCCCACCGGGGGCCAGGGTGACGCCCGAAGGCAGCGGGATCGAGTTGTGGCTCAAGGGACCCGTCGAAAGGCCGATGCTCCACCCATCGAGCGGGAGGGACATGCTCGTCGACGTGTTCTCCAGGTCCACGTAGGCGTCGCTCTCGCCGGCGGGTCCCGAAAAGCGCACCTGGGTGACCGTGAGCAACCCACTCGGGGCGCTCACCGTGACGTCGGTGGCCGGCGTGCTGGTCGAAGCGGTGTAGGTCGCGTCACCCGGGTAGGTGGCCGTGATGGCGTTGACGCCGACGGCGGGCAGGGTGCCGGTGTAGGTGGCCACACCCGAGGAACTGAGGCTCTCCGTGCCCAGGTCGGAGGTCTGGCCGTTGGCGGAGTCCGAGAAGGAGACGGTGCCGGTCGGCACCGGAGACGTGGGCGTGACGGCGGCCGTCAGCGTCACCGAGGAGCCGAAGCTGGTCGACGACGTGCTCGCCGACAGGGTGGTGGTGGTCGGAGGGTGCGACGTGACCTGCAACACCGCAGCGGCGGACGTCACGGTGCCCCCAGCGTTGGACACCTGGACGTCGTAGCTCCCTGCGTTCGCGGGCGTGACGTTGGTGAGCACGAGGGTGCTGCTGTTCGCCCCCACCAGCGCCGCTCCGTTCTTGAACCATTGCTCCGTGGCAGTTGTGAGGCTGGTGAAGGTGACCGAGAAGGTCACGTTCGTGCCGGCGGCCACCGTCTGGCTGACGGGTCCGGCGACAATGATCGGTGGGAGTCCGGCTGGGCCGGCTGCGCCCGCCAGACCCTGTCCCACGCCCGTGACCGCCGCACCAGATAGCAGCGCGAGCACGGCGATGGACTTCCCCAGCCTCATGACCCTCGTCAGTCGCATTGGTGTTCGAGCCCCCAAGGGTCTGCGCCCCAAAGAGTCGGGACGAGTTTCGCTTGCACCGTACGAATATCCGATTC
Organism: uncultured Actinomycetes bacterium; assembly: GCA_963778465.1. Taxonomy (GTDB): domain Bacteria; phylum Actinomycetota; class Acidimicrobiia; order Acidimicrobiales; family RAAP-2; genus CAVZBW01. Next base: position 2,735,338 of record CAVZUK010000003.1, read on the forward strand.
CTCCGACCCCTCTATCTCGGGGTCGTCCAAGCGCTGCGAGAGTATTTAGACATCACCCGGGGCGGTGCGTCAATCGAGACGGGCTCGCGGCGCGCATCCATGGCGTGTCCGCCGGTGGTCACCCTGGGATCGCCCGCCGGTGAGACCCGAACCGCCGCACGATGTCGTACGCTGAGTTTTCCTCGGCGATCCAAGTCCTCGGACCGGATGGTCCCGGGGCCGGCCCGAGCGAAGTGGGGGGTTTGATGGTGACGCCTGGGGCGAAGCGGCGGCGCAGCGTAGGTCAAAGAGGGGCCCGTCGGGTTGGCCGGGGTGCTTCGATCCTGCTTGGACTGGCGATGGTCGCGACGGCATCGACCGGTGTGTCCCTGCTCCAGCCGCTCCCGGCCGGAGCCTCGGTGCCAAAGGACGCCAACCCCAATGGGGTCCTCACCTATGGCATCGACCTCAACAGCGAGTTCGACAACACGTTCGATCCCGAGGCATCCCTCAACCCCTGCGGCTTCGCGATCCTCTCGAACGTCTACGCCTCCGGGCTGGGCATCACCAACACGGCCTTCCTCCCCAACGTCATCGAGAGTTGGTCCACGACACCCAACACGGTGACCCTCCATATCCGACCCGGTGTCGTGTTCTCCAACGGTGACCCGGTCGACGCCAACGCTGTGAAGGCGAGCCTGCTCTATAGCCGGCAGAGCCCCCTGCTCACGACGTTGACCGCCATCTCGACGATCGACGTGGTCGATCCGACCACCTTGACGCTCAATCTCTCCAACCCCATTCCGGGCGATGTCGTCCAGGCGATGTACCACGTGGACGGGACCATCTACGACCCGAGCACCATCAGCACGGACAGCACCAAGCCGGTTGGAGCCGGCCCGTTCGTCTTGAAGAGCTACCAGGAGGGGTCCTCGATCAAGCTGGTTGCCAACCCCAAATACTGGAACAAGGGCCAGTACCTGCTGGGCGGGGTCAATTTCGTCCAGGCCTCCAACGGTCCGCAGCTCATCGAGGCACTCGAATCCGGCGCCATCGACATGACGACGCTCGAGCCCAACGAGGTGGCGGCGATCAAGGCCCAACCCAATCTCGCGGCGGTGGTCGGCAAGTCCTACGACTACGTCGACCTGCAGATGCGGCAAAACGCCGCACCCTTCAACAACGAGAAGGTGCGTGTCGCCCTGCAGTACGCGGTCGATCGCAACGCCATCAACCGCGTGGTGGACGACGGCCTCGGCGAGCCCGCTTACCAGCCGTTCCCGTCCTGGTCCCCCGGCTACGACCACGCGCTGGCGAACAAGTACACGTATCAGCCGGCGAAGGCCAAGGCCCTGCTCAAGGCCGCCGGCTATCCGAAGGGAATCTCGTTCACGCTCGTCGTGCCGAGCGACGACCCGTCGTTCGCCCAGGCCTCACAGCTCATCCAGCAACAGGCGCAGGCCGCCGGGTTCACCGTGAAGCTCCAGCAGGTGGATCCCGCCGACCTACTGGAGAACGTCTACATCAAGGGCGAGGGCGACGCCGTCCTCACCCAGCAGCTCTCGAACGGCCCCGACCTGGCCAACAATTTCGAGAACGAGTTCCTGCCGATCGGTTTTCTCACCCAGCATTTCGGGACCGCCAATCCCCTCCTCGCCCCCTACATCAAGCAGGCCCTTCAGTATGTGACCGCCCAACAACAGGCGCCCTACATGCAGAAGGCGGGTGCGCTCGCGATGTCCATCGGCGCCGAGGTCCCCTTGGTCTTCCAACCCTCGCTGGTCGGCTACAACAAGAACGTGGTCGGGGGTACCGTCAAGGCCCCGCTGGGCCAGTGTCACACGGACCTCACCGGCATCTACATCAAGAAGTAGCGCCTGCGGATCGTCTCTTGCCGACCCGGCAAGAGGTCCGGCTTCGTGCAGCTCAGCCAGGGAGCCCGCGCATTCGCGCGTGCTCGGCGCAGTAGCCACCTCCGACGACGCCGATGTAGGTGTGGCACACGAAGCAGTTCTGCTCCTGGACATCGAGGATGCCTTGCAGGGATCTCTGGAAGACGGCTTGGCTGTAGCGGGTGGAATCGATGAGGTTGATCGTGGCGAACTGATTCGCCTCGATCCACTGTTGCTGTCGCGCGGCGGCTTCCCTGAGCGCCGCATCGACCATCTCGTAGTAGCTGCTACGGGCCGTCCGGACATCACGGATCGCAAAGTCGAGCTGCTCCGCGAACTGGGGCAACCCCTGCTCGGTCAGCCAACTTGCCGCGCCAGTGGCACCTTCAAACGCCTGCTCGTACTGATCCAGCGTCGTGACGGCGCCTTGCAGCTCCTCGAGCGACAGCGCATGGCTCGTGAGCGACCTCACGTAGGCCATCCCGGCGTCCGTCTGCTGTCCGAGCCACGCAAGCCACTGCTGCGAGACCTCACTCGGATTCTGCTGGCCGGACATGTGCCCCTCCCGCCCGGCGGCCCTAGACATTCGACGAATGCAGCGATCCCTGGTCGGGCTGCCGGCATTTGAACCCGGGACCTCTTGACCCCCAGGTACCACCCACCGAGCGCTGTTCGCCGGCCTGTTTGCTCAGGTGGCGCCGGGCCAAGAATCGCAATGTTATGCGCGGTTAGGTCAGCAACTTGCCATAAGTTGGGCGGCGGGCCTTCTCCTCCTACCTTGGTAGATCGGCAGGCGGTTGAGCTCCTCCTCGGCGAGCACGGCCGAGAGCGCGCGACCCGGCGGTGGCAATCGGGTAGATCTGCCAGGGGGCCGCAACCCCTCATTACCCTGCAGTACCTCTAGACGCGGTCGGCCTTCGAGGTATTAGGTCTTGTGGTCGGTGCAGTTGACGACGAAACGAGCACGGCGAGACCCAGGAGGGACCATGGCCGAGAACGAAGGTGCAGAAAAGGACCTGGAGATTGGTGACGAGCAGGGCGACGAGGTGGCCGGCGGCGCTGCCGCCCTGGAACGGGAGCGTCTGGGGGCCCAGAAGGCCGCACCCGCAGAGGCGGAACTGACCGCGAAACGACTTGCGCGTTAGGTCTTCGACATACCACGAAGTGACAGGCCCCACGTCTTCCTCCGGAGGTTTCTGGAGGGACGGGGGACAAGGCCCCGGGTTCCGATGCGCCCGGGGCCTTGTCGCGCTATCGCTGAAGTCAGGCGCCTATCTCTTGGCGGCCGCGGCGGGAGCAGCCTCATATTTTCCCAGCAGGGCCTGCTCATCCGCCTGCACCTGAGCGGCGCTATCCGGCGAAAAGGGCTTGATGGCGGGCGGGGTGGGTGCACTCTTGGCGTACGCAGATGGAGCGCTAGCCACCAAGGGGACCAGCGACATGACCCCCGAGAGGCCTGCTACGAGCGTCAGTTTTTTGAGCGCAGAGCGCCTTTGCATGATTGCCGTCACTTTCGTGGTGGAGGTGAAAGTCGAAGCTTGGGCAAACGTGTCATATCGGCAGTCGATACGCAACGGATTTCGCGTAGGCGTCACGTCCCGTTGCCGCTGAAGTCTCCGCACTCGTGGACGACCACGACGTTGACAATCATGGCCGGCTGCTTGTCGCCGTCCGACGAGTACCGGATCCGGTCCGTGGCCGGGTGCTCGACGAGGTCGCCGCAGTAGGCACAGGGTGTCGGCGGCGCTGGCCCTCAGATCCGCTTCGCCTGCTCGAGCTGGTGGGCATGCTCGGCGCAGGCGTCGACGGTGTAGACCTTCCGGGCCTAGGCGTACTCGGCCGCGGCGTTGGTGACGTGCTGACACAGTCGAAGGCCTCCAAGATCGTGATGGTTCCAGCCACACGACCAAGGAGGCCTTCGTGCCGCACCGTAATGCCCGACTGACTCCGAGGGGACGCCAGCTGCTCGTCGAGCGGGTCCGCGCCCAGGGAATGCCCGTCGCCCACGTCGCCAGGGCGATGGGAATTTCGAGACAGTGCGCCCATCGGTGGGTGAGGCGGTTCGACCAGGAGGGCCTCGCCGGCCTCGAGGATCGTTCGAGCCGGCCGCATCGATACCCCAATGCCACCGACCCCAAGCTGGTCGCACGCGTCCTGCGCCTCCGTCAAGCGCAGCGCTGCGGCCCTGCTGGCCTCTCCAGACTGACCGGGGTCCCCGAGCGCACGGTGACGAGGATCTTGCGCCGCCACGGGGTGCCGAGGCTGCCCGAGTGCGATCCCATGACCGGTGAGGTGATCCGGGCCTCGAGGTCGACAGGGCTCCGCTACGAGCGGGCCCGCCCGGGCGAGCTCGTCCACCTCGACGTGAAGAAGCTGGGGAGGATCCCCGAAGGCGGTGGGTGGCGGGCCAACGGTCGTGGGACGCGTCCGGGGTCCAAGCGCCGGATTGGCTTCGACTACGTCCACTCGATGGTCGACGACCACTCGAGGTTCGCTTACTCGGAGATCCTCTCCGACGAGAGGGGCTACACGTGCGCCGAATTCCTCCTCCGGGCCGCCGCGGCTTTCCAGCAAAACGGCATCCCGGTGCCCGCTGAGGTGATGAGCGACAACGCCAAGAACTACGTCCGCAGCCGGGACTTCAAGGCCGCCCTCGACGCGCTTGGTGCCAAGCACCGGCTCATCAGACCCCACTGCCCCTGGCAGAACGGCAAGGTGGAGCGCCTCAACCGCACTCTCCAGGTCGAGTGGGCCTACCGGCGCGTGTATCGGACCAACGCACAGCGACGCAGGGCCCTGCAAGTATGGCTCCGGCGCTACAACACCGAGCGCCCTCACAGCGCTCTTGGAGGTCGGCCGCCGATCAGCCGCCTGTCATGAACGTGATGACCGAGTACACCTAGGACCGGAACCGGCCGCGGGCGACCGGGGGCTCCGGGCAGTGCATCGGGTGGCCTCGGCGCTCGGGTACCGGGTCCCGGACCACGCGGAAGCACCGACCGGGCTCGACGAAGAATGGCCGAAGCGGCTCGGTGGTCACCGCCGCAGGCTATCGACCTTCGAGTCGTGAGATTGCCCCGGTGCTTGTGTAGACGATGTGGAGGCTATTTGAAGTTTCCATAATGGCAACGCTCGGGCACTTTCTTCTATGGCAGGGTTGCATCGCAGCTCAGGAGGGAGGAAGCCATGCCGGTGTATGCGATTCGTAGCAAGCACGAGTCCAACAACTGCCCGTCGACGAATTCTCGAGTGCGGGACTTCGCTCAGAGGATGATGGGCGGACAGATGCCGAAGCTCATGCAGGAACTCGACATCCGATTCGTCTTAGAGCCCCTGCACCTTGACCCCGGACACGAGGTCATCGCTGTGGCGGAAGCTGACAGCATCGAGACCGTATGTCGGATGGTGCAGGAATCAGGACTGGCCCACTTCAACAATGTGCAGGTTTACCCAACGACGCCGGTCGCCGAGTTGATGCAGCGCGAGACGGAGATGCTCTACGACTGACGGCGGTTCCGTCGCCTGACGCTCCGGTCGTTGACAGCCCGGCGGGTGACGGCCGAGGTCGTGGTGCCCACCAGATGGCGGGCGTGAGAGCTGCGTCGGCTAAGCGCTCCGGTCCTGAGTTAGTTCTTCACATCGGCCTGATCCGCCCACCTGGCAAAGAGGCTTAGCGTCGCCAGCGCCTCGAGCGCCACCTGCTCTTCAGGCTGATCTGTCGTGTGGCTCGTCACGTTTCGGACTGCCAAAGCGCAGGCATAGCCCAGATACATCGCGCCCTGATGAGCGCTCTTCCAATCGTTGGTGCCCTCGGTCAAATGACGGAAACGGAGTCGCGGCTTTCCTGGGCCCGGCGGCTCTGGACTGAAGGCGGTAGCGAGATCCTGGGGCTTCGTTCCTTTGTCAACGCCCAACTTGACTGGCAGGTGCACATCGAAGATCGCCGTCGCGCCGGGCCTGAACTGCCTCTCGTCGGTACCCGTCGTCCCAGAGCGACGCCGCCACCCCCCCCACGGGTGGAGCTGTGAAGCAGCCAACGTCGGTCCCGTTGGCTCGAGAATCTCGGCCTCCTCCTGGAGTCCAGCGAGGCGTCCACGCAGCTCCTGGGCAGCTGCCAACGTCTCGCCATATGGCCATCCCATGGTCTCCTCGCGAAGCCGCGTGGCGATGCGAGGGTCTACCTCCCTTGCGATGCGATCCACGAGCCCGATCTGTTCGTTGATCGCTGCCACCGCCAGCGATCGCTCTGGCGGCGGTCGGGTCAGGCGCGACAGGGCGTAGTGCTGCTCCAGCATCTGCACGAACTGGTCCACCTTGGCGAGCGCCCTTGTTACGTCCCCGCCGTCCCCGTCGACAATCCGTTGACAGGACCGATTGCCTCGAAACCGGGATCGGCCGTTATCCCAGGTCAGAGAGTCGGGCTGCCGGGATTTGAACCCGGGACCTCTTGACCCCCAGTCAAGCGCGCTAACCAAGCTGCGCCACAGCCCGTAGCCATCGAGCTGGGATGTCCTCCGGAAGGCGTGGCCACATCGCTCAACGACCGCTCCCGGCATGCCATCCCGGCACGACGACCGTCGACAGCCTACTGCTCGGAATGGGGCCTCAACGACGGTGGGAGGGGAACCCTCCGCCCGGTGATCGGACCCGATCCCGACCGGCGGTCGAGGGCAATAGCCGCTCCGGTCCCGACGAGAATTAGGGCGGGGTGGCCAGGCCGCGCTCTTGCCTTCAGGATCGACCCGAGAGGCACCGCCGAGGCAAAGCCGGTACTCAACGGCGATCCCTCCAATGCCACCCCCAGGCACACTGCGTGGAGTTTGACCTCATAACAATGGCAGTGCATGCGCAGGTTCACTGGTCAACACGCCGACGTGTCTTGACCTCGACCGCAAGTGGAGCCGATACTTGCCGTCGCCGACTTCCTCACCCGGCGTCGATTTGACGAAATAGCCGAGTGACGGTTGTGTGACCAATACGACGATTTAGGGCAAAGCCCGCGGCAGTGAGGAGACCATGATCGACCACTGCGCGCGGGCCTCTGCTGCCCCGACAACCCCGGAACGTGGGCGACGCGGACTGAGGCTCCGGTCGGGACCGCTTGCGCTCCTCCTGACGGCAGTCGTCGGCGCCGTCGTCTGCCCGACGATTGCCACGTCCGCCTCGGCCGCGCCGGCTCCTGTTCCGACACCCGCGGCCGCAACTTCGGGGCAGGCGGGTGCTACCACTCCGACCACCCCGACTTCCGAGCCGTCGGGTCCCTCCTCGACGCTGCCGACGCACTCCACTCCGACGACCGTGCCCTCGAGCACGACGACTCCGACCACGTCGCGTCCCTCCGCCTCGCCTCCGACAACCGTGCACCCGGCAACCGTGCCCCCGACTATCTCGACGTCGACCGGCTCTCCCCCGACCACCTCATCACCCGCGGCGCAGCCCGTGTCTCCGGCGGTCCGGCCTGCCGCAACGTCTCACGTCGCTCTCGATGTTCACGTCGTCGTCGCCTCAGGGGACGACCCGACTACGGCCGACGTGTCGGCCGACGGACCCACGACCCTCGACGTCCGGGTCCAGGGCTCGACTGCGCCGAGCTCGGCGGCGGTGGCGCGTCCCGGAACCTCGGTGGGCGAGCTGTCGATCAATGACGGCGTGACACCCGGAGCGAGCAAGGTCGACGTGCTGGCCGACCTGGGGGGCCTGTCGCTCGCCGGAAGTCTCGGCTTCGTCTGGAACATCGTTTCGTCCCCCGCGGGTTCTCAGGCCTCGCTCGGGGGCGCCCAGAGTGCCCAGCCCACCTTCACGCCCGACCTCCCGGGCACCTACGACCTGACCCTCGACATGAGCTATGTCCCGGCGAGCGCGTCCAACGGTCCCACGACCGGGGCCGGTGTCACGATGAGCGGTCTCGTCGACGACCCGCCGATCGGGGCGCCCATCGAGACCCTCTCCAACAATCCGAGCGCGGGGATCTTGATCAACGGCCAGCCGGTGCCCAACACGTTCGATCGAAACGGGATCTTCGTCGCGGTGTTCAACCGGTCCACCCGGGAGCTCGTCACAAACGGCACGGTCCCACGCAACGTGAACGGAATCGACCAGCTCGTCGGCATCGCCAAGCAGTTCACGGGGAACCTGGCGTACCTGATGGTCGTGAGCGATGTCGCCGGCGTCCCCGACGGTCCGGCCCTCAATGCCCTCGCCGGGCTCATGCAGACCCTCGGACACAACCTCAACGTCGACGAGCGCGCCCGCGTGATCAGCCCGAACCCCGAGCCCTTCTCGATCATCGGCGTGCCGGGGGGCGCCAGCAACTCCGCCTGGACCAACATCGCCTTCCCGGGGGATGCCCAGCGGGGCGACATCACCGGATACCTCCAGCTCAACCCCGTGACCCATCTCTACGACTACGTCAGCCCGGACTACACCACGTTCGACTCCCACGCCCCCGGTTCGGGCGGGACGACCAACGTGATCCAGGTGGGCTCCGCGACGTACTCGGCGACGCTGCCCGCCGGTGCCACCGGCGGCCTGCACGTCCTCGTCCTCAACCCCTACACCCTGCAGCCCGTTCCGGACCCGTCTCCCTCGATTCCGAACAACCGCGCTTGGCCGACCAACACCGGCGGCGGGACGAACGCGGACATCCAGAACCAGCAGCTCGCCGGCACCGCACTCAACGTGCTCGGCCTCGGGACCAATCCCGGGCCCATCGTGATCGTCCAGAGCATCGGGACGGTCAAGCCCCTGGACTTCGGGGTCGGCATCCGCCTCCAGGACTTCGGCGGGAACGCGGCGCTGTACAACGGGTTGGCCCTGAAGCCTGGTGGCTACGCCATGGTCGGCCGGGCCGTCTTCTCTCGCGACACGGTGAGGACCGTCCCGCCGGCCGCGCAGTCGGTCACGACCCTGGGCCAGTCGGGACAGCTCGACGGCGTGCTCTCGAGGACCAGGAGCTACACCTACTCGCCGCTCCTCTCGGACTCGCCCGACGCCGCGGGAGGACCGAACACCGGCCTCATCTCCGTCGCCTACCAGCAGTCCCAGGCGTTCCCCCCCTTCACCGCGCCCCAGCAGGCGGCCGAGACCTACATCGGCACGCAACTCAACCTCTGCCGGCCCGACGTCACCTTCTGCGACGTCCGCCGCGCCTACTACGAGGACTACAACGCCGCCTGGCAGCAAAAGGCGCTCGACATCGCCCGGCTGACCTACCCGGGTCAGGCGAGCTTCACGGCCGCCGAGTTCAACCAAGTCAAGGACCAGCTGGGCGACGAGGTGTCCGATCTCAACAACGTCCAGCACTACCTGGCCCAGCTCCGGGAGCCCTTCCAGCGCTCGGAGATCCGCGCCTACGTGGACTTGCAGGCCATCGGGCAGGCGATCCGAGATGCGGTCGCCCCTCCCCCGGTCGAGACGACCTCGAACGGGCTCGCCCTGTTCGGGGCCTTCGTCAACATCGCCAAGGTCTTCGCCGACATCGCCGGGTACAAGAACGTGAAATTCTTCTTCGACGGCGTCGGGGCGGGCATCGGGCTGGTCTCGGCGCTCAGCCGCCGCAACGGGTCCGCGACCCTCGACGGGGCCATCCAAGCCAAGACCAGCGAGCTCGCCACGACCATCCTCGACCGGTTCGACGTCACCCAGCGGGAGCTGACCCAGATCGGGCTGCTGATCGTGAGCGACTGGGGCAAGCTCGAGTCGGCCGCCGCCGAGATCAACACCGACTGGCGGCCGCCGTCGAACCTCTCGGTCGCCGTCGACGGGCTTCGGTTGGCGACCCAGCGCTTCTACTACACGACGCTGATTCCGATCGCCTATCCCCGCCTCATCCAGATCACCCCCCCGCCGCCCGTGGGTCCGAGCAATGCGCGGAACCTGGTCTGCCTCGGCCCGACCAAGCGCTTCACCGATGAGCCCGACGTCGCCCAGGACCAGCAGATCTTCGGCTTCAACGCCGACGGATCCCCGATCTCCTCGGTCGTGTTCATCCGCGGCAGGAACGACCAGATCAACGGCACCCCGCCCAATGCGGGCCTTCTTCAGCCGCTGTTCAACCCGGCCGGTCCGAACCTGTCCGGCCTCGGGCTCGACAAGACCTCCTTCTACTCGGCACCGCCTCTCGGCTTCTCCGGCGGCGCACCCGGAAACTGGCCGACCCGGGAGCGGGCGATCGACATCAACGACCGCTCGTTCAAGCAGCTGGTCTGCGGGCTCAAACCCTGACGTTTCACCGTGGCTGCCGGCGCATCTCGTCGAGCGCCCCCTCGGCGGCCCGAGAGCGACGCCCACCCCGTCCCCTCGTTGTCGTGCGACCCGATTCCTCGCGTGCTATCCAGTCACCATGGAGTGGAGCGAAGTAACGAGAGCCGCCGATCCCCGTGAGGTGCTGGCCCCTCGGGCCTGGGGGGCCTTCGCCGCCTTCCAGGACGCCGCATGGCAGGCGGGGCCGACCGAGCTGCTCGAGCTCGCCCGCCTGCGGGTGGGCCAACTGCTGCGCTGCCCCGACGTCGAGCTGTCCCCCCCGCCGGGCGGGTCCCGGGTGGGTGCGGACAGGTCCGCGTCGGTCTCCTCGTGGGCGACGTCGTCCCTCTTCGACGACCGGGAGCGCGCTGCGCTGACCTTCACCGAGCAGTTCGTCATCGACGTGGCCGGGGTGACCGACGATCATCGGGCGGCCCTTGCCGGGGCCCTGGCCGAGACGGAGCTCGGTCCCTTCGTCATGGGGCTGTTCACCGCGGACTACGGGTTGCGGGCGTCCGTGGCGGTCGGCCGTCTGTTCACCGAGCGCGGCACGGCTGCTCGGGGTTCGTCCCCGCTCCCACCGCCTCCCCTGGCCGGCGACGTGGACGGCTCGGAGCTGAGCCAACGCTTCGACGCCATGTTGCGCACGATCGCGCTGCTCGACGCCCTCGATCCGGTCACCACCGAGCTGGTCCGGTTGCGGGGTGCCCGCACCCACAACTGCCGCATCTGCCAGTCCACCCGTTCCGTGGCGGCGATCCGATCCGGGGCCGACGAGGGCACCTTCGACAAGGTCGACCGCTACGAGCAGAGCGACCTTGCGCCGAGCGTCGTGACCGCGCTGCGCCTGACGGACAAGGTCCTCACGCAGCCCGGGGAGATCGACGCGGAACTCGCCGTGCAGGTCCGCTCGGCGTACTCGCCCGAGCAGACCATGGAGCTCGTGCTCGACGTCCTGCGCAACAGCTCGCAGAAGGTCGCCGTGTCCCTCGCCGGAGACGCCCCCAACGTCACCGAGGGCTTCGACTACTACGACGTCGACGCTCGAGGTGACGTCGTGTTCGGCCAGCCGGTTCCCGCAGGGGTCGCGGGAGCCTGAGCACGCCGGCGCGGTGCCGGCACCCTCTCAGAAGTGGTGGGCCAGCCACGCGATCCCTTGGTAGGCGCGGTAGCCGAGGTAGACGATCGTGGCGACGATCATGACCTTGAACGTCCAGGGGACGCGACGCCGGCCCACCTTCGTCGGATCCGCCATCAGCAGCTCGTTCCCGCAGCGGGGGCAGAGGCCCTCCCCCGAGACCGCCTCCGGATCGACGATGGTGTGGCACTCCTCGCACCACAGAACGTCCTCGACGTCCTCGACGTCCTCCACGTCCTCGGCGGCGGGATCGGCCGGGACCTCCTCGGCGGGCCTCCGATCGTCGGCGGCGGGCCTGCGGCTCACGCCCGCCGACCCATGAGCCGGACCCGGAGCTTGATCGGGGTGGACCCGAGATCGAAGCGCTCGCGCAGCCCGCGCTCCAAGTAGCGCAGGTAGCTCGGCTGCAGCCGGCCCGAGGCGAAGAGCGTGAGGGTCGGAGGTTCGGTGGCGCCCTGGACCCCGTAGCGGATCCTCGCCCCGTGCGCCGGGTGTGCGGCCTGCAGGTCACGCAGGGCCCGGTTGAGCATCCCCGTAGGGATCCGCGTGCGATAGGAGTCGAGCGTCGACCAGATCGCGGGCAGCATCCGGTGCACGCCCCTCCCCGACTGCGCCGAGATGCGCAGGACGGGGGCGTCCCCGAGGAACTTCAGCCGGTCGTCGAGGGAACCGAGGACGTCCTGACGTTGCTCGGCATTGAGGACCTCCCACTTGTTGAGCACGACGATGGCCGGGCAGCCGGCCGCGGTCATGCGTTCCGCGAGCCGCTGGTCCTGGTGGGACGGGCCGACGGTGGCGTCGATGACGAGGACCGCGATGTCGGCCCGGTCGAGCGCCTCGAGCGCCCGCAACACCGAATGGTGCTCCGTGCCGGCTTCGGTGCGGGAGGGTCGCCGCATGCCCGCCGTGTCCAGGAACTTGAGGGGACCCTCCTCGGTTTCCAGCTCGGTGTCGATGACGTCGCGTGTCGTGCCGGGCATGTCGTGGACGATGGAGCGCTCCTCGCCGATGATGCGGTTGAACAGCGTCGACTTGCCGGCGTTGGGCCTCCCCACGAGGGCCACCTGTGGAACTCCGGCCTGGTCCGTCCCGGCGGGGCGGGTCTCTCCCGACGCTGCCGGCTCGGCTGGCGCTCCCGCCGGGGTCGCCGTGCCCTCCCCTCCCGCGCCGACGGAGGGGTCCTCAACCTCAACGGCCGTCCCGGATCCGCTCTGATCGGAGCGCACCGCCCGGAGGACCACCTCGTCCAACAGGTCGCCGGTGCCCCTGCCGTGTGCGGCGCTCACCGGCCACGGGTCGCCCAGGCCGAGACGGACGAAATCCCAAACCGCCGCCTCCCAGGTCTGGTCGTCGACCTTGTTCGCTGCGAGCACGATGGGGGCGCTCGCCCTCCGCACGACTCGGGCCGCCGCCAGGTCCTCCGCGGTCACGCCGGTGGTGACGTCGACGACGAAGACGATCAGGTCGGCCTGGTCGAGCGCCTGCTCGGCCTGCCGACGGACCTGGGCATCGAGGCCGAGGCGGCCGGGCGTCCAGCCGCCGGTGTCCACGATCTGGAAGGGAACGCCGGCCCATTCCGCGTCGAGAACCTTGCGATCGCGGGTGACACCGGGCTCCTCCTCGACCACCGCGGCGCGTCGACCGACGATGCGATTGACGAGCGAGGACTTGCCCACGTTGGGGCGCCCGGCGACCACGACGACCGGGCGGACCGGCTTGCCGGGCACCGCGCCCGTTCCCGGGGAGGCCGTGCCCGAGGTTCCACCGACGAGCTCGGTCGGGGCTTCGCTCATCGGGACCCCGGCTCGGGCGCGAGCTCGACCCCGGCTCCCTCCGCGGCACGGCAGAGCGCCTCGCGCAGGGACCAGCCGTCGCTCGCCACCACCTCTACAGGGCGGGGGAGCTCGCGCACCGTGGTCCCGTCGAGAAAGCGCCCCCCCGAGAGGCAGGCATCGGCAACCAGGTAGCGGGCGTGCTCGGGACCGTCCTCGAGGGCTCGCGCGATGTCGGGGCCGGTGAGCAGCCCGGTCACCCCGATGTTGCCGCCGAAGAACCGGTTCTCGACGGGAACGACAACGACATCGCGGCTCGCGGTCTCGCCGGAAGCCACGAGCTCGTCCACGAGCGGTTCGAGCACCGTCGCACCGTAGGTGCCGGTCAGGACACGGACGGGGCGCCCCACCGAGGAAGCGCGAGAGGGCTCGGCCGTACTCCGGGGGGACCGGTAACCATGGGCAGGCGCCCCGTCCACGGAGGCAAAGAACCCCGAGCGGGTGCCGAGCGCATTCTCCGGGTGGCCGCGAAAGGCGTCCCCGAACGCGGCGGCCATCCCGATCCCGTTCTCGTGCTGGGGCAGGCCCTCGTAGGTTTCGGTGCCGGGAAACGCCCGCCCCGCCATGAGGAAGTACTCGTCGGCGGCGTGCGCCATGCGACGCCCGAGCGCCCGCTCGTAGAGGGGCTGCCACTCCCCCACCAGCTCACAGACCGCCTCGGCTTCGGCGACCGTGTGCGCCCGCAGCTCCGGCTCCCGGGTGAAACGGCTGATGCCCAGGGGGACCACCCCGACGGAGGCCAGCCTCGGGTACTCGTCGAGGATCCCGGCGAAGGTGTCCTCGAGCACCGGGCCGTCGTTGATGCCCGGGCACACCACGATCTGGCCGTGCACCTCGATGCCGGCCCCGAGCAGGACCCGGAGCCAGCGAAGGCTCGTCGCCCCCCGGGGATTGCGCAACATGCGTGCCCGCACGTCCGGGTCGGTGGCATGGATGGACACGTAGAGCGGACCGAGGCGCTCGTCGATGACACGCTCGGCGTCCAGCTCGGTGAAGCGGGTGAGCGTCGTGAAGTTGCCGTAGAGAAAGGAGAGCCGGTAGTCGTCGTCCTTCACGTAGAGGCTGCGGCGCATGCCCTTGGGGAGCTGGTGGATGAAGCAGAAGGCGCAGTGGTTGTCGCACGTGCGCACCCGGTCGAAGACGGGCGACGAGACCTCGAGGCCCACCGGCTCGCCGGCGCGCTTTTGGATGCGCACGGGCTCGGGCAGGACCGTTCCCTCGCGCCGCACGAGGACGTCGACCTCCGCCTCGTCCATGATCTGCGAGTAGGCGATGACGTCCCGGGGTACCCGCCCGTTCAGGCTGACGAGCTCGTCACCTGCGAGCATTCCCGCCGTCGCGGCCGGCGACGCCTCCGCGACGGCCGCGACCCTCGGTTCTGACACGCAGACAGGCTAAAGGATGGTCCGAGGATCCAGGTTCGGGGACCCGGACCCGGCGTGCCCTTGCCAAGCGGCCGTTCCCCCGTATCCTGGGGTTGTGGAGGTTGAACGCGTCCTGCTGGCGGCGCCGAGGGGCTTCTGCGCGGGCGTGGAGAAGGCGATCAAGGCCCTGGCCTGGATGGTCCGGGTGTTCGAGCCGCCCGTCTACTGCTACCACGAGATCGTGCACAACCGCCACGTCGTCGAGCAGTTCCAGGCGCTCGGCGTGGTGTTCGTGGACGACGCCTCCGAGGTGCCCGCCGGAGCCCCGCTGATGCTGAGCGCCCACGGCTCGGCCCCGGACGTCGTCGCCGCCGCGAGGGCTCGGGGCGTCGTGGTCGACGCCGTGTGCCCCCTCGTGACCAAGGTGCACCACGAGGTCAAGGTCCGCAGCCGCAAGGGGTTCGCCATCCTCTACGTCGGCCACGCCGGGCACGAGGAGGCCCTGGGCACGATGGCCGTCGCGCCCGACGCCGTGAGACTCGTCGAGAACGAGGAGGATCTCGATCGCCTCGATCCCACGGAGGACGGCGCCCCCGTCGCCCTCCTCGCCCAGACCACGCTCAGCCACGACGAGTGGCAGGGGATCCTCGACGGCGCCCGGCGCCGGTTTCCCG
The DNA here is from genome assembly GCA_963778465.1 of uncultured Actinomycetes bacterium. Lineage (GTDB taxonomy): Bacteria > Actinomycetota > Acidimicrobiia > Acidimicrobiales > RAAP-2 > CAVZBW01. Next base: position 2,750,458 of record CAVZUK010000003.1, read on the forward strand.
ATCTGTGGACCCCGGGTCGGGGCGACCTCTGCTTCGCCACGACCAACCGCCAGGCGGCGCTCAAGGCCATCGCCGACCGCTCCGATGCCGTGGTGGTCGTCGGCTCCGCGAACTCGTCCAACACCATCGCCCTCGAGAAGGTCGCCAAGGCCGCCGGCTGCTCCCGGGTGGTCCGGATCAACGGTGCCGACGACCTCCCGAGCGACCTCAAGGGCACCGTGGGCGTCACCGCCGGTGCGTCCGCTCCCGAGTCCCTGGTGACCGAGGTCATCGACGCTCTGGCTCCTCGCTGCGGAGTCGAGGTGGTGCGGGTCACCACGGAGGACGAGTACTTCCCACCACCACCGGAGCTTCGAGAGCTGCTGCGCGCCGTGGCCACCGCCCTCGGCGTGGTCAACGGCTCCGGGTCCGCCGGTCAGACGGAGCCGGTGGCGGGCGACCGGGAGGTCTCGGCGGCCGACATCCTGGAGCTCCTCGCCTCCTGACTCCCCCCGGGTCTGGTCGGCGACGCCCGGCCCCACTCGCCGTGCGGCCCTGCAGGACGAAAGCGGACCCCGGCTCGGTTCCCAAAAGGCGGCGGCCGAATCGTGCGAGAATGGGACCATGACGCAGACGGCCACCTCCTCGACGGCGACGCACCACCCGGCGTTCGCGCAACGAGGGCGCTTCGCCGCGATGGACGCGTCCACTCGTGACGAGTGGCAGACCATCGTCGCCGAGAGCCTCGAGCACCAGTCCCGGGTGGCCGATTCGGTGCTCGCCATGTTGCAGTCCCTCTCCGGGATCGTCGACGGGTTCGCCGTCGATCAGCTGACCCATTCCCTGCAGACGGCGACGCGTGCCGAGGAGGCCGGCGCCGACCGGGAGATGATCGTCGCCTCCCTGTGCCACGACGTAGGCAAGGCCGTCTCGGTGGCCAACCACCCGCACATCTCGGCGGAGATCCTGCGCCCGTACGTGAGCGACGAGGTCTACTCGGTCATCTCGGTGCACCAGGACTTCCAGGGGCGCCACTACTACGAGCACCTCGGGATGGACCCCGAAGCCCGTGAGCAGTACCGCGGCGAGCCGTGGTTCGCGCTTGCGGAGCGCTTCGCCGACGACTGGGACCAGACCAGCTTCGACCCGGACTACCCCACACAGCCGCTCTCGCACTTCGAGCCGATGGTCCGAGAGGTCCTCGCCAGCCCCAACCGCCTCTAAGTCGCCGCGTGCTGCACCCCAAGGACCCACGCGAGGGTCAGCGCCGCCGTGCCCTCCAGCGCCTTGCCGTCGACCAGGCGCTGCGAGAGTTCGACCAGAGGTTCCCCGACCTCGACCTCGGCCCCGTCGTCGGTCTCCTGTGCGCCTACAACGAGGCGGACAACATCGGCGACGTGCTCAAGTCGATGCCGGAGGAGGCCTGCGGGCTCCGGGTGACGCCTCTCGTCGTCGTGGACGGCGGCGACGACGGGACGGACCGGGTGGCCCTCGAATCGGGTGCGCCGACGGTCGTCCTGCCGGTCAACCTCGGGCACGGGGTGGCGCTGTGGGTGGGCTACCAGCTCTGCATCGACCGGGGCGTCCGCTACGTCGTGACCCTCGACGCGGACGGTCAGAACGACCCGGCCGAGCTTCCGGGCCTCCTCCAGCCCCTCGTGGACGACGAGGCCGACTTCGTCGTCGCCTCACGACGCCTCGGGGTGGACCAGACGAGCGACGAGATCCGTCGGGTCGGGGTGCGCGTCTTCGCCACCGTGATCAACTTTCTGACCGGGGCGCGCCTGACCGACACCTCCAACGGCTACCGGGCATTGCGGACGGCCATGCTGGCCGACGTCGTCGGCCAGTTGGTGCAGGAGCAGTACCAGACCGCCGAGCTGCTGATCGCGGCGCTGTCCCGCGGCTGGCGCGTCGCCGAGCGCCCGACCGTGTGGCGCCCCCGGGCCTCTGGCACGACGAAGAAGGGGGCCAACGCCCTGTTCGGCCTCCGCTATGGGTCCGTCGTGGCCGAGAGCTGGCTCCGGGCCCGCCGGCGCGCCTGAGGAGCCCTCAGGCGCGAGCCTCGTCGTAGGCCTCCTGGAGCGCCTCGCGCAGCTCGATGGTCGTCTTGTGGACCTCTCGGCGTGAGACCCGGCCGCTCTCCCGCTTGGCCGGGGGCGGAACCTCGCGACCCACGACGAGCGTGATGGGGGTCCGCTTGGGCACCTTCGCCCCCTTGGGCATGGAGACGTCCGAGCCACCGATGCCGACCGGCACGATCGGCGCGCCCGTGCGGCCCGCCAGGAAGGCGACCCCGTCGAGCAGCTCCTGCACCCGGGGACCCGCCTGGCGGGTGCCCTCGGGGAACATGATGAGCAGCTGGCCCTGCTCGAGGACCTCGGTCGCGTGGCCCATGGCCTCGCGGTCGACGCCCCCGCGGTGGACCGGGAACGCACCCAGTGCGACGAGGAACCTCCCGAGGAGGCGCGACCGCCACATCTCGTCCTTGGCCATGAAGAAGAGCTTGCGATCGGTCAGCATCACGGAGAAGCAGAAGTCGGCAAAGGACCGGTGGACCGGCGCCAGGATGATCGGGCCGTCGGCCGGCACGACGTTGTGGCCCCGGACCTGCGGACGGAACCACAGGCGTACGAGCGTGTGGGCCAGGGCGTGGGCCATCCGGTAGGGCACGGTCCACTTCGGGTTGGCACGGAAGGCGACGCCCCGACCGGGTGCGTCGCCGCCGCCGGCGCCCCGTGGATCGTTGGCGGGCTCCGGGGCGCTCGCGGGCAGGCCCTCGCTCACGACGACGCTCCGTCGGTCAGCCACGAGAGGATCTCCTCGACCACTTCGTCCACGCTCCGGTCGGTCGTGTCGATGACGTGGGCGCCGGGCGCCACCGTCAGCGGCGAGTCGGCGCGGCTCGAATCGAACCGGTCTCGACGCTCGACGCCGTCGTGGCCCTCCTCGATCCGCCGCTGGGCTCGCTCCTTCGGGTCTGCGGTGAGGTAGACCTTGACCGCCGCGTCGGGGAACACGACGCTGCCGATGTCCCTGCCCTCGACGACCGCCCCGGGGTGTTGCTCGACCCAACGCCGCTGAACGGCCACGAGCCCCGCCCGCACCTCGGGGTTGGCCGCGACGTGCGAGACCGCCTGGTTGATCCGGGGAGTACGGATCTCCTCGGTGACGTCGACGCCGTCGATCCTGACGACGGGACCCACGTCGAGCTTGGCGGTGCGGGCGATCTCCGCCACGGCGGGTCGATCGTCGGGATCGATCCCCCGCTCGAGCGCCAACCAGGTCACGGCACGGTACATGGCGCCCGTGTCGAGCCTCGGAATGCCGAGACGCTGCGAGATCGCCGCGGACACGGTCGACTTGCCGGCCCCGGCCGGACCGTCGACCGCGATGACCAGCCGGGGGACCTCGCCCGGCGGCGCGGCCGGGCTCCCCGCGAGACCCATCTCCTCGGCGGCAGCGCCGATCTCGACGGGCTCCCAGGCCTCCCCGGCCAGCTCGGTCAGGTCCCGCAGGAATCCCGGATAGCTCGTGGCGACGCAGGCAAACCCCTCGATGAAGGTCGGGCCCCGGGCCGCCAGCGCCGCGACCGCGGCGGCCATGGCCATGCGATGGTCTCCACCGGAGTCGATGCTGGCGCCAACAAGGGCGCCGCCCGTGCCGTGCACACGTAGGTCGTCACCCCGCACCTCGGCGCGCGCACCAAACGCCGACACCAGCTGCGCGACCGCGGCCAGCCGGTCGGTCTCCTTGACGCGGAGCTCGCCCATGGACACGAAGTCGGTGGTGCCCGTTGCGGCCGCTGCCGCCACGGCCAGGACCGGGACCTCGTCGAGGGAGGGAATCTCGGAGGCGTCGACCACCGTGCCCTCGAGCGCTCCGGGCGACACGGTCACGGAGAGGGAGCCACCTTCTTCGTCCTCCCGACGAACGAGGGGCGCCCCCATCCGTTGGAGCACGCCGAGGAAGCCGACCCGCTCCGCCCCGGGATAGAGGTTGGTGACCGTGACCTCGCTGCCCGCGACGATGGCGCCGGCAACGATCCAGAACGCCGCCTGCGAGGGGTCTCCGGGCACGTCGAGATCGAGCGGGCGCAGCGACGAGCGTCGGACCGTGACCGCGCGTCCCGACTCCCAGGGGGCGACCTCGATGTCGGCTCCGGCCATCCGGAGCATCTCCTCGGTGTGGGCGCGAGTCGGGACGCGCTCTCGCACGATCGTGGTGCCATCGGCCTGGACCCCGGCCAGCAGGATGGCGGACTTGACCTGCGCGCTGGCGACCGTCGCCGTCCAGTCGACGCCGTGGAGCCTGCCACCGGCCACGGTGACGGGCGGTAACGCCCTCGGTCCCCGGCCGGACACCTTCGCCCCCATCGCCTCCAGCGGCTCGGCGACGCGGTCCATCGGGCGACGCGACAGGGATTCGTCGCCCGTCAGCACGCTGGACCAGGGGCAGCCGGCCAGGACGCCCGCCAGCAGGCGCATGGACGTGCCGGAGTTGCCGCAGTCGATCGCGCCGGCGGCCGGGTGCCATCGCGAGGATCCCCCCTCGACCTCGAGGGTGCCGGCATGACGGTGGACGTCGGTCCCGAGGGCGCGGACGGCGGCCTCGGTGCTCGCGACGTCCGCGCCTTCCGAGAGGCCGCGGATCGTCGAGGTGCCCTCGGCCATGGCGCCGAGGAGGAGCGCTCGATGCGAGACGGACTTGTCCCCCGGCAGGCGAAGGCGTCCGACCACCGGCAACGGTCCGGCCATGCGCACGGCATCCGGCAGCAGCGTCACGATCGACTCACGGGTCACCCGAGCTCCTGCACGGTGCACGAATACCCCCGGGTGGACAGGGCCTGGCGCAGCCCGTCGGCCTCCGAAGCGTCCACGACCAGGACCAGGACGCCTCCCGACCCCTCGGTCGAGTGGGCGATCTCGAAATCGGCGATGTTGACGCCCGCTTCCCCGGCCAGCGTCGTGATCTCGGCCAGCACCCCGGTGCGGTCGGGCACCGGTATGCGCAGCTCGGCCAGGGTTTCGGGCTCGGTTGCGCGAGTCGAGAGGGCGCGGCGGGCCACCGAGGCGCGATCCAGCACCTGGGCGATCTCCGCCCGGTCGCTCGATCGGACCAGGTCCCGTACCCTCGAGAGATCGACGAGAAGGCGATCGAAGGCCTCGACGATCGCCTCGCCGTTGTCCGCGCAGATGTCCGGCCAGATCCCCGGGTGCCCCGCGGCGATGCGCGTCATGTCGCGAAAGCCCCCGGCCGCGAGCCGCAGCAGGACGGCGTGCTCCTCGCCGACGGAGGCGGCGGCGTTCATCAGGGTCGCGGCAACGAGGTGGGGCACGTGCGAGACGACCGCCACCAGGCGATCGTGCTCCTGTGGGGACAGCGCCACGACCTCGGAACCGAGGGAACGCACCACCTCCTGGGCCCTCGAGAAGGCGCCGGGATCGGTGACCGGGGAGGGGGTGAGAACCCATGTGGCACCGATGAACAGGTCGGGGTCCGCACCCTGCAGGCCCAGCTGCTCGGACCCGGCCATCGGGTGGCCACCGACGAACCGGGGGTGGTCCGCCACCCGGACCACCTCGTCCTTCACGCTGCTCACGTCGGTCACCACGGCGTCCGGCCTCCGGGAGCGGTCCGAGAGAAGCCGAGAGGCCTCGAGGCCGGCAGCGGTCGCCGGGACGGCAACGAAGATCATTTCGGCCTCCGGGTCGTCACCGACCTCGTCGAGCACGCCCCGATCCAGGGCCTCACGGGCCCGGGCGGGATCGCTGTCCCGGCCCGTGACGTGCCATCCCCGCTTGCGCAGGGCGAGGCCCAACGACCCACCGATGAGTCCGGTTCCCACGACGAGGGCGCGACGGCGGCCGAGGGCCCCGCGCTCGGCACCCGTGCCTTGGTGCTCGGGCTCCGGATCAGTCGGGGAGGTCATCGCGGAGCCCCTTGGCCTCGTGCATGTAGACGTGCCGCAGGTCAGCGGCTTGTCGACTGGTGCGCACGTGCAATAGGGCTCGGATGCAGCGGGGGGCGGACCCCGGGACGTCGATCTCGCTTGCGCACAGCAGGGGGATGGCACCGAACCCGATGCCACGGGCCGCCGTGGCCGGGAACATCGAGACGACGTCCGGCGTGGCCGTGAACAGGACGCTGATGATGTCGTCCTCGACCAGCTCGTTGCGGGCCATGAGCTCGCGGAGCATCTCTTGGACCCTCGAGGTGACCTGTTCCTTGGTGTCCTCGTCGACGCTGGTCGCGCCGCGAAGCGCTCGGACTGTCGTGGTGCCGTCGCACATCGGAACGGAATGCTACCTGCGGGCCCCAGGGCGCTCGGTTGCCCGCCCCCGGCCCGACGTGCCGCCTGCGAGCAAGGAACGGATCTCCTCGCCCCGGAGGAGCCGCCACTGCCCCGGTGCGAGGCCGGCGTCGCTCACCGAGCCGATGCGGACCCTCACGAGCCGGCGCACCGGATGGCCCACCGCCTCGCACATGCGACGAACCAGCCGGTTGCGGCCTTCGTGGACGGTGATCCGCAGCACGCCGGGCCCGAGCACGCCGACACGGGCCGGCGCGGTCGGGCCGTCGCCGAGTTCCACCCCCTGACGCAGCTGGCGGACGGCTGCCGGACCGGCCGTGCCCTCGAGCTCCACGAGGTACTCCTTGGCGACCCCGAAAGACGGATGAGTGAGGGTCTGGGCCATGTCGCCGTCGTTGGTCAAGACGATGAGACCCTCGCTCTCGGCGTCGAGGCGACCGACCGAGAACACTCTCGGCTCGTCGGGGACGAGGCTGGTGACGCAGGTCCGGGACTCTGGATCGTGTGCGGTGCAGACGACCCCCCTTGGCTTGTTGAGCAGGTAGTACACGAAGCCCTGGGCGACCGGCACAAGGGCTCCGTCGAGGGTCACCCGGTCCCGTTGGGGGTCGACCCGTCGTCCGGGTCGGGCGGGCTCGCCGTTGACGGACACCCGTCCCGCGGCGATCAGCTCGTCGCAGTGCCTGCGGCTTCCGAGCCCGGCCTGGGCGAGGACCTTTTGCAGGCGGATCTGTTCACCGCCACTGCCGCCCTCCCCCGCCGCTTCGGGTGTCACACCCCCTCGGCGAGATCTCCGGCCTCCGCGACATGGCCTTCGGCCTCCGCGACATGGCCTTCGGCCTCCGCGACATGGCCTTCGGCCTCTGGGTCATGCCCATCGGCGTCGTCTGCCAGGTCCCCTTCGCCGTCGAGCGGCCCGGCACCGCTCCCAGCGGTGGCACGCCGAAGGCTCTCCTCGAGCTCGAGGGCGACTGCCGGCCCCGGGAGCAGGTCGGTCAGGGGTGGGAGCTGCCCGACGTCGTTCAGACCGAGCCGCTCCAAGAAAAGCTCCGTCGTGCCGTAGAGGACGGGCTGCCCCGGTCCCGGGGCACGTCCGACGGCGGTGATGTAGCCGCGCTGCTCGAGGAGTCGGACCACGCCGTCGACGTTGACGCCCCGGAGGGCGGCGATCTGGGCGCGCGAGACGGGTTGGCGGTAGGCCACGATCGCCAGGCTCTCGAGTGCCGCCGTCGACAGCCGCGTCGACACCTCCCGGTTGGCGAACCGCTCGACGTAGGGAGCGAGGTCGGGGTGGGTCTGGAACCGGTATCCGCCGGCCACGCGAGCCAGCACGAACCCCCGGCCCTGCTCCTCGTACTCGACGGCCAGCGCCTCACAGGCTGCACTGACCTGGTCGGCCGGCTGCTCCAGCAGCTCGGCCAGGAGCCGAGCGGGCACCGGCTCGACCGCCACCAGGACCACCGCCTCTATGGCCCGGCGGAGCTCTTGGTCGCTCATGTCGGCATCGCCCCCTTCGCTCATCCTTCGTAGTCGTCGATGCCGGCCGCCGCCTCGCCGACCGGCGCGAGCGATCCCTCGGCGCCGATCCACGACACCTCGAGGTCGCCAAAGGTGCTGCCCTGGCCGAGCGAGACCTTGCCGAGCTTGCAGAGTTCGAGCAGGGCGAGGAACCGCACGATGATCTCGATCCGCGTCCTCAGGTGGTCGGTGAGGGCGCGAAACGAGGCGCGGCCCCGGTTCGGCAGGACGGAGGCAAGCTCCTCCACGGCCTCCGAGACGGTCACCTTGTCGACGGTCACGTGCGAGAGGTCGACCTGGGGGACTTCGTCACGGACGGCGGTGGCCCTCTCGTAGGCCGCGGCGAGCTGGCCCGGTGAGACGCCCCGGAGCAGGTCCGGGGCGTGGACCACGAAGCCGTCGTCGAGCCCGACCTCCCGGGGGATCGACTGCTGCGCACGCTGGATCAGGACGGAGAAGATCTCGGCCGCGGCCGCATAGGCGCGACACTCGAGGAGTCGGGCCACGAGGACGTCCCGGTTGTCCCAGCCCTCGAGCTCCTCGTCCTGATCGATCTCGTCGGGCCTCGGGAGCAGGCTGTTCGACTTGATCTCTAGGAGGATCGCCGCAAGGAGCAGGAACTCCGACACGACGTCGAGCGTCCAGGTGTCCCGATGCTCGACCAGCTCGCTCACGAAACGGTCCACCAGAGGTGCCAGGGGGATCTCGAGAACATCCAGCTCGTGGGTGTTGACCAGGTGCACGAGGACGTCAATGGGGCCCTCGAACACCGGCGTCTCGACGCGGTAGGACACCCCGACGACCCTACCCAAGGGCGTCTCGGGATCGGCGCATACCGGCCCTGCGGCGACCCCTACCATGGCCGCCCATGACCAGAGTCCTCTCGGGGATCCAGCCCACCGGCGACCTCCACCTCGGCAACTACCTGGGAGCGTTGCGCAACTGGGTGGCCTTCCAGGACGACCACGAGGCCCTGTACTGCCTGGTCGACCTCCACGCCCTGACCATCGACATCGAGCCCGACGCGCTCCGCACGGGGTCGCTCGAGGCCGCGACCTTGCTCCTGGCGGCCGGTCTCGACCCCGAACGCTGCACGATCTTCCTCCAGAGCCACGTGCCCGAGCATCCGCGCCTGACCTGGCTCCTCGAGTGCACCGCGACCATGGGCGAGCTGCGCCGCATGACCCAGTTCAAGGACAAGGCGGGGGCCCAGGAGGCGGTGCGGGTGGGGCTGTTCACCTATCCGGTGCTGATGGCGGCCGACATCCTCCTCTACGACGCCTCGCTGGTGCCCGTCGGGGACGACCAGCGCCAGCACCTGGAGCTGACCCGGGAGCTGGCCATCCGCTTCAACAACCGCTACGGCGAGGTGTTCGTCGTGCCCGAGGCCGCCATACCCCAGGTGGCGGCGCGGGTGATGGATCTCCAGCACCCCGAGCGCAAGATGTCCAAGTCGGTCAGCTCACCGATGGGCACGATCGGGGTCCTCGACACGCCCGAGGAGATCGAGCGCAAGGTGCGTCGCGCCGTGACGGACACCGAGACCGAGGTCCGCTTCGACCCCGCAAAGAAGCCCGGGGTGGCCAACCTCCTCCAGATCCTCGGTGCCGCGACCGGGCAACGGCCGGAGGACGTGGCGCCACGCTACGAGCGCTACGGGGACCTGAAACGCGAGGTGTCGGATGCGGTGATCGAGCTGCTGCGACCCGTCCGTGAGCGCTACGCGGAGCTGTCGGGGGACCCGGCGTACGTGCGACGGGTGCTGGCAGACGGCGCCGACCAGGCCCACGCGCTGGCCGCAGCGACCTACGCGAGGGCAGCCTCCTCGGTCGGGCTGATCGCACCCTGAGCGCCCGATCGCCCGGACCGGCGAGAGGTCGTGCCTCAGCCCACCCCGAGCACCCTCGCCCACCAGTTGAAGGTGGTGGTCTCGAAGCTGCCGAAGAGGTTCACGTGGGCCGTGCTGGCCAGCACCACGACCACGAGCAGCACGGGCAGGGTGTACGGACGAATTCGCAGGTAATGCGGCCACCAGCTCCGGGGCAGCAGCCGCTCCAGCAGCACCGAGCCGTCCAGCGGTGGTATCGGGATCATGTTGAACACCGCCAGCCAGATGTTGATGATGCCGGCGTAGAAGAGGACCTGCACCCAGATCGGGAGGGGTCCCTGCACGGGGATGGCGTTGGCCGCACCGGAGGCCCGGAAGAGGACGGCGAACACCCCGGCGAGCAACAGGTTGGTGGCCGGACCCGCCAGCGAGACCACGACGCCCTGGTTGCGCGGGCTGCGCAGCTTGGCCAGGTTCACGGGGACGGGCTTGGCCCAGCCGAAGAACCCGAAGCCCGAGAGGATCATGAAGGCCGGCACGATGAGGGTGCCGACCACGTCGACGTGCGCGATGGGGTTGAGGGTGAGACGTCCCGCCCGTTTGGCGGTGTCGTCACCGAATGCCAGCGCCACCCAACCATGGGCCACCTCGTGCAGGATGACCGAGGGGATGATCACGCAGAAGATGACGATGTCGGACGTCGTGATGCGCTTGGTGGAGACGAGGAGGGCCACCAGCGCCACCCCGACCAGGAGCCAGACGATCGCCTTTCCCGAGGGCCGCGCGCGTCGGACCGGGGCCTCCGCCTGCCCCTGAGGCTCCGGCGGCCCCTGGGGCGCGGTCTGCGAAGGTCCCTGCGGGTTGCTCACGTCGGCCTCCGTGCCGAACCGGTCAGCCCTTGGATGCGCAGTTGATGCAGGTCCGGGCCGTCGGCTTGGCCTCGAGACGCGCCGGTGAGACGGGCTGTCCGCACACCTCGCAGGAGCCGTAATTGCCGCTGTCGAGACGCTCGATGGCCAGCTCCACCTCGCGCAGCGTGGTCTTGAGCTGCCCGGCGAGCGCCTCGGCCTCGCCGCGCTCGGCCGTGACCTGGCTCGAATCGGCGAAGTTGTGGTCGTAGTGGAGTCCCTCGGACTCGCCGAACCCCATCTCCGCCAGCTGTCCCAGCAGGTCGTCTCGCTCGTGCTCGAGCAGTCCCCGGTACTCGACCGCCGTGGGACCACCCGGCGAGGTGTCGTTGACCATGACCAATGAGCCTAAAGCCTGACGAGGGAGATCACCACGCGACCGGCCGGGGACCCCCGCGCCGCACCCGCTCACCCAAGGTTTCCGCGACCCCCGCGGGACGAGGGCCCGCGGGGTGACCCGGCCGGCTCAGGTCGCCCTGGCCCGGGGATGGGCCGCCTCGTAGGTGGCCCGGAGGTGCTCCGGCGTGACCTTGGTGTAGATCTGGGTGGTCCCGATCGAGGCGTGCCCCAGGAGCTCCTGCACCACCCGGATGTCCGCGCCCCGGGCCAGCATGTGGGTGGCGCACGAATGGCGGAGGGTGTGGGGGCTGACCTCGGCGCGGATCCCGGCTCGGCGGGCGCGGGCCCGCACGATCTCGAACGCCCCCTGGCGGGTCAGCCGCCCACCCCGGGCGTTCAAGAGGACGGCCTCGGCGTCGCCACGTCGCCGCCAGCGTGCCGGGGCGAGCGCCGGGCGGCCTGCGGCACCGAGCCATTCGGTGAGCGCCTGGCAGGCGCAGCGTCCGAGCGGCACCACCCGTTCCTTGCCGCCCTTTCCGTAGAGGCGGAGCAGGCCGTCGTCTCCCCCCACGTCCGTGAGGTCGAGCCCGACCACCTCCGAGATCCTCGCCCCCGTCCCGTAGAGCAGCTCGAGGAGGGCGCGATCTCGGAGCCCGAGCGGTCCCGGCTCCACGAGGGTGCCCATCAGACGCTCGACGTCGGCCTCGGAGAGCGCCTTGGGGAGCCGGCGACCGAGCTGCACCGGCTCGACGTCGTCGGTCGGGTCGCCCGTCGCCATCCCCTCGTCGTGGAGGAACCGCTGCAGGCCGCGGATCGCCGAGAGCGCCCGGGCGATGGAGGCGGGCGAGTGCTCGACCCGCAGGAGGTCCCGGTAGGCGAGGACGTCGTCGGGGCTCGCCTCGATCGGAGTCCGGCCCGAGCGACGGAGGAAGCCCTCGTACGCCACGAGGTCGCGACGGTAGGCGTCGATGGTCCGCGGGGAGCGCCCGCGTTCGACCGACAGCCAGGACAAGAACTCCTCGGCGCCCGTGGACAGCACCTCGGGTTCGGTCGCGATCGGTCCGACCACGCTCGTCGAGCCGCTAGGCCGGGGAACGGAGGCGCTCGCGCACGAGCTGGAGCCCGATGAGGGTCTGCGCGTCGACGAGCACGCGGCGCCGGGTCAGGTCGTCCACCTCGTCCAGCGCGATCCTCTCGACCTCCATCCAGCGCTCCTCCGTGCCCGCCGGGGCGGCCTCGCCGGCCTCCAGCCCGGTGGCCACGAACAGCAGGGTCTCTTGATCGCAGAAGCCCGGCGAGTTGTAGAAGCCGACCAGCGGCTCGACCTTGGCGGCGACGAGCCCGGTCTCCTCCCGGAGCTCCCGGAGGGCCGTCAGCCTCGGCGCCTCTCCGTCGACGTCCCGAATGCCGGCGGGGACCTCGAGCAGGTGGCGATCCACCGCCGGCCGGTACTGACGGACCAGGGTGACCGAACCATCCTCGTGGAGGGGCACCACCGCCACCGCTCCCGGGTGGCGCACCACCTCGCGCTCGAACCGGTTCCCGTCGGGATCGGCGAAGGTGGCCGTCACCATCGAGATGCGCCAACCGCCGTGGATCCGACGCTCGCCGAGGGGCCGAAAGTCGGGGGCGCTCACGCCGGGGGGGTCCCCCCGTCCCACCCCCGGCTCCGACGTCCGGTCACTGCACCGAATCGAGATCGAGCAGCCGAGGCTCGCGACCCTCCGCGCGCTCGATGGCCGCCGCGAGCAGCTCGCGGAAGAGCGGGTGCGGACGATCCGGGCGGCTCTTGAACTCGGGATGCGCCTGCGTCCCGACCCAAAACGGATGGTCGGCGTGCTCGACGAACTCGACCAGGCGCCCGTCGGGGGAAGTGCCGGAGCACACCAGGCCGGCCTCCTCGAGCTTGGCGCGGAAACGGGGGTTGACCTCGTAGCGGTGGCGGTGTCGCTCCTGCACCACGGCCGTCCCGTAGGACCGCTGGACGATCGAGCCTTCCTGCAGCATCGCCGGATACGCGCCGAGCCGCATGGTGCCGCCCAGATTGACCACGTCCAGCTGCTCGTCCATCAGGTCGATCACCGGATAGGGAGTGTCGGAGGCGAACTCCCTCGAGTTGGCCTGCCCCAGTCCCGCCACGTGCCGGGCGATGTCGATGACCATGACCTGGAGCCCCAGGCACAGGCCGAGGCAGGGGATGCGAGCCTCCCGGGTCCAGCGCACGGCCTCGACCATGCCTTCGACGCCGCGCTCGCCGAACCCCCCGGGGACCACCACGCCGTCCAGGTCTCGCAGCCGGCTGGTCCCGAGCAAGTCGGGCACGGTCTCGGCGTCGATCCAATCGATCGTGACGTCCGTCGCGTGATGGAATCCGGCGTGGCGCAACGCCTCCTCCACCGAGAGGTAGGCGTCGGGGAGGTTGACGTACTTCCCGATGACGCCCACCCGCGCGCCGCGCTCCGGAGACCTCACGCGGTCCACCAGCTCGCGCCAACGGGTGAGGTCGGGCGTCCCACCCACCTCGTCCAGGCCCAGCGTGCGGCAGACGTCCTCGTCCGCGCCCTCCTCGTTGAGGACCAGGGGGATGTCGTAGATGCTGGGCGCGTCGGCCAGGGACACGACCGCCCCCACCGGGACGTCGCAGAGGAGCGAGACCTTGCGCTTCAGACCCTCGGAGATGGGCTGCTCGCTGCGGCACACGATGATGTCCGGCTGGATGCCTCGGCTCCGCAGCTCCGTCACGGAGTGCTGCGTGGGCTTGGTCTTCTGCTCGCCCGAGGGCGCAAGATAGGGCACGAGCGTGAGGTGGACGTAACAGACGTTGTCCCGTCCCACGTCACGCCGGAATTGGCGGATGGCCTCGAGAAAGGGCACGATCTCGATGTCACCCACCGTGCCGCCGATCTCCACGATCACCACGTCGATGTCCTCGGACTCGAGCCGGCGGATCCGCTCCTTGATCTCGTCGGTCACATGGGGAATGACCTGGACCGTCTTGCCGAGATAGTCACCCCGCCGCTCCTTTAGAATGACCGACGAGTAGATCGCGCCGGTCGTGGTGTTGGAGTTCCGGTTGAGGTGCTCGTCGATGAAACGCTCGTAGTGGCCGAGGTCGAGGTCGGTCTCGCCCCCGTCCTCGGTCACGAAGACCTCTCCGTGCTCGCCGGGGTTCATCGTGCCGGGATCGACGTTGATGTACGGGTCGAGCTTGCACATGGTCACGCGCAGGCCCCGGCACTTCAAGAGCCGGCCCAGCGAGGAGGCCGTGAGGCCCTTGCCGAGCGAGCTCGACACCCCGCCCGTGACGAAGACGAACTTGCTCATCTCGCGTGTCTTCCGTGGCGTCGCACCACGACACGCTAGCGCCTGGCGCTCCCGGGACTGGTGGACGGCGTCGATCGCCGGCCGAGGTCCAGGAGCTCGGTGGCGTGCGCCCGAGCCGTCGCACTCTCGGGATGACCCGACAACATGCGCGCCAGCTCGACGACGCGCTCGGCGCCCGACACCGGGAAGCACTCGGTGACGGTGCGCCCCTCGCGCAGCGACTTGGCAACGACCACGTGGTGGTCCGCGAAAGCCGCGACCTGCGGGAGGTGCGTGACCACGAGCACCTGCCTCGTCTCGCCGAGCTCCCGGAGGGCTGCCGCGAGCGCCAACGCCGCCTCCCCGCCCACGCCGGCATCGACCTCGTCGAAGAGCACCGTGGGCGGGCCACCCGGCGTGAGGAGGCTGAGCGCGAGCGTGCAGCGCGCCAGCTCGCCCCCCGACGCCACCTGAGACAGCGGCTTGGGAGGCTCACCGGGGTTGGCGGCGAGGAGGAAGCGGACGTCGTCCCCAGCGGCCTCTTCGGACACCTCGACCCGCAGCGAGGCACCCGGCATGGCCAGGGCGCGGAGGTGTTGCTCGACGGCATCGGCGAGCCGCAGCGCTGCGCTCGACCTGGCCTCCCGTAACTCTCGCTCCTGCCGGCGAAGCTCCGCCTCCTCCTCGTCTCTCCGGTTGGCGAGTGCCTCCAGCCTGCCCTCGGCGTCCGAGAGCTCGGCGATGCGCTGCTCGGCCGACGCGGCAAAGGCCAGCACGTCGCCCAGGTCGCCCCCGTGCTTGCGGCGCAGGTCTGCGAGTACGCGGCGACGCGCCTGTACCTCCTCCAGGCGTCGCGGATCACGGTCCCACGTCTCGAGCGCCGTGCGCAGATCCGTCGCCACGTCGTCCAGCTCGGCCACGACGCCGTCGAGTCGAACACGCCATGCCGAGAACCCGTCCCGGTCGCCGAGGGCCGAGGCGGCCTTCCCGATTCGTTCCAAGGCTCCCGTGCCCTCTGCTCCCTCGTCCGGCAGGTGGCCGCCGCCGAGCTGGGCCAGGGCCTCACGCAGGGCCTCGCGGTGGGCCTCGAGGTTGGCCAGGACCTCCTCCTCGCCGCGGAGTCGCTCGTCCTCGTCCGGACCCTCGATCGCCGCGCTGGTGATCTCTTCGACCTGGAACCGCAGGAGGTCGAGCTGTTGCACTCGCTCCGAGGGCGTGCCGCCCACGAGGGCGATCTCGCGCTCGATGGCCCTCACCCGACGCCTTCCCTCCTGCACCGGACGGTCGTCCAGCTTCCCGAAGGCGTCCAGGGCGCGCCGTTGTCCCGCCGGCCGGAGGAGCGACTGCTGCTCGTGCTGCCCGTGGATGTCCACGTAGGCGGCCCCCTCCTCCGCCAGTGCGGCCACGGTGGACATCCGGCCGTCGACCCAGCAACGCGTCCGTCCCTCTCTCGGCAGCGATCGGGCCAACACCGTCTCGACCGGCGCCTCGACCATCGGCGGGCAACCGGCCGGGTCGGTCGATCCCCGGATCGAGCCGCCGTCGGGTCCGTCGGCGTACCGCTCGAAGCGGGCCTCGATCATCGCCTCCGGCGCACCCGAACGGACCGCCGAGCCCCCGGCCCGTCCTCCGACGACCGCAGCGAGCGCTTCGACGAGCAACGTCTTGCCGGCACCGGTCTCCCCCGTCAGCGCCGTCATGCCCGGAGCGAATTCGACGGTGACGTCCTCCACCACTCCGAGGTCGCGCACCCTGAGCTCGAGGAGCATGCGACCAGCCCTCAGTCCGGCGACGGCCGGAGCGGTACTGGCGCCAGCACAGCCCCGAGCTCCTGCGCCAGCGGCTGACGTCCGAACCGCACCAGTCGGGCCGTCTGCGTCGCGATCTTGCAGGTCACGGAGGCCGAAGGCTCGAGGCGGGCGACGGCCAGGCCGTCGAGGACCAGGACGGCCGGGCGGCCATCGGTCACTTGCAGCGTCACCGCGTAATCGGCGTCGAGGACGACGCTCGACCCGCTGGAGAGGTGTGCGGCGACCGGGGTGACGATGGCGGCGCGCTGGAGCGGCGAAAGGACGGGACCGCCGGCGGAGAGGTTGTACGCGGTCGAGCCGGTCGGCGTGGCCACGAGCACCCCGTCGGCCCGGTAGGCGGCGAGCCGTTCCCCGTCGACCGAGGTCACGAGATGCACCATGTGTCCGGGCACCGCCTTCTCGACCACTGCCTCGTTGAGCACCCGCCATTGGCGGCGGACGGGTGCAGCCTCGCCGGGCAGACCGCTGCCGCTCCCGGTGGCCGGGGATTCCAAAGGAAGGATCTCGCCGTCGGCGATCACGTCCAACAAGGCCCGCTCTTGGACCTCGGCATGTCCGCCAAAGAAGCGGTCTAGGGCCTCGGGAACGCGATCGGCCGGCGTGTCGAGCAGGTAGCCGAGACGGCCGAAGTTGACTCCGAGGAGCGGCACGCCAAGGCCCGACGCGACCGCCACGAGGCGCAGGAACGTGCCGTCGCCGCCGAGGCTGACGGCGATGTCGACGGCGGAGAAGTCCACGTCCTCGAGGGTCCGCTCCGTCCCGCCCTCGGCCACCCGGTCACCGGCGGCAAGCGTGAGCATCCGGCTCGCCACGCCCTTCGAGGCGAGCCAGGACATCGTCTCGCCCGCAATCCGGCGAGCCTGGGCGCGGTCGGGATTCACGAGGAGGGCCACGGTCGTCATGGGATGGTGTCCGTCACCTTGCGTGCTTATGCGCTCGGCCCGGCGATCGGGAGCTCGACGGCGAGCTGCGCCAAACGCTCGAGCTCCGGCAGTCCCCGGCCCGGTCCCCCCGACCGGGCGTGCAGGAGGAACTCCCGGTTGCCGGCGGGACCCCGGAGCGGCGAGCTCATGACGTCCATGATGCCGGCTCCGGCAGCTTCGAATGCGGAGGCCACCTCGACGACGGCCCTGCGCCAGGTGGCCGGCTCGCGGATCACACCCTTTCCCTTGCCGGCCTCGCTGCGGCCGGCCTCGAATTGGGGCTTGACCAGGGCCACGAGATCTCCCCGTTCTTCCAGGAGCGCGCCGGCCAGGGTCGGTGCGACGGTGCGGAGGGAGATGAACGAGAGATCCGCCGTCACGATGGACACCCGGAGCTGGGCGGGAACATGCCAGTCGGCGCGCCGCTCGCGTACGAGGATCGAGAGCCGCTCGGGGTCGACGAGGCGGACATTGGTGCGCTCGATCACGCAGACGCGGTCATCACCACGAAGGCGCGGGTGCAGCTGACCCCGACCGACGTCGAGGGCGATCACCCGAGCCGCGCCGCGCTGGAGGAGGCAGTCCGTGAAGCCGCCCGTCGACGCCCCCGCATCCAGTGCGGTGCGATCCGAGACGTCGATCGAGAAGCGCTCGAGGGCTGCGTCGAGCTTCTCGCCGCCTCGGCTCACGAAACGCGGAGGTGCCGCCGTCACCACGATCTGGTCACCCGGCGCCACGAGACGCGACGCCTTGTCGGCCGCGGCACCGTTGACGAGGACGCGACCGGCCACCAAGGCCTGCTCGGCCTGGCTGCGGGACTCGAAGAGGCCCCGGCGGACCAGCTCGGTGTCGAGTCGGCGCCGGGTGGTGGGGCTCAGGTCGTGGCGTGCCCTACACGCCCGAGAGGCCGTCGCTCGGTGCGCTGGCCGTGTCGGGAGCGACCGGAGCGGGCTCCGTGACCTCGACCGGCGGAGCGGGGGCGGGCGGCGGCACATCCGGCACGCTCGCCACGATCGGTGTCGGCGTCTCGGCGGGAGCCGTCGGCGCGGCAGGCGCCTTCTTGGCGGGAACCCGCTTGGTCGGAGCTCTGGACGCGGCCTTCTTGGCGGTGGACCTCTTCGCAGGAGCCTTCTTCGTCGTGGCCTTGGTCGCGGCCTTCTTGGCCGGCGCCTTCTTGGCCACCGCCTTCTTGGCCACCGCCTTCTTGGCCACCGCCTTCTTGGCCACCGCCTTCTTGGCGGTCGACTTCTTGGCGGTCGACTTCTTCACGGCCTTCTTCGCCGTGGACCTCTTCGCAGGAGCCTTCTTCGCCGCCGACTTCTTGGTCGACTTCTTCGCGGCCTTTTTGGTCGACTTCTTCACGGCCTTCTTCGCCGTGGACCTCTTCGCAGGAGCCTTCTTCGCCGCCGACTTCTTGGTCGACTTCTTCGCGGCCTTTTTGGTCGACTTCTTCACGGCCTTCTTGGTCGACTTCTTCGCGGCCTTGGCCGTGGTCTTCTTGGCAGCCTTCTTGCCCGCGGACTTCTTGCCCACCGTCTTCGTGGCGGCCTTCTTGGTCGACTTCTTCGTCACCTTCTTGGTGGCCCTGCTGCTCCGGGCAGTGCGTGCCGCGGCACGCCCGGCCTCGCTGGAGCGACGAAGCAGATCCGAAACGGCCTTGCCGAGGTCCTCGAGGGAGTCCGCCGTGATGCCGCGGGCGGCCAGCTGCTCGCCGACCTCGGTCTTGACCAGGCTCACGAGGGCCTCGGTGTTGTTCCGGCTCCACTCGAGGAGCTCGTTGACCCAATCCTCGGCCTGTTCCCGTTGCACCTCTCCCGCGGAAACGAGCTCCCGCACGATCTCCTCGGCACGCGCCCGGGTCACCTCCCCGAGAACCGCGCTCGCTTCGATGTATCTCCGGAATCCATCCGATTTGGACATGCGCTCACGGTAACGGACACACACTCTGTGAACAAGAGGTGAGAGGCAGTCTTGTGCTTCACCAAGGGACCGGGCGCGCTACGTACCGCTCGAACCCCCGTTTCCCTGCTCGCTCCTAGCGGGCGCCGAGCATCGCGACGAGCTCGCCGAGATCCGCCGCGACGACGTCGGGAGCGGGCTCCACAGGAGTCCCCGGTGGCGTGACGCCCGAGAGCACGAGCGCGTACCTCGTCGCCAATTGCTCGGCCAATCGCCCGTCCGTGCTGGGCCGGTCGCCGACCACGACGTCGACGTCGCCGATCCTCTCCTTCACCAGATGGACCATCGGCGGGTACGGCTTGCCCGCCACCTCGGGTGCGATCCCGGACGCGGTGGCCACCGCAGCCAGCAGGGCCCCCGTCCCCGGAACGAGGCCCTCGGCGGTCGGGAAGGTGGCGTCGTCATTGGTGCCGATGAGCCGTGCCCCCTCGCGGGCAACCCCCGACGCGAGCGAGATCTCGTCGTAGCCGAACCGCGGCGTGCGGCTCACGACGACAGCCTGGACCGGGGGCTCGTCGACGATCTGGACCCCCCGGGCCCGCAAGGCTTCGGCGACACCGGCTCCGCCGACCACGAGAGCCCGGTCGCCGTGCTGCAGCATCGCCGCCGTGGCCATGGCCGAGCTGAGTATCTCCTCCTTCCCCGCGGGGACGCCGGCGCGCCGCAGCCGGGCAAGCAGCTCCTCGACGGTGGGCGCAGCGTTGTTGGTGACGAAGAAGAGTCGGTCGCCGGCCCCGCGCAGCGCAGCGATCGCCTCGGGCGCGCCATCGATGGGGTGGCCGGCCCGCCAGACCACCCCGTCGAGGTCGAGGACCCAGCTGCCGGGACGTGGCGGAGGCCACGCCATCGGCTATTGCTCCTTGGGGGTGCGCACCACGACGACCGGGCACGGCGCGTGGTGGACGCAGTGCATCCCCACCGAGCCGAGCAGGACGCTCCCGAGGTCGCCGTGCCCGCGGTTCCCGACGACGAGCATGTCCGCCCTCGCGGAGGCCTCGATCAGCACGTCCGCCGGAGCACCGACGGCGACCGTCTTGAGGAGTTCCACGCCGACGTCGGCGCCCAGGGCCTTGGTGATGGCCGAATCGAGGATCTCCTTGGCGCCGCGCTCGAGGTCGTCCAGGGCCACAGGGACCGTCAGCACACTGCTGCCGTCGATGCCGAACCATCCCGTCGGGATGTGGTACGCACAGACCGCCTCGAGCGTGGCCCCGCGAATCTTCGCCTCCTCGGCTGCCCACTCGAGTGCCTTGTTGGCGGGCACCGAACCGTCGACGCCCACAACTATCCGTCCCATCTCGACCCTCCGGCCCGTCTCCAGCTTGGGCGGAAGGCTAGGGGGCAGGGAGATCTCGGGCAACGTGGCCCGGCCCGCCCCGTCGGGGGCGGGCCTTCCACGTACAGTGGGCGGTCGGTTGGCGCCTAGGCGAGGCTTGGAGGCACGCGCTGGATGATCGAGGCACGCGGGCTGTCCAAGCGCTACGGACCCACGCTCGCCGTCGACGGGCTTTCCTTCGAGGTGCGCCCCGGTTCGGTAACGGGGTTCCTCGGCCCGAACGGCTCGGGCAAGTCGACCACCATGCGGATGATCATGGGTCTCGACTCGCCCGACGGCGGCGGCGTCACGGTGAACGGCCGTTCCTACCGGGAGCTCCCCTGGCCGCTGCGTGACGTCGGAGCACTCCTCGAGGCCCGCGCCATTCACCCGGGACGCCGGGCCCGCCAGCACCTGCTCGGCCTGGCCCAGAGCAACGCCATCCCCGACGCTCGTGTCGACGAGGTGCTCGAGCTCGTCGGGCTCTCCCGTGTGGCCGGTCAACGCGTCGGGAAGTTCTCGCTCGGCATGTCCCAGCGGCTGGGCATCGCCGCAGCGCTGCTGGGCGACCCCGGGGTCCTGCTGTTTGACGAGCCGATCAACGGTCTCGACCCCGAAGGCATCCGCTGGGTGCGGACCCTGCTGCGCTCTCTCGCCGCGGAGGGCCGCACCGTCTTCGTCTCGAGCCATCTCATGAGCGAGATGGCCCTCACGGCGGATCACCTCGTCGTCATCGGGCGGGGAAGGCTCATCGCGGAGACCTCCGTCGAGGACTTCGTGGCCGGCACCTCGACCCAGTCGGTGAGGGTACGGAGCCGCAAATGGGACCAGCTCGCCGAGTTGCTCCGGGCGGCGGGTGGCGCCCTCGACGGCGAGGACAACGGGTCGCATCTCGTCTCGGGGATGGACGCCGAGGCGATCGGCGAGCTGGCCGCCCAGCACGGGATCGCGCTCCATGAGCTCACGCCGGAGCGGGGATCCCTCGAGGAGGCCTTCATGGAGCTGACCAGCGACAGCGTCGAGTTCCACGGTCGGGCCGGGGGCGTGCCGTCGTGACCGCCGACGCGCTACCGGTCCCGCCGGCGGCCTCGCCCCCCCGCCCCGCCGGGCAGACCGGGAACCATTACGGCATCCGCCACGTCCTCCGTTCGGAATGGACCAAGCTGCGCAGCGTCCGCTCGACGGCCTGGTGCCTGATCATCACCGTGCTGCTCACGATCGCCATCGGGATCCTCACGACGAGCGTCGAGGTCGCCCGTTGGCACCACCTGTCCATCATCGACCGAATCGAGTTCGATCCCGTCCGCCTCAGCCTCACGGGGACGCTCCTCGGTCAGCTCGCCATCGGCGTCCTCGGGATCCTGGTCATCACCGCCGAGTACGGGACAGGGAGCATTCGCTCGACCCTGGCGGCGATCCCCAACCGCCCGCTCGTGGCCGCGGCCAAGGCGCTCGTGTTCGCGACGGTGGCGCTGGTCGTGACCGAGGCGGTGGCCTTCGTCGCGTTCTTCATCGGGCAGACGATCCTCTCGGGCACCGCCCCCAATGCCGCGCTCGGGCAGCCCGGGGTGCTCCGGTCCGTGATGGGTAGCGGCCTCTACCTCACGGTGCTCGGCCTCCTCGGCCTGGGACTCGGGCTCATGATCCGGCACACGGCCGGCGCGATCAGCACCTTCGTCGGGCTGCTGCTCATCCTGCCGCTCATCGTCTCCGCCCTACCGACGTCGGTCGCCGACAAGTTCGACAAGTACCTCCCCGCCAACATCGGGCTGTCGATGATCACGACGAATCCCCGACCGGGCTCGGATCTCCTCGACCCTTGGGCGGGCTTCGGCCTCCTCTGCCTCTACGCCGCGGTCATCTTCGGACTGGGCGTGGTCGTACTCGTCCGCAAGGACGCCTGACCGACACGGTCATGCCGACGGTGCACGGCCACCGCCGATGCGCGACGGTGCCGGAGCCGCTCAGCCCAGCCACTCCCGGGTGTGGCGCATGAGGATGGAGGAATGTGCCGTCAGGTTGACCGTCCCGCCGCGCAGCGGCCGCGTCCCGGGACGCGCCGTGTTGAAGAGCTCCTCCCAGACACCGGGCTCGTCCAGCCGGGGCAGCGCGTAGGACCGCGACCGGGTTCCCCCGTTGAGGAGCAGGAGGAGCGTCTCGCCGGATTGGCGGCGCCCCCGCTGGTCCACCTCGTCGGCTGCGCCCCCGAGCAGCAGCATCCCGATGCTGCGCGCCTCGGGGTCCCCCCAGTCCTCCTCGGTCAGCTCCTGGCCGTCGGGACGGATCCAGGTCACGTCCTTCATCCCCCCACTCCCCTGTGGCGTCCCGGTCAGAAAGTCGCGCCGGCGCAGGATGGGGTTGGCGTTGACCACCGAGACCAGGCGCCGCACGAAGCCGATCTGGTCGGCGTCGGCGTCGTCGAGGTCCCAGTCGAACCAACTGACGGGATTGTCCTGGCAATAGGCGTTGTTGTTGCCCTCCTGGGTGCGACCGAACTCGTCGCCACCGAGCAGCATCCTCACCCCCTGGGAGAAGAACAGCGTGGCCAGCATGTTCCGCTTGATCCGCTCCCGCGTGCGCTGGATGCGCACCGACTCCGTGGGCCCCTCGGCCCCCCAGTTCCGGCTGAAGTTCTCCGGTGCCCCGTCCTGGTTGTGCTCGCCGTTGGCCTCGTTGTGGCGCTGCTCGTAGCGGACGAGATCGGTCAGCGTGAAGCCGTCGTGGCAGGTGACGAAGTTGACGCTCGCGTAGGTACGCCGCCCGCTCGCGGCGTAGATGTCGCTCGAGCCAGCGAGACGCGAGGCCAGCTCGGGCACCTGGCCGGGGTCCCCACGCCAGAAGCGCCGGACGCAATCCCGGAACTTCCCGTTCCACTCCGCCCAACCCTGCGGGAACTGCCCCAGCTGGTAGCCGCCCGGCCCCACGTCCCACGGCTCCGCGATGAGCTTGACCTGGGAGAGGACCGGGTCCTGCTGGACGACCTCGAAGAAGGCGCTGCTGTGGCCGTCCTCGAGGCCGCGGATCAGCACCGGTGCCAGGTCGAAGCGGAACCCGTCCACGTGCATGTCGGTGACCCAGTAGCGAAGGCTGTCCATGATGAGCGACATCACGCGGGGATGGACGATGTTGAGGCTGTTCCCGGTGCCCGTGAAGTCGATGTTGTACCGCCGGCGCTCCGGGTCGAGCCGGTAGTAGACGGAGTTGTCGATGCCTCGCAGCGACAGCGTCGGCCCGCGGTGGTCCCCCTCCCCCGTGTGGTTGTAGACGACGTCGAGGATGACCTCGAGCCCCGCCCGGTGCAGGGTCTTGACCATCGACTTGAATTCGCTCACCTGCTGGCCGAGCCCGCCCGTGGCGTACGCGACGTGGGGGGCGAAGTACCCGATCGAGTTGTAGCCCCAGGTAATTGGTCAGGCCCTCGGCCACGAGGCGGCGGTCCTCCACGTACTGGTGCACGGGCATCAGCTCGACCGCGGTGACCCCGAGCGACAGCAGATGGTCGATGACGGCGTCCGAGGAGAGGCCGAGATAGGTGCCGCGCACGTGCTCGGGCACGCCGGGATGCCGGACCGTCATGCCCCGCACGTGCGTCTCGTAGATGATCGTGCGGTTCCACGGGGTCCGCGGCGCATGGTCGTCTCCCCAGGTGAACGCCTGGTCCACCACCATGCACTTGGGCATGTGGGCGGCCGAGTCCCGGCCGTCGACGGCCAGGTCCTCCGAGGGGTCGCCGATCGTGTAGCCGAACAGCTCGTCGCTCCACCGGATCGAACCGCTGGTGGCCTTGGCGTAGGGATCGAGGAGGAGCTTGCTCCGGTTGAAGCGGTGGCCCTCGTCGGGGGCCCAGGGGCCGTCGATCCGGTACCCGTAGAGCATCCCCGGCCGGGCGTCGGGCAGGTAGCAGTGCCACACCCGGTCGGTGGCGAGGGGCATCGCGATGCTGGCGAAGGGCTTGCCGTCCTCGGAACGCTCGAAGAGGCAGAGCTCGACCGAGGAGGCGTGCTCCGAGAAGATGGCGAAGTTGACGCCCTCCCCGTCCCACGTGGCCCCGAGGGGATGGGGGGCTCCCGGCCAGACCCGCATCAGCGGGCCACGCCCCGGCCTCGGGGCGTCATTGCGCCTCGTGCCCGAGCACGACGCAGCCGAGGGGGGGCAGGGTGACGTTGACCGTCCGGGCGTGGTCGTGCCACGGCACGGGTTGGGCCTCCACGCCACCGAGGTTGCCGATCCCGCTCCCGCCGTAGGGCTCGGCGTCGCTGTTGAGCAGCTCGCGCCAGTACCCCGGATCCGGCACCCCGAGGAGGGTGTGGGGTCGGGACACGGGCGTGAAGTTGCAGGCGACGAGCACCGCGCCACCATCCCTCGAGCGCCGGAGGAAGGCAAGGGTGCTCGAGGCGGCGTCCGCCTCCACCCACTCGAAGCCGCCGGGGTCCGCGTCGAGCTCGTGGAGTGCCGGCTCGTTGCGGTAGAGACGGTTCAGATCGGCGGTCCAGCGGGCCACCCCCGCGTGCATCGGGTCGTCGAGCAGATGCCAGTCCAGGCTCCCCTCGTGCGACCATTCCGCCCATTGCCCGAACTCGCCACCCATGAAGAGGAGCTTCTTTCCCGGCAGCGACCACTGGTAGCCGAGGAGGAGCCGCAGTCCGGCGAACTTCTGCCAGTCGTCCCCCGGCATCCTTGCCAGCAGTGAGCCCTTCCCGTGCACCACCTCGTCGTGGGAGAGCGGGAGGACGTAATTCTCCGTGAAGGCGTAGAGGCCGCGGAACGTGAGCTGGTCGTGATGGAAGCGACGGTGCACCGGATCACGCTCGAGGTAGGCGAGCGTGTCGTGCATCCACCCCATGTCCCACTTGTAGCCGAACCCGAGGCCACCCGCTTCGGTGGGGCGCGAGACCCCCGGCCAGGCCGTCGACTCCTCGGCCAGCGTCTGGACGTCGGGGTGGTCGTGGTACACGGCGATGTTCATCTGCTTGAGCAAGGAGATGGCGTCCAGGTTCTCCCGCCCTCCCTCCCGGTTGGGGATCCACTCCCCCGCCCTCCGGGAGTAGTCGAGGTAGAGCATGGAGGCCACCGCGTCGACCCTCAGCCCGTCGGCGTGGTAGGTCGACAACCAGTGCTCGGCGGAGGAGAGCAGGAAGCTGCGGACCTCGTGGCGACCGTAGTTGAAGATGTAGCTGTCCCAGTCGGGGTGGATCCCGAGCCGGGGATCGGCGTGCTCGTAGAGGTGGGTGCCGTCGAAGTCCCCGAGTGCGAACTCGTCGGTCGGGAAGTGCGACGGGGCCCAGTCCAAGATGACCCCGATGCCCGCCTGGTGCAGGGTGTCGACGAAGGCCATGAAGTCGTCGGGCGTGCCGTAACGGGCGGTCGGCGCGAAGTACCCGGTGATCTGGTAGCCCCACGATCCGTAGAAGGGGTGCTCCATGACGGGGAGGAGCTCGACATGGGAGAAGCCCATCTCCGCGACGTGGGCGGCGAGAACCGGGGCGATCTCGCCGTAGGAGAGCAGGCGATCGGGCGAGGACGGGTCACGCCGCCACGAGCCGAGGTGCACCTCGTAGATCGACAGCGGCGCGTCGAGGGCCGCCTTCGCGCCCCGGTCGCGCATCCAGGCCCCGTCGCCCCACTCGTGGTCGAGCTCCCAGACGACCGATCCGGTGCGAGGAGGGACTTCGGTCGCGAGCGCGAAGGGATCCGCCTTGTACAGGAGCCGACCGTCGGCGCTCGTGACGGCGAACTTGTACACCTGGCCCACGCGCGCCCCCTCGACGCGGCCCTCCCAGACGCCCGAGGCGCCCCGGGACTCGAGGGGGTGCGCCCCGGGGTCCCATGCGTTGAAGTCCCCGACGACCGACACCCGCCCGGCGCCGGGGGCCCAGACGGCGAACGACGTGCCGCCTCGGTCGGGGGCATTCCGGTCTCGGGCGGGGTGGGCACCCAGCCGGGAGACGAGCCGCCGATGGGTCCCCTCGTTCAGCAGGTACAGATCCTCCTCGCTGAGGAGGTAGGCGGCGGTCATGGCCCTGGTCTCCTTCGGGCCTCGTCGACCCGGTGCAGCACGGCGACCGCGTCGCGGTCCCGCGCCAGGCACGCCACGGTGTGCGGGTAGCGGAGCCGGAAGCTGCCCTGGGCGACGGTCGTCCCCGGGCGGTTCTGCGGTTGGCGCTCCCCCCAGAGATCGGCGGTGTCGAGCTGCACCAGGGTGGCCGCACTCCCGGCCAGGTACTCGGCGCAGCCGGCGAACGCCGCCGCCGAGGGCAGCGTCCTCTGCGACGCCGGTTCGAGGGCGCGGCTCGTGGCCTCGGTGAGGGCGCGCCGGCGCCCCCGCTCCTCTCCCGCTCGCTCGTCGTCGATCCTCCCCTTCGAACGGCGCTCGACGATGTCGTCGCCGTCCCAGAAAGCGGCGAAGGTTGCGAGGTCGTGGGTGCCGAGCGACGCGACGGCGTCGACCGGTGGTTCGGGCAGGGGGTCGGCGGGGGTGCCCTCGAACTGCCAGACGGAGGATCGCAGCAGCCCGCTGCGGCGCATGGCCGGACGGACCTGCGCGGGCACGGTGCCGAGGTCTTCGCCGACGACGGCCACGCCGGCCCTGGTCGCCTCGAGGACGACGATGGCGTGGAGCTCCTCCGACCGGTACCGGACGTAGGCGCCGTGGCGCGCTGCGGCCCCCTCGGGGACCAGGTAGATCCGGTGCAGGCCCATGACGTGGTCGATCCGCACCATCCCGGCGTGGCGCATGGCCGTCCGCAGCATGGCGATCACGTACCCGTAACCGTCCTCGCGAATGCCCTCGGGGTGCAGCGGCCGGATGCCCCAGTCCTGCCCGTCCGCGGCGAAGGCGTCCGGGGGTGCGCCTCCGGTCGCCCCGGCGACGAAGGCGTCGGGCTGCCACGAAGGATCGAACCCCCGCGGGTGGACGCCCACGGGGAGATCCACACAGATATCCCCTCGTCCCGCGGCATCGGCAAGCTGTCGGTCGGCCATCCACTGCACGTAGGAGTGGTAGCGCTCCACCGAGGGGTCGCCTCCGGCGTCGATCGAGGCGCGAAAGCGCGAGTAGGCGGCCACCTCGGGGTGCGCCGCCAGCCAGTCGGCGAGCGCGCCGTGTCGACCCGGCGACAGGAAACAGGCGGCCGCGGCACGCTCCAGCACGGCGCGCTTCGCCGCCATGGCACGCGCCGGATCGGCGAGCCGAAGCGGGCGCAGCGAGGCCCTGGCGTCATCGGTCCGGCCGGACTCGAGGCAGGCCCGGACCTCGGCGCTGTAGCCGACCTCGGGGAGCGTCGTGACGTCGAGGTAGAGCTCGTTCCACACGAGACGGCTGGCGGGCAGATAGGGACTCGGCTCCTCCAGGGGGCCGTCGAGGAAGGTGGCAAAGATCGGGAGCGTCGACACGAAGCGGGCTCCGAGCCGGCCGGACCAATCGAGGAGTTCCCCGAGCTCGCGGTAGCCGCCCACACCCCAGTCGCCCTCGCCGCGCAGCGCATGGACGGGGGCAAAGAGCCCCCAGCCCCGCTCGGGAGCCGGACACCGCCCGGGAGCACGAAGGAACAGCGCTTCGCCCTCGAGACCGTCCGCTTCGATGCGCAGGCGGTGGTAGCCGGGCGCCAACGGCGCCGGGAGACGCAGCTCGTGGTGCGCCACGGTCCGGCCGTCCACCTCCTGGCGCGCCGGGGGTCCCTCGACCAGATCCGAGAGTCGGTGGCGCACGGACGATCCGCCCTCCCCCACGATCTCGACCCAGGCTGCCTCCGGGTCCCGGTCGACCGGGAGCGTGACCCGGTGGCCGCCAGGCGATGCGTCGCGCTCGACGAGCACCGGCTCAACGACTCGCGACGCACGACGAGCGCGGGTGAGCGCCGCCAGCCCGGCCGCGTCGTCCGGGCACTCGATCGGCACCCCGAGCGACCGGAGCAGCTGGAGCGTCACCTCGTCGCTCACCCGATGGCGCCGCCCGTCGGCGGCGGCGTAGGAGAGCTGGAGACCGTGCAGCCGGGCAAGCCCCGCGAGCTCACTCGTTCGGTCCTCGCGATTCGGCGTCGGGACGCTCACCCCCCCGTCTCCAGGAGGTCGAGGATCCCTCGAGCGGGGATGGAGACCCAGTCGGGACGGGCGTTGATCTCGTAGCCGATCTCGTAAACGGCCTTTTCGAGGAGGAGGAAGTCGAGCAGGACGGCCAGCTCGGACCGCTCGTGCGGCACGAAGCGGGCGTTGCCGACCGCGTCGAGATAGGACCGGAGGAACATCGCCGCCACGGATCGGTACCAGAGGACGAGCAGGGGTGCGAGGGCGTCCGGCGACGAGGTCCACACGACGTCGCGCTCGGGCACGAGGGCCGCGGCCCGCGACGCGTAGTGCAGCGAGCGCACCATGCCGGCGACGTCGACCAGGGCCGGGCGGCGGAGCCGCCGTTGACCGAGCGACCGTGCGGGCTCCCCCTCGAAGTCGATGACCACGAAGTCCTTGCCCGTCCACAGGACCTGGCCCAGGTGGTAGTCGCCGTGAACCCGGATCCGGTCGGTCGCGATCCGCACCATCGTGATCCTCCGGAGCCGGTCGAGGATCTCGCCCTCCCGATCCAGCACCTCTGCCAGCTCCGTCCCGACGGTGCCGAGCGAGCGGGCCTGGCGGAAGCTGCGGCGCAGCAGCGTGCGAGCGCCGTGGTAGAGGCTCTGGCGGTCGAGGGCGGTGAGCGGCTCGGGTGCGAGGTCGGGGTCCCACGACGCCGAGGCCAGGGCCAGGTGGAGCTCCGCGGTGCGCTGTCCGAGCAGCGCGGCCCAGGTGAAGTGCGGGCCGAGGAGGGGGTGATCGGGCGTCGCGGGCGACGAGGCCGCCAGCGCGAGCAGGTCCGGCGAGGGAAGGTGCCGGCCCTCGAGGGCGACCTCGGGCCGAGCCAGGGACTCCTCCAGGCCCCGGCGCAGCGCGTCGACCACGTAGCTCCAGCCGTCGCCCTCGTTGGGCACGAACTGCTCGGCCGTGGCCAGCGTCGCGGGTGTCGAGTGGTCGTCGTAGGGCCGGTACTCGACGGAGCCACCGAGCTGCGGGGCAGACGGGAAGCGGGCCCGCTCGGTCAGGAACCGGCCGAGCTCCACCCCGGGGTGCACGCCGTGCTCGACGCGCCGGAAGAGCTTCAGGATGAGGCGCTCGCCGAAGGCCACCGAGCTGTTGGACTGCTCCGCGGAGATGGGAACGGGCTCCGACGCCTCGCCCTCTTGGGGCCGCATCCGACGCAGGCTCGGCGTGGGCACGCCGAAGAGCCGGCCGGCGCTCCCCGGGATCTGGCGGCGGCGTCCCATGATCTCCAGCAGGGAGCGGCAGAACGCCGGATCCCACACGGCGTCGTAGAGGACACCGGGGGTGTCCCCCGCCCGGAGCTCGGCCACGATCGCCTCGGCGTGGTAGCGGCGCAGGTCCTGCGCCCACCCTTCGGAGGCGAAGGCCAGGGGCAGCAGGTACGTCTCGGGGCTGCCGGTGTCGAGATCCACCTCGACCAGGACCAGCCGAGCCCCGCCGCGGGTCGCCGCGACGGGGACGGCCTCGACCACCCGCACGCGCTTGACCCGACGGGCCTTGTCCCGGAACCACCGCTGGCTCACCACGTAGGGCTGGAGGATCTCCTCGAGCCTCGTCAGCGCCGGCGGCTCGAGCACTCCTTCCCACCCGTCGGGGACGGCGACGGTGGGCGCCGCCTCCGTGCTCCTCGGCGAGTGGGTCTCGAGCGAGAACCAGTAGAAGTCGTGGGGCCCGAGGGTGAAGAGATAGGGAAGGTCGCCGACGGTCGGGAACTCGGTGCCGCCGAAGAGCTCGACGGGCACGGCGTTGCGGAATTCGGAGAGATCCAGCTGCACCGCCTGGCCGTAGCGCGAGAGGTTCACGATGACGAGGATCCGCTCCTCCTCGAAGCACCGCAGGAAGGCGATGACCTTGCGGTTGTCGGGGCGCAGCAGCTGCAGCTGACCGCGCCCAAAGGCCCGGTACCGGTTGCGCAGCGCGATGAGGCGTTTCATCCACCAGAGCAGCGAGCTCGGGTTTTGGGCCTGGGCCTCCACGTTGACCGCCTGGGGCTGGTACTCGGGATCCGCGACGACGGGAAGGTAGAGGCGCTGGGGGTTGGCGCGGGAGAACCCGGCGTTGCGGTCCGGCGCCCACTGCATCGGGGTCCGCACGCCGTTGCGGTCGCCGAGGTAGATGTTGTCCCCCATCCCGATCTCGTCGCCGTAGTAGACGATGGGCGTACCGGGGAGCGAGCAGAGCAGGCCGTTCATCATCTCGATCATCCGGCGGTCGTTGCCGAGGAGGGGCGCCAGGCGTCGCCGGATGCCGACGTTGAGCCGGGCCTGGGGGTCCTGGGCGTAGGCCCGGTACATGTAGTCGCGCTCCTCGTCCGTGACCATCTCGAGGGTGAGCTCGTCGTGGTTGCGGAGGAAGAGCGCCCACTGCGCGTTGGGCGGTGCGTCGGGCGTCTCGGTCAGGATGTCGACGATGGGGAAGCGGTCTTCTTGCCGCGCCGCCATGAAGATCCGCGGCATGAGCGGGAAGTGGAACGCCATGTGGCAAACGTCGCCCTTTCCGAGGTAGGCGACCGCGTCCTCGGGCCACTGGTTGGCCTCCGCGAGCAGCATCCGGCCCGAGAAGCGCTCGTCGACGTGCGCCCGCAGCCGGCGGAGGAACTCGAAGGTCTCCGGGAGGTTCTCCGAGGTGGTGCCCTCGCGGGCGAAGAGGTAGGGCACGGCGTCGAGCCGGAGCCCGTCCACCCCCATCTCGAACCAGTAGTCGACGATGTCGACGATGGCGTCGGCCACGTCGGGATTGTCGTAGTTGAGGCTCGGCTGGTGGGAGTAGAAGCGATGCCAGAAGTACGCCTGGGCGACCGGATCCCAGGTCCAGTTGGAGGACTCGAAGTCCTTGAAGATGACGCGGGCCTCGGAGAGGCGGTCGGGGGTGTCGCTCCAGAGGTAGAAATCCCTCGCCTTGGTCCCGGGACGGGCGCGCCGGGCCCGCTGGAACCAGGGGTGCTCGTCGGAGGTGTGGGCGAGGACGAGCTCGGTGATGACGCGCAGACCGCGCTCCTGGGCCTCGGTGAGGAAGCGCCGGAAGTCGCGCAGGGTCCCGTAGGAGGGGTGCACGCGCCGGTAGTCGGAGATGTCGTAGCCGTCGTCGCGCAGCGGCGAAGGGTAGAAGGGCAGGAGCCACAGGGCGGTCACGCCGAGGTCCTGGAGGTAGTCGAGCCGGGAGGCCAGCCCCCGGAAGTCGCCGATCCCGTCGCCGTCGCTGTCCTGGTAGGCCCGCACGTGCAGCTCGTAGATGACGGCGTCCTTGTACCAGTGCTCGGCGTCGAACTCACCGGGGTGGCTGGTGCCGGACCCCGCTTCGGCCGCGAACCGGGGCCAGCGGACGGTCATCGCGACCCGCCCCGGACGTGGAAGACGTGGGCGGGCACGATCCCGGGATCGAGTCGCACGTAGTTCCACGGGCCCCGCCACACGTAGCGGGCGCCGGTGAGGAGGTCGTGGACCTCGAAAGGATCGCCCTCGGGCACCCCGAGGGCCTCCAGCGAGAGGTAGGTCCACCCCGACTGGGCACGACCCGGGTCCAGGTTGACCACCGCCAACACGACGTCGTCGGGACCCTGATCGCCTCTCGCGAGGACGGGCTCGGCGGTGGCGCGTTTGGAGTAGACCACGAGCTGGTCGTTGTCGATGTGGTGGAACCGGAGGGACCGGTTCTGCTGGAGCGCCGGGTGCGCGCGCCTCACCTCGTTGATCCGCGCGATGAGGTCGGAGAGGTTGCCCCGGCGGTCGAGGTCCCACCACCGCGTCTCGTACTTCTCCGAGTGCAAGTACTCCTCGGACCCCTCGTGACGGGGCTCGTGCTCGAGCAGCTCGAAGGGCGGGCCGTAGACGCCGTAATTGGCGGACAGCGTGGCGGCGAGCACGAGCCGCGACATGAAGGCCGCCCGACCCCCGTGCTGGAGGGTGGCGTGCAAGATGTCGGGCGTGTTCGGCCAGAGGTTGGGCCGCAGATACTCGGCGACCTCGCTGCGGGTGAGCTCGGTCAGGTAGGTCTCGAGCTCCCACTTGGCGTTGCGCCAGGTGAAGTACGTGTAGGACTGGTCGAAGCCGATCTTGGCCAGATGCTCCATGACCCGTGGCTTCGTGAACGCCTCGGCCAGGAACAGCACGTCTGGGTGGCTCCGGCGGACCTCGGGGATCAGCCAGCGCCAAAAGCGCAGGGGCTTGGTGTGGGGGTTGTCGACTCGAAAGATGCGAACCCCGCGTTCCGCCCAGAACCTGACCACGCCCAGCACGGCCGACCACAGCCCCGCCCAGTCCGGGGTCTCGAAGTCGATCGGGTAGACGTCCTCGTAGCGCTTGGGGGGGTTCTCGGCGAAGGCGATGCTGCCGTCGGGCAGTCGACGGAACCACGTCGGGTGCTCGCTCACCCAGGGATGGTCGGGCGAGCACTGCAGCGCCAGGTCCAGCGCCACCTCGATGCCGTGGCCCGCCGCCTCCTCGATCAGGGTCCCGACGTCCGCCAGGCTCCCGAGGCCGGGATCGACGGCCGTATGGCCACCCTCTTCCGATCCGATGGCCCATGGACTGCCCGGATCGTCCGGCGCCGCCGTGCGGGTGCCGTCGGGTCCCTTGCGGTTGGTGTGGCCGATCGGGTGGATCGGTGGCAGGTAGAGCACGTCGAAGCCCAGGCGGGCGATGTCGGGTAGGCGTCCGACGACGTCGGAGAGCCGGCCGGGGCGGTCGGGGTCCGGCGAGGCCGAGCGAGGGAACAGTTCGTACCAGCTGCCGAAGCCGGCCCGGAACCTGCCGACGTCGACGCGCAACGTGTCCGAGGAGACCCACGGCCCGGCGTCCTGGTAGCGAGCGGCCAGAGCTCGCAGGGAATCGTCGTGCACCAACGCAACGGCCTCCGCCGGCACGCCGGAAGGGGATGTTGGATCGGGCCGGTCGGGCCGAGGGGAGGCTGCCTCTTCTCTCGACCCCGCCCGCTGCGCCGACAAGGCAAGGGCGCGGAGCCGGGCCGCGGCGCGCCGGAGCTCGGCCCGGGCCGGTCCCTTGGCGCGCCGTGACGAGGTCGTCAACAACTGCTCGCCCACGAGCAGCTCCACCGAGATCTCCTGGCCCGCGTCGACCTTGGCGGTGAGGCCGTGGACCCAGGTGCCGAAGCGGTCCATCCCCGCCCGCACGGCGAACTCGTAGAGCCCGGGACCGGCGACCTTGAACGAGCCCTCCCACCGATCGTTGCCGAGGGGCCGCATCGGCGCGCTCGCCCACGTGCCGGAGGACGGACCGCGCCACCGAACCTCTGCGGTGACCAGGTCGTGGCCGTCGGCGAAGGCGTCGGCCTGGACGAGGACCGTGTCGCCCGCGATCCGCTTGGCGGGGTACCGCCCACAGTCCACCGCCGGTTGGACGTGCTCGACCACCGGCCGAGCGCGGTCCCTCGCAGCGACCTCGGGCGAAAAGCGTGTCTCGGGAGTCATCGAGCCTTCCGCTCCCGACCTAGCCCGCCCCACTGGGCTCGACTGCCTCCCCCATTCGGTAGGCGCGGCGGACGTATTCCTCGACCATCCGTTGCGCCGAGAAGAACGAGCCGTTGAGGGCGAGCGCGTGGCGTCCGACAGCCGCGTACCCGTCCGGGTCGCGGTAGTAGAGCGTGGCGACGTCGTGTTCGAGGACCCGGTAGAGGTCGTCGGCGTCGTTGGCCGGGTCATGGTCCGGATCGTCGGGTCCGACCGCCCAGCCGGTGATGCCCTCGAGATGGCCCTCGATCCACCACCCGTCCAGGGTGCTGAGGCTCGGCACCGCGTTCAAGGCGGCCTTCATGCCGCTCGTGCCGGACGCCTCGTGGGGGCGCTCGGGGGTGTTGAGCCACAGGTCGCTCCCCGCGCAGAGGGTCCGGGCGAGCGCCATGCCGTAGTCGGGCACGTACACGACCGAGACGTCACCGCCCAGCTGTGCCGCGACGGCGTTGATCCGCCGGATCATCTCTTTGCCCGGCTCGTCCTCCGGATGCGCCTTTCCGCTGTAGAGGATCTGCAGGGGACCGACGCGACGGGCGATCTCCAAGAGCCGCTCCGGGTCGCTGAGCACGAGGTCGTTGCGCTTGTACGCAGTGACGCGCCGGGCGACTCCGATCGTGAGCGCTTCCACGTCCAAAGCGGCCCCGGTCCGCGCGCGGACCTCGGCCGCAAGGGCCGCCTTGGACCGGGCGTGCACCGCGCGGAGCTCGGACAGGGCCAGGTTGCCCGCGTAGTGGAGGCGCGAGGCGTCGCGCCGCCATCCGGGGAGCCGGCGGTCGAGCAGCTCCGCGGTTGCCGGGGCGGCCCAGGTCTCACCGTGCACCCCGTTCGTGACGGCCTCCACTCGGGCGCCGGGGAACATGGCGCAGGTGACCTCGCGGTGGCGCTCGGAGACGGCGTTGACGAAGCCCGAGCATCGGAGGGCGAGGAGGGTCATGTTGAGCGTGCCGTCCTCCTCCAGCACGTCGAGCTTGCCCAAGGCCTTGCCGACGTCGTGACCCAGCACACTCGTCACGACGTCGGACGTGAAGCGGTCGTGCCCCGCCGGCACCGGCGTATGGGTGGTGAAGACGCAACGACGCCGGATGCCCTCCACGTCGTCCTGCGTCGCCGCAAGGAGTCGATCCGCGGCCGACGTCGTCCACTCGGCTTCGCCGTCATTCAGGGCCAGCAGGGCCAGGGGGACGAGGGCCGCGTGACCTTCGTTGAGGTGGTGTCGCTCGATCCGGTGACCGAGACGCTCGAGCACGGCGACCCCTCCGAGCCCGAGGACCGCCTCCTGGGCGAGCCGGGCGCTGCGATCGCCCAGGTACAGCCGGTCCGTGATCCTCCGGTCGTCGGGATGGTTGCCCTCGACGTCGGTGTCGAGGAAGTAGACGGGAACGCGCCCACCGTCCACCCCCCGCAGGACCAGGCGCCAGGGCCGGACGAGCACCCGGCGCTCCCCCACCTGGACACCGGCACGGAGCGCCAGCTCCTCGAGAAGATCGCCGGGACGCCACGGCACCGGAGCTTCGTGCTGGAGTCCCTCGGTATCGAGCGTCTGGCGAAAGAACCCTCGGTTGTACAGCAGGGTGACCCCCACCATGGGTACGCCGAGGTCGGCGGCAGCCCGCAGGACGTCGCCCGCCAGCACGCCGAGCCCCCCGCTGTAGGTGGGCAGGCGGTCCTCGACGGCGACCTCCATCGAGTAGTAGGCAATCCTCGGCGACCCCTCATCGGGGTCGTCGTTGCCCGGATCGGCTTCCGCGCCACCATGCCGCCGGTCGTCGCGCTGGCTCACGACCGCTCAACCTAACGGGCGCAGCGGACCTCGGAATTCGCCGGCCCGGAGATCGTCAGGTGCCGAGACCCGGAGCAGCACCACACTGGACGACGGTGCCGGAGCCGCCCCGCGTCTCGGTATCGAGGGTCATCCCCGACTGGGTGATCCCGCACGTCAGGGACCCGGCACCGGAGCTCCCGTTTTGGGCGCTCAGCGAGACGACCTTGGGCACGGTCGCCAGCGTCTGGCTCCAGGGCAGCGTCACGTCGGCGTACTGCGACGCCTGACCGTCGGCCACCACCCGGATGACGGCGGCGGGACCGACTCCCGTGACGCTCAGGGTCAGCCCGGCGGAGCTGGTCGGAGGGGGCGCCGTCGTCGTGCTCGCGGGGGGCGCCGCGGTCGAAGGAGCCGTGGTCGAAGGCGCCGTCGTCGACGTCGTCGTCGTGGGACCCCGGGTCGTGCCGGTGCCCGACGAGGACGGGTTGCTCGAGTCCCCCTGGCCGGAGCCACAGGCACCGGCAACCAGAGCAACCGTCGCCAGGAGCGCGACCCAGCCGCCCAGACGCTGCCAATGTCGACGCTGCAGACGCTCATCCCTTCCTCGCGTCACGACGAGCGCTCCGAAGAGCGCCACCGACCGGGCAACCGCGCCCGACGAACCCACTATCGCGCGGCCTTCGAGGACCGAACCATCGTCTCCCCTCGCAAAAAGGGCGACATCGGACCAGCTCTTGGTACGCTCGCCGGGTGCCCGTCAAGAACGTCTCGCACATCGCCATCGGGGTGCGGGACATGGAGCGGTCGCTGCCGTTCTGGACGGAGGTCGTAGGCCTGCACGTCACCCTCGACACGGTGGAGGAGTTCACCATCGGCGGCGAGGTCGTTCGCCGACGGGGCGTCTACCTGCGCGAGAGGGAGGGGCCCGACGCCTCCTTCGTCGTCTTGGACCAGCAACTGACCCGACCCCGCGACGGCGAGCCCAAGGGTCTCTTCGAGATCGGCGTGCACCACGTCGGCTTCTGGGTCGACAACCTCGACGAGATCGCCGCGCGGGCGCGTGCCGCGGGAGTGCCGATCATCGCCGAGCCCAGCGAACATGGTGCGGACACCGTTACCTACGGGGAGCCGCCGGGGGGCCGCGTGCGGGGGATGTTCGTGCGCGATCCCGACGACAACGTCGTGCAATTCGACGAACGGGTGGGTTGAAGCGGCGTCGGCCGCGCTTCCTCCTTGCGTCACTCGACCATCACGTAACGTTCACCGCGTAGGTCTACTTTCGCCCGGTGGGCGGGAGCCGGACCATCGGGCAGTATCGAGGCGGCCGCCCGTAAGCGGCACCGGGTCGGTCGCCAACCCCCCAGGGCACGAGCTGTTCAGCTCGCTCGACGACAGCAAGATCAGTCGCTTCCAGCTGGGCGACGCCACCGACTCGCTCATCGCCGCTTCAAAGGGCGCCGACCTCCTCGCCGTGGGCACCCGCGGGCACAGGCGGTTCGCCGGCGTGGCTACGACCCCAATCTCATGTGCAACGTCTGGTTGCCTATATGCGTCCGCACGTGCTATCTTTGGTTGCACATTCGGACGGTCCGTCAGAGACCGGATCGACGGAATCGACATCGACGGAATCAACTCCGTCGGAATCAACTCCGTCGGAATCAACGGAGAGGAGACACCGATGCCCGAAATCAGACACCGAGTGGGAATCGAGGCCCCGATCGGCGAGGTCTTCGACGCCGTGGCCACCCGCGACGGCCTGGCGGCGTGGTGGACACGCGATACCAGAGGCGAATCTCGCTCCGGTGGCGAGTTGGCCTTCCACTTTGGCAGCCCCGAGCCCGCCGCGATCATGGGGATCGAGGAGCTCACGCCGTCGAGCTCGGTGCGCTGGCGGTGCCTCGAGGGACCGGACGAATGGCGCGGCACCACGCTCACCTTCGAGGTGAAGTCGAACGGGACCGAGACGGCCCTCCTCTTCACCCATGCGGGCTGGCGCGAGCCGATCGACTTCATGCACCACTGCGGCACCAAGTGGGGATACTTCCTCCTGGGCCTGAAGGCGGGGCTCGAGGGGGGCAAGGCCACTCCTTGGCCGGACGATCGACCCGTCAGCAGCTGGGGTTGAGTCGCCCCTCGCGGATCGAGCGGCAGGGTCGGCGTCGAGGCGAGGTGGCACCGACCCTCCTCCGCCGGAGACCAAGGGCGACCGGAGGCCGAATTTGTCCGGATATGGCGGAGGAGACGGCCCACTTGGGCGACGCCCGGGGCGACTGGTACTACTGCTTCAAGCACGAGCGGGTCGAGACGCGTGAGGAATGCCACCTCAAGGACCGGATGGGGCCCTACCCGACCCGGGAGGATGCCGAGCACTGGCGACAGCGGGTCGCCGAGCGAAACGCCGAATGGGACGAGGGCGAGGACGAGGAGTAGCTGGTAGAGCCCGGCGGAACCGAGGTCACGGGTACCGCCCGGGGTCGAAAGTTGGCCCGATGGGCGGGATGCGACCCGCGTCCGGCCAAGAAGGTAGGCTTTGTCTCAGCTCGGTCATGTCGCGCAGGTCGAGCGCCCGACGATTCCTCATGGTGTGGCCGGTATGCAATGCGTGGCAGCACGAAAGGCCACAAGATGTCGAGGCGCCCTCCGCCAGCTACCGCAGACGACAGCCCGACGGGCACCGCGTCCGCCAGCGTCGCTGCTGCCGTCTTCGGGATCGACAAGAGCGCACCTGCCCGATAAACCAAAGTGACCTGCACCCGATCTCAGACGACCCGCTCGAAACACGAATGGAGAAAAAAGTAGCGCCATGGCAACTGGAACGGTGAAGTTCTTCAACAACGAAAAGGGATTCGGATTCATCTCCCGGCCCGACGGGGAAAAGGATGTCTTCGTGCACTTTTCCAACATCGTGGGCAACGGGTTCCGGACGCTCGAAGAAGGCCAAGAGGTCGAGTTCGACATCGCCGACGGCCGCAAGGGCCCCGAGGCACGCAACGTGAAGGCCATCTAGGCAGCGATCAGGAAGAATCCACTCGGGGGCCCCTGGCTCCCGCAGTGGCTCAGCATCCCGGGTGCCGGGGCGCCCGGCCCCTCGGCGCGCGTCTACGCTTCCGCGCAGGGGTATAGACGGAGATGAGACGCATCGTTGTTGCCGCGGCGTTGTCCGCCGCGATCACCCTGGCTGCTGCGGGGACGGCCGGCGCGTACACCAAGCCGGGCGTCAACCCGAACCTGAGCAGCAAAGGCCAGCAGGGCGTCCGGGACGCCCTCAAGCTGGAGACGAGCACCAACAACACGGCCGAGCTCGAGGCGGAGCTGAACAAGCTCAAGCCGGCACAGCAGCACGCCAACTACGAGTTCAACCTCTACTCGAAGGGCACGAAGCCCAACAACGACGACGACCTCGACTACTGGGCGGGTTACCAGGCGGAGGTCACCGGAGCGGTGCAGCAGATCTCCGCGCAGCTCCAGCACCAAAAGCAGACGGCCGGCCCGTAGCGGGAAAAAGTGGCCACGTGCCTCGGCCCACGACGCCAGGAAAAGGTCTCCTACATCCGTGACGGAAGTGACGGGGCAGCGTCGAATCTGCGACGCCATTGGCCCAGCGGCACCTCTCGGGGAATCCGTCCACCGCTATCGGATCGGTGGCGCCGGAGGTGCCCCCTCCGGCGCCCACGTGCACCGCGAGGTCGTCCACAAGGACAAGCCCGGAGTCGAGGTGCCATCTGTTCAAGCGTGCCGAGCGCGGCTGCGAGCGTGCACGGCGGACCGAGGTCGACCACCCAGCGCGACCGGGAGCGTCAGGTCGTCCCGGCCGTCCGGCGCTCGCCGGGGCCTCCGGGCGCTGCGGGGGACTCGGGCTCGAGCGATGCGTCAACCATCCGACATCTGGCCGCCGTCGCGATCAGGGGCGGCCGACGGCCTCGGGCCAAGCCGAGGCGCGCCAGCGGCAGGCTCATGGCCGGACCACCACCCGTCGCCGGAGTCTCGGGCCCGCCGGTCGCGCCGGCTCCTTGGCCGCTCGCTTCACCTGCCGATCGGCGACGTCCAGCCACTGCACGACCGCTCCGAGCCGGGACAGCTCTGCTTCCACCATGAGGGCGAAGGGCAGATCGAGCCCGGCCTCGTCCTGTTTGAAGCTGGTCCACTGCTGCATGAGCTCGACGACCTGACGGCGATGTGCTTGGATCACCTCGTGGACGTCGATGCCCGGCACGCGTAACGCCACGAGCACCTTGGTGGTGAGCTCGTCGCGGGGCGGGGCGTCCGGCCCGGGCGGGGTGGTCAGCCATTCGTCGAGCTCGGCCCGCCCCGACGCGGTGAGCTGGTAGCCCCTCTGCCGTTCGTCGTCTCCGGCGTCGTTCGAATCGACGAGACCGTCCCGCTCCAGGCGTTGGAGGGTGGTGT
The DNA here is from genome assembly GCA_963778465.1 of uncultured Actinomycetes bacterium. GTDB lineage: Bacteria > Actinomycetota > Acidimicrobiia > Acidimicrobiales > RAAP-2 > CAVZBW01. The sequence continues at coordinate 2,790,357 of CAVZUK010000003.1, forward strand.
AGACCTGCCCGACGTTGAGGGGCCACGCATCACCGGTCGCAGCCTCGTACTCTTCCTTGAGCTGCATCCCGTACTTGGGGCCCTCGCTCAAGAGGGCCAGGAGGGCGTGCCGGACGCTCATCGGAGCGAGGTGGAGTACATACTCGGTATGTTAGGGGTACACAACCTGGCGGTCAACACGTGGCGCCCAGGACGGGTCGGCTACGCGTCTGCCGAATAGATGGCTTCCAACGACCGCTCGCGATCGAAGGCATCCGGTCGGCCGGTCGGGGGGGTCGCGAAAGTCAGCGCCAACCGATCGGGATCGAACCCGAAGACGACTTCGAGGTCCTCGTGCAACGAGAGGGATTGGCGCGTCCGAAACGAACCATGAGCTCGCAGGCGCTCCTCGACCCGATCCAACTCGCTCGCGGATCCCACGTCGAAGGAGACAACCCTGGGGCCGAGCGCCTGCCGGCCCTGACGTGTGCCCTGCCCGTGCGAGCCTCGCAGGTAGAGCCTGAAGGCACCATCTCGCTCGAGCAGAGCGACCTCGTCGTCACGCATCACTTCGCGAGCTCCGGTCACATCCTCGTAAAAGGCGACGGAAGGCTCGAGATCGCGGACAGCGATCACCAGCCCACCGATGGACCATCCTGCCGTCTCGGCCGTCGTCATCCCTGTCACCATCCCTCACGAAGGTTGGTCCTAGCTTCCCAGAGGTCGGATGCGGGGGCGAACACGACAACGCCCACGACGGGCCTCCGACAGGGCACGACGGCTCTCTCGAGGCCCTCCCGGCCTTCGGTCACACGCTCGGCCGCTCTTCGGAGACGAGCTCCACGAGTGTCGGGTGAGGCTGGCGAAACAGTGGCCTCAGGGCCCCGTGATATCCGAGCCGACCCACCCACGGCATGTTGCACCGATTGTTCGCAGGCTCGTCCACTCGCTGCCGGCAATCGGGGCAGCGACCTTGTCGCACCAGCTGTTCCTCCCGGCGACGCCGGCGGACATCGAGACTACGCATAGCTTTCTTCCACATCTGGCTCACCTCCCCTATCTGCGGGGTTAGTGGCAATCAAGCCAACGTTTCAATCGTTTAAAACGCCCTTTTGGCGCTTCGTGTTCCGAAAGACGATGACATGGCGCCCCAGGCGGACAGAACCGACAAATGTGGACCGAGCGGCCGCGATGAGCCCCGGGTGGTTTGCAATGAGGGTGTTGCTAACGTTCGGCGTGCGCCAGGAAGCAAGGTCGAGGGGGAATTGCCTGTCCGTGGCGAGGCTCGGGGTCATGGTTGCCGCGGTGTGCGGCAGTGTCTTGCTCGTCACGGCCGGCGAGGCCGTCGCGAGCTCTCCCCCGCCGAGCCAGTCGTCACAGCGGGCCTTCGTCAACGCCATTCAATCGAGCGATCCGAACGGGATATCGGACAAGAGCCTTGTTGGTCTTGGCGAAGCCGTATGTCAGCTGCTCACAAACGGAAAACAGCGTCTCCTACGTCTATCGTCAGCTCTCGACTGGCAACGGCGGGCAGGGCAAAGGGGGTTTCCTGCGCAGTTCGATGACGTGCTGATCGAGACTTCCCCCAAGTACTTCTGCCCTCGGTACGTCTCCGAGGTCGACAGGTGGGCGGCGACGGGGACCGGGAGCACGCACGCATCGGGTACCGCTCACCCATCCGGGCATTCTTCGACCACGGAGCACTCGTCGAAGAGTGCGACCCAATCACCGGCCAAGGTCCTCGCGTCTCTGCTGCCGGTCGGAGTCAAGAATTGCAGTGAGGGAACGACCGCCAGCGTCCCCGGGTTGGTGAGACTCGCATCGACGACCACGTGTGACGAGCCGAACCTGGGATCGGACAGCTTCGTGCACGGGTACATCTTCGACAACGCGAGCGACTACCAGGCGAGCCTCACGACCTACAACAACTTCAAAGGCCTCCTCCCCTTCACCCCGGGCGTCGGTTGCCCCACCACCAACGACACCGACAACGGGACGGTGGGTTGGAAGGACAAGGCCTTCCCGGCGAGGAGCGACCAGGTGCTCGAATGCACGACGGTCGCCGCCGCGGACAGCAACAGCTCGCCGAAACAACGTGCCGGACTACGTCTGGACGGTGCCCTCGGAGTACGTCATCCTCGAGGCCGGGGGTAACCCGGGTTCGACCATGCAGCACCTCGACACGTGGTGGTCGGACTACGCGGACACGAACTAGGAGGGACTACCGGCCTTACCACCATGACAAGGCGTAGTGCCGCCGTTCATCCGAGAACGAGTTTCACGGTGACATCGAGCAGTCGGTAACGTCGCCGCCTCCATCGGAGCGACGCTCGGCTTCACCGAGATGACCTTCCCCCCGGCCCTTCGGCAAGCCCTATCGCACCCTGGCTCCAGCCCGGGTGCGGGCAAGGTGACGGGGTGCAAAGCTCTACAACGGGAGTCGGTCGCGTGAGGAGCAAGGAGCACGACATGGACCGCTACACCGTCATTTCCGCAGATTGCCATGCGGGAGCCGACCTGGGCGACTACCGGTCCTACCTCGAGGCTGACTACCTGGACCAGTTCGATCGCTGGCTTGCCGGTTACGAGAACCCGTTCCGGGACCTGACCGCACCCGACGCCGACCGAAACTGGGACTCCGACGTGCGCCAGTCGGCGCTCGAAGCCGACGGGATCGTCGGTGAGGTCATCTTCCCCAACACCGTTCCACCGTTCTTCCCGACGAGCGGCCTGGTGACGCCCACGCCCCCAGCCGCCGACTATCCACTCCGTCTGGCTGGCTTGCGAGCCCACAACCGATGGCTGTCCGAGTGGTGCGCCGAGCTCCCGGGCCGTCGGGCCGGCATCGGGCAGATCCTCCTCAACGACGTCGATGAGGCCGTGCGCGACGTGCACTGGATCGCAGACCATGGTCTGAGGGGCGGCGCCCTGCTGCCCGGTGTACCGCCCGGCAGTGGCATCGAGCCTCTTCACTCACCCGTCTATGACCCGGTGTGGCGAGCCTCCGAAGAGCGGGGCGTCGTCGTCAATGTCCATGGCGGCGGTGGATCGCCCAACGAGGGCTACTTTCCCGCGACCCTCGCCCTCTTCGTGCTCGAGGCAGGCTTCTACTCGCACCGACCGCTGTGGTCGCTGATCATGTCCGGCGTGTTCGACCGCTTTCCCGATCTCAAGTTCGTCGTGGCCGAGGCGGGCTCGAAGTGGGTTCCCTCGACGCTCCAGGCCATGGACGACATCCAGGCCAAGCAAGACGAAGGGCGCATCGGCGCGTTGAAGTTCCTCGATCCGTTCCGCCTCGGCCGAAAGCCCAGCGAATACTGGGCCACGAACTGTTGGATCGGGGCGAGCTTCATGACGCGGGAAGACGCCGTCGACCGCGCCCACGTCGGTGTCGACCGGATCATGTGGGGGAGCGATTTTCCCCATGAAGAGGGCACGTTCCCGTTTACCCGACAGGCACTGGCACACACGTACGCAGGTGTGGATCCGGACGACGTCGCCAAGATGGTGGGTGGCAACGCGGCAGGTCTCTACGGATTCGACCTCGACCAGCTCGCCCGGTTGGCGACCGAGATCGGCCCTGCGGTTGCCCAGGTGGCCGGCGGCATCGATCACGTGCCCGAGACGCTCAGCCTGGCCTTTGAACCGCGCTCCGCAGGAGTCTCGTAAGGCCGTTCGCCGCTTTCGTCCACACGTCTCGGAGCACGACGCCTCGGAGGAGGACAGCATCGTGGGACGAACTCGGACGCGTCGATCCGTCCGGGTGCGGAGCCAGTTCACCGAGGTCCGGCCGCCCAAGGCAACGGGCACCTGCACGCTGACCCCGACCAGCTGACGACGTCCCGCTCGGCGCGAGTGGCCGAGTGACGGAACAGCGACAGAGGCGACGGTCCGATGTCCGCCCCGTGGACGAGGCGAACCACGATCGCGCCGATGACTCGGTCAGCTGGCCATTTCCCGACGCCCACCTGCAACCGCCTTGACGTCATCCCCGTGGCCAACCACAGTCACGTTGTAGAGGGCTGGGCACGTCGGGGGTCGGCAGACCGCCTCGGACTCCAGGAGGTGGTCACCGACATGCGTCGGTCTCTTTCGGGGACAACCCACGGATCTCACCGCTCTCTTGGGTTCGCTGCTCTCGGCACCGCCATGAGTCTCTTGGGGGCGTCCGCCTTCTTCGCCCCCGTCGAGGCCGGCGGCGTGACGCCGTCACCTCCTTCGAGTACCGGACCGACGGGAGTCAGCACTTCCACCTCGACCACGACGCCCTCGACGGCCACCACCGGCCCGTCGACCGGCGGTACCACCACGACCCTGCCGACCACGACCCTGCCGACCACGACCCTGCCGACGACGAGAACGACCGCGGCCCCGCCGACCACGACCACCGAACCGCCGACCACGACCGCCGCTCCGCCGGGCCCGACGACGACACCGTCGCCAAGCCCCGCAACCGCCCGGCCGCCGGGCTCCACCACCACGACGGCTCCCGCACAAGAGTTCGGGTCAGCGCCGAGCGCGGTCGCACCCGGGTGCCCCGAGACACACCCTTCGTACACCAGCCCTTGCGGGCCGGAGTACATGCTCCCCCAGTGGTCGGACCTGGCCGGCTGGAACCAGGCCAGCTCGTACCAGACGATTCAAACAGCTCACCTCGACGGTCCCCAGAGCCTGGACCTCATCGGCCGCTCCGCCGTCGGCTTGTGGGTCGAGCAGTACGATCCCGCCTCCGGCCAGTGGGCGCTGCAGGCCACCGAGGATGGGGGCGTCGCCCTCCCTCTCACCGACGAGGCCGGTTGGAACCAGCCACAGAGCTACCAGACCATCCAGACGGGCGACATCACGGGGAACGGCCACGCCTACCTCTTAGCTCGCGCCGCAGACGGCCTTCACACCTATCGCTGGGATGCCACATCGGACTCCTTCGTCGAGGCCGGGCCGGTGTTCACCGCCCTGTCGGACGCGGCCGGCTACAACCAGCCCTCGCGCTACCAGACCATCCAGACGGGCGACGTCACCGGGAGCGGCCACGCCTACCTGCTCTCGCGCGCCGCAGACGGGCTTCACACCTACCAGTGGGGACAAGACGGCTGGACCGAGGCGGGTCCCGCCCTGACCGCCCTGTCCGACGCGAACTGTGGACAGCCCTCCTGCTACAGGACCATCCAGACCGGAGACGTGACGGGCGACGGCAAGTCCGACCTCCTCGTACGGACCTCGGACGGATTGCGGGCCTACGAATGGGGATCCAGTGGCTGGACGCAGGTCGGAGGCTTGCTCGACCTCTCGGACGGACACGGTTGGAACCAGCCGCAGTTCTACGAGACCATCCACTCAGTCCATCTCGACAGCACGGACCAGGTCGACCTCATCGCCCGAGGCCGGGCCGGGGTACACACCTACACGTGGGAACAGGCCGGGTGGCGTCAGCTCGGACCGACGCTCACCGCGCTCAGCGACCAGGCAGGCTTCAACCAGGCCCAGTACTACTGGACCATCCGAGGCGCCGATCTCAACGGCGATGGCAAGGACGAGCTCCTGGCCCGGAACGCCAACGGGATGGCCGTCTACCAGTGGAACGGACCCCAGTCGGGTTGGACCCAGCTCTCGGCCAACGCGCTCTCGCTGTCCGACCCTCTGTGGTCGAGCCCCTGGTACTACTTCACGATCCAGACGGGAGAGGTGACCGAGAACGGGAGAGCGCTCCTGCTCGCCCGGGGCCCCTTCGGCGTCCGGACCTTCTCGTGGGATCCGGCCAGCCGTACCTTCGTCCGCCCGATGCCATACGGCACGTTCCCGCCCTTCTCGGGCGACGAGGCCGTCGCGTATACCGCCCTCGGACGGTTCCTGCTCGGGAGGACGGCGGACTTCCGAAAGGAGACCTACGCTTCGCCCAACAACTCCATCACCGAGGCGGCCCTCGATCGCTACCGCGGTCTTCTGACGGAGCGCTGCACGCCGGTCACGAGCGCCCAAGGGACCGCACCGCCCACGTACCGGGACTGCACCCCTCCGCCGGGCAGCAACGTCTCCGCTGCGGCCTGGACCGCGGTCTCCAACCAGATCATCGCCGAGCTGTGGGCGGCGGCAGGCGTGGTCGGCTACTACACCATCCTCGACAACATCGAGACCAAGCTGTTCCAGGACCAGCAGGGAAGCATCCCCGCGCTCGACGCGGCCTTCCGGCTCCCGCCGAGCCCGCCGGACCGGAGCGCCACGATCTTGAAGCTCATCAAGTCCGGCCTGGAGATCATGGGCGACGTCTACCAATTCTTTCCCTCGGCCAAGCTCTTTCCGCGTCTCGTGCGGGCCATCGCCCTGACCGCTCACTCCCTCGGTGCGGTCGGCGAGGGTCTCGGCCTGCGGGACACGCCCAGTCCTCCCCAGACCTATGCCCGCATCGTCGATGAGATCGCCCGAACGCAGCAGCGCGAGCGCGACGTCACGGAGGCTCAGCGACGTTACGTGCTCGCGGACTACGGCCTCCTCATGACGGTGGGGTCCGACGTCAACGGCCGTGTGCTGACCGTCGACTCGACGGCTGCGCTGAGCGCCGGCCGCCAGTCCTTCACCGGATGGATCTACTCCCTCTACCTCCCCCTGTACTGGAACCGCTACATCACGGTCGACTGCAATAACCTCCGGGTGGGTTGCCAGATCCCGCAGCTCCCCACGGTGCGCAAGACCGGACCCACCAGCTTCGTCGGCGTGCTCAACAACGACTCCAACTGCCACTTCTACGTCGTCATCTCGTCCTGTACCTGGAACGCTCCCAGCCAAGACCTCGTCGATCGGGTGGGCGGAGCCCTTTCGACCGAATGCCAGTACACGGGTGCGCCGGGATCGAGCGCTGCGTGGCGTTACGGCTGCAACCTCGGGGTCGACCTGAACCTCCTCATCGACAACCAGGCGCCCTGGAAGTTCCGCACGTTCCGGTGCCTCGGCCCGAGAGACATCGGCGCACCCCTCTGTAGGGAGGTTCCGGCGACGACCGGCCCGACTGGATAACGGCGTCCCGACACCTGGACCCGCCTCGACGCCGAGAGCTGGTCCGGGAAGATCCCGACGCCTCCCATCTCCTCAGGCCACGGGACCTCCATCCGGTGCGCTCTGCCCTTTTCGGAGGTCGTGAAGGGGCTTCGATCGCTCGGCTTCATGGCGGAGCTTCGGCCGGTCGGCCTCGAGCTCTGCCAATGGCTCTACCGACTGGAAGGTGGCCAGCGACCGGTGGGCGAGCGCCTGGTAGGCGCGGGGCCCGTTGGACTTCCACCGCAGGGTGGTCTCGTCCAGTTCCCGGATCACCTTTGCCGGGCTGCCGGCAACGAGCGTGCGGGGCGGAACCTCGAATCCGGCGGAGACGAAGCTGTGGGCAGCGACCAGGGCCTCCTCCCCGATGACGGCCCCGTCCATGATCACCGAGTTGATGCCGACGAACCCCCGGCTCCGCACCCGGCACCCGTGGAGGACGGCAGCGTGCCCGATGTGACCCTCCTCCTCCACCGAGCAGGCAGCGTCGGGAAAACAGTGCAGCACCGCCGATTCCTGCACGTTCGAACCCCGGCCGATCTCGACCCGCCCAAAGTCGCCTCGCAGGCTCGCGAAGGGCCCGATGTAACAGTCGGGCCCGATGATCACGTCACCGATGACGCTGGCGGCGGGGTGGACGAACGACGTCGGATGCACGACCGGAATCAAGCCGTCGATCGAATAGAAAGCCACGGTCTCAGTGAACACCGAGACGAACGGGCCCCGCAATGCGTGTCGGCGAGTGTCGGCGGCACCGCAGTGCTTCCTCCGCCGCTCCCACGCCCGGCTACTGGCCAAAGGATTGCTGGGTGGATCGGGCATCCGCCGCTCGCTAACGTTGTGACCCGCCGCTACGGGCTTGCCCACAGCCGGCGGTCAAGGAGATCCTCGTGACGCAACCCTCAGTTGCCATGGATCTGATGCGGCGTGCGGTCACCATCGCCGAACGGCAGTGGCCAGAGATGGCCGACTCGGCCATGGAAATTCCCCTCGGCTACTTCAACGACCCGGAATTGGCGCGACGCGAGCGTGAAATTGTTCGAGACCTCTCCTCTCGCACTGGTCTCGTCGAACGAGATCCCACGGCCACACGACTACATCGTGCGCAACGCGGTCGGTCGATCGGTCCTACTCACTCGAGACGAGCACGGAGGGGCTCACGCCTTCATGAACTACTGCCGACATCGTGGGGCTGAACCCGCTCACGGTTGCGGCAACGCCCGGCGCTTTACCTGCCCGTACCACGCCTGGGTGTACGACTCGAGGGGACAGCTCGTCGGCATGCCCCTGCGGGATCGCTACCGCGATGTCGACTTGTTGACCTATGGCCTGGTCGAGCTACCCAGCGAAGAGCGCCACGGCTTCGTCTGGGTGGTGCTGCGGCGCGACCACCCGATCGACGTCTCTGCCCACCTCGGCGAGCTCGACGAAGAGATCGGAGCTCTCGGGTGCCACAAGATGAACTACTACTCGTCTCTGACCGAGGAGCGGCTCGGAGCCAACTGGAAGTCGGTGGCCGAAGGGGTGCTCGAGGGACTGCACGTCCCCTACGTTCACGCCGACACCTTCAACCTCAACCCCCAGGCGGTGAACGTGGACCTGGCGTTCTACGACGCCATCGGTCCCCATGTCCGCTGGGGCCTGCCCATGTTCGGACAGGAAGAGGCCAAGACCCTGAGGACCGTGCCGGAGGAGGAGTGGCGTCCCGAGGAGCGCATCGGCTGCATCTGGCTGATCTCGCCCGGGCTCCTCTTGGCCAACGAGCTCTACGGCGTCATCTACGCCGACCTGTATCCCGGTGAACACGTCACCGAGTCCTTCATCCGGTACGGCTGGTTGAGCCCGCTGGCCGATCCTCCTGAGGGCATGCCAGGGCCCGAGGAGATGGCGGCCCGGGCGGCCCGGGCAGTTCACCAGGACCAGGTCGTCTGGGAGGGGTGCGGGCGTGGCCTCTCCCACGGCGCCCACACCCACGAATTGGTTGGCGCCAACGAGAAGGGTGTCCAGCTGTTCCACGAGGTGCTCGCCCGCCAGATCGGCTACTCCGGAATTCGCTACGTCTGACGAGGACGGCGCGTCAACCGTCGTGAGGTCAACGCTCGTCGAACACCGGCGTCAACCCGCGGGCCGCCCCTCCCTCCAGTCGTGGGATGTCTCCCACGATGGTTTGCTCCGACGCGTCTCGCCGGTAGTTGAGGAAGGCGAACCCTTCGGGCCCGCTACGGAACGCGTACCGGCGATCGCCCTCGATGCAGACGGCGTCACCGGGTCGGAGTTGGCGGCTTCCGAAACGGATCCTCCCGCTCATCAGATAAAGGATCTCGTCGACGGAATGGCTGTGGGGAGACGAGACATACTCGGAGTCACGACCGGTGACGAACAAGGTGATTCTGCAGGTCTGGCAGGTGGAGTCGGCAAACATGCGCGTGTCGCGACCTGGTCCAACGGCGGCGAACATGCCCCTAGGACCGATGACGTGGACGCCGTGGGGCAAGGGGGCCGGGGCTCCGTGGTGGCCGCCGCTCGGTGGGGCCGTCTCGTGGGGACCGAAATGGAGAAGACGGGCGCCCCGAGGAACCTCGACCGTTGCCCGTGCGCCGGACTCCATCACGACGACCCCGCCGGAAGGGCATCTCCGTCCGCTGACGTCCAACTCACCCGAGACGACATAGAGCGCTTCGTCCCCGTGCGGCCGCCCCCACTCGAGGACTGCACCAGGGGCAAGCTCGGCTCTCACGACCCATAGCGGGAATCCGTCGAACGAAACCATCGAACAGCGGACGCCCCCACGCACGAGGCAGTGGGGAGCCTCGTAACCGTCGACCTCCTCGGCGTCACGAGCGAGTGAGAACCCGATCCCCTTCACGCGCCCTCCTTGCTCGAGCACGACGATGATCTGCACGTTGGCAAGCCGCCGGTGTTGCCGTTTCGGTTTGCGACAGCATGAGAGTTGGCAGCGCCAACCACTGCCCGTGTCGTGGCATCCCTGCTGGCACGAAGCAACCGCCTCGCAGTCACCACATCACCGGGGCAGAAAGAGCAAGCCGTCTCATCTCCTGTCTCGAGGATGCCTAGCGCCTCGGCTCGTACCGCGTGGCCACCGCTCCCGACCCGAACTCCAGCCGGCTCACGAGCTGCAAATCGACATGCTTCGAGAGTCCCGCGAACAATGTCGGCCCGTGGCCCGCGAGCCTCGGATGCACCACGAGCTCGTACTCATCGATCAATCCCAGCTCCGTCAACGCCAACGGGAGCTTCACACCTCCCACGAACAGTCCCTTGCCCGGCTCCCGCTTGAGCTGCTGAACGGCCTCGCCCAGATCCCCACGCACGAGTTCCGCGTTCCAATCGACCTGCTCCAGGGTGCTCGACACGACATGCTTCTTGGCCGCGTTCATCGTCTGGGCGAACGGCTCCATCCAATCAGGCCTCGCTCCCGTCCCCGCCGCCGGCCGCCACGCGGATTCCATCATCTCGTACGTCACCCGGCCGAGGAGAAGAGCGTCGGCCTGGTTCAGATTCTCGGTCGCATGCCGATGCACGTCTTCGTCCGCCGAGATGGCACGATGATCACAGCACCCGTCCAGTGTGACGTTGATGGAGTACCGAAGGGGTCGCACGGTTTCAAGGGTACTGCCGACGAGGTACAACAGCCATGTGTCGCCGAAAGAGTGACCTGTCACAGCGTGGATGTGATGGGGCGGCGGCCGGAACGACAGTCGCCCATCGGGGCACCCGCATCGAGTGCGTCGGATCACACCCATCGTCAATGAAATATGCGACGAAGAAACGACTTGCCCCACATTCGGGGCCTGCCCGGTTGCTCCCTGTAATGACGTCACGAGTGGCGCGAACGTTCAACCATCATGTCTTGACGCTTGAGATCACCCATGCCAAGATCCGGGGCGCTGCGAATAGATAGAGAGTCCTCCATGGACGTCGACATCTGACGGTCGATGCAACATGGACGAGCGCGGAGGAGCGCCTGATGAGTGGTTCGAGGAAATCTGCCTATGGCCTGCTGGCGCCAGTCGCCGCGGTAGGGCTCGCCGGTGCTGCTTTCGGCTTGGCCACCCCGGCTTCGGCGACGGGCGCTGGAGATGCCGGGGCGGCGGCGATATTGAGCATTCCCCACGATTTCTCCGGCACCATTGGTCAGAACCAGAAACTCACTCCGAGGCTCGATTGTGGAGCCCTGGGCCAGGGATATGTCGAAGGCACCGGGTCAAACCGCACCCATCCCTTGGCTCAAATAAATGCGCCGGGCGTCAACACCGTTCTTGTCGCCCGGCACACCCAGCCGTATGTGATCTTTACTCGCATCGTGACGTCTGTCGCGATACAGCTCACGAACATCGGGCCAGCACGCCCGTACAACATCACGCTCTATTGCACGCCCAACCGCGATCACGCGTGGCGTGTCTTCGGGTAGACAATGTCGTGGCGTTCGTAGCCATCCTGGCCTGCGGTCGGTTGGACTCTGTGCCCTCGTTGCCCCCTGTCGGCTCATCCCGTTGCAAGCGCAACGAGTCGGCGGATGAAGACCCGGGTGTGCGGTGAGGGAGCGAAAGATCCTCTGCGAGTATGCATTCGCAGTTCAGCCATTTCTCGTACGGGTTTTCTCGCCTCACCCTGGGGAGAGGGAGGGCCCGATGAGGTTCGGCTCGCCGTAAGCCCTCGCGACGCGGTACTGGCGCCGTGGCCCGTGGCGCCCGAACGACCGGACCGATCCGTCTGCCCCACGGCACGACCTGTTCCGAGTTCAAGCTGCAGGGACCGAAAGGGGCGGCGAGGCAGTGGCGTTTCGGCACTCGCCAGGAAGGACGACGTTCCCGGGTGCGGCTGAGAAATTCTGCATGGTGATCCACTCATCCAAATTCGGGTCATAAAGGTTCTGAAACCCGAAATGCAATACCTGCCAGAATTTGGTTGGATCGCTGCTGTCGACGGAGAAGTCAGCGATCAGGATGGGAATTCGAAGGGCCAGCCCCGGCTGAGTTGTTGCGCTCGAAGGCAGACCTGCGAACGGCGAAACCACGTTTGGAATCCCTCCCACGGGCGGCAACGCATTCACCGGCGGAACCAACCCCTTCTGCGAGTCCCAAACGATGCTGGCTCTGAACTGGTTCACTTGAGGCCCAGATCTCCCCCCGAGAACTGCCGTCCCAACAAAACGAGATGTCGCGAGCCAAGCGTTGTAGTTGGCCAGAGTATACTTCTGCACCTTGTCGCATACCCCAAGCAGGTTCGCCGGTAGGCCAGGCCACTTGTAAGTCAGCGTATACAAGAAGCCGTGATAGATGAGGTTCGTGAAGTAGATCTGATCGCTCATACTTCCAGCAGTCATCTGGCTGTAGCCATTACGTCCCTCCCAGGTGAAGGGGACGTTGACACCAAGATCGGAGACGATGTAGCGACCCTGCCAGTTGAAATTCGAGGGAAGCTGCGGGGGTGGCGGGGTTGACGGTGCGCTGGCTGATGCAACCGCGGTCGCGCCGGGCGCACCGACGACGATGCTCGGTCCGCCGGCAAGGGCCGCTAGCAAGAGAGCGCCGATCACGCCCAGGAACTTGAATTTCACGAACCCTCCTCCGACCAAGCACCACACGCCAGGGAGAGCCCTGCGGAGGTCACGAGTTGCGATGGTACCCGAGGCGTGATCCCGAGTGCCTCTGGCGGGCCTGTACGTCTCGACGCCGGTTCGGCCAAAATGCCCTGATGGATCTCGGATTGCGTGATAGGGCCTACCTCGTGACCGGAGGCAGCCGCGGTCTTGGTTTCGCCGCTGCCCAGGCACTGGTCGGAGAGGGAGCAAACGTGCTCGTCGCGTCCCCTCATGAGGCCACGGCCTCGGCAGCAGCAGATCGCCTCTCGCAGAGCAGCACCGCAGCCAACACCCCTACCTGGATCGTTGCGGACAATGCGGATCCTGACCTGCCAAGTCGACTGATCGCAGCCGCGAAGGAGAGCTATGGCCGGGTAGATGGGGCACTCTTGAGCGTGGGAGGAACACCGACGGGGAGCGTCGCGAGCACCACAGACGATGCATGGCGTGCCGCCTTCGAAAGCGTCTTCCTCGGGGCCATCCGCTTAGGGCGCCTGCTTGCCGCAGAGCTGGGGACCGAGGGCACCAGTCATCCGACCGGGACGGGCGCATCTCTCGTATTCGTGTTGGCTGCGTCGGTACGCGCACCGCTGCCGAATCTCGCCATCTCCAATGGCCTCTTCCCCGGACTCGCGGGCATCGTAAAGACGCTGGCGGACGAGTATGGCCCCGCTGGCGTACGCATCAATGGACTGATGCCGGTCCGTATCGCCACTGATCGAGTCCGCGAGATCGACGCACTCGCTGGCGATCCCGAGGAGGTTCGTGCCAGGCAGTCGAAGAACATCCCGCTCTGCAGATACGGGGAACCGGAAGAGTTCGGCCGAGTCGCCGTTTTCTTGCTGTCTCCTGCCGCCTCCTACGTCACTGGGGCAATCATCCCGGTGGACGGAGGTGCCATCCGCTCGTTCTAAAGCGCGGCATGGCCGGGACCGAGGGCATTCGCAGCCGAGTGGGATCGCTGTTTGCCGCCGTCCGGCGAGCACCGGATCCGGTCCGCAGAGTGCTCGACGAGATCGGCACAGTAGGCGCAGGGTGTGAGGGGATCTCTTCGTGGGGGTGGGCAATCCTCCCGCGTCCGCCGCCGAACAAATGGCCCGCCGGGCAGCGTGAGCGCCGAGCTGTACGTCGGAGGGGCTCACGGCTGGAGCGGAGAGGTCAAAGGAACAGTCAGGAAGACCCAGACACACTCCGCGTCGGCACAGGATTGGGAAGGCCATGTCAGCGGAAACGGACTCAGGGTGCCCGTCTCAACCTTCTCTATGGACGCGACAAACGTATGCGACCCGGCAAGCGTCGTCTATGAGGTCAGCGCTCTTGGCGGGGTCGTGCACGTCAGCATCAGTCGTGGTGCCGTTGGAAGGTTCACGATCATCTGCGGTGACTCCCCAAGGTTCTCGACGAAGTGTGACAACACCGGCCCGATGTTCCGATTGGAAATCGCGCCGCGATAGCTCGACGTCAACCCGACGGACACCTCTCTGCTGGATGCCAACCGGCTTCCAACGGTGAACGCCGCCTGGTCCGACGGGCGGCACGTGGTGCTGGTACGTTCGGAACCCGTGGCCACCATCGAGTACCGTGCTCACCCCGCGCGATCGTTGCCGCAGCACACTGTGCGCATCGCCGGCGGCGCAGTAGACCTGGGCGTCGAGTTCCGCCATCTCGACGAATCATCGGTGCTGGCCGAGTTCGGGCCGGGTGCAGAAGCCCGGTTCAACGGGGGTCAACGGCCCGCCGGCATGGGCGCGGTCCTGGACGAGCACGGGGTGTCGCTCCACGTGTGGAGGGTAGACACGGGCGACGAGGTTTTCCGGGCGGACTGCTTCGCAGAAGCGCCCCACGTCCACTTCCTGACCCCCGGGGACCCGCCCCGCAACGTGGTGATCGAGCACGATCCGGCAGACGGACCTCTGCTGGAGTGGACCATCTCGCAGCTCGCAGACGACCTGGGTGGCCTCCTGCGCCGAGCCGGGGCCGACGACGTCGCCGATGCGCTCGACGCTGGCCGCGTGGCTGAGGCGGTCCGGACCCTTGCCCAGGTGGCGCGCTATGTGGAGGCGGCGGGTCGCCCAGTTGTCGTCGCCTGAGCGCCGCGGTTCTCGCCGGCGGCTCTAGCGTCCAGGGCCTGCCGCACACCTAATACGGACCATGACGGTCGATTAGCTCTAGCTCGTCGTCGAGTGCGCGGCGATGGGCCCCGGAGCGTGCCATTGACCGGGCCCATCCGGCTCCGTTCCAACTCGGGGTAGCGGACTAGTCGCCCGCAGTCGGGACAGCGACTTCTGTCCCTTCTCGCCCACTCCTCGCAGATGCGTCGCTCAACTCGCCATTGCACCCACGCTCGCCTCGGATGCAGCGGGATTCGCTCCGACGAGGCTGTCGACGTTGAGAGTCAGCTGCACTCGAGCTCGCCGGCATGCTCAGCGCAGGCGTCCACGGTGTAGGTCTTCTTGCTCTCGACCCTGAACCGACCGCGAGCTACAACGGGCTCGGGCAGTATCGGCGCACCGTGGCCGCGCCGCTGCCTTGGACGTTGAGGGGGATCAGCGGCGCAGTCGCCGGAGAGTCGAGGAACACCCGGCGCAGTGAGCTGGGAGCGGGAGAACATCCACCACCGCCCAGGCGAACGACCGGACCGGCGTGGCGGCGGTCCGTCTCGATCCCCGCGAGCTTGATTATGCCGCGCCATCCTGGGTAGGTCGAGTGTTGACGCATTCGGCCCTGGCGCTTCGAGACCGCAAGATAGTAAGTTAGAACTTGGGGAAACGTCCGGGGGGGCTGATGGCCCAGTTGACAACCACGACATTGGCCGATTCGTCGATGGGCGCGGTCCAGCGGTGACGACAGCGGCGCAGCCGACGGGCTCGGTGTCGCAGCTCCAGGGCGGGCGCCCCCGGCAGGGGTTCTTGTCCTGGATCGTGCACCGCGAGCTGCCCACCTACCCGAAGCCGGCGGCGCGGTACTTCTACCTGGCGGTGGTGATCCTGGCGTCGGTCACCCTCTGGTACCAGTACTTCATCCCGCCCAGCGTGGGGCAGATCCTCATCGTGAAGTTCCACATGTCGTTCCGGTTCTTCATCTTGACGATCATTCTGTCCAACCTCGCCGGCATGGTCGCCGCCGTGGCCGGCCAGATCACCGACCGTATCGGGCGCTGCTGGGTGGTGATCGGCGGCCTCGGGATCGTGGCGCTCATCCAGCTGTTCGCCCTGCCCAACGTCGCCAACAAGGCCGAGTACACCGTTGCGATCGTCGCCGTCGGCCTGTTCGAAGGGATCATCCTGGTGGCGACCCCCGCGCTGGTGCGCGACTTCACTCCCCAGCTCGGGCGGGCCTCGGCGATGGGGTTCTGGACCTTGGGCCCCGTGGCGGGGCTGCTCGTGGCAACCGAGCTCGCCGCGCACACCCTGGGCGTTACCTCGGGGGACTGGCAGCGCATGTTCATCATCTCCGGCGTGGTGGGTCTCATCGTCTTCGGGGTCGCACTGCTGTTCCTGCGCGAGCTGTCGCCCCAGATCCGCAGCCAGGTCATGACCACCGAGCGGGATCGGGTGCTCGTCGAGCTGAGAGCCAAGGGAATCGACGTCGCCTCGGCGCTGAAGAGGCCCTGGCGCCAGATGCTCCGCTTCGACATCATCATCTCCGCCGTGGCCATCTCCGTGATGCTCGTCCTCTTCTACACGGCTGCGGGCACGTTCCCGAGTGCGTTCTTCCCGACCGTGTTCGTGAAGGCGACGAACTACTCGTCCCTTCCTCAGGCCAATGCCCTTGCGGCCTGGGTGTGGGCGACGGACTGCGTCGCCCTCGTACTCTTCGGCGTCCTGAGCGACCTGTTCAAGGTGCGAAAACCCTTCATGCTGGCCGGCGCGCTCGGCATGCTGGTGTTCATCCCCATCTTGATCTCACACGTTGGCCACGCGACGTCCAGCTACTACACCCTCGTGTGGGTCGTGTCGGTGCTCTTCGCTTTCCAGGCGATGGCCTACTCGCCGTGGATGGCGAGCTTCACCGAGACCGCCGAGGCCCACAACCCGGCGCTGATCGCCACGGCACTGTCCATCTGGGGTGGACTCGTTCGCCTGATCACAGCGATCACCCTCGTCTTCATCCCGTTCGTGATCGTCTCCGCAGGGCTCGCTGCCAACAACGCCTACCGTCCCATGGATGAGAGGAGCGTCGTTGCCATCAACGAGATCGTGGCGGGGAAGACGCCAAATGCCGCCGACGTGACCTCGATGGGCCCGGCCACCCAGATCGCCAACATCACGCCGCCGGCAGCCACCATCCAGGCGACGTACCCGACCGAAGTCGCCATCGTCCAGTCCGATCCCACCGCGTTCGCCGAGGCGACGAAGTACCCCGGGACCACCATCCTCACCGAGAACCCGAAGCTGTTCCTCCGAATTTCGCACGATGCGGCGAAGGTCGTGGGCCCTGCCCGTGCGACGTCCGAGCTCACGCAGATCCAGAAGATCTCCCCCCAACTACAGTTCCTGAACAGGTGGGAGCCGGAGCTCAAGCAGCTCCAGATCGTGAGTGCGACGGCGCCGTCCGAATGGCAGCACTGGCTGTGGGTCTGCTTCGGGTGCACCGCCTTCTTCATCCCGGCGATCTTCGTGATGAGGGGCCGCTGGAGCCCGCGCCGGGCACGGCAGGACGAGCTCGAACACGAGCAGCTCGTCCAGGACGAGCTCAACAGGCTTCGCGAGGCTTCGGAGGAGTCGTCGGCCGCGGCGTCCTGAGCACGAGCATCTGAAGCTCGCCGCCGAGGCGGCACTCGCTTCCCGGTCTTGGCTACCGCTGAACTTCAACAGCGGACAGGACGTCGTCCGATGACCTCCCGTGACGCATCGGTGGTCAACTCCATGAATTCGCAGATCCGACGGCGGCCGCGAAAGGACGCCGAGGAGCATGAGCGCGCGAAATCCGAGCCGCAGGAAATCGAGTCCTCACAGACCTGTCACGAGACGAGCCAGGCGGTCCTTCACGCAGGTCGGAACCAGGGATTCTCCAGCCAAGATGCCCTGGGTGTCCCGGCCGACAAGGTACCGAGCCCGCGGCGAACCCACGGAGAGGGCCCGGCCGACGACCTTGGCCACTGCTTCGGGCGGCGCCATCAGGGGCACGCACCGCGCGAGGAGGGTGAGAAGCCGGCGGTATTGCGTCTCGTACCTTGAGCCGGCTCGACTCGCCAGGTCCGTCTCCGCCTCTTCCCAGATATGAGTCCTCACACCACCCGGCTCAATCAGGACCACCTTGATGCCATCCCGGGCGACCTCGAGGCGCAAGGCGTCAGAAAGGGCTTCGAGCGCATGTTTCGATGCCTGGTACCAGCCAGTGAACGGTGTCGTCGTCAATCCGTAAATCGAAGATACGTTCACGATTCGACCTTGACCGGCGGCGCGCATGTGCGGCAACGCGAGCCGGGAGAGCCGCAAGGGTGCCACCACCATTGTCTCGAGCTGCCGACGCGCGTCCTCGTCAGTGACATCCTCGATGGCGCCGACTCCGGAATAGCCGGCGTTGTTCACTAGTGCCCAGGGGCGCAGCTGATCAACCACTTTCCGACAGCCTTCGGCGTCGGTGACATCGAGCGTCACGGTCTCAACGGTCACCCCGGCACTCGCGGCAGCCTCCACCACGCGTGCAGCCTTGGCCCGGGAGCGAACTGAGCCGACCGAGCGGAACCCGAGCTGGGCAAGACGCACAGCGGTCGCCAAGCCAACGCCCGAGTTCGCGCCCGTGATGAGCACCGTCCCTCCGTCACCGACCGTCACGTTCCTCCTTGACCGGCGATTGGAGCACCGGCTTTCCCCATCGGGCTGCCGGGTCGCCGGCACCACGCCCTCATCGTCATTCAATGTCGGTCCACGTGGCCCCAACAGGGACCAACGTCCCAATCTGTCACCCTGTTCGATCCCGCCTCGATAAGGACCAGAATCGAAACAGGACACGCGCTCGAAGAGCTCCGTTCCGAGCAACGGCGGGCGGCTCTCTCATATGGCGCCTGCAGCCGGCTGGAGAAGCGGAGTTCTACAGGTTGCTCGCTGACCTCCGCGATCTAGAGGAGTTTGCCGGCACGGTTTGAGAGCCTCCGGGCCGCTGGGCGTCGGCCCGCTCACCAATGGGTCCCCCGCAACACCCGGGCGAAGACGCGCGCCGGCCCCGAGAGCCTGTCGGCGTCGGGATCTGTCGGCTCCTCCCCGCGGGCCGCCCTGGACTCGGGAAACAGGTGATAAGCGACCTCGAGGACCATCTCCACCGGGCCGGGATTGAGTGCATGCGCGACCTCGAAGGCGCTGCCAAAAGGCGTCGAGATGCGATGGGGGCGGATGAGTATCGCCTCGGTGATCATGTCGGCCGCCTCCTCGGCGGTGATGGCCGGGAACGCGTCGTACAGCTCGGTCGACTCGATCATCGGGGTGCGCACGAGCGGCATGTACACGGTGGTGATGTGCACACCGTCGTTGCGTAGCTCGGGTGCGACGGACCGCGAGAACGCGTCGAGGGCCGCCTTGGACGCCAGGTAGGCGGAGAAGCGTGGTGTGTTCACCTGGACTCCGGCGGACGAGATATTGACCAGGTGCCCGAACCCGCGTGCTCGCATGCCGGGCGTGAGGGCCAAGATGAGCTTGACCGCGCCGAAGTAATTGACCTGCATGGTGCGCTGGAAGTCGTGCATGCGGTCGTAGGAGAGCGCGAGGGACCGTCGGATCGAGCGCCCGGCGCAGTTGACGAGCACGTCGACGCGCCCGTGGCGGTCGAGGACGCCGGACGCCATGCGTTCGACATCGTCGAGCTCGGAGAGATCGCAGGGATGGACGTGGGCGACACCTCCCGCTGCGACGATCTCGTCCCTCGTCGCTTCGAGCCTCTCGCGAGTGCGGGCGACCAGCACCACCGTGGCGCCGTTGCGTCCCACCCGGATCGCACCGGCCCGGCCGATGCCCGAGGACGCTCCGGTGATCATCACCACCTTGTCCCGGACCGCGTGGCGCAGCGTCCCGCCCCACGCCCGCCTGAGGAACCGTCCCGGCGTATAGGGGACCCGGAGGGCGATCCGGTTGGCCTCGTCGATCAGGCGACCGATCGGATCTGCCCGCGGCATGGTTACGACGGGCGCCCAAGCCGCGTGCGGAACTCGCCATGCGTGCGGTAGCAAGGCCCGAGAACGGCTTCATGGATAGCGTCGCAGCATTCTTGCCACATATGGCGCTCTTGGTTCCCCCTATTCACCTCATCGACGGTTCCGAGACTTGTCCGACCCACGTCGCGCCGGGGTCTGACTCGGACACCATCGGTGGCCGCACCTTGCCGAGCTCCCGCTCGCTCATCCGGACACCGTCACACTCCAGCTGCACTCCGAGTCGATCGGTAGAGACAGGCCGCCGCCGTGGTCGTAGCGCTCCCAGCACCAGTCTGAGTGCATAGAGGGTCGGAGGCTCCTTTTGCGTCCGACTCGGTGGAGAGAGCACCCGGAGGACAGCCGCGACTCCCCCGCTGTCATTGGACCGGCCGACAACCCCTTCCTCATGTCCCCTCCTCGAGGCCCCGGATCCTTGCTCCGCCGGCAACGCACTTCCTGGATGCAGGTCCAATGCGCCTCCCGATCCATAACTCGTAAGGGACCAGCGGCCATCTCGGACTACGCCTTCGCTGGGCACGACGCCGTGTTCCTCTCTCCCCGTCGGACACCATGCAGCTCGCCGAGAATGCTCGCCCGCCCCCGACGACGGCACCTGTGGGTCGTGGGTTTAGACCTCTTCACGCCCGAGCTCTTGTGAGTCGACCCAGCGACGCATCTGTTCGTAGATGGTCGGATGGCTCAGGAGATGAAAGTGGTGCAGACCACCGAGGTGTCGGCCATTGTCGATCTCGAACGGCACGACCCGCCGACGGCCCTGCCCTGATGCACTTGCGAACCGGACGAAGAGGTCACCGAACAGCAGGCCGACGGGATGACGAGGGTTCCGAGTGACCGTTGCGCCGATGAAGTAGTAGTTGGCGTCTGCGAGAAACGGGACCTCCTCGCAGCGGTTCTTGAGGAACTCGTCAGGATCGTGTCCCAGCCAATCGCTCTCGAGACAGGAGCCGAAGCGCAGGTCCTTGATCCCCGCGCTCCTCGAGTTGAGCGCTCTCGCAAAGGGCCGGATTTCGGGGACTAGGTTCAGCGCCCATCCCGCCACGTTCGCGCCTTGCTCGAGGTGAGAACCCATGTGGGGAGTCGCAAGGCAGAAGACGTGGCGGACCCGACCCGTCCACGAGCACCCGCCGATGGCCCCTTGGTGGCACGCACTCCGTGCAACCAGGCCACCCATCGAATGCCCGACGAGGATGATCTCCTCGACAGGCTGCGGCCAGCCGTCAACGACCTGTTCCAGCAGGTGGGCCAGGTCGAGGCCGTTCTGCGAAATGTGTAGTCCGCTGTTGTACCGAACGTACAGTGCCGTGTAGCCAAGATCGCGTCCGAGGCGGAGCCCATGGCTCACGGGCGGGTCACCAGCTTGCGAGCCCGAAGAGAACCACGAGCGGTCCGTCTCACAGAGGCCGTGGACGAACACTGCCAGGCGTGGAGTGGCGTCGGTAAAGGCCGAGGCGAGGCCCCCGGGTTGCGGATCGACGTCCCGGCCGCCATCGCGCAGCGTCATCGGAAGGGCGAGTGGGTTGCCAGCGATGGCCAGTGCGTCGCCGTACAGGCCGTTCAGCGCTCCAAGTGCGAAGTTGCCGGCGGCGGACGCTGAGACCCGCATCTCGTGCTCTCCCGAGCACGAGGCCAGCCCCGCCGCGAGAACCTGGGGGGCCGTCCGGTGTGCGCCCTCGAGCAAGCCGTACACGGCGTGGGCGATCAGGTCGTGCGTCACCCGCATGGGTGCCGCCACCGGACCGAGGGCCCCAAACGTCCGGTCGGCGACCGCAGCGTGAACGCCGCGGACGAGACCCACCCCTCGGGCGAGGCTCTCTCCGCCCAGCTGACCGAGCGCCTGGATCTCCTCGTTGGCCACGCTGCCTGCCACGTTGCCCGCCCCTGTCGTCAGCCGACTTCGCCCGAGACGCTCCGGAACCACGCTTCGCTCGCCTGCGAGCTTGGCAGCAACTCTACGTCGTGGCTGGCGCCGGGCGAAATGATCGGTCGCCTGCGGGCAACGATCAATGCGGTGCTCTCAGGAGGTTCAATCGTTCCCGGGTGTCCGCTCGGGCCAGGCGTCGCAGGGTCGACCGGCGCACCTGGCGTGCCACGGCGGGACGGCGTTCCCAATCCATTGCCCGAAGGCCCATCGCGGCGAGGTCCTCCGGCGTGGGCTGGAAGGCGACCACGTGGCCACCTCGTCGGCGGATCCTCATGGCCTCGGCGTCGAGCAGGGCCCGTGACCAGCGTCGAGCAGGTTGGTCGGCGCTCAACCGCAGGGAGCGGCTGGCGATGGACATGGGTGAGCTGACTAACACCAGGTCGAGGTCTTCGCCGGCTAGGAGATCGCCGTTCGTGGGCGAGTGCGCGCCGCCGTCGATGTAAGACGTGCCGTCGATGACGACCGGCCTGAACACCCCCGGAATGGCGCACGAGGCGGCGACGGCCAGGGACTCCGCAGCCACGGCGTCCCGGCCGAACACCACCCGGCGCCCGTCACGCTGGCGAACGGCGCAGATCCACAGCTTCTCTTCGGGCCAGCTGTCGGAGACCAGCGCGCCGATGCCCGCGCTGATGAACGCCGTGTCGACCGTTCCGTCGGGGATGAGGGAGGCGAGGATGGCAACGGGACGCGACGACAGCGGCCGCCGTGCTACCTGCTGGAGGATCGTGCCGATCTCGGAGGCTGAACGTAGCCGGCTCGGCTCCGGACGCAGCAGCCGTCGGCGAGGACGGGTCCCCACGCGCTGGACCAGCTCGACACCCTCTGGCGAGAGCGGCCGGTCCTCGGCGCGCGCCAGCAGATCAAGAGCCGAGAGCCCGGCCCGGAGACCTGCGGCCGTGACGGCTCCGGCTGAGGTGCCGACCATGACCACCGCCGTCCGTGGGTCCCAACCGGTGGCCTCGGCCAGCGCAGCCACCACGCCGGCGTGGAATGCGCTGCCGACCACACCTCCGGCCCCGAAGACGAGTCCGATACGCGGAGCCCTGCCGTGCCGGTCGGCCGGCTGCCGGGGTCGATGCATCGGCCTACATCATCTCCGTCTGGCGTCGCCCGGCGGGCGGCGCCAGGGGGCACTCGCCGCCCCGCCCCTTGCGCCCACCGTCGAGGACGGCGCTACCTGAGGGAATCGCCTCCATGGCCATCGCTTCCCTGGCGGTGTTCGGGGGACCTCCCCGTCGTGCGAGGAGTTCGTCGGTGCCATCGCCGCCCGTCTGCCGCTCGAGCCCGATTGTCGCCAGAGGCTCCGCACGGTGCCCTTCCGGAGGTCGCCGGCGTGGAGGATCCGCACTTCGACATCCGGTACGAGATCCGCCGGCGATCGGGTGCTCGGTCAGTGCCCACTACGTGCTGCTGAACCCCCAGCCGGTGGCTCCTTCAGGGCCTGCTTGAGGATCTTCCCCGTGGCGCCCTTCGGGAGGTCCTGCCGGAGCTCGACGATACGAGGGTACTTGTAGGCCGCCATGCGGTCCTTGGCGAACCTCATGATCTCGTCCTCGCTCGCCGTTGATCCGGCGTGCAGCTCGACGTACGCCTTGATCTCCTCGCCGAGGCGGTCGTGGGGCACGCCGACGACTGCTGCCTCCGCGACGCTTGGGTGGGTGTAGAGCACCTCTTCGATCTCCCGGGGGTACACGTTGTAGCCGCCCCTGATGATGAGGTCCTTCTTCCGGTCCACGATGAAGACGAACCCATCGTCGTCGAGGTAGCCGAGATCCCCCGTGTGGAACCACCCACCGGCGAATGCCTCTGCCGTAGCCTCTGGGTCGTCGAAGTATCCGGTCGGCATGATGACACCTCGTACGACGATCTCCCCGACCTGACCGGACCCCGCGGGCACGGATTCACCTTTGTCGTTCCATATCTCGAGCTCGGCGCCCCAGATCGGCTTGCCGACGCTATAGATCTTGCGGTCTTCGGCGCTGACGTTGAAGGTGACTGTCGAGGCGGTCTCGGTCATGCCGTACCCCTCGAGGATGACGATGCCGAACTTCTCCTCGACGCCGTCAAGGACCTGTGCAGGGATGGCCGCGCCCCCGGAGATCCCCACCCGCAGGGAGGAGAGGTCGTACTTGGCGATATTCGGATGCTCGAGCATCGCGATGTACATGGTCGGCACCCCCTCGAAGATCGTTACCCGGTCGCGTTGGATGACGTCGAGGACGTTGTCGATCTCGAATCGCGGGACGAGCGACATGGTCGCCCCGAACCGCACGCAGACGTTGAGCTCGCTGCTCAGACCGAAGACATGGAACATGGGGAGCACCACGAGGACGACGTCGTCATCCCTTACGCCGAAGAGCCGGCCGGGTGTCTCTGCGTTCATGTAGAGCTGGAAGTGGCTGAGCTCTGCCCCCTTCGGCCTGCCCGTCGTCCCCGAGGTGTACACGATGGCCGCCGTGTCGCCCGGCTGCGACGGCTCGAAGACCCGCGGATCGGATGGCTCGCCGGAAAGGAGCTCCTGGAAGGGGCTGCCGACTGGCACTTTGGAGGAGCCGGGCAGGGTCACCACGTAGATCTGGTCGAGGCCCGCGTCGGCGGCGCCCTTGGCGGCCTCCGCCGCGACCCCGGCCCACGTGACGAGCAAGCAGGCACGGGAGTTCGCGAGCTGGTACGCAACCTCAGGTGCCTTTAGCAAGACGTTGAGGGGAACGACCACCGAGCCGGCCTTCAGGGTGCCGAAGTAGGCGATCACGAACTCTGGGAGGTTGGGCAGCTGCAGGGCCACCGCTTGGCCGGGCAGAACGCCCTGGCGGCGGAGGCCCGAGGCGAAGCGGTCGGAGAGCGTATCCAGCTCCGCATAGGTCAGGGCGCCGGCACCCGAGAGGATCGCAGGCTTCGAGGGATTCGCCTTCGCCGACTCCCGCAGAATGGTGGCCAGGTTGAACGTCATGACTCCCCCTCCTGGTGTTGCGTCGCTTCCTCGGCTGCCACTCAGGCAACACGGGTATACCCCAAAGATCCTGACAGGTGGATCGGTCCGCCAACAGGGCCGCAAGTCCCATCTCTCCCAGTGCCCGCCCCGCTCACCGTGGCAGCACTAATCGCACTGATGAAGGCCCGGCGCGGCAGATTGGTGCTCCACGCGGCCGAAAGAACGTATCCGAGGGTTCGCCCCGACAGGCTGCCTCTGCCATCCAGGCCGGGCGTCGCAGGAGCTGTTCGAGTCAGAGGGTTTCCGTCGCTCCCGGCCGCATCAGCCACTCGGTGAGCGGAAGGTTGAGCTCATCTTCGAGGAGCACGCCGACACGGTAGGACCGGGGGGACCGGGGGGACCGGATTCTGTCGCGTCAGGTCCCGTTGCCGCTGAAGTCCCCGCACCCGTGGAGGACGACCCCGTTGACGATCATCGCCCGCTGCTTGTCGCCATCTGACGAGTAGCGGATTCGGTCGGTGGGTGGGTGCTCGACGAGTTCGCCACAGTAGGCGCAAGGCGTGATTGGCACTGCTAGTCAACATGAAACGGCTGGCTCGATCCGCATCTACGTGGATCATCCACCAAGGTGGGCGGAGCCAACATACGGAAGGAGCCAGCCGTGCCCATTCTTGCCCACCCAGACGCCGTGTTCCTCGGGATGGACGTCCACAAGGACTCGATCTCCGTGGGGATCTTGAACCCCGGTCATGAGCGTCCCGACGTCGAGAAGATCTTCCACGACGAAGCGTCGGTCCGCCGCCTGATCGATCGATTCGACGACCGGTCACGGCTCGTGTCCTGTTACGAGGCAGGGCCGACGGGCTACGACCTGGCCCGGTTGCTCAAGTCCCTCGGGGTGCGCTGCGAGGTCATTGCTCCGTCGATGATCCCCAAGGCCGCCGGCGACAAGGTGAAAACCGATACCCGTGACTGCCGCCGGCTGGCCCGGCTGCACCGGGCCGGCGAACTGGTGGCCGTCCGGATCCCGACGCCACTCGAAGAGGCGGTCCGTGATCTGTGCCGGGCCCGCAGCGACATGGTCGAGGACCTCACCCGGGCCCGCAACCGGCTGACCAAGTTCCTCCTGCGCCACTCCCGGGTCTGGCGGGACGGGTCGAACTGGACGGTGAAGCATCAGGCGTGGCTCGGTGCCCAGCGCTTCGACGAGCCCGCCCTCGGGGTCACCTTCGACCACTATCGAGCCGTGGTCTCGTCGCGCGACGCTGCCCTTGCCGCCGTCGAGGCCGATCTCCGCACCTGGTTCGACAAGGAGCCCTTCGCCGACCCCGTGCGCCGGCTGACTGCCTATCGAGGGGTGACCACCATGGGCGCGCTGACCCTGCAGGCCGAGGTCTGCGACTGGCGGCGGTTCGGCCGGCCCGCCTCATTCATGGGATTTGTCGGACTGGTCCCGAGTGAGTACTCAAGCGGATCGATCACCCACCGGGGGCACATCACCAGGGCCGGGAACACCCACCTGCGGGCCCAGCTGGTCGAGGCCGCCTGGTCCTACCAGCACCGCCCCTATGTCGGCCCCGAGATCGCCAAGCGCCATGAGGGGCTCCCACCAGAAGTGGTGGCCCGGGCCTGGGCCGCCCAGCTCCGGCTCTGCGGCCGGTTCCGCCACCTGGCAGCCAGGAAGAACACCAAGAGCGTGGTGGCCGCGGCCATCGCCAGAGAGCTCGCCGGCTTCCTCTGGGCCGAGATGGCGAGCTGAGATCACTTCTCCCGACGGACACCTGGGCCGGCTGCCCCAGTGACCGAGCGCTGGACGATGCGCCGGCGACCCGCCGTTGCAGGACCGATCCCCGGCGGCACTATGCCGCGCCAACACCGTTGGAAAGCTAGTCAGGGGCACCTTCCTGCGGATAGCCGACATGCGGTTCCGATCCGCGTACATCAGTGTGGCGGTCAGCCGATCCACCGACCGCCGGCGCATCG
Organism: uncultured Actinomycetes bacterium; assembly: GCA_963778465.1. Taxonomy (GTDB): domain Bacteria; phylum Actinomycetota; class Acidimicrobiia; order Acidimicrobiales; family RAAP-2; genus CAVZBW01. Next base: position 2,816,956 of record CAVZUK010000003.1, read on the forward strand.
TCGAGACCTCGGAGCCCGACCACCACCCCACGAGGCCGCCGCTGGGGAGGTGTGGCAGCCGCCACCCCCAGCGTCAAGACCGTTCGTCCTCACTTCGCTGCAGGGCGCTCCGTCTTGACCCCGAGGCCCCCCGTCGCCTGCCTATTGCTGATCAACGACCGACCAGTCCCTGGTCGGTCGCGGCCGAAAACCGATTCCGACTCGAGTCTCGCGACCACTTGACAAGCCGTTTCACATCAGTCCGGACTTCCGGAGATGGTGGGCAGTCAGAGGGGCTAAAAGGCTGGGTTGACCAGGTAGAACGAATGCGACAGGCCAGAGCGGTCGTGTTACTACGCGAAGCTGTGAGCTGGGACTACGCGACGGGCTCGGGAAGCTCGAAGTCGTGGAAGCGGGCGGGCTCGGCGATGCCCAGAGCCTGGAGGATCTCGCGTTGGCGAGGCGTCGCCGTCGAGCGCTGGGCGACGCGACCCTCGGCGGTCTCGAGCGTGACGAGGTGCATGCGCTCCAGCTCGTTGCGCACGTTGCGCCAGGTGTCGCCGGTCTCGTGTTCGACCGTGCGGATGAGGAGCAGCGCCAGCCAGCAGAGCTGGACATGGGCGCGGACACGGTCCTCGCGGTAGTGGAAGACCGGCCGCAGCCGAAGCGCCCCTTTCAGGTCTCGCCATCCACGCTCGACCTCGGAGAGCTGCTTGTACGCGAGCGCGAGGTCGGTTGGCGTCAGCGTGTCGTCGGAGGTGCGGAGGAGGAACTTGCCATCGAAGCGTTCCTCGGCGGCGATCGCGCCCTTGTCGATGCGGAGCTTCCCGTCCTTGGTCCGGCGGAGCAGGCGATGGAGCGCCGGGGTCGTCCGCAGCTCGCCGACGAGCTCGTCGCGGCGTTGCTTCGTCCAGGCGTCCGAACCGTCGATCTTCTCCGCCAGATAGCGAAGGAGGTTGTCGCGCACCCGCCGGTCTCTCGCCGCTACCTCGGGGTTGTGACACACCACGAACCGCGGAGACCGCGCTCCGTCTCCGAGGCGGACCTCCTTCACCTCCAAGTTGCCGGCAACCTGGTGATAGCGCCCGGCGCGCCAAAGCGCGGCCTTCGCTTCCTTCGACCCGCCACGGACCCGCTCGGCGACGATGTAATGGCCCCCGCCGCGTTGGAGATAGGCGGGGTTGTTCTTCGAGTTGAAGCCGGAGTCCGCCACCCACACCACCCGGTGCAGCATCCAGCCGGCGAGGTCGTCCTTGATGGTCTTGCTGATGGCCTGGTCCGACGTGGTGCCGGGGAAGGTCCAGCACCGGATCGGGATTCCCTCGGCGGTGACCGCCATGCCGAACACGACCTGGGGCAGGTCGGGACGGTGATCCTTGGAATGCTTGGAGAACCGCCGGGTCGCGGCCTCCTCGGGTCCGTGGTCTTCGGCGACCTCTTCCCTCGCTTCGGCCTCGCCCGCCGCGGTGTCGAGCTCGACCAAGGGGTCGGGGACGTCGCGCTCGAAGTACGTGGAAGAGGTGTCGACGAAGATCACGTCACAGGACAGGTTCAACAGCGAGGCCGTGCGATCGAAGATGCCCTTGGCGATCTCGGCCAGCGCGTCCGCCAAGAAGTCCATCGCCGCGTAGGCCGCGTCACCGTCGAAGGCGGGGCAGCCGATTAGCGCGACCCGCTCTTGCGCCCAGTGCGTGGCGGCGAGCTTTGAGCCCGGCTCCAGGCAGCGGTTGGCCACGAGCGCGAACAGCACCTGCTCGACGACATCGGAGGAGAGGCGCCGACCCTCCCCGATGACCATCAAGGCGTCGGCGATCCCGAGGCGCTCCCAGAGCTGCCGGAGCACGTAGGCGCCGCCGAAGCGCCGAGAGTCGACGACGGAGACCTCGCTGCCCGATGTCGCGGCGATCGCCTCGGCCGGCTCCAAGAACCGCGAGATCGACGAGACGAGGCGCGCCAAGGCGTCACGGTCGACCCGGTCGGCGCGCCCGAAGTTGTGGATCACCTTCGCCACCGGTGAGCCCGTCTCGGGGTGGCGCTCGTTGTGCGCGAGCTGCAGGTAGCTGACGGTGGAGCCGTCCTTGTTGCGACGCTTCGACTCCCGCAGGTACACGCCTACAAAATTACACCGGTGTGCTGATCACGTCCAGCATTCGTGTGCCTACACCTTCGGAGCATTTCTGCCGTCTCACCGCGCGATGAGCAGGGATAACGTGGTTAGCGACCCTCAAAAATGCCTACCATCTCCGGAAGTCCGGTCAGTGCCCTGACCTGAATCCTTCGCGTCCACCACTTCTGAGCTGGGGTCGCGCAGACTCGGGTCATGTCCAAACCAGTCAAGGTCCGAAGACTCACCGACGCCGAGGGTCGCCAGCTGCAGCGGATCGTGCGGCGCGGAGGAGGAAAGAGCGACACCTCCGTCGTCAAGTGGCGCCGCGCCCTCGTGGTGCTGGCCTCTGCCGGGGGCAACGACGTGGCCGTGATCGCGCGCATGGTGCCGACCTCGCCGGACCGGGTCCGCGAGATGATTCACCGGTTCAATGAGCTCGGGATGGCGTCCTTGGACCCCGCGTGGGCGGGTGGCCGGCCCCGCCGGATAACGACGACTGATCGCGAGCTCATCGTCTCGTCGGCCACGGCTCGCCCCGAGTCCATCGGGCAGCCCTTCACACGCTGGAGCGTCCGCAAGCTCCAGGCCTATCTGGCGAGTACACCGGCCCAGCTGAGGGGGAAGGTGCAGCTCAAAGCCACGTGAAGCCTCAAACCCACCCGCCCGTCGTGGTGACGGGGATTGACGCTCATCGTGAACTCCCGCACCGTCGGCATTCGGGCCAGCCCGGCGACAGTTGGGCCCTGAGAGGGAAAGCCACAAGATGGGGAGCCTCGGACAGCGCTTGACCAGTCTCGGAGGGGCTGCGGTCCTCGCCAGCAACCAGCCAACTGACCGGTTCGTCCGGACGAGCGCCTCCCCGAGGGCGAAAGACCCGGAGCGGGCTAGCCTACGAATCCGGTGGCCATGGAGATCTTCAAGGAATTCACGTTCGAGGCCGCGCACCGTCTGCCCAACGTGCCGCCCCGCCACAAGTGTGCACGGCTGCACGGTCACTCCTACCGGGTGAGCGTGCACGTCACCGGACCGGTCGGCGACGAGACGGGGTGGGTACGCGACTTCGCCGATCTCACCTGCGCCATGCGTCCCGTCCTCGATGTGCTCGATCACTACTACCTCAACGAGATCGAGGGACTCGACAATCCGACCAGTGAGATCCTCGCCCGATGGATCTGGGGTCGGCTGACTCACGCCCTGCCGGACCTCTCGCAGGTGGTCGTCCACGAAACATGCACCTCTGGCTGTGCATACCGGGGCGAGGGGTAGGCCAATGGGGTCCGAGCCAGGCCGGACCGACGTCGCCGTCCTCGCCAGCGGCGGTCTCGACAGCGCCATTCTCGTGGCCGACTTCCTCCGACGTGATCGCCGCGTGCAGCCCATCTACGTTCGCTTCGGTCTCGTCTGGGAGGAGACCGAAGAGGCCCACCTGCGCCGCTTTCTCTCCGCGCTCTCAGACTCGCGTTGTCGTCCACTGGTCACGTTGGAATGTCCGGTGGCCGACCTCTACGGCGATCATTGGAGCATCTCCGGTAGTGACGTTCCCGATGCCCGATCCCCCGATGAGGCCGTCGGCCTACCGGGCCGAAACGTGCTCCTGCTGGCCAAGTCGAGCGTCTGGTGCGCCCTCCACGACGTTCCGACCATCGCTATGGGGACGCTCAAGGGCAATCCCTTTCCCGACAGCAGCGGCGACTTCTTTGCGCTCTTTGGATCCCTGGCCCAACTGGGGCTCTCGTCGCGTCTCGAAGTGGTCACTCCGTTTGCCCATCTCTCCAAGTCCGAGGTGGTGCGGCTGGGATCGGGAATCGATCTTCGGCACACCTTCTCGTGCATCGATCCGGTGGCGGGTATTCACTGCGGGACCTGCAACAAGTGCGCCGAACGCCAACGCGGGTTCGAACTGTTGGAGACCCCGGATCTCACTCGGTATGCCCAGGCCTGAGGTGCGGTCGTCCCCCGCGACCGGCCGATTGCAGCAGCCATGATCCCGGTCTATGTGGCACCGCTCTCCTTCGGACTGGGGGACCTGGTGGTGTCCCTCCCCGCCGTGCAGGGGCTCATTGCCGAGGCCGGAGAGAGAGACGAGCAGATCTGGCTCGTGGCTCGATCGCCGGGTCAGGCGGTGCTCTCCCAGCGGCTCGCCGGGTTGGCAGGGTCGGTGGACGAAGAGCTCTTCGATCCGCCGGCGCGCCGACATCGTTACGTGGATCTCCGCGACCATCCCCTTCAGCGGGACCACTGGTGGGGATCGCCGGAGTTCGAAGACGCGTACGGCCCACTTTCGATCAACGACATCCTCGGCCGGATCTGCGCCGACTTCGGGATACCCGTCGATCTCACCCGCCCCGCTCCCCTTCGCGCTCATCCTCGCCCGGAGGTTCGCGACTGCCTGCTGCTGGTCACCGAGACCGACGGTCCGGCCAGGCAGTGGAGGGCTGAGCACTGGGCCTCCCTGGCGGCGGAGGCCAAGGTGCTCGGCGCAGACGTTCGACTGCTCACCCGGAACGGATCGACCGCGGAGATGAGCGCCAGCGGAATCCCGGAGGTGTGGGCTCCCACGCCCGGGGATGCGGTGGACGTCCTGACCGCGTGCCTGGCCGTGGTCGGGGTGGATACGGGCATGACCCACATCGCGGTCCAGCAGGGCACGCCGACGGTGACCCTGTGCCGGCCCAGGTCGGTCTATTTCCGGCCTTGGGCTCACTGCCGAGCAGTGGTCGGCCACCCCTGCGACGACGAGTGCGTGGCCGCAGAGAGGGCCTACGCCTACAACGACCAAGTGAGCCTGCGAGGGTTTCGGCGGAGCCCGCGGTCCTGCGCGGTGGGCGGGCAGTGTGTGGATTCGATCCAGCCGGACCAAGTGCTGCGCGCACTGACGGACCTCTTGTGAGAGATCACCAGGCTGCGCCAGGCGCCGAACCCCGCCCGCCCGTGGCGAGCCATTTCGAAGGCCGCATCAGCGACCCCATCGATTCGCATCCGGAGAGTCCGGTGCACAATTCGCAGCCCGAGGGAATCGGCCGAGTGGTGGCGCTGGACGGGCTGTGTGCCTGGAACAACCTTGGCCGCAACGTCGTCTTTGCCGACACTGAGCTCCGGATCCTCGCCGTCTTCGACGAGACCCGCTTTCCCGACGACGACGAGCCCTCCCAGTACGACCTCGACATCCACGCCATCTTGGACCTGCCCGGCTCGGGGCACATCGCAACGCTGAACCACCTGGGCGACGTCAGGATCTTTGGAGGATCGGACATCCGCCGTTCCGGGCCCGTGCGGAGCGTGAGACCCCTCTTTACCCTCGAGTTCGTGGCGGACGTGGAGAGGGCCGTGATGGTGGGAGGCCGGCTGGTCGGATCCCAACCGCGATCGCTCCGGGCCGGAGGGGTGCTCGTTTCGGAGCCGTTGCCCACCCGCAGCGCCCGAGGCGCCGAGCAACTCGGGACCGACGTGCGGCTGGAGCGCCACGGCGAGGTCACGGCTCTCGGGGCGTTTCCGTCCCTGGGTGACGACGTGATGGCCATGGGTGGGGAAGGGTGGGTGAGCCTCGTTTCCCCGGAGGGCCCGGCCGTCCCGCCTCGGTGGAAGGTCGCCGTCGGCTTCCGAGCCGCGGGCTTCACGTGGGACGGGGCGCTGCTGTGGGCGGCCGGAAGCGAGATCAGCCCGGCGACAATTGACGACTACGACTGGGAGCAGAGACGAGGCGGCGGGTTCGCCGGGCTCGACCCTGCCGACGGGCGCGTGGTGGTCGCGGGCGAATTCACTCGAGATCCCGCGTGGGGCACCGGTGGAGTCGCCGTCGCCAATGCGCCCGGAGCACTCTTGGGCGTGGGACGCAGGGGCGAGCTCTGCCTGTTCGACCCGATCGGTGGCCACAGCATCGGGACCTCGCCTCCGCTGGCGTCGCATTCGCTGGGCATCGCTCATGCCGCCGTGGTGGGTGACCGCCTCGTCTACGGCTTCAATCGGGGCGGATACCGGCTACACACCTGTTCGTTGTCCCCGATCGCCGCCACGGAGGCTGGAGCGGGCAACAAGGTCGGCCTCCGACGCCGACCTACGTCCCGTACAGCTTGAAACTCCGATAGGGCACGAAACGTCGCCGACCCTCGCGAACGTCCTCGAGCAGCACACCTAAGGCCTCTTTCAGGACCTCCAGCTGCCCGCAGAGGTTAGGGAGACGGTCCAGGTACCCGGTGTCCTCGGGCGCCGCCCGGCGGCTGGCCAGTTCGGTCTGGTGCACCCGGATCACGAGCACCGACAGGCGATCGCATACCATCGCCGGGGTTTCGGTCGACGGGGGTGCTGAGGGCCTCAGCGTCATGACCTTGCTGATGGCGGCATCCGCGTCCTCGATCAGCCGATGTCGCTGACCGTTGAGCACGTCGATTTCCCTCTTGGCCTGCGCCACTGTCGCATCGGTGGCGCGGGAGCCGCGAACCGTGTCCTCCAGGGCCCACTGGGCAAGATTGGTCCGGTGGAGCTCGACCAGGCGCTCCATCAAGGGACCTCGCGCCCGGCACTCGCGCTCAGAGCACGCACGACGGAACTCGGCCACGATCTCGGTCACCCACGGTGCACCGTCCTGGGGTCCCGGCTCGCGCCCGCCGAGAACCACTATCCGAGGCGCTCCAGGAATCGCAACATCGATTTCGCGGCGAGCACGCCCTGACCCATGGCCGTGGCGACACGTGGGTAGCTCCCGGACACCACGTCGCCCGCCGCGAAGACCCCAGTGCGGGAGGTGCGAAGATCCGCGTCTACCACGACCGCTCCATGTCGATCGAGCTCGAGCTGTCCCGAAAATGCTTCGGTCGAAGGCGCACGAGCGATCTTGACGACCAATCCCCCGACCGGCAAGGATCGGCGATGACCGCCATTGACCGCAACGAGAACGATCTCCTCCAAGTGATCCGTCCCCCGCACGGCTTCCAGTTCCCATCCGGGAAGGTCCTCGATATCGGGTTCCGTGTCCAGCTGCCGCAGGATGTCGCGGCGGGCCGTCAACTTCGTGGATCGATGGATCAGCTTTACCTTCGATCCTTTGCGTGCCAGCTCGAGCGCGTCGAGCGTTGCACTGTCACCCCCGCCGATCACGGCCACCGTCCGGCCCACGAACCGATCGCCCTGGGATTCGAGCAAGTACGTGACGTCCCCCCCGAATGCTCCGTCCCTGGCGGCCGGCAGGTACTGCTTTCTCGCGCCGACGGCGACGAGTAGCGCCGCGCCGACAAACCGCACTCCACTGGTCTCGACCCAGCGCTCTTCGAGGTTGGCGGCGGTCACCGCGTGAGAGACGAGCACCCGATCGGCAAGGATCGCAGCCGACTCCTCCAGTGCTTTTCTGAGGGCCTCGCCGCTTTCGAAGCGACCGGCGGCAACATTCCGAATGGAGTTCGGGTCCTCGACCAATTGGCCACCCAAACGTGGGCCCGCCTCGAGGAGCGCGACGTCGAGCTGAATATCGAAGGCCTCGAGAGCCGCACTGACGCCCGCCACACCGCCACCGACGACGACGACGTCGTGATTTTCGGATCTCATGCGCTCTCAGCGTAGGTCGTCCCAGTCCCCCCTTCCGCAGCCGGGCCTGCGACCCGACGTCGGTTGACCGTCTGCACAGACGAGAGCACCTCCGGCGCCGCCCACCTCGCTCCGCGAGACTTTCCGGTCATGCGTACGGTCGACATCCCCGATGAGACCACGTTGCTCCAGGCCACGGATGTCGTTCGGCGCTGGCTCACGGTCACACCGATCGTGGCATCACCACAGCTGGGCGAGGACGTGTTCCTCAAGCTCGAGACGCTGCAACCGACGGGATCCTTCAAGGTGCGGGGCGGCCTGGCGTCGGTCGCCGCGGCGACGGCGCGAGACCCGGGAACGCCCATCGTCGCCGCGTCAGCCGGGAACCACGCCCTCGGCGTCGCCTTCGCGGCCGATCGCTTCGGTGCCCGCGCCACCGTGGTGGTGCCCAGGACGGCTTCGCCGGCCAAGGTGGAACGCCTCACCCGGTCAGCTGTCCAGCTCATTCGCCATGGCGAGGACTACGAGGGGGCCGAGGCCTACGCGTTGACCTTGGCCGCCGAAATGGGCGGTCGGTTCCTCTCTCCCTACAACGATCCCCACGTCATCGCGGGAGCTGGCACCATCGGAGGCGAACTGTTCACACAGGTCCCCGACCTGGGCACGATCGTCGTCCCCGCGGGCGGCGGTGGCCTGCTCTCCGGGATCGGGCTGTCTACGGCCAAGAGCGCGATCCGTCTGGTCGGCGTGGAGGCCGAGAGCTCCAGGGCTCTCTCGACTTCCCTGGCTGCCGGTCAGGTCGTCACCGTTCCCGTCCGGGAGACCGTGGCGGATGGGCTCGCCGGCAACCTCGAGCCCGGCTCGATCACGGTTGAGCTCGCCAAACGTCACGTTTCCGAGATGGTTGCGGCACGCGAGGAGGAGATCTCCGGGGCCATCCGCTTCCTCGCCTCCGAGCATGGATTGATCGTCGAGGGATCCGGGGCGGTCGGCGTGGCGGCGCTCCTTTTCGGGCGGTTGCGCGTGCCTGCCGGTCGCTGCGTCGTGTTGGTGACGGGACGGAATATCACCCCGTCAGAGTTCGGCCGAATCGTCCTCAACCGAGCCCCCGGATCTCATTCTTCGTAGACGCTGGCCACCGCGGCACGGCCTAATACGTCTACTGAGGTGCGTGTCGGAGGGGCATTGTCGACCATGAGTACACCGCCGAACTGGCGGTACGAGTGGGCAGCCTGAGCACCATTTCGCACGTGTGAACTGGGATGACGAGTACCCGTTGAATCGCGACCTTATGGGGCGAACCGATGATGCGACTCTCATCGCCGGCCTGGAAAAGGCCGCAGACGCATGGGACCATGCCTACGCTCACGCTCCCGGGGCCGTGGCGTCCGGATCCACGTTCCGGGTGCACCCTTCGATCCCCGAACGCCAAGAAGGACGCTGACGACGCTCAGCGCTTCGAGGGGCAGATCCATCCGGCACGAGATGGCATCACAGCGTGTGAGTCCTCTCTCGCTCGCCTGAACATCCTCGAGCGGCGCTGATGCCTTGACAGCGCAATTTGGCCGAGGCACAAACTGCAGAGGACCGATAAGACGACACCGAGTGATGACTAGGCGGAGCGTGACCCATTCAGGTCCTACGGCCAAATCCGCCCAGAATGGGGTCCCAAGAACGACTGCGCACCATGGTCTGCCGCCCCTTCGGCGTGACCATCGAAATGCCTTCCCTACTCGGCCCATCCTGAGCGCCGCGGGGCGGCCGCTTGGAGGGACCTCCGGGGGTCCCGCCGGTCTGGGATGCCGCAGGCCCCGGCAGGGCCACCCGGAGGACTCTTTCACTTACCCGCATGCAGACGCGCAAACCGCCCCGGGTGGCAACGTGGATCCGGGGCGATAGCGCTGGAAGATGTCCACCGACAGGGCATGACCCTGAACACCTCTTCTAGCTCCGGGAGCCGCCAAACAGCTGTGTCCGGACTGCTCGGCGCAGGGAACTCCCGGATTGCTCCACTCCTACCCTCGAACCCCCACGCGCAAACCGCCCCAACTCGAAGGCGAGGGCGGCAGCGCCGGACACCCTCATCCGGAACCCCGTCCGACCCACTGAGGAGAGACGGGAAGAGGACGGACGGGGGTGGCCCCGAGTCACCCAGGGCTACACCCACGGATGCTCCACAGGAAAGCGGAATCGAGCCGGCGGCCTGGTCCGGGTGCTTCGGTGCCCGGGCCTTGTCGCGCTTGGGGTTGCTCCTGCGGCGGGTAGACCGGAACCAGGTCCGTTCAGGGACTGCGAACGAGAGCCCCGGCATCCCATGGTCCGGAATCGCCGGGGCCTTGTCGCGTCGGGACGCCTTCGGCAAGCGATCGAGAACGAGCCGAAAACGGGGGCGACCGGACACCCGCGGGCCGCCGCAATGCGGCCGCCGTGGCTGGGGTGACCGCCCGATCGAAGCGAATCCCTCTCCTCCCAGGCCAGGAGCCTTAGGACGGTGAAGGTGAGCGGTAACACGCCGCAGGCCACGAGTAGCGCCTTGTTCTCGGAGACTGGCGTCGTCTCTGGCCTAACGGACCTACTCCGGGCTCTACGCTGACGCAGGAAATGACGACTTGGCGAGAGAGGCTCAACCGAGGCTGGCTCCGGCTCCTGGTCTTCGTGGTCTTCGCCGGCATCATCACCCTCATGGCCGTTTTCGTCCGGTAGGCCCAGGTCCTTTGTAACGTGCCTGCGGGGCTAGTGTCGGTGGTGTGAGTACACCGCAGCCGCAGCCACAGCCAAAGCCACAACCCCCCTCGTCGGCAGGCGCCTGACAAGGTTGATCAAGGCACGGTGCGCCGCAACCAGCACCGCCCATCTCCAGACTGACCGGACCTCCCCGCAGAACACTCCCCGACGAGTCCTACACTCGGGTGATGGGATGGTGCCTAGTAGTCGAACCACCAACACCAGGTGTTCGTCACTGACGAGATACCTCATGCAAGATCCGGTGGGGTCGACCCTGCAGCCGTCTCGGCGGTGAAGGGGTTCTTCGTCCGACTGGACTGCGATCCGATCGCCTTCCCGCTGCATGCGCCTGGTACTCCACGACCGTTCCAACGGAAATGGCTCTCCAGCGAAGGCTGCGGTCCACGGAGTGACCTTGGGAGGAACCGTTACAGGTGGACGGGCGGCCCGCCACCCTTGGGCACCCCGATGACAACGCAATCCATTACTGAACGGGCAGAGGGTGGCGAGCTCGACCGGGCTGGCGGCGTGGAGCGCGACGGCGATCTGAAGATCACGATGGGCCCGCCTCGTGCGTCAACGGCCACGACGATCTCCCCCGTAGGGCGGTCGTTCCTGGGCTGCGGTGTCGGACGGGCGACACTCGACAAAACCCACGCGGCTCAACCGAGACGGACCTCCGGCTCCCTAATACGCCACCCTTGACGCACAACTTGCGCGGCGCTTCGTAAGTCCGGAACCGAGTCCCGAATGTCGAGGTTCACGACGCCTTTGAACTGCTTCGCCATCAGGACCTCCTTTAACCCACTCAGGTGCCGAACTAGAAGTCCCTCCAGTCAGCCCTGACGCCCCGATGTCCTTGTCTCTCGTGGGTCACCTGGCGGGAGCAGGCTCGCGAGCTCGGAGTCAGCAGGCAGGTCGTTGAAAATCTAGCCCGAACGCTGCGTATGGATCCCTCGGCGCAGCCGCACCTCTTCACCCTCGCCGACGTTGCTCCTCCGGCAGAGAAACCGTGCGCCAGAGCCTCGACGAGACGTTAGAGCGACTCGTGCATGCGCAGCAGCCCAATCCCGCCTACGGCGTCAACCCGCGGTGGGATCACCTCGCCGGCAACGCGGCCTGCGTCCCGGTTCGTCGGCGGCCTCGGCCACCGTCCTTGGGCAGACACCATGTCGGATCGCAATGCCCGCCCTACCCCGGGCGGTGGGGGGCTAATGGCGTACACCCCGCCGGATTGCAGTGGCGACATCAGGAGCGGTCCAGCGCGCCGAGACCGCTTCGGTGACTCGGAGCACGGGGTCGTGCGAATTCGGCTGAGACACCTGAGCCAGAGTGACCGAGACCCCTGCCTCACACGCCCTCGATTGCAGTCAGCCGTCCGGACCGGACCGCCTCTGCGAACGCCAGATAGTCCCGCTCGCTCTGGTCGGCATAACGCGCGGCGAAGTCGGTAATCGACCGGTCGAACTTGTCGCTCTTACCGAGATACGCCGTCAGCTCGATCGCATCTCCGGATCGGGCGTGTGCACGGGCCAAGGTCCAGCCACAGATTCCTGCGTAGAAGGCGAGCATCACAGGGGTCATCGTCTCGACGAGAGCCGAACCCTTCATGTCGCGCAGTTGACGCCAGTACAGGTGGCGATTGGCCTCGACCCCCTTCGTCCACCCGAGATAGATGTCGCTGGCCGCCTGCATCAGCCGCTGACCCTGGACGACGCGCTCGCCGGGCTCCTTGAACCTGCTCTTGGGGAGGTGGTCCTCTAGGACCGACGCCGTTGCCTCCTTTACCTGGAGGAACAGCGGGTCCCCTTCGTCGCGGCCCTGGAGCAAGATGATGAAAGCCCGGGTTCCGACACTACCGACGCCGACCACCTTGCGGGCCATGTCTACGACCTCGAACCGCTCGAGCAGGTGGCGCCTATCCTCTTGCAGTGTCGCCCGGTAGGCACGGAACTGCTGGTGCATTATTTCCTGCACCTGGTCGGCGGAATACTTGTACATGGCCTTTAGGTCGCGCAACGGGATGACAATGGGGGGCTGACTTACGATCCGATAGCAACCGTCGACCATCTCACCGAGCTTGGACAGCGCCTGGAGGCTGTCACGCGTGTGTGCCTTCTCGGCGGTCTTCTTGGCTCTCTGGGCGCCCTTCTTCGCCTGGGCGTCCGCTTCTTTGTTCCGGCCTCCTTTGGTCAGCGTGCGGATCGCGTTCATGAGCTCTTCCTCTGTGAGTCGGGCATACCAGATGTCCATGTTGTTCATCTCGGCGAACTCGGCCATAGCCTCCCGGTATGCCGCCACCGAGCGAAGCGTCGTGGCAGCGGTGTCGGCTGCGCTGAAGGAGTTGTTGCGTGCGGCGATCGTGAAGCTCGTCGCCATGCGCTTCACGTCGTACTCGAAAGGCCCCGGCAGCGTCTCATCGAAGTCGTTGAGATCGAACAGCAAGGTCCGCTCGGGCGATGCGAACCCACCGAAGTTCGACAGATGCGCGTCGCCGCACAGCTGGACGTTCAGGCCGGCCGTGGGCGTGTCCTTGAGATCAGTCGCCATGATCTTTGCCGCGCCCCGGTAGAAGGTGAACGGCGACACCAACATTCGACCATGGCGCACGGGCACGAGGTCCGGCTCTCGGGTGAGATTCTGCGCTTCGAGCAATGCAACCGGGTCGGGGCGGTCGCTGGTCGCTGTCCATCCGGCGTGTCCCGCCAGCGGGGCTCGCTCGCGGGCCTCCTTGCCCATCGTCCGGCGCTCGCCAACACTCGGATGCTTCATCATTGTCGTGACCATGGTTCGCACGTCTCCGATCTTCCTTAGGACCTCATGGCAGCGAGGGTCGATCCCTCAAGTCGGAACCGGCCGTGACCGGCCAAGACGGCGGTCCTGACGACCACCCTAGACCTGGGGTCTCTTGGCTGGCAGCGCTGTCGCCCTTTGGCCTCTTTCCGGGCGGTGCCTTGAAGTCGGAGCCCATCTCAGAGCAGGCGAGCAAAGCCACGTGTAGCAACCCTCATCCACGTACCTTTGCGCGATGACCCAGCTCGACGATGAGCAGGCTGCCCTGACTCCAACTCAAGCTCTTGGTAATGCGGGCTACAGCTTGCTCACCGCAGATACTGAAATTGCCTTACGACTGAGGGCGGTTCCGTCTTCTCCGGCCGAGGTTGCCCTTCGAGTGACCGCCGACGTCGTGGCCAACCGGGTGGCGGCCGTCGTGGACGGCTCGGACCGGTTCATCCCGAAGACGACGCCCGCGTGTAGGAAGGAGGCGTCGGAGGGGCGTTTGGCTCACTTAGTACACCGGTTCTGCTCAAGGGGGATCTGCAGCTCCAGGCCGCGTGAAGCTGCACTCTTAGCTGCCCGCTTCCTCGGTGTCGAGCCGAGCAAGGGCACCCGCCCGCTCCCCTAGCCCACGTCGCGCCAGCTCGACGGCGTGGCCAGTTGCCGCTTGGGCTTGGGGGCGCGGCTCCTCTGCAGCAGATCAGCGAGCGTCCCGGCCCGAGGGCGGGGCGGGACCATCGCGAGCGCGCGGCTCCAGGCCGACGCTGGATCGATGGCCCCGAGACGATCAGTGAGCTGCCTGCATCTCTCGGGGCTGCCGTTAGCGAGGTGAGCGACATCGCAGAGTAGCCATTGCACGTGCTTGATCTGCGTATCCGGCGTCTGGCTCGAGGGAGCCTTTGCCGTTCAGGTTGGTCGAACGGCGCTTGCCGCTCCCCGCCGGCTTGGTTCTAGCCTGGTCCCGAATGTTGGTGCTGCCGTTGAGCACGGGTGGTGCACACACCCACACGAGCAGCGACCTTGCTGCCGTCGTCCTCTTGTCGTTGGCCAGCGCGGCTGCCTATGGCATCGGGGCCGTGCTCCAGCATCGAGCCGCCACTCGGGAGCCAGCGGACTTGTCCATGCGGCCAGGGTTGCTCATCAACCTGGCTCGGCACCCGGTGTGGATCCTGGCCAACGGCCTCGACGTGGTCGGGTACGCCCTACAGTTCTTGGCCTTGCGGAGCGGGTCTCTCTCCCTCGTCGAGCCACTCCTCGTGTTAAGCCTCGTCTTCGCTCTCCCCGTTGCGGCGCGCCTCGACCATCGACCCATCTCGCTCGTCGAGGTGCTGTCAGCCGGTGTCGTTGGTGCCGGGCTCGCGATCTTTCTAGTGGTTGGGCGACCGGGACCCGGACAGCCAGAGACCACGCCTGCCGGATGGCTCACCCTGACGATCGTCGTCGCCGCGTTCTGCTCCACCATGGCCCTGGGAGCACGGGGGCGATCGCCCCGCTCTGCGGCCCTCCTCCTCGGCACAGCTTCGGGCTGTGCATTTGGCTATGTGGCAGCGGCGACAACGTGGGCGGGGCATCTCCTCGACGGGGGGATCCTCCACCTGCTGACCACGTTGGCCCCTTATGCCCTGGCGGCAGGAGGGACAGCCGCCCTGCTGCTCACCCAGAGTGCCTTTCATGCTGGCCCGCTTCGACTCTCCTTACCGACACTGACAGTCGTGCAGCCCCTCGTCGCCGTCGCCATCGGAGTCGGGCTCTTTGGCGAGCACATCAACACCAATGGGTTGGCACCCCTCATGGAGGTCGCCGGCCTGGGCCTCGTAACGGTAGGTGTATTCACCCTTGCAAGGTCCCCGACGATCACCTCGGAGGATGGAACCCGAGTCCTCCCGGAACCGTAGGGGCCTGGGTGCAGATGTCGCGTCTGGCTTGTCGCGACGACTCACCCTTCGTAGCGCGGGCTCCGCAGCCACCCCTAGGAGCATGGCATGTGCGCGACACCCGTTGACCGGACTGAAGGGCCCCGTTCAGGGCGCGATGCCGGACCCGCCAACGGCCTCAGAGGGGATGAGACGAGAGAACCGCAAGAGACCGAACCAATACACGCCTACCGGTTCGACACATCCGAGAAGCAGGGCAGCGTGTTGTCACTTCACGGCCAGTTGCCATACGGTCGAGGTGCACAACCACTCCGAGAGGTTTGCGAACCCTGCGCCCGTAACGCCTCGCATCACGATGCGGTCATCGACGGGATCGGGTTCAACCCGGCGGACCACCCGCTGGGTGAGCATCGCCTCGGCGAGCGGCATAGCTAGGCGAGCTTCCACTTCGCTCGGATCACCGGTTGGAATCAGGCTCCCGTTCAGCCAGAGTTTCGTTGCCTTGCCGACGGGCTGCCAAACCCTGCGGATAACCCCTGGCCGTGAGGACCTCCAACAACGTGTCCGGGAGGCTCACACTAGCTCTGACCTGGGGTGTCGGAGGGGCGTTCGACACGCCTAGGACCCCACCCCTCCTGAAAGGAGAGCTCCAGCTAACCGGACTGCACGGACGGGCGTGTGCCCCTCAGAGCTCTCTGGCCCGCACCAGCGCCGCGGGCATGGAGTCGATGCTGAGCTTCTGCGCGGACCCACTCGACGGGATCCGCGGCCAATGCCGCCCGCACCCCGTCGGCCGCCGGGTTGATCGCAACCGCATGACGCACCGCCGGCTCGGGATCCCGCGCCAATGCTGCCAACGCCCAGGCGGACGTCCGGGAGTTGAACGCGACACTTGCGCGGACTTGGGAGTCCAGGTCCTGGGCCAGGCGGGCCAAGACGCCGGTCGGCGTTTTCGGGCCGGCGGCCACCTCGGCACGCAGATTGGGGTCCGTGTCACCGGCGAGGCGACACAGGATGCCGAATGGGACGTTCTCGTTCCATGCCACGTGGCTGCGAACATCCGCCTGGCTATCCCCCGCCAGTCGCGACAACAGCCCCGCCGGGGCTTTCTCATTCATGGCCACGGCACAACGGACGTCGATGTCGTGGTCTGCGGACAGGCGATCCAACAATTCGACAGGGGCGTTGCGATTGATTGCAACACTCGCACGAACCTGCGCGTTCGGATCCTCGGCCAAGCTGCGCAATAGGTCCACCGGGGTATTCGGGTTGGCGATGGCGTGATCCCGGATATACGGGTCACCGTCTTGGACCAAGCCGGCGAGCGTGGCCGATGGCGCGCGGAGGTCCTGGGCGACGCTCAGGCGCACGACCGGATCGGGATGATCCACGAGCAGATGCGACCAGTCACGCGCCAAGAAGTCATCAGCGAGTTGCCTCGATGGCGCGACATTGTCACAATCATTGGACAGATGTGAGTTGCCCATTACGCAGTCGGGGTGAGGGTGCGCCGCGCCCAGCGCCATCAACAGCAGGTGTTCGTCACTGATGAGATGCCTCAAGCAAGATCCGGTCCGGTCGACTCTGCAGCCGCCTCGGCGATATAGGGGTTCTTCCTCCGACTGGACCGGGATCCGATCGCCTTCCCTTAGCATGCGCCTGATACTCCACGACCGTTCCAACGGAAATGGCTCTCCAGCGAAGGCTGCGACCTACGGAGTGACCTTGGGAGGAACGGTTACAGGTGGACGGGCTGCCGAAACCCTTGGGCCCCTCGATGACAACGCAATCCATTACTGAACGGGCAGAGGGTGGCGAGCTCGGCCCGGCTGGCGGCGTGGAGCGCGACGGCGATCTGAAGGTCACGATGGGCCCGCCTCGTGCGTCAACGGCCACGACGATCTCCCCCGTAGGGCGGCCGTTCCCAGCTCATCGGTGAGAGGCATTGCGTCGCTCGCGGCCCGAGAGAAGCCTGCGCCAAGGCGCCCGCGTATATGCCCGAACGCTCTTTCGTAACTCCGATCTCTTCGCGGATGACGTTTCGCGCACGTATCGCGCATGCGGGAGGCGTAAACACCAAAGAGCAACTTGCCACTAAGGCACAAGAGCCCTCTGGGCTGCGGTGTCGGAGGGCCGTTCGACACGCCTGGTATACCAGCCATGTTCAGAGGGACAGTGCAGCTCAAGGCCGCGTGGAACCTCTAGCCGACCCGAGTCGGCGAACGGAGTTACGGGCGACGCACCACGTAGTTCGCTCGCACGAGTAACACACCTTTGTGACGGTCGCTGAGATCCGCCTTCCAAACGAATCGGCTTTCCCGGGATGGGCGGTGTGCTCCAGATCGAAGCTCCCAGGATGCTGGCCACCTCCTCGCCTGGATCTGCCAGACACCTCTGATCGGCCAGGTTGTAGGTCCATCGGCACGGAGGGTTCACCCTGTTGCCCTGCTGGTCCTTCACCTCCATCCTCAGGTTCGTAGAGGAGTGTCAATGGTGACTGACGAGCTTGCAACCCAAGCCGGCCAGAGGACCGGCGACGGTGAGGCCGTCAAAGGTGTTCTCCGAATGACACTTGCGCCCCGAGGGCGTGGCAAACCAGGCGCTGAGCACCACCATGACGAACCCAACCACGCCGACCGCGCCCACGAGCCCTAGGGCCACTCGGGCAGCGTTGCCGGTCTGTGGGCCAAGGATGCCGGAGACCAGAGCCCCCAGGACGCCCGACGTAATGAAGCCCAGGACAACAGCGGCCAGGCTGCCTCACGAGCGCGCTCCAGGCCTCGCGCCAAGCACGAACTGCCTGTCCCCCTCCGTCGAAGTTGCTGGCGATGCTTTGCACAAACGGGTTCGTCACGGCTTCCTATAACGCAAAACGGATGGGAAGCCCAGACTGGCCTCGCCACCGACCTGCGACTACCCACCTCATTTTGGCGACGGAAATTGGCACTTCACTCCGGATCGGAAGGTGCTCAGTCCCATCTCGCGTTCGCCGAGCAGGCGACCGTTCAGCGGATGATGCTTCACTCCGGGAGGCTGAGGGAGGCAGGGTGTTCTCAGTAATCGCGGCGTTGGAACTGAATGTCGCCAAGCTGGGAGCCTAAATCCACCCAAGGCCCTGCTGATGGGAGTTCTCCCATTGACGCTGCAATCAGTCGCGAGTCGCCCTCTCCTGGCAGTATTCGGGTCATAGTGTTGTGCTGCCAAGCGGCGGACTTGAACCTACCAGGAGACATGCAGATGACACCTGCCGAGCCCCTTCGACCGGTCCCAGCGAACATTGATGGATGGAATGGCCGATGGGTGTGGAACGCCGCCACTGCGGTGTTCGATAATCCGGTACACCAGCACGCGTGGGCGAGGCAGGTCCAGGACGTGACCATCAGCGGCGAACGGTTGTTGCTCAAGGTCATGCAGACGTTCGCCAACGGGAGGCAGCGCAGCTGGACGTGGGACGGCGCGTTCGACGGAATCCCCCGTTCGATGGCCTGGGACGACGACGGCACTCCTGCGGCGTTCATCGCCTTCGTGCTCCTGAAAGACAACGTCGTTTCTGACGCCGTCTTCGGAGTCGACGACTTGTTCCTCGGGTCCGAATATTTCGTGCTGGACGGCGACAACTACAAGGTCTGGGGCCGATCGACCACCGCCGGCGAGGTGTACGACTATTTTGAAGAATGGGACCGGATAGCTTGAGTCTGGCAAGGTTCGACGATCCCGAGGTCCGGGAGCCTTGAAGCGACGGTCAGCGCAGCGATGACCGGCGACGGCGTTCATGCAGAGCAGACCGACCGGCACTTCGCAAAATGCGGGTAGCAGTTCCGATCCGATGAGATTGGCGAAGCGATCAACGCGCTCGAGTTCGACGAGCGTTCGCCGACCGACGCGTTGCGCGGCTATCAGATCCCTCGGCTCGGAATTCGCGTTCCTCCGACAGCCGGCAATGCTCGGCGACGAGATGGGACTGAGCAACACGATTCAGCCGCGCAGCAGATCGTGCCTGCTGAACACATACGATCTGCTCCCCATAGTGCGCGACGATTGTGGCCGGGACTAGGTTATGGTCCCTGTCACCCGTGTTCGTAACCGGTGCTACCGGTCTCATTGGCTCCAACGTCTGCCAGCAGCTCACCGAGCGTGGTGACTCTGTCCATGCGCTCGCTCGACCGGGCAGCGATTTCGGCAGCCTCCGCGAGTTCGGGGTCACCCTCATAGAGGGCGACATCACCGACGTCACGAGCGTGCGCCGTGCTTCCGCCGGCTGCGAGTACGCAATCCACGCGGCCGCGGTCCTCGGCGGCGCCAGCCAGGACATGGGCGAGCATCGACGAGTCAACACCGGCGGCGCATCGAACGTGTTCGACGCAGCCGAATCGCACGGCATGAAGAAGCTGGTCACGTTCGGCACCACGACGTACTTCGATTTCGAGAGGGCGCCGTTGTCCGAGTCCTCGCCGCTGCATCCCAACCCGGCCGCCGACCCGTACACGCAGACCAAGCGAGCAGCGTTCGTCGAGGCGATGCGACGCGCCGACGAAGGCATGAACGTGTGCGTCGTCATCCCCGGCGGCACTTTCGGCCCTGCACCCTGCGTGCAGCGGTCGATGGAGGCGCCGAGCTACAACCTACGCATCCAACTCGCCTCCCAGGGCGAGTTCAACGAGGCGGTCAAGTTTCCGATCCCGTGGTCGTTCGCACCGGACGTGGCATGGGCGGCGATCGCAGCGCTCGACAAGGGCATCCGCGGCGAGAAGTACCTGGCCATGCCGAACTCGTCCGACGTCGCGAGTATGGCGGTCTTCGTGAACCGGGCGATGGAGCTCGCGGGCCTTCCCAACAACGTGGACGAGATCACGGTCGCCGACCTCGACGCCGACGTGGCGCTGTGCGATCGGGTCGGACCGAGCGTGAACGCCCTCGCTCGTCAGCGGTTTCCCGAGCCCTTCTTCGACAACGCATACACGCGTTCCCTGCTCGGCTATGCGCCGAAGTCGCTCGATGAAGGCCTGCAGATCACGGTTGATTGGCTGCGCGAGCATAATCTCATGGCCTGACGCCGCCGAAGCACTCTTGCCATTCCCGCACCTACCGAAGTGATCAAGTAGCTGGCGAGAGCACGACAGGGTGGCACAACCAGTCGCGGGTATCGACGGTGTCACCGTCGGCGTCATCACACGTTGACCGCGCAGCGTGTCGGCATCGTCGGTATCGTGTGTTCGGCGTCATGGAGTGCGCGCGTCGCGATCGCAAGAGCGTTGCTCGCCGAGCCGACCCATGACCGCCTTGAGGAGTTCTTCGGCGGGACTTGAACTCTACGGGTATTGGAGTGTGAGCGAGAGTGGATACATCCCGGTCGTCGATCATGAGTTTGGTAGGTGATTTTGCCCTTGAAGGTCGGACTGCCGACCTGAGTACCACCGCTGGACGTGGGGCTTTGGCCGTTAGATAATCCGGCGGCGAGATTCTCAGGGTGTGTTCGGCTAGGTCTTGACGAACCGCACCACGACCGGTGTCGTCGTTCGCGCCGGTCAACGCGCTCACTCGGCCGGGCGGCGTGCCTGGCTTGGGTACCCGTCGGAGGCGAGCCAGTCGCACTGGTCGAGCTGCCGGAGTTAGCCGGGGTTGAACGACGTCTCGACCGGCCGGTCATAGAGTCGGTGGCCACGTGCAACGCCCACAGTAGGTACTCAGTGACGTTGGCCGTCGTCGAGGTGCCCGTGCAGGCGAGGGCGCTCACCTGTTCGGAGGCGAGGACCGCGGAGAACAGCTCGTCGGGGTCGGTCGGGACCACATCAGCGCGCCGGCCCACCATCGCGGTGTCGTCAGCGCGTCGCGGAGAGCGTCGACGCCACTTGCCCTCCCCGCGGCGTCGACCCGGAACTCGGGCTCGTTCAGCAGCCGCCGCACGAGCCAACCGAGCACCAACCAGTCGGCGTGGGGGCGCGATCGCATGACTCCCTACCACCACCGGTGCCCCAACCATAGTAACTAATGGGGTTGGGCGGCCGCACCCCCGCCCCGACTGACAGCCTCACCACCAGATCCCAGACCCATCCCACGGTCAACAAGACCCCGGTCAGGAGGAGCGCTACATTCAGAGCGTGAGCACCGCCTTACCGAATATCGAGGGCGTCGAAGCGACTTTTTGGCACCTCGACGACGCCGACTGGACGCCCGTGCAGAAGCAGCGGAACGCGGACGGCACCGTGGCCGTCGTGCGGGAGAAGTGGCCGATCATGCGGCCCGACTTCCTCTCGGCGTATGTGCACTACGACCCTGGCATGGTGGTGCGACGGCATGGCCATCGCAGCAATCACATCGTGTTCGTCCTCGACGGCGGTGCGTGGATCGGTGACGACTGGTGCACCGCCGGAACCCACATCCACGTGCCGCTGGGCGCGACGTTCGGCCCGATTGTCGCCGGCCCGGACGGCGTGACCTGTTGGGAGCTGACCTTCGGCGAATTCGGCGGCTGGGGCGACGAGCAGGCGCTGTACGACCGCGAGATCGAAGCGCGCGGCGTCACGCCTCTGCCCGACCCGCCCCTCGACCTCGGAGACTGGTTTAAGGACCCTCGCGGTGACGTCGGTGCCGAGCGCGGCACGCCGCGCGTCCCCGGTCTGCTCGAGACCGTCACGATGATGGACCAACTAAAGTGGACCGAGGTCAAACGCCAGCGAAACGCCGACGGCAGTGTCTCCGCCATCCGCGAGAAGTGGCCGATCGCGCAGCCCAACTTCATGACCGCGTACATCGAGTACGACTCGAGGATGATCACGCGCCGCCACGGGCACTTCGGTCACCATCTCGTTTGGGTCATCGCGGGCGGCGCGTGGTTCGGCGATCGTTGGTGCCCGGCTGGCACCCACATCGAGCTCCCGTTCGGTGCGGCCTTCGGCCCGATCATCGCGAGCGACGAGGGGACCCGCTTCCTCGAGATCACCAACGGCGACTTCCGCAGCTGGGGCGACCAACCCGAGACGTTCGACGAAGCTGTCGCCGCACACGCGGTCACGCCTTTGCCTGACCCGCCCATAGAGCTCGGCGCATGGTTCGGAGACAAACGCGGCTTTTGGGCACCGAACGGGCAGCCAGCAACGAGCTGATCCGACCGCCCGTCGCGGACCCGGGCTCATCGCCGGCGGGCTCACCAACAAGGAGATCGCCACGGAGCTCTTCCTCAGCCCCAAGACCCTGTCCCGTGCCGATAGTGAGCTAACGGTCTTCGCCGGCCTCTGGGAGTACTGGGAGCCGGATGGAGACGGTCTCTACACCTGTTCCAACATCACCACCGACGCTGGCGAGGACGGGGCGGACGTCCACAACCGCATGCCCGTCATCCTCGAAGCTGACGCGTAGAACGATTGGCTGAGTTCCGACAGCTCACCGGAGGCGGTCGGCGAACTTCTGGTGCCGGTGCCGGGCGGCGCGCTCATTACGTCCGTACCGAACGACCAGTAACTGCTGAGCAATCCAGCCGATAGTCGGCGAGTGAGCAGCGCCACGACACTCGATCGGCACGTCCTTCTCGATCGGCTGACCGATTCTTCACACATCAAACAAGCCGACCCCTGACCGAATACCTAGGCCTCGCCTGTGGGGGAGATCCAGTTGGCAAGGTCGTCATCCAACGTAGATTCGACAGCCGCCCAAACCACGCATACGGCCGGACTGAGTAGCTGGCTATTTATGCAGCTCAGAGGTGGTGTCGGAGGGGGGACTTGTCCACTTGCGACATTCTCGGCCGTATTGGACCTGAGCTCGTGAGCTCGACCGCCGCGCCCAGCTAGCCCCAGCTCTTCACGAGAATCCGGCGGTGGCCGTTGGCGGCATTCGGATCGATGGCGACGGGCGCTGGGCAGTGATTCGTTACCTCGTGAGGTCGCGACGGCCCTCATTTGGCGGCATCTCGTCCAGCGAGGTCGTGTGGAATGCGCGACGGGTCCAACCGGTGTCCCACTGCGCGTCGGGGTTGGTGGTGCTCAGGTGAGCGCGGCGATGCGCCGATGGGCGCGGACGATGTCTTCGGCGCTCGGCCAGTGATGAAGCACGCGGATGACGAGGCGGCGGCCTCGGCGGACCAGACGACCGGGTGCGTGGAGGAAGGACCAACGCAGGGCCTTCGGACGGGCCGTGGCGAGTGTTCCCTCGAGGCACAGGAGCTGGAACCAACGCACGAGGTCGGCCGACAGCGCGACCACAAAGAGCCAGGCGCGGTTGGCGGCGAGATCGGCGAAAGGGAACCGCAGGAGCCCCGACTCCTTCAGCCGCAAGATGTGGTCCTCCACGTGGGCGTGGGCCCGCATGATCTGGTCGAGCTCGACCGGCGAGCCGTCGCAGTCGGTGTAGAAGCCCCAGTAGCGGTAGTCGGTTGCCCGGAAGAGGCTCTGCTGGGCGCCGGGATGCAAGGGCTCTCGGCGCACGATGAACCGAGTGCCCCCGGGCCACTCCGACAGGTCCACCTCGTCACTCAGCTCGATCACTCCGGAGCCCGGACGCACCTCGCCCTCTTGGGTCACGGCCGGTTCCCAGAGCTCGTCCATCCCGACGGCGTTGAAGATGGCCCCTTGGACCTGGGCGTTCGTGCGAGCGACCACCAGAAAGGCCACATTCCTCGCCCGGCAGCCCGAAACGAAGCCCTGTGTGCAGCCGGCCGAGTCGCTGCGGACGACCATGGCACGCGTAACGGCGGCGGGGTCGTCGCCGGGGCGGTGGCCACCGGCGACCTCGTCGGGGAGCTGGGCGATGGCGGCGTCGAGGACATCGAGGTGGTCGCTCACCGTGTTGGCGGCGGCGTTGCCCGGCCGAAGCAGCGACGACAGGCACTCACCGGTGGCATCGGCGAAGCAGAGCATCGGGTGATAGCCCCACCCGCCCTTGTAGGTCGGCCCGGTGCCCTCCTTCGTGTCGGTGTGGATCTCGACGAGCGACGCGTCGATGTCCAAGACCACCGGCACGACGCCGGTGGTCTTGGAGGAACGGCGCCACACCGTGTTCCTGACCGAGGCAACCGCCCGCTCCAGGTGCTCCAAGGTGGTCGAGGACAGCTCGTGGAAGGCCCGCCACACCGTCGAGTCCGACGGCACCGAACCGAAGAGGTCCTCCTGGGCGCGCAGGTGCTCGATGTCCAGACAGCTCTCTCCGCCGCCGGCGAGCACGAGCGCCATCTGGACGAGGACCTTGCCCCGGTCGTGCAGCGGGAGCCGCTCACCACGGAATGGGATCGCCGCCGAGAGGGAATCGCCGAGCCCAAGACGGTCTGCAAAACAGCCAAGGGCGTGCAGTCCGACGTGTGCCGCCACCTGGTCGCCGCCAGGTTCCACGATGACCGAGCGGGCGCTGTTAGCGTGCATCTCGTAGGTGCCCTTCTTCCCTGGATCTTGGTTGGTCTCGCAACCCCAAGACTCGCAGGTGGGAAGGGCACGTACGCGTATACGCGCTGGTCAGCTCATGCGGTCTCGTGAAGAGCTGGGGCTAGCGGTGGGTCGACCCCGACCAGGTCGACATTGAATCAAGTAGCCAACCCGACGCGTCTGTTCAAGGTGACGGCTCGAGTCCTTCACGGTGGACTCTATGGGGCGGATTTCAAACCTTCACTTCAGGATGTTCACGGCCCGCGCGACCACCAATAAGGCCACGATGAGCGAGATGGCTTCCTCCGCCATCATCATCAGCTTCATCCACGGCCTGATCGCTGACACATCGGTTGGGCTGAAGGCTGTTGCCGTTGCGAACGAGAAGTGGAAATAGTCGACGAATTTCGGGTACCAGTCAGCACCGACATGCTCCTCGTTGTTCATTTCGGGGAAGACGAGTGCGGGAGCCCTCTCCACATTCCTTGCACGCGCGACCGGTCCCCCTCGATCCAAATCCCAGTACCAGAGGCCGAAGGCAATGACATTGGTGAGCCAGATGGCGGCGCCACTTGCGAGGAGCACCTTTGCGTTATTGGTGAATGGAGAAGTGTCGACGATGGCGACAACGAGCCGGATGGCGGCGGCGGCATTGGCCACCGTAATGATCCCGATGAGGATGTCCGTAAGCACTCGCAGCCACCGCTGGTCGCGATCAATTCGGCCCGGATCCCCAACGATCAGTACGCCCAGCAGAACCACCTCTAGCACGAGGACTACCCATCGGGCGTCTCCGTTGCGCAGCTGAGACGGCAATGAGGCTCGAAGGAGGCCAGCCACGAGCACGGCGAGGCCCATCGGCCAGCGCGGCTCCCCAAGCCTCGGCGCCTCCGCTGAGTGATTCACATCGGGAGTTGCTGTCACCGGTACGCCATTGGAGAGGCCGGACCTACGTGGCGTGCCGCTGCTGACTGAGCTTGATGGCACTGACGATGAGGCGAGCCACGAGAGCCAGGATCACCAGATCCAAGAACATCTGGGACGTGACGACTAACCGGGCAGCTTCGGTCTTTGCTGTGATGTCACCGAATCCGACGGTCGTGAAGACGGTCGTAGAGAAGTACATGGCATCGGTGCGGCTCAGATGTTCACCAAACGATGTCGCTTGCGCATGGGCCATGAGGAAGTACGCCGTAGCGAACAGGAGAATGTAGAGCGGGATCGTGAAGGCGAGAGCTTCGACCGCACGCAGGGTCGGATGCTGGGACCGAATGATCTGCCGAACCTGGAAAGCGATGATGGCGACGATCACCAGCACTCCCAGTACCAGCTCTGCCATCGCCGCAGCGTCAGTGCCGTGATCCATCGGAAGCAGGAAGTAGATGATGACAACAATGGCGATCGTGACAAGCGTGCGCACGATTGCGATGGTGACGAGGCGCCTCCGTTGCCGGACAGGCACGTCGTTCTTGAGAGTTTCGGTCATCGCCAGTTGCACCGCATCATGTCGAGAGAGATTCAAGCTGCCTGTGGCGGCGCGCTCAGTGGTGCGGCGGTCGACGCCTTGCGCTTTTGGAGCAGGCTGGCGAGGAGCATGACGACCACTGCAATCCCGACACCAACAAAGGTGAAAAAGACCCGCTGTCCCTCGGCACTCAAGTTGGTGGGGTGGGGCAGGTCGAGGGCGATCAGGACCGTGCCGGCAATTGCAGCACAATAAATGGCGTAGTTCACGCCACGAATAGCTACTCCGACGCCCAGAAGAAGTATGATGATCTGCTCTAGTGCCCGCTTGTCGCTGACCGTGACGAGAACGAGCGAAGCGATCCCGGCACCGAGGATTGCACCGACAATGCGCCGCACAGCCTGCAATGTGGATTGTTGCAAGTCGGGCTTCATGGCGACCAACGTGCCGACTGGCATCCAATCGGCGTTCGGCACTTGCAGCCCGAAGGCTATGGCGACGGCGCTCGACACGGCGAAGGCCCGGATCAGCACGAAGAGCACCACGGGTCGGGTCAGTTTGAAAGGCGGGGCATCCGTCGGAATCTCGGGGAGAGGCGAAGGCCGCGAGGATCTCCCCCGCACCAACCACATGACGAAGGTGAACGCGATCCAGATGGCGGACCCGATGAGCCAAGCCAGTGCCTGGTTCCATGGATGGGAACCAACCCGCGCGGGGAGGCTAGCCGTAGCGGACAAGGTCAGGAGGAACCAGACGTTGAGGAGGATCCCGGCCACGAAACTGTGCACACCGAAATTGATCGCCAACCCGCCGAGCGCAGTGACCACAAAGGTGGCAAGGACCACGAGCCCCCAGGCCTCTCCTCCAATGCCAAATCCAAGGGCCGTGAGCATCGCACCGATGAGGCCGACGAGAGCCATGCCACGCAACCGGTAGATGTAATCGCCACCCGGGTCACACAGCCCAACGAACAGTATTCCGAATGCCACGCTGAGGAAGTACCTCTGTTGGTGGATGGCGGTCATGACTACGAGCGTTACCAATAGGGAGCCTGCGACCAGAACGGCCCTCGGCACGTTGACGCCCTTCGGGTTGAGCTCGAACACTTTCGCGACCCGATCGCGCAGCGCGGTCCATTTGGAATGGCTCGAGGTATCCGTGGAAGTCATGCAGGACCCAGCTCCCTGTCGTACAGAGTCAATGCGTAGACGGCCACCACGCCGAGGACCGTGTAGGTGATCGCCCAGCCCGGGTAGTAGGCCACGAACCAAAGGCCGCTGATGGCAACGACAGCGCCGATGACACTGCCAACCCATCGAGCTAGCATTGACCCCGCCAGCACTCCACCGGCGCTCACGGTGAGCACGATGCCGACAACGAGTAACACTGAGCCAAACGTCGTCATGCTGTGGCCGTGGAGGGTTCCCCGGAGATTCGAGGAGAGCGAACCGTTGAAGCTGAGAGCCCAGATAGCGGTGGCGAAGAGCGCGATCCCTACGGCGCCCATGACAACGGCGGCGATTATCACCTTCACTACGGGTTTTTGGACCATCTGCTCACGCCCCTCTGCCGCATGCACAACAACCGGTCGTGTCTTACGGGCGCTGCCCGGGCTTGCCTTCGTTGTGGTGCTCGAGGGAGGTCCACGCGCCAACTAGGGCCGCGGGACTTCCGGGGCTCTCCGTCGTGGTTGGGATCTTGGCCTCTTGGGCCGCTTCTGGCAGACCGTGGACCTCAAGCTCAAGGTATTCGTTCTTGCCGAACGGACCCACGACGCTCTCTACAAGTGCCCGGACTGCGTCCGCAGACTCGCCTTGCCAGATGCAGATACCCGTTGAGTGGTCGGGCGTTGCCGCATGGATCGGCAACTGGACGTGCGCGGGTAAACCCTGCTTCAGCGCCTTGTCTTCGGCGGCTTGGAATCCTGCCGGATCGGAGATGCGATGCATAACTCCTACGTACATCGACGACACCCCCTGATCGGGCTTGCTTCGCTCTGACCTCTCGTTGTTCGCAGGGCGAGGGAGTCGCCACGGATCTCGTCCAGCATTCCGATTCGGGCAGGGCCGGGCATGCTCAAGGCCCTCACCCGTCCGGTCCCTGGTCCGGATTGACGGATACGAGCTCGATGCCAAGCTCTTGGACTCGCTCGATGAGCCCGAGAAGGTGCGTCTGATCTGCCACGTCACCGGTCAGCACCGTCATGCCCGCGAGCCGCTGCAACTGCATGCCGTCAAACAGGAATCCGAACGAATCGCCGAGCTCCCCGCGAAGGACAAGCCGATATCTGCGGGCTTGCGCCCAGTTGCCGTCCATTTCGACGCAGCCTTGCAGTCCGGCAGGCGACCCGTCATCACCTCTCGGCCAGATTCACCTAGGGGAGACAGTTGATCTGCCAGGCCAGTCCCACCCACCTTCACCCCTGGTCGGGGGCTGGGCCAATGTTCACAGAACGTGGCAGATAGACCTGAGCGGCGGTGCCGGCCGAGGGCGTCCGGCGCGTTGGCGTTGGATACTCGCTAGAGGAGGCCCAGTTCGCGGCCACGTTCGAGCGCGTCGGCCCGCGACCGCACACCCAGCTTGCGGTAGATCGAGCGAACATGGCTATGGACCGTGTAATGCGACACATACAGTTCACGACCGATATCTCGCTCCGATAGATCGCTACGCAGGAACCTGAGCACCCCGAGTTCCCGCGGTGTCAGCTCGCGACCCTCGCAGAGGACACGGCCGATCTGCGCTGGCCGCTCGAGGGTGGACAGCGTCTCGGCCAGGATCCCCGGATCAGGGCAGTGCTCGAGGACCGATCTCGCATCGGCTATCGCGGCCGTGGCCGCCTTGTGCTCGCCCAGGGCCCGAAGCACCGGCACCTGGACGAGCAGCGCGTGGGCCAGCTGGACAGGCTGGCCAAAGATCCGCGCCAGTGCGACGCCATGCTCGAGAAGCGGCAGCGCGTCCTCGGGCCGGCCCCGCTCCACAAGCGATAGCCCCACCGCCAGCGGCACGGTGCCGACGGCCTTCTCCGTGCCGTGCTCCCGTGCGAATTCGGCTGCCGACTCGGCCAGTATGCGCTGCTCGTCAAGACGGCCCCGCTCGCCGGCGATCAGCGATCGATAGGCCAGTGACGACGTACCGGACAGCCACTGGGCGCTCGCCGGCGCCAGCGCCGCCGATTCCGCGAACCATACGTCGGCCTCGTCACGCTCACCCCGGGAGTAGAGGCCCAAGCCAACCGCCCAGCAGGCCAACGGCCGCCAGGGCGACCCTGGGCCCTCAAGCTCGACCGCCCGTCGGGCATTTTCCAACTGGGCGCCGACATCTCCCCAGGGGAAGCAGGCCCGTAGCATCGTCAGGCTCGCCCCAGCAGAGCTGAAGCCGTCGCGAAGCGGCCCTGCGCCCAGATCGCCCAGCTGTTGGATCGCCGCGATGGCCCCTGCCGCCTCCTCCTGCTTCGCCGACAGCGAGAGCACCCAGGCCTGAACCAGGAGCAGATGCACCTCGCCGGCCAGTATCTGGTCGGGAAGCTTGCGTAGCCAGGTCAGGACGGTGTCGTACCTCCACATGTTGGCGTACCTGATCCAGAAGGTTTCGGTCAGCTCGACTACTTCGGCGTAAGCCTCGGCCGCCAGGGCATGCTGGATCGCCTCGTCGGTCGTCCCGTGATCACGATGCCAGGAACAGGCGCGGCGATGCAGCGCCGGGGCTACGCCCGCCTCCCGCCGCTCGAGCTCCACCCGGAGCAGCTGCGCAAAGACGTGGTGAAAGCGGTACCACCCGGCCTCGTCGTCGAGCGGGACAAGGAACAGGTTGCTCCGTGACAACGCATCGAGCATCGCGCCCGAGCCTTCTTGGTCCATCACGGCATCGCACAAAGGCCCGGTCAACCGTTCGAGCATAGAAGTGCGCAGCATCAGCGCCTGCGCCGGCGGGTCATGAGCCTCGAGTACCTCCGTCACCAGAAAATCCACAACGTGACGGTTCGATCCGCCAAAGGTGCGCACGAAGGCGTGGCGGTCGGCGACGGGCTGCAACGAGAGGGCCGCGAGATAGAGCCCCACCGGCCATCCCTCCGTCTTCCCCACGAGACCGTCGACATCTTCGGCACTGAGGTCGAGTCCGAGGCGCCCGTTCAAGAATGCGTCCGCTTCCTCGTAGGTGAATCGCAGATCAGCGGCTCGTAGCTCAACCAGCTCGCCGTGGGCTCGCAGACTCGCCACTGGCAGGGTTGGTTCCGTCCTACTGGCGAGCGCGAGATGGAATCCGGGCGGCGCGTGTTCGATGAACCACCGCACACTGGCGCGGGCCGGTTCGCTGGAAACCCGGTGGAAGTCGTCCAGGATGAGGGTGATCTCACCTTGGCTGTCCAGCTCGTTGACCAGATGAGGGAGAACCAGATCAATCACCGGTGCCACGACCGAACGCGCCGATGCCGACTTGGCGACGTCGGGGTTTGCGCGGCGTAGCGACCCGATGACATGCGACCAGAGGACCACAGGGTCGTTATCGCCCTCGTCCAGCGTCACCCACGCGAGGAGTCTCTGAGCAGCCTCCGCCTCGTACCAGGCCGAGAGAAGCGTGGTCTTCCCGAAGCCCGCCGGGGAGGCGACCAGAGTGAGCCTGCGGTCCTGTCCGCTTCGAACCCGTTCCAGAAGGCGCTCGCGCGGGATCGACTGTTCCCGCACGGGCGGCGGCCGCAGCTTCGTACTCACCAGGGTCGGCTGCTCGACACCCTCGTGCCCTACGCCATCCGCGGCGACTTCTTGCAGTTCAGAGGTACCGTGACGGGCCTCCGGCGGTACCTGACGGAGTGACCGACCTGGCCCCCGCCCACTGCCGAGGGGCTCCCTCGCAGGGGACACATTGTTCAGTTTGCCAGTTCAGATTTCCCGGGTCCATGGGCCGAAGGTCCTTACCCAGGGCGGCGTCGCTGGTTGTCGCCCTGGCTTCCCGGACGACGCCAGACCCAGTGGATGCTGCCGTCCAGGCGCTTCATCCCGCGGGCTGGCACCCCCGGTAGGCGATGCGAGGCCTGATCGGACACCCTCGTGTCCCCGGCCGGGCCCGTGCCCCATTCTCTGTCCGAGCCTCGACCAACTGTGAAAGGGGCAGCTTTCCCCTAGGTGAATCCGGCTGGCAGGTGATGACAACTCGCCCACATGAGTGTGAACCTGCCGGATGACGGACCAACCGCCACAGGTGCAGTCCGAGCTAGCCGGGATGGTGTTCGCCATGCGGTGACGACCGGAGGACCGTATCCGCCTCAGCCGGGGTGCGGCGATTGTCGATGGAAACGAAGCAGCGCTCGCAGTCCCTCATGAATGCACAGAAAGAACGGAGAGATCAAAATGGCCAAATCTGACCCCGTGTTTGTCTACGTCGGCACCTACCCGAGCGAAGCATCTGCCCGAGCCGACTACAACGTCGTCAAGGACCTCCACGCGGCGGGAGCTGTCGGCACCTACGACGCTTCGGTCGTCACCAAGGACCCGGACGGCAAGGTCCACGTCAACAAGGACGAGACCTCGACCCGTCACGGGGCGTGGGGCGGAGCTGCCGTCGGGGCGCTCGTCGGCATCATCTTCCCGCCGTCGATCGTCGTCGGCGCAGCGGTGGGTGCGACGGTCGGCGGGGTGAGCGGCCACTTGTGGAAAGGCATGTCCCGGTCCGACGTGAAGGAATTCGGAGACATCATCGACGCCGGGCAGGCCGCCCTGGTCATCGTTGGTCAGAGCACCATCGGTGATGCCATCGAGAAGGCCGATCTCAAGGCTGAGAAGCATGCGGCCAAGGAGCTCGACGTCAGCGCCAAGGACATCGACCAGGCGGTTCAGGAAACAGCGCAGGAGCTCGGCTGATCAGGCCGCTCTCCTCCGAGCGGCTGAGCGCTACGCCCTTACGGCACGGCGCAGGTGGCGGTCGACGAATTACGTATTGCCTGAGCCGTGCTGGCGTGTCACCGGTCGTGAGGTGGTGCCTGATCACGCCTCCGGTGAGCCACCACGCACCACCGTTTCGTCAATTTGGAATTCGCAAAAGAAAGGCAGAGATAGATGAGTGAAGACCGACCGCTTCTCGACACAGTTCTCGAGATGACCGTAGCCTCGGTGAGCCGCACGAACCTGAACAGCCGTGAGCTCATGATCGCCCGGGTCGCTGCGTTGGCAGCTGTGGATGCTCCGCCGGCGTCGTACCTTTTGAACCTGGCAGCGGCGAGCGGTGCGGGCCTGACGCTCGAAGACGCCCAGGGTGCCCTGGTCGCTGTTGCCCCGATTGTCGGTACTGCGAGGACGGTGTCCGCAGCCAGCGCGATCACCGAAGCCCTCGGACTGGCCCTGGCCATCGAGGATGCCATCGAAGGGCGGCAAGCGTCAGCCTGACCTTCGGACGTCCCTTCGTCTGTCGACCCGCCAGCTGTCTGCGACTCCTCAAGGGCCGAGGACAGCTGGCTGTGGCGAGGCCCATGCAGGCAAGGGCGGTTTGCGCTTCGCGTTTGCGAAGTCCTCTCGGTCGGGAAGCTGGCGCAGCCACGGCGTTCGTCGCGTCCGGGTGTCGGGAACGGTGTTTCACACCAACAGGTGCTTTACCAGATCTTTTACAAGTAGTGCCCTGAAAAGGAGGGACACGGCATGAAAGTCGTGATCGTCGGAGGAGTGGCGGCAGGTGCGTCGACCGGCGCCCGGGTGCGGCGGCTCGATGACTCGGCTGAGATCGTCATCCTCGAGCGGGGCCACTACGTCTCCTTTGCCAACTGCGGCCTCCCTTACCACATCGGCGGTGAGATCCCGGATCGCAATAGCCTGCTCCTCCAGACCCCGGAGAGCCTCGCCGCCTCCCTGGCCTTGGACGTGCGTACCGGCCACCGAGTCGCGAGCATCGACCCCGCGGCCAAGGTCGTCGAAGTGCGCGAGGTTGCGGGCGGCCGCGTCTACCGGGAGGCCTACGACAAGCTGGTGCTCTGTCCCGGCGCAGATCCCATCCGGCCGCCCATTCCCGGGGCTGACCACTCCCGCGTCGACGTGCTGCGCAATATCTCCGACATGGATCGCATCATCAGCCAACTCGATCCTGCCGCCAAACGGGCGGTCGTGATCGGCGGCAGCTACATCGGCCTGGAGATGACCGAGGCCTTCCGCATGCGTGGCCTGCAAACCACTGTGGTCGAGCGGACCGACAGGTTGATGCCGTGGCTCGATCCAGAGATGACGCGGATCCTCGACTTCCACGTTGGCACCCATGGTGTGGACGTCCGACTCGACAGCCAAGCTCAGGCGATTCGTGAGGATGGCTCAGTATCGCTAGTCGTCCAGCTTTCTGATGGCCACGAGATCCCGGCCGACGTTGTGGTGCTCGCCGTCGGCGTGCGACCTGATAGCGACTTGGCGCACCTGGCAGGAGTGACCATCGGACCGCTCGGGGGTATCGCCGTCGACGCCCAGATGCGGACATCGGTGCCAGACATCCTCGCCGCTGGCGACGCCGTAGAGACGGCACGCCTGGAGACTGGGGAGCCCGTTCTGTCCATGTTGGCCGGCCCGGCCAATCGGCAAGGTCGGATTGCCGCCGAGACGATCTGTGGTCGCCAGAGCGCTTACCGCGGAACTCAGGGAACGGCGATCGTGAAGGTCTTTGACATGGCTGCCGGCGGGACGGGCCTGACGGAGACCCAGCTGCGGGATCGCAAGATCGCCTATCGGAAGGTGTACACCAATCAGAACGACCACGCCGCTTACTATCCGGGGAGTTCGCCGATGTTCATCAAGGCGCTGTTTGGCGCCTCGGACGGGAAACTGCTGGGCGCCCAGGTCCTGGGTTGGGACGGTGTGGACAAACGCATCGACGTCTTCGCGATGGCCCTGCGAGCCGGCATGTCGGTCTTCGACCTCGAACACGTCGAACTGTCCTACGCTCCTCCATTCGGGACGGCCAAGGACCCGGTCAATATGATCGGCTTCCAGGCCTCAAACCTGCTCCGGGGCGACATCAAGCTTTGGTACCCGGAGGACTATCCGGAGTGCGCAGCCACGACGGCCATCCTCGACGTGCGAACCACAGCTGAGTACGAGCATTGGCACATCCCCGAGGCAACCAATATTCCCTACACCGAGCTTCGAGGCCGGCTTGGCGAGGTGCCAAACGACCGGCCCGTCTACAGTTACTGCCGCTCCGGGTTTCGGAGCTACATCGCCGACTGCATTCTCAAGCAGCACGGCTTCGCCGATACATCGTTCCTCTCCGGCGGTTTGTTCACCTACCACGGCTTCCACCGCACCCCGCTCGAAGTCGGTAAGGGCGGATTTCCGATCGTTGCGCATGCCGAGGACCAGATGGCGACACGTCCGGGTGCCCTCGAGCACATCTGAGGTGCGAGGTGTTTGCCTGGCGCGCGATGCGCCTGTCGTCGTTACCAAAGGTTGTCGGCTTACCCGGCCGATTGGTCCCTCGGGTAACCCGAAAACCGGGGCGAGCACTGAGTAGATCCTCGATGCACCGTCTCGCTAGCCATTGAAAGAGGTATGAAGTGACCACATCTGCTGAGCACCCGACCCATGAGGAGCGTGTCGCAAGGGGTAAGGCTGCCCGGCGGGAGTTACCTCGGGAACGTCATGCTGAATGGTTGGCCGACCAGCGAAAATTCGAGCCGCTCGATCTCTTGGCTGAACAAGCCCTGACTCGCGTGCCAGAACTCGTGCCGATCCGATACGGGCGGATGGCCGCGTCACCTTTTGCCTACTACCGGGGCGCCGCGCTACCGATGGCCGCGGACCTCTCCACGGGGCCACGCACGAGCCTCGACGTCCAATTGTGCGGGGACGCTCATTTGTCCAACTTCGGGGGCTTTGCTTCTCCCGAACGGGACCTGCTCTTTGACGTCAACGACTTCGACGAGACATCGCCGGGGCCTTTCGAATGGGACCTCAAGCGCTTGGGTGCCAGCTTGGAAATCGCTGCTCGCGGGCGCAGCTTCCCGGCCAAGACCGGCCGAAAACTGGTCACGAGTTCGATGCGTTCCTATCGCGAAGCCATGCATGAGTTCGCCAAGATGTCCAACCTGGAGGTGTGGTACTCACACCTGGATATGGCCGGCGTCGCCCAAAGGTGGGGCTCAGAAGTCAGTAGCAGCGTGCTGGCGAGATTTCAGAAGACCGCCGTGAAGGCAGAATCGAAGGATCAGCTCAAGGCTCGGGAGAAGCTCACCGAGATAGTCGACGGCGAGCTCCGCTTCCAGAGCGATCCCCCCTTGCTGGTTCCGGCGAGCGAACTCGTCGGCGCAGCGGACGCCGGGCAGATCAAATCCATGATCCAGAAAGGCCTTCGCTCGTACCGACGATCCCTGATCAGGGACCGTCGTCATCTGCTCGAATCCTACGAGCTCGTCGACGTGGCCCGGAAGGTCGTCGGAGTCGGGAGCGTCGGCACACGGGCCTGGGTCGCTCTCTTCAAGGGGAACGACGCCGATGACACGCTCATCCTCCAAATGAAGGAGGCCGAAGCCTCCGTCCTAGAGCGCTTCTGCAGCGAGAGCGCGTTCAGCAACCATGGCCAGCGAGTCGTGGAAGGTCAACGCTTCATGCAAGCAGCGAGCGATATCTTCCTCGGGTGGCATCGGGTCGAAGTCGGCATGGATGGCAACTCTCACGACTACTACTTCCGCCAGTTGTGGGATTGGAAGGTGTCGGCTGACGTCGACAATATGCCTGCAGAGACCCTTCTCGTCTACGCCAAAATGTGCGGCTGGACGTTGGCTCGGGCTCACGCCCGATCGGGTGACCGGGTAGCCATCGCTTCGTACCTAGGGTCTGGCGACGCCTTCGACCGGGCGATCGTCGAATTTGCCGTCGGTTACGCGGACCAGAATGCCCTTGACCATCAATCCCTGGTTGACGCCATCGCCGAAGGCTCGGTTCAAGCAACGCTCGGGATCTAGTCCCTAACTGCGGGAAAAGACGAGGAGCTTCAAGCTCGTGGCGAGAGTAACAGCCGGCATCGAGTTAGGCAGGCTTGGAATCGCCCAGCTGCCGGCGAATACTAAGAATGGGGGGTGTCAACCTTTTAGCACTGCTAAGTGAACCGTTAGTCGAACAGTCTATGGCAGGACGAATATAGAGGAACCATTTGAGCACTTGACCCTAAGGGGGGGAACGTGTTGCTTGCAAACAGCTACCCATTACTAAACGTTATTTGGAGCATGCTGGTCTTCGCTGGACTGGTGTTGTGGATATTCATTGTCATCTGGGTGTTTATCGACAACTTCCGGCGCCGGGACCATGGCGGTCTCGCGAAAGCGCTGTGGTTCGTCTTCGTCGTCTTTGTTCCCATCATCGGCGTGATCGCGTATCTCATCGCGAGACCGCCTGCCGCGGACCTCGTAGACGTGAGGTAGCAGGCAAGACCCAGCGTTCTGGATCGCCTCAGTTGCTAACCCGCGCAGCACC
The DNA here is from genome assembly GCA_963778465.1 of uncultured Actinomycetes bacterium. Lineage (GTDB taxonomy): Bacteria > Actinomycetota > Acidimicrobiia > Acidimicrobiales > RAAP-2 > CAVZBW01. The sequence continues at coordinate 2,853,183 of CAVZUK010000003.1, forward strand.
GACGCGTACTATCCGAATTTCCAATCGCTGGGGCTGAGTAGGGACCTGTCCTCCTCCTGAAGCGTCTCGAAGCGTCTCGGCCACGCCAACATCAGGATCACCCTCGCAGGCTTACGGTCACGTCCTTCCGAACGATGACGCAGCCGCTGCCACGGCGGGCCGCCCGCTGGACGACGCGACTACCTGAGCCATCTGTTGATACCGAGCCCATCGAAGCCTTCTGGGCGGAAGGGCCGAGCCGCAAAGAGCGGCTCTGAACTGGGGTGTCGGAGGGGGGACTTGAACCCCCACGCCCTTGCGGGCACCAGCCCCTCAAGCTGGCGCGTCTGCCTATTCCGCCACTCCGACGTGGTGCTCCCACCGAGGTGGAGCCCCGGTCGCAGCACAGCGATGTTAGTCGCTGCCTCGGGGCGCCTCTCGCCGCGACACAACCATCGCCCCTACCCCGACCCCGAGGAGGCGGAAGGCTTCGCCAGGTACGCCCAGCTCTCGGCATTCGACAACAGGCCCGCGTCGTAGGGATTCGGCCCGACGCCGCTCATCTTCGACGACCAGGCGAGCGCGTTCGGCTCGGTGAACAGCGGCAGGTTCGACATCGTGGTCCACAGCGTCTGGTCGGCCTGCTGGTAGAGCGGCTGCGCGCTGTTGGGATTGAGCTGCTCACCCGCCTGCAGCAGACCGTTGGTGACGTGGGAGTTGTCGAGCATGCTCCAGTCCTCGGAGCCGTTGTCGCCCGGCGTGCCCAGCGAGAGGGTGTTCCAGGCGATCGCGGCCGTGGGATAGGCCGTCGTCTGGATCGGTAGGAGCGCGAGATCGACCGCCCCCTGCGCCAGGAGGAGCCCGGCCTCGGAGGCCGACGGGGCCCCGACGACCGTCACGGGGACGCCCACGGCGTGGAGCTGCTTGACGATGAGTGCGGCGTTCTCCCTCGCCCACAGGTCGCTGTCGTCGACCGCGAGGCGCAGCGAGAGGCTCTCGCCCTCGGCGTCGGTCCAGACGCCGAGCTCCCCTTGGTGCCAACCGGCCGCGTGCAGCAGCTTGATGGTCTGCTTCCGATCGGCCTTGACCGGGAAGGGCTCGGTCACGCCCGTGGGCAGGTTGGGGTATCCGGACTCGCCCTGGGTGTAGAAGTGCGTGACCGCGGGCACCGTCGTGCTGTCCGCCCAACTGACGGTCGCATCGACGAGGCGGGTGCGGTCGACGGCGTAGGCGAGCGCCTGTCGGACCCTCGGGTCCGACAGCAGCGGGGAGTCGGTCGCGAACTGGAGGTCCAACAACGTCGTGCCGAACTCCAGCTGGCTCTTGACCGGTCCGAGGGCTCCGACCGCCTCGAGGAAGGACTGGGAGAACGATGTCGGCTCAACCACCTGGGCCTGGCCGTTGGCCAGCCAGCGGGCGAGCTGGGCGGAGTCCGTCGCGGTGCGGACGACGATCTGGTCGAGATAGCCCGGCGTCTCCCACCACTTGGGGTTGCGCACCAGGACGACCTGGCCCGGCTGGACGGAACCGATCTCGTAGGGCCCTGCGGAGAGGTCGATTGCGGGGTCCACCGTCGAGCAGGGCGGGTTCCAACCCACGTCGCTCAGCACGTGTGCCGGCAGGAGATCGTGGAACAGGCCCTGCCAGTCGGCGTAGGGCGTCTTGAACACGACCGTCACGGTCCGCTGATCGTTGCTCCCCTTGACCGATGCGATGTCCCGGTATCCGAGGATGCTCGCGGCGTCCGTCGCCGGCGGCGTCGTGCCGACGATCGCCGTGGCTACGCCTCGCTGCTGCTGCCAGGCGTAGATGAAGTCCGCAGCCGTGATCGGCGTGCCGTCCGACCAGACGGCCTTCGGGTTCAAGGTGTACTGGATGGTCTCCGGCGAGGTGTCGACCAGCTCGGCCTGCTCCACGACCGCCTGATCCACGGTGGGCTGTCCGTTGGACTGCACCACGAAGGCACTCGGCAGCACCGGTGCGAGCACCAGCTGATTGGCCCAGGTGTCGCCCTGAGGGGTGTTCGGGTTGCACCCGGTGGTCGCCTGGTCGATCCCCACGGTGACGGTCCCGCCCTGCTTGACCGTCGCACTGCCCGAGGACGTCGTCGTCGAGTCATGCGCGGTGCCGGTCGAGGAGCACGCCGCCATGATCAGCGCGCCGACGGCGAGGGCGACGAGGACGGGCCGACGCTGCCATGCTGAATGGCGACGGGGGCTGGCAGTTGGCCCCCTCCGGCTCACTGCAGTCGGAGATCCAGGGTCACGGTGGTAAACGCGAACACGAGGGCCACCATGATGGTGATCCGGTCGAGGTTGCGCTCCACCACGGTCGAACCGGAGGCGGCTGCGCCCACGCTGCCGCCGAACATGTCGGACAGCCCGCCGCCCTTGCCGCTGTGCATGAGGATCAGGAAGATCAGGCCGAGGGCAGAGATGACCTCGATCACGACGTACAGGGCGGTCAGCACGGTCCTCGCTCCTCGGCGGACCCCGGCTCGATCCAGCTCAGCTCGCTCCGGCGGTCCACGTCCTCACTTGCTCCGGTCGCCACCAGGTGAACGGTAGCAGGCAGCCACCGCCCGAATGATGGCGGCGAAGCTCTCCCCTCCCAGGCTGGCTCCCCCGACCAGGAGCCCGTCCACGCCCCGCAGGGTCGCCAGGGAGTCGCAATTGTCGGCGGTGACCGATCCGCCGTACTGGATGCGGAGGTCCTCCCCGGCCTCGGCGCCCGACAGCGAGGTCACCCGATCTCGGATGTAGCGGGCGGCCTCCTCGGCATCCTCGGGCGTCGCCGCCCGACCGGTGCCGATGGCCCAGATGGGCTCGTAGGCGATCACCATCGTGGAGACGGTCTCCGGCTTGATGCCCCGGAGCGCCGTCGAGAGCTGCCTCTCGAGCACCTGGTGGGCCTCACCGGCGTCGCGCTGCTCCTCGGTCTCCCCGACGCACAGGATGGGCACCATCGAGTGGCGCAAGACGGCCTTGAGCGTGGCCGCCACCGACTCGTCCGACATCCCGAACAGCTGGCGACGCTCCGAATGGCCGACGATCACGTAGCGGATGCCCAGGCGGGCCAGCATCGGTGGGGCCACCTCGCCGGTGAAGGCCCCCTGGTCGTGCTCGGAACAGTGCTGCGCCCCGAGGGACAGCGGGAGCCCCCGGTCCTCGACGACGCTCTGCACGGTCCGGAGGTCGGTGAAGGGTGGGTGGATCGACACCTCGACCTCGGGTCCCAACCCCTCCAGGCGAAAACCCAGATCGCGAACCACGTGCAGGGCCGCGATGTGGTCGTGATGCATCTTCCAGTTGCCGCTCACCAGGGGGCGCCGCAGCGCCTCGGGTCGCGGCTTGGCCGCGATCGCCTCCGACACCTCGGCTCAGCCGACCGTGGCGAGGCCGCAGGAGGCGTTGGGCGCCTTGCGCAGCGCCTCGAGCGCAGGCAGGTCCCCGTGCTCCAGGAGGACCAGGGACGCACCACCGCCGGTGGAGACGAAGTCGACCTTCTTGGCCAGGCAGAAGCGGTCCAGCGCGGCAGCGCTGTCGCCCCCGCCGACGACGGTGAACGCCTTGCTCGCCGCCAATGCCTCCGCCACTCGGTGCGTGCCGAGGGCAAACCGGTCGTCCTCGAACGCCCCGAGCGGGCCGTTCCACAGGACGGTCCCCGCTTCCGACACCGCCTCGGAGATCGCTGCGGTGGTATCGGGCCCGATGTCGACCCCTTTCCACCCGTCGGAGAGATCCACGCCGGTGATCTTGGCTGCGCCCGTGTGGACGCTCGCACCAGCCCCGCACAGCTCCCCACCGGGCTCGAGGGCCACGATGTCGTTGGGGAGGAGGAGGTTGTCGCAGCGTCTGAGCAGCGCCGCGCAATCGTCGATCCGGTCGGGGTCGACGAGGGACGCGCCGACGTTGTGGCCGAGTGCCGCGAGGAAGGTGAACGCCATCGCGCCACCCACCGCCAGCAGGTCGACGCGCTGCGCCAGGACGGAGAGCACGCCGAGCTTTTCGGCCACCTTGGCGCCCCCGACGATGGCCACGAAGGGACGCTTCGGTGCGACGAGGAGCCCACCGAGCACCTCGACCTCGCAGGCCAGACGGAGGCCGGCGGCGCTCGGAAGCGTCCGCGGCGGCCCCACGACAGAGGCGTGGCTGCGGTGGCTCGCGCCGAAGGCGTCGTTGACGTACACGTCGTATCCGTCCACGAGGCGCTCGACGAAGGCGGGGTCGTTGGTCTTCTCGCCCGGATCGAATCGAAGGTTCTCCATGAGCGAGGAGGCCGGAGAGAGCTTGGCCAGCACCTCCCGGACCGGCTCCATCGACCATCGGGGATCGGGATGACCGCCCGGCCTGCCGAGGTGCGAGCACACCGTCACGTGCGCTCCCCGAGCCTCGAGCCACCGGAGCGTCGGCAGCGCGGTGCGGATGCGGAAGTCGTCGACCACCCGCCGACCCTTTGGCGTGTCCTCGAGCGGGACATTGAAATCCGCCCGCACCAAGGCTCGCAGGCCCTCCAGGTCTGGAAGGTCCTCCAGCAGGGGAACCCCTGCCAAGAGCCTCGGTCGGGCGGCCTTGCTCACCGCCTCGAGCCCCCCGGTGTCATGCCTTTGCCCCTACGACGCCGACCAGGTCGACCAGGCGACACGAGTAGCCCCACTCGTTGTCGTACCAGCCCTGGACCTTCACCAGGGACATCCGGTCGTCGATCGCCTGCACCATGGTCAAACCGGCGTCGAATGTACACGACGCGGGGCTCCCGACGATGTCCGACGAGACGATGGGGTCCTCCGTGTAGACGAGCACGCGGTCGAGCGGGGCGCACGTGGCGGCCTTGGCGAAGGCGGCGTTGACCTCCTCCACGCTGGTCGACCCCTTCACGACGACCGTGGCATCGGTCACCGAGCCGTCGGGAACCGGCACCCGGAGCGCCGTCCCGTCGAGCCTCCCCTCCATCGCCGTGAGCACGAGGGCCGTGGCCCGCGCCGGCGCCGGTGGAGGCCGGGATGATGTTCTGCGCGGCGGCACGGGCCCGGCGCGGGTCTCGGTGGGCGAGGTCGAGCAGGTTCTGGTCGTTGGTGTACGCGTGGACGGTCATCATGAGCCCCGACACGATCCCGAAGGCGTCGTCGAGCACCTTGATCATCGGCACGAAGCAATTGGTCGTGCACGAGGCGTTGGAGATGATGACGTGGCGGGCCGGGTCGAACTCGTCGTCGTTGACGCCCACGACGAACGTCCCGTCCACCCCCTTGGCCGGCGCCGTGATGATCACCCGGGACGCGCCGCCCTCGAGGTGGCTCGCGGCCGCCTCCCGGGTCGTGAACCGACCCGTCGACTCCACCACGACCGACACCCCGAGCTCGGCCCACGGGAGCAGGGCTGGCTCTCGTTCGGCGAAGACCCGGATCGAACGGGAGCCGACGACCAACTGGTCCCCGTCGACGCTCACCGGCTCCTTGAGGCGTCCATGGGTCGAGTCGTACCGCAAGAGGTGGGCGTTGGTCTCGACGGAGGTGATGTCGTTGATCGCGACGACCTCGACGTCGGCCCCGCTCGCGAGGACGCTCCGGAGGAAGTTGCGCCCGATGCGCCCGAAGCCGTTGATGCCTACTCGAACCATGTCCCTCCCGCCGCTCGTGGTCTACATCAGCAGATCAGAGAGTGCGTGCGCCAATCTTGCCGGATCGTGCACCAGGCCGTTGGGACCCGAGAGGGGCCGGTCCACCACGGGCAGCTCGAGACGACCCAGGGGCATCCCGCAAGAGGTGTCACAGAGCACGATATCGACCTCCACCCCGTGTTGGTGCAGGGCGGCCACATGGGCGGCGACGTCGTAGCCCTCCGTCTCGGGGATCTGGGGCCGCAGGTTGCACACGTAGACCCGCTGCGCCCGCGTCGCACGCAGTGCGGCCGCGATCGAGGGCACGATGGCCGCCGCCAGGATGCTCGTGTACAGGGAGCCGGGACCAAGGACGACCTGGTCAGCGGACGTGATCACGTCGACCGCGGCGGCCGGGGCCGTGACGTCGCAGGGCACGAGGCTCACCTGGGTGATCCGCCCGGCCCGGGAGACGGCGACCTGTCCGGCGACCTCTCCCCCGGCGGCTCGCGCCCGCAGCACCACCCGCTCGGTCGTCGCCGGGATCACCCGGCCACGGGCACCCACCAGGGACGCCGCCGCGTCGATGCCCGCCACGAGGTCGCCGGCCGCGTCCGAGAGACCGGCCAGAACGAGGTTCCCGAGCGCGTGGCCGGACAGCTCTCCCCCGCCGTCGAAGCGGTGCTCGAAGGCCGCAGCGAGTAGGGAGTCGGGCTCTGCGAGGGCCACGAGACACTTGCGGAGGTCCCCGAGCGCCACCACGTCCAGAGCCTCCCGGAGCCTCCCCGAGGAGCCCCCGTCGTCTGCCACCGAGACCACCGCGGAGACCTGCGAGGTGTACCGGCGGACGGCACGGAGCGCCGCCGCCGTCCCGTGGCCACCACCCACCACGACCACCCGGGGGCCGCCGACGCCCGGTGAACCCTCGGACCTCTCAGACTCCTCAGACCGCCCGGGCCGGCCGAGCCGCCCGGCTTGCCCGCGCCGGATCGGCGCGTCGCTCCCGCCCGGCGTCATCGCTCGATGTCCCGGTGGAACGTCGCCGTGGAGATGCCGGACGATTCCAGGCGCCCGGCGAGCTCCTCGGTCAGGACCACGGAGCGGTGGCGTCCGCCCGTGCACCCGAGCGCCACGGTCAGGTAGGACTTGCCCTCCCGGGCGTAGGCCGGGATGAGCCCGACGAGCAGATCCCCCACCTTGTCGAGGAACGAGCAGGCCTCCGGCCGGGCCAGGACGAATGCCCGCACGGGCTCGTCGAGCCCGCTCATCGGCCGGAGCGCCTCGTCCCAGTGGGGGTTGGCCAGGAACCGGCAGTCGAACAGCAGGTCGACGTCCAGGGGCACCCCGTGCTTGAACCCGAAGGAGAGGATCGAGATCTGCATGTGCTCGCCGGCGTCGCTCTCGCCGAACATCTCGACGACGCGGGAGCGCAACTGGTTGACGTTGAGATCGCCGGTGTCGAGGGTGATGTCCGCTCGGGCGCGCAGGGGCTCGAGGAGTGCTCGCTCCTCGACCACCGACTCCTCGACGCCGCGGCTCGCGAGGGGATGCGGCCGACGCGAGGCGTCGAACCGGCGCACGAGGACGTCGTCGGGGGCCGTGAGGAAGAGCACCCTCACCCGGTGACGCTGCAAGGTGAGCGCCTCGAGCGCGGGGATCACGTCTCGGTAGTGGTCGCCTCCCCCCCGGCCCATGACCAGCGCCACCCGCTCGAGCTCCGAATCCCCCCTGGTGATGAGCTCGGCGACCTTCGTGATGAGCGCGGGGGGGAGGTTGTCGATGACGAACCACCCGACGTCTTCGAGGGCCGCGGCGGCGGTCGAGCGCCCGGCACCGGACATCCCCGCCACGACCAGGAAATCGCTCACGGCGCGCCGCCCGACCCGGTTGCCCCCACGCGGTTTGCGGAGGGAGTCGCCCGACTCCTCTCGACGGCCCCACCACCCGGCCCGTGGAGCTTCGTGTAGACGGCACGCCCGACCGCGTCCGGAAGCCACGGCAGGGACTCCAGCTCCTCCTCGGAGAGCAGCCGCAGGGCCCGGATGCTGCCCACCTCTCGCAGGAGCCGGCTCCGACGCTTCTGACCGAGGCCGGGCACGTCGTCGAGGACGCTCTTGGTCATGCGCGTGGCCCTGCGCTGGCGGTGAAAGGTGATGGCGAAGCGGTGCGCCTCGTCACGGAGCCGCTGGAGCAGGTACAGCGCTTCCGAGCCGCGGGCCAGCCGGATGGGCTCCTCCCGGCCGGGGACGAACACCTCCTCGAAGGTCTTGGCGAGCGCGGCAACCTGGATCTCGTCGGTCAGCCCGAGCTCGTCTAACACCCGCATCCCGACGCCGAGCTGGCCCTTGCCGCCGTCGAGGAGAAGGAGCTGCGGCGCGTACGCGAAACGCCGGCCGCGTGCCGACGCCGGGAGTCGCTCCGGGTCCGCACGCTCGGCCTCGAGCGCCGTGAGCCGCCGGGTGAGCACCTCCTCCATGGCCGCGTAGTCGTCGTTGCCCGCCACGCTGCGCACCCGGAAGTGGCGGTAGTCGGAGCGCTTCGCGATGGCGTCCTCGAAGACCACCATCGAGCCGACGTAGTCCGTTCCCTGCAGATGGCTCATGTCGTAGCACTCGATGCGCAGCGGCGCCTGCGGGAGCTCGAGCGCCGCCTGGAGCTCGGTGAGCGCCTTGGACCGGCTGTTGTGGTCGGAGGCACGGCGCAGGCGGTGGCGCGCCAGCGACTCGGCGGCGTTGCGGGTGACCATCTCCTGGAGGGCCCGTTTCGGGCCCCGCAGGGGCACGCTGACGGTGACCGGACCTCCCCTGACCGTCGAGAGCCATGAGCCGAGCAGCTCCGGGGCGTCGGGCTCCTCGGGCACGAGCACCCTCCTCGGCACCTCGGTCCCCGAGGAGAAGAGCTCCTCGATGATCCTGCCGATCAGCTGCGGCCGGGAGAGATCCTCGACCTTGTCGGCGATGAAGCCGCTGTTGCCCACCACCCTCCCGCGCCGGACGTGGAAGACCTGCACGGCCGCCTCGAGCTCGTCATCGGCGACCCCGATCACGTCGAGGTTCTCCGGGCGCTCGGACACCATCTGCTGGCGTTCGGCCGCCTTGCGCACCGCCGTCAGCCGGTCGCGGAGCCGTGCGGCCCGCTCGTACTCGAGGCCGTCGGCCGCCTCTTGCATCTCGGACTCGAGGCGGCGGATCACCGGTGCCGTCTCCCCCTCGAGGAACCGCATGAGGTCCTCCACCATCACCGAGTACTGCTCGTGGTCCACCGCGCCGACGCAGGGCCCCGAGCAGCGCTCGATGTCGAAGAGGAGGCACGGCCGCCCGAGCCGCTCGTGGCGCCGGAACTTGGCCTCCGAACAGGTCCGGATCGGGAAGCTGCGCAGCAGCAGGTCGAGTGTCTCGCGCAGCGCCCGCACGTGGCCGTAGGGGCCGAAGTAGCGCACCCCTCGGCGCTTCCGACCCCGCACCACCGCCGGTCGTGGCCACTCGTCCGAGACGGTGACGGCCAGCCAGGGGTAGCTCTTGTCGTCCTTGAGCCGGACGTTGAACCGGGGCTGGTGCCGCTGGATCAGCGAGTGCTCCAGCATGAGCGCCTCGACCTCGGTCTGCACCACGACCCACTCGACCCGCTCGGCCTGCGCCACCATCTGGGCGGTCCGGGCCGGCAGCGCCGAGGGATCCTGCCAGTACGACGGCAGGCGGTGGCGCAGGGACTTGGCCTTCCCCACGTAGAGGACCCGGCCGTCGGGGTCCAGGAATTGGTACGAACCCGGGGCGTCGGGGATGGCGCCGGTGGGCGGGCGTTGCAGCACTACTCCACTCTCGCGCCCCGCCTCGGATTTCGTGCGCTTCCCACCTGTCGGGGCCCTGTAGGCAGCGATCACGGCGCCGGCGGCATAGACTGGGAGGACGCCGGCCTGGTACCCCGGCGACATACCCGCATCGAGGCCGACACACCCGCGGATGGGCGACCAGGCTGTCCCCGCCGGCCATATCGAGGCGATCCCCAAAGGGGTGACAGATGATCCGCCTCCAGACGGCGCTGCCCGAAACGTACACGTCCGCCTCTCCCGAGGAGCTGGCCCAGAGGATCGCGGCCGCGAAGGCGACCCTCGGGGACCGCCTGCTCATCCTCGGGCATCACTACCAGCGGGACGAGGTGATGCGCTGGGCCGATGCGAGGGGAGACTCTTTCGGGCTCTCGAGGATCGCCGCCGACCGCCACGACGCGGAGTTCGTGGTCTTTTGCGGTGTCCACTTCATGGCCGAGTCCGCCGACATCCTGACCGGCGACCACCAGCGGGTGCTGCTGCCGGACCTCAACGCCGGGTGCTCCATGGCCGACATGGCCGACCTGGATGCCGTGGAGGAGGCCTGGGACGACCTGGCCGCCGTGACCGACGTGGCGAGGATCGTGCCCGTCACGTACATGAATTCCTCGGCGGCGCTCAAGGCGTTCGTCGGCCGCCACGGAGGGGCGGTGTGCACCTCCTCCAACGCCCGTGCGGTGCTCGAGTGGGCGCTCGGCGCCGGACCGGAAGCGGGAACCGGCGTGGGAGCCACCGGGGCGCGGGGCGACAAGGTGCTCTTCTTCCCCGACCAGCACCTGGGCCGCAACACCGGGTACCAGCTCGGCTACCGGCCCGAGGAGATGGCCCTTTGGAACCCCCGTGCGGATCGGGGCGGCCTCTCCGACGTCGAGGTCAAGACCGCACGCCTCCTGCTCTGGAAGGGCCACTGCTCCGTGCACCAGCGATTCCGGCCCGAGCACGTCGCCGAGTTCCGCAGCCGGCGGCCCGACGGCATCGTGCTCGTACACCCCGAGTGTGCCCATGACGTGGTCCAGCTGGCCGACGAGGTCGGATCCACCGACTCGATCATCAAGGCCGTCGAGCGCGCCGAGCCCGGCGCGGCGATCGGCATCGCCACCGAGATCCATCTCGTCAACCGCCTGGCCCAGGAGCACCCCGACAAGCACATCGAGTGCCTGGATCCCCTGGTGTGCCCCTGCTCGACCATGTTCCGGATCGACGGCGCCCACCTGGCCTGGATCCTCGAGGGCCTCGTCGACGGCCACGTGCGCAACCAGATCGTCGTCGACCCCGAGACGGCCAGATGGGCCGACGTGGCGCTCCAGAGGATGCTGCAGATCACCTGAGAGCCGGTTCGAGCTGCGCCGATCCACCCGACACGATCGCATCCCGTAGCCTCTCCGACCGGTGGGCCTACGGCGCTGGAGCTCCCGGGCAGCCGTCCTTACGACGATCGGCCTCGCCCTGGCGGTCGCCGGTAGCTTCGCCGTCTCCTCGACCACGCTCGCGCTCCGGGCCCAACCTCCACGCACCGTCGCCCCGGAGCGTCCGGGCCTGACCCTCGGGGGCCCGCTCGCCGCACGTTCCGGCCCGTACCTGACCGACCGCTACGGCCGCGTGGTGTTCCTCCACGGGGTCAACGCCGTCTACAAGCGGCCCCCGTTCGAGCTGTACCCCGATCCCCGGCACCCCTGGAGCTTCACCGCCGCCGACGCGTCCAAGATCGCCGAGCTCGGGTTCGACGTCGTCCGCCTCGGCGTCCTCTGGCAGGGCCTCGCCCCCTCGAGCGCAGGCCCCAACAGCGCCTCGGTGTGCCGGCGGGGCCCGCCGCGAGCCCCCCGCCCCCTGGACGCCAGCGTGGTTCGCACGTACTTGGCCAGGGTGGCCAGGACCGTGGCGCTGCTCGGCCGGTACCACGTCTACACCCTCCTCGACATGCACCAGGACCTCTACAGCTCGGCCTTCGGCGGAGAGGGCGCGCCGCCGTGGGCGGTGTGCACCGACGGCCTCCGGATCGTGCGGCCACCCGGGCGATGGTCCCGCACCTACTCCACCTCGACACTCGACATTGCCGAGGCCCACTTCTGGACCAACGACGTCGTGGGGAACCTCCAGGGCGACTACCTCGAGGCCTGGAGGGCCGTGGCCCAGTACTTCGCGAAGAACCCCTGGGTGGTCGGCTACGACATGATCAACGAGCCGTACACGCTGCGCCTCTCGCCCGGCGATCCCGAGGTCGCCACCCAGCTCGAGTGCTTCTATACCGGGCGGGGCCAACCCGGTCTCGACCAGGCGTTCGGGCTCCGCCTCCTCTGCCCTCCCAGCGTCCCGAGGGAAGGTCTCGTCCCGACGCTCCAGTCGGCCTCGCCGCACCGTCTCCTCTTCTTCGAGCCCGACATCTACGGGCGCAAGCACGTGCGCAACACGGTCGGCCCGATCGACGACCCGAACCTCGTCTACAACTTTCACTCCTATTGTCCATTTCGCGATCCGGTCACGGGCAACCCGACCAATGTCGGCGGGTGCGCCGACCGGCAGATCTCCACGATCCGGCGGCGGCAGGCCGACCGGGCGACCGACTTCACCTCGGCCCAGCCCCGGGGCCCGGCCTGGTTCATGAGCGAGTTTGGGGCCACCGACAACGGCGACCTCGTGGCCGCCCTCGTCGCCGCAGCCGACCGCTACCAGCTGGGCTGGTCCTACTGGGCATGGAAGTACTACCGGGACCCGACCGGCAGCTCGGCGGAGGGCCTGGTCGAACCGACCGGCCGCTTCTCCCCTGCGGCCTCCGCATTGGCCGAGGTCTACCCAGAGGCGGTGGCCGGCGTGCCGCGCTCCTTTGGCTACGACCCGTCGACGAACTCCTTCTCGCTCGTGTACACGCCGGCGCGGACCCGGGCGCCGACCCTCGTCGAGGTTCCGACGAGGGTGCACTACCCGCGCGGCTACTGCGCCACGGCGACCGGCGGTCGGGTCGTCTCGGGACGAGACGCCACCCGGCTCCTTGTGGCCAACGGGCAGGGCCGCCGGGTGTCCATCTCGATCCAGCCCGGACCGTGCCCCCGGTGACGGCGCCGAGAGATCAGTCGCCGACGAGGGGGCGCAGGACGTCGCCCGTGTAGCTGCCCGGCGTCTTGGCCACCTGCTCGGGCGTCCCCTCGGCGACGATGCGCCCTCCGCCGTCGCCTCCCTCCGGCCCGAGGTCGATGATCCAGTCGGCCGTCTTGATCACGTCGAGGTTGTGCTCGATCACCACCACGGTGTTGCCCTGGTCGACGAGACGGTTGAGCACGTCGAGCAGCCGGCGGACGTCTTCGAAGTGCAGGCCGGTCGTCGGCTCGTCGAGGATGTACAAGGTGTGCCCGGTCGGCCGGCGGCTCAGCTCGGAGGCCAGCTTGACCCGCTGGGCCTCGCCGCCGGACAGCGTGGGCGCCGGCTGCCCGAGGCGGACGTAGCCGAGCCCGACGTCCACCAGCGTCTGGAGGTGGCGGGCGATGGGGGGCTGGTGGGCGAAGAAGGCCAGGGCCTCCTCGCAGGACATGTCGAGGACGTCCGCGATCGTCTTGCCACGGAAGGTCACCTCGAGCGTGTCGCGGTTGTAGCGGGCGCCGTGGCAGACCTCGCACGGCACGTACACGTCGGGCAGGAAGTGCATCTCGATCTTGATGGTGCCGTCTCCGGCGCAGGCCTCGCAGCGGCCGCCGGAGACGTTGAAGGAGAACCTCCCGGGCTGGTAGCCGCGCACCTTGGCCTCGGGCGTCTGGCTGAAGAGCCGCCGGATGTGGTCGAAGACGCCCGTGTAGGTCGCCGGATTCGAGCGCGGCGTGCGCCCGATCGGCGCCTGGTCGACGTCGACCACCTTGTCGAGGTGCTCGGCACCGTCGATCCGGCGGTGGCGTCCCGGGACGGCACGGGCCCGGTGGAGACGGTGGGCCAGGGCGCGCAGCAGGATGTCGTTGACCAGGGTCGACTTGCCGGACCCGGAGACGCCGGTCACGGCCACGAGGCAGCCCAGGGGGAACGCCGCGTCGATCTCGTCCAGGTTGTGCTCGGCGGCCCCCCGCACCACGAGCGAGTTGCCGTCCCCCGGACGCCGGCGCTCGGGCATCTCGATCGAGCGGGTCCCCGCGAGGTACTGGCCGGTGAGGGAGCGCTTGTTGGAGAGGAGCCCCCCTCGGCCGGTCACGGGCCCCGAGTGCACGATGTGGCCCCCGTGCTCGCCGGCACCGGGACCGATGTCCACGACGTGGTCCGCGTGGCGGATGGTCTCTGCGTCGTGCTCCACGACGATCACCGTGTTGCCCAGGTCCCGCAGCCGGACGAGCGTGTTGATCAGGCGCTGGTTGTCGCGCTGGTGGAGGCCGATCGAGGGCTCGTCCAGCACGTAGAGCACGCCCACCAGGCCACTCCCGATCTGGCTCGCCAAGCGGATCCGCTGGGCCTCGCCACCGGACAGCGTGCTCGCGGATCGGGCCAGCGTGAGGTACTCGAGCCCGACGTCGAGGAGGAACTGCATCCGCTCCTTGACCTCTCGGAGGACCCGGTCGGCGATGAGGTGGTCCCGCTCCGAGAGGTCCAGCCGCTCGAGGCGGTCGGTCGCCGCGGCGATCGACAGGCTGCAGAGCTCGAAGATCGACATGTGGTCGACGGTCACGGCCAGCGACTCGGGCTTGAGGCGGGCCCCTCCGCAGGTCGGGCAGGGCACCTCTCGCATGTACTGCTCGACCTGGTCGCGGGACCAATCGGACTCCGACTCGCCGTGTCGCCGCTGCAGCCAGGGGACGATGCCCTCGTAGTGCGCCCGGTAGGAGCGTTGGCGCCCAAAGCGGTTGCGGTACCGGACGTGGATCTCCCGATCGCCCGAGCCGTAGAGCATGAGCTTGCGGTCTCGCGGGCGGAGCGACTTCCACGCCACGTCGGTCGAGAAGCCACCGAGCTCGGCCACCCCGCCGATGAGGGCGGAGAAGTAGGCGCTGCGTGCCCCGGCCCACGGCGCGAGGGCGCCCTCGTCCAAGGACTTGGTCCCGTCGGGAACGACGAGCGCAGGGTCCACCTCGAAGCGGGTGCCGAGGCCGGCGCAGGCCGGGCACGCCCCGTAGGGGGAGTTGAAGGAGAAGCTCCGCGGCTCTGGCTCGTCGAAGCTCAGGTTGTCGTACTCGCAGGCCAGGTGCTGGCTGAAGGTGATGCCACCCTCCTCCTCGCCGTCCCGCCCGACGACCACGACCTCGGCGACGCCGCCGGCCAGCCCGAGGGCGGCCTCGATGGACTCGGTCAGCCGAGAGCGGATCCCGTCGCGCCGCACCAGCCGGTCGACCACGACCTCGATGGTGTGCTGCTCGTAGCGGGCGAGGTTGGCCTGCTCACGATCCGACAGCTCGAGCATCTCGCCGTCCAGCCGCACCCGGGCAAATCCCTGGCGGGCCAGGTCGTCGAGCAGACCGCCGTACTCCCCCTTCCGTCCGCGCACCACGGGCGCCAGGACCTGGAAGCGCGTCCCCTCCGGGAGCTCGAGGACCTGATCGACGATCTGCTGGGGCGTCTGGCGCACGACGGGGCGCCCGCAGATGGGGCAGTGCGGCCGACCGATCCGTGCGAACAGCAGCCGCAGGTAGTCGTAGACCTCCGTGATGGTGCCGACCGTCGAACGCGGGTTGCGCGACGCCGACTTCTGGTCGATCGAGATCGCCGGCGACAGGCCCTCGATGAAGTCGACGTCGGGCTTGTCCATCTGGCCGAGGAACTGGCGGGCATAGGCCGAGAGCGACTCCACGTACCGGCGCTGTCCCTCGGCGTAGATGGTGTCGAAGGCCAGGGAGGACTTGCCCGACCCCGAGAGGCCCGTGAACACGACCAGCCGGTCCCTCGGCAGCTCGACCGAAACGTCTTGGAGGTTGTGCTCCCTCGCGCCGCGGATGACGAGGTTGCCGGCCACCGGGCGGCCGCTCACGCCCGGACGGCGCCGAGCCGCTCGTCCGTCGCCGGAATCCCGGCCTGCTCCTCGCGGGCAAGGAGGGCCCGGCGCAACTCGGAGAGCTCGTCGCGCAGCAAGGCCGCCTCCTCGAATCGCAACTCTGCGGCCGCAGCCTGCATCTCCACCTCGACCTCGGCGACCAGCTCGCGCAGCACGACGGGATCCGACACCTCGATGGCGGCGCTGGTTACCGGGAGACCCTCTGTTCCCGAACCCGTGCCGGGGCCGACCGCTCCCGCCTCGACCTCGGAGCCCTGCGTGCCCGAATCCCGCCCCTCGACCGGGCGGAGGCGGCTGCGAGCCCGTTGCGCTCGGGCCGCGGCGCGGCTCGCGGGGCTGCCCGCCCCGCGCCGGGTCCCCCGGCCGAACCTCCGCTCGCCGTCGCCGGAGCCCCGGAGGCGCTCCAAGATGTCGGTGACCGCCTTGCGGATGCTCTGCGGATCGATCCCGTGCTCCCGGTTGAAGGCCGTCTGGAGCTCCCGCCGTCGCTGGGTCTCCGAGATGGCACGGCGCATCGAATCGGTGATGGTGTCGGCGTAGAGGACGACCTTGCCGTCGACGTTGCGGGCGGCTCGGCCCATCGTCTGGATGAGCGACGACGCCGATCGCAAGAAGCCCTCCTTGTCGGCGTCGAGGATGGCCACCAGGGAGACCTCCGGGAGGTCGAGGCCCTCTCGCAGCAGGTTGATGCCGACGACCACGTCGATCGTCCCGAGACGCAGGTCGCGGAGGATCTGGATCCGGGTCACGGTGTCCACGTCGGAATGCAGGTACTGGACGCGGATGCCCGCTTCTGCCAGGTAGTCGGTGAGGTCCTCGGCCATCTTCTTGGTCAAGGTAGTGACGAGGACGCGACCTCCGGCCGCCCGGGCGTCCTCGATCCGGGCGAGCAGGTCGTCCACCTGACCCCGGGTCGGCTGGATCACCACCTCGGGATCGACCAGCCCGGTCGGCCGGATGACCTGCTCGACCACCTGGCTCGACACCTCCAGCTCGTAGGGGCTGGGGGTGGCGGACAGGAACACGGTCTGGGGGACACGCTCGACGAATTCCTCGAAGCGCAGGGGCCGGTTGTCCATCGCCGAGGGCAGGCGGAAGCCGTGCTCGACGAGCACCTCCTTGCGGGACCGGTCGCCCGCGTACTGCCCATGGAGCTGGGGCACCGCCACGTGGCTCTCGTCGACGACCACCAGGAAGTCGTCGGGGAAGAAGTCGAGCAGCGTGAAGGGGGCCTCCCCCGGGCGTCGGCCGTCCAGGTGGCGGCTGTAGTTCTCGATCCCCGAGCAGACCCCGGTCTCGGCCAGCATCTCGAGGTCGTACTCCGTCCGGGCCCGCAGCCTCTGGGCCTCGAGGAGCTTGCCCTCCCGCTGGAATTCCGCCAAGCGCTCCCGGAGCTCCACCTCGATCCCGGCGATGGCCCGCTGCATGGTCTCGTCCCCCGCCACGTAGTGGCTGGCCGAGAAGATGACCACCTCGTCGACGTCCTCGCCCATCTCCCCGGTCAGTACGTCGAAGGGAACGATGCGCTCGACGGTGTCCCCGAAGAGCTCGATGCGCAGCGACCGCTCCTCGTAGGCCGGATGCACCTCGATGGTGTCCCCGCGGGCACGGAACGTCCCCCGCACCAGGTTGACGTCGTTGCGGTCGTAGTGCAGGTCGACCAGCCGCCGGAGGAGCTCCCGCTGGTCGTGCTCCTCGCCCACCCGCAGGTCGAGGATCCGGTCGCGGTACTCGCTGGGCGAGCCCAGTCCGTAGATGCACGAGACCGAGGCCACCACGATCACGTCCCGGCGCATCAGGAGCGACGACGTCGCGGCGTGCCGCAGGCGGTCGATCTCGTCGTTGATGCTGGAGTCCTTCTCGATGTAGGTGTCGGTGGTCGGGAGGTACGCCTCGGGCTGGTAGTAGTCGTAGTAGGAGACGAAGTACTCGACCCGATTGTCGGGAAAGAGCTCACGCAGCTCCGACGAGAGCTGGGCGGCGAGGGACTTGTTGGGCTCGATGACGAGCGTCGGCCGCTGGGCCGCCTCGACCGTCCAGGCGATGGTGGCGGTCTTGCCGCTGCCGGTCACGCCCCGCAGGGTCTGGTAGCGATCACCCCGCGCGATCCCGCCGGCGAGCGCGGCGATGGCCTCGGGTTGGTCGCCCGCCGGTCGGAACGGCGAGACCACTCGAAGCTCGGGCATCGGGATCGATGGTACCGGTCGCCGGCTGCCGGACCGGCGCTTGGCGAGGCCGCCCGACCAGGCCCGATCAGAGAGCCTTGCGGCGCCCCTCCAGCCACCGCCACAGACGGTCGACCTCGCACTCCAGGTGCCCGAGATCGCCCCCGTTGTCGACGACGAAGTCCGCTTCGAAGAGCCGCTCCTCGCGGGAGATCTGGGCGGCGACCCGAGCCTCGCGCGTCGGCGCGCCCCATGCCCCGGAACTCGACCAGCCGGTCCACGGCCACCTCCACGGGACAGTCGACCACCACCACCACGTCCAGGCGCACGGTGTCGCGGTGGGTCGCCTTGAGGAGGGGGATGGCGAGGACGAGGACGCCCTCCCGGGCATCGGCGGCCTGCCGCCGGGCGAGCATGGACTCCCCGATGGCCGGGTGTGTGATGGCGTTGAGATCGGCGAGCGCTGCGGGATCCGAGAAGACCACGGCGGCCACCGCTGGACGATCGAGGGAGCCGTCCGGAGCGAGGATGCCGTCGCCGAAGCGCTCGACGAGGGCCCCGTGGGCGGGTTGGCCCGGCTCCACCACCTCCCGGGCGATCTGGTCGGCGTCGATGAGCTCGGCGCCACGCGCCACCAGCAGCTCGGCGACCGCGGACTTCCCCGAACCGATGCCCCCGGTCAGGCCGACCGCGAGCATCAGCCCGACGAGCCGGAAGGTGGGTGGCCGGGGCGGCGGGGTCGCCGCGCGATGGCGAAGAGCACCAGCGTCGTGTCGTCGGTGGTGTCGGTCACGAACCAGTCGTCCTCGGTGATCCCGGTCGCCCCGCCCGTGTCGCGGCGGGCCATGACGCGGTAGGCGATCGGCAGGAGCTTCGTGTAGGCCGCGACGTACCAGTCCCGGGGGATGCGGTGCCGGAGGTCGAACACGTCGAGGGCCAGCACCTTGTTGGCCTTGGCCCGACGGGCCGCCAGCTCCGCCTTGACCGAGTCCGCGGCGTCGACCCCCCCGACCCAGACCTCGGCGAAGTGCTGCTCGAGCAGCGAGACGAGCTCGTCGCGGTCGAAGAGATGAACGTGGAAGGGGTTCTCGAAGTCCGCCGGCTTGTTGGGCGTGAGGAAGTAGGCCGATCCGTCCTCGTGCAACACCCGGGCCAGCTCCACGACGTGGGCCTCCGGGTCGACGAAGTGCTCGATCAGGTGGGAGGAGCAGACCGAGGCAAACGAGCCCTCCGCGAGCGCCAGGGCGGTGGCGTCCATGCAGGCCACCTGGAGGCCCTGGTCGGCAAAGCGGGATCGGGCCAGGCGCGCCGCCGCCTGGCTGTAGTCGGCTCCCACCACGGGACGATCGGGGCCGGCGAGCCGGGCCGACTCGAAGCCCTCGCCGCACCCCACGTCGAGCATCGGCCCCTTGCCCACACGCTCGACGACGGCCCGGTAGCCGGCGTCGTGGAGGGCGAGGAGGGAGTCGGGCGTGACCCCCTGGCGCGGTCGCTCTCCGGTCAGGCGCTCGTCGGTGTCGCGGAGGGTGGCCATGGGTATCTGCATTCCGGGCACGCGGAGATCTGGACCCGACTGCCGGCTCTCATCCGGAACGGGTGCTTACACTACCGGGCGAACCAAGCGGGGCGAATCTCACGGCGGGCCCGGGCGGAGGAGCCTGGAACGCCAGGCGGTGCCGCACATGCCCGCGCCTGGCGACACCATGACCACGACGACCACACCACCTGCTGTAGGGCGAGGGGCAGGCCAGCACAGCAGGGACCGGCACCGAGACGGGATCTGGCACCGTCCAGCCCCGGGCCTGGGCCAGACGATCCAGCTCGCCATCCTGGGTCTGGTCGCCTTCGTCCCGCTCCTCGCCGTGCGGCCGGGCGTGGTCACGGACGACACCAAGACGTACCTCTACCTGGACCCCGGGAAGTTCCTGCGCCAGGTCTTCTCGATGTGGAACCCCGACGTCGCCCTCGGGACCGTGACGCACGAGTACATCGGCTACCTCCTGCCGATGGGGCCTTTCTACTGGCTGTGCTCGGTCCTCCACGTCCCCCTTTGGGTGGCCCAACGGCTCTGGCTCGGTGCGATCCTCTTCGCCGCCGGGGCCGGCGTGCTCTTCCTGTGCCGCACGCTCAAGCTGCGCGGGCCGGGCACGCTCGTGGCGGCGATGGCCTTCATGCTGTCGCCCTACTTCCTCCAGTACGCCGGCCGGATCTCCGTCATCCTGCTCCCCTGGGCCGGGCTCCCGTGGATGGTGGCCCTGGCCGCCCTGGCGCTCCGCCGCGGCGGTTGGAAGTATCCGGCTCTCTTCGCCCTGGTCGTGGCGCTGGTCAGTGGGATCAACGCCAGCTCGGTCCTCTACGTCGGGGTGGCCCCGGTCCTCTGGCTGATCTACGCCGTCGCCGTCGAACGCGAGGGGCGATGGGTCGACGCGGCGTGGGTCGCCCTCAAGATCGCCGGCCTGTCGCTGCTGGTCTGCTTGTGGTGGATCACGGGCCTGCAGATCGAGGCCGCCTACGGGGTGAACACCCTCAAGTTCACCGAGACCGTAAAGGCCACGAGCGAGACCTCCACGGCCTCCGAGGTGCTCCGCGGGCTCGGCTACTGGTACTTCTACGGCGGCGACCGGGACGGGCCCTGGACCTTCTCCTCGGTCGTCTACACCCAGTACCTGTGGGTGATCGGCGTCTCCTTCCTGCTCCCCGCCCTGTCCTTCCTCTCGGCGATCTTCCTCCGATGGCGCACCCGGGCCTACTTCATCGCCCTCGTCGTGGTCGGTGTCGTCCTTTCCGTGGGCGCCCACCCCTTCGAGAGCCCCACGGTGGTCGGCGGGTGGCTCAAGTCGTTCATGACCGGGACCACGGCCGGGCTGGCGATGCGGTCGACCGACCGGGCGACCCCGCTCGTGGTCCTCGGGACGGCGATGCTGCTCGGCGCGGGAGCGAGCGCCCTCTGGCGCCGCTGGTCCTGGGCGGGGCTGGCGACGACGGCCGCGCTCGCCGGCCTGGTGATCGCCAACAACCCCGCCATCTTCAACGGCGACACCATCGCCAACGGGATGACCCAGCCGGCGTCGGTCCCGACCTACCTCCAGCAGGCGACCGACTACTTGAACTCGGTCCACCAGGGCACGAGGGTGCTCGGGATCCCCGGCGACGACTTCGCCGTCTACGACTGGGGCAACACCGTGGACACGCCCGAGGCGGCGCTCCTCGACCGGCCCTACGCCATCCAGGAGCAGCAGATCATGGGCTCGATGGCGACGGCGGACATGCTGTACGCGATCGACGAGCCCATCCAGTCGGGCACCGAGCAGTGGAACAGCCTGGCGCCGATGGCCCGGCTCATCTCGGCGGGCGACGTCCTGGTCCAGAACGACATCGCCTACTGGCGCTACGGGGCGCCCCAGCCCCAGCTGTTGTCGGAGGAGCTCAACCCGACCCCGGCGGGCCTCACGGATCGCAAGACCTTCGGGAAGCCCACCACGGACGTGCCGCTCTACCCGACCCTCGACGAGCAGAACCTGGCCTCGCCGCCCAACCCAAAGCCTCCGGCACCCGTCGTCACCTACACCGTGAAGAACCCGAGGCCGATCGCCCGCGCCGAGTCCAACCGGGGGGCGCTCGTCGTGGCCGGCGACAACACCGGGCTGGCCAACCTGGCGAGCACGGGGATGCTCGGGACGGCGTCGGCGGTGTACTTCTCCGGCACCCTCGACAATCACCCCTCGCAGCTGCACAACCTGATGTCGCAGGGAGCGGACCTGGTGGTGACCGACACCAACCGCAAACAAGCCATGCGCTGGGACGGGCTCACCGCCATCACCGGCTTCACCGAGACACCCTCGGAGAACCTGACGACGTCCGACCCGAGCGACAGCCCCCTCGAGCTCTTCCCGGGCACGGGGAACGACACCAAGACGACGGCGTACTACGTCGGTGCCGCCAACGTGACCGCCTCGACCTACGGCAACCAGGTGTCGTACCTGCCCGAGAACCGGGCCTACATGGCGGTCGACGGCAACCCGGACACCTCGTGGGAGACGGGCGCCTTCATACCCAACCCCACGGGACAATGGTGGCAGCTCTCGCTCCAACATCCGACGACGGCCGGTGAGGTCCGTCTGGTGCAGCCGTTGAAGGGCAACCCGACTCGTTACATCACCAAGGTGACCTTGACCTTCGACGGCGGCCACCCCGTCACGGTGAACCTCGGGCCGCACTCGCTCACCGCCTCCGGCCAGGTGGTCAGCTTCTCGTCCCGCAATTTCCGGACGCTCCGGATCCGCATCGACGCCGTGAGCAAGAACTCCCCCCCTGGCGTCACCCCGGGACCCGTCGGGTTCTCGAGCGTGGAGGTCCCCGGGGTCTCGGTCAACGAGGTCGTCAAGATGCCGACCGACCTGCTGGACGACGCCGGCACTGCCTCGCTCCACAACCGGCTCACCATGGTCATGACCCGGCAGCGAGTCAGCCCCTACCCCGTCCGCGACGACCCCGAGACCACCATCTCCCGGGAGTTCGACCTTCCGACCGCTCGGACTTTCACGCTGTCGGGCACCGCCAGCCTCTCCGCGCTCGTGCCCGACGACGCGATCGACCGGGCGGTGGGCAGGCCCGGCGCTGACGGCACGGGTGTGGTGGCCTACTCGTCCGGTCGGCTGCCCGGCGACCTGCAGGCCGGCGCCGTCGCCGCCATCGACGGCAACCCGAAGACGGCGTGGCAACCCGGCTTCGGCGCAAGCCATCAGATCGGCGCCTGGCTGCAGTACAACCTGCCCCAGCCGATCACCTTGGACCACATGAACCTCCAGCTGCTGGCCGACGGGCGGCACTCCGTCCCGACCAAGATCACGATCAGCACCGAGAACGGGTCCGAGACCGTGAGCCTCCCCAAGATCGAGGACAAGAAGACGCCCGGATCGCTCGTCTCGGTCCCGCTCACCTTCCCGGCACTCACCGGATCCCGGATCCACGTCCGGATCGACGCAGTCCAACTGCACTCGACCGTCAACTTCTACTCGCCCCGGCCCATCGCCCTGCCGCTCGGCATCGCCGAGCTCGGGATCCCCGGCCTCAGCTCGTCGCCGGTCCCCACGCAGCTCCCCGGCACCTGCCAGGGCGGACTGCTCAAGATCGACGGACACCCGATCAGCGTGCGAGTGGTGGGCAGCACGTCGGCCGCCCTCGCCAATGACGAGATGACGGTGCAGCCCTGCGGCGCCGACGCCAGCGGCATCCGGCTCGGGGCCGGTCACCACGTCGTCGAGACCGCCGCCGGCCACCTGGTGGTCGGCGAGGCCGGATGGAACCTGGACCAACTCGCGTTCGACTCGGCTCCGGGTGGCGGGGCGATGCCACTTGCCGCCTCAAACCCCACCACCGATGCGACGGGAACCGTGCTGGAGGCCCCGCAGCCCGGTAGCGCACCGAAGGTGCAGGTCCTCCGCCAGGCGTCCACGTCCATGCACCTCGCCGTCTCGGGCGCCACTCGACCCTTTGAGCTCGTCCTCGGCCAGAGCGTCAACGCGGGATGGAAGGCGGTCGCCAGCCCCGGGCCCGGCGCCCGGGCAGGTTCCCATTCGGTGAACCTCGGACCGTCGCAGCTGATCGACGGCTTCGGCAATGGCTGGCAGGTGACCGCAGCGCAGCTCGACGCCCTGGGCGGCAAGAGCTTCACGGTCAGCCTCACCTGGACACCCCAGACGAGAGAGTGGATCGCCCTGGCGCTCTCGGCGATCGGGATCGTCCTCTGCCTGCTCCTCGCCTTCCTGCCACGCCGGTGGAAGGATCGCCTCGGGGAGCGCTGGCGCAAGATCCGCCGCCGTCGTCGCGAGTCGTCGCCTGCCGCCCCGGGAGGGCCTCGGCCCGCCGTCGTCCGGGACCCCGGCGTCGTCGAGCCCGTCCTCGTCACGCCATGGGCGTCCGAGGGAATCATTCCTCGGCCATGGGTCGCCGCCGCGGTCGCCGTGGGGACCGCGATCGTCGTTACCGCCATCTCCTACCCGCTGGCCGGCGTGGCGGTGGGCCTCTGTACCGGGGCCGCCCTGGTGTGGCGACCGGTGCGGGGCCTCCTCCGGTTCAGCGCGCTGGGCCTGGTCGTGGCCGCCGCCCTCACCGTCCTGATCGGCCAGGCGCTGCACCCGATCGTCGAGAGCAGCAACTGGCCCTCCACCTACGAGGATGCCGGCACCCTCGCCTGGATGGCCGTCGCCTTCCTGGGTGCCGACGCGGTGGTGGAGGTCTGCTGCCGCATCGTCGATCGCCGTCGATCCGAGGGCGGTCGACGCTCGGCGGGCGCTACGGACGGTCCGACAGGAAGCTGAGGACGAGATGGCGCTCGGGATTGTCGGGGTTGAGGTCGACCAGGACCACTGACTGCCAGGTGCCGAGCACGGGCCGACCATCCCGCACCGCCAGGACCATCGAGGGGGAGACCAGCGCCGGGAGCACGTGGTCGGCCCCGTGGCCCCGGCTCCCGTGACGGTGCCGGTACCGGTCGTCCCGAGGCAGGAGGAGCTCCAGGGTGCTCGTCAGGTCGGCCTCGCTACCCGACCCGGTCTCCATCGAGCGCGAGGCCGGCGGTGGCGTGCGGCGCGAAGACATGGCAGAGGCCGTCGCCCCGGCCACCGCAGAAGGCAACCACCTCAGAGGTGACGTCCAGGACCGATCGGCCTGAGGTGTCGAGGCGGATCTGCGTCGTCTCCATGGTGGCGATACCTGCCGGCGGGCCCGCTCGCCGTACGGCCTTCGGCGGTCAGGCCGGAGTCCGGGACCCGTTGGCCGGAGTCTCCTGTCTCTGGGCCTCTCGGGTCAGAGCAAGGAGCGTATGGTGCGCCGTCGAGTCCCACGAGAACGAGCGGGCGTGGCGCAGGGCTCCGGCGCTCAGGCGGCGGCGCAGCCCGGGATCGCCCAGCACTCTCAGGAGTGCACCGGCCAGCTCGTCTCGGTTGTCGACCAGCAGCCCGGTCTTCCCGTCGACGACCGCATCCTGGTGCCCTGCGATCCGCGTGGCGACGGCAGGGGTACCGCACGCTCCGCCCTCGGTCAGCGTCATGCCCCAGCCCTCACGCTGGGAGCTCGAGGCGACGACCCACGCTTTCCGGTACCAGTCGACCATGGCGTCGTCGTCGATCCGACCGGGGAGCTCGAGCCACTCCTCGGCGCCATGGTGGCGTCGGAGCGCCTCAAGGCGCGGCCGTTCGTACCCCTCGCCAACGATCACCGCCCGGAGGTCGGGGCGATGGACGCGCACCCTTGCCAACGCCTCGATCAGCATGTCGAACCGCTTGACGGGGACCAGCCGGCCGACCGCCACGACGAGCGGCACTGCGCTGCGGTCTCCGTCCGGGGTAAACCGCGATCCCACTCCCGGCGGCGCGACCGTGATCCTCGAGGGGCGCATGCCCAACATCGAGACGATCTCCCGTCGGGAGGACTCCGACAGCGTCACGATGCGACTGTTGCGGTAGAGAGGGGGTGCCACCCACCGCTCGATCGTGTCGCCGGTCCGGGCAAGCCACCGAGGCAGCGTCATCCCCCACATCTCGGCGTGCACGTGGTGCAGGAAGACGATCCGAGGTCCCCGGAACCACAGGGGCGAGAAGAACGGCATGCCGTTCCAAATCTCCACGAGCCCCTCGCCGGGCCGGGTCTCCGTGCGTAGGCCGTGCCACGCAACGTGGGGGAACACGCCGTAGCGTCCCGATTGGCGCACCACCTGATACCCGGAGCGCCGGACGAAACGGGAGCGACCGTCGACCGCGGAGGTGCGCAGCTCGATCTCGATCCCGGCGTCCGCCCACCGAGCGGCCACCTGGTGCGCATGGAATTCGGAGCCGCCCGCCTCAGGATCCTCGAGATCACGCCAGGCGACCATCTGCACGCGCGCCAGCCGGGCCTCGTCGGCCAGCCGGGCCAGCGCATCCGCCGGGGAACTGGGCGCGACCCGATCTGGCGCATACGTGCCGTTGACGACATGGCCGGCTCTACCATTCGTGGTCCCGGCACCATTCGTGGTCCCGACACCGTTCGCGGTCCCGGCAAAGTGATCGGTGCCCTCGACGACGACGGGAATCCGACGGCCTCGCCTGCGAAGCGCCGGGCTCGAGTACTCGTGTGCGTCCAACTCGTCGTCCTCCACGCACGCCGGGGTCCCGGTAGCGCCTCCCTCGGCTATTCGGGTCAGTTTACGGAAAACTTACCTGGCGCCCCTATACCCACGCCCGACCTTCTACCCACGTCATCGATATACCCACTCTTGGCTGTGAAAACCGACCTCGCCGGAGCGACCCCGGCCCAGGCGGGCTCGGCTAGCCGGGAGGGTGATCGTCGGGGCAGGATCCGGCCGGGGTGTAGAACCGCGGATCGGACGTCCAGGTACCGTTCCACCAGCCCGGCGCGGCTGCAGAGAGGTGGAACAGCTCGACGAAATCGCTCAGGAGTGCGTCCGCATAGCGCACCACGCCGGCGGGACAGAGATGGACGTTGTCGACCATCCGGACCCTTTGCCACTCCGAGCGCGGCGTGTGCGGCGCGTCGGCGGGTGGGAGCCACGAGGTGAAGCGCCCGTCCCGCAACACCGACGACGCCACCGGGAGGTACATCACCTTGCCGGGGAACTCGGCCGGCAGCGAGCGCGCGAGGCGTTCGAAGGCTTCCTCACCCGCCGTTCGCTGGGCCGTCGCCTCCGCGGGGTCGCCGCCGACGCCGGTGTCGTAGGGGCCGCTGGGCGGTAGTTGGGAAAAGACCACCCCGCGAACCCCGTCGCCCGGCGCGAGCATGAGCCGCACCGCACCCTCGAGCTCGTCGCGGTATCGCTTTGGTTCCCGGAGAGCCTGGGTGTCGTCCCACGTCCAACCCGCCACGATCACCTGAGGATGGAGTTGCGAGATCATCGTCGGGATCTCCGTGCGCCAGTCAAACCTGGACAGACCCCACCCTGGATAGGCGCGGTCGGAGACGGTGGCGTCCCCTGTCGCCCCGAACGCGGCGGCCATGCCGGGGTAGGCGACGAACAGCTCGGAGTCGCCGATCAGCAGGACCCGAAGCGGATGCGTGCTCGACACGGGATCCGCTCCCGCCAACGTGATCGGCACCTGACCCTCGAATCCGCCGGCGCCGGGAACGGAGACGCCGCGGGCGGGGGTCGCGGACGCCGCCTGCTGTGCGGGTACCACCACCGCAGGCGTCGTGGCCACGACGATGATCGCCGCCGTTGCCACGACGCACGCCGGAGCGAGTGCGACGCGCAGGTGTCGGGCGAACGTCCGCCGCCGGATCGGCATCTCGACCAGGTAGTAGCTGGCCGCGGCGAGGAGGATCGTCACGGCGACGCGGAGGAGGTCGAGGCCCGCCCCGTCGATGCCCGTGCGTTGTGGGTTGAGGTAGACGATGACCGGCCAATGCCACAGGTAGAGCCCGTAGGAGATCCGACCGAGCCACACGAGCGGGGAGAGGGCCAGCAGGCGGCCGAGCGGCCCCAGATGCACTTGGCGGATATCGGCAACGACCAACACGGTCAGCCCGACGGCGACCAGAAAGCCGCCGTGGAACATGAAGGACCGGGGCAGCCCCTCCGGCGTGCCGTCGTTCGCCCAGATCACGCCCAGCGCCACGGCGGCCACCGGGCCGAGGACGTGCAGCGCACGCTGCGTCCGTGGCCCTGGCTGGCGCTTGGCGGCGGTCGCCATGGCGAGAGCCGCCCCCGCAAGGATGCCGAAGGACCGAGTGTCCGTCCCGTAGTAGACGCGGGACGGATCCAAACCAGGGTGGTACAGCAGCGCCATGGCGATGCCGGAGGCCAGGGCACCCGTCACCGTCACGGCCGCACCGACGGGCCGCCAACGGTTGCGGAATCGAGTGAGCAGCAGCAGCAGGACGGGCGGCCACACGAGGTAGAACTGCTCCTCGATCGCCAGCGTCCAGGTGTGCTGGAGGGGAGAAGGTGCGGCAAACTGGGCAAAGTAGGACTGATGGGCGAAGATGGCATGCCAGTTGGCCACGTAGAACAGCGCCGCAAGGGCGTCGCCACGCACCTCGGAAAGGTTCACCTGCGCCGCCGCGGTCGAACCGCCGAAGCGGCCGTTCAACACGACGAACAGCCCGATTGCGCACAGCACGAGCAACAGGGCGGGCAACAGGCGCCGGGCACGGCGAGCCCAAAAGGCGCCCAGCTTGATGGCCGCGGTGCGGGCCCACTCCTCGAGCAACAGGGAAGTGATGAGGAAACCGGAGAGTACGAAGAAGATGTCGACGCCGAAATAGCCCCCCTGGGCCCAGCCCACGCCCAGGTGGTAGGTGAAGACGCCGGCCACGGCGATGGCTCGCAACCCGTCGAGGGCCGGGAGGTGCCGGCCGGAGACCGCGAGGGCTACCGAAGGATCGCCAGTCGGGCTCCCGCCCCAGTCGCGACCGTGGGCGGGCCGCCGCGAGCTGCGGACCGGAGCGGTGGCCTGGGTCACGGACACCATCGTGCCAGTCAGGATGGACCTCCAGTGGTCGACGGGAGGAAACTCCCTTCGGACCGACTCCGCTAGGGTTCGATTCCCGTGGAAGCGATGGCCGGGTCCCTACACGGACCGTTGCGTGGGCCGGAGCGGCTGTGGATCGTTGCTCCCTGCTACCACGACGTGGCGTCCTTCACGATCCTCCGTCAACGCACCCTCGAGGCATTGCGGGACTCCGCCCGATTTGGCGGGGTCCCGATCCAATTCGTCGTCGTCGACGACTCCGGTGGGAGCGACGAAGAGGTCGACTCGCTGCGCGACCTCGACGACGTGTGCGTGATCACTCCTCCGTTCAACCTCGGACATCAGCGGGCCCTGGTCTGTGGTCTGCGCCTCATCGAGGAGGAGCTGCGCGACGAGGACCTCGTCGTCACGATGGACGCCGACGGTCAGGACCGCCCCGAGGATCTCGAACGCCTCCTCTCACCCCTCGTCGACGCCGAGCACCGGCGGGGCACCCTGGTCCTGGCCCGGAGGACCCATCGCCCCGAGACGGCGAGCTTCCGGGCCCTGTACCTGCTGTTCCGACTTTTCTTCTGGAGCCTGACCGGGGCCACCATCAAGAGCGGGAACTTCGCGACCTACCGGGGATGGTTGGCCAAGCGGATGGTCCTGCATCCGTCCTTCGACCTCTGCTACTCGTCCACGCTCGTCAGCCTGGGCCTGCCGACGATCGAGGTTCCCTCCGCGCGCGGTGAGCGCTACGCCGGTCACTCTCGCATGAACGCCATGCGGCTCTTTATGCATGGCATACGCATGTTGATGCCATTCACGGACCGCATCGCCATCCGTGCCCTTGGCGCCTTCAGTGCCGTGTTCGGCGCGGGAGTGGTGCTCGCCATCGTCGTGGTGATCGTCAAGATCTCCTCCTCTGCGGCGATCCCCGGATGGGCGACCGCGACGCTGCTCGGCGTCCTCACTCTGTCGATCCTGGCCCTCGGCAACTTCATCGTCCTCTTCGTCGTCTTTTCGCACTCCCGCAGCATCTCCCTCGCCAACCTGGAGAGCTCCATTGAGCGTCCCCCTCGAAGATCATCTTCTCCGACAGCTTGAGCGGTCACACCGGTTCTTCTGGCACCGCGTCCGCTGGCGGGTGGTGAGCGAGTACCTCCCCGACGCCGAGCCCTTCGAGCTCGTCGACGTGGGCGCCGGAGCGGGGCTGCTCGGAGAGTTCCTGGCACACGACCGGCCATTGGCCTCGTACCGCTTCGTGGAGCCCATCGCGTCGCTTCGGGCCGTCCTCACGAGCCGGTACGGGTCGGCCGCCGACGCCGGCGAAGACCGCGGCTACCGTTCGGCGCGCTTCGTCACCCTGCTCGACGTCCTCGAGCACCAGGAGGACGACCGGCAGTTCCTGGCCGAGCTGCTCGACAAGATGGAGCCCGGCGCCACCCTCCTGCTCACCGTCCCCGCGGGCGAGGACCTGTGGTCGCAGTGGGACGTCTCCCTCGGCCACCACCGCCGCTATAGCCGACAGTCCCTGGTCGAGCGCTTCGACGGCCTGCCCGTGCACATCCGGGAGGTCTCGTACCTGTTTCCCGAGCTGCTCCCCCTCGCCCTCCTCCGTGCCCGGCGACTGCGCCGGGTTCGCCAGCCGCTCACCGTGCCTCCGGGCCCGGAGCTCGCCTCATCCGAGCCCGACCGAGAGCTTCCACCCGACGACGCCGCCGCGTTTCCCGAGTTGCCGGGGTTCGTGGACGACGTCTTGACGGCCCTGGGCCGGGGCTCTGCGACGCTCCGTCGGCGATGGCGGGCAGGGACCTCCCTCTTTCTCGCCGCGACGATCTCGCGCGAAACGCCCGATGGTCCGAGCTAGCGCCCCCCGGGCCGCGACGATCTCGCGAAGGACCGGCCCGAGTCCCCTCGCCTGGGCACGGGCGCATCCGAACCTCACCGCTCTCGGGCTCTACGTGATCCTGGCGGTGCTCTTCTTCCTGCCCGGCCTCCTCCCGGGCCACACCACCTCCGGAGCGGATTACCTGTGGAGCGCGGCGCCCTGGAACACGAGCGTCCCGAGCACCATCCCGCTGCGCGCCACCCACCCGGTCATCTACGGGGCCAACCCCGTGCTGGTCGATCCCGTCACCGTCTTCGAGCCGTTCCTCCAGTACACGCGCTCGCAGCTGCCGCACATCCCCCTCTGGGATCCCTACATCATGGGCGGCACTCCCTACCTGGCGGACATGCAGTCGGCGATCTTCTCGCCCTTCAGCCTGCCGGCGTACGTCTTCCCATTCTGGTGGTCCCTCAGCGTGATCGCGGTCTTGAAGGTCCTCGTCGGCTGCATGGGGGCCTTCCTCCTCGGTCGGGTCTTCAAGATGCGCTTCGCCGGGGCCTTCCTGTGCGGGGCCATCTTCGGCTTCGGCCTCTTCATGATCGTCTGGCTGGCGTGGCCGCTCACCAACGTCTTTCCGTTGATCCCTTGGATGCTGGTCGCAACCGAACGCCTGATACGCCGGCCGGGGCTCCTCTCCGTGGCAGGACTCTCCGGGCTCGTAGCGCTGCAGTTCTTTGGTGGCCACCCAGAGTCGAGCTTCGATGCCCTCGTCGTCACCGTGGCCTTCTTCGTCCTCCGGGTACTGCAAGAACCCGGAGGCGTCGCCTCCGCCATCTCGAGAGCCGGACCCCAGGGGCGGTCCCGGACCGGTGCCGCCGCCCTCCAGGCGTGGCGACCGGCCGTCGCCTTGGTGGTGGCGCTCGGGTTGGGAACGGCACTCGCGGCAATCGTGCTGCTGCCCTTCCTCGAGCTGCTGCACCAGTCCTCGGACCTGACCTCGAGGCCTCGCGGCGCCGTCTCGGTCTCCCCGCACTACTACTTCTCCGCCCTGTTGCCAAACTATTTTCCTGATGTCTTCAAGATGTTGACGGGCTTCTACGCAGGAGCGTTCGCCCTGGTCCTGGCGGTGGTCGCCCTCTTTCGGGTCCGCACCGAGCGGATCGCCGTGGCCGTGTTCGCGGTGGTGTGCATCCTCGTCGTTCTCGGCATCCAGCCCTTCTTCGGAGCCATCGCCCACCTCCCCGGGTTCCGGGACACCTACAACACCCGCCTGAGCATCCTCTACTTGCTCGGCATCGGATTGCTGGCCGGTTGGGGCCTGGACGACCTCACGCGGACGCGCCCACAGGGCCGGAAGGCGGTGGCACTCTGCGGGTTCGCCGTCGCGCTTCTCCTGTTCCCGGTCCTCCTCGTCGTCGCCACGGGTGCCACGTCCGCTCGTTTCTTCTCGCGCGCCTTCCAGGTCGCCTGGGGCTTCGCACCGTCGCCCAGCGGCTTCCAGGCGAACTCCCTTCCCATCGTTCGCCTCTCGGCGCTCATCATCTGGGTCGTCTTCGCGGGGCTGGCCGCCCTCCTGCTCTACGCTCGGGCGCGGCTGGGCCTCCGGGGCACGGTCTTCGCCGCTCTCGCGGTGCTCCTCGTCGTCGCCGACCTCTTCCGCGCCGGCATGGGGTTCAACCCGGGAATTCCCGATTCCGAGGCGCAGCAGCCGACGACCCCGGCGATCGGGTACCTTCAGCACGAGGGCCTGGCCCGCTTCGTCGGCGTCGAGCCCACCGTGGGGATCAACCCCCTCCCGCCCGACGTCGGCCTCCGCTACGGGCTCTACGACGCCCGGGGCTACGACTTCCCGGTGTCGGGGCGCTTCGGCGAGATGTGGACCCGCTATGTCGCGCCGCCCACCCCCCTCCTCCCACTCGATACCACCACGGTCCCCTACTACAACCTCGTTACCGAGCCGGCCACGCTCCGGATCCTGTCCCTGCTGGGCGTGCGCAATATCATGCTGGAGAAGGGCCAGCCGGCGTTGCACCTCACGGGCGTCCGGCTCGGCTACGACGGCAGCGATGCCGTGATCTACACCAACGACAATGCCCTCCCTCGAACCTGGCTGGTCTCCGCCCAAATGGTGGTGGCCGACGACGAGCAGGCTCTGACGACGATCGGCTCAGCAGGTTTCGACCCCAGGCGCCAGGTGGTCACCGAGCAGGCCCTTCCCGGGCTGGCCAAGTCGGGTACGCCGGCGGAGCCGGGCAGCGCGTCCATCTCGACCTACAGCGCACAACGCGTCGTGATCCACGCCACCGCCCAAAAGGCGTCCGAGCTCGTGCTCTCCGACACGTGGTTCCCCGGCTGGAGCGCAACGGTCGACGGCCGGGCCGTACCGATCAACCGGGTCGACTACACGCTCCGGGGCGTCTCGGTGCCCGCCGGGCGCCATACCGTCGTGTTCCAGTATGCGCCCGCCAGCTTCCGCTCCGGAGTGTCGCTGAGCCTGATCGCCGCCTTCCTCTGGCTGCTGGCCGTCGCCTTCGCCGTCGGGCGGCGCCTCGGGATCGGCAGGCGTCGGGCGCCACCTCGTCGCCGGGGAGGACACGTGAGCTCTGGTCCTCGCCCGCCGCGAGACCCGGCCCCGGCGGGCGGCCCGCCCGGCGCGCTCCCCCCTGACGGGGCGCGCCCGGGGGTCCCACCCCTCCCGGCGATGTCTTCCGGCGATGTCTCCCGGCTATGTCTCCGGGGGCCCGGACCAGGCGCCGTCGCAGCCTCAAGAGGCGCCGCCGAGCAGGCAGTCGGGTACTGCCTGACGCGACGGGCTGCTCCAGTGTTCCGTGTCGGTACAGCGAGCGAAGTCCGACTCGGAGACCGTCACCAGTGGGCTGGGGGTCTGGACGTCGGTCCATACCCAGGCGTCGTGTTGGAACTCGGGCTTCCGCCCGACCGCCAGGGTAAACAGCCCGAGAGCCTCCGAGGGGTGGTCCCCCTGGTCGTAGGGAGGCAGACCCGCCGGGTCCGGGAGCACGATCGTCGTGACGCCCCACCCGTGCAGGGCCTCGCGTACGGCGCCGACGTCCCCCGGGGTGATGGTGGGAGTGCCGTAGAGCGACAGGGACACGCCGTTGATCACGGTCTGCCCCGCCCGTTCCTTGCCGGCCCGCAAAAGCACGCCGCCCGGGCCGGCACCGCCCGCCATGGCGAACTGCAGCTCGTCGACGGCCTGCCAGGACTCGGCCGACTCGACGAGGCTGAAGGGGGCCGGGTAGGCGAGGACCACCTCGCCGGCGGGGAGGTGGGGCCCGACCTGGGCAAACCACTCCGGCAACACGACGGGCACGGTGGTCAGGGGCACGTTGGTCGCCAGGGAGCTCATGACGGGCACCAGCGCCAGCGCCGCCACCGCCAGGGCGACGAGGGCGCCGACGGCGCTCGTCACGAATCCGGCGACGTGGCCGCGCCACCGGGTGAGCAGGTCCCGAGCCACGGTGACCGACGCATGGCGCGTCCGGTCGATGACGATGGCCAAGAGCGCCGCCGCACAGAAGGCGGTCACGGCGGCAAAGCGCCCGGGGATGAGGTTCTGGACGATTGGGACGTGGACGAGGGCCGCCCAGGGGACCCGATCGCCCAGCGAGATGACCGCTACACCGAGTCCGAGCGCGCCAAAGAACCACAGCCGACGATCGCGACGCCAGACGACGAGACCGGCCGCCAGAACCACCAACAACCCGATCCCCAGGTACTCGGGGTCGGGCAGCGGCGCCCCCAGGTAGCCACCCCACGTGTGCATGCCCGTGGCGAGGGCGGTCTGATAGTGCAGGTCCCAGATGTTGCTCAGCACGGCGCCCCCCGCCCCCGGCGGCAGCGTCGGCCAGATCAGGCCGGAGAGATGGGCCGGACCCCGCAGCACGAACCACAACGGATAGGCCAACGCCACGAACGAGACCACCGCGGCCACCGCAAGCCCGCGGAGCGCGTCGGGAGCCCGCCGGGCAACCTGGGCCCGGTCCACCGCCAGCCCGTAGACGGCCAGCAGCGCGATCCCGAGGAGGGCGGACGCCACGACGATCAGCAGCATCTCCGTGCCGAGGAAGAACTGCACGACCACGAGGAGCCCGAGAACCGCCCCGACCCGGTAGGGGCTCCTCCGCTGGGACAAGAGCAGCTCGTCCAGGCACCCCGCCATCAGAGGCAGGAGGGCGAGCGCCGAAAGCATGAGATGCCCACCGGCGAGGGCGACGAAGGCGAAGGGCGAGAGGGCGAAGAGCAACCCACCCACGAAGGCGGCGGGTGTCCAGCGCACCCAGCGACGCAGGAGCCAGAACATGGCGAGGGCAGTCAGAGCGGGCACCAGAGTCGATGCGACATTGAAGGTGGCCACCGGACCCCAGAGCAGGGTGACCGGAATCAGCGGTACACCCAGCGCCAGGACGCTCGTGTTCGAGAGCAGATTGGTGCCGGTGGGGTGAAAGAGCGCCGTCGAAAACAGCGGACTGTGGCCGTGGACAAGGGCGTAGGCGGGCCATTCGAGGTACCAGAGGAACAGCGAGGTGTCTCCACAGCCGCAGATGGTGGAGTTCGTGGGATGCGTGGACCACACCTGCCACCACAGCACGATGGAGATGGCCACGTACGCGAGCAGGACCAGGGCGAACGTGCCGAGCGAGCGCCGTCGGCGGCGCGAACGATGGCGGTGCGACGGGGGGCTCAACCCAGCGTGCAGGCTCGATCCGGTAGGGGCGCCCGGCGCGGCGACGGCGCGACTCACGAGCCAGGCGGCGACATCGGCTCGCACAAACCGGGCCAGGTCAATCGGACCACTGGAAGCGCATGCTACCGAGGTCCAAACGGTCCCTGAGGTCCGAAGCCTAGAGGCTCGCGGCGTACGCTTCGGAGCTCCACTCGTCGACGGACATGCCGACCGCGGTCGTGAAGTTGTTGTTGTCGACCACGGTGATGAAGTAGATCCATAGCTTGTCTGCGGGCCGCACGACGACGTCGTGCGCAGCGAAGCTCATATCCCCGTTGCCCGTCAGCTGCGCGTTGCCACAGCAGCCGAGCCATCCCCCGAGACTCTTGGCCATGTGGTCGATGGCCTCGGAGTCCGGCCAGGACGCGGGCAGCCTGTACAGGTAGGTTTGCACCTGGCTACCGATCGCGCCGTCGAAGTTCACGTTCCAGTAGACGCGCCGCACATCCCAGAGACGCCCGGGTGCCGGGCGGGCGCCGGCCGAGAGCTGCACCCCGCACGTCGCGTTCCGGACGTACCCGAAGTTGGTGAAACTCCTGTCAATGGGATCGGATGACGTCACCTTGGTCTCGCTCGCCTCCGAAGCCCCCGCCGTAACCGGGCCGGCCAGCGAGGCGCCGATCGCCCCCCCGGTGCCCGCGATGAGGAACCGCCGGCGTGACAATCCCTCGGATGCCGATCGTCCACGGTCGGCCTCGTCGCGCTCGTCGGCAGTCACCGATACTCCCCGTCCCCGTCCGCCAAATTTCGAGTGCTGAGCCTATCCGCCGTCCACCTCGGGCAACGGCCCCTCACGATTGTCAGCAGGTTTGCTCTGACTCCTGGCCACTACCCCGAAACCCACCTCGACCGGAGGCGCGCTGCTCCGCCTGGGATCTCCGTCCGCGAGGACTTCGATGACCTCGGGCCGACCACCTGCCGAACTCGTTGTTGCGTATGTTGTGTGGTTCGCCCCTCACTGCTGGCACGCGTCCGGGGCCGTAACCGCCCCGTCAAGACGGTCTACGGGAATGATCAGGCCTCGAGCTGGGTAGCTCATTCTCTGACGTTGCGCAGTTTCAACATCAAACGAGCCCAGCGCCGCTGATACCTTAGAAAAGCCGATCCGTTCAAGTCCAACATCCAGAGCGATCCAAGAGGACATGCCGTCGTATAGCCACTTCAACGCCCTTCCTCTGGGCTCAGGATCGGTCCCCGGCCACCGCCGAGGGGGCGAACGCGAACTCCTCCGGCGAACGATGCTCGGTCGCCACCAATCGGCCGAGAGTGTGGCCGGCCACGAGCCGACCTCCCTCGTCGCTCACGATGCCGGTCGGCGGGAGAGCCGACTTCCGTACCTCGATGGCCTCCGAGCGTTCGCCGTGCTGGCGGTGCTCCTCTACCACGGCGGTGTCCCCTGGGTTGACGGTGGCCTACTGGGGGTCGACCTCTTCTTCGTGTTATCGGGATTCTTGATCACGGGCTTGCTGGTCCGTGAGTATGCCAAGCGTTGCACCATCCGATTGGGGGCATTCTGGGCGGGCCGGGCGCGGCGACTGCTCCCCGCGCTGGTCATTCTGCTCCTCGGCATGAGCGCCTTCATTCACTTCTTTGCCTCAACGATCAATGTGACGAGCGTGCGCGGTGACGCCTTCTCCACCATGTTCTATTTTGCGAACTGGCACTTCGTGTTCTCTGATCAGGGCTATTTCGTGCAGTCCACTGCGCCATCCCCCCTTCTTCATACCTGGTCGTTGGCGGTCGAGGAGCAGTACTACCTGATTTGGCCGCTCATCGCCCTCCTCGTCATGAAAAAGTGGGGGGTACGCGCCCTGGCTGTGGTGGCCGGCATGGGTGCCGTGGCGTCCGCGACACTCATGCTGGTGCTGTATCACGTCGGCGCGTCGACCGACCGTCTCTACTACGGCACCGACACGCGAGCCCAAGCGCTCCTCGTGGGCTCCTGCCTCGGAGCAGTGGCATGGAGCCGCAACGACAGCTGGCGCGTGGTCCGTCGTAGATGGGCGGTCACGTCGAGGGGCTTGTGGAGCGGATTGTTGCTCGCTCTCGTTGGGAGCGGCTACCTGCTCTGGGCATGGCACGCGCTCCAGGGCCAGGAGCCCTTTCTCTATCAGGGTGGATTCCTGCTGGTCGCGGTAGCCGCGGGAGCGGTGATCACGGTCGTCACGAGCTGGCCGGGATCCTTCCTTTCGGGATTCCTCTCCATTCGTCCTCTTGTCTTTCTGGGACGCATCTCCTACGGCGTGTACCTCTACCACTGGCCAATCTTTCTGGCCCTCGACCGCGCCCAACCGGCATTGAAGGGGGGATCGCTGCTCGCGGTGAAGCTGCTGCTCACGTTCGTCGTCGCGACCTTGTCGTGGCGATTCGTAGAGGAGCCCATTCGTCAACGACGTTGGTTGCAGTCGTGGCGAGGTCCCGTCACGACGGTCTTGGCAGCGATCGGGACGACCATCGCCTTGGTAGTTGCCACAGCAGTCCCGGCGGCGGCACAGTTGAGCGACTCGAGCGAGACGCGCAGCGCAAATGCCATGCCGCCAGCGGAGATCAGCGCACTCCGTACGGACCACACGTTCACCTCGAACCCGATTCGGTTCCTGCTCCTCGGTGACTCCGTGGCGCTGACAACGGGAGTTGGCCTCTCGGTCGGAGCCACGCAGCACTACGGCGTGAAGGTGGTGACCCGCGGAATGTTGGGTTGTGACTTTGATCACGTGCCCTCGATGTTGGGCGGCATCCAGTTCGGGACTGCTCCCGGTGAGAACTGTTACTCGTGGCCAAGCGACTGGCGCAGCTTCGTCAGCCAGGTTCACCCTCAGGTCGTCGGGTTGCTCATCGGTCGCTTCGAGTTGGCCAATCACCTCGTTGACGGGCACTGGGTGCATCTCGGCGAGAGGAGTTGGGACCAGCACCTGGAAAGCGAGATCAATCACGCCATCCAGATCGCCGCACACGGTGGGGCACGGGTGGTGCTCTTCACCTTTCCTTACATCGATCCGCCCGACCGACAACTCGACGGGGAGCCGTATCCGGAAAACGATCCGTCGAGGGTGACCGAGTGGAACCGGCTCTTGCGGCAGACGGCGGCCCGCTATCCGGGGACCGTCACCGTGATTCCCCTCGATCGCATGTTGGATCCGACGGGGCGGTATGCGACGGTGGTGGACGGGGTCCAAGTACGAGTTCCCGACGATGGCATCCACGTCAGCGTTGCCGGTGGCGAATTGGTGCAGCCACGCGTCCTTCCCGAGGTGGCCGAGCTGGGCCTCCAGGACATCGCTCAGCAGACTCTCAGCCGCAAGACACGGTAGGTGGGCCACGCGCCGGATCCCAGCGGCGTGCTCCGCACCGATGGTGGGTAGCAAGATGATGAGATGAAGGGTGCCAGCCAGCCACCGGCGAGGTGACCGGGGTCCCCGGTCCGCTTGGCGCGGCTGGGCGGCGGGCCAGCACCTGCCGTTAGGCCAGCGCAGGGGTGCCAGCATGACGCCCCATTCCCTCTCGTAGATTGGAGCCTCGTGGCGGGACCCGGACGCGAACGAGTGGCGTCGCTGGACGGCATGCGAGCCGTCGCCCTGCTCACGATCCTGGCATTCCACTTCGGCATCGGAGGGCTACAGGGGGGGTTCTTCTCGATCGACGTCTTCTACGTGCTCTCCGGCTACTTGATCACGGGCCTCCTCTTGGCCGAGTACCGCAGGCGGGACGGCATCCGGCTGCCCGCCTTCTGGCTCCGCCGGGCGAGGCGACTGCTCCCCTGTCTCTTCGTGGTCCTGATCGTCGTCACTCTGTGCGTGCGCTACGTGGCGCCCCCGGGCATCTATCCCAACTTTCGGATGGACGACCTCTCGGCGCTCTTCTACTTCTCGAACTGGTGGCAGATCGCGACGAGTAGCAACTATTTCGTCGCCACCGGCCCAGCTTCGCCCCTTACCCACACCTGGTCGCTCTCCGTCGAAGAGCAGTTCTACCTGTTGTGGCCCCTGGTCGTCGTCGCGGTGATGCACTTCGGGAGGAGCTACCTCCGAGGTGTCAAGGTGATCTTGGGCATCTCCGTCGTCGGATGCATCGCATCGGCGCTCGAAATGGCCCTCCTGTACAGCCCAGCGGGCAACACGACCCGCATCTACTTCGGGACGGACACCCATGCGCAGTCGATACTCGTGGGAACTGCGCTGGCCTGCGCCGTGGCGCTGCGCCAGGAGCGCGAGACGAGGAGGCCCTCCCACGCTGCCCGGTCGGGCTCCCAGCCTCCATCGAAGCTGCAGCGCGGCGCCTTGGCGGCCTTGGGTGTCGGCGGAGCTGTCGTCATCGCGCTCGTCATCGCGACCCTGAACGGCACCTCGTCGCTCACCTACGAGGGCGCGTTCCTGCTGTGCTCCCTGGCCAGCGCTGCCATGATCATCAGCGTCCTGGCAGCACCATCTGGGCTCCTCTCCCGGTTTCTCAGCCTCCGTCCCCTGGTGCTGCTCGGCCTGATCTCCTACGGCGTCTATCTCTGGCACTTCCCGGTGGCGGTCTTCGTCAACTCGCAAACCATCGGGCTGAGCGGGATCTCGTTGCTCGCCGTTCGATTCGCTTTGACCATCTCGGTCTCAGCAGCGAGCTTCGTCTTGTTGGAGCGTCCCGTCATGCACGGGACGTTCTGGCGCTCGGTGAAGTCCCTCGTGCCGGCCGGAGCCGCGGCCGTGGCCACCGTGGGGGTGATCTTGATCGGCACAATTCCCATCGCCGTGGCGAGCACGCAGGCACCTCGACGGTACTCCGCAAACCCTGGCACTCACCAAGCAACAGATCCTCCGCCTCGAGTCGTCGTGCTGGGGGACAGCACCGCGCTCACCCTGGGAGTTGCCCTGACCGCCACCGCCCCCAAGGGCACCACCATCGTCAACGGCGGCTTGTGGGGGTGTGGCCTCGCCATCGCCGCGAACTCCTCCAATGCGGCCAAACCGGAGCTTCCCATGTTCCCGGCCTGCAACGAGACGTCGCCCCCCTCCGAGCTGTGGCCGGCTCTCGACCGCAAGACCGTGGAGGGCACTGCCCCCGGCGATGTCGTCTTGTTGGCGACCGGGCATTGGGAGACCCAGGACCTCCTGATCCGGGGTCGGTGGACCAGCATCTTGTCCGCCTCCTTCCGCCGCTACGAAGCCCACCAACTGAGCACCTTCATCGGAATCGCTGCTTCGCACGGGGCCCACGTCGACTTGTGCACCATGCCGGCCATGGAGCGCGACTATCCATGGTTGGGCGACTCACCTGGCGCCTATGACATCGCCAGCTCACCGGTCCGAAGGCGCCTCTACAACAACGTCCTCCGACAGGTGGCCGCCAAATACCCGGGCAAGGTCAGCGTCATCGACTACGGGTCCATGCTCTCGCCCGACGGCCACTACACCGAGTTCCTCGACGGGGTCCAGGTCCGCTCTACCGACGGAGTCCATACACCTGCGTACAACCCCGGCAATGTCTTCGACGGAAATGCCAACCAGAACGTCGCCGACGCCTTCTACAATTGGCTCTCGCCCCGGCTCTGGCCGCTCATCATCTCGTCCGCCAAGGGAGCCACAACGGGCGACGGTTCAACGAACAACGTCGTCGCCTCAGGCGGAGGACGTTCTCCCAGCTCCTAGGGTCCCGGTGCAAAGCAGCTCGACCCCGATGCGCCGGCACGCACCGCCTTGGCGCGTGCCGAGGACGGTCACCTCGGGCAATCCGATCAGCAGCTCGCACAGGCGCGTACGATCGGTCTCTGCGAGGGCTCCCGAGAATCGAGTGGCGTACAGAGCCTCACGATGCTGAGAGCCCGGCGAACCGCACCAGACCCTGCACCGCTGGCCTATGAGAGCCTTGACGGGTGAACGACGATGGTCTCCTCGCCGAACAGCGGGCGTACTACCGAGCTCGTGCGCCCGAGTACGACGAGTGGTGGCAGCGGCGGGGGCGCTACGACCGAGGTCCGGACTTGGCCGACGAATGGGATCGGCAGGTCGCGCGGGTCGCAGCGGCGCTTGAAGCCTTTGGCGCTACGGGTGACGTCTTGGAGATGGCAGGAGGCACCGGGTGGTGGACGGAGCGTCTCGCCCGCACTGCTCGACATCTGACCGTGATTGACTCGTCACCCGAGACCCTGGACCTCAACCGCCACCGGGTAGGGCGACCCGATGTGGACTACCTCGTCGCCGACCTGTTCATGTGGCAGCCGAAGAAGACCTACGACGTGGTGTTCTTCTCCTTCTGGCTCTCTCACGTACCGCGGTCGCGATTTTCGGTCTTCTGGTCTTTGGTGCGGTCCTGCCTTGCGCCGGGGGGTCGGGTGTTCTTGGTCGACAACCGCAACGACCGGCGTCCGAGTGGCGAGATCAAGGACCCCTACGTCGTCCAGTACGGTCCGGATCTGGAGCTGCGCCGTTTGCACGACGGGAGCAGATATCAAGTCGTCGAGGTCTTCTACGAGCCCAGCGAGTTGCAGTCGCTGCTTGGCCGCCAACGTTGGACGGCAAGGCTCGAGGCAACGCGCTCGTTCATCTTCGGAGAAGCGTCCTTGGCTGAGACCCGCGAGCCCTACGGGCGGGACGCGGCACCGAACGCGCGGTAACTCGGAACCAGCGATTCCAGAGCCCCTGCACCGCTGCCGCCCCGGGTGGACCCTGAACCCCTCCTCGCACCCGCGGGCCCGGAGTACAAACCTCGCCTGTATACGCCTGGCAGATCAATGTCACGAACCCAGATCCAAATGGCTAAGAGAATGGAACGGGCCAGCCATCACATCCGGTGGAACAGCTCGCCCATCCCCTCCCCTCCTGTCCACCCGACGATCCGGCGCAAGGAGCCACCTCCTATCAACACCGCGTACCGTAGAGGCCCGGGACGGCTAAAAGAGCTGCTTGGAGGGGTGGCGCCGGAGAAGGTCCGCCCTGGTCGCCTCTCGCTCGCCATGGTCTCCATGATCGGCACCCCTTCCAGGGGCTACCGCCAGATCGTGGATGTCCGTCATCAAACCGGGGCAAGGCCACCGTTCGGGTGATCGGCGTCAACAGGCGGCAGATCACGCACCTCGTGCTTGGCGATATTGAGCTGGATCACGGGGCCGAACCGCGTGACGGCGCTGATCGGTATGGCCACCTCTTTGGCACCCCACAAATGCCCCTCGTGGAGCAACACGTGGGTCACTTGGCGGTCACGCGGGTCAACGACTACCCCTCGGACTCGACCGATATCGCCGTCAGTGGCATGCACCGGCCCGCCGGAGTGCACAGCCACATCTCCCAGAGGAACGGTGTCGTGAACGAGGGCCTGACGGACGCCGTACCCGTCTGGTCCCGGCGAAGACTCCGTCTTCTCGGCCGCATCGAGCTCTTCGAACTCCGCCTTCGTGCAGCGGAGACGAACCTCGCCCGGCGCGACATCGACAAGGTCGACCGGCACAAGTCGGCCGAGTCCTTGCCGGTGCTTTGGTTCGACCACAAGATGAGTGACCCGTCGGAGGCGGTCAACGACCACACGGCTCACCTCGCCACAGACCCCATCGATGCAGCTGGCATCGACCCCGATCGTGAATCGCATCAGCTCTGCCATAGCCACTCTCCTCGTCTTCTTCGATCCTACGGTCCACACGAATGTCCCCCCCGCTTCGCACCATCACGTCAGTTCGGACAACGACGCCGCTACATGGTCCAGCACCGAGATCGGCGGACCTCGCCGTCTGACGTAGCCGTCAGCGAACCGGCCCCGGAAAGGCCGCCCAGACTCCACGCAGCTCTGGAACAAGCAAGCCCAGCACCGGAACTGCCTCCGAGGAGGTACGGTGGCGCACCCATGAAACCGCGGATCTGGGAAGGGGTGCGATCCTCATTGATCGATCCCAACATGAGCCGGTTACTCGAGGCCGTTGGCAAATCGGACTCCGAAGGCTGGCCGATGGCGGAATTTCGGCTCCCTGGACTCACCGGCCTCCCGCAACATCAGATAGCAGAACTGCTGGATGCCGCCAGGACACACGGCTTTGTTCTGCACGTTGGGAATCCCCCGAATGCAAAGCGGGGGTCTCCACTAGTACGAACGACACCCGGCTGGTATCTGTCGGACGCCGGGCGAGAAGCGATCGGGCGCTAACGCCCGAATCAGCGAAGGCGGTTACGCCGGTCGACGAGATGAACCCAACCGCCGGCCCTACTGCGGTGCTTGGGAGTCGACGGCGGCCAGCTCCTGGCGCAACCGCGTGACGAGCTGGTCCCTGGTGCCAGCGAAGTCCGCCAGTGCGAGGGA
The DNA here is from genome assembly GCA_963778465.1 of uncultured Actinomycetes bacterium. Classification (GTDB taxonomy): domain Bacteria; phylum Actinomycetota; class Acidimicrobiia; order Acidimicrobiales; family RAAP-2; genus CAVZBW01. The sequence goes on from CAVZUK010000003.1 coordinate 2,895,992, forward strand.
CAGGCGGAAGTCAACCTGTGCGCTGAGCGCCGACCCGTAGTAAATGGTGGTCGGCCTTTGTCGGTTCGACACCGAGATGGTCGTCTCGCCCTCCTCGTCATCATGGTGAACGGCAAGCAGGTGCTCGAAGCGGCACTCCCGGGTCTGATGCTGACCCACGAACACCACCCGCCTATTGGTAATCACCATGGTCCCTGTGTCGATGGCAGTGGGGGTCGGTGGCGCCTGGACGTAGTGGCCGCGAAAACCACCCACGCGATACCGCATGCCCAGGCCAATCGGAACGGAGACCCCGGTCGAGCCTCCTTGATAGTGACCGCGTCCCCGACGCTCCTCGACGAGGGCCGCATTGGTCACCACGTAGTAAGCGGCCTCACTACGATTGAGGACGACAGCGTCTGTCGCAGCTCCGTGGAACGTCTCAGCCAGCTCCACCAGCTCCACGTATCCCTGCCGCTGCTGATCCCGGGTGGCCTCGGCTTCCTCTTCGCGTTCTTGCGCAGCCCGTTCTCGATGGTGTTTGAACACGACCTGGGCCCCTATCCCTCGCCGTCTTCCATCATGCACCTGGTAGCCAGGCGCCGCACCTCAGCCCAACTGGGTGAAGGTTCCCTGGACTCTGAGACCCTGCAAAGGCTTGCCTGGTCTCACGGTCGCCAGCCCCGGAGGTCGAGGGAGGGGAGAACCTGGGTCCCACTCTCGCTATGGCCTAAACGATTCGACGCGGGAAACTCATCCCCGAAGGAGCCGACGCCACCTTTACCGTGACCAACGTCACCTTCCTCGACTCCGAGCACGCGCCGCGTGGTACACGATCGCGGTGAACGGGCGCCCCGTCGCGCTGAACCGACGCGGTGACGCCCGGCTGGTCGATGGCGCGTGGAAGGTGGCGCGATCTACCTTCTGCGGCCTCATGGCGATGGCGGGCGTTCAATGTCCTGCCCGTCTCCTCGCCTAGGCCAAACAGGGCAAAGAGGGAGAAGAAAACGTTTGTTCGCTCTTTCTACCCAACGCCTGACACCCCCCACATGTCACGTCACATGCGTCGCATGGATCCTTGGCGCGGCGAGGACCAAGGGATGGAGGATTCGGGGACCGGAAGGCCGGCACCTATGCAGGCGATGGGACATCGAGGCGATACACCACTCCGAACCTCCGCGGCACGTGATAGCAGGCTTCCGTCGCCTCCGACAGGGCGCGCTGAACGGGAAGGGTGAGAAGACGACCGCTGGCAATGTCCCTCTTGACGGCGACCGAAGCATGCTGACCGACCCATGCTTCCGTACAGGTATCGGATCGCGATGCACCGATCGGCGACCTGACGACGGCGACTGCGGCCGCCACGATCGCCAGCCCGATACAGAAGGCGAGAAGACGAAGAACGCATCGCCTCGTCGGGATCACACGAGGTCTCTTTTGCGACACCAGGAATACTCGTAAGGCTTCGTAACAGGCTCGTTGAGCCATCGTCGTGCTGGTGCTGAGCCTTCTTTCATGGGTCTGAGAGTTGTTTCAGATCGTCACCACTTGGATCGAGCCCGCAAGCGCTCGACCAATCCCCCCGCCTGTGGCTACCTCTGGCCGTTCGAGTCGAGCCCGACCATCAACCCGAGGTCCCCGAGGAAGTCGGGTACCGGGAGCAGTCCTTGCTCGGCCCAGGGATCTTGGATGCGGCCACACGGCCGCGATCGGCGGCGTGGGCGACGGCCCTCCCCGACGGCGGCATCCCCGGCGACGACATCCCCGTGACGCCGGCGGCGAATCCGCTGGTCCAGCCCCGCGTCCTCCCCCCCTGATCGCCCGGGTGGGGCCTGGACGTCCTGGCTTCGCACCGGTCGACGGAGGGCTCGCTCCCGAGGCGCTGCGGACGGCAGCGCGGCCGCTCAGAAGAGCTGCGTAGACTGCCGGCGCAGTGACGGGTCGGCTCCTCCTTGGCGATCGGTCGAGATCACCGGCCACGACACCGGTCGCCGCGCGGGAGCCGGTCGCCAGGCGAGACGCCCGGGTCGCTCTCGACCGGGTCGTGCGCGTCGTCTGCCACCTGGCAGCAGAGGTCCCGATCCTGGTCGTGGCCGCCGTCGAGATGGCCCGCGGCTGGCGGCCCCTCTTCGACGACGCGACGATCGCCTGGCGGTCCTGGGACGTGTTCTCCCCCCACACGCCGCTCGTCGGGCACATGACCACCTCCAAGGAGCTGGCCTATGCACTGGGCCCCCTGGAGAACTGGCTCTTGGCGGTCCCGGTACGACTCGATTCCGGCCAGGGAGCCCTCTGGGGCGCGGCGCTTGCCTGTGTCGTTGCCGCCGCGCTCGTCATCGAGGCGGCTCGGTCGACCGGGGGATGGCCGGGGGGCGTCGTCGCGAGCGCGGCGGTGCTGGTCGTGGTCATGACGCGACCGGACCTGATGCTCGACCTGCCGTGGAACCCGACCGTCGGGGTCTTCGGCCTCATGGTGGCGATCGCTGGCGGCTGGGCGGCAGCGTCCGGACGGCTCGGATGGTGGCCGGTCGCCGTGCTCGGGGCGAGCGTCGCGGCGCAGTGCCACGAGCTCTTTGCCCTTCCGGCGGCGGTGCTGTGCGTGGCCTCCGTCCTCCTCGGGCTGGCCTCGCGCCGGGCTGCGGGGCGCCCCTTCGGAGGTCGCTGGTGGATCGTAGGGTTGGCGGTCGGCTTCGTGGCCTGGCTCCCCCCGGTCGTCCAGCAGTTGACGCAGCATCCGGGCAACTTCACCCTCCTGTGGCGCTCGGCTCGGGGTTCCGCCTCTGACCTCGGCATCGGCCCCGCGCTGGGCGGACTCGGTGCGGCGGTGAGACCCTTTCCCGACTGGCTGCACATCCCCGTCCGCGCCACGCCCTTTTCGAGTCTCCTGGCGACCCTCGAGACGTTCTCCGGCCCCAAGGGGTGGGCCGTGGCGATTCTCTGCGCACTCGGGATCGTCGCCGTGGTGGCGTGGCGCGCTGGCCGGCGAGAGCTCGCGGCGCTGTCGTCGATCGCCCTCGCCGTCGCCCTGTCCACGGTGGGCTCGGTGGCGTTGTTCCCCGCCGACGGGATCGGAAACTTCAGCTACCTGGACGTGGTGTGGTGGCCGGTCGGGATGGTCACCTGGATCGTCCTCGGATGGGCCTTCGTGTGCCTCGTCCGCCGCGCCCTCGGGGCTGTCGGGGAGCTACCCCTGGGCGACCTGACGGCCCGATGGGGCCGGGCGGTCGCGATCGCCGCCGTGAGCACCCTCGGCGCGGCCGCGGTGTGGACCGACGTGCCGCTCACCCAGGGCGCCTTCCTCGGGGGGTGGTCCATGGTCCACACGACCGAGCAGGCTGCGGCGGACGTCGCCCGGGTCGCGCCGCCGGGGCCGTTCGAGCTGCAGACGACCGGGGGTCACATCTCCCTGCTGAGCTTCGCCGTCGAGACCGGTGCCGGGTACCTGCTCCACGTCGACGGCTACCAGCCGAGGTTCGTCGGCCTCACCGCCGAGGACTTCGGATCCTGGACCACCGCGGCCCGTGGCCAGCCGATCGTCACCGTGCACCTGACCAACGGCCTGCCCATCGCCGTGAGCGGCGTCACGGTCAGCAAGTAGGCCCGGCCGGGCAGCCCGCACTCATTGCGACCGCCGGTAGATGCACTCGGGGACGGCCTCGGGCGCCGTCTCGGACACCGCCTGCGCCGTGCAGCTCGAGAAGTCCTCGCTCGAGATCACCCGGCGCTCGCCCGGTCGGGCCACGTCCGCCCAGACCCAGGCGCCGTCCTGCCGCTGCGGGGTGCGGCCGACGGCCAGCGTCATGAGCCCGAGCGCCCATGCGGTGCTCACCGTGACGGAGCCGGGCGGGGTGATCCCCTCCGGGTCGGGGACGACGACGCTGGTCACGCCCCATCCGGCCAGCGCCTCGCGCACCGCTTCGACGTCGCCCTGCGTCGGCGGCTTCAACGTCGTGAAGGCGGCCGACGCCTGCTCGATCACCTCGAGCCCGGCGCGCTCCTTGCCGGCACACGCCGGGATGCTGCCAGGACCGTCGCCGATCGGGATCGCGTACTGGAGGGAGTCGGTCGCCTGCCAGAACGTCACCGATCCCGCCGAATTCGGAGGTGGGATGACGAGCACCACCTGCCCGGGCGCAAGGTGCGCCCCGACCGTGGAGAACCAGCGGGGAATGGCGACCGGTCGTGCCGTCAGCGGCACGTTGTCGCCGATCGCGAGACCCATGGGCACGAAGGCCAACGCGGCGACGGCAAGGGCAAGGGATCCGGCCAGCACGCGCCCGGCGATGCCGGCCGCCGAACCGAGACCGGAGTCTCCCACCGACCCGTGCCGCGGCGACCGCCCGATCCCCCACCTCCCGGCTGCCCGGCCGGCCCACCGCCGCCCGGCCCACCCGTCGACTCGGTCGACCACGATGGCCGCCATCACGACGAGGCAGAGGATGACGACCGCCATCATGCGGCCCGGTATGACGTTCTTGATGACGGGCAACCGGGCGACGATCCGCCACGGCGTCCAGTAGTGGGGACTCGAACCGAGGGCGAGCACCGTCGTGGCGAGGCCCAGGCCGAAGAAGAACCACAGTCGGCGGTCGCGCCACCACAGGATCAGCCCTCCGATCACCACGATCAAGATTCCTGCGCCGACGTAGTTGATGCCGGGGAGGGCGGGGCCCTGGTACCCGACGAAGAGGCGGATGGCCCGCGGCTCGAGGGGGTCCAGGTGGACGAGCGAGGCGAGCGTGATGCCGCCCGAGCCGGGGCGTATGTTCGGCCACACCAGGCCCGAGAAGTGGGCCGGCCCCGCAAGGGCGAACCACACGGGATAGGCGAGGACCACCACCACGAGGATCGCCGCCACGCCGAGGCCCCGGAGGGCGTGCGGCGCCCGGAGGGCGATCTCGCTCGGGCGGTACGCGAGGGCGTAGCCGATGACCAGGACGACGCCGACGACCGCGCACAGCAAGGCGATGGCGAGCATCTCCGTGCCGACGAAAAACTGCAGCGCGACGAGCACCGCCAGGCAGGCGCCCACGAGGTGGGGATTGCGCCGCTGGCGGACCAACAGCTCGTCGAAGCACGCGATCATCAGCGGGAACAAGGCGAGGAACCCGCTCATGAGGTGGCCGCTCGGCAGGTTGTCGAAGGACACGGGCGCGAAGGCGAAGGCCAGCCCGCCGACGAATGCGGCCGGGGACCACCGGACCCACCGGGTCAGGAGCCAGAACATGGCGAGCGCCGTGAGTGCCGGGCTGAGCGTGGATGCCACGTTGAAGGTCGCCACCGGTCCGAAGAGCCAGGTCACGGGTATCAGGGGAATGCCGATGCCGAGCACGCTCGTGTTGGACAGGATGTCGATGCCGGTGGGATGGAACATCGCAGAGGAGTAGAAGGGCTGGTGACCGTGCGCCAGCGCGTAGGCCGGCCACTCGAGGAACCACATGAAGAGCGCGGGATCGTCACAGCCGCACGTGGTTACCGACGTCGGATGGGTCGACCAGGCTTGCCACCAGACCACGATCGACACCGCGAGGTATCCGGCGAAGGCGAGGCAGAGGATCCGAATCCTGCGGGCCCTCTGCGACGGCTCGGTCCGCCGGGCCGAGGCACCGAGCGACGCCCGCCCCTCGGCGCGAGACGTCTTCGACCGCACGGCCCCCCCGCCGCACTCGGTGACGCTCACCCCCCCTCCCGTGCTCAACTCGCGGTCGCCGCGGCCAGCAGGCAGTCCGGGACCGCCTGGCGGGGCGCTCCCTCGGGCAGGTCCGTGTCCGTGCAACGGGAGAAGTCCTCGGTCGAGATGGACAGCGGGGATCCCGGGGACTCCACGTCGTTCCAGACCCAGGCGCCGTCGACGAACCGGGGTGCCCTCCCCACGGCCAGGGTGAAGAGGCCCAGGGCGGTTGCGGGATTGTTCCCGCGGTCATAGGACGGCAGACCCCACGGGCCGGGAACCACGACCTTGGTCACCTCCCAGCCGACGAGGGCCTGGTGCACCGAAGCGATGTCCGCCGAGTCGAGGCGCGGCGGTCCGTTCAGGGAGAAGGAGACGTCGCTGATGACCGCCTCGCCGGCTCGCTCCTTGCCGGCGCGGGCGAGGACGGCTCCGGGACCGGCTCCACCGGCCATGGCGAATTGCAGCGAGTCCACCGCCTGCCAGGTCATGGCGGACTGGACGAGGCTGAAGGGCGCCGGGTAGGCCAACACGACCTGGTCGGGCGGCAACGTCGGGCCCACCTGGGCGAACCACTGCGGGAGCACGACCCGCCGGGCCGTCAACGGCACGTTGGAGGAGATCGCACCCGCCATGGGGACCAGCGCCACCGCGGCGACACCGAGGGCGACGACGGCGCCGAGTGTCGCCCCCACCACGGTGCGGTTGTCCCGCGTCCACCGACCGAGGAGGTCGCGGACCGTGGAGCCCGAGGCGGCCCGGACCCGGTCGACGATCACCGCCACCATGGCCGCGGCGCAGAGGGACGTCACCGCAGCGAAGCGTCCCGGGATGATGTTCTCCAGGATCGTGACGTGGACGAGGAGGCCCCACGGGACCGAGAGGCCGAGCGAGATCACCATGACGATCACCCCGAGCGTCCCGAAGAACCACAGACGACGGTCGCGACGCCACAGCAGTACACCGGGGACGAGCACCACCAAGAGGCCGATCCCGAGAAACTCGGGCTGGGGCAGGGCGGGCCCCAGGTAACCGCCGAACACCTGCATTCCCCGGTAGAGGGCGGTCTGGAAGTGCAACGACCAGATGTTGGTGAACGTCGCGCCACCCGCTGCGGGAGGAAGTGTCGGCCAGATCAGCCCTGACAGGTGCGCGGGCCCGTGAAAGACGAACCACACCGGGTAGGCGAGGAGGACGACGGCGATGACCGCGGCGGTGGCGAGTCCGCGGACCGCGTGTGGAGCTCGCCGGACGACGTCGGCTCGGTCCACCGCCAGCCCGTAGCCGACCAGCAGGACCACTCCCACGAATCCCGACATCGCCGCGATCACGAGCATCTCGGTACCGACGAAGAACTCCGCGACCACGAGGAGCCCGAGCACTCCGCCGACGACGTGGGGGCTGCGGCGCTGCCGGAGGAGGAGCTCGTCGAGACACGCCACCATGAGGGGCAGCAAGGCGAGGAAGGCCAGCATCAGGTGGCCGCCGGCGAGGCTCACGAAGGCGAAGGGAGAGAACCCGAATACCAGGCCGCCCACGAAGGCGGCGGGCGACCAACGGACCCAACGGCGCAGCAGCCAGAACATGGCGAGGGCAGAGAGGGCGAAGGTCAACGCGGAGGCCACGTTCAGTGTCGCGATGGGGCCCCAGAGGAGGGTGACGGGGATGAGGGGCACCCCCATGGCAAGCACGCTCGTGTTGGCAAGCAGGTTGGTGCCGGTCGGATGGAACAGGGCGCTCGAGTACAGGAAGGAGTGGCCGTGGACCAGGGCATAGGCGGGCCATTCGAGGTACCAGGTGAACAGCGAGGCATCACCGCAGCCGCACGTCGTCACCGTGGTCGGATGGGTCGACCACACCTGCCACCACAGGAGGATCGAGACCCCGAGGTAGGCCACCCCGGCCACGGCAAGGGGGCCGAGCGAGCGATGTTGGCGGTGGGAGCCCCGTCGGGCCAGTCCCCCACTCGCGCCGGTTTGCCGCGTCCGGCGCGTCCGGCGCGTCCGGCGCGATCACTGCGTGGCTCACGGGCTAGCCGGCCGCATCGGCTCGCACGATCCGGGCCAGGTCGGAGTTCGCACTCGCCGGGGATGCGAACGAGGACCCGCCAGGGCTCGTGGGAGCGCCCACCGCGCCGACCCCGTCCCTCGGCCCCGAGTGACGCCCGCGGCGCCGCCCGATGGCTCTGACCAGGGCGTCGACCCCTGCGGCGGCGAGCACGACGAGGCAGACCTCGAAGGGTGCGCGGAAGCGCACGAGCCCGTACGCCAGGGCGGCGACCACCGTCAGGACGCCGGCTGGGACGAGGAGGGGCCACTGGGTGAGCCGTCGTCGCCGCAGCGAGAAGACGCCGACGACCGCTGCGGGCAGCAGCAGGAAGTACACGGCCATGCCGGCCAGGGACGCGTTGACAGGCCTCGCCTCGTTGCTGTCCTCGGCCGACGTGACAGGTTCGTAGACGTCCCACAGCCGTCCAACCCTCGCCGCCATGACGACGGGGACGCGGCTCCAGTGGTGCTCGATGTAGCTCTTGCCGATCCGTTCGTCACGCGCGGAGACGGCCGACTCATCGCCGACGCTGGGCAGGGCCACGCAGGAGATGCTCCACTCGCCGATCCCCGGTCCGTAGTAGGAGCCCGGGCAGTTGGCCCCGAGGAGCACCAGGCCGCTTCCCGTCGAGACGAACGTCGTGTCCTGGAAGCTCGCCAGGTTGCGGCCGACCCAGGGCATGACCACGAGCACGGCGACAAGTGTCCCCACTCCCGCCAGTGCCAGCCGACGGCGCAGCCTCGGCCCGCTCGCCAGCAGAGCCGCCGGGACAAGCAGGGCGGGGACGAAGAGGGCGAGCTCGGCGCGGATCAGGACCTCGGCACCGCAGGCCAGCCCCACGAGGGCCGCGCTGGCGAAGGTGGGTTTTCGGAGGAGCCGGTAGACGGCGAGCAGGATGAGCACCATGACGAGCATGGACGGGGTCTCGGACATCACGATGCCATTGGGGATCCACATCTCGGGGTAACCGACGGCGAGCACTCCCGCGACCAGCCCGACCCGCGCCCCGGCCACCGAACGACCGAGGATCGCCACGGCCACCACCGTGGCCGTGCCGAGGATCGCCATCGTCATCCGGGCAGGAGTGGCCGCCGGGTGGAACCCGAAGAGGAAGATGCTCGGCGCGATCGAGAAGGCCGTCAGGGGTGGATGGGACGCGGTGGGACCGTGGCTGAACGGCACCTGGAAGAAGTGACCGGTCGCGAGCTCCAGGCCTTGCATCTCGTAGATGAAGGCGTCGTAGAAGTTGTTGTTCTCGTAGCGCGTGAACCCGAGGACGTACCCCACCCGGACCGCCAGCGCGGCGACTCCGATGACGGCGACGGACGGCCAGTAGTGGCGCTCGGACCAGGTGCGGCGTGCGCGCGGGGGCGCTGCGGCGCTCGGGACTTCGGAGAGCGCCGTCGCGCTCACGTGACGAGCTGTCGCCGCTGCTTGTGTGCTCCCATGAAGAAGGCGATGGTGACGACGGCCAGCAGCGCCTGCACCACGAGGTCCGAGACGGCAGTAGAGGTGGGAGAACCGTGCGCGAAGGCGACCGCGGTCGTCGTGGCGACGGCGCCCACGGCGAGGATGGCGGCGATCCATCGGCGCCCGATGGCGAGGAGGTAGATGGTGAGCACCACGGTCGTGCTCAGGCACACCATGGCGAGCGCCAGCCAGACGAAGGCGTGTTGCGCCCCGAGGTAACGGTTGGAGAACACGATCGACAGCAGCAGGTGCGGGAAGGCGACGGCCACGCACAGCAACGCCACCGCGGGGACGGCGAGAAGACACAGCGTCACCACGAGCTGCCGCAGGGCGTGCCCACCCTGGCGCCACCGGATCGCGGCCTCCGGCAGCAGGTAGCCCCCGAGCGCGATGGCGCCGAACACGAGCGCCTTGCTCGCCACGGAGACGGCGGCATAGCCGCCCGAGGAATGGGGGTCCTCCCGTCCGAGCACGATCACGTCGATGTTCTGGAGCAGGGCCAGTAGGGCCATGGCGGCCAGCGCGGTGACGAGATCGAGCACCAGCTGTCGCCGGTGGCCCACGCTGCCCGGCACCGGATCACGCCGGACCAGGGCCTCCCACCACGTACTGGCCGTGCGGTGCCGCCACTTGCGCCGCGGCCGTGGAGGGACGCCCCCGGCGGGCGGGCTGGCCACCGCGACGGCCGCGGCCGCGTCCTCCTCGCGCTGGGCCTCCGTCGACCATGCCCGGTCCGCGACGATCCTCGCGTGGATCGCCGTGACCAGCTCGCCGAGAAACAAGCCCCAGGCGGCGCCCGCCACCCCGAAACCGAGGCCCACCAGGGCCAACATGGCCACCGTGCGGGCGCCCCCCTCGACCAGCAGGTTGAACGACAGCGTGCGGTAGTCCCGGTGGGCCTGGAGGAGGCCCCGGTCCAGGGAGAGGAGGACCCACAGCGCCCCGGCACCGAGCACTCCCACGACCCCGACGGCGTCGGGCAGCGAGAGTGCGTCCGCGACGAGCCCCCTGGCCAGCACCACGGCCAAGAGGAAGACGCCCAGGGCGACCGTCGCCTGGAAGTGGAGCTGGCGGGCCCAGCGCCAGATCCGACGGGCCGAACCCTGACCCTTCCAGTCCGTGACGTGCCGGACGACGCCCACGATGACGGCCGAACCCGGCATGGAGACGATCAGGAACAGGCCGGTGAGCTGGGCCAACGCCCCGTATCCCCGGGTCGACAGCAGGCGGGCCATGATGACGGTGACGATGACGGCGGCGCCGTTGGCCACCAGGCCGGCGATGGCGAGCGGCCCGGCTTGGCGTAGCCCGGCCCGCACGGAGTCCGTGGAGACCAGCGGCTCGCGGTCGGCTCCCAGGTCGCCGCCCGGCCCCTCTGGCGCCAGCACCAGCTCGCCACCGAGGGCGGGGACCGCCGAGCCCGGGGTGAGCGACACTGCGGCGGGAACGCCCTCCACGGTCGCCTCGAGCGCCTCCGCGGTGCTGTGGCCAGGGCGCTCAGTCACTCAGATACCGTACCGGCGGCCGGTCAGCGCGTGCTCGGCGAGCTGGCGCGGGGCACGATCGGCGCATCGCGGCCAGTGCCCCCCTCCGTCCCGTTGACCTGCTCCTCGTGGTACTCGGCCTCGACGTTGACGGACCAGATGTCGTGGCACGCCCCGTGAATGTTGTCCACCGTGAGCATGGCCGTGAACATCGCGTGGTCCTGGTTGTTGTACTTGTGCATCCCGTTCCGACCGACGGGGTAGACGTTCGGCACGGTGGTCTCGATCCACTTGCGGATGGTCTCGACGTTCTCCCGGTAGGTCTCGTCGTACGTCGGGTACGCCTTGGGCATCCGCACCACGTAACCCTTGATGACGTCGCTGCCCTGGGCGAGGCCGAGGATCTCGAGCTCGCGTGTGCCCAGGACGATGAGATCGTCGTCCGCGCTGCTCCACAGGTCGTCGCCCTCGAAGACGAAGTACTCCAGACCGAGACAGGTCCGGCCCTCGTTGACCAAGTAGGGCGACCACTGCCCGAAGTTCTGGATGCGCCCGACCCTGACCTCCGGCGAGTGCACGTAGATCCAGTTGTCCGGGAAGCCGCGCTCCTTCGGCACGACGAGCGCCACGGTGAGGAAGTCGCGGTAGCGAAGGTCGTCGCCCGCGGCCACGACGTCGGGGGGCGGGGCCGGCTCGAAGGCGTGCACCAGCTGGGCCATCGGCATCGACGAGATGACGTGTGACGCCGGCAAGCGCTCCTCTCGTCCGTCCGGACCGCCCGAGCGCACGCTCACGGCGGTCGCACGCCCCCCGTCGTGATGGATCTTGGTGACGGGGGTGCCGAGACGCACGACCCCGCCGCCCGATTCGACGAGGTCCCGGCACCGCTCCCACATCATCCCGGGCCCGTACTTCGGATACTGGAACTCCTCGATGAGGCTGGTGATGTCCTTCTGGTTCCGGCGGGGTGTGAGGGCGTTCTTGATCGCCTTGCCGAGATCGAGGTTCTTGACCCGCTGGGCGGCCCAGTCGGCCGGCATGTCGCTCACGGACATGCCCCACACCTTCTCGGTGTACGTCTTGAAGAAAGTGCGGTACAGGCGCCAGCCGAACCTGGCCACCAGCCAACCCTCGTAATTGCTCTGATCGGCAGGCGGACGTACCCGAGCGGACAGGTAGGAGAGCATGCACAGGCTCGCCTCGATCACGCCGAGGTTCCTGAGCGCGTTCATCGCCCGCAGCGGGTAGTCGTAGTACTTGCCCTCGTAGAAGATCCGGCTCATCCTCGGCCGCATCAAGAAGTCCTCGGCCGGCAGGATCTCGTGCCAGAGGTCCTCCACCTCGCGGACCTTCGTGAAGAAGCGGTGACCCCCGATGTCGAAGCGCCACCCCTCCCGCTCGACCGTGCGGCTGATGCCGCCGACCACCGTGTCGGCTTCGAGCACGACCACCGGATCATGCGCCTTGGTCAGCTCGTAGGCCGCGGTCAGGCCCGCAGGACCCGCCCCGATGATCACCACCGGCGAATCGGCCCCCACCCGGCTGCCGGTCGGCACGCCGATCTCGCCCTGCTCTCCGTTGTGCTGCTGCTCTGGCACCCGCTCTCCCGTAAGCCGCCGTGGCCGCTCTTGGGTGCGCCGCCCGGACGGTCGTGGGACGTCGGGTCGACCGTGAGCGGCCATGCAGGGGACGAGGATATCGGCTCGCCGTTGCCACAGTGTGTATCGGGGTACCCGGCCGGCGCCCCGCCGAAACCGCCTCGTTCAGGGAACGACCAGGTTCAAGAAGGCGAGGAGCGAGTACCCCACCAGGCCCGCAGCAGCGAGTGTCAGCACCACCCGTTCCACGGTCCTCCCCGCCGTGAACAGGGATCCCGCCCAGACCAGGGGAAAGGCCGAGAGCGCGTAGCGGGCGAACGAATCGAGGTTGGTGCCGCTCAACCCGAGGGCCACCACGCCGGTGGCAAAGAGGCTGTAGGACGCCGGCAGCCGGAGCCAGCACACGACGAGCAGCGCGATCGCCGCGAGCGCCCAGGGGACGTCCAGGGCAGTCCCCAGATGGTGGTGCAGCAGGCCGGTGGCGTCGTGGGCGATCGTGGTGAAGGGGTCCGACAGCGCTCCGTGGTGCCCGGCCTGCGTCTGCTCCCGGAGCGGTCCCCAGGTGTTGCCCAGGGCGGCCCCGGACCATCCGAGGAACGTGGCGAGGCCGGCCAGCGGGGCGACCAGGGCCACGACCGGTGCGACCCGCTCCGGCCCGCGCCAACGCACCCACGACCGGACCAGCTCCACCGCGATGGCCAGGACCAGGAGCACGCCCAGGGGTCGGGTCAGCGCGGCCAGATAGGCCGCCGCGGCCGCCCACCACCATCGCGGCGAGGGCCGGGCCCGCAGGGCGAGGAAGCAGCCGACCGTGCAGAGGAGCAGCGTGCCCTCCGCGTAGCCCATCACCATGGTGAGGGCGGGCGGGGCCAGGCACAGGAGCCACACCGTGCGGCGAGCCAGCGGCCGGTCGCCGCTCTCTCTTTGCACGAGCACCCACAGCAGGGCGGTACCGGCGAGCGAGCTGGCGTTCGCCACGAAGAGCAGCGCGGCCCCGACGCCGACACCGGGCAGGTAGGAGAGGACCCTCGCCGCCAAGGGGACGAGGGGGAAGAAGCGGAGGGAGCCGGGGCCGAGCGCTGCGTACCCGTGCCGGGCGATGGCCTCGTACCACCCGGCGTCCCAACCGAGGAGCCCCTCGTGCACCCGGGCTGCGACGCCCGCCTTTCCCGGGTGGACCCGGTCGACGACGACGTGGGCCAAGGCGAGGGTCCCGAGCACGACCGCCCGAGCGGTCAGCCAGGGAGGCAGGACCTCTTGTGCGAGGGACCAGAGCCGCTCCGTCCACCGCCCGGTCGCGGCCCGGCTCACGGCGACGGAGTGAACTCCTGGAGGTTCATCGGCTCGTAGTAGACGTTGGGGTTCTCGACGATCCACGTCTTGCTCTGGTTCCCCGACGCCGCGGTCAGCTCGTTGACGATCTGCTCGCACTTGTTGGAAAAGCCCTGGTAGCCAGGCGCCCACACCAGCCAGACGCGGTGACCGGCTCCCGCTTCGTTGACCAGCTCTTGGGCGTAGTTGACGGCATTGGTGTGCTGGATGGTGGACTTGTAGTCGACCCAGTCGACGAAGGCCGGGCTCGTGCCGCGGGGGAACGTGGTGGTCTTGTAGGTGTCGGCCGGCATGAGGCGGTACGTCGCCGGCCCCAGCTGGTCGGGGCAGAAGGCGACGACGTCTCCGGGCTGTGCGTGCTCCTTGAGGACGCTGACCACCGGCGCGGCTTGCGTCCGCTGCGTCGTGATGTTGGGCACGGCGGCCGCCAGTCCCGCCGCAGCCCCGGCGAGCAGGACCACGGCGCGGATCTTCGGTGCTTCGAGGACGAGCAGGCCCAGCGCGACCAGTAGGAGCAGCGGGACGTAGACCACCGCCGCGTAGCGGGTCGAGAAGGCGCTGTGGCTCACGATCCCGCCCCCGATGGCGACGAAGAGCGTGCCGACGACCACGAACGCCACTCCCCGGGACTTCGGTTGGGTCCTCAGGTCGAGGTCGATGCGCCAGCGGTCCCGGGCGATGCCGAAGACGGCGAGGGCGCCGAACACGAAGTACAAGAGGGCGAGCAACCGACCCTGGTCGGTTCCGGCGGTCGACAACGTCGCCTGGTTGTCGGTGAAGCCCGTGATGGCGTTGATGACCGCGGCGAAGTTGGCCGGGACGGCCCACGGCGTCCCGGTGTGGCGGCTCTGGAAGACGAACGTGGGCCACCAGGGCACGAAGGCCAGGCAGCCGACGATGACCGCGCCGAACGCCCACCACGACTTGACCAACCCGCGACCGCGCCCAAAGAGGTTCCGGAGGAGCAGGTAGAGCCCGAGCACCGCGACGAGGTAGAGGGCCCAGTACTGCGTATAGAGGAGGGCTGCGGTGACCACCGCGACGGCGACGAGGTTGCCGGGCTTCGGGCTTCGAAGTGCCCGATCGAGGGCCACGAATCCGCACGCCGTGAGGAACATGACGAGGGCGTACATCCGCGCCTCGGTGCCGTAGTAGATGGCAAAGGGGGAGGTCGCGAGGAGCAGGAGCACGGCCCAGGCGGCACTGCGCCCCCCGAACCGCTTGCCGGCCACCCAGGCGACCGGAAGAGTCAGTACCGAGAGGACCCCCGACAGGGCGCGTACGGCGTCGTTGGACGTGCCGAAGAGCACCATCCAGTAGTGCAGGAGCACGTAGTAGAGGGGCGGTGCACCGTCCTCCTTGAGCGCCTCGTGGAGCTGGCTCATCGGCAGATGGGCGATGTTGACGGCGAGCGCCTCGTCGAGCCAGAGCTCCGAACGGGTCCAAAAGCGCAGCACGAGCCCGGTCGCCACCGCCGCGGCGACGACGATCCCGGCCACGATCAGCCAGATACCCTGCAGGGTTCGGGGGGCCGGTGCCGGCGGGCGGCCCGACCCGTTTCGGTCCGCGGGAGCCACGTCTCCCCGCGGGGCGTCGGTCACGAGGGCAGCCGCCATCAGGCGGCATGGTACGCCAGGTCGCGGAGGTGGATCGCGCCGGCGGCCTTCCGAGGGACCATAGCGGCCTCGATGCCCGGTCGGATCCCCTGTCGGATCCCCAGTCATATGCCCGGCCGCACCGCCGATCGGGTGGCCGTCACCTGGCTTCGAGTCCGCATAGGATGCGCCTCCGGCGACCGGACTGCGAGCTTGGAACGGCCAAGGAGGTGCGGGGGGTGGGCCTCTACGTCCTGAAGCGCCTGGCGACCCTGATCGTGGTGGTCTTCTTGGTCTCGGTCGGCACGTTCTTCCTGGTGCACCTGCTGCCCGGTGATCCCACGGTCACCATCCTCGGTCCGAACGACACGGCCCAGAACAAGGCGCTCCTCCTGAAGCAGCTCGGCCTCAACCAGCCGCTGCTGCAGCAGTACTTCACCTACGTCGGGCACATCTTCCAAGGCGACCTCGGCGAGTCCTTCATCACCCACCAGACGGTCACCAACGCGATCGCGAACGCCGTGCCCATCGACATCGAGCTCATCGTCTTCTCGCAGATCATGGCGTTCGGCGTCTCGATTCCCCTCGCGCTCCTCGCGGCGCGGCGCCCGAACAAGGCGCTCGACAAGGTCTCCACCGGCGCCACCTTCGGCCTGCTCGCCCTGCCGCCCTTCATCGTCATCGTGATCCTCACGCTGATCTTCTCGGTGCACCTCCACCTCTTGCCCGGACCTTCGTCGTACGTCCCGATCACCCAGGACTTCTGGCAGAACATCAGGTCGATGCTCCTGCCCTCGATCACCCTCGCCCTGGGATCGATCGTCATCTACTACCGGCTGCTGCGCAACGACCTGATCGCGACGCTGCAGGAGGACTTCATCACGATGGCCCGCTCCAAGGGCCTCTCCGACCGGCGGGTCCTCGTGCGCCACGCCCTCCGCCCCTCGTCGCTCTCCCTGCTGGCGTCCGCGGGCACGAACATCGGCAGCCTGATCGCGGGGGCGTTCGTCGTCGAGTACCTGTTGGCGTTGCCCGGACTGGGGTACCTGTTGGTGGAGAGCATCCAGCAGCGGGACTACCTCATGGTCCAGGGGGTCGTCCTGTTCGTGGCCGTCGCCATCCTGGTCATCAACTTCATCGTGGACTTCCTGTTCTCCGTGGTCGACCCAAGGATTGCCCGTGACTGACCATTCCGTCCGCTCCCCGCTGGGCGTGGTGCCTCAGCCCGTCGAGGTGGCGGTGCCTCGCTCGACGGACGCCGTCCGCTCCGAGCGAGGCGGCCGCAGTCCGGGAGACCTCGGCGTCGTCTTCTGGATCTGCGCCGGCTGGGTGGCGATCAACATCCTCGCCGCCGTCCTGGCCGGGATCCTCCCGATCGACAACCCGAACTTGCAGACGATCAACATCAATAGCGGTCCGAGTGCCGCGCACCTGCTCGGCACCGACGACCTCGGGCGCGACATCCTGAGCCGGTTGATCTACGGGGCCCGGATCTCCCTCGTCGTGGGGTTCGGTTCGATCGCCATCGGCATGGCCATCGGCGGCACCCTGGCCCTGATCGCCGGGTTCCGTAGGGGCGTCGTCGACAGCATCTTGAATTCCGCCTCCTACGTCCTGCTCGCCTTTCCCGCCCTGGTGGCGATCATGGCCGTGGTCGCCTTCTGGGGCCAGAGCGAGGGGAAGATCACCCTGATCATCGGCATCACCTCGGCGCCGCTGCTCTTCCGAGTGGTCCGAGCCTCCACCCTTTCGTACTCGACCCGGGAGTTCATCACGGCGGCGCGCACGCTCGGGGCGAGCGACACCCGCATCCTCACCCGGGAGATCCTCCCCAACGTCCTCCCCGCAGCGGTCTCCTTCGCCTTGATCGGCGTCGCCACGGTCATCGTGCTCGAGGGTTCGCTCGCCTTCCTCGGTCTGTCCATCCAACCGCCGACGCCATCGTGGGGCAACATGCTCAACGAGAGCCGCACCTACCTGAGCCAGAACCTGTGGTTGGCCCTCTTCCCGGCGCTCGCCATGTTCAGCTTCCTGCTGTGCCTGAACCTCGTGGGCGACCGGCTCCGCCAGCACTTCGACGTGGGCGAGGGGAAGCTGTGAGCAACGGCGGGACCCTCAGGGGCGGATCCCCTCCCGGTGCTCCCCTGCTCGAGGTCTCGGACCTGCGCACCCTCTTCCACACCCCACGCGGATCGCTCAAGGCGGTCGACGGGATCTCGTTCTCGCTCGAGCGGGGCCGCACCCTCGGCGTGGTCGGGGAATCCGGCTCGGGCAAGACCGTGCTCGCCCGTTCCATCATGGGGCTGGTCGCCGGCAGCAATCTGGTCCGATCGGGAAGGGTCGTCTTCGAGGGGACCGATCTGGTGACCCTCCCTCCTCCCGCGCTGCGCCAGCTGTGGGGCCAGCGGATCTCCATGATCTTCCAGGACCCGATGACGTCCCTCAACCCGGTGATGCGGGTGGGCACGCAGATCACCGAGTCCCTCCGCTTACACCTCGACATGGACAAGAGGTCCGCCAAGCGCGCCGCCATCGAGCTGCTCGGGCAGGTCGGCATCCCCTCCCCAGAGGAGCGCTACCGCTCGTTTCCCCACGCCCTCTCCGGCGGGATGCGCCAGCGGGTGATGATCGCCATCGCCCTGGCCTGCGCTCCCCAGCTGCTCCTGGCGGACGAGCCCACGACGGGACTCGATGTCACGGTGCAGGCACAGATCCTCGACCTCCTTGCCGGCATGCAGAGGGATCGCCACATGGCGGTGATCCTGGTCACCCACGACCTTGGCGTGGTCGCCACACGCACCGACGACATCCTCGTCATGTATGCCGGGCAGATCGTCGAGAGGGCGCCGACCCGGACCCTCTTCTCCTCGATGGCCATGCCCTACACCGAGGCCCTGCTCGGCTCGACGCCGCGCATCTCATCGCCGCCCCACACGCGTCTCAGCGCCATCGAGGGCCGCCCTCCGGACCTGGTCGACCTGGCGCCGGGTTGCCCGTTCGCGCCTCGCTGCCGCTACGCGCGTCCGAGGTGCCACCAGGAGCGCCCACCCCTCGTGCCCGCCGAGACCCCGGATCACCTCTTTGCCTGCTGGTACCCGCTCGGTGGGCGGTCCGGCCCCTCCTCGGCACCCGCCGCGTCGTCATCCACCCCAAGCGAGGTGCCGTGACCGTCTCCGACGCCCGCACCGCCGGCCCGGACCGCTCGACGGAGGACCCGCTCCTCGAGGTACGTGACCTCCATGTCGACTTCACGCGCGGGTCCCACCGGGTGCAGGCCGTGGCTGGGCTCAGCTTCGAGATCCGGTCCGGCGAGACACTGGGCCTGGTGGGCGAGTCGGGGTGCGGGAAGTCGACCACGGGGCGTGCCATCGTCCAGGTGGTCCGGCCCACGAGCGGATCGATCGTCTTTGCCGGGACGGACCTCGGGCGCCTGCGCCGGCGTGCGTTGCGCCGGGCGCGCACTGGCATCCAGATGATCTTTCAAGATCCGGTCTCGTCGCTCAACCCTCGCCGACGGGTGGGGGATCTCGTCTCGGAGCCACTCGACATCTGGCGTCGCGGCACAAAGGAGGAGCGCGCCGCCGTGGTGCACGAGATGCTCCACGCAGTCGGCCTCGACGCCGAGGCCGTCGTCCGTCGCCGTCCGAGGGAGTTCTCCGGTGGGCAGTGCCAGCGCATCAGCATCGCCCGCGCCCTCGTGCTGGAGCCCCGGCTCCTCATCTGCGACGAGGTCGTCTCGGCACTCGACGTCTCGGTGCAGGCCCAGATCCTGAACCTCCTCGAGGACCTGAAGGCCCGCTACGGGTTGACGATGCTCTTCATCGCCCACGACCTCGCCGTGGTCAAGAACATCAGCGACCGGGTGGCCGTCATGCACCTCGGGGTCCTCTGCGAGCTGGCCCCGGCCGAGACCCTCTACGAGGCACCGGCCCACCCCTACACCGACGCGCTCCTCGCCTCCGCGCTCGAGCCGGACCCGGACGCCCGCCAGGCTCGCCCCAAGCTCCAGGGGGAGCCGCCGAGTCCGATCAACCCACCCTCGGGCTGCCGCTTCCGGACCCGTTGCCCCTATGCGCAGCAGCGTTGTGCCGACGAGGCGCCCGAGGTGCGCGAGCTCACGCCGGGACACTGGGTCGCGTGCCACTTCGCCGGGACTCTCCCGCTGCGCACCGGCCAGCCCACCTGACCGAGGACCCTCGTAGGTTCTCCGGAGGTCTCCCCGGCGGTTCTCGGGGCGATACCTCAGGGGCGCTCAGCCCGGCTGGGGCTCCCCGTCCACGCCCCCGGCCTCTTCCGAAGCGGCACCCACCGGCGCCGCACCGGCCGCCTCTGCTGCACCGGCCGCCTCTGCTGCACCGGCCGCCCTCTGGCTGCACCGGAGCCCTCGGCTGCACCGGAGCCCTCGGCTGCATCCGAGCCCTCGGACGGACCAACGGTCTCGGCTGCGTAGTCGGCCCACGCGGCCTGGGCCTCGGTCTCCGGGGTGAACTCGGCATCGCTGTAGTCGTAGGTGCCGATGTAGTTGCCCTCTTCGTCGTAGGCGTGCTCGCCGAAGGCCTCCCGGTACTCCTCGGAAACCTCACCGCCCTCGGCGGCCTGCTTGATCGACAGGCTGATGCGGCGACGCTGCAGGTCGATGTCGATGATCTTGACCCACAGCTCCTCGCCGGGCGTCACTACCTGCTCGGGGAGGTCGACGTGGTGCGCGGCCATCTCCGAGATGTGCACGAGCCCCTCGATGCCGTCGCCCACCTGGACGAACGCGCCGAACGGCACGAGCTTGGTGATTCGGCCGTAGACGAGCTGACCCACCTCGTGGGACTCCGCGAAAGCATGCCAGGGATCGGTCTGCGTCGCCTTGAGCGACAGGCTGATCCGCTCCTTGTCGAGATCCACGTCGAGGACCTCGACCTCGATCTCGTCGCCCACCTGGACGACGGAGGACGGATGGTCGACGTGCTTCCAGCTGAGCTCGGAGACGTGGACCAGACCGTCCATCCCCCCGAGGTCGACGAAGGCACCGAAGTTGACCACCGAGGACACCACGCCGCGGCGGCGCTCCCCCGGCTTCAGGTTCTCCAGGAACTCGCCACGCTGCTCGCGCTGGGCCTCCTCGAGCCAGGCCCGTCGGGAGAGGACCACGTTGTTGCGGTTGCGGTCCAGCTCGATGATCTTGGCCTCGATCTCCTTGCCGACGTAGGGCTGCAGCTCGCGGACGCGGCGCAGCTCGACCAGGGAGGCCGGGAGGAAGCCCCGGAGCCCGATGTCGACGATGAGGCCGCCCTTGACCACCTCGATGACCGGGCCCTTGACGACCTGGTTGGCCTCCTTGAGCTGCTCGATCTTCGTCCAGGCCCGCTCGTATTGGGCGCGCTTCTTGGAGAGGACGAGACGCCCCTCCTTGTCCTCCTTTTGCAGGACCAGCGCCTCGACGTGGTCCCCCAGGGACACGATCTCCTCGGGATCCGCGTCGTTGCGGATCGACAGCTCGCGGGCCGGGATGACGCCCTCTGACTTGTAGCCGATGTCGAGCAGCACCTCGTCGCGGTCGATCTTGACCACCGTGCCCTCGACGATGTCGCCGTCGTCGAACTCGACGATCGTGCCCGCCATCTCGTCCTCGAGGGACGCGCCAGCGAGATCGTCCTCGGTGATCCGGCGCGGTACGTAGTGCCCCTCGGCATCGAAGGTGCCCATCGACTCCGGCGAGAGGAGGGCGGTGGAGGACTGGTCGGGCATGTCGGTGTTGCTCGCTTTCGGGGGTGTTCGGATCGCGCCGGAATCACGGAATCGTCGGTGGTACGGGGCCGCCGGCGCCAGGCCTCTTTTAGCGTACCACCAGGGACTCGATGATCTGCCGAGCGGGTGAGCAGGGCCGGCGGTGAGCAGGGCTGCCGGTGAGCAGGCACGGCGGTGAGCAGGGCCCAGCCGGAGATGGCCGGGCCGGCCGGCCGTAGACCGGGGAGCCGGCGACCTGCGGTCAGCCGCCCTTGGCCTGCGCCCACGAGGCCCCCCAGGCCATCGAGACCTCGAGGGGTACCGAAAGGTCGGCGGCCTGCTCGAGCGCACTGCGGGTCAGGGCGCCGACCTCCTCCTCCTCGCCCCCCTCGACCTCCACCAGGACCTCGTCGTGGACCTGGAGGACCAGCCGGCTGGAGCCTCCCCTCGCCTCGAGGAGGGCGTCGAGGCGTACCAACGCCGTCTTGAAGATGTCGGCGGCGAGGCCCTGGATCCCCGCGTTCATCGCCTGGCGCTCCGCGGCGTGGCGGATCCGGAAGTTGCGGTCGTGGAGCTCGGGTAGTGGCCGCTTGCGCCCGAGGGCGGTGCGGGTCTCGCCGGCCAGCCGGGCCTCGCGCACGGTGTCGTCCATGTAGGCGCGGACCCGGGGGAAGGCCAGGAAGTAGCGATCGATGATCTCGTTGGCCTCGTCCACGCCCGTCGACAGGCGCTGGGAGAGCCCGTAGGCCTCCATGCCGTAGGCCAGGCCGTAGGACACCATCTTGCAGTACTCGCGCTGGGTCGTGGTCACCTCCTCCGGCGGGATCCCGTAGACGCCGGAGGCCACCGTGCGGTGCACGTCCGCGCCCGACTCGAAGGCGCCCCGGAGTCCCGGGTCTTCGGCCAGGTGGGCGAGGACCCGGAGCTCGATCTGGTCGTAGTCGGCCACGAGCAGGACGCATCCGTCGGCGGGGACGAAGGCCCGGCGGAAACGCCGACCGGACTCGGTGCGCACCGGGATGTTGTGGAGGTTGGGCCGCTCCGAGGAGATCCGCCCGGTCCTGGCGACGGTCTGGCGGAACGACGCGTGGATCCGACCGTCCTCCGCCACCTCGGCCAGGAGGCCGGTGCCGTAGGTCGACCGGAGCTTCTCCACCTCCCGGTACCGCAGGAGCGTGGCCACGATCGGGTGCGCGTCACGGAGGCGCTCGAGGGTCGCCGCATCGGTCGAGTACCCCGTCTTGGTCTTGCGCTGCGGCGCCAGCCCGAGCTCCTCGTAGAGGACGGTGCGCAGCTGGGGCGTGGAGTTGACGTTGAACTCGTGCCCGGCGAGCACGTGGACCTGCTCCTCGAGCTGCTTGGCCTCGTCGACCAGCTCGGTCGCGATCCGGTCCAGCTCCTCCCGGTCGACGCGGATGCCGGCCACTTCCATGCGCGCCAGGACCCTCACGAGCGGGCACTCGATCTCGTCGTGCAGCGTGCTCAAGCCCTCGCGATCGAGATCCCGACGCAGCCTCGGCACGAGCAGGTCCACCGTGGCGGCGTCGACCGCTGCTGCGAGGGCCCGGTCCTCGTCGCCCCCAGCGGGCCCCCCGCCGCCCTCGGGGGAGTCCAGCACGAGCTGCGTCGGACCGGGCGCATGCTCTGGCGCCCGTTGGCCCAGGTGCTCGCCTGCGGCGACGGCCGCGAGCCCGTAGCGGCCCGAGGAGGGATCGAGCAGGTAGGCGGCGACCGAGGTGTCCATGGCCAGCGAGGTCGCGTCGATCCCCATCGGGAGCACGGAGCGCAACAGCTCCTTGAACTCGTGGCTGACGACGCTGGCCGGACCCGAAAGAAGGTCCGAGATGCCGACGGCCAGGGAGCCGTCGCCGAGGAGCCCCGCCACGACCCAGACGCCCCGGTGGCTCGCTCCCCCCTCGCCTTGGGCGGGTGCGGCGGCCTCGGGGTTCCCGACCACCAGGGCGACACCTTCGAGCAGGGAGCGGCCCGGCTCGCCGTCCCAGCGGCCGATCACCGCTACGGCGCGCTCCCCGGCGCCCGGATGGAGCTCGGAGAGGGCCTGCATCGCCTCGTCGGCGGACGTCGGCCGCTCGAGCTGGACGGTCACCTCCGTCGTCGACTCCGGCTCGTCGCTCTGGGGGGTGCCCCCCACCCCTCCCCGATCCGCTGCGCCTTCTGCGCTGTCGCCGTCGAGCGCCCCTCCGGGGACGGGAGCCCCGACGGATCCGTCGACCAGCAGCGGCCGGAGGCGTCCCCACACCGTCTTGAGCTCGAGCTGCTCGCAGCGATCCTGGATGAGGCGCCCGTCCCAGCCACCGAACGCCAGGTCCGCCTCCGCCACCTCGATGGGCACGTCCCGCCGGAGCGGGATGACCGCCAGGTTGGCGCGCACCTGCGCCTCGTGCTCGGCGAGGTTGCTCCGCAGCTTGGGGCTGAGCTCGTCGAGGTGGGCGAAGAGCGTGTCGAGGTCCCCGTAGGCGTTGACGAGCTTGGCCGCGGTCTTCTCCCCGACGCCGGGAACCCCCGGGAGGTTGTCGGACGGGTCGCCCCGCAGGGAGGCGAGCACCGGGTACAGCTCGGGGCCCACACCGGTGCGCTCCAGGATCCCCGCCTCGTCGTACAGCGAGTAGTCGCTGACCCCCCTGCGGTTGTAGAGCACCTTGACGTGCGGGTCCTCTACCAGCTGGAAGCAGTCCCGATCGCCCGTCACGACGATGACGTCGGCCTGGCGGTCCCTGGCCCGGGTGGCAAGCGTGGCGAGGACGTCGTCCGCCTCGAAGCCCTCGATCTCGAGCACGGGGATCGCGAGGTCCCGCAGGAAGTCCCGGATCATGTCGAATTGCGGCAACAAGATGTCCGGCGTCGCGGAACGGCCGGCCTTGTAGTCCGGCAGGATCTCGTCTCGGAAGGTCGGTGCGGCCAGGTCGAAGGCGACGGCTATGCCCGAAGGCCGATGCTCGCGGATCAGGTAGACGAGCATCCCGGCGAACCCGTGCACGGCGTTGGTGACGGTGCCGTCGGTGGTGGCGAGGTCGTCCGGCAAGGCGAAGAAGGCGCGAAAGGCGAGGGACATCCCGTCCAGGATGAGGAGGGGTCCGGGACCGGGTCGGTGTTCGCTCACCGGCTCAGGGGGTGAGGCTGCCGTCGACGATCCGTTGGGCGACGTCACGCATACGGACCCGGGTCTGCATGGCGGTCCGCTGGATGTAGGAGAACGCGTTGGACTCCTCCATGCCGTGCTGATCCATGAGCACCGCCTTGGCGTCGTTGACGAGGCGGCGGGTCTCGATCTTGTCCTCGGCGGGCGCACCGTCGGCCGAGGGTGCCTCGTCCTCGATCGCCCACTCCTGGCGACACCGGAGCAGCACGCGCTCGATCGCGGGGAGCAGCTCGTTGCGGCGGAACGGCTTCACGAGATACGCCGCGACGCCGGCGTCGCGCGCGTCTTCGATGAGGTCTCGTTGGCTGAACGCCGTCAGGACGAGGACCGCGATCTTGTGCCGGGAGGTGATCTCCCGGGCCGCCCGGACCCCGTCCATGCCGGGCATCTTGATGTCGAGGATGGCGATCTCGGGCCGGTGCTCGTCCACCAGGGTGACCGCCTCGTCGCCCCGGCCCGTCTCGCCCACCACCTCGTAACCAGCATCCTCGAGGATCTCCTTGAGGTCCAGCCGGATGATGGCCTCGTCCTCGGCGATCACCACTCGCGCCGGTGCCGCCACCGATCGCTCCTCGACGTCCGGGCTCAACGCTTCGCACCCCCGACGTCGGCGATCAGCGCGTCCTGATGGCGCTCCAGGTCGTTGACGTCGGCAACCATGGCGTCGCGGGCCCTCGACATGGCGTCGACCTGGCGCTGCACCTCTCCGTAGTCGTGCGCGGCCAGTGGCGTCTCGGAGACGAGCGAGCGTATCCGTGCGTCGTCCGCTGCCTCCGACGCCGCGGCGAGCTGCTCCTCGAGGACCGCCAGCTCCTGGCGGGCGCGAACGAGCCGCGCGTGCACCTGGCGAAGGCGGCGTTCGACGAGGATGCGCTGCATGGTCCCGAGATTCTACGCCTCGCCGCAGCCCCCCAGCTCCCGCACGGGAATCCAACGACGGGACGCGCCGAGCTGCTCCAGAGCGCTCGTGTCGGGCGGCCGGCCGACGCCAGGGCCGGGGGGAACCGAGACCCGACCCCGGTGCACGGAGGGGTATCCGCAGGGGTCCCGGAGATAGGTCGCGGGATCGCTCAGATCGCCGGGCATCGAGCATCCGGGCAGGGCAGCGAGCGCCAGGTTCGCCGCACGGGCCAGCCCGGTCTCGAAGAACCCCCCGACGAAGCATTGGACCCCGTGCTCCCGACATCGCTCGACGGCCCGCCGAGCACCCTCGAGCGAGCCGAAGCGGTCGGCCTTGATACAGACCACGCTGCACGCGCCGATCGAGAGGATGGCCTCCAGTCGCTCGGCGGAGTCCGCGGACTCGTCGAGGCCGATCGGGATCCCTGCGCTCGCGGCGAGCCGGGCGTGGCCGCGGAGATCGTCGGGGGCGAGCGGCTGCTCGAGACACACCAGTGAGAGCTCCTCGAGCTCCAGCAGGCGGCGCACGTCGTCGGGACCATCACCCCCCCACCGATAAGAGGCGTTCGCGTCGGCCTGGAGCGGGAACCTCGGCAGGGCCCGCCGGAGCGCCCGGAGGGGGACGAGATCCCAGCCCGGTGCGATCTTGATGCGCAACCGCCGGTAGCCGGCGTCGACGGCGGTCGTCGCCGCCTCGACGAGGCGACCGATGTCTCGGTCTGCGGGTATGCCGAGGACGGTACCCACCTCGACGGTCGTGCCCTCCCTGGCCCCCCAGCTGGCCGCCAGGGAGGTTGCCCGGCGGCGTAGCGCGAGGTCCTTGAGCGCCATGTCGAGGGCCGCCTCGCCGGAGCGCCGTGCACGGTCGCCGGCCGGCCGATGCGCCCGTGTCCGGTCGTCGGCGCTCGGAACCTCGCCGCCGTGGCGGCCGGAGCGCTCGACGAGTTCGGGGACGGTCTGGTCCACCAGGGCGGACCAGACCGCGGCATGGGGGGGATCGACCGAGGTCCCCGAGGGAAGGGCTGCGCTCTCCCCCCAACCCTCCCCCCCGTCCGAGAGGATCCGCACGTAGATCACCGGGCGCTCGTCGTGGACCAGGTCGGCGGAGGCCACCGGCCGCTCGAGCCGCAACCGAACGCGCCAGACCTCGACGCCCAGCAGCTGCACGTCCCACAACTTAGGGTGCGCTGCGATGGCACGATGGGAGCGATGGAACGGCCTCGGCTCCTGCCGCTCGTGGGGGCTTTCAACTTCCGGGACCTCGGCGGGTACCCGGTGGCCGGCGGTGGCGCGACCCGTTGGGACCGGCTCTACCGGAGCGACACCCTCCACGAGCTGACCGAGGGCGACATCGAGACGCTGGCCGACGTCGGGCTCCGGACGGTGATCGACCTGCGGACGCCGGAGGAGGTTTCCCGCAACGGCAGAGGTCCGCTCGCCCGATCCGGCGTCGGGTACCTGAACCTCTCGGTCCTGCCGACCGAGGGCGGCGAGTCGATCGCCGCGCCGGCGCCCGAGGCGGGAATGAGCGAGCGCTACCTCTGGTATCTCGAGGTCGGCGCGGGCGCGCTCGTGCGCGCCTTCGAGACGCTGGCCGACGAACGCAGCTATCCCGTGGTGTTCCACTGCACGGCGGGCAAGGACCGGACAGGGGTGCTCGCCTCGCTCGTGCTCGAGGCGTGCGGCGTCGATCGGGACGCCATCGTCACGGACTACGTCCTTACGGAGGAGCGACTCGACCTGATCCTCGACCGCCTGCGCCGGGACCCTCACGTCGGCCCGCGGCTCGAGAACGTGGCCCGCTCCCGCCTCGCCGTCGAGGCGTCGGCGATGGAGGGCTTCTTGGAGGGGCTCGACGGGCGGTTCGGGGGGGTGCGCGGTTGGGCGGCCCGGGCCGGGCTCGACGGGACCGTGCTGGACCAGATCGTGGGACTTCTCGTGGAACCCTTGGCCTCACCCGCGCCCGAGGCGTAGCGGCCGGACATGCGCGAGCCGAGGACCGCACGGCGACGCCACTACGCACCGGCGGCCGCGGTCGTGGTGGCGGCCTTTGGGGCGTTCCTCGCCTTCTTGGACTCGACGGTCGTCAACGTCGCCTTCCCCGACATCCAGGCTGCCTTCCCCCACGCTTCCGTCAGCACGCTCTCGTGGGTCCTCAACGCCTACAACGTCGTGTTCGCCGGGCTGCTCGTCCTGTCCGGGCGCTTCGCGGATCTCCTCGGTCGCCGGCGCCTCTTCAAGATGGGACTCATCGTCTTCACGGTGATGTCCGTGCTCTGCGCGGTCTCCACGTCGATCGAGATGCTGATCGTGTTCCGGGTGTTCCAGGGAGCCGGTGCCGCCATGCTCGTCCCCGCGTCCCTCGGCATCGTGGTCCACGCGTCGCCGTTGGAACGGCGCAACCGCTCCCTCAGCCTGTGGGCCGCTTCGGCCGCCCTCGCGGCCGGCCTCGGTCCGCCGATCGGCGGCGCCCTGGTCGACGCCTACAACTGGCGGATGGTGTTCCTGATCAACCTCCCGCTCGGGATCCTCGCCTGGTTCCTGGCGCGGCGGATGGTGATCGAGAGCCGCGCTCCGGGCCGCCGGATCATGCCCGACCTGCGGGGTGCCCTCGTCCTCTCGCTCGCCGTCGGGGCACTCACGCTCGGCATCGTCCAGGGGGGGTCATGGGGTTGGAGCAGCGCCGCGACCCTGGCGTCGTTCGCCGTGGCGGCGATCGGGATCGCCCTGACGGTGCAGAGCTCGCGACACCACCAGTCGCCGATCCTCGATCCGGACCTGCTCCGCATCCGGGCGTTCACCGTGAGCAACCTCATCACGCTGGCGGTGGGCCTCGGTCTGTACACCTACCTCCTCGCCCACATCCTGTGGCTCCACTACGTCTGGGGGTACAACCTCCTCCTCGCCGGACTCGCGGTGGCCCCCGGGGCGGTCGTGGCGGCGATCCTCGCCCCCACCTGTGGCCGGCTGGCCGATCGTTTCGGCCCGAGGGCGGTGGTCGTGCCGGGAGCGCTCGTCTGGGCCGGGGCGTACGTGTGGTACGCGACCCGGGTGGGGCTGCAGCCCGACTTCGTCGGGGAGTGGCTCCCCGGACAGATCCTGAGTGGGATCGGGGTCGGGGCGACGGTCCCGGTCGCGGCGGCGGGTGGCCTGTCGGTCGTTCGGGCCGGGCAGTACGCCACCGCCTCTGCGGTGAACTCGAGCACGCGGCAGATCGGTGGCGTGCTCGGGATCGCCATCCTCACCATCTTCATCGCCCACCCCACGCCGACGAGCCTGCCCAACGACCTCCGCCACGGTTGGGAGCTCGCGGCCGCCAGCTTCGCCGCCGCTGCGGTGATCGCCCTGTTCTTCGGTCGCGTCCGGACCCGGGACGACGCGCTGACCGCCACGGCGGGCCCACCCCGCGTCTCGCGGCGCGTACCGGATCCTCTCGTGACCACGAGCCGGCCCGCGGCCGAGACGGACCTCCTCGGGCTCCTGCCCTCGGAGGTCCGCGACGAGATGCTGTCGTCCGGCGAGCAGGTGGAACTACGGGCGGGCGAGGCCCTGTTCCACGCGGGCGACCCCGGAGACACCCTGTATCTCTTGCGCTCCGGTCGGGTGGACGTGCGACGGCCCGACGGATCGTCGCGCGAGCTGTTCCCCGGCGCGACGATCGGCGAGCTCGCGCTGCTGACGGGAGCGCCCCGAGCGGCCGCCGTCGTCGCGAGACGCGACAGCACGCTGATCGCCATCGATCGGGACGGCTTCGAACGACTGGCGACGCGCCAGCCCGCCGTCGTGAGCGCGGTGGCCAAGGGCCTGGCGCAGCAGCTGCAGGCGAGCCGGCTCGACGCGCCGACCCGGACTCCCGTCCCCAAGGTGATCGCCGTCGTCGCACTCGACGGCGACGTGCCCACCGAACCGCTGGCCGACGCCCTGAGGAAGGGCCTCGATCGCCGTCTACGGGTGGCGACCCTCGACGTGGCTCAGGCTGGCGGGCTCCAACGTGCCGAGGACGACAACGACCGCGTCCTTCTCGTGTCGGGGACGGCCGGCGAGGACCAGTCTGCCGCCATGCGCCAGGCCGACCGCATCGTGCTGGCCGCGAGCGCTCCCGGACCCGCCCGTCTCAACGGCGTGGGATCGGCCGTCGCGGACCTCGAGGTGCCCTGCGACGTCGTCCTGACCGGCGCGGCGCCCGCGGAGGACGACGTGGTGGGCTGGCACGACCAGACCGGGTGCCGTCGCCTGTACCACGTGGGCAGCGAGCGGGCCGCGTGGGAAGTGGGCTTGCGACCCCTCATCGATCGCCTCACCCAGAGCTCGGTCGCACTCGTCCTCGGCGGTGGCGGGGCCCGAGCGCTGGCGCACCTCGGCGTCCTCCACGCCTTCGAGCGCGCCGGGATCACGGTCGACCGGCTGGCCGGGACGAGCATCGGCGGGTTGATCGCCGCGCTCGAGCGCGACCGGGGCGACCGCCTCCGAGGTCGAGGAGCGGATGTTCGAGGAGTTCGTCCAGCGAAACCCGTTCGGGGACTACCGGCTCTCGCTCACCAGCCTCGCCCGGGGGGAGCGCGCCCGGGGGCTCCTGCGCCGTTGCTTCGGCGACGAGCGCATGGAGACGCTGCCCCGGGAGCTGGTCGTGGCGAGCACCGACCTCTACGAGCGTGTGCCCGTCTACCACCGCCGCGGCGCCATCGCCGAGGCCGTAGGCGCCTCGATGTGCATGCCCGTGCTGCTCCCGCCGCGACGCCTCGAGGGGCGGATGCTCGTGGACGGCACGCTCGCCGACAACTGTCCGACTGCTCCCTTCGCCGAGCTCGAGGAGGGCCCGGTCGTCGCGGTCCGCATCGCGAGCGGGGTTGGGGATCCCCACGAGTCACGCACGCCGTCGCTCGGGGAGACCCTGCTGCGGATCGTGCAGATGGGGGACCGAGGGGCACGCCTCGACGAGCCACAGGCAACCGCCGTCGCCACCGTCACCGTCACGCCGGACGCAGCGGGGGTCGGGCTGTTGGAGTTCCACCAGCTCGAGCAAGCACGCGATGCCGGCCTTCGGGCGGGCGAGGAGGCGATCGCCGCCCTCCGAGAGGCGACCCGGGACGGACCCCCCTACCAGTGGCGCTCGGCCCACTCGCCGGCCTCGAGCTGAGCGCTCGCCTGGCGGTAGCCCAGGTCGATCAGGTGTCGGGCGGCGTGGAAGTCGAACATCGGGCTCGACGCCACGGGCGGCCGGATGAGGAGGTCTGGCTCGTGGGTGTCGAGGAGGTCGCGCTGTGCCTGGATGGCCGCCAGCTCCTTCGCCCTCATGAGCACGCTCAAGGCATTCGGGGGCGCCGGCGTGGAGCGGTGACCACGAACCCTGTCGAGCAGCAGGGTCCAGCCCGAGGGCGTCTCCCGGTAGTCGGGTGCGGCGGCCATCTCGACGTCCACGGACACGTCGACGGCGATCACGGTTCCGCCGCCGAGGCGGCTCCGCATGACGTCGACCGGAAGGTTGTTGATGACGCCGCCGTCCACGAGCAGATCGTCTCCTCGCCGGACCGGGGGGAAGATCCCGGGCAGCGAGAGGCTGGCGCGGATCGCGCTCGCAAGCGGACCCCGGTCGTGTACGACCATCGAGGCCTGTGTGAGGTTGGCCGAGATGCAGAAGTAGGGCAGCCAGCACGTCTCGATGGTGCGATCGCCGACCCCGCCCGATCCTTCGAGAAGCCGCCGGATCTTGCGCGCCGAGCTGAACGAGAGCAGCGGGAGCGTCGGGGCGAACAGGTGCCCGCTCTCGACGAATGACGACATCGCCCAGTCGCGGCGGCTCCGATCGTCGATGTCGAACGCACGCAGGACCCCAAGCACGGCCCCGATGCTCGTACCGCCCACCGCGTCGACGGGAACTTCCGCCTCGTCGAGCGCTCGCATCACGCCGAGGTGGGCGAAGCCTCGCGGACCCCCTCCGCCGAGCACGAGCCCGCACCCCCGGCCGGTGAGCAGCCGGGCGGCCCTCGCCAGGTCGTCCGGCCGGCCGCTGCGGAGGTTGAGGTGTCGCGCGCCGGGCACCTTCTCCAGCCATCCCGTGACGCCCTCGGGCCATGAACGTGTCCCCGGGTGCACGAGTAGGAGCCACACCACCCCCCGGGCCGCCCTTGAGGAGACCTCCTCGGCCAGGTCCGGAGGCAGCCCCTCGGGCCTGGCCCGGGCGTCGGCGACGAGCACGACGCGGTCGCTTTGGCTGAGGCACCAGCGTCGCCATTCCCCTGCCCCCGAGCTGCCCTCGTAGAGGACGTAGCGATGCGAGCTCTCGAGGCGGTGGGCCCAACCGAGCCGCGCTTCCCGGCCCGTCACGTCGCGCGCCGACCCCGAGGCGGCGGGCGCGTCGCCTCTCAGGGCATCGAGCAGCCCGGCGGCGACGTCGACGACGGGAGACGACTCCCCCAATCCGTAGAGACCGAGGGTGAGGACACGCTCGACGTCGATGCTCGGGCTCTGGGAGGGGACGAACCGGTCGACGACGATCCTGGCGACGTTGCGTAGCCACTGGGGATTCTCGTGCGCCAATCGGTCGAACTCCTCGCGAGGCAGGAGGAGCAGCTCGCTGTCCCTCACCGCGCGCACCGTTGCCGTGCGCCGTTGGCCGGTGAGCATCCCGATCTCGCCGAACACCTGGCCGCGCGAGATCTCGCGGCGTGGATCCTCTTCGCCCACCGCCTGCAGCCGCCCGTTGATCACGACGTAGAGCGCAGCGGAGGGATCGCCCTCGCGCACGCAGATCTGGCCGGCCTCGAGGTGGACGGTCCGGCAGCGCGACAGGGCGAGCTCGAGGTCCTGCTCCGAGAGCTCCGCGAACATCGGGATCGTCGCGAGCAGCCCCCGGAGATCCCGATCGCGCTCGTCCACGAGAGCTCCGGGCATCTACTGCGATTCCCTCGGCCTAGCCGGGTTCGCGGGCCGTCGACGGATGCTGGCAGCGAGCCCGTCGACCGGCGATTCCAACCATGGGCGAGTCACGCTACTAGGGCGTGCGTACGGCGACGGCTACGCTCGGCCCGGGCCCGGATGGCGGAATCGGCAGACGCGGAGGCCTCAAAAGCCTTTGCCCGCAAGGGCGTGGGGGTTCAAGTCCCCCTCCGGGCACCGAGAGAATTCCCTGCTAGGACACGATTCCCCAGCTGGCGAGATGCATGAGCTGGGAGTTGTGATTAGCGTTTCGATGCCAGTTGCCGGTTTTCGTGGGTTTGCGGGGCCGACAATGCTCGCCAGGGGGCGCCGAAGTCGTGGGAGGAGGTGAACCTGGTGGCTGCGCCGCGTGTGCCTGCAGATCTCGACGCCTCCGCGCCCCCCCGGCCGCGGAGCACTTCTGCCTCCCCTGGCAACGCCAAGCGCTCCTCATCCGGTGAGGACCCTGCCGTCGAATGGTCGCTCAAGAACAAGAGCACGCTGCCGTTCGACCAAGACGATCTCGAGTCCACGGCGGAGTGGTCCCCGCGAGCCAAGCGCCGCAATGGTCAGGGCGGCTCGCAAGGGCAGGCTCCCCGCACGCAAGCAGCCCCTGCGGGCACCAAGGCCGGCCGGCCGGCCTCCAACGGCTCCAAGGGCGGCTCCAAGGGCGGCTCCAATGGCAAGGCCGCTCGGGGTCCCGCCCGACCATCCGGCGCGCGTCCGTCGAACACGTCGCGTGCGCCACGCACGGAGGCCGTCGGGAACGGCACGTCACCAACTCGCGCGGCTCCCAACGCCAACAGGACCGCACGACCTCCCTCTGCTCCGAAGACCGACGGTGCCGGACGGCAACGCCCTGCCGCCAAGTCCAACGGCACCGCCGCGCCGCCGCGGCCGGCGGCGGGCTCCAACGGGACCGCTCCACCGCGGCAGGCAGCCAGGACCAACGGGGTTGCAGCACCGCAACGGCCCGCCGCCAAGACCAATGGGGCGGCACGACCTGCTGCTGCTCAGAAGACCAACGGCGTCGCACCGCCGCCCGCTTCGGCGAAGAGCAACGGCGCCGTAGCACCACCGCCGCCCCGGCGCAACGCGGCGGCCGTCGTCGTGGCACCCGGACGCCCGCCCGCACCCAAGGCGATCCACCACGCCGGCCACACCGGCAGGGGCCGGATGAGCGAGATGGTGAGATCGGTCCGGCGAGCGGCCCGGCAACGCAAGTTCCGGCGGCGACGGATCGCCGTCTTCTCCGTCCTCGGCGTGTTGCTGGTGATCCTCGCCATCGGCGGTTGGTACGAGCTCCAGGCGAACCCTCTCGGCAAGCCGAATGGGACCGTCGTCATCAACGTGTCGCGCGGCGAGAACTCCGCCTCGGTGGTCAGCGACCTGGTCGGCAAGGGAGTGGTCTCCAGCTCGATGGCGTACCACTTCTACCTCTTCTTCCACCAGCTTCCGCAGGTCCAGCCCGGCGGCTACAGCCTCCAACACAACATGTCGTTCGGCCAGGTGGACCGTTCGCTCTCCGGAGGTCCCACCGTGACCCAGCTGGCCGTGCCGGCGGGACTCACGCTCCGGGAGCTGTCGGACCGGGTGGGCCAGCTCCCCGGTCTGGACGCCAAGCGCTTCCGGGCCGCCGTGCAGGGGGGAAAGGTGCACTCCCCCTGGCAACCCGCGGGATCCGCCAGCCTCGAGGGTCTCGTGGCTCCCGGGACCTACGCCGTGCTACCCGGCGAGAGCGAGCAACACCTCCTCCAACAGATGGTGGACCGGTTCAACACCCAGGCCGCCAAGGTGGGCGCCACCCCCAAGCAGGCCGCCAAGCTCGGGCTCACGCCGAGCCAGCTCATCACCGTGGCGTCGATCGTCCAGAAGGAGGGCTACATCCAGAGCAACATGCCCAAGGTGGCCCGCGTGATCTACAACCGCCTGGCACAGGGCATGCCATTGCAGATGGACTCGACGGTGCTGTACTCCCTCGGACGAGACGGTGGG
Source organism: uncultured Actinomycetes bacterium (assembly GCA_963778465.1). Classification (GTDB taxonomy): domain Bacteria; phylum Actinomycetota; class Acidimicrobiia; order Acidimicrobiales; family RAAP-2; genus CAVZBW01. The sequence goes on from CAVZUK010000003.1 coordinate 2,929,858, forward strand.
CCGGTCACCCAGCAGGACGAGCAGGTCGACACCCCCTACAACACGTACCTGCACCCCGGGCTGCCGCCGACGCCCGTGTCGTTCCCCTCGACGGCGGCGCTCCAGGCAGCTGCGCACCCGCCTGCAGGCTCGTGGCTCTACTTCGTCGTGATGGACAAGCACGGCGACGAGGCGTTCGCGTCGACCTTCCAACAGCAGCAGGCCAACGAGGCCACGGCGAACAACCGCGGACTCGGAAGCTGATCACCGGCCTCGATCCGTCATTGCGAGCCGTCGAATCCGCTGCCGCCCGGGATCAGAATGGCACCGTGGTCATCGATGTGTCATCGATGACCAAGGAACCCCGGTGCTTCCACGGTACGGGCGCCATCCCTTGACGCCTGGCGTATCGTTGCCGCACGGTTCCTGAGCCGACTCCAGCGGTCGGCTTCCGGCGGACCCGGAAGCGGTGAAGGCGAAAAGGGGAGGCTCTCATCGGCAACGTTCGGCGACACTTGACCGCCCTCGTCGGCACCGTGGCTCTCGGCATGGCGAGCGTCGTCGTCGCCGGCGCGACATCGATGCCTGCATCGGCGGCCCCCGTGAGCCCTCCCAGGATCAATAGCGCTGTCGTGCCCAGCCAGCTATCGCTCGGCGGCGAGACCGCCCTCCACTTCGTCATCGTCAACCCCAACCCCTCGACCACCTTGACCGGGGTCGGGTTCTCGGACAACCTGCCCGCGGGCGTGGTGGTGGCCACCCCGAGCAACGGCCTGAACGGCTCGTGCGGCGGCGGCACCATCACCGCGGTCCCGGCCTCGCGCTCCCTCTCGTTGTCCGGTGCCACGCTGGGCGGCGGGGCAACCTGCGGTTTCTCGGTGGACCTGCTCGGCGTCGCCGTTGGGGTGCACCTCAACACGACCAGCCCGGTCACTTCGCACGAGGGGGGCGCTGGAAACTTCACGGTCGCCGTGCTCGGGGTCCTCCCCTGTCCCTCCGGAGAGACAGCCCACCTCTTCACCGGCACCGCCACGACCGGCTCCGTCATCATCGGCGGATTCTGCGTGGCCAGGAACGGTCGGGCCACGTACCAGCAGGGCCCCGTCTCGGGGAGCGGGGGCCTCACGATCAACGGCTCCTCCAGCTCGTTCGGGGTCTTCGGACCCCGTCTGAACCTGGCTGGCGGGACGAGCGGGCCGACCAGCTCGTTCACCGAAGTCCTGCCGTTCAAGGCGCAGGGGACCTACACGCTCGGCTGAGCGGAGCCGCCGGGAGTACGCGATCAGCTCGAGCGATCGGGACGGGCCCGCACCTCGAAACGGCGAGCCTCGAGCAGCGGAAGGGCACTGCGCACCGCGGCGGTCACGTCCGCGGACACCTCGCCGACGGCGATGCCGGAAGCCGACTCGTCGAGCGCCGTCATGACGTGCCCGCGCGGGTCCACGATCATGCTGAGCCCGGTGTACTCCGGCCCCGGCTGGTCGGCTGCGACGACGTAGGCCGTGTTCTCGATGGCGCGCGCCTGGAGCAGGACGCGCCACTGCTCGGCCTTGCCGGGTCCCTGCACAAATGCCGCGGGCACGACGAGCACCGTGGCGCCCGCGTCGACGAGCATCCTCGCCACCTCCGGGAACCGGACGTCGTAACAGGTCATGACTCCGATCCGGTGCTCCGCCACCGGGACGACGACCGCGGCATCCTCGACGGGCGTGCCCGCCACGATCCGATCGGACTCCCGCCAACCCAAGGCGTCGTAGAGGTGCAGCTTGCGGTAGCGCCCCACGAGACCCTCGGCCGACACGATCACCAGGCTGTTGTGGACCTTCTTGGACTGCGGGACGGACTCGAACATCCCCGCCACGACGGTCACGCCCTCGCGCGCCGCCACGTCCGCGAGCGCGGCGACGAAGGGGCCCTCGAGGGTCTCCGCGTCGGCGGAGAGATCCACGTCGGGAGAGCCGAAGTCGCGTTGCATCGCCTCGGGCAGCACGACGAGGTCGGCACCCCTGCTCGCAGCTTCCACCACCGCACGGACCGCGGCGGAGCGATTCCCGTCGAGGTCCGCGGTCGAAGCAAGTTGGCAGACGCCCGCGCGCACGGCGCCGAGCGTAGTGGTCCCGACGCGACCGCCCAGCCCGGTGCAACACCGGGAGCGGTGACGCGAAGAAGGCGATGCACGGCGCGCAACTGACCGCGCGGTAGCGCACGGGCGCGTGACCGCTCGGCCGCCACAGAGAAGAAATACGGGAAGTGACCAGCTGGTAAGGAGACGTTCGAGCCGCGTCGTGGCACACTTGCGGGAGCGTTTCGTTGACGTCTCGACCGGTCGACAGCCGACGGGACAACGTTCACGAGATAGGGGCATCGTTGGTCATGCTGGCGTTCACGTTTCCGGGACAGGGCTCACAGCGCTCCGGCATGGGCGCCGCGTGGGCAGATCATCCTTCGTGGGAGATCGTGCAAGAGGCCTCCGAGGTCGCCGGCCGCGATCTGGCCGGCCTGCTCGTCGAGGCGTCCATGGAGACCCTGACGCTGACCGCCAACGCACAGCTGGCGACGATGTTGCAAAGCCTCGTGATGCTCGACGCGGTCGAGCGACTGGGGATCGCTCCCTCTGCGTGCGCGGGGCACAGCCTCGGCGAGTACACCGCGCTCGTGGCGAGCGGCGCCATCTCGTTCGAGGACGGGATCCGCATGGTGATCGCCCGCGGCGAGGCGATGAACCGGGCCGCCGAGGACGCGCCCGGCACGATGGCGGCGGTGCTCGGTCTCTCCGACGACGACGCCGAGGCCGCGTGCCAGCGGGCCGAGGGAGACGCCTGGGTCGCCAACTACAACGCACCGGGGCAGGTCGTCATCGCGGGCACCCACGAGGCCGTGTCGACCGCCTCGAAGCACGCCAAGGAGATGGGCGGCCGCCGGGTGATGCCACTCCCGGTCTCCGGGGCTTTCCACACGCCGCTCATGGGGGCCGCCCGTCCCGCCCTTCGCAAGGCGCTCGACGACGCGCGCTTCTCGGCCCCCGAGGTAGCGGTGGTGGCGAACGTGGACGCGCGGGTGCACGACGACCCGGTCCAGTGGCCCAACCTTCTCTCCGCGCAGCTGTGCAGCCCGGTGCGCTGGCGCCAGTCCGTCGAAGCGCTCTCGGGACTCGGGATCACCACGCTCGTCGAGCTGGGGCCCGGCGGCGTCCTGAGCGGGCTGGCCCGACGGATCGTCCCCGAGGCTCGGGCCCTTTCGGTCTCCGCCCCCTCCGACCTCGACGCGCTGATGGACGCGCTCACGGCCTCCGAGACCCGGTCGGGCCCGGATCACCATCACCGAGATGGCGAGCACCTCTACATGACCGAGAGGGTCGTGGTGAGCCCCTGCGCCGGGATCTTCCGGCCCGAGGAGGCCATCGCCGCCCCGGGCATGGGACTCCTCAAGGGCACGACGCCCTCCGATGACGGGGAAGCGCCGGTCCTCGAGGTCGGACAGCTGGTGGGGCGGGTCGGCGTGACGGACGTTCGCACGCCCTTCGCCGGCGCGGTCGTCAACTGGCTCGCCGACGCGGGCGACCGGGTGCATCCGGGCCAACCCCTCTTGTGGATCACCGACGGCGAGGCACCCGAGTGAGCGACGCGCCCGGGCGCGTCGTGATGGTCACCGGCGGCTCGAAGGGAATCGGAGCGGCCTGCGCGCGCTGGTTCCTGCAGTCGGGGGATCGAGTGGTCGTCACCTCTCGAAGCGGCAAGGCCGAGTCCCTCACCGACGCGCCCGCCGACCGGCTGCTCTCCCTCGCCTGTGACGTCCGCGACCCGGATCAGATCGAGGCTGCGTTCGGAGAGGTCGAGTCGACCTGGGCACCCGTAGAGGTCCTCGTCGCCAATGCCGGCATCACCCGCGACACGCTCGTCCTGCGGATGGGGGAAGACGACTGGCGGGATGTGCTCGACACCAACCTCGCCGGTGCCTGGCGCGTGGCCAAGCGGGCCGTCGGCCGCATGGTCCGGGCCCGCCGCGGGCGGATCATCCTCGTCTCGTCCGTCAGTGCCTTCGTCGGTTTGCCCGGCCAGGCCAACTACGCCGCTTCCAAGGCGGGAATGGTGGGGATGGCCCGCGCCCTGGCGCGCGAGGTCGCCAGCCGGGGCATCACGGTCAACGTCGTGGCACCCGGCGTCGTGGAGACCGACATGGTGGCTGCGCTCGGGGAGGCGAGGGTCGAGGAGCTGCGGGGCAGGGTGCCGCTCGGCCGCACCGGGAAGGTCGACGAGGTGGCCGCCGTCGTCGGGTTCCTGGCCTCGGAGGGCGCTTCCTACATCACCGGGGCCATCCTGCCCGTCGACGGCGGGCTCGGCATGGGCCTATGAGCCACGGCCCGCTCAGCCCGTTCTGCGCCCCGACCCGATTCACCGGGCGTTTGAGCTGCGTTTGAGCCGCGTTTGAGCTGGGACTTCGAGCCGGGACGGGATCGGTGGGTGATTCCCGTGGGAGCGCGTGAGGGGAGCCCTCAGTTGGTAACGTCGGGGGCTGGCACAAAGGAGGACTGACCAGTGGACAACGACGCCACCTTCGACAAGTTCAAGGAGTGCGCCGTGGAGGTGCTGCAGGTTCCGGGCGACAAGGTGACGAGGGAGGCGCGGTTCGCCGACGACCTCGACGCGGACAGCCTTGACCTGGTGGAGCTCGTGATGGCCCTCGAGGAGGCCTTCGACATCACCGTCGAGGAGAACGAGCTCGAGGACATCGAGACCGTCGGACAGGCCTTCGACCTGGTCTCGACCAAACTCTGATGCTGCTCGGCGTCGGACCGGACGGTCCCGTCGCAGGGCGCCGAGTCGTCATCACCGGCATCGGTGCGGTCACCTGCTGCGGGGTCGGCGTCGACGCGCTGTGGTCCGAGCTCTGCCGACCCACCCTGCAGGGCGAGCGGCGCGTCCCCGACTTCGACCCGCTGCAATGGTTCGGGCCCAAGGAGGCGCGGCGTCTGGACCGCTTCGCGCAGTTCAGTGTCTCGAGCGCCCTCATGGCCGTCGAGGATGCGGGAACCCTCGAGGTCGACCCCGCCCGGGCGGGCGTGGTGTTCGCCACCGGGGTCGGTGGATTCGACACGCTCGAGCAGCAGGTCCAGGTCTTCCACGAGCGCGGCGCCAAGCGGGTCTCGCCCTTCCTCGTGCCCATGATGATGTCCAACGCCGGCGCCGCCCAGATCTCGATGCGAGTGGGCTGGCGGGGTCCCTCGGAGTGCGTCGTCACCGCGTGCGCCGCGGGCAACCACTCCGTCGCCGCAGCCGCCCGGCTCGTCGCCACCGGCCGCTGCGAGGTGGCCATCGGCGGGGGATCCGAGGGCGCGCTCAACCCAGTCGCCATCGCCGCCTTCTCCAACATGACGGCCCTCTCGTCGTCGGGCAATTCCCGACCCTTCGACGCTCGCCGCGACGGGTTCATGATGGCCGAGGGAGCCGGGGCGCTCGTCTTGGAGGAGCGGGAGCGCGCCTTGGCCCGTGGCGCCCGCATCTACGCCGAGCTCACGGGTGCGGCCAGCACGGTCGATGCGCACGACATCGTCGCCCCTCTCCCGAGCGGCGAAGGCGCCGTTGCGTGCATGGAGCTGGCGCTGGTGGACGCGGGCCTCGAGCCGCGCGACGTCGCGCACATCAACGCACACGGCACTTCGACCCCGCTCAACGACCAGGCGGAGGCCGCGGCCATCAACAAGGTCTTCGGCCAACCGGGTCCCCCCGTCACCTCCAACAAGGGCGTGCTCGGGCACGGGCTCGGTGCGGCCGGTGCCATCGAGGCGGTGGCCGCGACCCTGAGCATCCATCATCGGCTGATCCCACCGACGGCCGGCTACGAGGAGCCCGACCCCGAGGTCCACCTCGACATCGTGCACGGCACGCCACGGCCCTGGGAGCCCGGGCCGGTGCTCTCGAATTCGTTCGGGTTCGGCGGCCACAACGGCTGCTTGGTCTTTACGCCCCCCAGCTGAGATTCCGAGGCCGGGGTCGCCCGGTTCCCGTGGCGACGTCGTCCGGATTCCCGGGCCGGCGGCGTCCGGGTTCAGGCTCCGGCGTCCAGGGCCCGGCGCATGTCGCCGACGAGCTCTGCCGCCGATTCCGGCCCGCCGCCCTCGAGCACGCGACGCACGAGGGCGGACCCGACGACGACCCCGTCGGCGAACCGGCAGGCCTCGGCGGCCTGGTCTGGTGTCGAGATCCCGATCCCCACGTAGGCGGGGGTGTCGGTGCAGTCCCGGACGCGCTCGACGACCCGGGCGGCCTCGTTCCCGAGCGTCGATCGCTCCCCCGTCACGCCCATGCGGGCCACCGCGTAGACGAACCCCCGCGATCTGGCACACAGCGCCCGCGCACGGGCCGGCGGCGAGGAGGGGGCGACCAGCAGCACCGTGGCCACACCCGCAGCATCGGCCTCCTCGGCCCAGGGCCCGATCTCCTCGAGGGAAAGGTCGACCAGGATGGCGCCCGTCACGCCCGCCGCGGCCATCGATCGCGCCGCCCGGCGATGCCCCGCCCGCAGCACCAGGTTGTAGTACGTCATCCCCACGATCGGGACGCCGACGTCGATGTCGGCGACGACGTCCAGAGCATGCTGCATGGTCATCCCGCTCTGGAGGGCACGGCGGCCGGCCTCCTGGACCACCGGGCCGTCGATCATGGGATCGGAGAAGGGGAAGCCCAGCTCGATCGCGTCGGCCCCGGCGGCGGCCACCGCCCGGACGACGGTCGGCCAGTCGGGCGAGCCCCCCGCCATCACGTAGGGGACGAGGGCCTTGCGGCCGCGCTCCCGCACCGTCCGGAGGGCCGTCTCGAGCTGCCCGGCCTCTCGGCCTTGGATGACGCTCAGCGGAGACCCGCCCTGAGGAGCTCGCGGACCTGGGCGACGTCCTTGTCGCCGCGACCCGAGAGGGTGAGGAGCACGGTCGAGCCCAGCGGCACCTCCCGGCCGGCCTCCCTGGCCAGCCACGCCAGTGCATGCGCGGGCTCGAGCGCGGGGAGGATGCCCTCGGTCTCGGCCAAGAGCCCGAAGGCCTGGAGGACCTCCCGGTCGGTGGCGCGCCCGTACTCGGCCCGGCCGACCGAGGCGAGGTGGGCGTGCTCGGGCCCGATGCCCGGGTAGTCGAGCCCGGCCGAGATGGAGACCGCCTCGAGGATCTGCCCCTCCTCGTCCTGGAGGAGGCGAGAGTGCATGCCGTGGAGGACACCGGGGATGCCGTCGGTCACGGCCGCACCGCCGGCCGCCTCGACGCCGATGAGCCGCGCCGGGGTGTCCACGAAGCCGGCAAACGTCCCGGCGGCGTTGGAGCCACCACCTACACACGCCATCACGACGTCGGGGTCGGCCCCGCCGAGCAGCTCCCGGCACTGCTCACGTGCCTCGTCGCCGACGACGCGCTGCAGCTCGCGAACCAGGTAGGGGAAGGGGTGCGGGCCCATCACCGAGCCCAGGCAGTAGTGGGTGTCGTCCACCGTGGCCACCCATTCCCGCAGCGCCTCGTTGACGGCGTCCTTCAACGTCCGGCTCCCGGTCCGCACGGGGTGGACGGTCGCGCCCAGCAGCTCCATGCGAAACACGTTGAGCTCCTGGCGGTGCGTGTCGACCTCCCCCATGTAGACGGCGCAGTCCAGTCCGAGCAGCGCCGCGGCAGTGGCAGTGGCCACGCCGTGCTGGCCGGCCCCCGTCTCCGCGATGAGGCGCCGCTTGCCCATCCGGCGAGTGAGGAGCGCCTGCCCGACGACGTTGTTGAGCTTGTGCGACCCGGTGTGCGCGAGGTCCTCGCGCTTCAACAGCACCCGGACCCCGAGCCGCTCCGAGAGCCTCGCGCACTCGGTGACCGGCGTCGGCCGGCCGCCGTAGCGGGCGAGGATGTCCGAGAGCTCCCGGCGAAAGGCGTCGTCGGCCCAGGCGGAACGGAACGCCTCCTCGAGCTCGACCAGCGCCGGGACGAGGGATTCGGGCACGAACCGGCCCCCAAACTCCCCGAAGCGCCCGGTCGGGCCGGGGTCCCCCATCAACCCTGGCAGCGGCGTGGGCACCGGGGTCATCCACCCATCCAGTCGTAGGGCTCGCTCGCCGAGGCCGGAGGCTCGTCGCTCTCGCGGCGGCGTTGGCTGAGGTCCGCCGCCGCCCGTGCAGCGTGGATGAACTCCCGCACCTTTTGGGGATCCTTGCGGCCGGGCTCGGACTCGACGCCGCTCGAGACGTCGACGCCCCATGGCTGGAGCCGGGCGATGGCCTGGGCGACGTTGCCGGCGTGCAGGCCCCCGGCGACGATCATGCGGCTGTGGTCGACGACGCCCTCGGCGAGCCGCCAGTCGAACACCTCCCCGGAGCCCGGGCTCGTGCCGTCGATGAGGATGTAGTCGGCGCCGAACTCCTCGAACCGGGCGATCGTGCGGTCGCCGGCGGAGAAGGCGCGGATGGTGCACGCGGTGTGCTGACGAATCCAGCGGCAGTCCTCGGCCGTCTCGTGGCCGTGCAGCTGGATCGCGCCCACGCCGGCGTCGCCGGCCAGGTCGACCACCCGCTGGCGCGCCTCGTCCCGGAACACGCCCACCGTCAGCACCTCCCGGGGGACCCGGTGGACGATGTCGTGCACGGTGCGGACCGTCACCTGGCGGGGGGACGGGGCGAACATGAAGCCGAGCGCGTCCGCCCCCAGGCCGACGCACAGCAGCGCATCGGCCTCGTTCGTGATGCCGCAGATCTTGACGAAGATGCCGTCGCTCACGGGCGCCGTTGACCCCCGGTCCTCGGTCCCACCGGATGTCCCGCCAGCCCAGCCACCGTCGCGGCACGGTCGGCGGAGCGCACGAGGGTCTCGCCCACGAGGATCCCCTGGTAGCCGGCGTCGGCCAGCCGGCGCGCATCGGCGGGGTCCCGGATCCCCGACTCGGCGACGGCCACCACGTCTTCGGGCATGGCGGCGACCAGCCGCTCCGCCCGACGCTCGTCGACCGCAAACGTGTGGAGGTCACGCTGGTTCACGCCCACCATCGAGGCGTCGAGCTCGAGGGCACGTGCCAGCTCGCCCTCGTCGTGGACCTCGACGAGCACGTCGAGCCCGAGACGGTCGGCCAGCCTCGACAGGTCGCGCAGCTCGTCGTCGTCGAGGGCGGCCACGATCAACAGGATCGCGTCGGCGCCCATGATCCGGGCGTCGCACACGTCGTTGGGCGACACGGTGAAGTCCTTACGGAGCACGGGCAGGTCGGTCGCCGCCTTGGCGGCCGCGAGGTCCGCCGGCGAGCCCCCGAAGTAGTCGGCGTCGGTCAGGACCGAAAGGCACCTCGCGCCGCCCGCGCGGTAGGAGCGGGCGGTGGCCCCAGGATCGAGGTCCGGCGCCAGGTCGCCCTTGGACGGCGACCGCCGCTTGACCTCGGCGATGACGCCGAGCCCTCCCTCTCCGGCGAGGGCCTTGCGGAATCCCCCCGTGGCCGGAGCGGCCAACGCCCGATCGACCAGCTCGGACAGCTCCCGACGGTCCCGGGCAGCCTCGCCTCGGTGCGCGGCGACGATCTCGGAGAGGTAGGTGGGCATGCCCGTCCCACAGTACCGGGGACGGTTCGGGTGTCCGTACCGGGGACGGCCTAGGACTCCCCCACGAGGGGCAGCTCGCGCACCTCGGCGCGACCGATGACCGGCACCTGGCCCGGTTCCGGCTCCGGCGCCTGCTCCGCGAGGTCGGACGGGTCCGGCAGCTCGACCACGGAGCCCCCGCCGACCACCGACACCTGGCCCGGCACCTCCACCGACCGGTGGACGTAGGCGAGGGCCACCGGACGACCGAGCGCCGGGCTCCACGCAGCCGAGGTGATCCGGCCCACGGACTTGCCGTTGCCCGGGTCCTGGAGCATGGCGCCGACCAACGGCTCGGTGCCGAGCGGCGGCGTGGGGCGTGCCGCGACGTCGAGGACGAGGCCCCGCAGCCGCCGCGGCACCCGGTTGCCCCGAGCGTCGAGCCGGGCGACCAGCTCCTGGCCGGTGTAGCACCCCTTGGTGAAGCTGACCGCCCGCGCCACCAGGTCCGCCTCGGCCGGGATGGTCTTGGCGTCGAGCTCGGTGCCCATCTCGGGCAGGCCGACCTCGATGCGTCGGGCCTGCCAGGCGGTCGGCCCACAGGAGCGCAGCCCTTCGGCGGCACCCGGGGCCGGATCCGGGCCGACCAGGTCCACGCCGCTCCACCCGGGCCAGTCGACCGGCAAGGCGGCCGCGGTGCCGGTCGCCGGCGAGGCAACGTCGACCCGGCCGCCGTTTACGCGGACGCCGTCGACCCCGGGCCCCCGCAGGGCGAGGCACGTCCAGTCGAGCGCCTCGATGGTGGCCCGGGTGCGCAGCTTGAAGCGGCTCAGACGCTCGACGACGGCGTCCCCGAACCCTCCGTCCACGTCGACGACGAACTCCTCGTCACCCAGCCGCAGCACGCGCACCAGCGCGTCGAGATGGCCGTCGGGCGCGAGCAGCAGGGACTCGGCGGCCTCCCCGTCCCGGAGGGCCGCGACGTCCTGGCTGCATTGTCCCTGCAGGTAGGTGGCGGACTCGGGACCGCTCACCCGGACGAAGTCCCGCTGCAGCTCGCGGGACGCCACTCCCTGCCGCAGCGCCCGGTAGTCCTCGAGGTCGTCCTCGCCCCAACCCGGCCCCGGCTCGAGGTCCGCGGCACCGGGGGCCACGGCGGCGTGGGCCGGGGCCGATCCCGCCTCCTCCCGAGCTGCGGTGAGCTGGCGGGCGGCCGCGACCGCGGCGAGCAGCGCCGCGGCCTTGTGCGCGCACTCGGCGTCCTCGCTGGCGGGGTCGCTGTCCGCGACGATGCCCGCGCCGGCCTGCACGGTCGCCCGGCCGTCGGGGGTGGTCACGAGCGTCCGGATGGCGATGGCGGTGTCGAGGTTGCCGGAGAAGTCGAAGTACCCGACGATGCCACCGTAGATGCCCCGCTTGGTCGGCTCGAGCTCGTCGATGATCTCCATGGCCCGCACCTTGGGTGCACCCGAGAGCGTGCCGGCCGGCAGGGTGGCCCGCAGGACGTCCACGGGATCCCGCCCCGGAGCCAGCTCGCCGCTCACCTGCGACGTCAGGTGCATGATGTGGCTGTAGCGCTCGACGGTCATCAGCTCCTCGACGCGCTCGGTCCCAAAACGCGCCACCCGACCCACATCGTTGCGCGCCAGGTCCACCAGCATCACGTGCTCGGCCAGCTCCTTCGGGTCCTCCGAGAGCTCCCCCGCCAGGCGCCGGTCGTCCTCCTCGGTGGCGCCTCTCGGTCGGGATCCGGCGATCGGGCGCGAGGTGACGAGCCCGTCACGCAGGCGCACCATGGGCTCGGGCGAGGACCCGACCACCACGACCTCGGGAAAGCGCAGGAAGTAGAGGTAGGGGCTCGGGTTGAGCAGCCGGAGGGCCCGGTAGACGTCGAAGGGATGGGCCCCGAGCTCGAGGTCGAAGCGCTGCGAGAGCACGACCTGGAAGATGTCGCCGGCGTAGATGTACTCCTTGGCCGCCTCGACGGCCAGCCGGTAGGACTCCGACGTCATCGTCCGGCGGGCCGCAGCCAGCTCGGCGCCCTTCTCCGGCACCGCGGCCGGCACGGTACCGAGGGGACGGCAGCATTCCGCCGCCATCTCGCCCAGGCGGCGGACGGCCTCGGCTCGGGCCGACTCGAGCGCCTTCGGGTCCCGGTCCTCGGGGACGATCACATTGTCCACCAACAGGACGCGCTGGCCCCAGTGGTCGAACGCGGCCAGCTGCCCGATGACCGCGAGCGCGGCGTCGGGGAAGCCGAGATCGTCCGGAGGCACCGCAGGCAGGCGCTCGATCTCCCGGACCACGTCGTAGCCGAGGTAGCCGACGAGCCCGCCGTGCAGCGGGGGAAGACCGGGGACGCTCGGTGACCGGTAGGCGGCGAGGACGGACCGGAGCGCGTCGAGAACCCCCGACACCTCCTGCGGCAACGCCACGTCGCCCTCCACCCGGACGCCCGAGCGGTCACGGACGATGGTGCCGAGGGCTGAGCGGCCGACGAAGGAGTACCGGCCCCAGCGCTCCCCTCCCTCCACCGACTCGAGCAGGAAGCCCGGGCGATCCCCGACGAGCTGCAGGAACGCGCCCACGGGGGTGAGGGTGTCCGCGACCATCTCGCACCACACCGGGACCACCGCGTAGTCCTCGGCCAGCGCCCGAAACTCCTCGGGCCCGGGACGCGCCGCGAGCTCGGGCCCGGTGCCGCTCACGTCTCCGGCGCCCTCTTGGGCGTTGGCTCGAGGCGGCGGTAGAAGCAGGAGCGGTTACCCGTGTGGCACGCGCCCTGGCCGTGCTGGGTCACGATCACGATCAACACGTCGGCGTCGCAGTCCACCCGGATCTCGTGGACGTCCTGCCGCTCGCCCGAGGTCTCACCCTTGGGCCACAGCTCCTTGCGGCTCCTGCTCCAAAACCAGGTCCGGCCCGTCTCGAGGGTGCGTCGCAGGGACTCCTCGTTCATGTGGGCGACCATCAGCACGGCGCCATCGCGGACGTCTTGGACCACGGCCGGAACCAGGCCGTCGGAGCCGAACGAGACCTGGCCCGGGTCGAGGGGCTCCTCGGTCACGAGCTCCGTGAACGTGAGCCCCGCCGGAGCGGTGTCTGCAGGGGTCGTGCTCACAGGTACAGCCCCGTCCCGCCGTCCATCCGCTCGGACGCGACGGCGTGGATGTCGCGCTCGCGCAGGATCACGTACTCGTCCCCCTGCAGCTCGAACTCGAATCGGTCCTCGGGGTTGAACAGCACGTTGTCGCCGGGCTTGACGGCACGAACATGGGGACCGACGGCCACCGCCTCCGCCCACACCAGGCGACGGGCGACCTGCGCGGTCGCCGGGATCACGATGCCCGCTCGCGAACGGCGCTCGCCCTCGCCCTGGCCGATCTGCACCAGAACCCGGTCGAAGAGGACGGTGATCGGCTGCTTGGGGCCGCTCACCGGACGATCGTCACTGCCTGCCACCTAGGCAAAGTACCGCACGGAGCGGGTCCGGCATGCACGGCTCAGGCGCGGCTCAGGCGCGATCGACCACCCGGGGCGCCGGTCGGACGGTGACGCCGTGCGCCCCCAGGTAGGCCTTGGCCTCGGCGACCGTGTGCTCGCGGCGGTGGAAGATCGAGGCGGCGAGCACCGCGTCGGCGCCTCCGACGGTGGCCCCCTCGACCAGGTGATCGAGCGTCCCGACCCCCCCGGAGGCCACCACCGGGATGGGCACGGCGTCGACGACCTGGCGGGTCAGCTCCAGGTCGAACCCGAGCCGCGTGCCGTCGCGGTCCATCGACGTGAGCAGCACCTCGCCGGCACCGAGGTCCGCGCACCGGCGCACCCAGGCGAGCGCGTCGATGCCCGTCGGCGTGCGCCCGCCATAGGTACAGACCTCCCAGCCCCCGCCCTCGGCCCTCGCGCGAGCGTCGATCGCCACCACCACGCACTGGGCGCCGAACTCCTCGGAGATCTCCGCGACGAGCTCCGGACGCTCGACCGCAGCGGTGTTGACGGAGACCTTCTCCGCGCCGGCCCGGAGCAGCCGCCGGGCGTCCTCGACCGAGCGCACCCCCCCTCCCACGGTGAAGGGGATGAAGACCTGTTCGGCGGTGCGCGCCACGACGTCGACCATGGTCTCGCGACCGGCCGAGGAGGCGGAGATGTCGAGGAACGTGAGCTCGTCGGCACCCTCTTCGTCGTAGCGCGCGGCGAGCTCGACGGGGTCGCCGGCGTCGACGAGGTCGACGAACTGCACGCCCTTCACCACACGGCCCTCGGTCACGTCCAGGCAGGGAATTACGCGGACCGTTCGCACGCCGCCAGGGCCTCCTCCAGGTCGATGCGCTCGTCGAGGAGCGCCTTGCCCACCACCACTCCCCCGAGCGCCCGGCCGGCCTCCGGCGAGCGCAGCTTGGCCAGCGCCTCGAGGTCGTCGACGGCGCCCACCCCGCCGGACGCGATGACCGGGATCTCCGTGGCGTCCAGCACCGGGCCGAGGCCGTCGAGATCCGGGCCCTCGAGCGTCCCGTCCTGCTGGATGGCGGTCACCACGACCGCGCCGAGGGGGAGCCCGGCGATCGACTCGAGCACCGCCGGGACGGAGCGACCCGAGCCCTCCGTCCACCCCCTCTGGGCGGCCTCCAGGGTGCCGTCGGGGTGCCGGCGGTAGTCGAGGCCGAGGGCCACCTGGTCGGGGAAGCGCGTCGCGCAGCGGGCCAGCAGCTCGGGATCCTCGAGCGCGGCGGTCCCGAGCACGACCCGGCACACCCCAGAGGAGAGCAGCTCCTCGGCGTCCCGTTCGCTGCGGACCCCCCCACCGGTCTGCACCCGGGCGGGGTTGTCCCTGGCGATGGCCATCACGGTCGGCCGGTTGACGGGCGACGCCGTGCGGGCGGCATCGAGGTCGACGACGTGCAGCCAGCCCGCGCCAGCGGCGCAGAAGCGCCGGGCGAGGGCCATGGGGTCCCCGTAGGCGTGCTCCTTGGAGAAGTCGCCGCGATGCAACCGCACCGCGGTGCCCCCCCGCAGGTCGATGGCCGGGTAGAGGTCCACTCAGCCCTCGCAGCGACGCACGAAGTTCGCGAGGACGGCCAGGCCGGCACGCCCGGACTTCTCGGGGTGGAACTGGACCCCCCAGACGTTGTCGCGGGCACAGGCCGCCGCCACCTCACCGCCGTAGTCGCAGGTGGCGACGGTCTCGGGACCCACCGCCGCCGCGTAGGAGTGGACGAAGTAGAGCCAGGGTGGCGCGTCGAAGCCGGCCAGGAGCGCCGAGGACCGCCGCTCGACGACCTCGTTCCACTGCATCTGCGGGCGCTTCACGTGCTCCGGCAGCAACCGCACCTCGCCGGCGAAGACACCGAGGCCGGCCGCGCCCTCGCTCTCCTCGGACCGCTCGTAGAGAAGCTGGAACCCGATGCAGATGCCGAGGAAGGGCGTCCCCCGGTCGATCACCGACGAGACGGCCTCGTCCATACCCGTCGCGGCAAGCGCCGCGCTGCACCTGCCGAAGGCGCCGACGCCCGGCAGCACGACTCCCCGCGCCCCCTTGACCTCGTCGGGATCCTGCACCAGGCGGGCAGGCGCACCGAGTCGTTGGAGCGCCTTCTCGGCCGATCGGAGGTTGCCGATGCCGTAGTCGCAGACCGCGATCACCGCGCGTCCTCGGTCACAGCGTGCCCTTGGTCGACGGCACGCCCCCGCCCTCCACCCGCACGGCATCGCGCAGGGCCCGGGCCACGCCCTTGAAGCTCGCCTCCAGGATGTGGTGGGTGTTGCGACCCTCTCGGCGGCGCACGTGCAGCGTGATCGCGGCGGCGGTGGCGAACGCCCGCCAGAACTCCTCGGCCAGCTGGGGGTCGAACGGTGGCGAGCCGAGGCCCGCCGTGTCCGGCGCGAACGGAACCTCGTAGGCCAGGTAGGGCCGTCCGGAGAGGTCGAGGGCCACCTCGATCAGCGCCTCGTCGAGGGGTAGCAGGATCGAGGCGAAGCGCCGCACGCCGGCCTTGTCCCCCAGGGCCTCGCCGAGGCACGCGCCGAGGGCGATCCCCACGTCCTCCACGGTGTGATGGGCGTCCACGTGGAGATCTCCCTTGGCCCGGACCACGAGGTCGAACCCGCCGTGGCGGCCGAGCTGCTCGATCATGTGGTCGAAGAACGGCAGGCCGGTGCCGACCTCCACCGACCCCGAGCCGTCGAGGTCGAGGCGCACCTCGATGGCCGTCTCCTTGGTCTCGCGCTGGCGGACCGCGACTCGGGGGCTCCTCCCCGCCGCTGCTGCGGTCACCGGAGGCAGGCCTCGAGCGCGTCGAGGAAGCGCCGGTTCTCCTCCGGGGTGCCGATGGTGACCCTCAGGCACCCGTCGAGGCCGTCCCACGACGAGCAGTCCCGCACCAGCACCGAGCGGTCCAGCAGGTCGGACCACACCCGCTTGGCGGGACGCCCGAGGGGGCGGAACAGGATGAAGTTGGCCTCCGAGGGCCACGTCTCGACGGGCAGGTTCGCCAGACCGGCCTGCACTCGCCCGCGCTCCTCGGTCACGGCCGCCACCCGCTCGCGCATGGCCGCGTCGTGCTTCAGTGCGAGCAGCCCGGCCAGTTGCGTGGCCGTCGAGAGCCGGTACGGGAGGGCCACCTGCTGGCAGGCGTCGACCACCTCGGGGTCCGCGACGAGGTAGCCCAGCCGGACGGCGGCGAGTGCCCAGGTCTTGGAGAACGTCCGGACCACCCCGAGGCGCCGGCGGGCGCCCTCCTCGATCGGCGGCTCCCCCGACGGCGTCCTGCGGGTGGAGGCGGGTGCGGCGCTGGCGCCGCGCAGGTCCAGCGCCGACCAGTGCGCGAACTGGCCGTAGGCCTCGTCCACCACCACCAGCCCGGGCGCACGCGACAGCACGTGACGCACCAGACCCGGGGGTTCGACCCGGCCCGTCGGGTTGTTCGGCGAGCACAGGAACGTGATGACCGGCGAGCACCGCCTCAGGGCGGCATCCACCTCCTCGGGGGCCAGCGTGAAGTCCTCCGCACGCTGGATCGACACCACCGGCGTGCCGGTCAGGCCGGCGATGTGGCGGTGCAGCGAGTAGGTGGGCTCGAAGGTGAGCACCTCACGCGTCGGCCCGCCGTAGGCGAGCAGCAGCGACTGCAGGACCTCGTTGGACCCGTTGGCGCAGAACACCTCCGCCGGCTCGATCCCGTGGTGCTTGGCGATCGCCTCTCGCAGCTCGGCGCCGTCGCGGTCGGGGTAGCGGTGGAAGTCGATCCTCCCGACCTCGCGCGCGTACTCCTCCCGCCACTCCGGAGGTGGCCCGAAGGGGGATTCGTTGGTGTTGAGGCGGACCTCCACGTCGACCTGAGGCGAGTGGTATCCCGTCAGGGCCTCCAGGTCGGGGCGGAGGGAGGGCAGGCCGCTCATCCGCGGAGCCTCACGGACTCGGCGTGGGCGGGCAGGCCCTCGGTCGTGGCCAGGATCGCCACGTGGTGACCCAGGGCGGCCAGTCCCTCGGGCGAAACCGTCACCGCGTGGATGTGGCGCCGGAAGTCCTCCGCCCGCAACGCCGATCCGAATCGTGCCGTCCGGTGGGTGGGAAGGACGTGGTTGGGGCCCGCGAGGTAGTCGCCGACGCTCGCCGGCGACCAGGGCCCACAGAAGACGGCACCGGCCGACCGCACGAGGGCGAGCAGGTCCTCGGCTCCGTCCACGAGGAGCTCCAGGTGCTCCGGAGCCACCACGTTGGACACCGCGATCGCGGCCGCGGCGTCGTCGACGAGGCAGGCATAGCCGCCGCTCGCCAGGGTGGACTCGAGCAGCAGGCGCCGGGGGGACGCCGCCACCATCGCGTCGAGCCGCTCGTCCACGGCCTCGAGTACGGAGGGGTCCCACGTCACGAGCCAGGCCAGGCCGTCGGGGCCGTGCTCCGCCTGGACCATCAGGTCGACGGCGGCAAGCTCGGGAGCGGTCTCGGGCCCGGCGATCACCACGACCTCCGAGGGGCCGGCAAAGGCCGAGGCCACGCCCACCGCACCGCTCACCTGTCGCTTGGCCTCGGCGACGTACTGGTTCCCCGGTCCGACCACGACGTCGACCGCGGCGATGCTCTCGGTGCCGTAGGCCAGTGCGGCGATCGCCTGCGCTCCCCCGACGGGGTGCACCTCGCCCACCCCGGCCACCGCGGCGGCGGCCAGCGTGGCGTCGTCGATGCGGCCGTCGGGCCCCGGCGGCACGCACAGCGCCACGTCCTCGACCCCGGCCACCCGGGCGGGGGCGGCGCACATGAGCACGGTGGACGGGTAGCGGGCACGCCCGCCCGGCGCGTAGCACCCCACCCGGGCCACGGGGCGCACCAGGTTCCGCACGGAGATGCCCTCCGAGCGGAAGACCGGGTCGTCTGCGATCTCGCTCTCCCACGCGTGGTACTCCCGGATGCGCCGGTAGGCGACCTCGAGGGCGAGCCGCAGCTCCCCGGGCACCCGGTCCAGCGCGGCCTCGATCTCCTCCGCCGGCACGGTCAGGGAGTCGAGCTCGACCCCGTCGAGCTTCACGGTGAGCTCGCGGAGCGCGTCGTCGCCGTCGCGGCGCACCATGGCGAGGATCTCGGCCACGGCGTCGTGGACCCCCGCCCCGGGGTCCGGGGGGCGGGGAAGGACGTCGCTCAGGCCGTCGCGACGGCCGCGAAGATCGAGGCGGGTCAGGGCCATGGCCCCTCGATGCTACCTGGGCCGGCTGGGGGCCCAGGAGCCTTCCGGCACCGCTGGCTGGTCGGATGCCGAGCGACGGCCCAAGGGCCATGATCTCGTGTGTGGTCTCCCGCGGCGAGCTCTCCTCGATCACCTCCTCGCTCGACGAGATCGCCCGTCGGGTGAGCGCGGCGGCCGAGGAGGAGAGCGGCTCGGGCCACGACGCCCTGGCGACCGATCTCTTCGCGGTCGAGCGAGCCCTCCGGGAGGCGTTGCGGCGGATGGCCCGCCTCAGCTGAGCGGCGGGCCGCCCCCCGGATGGCGAGAGTCCCGACGGCGAGTGGTGTGACGGAGAGCGGCCGACCGCGAGGGGCCTGACCGTGAGCGGTCAGACGGCGTAGAGGACGAGCTCGTACCCGAGGAGCTCGCTCGACGTCCTCAGGGAGTGCTGCCTGCCGGCCACGACGGCCGCATTGCGGCGGGCCGCGCAGTCGGCCACCGAGGCGCTGACCAGGTCGCCCGTTCCCGCCCGGGCGGCCAGCTCGCCGAGCCGCTCGGCGCCGTCCTCCTCGAGCACCTCGACCTCGGACCCGGCGAGCATCGCCCGCAGGTAGTCCCCGCGGACCTCCGTGCGGAAGCCCTCGGCCACCACGGGGGCGGGCACCACCGGGACGATGCCGTTCGAGAGGGCAGCACGGTGGAGGGCCCACATCATCCGGTCCCCCCGGGCCGCCGCCCGGAGCGCTGCGACGCCGTAGACGAGCCCGTGGCGGTGGGTGGCCACCGGCTACCGGCGGCGCACGCGGGACGCCATGCCCGAGACTCCCGACAGCAAGCGGCTGAGCAGGGCCTCGCCGGCGGCGATCTCCTCCGCGGTGAGGGCCCCGGATCCCGCCTCCCAATCGGCGACGCCCCGCAGGCCCTCCCGGACGCGCAGTTGCCGTTCCGCCGCCGCGGAGAGCCAGGCGCTGAAGGACATGCCGTCCTGCTGGGCCGCCTCCTCGACGGCACTGGCCACGTCCTGGGAGAGCGAGACCGATCGCTTGGTCACCACGGCTTCCCAGGGTAACACCGTGGGTAGCACTGCGGACCGGTCGCGGCGGCCCTCAGGAACCGGCCAGCCGGATAGTCGAAGAGGGGCAGATGTCCTCGAGCACGCACTCGGCGCACCGGGGCTTGCGCGCCGTGCAGGTGGCGCGACCGTGCAGGATCAGCCGCAGGCTGAGCGTCCCCCATTCGGCCTCGGGGACCAGGGCGTCGAGGTCCTGCTCGACCTGCACCGGATCCGTCGACGTGGTCAGGCCGAGGCGCCGGGCGATGCGCCCCACATGGGTGTCGACGGGCAGGCCGGGGAGGTCGAAGGCCACGCTGCGCACGACGTTGCCGGTCTTGCGACCGACGCCCGGCAGGGTGACGAGGTCTTCGAGCGAGGTGGGGACCTGGCTGCCAAACCGCTCCACGAGGCCGTCCGCCATCCCGAGCAGGCTCCTCGTCTTGCTCCGGTAGAAGCCCGTCGGGCGGATCAGGGTCTCGACGCGTTCGGGATCGGCCGCAGCCAGGTCCTCGGGCTCGGGATAGGCGGCAAAGAGGGCGGGCGTCACCTCGTTGACCTTCGCGTCGGTGCACTGGGCCGAGAGGATGGTCGCCTCGAGCAGCTGGAACGGGTTGTCGTGGCGCAGCGCGCAGAGCTGTTCCGCGGATCCGGGAAAGAGGTCGGCCAGGCGCCCCACGACGGTGGCGGCCCTGCGGCGCAACGTCGCACGAGAGGGGGATCGGGCCCCCGCCCGGCGTGCCGGGGGAGCCTTCTTGGCCGGGGTCACGCGGGGAGGATACCGGCGACCTGCCCCCCGACTCTCGCTACGGTGCGCTGGATGAGCACCACCTCGGTCACCGTGCGCCGCGAGCTGTCCCCGGGGGAGCTCGACGCCGTGAAGGGGCTCCTCGACGCGGCGGCCGCGTCCGACGGCCAGCGGCCCATGGGCGACCAGGCGTGGCTCGATCTCCTCCACGGCGCGCCCGGCTCGAGCACCCTGCTCGACGGCCGGCCCGGTGACGGCCTGGCAGGCGTGGCCCAGCTGAGCCGTCTCCCGCGCTCGTGGACCCTCGAGGTGGCGCTGCACCCGGCCCACCGGGGGGAGGGCGTCGGCGCTCGGCTGGTGACCGCCGCGCTCGACGTCGTGGGCCGGGAGGGTGTTGCCCCGGTCGACTACTGGATCCCGATGGTCGACGAGGCGCGCGACCGAGAGGCCCAAGCCGCAGGCTTCCGGCCCCAGCGCGATCTACTCCAGCTGCGCCGCCCGCTCCCGGTGCCCACCGGAGAGCGCGGCGGGGCTCCCGAGATCGCCCTCCGGGCCTTTCGACGCGGTCAGGACGAGGAGGTCTGGCTGGCAGTCAACAACCGCGCCTTCGCCGACCATCCCGAGCAGGGAGCCTGGCAGCTCGAGCACCTGCGCGAGCGCGAGCAGGAACCCTGGTTCGACGCCGAGGGCTTCCTTCTCCACTGGCGGGACGGATCGCTCGCCGGATCCTGCTGGACCAAGGTTCACCGCGACACCGAGCCCGAGATGGGCGAGATCTACGTCATCTCGGTCAACCCGGACTTCCAGGGCCTCGGGCTCGGCAGGAGCCTGACGCTCGCCGGCCTCGACTGGCTGGCGGCACGCGGGCTCGAGGTCGGCATGCTCTACGTGGACGGGGACAACGAGCCGGCCCGGGCGCTCTACGCCTCCCTCGGCTTCACCCTCCACCACACCGATCGCGAGTACCGGCTATCCGGTGCTGACCCCGATGGCCCGACCGATGCCGTAGGTGATGCCGGCCGCGATCACGACGACCACGACCTGCCGGAGGGCTGACCGCCACGGGGAGCGGGCGGTGAAGATCCCGAGCGCCCATCCCACGATCGTCGAAGCCACGAGCGCGATCACGATCGAGGCCACCTCCGCCCCGACGCCGGCGGTGACGAGCCAAGGGATGAGCGGCAGCAGGGCGCCCACCGAGAAGGCGAGGAACGAGGAGACCGCGGCCTGGATCGGCGACCCGATCGACTGCGGGTTGATCCCGAGCTCTTCGCGGGCGTGGGTGTCGAGCGCCAGGTCGGGATCCCGCATGACGTTGTCGGCCAGGTCCCGCGCCACCTCCGGATGGATCCCCCGCTCGGTGTAGAGCGTCTGCAGCTCCTCGCGTTCCATCTCCGGCGCCTCCGCCAAGGACTGCCGTTCGACCTCGAGCTCGCGTTCGATGAGCTCGCGCTGGGCCTGCATCGAGACGTACTCGCCGGCCGCCATCGAGAAGGCGCCCGCGATGAGCCCGGCGAGCCCGGCCAGACGCACGAACGTGCCGTTCGGGTGGGCGCCGGCGACGCCGAGGATCAGCGAGACGTTGGTGACCAGGCCGTCGCTCACGCCGAAGACCGCCGCGCGAGGGCCGCCGCCGGTCACGTCACGATGGCGGTGCCCCTCGTACGTCTGCGGTCGCCTCACCGACCGCATGCTAGGCCCGGGCCCGACCATCCCGGGCATGCAAGGCCGTCCGGAATTGTGCCCTTAGGCAGGGCGAATGCCGCGACGACGGCGCCGGTTACGACGCGACAGGGTGACCCCGTCGAAGCCGCCCGGGCCGTCCGGTGCGCGCCGGGCGGGTGCGCGAGACTGGTTGCCATGGCGTCATCGCAGCTCAAGTGGTTGGACAACAGTCAGCCTCAGACCCTGCAGGGAGCCGTCCTGTTGAGCTATATCAACGCGTTCTTCGGCCTGCTCGGCCTGATCACCGGGGCCGGAGTTCTCGCGCTCTTTCTGCTCGTCGAGGGCGGAGCCGCCCTCGCCATCGCCAACGAGCGACGCTGGGGTTACTACACCGCAGTCGTGGCGTCCGTCCTGTACCTCTGCCTGGAGGTGCTGTTCCTGGCGTTCTCGGTGCTGTCGCTGAGCTTCTCCATCTGGGTGCTGCTCAACCTGGCGTTCGCCGTGGTCCTCGTCGCGCTGTTGCTGCATCGCCAGAGCCGCGAGTACCAGCGCGTCTGGTTCCACTGATGGCCTGACGGCGATCGCCGGATCGCTCGGGCGCTCCGGGCCCACCGACCGGCGTGATCTATGGTGCGGCATGGCCAGAATCATCTCGGACCTGACCGAGTTCCTCGACCTGGTGGGCCAGCAGATCGGCACGAGCGACTGGCAGGAGATCGACCAGAAGCGGATCGACCTCTTCGCCGAAGCCACCGGCGACCACCAGTGGATCCACGTCGACCCGGAGCGGGCTGCGGCAGGACCGTTCGGCTCCACCATCGCCCACGGCTACCTCACGCTGTCGCTGGCACCCGCCCTCCTCCAGCAGGTCATCACCGTCGAGGGCATGAGCTTCGGGGTCAACTACGGCTGCAACAAGGTGCGTTTCCCGGCGCCGGTCCCGGTCGGCTCGAGGGTCCGGATGGGGGTCACGGTGGGGAGCTCTGAGAAGGTGTCCGGGGGGACCGAAGGGGGCGTCCAAGTGGTCTTCGATCTCGTCATCGAGGTCGAAGACGCACCCAAGCCCGCCTGCGTGTGCCAGGTGGTGTACCGCTACTACTTCTGAGGTCGTCCGCCAGCGTGCCGGGGCGAGCACCCGCAGAGGAGTTGCCGCGAGGGGCGGCCAAGACGGCGCAGGTGCGCGCCATGTTCGACACGATCGCTCCCCGCTACGACGTCCTCAACCGCATCATGTCGCTCGGACTCGATCAGCGCTGGCGGCGCCGGGCGATCGACGCCCTCGGCATCGGCGCGGGCGCCAGGGTGCTCGATCTGGCCTGCGGCACGGGTGACCTGAGCCGGGCCTGTGCGCGGCGGGGGTACCGGGTCGTGGGCGACGATCTCTCGTTCGGGATGCTCTCGGTGAGCCACGCCGGAACGCCTCGCGTCCAGGGTGACGCCTCGGCGCTGCCGGTGGCCTCGGCATCCGTCGACGCCATCATCTGCGGGTACGGCCTCCGCAACTTCGAGGATCTCGACCGGGTCCTGTCGGAGGCCGCCCGGGTCCTGCGCCCGGGCGGGCGGCTGGTCGTGCTCGAGATCTCCATCCCGCCCTCGGCCCTGCTGCGTGCCGGGTACCACGTGTGGTTCGAACGCGTCGTGCCCGTCGTCGGAGGCCTCCTCTCGGACCCCACGGCCTACCGGTACCTCCCCCGGTCGACCGGCTACCTGCCCACCGCGGCGGAGTTTCGCGAGCTGCTCCTCCGCCATGGCTTCGCCACGGGGGGCCACCAGCTCCTCGCAGGAGGCTTGAGCCAGCTCTTCACCGCCACCCGGGTCGGGATGCCGGCGGACGCGTTGAGCACCTCTGCGGGCGCACCGTGACGGCCAACGCCGCCGAGCAGCCGGCGCTCCTCGCCTACACCGTGGCGCTCGGCGAGGAGGCGCCCTGGGACCCGCTCGACCTGGTCGGCCACGACGGCATCCTGTTCGACGGGCCCGGGCTCACCCTGGTCGGTTGGGGGTCGGCGGCGCGGCCCCAGCTCTCCGGGGGCCTGCTCGACCCGGCGGGGCGCGGGGCGCTGTCCGCCCTCCTCCACGACATCGCCGTGCACGACGAGGTCGACCGCCCGGGAACGGGACCCCTCGCTCTCGGTGCCCTTCCCTTCGACCGCAGCGCCCCGGGCGCCCTCCGTGTCCCCGGCGTGCTCCTCGGGCGCTCGGACGGCCTGTCCTGGCTGACCGTGGTGGGGCCGGACGCCACCCGGCCCACCGCGCAGGAGGCCGAGAAGTTGATCCGGGCACGGCGAGCGGAGGTGGGGGGCCTCGAGGTGCTGGCGCCCGTCTCGCTTTCGTGCCTCGAGCACCGGCCGGGGCCCAACGACTACGCCCGGGCGGTCGCTCGCGCCGTGGCCAGGATCCACGCCGGCAAACTGCGAAAGGTCGTCCTGGCACGCTGCGTCGACGTCACCCCGGTGCGGGTCGCTTCACCCGTCGCGTTGTTGCGGCGGCTGCGCAACCCCGAGCCGTCCACCACGAGCTTCCTCGTCCCGGTCGACGACGAGCACTTCGTGGGGGCGTCGCCGGAGCTGATCGTGGCACGTCGCGGCAGGGTCGTCTGGTGTCACCCCCTGGCCGGCACGACCGGCCTGACCGACAAGCCGGATGCTCCGAGTGCCTCCGACCGGCTGCTCGGTTCCCCCAAGGAGCTCGAAGAGCACCGCCTGGTCGTCGACGCCGTCGCCGAAGCACTGCGCCCACGCTGCGACAGTCTCTCGGTCCCGGACCAGCCGGAGGTGCTCCGCCTCGCCACCGACGCCCGCCTGAGCACCCGGGTCGAGGGGCGTCTCGCAGAGGGCCTCCCGCTCCCGGGCGTCCTCGAGCTCCTCGCCGACCTGCATCCCACGCCCGCCGTCGGCGGCGTCCCGAGGGACGAGGCCCTGCGGCTCATCGCCGACTCGGAGCCCGAGCCCCGCGGGTTCTGGGCCGGCCCGGTCGGATGGACCGACCGCTCGGGCAACGGCGACTGGGTCCTCGGCATCCGCTCGGTCACCATGAGGACCGGCTACGCGAGGGTGTGGGCAGGTGCGGGGATCGTGAGCGGATCGGACCCGGAGGCAGAGCTGGCCGAGACCACCCTCAAGCTCGGGCCCGTGATCGACGCCCTAACGCAGGACCCGGGTCCCGGCGCGGTCTGACCCGCGGGCCTCGGACGAGGTTGCCTGCGGGGCGGCGCGGTCCTCACGCGAGCCGCGGCCCGGCTCTGCGAGCGGGAGCTCGACGGTGAAGACACTGCCGCGGCCCGGCGCGGCATCCACCGTGGCGGTCCCGTCGAGGGCCTCCGCGATGGCGCGCACGATCGAGAGCCCGAGCCCGGTGCCGCCCCCGGTACGGGCGACGTCGCTGCGGTAGAAGCGATCGAAGGCGTGCGCCGACTGCTCGGCCGTCATGCCCGGCCCCCGGTCGACCACCCGGCAGGCACCGCGCCCGTCGTGCGACAGGACCTCGACGGTCACGGGCGTGCCGGGCGGCGTGTGGGTGAGGGCGTTGCGGACCAGGTTGTGCAGCACCTGTCGCAGCCGGTCGCGGTCCCCCCTGACGACGACCGGCCCCGACGAGCGGAACTCGATCGGCCGCTCGCCGTCGACGGCGCGAGCGTCCTCCACCGCCTCGCTGCCGATGCGCTGCAGGTCGACCGGCATGCGCTCGAGCGGCCGACCCTGGTCGAGCCGCGTGAGGAGCAGCAGGTCGTCGACGAGGACGCCCATCCGGGTGGCCTCGCTCTCCACCCGGGAAAGGGCTCGCTGGCGCGCCTCTTCGTCCCGGAGCGCCCCCTTGCGCAGGAGCTCCGAGTAGCCCCGGATGGACGTGAGCGGCGTCCGCAGCTCGTGGGACGCATTGGCCACGAACATCCGCAACCGCTCCTCGGACTCGGACTTCTGCACGAAGGCCGCCTGGATCTGGGAGAGCATGCCGTTCAGGGCCTGGCCGAGGCGACCGACCTCGCTGTTCTCCCCCCGGGCCGGCACCCGGCGGTCGAGCTCGCCCCCGGCGATGGCCCCCGCCGTGACCGTCATCTCCTGGAGAGGCTTGAGCTCGCGCCGGATCAGCCACCATGCCAGCGCGCACCCGACCACGACCACGGCGAGCGAGGCCAGCAGCTCGACCTTGACGAGTGAGCGCAGGGTGGCGACGGTCGACGCGACCGGCGTGGCCACGATGAGGACCCCTTGGGGCACGACGACGGCCTGGGCGCGGTACACGTCGCCGCGCTGGCCCGGGACGGTCAGCCCGAACGAGTCGGACGCCGCCTGGTAGACGCCCTCGTCGCGCCCGAAGACATGGGCGGGCGGCACGCTCTGGACCGGGATGCGCGCCGGGATCTGCGGCTGGGGATCCGGGTGCGTCGCCGAGCCGGAGGGGTGCGACACGAGGATCCGGCCGTTGTGGTCGAGCACGATCACCGAGACGTCCGGGTTGAGGCGCTCCGCGAGGGCTCGCTGCACCCGCGACTCGTTGGGAAGCGTCGACGCGCTCGGCACCGGTGCTCGTCGACCCCGCGGGGCTTCCCAGGCTCTGCGAACCACCGGTCGCCAGGGCCGCCTGGCGCAGAGCGGCCGGATGGGAGTCGACGTAGATGAGGTAGTGGTAGGCCTGCTCCTGGGCGACGTCGAGCTGCGCGTCGAGCCGGCCGTAGAGGTAGGAGCGGACCGAGGAGTAGATGAGGAGCCCCGAGACGGCGAGCCCGAGCACCAGGAGCGAGCCGAGGACGATCGTCAGTCGGCGGCGAAGCTTCACCTGCGTCGCGTCTCCGGCGGTAGGCGGAGGCAGTAACCCACGCCGCGCACCGTGTGGATGAGTTGCGGCTCCCGCTCGTCGACCTTCTTGCGGAGATAGCTGATGTAGGTCTCGACGATGTTGGGATCACCCTCGAAGCTGTAGTCCCAGACGTGATCCAAGATGTCGATCTTCGATACGACTCGTCGGGCGTTTTCCAGCAGGTACTGGAGCAGCTTGAACTCCGTGGCGGTGAGGTTGATGAGGGTGTCACCCCGCCAGACCTCGTGCGCGTCCACGTCGAGGAGGAGATCGGCGAAGCGCAGCTGGCGCTCGTCGCCGAGCTCGTCCCTGGCCGACCGCCGGAGCACGGCACGGATCCGCGCCACCACCTCGTCGAGGCTGAAGGGCTTGGTGACGTAGTCGTCCCCGAGGCGGAGGCCGGCGACCTTGTCCTCCGTGGCGTCCCGGGCGGTGAGAAAGAGGACCGGGACGGAGTCCCCGGCGCTGCGCAGCCGCCGGCAGACCTCCGTGCCCTCGAAGTCGGGAAGCATGACGTCGAGCAGCACGAGGTCGGGGGAGCCCGAGCCGGCCTTGGCAAGGGCGTCGTTACCCGTGCTCGCCACGTCGACGGCGAAGCCCTCGAAGCGAAGGGCGGCGGACAGCAGGTCGGTGATATAGGGCTCGTCGTCTACGACGAGGATCTTTCCTTCGTGCGGCACCGCCCCATGATCGCAGACGGGGGCCCCTCGGAGCCCGCGCCGGCCGCGACATGGGCGAATACCCGCTGCCAGAGCGCTACTTGGACGACGATGCCCAGCGGTCCCGAGAGGGTGCCGAGCCGGGCGTGCTCGGAGTGCGGCCCGCGCCCCGGCCGAGCGAGTGCCAGAGGCGCTGCAGTCCCCACCAGGTCACCAGCCCCAATGCCTCCACGACGATCTTGGAGGACATCTTGGACTCCCCCGCCACCCGGTCCACGAAGGCGATCGGCCGTTCCACGATCGAAGCCCCCGCCTGCTTCGTCCGGTAGGTCATCTCGATCTGGAAGCCGTACCCCTCGGCGCGGACCGCATCGAGGTCGAGGCGGCGCAACACCGTGGCCGCGTAGGCACGAAACCCGGCGGTCGAGTCGGCCACGCCCAGCCCGAGCACGACGTCCGCGTAGCGGTTGCCCGACCAGGAGAGCAGGTGCCGGTGCCACGACCAGTTGGGTATCGACCCCCCGGGGACATAACGTGATCCGATCGAAACCTCGTGGCCCTCCTCCAGGGGCGCCATCAGGGACGGAAGGGCATCAGGGTCATGCGAGAAGTCCGAGTCCATCTCCACCATCGCCTCGTACCCTTGCTCGAGGCCCCAGCGAAAACCGGTGCGATAGGCGCTTCCGAGGCCCATCTTGCCGGCCCGGCGCAGGAGAGACACCCGCTCGTCGTGCGCCGCCACCTTCTCCACCAGCTCGGCCGTCCCGTCCGGGCTGCCGTCGTCGACGACCAGGATGCCCGCCTCGGGAAGCACCTCGCGCAGCCGTTCGAGCATGCGGGTGATGTTCTCTGCCTCGTTGTACGTGGGCAGGACCACGAGCGTGCGCACGGCCTGGGAGCTTAGGTGAGCGGTCGGCCACGCTGGACTACGCCCCCCGGCTCGGGCGCCGGCGAGCGCCCGGGGCGCTTTCTGGGGCACCGACGGCGACCCGTGCAACCATGAAACCCGTGCCTGACGCCCCCAGCGCCTGCCCGCAGCCCCCGGGTGCCGGCTCGCGCCTCGGCGTCGAGCCCGACGGGCAGGCCACGTCGGGCACCTCGCGGGCCCCCGAGGCTCCAACGGGGGAGCTCTCGGGTGACGGGCCGTCCGGCAACGGGCCTTCGGGCGACCCGGCCTCCGGTAGCGGGCCCTCCAGCAGCGGGCGCTCGAGCAGCGGGCGCTCGAGCAGCGGGCCCTCCGGCGACACAGCCTCCGGCGACACAGCCTCCGGCGACACAGCCTCCGGCGACACAGCCTCCGGAAACGCAGCCTCCGGAAACGGGGCCTCCGGCGACCGGCCGTCACGCTGGAAGAGCTTCCGCCTCCGCCGCCAGGTCCGCTGGACCCTCACGATCCTCGTTCTCGTGTTCGTCGGGGAGTACATCGTCCTCCCAGAGCTGGCCAAGGCCCGCCAGTCCGTCGACACCCTCGGCAAGGTCAGCGTCCCCTACCTCATCCTCGGCGTCATCCTCGAGGTCGCCGCATTGCTCAGCTACGCCGAGCTCAGTAGGTCCGTCCTCGAACCGGACGCTCCCAACCGGTTCCGCATGTTCCGCATCAACATGTCCACCCTCGCGGTGTCCCACATCCTCCCTGGGGGCACGGCACCGGGCAGCGCCCTGGGCTACCGGCTGCTGACCGATTCGGGCGTGCCCGGCAGCACCGCCGCCTTCGGGCTCGCGACCCAAGGTGTGGGCTCCGCCGTCGTCCTCAACCTCATCTTCTGGCTCGCCCTGTTGATCTCGATCCCGCTCGAGGGCTTCAACCCCCTCTACGGCATCGCCGCGATCGCCGGGATCCTGCTGCTGGCGGCGTTCGCCGGGACGATCCTCCTTTTGACAAGAGGACGGCAGCGATCGGCCGAACGCCTCTTCCGGATAGCCCGCCACGTTCCCTTCGTGGATCCTGCGACGGTGCGCCGGAGCGTGCAGGGCATCGCGGACCGAGTGCAGGTTCTGCTCAAGGACCGCCGGATGCTCAAGCGCGCGCTGCTCTGGGCCGCCCTCAACTGGCTCCTCGACGCCGCATCGCTGTGGGTGTTCCTCTACGCCTTCGGCTCGACCGTCTTTCCCATCGACCTCCTCGTCGCCTACGGCCTCGCCAACGTGCTGGCGGTGCTCCCCATCACCCCCGGAGGTCTGGGCGTCATCGAGGGCGTGCTGATCCCGACGCTGGTCGGCTTCGGCGTACCCCGGGCCGACGCCATCTTGGGAGTCCTCACCTACCGGCTCGTCAACTTCTGGCTGCCCATCCCGACGGGAGGCATCGCCTACCTGTCGCTGCGCTTTCGCGGGGGCCACGGCCGCAACGGCGCTAGCGGGGCCAACGCCACGGCAGTGCGCCGCGGCGACGCGAGGGCCTAGGCCTCGATGCCCCTCGGGGTGGGGCCGGCGTCGGGGTCGCGCCGCCGGCGTGCCCGCTCGACCGCCAGGTCCTTGAGCCGGTCCTGGACGCTCACGCCGACCTGGGTCGGCACCCGCGTCCAGACGTTGTCCGGCCCGAGCTCCCAGGCGTTGGAGTCGTCGCCCAGGCAGAGGGCCAAGACGTCCAGGAGGCGCTGCTGGAGCCGCCGGTCCCGCACGGGGGTGACCACCTCCACCCGCCGGTCGAGGTTGCGCTCCATGAGGTCCGCCGAGCCGGTGTAGAGGCGCAGGGGGCGGCGACCCTCTCCACCGAAGCGGTAGATGCGCGAGTGCTCCAGGAACTCGCCGACGATCGACCGCACCGAGATGTGCTCCGAGAGCTCGGGCACCCCGGGCCGTAGGCAGCACAGGCCCCGGACGACAAGGTCGATCGGCACCCCGGCCGAGCTGGCGCGGTAGAGCGCGTCGATCATCTCGGGATCGGTGAGGCCGTTGGTCTTGATCACGATCTGGCCGTCGGGACCCGCTTGTGTCTCCCGCTCGATCTCCTCGAGGATTCCTGTCCGGAACGTCACCGGGGAGACGAGGATCTGCCGGTAGTCCGCATGGCGGCTGAACCCCGTCAGGTAGTTGAAGAGGTTGCCCACGTCCGCACCGATGTCGGGGTCCGCGGTGAGCAGGCCCAGGTCCTCGTACAGGCGCGCCGTCTTCGAGTTGTAGTTGCCGGTGCCGACGTGGCAGTAGTGGCGGATCCCGCCCTCCTCCCGCCGGAGCACGAGGGCGGTCTTGGAGTGCGTCTTCAGCCCGACGATGCCGTAGACGACGTGGACGCCCGCTTCCTCCAGGGCCTTGGCCCACCCGATGTTGGCCTGCTCGTCGAACCTGGCCTTGAGCTCGACCAGGGCGGCTACCTGCTTTCCGCGCTCGGCCGCCCGGATGAGCGACGCCACGATCGGGCTGTCGCCCGACGTGCGGTACAGGGTCTGCTTCAGCCCGAGGACTGCGGGGTCCTCCGCCGCCTGGGCGATGAACGCCTCCACGGAGGTGGCGAAGGA
Organism: uncultured Actinomycetes bacterium; assembly: GCA_963778465.1. Classification (GTDB taxonomy): domain Bacteria; phylum Actinomycetota; class Acidimicrobiia; order Acidimicrobiales; family RAAP-2; genus CAVZBW01. The sequence continues at coordinate 2,960,394 of CAVZUK010000003.1, forward strand.
GTCGTAGGGATGGTGGACGAGCACGTCGCGCTCGCGCAGGACGGCGAACAGGTCCGCCGGCTCGTTGCCCGCCGTGGCGAGCGGCGGCGGCGTCATGGGCGTCCAGGTCTCGGCGTGCAGATCCGGGCGGTCGAGGGCGTAGACGGCCCAGAGCCCACCGAGGTCGATCGGTGCCCGCACCTGGTAGACCGCGTCGCGGGCCACCTCGATCTCCCTCGCCAGCATCTCGCAGACCTCTTCGCTGGCCTCCGCCGCGATCTCGAGGCGCACCGCACGGCCGAAGCGGCGTCGACGGAGCTCCATCTCGACGGCGACCAGGAGGTCGTCGGCCTCGTCCTCCTCGACGGTCAGGTCCGCGTTGCGGGTGACCCGAAAGGCCTGGTGCTCCCCGATGGCCATGCCGGGGAACAGCGTGTCGAGGTGGGCCGCGATCACCTGCTCGAGAGGGACGAAACGCTCGCCGTCGGGCATGACGACGAAGCGCGGCAGCAGGTCGGGCACCTTGACCCGGGCGATCCGCTGCTCGTTGGTCACCCGGTCGCAGACCTTGACCACCAGGTTGAGCGAAAGGTTGGAGATGTAGGGGAAGGGGTGGCCCGGGTCGACCGCCAGGGGGGTCAGGACCGGGAAGACCTGGCTGTGGAAAACGTCGACCAGGTAGCTGCGGTCGTCGTCGTCGAGGGAGGACCACTCGGAGAGCCGGACACCGGCCTTGGAGAGGGCCGGGATGACGTCGTCCAGGAAGAGGGCGTCCTGGCGGTCGACGAGGTCCCTCACCCGGCTCCGGATGACGTCGAGCTGGTCGCCCGGGCGCAGGCCGTCGATCGAGCGCGTCCGCACCCCCGCGGCCAACTGGTCCTCGAGACCGGCCACACGCACCTGGAAGAACTCGTCGAGGAGCTCCGAGAAGATCGCCAGGAACTTGACCCGCTCCAGGACCGGTTGGTCCGTCTCCTCGACCAGGTCGAGGAGACGGCTGCAAAAGTCCAGGCGGGAGAGCTCTCGGTTCGTGAAGCGCTCGTAGCCGAACGCCTCGATCCGGCGCTGCTCGTCGGGCCAGGCCTCCGCAGCCTCCGAGGCGGTCACCACCGTACGGCCGGCACGGCCGGCACGGCCGGCCCGACCGGCCGAATCGGGGGGGTGTCCCCGCAGACCTCCGAGTGCGGGTCGACCACTACGCTTGCCCCGGTGGCCAGGAGTCGGAGGCGATCGCGGCTGGGTTGGCGGCGAGGACCCAAGCCCCGGCGCAGGACGGAGCTCGGCCTGCTCATCCTCGCGTCGGTGGTCACGGTGGCATGCTACGTCCTGGCCTCCCTCGGGTCGACGTCCCACATCCCGCCCCGCCTCGGGGTCTTTCTGGCCGTCGTGCTGGGCCTCTCCCTGCTGGCCCACCTCGCCAACCGCTGGCTGGTGCCCGAGGCCAACCCGGTGATCCTGCCGATCGCCGCCCTCTTGAACGGGCTCGGCTACGTCCTCGTCACCCGCTGGAACCCGCCCGGATACCACCTCGCCGCCCAACAGGCGGCGTGGACGGCGATAGGGATCGGGGCCTACGTGCTCACCCTGCTCGTCATCCGCCACTCCCGGGACCTCGACCGCTACCGCTACCTGCTGCTCCTCGCCGCCGCCCTGCTGTTCCTGGCCCCGCTGCTCCCCGTGATCGGGTTGCGGATCAACGGCGCCCGCCTCTGGGTGCACCTGGGACCGATCCAGTTCCAGCCGGTCGAGATCGCGAAGATCTGCCTCTGCATCTTCTTCGCCTCGTACTTCGCCGAGAACAAGGAGCTGCTCTCGATCCCCACCGCCCGGGTCGGGAACCGGCTCTTCCTCGACCCCCGGCCCCTCATCCCCATCATCGTGGCCTGGGGCTTCGCCATGCTGGTGATCGCCGTGGAGAACGACATCGGCTTCGCCGCCCTGCTGTTCATCCTCTTCATCGGCATGCTGTGGATCACGACCGGCCGATTCGGCTACCTCGTCTTGGGCGTCATCCTGTTCGCCGTGGGTGCCGGGGTGGCCTCGCACCTGTTCGTCCAGGTCCACGAGCGGGTGAGCCTGTGGCTCAACCCCTGGCCCAACACCCAGCTGGCCTACGCCTGGTTCGGGCTCGGCACCGGCGGCGTCGGCGGCGTCGGCCTCGGGGTCGGGAGCGGCATCCCCATACCCTTCGTGTACAGCGACATGATCTTTGCCGGCCTGGGTTGGGAGCTGGGCCTCCTCGGAACCGCCACGGTGGCGATGGCCTACCTGCTCCTCGTCGGCGCGGGGCTCCGGGTCGCTCAGGCCGCCCGGTCGGACTTCGCCAAGCTCATGGCGACCGGGCTCACGATCCTGATCGGCTTCCAGGCCCTCATCATCATGGCCGGGGTGCTCAGACTGTTGCCCTTCACGGGGCTCACCCTGCCCTTCATCGCCTACGGCGGGTCGTCCCTGGTGGCCAACTACGTCCTGATCGCCGTGCTCATGCGGATCTCTCAGGAGTCCGAACCGCTCGAAGCGGCGGAGGCCAGCCCGCCGTCCCTCGGGGAGCGCACCTTCGAAGTGGCCGCCTGACCTGCGCCAGACTCGTCGGCCTCGTCGGCGCCTTCGGCTTCGTCGGACGAGTGGCCGGCTCTGAGCGCCAGCGTTCAGGCGGGCGCGACGTCCCCTCGACCCTCGAGCAGGCGCTCGTCCGCGAGGAGGGGGGCAGCCACCGGCTGCCGTAGGGCCAGGGCCATCCCGTCGGAGAGCCGGCACGGCACCACCTCGTGTCCCGTCCCCCCCATGAGATCGATCTCGGCCGTGTAGGTCCCGACGCTGCGGCCCGTCAGGCGCACCGCGACGACTTCGATCGCGAAGCGGCGCAGCACGTCGGTGAAGAGCTCGTGGGTCAGGGGCTTGGCGGTCCCGCCGCGGCCGAGCGCGTGGGCCAGCGACGTGGCGTCCGACAAGGCGATGGGGATGTCGAGCCGCCGGGCGGGGGGCTCGTCCTCGATCAGGTGGACGACGGCGAAGGGATCCGGCAGGTCGACGGTCAGGTCGACCACGGCCATGATCCGGAACACCGGCGTGACCGGGGTCGAGGCCACCTCCGGCGCCTCCGACTCCGCCCCGGCTACCAGTCCGGGCCCCGCCTCAACCGAACCGTCGGGCATAGACGCTCAAGGTGATTCCGACCGCGATGAAGAAGCAGAGGACCGCCGATCCGCCGTAGCTCATGAAGGGCAGCGGGATCCCGGTGATCGGCATGATCCCCATGGTCATGCCCGCGTTCTGGAAGATGCTGAAGGCGAGGAAGGCGAAGGCCCCGGCGCAGAGCAGCCGGCCGAAGGGGTCGCGGGCCACCTGTGCGGTGCGCAACACCCTCCAAGAGACGAGTCCGAGCAGGAACAGGGTGATCGAGGCGCCGATGAAGCCGAGCTGCTCTCCCACGGCCGTGAAGATGAAGTCGGTCTGCTGTTCCGGCACGTACCCGAGGTTGGTCGCCTGGCCCTTGAGCAGTCCCGTGCCCGTGAGTCCCCCGGCCCCGATGGCGTCCTTGGACTGCTGGAGGTTGTAGTAGCTCGGCTGGGCCTGGACCTGGGCGTTGTGCGTGTCCTGGTGCAGGAACGTCGTCAGTCGGGAGATCTGGTAGTGCTGCAGGAACCCCGCCTCGAAGGCGACCAGGGCGATCAGGGCGCCGGCGAGCAGCAGGACGACGAGGATGCGGCCCGGCAATCCCGCGACCGCCAGCATCACGAAGAGGATCATCACCATGACGATGGCGGTGCCGAGGTCGGGCTGCTTCATCACCAGCACGATGGGGATGCCCGCGAGCAGGAGCACCTTGAAGACGTCTCGCCAGGTCATCCCCTCGCTCCGCCTCGAGCAAAAGGTCGCCACCGCCAGGATGACCGCGAGCACGGCGAACTCGGAGGGCTGGATCTGCTGGCCGGCGATCGAGAACCACCGTTGCGACCCCAAGGTGTGGTGGCCGACGACGAAGACCGCGAGCAGCGCCAGCACCGTCACCCCGTAGATCAGCATGGCGAATTGCTCCAGGCGGCGGTAGTCGAGCACCGCGAAGCCGACCATCGCCAGGATCCCCACGATGACCCACGCTGCCTGGCGCTTCAGGTAGTAGTGGGGGTCGTAGCCGGCGGCGAGGAGCCCGCCCCGGGTAGCCGTATAGACCATCAGCACGCCGAGGCCGGCCACGACCAGGGTGCACACGACGAGCGTGATATCGACGCTCGCGATCACGCCCAGGGCCCCTTGCGGAGCCCGTCGGCGCGGGCGCGTCTCGAAGGACGTGATCACCACGGCGGCATCGGGGACAGAATATCGACCATGCACCCCCCCGGAGGGGCCACCCAGGCCCTTGGGACGGCCGTCCTCGCCGCGAGCGGCGGGGAAGGCGGCAACGGGGGAAACGGCGGGAACGGCTGGCTGTACGACCTGCTCACCCGGAGCGGCCTGAGTCCCGACGCCGCTCGCACCGTGAACGAGCTGGTCGTTCGGCCCCTGGAGGTCCTCCTCGTCGTCGTCCTCGCCTTCCTGGCGGCCTACCTCGGCGCGAGGGCCATCCGGAGGGTCCTGCGGCGAATCGGGCATCCTGCGGCCGACCGGATCGGGTCCGACCGGGCACGTGCCCGGGTGGACACCGTGTCCGCCCTGGTCGCGAACGTCTGGCGCTTCGTCGTCGTGCTGGTGGCGATCGCCATCGTCCTGGCGATGTTCGGGATCAATCTCACGCCCCTGCTCGCGAGTGCCACCGTCATCGGTGCCACGATCGGGTTCGGTGCACAGACCCTCATTCGCGACTACCTCTCCGGGATCCTCTTGACCGTCGAGGACCAGTACGGCATCGGCGATTCCGTCCAGGTCACCAACCCCGCCGGCCTCGACCTGAGCGGCGTGGTCGAGGACCTCACCCTCCGCATCACCCGGGTGCGCGACGCAGACGGCATCGTTTGGTTCGTTCCCAACGGCGACGTCCGGCGCCTCGGCAACGTCACGCGGGGCTCCGTCCGGGCGGCCGTCGACCTTCCCGTCCTGGCGCGCAGCGGCGAGGAGCTCGACCGGGCCAAAAGGCTCGTATCGGACACCGCCTCGGGCCTCTCTCGGTCTCCGGACCTTCCGGGCCGCGTTCGCGCTGGGCCTGGTCGGGGCTGCGTCGCTCGTCGGCGTGGCCGACGATGCCGCCAGCTGCACGTTGCGGGTCGCGATACGGACCACCCCCGAGCACCGGCACGAGGCCGAGTGCGCACTCCGGGAGGCGTGCGTGCGAGCGCTGATGGACGCAGGCCTGTGGGCGGCTCCCCAGCCCGGCTGAGGGGCCGCCGGGGCGCTCGGTTGCGCGCACGGCGGCACCGGTCCGCATTGGTGGCGGTGGGCCTCGCCCTGGGCGCCTCAGCCGTGCTTGGATCCGGAGCCGGCCTGCCGGCGTTGGCGGGCACGGCGCTGGCTGGCACGGCGTCGGCCAAGCCGACAGCATCCGGCACGGCGTCGGCCAAGCCGACAGCATCCGGTACGGCGTCGGCCCAGCCGGCAACATCGGGCACGGCGGCACCGTCGGGCGCCGCCAGCCCGGCGTCCGTCTTCTACCTGGACCTCGGCGCCTCCGTCTCGGTCGGCGTCCAACCCTCGCCGTGGGCCCCGCACGGCGCACCGACCCGTCGGGGCTTCGCCAACGATCTCGTGCGACGCGAAGCCCGTGCGGGACTCCACCTGCGCCTCGTCGAAGTGGGCTGCCCCGGCGAGACGGTCGAGAGCATGGTCAGCGGGTTCGACCGCTGCTACCGCCCACCGGCGTCACAGCTGGCCACGGCGGTCGCCTTCCTGCGCGCGCATCACCGCGATCGGGGCATCGTCACGGTCGATATCGGGTTCAACGACGTCCGCCGCTGCCTCCGGGCCGCAGAGGTGCATGCCCGGTGCGTGGCGAGCGCCATCTCCCGGGTCGACCGGGCGCTGCCGGCCATCCTGCGTAGCCTGCGCCGTGCGGCCGGCCCGCATGTCCACATGATCGGGATCGGCCCCTACGACCCGTTTCTCGGCACCTACCTCGACGGCGCGCACGGTCGGGTCTTCGCCTCGAAGAGCCTGCAGGTCATGCAGCGTCTCACGCTCGTCGAGCAACGGGTGTACACGGCCGAGCACGTCAGCCTCGCCAACCTTCTGACGACGTTCGAGTCCTTCTCCCGGTCCCACGTGCGCTGGGGTCACCGGACGATGCTCCCGCTCGCCGTCGCCCGGATCTGCGCGTTGAGCTGGATGTGCCACGGCCCGCCGCTCGGACCCAACATCCATCCCGACGCCTCGGGCTACCGGCTCATCGCCGGGGCCGTCGCAAAGCTCCTCACGGAAAGGGGATGGGCCCCTCAGGTCTCCGAGGGCTCGCGGAGCGCGACCTGAGGCCGCGGCGTCCGCGCCCCAAGCGGCAGCGGAAGCCAGGCAGGAAGAGCGAGCGGGGGCAGGGGCACCCGGCTGCGCCCGGTCAGGCTCTTGGCGAGCGGCGTGCGAGCCAGCAGCTCGGTCAGGAGGACGCAACCGACGAAGATCAGGGCGACGGCCGCGAACACGACCAGGGGCCAGGGCACGACGGAGTTGAGCTCCTTCCAGCCGAGCCAGCCGAGGGGGAGGAGGATCAGCACCTGCGCCAGGTAGACGCCGTAGGCGTCGTCCGATCCCCGGCGCACCAGGCGACGCGTCGTCGCTGATCGACCGGGCCGGACCAGGGCCACGCCCGCGAGGTACAAGACGGCGATCGCCGCGACGTTCCACGGGATCACGATCGGCTGGAAAGGGTCCGAGCTCGGCCCGAGCCAGCCGATGCCGTAGTGCGCTGCGCCGTAGAACCAGGCCTCGGCCAACAGCGCGGTGACCGCCGCGGCGACGAGGACCGCGGCGACGTGGTCGCACAGCCACCGGTGGACCCGGTCGAGGTGGAACGCCACGATCATCCCGGCCACGAGGTAGAGCTGGTACGACGTCATCTCGCGGCTCGCCCAGAAGCCCTCCATCCACGACGGCAGGAGGCCCCAGTGCATCACGCTGACGAGCAGCACCTGCACGGCGGCGCTCGCCAGGAGGATGCGGCCGTGATGGCTGCGGTGCTTGCGCAGCCAAACGAACAGCCACGGGAACACGACGTAGAACTGCAGCACCACGACGAGGAAGTAGAGCTGGTAGTAGCCGGTCGCGGTCACGTAGCCGAGGTGCCCCATCGAGGACCAGAACCCGCCGGGATCGGACGGCAACGTCACCAGGAAGTACACGAGTGTCCAGCACGCGTACGGCAGCCCGACCGAGACGAGGCGACGCCGCCCGTACGAGGGCAGGTGGATCCCCTCGAGCTCCAGGCAGCTGTACGTGAGCATGCACGCCGAGACGAAGAGGAAGCCCTCCCGCATGACGTGGAGCAGCATCAGCGAACCCCCGAGCGCGAGGGTCGCGGAGGGCGCGAAGGCGATGAGCGAATGCGTGGAGACGACTCCGATCTGCTTGACCGGCCGCATCGCGTCGATGTGCTCCAGCCGCTGGCGGGTGCCGCCCTTCGGACGCGAGTCGGCGGCCCTCCCCGATCCGGCGTCGGTCTCGCGCCGGCGCCGGGGCGACCGCAGCCACGGGCGTCTCCGCCGGAGCTTCGACGCGGGGAGCGGCCGTAGCGAGCGGCGGGTTCACGCGACGTGGAGGGTGAGCGTCGGCACCGGCGGCCGGTCGCGGACCTCGCTCCGCCGGACCTTCCCCGTGGCGCCGACGGGGAGCGCATCCACGAGATGCAGCGCGGCGGGTCGCCTGCTGCGGACCACCTTCGTGAGGAGGCGACGGCGCAGCTCCTCCAACACCTGGGCCGCCGCGGCACGGTCCGGGCGGGCCGACGGGTCGACGGTGAGGTAGACCACGGGCACCTGGCCGAACACCTCGTCGGGCTCGGGCACCACCGCCACTGCGGCCACCCGGGGGTCGGCCAGGACCGCCTGCTCGAGCTCGCGGGGGAGGATCTTCTCCCCGCTCCGGTTGATGACGTCGTCGTCGCGACCCACGAGGGTCAGGTAACCCTCGGCGTCGAGGAAGCCGAGGTCACCGGTGCGGAGCCATCCCTCTGCGTCGATGCGGGCATCGTGCTCGGCGCTGGCGTAGGAGGTGATCACCGACGGCCCCCGCACCTCGACCTCACCCACCACCCCGGGGGCGCAGCACGTCTTGGAGGCTCGGCCCGCGTCCCCGTCGTGGTTCCCCGACACCGGCTCGAGCCGCCGCACCACACGCAGCTCGACGCCGACGGGGACGCCGACGGTGCCGGGCTTGCGGCGTCCGTCGAGCGGGTTCGCCGTGATCTGGCTCGCCGCCTCGGTCATCCCGTAGCTCTCGAGGACGGCGACGCCGGTCGCCGCCTCGAACCGGGCCAGCGTCGCCGGAGCGAGCGGGGCGGACGCCGAGCGGACGAAACGGATCCCCGACGGGACGGCTTCGCCCGGCTGGAGGTCGCCGAGGCGCGCCACGATGGCCGGGACGGCGTTGATCCACGAGATCTCCCGGCGGCCCATGAGCTCCCAAAACCCCCGACGGTGGAAGCGATCGTCGAGGACGACCGTCGCCCCGGCCGCCAGGCTGGCCAGCAGCGCGACCACCTCGGCGTTGACGTGGAACAGCGGGAGCGGATTGAAGCAACGGTCGCGCTCGTCGAGGCCGTGGTGGCGCGCCACCGCTGCGGCCGTCGTCATGAGCTGGGAGACGGAGAGCGCCACCAGCTTGGGCGCACCGGTCGTGCCCGAGGACGACAGCACCACGCCGCCCCCGCCGGTCCCGCCATCAGCGAAGCGGCGCGACGTCGCACGAGAGGCGTCGCCACGGGGATCGGTCGCGGCCCAGAGCCTGCCCCCTGGGTCGGTGGGCGAGCTCGACCGCATGCCGATCTCGACGGGTTCGCCCGACCGCCGCGGGCCTCGGGCCCTCGGATCGCCGCCCGCCGCACGCAGGGTGGCCGGCCAGCGCACCGCGCCGGGCGCGTCGTCGGAGACGAGCACGTCTACACCGATGCGCTCCAGGGCGGCGTCGGACGTCTCCGGGGCCGCCGCCGGATCGATCGGCGCAGCCCAACGACCACCCAGCCAGGTGGCCAGCAGCAGCGCGCCCAGCTGCATCGGGTCCTGCACCGCCAGGCCGACGATCCCGTCGCGCTCGACGCCGACCTGGTCCAAGGTGGCGTCCCACCACCCAGCAAGGTCCGACAGATCCATCAGGGAGAGCCCGCGGTCGCACCGTGCGTCCTCGAGGAAGGCGCGGTTGCCGTGTCGGACCGCCCAATGATGGACCTGGGCGGACAGATCGCTGCCAGCGTCGTCGAGCTCGCGCCGGTCGTCCGCCGCGAGATCGGCGGCCAGGCTCGACATCGTCCTCAGTACCTCATCCGAGGGTCGTCGTAGTGCTTGAACTCGATCAGGTTGTCCGAGGGGTCCCGCACCACGAACGTCCGGTGGCGCTCCACCCGGTCCGCGAACCGCGTCGAGACGTCGGCGAAGAACGGGATCTTCCGGTGTTCGCAGAGGCGGTGCAACCGGTCGAAGTCCTCCCCGTCGTAGAAGGTGACTCCGAAGTGCCGCGGATACAGCTCGGGCGCCACCGGTGGTCCCTCCGGCTCGTCGCTCAGGTGGCACACGAGCTGGTCCCCAAAGAAGTCGAGGGTGATGCGGTCCTCGTACCGCCGTGCCAGCTTGCAGCCCAGGCCGTCGACGTAGAACTCCTCGCTGGCGCGAAGGTCGTACGCCGGCACCGCGAGATGGAAGACGTCGCGGGTGTTCCTCACGGGGCCACATCCATCAACGAAGCAGCCGATGCAGCCGATGCAGCCGAACCAGTCAAAGAACCCGAAGGCCGGCGCCGGGCCCTCACGACGCGATGGCCGGAGGGCGCAGCGTGCTGACGGTCGCCGGCAGGCGGGAGGCGGTGGTGTCGAGGGAGAGCAGCGTGTCGGCGCGAAGGCCACGGCGCAGGGTCTCTAAGGCCACGAGATCGGTGGCGGCGATGTTGCCGAGGTTGACGTCGGGTCCCACCCGCTCGATGAAGAAGCCCTGCAGGGCCGACGTGGGCGCCTCGAACAGGAGGAGGTCGGCCGGGATGCCCGACGACAGGATGTCCTCGACCAACCCGACACGCACCTCGCCGTCCGCGCGGCAGATGCCCGACCGCCCGCTCTCTCGGGCCTCGAGGGTGACCGACTTCGCACCGGCATCCAGGTCCTCGTTGATGCACTGGATCCACCGGCTGGGCGGCAGGTTGGCGGACCGCTCGGCGGACTTGAAGCCGACCTCCGAGACCACGGAGAAGTCCCGGCTGAGGCGCCGGATGTAACGCGCCTTCTCCGCATTGGACAGGTCGATCGTGCCGTTGGACACCTCGACGTAGCGGCAACCGAGCCGCGTGCAGAGCTCGCAGTAGTCGTCCAGCCGGTCCTGGAGGAGGTGTTTCTCGAAGAGCGTGCCGCCGAGGTAGAAGTCGATGCCGTGCTCGTTCAAGACGGCGATCTTGCGCTCGACGACGGCACTCACGACCGCCGTGCCCCAACCGAACTTGACCAGGTCGACGTACTCGGCCGCGCTCTCGACGACGTCGGCGAAGTAGCCGGAGGGCAGTCCCCCGTCGAGCATCATCGTGAGCCCCTTCGTGCGGGGCTTGTGGTCTCGTTCGGGAAGGTCCAACCGTGAGCGGTCCGTCATCTCCTACACCTCGCTCGCAATCTGTGCTCGGTCCGCTCGGTCCGTGCCCGGCTCCGAGCTCGCGATCCGTGTGATCCCTCGTCTATCGGAGCTCACTCGGAGATTGCTGAGAGGTCCCTCAAGGACCGCTGAGATTCCGAAGATTTAGCGCACGCTTATGTTGACGAACCGTCTGGTCACACGGTTCAGCGGGAGCTCTCGGCCTCCTCTGCCGCCCTCCACATCGCCTCCACCGGGACGGCCATCCCGGTCCAACGCTCCAGCTGGACCGCGGCCTGGTGGACCAGCATCCCGAGCCCCCCGGACACCCTCGCGCCGCGCCTCTCGGCCTCGGCGAGCCAGGGCGTGACCCTCGGGTGGTAGACGAGGTCGCTCACCACCTGGTCCGCACCGAGCAGGTCGGCCGGCACGAGCGCGGGCTCTCCCTCGGCCGGCCCGCCGAGCATGCCGACCGGCGTGGCGTTGACGACGAGGTCGGCGCTCCCGGCGAGCCGAGCGGCCTCCTCGACCGTTGCCGCGATCCCGGCCGCCCCGGCCAGCTCGGCGGTCGCGGCGGCGCGGGCCCGATCCCTGGCCACCACGGCGATCCTCGCCGCCCCCGCTTCCGCGAGGGCGAGCACCACGGCGCGCGCCGCTCCGCCCGCCCCGGCGACCAGGCAGGTGCGCCCACGCGGCTCGATCCCGCTCGAGCGGCGCAGCGACTCGAGGAACCCGCTGCCGTCGGTGTTGATCCCGATCACGTCCGAGCCCCGGCGGACGCAGCAATTGACCGCGCCCAGGCGGCGCGCCACCGGATCGAGCTCGTCGACCAGCTCGGCCATCGCCGACTTGTGCGGCATCGTCACCGAGAGGCCGGCCAACCCGAGGTCGCGGACGGCGGCGGCGGCGGAGCGCGTCGCGCCCGGCGGCACACGAAACCCGACCGAGACCCAGTCGAGGCCGAGAGAGCCGAAGGCCGTGTTGTGCAGGAGCGGGGAAAGCGAGTGGTCGACCGGGTCGCCGATGACGCCGACGACGGTCGTGGCGGCCGAGGGCCAGCGTCCGTGTGCGGGACGATCGAGGGGCACCGCCCTCAGCCCAGGCCCCTCTGGCGGGCCAGGGCCTCGTTGGCCAGCTGCCCGGCGTAGGTACTGGAGAAGGCCTCGACGCCCGACTTGGTCACGACGACGAAGTAGAGCCACGAGCCCGCCGGCGGATGGGCGGCGGCGTGGAGGGACGCCTCGCTCGGGAAGGCGATCGGGGTGGGCGTGAGCCCCTTGTGCAGGTACGTGTTGTAGGGGGTGTCGGTCCGGAGGTCCTGCTCCGTCACCGCCCCACCGTCGCGCCCGAGCGAGTAGAGCACGGTCGAGTCCATCTGCAGGGGCATGCCCGCGGCCAAGCGGTTGTAGATGACCCGCGATACGCCGCCCAGGTTCACGGGGTACACGCCCTCCTTCTCGACGATCGACGCGACGGTCACCAGCTGGTTCGGCGAGAGCCCGAGCGCCGCGGCCGCCGCCGGCGTGGCCCCGGCCGCGGTGGCCACCTGGTTGAAGCGACTGACCATCTTCTGCAGGACCTGGCGGTCCGTCTCGCCGGGGAGGATGTAGTAGGTCCCCGGCGCCACGAGGCCCTCGAGATTGTTCGACCCAGGCACCTCGTAGGGGGACGTCACCTCCCCGCTCTTTGCGGTGGCGAGAAAGGCGTTGGCGTCCGTCCCCGTCACGTCCGCGTAGCGCTGCGCGAGCTCCGACATGGTGAGGCCGGCCGGGACGTCGATCGCGAGCACGTTGGGCCCCTGGGCCAGGCTCGCGTGCGGACTCGCGAAGGACACGTTCTCGTGCATGAGGTAGGAGCCGGGGCGGATGGTGGGCGTCCCGTGGAAGAAGAGGAAGATCTTGAAGGCGAACCCGCTCGTCACCACCTTGTCCTTGGCTAGGTCGGACACCACGTCTCCGGACGCCTCGCCCTGCTGGACCGAGATCACGACCTGCTTGCCGGGCCCCCCTCCGGGGTGCGCCTGGAGCTCGTACCACCCGACAAATGCCGCGATGACGAGCACGACGACTCCGAGCGCAACAAGCGCGATCCGTCGGCGCCGGCGCACCACGGCACGGCGTCGTGCGCGTTGGCGCCCACCCCCCGCCGGCGGCTCCGCGGCTCCGGGCGGCGGGGTCGAAGCGCCACGCGACTCGGCGTCCGGTGGCGCCAGGACCGAATCGCCATCGAACGGCTGCTGCGCCGAGGCTGCATCGAATGGCGGTGCCGAATCGGCATCGAACGGCTGCTGCGCCGAACCTGCCTCCGGCGGCGCTTCCGGCGTCCCCGGCACCCCCGACGCCCACGCAGCGGCGTCCGCGCCCCCCACGCCTCCCTCGCTTCCCGCGCCCTCCTGGCGCTCGCGCTCCTCTTCGACGGTCACGGCCCTCGCCTTCGGTCAGGCCCGGGCCGAGCCCGGACCGACCGGGCGCCGCGTCGCGTCCAGCCAGGCCTGGAGCAGCACGGCGGCGGCGGCGGCGTCGACCACGGCCCGGCGCTCACGCCCGCGGTGCCCCGCCTCCGCCAGGGCGGCGTGCGCGGACGTGGTGGTAAAGCGCTCGTCAACGGTCTCGACCGTGATGCCCTCTGGCTCCAACATGCGCCGCAAGGTTGCCACCTCGTCGAGCGCTCGTTGCGCCGCGGGGCCCCTCGAGCCGTCGAGCGAGAGCGGAAGCCCGACCACGACGACGTTCACCTCGGCCTCCCCAGCTGCCGAGACGATGGCACGGGCGTCCCCCTCTCGATCCCCCTTGCGAGGCAGCACCCGCCAGGGCGAGGCGAGGGTGCGGGACCGGTCGCTCCGGGCCAGGCCGATCCGGCGGGTCCCGAGGTCGACGCCCAGGACCGCTCCGGGGCGAGACTCGGGTGCCGTCACGGGTTGGACAGGATCCTCCGCGCCTCGGCCAACGCCTCGTCGAGGCGCTCCGGCGCGCGGCCCCCCGCGAGGGCCAGGTGGGGCGATCCCCCACCCCCTCCGCCGACGATCGGGGCGACCTGGCGCACGAGGGCCGTCGCGTCCACCTCGTCTCCGGTGGCGACCGCCACGGCCACCTTGGCCCCGTCGGCGCTCCCGCCGAGGACCACGGCACGGGCTCCGCTCCGTCGCTGGACCGACTGGGCCAGGGAACGCAGCGCGTCGGGCGCGATCCCGTCTCGCCGCTCCACGACCAGGCCCGACTCGAGCTTCCCGGCCAGCTCGGCGGCGTCACGATCGGCAGCCGCGCCACGCAGGTTCTGCAGCTCGCGCTCCGCAGTGCGTTGACGGTCCACCAGCCGTTGCAGGCCCTCGACCACTCCCTCGGGCTCGGTCTTCAAGATCTCGGCGGCGTCCTGCAGGAGGGCGTCGCGCTCGAGGGAGCGCGTGACGCTGTCGAGACCGGTGACGGCAAAGATCCGGCGGGTGTTGGCACCGATCGAGCCCTCCGAGACGATCGAGAGCGGCCCGATCGCGCCGAGGGCGTCGACATGGGTCCCCCCGCAAAACTCGAGCGAGTGCGGACCGGCGCGCACCACCCGTACCCGGTCCCCGTACTTGTCGCCGAAGAACGACAGGGCGCCCATGGCCTCCGCATCGCGCCGCGTCGTCTCGGTCGTGCTCACGGGTTCGTCGGTCAGCACGTCCGCGTTGGCGATCTCGAGCACGGAGCCGACCTCGTCCCGAGTGAGCGGGCCGTGGTGGCTGAAGTCGAAGCGCAGCCGGTCGGGGGCGACCAGCGAGCCCTGCTGGCGGACGTGGTCCCCGAGGACCTCGCGCAGCGCGGCGTGCACCAGGTGGGTGCCGGTGTGGTTGCGCCGCAGCGCCTCGCGCCGCCCCCCGTCGATCGCCGCCAGCGCGTCCTGCCCCACCAGGATCTCGCCCTCCACCTTGGCCCGGTGGGCCGTCAGGCCGGCCACCGCCTGCACGGTGTCGTAGACGAGGGCGCGCCCGGTCTCCGTCACGATCGTCCCCGTGTCGCCGACCTGACCACCCCCCTCGGCGTAGAACGGCGTGCGGTCGAGGAAGATCTCGGCGGTGCCGGGTTCGGAGCCGGCCAGGATGCCCACCACCCGGCTCGGGGTCTGGTAGGCGTGGGGCTCGTAGCCCAGGAAGACGGTGGGCCCCTCCCGCTCGAGCAGGTCCCGGTAGGCGCGCTCGTCCGCCTCGACAGGCTGACGGGCTGCCTGGCGAGCCCGCCGGCGCTGCTCGCCCATGGCCTCCTCGAAGCCCTCCCGGTCGACCCCGAGTCCCTGCTCAGCGGAGAGCTCGGTGGTGAGCTCGATCGGGAACCCGTGGGTGTCGTGCAACCGGAAGGCGACCTCGCCCGGCAGCACCGCCTCGCCGCTCTTGCGGGCCTCGTCCCACGCCCCCTCGAGCAGACTGAGGCCCGTCCGCAGGGTCCGGTCGAAGCCGTGCTCCTCTCGCTCCAGCGACTCCTGCACGAGGTCGAGGTTCGCCCGCAGGTCCGGGTAGGCGTCGCCCATCACCTCGGCCGTCGTGGCCGCCAGGCTGGGCGTGACGATCCGCTCGACGCCGAGCCGTCGTGCCGCCAGCACGGCCCGGCGGATGAGGTGGCGCAGCACGTAGCCACGACCGTCGTTCGACGGCACGACCCCGTCGGAGACCAGCATCGTCATGGCCCGGCCGTGGTCCGCAAGGATGCGCAGGGCCACGTCGTGGTGCTCGTCGGCCCCGTAGCGGTGGTCGGTCAGGGACTCCGCCGTGGCCACGAGCGGGCTCAGCACGTCGGTCTCGAAGGCCGAGTGCGCCCCCTGGAGCACCGTGAGCAGTCGCTCGAGCCCCGCCCCGGTGTCGATGTTGCGGCGGGGAAGCTCGGTCAGCGTGCCGTCCTCGTGGCGGTTCAACTGCATGAACACGAGGTTCCAGAGCTCGACGTAGCGCTCCTCGCCCCCGTGGGCGGGACCTCCCGGGTCCCCGAGCTCCGGACCCCGGTCGAGGTAGACCTCCGAGCTCGGGCCGCACGGGCCGGTCTCGCCCATCTTCCAGAAGTTGTCCTCGCCCATCCGCTGGATGCGCTCGGTCGGCAAGCCGACGACGTCGGCCCAGATCTGGAAGGCCTCGTCGTCGCTGTCGTGCACCGTGGCCCAGATGAGGTCGCCGTCGAGGGACAGCACCTCGGTCACGAACTCCCAGGCGTAGGGGATCGCCTCTGCCTTGAAGTAGTCCCCGAAGCTGAAGTTCCCCAGCATCTCGAAGAACGTGTTGTGCCGGGTGGTCGTCCCGACGATGTCGATGTCGAGGGTCCGGAAGCACTTCTGCACGGTGGTGGCCCGGGGCCACGGGGGGTTCTCCTCGCCCAGGAAGTAGGGCTTGAAGGGCACCATCCCGGCGATCGTGAAAAGGATGGAGGGGTCGTAGGGGATCAGGCTGGCCGAGGGCACGACGGTGTGGCGCCGAGAGGCGAAGAAGCCCGTAAAGGCGGATCGCAGCTGGTTGGCGTCCATCCCCATCCGCCCGAGCCTACGTGGTGGCTGCACCCTGCCGGTCCAAACTGGGCCGGTCCGGAACGGACCCGCGCTCCCCGAGCGCCGCTAGCGCCGCCGCCCGGCCGCCGTGCGTGGGCGACCCACCACGGCGAGATCCGGGGCCGTGGCCTCGCTCCTCGGGTAGCCGAAGCGCTCGCGCAGCTCCCGTTCGCGCCGCCGCCGCTCTTCCGCCGCGGCCGCGTTGGCGGCCCGCACCCGAGCCGGAATCCCCTGGGCGCTCCGAGCCGCGCCGCGCACCACGTGCTCGGGCGAGAGCCGGGCCTGGGCCTGCTCGATCGCCTTGCGCACCCGCTGCTGGGTCCACAGGGTCCCACCGACCCCGACGACCACCCCGGTCGCCAGCCACATCGGGCGGCGGATCACGCCGAAGCCTTGGGCGAGCGCAGCTGGCGCAGGCCCGTCGCGGCGCCCGCCCGGATCGCCAGCACCTTGACCACCGGGTTGGTGAACGCGCGCTGCGCCATTCGCGACGCCGAGTCGACCGTGGCCGTCACGGACTCGGTGCCCTCGAGGACGGCCTCCACCCGTGCCAGCTCGGTCGTGGCGTGGTCCATGACCTCACGCGCGTCGGACACGAGCGGGACGGTCTCGCTGCGCAACGACTCGACGCCTCGATCCAGGCGGCGGACCGCGCCGACCAGGACGACCGCAGAGACCAGGCACACGAGCGCCGCCATGCACGCCACGACGGCGGCGACCAGCACGACGACGTCTGCCACGGACATGGGCGGCAGCCTACCGGGCAGGCCCTCTCTACTGGTGGTTCTCGCTCTCGCTCTCGCTCACGCTCGCGCGTCGGGCCGCCAGCCTGCCCTCGTGCCCGCGGTCGCTCGGCTCGTAGTACACCCGATCCTCGAGGCCGCTCGGGCGGTACTCCTGCTCCACCCATGCACCGGCTTCGTCGTGGGGGTAGCGGTAGCCGTCTCCGTGCCCGAGCTGAGCTGCCCCCCGGTAGTGCGCGTCGCGCAGGTGCATCGGGACGTCGCCGCGGTCGTGCCCGCGGGCATCCTCCCGGGCGCGCCCGAGGGCCACGGTCACCCGGTTGGACTTGGGGGCGGTCGCCAGGTACACCGTCGCCTCCGCCAGGCTGAGTGCCGCCTCCGGCAGCCCCACGAACTCCACCGCCCTTGCGGCCGCGTCGGCCACCACGAGGGCCATCGGGTCGGCCAGGCCGACGTCCTCGCTGGCGAGGATGACCAGTCGCCGTGCCAGGAAACGGGCATCCTCACCGGCGTCCAGCATGCGGGCCAGCCAGTAGAGCCCGGCGTCGGGATCCGAGCCCCGGACGCTCTTGATGAACGCGCTGATCTGGTCGTAGTGCTCGTCGGCGCCCTGGTGGAAGATGCGGCCGCTGCGGGCCGCGCCCACATGCCGGAGCTCGACGGTCGGTGGCCCGGCTGCGCCAGCTGCGCCCGCCGCGTCGGCCGCGTCGACCGCGTCGGCCTCGTCGGCCTCGTCGGCGGGTCGCTCGGCACTCTCGGCCACGGCCAGGGCGGCGGCCACTTCGAGCGTCGTGAGGGCGGCGCGGCCGTCCCCACCGGCCGAGGCGATGAGGGCGGCCGTGGCCTCGTCGTCGACCTCCACACCCTCGAGGGCGGCGCCGCGCCGGATCAGCTCGGACACGTCCTCGCCGCCCAGGGGCTCGAGGCGCCAGAGCGTCGAGCGGCTGAGCAGGGGCGCGTTCACCTCGAAGTAGGGGTTCTCCGTGGTGGCGCCGATCAGCACCACGAGGCCGTCCTCCACCGCCGGGAGGAGGACGTCCTGCTGGGCCTTGTTGAACCGGTGGACCTCGTCGACGAAGAGGATGGTCCCCCGGCCCCGCTCGCCCAGCCTGCTGCGGGCCCGCTCGAGCTCCTCGCGCAGGTCCTTGACCCCGGAGGCGACGGCCGAGAGCGGCACGAAGGCCTTGGCGCTCGCCTGGGCCATAAGGCGGGCCAGCGTCGTCTTGCCCGTGCCGGCCGGTCCCCACAGGATCGCCGAGCCGAGCGCGTCCCGCTCCAGCAGCACCCGCAGCGGCGCCCCCGGGCCTACCAGATGGCGCTGGCCGACGACCTCGTCGAGCGTCCGCGGGCGGAGCCGGGTGGCGAGCGGCGCCCTCGACGACAAGCGCTCCTCGGCGGCCGAGGTGAAGAGGTCGTCGCCCGGCGAAGCGCTCACCTGCCGAGGAGCCCCCTCACCCCTTGGCCTTGGGTGCCAGCCGGATGCCGAGCTCCGCGAGGGACTCGGGTGCCAACGCCTTGGGCGCGCCCGTCATCGGATCGGATCCGGACTGGGTCTTGGGGAACGCGATGACCTCTCGGATGTTGTCCTCGCCGCAGAAGATGGCCACGAGGCGATCGACGCCGATGGCGAAGCCCCCGTGGGGCGGCGCCCCGTAGCGGAAGGCGTCGAGCAGGAAGCCGAATCGGGCCTGGGCGGACTCCTCGGAGATGCCGAGCGTGGAGAAGACCTGTCGCTGGATATCCGCCCGATGGATACGGATGCTTCCCGAGCCGAGCTCCCAGCCGTTGAGCACGAGGTCGTACGCCTGGGACCGCACGGACAGCGGATCGGTCTCGAGCAGGCCGAGGTCGTCGGGGTGCGGCATGGTGAACGGGTGGTGCGCCGGGACCGGATTGCCGGCGTCGTCCACGCCGTCGAACATCGGGAAGTCGACGACCCACACGTAGTGCAGCGGGCCCTCCCCGGCGCGGCGGCCGCCGAGCTCGGTGCGCAGCGACCCGAGGACGGTGCAGGCCACGGGGTGCTCGTCGGCCACGACGAGGACGAGGTCGCCGGGCTCGGCCCCGCACGTCTCGACGAGCCCCGCCCGCTCCTCGTCGCTCAGGAACCGGTCGAGCGGCGAGTCCAGGGCGACCGAGCCGCCGGGAACCCCGGCGGCGGACCCCTCGGGCGCCCCGCCCTCGCCGGGGACGACGCGGAACCATGCGAGCCCCTTGGCGCCGAGCCCCTTGGCCCGCTCGGTCAGGGCGTCGAGGCGCGACCGGGCGAGCCCGCCCTCACCGGGGACGACGATCGCCCTGACGCAGGGCGCGGCGAAGGCCCGCACCCCGGTGCCGGCGAACACGCTCGACAGGTCGACCAGCTCCATACCGAAGCGCAGGTCGGGCTTGTCCGTGCCGAACCGGTCGAGCGCCTCGGACCACGTGATGGTCGTGGGCGGCGAGGCGGCGTGGCCGGCGCCCGCCAGGGTCGCCTCCCGCACCGCGTCGGAGACGAAGCCGATGACGTCCTCCTGGCCGACGAACGACGCCTCCAGGTCGAGCTGGGTGAATTCGAACTGCCGGTCGGCGCGCGGGTCCTCGTCCCGCAGGCAGCGGGCGATCTGGAAGTACCGGTCGAACCCCCCGACCATGAGCAGCTGCTTGGCCAGCTGCGGGCTCTGGGGCAGCACGTAGAAGTCGCCGCGGTGCAGCCGCGACGGCACGGCGAACTCGCGCGAGCCCTCGGGCGTGGGAGCCCAGAGCAGGGGCGTCTCGACCTCGCAGAATCCCTGGGTCTCCATCGAACCGCGCAGGGCGGCGAGCACCTTGGCGCGGGTGCGGAGGTTGTCCTGCATGCGGGGGCGCCGCAGGTCCACGAACCGGTAGCGCAGGCGGTGCGCCTCCTCGGCGCTCGAACGGTCGTCCACCGCGAACGGCGGCGGCTCGGCCACGTTCAGCACCTCGACCTCGCAGTCCCCGAGCTCGACCTGACCCGTCGGCAGCTTGTCGTTGATCGTGCCCTCGGGGCGCCGGCGCACCGTGCCCGTCACGGCCACGACGTACTCGCTGCGGACGTCGACCGTGCCCGGCACCACGCACTGGAGGATGCCGCTCCAGTCACGGAGGTCGACGAAGGCCAGGTGCTCGCCGTGCTCCCGACGGTGCGCCACCCAGCCGGTCACCCGGATCTGCCGGCCGACGTCCTCCAGCCCCACCCGGCCGCACAGATGGGTACGAAGCGACGTGGCGTCGCTGGTCATGGGGTCGCCTCCCTGGTTGCCCTCACGCCGGTAAAGGGTCGTCCCGTCACCGGTCATGACTTGTCGATCATGGCGCGCACGGTCTCCAGCACGTCGGCACGGGCCACCTGCACCTGCCCGGAGTCGCCGGCGCCCTCTCCCCCAGGGCCGCCGCTCCCGCCGGCATCGCCGGGGCCACCTCCGGCGAGACCGCCACGCAGCGGCCGCACGGTCGCCGTGCCCTCCTCGAGCTCCCTGCGGCCGACGATCACGGCGATCCGCGCGGACGCCCGGTCGGCCTGGCGGAGCTGTGACTTCATCGAGCGTCCCTCGTAGGCGCGCTCCGCGAAGAGCCCGGCGCGACGCAGCTCGATCACGAGGTCACGTGCCGCGGCACCGCCGGCGACGTCCACCACCCACACGTCGGGGGCCGGTGGCGCATCCGGCAGCGCGCCCTCGGCGTCGCAGGCCAACAGGACACGCTCGATGCCGATGCCGAAGCCCACGCCCGGGGTGGGCGGTCCACCGAGCGCCTCGACGAGCCCGTCGTAGCGGCCACCGCCCCCGACCGCGTTCTGGCTCGCCTCGAGCGCACCCGATGCGAACTCGAAGGTGGTCCGGGTGTAGTAGTCGAGCCCACGCACGAGCCGATCGTCCAACTCGTAGCGCACCCCGGCGGCGTCGAGGCCCGCCCGCACCCGGTCGAGGTGCTCGCGGCAGTCCTCGCACAGGTGGTCCGCCAGGACCGGCGCGTCGGCGGTCGCGGCCAGGCACTCGGGCGTCTTGCAGTCGAACACCCGGAGCGGGTTGGCGTCGGGCCGTTCCCGGTGCTCGGGGCACAGCTGGTCGCGCTTCGCGGCGAGCTCGGCGCGCAAGGTCTCCAGGTAGGCGGGCCGGCAATTGGCGTCCCCCATGGAGTTGAGGCGCAGCGCGATCTGACGGAGCCCGATGGCCCGGTAGAAGTCGTGGGCCAGGACCACCACCTCGACGTCGAGGTCGGGATCCGAGGGGCCGAGCGCCTCGACGCCCAACTGGTGGTGCTGGCGGTAGCGGCCCGCTTGAGGGCGCTCGTAACGGAAGGCCGGCGTCACGTACCACGCCTTCCAGGGCAGGTTTGGCCGGTGCTGCACGTAGGTCCGCACGAGGGAGGCCGTGCCCTCGGGACGCAGCGCCAGCATCCGGCCGCCTCGGTCCTCGAACTCGTACATCTCCTTGCCGACGACCTCGCTCTGCTCCCCGATCCCGCGGCGGAACACTCGCACCGACTCGAACATCGGGTTGAGCACGAGCCCGAAGCCGGCCCGTTGGGCCTCGTCGGCGAAGGTGGCGACGAGGCGCTCCCAACGGTGCGACTCCGGCCACAGCACGTCGCGCGTGCCGGTCGGGGCGCGCACCGGCCCCTGCTCGTCCGCAGCCGCGTTTCGATCAGGCACTTTGGGGGTCAGGCCCTCCGGCCGGGGATCTGGCGGTAGGCGTCGAAGACGCCGTCGAGGTGCTTCAGGGAGGCGATCAGCGAGTGGAGGTGCGCCGGGTCGGCCAGCTCGACGTCAAAGGCCATGCGGCTCACCCGGTCCGACGTGGTCGCGGTGCGCGCCGCCACGATGTTGAGGTGATGCTCGGAGACCACTCGGCTCACGTCCGACAGCAACCTCGAGCGGTCAAAGGCCAGTACCTCGATCGTGGCCACGAACACGCCGTCGGCCGCCCGGTCCCACTCGACCTCGATGAGTCGCTCGGTCGACTGGCGCTGGAGGGCCATCGCGTTGGAGCAGTCGGTCCGGTGGACCGACACGCCACGGCCCTGGGTGACGAAGCCCATGATCTGGTCGCCGGGGACCGGCGTGCAGCAGCGCGCCAGGTGCACCATCAGGTCGTCGAGACCCTCGACGTAGACCCCGGCGCCCTGACGGCCGCCGATGCGCGAGCGGCGCACGCCGCGCGTCGCCGTCGTGGGCAGCTGCTCGGGCTCGCCGCCCTGCAGCTCGCGGGAGAGTCGCTGGAGCACCGACTGCACCGACACCCGGTGCTCGCCGATGGCGGCGAACAGCGCCTCGGGATCGCTCAGGTTGAGCGCCTGGCACACCTGCTGGAGCGCGCTCGAGGCGAGGATCTCGCGCAGCGGCATGCCCTCCCGGCGGAGGATCTTGACCAGCTCCTCACGCCCGCCCTCGATCGTGTCCTCCCGGCGCTCCCGGCTGAACCACTGGCGGATCTTGTTGCGGGCCCTCGGCGAGGCGACGAACTGGAGCCAGTCCCGGGAGGGACCGGCGACCTGGGACTTGGAGGTGACGATCTCCACCGTGTCGGCCGAGGTCAGGCGGGTTTCGAGCGGCACCAGGCGGCCGTTGACCCGGGCGCCGATGCAGCGGTGGCCGACCTCGGTGTGGATGGCGTAGGCGAAGTCCACCGGGGTCGCGCGCGCCGCCAGGGCGATGACCTTGCCCTTGGGCGTGAAGACGTAGACCTCGTCCTGCTCGAGGTCCAGCTTCAGGGCCTGGAGGAACTCGACCGGGTCGGTCGTCCCCTGCTCCACGTCGACGATGCGCTGGAGCCAGGCCATCTCGGACGAGGCGTCGCCCGCCTTGTAGCCCCAGTGGGCGGCGATGCCGTACTCGGCCCGGCGGTGCATCTCGTGCGTCCGGATCTGCACCTCGATCGGCTTGCCCTCCGGCCCGATCACGGTCGTGTGCAGGGACTGGTAGAGGTTGAACTTGGGCGTGTTGATGTAGTCCTTGAAGCGGCCCTGCACCGGCGCCCAGATGGCGTGGATGCTGCCGAGCGACGCCCAGCAGTCCTTGTCGTCGGCGACCACGACCCGGATGCCGACGAGGTCGTGGATGTCGTCGAACTCCTTGCCCCGCACGACCATCTTCTCGTAGATGCTCCAGAGGTGCTTGGGGCGGCCGGTCACCTCGCCCTCGATACCGTGCGTCGCCAGGCGCTCGCGGACGGCGACCAGCACCCTCGCCAGGTACTCCTCTCGCTGCGGGGCGCGTGCGACGACCATCTGGTCGATCTCCGCGTACCGCTTGGGGTGCAGGGTGGCGAAGGCCAGGTCCTCGAGCTGCCACTTGACCTGCTGGATGCCGAGGCGATGAGCCAGCGGCGCGTAGATGTCGAGCGTCTCCTGCGCGATGCGGCGCTGCTTCCAGTCCGGCATCACGCCGAGCGTGCGCATGTTGTGCAGGCGGTCGGCCAGCTTGATCAGGAGCACCCGCCAGTCGTTGGCCATCGCCACGAGCATCTTGCGGATGGTGGCCGCCTGCTGGGCCTCCTTCGAGTCGAATTGCAGCCGGTCGAGCTTGGTGACCCCGTCGACCACCCGGGCCACCACCGGGCCGAACTCGACCTCGATGCCCTCGAGGGTCAGCCCGGTGTCCTCGACGGCGTCGTGGAGCAGGGCCGCCGCCACCGTGGAGGCGTCCAGTCCGAGCTCCGCCACGATCCCGGCGACCGCCAGGGGGTGCGTGAGGTACGGCTCGCCCGACTGCCGGTACTGGTCGGCGTGGGCCGACGCCGCCGTCCGGGCCGCCCGGAGGATGATGTCCACGTCCTCGCCCGGCCGCCGCTGCGAGACCTCGGCGAGGACCCGGTTGAGGAGGCTGTCGAGCGCGTCACCGCCCAGGCCCGCCGTGGGCGCGGGTTGGAGGACGGTCACCATCGCTCCAGCGTAGCTGACGTTTTCGGATATCCGGCGCTCCGAGGCGCGGGCGTCGACTCGCCGCAGGTCGCGCCCCGGCACTCCCGCGCTAGCGCCTGCGCCTCCGACTCTTCGATCCACTGCCCGACTTGCGGGGTCGAGGCGGCGGTCGACCCGCCTGGCCCCGCCCGGATACACCGGAACCCGCTGCGCCCGCGCCCGCACCCGCTCCCTGGCCCGATCCGTCCGTCGCGGTCCCGGCGCTTCGGGAGCCGTTGGCAGCCGGCTCGGCTCTGGCCCCGTTGCCCGAGGAGCCGCCGCTCGGCCGGATCGGTCCGGGCGCCGCCGATCCGGGACCTCCGCCGCGGGACGAACCGGCGACGAGCGCCCCGCCCCCCACCAGCGCCGCTGCGGCGGCCGGCGTGAGCACGCCCACCGCGTGCCGTGCCTCAAGGCGGTCGTGGATCCGACGGTAACGGGGCTCGCGCTCCTTCAGCATGGCGAGCACCGGGGAGGCGATGAAGATCGACGAGTAGGCCCCGCTCAGCAACCCGATGAAGAGGGCCAGCCCGAAGTCCTGGAGGGTCGTCGCCCCGAGGATCTCCGCACCAACGACGAGCACCGCCAGCACGGGCAGGATCGCCACCATCGAGGTGTTGATCGACCGGGCGAGGGTCTGGTTCATGGACAGGTTGACCATGTCGGTGTAGGTCATCCGGCCCGAGGCGGCAAAGGTCTTGGTGTTGTCACGGACGCGGTCGAACACGACCACGGTGTCGTACAGCGAGTACCCGAGGATGGTGAGGATCGCGATCACGGTGTCCGGGGTCACCTGCAGCCCCGACAGCGAATAGACGCCCGCCGTGATGAGCAGGTCGTGGATCACCGCGACGATCGCGGCCACCGCCATCTTCCACTCGAACCGGATGCTGATGTAGATGGCCACCACGATGAAGAAGGCGATCAGGGCCTGGAGTGCCTTCTTGCTCACCTGGCTGCCCCAGGTCGGCCCGACCGTGCTGATGGTGACGTTGTTGGGCTGGGTGTGCGCGAGCTGCGCCAGCGACGCGGTCACCCTGGCGGTGGTCGCCGCCTGCTGCGCCTTGGGCAGGTTGTTGAGGTCCGCCTGCACCTGCAGCGTCTTGCCGCCGAGGACCTCGACGACCGGCTGGCTGACCCCGTCGGCCTCGACAGCCTTTGTGGCCTGCGAGGCCGAGATCCCCTGGGACTGGACGGTCCACGAGGTCCCGCCCTTGAACTCGATGCCGAAGTTGAACCCTCTGATCCCGAGGGAGATGATCCCGGCCCCGATGATGATGGCCGAGATCGCGAACCAGACCTTCTTTCGGCCGACGAAGTCGAACCGCGTCTGGCCCGAGTAGAGACGGTGCAGCGGGCCTCCTCGGCCCGCGGGCTCGGGGGCCGCGGGAGCCGGAGCCGGAGGTGCAACCCTCCTCGACTTTCGCTCCCGGCGCCTCTTGGGCTCTGACGCTGCGACCGCCGCCGCGGCTACTGCCGGCTCGTGCTCTCCAACCTCTTCGTCGTAGTCCTCGTCGGCTGCTATGTCCTGGTCGACAACCTCATCGTCTTCGACGGACCCGTCGCCAACCTCATCGTCGACCACGTCCTCGTCGACAACTTCCTCGCCTTCGACGGACTCCTCGTCGACGACTTCTTCGTCGGGGTGCTCCTCGATGGGCTCCTCGGCAACGGCCGGCACTTCGTCAACGGCCGACTGCTCGGCGACTGGTTCGTCTTCAACGGACGGCCCGTCGATGACCATTTCCGCGTCGACGACCGGCTCCTCGGCGTCTCCCGCCTCGGGCGGGGTCTCCTGGTCGCCGCCGCCGGACGGTCGCAGGGGCTCGACGTCCTTCCTGGCGGCACTGAGGCCGCCCCCCCGACCCCGCGACCGGCGCGCTGCGCTCACGGTTTCGCTCCGCCCTGCACCGCCAGCCCCCTCGAGATGCCGATGACCTTGGCCTCGGTGACACGCTCGTTGGTTCCGAGGATGGCCACCAGGGGACGGGTGAAGAAGTAGGTGATGATGATGTCGAGCAACGTCGACAGGCCGAGGAAGAACGCAAAGCCCTTCACGTCGGACGTGGCGAGGAAGTACAGCAGGACCGCACCGATCAGCGATACCGCGTCCGCGGCGAGCACGGTGCGAAAGGCGCTCTTAAACCCGCGGTCCAGGCTCGTGCGCACCGTGCGACCGGCGCGCGTCTCGTCTTTGAGACGTTCGAAGTACACGATGTACGAGTCCACCGTGATACCGATCGACACGATGATGCCGGTGACGCCGGCCAGGTCGAAGCTCGGCGCCGCCGAGGTGTGCCCCAGCGCCGAGATGATCGACCACAGCAGGGCCGCGGTGACCGCCAGCCCGCTCACGGCCACGATGCCGAGGAACCGGTAGTAGATGATCGTGTAGATCAGCACGAGGATGAGGCCAGCGATGCCGGCGGCCAGTCCGGCCTCCAGCGAGGACTTGCCCAGGGTCGGCGAGATTGTTTCCGTCGTGATCGGGATGAGGCGCACGGGCAGCGCACCGAAGTTCATGGCCTGAGCCAGGCTCTTGGCCGTCGACTCGTTGAGGCCGCCGGAGATCTGGCCCTGCCCGCCAAACGAGGAAAACGTGCTCTGGTCTGGCTGGATGATGGGCGCCGAGTACACCTGGCCGTCGAGCTCGATGGCGATGATCTGGTGGAAATTCGCCCCGGCGACTTGATCCCACTGCTTCGAACCCGTGCTCGTCAGCGTGTAGTTCACGACCCACTGGCCGCTCTGCTCCTGCTGGGCCACCGCGGACTGGACCGCCCGACCCGTGAGCTGCGCCGGACCGAGGACGAACCGCTGATGGTAGGCGTCGCTCCCCTGGGCCCCCGGGAGCAGCACCTGCGAGTTCTTCGGGTCCCGCAGCGGGTTGGTGTTGGGGTAGTTGGCAAACGCCTGGTCCGGTGGGGGCGAGGTAGAGGCTCCGTTCGAGGACACGGCGAGATTGGCAGCAGTGAGTGCGCTGGTGGCCGAGCACTTGGGCAGCTGGCTCGGCAGGTTGGCGGCGGACGCGTTCTTGCCGTGGCCGACGTAGGCGGGCGCGTAGCAGAGGCCCGGGCGGAAGTAGAGCTGTGCGGTCTGGCCGATCTGGGCGAGGACGGCACGACCGTTACTGATGCCGGGGATCGACACCACGATGGAGTTGTTGCCCTGGGTGTTGACCTGGGCGCCAGAGACCCCCACCTGGTTGACCCGGCTCTGGAGGATGTCGACCGCCTGGTTGAGGTCGGCCTGCGAGACGTTGTGGGCCGTCTGGTAAGTGACCGACAGGCCGCCGGCGAGGTCGAGCCCGAGGCGTGGGGACCAGCCCACGAGGAGTGTCGCCAGCAGCGACCCGAAGGCCACGACGACCACGGTGATGAGGCTGATCCACATTCCCCGCTGTCGCCTCGCCGCCGGGCGTGGGCGGGAGCGGGGGGACTCACGGTGTGCGGCGCGTGCCGTTGCGACCCCGGCGGCGCCTGTTGGAGCTCCCGTTGCCGCCCGCATCGGATTCGGTGGTGTCATTCGCGCTCTCGGCCGAGACGGCCCCGTTACCCGGAGCGGAGGACGCCGCGCCGTTGGCTTCGGCGGCCCCAGGCTCGTCGTGGTCCTCGACGTCGTCCTCGGCCTCGTCGGCGTCCTCGTCCTCGGCGGCCGGCTGGGCCGGCTCGACCTTGCGGGCGATGGCGTTGCTCACGAATACGAGCCGGGTCCCCTCGGGCCCGCCGGTCTCCACCGTGACCCGGTCGCCTTCCTTGTCCACGACGGTGCCGACCATGCCGCCGACGGTCACGATCTCGTCACCGATCTCCACCTCGGACTTGGCAGCCTTCGCCTTGCGGGCCTTTTGCTGCTGCGGCCGCAGGAAGAGGAAGTACAGCGCCACGCCGATCACCAGCAGCAGGATCAGCAGGCTCGCGCTCGAGGAACCCGACTTCTTGGCTGCCGCCAGCAGGGCGACCGCGCCCAACGTGATGCTCATGGACGCCGTCCTTGTCTCTTGCCCGTCTCGCCAGCTCGGGTGGCCGGCCCCAGGTCACGCACAGTTACGACACCTTAATGCACGGAGCGTCCGCCGCGAATGCGGGCGTCCACACGCCCTCCTCGGCGGGCCGGCTGGACGCCGAATCGGCCCTGAGCAGGAGCATGAGGGGCTTGCGCCTACCCATCGCGGCCGTTGGAGCGCTGCAAAAAGTATTGTGGGGCTACCTGCACCGTTTGGGACGTCGCCCGGCGCAGCAGGACACCGATACGACGGAAAGGGCCAGGTTTGCAAGGGGCTGGGACCACCGTGTTGGCGATCGAGGACGAGCCGGACGTCCGGGAGCTCCTCCAGGTCCTGCTGTCGCGCAACGGTTACCGGATCGCCACGGCAGCCACCGCCCGTGAGGGCCTGCGGACCTTCCACCAGCTGCGACCAGACCTGGTCGTGTTGGACGTCGGGCTGCCCGACCTCGACGGCTGGGAGGTTCTGGCGCGGATGCGGGACATGAGCGACGCCCCGATCCTGCTCCTCACAGCCCGCTCCGACGAGCCGGACAAGGTCCGGGGGCTGGGTGCCGGGGCCGACGACTACATGACCAAGCCCTTCGGGCCCGCAGAGTTGCTCGCCCGTCTCTATGCCATGTCCCGGAGGGGCGGGCGCTCCAAGGCCCACGCGGCGTTCGTCGACGGACCCCTGCGGGTCGACCTGGACCGGCGGGAGGTGTCGATCGACGGCCTGGCCGTCAACCTGACCCCGACCGAATATCGGCTGCTGACAGTGCTCTGCCGGCGCCCGGGGCAGGTGGTCTCGAGCGAGGACCTGCTCGACGAGGTGTGGGACGACCCCGGCGCCGTCAACTCCGACCGCATCAAGTACACGGTCCTGCGGCTGCGCCGAAAGCTCGGGTGGGGCAGCGCCGAGGACTCCCCGCTCCAGAGCGTGCGGGGCTTCGGCTACCGCTACCAGCCCACGATCTGATCCCGCCTCGGCGACCCTCAGAACAGGGCGCGCTCGTCGCGCACCGTCCCGAGGTGGGCCCAGGCGCGATCCGTGGCCACCCGCCCGCGGGGGGTGCGCAGGACGAGCCCCTGCTGGAGCAGGTACGGCTCGTAGGCGTCTTCGATCGTGTCGGGCTCCTCCCCCACGCACTGCGCGAGGGTGGTGAGGCCGACCGGCTGGCCGCCGAACCTCCGGCAGAGGGCGTCGAGGATCGAGCGGTCCACCTTGTCGAGCCCCAGCTGGTCCACCCCGAAGACGCCGAGCGCCTCCGATGCCGCCTCGCCGGTGATGATCCCGTCGCGCTTGACCTCGACGAAATCGCGCACCCTCCGCAGGAGGCGGTTGGCGATGCGGGGCGTACCCCGAGAGCGCTCGGCGATGCGCCCCGGACCCGGGGCCCGTGCTGGGACACGGAGAATGCGCGCCGAGCGCTCGACGATGGCCTGCAGCTCGTCGACCGCGTAGAGGTCGAGGCGACCGACGAAGCCGAAGCGGTCGCGCAGCGGTCCGGCCACGAGGCCCGTGCGCGTCGTGGCGCCGACCAGCGTGAACCGGGGCAAGTCGAGGCGGATCGACCTCGCCGTCGGCCCCTTGCCGATGACGATGTCGAGCTTGCTGTCCTCCATCGCCGGGTAGAGGAGCTCCTCGACGGCTCGGTGCAGCCGGTGGACCTCGTCGATGAACAGGACGTCCCCCTCCTGCAGGTCCGTCAACAGCGCGGCGAGGTCGCCCGTCCGGGCGAGGGCCGGGCCGGAGGTCACACGCAGCCCCACGCCCATCTCCGCGGCCACGATCACCGCCAGAGAGGTCTTTCCGAGACCGGGCGGGCCCGCAAAGAGCAGGTGGTCGACGGGTTGTCCTCGCCCCCGCGCCGCCTGGAGCACGATCTCGAGATGCTCGACCAGATCGGACTGGCCGACGAACTCCGCCAACGAGCGGGGCCGCAGGGAACCCTCCTCGACCTCCTCGCCGCCGGCGATGATCGGATCGACCGTGCGGTGCGCGTCCTCGGATGCCGCCACGTCCCCGCGCTCGAGCGTCTCGCGCCTCGCCTCCGGCGTCACCTCGCCGCCAGCCCTCGCAGCGCCTGTCGCAGCATCTCCTCGACCGGCACGTCGGCCTCGGTGCCCTCCACGGCCTGCCGGATCTCGTCGGGTCCGTAGCCGAGCTCGGAGAGCGCGGCTCGGACCTCCCCACGAGCGCCGGTCCCCCCACCGTCCGCGCTCGGTGCGGCGAGGTCCGGGAGCTCGAGGCGGCTCTTCAGGTCGATGACCAGCCGGGCCGCCGTCTTGCGACCGATGCCGGGGACCGTGCACAAGGTGCCGATGTCCTCCTCCAGGACCGCCACCGACAGCACGGCTGGCGAAAGGGCGGAGAGGATCGTGAGGGCGAGGGACGGGCCCACCCCGTGCGCCCCGAGGAGCGCCTCGAAGCACCGGCGCTCGTCGTCGTGCTCGAATCCGTAGAGCACGAGGGCGTCCTCACGCACGTGGGTGTGCACGGCGAAGGACACCTCGGACCCGAGCGGGCCGAGATGGGCCGCGGTCGGCGTCGTCACCAAGACCCGGTAGCCGACGCCACCTACCTCGACCAGCACCTCGTTGGGCGACAGCCGAGAGGAGAAGATCCCGCGCAGCGAACCGATCATGGGACTCGTCCCCTCTCTGCGATGTGTGTCGGTCCCATCTGGGTTTTCGACGCCGTCCGTCCCGTCGAACCCGTCGGTGCGTTCGATGCGGCCGCGACGGCCCGCCGCAGCGGGAGCGTGGCGAGGTGGCACAACGCGAGCGCCAGGGCGTCCGCGGCGTCGGGCGGGTGCGGCAGGGTCTGGAGCGAGAGCGAGCTCGCCACCATCCGCTGGACCTGACGCTTGGTGGCCGACCCGTAACCGACCACGGCCTGCTTGACCTCGTTGGACGTGTACTGGACCACCTCGCAGCCGGCATCGGACGCCGCGACCAGCGCGAGGCCGCTGACCTGGCCCACCGACATGGCCGTCCTGGCGTTGACCTGGAAGAACACTCGCTCGACGGCCATCACGTCCGGCTCGAATTCCTGCACCAGGGCCCGGAGCTCCTCGTGGACCACCTGCAACCGGGCCGGAAGGTCCCAGGTGGGATCGGTCACGATCACGCCCGCGGACACCGCCCGGTGCCTCCCCCGGCTGCCCCGCTCGAGCAGCCCGTACCCGCATCGTGACAGCCCGGGGTCGACCCCGAGAACGAACATGCGTTCGACTGTAGCGCGCACGCCCCGGCCCGCAGGGGGACCTGTGGCCTCGTGCAGAGCCCAGGGCCGGGCCTGACGGGCGCCAGGTCCGGCCGCTGTCGCGGGGCTGCGGCGGGCGCCTCAGCCGGCCAGCTGGGCGAGCACCGGGTCCGGGATGTCGTAGTTCGCGTGCACCGCCTGGACGTCGTCGTGGTCGTCGAGCGCCTCGAGGAGCCGCACGACCCGCTTGGCCTCCCCCTCGTCCTCGACAGGGACGGTGGTCGTCGGCACGAGCGTCAGCTCCGAGGACTCGACCTGGAGACCAGCCGTCTCGAGGGCCCCCCGCACGGCCGCGAGGTCCGACGGCGCCGTGGTCACCAGCCACCGCACTCCCTCGTCCGTCAGATCCTCGGCACCCGCGTCGGTCGCCAGCTCCATGACCCGGTCCTCGTCGACGTCGTGAGCCAGCGAGATGGCCCCCTTTCGGGCGAACTGCCAACTGACCGCGCCGGGCTCTGCGGTGGAGCCGCCGCTTCGATTGAAGATGTTGCGGATCTCGGCACCGGTCCGGTTCCGGTTGTCGGTGAGGCACTCGACGAGGACGGCCACCCCGCCGTGCGCGTACCCCTCGTAGGTCACGGCCTCGTAGCGAACCCCCTCGAGCTCGCCCGTGCCCCGCTTGATGGCGCGCTCGATCGTGTCCGACGGCACGGAAGCGTCACGCGCCTTGCTGTACATGGTGCGCAGCGCGGCGTTGGAGCTCAGGTCGCTCCCGCCCTCGCGCGCCGCCACCTCGATCTGGCGGATCAGCTTCGCGAAGAGTTTGCCTCGCGCCTTGTCCTGCGCGCCCTTGCGGTACTTGGTGGTCGCCCACTTGGAGTGCCCGGACATACTCGTGCTCCTATTGCTCTCTCGGGCCCTGCAGGCGCCGCCGGGCGCCCAGGTCCTGGAATTCTGATGCTACCGGCCGGTCCTGGCGGCCACCGGCTCGCCGGCGTCCCCGCCGGGGCCATCCGCCACCGGACCGGGCAGCTCGCCTCGGACCATGGCCACGAGCAGCCGGTGGACCCGGCGATCGGGCGTGAGCTCCGGATGGAAGGACGCGACCAGGACGTTGCCCTGCCGGGCCACCGCCGGAACCGGGCGTATCGCAGGGGCGTTACCCGACGGGCCCGACGGCGCGTCCGCCAGAACCTCGACGCCGCCACCGACCCGCTCGATCACGGGAGCGCGGATGAACACCGCCGGGAGCTCGCCCCGCCCCCCGACATCTCCGGCCTCATCACCGGGAGCGCCGGCCGGGAGCCTCGACAGCAGCTCGTCGATTCGCGTGGCGTCGAGCGTGGTCTCGAAGGACTGTGCCTGGCGTCCGTAGGCGTTCCGGCGCACCGTGCAGTCGATGGCGTCGAGGTGCACCTGGTCGGGGCGACCATCCAGGACGTCGGTGGCGAGGAGCACCAGGCCCGCACAGGTGCCGAGCGTCGGCATGCCCCCGGCGAGCCGGTCGCGCAGCGGCTCGAGGACGCCCGAGCTACGCAGCAGGAGCGACAGCGTCGTCGACTCCCCCCCGGGAATGATCAGACCGTCGAGGTCCGCGAGCTCCGAGGCACGTCGCACGACCCGCCCGGAAACGCCGAGCTCCTCCAAAGCTGCCAGGTGCTCGCGAACGTCTCCCTGCAGCCCGAGGACCCCGACAGTGTGGCTCGCGGGGCCCGCGTCGGCCCGCGGAACCCGGGTCACCAACCGCGATCGGCCAGCCGCTCGCCCAGGTCCGAGATCTCGTGGCCGCGCATGGGCTCACCGAGTCCCCTGGAAACCTTGGCCACGTGCTCGGCATCGAGGTAGTGCGTCGTGGCCTCGACGATCGCCCTGGCGCGGCGGGCCGGATCCTCGCTCTTGAAGATGCCCGACCCGACGAAGACCGCCTGCGCACCCAGCTGCATCACGAGGGCGGCATCCGCCGGTGTGGCGATGCCGCCGGCGCAGAAGAGCGGGACGGGCAGCTCGCCCATGGCGGCGATCTCCTGCACGAGGCCGACCGGCGCCTGCAAACGCTTGGCCCACTCGTAGAGCTCGGCGGAGTCTGCGACGCCGATGCGTCGGATGTCGCCCACGATCGAACGCAGGTGGCGCACGGCCTCCACGATGTTGCCCGTGCCGGCCTCGCCCTTTGAGCGGATCATCGCCGCTCCCTCGGAGATGCGTCGCAACGCCTCTCCGAGATTGGTGGCGCCGCAGACGAACGGTACCGAGAACGCCCACTTGTCGATGTGGTGCGCCTCGTCGGCCGGCGTGAGAACCTCGCTCTCGTCGATGTAGTCGACCCCGAGAGCCTGGAGCACCTGCGCCTCGGCGAAGTGCCCGATGCGGGCCTTGGCCATGACCGGGATGGTCACGGCGTCCTGGATCGCCGAGATGAGGGCGGGATCGCTCATCCGGGCCACGCCACCGTCCCGGCGAATGTCGGCGGGAACGCGCTCGAGGGCCATCACCGAGACCGCCCCGGCGTCCTCCGCGATCTTTGCGTGCTCGGCCGTGACCACGTCCATGATGACGCCGCCACGCAACATGTCGGCCAGCCCCCGTTTCACGGTGAACGTGCCCGTCACCCGCTGTTCGCCGATGTCCGCCATGACCTCCATGCTACCGGGCGGTCATGCTGGCCCCGGTAACGGGGAGGCTGGCCATCGGCAGCGGCAGACGGCGGCGGCCAGTGGTGGGATGCGTCACCGGCCATGGCGGCGACGTCGGTTCGCCGCGCCCCGGGGTCAGCGCTCGGCGAGGACCGCCGCGCGGACGGCCGTGGCGTCGAGCTGCGCGCACTCTTCCCGGTCTCGGCGCCCCACGTCGGGATCGACGAAGAAGTGCCGGAGCGAGTGCAGGCTCGAGGCCGCGAACACGGACCCCGCCTCGGGCGGGGGTGCGCTCTGCATCGCCTCGAGCGCCCGCTGCAGCCCCGGCGGGTAGCGCACGACGGTGACGGCGACGTCGTCGGCGACGAACTCGCGTCCCGAGCCGATCGCACGGACCATCCACCGGTCGCTGCCGGTCAAGGTGCAGACAGGTCCGACGACCGCGGCGGCGATGGTCAGGACCACGACGTCGTCACGCTTGATGTGGGCGAGCTCGTGGGCGACGACCGCCTCGAGCTCGACGAGCCCCATTCCCTCCACGAGCCCACTCGTCACCACGAGCGTCGCCGCGCCCGGATTGACCCCGACGGCGGCGCTGTTGGGCACGGGGTCGTCCACCACCGCGAGGGCGGGAACGCGGAGACCAAAGGTGGCGCAGAGTCCCTCCACCACGTTGTCGAGGCGGGGAAAGGTCCCTGGAGGTGCCGGCCGCGCGCCCATGCGGCGCAGGACGAGTCCGGTGGCGGATCGCCACACCAGGACCGTGACCACGGCCGCCACGACCACGGCCGCGACGGCGCCGGCCACGATGCCGAGGACCAGCCCGAGCACGAGCCCCAAGACGGCTCCGGGCAGAATCCCGGCCGTCCCGCCGATCAGCTGCGCTCGACGGCGGTTGTGGGCCGCGGCGACGCGTCCGTCGAGGGCCGCCTCGTGGCGAGCCCCACCTCCAGTGGCGACCGCGGCGGTCTCAGCAGCGGCGTCCGATCCCGCCTCGGTCCTTGGCCCGCGATCCTCCGTTGCCGACCGGGGAGCACCGGAGGAGCCTCGACGAGCGCCGTGGCTCCGCCTCCGATCGGGGCCTCGCGATGATGCCGGAGAGCCCGATCGCTGATTGCCCCGTGAACCGGAGGGGCGGTCGTTCGGGCGGCGCCTGGCGGAGCGGCCGGACTGCGAGCCTCGAGATGACCCCGAGGACGACCCGGAAGACGGTCCCGACGAGGATCCGCTTTGGGACCCGGACGACGATCCACCCGCCGGCCTCCGGCCGCGATGCCGGCGATTCGACCCTGACCCGCTTCCACCCATCGACCGACGAGGTTACCGGGCACCCAGGGCGCGCTCGTAGCGCTCCTCGTAGCAGGCCGCGAGGCGATCCATCGACCAACCCGAGGCGTGAGCCTCCCCGAGGTCGAGCGCTTCGCGAGACGCCCTCCCGGAGCCCGAGCGCACCTCGCCCGCCATGCGGACGATGGCCTCGGCCCAGGACGCCACGTCACCGGGCTCGACGAGCTCGGCATGCCCGCCGGCGGCCTCGCGATAGCCAGAGATGTCCGAGGCCAGCACCGCAGTGCGTGCCGCCAGGCCCTCGACCAGCACCATCCCGAAGGACTCGCCTCCGAGGGCCGGCGCGCACAGCACGTCGGCCGCCCTGATCCGGCGGACCTTCTCCCCTTCTGACAGGACACCCAGCCAGACGTGACGCGGGCTCGGGGGGAACCGGCGGCGCAGCTCTCCGGTCATCGGACCGTTCCCTGCGATCCAGAGGACCGCGTTGGCCTCCTCGCTCACGCGTTGAAAGGCCTCGAGGAGAACGAGCAGGCCCTTGCGCGGCTCGTGCCGACCGAGGAAGAGCAGAGAGACGGATCCGGGCGGGACGGCCGAACCGTCGGGTCCGGCGCCGGTGGCGCCCTGGGGCGTGGCGGTCTCCGTGGACTCGAGCTCCGCCAGATCGACCCCGTTGAACAGCAACTCGAAGGGACCGCCGACCACCTGAGCGGCGGTCGCCCGGGCTGATTCGGAGACGGCGCACCGGACCGCGATGCGCGGCCCCAGCCTGCGGGCAAGAGGGGCGATGACGCGGTAGCCGACGTGGAGCCCCGAGCGGTGGAAGGTCGCCACCATCGGGAGGACGGGCCGGACCAAGAACCCGTACCCGAGCGTCGGAGCAAAGGGTTCGTGCAGGTGGACGACGTCGACCTTGGCATCGACCGCCTTCTCGCGGGCGCGCCGAGCCGCTCCCGGCCACAGGGCGACGGGCGCGATCGACCCGTTGGCGGGCAGGGCGACCGACCGCCCGACGACGATCGTGCCACCCGAGTCTGCGGGGTCCGCTGCGATATCCGGCGCGCCGTCCCCATGCCCCATCCGGTGTCCCCCGGACGCGGGCGCGAGCACCCAGATGGCGTGGCCCCTGCGTCTCAGGGCGGCGGCGAGCCCCAGTGCCTGCCCCTGGACGCCCCCGGGCCGGCTGAGGCTGTAGGGGCAGACCATGGCGATCCTCATCAGGTGATCGCCCCCGGGGTCCGTCGAGGCGAGAGCCGGGACGCCAGAGGACCCTTCCCGGCCAGGCCCTCGTACTCAGTCGGCCAATTCGGCTGGAAGAGGTGCCACTGCTCGGGCGCTCGGCGGATGTACTCCTCGAACTGGGTGGCGATCTCCTGGGTCAAACGCACCACGTCGTCGCGGATCCGGCCGCGCCGTTCCGTGTTGAGGGGGGCCGAGACGACGCCGTTGTGGAATGGGCCCGGCCCGCTGTAGACCACCGCGGTGAGCAACGTCGCGCCGGTGCGCAACGCCATGGTCGCGGGCCCGGCAGGGAAGGTCGTCCGCTCGCCGAAGAACTCCACCTCCACGCCGCTTCCCTCGATGTCCCGATCGCACAGGAGACCGACGAGCCCGCCCGAGCGCAGCGTGCTCAACACCACGCCGCTGGCATCGTGGTCCAGGGGCACGATGCGCAGTCCCATCGCCTCCCGCTGGTCGACGAACCAGTCGAAGAGGCGCTCGGGCTCCACGCGCTCCGCGACGCTCGTCATGGGGAATCCCTCGGAGGCCAGGAAGGATCCGCCCCATTCCCAGCTGCCGACGTGGGGAAGCGCCATCACCACGCCCTTGCCGGTCGCCATTCCCGCCGCCAGGTGCTCGAGACCACGCTCGATGATCATCCGGCTGCGCACCTCGGTCTCGGACGTCGTGGGCAGGCGCCCGCCCTCGGTCCAGTACCGCCCATAGGCCCGGAAGGACCGCCGAGCCCATCGCCGCACCACCGCCCGGTCCGGGGCCACGACCGGCGAAGTGCTTGCGAGGACGCGCTCGAGGTGTAGCTCGGCCAGCTGCCGATCCTGGCGTTTGCACTGCGAGAGGAACTGGGTCACGGCCACCGTCACGGCGCTGCCAAAGCCCTCCGGAGCCCTGGCCAGGGCCTCGCCGAGGCCGCGGTAGGCGGCGTAGCTCGCGAGATGCCGGAGACGAGGCCGAGGCTGGGACACAGAGGGGTTTGCGGGCGGGGGCTTCAGCGGTCGCGGCTGCGCTGGTCCCGCATCGCCGGACCGGAAGGCGGCCCGGACCGGAAGACCCGCTGGGTGCCGCGGGCCCGCCTCGTACGACCGCTGCGACTGGCCAACGTCTCCTGCCTCCGGGCCCTCCAGCGGCCCACCGGCTGGCGGCTGCTCCGCCGCTGCCCGGCACCTGGCGCGAGACCCTGCCGCCAGGCCCGCCACCGAGACTCCACGCGTCCCTGCTGCCAGGGCCGATCGGCGCGTGCATGGCGATGGGCGCCGGCGGGTGGCCGGGCGGGGCCCTCGGCCACGCTCCAGACCCGGACGAAGCGTCCGACGGCCGTGAGCATCGTGAGGCCCAGCAGCAGCCAGAGGATCGGCACGAGGAGCCACGGGGTGAGGAAACCGACGCCGAGGAGGATCATCCGCTCGGCGCGCTCCATCAGCCCCCCCTTCGCGGAGATGCCGAGCGCCTCGGCCTTGGCCCGCTCGTAGGAGATGAGGGAGCTCGCGGCCAGCACCGCAAGGGGCAGGAGGACCAGGTGACCCTCGTGCACCGAGGCCAGGTACCAGGCCACGCCGCCCATCACGATGGCGTCGCTCACCCGGTCGACCACCGAGTCGAAGAAGGCCCCACGGACCGAGGCCGTGCCGCTCGCCTTGGCGACCGGGCCGTCCAGGAGGTCGGCGAAACCGGTCAGGGCGAGCAGGATGATGCCCCAGTGCAGGTGGCCGGAGCCGACCGCGAAGGCGGTGGCCACGGAGAGGGCGAGGCCGGTGACCGTCAGGACGTCGGCGGTGATGCCCAGGCGGCGCAGCCGCTGCCCTATGGGGCTCGTCTTGCGATCGACCGCGCTGCGCCAGCGCCCGTCAAACATCGCTTCTGTTGGCCCAGCTGCCGCCCGAGCGGCTCCCCTTCGCCGGTGCACCCGGCTGGGTTGGGGACGCCAGCGCCATCAGCCTCTCCGTAGCATCGTGTCGGTGGTGGGCGAGACCCGAGCGCACCCGCGCCGTCCCGGTCGCTCCGCCAATTCTCACCACTTTACCCCTTTGACCCGGTTCCGCTTCGCACCGGCCGCCGGACTGCGCGACACTCGTCACCGACGAGAGCAAGGGGGGACAAGTGCCGAGCCTCTCCACATCCAGCATCAGAAACGTCGCCTTGGTGGGCCATCACGGAGCCGGCAAGACCACGCTGGCCGAGGCTCTCCTCCTGTGCGCCGGCGCGATCTCCCGCCCGGGCAGCATCGAGAAGGGCAACACGGTCTGCGACTTCGAGCCCGAGGAGGTCTCGCGCAACCTGTCCGTCTCGATGGCCCTGGCCCCGATCACGGTCGGAGACACCAAGATCAACGTGATCGACGCACCGGGCTACGCCGACTTCCAGGCCGACATGGAGCTCGCGCTCTCGGTGGCCGACCTTGCGGTGATCGTGGTGAGCGCCACCGACGGGGTTCAGGGCCAGACGGAGGACGCCTGGCGGGCGGCTGCCCAGCGAGGGCTTCCCCGCGTGCTCGTGGTCAACAAGCTCGACCGTGAGCGGGCGGACTTCAACGGGACGCTCGCACAGATCCAGGACGCATTCGGTGCCGGGATCGCTCCCGTCGAGCTCCCGATCGGTCTGGAGCACGACCTGCTCGGCGTGGTCGACCTGCTGGACGGCACCGCCACCCTCTACGACACCTCGGCCGGGCCCCCGCTCGAGGGCTCGGTGGCCCAGGTGCCCGCGGAGCTCAGCGACGAGGTCGACCGTGTGCACGAGCAGCTGGTCGAGGGCATCGTCGTGAGCGAGGACGATCTCATGGCCCGGTACCTGGAGGGCGAGGAGATCGACCGTACGGAGCTCCAGTCGGCACTTGCCGCCGGCGTCGAGTCGGGTGCGGTGTTCCCCGTGCTGTGCTGCTCGAGTACCACGGGTGTCGGCGTGGACCGGCTCGCCCGTCTCCTGACGGAGCTGGCGCCGGCGCCGGGGCACCGGGGCCCGCTGAACGTCCTCGCCGGGGAGGGGACGAGCGACGTCGCCTGCGACCCCGATGGACCCCCGCTGCTGTTCGTCTGCAAGACGCTGTCGGACGCCCACGCCGGCAAGATCTCCATCTGCCGTGTCTTCTCCGGAACGATCAAGCCGGACGTCGTCCTGTACAACCCCCGCACCCGGGACGAGGAGCGCCTGCACGTGCTCGAGCACATCCGCGGGCACACGACGACACCGGTGAACGAGGTGGTAGCCGGCGACTTCGTCGCCGTGCCCAGGCTCGGGGCGCAGACCGGGGACACGCTCGCCCCCAAGGGGACCCCCGTCCGGGTGCCCCTGCCCGAGATGCCGCCGCCCGCGCTCCCCGTCGCCGTCAACCCGGCCTCGAGGGCCGACGACGACAAGCTGATGTCCGCCCTGCACCGGCTCCAGGAGGAGGACCCCTCGCTGGTGGTGCGGCGGGTCGACGAGACCCACCAGACGGTCCTCGACGTGGCCGGCGAGATCCACCTGGCCGTCGTCTTCGAGCGCCTCGCTCGCAAGTTCGGCGTCAACGTGGAGCGTCAGGACGTGCGTGTCCCCTACCGGGAGACCATCTCGAGGCCAGCCGAAGCCGAAGGCCGGCACAAGAAGCAGACCGGCGGCCACGGGCAGTTCGGCGTCGTCCACCTGAAGCTCGAGCCGCTCGGTCGGGGCGAGGGCTTCGAGTTCCACGACGCGGTGGTCGGCGGCGCCATCCCGCGCCAGTACATCCCTGCCGTGGAGAAAGGCGTC
Organism: uncultured Actinomycetes bacterium; assembly: GCA_963778465.1. Taxonomy (GTDB): domain Bacteria; phylum Actinomycetota; class Acidimicrobiia; order Acidimicrobiales; family RAAP-2; genus CAVZBW01. Next base: position 3,000,271 of record CAVZUK010000003.1, read on the forward strand.
ATGGAGACGATGGAGCTGGGTGGGCTCCACGGGTACCCCGTCGTCGACATCGCCGCCACTTGCGACGACGGCAAGCACCACTCGGTGGACTCTTCCGAGATGGCGTTCAAGCTCGCTGCCGCGCTCGCCTTCAAGGAGGCGCTCGGCCACGCGGCCCCGGTCCTCCTCGAACCCATCTCCAAGGTGGAGGTCACCGTGCCCACCGAGGTCCAAGGTGACGTCATGGGCGACCTCCACTCGCGACGGGCGCGTATCCAGGGGACGGACTCGAGCGACGACGGGCGCCAGACGGTCGTCGCCCTCGTTCCGACCGCCGAGCTCACCCGCTACGCGGTCGACCTCCGCGCGTTGACGGGAGGCAGGGGTCGCTTCCAGGCAACCCACGACCACTACGACACCGTGCCCGAGCACCTCGCGGGCCACATCCCGAACGGCCACGGCTGAGGACGTCCTCGACGCCACCACGAGAGCGCTTCGCCGCGCCGGGTGCGTGGCGGCAGAGGAGGAAGCAGGCGAGCTCCTGGAGGTGACGGTCGGCGACGTCGCCTTGCTGGAATCCCTCGTGCGGCGACGTTGCGCCGGCGAGCCGCTGGCCTGGCTCACCGGCTCGGTGCGCTTCTGCGGCGAGACGATCCTCGTCCATCCCGGCACTTACGTTCCCCGGTGGCAGAGCGAGGCGCTGGCCCTCTCCGCGGCCGCCCGGCTCCCCGAGCTCGGGAGCGCGGTCGACCTGTGCACCGGTGCCGGCGCGATCGCGGTGGCACTGCGTCGGCGCCGGCCCAGGGCGCAGATCGTCGGGACGGAGATCGACCCGGTGGCCGCCGCCTGCGCGAGGGCCAACGGCGTGGAGGTCTACGAAGGCGACCTCACCGCAGACCTCCCCTGCTCGTTCGCGGGAACGGTCGACGTGGTCACGGCCGTCGTCCCCTACGTGCCGACCGGTCGGCTCCACCTGCTCCCCCGCGACGTCCTCGAGTGGGAGCCACTCCGCGCGCTCGACGGCGGCCAGAACGGCACCGACCTGCTGGCGCGGGCTGCACGCGAGGCGGCAACGCTGCTGCGAGCGAAAGGCTCGCTCCTGCTCGAGCTCGGGGCCGGACAGGCCGAGGTGCTCCAGCCGATCCTGGAAGAGACGGGCTATCGCGACATCCAGCTGATCCATGACGAAGACGGCGATCTGCGCGCGCTGGCCTGCCGCCTGCGTTGATGTATCTCGACGGATAGCGGGCACTACCCG
>CAVZUK010000004.1:0-212608 GCA_963778465.1 uncultured Actinomycetes bacterium
GGCCGGGCGGACACGACAGCGGGTCCGGAGACGACAGCCGGGCGAGGGAGGGATATCACGACCCGACCGCAGGCATCGCTGGCGCCGCGCCGGCGCGCAGCGCCCTGACCCTGCGCCTGGTGCTGGCCGCCTTCGGGTTCATCGTCTGCTCGATCGGCGCGGCCCTGGCGGTCGCGGTGGTGAACGCTCCCGTGCTCGCTGCTGTCCTGGCCTTCCTGGCGGCGGTGGCGGTAGCCGACATCATCGTGGTGACGCGCCGAAGCTGCGCGGCGAGCCCGGCTGACCCGGCGAAGCCTCATCCGCTGTTCCCGCGCTGGTCAATCCCCCGGCCTGCCGGGCAAGTGCCTGCCGGGCTAAGCCCGCAAAAGGACGGCATCGAGGTCATCGACGTCGGGGGCAAGATCGATATCTCCACGGCACCGCGGCTGCGTGAGCTGCTCATCGATCTGGTCAGCACGGACAACTACCAGCTCATCGTCAACATGGACCAGGTTGAGTTCCTCGACTCCACCGGCCTCGGGGTGCTGGTAGGAGGCCTGAAGCGGGTGCGGGCGCACGACGGCTCGCTGGATCTGGTCTGCACGCAGGAGCGGATACTGAAGCTCTTCCGGATCACCGGGCTGACGAAGGTCTTCGCCATCCACGAGACAGTGGACCAGGCCATCGCGGCCAAGGGTACGCACCGGTAAGGAACGTGTCACCGGGGGCGACGCAGCCGAGGGCTTCGGGGCTATCGGCGGGGGGCGCGGTCACACCCCGGGGACTGCGGGAGAAACGGTGCTGGCCCGGTTGCCGGGCACGCCGGCTTTGCCACGCCTTTTCCGGCAATCACCGGGCGGTGCCCGCCCGGTCCGGGCCGCCGCTAGTGATCATGCCGGGAATCGTTCGATTCTCGGCAGCCGGATAAGGCGACCGCCAGTGAATGATCTTGCCGGGGGACCCTGGAAGCATGAGCGCCGCCGTCCCGAGGCGGCGGGCTTCCGCCGCTGACCGGACCGTGCGGAGCTGGGCGGGTCTGGGCTGGTGGCCGGGACCGCCGTACAGGGCACCGGGTACGGGGCCCGGTCGCTGCCTTAACTCGCGCCGGAGCCACGACGTTTGGCCCGTGCATGCCGGGGCTTTCGGCCCTGGGCGCCCGTCATGGACGCCATGCAGCGTGAATATCGTCTGCGAGGTGATCGAGGGAGCTGGACCGAACGGAGTGCCGGGGAGATCCGGAGCCGGGAGGAAAGGCTGAGAGGCCGGGGACAGCTCAGAGGCTGAACGGCGACCCCCAGGGACCTGATCCGGGCAATGCCGGCGAAGGGAGACCGCCCCGCAGGCCATTTTTTTGGCCGGGCGGCCATTGGTCATGAGCCCGGCGCTACCGGAAAGGAACGCGGTACGGGGCGCGGTCCCGGGCGCTGCCGGGCGCCTCCACCGCGCCCGGGTAGCGCAGCTTAGCCCTCAGGCGCCGGGTTACGGCGCGCGCTTATCGCCAGCCCCTCGAACTGTGCCCAGGTCTTGCCCCACTCGGCGAGCGGGCCGAGGATCTGCTCCAGCATCGCGAGCTGCTCGTCGAGCACCCGCAGCTGAGCTTGCATCGCGGCGATGCCCTGCCGCTGCGATGCGACGCTGCTGGCGAGCAGGTTCAGCTGGGCCGCGGACAGCGCGCCGGGGTGCGGCAGGCCCTGCAGCGACTGTACGGACTGCGACAGGACGGACTCACTGAGCCCGGCCGTGCCGGTCAGTCCCTCGGTGATCCTGCGCAGCTGAATGGTCCACAGCTGGATGAGGCGGGCGAAGCCGGCCGTGGTGTTCTGCGGATCGGTCATCGGGTCGTGTCCTTTCCCGGGGCGCTGCGGGAGCAGTTGTCCCTTGTTACCGCGCGATCATTCCCCGCCCGCGCCTGCGGCAACACGCCTACCGTCACCCGCGCATAACGCATTAGCCCCCTCGGTGGCGGCTGCCTGCTCGCGGGCGGCGGCCTGGGCGGCCGCGGCCCGCTCGCGGGCGTCGCGGAGCGCGGCGGCGGCCTGGGCGGCGGCGGTCTCGGCGGCCTGCTGGACGGCGCGGGCGGCCTGCAGCGCCTCGGCGAGCGCGTCTGCCTCGGCGGTGGCCTGGGGGGGGGCGGCCTGGGCGGCGGCGGTGCCGTCGGCGGCCTGGCGCGGGCCCTGGTCTTCGGGATGACGACCGGTCCGGGCTTGTTCAGCGCGCCGGGCATCGTGCGGCGGCGCGGCCAGGAAGCTGGTGATCAGGGGCGTGAGCAGGCCCGGGCGGGTGACCAGCTCGACGTGGCCGCCGTGGTAGACGTGCAGCGTCGCGTGCGGGATGCCCGCGGCCAGGATGCGGCCGTTGGCCACCGGGATGATCGGGTCGTCGTCACCGGTGAGCACCAGGGTGCGCTGGCGGATGAGCGGCAGCAGCGGCAGCGTGGTGAACCCCAGCGCGGCGGTGTTCTGGTACAGGTAACCCATGCTGAGCGGGCTGATCTGCGCCTTGCGCAGGGCGCGGGTCAGCGCGTCCGGGTCGGTTTTCGCGCTTCCTCCCCACAGGTCGCCGTAGCGGCGCAGGACGAGGTTCTTCACCAGCGGCAGCGGGTTGGGCGGCACCATCGTCTGCGGCCCGGTTGCGGTCGCCACCAGGATCAGCCGCCGGCACAGCCGCGGGTTGAGCAGCGCGAACTGCTGAGCCAGCCCGCCTCCCCAGGAGATACCCAGCACGTCGGCCTGCTGGTGGCCGAGATTATGCAGCATGTCGCGCAGCAGCAGGGCCAGGGTGGTGAAACGGTACGGCAGATTGGGCAGCTGGGAGCCGCCGACGCCGGGGGCATCGAAGCGGATCACCTCGATGGCCGGGTCGAGTGCATCCACGAACGGCTGCAAGGCTTCCAGCCGCATGCCGATGCCGTTGCACAGCAGCAGCGGAGGCCCTGTCCCGGTGCCCGGCCGGATCGCGACGCGCAGCGGCGTCCCGCCCACCTGCATGATCTCTTCGCGCACGTAGTCATCCCTGACAGGCATGTCCATTCCTCCTCGGGCACGCCGTGGCCACCGGCGTCTGTGACGGCAATCACACGGTTACCGGGATAGTAACGACGCGTGAGATAGTACGCAATAGGCGAAGTCTAGTTAGCGCGACTGGATTCCGGCGGGTGAGCGGGCAGGGACGGGGGCTGGTGTGAGCGGACGGGCTGGTGGTGGGTCGCTGGCGGGCCGGCGGTGGTGGCGGCGGCGGTCACCGATGCGCGGGGGATGACGAAGCGGGGTTTCGCGCGGCTGCCGGGCGTCGGTGATGCCGGGCGGACCGAGCTGGCGGAACGGCTGCTGGCCAGCCAGGGGAAGTTCGCCGGGGACGTGCTGCGCGCGACCACGCCGCTGCTCCCCGGCAACGGCGGCACCGGCGCCAAGAAGAGCGGCGGCGAGACCAAGCATGCCTCACCTTCCCGGCGGGCCGGGCCCGCCACCTGCGATAGGCCCGCTGCCCGCGGCGAGCCGATCGCGGTTCGCCGCAGACGTGCTTACCATCCTGAGCAGAGAGTGAAAAGCACACAATTACGGAGCGACAGTGACCGGTACCTGGAACGCGCAGACGCAATGCCTGGGCGCCTTCATCCGCAATCGGCGTAAGCTCGCCCGCCTGTCACTGCGTCAGCTTGCTGAGAGGACGTCTCTCTCCGATCCCTACCTGAGCCAGCTCGAGCGGGGCCTGCACCTGCCATCGGTGCGCGTGCTCAAGCTGCTCTCCGAAGCGCTGAACGTGTCCGCCGAGACGCTGCTTGCCCAGGTGGGCCTGCTCGACTTGGCTTCCCCCGGGGATGGGGCCGCGGCGGCTGACGAGCCCCCAGCATCGTCGGTGGAGTCTGCCATCAGCGCCGACGAGCGCCTGGCCGGCCAGCAGAAGGCCGCGCTGATCGCCGTCTACCGCAGCATGCTCCCCTCCTAGTGCACCCTCTCCGCCGCTGCCGCGCTACCTGAGGCCGTGTTCAGCAAACTGGACGCTTTAACGCGGTTCCTGACACCGTTCTTACCGGCATCCCAACATCGTCACCACGTCATCGCGGACCCCGGTGCGGACCGTGTGCACCAGGCTCACGATCAGCGTCAGCCGCTTGTCCTCATTGGTGATCTTCTTCATGTCGGCGGCGTCGGTGACCCGCGCCTCCCCGGCGAAATGAGCGATCTTCCCCGGCGGCACTCCGTTCAGCCACACCTCGGTCGGGCCGATCGCGTCGATGCTCTCCAGGAGGTCCAGGCGCTCCTTGAACCTGCCCAGCGACGCGGCCTTCGCCACGTCCTTCACCCGGTCGAACTCGCTGCGCCGGCTGACCGGATCCACCGCCAGCATCCGCGCCAGCCTGGCCTTCGCCGCTGGGTCCAGCCGTCCCGCGACCGTCTGGCAGAACCCGTTGTTCACCTCGGCGCGGATCGCCGCGGCCATCACGTCCAAGGTGGTGTACCCCGGCAGCTCACACCGGGCCCGGACCAGTTCTTCCAGCGCCACGTTGATCAGATCCGCCGGGTCGTCCTTGGCCTGCACCGCCTTGCGGATCGCGTCCTCAGCGATCTTCCGGACCCCGGCGCCGTCGTAGGTGACCTTCATCCGCTTGCGGACGAACTCCCGATGCCGCTTGGCCGACCGGACCGCTGCCCGCTCCAGCTCCACGTCCCCGCCCAGCCCCAGGGCCTCGCGCACATGCCGCACCACCACCGGCGGCACGTCCTCGACCTTCGGGAAATACCCCAGCCGCTGGTAGGCCTTCAGCCATACCACCAACGCCAGCAGATGCTGCTGATCCTGCGTCTTGGCCCGCGCCCACTCCACCTCGGCATCCGTCGGAGTAAACGCCTCAGCCAGCTCCCGCCCCGGCACCACCCGGCCAAACCGCGGATACGCGGTCCGATCGACCGAGGTCACACCCAACCCCCGCAGACGCCGCCAGCAAGACGACGACCACCCTAACGATCACCCGCAGCCCCGCGGCCCCTTTCTGGCGAATTCCGGCCGCTCCCGTACCCGAACCGCCTTAACGTGCGATCCGGTTCCGATGTAGGTCCACCCCCGGCTCCTATCCGGCAGCGCCGTGCAGTCATAGGACGGCGCCGCGCGGCGCTACCTCAAGGGCGGCAACGCCCCGGCCGTACAGCACCAGGAGCCGGTCACCGTGCCTGCAGCGCAGTGTCCCGCCATCCTCCGCAAGGGCCGAGATGACGTGCTCAAGGACCTCGTCCGCGGCGAGGGTGCCGGGTTCCTCGTACGTAACGTCCAGGTGATCGCCACCAGTGAGCCGGGCGCGCAGCACAATCTCTGCCATGGTCACGCACTCTAGACTTCTCACCGCCTAGATGATCAATTCCAAGGTCAGCTGTCGTAGGCCACTAGTGAACGCAGGACGGGCTGGCCGGTGGCATCGTTGTGCCAGATGGCGGCGGTCAGGGCGAGGATGCGCTGCAGGACGCGGACCATCACGCCGGCTGGGGGTGCCGCCGTGTTGTTCGAGGTCAAGCTGGCCTTTGAAGGTGTCGTTGACGGACTCGATGATCTGGCGCAGCGGCTTGAACAGGTGCGCGCCGGCCCGGGCGGGCTCGCCCTAATGGGCCGGCCGCAGCAGCCTGATCCCCGTCTCCGCCATGGCGGACTCGAAGACGGCACCGTAGTAGTTCTTGTCCCCGATCAGGATCTGGCCGGGCCGGGCAGCCAGCAGGTCCGGCCCGGCGGCCAGCATGCCGGCCAGCACCTCGCGCTCATCAGCCTTCGCGCCAGTCAGGGCGAAGGCGACAGGCAGGCCCTGCAGGGTGCACACCAGGTGCAGCCGAAGGCCCCAGAAGTACCGCGAATGACTGGCGCAATACCCGTATTCGGCCCATCCGGCCAGGTCCGAGCGCTTGGCGGTCTCGCGGGACCGGCCGCACTCGACCGGGGTTGAATCGACCACCCAGACGTCATCGGTCCATACGGCGGTATCGCACGCCAGGATCCGGATGCAGTGCCGGATCATCGACGCGGCGGCGCGCAGCCGCTTGTTATAGCCGGGCTGCTGGGGCAGGTAGGGGAACAGGTGGCTCAGGTGAGCGCGGGCGTGCCGCAGCCAGCGGGCCTCGGAAGTGAACCCGGGCAGGGCCTGCATGACCGCCAGGGTGACCAGCTCCGCGTCGCTCAGCTTCGGGCCGATGCCGGTCTCAGGGCGGCACGGCGCGAGCTGCGGCGATTCTTTCAGCAGGTCGTCGGTCGTCGCGTACAGTGCGGTGGCGAGGGTGTCCAGGTCTGTTGTCACAAACTGATCCTGGGCGCCCTCGTCGCATCTCCGCAGCCACCCCTTGGAATTGATCATCTAGGAGGCTGCTGAAAAGGCCGGGCCTCCATCGGCGTGTTGGCCGGTGTTCGAACGTCTGGGATGACTTCTCATGCAGGGTTTCGAGCGGAGGCGGGAATTGCTGGACGCGGCGGGCCTGGTCGGGCATCTGGTCCGGGAGGGCAGCATGTTCGCCTTCCTGGCGGGGCGCCGGGCCGAGGTGTTCCCCGATGCCGATTATGCGGACCTGTTCGCCCGCCGGGGGGGGCCGGCCGTCGATCCCGGCCACGCAGATGGCTGCGGTGATGACCCTGCAGACGCTGCATGACTACTCCGACCGGGAGACCGCCGAGGCGGTCCGCTTCGATGTCCGGTGGAAGGTCGCGCTCGGCACGTCGCTGGACGATGAGGGTTTTGATCCCTCCACGCTGGTGTACTGGCGGCAGCGGATCGCCAAGTCAGGCCGTCCGCACCGGGTCAACGACGCGGTCAAGAAGGTGGTCGAGGAGACCGGGATCTTGAAGGGCCGGCGGCGCCGCGCGGTGGACTCCACGATTCTGGCTGACGGCGTGGCGACCCAGGACACGGTCACCCAGCTGGTCTCCGCGATCCGGCGGGTGGCACGGGAGGTGCCCGGCGCCGCGGAGCAGGTCGCGGCGGTGTGCACCGGGCACGACTACTCGAAGCCGGGCAAGCCGAAGATCGACTGGGATGACCCGGGCGCGAAAGACGCGCTGGTCTCGGCCCTGGTCAACGACGCCGGCGCGCTGGTGGAGGCGCTGAACGTTGCTGAGCTGGATGAGCGGGCGGCGGCCGCGCTGGCGCTGCTGGCGCTGGTCGCCGGGCAGGACGTGGAGCCGGCTGAGGGGTCGGATGGCACCGATGGGCGCTGGCGGATCGCCCGCAAGGTCGCCGAAGACCGACCCGTTGACCGCACTAACTCCTCCTTGTCCTGTGATCTCTGGCAGGGGGAGGTGCTGGTGGGGCAGGCTTCGTCCTTGTTGATCTGGAGGACGGAGGTGCCGTGGAGCCGGGTGAGGCGGTCCAGCAGCGGGACGTTGCGGCGCTGGTCGTCGCCCGGCCCGGATCGGTCCGGGCGACGGGCGATCCCGTGCTGCCGTGGATGGTCGCCGATGAGACCGGCGAGCCGGTCGAGGCGGTCAGCGGCTTCCTGCGGGACTTGCTGGCCTGCGGCAACAGTGCTGCATCGTGCCGGTCCTACGCCCATGACCTGTTGCGGTGGTTCCGGTTCCTGGCCGCGGTCGGTGTCCGGTGGGATCAGGCGACGCGGGCCGATGTCCGCGACTTCGTGTTGTGGCTGCGGGTGGCCCGCAACCCCGCCCGTGACCGGCGCCGCCCGGGCGCACCGGGGCCGGGAGAGGTAAACGCGCGCACCGGCAAGGCCTATCTGGGTGCCGGGTATGCGCCGGCGACGGTCAACCACGCGTTGTCGGTGCTGGCGGAGTTCTACCGCTACCACGCGTGCACCGGGCTGGGCCCGATGGTCTCCCCGGTCCCGCCGCAGTCCCGTGACGGGCGGCGGCTGAACGCTCACCACCACCCGCTGGAGCCGTTTCCCCGGCATCGCCGGGGTGCCTACCGGCAAAAACAGCCCGACCGCCAGCCGCGGGCGGTGCCCGATGACGTCCTGGACGACCTGCTCGCCGCGCTGGGCTGCAACCGTGATCGTGCGTTATTCCACATGTTCCTGGCCAGCGGCGCCCGCGCCAGCGAGCTGCTGGGGATGAGGGTGGGTGATGCCCGGCCCGGCGATGACCGGATCTTCGTGGCGACCAAGGGCCTGGGCGGGGCGAAGCAGGCCTGCCCGTGCTCGCCAGAGGCGTTCAAATGGCGCGGACGCGCTCGGTCTCGAGGTCGGCTCGCTCGAGGTCGGGAGGCTGGCCGACTTCATCCGGCTCGAGACCGACGACCCGCGGATGGTGCCTGGCGTCACCGACGAGGAGCTGGTGGCCCACGTGGTCTGGGCGGGCGACCGGGCTCTCGTGACCGACGTCTGGGTCGGGGGGCGCCAGCTCGTTACCCGGGGCTCGTGCACCACGGTGGATCGGCGGCGCGCTCACCGGGAGGTCCGCGAGCGGGCCCAGAGGATCCGCGAATCCGGGGGGTCGTAGCGTCCCTGTGCCCCTGGGGATGCCCGCCGCATCCCCTGAGCCGCGGCGGGATGCCCGCCGCATCCCGGAGCCACGGCGGGATGCTCCTAACATCCCTTGTCATGGCGGGATTCGTCGACGAGGCGCAGCTCCACGCCCGTGCCGGCGACGGTGGCGCGGGTACCGTCGCCTTCCGCCGAGAGGCTCACGTGAGCAAGGGGGGTCCCGACGGTGGCGACGGGGGCCACGGGGGGGACGTGTGGCTCGTGACCACGCCCAACCAGTCCTCTCTGCTCGCCTTTCGCGACCATCCCCACCGTCGCGCCGGCGACGGTGGGCACGGGGGCGGCAAGCGACGGCGGGGGGCGCGGGGCGGCGATGTCGAGGTGCCCGTGCCGGTGGGCACGGTCGTGCGCGACCTGGACGGGACGGTGCTCGCCGATCTCTCCGCTCCGTCCGAGCGGTGGCTCGCCGCCTCGGGGGGCCGGGGGGGCCACGGCAACGCGCACTTCCTGAGCAACCGCCGCCGTGCGCCCGCCTTCGCCGAGCAGGGAGAGCGGGGCGAGGAGCGCTGGCTGGACCTGGAGCTCAAGCTCGTGGCGGACGTGGCCATCGTCGGGATGCCCAACGCCGGGAAGTCGACCCTCATCTCGACGATCTCCGCCGCCAAGCCCAAGATCGCCGACTACCCCTTTACCACCCTCGAGCCGCACCTCGGGGTGGTGCGGCTCGAGGGCGCGTCGCGACGAGGTCGAGGGCGAGCCCGACATGGTGGTGGCCGACATCCCCGGGCTCGTCGAGGGGGCGGCGATGGGACGCGGGCTCGGTCACCAGTTTCTCCGCCACGTGGAACGGGCGCGGGTGCTCCTGATCCTCCTCGATCTCGTGCCGATGGACGGTCTGTCCCCCGGCCGCCAGCTCGAGGTGCTGCTGCGCGAGCTCGGCCAGTACCGGCCCGAGCTCCTGGAGCGTCCCCGGCTCGTGGTCGGCTCCAAGGCCGATGCGGCCCCGGTGCCCGGGGACGAGCCGCACGGTCGCGAGGCGCCGGAGCCGGACCCGCCCGAGATCGAGATGCGGGTCTCCGCCGCGACGGGCGAGGGCTTGAGCGAGATGGTGCACCGGCTCGCGGACCTCGTGGCGGCGGCGCGCCGCGAGCCCGCCGGCGGCAGTCACGCCGAGGTCGTCGTCCACCGTCCTCTCGGGGACGGCGTGACCGTCGAGCGGAGCGGCCCGGGCCGCTGGGTCGTGTACGGCAGGACGGCCGAGCGGGCGGTGGCCTTTCACGATCTCACCGAGGAGGGTGCGCTCGAGGAGGCGATCCGACGCCTCCGGAAGCTCGGCGTCGACCGTGCGCTCAACCGGGCCGGGGTGCGGGACGGCGACGAGGTGCAGATCGGGGTGGCGAGCTTCACCTGGGAGCGGGAGGCGTGAGGCGTCCCATCGTGTTGAAGATCGGATCGTCTTCGGTGACGACGCACCGGGGCGAGGTGGACACCGCGGTGATGGGCCGTCTGTGCGAGGAGATCGCGGGGCTCCGTGCCGGTGGCGAGACCGTGGTCGTGGTCTCCTCCGGGGCCATCGCCACCGGCTGGGCGGCACTCGGGCGCGATGGTCCGCCGATCGGGGAACCCGCGCAGCTGCAGGCCGTGTCCGCCCTCGGGCAGCCCCGGCTGATGCACTGCTGGGGCCAGGCATTGGGCGCGCACGGGCTCGCGGCCGGCCAGGTGCTGCTCACGCCGACCGACCTGATGCACCGCCAGCAGTACCTCCACGCCCGTGGCACCCTCTCGCACCTGGTGGCGCTCGGCGTGGTGCCGGTCGTCAACGAGAACGACGCGGTGGCCGACGAGGAGATCCGCTTCGGCGACAACGACCGGTTGGCGGCCCTGGTCGCCCATCTGGTCGACGCCCGCCTCCTGGTCCTGCTCACGGACGCCGCCGGCCTGCTCACGGCGGATCCGCGCCGCGCCGAGGCCGGGTCGTTGATCGAGGAGGTGGTCGAGATCGACCACCAGCTGGAGGCCCTGGCGGGTGGTCCCGGATCGGATGTGGGCAGCGGGGGCATGGCCTCGAAGCTGGCCGCCGCCAAGATCGCCACCTGGTCGGGGGTGCGGACGGTCATCGCCGACGCGGCGCGCCCGGGGGTGCTGGCCGGAGCCCTCGCGGGATCCCGTGGGATCGGCACGGTGTTCCGACCGCGTCCCCGGTCCCGCCGCCTGCCCGCCCGCAAGCTGTGGATCGCCTTTGCCCGGGGCTCGTCGGGGACGCTCGTCGTCGACGCCGGCGCTCGTCGAGCCTTGGAGCAGCAGGGCCGGTCGCTGCTGCCCGCTGGCGTGGTGCGGGCGAGGGGCACGTTCGGTTCGGGGGACGCCGTCGAGATCGAAGGGCCGGAGGGGCGGGTGTTCGCCAAAGGCCTCGTCCAGTACGGCTCGAGGGACGCGCCGCGATGGCTCGGGAGGCGACGCGAAGACCTGCCCGACGAGCTGGCCAACGAGGTGGTCCACCGGGACGACCTGGTGCTGCTCGACTGATCCGGGCACTACGCTGTCCCGATGGCCCCAGGACCCTCGACGGCCACGGCCCCTGCCCGACAATCCCTCCAAGAGCTGGGACGGCGGGTCCGCGACGCCGCGGCCGGGCTCCGCAAGAGCCCGCCGCACCTGCGCCACGACACCCTCCTCGTGGCAGCGGACGAGCTCGAGGCGAGCGCCCACGACGTGCTCGCGGCGAACCACCGGGACCTCGAGAGTGCCGAGCGAGATGGCCTCGGCGCGACGGCGATCGACCGGCTCCGGCTGACCGAGGGCCGCCTCGGCCAGATGTCGGATTCCCTGAGAGACGTGGCCGCGCTACCCGACCCGGTCGGGGAGGTGGTGGACGGTTGGGTGCGACCCAACGGGCTGCGCGTCGAGCGCACCCGAGTGCCGCTCGGCGTCGTGGGCATCATCTACGAGAACCGGCCCAACGTCACGAGCGACGCCGCCGCCCTCTGCCTGCGTTCTGGCAACGCCGCTTTTCTCCGGGGTTCGTCCTCGGCGCTCGAGTCCAACCGGGCGATCGTGTCGGTGCTGCGCCGGGCACTGGCCAAGGTCGGTCTCCCCGAGGACGCCGTCCTCCTCGTCGAGGACACGCGGCGCGAGACCGTGGTCGAGTTCATGCGACTGCGCGGCCTCATCGACTGCCTGGTGCCCCGCGGAGGACCCTCGTTGATCCAGACCCTGGTGGAGCAGGCCACGGTGCCCTACGTCCTGGACGGTGACGGCAATTGCCACGTGTACGTCGACGCCCACGCCGACATGGACATGGCCACGGACATCGTCGTCAACTCGAAGACCCAGCGGCCGGGCGTGTGCAACGCGGCCGAATCGCTCCTCGTGCACCGCGACGTGGCGGAGGTGGCCCTCCCGCGTCTGGCCGAGGCACTCGGGGGAGTGGAGCTCGTCGGCGACGATCGGGCGCGGGCGCTCGTACCGGGCATGGGAGTGGCCGACCACGAGTCGTTCGGCACGGAGTACCTGGGCCTCAAGATGAGCGTGGCGGTGGTGGACGATCTCGACGCCGCGATCGCCCACATCGCCCGGCACGGCAGCGGGCACTCGGAGGCCATCGTGACGACGGATCTCGCGACGGCGGAGCGATTCGCCCGGGAGGTGGATGCGGCGGCGGTGGTGGTCAACGCCTCCACCCGCTTCGTCGACGGCGGTGAGCTCGGCTTGGGCGCGGAGGTCGGGATCTCGACGCAGAAGCTCCACGCGCGCGGGCCGATGGGCCTGCGGGAGCTCACGTGCGTCAAATGGGTGGTGCGAGGCGACGGGCAGGTGAGGACGTGACGACGCAGGAGCAGGAGGCAGCGGAGGAGGCATCTAGGGACCTCGGTCTCCCCGACAGCGGGCCGCCCCGGTTCCCCTCGGTAGGGGACGTCCGCGAGGGCCTGGCCAGCGTCGACTACCTGGCCGACGAGGGCATCGCCGGAGTCGTGTACCTCGCCGACCGCTTGGCCAAGCCGGTGCTCGTCGAGGGTCCCGCCGGGACAGGGAAGACCGAGCTCGCCAAGTCGGTGGCCCGCCTCACCGACAGCCGCCTGATCCGCCTGCAGTGCTACGAGGGCCTGGACGAGTCCAAGGCGCTCTACGAGTGGAACTACCGCAAGCAGCTGCTCCGGATCCAGGCCAGCCAGGTCGTCGCGGACCTCGACGGCGCCTCACCCGAGGGGCCCTCCTCGACCACCACGTGGGCGTCGCTCGAGGACGACATCTTCTCCGAGGAGTTCCTGCTGACCCGGCCGCTGCTCGAGGCGATCCGTACCGATCAGCCGGTGGTGCTCCTGATCGACGAGGTCGACCGGGTGGAGCTCGAGACCGAGGCCCTCATGCTCGAGATCCTCTCCGAGTACCAGGTCTCCATCCCCGAGCTCGGCACGGTGCGTGCGGCCCGCGTGCCGATGGTCTTCCTCACCTCCAACAACACTCGGGAGCTGTCCGAGGCGCTCAAGCGCCGCTGCCTCTACCTCCACCTCGACTATCCCGACCTCGAGCGCGAGCGCGACATCATCCGGGCACGGGTCCCCGGTGTCGACGGCGAGCTGGCCGAGCAGGTGGCGCGCATCGTGAGATCCCTCCGGACGCTCGAGCTGCGCAAGCCCCCCTCGGTCTCCGAGACCCTCGACTGGGCGCGCACGCTCGTCGTGCTCGGCATCGAGTCGATCGACGCGGCCGCCGCCCGCGACACCCTGCACATCCTGCTCAAGTACCAGACCGACATCGAGCGGGCGGCCAAGGAGCTGCTGACGGCGGAGCGCTGAGGGGCGTGCTCGAGCTGCTCTCGGGTTTCGTCAGCGAGCTGCGCGCCGCCGGCCTGCCCGTCTCGACGACCGAGCATCTCGACGCGGCGCGGGCCGTCCACGAGATCCCCCTCGAGGATCGCGAGGCGCTCAAGTACGTCCTCGCCGCCACCCTGGTCAAGTCGAGCGCGCACTGGCGGGCGTTCGAGATCGCCTTCGAGATCTACTTCGCCAACCGCGCTGCGGGTGGCGAGGGTGAGGGCGCCGAGGGGCAGCCGGGCGGGGATGCGGGCGCCGAGCAGGACACCGGGCCGCCGTCCGGCCGAGGGGAGGCCCAGGGGGGCGGAGGCGGGGAGGCGATGTCACCCCAGGAGATCGCCGAGCTCCTCTACCGGGCGCTGCTCCAGGGTGACCGGGCCCTGATGAACGTCGTGGCTCGCCACGCCGTGACCCGCTATGCCGCGATGGAGCCGGGCCGGCCGGTGGGCGGCACCTACTACCTGTACCGGACCCTCCGGAACCTCGAGCTCGAGGGCGTCTTGCAGCGTCTCCTCCGGGGCGCCCGCGACGACGCGGGGAGCCAGGGCCTGACGCCGCTCGAGGAGCGGCTGGCGGAGGACGAGTACCGCCAGCGCATCGAGACCATGCGGCAGGCGGTCGAGACCGAGATCCGCCGGCGGCTGGTCGAGGACCGGGGTGCCGAGGCGCTGGCCCGCTCGGTGCGGACGCCGCTGCCCGAGGACATCGACGTCATGCATGCGAGCAGGGACGAGCTCGCCGCGCTGCACCGGGCCCTGCACCCCCTCTCACGGAAGCTGGCGGTGCGCCTCGCCAGGAAGCGCCGGCACGGTCGCCGCGGGCCGCTCGACTTCCGGGCCACGATGCGCAACTCCCTGTCGACCGGGGGCGTGCCCATCGAGCCCCGCTTCCGCCACCCTCGTCCCGCCAAGCCCGACATCATGGTGGTCGCCGACATCTCGGGTTCGGTGGCCTCGTTCGCCCGCTTCACGCTGCACCTCGTCTACGCGATCAGCTCGCAATTCTCGAAGGTGCGCAGCTTCGTCTTCGTCGACGGGATCGACGAGGTGACCCGGTTCTTCGAGGGGGTGGACGACCCGTCGCTCGCGGTGCATCGCATCAACACCGAGGCCGACGTCGTCTGGATCGACGGGCACTCGGACTACGGCCACGCCCTCGAGAAGTTCCTGGAGCGTTGGGGCGACGACGTCACTGCTCGCACGAGCGTCCTGCTGCTCGGTGACGCGCGCAACAACTACCACGCCTCGGGTGCCTGGGTGCTGGAGCAGCTGCAGCACCGGGCGCGACACGTCTACTGGCTCAACCCCGAGCCCACGGCCTACTGGGGCTCGGGTGACTCGATCATCGGCGAGTACGCCGTCCACTGCGACGACGTCGTGGAATGCCGGACCCTGCGGCAGCTGGAGCGCTTCGTCGGCCAGCTCTCGTAAGCGGGCGCCGGCACGACCCCCGTCCGGTCTGGGCCACGGCGGGGTTCAGCGTCGCAGCAAGATGATCATCGGCGCAGCAGCTCGGCGATCTCGAAGGAGAGGTCGATCGACTGGCGGGCGTTGAGCCTCGGGTCGCAGGCCGTCGTGTACCGGTGGTGGAGGTGGTCCTCGAGCACCTCGTGGGAGCCCCCGAGGCACTCGGTGACGTCGTCGCCCGTGAGCTCGATGTGCACCCCACCGGGCCACGTGCCCTCGGCCTCGTGCACGTCGAAGAAGCGGCGCAGCTCGGTCACGATGTCGTCGAAGCGCCGGGTCTTGCGGCCGTTGCTCGCGAAGGTGTTGCCGTGCATGGGGTCGCACGCCCACACGACCGGATGACCCTCGGCTCGGACGGCCCGGACGAGCAGCGGAAGGCGCTCGCCGACGGCGTCCGCCCCGAGGCGGGCGATCAGGGTCAGCCGGCCCGGCTGGCGGTCGGGATCCAGCCGGTCGCAGAGGGCGACGAGATCCTCGGCCCGAGCGTCGGGGCCCACCTTGCAGCCGAGGGGATTGCGCACGCCCGACAGGAATTCGACGTGTGCCCCGTCGGGCTGGCGGGTGCGCTCGCCGACCCACAGCATGTGGGCCGAGCAGTCGAACCAGTCGCCGGTGAGCGAGTCCCGCCGGGTCAGCGACTCCTCGTAGGGGAGCACGAGGGCCTCGTGACTGGTCCAGAAGTCCACCTGCTGGAGGATGGTCTCCGACGCGAGGGGCACGCCGCAGGCGTCCATGAACCGCAGGGCCCGGTCGATCTCTGCGGCCACCTGCTCGTAGTGGCGGCCCTGGGGGGACGAGGCCAGGAACTCGCGGTTCCACGCGTGCACCTGGGAGAGGGCGGCGAAACCTCCCTTGGTGAAGGCCCGCAACAGGTTGAGCGTCGACGCGGACTGGTGGTAGGCCCCCACCATCCGCTCGGGGTCCGGGCGGCGGGCCTTGGCGTCGAACTCGTCACCGTTGACCATGTGCCCCCGGAACGAGGGGAGCTCCTCGCCGCCGACGGTCTCGACGGGGCTGGAGCGGGGCTTGGCGAACTGGCCGGCGATCCTTCCCACCTTGACGACCGGAACCCCCGCCGCGTACGTGAGCACGACGGCCATCTGGAGGATGATCTTGAGCTTGTCCCGGATCGAGTCGGCAGAGAACTCGTCGAACGACTCGGCGCAGTCTCCGGCTTGGAGCAGGAAGGCCTCGCCGGCCGCGACCTTGGCCAGGGACGACCGGAGGCTCCGGGCCTCGCCGGCGAAGACGAGCGGTGGAAGCCCGGCGAGGTGCTCTTCCACCCTCCGCAGGGCCTTGTCGTCGGGCCATCGAGGCTGCTGGGCCGCCGGCCGCGCGCGCCACCCTTCCGGTCTCCACGAGCTGGGCCGAGCGATGTCGGGCACCCCGCAAGCGTAGAGGGTGGGGGGTGCGGGTCCGATCGCCGTCCCCGTCGCACTACAATCCTCCCCCTATGTACGCCGTCATCAGCAGCGGAGGCAAACAGGAGCGCGTCGCCGAGGGCGAGCGGGTCGTAGTCGAGCTGCTCGATGCTCCCGTCGGGGCCGACGTCGAGCTGCGCCCGGTGCTCGTGGTGGACGGCGAGACGGTGCGGTCCACTCCCGAGGAGCTCGCCGGGGTGCGGGTCTCGGGACGCGTTGTGGGTGAGGCCCTCGGCCCCAAGATCCGCGCCATGACCTACAAGCCCAAGACCAACCAGCGTCGCCGGTGGGGTCATCGCCAGCGGTACTCCACGATCGAGATCACGTCGATCGAGGCAGCGGGATCGGCCGGCGTGGGCGCCGGGGGCGACTAGAGGATCGAGTCGGGCACGCCCCACAGCCGGGACCCCTGGGGAACGGGCCGGGTCGGCGGACCGGACGAGCGGAACGGAGAACGACATGTCCAAGACCAAGGGCGGAGGCTCGACGCGCAACGGCCGGGACTCCAACGCGCAGCGGCTCGGGGTGAAGGTGTTCAGCGGGACCGTGGTGCCCGCCGGCTCGATCCTGGTGCGCCAGCGCGGCACCCGGTTCCACCCCGGTCAAAACGTGGGCCGTGGTGGCGACGACACGCTGTTCGCCCTGACCGACGGGGTCGTCCATTTCGGGGTGCGCAAGGGCCGGAAGCTCGTCGACGTCCATCCGTCCTGAGGGCCGGCCGGGCGGCTCGCCGAGCGCAGGAGCCGTCGGCACGAGTCCGAGCGGGGTCCGGCGAGAGCGCCTCGGGCTGCTCGGAGGAACCTTCGACCCGCCCCACGCCGGGCACCTGAGGGCGGCCGAGGCGGCTCGCGACCAGCTGGAGCTGGACCGGGTCTTGCTGGTGGTGGCAAACCACCCGTGGCAAAAGGCACCGGTGCGCACCATCAGCCCGGCCGCGGACCGCCTGGAGATGGTCCGTGCGGGCTGCGAGGGTCGGGTCGGCCTGGAGGCGAGCAGCCTCGAGATCGACCGAGGGGGACCCTCGTACACGCTGGACACCGTCCGCGAGATCCAGGCCATCTCTGCCCGCGAGGGGCGGCCGGACCCCGATCTCTACCTGGTCATCGGGGCGGACCTGGTGCCCACGTTGCCGAGCTGGCACCGCTGGCCTGAGCTGAGAAAGCTGGTCACGCTGGCCATCGTCCCGAGACCCCACGCGGCGGTCTCGGGTCCTCCCGGCGGCGGAGCCCGGTGGTGCGTCGTGCGGGGGGTGGACGTGGACGTCTCCAGCTCGGAGCTCCGCGACCTCCTGGGGCGGGGTGCGCCGGTCGACGGCCTGGTGTCCGACGCAGTGATCCATTGCATCGAGCGGCTGGGTCTGTACTCTATGGAGAAATGACGGCGTCCCTCGCTGACACGGCCGAGGTCCCCGTGGTACGTGGCCCGGTGGCCGCTCGGGTCATGCCGTCCGTCTTTGGCAGCGTCGGCGCAGAAGCCGGCGCCTTGCTTCCCCCCCGCACGCTGGGCACACGGCGCGACGCCATGCGGGCCCGGCGCCTGGCGCTGCGCCAGGAGCGCCGCCAGCGCTACCTCATCGCCTGCGGGGGCATCGCGATCCTGGTCCTCTTCCTGGTCGCCACGGTGCTTGTGATCGGCGTGGTGCGCTAGCGCGTGGCTCCGACAAGAGCCGCCGCCCTGGAGCGAGCCATCCCGCCGCACGCCCTCTTGGCCGCGGAGGCGGCCGAGGAGAAGTCGGGCATCGACACGGTGGTGCTCGACATGAGCGATTCGTTGGGCGTGGTCGACGCCTTCGTCATCACGAGCGGGCGCAACAGTCGCCAGGTCAAGACCATCGTCGAGGAGGTCGAGCGCCGGCTCGCCGAGCCCGGGGACGGGTGGGAGGGGTCCGGTGACGGCGCCGGATCCGCTGCGGGGGCGTCACCGGAGCGACGGCGCCCCGCGAGCGTCGAGGGGCTCAACGACGCCACCTGGGTGCTCATGGACTACGGCGACTTCGTGGTCCACGTCTTCTTGGAGGAGGCCCGCAAGTACTACGACCTGGAGCACCTCTGGTCGAGGGCGCCCAGGGTCGGCCCGTCACCCGGGTAGGTCAGGGCAGGGGCGAGGGATAGTCGGTCCGGCCGACCGGGCCCGAGGCAATGGTGTTGTTGGCGGTCGGCACGTCGGTCGGGTTGCCGTCGATCTCGAAGCGCACCCCTTTCACGCCGGGCTGATCGGTCGCCGTGTAGACGACTTGGGCGACCGCCGGGATCTGGGCGTTCCCGCCGGCGATGGCCTCGCTGAAGTCGATGGTCGCCACGCCGTCGTTCACGGTCGCGCTCAGCACCTGCACGGCCGGCGAGATGGCGGTGCTCAGCCCTGAGGTGAGCTCGCTGGTCGTCGGACCCTCGACCAGGCTCTGCATGACCGATCGCAGCCCGACCGGCGCCGCCACGAAGCGCGTGACCGGCGCGAGCTCCGCGCCGTTGGAGACGGTCAGGAAGTAGACGACCTCCTTGATCGCCGTGGGGACGGTGGACGGGGTGGAGCCCGCCGGGGCAAGCAGGTGAAAGGGCACCTGGGAGCGCGGAATGGTCCGCGGTTCGCTCTCGACGGCGACCCCGCAGGCGCTGAGGGCGGTCGCCCCGGCGACGAGCGCCGCGAGCGCCGCCCATCGCCGCCGGACCGTGCGGCGTGGTGACGGGGGAAGCTGGGCCGGCAGGTGGCGGATCACGCGAGGTCGTGCTCGGCGGAGTCGAGCGGGTCGTTGTCGGGGGCCACCGGTAGCACGATGACGAAGCGGGCGCCGCCGCCCTCGACGGACTCGACCCATGTCGACCCGCCGTGGAGGCGGACGTGGTCCGCGACGAGGGCGAGCCCGAGACCGGTGCCGGTGCCCGAGCCCCGCCGCCCCGCGACGCTGCCCCGGTAGAAGCGCTCAAAGACCCGGCTTCGTTCGCGAGGGGTGATCCCCGGTCCGTGGTCCTCGACCGCGATCCTCACGGACCGGGAGCCGTCCGGCCGGGCCGGCCCCCCCGTCACCTCGACCTTGGAGGCCCCGCCCGCATAGAGGTCGGCATTCTCGAGCAGGTTGGCCATGATCCGCTCGAACCGCCGCTTGTCGACCCGGAGGAGGGCGTCGCTCACGTCCTCGTCGAGCGCGAGCTCGGGCGGGTCGTGTCCGAGCTGGCCCCGGGCGTGGGCGGCGACGGAACGCCGAACGAGCTCGCCGGCGCGCACGTCCTCCAACGCGAGCACGGAGGATCCGGCGTCCGCGCGGGAGATCTCGAGCAGCTCGTCCACCATGCGCTGGAACCGGCGTATCTCCGCGCCGAGGAGATCGAGGGCCTGGCGTGCCCGGGGCGACAGCTCCGCCTCGTTCGACTGGAGCACGTCGAGAGAGGTCCCGAGCGTGGTGAGGGGCGACCGGAGCTCGTGGCTCACGTCCGACGTGAAGCGTGCCTCTCGCTCGATTCGTTCCGCCAACTGGTCCACCATCCGGTTGAAGGAGGTGGTGAGCCCCGTCAGGTCGGGATCCGACTCCGTCGTCGGCAGCCGGGTCTCGAGCTCCCCGCCAGCGATTGCCACTGCGGCCCTGGACACCGCCTGGAGTGGTCGGAGCGATCGACCGCTCGCCCAGTGCCCCACCGCGGCCCCGAGCACGGTGGTCACGACACCCACGACGACGAGGGTCAACCCGAGCACGCGCAGGGTGTGGGCGAGGTCCGAGAGGGACAGGATCTCGAAGTAGTCCGCCTGCACGGACGGGATCGGGATGCCAAAGGCGATCGCGGGACTCCCCGAGAGCGTGTAGATCTGGCTGGCGGGGGTCCCCTTCAAGACGGTGTCGCGCAAGCCCTCGGGCAGCGACGACTGCCCGCCCAGGTAGTACGCCTCCCAGATGCCGTTGGAGTAGACGACCGAGTTGGATCCCGGTGGCGAGTAGAGCGAGTCCACCACCTGGGTGAGCGGGGTCTTGGAGCTGAGCTGGTTTCGCACCTGGGTGGCGCTCACGAAGGCCTGGCGCCGGGCCTCGGTCACCTGATCGCTCACGAGGAAGTGTCGGACGGTGAAGTAGGAGAGGCCTCCGAGGGCGAGGGACAGCAGCAGCGCCCCGAGGCCGAAGGTCAGCGTGACCCGGCCCCGTACGCCGAGATTGGCGATCCAGGACCAGGGGGGGCGGCTCTTCCACGAGCGTTGGCGGCCTCGGTGCCGTCGTGGCCCGGCGGGTGGGGGCCCACCCCCCGAGCCCGCCCCGGCCGCCGGCGAACCTCGTGCGTTGAGGGACCCGCCACCCGCCGGCACTGCCGTGCCCGGACCGCGGACCGGGATCCCTCCCACGATCCCTCTCAGGCGACGAGCTTGTAGCCCATGCCGCGCACGGTGACGATGTGACGGGGGAGCGCCGGGTCCGCCTCGACCTTCGTGCGGAGCCGGCGGATGTGCACGTCCACGAGGCGGCCGTCGCCGAAGTAGTCGTAGCCCCAGACGCGATCCAAGAGCTGCTCGCGCGTCAGCACCTTGCCCGGATTGGTGGCGAGCTCGCAGAGCAGGCGGAACTCGGTGCGCGTGCAGTGGATCTCGGTGCCGTCGCGATGGCGGAGGACGCCCTCGTCGGGGAGCAGCTCGAGATCACCGAACCCGAGCACGCGCGGCTCGTCCTCGTTGGACCGGGCCCGGCGCAGCAGCGCCCGGATCCGCGCCGCCAGCTCCTTGGCCACGAAGGGCTTGGTCACGTAATCGTCGGCGCCGGCCTCCAGCCCGGCTACGACGTCATGGGTGTCGGTGCGGGCGGTGACGATGATGATGGGCACGGCGCTCTGTCGGCGCAGCGCCCGCGTGCACTCGAAACCGTCCATACCCGGCAGCATGAGATCGATGAGCGCGACGTCCGGCGTGTGCTCGGAGAACCGGTCGAGCGCCTCTTCCCCGCTCGCGGCCTCGTCGACCTCGTAGGCCTCTCCCTCGAGGGCCAGCTTCATGGACGAACGGATCCGCTCGTCGTCCTCGACCACCAGGATCCGGCCGCTCATCGGCCCCGTGAGACCTCCTGCAATTCTTCTCTGGCATCCTGGGCCCGGCCCTTCGCCCTGCTCCGGCGGCGAGCCATCACGCATGGGGTTCACAAGGGACCGGCTCACGAGAGCCAGATCTGTGTGGGCCAGATGCTTCCCGTGATCATGCCATAGGCCTTTTGGCCCGAAGGTGTTGTGGGGTTGTTCCAATTCTGGACCTTGGGCTGCGCGGCGACCATCCAGACCGTGCGGTCCTGCCAGAGGTAGGGGAGATCCTGGGCGAAGAGCTTGGCCACCTGTTGGTAGGCCTGAGCCCTGGCGCTGGTGCTGATCGCCTCTCGCCCGGCGACGAGCGCCGACTGGATGCTCGGGTTGTCGTTGCGGGTCATGTTGAGGGCCAAGCCCCCGACAGGGGCGACGGTGCTGGTGCTCCAGAAGATGTAGTTGAGGTCGGGCTCGACGGCGCCGAATTGCCGCCACACGAGCGCCGTGTATTGGCCCACGAGGGCCTTGTTGATCAGGTCGTTCTGCTGGTACGGGGAGAGGGTGACCTGCATGCCCGCCTGCTGGTACTTCTGCTGGATGTACTGGAGGGCGCGCAGGGTGGAGGGCGTCGAGGTGTAGCCGATCGTGAAGGCCACCGGCTTGCCGGTCTGCTGGGAGACCTCGTGCACGAGCCGCTTCGCCCCGCCCGGGTCGTACGTGGGATACCCCGTTGCCCCGAAGTAGGGGGTCCCGGGCACGAACGGTCCGTTGATCGGCGCCTCGACGCCGGAGTCGATGATCTTCGCGTAGGCCGTGCGATCGAGGGCCTTGGCGCAGGCCAGGCGGAGCTTCGGGTTGGCGAGGGGCCCTGCGGCCGTGTTGACGAGCAGGCAGTTGACGTCCGGCTCGCCGACCAGGGCCCCGCTGTCGTCGGTGTAGGACCACTGCCGGTTGCCCCGGTACTGGACCGTGACCTGGGGGGTGACGTTGACGATGATGTCGACGCTCCCGGACTGGAGGGCCTCCGAGCGCGACTCGGCGTCGGGGATCGGGCGATACGTGATCGAGTCGAGGTGGGGAAGCCCGCTTCGCCAGTAACTGTGGTTGCGCGTGGCCGTGAAGTGCTCGTTCGGAACCCAGCTGTCGTAGACGAACGGACCCGTCCCGATGGGATGGTTGGTGCCGTTGGGGTCGGCGAGCATGGCCGGCGCCACGGGGTAGGCGATCTGGCCCCCGATGCCCCCCGCCAGGTAATAGGGAAAGGCCACCCACGGTGACTTGAAGTTGGCCTGCACGCTCAGTGGGCCGGTCTGGGTGAAGCTCTCGAGGATCGGCGTGATGACCGGCCCGAGGAGTGCCGAGGTCTGGTGCGCCTTGAAATTCTGGAGGAGGGCCGCGCCGTCGCACGCCGTGCCGTCGTGGAATCGGAGATTGGGTCGCAGGGTGACCGTCCACGACGTGTACTCGCTGTTCGGGGTGATGGACTGCGCCAGGTACGGCGCATAGCCGCCGTTGGCCGTGATGATGGCCAGCGGGTCGAAGACGGTGCGCGCGTACATGACGCCGACCTCGTCGAAGCGGGCGGACGTGGGGAGGAAGCCCTGCTCCTCCGCGTCGGTCCCGAATACCAGCTGACCGCCTGATCGCGCCTTCGCGGTGCTGATCCCGTTGCGACCCGGGCCGTTGGTGACGGCGCCGGCCGGACCACCGCCGAGCACCGAAGACGCCGACCCGGCTGCCAGCCCGGCGGTCGCAGCCGCACCACCGGCGAGGAAGGCCCGTCGCCCAAAGGCGGGACGATTCGCTGACGGTCCCACCGCGCCTCCTTCTCATCCGCCGCCTCTCGGCGGCGCCCCCCGTGAAACCCTTGGCCACGCACGTCGATCGCCGTCGAGCACCCCTCGACCGGCATTGGGTCACTTGTGGCCAGGGCCAATGTCACGATACCCCCGAGCGGCACCAGGTGAGGGACCGCGACGCAGAGAGGAAGGGGCCGCGTCCACGAAGCCGCGTTCGACCTGGTGAGGGAGGGTAGGGTCGCGCATGGCCTCGGCAGATCCCTGGGCGCTCGCGGACTTTGTCCGGTGGCTCGGCGGGCATCCCGAGACCACCGTGAGGGCCTACCGGGGGGACGTGGAGGCCTTCGTCGAGTGGGCCGGCCGATCGGGGGCCGGGGGCCCGGCCTCCGTGTCGCGCGTCCAGCTGCGCCGGTACCTCGCCTACCTGGGAACACGCCGCTACGCCAGGTCCACCCTGGCGCGCAAGGCGGCCGCACTGCGCTCTTACTTCTCCTGGTGCCGCCGGCGGGGACTCGTCGCGGAGGATCCCGCCAAGCGCCTGGTGGCGCCCTCGGCCCGGGGGCGGCTGCCCCAGGTGCTCAGCCACGGGGACCTCCAGGTTTTGATCGAGGGCTCGGGCACCGGGCAAGGAGGGCGCGCCTCCGGGGAGCAGCATGGGACCTCGCGAGCGGGCCCCGGCGTGACGAGGGGGGATCCGGAGTCCGCCGTCCGGCGCCAGCGGGCCCTCGAGGAGAGGGACGAGGCCGTGCTGGAGCTGCTCTACGCCGCGGGCCTGCGGGTGTCGGAGCTCTGCGGCCTCGACGAGGGAGACCTCGACCTCGACGGCCGCAGCGTGCTCGTCCGGGGAAAGGGATCCAAGGAGCGGCGGGTGCCCGTGCACGACCGCTGTGCCGGAGTCCTCCGTTCGTGGATCGAGAGGGGCCGGCCGGTCCTGCGCTCCTCGGGATCGCCCGCTGCGGCGGTGTTCCTCAACGCACGCGGCAACCGCCTGGGGCCGAGGGACGTGCGGCGCATCGTCGACCGGCGCTCACCGGTGCCGACGCACCCCCACGCCCTCCGGCACAGTTACGCCACCCACCTGCTCGACGGCGGCGCCGACCTCCGTGTGGTCCAGGAGCTCCTCGGTCACACCAACCTGCAGACCACGCAGATCTACACCCACGTCAGCAAGGAGCGGCTCCGGAGCATCTACGAGCAGACCCACCCGCGGGCGTAAACGTAAGATCGAAGGCGATGAGCGTCCTCGATCCCGTACTGAAGAACGAGTTCTCCAAGCGCCTGTACGCGACGGTGGGGATCCGGAAGCCCTTCACCGTGCAGGCGTCGACGCCGCACTACCGGATGCCCACCCTGGAGGAGGCCGGTGGCTACCTTCGCCTCGCTCCCTACGCAGGGCCGGAGATCCCGGCAGAGGAGTGGTTGAGCCTCGAATTCGTGACCTATCCGAGCGACCCGAGCACGTTCTTTGCTCCGCTCACCTCGGCGACGGGGGAAAACGTCCTGCGGGGCTTCTGGGACGACGGCAAGCCCGACCTCGATGGCATCTGGACGTCCAACGCCGAGAAGGCGCCGACCCTGCGCCGCTACGTCGAGGCCATAGAGAACCGCTTCGGGCGCGTGCAGCTGATACGCCAGGACCCCAACTCGCTTCGGGAGTGCCATTGGGGCCTCCATCTCGACGACAACAACCGGCTCAATCCCGAGACCAACGGCTGGGTGGTGCGGTTGTGGCTGGAGCTGACCGACGACCCTCACAGTGCCCTGGTCATGCGCTCCGGGGAGTTCGACCGCCAGGGCGAGGCGCGAGTCCCGCTCCCGAGGTACGCCCAGGCGGTCGTGGACTCCGAGCGGCTCTTCCACGGCGGCTATCACCACGGCCCCGCCACGCGCTACGCCCTCATCACGAGCCTGGAGAGCACCCCCCATCTCGAGGAGTGGATCCGGGCGCATCGCGCCTGACCCACGGGCCCGCTCGACATCGAGCCGGCGGACCTTCCGCTACCATGTGTAGCGCCTTGGCTCACGGGAGGACCCCTTCCGAGCGCCGGGCTCGACCCAAACACGACCAACCACGCACCCGAGCGCGTTCTTCGGTCGCCCCCACCGGGGGTGCAGCGCACGGGGAGGAACAACCGATCAGGAGGACACCGATGGCCGTCGTCACCATGCGGCAGCTGCTCGAAGCAGGAGTGCACTTCGGGCATCAGACCCGCCGCTGGAACCCCAAGATGCGTCGCTTCATCCTCGGCGAGCGCAACGGGATCTATCTCATCGATCTCCGCCGCACGCTCGAGGGCGTCGAGACCGCCTATTCCTACGTCCGTGACCTGACCGCCTCCGGTGGCGCCATCCTGTTCGTCGGGACCAAGAAGCAGACACAGGGTCCGATCGCCACCTACGCGACCGCGTGCGGCATGCCGTACGTGAACCAGCGCTGGCTGGGCGGGTTCCTCACGAACTTCACCACCGTGTCCTCGCGGGTCCAGAGGATGCGGGAGCTCGAGTCGATGCAGGAGGCCGGGGACTTCGAGGGCATGCCCAAGCGTGAGGCGCTGCGGCACGTGCGGGAGCTCGAGAAGCTCCGTCGGAACCTCGGCGGCATCAGCAAGCTCGACCGCTTGCCCGACGCCATCTTCGTGATCGACACGAAGAAGGAGCACATCGCGGTGACGGAGGCCAACAAGCTCGGCCTGCCCGTCGTCGCGGTCGTCGACACCAACTGCGATCCCGACGTCATCGACTACGTGATCCCCGGCAACGACGACGCGATCCGCTCGGGGATGCTCATGTGCCGGGTGCTTGCGGACGCGGTGGTCGAGGGGCGCTACATCGCCGCCCACCGGCCCGCCGAGCCGGCACCCCAGGCCGAGTCCAACGGGCGTGCCAACGGCCGGGCCGGCGGCCCGCGGCGGGCTCCGGCTCCGAGCCGCCCCGCGCCCACAGCGCAGGCCACCGCCGAGCCCACCGCGCAGGCCACAGCGCAGCCCGCCGCCGAGCCCACCGCGCAGGCCACAGCGCAGCCCGCCGCCGAGCCCACCGCGCAGGCCACCGCCGAGCCCGCCGCCGCGCCCCCAGCGGGGGCCGAGCCGGCATCCGCCCCGACCCCGGACGCGATCGGGGAGACTTCCAGCGAGCCTGTTGCAACCGAGACGACGGGGGACCAGTGATGGCCGCGTACAGCGCGCGAGACGTTCAGGAGCTCCGTCGGGCAACCGGTGTCGGCATGCTCGACGCCAAGAGAGCGCTCGAGGAGAGCGACGGGGACCTCGCGGCCGCCGGCCAGTGGCTGCGCGTCCAAGGTCTCGCCGGAGCGGCCAAGCGCGCCGGTCGCGAGGCGTCCCAGGGCGCCGTCGCGGTCGCTCGCATCGACGACCACGCCGCGATAATCGAATTGCGATGCGAGACCGACTTCGTGGCGAAGTCCCAGGAGTTCGTGGGTCTCGTGGAGGAGATGGCCGCGTCGGTGGCGTCCAAGGGCGAGGAGGCGCTCGACGGCCTCGCCGACGAGATCGACCGGCTGCGGACCTCCCTCAAGGAGAACATCTCGGTCGGTCGCGTCGTGCGCCTCGAGGCCGGCGAGGGCGAGATCGTGGACACCTACCTCCACCAGCAGGCGGGGCGTGGGGTCAACGGCGTCGCCGTCGTGCTCCGGGGTGGCACCTCCGAGCTGGCGCACGAGCTGGCGTTGCACATCGCCTCGGCGAGGCCGCAGTACCTGCGTCGAGAGGACGTGCCCCAGGAGGAGGTCGATCGGGAGCGGGCGACCGTCGAGGAGATCAGCAAGAACGAGGGGAAGCCGGAGGCCGCGCTCGGCAAGATCGTCGAGGGCAGGATGAACGGCTGGTTCAAGGAGCGCTGCCTGCTCGAGCAGTCCTACGTTCGCGACGAGAAGAAAAAGGTGGTCGACCTACTCGGATCGGCCGAGGTGGTGGCCTTCGCCCAGGTGGTCATCGGCGGCTGACCGTCGGGCACCGTCCGGGCGCGATCGAAAGAAGGCACGGCGTCGATGGCCAAGGCAAAGAGGGTCGTCCTCAAGATGTCGGGCGAGGCGCTGGCCTCCACGGCCTCCGACGAGACGATTGACTCGGCCGTGGTCGAGCGCCTCGCTGCGGAGATCGCCAAGGCGCGGATCGAGCTCGAGCTGGAGCTCGCCGTGATGGTCGGTGGCGGCAACATCTGGCGCGGCGAGACCGGCGCCGGTGCGGGCATGGATCGGGCCACGTCCGACGTCATGGGCATGCTCGGCACGGTCATCAACGCGCTGGCGCTGCAGGACGCGCTCGAGCACTACGGACAGGCGACGCGGGTACTCACGGCGGTGCACATGGCCGAGGTGGCCGAGCCGTACATCCGGCGCCGGGCGATCCGGCACCTGGAGAAGGGCCGTGTGGTCATCTTCGCCGCAGGGATGGGCAACCCGTACTTCACCACCGATACCTCTGCCGCCCTCCGGGCCGCCGAGATCGAGGCCGAGCTCCTCTACAAGGGCACGCACTCGGGGATCGACGGGGTGTACACCGCCGACCCAAAGGTGGAACCACGGGCCGAACGCCTCCGTGAGATCGGGTACATGGAGGTCGTCGCCCGCGACCTGCGCTTCATGGACCTCACGGCCATCACCTTCTGCAAGGACAACGGCCTGCCCATCGTGGTGTTCGACCTGATGGCACCGGGAAACGTGCGTCGTGCGCTCGCAGGCGAGCAGATCGGTACGCTGGTTCGCTGATGGACGACGACCTGGTGACGATGACCATGGAGGACGCCCTGGAGCGGATGCAAAAGGCGGTCGAGCATGTGCGGCACGACTTCGGCACCGTGCGGACCGGTCGTGCCGCCCCCGCGCTGGTCGAGAACCTCGTGGTCGACTACTACGGCTCCCAGGCCTCCCTGCGCCAGCTGGCGGGGTTCAGCGTCCCCGAGGCGCGGCTTCTCGTCATCTCGCCGTACGACAAGGGTTCGGTGGGATCCATCGAGCGGGCGATCCAGACGTCGGATCTGGGTATCACACCCTCCAACGACGGCCAGGTCATTCGCCTCTCGTTCCCGCAGCTGACCGAGGAGCGCCGAAAGGAGCTCGTCCGATTGGTCCGCCACAAGGCCGAGGAGGGCCGCGTGGCCGTCCGGAACCTCCGGCGCTCCGTTCGGGACGATCTCAAGGGACTGGAAAAGGAGGGTGCGCTGTCCAGCGACGAGCTCGAGCGTGTCGAGAAGGACCTCGAGAAACGCACGCACGAGCAAGTCGAGGCGATCGATCGGCTGCTGGCCCACAAAGAGCAGGAACTGCTCGAGGTGTGAAAGAGCAGGAACTGCTCGAGGTGTGAGGGCTGGAGCCGCTCGAGGCGTGACGGAGCGAGAGTCGCTCGAAGTGTGACAGGAGTTGTGGTGGACGAACCGAGGGACAACCGGAACCAGGGACCGGGTATGACACGCTCGGGGAGGGTCCGCATCATCGGTGCGGAACCTGCGGCCCAGCGGGCCGCCGGACAATCCGACGACGTCCAGGAGGGAGCCGAGGGAGCCGAGGGGGCCGCCAGGCCTCCGGGAGACGACCCACGGGGCGCGGCGGGGCGGGCTGGCACGGCCGGTCAGCAATACGACGAGGAGCTGCCGTGGCCGCGCCCGGACGATCCCTGGGAGTCTGATCCGGAGCTGCCCCACTGGACCGACGCGCCGACGGGGGAGGTCCCGGCGGTGCTCCGCCACGACGAGGACACCCCGGCCGGCGGGGACGATCCGTGGTCGTCGGTGCCACCCCCGAGCTGGAGGGAGGAGAACCTCGACTGGGAGTCCCACGAAGGCTCCTTCACGGCGTCGATGCTCGCCGAGGAAGAGCCTCCCGGCATGCTCGACGACACCAACGCCCTTGAGCAGCCCTGGAGGTTCGACATCCCGGCCGGGCGAGGACAGGCGGGGGGACAGACCTACGTGCCCGGAGCGCCGGGGTCAGAAGCCCAGGATCCCCGAGCGCAAGCAGGCGATCTCGGCACTCCGATGCATCCGACCGACCTCGACGAGCCGACGGACACGCTTCCCGCGGTGGGGCGAGGGCCACAGGGGGGCGCGGTGGCCCGAGCGGGCCCGTCGACGAGGAGTTCTACGTCGACCGCAGGACCGGGGCCCCGTACGAGGAGGCCCCCTACGCCGAAGAGACCTACGTCGCTGCCTCGGCGCAGGGAGACCCCCGCGGCGCGGAGCACCCGTACGCCGACGATCGCTACGCCGCCAGCGGCGTCGAGCGCTCGGCGGGTGGCGACTCGATCTACGACTACGAGGTGGGACCACAGGGTGGCCAGCCCTCTCCGAGCGCCTCTGCCGGCATCGTGGACGCCGACGAGATCATGGCCGCCGGCGCCGCGGACCCCTCGGGGAGGGGACGTGGCGAACGCCGGCTGATGGGCCGGCGCCCGCAGGGCGCCGCGGGGACCGCCGTGGAGGCGCCACCCCCCGCCGCAGCGGTTGCGTCATCCCGGGCAGGGGCCGATCGCCGGGAAGGGCCGGCAGGCGCGGTCCGCACCCAACCCCCACCGGGACCGCGCCGGGAGGTGCACGTCGACCGGAACCTGCCGGTCGCCATCGCCACGGCCGTGGCGATCGGGGCGATCACGCTCATCGCCTTCAAGCTGGGCAACGTCGCCTCGCTGCTGTGGATCACCCTGCTCGTCGTGGTGGCGGCCGCCGAGGGCTTTGCCGCGCTCCGTCGGGCCAACTACCGGCCAGCCACGTTGCTCGGTCTGGTCGCCGTCGTGGGCATCATGATCGGCACGTACAACAAGGGAACCCAGGCAATCCCGCTGGCGATCATCATGCTCTTCGCCTTCACCCTCGTCTGGTACCTGGCAGGGGTCGAGCACGCCGAGCCCGTCCGGGGGACCGCCAGCACCCTGCTCATCTTCTGCTGGGTCGGCGTCTTCACTTCGTACGCGGCGCTGCTGCTCAATCCCAGCCTCTTCCCGGACCGTCATGGGATCGCCTTCCTCCTCGGAGCGATCATCACGGCAGTGGCGTACGACGTGGGCGCCCTGGCGGTGGGCTCGTGGATCGGGCGGCGGCCCCTCGCGCCGAGCATCAGCCCCAACAAGACGTGGGAAGGCCTCTTCGGCGGGGCGGCGGCTTCGATCCTCGTCGCGATCGTCGTGGTGCACGCCATCTCGCCGTGGACCGTGGGCAAGGCGTTGGCGCTCGGAATCGTCGTCGCCGTCGTGGCGCCGCTGGGCGACCTGTGCGAATCGCTGATCAAGCGCGGGCTCGACCTGAAGGACATGGGTCGGCTGCTGCCCGGCCACGGTGGGCTGCTCGATCGGTTCGACAGCCTGATCTTCGTGATCCCGGCGACCTACTACCTCGTGAAGGCCGTCCACCTGGGCTGACCCCGTGGGGCCCGACGCCCGATGCACGTTGCGCGGGCGGTCGACGGTCCGAGGCCCAGGGTACGGTGACGGCGAATCCGTGGGTCGAGATGCCATGCTGTAGGGGCGGCGACCGGATGATCCCGGCAAGCAATGGAGCCACATGGCGGTGACCAAAGTGAGCCTGGTCGGTTCGACCGGCTCGATAGGAACGCAGGCCGTCGAGGTCGTTTCGGCCAGCCCCGACCGCTTCGAGGTGGTGGCCCTCGCCGCCCAGCGCTCGGTCAAGGAGCTGGCCGCTCAGGCCACGGCACTGCGTCCCGAGCTCGTCGCCATCGGCGATCCCAGCCTGGCCTCGGAGCTCGCGAGATCGGTCCCGAGCGGCACGGAGGTCGTTGCCGGGGAGGCAGGGCTCGTCGAGGCCGCGACACGTGCCGAGGTCGTGGTGAACGGGGTGGTCGGTTTCGCCGGACTGCCGGTGACCATGGCCGCTCTGGAGGCGGGGGCCCGTCTGGCCCTGGCCAACAAGGAATCCCTCATCGCCGGCGCCCCGGTCGTCCAGCGAGCCCGCCGCACGCCAGGTGCAGAGATCGTCCCGGTCGACTCGGAGCACTGCGCCATCCACCAGTGCCTGAGCGCCGTCGAAGGGTCGGAAGAGGAGCGCAACGCCCAGGTGGCGCGCCTCATCGTCACCGCGTCCGGAGGCCCGTTCCGCGGCAGGTCCCGGTCGCAGCTCGCGGCGGTCTCGGTGGACGAGGCCCTTGCGCATCCCACCTGGAGCATGGGTCCGAAGATCACGATCGACTCGTCGACATTGATGAACAAGGGCCTCGAGGTCATCGAGGCCCACGAGCTGTTCGGCATTCCCTATGAGCGCGTGCACGTCATGGTGCATCCGCAGTCCATCGTCCATTCGATGGTCGAGCTGATCGACGGGACGACCCTGGCTCAGCTCTCGCGGCCCGACATGCGTCTCCCCATCGGGTACGCCATGGGTTGGCCTCGCCGGCTCGACGTGCCTTTCGGGGCCATCGACTGGACCCAGGCCCTCGAGCTCACGTTCGAGGCGCCGGACCGCTCCGTGTTCCGCTGCCTCGATCTCGCGTACGAGGCGGGCCGGCGCAGTGGGAGCGCTCCCGCGTGGCTCAGCGCAGCGAACGAGGTCGCGGTCGAGGCGTTCCTCGGGGGCCGGCTTCCGTGGCTCGCCATCGGAGAGGTCGTGGCCGAGACCTTGGAGGCCTGGCCCGACGAGCCGCTCGACGGCGTGGCCGACGTCCTCGGCGCCGACGCGGCCGCACGAGGCCGTGCCCGCCTCGTGGTGGAGCGCCTGCAGGCGGCGGCATGAGGACGCCCGCCCCGACCGACCTGTGGGAGGCGACACCAGCGCACCCCGAGGTCGCCGTTGGAGACGAGCCCGGCGAGCCGGGGGAGCCCGGTCGACCCGAGCCCGGAGGCTCGGAGGATCAGCCGGGGCGACCCGGCCAGCGCGCCAACGTCGGCGCACTTGTGCGCCTCGCCGTGGTGGTGGCGGCGATCGTCGCGCTCTTCGTGGGCTTCGGCGAAACCAACCTCCTGATCGTGATCGTCGCCGTCATCGTCATGGTGATGGTGCACGAGCTCGGCCACCTGGTCGCCGCCAAGCGCAGCCACATGAAGGTCACGGAGTACTTCGTGGGCTTCGGCCCGCGCCTGTGGTCGATCCGCCGAGGCGAGACCGAATACGGCATCAAGGCCATCCCTGCCGGGGGCTACGTCAAGATCCCCGGGATGACCAACCTCGAGGAGGTCCCTCCCGAGGACGAGCCCCGCACCTACCGCCAGCAGCCGTTCCACAACCGGTTGGCCGTCGCCGTGGCGGGCTCCTTCATGCACTTCGTGATGGCGCTCGTCCTGGCATGGGTGGCCCTGGTCTTCATCGGCGCCCCCAGCGCCTCCCAGGTCACGGTCGCGGGATTCGTCCACTGGCCGGGCCACGCCCAAACCGCCGCCCAGCTCGCCGGGCTCCGGGAGGGGGACCGGATCGTCTCGGTCAACGGTCATCCGGTCAACGGCTCGCAGGTCCTCGAGTCCACGATCCGCAACTCCGCCGGCGAGCCGGTCACCGTCGTCGTCGACCGGGGCGGCCGCGATTTGACCCTCCACGTCACGCCGGTGGACGGCCGCCGCCTGTCGGGGGGTGGAGAGTCGGTCTCGGGTTCCTCGAGCCACCCGGTCGGGCTCATCGGCATCGAGCTCGGGTCGCCGTCGGTGCCCGAGAACCCGATCTCGGCCGTGGGGTCGTCGTTCGCCACGATCGGACGCATCACGTCGGGGGAGGTGACCGGCCTTGGTCACGTCTTCTCGCCGCACGGGATCTCCTCCTACGTCTCGCAGGTCTCCAACTCTCAGGTGGCGGCCCAGGACGCGAAGAACGGGACGCCGCGGCTCCAGTCGATCGTCGGCGTCGTCAACACGGCGACGCAAGGGGCCCAGGCGGGGACCTTCTACCTGCTCGAGGTCCTGGTCATCCTCAACATCGTGATCGGCCTGGTCAACCTTTTCCCGATGCTGCCACTCGACGGCGGGCACGTGGCCATCGCCGTCTACGAGCGCATCCGCTCCCGCCGGGGCCGGCCGTACCACGCCGACGCCGCCAAGCTGATGCCGGTCGCCTACGCCATGGTCGCCCTCCTGGTGGTGCTGTTCACCACCACGCTCTACCTGGACCTGACGCACCCGGTGGCCAACCCCTTCCACGGCTGACCCCCCTGGGGTGAGCGACACGGCACAATGGGGTTGTGCAATCTGACGCCGAGCTCCTGAGCCCTCGCCGCCGGACCCGCCAGATCCACATCGGCGGGGTGGCCGTCGGCGGCGGAGCGCCCGTCTCCGTCCAGTCGATGACGACGACCAAGACGGCGGACGTCGAGGGGACGCTCGCCCAGATCTACGAGCTCGCCGCGGCGGGCGCCGACATCGTCCGCTGCACCTGCAACGAGGGGCCGGCAGCCGAGGGTTTGGCCCAGATCGTGCCGCGGTCTCCGGTCCCCATCGTCGCGGACATCCACTTCCACCACGAGATGGCGCTGGCCGCCCTCGAGGCCGGCGTCCAGGCCCTGCGTCTCAATCCGGGGAACCTGCGCAAGGAG
Organism: uncultured Actinomycetes bacterium; assembly: GCA_963778465.1. Taxonomy (GTDB): domain Bacteria; phylum Actinomycetota; class Acidimicrobiia; order Acidimicrobiales; family RAAP-2; genus CAVZBW01. The sequence goes on from CAVZUK010000004.1 coordinate 33,341, forward strand.
GCGGAGATCAAGGAGGTGGCGAGAGAGGCGCGCGACCGAGGGGTGCCGATCCGCATCGGGGTCAACGCCGGGTCGCTCGACAAGGACCTCCTGGCCAAGTACGGGCGCGCGACCCCCGAGGCCCTGGTGGAGTCGGCGCGCAAGGAGCTCGCCTACTTCGAGGAGGTCGGGTTCGAGGACGTCAAGATCTCGGTCAAGGCCTCTTCGGTGGCGCTGATGGTGGCCGCCTACCGCCTGGCCTCGGAGACCTTCGACCGCCCCCTCCACCTGGGCGTCACCGAGGCGGGTCCCCCGCCCGCCGGCCTGGTCAAGGGGACCGCGGGCATCGCCACCCTGCTATCGGAGGGAATCGGGGACACGATCCGCTACTCCCTCACCGCCGATCCGGTGGAGGAGGCGCGCGCCGGCCGGCAGCTCCTCGAGGCGCTCGGGCTGCGCGAGCGCAGGGACCTCGATCTGATCGCCTGCCCGTCCTGCGGCCGGGCCGAGGTGGACGTGATCGCGGTGGCGCGCGCGGCGCAGGACGCGCTCGAGGGTCGGCAGCTGCCGATCCAGGTTGCGGTCATGGGCTGCGTGGTGAACGGCCCGGGCGAGGCGCGGTCGGCCGATCTCGGCATCGCGGCCGGCCGTCACAAGGGCCACCTGTTCATCCAGGGCAAGATCGTCCGGGTCGTACCGGAGGACGAGATGGTGCAGGCTCTCGTGTCCGAGGCCGAGAGCCTCGTCGCCGAGGGGGTCGAGGCGCGCCTGGCGGCGGCCGACGAGGGGGCCGAGGCGGAGGCCGAAGCCGATCGCCGCGCCCTGCTCGAGGATCGGGGCCAGGACGCCAACGATGCCCAGGTCAAGATCGACCGCATCCGGGCACGCAGCTCGCACGAATGACCCCCTCCAAGGCCGAGCGGTCCGGCGGGGGATCGCCGATCACCCCCCGGGACGCCGACTTCCCACGCTGGTACCAAGACGTCGTCAGCCACGCGGAGATGGCCGAAAACGGTCCGGTCCGCGGGACGATGGTGATCCGTCCCTGGGGCTACGGGATCTGGGAGCTGTTGCAGTCCGCGCTGGACGAACGCATCAAGGCCACCGGGGCCTCCAACGCCTACTTTCCGATGCTCATCCCCGAGGCCTACCTGCGGCGGGAGGCCGAGCACGTGGAGGGGTTCAGCCCGGAGCTCGCGGTGGTCACCCACGCTGGCGGCCGGGACCTCGACGAGCCCCTCGTGATCCGCCCGACGAGCGAGACCATCATCAACAGCTTCTTCTCGAAGTGGGTGCAGAGCCACCGCGACCTCCCGCTGCTCATCAACCAGTGGGCGAACGTCGTCCGCTGGGAGCTGCGGCCGCGACTCTTCCTCCGCACGACCGAGTTCCTGTGGCAGGAGGGCCACACGGTGCACGCCTCCGAGGAGGACGCCCAGGGCTTCGCCCTCCATGTCCTCGAGCACGTCTACCGCGAGACCATGGAGTCGGTCGCGGCCATCCCGGTGTTGACGGGGCAGAAGACCGACAGGGAGCGCTTTGCCGGCGCGGTCCGCACCTGGACGTGCGAGGGGATGATGGGCGACGGCAAGGCGCTGCAGCTCGGCACGAGCCACGAGCTGGGGCAGAACTTCGCCCGGGCCTTCGACATCCGCTTCTCCAACGAGGAGGGCGAGCTCGCCTACGGCTGGCAGACCTCCTGGGGCGTGTCGACGCGCCTGATCGGGGGGCTCATCATGGTGCACGGGGACGACTTCGGTCTGCGGCTCCCACCCTTGTTGGCGCCCGTGCAGGTGGTCGTGATGGTGGTCCGGGACGATGCCGAGGTGCGGTCGGCCGCCGAGACGCTCGCCGCGGACCTCCGTCGGGAGGGCTGGCGCGTCCGGCTCGACGACCGCACGGACCTCGGGTTCGGGCGGCGCAGCGTCGACTGGGAGATCAAGGGTGTCCCCGTCCGCCTAGAGGTGGGGCCGCGGGACCTCTCCGAGGGCCGGGCCACCCTCGTCCAGCGGCACCGACGCTCCAAGGAGCCCGTCGCCCTCCCCGGCGTGGTGGAGGCGGTCCGTCGGGCGCTCAGCTCGGTGGCGGAGGAGCTCCGTCGAGAGGCGCTCTCCTTCCGGGAGGCGCACTCCACGGACGTGGACACCCTGGCCGAGGCGGTCGAGGTGGGCCAGACCGGCTTCGCTCGGGTGCCGTGGAAGCTCGTCGGCCCGGAGGGCGAGGAGGAATTGACCCGCCAGGGCCTCACGGTGCGATGCCTGCACGCGAGGGACGGAAGCCTGTCCGTGGACGGTTCCGTACCGCTCGTGGCCGAGGTCGGCCGCACGTACTGAGCAGGTTCTGCAGGGGCCGCCCGCCATCGACGGGCTCCGGCCGCGTCGTCGGCGATCCCCGCTGGTATAATTCACGAGCCGTCCGGTAGGAGAGGAGTACCTCGTCGGAGCGTGGGCAGTTGCCCACGCTTTCGTATTCCGGGCGGCGGGCAGCCGTCCGCCCAGGCAGGGGGCCGCCCGACAGGAAGGGGCATTCAGGCGCATTTGCTCGAGAGGAGGTGTCGACGACGTGGACGAGCTCCGGCGCGCGTTGACGCCCGTACTCGAGGAGAGCGGTCTCGAGCTCGTGGAGCTGGAGGTCCAGTCGAGCCTGGTCCGCGTCACGGTGGACCGCACCGGGGGAGTTGACCTCGAGGCACTGAGCCTCGCCAACCGACTCGTCTCCCGGGTGCTCGACGACGTCGACCCGTTTCCCGGTCACTACACCCTCGAGGTCTCGAGCCCCGGACTCGAGCGTCCGCTGCGGCGCCCCGAGCACTTTCGACGGGCCGTCGGATCGGCGGTGTCGGTGCGCCTGCTCCCCGGTTCGGGTGAGGTCCGCAGGATCACGGGACAGCTCTCGGAGGCGGGCGAGGACGGGTTCGTCGTCGCTGGTCCCGAGGTGCCCGGAGGAAGCCAGGCGATCCGCTACGAGGACGTCGAGCGGGCAAGGACGGTGTTCGAGTGGGCCGGAGGAGGGGCTCCGGGTAAGAGGGGAGCCAAGGGCGGGTCCAAGGCCACGCAGGGGTCCAAGGGATCGCCCGATCGCAGCGGTCGCTCTGGGGGCGCCGAGCGTCCGGGCGGTCGGCCAGCACAGGGAGCGCGGGGAGAAGAGGTCACGAGGAAATGAGCAAGACGAATTTCGAGTTCCTGGACGCGCTGGGCCAGATCGCGCGCGACAAGGGGATCTCCGTCGACACCCTTCTGGACGCACTGGCCAACGCCCTCGTGGCGGCCTACAAGCGGCGGCCGGACGCAGCCGAGGAGGCCGTCGTCACGATCGACCCCGATTCGGGCGAGATCCGGGTCTACGGCCAGGAGCTGGACGAGGACGGCAACGTGACCCGCGAGTGGGACGACACCCCCGACGACTTCGGGCGCATCGCCGCGCAGACGGCGAAGCAGGTCATCCTGCAGCGGATCCGAGAGGTCGAGCGGGACATGAAGTACGAGGAGTACGCCGGTCGGGAGGGGGACATCGTGACCGGCATCGTGCAGCAGACCGACAACCGCTACACGCTGCTCGACCTCGGGAAGGTCGAGGCCCTCCTGCCCCAGGCGGAGCAGGTTCCCTACGAGCGCTACGACCATGGGACCCGCCTCAAGGCGTACATCGTCGAGGTGCGCAAGACCTCCAAGGGACCCCAGATCGTGGTCAGCAGGACGCACCCCGGCCTGATCAAGCGCCTCTTCGAGCTGGAGGTGCCGGAGATCTCCTCCGGGGTGGTCGAGATCAAGGCGGCGGCCCGCGAGCCGGGACACCGCACCAAGCTCGCCGTCTGGTCGAACGACCCCAACGTCGACCCGGTCGGGGCCTGTGTGGGGGCCCGGGGCTCCCGCGTGCGCATGGTGACCAACGAGCTGCGTGGTGAGCGAGTGGACGTCGTGCCCTTCTCGGACGATGCCGTGGAGCTCATCCAGAGCGCGCTCGCGCCGGCCCGGGTGCGAGAGGTCCGGCTCGACGAGGAGACCGGCACGGCCACGGTGGTCGTGAGCGACTACCAGCTCTCCCTCGCCATCGGCAAGGAGGGGCAAAACGCCCGGCTGGCGGCCCGGCTGACCGGCTGGCGCATCGACATCAAGAGCGAGAGCCAGCTCGAAGAGGAGGCGTCGTACGCCGCCCAGGACTGGGCCGAGGGTGAGTGGATCGAGAACGAGGCGGGCGAGATGGTCTGGCGACCCGCGGAGGGTGGCGAGGCCGTCTCCGCCGAGGAGTGGTCGCGGGCCGCGGAGGACGGTGGTGGCGACGGGACCGACGCCCCCGCGACCGGGGAGGAGCCGGCACCCGTGGCGTCCGCCGTCACCGAATCGCCGGGCTCGGAGGCGGGGGCGCCCACGGCGGACGCGCCCGAACCCGCTGCTTCGGAAGTGGCTCAGACCGCTACGGTCGTGCAGGACACGTCCACGTCCGGTGGGGAGGGCTAACCCTCGGCGGACCTGCGTCGGGTGCCGCAGGGTGGCTCCGAGCACGGAGCTGATCCGGGTGGCCCTGGGTGCGCGAGGCGAGCTGCTGGTGAGCCGCACGGCACCGGGACGCGGGGCGTGGGTCTGCGCAGGATCTCCGGGCTGCCTGCGGGAGGCCGCTCGCAGACGGGCCTTCGACCGGGCCTTCCGTCGGCCGGTCGACCGGGACGCCGCTGCGAGGTTGCTCGGAGAGTAACCCCACGATGATGTGGGAGGATGGTTGTTCGGCACCGGAGGCCGCCGGCCTCGTGCGCCGGGAAGCAGTGTGACGAGAAGCAAAGGACGATCTGAACCGACGTGGCAAAGAAGATCCGGGTCTACGAGCTGGCTCGCGAGCTGGGGCTGACCAACAAAGAGGCCCTCGACCTCTGCCTGGCCCTGGGCATCGGAGTGAAGAGCCATTCCTCCTCGATCGAGGACGCTCAGGCCGATCGGGTGCGGCGCCGGGCCGACGCCGAGGGTCTTCGCCGTCCGAGCCAACCCGAGGAGCCGGCACCGCCCAAGCCGGAGACGGCGAGGAGGCCCGCCGGGCCCGCCGACGCTCCCGGACCCGCGCCAGCGCCGGGCCCGGTCGGTGCCACACCGGGCGCCCCCGTGGCGCCGGTGCGCGAGACGCCCTCCCAGCCCGGAGCACCGGTGCCCTCGGTCAGCGCGCCGGCGGCGGCCGGCTCCGCTGAGGGCAACCAGGGGACTGCGACCCGAGAGGAGGCTCCCGCGGCGCCACGGCGCATCGTGACGAGCACGCGGCCGGCTCCCGTCCACGGCGAGACCCGTGCTCCCCGCCCGGCACCGGCGGCTCCCGCTGCGAGCGGCGCGTCCGCCCCCGAGGCACCCGCGCGTCCGACCTCGCCGCCTCCACCCCGCTCCGACGGCCCGCCCGCGACGCGGCCGGCACCCCGTCCGGACGCCCCTCCCGCGACTCGGCCGGCACCTCGTCCGGACGCCCCGCCCGCACCCCGCCAGCCACTGCGGCCCGAGAGCCCGACCGGTCCCCGCCAGGCCCCACGATCCGACGGCCCGCCCGCGACGCGGCCCGCACCCCGGCCAGAGGGTGGGAGCCGACCGGCCCCGCGTCCCGATTCAGCACCCCGTCCCGACTCGGGTCCTCGCCCCGCGCCCCGGCCCTCCCGGGAGGGACCTCCCGGGGGCGAGGGGGGAGCTCCGGGGCGGGGCCGCCCGCCGATGAGCCCGAGCGGACGCCCCATCCCTCCGCCACCCGGCCGTCCGCCGCTCAGCCCGAGCGGCCGTCCCATCCCCCCGCCCCCCGGCCTCGGGGGCCGGCGCCCTGCGCCACCGGCGAGACCCGGTCCGTCGGGTGGGGGCGGGTTCAACCGCGGCGGCGCTCGCGGCCCGTCCGGCGGGACGGGGACGGCGCGGCCGTCCGGAGGCTTCGGTGGCCGGCCGAGCCCGGGCCGCGCCCCCGGTGCGCCCATCGGTGGACCTCCGCCGGGGCGGGGCGGACCGCCCGGACGAGGGCGACCTCCCCAGCGCCGGTCCCGCCGTCGCCGTCGCCAGCTCGAGGAGCTCGAGCCCACACAGCTGACCACGTACATGCCGTCGACGGCACCGGTGCCGGAGGGCGAGATCATCGTCGAGCGCGGCTCGACGGCACGCGACCTCGGCCCCAAGGTCAACCGCTCCGCCGGTGACGTCGTGCGGTTCCTGCTCCTCCAGGGCGAGATGGTCACGGCCACCCAGTCCCTCACCGACGACATGATCGAGCTGTTCGCGGCGGAGCTCGGCGCCGACATCCGGCTGGTCGACCCCGGCGAGGAGCAGGAGGCCGAGCTGCTGGCCCGCTTCGAGCTCGAGGACGAGGAGGATGCGGGCGAGCTACGGCCCCGCCCGCCGGTGATCACGGTGATGGGCCATGTCGACCACGGCAAGACGCTCCTGCTCGACCGGATCCGGTCGAGCGACGTCGTGGCCGGGGAGGCCGGAGGGATCACCCAGCACATCGGCGCCTACCAGGTCAACTGGCACGACCACCTTCTGACCTTCATCGACACGCCGGGTCACGAGGCCTTCACCGCCATGCGGGCCCGGGGCGCCGAGGTCACCGACATCGTCGTCCTCGTCGTGGCCGCCGACGACGGGGTGATGCCCCAGACCGTCGAGGCCATCGACCACGCGAAGGCCGCCGACGTGCCCATCGTCGTCGCCTTGAACAAGATCGACCTCGCCAACGCCGACCCCAACCGGGTCCTCCAACAGCTGTCCGAGCGCGGGCTCGTCCCCGAGGCCTGGGGCGGTGACACCATCGTGGTGGAGGTATCGGCGCTGCAGAGCCTGGGTCTCGAGGACCTCCTCGAGCAGCTGGTCGTCGTGGCCGAGGTCGAGGAGCTCGAGGCGACTCCCGAGGGGAGGGCCCGAGGGGTCGTCCTCGAGGCCAACCTCGAGACGGGTCGCGGCCCGGTGGCCACGGCGATCGTCCAGAGCGGGACGCTGCGTGTCGGCGACTCGGTGGTCGGCGGCGCGGCCTGGGGCCGGGTCAAGGCGTTGGTGGACGACCGGGGCGATCAGGTCAAGGAGGCCCAGCCGTCGATGCCGGTCCAGGTGCTCGGCTTCTCGGAGCCCCCCCAGGCCGGCGACGAGCTGCGGGTGACCAAGGACCTGGCAACGGCCCGCACGCTGGGCGAGGCCCGTGCGCAGCGGCTGCGTCTCTCCGGCCACGCGCCCGCGCCGACGGCGGGGGGCGGTCGCCTGGAGGACCTGTTCGAGCAGATCCAGCGCGGCGAGAAGGCCGCACTCAACCTGGTGCTCAAGGCCGACGTGCAGGGCTCGCTCGAGGCCGTCACCGAGAGCCTGCGCAAGCTCGAACGCGAGGACGTGACGCTGAGCTTCGTGCTCCGGGGCGTCGGCGGGATCACCGAGAACGACGTTCAGCTGGCCCGGGCGTCCAACGCGACGATCATCGGGTTCAACGTGCGGCCCGACCGCCGGGCCCGGGAGCTCGCCGTCACCTACGACGTCGAGATCCGGACGTACGAGATCATCTACCAGCTCATCGAGGACATGAACGCGGCCATGCTCGGCATGCTCGCCCCCGAGTTCGAAGAGGTGGTCACCGGCGAGGCCGAGGTCCGGCAGGTGTTCCGCATCCCGAGGGTGGGGGCGGTCGCCGGCTGCTACGTGCGAGAGGGCACGATCACCCGAGGCTCCAAGGTGCGGTTCCTGCGCGAGGGCGTGGTGATCTGGAAGGGCTCGATCACGTCGCTCAAGCGCTTCAAGGACGACGCCCGGGAGGTGCACTCGGGCTTCGAGTGCGGCATCGGCCTCTCCGACTACCAGGATCTCAAGGAGGGCGACGTCATCGAGACCTACGAGGAGCGAGAGATCCCTCGCACCTGAGTCATCTCGACGGGTCGCCCGCGCGGGAAGGGAACGGGGTTCCAACTGGACTCGAAGAAGGAGTACCCGAGGTCCCGGCGGGTCAACGAGGTGCTGCGCGAGGTCCTCGGGGAGGAGCTCGAGCGACTGGCCGACGCCGATGAGCGGCTGCGGTTGGTGACCGTGACGTCGGTCGAGACCTCCGGAGACCTGCGACATGCAACCGTATTCCTCGGCCGCCTCGACGAGGAGACCGCCGTCGCGCTCGAGGAGCGCCGGCCGCAGCTGCAGGCACAGATCGGCCGCCAAGTGCGGCTCAAGCGGACCCCGCGACTCGAATTCGTCGTGGATCCGGCAGTCGCCGAGGGCGAGAGGATCGATCGGATCTTGGAACGCCTCCGCCGGGGCACACCGGGAGGCTGACCGATCGTGGCGCACCGGCGGGGCAGAGGGGCCCCCGTCACGCCCAGCACCGACGGGATCGTCCTCGTCGACAAAGAGGCGGGGTGGACCTCTCACGACGTGGTCGCGCGGTGCCGTCGCATCTTCGGCCAGCGCCGCGTGGGCCACGCCGGCACCCTCGACCCCGACGCGACGGGTCTGCTCGTGGTCGGGCTCGGACGCTGCACCCGCCTGCTGCGCTTCCTCACACCGCTGCCCAAGACCTACGAGGGGGAGCTCGTCCTCGGGACGGCGACCTCCACCCTCGACGCCAGCGGCGAGGTCGTCGAGACCGCGGAGATGGGGTCCGTCACCGGCGAGCAGGTCGCCGAGGCCGCGCGGGGTCTGACCGGGGAGATCGAGCAGGTGCCGCCGATGGTGTCCGCGCTCAAGGTCGGCGGGCGGCGACTCCATGCCCTGGCACGGGAGGGCGTCGAGGTCGAGCGCTCCCCCCGGAGCGTCTCCGTGTACCGCTTCGACACGCGTCCCACCGAGGAGCCGGGCGTCTACCGGATGGACGTGCAGTGCTCGTCGGGGACCTACGTCCGGGTCCTGGCCGCGGATGTCGGGACGGCGCTCGGCGGCGTCGCCCACCTGCGCTCGTTGCGCCGCACCGCGATCGGCGACTTCCGCGTCTCGGACGCCCGATCGGTGGACAGCCTGGGCCGCGACGCCGTGCTCACGCCGGCCGAGGCGATGTGCCACATGGAGCGGGTGAGCGTCGATCAGGAGGTGGCCCGGCTGATCGCCCGCGGCCTGCCCCTCGACCGGGTCCCGCTCGGTGTCGCCGGCAGCGGTCCGTGGGCGCTGCTCGACGACGACGGCCGGCTCCTCGCCGTCTACGAGTCCACGGGAACCGATCGGGTGACGCCGGCAGTGGTCATGGCCGCCGGCTGAGGGTCGGTAATCTCGGAGCGATGTGGGCTGGAGCGACGCGGAGCGCAGCGATGACGTACCCGGGGCCGGGTCCCGCGGGAGCCCCGCCGGTCGCGGGGGTGGCCGCATGGAGGTAGTCGGCCCGGACCACCGGCACCAGCCGGGCAGCCGCTCGGCGGTGACCATCGGGGCCTACGACGGCGTGCATCTCGGGCATCGAGCGGTCCTCGGGGAGCTGCGGGCGCTCGCCTCGGAGCGAGACCTCGAGACGGTCGTGGTGACCTTCGATCGCCATCCCGCCTCGGTGGTGCGCCCCGAGTCGGCGCCCTTCCTGCTGACCGACCTCCCGCAGAAGCTCGATCTCCTGGCGGACTGCGGAGTCGATCGCACGCTGGTCCTTCCCTTCGACCGTCGTCGCGCCGACGAGGCGGCCGAGGAATTCATCGCCGAGGTTCTGGTCGAGGCGCTCGGTGCGCAGCTCGTGGTCGTGGGCACGGACTTCCACTTCGGTCACGGGCGCAAGGGCAACGTGGCCCTGCTCCGGGAGCAGGGGGCCGTGCAGGACTTCGAGGTGGTCGGGTTCGGGCTGCACGACGCGGGCGGGACCCCGGTGTCGTCGACGCGCATCCGCGAGCTCGTGGCCAACGGGGACATGGCCACGGCCTCCGGGCTCCTCGGGCGGGATCACGAGGTGCGGGGCACCGTGGTACGCGGAGACGGTCGGGGCGGCTCCCAACTCGGGATGCCCACCGCCAACGTCGAGGTCCCCGACGAGATCGCAGTGCCCGGCGAGGGGATCTACGCCGGGTGGTACACGGGGCCGGACCCGGCCTCGTCGGAGTCCGCCCCGGGCCCCCGCCATCCCGCGGCGATCTCTGTGGGGCGCAGGCCGACCTTCTACGGCTCCGAGGGGGAGTCCCTGGTCGAGGTCCATCTCCTCGACTTCTCGGGCGACCTGTACGATCAGCCCGCCCGGGTGACGTTCCACCGCCCGATCCGGCGGGGCCAGGTCGAGTTCGAGAGCGTGGACGAGCTCGTCGCCCAGATGCGCAGGGACGTGGACGACGTCCGCCGCCTCCTCGGATCCGCCTGAGGTCTGGTATCCTGGTGTTTAGCCGGGAAGACTTCCCGGCCCGGGTGGCGCGGGATCGTGCCCACCCAAGGGTGTGCTCCTCGGTTGAGGGTGTGGGATTTTCTGCGCCCTGGGTGAGGGGCACGTCTGCCCGGTGGTTCGTCCGACGGGGCATTGGCTCACGACGTAGCAAAGGTTTCCCTCTTCATGCCCGACAAGCAGGCGGTGATCAGCGAGTACCGGACCCACGAGTCCGACACGGGTTCGCCGGAGGTGCAGATCGCCATTCTGACCAGCCGCATCTCGCAGCTGACGGAGCATCTGCGCCAGCACAAGGGGGACCACCACACTCGACGTGGGCTCATGCGACTCATCGGCCGCCGCCGCCGACTGCTCGACTACGTCCGCAACAACGACGTCGAGCGTTACCGCACCATCATCGGGCGTCTCGGCATCCGTCGCTGACGACCGAACGGTCTTCCGCCGGTCGTAAACCGGCGGTCGTAGAGAGACGGGCGCCGCGACGAGCCGGCTGCCAGTCGCCGGTTACCTCCGGCTCCGGGCTTTGCCGCCGGCCAGGTCGTTCTCGACCATCAGCTGCGATCGCCGGACTCGAGGGGTGATCGACCACTGGGAACCGGCGGTGTGGTGCCCCTGAAACAACCGAGGAACACCATGCCCGAGGCCATTTCCGTGTCCGCTCCGGTGAGCGAGACCGAACGCACCCTTTCCTTCGAGACCGGACACCTGGCCCCCCAAGCCGATGGTGCCGTGTTGGCCCGCCTGGGCGACACGATGCTGCTGGTCACCGCCGTCATATCCCGCTCCCCCCGCGAGGGCGCGGACTTCTTCCCGCTGACCGTCGACGTCGAGGAGAGGATGTACGCGGCCGGGAAGATCCCCGGCTCGTTCTTCCGCCGGGAGGGCAAGGCCTCTGACCAGGCCATCTTGACGGCACGGCTCATCGACCGACCCCTGCGCCCCTCGTTTCCCAAGGGGGTCCGCAACGAGGTCCACGTCGTCGCCACCATCCTCGGGGCCGACCTCGAGAACCCCCACGACGTCCTCGCCATCAACGGCGCCTCGGCGGCCCTCATGGTCTCGGGCATCCCCTTCGACGGACCCATCGGCGCCGTGCGGATCGCCTACGGCGAGGACGGCCGGTGGATTCCGCACGCCACCTACCAGGAGGGGGACGCCTCCACCTTCGAGCTCGTGGTGGCCGGCCGGACCCTCGGCGAGGGGCCCGACGCCGACGTGGCCATCATGATGGTCGAGGCAGGCGGCACCGAGGACTCCTTCCGCTACTACGCGGCGGGCGCCCCCAAGGTGACCGAGGAGGTCCTGGCCGAGGGCCTCGAGGCGTCCAAGCGCTGGATCCGCGAGTCGATCGAGCTCCAGCGGGAGCTGGTCGCCAAGGCGGGCGCACCCGAGACCATCAAGATCGAGACGTTCGCCGACTACGGCACCGACGTGTACGACAGGGTCGAGGAGATCGGCCTCGAGCCGCTGCGGCAGGCCAACGCCACCTCGGGCAAGGCCGAGCGCAACGCCGCCATCGACGAGGCCACGGCCAACCTCGTCGCCACCCTGGCGCCGGAGTTCGAGGCGCGCGAGCGGGAGATCAAGGCCGCCGCCAAGGATGTGGTCAAGAAGCTGGTGCGCCGGCGGATCGTCGAGGAGGGTATCCGCATCGACGGCCGCACCACGACCGACATCCGTCCGCTCTCGGCGGAGGTGGACATCATCCCGACGGCGCACGGATCCGCCTTGTTCCAGCGCGGCGAGACCCAGGTCCTCTCGGTCGCCACCCTGGGCATGCCCCGGATGAACCAGCTGCTCGACACGATCGGGGTCGACGAGTCCAAGCGGTACCTCCACCACTACAACTTCCCGCCCTTCTCGACCGGCGAGACCGGCTTCATGCGCGGGCCCAAGCGTCGCGAGATCGGCCATGGTCTCCTGGCGGAGCGGGCGCTGCTCCCCGTCGTGCCGCCCGAGGACGAGTTCCCCTACGTGCTGCGGGTGGTCTCGGACGTCCTCAGCTCCAACGGGTCGACGTCGATGGCCTCGGTCTGCGGCTCGTCCATGTCGCTCATGGCGGCGGGCGTGCCCCTGCGGGCCCCGGTCGCCGGTATCGCCATGGGACTCGCCCACGAGGGCGACGCCTACGTGACCCTGACGGACATCCTCGGGGCGGAGGACGCCTTCGGCGACATGGACTTCAAGGTGGCCGGCACCGCCGAGGCGGTGACGGCGCTGCAGCTCGACACGAAGATCGACGGGCTCCCCGCGGACGTCCTGGCGCATGCGCTGCGCCAGGCCAGGGAGGCCCGTCTCACCATCCTCGGTGTCATGCAGGAGGCCATCGACGTGCCTCGGAGCGAGGTGGCGCGGACCGCTCCCAAGATCGTCGCCTTCGAGATCCCGCTCGACAAGATCGGTGAGGTGATCGGTCCCAAGGGCAAGGTGATCAACACCCTCCAGCAGGAGACCGGAGCCGACATCACGGTCGACGACGACGGGGTCGTCGGTACCGTGACCGTCGGCGCGAAGGACGGCGACGCGGTGGTCGAGGCCCAGCGACGGATCAGCCTGATCCTCGACCCGCCGACCGCCGAGGTCGGTGCGATCTACGAGGGCAAGGTGGTCAACCTGACCAAGTTCGGAGCCTTCGTGAACGTCCTCCCCGGGCGCGACGGCCTGCTGCACATCTCGAAGCTGTCCCCCCTGTCGGGTGGGCGCCGGGTCAACCAGGTGGAGGACGTGCTGACGCTCGGGCAGAGCCTCGAGGTCCGCGTCGACGACATCGATCCCCAGGGCAAGGTGTCCCTGTCGCTGGCGACGGAGCCCGAGGTCGCCGACGGAGAGGTCGGCGATCGGGGGCCGGACCGGCAAGGCCCTTCGGGCAACGGCGAGGTCGCGCAGAGTGACGCCTCGGCGGGACGCGGGAACGCGATGTCCTTCGAGGACGCCTTCGAGGCGGAGCTCACTGCGGAGCTCGGAGACCTCGGCCCGGGCGCGGTCCAGGCGGGCAACGCCCCCTCGGCCCCGGCGGGCGGCGGAGACTCCCGCTCGGGGGGTCGGCGTCGGTCGCGCCGGCGTTGAGCCCCTCCGGTCCGGGGGGCGGTAGCGAGACGAGCCGCCTTCCCTGTGGCCTGCAGCTGGTCACGGAGTCCATGCCCGAGGCGCACTCGGTGGCCATCGGCTTCTGGGTCGGCGCAGGATCGCGTGACGAGAGCGAGGAGCGTGCAGGCGCCTCGCACTTCCTGGAGCATCTGCTGTTCAAGGGGACGGAGGCTCGGTCGGCGGCGGCGATCGCCGAGGCCATCGACGAGGTGGGCGGCGACTGCAACGCCTTCACCACGAAGGAGTACACGACCTTCTACATCCGCCTGCTGGCGGAGCACCTGCCGCTCGGCCTCGACATCCTGAGCGACATCATGTGGGAGCCGGCGCTGCGCCCCTCCGACGTCGACGCGGAGCGCTCCGTCATCCTGGACGAGATCCTCATGCACGCCGACGAGCCGGCGGAGCTCGCGGGGGAGCGCTGGGGCGAGGCCCTGTTCCCCGAGCACCCGCTCGGCCGCGACACCCTCGGCGACGCCGAGACCGTGAGTGCCACGACGGACTCGGACATCCGCGAGTTCTTCGCCGAGCAGTACCGCCCCGGCAACATCGTGGTGGCCGTGGCCGGGAACTGCCGCCACGACGAGGTCGCCGCAGCGGTCGAGGAGCGTTTCCGGGGAATGGGCGGGGGGAGCCGGCCCCGCCGCAGCGCACCCCGGGTCCCCCAGGTGCCCCTCGTCGTCGTGAGCCGGCCGACGGAGCAGGCCCACCTGGTCCTCGGCGTCCGGTCGGTCTCGGTGCACGACGACTCGCGGTGGGCGCTCGCGCTGTTGAACCACACGCTCGGCGGCGGCTTCTCCTCCCGGCTGTTCCAGAAGATCCGCGAGGAGCGGGGGCTCGCCTACTCGGTCGGGTCCGAGCGCGCCGCCTACGACGACGCCGGGTCGCTCGCCATCGTGGTGGGCACCGCGCCGGACTACGTCGACGAGGTCCTGAGGATCGCCGCCGGGGAGCTCGAGCGCCTGGCGGACGAGGGCGTGACGGACCGCGAGCTCGCGGTGGCCAAGGGCAACCTGCGGGCCGAGCTGCTCCTGTCGGCTGAGGACTCCGGGGCCCGGATGAGCCGGATCGGTTCGTCGCTCCTGGTCCGTGGCGAGGTGCTCAGCGTGGAGACCATCCTGCAGAGGGTGGAGTCGGTGGGGCCGACCGAGGTCAGGGACGCTGCGGCGGCCGTTGCCGGCGCACCCCGGACCCTTTGCGCGGTCGGGCCCTTTGGCGAGGCCGCGTTCGACGACGTCCCCGGTCTCGTGGCCGCCGTGGACTGAGCGAGCGCTCGGTGCCCCGGGTGGTGGATCGACGGGGCAGGGCCGCTCGGCGGCTCCAGGGTGCCTGGCAGCGCCTCCGCCGCTTCGGCGCGACGCCCGACGGCAGGGCCGTCCTCATCCTGGTCGGCGTCCCGCTCGTGGTGTTCGTCATCCCGGCCCTGTTCGGGGTGCCGGCGATGTCCGGCGACAACATCATCCAGAACTTCCCGCTGCGGGTCTACACGGGCGACCTCCTCCGCCACGGGCACCTGCCGCTCTGGAATCCCTACATCTGGTCCGGCAGCCCGCTCCTGGCAGCACTCAACGCCGGTTCGGCGTACCCGGGCACGTGGCTCTTCGTCGTGCTGCCGCCCTTCGTCGCCTGGGTGGTCAACCTCCTGGCCGTCTACTGGGCGGCCGGACTCGGGTGCTACGCCCTCCTGCGCTACTACCGACTGGAGCCCCTCCCGAGCCTCCTCGGCGCCGCCGTCTACGCCTTCTCCGGCGCCATGGTCGGCCAGATGGTGCACCTCGGGATCATCCAGGGGATGGGCTGGATGCCGTGGGTCGTGCTCGCCGAGCTCGGGCTCGGTCGTGCCGTCCTGAAGACCCCCCGGTTCCCCGGCTCAGGCGGGGTCGATCGGACCGGGCTGCTCGAGCCGGTCGACCGGGGCGGGTTGCTCGACCGGGTCGACCGCTGGTCGGTGTCGGCCTGGACCGTCGCCCTCACCGTGGGTCTGGCCCTGATCCTGCTGACGGGGGAGCCCCGCAGCATCGCCGAGGCCGAGATCGTGGCCGCCGTGCTCGGTGTCTGGATCCTCTTTCGACCCTACGGCGGTCCGGCCGGAGGCGGTCCCGCCCTCACCCGCCGGGTGTGGTTGGCCGTGCTGCTCGTGGCCACCGTCGCGTGGGCCACGGCGATCAGCGCGGCACAGCTCCTGCCCGGCTGGTCCTTCATCAGCGGCTCGCAGCGGGCGAGCGAGTCGCTCTCCTTCTTCGGGAGCGGATCGCTCCCCATGCGCTGGAGCGCGCTCCTGCTCGTGCCGGACCTGTTCGGCGGCGACGGATGGTTGCACCAGCCGGGCTACTTCAACGGGTACAACCTGCCCGAGGTCACCGGCTACGTGGGGCTGCTCCCGCTCGCCGCGGCCCTGGCGCTCCTGACCCACTCGTTCGGACGCCGGCGAGACCCCCGGAGCTCGGATTGGGGTGTGTGGATCGGGCTGGCCGTCCTCGGCATGCTGCTCGCCTGGGGCACCTACACGCCGCTCGGCACGGTGTTCGGGCACATCCCCCTCTTCGGGAAGACCCGCCTCCAGAGCCGCAACCTGGGCATCGTCGACCTGTCGCTCGCCATCCTCTTCGCCTTCTGGCTCCAGCGGGTCTTTGGTGTCGGAGGAGTCGCTGCCGGCCTCCGGGGATGGCGGCGCTGGGTGATCGTGACGCCGCTGCTGGCGGCGGCCGTCCTCTGCGTCGTGGCCCTGGCCATCCCGGCCCGGCTCGAGGAGGTGTTCGGCGTGCCGGCCAGCGCCGCCGGCCTCGGCCGCGACCTGACGCCGTGGTTCGTGGCCTCGCTCGTGCTGGCCCTCGGGGCGACGGCCCTGCTGCTCGGCTGGCGCCGACTCGACGCGAAGGGCCACCGCCTGGCCGTGTGCGCGTTGGTCCTCGTGGATCTCGTCGTGTTCACGGCCTCGTCGTCGACGGGCCTGACACCCGGGTACGGCCATCTGGTTCCCGACACGGCAACCGCGCAGCGCGTGCTCGGCGATCGCGGGAGGTCGGCCTTCGCCGAGTCCTACCCCAACGCCGACGTGCTGAGCGAGATCGGAGAACCCGATCTCAACGTGTTCACCGAGATCCCGAGCGTCCAGGGGTACGGCTCGCTCATCACCGGCACCTACGGCGACGCCACGGGCACGCACTATCTCGAGACCTTGGACGGTTGCGCGCTCGCCAGGGGCGTCTTCCGTCCACTCCGGCTGGCCACGCTGCTCACCAATTCCTCGCAGCTGCTCGTGCGGGTCCCAGCCGACGGATCGGCGCCCTTCGCCAACCCCTCGTGCTCCGGCGCTCCGCCGTCGGGGCGGCCCGGCATGCGCACCTGGTACTTCGGTGATCCCGAGATGGTCACTGCCGCCGTCTTGCGCCCGAACGGGAACGCCGCAGCCGCCGCGCTGGTGCGGAGGGCGCCGATGGTCTCGCTGCTCGCGGCGGACGGGACGGTCGTCCATCCGGCAGCCCGCCTCTCTCCGTTGTCGGGGGGCGGATGGTCGGTGGTCCTCGACCATCCCACGAGCGCCGTCGGGATGGTGGTGACCGGCCCCGCCCGGATGGTGTCCGACAAGTCCGAGATCACCGTGACCGGCGGGCGGCAGTACCGGCTCGACGGGCCGCTGCAGGCCGCCCTGGGGCAGACGGGGTGGCGCTACACCGGTCTCTGGAAGGGCTTCGCCCGCTTCGAGGCTCGCACGGTGGCGCCTCGGGTCTGGATCCAGGGCGGGAACGGGACGGCCACCGTGCAGCAGGTGAGCACACCCGAGTCGGGGACGGAGGTGGACCGGGTCGACGCGAGCCAGCCGGTGCTCGTGGTCCGCAGCGAGGCGGCGAGCCCGGGCTGGAGCGTGACGGCGGTCCCGGCGGGCGGGGGACCCGCCCGCGTGCTCCCCGTCGAGACCGTGGGACTGGTGCAGGGCGTTCGCGTCCCCGCCGGTCACTGGACGCTCACCTTCGACTACTGGCCGCCCCGGTTCACGGCGGGGCTGATCCTGAGCGGCCTCGGGGTCGGCGCCCTGCTGGTCGCGCTCGGGGTCTGGGCGGTCGGCCGCAGGCGGCGCGGGGGTCGTAGGGCCCGCTTGGAGACGAGCTGATTGCCCCGAGATCCGGGGCGGCCGACGGTAGGGTTGGCGGTCGTGGTTCGAGTCGGGGTTCTCGGAGCCGGCGGGCGCATGGGGAGAGAGGTGTGCCGGGCGGTCAGCGACGCACAGGACCTCGAGCTGCGCGCCGCCGTCGATCCCGTGCACGCCGGGGACGACCTGGGCCAGCTCGCGGGGTTGGCGGAGTCCTCGGTGGTCGTCGCCGGCGACCTCGAGTCGATCGACGACTCGACCGTGGACGTGATGGTGGACTTCACGATCGCCGAGGCGGCCCGGCGCAATCTCAAATGGTGCGCCGCGCACGCCATCCACGCGGTGGTCGGCACCACCGGGCTCGGGCCGGGCGACCTCGACGAGATCCGGGCCGCGTTCGACGCCTCCGGGGCGAACGCCGTGCTCGCCCCCAACTTCGCCATCGGCGCGGTCCTGCTGATGCGGCTGAGCGAGATCGCCGCCCCCTACATGGACAGCGTCGAGATCATCGAGTTGCACCACGACCGAAAGCGCGACGCGCCCTCCGGCACCGCGGCGCGCACCGCCGAGGGCATCGCCTCGGCCCGCAGTCGGGCTGCTCGCCCGCCGTTGCCGGCCGATCCCACGGAGACCGAGTCGATCACGGGTACCCGCGGGGGCGAAGGCGCCGGCAGCGTGCGGATCCATTCGGTGCGTCTGCCGGGCCTCGTGGCTCATCAGGAGGTGATCTTCGGGTCCCCGGGGGAGACGTTGACCGTCCGGCACGACTCCGTCGATCGCAAGTGCTTCATGGCGGGCGTCCTCCTGGCCGTCCGCAACGTCGGCTCTCGCCCGGGCGTCACGCTCGGGCTGGACGCGCTCATGCAGTGGTGACCCTGCGACGCAGCGGACGAGAGGTGGTGGCGCGACGAGTGCCCGTTGAGGAGTGAGCGCAGTGCACGACAGGCGGAGACGGTTCCGGGCACGCCCCGGCACGGATCCCGAGGAGGGTCCGGCGGAGGACGAGTCGACCGAGTCCGAGGCCGAGACCCCCGCCCGGGGTCCCGAGATGCGCCGGGTCGTGCCCGGCTCTGCCGGCATCCGGATCCTCGGCCCCGGAGACACCGGCGAGCGACCCCCGTCGACACCGCGCCGGCGCGCCGCTTCCCCTGAGGTCCCGGAGGGCACCGACGACGAGGCGACTCCTCCGCCGACGACAACGCCGCCGACGGCGTCGGCCGAGACCGATCGAGCGCCGGCCGAGCCCGTGAGGCCGCCCGCACCCGCGTCGGCGACGCGACCGACGATCCACCTCTCCGAGGAATCCGCAGACCGCATGCGCCGAGAGACGCAACATGGCGGCGAGGTGCTCCATCCGAGCAACCGGCCCGCGCCGAGTGGCCGTCCGTCCCTGACGGAGGTCGCGAGCCACGAGCGGAAGTCGGTCCCGGTCCCACCCCGACCGGCGCCGGAGAGTCCGAGCGCCAGAGCGGCGGGAGAGCGTCGCACCCCGCCAACGGCGGCCGAGCCGCCCACGCCGCGACCGGCGGACGAGCGTCCCACCCGGCGCAAGGCTGCCGAGCCGCCCGCCCCGCGACCGGTGGTGGTTGCCCCGGCGCCGGGCTCGGGCTCGGTCAAGGGGGAGGAGGTGAGGGAGCGGGTCATCGAGGCGACGTACGCCTGCGTGGCGCGCTGGGGGATCTCCAAGACGACGGTCGAGGACGTGGGACGCAAGGCCGGCGTCTCCCGGGCGACGGTGTACCGCTACTTCCCCGGGGGGCGCGACGAGCTCGTGAGCAGCGTCATCACGTGGGAGTACGGGCGCTTCTTCCGGCGGCTCTACGACGCGGTGCAGGATGCGACCTCACTCGAGGAGGTCATGGAGCGCGGCCTCATGTTCGCCCACCGGGCGATCGTCGAGCACGAGGTGCTCCAGCGCGTCCTCGAGACCGAGCCCGAGCTCTTGCTGCCCAATCTCACCGTCGAGGCGCATCGCACCACCGGGCTGATCGCCGAATTCCTCCTGCCGTACCTCGTGGTCCACGGCGTGACGCCGGGGGTGAATCCCGAGGAGGCGGCGGAATTCCTGGCGCGCATGGTGCTGTCCTACATCGCGTCGCCGGGCCGGTGGGACCTGAACGATCCGGATCAGGTGTCCGAGCTCGTCCGGGCGGAGCTGCTCGCCGGCATGGTGCGGCCGGCCACGCCGGGCACCGGGGAACCGCCCGGAGGTGGGGGCGGGGTCGCCGGTCCGGGTCGTTGACAATGAGACAGATCTCGCCATATTGTTTCAGCGGTGGGAGGTCAGGCGGCGCAGGGGGCACCGTCGGCCAGGTACGTGCGAACCGGGCCGCTCCAGGAGCGGGTGGTTCGCCACCTGGGGGCGGACGATCGATCGGCACCTCGCGTGCGCCTGGTGGACGCCATGCTGCGGTGCCTGGCGCGACAGGGAACGCACAAGACCACCCTCGATGAGGTAGCCAAGGAGGCCGGGCTCTCCCGGGCCACCCTCTACCGGCAGTTTCCGGGGGGCAAGGACGCGGTCATGGCGGCCGTCGTCGAGACCGAGGTCGCTCGCTTCTACTCGGGCCTGGCCGTCGCCATGGGCGGAGCGCGCGACCTCGAGGAGGCACTCGTCGCCGGCATGGTCGAGGCGGCCCGACGCATCAGCGAGCACCGGGCCCTGGCGTACCTGTTCGAGCTGGAGCCGGGCGTGTTGCTACCCCATCTGGCCTTCGGCGAGATGGACAAGCTGCTCGACGAGGCGAGCCGCTTCGCCGCACCCTTCTTCGCCCGGTGGCTCGAGCCGAAGCAGGCCTCCCGGGCCGCCGAGTGGGCGGTGAGGATCGTGCTCACCTACGTCACCAACCCCACCGAGCGCACGGACCTGCGAGACGCCGGTGACGCCCGGCACCTCGTAGCGACCTTCGTCCTTCCGGGCATCCAGGCCCTGTGCGCAGAGCAGACCATCGACACACGAGCAACGCAGGAGGTCACCGGATGACCGTTGCCCCGCAACACGAAGCGCCGGACAACCTGGAGCTGATCGGACGGCGCGACATCAACGACTTCGAGGCGATCATGGCCGTCGTGGGCCACGAGGATCCCGAGGGCGTGCACGCCGTCGCAGACAACTGCGAGGCGATCTTCACGTGGGACTACGAGAAGGGCCGGCGGGCCAAGCTCGACAAGCTCTACGAGAAGGCCAAGAACGCCCAGTGGAACGGCCGGACCGACCTGCCCTGGGACACGCCCGTCGACCAGGAGATGCTCGCGGCCACCAACCTCGAGAACCGGCCCGACGTCAACCTCATCAGCACCAACCTGGCCGGCACCGCCCTGGAGCACTGGAACGAGCAGCAGTGGATCCAGTTCAACATCGAGAACCAGAACTGGCTGCTCTCCCAGTTCATGCACGGCGAGCAGGGGGCGCTGCTGTGCACCGCCAAGATCGTCGAGACGGTGCCGTGGATCGATGCCAAGTACTACGCCGCCACCCAGGTCGTCGACGAGGCGCGCCACGTAGAGGTCTTCTCCCGGTACCTCGACGAGAAGCTCTCGGGGCACTACGCGATGAACGGCCACCTGAAGAACCTGATCGACGAGATCATCGCCGACTCCCGATGGGACATGACCTACCTCGGGATGCAGATCATGGTCGAGGGCCTGGCCCTCGCCGCGTTCGGCTTCCTCCACCAGCTGACCGACGAGCCGCTGCTCAAGCAGATGCTCCGCTACGTCATGGCGGACGAGGCGCGCCACGTCGCCTTCGGCGTGCTGAGCCTCCAGGAGCTCTACACCGAGCTGTCCGCCGCCGAGCTGCGAGAGCGCCAGGAGTTCGCCTTCGAGGCCGCCGTGCGGATGCGCGATCGGATGCAGATGCAAGAGCTCTGGGAGCGCCTCGACGTGCCGACGAGCGACGTGATCAAGCTCGTCCAGCAGGCACCCGACCGCGCCGACTTCCAGATCCTGCTCTTCTCGAAGATCATCCCCAATTGCAAGAAGCTCGGGCTCCTGGACGCCGGCGACGGTTGGCTCCGCCAGAAGTTCACGGAGATGGGCGTGATCGAGTTCGAGAACCTGGCCGACACGACGGAGGAGGCCGACGCCGCGGCCGATGGTTCGCCCGTGGAGCGGATGGTTTCCTGAGTTCGCGGCGAACGGTAGCCTGACGCCATGAGCCGTCGGGACCGGGAGCCACGCTTCGGCACGGTGATCACGGCCATGGTGACGCCGTTCACCGACCAGGGCGACCTGCACCTGGATGCCGCCGTGTCCCTCGCCCGCTGGCTGGTGGACCACGGCTCGGACGGCCTGGTCCTCGCGGGGACGACGGGCGAGGGCGTCGCCCTCAGCGACGCCGAGCGTCGCGACCTCTGGGCGGCCGTCTCCGAGGCCGTGACGGTGCCGGTCCTGGCGGGATCGGGGACGAACGACACCCGCCACTCGATCGAGCTCACCCGGACCGCGACGCAGGCGGGGGTGGACGGGATCCTGCTCGTGACCCCGTACTACAACCGGCCCTCACAGGCGGGCATCTACGACCACTTCGCCGCCACCTCGGCGGCCACGCACCTGCCGGTCCTCCTGTACGACATCCCGGGTCGCACCGGACGACGGATCGAGGCGGGGACGATGCTGCGGCTGGCCAACGAGGTCGGCAACGTCGTCGGGGTCAAGGACGCGGCGGGCGACGTGGTCGGGACGTCACGGGTCATCGCCGACGCGCCCGACCATTTCGAGGTCTACAGCGGAGAGGACGCGCTCACGCTGGCCCTGTTGGCGGTCGGCGCGGTCGGTGTGGTCAGCGTCGCCTCGCACTGGGTCGGCGTGGAGATGGGCGCGATGGCCGCCGCCTTCTCGAAGGGCGACGTCGAGGGCGCCCGCTCGATCAACGCGCGCCTGCTCGAGTCCTTCCGCTTCGAGTCGTCGGAGGCCTGCCCGAACCCCCTGCCGACCAAGTCCGTGCTGCGGGCTCTCGGCCTGCCCGTCGGCCAATGCCGGCTCCCCATGGGTGCGGCCCCCGCCGAGCTCGACCAGGCGGCCGCGGGGCTGGTGCGGCGACTCGAGCTCGAGGCCTTCACCGGGTCGCCCAATGCCTGACCGGGCGCGGGGCGTCGGCACCGGGTTGCGCGGACGACCTTGACTGCTCGGGCGAAGGTGGGCTCAAGGGCGCCCGTTCGGTTGGTCTTCCTCGGTGGGCTGGGGGAGATCGGGCGCAACTGCGCGTGCATCGAGGTGGACGGCCGGATCCTCGTCCTCGATTGCGGGGTGATGTTCCCCAACGCCGAGATGCCGGGCGTGGACCTCGTCCTGCCCGACTTCACGTACCTGCGGGAGAACGCGGATCGGGTCGACGGGGTGGTGCTCACCCACGGTCACGAGGACCACGTCGGCGGCCTGCCCTACCTCCTCCGGGACGTACCCGCCCCCATCTACGGGTCCGCTCTGACCCTCGGTCTCGCACGCAACCGCCTGGAGGAGGCGGGACTGGCGAGCCGGATCGACATGATCGAGGTCTCCGACGGCGAGCGTCGCCGGATCGGACCGTGTGACGTCGAGTTCATCCCGGTCACCCACTCGGTGCCCCATGCCTTTGCGATCGCCTTCCACACGCCACAGGGGGTGATCCTGCACTCCGGCGACTTCAAGCTCGACCTGCGACCGGTGGACGGGCGCCGGACCGACCTGGCGCGCATCGGCCATCTCGCGGCGAGCTCCGGCGTGCGGCTCCTGCTGGCCGACTCCACCAACGCCGAGGAGCCGGGGTTCACCCCCTCGGAGTCCGAGGTCGGTGCCACCCTGCGCCGGTTGATCGCCGAGCGACCCGGACGCCGGGTCGTGGTGGCTTGCTTCGCCAGCCACATCCATCGCGTCCAGCAGGTGATCGACGCGGCGGTGGCGAGCGGTCGCCGGGTGGCCACCCTCGGCCGCTCCATGGGAAAGAACGTCGAGGTGGCGAGGCGCCTCGGGATCCTCTCCGTGGAGGACGGCGTCATCGTCGACATCGACCGGATCGAGACGGTGCCCGACGGGGAGGTCTGCATCATCTCGACGGGTTCCCAGGGAGAGCCGATGTCCGCGCTGTCGCTGATGGCGACGGGGGACAACAAGTGGCTCCGCATCGACCGTGGGGACGTCGTCATCATCAGCGCGCACCCCATCCCTGGCAACGAGTGGTCCGTGGCGAGGGTCATCGACGACCTCCTCCGACGGGGTGCCGAGGTCATCCACTCGGGCATCGAGTCGGTGCACGTGAGCGGGCACGCTCGCCAGGAGGAGCTGGAGATTCTCCTGTCGGTGGCCCGCCCCGACGCCTTCGTGCCCGTGCACGGCGAGTTCCGCCACATGGTCCGTCACGCCTATCTGGGTCGCCGCCTCGGGGTCCCCGCGGACCAGGTCCTCGTGTGCGAGGACGGCGACGCCCTCCGGCTCGACGGCGACGGACTCGTACGCGACGGGAACGTCCCGGCCGGCTACCTCTACGTCGACGGCATCGTGGGCGACGTGGGTTCGGGCGTGCTCAAGGACCGCCGCACCCTTGCCGCCGAGGGTGTGGTCATGGTGGTGGCCACGGTCGACATGCACCGCGCCCAGGTCGTGGGCTCGCCCGCGGTGACCACCCGGGGGTGGATCCACCCGGACGCATCGGAGGAGCTGATCGAGGAGGCCCGACAGGCCGTGGCCCGGGCGCTCGCGGAGGCGATGGCCGACGGCGTTCGGGAGATCCCTCTCCTCGACCGGCAGGTCCGGCGCACCATCGGGCGCCTGGTCAACGAGCGCACTCGCCGGCGCCCGATGATCATCCCCGTCGTCATCGGGGTCTGACGACGACCGTCCACCGACTCGGCCACCGCCAGGGCTAACGTGGTGCGGCTGTGGTGACGACCAAGCGCCGCTCGGCGTCCAGCCGTTCCTCCGGCCGATCGGGCTCGGGCGGTTCTCGCGGCGCGACACGCTCCAAGGGCGCACGCCCCAAGGCGGCGTCCGGCCCGAGCCGGACACGCGCCTCGGGCTCGGGCCGCAACGCGAGGGCGTCCGGGCGCTCGGGGGAGGTCGTCCGCGAGGGCCTTCTCTGGGACCATGCGGCCGACCTCTGCGCGGTGGGGTTGATCACCCTCGGCGTCCTCGTGGCGCTCGCGGCCTACGGTAACGCGCTCGGTCCGGTCGGCCACTGGCTCGACTCGGCCCTGGGCGACCTGATCGGCGTGGTCCGCTTCCTCGTGCCGCCGATCCTCGTGGCGAGCGGCGCGGCGATCATCGCCGTCCGGGGGCGGCCCGACCCGGTCCGGAGCCTCGTCGGCGCGCTCCTCGGCCTCGTGGCCGTGACCGGGCTGGCGGAGCTGGCCGGGGGGCGACCGCCCGTCGACGGGTCCACCCACGCCCTCTCGGAGGCCGGTGGTTGGCTCGGAGCCCTGATCGGCCGACCCCTCTCCGAGGGTCTCGGCGTCGCCGGCGCCGCGGTCCTCCTCGTCGCCCTCTTCGTGGTGGCCTTCCTACTGGCCACGGGCATCTCGTTGCGTACCGCCGTGCGGGCGATCGTGAGAGCCGGCCGTTCGGTCGTGCGGGGTGTGGCGGCGGCGAGCGCCTCACGGCGCCAGGACGCGCCGGCCGACGATCCCGACGGGCTGCCGCAGCCCGCCGAGCGAGGTGGTGCCGAGTCGTGGGCGGAGGTCTCGGCGTCGCCCGGGCGCGTTCCCTTCGACGGTGAGGCGCAGGGTCTCGGGCCACCCCCGGGTCGGGCCGCGGGAACGCTCGGGGAAGGCCGAGAGGCCGAGGGGGATCCGGACCTCGAGGGATCGGCGCGCGGCGACCGTCCCGGGTCCGACGGCGCGGGGAACCTCGGCTTCGACCCCGCGGAGGCCGCCGGTCCGCCGCCGGGTGCCCGCCGCAACGGCTCGAAGAGGCCCGCACGACGCGCCGGCGGTCCGGAGGCCGGGGGCTGGGTCCTGCCGGATCCGGAGCTGCTCGCGACGGTGGAGGCACGCCAGGTCGACGAGCGCCTCGTGGAGGCGGCCGGCCAATCGCTGGTGGCGGCCCTCGCCGCGCACGGCGTCGAGACCCGCCTGGTCGGCCGCACCGTCGGACCGACGGTCACCCGCTTCGAGCTCGAGCTCGCCACGGGGGTGAAGGTGGCGAGGGTGACGAGCCTGTCGAGGGACATCGCCTACGCGATGGCCTCACCCGACGTGCGCATCCTCGCCCCCATACCGGGAAAGTCGGCGATCGGCGTGGAGGTGCCCAACGCCCGCCGCGAGCTGGTCACGCTCGGCAACCTGCTCCAAGCCCCAGAGGCGCGCCGCGCCCATCACCCCCTCGAGGTCGCGCTCGGGCGGGACATCGCGGGCCGGGCGGTCGTCGCCAACTTGGCCGACATGCCGCACGTCCTCATCTCGGGCGCCACCGGCGCCGGCAAGTCCTCGTGCATCAACTCCCTCCTCACCTGGGTGCTCATGAGGGCCACCCCCGACGAGGTCCGCATGATCCTGATCGACCCGAAGAGGGTGGAGCTCGGTCAGTACAACGACCTCCCGCACCTGCTGACCCAGGTGGTGGTGGACCCAAAGAAGGCGGCCAACGCCCTCCAGTGGGCGGTCAAGGAGATGGAGCGCCGGTACGACCTCCTGGCGGAGCACGGCGTGCGGGACATCACCGGGTACAACGCGGCGTGGGAGGCGGGTGAGCTCGAGGCTTCCCCGCCGGCGGGCGGGGCCGAGGCCGGCGCCGACGGAGAAGACGGCCGGGGGGCGCCCGCGACTCCCGAGCGCCTGCCCTTCGTCCTCGTCGTCGTGGACGAGCTGAACGACCTCATGATGGTCGCGGCACGCGACGTCGAGGATTCCGTCTGTCGCATCGCCCAGATGGCCCGCGCCGTGGGGATCCACCTGGTGCTCGCCACCCAGCGCCCCTCGGTCGACGTCATCACGGGCGTCATCAAGGCCAACATCCCGAGCCGGATGGCCTTTTCCGTCTCCTCCCTGGCCGACAGCCGGGTCATCCTGGACCAGCCGGGTGCGGAGCGCCTGATCGGCAAGGGCGACATGCTCCTGCTCACCGCTTCGTCGAGCATCCCCCAGCGGCTCCAGGGACCGTGGGTGTCGGAGAGCGAGGTCCGCCAGGTGGTGGCGCACTGGAGGCGCCAGCGCATGGCAGAGCGCAACGAGGAGATCGCCGGGGTCGACGACGTCGTGGCGCCCGTTCCGCCGAGCGAGGGCGACGACGACGAGCTGCTCTTCCAGGCCATGGAGCTGGTCGTGACCTCCCAGCTGGGGTCGACGTCGATGCTGCAGCGCAAGCTCCGGGTGGGCTTCGCCCGGGCGGGTCGGCTCATGGACCTTCTGGAACGCAAGGGCGTGGTGGGACCGTCGGAGGGCTCGAAGGCCCGCGCCGTGCTCATGACGCCCGAGGAGCTCGAGCGGCTCCGGTCGTGATCGCGCCCCGACCCTGAGCACCGACGCGCCACGCCCATGCCGGACCCGCCGGGCAGCGGCGATCACGGCCGGGTTCCCAGCAATTCCCTGGTCCAGCGCCTATGGTGAGGGCTGTGCTGGCTAGAGCGCCGGCTTCGGCCGCCAACCTCGGACCGGGGTTCGACACCCTGGCCCTGGCCCTCGACCGCTACGTCGAGGTCGAAGTGGAGCCGGCGAGCCGGCTGTTCGTCCGCTCCGAGGGAGAGGGTGCGGACCTGGCCGAGGACGCGTTCCACCTGGCCGCAAGGGTGGCGATAGACGTCGCGGGGCATGATCGGCTCGCCATCACGGTGCGGTCGCAGATCCCGGTGGGGAAGGGCCTGGGGTCGTCTGCGGCGCTGGCGGTGGCCGCCGCCGCGGCTGCCGGGGCGCGGGACCCCCTCGCCGTCGGGCTGCTCGTCGACGGGCATCCGGAGAACGCCGCGGCGAGCGCCGTGGGTGGCCTGATCGGCGCGGCCATGGTCCGGGGCAAGGTGCAGGTCGCCCGGATGCCGCTCGATCCGGGACTCCTGGTCGTGGCCGTCGTGCCCGACAAGGCGCTCCCGACCGTGCGGGCGCGCCAGGCCCTCCCGACGCAATTCAGCCGAGAGGACGTGGTCTTCAACCTCGGTCGGACGGTGCTCCTGCTGTCGGGGCTGGCCGACCATCGGGGACTCGGCCGTGAGGCGACGGAGGACCGGCTCCACCAGGACTACCGGAGCCCGCTCTTTCCCGAGGCGCCGCAGCTGCTGCATGCCCTTCAAGAGGCGGGTGCCCTGGCCGCCTGCTGGTCGGGCGCCGGCTCGACGATCATCGGCTTTTGCACCAGCGAGGGTGTCCGGGCCGTCGAGCACGGGGCCCGGGAGACGATGGCCCGAGCGGGTCTCGCCGGGAGGGTCATGGTGCTGCGGCCGGATCGTGCGGGTCTCGTGGTGGGGGAGGCCGGACGGTTGCCTCGCAGCCCATTCGGGGCACAGATCGGTGGCGCGGGTGGAGGGCCCCCGGGAGAGGGGACGGCCCAGCCCGGTCCCGCCCCCGCCGTCGGCACGGGCCAGGTCTTCGACTTCGACCAGGAGCCGTAGGGGAGCGGGACGGCCGGCACCTATCCTGAATCCGCGATGGCCCGCCGTTTCTTGATCCGAACCTTTGGGTGCCAGATGAACGAGCACGACTCGGAGCGGCTGGCCGGGCTGCTGCGGGCGGACGGGATGGAGCCGGCGCTCGACGCCGCCGATGCCGACCTCGTCGTCCTCAACACCTGCTGCATCCGGGAGAACGCCGACAACAAGCTCTACGGCCATCTCGGGCACCTGAAGGCGCTCCGAGACGCCAACCCCGACCTGCAGATCGCCGTCGGGGGCTGCCTGGCGCAAAAGGATCGCGAGGCCGTGCGCCAGCGCGCCCCCCACGTCGACGTGGTCTTCGGGACGCACAACCTCGGTCGCGCCCCGGAGCTGCTGCGGCGCGCCGCCTCAGAGGGGCCGCTGGTCGAGATCCTGGAGGCACCCGCCGACGACCGGACCCCGGCCGGACCGGCGGGCGAGCCGGCGCCCGGCGCGGAGCCGGACCGGGCCGACCCGTACCGGGCGTGGGTGACCATCCAGACGGGCTGCGACAACTCCTGCGCCTTCTGCATCGTCCCCTCGGTGCGGGGGGGCGAGGTCAGCCGGCCGGCGGACGAATTGGTGCGCGAGGTGGCCCGGCTGGCGCGTCGAGGGGTGACCGAGATCACCCTGCTCGGCCAGAACGTCAATTCGTACGGGCGCGACCTGACGCACCGCCGGCCGCTGTTCGCCGAGCTGCTGTCCCGGGTCGGCTCCGTCGACGGCATCCGGAGGGTCCGCTTCACGAGCCCCCATCCGAAGGACCTCCGGCCGGAGACGATCGAAGCGATGGCGGGCACGGGCGCCGTCTGTCCCCAACTGCATCTGCCGCTCCAGTCGGGCAGCGACCGAGTGCTTTCGGCGATGCGCCGCGGGTACACGGCCCGCCGCTACCTGGAGCGCCTGGCGGCCGCCCGGGCGGCGATCGGGGACCTGGCGGTCACGACGGACGTCATCGTCGGCTTTCCGGGGGAGACCGACGAGGACTTCTCCGAGACGCTGGCCGTCGTGGCCGAGGCCGAGTACGACAGCGCCTACACCTTCATCTTCTCGCCCCGGTCGGGCACCCGAGCTGCGGCCATGACCCAGGACTTCGTCGACCCCGACGTCGTGGCGGAGCGCTTCGAGCGCCTGAGGGTGGTGGTGGAGCGCTCGGCGCTGGCCCGTCACCGGGCGAGGATCGGCCGCACCGAGGAGGTCCTCGTCGAGGGTCCGAGCCGCCGCGACCCGGCCATGTGGACGGGTCGCACGGCCCAGGGGAAGCTGGTGCATTTTCCGGGGTCCGAGCCCGGGCCGGGGCCGGGGCGGCTGCCCGATTCGGCGCCGAGCGGCGCGGTCTCGGGGGTGGCGCCGGGCGCCTACGCCACGGTCGACATCGTCTCGGCTGCGCCCCACCACCTGTCGGGGGAGCTGATCGCGCTGACCGAGGGCCCCCGGCACCGGGCGCGCCTCGCCGTCGCGTCGGCCTGATCCCGATGCCTCGACCGGCGTCCTCGGGACCGAGCAAGGGTGCGCCGGTGGCCCTGGTCGGCACCACCGCGTCGGGCAAGTCCGAGCTGGCACGCGCCGTGGCCCGGCACGTGCCCGAGGTGGAGATCGTCTCGGTGGACTCCATGTGCGTCTACCGGGGCATGGACGTGGCCACCGCAAAGCCGACGCCCGAGGACCGGCGCCGTATCCGGCACCATCTCCTCGATCTGGTCGATCCGTCCGAGGAGCACACGGTGTCGATGTTCCAGGCGGCGGCGCGACGGTCGATCGCCGACGTCGAGGGCCGGGGCGGTCGACCGCTCCTGGTGGGCGGCACCGGCCTGTACCTGCGGGCCGTCGTCGACGACCTGAGGTTGCCGGGGAGGTGGCCGGAGGTGGCGGCCGATCTCGAACGCGAGGCGGACGGCCCGGAGGGGGTGGAGGGTCTCCACCGGCGGCTCGCCGTGCTCGATCCGGTGGCCGCCGGGCGCATGACCCCCACCAACCGCCGTCGGGTGGTCCGTGCCCTCGAGGTGACGCTCGGGTCGGGCCGGCCGTTCTCCTCGTTCGGCCCGGGTCTCGAGACGTACCCGCCGAGCCGGTTCCGCCTGGTCGGCCTCCCCTTCGAGGCCGGGACCGTCGACCGGAGGATCGAGGAGAGGTTCGGGCGCTGGATGGCAGCGGGCCTCCTGGACGAGGTGAGGGCCCTCGCCGCCCGCCCGGCCGGCCTGTCCCGCACCGCTCGCCAGGCGCTCGGGTACCGGGAGCTGCTGGCCCACGTCGAGGAGGGCCGTCCCCTCGCCGACTGCGTGGAGGAGGCGGTGCGGCGGACCCGTGCCTATGCGCGCCGGCAGTGGGCCTGGCTGCGCCGGGATCGCCGCGTCCGCTGGCTGACCCCGGGGACCGATCTCCTCGGGGAGATCCTGGCCGCGCTCGACGCCCACGCTGAAGCCGGCCAGGACCCCGAGCTGCGTGCGGCGGTGGGAGAATGAGGCCGTGAGTGCCGAGACGGGCCTCCTCCGGCTCACCAAGCACCACGGGGCGGGCAACGACTTCCTCGTCTACCGGGACCCCGACGGTGCCTGGCCGCTCACGCCCGCGCTCGCGTCGGCCCTGTGCCATCGCCACACGGGGGTCGGGGCCGACGGGCTCATCCGCATCACCTCGCCAGGTGCGGCGGGCGGCGCCGATCTCTCGATGGAGCTGCGCAACGCCGACGGCTCGGCCGCCGAGATGAGTGGGAACGGCATCCGCTGCGCCGTTCAGGCGGCAGCACGGGCCGGCATGGTGACCCCGCCGAGGATCGCCGTGGCCACCGGAGCCGGGCTGAAGACGGTCGAGCTCGTCGCGGGGCCGTCCCCCTCCGAGGCCAGCGCGAGCGTCGACATGGGCCTCGTGCGGCTGGGGCCCGAGACCGAGGCGCCCCCGGGGGCCAGTGCGGCAAGGACCGCGGATGCGGGCAACCCCCACCTGGTCGTGCTGGTGGACGATCCGGCGAGCGTCGACCTGCGGGCGATGGCCGCCTGGGCGGCCGGATCGTTCCCCGAGGGGGTCAACGTCGAGGTGATCGCCGCGACGTCGCCCCGGGACCTCTCGCTCCGGGTCTTCGAGCGGGGGGCCGGCGCGACACTCGCCTGCGGCACCGGCAGCTGCGCGGCGGCGGCGGCCGCCCATCAGTGGGGTCTGGTCGGTGATCGCGTCGAGGTGGCCAACCCCGGCGGTACGTTGGGGGTGATGCTGCAGATCCAGGGAGGCACCCGCGAGGTCATGCGGGCCACGCTGTCCGGGCCCGTCGCCTGGGTGGCCGACGTCGAGGTCCGCCCCGCCCTGGTCGGGGCGGCTTTGCGGCCGAGACCGGCGGCCGAGCCGGTCGATCCCACCCGCGCGGCCGTGACGCCGGGGAGGTCATGAGCACCACCGTCCCGCGGACACTGATCGACCGCAGCTTCCGGGAGCGGATCGTGCTCGTCGGCGTGGCCCGGCCCGAGGAGGACGCCGAGGAGCTCGAGGCGAGCCTCGACGAGCTGGCCCTGCTGGTGGAGTCGGCGGGCGCCGACGTCGTGGAGCGGGTCGTCCAGCGCCGGGAGCGTCCGGATCCCGCGACCTACGTGGGAAGCGGCAAGGCGGCCGAGCTCGCACAGGTCTCCGAGCTCGTCGACGCCGACACCGTCGTGTTCGACGAGGAGCTGACCCCCGCCCAGCAGCGCAACCTGGAGCGCCTCCTCGGCCGGACCGCTATCGACCGGACGGCCGTCATCCTCGACATCTTCGCCCAGAACGCCCGCAGCCCCGAGGGCAAGGCCCAGGTCGAGCTGGCCCTGCTGCGCTACCGCCTGCCGAGGTTGCGCGGTCGCGGGCACTCCCTCAGCCAGCAGGCGGGCGGCATCGGCACGAGGGGTCCCGGGGAGACCCAGCTCGAGGTCGATCGCCGCCGCCTCCTTCGCCGGATGCACCGGCTGGAGGCGGACCTGCGGGAGGTCGAGCGCACGCGCGAGATCCAGCGCAGGAGCCGGCGGCGCGGCCGGCACCGGGTGGTCTCGCTCGTCGGCTACACCAACGCCGGCAAGTCGACGTTGCTCAACCGGCTGACGGATGCGGGCGTCCCGGCCGGCAACCGCCTCTTCTCGACGCTCGACCCACGGACCCGCCAGCTGGCGCTGCCGGGCGGGGAGACCGTGCTCATGACCGACACCGTGGGCTTCGTGCGCAAGCTGCCCCACGAGCTCGTCGAGGCGTTCCGCTCGACCCTCGAATCGGTCGTCCAATCCGACCTCCTCGTGCACGTGGTCGACGGGTCGGCGCGCGATCCGGAGGGCCAGATCGACGCGGTCCGCTCGGTCCTGACCGAGATCGGGGCGGACGCGCTGCCCGAGCTCGTGGTGGTGAACAAGTGCGACCGATCCGACGGGGCGAGCAAGCTGGCGGCCGGGATCGAGGGCGCGGTCGCCGTCTCCGCGGTGAGCGGCGAGGGGATCGACGACTTCCTCCGCGCCCTCGGGGATCGCCTCCGGGTGTCCGACCGAGTGGTGCAGCTCCTCATCCCCTGGTCCCGCGGCGACATCCTCGCCGCGGTCCACCGGGAGGGCGAGGTGGTGGGGCAGCAGCACGAGGCCGAGGCGGCGAGGATGCACGTCGTGCTCGACGACGTCGGCCTGGCCCGGTTCCGCGAGTTCGTGGCGTCGTGAGCGCCCTCGGGGGAGGGCCGGTGACGGGGGGGCCGGCGCCTTTCGAGCTCCCCCCCTACCCCTACGACCGGCTGGACGAGATCGCCCGGATCGCCGAGGCGCATCCCGGCGGCGCGGTCGACTGCTCCGTCGGCACGCCGTGTGATCCGCCCCCCGAGGCGGCACTGCGCGCGCTCGCCGCGTCTCCCGCGGTGCGTGGCTACCCGCCGGCGATCGGTAGCGAGGCGCTGCGAAGCGCCGCCTCGGGTTGGCTCGGGCGGCGCTTCGGGGTCGAGGTGGCACCGACGGACGTCGCGGCGTGCGTCGGCACCAAGGAGCTCGTCGCCTCGGTGCCCCATCTGCTGCGGCTGCGGGATCCGGGCCGGGACACCGTCTTGTACCCGGCGATCTCCTACCCGACCTATGCCATGGGCGCAGCACTGGCGCGGTGTCGTGCCGTGCCCGTGCCGCCCCGGTCCGAGGACGACGGCACGCCGGATCTGGACGCCGTCGACCCCGGGGACGCCCGCCGGGCGCTCCTCGTTTGGGTCAACTCGCCCGCCAACCCGAGCGGCCAGCTCACCGACCTGGCCGCCGTGGCCGACTGGGGACGCGAGCACGATGTCCCGGTCTTCTCCGACGAGTGCTACGCCGAGTTCACCTGGAACGGTCTCCCCCGGTCGATCCTCGAGCAGGGCTCGGGCGGAGTGGTCGCCGTCCACTCGCTGTCGAAGCGCTCCAACCTGGCGGGGCTGCGGGCCGGGTTTGTCGCGGGGGACGCCGATCTGGTCGGCTTCCTGCGCGAGGTGCGCCGCCATGCCGGCCTCATGGTCCCCGGGCCGGTCCAGGCCGCCGCGGCGGCGGCGTTGGAGGACGACGAGCACGTAGAGCTCCAGCGCGGTCGCTACCGAGAGCGTCTCTTCTTCGTGTCGAAGCTCCTCGACGAGATCGGCTGCCCGACCACCATGCCGCCCGGAGGCTTCTACTTGTGGCCCCGGGTTCCCGCCCCCTACCGGGACGCCTGGGACCTGGCGCGGTTCCTGGCCCGGGCGGGCGGGATGCTCACCAGCCCGGGCGACTTCTACGGCCCCGAGGGCGCAGACCATCTGCGCATCGCCGTCGTGCAGCCCATGGAGCGGCTCGAGCTCGTCGCAGAGCGCCTGGCCTCCGCCGGCTCCCCGGGCGCGGCGCCGGAGGCCTGACCGCCCGGCGAGTGCTCGGCCTGCGGCTGCCGGGGTCGCGGCGATCAAGGCTCAACCGTCGAGGGCTCAGGTGTCGGGGATCGCCGGTCGAGGTGGGACGTCGTGGTCGGGATCGGCGGTCGAGGCGGGGCGTCGTGGCGGGGACGTCGTGGTGGCGGCTCGACCGGCGGCTCTGGCTACGATCGACCGATGGCCGATCTTCAGGCGAGCATTGACGAGCTGTGGTCACGGGCCGGCGAGCTCCGGCCCGGCGACTCCGAGGCGGCAGCGACGGTGCGCGAGGCGATCGACCTCCTCGACCGCGGCCAGGCCCGTGTCGCCGAGGTCGACGCGAGCGGAGAGGTGGTGGTCCACGAGTGGCTCAAGCGGGCCATCCTGCTCCTCTTCCGGCTGCAGCGGATGGAGACCATCGAGGCGGGTCCCTTCGAGTACGCGGACAAGCTGCCGCTCAAGCGCAACTACGAGGAGCAGGGCGTCCGCGTCGTGCCGGGAGCGTCCGCGCGGTGGGGCTCTCACCTCGAGCCCGGGGTGATCATGATGCCGAGCTACGTCAACATCGGCGCCTATGTGGGCAGCGGGACGATGGTGGACACGTGGGCGACGGTCGGATCGTGCGCCCAGATCGGGCGCAACGTGCACCTGTCGGGAGGGGTGGGCATCGGCGGGGTGCTCGAACCCCCCAACGCCGTGCCCGTCGTCGTCGAGGACGAGGCGATGGTGGGGAGCCGCTGCATGGTGACCCAGGGCGCGCGGGTGGGGGAGGGAGCGGTGCTGGCCGAGGGGGTGATCCTCAACCCCTCGATACCGGTGTACGACGCCGAGACGGGCGAGGAGATCGCCCGTGGCCACGTGCCCTCGTGGTCGGTGGCCGTCGCCGCCTCCCGGCGCAGGACGTACCCGGGCGGCGACTTCTACCTGCCGTGCGCGCTCGTCATCAAGCGACTCACCGAGGGGGAACGCCACGACAAGGCCCGGTTGAACGAGATCCTGCGCGAGCAGGGCGTCTCGGTGTGAGCGGTCTCGGCCGGCCCGCGGTGGAGCCGTCGCTCGGGTCGGACGATCCGGCGGGGCGAGCGGCGCTCGGCTCTGCGCTCATGGACCTCACCGCGGAGCTGGTCGACATCCCCTCGGTGAGCCACCACGAGACGGCGATCGCCGACCGGGTCGAGGGCGCGCTCAACGCGTGTGAGCGGCTCTCGGTCGTCCGTATCGGCGACAACGTCGTGGCGCGCACCATGGGCGGTCACGAGCACCGG
This sequence comes from uncultured Actinomycetes bacterium, assembly GCA_963778465.1. Lineage (GTDB taxonomy): Bacteria > Actinomycetota > Acidimicrobiia > Acidimicrobiales > RAAP-2 > CAVZBW01. The sequence goes on from CAVZUK010000004.1 coordinate 68,377, forward strand.
CTGGTCGTGGCCGGCCACCTCGACACCGTCCCGCCGGCGGGCAACGCGGCGGCGCGCCGAGAGGGGGACGAGCTCTGGGGGGTCGGTGCCTCGGACATGAAGGGGAGCCTGGCCGTCATGCTGCACCTGGCCGCGCAGCCCCTCGCGCTCGCGATGGACCTCACGTGGTGCTTCTACGTCTGCGAGGAGGTCGGCCGGGAGCACAGTGGCCTGGGCCTTCTCTGGCGATCCCACCCCGAGCTCCTCGAGGGCGACGCCGCCGTGCTGTGCGAGCCGACCGAGGGGCTCGTCGAGGCGGGGTGCCAGGGGACGATGCGGGCGCACGTGACGCTGACCGGGCGTCGTGCACACACGGCACGCCCCTTCACCGGCCGCAACGCCATCCACCGCCTCGGCTCGGTGGTGCAGCGAGTGGCCTCGTGGCCGGTCCGGAGGGTCACGATCCAGGGCTGCGAGTACGCAGAGCAGATGCAGGCGGTGTCGGTCGAGGGTGGCGTGGCCGGCAACGTCGTGCCGGACCGAGCCACGCTGACGCTCAACTACCGGTTCGCCCCCGACCGGGACGCGGACGGGGCTCGCCGGGTCGTCGAGGACCTCCTGGGAGACCTGCTCGAGCCCGAGACCGGCGACCGGATCGAGGTGGTCGACCTAGCGGAGGGGGCCCCGCCCGCCCTGGACCAGCCCCTGCTCCAGCGCCTGGTGCGATTGTCCGGCGCGCCGCCAAGGGCGAAGGTGGGGTGGACCGACGTGGCGACCTTCTGGTCCCACGGTGTGCCGGCGGCCAACTTCGGCGCGGGCGACCCGTTGCTTGCCCATCACCCCGACGAGCGCGTCGACCCGACGACCCTGCTGCGTGTCCACGCAACGCTGACCGATCTCGTCAGCACCTGAGCCGCTGGCGTCTGAGCCGCGGCGTCGAGGAAGACGCCAGGCGCCGGTCCGTCGGTGGGTGTGGATCTGCTCCCCATTTCCCTTCCGCCAACCGGATGAGGAGGGAGATCAGAGCTGGCGCAGGACCGTCACGACCTTGCCGTAGACGGTGACGTCACCCGGGTCGAGGATCATCGGCTGGTAGCGCTCGTTGGAGGGGAGGAGCACGACCTTTCCGCGCTTGCGGGTGAAGGTCTTGATCGTGCCCTCGTCACCCGGGATGCCTGCGGCCACGATGTCGCCGTTGTCGGCGTCTGGCTGCTGGCGGACGACCACGTAGTCGCCGTCGAGGATGCCCGCGCCGACCATCGAGTCCCCCCGGACCCGCAGCATGAACAGCGAGCCGGTGCCCGTGAGCTGCTCCGGGACGGATACCAGCTCCTCCACGTTCTCCTCGGCGAGGACCCCCGTGCCCGCGGCGACGTCGCCGATGAGCGGGATGTGCCGGACCGGCCCCGGAGACAGGGCGGCACCCGAGGACGGGTCGTAGCTGACCTTGATCGCCCGGGGCTTGGTCGGATCGCGCTCCAGGTAGCCCTCCCGCTGGAGCACGGCCAGATGGTTGTGGACGGTCGCCGAGGAGTTGAGCCCGACCGCCTGCCCGATCTCCCGGACCGACGGCGGGTAGCCCCGGTCTCGCAGGCACTCCCCGATGTAGTCGAGGATCTCTCGTCGCTTGCCGCTCAGCGTCTCAGCCATCGCCCCTCCGTGTGCGAACACGTGTTTGCAGCGAGGATAGCGAGCCGGTACGGTGAAGGCAAACATCTGTTCGGATCTGGCCCTTGACACGAACACCTGTTCGTGTTCAGAATGGGGCTATGTCGAACACCTGTTCGTACGAGCCGGCCGAGTCCTGGTGCCTTCCCGATGCGGCCGGCTACGGGCCGGGGCGGGCTCGCGTCGCCACTCCGGGCCCGAACCGCGACGCCCGGATCATCGCCTTCCCGGCGCCGCACCGTGCACACGACGAGAGAGAGCAGCAGCGTCGGAGGCGGTGGAGCGGCGCGGTGGCGCTCGCCCTCCTGGCCGTCGCCCTGCTCGTCCTCCTGGCGCTGCCGATCCGGGCTCTCGGGGGCGCCCCTCTGCCCGGCGCCCACCACCCTCGCTCCGCAACCCCAGCGGTCGCGCCGGCCACTTCGGGCGTTGCCTCCGTGGCCTCCTCGAGCGTCGCCGGCACCCCCTGATCTGGGGCTCCCGTTGAGGCGGGGGCGTTCCCGTGCGCCCGCCCGCCGGTCCCGCGGGGAAAGCGGGCCGAGGCGATAACGTCCCTTCGGTGCGGTGCCCGTGGTGCTCCGTGGACAACGACCGGGTGGTGGACTCCCGCCAGGCGGAGGAGGGGGCCGCAATACGTCGGCGCAGGGAATGCCTCCACTGCTCGCGGCGGTTCACCACCTTCGAGCGCGTCTCGGAGCTTCCCATGTGGGTGGTCAAGCGCTCTGGTCAGCGCGAGCCCTTCGAGCGGCGCAAGCTCGTCGCCGGCCTACGGTCGGCCTGCAAGAACCGGCCGGTCACCGAGGAGCAGCTCGACGCGCTGGCGCGCTCGATCGAGGACGGCCTGAGGGAGTCGGAGGAGGCCACCACCCAGGAGATCGGGCTGGCCGTGCTCGATCGGCTGAAGGAACTCGACGACGTCTCCTACCTCCGGTTCGCGAGCGTCTACAAGGGCTTCGAGGACGTCGGGGACTTCCAGCGGGAGGTGGGCCTCCTGACCAAGACGACCGAGCCCAAGCAACGACCGTGACCGAGCTGCTCGACACGGTGCCGGCCAGCGCCCTGGCGGTCTATGCGCACCCCGACGACGCCGACGTGGCCTGCGGCGGCACCCTTTCGAGGTGGGCGGCCGAGGGTTGCGTCGTGCACCTCGTCGTGTGCACGGACGGGGGGAAGGGCACGCGGGATCCGGCGGCCGACCCCAAGGAGGTGGCGGAGCGGCGTGCCGACGAGCTCGCCGAGGCCGCGGCGAGCAGCGGACTGTCGGGTCATCACGTGCTCGGGCATCACGACGGCGAGCTCGCGCACGACACGTCGCTCATCGGCGAGCTCGTGCACTGGATCCGGAGGCTTCGACCTGAGGTGGCCCTCGGACACGACCCGACGGCGGTCTTCTTCGGTCAGGAGTACTTCAATCACCGGGATCACCGCACGGCCGGCTGGGCCTTCCTCGACGCCCTGGCACCGGCGGCGGCCCTCCCGCACTATTTTCCCGACGCGGGCCCGCCGCATCAGGTGCGCGAGGCCCTGTTGAGCGGCACCCTGTGCCCCGACGTGTGGGTCGACGTCTCGACGAGCATCGAGCGCAAGGTGGCCGCCGTGGAGTGCCACCGCAGCCAGTTCTCCGTCGACGCCGACGAGAGGCCCGGGACCCGCAACGGTCCGGGAGGGGTCGCGCGGGGTACGGGCTGGGCGGGGGAGACGGTGCGGCGACGCGCTGCCGAGGAGGGCCGGCGCGTCGGCGTGCGCAGCGCCGAGGGCTTCCGCCGGCTCCGTCTCGGGGTCTGACCGTGCCCAGCCAGGGCAACGGCGACGGCGACCCCCACGAGGCGGTGCGCGTCGACGCCGGCATCCCCCAGCTCGACTCGACCGTCGTGGGGGTCGATCCGTGCATCCTGCACGTCGACATGGACAGCTTCTACGCCGCCGTCGAGCAGCTCGACGACCCGACGCTCGCGGGCAAGCCCGTCGTGGTGGGAGGCAGTGGTCCCCGGGGGGTGGTCGCCTCGTGCTCGTACGAGGCCCGAGCATTCGGGGTGCGCTCCGCCATGCCGTCGGTCCGGGCGCGCCGGCTCTGCCCCGATGCGGTATTCGTGCCGCCGCACTTCGAGCGCTACCGCGAGGTGAGCGGGCGGCTGCGGGAGATCCTGGCTGTCGCGCACGCCGCTCGTGGAGCCGCTCGGGCTGGACGAGGCCTACCTCGACGTCGAAGGAGCGCGGCGGCTGCTCGGCCCGCCCCGGCGCATCGCCGACGGGCTGCGCTCGCAGGTGCACGAGGACCTCTCCCTCTGGTGCTCGATCGGGGTCGGTCGCACCAAGCAGATCGCCAAGCTGGCCTCCCGGGCCGCCAAGCCCGTGGCGTCGCGTCGCGGCGTGCGGCCGGGACCGGGGGTGGTCGTCGTCCTTCCCGCAGAGGAGCAGGACTTCCTGTGGCCGATGCCGATCGAGGCGCTGTGGGGCGTGGGGCCCGCGACGGCGAAGCGACTCCGCGAGCTTGGTATCGCCACGGTCGAGGACCTGGCCAAGGTGCCCGAAGAGGTCGTGCTGCGGCGGTTGGGAGCCGCCCACGGCCGGCAGCTGGCGCAGCTGGCCCGTGGCGTCGACCACCGGCCGGTCGAGCCCGAGCAGCAGTCCAAGTCGATCGGCCACGAGGAGACCTTCGCGAGCGACCTGGTCGGCACCGATGTCTTGCGCCCCCACGTCAGGCGGATGGCGGAGTCCGTGGGGACCCACCTGCGGTCGGCCAACCTGCGGGCCCGCACCGTGACCCTCAAGGTGCGCTTTGACGACTTCTCGACGGTGACGCGGTCACGGACGCTCCCGACCGCGGTGGACGCGGGACGAACGATCGGCGACGTCTCCGAGCAGTTGGTGACCGAGACCCCGCTGCGCGGCCCCGTGCGCCTGCTCGGGGTGAGCGCCTCCAACCTCACCGAGGAGCGGCTCGCCGAGCAGCTCTCGCTCCTGTCCGGGCGTGAGCACGAGCCATCGATGGCCCCCGCACCTGCCGCAGGGCGGGACCGTGCGGCAGGTGCCGGGTCGGAGGCGGGCCCGGGTCGGCACGGTCGGGATCCGCACGCGGAGGCGGCCCAGTGGCGAGAGGTCGAGCACGTGCTCGACGCCGTGAGCGCCCGCTTCGGGCCGAGGCGCGTCGAGCGCGGCCCGTCTGGCCGTCGCGCCGAGTGAGCTACTCGACCGTGACGAGGGTGCCGAGCGGCGTGAGCGGGTAGACGACCTGCGCGTTCGGGATCGGCATCTCGACGCACCCGTCGCTCTGGGGGTAGCCGTAGCCGGGGCGCACGAACCCGTGGAGGGCGTCACCCCCGTTGAAGTAGCTCACCCAGGGGATCCCGGGATCCGAGTACGTCGATCCGTCCGGGTTGGTCCCGCTCATCGTCGTGGACGTGAAGCGGAGGTAGACGGGGAACGTCCCGAGCGCCGTGACGGCACCGGGTACTCCCGTATTGGCGGGGGTGCTGTAGGACGGGGCGCCGTTCTCGTACACGGTCACGGTCTGGGGCAGGGCGGTCGACACGAGAACGTAGTTGTACGACACGGTGGTCGCCTGGTTCTGCTGGAGCGCCGCGAGCAAGGCGGCCCAGACCTGCGGCCCGGCATCGCCGTCGACTCCGAGCTGGTGCTGGTCCTCGAACGCCATCACCGCGCCCTTGGTGATGACGTTGTCGGCCCCCTGGCCCCATTGCGACGTGAGGGCGGCGGGCAGGGTGCTCCACCGCCACGAGAAGCTGCCCGGCTGGGGGTCGGCTTCCTCCTGTGGAGGGGTGGTGCCCGTCGGGGTGAACTGGACCGGGAGGTAGCCGAGCTGGCCCAGGATCTGCTGGAGGCGGAGGGTCGAACCCTGGGCGACGGTGAAGGAGGACGTCTGCGTGGAGGGCAGGGTCTGCCCGCTGGCGCTGCGCAGCCCCCCGGACCCCCCGGGGATCGAGAGGGTCTCGGTGGTGGAGGGGACGAGCGGAGCGGTGGCCGCGAACTGCAGGTGCGTCGGCGTCACCCTGGCCCAGGTGCCGGCGACCGGGGGCGAGAGCGTGGGCAGCGGGCTGTTCGCGGCGAGGGGCGCCGAGAGCGTGACCGCGAGGGTGGCGCCCGGGTCGACGTTGGTGGCGCCGCTCGTCGGGGTCGTGCTGGCGACGGTGAGCGGGCCCGCCGCACGGGCAGCGGCGGTGTGCTGCTGCTGCTGTTGCTGTGGGGGCGAGGCGCCGCCCGAGCGAGACAGCGCGAAGGCGGCACCGCCTCCCGCGGCGACGACGACGACCAGCGCGATGACGAACAGGGTGGAGGTGGGCCAGCGGCGCACCCGAGTGGCCTGGTGAGAGGCGTGGGCCCCGTGTCTCCCCTCCCTCCTGCTCATGGCCCATAGTGTACGGGCCGATCAGCGGCAATCTTCTGCACCGGTGCAGCGTCCTCGCACGGCCAGGTGCCCGTCAGTGCCGGACGGGGGGAAAGAGGCCTGGTGGGAGGCGACGTCTGTCCCCGGGCGCTTCAGGTGGCGCGGGTCACGGCACCGCCGACGGCGCGTTCGACCCGGGCCAGGGCGGCGGGGTCGGTGACCTTGGCGCCCGAGGCGTCCCGAACGTAGAACGCGTCGATCACCTCCTCGCCGATCGTGGCCACCCGAGCGGCGACGACGTCGAGGTCGCACTCGAAGAGCGCCTTGGTGACCCGGTGGAGGAGCCCGATCTCGTCCCCGGCCCGGACCTCGACGACCGTCGAGGTCGCCGAGGCGTCGTTGTCCACGGTCACCTCGGGCACGACCGGACGGGCCGACGACGGCCGGCGGCCCGTCGCGTAGGCCCGGGCGCGGTCGGCGAGCTGTCCCTCGAGCCCGTTGCTCTCGAGCGCCAGGTCGAGGGCCTGGGTGAGGACCGCGCTCTCCGGCCAACGGCCCCGCGGCGAGTCCACCGTGAAGACCTCGACGGCGACCCCGGACTCCGCGGTGGCGTTGGCGCCGTGCACGCTCAGGCCGTGGAGCGCGAGCACGCCCGTCATCGAGGCGAGGAGTCCCCGGGCGGTCCGGGGCGGCAACGGTCACCCTCGGGGGATCGACGGCGACGACGGGGTGGTCCGACGCGCGGACCTGGTGCACCATGTCGCGGTGGACGTCCGCCAGGGTCGGCGGCGCCTGCGTCGGCCTGCTGCCGTCGAGGAATTGATGCACCCGGTCGACGAGATCTCGCACCAGCCCGGCCTTCCAGCTGCCCCACGCCGCCGGCCCGGTCGCGATGGCGTCGGCCTCGGTCAGGTTGGCGAGCAGGCAGAGGGTCGACGTGTTGCCCACCGCGGCGGCGACGCGTTCGATCGTGAGCGGGTCGTCGAGATCGCGCCGGGTCGCGGCGTCCGGGAGCAGGAGGTGATACCGGACGAGGTCGACCAGCGTGATCGCGTCCTCGGGCGGAAAGCCCATGCGCTCGGCGAGGCGCCCGACGAGCTCGATCCCCGCGTCGGTGTGGTCGCCCGGCGAGCCCTTGCCGATGTCGTGCAGGAGGGCGCCCACCACGAGGAGGTCGGGTCGTTCGACGCGGTCGGCGAGGGACGCCGCGTTGGCCGCGGCCTCGAGCAGGTGCCGGTCCACCGTGAAGCGGTGGTAGGCGTTGCGCTGGGGTCGGTTGCGCACCTGTTCCCACTCGGGCAGGAGACGGGCCAGCACGTTCTCCTGGTCGAGGGTCTCGAGCGCCGGTATGGCGGGACGGCCGGCCAGGAGGACCCGCACCAGGCTGTCGCGGACCTCCGGCGGCCACGGCGAGGGCGGGGGTGGCATCCGCTCGGCCAGGCGGTGGACGGCGCCCAGGGCGATCGGGAGGTCCTGCTCGGCGGCCACCGCGGCCAACCGAAAGGCGACGGACGGGTCGCCGGTCAGGTCGGCGGTGGGCTCGAGCGTCACCTCGCCGCCGGAGATCACGATCCCGTGCTCGACCTCCTTGACGTCGGGCCCGTGCTCCCCGGGCCGCCCCTCGTTCGGCGCCTCGCCGCGGGGGCCGAGGAGGCGGCGTCGCAGCCCGTTGCCGTTGCCGTTCTCCGGTCCGGGGTCCCAGAAGGGCCGGCGCCGCCAGGCCTCGTCGCTGATCCACGCGATGCGCCGGCCGGCGGCGGCGACCGCGCTCATGAGCTCGTCGGCGTCGTGGTAGTCGAGGATGTCCGCGATCTGGTCCTGCTCCTGCAGGAGGAGGCGCTCCTCGGCGCGGCCGCTCACCCGGTGCAGCTCGACGCGGACGGTGAGCAAGGTCTGCGCCGCCTCGGCCATGGCGTCGAGGTCCACGTAGTCGCGAAGGGCCGGAGAATAGGTGTCGATGGCTCGCCACACCGTGTAGTCGCGGAGCCCGCCGTGCGCGTCCTTCAAGTCGGGCTCCAGGAGGAAGGCCACGTCCCCCTTGGTCCGGTGCCGCTCGGTCATCTGCTCCGCCAGGCTCGGCAGCCAGATGCTGCCGAGCCGGTGCCGCCACCGCTCCACCACCTCTTGGAGCAGCGGTTGGGCGACGCGGTGGTCGCCCCAGATCTGGCGCCCGTCGAGCAGGCCCAGGGCGACCCGCAGGTCCTCTGCGGCGAGCGCCAGGACGTCCTTGGGCCGTCGCACGCTGTGGTCGAGCGACACGCCCTGGTCCCACACGGGATACCAGACCGCATCGGCGATCTCTCCCACGTTGAGCCGGCCGGTGTGCAGGAGCACCACGTCGAGGTCGCTGTAGGGGCACAGCTCCTGGCGCCCGTACCCGCCGACGGCCAGGAGGGCGAGGTGGCGGTCGTTCCCCCGGCAGGCGCGCTCGGCGACGGCCGAGAGCCACTCGTCGGCCTGTGCGGACAGCGCTCGGCAGAACGCCTCGCCGTGGAGGTCCCGCCGCTCGACCATCTCCCGTCGGCGATCCCTGAGGGAGAGGTCCGTCACGTGCCGGAACGTACCATCGGGCCAGGTCGCCATCCCGTCTTCATCCCGCCGCGCCCGCCTGCCCTTGTCGCCGATCCCGTGAGCTGGGTGGTCGCGACGGATGTCTCCGGTGACCGGACGCCGAGGAGGGGTCGGGGCATGATATGGAGAGGTGTCGGATGCCCGGGTGCCGGGGCGCAGCGTTCGCCTCGCTCACTCGGGCCCGCACCGGAACGGAGGAGCGGGCATGGCTCAGGACTCGAAGGAGCGGGGGGGCCTCGGCATCGTCGACGGCCTCATCATCGGGGTGATCGCCATCGTGGGGATCATCATCGCGTTCGCCCTCCTGAGCTTCGTGGCGGGGCTGCTCTGGGAGGTCGTCAAGGTCGGTCTCATCGTGGCCGTCGTCGTCGGCGTGCTCTGGCTGCTGGTCGGTCGCCGGCGCTGAGCCCGCATCCGAAGCTCAGCGAGTCGGCAGTCGCGCCGACAGGCCCGACACGGTGATGGCGAAGGTGCCGTTGGACTTGCGGAAGAGTGGCGCGTTCGAGCCCACGAGCTCGAGCTGCACCGTGTCGCCGGTGGGGAAGGTGTAGTCCGCCGGGCTCAGCTGGAAGTCGGCGTTGGCCGTCGCGACCGCACCGGTCGAGGTGCCCGCCTCCTGGTTGGCCGACGGCCGGTAGACGCCCACGGCGACGATCTGTCGAGTGCCCCCGGGGGCCACGTCCCAGAGCCGGGCCACGAGCTCGGGGTAGTTGCCCTTGATCGAGATCGTGGCCTCGACCCTCGGGGCGCCGATGAGCGTCAGCGGCGAGGACCCGACCGCCTGGGTGTAGCTGGCGGTCCCCGGTTCCGCCGCAGCCGGGAGGGCGTGGCAGAACGGCTGGTTCGAGGGGTTGAGCGCCGCGGCGGTCGAAGGGTTCCCCCCGCTCGACGTCACCACCTGGCCCGAGGCGCCCGTCACGGTCAGGGAGCCCGTGGCGAGGCTCGAGAGGGAGCTTCCGGTGAGCGTGGTGCCCGAAGGCGCCGTCGCCGGGCAGGTCGTGGGGGTTGCGTACACGCCGGTCTGCGGCGACCCTCGGTGGAGGCCCTCGGCATCGAGGAAGGCGATGGCCCGGTTGTTGATGGCCTGCGTGTCGGCCGGCTTGTTCTGCGCCCACCCGTGACCGATGTCGGCGTACATGAGGAGGAGGGGGTTCTGCGCTCCGGCGGCCGTCCAGCGGTTGACGTAGTGCTGGGCCTCGGAGACCGGGAACAGCGTGTCGGTCCATCCCGCCGAGATGGCGGTGGGGGCCGGACCCCCGGCCGGCAACGGCACGCCGATGGCCGACTTGTAGGTCTGGGCCTGCCGCAGGAAGCTGCGGGTCGACGAGCCGTACGGCTCGCCCGCCATCAGCTCGCGGTACCAGCCGGTGAGGTCGGCGGTCGGGTCGGCGCCGGGCGGGGCGATATAGGAGTCGGCCGCCGTGCCGTAGAGGATCTGCAGCCAGCGCTTCTTGACGACCCCGACGGGATCGACGTCCGCGGCGGCCGGGGTGTCGGTCGTGGAGGACACGTTGCCGTTCGGGACGAGGGCGCTCGAGAGGTCGTCCCACGGCAACTGGGCGTAGGCGGCGGACACCGACATGGCCACGTGGCGCGACGGGCTCGTGAGGCTGACCAGCTTGCCGCCGGTGAGCATCATGCGGTTCTTCAAGACGGCGAGCTCCAGGACCTGGCCGGCACCGTAGGACTGCCCGGCGACGGCGAAGTTCGGACGGGCGATCCCCTCGTCGACGAGCATGCCCGCCAGGTAGTCCGTATCCCGGATCTCGTAGCGCTGGTCGGCGAGGTGGATCCATCCTCGATCGCACGCCGGCGTGCCCGAGCGCGATGCCGCCGTGCCGCACGACGCGCCGAAGCCCCGGGCGGTGTAGGTGAGCACGGCCCAGCCGTGGCTCGCCATCGTCACGTTGTCGAGGCTCCCGTCGTTGGAGGTCGCCTCGAACGCGGTCTTGTTGTGCCCAAACCCGTGGAGGAGGACGAGCAAGGGGAACGGGCCGTTCCCCGAGGGGGGCAGGGTGACGTCGGCATCGAGCGGCACCCCGTCGAAGGACGGCACCCGTTGGCTCCTGCCGTTGCCCTGACAGAGGCGCACCCCATAGACGGACTTGCAGGTGAGCCGGGCAAAGGGTTGCGGGCCGTTCGGGGGTGGGGCAGTGGTGGTCGTCGCTGTCGTGGGCGAAGTCGCCGCGCTCGGGGCCTGGGTGGTCGGCGGCGGTTGCGTCGTGGTCGGCGCCGGCGGCGCCGTGGCGGTCGTGGACGTCGACGGGGAGGGGCGTGTGGTGGTCGTCGACGAGTTCGAGGACGAGGTCGGGCCCTGGACCGAGGCGCCACCCTCGCCGGCTCCGGTCTGGGCGCTCGGGGGGGAGGGGCCGCCGGTGCCGAGCACGAGGCCGAGGGCGAGACCGCCCGCGAGGACAAGGACCCCCCCGATCGCCACCCCCATCGTCCTGGGCGTGACTCTCATTGCCCGAGCAGCGTAGTGGGCTGGGGATTCGACCAGAGGTCAGTCCCGGCAGAGGTAGGCTTGCCCCCCGTTTGGCGGCGTGGCCGAGTGGTTTAGGCAGGGGCCTGCAAAGCCTCGTACGGCGGTTCGATTCCGCCCGCCGCCTCTACAGAGCTTCCTTGTGCTGTTGGCTTTTCGCTCGTTCCGTGTGAAAGCCGTTAGGGGCGTCTCCCGCGACTATCCCGCGAAGCATCCGCTCATTCGGCGTGGCGCGCTTTCTCGGTTCGATGTGTGGCGCACATTCGGTACCGAGTAAGCGGTGTTCCGAAAGACGAGCCGACCCAAAGGGTGACGAGGCGGTTCCCGGACACAAGAGCCGGGCGGGAGGCCAAGGACGAGTTCGTGGGCGGCTTGGATCGCAAGAAGGGCATCCCTTCGCGAGCGGTTACCGAAGGCTCCTTCGTCGGACCATCCTTCCGACGTTCGAGGGCATGGCGCTGAACGCGATCACGCGTGAGTCGGTCGAGGCTTGGTACGCGATGAACCTCTGCCAGATCGAAGGTGGCGGCAAGGAGCAAGCTGAGGAGCGGCCCCTTCTGACGACGGCGACTGTCCTTGCTCCGGCCGACCTCATCGACGAGAGATTCCGATCGCGAGTCCTCAGCCGAAGCAACCAGCGACGCTGCTGAATGGTGCGCAGTTGTCGGGGCTATTGGCAAGGACGGGGCTGGCATCCAGGCTGACCGAGCCCGAATTGTTGAAGATGCCCCCACCGGCCGCCGCTCGCCCTGTGACGACATTGCCCGTGACGCCGCTTGCACGCAGGGTGGCGCTCCCACTGTTGAAGATTCCTCCACCCTGACCGCTCGCACCCGGAGGGTTGACCGTGTTGTCGGACACCTGACTGGCGGTGAGGTTGAGCGTGGCGGAGCTGAAGTTCTCGATGCCGCCGCCCTGGGTCGGAAATGTGGATCCCGGCTCGCTTCGAGTGGCGGTATTGCCCTTGATTTGCGTCGAGGTGAGGGTGACGGATGCGAAGTTGGCAATCCCTCCGCCTCCCACTCCGCCTCCCCGGGCAGTGGAGGTGACCGTGTTGTCGTCCACACGGCTCGAGGTAAGGGTGACTGAACCTTGGTTGTATATGGCCCCGCCCACGCGGGCCGAGTTGTCGTCGAGACCACCACCCGTCACCCGTACCGTTCCCGTGCGGTTCATGATGGCTCCGCCAAAGTCTCCGCTGCTGTGGACGATCTGGCTGGAGGTCAAGTTGACCGTGGCGTTCGCTTCGTTCAAGATCCCGCCACCGTCAAGGAGGGCTCTGGGGTTGCCCCCCGTGAGGGTCAGGACAGTCAGGGTGAGGCTGCCTTGGTTGTCGAAGATGCGGAACGAGGGTGTGCCTGGGGCCTGGCTCCGGGCGATGGTGGCGCCATTGCCATTGACCGTGAGGGCACTCGTGACGACGGGCAGGCCATTGTCACTGTTGTCCCGGGTGGTGAGTGTGTAGGTACAACCCCCGGCCAGACTGATGGTGCCGCCGCCATTGGCGTTGGCGGCGTTGATGGCGGCGACCAGGCCCTTGGGGCCGTACACGTCACCACAGGCGACAGAAGAGTTGGTGGCAGCGACCGCGGGGCCCGAAACGGCCACACTTGCCAGCAACACGCCACCGGAGATGCTTGCCAGCGCGCCGGCGAGGGCGATACGTCCCCCGCGACGAGCAGCTCCGTGACGAACCTTGGCGGTTCCCTTGCTCGGACTGCGCCGTCTCAGCATGGTTGACCCCTTCCCCTCTCGGTCCCAGGTCGGGTCCGGAGCTCGCCCCCTCAAGGAGGTCGGCTACCGAATGGCCGCAGAGCCTACAGTACGGTCCCGCCTCGAACCCTGCCGGGAGAGCGTTGGCAGGACGGGGTCTCTCGCCATGGATCCACAGTCGGGCTGGTCACCTTAACGGGGCGTGATCCTCCTGTCCTGCTCAACCGAATGCTGCACACTTAGGCACAGATGTCGCGGGTTCTCGACCCCGGCGGACAGCCAGAGGGGACGACATGCATTCAGACCACGGTCGCAAGGTGATCGTCCGACGGCAAGTGGGTCGTGCAGGGTGGCAGCGCCTGGCGGCGTTCATTGCGGCCGCGGCACTGATCGGAGGAGTAGCGGGGTCGGAGGAGCCGCAGGGGCCACGAGTTCAGCCGCGTTCGCGACGTCGGCGCTGTCCGGCCCACCGTCGGTCGGCTCGACCGAACCCAACGTCACCGCGCAGGTGGATCGTGCCCGTGACGAGACGGCGCTGGTCGAAGGGAGCGTGAACGCCCTTGGCCTCAGCTGCCCACTCAACTCCGAGCTCGAGCTCGACCTGGCCTACGTCCGCGACGCGCTGAACCAGGGGAACATCCTTGGCGCGCGGGCTCTGTTGAAGTCCTTCATGAACGAGGCCCACGCGCTCGGCCAGGTCGGCGAACTGTCATCGACCCAGGCGGCCGCCTTCAATTCGGACAGTCGCGGCCTCCTCCGATCGATCCCGTCCCAAGGACTGGTGACCAACGAGTTCCATCCGACCTCCCAGGTTCCCGCTCCGGTTCCCCACACCTGTCCCGCCACCTCGTCGGCGACCGCCGGCAGCCAGGCCAATATCCACGGCAGGCGGTCTCCCTAACTGCGGCCGAGAGCGAGCCGAACTTGGCGATCGAGGATCTCAATGAGAGCCTCCGCATTCTGGTGAAGAACGCCGTCGAGGAGGCCCCCGTGGCGGGTTTCGCCTTCGCCGCACTCGTCGAGCTGCTGTGGCCGGGCTCCGAGAGCAACAACGTCACTTGGGACGAGATGCGCAACTATGTGAACGAGCAGATCCAACAGGCCATCGACCAACAGCTGAAGGAACATCTGCACGCGGTGCTGACCGGCCTGAGCGGGGTCCTGCACAACTACACCGCTGCCCTCCAGGAACCAAGCGACCCGACCTTCATCAGGGAGAACTACGTCCCAGCGCTCGACCAGCTCACCGCGGCGGCTCCCGAGTTCGCCCCGGAGACTCGCCCCTACCTGGTGCTGCCCGAGTACACCCAGATCTACAACCTTCTCCTCGCCCATCTGCGCGACGGGATCCTGCACGGAGCATCCTGGGGCATCCCCCAAAGAGTCATCGACGACTACGTGCAGCAGTTCAGGTTCGACGCTGACGCCGCCTACAACCACCTCATAACGGAGTCGTCGGCCGCCGAAGCGAACCTCCCCCGGCCAACCGACCCGCTCCACTCCAACGTCCCGGCGTACAACGCCCTCGCCAACCTGAACCTGGCCCTGTATCCCGCCACCTTCGACCAGGCGTACTACTGGAAATACATGGACCCGGTCCTTTACCCGGCGAGTTGGACCCCGCCCGCTGACACCCGCATCATGTTCAGCCAGGCGTACGGCTACATGCCCAACAACGGCACTCCAGAGCTGCCAGACGTTCTCCCGCCTGCATCGATAGAGCTCTTCAGTTATCCCATCACCCACCTGACGGTCTGGGGTCAGGATCGACTGAACGCCATCCAGGTGACCTATGCGGCCTTTGAGCCCGACCCGCCTATGGGTGCCGCGGGGGGGACCACAGATCCACCTCTGGGGGGATCCTTCGCCGTGGGGGACTCCCCGACGGACATGGGCCAGATCACCACGGTCTACGGCTGGTCCGGAGACGTGCAGCAGGGCCTCGGTTTCGTCTTCACCAAGAACGGGGCGACCGCCGACACCGGTCAGATCACCAACAACAAGCCGAACGTTCCGCCACCGAACCGTTACTCGGTCTCGCTTCCCGGCGAGGTGCTGGGCGACGTCGTGGTCAACGGCGAGTTCCCCTCGCCCTACAACAGCGCCGGGTCGACGATGTGGGGGTTCCGCTACGCCGACAGCCTCGTCGGTGCGTGTACCGACTGCAGTTGACCCGGATCGCGTCGGTGTTCTTGCCGACCCTTTGGCAGGGTGATGGCTCCATTCGTGACAATCCCGTCGTCGGGTGTGCTAGCCATGGGTGCTGGGCTTCGGCGCAGTCACCCCGATGAAGGGATGGTGAAGCCGTGTTTGTGACAGTCATCCACCGAATCCACGATCCCGAAGGCTTCCAGGCCGCCGAGGCCAAGGCACTCGAGGCTGGGCTACCTCCCCACGTTGCGTTGCCCATCCATGCGGCCACCAACGATCACGGGCTCGGTATCTGCATCTGGGAAGGCGAATCGGTCGACGCCGTGCGCGAGGTGGTTGAAGGCGCGGTCGGACCGTGGGCGAACAACGAGTACCACGAGATGCACGTGGACGGACTGACGCCGCAGCTCGCAAAGTAGCTGGCTCATCGCGGCGACCCGTACCGCCGCGCGAGAGTCGCGCCGGTCGACAAGAGATGGTCGATGGCGACGCCTTGTTCGTGTTGATTGGCGCTGACCCACATACCGATTGGTTGCGTCCGGAGATCGCGAGAGACCCGAGTGGATTCCTGCTCACGGGCGAAGAGCTCCCGGACCGGATCGGGCCGGGGACTGCGAGCAGACTTCTACGCTCGGGGCTCCAGAACGGTGACGAGCTCGCCCGCGCATCTTCCGAGTCGACAGCCAGAGGGTCTACACCCGTGGACGCCCGCTCGGCCACGGGCCATTACCGACTGGGGGGCAGTGAATCGGATGCCCCTCTCGCTCAAGCAAACGATACCGAAGAAACCGGAGGCACCGCCAGGCTCGATTTTGAAGCTTTTAAACGCTTCGAGCACCGCTTGTGCGTCCCTCCGTGGGGGACTTTGAGGGTTTCCGCCGAGGTCGCCATTTCGTCGTATGCAGCAGCTCAGCTCAGTCGTGCAGAGCCCCGCCGCGCAAGGCGGTTTTCCTAGTAGTTTCTCAGCTGCTTCTCGGGAAGGGGGAGAGAGATGAAGGTCATTTCAATCGGGAGACTCGCGCTCGGAGTCAGTGCGGGATTGGTGGGGTTGGCCGTGGCACCAGCTGCATTGGTTTCGGCTGCACCGACCATCAACGTGCCTTGCAATCCGGCGGCGCTGATTGCGGCTATCACCACGGCCAATGGCGCAGGCGGGGGCACGCTCAACCTGGCGACGGGCTGCACCTATACCCTCACCGCCGTCAACAACTCGACGACGATCCCGATGCTTGGCGTGAGTGCGAACGGGCTACCGGTCGTTACGAAGCCCATCACCATCACGGGCCAGAACGCGACCATCACCCGTAGCACGACCGCCCCGGACTTCCGTCTCTTCGAGGTCGACGGACCTGGGGGCAACCTGACGCTGAATGGCATTGGCCTGACCGAAGGGAACGCCGTCGTCGGCGGAGCGCTGTTCAACGTCGAAGGGTCCGTCACCCTCAACTCCGTGCGAGTTCTCAACAACACGGCCGCCATGGGCGGCGGCGGCCTGGCGAGCGGCGTCGTCGACCCCACGCACCTCGGTCCCATCGGGACGTTGACCCTCAACTCGACGATCGTGAGCGGTAATACCGCGGCAGGGTGGCGGTGGAGGAGGCATCCTGAACC
This sequence comes from uncultured Actinomycetes bacterium, assembly GCA_963778465.1. Lineage (GTDB taxonomy): Bacteria > Actinomycetota > Acidimicrobiia > Acidimicrobiales > RAAP-2 > CAVZBW01. Next base: position 84,894 of record CAVZUK010000004.1, read on the forward strand.
ACGCCGGCACGACGACGCTCAACAACAGCATCGTGTCCAACAACACCTCGGGCGGAGGTGGCGGTGGCATCGCCAGTGGACCCGGCAACGGCGGAACCGCTGGGAGCAGCACCCTGAACCTCAATCAGAGCCAGGTGACCGACAACACCTCAAACGGTGGACCCATGGCCGGCGCGGGTGGGATCGCCAACGGCGGGGTCGCGACGCTCAGTTTCAGCCAGGTTGACGGCAACAATGCCCCAGGAGCCTCCGGTGGCGGAATCCTCAACCACGGGACGATGACCCTCACGAATAGCCAGGTCAATACGAACACGGCCAATAACGACGGCAACGGGGACCAGGGCGACGGCGGTGGCATCGCCAACCTGAACCTTGACCTGGTGACGATGGGCATCACCTCGCCGAGCGGGGTGTTGACCATCCAAGGAAGTAGTCAGGTCCAGAACAACCAAGCGTCTGGCGTGGGTGGCGGCATCGCTTCCGTGGGGATCGCCACCGATGGTTCGCCCACCGCACCGGCAGGGCACCTGACGTTGAAGGGCGTACTCATCACCGGCAACAGCGCCGGAGTAACCGGTGGGGGCATCTTCACCGTCGCTGGTAGCCCGATCACGGCTTCGGGAAACACGATCAATAGGAACACGCCCAACAACTGCTTCCCGCCCGGTTCAGTTCCGGGGTGCGTTGGCTAGGTCGGTTGATCAGTAGCGATCGGCCATTGGGGATACTGAGGGACAGCCACGAAGGTCCGGGTGCTTCGGTGCCCGGACCTTCGTCGCGTGCGGATGTTCGGACCGCTAGCTCGGCGCTCTGGCTGGAGAGCCGCTCCGGGAGGTGCAACAGGGTCAGGCACAGCAAGCGTTTGGGCTCGCACCTCGACCGCTGCGGGTCGTCACGACGCCAACAAGGACTTTCCCGACGAACTGACGACCTGACTCAATGCCGAGCGGGCAAGTGCCCGGATGTTCGAGGGTAGAGGGACGTAGCCAGCTTGGGCGGCGTAGGACTGACCGGAGTGGGTCAACCAGTCGAGAAGCTGCACGAGCGCATGTCCTGACCTGCTGTCGGATTGGTTCTTGTAGAGCAACGCCCAGCTGTAGCCCACGATCGGGTAAGCGAGGGCTCCGGGCTGGTCCACGATGGAGAAGTCTTTGGCGCTCACATCGGGCTTCTGCGCCGCCGCGGTGGCGATATTGGCGGCGAAGGGCGTGACGTAACGGCCGGCGCGATTGCGAATGGCGGCAAATCCGAGGAGGGTGTCGCTCGTATACGACCGCTCGACATAGCCGATCGCCCCGGTCGTGTGGGCGACGATGGAAGCAACTCCGGCGTTGCCGTCGCCTCCGAGGCCGACGGGCCAGTTGATGCTCCGTCCTACACCGAGGCTCGAGCTCCAGGCTGAGCTGACGGCGGCGAGGTAGTCGCTGAAGATGTAGGTCGTTCCGCTCCCATCCGAACGATGGACGACGATGATCCCCAGGTTCGGGATGTTGATGTTGGGGTTCAAGGCCCGGATCGCCGGTGCATCCCAGTTCGTGATCTTCCCCCGGAAGATGTCGGCGATGATCGGCCCGGTCAGGCGGAGGCCAGAACCCACACCCAGGAGGTTGTAGGCCACCACTTCGGCGCCCAGATCCACCGGCACCTGGACAGTGGGCCCTCCCTGACTTGCCGCCTGCTCCGCGCTGGTCATCGGGACGTCTGATGCACCGAAGTCGACCTTGTTGCCTTGGAAGTCCTGGATTCCGTCGCTACTGCCAACGGCCGCGTAGTTCACGGCGACCGACCGGTTGAGGCGGTGATAGGCGGGGAAAGCCAGACTGAAGAACGGCTCATCGAAGGTCGATCCAGCTCCCGAGAGGGTCGTCGTTGTCGAAGGAGTCTGCGTCGTCGTCTGAGCGCCCACGTTGACGCTGCCGAGGAGCAGCGAGGCCCCCGCCAGGGTGCAAAGGAGCGCGCTGGTCGCAGCTCGCCCAACCTTCGATCGTCGGGCCCCGCAATTCGGAGACGTTGGTAGCAATTGCCTCACCTCATCAGAGGGCCTGGCGGACCCACGCTTGTGCGCCGGCTTGCACGGCATCCCAGGGGCTTCCCAAGGGCGGCGTGTAGGAGAGATCGAGGTCGCTTACCTCGTCGATCGTCATGCCGTGGAAGATGGCGGTCGCGGCGATGTCGATCCGCTTGGCGATCTCGGCATGACGGTGGCCGAAGAGCTGGACGCCGAGGAGCCGTCCCGTCGTCCTCTCCCCGGTGAAGCGCATGGCGATGCGGTGGCTTCCCGGGTAGTAGGCCTTGTGGTCGTCGGCCTGGTGCCCGATGGTGATGGGTTCCAAACCGGCGGCCCTTGCCTCGTGGTCCCGTAGGCCGGTGCGGGCCGCCGCCATCTCGAAGATCTTGACCACCTGGGTGCCCAGACTGCCGGCGAACTCTCGATGTCCGCCGAGGGCGTTCTCCCCGGCGACCCGGCCCTGCTTGTGGGCGGTGGTGCCGAGCGGCAGGTAGGTCTCCCCGAGGAGCCGGTGATAGGTCACGACGCAGTCCCCGGCGGCGAAGACGTCGGGCAGGTTGGTCCGCATCTCACGGTCCACCTCGATGGCCCCCTTGGCGCCGAGATTGGCCCCGGCGGAGCGGGCCAGTTCGACGTCCGGGCGTACGCCGACCACCACCAGGACCACATCCGCGTCCCGATGCACCTCGCCACCGGGCCCCTCGCCGATCACCTGGAGCCGACCCGCGGCACCGCTCGGAGCTTGGACGATGTGCTTGACCACGGTTTCGGTCAAGATTTCGACCCCGTGCGCCTCGAGCTCGGCTCGCACCAGAGTCCCCAGTTCTGGGTCGACGGTGGGCAGGACCTCCGGGAGCTGTTCGACCTGGGTCACCGACAGGCCACGGATCGTCAGGGCGTCGGCCATCTCGAGACCGATGTAGCCGCCACCGACGATCACCGCCCGCTCGGGAGAGGACTCCTCCAGCGACTTCATGACCGCGAAGGTGTCGCCCATGGAATGCAGGAGGTGGACGCCGTCTTCGGGCCCGAGGGGCCCGGGCCCTTCCAGACCACCGATCGGCGGGCGGAAGGGCAGGGCGCCGGTGGCGACCACCAGCTGGTCGTACGCCAAGACCTCTTGGACCCCAGCGGGTCCGGCGACCTCCAGCTTGTGGCCCTCCCCGTCGATCCGTTGGGCCAGTGTGTCGAGCCGAAGAGTCATCCCGGTTGCCTCGAGATCGGCCACCGTTCGGTGCGCCAGGTTCTGCCACCGAGGCACCTCACCGGATACGTAATAGGGGATGCCGCAGATCGAGAAGTTCGGGTAGCGATCGGCCACTACGACCGTCACCTCGGCACGGTCATCGAGCTCTCGGGCTCGCAGGGCCGCGCTCGATCCCCCCGTCACTGCCGCCGATGGCCACGAGGTGCATCGTCCGTTCCTCCCGATTAGGCGTCCGCGGAGGCCGGGCCGGCGTCGCCGGTCTCCTCCGACGGGGTCGTGTGGGTTGTGAAGCGTTGCTGCGAGGGGACTTTTCCGTTCCCAGGTGGCTCAGGGCCGTCCCGAGGCTCCTCGTGGTGGGGAAACACCATGTCGGAGGCTTCTGCCGGGGTGACGTCGGGGTACAGCACCTTCACCGCCACGAAGGCCAAGAGGCCACCGACGACTTGGGCTGCGATGAACACGGGGGCCGAAGCCGGAGCGATGCCGGCAAAGGTGTTCGAGAACATCCGCCCGACGGTGATGGCGGGATTGGCAAAGCTCGTCGAGCTGGTGAAGAAGTAGGCAGCTCCGATATAAGCCCCGACGGCTGCCGGCGCCATGCGGCTGCGTCCCGTGCGGGCCAAGGCCACGATGACAAGGATCAAGCCCATAGTGGCCACGATCTCGGAGAGAAAGTGCGGACCACTCGCCCGATCGTGCGTCGAGATGCTCACGGCCGCCTTCGAGAACATGACGTTGGCCACGACCGCCCCGCTAACACAGCCCGCCACCTGGGCGGGCAGGTAAGCCGCAGCGTCTCGCCAGGAGAGACCACCGAAGCCTGCATCGACGAAGGAGACGACCGGGTTGAAGTGGGCTCCCGAGATGCCTCCGAACATCAAGATGATGGCGAAGAGCCCAGCGGCGGTGGCTGCAGCGTTTTCGAAGAGCTGCAGGCCCGTGTCGCCTGGGGAGAGCTGCTGTGCGGCGATACCCGAACCGATCACGATGGCCGCCAGAAAGGCGCTTCCGAGAAACTCGGCAACCAGACGGCGCCAAAGCGGAGGTTCGGTCATCGCTCGGTTGGGAAACTCAAAGAGGCCGAGGCCGACGTTCAGCAACAGGACGGCCCGGCCACCGCCAGATCGGGCCGGCTGGCACAACAGGCCGCTTCGCCCGCCTCGGCGGAGCGGAGCTCACCGGGCGGCATCTCGGCGTCGGCGAGGACCGTGTAGATCTCCCACGGCTCCCCACCCGGGCCGTCCACCCACACCTTGTCCTGCAGGGCATAGCAGCAGGCCACGTTGTCCTCGGTCGCCGTCGCCAGCTCGTTCTTGGACAGCCTCGCTTCAGCAGCGGCCACTTCCTCGGGCGTTTCGACCTCTACCCCGAGATGGTTGAGCGAGCCGGGAGTGGCGTTGGTGTTCTCGATCAGCACCAGCTTGAGGGGAGGATCGGCCACCGCGAAGTTCGCGTAGCCCGGACGTACCTTGGCGGGGCTGGTAGCGAAGAGCTTCGAGTAGAAGTCGATAGCCTCGTCGAGGTCAGTGACGTTGAGGGCAAGCTGGACGCGGGACATCGTTTCGGACTCCTGTCACTCGGAGGCGAACGCCGCCCTCTGGGGCAGATATTCACCTCTGTCTATATCTCAGCATGCTACAAGACATCGATGGTTGTCAACACCTTCTAGACTTGTGTACGTGGCGAATCGCAATACACGCGGCGACGGCACCGGCGGGCAAGCCCGCAGCTGTGGTCACCGCTTCTCCGGCTCGCCGGGCCGCCCGGAGGGCGCAGGCCCTCGAGGATTGCTGCTCGCCGCTTGCTCTAGAGCCCCTCTCGGACGCCGCTGCGACCGAGTTAGCCGGCGCCTTCAAGGCCTTGGCGGACCCGGCCCGCCTGCGGCTGTTGTCGCTGATCCTGGCCCACGAGGACGGCGAGGCCTGCGTCTGTGACCTGAACGGGCCCATCGATCTCAGCCAACCGACCATCAGCCACCATCTGAAGATCCTGGCCGACGCCGGGCTCGTCGAGCGAGAGAAGCGCGGTGTCTGGGCCTACTACCGGGTCGTTTCGCCGGCCTTAGGGGCCCTCGCGCAAGCCCTCACCTTCGGCCCTCGCGGCTGACCGTTCTTTTCGCCGACAGCTTCCTACTCCCAATCCGCGCTGGTGGCCTCGACTTCCGAGGTGACCATCCGAACCACTTGACACCGCCTCGCTCGTGCCCGATGCTGCTAATCGACATATGTAAATGTGCCGATCTAGGGGTGGAAGATGGCTGAGTCGCTCAGTGCCGAGGATCTGTCCACAGTGCCCGAATGGCGGATCGTAGTCGGCGTCGATGGCTCGAGGGCTTCGACGCACGCCCTCGACTGGGCCGTTCAAGCGGCCAGGCTCACCGGTGGTCACATCGACGTCGTTCACGCGGCGAAGGCGCCGAGCCAGGTTCGGTTGCACGGGTACGCCAAGTCCTTCCACGAGGCAGCCCGAAAAGTCCTGGACGACGCCATCGCCGAGGTTAAAACCCTCGATGCAAACGTGTCGGTATCGGGTGCGATCGCCAGCTCTCGCCCTGCAGAGGCGCTCTTACGGGCCAGCCGTGGCGCCGAGTTCCTGGTCGTCGGCGCCCGCGGCCGGGGAGGTTTCCGGGGACTCGGGCTCGGATCCGTCGGTGAGCAGTGCGCCAACAACGCCCACTGCACCGTGATCATCGTTCGTGGCGAGCACAACGCAATGCCTCCTCGCCGTCGCCGCGGCGTCGTCTCTGATGGCGGCTGAGGAGGCCGACCGCCAAGATCAGACCGCCGTCGCGCGCATCCTCGTTGTCGCCTCCGGTCTCGGCTATGCCGACTACATCGACCGATTCTTGACCGAGCAAGGCTTTGAGGTCGTCATTGCCAAGAACATCTCCGAGGGCTTCGAGCGGCTGGAAGAGTGGGCCCCTGACGCCGTGCTCCTCGAGGTTCTTCCGAGAGACCGCTCGGCGATGGATGCGTGTCGTCAAATCGTGGCCTTGACGAACGTTCCGGTGCTTCTCCTGGGAACGAGTGAGGACGAGCTGGAAGTGGTCCTCGGGCTCGAGCTCGGCGCGGCGGACTATTTCTCGAAGCCCTATCGCTTTCGAGAGCTGGAGGCACGGCTCCGAGCTGTCCTGCGCCGGTCCGGGACCAAGCCCAGTCCTCGGGACGGTTCACGGGCCCGCACGAGGAATGTCTCCGTCGCCTTCGGCCCGGTGGAGTTGGACTTCGAGGGCCATCGCCTCTTTGTGGAGGGGAAGCTCGTCCACTTGTCTCGGCGAGAGTTTGACCTCCTCAGCACCCTGGCCTCACCCCCTGGTGTGGTGAGGACGCGAGAAGAGCTCATCGATCGCGTCTGGTCCGGCGTGGATCTGGCCGACACCCGCACGCTCGATAAGCACATCCGTCGCCTGCGCGACAAGATCGAACGGGATCCACGCCATCCCGAGTTCCTTGTCACGGTGCACTCGGTCGGGTACTGCCTGCATGACGACTTGATGGGCGGCTCGGGTCCCTAGCCGTCGATCGAGTGTCATCAATCTTTTGGGAAAAGTTTCCCTTTCTGTCACCCACCGGTCGTAATTTCGCAAAGTCACAGATTTACGGTCGCCGATGCGACGGCAATCGACCGTTATCAATGCATCGGGGGTAGCGGTGGGTTGAGGAGGGAAGTCTGTGGCTTCCACGCGGTCGCACAGGTCCCGCCCCGGGCCGGAGAGGGAGAACTCGGCCCGGTCACATCGGGTGTCGGGATGCCAGCAGTAGCTAGTCGTTCCATCAATTCGGAGGTATAACCCAGTGAGTAAGTGGCCCACCCGTACTGGCCAGTGGCGTAGAGCAAAGCGGCTCGTTCTCGCCAGCACCCTGATCGCGACCGGTGCCGCCGGCGTTCTCGCCGGCACCGCATCGGCAACGACCAAAGCCAAGGCGCCAACCGATCCGTATCTCGCGGCCGACCTCCAGGGTGCGAGCGGCAGTCTGACGGGCGCCGGCTCGACCTTTGACCAGCCGTTCTTCACGAAGGCCTTCTACGAGTACAACCAGAAGAACTCCAAGGTCACAGTCAACTACGCCTCCATTGGCAGTGGAGGCGGCATCGCCCAGTTCCAGGCCAATACCGTGAACTTCGGGGCAACCGATGTTCCCATGTCCCCCGCCGATATCGCCGGCGCCAAGGGGGGTCAGGTCCTCCAGGTACCGGTCGCTTTGGGCGGTGAGGCAATCTCGTACAACTTGCCGGGCATCAAGGGTGGCCTGAAACTGACGCCATCGGTCTTGACCAGCATCTACCTCGGCAAGATCACCACGTGGAACAACCAGGCCATCAAGCGATTGAACCCCAGTCTCAACCTTCCCAGCAACAAGATCACCACGGTTCACCGAGCCGATGGCAGCGGCACCACGTACATCTTCACGGACTACCTGAGCACCGTTTCGACGGATTGGGAGAACGGACCGGGGGCGGGCAAGTCCGTCAACTGGCCCAACGGTGTCGCCGGTCAGGGCAACGAGGGAGTGGCCGGACTCATCAAGGACACGCCCTACTCGATCGGCTACGTCGAGCTGGCCTACGCCGTCCAGAACCAGTTCACCTACGCGGCCATCCAGAACAAGGCCGGGAAATACGTGGAGCCCTCCGCGGCATCGGTAGCTGCCGACGCGGCCGAAAAGCCGAACATCACCGCTGTTGACTTCTCGATCGTCGACCAGCCCGGGGCCAAGAGCTACCCGATCTCCGGCTACAGCTGGGCGCTCGTGTACCAGCTCCAGACCAACCAGCAAACCGGCACGACCTTGGTCAAGGTCCTCGACTGGCTGACCCACGAGCCGGGGCAATCGATCGCCGGCTCGCTTGACTATGTGCCCCTGCCGGCGAACATCCAGCAGCTGGCACGGACCACGCTGCTCCAGGTGACCGGGCCAGACGGCAAGACCATCCTGCTCACCAAGTAGCCGGCCGCAAAGAAATACCCATGAGTCAGTCGGTCATCCACAAGGGCACCGCGGGACGGAGGTTTCGCCTTCCCGCGGTGCCCGACCGGCTCTTTCGCGTCTTCCTGGTCGCTGTTGCCCTGCTCTTTCTCGCCATCTGCGTTGCGCTGGTGGTGGTCATGGTCAACCAGGCTCGACCCTCCTTCGCCCACTTCGGCATCTGGAACTTCATCACGGGCACGACCTGGGATCCCGTCCACGGCAAGTACGGGGCCCTGCCCTTCATCGTGGGCACGCTCGAGACCACGGCGATCGCCATGGTCCTGGCCATCCCGATCGGGCTCGGAACCGCCCTCTCGCTCGTTCACGTCGTCCCCGGCCGCCTCCGGACCCCCCTGTCCACCGGGGTCGAGCTCTTGGCGGCCGTACCGAGCGTGGTCTACGGCTTGTGGGCGTTGCTCGTGCTGGCACCATGGATGAGCTCGGTCATCGAGCCAGGCCTTGCGGGGATCACGGGCGGTACCGGTCCCTTCAGTGGCGCGTACCTGGGCGTCGGCCTCCTGCTCGCCGGCCTCATCTTGTTCGTCATGGTCCTGCCCACCATGGTGGCCATCTCTCGTGACGTGATCGCGGCGGTGCCCAACGACCAGATCGAGGGCGCCTACGCATTGGGCGCGACCAAGTGGCAGGTGCTTTGGCGTGTGGTGCTCCCCAACGCCCGTATCGGCCTGCTCGGTGCCGTGACCTTGGCCACCGGACGGGCCCTTGGAGAGACCATCGCGGTGGCCATGGTCATCGGCAACTCCACCACCATCGCCCACTCCCTGTTCTCTCCAGCCTCCACCTTGGCTTCGATCATCGCCAACCAGTTCACCGAGGCCACCGAACCCTTCCACCTGTCCTCGCTCATCGCCTGCGGGGTGATCCTGATGGCGGTCGCCATCATCGTGAACGTCATCGCCCGTCTGCTGGTGCGTTCGGTGGGGAGCCGAGGCACGTCGTCGGTGGCGGTCGCATGACCACCGTTCCCGTTCCCGATCCGGTGGTGGTGCGGCGAAGCGAAATCCAGCGCATCGCCGCTGACACCCAGAACCGCCGCAAGGTGTACTCGAAGGTGGCACTGAGCGTCTGTGGACTGTTCCTCTTGGTGGCCCTGGTGCCCCTGGTGGCGGTTATCGTCTACACCTTCGCAAGGGGCATCCACGCGTGGTCGGTGGACTTCTTCACCCACTTGCCGACGCCTCAGGGCATTCCCGGTGGCGGTATCTGGAATGCCATCGTCGGGTCGCTCATCATCGACGGGATCGCGGCGGCCGCCGCCATCCCCTTTGGCATCCTGGCGGGGTTGTTCTTGGCCCAGTCGGACGGGCGCTTCGGGGCGGGCGTTCGCTTCACGGCGGACGTCATGTCGGGCGTGCCGTCGATCATCATCGCCATCTTCGCCTACGCCGTCTTGGTCAAGCCGCTCGGGCACTTCTCGGCCATCGCCGGGAGCTTCGCCATCGGCGTGTTGATGCTACCCATCATCATGCGGGCCAGCGAAACCGCCATCCGATCAGTGCCCGGATCGCTGACCGAAGCCGGTCTGGCCCTCGGGGCGCGCCACGTCTCGGTCTCGCTTCGAGTCATCGTGCCCACCGCTTTGCCGGGACTGATCACGGCCGTCCTGTTGGCGGTGGCCCGCGGGGTCGGCGAAACGGCGCCCCTCCTGTTCACCGCCATTGGCAGCCAATACCTCGAGACCAATCCCCTCAAGGCCATGTCGGCGCTACCGCTCGTCGTCTACCAGAATGGCATCCAGGCGTACCCCGACCTCCAACAGACCGCCTGGGGCACCGCGCTCTTCCTGATCTGCGTGGTATTCGTGCTCAGTGTGAGCGCCCGGATCATCTCAGCGTTCATGCGAAGGGAGAAGCGATGACCGATCCCACCACCGACGCCGAACAGACGACGGGGCTGGGCCAAGCCACCGAATCCGCCCTTAGCCCCGCCGAGCCCCATACCCCGATCATGCGACTTCGGGACGTGACGGTGGCCTTCAACAAGCGGCCCGCCGTGCGTAACGTCAGCTTCGACATTCCCCAGCACCAGATCACGGCACTGATCGGACCATCGGGCTCGGGTAAGACCACGCTCTTGCGCTGTCTCAACCGCATGCACGACCTCACTCGGGCGGCCGCGGTGACCGGGGAGGTTTTCCTCGGCCAGACCGACGTCTACGACGGCAAGATGAGTGCCACCCTCCTTCGCTCTCGGGTGGGAATGGTCTTCCAGCGGCCCAATCCGTTCCCGACCATGAGCATCTACGACAACGTGGTCTCGGGCCTCCGTTTCAACGGCGTCCGAAAGAAGGCGCTCCTGAACGAAGCCGCGGAGTCGGCCCTGATCGCGGCGGCCCTCTGGGACAGTGTCCGCGGCCGGCTCAAGGCCAGCGCCAGCACCCTCTCGGGCGGCGAGCAGCAGCGTTTGTGCATCGCACGCTCGCTCGCCGTGGAGCCCGAGGTTCTCCTCATGGACGAGCCGACCTCGTCCCTCGACCCGATTGCCACCAAGCGCATCGAAGAGCTCCTGGACGAGCTCAAGTCTCGGGTCACCATCGTGATCGTCACCCACAACATGCAACAGGCCATGCGGGTCTCGGATTTCTGCTGCTTCCTCTTGATGGGTGATGACAAGGCTGGTGAATTGATCGAGGCGTCGGCAACCACCGCCATGTTCGACAAACCAGAGGACCCTCGAACCCTCGACTACATCAACGGACGTTTCGGATGATTGAGGCACGCACCATGACCGCACTCTCCCCTGCTCCCGGTACAAGTGCCATCGAGAGATCGCCCGCGCATGGCGAACATCCTCTGAGGATCCTGCTGATCCAACGGCCCACGTCTGATTCCGAGGCGCTCGAGGGCCTCCTCAACAGAGACGGCCATAGCGTACGGCGAGCCAGCAGCGATCCCGCGGCGTTGGGGCTTCTCAATAGTTGGCAGCCAGCCCTGATATTGCTCGACCTGTCGAATAGTGATGGTCTCGGGCTCGAGACCTGCCGCATGATCCACTCGAGGACCGACACACCCATCGTGCTGCTCGTCTCGCCCGGCGGCGAAGCTCATGTCTTGGTCGGGCTAGAGCTCGGTGCCGTCGACTACCTCACTCGTCCCCTCGATCCTGAGGAACTGCGACTTCGGATCGCCGTCGCCACTCGCTCCGGGCTGCCGGTCCGTGACGAGATCATCGAAGTGGGTCCGGTCGCAGTTCATATGGCTCGACGAGAGGTGTTCGTTCGTGGCAACCGAGTACATGTTCCACGACTGGAGTACGAACTTCTGTGTGCCCTCATCCTCAGGCCCGGACGCATTCGGACACGTGAGGAGCTCTTGCAAGAGGTCTGGTCTGACTCGCCACCGGAAACCAAGACCCTTGAGGTTCACATCCGAAGGCTTCGGCAAAAGGTCGAGGAGAACTTCCACGAGCCTCGCCATGTCATCACTGTGCGGGGCGTTGGGTACTACTTCGATCCCAGCGACAGCATCAGTTCTTGAGGGATGAGAGGTCGTCTTTTTGCGGGGCGCTTGCATCGGGTGGCGCTCGAGCGGCTCGAGGCCCCAGCCCACTCCGGGCACCTCATGCCAGGTTACCCACCGGGTCGAGGCAACGAAGACCGGGCCCATCCTGACGTCCGGGCAATGCCTCGCCACTATCGCAACTGGGTTCCATCGTCTTCGCCGAAGTGACAATTCCGCCAAACCGGATCGAAGGTTGACCGAACCATTCATCGCCCCAAGGGCGACGTCGCGAGGATGGGCCCGATCATTCCCAGCGCCGTCCTTTTGCCTCCGGGCCGGTAACGTTTCGCCGACACAGAGGTGAACGTTCGCCAAATTGTCGCCAAATTCCCGGTTAACAACAAGCCCTGCACGCCCGGCGAATAGGAGGGGGCTGGTCACCGGCCGCGACGTCACCGTCTCCCTCGATCGAACGGCCTTTCTCAAACCCGCGCCGTCCTAGCTCCCCTACCAGGAGATCCTGCGGCCGGTCGGATGAGCCGACCAAACGAAGCACCGTGAGCCTCGGCTCGGTCAGTGGGCCAAGTGCCCCGGCTCCCTCCGTTGAGCGCTCACCACGAGTCCAAAATCGCCCGATGGCTCTTTCGACACCCGCTGATACATTCACGACCTTGAGTTTGCTTTAGATCGTTAGATCGACATCCACCAATCCAAGGTTTGAATAGTGGTAGCGAAGCGAGCCACCAAGAGGTCTAAGGCGAGCAGGGACGACCTGGTTTGTGGTTCGGTCATCGACGCGCCGCTGAAGGCGGCTGAGGCGGTCGAGCTGGCGAAAGTATTGGCGGCCTTGGGCGATCCCGTGCGGCTGATGCTGGTTTCCCTGGTCGCTTCTCAAACCGAGGTGTGCTCTTGCGATCTCGAGGTACCGCTGGGAAAGAGCCAGCCAACGGTCTCGCATCACACCAAGATCTTGGCCGAAGCCGGCATCATCGCAGGGGAGAAGCGCGGGCGTTGGGTCTGGTGGCATGTCGTTCCGGACCGTTTGGCGACCGTGCGAAAGGCCCTCGGTGGATAGCCACTCTCGCGTGGGGAGCGGCATCATGGGGTCCCGAGTAGCTGGCGCGTGGTCGGTTGCGACGGTGGGAGCGGCAACCTGGTCAAGGTGAGTACCTCGCGGGGGATCGCCAAACAACTTCGGAGCCACTCTCCGCCTCCTCAGCAGTCCGGTGACCGGCAACAAGGTGATCGCCGTCAATCAGGCAGCTGAGGGCGGGGGAATCTATAACGGCACCGCTCAGGCATCCTCGAGTGCTTCCAGCGTGTCGGGCAATGTTGTCGATGGCGGTCCGGGCACGGGGGGTGACATCTTCAACGCGCCGGGAGGCTCAGTCCTCCTGGGCGAGAGTCCCGTGGACCCGAACCAGCCCAACAACTGCGCCCCTCCAGGCAGCGTCGCCACCTGCAGCGGCTGAGTGCAACCATGCCACGGCCTTCCCGGCGCTCATAGTCTCGCCAAAGCTGGCCGCTCGGGTCTTTTGCTCATCCCGCCCCGTGGTCAGGAAAGTAGGACGCATATTGACCGAAGGGAACCTGACCAGTGGGACTTGAGTAGATGGCGCTGGCGACGGTTGGTGGGATGGGTGCCCACTTCGCGGGCATGGATGCCGCGACCGACGGGTTCAAGAGGTAGAGGAGGAGGAAGTTGACGATCCAGATGGAAGGGGCCATCGACATCCCTACCGTCGAGGCCACACCGCCCGCGTTGTTCGTCACCAACTGAGCGACACCGGAAATCTGCTGGGAACGATTGCCGAAGACGGCCTCCAATGTGTAGGCCGACCTGTAGAGCGCGGCCAGGGATGCTTCGCAGCCGTTGGCGCTGCACCAGGTTCCGAGATAACCGCCGGGAGCGATGATCGCGTTGGCCTTCCTCGTCGGGGCGTCGGTGTTGGCCAGACTCTCGAGGGACCCGTTCGTGTCTACGAAGAGGCCATAGCTGGCCAGGACCGTCGGGGTGATGTGGCCGTCGACGTTGGAGTAAAGGGGCCGGTCAGTCGTGTTGGTGAAGATCCGGACGCTGGCGTCGACCAGTCTCGCAGCGGCCGGATCGCCACCGACCCCTTGGCCGGTGACGAACTCGACGTACTGCCGCGGGGTGAACGCGTCGGCCCTACTGAGTCCCATCCGAGCGGCGATCGCATCCGCCACACGTTGGCCGATCGGCTGATTGAGTTGACCGGAACCCCTGACCTGCGTCGGTGCCAAGTGCTCGTATTGCGGCGTCCCGGAGAAGGGCTGGGTGAACCCCGTGGCGGAGTTGTCCGGGATGACGGCCCCCGCCACTCCGTAGCCGCTCGCCTGGATCGCTCCCAAGGAGAACAGGGAGGCTCCAGCCAGTGCCATCGCGGCGGTGACCTTCGATCGGCGTTTGGTCGCTCCGGTTCGACCAGCCGATGTGCGGATCCTCTGCATCGCCGCTCCTCCCATGACCGCCCGAGGGCCTGGCACGTTTGGCCTGCTGGACAACCCGAACCGGTCTGCCGCTCGGGGCACCGGCACTGTAGCTGCCCACGTCACCCCACACGTTGGCTCGTGATGGTGCCACGACGCGGAGAGCGAATCGGCGGAGGAGGGAGTCCGGCTAGGGCCTTCCGGCGCCGGCGAAGCCGTCGGTGAGGCGCAGTGGGAGGACCATCACGGTGGATCCCGTGTGGGTCGCCTCGACTTGCTCGCCGTTGCCGATGTACATGGCAACGTGCTCGCTACCGCCAGGACCGTAGAAGATGAGGTCACCGGGTTGGAGATCGGACACGGAGACCGGAGCACTCTCCTGCATCTGATCGCCCGAGTAGTGGTCGAGGGTCACACCAGCCTGCGCCCACGCCCACATCGTGAGTCCCGAGCAGTCGAAACCGATGCCCGGCTCCTCGGCGGCATAGATGTAGGGAAGACCGACCTGTGACAGGGCCGCCTGTACGGCCACGGCGCCCCCAGAGGCGCTCGAAGGCGCACTGGAAACCTGGGTGGAGCCGGACGGATCGGCGTTAGCTGTGGGTGCGTCTGTGCTGGGGGTGGTGGGCGCGTCGGTGACCGGTGGCGCCGGTGACGTCGTCGTGGTTCCCTGGGTGCTCGGGACATCCTGGGTCTGGGCGGCTGTTGGCGTCTCGGTTTGCTGTGTCTGTGTCTGCTGGGTCTGTGTCTGCTGGGTCGCCGCCGGCCCGGTCTGTTGCGTCTGCTCCTGAGACTGGGCCTCCTCGACCTGCTGTTGCTGTGCCTGTTGCTGCTGTTGTTGGGCCGCAGCCAGCCGGGCCTGGGTCGCCGCCTCTTGCGCCGCCTCCTCCGCCGCCTGGCGTTGGGCTACGAGGGTGGCGATCTGTCCCGTGTCCTGGCTGAGCTCGGACTGCTGTTGTGCTTCGAGCTGTGCCGCCTGCTGCTTCGCTTGGGCTGCGGCGTCGACCTGTTGCTGGGCGTCAGACTGCTGCGACTCGAGCTGGGTTCTCTGGGCATTCAGGCGAGCCCGGTCCGAATGCAACGCAGCCAGAGCAGTCGAGAGGTCACCTTCGGCCAGCGAGTTGTACTCCTCTTGGATCCGGAGCTCGTTTTGGTTGTGGGCAAAGAGCGGGTTCTCGGACGCCACGCTGTCATCATTCACGTAGGCATTGACCGAAGCCTTCCGCAATACGGCCATGTCCCGGTCGACCGTGGCTTTGTCCGCCGCGACCTGCTGCTTGGTGGTGGCGATCTGAGCGCTGATCTGGCCCAAGTGAACTTGGGCAGCGTCGTATTGCTGGCTCGAGGCGTCGATCTGCGCATTGGTCGAATCGATCTGTTGTTGTAGTTGGGCCGCCTGTGCTTGGAGGTCGGAGATCTGGTCAGCACCGGCCGGATCTGGCGTGGTCGCCGAGATCGTGAATGTGGTCGCGGCAATCGCCACGATGGCCGCCATCCTCCCTCCGGCCTTGCGGAGCAGAGGCGGACACCAGCGTGGCCATATTGTCGCTTCGCGCGCAGGGCGCTCGGCGTCGGACACAGTGTTGGACATCTTGATTAATCTCTGAGGTCGAGTCAACCATTTCCACTCGCTGGGTCCATGATCGACTGGCTCTCAGTCCGCCAGCCTGGAGAAATCATCTCCGAGCCAATCTCGATGTCATCAGCATCCGTATTTGGAGATGGGCTCTCTCCTGACTTCCATCGTGGAGTCAAAGGGAATCTCCGGATTGACCCTCCAAGGTGGGAATTCAGGGTTCGTCGGGTACCCCGAGATCGACGCGCTCCTCGGCACCGCGGGAGACACGTCAACGAGCGTTTGCTGGGCGAATGCTTCGGCTCCTTGACCATCCATCAGCACGACCCGTTACCGCGGCGGACAGTTGTGACGCCCCATCTCTTCGCTGCTGGAGATCGATCGGAATGGACCGATTGTCGAGGAGCACCTCTTTCCGTTGGTTCAAAGGGCTGTCGAGATCCCGCAAGAAGATCCGCCCTGGCATGGTGTCGCACGCTGCCCTTTGTTGAGTGTCTGCTCCTCCTCTCGAGGCCTAGCGGCGCGGCGACTTCCTTATGGATCCGCCGGTGAGCTCGGTGGCCAACGCCGGAATCTGGCCTCTGGCGGAGGACGCTTTCCGAGCCCACTGCACGGGGGGACTGCCTCGGCAGCACGGGAATGAGCGCCAGATTGCCGTCTGCAAATGCCTGCTGCATCGAGCTGGGAAGGCCAAGAACAATCGATGCCGCCGAGTCAAGGGGGACTCGTCGGCCGTTGCTGCAGTGGCCCTGGCATATCGCTTGCAACAAAGACAAAAATACAGCCCCTCGGATCCAAGACGGGACGGGTTGCGCATATCCGGGAGTGGGCTCTGAAAAAACAAGGACCGGTCTGTCGAATGGACGCGGGACGCAGGGTGTAGTGAACCGAATGACCTCGGGCCGCGCCGAGACCAAGGACCACTGCGCCAGAGGGTTGGTTCAAACCGAAAGCGCCAGCGGTGACTCTCGAACCCGTGTCCGATGAACGGCTAACGGATCATTCTTGGTCAACCGGTTGAGGCGGCCCCGCGAGCGAATTGCGATCGAAGGACGCCACCACCTCCTTCGCGGTATCGAGAGGATCCGACGGCGACGGAAGGTAGCGGTACAGGGAGATCTGCTCGCCGTCGTCGTCGAAGTCATCGGCGTCGACCAGCAGACTCGTGCCGTCATCGACGAAATCGAGACGGAAACGCAGCATCGTCGGCTCGACCTCAGCTCCTGAGATGGGCGATGCGATCGGCGCGTCGTTCGGCCTCGAGCCACGCTCCCCCTCGGGCCAGCTGCTCCTCACCGGGAGCATGCGCGGTGCCCAGCGGGCTATCGGTTCGCATGCCACACCTGCGACAGACCGCCATCCGCCCGTTGGTTTCGGGGAGATGGTGCTCGTCGAGCTGGCTTGCTAATTGGTTTGCTTCGGGTAAGGGCATGTTTCCTCCCGAGCTGGTGTCGCACTCAGCTTATGAGCACCTCACCGCCGGGGCGATTGGTCGCTGGTTGCGGACCGTCGCGACGCCCTCCTGGACCCCAGAGCGTGGGGCCGATGAGCGGCATGGCGGACCGGACCCTTGGGCGAGTGCCACCCGGCTTCGTCGACCGAAGGAGTCCCCTTGGCAAGCGTTTGGGTGGGGTTCGGCCTGGCCTGGTCCCTCGTGGCACCGCACCGGCTCTTATCGCAGCGGCCCGCCGTACCGCCTGCTCCCACGTGCCCGCCAAGCATGGAAAGGCACCACAGACCCCTCAGTCGGGCCAGTCGATCTGGGCTTCGGGCACACCGACCGAGCGGGCGTAGGCCTCGACCCGTTGGCGCTCGGTGGGATCACGGCTCGGGTACCGGAAGACGTGTTTCGCGAAGACGACGAAGGTCTCGTCGGGCGACGAGAAGTTGCAATACCAGCCGCCGACATCGTCGAGGACCTGCGCCAGCGCTTGGGCGAGTTCCTGGGCCTCCGCTGCCGGAACCTCGAACTCGATGAAGGTCCAGAGCTCTGGTTGGCCCGCCCCGGTATCGCCTGCCGCGAGGCGGAAGATCCGAGTGACCGTGAGCGGCAGGCCGTCGAACATGGCCCCGGTCCGAAGGCTCTCGCCGAGCAGGGTGCCGGTATACGGAGCCGGCTGCACCCTCGCGATCGTACGAACATATGTTCGCTATGTCAACCGACGAATGCGAGGTGGTCCACGAGTGTGAGGCCTTCTCGGGGAACGGCCTCGTAGTCAGCTGATCGGTGTCAGGGTGTACGTCCCCGTGGCTTTGAGCGGCTGCGCCTCGGTGAACTGACTGGTCGGTCCGCTCGTGCCCCCGGCCAGGTTCAGGTCCGGGCCCAGGACGACGAAGTTGTTGGATGTGCCGTTGACGTTGAGCCCCCCGCTTCCGGAGACACCGCCTTGGGTGTAGATGGCCTGACCGGTTCGGCTCACGCAGAACAGGCCGGTGATGGTGGCAGGGGACGAGGCGTTCGTTGTCCCGGTGAACTGGTAGGCCTCCTGGCCGGTCGGGCAGCTCGCCGGTGGGGTGGAGACCTCGATCGTGTAGGAGATGGTCACTGCTCCGTCGCCCGTCCTCGAGCCGTTGGCAAAGGTTGCGCCCGAAGGACCGAAGCTGGAGCCCCCGCCACCGGTGCCGGAGTGGGAGTCGCTGCAGGAACCGCCACCGCCGCCGCCGCCGAAGTAGCCACCGCCACCGCCACCACCGCCGTTCCCGCCCTTTGACGAGCCTCCGGCGCCGATACCGCCCTGGCCGCCGGCGTCCTGGGTGGGCGAGCCCCCGTTGGTGCCCGCCGTCGGCGCCACGGTGTTCGCGGAGAAGCACCCGCGACCCGGGACTGTCTGGCCCGCGGTCCCGCCCTGGCCGCCGCCGGACTGAGCCCCCCCGGCGCCGCCTCGGCCGCCCTCTCCGGTCAGCCCCTGACCGGACCCGCCTGACGGAGCGCCCCCTGCGCCGGGAAGGAGTTGGAGGCTTCCCCCGGTTGCGACCGCGCCACCGCCACCGCCACCCACGAGGGCGCGGGCCGCCAGACCGCAACTCAAGGTCGCCGCGCACGATCCCGTACGGACGTCCGAGGCACCGCCGCCCCCAGCTGCGGTGGTACCGGACTCATTGCTCGCCGTGCCTCCCGAGCCACCCGCACCGCCACCGTTGGATCCACCCTTGCCGCCGGCCACGCCGTAGGCCCCCCCTTCGCCGCCCACCAGCACCTCGAGAACGTCGGCGGCGCTTACGGGCAGCGTCGCCGTGACGGCACCACCGGCCCCACCTTGTTGGATGTTCCCGTGTCCTCCCTGCGCGCCGGCGGCCGTGACGGTCACCTGCGTGACGCCGGCGGGAACGGTGAAGGTGTCGGCGGCTCCGGTGAGCGAGTACGTACAGCTCGCCTCGGAGCCCGAGGTGGTCATCGACCCGCTCGTTCCGCAGGGACCGGCCGCTCCCGCCGGAGGGGCCGTCAACCCCCACCCGACCAAGACCCCACCGGCCAGGGCGACGGCGCCCCCGAGCCTGACCAGGCGTTGACCGCTTCTCCCCATGGATTTTCTCCCTCCGCGACCTCGGTCAAGCGAAGCTCCGGACGACCGACGGCGAGCCGCGAGCAGAATAGTGGTTCACGCGAATTGGGTTGTTGCAGATTGGCAGCGCGCCGAGTGCCTCGTGCCGCCGTGTGCCTGCCGGTTCGGCGTTCAAGCGATTGGTGATCGGCGCGAGGCGTTGCACGTCCTGCGCGACGGCGCCGGTGTCATCCGTCTCGGTTGCTCTGACCGGCCATGTCCTGGTAGCGCTGGTTCGCCGTCTCGACCGCATCCCTCACGAAGCGCTGGGCGCCCGTGACCGAGGAGGGGCCTCCTGCGGGCGCGTATCGCCTGGCAGGGTATGGAGGGAGTAGCGGAGGCTGGGCGAGTCGTACCCTGTGCCCACGGGGGTCAGCGGGTCAAGAGGAGGTTGTGGGGTGCCAGCGGTCTCGGTCCGGAGCCTGTCCAAGGTCTACGGCTCGGTCCGGGCCGTCCAGGGCGTCGAGTTCTCTGTCGAGCACGGGGAGGTCTTCGCACTGCTCGGACCCAACGGCGCCGGCAAGACCACGACGGTCGAGATCCTCGAGGGCTTTCGCCAGAGGGACCGGGGCGAGGTCCGGGTGCTCGGGTTTGACCCGGCCGTCGCGTCGACGTCCCGGGCCCTGCGGGAGCGTATCGGTGTCGTCCTGCAGGAGCTGGCCGTCGAGCCGTTCCTTTCGGTGCGTCAGGCGCTGTCCCGCAGCGCCGGGTACTACCCGTCACCGCGCCCCGTCGACGAGGTGTTGCACCTGCTCGGTCTGGAGGAGAAGGCGGGTGATCGCGTCAAGACCCTGTCTGGAGGGCAACAACGCCGGCTCGACCTCGGGCTGGGCATCATCGGCAATCCGGAGCTGCTGTTCCTGGACGAGCCGACGACCGGCTTCGACCCCTCGGCGCGGAGAGGTGCCTGGGACCTCGTGCGGAGCCTCACCAGCGGAGGGACCACGGTCATCCTGACGACCCACTACATGGACGAGGCCGAGGCCCTGGCCGACAGGGTTGCGGTCATCAGCTCGGGGAAGATCGTCGCCCAGGGCACGCCAGAATCGCTCGGTGGACGCGACGTCGGCGACGCGAGGATCCGGTTCCGTCTGTCGGACACGACGGCGCCGACGGACTTGCCCGTGCCGCCCACGCACGACGAGGGTGGAGTGGTCGAGATCCGGACCGACAAGGAGACCGAGGTACTGGCGGCGCTCACCACGTGGGCGTTGCGGGAGGGAGTCGAGCTCCGGGGCCTCACGGTGGAGCGCCTCACGTTGGAGGACGTGTACCTCCGGCTCACCGGCTACCAGCCAGAGCAGGATCGAGAGCGCGAGAGCGCGAGGGGACAGGGATGAGCGCGACCGGGGAGCCTCGGGGAACCACCACCGACGCGAGGTTCCGGGGTGCCGACGACCTCCGCCTCATCGGCCGGCAGCTCTACTACGAGCAGCTGAACTTCTGGCTCAATCCCGTCGCCGCGATCTTTACCGTGGGGTTCTCGGTCGTCTTCCTGGTCCTGCTCGGAGCCAGCGCCGGGTCGAGCCACAGCCAGACGCTCGGCGGCCTCAAGACGATCCAGTACTACGTGCCGGGCTTCATCGCCTACGGCGTGATGGCGACGTGCTTCAACAGCCTGAGCGTGTCCCTCGTGGTGCGCCGTGAGACCGGTCTGCTCAAGCGTGTCCGTCTTGCGCCCCTGCCGACGTGGATCTTCCTCGCGGCCATCTTCGCCAGCACGCTGGTCATCTGCGTCATCCAGGTCGTGGTGCTCCTCGTCATCGGCAAGGCCGGCTATGACGTGGCGTTGCCCTCCAGCTGGGGGGCGTTCGTCTTCGCCCTCGTGGTCGGGGCGGCGTCGTTCACGGCCATCGGGGTCGCCATGAGCACGCTCATCCCCAACCAGGAGGCCGGAGGGCCGGTGGTCTCGATCATCTTCTTCGTCCTGCTGTTCCTCTCCGGCCTGTGGTATCCGATCAGCTCCCAATCGGGACTCGCCCAATTCGCTTCCTTCTTCCCGGTGCGCCACATGATCCTTGCGGTGTTCGCGCCCTTCGACTTCGGGGGAACGTCGTCGTCGCCCTGGGCTTGGCACGACTACCTCGTGATGGCGGTCTGGGGGGCGGCCGGCGTCTTCGTCGCGCTCCGACGCTGGAGCTGGTCGCCGCGCCGCGCCGATCGGGGTCGGTCCAGCGCCGCACGCTTCGCCTTCCGGCGTTCGGGAAACGAGGCACCCTGACCCCAGGGCCGGGCAAACGGCCGCGCCCGTCCCGGCGTGGCAGTGATTAACGTGGAACGCGCAGGCAGTTCACCGATTTCGCAAGGCGCCGCCGGTGCGGGCGCAGAGGTGGCGGAGACCTCATGGACGTTGACGACGAGGAAGCGGCGGACGACTACCAGGGTGCCGATCATCTCTCGGCGCCCTCCGGTCGTCTGGTCGCCCTCGGCTCCCATCAGCGGGCACCTCGCGGCGAGCTCTCGCCAGAGGTCGGTCCCTTCGGCGCGCTGCGTCAGCAGAGCCTCGAGGCGATCTTCCCACCGATCGCCGACTACGCCTTCCTGTCGGACTGCGAGAACACCTGCCTGATCGCTCCGACGGGTGCACTCGAGTGGCTCTGCCTCCCGAGACCGCACGACCCGAGCGTCTTCGGCAACATCCTCGACCGATCCGCCGGCTCCTTCCGGCTGGCTCCTGCGGACACCGCGGTCCCGGCCAACCGCCGGTACGTGACGGGGACGATGATGCTGGCGACGACCTGGCAGACCCGCACGGGATGGCTTGCCGTGCGGGACTTCATGTCGATCAGTCCCTGGCACCGCACTGCAGATCGTTCGACCCTCCACCGCCGGACGCCAGGTGACTTCGACGCCGACCACATGCTCATCCGTTCGGCCACGTGCCTCCACGGCTCCGTCGACGTCGTCCTGGACTGCCAGCCTTCCTTCGACTTCGGTCGACAAGACGCTCGCTGGGACTACCTCGGGCCGTCCTACGAAGCCGTGGCCACCACCAACCCCGACTTCGTGAGGCTGCGACTTGCCGGCAACCTCCGCCTCGGCATCGAGGGCCGGGCGGTCCGTGCTCGCCATCGCCTGCTCCAGGGTGAGACGTGCTACGTCCTGCTCAGTTGGTCGGAGCGACCCTTGCCCACCGACGAAGAGGACGTCGAGCGGTGCCGGGTGGAGACCAACCGCTTCTGGCGACAGTGGATCGACGGGGGGCGCTTCCCCGACCATCCGTGGCGGGAGCAGGTCCAACGCAGCGCCATCACCCTCAAGGGACTGACCTACGCGCCCACGGGCGCGCTCCTGGCGGCGCCCACCACCTCGCTGCCCGAACATCCCGGTGGCCAGCGCAATTGGGACTATCGCTACACCTGGCTGAGGGATGCGGCGTTCACCCTGTGGGCGCTCCACGCCTTGGACCTCGATGCCGAGGCGGAAGACTTCTTGGCCTTTGTCGGCGACGTCCTGGAGCCGGGGGGTTCCTCGGAGACGGGGGTGCCGGCGAGGCCGGGGTCACTGCCGCAGGGGCTGCAGGTGCTCTATGCGGTCGACGGGTCCGACGACGTCGAGGAGACCGAGCTCGAGCACCTGTCCGGCTATGCCGGCTCGAGGCCGGTGCGGATCGGAAACGCCGCCTACCGCCAGGACCAGCTCGACGTCTTCGGGGCCATCGTCGACTGCGTCTACCAGCACACACGCTCGCGCGACTCGTTGAGCGAGCGGTCGTGGCGAATGGTCGTCCATGCGGTCGACAGGGTCGTCCGGCACTGGCGGGAGCCCGACCACAGCATCTGGGAATCCCGGGCGGGTCCCCAGCCCTTCACCTTCTCCAAGGTCATGTGCTGGGTGGCTGCCGACCGGGGTGCACGCCTGGCGGCCCTTCGCGGGGAGACGGAGCTTGCCGACAAGTGGTGGCGCATCGCGCTCGAGATCCACTCGGACGTCTGCGAGCACGGTGTCGACGAACGCGGGCGGTTCGTGCAGACCTACGGCTCGGACAAGCTTGACGCGTCACTGCTCTTGCTGCCGCTCGTCCGGTTCCTCCCCCCTTCGGACGAGCGCCTCCGTGCGACGATCCTCGGAATCGCGGAGGAGCTGGGGGATCACGGCTTCGTGCACCGCTACCGCACGGAGGAGACCGACGACGGCCTGAACGAGCCCGAGGGCACCTTCACCGTGTGCTCGTTCTGGTTGGTCTCCGCGCTGGTCGAGATCGGGGAGCTGGGTCGAGCCCGCAAGCTCTGCGAGCGATTGCTGGGCGCCGCCTCGGGACTCGGCCTCTACGGGGAGGAGCTCGACCCGGCCACCGGCCGCCACCTTGGCAACTTCCCACAGGCGCTGACCCACCTGGCGCTCATCAACGCCGTCGTCCACGTGATCACCGCGGAGAAGGAAGAGCAGCAGTCCACCACGGGTCCCGTCGTATCGCCCAGTTGGTGGACTGCGGCAGGAGGCGGGGGTCGCGGGGAGACCGAGGCGGTCTGAGTCCCCCGCCGT
Source organism: uncultured Actinomycetes bacterium (assembly GCA_963778465.1). GTDB lineage: Bacteria > Actinomycetota > Acidimicrobiia > Acidimicrobiales > RAAP-2 > CAVZBW01. Next base: position 108,594 of record CAVZUK010000004.1, read on the forward strand.
CCGAGACCGGACGCCCAGTGCGAGAGGCTTGCACGTCGTCTACCCCGTGGTGAGGCGACTTGCCGGCTGCGAATCCGTGGCCGGTGCTTCGAGCGCGTGGACGCAGGTCGGGTTCGGTAGGCGCACGTCTCGGGTTCGCCTACGCGTGAGATCGGGAGCGGGAGCGGCCGAAGAGCCATAGGGCCGCCGCGATGACGATCACCCAGAGCACCGGGTGCACGACGATCCCCAGGATGGCGGCGATGACCACGATCACGATGGCGATCAAGATGTCCATAAACATGTTGGACGGTTGCCCGCGGCTCGAAGCCTGCAAACATCCGGCTGGAGCTGACGTCGAGTCGGCGCCACACTGGTGGTCGATGCCGATCGATATCGAGGGAGCGTATGACACCGCTGGTCCGCTACGAGCTCGACGGTCACGTCGCGACGATCACCTACGACCGCCCGGAGGTCCTGAACGCGATCAACGGGCCCCTGCGGCGCGATCTCAACGACGCCTTTCTCCGTTTCCGGGACGACGAGGAGGCATGGGTGGGCATCGTGACGGGTGCGGGACGCGCCTTTTGCGTCGGCGCGGACCTCAAGGACTCCGGCGGCTCGACGGGCGACTTCGCCGGGACGTTCTGGGAGAAGCCGACCGTCAATTCGTTCGAGAGTGGCTGGGAGATCTTCAAGCCGGTGATCGCCGCGGTCAACGGCTATTGCCTCGGCTACGGGCTCACCCTCGTCAGCTGGTGCGACTTCGTCATCGCCGCGGAGAGCGCCGAGTTCGGCTATCCAGAGGTTCGCATGGGGGTGGCCCCGGTGGTCGCGGCCATCCGCTTGCCTCGGCGGCTGGGTTGGCAACCCGCCATGGAGCTCCTCCTGACCGGCGAACGCATCGGCGCGCAACGAGCCAAGGAGATCGGTCTCGCGGGGTGGGTGGTCCCCGACGACCGGCTCCTCCACGAGGCCCGCTCGCTGGCCGACCGTCTGGTGGCGTCGGCCCCGCTCGCCGTGCGGGCCACCAAGGAGGTGGCGGTGCGCACCGCGTCGCTGCCACCCGTCGAGGCCATCCGCTTCGGCGAGACGATGCGCCTCGTGGTCGGGGCCACAGAGGACGCAACCGAAGGGGTGCGGGCCGCCGGCGAGCGCCGGCCTCCCCGGTGGCAGGGGCGGTAGTGGTCCGAGCCGCCCTGACGGCGCTCAGGCGGAGCGTCGCACCTCGACGTTGTCGCCGGTGCGGGCGGGCTGCTTGAACCAGCGCTCCGGCGTGTCCTCGACAAAGGCCACCATCGTGTCCGTGCCGAAGAAGTTGGCCTCGACCCTCGACACGAGGACCTCCTGACCATTGGGCATGCGCACGAGGTCGCCCGGCCGCACGGCGCCCACCGCCATGGTCGTCCACCCGTCGCTCATCTCGACATGATGCCACGAGCGGTAGGCTCTCGGCTCTCCCGGAAAAGGAGGGTCCCCTGAGGCGAGGGCTGCTCGCAGGGTTGTTGGTCGTGCCGGCAGTGCTCGCCCTGAGCGCGTGCGGCTCGACGCCGTCGACGTCTCCTTCCACGACGTCGTCGACCAGACCGACGGCCAAGACCACGACGTCGGTACCGGCCACCACGACGACCGCGGCTCCGACGACGACGACCTCAGCGGCCACTACCACGACGGGCGCGGCCGCAGCGGTCCTGTCGCCGGCCACGACACCACCGGTCGTCGGCGAATGCTCCCTCCAGCTGTCCTTCGCGGCCGACGGCAACGTCAGCCCGCTGTTCTGCACGGACGGGGGGATCAACGTCTTGGCGTGGAACTACTTTGCCGGCGTCTACCCGCAGATCCTCGCCCTCGGGGCGAACGCCACCCCGACCCAGGTGCAGAGCACCATGTGTGCGCAACTCGCCACGGGGACGGTGCCGACGGTCCAGAGCGCCGGCCAAATCGCGGAGCGCTACTACGGGTGGCGATTCGCGGTGGACCCGGTCACCGACTTCAACGCGTCCGACTGCTGATCGTCTGCCGGTTCGTGGCCGGCCGCCGGGTTTCAGGCGCGCGCCTCGAGGATCAGGTTCATCGGGGTCTCCGAGGCACGTCGGAACCGGGTAAACCCGGCCTCGTCGAAGACCTGGCGCAAGCGCTCCTCTCCGGCCTGGGCGCCGAGGCCGAGCCCGACCTCCTGGGACAGCGAGTTGGGGAGGCATATCGCCGTCGACGCCGTGTAGAAGAGGGCGGCCATGGGATTGGCCTGCAGGTTGGTCGGCCGGTCGTCGAGGGCGAACGGCTCGACGAGCAGCACCGTGCCGTCCGCGGCGAGGTGCTCCCGGGCGTACCGGGCGATGCCCACCGGGTCGCCCATGTCGTGCAGGCAGTCGAAGAAGCAGATGAGGTCGAACTCTCCCGGGTAGCTCTTGGAATCGGCGACGCCGAATTCCACGCGGTCGCTCACACCGGCCTCCTGGGCGCGCGCCGCCGCCGTCGTGATCGAGGCGGGATGCAGGTCGAACCCCCAGATCCGGCTGTCGGGATACGCCTGGGCCATCACGATGGCCGAGGCGCCGTGCCCGCAGCCCACGTCGGCGACCCTCGCGCCGTCGCGCAGCTTTGCCTCCATGCCCTCGAGGCTCGGTATCCACTGGCTCGGCAGGTAGGCCCGGTAGCCGGTCCGGAAGAACCACTCGGTGCCGAGGAAGAGGCAGGGGTGGTGCTCCCCCCAGGGGAGCCCGCCGTCGCCACGGAACGCCGCCGCCACCTTCTCCCGGTCGACGACCATGGCGGCGAGGGCGTTCATCCCCCTCGCCACGAACACCGGCGACGAGTCGTCCGCCAGCACGGCGACCGCCTCGGGGGAGAGCTCGTAGGTGCCGGCCCCGGCGTCGTACCCGATGAGGCCCCCGGCCACCTGCCCGTCGAGCCACTCCCGGACGAGCCGGGGGTGGCAGCCCGCCTCCTCGGCGACTGCGTCGCTCGAGAGGGACCCCTTCTCCGCCAGGATCCGGTAGAGGCCCAACTCGTCGCCCAACCACACCGAAAAGCAGATGGCCCCGCCCGTCATGTGGCCGGCCATGGTGCCCATCAGCTGGCCCAGCCGCGCCTCGTCGAGTGGTGTCGTCACGTTGACGTCCTCCTGTCGGCTCCCGGCGTCGTCAGCCCTTGGCGTAGTCGGCGGAGCCCTGCCAGTCGATCACGACGCACGGCTCGCCGCCGACGATCCACGCGTCGTGACCCGGAGGGATCACGCAGAAGTCGCCCGGGCCAAACTCCGTCTCCTCCCCGTCGTCCATGACGACGCGCATCCTGCCGGAGATGAAATAGCCGGTGTGGGCCACCTCGCAGCTGTCCGTGCCGGCTATCGGCTTCACGTGGTCGGACCACCGCCAGCCCGGCAGGAAGGTCGCCCGCCCGACCGCCCCGGCCCCCGAGTCGATGAGCTCGAGCTTCCCGGTGCCCGCGGCGAAGGGCCGCGTGACCTCCGGGTCGTCGAGGCTCTTGCGAATCATTCCTGCCATCTCCCACCTCCCGACGCGGTGAGGCCGAGGGACCGCGGCACACCTCGGCGAGGATGCCATTGAAGGCCCCCCTTGTGAAGCGAGGGTGACGGGCGGGTGGAATCGCCGTGGAGTTCTCGCGAGGGCTGAGAGATCTCGGGTGCGCATTCACACTCTGCACTTCCGGCGGCAATCTCTTCGAAATACTCGGCCCGTAGATTGAGCCCGTCGGGGCTTCTTCGATCCCCGGTCCTCCACGGGGGGACACCCATCACGGCACGATGACCTCACCACCGACGACCGTGGGCCGATGACGGAGCTGGGCCACGCGCCCCGCGAGACGCTCGAGGCCGCGCTGGCATCTCCCGGTGCCGCACATCGGAACGTCTCGCCGCACGTGATCGTCCTGTTCGGCGCCACGGGCGACCTCGCACGGCGAAAGCTGCTCCCGGGTCTCTTCCATCTCTTTCGAGCGGGCCTCCTCTCGGAGTGCCAGATCGTCGCGACCTCCATGGACGACCTCGACGACGCCGGCTACGGCAGCGTCGCGAGACAGGCCTGCGACGAGTTCGCCCGAGGCAAAGTGCACGACGATCACTGGATCCGGTTCCGCCAGCAGATCCGCTACGTCCCCGGGTCCCACGGGCCGCACGGTCTCGCCGCCGCGGTGGAGACGGCGGAGGCGACCCTCGCAACCGAGGCCCGGCGGCTCCATTACCTGAGCATCCCGCCCCATGCGGCGAGCGAGGTGATCCGGACCCTGGGCGACGCCGGGTTGACGGACCGGTCGCGCATCGTGATGGAGAAGCCCTTCGGAACCGATCTGGTCACCGCTCGACGCCTCAACGACGAGGTCCAGCAGCACTTCCAAGAGGATCAGGTCTTCCGCATCGACCACTTCTTGGGCAAGGAGGCGGCCCAGAACATCTTGGCCTTCCGGTTCGCCAACGGGCTCTTCGAGCCCATCTGGAACCGCCAGCACATCGACCACGTCCAGATCGACGTGCCCGAGACCCTCGCGGTAGGGGGTAGGGCCTCCTTCTACGAGCACACCGGCGCCTTCCGGGACATGGTCGTCACCCACCTCTTCCAGGTGCTGGCCTTCGTCGCGATGGAGCCTCCGACCGCCCTCGAGCCCGTCGCGATCAGCGAGGAGAAGAACAAGGTGTTCCGCTCGATGCGTCCCATCGATCCGACCTGCGCCGTCCGGGGCCAGTACGAGGGATACCGGTGGACGGAGGGCGTCTCACCGGACTCGGAGACCGAGACCTTCGTTGCCCTGCGGTGCGAGATCGACAACTGGCGCTGGGCCGGCGTGCCCTTCTACCTGCGGACGGGCAAGATGATGGCCGAGAGCGCCCGCATCGTCTCCATCGCCTTCCGGGAGCCTCCCAAGTCGATGTTCCCCTCGGACTCGGGCGCCGGCTCGCACGGCCCCGACCACCTGACCTTCGACCTGGCCGATGCCTCCAAGCTCTCGCTCTCCTTCTACGGCAAGCGCCCCGGCCCGGGGATGAAGCTCGACAAGCTGAGCCTGCAGTTCGCGATCCACGAGACGGACCAGGCCGACAACGTGCTCGAGGCCTACGAGCGGCTCCTGCACGACGCCATGCACGGGGATCAGACGCTCTTTACCAACGCCGACGGGATCGAGCGGCTGTGGCAGGTGTCGCACCCGCTGCTGGACGATCCACCCGACGTCCGGCTCTACCGGGTGGGCTCGTGGGGGCCCGACGGCATCCGCGATCTGATCTCGCCCCGGACCTGGCGGCTCCCCTTCGAGCGCGCCTGGCGACAGCCGGTGTGAGCCTCCCGGCGACGCGCACCGTGAACCGACCGTCGTCATGGGGTGGCAAGCGCCACGTCATCGTGTGCGGCCTCGGGGGAGTGGGGCTCCGAACGGTGGAACACCTGCACCTGAGCGGCGTTCCCGTGGTGGTCCTGGACGACGACCCCGACCTCCGGCTGGCGCGGGTCGTCCAGGGCTGGGGCGTTCCGCACGTCAACCGGAGCGCGCACCTCGGGGACGGGCTGGAGGAGGCGGGGCTGGACGACGCCCAGGCGGTCATCTGCGCCGATACCAACGAGCTGGCCACGTTGGAGATCGCGTTCCGCGTGCGTGAGGCACGCCCGGACATCCGGCTCGTGGTCCATCTGGCCAACGCCTCCGTCGGACACGCGCTCGGCAGGGTCATCGGGAGCGGCAGCGTCCTCGATGTGGCCACTCTCGCCGCCCCGACCTTCGTCGAGGCGTGCCTGCGCCGCCCCTCGCACGAGATGGGCATCGCGGGAGAGCGGTTCGTCGTGGAGCAGATCGTGGTGCCGCAGCCGGACGACGACGAGGCGCACGCCACCTTCCGGGGGCACTTCGGCCATCTGGCGCCCGTCGCCATCATCCCCGGCGACGGATCGCCGATGGTGCGATGTCCCGGACGCGACCATCCGGTCTCACCGGGGGACCGCGTCGCCGTGCTCGGCACGCGTGACGAGCTCGACAAGTCGGGCATCGAGTGGGCACCCGTGACGGGGACGACGCCGGCAAAGGCCGACCCGCTGAGCTGGGTCCGTCGACGGATCACGGCCCTGACCCAGGGCGACGCCCGCGGCCTGTTCGCGGTGGTGGCGGCGATCGTGGCGCTCCTCGTGGTCTCTTCGGTGGTCGTCCGGCTCGCCTACGTCAACCCCGCCACGCACACCCACCTCGACCTCCTGACCTCCCTCTACTTCACGGTCGAGACGGTGGCGACGGTCGGCTTCGGGGACTTCTCCTTTGCCCACCAGGACGGGTGGCTCAAGGTGTTCGGGATCGTGCTCATCGTGTTTGGGGTGACCCTCGTCACGACCGCCTTCGCGCTCTTCACCAATTACCTGGTCAGCCGGCGCATCGAGCAGTCCTTCGGACGGCTCCGGGTCGGGGGGATGGCCGGGCACGTGGTCGTGATCGGGTTGGGCTCGGTGGGCATCCGGGTGGTCGAGGGGTTGCTCGCGGCCGATCGCCGGGTGGTGGTGGTCGAACGGGACGAGGGCAATCGGTATCTCGGCCGGGCCCGCGCCCTCGGCGCCCCCGTCGTGATCGCCGATGCGACCCAGCGCCAGACGCACACGATGGTCAACCTCGCCGAGGCGTCGGCCATCGCGGTGCTGACGAGCGACGACCTGACCAACATCGAGGCGGGCCTTGCGGTCCGGGAGACCCTGGACGAGCGCTGGGCCGAGGTCCCCGTCGTCCTCCGCGTCTTCGACCGGAACCTGGCCGCCATGATGGAGCAGAGCTTTGGCTTCGGCCACGTCCGCTCCACGTCCGCCCTGGCCGCGCCGTGGTTCGTGGGCGCCGCGCTCGGGCTGGACGTGCTCGAGACCTTCTTCGTCGACCAGCAGGCCTTCCTCGTGGGCCGGGTGCAGGTGGCGCCGGGCGGCGGCCTCGAGGGCCTCGCGATGCAGGACCTCTCCGGCAACACCCGGGTGGTGGCCCTCAGCCGCGCCCGATCGGGGGGCACGCTCGAGCACCCGCCGCGGCGCGGCACCCGTTTCGAGGGGGGCGACGTCGCCTACCTCCTCGGTCCCTACGAGGAGCTGCTCCTCGTGCTCCAGCGCGACCAGGAGGCGAACGCCTCGTCGACGGACCAGGGGCTGGAGACCGACGGGTCGGGCTCCCTGCTGGTGGACTGAGGCGGCGAGGGCGGCTCGCCGGCGTCGATACCGGTGTGCACGGCGCGGAGGAATTGCAGCGTGAAGCGGGTTCCCTCCGATGGCTCGGAGGTGACCGAGATCGAGCCGCCCTGCGCCCCGACCAGGGTGTCGACGATGGCCAGGCCGATGCCGCTTCCCGCCACGCGTCCGGCCTCCTTGCCCCGCCAGAAGCGCTCGAAGACATGGGGGAGCTCGTCGGGGGGGATGCCCGTGCCGGTGTCGGCCACCTCCAGCGAGGCGACGTCCGCCCCGGCCGTCACCGTGACCATGACCCTGCCCCCTCGCTCGGTGAACTTGAGCGCGTTGGTGAGCAGGTTGTGGAGCACCTGGGTGGCACGATCGGGGTCGGCGAGGGCCGGCGCCGGTTCGAGGTGGGCATCGAGGTGGACCCCGGCGATCTCGTAGGAGGGTCGGATCACCTCGAGGGCGCGAGCGGAGACCTCTGCGAGGTCGACCGGGCGCAGGTGCACGCGCAGGACCCCGGCCTCGGCCGAGGCGAGCGTGTCGAGGTCTTCGACGATCCGGGTGAGACGGAGCACCTCTTCGTGGAGAGAGGAGAGGTTCTCCTTCGAGGCCACCACCATCTCGTCGGCCAGCGACTCCGAGCTCACCTGGAGGATGGCGAGCGGGGTGCGCAGCTCGTGCGCGACGTCGGCCACCACGGCCCGGCGCAGGTCCTCCTGGCGGGCGATGGTGTCGGCCATCTTGTCGAAGGCCGTGGCGAGCTCGGCCAGCTCCCCGCTGCCGCGCTGGGTTCCCACCCGTATGGTCCGGTCGCCCTCGTCCATGGCCCGGACCGCCTCGGTCAGGGCCGCCACGGGTCGGGTGATCCAACGAGACAGGAAGATGGCCACCCCGAGCGCGAGCAGCGCCCCGAGAGCCGCTCCGGCGGCCACCGTCCGCACCAGCGCGTTGCTGAGATGGGTCTCCGCCGTCGGCAGGGTGGCACCGTAGAAGTGGACGATGGTCGTGCCCACCCGGCTGCCGTCGGACACCACCGAGTACACGCGCAGCGGACCGTGGGGGACCGGCGGTGGAGCGCCGTCGATGGTCGGCACGGTCACGTCGTTCCCCGAGGCGTCGAGGACCGTCACCGTTGCCCCGCTGTTCGCCGCCAGCGTCGCCGCGGCGTGGAGGTGTGCCGACTCCCACGAGCCGCTGGCCCGGTAGGCGTCGGCGACGGCGGCCGCGGTCGCGGTCGCGGCCTGTTCCTGCTCCTGGCGGGCGAGCTGGCTGACGTCGCCGCGAGCGGCGAGCAGCGTCAGGGCGGCCAGGACGCCGACCGCGCCGACGGCAACGGCGATGGTGGCCAGCGCCAGGCGGACGCCGATGAGCCCGAGCAGGCGCCGCAGGTCAGCCATCGCGTGCGAGCCCGAGCCGGTAGCCGCCCTTGAGCACCGTGAGCACGATCCGGGGTTGGCGCGGGTCGTCCTCGATCTTGTGGCGCAGGTTCTTGATGTGGGAGTCGACGGTCCGTTCGTATCCTTCGAACTCGTAGCCGCGGACTCGGTTGATCAACTCCGAGCGTGCGTAGACCCGACCGGGGATCTGGGCGAGCGAGGTGAGGAGCCCCCACTCCGTCGGGGTCAACTCGACGAGCTGGCCGCGGACGAAGACCTCGCGGCGTGCCTCGTCGACGACGAGCTCACCGTCGCCGAAGCTCGGCCGGGTGGAGGAGACTTCGCCGCCACGGCCGCGCCGCAAGATGGCCTGCACGCGCAGGATGAGTTCGCGGAGGCTGAAGGGCTTGGTCAGGTAGTCGTCCGCACCCGCCTCGAATCCCCGGATCCTGTCCTCCTGGGCCGTCTTGGCGGTGAGCATCAGGATGGCCATGTCCGAGAACCGACGGACGTCGAGCGCGACCTCTTCACCCGGGACGTCGGGGAGTCGGAGATCGAGCACCATCAGCTCGGGCGTGGCGCTCCGGGCGAGGTTGATGGCCTCCGCGCCGGAGGCTGCCGTCAGCACCACGTAGCCCGCGCGTTGGAGATGAGAGCGCAACAGCTCGCGAAGCTTCAGCTCGTCCTCGACCACGAGCACGGTGGCCGCCATGGCACCCTCCTATGTCCGCTCGAATCCGTGCCGGGGGCGATCCCCGCCCATGGCCCGATGCGAACCCCCAATATGTGTGCTGGACGCTCGCACCAGCGTACGGCGCGAGGATGGGGCATGCGTGCTTGGCAAGTCGACGCGCCCGGGCCGATCGACCAGCATCCGCTCGCGTTGGTCGACCGCCCCGAGCCGAGTCCGGACGGCGACGAGGTCCTGGTGCAGGTCGAGGCGTGCGGGGTGTGCCGCACCGATCTCCACGTGAGCGAGGGTGACCTCCCGGTCCACCGTCCACACGTCGTGCCCGGTCACGAGGTGGTCGGTCGGGTGAGGGGCCTGGGACCGGGTGCACGGCGCCTAGCGGTGGGGGATCGGGTGGGCGTCGCGTGGCTCGCCTCGACCTGCGGCACGTGCCGATTCTGCCGGCGGGGCGACGAGAACCTGTGCCTGCGCGCCACGTTCACCGGCTGGGATCGGGACGGCGGGTACGCGGAGTGGATCGTGGCCCGGGAGGGCTTCGTGTACCGGCTCCCCGAGGACCTGGACGCGCTGCAGGCGGCCCCCCTCCTGTGCGCCGGCATCATCGGGTATCGGGCCTACAAGCTGACGAACCTGCGGCCGGGCGGTCGGCTCGGCATCTACGGGTTTGGCGGCTCCGCCCACCTGACCGCCCAGATCGCCCGCGCGCAGGGCGCCGAGCTCTACGTCGCCACCCGGTCCGAGGAGGCGCAGAAGCTGGCCGAGACCCTTGGTGCGGTGTGGGTCGGCGAGGCGGACGCCATGCCCCCCGAGCCCCTGGACGCCGCGATCATGTTCGCGCCGGTGGGCACGCTGGTCCCTCCGGCCTTGGCCGCCCTCGACCGCGGCGGCGTGCTCAGCATCGCGGGGATCCACCTGAGCGACATTCCGACGCTCAACTACCAGGAGCACCTCTTCCAAGAGCGCGTCGTCCGCAGCGTCACTGCGAACACCCGCCAGGACGGCGAGGAGCTCCTGCGGCTGGCGCACCGCCTGGGCGTGCGGGCCACGACCACCCCCTACCCGTTGGAGCGGGCCGATCGGGCGCTGAGCGACCTGGCCCACGATCGGGTCAACGGGGCGGCGGTGCTCCAGGTGTAGCGCTCGCTGCATTCGACCTCGGAGACCTTTGCTGCCCGGCTGATAAGCTCACCCCTCCGGGGCCGTTGGCGCAGTTGGTAGCGCACTTGCATGACGCGCAAGGGGTCAGAGGTTCGAGTCCTCTACGGCCCACGGCACCGACCAGGAGATTCGTACCGGGGACTTAAGACGGCCACCGAAATTATCGGTCGTAGGGAGCCATCTTGGGTCGGCGTTTGTTGGCGACCGGAGGGACAGAGGAGGCCGCAAGCATGAGCGATGTCGATCGCAACCATCTCCCGATCCGGCGGCCGCCCTTCTCGGGCACGATCTCCAGAACGCTCGAGGGCTCAACGCCCGATTGGGACCTCATCAGCCACCCAACCCCGCCCGAGGGCGCCCCCAACGTGCTTCTGGTCCTGATCGACGATGCAGGGTTCGGAAATCCCAGCACGTTCGGCGGCCCCATCCAGACGCCCAACTTCACCCGGATGGCCGACGGAGGGCTGCGGTTCAACCGGTTCCATGTCACTGCTTTGTGCTCGCCCACCCGCGCCTCCCTGCTCACCGGGCGGAACAACCATGCGGTTGGCTTCGGTTCCATTGGTGAGTTCGCCGGCGGCTTCCCCGGGTACTCGGCGATCCTGCCCCGAGACTGCGCGCCGCTTCCCCGGATCCTCCGGGACAACGGCTACAGCACGGCCATCTTCGGGAAGTGGCACCTCACACCCGACGGCCAACAGGGACCGGCCGGACCGTTCGACCGCTGGCCGAACGGCTGGGGCTTCGAGTACTTCTATGGAATCTTGGGCGGGGGATCGAGTCAGTGGGATCCGTGCCTGGCCGAGAACCAGAAGATCATTGGCACCCCGGACGACTTCTATAACCCCGACAACCCCTACTACTTCCCCAATGCGATGGCCGATCGGACCATCGAGTGGCTGCATGCTGTCCGCGCTCAGGACGCCCGCAAACCGTTCTTCGCCTACTACTCCACTGGTTGCAGCCACGCCCCCCACCACGTCGCCAATGAGTGGGCCGACAAGTACAAGGGCCAGTTCGACCAGGGGTGGGACACGCTGCGTGAGGAAACATTCGCCCGACAGAAGGAGCTCGGGGTGATCCCGGTCGACGCGGTGCTGACCCCACGGAACGAAGCCTTCCCTGCATGGAACGACGTCCCCTCGCACCTCAAGCCGTTCTACGTCCGCCAGATGGAGGTCTACGCCGGGTTCTCCGAGAACGCCGACCACAACGTGGGTCGGGTGATCGACGCCATCGAGGATCTTGGTGAGCTCGACAACACCCTCATCGTGTGGATCTGGGGGGACAACGGCGCCAGCATGGAGGGGTCGATCACCGGCTCTTTCAACGAGCTGACGATGCAGAACGGCATCCCGCTGACCGAAGAGATGCAGCTCCAGCTGGTCGAAAGCTACGGCGGCCTCGACCAGTGGGGTTCTTCGGTAATGGATCCCCACTACTCGGCGGCCTGGGCGTGGGCCGGTGCCACCCCGTTCCAGTGGGGCAAGCAGGTGGGCTCGCATCTCGGTGGGACCCGCAACCCGCTGGTCGTGCACTGGCCCCACCGCATCACGGATGCCGGCGCCGTGCGCTCGCAGTTCGCCCACGTCATCGATGTGGCCCCCACGATCCTCGACGTGGCCGGCATCCCACAGCCCGAATCGGTCGACGGCATCCAGCAAGAGCCCATGCACGGCACGCCCTTTGCGGCGTCGTTAGCCGACGGTGGTGCCCCGGAGCACCGCACGCAGCAGTACTTCGAGACCCTCGGGAACCGGGGGATGTACAAGGACGGCTGGTGGCTGGCGGTGAAGACCGAGCGCATTCCGTGGCAGCTCACTCCCGAGGCTCTCAGCCCGTACGCGCCTGGCGTCTGGGACCCCGACGCCGACCCCACGGAGCTGTACTACCTGCCGGACGACTTCTCGCAGGCGAAGGACCTCGCCGCCGACCATCCCGAAAAGGTCCGGGAGCTCAAGGACCTGTTCTGGGAGGAGGCCGAGCGCTACAACGTGTTGCCGCTCCTGGCGCCGCTGTCGGCGTTCTTCGGCTTTGTGCCTCCGATCCCGGAGCAGACGACCTTCGCGTTCCGGGGCGACGTCCAGAACGTCATGCCCGGCATGATCCCGAGGATCTACAACCGCTCGTACACGATCACCGTCGACTTGGTGGTGCCTGAGGAGGGTGCTGAAGGGGTGATCGTCGCCGAGGCCGACCACCTCGGAGGGTTCACCCTGTACGTGCAAGACGGCAAGCTTACCCACACGTACTCGATGATGGGCGTCTTCGTTTACACGCAGGCTGCCGAACAGGACCTCCCTCCCGGTGACGTCACGGCGCGGATGGAGTTTGTAGCCGACGGGGCGAAGCCGGCGACCGGAGGCGACGTGACCCTATTCGTGAACGACGAACAGGTCGGCAAGGGGCGGATGGACTTCACGGTGCCCATTCGTTTCTCCGGCTACGCCGGTATGGACATCGGTCGCGATAACGGTGGCGTCGTTGATCGGGCGTACGAGGACAAGAAGCCCTTTCCGTTCACCGGCACGGTCAAGAAGGTGGTGTTCGATATCACTCCGCACATCGCTGATGAGGACGAACTCGATGTGCACACTGCCGAGCAACACGGTCGGACGGCTCACGCTCTGTCGGAATAATCGGCCCGGCGAACCACACGGTCTTTTGACGACGTCGCTATTTCTGCTGATCGCCCGCCGGAATGTCGCCAAGCAAGCGAATACTCGGGATGTGCGCGCTTGGAGAGCTGTCCCATAACGCGTGCGCCCATTGCGGCCGAGGGATGCCCTGAGGAGTCACCCAGAACGGGTACCCGGAAGATCCGCGCCGACGGGCCGAGTAGCCGGGCGGACGAAGTTCGGTTATCCCTCCGGGCGCCGGGTCGTCTCAGCCCCCGGTTTGCCATGCTGCGCTCCGACCGGTCGCCTCGGAACGGACGGTCGTGATAATCGTGTAATCGGGAACCGAGAACGTAACGCAGGCGACCCGCGAGCCGCCAGGTGGGACTGCGTACTGCCCCCAATAGAAGTCTGAGCACTCCACGAAGGGGCTGGCGACCGCGGAGTAGCTCGCCGGAAGCGCGGCCGCGCACGCCACATTGACTGCGCGGATCAGCTCGAGCTATGGACCGACTACGGCCTCAACGATCGACTCAACTGCGTCGAAGGGCGCACGCAGCGCACCCTCGAGGTGGTGCCGCTCGGACAGAAAGCCCGGTGAGTTGTAACTCACTGATACCGCTCCGGTCCTGTCCTCCCAAACCAACACCTTGAGCGGGATATCTAACGCAGCAAGCGGCGCCGCCACCATCACCGCCGCGCCGACGGCCGGCTTCCCAAACATGACGAGTTTCGAGTCGGGCATGTGGACACCAGCTCGTTCGGCTACGCCGCTGTGATCGATGACGTTGAACACGGTGAAGCCCCGATTCGCGATAACGCTCCTCAGTCCGTCGATCGTCTGTGCGACGGACTTGCTACTGGGTTTGGTGATGACCCCGTCCGAAGATTGCGTGCTGTCTAGCATCAGGGCTCCTGTGTTCCCTCACGGCTTTCGTTCGTGTGCATGATTCTTGCTCGCGGCCTCGCCACCTTGCCAGCGCGCACATAGCCCTCGGCGCTGCGCCCGCGTTCGAACTGTCGGGGGCAGCTAGACGCTGTCCATAGCCGACTCCTGCCGATGGTTCGGCATGACATGACGCGCAAGGGTCAGAGCTTCGATTCCTCTACAGCCCACTCGCCGGATGAGCCTGGTTCCAGCAGCCGAACGCCGCCTTGCAAGCTGAACCGTCCGATGACCTAGTCTCGCCATCCGATGACCAAAGGCAATGCGAATGCCCCGATCAATCTGTCGAGTTCGTCACCTGTTGCCCAGGAGGCCGCAGCGGTCGCTCGGGAGATCTTGGGCAGTCAGGCCGCCATCCAGACTGATCCCAAGCTGAAGCCCGCGTGGGAAGCGTCGATCAGGGACGCCATCGCTCGTGCGCAAACCATCCAGGACCCACGTGCCCGAGCCGAGTGGCTGGGATGCCTCATTGCGTCGATGAGCTCGCTGGCCGTCCTGGCCTCCTACGGCACCTCCCAGACATTGGCGATTCCCCTGGAAGATGCGGTGCGAGCGGTCATCCGGACCGCCGTCGAGAGGAATTTCACCTTCGGATCACCGTCGGTCTGAGTAGTGCGTCGGCGGCCGCGTGCTACCTGGCGGCGGTGGGATCACCTCGACGTCCGGCTGGCGCCGATGCCCGATGGCCGAGACGCCCTTCACCAACAGGGCCACCAAGAACACCACCGCGGCGACCATCGCTGCGAAGAGCAGGGCCAGCAGGTAGAAGAACCCGAGAACGATGGTGCCAAAGAGGCCGACGGAGACGCCCGTTCGTCGACCGGTTCGCATGTAGACCCTCATCGCGCCTCCCGAGAGGAGCCTATTGGCGAGTCCCGTGCGGCGGACGCCCTCCGCCCGCAGATGGCTATGCCCGTGAGCGTGGGGTTCGGCGGCAACCGGACCCACCCCCCTCGACCGTCAACCGAACGATCTCCTGATGGCGCTCGACCGCAACGCGCTGTCGACGTGGTCTCCTTGGCCCGCGAACCTTTACTCCGCTATCAAGTAGGGCGCTGGCCGATCCGACCAGAGGATACTGAGCGGGAACGGTTTCTCGCCGACCGGAGGCTCCGACGAATGAACGAAAGAGGCGCCGGAGGGAACGAGATGCAGAGACCCAGGAAAGGTGACTCGATGAGCGACAGCGAAACGGCGCCAGCGTCTGAGGAGTGGGAGCAGGGCCAGCAGAGGGGCGATGTCCTATTGGCGTACGTCGTGGACATGTTGAACCGGGTCGGTGACGCCTTGGAACCTGGCCAGGACGTCTCGACGGGAATTTCGTTGGTCGTCTCCGGTCGAACGATTGCCGGCGAGCTCGTCAACGCTCAAGCCTGGTTGGACGAGGAGGCGGCCAGCTTCCGGGCAGCAGGCGAGGAGGCCGGTGAGCTGGCTCGGGTGATCACCGAGAGCTTGGCCAGAGGTGTGGACACGGTACGCACGGGCTATGAGCCGGAGTCCAATAGGCCCGTGGGATTCGTGCACCTGCGGAACGTCACGGTCTTCGATGCCGGCAACGAATTGCGGTCGAATCTGATGCGGGTTCGGATCGAGAGCGTCGATGCCTGGACGATGGGCCGGTGGGAACGCTTGCCAGGGTGAAATGCGTTCCGTGACCGGCAGGCCTCAAGGGGCGACGGCGGTGATGTCGGCCATGCCGGTGGGGTTGTGGCGGCCGACGGTGCCGTGTTCGAAGATCCCGTAGCCGGTCTGGCCCTCGCAGGTTGCCCGGGCCAGGTGGTCGAGACCGCCCCAGGGGAGCTTGGCCTGGACGGTCGGGTCGGTGTGGTCGAAGGTCACGACGCGCCGCCAGCTGTCGCCCATCCAGCGTCCGTGGTTCCACTCCGGGTCGTTGCCGTACCCGCAGCCGAGGTGGAGGGGGATGGCGGTGAGGCACTCGATGTCGACCTCGAGCGACTTGCGGTCGACCGTCTTCAGATGCAGCGTCGCTCCCTCCGGGTAGCGGGAGCCCGGGCGGTAGCGGATGTCGATCTCGGGCCAGCCCAGCTGCTCGACCTTGCGACCGGACGCGGACGGCCAGAAGCGCACGGCGTAGTTGAGGGTGCGGAACCCGTCGGGGTCCTCGTCGACCATGAAATGGACGCCGAAATCCTCGAACTCGAGCGGTACCCAGATCCACCAGATCCCCGGCTCCGCGTTTGACGGGCGACCGGCGGGGTCGGGCTCACCCACCGGCCGGATGCCCCACGACCGGTCCCGGGTTGCGGTCCAGCGTTGCGGTGTCACCGCAATCGTCTGGCCGTCGACCCTGAGCTCGCCCTCCCACGTCCCGAGCTGGGCGAAGCGGCAGCCATCCAGTAGGACCTTCCCCGTCGGGCCCGCGTACCTGACGTGCTGTGGCTCGCGCTGAGGGTCGTACTCGGAGACGAACCACAGGTCGAACCCGACCTCGTCGTCGTCGCTCGTGAGATGGAGGCGCCGAAAGGGCTCGACGACCTCGAGCCGGTACGGTCCCACCTGCTGCAGGAGCTTGTCGCTCGGCCGGATCCCCGACGTCTGCAGCGACCACTGTCGGTCACCTCGCCTCACGGACATGAAGGCGTCGATGATGCCGGCGTTGGGGTACACGCCGAGTCCGGTGATGAAGAAGGTCTCCGCCTCGTGATCCTGGCCCTGGTAGATGCAGCGGTCGTAGACGTTGCGATCGCTCGTGGCGACGTACGCCATCGACATCGGAACCTGATGGATGGGGTGCTCGTCGAGCGGGTCGAGCTGCATCGGGGGCCTCCTCGTCGGTCGGGCCGACACTAGTCAAGCCGTCTCGGGGACCACGAGGCCGGAGAGAACTCTTGCCGACGGTGGCCTCAGCCCTTCTCGTACCAGGCAAGGATGGCGAGGATGTTCGGGACGACCATCAAGCCGGCGTCGATGCCGTACAGGATCTGGTGAACCGCGAGGCCCTCGCCGGTGGCCAGCAGGTGGTTGGCGATCTCCCGTGAGGGTCGGCTCGTCGAGATCCAGCCGCGTTCCTTCAGCCCTTCGACGAACCGCGTGATCTCCCAGATCCAATTGCGGTGCACCGCGGAGAGGGTCTCTGCGATGTCGGTCTCGTCCCGATTGGCCTGGAAGAAGTCCACCATCGCCAGCACCAAGGGACGCTCTCCCACGGTCGGCTCGTTCATTCTCTGGACGGCCAGCGTCACGATGTCCTCGATCGAGGTGGCCTTGGGGTCGAGCTCGTAGGGGACCTCGGTCCAGGTGCTCCGGAGCGCCTGTCGCTTCGCGATGACGTCGAGGAAGCACGACCTCTTGTCCTCGAAGTGAAAGTAGAAGGCGCCCCTCGTGTAGGGCGTGCCCGCCACGATGTCGTCGATCGTCGCCGCCGTGTAGCCCTTCGTGGAGAACACCGTATTGGCCGACCTGATCAGCTCTTCGTAGGTGCGTTCACGGCGGAGCTGGAACTTGGTCTTGTGCTTCGGCTTCTCCGTCGGGTGGACCACGTCCGTCCGTGGTGTGACCTTGCGGCTCATCTGGCGCCCTGGTGGTTCGTCCAACCGTTCCCGCCGGACCTACTGGCCAATGCACCCATCTCCGGGCCGGAGTACATCGGGTCGATGTTATCCAGAGGGAATGGACGAGCCGGTGTCGGCAGGGTTCCTGGCCTCGTTTCGCAGATCACCCGCCGAGAGCTGCCGCATCTCGACTTCAACCTGGTCGGCTGCCACAGCTACGACCAGTACCTGCTGGCGGTCAACAACGACGATCACACCAAGAACCTCACCTTCGCGCGCCGTTCGACGTGACCGACCCCTACCGGCCGGACAGTCCTGGGCCAGCCGGCACTTGGCGGCCATCAACGGAAAGTCGACGGTTTCGAGCCGGCCGACCCGTGCACCGTCGGCGAGCGTGCCGCCGTTCCCGGCCATCGGCGCCGACCTCGAGAGGTTCCGCCCTATGTGACTGCTCAGCCGATCTCGAAGCACCCTTGCGACGTTGACCCGTCTTCTGCAAGATGAGGGCCGGCACTCAAAAAAGGGGACAACGCATGCGAGTTCCCGGTCGGATGATCCCGGTGGCACTCCTGGCCCTAGTTGCCATCATGGCAATCGGCGCCGGCGCGCTCGGGGCCTCGATGGCGCCGGGCTCGGCCACGACCGCCTCGGCTGGCGAGGCCGCGCCGACCGGCGCGACCACTGTGCCCGCGAGCCCGCCGACCACCGTTCCCCCCAGCGCCACGCCGAGCACCTTGCCCGGTCCTCCCGACCCTCCGGCTCCGGGTCCCCTGCAAGCGGACGGCGCGGCCTGGCGAGGGCACGGCGATCTTGCCTTCGTCTCGAGCGGCCAGCTCGACGTCCTGTCGGACGACGGCACCCTCGCCGAGGTCGACGGGCCGACCGGCGGCGGTTTCGACAGCAATCCCGCCTGGTCTCCCGACGGTCGTTGGCTCGCCTTCCTCCACACCGGGCCCAACCAGGGCTTCGAGGTCTCCGCTCCGACGCTGTGGTTGGTCGAGGCCGGCGCATCCCGGGCCACCGAGGTCACGGTGAGTGGGGTCGGGACCTTCGCCTGGTCGCCCGTCGCCCCGGTCTTGGCCTTTACGGAGGCCGTGCCCAACGAACCGTCCGTTGCGGTGTCCGTCGACGAGCGTGTCTGGCTCGACCAACCGGGGTCGACGCCCATCTCGCTCGATGTGGGGACGGGGCACGGGGTGGGAGAGCTGGCCTGGTCGCCGGACGGGACCGAATTGGCCTTCGACGATTCCGTCGGCGGGCAACCGGCGAGCGGAACCTCCCCGGTCGTCCTTCCCGTCGCCCGAGTCGGGGTGCTTCCCGCAGCGGGTGGGCCGATCCAAACCGCCTTTCAGCTGACCGGTTCGGGGCTTCGGCTCGCCGGGTGGTGGCCGGACGGGGAGGGCCTTCTCTTTTGGGAGGATCCCCAGAACTCTGCGTCCCTGGCCGCCGATGGTCTCGTGCTCTACAGCCTCGCCAACGGGAGCAGCCAACCCGCTGCGTTGGTGGAGTCGTTGGTCGGCCCTCAGTGGTGGGCACCCGCTCCCCAGGGCAACGTGATTGCTGTCGTCGCCGGGGCAGGTCGCGAGATCTGGGCCGAGGGGAGGGGCGTGCAGCTTTGCGCCCTCACGACCGCCACCTGCCAGACCGTCTCCACTCCTCCGGGTTCCGTCGGGCTGGCACCGAGCTGGACTGCCTCGAGCGATCTTCTCTTCGCGACAGCCTCGGCAACAGCGCCGTTCGGATCGATCGGCGGGGCGGACTACTCGC
This sequence comes from uncultured Actinomycetes bacterium, assembly GCA_963778465.1. Taxonomy (GTDB): domain Bacteria; phylum Actinomycetota; class Acidimicrobiia; order Acidimicrobiales; family RAAP-2; genus CAVZBW01. The sequence goes on from CAVZUK010000004.1 coordinate 127,780, forward strand.
CGGGCTACATGTCGGAATGGGACGCCACGAGCGTGCTCTGGACCTCGACTCCGGGAGGAGCGCCGAGCGAGCTCGCGTCGTCGCCGGCGGGGGCCCTCCTGGCCTCACCCGCCACGGAGGGCGGCGCTGCGGTCATCGTGGCGGACAATGCGGTCTGGCTCGCCGACACGGAGAGCGGCGCGCCTGCCGTCCGCATCGCCGGACCCCTGTACTCGACGTCCGGTCCGGCCGGCTTCTACGGCGAGGTCGACTGGTCGGGCACCTTCGCCTGGTCGGCGGCGACCGGCGCCCGCCAGGATTCGGTGCAGCTGTCGGACGAGGCCCTCGCCGAGCCCGAGTCGCAGATTCCCTGACGGCTCACCGTGAGCGGCCAGGGATCCCGCAGTCGTCGTTGTCGATCGTCGTGCCGTCCGGCATGGTCGTGTTGCAGAAGATGGCCTGCCTCTTGAGCTGTTCCAGGTTGGCCACCTTCGCACCGGTGAGGTTCGCGTTTTGCAGCTCCGCCAGGAAGAATTCCGAGCCGGCGTCGATCGTCATGCTCTGCATCTTTGCGCCCTGCAGATCAGTTGCCGTGAACTCGTCGCCACCGTTCAATACGGTCCCGACCAACGACGCCCCTGGCATGCGCGCGGCGAAGAACGTCGTGCCGCTCATCGAGGCACCGGAGAAATTGGACCCCTGGAGCTGCGCATGGCCAAAGTTGTCGCTGGTCAAGGTCGACGTTCCGCTGATATTGAGCCCCGGTGCGACGGCATTCAATAGGGAGACGTTGGCGGAGTGGGTGTTGCTCAGGTTCGCTCCTCCGAGCCACGCCCCCGCCATGTTGTCGATCGACACGTTGGCCCTGCTCAGGTCCGCACCACTCAGGTCTGCGTGTTGCAGGTTCGTGTTCGGCAGCGCCGCCTGCGTCAGCACGGCCCCGGTCAGGTCGCATCGCTGGAGGGGAGCCCCTGCCTCGATCGGCCGGTCGGAGCAATCGACGCTCCCGACGGGACCCCGGGAGGGGCCCGGTTGGAGGCTGTCCACCGTGACGTAATAGGGCGCGGAGAAGGCGAGCCCGAGCGGCTTGCGCTGCGTGGCGGTGATGACGACGCGATTGCCTGCGGCCATGGCTGCCAGCTTGGTCGGATCGGTGATGAGCGGTGACTTGTACTGCTGCGGTGCTCCGGTCACGGTCTTGTTCTCGGAGTCGATCAGGGTCGGCAGGTGCGTGTTCGCGTCGATCGCCAGCACCCGGACGTCCCCCAGGGTGAGGCCCGCCCCGACGCCGCCCGCATTCCACCCGATCGTGGCGCTGATGGTCACGCCCGGAGGCGTGGACGTCAGGGCGCCGTTGGTGATCGGCACCAGGCTGGTGGGTGCGGCCGGCGGCGGCGTAGCCCCGGCCTCGGGTGACCATCCCGCCCACAACGGTGTCGACAGCGCGAACACCAACGCAGCGCCCGCCATGGTGGCCGCCGTCGCGAAGCCACGAATCGCTCTTGTGGGAACGGGATCGGGAAAAAGTTCGCGAGACCTGGACCGGCGACGCACCACGATCCGTGTGAGACTCACGATTCCTCCCTCGGACGCCGTCGGCGGCGGCACCTCGATGGGTTAGGGTACACGCAGTCGGGAGGAGGGTAACGGGCATGAGTGTGATCCGAGCGCGGTCACGGCGGGCGGCGGGCGGTTCATCACGTCGAGCTCTCCGACCGGTGACGCTCTTCGCGACGGCTCTCGCCGCTCTCGGGGTCGCCAGCCTGGTTGCGGTACCCGGCGTCGTCGCAGCGGCGCCACCCCCGGCGGCCCCGCACGCGCCGGCCGCGGCCGCCACATGGACCTGGACGAACCGCGGCCCGACGCTCGGTGGGCAGGTGGTGGCAAATACCGGAGGGAGCTCCGCGCCCGGAGTGTCCTGCATCTCGCCAACCCGGTGCGTGACGGTCGGAGACGAGGGTCTGGTTCTGTTCACCACCCCAGGGGCGCCGGGCGGCGTGACGCTCCACTGGTCGTCCGTCCCCCTCTCCCAGCCGGACCCCGCCAACCCCTACCGACTCAACTCGGTCTCCTGCTCCGCCACCAGCTGCCTCGCGGTGTCGACGAACCTCACCGATAATGCCCAGTCGCACGTGTACCGGAGCACCGACGGCGGCGACACGTGGACGGATCTCGGGTTGCTGCCGCTGGCGGGCACGACGCGGGAGGGCGACGCCATCGCCTGTGACTCGGCCGGCCACTGTGTGATCGTCGGGGGCTCGGGCGGGATCTGGCACTCCAGCAACAATGGGCTCACCTGGGTTCCGATTGCGCCGACCGTGCCGCCGCACCCGTACTTCACCGTCTCGTGCCCGGGCAACGACGCGTGCGTCGCGGCGGGTACCGACCTGACCCAGAGCTACACGTCGGCCATCGTCGGCGGTTCGGTCACGACGACCGTCCTCCCCTCGGGGGTGGTGGGAACCATTGCCGCGCTGGGCTGCGCCTCGGGCAGCCGAACATGCCTGGCCACCACGACAGGAAAGCAGACCTTCCGGACGATGGACCTCGGGGCGACCTGGGCTCTCGTGGGTACCTCGCCCATGCCGATCGCCAAGCTCGCCTGCTCGAGCGTCGAACACTGCGTCGGCCTTCCCCCGCTCGACGTCCCCCCCGCGAAGCGCGTGCTCACGACCGACACCGGGGGCGCCACATGGGTTCGGCACGCCCTGGGGACCCCCGGGATGGATGCACCGACAGACCTCACCTGCTCGGCCAACACGTGCGTGGTCGTCGGACCGCATGCCTTGTATGCCACCTCGCAGACCGGCGGGAACGAGCCGTGGAACACCATCAACGCCGTGCCGGCCATCGGTTCCTTCGCCCTGACGTGCGAGCCCCCCATGGGCCCGGCCCGCACCTGCCTCGGTGGGGGAGGGAGTGACCTCGCCAGGTCGACGGACAGCGCCAAGTTGTGGGGGGCGACTCCCGCCGACATCCGCGGTCTGCCGACATTGGGCATCGTCGGGATCGGCTGCGGAGCCCCTCCGGCGTGCCTCGCCATCGGTGGAACCAACGTGCTGCGGAGCCTGACAAACGGCGAGAGCTGGAACATCGTGGCCGCTCCGTGGGGGGTGAGCAACATGCCGTCCGCCGCAGCATGTCCGAGCGCCCTCGACTGCGTGGCGGTCGGATCCGCCGTCTTCACGACGCTCAACTTCGGTCTGACCTGGACGAGCTCGACGCCTCCGGGCGGACCGGCCTTGAAGGCGGTGAGCTGCCCCACCGCCACCCGGTGCGTGGCGCTGGCTCCGGCGACGGGGGATGTCTACATCGGCGTTCGTCCCAACCCGGCACAGCCCGCCTGGACCTGGCGCATCGTGGACACGCAGATCGACCCGACCCAAACGACGCTGGCGGATATCTCATGCCCGACGGCGACGTTCTGTGAGATCGTCGGGAACCCGGGCGTCACCCTCCGCTCGACCGACGGCGGCCTGACCTGGTCCGAGATCAACGTCACGGACCCGAACGACGACTGGGCGGCCGTCGATTGCCCCACCACCTCGCTTTGCGTCGCCGGGGGCCTCGAGAAGGGCACGGCCCAGGGCAATCACCTCGTCGTGGGGGTGAGCAACGACGGAGGCCTCACCTGGACGCGACAGATCCAGCAGGCGATGGGGGCCGGCGGATTCGGACTCAACACCGTTGCATGCCCGAGCGCCAACTTCTGCGTAGCGGGGGGGCCGAGCACCGTGCTGACCGGGTCTCCCTAGCGCACCTCGGGTCGATCCGGCGCCACACCCAGGGAGCCCCCTACGCGCAGCTCCCGCGGATGATCACGCGCCGGTCGACGACCGTAACGATCAAACTAGGACGCCTTTCCGACGTGGATCACGGTGCGGCGCAGGACCCTCGATGCCCGGAGTCGCCTCGCGGCCTCGCGGAAGCGCTCTCGTCGGGCCGCCTCCTTGTGGCCCGGCTCCGCAGGGAGTAGCCGGAGCCCGCAGCGCGTGCAGAAACGGGCGCCGGGCGTCACCTCCGGGTGGCCGGTCGGGCAGCTGGGGATCATCTGCACCTTCACCTCTTCGACGGTACCCATGGGGTCTGACGACTCCACCTCCAACTGGGACAACTCTTATCCAATGATTAGGGCCGTCAAACGCCTGATCGCCCGCCGAGGCACGCCGGCGGGTGCGAATCCGCTGGTCCCGGGCGCAGGGGTGAGATGATCTGGTGATCGGATCGGACCCGCCGTGACGCTGGCGAACGCTGTCCGCAACGCCTCGGCCCTGACGAGGGTGATCTCGGCCGCCGGATTGGGGGTGGTCGTCGGGATCGTGGCCTCGTTCCTCACGCTCCCCCAAGCTGCAGCCCTGATCGGCTGGATCGCGGCCGGGGGCTCCTACCTCGTGACGGTGTGGCTGGTGATCTGGTCGCTCGATCCCGATTCGACCCGGCGGCTCGCCACCCGCCTCGACCCCGGGCGCACGCTGGCCGACACGGTGGTGGTCGCCGCCGGGGTGGCGATCCTCGCCGCCGTCGCCCTGGCCCTGGTGCGGGCGGGGTCCGCGCACGGGGGCACCAAGGCCTACCTGCTCACCGTCGGCATCGCGAGCGTGGTCATCGGGTGGTTGGCGCTGCACACCGTGTTCACCCTCCACTACGGCCGCCTGTACTACCGGGGAGAGCCCGGCGGCATCGACTTCAACGAGCCCGACCCGCCGACCTACGTGGACTTCGCCTACCTGGCCTTCACCCTCGGGATGACCTTCCAGGTGTCGGACACCAACCTCACGACCAAGCCGGTGCGGCGTGCCGCGCTGCAGCACGCGCTCATCTCCTACTTCTTCGGCGCGGTCATCCTGGCGCTGGTGGTCAACATCGTGGCCAGCCTCGTCTGAGAGGCGTCAGCCCTTGGTGGCCCGTGCCGACTCGGTCACCTTGGCGAGCAGCCGCCCGAGGTGCTCGGCCTCGGCCGCCGTCAGCACGCCGAAGGAGGCCGGCAGGGCACCGAACGTCTCCTCGATGTCCTGCGCCACGGTCGTGCCCTGAGGGGTGAGCACGACGGTCTTGACTCGGCGGTCGTGGGGATCGCTTTGCCGCTCCACCAGGCCGCGTCGGGCGAGATCGTCGACCAGTCCCGTCACGTACGAGGGGTCGCAGCCGAGGCTGCGGGCCACGTCGCGCATCGAGGGGTAGCCGCCCCGATGGAGGTGCTGGAGGGCCTTGATGGGTCCCGGGGGGAGGCGGTAGGTGTCGCACAACCCGCGCATGCGCTCGGCCATCTCCCCGCCGCCGATGAGCTCGCGGACGAGGTCCCAGGCCCGCTCGGACGCCGTCCGGGTACGGGAGGCGCTGCGTTCCGCTTTGGTCACGGCCACCCCGTGAGTCTATGCTTTGGTCAATGATTGATCTCGATCATTGATATTGGTCAATGATTTCAGTCGAATGATCTCGGTCGAGTGATCGGGGTCGACCTGGTGGGGGACGTCGCCCGGCGCGAGCTCGGCGGGCAACCTCATCGTGGGAGCTGATCCGTGGCCGAGACTTCCGACACCGCCAGCGTCGCAGGCCCTTCGGACGGCCGGGCGCCCGTTCTCGACCCGGCCCTCCGGCGGCTGGCGACCGTCACCGTCCTCGGGTCGGTCATGTCGATCCTCGACACGACCATCGTCGCGGTGGCGCTCGACACCTTGGGTCGCGACTTCGACGTCTCCATCTCCACGATCCAGTGGGTGACCACCGGCTACCTCCTGGCCCTGGCGATGGTGATCCCGGTGACGGGATGGGCCGTGGACCGGGGCGGCGCGAAGCGGATGTGGATGATCTCGCTGGTGCTGTTCATCGTCGGCTCGGTGTTGTGCGGGTTCGCCTGGTCGGCCCCGAGCCTCATCTTCTTCCGGGTCCTCCAGGGCCTCGGGGGCGGCATGATCCTCCCCATCGGCCAGACCATCGTCGCCCGTGGCGCAGGGCCGCAGCGGATGGGCCGGGTCATGAGCGTGATCGGCGTGCCCACCGTGCTCGGACCGGTCCTGGGCCCGGTGATCGGTGGGCTCATCGTCTCCAACGCCTCCTGGCGCTGGATCTTCTTCGTCAACGTCCCGATCGGGATCGTGGCCTTGGTGCTGTCGTGGCGGTGGCTCCCCAAGGACGGCCCGCGCCGGGAGCATCCGTTCGACCTCCGCGGCTTCCTGCTCCTGTCGCCTGGCCTCACGCTCCTCGTCTACGCGCTCTCTGCCGTCGGGAGCTCGGGCAGCATGTCGAGCCCCGAGGTGCTTGCGAGCTTCACCGCGGGGATTGTGCTGATGTCGGCCTTCGTCTGGGACGGCCTGAGGAGGCGGCACGGGGACTCGGAGACGCTGCTCGATCTGCGCCTCTTCCGGTACCGGAGCTACTCGATCGCCAACCTCAGCATCTTCCTGCTCGGGGCGATGCTCTTCGGCTCGATGTTCCTGCTCCCGCTCTACTACCAGCTCGTGCGGGGCCAGTCTCCCCTGGTGGCCGGGCTGCTCATGGCCCCCCAGGGCATCGGGGCCGCGCTGGTGATGCGTCGCTCCGGCATCATCACCGACCGGGTCGGGGCGCGCCGGGTGGCGCCGGCCGGGGTGGCGCTGATCATCGCCGGCTCTCTTCCGTTTGCCTTCGTATCGGCCACGAGCTCGGAGGTCGTCCTGGCCCTCTCCCTGTTCGTCCGGGGCGTCGGCCTGGGGATGTCGATGATGCCGATGGTGGCCTCGGGCTACACGGAGCTCGACCACGCCGACGTGCCACGGGCCAGCACGACGATCAACATCTCTCGTCAGGTCGGCGGATCCATCGCCACCGCGCTGCTAGCCGTCGTGCTCCAGCGCCAGATCGAGGCAAGGGTGCCGGGCGTGACCAACGGCCTGTCGCTGGCGACGGTGGCGCATCTTCCACCGGCGATCAGCGCCGACCTCGCGGCAGCGTTCGGCAGCACGTTTTGGTGGGTGGTCGGGATCGCCGCCCTCCTCCTCGTGCCCTGTCTCTTCCTCCCGCACCACGCGCCCGTCTCGGCGGACGGGGGAGCAGGTCCCGGTCCACCCGAGCGACGGGGGTCCGCTCCCGCCGAACCGACCCGGATCGATCCCGCCCCGCTGCACGAGGTCTGATCCGCCGTCCCGGGCGGTCGCCTCGGTCCGGCGCCCTCGGGACCCCGCCTACGGCATCGGGCCCGCGCCGGCGACGTCGGGCCTACGAGCTCACGATGAACGTGAGAGCCGTACCGCCCGGGCCCGCGACGCGCGGGCCTGCGTCAGGCGGCCGTCGCGGCGACGTCAGGCCGCCGCACGGACCGGCCGGGTGGCGGCCAAGGTGCCGGAGAAGCACTGCATGAAAGTGGCGTGCAGGCCGCCGTTGCCGCCGCAGACGAACACGATCACGTCCTCGGGCGACGACACGAGGTGGACGCGGCCGTCGGGCTTGATGCGCCCCCATTCCTCGAGGTCGGGGTGGAAGCGGGCGGGAAACCACTCGACGGGGAGGCTGGCGTGTCGCCAGATCAGCTCCTGCACGTCGTCGATGTCGGGGAAGTCCCGTCCGACGATCTCCATGGCCCAGGTGGGGTTGAGGGCGACGGCCACCTCGGCGAGCACGGCCTGGGGGACGAAGGCGTTCGTGCCGAGGTAGGCGACCGACTTGCCGATGACCTCGAGCACGTCGGCCCCGGTCGCCGCGACCATGTCGAGGATGTTCGCCGTGCCCATCGCCGCATAGGCGGTCACGGCGTCGCCCGGCACGCCGCGGCGCTCCGCCAGCGGCGCCCACGGCGAGCGCTCCTCCCACTCGCCGACCACGATGCCGGTCACCCTCGCCGGCTGCCCGAAGACCGATTCCGACGTGGTGCCGATGCGCTGGCCGGCGACGTTGCGCATGACCAGGCGGAGGGCGCGGCCGATGGCGGGTCCCGGGCCGGCCGCGCCGCCGAAGCAACCGCCGGCAAAGGGGATGTGCAAGCGGTGGCGGACGGGCCCGTTGACGAAGAGGGCCGAGACCACGGGCGCGGTCGTCGCGTTGAGACCCGAGAGCTCCTGAGAGGGATCGGTCATCGCCTCGATCGCCGCACACAGCAACGGCATCGTCGCCGGCCGCGTGCCGGCCATGACCGCGTTGACGGCGATCTTCTCCACGGTGAAGCGCGTGGCCACCGTGTCGAGGACCGCGACGACGTCCTCCGGCGGTCGCCCCGACGCGTCGACGTGCGCACGGACCCGTTCCTCGGTGGGCGGGACGAGAGGCAGGCCGTCCCCCCACCCCGCAGCCTCGGCATGGGCCATGAAGGCGATCGGATCGAGGTCGGCCTCGACCCGATCGCTCGTGAGCGTCGTCACCTGGCGACTCCGAGGGTCGAGAGGAGGTCGGCGTAGGCGGCCCGGGCGATGGCGCGCACGTCGGACTCGTCCTGGGTCTCGAGGGGGTAGGGAAGGATCTGGAGGGGAAGGTCCGGATGACCGCCCCGAGCGGTGAGGGCCTCCGCCAGCCCCCGGAACTGCTCGGTGGCCACGGCCACCGACGGCATCCCTCGGTCGGCCCCGGCCAGCGCGTCGTGCACGGTCCACATCGTGCAGGACCCGCAGTTGGCGAGGCCCGAGACGACGACGTCGACCTCGTCGAGGAACGACTGCAGCTCACGATCGACCCGTTCGGCTTCCTTGCCCGCGCGGTTGCCGGCCGAGCGCCAGAACACGACCCGGGCGCCCTCCTTCTCGAGGCCCGGCCGCCACTGGTCGACCACCCAGTCCCACGAGCGCCACAGCTCGTCCCCGCGGATGCCGAGGACGCGACCCCTGAGGGTGCCGAGGGCGTGCGAGCCGTGGGGCCGATCGTCGGAGCGAGCGCTCTTCGCCCCGCCCACCGTCGGATCCAGGACGATCCCCTTGGTCATGGCATTCCTCCCGGCGCTCGTTTCCGACACGCAGCCTACCGGCACGCCGTCACGGCCTCGAGGCCCGGATCCCTCGTGCATGGGGTCGGGTATAGGAAGATCGGGCTCCTGGAAGTCGCCGGCCGTGCAGAGGAGGTGCGCGTCATGAACCCTCGCCGTACTGAAGCCCTGAGTGACGGGACCTTCGCTGTCGCCATGACGCTCTTGATCTTCGACGTGCGCCTGGGGACCGGCCACGCCCAGGTCCACGGGGCGAGCCATGACCTGTGGTTCGGCGAGTGGCCCCACTACGTGGGCTACCTCGTGAGCTTCGTGGTGGTGGGCATGTTGTGGCTCAACCACCACTCGGTGTTCCGCCTCGTCCGGCGGATCGACCACACGGCCATGGTCCTCAACCTCTTGTTGCTCCTCCTCGTCGTCTTCATCCCGTTTCCGACCCAGGTGCTGGCAGCGTACCTGGTGGACTCGTCGTCGGTCGGTGACGTCGCCGCCGTCTTCTACGGGTTGGCGCTGGCGGCGGCGACGCTCGCCCTCGCCCTGCTGTGGCACCACTTCGAGAGGTGCCCCCAGCTGCTGAAGCCCGGCGTGGACCCCCAGCAGATCCACATCCTGACCCGGCGCCTCTACCTCTCGCCGGTCCTCTACCTCGGCATGGCCGCCATCGCCGCGAGCAACCACTGGGTGGGGCTGATCCTGTACCTCACGGTCGCCTGCGTCTACATCCTGCACACCGGGACGCGAGCGTTTCCGATCCTCTCCGACGAGGAGGAGGGCAGCCCGGCCGATTGACCCGGTCGGATGACGAGCTGACACGTTGCCGGTTCTGCGGCGCGGAGCGGTCCGGTCGCTCGCTCGTTGGGACGGTGCTCAAGGGGCGTCTCGACGAAGTCGACCACGAACTCCATTCTCTCCTTCTCTCTCCTTCCGCCTGATCAGGGGACGAACTGCTGCCCGCCGTCGATGTCGTAGGTGGCGCCGGTGAGCGCCGTGTTGACCATGATGTGGACAGCGAGGGCGGCAACATCGGCGGGGGTGACCACTCTCCCGATGGGTAGTGAATCGCGGAGCTCCCTTCGACGCCTGTCGAGGTCTTGGCCCAGCAGCGATGCGGACAGCGGCGTGTCGACGAAGCCTGCGGCGATGAGGTTGACGCGAATGGGTGCAATCTCCAGGGCCAGGGCCGCCACGAACGGCGGCAGTGCGGCGGTGGCGGCCGAGGCGATGCCGAGGCCGTTCCCCACGCGTCGGGCACCGGTGCCACCCATCATCACGATCGTGCCGGCAGGTCTCATCTTGCCGGTCGCCGAGCGCGCGACCTCGAGACCCAGCACCACGTGGTCGCTGAGTGCCTGGCGCACGTCGTCCGAGCCCATCTCGAGCAGGGGCCCATAGCGCGGACCGCCAGCCGTCACCATCACGTGGTCGATCGGCTCGGGTAGGGACTCGAAGAACCTCCTGAGCGCCTCCGAGTCGTAGGCATCGAACGCCGCCGTGCGTTGGGGACCCAGCTCCTGCGCGGCCTGCTCGAGCCGATCGGGATTGCGACCCGTGAGGATGATCTCGGCACCCTCGATGCGGGCACGTCGAGCTGTCTCGAGTCCGATGCCCGCACTACCGCCGATCACGACGACGTGCTTTCCGAGCAGCTCCGGCGGGCGGGCGACGGAGACCGGGGGAGTTGAACTGGTCACGGTGGGCTCTCTCTCATGCCGGTTGTCACTTCCCTCTCGAGGGCGATCGCGGCCGTCGGCGTCGTTCAGGCAGGTGGCCACTCGTTCATGTGGGCAAGGTGGCGCCGGATTGCTCGCGAACCAAGTACTCGGCGTACCAGTCGGGCCAATTCGGGTCCGCCTCACCTATGCGCATCTCGTGCTCTCCGTGAGCGGCAGCGGCGCGTCGAAGCGCACTTGCCAGATCGCGTGAAGAGCCGAAGGAGGTCGAAGCCGGATCGACGCGGCCGGGAAGCCTGGCGGTGATCTCCTGGAACAACCACGTGTTGCCGTCCGGGTCACCCAGCGACAGGAAGGAGTTGTAGCTCTGATGGACCGGGTCGGGGCCGCTGACAGGGCCGTCGGGGCCGCGGTGGAAGATGTCGCCCACCTCGACGCCAGCGGCCACGAGGGACTCTCGCACCGCCTCGATGTCAGAGACGACAAGGAACTGGTTCTGGGACGACCCGGGAGCAGCAGATGTACGGTTCGTGCCGAATTGGACTGAGCACCCCGAACCGGGGGGTGTGAATTGGAACACGCCCGAACCGGGCGGTGTGACGTCCTGTCTCCAACCGAGCTTTCGGTAGAACTCTTCGGCGCGGTGAGCATCGGAGACCGGAATGGTCACCACTTCCAGCTTCATATCTGAGGTCGTGGTGCCTCTTGTGTCCCGGTTACTCGCCTCGGTCGTACTCATGCCGCCCTCCTCGGTTGTGTCCCTGACCAGTTCGACGATCCAGCAACGAGAGCCCTGTACCCGTCGCACGCGGCCCGAAGATGTGCCGCGCCTGTTGACCCGCTGCTCGGCTGGGAGGCAATCCACCCGTCGGCCTCGAGGTTCCTCCTACAAGTGTGCGCCGTTCTCAAGACCGTGTCGAGCCATCCCGCAAGCCGAAATCGGTGCGGTCGCAGCAAGACAACAAGCAGCGTTCATCTCACCTCCATCTCGATTTCATGAAGGACTCGCAAGCTTCGACGGACTTCGGTCCGGGACGCTCCAAGCTGTTCGCAAACAGTGCCGATGGGTACCTGAAAGTGCACGAACGGGGTCCGAATCAGGCCGACGTCACGGAGGGTTCCCGCGGCATCTGGGAGCGTCTGCACTACGACTGGTCTGATTCCAACCGTGTCGTGGCGAAGACGACGGATTCAAACGCGTGGGGTGGCAAGTCGGGCCACGTGTACACGCTCGAGCGCCGTTCCGACGGAAGGACTGCTGTCGGCCTGGTGAACGTTCGCGAGGGAAAGAATGACAAGGGGCGAGCCCTTGGACTCCTTCTCGGAACTGTGGGCAAGCGAACCTTGGCGCACCAACTCTCGGAAACGGTCAAGGCCATCGAAGCACGCAACGACAGCCAGCCAGGTGCCGAGCAGGGATGAGCCTCGCCGCGAGGATCAGCCGGCGAGCTGCTCGCCGGGCTCGGAATTCCCGGATGGGGCGGAGCTCGGCGCCTCGCCGTCGCGGGCGCCAGGGGACGCCCAGCGCACCTCGACCTTGGCCAGCCTCCAGTAGGCGACGGCGAGGACCCATACCACGATGAACAACCCGGCGATCAGGAAGCCGGCGCGATTGATGTCGAAGTTGGCCATGAAGTCGAAGAAGCCGCCATGGATGTCGAGCTCGCTCGACAGGAGTCCCACGATCTCGATCGTCCCGATGAGGAACGCCACGCCAACCGAGAGGCCCGTGATGACGAGGTTGTAGTACACCTTGCGCACCGGTCGCGCGAAGGCCCATCCGTAGGCGAAGTTCATGAAGCAGCCGTCGACGGTATCGAAGAGCGTCATCCCTCCGGCGAAGAGCAGCGGCAGGGCCAGCACCGCGTACCACGGCAAGCCCTGGGTGGCGGCCGTGGCCGTGGCGGCCAGCAACAGCACCTCGGTCGCAGTGTCGAACCCGATGCCGAAGACCAGGCCGACAAAGAACATGTGCCACGTCTTGGTGATCGATCGCATGAAGCGACCGAAGAACCGGTACATGAGCCCGCGCGACTCGAGCTGGCGCTCCAGCTCCTCTTCGTCGAACTGTCCCGCCCTCATGGCTCCGAAGACCTTGTAGATGCCGGCCAGGACGATGACGTTGAGGGCGGCGATCAGGTAGAGGAACCCGGCCGCCAGCGAGGTGCCGACGACGCCGCCGATGCTCTCGTAGCCGGACGTCGGGTTGACCACCGCCCCAAAGACGGCCTTGGCGGCGACGGCCAGTCCGATCCCGACGACCACGATGATCGTGGAGTGTCCGAGCGCGAAGAAGAAGCCCGTGCCGAGCGGCCGCTTGCCGTCGGCCATCAGCTTGCGGGTGGTGTTGTCGATGGCCGAGATGTGGTCGGCGTCGAAGGCGTGGCGAGCTCCGAGCGTCCACGCGGTCAGGGCGACACCGATCCCGATGCCGAGCCCCTTGTAGTGGAAGTGTCGGGGCTCGATGGCGAAGAGAAAGATTGCCCAGCCGAGCACGTTGAGGCCGAGGACGGCGAGGCCCATCATCCCGAACCGGGCCCACTCCCTCGGGCTCAGGGCCCGCAGCAGCGGCCGCAGTCGTCCCTTGGCCATCTTCACGTGCATCCTCCTGGCGATCGGAGGACGCAGGCCCTTGCGGACCGGAGCTCCGGCGCCGCCCGAACCGCCCTTCCTCCGAGGACTGGTGTTCGTGTGACGAACCGTCCAGGCGACCGGGCTCGCCCCCGGGAAGGGGGACCACCGTTGCGGGACAGCGCCGGGATCGCACCGGACTTCGCTGGATTGGTTGCCGCCCCGGCGTGTTGGGCCGGGACGCCGCTCACGGTAGTGAGGCGCGTGCTGGCCGTCAAGCCTGATTGGATGATCAACTGATCCAGTTCTGCAAGAATGTGGCCGTGCATCTCGTCACCGCGGAGCACGCCGCCCACCGCATGATCGATCCCGAGCGGGTGTGCCAGGCGATCGAGGCCCTCGACGGGGTCGACGTGGCGACCCTGGCCAAGCGGTTCGCCATCGTCGGGGATCCCACGAGGCTCGCCCTGCTCACGTGCATCCAGGCCGCCGGACCGATCAGCGTGTCCGATCTCGCGGCGGCCACCGGGATCAACGACGCCACGGTCTCGCAGACCCTCCGGTACCTCCGGGCGGCCGAGATCGTCTCCACGGAGCGGGACGGGCGGGTGATCCGCTACCGGCTGACGGACCCGTCCGTCGCCGCGCTGCTCGGGCGTCCCGCACCGGTTCGTCGCGCCCGACGCGCCTAATCGGGCGGCGGGCGCCGGAGGAATTCGAGGGAGAACCGGACGGGACCGAGGGGTTCCACCTCGTGATCGACGCCCGGCGGGATGGCCTGCCAGGCGCCCGCACCGGCCAGCTCGATCTCCCGGTCCGGGACCGTCGCCATCGAAAGGCGAAGCCGTCCGGACTGCAGCACGATCCGGCCCCACGTGCCGGAGGAGAGCCGATGACGGTGGCGGAGCCCCGCCGGCAGCGTGTGCTCGTCCCACTCCGGGCTGGAGCGCACCAACCGGAGCCCGTCGGGCAACTCGGCGCGGTCGCAGAGGGGGCACGAAAGCGGTGTGCCGAGGCGGGCCGCCCGACCCCCGTCGCTCAGCACCCAGTCCCGCACCTCGAATGGGGGGCGGTGACGGACGTGCTGGTCGTGCCCGCAATCGAGCTCGGCGACCCAGTGGCCCTCCTGGTCGCGGTGGTAGCCGATGATCGCTCGCTCCATCGTCACCCACCCGCCCCCGGTGGCAGTTGTTCGGTCGTCACCCCGGCGCCATTGTGACCCACCGCATCCCGGCGCAGCGTGAGGAACCGTCGCGCGTGGCGCTCCTCCTCGAGCAGCTTCTGGCGAGGCGCCAGCACGTCGAACCGCGTGACGAGACCCTCGATGTGCGTTGGTGCGTCCGTGCTGCGGGACGTGCTGGCGGACATCTGATCGCCGGGGCCGTGGCCGTCGTGGTCAACCCGCCGCAGCGGCCTCGAGCCACCTGCGGGGGTACGTGCTCAAGGCCCGCCCGGTGCCGGCAGGCACCGCCTCGGCGTGCAGGCAGTCACCGCTCAGCGGATCGAGGTACCTCCGGGTGATCCAGCCGGCGCCTTCGGAGGACTCGTGGTGCTCCTCGAGCACGGGACATCCGTCGGTCCAGTGCGCGGGCGACTCGGCCAGGACGGCCCCGCTCCGCGCGGCCACCGCAAACGCGCCGATCTGGACGATGCCGTGGTAGAGGGGCCACGTCTCTCCGATCGCGGAAGTGTCCACGCGTCGGCCCTCCCTCGGCGTCACGGGTGCCGCGGCGGCGCCGAGACGGTCTCGCCGGGTCCGCTCCCGCAGCCCGGAGGATCCCTCCTCGTCGACCTCGCCCGTCACCCCGACGAGGGCGCCGTAGCGGCGCGCCGCGTCCGCGGGCGTGATCCGGCCGGCGCGCACATCCTGCGCCACCGCCTCGAGATCCCGATCGAGGGGATCTCCCCACCCGCCGCCGGAGCCGGCGCGCATCACGAAGACGTCGTCCGGGCCCATCCGGACGCCCTGTTCGTGCGCGGCCAGCGGCGTGGCCGTCCCATCGGCGCGCACGATCCGGAATTCGGTGGGCGCCCCGGGGTCGCCGCCGGCGACGCCGGACATCGGGATCCCGTCGCGCATGGCCAGCATGGCGCCGACGGCACCCTCCTCGGTGGTCACGCGGTAGGCGAGTTGGCAGCCCGCACCGGCCCGGTAACGGCCGGCGCCGTAGGGACCGGGCGAGCACCGCTTCTCCACGATCTCGATCGGGTACCACGCCTCGAAGACCTCGACGTCGACAAAATCGAGCACGTTCTGCGTCCCGACGAGGAGTGGAAAGAGATCGCTCCCGTCGCGGTCCACACCGGCCGAAGATCCCGCCTGCCAGCTCTCGTTCACGACCAGCCCGTCGATGGTGCCGTCGGGGTTGGAGTAGGACCACGAATGCGTGGCGAGGGAGATGATGCCCGCGGGACCGTTGAACAGCTGTGCGGCCCGATCGGCCGGCGTCGCCGCCAGCGCCGACTGTAGACACTGGATGGCCAGCACCGTGGCGCACATGGCGACGTCGAGATGGGCCGAGCCCACCGGCGCCGGCTCGGTCGAGTCGAGGACCGAGCCCTTGGGGCAGGTCACGGAGACAGGCTGGAAGATCCCGTCGCAAAACGGCAGATCCTGTCCGAGCTGGCTCCGCACGTCGGCGACGATCTCGCCGTGGACGATGTAGGCCTTGGAGTTGATGAAATGGGACACCTGGGGCGGGGCGTCGGAGAAGTCGAAGTGGAGATGGTCGGTCTCCACCGTCAGCCGGCACGGGAGCTCGATGCGCTCGGCCGCCCATTCGACCCAACCGGTCATCGAGTACTCGCCCGGCTCGATGGCTGCGATGCGCTCCCGGAGGATCGTCTCCGTGGCACGGCAGAGATGCTCGACCGTGCGCTCGTACTCGTCGACGCCCATCGAGGTGACGACGTCGGTCAGCTTGTGGGCGGTGACGGCACAGCCGGCGACGAGACCTCGGATGTCCATCTCGACCAGTTTGGGGAGCCGGACGTTGTTCAAGATCATGCTCCAGACGTCGGCCTGCTCCGCCCCCTCGCGCAGGAGGCGCACGGGAGGGAACCGGAGGGCCTCCTGGTAGCACTCGGTGGCGTCCGGCGCCCACGACCCAAAGGCCATACCCCCGACGTCGATCAGGTGCGCGGACGCCGCGATCCACCCGACCAGGTCCTCGCCCACGTACACGGGCTGGACGATCTCGATGTCCTGGGGATGGTTGCCACCGCCGTGGTGGGGGTCGTTGGCGGCGAACACGTCGCCGGGCGCGACGGTTGCGCCGTGCCGCTCCCTGACCTCGCGCACCGCGTTCCTCGCCGAGGCCCACTTCGCCTCGACCTTGCCGCCCCCGACGAGGACCTTGCCGCCCGCCGTGAAGATGTTGGTCGAGAAGTCCTTGCCCTCCGCGACGACGGGGCTCACGGCGGTCTGCTCGATCGCGAGCGCCCCCTCTTCCGCCGCCGCCTCGAGCCGCGCCCTCACGAGCTCGAGGCGGATGGGGTCCGAGCCGGTGGTGCGTTCAGTCATGGGGGCCTCCCGTGGTGACCCGGGTGATCGACAGCGACTCGTCGGGGAGCCGCAGGGCCTGGTGGCCCGGCGGAATCCATGCCGTCGTGTCCGGCGCGTCGACGAGAGCAGGTCCCGACAGGCGCTGCCCGGACCGCATCGACGACCATCGCACGACCGCAACGGCGGTCGGTGGGGCGGCTCGTTCGATGCGAACCGTGCGTCGGTCCGGAGATCGACCAGCCGGCGGCTCGCCCGTGCCCGGTGCCGATGCAGGCTCCGGTGGCGACCCGTTGCCGTTTGCCGGTCCCGACTGCCCCACCGCGGTCGCCCGGAGGGTCACGAGCTCGACTCGGACCCCCGTGCTGAGTGCCGCCGTGCCGTAGCGGCCGGCGTACTCGTCGACGAAGCGCTGCGTCAGATGCGAGGCCGTCACGGAGCCCGGGTCGACCCCGTGGAGGGCCACGGTCAGATCATGGCTCTGGCGCTCGAAGCGCAGATCGGCCTCCAGGTCGACGCGACGGGGCTCGGAGCCGGCAGCCCCCTCGTCCAAGTCCGCCAGGGCTTGGGCGGACAGCTCCTCACAGAGGGCCTGCAGCTCTCGGTCGGCGATGGGCATCGGCCGGACGACCGACGCGCTGCGTTGCCGGCGGAGCGGGGAGGTCGCGGCGCCGTAGGCGGAGAACACCGAAGCGAGGGCAGGGGTGACGCAGCGCCGGGTCCCGACGCGCTCGGCGATCTCCGCACCCACGAGGGGTCCGCACCCTCCAAAGGCGACGAGCGCGAGATCGGAGGCGGCCAGCCCGCGGGTGGCCAATCGGTTCCTGACCGCCTTCGTCATCCGTGCGAGCGCGATCTCCCGGATTCCCCAGGCCACCTCGTCGACGGAGAGGCCGAGCTCACGGCCGAGGCGTTCGCATGCCTCGTGGGCTCGGTCCGCGTCGAGCGCCATCCTCCCGCCGAGGAACCGGTGCGGATCGAGGTAGCCCAGGATCAACAGCGCGTCCGTCACGGTGGGGTCCGTGCCGCCGCGGTCGTAGCACGCGGGACCGGGATCGGCGCCGGCGGACTGCGGTCCCACCCTCAGCCCGCCGAGTGCGTCGGCCCATGCGATCGAGCCGCCACCGGCGCCGACGGAGTCGACGTCCACCATGGGCAGGCACGTCCACTGCTCCATCACCCGCCCCCGGCTGCGCAGGAGCGGTGTGTCGCCCAGGATCAGGGCCACGTCGAGGGACGTGCCGCCCATGTCGCACGTGACGGCGCCCGGCTCCTCGAGGGAGCCGACCAGCTGGCTCGACGCGGCGGCACCCGCGGCCGGCCCGGACTGGACCAGGCCGACGGGCACGGACGTGGCGTAGGAGGCGCTGACCACGCCCCCGTTGGAGTGGGTGAGCAGCAGCCGACGTCGGAAGCCCAGCCCACGCAGCTCCTCCTCCAGGGGCTCGAGCCAGTCGAGGGAACCGGCCACCGACGCGTTGAGCAGGGCGAGCTGCGTGCGCTCGTACTCCCGGATGACCGGAGACAGCTGCGAGGCGGCCGTCACGGGCACCGACGGATGCGCGTTCGCCGCGATCGAGGCCGCGCGCACCTCGTTGCTCGGGTTGCGGAACGACCACAGGAACGAGACCACGAGGGAGCCCACCGCGCAGCCTCGGACCAGGTGCTCGGCGGCGGCGGCGACCTCGTCATCGTCGACCTTGCGCACGACCGAGCCGGAGCGATCGGAGCGTTCGTCGATCCCGACGATCCGGCCACGCGGCACGATGGTCGGCGGGGGCACCAGCCATCCGCCCTCGCTCCGGCGGTAGCCACGCCCGAGCGGCACGAGATCCTCGAAGCCTCGGGTCGTGAGCAGCCCGACGGTACGGCCCGTTCCCGTGGCGATGAGATTCGTGACGGCCGTCGTGCCGAGGGCCAGGCGCTCGGTCCGGCTCATCAGCTCCTCCACGCTCGAGGCGAACAGCCCGGCAGCCGCCCCGCAGGCGGCGAGCACCCCCTGTGCGGGCGCGGACGGCGTGGAGAAGACCTTGGTCCGGACGTGACCGGCGGGCCATTCGACGACCACGTCGGTGAACGTGCCCCCGACGTCGATGCCGATGCGGAGAGCCGGCGGCAGTGGCGGCGTCGACTCCGGCAGCGGGTCGGCGGAGCTGGCCACGGTCACTCGACGATGCTGATGGCGCCCTCTGGGCACGTGGCGACGGCCTTGCGGACGAGCTCCTCGAGCTCCTCGGGGACGTCGGGCGACTCCACGTAGGCGTGGCCGTCGTCCTCCCGGAGGCGGAAGATCTGCGGGGCCGCCAGGGAACAGAGGGTGTGGCCCTGGCAGACGTCGGGGTCGATGTGCACCTGCATGGCGGAGTCCCCCTAGCCGTCCGTACCGGCGCCGTAGAGCTGGGTCGACCAGTCGGCGATCACCTGCTCGAGTGGGCGCCCCCGGCGTGAGCCCGGAGAGAAGGTCGCCGGGAGATGGCGGAAGCCGTTGATGGTTCCGATGTCCTCGTAGCGCACCGCGCCATCGGGCACGAGCCGGTAGTCGGGCAGGCGCTCGAGGACGGTGGTGAGCAGGGTCTTGAAGCTCATCCGGGCCAGGTTGGACCCGATACAACGGTGCACCCCCAGGCCGAACCCGGCATGCCGATTGGGGAACCGGTCGAGGGCGATCTCGTCGGGATCGTCGAAGGCGTCGGGGTCGTGATTGGCCAGGGCGTAGGCCATCCAGACCCGGTCGCCCGACTGGAAGCGGTGTCCCCCGATCTCGCAGTCCTTGGTAATGGTCCGCCCGCCGCCCTGGGCGGGCGTGGCGAAGCGCACGAATTCCTCCGTGGCGGTGTCGAGGAGGCTCGGGTCGGCCATCAGGCGCGAGCGCTGATCGGGACGCGTGTCCAGCCAGCTGAGTGCATGGGAGGTGAGCGAGGTGGTGGTGTCGAATCCCCCGCCGATGAGAAGGGTCAGGGTGCCGAGGATGTCGTCGTCGACGAACGGGGCACCGGCGGCCTGCGCCTCCATCAGGGCCTTGAGCATGCCGGGACGTGCCTGGGTCCGCGCGTGCTCCATCTCCGTCGCCAGCTGTCCCGCCATGAGGAGCGTCTGGTCGAGCACCCTTGGAAAATCGGGGCTGTGCGGAGGGGTGTAGACGAGCGCGTGGGCCGGCTCGCAGTAGATGACCCAGTCGGTGAGCGGGAAACCGAGCATGCCCATCGTCAGCACGGCGGGAACGATGTTGGCGAGGTCGTCCACGAAGTCGATGCGGCCCGTCTCGACGATCTCGTCGATGCAGGCGTGGCTCAGGTCGAGGACCATGGGCCGCCACCGCTCGACGGCGGTGGGGGACAGGTAGGGATTGAGGACGCGCCGGTACTCGAGCTGGTCTGGTGGATCCATCTCGATGAAGCCGCCTCGACTGTCGCCACCTTGGGGCGAGGGGATGGCGATGCCCTCGTACCCGTTGCGGACCCCCTTGGGGTCGTGGTCGTTGGAGAGCAGATCCGGGTGCTTGGCCATCTCGCCGATGAGCTCTCGCCCGCTGATCACCCAGTAGCCGCCGTACCGCTCGGTCCATGCGGCCGGGCAACGGGACCGGAGGTCGTGACTGAGCTGTGGGAACGACGCCCGGTACTCCTCGGAGTGCTGATCGAACTCGACAACGGTGCGGCTGTCCACGAACCAATCCCCTCGTGCTGGCTGTCCCCTGGCCCTGCGGAGGCACGGCCGCGATGACTGTACGGCGGCGCTGCCCCAACCGCCACTATTGGGGAGCTCCGCCGCATCACACGAGCGGCCACACCTCCTCGGCGAACCAGCGCTCGAACGTGCCCGGGGGCGGGTTGGGCACCGGGTGCGGGACCACGACGTCCACCCGACCGAGGATTCCGATGGCCTCGCGGAGCTGGGACGCCATCTCCCTCGGGCTCCCGAAGAGCGAGAACCCCTGGGCGGCGCGCTCGGGCAGGAAGCCGACCACCTGGCCGGAGGCCACCAGGTCCTGGGCGTGGTGGAAGTCGGGCCAGACCCGGCGTCGTAGGTCCTCGACGGCCGGCCCGTTCCACTCGATCCCCGCTTGCTCGAACAGCGACGGCGAGTGCTCGTAGAAGCCGGCCGCCATCGAGCGGCTGATCGCGGCGATCTCGGTCGGATCCTGCCGCCAGATGGTGTGGAGCACCAGGCCGATCCCGATCTCGTCCGGTGAGCGGCCCGCCGAGGTCGCCCCGTCACGGAGAAGGTCGGCCGCACGGCGCAGGTTCGAGGGGTCCCGCCCGACCCGGAGGTAGACGCCGTCGGCGAGTTGGGCGGCCATGCGGATGGTGCGTGGTCCCCCGGCGGCCACCCACACGGGCACGGGGCGGGCGGTCCGCATCCTCGCCACGAGGCCCGACGCGGGGTCGATCGGCTCGCCGGCGAGCAGCGAGCGGATCTGCTGCACCGCCGACTCGAGCTCGGACATCCGGGCTGGATGTCGGCCGACGAACCGGACCGCCGTATCGCCGACGCCGAGGACGAGACGCGAACGCCCCGGTGCCACCGCGTCGACGGTCGCGATGGCCCCCGCGAGGACCGCCGGGTGGCGCAGCACGGGGTTGTCGACGAAGGGCGCGAGGCCGATTGCCGTCGTGGCGTTTCCGGTGAGTGCCAGGAGGACGTAGGGGTCCCAGGCCATGAAGGGATTGCACAGGACGAGGGCCTGGCCCCAGCCGAGCGACTCCGCACGTCGGACGTCAGCGACGAAGTTGGCTGGAGTGCTGAAGTCCCATCGGTTGAGCCCAAGAGTGATCCCCGCCACGGCGGCATAGTAAGCGCGCCCTGCCCGCCCCGGCCCTGCTCCTCCCTGGCGGACGTCTAACGGGAACCTCGGTTCACCGTTGTCACGTGCCGTAGGGAGGCGAATAATGCAAGGAGGGGGAGGCGGTCAGTGGCAACGACGTAAAGCGAGGTTCGGCAACCCCAGACGACAACCCGGCGGTATCGGCGCGTCCTGATCCGGCTCCTCCGAGGCGAGAGCCGCCTAGCAAAGGGAGGACAGCCAATGTCTGTCGTCAATGTCTTCACGGGCCAGCCGAAGCCCGGGCGGTACGAGGACGTCATCGAGATGGGTCGTGCCGCACGGAAGGTGCTCGAGCACCACGGAGCAAAGGATCAACGCCTCATGGTGGCGATGTTGTCGACCGCCGCCTACGGAAGCGTCATCAGCTCGGCGGAGTTCGACGACCTCGAGGCGTGGGGCGCCTTCACCGATTCGGTGCTCGCGGACAGCGAGATCGTCGCGATGTTGGCCGAGTTGAGGGGGGAGAACGGTCCGTACCTCACGCAAGGCTTGTCGGTCTCGACCGAGATCCCTCTCGGACGGCCGCCAGGCCCCCGAGGCAACATCGTGTGGGTCTACGTAACGACGCCGCTCCCGGGTGGCTTCGAGGCCGCCGTGATGTTGGCCGGGACCGCCTTCGAGGTCCTGGAGCGCCACGGTGCGCGCAACTGCCGGCTGTGGCAGCAGCAGCCGAGCGGGGTCCAGCCGGAACTGCTGGTGTCGACGTTCGAGTTCGACAACATGCGGGCTCTCGGCAGGACGCTCAACTCCTTCCAAGCCGATCCTGCCGGCCTGGCGATCATCGGTCGCCTGCAGAGCTCGGACAGCCCCAACCGGCCCCTGACCAGCGAGGTCTACATGGAGGTCGGCGACTGACAGCGTCGCCGATCCGGGCTCGCTCGACCAGGGGATCAAGCGAAGGCTTGTCCGGGACCGGGTAGGGTAAGGCTCTGGTGTCCCTCACCCAGACGGGGGACACCGAGACCGCTCGACGGGTGGCCCCCCGACGAGCGGAGGAGGCGTGCGACCGCCTCGACCTTTGGGTTGAGGCGGTAAGCGCGCGATCGACAGAGTGTCCCCGCGAGCGCGAAGCGAGAAGCAGCGGAGCGAACACCATCCGAATCCGGCCCGCTTGGTCGGACATCGAAAGTCGGCACACTTCGCGGCTGATAAGCCATTGCGATGATCGGCCCGACGATCCGCGCCGCCACCTTGGAGGACGTAGCGGTCTGTCGGGCGATCATCGAATGTCTGCCGGCCTTGGGCCCGACGTTCGACGGATCCTCTCCGTTTCGAGCGGAGATCGAGCCATGAGCGGCTCGGATCCCGAGATCCTCCGGCACTACGAATCGACTCGCGAAGAAGACCGCATTTCGAAGGGCTTCGGCCAGCTCGAGCTGCTCCGGGTGCAGGAGGTCCTCGGTCGACACCTGCCGCCGGCGCCGGCCCGCATCCTCGATGTTGGTGGCGCCACCGGGGTCCATGCCAGATGGTTGGCCGAGCGCGGCTACAAGGTCCGGATCATCGACCTCGCCCCCCGCCACGTTGCCCTGGCCAACGAAGAGCTCGGCGGCCTCGGTGTCGAGGCGGAGGTGGGGGATGCCCGCGAATTGCCGGCAGAAGAGGCTGCATCCGACGTCGTCCTCCTCTTCGGCCCCCTCTACCACCTGATCGACCGAGGCGACCGTCTTCGAGCACTCGCCGAGGCGAAGCGAGCGGTGCGGCCCGGCGGGCTCGTGGCACTTGGAGCGATCAGCCGCTTTGCCGCTCTCTTCGATGGCCTTGCTCGCGGGTTCCTCTTCGACGACGACTTCCTGCCCATCGCACGGCGTGATCTTGCTGACGGGCAGCACCGCAGCCTTGGCACGCATCCGCACGGCTTCACGACGGCCTTCTTCCACCATCCGGACGAACTTCGAGCAGAGGCAGTCGAGTCGGGCCTGGAGGTGCGAGAACTGGTCGGCCTCGAAGGGCTCGCTGGTTGGCTCGGGCACCTGGCTTCGCGGCTGGGATGACCCGTTGGACCGTGAGCGGATTCTCTGGTCGGCCGCGGCCGTGGAATCTGAGCCATCGCTGCTCGGGCTGAGCGCTCACCTCCTCCTCGTCGGCCGCCGCCCCTAGAGCCTCAGGAGATGTGCCCCGGCGTGGCGGCCCGGCTGGCGTTGCCCCCGAGGCGCCGTGCGCCGCGTCCCGCTCGATGATGCCCGTCCCGTCACGCCTCGGCCCGAGGGGTTGGACCGGAGACGTGCCGGGCGGAGCTCGGCGATGGTAGCCGGCGGCGTGCAATGTCTCCGACGGGGCGTGACGGGATGCTGAGCGCCGTGACGACCATGAGGCGGTCCCGGGTTGGTCAATTGGTGAGGCGCGCCCGCCGGAGAGACGGACGTCCAGAGGCCGGGTCGCGCTCAGGCGTTGGGAGACGGCTCTCCGGCTCGCTCGGTGGGCAGTCGCTCCGATGCGGCGGGGGAGGGCTCAGTCTCGCGGAGCCAGCGCCGAGTGCGGCGGTACGCGGCCTCGGCCAGCGACGCGCTCCTCCCGTAGTCGAAGGGCCCGGGCGCGGCCGGCTCCGACGAGGGCACGACGTGGATCTCGCCACCCGTGGACTCCGAGTGGCGGAGGGCCTTGGCGAACTCGTTCCGAGCGGTGCGCGACGTGATCAGGGAGACCGAATTCATGGCCATGGCGACCGCCCCTCGCGGGGGAGTCAGCCGAGCCGCGGTGCTGGTGGTGATGACGAAGATCCGATCGGCTCCGAGAGCCTGGGCCTGCAGGACCGGCCGATTGGCGGAGAGGCTGCCGTCGATGAACCAGCGAGAGCCGATCTGCACCGGAGGAAAGAGGCCGGGAATGGCCGAGCTCGCGGCCAGGCAGTCCGCCGCGTTGCCGTGGGTGAACACGACGGCCTCGCCCGTCAGGGCGTCGGTGGCGGCGACGGCCAAGGGCACGCGGGCGTCCTCGATCCGGTCGACCTCGATCCATCGCCCGATCAGGCGCCGCAGCTGCGTGGGCGAGATGAGGTGGTTCCGCACCCCGAGGAAGCCGAGGAGCGCCCGGATCGGGTTGAGCTGCACCGCCTCGCGGCGGCGAAGCGCGTTCCACGCCTCGACAAGGGCCCGGGCGCCCGACACCCCCGGCCGGGTCGAGAGGAACCCGGCATTGAGCGATCCGACCGACGTTCCCATGAAGAGGTCCGGATGGATGCCGGCTTCTTCGAGGGCGAGGATCGTCCCGGCCTGCATCGGCCCGAGGTTTCCGCCACCCGAGAGAACAAACGCCGTCGTCATCGGTGCCCCCATTCTGGCAGCTCCGAGGGCTCGTCGCTCGGTGGGGGCGAGAGCCGACCCCAAGGGCCAGGGGGCCTGCGAACGCTCGACCCCGGAGGAGCTCTTCCTAGGTGGTGACGGCGGGCGTCGGAGGTGCGGCGTCGCTCCGGGAGGACAAGGAGCTGCGACGCTGTGCCTTCGCGCGGTCGCTCTTGGCGAGCGTCACCTTGCGGATGCGGACGGCTCCCGGCGTGACCTCCACGCATTCGTCGTCGCCGATCAGCTCGAGCGCCCGCTCCAACGTGATGCGGCGCGGCGGGGTCAGGCGGACCAGCTCCTCTGCCGTCGACGATCGCATGTTGGTGAGCTTGCGCTCCCGTGTCGGGTTGACGTCGATGTCGTCTGCCCGCGAGGACTCTCCGATGACCATGCCCTCGTAGACGGGGTCTCCAGGGGAGATGTACAGCGTGCCCCGGGCTTGGAGGCTGAAGAGCGCGTAGGCGGTCGCGACGCCGGAGCGGTCGGCGACCAGACTGCCCTGCGCACGGGATCGGATGTCGGAGCCCCACGGTGCGTAGCCGTCGAAGGCGTGGTGGAGCTGAGCCGTGCCGCGGGTCTGCGTCAGGATCTCGGTTCGGACGCCGAGCAGCCCTCGCGCCGGGATGGTGAGCACGAGGTGCAGCCACCCGGTCCCGTGGTTGGTGACCTCCTGCAGCTGGCCACGCCTGGAGGAGAGGATCTGGGTGACGGTCCCGAGATGCTCCTCGGGCACGTCGATGTCGAGGCGCTCGACGGGCTCGCACCAGATGCCGTCCACCATGCGCCCGACGACGTTGGGCTTGCCGACCGTGAGCTCGAACCCTTCGCGGCGCATCACCTCGACCAGGACTGCCAGCGCCAGCTCGCCGCGGCCGTGCACTTCCCAGGTGTCCGGTCGCTCGGTCGGAAGGACCCGGATCGAGACGTTTCCGACCAGCTCCGAAGCCAGCCGGGACTCGAGCAGCCGCGCGGTCAGGAGGGTCCCGGCGGGACCACCCGCCGAGCCGCCCGCACCTCCGGCGAGCGGCGAGGTGTTGGTGCCGAAGGTCGCGGACAGGCTCGGCTCGTCGACACGGAGCAGTGGGAGCGGCCGGGGGTCCTCGGGGTCCGCCAGGGTCTCCCCGATGGTGACCTCCGCGATCCCTGCCACCGCCACGATGTCACCGGGACCGGCCTCGGACACCTCGACACGCTCGAGCGCCTCGGTCGCCAGCAGCTCGGCGACCTTGGCCCGTTGGCTGGTGCCGTCGCGCCGGCACCAGGCCACGGTCTGTCCCCGGCGGAGGTTCCCCTGCACGACCCGGCAGAGGGCCAGGCGGCCCAGATACGGCGTGGCATCCAGGTTGGTGACGAGCGCCTGGAGCGGGTGCCCGTCGTCAAACTCCGGCGCCGGGATGTGCAAGACCATCAGGTCCAGCAGGGGTCGCAGCCCGGCGGCCAGGACGTCGTCCGGCACCTCTTTGGCTCCGGCCGGTGGTTTGAGCGTGGCCCAGCCCGAGCGGGCGCTCGCGTACACGACGGGGAACTCGATCTGGCGGTCGTCGGCTCCGAGGTCGATGAAGAGCTCGTAGACCGCGTCGAGCGTGGCCGCGGGCTCGGCGTCGGTACGGTCGACCTTGTTGATCACGACGACGATGGGGAGGCGTGCCTCGAGCGCCTTGCGCAGGACGAACCGGGTCTGGGGCAACGGACCCTCCGCCGCGTCGACCAGCAGGAGTGCACCGTCGACCATCGCCAACCCGCGCTCGACCTCCCCGCCAAAGTCCGCGTGGCCCGGGGTGTCGACGATGTTCACCGTGACGCCACCATGGTGGATGGCCGTCTGCTTGGCGAGGATCGTGATCCCCTTCTCCCGCTCCAGGTCCATCGAGTCCATGACCCGGTCTGTCGGCACCTCGTGCGGGCCGAAGGCCCCGGTCTGCCGGAG
This sequence comes from uncultured Actinomycetes bacterium, assembly GCA_963778465.1. Taxonomy (GTDB): domain Bacteria; phylum Actinomycetota; class Acidimicrobiia; order Acidimicrobiales; family RAAP-2; genus CAVZBW01. The sequence continues at coordinate 154,419 of CAVZUK010000004.1, forward strand.
CATGGCGTCGACCAGCGTGGTCTTGCCGTGATCGACGTGGGCGATGATCGCCACGTTGCGGAGGTTGTGGCGCGTGGGCATGGGCGGAAAACTCCCGGCAGGCGAGGGGATGGGCGGGGAGATATCCGCCGACTGCCACAGCCTACCCGTGGCCCCCCGCCCTACATCGCGCGCGCCGGCACGGTCATCGGCGTCCGGCGAGCGCCGTCGGACCTGTTCGACAGGGGGTCGAAGGGTTGCAAGGATGGCTCGATGGAACTGTCGAGCGTCGTATTTCGGCCCCTCCATCGGCCCCCAGCGCGATGAGGTCGTTCGGCCGCCGCGTCGTCACCGGACCGGAGGGCATCAGCGCCGACGGGCCAGCGGACAAGACCATCGACATGCCCGGGGGCTTCGCCGTCAGCGAGGTCCTGTGGCTGGACGGTCCAGCGACGGATGTCTCTGACGGGAGGGACCGGCTCGAGGAGAGCTTCCCTCTCGAGCCACCCCCGGGTGGCGCCAGCGCCCGCCTCATTCGCCTACCCGCCACAGGGTCGTGGCTGAGCGTGGAGGGGGACACCGAGGAAGCGCCGGGAATGCACACGACCGACACCCTGGACTTCATGGTGGTGCTCGAGGGCGAGGTCGTCCTGGGGATGGGAGGCGGATCGGAGACCACGGTTCGCGCCGGAGACTACGTGGTGCAACGTGGCACTCCCCATCGTTGGCGGGTGGCGAGCGAAGAGCCCTGCACCTATTTCGTCACGATGCTCCGTCCCGATGCCTCGGTGGCAGGGGTGGACGGGCGATGGCGGCCCGGTGATCCGGCCCTACCCCGGCGCCTCGTGACTGAAGGAGACCGCTTCGTCGACGGCAACGGGACCCTGGGCCTCTCGGCGGGTTCGGCCTCCCTGGTGGACGTGTGGCACACCGGAGCGGTTCTCGGCCATGCCCGCCAGGGCGGTGACCCCGAGGGTCCGTGGGCGCTCGAACCGCCCCCGAGCGGGGTGTCGTTCCGCCAGTGCGTGCTGCAACCCGGTCCTCCGATGGAGGCCGGGTGGCACCAAACGCGCACGATCGACCTCGACCTCCTCCTGTCTGGGCGGCTGGGCCTGGACCTGCCCGACGGTGTCTCGGTCGAGCTCGGCCCCGGCGACATCGTGGTCCAACGCGGCACCGACCACCGTTGGCGAGTCATCGGGGACGAGCCGGCGCGGTTCGCGACGGTGATGTTCGCCCTGGCCTGATGCGCGCGGGCATCTGGCACATCGTCGGGGACCCGCGAGGCTCCACGTGATGTCCACCGGGGAGCCATGAGCTACCGGGAGCGTCCCACTGCGGTGCGCGGGGTCGTCCTGTGGGAACGTGCCGTCGAACCGGGCCAGCGCCGTACCCGCATCCTCCCCGACGGCTGCCTCGACGTGATCTGGGATGGCCGCCGACTGTTTGTGGCGGGTCCCGACTCGACGGCCCGATGGCACGAGGAGGAGCCGGCAGGCCGATACGTGGGACTCCGTTGCTCGGGTGGCAGCGGTCCGGCGCTGCTCGGAGTGCCGGCCGACGAGGTGCGGGATCGCACGCCGGACCTCTCGGACCTCGGAGACGCCCGGCAGATCCGGGCGTTGGCTGGACGGACGGCGACCGACCCGGAAGCTTCGCTCGAGGCCTGGCTGGTGGACCGTGCCGCCTCCTGGCGCCTGGATCCCGTTGGCCCGAGGGTCGTCGAGTGGGCCGGGGCGGGGACCTCCGTCTCCGAGATGGCCGTGCGGCTCGGTCTGACCACCCGGCAATTGCATCGTCGCTGCCTGTCGGTGTTCGGATACGGCGCCCGGCACCTGACGCGAGTCCTGCGCCTGGGTCGGGCACTCGAGGCGGCGGGGGAGTGTCGATCCCTGGCCCGGATAGCAGCGCTCTCCGGTTACGCGGACCAGGCGCACCTCTGTCGCGAGGTTCGGGACCTGGTGGGGACGACGCCGGCGCTCCTACTCGGGGAGCTCGGACTTCGCTAGCGGAGCGAACAGGTCGATGGCGATCCCGTCGGGGTCGTTCACGACCGCGTAGCGCATGCCCCAAAAGGCGTCCCAGGGAGGGAGGTGGCCGTCGTAGCCGGCCGCGGTCAGCTCGTGCCAGGACCGGTCGACCTCCGCCGGGCTCTCGCACGCAAAGGCGAGGCGCACCCTCTGCCCGCCCGGTGCAGGCGACCAGCCGGGATCGAAGGACCGGATCGTCTCTTGGGTGTCGAAGGACAGCCGCATCTCACCGAGCTCGACGTCCACGTGCGGTTCCCTGTCCGCCTCGGGCGGGCTTTCGATGCCAAGGAGCCGAAAGAACCTGAGGCTGGCCGCCATGTCGGAGACGACGAGCTCGATGACCGATGGGCGAAGTTGCACGGGAAGGAGGCTATGGGCGGTACTCCTCCCAGGTCTTGGACGTTTCGGACACCCCCGCCGGACCTGCTCGGGACTCCGAGGGGGCGCCTCTCGTGGCATCATCTGCGGTTTTGAGGAAGAAGCGCCCCACGGGGGCGAGGAAGGACCACGATGACGACCGACGTTTCACCGAGCCTCCTTTACGAGCGTCACGGTCACACCGTGGTGCTCACGATGAACCGCCCTCGACGCCGCAACGCGCTCTCACTCGACATGATCGTGCGACTCGCGGATGCGTGGGCGACGATCGATGCGGACGACACGATTCGTTCGGCGATCCTCACCGGAGCCGAGGGCTCCTACTGCGTCGGCGGGGACCTCGATGCCGGCTGGATGGCCGGCAAGCGCTCGAGTGAGCCGTCGGAGAACGAGCTTCGGGCCATGGAAGATACGTCCCTGATCGGCCGCGGCCTCCTGTTGACCACCTGGCTGGCCACGCCGATCATCGCCGTGGTGAACGGTGACTGCATGGGTGGGGGATGCGAGATGTTGCAGCAGACCGACATCCGCATCGCCGAGGAGCACGCCCGCTTCGGTGTGCCCGAGGCGCGGCGAGGACTGATCGCTGGTGCCGGCTCGACCATGCGGCTCAAGCGGCAGATCCCCTATGCCGTCGCGATGGACATGCTCTTGACCGGTCGCATCCTCGACGCCGAGGAGGCCCTGCGGTGGGGGCTCGTCTCCCACCTCGTGCCAACGGGGCAGGGGATGGACAGGGCCCGCGAGGTCGCCGATACCCTTGCCGCCAACGGTCCGTTGTCGGTCGCCGCCTCCAAAGCCTCCGCGGTCGAGACGGGTTGGCTTGCCGAGGAGGTGGCGAGGCCGATCGAGCAGGGTTTCGTCGCGAAGGTCACCCGCAGCAACGACGCCAGAGAGGGCATGAAAGCCTTCATCGAGAAGCGCTCGCCCAACTTCACGGGCACATGACGCCGGCACTTCCCCTCGACGGCGTGCGGGTGCTCGACCGGACGGTCGGCGTGGGCGAGCTGTGCGGCAGGATCCTTGCCGATCTCGGCGCCGATGTGATCAAGGTCGAGCCGGCCGGCGGCTCCCCGGCGCGTTCGTTGGAACCGCGGGGCCTCGGCTGGGCGTACCGCAACTGGAACAAGCGTGGCGTCACGGACGACCGCACCCTCGTGGCCGGAGCCGACGTCGTCCTCCACTCGTCGCTCGACGACATCGAACCGGCGCACCCCGCGCAGGTCGTCTGCTCCCTCACGTGGTTCGGGCGCTCTGGCCCCTATGCCGCCCGGCCCGCCACCGACGACGTCGTGGTCGGCATGTCGGGATGGCTGTCCCAGTCGGGCGTGCCGGAGAAGCCCCCGCTGCTCGTCCCGGGGGCGGTTGCATCCGATACCGCTTCGGTCATGGGTGCCTGGGCGGTGCTCGCCGCTCTGTGGCAGCGCCGGGCCACCGGTGAAGGGCAGCGCCTCGACGTGTCGGCGCTCGAGGCGGTCATCCAGGTCGATACCTGGTCGATCGCGAACGCATCGGCGGGAGCGCCGCGGCGGGTGCGAGGCGGGGTGGAGATGTACCCCTCGTTGCGGACGCGCGATGGCATCGTCAAGGTCGTCGTGATGTCGGTCCGGCAGTGGCGGGCGCTGTTCGACTGGATCGGTCGACCTGCCGAGCTCGCGGATCCGGCGTTCGACCAGATGATGACGAGGATCATGAGGCGGGAGGAGATCTTCGCCGTCCTCCGCCCCTTCCTCGAGACGTTGACGACTCGGGAGGCGGCGGAGGAGGCCCAGCGGCGCGGCATCGTCATCACGCCGATCAACACCCCGGCGGACATCCTCGCCGACGAGCACTTCGTGGCCCGGGGTCTGCTGGGGGACGTCGAGGTGGCGTCGGGGGTGCGGGGCCGGGTGCCAGCCGGGTTCGCGGAGTTTGACGGTGTGCGCCTCGGCCACCGGTTCCGGGCCCCCTCGGTGGGGGAGCACGACGGGCTGATCTCGTGGGAGCCGCAGATCACGGCGCGAACGACCGCCGACCACGACGATCAGCACGATGGTGGGCCGCTCGCCGGGCTGCGGGTGCTCGACTTCGGACAGGGTGGTGTCGGTGTGCAGTGTGGCCGGCTGTTCGCCGACCATGGGGCCGACGTGATCAAGGTCGAGAGCGCCCGGTACCCCGATTTCATGCGGCTCATGGGGCCGAACCTCACGAGCCCGTCGTTCGTGTCCTCGAGCCGGTCCAAGCGGAGCTTCGGCGTCGACCTCAAGGCGCCCCAGGGTGTGGCACTGGTGCGCCGCCTCGTGGAGGCCGCAGATGTGGTGATCGAGAACAACTCGACCGGTGCGATGGCCGAGCTCGGGCTCGGATGGGACGAGCTCCGCGACCTCAACCCGCGGCTGGTGATGCTGTCGAGTCAGCTGCTCGGTGCGACGGGCCCACGTGCCAGCTGGCGCGGCTACGGCCCATCGGTGCAGGCCTACGGCGGGCTGCTGCACCTGTGGGCGTTCCCGGACGGCGACGGGTCTCCGGGCTCGCCCTCCAACTACCCCGACCTGCTCGTCGGTCATCTCCTCGCCGCGCTCGGCCTGGCCGCCCTCTACCGACGGGAGCGGACGGGTGTGGGGACGCACGTCGAGCTGGCCCAGGCCGAGGTCGTGGCGTGCTCACTCGGCGACCTGCTGATGGCCGAGTCCATCGCGCCGGGCACGGTCGGCCCCGACGGCAACAGCGACGAACGGGGCCCGGTCTGGGGCACGTTCCGCTGCTCCGGCGCCGAGGAGGACGAGGAATGGGTCGTGGTCTGCTCGCCGCACCCGCTCCCCGAGCTGGACGCATGGTGCGCAGAGGGCGGGGCCGACGAGGTGGCAGCCCGGTGCCGGGCTCGCGGGATCGCCGCGGCGCGTATGGCCTACCCGCCCGATCTCCTCGATGACCCGCACCTGTTGGCCCGCGGGTTCCTGGTCCCGCTCGAGCAGCCCGACATCGGCCGGCTCGTCCTCGACCGCCAGTCGTACCTGGCCTCCGACATGTCGTTGCCCGCACATCGTCCGGCGCCAAGGCTCGGCGAGCACACGCGGGACATCTGCCGGGCCGAGTTGGGCCTCTCCGAAGGCGACGTCGAAGCATTGTTCACGGCCGGCGTCCTCGAATAGGAACTGCGCCTCGGGCCGGTTCGCTCCCGGCCTCGGCGTGCGAGCGGCGGGTCAGCCCGTCGATACCTGCCCGATCCCGGCGGCTTCGTTGCGCTTGCGCCACTCGGCGCGCGGCATCCGGGCGGTGTCGACGTCCCGTGCCAGGGCGCGCAACGCCCCGACGCTCGCTTGGTCCCTCGGCGTGTGCTCGAAGGGGTCCCAGTCGAAGAAACGGGTCGCGTTCTCCCAGGTGATCTTGTGGATCTCCGCTTCGTCGCAGCCGGCGTCCTCGAGCTCTTTCCACGCGAACTCCGGCGACTCGGGCCAGGTCGTATCGGTGTGCGGGTAATCGCACTCCCAGGCGATGTTCTCGATCCCGATCCGATCGCGGAGCTGTAGGCCCGAGGGGTCGGTGATGTAGCACGCCAGGACGTGCTCGCGGAACACCTCGGACGGCAGCTTGCCCTGGAAGTCGTGGTGGAGCCACTCCTGGTTCTGGAAGTGCCGATCGACCCGGTCGAAGTAGAACGGGATCCACCCGATGCCACCCTCGGAGAGGGCGACCTTCAGGTCCGGGAAGCGGCGCAGCGTCGGACCGAAGAGCAGGTCCTGGGCGATCAGCGCCGAGATCTGGCACGCGAGGACCATGAGGTGGTCGACCGGAGCCTCTGGGGCCCTCTGGATGAGACCGAATCCGATGCCGATGTGGAGGGAGAGGACCATGTTCTCCTCGACCAGGGCTTGGAGAATCGGGTCCCAATGTCCCGAGAGGAAGCTCGGAAATCCCTGGGCGTGGGGGGCCTCCGGGAAGCTGATCGAGCGACAGCCCTTCTTGGCGATGCGGTGGACCTCCTTGACGGCGAGGCCGACGTCCCACATCGGAACCAGGCCGATCGGGATGAAGCGGCCCGGGTAGGCGGCACACCACTCGTCGATGGCCCAGTCGTTGTAGGCCTGGAGCATGACGAGCGAGAGCTCCTTGTCGCCCGCTTCGGTGAAGGTGCGGGCATTAAACCCGGCCATGGTCGGGAAGCACATGGACGCCAGCACCCCGTTGACGTTCATGTCCCGGACCCGCTCGTGAACGTCGAAGGTGCCGGGCCGAAGCTCGGCGTACGAGCCGGGGTGGAAGCCCCACTCCTCTCGTGGCCACCCGACGACGGCGTTCATGCCGAACGTGGTGCTCGTCGCCTCCCCCTGGAAGACCCATTGATCGACGCCTTCCTCGGTCCGGACGATTCTCGGGGCCTGATCCAGCCACTTCGACGGAACATGGTTGCGGTACATGCCGGGCGGCTCGACCATGTGGTCGTCGATGCTGACGAGGATCATGTCTTCCATGCGCATCCCGAGCTCCTTTCGTGGGTGGTCTCATCGGCGCCTCTTGTCACAAGACGGTACTCGTGGACCGGTCCGCCGAGGATTTCGGGAATTTCTGGCGCCACGACCTTGACTTCAGGTGCTCGGCGTCGGTTTTCTTTGGCAGATGGCAGCTCTGACGATGGCGAGCCTGGGGGCGCGGGAGATGATCCCCCGCCCCGAGCAAGTGGAGCCCCGGTGAGCTCGGTTCTGGTCACGGGGGGTTCGGGCTATCTGGGGACGCAGCTGATCGCGGCGCTCCTGCGGGACGGGCGTCGGGTGCGCGCGACGGTGCGTTCCCTCGACAACGAGGGCGACGCGCGTGTGGCGGTGCGCCGCGGCGCCGCGGACGACAGCGGGCTGGAGATCGCGACGGCCCAGCTGACGGCCGACGAGGGCTGGGCGGCCGCCGTCGATGGCTGCGAGGAGGTGCACCACGTCGCCTCCCCGATACTCCAGTCCGACGATCCCGATGAGGTGATCGTCCCCGCCCGTGACGGCACGCTGCGCGTCCTGCGGGCCGCTCGCGACGCCGGAGTCCGGCGGGTCGTGCTGACGTCGTCGTTTGCGGCGGTCGGCTATTCACCGAAGCCGGGCTCCGAGTACACCGAGGCGGACTGGACCGATCCCGAGACTCCCGGTCTCCCGCCGTATCCCCGGTCGAAGACGATCGCCGAGAGGGCCGCCTGGGACTTCATCGAGCGTGAGGGCGGGGATACCGAGCTGGTCGTGCTCACCCCCACGCTCATCCTCGGCCCGGCGTTGACCACCCGAATACGTCCGTCTCCTCAGCTGGTCAAGACGATGCTGGACGGGACCATGCCCGAGGCGGAACGCCAGCGCTTCGGCGTCGCCGACGTGCGTGACGTGGCCGATCTTCATATCCGAGCAATGGCCGCCCCCGACGCGGCTGGCAAGCGCTTCCTGGCGTTGGCCGACGGGCCGACCCTCACCATCTTGGAGTTCGCTCAGATCCTGCGCGAGCGGCTCGGCACGTTGGCGGCGCGGGTGCCGACCGTGGAAGCGCCCGGACCGGAGCCACCCCGGCTGATCATCCACAACGACCGTGCCAAGCGGGAGCTTGGATGGCGCCCGCGCCCAGCCGAGACGACGATCGTGGAAACGGCCGAAAGTCTGCGCGACCTCGGCCTGCTTGCGGGCCAATGATGCGCACACCAACGAACGGATACGGGCTCAGCGGAGGAGGCCCCTTCCCGGGATGAGCGGGAGATCCAGGGCAGTGAGCAGGCCCGGCGGGGCCGCCACGACCGCCGGGATGGCGTTGACCAACCGCATGGCGGTGGCCTTCAGGCCGGCGGTGTTGTGGTCGCCGTCGGACCCGACCAGCTGCAGGTCGAGCGTGTAGTTGGGCTCTCCGCGAACCTCGACCCGGTACGAGCCCTGGCCGGTCGGTTGCGGCCAGTCCGGACCGAGATCGTCGCGGAGCCGGGTGACGTGCTCGAGCACCACGACGGGGCGGCCGTTCCACAGACCCCGGACCTCGAAGTGCAGCGCCCCGACGGTGCCCTTGGCCACGATGCCCGCCCGGACGGCGATGTCCTCGGGTGCCGGCAACCTCTCGTACCACTCCTCGACCCCGTCGAGCTCCACACCGAGCCCAGCCGCGATCTGGTGGACGACGCCGCCCCAGGCCAAGCCGAGGATGCCCGGCTGGAGCAGCATCGGCACCTCGTCCATCGGCTTGCCGAAGCCCATGACGTCGAAGAGGATCATGGGCTGCTCGTAGGTCGCGTAGTTGAGGATCTCGGTGCACCGCACCTGTTCGATCCTCTCGCTGACTCCCGACAGGGCCAAAGGCAGCAGATCGTTGGCAAAACCGGGGTCGATGCCGTTCACCCAGAGGGAGACGCCGGCTTCTTGCGCCGCTTGCCGCACCCCGCCGGCGAGGTCGTTCGCCATCCCGGCGGGGTACTGGAGGAAGACCGGCCCGCTCGACACGACGTTGGCACCCGCCCGGAGGAGACGCTCGATGTCTCGGAGGGCCTCCACCAGGCGGTCGTCGGCCATCGCGGCATGCACCACGCAGTCAGGTTGGAGGGCGAGCACCTCGTCCGCGTCGGAGATGGCTCGAACGCCGAGGGTTCGTCCGAGGCCGGCGAGCGCACCGGCGTCCACGCCGACCTTCTCCGGGTTGGACACCCAGACGCCGACGAGCTCGAGCTCCGGGTGGGCGTCGATCCCCGCGATCGCGTGGCGACCGACGTTTCCGGTGGACCATTGGACGATCCGAAGTGGCGCCACAGTGCCGATCTCCTTGACTCGCTGCTCGGCCCTCGTCGGCCGCGGCCCCGCCAGTCTGCCTGCGCCGCGCTCGGGGTGCGCCGAGCCCCCTTCTCGAGCGCGTTTGTCCGGCACCGATCGGGGTAGCACCGATGGACAGGAAAAAACGTGTGGAAACGGGAGGTACGGCATGGGACGGTTCGACAAGGTGAAGCACAAGGCCGAGGAGCTCAAAGGTGAGGTCAAGGAAAGGGCGGGCAAGGCCACCGACGACCGGTACCTCGAGGCCGAGGGCAAGGGCAACAAGGTCTCCGGCAACCTGAAGCAGGCCGGAGAGAAGGTCAAGGACGCCTTCGAGCAGTAGGCGGACCGGCCCAGGGCCCGTGATCTGGGCCCTGGGCCGGTCTCGGGCGTCCGCACGCTAGTGAGACGCGCCCTCGCCTCTCGGGATCGTCCGGGGAATGGGGGCGGCGGGATCGGGACGCTCGGGCACGTCCTCCACCGGCGCGCCGGCTAGAACCCGCGCAGAGCGCCTCTCCACCGGCGAGTCCACGCCGGACCAGCTGGAAGGCGGATCGCTCGCAGGAAACGAGTCCGTACCGAGATCCGAACCCCGGGCGTCGGGCTCACCGTCCAGTCGGTGTCGCCGGCGGTGCGCCTGCTCCACGACCTCACGCTCCACAACGTCCTCGGCGAGCTCGCCGTTGTCCTGCACGAGCACGGCGATGTGGTGCGTCCGGGACTTGGGGGACATTGTGCCTCCTCGTGTATCGAGCGTGCTCGCCGCCTTCAGCTCCGCGACTTCAGCTTGCTGCGAGGGCCGGCATTCCGACCGTCGCGTCGTCGCGCAACGCGTTCAGCGACTGGTCGAGGAGCCTCGAGATCTGCATCTGGCTCAGTCCGACCGTTCTCGCGATCTCCGCCTGCGTCATATCGTCGAAGAACCGAAGCTTGAGGATGTGCCGCTCCCTCTCCGGCAGTCGACCCATGGCGTCCGACAGCGAGAGGAGGTCGTCGGCCATCTCGAACTGGGGATCATCCGAGCCGATGTTGATGATGGGCTTGTCCGAGTCCTCTACCGTGGCATCGAGGGAGGCCGAACGGTACGCCTGACCGGCCTCCATCGCCTCCAGAATGTCCTCGTTGCTCACCTGCAGCCGATCGGACAGCTCGTCGACCGTCGGAGCACGGCCGAGCTCCTGGGAGAGCTCCTCGGTCGCCGGACTGAGTCGGAGGTACAGCTCCTGCAGACGCCGCGGGGCTCGTACCGACCACCCCTGATCACGGAAGTGCCGCTTGAGCTCGCCGAGGATGGTCGTCACGGCGTACGCGCCGAATTTGATAGCCCAACTCGGGTCGGAACCCGTCGACGGCCTTCACCAGACCGATCGACGCCACCTGAAACAGGTCGTCGAACGTTTCGTTACGACGCACGAATCGGCCCGCAAGGCGGCGGGCCAGTTCCAGATGCTCCTCGATCAGTTCCGCCCGCAACCGAGGGTCGCCGGAACGGGACAACTCGTCGAATCGAGAATTGCTGGAGCCTTCGACTGTCGTCATTGGTTCCTCCATTCCATGTGCGATCGCGCCGAGAAGACCGCCGACATCGTCGAGCGCTGGCGCACGCCCAGTCCGAGGGACCGTTCGTCAGCTATCAAATACCCCCCGGTGTTGGAAGGAAACTGCAGGGGTGTCCAGCGGTTCTGTCGGCGCGCCCCTGGTGTGGGGCTCGAGGGGCGGAGCCGAGGTCACACCAGACACATTTCCCTCCATGACCTGTAGGCGCCCATCCCCAAGATCTGGCGACCCGTCCGACGATCGTGAGGCCGCGACCGCCCTTCTCGTGACCTTGGGGTGACCGGAGGACGGGCGGAGAAGGATCGGAGTCGTAGACGCCGAGATAGACCCTGCGCTGGCTCACACGGAGCTCGACCTCGACGGGAACCGACCGAGGCTCTGCGTGCTGTACGGCGTTCGTGACGAGCTCTGAGGCGACGAGCACCGCGGCGTCCAGTTCCTCCGGATGCCGCGGTGCGTCAGTGCCCAGCCGCGCATCGCGCAGGCACCTCCTCACGAAATCCCTCGCTCTTGCGACGCTCTGTGGTTCATGCGGGAGCAGGAGTTGCCTTCGCATCGGCCTGGTCAACTTTGTCGTCGGTAGGGATCGGTCCTCAGGACTGTGTGCAGGCTTCGTTGGCCTGGACAAGGTCTGAGTGGATGGTCGGGTCGTTGAGCAGCTGGTCCATAGTGTCGTCGACGATCATCTGGAGCTCGCTCGCCGGCAGGCTGTTCGACATCCAGTTGGCCACGCACTGCTGCCACTGGGCCGGCTCGTCCGGTTTCTCCTGGTCGGCGACCTGCATCAGCTGCTGGCTGGTCGGCGCAGCGCCGGTCACCACTACCGGCGGATCCGTGTTCGGTACCCGAGACGGGATCAGGTTGGCCCTACTTGTGATGGAAGTCGTCGACGGTGCAGAACTGGTCGTCGGAGCAGTCGTCGCCCCGACCCCCGCACAGCCGGCGGTGATCCCTCCGACCGCCAGAATCGCTACGCCCCAGATGATCCCTCGCATCACTCCTCCGTCATCTCACTCGCCGCGGACGCCTTTACCCTGGTACTTGCTTTGGAGTACCCGCCCGAGGGCGCCCTAATCGGGGGGGTCGCGTCCCGTACCAGACCTGCTTTCCGCGGGGAGGCCTCATCCGGTGCCACGCGTCGGCTCCCGGACCTCGGCCTTGCCGGCCGCCCTCGGCCGTCGGGCCGACCGTGGGGCAACTGCTCCTCGTCGAGTCCCGGGTCGACCAGCCGGTCGACCAGGCCCTGGTCCTCCGACGCCTCGGCGCCGAATCGCTGATCTTGAGGATCGTTTCGGGCTGGCTTCGTCATTCCCTCTCCTTTGGTTGCGTGGCTCGTTCGGTCCCAGGTGGCCCTCACGATGTGGGCCGCCGATGGTGACTCTCGTGTTCAGCGCCCACCCATGGCGCTCCGTGCGACATCACGGGCCTTGTCGAACATCGCGGCGACGGGCCCGACCAGCAGGTTGCCGGGGGGCGTGTCGGGTGCATGCGGATGTGGATGCGTGGGCGCGCTCGCCTTTGCCCTCTCGTATCGAACGCCCAGTGCGATCCGCTCCTCGTCGTCTTCCACAGCTCGCAGCAAGGGAAAGATCTCCCGTTCCTCTGCCTCGGCATGACGCAGGATCGCACGCTCGAGCTTCGCCAGCCCGCGCCCGAACTCGTCACTCGTCGGGTCCGTCTTCTCCAGGACGGCGAGCCTCTCCTCGGCCGTAGCTTGTTCCTCGAGCCGCGGGGCTGCCTCAGCGCCCCCGTGGGGCGCGTCCAGGCGGATGGTGGGATAGAGGACGATCTCCTCCGCGACCTCGTGGCACACGAGGTCTTGCACCAGCTCGCAAAAGAGAGGCTGGCGCTCTTCGGCGGCAGCCTTGTCCAGCGAGGCGAACTGCTTCTTCAGTGCCTCGTGGTCGGCGAGGAGCAGATGGAGAATGTCGGTCCGGGGTGTCGCACTCATGGGTCTCCCTTCGGTGACATCGTTCACGTCGGCAACGATGGTTGCCTCCTTCGCGTGGCTACCCGCACGGACCGGAGCACGACCCGCGGACCGGGTGTCCAGCGACCGAGCGTCGCGATCACGCTCACCCTGACGCGCAAACCGCCCCCGTTCCCAGGGGCGGAAGCGCAGCCGGCGCTCTCCTTGAGCGTGGGTGCAAATCTCGAAGCGCCCGACGAGAGGCCTACCCCCAAATAAGAGACATAAACGGTCGGCCAGGCTCGAATGATCGTCAGGAGCTGGGGTAGGGGAGGCTTCATGACTGTCGCTAAGCGAGCCGGGCGGTGCCTCTTGGCCGCTCCCATCATCGCCACCAGCTTCGAAACGCTTCGGGATCCCGCAGCCCGGGTCAAACTCTTCGAACCTGCGGCAGAGGTGGTGCTCCAACGTGTGCCTGATTCTGCACGCCGCGTGCTCGGGTTCAGAGACGCCACCGAGATCGCAAGGACGAGCGCCCTGGCCGAAGCCGGAGCGGCGATGCTGGTCAGTTCCCGTCGATGGCGTCGGCTGGGGGCGATGGCGTTGCTCGGCACGCTCGGTCCGAGAACGTTTCTCTTCCATCCCTTCTGGAAGGAACAGGACCCTGACCAGCGCACCAGCCAGCAAGCGAGTCTTCTCGCGGACCTGGGGATCCTCGGAGGACTGCTCCTCGTGGCTTTCGATCGCGAAGTGCCGAGGATCCGTGTACGTTCCTGCCGCCGGGCTCGCCGGAGCTCCAGGCGTGCGGCGGTCACCGTTGGCGCGCAGCGGGGCCTTCGTCGAGCGCGGGCACACTCTCGGGAGGCCGGCAGCAGCGCGCGAGATGTCGGGAGCAGGGTCGGCGGACTCGCCACTCGAGCGGTCGACGCGGCGGACGGCGGAGGGGTCGTGGCGCTCGAGCTCGGAAGGAGGACGGCGAGCAAGGGGGCCCACGTGGCTCGCGAGGCTCAAGAGCTGGGAAGTCACGCACTCGGCGATGCAGTGGCCCGAGCCGCACGAACGGTCACGAATGCCCGGCCATAGCGTCTTGCGAGGATCGCAAGAGACAGGAGGCCGGAGCAGTGAGTGAGCTTCATGGAATCGCTCGGTTCAGGATCCACGAGGGCAGGCTCGACGGGTTTGAGCGCTTGTCCGCTCGATGCGTGAAGTTGGTGCAGACCAAGGATGCGGGAGGCGGGCAGCCCCGTCCGTCTCTTCACGCCCTTCCTGTCGAGGTAAGGGAGCCTCCCCAGTCCCGGTGAAGTCGGATCGGCCGTAGCTCTTTGGATCCCGCCTTTGGGGATCCGTCCGTTTGGGTAGTCGTCCCCCATGACAACGACAACCGCGAACGTGGAGCGTGAGGTCAAGCTCGGTGCCGATTGGACGCTCGACCTGCCCGACCTGCGGCCCATCGTCGGTCGGACGACTCGCGAGCCGGACCAGGACCTGCGAACAGCCTATTTCGACACCGAAGACCTGCGGCTGTGGCGGCGCGGGCTCACACTGCGTCACCGGACAGAGAAGGGGGACGGGCCAGCCGGTGTCTGGACGCTCAAACTGCCGAACGGCGAGGAGGGGACCACCCTTCAGAGGATGGAGCTGTCCTGGCCCGGCCAACGCTCGACGGTGCCGGGTGAAGCGCTCCGGGTGTTGAGCGCCATCGCTCGACGCGCTCCCCTCGAGCAGATAGCGGAGCTCGCCACGACCCGTCACCGCCTCTTGCTCGGCGACCCCGGAGGTGAGTCGCTGGTCGAGCTCGACGACGACGTCGTCACCATCATGGGTGGCACTCGCGACGGCATCCGATTTCGCCAGATCGAGCTGGAGTTGGCGGGTAGCGATGCGGGATTCCTCGGCGCGGTCGTGAAGGAGTTACAGCGGGCCGGAGCCTTCCCCGACAATGAGCCCAAGCTGGCCAAGGCGATCAGTGCGTGGACAGCAGCGCACGAAGCCAGAGCCGGGACGTGCGTGCCCAAGCCCGAGTCATTGACCCCCGAGTCGTCGCTCGCCGATGTCGTGAGGGCGAGCATCTCGGGTGGCTTGGACCGGCTCGTCGACCACGACTTCCGGCTGCGCGTATCACCCTCCGATCCGCCGATGCGCGACGTACACCAAGCACGGGTGGCGACCCGGCGCCTTCGCTCCGATCTCAAGACCTTCGCCGAATTGCTGGACCCGGTTTGGTTGCGCCACACGCGCGACGACCTCCGCTGGGTCGGCGACGCGCTCGGCCAGGTGCGGGACGTCGACGTCCTCACGAGGTCGCTCCTGACGGACGAGAACGGCTCGTCGCTGGGTGACTCCGCCTTTCGTGATCAGTGCCGGGACGGCCTTCAGTCCGAGCGCTATGCCGCAGCGGGGCGGCTGACACAGGTACTCGCCGACGAAGAGCGCTACCTCAACCTGCTCGATCGGCTCCAAGCAGCCGCGTTGCATCCGCCACTTCTCGAACGGGACATTGTCCGGCGAACGGATGCGGTCGCTTCGAGCGGCCATCCCTCTCCCGGCGCTCGCGCTTCCGACGCGCTCCCGGCGGTCGTGGGAACCCAGTGGAGGTCGCTCCGGAAACGTGTGCGCAAGGCCGGTCGGCATCCGTCGGACAAGGACCTCCATCGCATCCGGATCCGAGCCAAGCAGCTGCGCTACGCCGCGGAAGCGGCAGCTCCGGTGGTCGGCAAGCGGGCGTCGAAACTGGCCTCGGCGGCTCAGCGGATCCAGACGACCTTGGGCGAGCATCATGACGCCGTCGCCGCCGAGCACGAGCTGATGTCGCTCGTACCAGGGCTATCCCCCCCGGCCGCCTTTGCGGCCGGTGTGCGCTCGTCAAAGATTGCGAGTCGTCAGGAGGACCGTCGCAGAGAGTGGAAGAGGGACTGGCGGAACCTCCGCCACAAGAATCAACTCCGATGGCTTGCCTGAGAGCTCGGCTGGGTCCCGGGCACACCGTGGGCGCTACCCCTGGCTCCCTGCGAGCCGTACGTAGTTCCAATGGGCCCCGTACCCGAAGGAGTGTCCTCCGAGCTTCGCCAATTCGTCTGCGATTCGTTCGGCGGATGTCGGATCGGCCTTGAGAACTTGCCGGACCGCTTCGTAGAGATCTTCGCCGCATTCGCGATCGTTGGTGTTCACGCGCTGAATGGCATGCCAGGGGTGCCGGAAAAAGCCGTGATCCTGGTCGAGTGCCGTGCTCGGGTCGTTGGCGGCCCTTCTCGTCGGTTCTGTTCGGATCGTCCAGATGCGCCGGCAGGTCGTAAGGGAGGACGACCTAAGAGAATTTGATGGCCAAGAGCGCGACATCATCGATCCGCTCGGCACCGACCATGTCGATGACCCGGTCGCACAGCGAAGTGGGATCGGCAGCGCCGTCCATTGCGACCGCAGCAAGCCGGGCCATGCTCTTATCCACGCCGATGCCGCGTTCGTCGATCACCCCGTCCGTGTAGAGAAGGAGTAGCTGCCCGGGGCAGACCGATCCCGTCCATTCCGCGATCGACGCGGCGGGTGCCGCGAGGGGCGGGTTGGGGGAGACCGGGAGATAGGACGCCGAGTGGCCGTCGACGAGCAACGGTGGGTAGTGGCCGGCCGAGACCACGGTGATGCGTTGCTCGTGCGCGAAGTAGCGCATGACGAGCAACGTGGCCATGCGATCGAATCCGAGTTCGGTCCAATGGTCGCTCAGGGTGGCCATCATCTCGGCCGGCCCGGACGAGACGACTCCGAGTGCTCGCACGGCGCTTCGGATCTGTCCCATCAGGGCTGCGGCTTCGCGATCGTGACCGGCGACGTCGCCGATCACGAAATCAGCACCCTGGTCGTTGCGCCGCATGACGTCGTAGAAGTCGCCGCCGACGTCGATGCCGTTGGTGGCCGCCAGGTAGCGGCTGTGCACGATCGCCCCGGGTACCTTCGGAATCGACGGAGGGAGGAGAGCGTGCTGCAGGATGTGCGACGTGCGTAGCGTCGTCTCGTAACGGTGGACGTTGCCGATCACGGCTGCCACCTGGCGCGCCAGCTCCTGAGCGAAGAGCACGTCCTCATGGCCGAAGGCGCGGCTCGTCGAGACGAAGGTGACGGCGCCGCTCACATCCTGGGAGATGAGTGGAACGGCCAGGTACGAGCGGAACCCGAGTCGCTTGACGAGCCCGTAGTGCTCGTCGTCTCGCGTCGTGGCGCGAAGGAAGTCGTCGCTCATCCGCTCCGACCACGCCCCGTGCCCGGAGCGGATGACCTCGACCGCGGGGTGGGCGCCGGCAAGTGTGGGAGCGAACTCTCTGTGCAACCGGTCCACGACCGGCTGCAAGCGAGCGTCTCGATGCCGCGCCACGATGCGCTCGACTCGCCCGTCCTCGTCGAGGATGTCGATCAGGCAGATGTCCCCGAGCACCCGGAGCGCGAGGTCGGCCAGGCGGTTGAGGGCGGCGGCGAAGTCGGGAGCCTCTGCCGTCGCTCGGGAAGCGTCAGCAAGGAACCCACTGATACGGGCGAGGCCCTCGCGCTCTTCGTGGGTACGGGCACGGCCGGCCGCCTGCGCGGCCCGGTGGACGGCCAGCTGCAGGAGCTCGCGCTCGCCAGCGCCGAAAGCGTCCTCCTTGGGGCTGGTGACTCGCAGGGCGCCAATGGGCTCGTCCCCGACGACGATCGGCACGATGGCAAGGCTCTGCTCCTCGGGCGTGAGGCGGTAGAGGCCCGGCAGTCGGGACTCGAGCTCCGCCGCGCTGCGTGCGAACACCGCCCGGCCGGTCCGGACGGCTTCGCAGAGCACCAACGGCCGGTCGAGGTCGATGGCCTCGACGTCCTGCGCACACGCCCCGCTGGCGCGCACCAAGCGATCGCCGCTGCGTAACCACACGGTGCTCCACAGCTCGGCTTCCGTCAGGCTCAACTGGCCGACGAGGCGGTGGAGGAGATCGGCGACCTCGTCGGTCGTCTTGGCCTGGGCAAGGGTCGCGGTCAGATCCTCGAGGCGAGCCAGCCGTTGGGCCCGGTCCTCTGCCCCGCGCCTGGCGTCTCGTTCGGCCTGCAGGAGGCGAACCCGCGCGATCGCCGGGGCGAGTCGCTCTGCGACCAGGCCGAGGAGCTCGGCATCGGCGGTGTCGAACCGGTTTGCAGTGCGGCTCCCCGCATGCAGGACCCCGAGTGTGGACTGCTCGTGCAGGATCGGGACCGCCACCACCGAGACCATGCCGCTCTCACGAAGGGTGGGCGAGGCCAGGTGCCATCCGGAGAGATCGCCCACGATCAGCGGGCGCCGGGATGCGAGCACCTGGCCGGCCATCCCCTCGCCGCGAGCAATGCTGATCCCGACGGAGATCTCCTGGTTGAGGCCGACCGCCACACGGGCCACCAGCTCGTCCTCGGCCTCGTTGGCAACGAGAAGCGAGATGGCGTCGGCGCCCAGGGCGTCTTTGACCCTCGTGATCGATTGGATGGTGAGGAGGTCGACGGCGTAGGGGGTCAGGGCCGCCTGGGCCGCCATGGTGAGTTCCAGCCACCAGCCTGAGGCCGATTCGCCCGCCGCCCTGGCCGCCTCCAGCAACGCCCGGGAATCCGGCCTCGCGCTTTCCTCTCCCATGTTCACGTCGACACCCTCCGGGTCGAGGGGCGCCCGCAGCGGAGTGCGTTCGCTCCATGACGTGGCGCTCCTGGCCGCCGGCCGTGGGAAACGGCGCTGGTCCTTTCGACACCGTACCGCCGGGACCGTGCGGGCGCGGGAGGCCCCCTTCTCACCGCAGGTGGAGGTGGAGCCGAAGGACCGTGCCTCGCCGCGAGGACCGGATCTGCACGAGGTCGCAGAGCTGGTTGGCGATCCACAGGCCCCGACCACTCGAGACGTCTGCGGCGGGCCTGCGGCGCCCGGCCAGGACGTCCTCGAATCGGCCGTCATCCCGGACCTCGCAGACGACCGCTCCCTCCTCGGCCCATACGGACACCTCGGCATGCCCCCCTCCGTGCAGGACGCTGTTCGCGACGACCTCGTGGGCGGCCAGGGTGAAGTCCGAGGTGCCGGCCGGATCGAGGCCCAACGACCGTGCCAGGGCCGACACGTGGTGCCGCGCGGCAACCACCGACTCGACCTCGACGCCGAATGTCCGCGTCCCAGGCGGCCGCGGTGGCAGCTCGTGCTGGGCGGTGAGGGCGGTGAGGGCGGTGGCGGGCGACTCGCGATACTCGTCGTTGGGGAAGGTCCCCGACGCGTCCGAGAGGTGGGGGTGGCGACGGCGCAGGTCCAGAACTGTCTCGGGGGGCACGGTGGAGGAATCGCAGAGGCACCGGAGCCAGAGGGGCTCGCCCGGCGAGAACTCGAGGTTGACGAGCGTCTCGTGAACGAGGCATTCCTCGATCTCGGCGTGGCGGCGGCCGGCGCGGACCGACTCGGCGACCCCGCGACAGGGCGTCTCCGGCACCAGCCCGTCGAGGAACGAACGCCAAAGGGGAATCAGCCGCGCCGGATTGGAACCGAGCCCGTCCAGATCGGCGAACCGCACCCCGATCGCCGCCGGGCCGAGCCGGTGCCGGAGCTGCGCGGCCCGGGAGCCGTCCACGGCGACGAGCACGTCTTCGCCTGCATCGATCCCCTCGCGCACGAACGGCTCGACGGTGGCGAGGAACTCGGCGTCACCGGCGTAGACGGACGCCTCGTGGCAGAAGGGGCGCACCCTCGAGCGGCCGCCTCGGGCTCCACCGGTCGAGGGCCTCGCGCCGCCTTCACATGGTACCTGCGTCAAAAGTGGCTCTCCCTGGCCTGCCACCCGGATGACCGGCCACCGCCGGCCGGACCTCTCATGGCTGGACACACCCCTCGTGGGTTCCATACCCACTCGGCGGGGCGAGCAAACGGCGCCGTCGGCACGCGATAATCGCCGGATCGGGTCGCTGTAGCGCTCGATGCGGAGGACACCTTGGGAGGGTGACAAGGAATGGACCAGCCGCAAACTCGTGGACCGGATGTTGCGCTTCCCGCCATCGTGTTGACCGGGGAGATCGACCTTGCAGTGGCCCCCTTGCTGGAGGCTCGCCTCGAGCGCCTCCGGTCCGAGGGTGCGACGACCATCGTGGTCGACCTCCTGGGCGCAACGTTCCTCGACTCGATCGCCCTCGGCGTCCTGGTCGACGTGCTCGGGCAGTGTCGGGACGCTGGCGGCGAGCTCTACCTCGTGGTGGACGAGCCCCGCATCTTGAAGGTGCTCGAGATCACCGGTCTCTCCGACATCTTCCCGCTCTATCCGAGTTACGAGCTGCTCGACCGGAACGTGGAAGAGGTCCCGCTGCCATGATCGAAACGTTCTCGAAGACGGCGAAGGACGAGGTGATCGAGCTCTCTTTCCCGGCGCAAGGGGACCTGATCACCCTGGCGAGGTTCACCGCCGCCACCGTGGCGACCCGCGCAGGCTTCGATGTCGAGGAGGTCGAGGACCTCCGCCTCGCCGTCGACGAGCTGTGCGTCTCCTTCGGCCCACTCACGGGCGATCGACCCCTCCGGATCGAATTCCGGCGCCTCGACGACGTGGTCGCCGTCGAGTGCATCCTGGATCCTCCCCCTGCCGGACCGTCGGGCCCGCAGGGCGTCTCCGGAGAGGACGGATTGCCCGTGTTCGAGCTCTCCAAGCAATTGCTGGACGCGCTGGTCGACGCTCACGGTCGAGAGTCCGTGGGTGGCATGCAGTGCGCATGGCTGCGAAAGCGGCGAGGTTCCGCCCAGAGATGATGGAACAGCCGGCGGACAGCGAGGCCGCCCAGAAGTTCGTCGAGTTCGCCCGCACCCGGGACCCGGCGTTGCGCAACGACCTCGTCGCCGGGCACCTGGGACTCGCCCACCAGCTCGCCCGTCGCTTCTCCAGCCGCGGCGAGCCCCACGACGACCTCGTGCAGGTGGCCTCGCTGGCACTGGTCAAGTCCGTCGACCGGTTCGACCCGGATCAGGGAGTCACGTTCGGTGCCTACGCCGTGAGGTGCATCGTGGGCGAGCTCAAGCGCCACTTTCGGGATCGTGGCTGGGCCGTCCGGGCCCCGAGGCGGATCCAGGAGCTGTGCCTCGAGCTCGGACACCAGACGGAGATGCTCTCCCAGGAACTTCAGCGGGCCCCGACGGTCGCCGAGCTGGCCGATGCCGTGGGCGCCAGTAAGGAGGCGGTGCTCGAGGCGCTCGAGGCGCGCCAGGGCTACCGGACCTCCTCCCTGGACGCACCCGGCAGCGATTCGGATTCCTTGGCTCACTTCCTCGGCTCCGATGACGCGCGGTTCTCTCTCGTGGAAGACCAATCGCTCCTCTCCCAGGCCCTGAGTCGGCTTCCCGAGAGGGACCAGCTCATGCTGAAGCTGCGCTTCGTCGACGGCCTGACGCAGTCCGAGATCGCGACCCGGCTCGGCACGAGCCAGATGCAGGTCAGCCGCCTGCTGTCGGCGACCCTTCGAAACCTGCGGTCCACGTTGAGCGACGACCTGCAGCGCCAGGAGTCCTGAGTCCCCGACGGGTTAGCCGGCCCACGCCAACGGGTATCACGCGGACACCGGCAAAAGGAGGTCGGACGTGCCGCAACAAGCCTGGAGCGAAAAGCGCGAGCGACAGTACGAGCACATCAAGGAAGGGCTGCAGCAGCAAGGCGACTCCGAGCGGCTCGCCGAGGAGATTGCCGCACGGATCGTCAACAAGGAGCGAGCTCGGTCCGGTGAGGCGCGGGATTCGAGCCGCCTTTCGACCCAGGACATCTCCGCCTCCCGGCGGGGCGGCCTGCGCTCCCACCATGGAGCTGGGGGAAGGACGCGCGACCAGCTCTACGCGGAGGCCCGGCGTCGAGGAGTCCCGGGTCGCTCCAAGATGTCCAAGGCGGAGCTCGAACGAGCCGTCGATCGCTGAGGGATCTCGCGGTGGGGGCGGCGAGGACGGCCGGTCAGGGGCCGGTCTCGCGCGACGAGGACGATCGACAGGAGTCCGAGGCGCAACGCGACGACCGCAACGTCGGGGAGCTGCTCCAAGAGCTCAGGGTCGCCGGTCTCGGCATCCAGGTTCTCTTCGGGTTCCTGCTCTCCCTGCCCTTCACGGTCCGTTTCGTCAAGCTCAGTACCGGCCAGCGGGATCTCTACCTGGCGAGCCTGCTGCTGGCGGCGCTCGCGACCGCCCTTCTGTGCGCGCCGGTCGCGTACCACCGGTTGGTGTTCCGCCGTCACCAAAAGGGTCGGCTCCTCCACGTAGCGAACATCATGGCGATTGCCGGATTGGCGACGGTCGGCCTCGCCGTCACGGCTGCTGTGTCGCTGATCGTGAGCTTCGTCGAGCACGGACCTGTCGTCGTGGTGGTGGGAGTCGCGACGCTCGTGTTGTTCATGGGGCTCTGGTTCGTCTTTCCGGTGGCGCATCGGGGACCGGCCCAGGCTCGTTCTCGGTCGCGCCCCCGCCGCCCGACCGGCGGGGGCTTCGAGCAAGTCGACACCCCGAGCCCGGATCCTCCCGCCGTTCGCGCAGGATTGTAGGGCTGCCAGGTTGGAGGTGATTGCTGGTCGATCGGCTCGGGTAGATGGTTCGAGCAGGCCTCGCTGCCGGCATGCGCTGGCATCGAGGAGATCCTGGAAATGGAGCGAGTGCAAAGGAGCGCAAGCGCGATGGGAGATAGCGCCAAGGGCCGTGAGCCGAGGGTTTCGGCCACCACGAAGGACGAGGAGCGGCGGGAAGCCGGGGCAGCGCACGAGAGCGACCGGCTACCGACCGAGGAAGAGGAGCGACTCGCGGACGCCGTGGCGAGCAAGCTCGAAGACTCGGGCGAGTCCAAGCGGGTCGCCGAGCACCACTCGGAGATGGATCGGATCGGCGCCGAGCAGCGGGGCGAGGGCAGAATCTGAGCCTCCCTGGGTGGTCCTGCGGGCGCCACTCAGGTCGACGTAACCGCGGCCTTGATGAGGACCGCGTAGAGGTCGTACCAGGCAGGTGACGGAAAGCCCGCCTGCTCGAGCAGGCGGGCGCATCGCCGCTTGGTGCGCGCCTTCCCCCGACGCCCCACGAGCATCGTGGGAAGGAGCCACTCGGAGAACTGATCGACGAGGACGAGGTGCCCGCCGGGCACGAGCACCCGGGCGGATTCACGCAAGCCGGCCAATTGGTCCGACCAGTGATCGAACGAGGTCGTGCTCACCACGAGGTCGAAGCTGGCGTCGGGAAAGCCAAGATGCTCTGCGACCCCGGCGGTGAAGCGGAGGCGAGCGTCCTGCGCTTGGCGTGCGGCGGCAGCGACCATCGAGGGCGCCGGGTCGATGCCGACGAGCGCGTCGGCGTCGGGGCAGCGCTCGGCGAGCGAGCGGAGGAGGTAGCCGGTCCCGCAGCCGACGTCGAGGACGCGTTGGGGACCGGAACGGACGGAGACCACGAGGTCGACGGTCCGGTCGGCGATCTCGTGGTGCAGGCGCCCTCGCCACCCGACCTCGTAACCCGAGGCCCGAGCCTCGAACGCGGCAAGGTCGCGACGGGGAGGCACGTAAGGCGGCGCGAGTGGGTCAGCCGAAGAGCTCGACCGGAGTCGAGTACTCGAGACCGAGATGGCCACAGTGCGAGGCCTCCCGGTGGAGAAGGTCGACCGCGCCACCGATGTCCACTCCCGGCAGCCCCGGCACCAGCGGGTCGTGGTGGCAGAGGGCCACCCTGCCCGGCTGGAGCTCCTCGACCTGCTCGAGGATGAATTGGGCCGTGGACCCCTGGTACGGCTCCCCGTCCACGTTGGGGCGGCCGCCCACGGCGAGGAGGGCGACGTCCGGGCGCAGGCCCGAGTAGATCCCCCTCCAATAGCCGGCGCTTCCGCTCACGAGCAGGGAGCCCTGCGAGGTGATCAGGAGGTAGGAGAGCTGTCCTCCGTCTCGAGGCGACGTGTGGCGCAACATCTCGACGAGCGAGGGGCCGAGTGGCTCGGGGAGGGACCGGATCATCTCGAAGAGGGCGTCGACCTTGGCACGGCGTTCCTGCGCGCTGACGTCGAGGTCGCCCAGGCAGGGGATCGCCGAGTCCGCGCTGCTCTGGGCGAACAAGCAGGAGTGGAGTGCGGGGAGGACGCGGACCCGTGTGTCGCGCCCACAGTGGATGGTCTCGCCGCCCGTCACCACGAGCACCTGTTGGTCGGGTACGCCGTTGGCCCGCAGGCAGGCGGCCGACTCGGGCGAGGCGACGACCGTGGCACCCGTCCGGAGCGCGATCGCTTCGGCCCCGTAGAGGTGGTCGAAGTGGGCGTGGCTCACGAAGACGAAGTCGGCAGTGGGCACCTCCGCGGTCGAGAGTCCGACCGGGTCGAGACCGGGCAGCCGGTCGAGGTAGGCGTCGAAGTAGAGGTCGAGCCCGGCGTGGCGCACCCGGAACGTGGTCGTGCCGAACCATTCGAGGGTTGTCCGACCGCCTGCGTTCATCGCCCGGAGCCTACGGCATGCGCACGCGGTGTCTCAGGGTCGCAGGTTAACGCGATCGACGACCAAGGCTATGGAATTACCCTGGAATCGCCAGGGCACGAGTTGATGGCGAGCGAAGGAGAGACCCATGACCGACGGCCCGATCCGACTGGACGAGACCACGCGGGCGGCCGTGGCCTCAGGGCGGCTCGTCCATCTGGCCACCATCAACCCGGACGGCACCCCGCAGGTGACGTGCATCTACGTTGGCTGGGACGGGGACGAGATCGTCGGCGGTCATCTCGCCGACCACGTGAAGCTGCGGAACATCCGGCGTGATCCGAGGGTGACGCTCTCCGTCGAGTCCGACGTCGAGTTCCAAGGGTTCAGCCCCTACGTCGTGATCAAGGGGATCGCCCGAGTCGAAGAGGGTGGAGCCGTACCGCTACTCCGCCGGATCACGGGTGGCCAGTTCCCCCCGCCCGGAGACGATTGGCCCGACGGATTCGTCACTCGCATCTCGCCTCGGCAGCTGTCGGGCACCGGCCCCTGGGGTCTCGCCGATTGAGTTGGTAGCCCTGCGTCATCGAGTCGCCGATGGCCTCATGGCGAGGCGATCTCCCGCGGAGCTCGGCCCACTCCGGCTGGGGTCCGGAGTCGTCGGCTCCGAGGGTCGGCGTCGCTCTGACCGCGTGCGTCTCGGGGTTCCACGCAATTGCCGTCACGACGTGCGAATCCCCCGCCTCGTCGGTGACCCGAACCTGGCGACCTCGGATGCTCTTCCATGCCATGGGTGACCGGTAGCCACGGAGAGAAGGCCGAACCCCTGCCGAGGTGTCCGAC
Organism: uncultured Actinomycetes bacterium; assembly: GCA_963778465.1. Lineage (GTDB taxonomy): Bacteria > Actinomycetota > Acidimicrobiia > Acidimicrobiales > RAAP-2 > CAVZBW01. Next base: position 179,243 of record CAVZUK010000004.1, read on the forward strand.
AATGCAGGCGGCGCGGCGGACCGAGCTCGTGCAACTCGTCCATGACCTGGCGGCGATGCGTTACTCCTCGGCGGTCGTCGCAGAGACGGTGCGGGGGGCCGTGTTCGATCCTGGGGGTGGGGAGCGGCTCAAGGGGGGTGTCGGACTGAGGCCGGTTCGGGTGCGAGCGGGCCGTGGGTGCCCCCGGTCGGCGCGAGCTCGGGGGACGTCTCCGGCTCGACCCTCGGTCGGGGTCGGGTCAAGATGATCTGGACCGAGGAGACCACCAGGACGACCAGCGTGACCACCCGCTCGCTGTCGCCCACCGTTCCCACGAGGGCGTAGATCTGAATGGCGGCCGCCAGGGCCTGCGCCATGAGGGGCAGGGCGACGGCCCGCAGGCCGGTGACCTCTTCCTGCTCGACCTGGTCCTGTGGCGCGACCACCCACGCGGCGTAGGCGATGAGCACGGCGCTGAGCGGCCAGACGAAGTCGAAGCCGCCGGTATCGCTCGCGCCGTGCGCTTCGCGGACGGCGTAGGCGGCATCGGCGATCGTGGTCGCCAGGATCCCGAGGCCGATCATCACCCACACCTTCTCCGGCCGCCATCCGAGGAGCCCGTACACGCCGAGGACCGCGCCGATCAGGAGGATGTCGAGGACGGGGTAGCTGAAGTCCACGATCGTGGCCAGGGCGCCCTGGGTCGCATGGGCGGCCACGGGTTGGACGACGAGCGCGAACCCCGCCGCCAGCACGATCAGCATGACGGCGAGGCCGTCCATCCAGCGGTGCAGCTCGAAGTGGGGCACCCGTACCCTGATGAGCCGGGCGATGCCGATGGCCATGAGCGGGTACCACGCCAGCCAGAGCACGTCCGCGAACGAGGGATAGGGAGCCTGAGTCGGGTTGCCGCCGTAGACGGCACCCCAGAGGATCGATCCGGCGGTCCACGAGGCCATGGCGAGGCCGATGGCGAACCACGCCGAGCGGGCGCGGGGCTCGTAGATCGCCCGGTAGAAGACCAGGGCGGACGATGCCACGAGCACGATGTCGTGGAACCACAGCTGGTAGAGCGCGTGAGGCCCGTTGAGCCCGAGCGCCTCGTTGGCCATCTCGAGCAGCACGAGGAGCAGCAACGTCGCCCAGGCGTAGCGGAGCCAGTAGGGGGTGGCGTAGAGCTCGCCCTCGCGGTCGACGCGGCGGTCCCGTCGACGCGCCGACAGCGGGCGGCGGTCCCCGTGCATCAGCTCGGTGAGTACGGCGTCGTCATCCCACCCGAATTATGGACCCGGCGCCCGACCCTCCCGCACCTGGGCGAGACCGGTCAAGGCCATTGAATGGTCAGGCGAAAATGGCCGAAGCTCGACTCACCTATCATCCCGCGCCGTCATGGTTGCCGGGATCACCATTCAGTTCCAGAACGTCCTGTCCCTGATCCTGGCCATCCTGTTCGTGATCGTGATGGCCGTCGTCAGCGGGCGCCTGCTCGGGGTCCGGGTCGGCCGGGGACGGAGCTTCCTCGCGGCCCTGATCGGCGTCATCGCCGGGATATCCGGTGCCGTTGCCGCGGCGCCCCACCGCAGCGAAGCCGAGCGGAGCCTGCTGGCCATCCTCTTCGGGATCCTCGGCACGATGGTCGTGATCGTGATCATGGAGGCCCTGCGGGCCCCCAAGGGGAAGTTCCGCAAGCGCTCTCGGCGGTCGCTGCTGCACCCCATCCGGTGGATTCGGCAGAAACTCTCGCCGGTGGGACGGACCTGGGAGGTCCTCCGGTACGCCCGACATCGGGGCCTGGCGCGATTCCAATTCGTGTCGGCCGATGCCGTCTCGACGTCGGAGTTCGGTCACCGGCTGCGACTCACGCTCGAGGACTGCGGCGGCATGTTCATCAAGTTCGGGCAGATCGCCTCCACGCGCACGGACCTGTTGGCCGAGCCGGTGACCGAGGAGCTGTCGGAACTGCGGGCCTCGGTGCGCCAGATCCCACCCGAGGAGCTGCGTGCACTCGTCGAGGACGAGCTCGCCCGGCCGGTGGACGAGGTATTTGCCTCCTTCGAGTGGGAGCCACTCGCCGCGGCCTCCATCGGGCAGACGCATCGGGCCGTGCTGATGACCGGCGAGCACGTCGTGGTCAAGATCCAGCGCCCCGGGTTGGAGGAGCTGCTCGAACGCGACGCCACCGTGCTTCGGCTCATGGCGGGTCTCGCCGAGCGACGGATCCCCGCGGCGCGCCTGCTCGGCATGAGAGACCTGGCCGAGGACCTGATCGCCGGGATGGAGCGGGAGCTCGACTACCACCGGGAGTCCGCGATGAGTCACCGGTTGGCGCACGAGTCCGGGGAGGACTCGCTCGTGAACATTCCGGCAACGTACGACGAGGTTTCGACGGGACGACTCCTCGTCATGGAGGAGGTGGTCGGGCACTCCGTCGACGACGCGCTGGCCCTCTCGACCTGTGGCGTGCCTCGCGAGCGCCTGGCCCAGAGCCTGCTGCGCGCCTTCCTGCGGCAGGTCATCCAGGGCGGCGCCTACCACGCCGATCCGCACCCGGGCAACATCTTCGTCGACGACCTCGGGCGCCTGTGGCTGCTCGACTTCGGGGCGGTCGGCCTGCTCGACCCGATCTCCCGGGAGTCCCTCCAGGAGATGGCGCTCGGCATGACCCTCGGTGAGCCCCAGCTCGTCGCCCGGGCCGTCCGGAGGATGGCCGGCACGGACTCGATGAGCGACCTGCGCGTGCTCGAGGCGGACATCGGGCTGCTCATGGTGGAGGCGAGCGGCGAGCAGTTCGACCCCAAGCTGATCGGCGAGGTGCTCGCGACGATGAGCCGCCACGGGCTGCGCCCGCCGCGATCCATGTTCCAGCTCTCCCGGGCGCTCCTCACGCTCGACGGCACCCTGCGGGGCATCGCGCCGGACTTCGATCTGCCCGGCGAGGCCACGGCCCTCATCAAGGAGGTCGCGCAGCCCGAGGGCGAGCAGTCGGGTCAGCTGCTCGAGCGCGAGCTCCTTCGGGCCCTCCCGGCGCTGCGCGAGCTGCCCCAGCACTTCGACGAGATCGCCACCCAGCTGCGGGCGGGTCGGCTCTCCGTGCGCACGGAGCGCCTCGGGGGTCGCGACGAGCAGGTGCTCCGGTCGTGGCTCGATCTCGTGCTCATGGCGGCCGTCGGTATCGGGGGCGGGATGATCGCCGCCTTGCTGCTCATCGGGGCGAGCCTGGAGCACTCCAAGACGGTCGCGGAGGCGCTGCGGGTCATCGGGTTCATCGGGATCGTCCTGAGCGGGGTGCTGCTGATCCGGACGGTGGCCCAGGTCTTCCAGCGACGGCCCTAGTCGCCGCGGGCGGGGTCGATCATCTGGACGGGCTCTCGGGTCACGAGCGATCCCGGCGCGAGGTCGTGGACGACGGGCAGGAACGCCTCCACTCGCTCGGGCGCGTCGATCAGCTCCATCACGAGCGGGAGCCCCGTCGAGACATCGGGAAAGCGGATGGTGCGGACGTTTCCCGACGGGCCGTAGCCCTCGACGCCCCGCCAGATCGTCGCACCGGCCATGTGAAGATCGAGCGCCCGCTGCAGCAGCACCTCGCAGACGCTGTGGCGACCGAGGCGATCGTCCTCTGTGAGGAAGACCCTGAGTCTCGTCCCCATCCGGTCCGCCGCCATCCGATCCGCCGCCTGCCGGTCCATCGACACCATCCGGCCCTTGGTGCAACGTTACCCTGGTGTTGCCCGCGTTCGGGCAGGGCTCTAGCGTGGAGACCGGCGATGGAGCTCGCCAGAACCGCCACCGACGGCTGATGGCTCCTACCGACAACCCTGGCCGGGTTGCGGCCAGGCGAGAACAGAAGGAGCCCATGCCCCCTCGCCAATCACGTCGGGTCCAGGCGGTCATCCTCGTCGCCATCGCCGCGGGAGGCGTCCTCGGTGCGCTCGCCCGCTACGGGATCACCGTCGCGCTGCCGAGCAGCTCGGACCAGTTTCCCGGCGACATCCTCCTCGTCAACCTGACGGGAAGCTTCGCGCTCGGTCTCTTGCTGATCCTCTTCCTCGAGCAATTCCCGGCGGGTCGGTTGGCGCGGCCCGTCGTCGGTGCCGGCTTCCTCGGGGCCTACACGACCTTCTCGACCTTCGCCGTCCAGGCGGTCCTGTTGATCCGTTCGGACCATGCCCTGATCGCTCTGGCGTACGTGGTCGCGAGCGTCGTCGGCGGCCTGGTCGCCCTCGGCATGGGGGTCGTCTCCGCCCGGCTCCTCGTGAGGATCGAGAGATGGCTGCAGGGGCAGTCTGGATGAGCCCCGAGCCGACGTTCCGTTTCCATGGCGCGAAGCAGCTCACGATTCTCCTGACCGCTCACGACCAGTCCGGTCACGGATCGTTGGCGGGCGAGCTGCTCCGGCGGGCGAGGCGCGTCGGCGTCCGAGGGGCGACCGCCGTCGGCGGCCTCGAAGGATTCGGAGCATCGCGCCAATTGCACCGGACGCACCTGCTCGGCACCGATGCGCCCATGGCGATCGTGCTCGTGGACTCGGCGGAGCGGATCGAGGAGTTTCTGCGTGCCGCCCAGGAACTCTTGGGCGACGCCCTCGTCACCCTGTCCGACGTCGAAGTGGTCGAGCTCTGAGGGCAGATCGCCCCATCCGACGATTCCCATGAGCCCGAGCCTCATCCTGGCGGTCGCAGCCGGCGGACTCGTGGGTGCCCCGTGCCGGTACCTGCTCGATCGTGCGGTCAGTCGCCGGATCGTGTCCGACCTTCCCTGGGGCACCTTCGTGGTGAACATGTCCGGATGTCTGGCTCTCGGGCTGCTGACCGGTCTCGATCTGGCGCACCACGTGCCGTCGGTGTTGATGGCGCTGATCGGGGTCGGCTTCTGCGGGGCCTACACGACCTTCTCGACCTTCAATTTCGAGACGGTCCAGCTCTTCGAGGAGGGCCACGTCCTCGAGGCCACGGCCAACGTCGTGGGGAGCGTCGTGGTCGGACTTGCGATTGCCGGTGCGGGCGTCGCGATCGGATTGGCGCTCTAGGAGCGCGCCCGGCGACCGACAGGCCCGATGCTCACGTCGCGAGCGGTCGCTCGCCGACGATGACCCGGAGGCCGGCGGGGAGCATCTCGCTGCCGAAGGCCTGCTCGACGCGAGCCGACACGCCCCATGCGGCGAGTCGGTTCGCCACGTCCTCGATATCGACCAGTACGTTCTCGTGGTGCTCGTCGTCGCGTGCCCAACGGCCGTCGCGCCGCACGAAGGTGGTCATGTCACGGACGAAGCGGTCGGGGGCCGGTAGGGAGCAGCGCGTGACGATGGCCCAGTCGTCTCCAACCCGCCCCTGGGAGTCCTGGTCTCGGCGCGCCCGGCCCCACTCGAGGTCGCAGAGGTCGAGAGCGAGTAGGCCGCCGGGCCGGAGCGCCTGGACGATCGCCTCGAGGGCGCGATGGATGTTGCCGAGATCGGGAAGGTAGTTGAGCACGTGGCCGCAGCCAACCACGGCGTCGGCTTTCGGGAGAGGGTCGTCGGGCAGGACGAGGATGCGAACCTCTTCTGCTCCCGGTGCGGTCGCTCTCGCCAGCTCGAGCATGGCGGGCGAGGCGTCCGTGGCGACCACGCGATGGCCTGCGGCGACCAGCTCCTTGGTCAGCAGGCCGCTCCCGCACCCGATCTCGAGGACCCGGCCGCCACGCCGTCGGACCGGCTCCAGGAGCTCGACGATCCCGGGCGCGCAGGCGGCGGCGTGGAAGCCGAAACCGAGGTGGTGGACGAGGGCGAGGTCCTGCCGGTAGTCGGCGATCAGTAACGCCGCCCGCGTCGGAAGCGATTCGAGGCCATCCAGCACCCGACGGCCGCGATCAGGAAGATGACCGTGAAGATGACCGCCACCAGGCCGCGTTTGGTGTGGTTGCCCGAATAGAAGACCGCCGTGACGATGGCGCCCAGGACGGTAAGGACGAGGAACACGATGGCCGCTCGGGCATACGCGACGTGGCGGGGAAGGGGCATGAGTCTCAGTGTGACACGGGCAGCGGGGATTTCCCAGCCGTTTCTCAGGGTGGTCTCCGAGCACTTCTCCCCTGGTCAGAGCGGTGTGGGGCGGCGACCGGAGCGCGGCGACGAAGCAGGCCGAGCTCGCGGACGAGGGGCGGGGACGGCGCCCATCCTGCGTCTTCGCGATTGACCCTGGACCTCGAGGCTCGTGAGGCGCACCATGGTGGTGACGGCAGTGCGGGTCGGGTGAGCGACGAAGGGGGCATGGTGTTGCAACGTCCCGTGGGTTCCCAAGGTGGAGGAGCAGGAGGCATGCGCACCAACAGGCATTGGCGGCGGGAATTGCGGGCCGAGACCGCCGGGGTGCTCGGGTCGCTGGGGGGCGACTCACCCGACGTGGCGAGGCATCTGCGGTCCGCCGGTGTGCAGGGCACGCCGGGCGATCCCCGCGACTGCGCCATTGCGGTGTACCTCTCGGCGGTGGTGACCGCCGATCCGGGTGTGCGGACCATCAAGGTGACGACCGACTCGGTCGTGGTCTCGCCGGCTCGCCGATGGCAGCTGCCGGTGGTGGTGGGGCTATCGGAGGCGTTGCGCACGTTCGTGGCGGGGTTCGACCGGCGCGCCTACCCCGACCTGATCCGTTCACACGACGAGGAGCCTGGCCGCTCGGAGAAGGCGGCACCGCAGGGTTCCGCCTGACCCCGGTACCTCGGCGAGAGCGCATGCCCTCGCCGGTGCAGACGTCACAGCAGAACCTGCGACAGCACGGACGCCGCAGCAGAATGAGGCCATGCGTGAGCTCGTGGTGCTCGGTACGGCCAGTCAGGCGCCCACCCGCTACCGCAACCACAACGGGTACCTGCTGCGGTGGGACGGTGACGGGATCCTCTTCGACCCCGGCGAGGGGACCCAGCGCCAGATGCTGTTCGCGGGAGTGGCCGTCTCCTCCTTGCGCCGGATCTGCATCACCCACCTCCACGGGGATCACTGCCTCGGCCTTCCCGGTGTCGTGCAGCGCCTCTCGCTCGACGAGGTCACCCACCCGATCGAGATCTGCTACCCCGCGAGCGGCGAGCCCTTCGTCGAGCGGCTGCTCAACGCCTCGGTCTTCGAGGCGCGGGCCGAGGTGCGCCGGCGTCCCGTCTTCGAGCCGGGCCCGGTGCTCACCGCGCCGGGTTACACGCTGACGGCCCGCCGGCTCGACCACCAGCCGGAGACCTTCGGGTGGAGGCTCGACGAGCCCGGTTCCCGCACCATCCTGCGCGACCGGCTCGAGGACCTCGGGGTCCATGGCCCCGAGGTCGGACGGCTGCAGCGCGACGGGATCCTCGTGCGGCCGGGCCGGCCTCCCTTGCGGCTCCAGGACGTGAGCGTGCCCCGACCCGGCCAGTCGGTTGCCTTCGTCATGGACACCGGCCTCTGCGACGGGGCGTGGGAGCTGGCCGACGGCGTCGACCTGCTCGTCTGCGAGGCCACCTACGCGCAAGCCGAGGCCGACCTGGCCCGAGCTCACCACCACCTGACCGCCGCACAGGCGGCACGGATCGCCGCCGAGAGCGGTGCCCGCAAGCTGGTCATCACCCATTTCTCCCAGCGCTATGCCGACGAGTCGGTGCTCCTCGAGGAGGCCCGCGCCGTGTTTGCCGAGGTCGTCGCGGCGAGGGACCTGATGCGTGTCGCCGTGCCGCCCCGCGCGAAGGTGCAGGTCTGATCGCTCCCTCTACGGCCACGGGAGGCGGGCTGGATCCGTGGACCTCGAATCGGCCGGGGTGGACGCCTGGGTAGAGTCCTTCGGTCGTGCGGTGGTGGCCTGGCCTTGGAGATCTGCGTGTCTGAGGGGACGTCTCGGAGCGTCGACTCACGAAGGGTCGCGCCTGCAGGGAGCCGCAGCTTCCCGGCCCCGCCGGCACTGGGCGAGCTCAGTCCCGATAGGGCCACCACGAGCTGGCTGGAGCTCTTCTACGACCTGGTTCTCGTGGCGGCCACGATCGTCTTCTCGAACACGTACAGCCACGACATCGACTGGGAGAACACCATCTGGCTCGCCGGGATGTTCGCCGTGCTGTGGTGGGCGTGGTTCCAGACGACCGAGCTGACCAACCGGGACCGCACGGACCGCCTCTCTCGACGCGTCGTGCTGCTCGTTCAGATGTTCGTCATCACGATCTTCACCGTGGTGGGGGGGAACGCCGTCACCACCCACAGCCTCTACGCCGCCGAGGTGGCCGGCGTGCTGCTGATCGCCGTGGCGGCCCTGGCCCACGACATCCGCAGGACGGTGCCCGAGCTGCACCGGATGGCCACCATCCGGCGCAACGCGTTGCTGATCGGCGGCGTGCTGGCGATCTTGTCCGGCACGCTGCCCGACGGCCCTCGGTACGCGTTGTGGGCGGTGGGGTGGATCATCGTCGTGGCCCCGCCGCTCCTGCCGCGCTACGACGACCCGATCGCCAAGTCCCGATCGGACTCCCACCACCTGGCGGAGCGCTTCGGGCTGCTCACGATGATCGTGCTGGGCGAGTCGTTCGTGAAGGTGGCCCTGACCGCTTCGGGACGGCAGCTGCACCAGATCAACTACCTCGTGCTGGCGCTCGAGTTCCTGATCGTCTTCGCGGTGTGGATCCTGTACTTCGACGACGTCAACCGCGTGGGGCCGCCGGAGGCCAACTTCGGCAGGAAGGTCTGGATGCTCGCCCACATGCCGCTGCAGCTCTCGATCGTGGCCATGGCGGTGGGGCTCGCCCAATGGGAGACCCTCAAGATCAGCTCGGAGCTCACCGCACTGGACGTGCGGTTGTTCACCGCGCCGCTGGCCGGGATCTACGTCGTGCTGGCGGTCATCGGCGCCACCACGCCCCGCCCGTCGCGCGCCATCGTCGTCGGGCTGCGGCTGGCGACGGCCGCCGCGGTGATCGGCATCGGCCTGCTGGCGTGGCGGGTGGACTCCGTCAGCGTCGAGCTCGCCGCTGGCCTGGACGCCGCCGCGGTGCTGACCTGTGCCGGCGTGACGGAGTGGATCCGCGCCCGCCGCCCGGCCTGACCCCCGAGGTGGGCGAGGGCCCGGGCCCGCCCGGCCGGGAGGTCGTCGACGGGATTGCCGTCGACGGGATTGCCGTCGACGGGATTAACACAGCCGTCATCCGAGCGACCCTCGGCGTTTACGCGGCCTCCGTAACGTAGGCCCCGGACCACCTACGGAGGAGGAAAGGTAGCTGCCGCCGGCCCCCGGTGACGAGGCTGCCGGGGGACCGCTCGACGTGACGGGAGCAGCTTCGTGAACAGCTTCGGAGGCTCGCTGCTGGCCTCGTACGAGCCGGGCCCTGGCTACGACGAGCTGGTGGGAGGGGGCCACTCGCCGCAGGGCATGGCCAGCGGGCTGTGGCGTTACCTCGAGGCCATCGGCATCGAGGGACTGCTCGAGCGCCAGCAGGCGGCCGATCGCGAGATCCGCAGCATCGGGATCACGTTCCAGACGTACCAGGGCACCGCCGCCGTCGACCGGCCGTGGCCGTTCGACGTGATCCCCCGGGTTCTCGACTCTTCGGAATGGGACCGCATCGAGCGGGGACTCGTGCAGCGGCTGCGGGCGCTCAACCTCTTCATCGACGACGTGTACCACGACCAGCGCTGCCTGCGCGCCGGGATCCTGCCGGCCGAGCTCGTCCTCGGCTCTTCGAACTTCCGGCCCGAGTGCATGGGCGCCAGCCCCGTCGGCGGGATCTGGGCCCAGGTGTGCGGCAGCGACCTGGTGCGCGACAAGGACGGGACCCTCTACGTGCTCGAGGACAACCTGCGAGTGCCCTCCGGCGTCTCCTACCTCCTCGAGAACCGGATGGTTGCCAAGCACGTCTTTCCGGAGCTGTTCCGCTACTACAGCATCGAGCCCGTGGGGCTCTACGTTCCCCGGCTCTGCGAGCTGCTCTCCTCGCTCTCGCCGGTGCGGGGCGATCCCACGATGGTGGTGCTCACGCCGGGCATCCACAATTCCGCCTACTTCGAGCATGCCTTCCTAGCCCAGCAGATGGGTCTGGAGCTGGTCGAGGGCAGCGACCTGCTGGTGCTCGAGGACGGCACGGTGTGCATGCGGACGGTCGGGGGCCTCGAGCGGGTGGACGTCATCTACCGGAGGATCGACGAGCTCTACCTCGACCCCGAGGCGCTGCGCCGCGATTCGCTCATCGGGGTGCCGGGGTTGCTCCGGGCCTGGCGGGCCGGCAAGGTGGCCCTCGCCAACGCCCCCGGCGCGGGCGTGGCGGACGACAAGGCCATCTACAGCTTCGTCCCCGAGCTCATCCGGTACTTTCTGGCGGAGGACCCGATCCTGCCCAGCGTGCCGACCTGGCGGTGCGGGGAGCCTGCAGACTGTCGCTTCGTCCTCGATCACCTCGACTCCCTGGTGGTCAAGCCGGCCAACGAGTCGGGAGGGTACGGCGTCGTCATCGGGCCCGCGGCGAGCGAGGAGGCGCTGGCCTTCGTCGCGAGGCGCATCGAGCAGCACGCCCCCAATTGGGTGGCCCAGCCGGTGGTCTCCCTCTCGACCATGCCGACGTTGCACGACGAGTCGATCGTCCCACGCCACGTCGACCTTCGGCCCTTCACGTTGCTCGGCCCCGAGGGCTCCTACGTGACCCCGGGAGGGTTGACTCGCGTGGCGCAGGCCGAGGGCTCGCTGATCGTCAACTCGTCACAGGGCGGCAGCAGCAAGGACACCTGGATCGTGAGCGCGGCGCTCGAGCACGAGGACCCCTCTCCCGATGCGACGTCGGGGGCCCACTCGTCGCCCGGGCCGGTCGGCCCGAGCGCGGCGACGGTCATGGCCGCCCTCGGCGGGACGGATGGTTGACCGATGGGACGCGATGGGGGCGAGGAGGAGGTGAGCGGAGCGATGCTGCTCGCGAGGATGGCCGATGCCGTCTACTGGGCGGGCCGTTACCTGGAGCGGGCCGAGGACATGGCTCGGGTCGTGCAGGTGCACGGCGAGACCCACATCGACCTGCCGGTGGGGGAGGACGTCGGATGGTGGCCCCTGATCGAGATCACGGGCGCGGCCTCGGAATTCCGGGCGGCCGCCCTCGGCCGGCAGACCCCGGCCGAGACCCAGGTCGTCGATTTCGTCCTCGTCGACCGGGACAACCCCGCCTCCCTCCTCTCGTCGATCGCCGCCGCCCGCGCCAACCTGCGCCGGGCGCGGCCGGTCGTGCCGAGAGAGGTCTGGGAGCTGTGCAACGAATTGTGGATGGCCTCGAGTTTGGACACGCACCACGTGGGTAACCGTGGTGCGCGGGTGCGCTGGCTGCGAAGGGTGGTGGAGCGGTGCGCACAGATCGGCGGCGTGGTCGAGCACACGATGCGGCGAGACGATGCCCTGGCGTTCCTCCGCATCGGCCAGCAGCTGGAGCGGGCCGACCTCACGTGTCGCACCCTCTCGGTCCACGCCGAGACGGCGCTTCCGTCCGACGGTGGCGACGTCTACACCGAGGTCCATCGCATGGCGCTGCTGCGGTCGCTCGCGTCCTACCAGCCCTACCGACGCGTGATGCCCGCCAGAGCGGACGGCGGTTCGATCCTCCGGTTCCTCCTCCAGGACGAGGCCTCGCCGAGGGCGGTGGGGGCCTGCCTGGCCGAGGTGCGTACCCTGCTCAAGGCGCTGCCCCGCAACGAGCCGGTCGTGGCGGCGGCCACCGAGGCGGCCGTGCGGGTGGGGGACGCGCCGCTCGGTCAGCTCACGCCGCAGGCCCTTCGTGCGTACCTGCTCGAGATCGAGAAGGGGATCGCGGACGTCCACGATCACCTGGACACCGTGTATTTCATGAGGTTGGTCCCGCCGCCACGATCCGGTTCCCAGATCTCTCGGTCCCACGGCTCGGGTGAGCACCCCTCGAATGCCGCGGGGACGGCCGGGCCCAGGACCCCGTCTCGGCGGCCGAGGCAGGCGGAACGGGCGTCGGCGCCCGGGCGCGTGATATCCCCGGTCGGCGCCGATCGGGCGAGCTCCCACGCGGCGGGCGACGGGCGCGGCAAGATGACCGAGGTGGGGGGACGCAAGACCTATCGCGTGGTGCACTGCACCGCCTACGAGTACGACGCGCCGGTGCGCTATGCCAGCAACGAGGCGCATCTCACGCCCCGCGACGGGGATCGCCAGTGGTGCGTGGCGCACGAGGTCTCGGTCGACCCCGTCCCGACCACCCGCAACGAGTGCACGGACCTGTTCGGCAACTCGATGGTGAGCTTCGTGGTCGAGGGCGGGTTCCGGACCATGACCGTGACCGCCACGAGCGAGGTCGTCGTCGCGAGGCCGGCGGCGCCCCCATCGGGACCTCCCTGGGAATCCGTGGCCAGGCTGCTCGAGATCGATCGTCAGCCCTCGGCCCGGGAGGCCCGACGGTTCCGGTCCGCCTCCCGGCTCGTGCCGATCTCCGGCACGCTCGCCGAGTACGCGGCGCCGTCGTTCCCCGCCGGCCGGCCGATGCTCGAAGCGGTGCTCGATCTCGCCGGGCGGATCTACCGGGAGTTCGCCTACGAGCCCGGCTTCACCTCGATCTCGACGCCACCGCTCGAGGTCCTGGAGCACCGGCGCGGGGTCTGCCAGGACTTCGCGCACCTGGCCATCGGGTGCCTGCGAGCGCTCGGGTTGTCCGCCCGTTACGTGAGCGGCTACATCGAGACCGTTTCGCCGCCCGAGGACCGCCAGCTCGTCGGTGCGGACGCGTCCCACGCCTGGGTCTCGGTCTTCTTGCCGGGCTGGGGATGGGTCGACGTCGACCCGACCAATGACCGCCTCGTCGGGGACGAGCACATCACGACGGCGTGGGGCCGCGACTACTTCGACGTGTCGCCGCTGCGTGGCTCGGTGGACGGCGGAGGCCCGAGCCAGCGGCTGGAGGTGGCCGTGGAGGTGACTCGGCTCGCGCCGGAGCTGGCCACGGGCTGAGGGAGGCCGCCCTCGCCCGGCCGGTCGGCTACCCGTCGGCGCGAGGCCGGCCGGCGTCTGCGGCGACGGCGTCGCCCAGGGCACGCAGCCGCTCGGAGACCACGACCCTCGGCGGGACCGGTCGGCGGAGGTCCAAGGCGCTGGGTGGCAGGCCCGAGAGGTCTTGCTCGAGGAGCCGGCGTGCCGCCTCGAGGCTGCCGGCCGGAGCGATCCGGGCGCCCGCACGCATCACGGGCAAGAGCAACGGCTCGGGGTCGGGAGACCGGGCGCCGGGTGGCGGCGCGCCGGCGCGGACGTCGAGAAGGTCCTCTTGGATCGGGCGGCGTCGCCACACCTGTTTCGGGCCCGGCAGCGTGGCCTTGCCGCTCGAGAGCTTGACCACCGGCCGTGCGCCGACCGACACCAGCTTGTAGACCGTGTCGAGGTACGGGGCGTCGGCGGACACGCCCATCCGGGTTCCGATGCCGGCGCCGTCGATGGGCGCGCCGGCGATGCGCATGGCCTCGAGGTCGTACTCGTCCAGCCCACCGCTCACGAAGATGCCGACGTCGCGCAGCCCCGCCTCGTCGAGGATCGCCCTGCTCTTGCGTGCGAGGGAGACGAGATCGCCGCTGTCGATCCGGATGGCCAGCTGACCGAGCCCGTGCCGTGCTCGGCGGAGCTCTTGGAGGAGGGCGACGGCTCGCCGGACGCCCTCGAGCGTGTCGTAGGTGTCGACGAGCAGGGTGGCGCGGTCGGGGAAGTCCTCGACGAAGGCCCGGAGCGCCTCGACCTCGGAGGGGAACGCCTGCACGTAGGAATGGGCCATCGTCCCCGCCGCCGCCAGCCCGTAGCGCCGGGCCGCCTCGACGTTGCTCGTGGCGGCGAAGCCGGCGATGGCGGACGACCGAGCGACCCCCCTGCCTGCGTCGGTGCCCTGCGTGCGCCGCAGGGCGAAGTCGACCAAGGGGACGTCGCCCGCCGCGAGCCGGCACCGCAGCGCCTTGGTGGCCACCGCGGTCTGGAACGTGACCTGGTTGAGCAGGTAGGTCTCGACCAGTTGGGCCTCGGGGAGCGGTGCCGTGATCTCGAGGAGTGGCTCGTCGGCGAGGACCACCCTGCCTTCCGGGGCGGCGTGCACGTCGCCCGTGAAGCGCAGCGATGCGAAACGCTCGACGTCGGCGGCGCCGAAGCCGTGCGCCCGGAGCCATGCCAGGTCCTCGGCCTCGAAGGCGAGCGTCTCGAGGTAGTCGAGGCAGTCCTCGAGTCCGGCGGCGACGAGAAAGCCTCTGCTCGGTGGCAGGTTCCTCACGAACAGGCTGAACGTGGCCTCCTCGGTCATGCCCCGTCGCAGGTAGCTCGCCGTCATGTTGAGCTCGTAGAGGTCCGTGATGAGGGCGGTGCCCGTGTCAGCCTCCGTCGGTGGGCGGGACGTTGGCCGAGAGCTCCTCGAGCCACGCCCTCGCGCTGGCGTCGCTCGGCGCCCTCCAGTCGCCGCGCGGGGACAGCGAGCCGCCCGAGCCGACCTTGGGCGCGTTGGGGAGCGTGGACCGCTTGAACTGGCTCGTCTGCACGAAGCGTCGAAGGAAGTCTCGGAGGCGCATGGTGATGGTGGCGAGGTCGTACTCGTGGCGGTCCTCGGGGGAGACGCCGTCGGGCCATCCGCCGCGCCCGACGTCTCCCCAGGCGTTGAGCGCCAGGTAGGCGACCCTGCTCGGGCGGTAGCCGTAGCGGAGGAGGTAGTAGAGGAAGAAGTCGGCGAGCTCGTAGGGTCCGACCACCGCCTCGGAGCTCTGGGCCGGCAACGTCGCGTCGGGATCGTGGGAGGGGATGAGCTCGGGGGAGATCTCCGTCGCCAGGATGGATCGAAGGGCATCCTCGGCCTCGGGCCCGAGCCGCGCCGTCTCGAGGGTCCACTCGATGAGGTAGCGGATGAGGGTCTTGGGCACGGACGCGTTGACCGAGTAGTGGGCCATGTGGTCGCCGACCCCGAAGGTGCACCAGCCGAGCGCCAGCTCGCTCAGGTCGCCCGTGCCGACGACCAGCGCCTGGTGGTAGTTGGCGAGGCGGAAGAGGTGCGAGGTGCGGTCCCCGGCCTGGACGTTCTCGTAGGTGACGTCGTAGACGGGCTCCCCTCGGGCCGCCGGGTGCTGCAGGTCCTCGAGCATCTGGCGGGCGGACGGCCGGATGTCGATCTCCTGGCGGTGCACGCCCAGGGCGGACATGAGCCGGTGGGCGTTGCCGAGCGTGTGCTCGGTGGTGGCGAAGCCCGGCATGGTGACCCCGAGCACGTTCGTGCGCGGGAGGCCGATGCGGTCCATGGCCTCGGCGGCGACGATGAGCGCATGGGTGGAGTCGAGCCCGCCGGAGACGCCGATCACGACCTTGTCCATCCCCGTGGCGTCCAACCGGTTCGCGAGCCCCTCCACCTGGATGTGGATCACCTCCGCGCAGCGGTCGTGGCGCGTGGTCGGGTTGGCCGGCACGTAGGGGAACCGGGCGATGGGCCGGCGCAGGCTCACCGGGTGCGCCGGGCGCTCGAGCGGAAGCTCGACGGTCCTCCAGGCAGCCGAGGCGATCCCGGTGGTCGGCCGCGTTGTCGGTGAAGCTGGTCATGCGCAGCCGGTCGGCGGCGAGGCGGGCCAGGTCCACTTCGGCCACGAGGAGCTGCGGCTGGGCGGCGAAGCGCTCCGCCTCGGCGAGAAGGTCGCCGTTCTCGTGGATCAGGGCGTGACCGTCCCAGGCGAGGTCGGTGGTCGACTCGCCCGTACCCGAGGCCGTGTAGAGGTAGGCCGCCACGCATCGGGCCGATTGGGATGCGCAGAGCAGCCGCCGGTAGTCCCCCTTGGCCACGAGGGCATTGGACGCGGAGAGGTTGACGAGGACCGTGGCGCCCGCCAGCGCCGCATAGCTGCTCGGCGGTGCGGGAACCCACACGTCCTCGCAGATCTCGAGGTGAAGCGTCAGGCCCTCGATCTCGGGCGCCGCGAACAGGAGATCGGACCCGAAGGGGACGCGCCGTCCGAGGAGGGTCACCTCGGATGTCAGGGCGTCGCGAGCCGCGGCGAATTGTCTCTTCTCGTAGAACTCTCGGTAGTTGGGCAGGTAGCTCTTGGGCACCACCCCGATGGGAGCCCCTCGGTGGATGACCACCGCGCAGTTGAAGAGTCGCCCCGACACCACGAGGGGCGCGCCGACCACGAGGGCGCACCGCAGATCGACGCTCGCCCGCGCGACGCGCTGGAGCCCGTCGACGACGGCATCGAGCAAGGCGCTCTGGTGGAACAGGTCGTCCGCGCTGTAGCAGGAGAGCCCGAGCTCGGGGAAGGCCACCAGGAGGGCGTCCTGCTCATCGGCGCGCCGAGCCAGGTCCAAGGTGGCGTCGACGTTGGCCTCGGGATCGCCAACTCGCACGCGGGGCACCCCGACGGCCACCCGCACGAAGCCGTGTCGGTACAGCGAGTCCCACTGCTTCAGGTCGATGACCATGTCGATTGGAGGCTAGCGCCGCGTCACCCGACGTTCGCCCGGATTCGGTTGTCACACCTGCCGAGCAGAGTGTGTACGTGCGCTCGCCAGTGCCCTGCCGACGGACCGCCCGTCGTCTGTCGGACCGCTCGAATCGTGTTGCGTCTCACCCCCGCCCGGAGCCGGCGCTGCTTCGGACTGCTGCCGGCCGGGGGCGACGTCTGGGCCGCCCTGATCGAGCTGAATGCAGTCGCTGCCCGCTCCCGGCCGACCCGACGTGGAACCTCTGCACAGCCCACCTTGGCGTCGACGGGGGGCCTGAGCCGCAGCCGGACGCGAAGAAGCGCCCGTCCCATCGGTCACCCCGAGGGATCGGGCGCTCGGTCCAATTGATCTCCGACCGAGCCAGACGAAGGGAAGTGGCCCCGACAGATCCTTAGGGGACCTTTGCCCCGGCATCGCCTTGCTCTACCAGCCAAGGCCGCATGCCCACTATTACGAGGCCGACTGGGACACCTACTCCGTCGAATCCCTTACGCCTGGCTCCTCGGACAACTGAAGGCTTCTCTGGTCACCATCACAACCACCTCCTCTCAGATCCTCTTCTCGCGCCTACTTCAATTCAACAGCGAGACGGCACATTCTGTTCCCCATTCCGGGCCGCTCCGACCGGGGCCAAGCGGAGACGGTGCCCCTCAGGTGATGGCCGAGTAGGCCTCCACCCCGGCGAGGATCACGAGCACGACCGCCGTGATCTTGCGGATCAGGGGGATGGGGACGTAGCGCAGGAGGTTGCGGCCGCCGATCACCGCGAGGGCCGCCACCGTCCACAGCGCGAGGACGGAACCGACCGCCACCGAGAGGGGTGAGTGGTACCGCGCGGCCAGGTTGGCCGTCAGGATCTGTGTGAGGTCCCCCCACTCCGCCAGGAAGATGATGACGAAGGCGGTCACCGCGGCCGGCCGTCCCCCCGCCTTGGCCTTGTCCACCAACGCCTGCTCCCGTTGCTCCTCGTCCTCGACCCGGCTCTGGCGACTCTCGTACAACGAATAGGCCGCGCCGACGAGGAAGAGGCCGGCGACCACCGCGGAGAGGGCACGGTGGGGGAGCAGGTGGAAGATGGTGACGCCCACGGTGACGGCGATCACCACGTGCACGACGAAGGCACCCGCCGCGCCGACCCAGACCGCCAAGGGTCGGCCCCGGGTCGCGAGCATCAGGGAGGCGAACATCGTCTTGTCCGGCAGCTCTCCGACGAAGATGATCGGGAAGACGGCTGCGGCGATCGCAACGTTCACGGCTTCAGCCTCCCGGAGGGCGGATGGTCGGAGCCGTCAAGGAGCGCGGCCTGCCGGGCCCCCGTCGCCGGGATTGGTCGAGCCGGGATTGGTCGAGCCGGGATTGGTCGAGCCGGGATTGGTTCCACCTGGGCCGTTGGACCTCGGTCTGGTCCACGCTGGATAGGCAGGACCCGCGTTGACCTCGCCGCGCGAGACGGGGTCGGTGCCCCTCGCTCTGTGCGCCCCCGACCGGCGCCTTCCGAAGCGGCGTGGACGGCTCCTGGTTGCCGGGCGGGGCTCTTCGACGGGGCCGTAGGCGAGCGAGGCCGCGGCAGTGGCGACGTCGCGTGGGTAGTGGCGGGTGCCCCGGAGAAGGATGATGCCGCTCGCCGCCATCGGCAGCAACATGATCAAGAAGGTGATCCGCAGGCCGTTGGTCTGGTGCTTGCTGTCGATAACCTCGGAGAGTCCGCCAAAGACGAGCGGGGCCAGCGCCTGGGCACCGGTGCGCAGGAAGGTCCGGATGCCCTCGGCTCGACCCCAGAGGAGCGGGGGCATGATGTCGAGGCGGGCGGCGTCGAGCGGCGGGTTCTGCGCGGTGAGGCAGAAGGCCGCGGCGGCGATGTAGGGCAGGGCGGTCAGCGGGCTGTGGGTCGTCAGGGCGGGAATGAAGAACGCCACCGTGAGGAGGGCGCCGATCCCGGCCACGGTCACCCGGCCGCTGATCCGGTTTCGCCGGATCAAGGCGTCGCCGAGCCGACCGCCGGAGAGCACCCCGCCGACCGCGGCGATGCCGACGAGCAGCATCAAGACGTTGGCCAGCAGCTTGTCGACGTTGAACTGGCCGAGGGCGAAGGACAGGCCGAAGGTCTGGATGCCCGTCAGGAAGAAGTAGGCGCAGGCGCTCGAGATGATGAGCACCACGTTGGTCTTGACGCTCAGCACGTAACGGGTGGCCTGGATGATGTTGAGCTTGCGGGGGTCGGTTCGCAGGATCAGGTCGGGGTCGGGCTCGATGCCGTGCTCCTGGGCCAGGCGCTGCGCGTCCGTGACGTCGGGCACCGGCTCCTGCGCGGGCGACCCCTGGACCAGCGTCGGGGCCTCCTGGGCGGCCTCCTTGCGCCCGACGATGCGCGTCGCACCGGGCTGGAGGGCGCTCGCACCCCCCCGGGCCGGTTCTCGCAGGCCGCGGAGCTGCCAGGCGAGGACGAACGCCGGGATCGCCAGGATCACGAACGCCGCCCGCCAGGAGAAGGCGGCCACGTCGCCCGTGATGAAGAACCCCGCGCCGGCGCCGACCAGCTCGCCGGCCAGGATGTAGCCGTAGATCTTGCCCCGCTCCGCGCTCGGGAAGTAGTCGCCGACCAGGGAGGCGACAGCCGGCCCGGCGACGGCCGTGACGGCGCCGAGGAACAGCCGGACGAGCAGCAGACCCCCAAACGTGCTGACGGTGGCGCTGAAGATCATGGCCACGCCCCACAGGAGCACCGAAACCACGAGCAGCCCGATCCGGTGCATCCGGTCGACGAGGATGCCGAAGGGCACGCTGAAGATCGCACCGACGACGGCGGTGACCGAGACGAGCAGCCCGATGTCGGCGAGGCCGATGTGGAGGGCCTGGCGGAGCTCGTTGGCGGAGGCGCCCACGGTGGCGGTGTCGGCGCTCGCCAGTGCCAGGACGGAGGCGAGGAGGACGATGACCCGGGTCCTGGCCGGACCACCAAAGGCGGTGTCGAGGCCCCGCCACGTGGCACGCGCCGCCTGTCCGGCCCCCCGCCGGATCTGGCCGCCGACCCCCCGCGGCTCGCCCGGCGCCTCGCCGGTCGGGCCCGGAAGCCCCGCCGGCGGTGTGGTCCCCTGACCGGCGGCGCCGGACTCCCAGTCCGACGGAACTCCCGTACCCTCACCGGTGGCCGGCGGGATGTAGCCGCCGGGAGCGCCGGGGCCAAGGCGGGGGTCGTACGAACCGGAGCTCATGGTCGGCTCCCATTGTGCAACCCCGAGCTCATGTTTCGGACGCATTTCTCGATCTGAGTGGCAGGAACCGCTCCGATCAGGGCGGACGGCGGACCAGGGGTCGAGGGGCCCTTCTCGGGTGGGTCCGCTGCCGGGGGGTCAGGATCCCGGCCGGTCCGTGTAGATGCCGCCGACGCCCGAGTGGATCTCGATCCACTCGGCTCCCTCGTCGCCCGCCGTCCAGGAATAGAGCATGTCCGGCGAGAAGTAACCCATGCCGGCGGTGACGCGCTGGCTCCCGAATCGCAGCTCACCACGCAGGACGTAGTTGACCTGATAGGTGCCGTGGCGATGCGACTTGACGTGCTCGCCGGGCTTTGCCGTCTCGTGGTAGACGCACAGCTTGTCGGTCTGGACGAGGGTCCTCGTCACCAGATCGGGTCCGAGCAGCTCGAGGAAGTGCTCGGCTTCGGGAGATCCGGCCAGCATCTCCGCGTTGGTATGACCGGGGACGGCGGCGACGTCGAAGACGTACGGTCGTGCCGACCCGACGTTCTCCCCTGCTGCGGCGTCGGTCATGACCGAGATCCTAGGTCCTGGGCCGGCGCGCTTTCAGCTGACGGTGAGACCGTGGTCGACGGTGTAGACGGCACCGGTCACCGACCTCGCCTCGTCGGAGGCCAGGAAGGCGAAGACCGCCGCCACCTCCTCGGGCTCGGTCATGCCGCGCAGCCCCATCATGCGACGGGCGAGGTCGGCGTCGATGCCCTCCGGAAAGGCGGTCGACCGGGCGAGGTTCGTGTTGGTGCCGGCCGGGGCGATGGCGTTGACGCGTAGCGGGGTCTTCAGGTACTCGACCGCGAGGGACCGGGTGAGCTGGATGACCCCGCCCTTGCTCATGCAGTAGGCCGCCGAGTAGGGCACCCCCTGGATCCCGGCGTTGGAGGCGATGTTGACGATGTTGCCGCCAGAGTCGAGCAGGAGAGGGATGGCCGCCTGGGCCAAGAAGAAGTAGGCGTCCAGGTTCACCGCCATGATCCGGCGGTACTCGTCTCGGCTCATCTGCGGGGTGTGCGACGCGATGTAGATCCCCGCGACGTTGCCGAGCACGTCGAGGCGACCGAAGCGCTCCCGGCACGCCGCCACTGCCGCGGCACAGGCATCGGGATCACCGAGATCGGCCTGGTGCGGCGCGATCGCGCTGGCGTTGCGCGTGTCTCTGCCAGCCCGTCCGCGTCGACGTCGACGGCCAACACCGAGGAGCCCTCCTCGGCCAAGCGTGTCGCGACCGCCCGACCGATGCCCGATCCGGCCCCCGTCACGAGGGCCACCTTCCCGTCGAAGCGCTTCATCGGGCGGCGCCTCGGCCGAGGAATCGCCGGGGTGCGCTCGTGGGCGAGGTGCGCTCGGCGCCGCGGCCACGCTCACAGGACCGCAGGAGGCTCGAAGCCGTAGAGGTCCTTGCAGTTTCCGGCGACGATGGCCTGCGTCTGGGAGGGGCCGAGCTCGCTCAGGATGGAGGTGAGGATCGCCCGGCTCCGGGGGTACGTGGACTCCGTGTGGGGGTAGTCGCTGCCCCACATGGGCACGTTCTGGCCGATGACGTCGAGCAGGCGCAGCCCGTTCGCGTCCTCCTGGAAGGAAGCGAAGACGTTTCGGCGGAAGAAGTCGCTCGGGAGGGCGTCGGCGTCCTCGAAGCGGATCCACTCCGGGCCGCGTCGAGGCCGGTCGGTGTACACGTAGTCGATGCGCTCGAGGTAGAAGGGGATCCAACCGAGCTCGTGCTCGACGGAGCCGACGCGGAGGCGGGGGAACCGCTCGAAGACGCCCGAGAAGATGAGCTCGGCCAGGGACTGGCGGACCTGGAAGTCCGAATTGACGAAGACCGAGGGCGGCACCTCCTTCACGTCGAGCCGGAACGCCGCGCTGCCGACCCGGGGATCGGCGCGATCGGTCGCCACGTGGAGCGAGAGCGGCATGGCGAGGTCCTGCGCCGCCGCCCAGAACCGGTCGTAGGCCGGCGAGCGGAAGGGCTGCCACGACGGCGGGGCGACGGTGATCAGGGCACCGCTCAGCCCGCGCTGGCGGCAACGCTCGAGCTCGGCCACGGCCTCGTCGATGTCGTCGAGGTTGACCATCGCCACGCCCTTGAGCCGCGCCGGGTCCTGGCGGCAGAAGTCGGCGAGCCAGTCGTTGTAGACGCGCATGGCGGCGGTGACCACATCGCTCACCGGCACCTCGTAGAGCACCAGGCCCTGGCTCGGGTACAGGACCGAGCCCCACACGCCGTCGTCCTCGTTCTCCACCACGTAACGGGCCGGGTCGTAGGCCGCGGGACGGACCTCGGAGAAGCGAGCCGAGGTCCGGAGCTCCTCGGGCTCGATCTCGAAGCGGTCGCCGGTCTGGAACCCGAGGAACGACATCGTCTTGTACCCGTCGACGATCCACCAGTCGCCGTCGGCGAGCGACTCGACCCGCGGCATCCGTTCGGCCAGCGCACCGCCCTTGGAATCCCAGAGGTCGGGGGGCTCGATGATGTGCGAGTCCGAGGACAGGAGCCACTGCTTGGTCAGCAGCTCCGAGGTGGAGGGCGCCTGGAGGTTCGTCATGACGAGAACGTATCGCCCGCTGCCCCGCGACGCCCGTGCTCAGGTGCTCCGGGACAACCCGACGAACTCGGAGAGGCTCTCGGGATTGCTGAGGGCGCCCTCGGAGGCCACGTCCTCGGGGCGAGCGCCCCGGAGGATCCGCTTGACCGGCACCTCGAGCTTCTTGCCGCTGAGGGTCCGGGGCACGGCGGCGACGGCCTCGATCCGATCGGGCACGTGCCGGGGGGACAGCTGCGATCGGATCGCCTGCCGGATCTCCTCGCCGAGCCCATCGTCCAAGGAGTCGGCGCATCCGGGGGCCAGGACCACGAAGAGCACGAGGGTGTCGTCCTCCTCCAGGTGCACGACCAGGCTGTCGCCCACCCCGGGAAAGCCCTCGACCACCGAGTACAGCTCGGAGGTCCCGATGCGCACGCCGCCCCGGTTGAGGGTCGCATCGCTGCGTCCGGAGATCACGCAGCTGCCGCGCACGGTGAAGCGGATCCAGTCGCCGTGGGACCAGAGCCCGGGGAAGCGGTCGAAGTAGGTGGCGCGAAGCCTCGATCCGTCGTCGTCCCCCCACAGGCCCACCGGCATCGAGGGGAGCGGCGTCCGCAGCACCAGCTCGCCCTCCGTCCCGACGGGAACCTCCCTTCCGTCGTCGCCCCAGGCCGCGACGTCGCAGCCGAGCAGGGGCCGGCTGATCTCTCCCTCCCAGACGGGGACGAGCGGGTTGGTCCCGACGAAGGCCGTGCACACGTCGGTGCCGCCGCTGGTGCTGTTGATCTGCACGCCCGGCAGCTCGTCGGCCACCCAGGCAAAGCCCTCGGGTGGGAGGGGCGCACCCGTCGACCCCACCTGACGGACCTGTCCGAGCGGGCCGAGCCGGCTCGGCCGGAGGCGCTCCCTGCGGCACGCCATGAGGAACGGGGCCGACGCCCCAAACAGGGTGCAGCGGTCTTCCGCCGCCAGGCGCCACAAGGTGGTCAGATCCGGATGGCCGGGGTTTCCGTCGAAGCACAGCAGCGTGGCGCCGACCAGAAGCCCCGAAACGAGGAGGTTCCACATCATCCAGCCCGTGGTCGTGAACCAAAAGAAACGGTCGTCGCACCCGAGGTCGTGGTGGAGCGCCAGCGCCTTCCAGTGCTCGAGCAGGATCCCGCCTGTGCCGTGGACGATCGGCTTGGGCAGTCCGGTGGTCCCGCTCGAGAACAGGACGTAGAGGGGATGGTCGAACGCCACCGGCCGGTGCTCGACCGGGCGGTCGGTCAGCGAGCGGATCTCGTCCCACCGCACGGCACCCGGGAGGGGGCGATCGTCGAGGTACGGCAGGTGGAGGACCGCTTCGAGCGAGGGCAGGGCACGCCGGATGGCCTCGACCTCTCCACGGCGATCGACTGCCGTGGCCCCGTAGCGGTAGCCGTCGACCGTCATCAGCACCTTCGGGCCGAGCTGGCCCAGCCGGTCCACCACGCTGCGCACGCCGAATTCGGGGGCACACGACACCCAGACCGCCCCGAGGCTCGCCGCGGCCAGGAAGGCGGCGACCGTCTCGGGCAGGTTGGGCAGGTAGGCGGCCACCCGGTCCCCGGTGCCGACGCCGATCTGTTGCAGCCAGCAGCGGAGGCAGCCCACCTCTTGGGACAGCCGGTCCCACGTCCACTCAGCGGGTTCCCGGGTCTGGGAGTGCGAGACGATGGCGATCTCTTGCCCGCGCCCGAGTCCGTGGCGTAAGGCGTGCTCGCTGTAGGAGACGGTGGCCCCCGGGAACCAGCGGGTCCCCGGCATCGCCAGGTGGTCGACGGGGGTCGGGGCGGTCTCGTGCCAGCGGACCTGGGCGAATGCCGCGACACAGTCCCAAAAGGTGCCGGGATCCTCGATCGACCAGGCGAGAGCCCGGTCGTAGCTGTCCAGCGCCTCGCCGGTGCGATTGCCCGCCCAGTCGAGGAACTGCCCCATGCGGCTCGTCATCCGGGCGTCTGCTGCGGGCTCCCAAAGGACTCGTGGCACCCGTGGAGTCTGCCCGCGATCGCCGACTTCTGGGGCGGGGGAGCGAGTTGCCCGAGCGCCACGTACGCGAGCGCTCTGCCCCGCCCCGGCGTCGATCACCCGGCGGCAGCCTGGTCGTCGAGCAGGCGCCACCAGCCGCCCAGCGCCGCCGGGGTCGGCGCGACGATGGCCGGATCTCGAAGGAGCTCGTCTCGTCGCAGGCCGGGGATGATCGCGTAGTAGATCGAGTCGAGCGCGCTCACGACGGCCAGCGCCCACCACAGCGCCCGCACGTAGGCACGCGCCAGGACGGGGTCGTCCCACTCGTAGAGCCCTCGGTACCGACCCTGCTCGTCGTGGCGGAACCACAACTTGGAGACGAACCCGGGGAAGCCGGCGAACAGGATCGTGTTGAGCTCGCTCTCGTACCGGAAGAGGGCGTGGCCGGGTTCGCTCCGGACGTAGCGGAGCCGGAAGGTGACGACGAGGACGGCCGGCGCCTCGGCGGGGTGTCGGTCGACGACGGTCTCGCGGTACACGACCGGAGCGGTCCCGTCTGCGAAGACGAACCGGCGACCCACGTGCTCGGACGGTCGGTGGAGGCGACTGCGGGCGATCAGCGCCGTGGTCCGGGACACGCACCGGCCGAGCGCGAGAGAGGCGGAAGCGGCGGGAAGCGGCCGCTTGCGGAGGGGAGACCCGGAGGCCCCATCTGGCGCCGACCATGAGACGCTGCCCACCTCGATGGCGCTGTCGTGGACGCGTCTCTCCCCGGCACCATCCATGGTGCGAATTATCGACGCCGAGGATTGGAGGTCCAGGATTTCCTTTTGTCAACAACTACGTTCAGACGTTCGAGCAGCTCTGGACGGCACCGGGTAGTCCTGGCCAGACCCAGTACGGGTGGGTTGGTCGCCCGCTGTCCGTAACCGGAGCCGATCGGAGCGCGTGGGAAGAAGCCGGGTCTCCTCCCAACTGGCGCGGGGGATATTTGGGGGGCCCATCTGCGTACTGCGACGTCACGGACCTTCCGACTGATCCGAGCAAGATCGCCCCCTACTTCGCCAGTCAGTCGTATCTTCCGACGGCCAGCACAGAGGGAGGCGGCCCGGCGGGGTACTGGGACTTCCAGCATGCCCTCAACTTCCTCGGTTTGGGAGCCTCCTCGAAACAGCGGGCCGCGTGCTCCAGTTCATGTCGACTATTCCTGGGATCGAGTTGCAGGGTTCGGGCATTACCATCGGCACCCACAAACTAGGAACGCTCTTGGGCGTGCCATTGCCTGCTGCCGGCGTCGAACTCCAGGCGATCATCGACCCCGGCACCTCACAGCTCTTCGAAACGAGGACGGTGCTCACCAACCCGCAAGGTTTTGCCGCCGGCGGTCTCCAGGAAGGTCAGGCGCTGGGGTGCTCGGACTACCCGTATGCCGGTATCGCCGGATCGTCCCAGGGTGCTCCGGCAAGTGCCCCCGAAAGTCCCACTCCATGGCCCTCGGGCACGGATCAGCAACCGCTCCCGGGCTCGCAGTACCCCTGAGGCCGCGCATTCGGAACGGGAACTCAGATCGGCTGTGCGGGCAATATCACGGTGTGACCGGGGAGGGAGGAATGGAATCGGATGCCGCCCTGATCGCGGCGTCGGCAACGGATCCCCAGCTCTTCACTGCCATCTTCGAGCGCCATGCCAGAGCCATCTACCGGTACCTGGCCACCCGGGTCGGTGGCCCTGACGTAGAAGACCTTCTCTCCGAGGTCTTCCTGACAGCATTTCGCCGCCGCGACCGCTACGACGCCGCGTACGCCGACGCCCGCCCCTGGCTCTTCGGGATTGCCACCAACGCCGTCCATCACCAAATGAGATCCGCCAACAGGCGCCGGGCGATGATGCGCCGGCTGGAGCGCGATCTCCACGGGAGACCCTCGTGGACTGATGACCCGGAGACGGGGCTCGACGCCAAGGACATCGAACGAATCCATCGGGCACTGGCAGGCCTTGACGAGAAGTATCGGGATGTCCTGCTGCTGTTGAGCGGGGCGGAGCTGACCTACGAGGAGATTGCTCGAGCGCTCGGGATCCCCCTCGGCACGGTGCGCTCGCGCATCGCCCGGGGCCGGGCCCGGCTTCGGGAACTTCTGGAAGTCGACGGGAAGAACCCCTTCGAGCTCTCTGAACTGGAGCACTGCGCCGCAAAGGAGGAGCCGACGTGAGTGACGACGTGGATCTGCTGCGGCGCTATGCCGCCTCCGTGCCACCGCCGACCGCCGACCTCTTCGAATCGACGCGCAGCCGACTCGTCGAGGCCATCGAAAGCGAGGTAGGTACAGCCGGACCGGGTGCACCTACTCCGATCCGCCGCTCGGGCGTGCGGGCGCCCCGGTTCCTCGTCGGCGCTGTGGCGGCCATCCTGCTCCTCGGCCTCGCGCTACCGCTCGCCGTCTGGACTGGGGGCGGGTCCCCGGCGAGCGAAGTCCCTGCTTGGAGGCTCACCGGCTACCTGAGCAAGTCGGGGTGGCAATTGCAGCCGACCGCCGGCGCCAACCCCTACCGGCTCACCTGCTCGACGAGAACGACCTGCTTTGCCAGCTCGCCCAACCCCTGTTCGACTGGCGGAGCGAACTCCACTGGGACGAACACGTGCGGCCCTGTCTCGAGCGCGATTGAGGTCTCGAGGGACGGGGGAGCGACGTGGACGACGTCTCTTGATCCCGGCGGTCGCATCTGGATGGGAACCGTAAGCTGCTCGACCCAGGCCCTCTGTCGCGTTCTCGGCTTTGTGGACGGACAGGGCCGAGCCTTCTTGTTCACCACTACGAACGCCGGCATCACCTGGTCCTCGTTGCCGATGCCGGCGCCGGTGTACGTGGGCCCGGTGAACGTGGGCCAAGCCCAGCTGTCCTGTACCAGCGTCGCCGAGTGCGTCGTTCTCACCAACGGTCCTCGACCCGGTGGCGGTATCAAAGGCTTCTCCTACGTGACCACCAACGGTGGTCAGAGTTGGGCGTCGAGCCCGCTTCCCGGCACCTTCCGGGCCTATGCCCTGCAGTGTCTTCGGGGCGGGATTGTGCATTGCCGGCGGGCAGGTACCGAGCAGCTACCGGGTCACCAATCTGGCTTCACGGAATCGGGCTGGGATCTTCTACAGCACCGACGGCGGACGGACTTGGAAGTCAGCTGTCGGGCGTGTGGTCTCGGGCGGATAGTCGGTCCGTCTCTTGCAGTGATGTCGAGCACTGCATGGCCGCGGAGGGCACCGGCCTGCCCGCCGAACACAGCGTGGTCATCCGAACTGACGACGGAGGGAGACACTGGCGTCTCACCGGATCTACTCCCGTACCAGCAACGCTCGAGTCCCTCTCGTCCGCGACCGCCACTCGTTGTTGGGCGTCGGGCTTTCAAGGGTCGCTTCACCACGACGTCGCGGCGACGATCATTTCGACCGCCGATGGTGGGCAAACGTGGACCAGCGATCTACTTCCGACCGTCGACGGCTCGTCTCTTCGATTCGTCGGCACCGTCACCTGCCCGCAGGGGAGCGGTTGCCTAGCTCTGGCGGTCAGGCCTCATCCGACTCGTAGTGGCGGCGGCATCGTCCTGTCCAACTGATCCTGCTGGACGACCCGGGCTCTCTTCGCCGTGCGCAGCGAGGGCCACGCCCAAGTGGTTCGGAGTTCCAAATCAAGACCGAGGTCATCCGCTCCCAAGGAGGCAAGACAAATGGTTCGGTTGTTCGCTCGCTATGTCCCTTGGGTTGGGCTGCGTCGAGCTCGACAGGTCTTTGGAGCAGCGATCGTCGGACTTCTGCTCCTAGTCCCGGCGGCTGCCGGCGCCGGCGCCCCTACGGGCAGTGATCCCTCGCCCGCCAGCGTCTCTCAGGCCTTGGCGACGATCCCGGCCAGCGCCTTCGACAAGGCGGTTGAAGGCGCTGGCTCGTCGAGCGCGATCACGCCGCCGACGGTCGTCCAGGGGCAACCCCGGCTGACGTTTTCGGTCCGCGGCCGTCCGCTGCCCGGAATCCTCTACGTGGGAGCGGAGTACTGCCCCTACTGCGCAGCTGAGAGGTGGGCAATCGTTGCCACGTTGAGCCGATTCGGGACGTTCTCCGACCTCAGGATTACGACGTCGAGCAACGATGACGTCTTCCCGGCCACCTCGACGCTCAGCTTCTTCGGCTCCCGCTTCTCGAGCTCGTACGTGGCGTTCCAAGCGGTCGAGGAGACGACCAACCAACCAGGCAAAGGCGCAGCTGGGTACCAGCGCTTGCAACGGCTGACCAAGGAGCAAAGCGAGGTCGCCACTCGGTATGACTCGGGGCATTTCATTAGTGGGCTCGGCTCGACGAGTGGGGGAGTGATCCCGTTCATCGACATCGGCAACCGAGTCCTCGTTGCCGGACCGAGCTTTTCACCCAGCCTCTTGGCCGGACTGAGCCAACGCCAGATTGCAGCCGACCTCCACCATCCCGGGACCCCGGTGGCACAAGCGATCCTTGGAATCGCCGACTACCTAGATGCGGCGATCTGTGCCGAGACCCAAGGGGCGCCGGCCGCTGTCTGCTCGAGCAGCGGAGTGCGCCATGCGGCAGAGACGCTGCATTTGGGCGGGTCGTAGGCGGCAATTCGCCGGTACCTGACCCGACCCGAGTCTCCTCCAGCCGGATCCATTCGTGCTCGCCCAACTCGTCGAAGTAACCGCGCACCTGGTCGTCGGTCTGACCCATGGGACAGTCTTCTACGGGGATCCAGTGTTCCATCAAGGACCGATCCCGCGATAGTTGTCGGCATGTTCGAGGGCTTCAGCGACGCCGCCAAGGCGGCCATTTACGCCGCCCACGAGGAGTCGCACCGGCTGGGAGCGTCAGAGACCGGTGCCGGACACCTCCTCCTCGGCATCCTGATGACCAGTCCTCGCACGGCGGGTCTTCTCGATGGCCAAGGCGTGACCGTTGAAGCGGTCGAGCTGGCGCTGTGCGGCGATCGAGAAGTCGCACCGGCTGGTCGACGGACGGACCGCTGGAGCGCCTCGGCCCTGAATGCCTTGGAGATGTCGTTGCGCGAACGCCTTGCGCTGGGCGATCCGGCGATCGAGGTCGAGCACCTGACCCTGGCAGTCGTGAACGAGAACTGCTCGGAATCCGCCCGGATCCTGGCCGACCTCGGTGCCTCGCCCGAGGTGATCCGAATCCGAGTGTTGGCGTTCGTGCGGCGACCGAGGCAGCCCTCGCCCGTCTGGGTGGGTGAGGGAGGCCCAAGCAGTGGTCCGGCAGCCGCGGCGGATGCGCCACGCCCAGTGAAGCGACGCTCCGGGGGTTCGCCCCGGACGCCCAAGCCCACATTGTCGATGTCGCTTATCCGGAGCCCGATCATGCGGTCGTCCAAGTCGGCTTCCGGCAGGGGCAGCCCTTCTACTTCCTGATTTCTACCGTCACGAGGACGGGTGGAGTCTGGAGCGAAGGGCGTCCTCGTAGCTATGGCTACTCCGCCTCTGGAGCCAGAGACCGGCTTCGTACCGACCTTGCCGCAGGAGTACGTGGAACACATCCGCCTTTGGCACGATCGCGCCTATACGGAGGCCCTCGAATTCGGAGCCCAAGATCAGGTCTTCGACTACCTGGGCGCCACCATTCGGGTAGCGCCTGGCGTCATGCCTATCACCCGCATGTCGTACCTCCTGGGCGAGCAGGTCCTGGCTGAGGCCGGCTCGAACGATCGAGTTCTCGATATGGGCACTGGGAGCGGTGTCAACGCCGTGCTGGCGGCCCAGAAGGGGGCACGGGTGCTCGCTGTCGACGTGAGTCCGAAGGCGATCGACTCGGCGCGAGCGAACGTCGAGCGCAACGAGGTGGCCGGGCTGGTCGAGGTCCGAGAGAGCGACATCTTCTCCTCGGTAGGGGGCCGGTTCGACCTCATCGTTTTCGACCCGCCGTTCCGTTGGTTCAAGCCCCGCGACTTGGTCGAGTCGGCCATGGCGGACGAGGGCTACCAGGCGCTGACGAGATTCGTTCAGGCAGCCAAAGACCATCTGGCGGTCGACGGCCGGATGCTCATCTTCTTCGGCACCTCCGGCGATCTTGGATACCTCGAGGGATTGTTGGATGAAGCGGGCTTTGTGTTCGAAGTCGTAGCCCGTGACGAGCTGATCCGCGATGGATGGAAGGTGGAGTACTTCACCTTCCGGGTGACGCTCGTGGGCACCGAAACCTGACATGCGATCCTTCGCGGGCAAGCTGGCGGTCATTACCGGAGGCGGCTCTGGGATGGGCCGCGAGTTGGTGGTCCAGCTAGCGAGCGAGGGATGTTCCGTCGCCACCTGCGATGTCCACGAGAGCGCGGTCCAAGAGACCGGCCGGACGGCCGAGCTCCGCGCCTCCGCTGGGGCTCGCGCTACCGCTCATGTCTGCGATGTCTCTGACGAGGATCAGGGGGCTCTCGCTCATTTAGACCGAGGGTCCTTGAATCGGCTATCCGACACCAGCTCATAATGCCGTACATGTCCGGATTGCCTTGAAGTCGGCCCCGGCAGATCCGGCCACTGCCCGGGATCAAGCCCGCTATCGGGCGGGTTGGAATGCCGGCAAACGTTGCTGGTCACGGCACTAGCCTCGAAATTAGGGCCGTGCCGTCGGACCCGCAGTTGCTCACCAGCCGAGCTTCCCGAGGCGCCCTGAACGATGCCAGACCACGAGACAAAGATCTCCCATCAACGAGACAACGGAGTTCGTTTCGAGTGGGCCTCCAGTGGTGCCGCAGCCATCGCCGAGCCGGCCGCGGCAACGGTGATCGTCGACGTCTTGTCGTTCTCCACCCCCGTCACCATCGCCGTCGGGCGTGGCATGGCGATCTTCCCCCATCCTTGGCCCTCACCGGACGCTGAGGCCTTCGCCGCGGATCACCACGCGATGTGCGCGGTCAGGCGGCGCCAGGTCGACCGTCATCACCCGTGGTCGCTCTCACCTGCCCACCTGCTCGTGGCTCCCTTCGTCGAGCGTCTGGTGCTGCCGTCGCCGAACGGCTCGGCCATAGCCGCTACCGTCGCCGGTCAAACGGTCATCGCCGGCTGCCTCCGCAATGCGAGCTCGGTTGGCCAATGGCTGTCCTCGCAGGGATTCGGCACTTCCGGCAGGCCGTGGCGGTTGTCGCCGCCGGGGAACGCTGGCCCGACGGTGAGCTGCGACCCGCGCTCGAGGATCTGCTCGGAGCGGGCTCGATTATCGCCGCGATTGACCGCAGTTCCAGCCGCTCACCAGAGGCGACGACCGCCGAGGTCGCGTGGAATTCCCACCGCCACCAGCTCGCCGAAACGATGCGGTCTTGCTCCTCCGGCCGAGAGCTCATTGAAGCCGGCTACCCCGATGACGTCGAGCTCGCAGCCGAACATGACGCTCAGGCCGAGGTCCCCTGTCTCATCGGACCGGCCTTCGGCTCCAAATTCGACTCCGACCACGCCTGACCCAAGGCGGAGGTTCCGGGCAATCCGGACGATTCGAGCCACCCCTGGACAGCGCGAGGATGGCACCCGTGCCCACACCGGACCAGGCCACCCGATCGCGGCGCTGTCACGACGGAGCGACTGAATTCGCGGCGTCCCCCGTGGAGCGAAGAAAGGTGGTGATTTCCCCCTGAGACCGCCTTCGGGTCGTGTCAAGAACTCAACGTACCGGATCAGGTACACTATGGTCATGGCCACGGCCCGAGACAAGCTGCGAAAGATCCGCGACGACGAGCACTGGGACGAAGACGCCTGGCTTGCCCAGCGGATGGCCGACTATGCCGATGACCTGGAATGGCTCAAGGAGCACTGAGACTCCCAACCGTTCAAGAGATCGAACGGATCAACCGGGCGGTCCGTGATCCAGACGAGTGGTTCGGTGAAGATGTCGAAGAGCCCGCCCGAGTGGAGCGAGTCCTCAGGTCCCTCCATTCGGATGCGCGAGCCCCATCAAGGCCAGTGCTTGCTTGTTGGCTCGTCTTTCCCGAGCTCAAGCCTTCGGCGAAGGCAATAAGCGAACAGCGCTGCTCGCAGCTTTTGGGTTCTCGAGCGCAACGGGGTGGGAGATCCAACAAGTGTGTTTCCACGGGGGAACGAAGAACTCCGAAGGTTGCTCGTTCGTTCACCATGGGTGACGATGTGGAGCGCCAGGTGCAGGAGTTGGCGTTCCGCCAGCAGTCCAGGCGAGAGAGGGAACGGGTAACGGTCCTCTCCAAGGTCTCTGGTCTGCCCCACCGTGGCCTGTGCGGGGCACGGACAACGCTTGGTCGGCCATGCCGCAACCCTGCTGGGTCATGCCCACACCACCGGTGATCGAAGGCTCGGCCCTCTTGCGCTCTGCTCGGGAGGCCGCCGGACTCACACGATCGGAGGCAGCCCGCCGGTCGGCCGCTTCTCGCGCAGCGCTGCACCGCTACGAAACTGGTACCGCATCGCCGACGCTGGAGGTCGTCATTCGGATCCTGCGCTCCTATGGCATGGCTCTGCGCTGCGTGTCCGAGGATGAGCCGGCCGGTCCCTAAGGCCAAGATGTCCAGCACCCAGTTCGCGGCGACAGCCCGCAGTCCGCACCGAGAGGGGGTGCCCTACGTTTTCGCCGTCGCGCTTCGTCGATCCTGACGATGCCGGTCTCGGCAAATGAGCGCAGATCGCTCGCACGCACGGCGAGAAGCGGCACACGCCGACGAGCCCTCCTGACCGGCGGCCCGGGTCATCCCAGCTAGCGTCACCCTCGATGCCAGAGGTTCCCGGACGCTCCTACCTCGTATGTGCGACGGCGCGATGTGGCTCAACGATGTTGTGTTCCCATCTCGGCCTACCCAATGACGGGCCGCTGCCCGAACCGCACCTTCCAGCAGGCCGACGACCTGAGTGATGAGTGGGTCGAGCGGTTCCTGGCGGAGTCGAGCTCCCGGACCTCGTAGTCGGCCACGGTACGCATGTCCCGCACCACCCGGATGCACGCTGACGAGGTCGAGGTTGATGATGGCCTGGTGCGTCGATTACTCGAGGCGCAGCTGCCTCAGTGGGCCAGCCTGCCGCTGCAGGACGCGCCCTCTCGACCGGCACGGACAATGCCATCTACCGACTCGGCCCCGACTACGGGATCCGCCTACCTCGCATTGGCTGGGCCGTCGGCCAGATCGCCAAGGAGGCGGAGTGGCTGCCCAGGTTGGCGCCCTACGTTCCCACGGCCGTGCCCGAGCCAGTGGCGCTGGG
>CAVZUK010000005.1:0-90458 GCA_963778465.1 uncultured Actinomycetes bacterium
GCATTTCATTAGTGGGCTCGGCTCGACGAGTGGGGGAGTGATCCCGTTCATCGACATCGGCAACCGAGTCCTCGTTGCCGGATCGAGCTTTTCACCCAGCCTCTTGGCCGGACTGAGCCAACGCCAGATTGCAGCCGACCTCCACCATCCCGGGACCCCGGTGGCACAAGCGATCCTTGGAACCGCCGACTACCTAGATGCGGCGATCTGTGCCGAGACCCAAGGGGCGCCAGCCGCTGTCTGCTCGAGCAGCGGAGTGCGCCATGCGGCAGAGACGCTGCATTTGGGCGGGTCGTAGGCGGCAATTCGCCGGTACCTGACCCGACCCGAGTCTCCTCCAGCCGGATCCATTCGTGCTCGCCCAACTCGTCGAAGTAACCGCGCACCTGGTCGTCGGTCTGACCCATGGGACAGTCTTCTACGGGGATCCAGTGTTCCATCAAGGACCGTCCCGCGATAGTTGTCGGCATGTTCGAGGGCTTCAGCGACGCCGCCAAGGCGGCCATTTACGCCGCCCACGAGGAGTCGCACCGGCTGGGAGCGTCAGAGACCGGTGCCGGACACCTCCTCCTCGGCATCCTGATGACCAGTCCTCGCACGGCGGGTCTTCTCGATGGCCAAGGCGTGACCGTTGAAGCGGTCGAGCTGGCGCTGTGCGGCGATCGAGAAGTCGCACCGGCTGGTCGACGGACGGACCGCTGGAGCGCCTCGGCCCTGAATGCCTTGGAGATGTCGTTGCGCGAACGCCTTGCGCTGGGCGATCCGGCGATCGAGGTCGAGCACCTGACCCTGGCAGTCGTGAACGAGAACTGCTCGGAATCCGCCCGGATCCTGGCCGACCTCGGTGCCTCGCCCGAGGTGATCCGAATCCGAGTGTTGGCGTTCGTGCGGCGACCGAGGCAGCCCTCGCCCGTCTGGGTGGGTGAGGGAGGCCCAAGCAGTGGTCCGGCAGCCGCGGCGGGATGCGCCACGCCCAGTGAAGCGACGCTCCGGGGGTTCGCCCCGGACGCCCAAGCCCACATTGTCGATGTCGCTTATCCGGAGCCCGATCATGCGGTCGTCCAAGTCGGCTTCCGGCAGGGGCAGCCCTTCTACTTCCTGAATTTCTACCGTCACGAGGACGGGTGGAGTCTGGAGCGAAGGGCGTCCTCGTAGCTATGGCTACTCCGCCTCTGGAGCCAGAGACCGGCTTCGTACCGACCTTGCCGCAGGAGTACGTGGAACACATCCGCCTTTGGCACGATCGCGCCTATACGGAGGCCCTCGAATCCGGAGCCCAAGATCAGGTCTTCGACTACCTGGGCGCCACCATTCGGGTAGCGCCTGGCGTCATGCCTATCACCCGCATGTCGTACCTCCTGGGCGAGCAGGTCCTGGCTGAGGCCGGCTCGAACGATCGAGTCCTCGACATGGGCACTGGGAGCGGTGTCAACGCCGTGCTGGCGGCCCAGAAGGGGGCTCGGGTGCTCGCTGTCGACGTGAGTCCGAAGGCGATCGACTCGGCGCGAGCGAACGTCGAGCGCAACGAGGTGGCCGGGCTGGTCGAGGTCCGAGAGAGCGACATCTTCTCCTCGGTAGGGGGGCGGTTCGACCTCATCGTTTTCGACCCGCCGTTCCGTTGGTTCAAGCCCCGCGACTTGGTCGAGTCGGCCATGGCGGACGAGGGCTACCAGGCGCTGACGAGATTCGTTCAGGCAGCCAAAGACCATCTGGCGGTCGACGGCCGGATGCTCATCTTCTTCGGCACCTCCGGCGATCTTGGATACCTCGAGGGATTGTTGGATGAAGCGGGCTTTGTGTTCGAAGTCGTAGCCCGTGACGAGCTGATCCGCGATGGATGGAAGGTGGAGTACTTCACCTTCCGGGTGACGCTCGGGGGCACCGAAACCTGACATGCGATCCTTCGCGGGCAACCTGGCGGTCATTACCGGAGGCGGCTCTGGGATGGGCCGCGAGTTGGTGGTCCAGCTAGCGAGCGAGGGATGTTCCGTCGCCACCTGCGATGTCCACGAGAGCGCGGTCCAAGAGACCGGCCGGATGGCCGAGCTCCGCGCCTCCGCTGGGGCTCGCGCTACCGCTCATGTCTGCGATGTCTCTGACGAGGATCAGGGGGCTCTCGCTCATTTAGATCGAGGGTCCATGAATCGGCTATCCGACACCAGCTCATAATGCCGTACATGTCCGGATTGCCTTGAAGTCGGCCCCGGCAGATCCGGCCACTGCCCGGGATCAAGCCCGCTATCGGGCGGGTTGGAATGCCGGCAAACGTTGCTGGTCACGGCACTAGCCTCGAAATTAGGGCCGTGCAGTCGGACCCGCAGTTGCTCACCAGCCGAGCTTCCCGAGGCGCCCTGAACGATGCCAGACCACGAGACAAGGATCTCCCATCAACGAGACAACGGAGTTCGTTTCGAGTGGGCCTCCAGTGGTGCCGCAGCCATCGCCGAGCCGGCCGCGGCAACGGTGATCGTCGACGTCTTGTCGTTCTCCACCTCCGTCACCATCGCCGTCGGGGTGCCATGGCGATCTTCCCCCATCCTTGGCCGTCACCGGACGCTGAGGCCTTCGCCGCGGATCACCACGCGATGTGCGCGGTCAGGCGGCGCCAGGTCGACCGTCATCACCCGTGGTCGCTCTCACCTGCCCACCCGCTCGTGGCTCCCTTCGTCGAGCGTCTGGTGCTGCCGTCGCCGAACGGCTCGGCCATAGCCGCTACCGCCGCCGGTCAAACGGTCATCGCCGGCTGCCTCCGCAATGCGAGCTCGGTTGGCCAATGGCTGTCCTCGCAGGGCTTCGGCACTTCCGGCAGGCCAGTGGCGGATGTCGCCGCCGGGGAACGCTGGCCCGACGGTGAGCTGCGACCCGCGCTCGAGGATCTTCTCGGAGCGGGCTCGATTATCGCCGCGATTGACCGCAGTTCCAGCCGCTCACCAGAGGCGACGACCGCCGAGGTCGCGGAATTCCCACCGCCACCAGCTCGCCGAAACGATGCGGTCTTGCTCCTCCGGCCGAGAGCTCATTGAAGCCGGCTACCCCGATGACGTCGAGCTCGCAGCCGAACATGACGCTCAGGCCGAGGTCCCCTGTCTCATCGGACCGGCCTTCGGCTCCAAATTCGACTCCGACCACGCCTGACCCAAGGCGGAGGTTCCGCGGCAATCCGGACGATTCGAGCCACCCCTGGGCAGCGCGAGGATGGCACCCGTGCCCACACCGGACCAGGCCACCCGATCGCCGCTCCGCTCGGCGCTGTCACGACGGAGCGACTGAATTCGCGGCGTCACCCGTGGAGCGAAGAAAGGTGGTGATTTCCCCTGAGACCGCCTTCGGGTCGTGTCAAGAACTCAACGTACCGGATCAGGTACACTATGAGTCATGGCCACGGCCCGAGACAAGCTGCGAAAGATCCGCGACGACGAGCACTGGGACGAAGACGCCTGGCTTGCCCAGCGGATGGCCGACTATGCCGACGACCTCGAATGGCTCAAGGAGCACTGAGACTCCCAACCCTTCAAGAGATCGAACGGATCAACCGGGCGGTCCGTGATCCAGACGAGTGGTTCGGTGAAGATGTCGAAGAGCCCGCCCGAGTGGAGCGAGTCCTCAGGTCCTCCGTTGGATGCGCGACCCCCATCAAGGCCAGTGCTTGCTTGTTGGCTCGTCTTTCCCGAGCTCAAGCCTTCGGCGAAGGCAATAAGCGAACAGCGCTGCTCGCAGCGGTGTGGGTCCTCGAGCGCAACGGGGTGGGAGATCCAACAAGTGTGTTTCCACCGGGGAACGAAGAACTCCGAAGGTTGCTCGTTCGTTCAGCCATGGGTGACGATGTGGAGCGCCAGGTGCAGGAGTTGGCGTTCCGCCAGCAGTCCAGGCGAGAGAGGGAACGGGTAACGGTACTCTCCAAGGTCTCTGGTCTGCCCTACCGTGGCCTGTGCGGGGCACGGACAACGCTTGGTCGGCCATGCCGCAACCCTGCTGGGTCATGCCCACACCACCGGTGATCGAAGGCTCGGCCCTCTTGCGCTCTGCTCGGGAGGCCGCCGGACTCACGCGATCGGAGGCAGCCCGCCGGTCGGCCACTTCTCGCGCAGCGCTGCACCGCTACGAAACTGGTACCGCATCGCCGACGCTGGAGGTCGTCATTCGGATCCTGCGCTCCTATGGCATGGCTCTGCGCTGCGTGTCCGAGGATGAGCCGGCCGGTCCCTAAGGCCAAGATGTCCAGCACCCAGATCGCGGCGACAGCCCGCAGTCCGCACCGAGAGGGGGTGCCCTACGTTTTGGCCGTCGCGCTCCGTCGATCCTGACGATGCCGGTCTCGGCAAATGAGCGCAGATCGCTCGCACGCACGGCGCGAAGTCTGGCACGAGCCCTCCTGACCGGCGGCCCGGGTCATCCCAGCTAGCGTCACTCTCGATGTCAGGAGTCCCCGAACGCTCCTACCTCGTATGTGCGACGGCGCGATGTGGCTCAACGATGTTGTGTTCCCATCTCGGCCTACCCAATGACGGGCCGCTGCCCGAACCGCGCACCTTCCAGCAGGCCGACGACCTGAGTGATGAGTGGGTCGAGCGGTTCCTGGCGGAGTCGAGCTCCCGGACCTCGTAGTCGGCCTCGGTACGCATGTCCCGCACCACCCGGATGCACGCTGACGAGGTCGAGGTTGATGATGGCCTGGTGCGTCGATTACTCGAGGCGCAGCTGCCTCAGTGGGCCAGCCTGCCGCTGCAGCGCGCCCTCTCGACCGGCACGGACAATGCCATCTACCGACTCGGCCCCGACTACGGGATCCGCCTACCTCGCATTGGCTGGGCCGTCGGCCAGATCGCCAAGGAGGCGGAGTGGCTGCCCAGGTTGGCGCCCTACGTCCCCACGGCCGTGCCCGAGCCAGTGGCGCTGGGCGAGCCGGGATGCGGCTATCCGTACCCGAGGCTTGTGTACCGCTGGATCGAAGGCATCGACGCCATGGCCGGCCCGATCCCCGACTGGACCAGCCTCGCCCGGGAGGTTGCCGCGACCATGGTTGCCCTGCGTGGCGTGGAAACGACGGGGGCGCCACCGGCCGGTCACAGGGGCGGCCTGCTCGCCGCCGTTGATGCGGCGACCCGGGTCGCTATCGAGCGGCTGGACGGCCAGATCGACACTCGGCGGGCGCTACGGGTTTGGGAAGCCGCCCTGGCGGCCAAGCCGTGGGCCGCTTCGCCCGTGTGGGTGCACGGCGACCTGCTCCCGGGAAACGTCTTGGTTGCCGACGGCAGGCTGGCTGGGATCATTGATTGGAGCGCAGCCGGGATCGGCGACCCAGCCTGCGAGGCCATGTTGGCCTGGGCCATGCCCCCAGCGGCGCGC
Organism: uncultured Actinomycetes bacterium; assembly: GCA_963778465.1. Lineage (GTDB taxonomy): Bacteria > Actinomycetota > Acidimicrobiia > Acidimicrobiales > RAAP-2 > CAVZBW01. The sequence goes on from CAVZUK010000005.1 coordinate 5,347, forward strand.
ACCGCCTACCGCAAAGCGCTCGATCTCGACGAAGACGCCTGGGCGCGGGGTCGAGGCTGGGCACTTGAGCAGGCAGCATGGTTCATCCCGTACTACGCCGAGACGATTCCGGACGCCGTGGCCGGGGCTCGCCATCGCCTCGACGAGGTCTTGGGTGACTGATTGGTGCGTTGCCAGAGGGCTGACTGAATTCTTGGTGGACATGGTGGAAGGACCTGCCAGCCACCCGTGAGTGGATGAGGAGCAGAAGCCACTGACCTCTATAATGACCATATGGTTCGACAACTGACCGCTACCGAGGCCAAGGGGAAGCTCCTCGCTCTTCTCGATGAGGTTGCCGCGGGCGAGGAGGTCGAGATCACCAAGCACGGCCACACGATTGCGCGGCTGGTGCCGGCAGGTGGTCCGCGTGCGCTCAAGGGGCGCCTCGCAGGGGTGGCGCGGACGGCCTGTCCGGAGTCCGAGCTCTACTCCACGGGCGAGACGTGGAACGCCTCGTGACGACCGTGCTCCTGGACACGCACGTCGCACACTGGTGTTCGGCAGAACCGGCAAGACTCAGCTCAGCAGCCGCAAGGGCGATCGACGCGGCCGATGAGCTCGCCGTCTCGGCGATCTCCTGGTACGAGCTGGCGTGGTTGGCCAAGCACGAGCGCATCGAGCTGGCGAGGCCAGTGCGCACCTGGCTCGAAGAGATCTCCCGCGACGTCCGCACGGTGGGCATCACGCCGGCGATCGCCGACACGGCCGCGGCCCTTCCGACGGTCTTTCCAGGCGATCCCGCCGATCGCATCATCTACGCAACGGCGATCGAATTTGGTTGGACGTTGCTCACGAAGGACCGCGCCCTGCGTAGCCATCGCCACCCGAGTCAGGTCACGCTTTGGTGATGGTCCGGAGGGTCGACGGACCGGGCCGTCCCCTACGGCGCGACGCCGACCGTGGACGTCGATGACGCGCCACCCAACAGCGCGAGCACCCGGGTCGCGCCCTCCTCGACGCTCACCGAGGCGCCGGGAATCACGAGGTCGGGATGGTCGGGGGGCTCGTAGGGTTGCTCGATCCCGGTCATCTGGGCCACCGACCCTTGCCGGGCCCGCTCGTAGAGGCCCTTCGGGTCGCGTCGCCGGCACTCCTCGAGCGGAGTGTCCATCCAGACCTCGTAGAAGTCGAGACCCCGCTCCCGGTGGATGTCCCGTGCGGACTTGCGGCCGGCCCGGTACGGGCTGACCAGGGCCACGAGGGCGACGAGCCCGGCATCGGCAAACAGCGCGGCCACCTCGGCCACGCGGCGGACGTTCTCGTCGCGCTCCGCCGGAGAGAAGCCGAGGTCGGCGTTGAGCCCGTGGCGGAGGTTGTCGCCGTCCAGGCGATAGGCGGCTCGCCCCCGCTCGAGCAGCGAGGCCTCGACCGCGCTCGCCACCGCCGACTTGCCGGAGCCCGACAGCCCGGTCAGCCAGACCGTGGCGCCGTGTTGGTCGAGCGTCTCCCAGCGCCGCTCCCGGCTGACGACGCCGTGGTCCCAGACGACCTCGGGGCTGCGTCGCCGCTCCGCCTCGCCCAAGGGAATCAGGGCTCGCCGATGATCATCCCGGCGGCGACCGTGGCGTTGGTGTGCTCGTCGATCAGGATGAAGCTGCCGGTCGTGCGGTTGCGCCGGTACTGGTCGAAGAAGAGGGGCCGCATCGTCCGCAACGTCACCCGGCCGATCTCGTTCAATCCGAGCCGGTCGATGCCGGTCTCGCGGTGCAGGGTGTTGACGTCGAAGCGGTAGCGGAGGTCCTGGACCTTTGCGCGGGTGGTCGCCGTGGTGTGCTTGATAGCGTAGATCCGCTGCGGCTGGAGCGCCGACTGTTCGTCGAGCCAGCAGACGACCGCCTCGACGTCCTGGGAGACGATGGGACGGTTTTGGGGGCGACACAGCATGTCGCCCCGGGAGAGGTCGATCTCGTCCGCGAGGCGCACCGTGACCGACATCGGGGGAAAGGCCGCGTCGAGCGGTCCGCTCATCGTGTCGATCGAGGCGATCGTGCTCGTGAAGCCCGAGGGCAGCGCCATGATCGTGTCGCCCGGACGCAGGATCCCGCCGGCCACGGTGCCGGCGTAGCCCCGGTAGTCGTCCCCATCGGTGCTCTGGTGCCGGATCACGAGCTGGAGGGGGAAGCGGACGTCGATCAGGTCCCGGTCCGAGGCGATGTGGACCTCTTCGAGGTGGTTGAGGAGCGAGCTGCCCTCGTACCAGGTCATGTTGGGGGACCGGACGACCACGTTGTCGCCGTGGAGGGCGGAGATCGGGATGAACGTGAGGTCGGTGATGTCGAGGCGGGCGGCGAAGTTCTCGAATTCCAGGCGGATCGCCTCGTACACGCTGCGGTCGTAGTCGACCAGGTCCATCTTGTTCACGCAGAGAACGAGGTGGGGCACCCGCAGGAGGCTGGCCAGGAAGGCGTGCCGGCGGGACTGCTCGACGATCCCCTTGCGCGCGTCGACGAGGACGAGGGCGAGGTCGGCCGTGGAGGCGCCGGTGACCATGTTGCGGGTGTACTGAATGTGGCCCGGGGTGTCGGCGATGATGAACTTGCGACGGGGGGTGGCGAAGTAGCGGTAGGCGACGTCGATGGTGATGCCCTGCTCGCGCTCGGCCCGGAGCCCGTCGGTCAGGAGGGCGAGGTCGGTGAATTCCAGGCCCTTTTGGCGGGAGGAGTGCTCGATGGCCTCGAGCTGGTCCTCGAAGATGGCCTTGGAGTCGTACAGCAGCCGGCCGATCAGGGTGGACTTGCCGTCGTCGACGGAGCCGGCGGTGGCGAAGCGCAGGAGCTCGGACATCAGAAGTAGCCCTCGCGCTTGCGATCCTCCATCGCCGCCTCCGAGAACCGGTCGTCGGCGCGGGTCGCGCCGCGCTCGGTGATCCGCGTCGAGGCCACCTCGTCGATGATCTCCTCGAACGTGGCGGCCGTCGACTCGACCGCGGCCGTACACGTCATGTCGCCCACGGTCCGGTAGCGCACGAAGAGCTCGATCACCTCGTCGCCGTCTGCGGCGGGGTAGAACTCGCCGATCCCCATCAGCATGCCGTCGCGGCGCACGACCGGGCGCCGGTGCGCGAAGTAGATCGTGGGGAGATCGACGCCCTCCCGTGCCAGGTACTGCCAGACGTCGAGCTCCGTCCAGTTGGAGAGGGGGAAGATCCGGATGTGCTCCCCTGCCCGGTGGCGTCCGTTGTAGAGCCGCCACAGCTCGGGGCGTTGGTTCTTGGGATCCCATTGGCTGAACTCGTCCCGGAAGGAGAAGACCCGCTCCTTGGCCCGGGCCTTTTCCTCGTCGCGGCGAGCGCCGCCAAAGACCGCGTCGAAACGGTGCTCGTTGATGGCGTCGAGGAGGGTCGCGGTCTGGAGCCGGTTGCGGCTGGCCAACGGATGCTCCTCGCGCACCCGGCCCGAGTCGATCGACTGCTGGACCGACGCCACGACGAGGCGGACGCCCAGGGCGGCCGCTTGCTCGTCGCGGTAGGCGAGGACCTCGGGGAAGTTGTGGCCGGTGTCCACGTGCATCACGGGAAAGGGGATCGGGGCCGGCCAGAAGGCCTTACGGGCGAGGTGCAGCATGATCACCGAGTCCTTGCCCCCGGAGAACAGCAGGACCGGACGCTCGAATTCGGCTGCCACCTCCCGGACGATCTCGATCGACTCGGCCTCGAGCGAGTCGAGATGGGAGATCTGGTAGGGGGTCGGCTGTGTGACGGTCATGATGGGCTCGTAGATCCCTAGCGGCCCAGCCCGTTGACCTGGTCGGCGATGCTCGCCAGGGCGGGCTTGGCGAGCTCTCGATGGCACACCAGCAGGTCCGGAACCGTAGGGTCCGCTCGATTGTACCGAAGCGGCGAGCCGTCGATGCGGGAGGCATGGAGGCCTGCGGAGAGTGCCACGCCGACCGGCGCCGCCGAGTCCCACTCGAACTGGCCGCCGGCGTGGAGGTAGAGGTCGGCCTGGCCGGTGATGACGGCCGCCGCCTTGGCGCCCGCCGAGCCCAGCGGGATGACGCGGGCCCCGAGCGACCGAGCGACCGCCTCGGCGAAGTCCGGCGGCCGGGTGCGGCTGACCACCATGCGGAGCGGCTCGGCGGGGGTCGAGAGGTCCGGGGGGCTGCTCGCCTCCAGGACCGCGCCCTGGGCCGGCAGTCCGACGACCGCCGTCGTGATCGCACCCCGGTCCCAGAGGGCGATGTGCACGGCCCAGTCGGTGCGAACCGCTTCGGAGTACTCGCGGGTCCCGTCGAGGGGATCCACGATCCACACCCGGGAGGCGTCGAGGCGCGCCGAGTCGTCCACTGCCTCCTCGGAGAGGATGGCGTCCTCCGGACGGGCCTCGCGGAGCCCGTCGACGATCAGCGCGTTGGAGCGCTGGTCGCCCTCCGCCCCGAGCTCTCGGCCCTCGAGGGGGCCCTCGCGGAGCGCCAGGAGGAGCGCACCCGCTCTTTCGGCCAGGTTCCGTGCCAGTGCGTCGTCGTCGTTTCGGGGATGTGCCACGCCCACTTGATAGCGCAGGAGAACGCCCGGGGCCGACCCTCGGCCCCGGGATTCGGGACCTTCGGGCCTACCCCGGTTGGGGTGCGGGCGCCATGGTGGGGTCATGACTGCGACATTCGAGTCGGCCATGGACGGCCTGCGGCAGACCGGCGCCAGCGTCGAGGAGCGCGAGCTCGTCGAGATGCTCGCCCGGCACGGCAGGGAGGAGGGTGCGCTCCTCGAGCGCTACCAGCGCTTCGTCGACGAGGGGCCGACGCCCGCCGCCAGGTACCTGGTCCAGCTCATCTTGGACGACGAGCGCAAGCACCATCGCCTGCTGGCCGAGCTCGCCAACACGATCGCCTGGGGCACCGGCGCGAACAGCCCGGTGGAGGCGACGCCCGACGTCTACCCGAAGGGCAAGCCCGACCGTGCCTTTGCCGAGGAGACCGAGGCGCTGGTCAAGGCCGAGGAGCGGGACCGGGCCGAGATGCGCCGGATGCGCAGGCGGTTCAAGGACTACGAGGACACCACGCTGTGGCCGCTCGTCATCGACATCCTGCTCCTCGACACCGAGAAGCACATCGAGATCCTGCGTTTCATCTCCCGCCACATCGACTGAACGTCGCCCCGGTCGGCGCCCTGCCCGGGGTCGGCGGGGGATAGCGTGAGCCCCCGTCGTGCAGGTTCTTTTCGTCTGTAGCGGGAACATGTGCCGATCGCCCCTTGGCGAGGCGTGCCTGAGGGCCTGGTCGGACGAGGCCGGTGTCGACGTCGACGTGGGCTCCGCGGGGTTTCTGACCGAAGGCCGTCGGTCCCCGCCGGAGCTCGTGGCGGCGGCGGGGGAGATGGGCGTGGACCTCGAAACCCATCGCAGCAGCCGCCTCGAGGCCGCCCGACTCTCCGAGGCCGGGCTCGTGATCGTCATGACCCGCGAGCACCTTCGCGAGGCGGCGACCTCCAGTCCGGGGATCTGGCCACGCTGCTTCACGCTCAAGGAGCTGGTGCGCCGCGGCCGGGCGGTCGGCCCCAGGAGTCCGCACGAGCCTCTCGAGGACTGGCTGGCGCGGGTCCACGAGGGGCGGACGACCACGGAGCTGCTCGGCGCGGACCCCGACGACGACGTGGAGGACCCCATGGGGGGTTCTCGCCAGGACTACCGGGACAGCGCGGTGGAGATCTCCCGATTGGTCGAACGTCTGGCCACGCTCATGTGGCCAGACGGGGGCTGAGGCTACTCAGCGGCTCGAGCAACCCGTGATGTGGAGTGTCTCGGTCCAGTTGAGCGAGGTGGTCGGTGGTGGCGTCGGACCGTAGAGCGTGATCGCGGAGGCACCGCACGGTCGGCTGATCGTCGGTCCACCGTTGATGCTGGCCTTGGGCCCGGCGGTGACCTTCACGGAGATCGTGACGCAGCCGTGGCTGTCCGCAACGGCGGTACTGCTTCCCGGACCGACGTTGACGACGACGGTCGCGCCCGGGCGGTAGCCGCAGACGGTGAAGGAACCCGTGTGACCTACGCCCACGGTCACCGAGCCCTGTCCCGAGATGGGCGGAGGCGGCGGATACGGGTGGATGAGTGCGCCCGACAGGCCCGGAGCAGCGAGGACGAGCCCGGCCGCAAGCATCGTGCCCCCAGCTATTGCGCCCAATCTGCGCATCCGGCTCTCCCTCCGTTGGCTGCCGCTGTCCGCGTGCAACAACTCCGTATAGTAAAGCCTATACCCACCTGGAGATTCAAGCACTCGGCGGCTAATGGCGCCGAAACCGGCTCGACCATCAGCAGGCCCCATATCCGCGAAACATGGTCCGAGGCGTCTCCCAGAGGATCTTGATGTCCTCGGAGAAGGACCAGGACGAGACGTACAGGTAGTCGAGGCGGCGGAGGTCCTCCACCGAGAGGTTGTTCCGCCCGGAGACCTGCCACAAGCCGGTGATGCCGGGGCGCACCTGGAAGCGCACCGAGGACCAGCCGGTGAGGTCGTCTGACTCGTGGGGCACAAATGGACGGGGCCCGACCAGGGACATGTCGCCCCGCAGGACGTTCCAGAATTGCGGGATCTCGTCCAGGCTCGTCCGGCGGAGAAAGGCGCCGAGGCGGGTTACCCGTTCCCGGTCGTCGAACTTGCGCCGGACCTCGAAGAGGGAGCGGACCTCCGCCCCCGCCCCCGCTTCGGCGCATTGCCTCGTCTCGAAGGGATCGATCGAGCCCGGCTCACTCGTCATCGTGCGGAACTTGTAGATGGTGAAGGGTCGCTTGTCCCTTCCCACCCGAACCTGCCGGAAGAGCGTCGAACCATGCGAGGTCGCCCGTACGGCGATGCCGATGAGCAGCATGATCGGGGCGAGCAGCGTCAGGGCAAGTCCGGAGACGACGAGATCGAGCGAACGCTTGATGAACCGATCCCATTGACTGATGTGGGGAGCGGCCACCTCGAGGAGCGGGAGCCCGTAGAGGTCGGTCAGCGTGGACCGCCAGGAGATGAGCTCGAAGTACCGGGGGACGAGGGCCATCTTGACTCCGCCCTGCAGCGATCGCAGGATCGCGACGGTCTCCGGGGTCGCGGCGGAGGGGAAGCCGATGACGACCCGTTCCACGTGGTGCTCCTCGCAGATGTGGGGTAGGTCGGCGAGCGTTCCGAGGCATCCCGGATCGTCGAGGTCCGAGGGCTCGGCCTTCTCGGAGTCGATGACGTGCCCGATCACCTGGTTGCCCTTTTGCAGCCCGAGGTAGGCCTCGATCTGCTGCATGAGCTCGCCTTTGCCGACCAGGACGATTCGACTGCCGCCGACCGCCTGCCGCATGGCCCGCAGCGCGGCCCGGGCGGCCGTGATCAGGAGGACGGCGACGAGCACCGACGTGACGATCTGGGACGCTGCGGGTTCGGGGGTCCCGAGGAGCCGGTGCGCGAGGAGGCCGGCGGCAAGGGCGAGCACGGCCCCGGTGCCCACCGCGAAGGCCAGGTCCTTGATCTCGCGGAAGGAGCTCGGGTTGAGCGAGCGGCGGGCCGACCGGTAGAAGCCCGAGATGGCGAATGCCGCCAGCACCATGAGGGGAAAGAGCCAGTCCACCTCGATGTTCGACCAGAAATGCGAGAGCTGGTCGGCTTCGACGTTGGAGGCAAAGGCCAGGAGCACCAGGGCGATGGGCACGGCCAGGGTCGCGGCGGCGAGATCGGTCAGCGCAAAGGCCCGGCCTCGGCGACGGCCGGCGACGTTGAGCCGGAGGTCCCGGATCTCCGCAGGCGCCTGCTGATCGTCCAGCGCCTGCGCGTCCAGGGGGCTCGCGGAGTGGCCGTTGGCCGCCTGTTGCAGGGGAGCGGTGCTGTGGAAATCCGAGCGCAGCTCCCGCCGAGCCGCGTGGGGAGCCCAGTCGGCCCCGTGATTTGCCTCGTCGAGCCGGGGATCGCTAGTCGCGGACATTCCGCGGGCTCTGGCACAGCAGGCTTCGTCGGATGCCTGCGAACGGGAAGATGTGGGTGCGGCATCGAAGCAGGAGACGTGTGGGATCTGCTTGGACGAACGCCCTCATCGTTCCCTGGCCCCTCCGGCTAAAGCACCCGCACCACCCTTCCCCGGCGCTCACGATAGACAATGCGCGAGGAGGCGTCCATAGTTACGGCCAGGTGAGTGCAGAGTTTTGCGCCAATCCCGCGAAGTATCTGATGTTTCGGTAGGTCCGTCCGATCGCTCGTCCGTGCGGCTATGACCCGACGGCGTGCACACCCCCGTCGACGTGCACCATCTCGCCCGTGGTCATGGGGAACCAGTCCGAGAGAAGGGCCACGCATGCCTTGGCGACGGCATCCGCGTCGTGGACGTCCCACCCGAGAGGGGCCCGAGCCTTCCACGTGTCCTCGAATTGGGAGAAGCCGGGGATGGACTTGGCCGCCATCGTGCGCACGGGCCCGGCGGCCACGAGGTTGACCCGCACCCCCATGGGTCCCATGTCCCTTGCCAGGTACCGGGTGAGCGACTCGAGGGCCGCCTTGGCCACGCCCATCCAGTCGTAGATCGGCCAGGCGACCGTCGCGTCGAAGTCCAGGCCGACGATCGACGCGCCTCCACGGTCACCGGCAACCTGGAGGAGCGGACGAAAGGCCTCGGCGAGGGCCTTGAGCGAGTAGGCCGACACGTGCAAGGCCACGGCCACGTCGTCCCACCCCGCCTGGAAGATGTCGCCGCCGAGACAGGACTCCGGGGCGAAGCCGATCGCGTGCAGCAAGCCGTCCAGGGATCCCCACTGCTCCCCGACGGTCCGGGCCGCAGCCTCGAGCTGCTCGGGCACGGTCACGTCCACCTCGATCACCTCGACGGGCCGCTCGAGCTTGCGGGCCGTCCGTCGGGTGAGCGAGAGTCCGCGACCGGCCCCGGTGAGGATGAGCTCCGCGCCTTCCTCCTGGGCCCGCTTGGCGACCGCGAAGGCGAGCGAGGCGTCCGTCAGGACGCCCGTGACGAGGATGTTCTTGTCTTTGAGGATCGGCACGGCATAGGAGCGTAACGGCCGGCGTTTGAACCAGGTTGTGCAATGGTGGCGCCCATGAAGATCGGCATTCTCGGGGGTACGGGTCCGGCCGGGCGGGGCCTGGGCCTGCGCTTGGCCGTGGCCGGGCACGAGGTCAGCATCGGGTCGCGGGACCAGGCCAGGGCGGAGGGGATCGCTGCCGAGCTGCGGGATCGGGTTCCCGGGGCCGACCTCGAGCTCGTGGGTCGGGACAACCCCGGTGCCGCTGATGCCGAGATGGTGGTCGTGGGTACCCCCTGGGACAGCGCCGTGGCCACCGTCCGGTCCGTGGAGGAGCTCCTTGCCGGCAAGGCGGTCGTCTCGATGGTCGTCGCGCTCCTGCGGCAGGGCCGGGAGATGCTCCCCCTCCAGGTGGCCCGAGGGTCGATGGCGTCGGCACTCCAGGCAGCGCTGCCCGGATCGCGCGTGGCGGCCGCGTTTCACCACCTGCCGGCCTCGGAGATGGAGGATCTGGCGTCCGGTCTCGAGGCAGACGTCCTCGTGTGCTCCGACTACGAGGACGCCCGGCTGGCCACGATCGGCCTCGTGGAATCGATGGAGGGGCTACGGCCGATCGACGTGGGAAGCCTGGCTCAGGCCGGGACCATCGAGGCCTTCACGGCAACCTGCATCACGGTCAACATGCGGCACCGGGTGCACTCGACGGTGCGCCTGGCGGGTTTCTGAGGAGCTCGAGATGCGTCTCTGGGACACACCGAGGGGGGAGGCGGTCCCTCTGGACCTCGGACCGCTCGTGCGCATGTACAGCTGCGGGATCACGCCGTACGACGCGGCACACCTGGGACATGCCTCGGTCTATCTCGCCTTCGACCTCCTGCAACGCCGTCTGCGGGACCTGGGTCACGAGACTCGGTGCGTCCGCAACGTGACCGACGTCGACGACGACATCCTGCGCAAGGCGCGGGAGCTCGGCGTGCACTATCTCGACCTGGCCGCCGAGGAGATGGCGCGGTTCGACTCGGACATGAAGGCGCTCAACCTCCTGCCCGTCTGGTCGGAGCCGCGTGCCACCTCCGCCATCTCCGACATCCTGTCGCTGGTCGGCCGGGCGCTGGACCAGGGTTATGCCTACCGGTCCGGCGGTGCGGTGTACTTCGACGTCTCGAAATTTCCGGAATTCGGCAAGATCAGCCACTACGACCGTGAGACGATGCTGGCGCTGGCTGCGGAGAACGGTGGGCAACCGGACGACCCTTTCAAGGACGACCCATTGGACTTCGTCCTCTGGCAGCCCTCTCAACCCGACGAACCGGCATGGGACTCGCGATGGGGTCCCGGGCGGCCGGGATGGCACGCCGAATGCTCGGCCCTCGTCCTACGGGAGCTCGGGGAGACGATCGACATCCACGGAGGTGGACGCGACTTGATCTTCCCCCACCACGAGTGTGAGACGGCCCAGTCCGAAGCGGTGACCGGCCACACCTTCTCGCGTCACTGGCTGCACGCCGGGCTGGTCGGTCTCGACGGCACGAAGATGTCCAAGTCCCTGGGAAACCTCGTCTTTGTGCGCGATCTCCTCAAGGACTGGGAGGGTGCGGCAGTGCGGTTGGCGCTCCTTTCCCATCACTACCGAGAGGACTGGGAATGGCGGGAGTCGGACATCAATGCCAAGTCCCTGGGAAACCTCGTCTTTGTCCGCGATCTCCTCAAGGACTGGGAGGGTGCGGCAGTGCGATTGGCCCTCCTTTCACACCACTACCGAGAGGACTGGGAGTGGCGGGAGTCGGACATCACGGAGGCGGGCGCTCGATTGGATCGCTGGCGATCCGCTGCCCGTGGGGACGGTGAGGCCGGCCTGACGGAAGTTCGTAACTGTCTCGATAACGACCTGGATGCACCGAGCACGCTGTCGGTGCTCGATGAAGAGGCTACGGGCGGGCGCAAGGTCACGGCTGGAGCGCACCTCCTGGGAGTATCACTTTGACGCGTAATCCAGACGGGCCGGAATCACCCACCTAAACTTGGAACCGGCTCGATCACTCGAGATGAGGCAAGGGCTGACCACATGCTGAGCCGCGCTAAAGGGACGGGACTGAAGGGCCTGTCGTGGGTTTCCAGGAACCACCTCTCCGGAAAGCCGATGGGAGTTCGTCTCAATGCGCATCTGGAGCCACGAATTTGGCGGCTCGGTGTTTGTACCTCTCGGTTTCCCAACGGCTCTCGTTTCGTGTGCGACCTCCGCACGGGGTACGACCGCTCGGTCTATCTCGGCGCAGAGGAGGTGGTCGAGCAGCGTCTCCTGTCATACCTCTTACGTCCGGGCGATGTATTTGTCGACTGCGGAGCAAACATAGGCCTGCACACGATTCTGGCCGCAAGTCTCGTTGGGTCTGGTGGCCACGTATTCGCGTTCGAACCAGTGGCACCAACCTTTGCACGGCTGAAGCAAAACGTTGTGATCAACGGCCTTGGAGACCGTGTCAGCCTTGTCGAGGCCGCCCTTTGCTCTCAACGGGATCTCACGGTTGTCCTCACGGGGACCGACCACAACGTCATGCGGATCACGTCCCCATCTTCGGACGAAGGCGATGCCGCAAGGCAGCAAGCGTCTGCGAACACGGAGACCATCGATGCCTGTCTTGAAGATTATGGAAGGGTCTCGGGAATGAAGATCGACGTTGAGGGTCACGAGTTGCAGGTCCTCGAGGGAGCGCCGAAGACGATCAGCCAGAGCAGACCATGGCTATTGATCGAGTTCAATCCTTCCCTAGCCGGGACTGACCGACTTGGCGATTGGGAAGTCCATGAGCTTCTGATCGAGCACAACTACCGTGCCTTTTTGCCGCAGTCCTGGCTGACGGGAGCCTCAACTGAGTCGTTACCGGCGTCTTGGAGCAATCGTGAGCGGTACTGCAACCTCCTGTACTTTCCAAACCGCTGAGCAGGCACTGAGTCCAGGCCGCTTCGAGGTGGTCAGAGGGAGACGTTCTGCCGCTGTCTCCCGCTTGGGTTTGATCAGCCGCAAGCCAAAGGCTTCTCTGTATGGTGATAGCCGGATCGTTCGGAGCCTGGCGCCCCGCCCTTCAAAATTTCGTAGGAGGCTAGTGCGCCTTCCCGTTTCCTTGCGGATTCGCGTGGGTCGAATTCTTGATACGTTGGGACCAATTGCGCTCTCGACAGGTCGGCATTTGGTCGCTACCAGCACCCCCACTGACCGAAGATGGCGCCGAATCCATACATATGCTTACAGCAATCTCGCACTGGGCCGATCCAAGAGAGGAGGTCTCAGTAGAAGGGATGGAAGGCCGGGACTAATCGTGCAGAGTTGCTTTGCGAATGCATCAGACCTCTTATGGAGCTGGACGTGAGATGTCTAACGGTACTCGTAGTGACAAACATGCCGATGAAGACGCTCAAACTCCTCCGCGAGCGGTTCGGATCCGACGCAACCGTCGAGGCCTTCATAAGCGACCGCTTGAGCCTGCGCCGTTGTCGTGCCGGACATAAGACAAAGGTCCGGATTCTCGTAATGAGATGGAGACCAACCCTGCTTTGTCGGGACGGCTTCTATCTCACCTGGGCTCACAAGAAGCGATTCCGGTCGGCGATGGCGAGTGGGCATTTCTCTCATCTTCTCTACTTGGAAGACGACTTACGGTTCAGCGCGACTTCGCTCCGCTATTGGCTAGAGCACCGGAAGAGTTTGGCTCGGATGGGGATGCTGCCCGGTTTCGTTCGGTATGAGCACTTCAGAGGGAAGGACTTTGTTGTAGACCAGACCATTCGGCAAGCGGCCAGTGCCTGCGCGAAGGGAGTCACGACAGGAAGCGATCGCCCGCAAGGCAACGAGCGACTTAGGTACGTGCAGCTGTCTAATCCTTACCAGGGAATGTATCTTCTTGATCGGCAGCTGGCACGAGAGCATTTTTTCTCATCACCGAGCGCGCTGCCGGTGGCGAAGTGCCGCTGTTGAGTGGCCTGATCTCGTCCGAGAGCGAGCAGCCATGGGTCCCATCTTCGATATGGTTCCGGAGGAAATTGATGGCACGGAACGTCGTCCCGGTGATTGAGATTGCACCGCTCGAGTACAGGCTAGATCGAACATGTTTGATCGAGCACATGACCGGGAACTACGTGCGATCCCCCGAAAGTCCGTTTGCGAAAATCGACCTGGATGACATGTTCGAGTGAATCCTCGCACCGCTAGAGCGCCGCGACCGGCACAGAGACCTTTGAAAGCCGAAACGCTGTAATGAAGGTCCTCTGTTCGGCTGGATGGCCAGGAGTTCTCGAGTTCCGGGCGCTTCCGGTCCCCGGGATGACCGTCCACTGCGCCCGCCGATCGAATGATTTCAATGCAACGAATTGGGCAAAGCTTCGGATCCTGATGCGGGATTGGCTCGCGTCATGCGCATGAGTCGTGCGCACGATGTGACGGTGATCTGTACTGGAGGATCGTTCGGATTCCTTGTCGCCCTCGGCTGGGGCATCCTCCAGCGTGGAAGACAGTTGGTGCTCCTGGATCCGCTTCTCCCAGTCTCGCGAAAGCTGGACTTGTTGTGGCGCGTTGCTCTTCGCAGTGTTTCAATGTTCATCTTCGTCCGCCGCGGCGACCTCGATGTTTATCATCGCCTCTTCAGTATCCCAGAAGACAAGTGCCGATTTGTGCGTTGTCCTGCTCCCGACTTAAGTGAGGCAGGCGACGGTTCGTACATCTACTCGGCGGGCTGGGCTCACCGAGACTGGGAGCTTCTTTTCGATGCAGTCCGGCCACTCCCGTACCCGACCATAGTTGCCGCCGAAATCCCCACTAACGTCCAGGTACCTGAAAATGTGACAATACTGGCACCTCAAAGTCCCGAGTCAGGGCGGGAGCTCATGGCGGACTCGGCAGTTGTGGCCACGATATTTCAGGCGACCGATCAGTCCTGCGGGCCGCTAATTGCACTGGATGCAATGGCGATGGGGATTCCTGTCGTTGCAAATGATACTAAGGCGACACGTGATTACATAGTGGACGGAGTAAACGGGCTGGTCTCGCCGGCAAGGGATTCGTCGCGATTGAGCAGAAATATCGTGGCACTCATGGAGGACCGTGAACTCCGTGGAAGATTGGGCACAGCAGCGAGGGCCATTGCCAGACGAGATCTGACGCAGAGAAATTGACGAGGAGGCGTTGGGCGCGTTTCTGGCAAAGGACGTGACCGGCAGCAGGCATTGGTATTAGGGCAGAGAGGAACTGGATCATCCAGCAGATCGACTACTTCGTATCGCGGGAAAGTCTCTGTTTCAAGGTGGCCTTGGAAAGGCTCGCCATTTGACGCGCAGTGAGCCTGCCAAGGATGGCGAAAGCCAGGGTTCGGGAGAGAGGAGCACCATTCCGTGCTTGCACACCCAGGAGATGGCGATAGAGGGGTCCCGCTGGCCGGTCGTCTATATGGCGCGGCCCAAATCGAAGGGCGAGCGTAACGGCCAATAGGGTCAAGGCGCTCTGCGCATCTTCGTGCGATTGCGACGCAGTTCGGACGCGATAGAAGACGTGGGGAGCATCCAAGTACAGGATCGGTCGGATGGCTGCGCTGACCGCGTTGAGCACCCAGTCGTCTGCGCGATCACACCATGGTGCGCATCCGCCAGCGAGGGCAAACGCATCTCGGCGGAAGCATACAGAAGTCGTCGCAAGAATTGGATGGAACTGGAAGTCTGCAAAAGTCAAATGACGAGGCTCACAATCGTCGAGCTGCCCTACGTGTTGAAGCAACGTGGAGAGCCGATCGTCGGGAACCCAGAAGTTGACCAATCCCGCCCGCTGGTGGTTCTCGAGCGTGCTCCGATCAGCCTCTAGAGCAAAACCGGCTGCTGAGGTCGCAATAGCCAAAGCTTCCTTGTGTAGTTGCGCTGCCTTGAGGACTGCTTCGACATGGGATGGGTGCCAGAGATCGTCATTGTCGCAGAATGCGAGCCACGCTCCTCGGGCTAGTGACGCCCCGTCGTTCCGCGCGATCGCCACGCCGGAGGGGGTCTCATGGCGGATCAGTGTTGGAGAGGAGCCATCTGGAAAGCGGAAGTCCCGCACGATTTCAGCGCTGGCATCGGTCGATCCATCGTCGACGACGATGACCTCGTCGGGCTGAATCGTTTGAGCCGCGAAGGAAGAAAGAGTCTTTTGGATAAATGGTGCCGCATTGTGCATTGGTACGACCACGGAAAGTTGACTCACGTTCAATTCCGTCTCCGGTGGTTCGTCGCCGTAGGCGAAGGTTGTCGGATTGTCTCCGAGGTCTTCTATTGTGTCAGAGCGGCGAACAGGGCTTGTTCGAAGCGCGGGCATCAAGCGATCCCAGGTGTACGCCTCAACGGAGGGGCCCGCTGCTGAGCTCCAAGAAGCTCTGGTGCTTGGATCCATGGCTATGGACAACTTCGCCGAGAGCTCGTGTTCATCGAGGGGGTCGGACAAGAGGAGACCATTCACTCCGGGCTGGATAGCGTCGGCAGCGCCGGGGACATCGCTCGTCAGTACCCCGAGACCGCTGGCGAGAGCCTCGACGACTGCCAGCGAGAAGGCTTCATACTGCGTAGGCATGACAAAGAGATCTGCTGCAGAATGCAGGAGACCCACATCTTGGACGGGCCCAACATAGCGGACACGCCCTTGGAGCTCGAGCGGCAAGCCGTGGGCGAGAGATTCCGGGGAGACGCGGCCCGCTAGGAGAAGGTGTAGAGCAGAAGGATGAAATTGTCGCATGGCCCGGAGTAGGGTCGGCAGGCCCTTTCGTTGCCATTCATTGGCGACCATTATTGCGACAACGTCGGTCTCCTGGTACCCGAGCTTCCTTCTTATCGCGGCTCGGGAGGAGATCCGTCGTTCGGGGTTGAACTCTGCGGGATCAAAGCCATTGTTCACGATGGTCGTAGGGACGCTGCCGAGGGGAAAGTACCGGACGAGATCGGCCTCAACTTCCGCGGGAACAGGGAACAAGACGGTTGCAGCGCCAGGAGTTGTAGTACGTTCGCTCAAGCCAGAGCGTCCTCCGTGCCTGGGGAGGAGATAGCGGATGCTGCCATCAATCCGGCGTCCACGGATTTCCAATGCACCGGCCTGAGCTAACCAAGCTCGATGAACGCTATTGACCACCCAGACGTCGCCCGGCGGACACTGAACGCCATAGGAGACAACAAGATCAGACTCGAGTTGCGAAAGAGAACGGATTGCGGCATGACGGAACTGCGCAGCATGCGAGCCGGAGCGACTCGGCTCTGTTCGTATTCTCGGACGCCCTGAGGCAGATCATTGGCCTCCGCACAGACCACTGCCACATCATGGTGCTGCACCAAGAACCGGGCCGCTTGCCAGATGATTCGCTCGACGCCGCCCGTCCTGGAGCAATGCGGATAGACGAGAGTGATACGCATCTATTCAGCTCGCGATCACGGCGTCGGGTGTTCTTCGGAGAAGATCGGCGTCCGGCTGTGGGGTTGCCGGGGCAGGAATGGGAAAGGTACGCCGCCAGCCTGGCATCGGAATGGTGCGAGAGCCCGCTGTCGCGCCTTCGACGGAGCTTTCGAGGAGGAGCGGAGGCATGGTGGATGAACAGTGCATAGGTAGAGAGTGTCACCGGAAGATACCCGGTGGATGAGACCTGAGTAGGAACGTCCCTTGCGGATCGCGCTGATGCCTAGTCGGTACGCCCCGTTCGTGGGCGGGGTGGAGATCCTGACTCAAAACCTGGCTGAAGCTTTGACGCTCGATCGGCATGAGGTCGAGATTTGGACAGCTGGCGTTGGTGGGAGACCTGTCGAGGTGGCGAGTATCGATGGCCTGGCAGTTCGCAGGTTCGACTTTGCCCTTCCGGCTGCGAATGTGCGGTCGTTGCGTGAATGTTCGTGGCGCTCACCTCAAACCATGCGAGCCCTGATCAATGCGAGGAGGACGTTCCGCCCAGACGTCGTGCACGTGCAGTGTTTCGGCCCAAACGGTGCCTACGCGCTTGCGCTCTGCCTCCTCACGTCGGCACCGTTGGTAGTGAGTCTTCAAGGTGAGACGGTGATGGACGACTACGACGTCTTTGCCCGGTCAACGACATTGCGCATGTCACTTAGGGCATCTCTCAGGTACGCACAGGCAGTGACCGCGTGTTCGAGATATGCCTTAGATGATGCGTTAGAACGCTTTGGGTCTCGACGATCCGTTGGGGAGGTCGTGTTCAACGGCGTTGCACTCGATCGCGAAGACACAAGGAGCAATCGGAAAGGGCGCAACGTCCTGGTACTCGGGCGGTTGGTGGAGAAGAAGGGGTTTGATCTCGCAATCGAGGCGTTTGCGCGAGTAGCGGAGCGTCACAAGGACGCAACTCTGGTCATCGGCGGAGAAGGTCCGATGAGAACCGCCCTTGAGCGTCACGCAACGCAATCGGGGGTGCGGGGGCGCACGAGATTTCTTGGCAGCCTCGATGGAGGCGGTGTGTCCCGGGCGATGGCGGACGCTGATGTCTTCGTGGTGCCAAGCCGTATTGAACCCTTCGGGATCGTAATACTGGAGGCTTGGCGGGCTTCACTGCCCGTGATCGTGACGAACCGCGGTGGCCCCCGGGAGTTCGTTCGTGATGGGGAGGACGGCGTTCTGGTAGACCCGACTGACGTGAAGGCCCTGGCCGAAGCGCTTGATAGGATGTTGTCGAGTCAGGCTCTGCGAAATCGAGTTGGTGCTGCTGGACGCGGCCGATTATCCGAATTTGCTTGGCCGAAGATCGCTAAGGAATATCAATCGATTTACGCAAGAGCACTCAGGGGTTGACCTGGGTAGGTCCATGAACCCTGGTCCTGCAAGAGGGGCTGGGCGTGAGAACCGATCAGTGATTATCGAGGACGGGAAGGGCTTCCAGATGCGCCACGCGTCGAAAGGGCCCGCGTGGAATGACTTCGTTTGGCGGGCCAACGTCGGCTAGATGGCCATCCTCTAGTACTAAGACAATGTCGGATTCATGGACGGTTGCCAGCCGGTGGGAGATAGTTAGGACCGTTATGCTGCCGCGGAGCTCAGCTAGGGTTTGCCTGAGAAGGCTTTCGGATCGCTGATCGAGCGCGCTCGTCGGCTCATCCAGCAGGATGATGCGCGGGCTGCCGACGAGGGCGCGTGCGATGGCCAGGCGCTGTCGTTGTCCTCCAGAGATGGCGTTGCCACCCTCTCCGACCGGCGTATCGTATCCATGGAGCATCGTGAGTATCTCGTCGTGGAGATGTGCAGCTTTGGCGGCTTCCTCGATCCGTTGGTCCGTAAAGTCGCGAAAGAAGGAAATGTTGTATCGGATGGATCCGCTGAGGAGAACCGGCTCTTGCGGAACGAAGGCGAGTGGACTCTGCCCATCCATTCTCTGGATCGACGCCGGCGGAAGCTCACCGATTGAGGCGCGACCTCGGGTGGGCTCGCGCAGTCCCAGCAGGAGCTGACTCAGAGTGGTCTTGCCACTACCTGACCGGCCAACGATGGCTACCGCAGCACCCTCCGGTATTGAGAATGTTAGACCGGATAGCACTTCCTTTTCTCTATTGTATGAAAATGAGAGATCATCCACCTTCACTGCGTAGGTTGAGGGGAGCCGTTGGTCGTCTCTTCGTTGCCGCTTGGCGACGAAGCGGTCATAGTCCACCCGGACAGCATCGATAAAACCCTCAAAAGATCGCAATTGCTGCAGAGTGGATTGAATAGCCGATCCGTAAGTTAGAGACCGGAGCATCAAGAGGAAGACCGCTGCGATCCCTGCGAGTCCGCCACCATGATGGCCGGTAATGACGGCCGTCGCAATAATAAGAAATGCAAGCGCCAGAGTCTGGTAGAACACTGGACTGAGCTGGGCCAGGCGCCGATTAGACCGAAAGATGGCGGCGGAGCTGAGATTCTCCTTCTCCAAATTGGAAAGTGCCGCTTGCTCGACGCCGAATATCCGGAACTCCCGAGTCATCCTGGTGTATTCGGTAACGAGGGTGCCAATCGTGTCGGAAGCCTTGGACAGCTCGCGAGACGAGCGTTTCGACCGGGAGTTGAGAGGTCTGAGAACGAGGGACAGAGCGACTCCCAAGACAAGGACCAGGACTGCGGTCTCGGGGCTTACGACGAACGCAGCTAACAGGAGTGCCAGAGCGGTGAGTATCGCTTGAAGGCATCCAGCAAGGGTGGTCATGATGCTGGCAATATTTGCGACATTGAATGTCGCCAATTGCTGGATGTGTCCGAGACGTTCTTCAGACTGGACGGACCAATCGGTAGCGAAGTAGGCCTCGATCAGTGTGCGGCGAGCAGCTGCGAGCGCCGCGGCTGAAAGGGTAGCATTTAACAACCCAGCGACGAGGCTACCTACGAAATAGAGAGCCAGCAGTACGAAAGCGATGAGCACAACCTGGCCGAGCGAGAACGTGAGACCATGGAAGCTGAAGGAATGCCGCTGTACTGCAGTATTGACTACGACCTGGCTGATGAGCACCAGGAGTGTCGCCTGCGCAAGGCCGGAAATGAAGGCCGCGAAGGCAATGATGGCTAGCCGTGGTGCGTAGTTGCGAATGCCCAACGTGCGCAGGGAAGCCGCGAGACCCCGGAGCGAGAGGGAATCGCCGTCCTTCATGCGTTCACGATGACGTCCATGGATGTTTTTCCTCGTCATGGGCAGCTGAGGATGACGGGCGCGACAAGAGTTGTTGGATCGGTGATGGGACTAACCAGGCTGTGAGCGGTGGGAGCTCTCCTGGAGGCGATTTGGGGGCGAGAGCGTCTAGCGCGTTCCGCAGATGTAGCACAGTCTGGCGCGGTGCGTAGTTGCACGAAGGCCTGGTGAGTGGCTCGAGGTCGAGGAGTCATGGTTCTGGTGGGACGCTCGAGGGATAGACGTGAGCGCGCGTTGCGACGCTCTGAGACATGTGCGTGGAACCTCCGGGTCTTGTTCGCGCTCGATCGAGCTCGGCCAAGGCGATGCCGAGAAATATCCAAGGCAACGAGCCCGTCGCGGTTACCCAGAATATGTCGAATTGGCCCTCGACAATGTGGGCGATCATCACCGATAGGGCGAGTGATCCTCCCAGCGCCGGCGGTGCTCTCCACAAGAACCGCAAAGACCCGCCAAGAAGCACGATTAGTCCGAGCAATCCGATGATGCCGCCAGTCGCAAGAAGGGCGATTTCCGCGTTGGGAGGTTGGAATGCGGTGGGATACTGTCCGGTGTACCAATAGCGCTCGCCGACGCCAAAGATCGGGGATGCGTGCCAAATAGCAAGCGTTTGCGTGTATGAGGCTTCGCGAGTGGTGATGCTGTTGATCGTCGTTCCGGAGTTAACCTCGTGGATGACGGAGACGTAGGCGATGGCTGCCAAAGCACTTACGATAAAGAGGACGGGAATCGAACGTTGACGGGGGAGACCAGGCTGCTTGGCCTTGCGCTTACGGTCGCGCAGAAAGGGAATGACGACAGCGACTACGAGGCCGAAGACAGCTTGGCGTGAGCCACTAGCCAATACGCCAGCGATGCAAACGTATTTGGCAAGGGCTCTCGAGCGTTGGGCGTGGCGCCAGGCGGGAGCGAACTGACATATAAGAACTGAAACGACAACGAGGTTGCCGAGTGCATTCTTTTGCAGGCCGCCGGGGAGTGAAGTCACAGGATGTAGCCCGTGGGCAATCCAGAGGAAACTCAGCCAGGCTGAGACGGCGGAGGCAATAAGGACGTAGGACTGGAGAGCCGGTGTCGTACGATGTCTCGCCGCGAGGGCGTAGCCGACAGCAGCAGCTCCCCCAACCATGACGAGCTGATGAAACCACTCGACAACGTCGTAACGGTTCGGATTGTGCACCACCGATAGGAGCGTGGTCGCCTGATAGACCGCGACTAGAGGTAGCCAGCGTTGGAACGATGAGGCGTTGCGCCAACGGACCAGCGGTATCGCACAAAGCGTGGAGAGCAAGAGGAAGGCATCCGCCAAGCTAACGCTGTTGCCACTTCCTGCTCCCCCCACGTGAAGTACGAGGAAGGAGGCCGGAATCGCGGCGCCGACCACCACAAATTGGGATCGGACCATGATGGCGAGCACGAAAACAACCGCACCAACGAGCAGAATCAGCAGATCTGGACTGATCGGCATGTGGGAACTCTCTAGGCGGGGGTACGAACGTCGCTCTGTGAGGAGCGTAGGAGCTGGCGGGCATCGCGGTCGAGTATCAATTGGGTTCTGGGGGCACACGAGGTTGACCAGGCTGCATCTGCCTGGCCTGCTCCGATGACTACATTGGCTTCTGTCCCTCAAGAAGATCTCGGTAGACGCACTCATATTGCCGAGCTACGGTCGACCAAGTCAGCTTCACCGATAGAGCGACGCCGGCCTGAGCGAACATCTGCCGGCGTCGATGGTCTCGGAGCATGGAGACGAGAGCTTGACCCAGCTCCCGGGTAGGGCATATCACGCCGAGTTTGCCGTCTTGGAGGATCTCTCTGGCACCAGGATTGGGTGTCGCCACGACAGCGGTCCCAGAGGCCAAAGCCTCGAGGTAAGGCATCCCGATCCCTCGTAGCTGCTCGGGAGGCAAACACCCAGGCACGCCGGTAGCGCTCCGCCAAGACGCGATCGCTGAGTGTCCCGAGGAGCTCGACGTTGGGTGCAGGAGGCGCATCCGAGCAGACGATCCACAAGCGCGCTTGGAATCGCCGGAAGTACGTGATCAGCGAAGGCGGCCATTAGGAGCGCCCCTCGCTTTCGCTGATGATACGTGCCGACGAACAAGATTGCCGGCCGCGTGTCCTTGGTGCCCGGGTGGAAGACGTCTGGGTCGACGCCGCAAGGAATAGTCTCTGTTACCCACGGTATGAACCGACGACTAGTGCGAGAAATTGCCACAGAGCGATCCGCTCGGTCAATCCGAGCAGAAACATCCGCAATCGCTCCCTCTCGCTCCTAATGTGCCATGCTTCAGAGAAGCACGAGCCGTAGAGGGTTCTAATGTGTGGGGGAGTCGATCCACGCCGGCGAAAATGGTCGTCGCCGTGAGCATGGTATAGCTCAAATCCAGAGAGCCGGAGTCGGCCCAATGCGATACCCCACTTGAATGTCGGAAGAGAGCCCGTGATTGGTACTTGGACGTGGTCATATAGTGCACCCACAGTCTTCGAGCATGGGCTATACATAGTGACGCGATGCCCTCTTGATATCATGGCATTGGCGAGACGATGTGCGGCGTATCCGGCTCCTATCTTGCTTCCATTTGGAAGGTATAGCGAGCTCATCGCGATTGATAGGGCCCCCTCCTTGCCACCGGACACGAGTTGCCCTCCGAGCGCGGCGGAGCCGTTCAAGGTAAGTTCGTTCCGCGATGAGGACTACGCATTTGGAGTACACTATCCCATCAATTTGTTACGGCTTCGTAGGTCTGTTGAGGGCTAGCGTCCCATAGAGGGCGATCTGCGAAGGAGACGTGGCGTCGTCTGAAGAAGGTCCTAGACCAGATGGAAGAGAAAATATCTGCGCAATCATTGCGGCTGATACAGGTCATCTCTAGCGACAGCTTCGGGGGTGTGGAGCAATATGTTGCTCGAGTTTCGAGTTCGTTAGCTTCGCGAGGTCACTCAGTAACGGTAATTGGTGGATCGAATGCGGAGATGCAAAGAGCTCTTGGTGGGGCGCCCATCCAGTTTGTGCCCGCGGATTCAATTGCACAGGCCGCCTTTTCGCTCATCCGTCGGGGTTGGGTCACGAAAGGCGCCGATCTTGTCCACGCCCACATGGTGGACGCTGAAATTGCTGCCATTGCGACGAAGATGGTGTTGCGGAAGCCTGTATTTGCGACGCTTCACTTTGCTCAAAAGCGCGGTCGTACACCTGCACGTAGGGAGCTCTTGCAGGGTATGGCGAGGTTCATCGACGTCCAGCTTGCCATAAGCGAGTTTGTGGCGATGGAAAGCGGGCAGGTGTGCGAAGTACTTCCGTTGGGCGTGCCGGATGTTGGGGGGGGGCGGTCCCTCGTGCCCAACATCGAGATGCGGTCGTGTTGGTGGCTCAACGGTTCGAAAAGGAAAAGAGGACCGACACGGCACTGGACATCTGGGCATCTTGCGGGCTTGCGAGAGCCGGATGGGAGCTTCACCTCGCGGGGAGTGGATCGGAGGAGAACGCCCTTCGAGCTCGGGCTGTGCGGCTCGGTGTCGCCAGCTCGGTTCGGTTCCTTGGGTTTGTTGACGATCTTTCGAAGCGAATGCGATCGGCGAGCATGCTGATGGCAACGACACCACGTGAAGGGTTTGGGCTTGTGGTTGTGGAGGCAATGGCGGCGGGACTTCCCGTTGTGGCCGTTAATAGCGGAGGGTACAGGGAAACGTTGAGAGGCTTGGACGCGTATCTGTACAAGCCCGACAATCCGATGCATGCAGCGGAAATTCTTTGGTTCCTCGCCGACAACCCGAGAGAGCGTGATAGCTACGCCAACGTGCTATTCAAGCGCTACGCGAGTAGCTATTCCATGGACGCGCACACGTCGCGTCTTGAGCAGATCTATCGGGAAGTCGTGGCAACAAGGACATAGGGGACTCTTCGAGATGCAAGGTCGATGCCTCGTCGGAAGTGGCTCGGGACGGAATAGGCGAATCAAATCCCGATGGCAGGTCATGAATGGGGATCGCGTGCATGTTCGGACGTTGCTGCTGGCCGTGCAAGGTCTGCACCGAGCGAGACGGAGGCAAGGTAAAGAGCGTGCTGCCGGGTAGCGACCGTCTCCCACGTGAATCGCTCCACGGACGCCAGTCCGCGTTGGCGTAAGACTTGCCAACGTTCGGGCACGGACGCGAGACCCTCGAGCGCCTTCGCCAGCGACCGCGGATCGCCAGGTGGGACGAGAATGCCGGCATCGCCTATGACCTCAGGAAGTGCGCCCGTATTGCTTGCCACGATGGGGACGCCCGAGGCCATGGCCTCGACGGCGACACGGCAGAACTGCTCATCCCATCGTCGGGTGGGCACGGATGGAATCACAACCACATCGAGCTCGCGGTAGAGGTCCGCCAGCGACCGGTAGTTGGCGTGACCAACAAACTGTACTCTGCCCTCGATGGAAAGAGACTGGGCGAGCTCCTTCAGTCCCTCTGCCTCGGGACCGTCACCGACGATCACGGCACTCACGCCTGGGAGAGGGACGATCGCTTGTAGGAGGACGGGTATCCCCTTGTGCGGATGCAGTCGGCCTACATAGCCGAGGCGAAGGTGGTCGAATGTCGGCGGCCGCCGATCCAAAGGTGCGAAATCGGTGAGATCGACCCCGAGAGGCAGTGTGACGGGGACAGGCCTGCAGCCCCTTGCGCTCCAAGATCTCCCCAGCTCGGTCGTTGCACGGATACGCGCCCGCAGGCATGGCGGAGACACCATCGTTCGATCCAGCGGAAGGGCGGTGGGTAGTGTTTGTCAATATTCTGCGCCGAATACACAACGTAGGGCACGCTCTGACGGGATAGCTTTCGCAGAACGAGGATCTCCGCCATTGCGAGGCTGCACGGCTCTTCGTGTATATCTAGGAGATCGAAACGGCCTCGCTTTAGCAGGCGCCAAATAGGACGCGGGTCGTAGAGAAAGAGGTTCGGATGGGCGCCGATGGTTCGGCTCGCCGAGACGAAGGCATCCTGCCCGGCTTCGAAGTCCACGACCGCGCCACCTTCGATCCACCGCTTCGCCGTGATCAGGTGTTCGTCGACACCGAGTCTCCGGAGTGCGCGATCTCGTTTGCGCCAAGAAGAGACGACGGCGCTGTGGTAGATCCTCAACACCCGAATCCGGTCCTCTGCCTTCGAGGACGCCGCGGACTCGGTGGTCGCCACGTGGGGAGGATAGCCCGACAGGCGGGAACTGAGGTCGGTTCGTAATGGCAGATGTGGACGTGGTGATCGTGTCGCACAACTCGGCAGATCATCTCGGCAAGGCGCTGTCCGCTCTGCCACGCTGGGCACGCATCGTCGTGGTCGACAATGCGTCGGAGGACGAGAGCCTCGCTGTTGCCGAGGCTGGGGGAGCTCGCTGTCTGGCCAACCGGGAAAACGTTGGCTTTGCCATTGCGTGCAACCAAGCAGCCACGCTCGGAACGACGTCGTACATCCTCTTCCTCAACCCCGATGCGGTGATCGAGGAGTCCGATCTGGCGACGTTGGTTCAGGCCATGGAGACTGATTCGCGCTTGGCAGCGGTGACGCCGAAGCTGAACTTTGCCGCTGGGGGCCCACAACGTGTGACGTGGCCGGTGCCGAGCCTGGCGGGGGCCTGGGCAGAGGCACTGGGAATCTCGCGATGGTTGGGCGGAGTCAGACGGGCGCAAGGGTTTGCCATCGGCGCGTGCCTACTGGTGCGCCGGGCCGCGTTCGAGGCGATCGGTGGTTTTGATACGCGGTACTGGCTCTATGGAGAGGATGCCGACCTCTGCCGCCGGTTCCAGAAAGCAGGGTGGGCGATCGGCTCGATCGACGAATCGACGGCGATCCATGTTGGAGGGGCGAGCGCAAATTCCGACAGTACGCTCGTCTTTGAACACTTCAACAGGGGTTCTGAGCGTGTCGTGGCCGATGCTGAGGGTACGTGGGCGCTCGTCGGCTTCCGACTAGCAAATCTGTTCGGTTCGCTCGTTCGGAGCGTCATGCCCGGCTCGGTCAACCGTCGAAAGCTGCACCGTCGTCGAATGGCGCGGTTGGGCAGGGTCCTTCTGCACAGCCCCGGGAGGATTGGCATGGAGAGCCCGGCCTCGGCGAGCCCGGAGCACGCACTGGTTGTCTGCTCCCTCGAAGCGTGGGACGAGGTTTGGCGCAGGAACCAGTTCTTTGTAGAAGGCCTGCTGGGCCGAGACCCCCTCCTTCGCGTCCTCTTCGTCGAACCCCCTTTCGACTACCTGCTGAAGTTGCGCTCTGGTCGGCCAACGGGCCGTAAGAGGGGTATTCGATCGGCGCGGGGAGATGGCCGCCTGCTCCTCTTCCAACCATCAAAGTACCTTCCAAGGGTGCTTGGCGAAGCCGCCGATCGCTCGTTGCGGCGGCAGGTGCGCTTGGCCTCCCGGCGAGTCGGTTTCGACGAGCCCACCCTGTGGATCAACGATGCCAGCTATGCCCGGTTGATGCAGGAGAGCGACTGGGCGACGGTCTACGACATTACGGACGACTGGCTGCACTCGTCGATGCCGGATCGGGCCCGAGCACGACTTCGTGGAAACGAGACGATGCTCCTGGAGGGCGCTGGGGCAGTCGTCGCGTGTTCCACGGACCTGGTGCAGAGCCGAGCGGATCAGCGGGATGACGTGCAACTGATCGGAAACGGAGTCGATATCGGGCACTTTGGTCGACCGGCGCAAAGGCCTCAGGACCTCCCAGACTCCCCGGTAGCCGTATATGTGGGCACGTTGCACGAGGACCGCCTGGATGTCGATCTTGTGGAAGAGCTGGCTTCGGAAATGCCCGACCTCACGGTTGTGTTGGTCGGACCCAATTGCCTGTCTGAGGCGTCGGTCCGTCGCCTCCGACAGCGGCATAACGTGCGATTGACGGGTACCCGCCCTCATGCGGACATTCCGGGTTATATGCAACATGCAGATGTGATAATCGTGCCGCACGTAGTGACTCCTTTTACGGAGAGTCTGGACCCCATCAAGGGCTATGAATGCCAAGTTGTGGGCCGTCCCACGGTTGCCACGCCCGTCGCCGGCTTTCGTGGCTTGGCATCTCCCGTCAGGGTCGTTCCACGGGAACTCTTCTGCGCGGAGGTTCGCAAGGCGCTGGCGGCTCCGGCGCCGCGATCTCGTGAGGTCCGGACTGACGTACCCGGATGGAACGAGCGTGTCCGGGAGTTCGCAACATGCGCTCGAGCGAGCTCGACGGGCGTCCCGGCCGAGTCCGAGTCGTTTACCTCGACCACTGTGGGCAGCTATCGGGAGCGGAGATCTCCCTCGTCGGCCTCATTGGGGCGTCATCGAACGTAGCGGCCCACGTGATCCTCGGGGAACCGGGCCCCCTCGAGGCTCGACTTGCGGGGGTGGGCGCAAGGGTCGAGATCTTGGAGCTCGACTCCCGGTTGAGCGCCGCTCGTCGGACTGAGCGCTTGTTCGGCGTGTCCGGAGTGAAGCTGACCGGTGTACTCCTCCGGTACGTTGCCCGGCTCCGAAAGAGATTGCTCGAGGAACGTCCTGACGTGGTCCACACCACGTCGCTCAAGGCAGCGATCTACGGTGGCCTTGCGGGACGGCTCGCCGGCATCCCGGTCGTGTGGGGGATCGCGGATCGGATGGCGCCGGACTACCTGCGTCCGACGACAATTCGAGGGATGCGGATGCTCGCACGGGTCTTGCCGAGTGCCATCGTCGTCAATTCGGAGGCGAGCCGTGAGGCACTCCCGGGACTGAAGACCACGGAGATCAACCCGCCGGTCCGACTCCCCACGGCAAGACATCGTCCCGTGGAGAAGGGAGTGCGCGGACCGCTTCGATTCGTCATGGTCGGTCGGATCACACCGTGGAAGGGGCAACGTCTCTTTATCGAAGCCTTCGCCAGGGCCTTTCCGGACGGTGGCGAGAGAGTGCTGATCGCCGGCTCGGCGATGTTTGGAGAAGAGGAGTACCTGAAGGAGCTACACGAGATCGTGGACCGGCATGGGCTCGACGGACGGGTCGAGTTCCTGGGCTTCGTAGAGGACACCGAGGAGCTGCTGGCGTCGTGCGACGTCGTCGTCCATGCTTCCGTCATACCGGAACCCTTTGGCCGAGTCGTGGTCGAGGGTATGGCGGCCGGGCGACCGGTCATTGCGGCGAACGCCGGCGGGCCCGCGGAGATCATCACGGATGAGGTGGATGGCCTGTTGTTCGAGCCGAGGAACGTCGACGACTTGGCTCGCGCACTCACGCGCACCGCTCGGGATCCAAGTCTGCGTGAGCGGTTAGGCCGGGCTGGGATGCGGCGTGCGCAGGACTTCCGCCCAGAGGCAGTCGCCGATGCGTACGAGGAGGTCTACCGAGCCGTCGTGACCACTCGAAGGACGTCACGTTCGCCGGGGAGATAGAGGCGTGCGGCAAGCGCGCCATGCGAGGCACTCTGGACTCGGCGTTCACCGCTCTCAGACGGGTCGCCAGTCTACGAGGCGGACGTACTCCTGGAGGTGGTGGGCCCTGCTATTGGTGAGTGTGGTGACGTCGCTCGCGGTGGCAGTTGTGGTGATGTCGATACCACTCTTCGTCGCACCGGCGAGCGACGGGCCTCAACGGGCCGACGCCGTGGTGGTCTTCGCAGGATCCGGCGATCGCGTCCAGGAAGGCCTGAGGTTGGTCCGGGAGGACTATGCGCCCCACCTGTTGTTGTCTGACGCTGGGCTGCCGCGATGTCCGCAGGCAGGGCCCGCGGTTGTCGTGACCTGCTTCACGCCGAATCCCTTCAGCACGCAGGGAGAGGCAGAATTCGTCGCAGCCGAAGCGAAACGGGAAGGGTGGCATCGGATCCTTGTGGTCGTCGGCACGCCACAGATCACCAGAGCGAGAGTCCGAGTCGACAGGTGCTATTCGGGTCAGGCTCTCTACATCGGGGTGAGCCCGGGAGGGGTAGGCAGCTGGCTAGAGAACGTCGGTCATGAGTGGGGAGCTCTCGCCGAGGCGCTGGTCCTCCAGACGTCCTGTTGACGACTAGCGGTGAGCGTTCCAGGTGTAGTCGAGGGTCTTGTCCCAGGTCGTCTGCGTGGAGGGTGGCCCGGAGATCGTCCAGCCCGAGCCGCTGACCTTGACGGACAGCTGATCGGGCGTCAGGCGGGGTTGCGGCACGAACACGAGGTGCAACTGGCCGTCTTGCACGGCGTCGGGGATCTGGGTGAAGAACTGGACCGTGTTGGTCTGCTGCGGCATGACGTCCTCGCTGCTCTGGAGTAGCGAGAGGCCCGACTCCCTGACGCTCCCGTACTGGATGGAACGTCGGGGTCCCCAGAGGAAGATGCGCCCGTCGTACTCGCCGGGGACCGTCGTATTGATGCCGTCGGGACCGAGCTGGTACGAGGGGGCTTGGTTGGCGGGCGCCGTGTTCTTGGTCGTGATGGTCGTCTGGATCTGGGCGTCACCGGCCGCGGTGAGCGTGACGGCCTCGGAGACGGACACCGTCGTGTAGTAGTCCATCTTGCTCGCCCCCCCGTTCTCGACCGCAACGTGGAACGTCCGGGACGGATCCTGGTTGTCGACGGCCCCCGAGGCGCCGAATTTGGCGATGGTCGATTCGTTCGACGAGACGGAGTCCCAGGCGAGCAGATGGCGACCGGCCGCATCCTTGGCGAGCGCATTGGCGAGGGCGGCCACGTCGACGTGCGACTGCTGCATCTTGTCGAACACCGCCTTGGCCACCGACGACAGGAGGTCTTGGCGCTCCACCTGGGACGACTGCGGGGGTAGTCCTTGGTAGAGGTCGTGCAGCACGATCGTGGCGAGGTTGGAGGAGGTGACGGGTTCCCCGATCCCGGGCACCGTCACCGGCCCGACGAGTTCCAGGAGCCGGGCGAGCCCCGGGACGTCCAGTGCGAGGACGCCGTCCACGTGCTGCCCCGTCGCCTGGGCGTACATCGTGGCGACGTCTCGGCCCGTCCAGGGGAAGTCGGCCGTCGCGTTGGTCGACTGCCAGACCTGCGTGGGCTCCCAGTCTCCGAAGACGGCCCGCATGCCCGGCGACATGGGAACCGGCGCCGGGCTCGACAGCGTGAGGTTGCCGACCGATGACGCCGAGCCGACCTGGAACGTCCCGTTGTCGGTCGTGACGAGTGCATAGGACAGGATCGCCCCCTGATCGCGCATCTCGGCGTTGTTCTGGGCGGCGAGGTAGTAGGTCCGCGGTCCGTTGGCACCGAGGAAGGTGAGCGCGTAGTTGCTGAGCTGGCTGCCGTCGCTGAGGAGGCCCGTGAGGTGAGCGTCCTGCCGGTCGAATTGGGACAGCGCGTGCGCGAGCGGTGGCAGCAGCGGCAAGAGGCCGCCGGACTGCTCCGACAGGGGGGCCATCTGGTCGTGCGCGGTCACGAGCTGCGCGTGCAATTGCCGCAGCTCGGGGAGCGAGATCGTCGTACCGTGGCTGGCCGACGACAGTCGATTGACCGTCGTGAGCAGCGTCTGCCCGTTGCTGGCGGCCGTACGCAGATCGGCCAGGAGGTCCATCACCACCTGGCGTTGGGTGTGGAGGTAGGGCAGGCCCCACATGGCCCAAACCCCAGGCGAGACGTTGAGGGTGTGCTGCGCCGCCGCCACGTCGGCGTCCAGCTGGGCGATGCGCTGCATGGTCTTGCTCCGGTCCTCGGGAGTGAGCAGCTGGTTGGGATTGTCGGTGATCTCCGAGACGATCTGGCGCGCCTGGTCCAGGGAGTCCTTCGCCTTGAGGATCGAGTACGCCGCCGAGACGCCCAGGGCGATGGCGAGGAGCACGAGGCAGCCCAGGACGGTGAACAGGACGACTCGCCGCCGCCGGCGGTGGCGACGGCCGTGGCCCTGGTGGTGGCCGTGGCCCTCGCGGTGGCCAGGCGAGCGGTGGCTGGGGTTCGGCCGCGGCGCCAAGCCCTGTGGCAGGGGTAGTCGCCTTCGACGGTGCGGAGGGACGGTCCGGGTGCCCGTTCGCGGACGGCTTCCTCCAGCGGGTCGAGCTGACGGCGGCGGGTGTGGCCGTGGCGGTGGCCCGTCGCGTGGTGAAAGAAGTGCCGGACGCCGTAACGAACCTCGTGCCAACGGCGTTGCCGGCGGTGCTTGTACCGGGCCACGCCCTACTCGACGACGACGGTGTGCATCAGCGAGCGTGTCGCGCGCCCCGAGTGGTCCGACCGTTTCGCGCGCCGTTGGTCCCGTGGGGGGGAGTGCTTGCCGCGGCGGGATCCGACGGTGCGAGCGCGTCGTTCGGCCCCGATCCGTAGCCGTAGCCGTAGCCGTAGCGGTAGTAGACGTACGAATCGGATGAAGACGCCCGGTTGAGGACGAGGCCGACGACGTTCGCCGACACCCGGCTCAGGCTCTCGAGCGACCGCCCGACGTCTCGCTTGGTGGAGTAGTCCGCCGCCGCCACGAGCAGCACGGCGTCGGACATGCCGGCGAGGATGGAGCCGTCCGTGACCGGCAGCAACGGTGAGCTGTCCAGCAGGACCACCTCGAACTCCCGGGTCAGGTCGGCAAAGACCTGCCCGGCTAGGCGACCGGAGAGCAGCTCCGACGGGTTGGGCGGAACCGGGCCGGATCCGAGCAGGGTGAGGTTGGGGACTCCCGGCACGCTCTGCAGCGCGTCGTGGAGCTCGACGTTGCCGAGGAGCACCGAAGTGAGGCCCACGCCGTTCGCGAGGTCGAAGAACTCGTGGATGCGAGGCTTGCGCAGGTCACACGAGACCAGGACGACCTGGGTGCCGGCCTCGGCCATGGCCACGGCGAGGTTGGCCGAGGTCGTCGTCTTGCCCTCGGCGGCCGCGCCGCTCGTGATCTGGAGGAGCTTGACCGGGTGGTCCAGGGACATGAATTGGATGGAGGTCCGCAGGCTCCGGTAGGCCTCGGCGGCGGGAGATCGAGGGCGGGCGAGCTCGACGAGGAAGGGCTTTCGCCGGTTGCGCCAGTCGGAGACCTCGGGGATCATGCCCACGATCGGGATAGCCGGGACGGCCTCCTCGAGGTCTTCCCGTGACCTGATCCGGTCGTCGAAGTAGTCCCGGAGCAGCGCCAGCCCGAGGCCGAGGAGCAGCCCGCCCGCCAGCGCGATGAGGGCGTCTCGGGTCCGCTTGGGCGACGACGGGGAGCTCGACGGGGTGGCCGGCGTGACCACCTGGCCGCCGCTGGCGTTGGCGGCGCTCTGCTGGAGGGATGCGAGCGCCGTCTTGAGCGACTGCTGCTGTGCGAGCAACGACGTCAACTGGGACTCGAGGTTCGAGACATTTGAGCCCGACGCATCGCTGAGCTGGCCGTTGATCTGGTCGATCTGCGTCTGTAGGCCGTTGATCTGCGACTGGTACTGGGCGACCTGGGCGTTGATGGAGCTCAGGTAGTTGGCGCTCGAGACCTCGAGGTAGGACGTCGCATAGGCGTTGGCCACCTTGGCGGCCTGGTCGGCGCTCGGCGAGGTGGCCGAGATGCTGACGACGTTGGTGGTCCCGACCTGGGTGACGGCGACTCCCGGTGCCGACCCGATCTTCTTCGTCACGGCGTCTTGGACCTGGGCGGACTGGATCAGCTCGATGTCCGTCGGGACGTTGGGCTGGGTGGCGTAGGCCTGCGCGGTGGAGCTGTTGGCGGAGATCCCCGGAATCGTGAGGAGCAGGGACGCGGTGCTCGTGTACTGCTTGGTTCTTGCGAAATCGATGCCGACGGCGATCGCCACGGCGACGACGACGGTCAGCAGGATGGTGAACTTCCGACGCCAGAGGACTGCGACGTAGTCGACCAGGTTCTTTTCGGGCAGGTCCCTGTCCGCGGACATGGTTGCGTCAGGCGGACTGCGCGGAGGCGGGAGGTCGGTCGATCGTCTGTAGCGGCAAAATTGATCTCCTGAGCTGCGGGCGCACGGCCTTCCCCGCTCGCAAATGTACCGCGCCGCCTCGCCGCAGCGGGAGTACCACCACGAAATTCGTCTCCGAAGGACGTCGAATCACGGACCTCCGCCCGCGGCCCGCTCTTCCTCGACGATCTCCGTCAGCCGTCGAGTGAATCGTTCCTGGTCGAAGCGCTGAGCGTGCGCCTGGATGTCTCGTGACGACCACCAGGCAGCGACGGAACGCCGGATCGCCTCGCTGACGAGCGCGGCTTGTGGACGGGAAAAGAACGTGCCGTTCAAGCCCTCCTCGACCGTGTCCAGGAACCCGCCCCACCCGAGGACCACGGAGGGCTTGCCGAAGACGGCAGCCTCGAGGGGGGTGAGCCCGAAGTCCTCGTAGGAGGCGGCGACGAGCCCCTGGCAATTCGCGTAGAGCCATCGGAGCTCGTCGTCGGCGACCGATCCGAGGAAGCGGACGTTCCGAGACGCCCGCCACAGGAGCTCCTCTGCCTGGGGGCCGGTGCCGACAACGGCCAACCTCTGGTCGGGCAGGTCGGAGAAGGCGTCGACGACGATTCCGACGTTCTTGTAGGGGAGGAGTCGAGCCACGCACAACCAGAACCCGGGCTCGAGGCGATCGACGGGACGCCGGGGATCCTCCGTGCGCATCGTCGGCGGGGGTGCCAGCACCTCGGCATCCCGGTGGTACAGGCATCGGATCCGCTGGCGGACGGCCGTCGAGTTGGCGAGGTAGCGCGTCGGCGTCGGCGGCCGCCCGCCCGTCCCAGGTGCGTAGCAGCGGCCCAATGGCCCGGAGGGCGACACCCCGGGGACTCGACCATCGGCCTCCGAGATATGCGTCGCCCTGGTAGAGCCAACGGGCCGGGGTGTGGCAGTAGACGATCTTGCGACCGGAGGTGCGCACGGCGTGCGCCCATCCGCTGGAGCTGCAGACCGTGACCTGGCTGTCCACGTGGGTGAGGGAGAACGTTGGCGCGAGGAGAGGAAACGCCAGCCGGTGACGGCGGCGGAGGAGGGCGCTGCGGTTCAGGACGGACGTGTGGACGTGGACGGACCGGAACTCCGGAAACGTCTCCGAGGGGTCGTGGAGGGAGGTATAGAGCTGGGCCTCTGGAAACGCGGCGAGCATCGAGAGCACCACCCGCTCGGCTCCGCCACGCTGGGTCAAGTAGTCGTGGACGATCGCGACCTGGGGAGACGTCTCCCGCTGGCGTTTTGGGGGTCGCAGTGTCGACATCGGCCGCGAGGCTACGCGGCGGTGACGAGAGGGCTACGTCTCCGGACGACAGGGCGCGGGTACGCTTGGCGGCCAAATCGGGAATGGGAGGTGGAGGACCGCGTGTCCCCGAGGTTCGAGGCTCTATGAGCCGAGCGGTACATCGCCGACGGCGGCCGGCCGTTTCTTTGGGTATTGGGGTCGCCGCCAGCATCGGGATCGCGTTGGCACCTGGTTCGATCGCCGGAGCACAGAGCACCTCGACAACGGGCTCCCACTCGTCCACGACGGCGTCGCACTCGTCGGGCTCGGCGTCGCACTCGTCGAGCACCAAGGGGCACCCGACGACCACCACCACGACGACGCCGGTCAACTTCCCCACCGTCAAGCCCTACCCGATCCCGCCCCATCCGAAGGCGGGTCAGTCGACCTCGTTCACCCCGCCCCAGGTCTGCTACAACCAGCCGACCGGCGTCACGTGCGAGGAGCTGGCGGTCAACGCCCTCGACGTGGCGCGCCGGAGGGTCGGGCTGCCGCCGTATCACCTGCCGTCCAACTTCTTGACGTTGACGCCCGAGGAGCAGCTGCTCGATCTCGCCAATTCGGATCGGGCCGCCTACAAGGAGCCGACCTTCTACGGGTTGGACAGCGACCTCTCGAATTACGCGTCGCAGGATCTGGCGGTGGCTCCCTACAGCGACCCCGGGGTCGCGGGGACCAACCCGATCGTGGACACGGTGCCCCTCTACTACCAGGCCGAGGACTCGGCTCAGGGCTACCCCAACGTGCTGCTGGCCTACGGGTCCTGGATCTACGACGACGGCCCCGGGAGCCCCAACGTCGACTGCACGGCCAAGAACCCGTCGGGTTGCTGGACGCACCGGGACAACATCCTGCGCAACTTCCGGGCCTGCTACCAGGGCACGCTCAAGGGCAATCAGTGCGTGGGCGGGACGTGGGAGTACCTGCGCGACCTCACCTTTGGCGCCGCCACCGGGACCAACTCGTCGGGCAAGGTGGCGACCACGGTGATCGTGGTCGGCACCCCCATCTACCTGCCCCAGGCCACCTACACCTACACCTGGCAACAAGCACAGGCCGCCGGGGCCAAGTAGGTCTCCCCGGTCCGTCCGGACCGCTGCCCGGTGCATACTGCACGGGGCGCGAGCGGGGGGTGCGCGATGACGAGCAGGGTGAGGGGCGACTACCGGGACGCGTTTGATCGCAGCATCTCGGACCCCGAGGGGTTCTGGGGTCAGCATGCGGGTGCCATCGCCTGGGACCGCGAGCCGACCGTCGTGCTCGATCGGGACGCCGCCCCGGCCTACCGGTGGTTCGCGGACGGACGACTCAACACGTGCTTCAACGCGTTGGACCGCCACCTGGACGAGCGTGGGGATCAACCGGCACTGATCTACGACAGCCCCGTGACGGGAACCGTCGCCAGCTACACCTTCCGGGAGCTGCGCGACCTCGTCGCGCGCTGCGCGGGTCTCTTCGAGAGCCTCGGCGTCACCACCGGGGACCGGGTCGTGATCTACCTGCCGATGGTGCCCGAGGCGGTCGTCGCCATGCTGGCCTGCGCCCGGCTGGGCGCGGTGCATTCCGTGGTCTTTGGGGGTTTTGCCGCCCACGAGCTGGCGCTCCGCATCGACGATGCCCGTCCGAAGCTGGTGGTCTCGGCTTCGTGCGGGATCGAGCGGGGCCGTGTCATCGAGTACAAGCCCCTGCTCGACGCGGCCATCGACGAGGCGTCGCACCGGCCCGACCACTGCGTGATCGTGCAGCGCCCGCAGGCGAAGGCCAAGCTGGCGCGGGGGCGAGACCTCGACTGGGAGGCGGGCCTCACCAGCGCGGCTCCGGCGTCGTGTCGGGCGGTCGCGGCGACGGATCCGCTCTACATCCTCTACACGTCGGGTACCACCGGTCGGCCCAAGGGGATCGTGCGGGACAACGGCGGCCACGCGGTGGCACTCCGTTGGAGCATGACCAACGTCTTCGACACGCATCCGGGCGATGTCTTTTGGGCGGCCTCCGACGTCGGCTGGGTGGTGGGACATTCCTACATCGTCTATGCGCCGTTGCTCACGGGTTGCACGACCGTGCTCTACGAGGGCAAGCCGGTCGGCACGCCCGATGCCGGGGCGTTTTGGCGAGTGGTCGCCCAGCACCGAGTGCGCGCGCTCTTCACCGCCCCGACGGCGTTCCGTGCGATCCGGCGCGAGGACCCCTCCGGGGCGCATTTACGGGAGCACGACGTCGGGTCGCTGCGCTATCTCTTCTTGGCCGGAGAGCGGCTCGACCCCGAGACCTACGCCTGGGCGAGCGAGCTCCTCGGAGTGCCGGTGGTGGACAACTGGTGGCAGACGGAGACGGGTTGGCCGATCGCCGCAAACCCGATGGGACTCGAGCCGATGACCCCCAAGCCGGGATCGCCGACCCGGCCGGTGCCGGGGTTCGACGTGCGGATCCTGGAGGAGGACGGTTCCGAAGCGCACCGGGGCGGCATCGGCGCCGTGGTGATCCGCACACCCCTGCCTCCCGGCTCGCTCACCACCGTCTGGCAGGACGACGCGCGGTACGTCGAGGGCTACCTCAATCGATTTCCGGGGTACTACCTGACCGGCGACGGTGGCTTCGTCGACGACGACGGCTACCTGTTCGTGATGGGACGGACCGACGACGTGATCAACGTCGCGGGGCACCGACTCTCCACGGGAGAGATGGAGGAGATCCTCGCCCGTCACCCCGACGTGGCCGAGTGCGCCGTCATCGGGGTGCCCGACCCGCTCAAGGGTCAGGTGCCCCGAGGCCTCGTCGTCCTCAAGGCGGGTGTCGAGCGAGACGCCGAGACCCTCCGCCGTGAGCTGGTGGAGTCGGTCCGTCAGGAGATCGGGGCCGTCGCCTCCTTGCGCCGGGTGGACGTCGTTCCCGCCCTCCCGAAGACTCGCTCCGGCAAGATCCTGCGCAAGTCCATGCGAGAGATGGCGGACGGGCGCGAGGTGGCGGCGCCGACGATCGAGGACCCCTCGGTGCTCGAGAGCTTGCGACCGATCTTGCGTTCCGAGGACTGAGAGGGCGACCGGTCATCTGCGACCGGGCGGATCGCCGGGGGGACCTGTGCCGTTGGCTACCATGTGCACGCACACTGACGGGGACCTGGGAGGTGCCTGGAGATGAGTGACCTGGCGGGCAGCGAAGGGGGGGCGGCCGAGCCGGGCCCCTCGGGCACCGACGGCGGATACGAACCCCCGCGTCTGGAGTCGCTCGGCACGCTTGCGGACCTGACCCGGGGGGGTAGCTCGGGCCAGGGGGACGGAAACAATTCGGGTCCGACCGGCGGGAGCATCACGCTTCCCTAGCCGCCCGGTGACCCTGCCCGTCGAGAAGACCAAGCTCGCAATTTCCGTCCTGGCGCTGACGGGTGTGGTCGCGCTCGGCCTGGCTTCCTGCACGAGCACGAACGACTCTTCCCAGGGTTCTCACAGCAAGAGCACCTCTGCGCACGCGCGGACGCCGTCCTCGTCGACCACCACGAGCGGTGGGTCGGGGACGACGGAATCGAGCGTTCCTTCCTCGACCACCACGACGAGGTCGAGCGGCACCGGCGGATCGACCACCGTCCCCAAGAGCTCAGGAGGTGTCGGTGCCGCCGGCGATTCCGGCACGGTCCCCTGAACCTGGCCAGCAGCTGACCGCCCTCGAGGTGGCTTCCCAGATGGTGACCGGCGCCGCTCGAGGGATCGCGGAGCCGCCGAGAGCGCCCCTCGACGACCCGGTGCGGGCCCTCGAGGGGGCCGTGTGGGAGGCGCTCCAGCACCCCCCCTGCCTGGTCAGCTTCTCGGGTGGGCACGACTCCTCTCTCGTCCTGGCTATCGCGGTCTCCGTCGCGCGGCGAGGGGGGTCCCCTCTGCCGGTGCCGATCACCTGGCGTTTCCCGGACGTCCCGGCGACCACCGAGTCGGCCGTGCAAGAGGCGGTGGTCACCGCCCTGGGGCTGTCGGACTGGGTGATCCTGCCCGCCCGCGACGAGCTCGACCTCGTGGGGCCCGTCGCCCGTCGCGTCCTCCTCCGCCACGGGCTGCAATACCCTCCCAACTCCTTCCTGCACGCGCCGCTCCTCGAGCGGGCCGCCGGCGGATCGTTCCTGACGGGCGTCGGAGGCGATCAGGTGCTGGGGGGATGGGCCAGACCCCGCCGACCCTGGGCCCTGCGGCGGCGCAACTCGGACCGCCCGTTTCCGTGGTTGTGGCCGCCGGTCGCCCGCCGCGTCAATCGATCGCTCCACCTCGAGAATCGCTCGATGCCGCGCGCTCCGGCCGCACGAGTCGCGTGGCAGACCGCTCGACGTCGGGTCGCCCTGAGCTGTGATTCCCTGGCCGATCTCGCCTCCGCCGCCGGGACACGCATCTACCATCCGCTGCTCGATCCGGCCTTTGCCCGCGCACTGGCGGGATGGGTGCGGACGGCGGGCCGGCACGGTCGGAGGGCGGAGGTGGTCGCCGAGATCTTCGGCGGTGTCATTCCGAGGGAGTGCATCGAACCACGGCCCAAGGCGATCTTCACCGAGGTCTTCTGGTCCCGTCATGCCCGGGCCCTGTGCGCCAGCTTCGACGGGACCGGGATCGATCGGGCGCTCGTGGACCCCGACGGCCTCCGCACCGAGTGGCGTCGTCCGCACCCGAGGTTCCAGACGTCGCTGTTGCTGCAGCGGCTCTGGATCGAGCGAGAACGCGGTGCTCTTGGATGCGCGGTCGGGCTTTCCGGATGACCGGCACCGCTTCGTTCCGCATCCGTTCCGACGGCGTCGCCTGGCGCGACGTGGGTGGTGACGTCATCGTCCTCGACGTCAACCGGTCCCTGTATCACGCGATCAATTCGAGCGGCGCCCCGATCTGGCACGCTCTTGCCGGTGGCGCCAGTGCCGCGGAGCTCGTCGGCGAGGTCGCTCGTCGGTATCCGGAGGCCGCCCACCGGGCGGAGGACGACGTCCGAGCGTTCCTGCGGGATCTGGTCGCAGCCGGGCTGGTCGAGGAGTCCACGTCGGCTTGACCACGCTCGCCTGGCACGACGGTGGGCTGCCGGAGTCGCTTCGGGGTCGGGATGTGGTGAGGACACCGCTGATCGACTGGTCGGGCCAAAGGGCGCTGATGACGATTCCCGGCGTCGCCCGCTTTGGCGTCTCCGCCGGCAGCCCGGTGGTCGTCGAGCGCCAGCCTCCGGTCGGGCAAGCGGACGTCGAGTGCTTCCTCTCCGGCCCCGTGACGGCCCTGCAACTGCTCCTGGAGGGCACGTTCTCCCTGCGGGCGGCCGCGGTCGCCATCGGCGGAGGGGCGGTTGCCATCTGCGGCCCGTCCGCCATCGGCAAGACCACGCTGTCGGCGACCCTGGCGCTCCGTGGTCATCGGATCGTGGGCGACAAGGTGC
This sequence comes from uncultured Actinomycetes bacterium, assembly GCA_963778465.1. Classification (GTDB taxonomy): domain Bacteria; phylum Actinomycetota; class Acidimicrobiia; order Acidimicrobiales; family RAAP-2; genus CAVZBW01. Next base: position 44,472 of record CAVZUK010000005.1, read on the forward strand.
TCCCGGTTCGTCCGGAGAGCTCCGGGCCACGGGTGCGGTTCTCACGACCAACGGTCGAGCTGTGGCCATCGGCCGTCAGGAGGCTCGGACTGGACGAGGCCGACGGCACGCTGGTGCGCCCGAGCCTGACCAAGAGGTCGTTCGACATCCGGGCGGACCGACCCGCAGATGAAGCCACGGGAGGTGGCGACGTCCCCCTGGCCTTGATCGTCTGCCTCGGTGAGGACTCGAGGATTCGCCGGCCCCAGGTCGCCCGCCTCGAGCGTGGCGTGGAGCGATTTCGTCGGCTGGAGAGGTTTACGTGGCACGCGCCGCTGGTGGAGGCGATGGGACTCTCGCTGGATCACCTGGATTGGCTGGCGGCGATCGCCGATGACGTCCCCGTGCTGCGAATGGTCCGACCCGCAGGCGTCTGGGCACATGACGACCTGGCGGACGAGGTCGAGGCCGCACTCCCTTGAGCGGTCGGACCGTCTGGCTGTCCTCGTTCCCGAAGTCGGGGAACACGTGGTGGAGGGCGATGTTGGCGTCGCTCGGCGGCCGTGACCCGTTCGGGCAGGGTGGGATGGCCGCCATCGCGGCGAATCGCGAACGGCTGGACCACGCCCTGGGACTGCTGAGCACGGATCTGAGCCGGGACGAGTTCGACGCGCTCGCGCCCGTTGGCCGACGAGGCCCTGGACCGCGAGCAGACCGCGCCCCACGTGAGGAAGATCCACGATGCCCTGATTGCGGGACCCTCCGGAGATCTGGTCGTGTCCCGGACAGCGACCAGGTGCGCGATCTACCTGATCCGCGACCCGAGGGACGTCGCCGTCTCGTATGCCCGTCACCTGGATCGCGACCCCTCATGGATGGCGGCGAGGATCAGCGACCCCGCCATGGAGATCGCCGGCGATCCCCGGGACGTCGATCGGCAGGGACCACAACGCATCGGCGACTGGTCGGGCCACGTGAGGAGCTGGACCGGGCAGGCCGCCTTCCCGGTCATGGTCGTCCGCTACGAGGACTGCCGCAAGGACCCCCTCCATTGGTTTGCGGCCGGCCTCGACTTCGCTGGGCTGGAATACCGGAAGGAGGACCTGCGCGGCGCGGTCGAGGCAAGCTCCTTCGACACCCTGCGAGCTCGCGAGCTCGCCGAGGGCTTCATCGAGCGCACGAGTGTGACGAGCGCGTTCTTCCGGCGCGGTGAGGTCGGATCCTGGCGCGACGAGCTCGACCCCGCGTCCCGGGCCCTGATCGAGCGGCACCACGGCGAGGAGATGGCCCGTTGGGGCTACCTGTAAGCCGTCGGGGGCTCAGGAGGCGGGACGTCGCAAGAGCTCGAGATACTGCTCGGCCTCGGGGGAACCGTCGAGCCAGGCGTGGGCCGAGACGGGCGGGCGCGCCCGGTCGTCGCCGCGAATGCCGATGACCAGGTCCCGATCGATGCCCCGCGAGGCCAACCAGCGCTGCCGGATCAGGGTGGTCTCGAGGCACGTCGCCGCGGAGCGGCGCAGCACGGCATGGACGACGGCGTCGCCCCGGGACGTGCTGGCATTCGAGGCTGCAGGCGGGCTCGGAAGCTCGATGTCGTACAGGTTCCGGGTTGCCAGTTGGCGACGGACGATCCGGCGGCAGCGGGCGGCCCACCAGAGCAGGTCGGCGTGGATCAGAGCCGAGGCTCCCGCCCGGAGGGACCTTCGCCCCACGGCCAGCGGCGGCGCAGGGGGACGCCAACCGCTCGAGAGGGCCAGCCGCCGTGCGCGATGCCAGTCGAGCGTCGCCGGGGGACCCTCACGGCAGACCCGGACGAGACGGAGCGCATAGCCGCCGACCAGTCCTCCCTCCGGCCAACGCGGCGAGGCTTCCGAGGCATCCTGCAGCGGAGCGCTCGGCAGACCGAGTTGACGGAGGCGAGCGAGCCGAGAGAGGTACCAACGCATGTAGGGCGCCGACGGGAAGACGACCCGTGCCCCGAACCCGAGTCGCTCACGCCAGGAAAGCTCCGTGGCTCCCAGCATCCGGCGCGCCGCCCGTCTCGAGCCGGGGCTTCCCGCGTCCATGGTCTCGAGCCACGCGGTGGGCGAGGCCGCGGTGGGGATCGCCAGGCGCTGGGCCAGGGCCGCCCCCGATGGCACGAGCCGGATGCCGACCCGGAAGGCATCGGTTGCGTCGACACGGTCCGCAAGGCGTGCCGCGGCGCGCCAGGCTTCGTCGTCCAGCCTCGTGGTTGCCCTCGCCAGATCCTCTCGTGTGCGCGCGTCACCCTCCCTCCACGCGTGGAGGGTCGCCAGCAGGCAGCAGCCTGCGGGCCCGGGTATCGGCACCGGAAGGTCGCCGACGGTCAGGGCCGCCCGCTCCCCCCAGAGCGCATCAAAGAGCGCGGCCCGCTGGATCACCCCGTGAAAGCCGTGGTGCAGGTCGACGGAGATGGATTCTTCGCTGCGCAGTCGCCACGCCTGGCCGGGGGAGGCCCAACGGCCCGGCGCCAAGCCGCACTCTTGGCTCTCGTAGCCCAGACGGTCCAGCACCGACCCCGCCGCCTGCAAACGGTCGGTCGGCACGACGACGTCGATGTCCGAGTAGGCCCTCGCCCAGGGGGCGTCGGCGTAGAGGTGGAATGCGGCAGCCGGTCCCTTGATGAGGAGGACCGGGACCGATGCGGCCTGAAGGGCTGGCACCAAGCGGGTGAGCTCGAGGTCGAGGCGCAGGGTCCGAGCGGCCTGGACGACCGAGACCGCCCCGTCTTTCATGCGCGACCTCCGACGGGAATGCCGCCGTGCTCGGTGTCGTGGAGGGCGTCGAGCAGGGCGTCGGCGCTCGCCCCCGCCCGATCCCATACTCGCTCCCGTGTCAGTCGCCAAGCCGGCAGCGCCGCCAGGGACAACAGGACCAGGGGGTCGGATCGCAGGTCGGTCCGCAGCCGACACGACGCGAGGCGTGGAAGGAGTCGATCGGGCATGCGGCCGACCGAGGTCCGGTCGCCCCACTCGAGGAAGACCCAGCCGCCAAGGCGAACGCGGCAGGGTGGATGCTCGAAGCCGATGCGCCACCGGGTGCCGCCGCGCACCCGGTGGGCGCGGAGCGTGCGGTCGGGGGCGGGCATCCGTAGGTCGAGGCAGCTCGGGCCCGCGAACACCGTGTCGCCGTCGGTCACCGCGATGTCGTCCGCGAGTACGGTCGCCCCCCGGCTCAGGAGGAGCGAGAGCATCGTGCTCTTTCCCGCGCCCGCGGGGCCGACCAGCATCCAGGCTCGTCGATCGTGCAGGAAGGCGCCGGCGTGGAACGCCTCTCGGCCGGCCCATCGCCCAAAGACGACCCCCACCCGCCCGAGGTAGGGGTGAGCGAGCTCGTCGGCCCCGATGCCTCTCCCCACGTAGGTCGCCATGCGCGCCCTGCGATCGAGGAGGACCGCCCTGCCGTCGCCGAGGGGGATCCGGGCGAGCTGCTCGTCGATTTGACGGGGACCCTTCTCCAGGTCGGTCGGGACCCGGTCCTCGCACCGCACGGTCACCTTCGGGTAGTCCGGGTCACGGGCCCGGGCCAGCCACGGCGACGCGGGAAGCCCGAGGAGGTCCAGCCCGTAGACACGGTGTCCCTGGGCGAGGTTCCCGGCCAAGGTCAGCAGTCGCGGTCGTGGGCGCCCACGGCGAAGCCTTGCGCGACCCCGGCGGCGTTCCGGCCGACCGTTGCGACGACGACCGACCTCGCCAGCATCGAGCGACCCGCCGCGACGCCTTTGGGGAAGATGTGACACGACGGTTGCATGGATCCCACCAACCCTCCCTGACGACGCGAGGTGGCTCACTCCGATAGTGCGGTCCGATCGGTTAGGGTAGCCGCCGTCGGGAGGAGGGCCAGGCATGGGTGACGGTCAATGCGGTGCCCGGGATGCCGGTCCTGGAGCGCCAGCCACCATCGCACTTCCTGAGCCCCGTCTCAGCGGTGGGGTGAGCGACAGCCGCAATTGCCCCAGCACCACGGTCTGTGTCGCCGGAGGCACCACCGTGTACACGGGACACCCGTAGGCCGTACGACCGACCGCAGGCGAAGGAGCTCTCGCGGTCCGTGAGGATGGCGGCGAACCCGGCGATCCTGCCCAGCCCGGAGCAGCGCTTGCTGCTGCAGGCGACGGTGCTGCCCCGAGAGGGCGCCCTCCGGGCCTGGACGGCGTGGCGGCAGGCTGGCGGCAATCTCGACGACCTGGACGCGGCGACCCAGGCCGTGCTGCCGGAGCTCTGCCGGCGACTGCTCTCCTTCGGCGTGCGCGACTCGGACACGGGCAGGCTCAAGGGTGCTTACCGGCGGTGCTGGTACGAGAACCTGCACGTGATGCGTGTGGTCCGACCGGCGCTCGAGATCCTGGTGGAGGCCGGGATCTCGACGATGCTGTGCAAGGGGGCTGCGCTCATCGTGGGTTACGGCCGCGACCCGGGGCGCGGCCGATGGGCGATGTCGACGTCGTGGTGCCGCCGGACCAGGCCCGCCGTGCGCTCGAGCTGCTGACCGGCGCCGGGTACTCGCCGACGGGAGGCATCGAGCCCTTCGGGGCCCTGCGGGTGCGCCGGGCGCTCAACCTGGCCGGTCCCGGCTCGGTCGGTGGTCGCCTGGACCTGCACTGGTCGACACTGCCGGGACCGGACCCGGGCTCGGGCGTCTTCGATCGTGCGCGCACGGCGACCCTTCTCGGCGTCCCGACGGCCGTTCCCTCGCCGACCGACACCCTCCTCGGTGTGCTGGCCCACGGCACGAGCTTCGACGCGGAGCCGGTGCGCTGGGTGCTCGACGGGGCGTTCTGCCTCCAGACCTTCGGTGAGGCCGTGGATTGGGATCGCCTCGTCGTGCGTGCGCGGTACAACCGGCTTGGCCGGGCGCTGGCCGTTGCCCTGGGCGCGCTCCAAACCCAGTACGGCTCGGTGGTCCCCGACGGAGTGATCGACGCACTCGAGGCTTCGCCCACGACCCCGTTGGAGCGGGCCCTCTGGACCCTGCAGTGCCATCCGCTCCCTCGCGGCCAGCGCTGGCCCTACCTGCTCAACGAGTGGTTCCGCGCACGTCGGGAGGGGTATCCCGGTGGAGAGGCCGGGAGCTTCGTCGGCTTCGTCGCCGCCCGGGTCCAGGCCCAGGATCTCCCGGATCTCGTCGGCCGGATCCGGCGACACGAGGCCCCCTGGGTGTGAGCACCCGGAGGTGTGGTTTCGGCCGAGCAAAAGCGGAACCGAGAGCAGCCGGGGCTCTACACTGAGCGGCTAACCCGTCCGCCAGGATCGATGTGGTTGAGCAAATGAGCACGGCAGCGCGACTCGATAGGGGCAGTGCACCAGCATGAATGATGGCCCCATCGATGACCTGCGCCTGGAGCTCGACAGTCCGAGGGCGATCGCGCAGGTCATCGACGACGAGGTCGTCGCCATCAATCTCCAGACCGGGACCTACTACAGCCTGCGGGGCTCGGCGGCGGCTATCTGGGGCCTGTTGCTCCAAGGGCACTCGGTCGCAGGCGTCGCCGACCGACTGGGCCCGCTCTTCGCGGCCGAGCCCGAGGCGATCCGCATCGAGACGGAGAGGTTCGTGGCCGAGTTGGTCGCCGAGAGCCTGGTGCGCCCGGTGGCCGGACCCGGAGGGGGTGCCATCGAAGCTGGTGTCGACGGGTTCGACGGCGACCCCGTTCCGGACGAAGCGGACGGCCCCGGCAGGATCGATTTCGACCCGCCCTGCTTGGAGCGCTTCACCGACATGGAGGACCTGCTCATGTTCGATCCCGTGCACGACGTGAGCGGCGAGGGCTGGCCACACGTGGACGCGCCGGCGGACCGAGACGGCTGAGATCGGCGAAGCGACGCCGATAGAGAACGCGGAGCAGCTGCAGTGCCGCCTGGCGGACCTGCGACGCGCCTTCGACCACGCGACGACACGTCAGGAGGAGCTGCGGCACACCTTGCGGGTCTGCGATCTGACCATCTCGTTGCGGATCGCCGGCGGGGCCATGGACGCCGCGACGTGGCCCGCCCTTTCTCATCTCGAAGCGGCGCCCCAGCCGGGGGTCGAGCCGGACCTCTCCGTGCTCGTCTGGGAGGGCGAGGGCCGCTCACCCGGTGGTCCCGGGCGTCATCCGGATCCGCTCGGTGGGCCGGTCGTTCGCCCGATCTACCGCACCCCGACCATGGTGCTGTGCGACGAGGCCGGCGGCGGGCTGAGCGCGGTCGACTTCGACGGCTCGGTGGCCACCCACTGCGTCGCCGACGCCGCTGGCGTGCCCGTCTGGGACCGGGGCTCGCCGCTGCGGCTGATCCTCAATTGGTGGCTGCAGCGCAGCGGGCTCCACATGGTGCACGCCGCGGCCGTGGGCACTCCCCGGGGGGTGGCCTTGCTCGGCGGCAAGGGAGGCTCGGGCAAGAGCACGACGGCCCTCGCCTGCCTGCGTGCGGGCCTCGAGTACCTCGGGGACGACTACGTCCTCCTGGGAGGAGCGTCTCGGCGACATCGTGCGTTTCCCCTGTACCGTTCCGCCAAGCTGGAGGTGCGGCACTGGGGCGACCACGCCTGGCTCCTCCCCGATGCCGCCTTGGCCGATCCGGCGGACGAGAAGGTCCTCGGCTTCGTCGACCGTGACTACCTCGCAAGCCGGGCCGCCGGCCTGCCGGTGCGGGCCGTGGTGTTTCCGAGGGTGACCGACCGTGCGCATCCGAGTCTCGCCGAGATGTCGTCCGGCCCTGCGCTCCTCGCACTCGCTCCGTCCACGCTCCTGCAGCTGCGTGGAGGGGACGGCTCCGGCATGGAGGCGCTGAGCGGGCTGCTGCGCGACGTCCCGAGCTTCTCCCTGGAGCTCGGGAGGGACGTCGGCGCCGTGCCCGGGCTGCTGGGCCGGCTCCTCGACGACCTGAGGGAATCCCCCGATGGGCCCTGATCGCATCCGGGGATCTCGTGAGCGTGGTCGTCCCCGTCCACGACGGTGCGGCGTTCCTCCGGGAGGCCGTGGAGAGCGCGCAGAGGCAAGAAGGGTACGAGCCCGAGGTGGTGGTGGTCGACGACGGGTCGACCGATCGGAGCCGCGAGGTGGCGGCGGCGATCCCGGGCGTGCGCTGCCTGGTCCAGCCGCATGCCGGGCCCTCGGCGGCCCGCAACGCCGGTGTCGCCGCGTCCCGCGGCGAGTTCGTCGCCTTCCTCGACGCCGACGACCTGATGCCGCCCGCCAAGCTGTCGATCCAGGTGGGCTACCTCCGCGCCCACCCTGACGTGGGGTGCGTGCTCGGTCGCCAGGAGCTGCTGCTCGAGCCCGGCGTCAGGCCCCCGGACTGGGTGACCTCGCCACCGATGTTCGCCTACGGGGAGACGGACCCGGGACGGTACGGCCAGTTGCCACCCATGTCGATGGTGCTCCGTCGCAGCGTGTTCGACGAGGTTGGTCCCTTCGACACCCGGTTCACCCTGGGGGAGGACGTCGACTGGATCCTGCGCCTCCTCGAGCGGGGCATCGGGCTCGTCTCCCTCGACGACGTGGTCCTGATCCGGCGCTTGCACGGGCGCAATCTGACCTATGACACGGCCGGACTGCGCCAGAGCCTGTTCGCGGTGCTCAAGGCGAGGATCGATCGCCGACGGGCGAGCACGTGACGAGACCGCTGCTGAGCGTCGTCGTCCCCGCGTTCGACGCAGCCGCGTTCCTCGCAGAGGCGTTGACGAGCGTGCTCGTCCAGGGCTACGAGCCGTTCGAGCTGATCGTGGTCGACGACGGATCGACCGACGGTGGCCATGCCGTCGCCTCGGGGTTCGGCGAACTCGTGTCGGTGGTGCGCCAGGATCGCCGGGGTCCGGGCTCGGCCCGCAATCGCGGCGTCCGCGCTTCGAGCGGTGAGCTCGTCGCGTTCTTGGACGCCGACAACCGCTTCGCCGAGGGCGCCCTGGACCGGCTCGCCACGGTGCTCTTGGCGGACCCCGAAGTGGACATCGCCTACGGGGCGATGCGGGAGTTCGTCTCCGACCCGGCACCCGGCCCCGGGGAGCCGGCGATGCGTCCGCCGGCGACCACGGGACCGGTCCGCCTCCCCGGGAGCTTCGTGGCCCGTCGGTCGGCGTTGGATCGGATCGGGCCCTTTGCCGAGCATCTGCGTCGAGGTGAGGTGGTGGACTGGATGGCGCGAGCGGACGAGCTGGATCTGTGCTGGCGCCCCGTCCCCGCCGTCGTCCTCCTGCGGCGCCTCCACGGAGGCAACAACGGGCTCCGGGAGCTCGGGCGCCAGGACGAGTACCTCCACGTCATCAAGGCCGCCCTCGACCGTCGTCGAGGCATGCGGTCCGGCTGATCGCGCCGGCCCCTCCGGCGGTCAGCGAAAGATGACGGTCCGGCCGCCGTTGATCACGACCCGATGCTGGAGGTGCCAGGTGACGGCGCGGGCCAGCGCCACGCACTCGAGGTCGCGCCCCACCGCGGCGAGCTCGTCGGGGGATTGCGAGTGGTCGACCCGGGCGACCTCCTGCTCGATGATGGGGCCCTCGTCGAGCTGCGAGGTGACGTAGTGCGCGGTGGCGCCGATGAGCTTGACGCCCCGCTCGTAGGCCTGGTGGTAGGGGCGGGCCCCCTTGAAGCTCGGGAGGAACGAGTGGTGGATGTTGATGGCGCGCCCACCCAGCAGCTCGACGGTCGGCGGAGACAGGATCTGCATGTAGCGCGCCAGGATCACGAGGTCGACCCCGAGCTCCTCCACCATGGCGCGCAACTTGGCCTCCTGGGCTTCCCGGATGTCGCGATGGACGGGCAGGTGGCGGAACTCGACACCGTAGGAGCGGGTGAGCGCCTCGAAGTCTCGATGGTTCGAGACCACCGCCGCGATCTCGGCCGGCAACGAACCGCTCTGGTGACGATAGAGGAGATCGTTGAGGCAGTGGCCGAGCTTGCTCACGAGGATGACGATCGTGGGTCGGGCCTGGGCGTCGTGCACGCCGACGGACATCTCGAAGCTCCGAGCCAGCGGCTCTATCTCCCGGCGGAGCCCCTCGGGCCGCACCGCGTCGGGAAGGTCGATCTGCAGCCGCATGAAGAATTGTCGGCCCACCGGGTCCACGTACTGCTGGCTCTCCAAGATGTTGACCCCGCGATCGGCGAGGAATCCGGAGACCGCGTGGATGATCCCGACCCGGTCGGGGCACCGCAGGACCACGATGGCCTCTCGTGTCGGAGCGGGATCGTCACGGCTCATGGGCGCCCGAGACTCTATCTGCCGTCCCGTCCGCCACCGAACGTGCATCGGGACCGGCGCGAGGCGTGGCGTCGGGGAGGGCCTCAGGGCGCGTGGCGGAGACGGCGCCGGGGATACGGATCCGCACCGATGCTCCCCCTCGGGGGCGGTTGGCGGCGTTCACCTCTCCGCCGTGCGCCTCGACGACGCCCTTCACGATGGCCAAGCCGAGGCCGGTCCCGCCGTCGCCTCGAGAGCGGCTGGCGTCGGCCCGGCGAAACCGCTCGAACGCATGCGGCAGGAACGCCGGGTCGAAGCCGGGACCATCGTCGAGCACCTCGATCACCAGGGCCTGCCCCTCGGGGCGGCCGCACAGCGCGATCCGGCTCCCGGTGGGAGCGAAGCGCAGGGCGTTGTCGACGAGATTGTCGACGGCCTGACGGAGGCGTCCCCGGTCGACCTGGGCGCACAGGGCGGGCGGTGCATCGACCGTGCAGATGACCCCGGCCTCGGCGCTGCGTGCGGATCCCGCCAGCGCACTCTCCTCCAGTAGAGAAGTCACATCCACCAGCTCGATCCGGAGCGGGAGCTGGCGCTGATCGAGTCGGGCGAGGAGGAGGAGATCCTCGGTGAGCCTCGTCAGGCGCTCCACCTCCTGCGAGGCGTTCCGCACCGCGGCGGTGAGCTCTTCGCGGCTCCTGCCGGGACGAGACGCCAGCTCGAGCTCCCCCCGCAACACGGTAAAGGGCGTACGCAGCTCGTGGCTGGCGTCCGCGACGAGGTCGCGCTCTCGTTGCAGCGCCCGCCGCAATCGAGCGAGAAGATCGTTCATGGTCCTGGCCAACGCAGCGATCTCGTCCCGGGTGGAGGGGACGCGCACCGTCGTCGGCGACGATCCCACGGCCCGCTCCGGGATCGCGGCCACCTCACGCCGGAGACGTTCGACGGGCCGGAGCGCCCCCATCGCCAGTACATAGGCCCCTGCCCCGGCGAAAACCACGAACACCGAACACCCGATGGCGAGCTCCCGGGTCACCCGGCTGATCGTCGAGTCGTACGAGGCGAGGGAGGTGCCGACCACCGTGACCCAACCGGATCGCTGGGCAAGGGGTTGGGCCAAGAGGCGCTCGGACTCCCCCTCGATCTGCCGTGTGACGAGGATCCTCTCCTGGCGGGCGCGGTCGAGGTCCGCCGGTGAGAGCACGGGTTGTGTCCCGGCCTCCTCGCTCCCGGCCCGGACCCTCCCGCTCGCATCCACGATCTGCACCAGGTACTCCGGCGGGTTGGCGGCGACCCCCGAGGAGGACCCGGCCCGCGCCGCCGGGGAGAGGTACTGCGTGGCCTGGGCCGCCTGAGAAGCGAGCTGCGCATCGATGGAGGAGAGGAGCGACGACGAGAGTGTCGTCACGAAGAGCCAGCCCCCGAGCGAGAGGAGCACCGCCGAGGCCGCCACGAAGACGAGCGTGAGGCGTAGCCGGATCGACATCGGCTAGTGATCGTCCTCGCTCCGGAGGCGGTAGCCGAGGCCGCGCACGGTCTCGAGATCGTGACGCCCGTAGGGCACGTCGATCTTGTCCCGGAGGTACTTGACGTACTGGTCGACGACGTTGGACGTTCCCTCGTAGGCGAAGTCCCAGGCCGCCTCGATGATCTGGGAGCGGGTGAGCACGGCGCCGGGATGCCGGAGGAAGAGCTCGAGGATCGACAATTCCTTGGGGGAGAGCCGCAGCTCGTCCTCGCCTCGCCATGCCCTCTTGGTGGACGTGTCCAGCCGGAGATCCCCGACCTCGAGCACGACCGGACGTGGGCGGTCGTCCCGGCGCGTGATCGAGCGGAGGCGCGCCGCGAGCTCGAGGAAGCTGAACGGCTTCATGAGGTAGTCGTCGGCCCCGACGTCCAGCCCTCGGACACGGTCGCCCACCTCGTCACGAGCGGTGAGCATCAGCACCGGGGTCCACCGTCCGGCTGCCCGAAGGCGCCGACAGAGCTCGAACCCGTCGAACCCCGGCAACATGACGTCGAGGACGATCGCCCCGTACGGGAACTCGGTGGCCATCCAGAGGCCGTTCGGCCCGTCGGACGCGACGTCAACCGCATGGCCTTCCTCCTCGAGGCCGCGCTTCAGCAGCTCTCCCGTCCGGAGATCGTCCTCGACGACCAGCACACGCATACCTCCAGCGTACGGGCCGACGGTGTGAAGACGATGAAGTGGGGGGCCCAGATGTGAGCGTTCACATGCAACTCTCACGGGCGCCTCATGGGCGTCGGCGCATCCTGTCCGGAGGCCAGGCGCATGCCATACGGCGTGGGTCGGCAACCTGCAGAGGAGGTCAAGGATGAGCGAGTCCCAAGGGTCGGAGCGGGGAGTCCGGCGACGGCTGCCCCAGTCCCGAGAGGACCGGGGCACCGGCGCACTCACGTCGAGAGTGCGGGGGTTGCGCCAGGTCCGCCGATGGTCCAATTGGTCGCTGGCGGCGCTGGTCGTCGGCGTGGGAGCCATGGTGGGGGCGCTCGCCCGGACGATCCCGGCGCCCCCGTCGACGGCCGCTACGTCGCAGGTGGCCACGTCGCCGGCCACTGGTGCCGGAACACCGGCTTCTGTCTCGGCCGGGAGCACTGCCGCCGCGGCGCCGAAGGTCGCGAGCCCCGTGGCCACGACGAGCGCCTCGGGCGTGGCGCCCGCTGCGGCTTCGGGGTCGGGTTCGAGGTCGGCCGCGCCGCAGGGGGCGACAGCAGGCTCCGCAGGAGCAACGACGGCGGGCCGCGGCTCGTCGCCGGGGTGGGACTCGTGATGGGCGCCGACCGCCGCGCCCGGGACGGCGGCTGGTGCCGGGTCGACACCGGGGCGGAGTCGGTCGCGGTCGTCGAGCGTTTCGCTCTCGGTACGACCGCTCGGCTGGCGGTCTGGCCGGTGGCCCATTTGGGTCCCGCCCTCGAGGCGGCGGACCGCGAGCTGGACGCCCTCGACCGCCAGGCCAGCCGGTTCCGAGGGGACTCGGAGATTTCTCAGGTGGCAAGGTCAACGGGCAGCACCTTCCTCGTGAGCGACGGGTTGGCCGAGGCCATCGAGGTGGCCCTCTGGGCGGCCAGATGGACCGAAGGCCGCGTCGATCCCACCGTCGGCGAGTCGCTCGTGCGGCTGGGCTACGACCGCGACTTCGTGGAGGTTCGATCCGGGACCGAATCGGGCGTCGAGCCGGGCGGGCCGGTCCCCGGCTGGCGGACCGTCCGACTGCGAGGGCGTCTCCTCGAGGTTCCGCGAGGGACCGTGATCGACCTCGGTGCCACCGCCAAGGGGCTGGGCGCGGACCGGGCCGCCGGAGCGGCGCTCGCCGCGACCGACCGGACGGGAGGGGTGCTGGTCGACCTGGGCGGGGACCTCGCCGTGGCCGGTCGTTCACCCTCGGGCGGGTGGCCGGTCCTCGTCACGGAAGATCCCGCGGCCCCCCGGGGACCGAGATGCCAGGTGGTGCGCCTTCCCTCGGGTGCCTTGGCGACGTCGTCGGTCGTGACGCGTCGGTGGCGGCGCGGCGGTCGGGAGCTCCACCATCTCATCGACCCCGGCACCGGGTCTCCCGCGACGGGTCCGTGGCGCACGGCCACTGTCGCAGCCCCGACCTGCGCGATGGCCAATGCGGCCGCCACGGCGGTGGTCGTCGGGGGAGCGAGCGCCGTGCCGTGGTTGCGCTCGGTCGGCCTACCGGCCCGGTTGGTCGGCATCGACGGCGCCATGAAGTTTCTCGGTGCGTGGCCGCGCGTCGACGACTCGATCGTCGACGTCGAGGTCGCGCCCCCATGCGAGAGCGCCGATCCCGTCGTGAGCCCATCGTCATGAGCGCCGCCACACCTGGATTGGCCCATGCCGCCACCACCGGCCTGCCGTGGTGGTGGCTCGTCTCCCGGGCGAGCGGGCTCGGGCTCCTCGTCGTCTTGAGCGCTTCGATGGCCCTCGGCGTGGCGACCCGGATCGGCTCCGCCCCACGTGCGTGGAGTCGGTTTGCGGTCGCCGAGTTGCATCGCACGCTGGCCCTCTTCGGGGTCGCCCTCCTGGTCCTCCACGTCGTGACCGCGGTGGTCGATCCCTATGTGAGCATCGGCTGGTGGGCGACGCTCGTGCCCTTCGTCTCGCACTTCCGGACCCTGGCGATCGGGGTCGGCACACTGGCGGTCGACCTGGTTGCCGCGGTGGTCGTGACGAGCGTGATGCGTCGGCGTCTGGGCTTCCGCGCATGGCGAGCCGTCCACTGGCTGGCCTACCTGGCCTGGCCGGCGGCCCTCGCTCATAGCGTCGGAGCCGGTAGCGACCTCGGGATCTGGTGGGTGGCCGCCCTGGTCTGGGGATCGGTGAGCGCCGTCGCCCTCGCGCTCGGGGTCCGGTTGGCGGCGGCCCTTCGGACCACGAGGCGGATCGGCCGCCCCCGATGCCCTCGTCTCGGTCGCCGCCGGGTGTTGTTGGCGGCTCGACATGGTTGACGTCACGGCAGTGCTGCCGCCGGGACGCCGGCCCGGGCCACAGCCGCCAGGAGAGGTGCGGCGGGTGATCCCTCCGGAGGCGGGCGGTACGCCGACGTGGGCGGACCACGTGCGGATCCATGGGCCCCTGCCGTGTGCCCGGCCCTCGGACGCCTGGCGTCGGGGCGGGATCGACGAGATCGCACGCTCGGGGCTTCTCGGCAGGGGTGGCGCCGCCTTTCCTGTGGCGACCAAGCTGCGGGCCGTGTGCGGTGCGCCGGGACGCCCGGTCGTAATCGCGAACGGCACCGAAGGCGAGCCGGTCGTTCGCAAGGATCGGGTCCTGCTCACCGAGGCGCCGCACCTCGTGCTCGACGGGGCGATGGTGGCAGCGCGGATCGTCGGGGCGACGGAGATCGTGGTCGTCGCGCACGCCGAGGTCCTCCCTTCGGTGCAGGCGGCGGTGGCACAGCGCACGCGAACGGATCGCGACGCGACGCGGGTGCGAGTGGTCTGCGCCGGCCCGAGCTTCGTGAGCGGCGAGGCCAGCGCCGTCGTGAACCTGGTCGGCCATTCGCGGCCGGTCCCCAGGACCAAGCCACCGCACCTGGCCGAAAGGGGGCTGCGTCGGCGCCCGACGTTGGTGCACAACGTCGAGACCTTGGCCCACCTCGCGCTGATCGCGCGCCACGGTCCGGAGTGGTTCCGCCTCGTCGGCACCGAGGACGAGCCAGGATCGACGCTCGTCACCGTCGTCGGCGCGGTCGAGCGGCCCGGGGTTTTCGAGGTTGCGATCGGGGCACCCCTCGCAGAGGTGCTGGGTCTCGCCGGCGGCGCGACCGCCGAGCTCCAGGCCCTCCTGATCGGTGGCTACTCGGGCCGTTGGCTGCCGGCGGATCGGGCTCTTTCGTCGCAATTCTGCGCCTCGAAGCTGGGGACCGGCCTCGGAGCCGGCCTCGTGGCCGCGCTGCCGTCGTCGGCATGCGGCGTGGTCGAGACGGCTCGGATCGCCCGATACCTGGCCTCGGAGTCCGCGGGCCAGTGCGGACCCTGCGCGTTCGGTCTGCCCGCGGTTGCCGGTGAGCTCGAGTCGCTGGCGTCGGGCCGACCCGCTGAGCTGGACGATCTGCAGCGCTGGCTCGGGGAGATCCCCGGGCGCGGCGCCTGCGGCCATCCCGATGGCGCGATCCGCATGGTCTCAAGCGCGCTCAGCGTGTTTGCCCGCGAGGTGGCCGAGCACCGGGCTGGCCGGTGCACGGCGGGGCCTGGCGCGGGGTTCGTGGCGACGGGGGACGGGCCCTGCCGCAGGACTGGGAACCGCCGGTGAGCGAAGCCCTGCAGTTCGCGGTGGACCGCATCGCCTGCGATGGCCGGGGGCTGTGCGCGGAGATCGCGCCCGAGCTCATCGATCTCGACGACTGGGGATACCCGATCCTGTACCCGGGAGCCCTGCCCGAGGAGCTGGTCGGATCGGCCGAGGACGCCGTCGGGATCTGCCCGAAGATGGCCCTGCGCCTGGAGCGGCTGACCAGGAGTCGGTGACGTGGGGGCCCTCAGCCGCCGAGCCCACGGAGGGTGACCGTGACCCGGGTCCCGGCTCCCTCCTCGGAGTCGATGCGGATGGTGCCGCGATGGCCCTCGACGATCGCCCGGACGACCGAGAGCCCGATTCCGCTGCCGGCCACCGAGGCGGTCCGGGCGTTCGATCCCCGGTAGAAGCGGTCGAGCACGAGCCGCAGCTCTTCGTCGGGGACCCCGATGCCGGTGTCGTTGCACTGGATGCGCCATCCGGAGTCCACGGGTGAGACTCGCAGATCGACGCGGCCGCCCGACGGGGTGAACTTGATCGCGTTGGAGAGGAGGTTGTCGACCACCTGGGCGATGCGATCCTCGTCGCCCATGAGCTCGGGACCGCGCCGGATCGACGTGTGCAGGTCGACCTTCTTGGACGCGGCGGTCCGGCGGGCGCGGTCGACGGAGCGCCGTGCGACGGTCGCCACGTCGACCGGTGCGGACTTGAGGCGGAGGCCGCCGGGACCGACCTCGCTCAGGAACTCGAGGTCCCCCGTCAGCCGGACCAACCGACGCACCGCGTCGTTGATCGTGGCGAGGTACTCCTGCACGACCGAGCTGGGGCGCTCGTCGCTCGTGACGATCTCTTCGGTCATCAGCTCGCAAAATCCCGAGATCGTCGTGAGCGGGGTGCGGAGCTCGTGGGCCAAGGCGGCCATGAGCTCCTCGCGATGCGCGGCGTTGATGGCCAGCTCGTCGGCCCGTCCGCGGAGCTCTTCGAGGAGCCGGTCGCGTTCTTCCATCCAGTCGTGACGCTCGGTCACGTCATGGGCGTAGACCACGATGCCCCCGATGTCGGGGTCGTCGAGGAGGGACTCGGCGAACGCCTCCATGTAGTGGAAGCGACCCTCCGTCGTGCGGATCCGGAACTCGAGCGGCTGGTCGCGACCCACCCGCCCGGCCAGCAGGTCTTCGAAGGAGGCGCGGGCCCGCCCGACCTCGTCGGGATGGATCACCGAGAGGGCGTCCTCTCCGGCCTCGAGCCCGACGTGGGCGCCAAAGACGCTCAGAGCCCCTCCGGCAGACCATCGGAGAGCACCGTCAGCTTCGAGGACGGTGATGATCGTGTCGGCGCGTTCGAGCAGGCGCTCCAGGACCGAGTAGGCCATGACGGCAGAGTGGTCGGGGGTGTCGGCCGGGCCGGCGTCGGCCCGCTGACGCAAGCCGCGGGTCGAATCGTGTGCCATCGCCATACGTGAGCGCCCCTCGTGGACGGTTCACTTCTACCATCTCGGCGCGGTGTCCGCCGGATCACGGGGCCTCAGCCGAGGGGTTTGCAACTGCTCCCGTCCTAGTAGTCAGTAGTTGTCGTACGTACGTTCTAGATTTGAGGTTGTGAACCTGTCGGAGTGGGCGGACCGAGTCGGCGTATCGAAGTTCACCGCCTATCGGTGGTTCCGGGAGGGGACGTTACCGGTTCCTGCCCAGCGGCTCGGGCGTCTGATCCTGGTCGACGCGTCGACAGGGCATCGGGCTTTCGCTCGGCGGGTCGGACGGTGCTCTACGGGCGGGTCTCGTCTCACGATCAAGTCGCCGATCTCGATCGCCAAGTCGCCCGATTGACCACGTGGGCGACCGAGAACGATCACTCGGTGGATGAGGTGGTGCGAGAAGTGGGCTCGGGGATGAACGGCAAGCGGCGCAAGCTGGCGCGGCTGCTGGCCGACCCCACCGCCACCCACATCGTGGTCGAACACCGAGATCGCCTGGCCCGTTTCGACATCGAACACCTCGAGGCCGCCCTCTCCGCCCAGGCCCGGCGGATCGTCGTGGTCGAAGGGGGCGAAGTCGACGATGACCTCGTTCGAGACGTGACCGAGGCACTCACCTCGTTCTGCGCCCGGCTCTATGGGCGCCGAGGCGCCCGCAACCGCGCCGAGAAGGCCCTGCGGTGTGCCAAGCACGATGTCGGGCCCGCCGCTCTCGGTGGCGGCGAGCGATGATCCTGGAGATGCGCACCGCCACCGAGGCGGTAAAAGTGGCCGAGCTCACCGGGGGCGAGCAGCTCCCGGTGGCGAGCGATCCCTCGAAGGGCTCCCGGCGGGTCGTGGTCGAGGACCTCGAGCAGCGCCGCTCGACCATCGAGTCGGTCTCGGTCCTGTTTCGCTGCTTCGAAGAGGTCGACGGCGAGCTCGTCGAGCGCCCCTCGGGCTGGCGGGTGACCGGCGCCACCTTCGAGATCGAGTGGCCGCCCGAGCCCGAACGCGCCGCCCTCGTTCGCTCCCACTTCGGTGCCCGTCGCTTCGCCTACAACTGGGCCCTGGCCCAGGTGAAGGCTGACCTCGAGGCCAAGAAGGCCGACCCCAGTCACCAAAGCGTGCCCTGGACCCTCGCCGGGCTGCGCAAGGCCTGGAACGCCGAGAAGGACGATGTCGCCCCCTGGTGGTCGACCAACTCCAAGGAGGCCTACGCCAGCGGGATCCGGGACTGCGCCACCGCCCTGAAGAACTGGCAGGGCTTCTGCCAAGGCAGACGCCCGGGGCGAAAGGTTGGGTTCCCCCGCCTCAAGCCCCGGCGGCGGGACCGAGCTCGGGTCACCTTCACGACCGGAGCCCTGCGTCTTGAGCCCGACCGTCGGCACCTCACCCTGCCGGTGATCGGGACGCTACGGACCAAGGAGAACACCCGACGGGTGCAACGCCATCTGAAGAACGGCAATGCCCGTCTCCTCAATATGACCCTCTCGGAGCGCTGGGGCCGGCTGTTCGTCTCGGTCAGCTACGCCGTGCGGTCTCACCAGCCCGGTGAAACGCACAAGGTCACCCGCTGCGGTATCGACCTCGGCCTGCGCAACCTGGCCACCGTTGTCGACACCGACGGCAACCTCGTCGAAGTGCAGAACCCCGCCCCGCTTCGCGCCGCGCTCGCCGAGCGCCGCCGCATCGGGCGACAGATGTCCCGCCGGATCCCCGGCTCACTCGGGCACCGGAGAGCGAAAGCCAAGCTCGCCGCGCTGGACCGACGGGCCGTGCACCTCCGGCGGGAACAGTGGCACCAGCTCTCCCGTCAGCTGGTGTCCACCTATCGCGAGATCGTGGTCGAGGACCTCGATCTCGCGGCCATGAAGCAGAGCATGGGGAGAAGAGCCTTCCGGCGGAGCGTCTCCGACGCCTCCTTGGGGATGCTGCGCCCTTTGCTCGTCTACAAGGCCGAGCGGCACGGCACGGTGCTCACCGTGGCCGACCGTTTCTACCCGAGCAGCCAGCTTCACCACGGCTGCGGTTGTCGCCTCGTCCATCGGCGCAAACTGGACAAGCTGCTCTCTTGTGCCCAGACCGGCGAGCTCGTCGACCGTGACGTGAACGCCGCAGAGAACCTCCGCGACTGGCCGGGTCACGCCAGTCCCGGCTCAGTTGGAGCCGGCGCCCCCGTCGCCAGCCGTTCCGGCAGTGGTGCCGGAGACGCGGGTTTCGACCTCGAGATCACTCGGGGCCGAAAGAGGCCGTGTAAGACCGGGGCTCCTTTGGGCCGGGCCATGGCCAGCGAGGCGAGAACCGACGTCGGTTCCTGCGGGAGCCGACCGAGGAACCCCGAGAGGGGTGCCGCTTGACGATGCAACTTCTGCACACTCAGCGGCAACGGTCCGATACGGGAGTACTACCTGGTGAGCCCGTTCGACACCGAGGACGAGTCGAGGCACCGCACCGAGGTCTGCTGGCCCGTCTTCCGGACGAGCGCAGGGTGAGTCAGGAGACGCTGCGGTGGTACAGGACGAGGGAGATGGTGAAGAAGACGGCAAAGATCCCGGCAGACCAGGCGAGGGACTGCCAGACCCAGTGCGCCGCCGGCACACCCTCGAAGAGGGCGCGGATGGCGGCGACCGTCACGCTGATGGGCTGATTGCGGGCGAACGGCTGGAGCCAGCCCGGCATCGTGTCGATGGGCACGATGGCGTTGCTGGCGAACACGAGGATGAAGAAGGGCAGGATGCCCGCCACCTGCGCCGTCTCGGGATCCTTGGTGGCGAGGCCGATGGCCGCGTAGAGCCACGAGAAGGCGTAGCCGAAGACGAGGACGAGCAGCAGCCCCGCGAGGATGGCGGGGACGCTCCCGTGGAAGCGGAATCCGACGGCGAGACCCAGCCCGATCATGATGACGAGCGAGAGCACGCTGCGGCAGAGGTCGGCCAGCGTGCGGCCGGCGAGCACGGCGGAGCGGGACATCGGCAGGCTCCGAAACCGGTCGATGATGCCGCTCTTCAGGTCCTCGGCGAGGCTGATGGAGGTGGTCATGCCGCCGATGAGGACCGCCTCGAGAAAGATGGCCGGCACGACGTAGTCGACGTAGCTGACGCCCGGGATGTTGATGGCCCCGCCCAGCACGTACCGGAAGAGGATCAGCAGCAGGGCCGGCTGGATCGCGCCGATCAAGAGCATCTGGGGCGTCCGAAGGATGCGCAGGAGGTTCCGCTTGGTCACTCCGAGGGTGTCGCGCAGCGCCAGCCGGGGCGTGAGCCGGCGGGCTCGGGGCACCAGCCGGGCCGCTTCCACCGTGTCGCCCACGGCGCTCACGACCCCTCGCTCCGAGGTCCCGCCTCGGGCGGATCGGGAGCCGCCTCGCCGGCGTCGCCGGTCGTCATGGCGGGGGCGCCCGTCAGGGCGAGGAAGACGTCGTCGAGCGAGGGTCGCCGGATCCCGAGGTCGTCCAGCGCGATGTGCTCCTCCTGCAGCCGGCGCCCGGCCGCAAGCAGCAGGTCCGTGCCGCCTGCGATCGGGACGTGGACGGTCTGCTGCTCGGCGTCGGTGTTGGGCCGGCCGCCGCCGTACTCGGCCAGGACCGAAGCGGCGCGTTCGAGGTCCTCGGCCCGGGCGACGCGAGCCTCGAGCATGCTCCCGCCCGTCTGGTCCTTGAGCTCCTGCGCCGTGCCCCTGGCGATGACGCGTCCGGTGTCGATCACGACGATCTCCTGGGCGAGGTGCTCGGCCTCCTCCATGTACTGGGTGGTGAGGAGGACCGTCGTGCCGGCGGAGACCAGCTCCTCGACGAAGCGCCAGACCTCGTTGCGCGTGCGGGGGTCGAGCCCCGTGGTGGGCTCGTCCAGGAAGAGGACGGGGGGGCGTGCGACGAGGCTCGCGCCGATGTCGAGTCGCCTGCGCATGCCACCCGAGTAGGTCTTGACCAGCCGGTCGCCGGCCTCGGTGAGCGAGAAGCGCTCGAGCACGTCGGCGGCGCGCCGTCGGTACTCGGCGCGCTCCAGGTGGTACCAGAGCCCGACGAGCTCGAGGTTCTCCCGGCCGGTGAGGAGCTCGTCGACCGCCGCGTACTGACCCGCGAGCCCGATGACGGAGCGCAGGGCGCCGGCGTCCTGGACGACGTCGTAGCCGGCGACCCTGGCACGACCCGAGTCGGGCCGCAGCAGGGTCGTGAGGACCCGCACCAGGGTGGTCTTGCCGGCTCCGTTGGGACCGAGGAGACCGAGCACACGGCCACGTTCCGCCGTGACCTCGACGTCGGCGAGCGCCACGGTCGTCCCGAACCGCTTCGACACCCCCTCGACCTCGATCATGGGGTCGGCCACGCCGCTACGATACAATACGGAACGGTGACGTACTAAAATGACGGCCGAGCAAAGCGCAGGACCGGTAAACGGCTCGCGCGGGTGTGGGACCGCGCACGGTCGGGTCCGTACCCCCGGCCGGCCGCTCGACGCCACGCTCGACGCCGCCATCATGGCGGCGGCGCTCGAGGGCCTCTCCGAGCTCGGTTACGACCGGCTCAGCATGGAGGAGATCGCGGCCCGGGCGCACGCCGGCAAGGGGGCCCTCTACCGGCGTTGGCCCTCCAAGGCCGCGCTCGTCGTCGACGCCGTGGTCGCCTGGCGCGAGGCGTTGGCTCCGACCACCGTTGCCGACACCGGCTCGCTCGACGGCGACCTCGATGCCCTGGTGGCGGTGGTCCCCGATCTGGACGACGGGGTGCGGCGACAGATGGGGGTCGTGGTCGGTCTGCTCACCGCAGCCGGCCGCGATCCGGAGCTGCGGGCGGCCCTGTCCACGACTGCGCTCGACCGGCCGCGCCAGATGATCCGGTCCGTGCTCGATCGCGCCGTGGCACGGGGGGAGATCCCGGCGGAGCGGGACCTCGAGCTGGTCCCCGACGTGGTGATCGGGCTCGTGCAGGTCCGGGTGACGCTGCAGGGCGAGTTTCCCGATCGGGCCTTCTTCCGCCGGGTCGTGGACGACGTCCTGCGTCCCCTGCTCGGCGCGTCCCGCCCGGCGCCGCGTCGAAGAACCTGAGCCCGCGCGTCGATCCGCGCCGCCGCCGTACGTCGGATTAGATGAGGCGCGTCGGAGAGACGCGCAAGACGCGGAAGGAGCCGGACGATGGGGCAATACCTGGTGCTGATCTACGAAGAGGAGACCGGGTGGGAGGAGGCCAACCCGGAGAAGACCGGCGAGATGATGGCCGAGCACCAGCGGTTCGGCGAGCGGCACCAGGCGTCGATCCGCGGCGGCAACGCCTTGATGCCGACGGCCACGGCGACGTCGATCCGCCGGGACGAGGGTGGCGCGCCGGTCGTGACCGACGGGCCGTTCATCGAGACCAAGGAGGCCCTCGGCGGCTTCTATCTCGTCGAGGCCGGTGACCTCGACGAGGCGTTGGCCATCGCCCGAGAGGTACCCGCGCCCTTCGGGGGGGTCGAGGTGCGCCCGGTGCGCGTCTTCGATTGAACGCCGCGGCGGAGAGCCATGCGGCGGTCGTCGCCGCAGTGGCCGACGCGCACCGGCGTGAGTGGGCATTCGTGCTCGCCGCGACCGTGCGCGTCGCCGCGGACCTGGATCTCGCCGAGGAGTGCGTGCAGGGTGCCTACGCCAAGGCGCTCACCGCCTGGGAGGCCTCCGGCATTCCGGACCGACCGGGCGCTTGGCTGACGACGACCGCTCGGAACCTCGCCATCGATGCGGCCCGCCGGGAGGCCACGCTGCGCCGATCGTTGCCGTTGCTGGTCGAGGACCCCGTCGAACCATCGATCGAGCCCGCGGGCTCCCGCGAGATACCCGACGACCGGCTCCGGCTCATCTGCACGTGCTGCCATCCCGCCCTGGGAGTTCCGGCCAAGGTCGCCCTGACGCTGCGCCTGGTGTGCGGCCTGAGCACGGTGGAGGTGGCTCGCGCGTTCCTCGTCAACGAGACCACGATGGCGGCGCGCATCACCCGGGCCAAGAAGAAGATCGCCCAGGCCCGCATCCCTTACCGGGCCCCACCGGCCTCGGAGCTCCCGGAGCGGATCGCGGCGGTGCTCCAGGTGGTGCACCTGGTCTTCACCACCGGCCACACCGCGCCGGCCGGGGGAGATCTCGTCCGCTACGACCTGGTGGAACGGGCGGCGCACCTGGCCCGCATGTTGCGCGTGCTCTTGCCGGGGAATCCCGACGTGGCGGGCCTGCTCGCTCTCATCCTCCTGAGCGACGCCCGCCGGGAGACCCGCCAGGCCTCCGACGGCAGCCTGGTCCTGCTCGCGGACCAGGACCGTTCCGGCTGGAACCGTACGGCGATCGAGGAGGGCGTGGCACTTGTCCGAGAGGCGCTGCGCGCCCGTCCACCCAGCCCCTACGCCCTCATGGCCGCGGTCGCCGCAGTGCACTCCGAGGCGCCGGCGTGGGAGGCCACGGACTGGGCGGAGATCGTGTCGCTGTACGACCTCTTGGTGCAGATCTGGCCCTCTCCCGTGGTCCGCCTCAACCGGGCGGTGGCCGTGGGATTCGCCGACGGGCCGGGAGCGGGCCTCGAGGCGCTCGAGCCGCTGGCCGAGGATCCCCAGCTGGCGACGTACCCGTACCTGGCGGCCGCCCGGGCCGACCTGTGGCGTCGCCGGGGGGACCGCGCCCGGGCCCTCCTGTTCTACGAGGAGGCCCTCGTGCTCACCGACAACGAGGTCGAGCGCGAGTTCCTGGCGCGCCGGATCGCGGAGCTCGGGGCCTGAGCCTGGCGGTGAGCGCCTGGCCGTAACACCGTGACAGAATGGCCGGGTGATCACCGATCTGAAGGACAAGGTGGCCGTCGTCACCGGGGGTGCGTACGGGATCGGGCGGGGCATCGTCCGGGCGCTCCTCGAGGAGGGCGCTCGCGTCGTCGTCGCCGACATCGAGCAACCGGTGCTCGAGGGGGCCGTCGCGGAGCTGTCCCCACTGGGGGAGGTGACCGGACTCCGCACGGACGTCTCGGACGCCTCTTCGGTGGAGGCCCTCGCGGCTCAGGTCTTCGACCGCTACGGGGCGTGCCACGTGCTGTGCAACAACGCCGGCGTGACATCCGGGGGCGGCGGGCGGCCGTGGGAGCAGGAGCCCAACGACTGGAAGTGGTGCTTCAGCGTCAACGTCTTCGGTGTCGCCAACGGGATCATGGCGTTCGTGCCGCGGATGATCGAGTCGGGCGAGCCGGGGGTCGTGGTCAACACCTCGTCCGGCGACGGCGGGATCGCACCGGTGCCGTACGCCTCGGTCTATGCGTCCAGCAAGGCGGCGGTCTCGTGCCTGACCGAGGCCCTGGCCCACCAGCTGCGCGACGCCGGCACGCAGCTCGACGCGGCGATCTTCTACCCCTCGGGCGGCCTGCTCGACACCGGCCTGTGGACCGCACAGCGCAACCGCCCGGACTCGCTCGCCCGCCAACGCCCTCGCCCACCCGCTCCCGGCACGACCTTCGAGGAGTTCCGGGAGCAGCTGCGGGCGGCCGGTCGCAGCGCCGACGTCATGGACCTGGACGAGCTGGGTCGCTTCGTGGTGGGCGGGATCAAGGCGGGCGCCTTCATCATCGGCCACGACCTGGACGAGGCGGGCGCCCTGCTGCACGCCCGTGCCGACGCCATCGCCAAGGGCGAGCTGCCTCCGCCGGCGGTGATCTGACGATGGCCCGCGAGCGCTACACGGTCATCTCGTCCGACGGGCACGCGGGGGCAGACCTGATCGACTACAAGCCGTACCTGGCCTCCCGCTGGCACGACGAGTTCGACGCCTGGGCGGCCGGCTACAGCAACCCGTTTGCCGACCTCCTCGCCCCGACCGCTTACCGCAACTGGGACAGCGATCGGCGCCTCGCCGAGACCGAGGCGGACGGCATCGCCGCCGAGGTGCTGTTCCCCAACTCCGTGCCGCCCTTCTTCCAGGAGGGGAACCTGGTCGCCAAGCCACCCTCGGGCGCGCAGTACGAGCGCCGCTGGGCCGGCCTGCAGGCGCACAACCGCTGGCTCGCCGAGTTCTGCGGCCAGGCGCCGGGACGCCGGGCGGGCATCGTGCAGGTCTTCCTGAATCGGATCGAGGACGCCGTCTCGGAGATCCGGTGGGCTCGGGACAACGTCGACGTCTTCGGGGGGGCGCTCCTCCCGTCGCCCGCGCCCAACACGGAGCTCCTTCCCCTCTGGGATCCCTACTACGAGCCGCTCTGGGAGGTGTGCGAGGAGCTCGACGTGCCCCTCACGGTCCACAGCGGCACCGGCCTGCCGGACTACGGCGAGCTGGAGCCGGCAAGGGCCGTGATGCTCGTCGAGCTGCCGTGGTTCAGCCACCGTCCGATCTGGCACCTGATCTTTGGCGGCGTCCTCGACCGGCACCCGGGCCTGCGGATCGCCCTCACCGAGCAGGGGGTGGCATGGCTGCCGCGGGGAATCGAGACGCTGGACTGGTTCTACGCCCGCATGACGACGGGCGACAGTGCGGAGTCCAAGTTCTTCGGGGCGGTGACGGCGGGGATGAGCATGGCGCCCTCGGGATACTTCCACCGCAACTTCTGGATCGGCGCGAGCTTCCTGCGCCCGAGCGAGGCACCCGAGATCGACGGGATCGGCGTCGACCGCATCATGTGGGGCGCCGATTATCCGCACTCGGAGGGGAGTTTCCCGTACTCGCGAGAGGCGCTCCGGGTCGCCTTCGCCGGGCGACCCGAGCCCCAGGTGCGGGCGATGGTCGAGAGCAACGCGGCGCAGTTCTACGGATTCGATCTCCCCTCCCTGCGTGAGGTCGGGGCGCGGATCGGTCCGACGGTGGCGGAGGTCGGCCGGCCGATCGGGCTCTCGGACTATCCCGCCGACTCGACGTGCAACGCCTTCGAACGCGAGGTCACTGCCCGGGCCTGGTGACCTCGGTCGACGGGCGAGCGCCCCGGGATCCCACCCGGCGATGGCGCTCGGGCCGCCGACGGTGCAGCGACCACGACCTCCGGATCAGGGGATGATCGACGCGAGCAGGCGATCGATCGTGTAGTCGAGCATGCCCGCCGGCAGGACGGGCTCGCTCATGGCCCGCCGGAGCCGGTCGTCGATGGCCGGATCGTCGAAGTTCCGCCACAGCTCGCCCACGGCTCCGGGTACCGCCTCGCGTCGCTCGTAGCTGTCCTCGAGCAAGAGGAAGCCGCCGACGACGAACATGATGGCTCGCACGGCTCGAGCCGCTTCGCCCCCGTGGATGCCGGCCTTGGCCAGCTCGCGGGCCAGCTCGGCCTGGGGCGGGAAGTAGAGCTCGCCGGAGCGACCCAGGTAGCGCGCCAGGCGGGTGGCCGACATGGAGGCCAGGTTCTGCCGGTGGATGGCGCGCGCCAGCGAGGCGACGCGCGTCCGGGGCGTGCGGCCGCGAGCCACCACCGGGGGGAGGTCGGCGAGCATCTCGTCCAAGATGACGTGGAGCACCTGCTCGCGGTTGCCGAGATGCCAGTAGATGGCGGTGGGGGCCACCCCGACCTTGGCGGCCAGGCGGCGCATGCTCAGGCCCTCGGGCCCGTCCGCCTCGATCATGGAGCGCGCCGCGCTCGAGGAGCCGGCGGCGCGTCGGGGTCGTGCCCTGGCTCGATCGGCTCTGGCTCGATCGGCTCTGGCGCGGGCCGTTCTGGCTCCGGCCGTTCGCCCGGTTCCTCGCGCTGTGTTCCCTGCTCGTCGACGTCGTCACTGCGCAGCGAGCCTACTCGACAAGCCCAGCCGACCGTGTAACACTGTGACAGCGAGCAGCCTGCAGGAGGTACCTGCAGGGAATTGCCGGTGGCCACCGGCAAGGGGGACGTGCCATGACCGACATCCGTTACGGAGCCCGGCCCGTGCAGCGCAGCCGAGAGATCGAGGCCACCACCGCCCTGATCTGGTCCGAGGCGGTCACCGCCCTGTGGGAGACCGATCCCGAGGCCATCGCCGCAGTGCTGCCCCAGCCGCTCGAGCCGGGTCCCGAGCCGATCGTGCGCCTGACGATCACGACCGTGGAGATGCCCGGCCTGCCGGCGTTCGGCGCGGGCTGGTTCGGGGTCCAGGCGCGCCACGGGGACCGGGTGGGCGAGTACCCGCTCTTCATGCCGATGACGACCGAGCAGTCGGTGCTCGGCGGGCGCGACACCTACGGGGAGCCCAAGAAGATCGGGCAGGTCTGGGCCAAGCGGGACGGCGGCGCCGTGGAGGCCGGGATCGCCCGCATGGGCTTCACCGTCTGCGAGGTCCGGGGCCGCATCAGCGAGACCCGCGAGCCGTACGAAAAGGACAAGGTGGACTTCTGGTTCAAGGTGTCTCCGTCGGCCGAGCGGCCCGGCGAGCTCGACCAGGACCCGCTGCTCGTCTACGGGGAGAAGACCGAGAAGGCCCGGATCTACGAGGGGATCGACGGGGACGTGGTGCTCAAGGACTCGCCGCTCGACCCCGTTGCCGACCTGGCCATCGTCCGCCTGGTCGACCTCAACTGGACGGAGCGGGCGAGCACGCAGGTCGGCAGGATCATCGGCCCGGTGCCCCGGGCCAACCTCGTGCCGTTCATGCACCAGCGTTACGACGACCTGTCGGTGCTCGGGGCGTCCAAGAAATGAGCGAGCGCTACACCGTCATCTCGGCGGACTCGCACGCGGGTCTGTCGTGCGAGGCCTACCGCCCGTATCTCGAGACCCGGTACTACGACCGCTTCGACGAGTACCTGGCGGAGCGGGGGGCCAACCGGGACGAGCAGCTCAAGATGAATTACGACTACATCATGGGCTGGGAGACGGAGAACGAGGAGGGCCTGAGGGGGGCCTGGGATCCCGAGCAACGGGACAAGGAGCTCGACGCCGACGGCGTCGCGGCCGAGGTCATGTTCCCCGACGCCGACGCGATCACCGGCATGGCCTCGCCGCCGTTCGGCGCGGGCCTCTCGGCGGGGGAGATCACCGATCCCGAGCTGGCCTTCGCCGGGGCGCGTTCGCACAACCGGTTCCTGGTCGAGCTGTGCAGCCACAACCCGGAGCGCCGAGGCGGCGTGGGGCTCGTGCCCATCACCCAGGACATCGAGCGCGGCGTCGCCGAGATCGAGTGGCTGGCCGAGCACCCCGGCATCAAGGGGATCATGGTCCCGACCATGTGGCACCACCACAAGCCGTACAACGATCCGGCCTACGACCCGATCTGGGCCGCGTGCCAGGCCGCCGGCCTCCCGGTCCACACCCACTCCGGCGAGGCGCCGAGGGACGAGTACGGCGACTTCATGGGGATCTACCTCGCCGAGGTCGTCTGGTGGGCGGCGCGGCCGATGTGGCACCTGCTCTTCTCGGGCGCCTTCGAGCGCTTCCCCGGGCTCAAGTTCGTCGTCACCGAAGCGGCCGCCTACTGGGCCTCCGACATGATGTGGAAGTGGGACCAGTACATGGGCGGGGGACACACCACCAAGAAGCTGGCCGCCATGCTGGATGGCATCGTCACGGGACTGCCGTCGGACTACTTCGGTAAGAACATCTTCATCGGGGCCTCGACGATGTCCAAGGAGGAGATCCGGCGGCGCCACGTGATCGGTTGCGACGTGATCATGTGGGGCACCGACTACCCCCATCCCGAGGGGACCTGGCCGCACACCGCCGCCCGGCTGCGCGCCGACTTCGCCGGCGTCCCGGTGGAGGACTCGCGCCAGCTGCTCGGGGAGACGGCGGCCCGCTGCTACGGGTTCGACCTCGACGCACTGCGGCCGATCGCCGCCAAGATCGGGCCGACGCCCGAAAACCTGGGCCAGGACCCGTCCGTGCGGACCGATCCGGCCGAGGTGGCCGCGGCGCGGTGGTGGAAGGAGGAGTACGGGCTGGCCGCTCGATGAGCGTCGCCCTCGTGACCGGAGCGAGCCGGGGCGGGACGGGCACGGCCATCGCCGTGCGCCTCGCCGCCGAGGGTTACGACGTCGCGGTGACCGCCCGCAGCAAGGAGGGCCTCGACGAGACCGTGGCCCGGATGGGCCGTGGCCTCGCCATCCCCTGCGATCTCGCCGACCCCGGCGCCGGTCGTGATCGCCTGGTCCCCCAGGTCGAGGCCGAGCTCGGACCCGTCGACCTGCTGGTCAACAACGCCGCCGCCGGCGGCTACCGGCCCTTCGAGTCCTGGACCGACGCCGAGCTCCGGGCGATGCAGGAGGTCAACGTCTGGGCGCCCTGGCTGCTCATGCGTCAGGCCGTCCCCGGGATGCGGGAACGAGGCTGCGGCGCGGTGCTCAACCTCACGTCCTTCGCCGCCGAGCTGCCGCCCGGGCCGCCGTTCCCGACCAACAAGCCGGCGACCGCAGGCTCCGCCTACGGCTCCACCAAGGCGGCCTTGAACCGCCTCACGGTCTCGGCGGCGAGCGAGACCCACGGGCAGGGTGTCGTCGTGAACGCCCTGGCGCCCCAGGCGGCCATCGCCACACCCGACCTCGTGGCGGCGGGGTGGGTCGATCCCGACTACATGGAGCCGCTGGAGACGATGGCCGAGGCGGCGCTGGCGCTGCTGAGCGGATCCCTCACGGGCCGGATCTCCTACAGCCTGGAGCTGCTGGTGGAGCTCGATCAGCCGGTGCGCGACCTGGGCGGCAACGAGCTGGTCGAGGGCTGGCAGCCGGCCGACCTGCCGGCCGTCATCGACGGGCACGCCGCCCGGTTGGCGCGGGCCGGCTGGCCGGCGGCGTTCGGCGGGGTCGAAGGGAAAATCCGGGAGACGGGCTAAAAGGGAGGAGTTGGAACGCCCGGGTGTGGGCGGGTCGCACGACGGTGAAGTGTCGCCGGTCGAGGGTGGCATCTTTCCCTTTGACCGGCGGATCCTTTCCCGGGCCAGCGGGTATCCACCACCGCGTCACACCCTTCGGCGACGATCGAAGCGAACGGTCGACGAAAGAGAGGGCCATGGCCAAGATCGGACGCAACGACCCCTGTCCGTGCGGGAGCGCGAAAAAGGCCAAGCGCTGCTGCTTCTCCTCGGAGCGTCTCGTCGCCGAGGCAGACATCTGCCGCTGCCTGGACGATCTGAGCCGCCAGGTCCTGGGGGACCTCGACGGGATCGACCGAGCCGACATCGATGCGCTCTTCTACGAAGCGATCCACCTTCCCGGACTCGACTTGTCCCTACAGGTACGCCTACCGGCTCTGTCTTTGCCCGCCGTAGAGCGGGCCCGCGCCGCCCTCGACGACGACGACACCGAGGCGTTCGACGACGCCCTCTGGGAGGTCGTCGAGCAGCTCGACACACCGGAGCGACGCCTCGATTTGGCCCGAGCCATCGTGGCCTTCAAAGAGGCCGGACGGATCGACCCGAAGGTGGCCGCCGTGGCCATCTTCGACCTGAACGACCGCAGCGGCTCCGACGTACTGCTCTCCTCCATCGCGGAGTCGATCGGGGTTTCGGCGGGCGACACTCGCACTCCCGCTGGATTGTTCGTCGTCGCGGCCTAGAGGAGCCACTCACCTCTTCACTGTATCACATAACGTGATACAGTGAAGAGGTGACTCGAGCCGTATCAGTCCGCCTGGACGAGGAGGTGCAGCGGGCGCTGCGTACATTGGAGGCTTCCGGCATGACCCAGTCAGAGGCCATCCGGAGGTCCATCCTCGACGCCGCGGAGGCGCTTCGACGCCGGCAGGCCGTTCGCGAAGAGGCCGCCGCGCTCGAAGCGGACGCCGACGACCGCCAGGAGATGCGAGAAGTCGCCTCCTTGATGGAGTCGCTTCGTGCGGAGGGGTGACGTCTACGAGCTCCGTCCGCCACGAAGGGTCGGGCGCGAGCAACAGGGGGCGCGCTTCGGCGTGGTGGTCCAAGGCGATGCCTTTCTCCCGCGATCGGTCGTCCTCATTGCTCCGACCTCGCGCAGTGCCCGCCCGGCGAGCTTTCGACCGGAGATGGACATCGGAGGCGAGACCACGAGGGTTTTGGTCGAGCAGGTCGGAGCCGTCGACGTCAATCGCTTGGGTGACCACGTTGGCCGGGCGAGCCCCGAGGAGATCTGGGGGATAGATGAAGGTCTTCTGATCGTGCTCGGACTCCGGTGACCTCAGGCAGCGGGGTCGTGCCGCTGAGCCCCCTCGTCGACAGTCGGCGAACCGGCTCGCCTTGCAGCAGTGCTACGCCGGAAGCGGACCGGCCCGGGGGGCCCCGAGCACGCCCGCCAGCACGTCGGTGAGGTCGGCCAGGAAGACGGCCTCGTCGAGCGCGAGCGCTTCGCCGCCCTCGATCGCCCGAGCCCGCTCGGCGATGGCGGCGGTGAGCAACATCGTCATCTCGACCACCCGCTCTCGCCGGATGGCGAGCGGGAGCTCGGGGTCTCTCGCCTCCAAGAGCCCGAGGATCTCCCGGAGCCACGGTCCCGTCCCGGCCCGTGGCTCCCGCCATCCGCTGAACGCCGGGGTCATCTGGGCGACGATCCGGAGGTAGTCCCGCCCTTGCGGGGTCCGGAGGTGTGCCCCGTAGGGGACGACGAGCGCGGCCAGCAGGTCCCTGACCGTGGCGTCGGGGCCGAGCTGGGCGAGGTGCTTGCCCCGCGCCTCGTCCGTCGGGTCGCCGTGCCGGGCAAGGATCGCCTCGATCAGGCCCTCGCGCGACCCGAAGTGGTAATCGACCGCCGACGCGTTGCGTTGCCCGGCGGCCTGCGTGACCTCGCGGATGGTGACGCGGTAGAGGCCGTGTCGCGCGAAGAGCCGCTCGGCCTCCCGCAGGAGCCGGTCCCGCGTCGCGGTGCCGTCTCGGGGCACGGATCCGGTGGCGCTCCGCTCAGCTCAACGGCTTGAGCGCGCTGACCGGGATGACCGACGGCCACTGGACGTCCTCGCGCAGCGGGTGCGAGAGCCGCTGGTACTTGGGCTTGGCCTGCTCCCGGTAGTAGTCGGTGGAGTGCTTGCGGTCCTTGTCGAACTCGGGGATGACCTGGTCGCCGAACAGCTCGAGCACCTCGAGCACCTCGTCGTGGTGAAGGCCCTCGATGGGCAGGCCGAAGCACAGCTGGTCCATGCCCACCTCGCCCCACCGGCGGATCTGCTCGGCGACCTCGTCCGGCGTTCCGCACAGCGTGTAGCCCGCCTCGATGAGCCCGTCGATCAGGGCGTCGTCGTCACCGCCCGAGATGTCGGGAAGGTAGAGCGGCGAGTCGGGCCACGTGATGGCATCCTCGGACTTGGGCATGGTGTCGTGGTACAGGTTGACGAGGCTGACCAGGTAGCCGCGCCCCTTGCGGAGCATGACCTCGCGCGCCTTCTTCCGGTCCTCCATGCAGATCACCGAGTTGGTGATCATCACGTTGTCGTTCTTGAACTGGCCGAGGGGCTCGGTGCACTTGGCGACGCCCTCCTTGTAGGCCCCGATGCGGCCCCGCAGCGCGTAGATCGGCTCGAAGTTGAACGCGATCGCCCCGATGCCCAGCTCTCCGGCGCGGGTGAAGGTCGGCGGGTTGCCGCAGGCGACCCAGATGGGCGGGTGTCCGTTGCCGTAGGGCTTCGGGAGGACGTTGTGGGGATAGGGCACCGTGAAGTGCTCGCCTTCGAACTGGTAGTCCTCCTGTTCCCACATGCGGGGAACCTCCCGGACGACCTCCTCCCACTCGGGCTTGGTCGAGTTCTTGTCCAAGATGTTGAAGGTGGCCATCTCGTGGCTCCCGGCCCCCCGCCCGGTGCCCCACTCGAAGCGGCGGTTGGTGAAGTGGTCGAGCATCGCGGCGCGCTCGGCGAACCGCACCGGGTGCTCCTTGCGGGGGGAGAGGCTCGTGATGCCGCTCGAGAGGTGGATGTAGTCGGTCTGCGAGGCCACCCAGCCCATGACGACCTCGGGCGCCGACATGTGGGAGTACTCGGTGAGCGCGTGGTGCTCGCCGAACCAGGCGTACTTCCAGTTGTGCTTGTCCGCGAAGATGACGTACTCGGCCTCCCGGGTCAGCTCCGTGTGCTCGCTCTCGGAGTCGTGAGCCGCCGGACCGGGGATGTAGCCGTTGAGGAAGAGGCCGAATTCCATGAGTCCTCCTTGCGAGGGTTGGCGCCCGAGTTCTGATACGCGTTCTAATACTCACTCTTAGAACACGGGGCGTCAAGTCATCGGCCCGGGCCGCCGCACGGGGGACTCACCCCACCGGGACGGTGACCGCGGCCTGGGTGGCGTCCGGCGTGCAGCCGGCGTGGACCGTGATCGTCACCCGGTAGGTGCCGGCGGAGGCGTAACGGTGGGACAGCCGCCACGTGTCGTGGGCCGGGCCGCCCGAGCCGGGCTGGCAGAGGAGTGGCGCCGCGTTTTGGGCCCCCTCCCCGTCGCCGTAGTTGACCTGGTAGGTGAGCGAGCCGGGGGCGTGGCTCTCCTGGGCTCCCGCCGTCACGTCGACGGCACGCCCGCCGGCTCGGGCGGGAGTGACCGTGAGTGTGATGGAGAGCCCGCCGGAGTGCGCCGTCGCCCGGTGTGCGGGCTCCGGGGTGCGCTGCGCCGACGAGGGGCCCGAGGCCGACCCGCAGGCGGCGGCGAGGAGGACCACGAAGAGCGAGATTGCGAACCAGGTGGGGCCGCACCGAGGGCCGCTCGCCGGGCGGCGACGCAGCTCAGTTCGACCGGACGTGGTTGCCACGGCGGCACCTCCGTCGGCTCGGCTCCCTGCGGAGCTAGGTGGAGAAGGTGGTCTGCCCGCTGCCCTGGCTGTAGCCCGAGGCCGTCACGGTCGCGAGCCCGCACCACGACCCGACCGTCTTCGAGCTGAAGGTGAAGCTGACCTGACCGTTGCTGGCGGTCGTGCCGGTGCTCGTCTGGGTCGCGGTGCCGCTGCAGGCCGTCCCGGCGAAGATCTTGAGCGACACGTTGGCCCGGGCGACATGGGCCCCGGACGTGGCGTTGGTCGCGGCGACCGTGAGCGGCACCTGGTAGGTCGCGCCGAACCTGGTGAGTCGGCCTGCGCTCACCGCCACCTTGATCGAGGGCAAAGCCGTGACGGTGACCGAGGCGTTCCCCGTCACTGCTCCCTGGGTGGCGGTGACGGTGCCACTGCCGGCGGTCGAGCCCGCGGTGAAGGTGGTGGACGCCCCACTGGACGGCTTGAGGCTGCCGGGGGCGGTCGTGGACCACGTCGGGCTGACGGTGACCGGATTGCCGTAGGCGTCGGCGCCCGACGCGGCGAAGCTCTGGCTGGCCCCCGCACCCACCGTGGCCGTCGAGGGGCTCACGGTGATGGTGGCGAGTGGCGCGGCGGCGATGCTCACGGACGCGCTCGCAGAGGACCATCCGGTCGCCGAGGCGGTGATCGTGTGGGTCCCGGCGAGCTTGTCGTCGTAGTACAAGCCGGCGCTCTGGGTCGATCCACCGGGCACCGAGACGCTCGAAGCAGCGGCGAAGGGTCCGCCCGCGGCGCTGGAGAAGCCCCCACCCGTGGAATTGGTGGCGAGCGACACCGTGAGGCCGCCGGCCGGGGCTGGGGCCGACAGGTTGACGGTGAGGGGTCCAGAGGGCGTGCCGGCGCCCAGGCTGAGCGTCGCCGAGCTGAGACTGAGGGACCCGTCGGTGGCGCCGAAGGCGCCGATGCCCGATGGCGTGCCGAGCCCCGTGGGACCGTTGTAGCCGCTGGCGAGGGAATCCGCGGCGTTGCACAGGTAGGTGCCGCATGTTGCGTTGGAGCCCGAGCTCACGGGGACGAGCCCCGGCGTCGGCGCCGTCGACGTGCCGCCCGCATCGGGGTAGAGGGCGCTGGGGTTGGCCTGGAGCGATCCGGACCCGGCCGACAGGCCGTAGATCGCCCCGATGATCTGCGCCGAGACGCTCGTGCCGCCGAAGACGAGCCAACCGGATTCGCCGTAGGTGTCATAGGTGGCGACGCCGGTGGAGGGATCGGCCACGGCCGCCACGTCGGCCACCTCGCGCTTCGTGCACGTGGACGACGAGGAGTAGACGGCCTGATCGCTCTGCCACGACGGCATTGCCTCGTACGCCGAGCAACCACTGCCCGCCCCGGACCAGGCGGTCTGGGCATTCCAGACGAGCGACGTACCCGTCCCGGTGTGTGTGAGGGTCGTGCCGCCGACCGCCGTGACCGACGGGGAGGCGGCAGGGAACTCGACGCCGTAGCCGTTGTCACCGGCGGCCGCCGTCACCGCTGTCGAGGACGTCGCCGAGTACACGGAGTTGTCGCTCGTCTCCGAGCTGAACTCGCTTCCGCCGTAGCTGTTGGTGATGGCGGCAGGGTGGAAGGTGGCCGCCTCACTCGCCGCCTGAGCCAGGTTGGCGTAGCTGTTGGACGACGCCTCGACCAAGACGATGTTGCAGCCGGGGCAGACCGCCGACACCATGTCGAGGTCGAGCGAGATCTCCTCGGACCAGCTGGCGTTGCCCGCCGGGTAGGTGGTGCCCCCGGTCTGGTTGACCTTGGTCAGCGTCACGCAGGAGGTGGTGACCGTGGCGCTGCACAGCGGGGGGATGCTGGCGTCGGTGAGGGCCGTGCCCGGATCCTGGGCTCCGCTCATGGCGGCGCGGTACGCCGCGAGGTCGGACGCCGCGTTGGGGTCGTCGTAGGCGTCGACGATGGCGACGGTCGGGGCGGTGGAGGACGGCGTCGTGGCGGCAGCGGCGGCACCGAGCCCGTAGGCGCTCTGGAGGTCCACGGGGTAATAGCCAGAGTTGGGTGGCGAAGGCACGGCAGCCGCAGTCGGCGCGTGGAACGGCACGAGGCTGAACGGTCCCGGGTGCCAATTCTGCCCGGGCGAGAGCAGCTCGATGGCGTGGCAGCTGGCGCGGTCCACCGAAGGTGCCGTGCAGACCAGTGAGTCGTAGGAGGGCAGCGCGAAGCCGATGCCCGGTCCCTCCGCCGACGCCGCAGAAGGCTGCAGCGCGCCAGCGGTAAATGGTGCAAGGAATCCGAGGGCCATCACGACGGCCCAGATCAGCGCCAATGGCGCCCGGTTGCGGACCATGTTCCCTTCCCCTCTCCAACCCCCCCAGGGGGGGCCCGTGCCGACATCTCGCCGCGGCCCGCACGCCGAAATATCGAAGCACCAAGTATGGAGCGTCCGGCATCTCCTGGCAAGGACCGGCCACCACCGGGGGATGCATCGCCACTCGCCAGCGTCCTGGATCGCAGGGGCAGGGTGCCAAGATGAGCCGTGAGCGAGAGGCGAGGGCGCGGGCGTGGTTCGATCGCCTGGGTCCTCGTGATCCTCTCGGGCGTGCTCGTTCCGATGGTCATCACCGCCCAGTGGCTGCGCACCACCGTGCTCGACACGAACCGGTACGTGGTCACGGTGGCGCCGCTCGCCTACGACCGCCAGTTCACCGACCTCCTCGCCACGCAGGTGACGGACGTCCTGTACCAGGCACTGCCGGCGGACGAGGCGAGCAGCGCTGCTGTCCAGCAGAAGCGCCCGGTGGTCGACGCGCAGGTGGCGGACGCCCTGGCCGGCCCGTCCTTCCCGGCGACCTGGGACGCGGCCAACCGCAGCGCACAGGAGGAGGCCGTCGCCGTCCTGGCGGGCCGTCCCCACTCCGGAGTCCAGACGTCCGATGGCCTCAGCGTCGACCTGTCGCCCATCCTCGATCAGGTCCTTCAGAATCTGGACCAGGCCAACATCACGACGTTCGATCAGGTCGTGCCGGCTCTCGTCTCCGGTCACCAGGTCAACGTGACCTTGCTCTCCGCGTCGCAGCTCAACGAGGCCCGGAGCGTGTTCCGGGTCCTGATCGATCTCGAGTGGTGGCTCCTCGCCGCAGCCATCGTGGCGCTCGTCGCCGGGATCCTCCTCGGCCGTCGACGGTGGCGGCTGGCGGTCGGCTTTGCGATCGCCGCGCTCGTCTCCTCGGCCCTGACCTTCGGCTTGATCGCCCTGACCCGCTCGTTGGTGGAGTCGCGGGCCGCGGTCGTGCACGTCGACGGGTCCGTCTCCGTCATCGTCTTTGACACCGTCGATCGGTACCTGCGCTCGGACCTCGTCGAGGCCATGGCCGTGGCGGGGGGCGCTTCCGTGGTGCTGGTGGTGGGCGGCATCCTCTGGGCTCGCTACCGGTCGTCGGGATCGCGGGCTGCCTAACGTGAACGGGATGACGTCTTCCTACGAGTCCTTTCCGGACCTGTCGATCGACCGGCCCGCCGAGGGGGTGCTGCGCATCACCATGGAGGGGCCGAATTTGAACGCAGTCGGTGCGGAGGTCCACCGCCAGCTGGCAGACGTGTGGGTCGCGGTGGACCGCGACCCCGCGACGAGGGTGGCGCTGCTCCAGGGCGCGGGACGAGCATTCTCTGCCGGTGGCAGCTTTGAGCTCCTCGAGTCGATGACGACGGACTACGCCGTGCGAACCCGCGTCCTTCGCGAGGCTCGCGACCTGGTCTTCAACGTCATCAATTGCTCGAAGCCGATCGTCTCGGCCATCCACGGACCGGCTGTCGGCGCAGGCCTGGCCGCCGGCCTGTTGGCCGACGTGTCCATCGTCGGCCGCACGGCTCGGATCATCGACGGTCACACCCGGCTCGGGGTGGCGGCGGGGGACCATGCCGCCATCTGCTGGCCGCTCCTCTGCGGCATGGCCAAGGCCAAGTACTACCTGCTCACGTGCGAGACCCTCACTGGCGAGGAGGCGGAGCGCATCGGCCTCGTCTCCCTCTGCGTCGACGACGGCGAGGTGCACGAGCGCGCCTTGGCCGTAGCGATGCAGCTGGCGGCGGGAGCCCAGTCCGCCATCCGATGGACCAAGCAGACCCTCAACCACTGGTACCGGGCGCAGTCGGCCACCCTCGACGCGAGCCTCGCCTACGAGTTCTACGGATTCGGAGGTCCCGATGCCGCCGAGGGCTTGGCCGGCCATGTCGACAAGCGCACCCCCCGGTTTGACGGCCCCACGAGTGAGTAGACGTATAGTCGCCGGGCGACAGGCGCTCGCTGGCGTCGGGTCTCGTGTGGGTCGGGCTGTGCGGGCGCCGGCGCCAACCAAAGGGTGAGGAGATTCATGGCCGTCGAACGGTTCCCGGTCGAGGAGGGGTCGATCATGATGTTCGCCCGCGCGATCGGCGATCCCAACCCCATCTACTCGGACCACGAGTACGCGGCGGGTACGCGCTTTGGGGCGGTGCTCGCGCCGCCGACCTATGTGCAGGCCAGCGCGCAATTCGATCCCGACTACCCCCTCCGGCCCAAGATCGGCGAACCGTGGTTCGGCTCGGGGAGGGAGCCCACCGGCACGCCTCCGTCGAGGGACAGCAGCGACTCCGGAGACGGCTCGGACGATGGCTCGGGAGGCGGTACGGGCCTCCATGCAGAGCAGCGCTTCATCTACCACCGCCCGCTCGTGGCCGGCGACGTGTTGAGCGGGTCCACCCGGAGGGGGGAGAGCTGGGAAAAGCAAGGCCGCTCCGGGAGGCTGGTGTTCAGCGAGCTCCTGACCGAGTACCGGGACGAGGCGGGCGAGCTGGTCGTCACCGCCAAGACGCTCGCCGTGGTGACCGAGCGACCCGTCGAGCAGGGGAGCTGAGGCCGTGACGCCCGATTCCGGGGAACTTGCGGTCGGGGACGTGCGGGAGCAGGTTCTCGTCGACGACCTGACGCGCACGCAGATCGTCCAGTACGCCGGGGCTTCCGGCGACTACAACCCACTGCACTCCGACGACGTGTACGCCCGGGAGATCGCCGGCTATCCCGGTGTCTTCGCGCACGGGATGCTGACGATGGGGATGACGGGTCGCCTACTCACCGACTGGCTCGGCGACGGCTGCCTGCTCGAGTACGGAGTCCGGTTCGTCCGGCAGGTATGGCCGGGGGACGCCCTGACGGCAAGGGGCGAGGTCACGGCGATCGGGGAACGTGACGGCAAGCCGGTGGCCGAGGTCTCGGTGACGACGACCAACCAGGAGGGCACCGTCGTCCTCACGGGCACGGCGACCGCCTTGTTGCCGAGGGCGTAGGCCAGGGAGTAGACGAAGAAGAATCAGCCCGTCGAGCCGGTCATGCCGGTGGGGCCGACGCCAGGGCCCGCCAGAGGGCTCGGTAGCTCGGGTACACGAGCTCGTCGGTCACGTAGCCCGCTCGTACGAGCTCGGAGTGGAAGCGAGGCAGGTTACGCATCGGGATGCCCATGTCCACGTGGTGGGCGAGATGCCACCCCGCGTAGCAGGGGACCAGCCACAGTCGTGCGAGCCAGGTCTGGCGCACGTGGTGCGTGGTGGCGCGCCGATCCGAGCTGGGCTGCATGCCGCCGTGCTCCGCGATCGAACGGAGGCGGTTGAGCACGCGCCACTCCGTCATCCAGGGCAGCCACCACAGGAGGGGGTAGATCCACCAGCGGCCCGTCGCCGCCCAGGAGGCTGCCCAGAGGACAGCCTGGACTCCGAGCAGGGGCAGGGTGATCTTCCAGGCTTGCCGGGCGCGGACCGACTTGAGCAGGGGGAGGAAATTCTTCCACCCCGAGACGCCGAGCGCGTCGCGTACGAGGCGGCGCCGCAGCGCCCGGCGGTCGCACGGGTACCCGCCGTAGTAGGCGACGTCGGGATCCCTCGGCCCGAATTCCTCCCGATGATGGGCGAAGTGCCCTCGGCGGTAGAGGCCAATGGGCACCCAGGCGGGGTAGGCGATGAGCCAGGTGCCGACCCAGTCGTTGATCCGTTTGTTGGTAAAGAGCAACTTGTGGGCGGCCTCGTGCATGAGAATGGCAAATCGCACGTAGATGGGACCCATGGCGAGAAACGCCAGCACGTAGAAGAGGGGGTTGTCGATCCAGACCGAGAGGGCGACCACGGCGGCAACCGAGAGCCAGAGTCCCGCCACGGACGCCGCATTGCGCCGATCATCGATTTTCCGGATCTCCTCCCGGAGCTCGGGGCAGCACATCCCGTTTTCGAGCAGGCGCTCGGTGGGTAAGACCTCAGGTCGTGCCGCCCGGGGAGGTACGACCCTGTCCACCATCACTGCCATCTTACGTTAGATGATCCTATGCCGCAACCGCGTAATACAACCCTGACGGCCCGATCCGTGCTGGCAAGCGCCCTGATGGGCGTGGAACCGCCCCAGCTGCCCGTCTCCTACCTCGTCCGCCTGTCCGGATTGTTCGACATGAACGAGAACCGGGCCCGGGTGGCGCTGAGCCGTATGGTGGCCGCGGGGGAGGTCACGACCGACGGAGCCGGCCGCTACCGGCTCGCTGGGCACCTCCTCGAGCGCCAGCAGCGGCAGGCGGCCAGCATGGCCGGACGGACGAGGGCCTGGCGGGGGGACTGGCATGTCGTGGTGGTGACGGCAACGGGCAGCCCACCCGAGGTCCGGAACCGGCGCCGCCGGAGCTTGTCCCTCGCCCGGCTCGCAGAGCTGAGGGAGGGGGTCTGGCTCCGCCCGGACAACCTCGACTTCACCCTTGCCGATGACGTCGAGATCGACGTCATCCATCTCCGGTCGAGGGTGGACGACGATCTGGCGCTCCTGGAGCGACTCTGGGTCCCCGAGCAATGGGCCACGGGCGCCGAAGAGCTGCTCGCGCTCCTCGAGGCGCATGCCCCGAGGGAGTGGTCCGATCTCGCCCCGGGCTTCGAGCTGTCCGCATCGGTCCTGCGGCACCTCCAGCTGGACCCGCTGTTGCCTCGGCAGCTGCTGCCCGAGAGCTGGCCGGGCGAGCGGCTCCGTAAGGCCTACGCCGACTGGGACCGGCGGTACCGGCGTCTCCTCGTCGCCTGGGCCCGCTCCGTCCAGACCCCCGCCAGCACCCCCTCGCGCTGAGGCCCGGCCGGGCGAGGCCGTCGTCGGCGTCAGAACTCAAGTACGAGACGGCCCCGCGTGCCGCCTGCCTCGAGCAATCGGTGGGCCTCGGCTGCCCGCTCGGCCGGCAGGACGCGGGCCACTCTCAGGGTCAGTTCGCCGCGCTCGACCTGCTGGCGTAGCTCATCGAGCTTGTCCTGTCTCCGGAGGTACTCGCGGACCC
Source organism: uncultured Actinomycetes bacterium (assembly GCA_963778465.1). Taxonomy (GTDB): domain Bacteria; phylum Actinomycetota; class Acidimicrobiia; order Acidimicrobiales; family RAAP-2; genus CAVZBW01. Next base: position 84,717 of record CAVZUK010000005.1, read on the forward strand.
AGACCGGCCGCAGGGTCACTCCTCGGTCCGCCTTCCCCTCGAAACCCCGCACGGTGATCACCTGCCCGCCTTCTCGCACTGCGGGTGCGACCGCCTCGTTGAGCACCGCGGCGTCGACCAGGCCGTCGACGCCGCCCGGCGCGACCTCTCGGATCCGGTCGGCTACGTCGGCCCCCCGGGCCACGATCGTGTCGGCCCCGAGCCTTCGCACGAGCTCCTCGTCCCGTGGAGCGGCATCGGCCACGACCTCGAGACCCTCGGCCTTGGCCAGCTGGATGACGTAGCCCCCGAGCGTCCCCGCAGATCCGGTCACGCCGATGCGCTGCCCGGGCTCGAGTCCGAGGAGGTCGAGTGCATAGCGCGCCGTCAGGCCGTTCATCGGGAGGGTGGCGGCTTCGGCATCGCTCGCGCCGGCCGGCGTGCGCACGACGGACTCTGCCGGCACCGCGATGTGCTCCGAGTACGCGCCGTGGGCACCCTTGGGGCCGACGATGGCCATGACGTGGTCGCCCGGCTCGAGGTCGGTCGACACCTCGGCGCCGACACGCTCGAGGACACCCGCCGCCTCCATGCCGGGCACGTGGGGTGGTGGCACGTTCTGCAGCTGCCGCGACCTCGCACCACTGCGCAGGCCGGTGTCCGTCGGGTTGACGGCGGCCGCATGCACCCGGATGCCGAGCTCGCCCGGCCCGACCTCGGGCTCCGGGAGCTCAACCAGCGCGAGGGCGTCGGGACCCCCGAATTCGTAGACCCCTATTGCTCGCATATCGACAGTCAACGGCGGGTCCCGGGTCCTATTCCGGGCTCGGGCGGGACGGAGGCGTCCCAGGCTCGGGGTTCGACCTGGTCAAGTGCCGGTTCTGCGGCAACTAACCTCGTCGATTGATGGTGCACGAGATTGAGGTTCGGCTCCCGGACGGCTCCGCCAAGCAGTTGACTCGCGGGTCCACGGTGCGCGAGCTCGCCGAGTCCATCGGCCGCCGGCTGGCCAAGGATGCCGTCTCGGCCACCATGGACGGGCGCTCCGTCGACCTCTCGGCCGAGCTCTCCGATGGCGCCAGCGTCTCGATCGTCACCGCCGGCACGCCGGCGGGCCGGGAGGTCCTGCGCCATTCGACCGCTCACGTACTGGCCCAAGCGGTGCTCGAGCTCTGGCCCGGAGCCCACTTCGCGATCGGCCCGGCCATCGAGGACGGCTTCTACTACGACTTCGAGCTGCCTCGCGGTGCCCGGTTCCATGACGACGACCTGCCGCGCATCGAGGCCAAGATGCGCGACATCGTCGCCGAGGACCAGCCTTTCGTGCGGGAGGAGCACGATCTTGCCGAGGGTCTCGAGATCTTCTCCGACCAACCGTTCAAGCAGGAGATCATCAAGGCCGTCTCCGCCGGGGCGGACGAGGTCGATGCCGGGCCGTCGGGGGGTGCCGGCGAGGCGGGTGGCCACGGCCAGGTCCTCTCCGTCTATCGAAACTCCGACCGCTTCGCCGACCTCTGTCGCGGCCCGCACGTCCCCTCGACGGGCCGGCTGGGACACTTCCACCTGCAGCGGGTGGCGGGTGCCTACTGGCGTGGTGACGAGAAGCGGCCGCAGCTTCAGCGCATCTACGGGACGGCCTGGGAGTCCGAGGGGGCCCTCCAGGAGCATCTCCACCGGCTGGAGGAGGCCGAGCGGCGCGATCACCGCAAGCTGGGCGCCGAGCTGGACTTGTTCTCCTTCCCACCCGAGATCGGGTCCGGGCTCGCCGTCTTCCATCCGAAGGGGGGGATGATCCGCAAGTTGATGGAGGACTACTCGCGCCGGCGGCACGAGGCGGGCGGCTACGAATTCGTCTACAGCCCGCACGTGTCCAAAGCGGACCTCTTCGAGATCTCGGGACACGTGGACTGGTTCGGGGACGCCATGTTCCCGCCGATGGAGCTCGACGAAGGACACCGGTACTTCGTCAAGCCGATGAACTGCCCCTTCCACATCCTCGTGTACCGCAGCCGCCAACGCTCGTACCGGGAGCTGCCGATGCGGCTCTTCGAGTTCGGCAGCGTGTACCGGTACGAGAAGTCGGGCGTCGTCTTGGGGCTCACCCGGGTCCGGGGAATGACCCAGGACGACGCGCACATCTTCTGCACGCGCGAGCAGATGGCCGGCGAGCTCGCCTCCGTCCTGGACTTCGTCCTCGACCTCTTGCGGGACTTCGGACTCGACGACTTCTACCTCGAGCTCTCGACCCGGCCGGCCGGCAAGGCCGTCGGCACCGAGGAGGAGTGGGAAGAGGCGACCGAGGCGCTGCGGGCCCTGGGCGAGGCAAAGGGACTGGAGCTCGTCATCGACGAGGGCGGTGGTGCCTTCTACGGGCCCAAGATCTCGGTGCAGACGCGCGATGCCATCGGCCGGACGTGGCAGATGTCGACGATCCAGCTCGACTTCCAGTTGCCGGTCCGCTTCGGGCTCGAGTACGTGGGCTCCGACAACGCCCGCCACCGACCCGTCATGATCCACCGGGCGCTCTTCGGCTCCGTCGAGCGGTTCATGGCCATCCTGATCGAGCACTATGCGGGCGCGCTGCCGACCTGGCTGATGCCCGAGCAGGTCCGGGTGCTCCCGATCAAGGACTCACACGGGGAGTACGCCACGCACGTGGTCGAGCGGCTCCGGTCGCACGGGATCCGGGCGTCCTGGGCCGAAGCGGACGAGCCGGTCGGTACCCGGGTGCGGAGGGGGAAGCTCGACAAGCTGCCCTACGTGCTCGTCGTGGGCGACGACGACGTCGCCTCCGGCACCGTGGGCGTCAACCGGCGCGGGAGTGACCGGCCCGAGCGGGGGGTGCTGCTCGACGCCTTCATCGATGCGGTCGTGGACGAGATCGAGCGTCGAGCGCTCCCGGCGGCGGGCGCCCCGGGCACTCCCTCCTGAGGCCCGGTCGGGAGCGGTGACCCTCGAGCGACTCTGGGCGAGCTGGCGGCACCAGTACGTGAGCCAGGCCACCGAGGCCGAGCGGCTGGGCGGCGACGGCGGGTGTGTCTTTTGCGCGCTGGCCGAGAGCGGACCACCGAGCGCAGAGAACGGCATCGTCTGGCGTGGCGAGCTCGCCTTCGCGGTGCTCAACGCCTACCCCTACGGGAGCGGCCATCTGCTGGTGCTGCCGCTGCGCCACGTCGCCGCACTCGGGGACCTCGATCCGGCCGAATCGGTGGCCCTTTGGGAGGCGACCCGCACGGCTGTCGCCGCGCTCGATTCCGCCTACCAGCCCGACGGTGCCAACCTCGGGGCGAACCTGGGACGTGCCGCGGGAGCGGGCATCCCGGGCCACCTCCATCTCCATGTGTTGCCACGGTGGTCGGGAGACACGAACTTCATGACCTCCGTCGCCGGCGTTCGGGTCCTGCCCGAGGCGCTGAGCGAGTCGTGGGCCAAGATCCACAAGGCCTGGCCCGGCGGGGTGGCGTAGCGACTGCGTTTCGCCGCGGCGATCATCGGCGGGTGCTGCCGCTGCGACACGTCGCCACGCTGGGACCACCGCAGGATCTGGTGGAGCAGGGGTAGGGTCGCGAGCGATGGCATCGCGACCCGTCGCCGTGGTCACCGGGGCGTCGTCGGGTATCGGCGAGCAGATCGCCCGCCGGTTGGCCGTCACGGGGCACGATCTCGTGCTGGTTGCCCGTCGGCGCGACCGCCTCGAGCGGCTGGCGGCGGAGCTGCGGGCCGACGACGGTGCCCACTCGGAGATCCTAGCAGTGGATCTGCAGGAAGAGAGCGGTCTCGACGCGGTGCGATCGAGGATCGAGGAGGGCGATCCGCCGGCCGTCGTCGTCAACAACGCGGGCTTCGGTCGTTACGGTCCCTTCGTCGATCAACCCGTCGAGGAGCTCGTGGAGCTGGTACGTCTCGACGTCCTCGCGGTGACGATCCTCAGCCGGGCCGCACTCGGCGTCATGATGCCGAGGCGCTCGGGCAAGCTCCTCAACGTCTCCTCCACGGCGGGCTTCGCCCCGGGACCCTCCGGCGCCGTGTACCACGCTTCCAAGGCCTATGTGACCTCATTGACGGAGTCGCTGCACGAAGAGGCGGCGCCCCACGGCGTGCACGTCACCGTCCTGTGCCCCGGCTTCACGCCCACCGGGTTTCAGGAGCGGGCCGAAGTACGTCTGGGCGCACTTCCCGGGTGGATGATCACGGATGCCCCGACGGTCGCCCGAGAGGGACTCGCCGCCCTCGATCGCAACGACGCGATGTGTATCCCAGGCGTGGTCAACAAGGCTGCCGCGATCAGCACCAAGGTCGGTCCTCGAGTGGTCGTGCGGAAGGGATCGGGGTGGCTCCTCAAGAGGATCTGAGATCTGTGGACCCCGCGTAGGCTGGAGCTCGATATCGTCGCAGCCGATACCGTCACAACCCCCCGGTACGGTCGTCCCATGGCCATTGCGGCGGCGACACCACCGAGTGCCTCGAAGGCATCCCTCGCGGCGAGCCATCCGACGGGGCGCCTCGGCGTGGCCGGGCATCCCGGTCTGTGCCGACTCCTCGAGGTCCAGCGGGCACTGGCCGAGCTGACCGAGGAGTTCTCGGGCGAGGGGCTCCTGCCGAGCGAGGCGGTGCGAGGCCTCGAGGTGGCGTCCCGTCTGGTCAACCTGGCGACCACGGTCCAAGGCCTGCTCGCCAAGGCGGTCCGGGACACCCGGGCCTGGGAGAAGGGCATGGACCGCTCCGCCGGACACTTCGTCGGTCGCATGACGGGAACTACCCTCCGGGATGCCGACGACCTCCTGGAGACCGCCGAGGCCCTCGAGGCGCTGCCGGCCACGGAAACGGCAGCTCGAAGGGGGGAGCTCTCGGGCGACCAGATAGCCGCGGTGACCAAGGGGGCCAAGGCCAATCCGAAGGCCGAGGGCTCGCTCCTCGACACGGCGCGGCGAGGTTCCCTGGGCGAGCTGAAGGACCATGCGCGCAAGGTTCGCTTCGCTGCCGAGCCCGATCCCGAGGCCCGACGAAGGCGGATCTACGAGCAGCGCTCGCTGCGCACCTACGCCGACACAGAGGGCGTCTTCCACCTGCACCTCACCCATGCCCCCGAGATCGGGGCAAAGCTCAAGGGTCGGCTCGACCCCCTGATCGAAGGGTTCTTCCAGGACGCCAGGAGAGCGGGAAGACGGGAGCGGCCCGAGGCCTACGGGGCCGACGCCTTGGTGGCCGCGGTCTGCGGGGATCCCGCCGGCCAGCCGACGGGTTCGAGTCCGAAGATTATCGTCCGCATCGACCACGGCGCCTTGGTGCGCGGGCACGTCGAGGGCGACGAGGTCTGCGAGGTGGCAGGGGTGGGCCCGCTCAGCGTGGCGGCCGTCAAGGAGCTGGCAATGGACGAGGACCCCTTCTGGGCCGCCATCGTGACGAAGGGCCACGACGTCGTGAACGTGGCCCACCTCGGACGCCACCCCACCGCCTTCCAACGCACCGCACTCGAGTGGCTGTACCCCGGTTGCGCGGTGAGGGGCTGCAACCAGCAGGTCCGCATCGAGTGGGACCACCGAGAGGACTGGGCCCGGACGCATGTGACCGCCCTCCCTCGCCTCGATGGGCTCTGCTCGTACCACCACCGGGTCAAGACCACCCGGGGCTGGATGCTCGTCGAGGGCCGAGGCAAGCGGGACTTCGTGGCCCCCACCGACCCGAGGCACCCGAGCTACGGAGGTCAGCGGCGCACCGGACCGGTGTCCAGTGGTGGCAGCCGGGCGGGGTCCGACGATGACA